>CAVTRR010000001.1:0-19111 GCA_963737085.1 uncultured delta proteobacterium
AGCACTTCAACGCTATCAGCGCGCAGGTCCAGCGTCACGTCTGCGGCGGGGTCTGCGGCGCTTGGCCGCCTACCCGGCCATCAGCAGCGGCACCGTCATCGTCCCCAGCAGGTCCCGCGTGGTCGTGCTCCGCCGCAGATGCGGGAAGATCGATTGGCCGTGCGCCCCGACCACGATCAGGTCCGCCGCGTCCTCCGCAGCCTGGTTCAGCACGGTGTCCACCACCGCCATGTCGTCGAGGAAGACGGCGCGGTAGCTCGCCTTCACCCCGTGGGCGGCGAGGTGCTGGACGACGTCCGGGCTCGGGGTGGGCAGGCTCGTGCCCGAGCGGGGCGGCTGCTGCAAGGACAGGATCGTCACGTGCTCCGCGGCCGCGAGGAACGGCAGCGCGTCGTTCAGCGCCCGCGCCGACTCCCGGCTCCCCGTCCACGCCACCAGCACGCGCCGGCCGGCGCCCCGGCATTGCCCGACGTACGGCACGACCAGCGCCGGGCGCCCGCTCTCCAGCACCACCTGCTCGACCAGGTCGGCCGGCAGCGGCGCGTCCTGCCGCCCGGGATCGTGCTGGCCGAGCACGGCGAGGTCCACGTACCGGCAGCACACGACGGTCCACCCGACGACGTCCGCGTACTCGCCGGGCTCGATCTGCCACCAGTCCGTCGCGAGGCCCGCCTCCCGGGTCGCCGTCTCGAAGAGCGCCCGCCCCTTCTCGACGGCCTTCGCCATGTTCTGGGGCGAGCGCCGCCCGACGGCGCTGCTGCCGATGGTCGCGCTCTCCGCGAACACCCCGGTGAGCCGCGCGCCGAAGCGGTTCGCCAGCGCCACCGCCAATCCGAGCCGCTCCGCGGTCCGGTCGCTCGAGTCGAGGTGCACGAGCAGGTCCTTCATCGCCATGATCGCCTCCCGTTCTCCGTCGCGGACGCCTCGAGGCGGCCGGCAGCCCCTCGCAGCTCCTGGAGCAGCACCTGCGCCGGGTGCGGGACCCGCACCCCGTCCATCACCTTCGCCTGCGAGCGGCACGAGTACCCCGTGGCGAGCGGCGCCGGCTCCGTCGCGCCGGCGAGGTTCCGGCCCCAGCTCATCCGGTACGCCGCCTCCGACGTCTCCCGGTGCGCGGCGAGGTGCCCGAACGTCCCTGCCATGCCGCAGCAGCCCACCGCGTCGATCCGGAGCGAGAGCCCGAGCCGCTCGAACACGACCTGCCACTGCTTCAGCGCCTCGGGCGCGGTCGCCCGCTCCGTGCAGTGCCCGAGGAGCCGGTACGCCCGCCCGTCCGGCCGCGCCACCGCGGCCGGCAGCCGCCGCGTCGCGAGCCACTCCTGCAGCAGCAGCACCTCCGGCGCGCCTTCCTCGCCGAGCGCCGCGACGTACTCGCTCCGGTACGTGAGCGTCATGGCCGGATCGATCCCCACGAGCGCCACGCCCGCCCGCCCGAGCGCGCGCAGCGCCGCCGCGTTCCTCGCCGCCACCCGCTCGAACCTCCCGCGAAAGCCGTGGATGTGGAGCGCCTTCCCGTTCGGGAGCAGCGGCGCGAGCCACGGCCGGAACCCGAGCGCCGCGAGGAGGTCCACGACGTCCACCGCGACCTGCGCCTCGAGGTAGCGCGTGAACGCGTCCTGGACGAGGACCACGCTGCGCTCCCGCTCCGCCGCGGGGAGCGCCTCGAGCGCGGCCGCCGTCGCGACCTCGACGCCGCGAGCCCGCGTCTCGCGCTCGAAGTCCACGCGCGAGAGGAGCGGCACCGCGACGACCCCGACCCGCCTCGCGAGGAACCGGCCGATCGGGCTCCCCGCGACGAGGTTGTACAGCGGCGCGAGCGGCGCCACCCACGGCAGGAGCGACTCGAGGAAGCCGATGGCGTAGTCCCGCGGCGGCCGCAGGTAGCGCGTGTGGTAGAGCGCGATCACCCGCGACCGCATCTCCGTGACGTCCACCTTGATCGGGCACTGCCCCGAGCACGCCTTGCACGAGAGGCACCCCTCCATCGCCTCCATCACCTCGTGCGAGAAGTCCGGCGTCCCGAGCCATCGACCGGCGGTGTGGACGAGCCGGGCAGGCAGCGCGCGCCAACCCCGCGCCGCTCGCTCCTCACGCAGCGGGTCGGCGCCGGCCAGCGCGAGGAGCCTCAGCCACTCGCGCACGAGCACCGCGCGTCCCTTCGGCGAGTGCCGCCGCGCGCGCGTCGCTCTCCACGAAGGGCACATCGCCTCGTCGGCGTCGATCGAGTAGCAGAGACCGTTTCCGTTGCAGTTCAGCGCGCCCGGAAAGGACCGCCGGACGTGCGGCGGGATGGTTCGCTCGGACTGGCCGCGCGTGGGGACGCCGTCGATCCGCAGCAGCTGCTGCCCGGGCGGCGTCGCGATCTTCCCCGGGTTGAGCTGGTTTTCCGGATCGAACGCCGCCTTGATCGCCTGGAGGGCCGGGTAGACCGGCCCGAAGAACGCGGGCGCGTACTCGGAGCGGACCCCCTTGCCGTGCTCGCCCCAGAGGAGGCCGTCGTACTTGCGCGTCAGGCGCGCCACCTCGTCGGTCACCGCCCGGACGAGCGGCTCCTGGGCCGGATCCCGCATGTCGATCGCGGGCCGGACGTGCAGCACGCCCGCGTCCACGTGCCCGAACATCCCGTACGCGAGCCCGCGCGCGTCGAGGGCGGCGCGCAGCTCGGCGATGTAGTCGGCGAGGCGGGCCGGCGGGACCGCCGTGTCCTCCACGAAGGCGATGGGGCGCGCCTCGCCCTGGAGGTTTCCGAGGAGCCCCACGCTCTTCTTCCGCATCGCCCACACGCGCTTCACGTCCGGCCCGCGCGCGACGGTGTGGCCGCGGCGGCCGCGCACCGGTCCATCGGCCGCGAGCGCGGCCTCGAGCCTCCCGACCGCCGCCTCCACCAACGCGGCGTCCTGGCCGGCGAACTCGACGATGTTCACCGCTTGCGCCGGCCCCTCCGGATCGGCCGGGAAGAACCGGCTGACGTCGTGCCAGACGACGTCCTCGCGCGCGAGCCGGAGCACCGTCCCGTCCACGACCTCGATCGAGGTCGGCCCGAACCCCATCAGCGCGGCCGCGTCGCGCAGCGCGCCGTCGAGCTCGCCGTAGCGGAGGTTCACGAGCGCCGCGTGGCGCGGCACCGGGAGCAGGTTCAGCCGGGCCTCCACGACGAAGCCGAGCGTCCCCTCCGAGCCGCACAGGACGGAGTTGAGGTCGAAGCGCGCCCGAGCGTCGCGGACGTGCGCGAGGTCGTAGCCCGTGAGGCAGCGGTTGAGCTTCGGGAAGCACGCCCGCACCCGCTCGGCGTTCGCCCGGACCACCTCGTCCACCACGCGGTGCACCTCGCCGGCGCGATCCCCCCGCGCCTTCACCGCCTCGAGGGCCGCCTCGTCGAGGGGCGCGGAGCGCCACAGCGTGCCGCCGAGGAGCACCGTCGCGAGCTCGAGCACGTGGTCGCGCGTCTTGCCGTACGCGCACGAGCCCTGGCCGCTCGCGTCGGTGTTGACCATGCCGCCGATGGTCGCGCGGTTCGACGTGGAGAGCTCGGGGCCGAAGAACAGCCCGTGGGGAGCGAGGGCGGCGTCGAGCTGGTCCTTCACCACCCCGGCCTCGACGCGCGCCCAGCGGGCGGAGACGTCCACCTCCAGGATCCGGTTCATGTGGCGGGAGAGGTCCACCACCACCCCGTCGGAGAGCGACTGCCCGTTCGTCCCCGTCCCTCCGCCGCGCGGCGCGAGCCGGAGCGCCGCGAAGCGCGGCTCGGCGGCGAGGCGCGCCACCCGCCGCACGTCGTCGGCGTGGCGCGGGAACGCGACCGCCTGGGGCGCGACCTGGTAGATGGAGTTGTCGGTGGAGAGGACCGTGCGATCGGCGTGGCTCACGGAGAGATCGCCCTCGAACCCGCCGGCGCGCAGCGCGTCGACGAACCGGAGGGCGAGCGGCGCTGGCCGGAGGGGTTCGGTGAGCCGCGGGATCATGGCGTGCGGGCTGCGGCGTTCGCCGCCCGGGGCGTCACTCCTCGCGCCGGTAGACCGCGAGGCGGCCCGCGGCGTGGCGCAGGTGGGTCTCCGCGGCCCGGCGTGCGGCCGCCGGGTCGCGCTTGCGGATCGCCTCGTAGATCGCCGCGTGCTCCCCCTGGACCACGCGCTGCATGCCGCGGATGCGGGCCGAGCTGCTGCGCGCGGCCCGGATGAACTGCCGCGCCCGCGCCTCGAGGAAGTCGTTCAGCTCCCCGAAGAACGGGTTCCCCGAGGCGACGGCCACCGCGCGGTGGAAGAGCATGTCCTCCTCCACCCCGTCCTGACCGGCCTCGATGGAGCGGTCGATGGCGGCGAGCGCCTTCTTCAGCGTCGCGAGCTGGGCCGCGCTGCGCCGCTGCGCCGCCTTCTCGGCCATCGCAACCTCGATCGCGATGAGCAGCTCGATGATGTGCGCCAGCTCCGAGTCGTCCTCGAGCTGCCCGACGTCGAGGCGGAACACGTTGCTCGCGCCGCCCTCGGCCACGAAGGCGCCCGAGCCCTGCCGCGAGATGACGAGCCCGTCGTGCTTGAGGCTGGCGACGGCCTCGCGCACGACGGGCCGGCTCACGCCGTACGTCTCGCAGAGCTCCTTCTCGGTGGGGAGCCGCTCGCCGGGGCCGAGCCGGCCGCTCGCGATCTCCCGGCGCAGCGCCTGCACGATCTGGTCGGGAAGCGCCCGGCCACGGCGAACGGCGTTGCGCAGGGTGTGGCTCACGGTCGGCTCCAAAGGTTCATGATAGGTCAGCTGGCGATGTGGAGGCCGCCGTTGACGTGGACGGTCTCGCCGGTGACGAAGCTCGCCCAGTCGCTGCAGAGGAACGCGATGACGCGCGCGACCTCCTCCGGCCTTCCGAGGCGCTTCAGCGGCGTCTGGTCGATGAGGGCGGGCCCGCTCGTCTTCAGGAGGGGCTGGATGAGCGGCGTGTCGATGAGGCCGGGCGAGACCGCGTTGACCCGGACGCGCGGGGCGAGCTCGCGGGCGAGGCTGCGGCTGAAGGTGAGGACGCCGCCCTTCGCCGTCGCGTAGTGCGTGTGCATGAGGCTCCCGCGGTGGCCGGCCATGGAGGCGATGTTCACGATGGCGCCACCGTCGGCGAGGACCGGGATGGCGGCGCGGCAATTGTAGAACACGCTGTCGAGGTTCACGCCGATCGTCTGCCGCCACTGCGCGTCGGTCATCGTGGCGATCATCTGGTCGAGGTAGAGCCCGGCGCCGTTCACGAGGAAGTCGAGCTTGCCGAACCTCTCCTTCGCGAGCTTGGCCGAGGCCTCGCACTCCTCCGACTTCGTGCCGTCCACCTTCATCGCGAGCACGTGCTTCCCGGACGGGTCGAGCTCGCGCGCGAACCCCTCGATCCCGGCGCCGTTGAGGTCCGTGAGGACCATGCTCGCGCCGAGCTCGTGAAACGTCCTGGCGACGGCGCGCGTGATGCCGCCGTTCGCGCCCGCGAGCAGCAGGCACTTCCCCTTGAAATCGAACATGGGCTCCTCCGTCATGGACCGCGGTGGGACTGCTTCGATCGCTCAGGTCATCGACCAGCCGCCGGCCACGTCGCAGACCTGGCCGGTGATGAAGCGGGCTCGCAGCGAGGTGAAGAAGAGGCAGGCCTCGGCCACGTCGTCGGGCGTGCCGAACCGGCCGAGCGGGGTGTCGCGCAGCGCGGCCTCGTTCACCTCCGCGGGCGCGCCGCGCATGAGCGGGGTCTCGATGCGCCCCGGCGCGAGGGCGTTCACGGTGATGCCGTGCGGGCCGAGCTCGCCGGCGAGGTGGCGCGTGAGGCCGACGAGGGCGGCCTTCGTGGCGGCGTAGTGGCACGCCACGAGCGCGAGGTAGTGGCGCCCGGCGACGGACGACATGTTCACGATGGCCCCGAAGCGCCGCTCCCGCATGGCACCGACCGTCGCCCGCACGCAGTTGAACGCTCCGTTGAGGTTCACGTCCACCACGCGCCGCCACTCCTCGGGATCCATCTCGCCGACCGCGGCGGGACGCCCGGCGTGCTTGGGCGAGATGCCGGCGTTGTTCACGAGCGTGTCGGCGGGCCCGAGGACGCGGGCGATGTCGGCGCAGGCCCGCTCCACCTGCCCGTAGTCCGCGACGTCCGCGCCGAAGCCCTCGGCCACCTGGCCCCGGGCGCGCAGCGCCGCCGCCGCCTCGGCCGCTGCCGCCCCGTCGCGATCGACGAGCGCGACGCGCGCTCCGCACGCGGCGTGGGCCGCGGCGACGGCGAGCCCGATGCCCTGGGCGGCCCCGGTCACGATGACGACCCTGTCCTGGTGCGAGCTCATGTCCGACCGGCGCTCCTCGCGTGCGACCCGGCTCGGGGCCGGCGGAGCCATGTTGCCAGACAACCTGACGACTCGGCAAGTCCGAGTTGACAGACAACCTGTCAACTGCCATCGTCGGCTCGACGCTGCGCCCGGCACCTCGCCCGTTCCCCGGCGCTTCGACGCGGAGGAGCCCGATGTCACGACTCGTGAGCACGTCGACGGTGGTGGGCACGCGATGAGCGTCCTCGTCCAGCTGCTCATCAACGGGCTCCTGCTGGGCGGCGTCTACGCCATCATCAGCGTGGGCCTCACGCTCATCTTCGGGATCGTCCGCGTGGTGAACTTCGCCCACGGGGAGTTCCTGATGGGGTCGATGTACGCGTCCTACCTCGTCAGCACGCACCTCGGCTTCCACCCGTACGTGTCGGCCGCCCCCCTCGTCGTCCTCTTCTTCGTTCTGGGCGCCCTCATCCAGCGGGTGATCATCCAGCCGCTCCTCGAGGCCGACTCCCACGTCCAGATCTTCGCGACGGTGGGCCTCTCCACCGCCCTCATGAACCTGGCGCTGCTGGTGTTCGGCGCGAACATGCAGTCCATCGCGCCCTCGGCGGCGCAGCGGACCCTCGAGCTCGGCTCGTACCGGATCGTCACCGCACACCTCGTGATGTTCGTCGTGGCGATCCTGCTCGTGGCCTCGCTGCACCTCTTCATGCAGCGCACGTTCCTCGGCCGCGCCATCCGCGCCACCGCCCAGAACCGCACCGCGGCGCTGCTGATGGGCGTGGACGTGAAGCGCGTCTACGTCATCACCTTCGGGATCGGCACCGCCTGCGTCGCCGTCGCCGGCTCGCTCCTCACGCCCGTCTACCCCGTGTTCCCGACCATCGGGTCCTACTTCGTCCTCACCGCCTTCGTCGTGGTCGTGCTCGGCGGGATGGGGAGCCTCTACGGCGCCTTCCTCGGGGCGATGATCATCGGCGTCGTGGACGGGCTGAGCGGCTACTACGTCGGCCCCGACCTGAAGGAAGTCGTCTACTTCGTGCTGTTCCTCGTCATCCTGGTCACCCGTCCCACGGGGCTGCTGGGCCTCGGGCGCGGGTCGGAGTGATCGCCCGATGAAGCCGAACCTCGAGGCGCTCGGCACCCCCGAGCCCGTCCACTCCGAGCCCGCCCCCGCGCCCGCGGGGACCGGCGGATCGCGCCTGCGGCGGCTGGCGGAGCCCCGCGCCTACGTCTCCGCCCTGGCGCTCTCCCTCCTGCTGGTCGTGCCGATCGCGAGCGGCTCCCCGTTCGTCTCCCACATCTTCGTCATCATCTGCACCTACGCCGCGCTCGGCGTCGCGTGGAACATCGTGGGGGGCTTCGGTGGGCAGCTCTCGCTCGGCCACTCGATGTTCTACGGGGTCGGTGCGTACACGGCGACGCTGCTCATGCAGCACCTCGCGCTGTCGCCCTGGCTCGGGATGCTGGCGGGCGCCACCCTCGCCGCCCTCCTCGGCGCGGCGCTGGCCTACCCGTGCCTGCGGCTGCGGGGCCCGTTCTTCGCCCTTTCCAGCATCGCGTTCCTGGAGGTGCTCCGCCTCCTCGCCATCCACGAGCAGTCCTGGACGGGCGGCGCCGCCGGCCTCATCGTGCCGCTGCGCGTCGGCTGGAAGTGGATGATCTTCGCGGACAAGACGCCGTACCTCGTCATCGCGTTCGGCCTCCTCCTCGTGGCGCTCGCCGTCTCGCTCGCGGTGCGCCACTCCCGCTTCGGCTACTACCTCGTGGCGGTCCGGGAGCGGGAGGACGCGGCGCTCGCGGCCGGCGTGAACGCGACGGCCGTGAAGATCCTCGCGGTGATGGTGTCGGCCGCGCTCACGGCGCTCGTCGGCACCTTCAACGCGATGTACACGACCTTCATCGAGCCGTCGGCGATGTTCTCGCTCGGCCTCTCGATCCAGATCGCCATGTTCCCCCTCATCGGCGGGCTCGGCACCGTCGCCGGCCCGATCGCCGGCACGGTCCTGGTCGTGCCGCTCTCCGAGCTCGCGCGCGGCTGGCTCGGAGCGAGCGCGAACGGGCTCCACGGGTTCGTCTACGGCACGGTGCTCGTGCTCATCGTCCTCACCCTGCCCGGCGGGCTCGTGGGGGCGCTGGGCCAGCGCGTGGGACGGCTCGTGGACCGGCTCCCCGGCGGGCCGCGCGGGGAGCGTGCGAAGGACGGCGCCCCCGTCGCCGCCCGGTCGGCCGCGCCCCCGCCGCGGGCCCGCGAGGCGGCCGAGGCGCGCGGCCAGGTCATCCTCACCGCGCGGAACCTGCGCAAGACGTTCGGCGGACTCGTCGCGACGAAGGACGTGAGCCTCACGCTCCGTCGCGGGGAGGTGCTCGGCATCATCGGCCCGAACGGCGCCGGGAAGACGACGCTCTTCAGCCTCCTCTCCGGGTTCCTCCGCCCCACCTCCGGCACGGTCGAGCTCGACCTCGCCCGCGGTCGGGGTCGCTCTCCGCAGGCGCCCCATCGGTTCGCGCGGCTCGGGATGGGCCGGACGTTCCAGATCGTGCAGCCGTTCGGCCGGCTCACGGTGCTCGAGAACATCATGGTCGGCGCCTTCCTGCGCCACCGCCAGATCGCCGAGGCCCGCCGCTCGGCGCTGCGCATCGCGCACCTCGTCGGCCTCGGCGACCGGTGCGACGTGGAGGCGCGGAACCTCACCATCGGTCACCTGAAGCGGCTCGAGGTGGCGCGGACGCTCGCCACCGAGCCGTCCATCCTGCTCCTCGACGAGGTCATGGCGGGCCAGAACGCGGCGGACGTCCGCAACATGGTGGAGCTCGTGCGGCGCATCCGCGACACGGGCGTGAGCGTCGTCGCCATCGAGCACAACATGCAGGCGATCATGAGCCTCTCCGACCGGATCGTGGTGGTGAACGCCGGAGCCGTCATCGCGGAGGGCACGCCCGCCGAGGTCGGCTCGAACCCCACGGTCATCCAGGCCTACCTGGGGGAGGAGTACGTCCATGCTCAGGCTTGAGAACGTCCACGCCGGCTACGGCCGCACCGCCATCCTCCAGGACGTCAGCATCGAGGTGTCGAAGGGCGAGGTGGTGACCATCGTCGGCGCGAACGGCGCCGGCAAGAGCACGACGCTCCGGGCCATCAGCGGGGTCATCCCGGTGACGTCGGGGCGCATCACCTTCGAGGGCGAGGACATCGGCAACCTCGGGGCGCCCGCCATCGTCGAGCGCGGCATCACCATGGTCCCCGAGGCGCGCCAGCTCTTCCCGTTCATGACGGTGCGCGACAACCTGCTCATGGGCGCCTACCACCCGAAGGCGCGCGCCGGCACGGCCCAGCGCCTCGAGCGGGTGCTCGCCATGTTCCCGCGGCTCCAGGAGCGCTTCGGCCAGATGGCGGGGCTCCTCTCGGGCGGAGAGCAGCAGATGGTCGCCATCGCCCGCGGCCTCATGTCGGACCCGCGGCTGCTCATGTTCGACGAGCCCTCGCTCGGGCTCGCGCCGCTCGTCGTGAAGCAGGTGTTCGAGATCGTCGACCGGATCGTGGAGCTCGGCACGACCGTGCTGATCGTCGAGCAGAACGTGTTCCACACGCTGCGCAGCGCCGACCGCGGCTACGTGCTCGAGAACGGGCGCATCGTGATGCACGACACCGGCGAGGCGCTGCTCGGCAACCCCCACGTGAAGAAGGCATACCTCGGGATCTAGCGCCCCGCTGCGGGGCAGGGAGCGTCGATGGCCGTGCACGGCAACTACATCGCGGGAGAGTGGCAGGACGGGTCGGCCGTGAACGCCGACATCAACCCCTCGAACACCCGGGACGTCGTGGGCGAGTATGCCCGCGCGGATCGCGCCGCCGCGCTGCGGGCCATCGAGGCCGCGCGCGCCGCCGCGCCGGCGTGGCAGGCGCTGAGCCCGCAGGACCGCGCCGACATCCTCGACCGGGTCGGCACGGAGATCCTCGAGCGGAAGGACGAGCTGGGCCGGCTCCTGTCCCGCGAGGAGGGCAAGACGCTCGCCGAGGGCGTCGGCGAGACGGTCCGCGCCGGGCGCATCTTCAAGTACTTCGCGGGCGAGGCGCTCCGGGTCTCGGGCGAGCACCTGCCCTCGGTGCGGCCGGGCGTCGAGGTGGACATCCTGCGCGAGCCGGTGGGCGTCGTCGGGGTCATCACGCCCTGGAACTTCCCGATCGCCATCCCCGCCTGGAAGATCGCGCCGGCGCTCGCCTACGGGAACTGCGTCGTGTTCAAGCCCGCCGACCTCGTCCCGGGTTGCGGCTGGGCGCTCGCCGACGTCATCGCGCGGGCGGGGACGCCGCCCGGCGTGTTCAACCTGGTGATGGGCGCGGGCTCGCAGGTGGGCGAGGCGCTCGTCCAGTCGCGCGACGTGAACGGCATCACCTTCACCGGGTCGATGGAGGTGGGCCAGGCGCTCCTCCTCAAGGCGGCCGCCCATGGCGCGCGCGTGCAGCTCGAGATGGGCGGGAAGAATCCGCTCGTCGTCCTGGACGACGCGGACCTCGACGTCGCCGTGAGCTGCGCCGTGCAGGGGGCCTTCTACTCGACGGGCCAGCGCTGCACCGCCTCGAGCCGCTTCGTCGTCACCGAGGGGATCCACGATCGCTTCGTGAAGGCGATCACCGAGAAGATGCGGTCGCTCAAGGTGGACGACGCGTTGAAGCCCGGGACCGACATCGGGCCCGTGGTGAACCAGGCCCAGCTCGACCAGGATCTCGAGTACCTCCGCGTCGCCCGCGCGGAGGGCGGCAAGGTGGAGGGCGGCGAGGTCGTCCGGCGCGACGCCCCGGGCTTCTATCTCACCCCGGCGCTCGTCACCGAGACCACGAACGCCATGCGCATCAACCGCGAGGAGGTGTTCGGGCCCGTCGCCTCGGTGATCCGGGTGCGGAGCTACGAGGAGGCGGTGGCCGTCGCGAACGACACCGTCTTCGGCCTCAGCTCCGGGATCGTCACCACCTCGCTCAAGCACGCCCACGACTTCCGGCGCCGCAGCCAGGCGGGCATGGTGATGGTCAACCTGCCGACGGCGGGCGTGGACTTCCACGTCCCGTTCGGCGGCCGCAAGGGCTCGAACTACGGGCCCCGCGAGCAGGGCGCCTACGCGCGCGAGTTCTACACGGTCGTGAAGACCGTCTACACGCAGCCGTGAGCGCCGCGCACGCCATGAGCGAGATCACCGGCCGGACGCGGCTCTTCGCCATCGTCGCCGATCCGATCGGACACGTGCGCACGCCCCAGGTCTTCAACGCGCGCTTCGCGGCGCGCGGGACCGACGCGGTCCTCGTCCCCTTCCACGTGGACGCGGCCGGCCTGCCGGAGGCGTTCCGGGCGTTCCGCGCCATGAAGAACCTGGGCGGCCTCATCGTCACGGTGCCGCACAAGACGGCGGCGGTGGCGCTGTGCGACGCCGTGGGCGAGACCGGCCGCGCGGTCGGCGCCGTGAACACGATCCGCCGCGAGCCGGACGGCCGGCTCGTCGCCGACATGTTCGACGGCGAGGGGTTCCTGGCCGGGCTTCGCGCCGAGGGGATCGAGCCGGGGGGCCGGCGCGTCTACCTCGCCGGCGCCGGCGGCGCGGCGAACGCCATCGCCTTCGCGCTCGCGCGCGCCGGCGTCGCCCGCCTCACCGTCGCGAACCGCACCGCGCGCAAGGCGGAGGAGCTCGTGGCGAGGCTCCGCGAGCGCTTCGCCGGCCTCGACGCGGCCGTCGGAGACCCGAGCCCCGCAGGCCACGACCTCGTCGTGAACGCGACCTCGCTCGGGCTCCGGCCGGACGATCCGCTCCCCCTCGACGCCGCCGGCCTCGCGCCCGGCACGACGGTCGCCGAGATCATCATGAAGCCCGAGCGGACGGCGCTCCTCCTCGAGGCCGCCGGCCGCGGGTGCCGCGTTCACCTGGGCCGGCACATGCTCGACTGCCAGATCGAGCTGATGGCCCGCTTCATGGGCGCGTGATGCGCCGTGCAGGCCCCTGCACCTCGCTCAGAGGTGGTCGAGCGCCGAGCGGACGTTGCCGACGAGCGCGAGGAGGCGCGGGCCGATCTCCGTCTCGAGCCGTTCCCGGCCGAGCTCGTAGGCGGCGCCGCTGCAGCTGAAGACCATCGGGTCCGCCCCGTCGCGGAAGAGGAGGGGCACGGCGATGGCGTGGACCTCGCGGCGCCACTCGCCCAGGCCGAGGCAGTAGCCCTTCGCCGCGAAGTCGCGCAACGCCTCGTCCATCCCGCGCTTCACCTGCGGCCACGCGGCCGGATCGGCCTCGCGGACGTCCGCGAGGAGCGCGGCGCGCTCGCAATCCGGCAGCGCGCACGCGTAGGCGCGGCCCATCGACGTGGCGGCGACGGGGAGCCGGGAGCCGACGTCGAGCTGGACGGTGAAGCTCGCCGCGTTCCGGTACGTGTCGATGTAGATCATGCTCGTCCGGTCGCGGACGCCCAGGTTCACGGACGCGCGCGTGTGCTCGGCGAGCGCCTGCATCAACGGGCGCGCCACGCGGCGGACGTCCATCTGGCCCAGCGCGGAGAAGCCGAGCCCGAGCACCGCCGTCCCGAGGCCGTACCTCCCCTCGTCGGCCTGGCGCAGGTACCCGAGCTGCTTCAGGGTGTGCGTGAGGCGCGACACCGTGGGCTTCGGAAACCCGGTCCGGCGCGCGAGCTCCTGGTTCGCGAGCTGCCGGTCGCCGGGGCCGAAGCAGCGCAGGATCTCGAGGCCGCGCGCGAGCGCGGCCACGAACTGCCGGTCGCCCCCCGCCGGCCGCTCCCCCGCCGCCCGGGGCCTCTCCCTCCGCTTCGCCGCGTCCTTCATCCAGGACCTCCCCCGCGCCGGGGCCACGATACCCCGGGTACCCGGGGCGAGACAGTTTCGCATTTCAGCTTCCAGCAACGTGCTCTTGATCCGTTTCGTTCGCAATGCGAAACTCCGTTTCGTGAATGGCGCGCTCTCGTCCGTCCGGGTCCTCGACCTGTCCCGCGTCCTCGCGGGCCCGTGGGCGACGCAGCTCCTCGCCGACCTCGGCGCCGAGGTCCTCAAGGTCGAGCGGCCGGGCAGCGGCGACGAGACGCGCGGCTGGGCGCCGCCGTACCTGCGCGACGCGAACGGCCGCTCCACGGGCGAGTCGGCCTACTTCCTCGCCGCGAACCGGAACAAGAAGTCCGTCACCGTCGACATCGCGTGCGCGGAGGGCCAGGACGTCGTGCGCCGGCTCGCGGGCCGCTGCGACGTGCTGGTCGAGAACTACAAGGTGGGCGCCCTCGCCCGTTACGGCCTCGACCACGAGGCGCTCGGGAAGCTGAACCCGCGGCTCGTCTACTGCTCGATCACCGGCTTCGGCCAGACCGGCCCGTACCATCACCGTGCCGGGTACGACTTCCTCGTCCAGGCGATGGGCGGGCTGATGAGCCTCACGGGGGACCCGGGCGGGCCGCCGCTCAAGGTCGGCGTCGCGCTGACGGACGTCATCACCGGGATGTACGCGGCGACGGGGATCCTCGCGGCGCTCTCCGCGCGGGAGCGCACCGGCCGCGGCCAGCACGTGGACCTCTCGCTGCTCGACGTGCAGATCGCGTCGCTCGCGAACCAGGCCACGAACTTCCTCGTCACCGGGGTCTCCCCCGGCCGTCTCGGGAACGCGCACCCGAACATCGTGCCGTACCAGGCGTTCGCGGCGAGCGACGGGGAGCTGGTGATCGCGGTGGGGAACGACGCGCAGTTCGCGCGCCTCTGCGAGGCCGGTGGCCTCGCGGAGCTCGCCGCCGACCCGCGCTTCGTCACCAACGCCGACCGGGTGCGCAACCGGGACGCGCTCGTCCCCGTCCTCGCCCGCATGTTGCTCGGACGGACCCGCCGTGAATGGGTCTCGCTGCTCGACCGCGCGGGCGTGCCTTGCGGCCCCATCAACGATCTCGCTGCGGTGTTCGACGACCCGCACGTGCGCGAGCGCGGGCTGCGCGTGGACCTGCCCCACCCGCTCGCCGGCACGGCTCCCGGGGTCGCCTGCCCGATCCGGCTCTCCGACACGCCGGCGACGTACCGGGAGGCGCCGCCGCTCCTCGGCGCGCACACGCGCCCCGTGCTCCGCGAGCTCGGCGGGTTCTCGGAGCATGAGATCGACGATCTGGCACGGAGGGGCGTCGTCTAGCGCGGCGCGCCCTCGAGGTAGGACGGAAGCGGATCGGAACGCAGCAGACCCTAGCGAAAGGACGCGGCACATGACTCGAGTGAAGCTGCTTCTGGCGGCGGTGTTGGCGTTGGCGGGCGGCGTCGCGGCCGCGGAGGATCTGAAGGTCGGCGCGCTGTACCCGTTCAGCGGCGGGCTCGCGCTGCTCGGCGACGAGAGCTTCCGGGGGCTCGAGCTGGCCGCCGAGGAGGCCAACGCCGCGGGCGGCGTCCGCGGGATGAAGGTCGTCCTCGTGAAGGGCGACGCGGTGGACGCGAACCAGGCGGTGGGCGAGGCGCGCCGCCTCGTCTCCATGGAGCGGGTGAAGGCGGTCTTCGGCACGTTCTCGTCGTCGCTGGCGCTCGCCGCGACGCAGGTCACCGAGCTCGCCGGCGTGCCGTACTTCGAGATGGGCGCCATCTCCGACCCGATCACCGAGCGCGGCATGAAGTACGTGTTCCGCACCAACGCCACCGCCCGCGACTTCGCCCGCACGATGGTGGACAGCGTGGTCGACGTCGTCGCCCCGGCGATCAAGACCGATCCGAAGACGCTGAAGGTCGGGATCATCCACGAGGACAGCCTCTACGGGCAGACCGTCTCCGGGTACCAGAAGACGCGCGCGCAGGAGCGAGGGCTGCAGGTCGTCGAGGTGCTCGCCTACCCGGCCAACTCGGTGGACCTCTCCACCGTCATCCTGCGGCTCAAGGGCAGCGGCGTGGACGTCGTGCTCCAGACCTCCTACCAGAACGACACCGTCCTCTTCTTCCGGCAGGCCAAGGAGATGGGCTTCAAGCCGAAGGCGGCGATCGGCGCGGGCGGCGGGTACTCCCTCGCCGACTCGGCGAAGGCGGTCGGGTTCGAGAACATCGAGGGCGCGCTCGACGTGGACTTCACGCAGTACCGCACGAACCCGGCCGCGGCGCCGGGCGTCGACGAGTTCGTGAAGCGCTACACGGCCAAGCACGGCACGGCCCCGCGCTCCGGCCACAGCCTCACGAACTACATGGGCGCGAAGGTCTTCTTCGAGGCGCTCGCGAAGGCGAAGGACCTGAGCGCGGACGCGATCCGCGCCGCCGTCATGGCGATCGACATTCCCGTCGGCCGCACCGCGACCGGCTGGGGCGCGAAGTTCGGCGAGAACGGGCAGAACACGCGCGCCGTGCCGTTCCTGATGCAGTGGCAGGGCGGGCAGCTCGTGACCGTTCACCCGAAGGAAGCGGCGGTCGCGAAGCTGAAGACCGGCCTCGGCACCGCCAGGTAGCCACGGGCACCGGCGAGGGCCGGCGCCGCACGCCGGCCCTCGCCGCGTCTCCTTCGCCCGCCGCGAGCACCAGCCCCCACGCACGCCGACGAGAGGCCACGCGATGATCAGCTACGATGTCTGCGAGTGCGGTGCCCCGCTCCAGCCGATGGATCGCCCGACCCCGAAGCCCGAGGGATCGGAGGTCCTGCTCCGCGTCCTCGCCGCCGGGGTGTGCCACACGGACCTCCACCTCGCCGAGGGCTTCTACGACCTCGGCAGCGGCAAGCGGCTCAAGATGTCCGATCGCGGCGTGAAGCTGCCGCTGACCATGGGGCACGAGACCGTGGGCGAGGTGATCGCGGTCGGGCCCGAGGCGCGGGGCGTCGCGGTCGGCGACCGGCGCCTCGTCTTCCCGTGGCTCGGCTGCGGCACGTGCCCGCCGTGCCGGCGCGGCGACGAGAACCTCTGCGGCGCGCCGCAGACGATCGGCATCTTCCGCCCGGGCGGCTACGCCGACCACCTGCTGGTCTCGCACCCGCGCTGCCTGTTCGACTTCGGCGACCTCTCGCCGGAGCAGGCGGCGCCGCTCGCCTGCTCGGGGCTGACGACCTACGGCGCCCTGAAGAAGCTCGGGGCCGTGGTGGAGCGCGAGCTCGTCGTGATCATCGGCGCGGGCGGGCTCGGCCTCATGTGCCTGGCCGTGCTGAAGGCGATGGGCGGGCGCGGCGCGATCGTCGTCGACATCGACGCGAGGAAGCGTGCCGCCGCGCTGGAAGCCGGGGCGGTCGCCGCGATCGACGGCGCGGCACCGGACGCCGTCCAGCAGGTCCAGGCGGCGGCAGGCGGAGGCGCTTGGGGCGTCGTCGACCTGGTCGGCGCCTCGAGCACCGTCCAGCTCGGGATGTCCGCGCTCGCCAAGGGCGGGAAGCTTATCGTCGTGGGGCTCTTCGGAGGCGAGCTTCCGGTCTCCGTCGCGCTCCTGCCGCTGCGCGCGATCGCGCTCCAGGGCTCGTACGTCGGCACCCCCTCGGAGCAGGCGGAGCTGCTCGACCTCGTGCGCCGCACGGGAATGCCGGCCCTGCCGATCACGAAGCGGCCACTCTCCGAGGTGAACGCGACGATGAGCGACCTCAAGGCCGGTAAGCTGGTCGGCCGCGCGGTCCTCACGCCGGCAGGACGGTGAGCCGACCACCGCAGGACGCTCCTTCGAGGTGAGACCGCCCGATCGGCGCCGGCCGGCCCGGGCGGGTGTACGTGGCGCGCCGCCGCGTTGCGAGCCGGCGACAGTGGGCGCCAGCGCCTCCCCCCGCCGGGGCCCGACACGGCCGGGATCAGGAGCGTTGCCGCACGACGGCCGAAGATGGCGAGCGGCGCGCATGCGTACGCCGGCCGGCACGGTAATCGCTAGAGGGTTCCCCGGACTTCCGCGGAGGCCTCCATGCTCGCCGTCCTCGCCGCCCTGATGCTCGCAGCGGCCCCCCAGCAGCACGACACGGTCTTCACGGCCGACGGCGGCCGCGTCGTCGGCACGGTGATCGAGGAGGGGCCCGAGGCCATCTCCATCCAGCTCCCCGACGGCACCTTCCGCCGCGTCCCGCGCAAGGACGTGACCCGCATCGAGTACGCGGACGGCTCCGTCTCGACGTTCGGCGCCGGGCAGCCCCGGGCGCCGGCTCCCGCCGAGCCCCCGGCTCGGCCACCCTCCCAGGCGCCGCCGTCGACCTCGCCGGCTCCGCAGTACCCACCTCCGCCGCGCTACCCGCCGCCCTATCCGCCGCCGCGCTACGGGCCTCCGCCGCCTCGACCGGCCCCCACGCCCTGGCCCGGCGGGCCGATCAGCTCGCTCTACCTCGCCTTCGGTCTCGCCGGCGCGTTCCCCTACGGAGAGATCGAGGACGGGGTGGACATGGACCGCGTCTTCGATCCCCAGCTCGACGTCGACCTCGAGGGCGGGCTGCGCGTCGACCGGCACCTCGCGGTCGGGCTCTACCTCGACCTCGGCTACGGCGAGCCGGCCCGCGAGACGCGCGACGCCTGCCGCGCCGTGGGCATCGGCTGCAACGCCTACCGGACGCGCTTCGGGGTGCTGCTCCGCTACACGTTCGCGCCCGCCGCGCGCATGACGCCGTGGCTCACGGCCGGCACCGGCTTCGAGTGGGCCAAGATCGCCGCGAACGACTACTACGACGACGAGCAGTTCAGCTACCGCGGCTGGGAGATGCTGCGGCTGCAGACCGGCATCGACCTCCGCACGAGCCCGATCCTCGGCGTCGGGTTCTACGGCGGCGTCGCGTTCGGCAGGTACGCGCGCGGCGACGACGCGAACGGCTCGTTCGACATCGACAGGGAGCGGTTCCACACGACCGTGACGGCGGGCCTGCGGCTCACGCTGTTCCCCTGAGACCGCGAGCGGGAGCCGGCCGTGGAGTACGAGAAGGCGATGGATAGCCGCGGTTGCAAACGTCCCTAGGCCTTCGTGACCCGCTTCGCGATCCACCCGCGGATCTTCGTGCACGCCTCGTCCAAGTCCGTCCGCTTGCCCCAGAAGATCGGCGCGATGGCCTCGTGGGCACGGCGGATCTCGCCGAACCGGTCGCCCTTGTCGGGGCGGAAAGCGTCGTCGGCCGCGCTGGGAACACGGGCGAGCTGCCGCTGATCGACCATCTCCTCTGCGAGCGCGCGCGGCCCCTCGTAGCTCTCGAGTGGCGGCAGCTCGCGCTCGACCGCGATGATGGCGGCGGCGTCTTCGAAGTGGCGCACGAACGTGGCCGGAGCCACGTCGGCGCGCGGCACTCGGCGATGCAGCGCGTCGAGCTTCTCGAGGAGCGTGACGAGCGGATGAACGCACCGCACCGCGCGGGGGCGGTTGTCCTGGAAGTCGCCGAGCTGGCCAATCGCGTCGAGCTCATCGTGCACGAACGACGTCATGTCGCGCTCGATGAAAGGAGTCACGCGGGCGCTTCCCACCTCGAGGAGGACGAACGGCTTCATCTCCGCGGCGAGCGAGGCGCTGTGCTTGCTGGGGTAGACGACACGGAACCGTCCGCTCCTGAAGGAGCGGTCCTCGAACGCGGGATCCACCAAGACCGTGGCCCCGGGCACCCGCAGCACCTTCGAGAGCGCGGCGAAGAAGGCTTGCCGCTCGCCCATCGCCTTCTTCCCTTCGCTCTTCCAGCTTCCGACGACCGGAAGCGCCTTCGCCACGCCCGGCTCGATCTTGAGGTCCAGGTCCTCGGAGAACCGCTGGATGAGCCCGAACCCCTTCGAGAGAGAGGTCCCTCCCTTGAACCAGAATCTCGACCCCGAGCTGGTGCAGGGCCCAGAGCGAGTGGGTCACCCAGTAGTCCTTCTCGACGAGCGCCGACGACAGCTTCCGCTTGCCCGCCACGATGCGGAGCAGCGCATCGAACTCGAGGTCGTC
>CAVTRR010000002.1:0-368784 GCA_963737085.1 uncultured delta proteobacterium
GGTTGAGCAGGCCTTCGTACCGCCGGAGGACGGGGTCCGGGATGCGTGCCGAACGCGGGCGCGGGTCGCGACTGGGAGGCACCGGCAGGTCGTCGATGCGAGGCATCCTGCCAGTCTACACGGAGGCACCATTACGGCGTCATGGTACCCCCCCCACACACGTCGGTCACGTCCGTCAAGGTGGTGTACGTCGCGTCATCCGGTTTGACTGACTACGCGGCGTGCTTGCTGGGCGCCGGCTTCAGCGCCTTCGGCTCCTCCTCGGGCTCCTCGCGGTTGATGGTCATGTAGCGGCGGACGACGGCCCAGTCGTCGTGGATCTCGCAGAGCACGGCGCCGACGAGGCGGATGATGGCGTCGCGGTTCGGGAAGATGCCGACGACGTCGGTGCGCCGGCGGATCTCGCGGTTGAGCCGCTCCTGCGGGTTGTTCGACCAGATCTGACGCCAGTGCTCCTTCGGGAACGCGGCGAAGGCGAGGAGCTCCTCGGCAGCCTCCTCGAGCAGCGCCGCGGCCTTCGGGAAGCGGTTCCGCAGCTGCTCCACCGTGCGGGCGTGCTGGGCGCGGACCGACTCGGCATCCGGCTGCATGAAGATCGTCCGGACGTAGGTGGCGACGATGGCGTGGGCGGCCTTAGGCACGCGGGTCAGCAGGTTCCGGACGAAGTGCGTCCGGCAGCGCTGCCAGGACGCGCCGCGCAGCACCGAGTCGATGGCGTCCCGCAGCCCGGGGTGGGCGTCGGAGACGACGAGCTTCACGCCCTTGAGGCCGCGCGCCCGCAGGCCGCGCAGGAACGCGAGCCACCCCGCGCCGTCCTCGGCCGTGACGACGTCGAGGCCCAGGATCTCGCGCCGGCCGTCGTCGTTGACGCCGACGCCGACGAGGCAGGCGACGTTCACGATGCGCCCGCCCTCGCGGCACTTCATCACCAGCGCGTCGAGCCACAGGTACGTGAAGCTCCCGGCGAGCGGCCGCTCCCGGAAGCTCTTCACCACGCCGTCGAGCTCCTTCGCGAGCTGCGAGACCTGGCTCTTCGAGAGCTTCTCGATCCCGAGCGCCTGGACGAGGTCCTCGACCTTCCTCGTCGAGACGCCGAGCGCGTACGCCTCGGCCACGACGGCCGTAAGGGCCTTCTCCGCTCGCCGGCGCGGCTCAAGCAGCCACGTCGGGAAGTAGCTTCCCTGGCGCAGCTTCGGGATCTGCAGGTCGATGCTGCCGACCCGCGTGTCCCAGGGCCGAGCTCGGTAGCCGTTCCTCGAGTTCGCTCGATCTGCGCTGCGCTCGCCGTACCCGGCGCCGCAGACCGCGTCGACCTCGGCGCCCATGAGGACGTTCACCATCTCCGTCAGCATGGTCCTGAGCCCGTCCGGCGCTGCCTCCACCTGCTTGCGCAACCACTCGATAGCGTCGATGCTGGCCGTGGCGGCCATCGTCTCTCCTTGTTGGGAATCACACCTGGCAGGGTGTTTCCTCAAGGATGACGCAATGGCCGCCGTTCTCTACTTCACGGCTGGTCTCGTACACCACTCAAACGGACACTACTCACACGTCTGCTTGCCTCGCGGCAAGAACTGCTGCGCGACCTTCCGCGCGAAGGGCGTGCGCTTTCGCTACGACGGTCACAGACTAGGACCTTCTCTGCCGGATGTACTTCACCGCGTTGCGCAGCGTGGTCAACGTGACCCCGTGGTGGAGCGCGACGTTGCAGGAGTGGCAGAGCAACCCGCGCACCAGTCTTCGCTTCGCGTCAGGGGGGAGCTGGCGGTACCCGTCGACGTGTTCGTGGTCGATGGACCACGTCCCCTTGCCACCGGGGTTCGTGACCCCGCACACGGCACATCTGCCGCCCTGCGCTTCGAGTAGCGCGTCGAACTCACCGCGACGAAGGCCGTAGAGTCGGAACCGTTCTGCGTCCTGCCTTTCTCTCCTGTGTTCTTCGCGGTACTGGCGGTGATACGCGAAGTACTCCTCCGGGTGCGCCTCCCGCCAGCGGCGACCCCTGGCGCGGGACTCAGCTTCGTGGCCACGGTAGTAGCGCTTGAACCGCGTGAGCGAGCACACGACGCAGGCTCGACTGCACGTGTACCGCTCGGTGCCACCACACCTACGGCACGCGCTCCCGCGGAAGCTCTTCCTCGTTCTACGAGCCATAGCTAGTGGACGACAGCGCTGTCCGTGTTCTTCGCTGGCGCCGGCTCGCGCAGATCGTAAGGGAACTTCGCAACGACGACGGGGCCGATCTCAGAGGTCCGAACCTCGACCCACTCGGCCTTTCGGAGCTTCTTCATCACCTTGTCGAACTCCTCGCCGCCGAGTCTCACGCAGTAGATGCAGCCCCAGTTCTCCTTGTCGGGCGCGTAAGGTTCCAGCGTCTTGTTGATGAAGTTCGCACGGTGCCGGCTCGAGATCTCGGCCGGAAACCCGAACGCCATCGCGACGCGCTGGTCGGGCATGTAGCCGACCCCGATGAAGCCGCGACCGGGCGGGAGGAGCTTTGATGCCTCGCTGAATGTGAGCTTCTTGGTCTTCTTGCTCTTCACAGTTACCTCCTTCGGTTCTGTTTCTCGGGAAAAGAAACGAGGGGCCGGTGCGCGAAGGCACCGGTCCCCTCTGGGCGGGCCACGCCGCGCTCTGTGCGTTCCAACTGACCTCGGCGTGGGGCGGGCGGACTAAGATCGTGCGGTGTGCGGGTGCGTGGTGGAGCGGGACTGTGCGTACTGCCGATCTGCGTGCTGCGGGTCGAGATCCGAGAGGACCAGCTGCTCCAGGTAACGGCTGATCCTGCGGCCCTTGAAGCCGGTGCGTTCGTGGATGAGGCGCAGGGCCCCGACGCTGATGAGGACGTTGCGGAGCTTGTTCGGAGACGCGAGTCGGAGCTGCGGGCTATGGAAGGCGGGGTTCACGTCGTAGAGGTTCGGGAGTCGGTCCATTCGTCGTTCTCGAGGCCGGACACGCCTCCGGCGAGGCTGCCCGCGGTGCGCGGGCGAGGCGATGTGCGGTGGGGGAGGGTGGGGCGCCGGCTGCGGGGTGCGCCGTTCCGGTTCGATGGCCTCCGTCAGCTCGGGGGCGCCGCCGGTTCCGCCGGGCTCCATGAGCTCTTCGGGGCAGACCGGCCGGACCGGTGTGAGCCGGCGGACCGGGCGCAGCCGGCGCGCGAGGAGCAGCGACGGATACGAGGGGGTGCCGCCGGTTCCGCAGGACGGCTCCAGCCAAAATCCGGCCAAAACTCGGCGCGGCTCGACCCGGTTCAACCGGTCTCGGCCCGGGTGCTGCGTTCGCTAGAATGCCCTTGTACGACGACTCGGTAGTGGGAAAGCAGCGTGTCGTCGCGGACTTAGGTTTCTAGGCTCCAACACAATTCAAATCCCTTTTCCCGCTCCAACTGAAGGGCCGGACGTCTCGAGGGGAAACCCGGACCTCCGGCCCTTCGTCTTTCCGCGCTCCGTCGCGCCGGGGGCAAGCGGGTAACAAGCCCGGTCACCGCGACCGCGCGCAAGGGTTCCTCCATCGGCATCGCGGGCACGCACGCGCCCACGTCCGCCGGCAGCGCCGCCACCGCCGCGCGAAGGTCCTCCACGTCCAGGGTGGCCGTACGTGCCGAGCGTCGTGCGGAGGTCGCGGTGCCGCACGATGCGCTGGACGCGGTGACGGTTTCGGACTTCATGACACTTCACTGACGGTCCAAGCCTCTTCGAGACGGTCAGTGCGGCAGGATGCCGCACCGGCCGCCTCGGATGGGCACGGGTATCCTCGGGCCGGAGGGTGGATGGCTGGGAATCTCGCGGAGGCGTCCGGGGAGGTCGCGGCGCTCCGCCAGGAGATCGAGCGCCTTCGCGCGCGGCTCGCGGCGCGGGAGGACGGGCTCGACCTCGAGGCCATCTTCCCGGCGATGCCGGCCCTCCTGTTCCTGTTCGGGCCCGATGACCGCTTCCTCGACTTCCGTGCCGGCTTCAAAGTCTTCGCTCCGCCGGAGGCCTTCCTCGGGCGCCGCGTGGACGAGGTGATGCCGCCGCCCATCGGCGAGCAGGCGCGGGAGGCGCTCGCTCGGGCGCGCGCGAAGGGCAAGCCCATCGAGCTCGAGTACGTGCTCCCCGAGCCGGACGGGGAGCACCACTACTCCTGCCTCATCCTGCCGCTCCGGGCGGGGCGTGCGGCCGCGCTCTGCACCGACGTGAGCGACCGTCGCCGCGCCGAGGAGGCGCTGCGGCGCTCCGAGGAGCGGCTCCGGTTCGCCTCCGAGGCGGCGACCGACGTGGTGTGGGACTGGAACCTGGTGGACGACACGATGTACTCGCCGCGCTTTGCCGAGGCCTACGGGTATCCGCCGGAGGTCGCGCCGCGGACGGGGACGGAGTTCGCGCCCTACGTCCACCCCGACGACATGCCGGCCTTCGACGAGGCCATGCGGCTCGCCATCACGGGGCAGCGCGACACCGTGGAGTTCGAGCACCGCGTCCGGGCCGGCACCGGGGAGTGGCTGTGGATGCTGGCGCGCGCGCGCGTGGTCGCTCGCGACGCGCAGGGCAAGGCGACGCGGCTCGTCGGGGCCTGCTCGGACATCACCGAGCGCAAGCTGCTGCTCGCGAAGCTCCAGATGGCGGACCGGATGGCGTCGGTCGGAACCCTCGCGGCCGGCGTCGCCCACGAGATCAACAACCCGCTCGCCTACGTGGTCGGGAACGTCGGGTACGTCATCGAGAAGCTCGAGGCGCTGGAGCAGGACCGCGGCGAGCTGCCCGGTGGCGCGCCGCGGCGCCAGGCCATCGCCGCCGAGTGCATCAAGGTGCTGAGGGAGGCGCAGGAGGGCGCCGAACGGGTGCGCCAGATCGTCCGCGACCTCAAGCTCTTCTCGCGCCCCGACGAGGAGCAGCGGACGCCGGTGTCGCTTTCGCGGGTGGTCGAGGCCGCCATCAACCTGGCGGAGGCCGACATCCGGTACCGCGCCCGCCTGGAGCGGAAGCTCGCGGTGGTGCCGACCGTCCTCGCCAACGAGGCGCGGCTCGCGCAGGTCTTCCTGAACCTCCTCGTCAACGCCGCGCAGGCCATCCCCGAGGGCGACCCGGACCGGAATCAGATCACGGTGGAGACGCGGGTCGGTCCAGGCGGGCGGGTCGTGGCGGAGGTGCGCGACACCGGCCTCGGGATCCCACCGGAGCTCCGCGCGCGCATCTTCGATCCGTTCTTCACGACCAAGCCGGTCGGCGAGGGGACCGGCCTCGGCCTCACCATCTGCCACGGGATCGTCAGCGCGCTGGGAGGGTCGATCGAGGTCGAGAGCGAGGTGGGCCGGGGCTCGACCTTCCGCGTCTCCCTGCCGGAGACGACCGTCGCGGATCGGCCGGCGGAGAAGAAGGTCGTGCTCCAGGCGCCGCGGCGCGCGCGCATCCTGGTCGTCGACGACGAGCCGATGATGTGCCGGGCCTTGGCGCGGATGCTCGGGTCGGAGCACGAGACGCTGTCGACGACGGATCCGCTGGATGCGGTGCGTCGGATCGAGTCGGGTGAGCGCTTCGACCTCGTCCTCAGCGACGTCGCCATGAGCGGGATGACCGGGATCGCGCTGTACGGCCGGCTCGCGAAGACCGCCCCGGAGCTGGCGGAGCGCATGCTCTTCATGACGGGCGGCGCGTTGACCCCGGCGGCCGCGGTCTTCCTCGACGGCCTGTCCGATCGAGTCCTCGAGAAGCCGCTCACCGCGGACGTCGTCCGCTCCGCCGTCGCCCGCGCGCTGCAGCCGTGACCCATCCTCCAGCACCCGCTGCGCCGCGTCGATCGCGCGGCGCGCGGCACGCTCGCGCGCTGGGGGTCGACGCCTCTATTCCGTGGTCTTGCCGTCGAAGTGCTCTTCCGAGGCGTCCGCGTCGGCCTTGGTGACGTGCACTGTGCGGTCGACGTGCTCCGGCGGACCGTAGATCGTGTACAGCTTCAACGGCTTCTCGCCGGTGTTCCGGACGTTGTGGCGCGCGCCGGCGGGGACGATGACGGCCATGTCGTCCTCGAGCTTCGTCCGGCGGCCGTCGATCGAGACCTCGCCGTTCCCCGTCTCGACCCGGAAGAACTGGTCCCGGTCGTCGTGAACCTCCTCGCCGATGTCCTCGCCGGGCTGGAGCGACATCAGCACGAGTTGCAGGTTCTTCCCCGTGTACAGGACACGGCGGAAGTCGGAGTTCTCCTTGGTGCCGTGCTCTATGTCATCCACGAATCCCTTCATCGCGCCCTCCTTGATTCACGTCCGCGCGGCACGCGTGTTCTTGGCGGCGAAACTCCGGCTCGCGTCGTCCGGCGCGCCTCGCGGCATGGATATGAGCACGTGCGCGTGACGGAGCCCGCGCCGGAGGGGGCCCCCGCCGGCGGGGGCGACGTCGTGTCCACGACGCAGTGCCGCACGGGATGTGCAGGCGGCGGAATGCAGGCGGTGAAGCGACCCTCGCCGTCAGCGTGAGACCGACCGAGCGAGCGTCCGCTCATGCCCCTCGCGGCCACGTGCACCTAGGGTTCATGCCCTCTGCGTGCGCCAACATGGCGCAATGATCAGCGACCGTGCGTGCACATCCTAATAGTGGCGATGAGCCCCGCGCCTCGAGAGCGGTCAGCTCGCGCTTGGAATCGAGGTCACCCATGTCGACGACTACCATCCTCATCATCGTCCTTCTCGTCCTCCTGCTCGGTGGAGGGGGGGTCTTCTGGACGCGACGCGGGTAACGGCGGCGCAGCGAGAACACGCCGCAAACCCGCTGCGTATAGCCAATGCGAGCGACGCGTCGAGACCAGTATCGGGAGAAGCGCGCCGGCAAATCGCAAGAGAAGCTCGGCCAAGTCGAGAAGGTCTTCGGGAAGTAGCAGCCGCGATCCACTCGCCTCGCGTACCGGGCCATCGACGGTGCGGGCGCCCATACGGGATGACTCGCTGCGCTGAAGCCATCACCCCGCCTTTCCGACGCCGACCTTTGCGACGACCTCGCACGGAGATCAGCAGGTGAACCTTCACCCGGGGATGGCCGGCTTCGGCGCCAGCACGAACTCCCGCGCGTGGAGGAGCGTCCGCGCGTTGAGCTCGAGGAGCACCCGCTCGCCGGCGTGACGCCAGAGCTCGCCGCGCCGCGCCCAGGTGGCGTGAAGGGCGAGGCGTGGGGTCAGGGGAAGCGTGATCTCGACGCCTGGCGCGTGGAGCTCCTGTCCCTGGGCGAGGCCGTCGTCGCTCGGAAACGCCGCGTGGAAGCGGCGCGCTCGACGAGACGAAGTAGTCGGGGGGCTCAGCCTCCCAGAAGACCCAGCCCATCTCGCGGACGATCGCGTGGAGCTGCTCGTACCCCCGCGCGGCCTCGGCGTCGTCGAGGTCGGCGAAGCGGGACGAGAGGCGAATCCCGATCAGGGCGAAGAGCGAGGCGAGCACGTCCCGCTCGCCCGCGTCGAGCGCGGAGCGTTCGGGCAGCTTCTGCCGGACGAGGCGCGCGGCGTCGTCCTCGACCTCCGCGAGCCGCCGCTCGAGCCCGGCGTTGTATCGGAGCGACCGCTCGTCGGGCACGTTGAAGTGGCGCTCCCCGCCGCGCGGCTCCACCGGGGTGGCCTGGAACACGCCCAGCGAGGGCCTGTGGACCCACACGGCGGGCGCGCCGTCGACGTGCACCTCGGGATCGACGAAGCCCTCGACGTAGAGGCGCGGGAGGATGCGTCGGGTGACGGAGTCCCGGATCGGATGGAGGGTCGCCATCGTTCGAGCCTCTCCGTCACGGACCCGAGCAAGGTCGCGCGCCAGAACGCGCAGTCGAGGGGGTGCCCATGATCAGCGGGTGCCTGCGGCGACCTTCAGCCCGTGAGCCGCCCAGTCGACGACGCCGTCCTCCAGCCGGACCGCCTTGAAGCCCCGCGCCCGCAGGAGCTTCACCGCCTCGACCGCGAGGACGCAGTACGGCCCACGGCAGTAGGCGACCACCTCGCGTCGCTTCGGGAGATCCGAGAGCCGCCTCGCCAGCGCGGGGAGCGGAACCGACAGCGCGCCCGGGATGTGGCCCGCCGCGAACTCCTCCTCGGGGCGCACGTCGAGCAGGGTGACCTCGCCCTTCCGCACCCTCGCGCGCAGGTCGTCGGCGTCGACGGCGTCGAGCTGGGCGTTCTCGGCGAGGAAGGCGCGCGTGATCCTCGCCACCTCGGCCAGGCGGGCCTCGGCGACCCGCCGGGTCACGAGGAGGAGCTCGGCGACGCCGGGATCGGCGAGGCGGTAGGTGACGAAGAGCCCATCCTTCGTGGACTCGACCAGCCCGGCGCCTCGCAGGACCTGGAGGTGCGCCGACGTGTTCGCGAGGGTCATGTCGGCGAGCTTCGAGAGCGCCTCGACGGTCCTCGGACCCTGCGCGAGGAGCTCGACGAGCTCGATCCGGTGGGGGCTCGAGAGCGCCTTCCCGACGCGCGCGAACTGCTCGTAGATGGCGTTCTTGAACTGGCGGGCGGGCGAGGGCATCTGAGCTCCCGTGGTCGTGCGAGTACTTGAGTAGGCCGGACGACTGCGGATTTCAAGGTGCGCCGGGTGGAGGCGCCGGGGTGCTTGACTAATCAAACGAGCACTTGAATACTGCGCCGGCGCTGTCTCCCTCTCGACCCGACCGCGAGTGCTCCATGAGCGTCCTGATCATCTTCAACCGCGAGCCCTACGACGGCACCGACGTCACCTGGAACGGCCTGCGTCTCGCCGGCAAGCTGAAGGAGGGCGGACAGGACGTCCGCATCTTCCTCATGAACGACGCCGTCGATCTGGCCCGGGACGTCCTGAAGAAGCCCGAGAGCTACGACCAGGACCTCGTGCGGATGCTGAAGGACCTCATCGGGCAGGGCGTCGTCGTGAAGGTCTGCGGCACCTGCATGGCGCGGTGCGGGCTTCACAAGAACCAGCCGTACTTCGAGGGCGCCGAGCAGTCGACGATGGGTCAGCTCGCGGGGTGGGTCGTCGAGAGCGACCGCGTGATCTCGTTCTAGACCGCCGCGGCGGGCTGCGGCCCTGTCCCGGTTGCTTCGAAATATCGCCTTGCCTTTCACCGTCAGGCAAGGTGCAATCCGCGTCGCGGCCGGGGATGGCGGACTGCGGTCGGATCGTCGCTGCACCGATCCGATTCACGTGACGGGCGCGAGGCGGATCCGAAGAGGACGTCGACCGAGCGGGGGGCTCATGAAGCGTAGTCTGGCTGGCGTTTGCTCGTCGTGGTGGCCTGCAGCGGCGGAGGAGGCACGGAGCCGGAGGCTTGCGCGTCCGGATTCACGCGCCAGGGCGCCGACTGCGTGGACGTCGACGAATGCGCCGTCGACAACGGCGGTTGCGGAGATCCCACGTACGTGACCTGCACCAACAACGTGGGTGCGACGCCCGGCTGCGTGGACATCGACGAATGCGCCGTCGACAACGGCGGCTGCGGAGATCCCGCGTCCGTCACCTGCACCAACGCCCTGGCTGCGCCGCCGTGGTGCGGTCCCGGACCGTGGCTCGTCACCGCCGGCGGCACCGGCATCGACATCGCGGAGGGCGTCGCCGCGGACGCGCAGGGGAACGTGGCCGTGACCGGCTACTTCGAGAGCAGCGTCGACTTCGGCGGCGGCCCGTTGACCAGCGCCGGAGACTGGGACCCCTTCGTCGCGAGCTACGCGCCCGACGGCACGCACAGGTGGTCGAAGAAGTTCGGCGCGTCGTGGCGCGACATCGGCAAGGGCGTCGCCGTGGACGGATCCGGCAACGTGTACGCGATCGGGTACCACAACTACGCGGTCGACTTCGGCGGCGGTTCGATCCCGAGCAACGGGCAGGACGACATCTATGTCGTCAGCTACACGCAGGCGGGCGCCTTTCGCTGGGCGCGGGTGATGGGCGGCGCCAACCGCGACTTCGGCAACGCGATCGCCGCGAACGCGAGCGGCCAGGTGGCCATCCTCGGCGCGTTCCAGGGCACCATCGACCTCGGCACCGGGCCGCTCCGCAGCGCCGGCGACTGGGACATCTTCGTCGCCCTGCTCGACGAGAACGGCGTCACGCAGTGGAGCCGCAGGTACGGCGACGCCCTGATGGACTACGCCGGCGGCGTGGCCATCGACGGCAGCGGCAACGTCTACTGGACCGGCCGCTTCAGCGGCGACGTCGACTTCGGCGGGGGCGTCGAGAGCGCGGGCGTCTCCGGCCACATCATCGCCGCGAGCCTCGATGCCCAGGGCGCCTACCGGTGGGCGCACCACATCGTGTGCGGCTCGGGCGAGGGGCTCGCCGCCGCGGCGCTGCCGAACGGCGACGTGGCGTTCGCCGGCTGGTGGTCCGGCACGATCGCGCTCGGTGAGACGCCGACGGTGGGGCTCGGCGGGCGTGAGGGCTTCCTCGTGCGGTACGACACGAACGGCGTCGCCCAGTGGTCGAAGACGATGTCGAGCAGCAGCTCGGAGGAGACGGTCGGCGTCTGCCTGGACCCGTCGGGCAACGTGGCGGTCTCCGGGATGATGGGCAATGGCGTGACCTTCCCGGGCGCGACGGCGCCCGCGAACGGCCCGATCTTCGTCGCTTCATGGGACCCTGCCGGCCTCTTCCGCTGGGGACACGGCTACGGCACCTCCGGGGACTTCGCGAAGGGCCGCGGCGTCGCGTGCCACGGAAGCGGAAACGTGACCTTCGTGGGCGAGTTCCGTTTCCCGATCGACTTCGGCGGCGGCACCATCAACAGCCACGGCGCGGCGGACGTATACGTGGTCACGCTCGGGCCCCGCGGCTGAGACCGCACGATTCTCGACCGGATCTCGTCGCTCGCCTTCCGGGAGCTGCGTCGCCGCGCGATGGGGACCGCGCGACAGGAACGCACGTGCCATCGAGGATCCGGCGCGGAGGCGATGTGCCGACCTCCGCGCCGGACCTCGCCCCCCCCGCCGTTCTGCTGCAGGAGCTCCGACGAAACCCTGATGGCCGGAGCATACGAGCCGGAATGAAGCTCGAACACTGGGGGAAACCCCAGGCCGGCGCCGCAGGCCACTCCCATTCCTCGGGCTTTCCCCAGTAGCGCCGGCCGATCGCGCGCGCGATCCTCGCACGGTCGCGGCGAGCGAAAGCGATGGCGCGGGATCACGTGGCGTGAAGTGCGGGAGGCGAGCATGAAGGCGAGGTTCAGGGTCGTCGCGATCGCGTTGATGATGATCGGCGCGCTCGCGGGAAGCAGCTGTTCCGGGGGAGGCGATGACCCCCAGGGCGGCAGCACGCCGAACGACTGGGATTCCATGGTTTGGGATGAAGGCAACTGGCAGTAACGAGGGGAGAGATCTGGCATGAGAACGTTCGTTGCGTGGGTCGCGTCGTGTCGCGTCACCGCCGTCGTCATCGTCTGCGTGGTGGTGGGCCCGCTCCCGGCCGCCGCAGATCCGTCGCTGCCACACACCTTCACGAGCGGAACTCCCGCGAAGGCCGCGGAGGTGAACGCAAACTTCGGCTGGCTGGCCGATCGCGTGGTCCCGGTCGGCGCCGTCGTCGCCTACGCGGGCACGACCGCACCGTCCGGCTGGCTGCTCTGCGACGGCGCTGCGGTCAGCCGCACGGAGTACCCCGAGCTGTTCGCCGTGCTCGGCATCGTCCACGGGTACGGTGACCAGATCACCACCTTCAACGTCCCCGATTATCGAGGCCGGTTCCTGCGGGGAGCGGACGGCGGCGCCGGCCGCGATCCGGACGCGGCCACGCGGACGATGATGGCAGAGGGAGGCGCCACCGGGGACAACGTCGGCTCCGTGCAGGGCGACGGGTTCGCGAGTCACGCGCACCCCTACACGGATCCGGGACACGCACACCTGTTCGGCGCCGACAGCACCGGGGGCTGGAACTGGGGGAACGTGGGCAAGACGTCCGACCGTCGCTCGGGAAGCCTCACGACGGACACGACGACGACCGGGATCTCCATCGGGAACGCCGGCGGAAACGAGACGCGTCCGACCAATGCGTTCGTGAACTACATCATCAAGTACTGAGCACGGTGCGGCTCACGCGCAGTCGCGAGCGAAAGCTTCCATCAAGGCATCGAACTCGGCCGCGGCTTCCCAGTGCGGCGCGTGCCCGGCGCCGGGGATGACCTGGACCGCTCCCCGCCACAGGCGGGGGATCGAGAGGCGCTCGTAGTAGCGGGCGTTCACGAGCTGGTCCTGGGCTCCATGGACGATGGCGAGCGGCTTCGTGAGGCGTGCGACGATCTCGATCTCGTCCGCGTAGCCGCCGCTCGCGATGCTCGCGCCCAGCGCGCCGCGGGCGCGCCCGTCGGTCCGGAGGAAGTCCTCGCGAAAGACGGCCGGCACCGGCGCTCCGGGCGCGAGGAGGCTCTCCTGGAACCCGCGGATCTCGGCGTCGGTCGGGTGTTGCTCGAAAGCCACCGCGAGCGAGGGACAGGGAAGGAACGCCTCGCCCATCGCGGGAGGAAAGCCGATCGGGGGGGCGCCGGAGATCGCGAACCCGGCGGCGCTCGGGAGATCGGCGCTCGCCTCCAGCACGACGTGCCCCCCCAGGCTCGAGCCGACGAAGATGGCGTTCGAGAGCTCGAGGCGCCTCGCGATCTCGACGACCACCCGGGCGTGCCCCGGCAGGCTGTACGCGACCGCGGGATCGACCGCCGGCGAGGACAGGCCATGTCCGGCGAAGTCGATGGCGACCAGACGGAACTTCTTCCCGAGCTGGCCGCTCAGCTGGCGCTCGAAGCTGCGGCTCGAGCCCGAGTTCCCGTGGCACAGGACGATGCACGGCCCGCGCGCGCCGGTCTGGGTGACGGAGATCGACAGCGAGCCGATCTCGATGGCGTCCGTTCGCATGGCGTCCTCACGGCCTCGGCGTCGAGGCGGCGGCAATCCTCACTCCTCGGTCCAGAACCGCGCCACGAGTGCGGCACGGCTCTCGCATCCCACCCGGGCGAGGATCGCGGTGAGGTGGAACTCGATCGTGCCCTCGGAGCACCGGAGCGTGGCCGCCGTGGCCTTGTTCGTCGCTCCCGTCGCGACGTTCGCGAGCACCCTCCGCTGCGCGGCGGTGAGGCCCCAGCGCGCGCCCAGCGACTCGGCGCGCGCCGCCGGGTCCCTGCGAGGAGCTCGATCCACCGCCAGCGCGTACTCGGGGGTGCCCGCCCCCACGTGGCGCGACACCGCGATCGTCCCGTCGCCGCGCGCGGCGAGATGCGCACGCAGGCGCTCGAGCGTGCCGGCGCGGTCCGCCTCGAGCGCCGCCTTCCCCGCAGCGTTCGTGTGCACCACCGCGCCGCCGTGCAGCAGGTAGGCAGCGCTGCCGATCGCGTCCATCGCTGCGCCGAGGAGCTGCGTCACGGCGGGAGCCTGGGCGAGGCGGCGCTCCAGCAGCGTTCGCGCGCGGAGCGGCTCGAGGAGCCGCGTGAGCAAGGCGCGCTCGCGGGCGCCGTACGGCGCGGGGCGGATGGCGCCGACCCAGGCGAGGAGCGAATCTCCTTCGCAGAGGAGGATCCGCAGCTCGGCGCTGTCGAGGATTCCGTGTCGCCGGTACAGCTGCCGCGCATTGTCCGGCGTCCTGGAGTGGTGGCGGACGGTGTTGCGCTGACCTGGCTCGGGGCAGAACGGGTTGTAGTACCCGAACTGGGGCATGGCCCGGAGGACCCGATCGAAATCGGGGACGACCGTACGCGCGTCGATGCCTCGTGCCCAGAAGAAGTCTACCCGCACCTCCTCGTCACGGGCGGTCAGGCCGTAGGCGAGGGCGATCTCACTGTCGAGCAGCTCCCGTAGCTCCGGAATGATCGCGCGGAGCGCCGGTCCATCACCGTCACGAACGACGCCCAGGGAAGCGGCGATCTCGTCAGCCCTTCGTGAATTGATCGCGGACAGGACAGGCATGCGCGCTAGCGCACACGTTATCACTACGCACCCGCGCCACACCCCCTGGTCGCGAGTCACCAAACCTCGGGACAACCACTTCGTGAGCAACCCGGGCGAAGGAACGGCAACGACTCCGGGTCGGGGGGGAGGGGGAACGCGGCGACCGGCGCTCGCCTCGGGCGCGCGTCAGTCGTCGACGTGAAGGCGTTCGAGGCGCGCCGGCTGCCCCTCGAGGAGTACGTGCCGGTACTCGCCGGCGAGGGGGAGCTCGTGCGCGAGACCCGAAGCCCCAGGTATGGGCTCCGGGTCTTCAGCCGGGCTGGCGACGCGACTCACCACCTCCAGCTCGCTCCAGACGACGACCCCCGCCCACGCAGCCCAGTTCGCGATCCCGACGAGCTTGGAGCCGTCCTCCAGGACGAGCGGCAGCTCGAACCACAGGTTGCCGAACTCGTCCGCGAGGACCGACCCACCGAGCCCCGCGATGGCGATCAGCAGCGGCAGCGGCGCGCCCTCGAGAAGCACCCGGCGGTACCACAGCACCCATGCGACCGCGAGCGCCGCGTACGCGAGGTACACCACGGCCTCACTCACGCCGAGAAGCCGCGGTGCGTGCTCGTGGAGCTGGGCGAGGTCGTCCACGCCGAGCCACGCGCTCAGCAGGGCGAATGCACGCAGAGCGCCGGAGAGCTCGCGCTGATGGGGATTTCCGCTGCGCAACGCGAGCCACCCCAGGACGCCGACACCCGTCGCGGCGCCCCAGCATCCGATTCCAAGAGTCGAGAGGATGCCGACGTAGGGCCGCGCCTTCAGGAGGGCCGCTGGATCCCGCGTGAGCACCTCCATCTCGACGCCGGTCGCGAGGCACCCGACCTGCGCCGCGACCAGCAACCCCACCGCTGCGCAGGTGACCACGGCGGCCGCGGTGAGGCCGGTCCGGCGAGTGGCGATCATCCTCATCACGTCAGCGGCCCGCATGCGCTCGCTCCGCGCGTTCGTCGTCGCCGTGTCATTCGGCAGCGATCGCGAGGAAAGCTCCGACCTCGATGAGGGGTGCACCTCAGTGGGATGTTGCAGGGCAGCGGGGTCGAGCGCCGCCCCTCACCTCGTTGGAGGCGCCGTGCGCCGTGTGGCAGTTTGCCGCGCTTCTTCGCGCAACCCGCACGGGTAGTCTGCCCGGCGCCGTCGGCTCACATCGAGGGACTCCCATGCGCCAAACGCTGACCGCGACGCTCGCGGTGTGCTGTCTCGTTGCCTCCCTGAGCTGCGGCTCGAGCACCCCGAGCCAGGGCGACGCTTCGCTCCCGGACGGCCGCGTCTCACGGTCGGCCGAGCGCGCTCACGGCGCGGTCCCCGCCGGCGGGAGCGACGGCGATGCCGAGCAGGCCCCGCAGTGGGTCCCGGGACGCCTCGTCGTCAAGTTCCGCGACGCGCTGCGCGAGCCCGCCGACGTCATCCACCGGCACGGCCTCGGGTTCGCGGCGAACGCGCGCTCCGGCGGCGCCGACCTCGACCGGCTTCACGCCGAGTACCGCGTGAGCTCGGTCGCGCCCGTGTTCTCGTCCCTCTTCGCGCGCGCGATCTCCGCCCCCGGCAAGGGCGCGCTCGCGGACCGGCGGCGGAAGCTCCTCGAGACGGTGAACGCGTCCAGGGCCGAGTTCGCCGCGAGGGCCGCGCGCGCCGGACCGCGCGCCGAGCTCCCGGACCTCGTCGGCGTCTACGTCTTCGAGGTCCCCGCGGAGACGGACGTCGCGAAGATGGCGGCGGACTACTCGGCCAACCCGAACGTCGAGTACGCCGTCCCCGACCACCTCGCGCGGACGCAGGCGCTCCCCGACGATCCGTACCTCGCCTCCTCCGGCTCGTGGGGGCAGGCCTATGGCGACCTCTGGCCGCTGGCGAAGATCGGCGCCCCGGCGGCCTGGGACGTCGCGACCGGCCTCGGCACCGTGGTCGCCGTCGTCGACACCGGGCTCGACTACGGCCACCCCGACATCGCCGGGAACGTGTGGGTCAACCAGGCCGAGGTGGACGGCCTGCCGGGCGTGGACGACGACGGGAACGGATACGTGGACGACGTCCGCGGGTGGGACTTCGCCTACGGCGACGCCGACCCGATGGACGGGTTCGGTCACGGGACGCACGTCTCGGGGACCATCGCGGCGGTGGGGAACAACGGCGCCGGCGTGATCGGGGTCGCGTACCAGGCCCGGATCATGCCGGTGAAGGGGCTCGACGATGCCGGCTACGGCGCGTTCTCGACCCTCGCGGCGGCCATCACGTACGCGGCGCGGAACGGCGCCGACGTGATCAGCAACAGCTGGGGCTGCTACGGCTCCACGTGCACGGACGCCGCCCTCGCCGACGCGGTCCGGCTGGCGCGGAGCCTGGGCTGCGTGATCACGTTCGCCGCCGGCAACAACGCCAGCGACGTCAGGTACTCCTTCCCCGCGAGCCTCCAGGACGTGATCACGGTCGCGGCGTCCGGCGCCGACGACTCGAAGGCGTCGTTCTCCAACTGGGGGTACCTCGTCGACGTCGCCGCTCCCGGCGGCGGCCCCGACGCCGCTTCCCCCTACGCCGCGCTATCGCAACATCCTCTCGCTCCGGGCCGCCGGCACGGGAGACGCGAACCTGGTCGTCGGCGGCAGCTACCTCAGGCAGGCCGGGACGTCGATGGCGACGCCCCACGTCTCCGGCGTCGCCGGGCTGCTCTTGTCCGCCAACCCGCAGCTCACCGTGGCAGAGGTCGAGTCGATCATCCGGCACACGGCGCGAGACGAGGTCGGCAGCCCCGCGGTGGATGCGCCCGGTTACGACCCCTACTACGGCTGGGGCCGGCTCGATGCGGCGGCGGCGGTCGCGAGGGCGTTCGACCCGCCGGCGGACCCGCCCATCCTGAAGGTGGTCGCGAAGCCGCTGGAGTTCGACGTCCCGGCGACGATGTGCCCCGGGCAGCAGTGGTCGTTGCCGGTGGAGGTCTACAACCTCGGCGGCGGGACGATGAGCTGGTCCTCCGTCGCTCCCGACTGGCTCGGCGTGCTGTCGTCGTCGGCGACCACTCCGTCGTTCCCGTCCGTCTCGTTGAACCGGCTCGAGGACGCGACCGGTCTCCTGACGATCAGCTCGCCCGAAGCCTCGAATGGCCCGGCGGAGCTGCCGGTGATCGCGCGCGTGGCGTCGGACGTCGCGATCAGCAACTGCGGCACCGTGCTGTCGCGGGCGTCCTCCACCCAGCAGTGGGATCCGCTGCACCACATCAGCACGGGGCGCCCCGCGGCGCCCGACGGCGCCGGGGGCGCGTTCTACGTGTGGACCGACACGCGGAACGGCAGCCCCGATCTGTACATGCAGCGCGTGGACGGCTCCGGGAACCCGCTCTGGGCCGCGGACGGGATCGCGCTGACGTCCGTCTGGCCGGGCGCGGCGGTCCGCCCGTCGATCGTCTCCGACGGGACGGGAGGCGCGATCGTCGCCTGGGTCGAGGGCGCCAACACGGGCGCCATCTACGACAAGCACATCCGGGCCCAGCGGGTGAGCGCCTCCGGGCAGAAGCTCTGGGGCGCCGGCGGAGTCTGGGTGTGTCAGGCCGCGGGAGGGCAGGAGCGGCCGACCCTCATCTCGAAGGGCGGGGGATCGGCGATCGTCGCCTGGATGGACTATCGCAGCGGCAACAGCTCCGACATCTACGCGCAGCGGATCGACGCGACGGGAACCGCCCTGTGGCAGGCCGAGGGAGTGCCCGTGGTGCGGGCGGCCAGCGCCCAGTCCGGCGTCGCGATCGCGACGGACGGCTACGGCGGCGCGATCGTGACCTGGGCCGATCTGCGCACGGCCTACTGGGCCATCTACGCCCAGCGCATCGGCGTGAGCGGGCAGCCCGTCTGGACCGAGGACGGCGTGCTCCTCACGCCGGCGATGTCGATGACCCCGGGCATGCCGGAGGTCGCCCTCGGCCCGAACATCGTCGCGGACGGCGCGGGCGGCGCGATCGTCGCCTGGCACGACTTCCGCAACTTCCCGTTCACGTCCGGCGCCAACCTCCTCTCGCGGAGCGACATCTACGCGGTGCGGTTGAACGGCGCCGGCCAGAGCCTCTGGCCCGCCGGCGGCGTCCCGCTCGTGTCGGGGCTCACCGCCACGCCGAGCACCTTCCTGCCGGGCTGGGCTCCCGAGCAGGTCACGATGACGTCCGATGGACGGGGCGGCGCGTTCGTGGTGTGGCACGACGCCCGCAACGTCGCGAGCTGGGACGTGTACACGCAGCGCGTCGATCGGGACGGGAACCGGCTGTGGGGCACGAACGGCGTGCCGGTCACGACGGCGCCGGGCAACCAGCTCGCGCCGTCGATCGCGACGGACGGCCAGGACGGCGCGGTGTACGCGTGGTCCGACGATCGGGCGGGGCACCAGGACGTGTTCGTGCAGCGCCTCGGGCCGACGGGCGCGCCGCTCGCCGCGCCGAACGGCGTGTGGGTCGAGGGCAAGCCGGGCGACCAGTCCTATCCGTTCGTCGTGCCGCTCGCGCAGGGGAAGTTCCTCGTCACCTGGGACGATCTGGGCAACTGCGTCTCCACCGGCTGCGCCGGCTCCGGGATCGACCTCGTCGGCAAGGTGGTCGACTTCGGGAGCGGGTCGGGCTTCCCGCTCGCCGTCGCCCACACCGGCGACGGCGCGGGGACCGTCACCTCGAGCCCGGCCGGGATCGACTGCGGCCAGGCGTGCTCGGCCGACTTCGCGGCCGGGACGTCCGTGACGCTCACCGCGCAGGCGGCGTCCGGATCGGTCTTCTCCGGCTGGAGCGGCGCCTGCACGGGCACGGCTCCGGCCTGCACCGTCACGATGGACGACGCGCGGCTGGTGACGGCGAGCTTCACGCTCGCGAGCCAGCCGCTGACGGTCGAGCTCCGGGGCTCCGGACAGGGCACCGTGACCGGAGACGGGATCTCCTGCCTCGTTTCCGGGACGGCGGGGTGCACGGCTTCGTACCCCAACACGTCGCCGCCGGTGACGGTGACGCTCACGGCGACGCCCGGACTCGACGTCGGCCTTCGCGGGCTGGACCGGGTGCACGACGGTGTCCGGGAACGTCTGCACGGTGGCGATGGACGCGGCCAGGAAGGTGACGGCGACGTTCCAGCCGGGCGTGCTCCTCACGGTCAGGACGTCCGGCTACGGGCGCGGGACGGTGACGGGCGGGGGCATCTCCTGCACGACGGGCGCGACGGAGGGGTGCACGGCTGCCGTGCCCATCACCTCGCCGGCGAGGTCCGTGACGCTCACGGCGACGCCCGACGCGGCGTCGATCTTCACGGGCTGGAGCGGGTGCACGAGCGTGTCCGGCAACGTCTGCACCGTGTCGATGACCTCGGCGAAGACGGCGACGGCGACGTTCCAGCCGGCCACCTGGCTGCTCACGGCGAAGACGTCCGGCAGCGGGCGCGGAACCGTGACGGGCGGGGGCATCTCCTGCACGACCGGCTCGACGGAGGGGTGCACCGCCCCGGTGCCCAACACGTCGCCCGCCACGGCCGTGACGCTCACGGCGGCGCCGGAGGCGGGGTCGATCTTCACGAGCTGGAGCGGCTGCACCTCGGCGTCCGGGAACGTCTGCACCGTCTCGATGACCGGGGCGAAGAGCGTGATCGCCACCTTCCAGCCGGCGACGTACCCGCTCACCCTGAACGCCACGGGAGGTGGGGGCGGGACGGCGTTCGCGGAGCCGGGGTTCACCTGCATGGTGATCTCGGGCGTGCCGTGCACCGGCACGTTCGCGAACGGCGCGACGGTGGTGCTGACGGCGAGCGCGGACACGAGCTCGGTGTTCAAGAGCTGGACGGGGTGCACGAGCGTGTCCGGCGCGACCTGCACGATCGCGATGACGGGGGCGAAGACGCTCACGCTCAGGATGGAGCCGAGCACCTATCCGCTCACGGTGAGCGTGGCGGGCGGCGGGAGCGTGGAGGGAGCCGGGATCGCGTGCAGCCCCGCGACGCCCGAGGGCTGCAGCGCCACGGTGGCGAACGGCGGGAGCGTGACGCTCACGGCGACGCCGGACGGCGCCTCCATCTTCAAGTCCTGGTCGTCGGGCTGCGCGACCGTGTCCGGGAACGTCTGCACGGTCTCGATGACCGGGGCGAAGAGCGTGACGGCCACCTTCCAGCCGGCGACGTACCCGCTCACCACGGTGGTGTCCGGGAACGGCGCCGTGACCGGGACCGGCATCGCCTGCGCGACCGGGTCCACCGGCGACTGCACCGAGGTGGTGGCGAACGGCGCGAGCGTGACGCTCACGGCGACGCCGGACGACGCCTCCATCTTCAAGTCCTGGTCGTCGGGCTGCGCGACCGTGTCCGGGAACGTCTGCACGGTGACGATGACGGCGGCGAAGACCGTGACGGCGACGTTCCAGCCGGACACCTGGCTCCTCACGGCGAAGACGTCGGGGACCGGGCGCGGGACGGTGACCGGTGGAAGCATCTCCTGCACGACCGGCTCGACGGAGGGGTGCACGGCCTCGGTGCCCAACACGTCCCCGGCCACGTCGGTGACGCTGGCGGCGGTGCCGGAGGCGGGGTCGTTCTTCTCGAGCTGGAGCGGGTGCACCTCCGTGTCGGGGAACGTCTGCACGGCGACGATGACCTCGGCGAAGGCGGTCACGGCGACGTTCCTGTCGAGCACGTACGAGCTCACGGTGAAGACCGCCGGGACGGGCGCCGGCGGCGCCGTCCAGGGGGCCGGCATCGACTGCAGCTCGACGACCGGCTGCGCCTACGTCGAGCCGAACGGGGCGACGATCACGCTGACGGCGGTGCCGGACGCGACGTCGCTGTTCAAGAGCTGGACCGGATGCACGTCGACGAGCGGCGCGATCTGCACCGTCACGATGTCGTCGGCGAAGACGGTCACGGCGACCTTCGTGCCGAGCACGTTCGTGCTCACCGTGAACGCGGCGGCGTCGGGCGGGGCCGGCACCGTGACGGGGGCCGGCATCGCCTGCACGGCCGGATCGACCGCAGGCTGCACCGCCAGCGTCGCGAACGGCGCGACCGTGACCTTGACCGCGACGCCGGACGGGACCTCGCTCCTGAAGAGCTGGTCCGGCTGCACGTCGGCGAGCGGCACGACGTGCACGGTGACGATGACGGCGGCGAAGACGGTGACGGCGACGTTCCAGCCGACCACCTATCCGCTCACGGTGAGGCCGGCCTCCTACTCCGGCGGGGCCGGGACGATCGCCGGAGCGGGGCTGGAGTGCGGCGATCCGGCGGGTTGCACCACCACGGCCGGCAACGGGAGCACGGTGACGCTCACGGCGACCCCGGCCGCGGGCTCGTTGCTGAAGAGCTGGTCCGGCTGCACGTCGGCGAGCGGTACGAGGTGCACGGTGACGATGACGGCGGCCAAGACGGTGACGGCGACGTTCCAGCCGGACGCCTGGCTCCTCACGGCGAAGACGTCCGGGACCGGGCGCGGCACGGTGACGGGGGGAAGCATCTCCTGCACGACCGGCTCTGCGGAGGGGTGCACGGCCTCGGTGCCCAACACGTCCCCGGCCACGTCGGTGACGCTCACGGCGGCGCCCGAGCCGGGCTCGACGTTCTCGTCGTGGAGCGGGTGCACCCTCGTTTCAGGGACCACCTGCACCGTGTCCATGAGCGCGGCGAAGACGGTGACGGCGACGTTCGGGATGTCATCGCCGCTGTAACGAAGAACCCACCTGCGAGTTGCCTCTCGCTGTGCGTCGCCAACGTGGCGTTCACGCACCGTCTAGACCGTTCAAAATCCCTCTTCCCGCCGCATCTAACCCCCGCTCCGGCGGGGGTTTGTCTTTCGCGGGCCGACGGCTCCCCCTCGGCTCCCCATCGACGCGCAACGGGCTGAAGCGCAGGGGAGGGGAGGGGTCATGGTCCGCGGCGCTCAACGGCATCTTGAATCGGCTGATGCGGTCGCCCGCGGCGGACCAAGATGCTCAGCTATGGTGGAAGGGCTCGGTACATCGCTGATGTATTGTCCGTAATATGCATACTTTATGGTCCTGTCGGAGCTTACGATGAACACGGCAGGCACCTGTGTTTCCTTGCCCTCGAATCTTCTATGAGCAAATCCCGACCCGATGGCCTTGATGGCGGCAATGAGACCCGCAGGATGCAGATACCTGATGATGCCGCCCGGCTCGACGTGATAGAGCCGGTAAATCTTTCCATTTGGATCACAGACGATGTCGAACGGCCACTCGTTCTTCTTCAGCTGCTGCATCAGGGTGTCGGTCGAGCTCTGCAGGAAGACGTAAGTCCTGGCGTTCTTCTCGTTGAACAATCCTATGTCACGCCTCAGGTTGGCCATTTCCATCTGGCAGATGGGGCACCCCTGATACCGTAGAAAGACGAGAATGGCATCGTGGTGTTGCAGGGCCTCATGGAAATCCCGTGAGGGATTCCAGGCTGAATCAAATGTGAAGTTCGGTGCCTCGTCCCCCGCCTTCAGCCGGTTGCTCACGATTGTCCCCTCCTCCTCCGTATTTCCGATGTCGTCTCGGCGCCCGTCTCGTCGTTGCGGCTCGTTGCCAGGCGCGGATGGCTGGCTCGCGCATGGGCCCACAGGATGATCCGTCCGCGGCTGGGCCACAACTGGGGCCGCGTTGCCACGATGGGGCCCCGGCACGGCGAGCCGGAGCCTCCACGGCAGAAGAGAGCACCCGCTGGCGCATCGCCCACGTAGACGAGGTGCGCGTCGGCGTCCTCCATCGGCCGCTCGTTGCAGGACGAACCGCTTCGAGCTCGCAGGAGAACGCGACGAGCTGCCTCGAAACCGCAGTCAAGACGGCGGAGTCGCGCGAGGCCGTGGCGAGGATCCGCAGCCCGGGTGGGCGCGCAGGCCGCGCGACGGACCCAGTCGCGGGAGCAGCCCGTGCGGCGATCCGTCGCGCGGACTTCACGGATGGGGAATTGTACTGCGCGTGCGCCCGTGCTCTGAGTGCACCCGCGTGGCGAGCCGAACCGGAGGGATCGAATGGCGCTGCACTCGTTGGAAACGTGCGTGATGGTGGAGATCGACGGGGCGTCCGACGTGGAGCGGATGAAGTCCGTCGCTTACTCGCTCCTCAGCGACATGACCTCGTTCCCGCAGTACATGCCGAACGTGCTCGAGGTCGTCGAGAAGAGGCTCTCCTCGAACAGGAGCCGCGTCGAGTGGCGCTGCACGATCGAGGGCGCGCCCTTCACGTGGACCCAGGAGAACACCTACGACGCCGACAACCACGCCGTTCACTACCGGCTCATCGCCGGCGACTTCGACTCGCTCGAGGGGAGCTGGCGGATCGAACCGTCGAGCGGGGGGCTCGCGCTGAAGCTCCTGCTCACGTACGCGCTCGACCTGCCGGTCATCGAGGACGTGCTGGGCCCCGTACTGCGGGAAAAGCTCCACTCGAACTCCCATCAGATGCTGTCGCACATCAAGGAGAGGCTGGTCTCGCTCGATGCGCGCTGAGAACTCGTTCGCGCTCATCGGGCACCCCACGAGCGTCGAGGGCATCCGGACCTACCTCTCCTTCCTGGGGAGGGCCCGTCCCCAGGGCACGATCGGCGACGACCTGCTCAAGAAGCTGTTCGAGTGGACGCCCGCGTTCAAGGCCCTCGACCTCTCATTCACGTCCAGGGCGAACAACGCGACCGTCTCCGGGTCCCTCGTCATCTCGACGTTCCTCCCTGAGATGCTCCTCACGAGCCGCAGGAAGGTCATCGCCAAGGTGGAGGAAGCGGTCCGACTGAGCGACAGGCTCGGAGCGACCGTCGGCGCCCTCGGCGGCTTCACGTCGATTGCAGATGCCGCCTCCGGGGCCATCGTCGCACGGCAGGCGTCGACCACCCGCATCACGAACGGCACGGCCGCGACCAGCATCATGACGATCGAAGGGATCGAGACCCTCTGCGCACGGACGGACCTCGCCCTGGGTGACGCCATCGTGGCGATCGTCGGCGCGACCGGAAGCGTCGGGCGGACGTGCGCCGCGTACTTCCGTCGCGTGGCGCGCAAGCTCGTGCTGACCGGGAGGAGTCCGCGCAAGCTCTCGGCGTCCTTCGGCTCCTGGGTGGCGACGGGCTCGAACGTCACCCTCACCACCGACAACGCGCTGGCCATCGGCGAGGCCGACGTCGTCGTCTTCGTCACGAGCGCGACGAGGCCCATCTGCCGCGAGGACGCCTTCAAGCCCGGCGCGCTTGTGTGCGACGTCGGCTACCCGAAGAACGTCGTCTCGGCGAACGAGCAGCGGGACGACATCATCCTCTACGCGGGCGGGCTCGCCCGGCCGCCCAGCGAGATCAAGATAAGGGCGGTCCTCGGGCTCCCGGCCGATGACATGATCTACGGCTGCTTCGCGGAGGCGATCGCGATCGCGATGGACGGCCGGCTCGAGAGCTGCTCGGCGGACTCGGGCGACCTCTTGCCGGACACCCTGGACAAGGTCCGGACGGCCCTGTTCGACCACGGGTTCGAGCTGCCGCCGTTCCTGAACACCCGCAAGACGTACTCGGACCCGGACTTCGAAAGGCTCCGGGAGCTCCGCCGTCGGACGACGCGCTCGCCGGCGGAGGGCTGAGGCCGGGCGTGGGTGAGCGCCCGGCTCGAGCGCTGTCGAAGGAGGGGGCCATGCGGACTCTGACCACCGACATCCTGGTCGTGGGGAGCGGCGCCGGCGCGGCGGCGTGCGTCCCCGCGCTCGCCGCGTCCGGCGCACGCGTCATGATCGCGGAGCGTGGCGACGGGACGGACGTCGAGGGCCTCGACGTCATCGCCCGCGGCAAGAGGATCTTCGGCGAGAACGGAGCGTTCCCGAAGACCGCGGAGGGCATTCCGTACTACCGGCGGCACGGGCTCGGCGGGACGATTGACGTGTCGTGCGCGAACGGCGTCTCCCCGCCCGCGTCCTATCTCTCCCGCCACGAACTCGAGCTCCGGACGGAGATTGACGAGGTCGTCGCGGACCTCGGCATCACGCCCGTCCCGGAGACACACTCCGGCCCCAACGCGTCGCTCCTCGTCGGCGCCGCCTCGGCCCTCGGCTACGGGATGACCCCGATGCCGAAGTTCATCGACTTCTCCCGCTGCGCCAGGTGCGCGCTGTGCGAGCTGAGCTGTCCCAATGGAGCCGTCTGGTCGGCCGGGGCCACCCTGAAGCGCCTTGCGGAGTCGGAGCGCATCCAGGTGGTGGAGGGCGTCACCATCACGCGGCTCGAGCTCCGTGGTGACGCCGCCGTCGCGGCGGTGGGCGTCCGCGGGGACGAACCCGTCGAGATCGAGGCGGGCGCCTTCGTCCTCGCGGCGGGCGGGCTCGGCACTCCGGTCATCCTGCAGAGGTCGGGGATCCCCGCCGGCGAGCGGCTCTTCCTCGATCTCTACGTCGTCGTGTATGGGCAACACGCGCGCTTCTCCGAACGGCGGGAGCTCCCGATGACCGCGGTCTACGCGGACCCCGACGACGCGTTCGTCATCGCGCCTTACGTCGACCTGGACCTGTCGCACGCGATCCAGTCCAGGAAGCTCGGGCGCTGGCTCCCCCGGGGGAACCTGTGCGGCCTCATGGTCAAGGTCGCCGACGACGCGGACGGATCCGTGACGCCGGACGGCAAGGTGCACAAGCGCCTCGGCCCCGCGGACGCATCGACGTTCACGCGGGCATCACGCTGGTCTGTACGTTCGTGATCCTCGCGATTTCCGGCGTCCTGTTGATGTACTACTACATTCCAACCGAGGACGGAGCTTCCGAAGCATCCGCTTCCTGGAAGAGCATCTGCGCTACGGCGGGCTGATCCGGGCGATGCACTATTATGCCGCGCATCTGATGGTCTTTGCGCTCTTCGTGCACCTGATCAGCCTGATCGTGCGCAAAGCGTATCTCAGGCGAAAGTGGGCGAACTGGCTGGTGGGGATGCTGCTCTTCGTCCTGACCATCACGCTCTCATACACCGGATACCTGCTGCCTACGATCAGTTGGGATACTGGGCCATCATGGTCAGGTCCAACATGGCGGATCTGCGCCGTGCTCGGACCGTGCTCAAGCAGATCATGATCGGTGGAGAGGTCGTCTCGGACATCACGCTCATTCGATTCTATGTGCACCATTGCATCACGATCGCCGCACTGTTCTGCTGCTAGCCGGGGAGACGCCTTCACGCCCGCATCGGGAGAGCGACTCTCCTGTCGTACCTCCTGCTGTTCGTTCTCCTGTCCCTGGCGTTGGCCACGCTAATGGGAAACTTCTTCCGCGGGCCCAATTGGGAGCTCGCGCTTTGAAGAGCCCGATCGCACAAGCCCGATGGACATCGCGGATCTCGTTGCCGCTCGTTCTCGTGCTCGGCGTCTCGGCTCTCGTGCTCTTCGAGCGGAGGACCCTGGCGTGGATGGCCATCCAGGAGGAATATCGGGCGTTCGATGCCACGTTCAGAGCCGGGGCAAGGGACAAGCCCCTGGTCTATGCCGTGGCCAGCACCGGCGACAGGAAAGAATATTGCGTCACCTGTCACCTGGGGATGGCGGGGTACAAGCCGCGGGAGGGAACCGTCTTCGGAAGTCATCCCGACGTCTATCATGAAGTGATCGAATTCGACTGCGTGGTCTGTCACAAGGGCGACCCCGACTCTCTGGCCGAGTGCACGGAATCCCGATACGGAATCGATCGTCCCTTCAAGGGCAGGTTTGCCTGGACCAGCTGCCTGCAATGCCATGACCCCGGTGGCCGGCCGGAGAGCCTCGAGCGCTACGACGGAGCCTCGAGGGCGAAGACCGACATCGAGACCACCGTGAAGACGTTCGGCTGTCTGGGCTGCCATCAAATCGCGGATCGGGGTGGGGTGATCGGTCCGTCGTTGGCGCAGCTGGGTCGGGAGAAGATGAGCGATGTGACCGGTCAATACAGCACGGTCTATGAGAGGATAGAGGATAAGGTCAGGAACTCCAGGGCGTCCAGTCCGAACTCGATCATGCCGGTGACGGGAATCAGCCGGGTGTCATCGGGGCTGATCGCGAGCTACCTGAGCCTGAATGGGGTCACTCCCCGTTCGCCCGAACGCTGGGACATCGGCAGGACGCTCGAGACCCAACCGCAAGCTCAATCCGGGAAGGAGATCTACGGATATTTCTGCTCCGGATGCCACAATCGTCGGGGGGAAGGGCGCGAAAGAGGTGATGACAGCCAATATGGCGTGCCGACCTTGAGCTCGAAGCTGTGGGCCCATTATGTCGAGCCCGGCTATCTCACGCGCGTGATCGCAACGGGCAAGGCTGGCACGATCATGGAGGGATTTCGCAAGGGCCACTACGACGGCAAGGACGGGTCCGTTCGAAACACGTTGAGCGCCGAGGAGCTGGAGAGCGTCACCTCCTTCGTCAACTCCGGAGCGTTTGCCGAGTATGGTCCAAGGTTCGACGAGATCGCCGCTGCATCATGCGCGGTGTGCCATACGAAGAAGCGACACCTCCATGAATCGATGACCCGTCGTGGGAGGGTGTCCTATTTCAAGAAGCATCCCCTGCGCTACTCGATCGAGCGGATGTGCGAATTCGAGCGGATCGCTTGTCCGCCCACGGCTGAAGAGGTCACGAAGGGAAGGGAGCTGTACGACAACCTGTGCATGCACTGTCATGACTCGCCGGCGAAGGGGGAGCCGCGCGCGCGAGAGATCAGCGCACCGAGAATCGACAACTATTTCAAGTCGGCGGAGTTCAGCGACAGCGTCTTCCTCATGAACGTCATCTGCGGGAGGGGAGATGGCGCCGGCAACAAGTGGAGGCACACGGGGATACTGAAGCGAGAGCTCGCCATCGAGCAGATTGTCGCCGTCGTCTACTACTTGCGGGGGGGTCTGCGTGAATAGGCGAGGGAGGATCTTGCTCATCGGTGCGGCGCCGCTGTGTCTGGTCGGGTATTTCGGGCTGAAGGCGCTCATCCATCGACCGCTGCAGCCCACCCTCGCTTACCCCAACAAGTTCCAGAAGAGGGAGTACGTCCGTTCCAACTTCAAATCGGCCGAATTGTGCGGAGCATGTCACAAGAGCATCTATGACGAGTGGAAGAAATCCTACATGTCGAGGTCCTATCGTGCCGGAATTGGCATGATAGAGCTGCACGCAATCAGCCTCGGCTTGAGGGGGATGGAGTCCGCAGAGCGGCGGTGGTGCATCCAATGCCACGCTCCCCTCGCCTTGACGACAGCGGAGGATCTGGAGGCGTCGGACCCGATCGTGCGGGAGGGCGTCACCTGCACGGTATGTCACTCGGTGAGCGAGGCCCACCCCGACGTCCATCCTGGAAACGTCACGATGGACCCGTTGGGTGGCATGAACGGCCCGTTCGACGACGCCGCGTCACCCATGCATCCGAGCAGGCACAGCAAGCTGTTCTCGAGCAGCGACTCCAGTCTGTGCGGCACCTGTCACTGGTCGGCGTATCCCGGGAATCATCTTCCGATAGATGCGACCTATCCCGAATGGCTTGAATATCGCGAGATGGCGGTCAAGATAGGCGAAAGTCCGAAGTCGTGCCAGGAGTGCCACATGCCGATCTCGGAGGGTAAGGCCGCTCAGCTCGACAACGTCCCCAAGAGAAGAATAGCGAGTCACGCCTTTCCGGGGGGACGGGACGAGACCTTGATCAGGAACAGCGCCGAGCTCGCATATGAACTGGGCCGAGAGACGAGCGGTGGGGCTGTCTTGAAGGTGAGGGTGAAGAACCTCGCAGGGCACAATCTTCCGACCGGGAACGCGTCGTGGCCCCAGGTCGGCCTCACGGTCAGGTTCCTGCAGGGGGCCGAGTCCCGGGAGATGGCCGCGTTCAAGTACCATGCGTCCTACCTGCTCGAGGACGGCTCCGAAACCTACGATACGACCATCGCCCACGCGGCTGGACCCAGCACCGCGCTCAAACCTTTCGAAACGCGGATCGAGAGCATCGGGATACCAGAGGAGACGTTTCGGCTGCTCGAGGCGAATCCGCAGCGATGTGCAATCGAGATAGAGCTGTCGTATCGTTACATTCGAATTCTCGATGCGACTGCGCCTTTTCTGAGGGAAGGAGACAGGGCCTATACCGTCATGGCGCACGTATACCAGTGGTTGACGCTGGACGAGACGAATCTCGCGCACGTCGTGGACACCCTGACGGACGCGGATACGTACAGGCGATTGGGGAAGATGGGCGAGGTGAACTCCATGCTTCCGATTCTGATGAAGAAGGAAATCGTCAGGATGCACGTGGATGGATAGCGAAGCGCCGTCGCGCTGCCGCACGCGAAGAGAACACGTCGGGAAGGGCCCACACGCCAGCGCTCCGGGAGGTGCGCCGGCGGCGCCCTCGGGGACCGATCCCCGGCGACCGAGCGTAGTCGCGCGTCATTGCGATGTGGCTGCCGGTCTCGTCGATGAACGCGAGGCGTCGCGGGTCGAGCGTCTTGGCGAGCTCGATGAGCCTCGCCGCAACTCCTGGATCCGCGGCTCGGCGCCGCGCGCGCCGGTGGCCGGACGTGCCGTGGACGACGGCGGAGGAGGATCCCATCGTCGCCACGCAGGTGGGAGGCGACGGCGCGGGTGAGGCGGCGCCGCGGCGGCGAAGTATGCTGGCTCCATGCCCAGGGTGCTCGTGCTGGTCTGCTCGGTGGCCGCCTCGGCCGTCGGCTGGCTCTACTCCGAGGAGCGTGGGCTGATCCTCGACGTCGCCGCCTCCGGCGAGAGGATCTACTCGAGCTCCCTGCAGAGCTCCGGCTCCGACGACGCGTTCCTCGTCCGGATCGGGTTCGCCTCGTTCACCGTGTCCGCGCTGGTCGCGCTTCTCGCGACATGGCGAGCGGGGGCGGCCCGCGCCCTCGGGTGGGTGTACGTCGCGAACGTCGCGTTCCTCGCCCTCGTCATGTGGCTCGTGAACCTCGACGTCGGGGTGCTCCGCTCCATCCGGCTCGGGGATCATCTGCTGCTCGCCGGGTGGATGCTGGCGGCGATCCCGCTCCCGTTCCTGGGACGCCTGGCGGTGCGCCAGCGATGACGCCGCGCTCTCTTCACGCGATCATCGGCGCCTTCCTCGGGAGCCGGGCGCGCCTCACGCCCCGCGATCGCCGAAGCTGACGAGCAGCGAGTACAGCCGCCGGCGGGTGATGCCGAGCAGCTTCGCCGCGAGCGTCTTGTTCCCGCCCGCGCGCTCGATGGCGGCGTGCACGAGCGCGCGCTCGTGGGCGTCGAGGTCGAACCCCTGGACGAGCAGCGCGTCGACGGCGCGGCCCCGGCCGGCGGCCGCCGGCGGGGGGGAGAGGTGCTCGGCGCCGATCTCGTCGTCGCCTGCGAGGATGAGCGCGCGCTCGAGCGCGTTCTCGAGCTCGCGGACGTTCCCGGGCCACGCGTGCGCGAGGAGGCGCTCGCGCGCGCCGGCCGAGAGCCGCCCCGGGGACGCGCCCTGCGCGGCGAGGAAGCGCTCCGCGAGCGGGAGGACGTCGTCGGGCCGCTCGCGGAGCGGGGGGACCCGGATCGCGAACACGTTCAGGCGGTAGTAGAAGTCCTCGCGGAACGCGCCGGCGCGCACGGCCGCCTCGAGGTCGCGGTTCGTCGCCGAGACGAGCCGCACGTCCACGCTCCGCTCCTCGGTGGCGCCCACCGGGACGAAGCGGCGCTCCTGCAGGAAGCGCAGGAGCTTCACCTGGGTCGCTGGCGAGACCTCGCCGATCTCGTCGAGGAAGAGCGTCCCGCCGTCCGCGGCGGCGAGGTGCCCCGCCCGGCGCTGCGTCGCGCCGGTGAACGCGCCCTTCTCGTGGCCGAACAGCTCGCTCTCGAGCAGCGACTCGGGGAGGGCGGCGCAGTGGACCTCGACGAGGGGGCCGGCGGCGCGGGCGCTGCGGTAGTGGACGTAGCGCGCGAGCTGGCTCTTCCCGGTGCCGCTCTCGCCGAGCAGCAGCACCGTCGCGCCCGAGGCGGCGACCTGGCGCGCCGCCGCGAGCGCCGCCTTCATCGCGGCGCTCTCCGCGACGAGCTCGGGAGCGAGGCGGTCGATCAGCCGCTCGCTCCGCGCCTCGGCGGCGCGCTGCGCGGCGAGACGCTTCACGCGCAGCCGGAGCTCGTCCATCGAGAACGGCTTCGTGACGTAGTCGGCGGCCCCCGCCTTCATGGCCTCGACCGCGCTCTCGGCGGTGCCGTAGGCGGTCATGAGCACGACCTCCGGCGGCGGCACGCGCGCCCGCGCCGCCCGGAGCACCGCGATCCCGTCCACGTCGGGCATCCGCAGGTCGGTGACGACGACGTCGAAGGGCGCCGCCTCGAGCCGGGCGATCGCCTCCCGGCCGCCGCCGGCCCGCACGACGTCGTGCCCGTCGAGCTCCAGCATCTCGGCGACGAAGCGGCCGAGCTTGGGTTCGTCGTCTGCGACGAGGACGCGGGCCATGGGAGGATCCTAGGCGGCCGCGAGCGGGACGCGCAGCTCGAACGCCGCGCCCGGGGCGACCTCGGGGAGGTGGCGGAGGTCCCCGCCGTGGCGCTGCACGATGCGGCGGGAGACGGCGAGCCCGAGCCCCGTGCCGTCGGGCCGGCCGGTGGCGAACGGCTCGAACAGGCGGTCGCGCACGGCCGGGTCCACGCCCCGGCCGTCGTCCCGGACGACGAGGAGCGCCGCCCCGTCCTCCGCCCTGCCGTGGATCTCGACGGAGCGGGCCCCGGCCTGCGCGGCGTTGAGCAGCAGGTTCGCGAGGACCTGGCGCAGGCGCACGGCGTCGCCGCTGATCGGGAGCGGCGGGGCGTCGACCCGGACGCGGACCTCCGCGTGCGTCGCGCTCACGCCGCGGGCCGCCTCGGCGGCGAGCTCCGCGAGATCGACGGGCGCGGTGACGAGCCTGGGCTCGCGCGCGAGGTCGAGGAAGTCTTCGGTGAGGCGGCGCAGGCGCTCCACCTCGCCGAGGACGTCGCCCAGCGCCTCGCGATCGCGCGCCGGCAGGGCGGCGCCGCCGCGCGCCTGGACCAGCTCGACCGCGCCGCGGATGACGCCGAGCGGGTTGCGGATCTCGTGGGCGACCATCGCCCCCATCCGCGCGAGCGCGTCCCCCCGCGCGTCCTGCTCCGCGCTCCTCCGCCGCTGCGCCTCGAGCCTCGACCAGCGGAGCGCGAGCCCCGCCAGCGCGAGGGCGCCGAGGACGGACAGCCCGACGCCGACCGCGAGCGCGCGCGAGAGGGCCGTGCGCGCGCGGCTGAACTCGCGGCCCGCCTCGAGCACCAGGACGGCGCGGGCGGAGCCGTCCGGCGCGAGGATCGGGAAGTACCCGGAGGCGATGGGCTGGTCGCCGACCGCGTACGCCACGGACACGGACGCGCTCCCCGCGAGCGCGTCGCGCACCCGGGCCGGATCGATCCTGAGCAGGTCCGCGCGGCCGCCCGCGGGGCCCGTCGCGTCCGCGAGGACCGCGAGCTCGCCGTCGAGCACGGACGCCCCCTCGAGCCCGTTCGCGGTCATGACGGCGCGCAGCGCCGCGCGGTCCGGCGGCGTCCGGGCGAGCAGCTCCGCGGCGGTCTCGCCCGCGCCGCGCAGCCGCTCCTCCAGCACGCGCTCGAGCGCGGCCGCCGCGCTCCGGTACAGGAAGAGCGTCGCCCCGAGCGAGCCGGCGAGCCCGAGCAGCCCGGCGACGAGGGCGAGCGCGGCCCGCCGCATCAGAAGCCCCGGACGTACGACAGGCCGAGCGCGGGCACGACCTTGTCGTACTCCAGCGCCGGCACGGTGGAGGTGGTGCGGCGCCCCTCGATCGCGAGCCGCGCGCGCAGCCCGGGCGCGACCTCGACCTCCAGGAACGCCGCGCCGTCGAGCTGGACGTCGCGGCGCCGCGCGGCGAGGTCGGCGTCGAAGCGGTCGTAGTCCCGCCAGGCCACCGCGGCGTCCAGGCCGGCGCGCACGCGCGGCGAGAGGAGGACCCGCAGCTCGGCGCGGGGGCCGTGCTCGAGGAAGGACAGCACCGGATCGCGGGCGGCGTCGCGGCCCAGCCCGTACGCCAGCGTCAGGGCGAGCCGGCTCGCCGGCGCGAACCCCGCGCGGACCTCGGCGCGCTGGAGCGTGCCGCTGAAGTCGGCCCACCCGGAGGCGTACGACTCGAACCGGACGAGGTAGGCGGCGCCGAGGACGGCCGGCCCGGCGCGGAGGTCGCCCGAGGCGAGCAGCCGGTGCGCGGTGAGATAGGGGTCGCCGCCGAACGTGCGGCCGGCGAGGTCGTACTCGACGAGCGCCGCGGGCGCTCCCGCGCCGGAGCTGCCAGCCCGCGGCGCCGTCCGCGCCCCGGACCGCGTACGCGCCGAGCTCGAGCGGCTCGTGCAGGAAGCCCGAGGCGCGGAGGTACGGGCCGCGGGTGCCCCCGGGACGGAAGGCGACCGACCCCGAGAGCGCGTAGAGGCCGTCCGACTCCGGCGAGACCGCCGGCTCGCCCGTCGGCGCGAGGGTCACGTTCGAGTCCCACCCCGACTCGGCGGAGAGCGCCACGACCCAGCGCCCCTCGCCGCGGGCGCGGCGCGCGAGCTCCCCGGCGGCGCCGGCCAGCGCGGGGTCCGAGCGCGCCGCCTCGAAGAGCGCCGACGCCGCGGGGCCGTCCCCCGCGCGGAGCGCCAGCAGGCCGAGGTAGAAGCGCGCCTCGTCCCGGTGGGCGGGGTGCGCCTCGGCCTCGCGGAGCGCGCGCGCGGCGCCCTCGTCGTCGCCCAGCTCGGTCCGGCAGATGCCCTCGAGCAGCGCGGCGGACGGGTCCGGGCGGGCCGCCCGGGCCTCCGCGAACGCGTCCGCCGCCGCGCGGCAGTCGCCCGCGTCCATCCGGGCGAGCCCGCGCTGGAACGCGGCGGCCGGACCTCGCGCGGCGCAGAGGCGCGCCAGGGCCTCGCGCGCCGCCGCGTCGCCGGGGTCGAGCGCCGCCGCCGCGCGGTACGCGGCCGCCGCGGCCTCCTCGTGACCGGCGGCGAGCTCCTCGTCCCCCACGGCGCGGTACTCCCCGGCGGCCGCCGCGTCGCGCGGGGCGTCTGGGGCGGGGGCGATCGGCGCGCAGGGATCCGCAGCGGCGAGGGCGAGGGTGAGGGCGAGCGCGATCACGGGCGCGCCTCCGTCCCCTCGCCCGGCGCCGCGCTCGCGCGCCCTCCGCCGGCCGCGGTCGCACGCCGCGCGCGGGCCGCCGCCTCCTCGCAGAACAGCTCCGCGAGCGCGGTCCGCCCTGCGCGGCGCAGCTCCTCGCACCGCCCGCGATACCAGGCGAGCGTCGCGGGATCCGGCGGCGCGGCCAGCTTCGGCGCCAGGTCGGCGCGGATCCGGCGCGCCTGCTCGGCGAGCTTCGGCCCGGCGCGCTCCCCGATCCCCGCGAGGATCGCGTCGGCGCCGGCGTAGAGGCGCGCGCCGTGGTACGCGAGGGCGCGGTAGTAGTCGAGCAGCGCGTCTCCGCCCGCCGGTCCGGCGGCCACGAACGCCTCGAGCGCCTCCTCGGGGTGGCCGAGCTTCACGAGCGACGCGGCGGCGTAGGCCGTCGCGTCGGGGGCGCCGAGCCTCCGCGCGACCTGGAACTCGACGAGCGCCTCCGCGTAGCGGCCGTCGCGGAAGAGGCGGGCGCCGGCGACGACGCGATCGTCGCCACCGGCGGCGAGCGTGAGGGCGAGGGCGATCGCCGGGACGAGGTTCACGGCCGGGGCAACCTCTCAGCGCGTCGCGCCGGCGGCGGTCGAAGGCGCCGGCTTCATCCCCATGCCCGGATGCCCGGGGTCCATCCCTCCGCCGCCGTCGTGCATGCGGCGCGTGCGCATGTTCCCCGCGGCGTCGTGGCAGTCGGCGCCGGCGTCCATCCCGGGGCCGCCGGTCCCGCCGTGCATCGCGCCCCCCGCGCCCTCGCCGCGGGCGGGGTGGTGCGCCTCCTGCCCGTGGCGGGCTCCGTGCTCCGCCGCCCGGACGTGCGCCTCGTGCTCGGCGTCGAAACGCCCGTGCGGCAGGGCATGGGGTGCGCCGGCGGGGTCTCCGCCGTCCGTGAGCGGCATCTCCGCGGCGGGCGGGACCGTCGCGCCGTCGAGCAGCGCCGCCCGGGCGAGGTCGCGCGCGCGACCGGGCTCCTCGGCGAGCGCAGGCGCGGCGAGGAGGAGGACGGCGAGGATGCAGGACGCGCGAGGCATCACGGCGATTGTGGCTCCGGGAGAATGGATATAGCAACCCGCGTGCCCGCGGCATTTCCGAGGCGTGACGCGGCGATCTCGTCGTGGGGTGTACCGGTTGGTACAGGATCCTGTACCGGCGGGTACGCCCGGACCGGGCGCTCGAGCGGGGAAGCCGGGTGCCGCGCCCGGATCTCCGGCCGATCCGGGCGGCGCCGGGGCTGGCACGGCGCCTGCTCCAGGGCCGGGGGCGTGCCGCAGCCGGGGCGCGCAGCTGCCTGCACAGGCGCGTGACCGTCGGCAGCCCATCACCTTAGCGCGCGGGAGAGAGACGTGAGGACGATCCGGATTGCGGCGGTGGTCTCGACGCTCGCCAGCATGGCGTGCGGCGGTGGGGTGGACGATGTCTCGAGCGACACGCGGACGCTCGAGGCGTACCAGGCGCTGGGCCAGCAGATGGCCACGACGGTGACGACCTACGCGGCCGAGACGGCCACGCTCGCCGACGTCGCCGCCTGCGACGCGGCGCACGCTCGCTACGGGACCGCCATGGCGGGGATGGTCGAACGCATGCAGCAGATGAGCGCCGAGATGGACCAGCACATGGCGACGATGGGGTACGGCGGGTTCGACACGAGCTGCATGGCGGACGCGATGGCGGCGGAGGTCGAGCGTCACCACGCCGCCGCCTGCGCGGGCGTGGACGTCGCCGCGGACGAGCAGGAGGCGGCCGCGCACGTCGCGATCATGGAGCAGTTCATGGCGCACCAGCGGACGCGCTACCAGGACGCCGGGTCCTCGATGGGCATGATGAGCCCGCCCGACGGCGCGACCTTCACGTGCCAGGAGAACGCGGACGGCACGTTCACGCTCGGCGGGGAGGGCTGGACGCCGGGGATGCCCGTGCCCGGCTCCGGGACCTGCACCGGGGACGCGTGCGACGTGGAGCCGTGGCCGATGCCGTGCGGCGGGATGATGTGCGGCGGGGGCATGGGGATGTGAGATGTAGAGGCGGCGGGCCCGACCCCGGCCCGCCGCTCACCGCCCCTCTCGCGCCGCCGCGGGGCCCGCCCCGGCGAGCCGCTCGTAGAGGGCCCACCGGTCGTGCAGCGCCCGCTGCGCCTCCTCGAGGAGCGCCGGCTCCTGCGCGCCGTCCGGCCCCGCGACCCGGCGGAAGCGGTTCTCGCGCGAGGCGAACTCGGCGAGCGGCAGCGCGGGCGCGCGCGAGTCGAGCCGCAGCGGGGCCTCGCCGCGGGCGGCGCGGCGCGGGTCGTACCGCAGGAGCGGCCAGTAGCCGCTCGCGACCGCCGCGGCCTGCTGGTCGAGGCCATGCGCGAGGTCGTAGCCGTGGGCGATGCAGTGGCTGTACGCGATGAGGATGGACGGGCCGGGGAAGCTCTCCGCCTCCCTGAACGCCGTGACCGTGTGCTGGTCGTTCGCCCCCAGCGCGACCCGGGCCACGTACGCCGTGCCGTAGGTCATGGCGAGGAGGGCGAGGTCCTTCTTCGCGCTCCGCTTCCCGTTCGTGGCGAACTTGGCCGCGGCGCCGAGCGGCGTCGCCTTGGAGGCCTGCCCGCCGGTGTTCGAGTACACCTCGGTGTCGAGCACGAGGACGTTCACGTCGCGGCCCTGCGCGAGCACGTGGTCGAGCCCGCCGTAGCCGATGTCGTAGGCCCAGCCGTCGCCGCCCACGATCCACACGCTGCGCCGCACGAGGTGCTCGGCCACCCGCGCGAGCTGGCGGGCCTCCGCGCCCGGGGTCCGGGCGAGCAGCTCGCGCAGCCGCCCGACCCGCTCCCGCTGGGCCTCGAGCCCGGCCTCGGTGGTCTGGTCGGCGCCGAGGAGCGCGTCGACGAGCTCGCCCCCGAGCATCGGCGCGAGCCGCCGCAGCAGCGCCCGCGCGTGGTCCGCGAGCTCGTCCACCCCGAGGCGCATCCCGAAGCCGAACTCCGCGGCGTCCTCGAAGAGCGAGTTGGACCAGGCCGGACCCCGCCCGCGCGCGTCCGCGGCGTACGGCGTGGTGGGGAGGTTCCCGCCGTAGATGGACGAGCAGCCGGTGGCGTTCGCGACGAGGGCGCGGTCCCCGAAGAGCTGCGTGAGGAGCTTCAGGTACGGGGTCTCGCCGCAGCCGGCGCACGCGCCCGAGAACTCGAAGAGCGGGCGCAGGAGCTGGGAGCCCTTCACGTCGAGCCGGAGCGCGGTGCGGTCGGGGTCCGGCAGGGAGAGGAAGAACTCGAAATTCGTCCGCTCGGCGGCGCGCAGCGGCGCGAGCGGCGCCATCCGCAGCGCCTTCGCGCCGTCCTTCCTCGCCGGGCAGGCCGCCACGCAGAGCGTGCAGCCGGTGCAGTCCTCGGGCGCGACCTGCACCGTGTAGCGGGCGCCCGCGGCGTCGCGCGCCCGGACGGGCGCCGCCTTGAACGCCGGCGGCGCGCCCGCGAGCGCCTCGGCGGGGTAGACCTTGGCGCGGATCGCCGCGTGCGGGCACACGAGCGCGCACTTGTTGCACTGGATGCAGGACGCCTCGCTCCAGACCGGCACCTCCTCGGCGATGCCGCGCTTCTCCCAGCGCGCGGTGCCGGTGGGCCAGGTCCCGTCCACCGGGAAGGCCGAGACGGGCAGGAGGTCGCCCTTGCCCTCCAGCATGAGGGCCGTCACGCGCTTCACGAACGCGGGGGCCGCCTCGGCGACGGCGGGCGGACGGGGCTCGCCCCCGAGCCGGGCGGGGACCTTCACCTCGTGCAGGTGCGCGAGCGCGTCGTCGACGGCCTTGCAGTTCCTCGCGACGACCTCGGGCCCCTTGCGCGCGTACGTCTTCGCGATCGCCTGCTTGATCGCGGCGATCGCCTCCTCGCGCGGCAGGACGCCCGAGATGGCGAAGAAGCAGGTCTGCATCACCGTGTTGATCCGGCCGCCCATGCCGGCCTCCCGCGCCACCGCCCCCGCGTCGATGACGAGCAGCCGGACGCCGAGGTCGCGGATCCGCTGCTGCGCCTCGCGCGGCAGCCGGTCCCACACCTGTTCCGGTCCGTGCGGCGAGTTGAGGAGGAGCGTGGCCCCCCGCGCCGCGCGCTCGAGGACGTCCGTCTTCTCGAGGAACTGGAACTGGTGGCAGGCGACGAAGCTCGCCTGCTGCACGAGGTAGGACGAGCGGATCGGGCGCGGCCCGAACCGCAGGTGGCTCACCGTCATCGAGCCGGACTTCTTGGAGTCGTAGACGAAGTAGCCCTGCGCGAAGAGCGGCGTCTGCTCGCCGATGATCTTGATGGAGTTCTTGTTGGCGCCCACCGTGCCGTCGGAGCCGAGGCCGTAGAAGACGGCGCGGACGACGTCCGCGGGCTCCGTGTCGAAGCTCGGGTCGTGCGCGAGCGAGAGGTGCGTGACGTCGTCCACGATCCCGACGGTGAAGCGGGGCTTCGGGACCGGGCGGGTCAGCTCGTCGAGGACCGCCTTCACCATGGCGGGCGTGAAGTCCTTCGAGGAGAGGCCGTAGCGCCCGCCGAACACCTGCGGGGTCGGGCGCCGGAGCGCCCCGCGCTGCTCGGCCTCGTGGAGCGCGGTGACCACGTCCTGGAAGAGCGGCTCGCCGACGGCCCCGGGCTCCTTGGTCCGGTCGAGGACCGCGAGGCGGGTCGCCGTCCGCGGCACCGCCTGGAGGAACGCCTCCACGGCGAAGGGGCGGAAGAGGCGCACCTTGAGGACGCCGACCTTCTCGCCGGCCGCCGCGAGGTGCTCCACCGCCTCGTGGGCGACCTCGCCTCCCGACCCCATGATCACGACGACGCGCTCCGCCTCGGGGTGCCCGACGTACTCGAAGAGCCGGTAGCGGCGGCCGGTGATCGCGCCGAACGCGTCCATGGCGGCCTGCACGGCGCCGGGCGCGAGCGCGTAGTGCGCGTTCACGGCCTCCCGCGCCTGGAAGAAGGTGTCCGGGTTCTGCGCCGTGCCGCGGATCGCCGGCCGGTCCGGCGAGAGGGCCCGGGCCCGGTGCGCCGCGACGAGCTCGTCCGGCAAGAGCTCGCGCAGCTCGCCGTCCTCGAGCGGCGCGATCTTGGCCACCTCGTGCGAGGTGCGGAAGCCGTCGAAGAAGTGGAGGAACGGGATGCGGGTCTCGAGGGTGGCGCGGTGCGCGATCGCGGCGAGGTCGCTCGCCTCCTGCACCGAGCCGCTCGCGAGGAGCGCGAACCCGGTCTGGCGGCAGGCCATCACGTCCGAGTGGTCGCCGAAGATGGAGAGCGCGTGGGTGGCGACCGCGCGCGCCGTGACGTGCATGCAGAACGGCGTGAGCTCGCCCGCGATCTTGTACATGCTCGGGATCATGAGCAGCAGGCCCTGCGACGCCGTGAAGGTCGTCGTGAGCGCGCCCGCCTGGAGGGCGCCGTGGACGGCGGCGGCGGCCCCGGCCTCCGACTGCATCTCCTGCACGAGCGGGACGGCGCCCCACACGTTCGGCCTCCCCTGCGCGGCCCACTCGTCCGCCCACTCGCCCATGTTGGAGGAGGGCGTGATCGGGTAGATGGCGATGACCTCGCTGGCGCGGTGGGCCACGGAGGCGACGGCCTCGTTGGCGTCCAGGGTCGTCATCGGGCGGTTCGGCATGGCGGTGCTCCTGTGCGGGGAGGCTCCGCCCGCGGCCGCCGCCGGAGGGCGGCCGCCCGGGCGGCGCGGGGGCGACGAGGGAGGGGAGGAGGAGGCTAGACGACCATCCGGTCGACGAGCTCGTGGACCGGCGTCGCCGCGAGGCGCCGCGCGTCCTGGAACAGGGCGAGGATCGACTCCGCCTGGCGGCGCGGGAAGCGGGTGGCGAGCGCGTCCTCGAACTTCTTCACGAGGAGCGGGATCCCCTCGGCGCGGCGGCGCCGGTGGCCGATGGGGTAGTCGATCGAGACCTTGTCCGTGGCGCTCCCGTCGTCGAAGAAGACCTGGACGGAGTTGCCGATCGAGCGCTTCTCGGGATCGTAGTACTCCCTCGAGAAGCGCGGCTCCTCGACCACCCGCGTCCTCGCGCGGAGCGCGTCGATGCGGGGATCGGCGGCGAACCCGTCCTCGTAGCACTCGGCGGTGAGCCGCCCGTGGATGAGCGGCACCGCGACCATGTACTGGAGGCAGTGGTCGCGGTCCGCCGGGTTGTGCAGCGGGCCGTCCTTGCTGATGATCCGGATGGCCGGCTCCTGCGTGGTGATCTCGACGCGGGCGATCCGGTCGAGGCGGTCCCTGACCCGGGGGTGCAGCGCCACCGCGCACTCCACCGCCGTCTGCGCGTGGAACTCCGCCGGGAAGGAGACCTTGAAGAGCACGTTCTCCATCACGTAGGAGCCGTACGGGCGCTGGAACGCGAACGGCTTGCCCTGGAAGAGGACGTCGTAGAAGCCCCAGCGCTTCGCGGAGAGCACGCTCGGGAGCCCCATCTCGCCCCGCAGCGTCATGAGCGCGAGCCGGACGGCGCGGCTCGTCGCGTCGCCCGCGGCCCAGGACTTCCGCGAGCCGGCGTTCGGGGCGTGGCGGTAGGTGCGCAGGCTCTGGCCGTCGACGAAGGCCTGCGAGAGCGCGTCGACGATCTGGTCGCGCGTCGCGCCGAGCAGGTGCGAGACGACCGCGGTGGAGGCGACCTTCACGAGGACGACGTGATCGAGGCCGACGCGGTTGAACGAGTTCTCGAGGGCCAGCACGCCCTGGATCTCGTGCGCCTTGATCATCCCGGCGAGGACGTCGGTCACCGTGAGCGGCGCCTTGCCGGCGGACACGTTGCGCCGCGAGACCCAGTCGGCGACCGCGAGGATGCCGCCCAGGCTGTCGGAGGGGTGGCCCCACTCCGCGGCGAGCCAGGTGTCGTTGAAGTCGAGCCAGCGGACCATCGCGCCGATGTCGAAGGCGGCCTTCACGGGATCGAGGACGTGCTGCGTCCCCGGCACGCGGGCGCCGTCCGGCACGATGGTCCCCGGGACGATGGGGCCGAGGTGCTTCGTGCACTCGGGGAAGCGCAGGGCGAGGAAGCCGGTGCCGAGCGTGTCCATCAGGCAGTGCCGGGCGGTGTCGTACGCCTCCTGGCTCCCGATGGGACGGGCGACGTAGTCGGCGATGGCGACGAGCTCGGGGTCCGGGGCGGGGCGGACGTTGGGGTCGGCGGCGTGCGTGCTCATGGGGGTCTCCCGGTGCGGTGGGGGGAAGGGGCGGCTCAGGCGCGCTGGGCGAGCGGCACGAACGGGCGATCGTCCGGACCCACGTAGTGGGCTCCCGGGCGGATGATCTTCCCGTCCTGGCGCTGCTCGATGACGTGGGCGGCCCAGCCGGCGGTCCGGGCGACGACGAACAGCGGCGTGAACATCGGGGTGGGGACGCCCATCGCGTGGTACGCGGACGCGCTGTACCAGTCGAGGTTCGGGAACATCTTCTTCGCGTCCCACATCACCTGCTCGATCCGCTCCGAGATCGCGAACAGGTTCGCGAACCCGCCCTCGGCGCAGAGCCGGCGCGAGACGTCCTTGATGATGCGGTTGCGGGGATCCGCGACGGTGTAGACGGGGTGCCCGAAGCCGATGACGATCTCCTTCCGCGCGATCCGCGCGCGGACGTCCGCCTCGGCCTCGTCGGGGGTCGCGTACCGCTGGATGACCTCCATCGCGACCTCGTTGGCGCCTCCGTGCTTCGGGCCGCGCAGCGCGCCGATCGCGCCGGTCACGGCCGAGTAGAGGTCGGACGAGGTGCCGGCCACGACGCGCCCGGTGAAGGTCGAGGCGTTGAACTCGTGCTCCGCGTAGAGGATGAGCGACCGGTCGAGCGACCTCGCGTGCAGGGCGGAGGGCGGCGCGCCGTGCAGCAGGTGGAGGAAGTGCGCGGCGATCCCCTCGTCGTCGGTCTCCACCTCGATCCGGCGCCCCGAGCTCGAGAAGTGGTGCCAGTACAGGAGCATCGAGCCGAGGCTCGCGAGGAGCCGGTCGGCGATGTCCCGCGCGCCCGCCTCCGGGTGCTCGTCCTTCTCCGGCAGCACGGTGCCGAGGATGGAGCAGCCGGTGCGGAGCACGTCCATCGGGTGGGCGGCGGCCGGGATCTGCTCGAGGCCGGCGCGCACCGCGCCCGGCAGGCCGCGCAGGCGGCGGAGCTTCGTCCGGTAGGCGGCGAGCTCGGCGGCGGCGGGGAGGCGCCCGTGCACGAGCAGGAAGGCCACCTCCTCGTAGGTGGCGCTCGCCGCGAGGTCGGCGATGTCGTACCCGCGGTAGTGGAGGTCGTTGCCGCTGCGGCCCACCGTGCAGATCGCGGTGTTCCCGGCGACGGTGCCGGAGAGGGCCACGGACTTCTTCTTCGGGGGCTGCGTCGCGCTCTGTGCGTCGGCCATGGTCAGTGCTCCGCTCTGGAGAAGAGCTCGTCGAGCTTCCGCTCGAAGGCGTGGTAGTCGAGGTGCTCGTACAGCTCGGCCCGCGTCTGCATGAGGTCGACGACGCCCCGCTGCGTCCCGTCCTTGCGCACCGCGCGGTACACGGCGAGGGCGGCCGCGCTCATGGCGCGGAAGGCGGAGAGTGGGTAGAGGGCGAGCGCCACGCCCGCGCCCCTCAGCTCCTCGGTCGTGAACGGCGGCGTCTGCCCGAACTCGGTGAGGTTCGCGAGGACCGGGACCTTCACCGCCTCGACGAAGCGCCGGTAGTCCGCGAGCGTCCCCACCGCCTCGGGGAAGATCATCTCCGCGCCGGCGTCGACGTACGCGCGCGCCCGCTCGAGCGCCGCCTCGAGCCCCTCGACGGCGAAGGCGTCGGTCCGCGCCATGATCACGAACGCGGGATCCGTCCGGGCGTCCACGGCGGCCTTCACCCGGTCCACCATCTCCTGGCTCGAGACGACGGCCTTGCCGGGCCGGTGCCCGCAGCGCTTCTGCTGCACCTGGTCCTCGAGGTGGATCGCGGCCGCGCCCGCCTTCTCCATGGCGCGGACGGCCCGCGCGATGTTGAAGGCGCCGCCCCAGCCGGTGTCCACGTCGACGAGCACCGGCAGATCGGTCGCGTCGGTGATCCGCCGGACGTCCACGAGGACGTCCTCGAGCGTGGTGATCCCGAGATCGGGGACGCCGCAGGACGAGGCGGCGACGCCGCCGCCCGACACGTACAGCGCCCTGAAGCCGGCGCCGTGCGCGAGCCGCGCCGCGTAGGCGCTCACGGCGCCGACGACCTGCAGCGGCGTCTCGGCGGCGACCGCCGCGCGGAACCGCGCGCCGGGGGTGGGACGTGTGCTCAAGATCCTCTCCTTTCGAGTCGCCGCCGACGGGCGGCGCCGTTCCGCGAGAGCAAGCACGCGGCCAGCTCCGGCCGATGGCACGCCGATCTCGCAAGTGCCCGGAATCACGGGAGCCGTGGCGCGAGAAAGGGTCTCTGCTGTTCCGCGGACTGTTCCTCGTGAAACAGATGTGGTTCAACGCGTGGAACATGCCGCGCCGCGCCGACCGGAAGCCGATCATCTGGGCGTTCTCCCTCAGCAAGCTGAACGACCTCCTCGAGAGCGTGATCCCGCAGTACGCGGGCGCGGCCGAGATCCGGGTGTTCCACCTGGGCTTCGACGAGGCCCTCGAGGCGGCCCGCGAGCTCATGAAGGCGGGGGGCGAGGTGGACGCGTTCGTCTCCGCCGGCTCGAACGGCGCGTACCTCAAGGCGCGCGCGCCGGTGCCGGTGGTCCTCGTCGCGCCCACGGGGTTCGACATGCTGGGGGCGCTCTCGCGCGCCCGGAAGCTCTCGGACCGCGTCGGCCTCGTCACCTACGGCGCGGTCACGCGCGAGCTCGAGCAGTTCAAGGACCTCTACGACCTCGAGATCGCGCAGCGCGCCTACGTGACCGAGCAGGACGCGCGCGAGGCGGTGCGGGCGCTCCGCGCGGCCGGCGTCGAGGTCGTGGTCGGCCCCGGGCTCGTCTGCGACCTCGCCGAGGAGGCGGGGCTCCGCGGCGAGTTCCTCTACTCCCAGAGCTCGGTGCGCGACGCGCTCGGGCGGGCGGTCGAGATCGCGCGCATCGCCCGGATCGAGGAGGCGCGCCGGGTGCGGATCGACACCATCCTCCGCCACCTCAAGGACGGCGTGGTGGCGGTGGACGCGGAGGAGCGGGTCGAGTCGATGAACCCCGCGATGGAGCGCATCCTGGGCGTCGCCGCGGACAAGGCGCTCGGCGCGCGCCTCTCGTCCCTCGCCCCGAGCCTCGGCCTCGCGCGCGTCCTCGAGAGCGGCGCGCCGGAGCTGGAGGGGATCCAGCGGATCGGCAAGCGGACGCTGGTCACGAACCGCATCCCGCTCGTCGAGCAGGGGAGCCAGACCGGCGCGGTCCTCACCTGCCAGGACGCGACCGAGATCGCGCGCGTGGACAGAAGCCTGCGCTCCCACGAGCGGCCGCGCCGGTTCGTGGCGCGCTACGAGCTCCAGGACATCGTGGGCGTCTCGCGCGCGATCCGGGGGGCGCGGGCGCTCGCCGCGACCTACGCGAGGACGGACGCGACGGTGCTCGTGACCGGCGCGAGCGGCACCGGCAAGGAGCTGTTCGCGCAGGGCATCCACAACGCCAGCCCGCGCCGCTCGCACCCGTTCGTCGCCGTGAACTGCGCCGCCTTCCCCGAGACGCTCCTCGAGTCCGAGCTCTTCGGGTACGAGGAGGGCGCGTTCACGGGCTCGCGCCGCGGCGGGCGGGCCGGGCTCTTCGAGGCGGCCCACACCGGGACCATCTTCCTCGACGAGATCGGCGAGGTGCCGCTCCCGCTGCAGACGCGGCTCCTGCGCGTCCTGCAGGAGCGCGAGGTGCTGCGGCTCGGCGCGAACGATCCGACCCCGGTGGACGTCCGCGTGGTCGCCGCGACGAACCGCGATCTCGAGCGGTGCGTGGCCGAGGGCACCTTCCGGGCGGACCTCTACTACCGGCTCGACATCCTCCACCTCCACCTGCCTCCGCTCGCGGAGCGCCCGGAGGACGTCCGGGCCATCGCCACCCACCTCCTCGAGGACGCGCTCCGCCGCCACGGCGCGCTCGCCCGGCGCGAGCGCGCCCTCGCGGTGCTCCTGCCGCTCCTCGAGCGCTGCCCCTGGCCGGGGAACGTCCGCCAGCTCGAGAACGTGCTCGAGCGGGCGGCGGTGCTGTGCGCGGCCGCGGACGCCGCGGCCGACCCCGACGACGAGCAGCTCCGCGGCGTCGTGCCGGCGGCCCGGGGCCTCGACCTCGCGCCCGGCTCGCCGCCGCCGCGCGCCGGCCCCGACGACGGCCTGATCGAGCGGGTCCTCCGCGAGTGCAACGGCAACCAGAGCGAGGCGGCGCGCCGGCTCGGGATCGGCCGGACGACGCTCTGGCGCCGGCGGGGGGCGCGGGGGACGGGCGCTCCGAGGCCGTGAGGCCGGCCGGCGCCGCGGGCCGGCCGCACCCCCGAGGCGCCTCGGCCCGCACCCCGCCCGCGACGCGCACGCAGCGGAGCCACGGCCGGTGTGTCGCGGCGGCGCCAGGGCGGCTGCGGGCGGGGTGACACGCGACGAGGAAGCGCCCGGATACGGGGCGATTCGCGCTGGCCCCGGGATTGAAGAGCGCCATGGGGTCAACCACCGGAGGCCCCATGCCCATCGCTCGCCTCGCCCCGCTCGTCTTGCTCGCCGCCGCCGTCCACGGGAGCGCCTGCGCGGGCCAGCGGAGCGACGCGCGGTGCCCCCCCTCGGCCGCGGTCGCGCTCGTCGAGACGCGGGAGCACCGGCTCGTGCTCTGCGACGCCGGCAGGGGCGTCGGGACGTATCCGGTGGCGCTCGGGCGCGGAGGTACGGGCAAGCGCGTCCAGGGCGACGGCAAGACGCCGCTCGGCGCCTACGCGCTCGGGGCGCCGCGGCCTTCGCGCGGGTTCGGCACGTTCATCCCCATCGGCTATCCGACCGCCGAGCAGCGCAGGAGCGGGTACACGGGGACGGCCGTGGGCATCCACGGACCTCCCCGCCGGACGCGGTGGGCGGGACGCGCGAACGCGTGGTTCGACTGGACCGCCGGCTGCGTGGGGGTCGCGTCGGACGAGGACCTCGGAGCGGTCGCCGCGTTCGTCCGCGCGCGCCGGCCGGCCGTCGTCATCCGGTGACCCGACCTCGGGGGTCTCGACCGCCGGCGGCGGCGAGGCACCTCACCCCACATCCCGCCCGCGACGCGAGCGTTGCGGACCCGCACCCGGTGTGTCGTGATGGAGCCCAGCCGCTGCGGGCGGGGTGACACGCGACCAGGGGAACGCCCGGAGATCGGACGGTTCGCGCTGGCCCCGGGATTGAAGAGCCGCAGCGGGTCACCCTCGCACCGGAGGTCCCATGCGCCGCGCCCGCCTCGCTCCGCTCGTCCTGCTCGCCGCCGCCGCCTGCGGGAGGTGCGGGGGACGCGGCTCCGCGGACGGGATCGACGTCGGGCCGCTCCCCGAGCCGCCCAGGCTCGGCGCCGCCGTCGAGGCGCTGCCGGGCGCGGGCGGAGAGCTGGCGGTCGTCGCGGCGCGGCCGCAGGGGCCGGTGCAGGGCGCGGTGCGCCCCGCCGTGACCTTCTCCAAGCCCGTCGTGGCGATGGGCTCCGTCGAGGACCCGCAGCGCGTGCCGGTCCCGATCACCGTCGATCCGCCCATCCCGGGCGAGTGGCGCTGGCTCGGCTCGGCCACCGTGGAGCTCGCGCCGAAGGGGCTCGTCCCGTACGCGACGCGCTTCACCGTGACCGTGGCGAAGGGGCTGCGCGCGGTGGACGGCTCGGAGCTGGCCGAGCCCTACGTCTTCACGTTCGAGACGCCGCGCCCCGAGGTCCAGGCGATCGAGCCGGACGACGGGTGGAAGTGGGTCCGGCCGGACCAGGTCTTCGCCATCGTCCTCAACCAGCCGGTGGCGGACCTCGCCCGCCACGTGCGGCTCCGCGCCGACGGCGAGGACCGGCCCTTCGACGTGAAGGAGGTGAGGCTCGCGGACGAGGAGCGGGCGAAGGCGCCGCCGCGCCGGTACGCGGCCCTCTCGGCCGAGGAGCGCGGCTTCGAGGATCGCCGCACCCGCTACGAGCTGCGGCCCCGCGGGCGGCTGCCGCTCGACGAGGACGTGGAGCTGCGGATCGAGGGCGAGCTGCGCGGCGCCGACGGCCCGCTCGCGCTCGCGGACGCGCCCGGGTGGAAGTTCCGCACGTACGGCGAGTTCGAGGTGAAGGACGCGACCCGCTGCTGGCGGGGGAGCGACTCCTGCCCCTGGGGCCCGCTCGTCCTCGAGACCACGAACCCGGCCGACCCGGCGAGCCTGAAGGCCGCGCTGACCGTCTCCCCGCCCGCGAGGATCGACTGGGACCGGGTGGAGGTCTCGAACGAGCGCGTCGAGCTCTACGGCGAGCTCGTGCCGGGCACCGAGTACACGATCTCGGTGGCGAAGGGCGCGAGGGACGCCTTCGGCCAGCCGCTCGCCAAGGCGGCGAAGGAGCGGGTGACCCTGAGCGACCTCGAGCCCGAGCTGGACGCCGGGAACGGGATCGCGCTCCTCGAGGCGAGGGGCGACGGCCTCATCCCCGCGAAGACGGTGAACCTCGACGAGCTCGAGCTCGCCCTCAGGCCGCTCGACGTGCCGGAGCTGGCGCGGCTGCTCGCGTCCGGCAAGGACGCGGAGATGCGCGGCGCCGCCGAGCGCGACCTCGACGTCTCGGCGAAGAAGAACCGCACCCGGAGGACGCCCATCCCGGTGCGCGAGCTGCTCGGGAAGCCCACCGGCCTCTTCGTCCTCGAGATCGAGGCCCCCGGGCTCGACCGCCACGCGCGCAAGCGCCAGGTGCTCGGCCAGATCACCGACCTCGCCGTCCACTCGAAGCTGGGCGCGACCGACGGGCTCGCCTGGGTGACGCGCCTCTCCGACGGAAAGCCGGTCGCGTCCGCCCGGCTCGCCCTGCACGACGCCGAGGGCACGCAGCGCTGGACCGGCGTCTCCGACGCGGACGGCCTCGCGCGGCTCCCCGGGCTCGCGCAGCTCTTCCCGGGGAAGGGCGACCGCTGGGACCTGCCCCCGGCGATCGTCTCGGCGCGGGTGGGCGACGACGTCGGCGTGACGATGTCCACCTGGTCGTCCGGGCTCGACCCGTCGGCGTTCGATCTCCCCGGGACCTGGGAGGGCGACGCGCCGCAGGCGCTCGGCGGCGTCTTCGCCGAGCGCGGCATCTACCGGCCCGGGGACACCGTGCACCTCAAGGGCATCGTGCGCGCCCGCAAGCTCGGGCGCATCCGGACGCCGCCCGCCGGGACGCGGGTGCTCGTCGAGGTGGAGTCCTCCCGCGGGAAGCGAGATCTTCTCGAAGACGGTGGCGCTCAGGAGCTTCGGCACCTGGTCGGTGGACGTGGCGCTCCCGGCGGACGCGCCGCTCGGCACGTTCACGGCGCGCGCGGACGCGACCGTGGAGAAGGACTCCACGCTGCGCACCGTGGGCCAGTTCCGCGTGGAGGAGTACCGCGCGCCGCAGTTCCAGGTGGACGTGGTCTCGCCCGCGCGCGAGCTCGTGGCGGGCGACGCGGTGAAGGCGGAGGTGATCGCGCGGTACCTGTTCGGCGGCGGGATGCCGTCCGCGGCGGTCCGCTGGACCGTGGCGCGGGAGTCGATCGACTTCGAGCCCCCCGGCAACGCGGGGTTCACCTTCGGTCCGCGCTCCTGGTGGTGGGACGACGGCGAGCCGTCTCGCACGGCGGACGTCTTCGCCTCCGGCGAGGGCGAGACGAGCGCGCTCGGCGTCCTCGCGCTGGCGGCGGGCGAGGCGGCCGCGCCCGCGGGGCGGACGTTCTCGTACACCGTGGAGGCCGAGGTCGCGGACGTGAGCCGCCAGCGGATCGCGAACCGGACCAGCCTGACCGTGCACCCCGCCTCGGTCTACGCCGGCGTGCGCCGCCGCGGCACGGGCTTCGCCGAGGCGGGCAGGCCGGACGTGCTCGAGGTGATCGCCGCCGCGCCCGACGGGGCGCGCCGGGCGGGCCTGTCGGTCGAGGTGACGCTGAAGCGGCGCGAGTGGAAGTGGATCCGCAAGCGCGGCGCCGGCGGCGAGTGGTTCTGGGAGAACGAGGTGCACGAGACGCCGGCCGGCGGCTGCCGGGTGCGCACCGAGGCGACCCCCGCCGCCTGCCCGTTCACCGCGAAGGAGCCGGGCCTGTTCGTGGCCGAGGCGACCGTCAAGGACGAGAAGGCGCGCGCGCAGACGACGCGCTTCCCCTTCTACGTGATCGGGTCGGGCTGGGTGTCCTGGCAGCGGGAGGAGACCGACCGCATCGACCTCGTGCCGGACCGGCGCACGTACGCGCCGGGCGACGTGGCGCGCGTGCTGGTGAAGAGCCCGTTCCCGCAGGCGGAGGCGGTCGTCACCGTGGAGCGCGAGGGCGTGACGTTCGCGAAGCGGGTGTCGCTCGCCGGCGCGGCCACCGCGCTCGAGGTGCCCATCGGCGAGGACGACGCGCCGAACGCGTTCGTCTCGGTGGTGCTCGTCCGCGGGCGCGTGCCGGGCGCCGACGCGAGCGACGCCGACGCGGACCCGGGAAGGCCCCAGGTGCGCGTGGGCTACGCCGAGCTGAAGGTGGAGCGGCGCCAGAAGCGGCTCTCGGTCTCCGTCGCGCCGGACGCGGCGGAGAAGCGGCCCCGGGACGAGGTCCGCGTGGCCCTGGAGGTGAAGGACTTCCGCGGCAAGGGGGTCCCCGCCGAGGTGACGGTGTGGGCGGTGGACGAGGGCGTGCTGCGGCTCACCGGCTACCAGGCGCCGGACCCGGTGGAGCTGGTCCACCCGCCGCGCGGCCTCTCGGTGCGCGTCGGCGAGCCGCTCCTGCACCTCGTCGAGCGCCGGCGGTACGGCGAGAAGGGCGAGACGAGCGGCGGCGGCGGCGGCGACGACGGCGCCGGGGCGGGCATCCGCTCGCGGTTCAAGACGACGGTGCTGTTCGCGCCCGAGGTGCGGACCGACGCGCAGGGGCGCGCCACGGTGAAGATCGAGCTGCCCGACAACCTGACCACCTACCGCATCATGGCCGTGGCGGTCGCCGCCGACGACCGCATGGGGAACGGCGAGGCGAAGGTCGCGGTCTCGAAGCCGCTCATGGCGCTCCCGGCGCTCCCGCGCCTGGCGCGCGCGGGCGACCGGTTCGAGGCGGGCGTCGTGATCCACGCCCCGGGCGGCGCCGTCCGCTCGGTCGAGGTCCGGGCCGAGGCGGTCGGGCTCGCCCTCGTGGGCGCCGCCTCGAAGAGCGTCGAGCTCGTCGCCGGGAAGCCGCAGGAGGTGCGCTTCGCGTTCCGGGCCGACGCGCCGGGCGAGGCCCGCCTGCGCTTCGTGGCCACGGGCGGCGGGGAGCGGGACGGCGTCGAGCAGAAGCTGCCGGTGCGGCTGCCCGTGGAGCTGGAGGCGGTGGCCGTCTCGGGCGACACCCGCGAGCGGCGGCGCGAGGGGCTCGCGACGCCCGCCGGCGTCCGCCCGGAGGTGGGCGGCCTCGAGGTGACCTTCGCCTCCACCGCGCTCGGCGGCTTCGCGGAGAACGCGCGCCAGCTCGTCGAGTACCCCTACGGCTGCCTGGAGCAGCTCTCCTCGCGGCTCGTGCCGTTCGTCGCGCTCCGCGAGATCCAGGGGAAGTTCGGGATCGTCCACCAGCCGGGCGAGAAGCCCGGCGCGCCCCCGGCCTTCCTGCGCGACCTCGTCGGCGAGGCGGCGCTGCGCATCCACGAGACCTCCGATCCGGACGAGGTGGTGCGGCGGACGGTGAAGGCGATCGAGACGCTCCAGAACCCGGACGGCGGCTACCGCTACTGGCCGTCGTCGGAGTGCACGGCGGAGTGGGCGTCGTCGTACGCGGTGCTCGCGCTCGGGCGGGCGGCGAAGCTCGGGTACCCGGTGGACCGGGAGGGGCTCGCCCGCGGGCAGCGCTACCTCGCCGACACGGTGGCGGCGGGGCGGTGCACGCGCTGCTGGTTCGCCTGCGTGAAGCCGGACGACGCGACGCGCGCCTTCGCGCTCTACGCGCTGGCCCGGACCGACGCCCCGAAGGCGTCCTACTACGGCGAGCTGCTCGGCCGGCGGAAGGCGCTGCCGCTCTTCGCGAAGGCCCTGCTCGCCGACGCCATGTTCGTGGGCGGCGGCGACCGGGACGACGCGCGCAAGCTCCTCCAGGAGCTCTTGAACCACGCGAAGGAGTCGGCGGGGAAGGTCCACTTCGAGGAGGTGAACCCCCGCTCCTACGCCGCCCTCTGGTCCTCGGACCCCCGCACCACGGCGATCGTGCTGCAGACGCTCGCCGACGTCTCGCCGGACCACCCCTACGTCGCGAAGATCGCCGCGTACCTCGGCGAGGTGCGCCGCGGCGACGGGCGCTTCCGCAACACGCAGGAGGCGGCCTTCGCGCTCATGGCGCTCGCCGAGGTGGCCCGCACCAAGGAGCGCGAGACGCCGGACTTCACCGCGCGGGCGACGCTCGGCGGGAAGGCGATCGCCGAGAGCCGCTTCGCGGGGCGCACGACGGAGGTGCGGCGGACGTCGGTCGCGATGAAGGACCTGCCCGCGGCGGGCGGCGCGCTCCCCTTCGACTTCGCCCGCGACGGCAAGGCCGGCGTCCTCTACTACGGCGCGCGTGCTCCGGTACGCGCCGGCGAAGGTCCCGCAGGAGCCGCTCGATCGCGGGCTCTTCGTGCAGCGCTGGTTCGAGCCGTACGAGGGCGGCGGGCAGGTCCGCGCGGCGCGGGCGGGCGACCTCGTCCGCGTGCGGGTGCGCGTGGCGACGCCGATGGAGCGGCAGTACGTGGCCGTGGAGGTGCCGGTGCCGGCCGGGCTCGAGATCGTGGACACGACGCTGTCGACGACCGCCGGGCAGCGCCAGGCGAAGCAGGAGGAGGGCCCGGGCGAGGGGTACGACGCGGAGAGCGAGGACGGAGAGGAAGGGGAGGGCGACGGGGAGGAGCTGCCGCCCTGGGCGACCGCCTTCTGGAGCCCCTTCAACCACGAGGAGCGGCGCGACGACCGGCTCGTCCTGTTCGCCGACCGGCTCCCGCCCGGCATCCACGTCGCGAGCTTCGTCGCCCGCGCCACCACGCCGGGCGAGTTCGTCCTCTCGCCCGCGCACGCCGAGGAGATGTACGCGCCGGAGACGTTCGGACGATCCGACGGGGGCACCTTCCGCGTCGTCACGGCCCACCAGGTGGCGGCGCGGTGACGCCGGCGGGCGGGGCGCGGCGGCGCGCGGCCGCGCGGGTGGCCCTCGCCGCGGCGGCGGTCGCGGCGCTCTGCGCGCTCGGCTTCGTCGCGGCGCCGCTCCCGGCCGGCCTGCTCGCGCGCCGGCCGGCCGCCGCGGTCCGGTTCACCGACCGCAGCGGCCGGCTGCTGCGCGAGGTCGCCTCCCGCGCGGACGGCCGCAGCCTGCCGCTGCCGCTCGACGAGCCCGTTCCGCCGCTCGTCCGCGCCGCCTTCGTCGCGGCGGAGGACGCCCGCTTCGAGCGCCACCCCGGGGTGGATCCCCTCGCCGCCGCCCGCGCCGCGTGGCAGCTCGCGACGCGCCGCCGCGTCGTCTCGGGCGCCTCCACCCTCACCATGCAGCTCGCGCGGCAGCTCGTGCCCCACCGGCGCGGCCTCGCGGGGAAGGTGGGCGAGGCGCTCTGGGCGCTCCGGCTCGAGGCGCACCTCTCGAAGGACGAGATCCTGCGCGCCTACCTGGATCGCGTCTGGCTCGGGAACGGGACCTGGGGCGTGGAGGCCGCGAGCGCGCTCTACTTCGCGCGGCCGGCGCGCACGCTCTCCGCGGCGCAGGCGGCCCTCCTCGCCGGGATGACGCGGTCGCCCTCCGGCCACGATCCCTACCGCCGCCCCGCGCCCGCCCGCGCGCGCATGGACGAGGTGCTCGCGCGCATGGTCAAGCTCGGCGCGCTCGACCCGGCCGTCGCCCGCGCGTCGGCCGCGGCGCCGCTCGACCTCGTGCCCCCCGAGCGGATCTTCGAGGCGCCTCACCTCGTGGACGCGCTCGTGGCGGCGCTGCCCGCGCTCGGCCTCGAGGCGGCCGCGGAGGTCGAGACCACCGTGGATCCCGGGCTCCAGCGCGACGTCGAGGAGATCGTCCGCGCGGAGCTGGCGGGCGACGCGCGGCTGCCGAACGCCGCCGCGATCGTGGTGGACAACGCCACCGGCGAGGTCCTCGCCTACGTCGGCTCGGCCGACTTCCTCGACGCCGAACGGGAGGGCCAGAACGACGGGGTGCGCGCCCTGCGCCAGCCAGGGTCCGCGCTGAAGCCGTTCGCCTACGGGCTCGCCCTCGCTCGCGGGTACACGCCCGCGACGCTGCTCTCCGACGTGGAGGTGCACCTCGCCACGCCGACGGGCGACTGGGTCCCGCGGAACTACGACCGGCGCGTGCACGGGCCGGTGCGGCTGCGGGCGGCCCTGCAGAACAGCTACAACGTGCCGGCGGTGCGCCTCGCCGAGGCGCTCGGCCCCGAGGCGATCCTGCGCGTGCTCCGCGCCGCCGGCCTCGAGTCGCTCGACGCCGGGGCCGAGCGCTACGGCGCCGGCCTCGTGCTCGGCAACGGCGACGTCACGCTCCGGCAGCTCGCGCGCGCCTACCGCGGCCTCGCCCGCGGCGGCCTGTCCGGCCCGCTCGTGGAGGTCCGCGCCGCCCGCGACGCCGGCGGCCTCCCGCTCCCGGTGCGGCCGGAGGGGCGGGCCCGGCGCTTCCTCCCCGCGCCCGCCGTTGCGCTCCTCACCGACATCCTCTCGGACGAGACGGCCCGCGCGCCGGCCTTCGGCCTCTCGAACGCGCTCCGCCTCCCGTTCCCGGTCGCGGCGAAGACGGGCACCTCCCGCGCGTACGTGGACAACTGGGCGGCCGGGTACACCGCGGAGCGGACCGTCGCCGTCTGGGTGGGGAGCTTCGACGGCGCGCCGATGCGCGGCGTCTCCGGCATCACCGGGGCGGGCCCGGTCTTCGCGCGGGTGATGGTCCGGGCGATGCGCGGGATCTCTCCGGCGCCCCTGCGGGATCGCTCCCGCTTCGAGCGCGCGCGCGTGTGCGCGCTGTCGGGGCGCCGGGCGGGCGCAGCCTGCCCGGGCGCGATCGAGGAGGTGTTCCTGCCCGGCACCGCGCCGTCGGAGCCCTGCGCGATGCACCGGCGCGGCCAGGCGGGGGCGGAGCTCGACGTCGGCCCGGAGTACTACGCCTGGGCGCGCGCCGAGGGGATCGCGGCGGGGCCTCGCGCGGGCGAAGGCGTGGCCGCGGGGGGCGAGGCGCGCCTCCTCTTGCCACGCGACGGCGACGAGTACCTCGTCGAGGCCGGGTTCCCGGAGGGCGCGCAGGAGATCCCGGTGCGCGTCCAGGCGCCGCCCGGGGTCTCGCGCCTCGAGGTGCGGACCGGGGACGGCGCCGTGACGCTCGCGCCACCCTTCACCGGGCGCCTGCCGGCCCGGCCCGGCCGCCACCGCGTCGAGGTGTGGCTCCCGGGGGCGCGCGCGCCCGCGGCCGCCGCGACCTACGTCGTGCTGGGGGAGGGGACGTGACGTTCGCGGCGCTCGCGCTCGCCGCCGCCCTCGCCGCCGCCCCGCCCGCGCCGCGCGTCCTCGTGGAGCTGCTCGCCCGCGACGCGCCCCGCGGGCTCGCCCTCGCCGGCCCGGGAGGCCGGGTCGCGCTCGCGGCGCGCGGGGACCGCCTCGTCGCGGACGGGCGCGAGGTGGCCCAGCCGTACCGGCTCCCGTACGGCGCCTGGCGCGTCGCCGCCCCCGGCGCGCCGGCTCGCCGGTACCGGGCCGCCCTCGAGGTCTCGGCGCGCGCGGGCGTGCTCCGCGTGCGTGGGGCGCTGGACCTCGAGGAGTACGTCGCCGCGGTGGTCGCCTCGGAGACGCTGCCCGGCGCCCCCGCCGAGGCGCTCGCCGCCCAGGCGGTGGTGGTGCGCTCCTACGCGCTCGCCGCGCGGGACCGGCACGAGGGCGGCGCGCTCTGCGATCTCGCCCACTGCCAGGTGCTGCGGGGTCACGGGGTCCCCGCGCGCCACCTCGCCGCGGCGCGCGCGGCGGCCCGGGCCACCGCGGGCGAGGTGCTCCGGCTGCCCTCGGGGGCCATCGCCGAGGCGCCCTTCCACGCCGCCTGCGGCGGCCACACCGCCGATCCGCGCGAGGTGTTCGGCGGAGCGAGCACCGGCGCGGCGGCGGTGCCCGATCCGGGCTGCCCGGTCGAAACCTGGCGCGCCTCCGTCGACCCCTCGGTCCTGGCGCGCGCCGTGCGCGGGGCGGCCTCCCGCGCCGGCGTGGTCCCGCCCGTCCGCCTGCGCGCCCGCGATCTCGAGCTCTCCACGGGGAAGGGTGGCTGGGTCGTCGAGGTGGCGACCCGCGACGGGCGGCTCCGGATGGGCGGCGACGCCTTCGCGCGCGCGCTGGACGGGGCGCTCGGCTGGGGAGAGGTCCGCAGCGGTCGCCTCTCGCTCGCCGACGCGGGCGGCAGCGTCCTCGTGCGCGGCGGCGGCGCGGGCCACGGCGTGGGCCTCTGCCAGGCGGGCGCCTTCCGGCGCGCCGCGGAAGGGGAGGACCACCGCGCCATCCTGCGCCACTACTTCCCTGCGGCGGTTCTACTCACCGGAGGAGTCGTCGGGCTGCTTCAGCTCTCCGCAGAGCTCCTCGAGCTTGGCATCCAGCCTGTCCAACAGTCCGGGCATGCCCTCCGCGCAGATGTTCGCCTTGCACCTGGGGCACTCGCGGACGTGGAACCGGATGAGGGCGACCATCTCCTCTGCGTGGCCGGTGAGCACGACGGCTCGTCTTCTGAGCCGCTCCTTCGGGTCCATATCGCGCCTCGATGGCTGCTCCACACATCAGATGGACATTTCCATGCCTCGATGGACCTGTGGCAAAAGCGCGCTCCGGGAAAAGATGTTTGGCGCTGGCCGAGCGATCAGCGGCGCTCGATCTCGAGCACCTCCTGGACGTGCCGGCGAAGGGCCCGCGCGGTCGGCGGCGGCGCGTGGGCGAGCCGGAACAGCATCGGCTCCCCCCGCCCCGCGGCGTCGGGGAGCACCGCCGCGAAGCGGCCGCGCAGCTCGCGCAGCGCCGCGACCTCGGCCGGTGAGAGGCCGTCGCCGTCCCCCAGCTCGAGGCGCGCGAACAGGTAGGTGATCGGCGCCATGGGCTGGAAGGCGAGGCCGAGGGCGGTCGCCTGGAGCCACACCCGCTGCATGGCGCGGCCGCCCGCGAAGTAGGACGCGCGCGTCCGGCCGGGCACCGAGACGAGGCCGATCGCGCTCGCCGCCGCCATCGCCTTGCGCGCGGGCTTCTCCAGGGCGCGCCCGCCGCCGAGGCGCCCGACGAGGTCCATGGCGGGCCACGACGACATCACGCGCAGCCCGGCCAGGTCCGCGCCCGTCAGCTCGAGCGTGCCGACGTCGAGGCCGTCGCGGGTCCGGCGCACCTCGTCGGCGGTCCAGCGCAGCTCCGACATCATCTCGCGGTGCATGGTGCGCGAGAGGAAGCGGAGCCGGTCGCCGCGCCCGAGCAGCTCGCCGACCTCGGCGAGCCGGTCGGCGTCCTCGGCGAGGTGGAGCGCCGCGCCGGGGACGCCGGCGGCGGCGCGCAGGAGCGCCTCGCGCGCCTCCGGGGCGAGCGGCGCGCGCGCGGAGAGCCGGCGGTTCGTGACGCGCTCCGGGATCGCGGCCGCCAGCGCCGCGTCGAACGCGGAGGCGCCGGCCCGCCGGGCCGCGAAGCGCAGGTCGCACACGACGGCGGGGTCGCGCGGAGCCGGCTCGAGCTCGACCGCGACGTCGAGCCCCATCCCGGCCGCGGCGAGGGCCACGTTCTCGGCCGCGGCGCCGAACGCGAGCCAGCTCGCGAGGTCCCGGTAGTCGAGGAACGACCGCGAGCGCTCCACGTCGTGCGCCAGGCGCAGGCGCGTCCCGTCCCACGAGAACCGCCACGGCTGGCAGTTGCCGCCGGACGGCGCGAGCGTCGCGAGGCGGACGAGCGCGCGGACCTGCTCCTCGCCGGGCGCCGCGCGGGCGCCGGCCATCACGGGCGCGAGGACCGGCGCCGCCGGCGCGACGCGCGCCTCCTCGACCGGGTCGGCCGCGGGGTCGTCCTCCGCGGGCCGGACCGTCCCCGCCCCGTCCCGCACGAGCTCGTCGAGGTCCACGTAGAACCGCCCCGAGGACGTGAGCTGCCCGAGGGCGATGCGCCGGGCCGTGTCGGTGACCACCGCCGCGCCGAGCGACACCGCCGAGGCGAGCTGCGGCCAGGTCCTGAGCGTCGACTTCACCTCGACGAGCGAGGCCGCGAGCCGCGGCGAGACGGTCCGCTCGCCCACGATGCGGAGGACGATCGGCACCTTGTCGAGGGTGCCGAGCCCGCGGAGCTTCTGCGCGTCGAGGTCGCCGACGAGGCCGTGGAAGAGGGGGCGATCGGGCTCGAGGTCGAACCGCTCGACGTCGAGGAGCCCGCGGTCGCTCGTCTCCATGATCACGGGGATGCGGAGGGCGCGCGCCGCGCCGCGGATCCGCACCTTCACGTAGAGGTCGTCGCACTCCTCGACGAGCAGGTCGAGCGGGCGCCCGTCCGGGCGGAGGAACGCGTCCATGTTCTCGTCCGTGACGCCGTCGAGGAACGGCCGGACCCGGAGGTAGGGATCGAGCTCCGCGATGGCGCGCGCGGTGAGGACGGCCTTCGGGACGCCGATCTCGTGGACGCCGGCCCGGAGGCGGTTCATGTTCGAGAGGCTGAGGCGGTCGAAGTCGGCGAGGCAGAGCTCGCCGCCCACCTGCTCCATCGCGAGGGCGACGGCGCTCGCGCTGCCGACCGAGAGCCCGAGGACGCCGATCCGGAGGGCGCGGAGCCGCTCCTGCTCCTCCGTCGAGATCTTGTTCCGGTTGCGGCTCGCCCGCAGCTCGCGGAACTCGGCCTCGGGGAGCACGTGCACCGCGCGGCGCGACCACGGGTAGAGGAACCAGGTGCCGTGGTGGCCGAGCGGCACGCCGGCGAGGTGGGCGGCGACCCGCTCGCGCACCGCCTCCGGCGCGAGGTCCAGCGCGGGCTCGCGCGTCTCGACGAGCTCGGCGAGCTGCTCGCCGAGCGTGTCGTGGACGGTGAAGCCACCCGCCACCACGCGGGCGGCGAGCTGCGCGCGCGCGTGCAGGTCGCCGGCGGGGAACGCCTCGGGGCGCCACGCGCCCGGCTCGGGGGTCGGACGGAGGACGAGGTCCGGGTCCGGGGGAACCGCGAAGGGGCGGGCGGGTGCGACCGGACGCCTTCGGAGCGGGCGCCCGCGTTCGAGGATTCGCAGCTGCTGGGGGGTCTGCATGCGGTGTCCCTCACGGGGGGTGGTGAGCTTGTCAGTGTACGCGCCCCGACGCACCCGAATGAACCAGAGGGCCCGGCCGTGGTAGACGGAGGCCGATGGTCGCCACCCGCCGGAAGCCACCCGCCACGCCCGACGACGTGCTCCTGCTCGCTGCCGCGGACGACGCCCACCGCCGGCTGATCCTGGACCGGCTCGCGCAGGTGCCAGGCCGGCGCGCGGAGGAGCTGGGCGCGTACCCGCGGTTCAGGGTCGTGACGGCCTCGAGCGGGCCGGAGGCGCTGCGCCGCGCGGCGGGCGCCACGATCGCGATGGTGGACCTCGAGCTGCCCCGGGGGCCGGGGCTCGAGATCGTCCGCCAGCTCAGGGAGAGCCACGCCCGCCTCGCGATCCTGGCCTACGGGACCGCGGCGGGCGCATCGGACGCCATGGCCACGGTGATGGCCGGGGCGGACTTCTTCTTCGACGGCCGCGACGAGTCCAGCGCGGCGCTGGCGCGCGCGGTCGAGCTTGCGGTCGATCGCCGCCGGCTCACCGGCACCATCGAGGAGAGCGAGGCGGACGTGGAGGAGGCGCGCACCCGGCTGTCGCAGCTCGCCGGCGAGCTCGTCGGCACCATGCCCGGCCTGTGGCCGCTCCACTCGGCCGAGGACGTCCTCCCGTTCCGCGAGGCGGCCCGCCGCTACCTCCTCACGGTCACGCGGTTCTTCGACCGCGATCCGCGCGGGCTCGCGAAGGCCCTCGGCGTGTCGTACTTCTCCCTGCGTCGGCTCCTCGCGCGCTACGACGTCCCGTTCCCGGCGGCGCGGCCCCGCAAGTAGGGTACACGGGGAGTCTGGCCGGCGCGCACGGGGAGTGGTAGTCTCGCTGCTGCCTGAGACGCAGCAGCCGTTGCGGATACCGCAACATCCACCCGAGCCGTACCGAAGCCCCAAGGAGTTCCGCGATGCCCGGTCTCGCCGCCAAGTTCGCCGTGAACCTCAAGAGCGAGCGGCTCCGCCGCAAGCTCTCGCAGGAAGTGCTCGCCGGGAAGGCGCGCCTCTCCGTCTCCTACATCTCGATGCTCGAGCGCGGGCAGCGGACGCCGCCGCTCGACACGCTCGAGTCGCTCGCGAAGGCGCTCTCGGTCTCGCCGGTGTCCCTGCTCGGCTAGGCGCGGCGCTCGCCGTCTCGCGGCGCGGCCGCCTCAGCGGTCGACGCGCATCACGATCTCGGGGAAGAGCCCCGTGAGCGAGACGGCGAGCTTCTTCTGCCAGGGCACGGCCGCGCTCCCGAAGAGCTTCACCTGGCAGCGCCGCTCGCGCGCCAGGAGGAGCACGTCGGCGAGCGCGCGGATGCCGGAGCTGTTCAGGAAGGCGACCTGCGAGAGGTCGATCGAGACCGCGGGGGCCTTCGCGAGCGCGGCCACGATGGGCTCGAACGCCTTCGCGTAGGCCTCCGGCGACTCGAGGCGCAGGACGCCTCGCAGGACCCACGCTCCGGGCGACGGCCCGGCATCCACCGAGTAGTCGGGACGTTCCGCTTTCATCGCTGCTCGACCTCCGCCGCGCTCAGGGCGACGCGCAGGCAGACCGTGACGTTCCCACCCTCGCCCGAAGGGGCCGTCGTCGCGCCGACGGTCGCCCCGTAGTCGCGCGCGAGCATGGCGAGCCCGAGCCCGCGCCGGTCCTCGATCCGGGTCTGCCACACCGCGGTGGCGTCCCCCCCGGCGAGCTCCGCGAGGAGGCCGCGCAGGTGCTGCACGTGGCTCGCCGTCGCGGCGTTGCGGACCTCGAGGTGCACGACCTCGCCGTGGTGCCGGATCGAGGCGTGCGCCGGCGCGCGAGCGTCCGCGCTGAACTTGGCGGCGTTCTCGACGAGCTCGTTCATCACGGTCGAGAGGACGCTCCGCGCCGTGTCGCGCCGCTCGAACCCGTGCACCATGTAGTCCGCCATGAAGTCGGCGATCATGCCGCAGCGGCGCCACTCGGTGACGAGGTCGAGGGGCACGACCTCCATCTCGATCGCGCTGAGCGGCGGTTCGGGTGGCTCGGGGAACGCCCCGAGGACGGTGACGGTGCTCATCGCGCGCCTCCCAGCCAGGGCGCCAGGTCGTGCTCTCCGGGGATCCGGAGGTCCCGGAAGTGCTGCGGCACGTCGAGGTGCGGGATCACCATGTAGCTGTCCATCGGGTTCCGCTCCGAACGGTATAGCTCGTGTACCTTGTAGTGAGGAAACGGCTTCAGGGGGCGCGGTCGGACCCCGTGGCGCTCGACCAGGCGCCTCATCGACTGCACGATGCAGAAGGTGACGAGCGGGGGCGCCGGGGCGTCGAGCTCCACGAACGCGCGGGCGTGCGAGATGGCGATGAAGAGCGGGCCCAGCCCCGAGTTGCGCAGGCGCGGGGCCACGACCAGCTTCGTGAGCTCGCGCCGCGCGGCGGGGTCGTAGCCGTCGACGCCCGCCTGCCGCAGGGCGGCCCCGACCTCGTCGTGGGTCACGAGCCCGAACCGCTCCACGTAGGTGTTGCGCACGTAGAGGCCGCACACGGCCGCGAGCTCCTCGCCGACGAACCCCATGAGGAAGCGGTGCGGCCACGGCTCGATCTTGCGGTCGAGGTCGTAGGTGTCGCTCGAGAACACCACGCCGTAGCGGCGGTGGTAGACCTCGCCGACGAGCTGCCGGCAGCGGAGCACCTCGCCGGAGCCCGCTGCTATCGCGAGGCGCATCTTCACGCGGAAGCCCCCTCGGGGCGGGCGCGCAGCATGAAGAACGCGACGTCGTCCGCGTAGCGCCGATCCGTGAAGTCGTCGAGCCGCTCCACGAGCCGCCGCCGGAGCTCCGCGAGCGGCGCGGCGCCGTCCGCCTCGAGCAGCTCGACGACGCGGTCCGCGCCGAAGAGGCCGAGCTCGTGCTTGCCGAGGCGGGCCGCCTCGAACACGCCGTCCGTGCCGACGAACACGAGGTCGCCGGGGCCGAGATCGAGCGTGGCCTCGCCGATCCGCTCGAGCGGCAGATCGGGGGTGAAGCCGACGCCGAGCGGGAAGTGGGCGAGGGGGAGCGTCTCGACCCGCCGCGAGCCCGCGCGGTAGACGAGCGCGTCCTCGTGGCAGCCGCTCAGGACGAGGCGTCCGCCGTGGCCGTCCCGCCGGATCGAGACGAGGGTCATGAAGCGCCGGTCCTGGAGCTGGGCGAGGTTCCGGCACAGGATGCGGTTCACGAGGTGGTTCAGCTCGCGCGGCGAGATGTCGGGGCGCGCCTCGATGACGGACGAGAGGGCGCTGTGCGCCATGAAGGCGAGGAGCCCGGCGTGGAAGCCGTGGCCGACGACGTCCGCCGCGAAGAACCACTCGCTGTCGCCGACCTCGAACCGGTGGAGGTAGTCGCCGCCCACCGAGTCGGCCTGGCGCATGTGGCAGGCGTACTCGAACCGGTCGAGCCGGGCGTCCGTCGGCGCGAGGCGGGCCTGGAGCGTGCGGGCGACGTCGAGCTGGGCGGAGAGGCGCGCCTGCCGCTTCGTCACGACCTCGAGCAGGGCGGCGGGCGCGCTGATGGAGATCGCGAAGATCACGAGGAACGCGATGGTGAAGCCGACCGGCGCGAGGGCCGCCCGCGGGCGGAGGAAGGCGAAGTCGAGGTTGTGGACGGAGAAGAGGAGGCAGGAGAGGGCGAGCGCGCGTTCCTGGGCGTGGAGCGTGGCCCAGCGCTCCCGGAAGACCTTCACGCCCAGGACGAGGCACGGCGCGGCGACCGCGATCGCCGTCGGGAGCGCCACGGCGACGAAGGGGGCCCCCGCCGCGCCGGCCGCGATCGAGCCGAGGACCCCGGCGGCGAGGAGGACGAGCAGCCTGCGCCAGGGGACCCGCACCTCGACGACCGCGGCGAGGAGCTGCGCGAACGCCGCGTTGTTGGCGAAGACGGGCGCGAAGCCGAGCGTGATGGCGAGGGGGCTCCAGGTGAGCGCGCTCTGCACGAGCGCCGTCAGGATGACCGAGGCCCACGCGACGAACAGCAGCCGGAAGAGCCGGTCGCGCGTGCTGCGCCAGAGCGCGGCCGCGAAGACGGCGTTGGTGAGGGCCGCTCCCGCCAGCAGGACGAGGAGGTTCTCTACGACTTCGGAGTGCATCCGGAAGACGCGGAGTATGCCTCACTCGCGGGAAAGTGGCACGGCCGGCGACCTGCACGTCCGCGGCGCGGCGGGGACGGCGCTGCTCACATTCCGGGCAGGCGCGGGATCCGCCGTTGCTTCGAGAGCTTGAAGTAGGCGCCCCAGCCCTTCTTGAGCCAGTGCCCCACCACGGGGAGGGGCACCATCCGCTCGGCCCGGTCGTCGCGGTGCACGTACGCGGCGCCGTTCCCGGTGTCGAGGAGGCAGGTGATGCCGACGTGCGGGAGGTAGCTCTCCCGCTCCGGCCGCCCGGCCTCCCGGGCGGCGACGTTCCTCGCGGCGACGCGCGCCATCACCTCGGCGAGGTGCCCCTGCTTCGCGCGCCAGTCCGGCCCGAGGAGCGCCGCGGCGTCGCCGACCGCCCACACGCCGGGGAAGCCCGGGACGGCGCACCCCTCGTCGGTCGTGACGAACCCCGCCTCGTTCCTCGGGAGGTCCGAGGCCTTCACCGCCGGGTGCCCCTCGCCGGCGGGGAGGAAGACCACGAGGTCGGCCTCCAGCCGCCCGCCGTCCTCGAACGCCACCGCGCCCCGCTCGAAGCGGGCGATCTTGCGGCCGAAGCGCGTCGCGATCCCGAGCCGCCCGAACATCCCCCTCATCGCGCCGACCGCCTTCTTCCCCATGCGCTCGCCCGGGCTCGCCATCGGCGCGAAGAAGGTGAGCTCGAACCGGTCGCGCACGCCGCGGCGCCGCAGCAGCGTGTCCACGTTGAACATGAGCTCGAACATGGGGCCGCCGCGCACCGCCGACGGGTCCTTCGGGTTCCCGCCGAACCCCATCGCGATCCGGCCGGCCCCCCTCGCGACGAGGGAGCCCACCGCGTCGGCGAGCCGCAGCACGCCGCTCGGGTCGCCGCCGAGCGACAGGGTGTGCTCGACGCCCGGCGGCCTCGCCTTCTCGCCGCCCAGGGCGACGACGAGGTGATCCGCGGTCAGCTCGGCGCCGTTCACGGTGGCTGTGCGCCTCGCGGCCGAGATCGCCTCCACGCTCCCCTCCACGAGCCGGAAGCCGTGGCGCCGGGCGACGTCGCCGAGGTCGAGGCAGACGTCGTCGAAGGCCGCCTCCCCGGTCGCGACCCAGATCGACGTGGGGTACATGAAGAGGAAGGGGCGGTTCGAGACGAGGGTGACCTCGAGCCCCGCCTTGCGGAGGTGGATCGCGGTCTCCAGCCCCGCGAAGCCGCCGCCGAGGACGAGCGCGTGCCTGGACATGAGGCGTGTGAGCCACGGGCGGCGAGAAGGACTCGCGCGCCGGCGCCGCCGAGCGCCTCAGGCTCGGTCCACCGGACGGGCGAGCGTCTCGCGGAGGGCGGTGAGCAGCGACTCGGCCGTGAACGGCTTCTCGAGGAACCCCGCGTCTCCGCGAAGCACCTGCTGGTGCGCGAGCGCCGCCCCCGTGTAGCCGGACATGAAGACCACCCTGGCCGACGGACGTGCGCGCCGAACGCGGTCGGCGAGCTCCGGACCCGACAGCTCGGGCATGATGACGTCCGTGAGGAGTGCGTCGAACTCCATCCCCTCCTCGATCCCTCGGAGCGCCTCGCCCGGGCTCCGCGCCTCGACGACCCGGTATCCCGCCCGACGCAGCGCGTGGGCCGCGACCCGCCGGACCCTATCTTCGTCCTCGACGAGGAGCACGGTCTCCGTGCCGCGGAGGGCGTCGAGCGCGACGCGCGGGGGCGGCGCGGCCGAAGTCGAGCTCCCCTCGCGGTCGAGCGCCGGAAGGTAGACCTTGAACGTGGTGCCCTTCCCGGAAGCGCTGTACACGCGGATGTCTCCCCCCGTCTGCTTCACGATGCCCCACACCGTCGACAGGCCGAGACCCGTCCCCTGACCCACGGGCTTGGTCGTGAAGAACGGCTCGAAGATCTGGAGCAGGGTGTCCTCGTCCATGCCCGCCCCGGTGTCGGTGACGGCGACCATCACGTACCGCCCCGGAGGCGCTCCCAGCCGTCCCTGAGCTCCCGCGCCATCGAGGACGACGTCCGCGGTCTCGATGGTGAGCCGGCCGCCGCCAGGCATCGCGTCGCGCGCGTTCACCGCGAGGTTGACGAGCACCTGCTCGAGCTGGGTCGAGTCGATGCGGACGCTCGCCGTCGCGGAGAGCGACAGCCGCGTGTCGACGTGCTCGCCGAGGAGGCGGACGAGGAGGGCCTGCCAGCTGGCGACGAGGCTGCTCACGTGGACGATGTCGAGCGTGACGGGCTGGGTGCGACTGAACGCGAGCAGCCGCTTCGTGAGCGCCGCGGCCCGATGAGCCGCCGTGAGCACATCGTCCGCGTCGGCGCGCAGCTCCGCGTCTCCCCTCGCCGCCCTCTCCGCGATGGAGTGACCGGCGCTCAGGAGCACGGTCAGCAGGTTGTTGAAGTCGTGGGCGACCCCGCCGGCGAGCCGGCCCACCGCCTCCATCTTCTGCGCGTGGCGAAGCTGAACCTCGAGGCGGACGCGTTCGGTCACGTCGGCGAACGTGACGACCGACCCGACCAGCTCGCCCCCGTTGCGGGCGGGCGTGGAGACCACGTCCACCGGCAGCGTCCGGCCGTCGCGGCGGCGGAAGAGCGCGCCGTTCGACCCGTGCACCCCGCCGTCCTCGACGGTGTGGAGGAGGGCGCAGCCCCCGGCGCCCGCGGGGCGGGGCTCGCCCGAGGAGTGGAGGAGGTCGTGTGCCGCCGTCCCGAGCAGCTCGGTCGCCGGGTACCCCAGCATCTCCGAGGCGGCCGGGTTCACGAACGTGATGATCCCCGCTCGATCGACCCCGTAGATCCCGACGCCGACACACTCGAGGATCAGCCGGTTCTCGAGCGTCAGCTTCTCGATCGAGGCCGCCATCTCGTCGAACGCGCGAGCCAGGCCGCCGATCCCGTCGGCGCTCCCGACGAGACCGCTGCGGGCTCGCAGGTCGCCGGCGGTGAGGCGCCGCGCGGCAGCCCGGATCCGCTCGAGGCGCCGGCTCAGCGCGAACTCGCCGAGCAGCCATGCGGTGAGCAGCCCCATCGCGGCGGCCACGACGTACACCGCCATGCTGCGCCTGAACGCCGTCTCCACCTCGGCGAGCGCGCTGCTGCGTTCCACGCCCACGGACACCCTCAGGTCCGTCGGCGCGTTCGCCGCACGTACCGTCGCGATCGCGTACATGCGGACGACGCCGTCGAGGCCCGCGACCTCGGCGAACCCGTCGCCTGCGGAGAGCATGCGCTTCACGAGCGGTGCGTCGTGCGTCGAACCCACCCAGTGCGAGTTCTCCGGGTGGCGCGCCACGACCGTCCCCTGGCCGTCGACGACGGTGAGCACCTCGGCCGGCCCGGAAGCGATCGCCGCGAGCAGGCGATCCATGTGGCGAACGTCGAGCGCGGCGACGGCGACGCCGGCGCGCACCCCGCGCTCGTCCACGACGGGGTGAGCCACGTGGAGCACGGGCTGCCCGGCGGCGCGGCTGACTGCGAACGTCCCCACGACGAGGTCGTGGCTCTCGAGCGCCCGGCGAAAGTAGCCCCGGTCGTCGACACGGATCGGCCCGGCGAGGGGGACCGCGCTGCAGAACAGCCGTCCGTCCGGGCCGGCGAGGGCGATGTTCGAGAACCCCGGCTCGCTTCGCATGACCCCCCGTGCGATCTCGGAGCACCGGGCGTCGTCGAGCGCGCGAACGTTCGCCAGGGCCGCGAGCGCGGAGAGGGCCCCGTGTGCGCGCTCCACGGTGGCGCCGATGCGCTGGGCGGCGAGGGCTGCGGTCTGGCCCAGGTCGGCAGCCACGTCGTTCGCGAGCACCGCGCGATGCCTGGCGGATTGGTGCGCGAGAAGGACGCCTCCAGGGATGGCCGACACGAGCACGAGCAGGACGAGCCAGGTGCGGATTCCCAGCGAGAGCGCCTTGACCCTGATCGCTCGAGACGCCCGCTCGAGGTGGGACCCTCCCGGAGAGACCGCACGATCTTCTGTCACTGCACGCCTCGTCAGCCGGGACATGGATCCGCTCCAGCGGGATTGCAGCAAGGGTGGGGCCAACCCAGGGCACACGCCTGGAGCCTCCCGAGCCCCGCTGGACATGGGTCGTTCAGGACTCTGGGGCTGGACACGCTGGCTGGCGACGGGGGGCCCGGCGCGCCCAGCGCCCGGCGCCGCACGCGCCGACCGAGCCGCTGCGGGTATGCTCCCGTGTGGGCGCTGCTGCCAGGCGCCCGGGAAGGCGAGACGCACGTGAAGACCGCGGGGATCGTCGGGGGGATCGCTCCGGAGTCGACGGTCGACTACTACCGCTCCATCGTCGCGGCGTATCGTGCGCGGCGGCCGGACGGGAGCCAGCCGTCCATCGTCATCGACAGCATCGACCTGCAGCGCATGCTGCAGCTCGTCGCGACGGACCTCTCCGCGCTCGCCGCGTACCTCGCCGCCGAGGTGGACCGGCTCGCGCGCGCGGGGGCGGACTTCGCGCTGCTCGCCGCGAACACGCCGCACATCGTGTTCGACGAGCTCGAGCGGCGGTCGCCGATCCCGCTGGTGAGCATCGTGGAGGCGACGTGCTCGGCCGCGAGGGGGCTGGGCCTCTCGCGGCTCGCGCTGCTCGGCACGCGGTTCACCATGGAGGGGCGGTTCTACCCGGACGTCTTCTCGCGCGCCGGGATCGCGCTCGTGCCTCCCGGGCCGGACGACCGGACCCTCGTGCACGAGCGGTACATGGGCGAGCTGGTGAAGGGGGTCTTCTCCGCAGGCACGCGGGCGGCGCTGCTCGAGGTCGTGGCGCGGATGAGGGGGCGCGACGGCGTCGACGGCGTGGTCCTGGCCGGGACCGAGCTGCCGCTGCTCCTGCGCGACGCCGACGCGGGCCTCCCGCTCCTCGACACGACGCGGATCCACGTCGACGCGGCCGTGGACCGGCTGCTGCGAGAGTAGCTCCAGCGCCAGACGCGGCGGGAGGGCCGCGCGCCGTTCGCCGCGGGTGCGCCCGTCCTCACCCCGGGAAGTGACGGGCGACGACGCCCTGCGCCTCCTCGAGCCAGCGCGCGCGCTGCTCGGCGGTGCTCGTCACCACCACGGAGAACGTGCGCCGCTCGACCGTCGCCACGCCGCACAGGCCGAAGATGCAGTTCCGCCAGATCGTCTCGAGCGGATCCCCGAACGCCGCCGCCTCCCGGTCCGGTGGCGTGTTCGACGTGTTGAGCACGATCGCGCTCCGCGCGCGGAGGAGCCCGACGGGCACGCCCTCGCCGCCGTCCCCCTCGACGAACCGGTAGGCGACGCCGGCCCGGAGGACGCGATCGACCCATCCCTTCAGCACGGCGGGGGGCTGCCCCCACCAGTTCGGGTGGACGACCACGATCCCGTCGGCCTCCACGATCTCCCGGCAGTGGCGGGCGACGAGCTCCGGCGGCCGCGCCTCCGACGCGAGCTCCCCGGCGGGGAGGGCGGGATCGAACCGCTCCGCGTCGAGATCGTGGACGCGCACCTCGTGCCCGAGGCGGCGGAGCGCTCCGGCGCAGGCGGCGGCGATGGCGTGGTTGAAGCTGCCGGGGCGCGGGTGCGAGAGGAGGACGGAGATGACCATGCGTCCTCTCTATCACCGGAAGTGTCGCACGCCGAACTGCCCTTGACGCCGGGGATCGAGGTTTCGTACTTTCGCAACCATGGAAGTGACCGCTGAGCGCGAGGAAGGCGTGCGCCACGCGCTGCGCCTCGAGTACCTCACCGTCGGCTGGAACGTGGTGGAAGGCGTCGTCGCGGTGACCGCCGCCGTGCTCGCCGGCAGCGTCGCCCTCCTCGGGTTCGGCGTCGACAGCTTCGTCGAGAGCGCCTCCGGCGGCGTGCTCGTCTGGCGGCTGCTCGCGGAGCGGCGCGGGGCCGACCGCGAGCACGTCGAGCGGCTCGACGCGCGCGCACACCGGCTCGTGGGTGCCTCGCTGTTCCTGCTCGCGGCCTACGTGGCCGTCGAGGCGGCGGCGGCCCTGTGGACGAGGGAGGCGCCTCGCCCGAGCGCCGTCGGCGTCGGCCTCACGGCGGTGTCGATCGTGGCGATGCAGTGGCTCGCGCGCGCCAAGCGCGCCGCGGCGCAGAGGCTCGGCAGCCGCGCGCTGGAGGCCGACGCCTTCCAGACGACGGCGTGCTTCTGGCTCTCCATCGTCACGCTCTCGGGGGTGGGGCTCAACGCCGCCTTCGGCTGGTGGTGGGCGGATCCCGTCGCGGCGCTCGGGATGACCGCCTTCATCGCGCGCGAGGGGCTCGAGGCCTGGCGCGGCGAGGACTGCGGCTGCGGCGGGGACGTGTCCACGCTCGTGCGTGGAGCGGAGCGCGACGCGCCCTGTGGGTGCTCTTCCGGCGCGTGCTCCTCCCGGCGCCCGGACGCAGCGGGCGCGCCCCTCGACGCACAGTGAAGGGCGGCCCCGCGGGCCCCTGCCGCGCGCGCGGTGGGCGACCCCGGCGGGCGCGTGCCAGTCCCGGTCGGCTCGCGGCGCGCCCCTCGCCCGGGGCGTCCCTCGCATTCGCGCCCCCCACGGGCCTCCCGCGTTCGATGGATACAGTGATGTGGTGCCATGTGCGCGGGACTCGTCCGCCCGCTCTCGCCACGCTACGCCTTTCGGTCGAATACCTGCGCGCGAGCGCGCGGCAGTCAGCGGCGGGGGGTTGCGTTGCCAGAAGAAGAGCTCCTCTCGTTCGGCCCGTTCTCGCTCGACCCACGCCAGCGCGTGCTGCTGCGAGCCGACGTCCCGCTGCGCCTCACGCCGAGGGAGGTCGACGTCCTCATCACGCTCGTCGCGGCGCACGGCGAGATCGTGGACAAGAGCCGCTTCTTCGATGAGGTCTGGCGCGGAGTCAGCGTCGAGGAGTGCAACCTCTCCCAGCACGTCGCCGCGCTGAGGCGCGTCCTCGGCGACGACGCCCGCGTGCCGATCTACATCGAGACCGTGCCGCGGCGCGGGTATCGGTTCCTGGCGCCCGTGGCGCGAACGGTCCGCCCGAGCGCGGCGGCGCTCACGCCGCCTCCGCTGCCGGCGCCGGAGTCGCCGCCGAGCGTCTCGCCTCCGGAACCGCCGCCTCGTCTCGCGCCCTCGGCGGCCGAGCTCAGGCGCGCATCGCGCCGGGGGTGGGCCGGGCTCCTGGTCCTCGTCGGGCTCGGGCTCGGGCTCGGATGGAGGACGCTCCGCGCGAACGCGCCCACGCCGGCTCCCGCGATCCGGTCGATCGCCGTCCTGCCGTTCGAAAACCTGACCGGCGACGCCCACCAGGACCACGTCGCGGAGGCTTTGACGCGCGCGCTCGTCGCCCGGCTCGCCGCCGTGACGGGCCTGCGCGTGGAGGTCGTCGCGCGCGCGCAGAGCGGCCACGGGACGCACGACGTCGAGGCGCTCGTGGAGACCGCCCTGCTCAGCGGGGAGGGTCGCGTCCGGCTCGCGGCGGAGGTCATCGACGCGAGGTCGGGCCGGCTCGTCTGGGCCGAGCTGTTCGAGTCCGACGAGGTGGCCGTCTTCGAGACCGGCCAGCGCATCGCGCTCGCGATCGTCGATCGGCTGGGCGGCCCGGCGGGCGAGGGCGACGGGGCGAAGCCGTCGAACCGCGCCGCGGCGCAGCGGGAGTGCGCGCTCGCGCGGCAGTACCTCGACCGGCGCTCGCCGCAGGTGGTGGAGGAGGCGCTCGAGCACTACACCGAGGCGGCGACGGTCGATCCCGGCTACGCCCCTGCGCTGGTCGGCGTCGCCGACGCGTACCTCCTCGGCGCCGAGCAGCGTGTCCTCGCGCCGGCCGAGGCCCTCGCGGGGGCGGAGACCGCCGCGCGGCAGGCCCTCCAGCTCGACCCCGGCCTCGCCGGGGCGCACGCGGCGCTCGGCGCGATCGCCGCGGCGCGGTGGGACTTCGAGGAGGCCGAGGCCAGGTACCGGCGGGCGCTCGGGCTCGATCCGGCGATCGCCCTCGTCCACGAGCGGTACGCCGCGCTGCTCACCGTCCTCGATCGGCACGAGGAGGCGGTCGCCGAGGCACGCGTCGCGCGGGATCTGAGCCCGGCCGGCCCGGCGCCGGCCACCGCGCTCGCCGCGGCCTACTACCACTCCGGGCAGAGCGACGCCGCCATCGAGCAGGCCCTCGCCGCGCTCCGGCTCAGCCCCCGCTTCGCCGCGGCGTACGACGTCCTCGGTTGGGCGCACCAGGCGCAGGGGCGGAGCGCCGAGGCCATCGCCGCCTTCGCCGAGGCGGTCCGGCTCTCGGGCCGCAGCCCCACCTACGTGGCCGCGCTCGCCCGGGCCACGGCCCGCGCGGGCGCTCCGGACGAGGCGCGGCGGCTCCTCGCGGATCTCCAGCGCAGCGCCAGGGGCCGCACCGCGTCGCCCCTCGACCTCGCCGAGGTCTTCGTCGCGCTCGGCGAGACGGACCGTGCGATCCAGCAGGTGGAGCGTGCCGTCGCGGTCGGCGCGCCGTGGCTGCAGCGCGTGGACGCCGGCCTCAGCCTGTTCGCGCTCCACGACCACGCCCGCTTCCGCGCGCTCATGGCCCGAATGCGCCACGCCGTCGCCAAGGGGATCGAGCCGCGCTCCGCAGCGCCCGCCCCCGCGAGGCCGGCGCAGCAGCGACCCGCCCCCGCCTCGGACGTCGCCGTGCCCGTGATCGCCAGCGACCGGTAGCCGCGGCGCGGCGGCCCGGGCGAGGCTGCCGTCGCCCTCGGTGATCGACGCGCGCGCGGCGACGTCGGCCGGACGCGCGGCCAGCGACGTCGTGGCGCGGCCCCCGGCGCTCGACGCGGGTGCCCCCGCACCGCGGAACGCGCCCGCGATCGCCGGCCGCGCAAGGAGCGCGCGTCCGGCGCCGCCGTGAATTCACGTTTCCTTCACGGCTCGCTCAGGGAATTCACGCTCGCCCCTGAACACATTCGCGCACGAGCCGCCCGATCGGCTCGCCGTCGATCGTCGGGGAGTCGAAACGCTCGAGCGCGAGGGAACAATGGAGCCACTCATCAGCCTTCGAAAGAACGCGACGCAGCGAACGCAGCCCGCCTGGTCCACGCCATGGAACGCGCTCTCCGTGGCGGTGCTCTCGGCGCTGACCGCGCTGGCCGCGCTCTCGCCGGCCGTGGCGCTGGCGGCCCCGCTGGGCGTGACGGTGATCGGCGTCGATCAGGCCGGACACCAGACGCCCATCGCGAACTACCGCTGGACCGTCGAGGAGGACGCCACCAAGCCGTCGATCCCGGGCGTGGCGGCGAACCTCACCAACTACTCGTACGGCTTCCACACGAGCTACATGCCGGTCGTGGCCGCCGGCAAGGTGGTGGCGGGCACGCCGGTGGTCGGGCGCGAGCCGGGCAGCGCCGATCCGGACCCCTCCCGCGTCTACCAGGGCTTCCCGAGCCTCGATCCGGCGAAGCGCTACTACGTCTCGGTGCTGCCGGATCAGGACGGCCCAGGCAACGGGTACCAGATGGGCGGGGCGCCCGTCGCGCCGGGGCAGGCCGCGGTGACGGTCCACGTGAACAAGTTCCCGGTCCCCGCGGCGCAGATCTCCGTCCACGTCTTCGAGGACGATCACCCCATCAACGGCGCACCGGATCTCCCCGACGAGGCCGGGCTGGAGGGCTTCTTCGTCGAGCTGATCGAGGCGGGCGGCACCTTCGGCATGTCCGGCGGCCAGGTGACGCAGGACGCCTACGGCAACCCGCTGGGAACGACCTACGCCGGGAACGGCGACGTCCTCGCGCTCGGGAGCGGCATCGTCCTCACCGGCCCCGGCGGCACGGCGCTCATCCAGAACCTCTTCCCCGCCAAGTACACGATTCGCATCCGGCCCCCGAACGGCTCCGACTGGGTCCAGACCTCGACCATCGAGGGCACGAAGGGCATCGACGCCTGGGTCAAGAACGCCGAGCCGCCGTTCTTCCAGGAGTTCGGCCCGCCCGGGCACCACGTCTTCATCGGCTTCACCCACGCCGGCGTGCTCCAGCCGTCGGTGCTGAACGGCGGGAAGTCCATCACCGGCCGCGTCGTCAACATCCACATGTCCCGGCCGCCGGACTACGCGTTCTACAGCGGCGCCCCCATCCCGAAGTGCTGGGTGGGGCTCAACGAGCCGAACGGCGGCCGCGCGCTCTTCGCGGGGGCCTGCGACGCCGACAGCCGCTTCACCATCCCGAACGTTCCGGCGGGGACGTGGGAGCTGGTCGTCTGGGACGAGCCGCTCGACGTGATCATCGCCGCGACGAACGTCACGGTCGCCCCGAGCGACAGCGTCGTCGATCTGATCGAGGTGCCGGTGTTCAACTGGTTCGCGCGCTACGAGGGGCGCGTGTTCTTCGACGAGGAGGAGAACGGTTTTCCGCTCGACGCCTCGGGCCGGCTGAAGCGCGGCATGGCCGAGGTGCCGGTCGACATCCGCTTCCGCGACGGCAGCATCTACCAGGCGAGCGCCACGTCCGAGGACGGCTCGTTCGAGTTCCCCGAGCTCTTCCCCTTCTTCAACTGGATGGTGGGCGAGGTCGACTACTCCCGCTTCAAGGCGACCGGCGCCACCGTGGTCGTCGACGCCGGCGGCCCCGTCCCGCCGCACTCCGGCTTCATGGGCGTCCCCTCCTTCGGCCGCCTGAACCCGCAGGCGCAGTTCGAGACCGACCCCGCGACCGGCCTCGCCACCGCGATCCCCGCGGTGAACCCGAGCGCGGGGAACAACCTGTCGAGGACCGAGACGGGCACCGTGCTGCTCGAGGGCATCCAGGCCTTCCTCGGCCAGACGGTCCACGTCGAGTTCGGCAAGAAGGGCTACGCCTTCGGCGAGAACGGCGGCATCGCCGGCATCGTGCACTACGCCATCACGCGCGCCGAGGACGACCCGCGCCTCGCCGCCCCCGAGCCCTGGGAGCCGGGCGTCCCGCGCGTGCAGATCGGCCTGTACCTCGACTGCGACCAGGACGGGAAGATCGACCGGCCCGACCCCCTCTCGCCGGGCCTCTGCCTCGCGCTCTCCTCGCAGGGCTACGTCGCGCAGCTCCCCGACGTCGACAACCACCCGTTCTGCTGGCGCGATCCGGCGTCGTGCGGCCTCTCGACGCCCGAGAAGGGGCCCGAGGACGTCGTCCGCAGCGGCGACGGCGAGACCTTCGGCTACGGCGACGTCTTCACCTGGGGCGCCGACCCGGAGGCCGGCGGCACGCCGTACGTCGGCCTGTCGGCGACCGACTCGTGGGACGACTCGATCCCCACCGGCTGCCAGCCGGATCTCCAGGGCCAGCTCTACCGGATCCCCTACGGCTCCGACGCCGGCAAGATCCTCGACTGCTACGACGGCATGCGCAACTGGAACCAGGCGCGCCCCGCCGTGTTCGACGGCGGCTACGCCTTCGGCCGGGTCGCCTTCCAGTCCGAGCTACCGAACGCCGACTACGTGGTCGAGGCCGTCGCGCCGCCGGGTTACCTGCACCAGGGCTCGGGCGACAAGAACGTGGTCTTCGGCGACGTCGTGTCGCCGACGCCGGGCGCGATCCCGCCTCGCTGCGTGGGCCCGGAGCTGGACGTCCCGGAGTTCCTGAACCTCTTCCCCGCCGCGCAGGAGCCGAACCCGGCGTACTCGCCCGGCGCGAAGTGGAACCGCTGCGACATGAAGGCGGTGTCGCTGCGCTCGGGCCAGAACCCGCCGCCCGACTTCTACCTGTTCACCGAGGCGCCCGTCGCCGGGCACGCCGTCGGCTTCATCCTCGACGACATGTCGAGCGAGTTCGACCAGAACGCGCCGACCTTCGGCGAGAAGCACGCGCCGCCGTGGCTCCCGGTCTCGATCCGCGACTGGACCGGGCGCGAGATCAACCGCGTCTACTCCGACCAGTGGGGCACCTACAACTTCCTCGTCCCCTCGACGTTCACCATCAACCCGCCGTTCCCGTCGGGCGTCTCGCCGAACATGGTGGTCTCGTGCATGAACTCGCCGGGGCCGATCCGGGACACGAGGGTCGGCTCGCCGACGTACGGCCAGATGATCATCGACCCGTACTTCGACCGGCAGTACAGCCAGTTCTGCTACACCTTCCAGTACCTGCCGGGGAAGACGACGTACCTCGACACGCCGGTGGTGCCGGTGGCGGCGTTCGCGGGCCCGGGCCAGTTCCCGGTCGACTGCGAGCTCGAGGACGGCACGCCCGTCGTCTACAGCGTCGAGGGCAGGACCTCGACCGGGCAGTCCTTCAACGGCCCCTTCGTGCGCGCCGGGGCGAGCCCCGCGTCGGCGGACCAGCCGCACCTCGTCATCGTCTCCGCCGGCAGGGTGCAGGTCCCGAACCCCCGCTACGATCCGGCCGATCCCGCCTCGACCAGGACCATCGCGCGCGACTACGGCTTCGGCGCGGCCCGGGGCACCACCGGCGCCGTCACCCTCAACGGGGCGGCCCTGCCGGTCGTCTCCTGGAGCGACGGCGTCATCGAGGTGCGCGTGCCGCCGGGCGGCCAGACCGGCCAGCTGCTCGTCACCCGCGACGCCGCCTACGGCGGGCGCACCAGCCGGATCGGCGTCACCGTGACGACCGGGCCGGCCACCGCGCCGCTCCCCAAGGTCGTCATGCCCGGCCAGAGCATCCAGGCGGTCATCGACGATCCGAACACGCACGACGGCGACCTCGTCCTGGTCGCGCCCGGCACGTACGACGAGTACGTGATCATGGACAAGAAGATCCAGCTCCAGGGCTGGGGCGCGCCCTCCGTCGTGATCAACGCGGCGAAGGTCGACGCGACCAGGCTCAAGGCCTGGCGGTCGCTGCTCGCGAGGAAGGTGGACGCGCAGCAGCCGGCGAGCTGCCCGGCGCCCGACCCGGACACCGGGGCCTGCCCCGTGACGTCCGGCCCGAACCGCACGTTCGACCTGCTGCCGGGCCAGACGCTCGGGAACAACGTCTCCGACAACGAGCCCATCCTCTTCGGCGCCGAGGAGGGCCCGGGGATCCTCGTCGTGGGGGCGAACCCCGACGCGCCGTCGCCGCGCGCCCACCTCTTCGGCGCCGCGCCGTTCGCGCGCATCGACGGCCTGACCCTCACCGGCGCCGACGCCGGCGGCGGCATCCTGGCGAGCGGCTACGCCGACGCCCTGCGGGTGAGCAACAACCGCGTGGTCGGCAACTACGGCACCTACGGCGGCGGCGTCCGCATCGGCCACACCGACCTGCTCGACGAGGCGAACGCCCGGTACGGCGGCTACACGGACGCCCACAACCGGAGCGTCAGGATCCAGGACAACTGGATCTCGCAGAACGGCAGCACCGAGGCGGGCGCGGGCGGCGGCATCACGCTGGGCAACGGCTCGTCCAGCTACACCGTCAGCAACAACTACGTCTGCGGCAACTTCTCGATGGGCGACGGCGGCGGCATCGGCCACCTCGGCCTCGCCGACGGCACGAGCCTCATCCGGGACAACGACGTCCTCTTCAACCAGACGTTCAACCAGAGCGCGAACGTCACCGGCGGCGGGATCTTCGTCGGCGGCGCGCCGGCCCTGGGGACGCTGTCCGCCGGGAGCGGCTCGGTGGCCATCGACCGCAACCTCGTCCAGGGGAACAACGCCGGGGCGGGCGCGGGCGGCGGGGTGCGCCTCTCGCGGGTGAACGGCCTCGACGTGAGCCGCGCGCCCAACAACACGCGCACGTGGTTCCGGGTCTCCCTCACCAGCAACATGATCGTGAACAACGTCGCCGGCTACGCGGCGGGCGGCGTTTCGCTCCACGACGCGCTGCTGGCGACCCTCGCCAACAACACGATCGCCAACAACGACAGCACGGCGACGAACATGCAGTCGTTCACCGCCAACCCCAGCGTGTCCGACCCGCAGCCGGCCGGGCTCGTGTCCCACGCGACCAGCCCGGCGCTGCAGGCCGCGATCGGCAACGGCGGGCCGGTGTCCGCCCTCAAGGCCCGGCCGTTCTCGAACCCGACCCTGCTGAACAACATCGTCTGGCACAACCGGTCCTTCTACTGGAAGATCGATCCCGACGTCCTCGACCCGGCGACGAACCAGCCGGCGTACGGCCTGTACGATCCGATCGCGGACACGCCGGCCGGGACGAGCCCCGTGTACCGCGACCTGGCGGTGATCGAGACGGCGGGCCAGGGCACGTTCGACGGCCAGTACGCCGGCGCCGGGGTGGACAAGCTGAGCCCGCAGTACTGCGTCCTGTCCGAGACGGCCGACGTCTCCACCCCCGCCGGCTACGGCCCCGCCACCGGGACCGCCGGCACGCACGACCTGGCGCTCCCCGACGCGCGCTTCGTGCGGTCGTACGTGAACGGCAACCGGGCGCAGTCGCTCGTCGTGCCGGGCATCACCACGACCATCCAGACGGCGGCCACGATCGACGAGGGCGGAAACTTCATCGACGTCCGCTTCGGTCCGCTCACCCCGTGGAGCTGCGCCGCCGGGCAGCCGCAGACGTACGCGAGCTGCGCCACCTTCGGCGACTACCACCTCACCGGGGCGGGCTCGGGCAGCACCACGCCGGTGAACAACGGGCTCACCGTCGGCGGCGTGACGCCCACGACCGACTACGACGGGCAGCCGCGGCCGACCAACATCGACATCGGCGCCGACGAGCTTCCGTGACGACTCGAGCAGTGGACGCCTACCTCTCCGCCGGGCCCGGGCCCGGCGGTGAGCCGCAGGGACGGAGGCAGCACCATGACCCAGTTCGCTCGCAGGCTCCTCGTGACGGCGGCGGTCCTCGCGGCGGTGGCGACGTCGGCGCCCGCCGGGGCGGCGGTGTTCGTGCAGTGCCCGAACGACGCCGACCAGGACGCGGTGCCGGACGTCCCGACGCCGGGCGTCCACTGCATGCACCTCACGGCGGGTGACGGCTTCATCACCATGGCCGACGGCCGGGTGCTCTACACCTTCGGCTTCGCCGACGTGACCGGCACGCCGCGCGCGCAGGTGATCATGGACTCGACGGCCGCGAACTTCGCCGCGCCGACGATCGAGCTCTCCGAGGCCGAGGACTTCTACCTGACGCTCACCAACGTCGGGATGACGCTCCGTCCGGACCTCTTCGACCCGCACACGGTGCACTTCCACGGCAAGGCGAACGCGGCGCCGGTCTTCGACGGCATGCCCGAGGGATCCTTCGGGATCAACATGGGCTCGTCCTTCACCTACTACTACGCGCACCCCGAGCCGGGCACGTACATGTACCACTGCCACCAGGAGGCCACCGAGCACATGCAGATGGGCATGCTCGGCAACCTCTACGTGAGGCCGCGCCAGGACGGCACGCCGAAGACCTTCGCCGGCAAGACCTACACCCGCTTCGTCTACGACGACGGCGACGGCTCGACCGGCTACGACGCGCAGGCCGCGCTGCAGCTCGGGTCGATGGACCACGTGTTCCACGAGCTGCACCTCGGCGTGCAGCCGCTCCCGTTCGCGAACATGCGGGACACGTACCCGATGATCAACGGGCGCGGCTACCCGGACACCGTCAACCCGGGCGCGCTGCCCCCGCCGGAGGAGAACGGCGGCGTCGCCTCGCAGAAGGTGAGCGCGCTCGTGCGGGCGAGGCAGGGCCAGCGCGTGCTGCTGCGGCTCTCGAACCTCAACGTCACGAACCACTACACCGTGACCGCCCTGGGCCTGCCCATGAAGGTGGTCGGCCGCGGCGCGCGCCAGCTGCGCGGCCCGGACGGCAAGGACCTCTCCTTCGAGACCACCTCGGTGACCCTCGGCGGCGGCGAGTCGACGGAGGTCATGATCGACACCGCCGGGGTGGCGCCGGGCACCTACTTCCTCTTCACGACGAACCTCAACTTCCTCAGCAACTTCGACCAGGACTACGGCGGGATGATGACGGAGATCGTCATCGACCCTGCGTGAAGCCGCGCCGAGCGCAAGGAGACGCGAAATGACCTCGATCCCGAAGTCTCCGACCCGTCCGCTCCGCGCGGCGGTCGCGACGCTCCTGCTCGCCGCCGGCGCCGAGGCGGGCGCCCGCGTGGAGGGCGTGAGCGGCACCGCGTTCGCCCTCACGGCCAGGCAGGACATCGTCAGCACCGCGGACGGCAACAGCCACTACGCGTGGGGCTACGCCGCCGGCGCGGGCCGCATGCAGTACCCGGGGCCGACGCTCATCGTCCCCCAGGGGGCCACCGTCACCGTCACCCTCGCGAACGAGCTGCCGGTGCCGGTGTCCATCGTCTTCCCGGGCCAGCAGGGCGTCGTCGCGACGGGCGGCGCGGCGGGGACGCTCACGCGCGAGGCGCCGGCCGGCGCCGCGGGCGCGCCGGGCGGGCCCGTCACGTACACGTTCGTCGCGTCGCAGCCGGGCACGTACCTGTACCACAGCGGCACCGACCCCTCGCTCCAGGTGGACATGGGGCTCCTGGGCGCCCTCATCGTGCGGCCCCCCGTGGCGGGGCGCGCCTACGCCCAGCCCGGCACCGAGTACGACCGCGAGGACCTGTTCCTGCTGTCCGAGATGGACCCGGCCATCCACGCCAAGGTCTACGACGACGTGGCGGCGAGGCGGCCCATCTCCGTGGACACCACCGCGTTCCGTCCCACCCTGTGGTTCATCAACGGCCGCAACGCCGTGGACACCATGCAGGACTCCGGCGTGCCGTGGCTGCCGACGCAGCCGTACGGCTGCCTGCCGCGCATGCACCCCGGCGAGAAGCTGCTCATGCGCGTGGTGAACGCGGGGCGCGACCTGCACCCCTTCCACCACCACGGGAACCACGCGCTCGCCATCGCCCGCGACGGCCGGGTGCTCTCGAGCGATCCGGCGGATCCCACGCGCCCGCCCGATCTCGCCACGCTCGACTTCACCGTCAACTCGGTCCCGGGGGAGACGGTGGACCTCGTCTTCGAGTGGACGGGCAAGGGGCTCGGCTGGGACGTGTACGGCCACGCGCCCGGCGACGCGCTCGCGCCGAGCGAGCCGCCCGAGGATCACGGCAAGCCGATCCCGGTGATCGTCCCCGGGCCGCTCGACCTGAGCTTCGGCCCCTACTACTCCGGCTCGCCGTTCCTCGGCGCCTTCGGGACCCTGCCGCCCGGCGCGCCCGAGCTGAACCCGAGCGCCGGTCACGTCCACATGTGGCACTCGCACAACGAGAAGGAAGTGACCACGGACGACATCTTCCCGGGCGGCATGATGACGATGCTCGTCATCGAGGCGCCGTGGGTCCCCATCCCCTGAGGGCGGAGGCACGATCATGACGCGCAAGACACACGACGCACGGCACGGCGCCGGGCTGCTGCTCGTGCTCGCCGCCCTCGGGCTCCCGGTGACGCCGGCGCGGGCCGCCGAGATCTGGCTGCGGGCGGGCACCACGACGAAGGTCCTGCCGGGCGGGACGACGGTGGCGATGTGGGGTTACGCCGAGTGCGCGGCCTCGTTCGCCTCGTGCGGCCCCGTGACGGCCCCCGGGCCCGAGCTCTCCGTCCCCGCGACGGACACGAGCCTGACCGTCCACCTGCAGAACGCGCTCCCCGAGCCGACCTCGCTGGTCGTCCCGGGCCAGAGCGCGACCCTGACGCCGGTGTGGTTCGAGCCGGGCACCGCGACCACGTGGTCCGGAGCGAGGCCCGCGGGCAACCTCACGGCGCGCGTGCGCTCGTTCACGCACGAGGCGCCTCCCGGCGGCACGGCCGACTACGCGTGGCCGGCCCTCCGCCCCGGGACCTACCTCTACGAGAGCGGCACGCACCCGCAGGTGCAGGTGCAGATGGGGCTCTACGGCGCGCTCGTCCACGACGCCGTCGAGGCCGCTCCGCCGGCGAGGGCGCAGGCCTACCCCGGCGTCGAGTACGACCGCGCGGTGACGGTGCTCTACGGCGAGATCGACCCGGCCCTGCACGAGGCCGTGGCGACCGGCGCCTACGGCACCACCGGGCCGACCAGCACCTTCGACTACCGGCCGAGGTGGTTCCTCGTGAACGGCGAGCCGTACGTCGCCGGCGCGCCGCCCCTCGCCACCGTGGGCGGCGGCGAGCGCGTCCTGCTGCGCTTCGTCAACGCGGGCCTGAAGAACCACGTGCCCATGGTCGCGAGCGGCCACATGGAGCTCGTCGCCGAGGACGGGCGGCCGTACCCGTGGCCGAGCCATCCGCGCCAGCAGTACACGGCGCTCCTGCCCGCCGCCAAGACCCTCGACGCGGTGATCGCGCCCGTCAACGTGGGGCCGGGCGACGCGCGCCTCGCGCTCCTCGATCGCCGGCTCGACGTGACCAACGCCGGCGCGCCCGACGGCGGCCTCATCGCGTTCCTCGCCGTCACCCCCGGCCCGGCGGCCCCGGTCATCACCTCGTCGCCGCCGACGACGGCCCTCGTGGGCGTCCCGTACGCCTACCAGGCCGCGGCGAGCGATCCCAACCCCGGCGACACGCTCGCCTGGTCGCTCGACGTGGCGCCCGAGGGCATGACGACCTCCGCCGGCGGGCTCGTCGCGTGGACGCCGGGCGCGGCCGGCACGTACCCGGTCGCCCTGCGGGTGACCGACGCGGGCGGGCTCTACGCGACGCAGTCCTTCGACGTGGTCGTGCTCGAGGGCAACGCCCCCCCGGCGATCGCCTCGACGCCCGTCACGACGGCCACCCAGGGGGTGCTCTACGCGTACCAGGCGACGGCGACGGACCCCAACCCGGGCGACACGCAGCGCTGGTCGCTCGACGCGGGCCCCGCGGGCATGACGATCTCCGCCGCCGGGCTGGTCGCGTGGACTCCGACGAACGCGCAGGCCCTCTCGAACGGCGGCGCGAGCCCCGTGACGATCCGCGTGACCGACGCGGGCGGGCTCTTCGCGACCCAGTCGTTCACGGTGACGGTCGCGAACGTGAACGACGCGCCGATCGCGGTCGCCGACGGCCCGTTCCCGTGGGTCGAGGGCGGCACGCTCTCGAAGGCCGCGCCCGGGGTGCTCGCCAACGACTCCGATCCGGACGGCGATCCGCTGGCGGCCGTCGCCTTCTCGACGCCCTCCGCGGGGACCCTGAGCGGCCACCCGGACGGCTCCTTCACCTGGTCCTTCCCCATGGGCAGCAGCGGGACGAGGACGTTCACCTACCAGGCGCGCGATCCGGGCCTGGCGACGAGCGCCGCGACGACCGTGACCGTCCAGGTCCAGGCGAACCGGCCCCCGGTCGCGGCGGACGACAGCCTCACCGTGCCGAGGCGGACGACGGCGAACGCCGGGTCCTTCCCGGTCGTGCTCAACGTGCTCGCCAACGACTCCGACCCGGACACGGCGATCGACCCGACCAACCGGATCGATCCCGCCACGGTCACGATCACGGTTCCGCCCAACAAGGGAGGCACCGCCACCGTCAACGCGAACGGCACGATCTCCTACACGCCCAGGACGAACTTCAGGGGCACGGACACGTTCGCCTACAAGGTCCGCGACGACCGGGGCACCCCGGGGGCCCTGTCCAACGAGGCCGCCGTCCGGGTGAACGTCAAGTGAACCGCGCCACGCCGGGCGTCCCGCGCACGCGCGGGCGCCCGGCCGCGCGGCGCCGGCCGACCCGACGCAGGGAGACGCGGAGGAGCACGCGATGAGCAGGGGCGAACGCCGGGGAGTGCCCCGCGGGCGGGGCGGGACGTCGGGGAGGGCGGCCGCGGCCCTCTGGCTCGTGGCGGCCGGGGCGCTCGCCGCGTGCGCCACGGCGCCCGCCGGCGCGGGGGGGAAGGCGGCGGCGGAGGAACGGGGCCGCGCCGAGGCCGAGGCGGCCTGCGGGATCCGCGTCGAGGCGCTGCGCCTCTCCGCGGCCGGCTACGTGCTCGACTTCCGCTACCGCGTCGTGGACGCCGCGCGGGCGGCGCCGCTGCTCGACGGAAGGCAGCATCCCTACCTGGTCGACGCGCGCGGCGCGAGGCTCGGCGTGCCGGACACGCCCATCCTCGGGAGCCTGCGCCAGACCGCTCGCAACGGGAAGGTCTCGACGGAGCACACGTACTTCGTGCTGTTCGCGAACCCCGCCAGGTACCTGCACCCGGGCGACCGGGTGACGCTGGTGGTGGGCGACGCGAGGCTGCCCGACCTCAGGGTCGAGTGAAGGGGTGACGCGATGACACCGGTCTCGAGAGGAGCGATCGGCGCCGCGCTCGCCGCGGCGCTCCTCGGCGCCGCGACCTCGGCGCAGGCGGCCGCGGTGGCGCCCGGGCTCGCGCGGGAGCTGGAGGCTCGCGGGCCGGGCGGCGAGGTGGCGATCATCGCCCGGCTCGACGACGCGCTCGATCCGGGGGCGTTCGCCGTCCGCGACCGCCGCCTGCGCGACAACCGGCTCCTGGTGGCGCTGAAGGAGCGCGCCGCGCGGAGCCTCCCGCCCCTGCGGAGCGCGCTCGAGGCGCTCGGGGCGAGGGACGTGAGGGAGCTCTGGCTCGTCGACGGCGTCGCGGCCACCGTCCCGGCCGGCGCGGTGGCGATCCTGGCCGGACACCCGGGCCTGCGGAGCATCCGGCTCGACGAGGCCGTCCAGGCGCCGGCGACGGTCCAGTCGACGAGCGGGACGGCGGAGTGGAACATCGCCGCCATCGCCGCTCCCGCGCTCTGGTCCGCGGGCTGGACGGGGACCGGCGCGGTGGTGGCGGGCATGGACACGGGCGTGGATCCGGCCCACCCCGACCTCCTCGGCAAGTGGCGCGGGGGGTCGAACGGCTGGTTCGACCCGTACGGCCAGCGCGCCACGCCGTACGACGCGAACGGCCACGGGACCCGGACCATGGGGCTCATGGTGGGCGGGTCGGCGGGCGGGACGGCCATCGGCGTGGCCCCCGGCGCGCAGTGGATCGCGGCGAGGATCTTCGACGACGCCGGCCACGGCACGCTGAGCGGGATCCACCTCGCCTTCCAGTGGCTCCTCGATCCCGACGGCGATCCCGCGACGCTGGACGCGCCGGACGTGGTGAACGGCTCGTGGACGCTCACGGGGGGCGCCGCGGGCGCGTGCGACCTCGAGTTCGCCGACGACGTCCTCGTGCTCGAGGCGGCGGGCATCGGCGTGGTGTTCGCCGCCGGCAACGACGGCCCGGCCGGGGCGACGGGCGCCAGCCCCGCGAACAACCCCGGCGTCCTCTCCGCCGGCGCCGTCGACGCCGCCTCGGCCGTGGCCCCCTTCAGCAGCCGCGGCCCGTCGTCCTGCGACGGCTCCATCTTCCCGACGCTCGTGGCGCCCGGGGTGGACGTGTGGACCGCCGATCTTTCCTACGGCGGCTTCCCCTCGTACACGGTCGTGTCCGGCACGTCCTTCGCCGCGCCGCACGTCGCGGGCGCGATGGCGCTCCTCGCCGCGGCGGCCCCCGCGGCGTCGATCTCCGAGCTGAGGTCGGCGCTCTTGCAGGGGGCGGTGGACCTGGGCGCCGCGGGCGCCGACGACGCCTACGGCCACGGCCTCGTCGACGTCGCCGCCGCGCACGACCTCCTCGCCGCGGGCGCGGGCGGCGCGCCCGTCATCACCTCGACGCCCGTCACGGCCGCCACCGAGGGCGCGCCGTACGTCTACCAGGTCGCCGCCACGGACCCGGAGGGCGGCGCCGTCGCCTTCTCGCTCGACGCCGCACCCGCGGGCATGACCGCCGGCGCCGGCACCGGGCTCGTCGCCTGGATCCCCGACACCTCGCAGGTGGGCGCGAACCTCGTGGTGGTGCGCGCCACCGGCGCGTCGGGGCTCTTCGCGCGCCAGAGCTTCACCGTCACCGTCGCGCCCGCCGACCGCGCGCCGGTGGCCGCGGACGACGCCTTCGCCGCGACGGCGGGCGTGCCGCTCGACGTCGCGGCGCCCGGAGTCCTCGCCAACGACGCCGACGCCGACGGGGACGTCCTCTCCGCCGTCCTCGCGTCCGGGCCGGCGCACGGGACCCTGACCCTCCGGGCGGACGGCTCCTTCGTCTACACGGCCGCCGCCGGCTTCGCGGGTGCCGATGGGTTCACCTACGCCGCCTCCGACGGGGTGCTGCTCGGCGCGCCCGCGACGGTGACCCTCGCGGTGGCCGCCCCGAACCGGCCGCCGGTGGCCGCGAACGACGCCTTCACCGCGCCCTATCGCAAGAGCACGAGCTACGCGCCGCAGGCGCTCGCCGTCCTCGCGAACGACCGCGATCCCGACGGGAGCCTGGCCGCGGGCAGCGTGCGGATCGTGACGGCGCCGAACAAGGGCGGGACGGCGACCGTCCAGGCGAACGGCACGGTGGCCTACGTGCCGAGGACGCGCTTCCGCGGGACCGAGACCTTCGCCTACGACGTGAAGGACGACCGGGGCGCGACGTCGAACGTGGCGACGGTGACGGTGAACGTAAAGTGAACCCACGCAGAGGAGAACCGAACATGAACGCTCGAGGGAAGCAGGGGCTCCGGCGGATCGCCGCGGCGGCGGGCGGCCTGCTGCTCGCGTCCGCCGTCCACGCCGAGGGGGACCGGCAGGGCGAGGAGGCCGGGCACTCGTGCTGCCACCCGGCGAAGCCGGCCGCCGCCGCGGTCGAGGCCGCCGCGGCGAGGCCCGCCGCCGCGGAGCGCGCCGCGGGGTACGTGCGCTCGGAGCGGACCTACGCGGTGCCCGACGTGACGCTCGTGGACGAGGGCGCCCGGCCGGTGCGGCTGCGGGAGGCGCTCGCCGGGGACGAGCCCGTCATGCTGAACTTCATCTTCACGACCTGCACCGCGATCTGCCCGGTGATGAGCCGGATCTTCGCGCGGGTGCCGCAGGAGCTGGGGGCGGGTGCCGGGCGGATGCGCTTCGTGTCCATCTCGATCGACCCGGAGCAGGACACGCCGAAGCGGCTCCACGAGTACGCGGCGCGCTTCGGCGCCGGGCCGCGCTGGCGGTTCCTCACGGGGAGCGTCGCCGACGTCGAGGCGGTGGAGCGGGCCTTCGACGCGTTCCGGGGCGACAAGATGAACCACGAGCCGCTGACGCTCCTGCGCCCGGCCCCGGGGCGGCCCTGGGTCCGCCTCGACGGCTTCGCCAGCGCGGCGGAGCTCGCGCGGGAGTACGAGCGGGTCGCGCTGCGATGACGGCGGCGGGCCGGCCGGCGCGCGGGCGCCCGCGGCGGATCGCGCCGCTCGTCGCGGTGGCGCTCCTCGCCCCTTCGCTCGCCGCCGGCGCGCGCCCGCGGGCCGCGGCGCCGGCCGGGCCGGACGCCGTCCGGCTCGCGGAGGGCGAGCGGATCTACCGCGACGGGATCCTGCCGTCGGGCCGGCCGCTCGAGGGGGTCGCGCAGGCGGGGGTCGAGCGGACCGGCGAGGACGCCTCGTGCGCCTCCTGCCACCGCCGCAGCGGCTACGGCGCGAGCGAGGGGCCGATCCGGATCCCGCCCATCACCGCGCCGGCGCTCTGGGGGCGCGCGGCGCCGCCCGCGACGCCCGCCGCCGCGCCGCCGGGGCCGGCCCCCGCCAACCCCGCCGTCGCGGCCGAGGCCGCGAGGCTCGCCACGCGCAGGGCGCGGATCGCCGCCCAGCTCGGCTCGGGCCGGCGGCCGGCGTACGACGACGTCTCCCTGGCGCGGGCGATCCGGGAGGGCGTCGACGCGACGGGCCGGCCGCTCTCCTCCGGCATGCCGCGCTTCGCGCTCGGCGACGGCGAGATGGAGGCGCTCGTCGCGTACCTCCGGACGCTCTCGACGGGGTCCTCGCCCGGCGTCACCGGCGACGAGCTCCACCTCGCGACCGTCGTCCAGCCCGGGGTCGATCCCGGCCGGCGGCGCGCCATGCTCGAGGTCCTGCAGGCGTACGTGCACGACAAGAACGCGGGGACGCGCTGGGAGGTGCGGCGCAGGGAGGGCGGCACCGAGCGCATGTCCCGCGCGTACCGCCGGTGGGTGCTGCACGTCTGGGACCTCACCGGGCCCGCCGGCGGCTGGGGCCGCCAGCTCGAGGCGCTCTACGGGCGGCAGCCGGTGTTCGCGCTCGTCGGCGGCATGGGGAACGCGAGCTGGCGCCCCATCCACGCGTTCAGCGAGCGGCGCGGCGTCCCCTGCCTGTTCCCGCAGGTGGAGCTGCCCGCGTCGACCGAGGCGGGCTTCTACACGGTCTATCTCTCGAGGGGGATCGCCCTCGAGGCGGAGGCGCTCGCGAAGCACCTCGCCGCGGCCGGCGGGGCGCGCGGCCCCGTCACGCAGGTCTTCCGGCGCGAGGAGACGAGCGCGGCCGCCGCCGCCGCGTTCCGCGAGGCGATGGGCGGAGACGCGGTGGAGGAGCTCGCGCCGGAGGGGACGCTCGGCCGCGGCTGGTGGGAGCGGCTCGCGAGGGAGCGTCCGGGCGCGACGCTCGTGCTGTGGCTGCCGGCCGCCGACGTCGCGGAGGCGGGGGCGCTCGTGGCGGAGGGGTCGCCCGTGCGCGCGGTCTACCTCTCCTCGACGCTGCTCGCGGGCGACGCGAGCGGCCTCGCGGCGGGAGCCGGCGGCCGCGTCCGCCTGGTTCACCCCCTCGATCTCCCCGGCTCGCGCGGCGCCCGGCTGCTCCGGGTGAAGCGGTGGCTGCACGAGAAGGGGATCGCGCTCACGGAGGAGAAGGTCCAGATGAACGCCTACTTCGCGGTGGCCGTCACCGCCGACGCGGTGGCGCACCTGGCCGACCTGTTCTCGCGCGAGTACCTCGTCGAGCGGATCGAGCACCTGGTGGGGAACACCGTGACGCCGTCGGTCTACCCTCGCGTGAGCCTGGGGCCGGGCCAGCGGTTCGCGTCGAAGGGCAGCTTCATCGTCGAGCTCCGCGCCGGGGAGGAGCTCGCTCCGGTGTCGAGCTGGATCACGCCATGACCCCGGGGCACGCGGTGGCGCGCGGCGCCCGGCAGCAGGAGGACGGCATGAAGGGACCGAAGCGGGGGGCCATCGCGATCCTCGTCTTCTTCGCGTGCTCGGTGCTGGCGGTCCACCTCATCGACGGGCTCGGCGCCCCGGCGGCGGCGACGTCCGCGGCCCCCGCGCCGCCGGTCGAGCCGGACGGGGCTCCGGCGCGGTTTGCGCCGAAGGTTCCCGCGCCCGCGCTCGCGGTCGCGGCGGCGGCGCGGGACCCGCTCGAGGCGATGGCGCCGGACGCGCTCGAGGCGGTGGCGCCGGACCCGCTGGGGGTCGCCCCGGTGCCGCCGGCGCGCACTGCGCCCGCCGGCCGCGAGCGCGCGCTGAACGACTGCGTCGAGCGGAGCCTCGCGGCGGCCGGATACGATCAGGTGAAGCCGACCCTGCCCGGCCGCTGGCCCGCGCTGAAGCGCGCGCGGGAGCAGCAGCGGCAGCGGCGGCTCGCGCTGAGGGCGCGGTGCGAGCAGGAGCTGGCGCTCTGAGTCCGAGCCGGCCCCGCGGGTCCCGCTCACGCTCCTGCGCCGGCGAGGGACGCCCGCTCCCTCGGCCGTCCGCCGCCCGCGCCGTTGCGGCGCGCGCGATCCGGTCGCACGGTAGGATCGCCGCGGCGGGCGCGGCGGGCAGCGACCGAGGGAGGAGCCATGCCGGAGAAGGAGACCGTTCGCCGGGCGAAGGCCGCGCTCCGGGAGGGGAAGCGTCCGACGACCGCCGCGGGCGAGTTCGTCCGGGAGGAGATCGAGCACGTCCGCCACGGCGAGCACGGCGCGCGCTCGCCGAAGCAGGCGATCGCGATCGGGCTCTCGAAGGCGCGGCGGGCCGGCGTCCCGCTGCCGCCGCCCGGCAAGGGCGAGGCGAAGGAGCGGACCCGCCGGTCGGCGAAGCGCGCGTACGAGGTGGGGCAGAAGAAGCGTGCTCCCAGGGCGCCCTCGTCCAGGCGGGGCGCCGCCGCGAAGCGCGCGCTGAAGCGGGAGCCCAGGAGCTCCGCCTCCCGGCGGGCGCTCTCGGGGCAGGCGAAGCGCGCGGCGGCGCGGCGGCGCACGCGCTGACCGCGCAGCGCGTGTCCTCGCGGGGTGGCCTCGACTTCAGCGGCCGAAGACGATGGCGAGGCGACGGCGCAGCTCGTCGCGGACGTCCCGGAAGGCCTGGAGCCGGTCCTCTTCGTTCGCTCCTGCGCCCGCGGGATCCGGGAGGCCCCAGTGAACCCGGTGCGCCTTGCCCAGGAACACCGGGCACACCTCCTCGGCGCAGAGCGTGATCACCGCGTCGACGCCTCGAGGCGAGATGGACTCGACGCTCTTCGACCGCTGCCCGCGGATGTCGATCCCGATCTCGTCGAGCGCCCGGATCGCGAGCGGGTTCACGCGCGAGGGTCGCGATCCGGCCGACGAGACCGTGACGCCGGCAGGTGCGAGCGAACGCGCGATGCCCTCCGCCATCTGGCTCCGCGCCGAGTTCGCGACGCACAGGAAGAGGACGTGCCGCGGGGCGAGCCGCCGGAGCGCCTCGGCCTCCGCCCGCCACGCCGGGCTCACACGGGCCTCCGCCCGGGCGGCGGCGCCGGGAAGTCGCCGACGCAGCTGCGGACCCCCTCGAGGCGAGCCTCCTCGCCCGGGAAGAAGCGGTCGCGCAGCTTGAGCGAGACGGTGACGAGGCCGATCAGGACCGGCACCTCGACGAGCGGCCCGATGACCGCCGCGAACGCCGCGCCGTGGGCCATCCCGAAGGTCGCCACGGCGACCGCGATGGCGAGCTCGAAGTTGTTCGACGCCGCCGTGAACGAGAGGGTGGCGGTCTGGCCGTACGGCGCCCCGACCTTCCGGCTCATGAAGAAGGACACGAAGAACATCACGACGAAGTAGACGAGCAGCGGGAGCGCGATCCGGACCACGTCGAGCGGCACCTGCACGATCGTCTCGCCCTTGAGCGAGAACATCACGACGATCGTGAAGAGGAGCGCGACGAGCGTGATGGGCGAGATGCGCGGGATGAAGACCCTCCGGTACCACTCCTCCCCCTTCAGCGCGCGCAGGCCGAAGCGGCTCGCGATCCCGGCGAGGAACGGGATCCCGAGGTAGATGAAGACGCTCTTCGCGATCTCGCCGATGGTGATGTGGACCTCGGCGCCCTCGAGCCCGAGCCAGCGCGGCAGGACGGTGATGAAGACCCAGGCGTAGACCGAGAAGAACAGCACCTGGAAGATCGAGTTGAACGCGACGAGCCCGGCGCAGTACTCGGTGTCGCCCTTCGCGAGGTCGTTCCACACGATCACCATCGCGATGCAGCGCGCGAGGCCGATGAGGATGAGCCCGACCATGTACTCCGGGCGGTCCCGCAGGAAGATCACCGCGAGCGCGAACATGAGCACGGGGCCGACGATCCAGTTCTGGACGAGGGAGAGCGCGAGCACCTTCCCGTTGCGGAAGACGCGCGGCAGCTCCTCGTACCGGACCTTGGCGAGCGGCGGGTACATCATCAGGACGAGGCCGACCGCGATCGGGATCGAGGTCGTGCCGACGGACATCCGGTCGAGCATCGGGACGACGCCCGGCACGAGGAACCCGAGCGCCACCCCCGCGCCCATGGCGAGGAAGATCCAGAGCGTCAGGTAGCGATCGAGGAACGAGAGGCGGCGCGTCAGGCCTGCTTCGCGCGCCGGGGCGACGAGGGTGGCTTCTTCGGACATGGGCTAGAGGCTCCCGACGAGGGACTTGAGGCGGCGGAGGGCGCGCGGCTCGACGCAGTAGCCGACCCGGGGCCCGTCGATCTCGCCCCGGATCAACCCTGCGTCCTTGAGGACCTTGAGGTGCTGCGAGACGGTCGACTGGGCGAGCGGCAGCTCGTCGACGATGTCGCCGCAGATGCACGTCTCCCTCCGGACGAGCAGCCGGAGGATCTGCACGCGGGCGGGGTGACCGACGGCCTTCGCGAGGACCGCCAGCTCCTCGTCGGCCTCGGCGCCCTCCACCGGCCGGAGATCCGGGGCCTCGTTCGACTCGGGCACCGGCCCGCAGGCCGCGACCTTCTTCGGATGGGTCGCCATGGTAATCGTCTATCTACGATGAACGGACGCACCGGGCAAGCCCGGACGGCCGGGCGAGCGCGGCGACACACGAGGTCGCCTGCCGCGGTGGTGCGCGAGCCGCGCCCACCCGGGAACGAGCCGCGCTCACCCCGCCGGTGCGACCCGCGAGCGCCGCGTCGCGCTCAGCTGGACCGGCGGCCCCTCGTCGCGAACGGCGTCGACGCAGTCGAGGAACCGCATCACGCAGGGGACGCGCAGCCGATAGAAGATCTTGAGCCCCTCGCGGCGGTCCTCCACGAGGCCGGCGCGGCGCATCAGGGCGAGGTGCTTCGAGACGGTCGACATGTCGGAGCCGACGAGCCTCTGGAGGTCGCAGACGCAGCACTCGCCCGCGACGAGCCGCTCCAGGACGAGGAGCCGGCTCGGATGGGCCATCGCCTTCAGCACGCGGGTCCGCTCCAGGCGGCGGCGCTCGGCGGCGGGGACGGGGACACGCGGGGCTGGGGAAGGGCTCACGGGAACCTCGGGCGCGACTATTTGGCAGATTGACCAAGAGCTAGTGCCGTGTCAAGGTGCGCCTCGTCGTCGGGGCCCGTGAGCAGGAGGAAGGCAGATGCCAGCGTACGCACGAGTCGGCGTGGTTGCGGTCCTCGCGGCAGTCCTCGCGGCGTGCGACAGCGCGGCTCCGCGCGACCTTTCCCGGCCGGCCTCGGCGGCGGCCTCCTCCTCCGCGGCGGCCGACGCCAGCCCGGCGCGTCCGGTGCCGCGGCTCGTCGACCTCGGCGCCGGCAAGTGCATCCCGTGCAAGGCGATGGCGCCCATCCTCGAGCAGCTCCGCGCCGACTACGCGGGGAGGATGGACGTCGTCTTCATCGACGTGTGGCAGCGGCCCGAGCAGGCGCAGGCGCACGGCATCCACATGATCCCGACGCAGATCTTCTACGGCGCGGACGGCCGCGAGCTCGCCCGGCACGAGGGCTTCATCGATCGGGAGCAGATCCTGGCGCGGTGGAAGGCGCTCGGCGTCGAGCTGTGAGGCGGACGTGGGCGAGATCCTGACGGCGTTCGGGAACGCGTTCTCCGCGTCCCTCCTCCTCGCCGCACCGGCCTCGCTCCTCTGGGGCGTCCTCTCCGTCGCGCTGAGCCCGTGCCACCTCTCGAGCGTGCCGCTCGTCGTGGCCTACATGGCCGGCGGCGCAGAGCCGCCCGCCGGCCGCCGCGCGCTCGCCGTCTCCTCGGCCTTCGCGGTGGGCATCCTGGCGAGCATCGCCGTCATCGGCGCCGTCACCGCCGCCGCGGGGCGGATGCTCGGCGACGTGGGCCGGGCGGGGACCTGGACGCTCGCGGCCGTGTTCGTCGTCTTCGGGCTGAACCTCCTCGGCGTGCTCCCGCTGCCCTCGTTCGGCGCGAAGCCCACCGCGAGGCGCCGCCGCGGAGCGCTCGGAGCATTCCTGCTGGGGCTCGTGTTCGGGGCCGCGCTCGGGCCGTGCACCTTCGCGTTCATGGCGCCCCTGCTCGGGCTCGTCCTCCACGCCGGCGAGGACGGCGCCGCCGGCGGCGTCCTCCTCGTGGCGCTCTTCGGGCTCGGCCACGCGGGGGCGATCGCCTTCGCGGGGGCGTCGTTCCAGTCGGTGCAGCGCTGGCTGGGGTGGAAGGCGGGGGCCCGGGCGGTCGAGCTGCTGCGGGCCGGCGCCGGCGTCGCCGTGCTCGGCGGTGGCGCGTACTTCGTCTGGACCGCGCTGTGAGCAGAGAGGAACCTTCCATGCCCCTCCCCGTCGTCGACGTTCCGAAGGCCTCGTCGCCGTGCCGTGCGAAGCCGGCGGGCCCTGCCGCCACGCAGCCGAGCGGCGCCGGCAGGACCGTCGCGCTCCTCGCGCTCGGCCTCGCCGCGTGGACGGTCGCCTACGTCTCCATCAAGCCGCTCACCGAGTGGCTCACGTTCCGGGTCCTCGGGCTCGCCGCCGATTCCCGCCTCGGCCAGAGCGTCGCGTTCTTCCTGTATGAAGCACCGAAGGTCTTGCTCCTGCTCGTCCTGATCGTCTTCGGGGTCGGCATCGTCCAGTCCTTCTTCACGGCCGAGCGCACCCGCGCGCTGCTCGCAGGGAAGCGCGAGTCCGTGGGCAACGTGCTCGCGGCGCTGCTCGGGGTCGTGACGCCGTTCTGCTCGTGCTCCGCGGTGCCGCTGTTCCTGGGCTTCGTCGAGGTCGGGATCCCCCTCGGCGTGACGCTGTCCTTCCTGATCTCTGCACCGATGGTCAACGAGGTCGCGCTGGTGCTGCTGTTCGGGCTCTTCGGCTGGAAGGTCGCGGCGCTCTACCTCGTCACGGGCCTCACCATCGCCATCGTGTCGGGGTTCGTGCTCGGCCGCATGAAGCTCGAGCGGTTCGTGGAGCCATGGGTCTACGAGTCGATGAAGGCGAACGCCGCCTACGAGAGCGAGCACCTCGGGTTCACCGGGCGGGTGGAGAAGGGGCTCGAGTCGGTCCACGACGTGGTCGGCAAGGTGTGGCCGTGGGTGCTCGCCGGCATCGCGGTCGGTGCGGGGATCCACGGCTACGTCCCGGAGGGCGTGCTCGCCGGGTTCATGGGCAAGTCGGCGTGGTGGTCCGTTCCGGCCGCGGTGGCCATCGGCGTGCCGATGTACTCGAACGCCGCAGGGATCATCCCGGTCGTCGAGGCGCTGCTCGGCAAGGGCGCCGCGCTCGGGACCGTCCTCGCCTTCATGATGGCGGTGATCGGGCTCTCGCTCCCGGAGATCATCATCCTCCGCAAGGTGCTCCGGCCGCGGCTCATCGGCACGTTCGTCGGGATCGTCGCGAGCGGGATCCTGGTGGTCGGGTGGCTGTTCAACGCGGTGCTCTGAGGAAGGAGCGGGTGACGATGAGGATCCAGGTGCTCGGGACCGGGTGCGCGAAGTGCAAGCAGCTCACCGCCAACGCCGAGGCGGCGGTGGCGGAGCTCGCCCTCGGCGTGCCGGTCGAGAAGGTCGAGGACGTCCGCGAGATCATGAAGTTCGGCGTGATGACCACGCCGGCGCTCGCGGTGGACGGCAAGGTCCGCGCCGCCGGCAAGGTCCTCAGCGCCGCCGAGGTGAAGGCGCTGCTGCGCGGCTGACGCGCGGTGCGGCAACCGGCGCGCGACGTTCGGTGAAAATCGGTTTCGGAGCGCGAGCGCGCGTCGTAGCATGCGCGTCTGCCCGCGCGGTCCCGCACCGCCGACCCAGCACCTGTCACCGCTAGAGCGCCCCGGAGGCGACCCATGCAGAAGGACATCCTCGTCACGATGCACGAAGACCTGGAGCGCGCCCTCGAGAAGCCGCCCGAGAAGCGGCGCTGGGCGATGCTCCTCGACGTGCGGAAGTGCATCGGGTGCCACGCGTGCACCGTCGCGTGCGTCTCCGAGAACAAGCTCCCGCCCAGGCTCTACTACCGGCCGGTGTACGACTACGAGCGCGGCAAGTACCCGAACGTCTCGCGCACCTTCCTGCCCCGCCCCTGCATGCAGTGCGACAAGCCTCCGTGCGTCGCCGCGTGCCCGGTCAAGGGCAAGGACGGCGCGACGTGGAAGGAGACGACCGGGATCGGCGCCGGCACGGTGCCCGTCGACTACAAGAAGTGCATCGGGTGCGGGAAGTGCGTGCCGGCGTGCCCGTACGGCGCGCGCACGCTGGACGACGGCACCTACCACTCGGACGGGACGCCCGAGCTGCAGAAGTACGAGACCATGCCCTCGTACGAGTACCTCGCGGCGTGGCCGCGCGAGGGCAAGAACCTGCCGGTCGGCAACGCGCGGAAGTGCCACTTCTGCGTGCACCGCCTCGCGAACGGCATGCTCCCGCAGTGCATCACGAGCTGCGTGGGGCGCGTCGGCTACTTCGGCGACGAGAGCGATCCCGAGAGCCTCGTCGCGAAGGTGAAGAAGGCGAGCCGCCTCCAGATCCTGAAGGCGAAGGCCGGCACGGCGCCGCGCGTCTACTACGTCGCGAACGAGAAGCTGGAGGTCATCCATGGCTGAGCATGACGGCACCTCTCGCCGCGAGTTCCTGAAGCGCAGCGCCCTCTTCGGCTGCGGCGCGCTCGCCGCGTCCCAGCTCGACCTCGCCCGCGCGCTCATCGCCCGCGCCGAGGCGGGTGAGCTCACGCCGGCGGAGCTCTACCAGCTGAACAAGCTGGAGAACACGCTCTACACCGTGTGCCTCGACTGCAACACCGGCTGCGGCATCAAGGTGAAGGTCGTCGACGGCGTGGCGGTGAAGATCGACGGGAACCCGTACAACCCGTTCACGCTCCATCCGCACCTCCCGATGACCGCCGGCCTCGCGTCCGCGGCGAAGCTCGACGGCGCCATCTGCCCGAAGGGGCAGGCCGCGCACCAGGGGGCCTACGACCCGTACCGGATCCGCAAGGTCCTGAAGCGCGCCGGGAAGCGCGGCGAGAACAAGTGGACCGCCGTCCCCTTCGACCAGGCGGTGGACGAGATCGTGAGCGGCGGGAAGCTCTTCGCCCACGTCCCGGGCGAGGAGAGCCGCGTCGTCACGGGGCTGAAGGAGGTCTTCGCGCTGCGCGATCCCGCCGTCTTCGCCGCGATGGGCGAGGACGTCGCGAAGATCCGCAAGAAGAAGATGACGGTCGACGAGTTCAAGGCGAAGCACGCGGCGAACCTCCACCTCCTCATCGACCCCGACCACCCGGACTTCGGGCCGAAGAACAACCAGTTCGTCTACTTCTGGGGCCGAAAGAAGGGCGGCCGCAGCGATTTCGCGAAGCGCTTCGTGGACGCGTTCGGCACCGCGAACGCCCACGGCCACACGACGGTGTGCCAGGGATCGCTCTACTTCGCCTGCAAGGCGATGAGCGAGCAGTACTCGGGCGACGGGTTCAAGGACGGCCAGAAGTTCTACTGGCAGGCCGACACCGAGAACGCGGAGTACGTCCTCTTCGTCGGCGCGAACCTCTTCGACGGAAACTACGGCCCGCCGAACCGCAGCCCGCGCATGACGCAGCGGCTCGTGGACGGCGCCCTCAAGATCACCGTGGTGGATCCCCGCTTCTCGAAGCTCGCCTCGCGCGCGCCGGGGAGCTGGGTCCCCGTGAAGCCCGGCACCGACGCCGCGTTCGCGATGGGCATGACGCGCTGGATCCTCGAGAACGAGCGCTTCGACGCGAAGTACCTCGCGAACGCGAACAAGGCGGCCGCGGCGGCGGACAGGGAGTCCACCTGGTCGAACGGGCCCTGGCTCGTGAAGCTCGGCAAGGACGGAGAGCCGGGCGGGTTCCTGCGGGCGTCGGAGATCGGGCTCAAGCCCGCCGAGGTCCGGAAGGACAAGGACGGCAAGGAGACGAGCTACGAGCTCCTCGTGGTCCTCAGGGACGGGAAGCCCGTCGCCTTCGATCCGAACGACGACAAGGAGGCCGTCGAGGGCGAGCTGTTCGTCGACACCGAGCTGCCGTCGGAGAAGGGCCCGGTGAAGGTGAAGAGCTCGCTCCAGCTCATGCGCGAGGCCGCGGCGGAGAAGACGATCGCGCAGTACGCCGAGATCTGCGGCATCGAGCGCACCGTCATCGAGAAGGTGGCGCGCGAGTTCACCTCGCACGGCAAGAAGGTCGCCGTGGACGTTCACCGCGGCCCGGCCCAGCACACGAACGGCTTCTACAACATCTCGTCGCTGATGAACCTCAACCTGCTGGTCGGGAACTTCGACTGGACGGGTGGGATGATCGCGGCGTCCACCTTCAACGTGGACGGGACCAAGACCGACGCGCAGCCGTTCAGCCTGAAGAAGCTCGCGCCCAGGAGCCCGAAGGCGTTCGGCCTGTCGGTCATCCGCCACGACGCGAAGTACGAGGAGTCCACGGTCTTCAAGGACTACCCGGCGAAGCGGAACTGGTGGCCGCTCTCCTCGGACGTCTACGAGGAGATCCTCCCCTCCATCCAGGACGCGTACCCGTACCCCGTGAAGGTCGTCTACTCGTACATGGCCGCGCCGACGTACTCGCTGCCTGCGGGGCACACGAACATCCAGGCGCTCCAGGATCTCGACAAGGTCCCGCTCTACTTCGCGAACGACATCACCGTCGGCGTGACCTCCGTCTACGCCGACTACGTCTTCCCCGACCTGCACTTCCTCGAGCGGTGGGAGATGCAGGGCTCGCACCCGAACATGCCGGTGAAGGTCCAGCCGGTTCGCAACCCGGTGATCGCCTCGCCGAACGAGATCGTGAAGGTCTTCGGCGAGGAGCAGCCGCTCTCGTACGAGACGCTCTGGCTCGCGCTCGCGGACCGCCTCGGGCTCCCGGGCTTCGGCAAGGACGGGTTCGCGCCCGGCCAGGATCTCGCGCGCCCGGACGACTTCTACGTCCGGCTCACCGCGAACGTCGCGACCGACGGGAAGCAGCCGGTCGCCGACGCGTCCGACGAGGACGTGCGCGTGTTCGTCGAGTCGCGCCGCCACCTTCCGAAGAGCGTCTTCGACGCCGCGCGGTGGGAGAAGATCGCGGGCCCGAGCTGGCGCAAGGTCGTCACGGTGCTCACGCGCGGTGGGCGGTTCGACACGCAGGAGGCCTCGTACAAGGGCGACCAGGTCGCGAACAGGTACGGGAAGCTCATCAACCTGTACCAGGAGAAGACGGCCAAGGCGAAGGACGCGTTCACCGGGAGGCACTATCACGGGGTCGCCCGGTACGTTCCCATCGCAGACACGCTCGGCCGCGACACGAAGGCGCTCGAGGCGGGCTACGACCTCCACCTCATCACGAACCGCGACATCCGGATGACGAAGTCGCGGACGATCACGCACCCGTACCTGACGGAGCACATGCCCGAGAACGCGATCATCGTGAACGCCCGCGACGCGAAGCGGCTCGGGTTCAAGGCCGGTCAGCGCGTCAAGGTCGTCTCCGCGACGAACCCCGAGGGCGTCTGGGACCTCGGCAACGGGAACGAGAAGCCGATGATCGGCAAGATCGCCGTGATCGAGGGCATCCGGCCCGGCGTCATCACCTTCACCCTCGGCCACGGCATCTGGGCGACGGGCGCGACCGACATGGTGGTGGACGGCACGCTCGTCAAGGGCACGGAGAAGCGGCAGGGCGGCGTCCACGCGAACGCCGCCATGTGGATCGACCCGCACCTCAAGAACACCTGCTTCATCGACAAGGTCGGCGGCAGCGTCTCCTTCTACGACACGCGCGTGAAGCTCGTCCCCGTCGCCTGAGCGGGGGCCCGCGGGGCGGTCGCCGGGTCCGCGCCCTTCGGGGCGCCACCCGGCGCTCGCCCCGTTTGCCTCCGGCGACCCGGGGAGGCGCGGCGTATCCTCCGGGGAGCGACCATGCGCCTCCACGAGCACGCCCGGGCGCCCGCCAGGCGCTGGCGGCCCGCCGACGCCGCCTCTCCGTCGCTCCGCCTCCTCGGCGAGCAGGCCTTCTCCCGCGCCGCGGGGGCGCCGCTCGTCGCCGGCAACCGGATCCGCCTGCTCGAGGACGCCACGGAGAACTACCCGGCCTGGCTCGGCGCGATCGAGCGCGCCGAGCGGAGCATCTCCTTCGAGTCGTACATCCTCGCCGACGACGCGGTGGGGGCCCGCTTCGCGGACGCCCTCGGCGCCGCCGTGCGCCGCGGCGTGCGGGTGCGGCTGCTCCAGGACTGGCTCGGCGCGAGGGGCGAGGCGGGGCGCGGCTTCTGGCGGCGGCTCGCGGAGGCCGGGGTGGAGGTGCGCTGGTTCAACCCCTTCCGCCTCGCCGCGCCGCTCGCGGTGTTCCGGCGCAACCACCGCAAGAGCATCGTCGTCGACGGCCGCGTCGGCTTCGTCACCGGCCTGTGCATCGCCGCGCGCTGGGCGGGCGATCCCGCGAAGGCGATCCCGCCGTGGCGCGACACCGGCGTGGAGCTGCGGGGGCCCGCGATCGCGGACCTCGCCCGGGCCTTCGCCCGCTCGTGGGCGGAGGCCGGCGGGACCGTCGAGCCCGCGGAGCTCCCGCGCGCCGAGGACCTCGAGCCGGCGGGAGACGCCGCGCTGCGGATCATCGCGACCGAGCCGACCACCTCGGGGATCTACCGGCTCGACCAGCTCATCGCGGCGACGGCGCGACGGTCGCTGTGGATCACCGACGCCTACTTCGTGGGCGTGCCCTCCTACGTGCAGGCGCTCCGGGCGGCGGCGCTGGACGGGGTGGACGTCCGCTTCCTCGTCCCCGGCGCGAGCGACCTCGGCCTCGTGAAGCGGCTCGGCGTCGCGGGGTACCGGCCGCTCCTCGAGGCCGGCATCCGGGTCTTCGAGTGGAACGGCCCCATGCTCCACGCGAAGACGGCGGTGGCGGACGGCCGCTGGGCCCGGGTCGGCTCGACGAACCTGAACCTCGCGAGCTGGATGGGGAACTGGGAGCTCGACGTCGCGGTGGAGGACGCCGCCTTTGCGGGTGAGCTGGAGCGGAGCTTCGAGGACGACCTCGGGAACGCCACGGAGATCGTGCTCGGCTCCCGCCGGCACCGGCCGCCGCCCGGGCCCGCGCGCCTCGTCGGGCCCCGCCGGCGCCGGGAGGGCTCGGCGGTCGCCACGGCGGGCGCCATCCGCCTCGGCAACACCGCCGCCGCCGCGCTGGGCGGCTACCGCGTGCTCGGGCCCATGGAGGCGACCCTGCTCCTCGCGGCCGGCGCCGCCCTGCTCGCCGCCGCCGCGCTGGCCATCGCCTTCCCGTGGGTCGTGCTCGCGCCGGTGGTGGTCGTGCTGCTCTGGCTCGGGGTCGCGCTGGTGCTCGCGTCGGTCCGGGTCCGCCGCGAGAGCGCCCGCGCGACCGACGGTCCCGCGCCGCCCCACGCGTGACGGGGGCCCCGGAAACCCCTGCGCTCGCCGCGCATCTCGATCAGTGAAGGGCGGTGCACCGCCGCCTCGCGCCCGCCCCGGAAGCCTGCCCGGCCGCCACTCGGCGGGCGGGCGCCCGGACCGCGGCCCGCGCGGCGAGGCGGCGCTCCTCGAGGAGGCGCACGTGATCGACGCGATCCGGGAGCTGGCCTGGCACGGCCAGAGCGTCTGGTACGACGGGCTCGAGCGGAACCTCCTGCGCAGCGGCGCGCTGGCGCGGCTCGTCGTCGACGGGGTGCGCGGCCTCACCACGAACCCGGCCATCTACGAGAAGGCGATCGCCGGGACGCGCGACTACGACGCCGCCGTCGCCGCGCTCGCGAGCCGCGGCCTCGGCGCGAAGGCCGTCTACGAGGCGCTCGCGATCGAGGACCTCCGGGCGGCGGCCAATCTGCTCCGCCCGGTCTACGACGAGACGGACGGGCGCGACGGCTTCGCGAGCCTCGAGGTCTCCCCGCTCGTCGCTCGCGACGCGCGCGGCACGGTCGAGGAGGGCCGGCGGCTGTGGAAGGCGCTGGCGCGCCCGAACGTCTTCGTGAAGGTCCCGGGCACGCCCGAGGCGATGTCCGCCGTCGAGGCGCTCACCGCCGAGGGGATCAACGTGAACGTCACGCTGCTCTTCTCGCGCGCCGCGTACCGCCGCGCGGCGGCGGCGTGGATGGCGGGGCTCGAGGCGCGGGCGGCCCGCGGCGGCGACCTCTCGCGGGCGGCGAGCGTGGCGAGCTTCTTCGTGTCGCGGGTGGACTCGCTCGTGGACGGGCTGCTCGACGAGCGCGCCCGGACGGCGGCCGACCCCGGCCGCGTCGAGGCGCTGCGCGGCCAGGCCGGGATCGCGAACGCGAAGCTCGCGTACCAGGACTACGGCACCCTCGTCGCGACGGCGCGGTGGCAGCGGCTCGCGGCGAGGGGCGCCCGGCCGCAGCGCGTCCTCTTCGCGAGCACGAGCACGAAGGATCCGCGCTACCCGCCGCTCCATTACGTCGAGGCGCTCGTCGGCGCGGACACGGTGGACACGGTGCCGCCCGCCACCTTCGAGGCGCTGCGGCGCGGCGCGGACGTCAGCCCCGCCCTCGCGGAGGACGTCGCGGGTGCCCGCGCTCACCTCGCCGCGCTGGAGGAGCTCGGCATCTGGATGGACGAGGTCACGGACGAGCTGCTGGCGGAGGGCGTGACGAAGTTCGCCGAGCCCTTCGACCGGCTCCTCGCGACGATCGACGCGCGGCGGGCGCGGCCCGGCGCGCCGGCGCACTGAGAGGAGGCGGCGATGCACCTCGGGATGGTGGGCCTCGGGCGGATGGGCGCGAACATGGCGCGCCGGCTGCTCCGCGCCGGTCACCGGATCTCCGCGTACGACCGCGACCCGGCGGCCGCCCGCGCCCTCGCGGCGGAGGGCGCCCGGGCGGTGGCGTCGCTGCGCGAGCTCGTCGCGGGGCTCGAGCGGCCGCGCGCCGCGTGGGTCATGCTGCCGGCGGGGCCGCCGACGGAGGAGACGCTGGCGGCGCTCGGCGAGCTGCTCGAGCCGGGCGACGTGGTGGTGGACGGCGGCAACTCCTGGTTCAAGGACGACGTGCGGCGCGCGCGCCAGCTCGCCGCCCGGGGGGTGCGCTACCTCGACGTCGGGACGAGCGGGGGCGTGTGGGGGCTCGAGCGCGGCTACAGCCTCATGATCGGGGGCGACGCCGAGGCGTTCGCCCTGCTCGAGCCCGCCTTCCGCGCCCTCGCCCCCGGGCGCGGCGCGGTCCCGGCGACCGCCGGTCGGGAGGGGCGCCCGGGCACCGCGGAGGAGGGCTACCTGCGCTGCGGCCCGCCGGGCGCCGGCCACTTCGTCAAGATGGTCCACAACGGCGTCGAGTACGGGCTCATGCAGGCCTTCGCCGAGGGCTTCGACATCCTGCGGGGCGCGGCGGGCGCCGGCGTGCCGGAGGAGCTGCGCTACCGCCTCGACCTCGCCGAGGTGGCCGAGGTGTGGCGCCGCGGCAGCGTCGTCTCGTCCTGGCTGCTCGACCTCGCCGCCGCCGCGCTCGCCGAGGATCCGGAGCTGGCGGCGTTCACGGGGCGCGTCCCGGACTCGGGCGAGGGGCGCTGGACGGTGCAGGCGGCGCTGGAGGAGGCGGTGCCCGCGACCGTCATCTCGGCCGCGCTCTTCGCCCGCTTCCGCTCGCGGGAGGACCACGGGTTCGGGGAGAAGCTCCTCTCCGCCATGCGCCGGCAGTTCGGCGGCCACGCAGAAGAGCTTCCGGGCCGGGAGGAGCCGGGGCGATGACCGATCCCGCCGTCGCCCCCGAGGCGCGGGCCCGCGCCGAGCCCACCCCGCTCGCGCGGCCGGCGGACCCCGCCGCGCTCGTCGTCTTCGGCGGGCGCGGCGACCTCGCCCGCCGCAAGCTCTTCCCGGCGCTCTGCAACCTGCGCGCGAACGGGCTCCTCCCCGCGGACGTCGCCGTGATCGGCTTCGGGCGCAAGGCGATGGACGACGCGGCCTTCCGCGACGAGATCCGCGCGAGCGTCGGCGCCGCCTCCGCGTGCCCTCCCGCTCCGGACGCGTGGGCCGCGTTCGCCGGGCGGCTGCACTGGGTGCAGGGCGAGTTCGAGGACGGCGACGCCTTCCGCCGCCTCGGCGCCCGCCTCGCGGAGCTCGCCGCGCGCCACCGCACCGGCGGGAACGTGCTCTTCTACCTCGCCACCCCGCCCGACGCGTTCGGCACGATCGTCCGCCAGCTCGCCGCCGCGGGGCTCCTGCGCGAGGGGGCGGGCTGGCGCCGCGTCGTCGTCGAGAAGCCGTTCGGGCGCGACCTCGCCTCGGCGAGGGCGCTCGACGCCGAGCTGCACCAGGCGCTGCGGGAGGACCAGATCTTCCGCATCGACCACTACCTCGGGAAGGAGACCGTCCAGAACGTCCTCGTCTTCCGCTTCGCGAACGGGCTCTTCGAGCCGATCTGGAACCGGCGCTACGTCGACCACGTCCAGATCACGGTGGCCGAGCAGCTCGGGGTGGAGGGGCGGGGCGCCTTCTACGACCGGGCGGGCGCGCTGCGGGACGTCGTGCAGAACCACGTCTTCCAGCTCCTCACGCTCGTCGCCATGGAGCCGCTCGCGAGCCTCGACGCGGCCGCGGTCCACGCGGAGAAGGTCAAGGTGCTCCAGGCCATCCGGCCGATGTCGCCGGACGAGGTGCTGCGCAACGCCGTGCGCGGGCAGTACGGGGAGGGGACCGTCGGGGGGCGGCGCGTCCCGGGCTATCGCGCGGAGCGGGACGTGGCGCCCGGCTCGGCGACGGAGACGTACGCGGCGCTGCGGCTCGACGTGGACAACTGGCGCTGGGCGGGCGTCCCCTTCTACGTCCGCTCCGGGAAGCGGCTCGCGCGGCGCCTCACCGAGATCGTGGTCCAGTTCCGCCGGCCGCCCCTCGCGCTGTTCCGGCAGTCCGGGGTCGCGGAGATCGAGCCGAACCGGTTGCACGTCCACATCCAGCCGGACGAGGCGATCTCCTTCGAGATCAAGGCGAAGGCGCCCGGCGCCACCATCCGCCTCGAGGACGTGCGGCTCTCCTTCGACTACCGGACCCTCGGCGAGGGCTGCGCGGCGACGGGGTACGAGCGGCTGCTCTACGACGCGCTGGTGGGCGACTCCACGCTCTTCCACCGCACGGACATGGTGGAGGCGGCGTGGCGGATCGCGACCCCCGTCCTCGACGCCTGGGCGAGCGCGCCTCCGCGCGACTTCCCGGACTACCCCGCCGGCTCCGCCGGGCCGCCCGCCGCGGACGCGCTCCTCGCCCGGGACGGGCGCCGCTGGCTGGACGGCTGAGGCGGGCGGGAGGGCGCGGTGATCCTCGCGGGAGACATCGGCGGCACGAACGCGCGGCTGGCGCTCTTCGAGCGGGGCGCCGGCGCCCCGTCGCTCGTCGTCCTCGAGACGTACGCGAGCCGGGAGCACCGCGGCCTGCCGGACCTGGTCCGGCGCTTCCGCGAGGCCCACCCCGGGCCCGTCGAGGCCGCGGCCTTCGGCGTCGCGGGGCCGGCCCGCGACGGCCGCGTCGCGACGACGAACCTGCCGTGGGTGGTGGACGCCGTCGAGCTGGCGGCGGCGCTCGGCCTCGAGCGCGTGGCGCTCATGAACGATCTCGAGGCGCTCGCCTGGTCCGTGGACCTGCTCCCCCCGACCTCGCTCGCGCCGCTCCAGGCCGGACGGGGGGCGCCGCGCGGCAGCCGGGCGCTCATCGCCGCCGGCACCGGGCTCGGCGAGGCGGCGCTCGCGTGGGCGGGAGGGCGGACGGTGGCGCTTCCGAGCGAGGGGGGCCACGCCGACTTCGCGCCCCGGGGCGAGCTCGAGGTGGGGCTGCTCCGGTGGCTCGTGGCGCGCCACGGCCGCGCGAGCTGGGAGCGCGTGCTGTCCGGCCCGGGGCTGCACGACGTCTACCGCTTCCTGCGCGAGACCGGGCACGGCGACGAGCCCGCCTGGCTCGCGGAGGAGCTCGCCGCGGGCAATCCCGCCGCGGCAATCTCCCGCGCCGCGCTCGAGGGGCGCTCGGCGCTCTGCGCCGCGGCCCTCGACCTCTTCGTGTCGGCGCTCGGCGCCGAGGCGGGGAACCTCGCGCTGCGCGTGCTCGCCACGGGCGGCGTGTTCCTCGGCGGCGGGATCGCCCCGCGCATCCTCCCCTGGCTGCGCCGGCCGCCGTTCCTCGAGGCGTTCCTCGCCAAGGGGCGGCTCCGGCCGCTGCTCGAGGACGTGCCCGTGGCCGTCATCGTGGACGATCGCGCGGCGCTCGCCGGGGCGGCGCGGCACGCCGCGGAGGCGGGTACGTGAGCGCCGCTCCGCCGGCGCCGGAGGTGCGCGTGCTCGACGGCCCGGCCGAGGTCGCCCGGGCGGCCGCGGAGGAGTGGCGCGCGCGGGCGCTCGCGGCGGTGGCCGGGTCGGGCCGGTTCGCCGTCGCGCTCGCGGGCGGCGCGACGCCGGGGCGGCTCTACGCGCTCCTCGCCGACGCCGCCGCCCCGTACCGGGCGGCGCTCCCGTGGGCGGCCACCCACGTGTTCTTCGGCGACGAGCGGCCCGTGCCGCCCGATCACCCCGAGTCGAACTACGGCATGGCGCGGGACGCGCTCCTCGCGCGGGTGCCCATCCCGCCCGCGAACGTGCGGCGGATGCGCGGCGAGGAGGAGCCCGAGGCGGCCGCCCGGGCGTACGAGGACGAGCTGCGGGCGTTCTTCGGGCCCTCGCCGCGCTTCGACCTCGCGCTGCTCGGGATGGGGCCGGACGGCCACACGGCGTCGCTCTTCCCCGGGAGCCCCGCCCTCGACGAGACCGCGCGGCTCGCCGTGGCGCCGTTCGTGCCGGCGCTGGGGACGGGGCGGATCACGCTGACCCTCCCCGCGCTCGACGCCGCGTCCCGGGTGGTGTTCCTCGTCTCGGGCGCCGCCAAGGCCAAGGCCCTCGCCCGCGTCCTCTCCGGGGAGCGGGGCCCGGGGGCGCTCCCCGCCGCGCGCGTCCGGCCGCGCGAGGGCTCGGTGCTCTGGCTCGTGGACCGCGCCGCCGCAGGCGCGGGCGTCCCGGGCGCCCGCTCGGGCCGGTAACGGATCGCGCCCCCGCCACATCTTGAAGAGGACCGATCCGCGGCGGCGGGATCCGCTGGAGGCGAACCATGCGCGCGAAGACGACGGCGGCTCTCCTGATCGCGGGGCTCGGCCCCGTGCTGGGCGCCGGCTGCGGCAGCGACACCCCGGAGGCCGCGTCGATGCCGGCCGGCTTCTACATCTCCATCTCGGGCATGGCCTTCTCGCCGCTCAACCTCGCCGTCCCGCCCGGCGGGACCGTCACGGTGCTCAACCGTGACTCGATGGCGCACTCGGTGACGAGCGAGGCGGCCGCCGGCACGTTCACGCCGGGCGCGGTCGCCGGGGTGTCGTTCGACACGAGGCCGTTCACCGGGACCGCGAGCTTCACGATCCCGAGCACGGCCGCGCCGGGCACGGTCATCCCCTACTACTGCAGCACGCACCTCGGGACGATGGCGACGCCGACCGGGACCCTCACCGTGACCGCGGGCGCGGAGCCCGGTCCCGCCCCCGGCGGAGGGGGCGGCGGGTACTGATCGGGGCAGGCTCGCCCGCCCGCCCGGCGCTCGCCACACGGCCGGGCGGGCGTCCCCCGCGCCTGCCGCCGTGCCGTCGCCGCCGGCCGTGCCGACCGTGTGGGTCGGCGCTCTCCCCGCGGAGAGCGGCCGAGGGACCGTGCGGATCCACCACCTGAACGCGATCTCGACGTGCCCGCTCGGCGGCGCGCTCGTGGACGGCCGCGCGGCCGGCCTCCGCGGCCGGCTCGCGTGCCACTGCCTGCTCGTCGAGGCGCCGGCCGGCCTCGTCCTCGTCGACACGGGCCTCGGCCTCGCCGACGTCGCGGCCCCGCGCGCGCGCCTCGGCCGCGCCTCGCTCGCGATCTTCGCGCCCGAGCTCGTGCCGCAGATGACCGCGGCTCGCCAGGTGGAGCGGCTCGGCTTCGAGATCGAGGACGTGCGCCACGTGGTGCTGACCCACCTCGACCGCGACCACGCCGGCGGCCTCGACGACTTCCCGCAGGCGACGGTGCACCTGCTCGCCGAGGAGCGCGAGGCGGCCACCGCGCGCCGGGGCCTGCGCGCCCGGCTGCGCTACCGCGGCGCGCCCGCCTCCGACGGCGAGCGCTGGCGCACCTACGCCCGCGGCGAGGGAGAGCCCTGGTTCGGCCTCGACGCGGTGCGGTCCCTCGACGGCCTCCCGCCCGAGATCCTGCTCGTCCCGCTCCTCGGCCACAGCGCCGGCCACGCCGGCGTCGCCGTCCGCGCCTCGCGCGGCTGGCTCCTGCACGCGGGCGACGCGTACCTCCACCGCGACGAGCTCGACCCGGAGATCCCGCGCTCGCCGATCGGGCTGCGGCTGCTCCAGGGGCTGCTCGAGCACGACCGGCGCGCGCGGCGCTGGAACCGGGACCGGCTGCGCGCGCTGCGGCGGGAGCACGGCGCCGAGGTGACGATCACCTGCGCCCACGATCCGGTGGAGTTCGAGGAGCTGGCGGGGCGCACGCTCGACACGCCCGCGCCCGCGCGCTACCTGCACCCCGTCGAGCGGCCGTTCGGCGAGGCGCGGCCCTGATTCCGGGTCACGGCCGCCGCCGGCAGGTGCACTCGAGGCAGCCGTGGGCGGCGCAGGCGCCGCAGGCGCGCACGAGCTGGTCCTTCAGCGCGCGGCGCGCGCGGTGGAGCCGGACCGAGGCGGCGTTCGCGGTGATCCCCGCCGCGCGGGCGACGTCCGCCACCCGCCGCTCCTCGAGATCCACCTGGCGGACCACGTCGGCGTGCTCGGGCGCGAGGCCGGGCAGCAGGTCGTGGAGGCACGCGCACACCGCCGCGCGCAGCTCGGGCAGGGCGACGTCCGCCGCGCGCTCCACCGCCTCGCGCTCGAGCGCGCGGCGCTCCGCCGCCCGCCGGCGGCCCTGGTCGATCCAGGCGTTCCGCAGGACGCGCAGGAACCACGCGACGAGCCCCTCGTCGTCCGCCTCCGGGAGCCCCCGCTCGAGCGCGCGCGCATAGGCGGCGTGGAGGATCTCCTCCGCGTCGGCGGTCCCGCCCGCGCGGCGGCGGAGCAGGTCGAGGAACCGCGCGTGCTGCGCGACGAGCACGCGCTCCAGCCGTCCGGCGTCGAGCGCCGCGTCTTCGTCCGCGTCCTGCATGCGCGCGTGCCCATCTTGTAGCCCCACGCCGGGGGGGCGGCAACGCGCGCGGCCCCGCCGCGCCCTCTTTCAACGGGCGCAGCGGTTCGCGTGGCAGCCGCAGCAGCTCGCGTCCGGCGCGGCGACCTCCGACCGGTAGGGCCGGCCCCACACCGGCGCGCCGCCGAGGTGGCAGGCCACGCCCGAGCAGCGCTTCGTCCCGGGCTCCCACGTCGCGCCGGCGAGGTGGAGGGAGAGGGTGCTCCCCTCCAGGATCGCCCCCGCGGGCAGCGGCTCGCAGAGGCGCGCGGCCGTGAGCCAGTAGGGGCGCGTCGGACGGTCGGGCGCCGGCGGGAGCGCCGCGTACGGCGGCAGCGCGGTGCGCGGGTCGAAGACCACGTCGCGCCGCCCGTTCACGTGGCGGAGCGGCAGCACCCGTCCGCTCCCGGCGGGCGCGGGCCCGGCCTCGCCGTGGCAGGTCGCGCACTGCGTGGCGCGCCAGGCGGGATCGCTCGCGCGGGCGGGGTCGCCGCCGGGCAGGGCGTAGCGGCCGCTCGTCTCGAGCCAGTAGAAGCCCGAGGGGCCGGTGCTCGAGGGATCGGTCGTCTCGAAGTGGCAGGTCTGGCACGTGATCGGCGCCGCGGCCTGCACGGTCGCCCAGGCGCCGCCGCCATGCTTCTGCAGATGCGACGGCCCGGCCATCCCGGCGTAGTGGCCGAACTCGCGGCCGGTGTCGGTGAGCGCGAGGTGGCCGTTCGCGTCGGGAGCGCCCGCGCCGCCCGACGGGTACGCCGGCGGGTTCCCGTGGCAGCCGTCGCAGCCGAGCGGCGCGAGGGAGGTCCAGGCCGGCGTGGCCGCGAAGGCCGGCGTCGCCTGGCCCGACGAGTGGCAGTAGGCGCCGCCGCACGTCCCGCTCTCCGGGACGAAGCGGGCGTCGGCCGCGTTGAGGGCGCGGAGCCCGGCCGCGCCGGGCGCGGCCGGCGAGAGGTCCACCTCGACCGCGCCGTCCATGTGCCGCGCGGGGTCGAGCGGATGGCAGTGCCCGCAGCCGAACTGGTAGGCGGGGCCGCCGCCCGGGGAGTACGCCTCGAGGATGCGCAGATCGCCGTAGGCGGGGACGGACGGGTCCGCGAACGCGGCGTGCGCCCGGTGCGCGCCGCTCGCGGGCGGGACGCCGTGGCACGCGCCGCAGGTGCCGGACGCGTCGAGGTGGCCGTCCACGTGCTTCCCGCCCGCGACGAGGATCGTGCCGTCCTGCGCGACGGTGCCGGGGTGACAGCCGGAGCAGGTGGCCTGCGCCGGGTGCGGAGCGGGCGGCGGGTTCCCGTGGCAGGTGCCGCAGGCCGCCTGCCCGGTGCCGACGAGGGTCCAGACCGGCAGCGTGTTCGAGCCGCCGGCGTCGAGCGTCGCGCCGTGGCAGTAGGTCGAGCAGGTGGCCGCCGTGCGATCCCAGACGACGGCGCCGGCGAGCGGGCTCCAGGGGAGGTCCACCGTGCCGTTCGCGTGCGCCGTCGTCGACGGGAGGGCGTGGCAGGCGTCGCAGCCGAGCGCGCCGCGGATCGCGCCGCCCCGGACGTGCGCCTGGTGCGCGCCCACCGCGACGGCCGTCGTCGCCGACTCGCCGGTGGTCGAGACCGGCGGGGCGGGGTTCGCCTCGGAGCCGTGGCAGGAGCTGCAGCCGAGGCCCGCGACCTCCACGGCGCCGTCGATGTGCCTCCCGAGCAGCACGTAGATCTGGTTCTGCGGGTCCACGGTCTCGGGGTGGCACCCGTTGCAGAGCGGGTTCGCGGGGTGGGGCGAGGGCGGCGGCGCGCCGTGGCAGGTGCCGCAGGCGGTCTGGCCGGAGCCGACGTCGGTCCAGACGGGCCGCGTGTTCGTCCCGCCGGCGCCGAGCGTGGCGCCGTGGCAGTAGGTCGAGCAGGTCGCCGCGGAGCGGTCCCACGTCACGGTCCCGGCGAGCGCGCTCCACTGCAGGTCGACGGTCCCGTTCGAGTGGAGGAGCGTCGACGGCAGCGCGTGGCAGTCGCCGCACGCGAGCGCCGTCCGCAGCGCGCCGTCCCGGACGTGCGCCTGGTGCGCGCCCACCGCGACGGCGGTCGTCGCCGACTCGCCCGTGGTCGAGACGGGCGGCGCGGGGTTCGCGCTCGAGCCGTGGCAGGACGTGCACCCCGCCCCGTCGAGCTGCACGGTCCCGTCGACGTGCCGGCCGCCGGCGACCAGGATGCGGCCGTCGGCGCCGACGGTGCCGGCGTGGCAGCCGTCGCAGGTCGTCGCGCCGGGGTGCGGCGCGGGGGGCGGGACGCCGTGGCAGGTGCCGCAGGCGGTCTGGCCCGCGCCGACGTCGGTCCAGACCGGCAGGGTGTTCGTGCCGCCGGCCGCGAGCGTCGCGCCGTGGCAGTAGGTCGAGCAGGTCGCGGCGCCGCGATCCCACGTCACGCTGCCCGCGAGCGCGCTCCAGGAGAGGTCCACGGTGCCGTCCGCGTGCAGCGTCGTGGCCGGCACGGCGTGGCAGGCGTCGCAGCCGAGCGCGGCGCGGATCGTCCCGGTCGTCACGTGCGCCTGGTGGGCGCCGACCGCGACGGCGGTCGTCGCCGACTCGCCGGTCGTGGAGAGCGGCGGCGCGGGGTTCGCGTCCGAGCCGTGGCAGGAGCTGCACCCGAGGCCCGCGACCTGGACCGCGCCGTCGATGTGCCGGCCGAGGAGGACGTCGATCTCGCCCTGCGCGTCGACGGTCTCGGGGTGGCAGCCGCTGCAGCGCGGGTTCGCAGGGTGGGGGGCGGGGGGCGGGCTCCCGTGGCAGGTCCCGCAGGCGGTCTGGCCGGCGCCGACGAGGGTCCACACCGGCAGCGTGTTCGTGCCGCCCGCCGCGAGGGTCGCGCCGTGGCAGTAGGTCGAGCAGGTCGCCGCCGAGCGGTCCCAGGTGACGCTGCCCGCGAGCGCGCTCCAGGCGAGGTCCACGGTGCCGTCGGCGTGCAGCGCCGTCGCGGGCACCGCGTGGCAGGAGGCGCAGCCCACCGCGCGGCGGAGCGCGCCGTCGGCGAGGTGCGCCTGGTGGGCGCCGACGCCGATCGCGGTGGTCGCCGACTCGCCCGAGGTGGAGAGCGGCGGGGCGGGGTTCGCGTCGGAGCCGTGGCACGAGCTGCACCCGAGCGGCCCGACGTCCACCGCGCCGTTCACGTGCCGTCCGCCGGCGACGTCGAGCTCGCCCGCCGCGGTGACGGTGTCGGGGTGACACCGCGCGCACGCGGGGCTCGACGGATGGGGCGGAGGGGGCGGCCTGCCGTGGCAGGTGCCGCAGGCGGTCTGGCCGGCGCCGACGAGGGTCCAGACGGGTGTCGTGTTCGTGCCGCCCGCGGCGAGGGTCGCGCCGTGGCAGTAGGTGGCGCAGGTCGCCGCGCCGCGGTCCCAGGTCGTGGGGCCGGCGAGCGCGCCCCATCGCAGGTCCACGGCGCCGTTCGAGTGGACGAGCGTGGAGGGCGTGACGTGGCACTCGCCGCACGCGAGCGCGCTCCGCACCGCGCCGGAGGTGACGTGCGCCTGGTGGGCGCCGACCGCGATCGCGGTGGTCGCCGTCTCGCCGCGCGTCCCGAGCGGCGGCGCGGGGTTCGCGTCCGAGCCGTGGCACGAGCTGCAGCCCACGCCCGAGAGCTCCACCGTGCCGTCGATGTGCCGGCCGCCCGAGACGAGGATCCGCCCCGCGCCGTCCACCGTGTCGCGGTGGCAGCCGTCGCAGGCGGTCGACGCCGGGTGCGGCGAGGGGGGCGGGGCGCCGTGGCAGGTGCCGCACGCGGTCTGGCCCTCGCCGACCTTCGTCCAGACCGGCAGGGTGTTCGTGCCGCCGGCGGCGAGCGTCGCGCCGTGGCAGTAGGTCGAGCAGGTGGCGACGCCGCGGTCCCAGACGACGCTGCCGGCGAGGGCGCTCCAACGGAGATTGACCGTGCCGTTCGAGTGCAGCGCGGTGGTCGGGACGGCGTGGCAGGCGTCGCAGCCGAGCGCGGTCCGGATCGCGCCGGTCGTCACGTGCGCCTGGTGCGCGCCGACCGCGAGGGCGGTGGTCGCCGTGTCGCCGTTCGTGGCGATGGGCGGCGCCGCGTTCGCGTCGGAGCCGTGGCACGTGCTGCAGCCGAGCGGCCCGAGGTCGAGGGTGCCGTTCACGTGCTTGCCGCCCGCGACGTCGATGACGCCGGCGGCGGTGACGGTGTCGGGATGGCAGCGGCTGCACGCCGGGTTCGCGGGGTGCGGGGCGGGGGGCGGGTTCCCGTGGCAGGTGCCGCACGCGGTCTGGCCCTCGCCGACCTTCGTCCAGACCGGCAGGGTGTTCGTGCCGCCGGCGGCGAGCGTCGCGCCGTGGCAGTAGGTCGAGCAGGTGGCGTCGCCGCGGTCCCAGGTCACGGCGCCCGCGAGCGGGCTCCACGCGAGGTCCACCGTGCCGTTCGAGTGCAGCGCCGTGGTCGGGACGGCGTGGCAGGCGTCGCAGCCGAGCGCGGCGCGGATCGCGCCGGTCGTCACGTGCGCCTGGTGGGCGCCGACCGCGACCTCGGTGGTCGCCGTGTCGCCGTTCGTGGCGATGGGCGGCGCCGCGTTCTCGTCGGAGCCGTGGCAGGAGCTGCAGCCGAGCGTCACGTCGAGCTCGCCGTTCACGTGCCGGCCGCCGGCGACGTCGATGGCCCCGGCCGCGGTGACCGTGTCGGGGTGGCAGCGCCTGCACTCGGAGAGCGCGGGGTGCGGGGCGGGGGGTGGCTTCCCGTGGCAGGTGCCGCACGCGGTCTGCCCGCTGCCGACCTCCGTCCAGACGGGGAGCGTGTTCGTGCCGCCGGCGGCGAGGGTCGCGCCGTGGCAGTAGGTGGAGCAGGTGGCCGCGCCGCGGTCCCAGGTCACCGCGCCCGCGAGCGGGCTCCACGCGAGGTCCACGGTGCCGTCGGCGTGGAGCATCGCGCTCGGCACCACGTGGCAGGTCTCGCACCCGAGCGCGAGCCGGAGCGCGCCGGTCCGCACGTGCGACTGGTGCGCGCCGACCTCGACGGCGCCCGTGCTCTCGGCGCCGGTGGAGGCGACGGGCGGCGCCGCATTCGCGGCCGAGCCGTGGCACGCGTTGCAGGCGAGCGCGGGCGCGTCGATCTCGCCGTCGATGTGCCTGCCGCCCGCGGCGTCCACGACGCCGCTCTCGAGGACGGTGCCGGGGTGGCAGCGCTCGCAGGCGGGGTTCGAGGGGTGGGGTGGGGGAGGCGGCCTGCCGTGGCAGGTGCCGCACGCGGTCTGCCCCTCGTTCACCGCCGTCCAGATCGGGGCGGTGTTCGAGCCGCCCGCGCCGAGCGTCCCGCCGTGGCACCAGGTCGCCGCGCAGGTCGCGGCGCCGCGATCCCAGACCGGCGCCGCGCCGTGCGCCGTCGCGAGCGCGCCGAAGGCCAGCGCCGCGCGCCCGTCGATGTGCCCGGGGGCGTCGACGCGATCGGGGACGACGTGGCAGTCGTCGCAGGCGAGGGCGCCGCGCAGGTAACCGGCCCGGAGGTGCCGCTGGTGCGCGCCGACGCCGAGATCGCTCGTGGCGCTCGCGCCGAGCGGGGAGACCGGCGGCGCCGCGTTCTCGGCGCTCCCGTGGCAGGTCGTGCAGCCCTGCGTGGAGGCATCCTCGATCTTGCGGGCGCTCCCGCACGCGGCGAGGGCGAGCCCCGCGACGGCGAGGAGGACCGCGGACACGCGGCGATGAGCGAACGGTGAGATGGGACACCTCCAGCCCGATGCGCGGGAAAACTAAGGAGCGAGGCGGCAGGCGAGGTGACGAGCGTCAACTGGGCGTCGGCTCGATGGGTCCGTCCCCTCCCGGCACGGGTCGCCCTGCGGCGCGCCTGCGCGCCCCCGAAGGCCGGCGCGGTCGCCCCGGGCGCTGCGCCGCGTCGTCCCTCGTCAACGTAGCGGACGGTTATCCGCTTGACCGGATGACGGACGCCCCATAGGATGCCTGTCCGTTATAACGGATGCGGCGCCGAACCCCGCCGCTCACACGGGAGAACGAACATGCAGGATGTGATCGGGAAGGCGCGGCGGCTCGTGGTGCTCGCGGTCCTCGGCGCGGGGGCCCTCGGCCCTGCGCGGGCCGCGGCGGCGCAGGTCCAGCTGCTCAACGTGTCGTACGACCCCACGCGGGAGCTGTACGAGGAGGTGAACGCCGCGTTCGCGAAGCAGTGGAAGGCGAAGACCGGCGACGACGTCGTGGTGAAGCAGTCCCACGGCGGCTCCGGCAAGCAGGCGCGGGCGGTGATCGACGGGCTCGAGGCGGACGTCGTGACGCTCGCCCTCGCCTACGACGTGGACGCGGTGGCGAAGGCGGGCTTCGTCGCCCCCGACTGGCAGAAGCGGCTCGCGCAGAACGCGTCGCCGTACACCTCGACCATCGTCTTCCTCGTGCGCAAGGGGAACCCGAAGGGCCTCGCGGACTGGGACGACCTCGTGAAGCCGGGCGTCGCCGTCATCACGCCGAACCCGAAGACCTCCGGCGGCGCACGCTGGAACTACCTCGCCGCCTGGGCCCACGCGCTGAAGAAGAGCGGCGGCGACGAGGCGAAGGCGAAGGAGTTCGTGCGCGCGCTGTTCAAGAACGTCCCCGTCCTCGACTCGGGCGCCCGCGGCTCCACCACCACGTTCGTCGAGCGCGGCATCGGCGACGTGCTGCTCGCCTGGGAGAACGAGGCCTTCCTCGCCGTCGAGCAGCTCGGGAAGGGGAAGTTCGAGATCGTCGTGCCGAGGTCGAGCATCCTCGCCGAGCCGCCCGTCGCGGTCGTCGACAGGAACGTCGACCGGCACGGGACGCGCGCGGTCGCCCAGGCGTACCTCGAGTTCCTCTACGCGCCCGAGGGGCAGGAGATCGCGGCGAAGCACTTCTACCGCCCCCGCGATCCGAAGGTGGCGAAGAAGTACGCCGCCAAGTTCCCGAAGATCGAGCTCTTCACGATCGACGCGGTGTTCGGCGGCTGGCAGAGCGCCCAGCCGAAGCACTTCGGCGACGGCGGCGTCTTCGACCAGATCTACACGCCGGGCTCGTAGCGGACCGCTCCTCCACCTCGACGCGCATCGGAGACCTCACATGAAGACCCAGCTCGGCGGGGCCGCCCTCGCGGCCCTCCTCACCCTCGCCATGCCCGCGTCCGCACAGGACGCCACGAAGCCCGCCGACGGGCAGTCCGCGCCGGCGGTCCAGGTCGCGCAGGCGACCCCGGCGCCCGCGCCGTCCCAGCTCCCTCCGGCGAGCGACGCGCCGGCGAAGGCCGCCGCGCCGGCGGCAGCCCCGAAGGCGCAGGTCTACGGCTACGTGAACCTCCAGTACTCGCGCACCGACGCGCCCTCGCCCACCGAGGACTCCTCCACGTTCGAGGCGCGGCGCATCCGCATCGGCGCGCGCGGGGAGGTGACGCCGCAGCTCGCGTACACCGTCCTCTTCGACGCGGCCGACACCTCGCTCAAGGACGCCTACGTCGCCCTGAAGAGGCTCCCGGTGCCGGGGCTCGAGCTCCGCGCCGGCCAGTGGAAGACGCCGTTCGGCGTCGAGCAGCCGCAGAGCGACACGCTCTCGCTGTGGGTGAGCTCCTCGTACGTCGTCCAGGCGCTCGCGCGATCGACGTCGACGTCGAGCGTCAACGCCGCGGGCGACGCCCGCGACCTCGGCGTCGGCGTCGTCGGGAAGTGGCCGGTAGGCGGCGGGGCGGGCGCGGAGCTCGCGGCGTCGGTCGTGAACGGCTCCGGCCCTTCGAGGAGGGACGACCTCGAGGAGAAGAACTTCTGGGGCCGGGCGGGGGTCTCGCTAGAGGCCGGGCCGGCCCGGGTGAAGGCGGGCGCCTCGTACGGCTACGGGCACCAGGTCGCCGGGCTCGGCGCCAACACGAAGTTCGACGGCATCGGCGCGCCCGTCGACGACACGTACTTCTACTTCTCCACGTACGGGGCGGACGTCTCCGTCGACACGCCCTGGGTGTACGCGGTCGCCGAGGTGATCCAGTCCGAGCGCGACGTGTGGAACTACGCGACCGGCGCCCGCCCGAACGTCAACGCGCGCGGCTGGTACGCCGGCGCCTACGGGAAGACCCCGTGGAACGTCGGCCCGATCATCCGCGCGGAGAAGTACGACCGCGACCGCGAGGCGGCGAACGACCTGAACGAGCGCTACACGGTCGGCGCCTACCTGGACGTCCTGCCGGTGAACGCCCGGTTCATCCTGAACTACGAGCTCGACCGGTCGCAGCAGCCGGTGCGCACCGGCGACCGCGCCGTCGCGCTCGCGCAGGTGATCTTCTAGCCGTCGGAAGGGTGGGGACGGAGGACTCGCCGCCCCGGCGCCTTCGAGCGCCGGGGCGGCGGGTGTTTCCCGGCGGGCGCCCGCGCCGTGCCCTGCCATGCCGCCCCGCCGGTCCGTGCGCAGGGTGCGATCGTGCGCGTCCTCGCCGCGGCCCTGCTCCTCGCGCGAGCGCGGCGGGCGCGATCGAGGTCCGCTCGCCGGAGGGCGAGCTGTTCGCGTTCCCGACGCGAGAAGGTCGAGCTGCGCGGCATCGCCTTCCTCCCGAAGCCGATCTCGGTGCCGCTCGAGGTGAAGCACGTGAGGCGCGAGGACATCTCGCTCGCCGGCCGCCTACAGGCCGCTCGCGGTGAGGCTGTCGGCCTCGCCCTCGCTCGCCGGGAACACGCGCACGCGCCGGGGGGAGAGGTGGACGGCGTCGCCGGGGGACAGCGCGAGCGCCTCGCTCTTGTGGAGGTCCACCTCGACCTCGACCGGACGGCCGTGGCCCGGGGCGGTGAGCTCGATGCGCACCGCGGCGCCGAGCGGCACGAGGCGATCGACGCGCGCGGCGAAGCTGCCCGGCACGGGCGCGCGGTGGATCTCGAGCTCGTGCGGCCGCACGTAGACGTGGGCGCGGGTGCGCGCGGCGCCGGGAGCGGTGAACTCGAGGTCGTTCACGAAGGCGCGGTCCCCCTCGACGTGGCCGTGGAAGACGTTCACCGCGCCGAGGAACCGCATCACGAACGGGCTGGCCGGCTCCTCGAACACCTGGGCGGGCGAGCCGACCTGCTCGATCCGCCCGGCGTTCATGAGCACCACGCGGTCGGAGACCTCGAAGGCCTCCTCCTGGTCGTGGGTGACGAACACGCTCGTCACGTGCAGCTCGTCGTGGAGCCGCCTGAGCCAGCGCCGCAGCTCCTGGCGCACCCGGGCGTCGAGGGCGCCGAAGGGCTCGTCGAGCAGCAGGATGTGCGGCGAGGTCGCGAGGGCGCGCGCGAGGGCGACGCGCTGGCGCTGGCCGCCGGAGAGCTGGTGCGGGTAGCGGCCGCGCAGCCCGTCGAGCTGGACGAGCGACAGGAGCTCGTCCACGCGGGCGGTCACCTCGGCGCCCGGGCGGTGCCGGACCCGAAGCGCGAAGCCGACGTTCTCGGCGACGGTCATGTGCCGGAAGAGGGCGTAGTGCTGGAAGACGACGCCGACGTTCCGCTCCCGCGCGCTGCGCGCCGAGACGTCCTCGCCCTTGTGCCGCACCTCGCCCGCGTCGGGCACCTCGAGGCCGGCGATGATCCGGAGCAGCGTGGTCTTCCCGCAGCCGGACGGGCCGAGCAGCGCGACGAGCTCGCCCTCGGGGATGTCGAGCGAGACGTCCTTCAGGACCGGGTTGCCGTCGAAGGCCTTGGAGAGGCCGCGGATCGCGATGCTCATGTGAGGCTCCGCCGCGCGGCGGAGCGCCGCGCCTGGCCCTGCCGCCACTCGAGCGACTTCTTCGCGACGAGCGTCACGAGCGCGAGCAGGAACAGGAGGGAGGCGACCGCGAAGGCCGCCCGGAACTGGTACTCGCTGTAGAGGATCTCGACGTGGAGCGGGACGGTGTTGGTCACGCCGCGGATGTGGCCGGACACGACCGACACCGCGCCGAACTCGCCCATCGCCCGCGCGTTGCAGAGGATCACGCCGTAGAGGAGGCTCCACTTCACGTTCGGGAGCGTGACCTTCGTCAGGATCTGCCAGCCGCTCGCGCCGAGCACGAGCGCCGCTTCCTCCTCCTCGACGCCCTGCTCCTCCATGAACGGGATGAGCTCGCGGGCGACGAACGGGAAGGTGACGAACACGGTCGCGAGCACGATGCCCGGCACGGCGAAGACGACCTTCACGTCGTGGGCGGCGAGCCACGGCCCGAACCAGCCGTGGGCGCCGAAGAGCAGGATCGTGACCATGCCCGAGATCACCGGCGAGACGCCGAAGGGCAGATCGATGAGCGAGACGAGGACGTTCTTCCCCGGGTAGCGGAAGCGCGTCACGGACCACGCCGCGGCCAGGCCGAAGAGCGCGTTCAGCGGGACCGCGACGGCGGCGACGAGGAGCGTGAGCCGGATGGCCGCGAGGGCGTCGGGGTCCTTCAGGGCCTCCCACCAGAGCGCGACGCCGTCGCGCAGCGCCTCGACCACGACGACCGCGGCGGGGACGAGCACGAACGCCGCGAGGAACACGAGCGCGACGGCGGTGAGCGCCCAGCGCACGGCGGGGGGATCCTCGGTGGCGCGGCGGAAGCTGGGGGAAGGGGTCGAGGTCGGGGTCGGGGTCGGGGTCGAGGTCGAGGTCGAGGTCGAGGTCGAGGTCGGGGTCGAGGTCGAGGTCGAGGTCGGGGTCGGGGTCGAGGTCGAGGTCGGGGTCGGGGTCGAGGTCGGGGTCGGGGTCGGGGTGGTGACTCCCTCTCCCCCCGCGGAGCGGGGGGAGAGGGGAGACCGCAAGCTCGTCGCGCGGGCCGCCGTGCTCATGCCCGCCCCGTGCGCGCCCGCGTCCACGCCTGCAGGCGGTTGATGGCGAGGAGGAGGACGAACGAGGCGGCGAGCAGCACCGACGCGATCGCCGCCGCGCCCGCGTAGTCGTACTGCTCGAGCCGCGTCATGATGAGCAGCGGCGCGATCTCGGTCCGGAGCGGCATGTTCCCGGAGATGAACACCACCGAGCCGTACTCGCCGAGGGCCCGGGCGAACGCGAGGGCGAAGCCGGTGAGCGCGGCGGGGACGATGGCGGGGAGGAGCACGCGACGGAAGGTCTGCCAGCGGCCGGCGCCGAGCACCGCGGCGGCCTCCTCGAGCTCCGCGTCGAGGTCCTCGAGCACCGGCTGCACCGTCCGGATGACGAAGGGCAGGCCGATGAAGGTGAGCGCGATCGTCACCCCGAGCGGGCTGAAGGCGGCCTGGACGCCGAGCGGCTCGAGCCAGCGCCCGACCCAGCCGTTCCGGGCGTAGACGGCGGTGAGGGCGATGCCGGAGACCGCCGTGGGCAGCGCGAACGGAAGGTCCACCACCGCGTCCACGAGCGAGCGCCCGGGGAAGCGGTAGCGGGCGAGCACCCAGGCGACGAGGACGCCGAAGACCACGTTCACGGCGGCGGCCGCGAGCGACGCGCCGAAGGAGAGCCGGTAGGACGCGAGCGCCCGGGGCGAGGCGACGACGCGCAGGGCGTCCTCCCAGCCGAGGGTGCTCGAGCGGAGCGCCAGCGTCGAGAGCGGGACGAGGACGACGACGCACAGGTAGAGGACGGTGAACCCCGTGGAGAGCCCGAACCCCGGCAGGACGCCGCGGCGGCGCACGGCGGCGTGGGCGAGGCTCATGACCGGGGCGGGCCTCCGCCCCCGCGCGCCGAGGGCGTGCGCTCCACGTGCAGCCCGCACTCGGTCTTCTCGCGCCCGCGCCAGCGCCCGGCGCGGGGATCCTCGCCGGGCTTCACCGGCGAGGTGCACGGCGCGCACCCGATGGAGAGGTAGCCCTGGGCGTGGAGCGGGTTCGTCGGCACGTCGTGGGCGCGGGCGTAATCCCATACGTCCTCGCTCGTCCAGGCGGCGAGCGGGTTCACCTTCACGAGCCCGAAGCGCGCGTCCCACTCGACCACCTTCGCGGTCGCGCGGTCGGGGGTCTGGTCGCGGCGGATGCCGGTCACCCAGGCGTCGAGGCGCGCGAGCTCCGCGCGGAGCGGCCGCACCTTCCGGAGGTCGCAGCAGGCGTCGGGGTCGCGCTCCCAGGGCGGGGCGAGCCCCGGCTCGACCGCGGGCGCGTCCGACTTCGACGCGCGGAACGTGAGGCCGTACCGCGCCTCGAGCCGCGTCCAGAGCGCGTACGTCTCGGCGAAGAGGAACCCCGTGTCGAGGGTGAACACGTCCACGGGCAGCCGCGCGCGGGCGACCACGTCCACGAGCACGCAGTCCTCGGCGCCGAAGCTGTTCGCGAGGGCGATGCGCCCCGGGAAGAGCGGGGCGACCGCTGCCAGGATCTCGGCGGGCGTCCTCCCCTCGAGCGCCACGGCGAGGCGCGGGAGCTCCGCGCGGACATCGCTCGGGGCGGTCACTGGATCATCCCCGCGGCCACGGTGTCGTTCGTCGCCTCGTCGATCACGATGAACGCGCCGGTGGCGCGGTTCTCGACGTAGCGGTCGGCCGCGATGGGCTGGGCGAGGCGGAGGCTCACCGCGCCGATGTCGTTCATGGCGAGCCCGTCCGCCGGCACCCGCTCCAGGGCGCCGAGGTCGAGGCGCCAGGCGATCTCCGCCACCTGCGCCTTCGTCTCGCGCGTCGTGTGCCGGACCAGGTAGCGGCGCGCGGTGGAGAGGGGCCGCTCCGAGAGCCAGCACACCACCGCGTTCACCTTGCGCGTCACCTCGGCTACCTCGTCGGCGCGGACGACGAGGTCGCCGCGCGACACGTCCACGTCGTCCTCGAGGAGGAGCGTCACCGACTGCTCGCTCACCGCCCGCTGCAGCGAGGTCTCGCCGAGGCGGATCTCCCGGACGCGCGTGGTGCGCCCGGACGGGAGGACCTGCACCGCGTCGCCGACCCGGACCTCCCCGGACTCGACGCGCCCGGCGAAGCCGCGGAAGTCGTGGTGCTCCAGGGTCTGCGGCCGGCAGACCCACTGCACCGGGAAGCGGAGCTTCTCCCGCGCCTCCGCGTGGGCTGGCGGCGCCCCCTCCAGGATCTCGAGGAGCGTGGGGCCGTCGTACCAGCCGAGCCGGTCGCCGCGGTCCACCACCATGTCGCCGTCGAGCGCCGAGATCGGGATGAAGCGGACGTCGCGGATGCCGAGCTTCGCCGCGAACGCGAGGTAGTCGGCGCGGATCCGCTCGAACGTGGCGCGCGACCAGCCCACGAGGTCCATCTTGTTCACCGCGATCACGAGGTGGGGGATCCCCACGAGGTGCGCGAGGTACGAGTGGCGGCGGGTCTGGGTGAGGACGCCCTTGCGTGCGTCCACGAGGATGAGGGCGAGGTGCGCCGTCGAGGCGGCGGTCACCATGTTGCGCGTGTACTGCTCGTGCCCGGGCGCGTCGGCGATGATGTACTTGCGCGTGCCGGTGGAGAAGTAGCGGTAGGCGACGTCGATGGTGATCCCCTGCTCGCGCTCGGCCTGGAGGCCGTCCGTGAGGAGCGAGAGGTCCACCGCCTCGTGGCCCCGGCGGCGCGAGGTGCGCTCGATGGCGCTGAGCGTGTCCGCCAGGATCGACTTCGTGTCGAGGAGGAGCCGCCCGATGAGCGTGCTCTTGCCGTCGTCCACGCTGCCGCAGGTGAGGAAGCGCAGCAGCCCGGCGTCCACGGGGGCGGCGGCCGGCTGGGCGAGGTTCGGGGCGGACACTAGAAGTAGCCCTCCTTCTTGCGCTGCTCCATGGAGGCCTCGGAGGTCTGGTCGTCGAGGCGGGTCGCCCCGCGCTCGGTGATCGTGGTCGCCGCCGTCTCGACGACGATGTCCTCCACGGTGCTCGCGGTGGACTCGACGGGGGCGGTGCAGGTGATGTCGCCGACGGTCCGGAAGCGGACCGAGACCTCCTCGACGACGTCGCCGGGCCGGGGCGGGGTGACCTCGGTCACCGGCACCAGCGCCCCCCCGCGGCGCACGACGGGCCGGCGGTGGGCGAAGTAGATGGAGGGCAGCTCCAGCCGCTCGCGCGCGATGTACTGCCACACGTCGAGCTCGGTCCAGTTGGAGATGGGGAACGCGCGGATGTTCTCGCCCTTGCGGATCCGCGCGTTGTAGAGGCTCCACAGCTCGGGGCGCTGGTTCTTCGGGTCCCACTGCCCGAACTCGTCGCGGAAGGAGAAGACGCGCTCCTTGGCCCGCGCCTTCTCCTCGTCCCGCCGCGCGCCCCCGATGCAGGCGTCGAAGCCGAGCTCGGCGATCGCGTCGAGGAGGGTCACCGACTGGTGCTTGTTGCGGGGCTCGAGCGGGTGGGACAGGACCACCTTCCCCTCGCGGATCGAGTCCTCCAGGGAGCGGACCAGGAGCCGCTCCTTCAGCTCCGCCGCCCGGCGGTCGCGGAACGCGATCACCTCCGGGTAGTTGTGGCCGGTGTCGACGTGCAGGAGCGGGAACGGGAAGCGCGCCGGCCGGAACGCCTTCTCGGCGAGGCGCAGCAGGCAGATCGAGTCCTTGCCGCCCGAGAAGAGCAGCACCGGGTTCGCGCACTGCCCCGCCACCTCGCGGAGCACGTGGATGGCCTCGGCCTCGAGCCAGTCGAGGTGCGAGAGGGCCTGGCGGTGGAGCGCGGGCAAGCGGGCGACCTCTTCGCGCGCGGGCCGGCGGCCCGGGGCGCGGTAGATGCACTTCCAAGATAACGGACGGACGCATCCTAGATAACGGACGTGCGTCCGTCAAGGGGCCGAGCGGCGGACGGCCCCCGCCTCGGGGCCACTGGCCCGCCCCCCCGCCGGGCGGCTCAGCCGGCCTGGCGGAGCGCCCCCGCGAGCGCGCGCGCCAGCTCGTCGAGGTGGTACGGCTTCTGGACGAAGCCCGCCGCGCCCTCGTCTAGCAGCTCCTGGGCGCCGCCGTTGCGGGAGAACCCCGAGCTGACGACGACGCGCAGCCCGGGGCGCTGCGCCTTCATCGCCCGGAAGCACGCGCGGCCGTCCATGCCGGGCATGGCGAGGTCGAGCAGCACCGCGGCGGGGTCCTCCCGGTGCGCGGCGAGCCAGTCGAGCGCCTCGCGCGCGCCGGAGACGAGGGCGGGCTCGTAGCCGAGGGACGAGAGCATGCGCGCCGCGGTCCCCCGGACGATCTCCTCGTCGTCGACCACCAGCACGAGGCCGCTGCCACGCGGCGGGCTCGCCTCGGGCTGCGCCTGCGCGATCGCGGGCTCCGCCCGGACGGGAAGGTACACGACGAACCGCGCGCCGCGCCCCTGCTCGCTCTGCACCCGGATGGCGCCGCCGTGCCCCTTCGTGATGCCGTAGGCGGTCGCCAGCCCGAGGCCGCTCCCGCGCCCCTCCGGCTTGGTGGTGAAGAACGGCTCGAAGATCCGGTCCAGGTGGTCCTTCGGGATGCCCACCCCGGTGTCGGCGACGGTGAGCACGAGGTAACGGCCTTCGGCGAGGCCGTGCGCGGGGGCCTCCGCGAGCTCCTCGAGCGCGGTCTCCACCGCGAGCGTCCCCCCCGCGGGCATGGCGTCGCGCGCGTTCACCGCGAGGTTCAGGATCACCTGCTGGAGCTGGCCGGGGTCGCCGCGGACGTGGTGGAGGGCCGCCCCGAGGCGGGTCTCGATCCGGATGGACTTCTCGAGCGTGCGGCCGAGGAGCGCCGTGACCTCGCGCACCAGCGCGTGCACGTCCACGTCCTCCTGCCGGTGGTGGCCGAGCCGCGCGACCGCGAGGAGCTGCCTCGTCAGCTCGGCCGCCCGGCGCGCCGCCTGCGAGATGGTCCGCGCGGCCTCCTCCTGGACGCTCCCGCGCGGCGCGTCGGCGGCGAGGACGTCGGCGTACCCGAGGATTCCGACGAGGAGGTTGTTGAAGTCGTGCGCCACGCCGCCGGCGAGGAGCCCGATGGCCTCGAGCTTCTGGGAGTGGCGCTGGGCCTCCTCGGCGCGCTGCTGCTCGCGGTGGGCGATCTCCAGCTCCCGGGTCCGGGCCGCCACCTCGCGGCGGAGGATCGCGGGGAGGCTCAGGATGCGGTAGGCGAGCACCGCGGCGAGCAGGGCCACGAGGAGCACCGCGCCGTGGAGCGCGCCGGGGAACGACGCAGCGCTCCAGCCGCCGCGGGGCGCGACGCCGAGGGTCCAGGTCTGGCCGGGCAGCTCGACCGCGACGTTCACGGGGTCCCGGACCGCGCCGCTCCCGGGCCTCGACGAGGCCAGCAGCTCGGGCGGGCCGCCGCCCGGGGCGGGGCGGTGGAGCGTGTAGTCGAACCCCGCCTCCACGAGGCGGGGCGCGCGGCTCTGCCGGAGGAGCACGTCGAGGCGGAGGATCGCGCTCGAGAGCCCCCAGAACCGCTCGCCGCCGCGTTCCTTCAGGAACACCGGGACGCGCATGGCCAGCCCGGCGCCGTGCTGCACCAGCTCGAAGGGGCCGTAGAGGAGCGGCCGGCGCGTGTCGCGCACCTCGCGCACGTAGCGCCCGTGGATCGGGTGGTGGAGGAGGTCCAGGCCGGCGGCGGGCTCGTTGCCGCGCAGCGGCCAGAGGTGGCTGATGACGCCGTCGCGCGCGAGCTGGAGGTTGGCGGTGCCGCCGTTCACCTCGAGCAGGCGCGTGGCGGCCGCCTCCAGCTCGGCGTCCGAGGCCCCCGCGGTCACCAGGGCGGCGAGCGTCGAGGCGGAGGCGAGCGAGCGCGACAGCTCCTGCTCGATCGCGAACGCGGAGCTGCGCGCGAGGTCGGCCGCGGCGCGCCGGCGGTCCTCGACCTCCAGCCGCTCGAGGTGCGCGACCACGGCCGCGCCGATCGCGAGCGCGCACGCGAACACCCCCACCGCCTGGACCGCAGCGCGACGCTCCATGACCCTCCCGGGACATTTTCACGTTCCGTCCCGGGGATGCAAGGAGGGGGCGGCGAGGATCTTCGAGGCCGTCAGGCGAGCAGCGACTCGGCGAACCCGCCGTCCACCCAGCGGAAGCGCTTCACCTCGGTGACGCGCCCGCCGCGAACGCCGAGGACGAGGTACTCGGCCCCCGGCACCGCCTGGACGCCGTCCACCAGCGCGTCGGCCCGGTCCTTCTCGGAGAAGTACGCCCCGACCTCGACGTGGGAGTGCCACACCGCGACGATCTCGCCGCCCCACGCCTCCAGCTCGCGCTGGATCCGGAGCTGCGCCTTCGGGTCCATGAGGTAGGCCTCGCGGCTCGTCCGCGGGAAGCCGGCGGGATCCGCGGCGTGGTAGCGGTCGGCGACGTTCTCCACCGGCACGGCGTGGAGGGCGCCGTCCCGGCGCAAGACGAACCCGCAGACCTCGCGCGCCGGATCCGCCTCGCACAGGGCGGCGAGCCTCGCCACGAGCTCGGGCGGGTAGGCGACGCCGCTCACCAGGCGATCCTCCGGTCCCAGCGGCGCGGCTCGAAGTAGCGGTCGGCGCGATCGGGCAGGACCGTCACCACGTTGCCCTCCTCCCCGGCGGCGGCCAGGCGCCGGGCGACCTCGAGGGCGCCCTCGACCGCGGCGCCGGAGGAGTGGCCGACGCGCAGCCCCTCCTCGCGCCCGAGCCGCTCGGCCATGGCCCAGCCGTCCGCGGTCGGGATGGAGAGGACGCCGTCGAGCTCGGCCGGCGCCCAGATGGGCGGGACGATCGAGGACCCCATGTGCTTCAGCCCCTCGAGGCCGTGGAGCGGCTCCGCCGGCTCCACCGCGAAGCAGCGCACGCCCGGCACGAGGCGGCGCAGGCCGCGGCTCGTGCCCATCACCGTGCCGCTCGTGCCGATCCCGGCCACGAACGCCGCGACCTTCCCGTCGAGGGCCTCGGCGATCTCGACCGCCGTCCCGAGCTCGTGCGCGCGCGGGTTCTCCGGGTTGCCGTACTGGTCGGGGTAGAAGAAGCGCCCGGGCTCGGCGTCCACGAGCTCGCGCGCCTTGCGGATGGCGCCGTCGGAGCCCTCGAGCGGGTCCGAGAAGACGAGCTCGGCGCCGTAGGACCGGGCGATCCGCTTGCGCGCCGCCGAGACGTTCTTCGGCATCACGAGGGAGCAGCGCAGCCCGAGGGCGGCGCAGATCCAGGCGTAGGCCACCCCGGTGTTCCCGCTCGTCGAGTCGACGAGCGTCCTCCCCGGGCCGAAGCGGCCGTCGCCGACGGCGACCTCGATCATGCGGAGCGCGGCGCGGTCCTTCACCGAGCCGCCCGGGTTCATGAACTCGCACTTCGCGTACAGCCGGATGCCCGGCAGCTCCGCGCCCACCCGGCGCAGCCGGACGAGCGGCGTCGCGCCGACGAGCCGCGCGAGCGACGCGGCCGGGGCGGCGCCGTGGCGGAGCGCGCTCACCGCGCCTCCCCGGGCGCGAACCACTCCGCCATCGAGAAGTAGCGCTCGCCGGTGTCGGCGAAGACCGTGAGGACGCGCCGCCCCGGCCCCAGCTCGCGCGCGATCCGCAGCGCCGCGACGGCGGCGGCGCCGCTCGAGATGCCGACGAGCAGCCCCTCCTCGCGGGCGAGGCGGAGCTTCGCCTCCCAGGCCTCCTCGTCGCCGACGCGCTCGACGCGGTCGAAGGCGCCGCGGTCGAGCACCGCGGGCACGAACCCCGCCCCGAGCCCCTGGATGCGCGTCGGCCCCGGCGGGCCGCCCGACAGGACGGCGCAGGCGTCGGGCTCCACCGCGACGAGGAGCGCGGCGGGCCGCTCCCGGCGGAGGACGGCGGCGACACCGCTCAGCGTGCCGCCCGTGCCGACGCCGGCGACGAAGGCGTCCGGGCCTCCGCCGAGCGCCTCGAAGGCGGCCAGGATCTCGCGCGCGGTGCCCTCGCGGTGCGCCGCCGGGTTGGCGGGGTTCTCGAACTGCTGGAGGAGGAGCGCGCCGTCGCGCCGGGCGATCTCCCCCGCGCGCGCCACCGCGGGGGCCATGCCCTGCTCGGCGGGGGTGAGGACCAGCTCCGCCCCGTACGCCTCGAGCGCCTGACGGTGCTCGAGGGAGGTGGAGTCGGGCATGACGAGCGTGAGCCGGTGCCCCTTCACCGCGCAGGCGAGGGCGAGGCCGACGCCGGTGTTGCCGCTCGTCGGCTCGACGACGTGGCCGCGGGGAGCGAGCCGGCCGCCGCGCTCGGCGGCGTCCAGCATCGAGACGGCGATCCGGTCCTTCACCGAGCCGCCGGGGTTGAACGACTCGAGCTTCGCGTACACCTCGGCCGCGCCCGCGGGGATCCCGCGCGCGAGGCGCACGATGGGCGTCCCGCCCACCGCGTCGAGGATCGACTCGAGCGGGGGCGCGGCGCGCGGGCGGGGCGGGGCGGGAGGGCCGGGCATCTTTCCGGTGGGCTCCCTAGTAGCGGGGGACGGTGGGATCGATCTCCTCGCTCCAGCGCAGGATGCCGCCCTCGAGGTTCCAGACCCGCCGGAAGCCCGCCTCCTGGAGGGCCTTCACCGCCTTCGCGCTCCGCTGGCCGCTCCGGCAGTAGACGACCACGTCGCGCGCGCTGTCGAAGGAGCGCAGCGCGTCGGCGAAGCGCGAGAGCGGGGCGAGGCGCGCCCCCTCGATCCGCCCGATGTCCCACTCGTGCGCCTCGCGGACGTCCACGAGGTCGAGGTCGTCGCCCTTGCGGCGGCGCTCGTCGAGGTCGGCGACGGTGATGGCGGGGACGCCCTTCGCCTCGTCCTCGCCGGGCCGGATGCCGCAGAACTGCTGGTAGTCGATGAGCGCCTTGATCTCCCGCGTCCCGCACGCCGGGCAGCGCGGGTCCTTGCGGAGCTTCACCGTGCGGAACTGCATCTGCGCGGCGTCGACGAGGAGGAGCCGCCCGACGAGCGGCTCGCCGATGCCGGCGATGAGCTTCACCGTCTCGGTGGCCTGCACGAGCCCGACGAGCCCGGGCAGGATGCCGAGCACGCCGCCCTCCGCGCAGGAGGGGACGAGCCCGGGCGGCGGCGGCTCCGGGTAGAGGCAGCGGTAGCAGGGGCCCTCGGCCGTGCAGAACACCGTGGACTGCCCCTCGAAGCGGAAGATCGACCCGTAGACGTTCGGCTTGCCGAGGAGGACGCAGGCGTCGTTCACGAGGTAGCGGGTCGCGAAGTTGTCCGTGCCGTCCACGACGAGGTCGTACTGCGCGATGATCTCGAGGGCGTTCTCCGAGGTGAGCCACGCCTCGTGCGGCACCACCTCGACGTGCGGGTTCACGTCGCGGATCCGGTCGCGGGCGGACTCCACCTTCTTTCGGCCCACGTCCTTCGTCCCGTGCAGCACCTGCCGCTGGAGGTTCGTCACGTCCACCACGTCGGCCTCGACGATGCCGAGGCGGCCCACGCCGGCGGCGGCGAGGTAGAGGCCGATGGGCGAGCCGAGGCCGCCCGCGCCGACCATGAGGACGCGGGCGTCCTTGAGGCGGCGCTGCCCCTCGACGCCGACGTCGGGGATGATGAGGTGGCGGCTGTAGCGGAGGATCTCCTCCTGCGTGAGCTGCGGCAGCTCGGAGGCGGGACGGCCGATCGGCATGGCTAGCCCCCCGCGATCGCCGGGACGACCACGATCTCGGCGCCGTCGGCCACCGGGGTCCGGAACCCCTGCTGGAAGCGGATGTCCTCGTCGTCGAGGTAGAAGATGACGTAGGGGTACGGCTCGCCCTTCGCGTCGCGCAGGCGCGTCGAGAGCTCGGGGAAGCGGGTGGAGACGTCGGCGACGACGTCGCCGACCGTCGCCCCCTTCGCCTCGTGGACGGTCTGGCCGCCGGCCGCCTTGGCGAGCACGGTGGGGAGCCTCAGGGTGACGGGCATGGGTCGGTTCCTCTCCTCTTCTACTAGCTCGGGTTGACGAGCGCCGCGACCTCGCGGAGCTTCGGGGCGACGACGGGGGCCTCGGCGAGGGCGGGCGTGACCGCCTCGACGGTCTTGAGGCCGTTTCCGGTGATGCAGAGGACGAGCTCGTCGTCCGGGCGGAGCTTGCCCGCGAGCGCGAGCCTCCTCGCGGCGGCGACGGTGACGCCGCCGGCGGTCTCGGTGAAGACGCCGGTGGTCTCGGCGAGGAGCTTGATGCCGGCGACGAGCTCGTCGTCCCCGACGGCCTGGGCGGCGCCGCCCGAGGCGCGGATGACCTTCGCCGCGTACGCGCCGTCGGCGGGGTTCCCGATGGCGATGGAGCGGGCGATGGTGCGCGGCACCACCGGCTCGATGGCGTCGCCGCCGCGCTCGACGAGGTTCACGATCGGCGAGCAGCCGGCCGCCTGCGCGCCGTACACGCGCGGCGCGGCGCCCTGCACGAGCCCGGCGGCGGCGAGCTCCCGGAAGCCCTTGTCGAGCTTGGTCACGAGCGAGCCGCCCGCCATCGGCGCGATGATCGCGTCGGGCTGGCGCCAGCCGAGCTGCTCGGCGATCTCGAAGGCCATCGTCTTCGAGCCCTCGCCGTAGTAGCTGCGGAGGTTCAGGTTCACGAGCCCCCAGCCGAAGCGATCGGCGACCTGGGCGCAGAGGCGGTTCACGTCGTCGTAGGTCCCGCGCACCCGCACGAGCCGCGAGCCGTAGATGGCGGTGCCGACGATCTTGCCGAGCTCGAGGTCCTCGGGGACGAAGATCCAGGCGGTGAGCCCGGCGCGCGCGGCCTGGGCCGCCACGGCGTTCGCGAGGTTCCCGGTGGAGGCGCAGCCCACCGTGGTGACGCCGAGGCCGGCGGCCGCGTTGAGCGCCACCGCGACCACGCGGTCCTTGAAGGAGAGGGTGGGGTGCGAGACCGCGTCGTTCTTCACGAGGGCGCGGCGCACGCCGAGCGCCCGGGCGAGGGCGGGGGCGTCGAGGAGCGGGGTGAACCCGGTGTCGAGCGAGACGACGGGCTCGCCCAGGATGGGCAGGAACTCGCGGTAGCGCCAGATGGAGCGCGGGCGCGCCTCGATCTCCTTCCGCGTCGGGAGCCGGCGCGCGGGGTCGTAGGCGGGCTCGAGGGGGCCGACGCACTGCTCGCAGATCGAGACGGGGGCCGGCTCGAAGCGCGCGCCGCAGCGGCGGCAGACGAGGGGCGCGAGGGCGGGCCGGGAGGGCTCGACGGGGGCGGCGGGCGCGAGGCGCGCCGCCGGGGCGGACGAGGACATGGCTGCACTTCCTTCTGCCCCACCCGGCGTCGTCGCGAGCGTCGCTCGCACGCCCGGTGAGAGGCTTTTTAGCGGTTGGTTTTACGTGGCCGCAAGATGCCGCAAATCGCCACGGGCTCCGGACTCGTGGAGCCGCCCTCGCGGGCGGATCCGGTGAAGCGGACGAATCCTATTAAACGGAGGAGCGTCTTGTCAAGCGGACACGCGTCAGGCCGCGCACTCGCCGGCCTGCACGTCGGGGCGGAAGTCCTCGGTGGCGCCCGGCTCGACGAAGTCCTCCGGCCGCGCGTCCTCCAGCCCGAGCCCCTCCAGGGGCTCGATGGCCGCCTTCGCGCGATCGAGGGCGCGCTGGAAGAAGACGCCGGCCGCCTCCCCCTCGCGGCGCTCCGCGAGGTAGAGCGCGGCGAGCCGCTCCACCGCCTCGGCGGCGCGGCGCGCCGGCACCTTCCCCGCGAGCCGGCCGAACGCGGCGCCCGCGTCGTCCACCCCGCCGCCGACGAGGACGAAGTACTGCGGCACCGCGCGCCCCCCGAGCTTGCGAGCGCTGCCCTGCAGGCCGATCGCGGCGAGGTGGTGCTGGCTGCAGCCGTTCGGGCAGCCGGAGACGTGCACCGGGAGCGCCTCGCCGAGGCCGGCCTCGCCGAGCCTCGCGCGGACGCGGTCGGCGACGAGGCGCGCGACGCCGCGGGTGCGCGTGACGGCGAGCCGGCAGACGTCCGCGCCGGGGCAGGCGACGACGTCCGCCGCGCTCCCCGCCCCGTCGCGGCCGAGCCCCGCCGCGGCGAGCCGCTCGAACAGGGCGGGCACCTCGTCGTCGCGCACCCAGCGCAGGAGGACGTGGCCGCGGCTCGAGAGCCGCACCGCGCCGTCGCCGTGGGCGAGCGCGAGGTCGGCGAGCACCCCCAGCTGCGCGGCGGTCACGTCGCCCTGGGGCAGCGAGACCGTCACGACGGAGCGGCCCGCCTGCCGCTGCGGGGAGACGTTCGTCCGGAGGAAGCGCCCGAGCGCGCCGGGGGGCGGCGGCAGGAGGGGCTCGACGGCGGGCGGCTCGCCCGGGCCGCGCGGGGGGGCGGCGGCGAGGCGCGCCGCGATCTCCGCGGGCGACGGCGACGCCGGCGGGACGTGCGCGGGCGGCGCGGCCTCCGGAGCGCGGTCGGGGTCGAACGGCAGCCGGGGGCCGCCCTCCGCCCTGACCCGCGCGAGCTCGGCCTCGACGAGCGCGCGGAAGGCGTCGAGCCCGAGCTCGCGGACGAGGAACTTGAGCCGGTTGCGCTGCTTGTTCACGCGGTCGCCGCGCGCGTGGAAGACCCGCACCACCGCCTCGGCGAGGAGGAGCACGTCGGCGGCGGGGAGGAACTCGGCGAGCGCAGCGCCCGAGGTGCAGAGCGACGACGTCCCGCCCGCCACGGTCACGCGGAAGCCGCGCGCCGCGACGCCGCCCTCCCGGCGGATCAGGGCGCGGAAGCCGAGGTCCTGGATCGCGGTCGCGACGTGGTCCCGGCCGCAGCCGTCGAAGGCGATCTTGAACTTGCGGGGCAGCGCGTCGGCGAGCGGGTGGCGCAGGAACCAGCGCGTCGCGGCCTCGGCGTACGGCGTCGGGTCGAAGACCTCGTCGGCGCCCACGCCCGCGAGCGGGCAGGCGACGACGTTGCGCACCGTGTTGCCGCCCGCGCCCGAGGTGGTGAGGCCGGCCTCGGCGAGCCGGCGCAGCGCGGGCTCGAGATCCTGCGGGCGCACGAAGTGGAGCTGCACGTTCTGGCGCGTCGTCACGTGGCCGAAGCCGCGCGAGAAGCGGGTCGCCACGTCGGCGAGGGCGCGCAGCTGCGCGGCGTCGGCGATCCCCTGCGGCACCTTGATGCGCAGCATGTGGGTGCCGTCCTGCCGCTGCGAGTAGGCGCCGCGGGCGACGCGGTAGGCGCGCCAGCGGTCCGCGTCGATCTCGCGCCGCTCGAAGCGGCCGAGCATCTCGACGAAGGCGTCGATCTCGCGCGCGTCGGCGAACGTCTCGCGCGCGGGCGGGGAGGTCGGGATCGGGGAGGGCATCGGGGGTCCTTTCAGGCGCCGCGGGCGGAGGCGTCGCCTTCGCCCGGGGAGGCGCCGGCAGAGAGGGCGAGCGCCGCGACGGCGCCCACGACGAGGGTTCCGGGGAGGCGCGCGCGATCCGGCGGGAGCGACCGCGCCGCCCAGCCCGGCGAGCGTGCCGCGCCAGGTGAAGGCCTCCGCGCTCGACGCGCCGAGCACGATCGCCGCGGGCGTCGCGTCCGGCCAGCCGCGAGCGCAAAGCCGCGCGGCGATCTCGCGGCGGGCGCCGAGCCCCATGAGCACGACGACGGTGGCCGCGCCGGGCGCGAGGCCGTCGAGGATCGGCCCGTACGCCGTCTCGGCGTGGCCCGAGACCACCGCGAGGCCCGCGGCGAGCCCGCGGTGCGTGACGGGGATGCCGGCGAGCGCCGGCGCCGACAGCGCGGAGGAGACGCCGGGCACGATCTCGAAGGGCACGCCCGCGGCGAGGAGCGCCTGGGCCTCCTCGCCGCCGCGGCCGAACACGAAGGGGTCGCCGCACTTGAGCCGCACGACGCGCTTCCCGCGCCGCGCGGCCCGGACGAGCAGCCGCTCGATGGCGCGCTGCGAGACGCTCGGGCGCCCGGCGCGCTTGCCGACGAGGAACCGGTGCGCCCGCGGCGCGAGGCGTAGCACCTCCGGATCGACGAGCGCGTCGTAGAGGACGACGTCGGCGTCCGCGAGCCGCTCGGCGGCGCGCCGGGTGAGGAGGCCGGGATCGCCGGGCCCCGCGCCCACGAGCGAGACGAGGCCCGCGGGGAACCGCGCGCCGGCGGCCTCGGGAGCCGGGCCGGTCACCGCGTCGCGTTCCGCGGCGGCGGCCGCGGACGGGCGGACCCCGGCGAGCGGGACGAGGCTCGCGTACAGGGCGTTCAGCTTGCGGAGCAGGAGCGGGCGGCGCGCCGGGAGCGGCACGCGCCCGAGCTTCCAGGCCGGCCGCTCCGCCTCGGCGACGTCCACCCAGCGGCCCGCGTCGGCGGGCAGGAGCGCGTCGAGCGCCTCGCGCAGGAGCCCGGCGAGCGCGGGCGCCCGCCCGCCGGTCGAGACCGCCACGGTCGCGTCGCCGCGGCGGATCACGCCCGCGGTGTACGCGGTCGCCGCGCCCGGGTCGTCCACCGCGTTCACGAGGATGCGCCGCGCCTCGGCGGCCCGGGCGACCTCGAGGTTCACCGCGGGGGTCGCGGCGGCGACCGCGAACCACGCGCCGTCGAGGTCCGCAGGCGCGAACGGCCTGCGCCGCACCTCCGCGGCGAGGGCGGCGACGTCGTCCCGCACCTCCGGCGCGACCACCGTCACCCGGGCCCCCGACTCCGCGAGCTGGCGCACGCGCGCCGCCGCCATCGCGCCGCCGCCCACCACCACGACGTGGCGGCCGGCGAGCTTCACGAAGAGCGGCAGGAGCGGGGGGCTGGACGGCATGGCGAACTCCGGGCGAGCGCGAGGCGCGCCGTGCGGGGAGGGGAGGAGGTGGCCGGAATCCTAGAAGACGGATGGGTGTCCCGTCAAGCGGACAACGGACGGATGTCCGGTAAAGCGGACATGCAGGCGATCTGACCCCGACCCCGACCTCGACCCCGACCCCGACCCCGACCCCGACCTCGACCCCGACCCCGACCTCGACCTCGACCTCGACCCCGACCCCGACTCCGAGCTCGGCGCGCGTTAGACTCCACGCCGCCGCACGCCGACCGACCGGAGGACCCGTGGACTACGACGCCGATCGACCGCCCGACGCCGCCTGGCTCGAGGCCGACGAGCCCCGCCGGCTCGCCGCGGTCGAGGCGCACCACCGCGCGATCGCCGGGAGCCACGCGCTCACCCCCGCCCTCCGCGTCCACGCCGCGCTCCACGTGGTGGTCGAGGCGCAGCTCGCGGCGGGGAGCCCGCCGGAGGCCCGCCGCGCCGTCGAGCGGCTCGTCGCCCGCGGCCGCTCCCGGCACGACGCCGTGCACGCCGTCGCGGAGGCCGCCGCCGAGGCCGCGCGCGGCGCGCTGGCGAACGGGCGCTTCGACGCGGCGGCGTACGCCCGGGCGCTCGACGCCCTCGCGCCCGAGTGATTGCCCGGCCGGCGCGGGCGCGGTACACGGAGGTCGATGCAGCCCCTCCTCCTCGTCTGCATGGGCGGCGCCCTCGGCTCGGGCGCGCGCTACCTCGTCTCCACGTGGGCTGCGCGGACGTTCGGCACGGACTTCCCCCGCGGCACCCTGCTCGTCAACCTCCTCGGCTCCTTCGTCCTCGCCCTCCTCCTCGGCCTGCCGGCGAGGTGGGTGTCCCCCGAGGCCCGGCTGTTCGTGGGGGCGGGCGTGCTCGGCGGCTTCACGACGTACTCGTCGTTCAACTACGAGACGCTCGCCCTCCTCGAGGGCGGGAGCGGCGGCCTCGCGGCCGCGAACGTCGCGGCCACCGTGACGTCCTGCCTGCTCGCGGGGCTCGCGGGCCTCGCCGCCGGCCGCTGGATCGCGGGCTGACTCCTCCTCGCGCCGCGCCGCGCGAGTGCGCGGACCGGCGCCTCCGCCGCGCTGCGCGAGTGCACGATCCCCGCTCCGTGCGCAGGTTCCGTGCGGGCGCGCGCGGCGGCGCCGCGCCGGAACGGCGGGAGGGGCCATGCGGAGGATCGTGAGGATCGGGTGGACGCTCGCCGTCGCGCTCGCGGCGGCGGGAGCGCGGGCGCAGGACCCGGCGGCGGGCGAGCCGCGAGGCCCGGCGCGGCCGGCGGAGGTGGCGCAGGAGCGGTCGCTCGCGGACCTCTGCACGGCGGCGCTCCGCGGAGAGCTCCGCGCGGACGAGGCGCCCGCCGACCTCCACTCGCGCTGCGAGCAGCTCCTCCGCGACGGCGAGGCGGTGGCCGCGGGCGGCACCGGCCGCGAGCCGCTCGCCCCCGGCGAGTCGGTGAGGGCGGCGTTCACGGACGCGGGGCGCGAGCTCGTCGGCCGGCGGCCCTCCGGCCCCGGGGTGCGGGCGCGGGGCCCCGTGACGAGCACGCTCGTCACCAACCCCATCGGCTGGTTCTCGGGCCTCGGCATGAACGCCGAGTACTCCCGGCCGTTCGAGGCCTTCCCCAAGCTCTCCTGGGTGGCCGGGGCGCGCTTCTCGCGCACCCAGGCGTCGAACGGCGAGGTGTCCGCGTTCGGCCTCGACGGCGGCGCCGACCTCTTCGTCTTCGGCGGCCGCAACGAGGGGCTCCGCGTCGGCCCGCGCCTCGAGCTCGCGTTCGGCGGGGAGGACATCCAGGGCCGGACCACCTTCGGGCGCGTCGGGGCGTCGGGCGAGGTCGGCTACAACTTCATCGCGACGAACGGCATCACCGCCTCCGCCGCGGGCGGCATCGGCGGGCGCCTCGCCGGCGACTCGCAGAACGAGTCGTTCGAGTCGTTCACCGGCGGCGAGCTCGGGCCTTATCTGAAGCTCGGCCTCGGCTACTCGTGGTGAGGCCCGCCGCGCAGGCGCGGCGCCGGCGAGCTCCTCGTAGAGGTAGGCCGCCGCGAGGATGCCCTTCCGGTAGTTCTCGAGGTCGAGCCGCTCGTTCGGCGCGTGGCTGTTCTCGTCCGGCAGCCCGAAGCCCATCAGGATCACCGGGCAGCCCAGGGCCTCCTGGATCGTGGCGGTGAACGGGATGGACCCGCCCTCGCGCGTCAGCACCGGCTTCTTGCCGAAGGCCCGCTCCAGGGCCCGCTCGGTGGCGCGGAAGGCCGGGTGGTCCACCTCGGAGAGGAACGCCGCGCCGCCGTGGAGGCTCCGCACCGTGACCTTCACCTCCTTCGGCGCGAGCCGCTTCACGTGCGCGGTGAACTTCCGCGCGATCTCCTCCGGCGTCTGGTCCGGCACGAGGCGCATGGAGATCTTCGCCCCCGCCTTCGACGGGATGATGGTCTTCGCCCCCTCGCCCTGGTAGCCGCCCCAGATCCCGTTCACGTCCAGGGTGGGCCGCGCCCAGATCCGCTCGAGCACGTGGAACCCCGCCTCGCCCCACGGCGCCTTCGGCCCGCCGGCCGACGCGAGCCACGCCTTGCGGTCGAAGGGGAGCCGCCGCGTGCTGGCGCGCTCGCGGGGCGTGAGCCGCCGGACGCGGTCGTAGAAGCCGGGCACGAGCACCCTGCCGGACGCGTCCTGCAGCCCGGCGACGATGCGCGCGAGGGCGTTCGCCGGGTTCAGCACCGCGCCGCCGAAGCTGCCGGAGTGCAGGTCGACGCTCGGCCCCTCCACGTCCACCTGGAAGTACGCGAGGCCCCGCAGCCCGTAGCAGATGGACGGGACGCCCTTCGCGAACATGGGGCTGTCCGACACGACGACGACGTCCGCGGCGAGGCGCGCCTTCTCCCGCTCGAGGAACGCGCCGAGGTGCTCCGAGCCGATCTCCTCCTCGCCCTCGAAGATCATCTTCACGTTGACGGGCGGGCCGCCCGCCGCGCGCCAGGCCTCGAACGCCTTGAGGTGGAGCCACACCTGGCCCTTGTCGTCGACCGCGCCGCGGGCGTAGAGCGCGCCGTCCCGGATCGACGGCTCGAAGGGCGGGCTCTTCCAGAGCTCGAGCGGGTCGACCGGCTGGACGTCGTAGTGGCCGTACACGAGCACGGTCGGCCTCCCCGCGCCGGCGCCCATCCACTCTCCGTAGACGACGGGGTGCCCGTCGGTGGGGAAGATCGACGCGTCGAGGCCGAGCCGCCGCAGCTCGTCGCGCAGGAACGCCGCGGCGCGCGCCACGTCCGCGCGGTGCTCCGCCGCCGAGCTGATGGAGGGGATCCTGAGGAACTCGACGAGCTCCTCCACGTACCGCTCCGCGTTGTCGTGCAGCGTCTTGGCGAGATCCATGGGAGCCTCTCCGGGACGGCCCGGCGCCGCCGGCGCCGGCTCGAGCCCGAGGCGGGCCGCGTCCTCGGGCGTGTTGACGTTCTCGAAGGCGCGGCCGTCCGGGTCCACGGCGCGCCACTCCTCCTCCTCGACGATCCGCGCGCCGACCGCGCCGGCGAGCTCGCGCAGGGACGGCTCGCCCTCCCGCAGGAGCCGCTCGAGCACGGGGAGGCAGCCGCGCGACCAGAACGCGTGGAGCGGCTCGAGCCGCCCGCGGAAGCGGACCAGCACCGCCGGCGCGCCCGCGCGGCGCGCCGCCAGGAACGCGATCGCGCGCGCGTCGAGGAAGGGCATGTCGCAGCCGGCCGCGAACACCCACTCGCTCCGCGCCGCGGAGAGCGCCGCGTGCAGCCCGCCGGGCGCGCCGCGGCCCGGGACGAGGTCCGGGACGATCGCCGCGCCGAGCCCCGCGTACGGCGCCGGGTCGTTCGCGACCACGACGGCGTCGTCGAAGAGCTCGCGGAAGAGCGAGAGCGAGCGCGCCGCGATGGGCAGGCCGCCGGCGCGGAGGAGCCCCTTCGCGATCCCCCCCATGCGCGTGGCTCGCCCGCCCGCGACGAGCGCGCCGGTGCAGCCCGGGATCGTCGCGGCCGACATGCGCGGGGAGTCTAGCGCGGCGCGGCAACGGCGGGGGCACGGTACTGGCAAGGCGGGGACGATTCGGGTAGAACCTGACCCCCCTATGACCCCGGAGCAGCGCATCGAGGCTTTCCGGGCCTTCGTGACGAGGAGCCCCGACGACGCCTTCGCGCGCTACTCCCTCGCGATGGCGCTCCGCACCACGGGGCGCGGCGCGGAGGCCGCGGCCGAGTTCGAGGAGCTCCGGCGCCGAAAGCCGGACTACGTCCCCGCCTACCTGATGTGGGGGCAGACGCTCGAGGCGCTCGGCCGCGACGCCGAGGCGGCGCGGGCGTACCAGGACGGGATCGCCGGGGCGACCCGGGTGAACGACATGCACGCGCGGAGCGAGCTCGAGCAGGCGCTCGAGGCGATCCGCGCTCGAGGAGCAGCGAGATGAGCAACGGCGAGGAGAAGGTCGGGGAGGGCGCCGCGCGGGTCGCCCCGGCGCTGGGCGGCCTCATGAAGGGGAAGCGCGCCCTGATCACCGGCGTCGCGAACGAGCGGTCCCTCGCGTGGGCGATCGCGCAGGCGTTCCACCAGGAGGGCGCCGAGCTCGCCTTCACGTACGCGGGCGAGGGGATGGAGAAGCGGGTCCGGCCGCTCGCCGAGAGCCTCGGCGCGAGCGCCATCCTCGACCTCGACGTCTCGAGCGACGACGACATCGACAACACCGTCGCGGAGATCCGCAAGATCTGGGACCGCGTGGACGTCCTCGTCCACTCCATCGGCTTCGCGCCGCGCGAGGCGCTCGCCGGGCGCTTCACCGACGTGACGACCCGAGACGCCTGGCGCATCACCCTCGACGTCTCCGCCTACTCGCTCGTCGGCCTGGCCCGGGCCTTCAAGCCGCTCATGCCGCCCGGCGGCAACATCGTCTCGCTCACCTACTACGCCGCCGAGAAGGTGGTCCGGAACTACAACGTGATGGGCGTCGCGAAGGCCGCGCTCGAGTGCGCCACGCGCTACCTCGCCGACGATCTCGGCATCGAGGGCATCCGGGTGAACGCCATCAGCGCCGGGCCGGTGAAGACCCTGGCCGCGGCGGGCATCAAGGGCATGAAGGGCATGCTCTCCGAGAACGCCGACCGGACGCCGCTGCGCCGCAACATCGAGCAGGACGACGTCGCGCGGGCCGCGCTCTACCTCTGCTCCGACCTCGCGAAGAACGTGACCGGCGAGGTGCTGCACGTGGACGCCGGGCAGAACGTGGTCGGTATCGTGTCGATGGGGTAGGCGCGCCGGCGCGTCTTCCCGACATCGGCCGATTTCTTGCCGTGACGCGACCGTACATGTAGGGTCGCGTCGGTGGCGGCGCACACTTCTCCCCGGAAATGGCGGCCCGACGACCGGGCCTCCGCCCCCGATCGCGCGCAGGATCCCGCCGCGGGGGGCACCCTCTACGTCTGGCTCCCCGAGCACGGCCTCGTGTCGCGCCTCGCCGACGCGCTGCGCGCCGCCGGCCACGGGCCCACCGTCTTCTCCTCCTGCGCCCGCGTCGCGCTCGGTCCGGGCGAGCTCGACCCGTGCGTCCTCGCCCTCGGCCCCCTCCTCACGGAGCCCGAGGCGCGCCGCGCGCGCGCCCTGTTCGTCCCGGGCGGCGCGGCGCCGTGCCTCGACGACTTCGGCCGGATGGTCTCGCTGCACGAGCTGTACGTCGCCGCGCAGACGGGGTGGCTGCTCGAGCAGTTCGAGGCGGGCGGCATCACGAGCCACTTCCACCCCATCGTCCACGCCGGCGACACCTCGCGGGTGTTCGCGCACGAGGCGCTGCTGCGCGGCGTGGGCCGGCACGGCGAGCCGCTCCAGCCGCTCTCCGTGCTGCGGCTCGCGCGCGAGGCGGGGCTCATGCAGCAGCTCGATCTCGCCGCCTGCCGCTGCGCGATCCGCGAGGCCGCGCACCTCGACGGGAGCGTGACGGTCTTCGTGAACTTCTCCCCGGCGATGATGGACGACGCCGAGAGCTGCCTGCGCGCCACCCTCGCGGCCATCGCCGCCGCGGGGCTCGAGCCGCGCCGGTTCGTGTTCGAGGTGATCGAGGCCGACCGGATCGAGGACGCCGTCCACCTGAGCCACGTCCTCGACTGCTACCGGCGCGACGGCTTCCGCGTCGCGCTCGACGACCTCGGCGCCGGGTGGTCGACCCTGAACCTCGTCCACCAGCTCCGCCCCGACTTCATCAAGCTCGACGGCGAGCTCATCCGCGAGGTCAACGCCGATCGCGCCAAGGACCTCATCGCGAGCAAGCTCCTCGAGATCGGCCACGGCATGGGCATCCAGACCATCGTCGAGGGCGTGGAGACGCAGCAGGAGCTCGACTGGGCCCGCGCCCACGGCGCCGACTACGTGCAGGGCTTCCTCATCGCCCGCCCCGGACCGAGTCCGCGGGCGGCGCCCCCCGGTCCGTGATGCACCGCCTGCTCCGCCGCCAGCTCGAGAGGCACCTCGGCGCGGAGGTGGAGCCCGCCCCGGAGCTTCGCGCGCTGCTGCGGGACGTGGGCGCGGAGTACCGGCGCGCCGACGAGGCGCGCACCTCGCTGCGGTGCGCCCTCGACCTGCTCGGCGACCTCACCCGCCGGCGCCCCGGCGCCGGCGCGGACGCCGGGCGCGGCGCCAAGGAGGAGCGCGCGCTCGGCCGCTTCTTCGAGCAGGCCCCCTTCGGCGCGATCCTGTGCGACGCCGACCTCGCCGTCGTCGCCTGGAACCCCGCCGCGGAGCGGATGTTCGGCTTCCCCGTCGCCGAGGCGCTCGGGCGCGAGCTGGTGTTCCTCCTCCCCGAGGGCGAGCGCGCCGAGGCGCGGCGCGCCCTGCTCGCGGCGGTCGCCGCGGGGGAGCCGCAGGAGGGGCTCCGCCTCGCCCACGACCGCGCCGGCACGCCCCGCCTCGACGAGTGGACCGTCGCGCCCCTGCGGAAGCGGCGCGGCGCGCCGGCCGGCGCGGCGGTGCTCGTCCGCGACCTCTCCGGCGCGAGCGCCCACCACGCGGTCGCCGCGCAGGCGGTGGGCGACGCGCTGTGGGACTGGGACCCCCGCGCCGACCGGCTGTGGCTTTCGCCGGGCTGGACGGCGCTCACGGGCGGGCCGCCCGCCGGCCCGGCGCCCTCCGCCTGGCTCGAGCGCGTGCACGCGTCGGATCGCAAGCCGCTCGAGGCGGCGATCCGGGCCCACCTCGAGGGCGGCGAGGCGCGGTTCGAGCACGAGCACCGCGTCCGCCGCGGCTCGGGCGAGTGGCGCTGGGTGCTCGCGCGCGGCCGGACCACCCGCGACGGGGCCGGCAAGGCCGTGCGCTTCGCGGGGGCGCTCACCGACGTCACCGACCAGAAGGCCACCGCCGAGCGCGCCCTGCACGACGCCCTCCACGACCCGCTCACCCGCCTGCCGAACCGCGCCCTCTTCCTCGATCTCGTGAAGCGCGCCTTCGCCCGCGCGCGGCGGCGCGACGGCTACGGCTTCGCGGTGGTGTTCCTCGACGTCGACCGCTTCAAGTTCGTGAACGACGGGCTCGGGCACGCCGCGGGCGACGAGCTCCTCTCGCAGATGGCGCGCCGCCTGCAGACCTGCCTGCGCGAGGGCGACACGCTCGCGCGCTACGGCGGCGACGAGTTCACCATCCTGCTCGACGACGTGAAGGGGGCGGCCGACGCGCAGATCGTGGCGGAGCGGATCCACGCCGCCACCACCCAGCCCTTCGACCTCGGCGGGCGCGACGTGTTCGCCACCGCCAGCGTGGGGCTCGCGCTCTCCTCGCCGTCCTACTCCCGCCCCGAGGACCTGCTCCGCGACGCCGACACCGCCATGTACCGGGCGAAGGCCCAGGGCCGGGCGCGCTCCGTCCTGTTCGATCCGGGCATGCGAGAGCGGCAGCCCCAGCTCCTCGACCTCGAGGCCGACCTGCGCAACGCGCTGGTGCGCGAGCAGTTCCGCGTCCACTACCTGCCCGTCGTGGAGCTCGCCACCGGCCGCATCCAGGGGCTCGAGGCGCTCGTCCGCTGGGCCCACCCGAGCCGCGGCCTCGTCGGCCCCGAGCACTTCGTCCCGCTCGCCGAGGAGACCGGCTTCATCGTCCCGCTCGGCGGCTGGCTCCTGCGCCAGGCGGGCCGCGACTTCGCCACCTGCCGGCGCACCGCGACGCCGCTCTCGCTGCACGTGAACCTCTCCGCGAAGCAGCTCTTGCACACCGGGCTGCTCGCCGAGGTCGACCGCCTCCTCGACGAGCACGGGCTCGACCCGAACGACCTCGCCTTCGAGGTCACCGAGCAGACCCTGCTCGCCTGCGAGCACGCCGGGGCGCGCGTCGCCCAGCTCCACGAGCGCGGCGTGCGCCTCTGCATCGACGACTTCGGCACCGGCAGCTCGTCGCTCAGCTCCCTCCACCGCTTCCAGATGGACGCGCTCAAGATCGACCGCTCGCTCCTGAGCGGAGCGCCGGACGGGCGGTCGCCGGACCTCGTCCGCACCATCGTGGCGCTCGGGCGCGAGACGGGGAAGGCCGTCGTCGCCGAGGGCGTCGAGACGGACGAGCAGCTCCGGTTCCTGCGGGACCTCGGCTGCGCCGGCGCGCAGGGCTTCCTCTTCTCCCCGCCGGTGGACGGCGACGCGGCGCGCTCGCTGCTCGAGCGCGGCGCGGGCACCTGGTGGGAGTCGCCCCGCCCGGCGCCGCGCCGGGTGGCGCGGGCGCGGCGGTCGGCGTCCTGACCCGCCCCCCTCTCCCGACCGTCCTCCCGCTGAGCGGGGGGAGAGGGGAAACCAGTCGGGCCCGGCGCAGCGGCGCGCGCCCTCAGATGAACCGGCCGCGCCGCGGCTCCTCGCCGACGAACGGGTTCGCGCGCCGCTCGTCGCCGAGCCGCCCGCCCGGCCCGTGGCCCGGGTAGAACGTGACGTCGTCGCCGAGCGCGAAGAGCTTCTCGCGGATGGACCGGCCGAGCGCCTCGAAGTCGCCGCCGGGCAGGTCGGTCCGCCCGACCGATCCCGAGAAGAGCGTGTCCCCCGTGAAGAGGATCTTCGCCTGCGGGAACCAGAGGCACGACGAGCCCGCGCTGTGGCCGGGGGTGTGGATCACCCGCGCCTCGCAGGCGCCGACGTCGAACCGCTCGCCGTCGACGTGGCGGTGGTCGACCCGCGGCGGCTCGACCGGATCGAAGCCGAACATCTCCGCCTGGGCCGCGAGCGAGGCGAGCCAGCCCTCGTCGTCCGCGTGGATCTGCAGCGGGGCGCCGGTCGCGGCCCGCGCGTCCGCCGCGCCGGCGACGTGGTCGATGTGACCGTGGGTGCAGAAGATGCGGACGATCCGGTAGCCGCCCGGCTCGCGCATCCCGAGCGCGCGCTCGACGTCTCCGCCGGGATCGACGAGCACCGCATCCCCGGTCCGGCTGCAGACGGCGAGGTAGGTGTTGGCCGCGAACGGCCCCACGACGGCGTGCCGGACGACGAGCATCGCTCGGCCGCCGGGCGGCTCAGTACGAGAACGACGAGCCGCAGCCGCAGGTCGTGCGGGCGTTCGGGTTGTTGAACTTGAACCCGGCGCCCTGCAGGCCGACCACGTAGTCGACCGTCACGCCCTGGAGGTACATCGAGCTCATCGGGTCGACGTAGAGCAGGATGCCCTCCTGCTCGAAGGTCAGGTCGCCGTCCTTCGGCTCCTTCTCGAAGTCCATCGAGTACTGGAAGCCGGCGCAGCCGCCGCCCATGACGCCGATGCGGATGCCTTGTCCCTCGAGCCCCTCCTGCTTGATCGCGTCCTTCACCATCTCGATCGCCTTGGCGGTCAGGGTGACGGGCGGCGCCTCCATGCCGAGATCGGCAGGGGTCGGGGCCTTGAGGGTGGGCTGGGTCGTCGTCGCGTCCATGTGTCCGGAACTCCCTGGGAGAAGGCCCAGCTTGACTGGGCGCAAGGAGTGTAACAGCGGGGTTCCACGGCTTCAATCGAAGGCGCGCGCGGGCGCGCACCCCTTCAGGAGCGACCCGAAAGGTGCCGCCCGCCGTCCACCGGCACGACGGCGCCGGTCACGAACGGCGCATCGGCGAGGAAGCGCACCGCGGCCGCGACGTCGCCCGGGGTCCCGGCGCGCCGGAGCGGGATGCGCGCGGCGAGCGCCCGCCGCCGCGCGGCGGGGTACGACTCGGGCCAAAGCACGGTCCCGGGCGCCACGGCGTTCACGCGCACCGCGGGCGCGAGCTCGAGGGCGAGGCACTCGGTCAGCCGCACGAGCGCCGCCTTGGAGGCGGCGTAGGCGGCGAAGCCCCGCCACGCCACGAGCCCGCCGCCCACGTCGGCGACGTTGACGATGGAGCCGCCGCTCCGGGCGAGCAGCGGGGCGAGCGCCTTCGCGAGCAGGAGCGGGGCGCGCGCGTTGAGGTCCATCTGCGCGTCGAAGAGCGCCGCGTCGGTCTCGGCGAGGGGCGCCGCGTCGAACGCCGCGGCGCAGGAGACGAGCAGGTCGAGCCGCGCGAAGCGCGCGCGGAAGTCGGCGGCGAGGCGGGCCGGTCCGTCGGCGAGGGCGAGGTCCGCCTGGAGCGCGGCGGCGAACCCGCGCGGCCGGTGGGTGCGGTAGTGGGCCGCGACCGTCCAGCCGTGGCGCGCGAGGTCGCGGGCGACGGCGTTCCCGACGCGCACGCCCGCGCCCGTCACGAGCGCGACGCGCGCGCGGGCGCGGCCCTTCACCGGGCGCCCCGCGGGTCCCAGAGCGGCTCCTCCCGGTGCGCCCGGCGGTTCGCGAGCCGCGCGGCCACGAAGAGGAAGTCCGAGAGCCGGTTCAGGTAGGCGAGCGCCGCGGGGTCCACCTGGGCGTCGCCGGCGAGGGCGACCGCCCGCCGCTCCGCGCGGCGGCACACCGTGCGCGCGAGGTGGAGGGCGGCGGCCGTGCGCGTCCCCCCGGGCAGCACGAAGTTCGCGAGCGGCGGCAGCTCGCGCTCCCACGCGTCGATGGCCTCCTCGAGGCGCGCCGTGGAGGCGGCCTCGAGCGGCGGCAGGGCGGCGCGCGCCTTCGCGTCGCGCGGCGTCGCGAGCTCCGCCCCGACCCGGAACAGCTCCTCCTGGACGCGGGCGAGGTGCGCGTCGATCTCGGGATCCTCGACGAGCGCCCGGGCGGCGCCGACCGCGGCGTTCAGCTCGTCGACGTCGCCGTAGGCCTCCACGCGCGCGTCGCTCTTCCGCACCCGCGGACCCCCGAAGAGGCCGGTCTCGCCGCCGTCGCCCGTCTTCGTGTAGATCTTCACGCGCCGGACACTATCGGACGGGTGGGGCGGGCACAACGTCACCGGATGGAGCCGATCTTCGACGGAGAGGCGCTCGAGCGCGTCGGGCGGGCCGCGGCCGAGCGGGCCTGGGCGGGCGGCATGACCGTGCTCCGGCCGGACGGCGCCGTCGTCCCCATCCCGCTCGTCGCGGAGCCCGAGGTGATGTCGCGCGCCGTGCTCGCCGCGCTCGCCCGCGAGGCGGAGCGCGTCCTGTCCGGCGCAGTGAAGCTCGCCCGCGCGCTGCTCGCGAAGGGCGACGCGCGCGACCGGGCCGCGCTCGAGGGGCCGTTCTCCGGGCTCGAGGCCGAGGCGATGGCCCGGCTCTTCGCCGAGGCGCCGCTCCCCGCCATGGTGGCGCGCGTCGACTTCCTCCTGCCGGAGGGCGGCGGGCCGCCCCGCGCGCTCGAGCTCAACGCCACCATCCCGGCGATGCCCGCCTACGCCGACCTCGCGGCGCACGCCTGGATCCGCGCCGCCGCCCGCGCCCGGGGAAAGACCCCGCGCCAGGAGGGCGCGCTCGTCGCCGCCTGCGGGAGCCACATGGAGCGGCTCCGCGAGGCGCTCGTCGCCGTCCACCGCGCGCGCGGCGGCGCCCGCGCGCGGCCGTCGATCGCGCTCGTGGCGCGCCCGGGCGACGCGCAGATCGGCGAGCTGCGCGCGCTCGCCGCGCACTTCCGCCGCATGGGGCACGACGCCCGGAACCTCGTGCCGGACGAGTGCGAGCCCGAGGCGTGGGACGTCCTCTACCGCCACGTCTGGGCGCACCGGGTCGATCCCGGCTCGCCCTTCGCCCGCGCGCTGCGCGCCCCCGGCCGCTACGCGCTCGCGAACCCGGTGAACGGCCTGCTCGAGGCGAAGGCGCTCTTCGCGCGGCTCTCCGAGTGCGCGGAGGACCCCGCGCTCGCCGACCTCGCGGGCCTCGACGCGGAGGAGCGCGCGGCGGCGGCGCGGCTGCCCTGGACGCGCCGGCTCGACGCGGCCGTGGCGGCGCGGGTCCTCGCCGACCGCACCCGCTGGGTCGTGAAGCGGAGCTGGGACTACGGCGGCAAGAGCGTGCACCTCGGCGGGGAGCTCTCCGAGGACGCCTGGCGGCGCGCCGTGGAGGCGGCGCTCGGCGACGAGCGCGGCGGCGGCTTCGTCGCGCAGGAGCGGATCTTCGCGGCCCGCCGCCCCGCGACGCGGATCACGCCCGAAGGCGTCGCGCGGGGCGAGCTCTACCGCGACGTGTCCACCTACTGCGGCCTCGGCCCCTCGCGCCCGGACGGCTCGGTGGTGCGGGCCGCGGCCTCGCCGGTGGTGAACATCCTCGGCGGCGGCGGGCTCGCCCCCGTGGTGCCGGAGGACGTCCACGAGGCGCTGCGGTGATCGTGGGGGCGCGCGCCGCCGGCCCCGGCCGGCGCCGCGCGACGGTCACGGGGCGGCGGCCGCGGCGTCCGCCGCGTCGCCGCCGAGCGCGCAGCGGAAGTCGGCGACCGACGGCACCGAGGCGAGCACCTCCTCCGCCCGGGGGCTGTGGTCCGTGTCGAGGTGCACCGCGAGCGCGCCGGTCCAGGCCCGGGCGTACGCGTTCACGTGGGCCGGCTCGTTGTCGAAGGCGAGCGCCACCGGGCCCCAGCGGTCCACCGCGCGCCGGGCGAGCGCCTTCCACGCGTCGTCCGCGAGGTCGTCGCCCGGCTTCATGAGGAGGCGCACCCGTCCGCCTTCGGGGAGCGGGAAGCCGTGGCGGCGCAGGACCTCGAGCGTGCCGTCCTCCATGCGCACCGGCCGCCCGGTCACGTAGGCGATCCGCGCGCCCGCCTGCGCGACGGCCCGCACGAACGCCGCGGCGCCGGGGAGCGGGACGTCGAGGGTGCAGTAGGCGCTCGTGAAGAAGCGCGCCGCCCAGAAGCGGCGGAAGGCGGCCCGGTGGCACCGCGCCAGCGCCGGGGCGAGGCCCGAGGCGGCGAGCCCCGCCTCGAGGTCCCAGCCGCGCCAGTGCTCCGGGCGCGCGCCGAGCAGGGCCGGCAGCCCCTCGGCGCGGCCGTAGTCCTGGGCGATCCGCGCCTGCCGCGGGCGGTTGTCGAGGAGGGTGGAGTCGAGGTCGAAGACGGCAATCCCCGCGGGCGCCGCCGCGCGGGCGCGGGCGAGCGCCGCGGCGAGGATGCGGTCCTGCTCCCGGCGGTCGGCGCGGCGCGGCATGCGGGGAGGGTAGGAGCGCCCGCGCCCCCCACGAAACGCTCCCGATGTGGTGCGGCGGAGGGCGCGCGGGGTATCTTCGCCGCGTGGGCGCTCCCTCCCGGATCCTCGTCGTCGACGACTCGCGCGTCCAGCTCGAGTGGCTCGCGAAGGTGCTGCAGGGAGAGGGCTACGAGGTCCTCACCGCCGCCGACGGCCGGGAGGCGATCCGCAAGGTCAAGGGCGAGGCGCCCGACCTCGTGCTGCTCGACATGGTGCTGCCCGACATGGACGGGCTCGAGGTGCTCCGCATCATCAAGCCGCCGCACCAGGCGCACTTCATGCCGGTCATCATGGTGTCGGTGAAGGCGGACACCGACTCGAAGGTCTCCGGCCTGCGGCTCGGCGCCGACGACTTCCTCACGAAGCCCTTCGCCGACGCCGAGATCCTCGCGCGCTGCGCGGCGATGCTCCGCATCAAGCAGCTGCAGGAGAAGCTGCACGAGGCGCAGCGCAAGCTCGAGGAGCAGTCGGTGACCGACGCGGTCACCGGCCTCAAGAACCGCCGCTTCTTCGACGAGCGGCTGCACGAGGAGTTCGGCCGCGCGCAGCGGTACGGCGATCACGTGTCGCTCATCATGATCGACCTCGACGACTTCAAGGGCGTGAACGACCGGCACGGCCACCCCGCCGGCGACGTCGTGCTCCACGACGCCGCCGCGCTCATCCGCGGGTCGATCCGCGATCCCGACATCTGCGCGCGCTACGGCGGCGACGAGTTCGCGGTGATCCTGCCGAAGACGCACATGAGCGGCGCGCTCGCGGTGGCGGAGCGGATCTGGCGCGCCCTCGGGAAGAAGGAGTACGCGCTCCCCGCGCCGCCGTCGGCCGCGGGCGGCGCGTCGCCGACCGTCCAGATGACGGCGTCGCTCGGCGTCTCCTTCTACCCGGCGAAGGACATCACCTCGAGCGACCTGCTCCTGCGCTTCGCCGACGAGGCGCTCTACGAGGCGAAGCGCGCCGGCCGGAACACGATCTGCCTCTACCAGGCGCGCGCGTACCGTTACGAGGCGCCGGAGACCTGACCGGCGTCAAGCTGCGCGGGTCCGCACCGGGGTATGACCTGACCCGGGGCATACCGGACCCCGGCATGGGTCCAATCAACGCATCGTAAACAGTGACTTGCGGGTCAGGTGGGTCTGGATCGCAGGATGCACGAGACGGGGCGTCCGCGATGGAGCCGCAGCTGACCCAGCCAAAGGGGGACGTCGGGGCCTGTGACCTCCCGCCCCAGACCACCCTCCTCGTCGTCGACGACGACGAGCACGTCCGGCGCGCCCTGCGCCGGGTGCTGCGGCGCGCGCGCTGGCGGATCGTCGAGGCCCCCGACGCGGAGGCCGCCCTCGCCCTGCTCGAGAAGGAGCCCGCGCACGTGGTGGTGTCCGACTTCCGGATGCCCGGCATGTCGGGGATCGAGCTCCTGCGCCTCGTGAAGGACCGGTGGCCGCGCATCCAGCGCGTGCTCCTCACCGGGCAGGCGGACTCCACCGCGATCGAGGAGGCGGTGAACCAGTCCGAGATCTTCCGCTTCATCTGGAAGCCCTGGGACGACGGCCACCTCCTCATCACCATCCAGAGCGCCATCGATCAGTACTGGACGGTCGACGAGAACCAGCGCCTCGAGGCGCTCCTCGCCGAGCGCAACGCCGAGCTCGAGCGCCTCAACCGCGACCTCGACGGGCAGCTCGCCGCCCGCTCCGCCGCCCTCGTGCGCGCCGCGCAGGAGTGGCGCGCCTGCTTCGACGCGCTGGGGGACCCGCTCGCGATCATGAAGGCGGGCGGCTGCGAGGTGCTGCGCGCCAACACCGCGTTCGCGCGCGGGGCGGGCGTCTCGCCGAACATGCTGCCCGGGCTGCGCTGCACCGACCACGCCTACGGCCGGATCCCGTGCCCGTCCCGCTGCCTGATGCCGGCGGCGGGCGCCGAGCGCGAGGCGACCTTCGGCGAGCGCACCTGGCTCATCCGCTCCTTCCCCTTCGAGGACAACGGGGCCGTGGTGGTGGTCTTCAAGGACGTGACCGACGAGCGCGAGGTGACGCAGCGCCTCTCCCACGCCGAGAAGATGGCGGCGGTGGGTCAGCTCGCCGGCGGCGTGGCGCACGAGATCAACAACCCGCTCGGCGGGATCCTGGCCTTCGCGCAGCTCATGGCGCGCGAGGAGCGCTCCGCCGACGACGCGGAGAACCTGCGGCTCATCCAGGACGCGGCGATGCGCGCGAAGAAGATCGTCGAGAGCCTGCTGCGCTTCTCGCGGCGGCCGCAGGGCGAGGAGCGCTCCGCCGTGGACCTGGCCGCCGCCGCGGACGACGCGCTCTTCCTCGTCGGCTCCCAGCTCAAGGGCACCCGCATCGAGGTGGTGCGCGCCTACGAGCCGGCGGTCGCGCTCTCCAACGCGAACCAGGTCCAGCAGATCGCGGTGAACCTCCTCGTGAACGCGATCCAGGCGCTGCGCGGCAAGGGGCGGATCACCGTGCTCGTCGGCCCCGCCGGGCCCGGGCGCGTCCAGCTCGCCGTCGCCGACGACGGCCCGGGCGTCCCGCCCGAGATCGCCAAGCGCATCTTCGAGCCGTTCTTCACGACCAAGCCGGAGGGGCAGGGCACAGGGCTCGGCCTCTCCATCTGCTACCAGATCGCCGAGGAGCACGGCGGCACCATCAGGCTCGACTCCGCGGTGGATCGGGGCGCCTGCTTCGTGCTGGAGCTTCCGGTGGCGCACCCGTAGCTCGACGAGGGAGAGGGAGACCGAGACATGGCCGACAACCTGGAGACGAGGCAGGTGCGCGTGCTCGTGGTGGACGACGAGCCGACCCTCCTCAGGGCGCTCGAGGCGCTGCTCCGCAAGAACGGGCACGACGTGGTCGCCCTCGAGTCGCCCATCGTCGCGACGCAGCGGCTCGCGCAGGAGGAGTTCGACGTCGCGCTGCTCGACGTCAAGATGCCGGACCTCTCCGGCCTCGAGCTCCTCAACGCGGTGAAGCACCGCCGCCCGGAGATCGAGGTCATCATGATGACCGGGCACGCGACCGTCGAGACGGCGCTCGCGGCGCTGAAGGCCGGGGCCTACGACTACCTCACGAAGCCCTTCGAGGACGTCGAGCTCGTGGCGCGCGCGGTCGCCAAGGCCGCCGAGCGCAAGGCGCTCTTCGACCGCAACCGCGAGCTCGAGACGCGGCTGCGCCAGCGCGACGGCGCGCCCGACGGGCTGGTCGGCAGCTCGGGCGGGATGCGCGACGTCACGCGGCTCATCGACGCCGTCGCGTACAGCTCGGCGACCGTGCTCGTCACCGGCGAGTCCGGCACGGGCAAGGAGCTCGTCGCCCGCGCCCTCCACGCCCGCAGCCCCCGCAAGGCCCAGCCGTTCGTCGCGCTCAACTGCGGCGCGCTCACCGAGACGCTCCTCGAGTCCGAGCTGTTCGGCCACGTGAAGGGCGCGTTCACGGGCGCGCAGCGCGACCAGAAGGGGCTCTTCGACGCCGCCGACGGCGGCACGATCTTCCTCGACGAGATCGGCGACATCCCGCCCGCCACGCAGGTCCGGCTGCTGCGCGTGCTGCAGGAGGGCGAGATCAAGCGGGTCGGCGCGGCCGACTCGCTGCGCGTGGACGTGCGCGTCATCGCCGCCACCCACCGCGACCTCACGCGCCTCGTGAAGTCCGGGAAGTTCCGCGAGGACCTCTTCTACCGCCTGAACGTCATCAACATCCCCCTGCCGCCCCTGCGCGAGCGCATCGAGGACGTGCCGCTGCTCGCCCACCACTTCCTGCGGCGGTACGCCGAGCGGCTCGGCAAGAAGGTCCGCACCCTCGCCCCCGAGGCGCTCGAGCTCCTCTGCGGCTACCGCTGGCCCGGGAACGTGCGCGAGCTCGAGAACGCGATCGAGCGCGCGGTCGTGCTCTGCCGCGGCGAGACGGTGGGCGCGGTCGACCTCCCCCCCGCCGTCACCGGGCGGACGGCGCCGCTCGTCCGCGAGTCGCCGGCGAGCGGCGACGACGCCGCCTGGCTCGCGCAGTCGTACGCCGCCGCGAAGGAGCAGGCCCTGCGGCGCTTCGAGAAGGGCTACGTCGAGGCGCTCATGAAGGCGTGCGACAACAACATCTCCGCCGCCGCCCGCAAGGCCGGCATGGATCGCTCGAACTTCAAGCGCGTGCTGCGGAAGTACCGCACCGACGTCGAGCCCGACGCGGGCGACGACGAGTCCCTCGCGACGGGGTAGCGGTCCCGTTGCCGCGGGCGCCGGCCCGGGGTAGACGACGGGCATGGGCGATCGGACCTGGCTCGACGGGCGCCTCGCGCTCGTCCAGGGCGACCTCGCGCGGCTCGCGGTGGACGCCGTCGTGAACGCCGCGAACGCCTCGCTCCTCGGCGGGGGCGGCGTGGACGGCGCCATCCACCGGGCGGCGGGCCCCGCCCTCCTCGAGGAGTGCCGCGCGCTCGGCGGCGCGCGCACCGGCGAGGCGAGGCTCACCGGCGGCCATCGCCTGCCGGCGCGCCACGTCATCCACGCGGTGGGCCCGGTCTGGCGCGGCGGCGGCGACGGCGAGGACGACCTCCTCGCGTCGTGCTACCGGAGCGCGCTCCGGCTCGCCGAGGCGCACGGGCTCCGCTCCGTCGCCTTCCCCGCGATCTCGACCGGCGCCTACGGCTTCCCGCTCGAGCGCGCCACCCGGATCGCCGTGGGAGAGGCGCTCGCGGCCGTCGCCCGGGGGACCTCCGTCGAGCGGATCGTGTTCTGCTGCTTCTCGCCGGACGACGCGGCCGTCTACGCGCGCGTCCTCGAGGAGCGGGCGGGGCCGGCGCGGGGGTGAGCCGGGCTTCAGCCCCCGCCGTCAGGTGACGCCGGGTGAACCAGGGCTACGGGAACAGCAGGTCCGCGAGCTTCGGGTTCGCCCGCGCCTTCTCGGTCGAGAAGCGGAGCAGCGCCGCGTCGCCCTTCCAGACCTCGAGCGCGCGGGGGAACCAGTCGCCGCCCAGCGGGGAGCCCCAGCCGAGCAGGCGCACGTCGAGCAGGGCGCCGCCTTCCGGCGACACGAGCCTGAGCGGCTGGAAGCCGTCCTTCTCCACGTACAGGAGCGGCTTCGCCTCCTTCGAGCGCCCGCCGATCACGTAGGCGATCCGCCCGTCGAACCGCCCCAGCGAGGCGTCGGCGAGCGCGACGCCGTGGCTCCTCATCGCCGTCGCGTAGGGGCCGGTCGCGTCGCCGGCGACCTGGGTCGCGAGGAGCGCGCAGGCGCCGCGGACGAAGGCGACCGCCGCGGGCACCTGCTCGAGGCCGCCGCCGCCGGTGAGCCGGTCGTTGCGCACCGCCACGAAGGGGCGCGCGGAGTCGGGCGCGTCGGGCGGGGCGAGCTCCAGCCGGCAGCGCCCGGGGACCTTCATGCGGAAGGTGGCGGGCGCGCTCACCTGGCGCCCGGCGGGGTGCAGCCCCATCGCCGCCCCGACGCGCTCCGCCGCCTCGCCCTCCGCGACGAGGGTCCCGTCGACCTCGAGGGCCGCGAGCGACAGCGCCGCCCGCCGCTCGCCCATGCGCTGCAGGATGCCGGGGACGGGGAGGACGTACGCGAGGGCGGGGAGGGCGAGCGCGAGGGCGAGCGCCGCGGCGCTTCGGGCGGCGAGGCGGGTCACCGGATCACCCCGCGCAGCCACTCCTCGAGCTGGGGGCGCAGCTCGGGGCGCTTCAGCGCGAACGCCACGTTCGCCTTCAGGTAGCCGAGGCGGTCGCCCGCGTCGTAGCGGTCGCCCTCGAAGCGGTAGCCGAGGAGCCCGCGGTCGCGGGCGAGCACCGCGAGGGCGTCGGTGAGCTGGATCTCGCCCCCCACTCCCGGGCGCACCGCCTCGAGGATCCCGAAGATCTCCGGCGGCAGCACGTACCGGCCGATGACGGCGAGGTTCGAGGGCGGGTCCTTCTTCGGCTTCTCGACGAGCCGCTCGATCCGGATGGTGCGGTCGTCGACCCGCGCGCCGGCCGCGATCCCGTAGAGGCTCGTCTCCGCCGCCGGCACCTCCATCAGCGCGATGGTCCCGAGCCCGTGGCGCTCCCAGCAGTCGGCGAGCTGCTTCGCGCCGGGCACGGCCGCGTCGATGACGTCGTCGCCGAGCATCACGACGAAGGGCTCGTCGCCGACCACGTCCTTCGCGCAGAGCACCGCGTGCCCGAGGCCGAGGGGCTCCTGCTGCCGCACGGTGACCACGTTCGCCATCTGCGCGATCTCGCGCATCTGGCGCTTCAGCTCGTGCTTGCCCGTCCGCTCGAGGTGGCTCTCGAGCTCGCCGGCGATGTCGAAGTGGTCGACGATGGAGTCCTTGCCGCGGGCGCAGACCAGGATGACGTCGCGCACCCCGGCCGCGACCGCCTCGGCGACGATGTACTGGATCGTCGGGGTGTCCACGATCGGCAGCAGCTCCTTCGGGACCGCCTTGGTGGCGGGGAGGAAGCGCGTGCCGAGCCCCGCGGCGGGGATCACGGCCTTGCGGATCTTCTGCCTGGGCATGCCGGGGAATGTAGCCCTTGCCGGCCCGGCCTTGAAGCGCAGAGCGCAGGGCGCGTGCCCGCGGCGGGTGCGCGCGGGGGCGCGCCTACCGCTCGACCCGCTCCGCGGCGGTCTTGCAGTCGATGCACTGATCCGTGACGGGGCGCGCGCGGAGCCGGGCGGCCGAGATGGGCTTGCCGCAGGCGGTGCAGGTCCCGAACGTGCCGGTCTCGAGGCGGGCGAGCGCCTCCTTGACCTTCCCGATGAGCCGCCGGTCGCGGTCGCGCAGGCGGAGCGTCCAGTTCCGCTCCTCCTCGACGGTGGCGCGATCGTTCGGGTCCGGGATCTCGTCCCCGCCCTCGCCCGAGAGCTCCTGGACCGCCTGCGCCCCCTGCCCCACGAGCGCGGCGAGCTGCTCCTCGAGCAACGACCTGTACCGCTCGACCTCGCGCCTGCGCATGGGGGACCTCCTTTCCACCGTGAGAACACGGTAGCGCGATCCGGAAACGAGCCACAAGCGACCTTGCCGGGGGCGCGGCACCTCCGTATCCTCGGCGGGTGCTCGCCCGAACCGCCTGTGCGACGATCCTCCTCGCCGCGGGCGCCGCGGCCGCGACCGAGCCGCCGGGCCCCGGCGGCATCCCGGACCTCGCCGGCCCGCGCGCGCTCGCCCTCTCCGCCTCGATCGGCGTCGCCGCCGGCAACGAGGGCCTCTTCCTGAACCCCGCCGCCATCGGCGTGCGGCGTCGCTACTCGATCGAGAGCGGCCTCATGGTGGATCGCCGCGGCGCCGAGACCACCGGGCGGCTCTACGGCGCCTCGGTGGTGGACTCGATCTCCTCGTCGGTCGGCGTCGGCATCTCCTACCTGCGCGCGGACGAGGGGCTCTACACCGGCGGCATCTGGCACGGGGTGCTCACCGGCCCCATCGCGGAGGGGTTGCACCTCGGCGTCGCCGCCAAGTACCTGTCGGTGGACCCCACCGCCCTCGCCGGCCCCGGCGCGCGGAGCAGCGACGCGATCACCATGGACGCGGGGCTCTACTGGCAGGTGGCGAGGCTCGTCTCGGTCGGCGCCGCCGGCTACAACCTCGTCTCGATCGCCAACGAGGCGATCGCGCCGCAGGGGGCGGGCGCCGGGATCGGCGTCGGGAGCGACCAGTCCTTCCAGGTCACCGCCGACTGGCGCGCCGACTTCGAGACCGGCGGCGAGACCACGAACCGCTACGCCGCGGGCGTGGAGGTGATGCTCGGGGAGGCCGTGCCGATCCGCGCCGGCTGGATGCGAGACGAGAAGCTGGGCGGCCAGTGGTGGTCCGCCGGGGCGGGGCTCGTGACCCGCAACGGCGTCGCGCTCGACTTCGGCTACCGCCAGAGCCTCGACGACCCGAACGCGCGGACGATCGCGGCGACGCTGAAGGTGTTCCTCTTCCGTTAGCGGCCGTTAGCGCTCCGGCGGCGGCAGCGCGGGGAGCACGACCGCGGCGCCGGTCGCGCCGTTCTCGCCGCGCCAGACCGGCACCTCCCACACCTCGCGGACGCGCGCCTCGGTGAGCACCGCCGCGGGCGGCCCCTCGGCGACGACGCGGCCCCGCGAGAGGACCACCACCCGGTCGCAGGCGGCGGCGGCGAGGTTGAGGTCGTGCAGCACCGCCACGACGCAGAGCCCGCCGCGGGCGGCCAACCGCGCCATCGTCATCACCGCGACCTGGTGGGCGAGGTCGAGGAAGGCGGTCGGCTCGTCGAGGAGCAGGACGCGGGGCTCCTGCGCGAGCGCCCGCGCGAAGAACACCCGGCGCCGCTCGCCGCCCGAGAGGGCGTCGAGGCGGCGGTCGGCGAGGTGGACGAGGTCGCAGGCCTGGAGCGCGCCCGCCACCGCGCCCTGGTCGAAGCGGGTCGCGACGGCGAGGAGCCCCTGCCTCGGGGCGCGCCCCATCATCACCGCCTCGCGCACCGTGAACGGCCAGCCGATCCGGGGCTCCTGCGGGACGAGGGCGCAGACCCGCGCCACGTGACGGCGCGGCGCGCGGAACGGGTCGAGGCCCGCGAGGCGGACGGAGCCCGCCCGCGGCGCGGCGAGCCCGGCGACGAGCCGGACGAGCGTGGACTTGCCGGCGCCGTTCGGGCCGAGCAGGCCGACGAACTCGCCGGCGCGGGCCTCGAGCGAGACCGCGTCGAGGGCGGGCGCGCCCCCGTACGCGAAGGAGGCGGCGCGCACGTCCACGATGGGATCCGGCCAGGGCGGCCCGGGCTCGCGCGAGGTCATCGCGCCCCCTCGCGCGCCTCGGTGCGGCGCAGCAGCCAGAGGAAGAACGGGCCGCCGAGGAACGCCGTCACCGCGCCGACGGGCGGCTCGGTCCCGAGCGGCAGGAAGGCGAGGCGGGCGAGCGCGTCGGCCACGACGAGGAACGCCGCGCCGAAGAGGGCCGAGCCCGGGAGGAGAAGGCGGTGATCGGGGCCGAGCACCCGCCGCACGAGGTGCGGCACGATGAGCCCGACGAAGCCGACCATCCCGCCGAGCGCCACGGCGGCCCCGGTCGCGGCGCTCGACGCGAAGAACACCGCCGCCCGGGCGCGGCGCACGTCGAGGCCGAGCGAGGCCGCCTCCTCGTCGGCGAGGGTGAGGAGGTTCAGGCGCGCGGAGAGCGCCACGAGCACCGCGACCGAGAGCCCGACGAGGGCGGCCCCGAGGGCGAGCGTCCCGGGCGTCTCGTAGCCGACGGCGCCGACGAGCCAGTAGGTGAGGCGCGACGCCTGCTCGGGCGGGACGACGAGCTTCATGAGGGTGATGACGCCCGCCACGAACGAGTTGAAGACGATCCCGACGAGCAGCGCGGCCTCCGGGACGAGCCGCCCGCCGATGCGCCCGAGGCCGAAGACCACGAAGGTCGCCACGAGGGCGCCGAGGACCGCGCCCGCCGCGACGGAGGGCGTCGCGCCGAGGGCGGCGCCGGCGGCGCCCGCGACGTGCGCGAGCGTCACCGAGGCGACGAGGACGACGGAGCCGCCGAGGGCGGCGCCGCCGGAGACGCCGAGCACGAAGGGCTCCGCGAGCGGGTTCCGCAGCAGCGCCTGGAGCGCGGTGCCGGCGGCGGCGAGCGCGCAGCCGACGAGCGCCGCGAGGGCCGCGCGCGGCAGCCGGAGGGAGAAGAGGATGGCGGCGTCCGGATCCACGCCGGCGAGCGCGGCGGAGACGGAGATGCGCTGCGCCCCCACCGCGACCGACAGCGCGACGGCGACGGCGATCGCGAGGAGCCCCGCGGCGAGCGCGAGCGCGAAGCGGCCGCGGCGCGAGCCCGTCACCGCGCCTCCGGGTGGATGCCACGCAGGAGCCCCTCGAGCGCCCGCACCATCCGCGGCCCGGGCCGGATGAGGTCGTCTCCGGCGAGCCGGTACACCGCGCCGCGCCGCACGGCCGGGATGGCGTCGAGCCGCCGGATGCCCTCGGGCGGCTCCTGCGGCGCGGCGTCCACCACGAGGTCGGGATCGTCCGCGACGGCCTTCTCGAGCGGGTAGACGGGCCAGGGCCGATCGCCGCGCACGACGTTCTCCGCGCCGCAGACCCGGAGCAGCTCGTCCGGGAAGCTCCCCGGACCGGCCACGACGAGCGGCTCCCGGCCGACGACGAACAGCACGCGGCGCCGCGACAGCCCCGCCGCACGCCGGCGGACCGCCTCCACCTGCGCCGAGAGCTCGGCCGCGAGCCGGTCGCCGCGCGCGGGCTCGCCGAGGGCGTCCGCGACCGCGCGCGGCGTCGCGAGCACGTCGCGCAGGCCGTCGATCTGGAGCGCGACGACGGGGAAGGGCCTGCGCGAGGCCCGCGACAGCTCGGCGATGCGCCGCACCGCCGGGAGCGCGGTCCCGTTCGTCACCCAGAGCACGAGGTCCGGCGAGAGGCCGAGCACGACCTCCGGGTTGGGATCGAGGTAGCCGCCGACGCGCGGCAGCCTCGCCACCTCGGGCGCGTCGTCGAGGCGGGTCACCCCCACCAGCCGGTCGCCGAGCCCCATCGCGAGGACGACGTCGGTGAGGCTCGGCGCGAGCACCACCACCCGCCGCGGGGGAGCCGAGGGCCGTGGGCCGGCCCACACCGGGCCGCCCTCGGCGAGCGTCTTCCCGGTGGGGCGCAGCTCGTCGGCGCGCGCGGCCCCCGCCGCGGCGAGCGCCGCGGCGAGGGCGAGGGCGAGCGGGCGCGCGCGCCTCACTGCGCGCACGCGACGTCGGCCGCCCAGGCCCAGCCGGCCTCGCTCGTCGGGCACACCACCGCCGAGGCGGACGCCTCCACCCCGCTCGGATCGAACCTCACCACCGTGCCGGACCACTGGTCCGTGACGTACCCGCTCTCGCCGCAGAAGGCGAGCTTCCCGGGGGCCCACACCCCCGCCGGCACCGCGGCGCCCGGAGCGGGCGAGGTCCCCGAGACGTCGACGGGCAGGAGGTTGCCCGTCCCGCCGCAGGCGACCCAGAGCACGTCGCCGACGAGGGCGAGCGCGCCGGGGTTGGTGCAGTCCGGGCCGAGGTCGACGTAGGACACGGCGTCCGCCTGGGCGCCGTCGATCACCGCGAGCTTCCCGTCTCCGGCCGGGTCCGTGTAGTAGCCCCACTGCCCGAGCTTCAGGTTCGCGAGCGAGACGTAGACCGTGGTGTCGCGCGCCACGACGGCGGAGGGGAAGGGGAGCCCGCCGGCGCCGGCGGCGGCGAGGACGGAGATCCGGCCGACGATCTCGCCGCAGGGCGGGGTCGTGCAGGCGGCGAGCCCGGAGAAGTCGATCGCGACGATCTCCTGGCCGCCCGAGGAGGGGTTCGTCCCGTAGAGGGCGACGTAGGCGCGGTCGCCGACGAAGGCGACGCCGCGCGGGTTCACGCCGGAGCCGTCGCCGAGGACGACCTCGTCCACCACCCGGGCGGTCACGGGATCGAAGACGACGAGCGTGCCGGGCCCGGCGTTCGACACGAAGAGCCGGCCGCCGTGGGCGGCGAGCGCCTCGAAGTCGTTGCCCTGGAGCGGGATCTCCCGGCCGTCGCCGAGGTCCGGCGCGAAGGAGAGGAGGCTGTGCGAGAGCGATCCGGCGACGAACACCCGCCCGCCCGAGGTGGCGAAGGCGATGGGCCCGTCGCCCGCCTTGCGGGCGAGGCCGGCGCGGAGCGCGGCGTTCGCGGGGCGCACGTCGTCCGTGGCGAAGCAGGCGACGTACAGGTCCGGCTTGCAGGCGCCCTCGCGGCAGCTCTCGCCCCGCTGGCAGGCGTGGCCGCAGGCGCCGCAGCTCCAGCGGTCGCTCTGGAGGTCGGCGCACGAGCCGGCGCAGTCGGCGAGCGGCGCCGGGCAGGCCGCCGTGCACGCCGTCACCCCGTCCACCGTCGCGCAGCGGGACCCGTCGAGCCCCGCGGCGCAGTCGACGTCGCAGGCGCCGCAGTGCTCCGGCGAGACGGTGAGGGCGACGCACGCGCCGCCGCACTCGACCGTGCCCGGGCCGCAGACGCAGGCGCCGGCGTCGCACTCCTGGTACGCGCCGCACGCGGCGCCGCACGCCCCGCAGTTGCGCGAGTCGATCTCGAGCGAGGTGCAGACGTCGCCGCAGAGCGCCTCGCCCTGGGGGCAGGTCCTCTCCTCGCTGCAGGCGGCGAGCGCGAGGGCGAGGGCCGCGATCAGGATCCTCTTCATGGTCTTCCTTCCGGGGTTGGGGGGGCGGCGCGGACGGTGAGCATCACCGTCCGGCCGGGGAGCGGACCGACGAGCGGTTCTTTGAGGGTGCGATCGTCGAGGAGGTTCCTCACCGCGAGGGAGACGCGCACCTCGGGGCGGCGCGCCACGCGCAGCGACGCGCCCGCGTTCCACACGAGCGCGGACGGGAGGCGGTTCACGTTGCGCGCGTCCTCGAACTGCGCGCTCACGTAGTGCGCCTCGAGGTGCGCCGCCCAGGGCCCGGGGGCGATCGCGGCACGCGCGTACAGGCGGTGTCGAGGCTTGAGGGGCAGCTCCTGCCCGACCTCCTCGGGCGGGCCGCGCAGGTTCTCGGTCGCAGAGCAGCGTGTACGACGCGGAGAGCGCGAGCCCCGCCGCCGCGCGGAGCGGCGCGGTGGCCGCCTCCGCCTCGAGGCCGGCGACGATCGCCTTGCCCGCGTTGAACGGCTTCAGCCGGCCGAAGCCGGTCGCCTGGTACTGGATGAGCTCGTCGTAGAGGGTCGCGAACCCGCCGACGGTGGCGAGGCCGAGCGCGCCGTCGAGGACGAGCCCGGCGTCCGCGCCGAGGCCGCGCTCCGCGCGCAGGTCGGGGTTGGGCATCACGAGCCCCTGCTGCATGAGGAGCTCGGCGAAGCTCGGCGCCCGGAAGGTCCGGCCGGCGCTCGCGCGCAGGGCGAGCGGTCCGGAGAGGCGCAGGCTCGCGCCGAGCTTCGCCGAGAGGCCGGAGAACGGCCCCACGCGGTCGGCGCGGACGGCGGGCGCGATCCGGAGCCGCTCCCCGAGCACGGAGAGCTCCTCGGCCACCGAGGCGGAGAGCGCCGCGCGGGCGTGCGATCCCCCGATGGCGCTCGAGGAGAGCGTCTCGCCCTCGACCGAGGCGGCCGCGCGGAGCGCGCCGCGCGGGTGGGACCAGACGGCGTCGCCCGTGAGCCCCGCCGCCCCGCCGCGCTGGCGCGTGACCTCGCCCGCGAACACGTTCTCGAGGCTCAGGTCCAGCAAATCCGCCCTCGCGTGGACGCGGCCGGCGAGGACGAGCCCGGCGGCCGGGCCCGGGGCTGCGAGGCGCGCGACGAGGAGCGCGCGCCCGTCCCGCTGCCAGTCCGAGGCGGTCGTCGGCCGCCACCCCGCGAGCTCGCGCCAGCCGAAGGTCACCTGCGCGAGGGCGTCCACGCGGCGGTCGCCGAGCTCTCCCCTCGCCTTGACGAGGGCGCCCCCGCGGAGCGCCCCGTCGTTGGCGCGGACGTCCGGGGTCGACACGCCGATGTTGCCCTGCTGGTCGTTCTCGAAGCCAAAGTCGCCGTCGGTGCCGTCCGCGGTCGCCTGCGCGAGCACGGACCAGCGGCCGGCGCGCGCGCTCCCCGCGGCGGAGGCGGAGAACGTCTCGAACGAGCCGCCCGCCGCCTCGGCCGACCACGTCTCCGCGCCGGCGGAGCGGGTCACCACGTTCACGACGCCGCCGAGCGCGCCGACGCCGTAGTGCGCGCCCTCCGCGCCCCGGGCGATCTCGATGCGCGAGATCCAGGCGCGCGGGATCGTCGAGAGGTCCACGCCGCCGCCGGCGGCGGTGTTGAGCGGGAGGCCGTCGAGGAGGACGAGGACGCCGCTCGCGGTGGAGCCCCGGATGCTCACGGTCGAGAGCTGCCCGAGCCCGCCGTAGCCGCTCACCGCCACCCCGGGCGCCGTCGCGACCAGCTCCGCGACCCCCTTCGCCTCGCCCGCGAACCGCTCCGCCTCGACGACGGTCGCCGAGGCGGTGGGATCCGCGGCCGCCTGCGCGCGCGGCCGGCGGCCGACCACGACGATCTCCTCGACGGCGTCCGCGGCGGCGGTCGAGGTCGAGGTCGAGTGAAGTCCCCCCTCTCCCCCGCTCCGCGGGGGAGAGGGCCGGGGAGAGGGGGTGGTGGTCACGGACGCGGAGTCGCCGGCGAAGCCCCCCTCACCCTGACCCTCTCCCCCCGCTGTGCGGGGGGAGAGGAGAGGACCGAAAGCGGCCTCGGTCGGGGCCTCGGTTGGGGTCGAGGTCGGGCCCGCCGGCGACGGGGACGGCGTCCCCGTCACGGCCGGCGCGGGCGAAAGCGCGTCGCTCGACCCCGACGGCTCGTCCCCGTCCGCGGGAGGGGCGACGCACGCGAACGCGAGAACGAGCGCGAGGGCGCGTGCGCGCCCCTGGAGCGGGAACCTGGTGCTCACTCCGCCGGGTCTCCTTCGGACCCATGCACGGCGATGGCCGCGCACCATGCGCGACCGCTCGGAGGGAGGTCTCCTGGCTCCCGAGGCCGTGGGGCACGTCTCCGTGCTCCGCGCTGCGCCCTCCACCTTCCCGCCGCGAGCTTCCGCGTCAGTGGTGGCTACGTCGAGGGCGCCTTTACCTCGGCTACAGTGGCGGGACCGCGCCGGACTTGGACCGGCTTCCCTGTCCTCCGAACTGTGTCCCGAGTAGCGGAGCCGCGGCCCGCCGTCAAGACGCTCGGCGGACCCCGGCGCCGTTCCTTCACTTCTTGGCGGACGCTGCGGGGGCGGCGGGCGCGGCGGGAGCGGCGCCGACCGTCACGTTCGCCTTCACCTTCGCGAACCAGGCGGCGCCGAGACCCTTCACCGCCAGCACGTCCTCCGCGCGCCGGAACGGCTGGCGGCTCCGGTGGGCGACGATCGCCTGCGCGCGCCGCTCGCCGACGCCAGGCAGGCGCATCAGCTCCGAGACGGTCGCGCGGTTGAGGTCGATCCGCTCGCCCGGCGAGAGCCCCTTCCCCGCGCCCTGGGCAGGCGCCGCGGCGGCGAGGAGCGCGGCGACGAGCACGGCCTTTGCGAGCGGGATCACGGCCTCACCTCCGCCGCCTGGAAACCGCTCTTGCGCGCCGCCCCCGGGGCCGCGGCCGGCCGATCCCCGTCGCGCAGCTCCCTGATCTGGAGCCGGTTCGTCCCGAGGGGGAGGGCGTCGAGGAGGATGGCGATGCTGCCGTCGCGGTTGGGGAAGGCCACGCCGATCCTCGGCCAGAAGGCCTTCTCGCCGTCCTTGCTCTCGGGGATCGCGTACACGGCGAGCCGCTTCCCGCCGTTCGTTCCGTTCGTGTCGCTCATGGTCGTCTCTCTCCGTTCTCGGGCGCGCGGAGCGCGCGCCGCCGGGCGCGGGAGAGCAGCGGGCGTGCCGCGGACAAGCGTCCGGGATCAGGAGGAGGCGGACGGAACGGCGGTTCAGGTGCGGCCGCTCGCGGCCGCGGCGCGGCCGGCGCGGCTACGCCGGGCGCTGGAGCTCGGCGCGGAGCCAGCGCGCCGTCTCCACGAACGAGGGCCCGTCGTGGATGAGGTTGCGTCCGAGGTCCACGGTCGAGACCGCGAGCCGCGGGCCGAAGGCGCGGTCCCAGCCGCGCTCCGCGACGAGCGCGCGCGCGTCCACCGGGTGCTCGGGCTCCGAGAACACGACCACCCACTCGGGCGCGAGGCGCCGCACCTCCTCGAGGTCGGGCGGCGCGTACGCGTCGGCGCGGTCGCCGTGGATCGGGTCGAGCCCGGCGAGCCACAGGAGGTCGCTCACGAAGGAGAGGCCGCCCGGACGCCGCACGTGCCGGCCGAACCACAGCTCGGCGTAGCCCCGCGGGCGTCGCGGCGGCGCGCTCGCGAGGAGCGCGGCGCACTCCGCCTCGAGCCGGTCGCACAGGGCGCGCGCCTCGGCCATCCTCCCGACGAGGCCGCCGAGCGAGACCGTGTTCTCGAGGATGCCGGCGCGGCTCCGCGGCACCGGCAGCAGGAACACGGGCAGCCCGGCCGCCGCGAGCCGCCGCGCGAGCGGGAGCTGCACGCCGTCGGTCGCGACGACGAGGTCGGGGCGCACCGCGCGGATCGCGGCGGGGTCCCCCGAGACGTACTCGGCGACGACGGGGGCGGCGAGGCCGGGGACGTAGCGCGCGCACCAGGGCGTCACGCCGACGACCGTCCCGCCCGCGCCGAGCGCGAAGAGCGTCTCCGTCGTCGAGGAGACGAGGGACACGACGCGGGACGCCGGCGCCTCGAGCGACAGCGACGTCCCGAGCGCGGGGACCGGGACGTTCACGTGCGCACCTCGGACGAAGCGCCGCAGGGGCGCGCGGTCCGCCGTTCGGACGCGGTCATTCAGTTCGCCACGCCCCCCTGGGGGAACCCGGGCGCATCGCCCAGCTCGACGACGCCGAAGCGCGCCTCGTATCTCGCGAGGTTGTCCTGGATCGCGGCGAGCAGCCGCTTCATGTGCTTCGGCGTCGTGATCGCGCGCGCCCGCACGGTGGCCTTCGGCGCCTGCGGCTGCACGTAGACGAGGTCGAGCGTGAACTCGTTCTCGGTGTGGTTCACGAGCGCCATGTTCACGAACACGCCGTTCGCGGTGACGGGGTCGATGTCGATCTGGAGCTGGAAGGGCGGGGGCGAGGCAGGCTTCTCGGACATGGGCAGGGCTTAGCAGGAAACGACCGGTGCGGGTACCGGCCCGAGAAGGCACGGGCAGCGGAGGGCGCGATCGGCTTACGTCGTGGCGTTCGAAGGAGGAACATGGCTGCATCGCGGCAGCGTCCGGTGACCCCGCCGGGTCAGCAATCCCCGGCGACGGCCGAGGAGGCACGGCAGCGGGCCGAGGCGAGCGCCGCGGCGGAGCGGCGGATCGCCGAGCGCTTCGCTCGCCTGCACGCCACCACCGCCGCGCTCTCCGCGGCGCTCACCCCGGCGCAGGTCGCGGCGGCGATCGCCTGGCGCGGCGCCGCGCTCCCGGGCGCGGCCGGATGCGCCGTGGCCCTGCTCCCGGGGCTCGACGGGCCCCTCGCCGTCGCCGCCGCGCGCGGAGAGGTCGGCCGGCTCACCGGCGGCGCCCGCACGCTCCCGCTGTTCGCCGACCTCCCCCTCGCCGCGGCGGTGCGCGACGGGCGCCCGCAGTTCGCCGGCGGCGAGCCCGCCTCCGCGGTCGCGGCGTCCCTCGGGTTCCCCGGGCCCTCGACCCACGCGCTCGTCGCCCTCCCGCTCGAGGCGGGCGAGCGGATGCTCGGGGCGGTCGGCATCGAGCTCGTGGCGCCGCTCGTCGTCGACGACGAGGAGCGGGCCTTCCTCCAGGCCTTCGCGCACGCCTGCGCGCAGGCGCTCGAGCGGGCGCGCCTCTACGAGGCGGAGCGCGAGGCGCGGCTCGAGGCCCAGCGCGCCGAGGAGGCGGCCCGCCGGGCGGTGGCGCTCGAGGAGCAGCTCGCCGGGATCGTGGGGCACGACCTGCGCACGCCGCTCGCCGCGATCACGATGTCCGCCGCCGTCCTCCTCCGCCGCGGCGGGCTCGCCGAGGACCAGCGCCGGACGCTGTTGCGCATCGGCGCGTCCGCGGCGCGCATGGCGCGCATCATCCGCGACCTCCTCGACTTCACCCGCGTCCGAAAGCAGGGGACGATCCCGATCCACGCGTGCCCCGCGGACCTCGTGCAGGTCGCCGAGCGCGCCGTGGCCGAGCTGGCGGAGGCCTTCCCCGGCCGCGTGGTTCGCCTCGTCGCGCCGCCCGCCGCGCCCGTCGAGGCCGACGCCGACCGCATGGGCCAGGTGATCACGAACCTCGTCGGGAACGCGCTCCAGCACGGTCCGCCGGACGCCGGCGTGACCGTGGCGCTCGCCGCGGAGGGAGACGCGATCGCGCTGCGCGTCCACAACGAGGGCGCCCCCATCCCGGCGGACGTCCTCCCGCAGATGTTCGAGCCGTTCCACCGCGGCCACGGAGGCGGGGAGGGCGGCAGCCTCGGCCTCGGCCTCTTCATCGTGCGCGAGGTGGTGCGGGCGCACGGCGGGTCGGTGGAGGTCGCGTCGAGCGCGGAGGCCGGCACGACGTTCACCATCCGTCTGCCGTCGCTGCCGCTCGCAGAGGGGGCCTCCTCGGGTCGTGCCGCGCCGGAACGTTGAAATCCGCCCCGGGACGGGCGACCGTTCGGGGACCTTGGCCACGGAGCGCATCGAGCACGGGAGGGAGTTCGACCTCGGCGGCGGTCCGGACGCCGTGCTGCTCCTGCACGGGCTGACCGGATCCACCTTCGAGCTCGTGCCGGTCGCGCGCCGGCTCCACGCCGACGGGCTGCGCTGCCTCGCCCCGGTGATGGCCGGCCACGGCGGCGCGGCGCGGGAGCTCGCGGGCGTGCCTTGGAGCGCGTGGGTCGACAAGGCGGCGCGGGACCTCGCGCGGCTCGAGGGCGCGCGGCGGACCTTCGTCGTCGGCTGCTCGATGGGCGCCCTGGTCGCCTGCGCCCTCGCCCACGACCTGCCCGCCCGCGTGGACGGCCTCGTCCTCCTCGCCCCCGCGCTCGAGCTGCGCGCCCAGGGACGCCTCGCGGCGCTCCTCGGCCGCCTGCCGCTCGCCGGAGGCCTCGTCGTGCCCAAGCACGCCGGGTCGGACGTGCGCGACCGCGAGATGCGCCGGCGGAACCCCGGCCTCGACGGCGTCCCCCTCGGCGCGGTCACCGAGCTCGTCCGCCTGCAGGCGCACGTCGACCGCCAGCTCCCCGGGATCGCCGCCCCCGCCCTCGTCGTGCAGGGCGCGCGCGACCACACGGTCACCGTCTCCGGCGCCCACCGCCTCGCCCGCCGCATCGGGAGCGGGCCCGCCGAGGTGCTGCTCCTGCCGCGCAGCTGGCACCTCGTCGGCATCGACGTGGAGCGCGACCGCTGCGCCGCCGCCGCCGCGGCGTTCCTCGCGGCGCTCCCCCTCCCCGGCCGCGGGCACGCCCCGCGCCGCCGCAGATCGAGGTGATCCCATGGCCGCCTCCCACGTCCTCGCCATCGACCAGGGCACGACCGGCACCACCGTGCTCGTCCTCGACAAGCGCCTCTCGGTGCGGGCGAAGGTGAACCAGGAGTTCAGGCAGATCTTCCCGAAGCCGGGCTGGGTGGAGCACGACCTCGACGACATCTGGGGCTCGACCACCTCGACGGTGCAGCGCGCGCTGCGCGAGGCGGGCTTGCGCGGAGGGGACGTCGCCGCCATCGGCATCACGAACCAGCGCGAGACGACCGGCCTGTGGGACCGCCGCACCGGCAAGCCGCTCCATCACGCCATCGTGTGGCAGGACCGGCGCACGACGGACGCGTGCGCCCGCCTCAAGGCCGCGGGGCACGAGCCGCGCGTGCGCGAGAAGACCGGCCTCGTCCTCGACCCGTACTTCTCCGCCACCAAGGTGCGCTGGCTCCTCGAGCACGTGACGGGCGCGGAGGAGAAGGCGCGGGCCGGCGCCGTCGCCTTCGGCACGGTGGACAGCTTCCTCGTCTGGCGGCTCACCGGGGGCGCCGCGCACGTGACCGACGTCTCGAACGCGAGCCGCACGCTGCTCATGGACCTCCGCGCGCGCGAGTGGGACCGCGAGCTGCTCGACCTCTTCGGCGTGCCGCGGTCGGTGCTCCCGGAGATCCGCCCCTCGTCGCAGGTGTACGGCACGACGAAGGGCGTGCGGGTGCTCCCCGACGGCATCCCCGTCGCCGGCATGGCGGGCGACCAGCAGGCGGCGCTGTTCGGACAGGCCTGCTTCGCGCCGGGGGAGGCGAAGTGCACCTACGGCACCGGCGCCTTCCTGCTGCAGAACACCGGCCCCGAGCCGGTCCTCTCCTCGCGCGGGCTCCTCACCACCGTCGCCTGGAGCGTCGGCGGGGAGGTGGCCTACGCCCTCGAGGGCTCGTCCTTCATCGCCGGCGCGGCGGTGCAGTGGCTGCGCGACGGCCTCGGGATCATCGAGAAGGCCGCCGACGTCGAGGCGCTCGCGAAGCAGGTGAAGGACTCGGGCGACGTGGTGTTCGTGCCGGCGCTCGCCGGCCTCGGCGCCCCGCACTGGCGCCCCGAGGCGCGCGGGCTCCTCCGCGGCATCGACCGCGGCACCACCGCGGCGCACCTCGCCCGGGCGACGCTCGAGGGGATCGCCTTCCTCATCAACGACCTCGCCGAGGCGATGCGGGCGGAGGCGCACCGGCCCATCCCGCTCTTCAAGGTGGACGGCGGCGCCTGCCAGAACGACCTGCTCATGCAGTTCCAGTCCGACCTGCTCGGCGTGCCCGTGGAGCGCCCGCGCATGATCGAGACCACCGCGCTCGGCGCGGCGTTCCTCGCCGGGCTCGCGGTGGGGTTCTGGAAGGACCGCGAGGAGATCCGCCGCGCCTGGAAGGTGGGCAAGCGCTTCGAGCCGAAGATGAAGCCCGCCGAGCGCGAGGTGCACCTCGCGAAGTGGAAGCGGGCCGTGGACGCGGCGTAGCGGACGCACCGCGCCGCCGGCGCGGGGGCAGGGCGCGCTCCGCGCGCCTGGCGGAGCGGCCCCGCACCGCCGTGAGAGCGCTTCGCCGCGCGGCGGAGCGCTCTCCGGCGTTCGGCTCACCGCGGCGCGGCCGTCAGCGACGGCGGTGCAGTGCCAGCAGGCCCACCGTTCCGAGGAGCGCCAGCACTCCCCCGGGGCCGCCCGAGCAGCCGCCGGACGTCGGCCCGCCGGGGCCGGCCGCGCCGGCGCTGACCGTCGCCGCTGTCGTGACGGCGACCTCGCGGTCGTTCACGTACCCGTTGCCGTTCGCGGCCTGGCAGAGCCCGGGGTCCGCGGCGCACGAGCCGATCTCGAGGTTGGGCACCTTGCAGAGGTTGATCTCCTCCTCGTCGACGAGGAGCGTGTCCGCCGAGTTGTTGAACTCGTCGAGGTCCTCGATGCAGCCGGACGGGACGGACCCGCAGGACGCGCAGCACTCGGCAAACACCTCGGAACCCTCCTCGCAGCTCCCGCCCAGGAACTCGCTCGCCGCGATGTTGAGCGCGGCGGCGGCGCACTGCCGGACGAGCTGGGCCTCCTGCGGCGAGCCGTAGAGCTTGTGGTCCTTGCCCACCGAGCAGAGATCCTCGGTGATGGAGCCGGTTACGCCCACGGCGGTCGTCGTCAGCTCCTCTCCGCAGCTCTCCAGGGCCGGATCGAGGAACTTCGCCGTGATCTCCGGGTGCGTGCCCCAGTAGCCGGGCGTGCGCGTGAGGCACCCTTCGCCGGGCGGGTGGCAGACCACCTGGGCGTCGCACGTCGTCGAGGTGCTGTCGAACCAGACCGTCAGCGTGTTGGTGAGGGTGACGACTCCGCCGGCGGTGGCGTTCGCGAGACGCACGCACTCGTCGTAGGTATCGATCGTGAGCGGCTCGGACTCGGTCACGGAGGCGCCCGCCGCGAGCGTGAGCGGGAGGGTGAACGGCAGGTTCGACGAGCCCTGGGGGAAGAAGACCGAGTCGGTCACCAGGTTCGTCGTGGAGGGCACGGAGAGCGGGTTCGTGATCGTCCACACGTAGGTGACGGTCGTCGGGTACGTGGTGACGTGGACCACGTCCTGCCCGTCCACCGTCTTCTCGCACGTGAATTGGTGCGCGCTCGCGATGGGTGCGGCGAGGATCGCCGCGGCGGCGGCTGCCCCTTTCCAGCTCCGTAGCATGGTGAAGCCCCCTGTTCCGGTTTCGGCGTCGCGTCCCCCGCGACGACGCGCACGGAACGTGTGCACTGACGTGGGGAGACGTCAGTATGGGGCGTGCCGGCGGGGAGGTCCCTTGCGGAGAGACGTCCGGACGTGGAGGCGCTCACGGAGCGTGCACGCCTCGACCCTCGGCGCGATCGTGCTCATCCGCGCAGGGTCCGGGGAGCGCTCCGGCCGAGCTAGGGCGCTAGCCGGTCGAGCGCCTCGGCCACGGTCTCGACGCCCTCGAGCGCGATCCCGGGGGGCGTCTCGGCGTGCCGGGCGTTCGCCGCGGGCAGGACCGCCCGCTCGAACCCGAGCCGGGCGGCCTCGGCGAGCCGGATCTCCGGCTGCGACACCGCCCGCACCTCGCCGGCGAGCCCTACCTCGCCGAGCACGAGGGTGCGGGCGGGGAGGGCGCGGTCGCGGAAGCTGGACGCCAGCGCGGCGGCCGCGGCGAGGTCGGCGGCGGGGTCGTCCACGGAGAGGCCGCCCGCCACGTTCACGAAGAGATCGCAGGACAGGATCTCCATCCCCACCTTCTTCTCCAGCACCGCGGCGAGCAGGGCGACGCGGTTCGAGTCGATGCCGAGCGCGGTCCGCCGCGGCGTCCCGTACCCCGTCGGCGCCACGAGCGCCTGGATCTCGACGAGGACCGTGCGCGTGCCGTTCAGGACCGCCGTCACGGCGCTGCCGGGCGCGTCGAGCGGCCGCTCGGCGAGGAAGAGCGCCGACGGGTTCGGCACCTCGGCGAGGCCGCCGGCCTTCATCTCGAAGACGCCGATCTCGCTCGCCGAGCCGAAGCGGTTCTTGTGGGCGCGGAGCACGCGGTACGGGTGGGCGCCGCCGCCCTCGAAGTAGAGGACGGTGTCCACCATGTGCTCGAGGACGCGCGGGCCGGCGATGGCGCCGTCCTTCGTCACGTGCCCGACGAGGAAGACCGGCGTCTCGGTGGTCTTCGCGAGCGCCATGAAGCGGGCGGCCACCTCGCGGATCTGCGAGACCGTCCCCGGCGCGCTCTGCAGCTCCGGCAGGTACTGCGTCTGGATCGAGTCCACCGCGATGGCCGCCGGCCGGAGCGCCTGCGCCGCGCGCAGGACCTTCTCCGCGTCGGTCTCGGCGAGGACCTGCAGGTTCTCGGCGCCGCAGCCGAGCCGGTCGGCGCGGAGCTTCACCTGGCGCGCGGACTCCTCGCCCGAGACGTAGAGCACCGGGCGCTCCGGCTCGCCCAGGGCGAGCCGGTCGAGCACGGCGAGCACGAGGGTGGACTTCCCGATGCCGGGATCGCCGCCGAGCAGCATGAGCGCGCCCGGCACGATGCCGCCGCCGAGCACGCGGTCGAGCTCGCCGATGCCGGTGCGGCGCCGCTCCTCGCCGCTCGCCTCGACCTCGCGGAGGGGGATGGGCCGCGCCGAGGACTGGACGCCCCAGCCCCGCGCCGGCCCCTTCGCCTCCGGGGCGGCGACCTCCTCCTGCATGGTGTTCCAGCGCCTGCAGGCGGGGCACTGGCCGAGCCACTTCGGGCTCGACTGGCCGCACTCGGCGCAGGCGAAGACGGTCCTCGTTCGGCCGGCGGCGCGGGACATGGGGAGCCCCGACGTAGCACGGCGCTCCGACACGCCCGCGAGGGCGCGCCGGAGCGCCGTCCTTCACCGCGCGTCGGCTCGTCAGACCGCCGCGGTGCCGCGCCGCATCACCGCGAAGATGAGCGAGATGACGGCGAGCACGAGCAGGATGTGGACCCACGCGCCGAGCGTGGCCCCGGAGAGCATGCCGAGCGCCCACAACACCAGCAGGATTACCGTGATCGTCCAGAGCATCTGTTCCCCCTCCCTCCGTCAAAGTTGGGACGCCCGGGGCGAGCGCGCACGGGCCCCGCGGCCGCCCGGCCGCCGCGCCCGTGCCCCGGACGGGCTCCGCCCGGAGGGAGACCAATGGTTACGCGGTGTTGAAAAGAAGGTTTCCCATCGTCAACCCATCTCGGGCGGTTCGGTTGACGAGCGATCGGGGGCGGGTATCCTGACGCGCCTATGTGCGAGACGCCGAAGGCCAGCCTGCTCCCCCCCGGCATGGAGCCCATCTCCGCGGAGGCGGCCCGCCGCCTCATCCGCCACACCTCCGGCCGCGAGCTCGAGGCGCTCCTCGCCCGGGCGAACGCCGTCCGGGAGGCGGTGCACGGCAGCGAGATCGCGCTCTGCGGGATCACCAACGCGAAGAGCGGGCGCTGCGCGGAGGACTGCGGGTTCTGCCAGCAGTCGGCCCACTTCCCGGAGGCGGACGCGCCGGTCTACCCGCTCGTCGGCGCGGGGGAGATCGTGGAGCAGGCGAAGGCGGCGGAGCGCGCCGGCGCCCGCGAGTTCTCGATCGTCACCTCCGGCACGCGGCTCGCGAAGGAGGAGGAGCTGCGCGTCGTCGAGGACGCGGTGCGGCGGCTGCGCGAGGAGACCGCGGTGGAGCCCTGCGCCTCCCTCGGCCTCATGCGCGAGCCCGAGCTCGAGCGCCTCAAGGCGGCCGGGCTCATGCACTACCACCACAACCTCGAGACGGCGAAGAGCTTCTTCGGGAACGTCTGCACCACGCACAGCTACGAGGAGCAGCTCGAGACGATCCGCGCCGCGAAGCGGCAGGGGATGAAGCTCTGCTCGGGCGGGATCCTCGGCATGGGCGAGACGCCGGAGCAGCGCGTCGAGCTCGCCGAGACGATCCGCGACCTGGGCGTCGACTGCGTGCCCATGAACTTCCTGAACCCGCGGCCGGGCACGCCGATGGCGCACGTGAAGGCCATCACCCCCGAGGAGTGCCTCGCGGCCATCGCCGTCTTCCGGCTCATGATGCCGGCCGCGCACATCTTCGTGATGGGCGGCCGCGAGGTGAACCTCGGCGAGCGCCAGGACCTCATCTTCTACGCGGGCGCGAACGGCACCATGGTCGGCAACTACCTCACGAGCGCCGGCCGCGCCCCGGACGCGACCGTGGGGATGGTCGAGGCGCAGGGGCTCGTGCTCCGCGGCCCCGACACCGGCCGGCCGTGGGCCTTCGACGGGCACGCGCCGCACGATCCTGACTGGAACGTCCGCGCCGCGGAGCCGGAGCGCCGGCGCGGCCTGCGCGTGGTGCGCTGAGGCGGCCATGGCGAAGGGCGCCCTCGACTGGATCGACGGCGAGCTCGGCGCGCTCGCGGCGAAGGGGCTCAGGCGCTCCCTCGAGCCGCTCACCTCGGCGCAGGGCGCGGTCGTCACGATGGGCGGCCGCCCGCTCGTGAACCTCTGCTCGAACGACTACCTCGGCCTCGCCGGCGACGGGCGGCTCCGCGCCGCGGCGGCGCGGGCGGCGGAGCGCGAGGGGGCCGGGGCGGGCGCGGCGCGGCTCGTGGCGGGCGACCTGCCCGTCCACGGCGCCCTCGAGCGGCGGCTCGCCGCCTTCAAGGGGACCGAGGCCGCGCTCCTCTTCAACTCCGGCTACCACGCCAACGCGGGCGTGCCCGCCGCGCTCGTGGGGCGCGGCGACGCCGTCTTCTGCGACGTGCTGAACCACGCCTCGATCGTGGACGGCTGCCTCCTCTCCCGCGCCGAGCTGGTGCGCTACCGCCACCTCGACGTGGGCGAGCTGGCGGACCTCCTCGCCGCGTCGAGGGCGCGGCGCAAGCTCGTCGTCACCGACGCCGTGTTCGGCATGGACGGCGACGCCGCGCCGCTGCGGGAGCTCGCCGACCTGTGCGACCGCCACGGCGCCATCCTGTACGTGGACGAGGCCCACGCGGCCGGCGTCCTCGGCGACACCGGCGCCGGCCTCGCCGAGGCGCTCGGCGTGACCGAGCGGGTCGACGTGCACATGGGCACCCTCGGCAAGGCCCTCGGCGCGTTCGGCGCGTACGTGGCCGGCTCGCGGCGCCTCGTGGACCTCCTCGTCTCGAAGGCCCGCACCTTCGTCTTCACGACGGCGCTCCCGCCGGCCGCCTGCGGCGCGGCGCTCGCCGCCCTCGACGTGCTGCGGGAGGAGCCGCTGCGCCGCGAGCGGCTCCACGCCCTCGCGCTCCGCATGAAGGCCGGCCTCGCCCGGCTCGGCTTCGACGTCTCGCGCGTCGTCGCGCCCATCTTCCCGGTGGTGCTCGGGACCGAGGAGCGCGCCCTCGCCGCCTCCCGGGCCCTCCGCGAGCGCGGCTTCTTCGTGCGCGCCATCCGGCCGCCCACGGTGCCCCGCGGGACGAGCCGGCTCCGCGTGGCGCTCACCGCCTCGCACTCGGAGGCGCAGGTGGACGCGTTCCTCGGGGCGCTCGAGGAGGTCGTGCGGGAGCTGCCGGCGCCGCCGGGCTAGAGCGCATCCCATAACCCGGGACGCCTGCTACGACGCACGCTGGCTGCCTGCGCCGGGCAGACCCCCCAGGGGGCCCCCGATGCGGAGGCGGCTTCGCCGCGTGGATCTGATCTCGTCCTCCCTGCGCTGCTCGCCGTACCCACAGGTACGGCTCCGCTGCTCGGTCGTCGTGTGCCCGGCTCGGCGACGCCATCGTGCGTCTCGCGACGGCGCCGGGTTACGGGAGGCACTCTAGGGAGCGCCGAGCGCGGCGGCCTGTCCCTCGTCGAGCGGCTCGCAGAAGGGCCCCGCCCGATCGGTGAACGGGCGCGACCTGCGCACGACCAGCCGCTCCGGAGGGATCGCGCGCGGGGGCGCGCCGTCCTCCTCCACCGCGACGTGGCACGTCTTCCCGAGGCCGTCCGACTCGAAGGTGACGCGGTACGAGGCGCCGCGCGGGACGAAGCTGACGTTCAGGCCGCACTCCCTCCCGTACCCCGGCCCGAGCTCGTAGCGGTACCACGCGCCGATCGTCAGCGGCGCCCCCTTCCTCGCCCACACGGCCCTCGCCTCGCCGGTCCGGAGCGCCTCCCCGGCGAAGACGACCGGCGCGGAGCAGTCCGCCGGATCGTCGTAGAGCCGGGTCCGGAGCGGCACCCGGGAGACGTTCCGGACCGAGACCCGCGCGTGCGCGCCCAGGTCGCCCGCGGGGTCCGCGTAGCGGCGCGGCGCGGCGCAGCCGGAGAGGATCGCGAGCAGGAGGATCGGCAGCTTCCGCATGAGGCGCTTCCCGGGCGGCCCTCGAGCCGCGGGCGAATGTGGCACGCGGGCGATCGCGTGACAACGGACCGCTCGTCGAGGTCGCGGCCGGCGGCCGGCGCCGCTAGGATCCCCCGCATGGTCCCCGGCGGCCTCGGCTCCCTCGGCAAGGCGCTCCTCGCGGCCGGCGCGCTGATCGCGCTCGCGGGCGTCCTGCTCATCGTCGCGGAGCGCTTCCCCGGCTTGCGGATCGGGCGGCTCCCCGGCGACGTCGCCGTGGAGCGCGGCCGCTGGCGGCTCTACTTCCCGCTCGGGACCTCGATCGCGCTCTCGCTCCTGCTCACCCTGCTGCTCTGGCTCTTCGGCCGGCGCGGGTAGGCCCGGCGGCGGGGTCAGTGCGTGAACTGACGGATCTTCTCCCGGATCTTCTCGGCTTCCTCGCGCGCCCGGTCCTCGGCCGACGGGTGGTACCACTTGCGGGCGAACCAGCCCACCCCGACCCCCAGGATGGCGGCGATGAGGAGCGCCCAGGCGAGGGCGCGGCGGGCTTCGGGCGTGCGCATCAGAGCCCCATCTGCTGCACCTGGTAGCCGCGCTCGCGGAGCGCGCGGAGGATCTCCTCGACGTGCTCCGGCCCGCGGGCCTCGAGGGTGAGCTGGAGGTTCGTGTCGCCGAACCGGTGGGAGAACGCGCGCGCGTGGTGGACCTCGATCACGTTCGCGCGGTGGTTCGCGACGATCGCTGAGACCTTGGCGAGCTGCCCGGGCTTGTCCTGCAGGGCCACGCTGATGCGGACGAGGCGCCCGTCCTTGACGAGGCCGCGCTCGATCACGCGCGCGACGAGGTTCACGTCGATGTTGCCGCCGGAGACGAGGGAGACGACCCGCCGCCCGTCGAGGCCGTGGATCTTGTGCTGCATGAGGGCGGCCACCGCGACGGCGCCGGCGCCCTCCACCACGGTCTTCTCCCGCTCGAGCAGGTAGAGGATCGCGCTCGCGATCTCCTCCTCCGAGACCGTCACGATCTCGTCCACGTACCGCTTCACGTGCTCGAAGGTGAGGTCGCCCGCGCGCTTCACCGCGATGCCGTCGGCGATGGTGTTCGCGCCCTCGAGCGTGACGGGCTTGCCCGCGTCCACCGCCTGCAGCATGCAGGGGAGCACCTCGGTCTCGACCCCGATCACCTTCGCGCCGGGGCGCAGCGCCTTCACCGCGACCGCCACGCCCGAGGCGAGGCCGCCGCCGCCGATGGGGACCACGATCGCGTCGAGCTCGGGCTCCTGCTCGAGCACCTCGAGGGCGATGGTCCCCTGGCCGGCGATGACGTCCGGGTCGTCGAAGGGGTGGACGAAGGTGAGCTGCTCGACGTGCTCGAGCCGCCGCGCCTCGGCGTACGCCTCGTCGTAGTTCGCGCCGTGCAGGACGATGCGGGCGCCGTGCGCGCGCGTGTTGGCCACCTTCATGATCGGGGTGGCCTCGGGCATGACGATCGTCGCCTTCACCCCGAGCCGGCCGGCGTGGTAGGCGACCGCCTGCGCGTGGTTCCCCGCGCTCGCCGCGATGAGGCCGCGCTCGCGGTCCGCGGCGGGCATGACGAGGAGCTTGTTGAGGGCGCCGCGCTCCTTGTACGCGCCGGTCATCTGCAGGTTGTCGAGCTTCAGGAGCGCCGTCGTCCCGGTGAGCTTCGACAGGGTCTCGCTGCGCGCGCAGGGCGAGAGGTAGATGCGATCCCGGATGCGGGCGCGGGCGGCCTGGATGTCCTCGAGCGTGACCATGCGGACCGGCGACGCTAGCGCCGCGCGGGCGGCGCCGCAAGCCCGGCGGGCCCGCTCCGGGCCGTCGCGAGGCGCACGAGGCCGTCGCCGAGGCGGGCACGCGAGGAGGGAGCAGCGCAGGCGCACTGCAGCCGTGCGCCGAGCAGCGGACCGACGAGCCTGCCCGACGCAGGCAGGCATCGTGCGCCGCAGCAGGCCCGGTCAGTGCTGCACGAGGCGGCGGGCCAGCTCGACCCGGTTCCGCACGCCCAGCTTGTCGAAGATGGTCTTGAGGTGGCTCTTCACCGTCTGCGACGCGATCCCGAGCCGCTCCGCCACCTCGCGTGAGCGCAGGCCGTCGGCGACGAGGAGCGCGACCTCGCGCTCGCGCTGCGTGAGGCCGTCCGCGGGCGACGGCGCCGGGACGGGCTCCGGGCCGAGCTGCGGGCCGTCGGGCAGGGGCTCGCGCCAGAGGTGGAGCTGGGTCTTGCCCTTGCCGACGGCGGTGACCTCGATCCGCAGCCGCTCGCCGGCGCCCTCCATCACGAGCACGCGGCGGATGCCGGGGGAGCCGAGCTGCGCGCCGTCGGTGAGCCCCTTCAGCTCGGGCGGCATCGCGCCGCCGTCGGTCGCCTCGGGGAAGAAGACCCTCAGCATGTCCTCGGCCTGCCGGTCGCAGCGGAGCACCCCGCCGACGTCGCAGTGAGCGGCGGCGCCGCGGGGAGCCGGGACGCGAACATTCGCGCGCATCATCGCCTGCACCCCCTGTAAGACAAGCACCCCCATACTACAGGCCTGCGAACGAGTGGTCACCCGGCCCGGGGCCTGGCGAGCTTCGCCATTTTGGGGTTGCGCGGATCCACCCTGCGTCGCGGCTGACCGAGCGTCCGTGCGGAGAGCCGCCGATCCCACGGAAAACGGTGGGATGGGCCTCCGGCCCGGGCCCGCGTCCCCCGATTCCCCGACATCGCGCCGGGCCGGGGACCGCGACAGTTCGCCGCAATGCCGCGGCGACCCTCGGGTCCGAGCCGCCTCCCCCGCAGGCTCCAGAGTCGCGCGCCGGGCCGGCGGCGCCGCTCGCCCGTGCAGGCGGCTGAAGCGATCAGAGGGTGACGACCTTGCCCGCGGAGAGGAGTCGCTGCCCGATCTCCCGCATGTTGCTCACCGCGCCCACCTCGAGCCGATCGGTGAGCTCGAAGCGCTCGAGGCAGGTGACGCAGGCGAGGAGGTCCACGCCGGCGTCGTCGAGCTGCCTCAGCGCGTCGAGGCTCGGCGAGCCCGGCCCGAGGAGCTTCACGGCCGCGTTGTAGAAGACGATCGCGTCGGGCTTCGGCTCGAGCGAGACGAGCGTGCGGAGGAAGCTCCCGAGGAGCTTCGCCCCGAGGCCGTCGTCGCCCCGCCCCATCTGCTCGGCGTTCACCACCACCACCGTCCCGCCGTGGTCCGTCGTCCGCTCCGTCGCCATCTGCCGTCTCCTGTCTCCGCCGCGGCGCGAGGCGCCGCGCGAGCGAGGGTGAGGGGACCGCCGCGCCCATCGCTTCCTCGTCCGCGCGGCGACCTCAGCGCAGCTCCACCTCGAACCCGAGCCGGCGCGCCGCCTCGAGCAGCTCGTCGGCGGGCTGCACCTTGACCGGCACCGAGATCGTCGTCTCGGTCTCCTGCGGGATCACCGCGCGCACGGTGACGGCGGTGTTGCCGGGGTGCTTGCCGAGGAGCGCCTTGAGGGTCCCGGCGCGGTCGGCGGTGAGCCGCTCGGCGTCGATGCGCAGCGCGATCTCGGAGGTCTTGTGGGTGCGGACCTGCGAGAGCGGCTCGACGTCGGTGGCGGTCAGCTCCGCCTTCGGGTTCTCCTCGTCGCGCGTGTTCACGCGCACCTCGGCGTGGACGAGGATGGGCTCCTCCGACTTCACGAAGCCCTCCCAGTCCGCCCAGCCCTTCTGCGCGGGCCGGCCGTTCTGCGCCGGGCGCCCGCCCCAGCAGACGACCTCGATCGTGCCGGTCGTGTCCTCGAGCGTGAGGATGCCGAAGCGCGTCCCCTTCTCCTTGGTCACGCGCTCGCGGAGCGCCGCCACGATGCCCACCACCGTCACCTTGTCGCCGTGGCGCTTCTGCGAGACCGCCGCGCAGGTGGTGGAGGCGTAGCGGCGCGCCTCCTTCTCGTAGCCGCGCAGCGGGTGGCCGGTGAGGTAGAAGCCGAGCGTCTCCTTCTCGAAGGCGAGGCGCACGCGCTCGGGCCACTCCTGCACCTCGAGCTCGCCGACCACGTCGCCGGGCTTCGGGTAGCGCGGCTTCGTCGCCACCTGCGCGGGCAGCGCGCCGAAGAGGCTCGCCTGGCCGGAGGCGCGGTCCGCCTGGGCGGACGCGCCGGCGGCGAAGGCCGCCTCGATGCCGGCGAAGAGCTGCCAGCGCGGCACGCCCTCGAAGTCGAAGGCGCCGGACTTCACGAGCGCCTCGACCACCTTCTTGTTGATGCGCCGCGCGTCCACCCGCGAGGCGAAGTCCTGGAGGTGCTCGAACGGCCCGCCGTCCCGGCGCGCCGCGAGGATCGCCTCGACGGTGGACTCGCCCACGCCCCGCACCGCGCCGAGGCCGAAGCGGATGCGGCCCTTGGCCGTGCGGCCCCCCTCACCCTGGCCCTCTCCCCCCGCCTTGCGGGGGGAGAGGGGAGGGGGCTCGCTCTGACCTTCCTTGCGCGGCGGACCTGGCGGAAACGCGGAGAAGTCCTTCCCGGACTCGTTCACGTCCGGCGGCAGCACCTCGATGCCGTCCTGCCGCGCCTCGGCGACGTGCATCACCACCTTGTCGGTGTTCGAGGCCTCGCTCGAGATGAGCGCCGCCATGAACTCCACCGGGTAGTGGGCCTTGAGCCAGGCGGTCTGGACGGTGAGGAGGCCGTAGGCCGCGGAGTGCGACTTGTTGAAGCCGTACGCCGCGAACTTCTCCATGAGGTCGAAGATGCCGTTCGCGACCTTCTCGTCGACGCCGCGCGCGCGCGTCCCCTCGAGGAAGCCCACGCGCTCCTTCGCCATCTCCTCCGCCTTCTTCTTCCCCATGGCGCGGCGGAGGAGGTCCGCGCGGCCGAGGCTGTAGCCCGCGAGGACCTGCGAGATCTGCATCACCTGCTCCTGGTAGACGATGACGCCGTAGGTCGGCTCCAGGACGGTCTGCAGATCGGGGTGGGGGTAGGCGACCTTCTCGCGGCCGTGCTTGCGGTCGATGTAGACGTCCACCATCGTCCGGCCGTCCTCGAGCTTCTGGTCGAGCGGCCCGGGCCGGTAGAGCGCGCCCGCGGCGATGACGTCCTCGAACCGCGAGGGCTTCATCTTGATCACCATCTCGGTGAAGCCCGACGACTCCATCTGGAAGACGCCGGCGGTGTCCCCGCGGCTGATGAGCTCGTAGACCTTCGGGTCGTCGAGCGGGATGTCGCTCGCCTTGAAGTCCTTCCGGTCGGGGTGGTTCTGCTTCACGAGCCGGAGCGCGTCGTCGATGACGGTGAGCGTCTTCAGGCCGAGGAAGTCGAACTTCACGAGCCCGGCCTTCTCGACCTCGTCCTTCGCGAACTGCGAGACGAGCATCTCGGACTTGTCGTCCTTGGTGACCGGGACGTACTCCCAGAGCGGCTTGTCGGCGATGACGACGCCGGCGGCGTGGAGCCCCGCCTGCCGGTTCAGCCCCTCGAGCGCCATGCCGATGTCGAGCAGGTCCTTGGTGGTGACCACCTGCTGCTCGCCCTTGCCGTCGGTGAAGCGCGAGATCTCGGTGGGGCGGTCGTAGAGGTCCTTGAGGCGCGGCTCGTTCTCGATGCACTCCTTGAGCGGCGGGGTCTTGCCCTGCACCGGGTCCGGGACGAGCTTCGCGATGCGGTCGCCCTCGCTGAAGGGGAGCCCCATCACCCGCACGACGTCGCGGATGACCGAGCGCGCCTTGAGCGAGCCGAAGGTGATGATCTGCCCGACGTTGTCCTTGCCGTACTTCCCGCTGACGTACCGGATCACCTCGTCGCGGCGGTTCTGGCAGAAGTCGATGTCGAAGTCCGGCATCGACACGCGCTCGGGGTTGAGGAAGCGCTCGAAGAGCAGGCTCCAGCGGATGGGGTCGAGGTCGGTGATGCGCAGCGACCACGCCACGATCGAGCCCGCGCCCGAGCCGCGCCCCGGGCCCACCGGCACCTCGCGCTCCTTCGCCCAGTTGATGAAGTCCTGGACGATGAGGAAGTAGCCGGAGAAGCCCATCTTGCGGATGACGCCGAGCTCCATCTCGAGCCGCTGGCGGTAGGCGTCGCGGTCGTGCTCGTACTTGCCCTCGATCTCCCGGAAGCGCCGGTCGAGCCCCTCGCGGGCGAGCTTCCCGATGAAGTCGTCCTCGCTCATGCCCTCCGGGAGCGCGAAGCCGGGCAGGAAGGTCTTGCCGAGCGGCAGCTCGACGTTGCACGCCTCCGCGATCTCCGCGGTGCGCGCGATGGCGTCCTCGAAGCCGGGGAGGGCCCGGGCCATCTCGTCGGGCGAGGTGATGAAGAGCCCGTCGGTGTCGTGCTTGAGCCGCTTCGGGTCGGAGAAGGTCTTGTTGGACGCGATGCACATGAGCACGTCGTGCGCCTTCGCGTCCTCGCGGCGCACGTAGTGGGCGTCGGCGGTGGCGACGAGCGGGATGCCCTCGTCCCGCCCGAGCTGCGCGAGCTTGGCGTTCACCTCGACCTGCTCGCGCATCCCGTTCGACTGCACCTCCAGGAAGAAGGCGCCCGGCTCGAAGATGTCCCGGTACTCGCGCGCCGCGTTGCGCGCCGCGTCCATCTCGCCGTGGCGGATGAGGCGCGGCACCTCGCCGGCGAGGCAGGCGGTGAGCCCGATGAGCCCGGCGGAGTGCTGCTTCAGGAGCGGCTTGTCGATGCGAGGGTCGTAGTAGAAGCCCTCGGTGAAGGCCTTGGAGCTGAGGATGCGGAGGTTCCGCCAGCCCTCGGCGTTCTTCGCGAGGAGGATGAGGTGGCGCCCCACGCGCTCGGAGCGATCCTGGCGGCCCTTCTCGCCGGCGACGTAGGCCTCCATGCCGAGGATGGGCTTCACCCCGGCTTCCTTCGCCTTCTTGTAGAAGTCCACCGCGCCGTAGAGGTTGCCGTGGTCCGTCACGGCCACCGACTTCATGCCCTTCGCCTGGACCGTCTTGAGCAGGTCCTTGATGCGGATCGCGCCGTCGAGGAGCGAGTAGAGCGTGTGCAGGTGCAGGTGGACGAAGTCGGCCATCGGGAGGACCGATCTAGCAGGGGGGGCTGACAGGAGCCAGAGGGGGCAAGGGCGCCTGGCGGAAAGGGATTTCCGCGTGATGGGGCGGGGCTTTCGCGCTGCGGCCGCGGCGCGGAGGGGCGGAGCGGGGGCGGCTGGGGCGCGAGCATGAAAGGCGGATGTGGCCATTCGGCGAAATGCGCGGCGGCCCGGCGCGTACGAAGGGAGCGTGTGCCGAACCGCCCTCGCGCTCGCCCTCGTCGCGCTCGTCCCGGGCTGCATGCCGCCGTCGTGGGGAGCGAACGCGCTGCTCCATCCGTCGCGCCGAGCCGTCGGCGCCGCGCCGGCGCTGCCGCACGGCGACTTCGCGGTCGACGCCGGAGGCGTGACGCTCCGCGGGTGGCTCTTCCCCGCGCAGACGGCGGCGCGCGCGGGCACGGTCGTGTACCTCCACGGCGTCGCCGACAACCGGGCGTCGGGCACCTGGATCGCCGAGCGGCTCGTGCGCGCCGGGTTCGACGTCGTCGCCTACGACAGCCGGGCGCACGGCGAGTCCACCGGCGACGCCTGCACGTACGGCTTCCACGAGAGGAAGGACCTCTCGCGCGTCCTCGACCGGCTCGGCCTCGAGCGGGCCGTCGTGCTGGGCGTGTCGCTCGGGGCCGCGGTCGCGCTGCAGGCCGCGGCGGAGGATCCGCGCATCACCGGGATCGTGTCGGTCGCGACGTTCTCGTCGCTGGAGGAGATCGCGCGCGACCGGGTCGGAAGGATCGCGAGCGAGCGCCAGATCGCCGAGGCGATGGACCTCGCCGGCCGGACGGCACGGTTCGACGTGGCGGAGGTGAGCCCGGTCGCCGCGGCGGCGCGCCTGCGCATCCCCGTGCTGGTCGTCCACGGCGCGCAGGACGCCGAGACGCGGCCCGAGCACTCGAGGCGCGTGTACGCGGCGCTCGCGGGGCCGAAGCGGCTCGAGCTCGTGGAGGGCGCGGGGCACGACGACGCGCTCGCGCGGGCGTGGCGCGACGTCGAGGCGTGGATCGTGGCGGAGGGGGCGGTGGCGGGAGAGAGGTAGCGGCCGGGGCGGGTCGGTTCAGCACGCGCAGCGAGTGAGTCGAGCGCTGGATGGAAAGCGCTGCGAATCCGCGACGCGCGTCTGCTCTGGAACCTCCGATCACCCCGCCGCGACCGTCGCGCGCTGATACAGGTGTCCCGGCATCGCCCGCTCGAGCCTCCAGACGATCTGCATCGGCCGCTCCCCGCTCGCGGACTCGAGCGTGACCGGCCCGAGGAACCAGTACGGCTCCGCCACCCCGTTCGCCTGCTCCTGCGTCTCGCGGACGAAGAGGAGCACGGTGCTGCTCTTCGCGAGGTAGCGGCTCCCCGTGGGCGAGCCGGGGTGCGCGGTGTTCTGGCTCTCCCAGTGGAAGCGCGTCGGGCTCATCGCATAGTCCTTGTACATGGTGGACGGCGAGAAGCCGGCGTCGGTCTTCTTCAGCGTGACGAAGAGCAGATCCACGTTCTCCTGCTCGACGTAGAAGACGCCGGCCTGGAGGCGCGGGATCTGGCCGGTCCTCTCGCCGGTGACGCCCAGCGCGGCGAGGACCTCCTCCTGCCGGTAGCGGGCGTGGACGTGGAGGGGCGCGGGGCGGAGCCGGGTGGGGTCCTGCCACGGGAAGACGGCGTCGCGGCGCTCGTCCTCGATGTAGTCGAGCAGTTGCGAGAGCTCGGTCCGGAAGGTCGGGTGCTGGCCGGCGGCGGCGAGGGCCGCGGCTGCCTCGGCGGGGCGGCGGCAGTCGAGGAGCGAGGCGGCGAGCATCGCCGTGACGCGCTGGGCGCGGACGCCCCCCTCACCCTGGCCCTCTCCCCCCGCGGGCGCGGAGGAAGAGGGGAGGTCACCCGCGAGGCGCCGGAGCACCGCGAGCCGCTCCGGATCGCTCACGTGGACGACGGCGCGCAGCCCGGCGTGAAGGGCGCGCGCCTCCTCGTCGAGCGCCGGCGCGCCGAACGCCGCCTGCCGCAGCGACGCGAAGCTCCGCTTGTTCGCGTACAGCTCGGCGAGCGTGACGCCCGCCTCGTGCAGGAACTGCCCGAGCGTCGCCTCCGGCCCGCAAGTCGCGAGCTCCTCGGTGAGCCACCGCTGCCCGGCCCCGATGTTCCTTCGGATGTTCCCGAGCACGATCGCCTGTGCCTGCGCGTCGAGCTGCATCGCGCAGCCGGGCGGCAGGTACGGGAACCCGGCCTGGATCTGCCGCTCGACCTGCCGCGTCGTCCCGCCGACGAGCGCGCGGTAGCGCCGGTCGAAGCGGAATTCCTTGCGCGCGTTCCCGATGAAGTCGAGGACGGTGAGGCACGGCTTCTCGCGGTGCAGGCGGAGGCCGCGGCCGAGCTGCTGGAGGAAGACCGTCGCGCTCTCGGTGGGGCGGAGGAAGAGGACCGTGTCCACCCGCGGGATGTCCACGCCCTCGTTGAAGAGATCGACGGTGAAGAGCGCCTGAAGCTTCCCGGCCTCGAGCCGCTGGATCGCCCCCTCGCGCTCGGGGCCCGGCGTCTCGGCGGTCACGGCCGCGCTCGCGAGCCCCACCTCCTCGAACCGCGCCGCCATGTAGCGCGCGTGCTCGACCGAGACGCAGAACCCGAGGGCGCGCATCCGCTTCGGGTCGGCGACCCGCCGCTGGACCTCTTGCAGCACCAAGCGAGCGCGCACGTCTGCGCCCGTGTAGAGGCGCGACAGCTCCTCGCGGTCGTAGCCCCAGCCGCGGCGCCACGCGACCGTCGAGAGGTCCACCCCGTCCTTCACGCCGAAGTACTGGAACGGCGCGAGGAGCCCCTGCTCGAGCGCGTCCCAGAGCCGCAGCTCGTACGCGGTGCGGCCGTCGAACCAGCGGCGCACGTCGCCGCCGTCGTGGCGTTCGGGCGTGGCGGTGAGGCCGAGGAGCACCCGCGGGCGCACGTGCGCGAGGAGGCGGTCGTACGTGGGCGCCTCGGCGTGGTGGAACTCGTCCACGATCACGACGTCGAAGTGCCCGGGCGGCAGGTCGCGCGCGAGGTCCATGCGCGCGAGCGACTGGATGGTGGCGAAGACGTGCTCGCCCGCCGTGGGCTTCCGGTCCCCGGTGAGCAGCTCGCCGAAGCCGGGGTCGCGCAGCACGGCGGCGAAGGCGCCGCGGCTCTGGGAGAGGATCCGGTCGCGGTGCGCGACGAAGAGGAGCCGCGCGCGCGGCAGCGTCGCCCGGAGCTGCGCGTAGTCGAACGCCGCCACGAGCGTCTTGCCGGTGCCGGTCGGCGCGACGAGGAGGTTCCGCGCGTGCCCGCGCTCGCGCTCGACGCGGAGCGCCTCCAGCATGGGCTCCTGGTACGGGTGCGGGCGGAGGTCGAAGCGAAGCGCGGGCGCGCCGTCGCCGTCCGCTCCCCGCTGCGCCGCGAGCGCCTTCACCACCCGCTCGCGATCGCGGGCGGGGTCGAACGGCTCGAACTCGTCCGAGTCCCAGTACGACTCGAACGCGGCGCGGAACTTGTCGAGGAGCGGCCCCGAGTCGCGCCAAGCGAGGCGGACGTTCCACTCGAGCCCCTCGTGCAGCGCGGCGTGGGAGAGGTTCGACGAGCCGATGTACGCGGTGTGGCTGCCGCTCTCGCGGTGGAACAGCCAGGCCTTCGCGTGCAGGCGGGTGCGGCGGTCGTCGTAGGAGATCCGGACGTCGGCGCCGAGCTTCGCCAGCTCCTCGATGGCGCGGACGTCGCTCGCGCCGATGTACGTCGTCGTGAGGACGCGCAGCGGGGTCGGCTCGCCGCGGGCGCGTGCGCGTGCGACGAGCGCGGCGAGGTCGTCGAGGACGAAGCGCAGGCCGCTCCACTTCACGAACGCGCAGAGGAGGTCCACGCGGTCCGCGCTCGCGAGCTCCCGCGTCAGCTCGCGCCCGAGCGACGGCTCGCCCGAGGCGTTCACGAGGAGCGCGCTCTCGGCGAGCGGCGTCTCCGGCAGGATCGCCGGCGCGGAGGCGCCGAGCGCGGGACGCGGGCGAACGAGGCGCAGGTGGCGAGGGGAGGGGACGCGCGTCTCCCCCGCGCCGAGCGGCGTCTCGCCGCAGTGCTCGCGGGCGGCCTCGTCGAGCGTCGCGAGGAGCCGGTTCAGGATGACGACGCGGCGGGCCTGCTTGTCCGCGGCGTCCTCGCCCTTCACCGACGCGAGCACGCGCTCCACGAGCGGTCGCAGGTGCGCCGCGGCGAACGACGGCGTGCGCGCGGGGTCGAGGTCCGCGACGTCCACCTCGCGCGTGCGGCCCGCCTCCTCGGCCAGGGCCGCGAGCGCCTCGTCGAGGAGGTGGTCGTAGACGCCGTCTGCGAGCTTCCGCGGCACGCGCGCGATCCTACTCGAGGTACGGACATGCGTACGAGCGGCGAGTCTCACCGAGCGTACACGCGCCGGCGGAAGGCATCACTCGTCCGCGAGCGCGACGACGCGCCGCTGGACGAAGACGGCGACCTCCGCCTTGCCGACGCGGCCGTCGGCCACCCCGACGACGAGCACGACGAGCGCGTCGGGATCGGCTTCCAGCCACAGGTCGTTCAGGCCGAGGAACGCGATCGCGCTGGCGAGGCCGGCGCGCTCGTTCCCGTCGACGAACGGATGGATGCGGACGAGGTGGAAGAGGTACGCGGCGGCCATCTCGGGGAGCGTCGGGTGGAGCAGGCCGCCCCCAAACGTCGCTCTCGGCGCGGCGAGCGCCGACTCGAGCAGCCCGAGGTCTCGCACGCCCGGCGCGCCACCGTACCGCTCGACCTGGTCGGCGTGCAGCGCGAGGACCTCGTCGAGCGTGAGGAACGAGGGGTCCTTCACTCGGCGAGCCGCCTGAACGCGCCCGCATAGCGCGCGTGCGCCTGCTCCATCACGCGCCGCAGCTTCGCGGTCCGGCGTCCGCTGCGCACCGGGGAGATCACGATCACCTCGCCGTCGGTCGAGACCTCGATGGGCGTCTCGGCGTCGATGCCGGTCCGCTCGAGGAGCCCCTTGTCGAGGACCAGCGCGAGGCTGTTGCCGGTCCGGGTGAGCTTCTTGTGCATGCGGCCTCCGTACGGACATCATAATCCGTTCGTACGGACGAGCAACCTGCGCTTGCGGAGGCCGTAGGAGGCGGCTCGGGGGAAGCCACGGCGAGCTGGCGTCCTCGGCGGAATGCGCGTGCCTCCGCGGGCGCTACGATCTCCCGGTGCCGTTCGCCTACTACGAGAGGCTCTCGCGCCGCGACCAGGCGGTGTACCGGAAGAGCGACGCGGTGGCGGCGCTGCCGCTCCCGGACGCGGAAGCGCTCGCGCCCGCCGTCGAGGCGCTCGGGGCGGCGCTCGCCCGGGACGACGCCGGCGGGGTGGCCACCGCGTCGGCGGAGATCGCCGGCCGCGTCGCGCGCGCCCTCGGAGCGCCGGCGCCGGTCGTCGAGATCCTCGCCGTGCGCCCGAGCCAGGACTGGGGCGAGCTGCACGGCCTCTACACGCAGGAGACCGAGGTCGCGATCATCCGGGTGTGGATGCGCACCGCGCGCCATGCCCGCGTCGTCGCGTTCAGGACGTTCCTCCGCACCCTCCTCCACGAGCTCTGCCACCACCTCGACTTCGAGGTGCTCGGGCTGTCACGGTCGTTCCACACCGAAGGCTTCTTCAAGCGCGAGTCGAGCCTGTTCCGCCAGCTCGTGCCGTCCGCCACCGGCCCGCAGCAGGCAGCGCTCGCGCTCCGCGGCCGCGGCCGGCAGGCATAGAGGGCGGCGCGGCGTCCAGGCGCCCGGACGCCAGGCGAGAGGAAGCCCAGGCGACGGAAACGAGAGCGCGAGGCGCCCGGCGGAGCAATGGGAGCAGGGTCTCGCGTTCCGGAGGACCCGTGGCGAGTCGCTGGCGCCGCCGCGTGCTGCTCTCGGCCGTCGCCGCCGTGTTCGCGTGCGAGGTCGAGGAGACCTCGACGATCGAGGTCGTGGTGCGCGCCGACCCGCCGATGCGATCCTCGAGCTCGTTTCCGGCGGAGGTCCTGGTGGGGTTCGACTCGCGCGGCTCCGGGTACCTCGTGTTCAGGGTCGGCTTCCTGTGCGCACCCGACGCGCCGTTCTTCACGACGGTGACGTTCACGATGCCAGGCGCCGCCGGCGGCACAACGGCGGTGGACGCGTGGCTCGTGCCCATCGACGGCGGCTCCCCGCTCGCGTGCGGTCCGCTTCAGGCGCCGCAACCGGTTCCGTTCCGGGGCGCGCCCGCGGGCTTCCCGCGCACGAGCGCACGCGTCGAGGTCCTCGGCGGGTGCGGCAGCGGCGACGTGGGGTCGGCCACGCTCGTCTTCGAGTAGTTGAAATCCCACGCAACGTCGCGCGGTTCGGTCGACCCTCGCGCTCGTCGCCGGCCCCGCTCGCCCGGCGCCGGCTCGCGGAGCATTGCCGAGGTAGCTTCCGGAAGCTACATTGACTCGGTGCGCACCGTCGGCCTCAAGATCCTCAAGAACAAGCTCTCGGAGTACGTGCGGCTCGCCTCGCAGGGCGAGACCGTCCTCATCGCGGACCGCGATCGCGTCGTCGCCGAGCTCGTCCCGCCTCGGCCGGGCCGGGCGGAGACGGTCTCCGACGCGGTGCTCGCGTCCCTCGTCCGGAGGGGGTCGTCACGCCCGCGATGGTAGGGTCGGGCACGCGGCCCCGGACGCCGCCCCCGACCGAGAAGCTGAGAGACGTGCTCGCGGACCTCGACGCCGACCGGTCCGAGCGGTGATCTACCTCGACACGTCGGTCGCGCTCGCGGAGCTCTTCGCGGAGGATTGGCGCCCGCCCGACGCGCTCTGGGGCGAACCGCTCGTCTCCAGCCGGCTCCTCGAGTACGAGCTGTGGACCCGCGTGAACGCCCGCGGCGCGGCTCGGACCCACGGCGACGCCGTCCGCGAGCTCCTGGCCCGCGTCTCGCTCGTCGAGCTGGCGCCCACGGTGCTCGCGCGGGCGCTCGAGCCGTTTCCCGCGCCCGTGCGGACGCTCGACGCGCTCCACCTCGCGACCGCGCAGTTCCTCGTGGCGCAGCGGCAGAAGCTCGCGCTCGCGACGTACGACGAGCGGTTGAGGGCGTGCGCGGAGCGGATGAAGCTCGCGCTCGCGGAGGTCTGAACGGATCAGCGGCGCGGCGGCGGCTGGGTCTCGAAGGTGGGGCTCGCCCGGTTCGGCGGGGTGACGCCCGGCTCGCCGCCCAGCGGCGCCAGGCGGATCGTGACCGCGGTCCGCTCCGCGCCCTTCGGATCGAACGCGACCCGCGCGTCCGCGCCGAGCTGGATCTCGGAGACCGAGCGCTGCTCCGATCCGACGAGCACCCTCGTCCGATCGTCCACGTTGAACGACAGCGTCCGGCCGTCCTGCAGCTCCAGGAGGACGCGCGAGGGCGTCGCCTGCATGACCCGACCGGTGGCGGCCTCCAGGCCCTGCGCCCGCTCCGCCTGGTACGCGAGCTGGCTCGCGCGATCCAGATCCTGGCGCGCCTGGATCTCGAGCTGCTGCACCTTCACGCGCTCCTGCTCCTCCCGCTGCTGCGCGAGCGCGAGCTGCTCCTGCGCCCTGACGACCTCCTGGTGCGCAGCCTCGAGCCCGCTCTGCGCGTCCGCGACCTGCTCCCGAGGCTGCGGTGCCTGCTGAACCGCCTGCTGCTCCGTCGGTTGCGGTGCGGCGGGCGCCTGCTCCGCCCTCGCCTGCTTCTTCTCGTGCGCACACGACGTCAGCGAAGCGGCGAGCAGCCCTGCGACCGCCGCCCTGTGCCACATACCCGTGCTCATGGCCTGCCCTCCCTCCTAGACGGTGTGCGCGGGTGCCGGAGAGGGCACGAGGGGATGGGACGAGCGGGTGCCGCCCTGACGCTCGCCACCCGCCCCGCATCTCGAAGCCCGCTCGCCGGTGCGCGCCGCCGGCTGCCGTGCCCTCCGCGTTCGGCGGGACAGGGCCGCGGCGAGCGCTCCCTACCCGCCCTCCATCCACGCGCGCAGCGCGGGCACCGTCCGCCTCGCCCAGCCCTTCCCGGCGCGCTCCGCCAGGAACGCGTCCACGAGCGCGTCCACGAGGTGGCCGAGCTGGTCGCAGAGGTCGAGCCGCTCCGCGGCCCGGTCGTCCTCTGCCTCGGTGAGGAGCTCCGGCAGCTTCGCCGCCCGCACGTCGAGGTGCTCGGCGTCGAGCGTGACCTCCCAGCTCCGGTCGCCCTGGGTGAGCCTGAGCCGCGCCTGGTGCACGAGCAGGCCGCTCGCGAGCGCGCGCTTCACCTGCGCCGCGTACGGCGCGGCGGCGCCGCGCGCGGCCACCTCGGTGACGTCCCCGGCGACGCCGCGCAGGAGCACGCGGCCCGCGAAGAGCACGACGACCCCGGCGCCCTCCACCTCCACCAGCGGGTCGCCCGACTCCGACCGCCAGAGGAGCCAGGTGAGCAGCTCGCGGCCGAGCCACGTCCGGCCGCGAAGGAGCTGCTCGCGCGCCCGATCCCGCTCGACCTCCGCCTCGTCGCGCACGTCCGTCTCCGTGGCGACTCCGTCCACGCCGGTGGCGCCCCGCAGGAACCGCGCCTCCGCCCGCGCCTGCTCACGCCTCGCCACGGACGACCTCCTCCCGCGACACGCCGAGCAGCTCCGCCGTCGGCGCGAGCGCGCCCTCGGCCACTCCCGCCCGCACCGCCTGCGCCCCGGCGGAGAGCGGCGCGAGCTTCGCCTCGAAGGCGCCCTCGATCGCCACGGCGACCTCCTCCACCACCTTGCGCGACGCCGCCCATATCCGCAGCTCGCCGGCGTCGAGGCTCCAGCTCACGTCGAACGTCCGGGTGGCGGGCGGCTGCCGCTTGCGCAGGCGGTGGCGGATCTCGTCGCGCGCGCCGGCCTTCTCGCCGCGGGTCGGCGGACGCCGGTGCTCGTCGCGGAAGGCGGCGGCCCACCGCTCGAGCTCCGGCCGCACCGCGGCCGCCTTCACCTGGATCGTGTCGATCCGCCACGCGAAGAGCGCGCGGCCCCTCTCGAGCACGCCCGACGCGAAGTCGGTCGAGTCCGGGTCCTCGAGCGCGACGAAGCCGGCGGAGCGGTCGTCCTCCCCGCGCTGGACGTCGATGGGCTCGAAGGCGCCGCGCGCGAGGCCGCGCGCGAGCCAGCGGCGGGTGTCCTGGGGGAGCTTCCCGGTCTCCGACCGGAAGCGGGCGAACGTGACGGAACCTCGGAGGACGGGCATGGGGGCGCGCACCATCGCGCCGGAGGACGAGGGGCGTCAAGCGCAGGGGCTCGAATCGTTCCGCCCGTTCGGCCGCGCTGGTAAGCTGCTCGCCTCTCGCCGGACCGTTCCGAGGAGGCCCCCCCGTGCTCCCGTGCGTCGCCGCAGCGCTCCTCCTGCCCTCCGCGCTCGCCGCGGCGGGCGTGCCGCTCCCGCGCGCGACGCGCGCGATGGTCGAGGTCACGCGTGGCCAGGAGACCTACCGCCACGAGAAGGGCATCGCGCCCGACGACGCGGGCGCGATCCACGCGTACCTGAAGCGCCTCGGCGAGTCCCGGCCGGAGATCGTCCGCGTCCCGGGCCGGCGGGGCACGTTCCTCGTCTCGGACTTCGAGGGCGGGACCGGAGAGCACCTCGGGCGCTGCCTGATCCTCCTCCAGAGCACGCGCGCCGGGGTGCGGGAGCTGTCGCGGACGCCCGGGACGGGGGACGCCCAGGACCTGACGCCGGTCGTGTTCGCCGGGGGCGGGCGCACGATCGTGCTCGCGGAGCGCGGCGCCGAGTACAGCCGGGGGCTCCACGTCTACGAGCTCGCCGGCGCGGAGCTCCTCGAGCTCGGCGCCATCGACGCGGGGGTGCCGGGCGAGCTCGGCGAGGAGGATCCGACGCCGTTCGCGCGGGTCCGTCTGGAGCGCGGCCGCGTCGTCGTCCGCTTCGACGCCGACCTCGTGCTCGGGACCGGGCGCGAGGACGCGCCCGTCGCGAGGAGGCCGGTGGTGTTCCGGCAGCAGGGGGACGGCTTCGTGCGCCTGAAGGGGCCGACGAGGGCCCGGCGGTTCCCCTGAGGCGGAGCGCTCAGTCGCACACGTTGAAAGCGTTCACGCGCCGGCAGGCGGGGCACAGGAAGAACAGGACCTGCACGCCCTCGTTCGAGGTGAACCCACGCGGATCGGCGCAGTCGTCGGCGATGCTCGCGACGAAGGCCATCGGCTTTCCGCAGTCGCCGCACCTCGGCACGTGCGACGAGCCCTGCACGAGGTACGGGAGGCCTCCGACCTGGTGCCGGGCGCGGTCGAGCTCGGGGGGCACCTCCTCGCCGTCCCGTTCCGCCGCGACGATGGCCGCCTGCGCCGCGGCGTCCACCGGGCGGAGCCTGGCGTCGCGCAGCGGGAACGCCGCGGGGTAGTCGGGGTAGGGGTAATCGGTCGCGGGATCGCGGAGCCGGGCGCGGATCTCGTCGGGATCGTGCCCCGCCACCCTCAAGCCGTCGATCCACTCGCTCTCGCCCAGGAGCGTCACGCCTCCGTCGCGCTCGAGCCGGTAATCGAGGCGGCCGACGTCGCACCGCCAGCAGTAGAGGAGGTGCACGTGAGGCACGCCGAGCTCGGCGAGCCCGAGCCGCTCGTCGCGCGTGTCCAGGGAGAGGAAGCGGAGCAGCGGGTGATCTCCGAAGAAGCACCACGCGCCGCGGATCTCGTGGGCGCCGCAGAAGGCGTGGCGGACGGGCCCGGACGCCTCCTCGAGGTCGAGCGCGTATCCCGGCGAGAAGCAGCTCCAGTGCTCGAGGCCGGTGAACGGTGTCCGCGGGGCCATGTGCCTCCTTCAGGCGGCGAGCCGTCGGGCGCGCTCATCGTGCGTGGAGGAGGCCTCGACCTGGCCCCGGCGCGCAGCCCCGGCGGAGTCGCCGGGACCGAGCGTAGCGGATCCGGGGCCTCCGCTGCGAGGGCACGCAGGCCCCGCGGGGCGAGCCGCCGCTCCGGGTGGAGAGCGCTGCCTCCGTCCCGCGAGCAAGCGCGCCGGCGCGGGGAGCGTCAGGGCGACGCCGACCCGCCCTCCGCCTCGAACGCGCGCTCCACGTCCGCCCAGGAGCGCTCGTACTCCTCGTTCGCCTCGTCCCAGCGCGGGTTGTCCGCGGTCGAGAGATCGTGGACGAGGAGCGCCGTCGTGTGGAGGTGGCGCCTGAACGCCTCCAGCTCCCCGCGGCCGAGCCCGGTGTGCTGGAGCGGGACGTCGTAGTCCCGCTTGAGATCGTCGAGGCCTGCGCGCACCCGGGCGAGATCCGCCCGCGCGGTCTCCGCCACGGCGTGCCGGGCCTTCGCGATCTCGCGGCGGAGCGCCTCGACGCGCGCGTGCCGGTCGTCCGCGCCGGCCTGCTCGCCGTGCCGGCGGGCGGAGAGCCACTCCGCTGCCCGTGAGAGCGTCTCCTCGAGCCGCCTCAGGAAGCTCTCGTGCTCGCGCATGATCTCCTCCTCGTCCGGGAGGCGTCGCCCGCGCCCCCCACGCTCGAGAAGATATGAAGCGCGCTGCGCCGCGCCGCAGCCGCTCGGGGAGGCGACGGCACTGCGCGGGGCGGCCTTCGCATCGCGGGGAAGGCCCCCCAACGGTGCGGCGCCCCGCCCGCGGTCACGGCCGGCGGCTCACCGGCCCGTGCGCGAGAACATCGACGCGAGGAGGGTGGAGGCGAGGGCGAGGAGCGAGAAGAGGATGATCTTCGTCCAGTCGTCGGACCGCGTGGCGAGCCAGCCGCAGGCGAAGATCGCGAACGCGCTGCCGACGAAGCCGGCCTTCGTCGCGATGCGGCGGAGGGGACGCTCGGAGGTTCCGCGGTCGGGGCCTTGCACGCGCCGACGATACCCCGAATCCGGGTTCACGCGACGGCGGAGATCGAGATCGGCGAACACGAACCCCTCGCGCGTCACGACCTCGCCGGGCGTCACGGCGATCGGCGCCGCGAACATCGGGCCCGCCCACGCGAACGTGTGGAACTCCCCGCGCTCGCCGCAGGGGTCGACCCCGGGCGGCAGGGCGTCGAGGAGCGCCCCGTCGAAGGCGCGGCCCGCGAACGCGGCGTCGAGCTGGCGCGGATCGACGCAGGTGAGCGTCGCGCGCAGCCCGCCGTCGAGCATCTCGCGCGCGAGGAGAGCCGTGTCGCGCCCCCACAGCGGGAACGCCGGCTCGATGCCCGTCCCCGCGAGCTTCTGCTCGCGGTAGGCGCGCACGTCCTCGAGGAAGAGGTCCCCGAAGACGACGCGCGTCACGCCGGCCGCCCGCGCCTCCGCCAGCGCGCGCGCCATCTCGGCCTCGTACGCCTCGTTCGGGCACGGCCACGGGATGCGCACCTTGCGGCAGGGCAGGCCGAGCGCCGCGGCCTGGCGATCGAGCAGCTCCTCGCGGACGGCGTGCATCGAGACGCGCGCGAACTCCGAGGTGACGGTGGTGAGGAGGCCCACGACGTCGAGCGCTCCTGCGCGGCGGGCCTCGTGCAGCGCCCACGCCGAGTCCTTGCCGCTGCTCCAGGCGACGAGCGCCTTCGGACGTGACATGGCGCACGCTTAGCCGAACGGGCGCGGACGTTCCAGCCGATTCGCCCGGAGGCGCCGGCCGCGGGCGGCCGTCGACGGCGCGGCGCTCGAGCCGCGCGCCGCGCGCGCCCCTGGCCAGGACGCCGTCCCCCGGGTAGGAACTGCGGGATGGCCCCCTCGCCGCCGCGCCGCGCCGCCCCACGCCCTGCGGCCGTCGTGCTCTCGCCCGCCGAGGCCCGCCGCTGGCTCGTCGGTCACCACGCCCTGTCCGCCCCGGAGCTTCCGCCCGGCGCCGAGGGCGTGCGGGCGCTCGTCGAGCGGCTCCGCTGCATCCAGCTCGACCCGCTCGACCCGCTCGGCACCAACGCCGACCTCGTCGCGCTGGCGCGCGTGGACGGCATCTCGCGCGGCGACGTGTACCGGCACCTGCTCCCGGGCCACGCGTTCGAGCACTTCGCGAAGGAGCGGTGCCTGCTCCCGGCGCGCGCGTTCCCGTGGTACCGGGCCGAGCTCGCGGTCGAGGCGACGTGGTGGTCGCACGCGGAGCGCCTGCGGCGCCTGCCGCCCGGCGTGGTCGAGAAGGTGCTCGAGGAGCTGCGCGCGCGCGGCCCGCTCGCCGTGGGCGAGCTCGCGGACCACGGGCGCGTCGAGCCGCTGGACTGGAGCGGCTGGCGCGGCACGCCGCGCGCCGCGAAGATGGCGCTCGAGGTGCTCCAGACCCGCTGCGACGTCGTGGTGTGCGGGCGCGGGCCGCGCGGCAAGGTGTACGACGTCCCCGAGCGCGCGCTGCCGGACGTGGCGCGCGCGCGGGTCCACCCGCCCGGCCGGAGCGCCGCGGGGCGCGTCGAGGCGTTCAGGCGCTGGGCGCTCCTCGAGCGGGTCGAGGCGGCCGGCTTCCTCGCGCGCGCGGCCGGCGCCACCTGGTCGATGCTCGACCCGGCCCGCCGGGCGGGCGTCCCGGAGGCGCTCCTCGCCGAGGGCGCGGTCGAGGAGGTGCAGGTCGCGGGCTCGCCGCGCACCTACCTCGCCCCGCGCGGCTTCGCGGCCCGCCGCCACCCCGCGCCGGACGGCCGCGTCCGGCTGCTCGGGCCGCTCGACCCGCTCGTCTGGGATCGCGCGCTCGTGCGCGCGGCGTTCGGGTTCGACTACGCGTGGGAGGTGTACCGTCCCGCCTCCCTGCGCCGCTTCGGGTGGTACGTCTGCCCGCTCCTGCGCGGCGACGCGCTCGTCGGCCGCCTGGACGGCGCCGTCGCCCGCGGCGCGCTCCGCGTCCGCGCGGTCTGGGCGGAGCCGGGCGCCGACCTCGACCGCGCCGCGCTGCTCGCCTGCCTCGAGCGGCACGCGGCGGCGTGCGGCGTCGACCGGGTCGTGCTTCCGCGGACGATCCGGGTGAACCGGGGGTGAGCGGCTTCACGCGCGGGATGCTCGGGCCCGCTCATCGCTCGCGGAGGAGCTTCGCCGTGGTGTTCCCGTCCTCCGTGCCGTCCTCCCGAGTGTGCAGGTAGTCGAAGACCGAGCCCTCCTCGACCTCGACCCTGGCGCCGGCGCGCAGCCCCGGCACCTCGAACGGATCGTTCGCGAGCAGCCCCACGATCCGCGCCCCCTCCCAGCGCGTCACCTCGACCCACATCCACTCGGTGCCAGCCGACGCCGTCCGGAACGGCGCCTTCACCATGAGCTGCTCGCCCGGGGCGTGCCCCTTCAGCCAGGCGGGCTTCAGCGCGAGGAGCCGCGCCCGCGCCCGGGCGCTCTCCGCCAGCACCGCCTCGTCGTGCTCGACGTGCCTCACCGCGTCCTCGGATCCGAAGATCTCGTCGAGGACCACCTCCTGCCGCTCCGCGGGGCCGCCGGGCTTGCCCTCGAAGGTGAGCTCCATGAGCCGGTTCTCGGCGTCCCCTTCCTCGCGATTGCCCGCCGCGATCGAGAGGACCGCCTTGGCGGCCGCTCCCTTCTTCAGCGAGGCGAGCTGCGGCTCGCGGACCGTGCGCGAGCGCAGCTTGCGCAGGTCGACCTCGAGCCGCCCGGCGGCGTCGGTGCGGCCCCGCTCCGCGAGCGTCTGGGCGACGACGTTCAGGAGGATCCCGATGGTCTCCCCGGCGTGCCGGCCGTGCGCGTTGACCACGAGATCCGGCAGCCCGAGCTTGGACATGCCCACCGTGACGGAGCGCAGGGTGCCGTCGTCCTTCTCGTAGGAGTGGATGGCGACGTGCCGCGGTACGACGGGCAGGCCCCCCTCGAAGCCGCCGCGAGCCACGCGCGTGGTGAACTCGCGCGCCGAGTAATGGAGGCGCGCCTCGGGGTCGTCCACCACCGCGCCGAGCGAGCGCGCGGCCTCGGCCACGAGGGCCGTGACGCTCCTCAGCGCCGGAGCGGCCTGCTCGCCTTCGACGAGGAGCACGAGCGCCGTGACCGGCCACGGCTTCGCCACCCGGGCCTCGTCGTCGGCGTCGATGCCGCGCCCGAAGTAGCGGAGCGTGTCGCGATCGAGCGGCTCGGACGGCGCCTCGCCGATGCCGAGCGCGGGCGGCCGCGGAAACGGGGTCTTCCCGTCGAGCTCGAAGTGCGCGACCCCGGGCAGGTGGCGCGCCGCGAGCCGCCGCACGAGCGCGACGGCGGCCGCGTGCGGCTGGCCGCCGACGAGCCGCAGCCCGAACCCGATGGAGACCTCGGGATCGCGCAGCGGGCCGGCGGCCCAGGGCGTGCGCTCGCCGTCGGGCCGCGACTGGGCCGGCGGGGAGGGGACCACCTTCGCGGGCGTGGGCTCCGAGGAGCGCTGCACGCAGCCGGCGGCGGCTGCTGCGGCGCCGACGAGCGCCAGGAGCAGGCGGAGCGAGCGGTGCATCGTGGAATCCCCCTTCCGTCCGTCGCGTGGAGACGCTGAAGGCAGGGTAGCGGATCCAACGCCGCGGGCGCGAGCACGACGGCGCGGACTGCGGCGACTCACCGGCAGCGCCGGTGCGCCGCGAAGGTCAAGGTCAACGCCGCGCGATCACGTCGCTTTCCAACTACTCTGGGTCGGAGCCCGCGTCGCTCCTCACCGCGCGTGCGCCGCGAGGAACCGCACGACCCGGGGCCGCGCCTCGTCGCGGTGGGTGAAGATGGCGACGTGGTCGCCGCCGTCGAGGGCGACGAGCTCGGCGCCGGGGATGCGCGCCGCGAGGACCTTCCCGTGCGGCTCGAAGGGCACGGCCCGATCGCCCGTGCCGTGCACCACGAGCACCGGCACGTCGATCCGCTCGAGCGGGTAGTCCCGGGCCCGCGTCACGGCGACGTCGTTCAGCGTCCCGCGCAGGCGGAGCGCCATCCGGTCGGAGGTGGTCGCGACGAGCTCGCGGAGGAGCGGTCCGCCGGATCCGCGAAGCGTGCGCTCGCGCAGGACCGGGTCGGGGATGGAGCGGCGCAGCGACGCCTCCGGATCGCGCTTCGCCTTCCGCTCCATCGCGCCGGCGAGCCCGGGCCAGCGGGCCGCGAGCCGCAGCACCTGGAACGCGAGGGGCAGCCGCGTCTCGACCCTCCCGCCGCACGTCGAGACGAGGACGAGGGCCCGGCACCGGGCGCGGTGGCGGAGCGCGAAGTGGAGCGCGGACGGCCCCCCGCCCGACACGGCCATCACGGCGGCGTCGCGGACGCCGAGGACGTCGAGCGCCGCGGCGTAGAGGTCGGCCTGCTCCTCGGGCGAGCGCCCCGCCGCGAGCGGCGTGCCGAGGTAGCCCGGGCGGGAGAGCCCGAGGAACCGGTGGCCGCCGTCCGCGAGGGTGCGCGCGAGGAGGAGCGACTGATCCCAGCCGCCCATCGCGCCGTGGAGCGCGAGCACCGCCGGCCCCTCCCCGTACTCGGCGTACTCGACGGGCCCCATCGGCGTCCGCACGAGCGCGGGGCGCGGGGGCGCCGCGGCCGCGGGGTCGATGCGTTCTGGGGTCGCGCTCATGCCGTCCTCGCCGTCGGGGTGACGGGCGTGTCCTACCGCGCCTCGCCGGGCGCCGGCTTGAACGAACGCGACACGGCGTCGCCTTGGCGGTAGCGGTGCACGACCCGGGTCTCCGGCGAGCCCGGGAGCGGCCGGGCCCGGAAGGCGTCCCGTTCGCCGGGCGTGCGCCCGGTGAGGCCCCTGAAGTCGCGCGCCAGGTGCGCCTGGTCGGCGTAGCCGCAGGCGTGGGCGAGGTCCGCGAGCGTGCCGTAGCCGCCGGCGTGGAGCCGGGCGAGCACGTGGCGGAGGCGGACGAGGCGGGCGAGCCGCTTCGGCGGGAGCCCGAGGTGCTCGAGGAAGCGCCGCTCGAGGCTGCGGACGTGCAGGCCGAGCCGGGCGGCGAGGTCGTCCACCCGCAGGAGCCCCCCGTGGCGCTCGAGGAGCAGCGCGGCCTCGCGGCAGCGCGCGTCGCGGGCGAGCGGCGGGAGCGGGCGCAGCAGCTCCTCGAGGAGGCGCTGCCGGGCGGGGAGATCCGGCAGCGCCTGGAGGCGCTCCGCGACCGTCTCGGCCCGCTCGCCGCCGAGGCGCGCGACGTCGACGTGCGCGTTCGTCAGCTCCGCGGGCGCGACGTCCGCGAGCCGCGGCGCCTGCCCCGTCCGGAAGTGGACGCCGAGGTACTCCGACCCCGGATCGACCTCGACGGACGCCTTCTCCGCCGCGGGCCCGAGGAGGACCACGCGGCTGCCTGAGGGCGAGAGCCTGAGGATGAGGCTCATCCCGCTCGCCGGGAGGAGCTCGCGGAACGCCGTGCCGGCCCTCCCCGCCGAGCGCGGGAGGGACCAGAGGAGGTCGATCCGCGGCGCGAGGGCCGCGGAGGGGGCGGCGAGCGAGACCACGGCCCGGGAGATACCGCAACGGGAGCCGGACCGCGAGCGCGGGCGAGCCCGATGGCGCGCGGGGCGCCGTCGGCCAGAGCTGTCGCGGGGTTACGTTGGCGCTCGTGTGGCGCGTATCCTTTCCGGGGGCTCGCCCGTCCAAGGGGGTCCGACGCACGAACGGGGAGAGCGATGGTCCCTCGCGACGAAGAGTTCCGGGCGCTGTACGACGCGTACGCATCGAGGATCAGGCGCTACGCCGCGCGCATCGTGGGCGAGGCGGAGGCGGAGGACGTCACGCAGGAGGTCTTCGCGCGGGCGCACCGTGCACTCGCGACGCACCGGGGCGACTCGCGCCTTTCCACGTGGCTCTTCCGGATCGCGACGAACGCCGCCGTGGATCGGCTCCGCTCGCCGTCGAGGCGCGAGGCGCCGGCCGGCGTGGCGGAGCAGGGGGCGGACGGGGAGGGCCCCATCGCCGCGGGCGCCGCGTGCGAGGCGGAGGCGGACCGCCGCGTCGTCCGCAAGGAGATGAGCCACTGCGTGCTCGGCCTCGTCGACCGCCTGCCGCCCGCGCACCGGGCCGTCATCCTGCTCGGGGAGCTGCGCGACCTGAGCGACCGCGAGATCGCCGGCGCGCTCGGGATCACGCTCGAGGCGGCGAAGATGCGCCTGCACCGCGCGCGGAAGGAGCTCCGGAAGCTCCTCGAGGGGAGCTGCGCGCTCTACCGCGACGATCGGAACGAGCTCGCCTGCGAGCCCAGGGAGCCGTCTCGACGCTGACGCCCGTATCCTTTCGCCCGCGCCGTCCGTCTCGGGGGGCGAAAGGAGCAGGACGATGACACTGGAGAGACGGATCGAGGAGCTCGTGGCGGTCGGCGCGTCGGTGACCGCGAACTGCGGCCCGTGCCTGCGGGTCCACGCGCAGAAGGCGCAGGAGAGCGGGGCGAGCGCGGAGGAGATCGCCGCCGCGATCGCGGTCGGGCAGCTCGTGCGCAAGGGCGCCGCGTCGAGGATGGACCAGGCCGCCGCGGCGCTGGGCGCGCCCGCGGGTACGGCCTCCGAGGCGGCGGGCTGCTGCGGCTGACGTGGGATCGTGCCTGCCCGCGTGGCCGCGCAGGCGCGCGGCCGCGCGGGCGGGCGATCGCGCGGCGCAGGCGTCGCCCCGCCTCCGGCCCTCCGGGGTCCGGGCCGGCCGCGCGCCCGCGGCCGCTGCGCGCCCGCCGAGCACCTCGTGCCCGCCGCGCGCGCGGGGGATCCCGTCAGGCGCCGCCGGTCACGCCGGCGCTCTCGAGCGGCCCGGTGTCCACGCCGAAGTACCGCAGGACCCGGATCTGGTGCTGCCTGAGCCCCCGCACCGTCACGCGCGCCCGGGTGCGCGTCAGCGCGTGCGCGAGCACCGCGATGCCGAAGTCATGGAACTCGCGAACTTGCGTGAGGTCGACGCGGATCGGGGCCCCGGCGTCCGCGTCGACGAGGAGCGCCTCGAGCCGCCGGGCGGCGACCCCGTCGAGGACGCCTTCCAGCCGGATCACGGCTTCGCGGGTGATCGCCTGCTCGAGTCGCATGGACGCTCCTGGCCCCGCGGCGGGAGGGTCCGCCGCTTTGACCTCCGTCAATGGAAGAGCCATGCCACGGCGGCGGGGGCGTTGGCACCAGCCGCCCGGGCGTGCCCTCGCCACGCGCCGGACGCCTCACCGCGCCTCGCTGTAGCCACGCTCCCTACCTCGCGGCAGGCCGGCACCTCGCGCAGTGACCCACGGTGGAGTACGCTCGGGCTCACTTCACGGAGGGTACTGCATGCAGCCCGCACCGATCAGTCAGCCGCCGGCCGCCCCGGCACCCGCCGCCCCGCCGTCGAGCGCCTTCGGCGTCGGCCGGGTCATCTCCCGCACGTTCTCCACCTGGCGGCGCCACCTCGTCGTCTTCTCGCTCCTGACGGTCGTCGCCGACCTGCCGATCTTCCTCATCCCGCTCCTCGGCGGCGGGCCCGTCCCGGGCGTCACCGCGCCGAGCGCGAACCCGTTCGACCCGGCGGCCGCCGCGGCCGTCCCGACGCCGGGGCCGGCGTTCTGGCTCGGCTGGGGCCTGACGATGCTCCTCTTCCTGGTGGAGGCGGGCGCCATCACCCATGGCGTCATCAACCACCTCGCGGGCAAGCGCGTGTCGCTCGGCGCCATGGTCGCGACCGGCCTCCGCCGCTTCCTGCCGATCCTCGCCGTGGGCCTGCTCGCCTACGTGATCATCGTGCTCGGGACGGTGCTCCTCGTCGTGCCGGGCGTGATCTTCGCCTGCGCGCTCGCGGTGGCCGTGCCCGTCGCCGTCGCCGAGCGCAGGGGCGTCTTCGGGGCCATCGGGCGGAGCTTCGCGCTCACGAAGGGGAAGCGGTTCGCGATCTTCGTCGCGCTCCTCGTCCTCGTCGTGGTGAGCGCCGGCGTGACCATCCTCTCCAGCTTCGTGCTGCCGCAGCTGACGGCGTCGTTCTCGCCGATGCTCGGGACGGTGCTCGGCCTCGCGGTCAACGTCGTGTTCGGGACGGTGCTCTGGACCGCGCCCGGGGTCGTCTACCACGACCTCCGCGTCGCCAAGGAGGGCGTCGCCACCGCCGAGCTGGCGGCGATCTTCGAGTAGCCAAGGACGGGCGCGCCGTCCGTCGACCCGGCGGGCGGCGCGTCACGGGCCCGCGGCGCCTCCGGGCGCCGGGCGCGCGCGCCGGCCGCGCCGGCGAGGCCTCACGAGGTCGCGGTGGGCGCGGGGATGCAGAAGAGGGCGCTCACCAGGGTGCCGCGCCCGGCCGCCGAGGCGATGGAGAAGTCGTCGGCCATCGCCTTCACCCCGCGCAGGCCGAGGCCCATCCCGCGCTTCGACCGGGTGCGGCCCGCCATGACGTCGTCGAGGTTGGGGATGCCCGGGCCGGCGTCGCTCGCGCGCACCCGCATCCCGGCGCGGGGGGTGGAGACGATCTCGATCGCGATCTCGCCCGCCCCCACGTACATCTGGATGTTCCGGGCGAGCTCCGAGGTGGCCGTCACGATCTTGGTGCGCTGGACCACGCGGAAGCCGAGCTTGGTGGCGGTGAGCCCCGCCTGGCGGCGCGCCTCCACCACGGAGGCCTCCTGCTCGATCCGCACGACCGCGTCCTCGGGCGCGAGGCCCAGCTCGCCGCCGGTCTCGACGTCGATCTCGCGGAGGAGCTTCCCCGCGCTCGCGCCGCCGAACAGCGCGACCACGTTCACGACGTCGCCGAGGAGGGCCTCCATCTCGTCGCGCGGCGTCCGGCCGTTGCCGAGCGCGGCGATGCGGTCGCGGAGACGCGGATCCACGAGGTGGACGCGGGCGGTCAGCGCGTCCAGCAGGCGGTTCGAGAGGGAGCCGAGGTCGCTGGGCTGGATCATGGCGAGAGGTACCTCGCTGCGGTGACGACGGTGCCGCCGTCCGGGGCGTGCTCGATCGAGACCTCGTGGCTGAGGCAGCGGACGGTCCGGAGGCCGAGGCCCAGGCCCCGGCGCCCCCCGGCGGGCGCCTCGGCCCACACCCGCCAGCCGTCGCCGCCGTGGTCGGCGACCACGATCTCCATGCCCGCCCGCGCCCCGGGCGCCGCCCGCAGGGTGAGCGTCCCCTCGGCCCCGTAGCGCACCGCGTTCGACACGAGCTCGGCCGCCACGATGGCGAGCTCCCACTGCGCGCGCTCGCCGAAGCCGAGGTCCCGCGCGAAGCGCCTGACCTCGCGCGCGCACCAGAAGCGGTCGGTCTCGGCCGCCACCCGGAACACGTCGTCGGTCGCGTTCGCTCGCACCACGTCATCCCTCCGGCGGGTCCGTGCGGGGGCCCTGCGCCTCGCCGTCCCAGCGGACGACGAGGCAGGTCGCGTCGTCGTGCGATCGGCCGTGCACCTCGAGCAGCTCCCGGGCGACGCGGTCGGGCGCCTCCCCGCGGAGCGGGGCGAGCTCGTAGCGGGCGGAGACGCCGTCGCTGTGCATGACGAGCATGTCCCCGTGCTCGACGGCGAACCGCTCGCAGCGCAGCCGCCGGGTGTTGCGCCGCCCGAGGGTGCCGGCCACGCTGAGCGGGTGGATGGGGCGGCGGCTCAGGACCCGCAGCACGATGTTGCCGACGCCGGCGTACTCGAAGTGGCCCGGCGGGTCGAGCCGCAGGAGCGCCGCGGCGACGCCGCGGGTGCCCGCGATGACCTGGTCGGCCGAGGTCAGGATCGCGTCGAGGGGCCGGTCGGCCTCGTCCTCGACGTGGCTGCAGAACGCCTGGGCGGCGCGCGCCGCCTCCGGGCCGTGGCCGAGCCCGTCGGCGAGCGCGACGAGCGTCGTGCGCCCGCGCCGCACGATGGCGTACGCGTCGCCGCAGAGCGTCTCGCCTTCCGCAGGCCGCTGGGCGACTCCGATCACCACGCCTCCTCCTCCCGCGCGCGCCGCGCGTTCAGGCGTCCAGCTCCAGCGCCAGGCCGCCGTCCGCCGCGTCCTCGGCCACGCAGAGCGCGACCGCCTCGTCCACGTCGAGCGCGCTCGGCACGCCGCGCAGGTCGATCCCCATCTCCGAGAGCGTGATGGCCACGGCGGGCCGGATCCCGCACAGCACGGTGGGGACGCCCATGAGCCGCGCGATGAGCGCGAGGTCGCAGATGCTGCGGCTGATGAAGCTGTCCATCGTCTCGATGCCGGCGACGTCGATGACGAGGCCGCTGGCGCCGCCGCGGTCGATGGCCTCCGCGACGTCGTCCTTGAGCCGGGCGAGGAGCCGGTCCGTCATCTCGACCTGGATCGAGACGAGGAGCCTGCCGGAGAGGTGGATGACGGGGATGCGGGGGCCGTCCATGCGCTAGCCCGCCGCCCTGGGCGGCGCGGCGCGCGCCGCCCGGTCCCGCTCGATGAGGCGCAGGCACTCCTGGAGCCCCTGCTGCAGGTTGCGGCGGGTCGTCACCTGGTCGAGCTGGACGCCGATGTGGACGAGGGTCTGCGCCACCGCGGGCCGGATGCCGGTGAGCAGGCACTGCGCGCCGAGGAGCCGCACGGAGTTGAAGATCTTCGTGAAGTAGTCGGCCGTCTGGGTGTCCATCACGGCCACCCCGGTCACGTCGATGATGACGTGCCGCGCCTGCCGCTCGACGATCTCCTCCAGGACCCGCTCCATCATCTGCTGGCTGCGCGCGGAGTCCACGAAGCCGATGACCGGGAGCACGAGGATCCCCTCCCAGAGCTGGAGGATGGGGGTCGAGAGCTCCTGGATGGCGCGCCGCTGCTGCTCGATGGTGTCGAGCTGGGCGGCGAGCTGCTGGTTCTTCTCCCTGACCTCGTCGAGGTTGCGGCGCGTCGAGTCCACGAGGAAGTTGAGCATGAGGCTCAGCTTCTGGAGCGCCGGGGCGCTCGACTCCGTCCGGACGGTGAAGTCGAACGTCCCCTGCACCGCGCGCGTCATCTGGTCCGCGATGTCGTCCACCGCGGCCAGCACCGCGCCGGCGTCGAGCTGGGCCGGGGGTGGGGCGGCGCGCGTCGACGAGCCGCCGGGCTCGCTGCTCTTGTCCATCGGCATCTCCGCTCTCGGATCTGGAGGGGCGCCTAGCGGGCGCCGAGGTGCTTCACGCGGATCTCGCACTCGGGATCGCCGCGCTTCTGGCAGCGCGGCTCGCGGATCTCGATCCGCTCCTTGTAGTAGCCGGCCACCCACTCGGCGAGGCCGCGGTAGAGGGTGCAGTGGCGGTTCGACGAGGTGTAGTGGGTGATGGTCTCGCCGTTGACCTCCTCCAGGCGGAACTTGTCCATGATCTGCCGCTTCGCCGCCGGGTCGCGGACGGAGCTCGCCATCATGTTGTGGATGTTGGGCTGCATCTTCAGGAACTCGCGGGTGCTCGTGCAGCCCTTGAAGAAGCCCGCCATGCGCACCGACAGCTCCTCGCCGCAGAAGCGCGCGAAGGCCAGCTCCGCCTGCTCCGCGTCGAGGCCGCTCGCCTTCACCGCCGCGCCGAGCAGCTTCTGCCACTCGTCGTCGGCGTAGGCGGCGTCCATGCGGTACTCCTTGCCGTCCGCCACGCCCGCCTGGCGCTTCACCTCGGCCACCGCCTTGGCGCCGAAGTTCTTCTCGACGAACGCGAAGAACAGCTGGTGGATGACTCCGACCATGGCGAGCTCTCCTTACGTGCGCAGGCCCAGCGCCTGGCGCTTCTGGTTGATGGCGGCGACGATCGTCGTGGCCGCCTTCTCGGGATCGGTCTCGACGTAGAACTTGCCGCCGGTGAGGCTCTCGACGTCCGAGGTGAGCAGCTTCACCAGCGCCGGGCTGCCCGAGACGTACGGCTGCCCGCCGATGTGCGTGAGCAGGCCCAGGTCCACCGCCCACGTGCCGATGGACACCGCCTTCTCGGTGATGAACTCCGGCGCGGACGCCGCCACCGGGAGCTGGTCGATGCGCACGCCCAGGTACCCGGCCACCGCGTTCACCACGTCCTCGATGCGCGCGTTGTCGACGCACGAGCCCATGTGCCAGCACGGCGGGAGCGCCTCGAGGCCGTTCGCGCGGGCCACCGCGTCCAGGACCGCCGCGAGCCCGCGTCCCACGCCGGGGTAGGCGGGGTCGGCCGTGAGGAAGCCGTACTGCGCGGCGACGTGCCCCCAGCACCCGGTGCCGACGACGAGCACGTCCTGCGCGAGGAGGCGCTTCGTGAGCGTCGCGTGCTGGTAGCCGAACGCGTCGCGCGGCGTCGCGCAGCCGACGATGGCGACGATGCCGCGGATGTTGTTCGCGACGATGTTGTCGACGAGGGGCTTCAGCGGGTCCGCGGGGTTCACCGCCGCGAGGGCCCCGACGATCTGCTCGACCGAGAAGCCCGCCACGATCTCGCGCGGCGCGTACCCCGGCACGTGCACCTTCGAGGCGTCGCGCGAAGCGCGGTTGGCGACCGCGAGGTCGATGATCTGCTGCGCGGTGGCGCGAGCGCTCTCCGGCCGGAACTCGATGTGGGTGGCGCCCGTGATCTTCGCCTGCGGGTTCGTGGTGATGATCTTCGTGTGGAAGCGCGAGGCGACGTTCTGGACGTTCGGGATGATGCACTGGACGTCGACGACCATCGCCTCCACCGCGCCCGTCGCGATGGCGAGCTCCTGCTGCACCATGGCCCCGGCGAGGTTCACGCCCCGCCGCATCAGGACCTCGTTGCCCGTGCAGCACATGCCGACGACGTTGACCGGCACCTGGGGCGCGCGGGCGTTGTACTCGTTCGCGGCCTCGACGACCTGCTCGGAGAGGATGGGCTCGTGGCCGTGGACGACGACGTTGATCATCGCCGGGTCGATGACGCCGAGGTTCGCCTTGGCGCGGACCATCATCGGCGTGCCGAAGAGCACGTCCTGCAGGTTGGTCGCGACGTGGAGGCCGCAGTACCCGTCGACGAGGCCCAGCTTGAGGCCGTCGGTCGCGAGGTGGACGAGGTCGCCGTCGACGCCCATGGTCGTGCGGTGCTCGGCCTCGCAGATCTCCGCGCCGGCGCCGGTCGGCAGGATGCCGAGGTCGCCCCACGTCCGCTGCCGCTCGGGCAGGGCCTTGTGGCGGAGCCACGCCGGGACGCCCTCGTCGGCGGCGAGGTCCGCGAGGCTCGCGGTCGCGAGCGCGAGGGCCTTCTCCTGGATCGTGACCGCGCCGGCGTTCCCGCAGACGCCGGCGTAGAGGGCCTCGAGCTTGGCGACGTCGGTGACGCGGTAGTCGCGGATGGCGCCGGTGGCGACGCCCTTCAGCGTCTTCGCCGCCGCGCGCGCGTGCTCGACGTGGGAGGCGGCGCCGCCGGCGATCCGTCGCACGAGGTCGCGGGTCGCGATCACCTCGCGGGTGGCGCCGCAGGCGCCGCGCTCGGCGTTGGTCGGCGGGCCGAGCGTGCACGGGCCCATCTGGCAGCGGAAGCAGCAGAGCCCGGCGGCGCCGGCGTTCCCGTCGTGCGCGTAGTCGCAGCGGGGCCCGCGATCCCAGACGAGGTCGATGCCGAGGGCGTGGGCCCGGTCGATCATGTCCTGGGTGGAGGGATCGACGACGAAGTCGGCCGCGTGCGGGATCTGCCCGTGGCAGGAGTTGCACGAGCCGGGGCTCTTCGGCGACTGCCACGTGCGCGGGGCCGCGGCCGCCATCAGCGCCGGCGTCACCGCGGTGGTGACGCCCGCCGCGGCGGTCAGCTTGAAGAGCGTCCGCCGGTTCAGCCCGCGGTTCGACAGCGCCTCGATCAGCGACCCGACCACTTCCTTCGCGTTGGGCATCGAAAGCTCCAGTCACCAATGGTGTAGCGGGACGATCAGTACGCGCCTCGATCGCGAATCGTCAACGAGGTGCTATGCGCACAGAGGGTGATGTCGCGGGCGGTGTATGTCGCGCGCGCGGGCGTCCGCCGGCACCCATGCGCGCGGGCGCGCACGGTCCGTGAGGCGTCGCCTCTCGACCCCGCGAGAAGGGTCCGCGGCGCGGCCGGTCCGGGGAACGGGACGGGCCCCACGACCGACGGTGATTTGACGCGATGTGCGGACCCTGTTTAGGTGTCGAGGATCTCAACTCCAACGCAGGGTGAACGCCATGTGCGAGTCGACCGTGTTTCTGAAGGAGGGGGGCGCGGAGAAGGTCCTCATGAAGGAGGTCGCCAGCGTGCGCCCGAAGGGCGGCAAGCTGCTCCTCACGAGCATCCTCGGCGAGGAGCTGGAGGTCGAGGCGGCGGTCGCGGAGCTCGACCTCATGGGCCACCGCATCGTCGTGGAGCGCGCGCCCGGCCGCGCCCGCGGGGGCTGAGCGGGCTAGCGGCGCCGCACCGGCCCGATGGCCTCGACGAGCGAGGCCAGCGCCGGGGGCGCGTGCGACAGGTCGGCGTAGGGCTGCGTCCCCGAGAGGTCGGCGTCGAGGATCGCGGGGTCCCATGGGAGCGCGCCGAGGTATTCCATCTCGGGGAGCGCCGCGCGCACCCGCTCCGCCTCCTCCGGCGAGCGGACCCGGTTGGCGATCACCGAGAGCGACTCGACGCCGAGGTCCGCCGCGAGCGCGCGGATCCTCCGGGCCGCCTCGTGGCTGCGCTGCCCGGCGTCCACGACGGCGATCATGCGGTCCACCGCGGCGGCCGTCCCCCTGCCGAGGTGCTCGACCCCGGCCTCCATGTCGAGCACCACCGCCTGATCCGGCTGGAGCAGCAGGTGCGAGACGAGGGCCTTGAGCATCACCGACTCCGGGCACACGCAGCCGCTCCCGCCCTTGTCGACGGTGCCCATCACGAGCAGCCGCACGTTGCCGCGCGTCGCGCCGAGCCGCTCGGGCAGGTCGTCCACGCGCGGGTTGAGGCGGAAGAGCGTGCCCCACCCCGGCTGCGCCCCGGTGCGCTCCTGCACGAGCTCCTTGAGCGCGCTCAGCGGCTCGAGCTTCACGTCCCGGGGGAAGCCGAGCGCCGCGGCCAGGTTCGGGACCGGGTCCGCGTCGACGGCCACCACCCGGGCGCCCGACTCGGCGAGCTTGCGGATGACCAGCGCGGCGACCGTGGTCTTGCCGACGCCGCCCTTGCCGCAGAACGCGATCTTGAGTGCCACCGGGTCTCGCCTCCGAGTGACGGGTGATGGCGACACCCTATCGCGCAGACGGGGCTCGCCGCGAGTCCTCGCCGCGCCCGTGCCCGCCCGGCGGCGTCCGGCTAGGATCCCGGTGCGCCCGTCACGGTCCGTCCGGACGGGCCGTGACGGTGCCGCGTGTCCCGCCCCCTCGCCCTCCTCGGCTCCCTCGCCTTCCTCGCGCTCGCACCGGGCACGGTCGTCGTGCTCGTGCCCTTCTGGCTCACGGGCTGGCGGATGGGGCCGCCGCTCCTCGGGACCGGGGTGACGCGCGTCGCGGGGGCGGCGCTCTGCGCGGCGGGCGCCGCGGTCCTGCTCGACTCGTTCGCGCGGTTCGCGCTGCGCGGGCGAGGGACGCCCGCGCCCGTCCTGCCGACGCGCCACCTCGTGGTGAGCGGGCTCTACCGCCACGTCCGCAACCCCATGTACGTCGCGGTCGTGTCCGCGGTCGCGGGACAGGGGCTCGTCCTCGGCGCGCCCGGGGTGATCGCCTGGGCGCTCTTGCTCTGGGTCGCCTTCCACCTCTTCGTGCTCGGCTACGAGGAGCCGACGCTGCGGCGCACCTTCGGGGCCGAGTACGACGCCTTCCGGGCGCACGTCCCCCGCTGGATCCCGCGGGCCCGGCCGTGGCGGGGCTCCCCCGCCGGCCGGTAGCCGTCCGCCGGCCCGCTCTAGCGGGCCTTCTTCGCGCCGCGCGCGCGGACCGGCGGCAGCTCGCGCTTCTCCCGCTGGCGGTCGATGAACTCGATGAGCGGGAGGTCGGGCTGCTTCTTGAACTTCTTGCGGCGGGCCGCCCCCACGGACGCGTCCAGCTCCTCGAGCGCGAGCTTCTCCACCGGCGCGCCGTCCACCCGGAGGCCGTCGCGCACCTCGTGGCGGAAGGCGCGGTTCAGGCGGGCCTTCTTGCGCGGGAGGTTCTTCCGCGCGGCCTTGTCGTTCGCGCCGGCGACGTTCCGGCGGTCGCGCGTGAGGCTCGCCGCCTTCTTCTGGTGGGGGGTCTTGAGCTTGCTCATGACCCCGAGTGGAGCAGGTCCCCGGCCGCGCCGCAAGCGCCGGCGTGGTGCGCCGATGCCGGTCACTTGGGCACGACGCGCGTTGCGTCTACCGCCGGCGCCTCGCCCGCGGGAGCGTCGCCGCCATGCGGCGCACGCCCTCGCGCAGCTCCCGCTCCGCGTCCGCGGCGAAGCCGAGGCGGACGGCGGGGCGGGGCGCGCCGTCGAAGGCGAAGCGCCGGGCCGTGTCGAAGAGCACCCCCGCCTCCTCCCCGGCCGCGGCCCAGCGCTCGACGTCGATCCCCTCCGCGGCCCGGCACCAGAGCGCCATCCCGCCGGGCGGCACGGTGAACGCGAGCGCCTCGCCCAGCTCGGCGCGGAGCGCGGCCGCGAGCGCGTCGCGGCGCGCGGCGTAGATGCGCCGCATGCGCCAGGCGTGCTGCGGGATCTCCCCGTCCTCGAGCAGCTCCGCGAGGGCGAGCTCGAGCGCCCCGTCGCCCTGCCGGTCGTCGTAGCGCCGGTGCTCCGCGGCGCAGGCGATCAGCTCCAGGGGCGCGTGCAGGTAGCCGAGCCGGAGCCCCGGCGCGAGCACCTTCGAGAGCGTCCCCACGTACACGACCACGCCGGCCGGGTCGCTCGCCGCGAGGGGCAGCACCGGCCGCCCGTCGTAGTGGAACTCGCTGTCGAAGTCGTCCTCGACGATCGCGAACCGCGAGGCGGCCGCGAGGCGGAGGAGCGCGAGCCTCCGGCCGGCGGGGAGCGTCGCGGTGGTCGGGTACTGGTGATGCGGCGTGAGGTAGATCGCGCGCAGCGGCTCCCGGCGCGCGGCCGCCTCGAGCGCGTCGACGCGGAGCCCGTCCCCGTCGACCGGGATGGGGACGAGCCGCGCCCCGGCGGCGCGGAACGCCTCCCACGCCGCCGGGTAGCCGAGCGCCTCGACCGCGACGGCGTCGCCCGGGCGGACGAGCGCGCGGGCGGCGAGGGTGATCGCGTGCTGGCTGCCGCGCGCGACGAGGAGGCGGTCGGGATCCGGGTCGAGGCCGCGGGTGGAGCGGAGCATCGCGCCGAGCGCGGCGCGCAGCGCGGGCTGCCCGCGCGGATCGGCGTAGCCGAGGATGCCGGGCCGGCGCAGCGCGCGGCGGTAGGCGCGGGCGAGCTCCGCCGCCGGGACGAGGCGCAGGTCGGGGATGCCGCCCTCGAGGTCGATGGTGCCGCGGGCGCGGGGCCGCGCCCTGGGCGGACGCGGGCCCGGCGGGAGGTCGTAGCCGGTGCGGGTCGCCCCCACGGCCCCGGCGACGGGCGCGCGCGGCGCCGGCGGGGCGGGGATCTCCGCCGACACGAACGTACCGCGGCCCGCCGCCGAGTCCACCCAGCCCTCCGCGGCCAGCTCCGCGTAGGCGGCGGCCACGGTGTTCCGGTGGACGTCGAGCACGCGGGAGAGGGCGCGCGTCCCGGGGAGGCGCTCGCCGGGGCGCAGCCGGCCCGCGCCGACGTGCGCCGCGATCGCCCGGGCGATCTGCCGGACGACGGGCGCGGGGTCGTCCCGGTCGACGGGCAGGGCGAGGGTCCAGGCGCGCACCGGCACATGGATAATGTGCGAACCGGCACTTTTGCAAGTGCCGCCTCCCGCACATCCTCCCGGGCGTCGACGGAGGTGTCGCCATGGGAACGAAGCGGTCCCCTGCGGGGGGCGGGACGATGGAGCGGACGGCGGCGCGGCGGTGGAGCCCCTGGGACGAGGCCGGGGGGCTCCTCGCGCTGGCGGCGGCGGTGGGGCTGTGGGCGGCGGTGCTCGCGGAGGTCGTGGCGCCGCTCGGCGGGGCGCTCGCGCGCCTCGACGCGCGCACGCCGCCGGCGCCCCCCGCCTGCGCCACGCCGAAGGACGCCCTGGCGTCGGCGGCGCAGCCGCGGCCGGCGGGGCCGTGCCCGTGAGCGGCGCTACCGCTCGAGCACGTCCTCGAGCGAGGGGTCCTTCTCGAAGACCGACCGGGCGTACGAGCACGTCGCCGAGAGCTTCGTCCCCGAGGCGCGGGCCCAGGCGACCGACGCGTCGACGAGGCGCCGCGCGACGCCGCGGCCGCGCAGCCGCTCGGAGACGGTCGTGTGCTCGATGACGGCGTGGCCCCGCCCGTCGCGCCCGTAGCCGAGCTCGGCGAGGCGCTCCCCGCCGACCTCGACGTAGAACGTCCCGGCCTCGTCGGTCTGGGCGTGCTGGATGGCGAGCTCTTCGGCGGCCTCGGGCGCGTTCGGTCCGGTGTCCATCCTCCACGAGTAACTGCGCCGGCGCGCTGGCGCACGCGGCTCGCGGCGGAAGGGTCAATCGGCGGTGACGAGCTCCTCGAGCCGCCGCCGGAGCGCGGCGACGGCCGGCACGGGGGGCGCCTCGCCGGCGAGGTTCTGCAGGAGGAAGACGTCGCGGACCTCCGCGCCCACGGTCTCGACCTCCATCGCGCGCGGGAAGAGGCCCAGCTCGGCGAACACGAGCAGGACGCGGCCGAGGAAGCCGACGGAGTCCTCCGCGCGGAGCTCCACCCGGACGTCGCGCCGGGTCGGCGTCACGCGGCAGCCGGTGAGCGCGACCGCGCCGCCGCCGGAAGGGTCGACGTGCTCGCGCATGAGCGCGACGACGTCGACCACCGAGGGCGCGGGGGCGCCGTCCGGGACGGCGAGCTCGATCTCGGCCGTCCAGCGGGTCGAGCCGCGGCGGGCCGTCGCCCGGACGACGCCGATGTGCCGGGCGCCGAGGCCGGCGGCGAGCCGGCCCGCCCAGGCGGCATGGAGCGAGCCGGAGAGATGGAGGGCGAGGCGGCCGCGCGACTTCGGCACGAGCCGGCAGGTCCACTGCCACTCCCGCCCCGGGTCCGCGGGGGTGGGGACGCAGAGGGCGGCGGGGAGCACCGTGGTGTCCATGCCCACGCTCCAGAGCAACTCGCTTGCCAGATCGAGGCGCCGCGCGCCGCGCGCGAGAACGCGCCCATTTCGCGAGGGTGCCGGGCCGCCGCGTGCCCGGACGCCGGGCAGGCGAGCCCGGTCGCGAGGCAGCGGGCAGGGCCCGGCGGGGGCGCGCGCTGGGATAGGATGAGCCCCGGGAGGAGCGATGTCCGATCTCGAGCGGAAGTTCGCGCAGCGCCGCCTCGCGCGCCGTCGGTCGCAGCTCGTGCCCGCCGGCTGGCTGCTCGTGGCGCTCGCCGTCGTCGTCCCGCGACCGCTCCAGTCGGCCGCAGCGGACATGGCCCCGGGCGTGCTCCGGAGCGCCGCCTTCATCGCGACGGATCTCTTCCGGGCCGGCTTCTTCGTCGGGATCGGCTGCGGCATCGCGGGGACGCTCCGGAATCGCCGCTGGAGGCGCGAGGCCGAGGCGATGAAGGCGGACCTGCCGCAGCAGTGAGCGCGCCGGGCCGGTCCCGGCGCGCGCGGCGGGTCACGGGGTCGGGGACGCGCCGCCCACCACCATCAGCGACACCGAGCCGTGCGCGACGAGCGCGCCGTCGCCGCGGGTGACGCGGACCGTGAGGCTCGCGGTGCGCCGCCCGAGGTGGACGAGCTCGCAGCGCGAGGTGAGGCGGTCGCCGAGCGCGGCCGGGCGTACGAAGGTGACGTTGAGCTGCGTGGTCGTCACCTCGAGGCCCGAGGGCAGGAGCGGGCGCGCGAAGAACGCCACGGTGTCCACGAGCGTCGCGATGAGGCCGCCGTGCGCCCCGCCGAAGTAGTTCCGGTGGATGTCGGAGACCTCCACCTCCATCACCGCGTGGGACTCGCCGATCTCCGCGAGGCGGATGCCGAGCGTCTTCAGCAGCGGGATGCGGTTTCCGGACTCGAGGGTGGCGGGCTCCATCCCCCGGTTCTCGCGGTACGGGCGGCGCCGTGTCAACGCCGCGTCGGCCCCGTGTCGGCCCCGGGCGCGGGGGGCCCACCGGACGGCGCCACCGGCGCCCGGCGGCGAGCGCCCCGCCGAGGCGCACGGCGGCCCCGGACGCGGGACCCCTCGGCCGGGGCCCCGGATCGCCGCCGGCCGGAGGCGTCCTTAGCTTCCGCGCGATGGCGCCGGACGTCACGACGCTCGCCGGGCGATTCCGGAGCGACCTCGCCGTCTTCGCGCCGCGCGCCGCGGCGGCGCTGTTCACGCTCGCCGCGTTCTGGGCGGCCGCCGCCCTCGTGGCCGCCCTGCTGCGCCGGTTCGGGGCCACCCGGGCGCTCGACCCCGACCTCACCGTCCTGCTCGGGCGGGCCGCGCGCGCCACGCTCGTCGCCTTCGGCGCCGTGACCGCCCTCGGGACGCTCGGCCTCGACGTGAGCGCCCTCGTCGCGGGCCTGGGGCTCACCGGCTTCGCGCTCGGCTTCGCCCTGCGCGACATCATCTCCAACACGCTCGCGGGCGTCCTCATCCTCCTCTACAAGCCCTTCCACCGCGGCGACCGGATCTCCGTCGCCGGCGCGGAGGGCGTCGTCTCGGAGATCGACCTGCGCTACACGACGCTGGTCGTGGCCGAGGGCACGCGGATCCTCGTCCCGAACTCGACCCTCTTCACGAACAGCATCCGCGTCGAGGAGCCGTAGGAGCCGAAGCGCCCCGCGCCGCGCGGTCCGGGCGCCGCGAGCGCCGCCGCGGCCGGGCCGTCAGCCGGACAGCCCGCGCCCCCGCACCGCCATCATCGTCGCGAGCATCGTGGCGACGAGCTTCTCCTCGCCGCGTCGCACCGCGAAGACGTCGCCGCGCACCACGCTGATCGTGCGCCCGGGCTTGAGGACGCAGGCGCGGGCGACGACCGCCTCGCCCTCGCCCGGCGCGAGCAGGTTCACCTTGAACTCGACCGAGAGGACGGCCGCGTCGGGCGACATGAGCGTCAGGGCCGCGTAGCCGCAGGCGGTGTCCACGACCGAGGTCATCGCCCCCGCGTGCATGAAGCCGTGCTGCTGCGCCAGGTCCGGCCGGAACGGCAGGCGGATGTCCACCTCGCCGGGCGCCACGCGCTCGAGGCTCGCGCCCATGAGCACGAGCAGGCGCTGGCGGGCGTAGCTGTCGCGGACGCGCTGCTCGAAGGCGGGGTCCTGGGGCTCGAAGGGCAGGGGCATCCCGGCAGTCTAGCGGCTCAAACGTCGGTCCTGAAACCGAGCTGCACGTCCGCCGCCGCCTTGCCGGCGCGGATGCCCCGGCGCCGCGCCGGCGCGGAGCGCGGCGAGCCGCCCCCGCCCCGCCTCACCGCCGGTCGTTGCCGCGGCCCGACGCGTGGCAGCGGCCGTCGCTCCACGAGTGGCCGGGCGGGCACCGGCTCGCCGAGACCCCGTTGCGGGAGCTGCGCGGGGGGCCCACGACGATGCAGCCGCTCCCGGCGACCGCGAGGGCGATGAGTGCCGCGAGCAAAGTCTTCATGGCCGTCCTCCTGTCCAGGCGGCCCGTACCGGCCCGGCCCGACGCGAGCCCGAAGGTGCCACGGCGCCGCGTGGGCGGGCAAACGCCGGAGTGCCGCCTCCGCGCACCCCGGCGCACATCGGCCGGCCCGGCCGCGCAAGGCTGGCCCCGCGCGGCCCCCGGGCCGCTCAGCCGCCGAGCGCCTCGTCGTAGCCGCGCCCCTTCATCTCGAGCAGGCAGAAGCCGTGGCCGAAGGGATCCGCGAGGAGCGCGATCGCCCCCCACGGCTTCGGCTCGATCTCGCGCTCGAGCTTCGCGCCCGCGTCCACGGCGCGCCGCACGGCCGCGGGCAGGTCCTCGACGATCACGTCGAGGTGCACCGGGGTCCAGTGGCGCTCGTAGTCGCGGAGCGCCCGCGTGCCGCGGGGGAGCGCCGCCGTCCCCGGCGGCTTCGCGAGGAGATCGATGGGGGAGGGAGCGCCGACGAGCTCCGCCCACTCGCCGCCCTTCCGGCGGCCGAGCGAGAGTCCGAGCGCCCGCGTGTAGAACGCGATCGCGTGGTCGAGGTCGTCCACGTCGATGCACACCCGCAGTCCAGGCATGCCGTCGATATAGCGCGGGCCCCTCACCGTCGCGGGAATCGGGAGCGGCTCGCGCGGGTTCGCTCGAGATGACGCGCCTCCTCGCCCCCCTCGCCCGCCTCTGGAACGCCCTCGTCGCCCTGGAGCGCCGGACCGCCCTGCGCCCGGTGCTCGTGCCCACGCGCAAGTAGCGCCGCCGGCCGGGGCCGGATCACCCCCAGCGGGCGTCGTCCGAGGCGAAGTCCGCGAGCATGCGGGCGCGCCGGTGGAGCAGCTCCGAGGTCTCCGGCCAGTCCTCCCGCGCGCCGACGCTCAGGTGGGGATCGGGCACCTCGTCGCGCATGTTCCGGGCGAGCGTCGCCCAGCGGTGCGCGAACGTCCGCACCGCCTCCCGCGCGTCGGCGATCTCCGCGCTCGAGACGTAGTCGGTGGGCAGGTCGCCGGCGATGGCGAACCACCCGACCGCGCCGGGCAGGCGCCCGCTCCCCACCGCCCAGACCGCGGCCGAGGGGTGGACGAACCACTCCGGGTCGTCCGCCACGCCGCCGTGCGGGACGCCCTCGCGCGCGAGGTACGCGAGGACGCGCCTGCGCGTGTCCTGCAGGAACGCCTGCTCGGCCCGGGTGCGTCCCTTGTCGTCGCGGCTCGGGGGCATGCAGGGAGTATCACGCCGCGCGTGGGGCGGCGCCGCGCCGCGGGACGCCCCCGACGGAGGATCAGGCCTCCGCCTCGCGCCGGCGCGACCCGTTCCGCCTCGACGGGCGCGTGGCCGCGCGCCGCCGCTTCGGCGCCTGGTGGCAGACGGCCTCGAGGTTGTTGCCCTCCGGGTCGAGCACGAAGGCGGCGTAGTAGTGCGGGTGGTACTGCACGCGGAGGCCGGGCTTGCCGTTGTCCTTCCCGCCGGCGGCGAGGGCCGCCGCGTGGAACGCGTCCACCGCCTTGCGGTCCACCGCGGCGATGGCGAGGTGGGTCGGCCGGGCGTTCGCGGGGTCCTCGGCGAGCCAGACGTCGGGCTTGCCCACCCCGAGGCCGGCGGATCCCTCGAACTCCATCAACACCTCGTAGCCGAGCGGCTCGAGGGCCGCGGCGTAGAACGCCTTCGCCTGCTCGAAGCTGCGAACCTTGAGGGTGAGGTGGTCGATCATGGCCTTCGTCTAGCACCGCGCCCGGCGCGAGCCTCGCCCCGGTGGGGCGTCGCGGGCGGCGGTCGCGCCCGCGGAGCGCGCGTGCTATCGCAGGGACGTGACCCTGTTCTCGCGCCGGCTGCCCCACGTCCTGACGGGGCGTGATCTCGTCTTCCTCCTCGCCCCCACGTACGCCGCGGCCCGCGGCGTCGACGAGGAGGAGGCGATCGAGCGGCTCGGCCGGGCGCTCGCCGCTCCGGGGGTACAGGACGATTTCTACCGCGGCCTGTCCGCCGCGCTCGTCGAGGCGAAGGGGCCGCGCACGACCGAGGACGCGCTCGTCGACAAGCTCTCGGCCGGGGTCGCGGCGCGGCGCGGTCGCGCGAAGCCGGCCGCGGCGACGCCGGCCGTCTCCGCGGTGCTCGTGAGGCTCGACCTCGAGATTGGCCTCGCCGCCGACGCGATGCGCGCGACGCTCGCAACGCCGCGGGCGCGCGCGCTCCTCGAGGAGGGGCTGCGCGCGCTCGGCGCGCACCTCGTGAAGGACCTGCTGAAGGGGTGACGCGCGGCAGACGGCTTCCCCGGGCTGGCTCGCCGGAGCGCGAGCGGCGTCCCCTCGCCCGGACGGCCCGACGTCAGCGCGCCGCCGCCGCGGGGCGCGCGAGCCGGCGCCGCAGGAACCCGTGGACCCGGTGCCCGAACCCGGCGCCGGGCAGCGCCATGAACGGGCAGAGGTCCTTCACCGCGTGGATCCCGCTCCGCGCGCAGAGCGCGAGGGCCTCGGGCGTCCCCGCTCCCGCGCCCGCGCCGCGGTGGAACCACAGCTCGCGCACGCCGGCGGCGGCGCAGTCCCGCACCACCGCCTCGGCGAGCGCCGGCGGCGTCATGACGAGCGCCGCCTCCGCGGGCGGCGTCACGTCGGACACCCGCGCGAAGGCGCGGCGGCCGTCCACCTCCTGCACGGCCGGGTTCACCGGGACGACGTCGTAGCCGCGGCGCACGAGCTCCCGCATGATCGCGCGGCTCATGTCCTTCGCGTCGCGCGACGCGCCCACGAGCGCGATGCGCCTCGCGCGGAGGAAGGCCCGCGCGTCTTCGAGCGTAGAGGGTTCCATGGCTGCCTCCTCGGAGCCACGAGGCTAGACCCGGCGGGTGGCGGCGTCCATGGCGGGTGTGGGGGTGTGCGTCTCGCACGCCGGAAGGCCCACGGCAGCGCGGTGTCCCGCGGTTTCGGCCTTACGGTGCGGCGCGCTGACGCATAGGATGGGTCGGCCATGAAGCCACTTCACTCGCACCTCTCGCTCCTGCCGCGTCCTCTCGCCGCGCTCGTGGCCACCCTCACCGTGCTCTGCGGCGCGCCCTTCGCGGCCGTCGCGGACGTGCCACCCGCCCGCGTCGCGGACCCCATCGCCCTGCGCGCGCCGAAGACCTTCGCGGCGGCCGTCGCCGCCGTGGAGAAGGCGACGGGCGTGAAGCCCGAGGTCCTCCAGGCGGCAAAGGCGCCGGTCCCGCTCTCGGAGGGCTGCTCCTTCCCGCTCGACGCGAAGACGGCGAACCGCCTCCTCGCCGGGAGCCACGCGACGTTCCTGAAGGCCGGGTTCTACCTCTTCCGCTACGAGCGCGGCTTCGGGCTGCCCGGCGAGCACGACCACGTCGCCCTGCTCGCGACGCGCGATCGCGACGCCGTCCTCCGGCGGATGGGCACGGCCGAGGGGCGCGGCGGCGCGACCACCGAGGGGCTCATCGGCTGGCTGCGGCAGGTCGGCAAGGAGACGCCGTTCGAGCTGTCCGAGATCGGCGTCGACTACGTGGCCGGCCGGTTCACGCGCGAGCCGAAGGACCCCGAGGCGATGGCGCGGCGCACGATCGGCATCGCGCCGACGCTCCTCGCGGGCGGGGACCGCGAGGTCCTGCTCCTCGCCGAGGAGATCCGGGCGAACCGGACGCTCTACCTCATCTGGTAGCCAGGCGATCGGCGCGACGTCCGCCGGTTGCAGGCGCGCGTCACCGGACGCACCTTCACGCCCTCGAAGGAGGACGTGATGGGGCGGCTCGCCTCGCTCATCGCAGTGATGACGATCGCGGTCGCCCCCGCGCCCGCTCCGCTCGTGGGCGCCGGCCGTGCGCCGGCCGCCGCCCCGCTCGCCGCGTCGCCGGCCGTCCCCGGCGTCGGCCGCTGCACGAGCGACGGGGCGTGCACCGTCACCGACGAGGCCGGCACGCGCCAGGCCTCGCCGCTGCGGCTCTTCCCCGAGGTGAGGTGAGGGCTCAGGCGGCGGCGGCCGCCACGTCGCGCGCGTCCTGCACCGCGCACCGCTGGTCGACCCAGCCGGCGAAGCCGCCGGCGAGGACGCGGACCTCGCCGAAGCCGAGCGCGCGCAGGCCGTCGGCGACGCGCGGCACGTCCACGTCGTCGTTGGCGCTGCCGTACACGACGACGAGGCAGGAGGCGGGGACCTGCGTCGCGTCGCGGGTCATCGAGCCCACCCGCACGCGGACGGCGCCGGTGAGGCGCAGGCCGGACGTGCGCCACGCCTCGTCGGTGCGGGCGTCGACGAACGCGATGCGCTCCCCCTTCGTCATCCGGGTGAGAACCTGTCGGGGGGTGATCCTCGAGACCATCAGCACGGGGCGGCTCCTTCCGACGCTCGCGGTCGAGCTGCGCGATCCACGGCGTCTCCTGGTGTAGGCGCCGTTGGTTGCATGGCACGTGCCCGGCCGGGGGCGCGGCAGACGGCCGGAACGCCGCGTGAAAAGCCGGTGGGACCGCACCGGAGCCCCCGCGCGGTGCGCGGAGCGCTACGCAGTGCGAACGGCGTCACGCATGATTCCGAACGTCTGCCGCGCCCGAGGGATTCCGCGGGGGGCGTGCGCCCGGTTGCACGCAGCCCGGCGCGTCCGTAGCATCGCGGCCCGTGCCGACCGAGCGCTATCGCTTCAGAGAGGACGTCCTGCGCGACGCAGCCCGGCGGACGCGGCGCCGCCTCGCCTCGACCCTCCTCGCCACCGGCGCGATCGTCGTGGCGGTGTGGGCCACCGCGCTTCGCGCGCAGGGCGCCGGGGTGGGGACGCTCGCCTTCTCCCTGGCGCTCCTCTGCGCCCTCGCCTTCGTCTCGATGCGCCGCCGCATGGGGCGGCTCCACGCGCGCTGGGCGTCGTTCGCGGTGACGCTCGACGACGAGGCGGTGGTGCGGGAGGTGGCGGGCGTCGCGCCCGTGCGCATCGCCCGCGCGGACGTCGCGGCCGTCGAGGAGCGCCCCGAGGGGATCGTCGTGCGCGGGCGCTCGGGGGCGGCGCTGCTCGTCCCGAGGGACCTCGACGGCTACGCGAGGGTCCGGGAGGCGCTCGCCCGCTGGGTGGCCCCGCCGCCGGCGCTCTCCACCTGAAGGGGCGCCCGGCGCACCGGCCGCTTCCATGTCCATCATTGGGCATGGCGGCGGCGGTCGTCCTCGGCGTCGTGGTGATCGCCCTCGTCCTGTTCTGGACGGAGTGGGTGCCGATCGAGGTCACCTCGATCCTCGTCGTGTTCCTGCTCGCGGTCACCCGCGTCCTCACGCCCGCCGAGGCGTTCGCCGGGTTCGCGAACGACACCGTCATCTTCATCTTCGCCCTGCTCGCCATGACGGAGGGGCTCGCGGCGACGGGCGTCATGCGGATCGTCGCGGAGCGGCTCACCTTCATCGGTCGCTTCGGGCCGCGCGCGTTCCTCGTCGGGATGATGGTCGTCGTGGCGGGGTTCTCAGCGTTCGTCTCGAACACCGTGACGACCGCGGCCTTCCTGCCCGTCGTGATGAGCGCCTCGTCGCGCGTCGGCGTGCGGAGCCGCGAGGTGCTGCTGCCGATGGCGTTCGCGTCGATGCTGGGCGGCACCATCCTGCTGTTCGGCACCTCCACCAACCTCGTGATGACCGCGGCCATGGCGCGCGCCGGCCTCGCGCCGCTCGCCGTGACCGAGCTCGCGCCGGCCGGGCTGCCGCTCACGGCGGCCGGGATCGCCCTCGTCGCGCTGCTCGCGCCGCGGCTCCTGCGCCGCGGCGAGGAGGCGCCGGCCGAGGAGGACGAGCTGCCTCGGCGGGACTACCTCGCCGAGCTGGCGGTGCCGGCCGGCTCGCCCCACGTCGGCCGCGCCGTGGCCGACATGGAGCAGGCCCTCGGGGCGAGGCCGCTCGGCGTCGTCCGGAAGGAGGGACGGCCCGCCGGCGGCGAGGCGGAGCGCGTGGCGCCGGAGGACCGGGTGGTGGTGGAGGGCGCGCTCGAGGAGATCGTGACGGCCGCCGACGCGCGCGGCGTCGACGTGCCCGCGGCGGAGGCCGCGCGGCCGGCGCGCGAGGAGGAGGGCGAGGCCAAGCCGAAGCTCGTGGTCGTGGAGGCGGCCGTCCCGCCCGGCTCGCGGCTCGCCGGCCGCTCCGTGGAGGAGGCGCGCCTCGCGCAGCAGCTCGGCGTCGAGCTCCTCGCGCTGCACCGCCACCCGAACGTGCAGTGGATCACGCGCCTGCAGCTCCTCGGCCACCTGCGCGCCGCGCCGTCGATCCGGGCGCTCCCGCTCTCGGTGGGCGACGTGCTCCTCCTGCGCGCCCCCGCCGAGCGCGTCCGCGAGCTCGTCGCCGCGGGCTCGCTCCTCGTCCTCACCGGCGTGCCGCACGACCCGCCCCGGCGCGGACGGGCCCTCCTGGCGCTCGCCCTCTTCGGCGGCGCCCTCGTCCTCGGCTCGACGGGCGTGCTGCCGCTGTCGGTCGCCGGCCTCGCGGGGATGCTCGCCATGGTGCTCACCGGGTGCATGGACGGGCGGCGCGCGATGCGCGTGGAGTGGCGCGTCGTCCTCCTCATCGGGTCGATGCTCGCCCTCGGCCTCGCGATGGAGCGCAGCGGCGCCGGGGCGCTCGTCGGCGACGAGGTCTCGCGGGTGGCGGCGCTCGGAGGCCCGCGCGCGGTGCTCGTCGCGCTGGCGCTCCTCACCATCCTGCTCTCGGCGCCGATGAGCAATCAGGCCGCCGCGCTCGTCGTCTTCCCCGTCGCGCTCAGCGCGGCCGCCCGGCTCGGGATCGACCCGCGGCCGCTCGCCATCGCCGTCACGCTCGCCGGCTCCTGCTCCTTCATGACGCCGCTCGAGCCGGCGGCGATGCTCGTCTACGGCGCCGGACGCTACCGCTTCAAGGACTTCACGCGCGTCGGGACGCCGCTCACGCTCGCCCTCGTCGTCCTCATCGCGCTCCTCGTCCCCGCCGTCTGGCCGTTCGGCCGCGCCCCTCAGAGGCGCGCCGCCGCCGAGACGAGCGTGACGTCGCCGTCGCCGGAGGGGACCGCGGTGGCGGGGCGCGCCGCCACGAGCCGCGCGCCGTCCGGCGGCAGCCCCGGGCCCTGATCCGCGACCGTCACCGCCACCCTCGCCTCGCCGCGGAGCCGGACGTCGATCACGATCCCCGCCGGCGGCGGCGCCGAGCAGACGTACGTCCGGGACCCGCCCCGGAACCGGCGCGCCTTGGGCGCGGGGTCCGGCACCTCCACGCCGTCCATGGCGAGGGAGAGGACCTCGGCCTCGGGCGGGAGGACGAGGAGCAGCACCGGCGCCCCGCGCGGCGAGACGAGCCGCGCCCGGACGCGGCGGACGCCGCCGCCCTCGACGCCCTCCGCGATCGGCTCGAGGCGCGGCGCGGGCAGGCCCAGGGGGCGGGCGGGCGCGGCGAACGAGGACCGGTGCGGCGCCCACGGGAAGGGGGGCTCGCGCGCGGGCGCGAACGCGGCGGCCGCGCGGAGCGCCGCGGGGAGCGCGTCGTGGCCGGCCTCGGCGAGCCAGCGCGCCGTCCCGCCCTGCTCGTGGAACGCGAGGCTCAGCCGCTCCGGCCGCTCGGCCGTGGCGTGCGGCAGCGCCGCCTGGACGCCGCAGAGGACGAAGGCGGCGGCGAGGGCGGCCGCGCCGGGCGCGAAGCGCAGCCCGCCGGGCAGGGCGGCGGCGAGGGGCGAAGCCGCGAGCGCGACGAGGGCGACGAGCCCCGCCACGGCGACCGCGGCGCTCGCGCCGAGCAGGTCCGGCAGGAGGAGCGCGACGGGGAAGATCACCACGGCGCCGGCGACGGCGGGCGCCGCGGCGGCGAGGATCCAGCTTCGCCGCGGGGCGGCGGCCCAGCCGGCGGCGGCGAGCGCGGCGCCGAGGGCCGGCACGACGCCGAGGTGGCTCGCCCCGGGGAGCAGGACGGCGAGGCCGAGGCCGAGGAGCGCGTGCAGGACGGCGGCGCCGGCGAGGAGGCCCGGGGGACCCGCGGCCCGGAGCAGCGCGCCCGAGAGGAGCGCCGCGCCGGCGCCGGCGGCCCACCCCGCCGCCGAGAACGGCCCCTGGAAGGCGACGAAGGGGCGCGGGAGCGCGCCGTGCCGGAGCGCGAGCCAGGCGAGGAGGAGGAGGCCGGCGGCGGCGAGCGGCGCGGCGAGCGCGGCGGCGAGGCCGAGGAGGAGCGCGCGCAGCGGACGGGGCTCGCGGCGCAGGAGGCGCCACGCGCCGAGCGCGACGGCGAGCGCGGCGAGGGCCGCGGCGAGGAGCGGACGCCCCCAGGCCACGACGGCGAGGCCGAGCACGTCGAAGTAGACGGCCGGGGCGCCGGGCCCGGCGTCGAGGTCCTCCGCGGCGACGGCGCGGACGAGGGCGAGGGCGCTCTCGCCCTGGTGCTGCAGCGAGGCGGGATCGAGGCGGGCGAGCGAGTCGAGCGGCGTGTGGTAGCGGTCGACCCCGGCCGCGAACGCGAGGTTCACGCCCGGCAGGCCCGCCGCCCGGAGGACGGTGAGGTCGGTGTCGTTCGGGAGGCGCTCGTAGACCGCCGGCGCGAGCGAGGTGGCGAGCGGGTGCGGCACCCGGCGCAGCGCGCGCGCGAGCCAGGCCGGCGCGCCGCTCGTCTCGAAGAGGATGCTCGGGCCGGTGGTGCCGCGCGCCTCGAGGTTCACGACGGCGCCCACCTCCCGCGCCCACGGGTGCGCGACGAACGCGGCCGCGCCGACGAGGCCCGACTCCTCGGCGTCGGTGAGGAGGGCGAGGAAGGGGCGCGCCGGCGGCGGTCCGGCGGCGAGGGCGCGGGCGACCTCGAGCACCGCGGCGACGCCGGAGGCGTCGTCGGCCGCGCCGGGGCCGGCCGGGACCGAGTCGTGGTGCGCGACGAGGAGCACGCCCTTGCGCCCCGGCGGCCCGAGCCGGGCGAGGACGTTCGCGACGCGCGCGCACGCGCCGTAGGGGCCGCAGGCGAACGTGCGCTGCACCTCGACCTCGAGGCCGAGCGCGCGCAGGCGCCCCGCGATCGCCTCGACCGCGCGCGCGCCGGCGGCCGAGCCCACCGGGCGCGGCTCGCCGCTCCCGGCGAGGGCGCGGACGTCCTCGAGCGCGCGCGCCGCGGAGAACTCGGAGGCGGGCGCGCCGGCCCCGCGCGGCGGCGGGGGCGCGGTGCGCAGCAGGGCGGCGGCGGCGAGCGCCGCGAGGAGCGCGGCGGCCGCGGCGAGGCGCCCTGCGGGGCCGGGGTCCCGCATGCTACCCGAGCGGCGGCGCCCGGCCGGCCCAGGGGCGCGCCGCCTCGACCTGCGCCGCCACGCGGAAGAGCGTCGCCTCCTCCCCGGTGCGCGCCACGACCTGCACGCCCACCGGCAGGCCCCCCGCGGTGACGTGGAGCGGCAGGCTCATCGCGGGCTGGCCGCTCTCGTTGAAGAGCATGGTGTTGCCGGTCGCGTCGAACGAGCGCGCGCCGATCTCGGAGAGGAGCCGCTCCGCGAGCGCGCGCGAGCGGAGCCCCGCGACCACGCGCATGGCGACGCGCTCGCCCCGGCGCGAGGCGAGGGCGCCGAGGGGGAGCGCGGGGACCGCGGTGGTGGAGGTGAGGAGGAGGTCGTGACGCTCGAAGAAGGCCGCGATCCCCCGCGAGGCGCGGTGGATCTCGAGCTGCGCGAGCGCGAGGTCCTCGGCGGAGAGCGCCCGCCCGGCGGCGACGAGGGCCCAGGTCTCCGCCTCGAGGTTGGCCGGCCCGGGGCGGCGGCCGGTGAGCCGCGCGGCGTCGGTCACCTCCGAGGCGACCCCCGCCGCCACGATCACGAGGTACGCGCGCACGAGCGCGTCGCGGGAGAAGGCGGGCCGGGCCTCCACCACCTCGTGGCCGAGCTCCTCGAGGAGCCGGGCGGCGCCCTCGACGGCGGCGGCGCACTCGGGATCCGTGGCGTGGCCGAAGAGCGAGTCCCGGGTGAAGGCGACGCGGAGCCGCCCGGGGGCCGCGCCGACCTCGGCGAGGAACGGGCGCGGCGGGGCGGGCGCGGCGTAGGGATCGCCCGGGACCGGGCCGGCGAGGAGGTCGAGGAGCGCGGCCGAGTCGCGGACGCTGCGGGTGATGACGCCGTTCGTGTCGAGGCCGGACCAGGACTCGCCGAGCGACGGCGCGTGCGAGACGCGGCCGCGGGTGGGCTTCAGCCCGAACACGCCGCAGGCGGAGGAGGGGATCCGGATCGAGCCGCCGCCGTCGCTCCCGTGCGCGGCCGGGACGATGCGCGCCGCGACCGCGGCCGCGGAGCCCCCCGAGGAGCCGCCGGCGGAGCGCGTCCGGTCCCACGGGTTCCGCGTCGGGCCCCGGAGCGCGGGCTCGGTCGTGCCGAGGATGCCGAGCTCGGGCGTGTTGGTCTGGCCGAAGATCACGAGCCCGGCGGCCTCGATGCGCCGGACGACCTCCGCCTCGAAGGGCGGGACGAACCCCTCGAGCAGCCGCGACGAGCTCGTGAGGGGGTGGCCCTTCCAGGCCGCCAGGTGGTCCTTGAGCAGGAACGGCACGCCGGAGAGCGGCCCCGCCGGCAGCGGCCCCGCCGCGCGCGCGCGCGCCTCGTCGTCGTAGCGCGCCACGAGGGCGCCGAGCCCCTTGTCGCGGGCGTCGGCGCGCTCGAGCGCGGCCTCCAGGAGCTCGGCCGCGGTCACCTCGCGCCGCGCCACGAGCGCGGCGAGCGCCACGGCGTCGAGCCGGTCGTACTCGGGCAGGCGCATCGGTCCCCCTGCGGCGCTACTGCTTGAGCTGCGTGTGGTGCGTCTCCTCGTCGAAGCCGTGGGCGACGACGAAGTGATAGAGCGGGTAGGGCTCCTCGCCGGGCCCGCCGCCGACGAGCTCGAAGACGAACTGCCCCTGCTCGCCGTCCGGATCGGGCAGCGCCTGGACGAAGAGCACCTCGCGCGTCTCGAGGACCAGCTCGGCGAGGAGCTGCTTGCCGCGCATGAGCTGCACGGTCGGCACGCGCTCCTCGTCCTCGTCGAGGTGCCAGTGGAGGTCGTCGGCGTCGTAGACGAAGCTGTCCGGCGTGCCCGCGCGCAGTATGCAGTTGGGGTGGCGCCTGAGCCAGCGCCAGAACCGCTCGAAGGGCAGCGTGGCTCCGGTCTCGACGGTGACGGGCATGCGGGAGACTATAACGTGCGGCCCGGAAGGAGGGGCGCCATGAGGTCGACACGGCTCGTCTCGCTCGCGCTCGCGGCGGCCGCCGCCTGCGCCACCGCCCCGGCGCCGCCGGGCCCGCCGCCCTTCGAGGGCGTGAAGAGCGTCGCCCTCGTCCGCTGGCGCGACCCCGACGCCGCGGCCCGGCCGAGGGATCCGCTCGACGCGCTCGAAGGAGAGCCTCGACGAGCGGGGGTACGCGACCCAGGTCGTCGAGATCGGCCGCCGCGTCCCCGACGCCCTCCGCCCGGTGCTGCGGCTGTACGAGCGGGTGGGCGCGCTGCCGCGGCGCTCGGCGCGCGCGGGGCGCGAGCGCGTCGACCGCGTGGGGGCGGAGGCGGGGGAGGCCGCCCGCGCCCTCGGCGTGGACGCCGTCGCGCTCTACCACCGCTCCCGGGACCTCGGCGTCCCGGTCCTCCCCGAGCAGGGCGCGTTCCCGAGGCCGGGCTTCCCGCCGCCCTCCGTGTTCCGCAGGCCGGCCGGGGCGCTCTCGCTCGTCGACGCGCGGGGCGCCGCGGTCTCGCTCCGGTGGGGCGTGCCGGGCGAGCCGCTCGACGCGGACGCCTCCGCGCCGCTCAACGCCGCCGAGGCGATCGACGCGCTCCTGCGCGTCCTCTCGGGCGGCGCCGACGGGGAGGGCTAGCGCGGGAGCGGGACCGGGGCGCGCTCGGTGAGCGTCGTCGCCGCGACCGCGGCGCCCGCGCGGAGGTACAGGCGCGGCACGCGGGCGGTGAGCCCGGCCAGGATCTCCCAGGAGATGGTGTCGGCGAGCGTCGCGAGCTCGTCGGCGTCCACCCGCTCCTCGCCGTCGCGGCCGATGAGCGTCGCGATCTCGCCGGGCCGGACGTCGGGCACGGCCGTGACGTCCACCATGCACATGTCCATGGCCACCCGGCCGACGACCGGGGCGCGCCGGCCGCGGACGAGGACGTGGGCGCGGTTGCCGAAGCCGCGCCGGTACCCGTCCGCGTAGCCGCACATGACGAGGGCGATGCGCGAGGGGCGCGTCGCGGCCCAGGTGCGCCCGTAGCCCACCGTCGCGCCGCGCTCGACCTCGAGCACGCGGGCGACCCGGCTGCGCAGGGAGAGGACCGGCCGCAGGTCGGCGTCGGTGCCGCACCACGGGGCGGGGCGGTAGCCGTACATCGAGAGCCCGGCGCGCACGGCGTCGAGCGCCATCTCCTTGTCGAGCAGCACGCTCGCCGACGCGGAGCAGTGCCGCTCCTTCACGAAGGGGACGCGGGCGGCGGCGTCGCGGAGCACCTCGAACTGCCGCCGCGTGAAGCGCTGGTCGCCCTCCTCGGCCGCCGCGAAGTGCGTGAAGAGCCCCTCCACCTCGACGCCTTCGGTCTCGCGGGCGCGGCCGGCGAGCGCCACGAGGGCGTCGGGCGCGAGGCCGTGGCGGTTGAGGCCCGTCTCCAGCTCGAGGTGGAGCGGGACGGTCCAGCCCGCGCGCCGCCCCGCGGCGGCGAGCGCCTCGACGAGCTCCCAGGCGCCGACCGTCGGGCGCAGCCGGAGCGCGACCACCCGCCCGGCGTCGGAGGCCGGCGTGTGGCCGAGCACCAGGATGGGCGCCTCGATCCCGGCCCGGCGCAGCTCCTCGCCCTCGTCCACGCACACGACGGCGAGCCCGGTCGCGCCGGCCTCGAGGGCGGCCCGGCCGCAGGCGACCGCGCCGTGGCCGTAGGCGTTCGCCTTCACCACCGCCCAGAGCTTCGCCGGGGCGGCGCGCGCGGCGAGGAGCCGGACGTTGTGGGAGAGCGCGTCGAGATCGACCTCCGCCCAGACCGGGCGGCCGCTCCACGCGGAGGGGGAGAGGGACATGGCGCCGGATGATAGCTCAACCGAGGAAGCTGTCCTGATACCCAGCGTCCTCGACGGCCGCGGCCTGCGCGGTGGCCTCGAGCGGCAGGGCGCAGTCGAGCATCACCGCGAGCTCGCTCGTCGTGCGGACGCCGATCGAGCCCTCGTACGCCCCCGGGTGCGGGCCGTGCATCACGCCGGACGGGTGGTGCGAGATCGAGCCCGGCCCGACGCCCCGCCGCGAGGTGAACTCGCCGCGCACGTAGAAGAGGATCTCGTCGACGTCCACCGAGGCGTGCGGGTACGGGCAGGGCACCGCCTCGGGGTGGAAGTCGAGCACGCGCGGCACGAAGGAGCAGACGAGCGCGCCCCGCGCCGCGAAGGTGCCGTGCCAGGTGGGAGGGAGGTGCACGAGGCCGGCGCGCGGCTGGAAGTTCAGGATGGGGAAGGCGAAGGGGTAGAGCGCGCCGTCCCAGCCGACGACGTCGAGGGGCGAGGCCTCGAAGCGGTAGCCGTGGAAGGCCCCGCCCCGCTTCACGACGAGCTCGCGGATCCCCTCGTCCAGGGGCCCCTTCCACGCCACGCGCCGGAAGTCGCGGTGCGAGTAGGGCGCGTCCATGCGGAGCTGGCCCGTCTCGTTGCGCCACTGCGACGGCAGGTGGAACCCGCCGGACGACTCGATCGAGAGCCAGCGCTGGGGCCCCGGGTCCGGGACGAGGCGGTGGAGGAGGCCGCGCGGGACGTAGACGTAGTCGTCCTTCTCGAAGCGCAGGTCGCCGAGCGGCGAGCGCAGGAGCCCGCCGCCCTCGGCCACGAAGTGGAGGTCGTCGCCGTCGCCGTTCGAGAAGTAGACCGGGTCCTCGGCGTCGGGGAGCACGACGGAGATCGCGAGGTCCGCGTTGAAGAGCAGCGGCACGCGCGCGTCCAGAGGCGGCCCGCCGCGCCCGCGGAGGTCCTGCGTGCGGTAGTGGCGCTTCAGGAGGGGGCGGCGCGGGAGCGGCGCGGGCAGCGGAAAGCCGTGGCGCGCCTCGGCCGCGCGCGTCGCGTGCGGCCGCCCGCGGTGGTAGGCGAGCGTGTAGGGGCCGTCGAAGCCGGCGCGGGTGTACGCCTCCTCGTGGAGGAGCGCGCCCCCGGCGTCGCGGAAGGCGAGGTGGTGCTTGCGCGGCACCTCGCCCTGGACGATGCGGTCGAGCACGCGCGGCCTCCCTAGGTCCGTCCCTCGCGCTGCTGCTCGCGCTCGATGGACTCGAACAGCGCGCGGAAGTTGCCGGCCCCGAAGCCCTGGTCCCCCTTGCGCTGGATGATCTCGAAGAAGAAGGGGCCCGCCTCGGGCTCGTGGTAGAGGCCGGCGGAGTCGCGCAGGAAGATCTGCAGGAGGTAGGAGCCCGGCGCGGCGCCGTCCACCAGGATCTCCCGCCCGCGGAGCGCCTCGAGGTCCTCGTCGATGCGCTCGATGCCGCTCGTGCGGATCCGCTCGGGCAGCGCGTCGTAGTAGGCGCCGGGGGTGGGCATGAACTCGACGCCGCGGGCGCGCATCCCGTCGACCGCCCGGAGGATGTCCGCGACGGTGAGCGCCGCGTGCTGGATCCCGTCGCCGCGGTGGTCCTCGTTGAAGACGTTGATCTGGGAGGACTTGAAGGCCGGGCGCCACGGCTCGTTGTTCGCGAACTTCACCCCGGAGGCCGGGTCCCTCATGACGACCGAGCGGAGGCCGGAGCCCTGCTGCGCCTCGAGGGTGGCGCGCCGGGCCTCCGCGGCGTCCTTCGTGTGGAACTGGACCTCCCAGAACTCCTCGAGGCCGAGCACGTGCTCCATCCAGAGGAGCGCCGGCTTCATGGTCTGGAAGTTCGAGGTGAGGTGGTCCACGTGGCCGAAGCCGAAGGCGTTGCGCCCGCCGCGCGGCGCCTCGTGCGCGTCCATGCCGGGGTAGCTGCCGGCGTAGCCGCGCCGCTCCACGAAGCGGAAGGTGGTGTCGCCGAGCGGCGTGGTGACGTTGAAGGTGCGGAGCGTCCCGCCGTGATCGTCGTACGACTGGACCTCGCTGATGGGCGTGCCGCCCCGCTCGTCCACGAGCGCGAAGGCGCGATCCGCGTCCTCGACCTCGAACACCACGGTCCCGACGCCGTCGGGGTGCTTGCGCAGCCAGCGCCAGGCGCGGCCGCCCTCGCCGAGGGGCTGGGAGCAGAGGATCTGCACGTCCCCCGCCCGGAACAGCGCGCTCCGCTGGCGGCCCTCGCGCTCGAGGCGGGGGCCGCTCGCGGCGACCTCGGCGAAGTCGAGCTTCTCCGTGTAGAAGCGGCGGCTCCGCTCGAGGTCGTGCACGTAGTAGTGGAGCGCCTCGATGCGCACGATGCCGATGGGCTCGGGTCGGGTCATGGCGTCCTCCGCTCCGGCGCGGGCGCGTCGGGCTGGCGGTCGGGGTGCGCGGCCTGGAACGCCGGGAGCGCGTCGCAGGCCTCCTCGATCCGGCGGAGCGCCGGCCAGGCGACGGCGTCGAGGCCGAAGCGGCGGGCGCTGTAGAGCTGGGGCACGAGGTAGCAGTCGGCGAGCCCCGGGGCGTCGCCGTGGCAGAAGCGGCCGGCCCCACCGTCTCCGACCGCCCGCTCGAGGGCGTCGAGCCCCCGCGCGTTGAACGTGCGCGCCCACTCCTTCTCGAAGCCCGGGACCTTCTCGCGCAGCGTGCGGAGCACGATGGAGTTCTGCATGGGCTGGATGCCCGAGTTCACGTGCTCGGCGAGGGCCCGCACCCGGGCCCGGCCGTCGGGGTCGGGGGGGAGGAGCGGCGGCGCCGGGAAGCGCTCGTCGAGCCACTCGAGGATCGCCATCGACTGCACGAGCCGGAGCGTGCGCCCGCCCTCCACGACCTCGAGCACCGGCACCTGGCCGGTGGGGTTCCGCGCGCGGTGCTCCTCGCGGAACTGCTCCTGCTCGAGGAGGTTCACCGCGACGTACTCGTAGGGGAGCCCCTTCAGCGCGAGGCCGATGCGCACGCGCCACGACGAGGAGGAGCGCCAGTAGCCGTAGAGCCTGAAGGTCATGCCGCCACCACCCGCTGCGCGATGGTCCCGAAGACGTTCCGCCCGGCGCCGTCGCGCAGCTCGATCTCGACGGTGTCGCCCGGCAGCATGAAGCGCGTGCGCGGCGCGCCGCCGGCGATGGTCTCGAGGGCGCGCTGCTCCGCGATGCAGGTCCAGCCGCGCGCCGGGTCCTCGTTCGAGACGGTCCCGCTGCCGAGGATCGTGCCGGCCGTGAAGGACCGCGTCTTCGCGAGGTGCTGGACGAGGTCGTGGAAGGAGAAGTGCATCTCGCCCGCGTCGGGATCGCCCACCCGCTCCCCGTTCCAGCGCACCGTGAGGCGCAGGTGCAGGCGGCCGTCCCGCCACGCCGGCCCGAGCTCGTCCGGGGTCGCCGCGAACGGCGAGAAGGCGGTGGCGGGCTTCGACTGGAAGAAGCCGAAGCCCTTCGCGAGCTCGTCGGGGACGAGGTTCCGGTAGGTGAGGTCGTTCGCGAGGCAGAGGAGGCGCACGTGGCGGGCCGCGTCGCCGGCGCGCGTGCCGCGGGGCACGTCGCCGAGGACCGCGCAGACCTCGCCCTCGAAGTCGAGCCCCCACGCCGGGTCGGGGAGCGGGACGTCCTCGGCCGGCCCGAGCAGCACGCCCGAGCCGCCCTGGTAGACGAGCGGATCCGTCTCGAGCGTGGGCGGCGGCTCGGCGCCCCGGGCCCGCCGCACGCGGCGGACGTGGCTCAGGAAGGCCGACCCGTCCACCCACTCGAACGCGCGCGGGAGCGGGGAGAGGAGCGCGTCGGGGTCGAGCGGCTCGCCGTCGACGTCGCCGGCGTCGAGGGACGCGGCGAGCGCGCGCAGCGACGGGAGGCGCGCGTCCCACCGGTCGAGCGCCTCCTGGAGCGTGCGCGCGACGCGCGTCGCGTCGAGCACCGCCTCGCCGTCGCGGCGCACCACCACCAGCCGTCCGTCGCGGGTCCCGTCGCGCGCCGTCGCGAGCCTCATGGGCGAGGTGTAACGGCGCCGGCCGGGCCGGGCGACCGCGCGCGCCCCTTGCCCCCCGCGGGGTCGCCGTTGCGCCCCGGCGAGGGGGGCCGCTATGAACGGTGCGTGCCCGCGCTCGCCCTGTCGGTCCACGGCTCGATCGCGGAGCTCCCGGCGGCGGAGTGGGACGCGCTCCTCGCGCACGAGCCGGAGGTCGCGAGCCCGTTCGTGCGCCACGCCTTCCTGGCCGCCGCCGAGGAGAGCGGCTGCGCCTCGGCGCGGACGGGGTGGCGGCCGCGCCACCTCGCGGCGCGCCGCGGCGGCGCGCTCGTCGCGGCCGCGCCCGCCTACGTGCGGACCGGCTCCGACGGCGACTTCTCGCGCGACTTCGACCTCGCCGCCGCCGCCGAGCGCGCCGGGATCGGCTACTACCCGAAGCTCGCCCTCGGCGTCCCCTTCACGCCCGCGACCGGCCGCCGCCTGCTCGTCGCGCCCGGCGAGGACCGCGCCGCGCTCGCGGCGGCGCTCCTCGAGCGGGCCCGCCGCCTCGCCGCGGACGAGGGGCTGGGCGCGGTGCAGGTGCTCTTCCCGGCGCCGGACGAGGCCCCCGCGCTCGAGGCGGCCGGCCTCGCCCTGCGCGTGGACTTCCAGTACCACTGGCGCAACGAGGGCTACCGCGCGCCGGAGGACTTCCTGGCGCGCTTCCCGTCGAAGCGGCGGAACGCGCTGCGCCGCGAGCGCGCCGCGCCGGCGCGGCCAGGGCATCGCCCTCCGGACGGTGCGCGGCGACGAGCTCGCGCGCGACCCCGCCGGCTGGGCCCGCGACTGCTTCGCGCTCCACCGCGCCTCGACCGACCGCATGACGTGGGGGATGCGCTTCGTGAACCGCCGCTTCTACGAGCGCGTGCTCGCGGGCATGCCCGACGCGGTGGAGGTGGTGGAGGCGCGGCGCGACGGCCGGCTCGTCGCCATGGCGTTCAACCTCGCCTCGCGCGCCCGGCTCTACGGCCGCTACTGGGGCGCCGTGGAGGAGCACCCCTTCCTCCACTTCAACGTCGCGCTCTACCACTCCATCGACGAGTGCATCCGCCGCGGCGTCCCGGTGTTCGAGGGCGGCGCCGGGGGCGAGCACAAGCTCGCGCGCGGGTTCGAGCCGGCCGAGACCCTCACGGCGCACCTCCTCGCCGACCGCCGCCTCGACGCGGCGGTGCGGCGCCACCTCGGGAGCGAGCGCGGGGCGCGCGAGGAGGCGGTGCGGCGCTGGCGCGAGGACCACCCGCGCCTCGGCGGCTGAAGGAGAGGGCGAGCTCGCGGCGCCAGGCCGCGCCGCCGTGCGCGGCCGCGAGGGCGCGGGCGTCGTCGAGGAGGCGCGCGAGGCGCGCCGGGCCGAGGGCCGGCCCCACGAAGGAGAGCGAGCGCAGCACCGCGTCGAGCCGCCCGGCGTCGAGCCCCACCTCGTCCTCGAAGCGCTCCTCGGCGGGGGGCGGGAGCCCGGCCACCGCGCAGAGGAGCGCCACCGGCGGCGGCGCGGGCTGGGCCTTCGGGTTCGCCTCGGCGAGGAGCGCGCCGAGGGCGTCGAGGAAGGGGGTCCGCGCGAGGCGCGGGACGACCACCGCGACCGCGCCGCCCGGCGCGAGCAGGCGCGCGATCTCGCGGCCGGCCCGCTCCGGATCGACCCACTGGAGCGCGTCCGCGAGGACGACGAGCCCGTGGCCGCCCGCGGGGAGGCCCGTCGCCTCCGCCGCGGCGTGCACCGGCGTCACCGCCAGGCCGCCGGGCGTCCTCCGCGAGGACGTCGAGCATCGCCCGGGCCGGCTCCACCGCGTCCACCCGGGCCCCCGCCCGCGCGAGCGGGACGGCGAGCTGCCCGGTGCCGGCGCCGAGGTCGGCGATGCGCGCGCCGGGCCCGCCCGCCAGGGCGAGCAGGCGCGCCACGAGCGCGTCGGGGTACCCCGGCCGCCGCCGGTAGTCGGCGGCGAGCCGGTTGAAGACCCAGCGCGACGGGTCGGACGGGCTCGCTCCACGGCGCGAGCATCGGCTACAGCTTGTACTCGAGGCCGCCGAGGACCGTGAGGTTCGTGTAGTCGAAGCGGATGTCGTAGGCCGACGTCCCCGCGGGCGGCGGGACGTAGTCGCGGTAGTTGGTCGAGCGCTTCAGCCAGCTCGCCTCGGCGCGCGCCGACAGTCCGCCGCCGAGCCGGTACGCGACCTCGCCGCCGAGCTTCGTGCGCAGGTCGACCCGGGTCGTGTCGCCGGCGTCGAGGCGGGTGGATCCGTCGGCGCCGTAGATCTCGTACCAGCCCTCGAGCGCCGCCTGGAGCGCGAGCCGGGGCGTCGCCGCGAGCTTCACCTGGACGCGAGGGTGGTGGGTCGTCGACGAGTAGTAGCCCTGGTAGGGATCGTTCTGGAGCTGGACGCCGTAGCGGAACGAGAGGTCGAGGCGACCCTCGAGGCGCGTCAGGTCGAGCTCCGCCGACGGCTCGACGATCGAGAGCTCCTGGTCGGGATTCCGCTCGCCCGTCAGGGGGTCGGGCGTCCCCCCCGTGCGCGCGTTCCGCGACTGGAGCGTCGTGTAGTGGCGCCGGGTGTAGTCCAGGCCGGCCCCGAAGGCCCAGGCGTCCTCGCGATAGCGCCAGGAGGCGTCCACCTGGTGCTCGGTGCGGTCCCGGGGGGTGAGGTGGTTCGGGTCGTCGATCTCGTCGAACGCCGGGTCGGCGACGTAGTCGTACGAGACGAAGCGGTAGCGCGCCCGCAGGTGCTGGTGGGGCGCGGGCCGCGCGTAGAGCTGGGTGCCGGCGCGCAGGCGAAGTAGCCGTAGCGATCGGTCGGGGCGAGGGCGCCGGTCGCCGGGTCGCGCTGGTACAGGTCCGGCCAGTCCGGCCGGATGGCGCCGAAGAAAAAAAAATAACAATAGTGGAAGAATATAATAAAAATTAAAAAAATAAAATAAAAAATTAAAAAAATAAATCGTCCCCGAGCTGCCGTCCGCGCTGTTAATCGCCGCGGATGGAGACGCCCGCGATGGCGAGCCGTCCGCGCGTGGCGCGGCGGCGCGCCGCGCGCTCGCGCTGCCCGACGCCGCGCTGCTCGCCGAGTGCGAGGAGACCTTCTTCACGGGGAGCGGGCCGGGGGGCCAGCACCGCAACAAGACCGAGAGCGCCGTCCGGCTCGTGCACCGCGCGACCGGCACGGCCGTCACCGCCACGGAGCGGCGCAGCCAGGCGCAGAACCGCGGCGCGGCCCTGGCCCGGCTCCGCGAGCGGCTCGTGGCGCTCGCGCGCCGGCCGAAGCCGCGGCGCCCGACGAGGCCCACGCGCGGGTCGAAGGAGCGGCGGCTCGCCGAGAAGAAACGGCACGGCGAGCGCAAGGCGTCCCGGCGCGACGTCGACTGATGGTGCACACCGCTCGGGCCGAGCCTGTCGAGGCCCACCGCCCGGCCCTGGACGGGCTCGGGGCGAGCGGGTTGCCAGACTAGGAGCGGCCGGACAGCCCGCGCGACGGCGGCGAGAGCGGCTCCACGATGCCGGCCTCGACGAGCCGGCCGATCGCGGCGCGCACCTCGTCGGGGACGATCCCGGCGGTCTCGAGGGACTCGCACAGGTCGCCGAGGCCGAGCCGCTTGCCCGAGAGCTGGGAGAGGACGACGCCGTCCGCGGGGGCCACGCCGCGCGGCGCGGCCCAGGCGGCGAGCGCGGAGTCGAGCGCGGCCCGCCCGCTCGCGCGCGAGGAGGTCACGGCGGCGCGGTAGTCCTCCTCGGCGGCGGCGCCGACGGCGGACACGGTGAACTTCTGGCCGCGCGGCCAGCGCTTCCCGGTGGGGGGTTTGCCGAAGAGCATTGCGTCGGGTTGTCCGGCAACGCGGGCGCGAAGTCAACCGCCGAGCGGGGGCACGCGTCCGCGCGGGGGGTGGCGCGCGGGGCGTTCGCCGAGCATGGGAGGCCCATGGCGGAGGGCACGACGACGAGGCGCCGCGCCGCGCCGGGGTGGGGGCGCGCCCGCGTCCTCGCCCTCGGCCACTCGACCCGGCCCCTCGAGGAGCTCGTGGGGCTCCTCCGCGGCTGCGGGGTCGTGACGCTCGCGGACGTGCGCACCATCCCCCGCTCGCGCGCGAACCCGCAGTTCGAGGGGCCGACCCTCGCCCGCGCGCTCGCCGACGCCGGCATCGGCTACGTGCACCTGCCCGCGCTCGGCGGGCTCCGCCACGCGCGCAAGGACTCGCTCGAGAACGCCGGCTGGCGAAACGCCAGCTTCCGGGGCTACGCGGACCACATGCAGACGCCCGAGTTCGAGGAGGGGCTCTGCCAGCTCCGCGCGCTCGCGCGCGAGGGGCCGGTCGCCGTGATGTGCGCCGAGGCGGTGCCGTGGCGCTGCCACCGGTCGCTGCTCGCCGACGCGCTCCTCGCCCGCGGCGTCGTCGTGGAGCACGTGGTGGGGCCGGGGCGGACCCGCCCGCACCGCCTCACGCCGTTCGCGCGCCTCGAGGGGCGGCGGGTGACGTACCCCGCGCCCGCCGCCGGTGACGCCGCACGATGAGCATCCCGGCGACGGCGTTCAGCAGGATGAGCGCGTTCGTCACGACGAACACCCAGTTGCGGAGGAGCAGGCTGTAGACGGTGAAGCCGGCCGACGCGGTCGTCTGGCCGACGAACAGCCAGCGCGACACGCCTTCGCTCGTCCCCTCGCGCCACTGCTTGCGCACCTGGCGGTAGAGGGTCGCGAGGAGGACGGCGGAGCTCGCCCATCCGATGAGCTCGGTCATCACGTGGCTCACGGTGGCGCCTGCCCCGGCGCGCGGCACGGCCGCTTGCGCCGGCGGGGGGGCCGGCGGAGACTGCCGGCGCGCGGGCGGCTTCCCGCGAGGAGGTCCCGCGTGCCGGTCCCGCTCGTCGCCCTCGCAGCGCTCGCGCTCGTCGCCGCCCCGCCCGCGCCTGAGGGGGTCGCGCCGCTCGTGCGGCGCTGCGTCGACGCCTACGGCGGCCGGGCGGCGCTCGCCAGGGCCGCGCGCACGCGGCAGGTGGGCACCGTCACCTCGCTCCTCCACCCGGAGGGCGGCGGACGCATCGGCCGCGTCTACGCGCGGCCGGGGAGGCTGCGCGTCGAGATCGCCTTCGGCGCCGCGCCGGCCGAGGTGCGGGTCCTCGACGGCGGCCGCGGCTGGCGCGACGGGGAGGTCGTGGCGGGGCCGCGCCTCGCGGCCATGATGCTCCAGGCGGCGCGCCTCGACCTGCCGGCGCTCCTCGACGCGTGGGTGGCGAAGGTGCAGGACCGCGGGACGCTCGAGCTCGGCGGCCGGACGCTCCGCGTCCTCGCCGTGGAGCCCGCGCCCGGGCTCGTCGTCGAGGCGGCGGTCGACCCCGCCACCGGCCGGATCCTGCGCTCGCGCGGCGCCTCGAAGGACCCCGCCATGCCCCTCGAGTTCACCACCACCTACTCCGACTTCAAGACGATCTCCGGCGTGCTCGTCCCCATGCGCGAGGAGAACTGGGCGAACGGGAAGAGCACCGGGGTGACGCTCCTCGAGGACGTCTCCTTCCCCGACGCCTTCCCCGAGGCGGCGTTCCGGCCCTGACGCCCCGGCGCGCCGGTCAGGTCCCGACGCGCACGAGCGACAGGAGCGGCCGGTCGGGATCGAAGGCGCCGGAGAGGTCGAGCTCGCACTCGATCGCCCAGTCCACCTCGCCCGCCTCGTCCACGATCCGCTGGGTCGCCTGCCAGCGCCGCGGCCCCGCCTCCTTCACGAAGGTGTTGTGCGGGCGGCGCGCGGCGGGCGTCGTGTCGATGCGCGGGTGGGCGGCGAAGTAGGGCGCGAGCTCCGCCTCGAGCCGCTCCGCCGCCCACTCGTGCCCGGGCGCGAGCGCGGCGAGGGCCGCCTCCCAGTCCTTGCGGGCGAGGGCGACGAGGAGCGCGTGCAGCTCGTTGCGGATGCGGGCGGCGAACGCCCGCGGGTCGGCCCAGACGGGCGGGGGGCCGAGGACCGCGCGGGGGTCCTCCTGGACGGCGGGCGCGTACGCCGCGTCGCGCAGCCGCTCCCACTCGTCGATGAGCGAGGAGTCGACGCCGCGCACCGTCGCGCGCAGGAAGGCGATCACGTCGAGGAGCGCGTCGTCGCGGTAGCTCTCCGGCACGGTCTGCACGAGCGTCTTGAACGTCTCGGAGAGGTAGCGCAGGAGGAGCCCCTCCGAGCGCTGCAGCTCGTACTCGCGCACGTAGTCGGCGAAGGTCATGAACTTCTCGACCATCTCGCGCACCACCGACTTCGGCCGGATGTTCTCCTCGCCGACCCACGGGTGCCGCGCCGCGAACTCGTTGAAGGTGGCGTAGACGAAGTCGCGGTTCGGCTTCGGGTACTCCACCTTCTCGAGCTCGGCCATCCGCTCGTCGTACTCCATGCCCTTCGCCTTCATCTCGGCGACGGCGAGCCCCTTCGCCCGATCGAGCTGCTTCCAGAGGACGACGTCCGGGTTCTCGAGGATCGACTCGACCATCGAGAGCACGTCGAGCGCGTAGGTCTCGCGCTCCGGCGGGATCTTGGGGAGCGTGTCGAGCAGGTAGAGGGCGAGGGTGTGGAACACCGAGAAGTCGCGCTGCAGGCCGGGGGCGGGGCGCACGTAGGCGCCGCGGTACCCCTCGAGGCGCCGCAGCTCCACGAGCCCCGCGGCGCGCAGCGTGCGGAAGCGCTGGGCGGCGCGGCGCCGGTGCTTCGCGCGGACGTAGTCGTTGCCGTGCGAGCGGGCGATCATCTCGACGAGCCGGCCGTAGCCGCCGCCCACCTGCGTGGTCGCGCTCTGGAGGAGGTTCACGAGCAGGCCGAAGGTCGGGTCGAAGCGGCTCTCGAGCGGCTCGGGCTCCTTCTCGCGCAGCCGCTCGAAGGTGGTCCGGTCGAAGTGGACGTAGCCCTTCTGCGGCGGCTGCTTCTTCACGACCTTCTTCCCGGCGGCGGCGCGCTCGGAGAGCTTCTTGTTCTCGATGACGTGCTCGGGCGCCTGCGCCACGACGTAGCCGCGCTCGTCGAAGCCCTTGCGGCCCGCGCGGCCGGAGATCTGGTGGAAGTCGCGGGCGGGCAGGATGACGGTCTTCTCCCCGTCGAACTTGCAGAGCTGGGTGAAGAGGACCGTGCGGATGGGGATGTTCACGCCCATGCCGAGGGTGTCGGTGCCGGAGACCACCTTGAGGAGCCCGCCCTGCGCGAGCTTCTCCACGAGCAGCCGGTAGCGCGGGAGCAGGCCCGCGTGGTGGAGCCCCACGCCGTGGCGGAGGAAGCGCTGGAAGTCCTTGCCGTAGGGGGAGTCGAAGCGCGCGTCGCGCAGCGCCTCGGCGATGCGCCCCTTCTCCTCCTTCGAGGAGAAGTTCGCGGACATGAGGTTCTGGGCCTGCTCCGCGGCGGCGCGCTGGGTGAAGTTGACGAGGTAGATGGGCGCCTTGCCGGCCGAGACGAGGTCCTCGATGGTCTCGTGGAGCGGGGTCTCGCGGTACTCGAACTCGAGCGGCACGGGGCGGGCGGCGGTCCGCACCGCCGTCACCTCGCGGCCGGTGACCTCGGCGAGCGAGGCCTCGATGGCGCGCGTGTCCCCGAGCGTCGCCGACATGAGGAGGAACCGCGTCTCCTCGAGGAGGAGCAGCGGCACCTGCCAGGCGACGCCGCGGTCGCGGTCGCCGTAGTAGTGGAACTCGTCCATCACCACGGCGTCGACCTTCGGCGCCGCCTCGCGCACCGCGAGGTTCATGAGGATCTCGGCGGTGCAGCAGACGATGGGCGCCTCGCGGTTCACCGCGGCGTCGCCCGTCATCATGCCGACGTTCTCCGGCCCGAAGGCGCGGCACAGGTCGAAGAACTTCTCGTTCACGAGCGCCTTGATGGGGCACGTGTAGAAGGAGCGCTTCCCCTCGGCCATCGCCTGGAAGTGGAGGAAGGTCGCGACGAGCGACTTCCCCGAGCCGGTGGGCGTGGAGAGCACCACGTGCCGCCCGTCGAGGAGCTGGAGGATCGCCTCCTCCTGGTGCGCGTAGAGCGTGAGCCCGGTCGCGGAGACCCAGGCGACGAAGCGGTCGAGGACGGCGTCGGGCGCGAGCGCCTCGCCGGGCGGCGGCAGCAGGGCGGCGAGGGGGGCCTCGCCGAGGGACGGTGCGGGGGTCGCCATGGGACGAGGTCGGGTGTACCGCGCGCCGCCGGGGCGCGCCAGCGCGGCGGGGCGCGGGTGGCGGGCCGGACGACGGCGCCCATCGGGGCACGGGCCTCCAGCAGGAGCGCCGAACCACCGCGCGCGGACGTACACTCTCGTCGTCCATCCGGCCGACGGGCGCGACCCCGCGGCCGCCCCGGGAGCCGACATGACCAATCCGACCACGCCGCCTGCCGTCGATGCCGCCGCGGTGCCGCCGCGCGCCAGGGCCACGGTGTACCCGCCCTCGCTCGCGCACCTCGTGGCCGGTCGCGAGAAGCGGGCGCTCGGGGACCACTTCGGCCTCACGGCCTTCGGGGTGAACCTGACGCGGCTCGCCCCCGGGGCGCAGTCGTCGCTCCGCCATCGCCACACGCGACAGGAGGAGCTCCTGTACGTGGTCGAGGGCGAGCCGACGCTCGTGACGGACGAGGGCGAGACGAGGCTCCGGCCCGGCATGTGCGCCGGGTTCCCGCCCGGCGGCACCGCCCACCACCTCGTCAACCGCACGGCGCGGGACGTCCTCTACCTGGAGGTCGGAAACCGCGTCCCGGACGACGGGGCGATCTATCCCCACGACGACGTCGCGGTCGCGAGGGCGCCGGACGGCACCTGGCGCGTCACGCACAAGGACGGCACGCCGTACTGAGCGCGCCGGAGGGCTACGCGCTCGCCGGCTCCGGGCTCGCCCCCGCGCGCTCGAGGAGCCCCTTCAGCTCGGCCTTGGCGACGGCCTTCGCGAGGGCCTCCTGCGGCTCGACGACCTTGCGCTTCACGAGGTCGAGGAGCGCGTCGTTCAGGGTCACCATGCCCTGGGCGCGGCCGGTCTGCATCATGGACGGGATCTGGAAGGTCTTGCCCTCGCGGATGAGGTTCGAGACGCCGCTCGTGCAGAGCAGCACCTCCTGCGCCGGCGCCCGGCCGCCGCCGATCTTCTTGCACAGCGTCTGCGAGATGACCCCCTTCAGCGACTCGGAGAGCATCATGCGGATCTGCGCCTGCCGGTCGGCGGGGAACTGGTCGATGATCCGGTCCACCGTCGACGGCGCGGTGTTCGTGTGGAGCGTGCCGAAGACGAGGTGGCCCGTCTCGGCGGTCTCGATGGCGATGGCGATCGTCTCGAGGTCGCGCAGCTCGCCCACGAGCACGATGTCCGGGTCCTCGCGCAGCGCGGCCCGCAGGGCGTGCTTGAACGACCCGGTGTGCACCCCGACCTCGCGCTGGTTCACGAGGCAGCGCTTGTTCGGGTGCACGAACTCGATGGGGTCCTCGATGGTGATGATGTGGTCGTCGCGGTTCCGGTTCACGTAGTCGATCATCGCGGCGAGCGTGGTCGACTTCCCCGAGCCCGTCGGGCCGGTGACGAGGACGAGCCCCTTCGTCAGGTGGCACAGGTCGAGGACGTGCCGCGAGAGCCCCATCTGCTCCGCGGTCAGGATCTCGTTCGGGATCTGGCGGAGCACGGCGCCGATCCCCTTGCGATCCGCGAAGACGTTCACGCGGAAGCGCGCCGCGGGCGTCTCGTGCGCGAAGTCCGTGTCCTTGCGCGCGTGCCACTCCTCGCGGTTCTTCTCGGGGGCGATCGACCAGAGCAGCTCCTTCAGCCGGTCGTGCGCGAGCGGCCCGTACTCCGCCACGGGCACCATGTCGCCGTCCACGCGGAGGGTGGGCGGGCAGTCGGAGGAGAGGTGGAGGTCCGAGGCGCGGCGCGCGAGCATCGCGGCGAGGAGCGCCTCGAGCGCCGCGCGCGGGTCCGGGGGGGCCGGGATCGGGCCCCCCGGCGGCGCGGCGCGGGCGGCGGCGGGGGGAGGCCGGGGAGCGGCGGACCCGTTCGCCGGCCGCGCCGCCGGGGGGGCGCTCGGGGGCGCGGGGCGGGCCGGGGCCGGCGCGACCTCGAACGCGTCGGCGCCGTACGGCGCCACCGCGGCGCGCACGCTGCCGTCCGACACCTCCACCCGGACCTCGACCGCGCCGTGCGGCGACACGTACGGGAAGATCGTGAGCCCGGGGCGCGGGAAGCCGTCCCGCCGATCGTCGGGCACGATCTCCGCGATCGCGCCGAGGATCTGCCCGGCGGTGAGCGCCTGCTTGAGCAGGGGCAGCGGCCCGCGCGGCGCGGAGAGCACGGCGCCGCCGCCGGTGTCGAGGCGCAGCTCGCGCGCGGACTCGGAGAAGAGCCTCTCGATGAAGGGATCCAGGCTGGCCATGGTCAGGGGCTCACGAGCGCCACGCGGGAGACGTGGCGCTTGTTCACGAGCGCGATCGCGCGCTCCTCGAGGAGGCGGAAGAAGGGCGAGGGCTCGTTCAGGAAGTCGACGAGCCGGGAGTGGTCGGGCGGGCGGAGGAAGGAGACGAGGCCGCGGAGCCGCAGGCCGCTCCCGAGCAGCACCTCCACCTCGTGCTCCGTGGGGAGCGTGAGCGCGTCGCCGTCGTCCGCCTCGAGCGCGCGGTCCACCCGAACGACCGCGACGCCGCCCCGGTTCAGGAACGTCATGAGCCCGCTCTCCTCGTCGAGCGCGGGCAGGAAGTCGGCGCCGCCGTTCAGCAGGTCGCTCGGGCGCTCCGCCCCGGCGTGACGGGAGGCGGCGTCGGCGAGGAAGAGCCAGATCCGGCGAGCCTCGCCGCCGGAGAGCACCACCTCCGCGGCGACGCGGCGCTTCGGGACGCGAAGGTCCAGCATGGTGCCGGCGCGCGATTGCGAGCGGCGTGCCCGCGCCTTCGCCCGCGACGACGGCCGCGCCCGCGCCGCGGGCCCGACCCCCGGGTGTCGCGGACCCTGCGGCGAGGCGCCGCTCGCGTGCGACGCCATCGCACACCTCGCGTACCGGCGAATTGGCGAGCCGCCCCGTCCTGATCCAGAATGACCCGATCCGCGGTCACGGGAGCCCCATGTACACGCGCAAGTACGCCCTGGTCGGTTTCCTGTTCGGCCTCGCCTTCCCCCTCCTCGCCACCGTGATCGAGTCGGTCGACCGCCGGTACGGCATGGGCCTCGCCGGCCTGGTCCGGGCGCAGGCGACCTCGCCGCTCCTGTGGATCATCGACACGGCCCCGGTCTTCCTCGGGGCCGCCGCGAGCTACGTCGGCCGGCGGCAGGACCAGGTCCTCGCCATCGAGGCGGCGCGCCGCGACGGCTTCCTCAAGACCGCGTCGGAGCTCTTCACGGCGGCGCAGGGGCTGCTCTCCACGGTGTCGTCCTTCTCCTCGATGACCGCGGAGACCGCGGCGTCCGTGCGCGAGACGACCGCCACCATGGGGCAGCTCGGCCAGACCGCGACGAAGGCGGCGCTCACCGCCGAGACCGTGATCGGCCTCGCGCGCCAGGGCGAGCGCGCCTCCTCCGAGGGGCTCGTCGCCGTCGAGTCCGGCCTCGCCGAGCTGGGGAAGCTCGCCGACGAGGTCCGCGGGCTCTCGCAGAAGATCGAGGGGCTGAACGGCCGGATGCGCGACATCTTCGAGATCGCCACCGTGGTGAACTACGTGGCCGACCGCTCGCAGCGCCTCGCCGAGACCGCCGCCTCGGAGACGGCCAAGGCCGGGCCGGCCGGGCGCGGCTTCGCGCCGGTCGTCTCGGAGATGCGCTCCCACGCCGACGAGGCGAAGAAGGCGTCCGTCCAGGTGAAGGGCATCCTCTCCGACGTGCACAAGGCGATGCTCGCGGCCATGACCGCCGCCGAGGTGGGGATCCGCCGCGCCGAGCAGGGCGCGCAGGTCGCCTCCGGCACGGGCGAGACGATCCGCCGGCTCGCGACGGCGCTCAAGGAGTCCTCGCAGGCGGCGAAGGAGATCGCGACCGTCGCCCAGCAGCAGGACCACGGCATCGACCAGGTCCTCAAGGCGATGAACGAGATCTACCTCGCCACGCAGGAGACGATGTCGTCCACGCAGTCGGTCGCCACGGAGGCGAAGGCCCTGAACGACCTCGCCTCCGGCCTGAAGCGCGCCGTCGAGGCCTAGCGACGGCCGCTCACTTCACGATGTCGAGCAGCTCGACGTCGAAGGTGAGCACCGCGCCCCCCGGGATGACCGGCGGGCTGCCGCGGTCGCCGTAGGCGATCGCCGCGGGGCAGACCACCTTCGCCTTCCCGCCGACCTTCATGGTCTGGAGCGCCTCGCTCCAGCACTTGATCACCTGGTTGAGCGGGAACTCGGCGGGGCCGCGCCCCTGCGAGCTGTCGAAGACCGTGCCGTTCACGAGCGTGCCGGTGTAGCTCACCTTCACCTTGTCCGTCTCCTTCGGCGAGGCGCCGGTCCCCTCCTTCACCGGGATGACGATGGCGCCGGAGGCGGTCTTCCGCGCCTTCGGGTCCTTCGCCATCTTCGCGAGGTACGGGCCGCCGGCCTCGCGCTCGCGGGCGGAGGCCTTCTCGGCGGCCTTCGCGGCGCGGCCGCGGGCGAGGTCGTTGATCGAGGTCTGGAGCGCCTGATCGAGCGCCACCTTCGGCTTGCCGGCGACGCCGTCGCGGATGCCCTTCACCACCTGCTCGAGCTCGGCGGGGGTGAGGGCGAACGTGTCGAGGCTGCGCGCGATGGCGACGCCCACGCCGTAGAGCGTGCGCGCGTCGTCCTGCTTCGCGGCCGGGGCCGGGGCCGGCTTCGGGGCCTCCTTCGCCTTCGCGGCGTCCTGCGGGGCGGGAGGCGGCGGCTTGGCGGGATCCTGCGCCGTCGCGATGGCGGCGAGGGCGAGGGCGAGGGCGGCGGCGAGGGGTCTCATGACGGTTCCTTTCGGACCGCGGCGCCGGTGGGCACCGGGTCGGGGGGCGGCTCCTCGGCGCCCGCCCGGATGGCGGTGGCGCGCTCGTCCAGCTCGGCGAGCCGGCGGAGGAGGAAGCGGAAGATGGCGACGAAGACGCTGGCGAAGGGCACGGCGAGCAGCGCCCCCACGATGCCGGCGGCGCGCTCGCCGACGACGAGGGCGAGCACGATGAGGACCGGGTGGATGCGCGAGGCGTCGCCCATGATCTTCGGGTTCAGGACGTACGACTCGAGGGCGTGGATCACGAGGATCCACGCGAGCGCGAAGAGCCCCTTCGAGAGCCCGCCCGCGGTGAGCGCGAGCAGCACGATGGGGACCGACGAGATGATCGTCCCGAAGATCGGGACGACGTACAGCAGCGTGGCGAGGGCCGACAGCGCGAACGCGAAGGGGATCCGCATGACCAGCAGGCCGAGGAAGGTCAGGAACCCGTTCACGGCCATGATCGTGAACTGGCCGCGCACGACGCCGGAGAGCCCCGTGTCGATGCCGTGCAGCAGCCGGCGGAAGTCGCCGCGCCAGGCCATCGGGACGAGGGACTCGCCGAAGCGGACGATGCGCGGCCCGTCCATGGACATGAAGGCCGTCAGCATGAAGAGCAGGATGAAGAAGAAGACGGTCTTGAAGGTGCCGGCGAGGAGGGTGCGGGAGAGGGCGACCACGTCGCCCACCTGCGCCCGCAGCTCGCCCGAGAGGTCGCGGAGCGCCTCGGCGATCCCGGCGGCGAGGTCCACGTGGAACCGGCCGCCGCGCCCCTCGCCGGGCAGCACGTCCACGGGGATGCCGTAGCGCAGCATGAACGCGTCGATCTCGCGGGCCCAGGCGTCCACCTTCTCCGGCCCGATGCTGGCGAGGAAGTCGCGCAGCTCGATGAGCCCCCGCATCGCCTCGCGGTAGATCTGCGGGACGATCGAGACCGCGAGGACGTACACGCCGAGCCCGAGCACGAGGTAGACGGCGATCACCGCCGCGGCGCGCGGCACGCGCCAGCTGCCGACGCGGGCGCGGGCGAGCCGCGCGATGACCGGGTCGATGACGTACGCGGCGAGCGCCGCGAGCACGAACGGGAGGAGCGCCGCCCACGCGGAGACGAGGACGGCGATCACGAGCGCCCAGAGGAACGCCGTCAGCGCGAGGAGCTGCGCCCGGGGCCGGCGCCAGATGGGGACCTGGAGCGCCAACCCGCGCCTACTCCTCCAGCGTGGAGACGTCGCCCTCGGGGAGCCCCTGGGCCCGCGCCTTGAGGACGCGCCGCATGATCTTCCCGGAGCGGGTCTTCGGCAGCGAGTCCACGAAGGTCACCTTCTCCGGCCGGACGATGGGGCCGAGGTGCTGCGCCACGTGGCTCTTCACCTCGTCGGCGAGCGCGTCGGACGCCTTGAAGCCCTGGCGCAGCAGGCAGTAGCAGTGGATGGCCTGCCCCTTCACCTCGTGGGCGAGCCCGATCACCGCCGCCTCGGCGATGGCGGGGTGGGACACGAGCGCGCTCTCGATCTCGGCGGTGCCGAGCCGGTAGCCGGCGACCTTGATGACGTCGTCGGTGCGCCCGATCACCCAGAAGTACCCGTCGGCGTCGCGCTTGGCGGAGTCGCCCGCCATGTACTTCCCGGGGTACTTCGACCAGTACTGGTTCACGTAGCGGTCGGGATCCCGGTAGATCGTGGTCATCATCGCCGGCCACGGCTTCTTCAGGACGAGGTAGCCCTCCTCGCCGTCCGCCACCGGCTTGCCGGCCTCGTCGAGGATCTCCGCCTCCTGGCCGAAGAAGGGCTTCGTCCCGGAGCCGGGCTTGAGGGGCATCGAGGGGACGGGCGTGATCATGAACATGCCGGTCTCGGTCTGCCACCAGGTGTCCATCACCGGGCAGCGGCCCTTGCCGATGACGCGGTGATACCACTTCCACGCCTCGGGGTTGATGGGCTCGCCCACCGAGCCGAGGAGGCGGAGCGTCGAGAGGTCGTGCCGGTTCGGCCACGACTCGCCGAAGCGCATGAGCCCGCGGATCGCGGTGGGGGCGGTGTAGAGGATGGTGATGCCGTACTTCTCGACGAGCGACCACCAGCGGTTCGGGTACGGGTAGGTCGGCGCGCCCTCGTACATGAACGTCGTCGCGCCGTTGAGGAGCGGGCCGTAGACGATGTAGCTGTGGCCCGTCACCCAGCCCGGATCGGCGGCGCACCACCAGCGGTCCTCGTCCTTGATGTCGAAGACGTACTTGAGCGTCGAGTAGATGCCGACCTGGTAGCCGCCGTGGCAGTGCGTGATGGCCTTCGGCTTCCCGGTGGTGCCCGAGGTGTAGAGGATGTAGAGCGGGTCCCCGGCCTCCATCACCTCGGTCGGGCACGAGCCCGTCGCGAGGGGGAGCTTCATGAGCTCGTGGTACCAGTAGTCCCGGCCCGCCTCCATGCGGACCTCGTGGGCGGTCCGCTGCACGACGATGACGGTCTCGACGGTCGGGCAGCGGCGCACCGCGTCGTCCACGGTCTTCTTCAGCTCGACGACCTTGCCGTTCATGAAGCCGCCGTCGGCGGTGACGACCACCTTCGACTCCGAGTCCTCGATGCGCCCCTGCAGCGCGTCCACGGAGAAGCCGCCGTAGACCACCGAGTGGATGGCGCCGATCTTCGCGATCGCGAGCATGGCGATCACGATCTCGGGGACGCGCGGCATGTAGATCGTGACGCGATCGCCGCGCTTCACGCCCATCGCCTTCAGGACGTTCGCGAACTTCGAGACGTCGCGGTTCAGGGCGAAGTACGAGTACGTCCGGACCTCGCCCTTCTCGCCGACCCACACGAGCGACAGCTTGTTCTTCCGCCAGGTGCGCTGGTGCCGGTCGAGGCAGTTGTGGACGATGTTCGTCTGGGCGCCCTTGAACCACTTGAAGAAGGGCTTCTCCGACGCGTCGAGCACGGAGTCCCACTTCCGGTACCACTCGAGCTCCTCGGCCTCCGCGGCCCAGAACCCCTCGAGGTCCTCGCTCGCCCGGCGGGCGATCTCGTCCCAGTCCTTCACCCGCGCCTGCGCGACGATCTCGGAGGACGGGTAGAAGACCTCGCCCTCCAGCTTCGGCTTCGAGCTCATCACGGTACCCTCCACAGTCCAGGCCTTGGGTCCTAACGGGGAGCGGGGTCGGGATCCGTGCCGCGGGCCGGTCACGGTGGGTGTATGGAAACCACCGGAGACCCTAGCAGAAGCCCCCCGCCGCTCCAATCGGCAACGGCGGGGGACCACGCGTGGGACGGCCCGGGGAGCGGGCGGCTCCTTCGACCCTTCGGCCCGGCGGGCGCCGCGGCCGGGTTCCTCGCCCGCGGGGCCGCCGGGCGTTATCCTCGCCGCGCGTGCTCGTGCCCCCGCCCCTCCGTCGCGGCGACGCCGTCCGCGTCATCGCGCCCTCCTCCCCGTTCGACCCCGAGGCCCTCTCGCGCGGCCTCGACGTGCTCTCCGGCCGGCTCGGCCTCGTCCCGCGGCTGCGCCCCGACGTGACGGCCCGGCGCGCCTACCTCGCCGGCGACGACGCCCGGCGGCTCGAGGAGTGGCGCGAGGCGGTGGAGGACCCGGAGGCGACGGCGATCTTCTGCGCGCGCGGCGGCTACGGCGCCATGCGCCTGCTGCCGGCCGTCGATCCCGCCCCCCTCCTCGCGCGGCCGAAGCTCCTCGTCGGCTTCTCCGACATCGCGGCGCTCCACGCCGTGCTGAACCGCGCGGGGCTCGCGACGGTGCACGGGCCGGTCGTGACGCAGCTCGGCCGCGCGCCGGAGGACGCCGTCGCCCACCTCGAGGCGCTGCTCGCGGGCACCGCCCCGCGCCCGGGGGCGTGGGAGGTGCCGGCGCCCGGCGCCGGCCTCGTCGCCTCGCGCGTCGTGCGGCCCGGCCGCGTCTCCGGCCCGCTCCTCGGCGGCACCCTCGCCATCCTCGCCCACCTGCAGGGGACGCCGTTCGCGCCGCGGCTCGACGGCGCGATCCTCTTCCTCGAGGACGTGGGGGAGAAGCCGTACCGCATCGACCGCTACCTCACGCAGCTCAGGCTCGCGGGGGCGCTCGACGGGATCGCAGGCCTCGCGGTGGGGCAGCTCACCGGCTGCGACGACGCCGGGGTGCTCGCCGCCGACGTCGTCCGCGAGACGGCGCTCGCCCTCGGCGTGCCGGCCATCGAGGGGCTCCCCGCCGGCCACGAGGACGCGAACTTCGCCCTGCCGCTCGGCGCGCGGGCGACGCTCGTCGCGCCCGCGCCGGACGAGGAGGGGCCGCCGCGGCTGCTCTTCGACGGGTGGGCCCAGGGGCGCGCCGCGTGACCGCGAGGCCGGTCCTCGCCGCGGCGGCGGCCGCCCTCGAGGCGGGGCGCCGGGAGGGGGTCGCGCCGGCGCTCTCGGCCGCGGTGCTGCGGGGCGGCGCGGTCGTGCACGCGAGCTGCCACGGGGAGCTGCCGGCGCCGGCGCCGCGGCCCCTCGCCGAGGACGACCTCTTCGACGTCGCGTCGCTCACGAAGGTGATGGCGACGGCGACGCTCGCCGCCCAGCTCGTCGAGGAGGGCGCGCTCCGGCTCGACGCGCCGGTCGCCGCGGTCCTCCCGGCGTTCGGCGCCGCCGGGAAGGAGCGGGTGACGGCGCGCCACCTCCTCGCCCACTCGGCGGGGCTCCCCGCCTGGCGCCCCTGGTTCGCGCGCGCGGCCGCGGATCCCGTCGCCGGGGCGGCCTTCCTGCCGCCGCCGGCGCGGCCGCCCCCCGCCGCGCTGGCGGCCGCGTTCGCCCGCGGGAAGGCGCTCGTGCGCGAGGCGGTGCTGGCGGAGCCGCTCGAGGCAGCCCCCGGGGCGCGCGCGCTCTACTCCGACGCGGGCTTCCTCGCCCTGGGCTTCCTCCTCGAGGCGCTCCTCGGCGAGCCGCTCGCGCGCGCCGCCGGGCGGCGCGTCTTCGAGCCGCTCGGGCTCGCCGACACCTTCTTCCTGGACGGCCTCGAGCCCGAGCGCGCCCTCGCGCTCGCCGCGGGGCGCGCCTTCGTCCCCACGGAGGCCTGCGAGCACCGGCACGAGGCTGAACCAGGGGGCGGTGAACGACGACAACGCCTGGGCGATGGGCGGCGGCGCGGGTCACGCCGGGGTCTTCTCGACGGCGCTCGAGGTCGCCGCGCTGGGCCAGGCGTGGCTCGACGCGCTCCGCGGGCGGCGGTCGGTCGTGCCCGCCGGCGCGGCGCGGGAGTTCGCCCGCCGCGACGCGGCGCCGGGGACGACCCGCGCGCTCGGCTGGGACACCCGCTCCGCCGAGGGCTCGTCGCTGGGGGCGAGGCTCGGGCGGGGGCCGGCCGGCGCCGTCGGGCACCTCGGCTTCACGGGGACGTCGCTCTGGATCGACCCCGGCGCGGAGGTCGTCGTGGCGCTCCTCACGAACCGCGTCCACCCCACCCGCGACAACGAGCGGATCCGGGCGTTCCGGCCCCGCTTCCACGACGCGGTGGCGGACGCGCTCCACATCCGGTAGACGGTGCACCCGTGATCGACTGGTCGAAGATTCGCCGCATCCACCTCATCGGCGTCGCCGGGACGGGCATGGGCTCGTTCGCCGGCATGCTCCGCGCCGCGGGCTACGAGGTGACGGGCTCGGACGAGAACGTCTACCCGCCCATGTCCACGCAGCTCGAGCGCTGGGGCATCGAGGTGATGACCCCCTACGCCGCGGCGAACCTCGACCGCGCGCGCCCGGACCTCGTCGTGGTCGGGAACGTGGTCCGGGCCGTCAACCCCGAGGCGACCGCGATGCGCGAGCGCGGCCTCGCCCACGTCTCCTTCCCCGCGGCGCTCGGCGAGGCCTTCATCGCGCCGCGGCACGGGGTCGTGGTGGTGGGCACCCACGGCAAGACCACCACCTCGGCGATGATGGGCGCGCTCCTCCACCACGCGGGCCGGGATCCCTCGTTCCTCGTCGGCGGCGTGACGCGCGACTTCGACTCGAACTACCGGCTCGGGAACGGCCCGCACTTCGTGGTCGAGGGCGACGAGTACGACACCGCCTACTTCGACAAGGGGCCGAAGTTCCTCCACTACCGGCCGCGCACCGCCATCCTCACGAGCTGCGAGCTCGACCACGTGGACATCTACCGGGACGAGGCGCACTACGAGAGCGCCTTCGAGAAGTTCGTGGAGCTCCTGCCGGCGGACGGGTTCCTCGCCGCCTGCGCGAGCTACGAGAGCGTGCTCCGCATCGCGGACCGCTCGAAGGCGAGGGTGGAGACGTACGCGCTCGCCCACCCCGGCGCCGACTGGCAGGCCCGCGGCCTGGCGCTCGCGCCCGACGGGGCCCGCTTCACGCTCGTGCGCAAGGGGAGGGCGCTCGCCGACGTGCACCTCCCGGTGGGCGGCGCGCACAACGTGGAGAACGCCCTCGGCGTCGCCGCCGCGGCGGCCGCGCTCGGCCTCTCGCCCGCGGAGATCGCCGCGGGCCTCGCCGCCTTCCACGGCGTGAGGCGCCGGCAGGAGGTGCGCGGCACGGCGGGCGGCGTCGTGGTGGTGGACGACTTCGCCCACCACCCCCGCGCCGTGGCGCAGACGCTCGCCGCGATCCAGGGCACCTTCCCCGGCGCGCGGCTCCTCGCCGCGTTCGAGCCGCGCTCCAACACGAGCCGCCGCAACCTGCACCAGGACCTGTACGCGTCCCCCTCGACGTGGGGCACCGCCGCGGAGGTGTTCCTGGTGCGGCCGGCCCCGACCGACCAGGTGCCCGAGGGCGAGCGGCTCGACCTCGACGCGGTGACGGGCGCCCTGTCCGCGGGGGGAAAGCCCGCCCGCGCCTTCGCCACCGTGGACGAGCTGGTCCCGGCCATCGTCGCCGCGGCCCGGCCGGGCGACGTCGTCGTGGCGATGTCGAACGGCGCGTTCGGCGGGATCTGGGGGAAGCTGCTCGAGGCGCTCGGCCGCTGAGCCGCCGGGCCGCCGAGGCGGCGCGCGCGGCTCCACCGGGCCGCCGAAAGGAAAGGCCCCGGTCCGCGCAGGACCGGGGCCTCGAGCCTCACCAGGATGCGGCCGTCAGTGGCAGGCGGCGCAGATCCCCTCGTTCTTGTTCTCGCCGCGGTGCCTGCTCACGAACGAGCTCGGGTGCGGGCCGTTCGGTCCCTCGACGGTGGTCGCGACACCCGGGAACCCGCTCGACCGCGCGCGGTGGCAGCCGACGCAGTTCGCGGCGGCGCCCTGGTCGTGGCAGCCCGCGCACGACGAGATGTCGCGCTTCGCGGCCCGCGCGTGGAGCGGCTTCGCGCCCGGCGAGGGCGGGGTCGCCCAGCCGGTGGGGTGCGGGTCGCGGAACGAGTCGGCCGGGCTGAACTTCGTGAGCCCCTGCTGCGTGTGGCAGGCCGCGCAGAACGGCGAGCCGTGGCAGCGGCGGCAGCTCGCCGGGTTCGCCCCGGCCTCGATCATGTGCCGCGAGACGTAGTCGCCGCGGTGGATGAACGAGCGGTCCACCCGCTCCGGGAAGATGATCGACGGCCGGCCGGCGGCGGTCTGCGGCGAGTGGCACTCGGCGCAGTAGGTCTGATCGTGGCACGCCACGCAGCTCTCGGCGCTCGGCTTCGCGAGGCCGCCGTGGGCGCGGAGCCAGTCGCCCTCGTGCTTGAAGGCGGTCTCCGGCTTGTAGCCCTTGAGATCGAGGTGGCAGGGCTTGCACTGCGCCGTGAGGAAGTCCTGCTGGTGGGTGTGGCACCCGGTGCAGGTCGCCATCGGCGGCATCTTCGTCGCGGCGTCGCCGGACTCGGGAGGCACCGGGTGGCAGCGCTTGCAGTCACCGTCCACGCGCGGCAGGTGGTCGGCGTGCGAGAAGGTGAAGCGGAACGGCCGCGCCCGGACCGGCGGCTTCGCGACCGGGTCGGTGTCGTGGCAGTCCTTGCACGCGTCGAGCTTCGCGGGGTGCGCCGGGATCTGCACGTGGCGCACGCCCTTCTCGAGCTTCGTCGCCTTCTCCATCGGGTGGCAGTTCTTGCACGCCACGTCCGCGTCGACGTGGGTCGAGTGCGGGAAGGTGTAGGCGGGGTCCTGGGCTTCGGGCTTCTCGCTCGCGACCTTGGGGCCGCACGCGGCGGCCGCGAGCACGAGGGAGAGGACGACGGGGAGCCGGGCGTTCATCACCGCACCTCCCGGACCCGGTAGGTCGAGTTGTAGACGATCTTCGCCATGGCGGAGTAGGTCTGCTCCAGGAAGGGGTTCAGGCCGGCGGTGCCGGCGAGGACCGCGCTGAAGCCCTTCGCGATGTCGACGCCCGCCGCGAGCGTGCCGGAGACCGCGAGGTCCTCGCCGTTCACGCTCTCGCGGAAGAAGTGGCCGAAGACGTCGGCCGTCGCGAAGAGCTTGCCGAGGTCGCGCCGCCCGAAGAGGCGTGCCGCGACGTAGCCGTTCTCGAGGGCGTCGAGGTAGAGCAGCTCGGCGCCCACCTGCGTGGGGCCGCGCTCCCACTCGATGCTCGCCTCGGCCTCGTTGCCGAGGTAGTCGGAGTCCGACTCCTCCTCGCCCGGCTCGATGGACAGGTGGTAGCTCGCGCCGACCTCGAGCCCCTTGGCGAGCTCGTAGCCGAAGCCGGCGCCGTAGGTGGTGCGCTTCTCGGAGGCGAAGACCGAGAGGATGGAGTTGCGGGCGAGGAACAGGTCGGGCGCGAAGAAGCGGCCGTCCGCCTCGAGCCTGAGGGCGTGGGTCACCGACCAGGAGGCGCGCCCGGCGATCTCGGAGACGCGCTCGTCGTAGAGGCTGTAGGCGGCGGAGCCGGTGAGGGTGAGGTCGTCGCCGATCGGCTGGATGCGCGTGTCGGCGGCGATCTCCTCGCGGACCCAGTCGTCCCCGTCCTTCACGAAGTTCGCCGAGGCGCCGAGGTCGATCCCGCGCCCGGGGTAGCCGGGGACGGCGAGCGACCACGAGGCGCGGCCGCCGTAGGCGAGGTCGCCGCCGGTCGGGTTCCAGCTCACGAGCGTGCCGCGGCTCGCGAAGCGCTGCGAGACGGGCACGCCGGCGTAGGCGGAGAGCCGCACGCCCAGGGGCAGCACGCCGATGACCTCGAGGCCGTCGAGCTGGATCATCCGCGCCGCGCCCGTCATCACGTGCTCGCGCCCGAGCCGGAGCGTGAGGTGCCGGTCGAGGAGCTTGCCCTGCGCGTACATCGTCTGGACGTCGCCGTGCAGCTCCGAGGACGTGCCGTTGTCCCAGCGGAGGTCCTGGAGCTCGTAGGCGCCCCAGGTCGAGACCACGAGCGAGAGGTCCTCGACGAGCGGGTTCGTGACGTCGCGCGCCGCGATCGACAGGATCTCGAACACGGGCGCCACGGTGACGAGCTCGGGCTCCGAGAGCGGCTGGCCGCCGCGGGTCTGCTGCCCGAGCTGGAGCATGCTCGTGGACGTGACGTCGATGGTGTCGGCCCGCGCCTGCGCGGCGACGAGCGCCAGCGCCAGGGCTGCGAGCGGGATCGGGTTGCGCATCAGGACCCTCCGGCGAAGTGCGCCGGACCATCGCACAGCCGGGCGAAGGTCTTCTTGAGCGGGATCAGGTCCGGTACGCGAACGCCCCGCCGAGACTATGATGTTGCGATGCTTCGCCGCACCGTCGCCCTCGCCGGGCTCCTCGCCGCGGCCTGCGCGGGATCCCGCCCCGTCCTGCCGGGCTCTCCGCTCGTCGGGAAGCCGGTCGACGTCACCGCGCCGACCCTCGAGGGGGTCGAGGTCAGGGTCCAGGCGCACGCCGGGAAGGTGAGGATCGTCGACTTCTGGGCGAGCTGGTGCGACCCGTGCCGCGAGCAGCTCCCCTTCCTCGACCGGCTCGCCCGCACCTACGAGGCGGACGGGCTCTTCGTGTACGCCGTCTCCTTCGACGAGGACCGCGCCGCGCTCGAGCGCTTCCTCGAGGAGGCCCCCGTGTCGTTCCCGGTCCTCTGGGACAAGGGGGGCGCGGCGCTCTCCGAGCGGCTCGAGGTGACGCGGCTGCCCACGACGCTCCTCGTCGACCGCGAGGGGGTGGTCCGCGGCGTCCACCTCGGCTTCGCCCCCGAGGAGGAGCGGAAGCTCGAGGACGCGATCCGGCGGCTCCTCGCCGAGCCGCCGGTCAGCTCGCGGGTGTCGTCGGCGTCGGCGCCGCCGGCGGCCCCGGGACGTAGGTGAACGAGACGCGCTCCCGCTCGCGCTCCACCTCGCCCGCGTCGGCGGGCGACTCGCGCAGCCAGTACGCCATCTCGTCCGCCTCCCACGCGTAGGGCTTGCCGTCGAGCGACACGCGCCCCTCCGCCACGGCGTTCGTGGCCTCGAGGAGCGGGACGCCCGCGAGGTCGCGCACGAGCGCCTCGAACCGCCCCTGCCGCTCCGGATCGACGAAGGCGAACTCCCGCCGCGCCGCGTAGGCGGTGTGGTAGTGCGCGGGGCGGAACACCACGCCGCCGAGGCCGAGGCGCACGGCCATGCGCGCGAGCATCGTGCCCGCCTCGTGGGCGAGCCCGAGCCCGGGGACGTCCTGGCCGGGCAACCGAGGCCGGAGCGCGCTGAACTGCGCGCGCGGGTTCCTGAGGGAGAGCCAGTGGACGAAGAGCACCTCGGCGCCCAGCACGCGCCGGCGCTCGAGGATCAGCTCGACGAGGAGGTGCTCGACCCCCTCGGCCGTCCCGAACACCCGCACGCGCTCGCCGAGCCCCGCCGGATCGAACGCGACGCGGAACTGGCGGTACCCCATCCGCTCGAGCGGCTCGTAGACGCCGTAGCGGAAGAGCGCGTGCTCCATCCCGGCCGAGGTGTAGAAGCCGAGCAGGAGCCGCTGCCGGCGCGGGCCGAGGCCGAGCGCCTCCTCGAGGTCCGCGGCGGTGAGCTCGCCGGACTCGGTGAGCGCCGCCGGCGAGAGGCGCGCCGACACCGCCGCGAAGCGCGAGGCGAGCGGGTCGTACTCCGCCGGGATGGGCTTCGCGGACGCCGTGGCGATCGCCATGCCGGTGCCGCCGAGCACCCGCCACGCGCCCCGCGAGTAGCCGCCGCCCGGCAGCCACACGGACGGGGTCCCCTCCAGCGCCGCCGCGACGCGGAGGTCGCGCTCGCGGGCGCCGGCGAGGGAGAGCCCGAGCTTCCCGAAGCGGTCGCCGGCGAGCACGTCGCCGCCGGCGATGACGAAGGCGAGGTGCGGCGCCGGCATCCGGTCGAGCAGGCCGGCCAGCGCCTCGAGGTAGGCGTCGTCCCCGGTCCCCTCGGGGAGCACGGTCTCGTCCACCCCCGGGAGCGGTCCCCAGTCCGACCCCGAGAGGGAGCCGATGAAGACGCGCGGGTCGGACGCGAGGCACGCGGCGATCCCGTCGGGCGGGTGGGCGTCGAGGTCGAGCACCGCGATGCGGCCGCGGTACCCCTCGGCGCGCAGCGTGGCGACCGCGACGGCGACGTCGTTCACCGGGCAGAAGCCGCCCGCCACGGCGGGCGCGGCGTGGTGGAAGCCGCCGAGCAGGTTCAGCGCGGGCGCGCGGGTGCGGAGCGACTCGCGCGCGCCGCCGAGGGTGCCGCCGCAGGCGAGCCGCACCGTGATCATCGCCTCGTCCACCGGCACGTCGGAGGGGTCGACGCTGAAGATCCGCGCGAGCGTCCCGGGCTGCCCGAGGGAGTCGAGCAGCTCCGGCGTGTGCACGCGGGAGAGGTTCTCGTAGGAGATGCGGTGGGGCGTGCGCAGCGCGCCCTGGCGCACCGTCCCCGACTCCCTGAGGAGCCACCACAGGGCGAAGTCCGCGCGGCGCGGCTCGAGGCCCACCGCCGCCTCGAGGCTGGAGAGCGGGAGGCGGTAGCGGGGGTCGTACCAGACGGTGACGTCGCGGCCGCCGAGCCAGGCCCCGGCGCGGAAGAGGAGGGAGCGGAGGAGCAAGGCCGTGCCCGCCGGCCGTCAGCCTCGCGGTGGCGGCGCGAACGGCGGCTCGCCGTCCGCCGGCAGGGCGCGGTGGAGCTTCGAGCGGGTGGCCATCCACCAGCCGAGCACCACCTCGATCGCGATCCAGCCGATCGCCATCCACGCCGCCTGCATCGCGAGCGCCCGGGTGGCGGTGCAGCGCGCGAACTCCTCGTCGAAGGTGCGCGACCACCCCCACGGCAGGACGCGCAGCGCGTACCCCGCGAGGAAGATGAAGACCAGCGTCCGGACGACCGCGAGCGCCTTGTACATGGCGGGAGTCTAGCGCGAGGCGGCCTCCCGGCGGGGGATTCGTCCCGCCGGGAGGCGCGAGGGGCTACGGGATACGTGACGAGGTCACGTGCCGTACCGGCCGGGCGAGCCGTGTCGTGCAACACGGCGAGCCGCTTCGTCCCCGTCGGCGTCGAAGAACGCCGCCGATCGCGGAGGTGGTCGCCCCGTTGCCGTCGGGCAGCGCCCAGCGCGGCAGGAGTGTCGGTCCCGGTCCGCTGGAGCGCGCTGTTGAAGAGGTCGAGCTGCCCGCCGGATCGGAAGCGGACGAACGCGCCCCCGGACGTCGAGTCGACGAAGGAGGGGGAGACGGCGATCGAGCGTCGCCGAGGCTCGCGAGCGTGTCCGCGCCGGTAGGACCGTGCCGCACGACGTCACGATGAACGCGTTCGCGATGTCCGCGTTCTGGACCGCCCAGATCGCGGTCGCGTACGACGTACCCGCAGTCGGCGCCGTCGAGCCGGAGACGTACGCCTGCCACCCGAGCCGCCGCGCGGAGTTGATGCGGGCTGCCGAGTACGCAGGTATGCGAGCTGCCGTCGACCCGGTACAGGTAGCTCGTCGAGCCCACGCTGTACGCCGTCGCCGAACGTGCCGTAGCCCGGCCAGCCGGTCGGGATCGTCATGGTCAGCGCCGTGCTCAGGTCGAGCCCACGAACAGCGACGGCGCGGCGCTGCCGCCGTTGAAGCTGTCCCGACACGACGACGTCGCCGACGCGGATCGTGAAAGACTGCATCGGATCGGCTCGATCCGTCGCGAGCGTCACGATCCAGATCGAGACGTCCCTGGTCCACGACGACCGCCTTCGTCGCCGTCCGGCGTCACGTCCGACGAGCTTGGGCGCTGCCGGCACGATGCTCGTGTCGACGGGACTGCCGAATCGAGCGTCGATCCCCGCGCTCCCGGTGACGCGTTGGACGACGTCGTAGACCCAGACTATCCCCTTCGCGCCCTCGACGCCCGCGAGACGATCCGTGTCGCGTCCATCGCGCGTGCCGCGTCGGCGATGGTGACCGGCGAGACGGCTGGATGTAGCGACCGACCTCGACGGAGACCTCGAGCGTGTCGGTCGCGCGCGGCGCGCCCGAACTGCGCGGCATCGCTGACGGTGAGCCGGAGGACGTAGTCGCCCTCCCGCGTTCGGGGTGAAGCGTCTGCGACGGCGTCGTTCGGTTTGCGAGCGTCGGGGCGGTCGTGCCGGGGTCCGAGAGCAGCTCCCAGGAGAACGAGAGGACAGGGTCGAAGAGCAGGTCGTTGTTCGGGTCGGTGCTCGGCGACGCGTCGAGCGTCACCGAGGGCGTGGTGCCAAGCGTCGCGCCCATGTTCGCGTAGTACGGGAACCGGGTCGTGACCGCGACCGGCGGGTCGTTCTTCGACGTGAACGTCACGCCGCCGACGGTGGAGTGCACGACTTGCGTCGGCGTGTACCGATCGTAGTCGCGCACGACGAGCTCGACGAGGTAGGGGCCCTCGCCCGGCGGCGAGAAGGTGTAGGAGGGGGCTGCCCGAGTTGCAGCCGCCGGGCGCCACGACCTCGGTCGGGGTCGTCTCGCCGGGCGCGGTCACGCGCCAGGCGCAATCGAGCGTGTCGCCGTCGGGATCGCTCACCGCGCCGGAGATCGTGATGGGCACGTTCCGGGACCACTCGGTGGCCGAGGCCGGGCGTCGTCGCGGTGACGACCGGCGACGTGTTGACGACGTCGATCGTGACGTCGTCCTGCAGCACGTAGCGGTCCGGCGCGCCGGCGGGGCCCTCGGTGACGACGAGCCGCACGACGTACCGGCCGGGCTTGTTCGGCGTGAAGGTCTGGTTCGTCGCGGCGCGGGTTGACGAAGGTCACGGCTCGCGCCGGCGGGCGTCGAGGTGAAGGACCAGCCGTAGGTGAGCGGATCGCCGTCGGCGTCCGTGGTCAGGTTCGTGAGCGTGACGGGCTTCGTGTACGGCGCGTCCGCGACGTCGGGCCCGGCGTTCGCGGTCGGCGCGTTGTTCGTCGTGCAGTGGCCGACCTCGCAGTTGCCGCTGCAGCAGTCGCCCCAGAGGACCGTGCCGCTGTAGCCGACGCTGCACACGTCCGCCGTGTCGCGGCACATGGCGAGGGTCTCGGTGGTGCACGCGCCGGACTTGCAGAGGCGGCCGAAGACGCAGTCGTTCGTGGTCCGGCAGGTGCCGCCCTCGGCCGGGTTCTCGGCGCAGAGGCCGGCGAGGCAGCCGTACGAGCAGCAGTCCGAGTTGCCGGCGCAGGCGGTGCCGACCTCGAAGCAGGCGGCGGCCGCGCCGGTGTTCGTCTCGTCGCCGCCGATCTTGCAGGCCGCGACGGAGGCGAGGATCGCGATCGCGAGGAGGAAGCGGGTCGTCATGGCGGGGCTCACAGGCGGTACGAGAGGCCGAGGTACGGCGTGTACGCGGAGTAGGAGGGGCCGAGCTGGACCGAGAGCGCCACGGGCACGAGGAGCAGCCGCGTGCGCGTGCCGAGGTCGAAGGACATGCCCGCGCCGAGCTTGAGGACGAGGCCCGTCACGTTCTCGGTGCTGACGGTGGTCCCCGCGAACAGCTCGTCGCGCTCGACGCGCTCGACGCTCTGGGCGACGCCGACGCCGCCGTCGGCGAAGAGCGCGAACTTCTCGAACGGGAGGCGGGCGCGCGCCGACAGGGCGACCTCCACCACCCACGCCTCCGTGCTCTCGACGCCCGCCGGCACCGAGGTCGCCTGGTACGGGTAGTAGGGCTGGACGATCGTGCGGGTGAGGTCGGTCTCGTCGGTCGGGCGCGAGCCCATCACCGAGAGGTGGACCTCGAGGCCGAGGCGGGTCCACGACGGCGGCGTGCGCTCGATCCCGTAGTCCACCTGGGCGGCGAGCGACTGGCCGAGGTCGAACCCCGCCCAGGCGCCGACGGCGAGCGTGAGCCAGCCGACGCGCGCGTCGGGCGCGACGGCCGCCGCGGGCTGGGGCGGCAGCGGCAGCGGCGTGGCCGCCGGGGGCGTCGCGCGCAGCGGCGCGGCGGCCGGCGTGCGCGCGGGCGGCGCGGTCGTCGGCGTGGCGGGCGCGGTCGCGCGCGCGGGCGTGGCGACGGCGGTCTCCCTGCGGGGCGCCGCCTCTGCGGGTGCGGCGAGCGCGAGCGCGAGCGCGGCGACGGCGGCGCGGCGCAGCGCTCCGCGAGCGAGCGGGTGTCCTTGCACGGTCTTCCCCTCCGGTGGGCGTCGAGACGAAACGGCTCGGAAGTGTACCGCCCGAAAGGGACGGAGTAAACGAACCGTGAACATGGCCGCGAGGCGTGTGCGGCGGCGTGGTCGCCGGGATCACCCCGGGGTGCGCCGCCGCCGGTGGGCGGTTATCCTCCCCGCGGCGCGGCGCGCCGGGAGGTGTTCGTGGCGGCGGAGGCGGAGCTCAGGGAGGCGTGCGCGGAGGCGGCGCGGCGGGGTGGGGCCGTCCTGCGCGAGCGGTGGGGGAAGGTCCGCACCATCGCGTTCAAGGGGGGGATCGACCTCGTCACCGACGCCGACCACGCGAGCGAGGCGGAGCTCCTCGCGTTCCTCGGCGCCCGCTTCCCCGGCGCCGCGGTGCTCGCGGAGGAGTCCGGCGCGAGCGGCTCGGGCGCGGGCGGCCTGCGCTTCTTCGTCGATCCCCTCGACGGCACCACCAACTACGCCCACGGCGTGCCCCACTTCGCCGTGAACGTGGCGGTCGCCGACGCGAAGGGGCTCGCCGCCGGCGCCACCTACGACCCGCTGCGGGACGAGCTCTTCACCGCCGCCCGCGGCGGGGGGGCCACCCTCGGCGACGCGCCGCTGCGCCAGTCCGGACGGGCCGAGCTCGAGGGCGCGCTCCTCGTCACGGGCTTCCCCTACGACGTCCACCTGCGCCCCGACCCGCCGCTGAGGCTCTTCGGCGCCTTCATCCGGAAGGCCCGCGCCGTGCGCCGCTTCGGGAGCGCCGCCCTCGACCTCGCCTACGTCGCGGCCGGGCGGTTCGACGGGTTCTGGGAGCTGTCCCTGAAGCCCTGGGACGTCGCGCCCGGGATCCTCATCGCCCGCGAGGCGGGGGCGCTCGTCACCGACTGCGACGGCGGCGACCGGATGCTCGAGACGGGCGACATCGTCGCGGCGACCCCGGCGCTCCTCCGCCCGATGCTCGACGTCATCGCGTCGGCGCGGACGTAGCGGGGTCGGCGGCGGGGCCGGCGTGGGCCTCCGCGGCGGGGAGCGGCGCCTCCTGCGGGGGCGGCGCGGCCGCGGGCGGACCGGCCCGGCGCGGCGGCGCGGTCCCGGCGGCGAAGTCGATGCCGAGGAGCGACTCGGGGTCCACGTACAGCCCGGCGACGCGCGCGCTCCAGTGGAGGTGGGGGCCGGTGGAGCGACCCGTCGAGCCGACCTGGCCGATGCGCTGGCCCCGCCGCACGCGCGCGCCGGGGCGGACGTCGATCCGCTGCAGGTGGAAGTAGATCGTGAACACGTCGGCGCCGTGCCAGAGGATGACGCTCTTCCCCGAGAGGTAGGCGTCGCGCGCGAGGACGATCTCGCCGTCGTTCGCGGCGAGGACGGGGTCGCCGCGCCGGCCCTCGAGGTCGAGCCCGTAGTGGACGCTCGCCTTCGTGCCGTTGAAGACGCGCTGGTCGCCGAAGCGGCCCGTCGCCGGCGCCCGGCGCGGCCAGTCGAACGGGGCGGCGAACAGGGGGGGCGAGAACGGCCGGTCCCAGGCGGCGGCGAACGCCCGGCGGTCGGCCTGGAGCCGCTTGCGCACGGAGGGCGGCGGCTCCACGAACTTCGGGGCGACGCTGATCGTCCGCGACGGGAAGCCGGGCTCGACCACCTCGAGCGCGGCCCGGCGGACCGCGCCGTCCGCGGCGGTCACCTCGACGGGGAGGGGGCCGGGCGGCGTCTCGAGGGGGAGCGCCGCGAGCGCCCACGCCTCGTCGCCGTGCCTCCAGAACGCGAGGGGCCGGCCGGCGGCGGCGCCGGAGGGCGCCGGGAGGCCGGCGGGCGCGGCGGCGCGGACGAGGACGGCGTCGCCGGGGCGCGCGACGGCGGGGGCGACCTCGAGCCCGGCCGGCGCGGCGGGCGCGGCGGCGAGCGCGGCGGAGAGGAGGAGGGCGAGCATCACCCTATCCCTAACTCCTCCTGCAGCCCGCGCACGATGCGGAAGTACTCGGAGCGGGTGTACTTCACGTTGAGGACGTGGAAGTCCTTCTTCGCGAGCCCGACGCAGCCGAAGCAGTACGAGCACTCGGAGCAGGCGCGCGACATGACGAGGTAGTTCGAGCGCGTGCAGTTCTCGCTCGCCACGCAGTAGGCGCAGTCGTGGCAGCCCGTGCAGTCGGTGCAGTGGGTGAGGTGGGTCGAGGAGCGGCACCCCTTCGAGTGCGTGCAGCGGTAGCACTCCTCGCAGTCCGTGCAGAACATGCAGGACACCGAGCGCCGGCAGCCCTCGCACTGGATCGATCCGGGGTTCTCCTCGTCGGAGGCGTAGGCGCGCAGGAGCCGCTGCAGCTCGGCCTCGAACTCCCGGCGCGACAGGACGGGCGGCGGGGGTGGGCGCAGGTCCTGGAACGTGCCCGAGGCGGTGTCGATGAACATCGGGCCGGTGACCTGGCGGACGCCGGGCCGCGGCGCGACGATCGTCTCGGCGGGATCGACGACGCGGCGGCCGCCGTCGCGGGGGCGGGCCGGCTCGCGCGGGGGCGGGCGCGGCGCGGGGCGCGGCGGGGGCGACCGTCGGTTCGAGCCGGCCATTCCGCCCATCCTGCCCCGGAACGCGCGGCGATGGAAATCGCCCTTCGACAGGCTCGGGACGAGCGGGGCTTCGACGGCTCGGCCGGGCGGCCCCGCGGGTCACTCCCGCAGCCGGCCGCCCTCGAGCACGAGGCGCCGGTGGACGCCGCGGGGCACCTCGTCCGCGTGGTGCGTCACCGCGACGAGGGCGGCGCCCCGGCGCCCGGCCTCGTCGATGGCCGCGAGCGTCCAGCGGCGGGCGGCGGGGTCGAGGCCGGCGAGGGGCTCGTCGAGGAGCAGCGCCTCCGGCGCGGGCGCGAGGGCGCGCGCGAGCAGGAGCTTGCGCAGCTCGCCGTAGGAGAGGGTGAGGAGGTGGCGGGCCGCGAGGCCGGCGATCCCGAGCCTGGCGAGGGTGGCGGCCGCCGCGGCGCGCTCGGCCGGGGTGGGCTCCGCGACGAGGCCGATGGTGCCCGCGAACCCGGAGAGCACCACCGCCTCGCCGGTCGCGTCGAAGCGGTGGCGGGCCTGCAGTTCGGGCGACACGAGGCCGATCCGGCCGCGGAGGTCGAAGGCCGCGGCGTGCGGGCCGAGGTCGAGGCGGCGGATCGTCCCGGCCGCCGGCTGCTCCTCGCCGGCGAGGAGGCGGAGGAAGGTGGACTTGCCCGCGCCGTTCGCGCCGACCACCGCGACCCGCTCGCCCGCGGCGAGCGCGAAGTCGAGCCCGCGCAGCACGTCGCGGCCCTCCACGCGGACGGTGACGCGATCGGCGGAGAAGAGGAGATCGTCGAGGTCGCGGACGGCCCGACGCCCGCGAGGCCCCCCTCTCCCTGACCCTCTCCCCCCGCTTCGCGGGGGGAGAGGGGAGAACCGAAGACGGTCTTGGCCTCGGTCGGGGTCGGGGTCGCGGTCGGGGTCGGGTCGCGGTCGGAGTCGCGGTCGGGGACGATCCGCCCCCCCTCGAGCCGGACCACCCGCCGGATCTCCGGCACGATCTCCTCCTCGCGGTGCGTCGCCATCACCACCGCCGTCCCGGCGCGAAGGATCCGCGACACGAGCGCGAGGAACGCCGCGCGCGCATCGGCGTCGAGCCCGTCGACCGCCTCGTCGAGGAGCAGGAGCTCGGGGGCCGGCGCGAGGGCGCGGGCGAGGAGCACCTTGCGCCCCTCGCCGCGCGAGAGCGCGAGGATGGACCGTCCGAGGAGCGGCGCGATCCCGAGCAGGTCCGCCACCTCGCGCACCCGCGCCGCCTGCGCGGCCGTCGCCGCCTCCGCGGGGAAGACGGCGTCGGAGAGCCCGGAGCGGATCACCGCCTCCGCGGTGAGGTCCCAGTCGTGCCGGACGTAGGCGTCCTGCTGCTCCGGCGCGACGAGCGCGAACCGCTCCCGCGCGCCGATGGGGCTCTCGGAGGGGCCATCCTCGCCGTGGAAGAGCCGCCGCCCCGCGCTCGCCGGGTGCGGCCACAGCTCGCCGCGGAGGAGCCGGAGGAGCGTCGACTTGCCCGACCCGCTGGGCCCGACCACCGCGACCCCCTCGCCCGCCCGCACCTCGAGCGAGACGCCGTCGAGGAGCGTCGCGCCGGCGAGGCGGACGTCCACGCGGTCGAGGGTGACGAGCGGGCGGGGCACGGGGAGGATCCTACGTCGCGGAGGGCGAGGGCGCCGAGCCGTTCACGGCGAGGCTCCGCCGGCGCCAAAGGGGAGCCAAAGCGGCGCGGCCGTGGATCGGAATGGACTTGGCAACGAGAGGTGCGGCCGGGACGGCGTCGCGGCGAGGGACTCGTCGTGACGAGATCGAGAACGGCAACGAGGCGATCGTTCGAGGGAACCCGTCTTCCCGCACGACCTGCTTGACGCTGATTCACCATAAGTCGACATCGCGGCGCCGGACGCGCCGCCGAGGCCGCTCCTCGCGCGCAGGATCGCGCTTGCGTCGCGCGGCGGAAGCGTCGGTGGGGTCCGGGCCCTCGCCTCGCGTTCGAGCGTCTACGCGCGAATGCGTGCGTCCGGCGAGGGGCAGGAAACGCGTGCGAAGCTCGCGCCATGACCTCCGCACGCGATCTCGCCTCCCGCCTCGCCGGCCTCCTCGCTCGCGAGCGCGCCGCGCTCGCCGACTTCCTCGTGGCGCTCGCGGCCTTCGACCACGAGCGGCGATGGCTCGAGCTGGGCCACGCCTCGCTCTTCTACTTCCTCCACCGCGAGCTCGGTCTCTCCAAGGGCGCGGCGTTCTACCGGAAGACCGCGGCGGAGCTGATCCAGAAGTTCCCCGAGGTCGTCGACCCGCTGCGCGACGGCCGCCTGTGCTTGACGAGCGTCGTCGAGCTCTCGAAGGCGATCACCGACGAGAACGCGCGCGAGGTGCTGCCGCGGTTCTTCCACCTGTCCCGGCGCGAGGCGAAGGAGGTCTCGGCGGAGCTGTGCCCGGCCCTCGATCCGCCGCGCCGCGACGTCGTGACGGCGGCGGCCCGCGTCGAGCCCTTCGCGTACGCCGCCGGGGCCGAGCCGGCCGAGGTGCCGGTGGTTCACCCGGTGAACCGCTTGCTCGATATCAAGTCCGAGTCGACGCCCGTCCCCTCGGCCCCGACGCCGGTCGCGCCGCTCCGCCCCGAGCGCCGCGACGAAATCCAGCCGATGACCGCCGACTCGAGCCGCCTCCACGTGACCGTCTCCCGCCGCTTCCTCGAGAAACTCGAGGCGGCGCGCGCGGCGCTCTCCCACGCCCACCCGGGAGCGGACGCGCAGGAGATCCTCGAGGCCGGCCTCGACCTGCTCCTCGAGCGGCACGCCAGGCGAAGGGGCAAGACCGAGAGGCCCCGGCGCGAGCCGCCGCGGTCGAAGCCCGAGCACGTCCCTGCCCACGTGAAGCGGGAGGTCTGGGACAGGGACGGCGGGCGGTGCCAGTGGAGGCTCGAGAGCGGAGGTATCTGCGGCTCGACCCACAGGGTCGAGCTCGATCACGTGGTGGCGCGCGGGCGCGGTGGACCCTCGACGCCAGAGAACCTCCGCTTGCTCTGCAGGGTTCACAACGACCTCGCCGCGCGGCTCGTCTACGGCGACGCGTGGATGGATACGTTCACCCATGGTAAAGCAGCGCCGGCGCACGGGGATGCGGCGGAGGCCCGCGGTCGTCGGTGATCTCCCGGCATCGCGCCGTCCGCGTGGCGCGTCGCCTGGACGCGAACGAGCGTCGCCCGCCACGTTGCGAGGTCACCCCGCCGCGAGCGTCGCGCCGGGGCGGCTCGCCGAGATCGGCAGCCGCACGGTGAACGTCGTCCCGACGCCGGCCTCGCTCTTCACGTCCACCACCCCGCCGTGGCGCTCGACGATGCCGTACACGACCGAGAGGCCGAGGCCGGTGCCCTTCTCCTTCGTCGTGAAGAACGGGTCGAAGATCTGGGACATCCGCTCCGGCGGGATGCCGGGGCCGGTGTCGGCGAAGACGATCTCGACGGCGCCGTCGTGCGTCCGCGTGGAGACGCGGAGCCGGCCGGAGGAGCCCATCGCCTCGCAGGCGTTCACGGCGATGTTGAGGAACGCCTGGCGCAGCTGGCCGAAGTCGGCGAGCACGTCGGGGACGGGGGCGAGGTCGCGCTCGAGGGTGATGCCCTGGGTGTGGGCCTGGTTGCCCACGAGCGAGAGCACCTCGTCCACCGGGCGGCGCGGGTCGAGCGGGCCGGGCTTCATGGGCCGGTCCCGCGTGAAGTCGAGGAGGTTGCGCACGATCGCCGAGCAGCGCTGCGTCTCGCGCTCGACGAGGGCGAGGTTCTTCTGGAGCGCGGCCCGCTGCGCCTCGTCGGGGACCCCCTCGGCGAGCGTGCGCGAGACGAGCTTCGCGAAGGTGAGGATGCCGGCGAGGGGGTTGTTGATCTCGTGGGCGATGGAGGCGGAGAGCTTCCCGAGCGAGGAGAGCTTCTCGGCGCGCACCAGCGTCTCCTGCGCCATCCTGAGATCGGCGGTGCGGGCCTCCACCTCGCGCTCGAGGTTGCTCATCACGCCGGCGAGGTCGTCCTCGAGCCGGCGCAGCGCCCGGGTCATCTCGTTGAAGCAGGTGGCGAGCACGCCGAGCTCGCCCTGCGCGTGGACCCGCACCTCGACGTCGAGCTCGTCGCGGGCCACCCGCCGCGTGCCCTCGACGAGCGCGGCCACGGGCTCCACCACCTCGGTGCGCCCGAAGAGGTAGAGGAGCGCGGAGAGGACCACCACCGCGGCGGCGAGGACGAGGACGAAGCCGCGGCGGAAGGCGAGCACGTTCGCGTCGAGGTGGCGGAGCGAGACGCGCAGCTCGAGCAGCCCGAGCACCTGCCGGCCGGGCGGGTGGACGTGGCACGCCGCGGTGGCGCAGCCGCGCCCGTTGTGGATGGGCGACATCATGGCGAGGACGCGGCCGCCCGGGTCCTCGAGGATCTCGGTGCGCTCCTGCGCCGGCGCGCGGGAGAGCGGCTGCACGCGGTCGCCGTGGCAGGCGGCGCAGACGTGGCCGGTCCGCTGCACGACGGTGCCGACGTCGAGCGGCTCGGTGGAGAAGACGACCCGGCCCTGCTTGTCGAGGACGCGCACCCGCTCGACGCCCTCGAGGTCGCCCACCGAGCCCAGCTCGGCGTACCGGTGCGTGGGGCGCGCCCCGAGCATCGCCTCGTACGAGCTCGCCTGGATGGCGTCGGCGAGGAGCGCGGCCGAGCGCTCCAGCTCCGCGAGGAGGTCCTGCTGCATCCGCCGCTCGGCGAACCAGAGGGCGGCGATGGCGGCGAGCGCCACGACCGCGCTCATGCCGAGGAACTTCGTCGAGAGCCGGTGCCGGAACGGGACCGCGACGAGCACGTCGTGCACCGGCCGCCCGCCTTCCCCCGCGGACGGACCGGGTGGCGGCTCGGGGGCCGCGCCTGTGGGCGTCGTGGCCATCTCCCCGGGCGGCGCACGGGCCGGCGCGCCGCCTCTCCGGTCCCGAGGATGCGACGCGGCCGCCCCGGCGGCCTTGCCCCGCGTCAATGGGGCGGCGTCAGCGCTGCGGATCTTCGCCTGCGCTGTCGCGCGCACCCCCCGGCGGCTCGTCGCGGCCGCGCGCGGGGAAGATGACGCGCCGGAAGAGCGCCTCGAGCCGGCCGATCTCGTCCTCGCTCTCGAGCTGCACGACGCGCCCGGGCGGCAGGCCCCCCTCGGTGGCGCGCACCTCGAGGTCGCGGCGGAGCCGCGAGAGCCGCACGAAGACGAGCCTGCGCACGAGCAGCACGACGGCGAGCGCGGCCGCGGCGGCGACGCCGAGCAGCGCGAGGAAGGTCTGGAGCCGCGCCGTGCGCAGCGCGCCGTCGTGGCGCGTGAAGTCGCGCAGCACGAAGAGGCCGCCGACCTTGCGCCCGCCGGCGTCGAGCACGGGGAAGATGCCGCGGACGTAGGTCCGGTCTCCGCGCGTGACGCGCCCCAGCGTCTGGCCGCGCTCGGGCAGCGCCTCGAGGTCTCCCTCGAAGTCGACGATCCCCTCGGTGAAGGTGGTCGTGTCCACCACCACCACGTCCGGGCGGTCGTTCCAGGTGTTGGCGCGGGGGCCGAGCACGTCCGCCCAGGCGCGCTCGTCGAGGAAGCGCTTCTTCACGAGCAGGCCGTAGTCGTCGCCGGTGCGCGCCTTCATGGCCGTGAGGAAGTGGTCGATCTCCTCCGCGAGCTCCATGTAGCCGATGACCTTCCCCTCGTGGACCCACGGCCGCACGGCGCGGAGCGCGAAGGCGGTGCGGCCGAGCTCCTTCCCGGCGCCGAGGTCCTGCGTCTCGATGGCCTGGCGCAGCGTCGCGCGCTCCACCCGGTCGCCGCGCAGCTCGGGGTGGTGCACCCGCAGGAAGACGGTGGACGCGGGCTCGGGCTCGATGAAGTACCAGTGGGTGATCCGGTCGCGCTCGGAGAGGACGCGGAAGGTCGGCGCGGCGAGGGCGAGCAGCCGCGCGCGGTCGCGGGCGAGGAAGGCCTCGCGCAGGTCGTCGCCGGCCATGAGGGCGTCGAGCGTCGCGGCGAGCTTCTCGATCTCGTCGCGCTCCTGCGCGGCGAACGCGTCCGAGGCGTCGCGGACCGTCGCGAGCGCCGCCTCGTCGATGATGCGCGCGAAGACGCCGCTCGCCAGCCGGGTCCCCGCGACGGCCGCGAGGATGCCGATCGCGGCGATCGTGATCGCGAGCTTCACCTCCACCGACAGGCTGCGCATCTCTCCTCGACGGCCCCCGCGCGAGAACCTAGCACGCCGGGGAAAGGCCGGGGGCTTGCCCGCGGACGCTCCGTGTGGGAGGTGGTGGACGCCGCCGGAGCCGGGGGCGCGGAGCGGGCGAGCCATGGGCGCGGAGCGCGAGGAGCGGATCGAGGTCCCGCGGGCGAGCGGGGGGGAGCGGCTCGACCGGTTCCTCGCGGGCGCCCTCGGCGTCCCCGTGGAGCGCGCGCGGGCGCTCGTCGTGCAGGGGCGCGTGCGGATCCGGGGGCGGACCTGCTCCGTCCACCGCAAGCTCTTCGGCGGCGAGGAGATCCTCGTGAAGCGCCCCGTGCCGCGGCGGGCCGAGGCGGCGGGCCCGGCGCTCGAGGTGCTCTACGACGACGCGGACTGCCTCGTGGTCGCGAAGCCGGCCGGGCTGCCCGTCGAGCCCCCGCGCGCCGGAGCGCCGTCCGCCGTGGGCGCCGCGAGCCGGCTCGGCGCCTTCGACGTGGACGGGCGCGCCGCGCCCGGCCTGGCCCACCGGCTCGACCGCGACACGACGGGGTGCCTCCTCCTCGCGCGGACCGACCGGGCGCTCGCGGCGCTCCGCGCCGCCTTCGAGGCGGGGGCGATCGAGAAGGAGTACCTCGCGCTCGTCGCCGGGTCGCCGCCGGACCGCGGGGCCCTCGACACGCCCTACGGCCGGAGCCCGGCCGATCCGCGCCGCTTCACGACGCGGGTCGCCTCGGCGCGGAGGGCGCGGCTCTCCTTCGCCGTGGAGCGGCGGCTCGCGGGCGCCGCGCTCCTGCGCGTCGTGCTCGACACCGGGCGCACCCACCAGATCCGGGTGCAGCTCGCCGAGGCGGGCTGGCCGGTGCTCGGGGACGCGGTCTACGGCGTCCCCTCCGAGGCGATCGCGCGCCAGGCGCTCCACGCCGACCGGCTCGCCTTCCCGCGCCCTTCTGACGGCGCGCGCGTCGAGGCGCGGGCGCCCTTGCCGGAGGACCTCGCGCGGGCGATCGCGGCGCTCGGCGCCGCCGGCTAGGGGCCGCCCTCAGCTCCGCGTGCGCTCGTAGTGGCGCCGCGCCTTCGCCTTGTTGCCGCAGTCCTTCATGGAGCACCAGCGGCGCGTGCCGGCGCGGGTCTGGTCCATGAAGACCCACGAGCACTCGTGCGTCTCGTGCAGCCCGCAGACGCGCACGCGGTGGAGGTCCGCCTCCGAGATGAGGAGGTCCGTCGCCGACACGGCCACGCGCCAGAGCGGCGCGTCGAGCGCGTCCGGCGGATCGCTCCACGCGAGGGCGCAGCACGCCGGCCCCGCCCGCGCGATGCGCCGGTGGGCGAGGCCGCGGGCGAGGTGGTCGGACAGGCGCGCGAGGTCCGCCGCGGCCGGCTCGCCGCCCGCCGCCACGGCCGTGAAGATCCCGTAGAGCGCCTCCCGCAGCGCGAGCGCCTCCCGGAGCACGGCCTCGGCGTCGGCCGGTCGGCGGCCCGCCTCGGCGAGGAGCCGCGCGGCGTGGTCCGGCTCGACGGCCCCGGCCTGGCGGCTCCAGGCGAGGAGGTCCGCGTAGGTGGCGAGCCGCTCCCGCGGCTTGCCCGCCCGGTCGCCGGACACGGTGTTCACGAGGTCGAGGCACAGGCGCCCGCCCGTCAGCTCGAACGCGTGCTCGCTCCCGGTGGGGGGCGTCGTCATAACCAGCATGATAGCACTTGACAGGTTATAGGACCACGCCTAGGGTCTAACCTGTAAATCGGCATCATGCCGGTTAGGCGGAGGTCACGGTCATGGCGAGCACGACGAACGTCTTCAACTCCTCCTCGCGCGCGGGCGGCGCCTGGCGCGAGCGCTGGCTGCTCCTGCGGGACCTGCTCGGCGGCGCGCTCCTGCTCGCCGCGTGGATCGCGCTCTGGACGGTCACCTGGGCCGCGGTGGCGGGGCCGCTCTCGCCGTCGTCCCGGCTCGACGGGTCGCCCGTCGCCCGGGTCGAGCAGGTCGAGCGCAGCTAGCGCCGGCGGGCCGCGCAGGCGCTCGGGTCGAGCCCTTGTCCGGCGGGGCGCGGCGTGACATGAACGCCCGCCCCGTGCTCGACCTCTCGACGCTCAACCCGCCCCAGCGCGAGGCGGTCACCACCACCGAGGGGCCGCTCCTCGTCCTCGCCGGCGCGGGCTCGGGCAAGACCCGCGTCATCGTCCACCGCATCGCCTGGCTCGTGCAGAAGGGGGTCGACCCCGAGTCGATCCTCGCCGTCACCTTCACGAACAAGGCGGCGGGGGAGATGCGCGACCGCGTGGGCGCCGTCGCGGGCGCGGCCGGGGTGGACGTCTTCGTCTCGACCTTCCACAGCTTCGGCCTGTGGCTGCTGCAGCAGGAGCACGTTGCGGCGGGGCTGCCGAAGCGCTTCGCCATCTGCGACGCGGGCGATCAGATCACGCTCGTGAAGCGCTGCATGCGCGAGGTGAAGGTCGACGACCGGAGCTTCGACGCGCACAAGGTCCTCTCCATCGTCTCCCGCGCGAAGAACGAGGGGCGCAAGCGGATCCGCGTCCGCGAGGCGGGGCAGGGGGACGACTACGACCTCGTGGCGAGCGAGGTCCTCCCCCGCTACGAGCGCGCGCTGCGCGCCCAGCGGTCGGTGGACTTCGACGACCTCATCGCGCTGCCGGTGGCGCTCCTCTCGAAGGACGAGGCGCTCCGCAAGAGGCTCGCGCGGCGCTTCCGCTACCTGCTCGTGGACGAGTACCAGGACACGAACGCCGCCCAGCTCGAGCTCCTGAAGCTCCTCGCCGGCGAGCAGCGGAACGTCTGCGCCGTGGGCGACGACGACCAGGCGATCTACGGCTGGCGCGGGGCTGAGGTGAAGAACATCCTGCGCTTCGAGCGCCACTTCCCCGGCGCGAAGGAGGTGCGGCTCGAGCAGAACTACCGCTCCACGGGCCACATCCTCGCCTGCGCCAACGCCGTCATCGCGAAGAACCCGGATCGGCGCCCGAAGAAGCTCTTCACCGCGGAGGGGCCCGGCGAGAAGGTCCGGGTCGTCGCGCTCGAGAACGAGGAGGAGGAGGCGCGCTTCGTCGGGGAGGAGCTCGCCCGGCTGCGCCGCGAGGGCCGCCCCTGGAAGCACTTCGCCGTCCTCTACCGGCTCAACGCCCAGTCGCGCCCCATCGAGGAGGCGCTCCGCGCCGCGGCGATGCCCCACGCCGTCCACGGCGGCCCCGCCTTCTTCGACCGCTCCGAGGTGCGCGACCTGCTCGCCTACCTCAAGGTGTGCGTCGCGCCCCGCGACGAGGTCTCCCTCGCGCGCATCGTGAACGTCCCGGCGCGCGGCATCGGCGACGCGTCGCTGGAGCGGGTGCACGCCTGGGCGGTGGCGGAGAGCCTCCCGCTGTTCGACGCCCTCGCCCGCGCGGGCGAGGTCCCCGACCTGCCGCGCGGCGCCGCCGAGCGGATCGCGGCCTTCGTCGCCCTCGTCGAGAAGTACCGGGCCCGCTTCGCCGAGGGGAAGGTCGCCGAGGCGGCGCGGGCGCTCGTCGCGGAGGTGGACCTCCTCGGCCACGCGCGGGCGGCGGTCCAGTCCTTCGAGGCCGGGCAGCGCAAGGTGGACGCGCTCGAGGGCGTGCTGCGCTCGCTCGACGCCTTCGAGGCGCGCACCTCGCGGCCGTCGCTCGCGGCGTGGCTCGCGCGGCTCGCCCTCGACTCGCGGGCCGAGGAGGACCCCGAGGGCGGCGACGGCGTGACCCTCATGACGCTCCACGCCGCGAAGGGGCTCGAGTTCCCGGTCGTCTTCCTCGTGGGGGCGGAGGAGGACCTCCTGCCGTGCGCGGGCATCCAGGGGGAGGCGCGCGACCTCGACGAGGAGCGCCGGCTCGCCTACGTCGGCCTGACCCGGGCGCGGGAGCGGCTCTACCTGACGCGCGCCGCGGCGCGGACCAAGCGCGGGAAGGTGCTCCCGCGCACGCCCTCGCGCTTCCTCGACGAGCTGCCCGCCGAGGCCCACGAGGTGGTGGACCCCGCCGCGGCGGACGCGCCCGAGGACGTCGCGGCGGCGGCGGCGAGCGTGATGGCGGAGCTGCGGGCGCGCCTGGCGGGGGGTAAGTAGTGCTTCCGGGGGCCCCCTCGCCAGCCTTCGCCCTTGACAACCCCGCGTGCCTCCTCTAAAAGGCGCGTTCCAATTCGAGATTCTTTCGGGATTTCCATGGCCAAAGGCATCACCCACAGCGCGACCAAGGCAGAGGCCCTCGCGAGCCGGAAGTGGTGGCTCGTCGACGCGAACGACAGGACCGTCGGCCGCCTCGCCACCCGCATCGCCACGCTCCTCAAGGGCAAGCACAAGGCGGCCTACACGCCTTCGATGGACACCGGCGACTTCGTCGTCGTCGTGAACGCCGGCAAGGTCCGGTTCACGGGGAAGAAGGAGACGGACAAGGTCTTCTTCACGCACACGATGCACCCCGGCGGCGAGAAGCTCACGCCGATGGACAAGCTCCGCGAGCGGCACCCGGAGGACCTCGTCCTCAACGCGGTCCGCCGCATGCTGCCCCGCAGCACGCTCGGGCGGCAGATGATGACGAAGCTCAAGGTGTACGCGGGCGACAAGCACCCGCACTCGGCGCAGAAGCCCGAGGCGCTGAACCTGCCGAAGTAAGGATCATCGAATGGCGACGCAGATGAACATCACGGTGGGCCGCCGCAAGGAGTCCGTGGCGCGCGTCCGGGTGACCCCCGGCACCGGCAACATCACCATCAACGGCCGCACGATGGACGAGTACTTCGGCCGCGAGACGTCGAAGATGATCCTCGTCGAGCCGCTCAAGCTCGTCGACCAGATCGGCAAGCTCGACATCGCCGTGAACGCGAAGGGCGGCGGGCTCTCCGGCCAGGCCGGCGCGATCCGCCACGGCATCAGCCGGGCGCTCTGCGAGATCAACCCCGAGTTCCGGCCGATCCTCAAGAAGGCGGGCTTCATGACCCGCGACGCCCGCGCGGTCGAGCGCAAGAAGTACGGCCGCCCCGGCGCCCGCAAGCGCTTCCAGTTCTCGAAGCGGTAACCGGCGTCCCCGGCGTCCGCTCCCCACGGCCGGCACCGCGCTCGCGGCGCCGGCCGTCGCACGTCTACAGCCACGCCTCGAGGAGCCCCGCCGCGCGCTGGCCGAGCTTCGCAGGCAGCGGCCGGCGCGCCCACGCGTCCGGGCGGATCTCGTTCGAGCGCTCGAGGTCCTCGAGGAAGCGCGCCGCGAGCCGGTCCGCCACCGCCGGCGCGCGGGCGACGACCGACGCCTCCCACAGGAACGAGAGGCTCTGCGAGTCCATGTTGGTCGAGCCCACCACCGCGACGTCGTCCACCACCATGGTCTTCGCGTGCATCATGGAGGCGGCGTACTCCCAGATGCGCACGCCGCCCTCGAGCAGGCGGGCGTAGGTGCGGCGCTGCCCGGCGAGCACCGGCGGGACGTCGTGGTGCGGGCCGGGGGCGAGGACGCGCACGTCGGCGCCCCGGCGCGCCTGCGCCACGAGCAGGTGCTGCAGCGAGCGCTCCGGCACGAAGTACGAGTTCGCCACGTAGAGCCGGCGGCGCGCCGAGGCGATGAGGGCGTAGTACATCCGCGCCGCGAGCGTGGTGCGCGCCCAGGCGGGCGTCGAGGCCACGACGGCGGCGGGCAGGTCCCCCGCGCCGCGCAGGCGCGGGTAGGCGTTCGCGGGGAGCGGGGCGCCCCCCTGCGTCTGCCAGGAGTGGTCGAAGGCGCGCTGCAGGTCGCCCACGATGGGGCCGCGCACCCGCGCCGCGGTGTCGCGCCACTCGTCCTTGCCGACCCCGTCGCCGAGCCAGCTCTTCCAGATCCCGAAGCCGCCGACGTACGCGGTGCGGCCGTCGAAGGTGAAGATGCGCCGGTGCGACACGCGGAAGGGGTCGGGCAAGAGGGCGTGGCGCCGGATCTCGACGCCGTCCGCGACGAGGCGGGCCTCGAGCGAGCGGTCGAACTTCCGCGAGCCGAGCCAGTCGATGAGGATGCGGCAGGCGACGCCCCGTCGCCGCCCGAGGATGGCGCGCCCGATCCGCTCGGAGGGATCGCCCTCTCCCATCCAGATGAACTCGGCGATGTGGACGGTCTCGCGCGCGCTCCGGATCTCCTCCTCGAGGGCGTCGAAGATCGCGCCGTTCTCGATGAGCTCGATGGCGTTGCCCTCGCGGACGGGGACGCCCACCTCGCGCTCGAGGAGCACCTCGAGCGGCACCGCGTCGGCGAGCGCCAGCATGCGCCGCGAGAGCTGGTGCCGGCGCACGCGGCGGGCGAGGTGCCCGCCCACCGCCCCGAGGAGGAGGGTCGACCCGGCGGCCGCCAGCGCGCGTCCCGCTCGCATGTCCGAACGTTCGCCACGCGCCGCACGCGCGGCACGCGCGGCGCCGCCGCCGTGGCGATCTTGCGGCCATGGGGGAGGCTCGGGAGGGGCCCGGGGGCGGGCTGCGCGCGCGGCACGCCGCCGTCGTGGCGCTCGGCGTCGCCGCGGGCGCGGCGCTCGTCCTGCTCGTGTTCGCCGAGCCGGGCTGGGACGGCGGCCCCGTCCTGCGACCCCGCTTCGACCTCGGCGCCTTCGCCCGCCGGCTCCCGGAGCACGCGGCCTGGCTCGTGCCGTACGTGGCGCTCGCCGCCTGCCTGCCGGCCCTCCGCGCGCTCGTGTGGCGCGCGGTGCTGCCGCCGCCGTCCCCGGCGCTCGCCGAGGCGTACCACGCGACGGCGCTCGGCGCGCTCGTGCACAACGCGGTCCCGGGGAAGCTCGGGCCCGTCGCCGCCGCCTGGGTGCTGGCGCGCCAGGCGGGGCGGCCCTTCGCGCCCGCCCTCTCCTCGCAGCTCCTCGGCAAGCTCCTCGAGATGGGCGTGGTGGTGGTGCTCGGCGCCGCCTCCGCGGCCGCGCGCCCGCGGGGCGGGGTGGGCGGGGTGGTGGTGGCGGGGGCCGTGGCGTTCGCCGCGTTCGCGGCGGCGGCCACCGCGCTCGCCCTCGGGGCGCCGCGCGCCTCCGCCCGCCTCGGGCGGCGGTTCCCGCGCGCCGGGGCCGCCCTCGCCGCGCTCGGCGAGGGGATCGCCGGCGCGGGCGGCGCGCGCCGCCTCGTGCGGGCGGCGGGGCTCGCGGCGCTGCCCGCGCTCACCGCGGTGCTCGCGTACTCGCTCCCGCTCCGCGCGGTGGGCGTGGAGAGCCCCGCGGCCGGCGCCGCGGTCCTCGTCGCCGTGCTCACCTTCGGCCAGCTCACGCCGGGGCTGCCCGTGGGCACCGGCGTGTACTGGTCGCTCGCCGCGTGGGCGGCCCGCGCGCTCGGCGCGCCCGCCGCCGACGCCGCGGCGGTCGCGGTGCTCTCGCACGCCGGCATGGTGGCGGCGAGCATCGCGGTGGGCGGCGCGTCCGCGCTCGTGCGCCGCGGCGAGCTCGCCGAGCTGCTCCGCCGCCGGCGCGAGGTGGGGAGGCGTCCGGGACCCGGGGCGCGTCCGGCGGAGGCGTCCCCACGCGCTCCTACATGAGCGGCGCGCGAACGCGCCGCCGCGCGGCGCCGACATTGGCTCGCCGCGGATCGCGGTGTTACGCTCCGTTCCCGTCATGGAGCTGAACGAGATCCTGCAGGTCGCGCTGCGCGCCGGCGCCTCGGACATCCACCTGAAGGCCGGCCTGCCCCCGATGTTCCGCGTGGACGGCGCGCTCGTTCCGCTGAAGGACGCCCGACGCATGACGCCCGAGGAGGTCGGGCGGATGGCGCTCGGGATCATGAACGACTACCAGAAGGAGAAGTACAAGCAGACGAACGAGGTGGACCTCGCCTACGGCGTCCCCGGGCTCGGCCGCTTCCGCGTGAACGTGTTCCAGCAGCGCGGCACCCTCGGCGTCGTGCTGCGCGTCATCCCGTTCAAGATCCAGACGATCGAGCAGCTCATGCTGCCGAAGGTGCTCGAGAAGATCGCGGCCGAGCAGCGCGGCCTCGTCCTCGTCACCGGCACCACCGGCTCCGGCAAGTCCACGACGCTCGCGTCGATGATCGACCACATCAACGCGACCGAGACCTGCCACATCATGACGATCGAGGATCCCATCGAGTTCCTCATCCGGGACAAGCGCTCGATCGTGAACCAGCGCGAGGTGGGCGTCGACACGATGAGCTTCGGCCAGGCGCTGAAGAGCGCGCTGCGCCAGGACCCGGACGTCATCCTCGTCGGCGAGATGCGCGACCTCGAGACCATCGAGACGGCGCTCACCGCCGCCGAGACCGGTCACCTCGTCATGTCGACGCTGCACACCCTCGACGCGACCGAGACCATCAACCGCATCATCTCGGCCTTCCCGCCCTACCAGCAGAAGCAGGTGCGCCTGCAGCTCGGCTCCGTGCTGCGCGCGGTCATCTCGCAGCGGCTCGTGCCGCGCGCCGACGGCAAGGGGCGCGTGCCCGCCATCGAGGTGCTGCTCGCCACCGCCCGGGTGCGCGAGCTCGTCGAGGACAAGGATCGCACGAAGGAGATCGCCGACGCGATCGCGCAGGGCCACGTCTCCTACGGCATGCAGACCTTCGACCAGTCGCTCATGGGGCTGCTCAAGAGCGGGGTCATCTCCTACGAGGAGTCGCTCCGGCAGGCGACGAACCCCGACGACTTCGCGCTCCGGGTCTCGGGCATCTCGGCGACGAGCGACTCGACGTGGGACTCCTTCGAGAAGCCGCACGACGCGCCCGCGCCCGCGGCCGGCGCCGCGCCGCGGCCGCCCGGCCCGCCGCGTCCCCCGCCGGCGCCGGCCCCCGGCGCCGCCCCCGCCCAGGCGGTCGGCCGCGTCGGGCCGCCGAAGGCCGCGCCCAAGGCCGGGGAGCCCGCGGCGGCGCGCCCGGGCGACGACGACTTCCAGATCGAGCGGTTCTGAGCCGGCGCCGTGGGCGACCCGACGCCGCTCGCCCGCGCCAGGGCGATCGCGCTCCGCCAGCTCGCCGCGCGCCCCCGCACCGAGGCGCAGGTGCGCGCGCGCCTCGCCCGCGACGAGCTCGCGGCGGAGGCGGACGCGGTGGTCGCCTGGCTGCTCGGGCTCGGCTACCTCGACGACGCCGCCTACGCGCGGGCGCGGGCCCGCGCGCTCGTCGCCTCGGGGCGGATCGGGCCGCGCCTCGCCGAGCGCCGGCTCGTGGCGGAGGGGATCGAGCGCGGCCGCGCGCGCGCCGCGGTGGAGGACGCCCTCGCGGACGCCGCGGGGCGCGGGGGCGGGCAGGGGGAGGCCGACCTGTGCCGGGCCCTCGCCGAGCGGCGGGCGCGGACCGCCGACCTCGCCGCCCTGGACGCCCGCGCCCGGGCGCGGCTCTCCCGCTTCCTGCTCGGGCGGGGCTTCTCGGGCGCCGCGGTGGCGCGGGCGCTCGGGGGCGTGGACGAAGGCTGATCGCTGCCCATCGCGGCGGCCCTCTGTTATCCTCCCCGCCCCATGCGCCGCGCCGTCCTCGCCGCCGTCCTCCTCCTCGCCGCGTGCTCGACGAAGCACGTGTCGCTCAGCGGTCAGCTCAAGACCCACCCGACCGCCGAGGAGAACTACCAGGCCGGGCTGGAGCTCGCGAAGAAGGAGAGCTGGCCCGAGGCGCAGCAGTTCTTCGAGTACGTGAAGACGAAGTTCCCGTTCTCGAAGCAGGCCGCCCTCGCCGACCTCCGCATCGCCGACCTCAAGTTCGACCAGCACCTCTGGGCGGAGGCCGTGGAGGCCTACAACCAGTTCGTGCAGCTCCACCCCTCGCACGAGGAGGTGGACTACGCCGAGTACCGCGTGGGAGTGGCGCTCTTCAAGGACTCGCCCGCCGACTTCTTCCTGTTCCCGCCCGCCGAGGAGAAGGACCAGCGCCAGGCGGAGCGCGCGGCGGCCTCCCTCAAGGCCTTCGTCGAGAAGTACCCGAAGTCGAGGTGGCTCCCGGACGCCCAGAAGCTCCTCGCCGAGGCCAACGACCGGCTGGCGAAGCGGGAGTGGTACGTCGCCGAGTTCTACTTCAAGCGCAAGCGCTGGGCGGGCGCGGCGGGCCGCTACGAGACGCTCGTCGACAGGTACCCGGGCTCGGCGCACGAGGTCGACGCGCTCCTGAAGCTCGCGCACGCCGCGACCGCCATGGACGAGAAGCACCGCGCCCGCACCGCGCTCCAGAAGCTCATCGTGCGGCACCCGCAGGACCCGCGGCGAGGCGAGGCGGAGAAGCTCCTTGCCGGGCTCCGCTGACGGACGGCCGCCCCTCGCCTCCCGGCGGGTCCGGCTCGCGGTGGTCGCGCTCGCCCTCGCCGCCGGCGCGGCGGGGCTCGCGGCCGGGGCGCTCCGCGGCCCGCTCTCCGCGGCGCTGAAGAGCCCCGAGACGCAGGCGCGCGAGGCCGCGGCGGCGCTCTCCGCGACCCGCGCCCTCGACGCCGGCCCGGCCCGGGTCGAGCTCGACGACCTCCGCCTCGCGGAGATCACCGTCGCGGTGGACGGCGCCCGCGCCCGCGTCGTCGCCATCGCCGAGGCCGGCGGGCGCGCGCGCTTCGGCGACCAGGCGCCGGCGCTCGCCTACGTGGGCCGGGAGACGTTCCTCCTCGAGCGCTGCGCCCGGGGGTGGTGCCCGGTGGAGGGGGCGCTCCCGGCGCTGCGCGGCGTCGTGGCGGCGCTCGCGGGGTCGCCGCGCCCGCCCGGCGCGCGGGTGCTCGCGTGGCAGATCCGGGTCGAGCGCGACGCCGCCACGGCCGGCGAGGACCGGGAGCTCGTCGCGGGCGGAGCGCCGCGGCGGCTGCGGGAGGTCCGCGCGCTGCGCCGCGACGCGGGCGGAACGTGGGCGCTCGTCGCGCCTTGACGCGGCGCGGCCGGTGCTAGACTCGCCGGATGGACGAGACCCTCAAGCAGGCCCTCGCGCTCGGCCGCGGCTACTACTTGAAGAAGGAGTACGGCCTCGCCGAGCAGTACCTGACGCAGATCGTCGAGCAGAACCAGTCGTTCGCCGACGTCTACAACATGCTCGGCGTCATCTACCACGACCAGGGGCAGTACCAGAAAGCGCTGCGCGCCTTCGAGGCGGCGCTCCGCATCAACCCCGGGTACACCGACGCCGCGCTGAACCTGGCCGTCACCTACAACGACACCGGCAAGTACAAGGAGGCGCAGGAGACCTACCGCCACGCGCTCTCCCGCTCCGGCGCCCGCGGCGGGCGGCTCGACCGCTTCGTCCAGGGGAAGCTCGCCAACATGTACGCCGACATCGGCGACGTGTGGCTCTCCTCGGGCATGTACGAGGAGGCGATCCGGGAGTACCGCCGCGCGCTCGAGCTCGGCCCCGCCTTCGCCGACGTCCGCGCGCGGCTCGCCGGCGCGCTCCGCGACAGCGGCGAGCGCGAGCAGGCGATCCGCGAGTACGAGGAGGTCGTGCGCCAGAGCCCGAGCTTCGTCCCGGCGCGCCTCAACCTCGGGCTCGCGCTCTTCGCGGCGGGCCGCAAGGCGGAGGCGGTGAAGCACTGGAAGACGGTGCTCGAGATCTCGCCCGGCAACCGCAACGCCGAGATGTACCTGCAGCTCGAGGGCGCGGAGTGAGCGCGGCCCCGTTGCCGCGGGCCCGGCGCGCCGGTATGGGGTGCGCATGAGCGAGCCCGAGAAGACCGTGCGCCTCACGTCGCTCTCGCACGGCGCAGGTTGAGCCTGCAAGATCCGCCCTGCGGACCTGGCGCAGGTCCTGCGCCTCCTGCCGAAGACCGACGATCCGCGCGTGCTCGTGGGCCACGAGACGCGCGACGACGCCGCCGTCTACCGCCTCGACGCCACGCAGGCGGTCGTCGAGACGCTCGACTTCTTCACGCCGGTCGTGGACGACCCCTACTGGTTCGGCCGGATCGCCGCGGCGAACGCCTTCTCCGACATCTGGGCGATGGGGGCCCGCCCGCTCTTCGCGCTGAACCTCGTCGCCTGGCCGGTCGGCAAGCTGCCGATGGAGATGCTCGGCGAGGTGCTCCGCGGCGGCGCGGAGGCGGCGCGGCTCGCCGGCGCCCCGGTCCTCGGCGGCCACAGCATCGACGACCCCGAGCCGAAGTACGGCATGGCGGTCACCGGCCTCGTGCACCCCGACGAGGTGCTCCGCAACGTCGGGGCGCGGCCCGGCGACGTGCTCCTGCTCACGAAGCCGCTCGGCTCCGGGATCGTCACGACCGCCATCAAGCGGGGCATCGCGCCGAAGGAGCTCGTCGACCGCGCCGTGGAGGTGATGGCGGCGCTCAACCGCGCGGCCGGCGAGACGCTCGCGGCGAGCCGCGCCGTCCACGCGCTCACCGACGTCACCGGGTTCGGCCTCCTCGGCCACGCCTGGGAGATGGCGGAGGGGTCCGGCGTGGGGCTGCGCCTCCGCGCGGCGGCGGTGCCGGTGCTCGAGGGCGTGCACGACCTCGCGGCCCAGGACGTCGTGCCGGGCGGCTCGAAGGCCAACTTGAAGTGGGTCCTCCCGAACCTCGCGCTCGGGCCCGGGCTCCCCGCCACGACGGCCATCGTCCTCGCCGACGCGCAGACGAACGGCGGGCTCCTCGCGGCGGTGGATCCCGCGGCCGCCGGCGCGGTCGTCGCGGCGCTGCGCGAGGCCGGCGTCGCCGCCGCGATCGTGGGCGATGTGGTCGCGGGTGCGCCGCGGCTCGAGGTCGCCTGAGCGGGCGTCCCCGGCCGCTCTGCTACAATCCGCCGGAATGACCGCGCTCGCCGCCGCGCTCGCGCTCGCGCTCGCCGCGCGCGAGCCGCCGCTCACCGTCGTGCTCGACCCCGGGCACGGCGGCGACCAGGAGGGCGCGCTGTCGCCGGCGGGAGAGCGGGAGAAGGACGTCGCCCTCGCCATCGCCCGGCGCGTCGCCCTGCACCTCAAGAAGGCGGGCGCGAAGGTGATCCTGACGCGCAGCGGGGACATCGCGGTGCCGCTCGCGAACCGCGCCGCCATCGCGACGGCGATCCGGGCCGACCTGTTCCTCTCCGTCCACCTCAACTCCATGCCGACGCCGGAGCAGCGCCGCACCTACCAGGGCGTCGAGACCTATTTCCTCTCCGCCGACGCGACCGACACCCGCGCGAGCGCCGTGGCCGCCCGCGAGAACGCGGACCGGCTCGCGGGCGAGCCGGAGCTCGACCCGAACGACCCCGTCGCGGCCATCCTCGACGACCTCGAGGACGCCGCCTCGCTCCAGGGCTCGTCGCGCCTCGCCTACGCCGTGCACGAGCGCCTCGTGACGCGCCTCGGGGCCGAGGACCGCGGCGTGAAGCAGGCGCCCTTCTACGTCCTCGCCGGCGCCCGCATGCCGGCGGTCCTCCTCGAGGTGGGGTTCATCTCGCACCCGGAGGAGGCGGCGCGCCTGCGCACCCGCGAGTACCAGGAGAAGATCGCCGAGGCGGTCGTCGACGGGATCCGCGCCTTCCGCGCCGAGGGGCGGCGGGCGAGCCGGTAGGCCGCCGCCGGACCCGCGCGGCCGGCGTGGCGCGCCGCCCGCCCGCGTGCTATCCGCTCTGCCATGCGAAACAACGGCCGCGGTCCGCTGGACCTCCGCACGATCGTCCTCGAGCCCGGCGTGTCGAAGCACGCCGAGGGCTCCTGCCTCGCGCGGTTCGGCGACACCCACGTGCTCTGCACCGCGTCCGTCGAGGAGAAGGTGCCCCCGCACGTCTTCGGGACCGGCGCCGGCTGGGTCACCGCCGAGTACGGCATGCTGCCGCGCTCGACGCACGAGCGCATGGCGCGCGAGGCCTCGCGCGGGAAGCAGGGCGGCCGCACCCTCGAGATCCAGCGGCTCATCGGGCGCGCCCTCCGCGCGGCGGTCGACCTGCGCGCGCTGGGCAGCCGCACCGTCACCCTCGACTGCGACGTCATCCAGGCGGACGGCGGCACGCGCACGGCGGCGATCACCGGCGGCTGGGTGGCCCTCGGCCTCGCGATCAGGGCCGTGCGCGCGCAGAGGAAGCTCTCCGCCGACCCGCTGCGCAAGCGGGTGGCGGCGATCTCGGTGGGCATCGTGAAGGGCGAGGTCCGGCTGGACCTCGACTACGACGAGGACTCCACCGCCGACGTGGACATGAACGTCGTCGCGACCGGCGACGGCGAGCTCGTCGAGGTGCAGGGCACGGCGGAGGGGAAGCCGTTCCCGCGCGCCGACCTCGACCGGATGCTCGACGCGGCGCTCGCCGGCATCGCGAGGCTCGAGGCGCTGCAGCGGGCGGCGCTGGGCGGGTAGATGGACCTGCTCTTCGCCACGACCAACCCCGGCAAGCTGCGGGAGCTGCGGCGCCTCGTGGCCGGCCTCCCGATCCGCGTGCTCTCGCCCGACGAGCTCGAGCGCCCGCCCATCGAGGTGGAGGAGGACGGGCGGACGTTCGCCGAGAACGCCCAGAAGAAGGCGGCGGCCTGGGCGCGCTGGGCGAGGCTGCCCGCGCTCGCCGACGACTCGGGGCTCTGCGTGGACGCCCTGGGGGGCGAGCCCGGGGTCCACTCCGCGCGCTGGTCGGAGCTCGAGCCCGAGGGGCCTTCGAGCCCGGTCTGCGAGCTGGCGGGCGACGCCGCGGCGGAGCTCGGGCCGGTCGCGGGCCGCGCCGCGCGCGACGAGCGGAACAACGACAAGCTCCTCGCGGCCCTCGCCGTGCTCGGCGCGCTCGGCGACGAGCGGCGCGGGGCGGAGTACCGGGCGGTGCTCGCGCTCGCCCGCCCGGACGGGACCCTCGTCACGAGCGTGACCGGGGTCTGCCGCGGCCGGATCGGGCGGGAGCGGCGCGGAAACGAGGGGTTCGGGTACGACCCGCTCTTCGTCCCCGAGGTGGAGTGGCAGCGGGCACAGCGGCAGGGGGAACCGGCCGGGCGGCCGCCGAGGACGATGGCGGAGCTCTCCCCGGAGGAGAAGGACCAGCTCTCCCACCGCGGCGAGGCGTTCCGGCGGATCCGCCCGGTCCTCGAGGCGCTCGCCGCCGGGAGTCGCCCTTGACGGAAACTCCCCGAAACGCTACCTAAGCGCGTTCTCGGGACGGCCGGGCGGCCCGGGCCCCCCGCGAAGTTCCGGGGCGTAGCGCAGCCTGGTAGCGCGCCTGCCTTGGGCGCAGGAGGTCGCGGGTCCGAATCCCGCCGCCCCGATCTTTGACATGACGGTGATGGCCGGGACGTCGCAGCGAGCGGCGTTCCCAACCGGAGGACTTCGGTCTCGCGGGCAGGTAAGTGTGAGGGTTTCGCGCCCGTAGCTCAGATGGATAGAGCGTCGGCCTTCGAAGCCGCAGGTCGGGGGTTCGATTCCCTCCGGGCGCGCCAAGCTTGGTTTTACGGTGAGTATAGCTCAATCGGTAGAGCACTGGACTGTGGATCCGGGGGTTAAGGGTTCGAGCCCCTTTACTCACCCTCAGTAAATCGCAGCGGGCAAGGCAACGTGGCTGTTCTGCGCCCGTAGCTCAGCCGGCCGGGGGCCCGGGGGCCAACACTGGCCCCCGTTAACTCCCGGTCGCGGGCAAGGTATCGTTTCGAAGCTTCGCGCCCGTAGCTCAGCCGGATAGAGCAGCGGCCTTCTAAGCCGCGGGTCGGGGGTTCGAGTCCCTCCGGGCGCGCCAGTTCGGAGGCGTTCGGCGCGCAGGCGCAGCCGGAAGAGGCTGCGCCGGAGCGCTCAGGGGTCCGGGGGGCGAAGCGTCCCCGAGACGTTCTCTGCACGGTGCGGATCTGCGAAGCCCCCCGGGTACGAATGACCGGGGGTTCGAGTCCCTCCGGGCGCGCCAGTTCGGAGGGGAAGGCGCGCGAAGCAGCCGTTGACAACCCCGGGCGGACGCTGCTAGATCCGCGACCCCTCGGCCATCCCGTGTCGTACCGGGCGCGTAGCTCAACTGGCAGAGCAATGGACTCTTAATCCATAGGTTGAAGGTTCGATTCCTTCCGCGCTCACTCGAAGGCCCGCCGGCGACGGCGGGCCTTCTCCTTTTCCGCGCGCCGGAGGAGCGGCTCAGTCCTTCTTGCCGCCCCGGATGAGCCCGAACCGCGGCGGGCCCGCGGGGCGCTCCGGGGCCGGGGCACCCTCGGCCGGCGTGTCCGCCGGCTCGGCCCCGTCGATCACGCCGAAGCGCGGGCGCTTCCGCTCGGGCGGCCTGAGCACGCCGCCGGGGATCGCCGCCCATGGGATCGCGCACTCGAACCGCGAGCCGCGGAACGTGAGGGCGCAGTGGATCCCGTCCTCGTCGAGCATCACCTCGGGCGTGTCGCGCCCGACGACGAGGTTCAGGCGGACCACCTCCTCCTGGCGCAGGTGCTCCGGGAGGACCGCCCCCTGCGAGGGCCACACGTACACGTACTCGATGGCCGCCGCGAGGCGGCAGGCCTCGAGCATCTCGCCGAACCGGCGCTGCACCGCGAACAGCTGCAGGCACCCCTCGGCCCAGGCGGGGCAGGCGGGCAGACAGGCCGCGTCGGCCGGATGGTCGTGGTGCGCCCCCACGGGCCTCTCTCTACTACATCGCTCGGCCCCCCGTCCTGCGGGGCGTGGTAAACCCAGCCCCGGGGCGGGTGGCGGAACTGGCAGACGCGCTGGACTTAGGATCCAGAGCCGAGAGGCGTGAGGGTTCGAGTCCCTCCCCGCCCAATTCGCTTGACCCCGCCTCCCCTCGCACGTAGCAGTAGCCGCTTTCCCGTCTCCCGGTCGCTCACTCCAGAGGCACAGCAAGGCAATGAAGATCCAGGTCGAAACCGTCTCCCCGGTCGAGAGGAAGGTCACCATCGAGGTCGATCCCGACCGCGTCGCGCAGGAGGTCGAGCGCGCCTACACCGGCCTCGGCCGGCGGGTGAAGCTGCGGGGCTTCCGCCCCGGGAAGGCGCCGCGCAAGGTGCTCGAGCGCCACTTCCGCTCCGAGGTGGAGACGGAGGTGGCCGAGAAGATCGTCCAGCAGACCTTCGCCGAGGCGATCCGGGTCGAGGCGATCGACGTCGTCGCGCCGCCGCACGTCTCGATCTCCGACGGGGTCGCCGAGGGCAAGCCGCTGCGGTACACGGCGCGGGTCGAGGTGAAGCCGAAGCTCGATCCGAAGGACTACCGCGGCCTCGAGGTCACGCGGAAGCCGCCCGAGGTGACCGACGAGATGGTCGCCGCCGAGGTCGCCCGCATCCAGGAGTCGTTCGCGCAGCTCGTGCCGGTCGAGGGGCGGGACGAGGCCCAGGAGGGCGACTGGGCGGTCGTCGATCACGACGGCACCATCGAGGGGAAGCCGTTCGAAGGCTCGAAGGCCGAGGGCGTCACGGTGAAGGTGTCCCCCGGCGCGGTCGCGGAGGGCAACTTCGCCCTCCTCGCGGGCAAGCGGCTCGGGGACACGGTGGAGCTCGACGAGCCGTTCGGCGACGATCACCGCAACGAGGCGCTGCGCGGCAAGGTCGCGCGGATGCGGGTGACCCTGAAGGCGCTCCGGACCCGGCAGCTCCCCGCGCTCGACGACGAGCTCGCGAAGAGCCTCGGCGTCGAGGGGATCGAGACGCTCGACGCGCTGCGCGCGCGCATCCGCTCCGACCTCGAGAAGCGCGAGGCCCGCCGCGCCGAGGTGGAGCTGAAGGACAACCTCGTCAAGGCGGCCCTCCAGAAGAACGAGTTCGAGGTCCCGCCCGCCCTGATCGAGCGGGCCATCGACGCCATGATCGAGGGGGCGGCGGAGCGGTTCGCCCGCTCCGGGATCGACCTCCGCCAGCTGCAGCTCGACTACGCGCGGATGCGCGCGGACCTGCGCGAGCAGGCGCTCCTCCAGGTCCGCGGCCGCCTCCTGCTCGAGGCGATCGCCGACGCCGAGAAGGTGGACGTCACGGACGAGGACCTGCAGGCCGAGGCCTCGCGCCTCGCCGAGGAGCTCGGCACGCCCCTCGCGAAGGTCCAGCAGCAGATGCGCGGCAAGGAGGCCCGCGAGGCGCTAAGCAACAAGATCAGGGAGGACAAGGCGCTCGCGCTCATGTCCTCGGCCGCCACCATCAAGACTGCCTGAGGAGCGACGATGCCTTACATCCCCATGCCGTACGTCGTGGAGCAGACCCACCGCGGCGAGCGCAGCTACGACATCTACTCCCGGCTCCTGAAGGACCGGATCGTGTTCCTCGGCACGCCCATCGACGACGACGTCGCGAACGTCGTCATCGCGCAGCTCCTCTTCCTCGAGTCCGAGGACCCGGACAAGGACATCAGCCTCTACGTCAACAGCCCCGGCGGCTCGGTGACGAGCGGCCTCGCCATCTACGACACCATGCAGTACGTGAAGCCGCAGGTGTCCACGATCTGCCTCGGGCAGGCCGCGTCGATGGGCGCGTTCCTGCTCTCCGGCGGCGCCCCGGGGAAGCGCTTCGCGGTGCCGAACGCCCGGATCATGATCCACCAGCCCCTGGGAGGCTTCCAGGGGCAGGCCACCGACATCGAGATCCAGGCGAAGGAGATCCTGCGCCTCAAGGCGCGGCTCAACGAGCTCCTCGCCAAGCACACCCGCCAGCCGATCGAGCGCATCGAGAAGGACACCGATCGGGACTACTTCATGGGGGCCGGAGAGGCCAAGGAGTACGGGGTGATCGACGAGGTGATCCTGCACAAGAAGGCGAGCGAGAAGAAGCCGCAGTAGAATGTGGAGGAGCGAGGCGCCGGTGTGCACCCGCGGGGGCGGCCGGACGAGCGGGCTCGCGGAGGCGAGGAGACGATGGAGAAGCGCGAGACCCTGAGCTGCAGCTTCTGCGGGAAGTCGCAGAAGGAGGTCAAGAAGCTCATCGCGGGGCCGACGGTCTACATCTGCGACGAGTGCATCGGCCTCTGCAACGACATCATCGCGGAGGAGATCGCCGGCGAGGAGAAGCGCGAGCAGAAGCTGCGCATCCCGCGCCCCTCCGAGATCAAGACCATCCTCGACGAGTTCGTGATCGGCCAGGAGCGGGCGAAGAAGACGCTCGCCGTCGCCGTCCACAACCACTACAAGCGCATCGAGAGCCGCGTCGCCATCGACGACGTGGAGCTCCAGAAGTCGAACATCCTGCTGCTCGGCCCCACCGGCTCCGGCAAGACGCTCCTCGCCCAGACGCTCGCGAAGATCCTGAACGTCCCGTTCACGATCGCCGACGCGACCACGCTCACCGAGGCCGGCTACGTCGGCGAGGACGTCGAGAACATCATCGTGAACCTGCTGCAGGCCGCCGACCACGACATCGAGCGGGCGCAGAAGGGCATCGTCTACATCGACGAGATCGACAAGATCGCGCGCAAGAGCGAGAACCCCTCCATCACCCGCGACGTCTCGGGCGAGGGCGTGCAGCAGGCCCTCCTCAAGATCATCGAGGGGACGATCGCGAACGTGCCGCCGAAGGGCGGGCGCAAGCACCCCCAGCAGGAGTTCCTGCAGGTCGACACCACCAACATCCTCTTCATCTGCGGCGGCGCGTTCTGCGGCCTCGAGCAGGTGATCGAGCGGCGCGTGGGCGGCCGCAGCCTCGGGTTCGGCTCGGACGTGAAGTCGAAGACCGAGAAGAACATCGGCGAGCTGCTCGCCATCGTGGAGCCCGACGACCTGCTCAAGTTCGGGATGATCCCGGAGTTCGTGGGCCGCCTCCCGGTCATCACGAGCCTCGAGGAGCTCGACGAGCAGTCGCTCGTGGACATCCTCACGAAGCCGCGCAACGCGCTCGTGAAGCAGTACAAGAAGCTGCTCGAGATGGACGGCGTGAACCTCAAGTTCACCGACGGCTCGCTCCGCTCCATCGCCCGCGCCGCCACGAAGAACAAGGCGGGCGCGCGCGGGCTCCGCGCCATCCTCGAGAGCGCGATGCTCGACATCATGTACGACGTGCCGAGCCGCCGGAACGTCCGGGAGATCGTGATCTCCGAGGACGTCATCGACAAGCAGGAGCCGCCGCTCGTCGTGTTGCAGAAGGAGGCGGAGAGCGCGTAGCGCCCTCCGCGGTCGCCGCGCGCATCCGACCTGCTACACGGCGTCCGTCGCGCCCGGGGACGGTCTGCGCCGGCGCCGCGCTGCCGGATCCGTCCCGCGCGTCCGCGGCCGGCAACGACTGCGACGACGCCGACGCCTCCGTCTACCGCGCCATCGTCCGCTATCCCGACCACGATGGGGACGGGGTCGGCGCGACCCCGCGCACGATCTTCTGCGTCGCCGCGGAAGAGCCGGCCGGTCACTCGCGTTTCGGCTGGGACGTCGACGATGGGGATCCCGACGTCATCGAGGACGACGCCGAAGACGATCTCCTCCTCGTCCTGGACTGAGCCGGCGCCTGTCGACCGATGCCGCGCCCGATCGGGGTGCAAACGCTCGCTCGCCGGAGCCTCGGGCACGCGCATGTCGGTCTTCGTACGCGGCGGCGTGCGGCCCGAACAACCGCGCCTCGTTAGGTGTTCTAGGTGTTAATCTCTCAGCCGGCTCCGCGGGGACGCGGCGCTCGCACCAAGGAGTCATCCGACCGTGGCCATCTTCTCGCGCAACGACGACGGCAAGAGGGACGGGAAGAAGCCCCGAAGCCTGCCGCTGCTCCCGCTCCGCGACATCATCGTGTTCCCGCACATGGTGGTGCCGCTGTTCGTCGGCCGTCAGAAGTCCATCGCCGCCCTCGAGGAGGCGATGGCGCATGACAAGACCGTCCTCCTCTGCGCGCAGAAGAAGGCGAAGACGAACGAGCCCTCGGCCGACGACATCTACGCGGTCGGCACCCTCGGCTCGATCATCCAGCTCCTGCGCCTCCCCGACGGCACCGTGAAGGTGCTCGTCGAGGGCAAGCAGCGGGCGCGCGTGAAGCGCTTCCTGGAGTCGGAGCGCTTCCTGCTCGTCGAGGCGGAGGACGTCGAGGAGGCGTGCGAGCGCACGGTCGAGCTCGAGGCGCTCATGCGCTCGGTGCAGTCGACCTTCGAGGCCTACGTCAAGCTCAACAAGCGCATCCCGCCGGAGATGCTCACGTCGGTCGCGTCCATCGACGACCCCGCGCGGCTCGCCGACACGATCGTCGCGCACCTCTCGCTGAAGCTCCAGGACAAGCAGTCGATCCTGGAGACCGAGTCGCCCGCGCGCCGCCTCGAGAAGCTCTACGAGCTCATGCAGGGCGAGATCGAGATCCTGCAGGTCGAGAAGAAGATCCGCACGCGCGTCAAGAAGCAGATGGAGAAGACGCAGAAGGAGTACTACCTCAACGAGCAGATGCAGGCGATCCAGAAGGAGCTCGGCGAGCGGGACGAGTTCAAGAACGAGATCCAGGAGCTCGAAGACAAGATCAAGAACAAGAAGATGTCGAAGGAGGCCACGCTCAAGGCGCGCAAGGAGCTCAAGAAGCTGAAGATGATGAGCCCGATGAGCGCCGAGGCGACGGTCGTCCGGAACTACATCGACTGGATCCTCTCGCTCCCCTGGTACGACTACACCGAGGACAAGCTCGAGATCCCCGAGGCCGAGAAGATCCTCGACGAGGACCACTACGGCCTCAAGAAGCCGAAGGAGCGGATCGTCGAGTACCTCGCGGTGCAGAAGCTCGTCGACAAGATCCGCGGCCCCATCCTCTGCTTCGTCGGCCCGCCAGGCGTCGGCAAGACCTCGCTCGCGAAGTCCATCGCGCGGGCGATGAACCGCCGCTTCGTGCGCATCAGCCTCGGCGGCGTGCGCGACGAGGCGGAGATCCGCGGTCACCGCCGCACGTACATCGGCGCGCTGCCCGGCAAGATCATCCAGTCGCTCAAGAAGGCGGGCTCGGGGAACCCGGTGTTCCTCCTCGACGAGGTCGACAAGATGTCGACCGACTTCCGCGGCGATCCGTCCGCGGCGCTCCTCGAGGTGCTCGACCCCGAGCAGAACTTCGCCTTCAACGACCACTACCTCGACCTCGACTACGACCTCTCCAAGGTCATGTTCATCTGCACGGCCAACACCATGGGCGGGGTCCCGCTGCCGCTGCAGGACCGCATGGAGGTCATCCGGATCGCCGGCTACACCGACCTCGAGAAGATCTCCATCGCCGAGCGCTACCTCATCCCCAAGCAGAAGGAGATGAACGGGCTCGACGGCGTCACCGTGGAGTTCAAGCGCAGCGCGATCCGCTCGCTCACCCACCGCTACACGAAGGAGTCCGGCGTCCGCTCCCTCGAGCGCGAGGTCGGCTCGATCTGCCGCAAGATCGCCCGCGACGTGCTGAAGGGCGGCGCGGCCGAGGGCAAGTCCTACCTCGTGAACGAGCGGCAGGTGCAGCGCTACCTGGGCCCGCCGAGGTACCGCTACGGCACGGCGGAGGCGCAGGACCAGATCGGCCTCACCACCGGGCTCGCCTGGACCGAGCTCGGCGGCGAGCTGCTCACCGTCGAGGTGCAGGTGATGCCCGGCAAGGGCAAGCTCACCATCACCGGCAAGCTCGGCGAGGTGATGCAGGAGTCGGCGCAGGCGGCGATGAGCTACGTGCGCAGCCGGGCCGAGCTGCTCGGCCTCGACAAGCGCTTCCTGGAGAACGTGGACATCCACGTCCACGTGCCGGAGGGCGCCATCCCGAAGGACGGCCCGTCCGCCGGCGTCACCATGGCGACGACGCTCGTCTCCGCGCTCTGCCGCATCCCCGTCCGCAAGGACGTGGCGATGACCGGCGAGATCACGCTGCGCGGGCGGGTGCTCCCCATCGGCGGCCTGAAGGAGAAGGTGCTCGCGGCGCACCGGGGCGGGATCAAGAAGGTCCTGATCCCGAAGGAGAACGAGAAGGACATCCGCGAGATCCCGAAGAAGGTCCGGGAGAAGCTGCAGATCGTCTGCGTCGACCACGCCGACGAGGTCCTCCGCGAGGCGCTCGTCCTCGAGCGGCCCGAGGAGTTCCTGAAGCGCGTGCGCGACGCGGAGCACCCGGCGTCACCGGAGGCGCAGGCGCAGGCCTGAGGGGCGCTTCGCGTGCCCCGCCCGGGCCCTCCCGGGTGGGCGCGGCGCATCCGAGCGGCGGTGCGCAGATCGGGGAGATGCCCCTCCGCGCCCTGCGGCTCGCGCCCGCCCTCGTCCTCCTCGCCGCCTGCGGCCACCTCGACGAGGTGGACGTCACGCGCTCCGGCTCCGCCACGGTCGCGGGCGCGCCGGGCGGCGTCGCGCTGCCCGCGGGCTCGATGGCGTCGTTCCCGGTCTCGATCGGCCGCGACGCCCTCGCCGCAGAGGGCCTGGACCCCGGTGACGTGGACTCCGCCCGCCTCGTCGCGCTCCGGCTCGAGGTCACCGCCGGGACGAGCCTCGAGGCGTGGCTCGACGAGGTGGCGTTCTGGGTCGAGGCGCCGCCGCTCCCGCGCGTCCTCGTCGCGCGGAAGAGCGGCATCCGCGCCCTGCCGGCGGGCACCACCGCGGTGGACCTCGACGTCCAGGGCGTGGACCTGAAGCCCTACGTGCTCGCGGACAGGACGACCGTCGTCGCCGAGGGCTCCGGCACTCTGCCGCCCGTGAACACGACCGTGAAGGCCACGATGACCCTCCGGGTGGACGTGAACGTGAGCGGCCTGCTGAACTGACCGGGCGCCCCGCCGCCGCTGGTCCGCCCCTCGCATACGCTCGGGGCGTGGTCCCGCCCGTCCCGCTCGACGACGTCCGCGCGCGCGCCCGCGCCGCCTTCCTCGGCTTCGCCCTGGGCGACGCGCTCGGCGCGACGGTGGAGTTCATGACCCCGGGCGAGATCCGGGCGGCGCACGGGGTGCACCGCGAGCTCGTGGGCGGGGGCTGGCTGCGCCTGCGGCCGGGCAGGGTGACCGACGACACCGAGCTGTCGCTCTGCGTGGCGCGGGCCATCGAGGCCGCGGGCGGCTTCGATCCCGCCGCCGTCGCCGCGCGCTTCGCGGCGTGGATGCGCGGCGGCCCGAGCGACGTCGGGAGCACGGTCCGCAAGGGAATCCGTCGGTTCATGCTCGAGGGGACGCTCGCCGGCCCGCCGTGCGAGGGCGACGCCGGGAACGGCGCGGCGATGCGGATGGTCCCCGTCGCGCTCGCGACGCTCGGCGACGCGGCGCGCATGGAGCGCTGGGCGGTCGAGCAGGCGCACCTCACCCACCACCACCCGCTCTCGGACGCGGCCTGCGTGCACGTGGGGGAGCTCGTCCAGCTCGCCTGCCTCGGGCGCTCGAAGGCGCAGCTCCGGCGGGCCTCGGCGGCGCTCGCCGGGCGCCTGCCGGCGTTCCGCTTCGACCCCTACCACGGCCACGCGGGCGGCTACGTGGTGGAGACGCTCCAGACGGTGCTCCACTTCTTCCACGCCACCCGCGGCTTCGAGGCGTGCCTCGTCGGCGTCGTGAACCAGGGCGGCGACGCCGACACGACCGGCGCCATCGCCGGCGCGATCGCGGGGGCGTTCTACGGCCCCGACGAGCTGCCCGCGCGCTGGCTGCGGCGCCTCGACCGCGCGGTGCGCGAGGAGGTCGAGGACCTCGCCGCGCGCCTCGTCGCGCGCTCGCCGCTCGGGAGCTCCTGACAGGCGCGGCGGCCCCCCTCACCCCGACCCTCTCCCCCCGCGATGCGGGGGGAGAGGGAGGGTACTGCTTCTCCACGGTCCATCAGTCCAGCACCCGCCGCACGCGCAGCTCGCCGCCGACGACGAGCAGCTCCCGCTCGCCCTTCAGGATCGAGCGCGGGAAGAGGTGCCCGGCGAAGAAGATCCGCGGCACGCCGAGCCGCGCCTCGAGCACGGCGTCCCCGAACTCCCACGCCCGCTCGCGGTCGTCGGTGAACGAGCAGAGGTTGTTCATGCGCAGCACCCACTCGCGCGGCCCGAGCCGCTCCACCACCTCGTGCGCGGCGAGGTCGTTCTGGCCGCGCCAGAGCGTGATCCAGCGCTCGCCGGGGTGGCGGCGGCCGAGCTCGTACTGCGTGAAGGTGTAGAGGAGGTCGAGCTGCGCGTCGATGGCGCTCGTGCGGGCGTGGCCGCGGGTGCGGTCCGCCTCGTAGCGCGCGAAGGCCGGCCCGTCGCGCCCGCCGAGCGGCGCGCGGTGGAAGGTGGGCGGGATCCCGAGCCGGCTCTCGACCCAGCCCTTCAGCACCGCGCCCTCGACGGACGACGCGTCCATGCCCCAGCCGCGCAGGAAGCGCAGGTAGCCGTTGCGCAGGCTGCTGCGGGCGCCGGCCGTCGCCTGCGCCTGCCACTGGTGGAGCTGGAACCGCACGTTCATCCAGTCGTCGAAGCGGCAGACCCGCTCGTCGGGATCGGCGGTGCGGTCGAGCACGTCGAAGAGGAAGCGGTTCTCCGCTCGGACCCCCTGGAGCTCGATGGGGCGGGGGTCCTCGTCGAAGCGCGGCGAGGCGATGGCCCAGGGCGGGAGGTTGCAGCGGTTGAAGGAGGTCGGGGTCACCATCGCCCGGCTCCTGCAAGCGCCGGCGCACCCGCCCGCGTGGCACTCCGGATGCTGCGCCCGCGGGCATGGCCCACCGTCCGCGCCGTCCCCGCCGCCCTCCGCCGGGGTTGCCGCCCCTCCCGCCGCTCCGGATCCGCCGCGCGCGCGCCTCGGATCTGGGCAGCCTCGTCCGCCTCCTCGGGCAGCTCTTCGCGCTCGAGGCGGACTTCTCGCCCGACCGCGAACGGCAGCGGCGCGGGCTCGCGCTGATGCTGGCCGCGCCCCGAAGCCGCGCCGTGCTCGTCGCGGCCCGGGCGGGGGCGGTGGTGGGGATGGTGACCGCCCAGCTCGTCGCGTCCACGGCGGAGGGCGCCCCCTCGGCGCTCGTCGAGGACATGGTGGTCGATGCGAGGGAGCGCGGGCGTGGCGCGGGGCGCGCGCTGCTCGAGGCGATCGAGGCGTGGGCGCTGGCGCGCGGCGCGACGCGGCTCCAGCTCCTCGCGGACGAGGGCAACGCGCCGGCGCTCGCGTTCTACGCGCGCATGGGGTGGCGGCGGACGCGCCTCGTGGCCCTGCGCCGCGGCGGCGCCTGACCGCGGCGTGCCCGGTTCCCTCACAGTGCGAGGTCGCCTTTCGCGCAGCGCGACGCGGCCGGCGGCGCCGCGCGCGCCCGAACGCGCGGAAATCGCACGCTCTGCGGCTCGCCCTGCGACGGTACGCCGCTTGCTCAAGGGGAGTGGCGAGTCGAACGCACACGCACCAGGAGAGGAAGGCACATGAGGCAGATCGCCATCTACGGGAAGGGCGGCATCGGCAAGTCGACGACCACGCAGAACACGGTCGCCGGCCTCGCGTCGCTCGGCAAGAAGGTCATGATCGTCGGCTGCGATCCCAAGGCCGACTCCACGCGCCTCATCCTGCACGCGAAGGCGCAGGCGACGGTGATGGACCTCGTGCGCGAGCGCGGCACCGTGGAGGACCTCGAGCTCGGCGACGTGCTGAAGAAGGGCTACGGCGACGTGAAGTGCGTCGAGTCGGGCGGCCCGGAGCCGGGCGTCGGCTGCGCCGGCCGCGGCGTCATCACGGCCATCAACTTCCTCGAGGAGAGCGGGGCGTACACGCCCGACCTCGACTTCGTGTTCTACGACGTGCTCGGCGACGTGGTGTGCGGCGGCTTCGCCATGCCCATCCGCGAGAACAAGGCGGAGGAGATCTACATCGTCTGCTCCGGCGAGATGATGGCCATGTACGCGGCGAACAACATCGCCCGCGGCATCCTCAAGTACGCCGCCACCGGCAAGGTCCGCCTGGCGGGGCTCATCTGCAACTCGCGCAACACGGACCGCGAGGCGGACCTCATCGAGGCGCTCGCGAAGCGGCTCGGGACTCAGATGATCCACTTCGTCCCGCGGCACAACCAGGTCCAGCGCGCCGAGCTGCGCCGCATGACCGTCATCGAGTACTCCCCCGAGCACGTGCAGGCCGAGGAGTACCGGACGCTCGCGAAGAAGATCGCCGAGAACAAGATGCTGGTGGTCCCGACGCCGCTGCAGATGGAGGAGCTCGAGGAGCTGCTCATGGAGTTCGGGATCATCGCCGACGAGGACGAGACGAAGGTGGGCGTCGCCGAGGCCGTGGCGTAGCGCGCCGGGAACGGGAAGGAGCCGGAATGTCCAGCGTGAAGAAGGTGGACGGGATCACGAAGGAGTCCACCCAGGCGATGATCGACGAGACCCTCTCCGCGTACCCGGAGAAGGCGAAGGCGAAGCGCGCGCCGCACCTCGCGCCGAACGATCCCACGTCGGGCAGCGCCTGCGTGAAGTCGAACCGGAAGACGGTGCCCGGCGTGATGAGCGCGCGCGGCTGCGCCTACGCCGGCGCGAAGGGCGTCGTGTGGGGCCCGATCCGGGACATGGTGCACGTCTCGCACGGGCCGGTGGGCTGCGGCTGGTACTCGTGGGGCACGCGCCGCAACCTCATGTCCGGGGTGAACGGCGTCACGAGCTTCGCGATGCAGTTCACCTCCGACTTCCAGGAGAAGGACATCGTCTACGGCGGCGACAAGAAGCTCGCCGTCCTCCTCCGGGAGGCGAAGGAGCTCTTCCCGCTCGCGAAGGGCATCTCGGTCCTCTCCGAGTGCCCGGTCGGCCTCATCGGCGACGACATCAACGCCGTCGCGAAGAAGATGTCGGCCGAGCTGGACCTGCCCGTCATCCCCTGCAACTGCGAGGGCTTCCGCGGCGTCTCCCAGTCGCTCGGGCACCACATCTCGAACGACACCATCCGCGACTACATCATCGAGACGCGGGAGTTCCAGGAGCCGGAGACGCCGTACGACATCGCGCTCATCGGCGACTACAACATCGGCGGCGACGTCTGGAGCGTGAAGTCGCTGCTCGAGGAGTGCGGCCTGAACGTGAAGGCCACCTGGACCGGGGACGGCGAGATGGAGCGCATCGCCGCGACGCACCGGGTGAAGCTCAACGTGATCCACTGCTACCGGTCCATGAACTACATGTGCAAGGTCATGGAGGAGAAGTACGGGATCCCCTGGATCGAGCTGAACTTCTTCGGCCCCACCAAGATCCGCGAGAGCCTGCGCAAGCTCGCCGACCGCTTCGACGACCGGGTGAAGGATCTCGTCGAGAAGGCCATCGCGAAGTACGACCCCCCGATGCAGCGGGTGATCGACGAGGTCCGCCCGCGCCTCGAGGGCAAGAAGGTGATGCTCTACGTCGGCGGCCTGCGCCCGCGCCACACCGTGGGCGCGTACGAGGACCTCGGCATGTCGGTGGTCGGCGCCGGGTACGAGTTCGCCCACTCCGACGACTACGAGCGGACGACCCCGGAGCTGCCCGAGGCGACCGTCCTCTACGACGACGCCTCGGAGTACGAGCTCGAGCGGTTCGTGCACGAGCTGAAGCCCGACCTCGTCGGGTCCGGCATCAAGGAGAAGTACCTGTTCCAGAAGATGGGGGTGCCGTTCCGGCAGATGCACAGCTGGGACTACTCGGGGCCGTACCACGGCTACCAGGGGTTCCCGGTCTTCGCCCGCGACATCGACATGGCGGTGAACAGCCCCACGTGGAAGCTCGTGAAGGCGCCCTTCTGAACGACCGCTCGCCCTGAGTGTCGAAGGGCGCAGCCACCCACCGGAACGAACGGCCGCCCCGCCCCCGCGGGACGGGACGCCCGAGCCCTGCCCGAAGGAGAGACGAACATGGCCAACAACCTGGGATTGACCGTGAAGCCGCTGACCGTGATCCCGCCCGACGAGGAGCGGCGCGTCCGGGCGTGGATCGACACCGTCGAGTACAGGGAGAAGAACTTCGCGCGGCAGGCGCTGGTCATCAACCCGGCCCACACGTGCCAGCCGCTCGGCGCGGAGCTCGCGGCGCACGGCTTCGAGGGGACGCTGCCGTTCGTGCACGGCTCCCAGGGCTGCGCCTCGTACTACCGCTCGACGCTCAACCGCCACTTCCGCGAGCCGGCGCCGGCGGTCTCCGACGCGATGACCGAGGACGGCGCGGTGTTCGGCGGCCAGAACAACCTGCACGAGGCGCTCGAGAACGCGCTCAAGCTCTACCGCCCGAAGATGATGGCGATCTTCACGTCGTGCATGCCGGAGATCATCGGCGACGACCTCGGCGCCTTCATCAAGAACGCCCGCGCGAAGGAGGTGGTGCCGAAGGACTTCCCGCTCCCGTTCGCCAACACCCCGTCGTTCAACGGCTCGCACGTCACGGGCTACGACGCGATGGTCCTCGCCATCCTCCAGACCCTCACCGAGGGGAAGAAGGTCGAGGGGCGCTGCACCGGCAAGCTGAACCTCCTCCCGGGCTTCGACGCGAACACCGGGAACTACCGGGAGTACGCGCGCATCCTCGACGCGTTCGAGATCCCGCACACGATCCTCGCGGACATCTCGGAGTCGTTCGACTCCCCCAACGACGGCACCTACCGGCCCTACCCGGGCGGCACCCCGCTCGCGGAGGCGGCGGACTCGATCAACGGCAAGGCGACGCTCACCGTCGGGCCGTACGCGACCGCGAAGACCTTCGCGTGGGTGAAGGAGAGCTACGCGGGGAAGCACGCGTCGCTGCCCATGCCGGTGGGGATCGCGAAGACCGACGCCCTCCTCATGAAGCTCTCCGAGCTGTTCGAGAAGCCGGTGCCGGATGCGCTCCGGGCCGAGCGCGGCCGCGCCGTCGACGCGATGACCGACGCGCACCAGTACGTCCACGGCAAGCGGTTCGCGGTGTACGGCGACCCGGACCTCCTCCTCGGCCTCGTCTCCTTCCTCCTCGAGATGGGCGCGACGCCCTGGCACGTCCTCTGCTCGAAGGGCTCGAAGAAGCTCGAGAAGGAGCTGCAGGCGCTCCTCGACGCGTCGCCCTACGGCAAGGGGGCGAAGATCTACATGAACCGGGACCTGTGGCACCTCAGGTCCCTGCTCGTCACGGACCCGGTGGACGCGCTCGTCGGCGACAGCCACGGCAAGTTCGCGGCGCGCGACGCGAAGATCCCGCTCTTCCGCTTCGGGTTCCCGATCTTCGACCGCGTCAACAGGCACCGCGTCCCGCTCGTCGGGTACCAGGGCGCGATCGCCATGGTCACCGAGATCTGCAACCGCTTCCTCGATCTCGTGGACGACGGCTGCGACGACCGCCACTTCGAGCTGATGCGGTAGGGCCGGGGACGAGCGCCATGCCGCGGCCGGACTGGTACGACGCGAGCGACTGCGCGACCGAGGAGAAGGGCGCGCCGAAGTTCTGCAGGAGGTCGGAGCCGGGGGAGGGGACCGAGCGGAGCTGCGCCTTCGACGGGGCGCGGGTCGTGCTCATGCCGGTGACGGACGCCATCCACCTCGTCCATGGCCCCATCGCCTGCGCCGGGAACTCCTGGGACAACCGCGGCGCGCGCTCGTCGGGGTCGCAGCTCTACCGGCGGGGCTTCACCACCGAGATGCTCCACAACGACGTCGTGTTCGGCGGAGAGCGGAAGCTCCACCGCGCCATCGTCGAGCTCGCGGCCCGCTACCCCGAGGCGCGGGCGGTCTTCGTCTACGCCACCTGCGTCACCGCCATGACCGGCGACGACGTCGAGGCGGTGTGCCGCGCCGCCGCCGCGGAGGTCCCCATCCCGGTCATCCCGGTGAACACGCCAGGCTTCATCGGCGACAAGAACATCGGCAACCGCCTCGCCGGCGAGCTCCTCCTCGAGCACGTCATCGGGACCGCCGAGCCGGCCTCTCTGACCGACTACGACGTGAACCTCATCGGCGAGTACAACATCGCCGGCGACCTGTGGGGGATGCTGCCGCTCTTCGAGCGGCTCGGCATCCGGATCCTCTCCTGCATCTCGGGGGACGCGAGGTTCGACGACCTGCGCCACGCGCACCGCGCGCGGCTCAACGTCATCATCTGCTCGAAGAGCCTCACGAACCTCGCCCGCAAGATGAAGAAGCGGTGGGGCATCCCGTACCTCGAGGAGTCGTTCTACGGGATGACCGACACCGCGAAGGCGCTGAGGGACATGGCCCGCGAGCTGGACCTCGCGAGGGGCGGCTCGACCGTCATGCGGGACCGCGTCGAGGCGCTCGTCGCGGAGGAGGAGGCGCGGTGCAGGGCGCGCATCGCGCCGCACCGGGCCCGCCTCGAGGGGGCGCGCGCGGTCCTCTTCACGGGCGGCGTGAAGACCTGGTCCATGGTGAACGCGCTCCGCGAGCTCGGCGTCGAGATCCTCGCCGCGGGGACCCAGAACTCCACCCTCGAGGACTTCCACCGGATGAAGGCCCTCATGCACCGGGACGCCCGGATCATCGAGGACACCTCCACCGCCGGGCTGCTCGGGATCATGCGCGAGAAGGTGCCGGACCTCGTCGTCGCCGGCGGCAAGACCAAGTACCTCGCCCTCAAGACCCGCACGCCCTTCCTCGACATCAACCACGGCCGCGCGCACCCCTACGCCGGCTACGAGGGGATGGTCACCTTCGCGCGGCAGCTCGACCTCACCGTGAACAACCCCATCTGGCCCGCGCTCGTGGCCCGCGCCCCCTGGGAGCGCACCGCGGAGGAGCTCGGGTCCGAGCGCGCCCGCGCCGCCGGGCACGCCGCCGCGCTCGCCGCCGAGGACCTCGCGGCCTCGCGCGTGAAGGTGCCCGCCAAGGCCGCCACGGTGAACCCGCAGAAGAACTCCCCCGCGCTCGGCGCCACCCTCGCGTACCTCGGCGTCGACCGCATGCTCGGGCTGCTCCACGGGGCGCAGGGCTGCTCGACCTTCATCCGGCTCCAGCTCTCCCGGCACTTCAAGGAGTCGATCGCCCTCAACTCCACCGCCATGAGCGAGGACGCCGCGATCTTCGGGGGCTGGGAGAACCTCAAGGCGGGGCTCCACCGCGCCGTCGAGAAGTTCCGGCCGGGCGTCGTCGGGGTCATGACCTCCGGGCTCACCGAGACGATGGGCGACGACGTGCGGAGCGCCATCGTCCGGTTCCGCGCCGAGCACCCCGAGCACGCGGCGGTGCCGGTGGTCTGGGCCTCCACGCCCGACTACTGCGGCTCGCTCGAGGAGGGGTACGCCGCCGCGGTCGAGGCGATCGTCGGCACGCTGGCCGAGGGCGGCGAGAAGGTGCCCGGGCAGGTGAACCTCCTCCCCGGCGCGCACCTCACGCCGGCGGACGTCGAGGAGCTGAAGGGCCTGGTCGAGGCGTTCGGCCTCACCGTCCTCGCCATCCCCGACGCCGCGAACGCGCTCGACGGCCACATCGACGCGGAGGTCTCGCCGCTCTCCACGGGGGGGATCCCGGTGGACGCGATCCGGCGCGCGGGGCGGAGCGAGGCGACGCTCTACGTCGGCGACTCGCTCGCCCGCGCCGCGCGCCGGCTCGAGGAGTCCTTCGGCGTCCCCGCGCACGGCTTCACCTCGGCGACCGGGCTCGCCGAGGTGGATCACCTCGTCGCGGTGCTCTCCGCCCTCTCCGGGCGACCGGCGCCCGAGGGGCTCCGCCGGTGGCGGAGCCGCCTCGCCGACGCGATGGTGGACAGCCACTACCAGCTCGGCGGGAAGAAGGTCGCGCTCGCGCTCGAGGCCGACGCGCTCAAGTCGATGGTGCGCTTCCTCGCGGGGATGGGCTGCGAGATCCAGGCGGCGATCGCGGCGACCCGGACGCGCGGGCTCGGCGCCCTCCCGGCGGAGCGGGTCGTCGTCGGCGACCTGGAGGACCTCGAGGAGGCGGCGCGCGGCGCGGACCTCGTCGTGGCGAACTCGAACGGGCGCCAGGCGGTGGCGAAGGCGGGCGTGAAGGCTCACCTGCGCGCGGGGCTCCCGGTGTTCGACCGGCTCGGGGCGCACCAGAAGGTCTCGGTGGGCTACCGCGGGACGATGAACCTCGTGTTCGAGGTCGCGAACCTGTTCCAGGCGAGCGCCTCCGAGGCGCAGAAGCTCCACAACTGACCGGAGGAGAGGCAGATGAAGGTCGCATTCACGAGCAGCGACGGCCGGATCGTGGACCAGCACTTCGGGATGACCCGGGACTTCCACGTCTGGGAGGTCGGTCCCGAGGCGGCGGCGTTCGTCGCGACGGTGTCGGCGCTCGCGACGTCGGATGACGAGGAGGATCGCATCGCCGCGCGGGCGGCCGCGATCGCCGGCTGCGCCATCGTCTACACCGTCCAGATCGGCGGGCCGGCGGCGGCGAAGCTCGTGGCGCGCCGCGTCCACCCGATGAAGACCGGGACCGAGATCCCCATCGCGGAGCTGGTCGCGAAGTTGCAACAGGTCCTCCGGGGCACGCCGCCGCCGTGGCTCCGGAAGGCGATGGGCGGCGTTCATTCCTGAGGAGGAAGGCGATGGGCTACGTCACCGGCATCACCCGCGGCAAGAAGGAGTGGACGCCGCGCTTCGTGAAGGCGATCGACCCCGAGCGCTGCATCGGCTGCGGCCGCTGCATCAAGATCTGCGCGCACGACGTGCTGGCGCCGGCCGAGGTGGACGAGGAGGAGTCCGCGAAGATGTTCGCCACCGTCTCGCGCCCCGACGCGTGCATCGGCTGCGAGGCGTGCGGCCGGACCTGCAAGAAGGAAGCGTTCTCGTTCGAGCCGCTGGCGGCCTGAGCGCGGAGGAGCCATGCCTCTCGGGATCGAGCCCCCCGCGCCCGCCGCGAACTGCGCCTTCGCGCGCGGGTGCGGGGACGCCGCGCCACGGCCCGCGGCGCCGCCGCCGGACGCGGCGGCCCTCGCGCGGAACCACCCGTGCTACTCCGAGGACGCCCACCACCACTTCGCGCGGATGCACGTCGCGGTGGCGCCGGCGTGCAACGTCCAGTGCCACTACTGCCACCGCAAGTACGACTGCGCGAGCGAGAGCCGGCCGGGGGTCGTGTCCGAGCGGCTCTCGCCCGACGAGGCCGTGCGCAAGGTGCTCGCGGTCGCGGCCGAGGTGCCCGAGCTGTCGGTGGTCGGCATCGCCGGCCCGGGCGACGCGCTCGCGAACCCCGCGGCGACGTACGCGACGCTCGAGGGGATCCGCCGCGCCGCGCCGGACCTCACGCTCTGCCTCTCGACCAACGGCCTCGCCCTGCCGGAGCACGTGGAGCGGCTCGCGGCCCTCGGCGTGCGCCACGTGACCGTGACGGTGAACGCCGTCGACCCCGCGGTGGGCGAGCGCATCACCCCCTGGATCGTCCGGGGCGGGCGCAAGGTGCGCGGCCGCGAGGCGGCCCAGATCCTCTCGGAGCGGCAGCTCGAGGGCATCGCCGGGCTCGCCGCGAGGGGCGTCCTCGTCAAGGTGAACTCGGTCGTCATCCCCGGCGTGAACGACGGCCACCTCCCCGAGGTGGCGCGGGCGGTGCGCGGGGCCGGGGCCTTCCTCGTGAACCTCGTCCCGCTCATCTCCGCCCCGGAGCACGGGACGCACTACGGGAGGATTGGGCAGCGCGGCCCCACCGCCGCGGAGCTGGAGGCGGTGCAGGCCGCCTGCGCCGTCGCTGCCCGCGTCATGCGGCATTGCCGCCAGTGCCGCGCCGACGCCGTGGGCCGGCTCGGCGAGGACCGCTTCGAGGACTTCACGCTGTCGCGACTGCCGCCCGAGCCGGCGCGGGACGCGCGCGAGCTCAGGGCCGAGCGGTGCGAGCGGGTCGAGCGCGCGCGGGCCATCGCGGCGCGGGAGCGCGACGCGGCGCTCTCGCGCGTCGCGGGCGCGCCCGCGGACCTCTCCGCCCGGATCGCGGTGGCGACGAAGGCGGGCGGGCTCGTCGACCAGCACTTCGGCCACGCGCGCGAGTTCCTCGTCTACGACGTCTCGCGCGCGGGCGCGGCGCTCGTCGGCCGCCGCGCCACGGCGCTGTACTGCACGGGCGGGGAGGGCGACGACGACGCGCTCGAGGTGGCGCTCCGGGCCCTCTCCGGCTGCCGGGCGGTCCTCGTCGCGAAGGTGGGCCGCTGCCCGGAGGGCCGGCTCGCCGCGGCGGGGATCGAGCCCGTGACGGCGCACGCCTTCCAGCCCATCGAGGCCGCGGCGCTCGCCTGGTTCGAGGGGTTCGCGGGGCGGGTGGCGCGCGGCGAGGCCGAGGCGCGACCGCCGGCCCCTCTGGCGGACGCCTCGCCGCACGCGGAGGTCGCGTGATCCCGCCGCTGCCCGAGCTCGCCGGGCTCGCCGAGGCAGAGGAGATCTTCGAGGCGCTCGGGGTGCCGTACGAGCCGGCGGTGCTCCGCGCCTCCCGGCTCCACGTCCTGCGCCGCTTCGGCCTCTGCATCGAGGCCTTCCTCGCCGAGCGGCCCCGGGCGAGCGAGCGCGAGCGACGCGAGGCGCTGCGGCACGCGCTGCGCGAGTCGCACGCCACGTTCCTGCGCTCCACGCCTGGCGAGCAGCGCCTCTTCGGCGTGCACGGCGGCGGGCCGCCGGTGCGGCTGCGAAGGCGCTGACGCCGGGGCTCCTCGCCGCCGCCGCGGGCTCACTCCGCGGCGACCCGCCCGTAGTAGCGGTGCGCGCCGCGGGCGGAGGGCAGCGGCGTGAGGCCGAGCCGCGCGAGGTCCCAGCCGGGCGCCCCGTCCTTCACGACGACGAAGCGGCGGGCGACCCGCCGCGCGCGGAGGAGCGTCTCGGCCGCGAGCGGGCGCGGATCCGCGAGCCGGCGCACGACGTCGAAGCCGGCGGGCTCGGCGCGCCCGTGGCGGAACATCGGGTCGAAGAGGACGACGTCGAAGCTCCGCTCGGGGAGCGCGGCGAGGAGCGCCGCGTGGTCGCCGGCGCGGACCTCGACGCGCGAGGCCGCATCGTCGCCCAGCCGGCGGAGCCCCTCCGCCACCCACGCGGCGAGCGCGGGCGACGCCTCGACGCCGACGACGCGGCCGCCCGGCCCCACCGCCACCGCGGCGACGAGCGCATCCGCCGCGAGGCCGAGGGTGCAGTCGAGGACGTGGTCGCCCTCGCGCAGCCCGGCCGCCTCGAGGAACGGGTCGTGCTCCGTCGCGGCGGGCGCCCCGCCGGCGAGGCGGGCCCGCAGCCGCTTCGCGCGGAGCGCGCCCATGCCCGGCGAGAACCGGTGCGCCTCGCCGTCCGCGACGAGGAGGGCCTTCCCCGCGGAGAGGACGAGCGCCGCGTCCGCCCCGGCCCCGGCCAGGACCGCCGGCAGGCCGCGCTTCCCGCGCGGCGCGAAGGGGAGGGCGTGGCGCAGCGCGGCGGCGCGGGCGTCCGCCTCCTCGGCGGGGGTGGGGCGGAGCGGGGTGGTGACGGCGAGCCGCACCGCCCACCCATGCCCGCTTGCGCCCGCCTATGCAAGAGTTATATAAAAGTTCGCATGAAGAAGGGTGACGGCCGCGCGGCGAAGGTCCGCAGCTTCTCGGCCACCGACGAGGACATGGCGATGCTCGAGGCCGTGGCCGCGTACCACGGCAACTCGAAGTCGGGCACCCTCGTCGGCCTCGTGCGCCGGGAGTTCTGGCGCCTCTTCCCCGCCGGCACGGCCGACATCAGGCCCGCGCGCGGCGCCCGGGTGAAAGCATGAACCTGCCGGTCTTCCCCATCCACGACCCCGTCGCGAGCCCCGAGGCGGGCAGCGACCTCGACGCCGCGGAGGTGACCGCGCTCGAGGAGGAGATCCGCGCCCTGGCGAAGCAGGAGGACGCGGTCATCCTCGCCCACAACTACCAGCTCCCCGAGGTCCAGCGGATCGCGGACCACGTGGGCGACTCGCTGGGCCTCGCCGTGATCGGCAAGCAGGTGCCCCAGCGGACGATCCTCTTCTGCGGCGTCCACTTCATGGCGGAGTCGGCGAAGATCCTCGCGCCGGACAAGCGCGTGCTCCTCCCGAACCTCTCCGCCGGCTGCTCCCTCGCGGACTCCATCACCGCCGAGTCGCTCGAGGACTGGAAGGCGCGCTACCCGGATCACGCCGTCGTCACCTACGTGAACTCGACGGCCGAGGTGAAGGCGCTGTCGGACATCTGCTGCACGAGCGCCAACGCCGCCTCGGTGGTCCGCTCGCTGCCGCAGAAGAAGATCCTCTTCACGCCCGACAAGAACCTCGGCGCGTGGGTCGCGGCGAAGGTGCCCGAGAAGGAGGTCGTGGTCTACGACGGCTGCTGCCCCGTGCACGACGTGCTCCGCGCGGCGAGCGTCTCCCGCGTGAAGGGCGCGAAGCCCGACGCCGTGATCATCGCCCACCCCGAGTGCCGCGCCGACGTCGTCGAGATCGCCGACGAGGTCTGCTCCACCACCGCCATGCTCTCGGCGGTGGAGAAGCACCGCGAGGCGAAGACCTTCATCGTGGCGACCGAGCACGGCATCGTCTACCAGCTGAAGAAGCGCTTCCCGGACAAGGAGTTCATCGTGGCGGACGGCTGCATCGGCTGCCGGATGCACTGCCCGTACATGAAGATGGTGGACCTCGTCATGGTCCGCGACGCGCTCCGCCGCGGGAAGCACGAGATCGAGGTGCCCGCCGACGTGGCGGCGGGCGCCCGCCGGGCGCTGGAGCGGATGATCGCGGTGCCGCGCGACGCCTAGAGCCAATGCCCGAGCGGTCCCTGCCTGAGTGACTGGCATTGTCGCCTGGCCGCCCGGCGCACGATGGCCTCCGCCGCCGCGTGTGCGCGGCGGTGCGCCGAGCCGTGCGCTCCAGCGCTCCGGACGACCCCCCGCCCGCCCGGCCGGTCCTTCGACGCTCCCCCGCCTTCGTGCTAGAAAACGGACAATGAACCGGCTCAAGGTCTGGCTGTTTGCGCTCCTCGTGGCGGCCGCCGCGGCCGTCACGCTCCGTGCACACGCCGTCCGGCTCCGGGCGCGCGAGCTGGCCCAGCTCGACGCGCGCCTCGCCGCCGCCGCGGCCCAGGTCTCGGCGTCGTCGCGCGCCCTCGCGCGCGAGGCGAGCGCCGCCGCGGCCCTCGCCGCCCGCGACGGCCGGCTCGTCGAGGCGCTCGCCGCGAAGGAGCCCGCCCCGAGCCGCCTGCTCCCGCGCAAGCGCGCCCCCTCGACGCCGACCTCGGCCGAGGAGGACGCCGCCGAGGCCGCCCTCCGCGACGCGGCGCGCGCCGCGCTCGCCGCGGCCGAGGCGTCGTTCGGGTTCGAGCTGCCCCCCGCGAGCGTCGTCACCGCCGGCAACCGCGAGTGGCTCGCCCGCAAGGGCGAGCCCGGCCCCGCGGAGGGGGAGACGATGGTCGCCCTGCGCGCCGCCATCGGCGGCAAGGCCATGCGCGGCCACGCCCGGCTCAACGGCGCGCTCTACTACGCCGCCGCCACCCCCGTGGCGCAGGGGTCGGGGCTCGTGGTCCTCGTCCCGGTGGACGTCGGGTGGGCGCAGGCGGTCGCGAAGGCGGCCGGCGCCGACGTGACGCTCGCCGCTCCCGACGTGACGGCGGTCTCGACCGCGCCGGCCCCCGACGCGCTGGCCCTCTCGGCCGCGGCGCCCGCGGGCGACGCGGTGGCGTCGGTGGGGAAGCTCGGCAAGGTGCCCGTCTCCCTCGGGCCCGTCGCGCTCCCGCCGCTCCCGCCGCTCCTCGGCGAGGCGCCCGCCGCCCGCGCCCGCGCCGTGGCGCTCGAGGGCGTGAAGGACGGCCTCGCCGTCGTCTCCCTCCCGGTCGCCCCCGCGCTCGGGCCGGCGCTCGCGTTCGAGTGGCAGGCGCTCCTCGGCGTCGTCGGGATCCTGCTCGCCGGCCTCGTCGTGGGATTCCTCGTCCGCCCCGGCGACGCGCCCGCCGCGGTGCCGTCGGCGCTCGTCGCCGCCGCGGCGCGCATCGACAAGGGCGACTTCTCGGCGCGCGCGCCCTCGCTCGCCGGCAAGCTCGGGACGATCGCCTCCGCGCTCAACAAGGCGGCCGAGCTCGCGGGGCCCGCCGCCGCGGCCGCGCGCCTGCCCTCCCCGGACACGCTCGTGGCCGCCCCCCTGAGGCCCGCCGTGTCGGCGCCGGCGCCCGAGGCGCCCGAGGCGCCGAGCGGCTTCGACCCGCTCGCCGCGCCGAGCCCGGCCGCGGTGCCCATCGCGTCCGCGCCCGCCCTGCTCCAGGCCGCCGTGCAGGCCGCGCCGCCCCCCGGCATCGAGGTGGACGAGGACGTCCACTGGCAGCAGGTGTTCCAGGACTTCCTGCGCACCCGCGCGACCTGCGGCGAGCCCACCGAGGGGCTCACCTACGAGAAGTTCCGCCTGAAGCTCGAGGGGAACAAGGCCGCGCTCGTCTCGAAGTACGGGTGCAAGACCGTCAAGTTCCAGGTCTACGTGAAGGAGGGCAAGGCCGCCCTCAAGGCGACGCCGGTGAAGTAGCGCCCCCCGCGGCCTCGGCCGCGGCCGGCAGCGTCAGCGTGAAGGTCGCGCCGCGCCCGGGCGCGGAGGCGGCCTCGAGCCGCCCGCCGTGCTCCTCGGCGATGCGCCGGGCGATGGCGAGGCCGAGCCCCGTGCCGCCCTCCTTGGTGGTGAAGTAGGGCTCGAACACGCGGGGGAGGTCTGCGGCCGCGATCCCCGCCCCGCTGTCGGCGACGGCGAACGCCACCGCGCCGTCCGCGGGGCGCGCCGAGATCGCGAGCGTGCCGCCGCCGGGCATCGCGTCGAGCGCGTTCGACGCGAGGTTCAGCAGCACCTGCAGCACCTGGTCCCGGTCGGCGAGCACCCGCGGGAGGCCCGGCGCCACCTCGCGCCTCACGGTGACGCCGGGCGGCGGCTCCGGGAAGAGCGCGAGCAGCGCCCCGACGAGCTCCTCGGGCGCGACCGGCGCCCGGTCCGGGGCGGGGAGGCGCGCGAAGCGGCTGAACTCGTCCACGATCCGCTTGAGGCGCCGCACCTCCTCGGCGATGGCGCGCGTGCCCTCGTCGAAGATCTCGTCGAAGTCGGCGCGCCCCTGCTCGCGCGCGTCGCGGAGCGTCTCGACGCTCATGGCGATGGGCGTGAGCGGGTTCTTGATCTCGTGGGCGAGGCGGCGCGCCACCTCGCGCCAGGCCGCGATCCGCTCGGCGTGGGCGAGCCGGGCGCGGCCGCGGGCGAGGTCCTCGGTCATCGCGTCGAAGGCGCGCACGAGGTCGCCCACCTCGCCCGTCGCCTCGACGCCCACGCGGGCGGCGAGGTCGCCCGCCGCCACGCGGGCCGCGGCGTCGCGGAGCGCCTCCACCGGGCGCGTGACGCGCGAGGCGAGGAGCCGGCCCACCGCGGCCGCCGCGACGGCGCCCGCGAGGAGCGCGCCGGCGAAGGCGAGCAGCACGGCGGCGCGGGCGCGGGCGAGCCCCTCCGACGCGAGCGACAGCTCGATGGCCGCGACCGGCGCCTCCGGCGGACCGAGCGGCAGCGTGCGGGCGGGCCCGCCGAGGCGGCCGAGGACCGCCGCGAGCCGGCGCCAGGGGCCGGCGGCGCGCACGCCCGGCGCGCCGGCCTCGGCGAGCGCAGCCCCGTCGGCCGCCCGGATCGCCACGGCGCCGCCCGTGAGCGCGGCGAGTCGCGCGGCGAGGTCCGCCCCGAGCGGCTCGCCGCCGGCCACGCGGAGCGCGGCGCCGTCGGTCGTGACGTCCGCCCACGCGACGAGCGCGACCTCGGGCAGCACGCCCTCCGGCCCGGCCCGCGAGACGACGCGCGGCACCGCGCGCCCGGGGGGCGCCGCCGCGAAGAGCGCGACCAGCTCGGGGTCGACGTCGCCGGCGCGGCCGGGGAGGTGCGCCGAGGAGAGCACGCGCCCGTCCGGCTCGGAGAGCGCCAGCACCGGCAGCGCCCGCGCGGCGCTCCACTCGGCGGCGCGCTCCGCCTCCTCCGCGGGATCGCCGGTCCCCGTGGCGTGGGCGCGCGCGAGCGCCTCCGCCTCCGGGCTGCGGGCGAGGTCGGCGACGGCGGCGCCCGCCACCTCGCCGAGGCGCGCCACCTCGCGCTCGACGGCGCGCGCGGCGGCGTCGAGGCGCGCGGCGTGCTCCGCCTCGAGGGCGCGGGAGAGGGCGCGCGACACCGGCCAGAAGGTGGCCGCGAGCGGCACCGCGGCGAAGAGCGCGAACGCGACGGCGAGCTTCGCCCGCAGGGTCACCGCGCGTCCCCCCCGAGCCGCCACAGCGCGGCGAGGTCGACGACGCCGTCCGGCCGCGCCGCGAGCCCCTCGAGGGCGGGGCCGCGCGAGGCGCGCGGGGCGACGGCCACGAGCGGCACGAGGGCGAGGTCGCGCGCGAGGCGGTCGGCCGCCGCGAGCGCGGCCTCGGCGGACGGGGGCCCGGCGAGGTCCGCGAGCGCGCGGCGCGCCGCGGCGGCGCCGCGCGTGGCGAAGGCGAGCTGCGCGGCCGCGAGGGCCGGGTCCGGCACGAGCACGTCGGCCTGCACGAGCGCGACGTCGTAGTCGCCCGCGGCGAGCCGGGCGCGCAGGCGCGGGCCGTCCACGACGTCGAGCGCCGCGTCCACCCCGCGGTCGAAGAGCTTCACCTGGAGCCGCGCGGCGAGGGCGCGCTGGTCCGGCGCCGCGCCGTCCGCGACGAGCACGATCCGCCGCGGAGGCCCGCCCGCCGCCGGAACGGCGCCCCGCTCGCCGGGCGCCGGCGCCGGGGCGCCCGGCAGGATCGCGGGGGGCACGAGCGTCCGGAGCGGCTCCGCGGCGCCGCGCGCGAAGCGGCGCGCGAGCTCGGTCCGGTCGAGCGCGGCGAGGGCGCGGCGGAGGGGCTCGGCCGCGGCGCCGAGGCGCGCGCGGTTGAGCGCGGCCACCGTGACCGAGAGGGCGGGGAGGGCCGGGCCGGCGCGGCCGCCGGCGGCCTCCGGGCGCAGGACGAGATCGAGGGCGCCCTGCTCGACGGCGCGCGCCGCCGAGCGGGCGTCCACCGCGCGCAGCTCGACGGCCGCCGCGAAGGGGAGGCCCGCGTGGTGCCGGGCGTTCGGGACGAGCCGGAGCGGGCCCTCCGCGCCGGCCCGCGCCGCCGCGACGAAGGGCCCCGCGCCCGGGAGCGCGAGCGGCGTCGCGGCGAGGGCGAGCGGGAACTGCGGCAGGGGCGCCGCGAGCGTGACGAGGAGCTCGGTCGGCGAGAGCACCTGCACGCCGGCGAGGGTGGCGGCCCTCCCCTCGAGCACCGCGTCGGCGCCGAGCACGGGCAGGGCGAGCCACGCGTGAGGCGAGCCCGGCCCGTCCCGGAGGACGGCGACGAAGCGCTGCGCGACGTCGGCGGCGCCGAGCGGCCTGCCGGCGGCGTCCACGAGCCCGGGGCGGACGCGCAGGCGGAAGGCGCGGCCGCCGGCCTCGGGCGCCGGGACCTCGGCGAGCGCGCCGGGGACGAGCGCGCCGGAGGGGTCGACGTCGAGGAGCGGCGCGGCGAGGGCGCGCGCGACGAGCAGGTCCGCGGCCGAGATCGCGTCCGCGCCGGTGCGGGGCGCCGCCGGCAGGCCGACCCGCAGCGTGCCCCCGAACGCCGGGCGGACCCCGGCCGCGGCGAGCGCCGGCAGGGCGAGGGCGAGCGCGACGGCAGCGAGGCGGCCCGTGCCGATCGAGGCCCGCGCCCGCCCGGCCGCCCGCCCTCCGACAGGCTCGGGGCGAGCGGTCACTTCCGAAGGGGCGCAGACCGTTCGAGCCGTCACCGCCGCCACGGCGCAAACCGCTCGGGCTGAGCCTGTCGAAGCCCGAGCCCGTGTGACGGCCTCTCCTTCGACGGGCAAGAGGCCAGCGGGCGCTGCCGTCTTCAAGGGACCTCCCGCGCGTCGGCGGTGACGAGGAGGAGCGTCGTCTCCGGGCGGCCGCCGGGGCCCGGCGCGACGGCGGCGAGCACCGCGTCGTCGAGCCCGTCGCCGGTGACGTCGCCGCCGGCGCCCGCGAGGACCGCCCCGGCGACGGGCGGCGACTCGAAGAGGAGCGGCGCCCGCGCGAGCGGCGCGAGGACGCGGAGCCGGTCCGGCTCGCCGGGCGTGGGGGAGGAGGCGACGAGCTCCGCGGTGCCGTCGCCGTCGAGGTCGGCGAGCGCGAAGCCGGAGCCCGTGGCGAGCGCGCCCGAGGGCGCGGCGGGCGAGAGGTCCGGACCGAGGAGGTCGAGGCGCAGGTCGGTCCCGAGCGCGGCGAACGCGATCGGGCCGCCGCGCGGCGCCGCGGCGACGCCGTAGAGCCGCCGCTCCGACCGCGGGCGCGCCTCGGGGTCGACGCGCGGCGCGAGCCGGTCCTCGAGGACGCCCGTCCCCGCCGCGAAGGCGCCGAAGAGCGCCCCCGCCTCGCCGGCGCAGAGCGGGGCGGCGTCGAGCGCGCCGGCGGGCTCGAGGCGTCCCTCGTGGAGCGCGAGCACCTCGCCCCGGGCCGCGCCCGCGCGGCGCAGCGCGATGCGGCCGCCGCCGAAGTCGCCGACGGCGAGCGTCGCCGCGGGATCGCGCACCGGCGCCGCCTGGCCGGCCACGGCGTCGCGCGCGGCGAGCGGCGCGCCGTCGGCGAGCAGCACGGAGAGCCGCTCCGGCGTGGCGGCGGCGATGACGACCCGCCCCTCGCCGCCGTCGCCCACCGCGAGGGCGAGCACGCGACCCTCGAGGCGCGCGAGCGGCCGCACGGTGGCGAACGGCGCGCCGGCCGGCCTCCCTTCGCGCGCCACGAGGAGCGTCTCCGGGTCCGCCGCGGCGCGCGCCTGCACGACGCGCGGCGGGATCGCGCGGGCCTCGGGGCGCCGCTGCAGGAAGAAGGAGGGCCACGCGGGGACGAGCTCGCCGACGAGGGCCAGCTCGCGGGCGCCGGGCACGAGCCCGGCGCGGACGCGCAGGAGCCAGTCCTGCCGCGCCGCGCGGGCGGCGCCCTCGGGCTCGGCGCCGCCGCGGTGGGGCGTCACGGCGTAGCCGCGGGCCGCGAGCGCGGCCTCGAGCGCCGTCTCGGCGAGCCGGGCGAGGGCCGGCGGGCGCGCCTCGACGGCGAGCAGCACGGCGCGCCGCCCGTCGGGCGGGGCGCCCACCTCCGCCACGAGCGCGTCGGCCGCCGCCACCAGCGCGGCGGGCGCCCGGGCCCAGGCCGGCGTGGCGAGGGCGAGCGCGGCGGCGGCGAGGACGACGGGGAGGCGCATGGGAGGCCCCACTCCCCTACCGCATCACCGGTCGTCCATGAAGAAGTTCTGCGGCGCGGAGCCGGGGCCCGAGTCGGCGCTGTCCCTGGGCGCCGTGCCCGCGAGGAAGGCCGTGAACGGCGCCGTCGCCTCTCGGTCCGAGGCGAGGAGGCCGGTGGCCGGGTCGATGCGGGCGAGCTCGATGCCGGGCACCGCCTCGAACTCGGCCGGCGGCCGCCCGCCGAGCGACGCCTGCATGAAGGAGAGCCAGGGCGGCAGCGCCGCGCCGGCGCCGGTCTCGCGGGGGCCGAGCGGCGAGTGGTCGTCGAAGCCCACCCAGACCCCCGCGACGAGCTCGGGCGTGAAGCCGACGAACCACGCGTCGCGGTGCTCCTGGGCGGTGCCGGTCTTCGCGGCCGCGGGGCGGCCGAGCGCCTTCGCGCCGGCGCCGGTGCCCTGCTCCACGACGCCCCGCATCATGGTGGTGAGCACGAAGGCGACGTCGGGGCGGGTGCCGCTCTCGGGGACGGCGAAGCCCGGCGCGGGCGGCGGCGCCGCCTCCGCGGCGGGCGCCGGCGTGGCGGGCTCGTGCGTCGCGGGCGGGGTCGGGTCGGAGAGCGTCGCCGGCACGACGGGCGCGCCCGCCGCCGCGGCGATCGGCACGGCGCTGCCGTCCGGCGCCACCGCCGGCGGCTGCGCGGGCGCGTTCTCCTCGAGCACCTGCCCGTTCCGGTCGCGCACGCGCAGGACGAGGAGCGGCGGGGCGGCGAACCCGCGCGCCGCGATGGAGGCGTAGGCGTTCACGAGGTCGATGGGGAGCACCTCGCCCGTCCCGAGCGCGAGGGTGAGGTTCCGCGGCAGCTCGGTGCCGATCCCCATGCGCCGGGCGAAGCCCATCACCGCGTCCACCCCGAGGGCGTCGACGAGCTTCACCGACACCGTGTTCTTCGACTGCGCGAGCGCGGCGGCGAGCAGCATCGGGCCGTCGAAGGAGTCCTTCTCGAAGTTGCGCGGCTTCCACTCCTTGCCGGTCCAGGGGTCGCGGTAGAGGTCGGGGGTGTCGTACACCACCGTGGCGGGCGTGAAGCGGCGCGACTCCACCGCCGCCCCCCACACGAACGGCTTGAAGGCCGAGCCCGGCTGGCGGCGCGCCTGGAGCGCGCGGTTGAACTGGGAGGTCTGGAAGTCGTACCCGCCGACGAGCGCGCGCACGCCGCGCGTCACCGGGTCGATCGCGACGAGCGCGCCCTGCACCGCGGGGGTCTGCTCGAGCGAGAGGGCGAGCGGCTTGCGCTCCCGCGCCGCCCGCTCGGGCGCGAGCTTCCCGGCGAGCACCCGCACGAGGACGACGTCTCCGGGGCGGACCACCGCCGACACCTTCTTCGGCGCCGCCGTCGCGGTGGTGGGGTTCCACTTGCGCGCCCAGGCGACGTCGGCGAGCGAGAGCGCGCCCGTGGCGTTGCCGAGGTCCACGGTGGCGGCGCGGTCGTCGGCCGCCGTCACGAGGCCGGCGTAGACCTCCCCCGCCTCGAGCGCGCGCGCCCGCGCCATCCGTGCGACGCCCTGCTCCTCGCTCTCGTCGCCGTCGCCCTCGATGGCCTTCGGGTCGACGCGGGCGAGATCCCAGACGAGCACCTGCCCCCCGCGCGCCTCGAAGCGGCCGAGCCGCTCGCGCCAGAGCGGGAGCGCGGCCTCCGCCTGCGCCGGCTCGAGGTGGAGGAGCGGCCCGCGCCAGCCCTGGCGCTTGTCCACCGCGCGCAGCCCGGCCTCGAGCGCCGCCTCGGCGTAGCGCTGCAGCAGGGGGTCCATCGCCACGTCCACGGCGAGCCCCTGCGTCTCCACCACCTCGGCGCCGTAGCGCGCGTCGAGGTACTGGCGCACCGCGTCCGCGTAGAAGTCGCCCGGCGGGTGCTCCTCGGGCGGCCGCACCACGATGGGCCGCGCCGCCTCGGCCTCGGCCTGCGCCTTCGTGATGAAGCCCTCCTCGACCATCCGCCGCAGCACGTAGCGCTGCCGCTCCTTCGCGGAGGCGGGGTGGTTCACCGGCGAGTGGCGCATGGGCGACTGGACGATGCCGGCGAGCGCCGCCGCCTCGCCGAGCCGCAGCTCCTTCGCGGACTTCCCGAAGTAGAACCGGCTCGCCTCCTCGACGCCGTAGCGCAGGTGCCCGAAGTAGATCTGGTTCAGGTAGAGGAAGAGGATCTCGTCCTTCGTGAGGTTCTCCTCGAGCCGCGGCGCGAGGACGAGCTCCTGCACCTTGCGCTTCACGTTCCACTCCGAGGAGAGGAGGAAGGTCTTCACCACCTGCTGCGTGATGGTGGAGCCGCCGCAGGCGACGCCGCCGCGGAGGAGCCCCTTCGCCGCGCAGCGGGCGATGGCGAGGTAGTTGACGCCCTGGTGCTCGTAGAACTTCGCGTCCTCGGCGGCGAGCACGGCCTTGCGGAGCAGCTCGGGCATCTCGTCGAGGGGGATGACCGTGCGGCGCTCGCGCGCGAACTCGAACACCGGGGCGCCGCCCACGCCGTAGACGCGCGTGGAGACGAGGGGCTCGTAGTCCCTGAGGGTGTCGAACGCGGGCAGCTCGCGCGTCCAGGCGAAGAGGAGGATCCCGCCCCCGAGGAGGACGGCCAGGGCGGCGAGCCCCGCGCCGCGCCGGACGCGGCGGCCCTTCAGGCGGGCCTTCAGGGTGGCGACGGAGAGCCTCTTCACGGGGTGGGGCACCATAGCGCCGGGGACGGCGTCCGGCAAAGCGGGGATCTCACGGGGGGTGGTCATCGGGGCGGGAGAGCGAGCAGGCGCCGTGCCATCCGGAAACACGCGGCCCGGCGGGCGATTCCCGCGGCCGTGTCCTCCGGGACACAGGCCAGGCCCTCGGGGATCCGAGGGGGGCGTTACGGCTTCTCGGCCTCGCCCCGCCGGATGCCGAGGCCGCGCATCTTCTTGTAGAGGTGGCTCCGCTCGAGGCCGAGGGCGCGGGCGGTGTCCGACACGTTGTCGCCGTGGGCGTCGAGCGCCGCGAGGATGATCTCGCGCTCCGCCTCCTCGACGAGGTCGTGGAAGGAGGCCCCGGCCCGGAAGCGGTCCGCCCGCGGGCGGCGCGCGCCGGGGAGCACGGCGGCGACGTCGTCCGCCCCGATCTCCGGCCCGTCGCACAGGATGGCGAGGCGCTCGACGAGGTTCCTGAGCTCGCGGACGTTGCCGGGCCACTCGTGCGCCTGCAGGACGAGGACGGCCTCGCGGGAGAGCGACATCGGGCGCCGCCCGTTCCGCTCGCACGCCTCGGCGAGGAAGCGGGCCGCGAGCTCGGGCACGTCCTCCCGGCGCGCCCGCAGCGCCGGCGCGTGGACCGGGACGACGTTCAGCCGGTAGTAGAGGTCCTCGCGGAAGCGCCCCGCCTTCACCTCCGCCTCGAGGTCCTTGTTGGTCGCGGCGACGACGCGCACGTCCACCTTCAGCGTCTGGTGCCCGCCGACGCGCTCGAACTCCCCCTCCTGCAGCACGCGCAGCACCTTCGCCTGCATGGCGGGCGGCATGTCGCCCACCTCGTCGAGGAGCAGCGTCCCGCCGTCGGCCTGCTCGAACTTGCCGCGCCGCGCGGCGACCGCGCCGGTGAACGCCCCGCGCTCGTGGCCGAACAGCTCGCTCTCGATGAGCTCGGCCGGCACCGCGGCGCAGTTGAGCTTCACGAAGGGCCCCGCCCGCCGCCGCGAGCCCTCGTGGATCGCGCGGGCGACGAGCTCCTTGCCGGTGCCGTTCTCGCCGGTGACGAGCACGCGCCCCTCGGACGGCGCGGCGCGGCGGACGAGCTCGAAGAGCTTCTGCATCGCCGGGCCGCCGCCGACCATCTCGAGCGGCCCCGCCTCGCGGCGCAGCCGGGCGTTCTCCTCGCGCAGGCTGCGCAGCGCGAGGGCGTTCTTCACCGCGACGAGGAGCTTCTCCTTCTCGGTGATGGGCTTCTCGAGGTAGTCGAACGCGCCGAGCTTGAAGGCGCTGCGCACCGTCTCGATCGAGCCGTGGCCCGACATGATCACCACCGGGAGGTCCGGGCGCGTCTCGCGCGCCTTCTCGAGGACCGCCAGCCCGTCGAGGTCGGGCATGCGCACGTCCATGACGACGACGTCCACGGGGAGCGCGGCGATCTTCTCGAGGGCCTCCCGGCCCCCGCCCGCGACCTCCACCGCGTAGCCCTCCATGGAGAGGGCGCGGGAGAGCGTCACCTGGATGTTTCGCTCGTCGTCGGCGATGAGCACCGTTGCGGCCATGGCGGGATGTTAATCCCGGATGGCGCACGGGAAGGAAAACCTTTGACTCCTGTTCCGAACGGAGCCAACTAACGGGGTCCCGTGAAGCCGCGGGAAACCCTTCTACCCCCCCCGGAGGCCACATGCGCCGCATCCTGCTGCTCGCCGTCTCAGCCACCACCCTCGTCGCGCTGTCGGGGTGCCCCGCGAAGCCGAAGAGCGGGGAGTGCAAGTCGAGCGAGGACTGCCTGAAGCAGGAGGGCTACGGGAAGGTGTGCGTCGAGGGGCGCTGCCAGGAGTGCGCCGTGGACGCCGACTGCCGCGAGGGGTTCGTCTGCCGCGGGAACGCCTGCGTGCCGAAGCCGCAGTGCGCCGCCGACGCCGACTGCCCCGCGGGGCAGCGCTGCGAGGGCGAGAAGTGCGTCGCGGCGAAGGGCGAGGCGGGCGGCGGCGAGGCCGGCGCGGGCGCGGTGCCGCCCGGGTGCGCCGACGCGCAGTCCTTCACGGTCCGCTTCGGCTTCGACCAGGCGGCGCTCGGCGCCGAGTCGCAGGGCACGCTCCAGAAGCTCGCCGACTGCCTCAAGCAGGCGCCGGCGAAGCAGGTCGTCATCGCCGGCCACGCCGACGACCGCGGCACGACCCAGTACAACATCGCGCTCGGCGCGCGGCGCGCGGAGGCGGCCCGCAAGTACCTCGCGGACCTCGGCGCCGGCGGCAAGCTCGAGACGGTGAGCTTCGGCGAGGAGAAGCCCGTCTGCTCCGAGGCGACCGAGGCCTGCTGGGCGCGCAACCGTCGCGCCGAGTTCCAGGTGGAGCGGTGAGGAAGGCCTTCCTCGCGCGCGCCGTGGCGGTCGCCGCCGTGGGCGGCCTCGCCGGCTGCTGGGTGCCCATCGAGCGCGGGCGCCAGATGGAGGCGCGCCTGCAGCGCCTCGAGGTGCAGGGCGTGGAGCAGCAGCGCACGCTCGACGAGCAGCGGGAGGCGGTCCGCGACCGCGTGGCGAAGGCCGACCAGAAGATCCAGGAGGTCCAGGCCAAGATCGACGAGCTGAACAAGGCCGCGCGCCGCAGCGGCGCCGACCTCGGCGTGCAGCTCGGGCGCCTCGCCGAGGAGCTCGCGAAGGTGAAGGGCGAGCTCGAGGTGGCGCGCCACGACCTCGACGAGGTGCAGAAGTCGGTCGGCGCGCTCGACCAGAAGACCGAGGGGCGCTTCGCCGCGCTCAAGGGCGCCGGGGCGCTCGAGTCGTACGAGGCGAAGCAGAAGCTCGCGGCGCTGCCGAAGGGGGAGGAGAAGGCCGGGCTGCTCGCCCTCGCTCGCAAGGAGGAGCAGGGCGGCGAGACGGGCGTCGCGCGCGAGATGTACGCGGAGTACGCGCGGCGGTACCCCACGGATCCGAAGGCCGCCGAGGCGCTCTTCCGCGCCGGGGAGCTCTCCTTCGACCAGAAGCGCTGGCGGGAGGCGCTGCTCTCCTACGGCAAGGTGGCGGAGGACTTCCCGCGGGCGGACCTCGCCCCGGACGCCATGCTCGGCGCGGCGGAGTCGATGCTGCGGCTCGACATGAAGGACGAGGCGCGCGCGGTCCTCGGCCAGCTCCTCGAGCGCTACCCGAAGGCGAAGGCGGCCGCGAAGGCGAAGGAGCGGCTCGCCGAGCTCTCCCCGCCGGCGGCCGCCCCGGCCCCCGCCCCGAAGCGGAAGCCGGCGCCCGCCAGACGTTAGCGAGCGGGCGCTCGCTCCCCCATCCGCCGGTGGCGGGCGGTGTGCGCTTGAGGCACACTTCGCCCACCATGAGCCGGGTGCGGATCGGGGAGCTGCTCGTCCAGCGGGGTCGGATCGACGGCGCGCAGCTCCAGAGCGCGCTCGCGCACCAGCGCCAGTGGGGCGGGCGGCTCGGCCGCTCCATCGTCAACCTCGGCTTCCTGCCGGAGCGGGCCGTGCTCGAGCACGTGGGCGAGCAGATGGGCGTCCCGTTCGTCGAGCTGGGCGACCGGCTCGTCGCGCCGGAGGTGCTGGCGCTCGTGCCGGAGCGGCTCATGCGCGCCCGGCAGGTGCTGCCCCTCGAGCGGCGCGCGGTGCACCGGCGCGGGCCGCTCGTGGTGGCCCTCGCGGATCCCTCGGACCTCGCCGTCCTCGACGAGATCGCCTTCGCGACCGGCCTCGAGGTCGCGCCGGTCCTCGCCTCCGAGGTCGAGCTGGAGCGCGCCCTCGCGAGGGTGCTCGACGGCGCCGTGCAGCGCAGGGCCCCGGGCTTCGCCGGGCGCGAGGACGCGATCGACCTGCCGGACGACACGAGCCCCATCCCGAGCTCGCGCTGGCGGCTGCCGCAGTAGGCCCCCCGAGAGGCTACTCCCCGATGCGGCGGCTCGCGTCGTCGATCGCCGCGGCGAGGCCGGGGTAGTCGCGCACCACCGGGAACTGCGGGAACTCCGCCACGACGTTGGGCGGCGGCCGGAAGAGGATGCCGGCGTCCGCCTCGGAGAGCATCGCCGTGTCGTTGTACGAGTCGCCCGCCGCCACGACCTTGAAGGCGATCGAGCGGAGCGCCCGCACCGACGCGCGCTTCTGGTCCGGCATCCGGAGCCGGTAGCCCGTCACGAAGCCGCTCGCGTCGGTCTCGAGGCGGTGGCAGAAGAGCGTGGGCATCCCGAGCCGCGCCATGAGCGGCATGGCGAACTCGTAGTAGGTGTCGGACAGGATGACGACCTGGAAGCGCGCCCGGAGCCCGTCGAGGAACTCCTTCGCGCCGGGCTCGGGGCCCATCTCGCGGATCACCCGCTGGATGTCCGGCAGGCCGAGCCCGTGCCGGCGCAGCAGGTCGAGCCTGAAGCGCATCAGCTTGTCGTAGTCGGGCTCGTCCCGCGTCGTGCGCCGCAGCTCGGGGATGCCGGTGCGCTCGGCGAACGCGATCCAGATCTCCGGGACGAGGACACCTTCGAGGTCGAGGGCGACGATCTGCAAGGCGCGGCTCCTGGGGGCGAGGCGGGGCCGCGCATTCTAGCAGAAGCGGCGCCGCGCCCGCCCCCGGGGGCGGTCAGGCGTCCGCCTCGTCCTCCGGCTCGGCCACCCCGGGGACGCGCCCCTCCGCGTGCAGCCCCCACTGGCCGATCCGCTTCATCACCGTGCTCTTCGCGATCCGGAGCTCCTTCACCACCGCGGCGCGCTTGCCCTTGTTGCGGCGCAGGGAGAGGCGGATGGCCTCGCGCTCGATCTCCTCGAGCGTGAGGCCGCGCAGGAAGAGGGTGTCGTCGTCGCCGCCGTCGGCGGGGGCGGCGCGGGTGTCCTCGAAGACGACGGCGGCGGCCGGCACCGCGAGCCCCTCGCCGCGGAAGAGCAGGGCGCGCTGCACGACGTTCCTGAGCTGGCGCACGTTGCCCGGCCAGTCGTACGCCTCGAGCTTGGCGAGCGCCTCGGGCGACCAGCGCAGCACGAGGCCGCGCGGGCTCGCCCGCTCCAGGAAGGCCTCGGCGAGGGCCGCCACGTCCCCCCGGCGCCGCCGGAGCGGCGGGACCGTGAGGGGGACGACGCAGAGCCGGTAGAAGAGGTCCTCGCGGAACCGGCCGGCGCGCACCAGCGCCCGCAGGTCGCGGTGCGTGGCGGCGACGATCCGCACGTTCACGGTGATGGGCCGCGACGCGCCGACCCGCTTCACCTCGCCGAGCTCGAGGACGCGCAGGAGCTTCGGCTGCAGGTCGAGGGGGAGCTCGCCGATCTCGTCGAGGAAGAGGGTGCCGCGGTCCGCCTCCTCGAAGGCGCCCTTGCGCATCCGCTCGGCGCCGGAGAAGGCGCCCTTCTCGTGGCCGAACAGCTCGGACTCGATGAGCGTCTCGGCGATGGCCGAGGTGTTGACCGGCACGAAGGGCCCGTCGCGGCGCGGCGAGCGGGCGTGGAGCGCGCGCGCGACGAGCTCCTTGCCGGTGCCGGTCTCGCCCAGGATCGTGACGGCGGCCTCGGAGCCGCCCACCCGGTCCACGAGCTCGAACACCTGCCGCATGGCCGGGTCGCGCGAGAGCATGCCCTCGAAGGCCTCGGGCCGGACCGGCTCGGGGGCGTCGCGCGCCTCGAGGACGATCTCGGCGTCGCCGAGCTGGATCGGGACGCCGAGGGGCAGCTCCGCCCGCGCGACGCGCGCGCCCGAGATGAAGGTGCCGTTCGTGGAGCCGAGGTCGACGACCGTCCAGCGGCCGCCCTGCGGCTCGATCCGCAGGTGGCGCGCCGAGACGTAGGGGTCGTCGATGGGCGCGTCGCAGGTCGGCTCCTTGCCGACGGTCACGCCCGCCGAGGTGACCGGCACGGTCCGCTCCCGCCCGCCGCCGCGCACCCGCAGCCGGGTGGGCGGCGGCGCCCCGCCGGGCTCGCCCGAGACCCGCACCTGGGTCGCGCCCGCCTCCGCCGCGCGCGTCACCCCGGCCTCGCCCGCCGCCGCGGCGCGGAAGAGGGCGCGCCAGGCGCCCATGGCGATCTCGGCCCCGTCGGCGAGGGCGGCCTCCGGGACCTCGGCCCCCGCGACGCGGGTGCCGCGGCCGGAGCGGTCGACGAGGTGGAAGCCGTCCCCGCGCCGCTCGATGACGGCCTGGACGCGGGAGACCGCCGGATCCGGGAGCGAGACGTCGCAGCCGGGGTCCCGGCCGATCGCGGTGCGATCGCCGAGGGCCACGCGCAGGAGCTCCTCGCCCCTGCGGAAGAACGCGAGCTCGGGCATGGGCCGAGACTAGCGGTTCCAGAACGGAGCGTGAAGGAAAACGATGTGGCTACGGGTGGACCAGGTCGTCGAACTCGGGCGTGCCCTTCAGGGCGTCGAACATCGGGTCGCCCTGGAGCCACCCGCGCACCTTGGCGGGGTCCATCGCCATCGCCTTGCGCAGCGCGTCGAGGGAGGCGGGGCCCTTCCCCCACAGCGCGTACAGCGCCGACAGGTTGTAGTTGAGGAGCAGGTCGTCGGGCTGGAGCGCGGCGGCCTTCTCGTAGGCGCGCTCCGCCTCCGCGTAGAACCCCTTCTGCGCGTAGGAGATGCCGAGGTCGAGCCACGCCTCGAAGTTCGCGGGCTCGAGCCGGACGACCTCCTTCAGGTGGCCGATGGCGGCGCGGTAGTCGCCCTCGTCCATGAGGATCGCGGCGAGCTCGTGGCGCGGGAACGCGTCCTTCGGCGCGAGCTCGATGGCGCGGCCGAGGGCCTTCACCGCGTCCTCGACCTTCCCCTGGTCCGCGAGGGTCAGCCCGAGGTTCAGGTGGGCGTCGGGGTACTCGGGGTCGAGGTGGAGCGCGTCGTCGTACTCGGCGACGGCCATGTCCGCGCCGTGGCTCGCGAGGAAGCAGGCGAGGTTGTAGTGCGCGGTCGCGCTGTCCGGCTCGAGGGAGAGGGCGGTGAGGTACTCGCCGAGCGCCTCGCGGTAGAGCTTCTTCTCCGAGTAGACGGTGGCGAGGTTGTCGTGCGCGTGCGCCGAGCCGGGATCGAGCTCGATCGCCTTCTGGAACTCCTTGATCGCCTCGTCGAGCCAGCCGCGGTCGGCGAGCTCGATGCCGCGCGAGTTGTGCGCGTCGGAGAGGGCGATGTGGTCCTTCTTGTCGCGGCTCACGGGCGTGGAGTCTACTTGGCTTCGCGCCCGCGATGGGGGCGGGCGCGCGGGGCAGCGGGGATCTATCGCCGGGCCCCGGCCGGCGCCCCTCGAAGACGAGAGCGCCCGCCCCCTCGCCCGAGCCGGAGCCGATCGTGTCCCGAAGAGCCCTCGCCGTCCTCCTCCTCCTCGCCGCGGCGATCGCCGCCGCCCTCGCGCTCGGCCTCCGCCGCCGCCCGCCGGGCGACGAGGAGGCCATCCGGGCGCTGTTCGACGACGCCGCGCGCGCCGCGAGCGAGCGCAGGGTGTCCGACGCGGTGGCGGGCGTCTCGGAGCGCTTCGCCGGCCACGGCCTCGATCGACGCGGCGTGAAGCAGCTCGTGGCCTTCCACGTCCTGCGCGGCGAGTGGGTGTCGGTGTCGATCGCCGGGGCGGCCGTCGCGGTGGAGGGCGACGTCGCGCTTGCCACGGTGGACGCCGTGCTCGCCCGGGGGGGCGCCGCGGGGAAGCCGCTCGCCGCGCTCCTGCCGGGCGAGGCGAGCGCGCACCGCTTCGCGTGCCGCCTCGCGCGGGAGGCGGAGGGCTGGCGCGTCGTCGAGGCGGAGTGGCGCTCCGTCGACCTCGCCGCCGCGCTCGCCGGCCCGCCCGCGCCCGGCCCCGCCGGCCGTTGACGGCGCGGGCGGCGCGCCCCATCCTCCGCGCGCGATGGCCGTCTACACCGTCCTCTCGCCCGAGGCGCTCGCCGGGGCGCTCGCGCAGTTCGGCCTGCCCGCGCCGGAGCGCGTCGTCCCGGAGCCGAAGGGCTACGTCAACACGAACCACCACGTGTGGGCCGGCGGGCGCCGCTTCTTCCTGCGGCTCGCGGAGGGGCGGACGGAGTCCGAGGCCCTCCACGAGGCCGAGGTGTCGAGCTTCCTCCACGGCGCCGGCTTCCCGGCGCCGCGCCCCCTCCCGGCGGCGGACGGCCGCCCCTTCGCCGTGGTCGAGGGCCGGCCCGCGCTCCTCTTCCCCTTCGCGGCCGGCGAGGAGCTCGCGCCGGGCGCCGTGACGCCCGAGGCCTGCCGCCGCGTGGGCGAGCAGCTCGGGCGGCTGCACGCGCTCGGGGAGGGCTTCGACCGGGACCGCCCGAACCCGTTCGGCCCCTCTCGCGTCGCGGGCTGGATCGCCGGCCTCGACCGGGGCGGGGACCCCGAGCTCGCCTCCGCGCTCCCGCTCCTCGAGGAGGAGGCCGCCCGGGCGCGGGCGCTGCCGGGCGCGCCGCGCGGCCTCGTGCACGGCGACCTCTTCGTCGACAACGTGCTCTGGATCGGCGACCGGGTGAGCGCCGTCCTCGACTGGGAGATGAGCTGCACCGAGGCGTTCGCGTGGGACCTCGGCGTCGCCCTCTCCGCCTGGTGCGCCTCGGACGCCGGCGCGTACGACCCCGCGCGCGCCGCGGCGCTCGTCCGGGGCTACGCGGCCCGCCGCCGCCTCGAGCCCGAGACGGCGGCCGCGCTCTTCGCGTTCACGCGGCTCGCCGCGCTCCGCTTCACGGCCTCGCGCCTCGTCGCCTTGCGCGCGCCGGACCTCGGCCGCGACCGCATGCCCCGCAAGGACTGGCGCCCCTGGCGCGATCGCCTCCTCGCGCTGCGCGGGATGGGCGAGGCGGGCTTCCGCGCGCTCGTCGGGGCCTGACGCGCCCCTACAGGCCGCCCGAGATCTTCCAGGCGCCCGCGGTCCGCTTGAGCCGGATGCGGTGGACGTCCGTGTCGCGGCGCGCCACCGGGCCCGTGGGCGTCTGGACCCGGTAGTAGCTGTCGTAGAACACCTCGGCGAACGCGGTGTCGTCCTGCACCTCGATCTTGCGCATCGTGAGGGCGAGCTTCGTCGCCTCCACCCGCGCGAGGTCCTCGGCGATCGCCTTCTCGAGCCGCCCCCGGTCGAGGTCGTCGGCGGGCTCGGGCGTGCCGGCGTCGTCGAAGTAGTCCGGCGCCACCTGCGCGAGCACGGCGGCGGCGTCGCGCGCGTTCATCGCGCGCACGTACTCCTGCACCACGCCGAAGATCGCCTTCGTGTCCTTCGTGTCGTGGATGTCCGTGCCGGGCAGGAGCGCCGGCGAGCAGGCGGCGCCCGCGAGCGCGAGGAGCAGCAGGAGGGGGGCCGGTCTCGTCATGGCGGGGACTCTGGCCCGGGTCGGGGGAGCGGTCAAGCTCGCGAGGGTGTGGCGGGAGGCCCCGTGGCGGGGGCCCCGCGGCGCCCGGATCCTGCCTAGATTGCGGGGCGCATGCCCGCCCCCGACGCCGACGCCCTGAGGAGGTTCTTCGAGACGCAGACCGCCGCCCGGCGCGCGGCGCGGCCGCTCGCGCGCGGCGCGCGCGTGAACCTCGCGCTCGACGGCGGCGACGCGTGCTTCACCATGGAGAGCGGCGACCCGGTGGTGCGCGAGGGGGCGGCCCCCGATCCCGACTTCACGCTCACCCTGCCGCCCGCGGCGGTGGAGCGGATCACCGGCCTCTCCTCGGAGGACGTGGGCGAGTTCGGCGTCGCCTTCTTCAAGCTCGTGCTGGAGCGCGACCCCGCCCTCAAGGTGCGGATCCGCATCGACGCGCCCACCACGCGCCTGCTCGGCCACGGCTACCTCGGGGTGCTCGCGCTCGGCGGCATGAAGGTCGGCTGGTGGCTCGTGCGCAACGGCGTGAAGAACCCCCGGGCCGCCATCGACCGCCTTCGCGGACGGTGAACGGCGAGTGGGGGACGGGTACGCAGGGTGGGGGGGCCGCGCGACAGCGCGGTGGAGGGGCGCAGCCCTCATGATTCATCACAACCCGGCGTGCGTTCCGGGCGCGAGCGGCCGGCTTCTCCGGGCGAACGGCTGCGGAGCTGCTCGAGACGAAGCGAAGCCCGGGCCGCTTGCGACGACCGGAATCGTCACCCCGCGATCGGCTCACACAAGAAGCCCAGACGGCGACGCGCCGCACGTCGACGGGCTCGGGCTCGGCGGGCTCGGACGGGTGACTGCGGTGGCGAGCCGCGCCGTGAAGGGAAGGTCGCCGGCGCACCTCACCGCGCCGACCGCTGCGCGGGAGCGGGGTCGCGCGAGCTCGCGTTCGCGACCGCTTCATCCGAGCGGCGGCGCCGAGCCCATCGCGGTCCCCATCCCCGCGGGGCGGGCGGGGTCCGCGCGAGGGTTCGTGGTGAACTGATCCATCCACTCGTCGCCGAACACCTCTCGCGCGGCGAGGAGGTTGTGGAACGCGCAGAGGATCCGGATGTTCACGAGGTCCGAGGTCCCGCCGATCGCGAGCGGCTGGATGTGATCCGGCTGGAGCCGGCGCCGCGAGCCGCACACGCCGCCCGAGGCGAGCCTCCACTCGCAGCAGTGGCCGGCGCGCTCGAGCGCGGCCGCGCGGACGTGCGCCGGGACGTGCTCGCGCCTGGAGGGACGCGGCGTCTTCGGCCGCCGCGTGCCGAGCCCCTTCCGCTTCGCCGCGCGCTCGAGCAGCGCCTCGAGGGCGAGCTCCAGGATGTCCCCGTCGCTCGCGTTCGGGTGCGCGTGCGACAGGGCGTTGCGCGCCTCCTCGAGCCTTGCGTGGAAGCCGCGGTCGACCGTGACGTGGATCCGGCTCCGATCGGCAGTCAGCGGCTGGACTTCGGCCCGGGCGGGCGGTTCGACCGGACGCGGCGCGGGCACCGGGACGGGGCTGGAGGTGCCTACCGGTAGGCACTGCGCGTCGGGCGCCGGGGCGGCCGCGGCCGGGGCTGCCGTGGCGGCCTCGCTCGCCTCCGGGGCGACAAGGACCCTCGCCTGGGGGGCCGGCTCGCGTACGGGCGTCACGACCGTGCGCTCGGGAACGATCTCGGCGGGCAGGATCGAGGCGGCGACCTCCATCGCCTCCCGCCGCGACAGCCCCAAGAACCGGGGAAGGACGTCATCGAGGTTCTGCGGGGTGAGCACGCGGGCGAGCTCGAACGAGGTGGTGAGGCAGAGCCGGCCCGACCGGAAGGCAACCTCCACCGGCGGAAACCGCTGGATGAGCTCGACCGCCGTCTTTCGGTAGTGCGCGGCGCTCCGCGAGAGGCCGAGCTCGCGGTGGAGGTAGACGAAGAGGCTCGCGTAGCCGAGGTCGATCCAGAGGCGCCTGCGGTCGAAGTCCGCGAGCGCGAGAAGAAAATCGGCCATCGCCCCCTGTTCGGCGCGGAGCAGGTCGGCGAGGCGGGAGGAGAGCGCTCGTGCGTTCGTGTTCATGACGGAGGAGAGTGTCGCATGCGTTTTCGAGTCCTCCGGAAACGCACAAGGACGGGCGGTGAAGCGCGAACGCGGGGGCGGGCGGGTTCGCGCCCTCGCCGCACCGGCGCGCCGCAGGCCGGCCGGCTGCGCTTCGACGCGGGCCTTCCGTGCACGCCTTGGCCGCGGAAATCCGGCTTCGGCGAGAACCGTGTCAAGGGCCGGCCGCGATCCGGCCGCGATCCGTTGGGTTCGCCGGTTCGAGTCATTCACGATGAGTGATTGCTCGTTCCGTGCGCGGCGGCAGCTCGCGTGGACAGGCTCTCCGAGGAGCGTGACGCGCCGCCGGTGACGCCGCAGTCGCGGCACGCGCCGCCGGGTCCGCGCCGTGTTCGCTTCATCGACTGGCTTCTCGTGAGCCGATCGTGCAGGACCGGTTCCGGCAGGCGGGACGGTCCGCGACGTCTTGCGCTTCGTCTGAAGCCAGCTCGGCGACGCGCATTCGGCGGAGACGCACCCGCAGCACGGGAGGCCGAAGTTGTGACGAATCCTGAGGGCGCAGCCCCCGGTACGATCACCGCTCCGCGAGGAACGCGCAGCGCCGGAGCGCCTCGCGGATCCGCTCGGCGTCCGCCCGGGAGGTGCCCGGGTCGGCGGCGAGCGCCGCGAGCCCGCCCTCGCCGCCGGCGCGCGCGCCCGCCGCGCAGCGCGCCTCGCCGAGGAGGAGCGCCGCCTCGCGGGCGAGCGGCCCGGGGAGGCGGCCCGCCGCGGCGCGCGCGAGGGCGGGGATCGCGCCGCCGGCCTCGCCGCGCGCCGCGAGCGCGCGGCCGAGCAGGTAGTCGGCGAGCGGGTGGTCCACCGCGGCGGCGCGGGCGCGGGCGGCGGCGGGATCGCCGAGGCCGAGGAGGAGGTCCCGGACGCCCTCGCGGAGCGCGGGATCGCCGACCGCGAGGCGCTTCGCCGCGAGGAGCCGCAGCTCGGCGCGCTCCGGCCCCGCCGCGAGCGCCGCGGCGAAGGCGGCGGCCGCGCCGGCGAAGTCGCCGCGCCGCCAGGCGACGTCGCCCCGCGCCGCCGCGAGCGCGAGGCGCAGCGCGGCGTCGTCGTCCGCCGCGGCGGCCCGCTCCGCCTCGCGGTACGCCTCGTCGGCGAGGGCGAGCTCGCCCGCCCGCGCCCGCACGTCGGCGACGGCCTTGAGGTCGGCCGCGGAGCCGGAGAGCGCCGCCGCCTCGCGGTACAGCGCGCAGGCCGCCTCGGTCCGGCCGCGCGCGGCGGCGTCGCCGGCGCGGAGCTGGAGCGTCGCCACCTCCCGCGCGCAGGGGCGGGCGAACAGGCTCCGCCGCGCGAGGCGGGCCCGCGCGGCCGCGGCGAGGCCGGGGGGGACCTCCACGCCGTCGAGGAACCGGCCCCAGGCCGCGGCGAGGTCGGCGAGCGGCACGCCGGTGGCGCGGGCGAGGTCGCCGGTGCGGTAGGCCTCGCGCACCGCCGCGGCCCCGTGGCGCTCGAGGACGAAGGCGAGGAAGCTGCCGGCGGCGGTGTACGCGCGCGCCGGCGGCTCGGAGAAGAACCCCGCCGGCCCGACGATGCGCGCGACGTCGGGGAGGAGGCCGAGGTCCCGCGCCGCGCGCGAGGTCTCGTGGATCGTCCACAGGCCGCGCGGCGTCTCGAGCGCCGAGGCGAGCCCCTCGACGAGCCCGGTCGACACGACGACGCCGAGGCGCGCCGGCACGCCGAGCGGCCCGCCCGCCACGGGCGCCGCCACGGCGTGGACCACCTCGTGGCGGAGGATGGGGTGCGGGGCGGGCGCGTCGACGACGTGGACCTCGGCGAGCCAGGGCTTCGAGTACTCGGTCCCGGCCGCGCCGACGAGGCGCCGCCGCTCCGAGGCGCTCCGGTACACGAAGGCGGTGACGCGGGGCGGGTCGGCGATGCCGAGGACGCGGGCCACGTCCGCCTGCTGGAACTCGCAGTCGGCGAGGGCCGCGGCGACGGCGGCGGCGGGCTTCTCCGAAGGGTGGACGAGCGTGCAGCGCGCGCCGTCGGCGCGGCCGCCCAGGGCGCGCATCACCACGTCGCGATCGCCGGAGAGCCCCAGGGCGGCGAGCGCCGCGCGGGCGCCGGCGGCCCCGCCGGCGGCGAGCGCGAGGGCGAGGGCCGGGGCGAGCGCCGCGCGGACGCCGGCGCGGCCGGCGCGCACGGCGGCCTCGGCGAGCGCCGCCACCGCGATCGCCTCCGCCGCCGCCCCGGCGCGGAAGAGGAGGGCGCGCAGGTCCGGGGCGAGCGCCTCGTCGTAGATCGGCCCCGGCCAGGCGCCGAGGAGCGGGTCGAAGACGAAGGCCGAAGGTCCGACGTACGCGGCGCGGAGCGAGAGCGCGAGCGAGGCGAGGGCGGCGAGCGCGTAGAGGGCCGCGGCGGCCGCGCGCCGGCCGCGGGCGAGCACCGCGACGGCCACCGCCAGGGCGGCGCCGAGGAGCGCGGAGGGGAGGGCGAGCAGCGGGAGGAACCCCGCCGCGGGCCCGAGGGCGGAGCAGCGCCCGAGCGCGGCGCGCAGGAGCGCCCCGGCGAGGAGCAGCGCGACGAGGCCGCAGAGGACGGCGGCCGCGCCGCCGAAGGCGGCGAGGGGCGAGGGCGCCGGGCGCGCCCGCTCGAGGCGGACGGCGGCGATCCCCAGGAAGGGCGCGAGGAGCGCGGCGGCGAGGGCGGCCGCCTCGCCGAGCTCGTAGCCGGGGGTCTCGAGGAGGGGGAGCGCCCCCGAGGCCGCGCCGAGCGCCGCGAGCGCCACCGCCGCGGCCCGCACGGAGCGCAGCCTGGCGAGCGTCCTCGCGATCTCGACCGAGCGGATCACCTGCGCCCCCGATGTCGGCACGCCGCGAGCTATCCGCGCGCGCCGGCACCGGGATAACATGGTCCGCGATGCCGGAGAAACGCGAGCACGGCCGCGCGCCCATCGAGCTCAAGGTCGACTACAAGAAGCTGAACAGCTTCTTCGCCGACTACACGAAGAACATCTCGAAGGGCGGCACCTTCATCAAGACGCGCAAGACCCTGCCGGTGGGCACGCGCTTCCTGTTCCGGCTCGCCATCCCGGGCCGGGCGAGCCCCTTCGCGCTGAACGGCGAGGTGGTCCACGCGAACGCCGCGGGCGACGAGCCCGGCATGGGCATCCGCTTCGTCTGGACGGACGACCGCGAGCGCGGCGCGTTCGAGGCGGTGGTCGAGGGGCTCATGGCGGAGAGCCTCGGCCCGCTCGTCACCGGGAAGCTGCTGCGGAAGAGCTGAGCGGCGGCGTGCGGCCGGCGCCGCCCGCGCGGCGGACCGTCAGAACCGCGGCACGTTCTCGAAGCGCACCCGGTCGCCCGTCGCGACGCCGTGTGCGCGCGCCCAGCCGCCGTTCACCTCGAGCACGAAGCGGCTCGGCACCCCGACGGTGCGCGCGGTGGAGGTCCGCGGCGTCGCGCGCTCCACGATCCCGACGATGCGCCCCTCCTCGTCGACGAAGATCATGTCGAGCGGGAGCAGGGTGTTCTTCATCCAGAACGGGTGCTCGTCCGTCTCGTCGAAGAGGAAGAGCATCCCGCGGTCCTCGGGGAGCGACGCGCGGTGCATGAGGCCGCGGGCGCGCTCGGCGTCGGTGCGCGCGAGCTCGACGCCGACGGCGTGGCGGGCGCCGGCGGCCGTCTCGACGACGACGCGCGGCGCGTTCGCCCCCGGCTCCTTGCCGGCCTTCGACGCGCAGGAGAGGGCCATCAGGGCGACGGCGGCGGCGCGGCCCACCGTCACCTCGGGAGCGCGCAGTAGCTCGAGTACTGGACGTCGGCGAGGTAGCGCTGCCGCGTGAGGTCGTCGAGCTGCTCGAGGAACACGGGGTCGAGCACCATCTGCCGGCAGACGAGCCCGGTCTCGTCCTCGTAGCAGTCGTCGTTCGAGATGCAGGGCTTCGAGCAGTAGCCGCGGCCGAGCTCCGTGCTCGCGTACTCGGTGCCGGGCGCGGCGGGGGAGACGATGCAGACGAGCCCCTCGCACGCGATGTTGCCCGACTCGAAGTAGTCGGCGCCGTTGGCGTCGTACAGCCCGGACGCCGTGGGCGGCGGCGTCGCCGCGTCCTGGCCCCAGGCGATGGTGCAGGGCTCGCCCACGTCCGGGTCCTGGCAGGCGGCGAGCAGGAGGATGGGTGCGAGCGCGAGGAGGGTCGTGGAGGCGCGGCGGCGCATGGCTCGCACGGATCGTTAGCACGCGGAGGCGGGGGCGACAAGGAAGGCGCAACCTCCCGACAACGTCCTACAGGCTCGTTTGGATTGAGTTTCCGGGCGGGAGCATCCGTTGCCCCTCACCCGGGGTCGGGCTAGGATGCGTCGCGGGTCCGCGGACTCCTCCATGAGATCCCTCTTCGCCGCCATCGTGCTGCTCGCCGCCGCGGTCCCGACCGTGGCCCCCGCACAGGAAGTGCCGGGGATCGATCTCTCCGCGCCGCCGAAGGAGCCCGACAGGGCCGGCGACGAGGAGCAGCCGCCGATCGATCTCTCGAAGCCCGCCGAGCCGCCGCCGCGCGCGCCGGCCACGCCTCCGAAGGAGGAGCGCCCGAAGGAGTTCCAGGGCTTCTCCGAGAAGGACGTGGCCCTCGGCGACAAGGTGAAGGCCGTCCAGCGGAAGGGCTTCCTCAAGAAGGGGCGCGTGGAGCTCGCGCCGATCTTCGCCGCCACGGTGAACGACGCCTTCTTCCAGAAGTTCGGGTACGGCGCGCGGCTCGCCTACAACCTGCACGACAGCTTCGCGCTCGCCCTGCGCGGCGCGCGCTACGCGAAGTACCGCACCGACAACGTGCGCGAGGGGAAGATCGCCTTCCAGAGCCAGCTGCTCGAGTCGGACATCAAGCAGCAGGTGATGCTGGACGGCGTCTGGTCGCCGATCTACGGCAAGGCGTCCTTCCGCGGGAACGACATCGTCCACTTCGACCTCTTCCTCTCCGCCGGCTTCGGCTACGTGTGGAGCGGCACGAGCGGGCCGCCGCTCGACCAGGGCCCGCACCTCGCGACCGACTTCGGCGGCGGCGTGCGCTTCTATCCGAAGGAGTACCTCGCGTTCGAGCTCGGCATGCTCGCGACGTTCTACCCGGACCAGCCCATCGCGCAGCTGCCGGCGACGACGCAGAAGGTGCTCGCCGCCAACGTGGGCGTCTCCCTCTTCTGGCCGTTCACGTTCGACTACGTGCACCCATGACCCCGCGCACGATCGCAGCGCTCGCGCTCGCCGTCCTCCTCGCGCTGCCCGGCGCCGCCGCCGGGCAGTCGAAGAGCGACGCCTTCGCGGGCAAGATCCCGCCGGTCTCGGGCCAGCTCTACCGGAAGGCCGGGCGGCTCGAGCTCGCCCTGACGGGGAACCTGTCGCTCAACGACGCCTTCTTCACGAAGTACTTCGGCGGCGCGAAGCTCGGGTACCACTTCACCGAGAGCGTCTCGGCCGCCGTCTACGTCTCCGCCGGCAGCGCCGCGCGGAGCGGCTCCGCCAGCGTGTGCAGCGCGACGACCGGCTGCCGCGACGCGAACGAGACCGAGCTCCGGCAGGTCCCGGGGCGCATCCAGCGCATCGCCGGGCTCGAGGCCGCGTGGTCGCCGGTGTACGGCAAGCTCAACCTCGCCTCCGAGCAGGTGGCGCACTTCGACCTGTCCGTCGTGGCCGGGCCGGACGCGATCACGCACGAGCAGGTGCTCTCGAGCCGGGACGCCGACCTCCTCGAGGCGAGCGGGGGCGAGCCCGCCTCCGAGACCGCCATCGGCGGCCACGTCGGGATCGCGGCGCGGGTGTTCCTCGCCGAGTGGGCCGCCGTGCGGCTCGAGGTGAAGGACTACGTCTACTTCGTCGACGTCCCGAACAACGGCAGCGGGGGCGACATGCAGAACCAGCTCTTCACCGAGCTCGGCGTCTCGGTCTTCTTCCCCACGCGGAACCGCGCGCTCCGGTGAGACCATGACCCGCGCCCTCCACCCGCTCGGCCGCGGCCCGACGAGGGCCGTCCTCGCGCTCCTGGCGCTGCTCGTCGCGGCGCCGCCCGCCCACGCCCAGCTCGGCATCGACCTCTCCGCGCCCGCGCCGCGCCGGGAGAAGCCGAAGAAGAAGAAGCCCGTCACGCGGAAGCCCGCCGCGCCCGCGCCGCGCGAGGAGGCGCCCCCCGCGCCTTCGCCGGCGCCCGAGGCCGCGAAGGAGGCGCCGCCCGCCCCGCCGCCCCCCGCGGACGAGCCGGCGGTGCCGGTGCCCCCGCCCCCGTCCACCCGCCGCGAGCGCGCGGCGCAGGGCCTCACGCTCACCCCCATCGACAAGGCGGCGAGCGCGGCGGCGAAGGCGCGGCTCGACGCGGCGAAGCGGCTCCTCGACGAGCGCGCCACCGAGACGGCGGCCCTCGCCCTCGATCAGATCCTGCGCGAGCCCGCCCTCGCCGACGTGCACGACGAGGCGCGCTACCAGCGCGCCAAGGCGCTCGCCCGGCTCGGGCTCCGCCACTCCGCCCTCGCCTCCTTCGACGACATCCTCGACCGCGGCACGGCGGGGAGCCGCTTCTACCAGAGCTCGATGGAGTGGCTCTTCCACGTGGGGCGCGGCCTCGCGAACGAGCAGCCGCTCATGTCCCGGGTGGCGCGCCACGCCGGCCAGGGCATCCCGCCGGCGTACGAGGACCGGGTGAGCTACCTGCTCGCGAAGTACGAGTTCGAGCGGGGCCGCGCGCTCGCCGACGCGGGACGCACCTCCGAGGCGAAGGAGGCGTGGGGCGAGGCGCGCCGGCTCGCCGGCAAGGTGCGCGTCGAGCGCACCGGCGCCGCGAGCCCGAAGGACGCGCCGGCGGACGCGGACACCGTGGACGTCTTCGGCCGGGCCCGCTTCCTCGAGGGCCTGCTCCTCTACGCGCAGGGCGACGACCAGGGCGCGACCGAGGCGTTCAAGGAGGTCGTGCGGCTCACGAACCCGAAGCGGGCGGCGACCGCCGACGCCGACCTGCGCGAGCTCGCCTTCCTGCAGCTCGCCCGCATCCACTACCAGAACCGCCAGAACCGCTACGCCATCTTCTACTACGGGAAGATGCCGTGGGGCGGCGAACGCTGGCTCGAGGGGCTGTGGGAGGCCTCCTGGGCCCACTACCGGATCGGCGACTACGAGAAGGCGCTCGGGAACCTCCTCACGCTCAACTCGCCCTACTTCGCGGACGAGTACTTCCCCGAGTCGTTCGTCCTCAAGGCCATCGTCTACTACGAGAACTGCCGCTACCCCGAGGCGCGGCGCGTCCTCGAGCAGTTCGCGGGCACCTACGAGCCCGTCTACGACGAGCTCGTCCGGATCACCGCCGGCCAGCGGACCCCCGACGCCTACTACCAGCTCGTGCGCGAGAGCGGGCAGCGCTCCGGGGCGGCCCGCAAGATCCTGAAGGTCGCCTACTCCGACCAGAACGTCCGGCGGCTCGCCGAGTCCATCGGGGAGATGGAGCGCGAGTCCGACGTCGGGATCGCCGAGCGCCGCCCCGAGTTCAAGGACTCCGCCCTCGGCAAGGAGCTCACCGCGCGGCTCCGCACCGAGCGCGCCGCGCTGGTGAACGAGGCGGGCGCCCGCGCTCGCGCCAAGCTCGAGTACGAGCGCGACCAGCTGCGGCAGCTCCTCGCCCAGGCCCTGCGGATCCAGATCGAGGTCTCGCGCAAGGAGCGCGAGGCGCTCGAGGGCTCCCTCGCGAAGGGCAGCCAGGTCGAGGTGGTGCGCGACCTCAAGTACTCGCACGCCGTGTCGGACGAGCACCTGTACTGGCCGTACGAGGGCGAGTTCTGGCGAGACGAGCTCGGCACCTACTCGTACACGCTCACGAAGGGCTGCAAGGACCGCCTGCCGCGGTCCCGCACCGCGGCCCGCTGACGATCCCGAGGAGAGCAGCGCATGGTTCGACCCCTCGCCGCCGGCGTCGCCGCCCTGACGCTCGCCCTTTCCACCGCGGGTGCGGCGGAGCGCGCCACCCCGCGCGAGGCGGACCTCGGCGAGAAGCGCTCGGTCGCGCCGGACGCGTCGCTCGGCGGCTCGCTCGAGGCGCCGAAGGCGAAGAAGGCCGCGCCGGGCGGCCCGACCCTCGACTTCGAAACGTTCCGCAAGGTCGTCGAGGTGCAGGTGTCGGAGAAGCGGCGCGAGGAGATCTCCTCGCTCCGCCGCCTCATCGACCTCGGCGGCGGGTCGGTCGAGGACACGCCGCAGTGGTACTTCCGCCTCGCCGAGCTCCTCTGGGAGGAGTCCCAGTACTTCTTCTTCGAGGCGAACCGGCGCGACGACCGGCTCATCGCCCTCGGCACGAAGGGCGATCCCCGCGAGATCGACCGGCTCATGGGGGAGAAGAAGGACCTCGAGCGCGAGTCCGCCCGCCACAAGGACCAGGCGGTCGCGCTCTACAAGGCGATCGTCGCGAAGTACCCGAAGTACCCGCGCCTCGACGAGGTGCTCTACTTCCTCGCCGAGAACCTCTCCAAGCGGAACCGCAACGACCCCGACGCCCTCAAGGCGTACCGCGCCCTCATCCAGCGCTTCCCGCAGTCCCGCTACGTGCCCGACGCCTGGATGGCCTTCGGCGAGTACTACTTCGAGAAGGCGAACGAGGCGGACCGCCTCGGGAACCTCCGGCGCGCGCTCGAGGCCTACCGCAAGGCGGCGACGTACCAGGAGTCCTCGGTCTACGGGTACGCGCTCTACAAGCAGGCCTGGGTCCACTACAACCTGACCGAGTGGAGCGAGGCCCTCGAGCTCTTCCGCGCCGTCATCTTCTTCGGCGAGCTGCCCACCTCCACGGTCCCCGCCGACAAGAAGCTCGCCCTCGTGAAGGAGGCGCGCAAGGACTACGTCCGCACCTACAGCCACGTCGGCTCGGCCGAGGCCGCGCCCGACGAGTTCAAGCGCATCGGCGGCGAGGCCGGCTGGATGGACATGCTGAAGTCCCTCGCGGGCATCTACTGGGACGAGGGGAAGGACCGCGACGCCATCGTGGTCTACCGCCGGCTCATCGACGAGAAGCCGCGCTCTGCCGAGGCGCCCTACTTCCAGTCGCGCATCGTCACCTCCGCCGGCCGCATGGGGCGCAAGGACGCGGCGGTGGCGCAGGCGCACGTCTTCGCGAAGATGCTCCGCGAGATCGAGGCGTCGCCCGACGCGCGGGACGAGAAGGGGAAGAAGCTGCTCGCCGACGCCCGGCGCGACGCCGAGCAGACGCTGCGCATCCTCGCGGTGCAGTACCACAACGAGTGGAAGAAGACCCACGACGAGCCGGTGGCCGGCTACGCCGCCGAGGTCTACCGCGACTACCTGGACCTCTTCCCGAACGAGCCCACCGCCTACGAGATGCGGTTCTTCCACGCCGAGCTGCGCTACGCCCTCGCCGACTTCGAGGGCGCGGGCGTCGAGTACGAGCGCGTCGCGGACATGGACATCAAGGGCGTGGACGCGAAGCCGCCGCGCAAGCAGGGCAAGTTCTTCAAGGACGCGCTCGAGAACGCGGTCTTCGCCTGGGACCTCGTGGCGAAGAAGCTCGACGAGCAGGACAAGCAGCGCGCGCCGGGCGACCCGAAGAAGCGCATGGCGCTCGCGCCGCAGCGCCAGCGGCTCGTGGACGCCTGCAACCGCTACCTCAAGTGGCAGCCCAAGGGGGACAAGTGGGTGGAGGTCGCGTACAAGGTCGCGAACATCCACTACCGGCACAACGCGTTCGCCGAGGCGACCGACCTCTTCACCCGCATCGCGCTCGACCACCCCGCCCACGAGCTCGCCGGCTACTCCACGAACCTCGTCCTCGACGCCTACAACCTGCTCGGCGACTGGCGCAACGTGAACGGCTGGGCGAAGCGCTTCTACGCGAACGCCGGGCTCATGAAGGCGCACGCCGCGCTCAAGGAGGACCTCGCCAAGGTCATCGAGCAGAGCGCGTTCAAGATCGTGCAGGAGAAGGAGAAGGCGAACGACCACGAGGGCGCCGCGGAGGAGTACCTGGCCTTCGCCCGCGAGTGGCCGCAGTCGCGCCTCGCCCCCACCGCCTTCTTCAACGCGTCGGTCGACTACGTGAAGGCGCACCGGCTCGACAAGGCCGTCGAGATCCGGAACCAGCTCCTGCAGCGCTTCCCGGCCGACCCCCTCGCGCCGAAGGTCCTCTACGACAACGCCGAGGCCTACGAGGCGATGGCCGAGTTCGGCAAGGCCGCCGACCTCTACGAGCGCTACTTCGCGGAGTGGACGAAGGCGCGCAAGGGGCAGAAGGGCAAGGCGGCGGACGCCGGCGGCTACGAGGAGAAGAAGGCCGAGGACGGCCTCGTGAACGCCACGGTGTTCCGCGCCGGCCTGCGCGAGTGGGCCAAGGCCGAGGCGGCGAGCAACGCCTACCTCCAGACCTGGCCCGCCGGCGCCGACGCGCCGCGCATCTTCCTCTCCCTCGCCGACCTCTACGCGAAGCAGGGGCAGACCGCGAAGGAGCTGCGCCAGGTGGAGGAGTACCAGCGCCGCTACGCGAAGGACCCGGACGAGTGGCTCGCCATGCAGCACCGGCTGGCGAAGGCGTACGAGAAGGCCGGCAACGCGCCGATGGCGCGCCGCCTCTTCGCGCAGGGGCTCGACTACTGGAAGCGCCGGAAGTCCGCGGTGAAGGAGCGCGGCCTCGCGGTGGCCGCGCAGGGCATGTACGAGGAGCTCGAGCCCGCCTTCGCGGAGTACGGCCGCATCTCCCTCGACGTGGCCCCGAAGCACCTCAAGGGCCAGCTCCAGGTGAAGGGCAGCAAGCTGAAGAAGCTCGAGGAGGCCTACGGGCAGGTGGTGAAGCTGAAGCAGGCCGAGCCGGCGATCTGCGCGCTGTACAAGATCGGCCTCGCCTACCGGCACTTCGCCCAGACGCTGTTCGCCGCGCCGATCCCGAAGGAGCTGCGGCGCGATCCGGAGCTCGTGCAGGAGTACAAGGCGCAGCTCGCGCAGGTCGCGGAGCCGCTCGACCAGAAGGCCTTCGAGGGGCTCGGCCTCGCCGTGGACGCCTCGCGCGACTACGGCGTGGTGAACGACTGCGCGAAGCAGGCGGCGGCGCTCCTCGCGAAGCACAAGCCGGAGGAGTACGCGCCCTCGCCCGAGGTCGTGCCCCCGCTGGCCCCGCCGCCCGCCACGAAGGGCGTGGAGCCGCGCGGCTACGGCCTGCTCGCCCAGGTGGAGGACGCGCCCGCGCCGCGCCCCCGCGCCGCGCGCGGCGCCGAGCCCGCCCTGCCGCCGCTCCGCGTGCGGCCGGCGGCCGGCGTGGTGGCGCCCGCCCCGCGGCGAGGGGAGGCGCAGGCCGAGGAGCGCGATCCGCAGCGGCGCGCCATCCAGGACGAGCCGGTCCCGCTGAAGCGGCGCAAGAAGGGCCAGGCCGACGACGACGAGGACCTCCTGCCGTGACGACCCGCGCGACCCCCCTCGCCCTCCTCCTCGCCGCCCTCGCGGCCTGCGCCACGTCCGCCCCGCGCGCCCCGCAGGCGCCCGGCGCTCCCCGCTCGGCCGCCGCCGCCCCCGCCCGGGAGCGCGAGCGCGCCGCCGAGGCCGCCCCCGAGGCCCCCGTCTCCGCCCGCGCGCAGCGCCTCTTCGACGACGCGGTGCGCGCCGAGGACGAGCAGAAGAAGCTCAAGGTCCCCACCGACTGGCCGTACCTCGAGCGCAAGTGGCGCGCCGTGCTCGACGCCGACGAGGTGGCGGAGGCGCGCTACAACCTCGGCGTCGCGCTCGAGGCGCAGGGCCGGCGCGGGGACGCGCGCGCCGAGTACGAGCGCGCCCTCAAGGCGAAGCCGTCGCTGCGGCAGGCCGCGGTGAACCTCGGCGTGCTCCTCGAGAAGCAGGGCGACCCGCGCGCCGCCGCGGCGGTGTACCAGGACGCGGTGCGCGACTTCCCCGAGGACGCCGTCTCGCGCGAGCGGCTCGCCGAGCTCTACCGGCAGAACGGGCAGCCCGACGACGCCTGGCGCCTCGCGCGCGAGGCGCTGGTGCGCGATCCCCGCTCGGTCACCGCCTACAAGGTGCTCGCCCACGTCGCCATCCAGCGGAACGACCTCGACCTCGCGAAGCTCGTGGCGGTGCGCGCGCAGAAGCTCGACCCGCGCGACCCGGAGCTGCCGTTCCTCGTCGGCCAGGTGCTGGCGCGCCAGGGCGACGACCCCGCGGCCGCCGTGCAGTTCCGCAAGGCGCTCGCGCTGCGCGAGGGCTACCTCCCGGCGCGCCACGCGCTCCTCGCCGCCGCCCTGAAGAAGGAGGCCTGGGGCAGCGTCGCCGAGCACGCGGCGGCGCTCCTGAAGGACGTGCCGGGCGACGCCGGGCTGCAGCTCACCCACGGCATCGCGCTGCGCCACCTCGGCAAGCCCGACGAGGCGCTCGCCGCCTACGCCCAGGCCGAGAAGCTCGCCGGGGGCAGGCTCCCCGAGGTCCACCTCGCCCGCGGCGTCCTCCTCGCCCGGGTGAAGAGCGAGTGCGAGCCGGCGCTCGCCGAGCTCGCCGCGTACCGCCGGGAGGTCCCGGTGGTGCCGGACGCGGCGGCCGTGACGAAGGTGCAGCGGGACTGCGAGCAGATGCTCGAGGACAACCGCAAGGCGCTCGAGGCGGCGAAGCAGATGCAGGCCGACGCCGCGCGGCAGGCCGCCGAGAAGGCCGCGAAGGAGTCGAAGGACGCGAAGGATCCGAAGGCGGCCCCCGCGGATGGGGGCGCCGCACCCACACCGGCCCCCGCCCCGGCGAGGTAGCCGGAGGGGGCGGCGAGGCGGGCAGGGATGGTAAGCTTCGAAGGCGAGGGACCGAAGATGCGCAAGCTTCTCGTGGTGATGGGGATCGTGCTGCCGCTCCTGGGCGCCGCCCAGGAGGGGAAGGGGACGCCCGCGCCGAAGGTGGAGTACGAGAAGAAGACCGTCATCAACTTCGAGGACGACACCATCGAGGGCGACCTCAAGCGTCCCGACGGCGAGTACGTCGAGGCGCGCCAGAAGGTGGACCACTCGAACCTCATCCGCATCCGCGAGGAATGGCGCGACAAGGTGATGCAGGCGTCGGGAGACCTCTAGAGAATCCATGGCCACCCCGATCACCCTCAAGGTCTTCCGCGGCGGCGACCTCGTCCGCACCGAGCAGTTCAACCGCGAGATCATCAAGATCGGGCGGCTCGCCTCGGCGCACCTCTGCCTCGACGACGACAAGATCTCCCGCATCCACTCGGTCATCGAGGTGTCGCCCGAGGGCAACGTCTCGATCATCGACATGGGGAGCGCCGAGGGGACGTTCGTCAACGGGAAGAAGGTCTCCCGCGGCGCGCTCCGGGTCGGCGACCAGATCACCCTCGGCGGCCTGAAGATCGTCCTCGAGACGATCGAGGGCATCGCCGCGGCGGCGCCGCACGCGAACGCGGTGGCCGGGGCGCCGCAGAACCGCGCCGTCCAGGTTCCGGCCGTCGCCGCCCCCGCGCCGAAGCCCACGAACGGCAGCTCGCGCGCCGCGGCGCAGGCGGCGGCCGCGCCGGCGCCCGCCCCCGAGCCCGAGCCGAATCCCGGAGCCCGACGTGGCGGAGCAGGCCGCCGCCGCCGCCCCCGCGGCCGCGCCGGCCTCCGAGCCCGCCCCCGCCCCGGCGCCCGCCGCGCGCTTCTTCCGCGCGCCCTCCGCGCCGGTCGCGCGCCCGAAGCTCCGCCCGGCCTCGAAGGAGACCGAGGACCTCTCCGGCGAGGCGGACCTCGGGGTCGAGCTGCGCATCCTGTGGGGCGACACGCTCATCGACGCCGCCACCTGGGTGCAGCCGAAGCAGCCGGTGCTCGTCGGCGAGACCGACAAGTGCGCGATGGCGCTCGAGGGGCTGACCGTCCCCGAGCTGCCGGTGCTGCGCTGGCAGGACGGCGAGTACCGCTTCACCTTCACCCGCGGCATGACCGGCGTCGTCGAGGAGAAGGGCGTCCGGACGGCCTTCGGCGAGCTCGTCAAGGCGCGGAAGGCGACGAGCGACGACACCATCCAGGGCGCGTACTGGGTGACGGTGCCGCGCGCCGGCGCGGTGCGCGCCGAGGTGGGCGCGCGGCTCGCCATCGAGGCGCGGCCGAAGAAGCCGACGCCCGTGAAGCAGGCGCCGTTCTGGGAGCGGATCAACTACCAGTTCCTGAACCTGTTCCTCGTCCTGTTCTTCCTGCAGGCCGGCTTCATCGTCGCCGCGAACAACTTCCCGTACGACACCGACGTCGTCGCCGACGACCTCTTCAAGAACCCCTCGCGGATGGCGAAGTTCGTCATCAAGCCCCCCGAGCCCCAGCCGAAGCAGGCCGGGGGCCAGAGCGCCGAGAAGAAGGACGAGCCCGGCGAGATGGCGGAGAAGCACAAGGGCGACGAGGGGCAGATGGGCCGCAAGGACGCCGCGAAGACCAACGCCCGCTCCGCCCCGAAGGCCATCGACCCGAACGCGAAGGAGATCGTGAAGCGCTCGGGCCTCCTCGGCGCGCTCGGGCGCGGCGGCGGCGGCCTCTCCACGGTGTTCGGCTCGGGCGGCCTCGGCGGCGACCTGAAGGGCGCGGTCGGAAACATGTTCGGCCCGGTGGTGGGCGACAGCTACGGCCTCGGCGGCCTCGGCATCCGCGGCACCGGCTCGGGCGGCGGCGGCCAGGGCGAGACCATCGGCATCGGCGCGGTCGGCACGAAGGGGCGCGGCGGCGGGCTCGGCAGCTACGGCACCGGCGTCGGCGGCCTCGGCAAGAAGGGCGACCGCGACGTGAACATCGCCACCGGCACCGCGGTGGTGATGGGCTCCATCGACAAGGAGCTCATCCGCAAGGTCATCCAGGACCACGCCGCCCAGATCCGCTACTGCTACGAGACGCAGCTCGCCATCAACCCGCGGCTGCAGGGCAAGGTCGCCATCAAGTGGGTCATCAACGCCGACGGCGTCGGCTCGAGCCCCCAGGTCGACCACTCCCTCACGACCCTCGAGGACGCGAAGGTCCACGAGTGCATGATGTCGCGCATCACCAGCTGGGCGTTCCCGAAGCCCAAGGGCGGCGGCATCGCGGTGATCACCTACCCGTGGATCCTGCGCTCCTCCGGGGCGCAGTAGTGGAGGCCGCGTGAAGAGGATCCTCGCCCTCGCGCTCGTCGTGCCCGCGCTCGCGCTCGGCCAGGACGCCGCGCCGAAGCTCCAGGAGGACCCGCGCGCAGCCCGGTTCAAGGACGTCGAGCGCGGCGTGTTCGTGGCCTTCGAGGCGGGGTACCTCGGCCTGCTCGAGACGCCCACCGCCGATCAAGAGAAGTTCCCGCTCGCGGGCGCGGAGGGCGGCCGCGCGGGCGGCTTCCCCGCGGTGGCCGTCCTCGCCGGCGTGGACATCGGCAAGCGCCTCTCGGTCGGCCTCTTCCTGCAGGGCGCGAACCTCAGCACGAGCACGGACTACGGCTCCTTCGACCTGTACGCGGGAGGGGCCGACGTGAAGGTCGCGCTCCTCGGCTGGAACGACCGGAACGACTGGGAGCGGTACTACCTGTACGTCCACGGCCGCGGCGGCATCGCGAAGACCTCGCCCGAAGGGCTCTTCGGCACGGACGAGGTCGTCTTCGCCGGCGGCCCGGGCTTCGAGTACTACACGAAGCTGCGCCACTTCTCGGTCGCCCTCGGCGCCGACCTCGTCTACGCCGCGAACGCGGCCACGCTCGGGTACGCGATCTACCCGACCGTGCGCTACACGTTCTAGCCGCCGCCGCGCGCCTGACGCGCCCCGCCGCCGATGTAGGCAACCGCCCGTAAGGGCTTGGGTTTCCGCTCGTCGCGGCGTTGACCCCCCGCCTCCGGCGACCCTATACTGCCGGGGCAACGGCGCTTTTCTCGGGCCTGCCCTCTCCGAGTGACCCCCGCCTTGAGCGCTCCCATCCCGGACGACCTGATCCGCTCGCACCTCGAGACGCTCGAGGCCGCGCCGGGGGACCGCGAGGCGTTCGAGGCGCTCGAGGCCCTCTACGAGGGCGCGTCCCGCTGGGAGGACCTCATCGCGCTCTACGAGGGGCGCGCCCGGGTCCACCCGCCCGCGACGCCGCTCCTCGCGAAGGCCGCGAGCCTGGCCCACGCGAAGCTCAGGAACGTGGCCCGCGCGGAGGAGCTCTACCGGCAGCTCCTGCGCGCCGAGCCCGCCCACCCGGCCGCGCTCCGCTCGATGGTGGAGATCCTCGAGGCGCGGGAGGACTGGGCGGGGCTCGCGGCGGCGCTCGCCCGCGAGGCGAACGCCGCGGCCGACCCGCGCGAGGCGGCGCGGCTCACGCTGCGCCTCGGCCGCGTCCACGAGGAGCGGCTCGGCCGGCGCGATCGCGGGGCGCTCCTCTACGCCCGCGCCGCGCGCCTCGATCCGGCGCTCGACGAGGCGCGCGCCCGCGGCCTCGCCTGCTTCACGGCGCTGCGCCGCTTCGGGCAGGCGAAGCGGATGCTCGACGCCGCCCGGGACGCCGGCGCCGACGCGAAGGGGCTCGCGCGCGAGTACGCGCGGCTCGGCGGCGAGCTCGTCGAGGAGCCGCTCGAGCACGACCTCGCCATGGACGCGCTCATCGAGGCGGCCACGCTCGACCGCGCCGCGCCCGGGGCCGCCGCGGCCCGCGAGCGGCTCAAGGCCTTCCCCCGCGCGTGGCGCGAGGAGGCGCGCACCCTGGACGAGGCGGCCCGGCGGGTGCCGGACCGCCGCGAGGCCGCCACGCTCCACCTGCGCCTCGCCCAGCTCCACGCCGCCTACGACCCGGAGGGCTGGGGCCCCGCGCTCGAGCGCATCGAGCGGGCCTGGGCCCTCGCGCCCGGCGAGCCGTTCGCGCTCGAGCTGCTCGCGCGGATCTACGCGGAGAAGGGCGACCACCGCGGCCACGCCGACGCGCTGGCCCGCCTCGCCGCGTCCACCCGCGACCGCGGCGCCCTCGTCGCGCTCCACGTCGAGATGTCGCTGGTGGACCTCGTCCGCTTCGGCGACGGCGAGAGCGCCCTCGCCGCCCTCGAGCGCGCCCTCGAGCTCGACCCGGCCTGCGAGAGCGCCGCGCTCCAGGCCTTCGAGCACCACGTCGACGCCGGCCGGTTCGAGCGCGCCCTCGGCGTCCTCGAGCGGCACCTCGCCGCCGCGCCGGAGAAGCCCGCGCACGCGCCGCTCTGCGTGCGCGCCGCCCAGCTCGCCAAGGAGCGGCTCGGCGATCCCGCGCGCGCGCGCCGGCACCTCGAGGCGGCGCTCCGCTCGGACCCGGGCAGCGCCGAGGCCGCGGCCGCCCTCGCGCCGCTCCTCGCCGAGGCGGAGGAGTGGGCGCGGCTCGCCGAGGTCCTCGAGCTGTCCGCGGCGTGGGCCCCGGACACGGGGGAGCGGGTCCGCTTCCTCGAGCGGCTCGCCGAGGTGCAGCAGGAGCGGCTCGGGCGGCCGCGGGACGCGCTCCGGACGCTCTCGCGCGCGCTCGCCCTCGACCCGTCGCGCCCCACGACCCGCAAGGCGATGGAGGGCGCCGCCGCGCGCGCCGACGCGTTCCTCGAGCTCGCCCGCGCCTACCGCTCCGCCGCGGAGGGCGAGGGCGGAGACGTCAAGTCTCGCAAGACCCTCCACCGCCGCGTCGCGGAGATCTTCGACCGCGACCTCGGCAAGCCCGACGAGGCGGTCCGGGCCTGGCGCGCGGTGCTCGCCCTCGATCCCGACGACCGCGGCGCGGCCGCGGCCCTCGAGTCGTGCCTCGCCCGCGCCGGGCAGCAGGAGGAGCTGTCGCGGGAGCTCGAGGCGCGGCGCGCGCGCGCCGAGGGCGCCGAGCGCCGGACGCTCTCGGCGAAGCTCGCCCGCCTGTGGCACGACTCGGCGCGGTTCGACCGCGCCGCCGCGCTCTGGCGCGAGGCCCTCGCCCTCGCGCCGGACGACGAGGAGGCGCTCTGGGGGCTCCACGCGGCGCTCGAGGCGACCGCGGGGCTCCGCGCCGCGGAGGAGCGGGCCGAGGTGCTCGCCCGGCTCGCCGCGCGGGCGAAGGGGCCGCCGGAGCGATCGGCCATCGAGATCGCGCGCGCAGAGGTCCTCGCCGACGGGCTCGGCCGGCACGGCGACGCCGCGGCGGCCGCCCTCGCGGTGCTGCAGGGGGGCGGCCTCGGCGCCTCGGCGCGCGCCGACGCGGCGGCGCTCCTCGAGCGGCTCCTCGAGAAGGGGGTGGAGCCGCTGCGCATCGCGCAGGCGCTCGTGCCCGCCTACGCCGCGGCCGGGGACCCCCGCAAGCAGGCGGCCATGCTCGAGGTGCTCGCGCGGCAGCTGCCGCCCGAGGCGGATCCGCGCGAGCGCGCCCGCCACCTCCTCGACGCCTCCGCCCTCCGCGCCGAGAAGCTGGACGACCCCCGCGGCGCCCTCTCCGCCGCCGCCGCCGCGCTGCGCGCCTGCCCGGACCACGCCGACGCGCGCCGGCGCTGCGAGGCGCTCGCCCGCGAGGTGGGCGCCCACCGCGAGCTGCTCCTCCTGCTCGCCGAGGTGGCGCGGCGCCTCGACGGCCGCCCCGCCGAGGAGGCCGCGCTCCGGCTGCGCGCCGCCGCGGTCGCCGAGGAGGACCTCGGCGCCTACGAGGAGGCCGCGCTGCAGCTCCGCCGCGTGCTCGCGCTCCGCCCCGGCGATCCCGCGGTGCTGGCGGCGCTGACGCGGACGGCGCTCGCCTCCGAGCGCTGGCAGGACGCCGCCGAGCTCCTGGCCGGGCGCGCCCAGGCGGCCCAGGGCGCCGAGCGGGCCGCGCTCCTCGCGCAGCGGGCCGAGGTGCTCCACGAGCGGCTCGAGGACCCCGCCGGCGCCGCCGACGCGCTGCGCGAGGCGGTCGCCGCGGCCACGGTGGAGCAGCGCGCCCGGCTCCTCGGGCAGCTCGCCGCGGTGCTCGGCGCGAGCGGCGACGCGAAGGGGCGCGCGCAGGCCCTCGCCGAGCTCGCCGGGGCCACCTCGGATCCGGCCGAGGCGTCGCGGGCGGACGTGGAGGCGGCGCGCATCCAGGCGAGCCTCGGCGACGCCCGCGCCTCCGTCGAGCGCCTCGCCGCCGCGCTCGCGGCGAGCCCCACCGACCCCGCCGCCCTCGCGGCCGTCGAGGCGCACCTCGACGGCGAGGATCCCGCCGCCGTGGTGGCGGCGGCCCGCGCCCTCGCCACCCACCCCGATCCCCGCCGCCGCATCCGCGCCCTCGAGGCGGAGGCGCGCGTGCAGCGCGACCCGGCGGCGCGCGCCGCCGCGAAGCGCGGGGTGGCGCGGATCTGCGAGCAGGAGCTGCGCCAGCTCTCCCTCGCCTTCGCCGCCGCGGCCGAGGCCGCCCGGGCGACGCCGGGCGACGCCGAGGTGCGCCGCGAGGTGCGGCGGCTCGCGGTCGAGGGCCAGGAGGCGGAGGCGTGCGCGCGCGTGTACGACGAGCTCGTCGAGCGCGCCGCGCCGGAGCACCGCGCCGCGATCCTGCGGGAGCGCGCCGAGTTCGCCGAGCGGCGCCTCGACCGCGACCGGGGCGCCGAGGCCTGGGCCGACGTGCTGCGGGCGGTCCCGGGGGACCGCGGCGCGCTCGTGGCGCTCCGGCGGGTGCACCGGGCGCGCGAGCGCTGGGGCGACCTCGCCGACGTCTGCGCCGAGCTCGCCCGCGGCGCGACGGACCCGGCCGCCCGCGAGGACGCGCGGCGCGAGGAGGCGATCGTCGCGGAGACGCGGCTCGCCGACCCGGCGCGCGCGGCTGCGGCGTGGAGCGACGTCGCCGCCCTCGCGCCGGGCGACGCCGAGGCGAAGGCGGCGCTCGAGCGGCTCTTCGAGCGGCTCGACCGGCCGGCCGACCTCGCCGCGAGCCTCGAGGCGCGCCTCGCCCACGGCTTCGACCTCGAGACGGCCCTGCGCCTCGCCGAGCTGCGCCGCGACCGGCTCGGCGACGCCGCGGGCGCGCTCGCGCTGCACGTCGAGATCCTGCGGCGCGACCCCTCGCGCGACGCCTCGCGCGAGGCCCTCGCCGCCCTGGCGGCGGTCCCCGGGCCGGTGGGACGCGAGGCGCTCGAGGCGGCGGACGCCGCCTACCGCCTCGCCGGAGAGCACACGAAGCGCGTCGCGGCGCGCGAGGGCCGGCTCGCGGCGATCGAGGATCCCGGCGAGCGGGCGCGGCTCTTCGCGGAGATCCGCACCCTCCTCGAGGAGGATCTGGGCGAGCCGGAGATGGCGTTCGTCGCGGCCTGCCGCGCGTTCGGCGAGGGCGGCCCCGCCCGCGCCGAGGTCGAGGACGACCTCTTCCGCCTCGCGCGCGACACCGGGAGCGAGGACGAGCTGTGCGAGGTGGTGGAGCACGCCGCCGCCGGCGGCACGCCCGAGGAGGTCCTCGCCCTCCACCGCAAGGCGGCCCGGCTGCGCGGCGCGCGCGGCGGCGCCCCCGCCGTGGACGGCTGGAAGAAGGTCCTCGCCCTCGCCCCCGACGACCCGGAGGCGCTCGAGGCGCTCGGCGCGCTCTACGCCGCGTCGCGCTCGGCCGCGGAGGTGGTGGCGGTGGCGCGCCGCCGCGCCGCGCTCGCGCGCGGGCCGGACCGGGTGGCCCTCCTCGTCGAGGCGGCGGCGATCGCGGAGGAGGCGGGGGACGTCGGCTCGGCCCTCGAGGCCTGGCGCGCCGCGCGGACGGAGGATCCCGCCTCGCCCGAGCCGCTCGCCGGGCTCGAGCGGCTCCTGTCGCGGAGCGAGGCCGGCCCGGAGCTCGCCGACGTGCTCGCCGCGCTCGCGTCCGCCGCCGCCGGGGATCCGGCCCGGCGCCTGCCGCTCCTGCTCCGGCGCGCGGCGATCCTCGAGGGCGGCGCGGACGCCGGCGCGGCCCTCGAGGCCTACGCCGAGGTGCTCGCCGAGAGCCCGCGGGAGGCGGGGGCGGTCGCCGGGCTCGAGCGGCTCCTGCAGCGCCCCGAGACGACCGGCGCCGCCGCGCGCGTCCTCGAGGACGTCCACCGCGCGGGCGGCGACGCCCGCAGGCTCGCGGACCTCCTCGAGCGCCGGCTCGCGAGCGCGGACGCCGCGGAGCGGCCGGGGCTGCTCGCCGAGATCGCCGCGCTGGACGAGCGGCTCGGCGACCGGGCCGGCGCGTTCAAGGCGAAGCTGCGCGAGCTCGCCGAGGCCGTGGCGCGGGGCCAGGACGCGCCGGGCGCCCGCGCCGAGCTGGAGCGGCTCGCGGCCGCGACCGGCGCGTGGGCCGAGCTCGCCGGGGCGCTCGAGGACGCGCTCGGCGCGAACCTCCCGGCGCCCGCGGCGCTCGAGGTGAAGCGCCGGCTGGCGGTGCTGTCCGCCGAGCGGCTCGGCCGCCTCGACGTGGCGGCGCGGTGGTTCGAGGAGGTCGCGCGCACGGCGCCCTCCGCGGAGGTGCTCGGTGCGCTCGCGCGCGTCTACCGCCGGCTCGGGTCGCACCGCGAGCTCGCGCGGACCCTGGAGCGCCTGGCGGACGTCGCGCCGGCGGCTGCGGCTCGGAAGGAACTCCTGCTCGAGGTGGCGAAGATCATGGCCGACCAGCTCTCGGATCGCGAAGGCGCGGTGGCGGCGTACCGGAAGATCCTCGCGGTGGACCCGGAGGACCCGAACGCCCTGCGGCTGCTCGGCAGGGTGCTCGGATCCGCGGAGCGCTGGGAGGACCTCGCCGACGTGCTCTCGCGGCAGGTGTCCATCGCCGAGCGCCAGCCGAACCTCGTCGCCGAGGCGGCGGAGCTGCGCTACCGGCTCGGGCGGATCCGCCACCAGCGCCTCGCCGACCAGGACGGCGCGCTCGCCTGCTACCGCGAGGTGCTCGAGCGCGTGCCGCGCCACCCCGCGGCCCTGAACGCCCTCGAGGAGCTCGCGAGGACGAGCGGCCCGGCCGCCGTGGAGGCGGCCCTCCTGCTCGAGCCCATCTACTCCGCCGAGGGGGAGCACCAGAAGGTCATCGAGGCCATCGAGGCGCGGTCGGCGAACGAGACGGACCCCTCCGCGCGCGGGGGGCTGCTCCGCCGCATCGCCGAGATCTACGGCGACACCCTGCGGAACCCGGAGATGGCGTTCGTGGCCGCGTCGCGCGCCCTCGCCGCCGACCCGGACTCGACGGAGTCGCTCGCCCTCGCCGAGCGCTTCGCGACCGAGGGCATGCTCGAGGACGAGCTGGCGGGGCTCCTCGCCGAGCACGGCGACCGCGCGAGCGATCCCGCGGCCCGCGCCGAGTACCAGCGGCGCATCGCGCGGCTCGCGCAGGGCGAGCCCGCCCGCGCCGCGGAGGCGTGGCAGCGGCTGCTCGACTTCCTCCCGGACGACCGCGAGGCCCTCGCCGGCCTCGTGGAGACGCTCCGCGGCGGCGCCGACGCCGAGCCCTTCGCCCAGGCCATCCGCCGCGCCCTCGCGGTGGAGGAGTCGGCCGAGCGGCGCGCGGTCCTGCTCGCCGACCTCGCCGCCGCCCAGGACGAGCGGCTCGGCGATCCGCAGGGGGCGATCCAGGCGCTGAAGCAGCTCCTCGAGGTGTCCCCGGGCGACCGCGACGCGCTCGCCCGCCTCGACCGGCTCTGCGTGCGCAGCGAGCGCTGGGTGGACCTCGCCGCGGTGCTCGCCCGCGAGATCGACGCGGCGGCCGCCGAGGGCGACGAGGCCTCCGTCGGCGTGTACCGCTACCGGCTCGCGGAGCTGAAGGAGACGCGCCTGCTCGACCGCGAGGGGGCCCTCGCGCTCTACGAGGAGGTGCTCGCCGGGCGCCCGGACCACCCCGAGGCCGTGGCGCGCCTCGAGGCGCTCCTCCAGCGGGACGCGACGAACGCCCGCGCGGCGGTCGCGCTCGAGCGCGCCTACGCCTCGCAGGGCGACGCGCAGCGCCAGGCCGCGGTCCTCGAGCTGCGCGCGGGCGAGCGCCCGGATCCGCTCGAGCGCAAGGCCCTCTACGTGCAGCTCGCCGAGCTGCGCGAGAAGAAGCTCGAGGAGCCGGAGCTCGCCTTCCTCGCGCTGTGCAAGGCGTTCCGCGAGGACCCGGCGGACCGGGCCCTGCGCGCGCGCCTCGACGCGCTCGCCGAGGCGAGCGGCCACGAGGAGGAGCTCGCCGCCATCTACGAGGACGAGATCGACCGGCTCCCGCCCGCCGACACCGCCGAGGTGGCGCTCCGGCTCGGCGCCCTCTACGAGCAGCGGCTCGGCGATCCCGGCCGCGCGGCCGGCTTCCTGCGCCGGGCCGCGGCGCTCGATCCGGCCGCCGCCCCGACGGCCCTCGCCGCCCTCGAGCCGCTCTACGCGCGCCTCGAGGCGTGGCCGGAGCTCGCCGACGTCCTCGTGGCCCGCGCCGCCGCGGCGCACGGGCCGGAGCGCGTGCAGCTCCTCTTCCGGCTCGGTCAGCTCGCGGAGGAGCGGCTCGCCGCGCCCGACCGCGCCGCCGACGCCTACGAGCAGGCGGTGGCGGCCGACCCGCGCCACCTCGCCTCGCTGCGCGCCCTCGAGGCGCTCTACGAGCACGCCGGGCGGCGCGAGGACCTCTTCAAGATCCTGGGCGCGCAGCGCGCCACGACGACCGATCCCGCCGGCAAGGAGCGCGTCCTCGCCAAGATGGCGGCGCTCGCCGCCGGCCTCGACCGCCTCGACGAGGCGGTGGCCCTCTGGAAGGACCTCCTGCAGGCGCGGCCGCGGCACGAGGACGCGCTCGCCGCCCTGGAGGATCTCTACGAGCGGCTCGAGCGCTGGCAGGACCTCGCGGCGCACCTCCGCCTCCGCGTGCAGGCGACGGTGGATCGCCGCGAGATCGCCCGGCTGAACGACAAGCTCGGCGCGATCCTCGGCGCCCGCCTCGGCGACCTCACGCAGGCCGTGGCCTCCTACAAGGCGGTGCTCGACACCGACCCCCGCAACCGCCGCGCCCTCGAGGCGCTGCGCGACATCTACGCGGCGCAGGGCGAGGCGGAGTCGCTCGCCGGCATCTACCGCCGGCTCGTCCCGCTGCAGGAGGACGCCGCCGGGGTGAAGAAGGTCCGCCTCGAGCTCGCCGAGGTGCTGCTCCGCGCCGGCAACAAGCGGGAGGCGGTCGAGCAGGGGAAGCTCGCCTTCGACATCGAGCCCCACGACGCCGACGACCTCGTCCGCATCGAGGAGGTCTTCAGGCATGCCGGCGCGGCGCAGGACGGCGTGCGCGCCGCCGAGGCGCGCGCGGCGCTGCTCGCCGAGCGCGGGCCCGCCGAGGCGGTCCCGGCCTGGCTCGCGGTGGCGGAGCTCTGGAAGGCGCAGAAGCGGCCGGACGCGGCGGCCGCCGCGCTCGACAAGGTGCTCGAGCTCGACCCCCCGAACCGCACCGCGTACGAGGAGCTGCGCCAGCTCCACGCCGGGGCCGGCAACTGGCGCGCCTTCGCGCGGACGTGCGACCTCTTCGCGCCGCAGCTCGCGGACCCCGCGGAGAAGCTCGCGCTCCTCAAGGAGGTCGCGAACGTCCACGAGAAGAAGCTCGGCCAGAAGGAGATGGGGTTCCTCGCCTGGAGCCGCGCCCTCTCCGAGGCGCCCGGCGACGACGAGGCGCTCGCCGAGGTCGAGCGGCTCGCGCTCGAGACCGAGGGGTTCGACGAGCTCGCCGGGGTGCTCGAGCAGGTGGCCGAGGAGGCGCGCGGCATGGTGCGCGCGAAGCTCCTGCTGCGGCTCGGCAAGGTCCGCGACGAGCACCTCGACGACGCCGACGGGGCCGAGGCGGCCTACCGGCGGGCCCTCGAGGCCGACCCGGCGAGCCCGGAGGCGCTCGAGGCGCTCACCCAGCTCTTCAAGCGGCGCGGGCGCATCCGCGACCTCGTCATCACCCTCGAGCAGAAGCTCGAGGCCGCCGCCGGGCTCGAGGAGAAGAAGGCCACCCTCATCGAGGTGGCCAAGATCTACGACGCCGACATGAGCGACGTGGAGGAGGCGATCGCCGCCCTCCGCCGCGTCCTCGAGCTCGACGGCGCGGATCCCGCGGCGCTCGACGCGCTCTCGGCGATCTACCGGCGCGAGCAGCGCTGGGGCGACCTCGCGACCGTGCTCTCGCGCGCCCGCGACCTCGCCGCGGGCGACGAGGACCGCGTCCGCTTCCAGCTCCAGATCGCGGCGCTCTACGAGAACGAGATCGGCGACGACGAGGCCGCGGTGGAGGCGTACCGCACCGTGGTCGGCCTCGACGAGGACGACGTCGAGGCCCTCGCCGGCCTCGAGCGGCTCTACACGAAGCTCGACCGCTTCGCCGAGCTGAACCGCGTCTACGAGCGGCAGATCGCGCTCGCCGAGGACCCGCGCGAGAAGGTGCGCATCCTCGCGAAGAGCGCCGGCATCCACGACGAGAAGCTCCACGACCCGCGCTCCGCCATCGAGCAGAACGAGGCGATCCTGCGCCTCGACGGCGGGAACCTCCCCGCGGTGAAGGCGCTCGAGCGGCTCTACCGCGACGACGCCCGCTGGGACCGGCTCATCAGCGTCATGAGCCACCACCTCACCCTCGTGACCGACCGGCGCGAGCAGGTGGCGCTGGAGGTCGCCCTCGGCGAGGTGTGGTGGACGGAGATGTCGCGCGTCGACCGCGCCGAGGCGATGTTCAACCACGCCCTCCAGCTCGAGCCCGAGTCGCGCGAGGCGGTGTCCGCCCTCGGCCGTCTCTACGAGCGGAGCGGCAACTGGAACCTCGCGCTCGACATGCTCCGGCGCGAGGCCCGCATCGCGGGCGGCGGCAAGGACGCGGTGGACGTCCACGTCCGCATGGGGACCATCTTCGAGGAGATGCTGATGGACCTCGGGAGCGCGAAGGAGGCCTACGGCCGCGCGCTCCAGCTCGACCCCGGGTGCCTGCCGGCGCTCGCCGCCGCGAAGCGCGTGGCGGAGCGCGAGGGCGACCGCGAGCGCTACGTCGAGCTGCTCGTCGAGGAGGCGCGCTACGCGACCGACCCCGAAGAGAAGACCCGCCTCTACACCGAGGCCGGCCGCATCTACCAGGAGGAGCGCGACGACCGCGACCAGGCGGTGCGGTACTACGAGGAGGCGCTGAAGCGCACCGCCGGGCACCCGCCGGCCGCGAGGCCGCTCTCTGACCTCTACGTCGCGCAGTCGCGCTGGGCCGACGCCGAGCGGGTGCTCGACGCGATGGTGGAGGTCGTCGACAAGGGCGGCGGCGAGTCGAAGGAGCTGTGCCGGCAGAGCTACCGGCTGGGCTACGTCGCGGAGAAGCTCGCGAACCGCGAGAAGGCGCTCGCGTGCTACCGCCGCGCCTACGAGCTCGACGCCACCTACCTCCCCGCCCTCGAGGGGCTCGGGAACCTCCTCGTGCAGGGGCAGCAGTGGGAGGAGGCGCTCCGGATCTTCACGACCGTCATCGTGCACCACCGCGACGGCCTCACCGACCTCGAGGTGGTGGAGACGCACTGGCAGATCGGCGAGATCGCCGAGAAGCTCGGCCAGATCGAGCGCGCCGGCAACGCCTTCAAGAAGGCGCTCGAGATCGACGCGAACCACGAGCCGTCGCGCCGCAGCCTCGTGCGCGTGCTCGAGGCCACCGGCGACTTCGAGGGGGCGGTGGAGCACCGCCAGCGGCTGCTGCCGCTCCTCGAGGGCCGGGCCAGGTTCGAGACCCTCGTCGCCATCGGCGAGGCCTGCCGCGACAAGCTGAAGGACCCCTACCAGGCCATCGACGCGTTCCTCGCCGCCTCGCGGCAGGACCCCACGGCGCTGCCCGTCACCGAGGCGCTCCTCGGGCTGTACCGCGAGACGCGGCAGGGGCAGAAGGCGGCGGACGTCCTCGGCCAGATCCTCCGCCGGCCGGAGGTGCAGGCGGACGCGGCGCGCGCCGCGAAGCTCCACCTCACCCTCGCCGAGCTCCTGCGGGACGACGTGAAGGACGAGAGCGCCGCCGTGGTGGAGCTCGAGAAGGCGCTCGACAAGAACCCGCGCCTCGTCCAGGCGTTCGCCGCGGTCGAGGAGATCCTCACCAAGGCGAAGCGCTGGCCCGACCTCGAGCAGGCCTACGTGCGGATGATCCAGCGGCTCCCGAAGGGCCCCGAGGTGGCGCAGGCGCGCCTCGCGCTCTGGAAGACGCTCGGCGAGCTCTACCGCAACGTCCTCAAGAACGAGGACGGCGCGCGCATGGCGTACCAGGTCGTGGCCAAGGCGGACCCCGAGGACGCGGTGTCCCTCGAGACCTACGCCGATCTCGCCGCGAAGAAGCCGGGGCAGGAGGGCGACGCCGTGGCGGCGTACCGCCAGCTCCTCAAGACCGGCGCCAAGGCGTCGAAGGCCGCCTCCGCGCTCGTGGCGCTCCACGCCGCCCGCAAGGAGTACGACCAGGCCTACTCCGCGGCGCAGGTGCTCGCGCACCTGCTCGGGGCCGCGTCGCAGGACGAGGTGCAGGTCGTCTCCCGGCTGCGGAAGTTCGCCCGCGACCAGGCGAGCCGCCCGCTCGACGACGCGCTCTGGGCGCTGCTCGTGCACGAGCGGCTGAAGGGGCCGCTCGCCGACATCATGACCCTGCTCGGGCTGCACGCGCGGCCGATGTTCGTGCAGAAGGAGAAGGACCTCGGGCTGAACCCGAAGAAGGACGAGCTCGACGTGCAGGGCTCGATGCTCTTCTTCGCGAACATGTTCAAGTACGTGGAGCGCACCCTCGGCCTCAAGGGGCTGCGGCTCTTCCGCAAGGACGAGGTCCCCTCGCGGCTCCAGCTCGTGCCGACGGACCCGCCCGGGCTGCTCGCGGCCCAGGACATGTTCACCGAGCGGCCCAAGAAGGAGCTCTGGTTCGCGATCGGGAAGGCGATGGCGTTCGGGCGGCCCGAGCTGTTCCTCGCGCGCCTCATGCCGCACGACCAGCTCGACCTCGTGTTCCAGGCGGCCTGCTCGGCCGGCACCTCGAAGTTCGTCGTCACCGCGGACCCGCACATCGTCGAGAAGCTGAAGCGGGAGCTCGAGCGGACGCTCCCCGAGAACGTCCGCAAGAACACCCTGAAGCTCCTCGCGCGCGCCTACTGCGACGTGCAGCACCCCGGCGACGTGCGCGCCTACCTCGACGGCGCGGAGCTCACCTCGAACCGCGTCGGGGCGCTCCTCGCGGGCGACCTCGAGGTCGTGCGCCGCGGGGTCGTGCAGGAGAAGGCGCAGGTGTCGAAGCTGCGGGAGGACATGCGGCTGCGCGACCTCGCGGTGTTCTGCGTGTCGGAGGAGTACACGCGCCTCCGGGAGAAGCTCGGCCTCTCGTGCCACGTCTCGTGAAGGGCGGTGCGTCCTTGACGCTCCGGACCGGCCACCCATCGGATCCTCGTCGGACTCCACAATGAAATTCACCTGCGACAGCTGCAGCGCGCAGTACATGATCTCGGACGACAAGGTCGGTCCGAACGGGGTGAAGGTCCGCTGCAAGAAGTGCGGGAACGTCATCGTCGTCCGGCGCGTCGCCGACGGCGGCGCCGCCAAGCCCGCCGCGGCCGCCCCCGCCGCGCCCGGCCCGGGGCTCGACACCGAGCTCGGCAACGCCTTCGACCACGCCTTCGGGGATCCGCCGCAGCAGGCGCCGGCCCCCGCCGCCGCGAGCCCGGACCTCGGCGACACGCAGGCGATGGGCTCCGACGACGCGGCCAAGGTGTTCGCCTCGGCGGGCGGCGCCCCGGCCGCCACCGAGTGGTACGTCGCGATCGGGCAGGCCCAGGTCGGGCCGCTGCCGCTCGCGGAGGTGAAGAAGAAGTGGGAGGCGGGCGACGTCGGCCCCGACTCGCTCGTGTGGCGCCCGGGCATGGGCGACTGGTCGCCGCTCACCACCGTCTCCGAGCTCGCCGGCTACCTCGCGCCCGTGCCGCGCCCGGCGCCGCAGCGCGGGGCCGAGCCGGAGCGCGCGGCCCCCCGCGCCGAGCCGCAGCCGGCCGCCGAGCCGACCTGGAAGCCCATCGGCGCCTCCGCCCTCGCGGCGCTCGCGAGCGAGGAGATCTCGACGCGCAACGCCCCGCAGGCGCGGCCGGCCGCCCGTCCCACCGCGGGCGTGCAGTCGCTCGTCGACGCGCTGCCGGACGGCGGCGGCGTCAATCCCACGGGCGCCTTGCCCCTGAACCTCAAGGCCCTCGAGGCGACGACGGGGGAGAAGAAGATCGAGCGGCGCTCCTCGGTCGCGAGGAGCGCCGAGCAGGCGCGCCGCCGCAGCAGCACGCGCGCAGCGGTGACGGGGGTGCTGGTCGGCATCCTGCTCGTCGCGGGCCTCGGCGGCGCCGGCGTGTACTTCTACCCGAGGCTCGCGGGCAGGCTGCCCGGCGCCGCGGTCGCCGTGGCGCCGCCGCCGGCCGCGCCCACCCCGGCCCCGGAGCCCCCCGCCACGCCGGCCGCCGCGCCGCAGCCCGCCGTCGCGGTCGCGCCTTCGCCCGCGGCCCCGCCGCCGGCCGCGGCGCCGGCGGCCGAGCCGCCCGCCCCGGCCGCGCCCGCCCCGCGCGCCGAGGCGCCCGCCCCGGCCCGCCGCGAGACGCGGCGCGACACCGCCCGCCGGGAGGCGCCGTCGCGCGTCGCCGCGGCGCCCGCGAAGGAGGAGGAGGCCCCGCCGCCCCCGCCGCCCGCGCGCAAGAAGGGGGGCGACCTCCTCGACTTCGAGTCGAACGACGCGGCGCTCGACGCGGCGCTCGGCGGCGGCAGCTCGCCCACGGGCCGCTCGGTCTACGTCCCGCCCGCGCGCGCGAGCGGGCTGCCGGACAAGGTGTCGCCCGGCGACATCAACGGCGCCGTGGCGCAGCGCATCGACTCGCTCCGCCGCTGCGTCTCGGAGCAGAAGGCGCGCGAGCCGGACGCGACCGGCACCCTCAGGATGCGGTGGATCATCCAGGCGGACGGCTCCCCGCACGACGTGAAGTGCATCACGCCCGAGTACGCGAAGGGCGCGTTCGCGCAGTGCATCGCGGGCGTGCTCAAGACCGTCCAGTTCCCGAGATCGGCCACGAAGGGTCAGGAAGTCACGTTCCCGTTCAACTTCTAGGCGCCGCCGGCATGAGAGGGGGAGCGTGACGCTCGAGCCCAAGCGCGCGCCGGGGCCGTCCGGCTTCCGCTCCGTCGCGGAGATGGGGGTGACGGAGCTCGAGGCGCTGCGCCTGCTCCTGCGGGGCGGCTCGGTCGTCGACTGGCGCCGCCTCGACTTCCGCAACGTGGGGGAGGTCACCCGCTTCCTCGCCCTGAACCTCGTCGACCCCGGCGATCCCGGCGACGAGCGCCGGCTCCGCGCCGTCCTCGCGCAGGCGGTCGACTACCTGCGGGTCGAGTTCGGCTACAGGGTCGCGACGCCGGTCGCCGAGCCCGAGGACGTGCGCGACGTGTTCCTGCTCGCCTCCGGGGCGAAGGAGCCGCACCGCTACCGCCGCATCGCCTGCGTCGTCCTCAAGGTGATGCACGTCATCCACCACCTCGAGGCGCGCGAGCTGCTCTTCCGCACCGCCATCCGCGAGGCGGACCTCGCCGAGCGCGCGCACCGGCGGATCATGGCGGAGGCCGAGCGCATGCGCGAGCACGGCCTGCCCGTCGTCGAGTTCCGGGGGAACGTGAAGCCCCGCAGCTCGCTCGTGACGAAGCTCCTCGCGAAGAAGGAGTAGCGTGGCGGCGCAGGTGTTCGATCGCGTGCGCTACCGCATCGTCACCGAGCGGCCCGACCAGATCCCGTCGATCGTGCTGCACCTCGCCGAGCACCTCTTCCCGTTCAACTACGCGGTGCCAGGGCAGACCCAGAACAGCCTCGTCCGGTTCGCCGACGTCCTGAAGGCGCACCCCCGCGGGGCCGAGCTGGGGGCGCTCCTGCAGCTGCCCGCCGATCTCGAGCGGAAGGACCCCTCCGCCCCGCGCAACGAGTTCAGCGGCAAGGACTTCAGGATGCTGAACTTCGTCGTGGACCTGCCGGTGCGGGTCGACGACCTCCTCCCTTCGGCCGAGCCCGGCGACGACGAGCTCGGCCGCGTGGTGTTCTCCCTCGTCGAGTTCCAGATCGTCGACCGCGCCACCGCCGCCCGCAACGAGCAGGGCGAGGCGTCCCACGAGCGTTACAAGAAGCGTCAGCTGAAGCGGGTGCTCCGCCGGCTGTCGCGGGGCCTCGTCGTGCCGAAGCGGCCGCCGCGCAAGCGGAAGGGGGCGAGATGAAGGAGCCGACGAAGGAGAGCCCGCTCGACCGGGGTCAGGTCGAGATGACGGGACGGTGCCAGGTGTGCGGCGAGGTCGGGCGCGTCATCGCGGTCCCGGGCGCGCCGCCGCCGAACGAGCTGTGCGCGCGGTGCGCGATCGAGTACGGCGAGACGGCGGAAGAGGACGAGGACGACGAGGCGTGACGCGCGGGGCGCGGCGCTACTTGCGCCCGCGCTTGCGGTTCTTCTTGCGCGACTGCCGCTCCTGCTTCCGCTTCTTCTTGCGGGCGTCGCGGTCCTTCGCCGACTCGGTGGAGATGGGCTCGGGGGCGTAGCCCATGAGCCGCGCGCGGGCCATGGCGCCCGCCGCCATGGGCGGGGTGTAGCCCTTCGGGAGCCCCATCTGCCGGGCGGCGTCGGGCGGGATGAGGCCGCCCTGCATCGCCTTCTCGACGGCGGCGGCGTCCTCGCCGAGGACGTCCTCCATCCCCTTGCCCTGCAGCTTCCTGAGCTGCATGAGCTGCTTCATGCCGGGGAGGCGGGAGAGGAGGCCGGGGGCGGAGCCCACCTGCTTCATCACGCCGCGCATGGCGTTGTACTGCTTGAGGAGGTCCTTCACCTCCTTCTCGCTGCGCCCGGAGCCCTTGGCGATGCGCTTCAGGCGCCCCTCGGCGATCGAGTCGGGGCGCCGGCGCTCCGAGGCGGTCATCGAGTGGACCATCGCGACGATCTTCGTCAGCGCCTGGTCGTCGAACTGGAACCCCTCGGGCAGCTCGCCGAAGAGCGGGAACTTCTCCATCAGCTCGCCGAGCGGCCCCATCTTCCGCACGAGCTGGATCTGGTTCACGAAGTCGTCGAGCGTGAAGTCGCCCGAGAGGATCTTCTGGGCCTCGGCCTCGGCCTTCTCCTCGTCGACGTGCTGCTCGAAGTCCTTCACCAGGCCGACGATGTCGCCGAAGCCGAGGATGCGGGAGGCGAGCCCCTCGGGCCGGAACTCCTCGAGCTTGTCGAGCCCCTCGCCCATGCCGAGGAACTTGATGGGCTTGCCGGTGACCTCCTTGATGGAGAGCGCCGCGCCGCCGCGGGCGTCGCCGTCGAGCTTCGTGAGGATGAAGCCGTCGAGGGCGAGGCGGCGGTCGAACTCGGCCGCGGTCTTCACCGCGTCCTGGCCGATCATGGCGTCGGCGACCAGGAGGATGTTCTCCGGCGCGACGGCCTTCTTGATCTCCTCGAGCTCGACCATGAGCTCCTCGTCGATCGCGAGCCGGCCGGCGGTGTCGTAGATGATGGCCGTGGCCTTCTCGCGCTGCGCCGCCTCGAGGGCCTTGCGGCACAGCTCCGGCGGCGAGGTCCCCGCCTCGTGGAAGACCGGTACGCCGAGCCGCTCGCCGAGCACCCTGAGCTGCTCCACGGCGGCGGGGCGGTAGATGTCGGCGGCGACGAGGAGCGGCCGCTTGCCCTCCTTGAGGAGGCGGCTCGCGAGCTTGCCGGCGGTGGTGGTCTTGCCGGAGCCCTGGAGGCCGACCATCATCACGCCGGTCGGCCGTCCCTTCGCCCCGTCGCGGAGCGAGGTGTCGACCGGGCCCATGAGGGCCTCGAGCTCGTCGTGGCAGATCTTGACGAAGTGGTCCTGCGGGGTGACCCGCACGGTCCCCTTCTCGGTCTTCACCTTCGTGTCGACGACCTCGCCGATCGCCTTCTCGCGGACGCGGGCGACGAAGCGCTTCACCACCTCGAAGGACACGTCGGCCTCGAGGAGCGAGACGCGGATGTCGCGGAGCGCGTCGTCGATCACCTCGGGGGTGATCTCGGTACGGCCCTTCAGCTTGTTGCGCGCGGCCTTGAAGCCCTTCGATACGGTCTCGAGCACGACGGCGGTATCTCCCGTGAGGGAGCGCTTATAACACGCCCATGTTAGGGTTTCCGCGCATGGAAGAGGGCCCTCGGTTCTTCACGGTCGAGGAGGCGAACGCGCTCGTGTCGTCCCTCGAGATCGAGTTCGGCCGCATCGCCCGGGCGCGCGGCGAGCTGGGGCCCCTCATCGAGTCGCTCGGCGGGGCGGACGTGGCGGTCGCGATCCTGCACGAGGGCGGCGAGCCCCCGCCGGGGCGCGAGGGCGACGCCGCGCGGCTGCAGGCGCTGGCCGCCGAGATCACCGAGTCCGTCGAGCGCGTGAACGAGATGGGCTGCCTCGTGAAGGACCTCGAGCGCGGCCTCGTGGACTTCTACGCCCTCGAGGACGACGAGCCGGTCTTCCTCTGCTGGCAGTACGGCGAGCCGGCCGTCTCGCACTGGCACGCGGTGGACGAGGGGTTCGCGGGCCGCAAGCCGATCGAGGGGGTCGAGGTCCGGCCCCCCGCGTGGCCGAACTGAGCGCCGGTGGCCTCCGCCCTCGACTTCGACTTCGTGGTGGTGGGCTCCGGGTTCGGCGGCGCGGTCTCGGCGCTCAGGCTCTCGGAGAAGGGCTACCGCGTCGCGGTCCTCGAGATGGGGAAGCGCTGGCGCGCGGAGGACTTCCCGAAGACGAACTGGAACGTCCGCAAGTACCTGTGGAAGCCCGCCCTGAAGCTGCACGGCATCCTGCAGATGACGGTGCTGCGCCACGTGGTGGCGCTGCACGGCGCGGGCGTCGGCGGCGGGAGCCTCGTCTACGCGAACACCCTCGTGCGCCCCGCGGACGCCGTGCTGCGCGACGCGCGCTGGCCCGCGGAGGTGGACTGGCCGGCGGCCCTCGCGCCGCACTACGCCACGGCGCGCCGCATGCTCGGCGCGGTCACCTCGCCGCGCGTGCTCCACGCCGACGAGGTGCTGCGCGAGGCCGTGGAGGCGGAGACCGGGCGCCCTGCGGCGCTGCGCCGGCACGAGGTGGCGGTCTACTTCGGCGAGCCGGGGGTCGCCGCGAAGGATCCCTACTTCGGCGGCGCCGGGCCGGAGCGCTCCGGCTGCACCTTCTGCGGCGCGTGCATGACGGGCTGCAAGCACGGCGCGAAGAACACCCTCGACCGGAACTACCTCTGGCTCGCCGAGCGGCTCGGCTGCGAGATCCACCCCGAGACCCTCGTCACCGACGTCCGCCCGGCGGAGGGCGGCGGCTTCGAGCTCAGGGCGGTCCGCTCGACCGCCTGGATCCTGCGCCGGCCCCGCACGTACCGCGCGCGGAACGTGGTCCTCGCCGCGGGGACGCTCGGGACGGTGAAGCTGCTCCTCGCCTGCAAGGCGCGCGGGAGCCTGCCCGGGCTCTCGGAGCGGCTCGGCGACTACGTGCGGACGAACTCGGAGCAGCTCCTCGGCGCGCTCGCGCACGGCCGCGACGTCGACTTCAGCGAGGGGATCGCCATCACCTCGGGCGTGGACGTGGACGAGCACACCCACGCGGAGACCGTGCGCTACGGCAAGGGGCAGGACCTGCTCAGCGTGCTCACCACCCACCTCACGCCGGACGCGCCGCCCTGGCCGCGCTGGGCGCGGTGGCTCGGCGGCCTCGTGCGCCACCCGCTGCGCTACGCCCGCGTCCACCTCGCGCGCGACTGGGCGGCGCGCACGCTCATCCTGCTCGTCATGCAGCCCGTGGAGAGCTGGATGCGGCTGCGCCTGCGCCGCGGCGGCCTCGGCCTTCGCAGCGAGGACGCCGGCGGCCCGCCGCCGCCCTCCACCATCCCGGTGGCGCACCGGCTCGTGCAGCGCATCGCCACGCGCATCGACGGCACGCCAGGGAACCTCGTCCTCGAGGTGCTCGGCAACCGCTCCACGACGGCGCACATCCTCGGGGGCGCGGTGATCGCGTCGGACCCGTCGCGCGGCGTCGCCGACGCGCGCGGGCGCGTGTTCGGTCACGAGGGGCTCTACGTCGCCGACGGCTCGGCGGTCCCGGCGAACCTCGGGGTGAACCCGGCGCTCACCATCACCGCCCTCGCCGAGCACGTCATGGCGGGCGTGCCGCCGAGGGGCGAGCGGTCCTAGACGACGACCGCGGGGCCGCCCAGCTCGCGCACCACGCGCAGCAGGGCGTCCAGCTCGAACGGCTTCTGGAGGCGGCGGTCGGCGCTCACCGCGCGCGGCGAGGACGACACCACGACGACGGGGATGGTGGCGAGGTCGGGATCGGCGAGCTGCCGCTCTCGGAACTCCCAGCCCGGCATGAGCGGCATCTCGAGGTCGAGCAGGATGACGTCCGGGCGGGCGCCCGTGCGCAGCGCGATGAGGGCGTCGATGCCGTCGCACGCCCGCACGGTCGCGTACCCCTCGAGCTCGAGGGCGAGGGCGAGGCTCTCCCGCACCATCTCGTCGTCGTCGACGACGAGCACGGTCCGTCGCCGCGTCGCGGCGGCGGCGGCGGCGGCGGTCGGCTCCCTCCTCGCACAGCGCAGCATGTCGCACTCCTCGGGGCGTGCCCGCGGACCACACTCGTGCCGCCCCACGACGAGGGACGGCGCCGGTTCCGCCGGATTCACGCCTCGCCCCTCCCGTACTGCAAGACGGCTGCCTCGCGCGCGGGGCGTGACGACGTTCCACCAGAGGTGCGACACCATGCCGAAAGAGTCACGGACGGGACGCGGCGAGGCGGACGAGCGCGAGGAGGTCGTCCGAACGCGGGACGAGAAGCGCTCCCGGACCGGGAGTACGGACGGCGGCGAGGCCCACCGGCCGGCGATCGAGCCGGAGGAGGGCGTCGAGCTGCACGTCGGCGAGGACCCGGGGGGCGTGCCCGACCCGTGAGCGTGCGCTCACACACGGCGTGCAGGTCGCTCGGAGTAGGGCCGCCCGGAGTCGAACCGGGACGCCGCTCGCGCGGCCGAGGATTTTAAGTCCCCTGCGTCTGCCAGCTCCGCCACGGCCCCACCGCCTGTTTACGACGATTCCGCGGGCGCGGGTACTCCGCGGCGTACACCGACGCAGGCCCGCGCGGGGTTGGCGCCGCCGGGCCGCCGTCCGCAGATCCGGCGCATGCTCCGCCTCGTCGTGACCTCGCTCGCGCTCGCGGAGGCCGCCTGCGGCGCCACCGCGGCGAGGGCGTCCGGCTGCACCCTCGTGGAGACGGGGTACGGGCCCCCGGGCCAGGTGAAGATCCGCGCGGAGCGCGTCGCGACCGGGCTCGAGGTGCCGTGGGGGATCGCGTTCCTGCCGGGCGGCGACGCGCTCGTGACCGAGCGCCCGGGCCGGATCCGGCTCCTGCGCGGCGGGCGGCTCGAGGCCGCGCCGGTGGCGACCGTCGCGGTGGCGGCGCGCGGCGAGGGCGGGCTCTTCGGCATCGCCGCGGACCCCCGCTTCGCCGAGAACCGCCGCTTCTACACCTACGCGTCGGTCGCGAAGGACGGCGGCGGCGTCGCGAACCGGCTCGTGCGCTGGGTGCTCTCCGAGGATCGCCGGTCGGCGCGCGAGGACCGGGTCCTCCTCGACGGCGTCGCGGCGGCGAGGTTCCACGACGGCGGCCGCGTCCGCTTCGGGCCGGACGGGATGCTGTACGTCGGGACGGGCGACGCGACCGAGCCCGACCGCGCGCAGGACCCCGCGAGCCCGAGCGGCAAGATCCTTCGCCTCACGCCGGACGGCGCGGTCCCCGCCGACAACCCCTTCCCCGGGAGCCCGGTGTTCGTCCTCGGCGTTCGCAACGTGGAGGCGTTCGACTGGCTCGACTCCCGCACGCTCGTCGTCGCCGACCATGGGCCGAGCGGGGAGCTGGGACGGGAGGGCCACGACGAGATCACGATCGCGCGCGCGGGCGCGAACCTCGGCTGGCCGGACACGTGGCGCTGCGAGGCGCGGGCCGGCGTCACCTCGCCGCTCCTCGTCTTCGCCGAGGCGGTCCCGCCGGGCGGCGCGGCCCTCTACCGCGGCGACGCCGTCCCCGCGTGGAAGGGGAGCTTCCTCGTCGGCACGCTCCGCTCGCGCCACCTGCACCGCGTCGCGCTCGACGTGGAGGGGCGGCTCCTCTCGCACGAGACCTACCTCTCCGGCGACCCGCCCGCGGGGCTCGGGCGCGTGCGCGAGGTCGTGGAGGGGCCGGACGGCGCGCTCTGGGTCACGACCAGCAACTGCGACGGGCGCGGCACCTGCCCGGCCGAGAAGGACGCGATCGTGCGCATCGTCGCGGCGCCGTGAGCTCTGCCATCACTCCGCCCGCCCTTCGACAGGCTCGGGGCGAGCGGGGTCTGCGAACGGCGCCTTCCTGGATCCCGCTCAGCGCCGCACGAAGCGCGCCTCGAGCAGCGCGCGCAGCCCGGCGTGCCGGCGCACGAGGTCGAGCGCGAGCGCGGCGTGGCCGGGGACGTAGCCGTTGCCGACGAGCAGCGTCGCGTCCTTGCCGACGCCCTCGGCGCCGAGGGCGGCGGCGGTGAACGACGTCGCCATGGAGAAGAAGAGCACGGTCCCGCCGTCCCGCACGGAGAGGATCGACGCGAGCTCGGTGCCGGGCACGCTCGCGCAGTTCACGACGAGGTCGAAGGGGCCGCCGGCGTCCCGCACCGCCGCGAGCGTCGCCACCGCGTCGGTGGCGTCCACGCGCAGCGTCCCGTCGCACAGGCCCGCGCGGGAGACCGCGTCGAGGGCCTCCTCGGAGCGGTCGGCGGCGACGACCTCGCCGGTGGCGGCGAGGAGCTCGCGCGCCTGCGCGGCGACGAGCGCGCCCGACTTGCCCGCGCCGAGGACGAGGACCCGCAGGCCGGGGCGCACGAGGCGCGCCACGAGGGCGGGGGCGCCGCACACGTCGAGGGTGGCGAGGGCGAGCGGCTCGGGGAGGTCGCCCGGGAGCCGCGACCAGAGCCCGCTCGCGAAGAGGATGGCCTCCCCCTCGCACTCGACCCGCTCGACCTCGGGGCGCACGGCGCGGATCCGGTCGAGGCGCAGCGGCGTGAGCGTGAGCGAGACGAGCGTCGCGACCCGCTCGCCCGGCGCGAGGGCGCCCGCCGCCGGGTGGCGAGGGCCCACGGCCAGGACGCGGCCGACGAGCATGCCGCCCGACCCGGTCACGGGGTTGTGCAGCTTCCCGCGGGCGCGGACGATCCGGAGGATCTCCTCGCCGATCCGAGCGGGATCGCCGCCCGCCGCCGCCTCGAGCTGGCGGAAGCTCGCCGCGTCCACGTTCAGCGCCTCGACCGCGATCGAGAGCTCGTCCTCGCCGAGCGGGAGCGCGGGATCGAGGACGTCGGCGCGCTGGGGCAGGGCGCCCTTCGGGGAGACGACGCGGCGCAGGCCGTAGGGGTCCACGGGAGGAGCCTAAACCCTCCGTGGGGCCGGAAGAAGTGCGGCGAGGCCCCGGGTCGCCGGGCTAGAGTTTCCCGCCATGCGCTACCGGCTCGCGCTCCCCGAACCGCACGATCACCTCCTCCACGTCGAGACCACGGTCGACTCCCCGGGAGAGGCCTGCGAGCTGGTCCTGCCGGTCTGGACGCCGGGGAGCTACCTCGTCCGCGAGTTCGCCAGACACCTCGAGGGGATCGCCGCCGAGGACGGGGAGGGGCGGCCGCTGGCGGTCGAGCGGCGGGACAAGCACCGCCTCCTCCTGCGGGCGCGCGGGGCGGCGCGCGCCGTGCTGCGCTGCCGCGTGTACGCGAACGAGCTGACGGTCCGGACCTGCCACGTGGACGGCACCCACGCCTTCGTGAACGGCGCGGCGGTGTTCCCGTACGCCCCGGGGCGCGAGGGGGAGCGCCACGTCCTCGAGGTCGCGCCGCCGCCCGGCTGGCGGGTCTCGACCGCGCTCGAGGGCGGGCCGACCGAGTTCACCGCGCGCGACTACGACGAGCTCGTGGACTCGCCCCTCGAGATCGGCACCCACCGGAGCGTGGCCTTCGAGGCGCTGGGGAAGGCCCACGAGATCGCGATCTGGGGGCGCGGCAACCTCGACGAGGCGCGCCTCGCGGCGGACGTGCGAAGGATCGTGGAGACGCTCGGGGCGCTCATGGGCGGGCTCCCCTACGAGCGCTACCTGTTCATCCTGCACCTCGCGGAGAAGCGGCGCGGCGGGCTCGAGCACGCGCGCTCCACGACGCTCGACGTCGGCCGCATGGAGTTCTTCCCGCGCGAGAAGTACGAGGAGACGCTCGGCCTCTTCGCGCACGAGTACTTCCACCTCTGGAACGTGAAGCGGCTGCGCCCGGCGGCGCTCGTGCCGTACGACTACGCGCGCGAGCAGTACACGCGGCTGCTCTGGTGGTTCGAGGGGGCGACCTCGTACTACGAGCAGGTGGCGCTCTCGCGGGCGGGGATCCTCTCGCCCGCGCGGCGGCTCGAGGTGCTCGGCGAGGCGCTCACCGCGCTCGAGCGGACGCCCGGCGCGCGCAAGATGAGCCTCGAGGAGGCGAGCTTCCTCGCGTGGGTGAAGCACTACCGGCCCGACGAGAACACCCCGAACAGCGCGATCTCCTACTACCTCAAGGGCGAGCTCGTGGCCTTCGCCCTCGACCTCGCGCTGCGCGGGGCGGGGCGGTCGCTCGACGAGCTGCTGCGCACGCTCTACGCCCGCCACGCGGCGGGCGGGCTGCCGGAGGACGGCGTCGAGGCGGCCGCGGCGGAGCTGCTCGGCGACGCCGCGGCGCGGCGCTTCTTCGACCGCTTCGTCCGCGGCGTCGAGCCCCTCGAGCTCGACCTCGGCGCGATCGGCCTGCGCCTGCGGCGGCGGACGTCCCGCGGCCTCGACGACAAGGGCGGGACCCCGCCCCGGAACGGCGACGCCGGGCCGCCGGCGGGCTTCCTCGGCGCGGACCTCCCGAGCGGCCCGCGGCTCCTGGTGAAGTGGGTGCGGGAGGGGAGCCCGGCGCACCGGGCCGGCCTCTACGCCGAGGACGAGATCGTGGCGGAGGACGGCTTCCGCGTGGACCGCGGCGCGCTCTGGGACCGCCTGCGCGAGCGGGGCCCGGGCGGGAGGCTCAGGCTCACGGTGTTCCGGCGCGACGAGCTCCTGGAGGTGCCGGTGGTGCTCGGGGAGGCGCCGGAGGACGCGGTGTGGCTCGAGCCGCTCCCGGACGCGACGGACGCGCAGCGGCGGGCGTTCGAGGCGTGGTGCGGCGGGAGCTTCCCCACCCGGTAGGTTCGGCCCCCGCCAAAGGCCCCGCCGTTATAGAAATCGGGCCATGGCCTTCGACCCGAAGCTCCACGCCGACCGCCGCGCCCGCCTCTTCGAGGAGATGGAGCGGCGGGGCGGCGGCGTGATGCTGCTCCCCGCGGCCGACGAGAAGCAGCGGAACGCGGACAGCGAGTACCTGTTCCGGCAGGACTCCGACTACGCGTACGCGATCGGGCTCGACGAGCCGATGGGCTGCGCGCTCCTCGTCGCGCGCAAGGGGGAGCGCAAGCTCGTCCTCTTCGTCCGGCCGCGGGACCGCGAGAAGGAGATCTGGAACGGGGTGCGCGTCGGCGTCGAGGGGGCGAAGGCGATCGTGGGCGCCGACGAGGCGTTCACGGTGGCGGAGCAGGACGGGAAGCTCGGCGAGCTGCTGGAGGGCGCGCCCACGCTCTGGTTCAAGCTCGGCGCGGACGCGGCGTGGGACGCGCGGATCGCCCGGGTGCTCGGGGAGCTGCGCGCCGGCGCCCGCACCGGCAAGCGGCCGCCCGAGGCCGTCGTGGAGCCCGGGCGGATCCTGCACGAGCTGCGGCTCGTGAAGACGCCGGAGGAGATCGCCCGGCTCCGCAAGGCCGCCGAGCTCACCGCCGAGGCGCACATGGCGGCGATGCGCGACGGCTCGCCGGGACGGCGCGAGCACCAGGTGCAGGCCGAGATCGAGTACGCCTTCCGCCGCCGCGGCGGCAGCGGGCCGGGCTACGGCACCATCGTGGCCGCCGGCGCGAACTCCACGATCCTGCACTACCGCGCCGGCGACGCCGTCCTCCGCGACGGCGACGTGTGCCTCGTGGACGCCGGGGGCGAGTACGACTGGTACACCGCCGACGTGACGCGGACGTTCCCGGTCTCCGGCGAGTTCACGAAGGCGCAGCGCGACCTCTACGACCTCTGCCTCTCCGTCCAGAAGGAGGGCATCGAGGCGGTGAGGCCGGGGGTGACGCTCGACGCGATCCACGACCTCACGGTGCGCCGCCTCACCGAGGGGCTCATCGCGCTCGGCCTCCTCCAGGGCACCGCCGACGAGCGGATCGCCGACAAGGCCTTCCGCAAGTACTACATGCACCGGACCAGCCACTGGCTCGGCATGGACGTGCACGACGTCGGCGACTACTACGTGGACGGGAAGTCGCGCACGCTCGTGCCCGGGATGGTGCTCACCGTCGAGCCCGGCCTGTACGTGGCGGCGGACGACGAGGCCGCGCCGAAGGAGCTGCGCGGGGTGGGGATCCGCATCGAGGACGACGTGCTCGTCACGGCCGACGGGCGCGAGAACCTCACCGCCGCGGTGCCGAAGGAGGTGGCGGAGCTCGAGGCCGTGTGCGTCAGGTAGCCGCGGCTCCGTTCACGTCGAGTAACTAGACGCCCCCGGTCCTCCGTGGGAGGTTCTCTCCGGTCACGCATCCGGGGGGATCGCCCATGCACCGCAGGATCGTCTTCGTCGCAGCCCTCGTCGTCTCGCTCGCCGCGCCCACCGCTCCGCTCGCGGTCGGAGAGGGCGTCGACGGCTTCCCGACCTGGGCCGAGCGGGTCCTCCACGAGTGGACGAACCGGGCCCGCTGCGATCCGCAGGTGGAGATGACCGCCTGCGGAGCGGCCTGCGCCGAGAAGGCCTGCTACGCCCCGGTCGCCCCGGTCGCCTGGTCCGACGGCGTGGGGAGGGCGGCGCGGTTCCACGCGGACGAGATGAGGCTCCAGGGCTACTTCGCGCACGCCTCGGCGTGCACCGTCGTCTCCGACGTCGCCAGCAGGTACCCGGCGACCTGCGACGGGTCGGCGGCGTGCGCGTGCGTCGGCGGCGTGCGCGCGTGCAGCCCGACGTGCACGCAGTGGTACGAGCGGCTCGTGCTCTTCAACTCCATGGCGGCGGCGGAGACCATCGCGTCCGGCTTCACCGACCCGAACGCCGCGTTCTACTCCTGGCTCTACGAGAGCTTCGCGTGGAACGTCTGCGGAGACACCCGGAACCCGAACCGCCAGGCGATCCTCGTCACCACGGGCCTCGCCGCGATCGGGACCGCGATGACCGGGACGTACGCGGTCATGGAGTTCGGGTCCACGGGCGCCACGCCCGGCAGGGTGCGGTCCGGCGCGCACTACCCGAGGCAGGGCGCGTCGATCGAGGCGTGGACGAACTGGTACGACACCGCGGGCGGGCCGGCGGCCGCCGCCGTGGTGGTGGACGGCGCCTGCACGGCGATGACGCTCGGGCGTGGCTCGCAGACGAACGGCGCGTGGCGCGCCGTCCTCACCGGCCTCGAGACCGGCTGCCACCGGTACTACTTCGCGTTCAAGGACTCCGCCGGCGCGCTCGTCACGTACCCGACGACCGGCTCGCTCGGCATCGGCGACGAGAGCTGCGCGGACTTCTCGACGGACCGCGCGGCGCTCGGCGCCGGCTGCGCCGCGCTCGGCGCGTGCGACCCCGCGCCGGGCGGGTGCGAGGACGGGGACCCGTGCACCACGGACGCGTGCGAGGCGAGCGGGTGCACGCACGTCGCCGCCGCGAACGGCACGGCCTGCCCTGACGGCAACGTGTGCAACGGCTCGGAGACCTGCCAGTCCGGCGCCTGCGCCGCCGGGAGCGCGCTCGACTGCTCCGACGCGAACCCCTGCACGACCGACGCGTGCAATCCGGCCACCGGCTGCGCCCACGCCGCCGTCGCGAACGGCACGAGCTGCGCCGACCCCGATTCCTGCGACGGCGCCGAGACCTGCCAGTCCGGCGCGTGCGCGCCCGGGACGCCGCTCGCGTGCGACGACGGGAACGCGTGCACCGTGGACACCTGCGCGCCCGCCACCGGCTGCGCCAGCGCCGCCGCGCCGGCCACGGCCGAGTGCTCCGACGGCCTCGACTGCAACGGCGTGGAGCGCTGCGACGGCGCCGGCGCGTGCGTCCCCGGGGCGGCGTGCGAGGACCCGCCGCCGCCCTCCGACACGTCGTCCGGGTGCGGGTGCGGCGCGGGCTCCGGGGCGAGCGGCCTCGTCCTGGCGCTCCTCGCCCTCGCCGGCGCGGGTCCACGGGCGCGCCGCCGCCGGGCGTGACACGAGGCGCCCCTCTCCCCCGCGAGGCGCGGGGGAGAGCGGGCCGGCCGTCAGAAGAACAGCGCGAAGTTGGGCACGAAGGCCGTGCCGCTCGCGCCCGCCCCCGCCGTGGCGACCACCGAGGCGGCGAGGTCGAGGTGGATGACCGCGTGGCACCGGACGGGGTCCACGTTCGAGAGGTCGATGGGGACGACGAGCGGCGCGAGGCACGCGCCGAACGAGACCGGCCCCTCGGCGGTGGCGCCGTCGCCGCCCGCGAGCGTCACCGTCGCGACGATCGTGTGCGCGCCCTCCGCGTAGGGCACGGTGCCGAGGCGCCAGGCCTGGTCGGTGAGCAGGTCGAGCGTCTGCGCGCCCACGCCGGGGATCGCCGGCCCCCCGTCGACCGCGAAGGACGCGCCCCCGACGCCGAGGTGGAAGGCCGTCACGGGACCCGCGTTCGTGCCCCGGAGGCGCACGGTGACCTGCCCGCCGCACACGCGCGGCGGAGGCAGCAGGTCGCCGCCTCCGGTGTCGCTGCCGTCGCCGGGCCCGGTGGGTCCGGTGGGTCCGCCGCCGGCGACGGTCGCGGACGCGTGGTCGTTCGAGCCGCAGGCGAGCGCGAGCGCCGCGGCGGCCGCGAGCAGGGTCGCGCGGACGAGGGTGGACGTCATGGCGTGCCTCTCCTCGGGCTTCACGGGCGGGTTCACGGGATCACCTCCGCCGGCGGCAGGCAGACGAGCTCGGCGCGGCACTCCGCGTAGCCCGTCTCGTAGAGGAGGCCGTACCGGTTCGGCACGACCCCGCCGCAGACCGGCGCCTCGCCCGAGACGTGCGCGGCGAGCGCGAGGCACGTCTCGTACGAGTCGAGCGCGACGGCGATCGCGAAGGTCTTCGCCTCGCCCGGGGAGAAGAAGACGCCCAGCTCGATGGGCGAGCCGAACGACCAGCCGGCGCTGCCCGTCCAGTGGTCGAGCGGGTCGACGACGGACGCGACGTCCGACGGCACCAGGGCGGTGTTGGTGACGGTGATCCGGAACGCGACGACGGCCGGGTAGCCGTCCACCTGGAGGATCCCCACCGGACCCGTCGCGTCGAAGACGGGGAGGCCGTCCTCCCCCGTGACCGGCGCACCGCCCTCTCCGGTGACGACCCGGCCGACCTCCTTCGTGCACTGGAACTCGTGGGCGCTCGCCGTGACGCTCGCGCCCGCGATGGCAAAGCACCACCGCCGCTGCGACTGCTGCTCTCATGTTCTCGGTCCCCAAAGGTCCCGTCGGTCCGGGACACCGCGCCGGCAGGACGCCGGGCGCGAGGAGCGTGTTCACCGACCGTGCCGAAGCCGCGGCGGACCCGCGCGAGCGCGCCCGGCCGGGGCCGGCGTCCGCACGCACGCCGGCCCGTGGCGCGAGCGCCGGCCCGCGACACCGGATCGGGGCGACCGGAGACCCCGCCCGCGGCGCGAAGCGTCTCGAGCGGGCGCCGGTTCGGGGTTCCGCTCGAACACGCGCGGGTCAGCGGCGTACGGCCGCGGGCGCCCATGTGGCGAGCGCCGGCGCCCGGGTGGCGAATCGCCTTCGCCGCGAGGAGAGCGGAAGTCTCCTCGCGCGCCCCGCGAAACGAAACTTGAATTCGGCGGAAGTGGCCACTCGTCGAGAAGGTCGCCGACGCCGCTTGACACCTCAGCCGGCAGGCAGTAGATACGCGACCTTACGTCGGCCGGCGGTCTTCCCGGGATCGCGCAGTCGAGGCCGGCGCAGATGCAACGGGGAGTGGCTCAGCCTGGTAGAGCACTTGGTTCGGGACCAAGGGGTCGCAGGTTCAAATCCTGTCTCCCCGACT
>CAVTRR010000003.1:0-113467 GCA_963737085.1 uncultured delta proteobacterium
CGACGGATCGTAGACTCCGCCCGGATGCGCCTCGAGGACCTCGCCCGCCTCTCCGTCGCCGAGCTGCGCGCCCGCTTCCTGGACGGCGCGCGGGCCCTGCCCGAGGGGATCGAAGCCTCGCTCGAGGCGGATCCGCGGGCGGGCGCGCGCGAGGTGCTGCGCCTCGTCCGCAAGCGCCGCCAGGAGAACCGCGCGGAGGGGCAGCGGCTCCGTCACCTGCTCGAGTACGAGCGGGCGCTCTGGGCGAAGGGCATGGTCCACGTCGCGGGCGTGGACGAGGCGGGCATGGCGCCCCTCGCCGGCCCGGTCGTCGCGGCGGCGTGCATCCTGCCCCACGACTACCGGCCGCGCGGCATCGACGACTCGAAGCAAATCGACCGCGCCGAGCGCGAGCGCCTCGCCGAGGACGTGAAGCGGAACGCGATCTGCTGGGCGGTGGCGCGGGCCGAGGTGGCGGAGATCGACGGGCTCAACATCTACCGCGCCGGCCTCCTCGCCCTCACGCGCGCGGTGCGCGGCCTCGCGACGGCGCCCGACCACCTCCTCGTCGACGCCCGCAAGCTGCAGGAGCTCCGGATCCCGCAGACGCCCATCGTCCACGGCGACGCGCTCTCCCTCACCATCGCCGCCGCCTCCATCCTCGCGAAGACCGCGCGGGACGCTCTCATGGCGGAGCTCGACGCGCTTCACCCCGGGTACGGCTTCGCGCGGCACAAGGGCTACCCGACCGCCGAGCACTTCGGCACGCTCCGGCGGCTCGGCGCGTGCCCGATCCACCGCCGGAGCTTCCAGCCCGTCCGCGAGGTCCTCGGCCTCGACCCGGTCCAGGCGGACCTCTTCCCGCCCCCTCCCCGGGACGAGGGAGCGCCCCCGGAGGAAAGCGGGATTTGACGCGGGGGCCGCCGGTGGATACAACCCCGGCAGCAAGGACGAGCCCGACGGCGCCCCCCGCCGCGATCCCGCAGCCAAGCGCGCTGCGACAGTGCAACGGCGGGGGCAACCGGCGCGTCCCGAGCCGGGGAATCTCCCCCGGCCGGGCGCCCCCCGATCCGGCGAAGACATGCACGGAAGATCACGCCACGAAGCCTCCCTCCCCGTTTCGCACGAAGCAGACCCCGAAGACCTCCGCGACCGCCGCCCGCCGCCCGGGCTCGCCCTGGATCCACCGGACGGCCCGCCGGCGACGCACCCGCCGGAGATCGATCCCGACCGGCTCGACGCGGACGCCCTGAGGGTCGTCGCCCGGCTGCGGCACATGGGCCACCGCGCCTACTTCGTGGGCGGCTGCGTGCGCGACGTGCTCCTCGGGAAGACGCCGAAGGACTTCGACATCGCGACCGACGCCCACCCGGGCGAGGTGCGCGCCATCTTCCGGAACTGCCGCCTCATCGGCCGGCGCTTCCGGCTGGCGCACGTCTACTTCCGCGGCGGCAAGGTCATCGAGGTCGCCACCTTCAGGAAGAACCCGACCGACCTCGCCGAGGACGCCCCCGACGGCGCGGGCGACGGCGACCTCCTCATCACCCGCGACAACGTCTTCGGCACCGCCGAGGAGGACGCCGTCCGCCGCGACTTCACGGTGAACGGGCTCTTCTACGACGTCGCCCAGGGCGAGGTGATCGACTACGTGGGCGGGCGCGCCGACCTCGACGCCGGCCGCATCGCCACCATCGGCGACCCCGAGATCCGCATGCGCGAGGACCCGGTCCGCGCGCTGCGCGCCGTGCGGTTCGCGGCGCGGCTCGGCTTCACGATCTCCCCCGACACCTTCGAGGCGATGCGGCGCCACGCCGGCGAGCTCGCCCGCTGCGCGCCGGCGCGGGTGCTCGAGGAGATCTTCAAGATCCTCCGCTGCGGCGGCTCGGCGCGCGCGTTCGAGCTCTTGCGCGCGAGCGGGGCGCTGCCGCTCGTGCTGCCCGCCCTCGCCGCGGCCCTCGACGCCTGGGACGAGGGGAGGCGGCGCGGGTTCTTCGCGCACCTCACCGCCCTCGACCGGCTCGTCCGCGGGGGCGAGGAGGTCCCCGAGGCGGTGCTCCTCGGCGCGCTCCTCATGCACCTCGGCAAGCGCCCCGCGGGCCCGGCCTCCTCCGCGGAGGGCGCCGCCGCCGGCCGGGAGCCGCGCGCCTCGGCGTTCGAGGAGTCGGAGGCGCTGCTCGCCTCCCTCGTCCAGACGGCGCGCCTGCCCCGCAAGATCGCCGAGCGCACCCGGCTCGCGCTGCACGCCCAGCGGCTCTTCGCGGATCCGTCCCGCAAGCGCCGCCGGCGCGGCAGGGGCCCCGCCGGCCAGCAGTACCTCGCCGACGCGCTGCAGCTCTTCCGCATCGCGGTGGACGCGACCGGCGAGGGGCGCGAGGCCCTCGAGCGCTTCACGCAGCGAGAGGCGGCGCAGGAGGACCGCGCCGAGCGGCCCCCTCCGCCGAGCCGCAGACCCCTTCCGAGCGCGACGTGGAGCCGGCCGTCGTCGAGGTCGAGGCCGCCTCCCCCAGGCGGGAGCCCGCCGCCGGCCCGCCCGCCGCCGGGGCGGATGGGCAGCCGCCCGGAGCCGCCGCAAGCGCCGCCGCGGGGGCCGCCGGCGCCACCGCCGCGGCGCGGGGGCCGGGGCGCCCAGCACCTCCTGATCGCGAACCCGGCGGCGCGGCCGCGGTTCGGGTAGACTCCCCCGGACCGTGCGCCGTTGACCGACAGGGCGCCATCTCGTAGAACGCGCCGACATGCCCGCCGAGAGATCGAGCCCGAAACCCCTCTACAAGCGCATCCTCCTCAAGCTGTCGGGCGAGGCGCTCATGGGGGACGGCAAGTACGGCATCTCGCCGAAGACCCTCATCGCCATCGCGCAGGACGTGAAGGACGTCGTCGAGCTCGGCGTCGAGTGCGCGCTCACCATCGGCGGCGGCAACATCTTCCGCGGCGTCTCCGGCGCGACGGAGGGCATGGACCGCTCCTCCGCCGACTACATGGGGATGCTCGCCACCGTCATCAACGCGATGGCGCTGCAGGACGCCCTCGACAAGCTCGGGGTGCAGACCCGCGTGCAGTCGGCCATCGAGATGCACCAGATCGCCGAGCCGTACATCCGGCGCCGCGCGATCCGCCACCTCGAGAAGGGGCGCGTCGTCATCTTCGCCGCGGGCACCGGCAACCCCTACTTCACCACCGACACCGCCGCCTCGCTCCGCGCCATGGAGATCCACGCGGACGTGCTCCTCAAGGCGACGAAGGTGGACGGCGTCTACTCGGACGACCCGAAGAAGAACTCGAGCGCCACCAAGTTCAAGCAGCTCAGCTACATCGACGTCCTGAAGAAGAACCTGAAGGTGATGGACTCCACCGCCATCAGCCTCTGCATGGACAACGACCTCCCGATCATCGTGTTCGACTCGACCCACCGCGGCAACGTGCGGCGGGTCGTGCTGGGCGAGGAGATCGGCACGGTCGTCGGCCGCGGCCAGGGGCGGGCGCGGTAGGAGCCCGACGGGAGGAGGGGCCATGAGCGTCGCCGACGACATCCTGAAGGACCTGAACGACCGGATCGCGAAGACCCTCGACGACCTGAAGCGCGAGCTCTCGAGCGTGCGCACGGGCCGGGCGAACCTGCACCTCCTCGACGGCGTGCGGGTGGACTACTACGGCACGTCCACGCCGCTCGGCCAGGTCGCGACGCTCTCCGTCCCCGAGGCGCGCCTCATCGTGGTGAAGCCCTGGGAGAAGACGATGATCCCGCCGATCGAGAAGGCGATCCGGGAGGCGAACCTGGGCCTGAACCCGCAGTCGGACAAGGACCTCGTCCGCGTGCCCATCCCGCCGCTCACCGAGGAGCGGCGCCGGGACATCGTGAAGCAGGTGAAGGTGAAGGGCGAGGACCACAAGGTCGCCATCCGCAACGAGCGCCGCGACGCGAAGGAGCTCATCTCCGCGTCGGAGAAGGACGGCGACATCGCCGCCGACGAGGCGAAGAAGGCGATGGAGAAGATGCAGAAGGCGACCGACGACGGCGTGAAGAAGGTGGACGAGATCGTCGCCGCGAAGGAGAAGGACGTGATGCAGGTCTGAGGCCCACGCCGTTCGGGCCCGAGCCGTCGGAGCCCGAGCCCGTGCCACCGCTCGCCCTTCGACAGGCTCGGGGCGAGCGGTCGCTGCAACGACGCGGCGCGAGATCAGCTCGGAGACCCGCTGCCGTGCTCGACCTGCCCCTCCCCAGGCTCCTGCTCCTCCTCGGGCCCCTCCTCGCCCTCGGCTTCGCCGCGGGCGCGCTGCGCGCCGTCGCGCTCCGCCCCGGCGTGGCCCCCCGGCGCCGCCGCGGCCTGCAGGCCACCTGGGTGCTGCTCCTCCTCTTCGGGGCCCCGCTCTGGCTGGTGCTCGCGGCGGCGCTCCGGATCTGGTGACCCGCCGCGCGGGTGCGGCTCAGACCGGGAACACCATGCCCGCGAGGGCGAGGAGCCAGAGCGTGTGCGCGACGCCCGAGAGCATCACCATGCGCCGCGCGGCGGGGTCCGCCGCGGGGACCGGCTCGCCCGCCCGGAGCCGCGCCAGGATGCGCCGCCAGGCGCCGCGCATCGCCGCGAGGACGCCGACGCGGAGGAGCGCGAGCACGATGCCCGCCGAGATGCCGGGGGGCGGGTGGCCCATCCCCTCCTCCCACATGAGGAGGAGGCCCGTGACGATCGTCGCGGCCCCGGCCACCGCGTCGAGGCCGAAGGGCGGGCGGACCCGTGCCGCGAGGGCGTCCGCGTCCGGCCGGCCGAGGGCGAGGGTGCGCTTCACGTCGCCGGCGACCCAGAGGGCGGCGCCGAGCCAGGCCGAGATCGAGAGGACGTGCAGGAAGACGAGGAGCGCGTGGAGCATCACGGGAGCTTCCCTTCCGGGGACGGGGGCATCCCCGGACTGTACGCCTGCGCTGCGCCCGCGCGAGGCCCCGTCGAGGTGCACGCCCTGCGACGCTGGGTGAACGGCGAGCGGCGCGCGCCGGTCAGTACCGGTACCCGTGCGCGATGGGCAGCCGCCGCCCCTCGCCGAAGGCCTTCTCCGACACCTTCAGCACGGGCGCGGCCTGCCGCCGCTTGTACTCGCTCGAGATCACCATGCCGACCACGCGTCGCACGGTCTCGCGCGGGTGGCCGCGCGCCACGATCGCCTCGAGCGGCAGCCGCTCCTCGACGTAGCCCCGCAGGATGTCGTCGAGGACGTCGTAGGGCGGCAGCGTGTCCTGGTCCGTCTGGTCGGGCCGGAGCTCGGCGGAGGGCGGCTTCGTGAAGGTGCGCTCCGGGACGAGCGACCGCCCGGCGCGCGCGTTGGCGGCGCGCGCCACGCGGTAGACGAGGGTCTTCGGCACGTCGCCGATCACGGCGAGCCCGCCCGCCATGTCGCCGTAGAGGGTGCAGTAGCCGACGGCGAGCTCGCTCTTGTTGCCGGTGGTGAGGACGAGCGCGCCCGTGTCGTTCGAGAGCGCCATCAGGATCTGCCCGCGGACGCGCGCCTGCACGTTCTGGTCGGCGAGGTCGCAGAGCGGCTGGCCGCGGGCCTCCGCGAGCCGGGCGGCGAAGGCCGCGTGCATGGGCTCGATGCCGATCTCCTGGAAGCGGATGCCGAGGGCCTCGGCGAGCGCGGCGGCGTCCTCGCGGGAGTGCGACGAGCTGTAGCGCGAGGGCATCGCGACGCCGAGCACCGCCGCGGGGCCGAGGGCCTCGGCGGCGATGCAGGCGGTGAGGGCCGAGTCGATCCCGCCGGAGAGGCCGAGGACGACGCTCGCGAACCCGCACTTCCGGACGTAGTCGCGCAGCCCGAGGACGAGCGCGGAGAGCACCTCGTCGGCGAGCGGGTCCGCCGCGGCGGGCGGCGCGGCCGGGAGCGGCGCGCCGTCGAGGCCGAGCACCTCGGCGCGCCCGCCCTCGAGGTCCGCCACGACGAGCGCCTCGCGGAAGAGCGGGGCGCGGGCGAGGACGGCGCCGTCGCGCCCCACGAGCATCGAGCCGCCGTCGAAGACGAGGGCGTCGTTCCCGCCCACCTGGTTCACGTAGGCGATGGGCGCGCCGTGCCCGCGCGCGCTCGCCGCGAGCATCCGCTCGCGCAGCGCGGGCTTCCCCATGGCGTACGGGGAGGCGGAGACGTTCACGACGAGCCCGGCCCCGTCCCGCGCGAGGTCGGCGATGGGGTCGCGCGCGTAGCGCGGCCGGTCCCAGAAGCGCTTGTCGTTCCAGACGTCCTCGCAGATGGAGAGGCCGACCCGCAGCGGGAACGGCGGCGCGGCCGCGGCGGTGGAGCGGTCGGAGGGCAGGAAGTAGCGGGTCTCGTCGAAGACGTCGTAGGTCGGCAGGAGCGACTTGCGCCCCACGGCCCGGACCTCGCCGCCGGCGACGAGCGCCACCGCGTTGTAGACGCCGGGCGCGGGCGCGCCGGGCGGCGCCTCGGGGAAGCCCACGGCGAGGGCGACCCCCCGCGACCACTCGGCCGGACGCGCGAGCTCGGCGAGCGCGGCGCCGGCGCGCTCGAGGAAGTCCGGCTGGTCGAGGAGGTCGCGCGGGGGGTAGCCGCAGAGCGCCAGCTCGGGGAAGACGACGAGGGTGGCGCCGGCGGCGCGGGCGCGCTCGGTCGCGGCGCGGATCCGGGCGGCGTTCCCCGCGAAGTCGCCGACGGTCGTGTCGATCTGCGCGAGCGCGATGCGGCCGGGGGGAGCCACGGGAGGGGGATGATACCTTGGCGCCCCGTCCGGCGCCCCGCATTCTCCCCGGGGCCGGATCTCGATCGGAGGGGCGCCGGGCGGATGGGCCGCGCCTAGGTTCACGGCGCGATGATCCGCGCCAGCCGTGCGCTCCCCCTCCTCCTCTGCGCCGTCGCCGCGCTCCCCGCGCAGGGGGCCCCGCCGGCGCGCGCCGCGGGCCCGCGCTGCGCGGGGCGGTACGCCGACGCCCTCGCGGCGATGAACGCCGCCGCCCGCGCCCGCGAGGCGCGCCCCGCGGCGGACTACGTCTACTGCCTGCGCGCGAAGGCGGTGTACGAGCACGTCTCGTACGGCCGCGGCGGGAAGCTCAGGCGCCAGTACCACACCAAGATCCGCCACGGCACCGGGTTCGCCTACCGGCAGCGGCGGGGGGAGTGGCTGCTCGCCACGAACCATCACGTCGTGGACTTCCCCGAGGTGACCGGCGACGGCGTGGACCTCGAGGGCGTGCCGCCGGGGTCGCGGCGGATCCGCGAGGAGGTCCGGATCGTGGGGAGCGAGGCGGAGCCGGACGGGCCCGACCAGGTCACGCTCCAGGGCGTGGTGGAGGACGAGGCGCTCGACGTGGCGGTGCTCGCCTCGCGCAAGCCGCTCGAGGTCATCCCCTACCGGCTCGGGCGCTCCGCGGACCTCCGCGTGGGGGACGCCGTGCTGGTGCGGGGCTTCCCGCTCGGTGCCTTCCCCGCCGCGAACGGGGGCCGGGTGATCGGCGTCGGGCAGCGCGATCTGGAGCGCGGCTGGGACCACGAGGACTTCGCCGTGGACGCGCTCCTCAACCTCGGCAGCTCGGGGAGCCCGGTCCTCGCCGTCTCGTGCGAGACGGGCGAGCCGGAGGTGGTCGGCATCTACCACGCGGGCTACCGCGGGGCGCAGGGGCTGAACGTCGTCATCGCGATGGACGGGCTGCGCGGGGTGCTCGAGGGGCTCACCGTCCCGGCGCGCACCGCCGCGGCGCGCGTGCCGGGCGCGGAGCCCGCCGAGGCGCGGGCGGCGCTCGCGAAGGGTCCGGTGGTGATGCCCTTCGGCGGCCGGGCCGTCCGGGTCGAGCGCGAGGGCGACGCGGTGCGCTTCGGCCTGCTCGACGCGGCCTTCCCGCTCTCCGCCCGGGTCGAGGTGTCGGTGCTGGACGGCGGGGCGCCGGCGTCCGGGCGCGCCGCGGAGCTGCGCGCGGCTCTCTGGGACCAGCTCGGCCTCGTCCTCAGCTACCGCGCGGCCGAGGCCGGGAAGGACGGCGCGCGCGCCCCCGTCCTGCGCGAGCGCATCGCGGCGCGGCTGCGCGAGCGGGAGGAGGACCAGGAGGAGCTGCTCGCCGCGCTGCGCGCCGGGGTGGAGGGGCTCGCGCCCGTCACCTATAGTGAACTCGACCCGGCGGCGCGCGAGCCGGGCGAGGGGGCCTCGCCGGCGGGGCGGGGCGTCCCCGTGCTCGTCCTCGGCGCGCGCTGAGCGGCGGAGGCCGGGTCGCCTCCCGGGGTCGGGAGGGTGGCGGGCGAATTACTCTGGGTCGGGAGGGCGGTGGGGAGGGCGGTGGGAGGGCGGGGAACCCCCAACGAGGCACCCCAACTTGGCCATGACACCCTCCCCAGACGCCCCATACGGAGATCACTAGGAAAAAATCGCTCCGCCCACGACTGCTTGTGCGGGAACGTGGCAGGGGGGTGGCAACCGGACGGGGCGTTGTTAACGTCCGTTACGCCGACGACAGGCGACCAGACGGGGGCGAGTGGACAAACCCCCAGGTCGCTCGGAGGCACGCCGCCGGCGAGACATGGCCCCGAACGGGGCTAACACCGGGAAGGAAGACGATGGCCCAGATCGATATCGAGATCCTCACCCCCTTCGCGGCTCGCTTCATGGAGGGCACCACGCTCACCCCGGCCGAGCGCGCGGAGGTGCTCCGCATCGCCCAGGGGTTCGCGTGCAAGGACTCGGCGGCCGCCGCCGGCGTCTCGCCCGAGACCATCCGCGCCCGCCGCAAGCGCATCTACCGCAAGCTCGACGTGCCGGGCTCGGGCGAGCTGCTCGCGTCGCTCCTGTCGCTCTCGCTCAAGATGCTCGCCAAGGGCGAGCGGATCGAGCCGCGGCCGGTGACCCCGCCGCAGCCGCAGCCGCAGCAGGGCACCGCCGCGGTCCGGTAGCCCGAGTCCCCGCCGAAACCCCGTTCGGGCCGCTCGCCCCTCGACAGGCTCGGGGCGAGCGGTTCATCTTCGTCTCCGCGCCCCAGGTACTCAGCGCCGGAGCGCCGCGGGTGCCCCGGGCGCTCCGGGTGTTCCAGCGCCTAGCGCGCGCCCGCCGCCCAGCGCTCGAGCCGCGCGGCGATGAGCGCGGGCGTGAACCCGTACGCCTCGGCGAGCGCCTTCTCCGGCGCGCTCGCGCCGAAGCGGTCGATCCCCAGGACGAGCCCCGACCGGCCGGCGAGCTTCCACCACTCGAGGCCGCGCGCGGCCTCGACGACGGCGACCGGCAGGGCAGGCGGCACGACCGCGTCCCGCACCGCCTCGGGCTGGGCCTCGAAGCACTCGCGGCACGGCATCGAGACGAGGCGCCCGGCGATCCCCTTCTTCGCGAGCAGCTCGAGGGCCGCCTGCGCGAGCGCGACCTCCGACCCCGTCGCGACCACGGTGAAGCGGGCGCCGGGGGGATCCGCCACCACGTAGCCGCCGCGGAGCGCCGCCTCGGGGTCGAACGGGGCGTCGCGCTTCACCGGCGCGATCTTCTGGCGCGAGAGCACGAGCGCGGTCGGGCCGTCGCGGCGCTGCAGGGCGTGCGCCCACGCCACCGCGACCTCCTCGCCGTCGAAGGGGCGGACGACGTGCAGGTTCGGGATGGCGCGCAGCGCGGTGAGGTGCTCGATCGGCTGGTGGGTGGGGCCGTCCTCGCCGAGGAAGATCGAGTCGTGCGTCCAGACGTAGGCGACCTGCAGCCGCGAGAGCGCGGCGAGCCGCACCGCCGGGCGCATGTAGTCGGCGAACTGCAGGAACGTGCCGACGAACGGCAGGAAGAGGCCGTCGTAGGCGAGGCCGTTCGCGATGGCGCCCATGGCGTGCTCGCGGATGCCGAAGTGGATGTTGCGGCCGGCCGGGGAGTCGGGCGAGAACGCGCCGCCGCCCTTGATGTCGGTGAGGTTCGACTCGGCGAGATCGGCCGAGCCGCCGACGACGGACGGCACGAGCGGCGCGATCTTCTGGATGGCGGCCTGCGAGAGCTTGCGCGTCGCGTCGGCGCCCGCGGCGCCGTCGAGGAGCCGCTCCAGGATCCGCTCGGGCACCCAGCGCTCCGCGTGCACGTCGAGGAGCGCCGCCCGGTCCGGGTTCGCGGCGCGCCACGCCTTCTCGCGGGCGCGCGCCGCGTCGGCGCCGGCCGCCTTCTCCGCCCGGACCTCGGCCCAGAAGGCGCGCACGTCGTCGGGGACGAGGAAGCGCGGCTCCTCGGGCCAGCCGAGGTGCCGCTTCGTCGCCCTGAGCTCGTCCTCGCCGAGCGGCGCGCCGTGCACGGAGGACTTGCCCGCCTTGCCGGGGGAGCCGTAGCCGATGGTGGTGCGCACGCGCACGAGCGAGGGGCGGCGCGTCTCCGCCTTCGCGTGCTCGATCGCCCGGTGGATGCCCTCGTGGTCGCGGCCGTCCACCGACTGCACGTGCCAGCCGTAGCCCTCGAAGCGCTTCGTCACGTCCTCGCCGGTGAAAGCGATGGAGGTCCGGCCGTCGATCGTGATCTCGTTGTCGTCGTAGAGATAGACGAGCCGCCCGAGCTTGTTGTGGCCGGCGAAGCTCGCCGCCTCGGCGGCGACGCCCTCCATGAGGTCGCCGTCGGAGACGATGGCGTAGACGTAGGGGTCGGCGAGGGGGCTGCCCGGCCCGAGCTTCCCCGCGAGCATCGCGTGGCCGAGCGCCATGCCGACGCCGTTCGCGAAGCCCTGGCCGAGGGGGCCGCTCGTCACCTCCACGCCGGGGAGGTGGCCGAACTCGGGGTGGCCGGGGGTGCGCGAGCCGAGCTGGCGGAACCGCTTCAGGTCCTCGAGCGTGCAGTCGAAGCCGGCGAGGTGGAGGAGCCCGTAGAGCAGCATCGAGCCGTGGCCGGCGGAGAGCACGAAGCGGTCGCGGCCGACCCAGCGCGGCTCCTTGGGGTCGAAGCGGAGGTGGCGCGTCCACAGGACGAACGCCATGTCGGCGGCGCCCATCGGCATGCCGGGGTGGCCGCTGTTCGCCTGCTGGACGGCGTCGGCCGCCAGCATGCGCAGCGTGTTCACGGCCTTCTCGACGAGGTCTCGGCTCGCGTTCGGCAAGGGGGCTCCTGGGGGGGCGAGGCGGGGCGGACGGCGTGCGGAAGATCGCCCAGCGAGGGGGCGAGATCAAGGGGTCCGGCGGGACCGCCCGTCAGCGGCGAAGGACCCCGAGGAGCCGGCGGAGCAGGCGCCAGCGGCCGCCGCCGGACGAAAGGCCCCACCCTCCGCCGAGCCCCTCCGCGTCGAGGCGCTCGCGCTCGCGCCGTCCCACCTCGCGCGCCAGCTCCTCCGCCCAGGCGCGCCGGGACGTCGCGGACTCCGCCTCGGCGGCCGCGGCGAGCGCCTTCCGCTCCCCCTCCGCGGCGGCGTCGCGCGCCGCCTGCGCCTGCCGCTCGGCCCAGAGCCGCTCGTTGAGCTCGCGCTGCGCCTCGGTGTCGAGGCGCGCGCCGCAGTTCGAGCACTCGGTCGCGAAGATCCCGTGGTCCATCCCGCACCGCATGCACCGGATGAAGGGCTGCTCCCCCGCGTCCTGCTGCGCGAGCTCGATCCCCGGCTCGGGGTCCGGGCCGAAGCGGCCGAGCTCCGCCCCCGACGCGCTCGGGGCCGCCGGGCCCGCGCCGGGGCGCTCCACGCCCTCGAAGCGCTCCGCGGTCGCGGCGGCCGGATCGGCCCCCTCGCCCGTGTCCGACCGGGGTCGCTCGAGGTGAAGGAAGCGGCGGAGGCCGGACACGGCTACTCGCGGGGCGCGGCGGCGGGGACGGGCTCGGGCGGCGCGACGGACGCGGCGCGCGTGCGGGTCCGCGCCCAGTCGCGCACCCGCTCGATCTCCTCGCGCATGGTGACGGACAGCGGCAGCGATCCGCGCACCGCGGCCTCGAGGTGCGCCGCCTCGAGCTCCTTCCCCTCGGCGAAGGCGTCGTAGAGCGCCGAGATCACGGCCTGCTCGAGCTCCGCGCCCGAGAACCCCTCCGCGAGCCCGGCGAGCCGCTCGAGGTCGTGGGCCGCGGGGTCGCGCCCGCGCTTCCGCACGTGGATGCGCAGGATCTCGCGGCGCTCGGCGGCGGCGGGGAGGTCGATGAAGAAGATCTCGTCGAAGCGCCCCTTGCGCAGCAGCTCGGGCGGCAGCTGCTCGATCCGGTTCGCCGTCGCGACCACGAACACCGGAGCGGTCTTCTCCTGCAGCCAGGTGAGGAGCGTCCCCATCACCCGGGCGGTGACGCCGCCGTCGGAGTGGCCGGACGACTGGATGCCGGCGAGGCCCTTCTCGATCTCGTCGATCCAGAGCACCACGGGGGCGACGCTCTCGGCGACGCCGATGGCGCGGCGCAGGTTCTCCTCCGAGGAGCCGACGAGCCCGCTGAAGATCCGCCCCATGTCGAGCCGCAGGAGGGGCAGCCGCCACTGCGCGGCGATGGCCTTCGCGGTGAGGCTCTTGCCGCAGCCCTGCACGCCGAGGAGGAGGAGGCCCTTGGGCTCGGGCAGGCCGAACTTCCGCGCCGCCTCCGAGAAGGCGGCGCCGCGGCGGGCGAGCCAGCCCTTCAGCGCGTCGAGGCCGCCCACGTCCGCGAGCTGCTCCTCCGTGGGGTAGTACTCGAGGAGCCCGCTCTTGCGGATCACCTGGCGCTTCTCCTCGAGCACGAGCGGGACGTCGTCCTTCGAGAGCCGGCCGTCGTGGGCGATCGCCTTCGCGAAGGCGTTCTCCGCCTCGGCGAGGGTGAGGCCGAGGGCGGCCTTCACGAGCTGCTCGGCGTCGTCGTTCGTGAGCTCCACCTTCGCCCGGTTCCCCTGGCGGACCACCCCGACGATCTCGCGCAGGAGCTGGAGGAGGTCGCGCCGGCCGGGGAGCGGGACGTCGAGGACCGAGAGCTCCTTCTCGAGCTCGGGCGGGATGACCAGCGTCGGCGAGAGGAGGACGACGGTCGTGAAGGTGGACTTGAGGGCGTGGGCGAGCTCGCGGAGCGCGCGCACGACGGCGGGGTCGGCGAGGTACGGGTGGAAGTCCTTCAGGACGACGAGGGAGGGGATCTCGAGCTTCTCGATCGCGGCGAGGGCCTCGAGCGGCTCCCGCGCCCCCTCCGGCGACCCGCCGGTGCGCGCGCCGCCGAGCCGGCGGAGGCCGCGCGTCGCCGACCAGCCGTGGAGCGCCTTCCCGTGCGCCTCGGCGAGGTCCGCCAGGATCGCCTCGAGCCGCTGCTCCTCGGAGGTGACGAGGTAGACGAGCGGGTAGCGCGCCCGGACGAGGACGTCGAGCTCCTCCACGAACTTCGGCGGGCGAGGGCGGGGCGCGTCGGCGGCGGCCATGCCCGCGAGCATGGCACGACCGGGCGGCCGGCGTCAGCGGCGCCCGAGGAGCCGCGCGAGGCGCTGGCGCAGCGTCCGGCGGCGCTTCACCGGCGGGGGGAGCGAGAGCGGCCGCGCGCGCAGCCGCGCGAGCGCCTCGGGGAAGGGGAGCGCCCGCAGCGCCTCGAGCTCGGCGCGGATGGCGGCGAGCGCGTCGTCCTTCTGCGCCCAGTAGTGGAAGATCACGTCGTCCGCCGGCGACACCGCCCCGGCCCGCTCGGCCAGGTTCGAGATGGCCCACTGCTCGTGGATCCAGTACGGCCACTGCGGGTAGATCTCGTCCACCATCGCGAGCCACTCGTCCACGAGCGGGAAGTGGACCGCGTCGAGCCCCACCGCCCCCGCGTTCCACATGCCGTGGCCGAGGTCCACGGCCCGGCCGCGGAAGGTGACCTTCCGCATCCGGCGGCGGAAGCGGCGGAGCTGCTTCGTCGGGTGGGTGAGGACGTCGTACTCGTGGGTGTGGAGGACGGCGCGGCGGGGGCCGATCCGGTCGAACACCGCGACGGCGGGACCGCGGAACGCGACGTCGGCGTCCACGTAGAGGAGCTTCCCGGCGGGGAAGCGGCGCACCATGTCGCGGATCATCTCCGCCTTGAGGCGGTGCACGAAGTCGTGCGGTCCGCGCCAGGCGCGGATGTCCTCGGGCGAGAGGACGCGCACGTCGATCCGCCCGGCGAGGGGGGCGAAGGCGGCGGCGTCGTCGGTGTAGACGTGCACGTCGAGCGGGAGCCCGTCCCCCCACGCGAGGGCGGACCACGCCGCGTACAGCGCCTGTTCGCGGACGTCCTCACGGCCGTACGCCTGCGTCACGAGGTGGAGCCGCGGCATGGCCGCGGAACCTAGCAAAGGGCGGGGCGGCCCGCCAACCGCGCCGGGCGGCTAGGGGGCCTCGAGCCAGGCGAGGCGCAGGCCGGCGCCGTCCACGTCGATCGCGGCGATCGCGCCCGCCGGCACGGCGGCGTGCCGCCGCGCGACGGCGGCGATCGCCTCGGCGACCTCGGGGTTGTGCCCGACGAGGGCGGCGCCCGCCCCGAGCCGGCGGCCGAGGGCGAGGAGCTCGGCGCCGCTCGAGGCGCCGGAGGCGAGGGCGGCGTCCTCCTCCACCGCCGCGCCGCTCGCCGCGGCGAGCAGGGCGGCCGTCTCCCGCGCCCGGGCGAGCGGGCTCGTCACGACGCGCGTCACGGCCATGCGCGGGGCGAGGGCCCGCGCGTGCGCCTCGAACGCCGCCCGCCCGCCCGGCGTGAGGCGGCGGGCGGCGTCGGAGGCGGCCGCCGGCTCCGCCGCGGCGTGGCGCAGGAGGTAGAAGCGGAAGGCGCTCACCGCGCCGCCTCCGAGACGAGGAGCGCCACCGGGAAGTCGGCGAAGAGCTCGGCGAGGAGGAGCGCGGGCCCCTCGCGCGTCGCTCCCGTCACGGCGTCGCGCCAGCGCCGGGGCAGGCCGGGGTGGAGCGGCAGCGTGCCCTCCCAGCCGATCCGGCCGCGCCCGGCCTCGAGCGGGCCGAGCACGAGCCGCGGCACGGCGCAGACCAGGGCGCGCCCGGGCGTGGCGCGCGTGAAGGCGAAGACGTGCCGGGCGAGCGGCCCCTCCGCGGCGAGGGGCCGGTAGTCGCCGGCGTCGAACAGCTCGCGGAGGGCCTGCCGGAGGCGCAGCGCGGTGTGCAGGAGGAGGAGCTTGGCGCGGCCGTCGGCGAGCGCCTCGGGCGCCGAGAGCCGGCGGGCGAGCGCGGCGCGGGCCTCGGGCCCCTTCCCGAGCTCCTCGGCGAGCTCCGCGAGCGCGCGCTCGCGCGTCGCGAAGTCCACCGGCCGGCGGTTGTCCGGGTCCACGAGGGAGAGGTCCCACAGCTCCGTGCCCTGGTACACGTCGGGCACGCCGGGGGCGGCGCACTTGAGCGCCACCTGCGCGAGCGAGGAGATCCGCCCGGCCCGCGCCAGGCGCGCGGCGAAGGGCCCCAGCTCGGCGAGGAACTCGGGCGAGGAGAGGATGGCGTCGAGGAACGCGGCGACGCCGCCCTCGTAAACGTCGTCGGGGCTCATCCAGCTCGTGTGGACCTTGGCCTCGCGCAGCGCCTTCTCGCCGTAGCGCTTCATGCGCAGGACGAACTCCCCGTGCGCGGGGGTGCCCGGGACGAGCCCCTCGTCCGGGAACGCGCCGAGGAGGGTCTGGTAGAGCAGGAGCTCGTCGGCGCGATCCGGCGCCGGCCGGTCCGGGTCGCCGCCGAGGTGGCGGCGGTTCGCGTGGCGCCAGCGCGTGATGGCGGCGCGCCACTCGCGGGGAATCTCGGAGAGCGCGTCGATGCGCACCCGCACGTCCTCGCTGCGCTTCGTGTCGTGGGTGGAGGTCGCCGAGAGCGAGCCCGGGAACCGCTCGCGGCGGTCGGCGAGGAGCGCGTGGACCTCCTCCGGCCGCGTGCCGAAGCGGCTCGGCTCGCCGCCCACCTCGTTCAGCGAGGCGAGCCTCGCCCAGGTGTAGAAGGCGGTGTCCTCGACCGCCTTGGCGGTCACCGGCCCCGTCACCTGCTGGAGCTTGAGCGTGAACTCGAGCCACTCGCTCCGCTCGCCCTCGGAGAGCCAGTCCGGGTAGCGCTGGAGCACCACGTCCCGCAGGAAGTCGAAGATGGACGGGTCCACCACCGGGCTGCGGCGCCGGGCGCGGACGATGGTCTGCTCGACGAGGGAGCGGTCCCGGTCGTCCACCTCGCCGCGGCGCGTGACGTAGGTGCGGTACACCGGGAACAGCGCGACGAACTCGACGAGGGCCCGGGCGAGCTCGTTCAGGGTGAAGTCGCGCGTGCGCCGGTTCATCTCGGAGATGCGGTTGAGGCGGTGCGCGAGCACGTTCACCTCGCTCGCCATCGACGACGACATGACGAGCCGCTTCTTCTCCGCCACCACGTCGCGGAAGGCGCCGCGCTGGCCGGCGAGGCGCGCCCAGATCGCGTCGAAGGAGCGCTCCGCGTCGGGGTCGACGAACAGCCCGTTCACCGCGGCGAGGAACTCGTAGCCGGTGGTCCCGTCCACGTCCCACCCGTCCGGCATCCGCTCCGGCCCCACGAGCACCTTCTCGACGACCACGTAGAGCGCGCGCGGCAGCTCCCCGCCCTCGAGCGCCTCGAAGATCCGGTCGAGGAGGGCCGCCTCGCCGGCGGCGTCGAGGGGCGCGCCCCGCGCGGCGGCGAGGGCGCGCGCCTTGCCGGCGAGGTGGGACGCCTGCAGCCGGCGCAGGTACGCGGCCGGCGCGTACAGGCCGTCCGGGTGGTCGATGCGCAGGCCGGTCGCCTTCCCGGCGCGGAGGAGGTCGAGGACGAGCCGGTGGGCGGCCGCGAAGATCGCGGGCTTCTCCATGCGGATGGCGGCGAGGCCGTTCACGTCGAAGAAGCGGCGGTAGTTGATCTCCTCGCCGGCGACCCGCCAGAAGGCGAGCCGGTAGGCCTGCGCGTCGAGGAAGCGCTCGAGCAGGTCGAAGCTGTGCGGCTCCCCCACGCGGCCGTTGAACTCGGCGACGTTCGCGTCCACGAAGGCCCGCACGCGGGGGCTCGCCTCGCACAGCGCGGCGAGGCGGCGCTTCGCGACCTCCTTCTCCCGCGCCCGGTCCACCACCGCCTGGGGGGAGGTGTCGGTGCGCGGCGCGAGCTTCTCGAGCGAGGCGCAGATCGACTCGAGCTCCTGCACGTGGACGTCGGCGGGTCCGAGCTCCCCGCGGAGCGCGTCGAGGCGGTGGCGCAGGACGAGCGGCACCGAGCGCGGCGCGGTGGGGAAGAGGTGGTCGTGGTAGCGGACCACGAGCGCGCCGCCCTCGCGCGCGAGGCGGAGCTCGCCGCGCTCCAGGACGCGCCCGTACTGGTCGCCGAGGAGGGGCACGAGCACCTTGTGGAGGAGCTCGGCCTTGCGCGGGGTCCAGTCGACGTCGAAGGCGGGGGCCCAGACCGAGGACGGGCCGTTCTCGAGCACGTCCATCCACCAGGCGTTGAGCGGCCCGATGCCCATGTGGTTCGGGACGAAGTCGAGGAGGAGGCCCATCCCGCGCCGCGCGCACGCCTCGGAGAGGCGCGCGAAGCCCTCCTCGCCGCCGAGCTGGGGGTCGAGCCGGCCGTGGTCGACGACGTCGTAGCCGTGGGTCGAGCCGGGCGCGGCGGCGAGCACCGGCGAGAGGTAGAGGTCGGAGACCCCGAGCGCGTCGAGGTAGGGGACGAGGCGGGCGGCGTCGTCGAAGCCGAACGCCCCGTGGAGCTGGAGCCGGTAGGTGGACGCCGGGCGGCGCGCCGGGCCGTCCCGCGCCAGCTCCGCCGCGAGCTCGACCACGAGCGCCGCCGCGTCCGCGCCGCCGGAGCCGGAGCCGGACGCCGCGTCCACGCTCAGCCTCCGACGATCCGGCCGCTCCGCTCGGCGAGGCCGCGCAGGCGCGAGAGGGTGGCCCGGTCGCCGTGCAGCGCGGCGAGGTCCCGCGGGATGCGGTAGGTCCAGTTCTCCTCGTTGACGGTGCCGGGCACGTTGACGCGCTCCCGTCCCCCGAGCGCGTCCTGGAGCGGCAGGAGCAGCAGGTCCGAGCCCGCCCCGTAGACGGCCTCCAGGATCGCGTCCCGCACGCCGTCGTCGAACCGGTCTGCGCCCCTCGCCCGGAGCGCCGCCAGGGCGGGCAGCGCGAGGAAGGCGCGCTTCTCGTCCGCGGGCATCCCGTCCCACCAGTCGGCGAGGGCGTCGGTGTCGTGCGTGCCGGTGGTCGCCACCGAGACCGCGGGCCACCCGGCCGGCTCGCGGAAGGGCTGCCCGGGGTCGTGCCAGTGGCGCTCCCAGCGCAGCACGCGGTAGCCGGGCATGCGGATCCGCTCGAGCGAGGCGCGCACGAAGTCGGGCACGGTGCCGAGGTCCTCGGCGATGACCCGCGCGCCTTGCGAGAAGATCCCCAGCACCCGCTCGCCGTTGCGGACCTGCGCGCCCTCGTCGGCGGGGACGAAGCCCGGCGCCGAGCCGTCGTTCGGGAAGTAGTAGGTCCGGTAGAACCCGACCACGTGGTCGACGCGGTAGAGGCCGTAGAGATCCGCCATGCGCCGGCCGCGCTCGGAGATCCACGGGTAGCCCTCCCGCTCCATGACGTCCCAGCGGTAGACCGGGAGCCCCCAGTCCTGCCCCGTCGCGCTGAAGGCGTCGGGCGGCACGCCCACGCGCGCGTCGAGCCGGAAGTCGCCGCGGCGGGCCCACACGTCGGCGGAGTCGGTCGCCACCATGAAGGGCAGGTCGCCGGCCAGCTCGACGCCGGCGCCGTTCGCGGCGGCGCGCGCCGCGTGCCACTGCTCCTCGAGCTGCCACTGCAGCCAGGCGTGGAACAGGATCGCGCGCGACAGGCGCGCGCGGGCGCCGGCGAGCGCCGCGGGCTCGCGATCGCGCAGCGGGGCCGGCCAGTCCGTCCAGCCGCGGCCGCCCTGCTCGCCGTGGTGGATCGCGACGAAGAGCGCGTAGTCCTCGAGCCAGGCGCCCTCCGCGCGGGAGAACGCGTCGAGGGCGCGGGCGCGGTCGGAGCGCCGGTCCCACTCGTCCCGGACGAAGCGGTCGAAGGCGAGGGCGAGCGCCCGCCCCTTGAGCGCGCGGACCTCGTCCCAGCGCACCGACGGCGCCGCCCGCACCCGCTCGAGGAGCGCGCGGTCGGCGGCGGAGAGCGCCTCGACCCCGCCGGCGGCCTCGAAGTCCTCGAGCGCCTCGACGCCGGCGTACACCGGGTCGATGGCGAAGGCCGAGAGGGCGGCGTACGGGCTGTTCTGGCCGCGGGAGGCCTCGTTCACCGGGAGCACCTGCGAGACGGAGAAGCCCGCGGCGGCGCACCAGCGCGCCCACGGCACGAGGTCCGGGATCTCCCCCACCCCCCAGTCGGCGGCCGAGCGCAGCGAGAACAGCGGGAGGAGGATTCCGGCCTGGCGGGGCATGGGCGAATACGGTGCGGCGCGTTCGCCGCCCCCACAAGTTTTGGGCTTGAGCGCTCCGGGGACACCGGATATCAGGAGGGCCGCCCTCCCGGCATCGCACCTTCCGGGTCCCCAGCGCCGATGATCCGCGGCCGCTTCGCGCCGTCCCCGACCGGCCCCCTCCACCTCGGGAACGCGCGCACCGCGCTCCTCTCCTGGCTCGCGGCGCGCGCCGCCGGCGGGGCGTACGCGCTCCGGGTGGAGGACCTCGACGGCCCGCGCGTGCGCCCCGGCCTCGAGGCCCGCATCCTGTCGGAGCTGCGCTGGCTCGGCCTCGACTGGGACGAGGGCCCGGACGTGGGCGGCCCCGCGGCCCCCTACCGCCAGTCCGAGCGGCTCCCGAGGTACGCCGAGGCGCTCGATCGCCTGCGCGCGGAGGGGCGCGTCTACCCGTGCTTCTGCTCGCGCGCGGAGATCGCGGCGGCGGCCCAGGCGCCCCACGGCGCGGGCGACGACGGCCCGCGCTACCCGGGGACCTGCGCCGGCCTCGGCGCCGCCGAGATCGCGCGCCGCGCCGCCGTGCGGCTCCCGGCGTGGCGCTTCCGGGTCGCCCCGGGCGCCGTGGCGTTCGAGGACGGCGTCCACGGGGGGCAGGCGGTGGACGTCGCGGCGGCGACCGGCGACTTCGTGGTGGCGCGCGCCGACGGGATCCCCGCCTACCAGCTCGCGGTGGTGGTGGACGACGCGGCGATGGGGATCACGGACGTCGTGCGGGGCGACGACCTCCTCGCCTCCACCGGCCGCCAGCTCCTGCTCTACGCGGCGCTCGGGCTCGCCCCGCCGCGCTTCGCCCACGTGCCGCTCGTCGTCGGCGAGGACGGCGCGCGGCTCGCGAAGCGCCACGGCGCCCTCTCGGTGGGCGAGCTGCGCGAGCGGGGCGCCGATCCGCGCGAGGTGGTGGCGCTCCTCGCGGAGCTGTCCGGGCTCGGGGCGGGCGGGCGCGTGGAGCCCCGCGCGCTCGCCGGCGGCTTCGCGCTCTCCGCGCTCCCGCGCGCGCCCGCGGTGCTCGAGGCCGGCCGCGCCGAGCGGCTCGCGCCCGCGGCGCCCCGGCCGCCGGCCGCCTCGTAGGGAAGGCGGGCCGGCAGGAGGGCGGGTCTCGGACGGGGCGGGCCCGCATGGAGGGAGTGCGTTCGGGGGCAGGATGCGGCAAACGTCTCCCCCGGAGGTGAGCCGTGGAGGGCGCCGTCCCGCGCGACGAAGAGGCGAGGGTCCTCGTCGTGGACGACGACGAGGGGAGCCTTCACGCCGTCGGGGCGCTCCTGCGCGGCCTGCCGGCGCGGATCGCGCTCGCGCGCTCCGGCGAGGAGGCGCTCAGGCACCTCCTGCACGAGGACTTCGCGGTCGTCGTCCTCGACGTCCAGATGCCGGGGATGAGCGGCCTCGAGACCGCGGCGCTCGTCCGCCAGCGGCGGCGCTCCCGCCGCACGCCGATCATCTTCCTCACCGGCCACGGCGCCGACCACGAGCAGGTGCTGCGCGGCTACGGCCTCGGGGCCGTGGACTTCCTCACGAAGCCGGTCGTGCCCCAGGAGATCCTGCGGGACAAGGTGGCCTGGTTCGTGGACGCGCAGCGCCAGGCGCTCGAGCTCGAGCGCGAGCGCGAGCGCGCCGCCGCGGCGGAGCGGCGCGAGCTCCTCGCCGAGGCGGCGCGGCGCGCGGAGGAGCAGGAGCTCCGGCGGCGCGCCGCGGATCTCGCCGAGGCCGACCGCCGCAAGGACGAGTTCCTCGCCATGCTCGCGCACGAGCTGCGCAACCCCCTCGCGCCCGTGGTGGGCGCCCTCGAGATCCTGCGGCACGACAGGGCGACCCCCGACGCCCGGCGGCGCGCGCTCGCCGCGGCCGACCGGCAGGTGCGGCACCTCGCCCGGCTGGTGGACGACCTCGGCGACGTCTCCCGCATCCGCCGCGGCAAGGTCGAGCTGCGGCGCGCGCCGCTCGACCTGCGGGGCGTCCTCGAGGACGCCGTGGCGGCCGCGGAGCCGCTGGCGCGGGCGCAGGGCCAGACGCTGGCGGCGGAGGTCGTCCCGGAGCCCCTGTGGGTGGACGGCGACGCCGTCCGGCTCGCGCAGATCGTGGGGAACCTCCTCCACAACGCCGTGAAGTACACGGACGCGGGCGGCCACCTCGCCCTCGCGGCGGCGCGCGAGGGGCCACAGATCGTGGTGCGCGTGAAGGACGACGGGATCGGCATCGCGCCCGACCTCCTGCCGCAGGTCTTCGAGCCGTTCGTGCAGGCGGAGCAGCCGGCGCACCGCGCCCGCGGCGGCCTCGGCCTCGGCCTCGCCCTCGTGAAGAGCCTCGTCGAGCGGCACGGGGGATCGGTGCGGGCGGAGAGCGCCGGCCCGGGCCGCGGCAGCGCGTTCGAGGTGCGGCTCCCCGCGATCGCGCCGCCGCTGGCGGAGCCGGTCCCCCTCCGTCCCGCCGCCCGCCGGGCCGCGCTCGCGCCCCTGCGCATCGCGGTCGTCGAGGACAACCCGGACATCCGGGAGACGCTGCGCGAGCTGCTCGAGCTGCGCGGGCACGAGGTGCTCGAGGCGGAGGACGGGCCGCAGGGCGTCGCGCTGGTCCTCGCGCGCAGGCCCGACGTCGCGCTCGTCGACATCGGCCTCCCCGGGCTGGACGGCTACTCGGTGGCCGCGCGGCTGCGCGCGGCGTGCCGCACGCGCCTCGTCGCGCTCTCCGGCTACGGCGGGAGCGAGGACCGCAGCCGGGCGGCCGAGGCCGGCTTCGAGGCCCACCTCGTGAAGCCCGTGGAGTTCGAGGACCTCGCCCGGGTGCTCGAGCGGCTCACGGGCCCGGAGGGCGCGGAGGCGGCGGCCGCGCCGTGACGCGCGGCCGGCCGCGCGGCGGCGCCCCGCTCGCCCTTCACTCCCCGTCGAGCGCCGCCGCGAGGAGCAGGTCGTTCTCCTCGCGGGTGCCGACCGAGACCCGCACGCAGCCCTCGAGCCCGGCGTAGTGGTCCATGCGACGGACGAGGATGCCGGCGGCGTGGAGCTTGCGGTGGGCGGCCTTCGCGTCCGGCGTCCGCACCAGGATGAAGTTCGAGGCGGACGGGTAGGGCCTCCAGCGCGGGTGGCGCGCGAGGCCGGCGAGGAGCCGGTCGCGCTCGGCGCGGATGCGCGCGGCGAGCGGCGCGAGGTAGCTCGGGTCCTCGAGGGCGGTGAGGAGGATCGCGCCGGTGGTGACCGGGATGCGGAAGGGCGGGAGGAGCGCGTCCACCACCGTCGCCACCCGGGGCGAGCCGAGCAGGTAGCCCGCCCGGACGCCGCCGAGCGCCCACGACTTGGAGAAGGTGCGGAGCACCGCGACGTGCTCGTTCGCGCGGGCGAGCGGGCGCGCGTCGGTGCCGGCGAAGGCGTGGTAGGCCTCGTCCACGACGAGGAGCGCCCCCGTCTCGCGCGCCTTCGCGCCGAGCCGCTCGAGGTCGGCCGTCTCGAAGAGCTTGCCCGTCGGCCCGTGCGGGTTCGGGACGAAGAGGACGCCCGGGGACGCCTCGAGCGCCGCGAGGAGCCCGTCGACGGGCAGGGCGAACCCGTCGCCGAGGGGGACCGCGCGGTACGGCGTCGCGGCCGCCTCGGCGGCGCCCCGGTAGTAGGAGAAGGCCGGCGCGGTGTCGACGACCGACGACGCGCCCTGCGCGAGCGCGAGGACGAGCAGGTTCGAGCCGGGCGAGAGGACGACGCCCGCCTCGGGCCAGCCCTCGTGGCGGGCGACGGCGGCGCGGACGTCCTCGGCGTGCAGCTCGGGGTAGCGGTTCCAGGAGACCCGGGCGAGCCGCTCCACGGCGCGCGCCTTGAGCTCCGGCGGGAAATCCTCCGGGCTCTCGTTCTGGTCGAGCTTCACCCGCGCGTCGAGCTTCGTGTATGGGTAGTCGGCCACCTGGGCGAGGTGTGGCTTGAAGGCGTTCACGGCCGCGCAGGGTAGCACCGCTGCGCCCCGTCCGCCCGTCGGCGCCGCCGGCGCGCCGTCGGGATTTCCCGACCGCCGAGGGCTCCAACCCCGCGATTTCCGGACGGGCGAAGGCTGGCAGGGGCGATGCACTGGAGAGGGGTCGGGTGGCCGGACGGACGGCCCCGACAACCAGAAGGAGACAAGGTCATGACGAACACGAACAAGACTCCCGCTCTCGTCGGCGCCGGCATCGGGCTCGCCACCTTCCTCGCGGTCGCCCTGCTCCCCGCGATGCTGTACGGCGGCTACGCGGGCGTGCTGCTCGCGGGCGGCATCTTCGGGACGCCGGTCGCGGCCAGCCTCGCCGCGCGCGCCCTCATCGTCTTCGGCATGGTCCTCGGCGTGACCGCGGTCGGCTCGCTCTTCGCGGTCGCCGGCGCGGCGGCCGGCGCGGCGGTCGGCGCGATCATCCGCGCCGTCCCGGAGTCGAAGAAGGCCGAGGCGAAGACGAAGGCGTAGCGCCGGACCCGAAGCAGCGTCCCGACACCCACGGCCCCGGATCCGCGAGGATCCGGGGCCTCGTGTTTTCGGGACGCCGCGTCGGGCGAACCGGCGGCGCGTCGCCGTTTCCCGACGCGCGCGCACGCAACCCCGCGAACCCGCGTGCGGTCGCGCTGGCAAGCGCCGTGCAGAAGGGAAGAGTCGGGTGGCCGGACGGACGGCCCCGACAACCAGAAGGAGAAAAGGTCATGACGAACACGAACAAGACTCCCGCTCTCGTCGGCGCCGGCATCGGGCTCGCCACCTTCCTCGCGGTCGCGCTCCTCCCGGCGATCCTCTACGGCGGCTACGCGGGCGTGCTGCTCGCGGGCGGCATCTTCGGGACCCCGGTCGCGGCGAGCCTCGCCGCGCGCGCCCTCATCGTCTTCGGCATGGTCCTCGGCGTGACCGCCGTCGGCTCCCTCTTCGCGGTCGCCGGCGCGGCGGCCGGCGCGGCGGCCGGCGCCATCGTCCGCCTCACCCCCGTCGCGAAGAAGGCCGCCGAGAAGGCCTAGCGCCGGGCAGAGCGTCCGACACCCACGGCCCCGGGTCCGAGAGGATCCGGGGCCTCGTCGTCTCGCGGCGTGCGCTAAGCTCCGCCGGATGCGACCGGCCACGGACCTCCGCGGGCACGCGACGCTCTTCGTCCTCGCGGCGATCGCGCTCGGCACGGCGCTCGTCCTCGCCGGGGCCGCCATGGACGAGCCGCTCTCGCCGCAGAGCGAGCTCGTGCTCGCCGCCGCCGCGGCCCTCGGGCTGCTCGCCTTCGGGATCGAGCTTCGCCACGACGACCACGACGCCGCGATGTTCGGAGCGGTCGCGGCGCTGTTCGGGCTCCTCGTGTTCGGCGCGGGCGCCCTGCTCGGCCGGCACCACCACCCGGTCGCGGCGGCGGGCGCCGTCCTGTGCGCCGCCGCGTTCGCCGGCGCCTTCGTCCACCTGTTCCGGCTGCAGCGGGCCTGCGAGCTCGTGCCGGACGTGCTCGGCGAGGCGTTCGAGGGCGTCGTCGTCGAGACCGACGGGGTGCAGTGGGCCGTCGTCGAGCCCGACACCTTCGCCACCGCGGCGTACCCCGCCCCGCTCGAGGTGCACCTGCAGAACGCCCACGACGGCCCGCGCGAGGTGGTGGTCCACGCCGAGCCGGCGCGCGGCCTCGTCGCGCCTGCGCGCGCGCCCGTGCGGCTCGCCCCCCTCGAGGTGGGCGTCCTCACGCTGCCGGTCGCCGCCCTGCCCGACGCGAAGGGCGACCACGCCCTGCGCCTCTGGATCGAGGCGAGCGGCGGCGGGCGCCGCGTCCGCCGGCAGCGGCGCCGCTACGCGCCCCGGCGGCTCTCGCTCGCCTTCCGCGTCCTGGGCGTCGTGGCCGCGCTCGCGAACCCCTTCGAGCTCGCGCGGATCTTCCGCGCCGAGCACGGCGTGAGGGTCCGGCTCTCGGCGCTCGCCGTCGAGGGTCCCCGCGACGTGCGGCCCGGGGCGCCGTCGTTCCGGAGCCTGTGGCGCGCCGAGGGCTCGCGCTTCGCGTCGCGCCGGGCGGGGCTCGTGCGCTGAAGGGAAGTGGTCCTCCCACCGACCACGCCCGCCCCGGGCCCCTTCGGCGCCGGTGTGCTCCGCGTCCGATCGCGGGTCCACGTCCGCCCCGGGTGTTCCCCTTCGGCGCCGGTGTGCTCCGAGTCCGATCGCGGGTCCACGCCCGCCCCGGTTGCTCCCCTTCGGCGCCGGTGTGCTCGGCGCGCCGATCGGGCCGCGCCGCGCGCGGAGGGCGATGGGGCCGTGCGGCGCGGCGGCACAACTCGCGCCGGCAAGCTCGCTGCGCGATGCCGGCGCTCGGACAAGTGCCGCCGCGCGCGCGCAGACCGTGACGCGCGCGAAGCCGTTCGACGCGGCGGCGCGCCTGCGCGCGGCGCCTCCGGGGAGCCCCCGGGGACTGGGCTCAGGGCGCGCGCGACGGCCGTCCCTGCGCAGGGCGGCGGCAGCGTGAGCGTCCAGCGCGCGTGTGGCGCTGCGTTCGCACCCGCACCCGCGCCCGCGCACGGCAGCCGGACCGTAAGCGCCGGCGCCCCGGGAGCGCAGGCGAAGCCGCGCGCGCAGGCGCGCCCGCCGGATAGCGCGTTCACCGCGCGCGACACGCTTCGCACGTGCGCGGCGGCGGCTGTCCGAAGCGTCCGCAGGCGCGCAGCGCGCTGCGGACGCGAGTTCCGCCGCCGCGCCCGCCGGGCCGGACGGCTCCGCGCGCGGACCGGACCGCTCGCGCGCGCCGAGCACACCGCGGCGGAGCCGGCGCCCCGGGGCGCGAGCGTGCGGCGCGCGAGGACATGCAGCGAAGCCGGCGCACCCCGGGGCGCCAGCGTGCGGTCCCGCGTGGACACGAGCGGAGCCGGCGCACCCGGGCGCCAGCGTGCGGTCGCGCGAGGAGCTCCCGGGACTGTGGGCTCGGGACGCATGGCGGCTCGGGGTGGTCCAGGTGGAGGTCGCGGGCGGCGGGGCGTGCCCGCCGCCCGCGGATCGGCTACAACGCGGCGCTCGGAGGTGACCCTTGGAGATCGTCCTCGTCCTCGTCGCGCTGGCCGCCGGCGCGGGGCTGCCGGCGCAGGCGGGCATCAACGCGGCGATGGGCCGCCACGTGGGGCGGCCGGAGTGGGCCGCCTTCGTGAACTTCGCGGTGGGGCTCGTCGCGCTCGGCGCCTGGCTCGCCGCGCTCCGGCTCGCGCCGCCGCCGGCGCTCTCCCTCGCCCGCGCGCCGTGGTGGGCGTGGACGGGCGGGCTGCTCGGCGCGTTCTACGTCTCGGCGATCGTGCTGCTCACCCCGCGGCTCGGCGTGGCGGCGACGCTCGGGCTGTCCGTCGCCGGGCAGATGGTCGCGGCGCTCGCCCTCGACCACGTGGGCGCGCTCGGGCTCGAGCTGCGCCCGATCACCGGCACGAAAGCGCTCGGCGCCGCGCTGCTCGTGGTCTCGGTCGTCCTGATCCGGCGGTAGCCGTCACACCTCGGCGCCGAGCGCCGCCGCGAGCGTCGCCCGGAGGTAGCGGACCGCGAGCGCGAGCGTGCGCGCGTTCCCCTCGGGCGTGTCGGCGAGCCCCGGCGCGACCTCCATCACGTCGCCGCCGGCGAGGCCGATCTCCTGGCCGAGGCGCGAGACGAGGGCGACCACCAGCTCGGGATCGAGGCCGGCCGGCTCGGGCGTGCCGGTCGCGTCCGCGACGGCAGCGTCGGTGCCGTCGATGTCGTTCGAGAAGTAGACCCGCGAGACGCCGCTCTCGCGGACGTGAGCGACGATGGCGTCGAGGGCGGCGGCGGGATCGCGCCGGACGTCCTCCGCCCAGAACTGGCGCACGCCGAGCGTCGTCTCCCAGTGGGCGCGGTCCCGCGCGGAGGCGCGCGTGCCCACCTGCACGAGCCGCCCGCCGCGGCCGACGAGGTCGTTCGCGTGGAACGACCAGGTGCCGAAGCAGTAGCGGACCCCGAGCCGCTCGGGGAGGAGGTCGGTGTGCGCGTCGATCTGCACGATCCCGAGTCCCGGGCCCGCAGCGGCGAGGGCCTTCACGGCGGGCCAGGCGCAGGAGTGATCGCCGCCGAGGACGAGCACCTTCGCGGCCGGGTTCGCCGCCGCCACGCGCGCGAGCGCGCGCTCGGCGATGGAGAGCGGCGAGACGGGCAGGGCGGCGCGGTCGGCCTCGCCGAGCGACGGGTACAGGGCGCGGCGCGACGCGGCGAGCTGGCCGGCCGAGAGCATCTCGTCGTGCAGGAGCTGCGGCACCACGAAGACGTCGCCGAGGTCCACGACGCCCGCCGCCCGCGCGCGGTCCGGGAAGCCCGGGTCCGACTCGAGGAGCCGCGCCCGGATCGCGGCGGGGCCGAGGTTCGCGCCGCGGCGGTAGCCCGCGCCCACGTCGGAGGGGATGCCGAGCAGCACCGCGCGGGCCGCGGGGACCCGCGCGAGGTCCTCGCGCCAGCGGCGGAGGACCTCCTCGTCGCTCCCGGCCCCGTACAGGCGGCGCTGCAGCGCCTGCTGCTCCGCCTTGCCCGTCGAGACGAGGTGGATGCCGCCGCCGGCGGGGCGGAGCAGGAGCCCGAGCTCTTCGGAGAGCCCCATCGTCACGGAGGAAGCCTAACCCCGGGCGGCCTCCCACGCGCGCACGAACTCGACGAGGGTGCGGATCCCGAACCCGGTGCCGCCCTTCGCCACGTAGCCCCGCTCCTTCGGCGCGTGGGACGGGCCGGCGATGTCGAGGTGCGCCCAGGGCGTCTCCTTCGCGAAGGCGTGCAGGAAGTGGCCCGCCGCGATGGCGCCGCCGAAGCGCTCACCGGTGTTCTTCATGTCGGCCCGGTCGCTCTTGAGCTGCTCCTTCAGCGACTCGACGAGGGGCAGCCGCCACACCTCCTCGCCCGCGGCCCGCGCCGCGGCGAGGACGCCGTCGGCCACCGGCCCGTCAGGCCCGAGGAGGCCGGCGGTGGTGAGCCCGAGGGCCACCATGCAGGCGCCGGTGAGCGTCGCCACGTCCACCATCGCCGCGGGCTCGAACGTCTTCGCCGCCCAGGCGAGGACGTCGCCGAGGACGAGCCGCCCCTCGGCGTCGGTGTTCGTGATCTCGACCGTCTGGCCGTCGAAGGCGACGAGGACGTCGGACGGCTTGTAGGCGCGGCCGCCCGGCATGTTCTCGCAGGCGCCCAGCACGGCGTGCACCGGCAGCTCCGGCCGGAGCGACGCGACGACGCGCATCGCGCCGAGCACGGCGGCGCTGCCGGCCATGTCGGTGTTCATGGTCACCATGCTCTCGGTGGGCTTGAGCGAGAGGCCCCCCGAGTCGAAGGTGATGGCCTTGCCCACGAGCACGACCGGCCGCCGCTTGCGGGCGGCGGCCCCCTTCGGCCGGTAGCTCACCGTGACGAGCCGCGGCGGCTCGGCGGAGCCGCGCGTCACGCCGAGGAACATGCCCATGCCGAGGGCCGCGATCTCCTTCGGCCCGCGCACCTCGCACGAGAGCCCCGCCTCGCGCGCGAGCGTCCGCGCCGCGTCGGCGAGGAGCGACGGGGTGCAGTCGGCGGGGCCGAGGTTCACGAGGTCGCGCGCCCAGGCGACCGCCCGGCCGATCTCGCCGGCGAGGAGGAGCGCCTCCTTCACCTCGCGCGCCCGCTCGCGCCCCGGCGGTACGGCGACCGTCAGCGCCGCGAGGCCCGGCGGCCGCTTCTTCTCCGTCTTGTAGCGGAGGAACTCGTAGGCGCCGAGGAGCGCCCCCTCGGCGGCGGCCCGCGCCGCGGCCCCGACGTCCCTGCCGTCCCCCTCGGGGACCGCCACGACGAGCGCGCGCGCGCCGGCCTTCACCGCCGCCCGGGCCGCCCGCCCCGCGCCGGCGCGGAGCGGCTCGTGGCCGGCGCCCGCCGACCCGGCGTACCGGGCGCGCGGGCCGAGGCCGAAGAGGTGGAGGCGCCCCGCGGGCGCCCGCCCGAGGGTGGCGAGGGCGAGGTCCTGCCCGGGCTTGCCCTCGAACCGCTCGGCGCGGGCGGCCGCGAGGAGCGCCCCACCGAGGCGGGCGTCGAGCGCCTTCACGCGCCCGGCGCCGCCGCCCCGCAGCTCCTCCTCGAACACCGGCAGCGCGAGGGCGTCCCCCTCGGCGTCCGCGGCGGCGACGCCCGCCGCCTCGATCGTGATCCCGTCCTTGCGAGCCATCCGGGTCCCTCCTCCGTGCGACGGTCGTCTACCACGCTTCGCGGTCGTGCGCCGCCGGACGCGCGCGGCGGGGCCTTGCCGCGCGGCCGCCCCGCCCGAAGGCTTCGTTCCGGGCGCCGCGCGCGGCGCCCCGGAGGTCCCCGTGCTCACCCGTCCCGATCCTTCCCCCGACGCCCGCGAGGCGCGCTGGCGCGAGGAGGCGAGCTTCTTCGACGCCCTCGCCCCGTCCGAGGTGCGCGGCCTCGACCCGCGCGTGGCGGCCCGCTACGCCCGGGCGCGCAGGTTCTGGTTCCACAAGGAGTACCGGTTCCGCCTGCTCGGGCCGCTCCAGGGCCACCGCGTCCTCGACGTCGGCTGCGGCACCGGCGACAACGCGATTTTGCTCGCCCTCGCGGGCGCCGCGGTGACGGGCGTCGACGTGTCGGCCCGCTCGGTGGAGATCGCCGGGCGCCGCGCCCTCGCGAGCGGGCTGCCCGTGCCGCCGCGGTTCGTGTGCGGGCCGATCGAGACGGCGGACCTCCCCGCCGCCACGTTCGACGTCGTGTGGTGCGACGGGATCCTGCACCACGTCATCCCCGAGCTCGACGCGATCCTGGCGCGCCTCCGCGCCCTCGCGCGGCCGGGGGCGCGCTTCGTCTGCTGCGAGCCGGTGAGCCGGGTGACCGCGCTGCGCCGGCTGCGCGCTGCGCTGCCCATCCCCGCGAACGGCACCCCGGGAGAGCGGCCGCTCGAGGAGGCCGAGCTCGAGGTCGTGCGCCGGCACGTGCCCGACCTGGCGCTCCGCCCCTTCGGCCTGCTCGGCCGCGCGAACCGCTTCGTGCTGCCGCGCGGCTACGAGGGCGCGCCGGCCGCGCGCCGGCTCCTCGCGGACGCCCTCTGCCTCGCCGACTTCGCCCTGCTCTCGGCCGGGCCGCTCGCGCGGGCGGGCGGCATGGCCGTGCTGCACGGCCGGTTCGCGGAGCGGTAGCGAGATCTCACGGGGCTGCGCCCCGCCCCGTCGAGCAGAGCTGCCGGGGCCCCACCCTGCTCGCCGGGTCCCGTGCGCCGCCGCGAGCGGCTACGCCGCTTCCGCGCCGGCGCCCCGGCGGGCGAGCTTCGCTCGCCTGTTCACGAATCACGGTCGCCCGTCTACGGCAGGCGGGCGGCCTCAATCCGGCGCGCCGCGGCGTCGGCCTCGGCCGCGCCGCAGGCGGGCGCGGAGCCCCCGCGGAAGAAGCCCTTCGTCTCGGTCTTCGCGATCGCCGCCTTCTTGAGGCGCGCGAGCGCGGCGGGGTCGCCGATCTCGCCGAGCCGCCGCGCTGCGGCGCGCCGGACCTCGCAGTCGGGGTCGGCGAGCAGCTCCCCGTACGCCGCGGTGCGGTCGAGGCGCAGCTCCTCGCCGAGGTCGCGCGCGAGCGTGAGCGCGCGCAGCCGCTGGACCCCCGGCGCCCCCTGCGCCGCGCGCAGGATCGCGGGGAGCGCCCGGGGGGAGTCCTCGGCGAGCAGCCGCGCGGCGCGGTCGGCGATGCTCCGCTCGCGCCCGAGGTCGGCGACGAGGTCCTCGTGGGCGAGCTCGTCGAGCGGCTCGACGGCGCGGGCCGCCGCGTACGCCTCGATGCCGTCGCCCGCGCGGCCGGGGAGGCGGTGCAGCGCGCGCCCGCGGAGGAGGAGGAGCTCCGCGTCGTCGGGGCGGCGCTCGAGCGCGGCGTCCAGGATCGCGCGCGCCTCGGCGGGGCGGCGCTCCTCGAGCAGGGCGCGCGCCTCGGCGGCCGCGCGCCCTTGCTGCCACGCGAGCGCCCCCGCGAGCCCGGCCGCGAGGACGACCGCGGCGGCGACCGCGGCGGCGCGCGCCGGGCGGGCCCGCACGGCGGCGACGGCGCGCCCGGCGAGCGCGGTCGCGCGGTCGCGGGCGGCGCGGCCGGTCCGGATCGCCGCGAGGCGGAGCCGCCCGAGGGCGAGCGCCCGCGCCACCGACGCGGGCATCGGGAGCCGCGGGTCGGCCCCCCGGGTCGCGCCGTCCGACGGGGCGGCGGGCGCCGCGAGGGGCGGGAGCGGGGGCGGGCGCGGGAGCGGCACGGGCGAGAGCGAGGAGAACGAGACCGAGGGCGCGGGCGTCGCGCCGGCCGGCGCCGCGAACATCGGCCCGAGCGCCGCGGCGAGCTCGTCGCGCAGCGCCGCCGCGCTCTGGTGGCGATCGGCGGCCTCCTTCGCGCACGCCTTGGAGACGGCGGCGACGAGGGCCGGCCAGGTGGCGAGGTCCGGGCGGGACTCGGTGAGCGGCGGCACGGGCCGGGTCGCCTGCATCATGAGGAGGGAGCGCGCCCCGTCCGCCTTGAACGGGTGGCGCCCCACGAGCGCGCGCCACGCCATGAGCCCCACCGCGTAGACGTCCGCGCGCGCGTCGACCGCGGCGCCCATCGCCTGCTCCGGCGAGAGGTACTCCGGCGTCCCCACGACGATCCCCGCCTGCGTGGCGCTCTCGCTCGCGGAGTCCGCGATCTTCGCGATGCCGAAGTCGAGGATCTTCGTCACCTCGCGCCCCGAGGGCGTCCGGGCGAGGAACACGTTCTCGGGCTTGAGGTCGCGGTGCACGACGCCGAGGGCATGGGCGGCCTCGAGCCCGGCGCACACCTGCCAGAGGATCGGCACCGCCTGCTCGGGCGGGAGGAACCCCTCCTGGCGGAGGCGGTCGAAGAGGCTCTCGCCGGTGAGGAGCTCCATCGCGAGGAACAGGTAGCCCTCGGGCGTCCGGCCGAAGTCGGTGACGCGCACGATGTTGTCGTGCTCGAGCGCGCTCGCGATCTCCGCCTCGCGGCGGAACCGCTCGACGATCTCCGGCGAGGAGGTGAGGTCCGGCCGCAGCACCTTCACCGCGACGTCCTTGCGCAGGTGGACGTGCCGCGCCTGGAACACCGCGCCCATGCCGCCCGTGGCGAGGTGGGCGACGAGCTCGTAGCGGCCGTCGAGCGTGGCGCCGACGAGCGACAGCGGCTCGAAGGCGCTCGGGGCGTGGGCGGGATCCGGCACCGGCGGGAATTCTACCCCGGCCGCGCCGGCCTGCGGATCGCCCGCGCGGCGGCGAAGGAAATGCGCGCCCCCGCCCGATCAGGCCGCCCGGCCGCGGAGCGCGGGCCCGCCGGCGAGGGCCCGCTCGAGCCGTGCGGCGACGTGCACCCACAGCGCACCCGCGAATACCCGGGCGCGTCCGCGCGCACCCAGGGCGCGCGCGAGGGGAGGATCCCCGAGGAGCCGCTCGAGGGCGATCGCGAGGGGGACGGGGTCGCCGGGCGGGACGAGGAGGCCGGTCTCGCCCTCGCGCACGATCTCCGGCACCGCCTCGATCCGCGTGCCGACGCAGGGCAGGCCGCACGCCATGGCGTCGAGGAAGGCGATCCCGAACGGCTCGCGCAGCGTGGGGAGCGCGAAGACGGAGCTCTGGGAGAGCAGGGCGGGGAGCTCGTCGAGGCTCACGGTCCCGAGGAAGAAGACCCCCGGCGGGATGCGCCGCCGCTCCGGCGCCCTCGGCCCGGCCACGAGGAGGCGCGCCTTCGGGAACCTCCGCCGGACGCGGGCGAAGGCGTCGAGGAGGACGGGGCCGCCCTTGCGCGCGAAGTCCTTGCCGACGAAGACGATCGTCTGCCCGTCGTCGCGGCGGGGGGCCGCCTCCGGGAAGACGTTCGCCCCGCCGCCGACCACGGCGATGCGGCCCCGGTCGACCCCGTAGTCGCGGACGAGCGAGCGGGCGACGTTCTCGGAGAGGCAGGCGAGCGTCGCCGCGCCGCGGTAGAGCGCCGCCTCGCGGGCGAACCAGCCCGGGCCGTAGTCCGGCGGCGGCGCGAGCCCCGCCGCCGGCCAGGCGGGGCTCGCCTGCGCGAGGGCGCGGGTGTGGTCGAGCAGGAGCGCGTACGGGAGGGACGGCGGGAGGCCGGGGGAGAAGAGGGCGCCGTTCTGGAGGACGAGGTCCGGGGCCGGCCGGAGCGCCGCGAGGGCCTCGCCGGCCGCCCGGGCGTGCCGGTCGAAGGCGTAGCCCGTGTTCCAGCGGTGCCGCAGGCCACCCCGGCCGAAGCGCGCGAGCGCCGCGCCGAGGTGGAGCGCGACGTCGAGCGTGGCGCGCGGTCTCCGGGTGACCGGGTCCCGCGGCTCGAGCGCGCCCGTCGCCGGGACGAGCCGCACGTCGTGCCCGCGGTCGAGCAGCGCCCGCGCCACCGCCGCGGTGACGCCGCTCTGCCCCCCGTAGTGCACGTATGCGATCGAGAGCCTGCCCGCCCCCATCCCCGACCCCCCCATGCTCAAGTTGGGGGCGTGGGGCCGCGGGGGGAACCCCGCGAGAGGCGTGTGGGCGGACGTGGGCCGCCGGCCCTACGGCTCCTTCGGACGCTCGCCGTGGCGAGCGGTCACCACCGTGTGGATCCCGCCCCGGACCGCGAAGTCGCCGACGACCTCGAGCCAGCGCGGCGCGAGGGCCTTCGCGAGATCGTCGCAGATCCGGTTCGTGACCGCCTCGTGGAAGGCCCCTTCTTCGCGGAAGCTCCAGAGGTAGAGCTTCAGGCTCTTCAGCTCGACGCAGCGCTCGGCGGGCACGTAGCGGATGCGGATGGTGGCGAAGTCCGGCTGCCCGGTCATCGGGCAGACACAGGTGAACTCGGGGCACTCCATCGCGATCTCGAAGGGGCGCCCCATCTTCGGGTTCGGGAAGGTCTGGAGGTCGCGCGAGGGCTGGGTCGGCATGAAGTTCCACTCGTAGGGCTGAAACGATTACAGGCCGCCGTGCGGCCCGGGAGGCAAGCCCCTGTATCGCCGTCCATCGTACGAAGGCAAGGGGATTGCTAGTGAGAGAAGGTCGAAACCGCCAGCCAGGGAGGGACGCGATGAAGACGAGGGCCGGTCGCACGACGAAGAGCGCGGCGCCACGCCGCCTCGTGACGACGCTCGGGGAGCTCATCTCCGCCGCGTACGAGGCGGTGCCGGGCATGGGGACCCAGCGGCTCGAGCGCGCGCTCACCCTCCTCACCCGCTCGCCGCTCGCGCGGCACATCAGCCCGCACGTCGAGTTCGTGCGGTAGGCCTCAACCCTCGAAGCGGGCGCGGCAGCGCGGGCAGCTCTCGAGCCGCGCGGGCGCCTTCGGGAAGACGAGGCGCGCGCCGCACGACGGGCAGCGCGGGATCGACGTCACCCACAGGAAGAGCGCGAAGACGAGGCCGACGGCGCCGAGCGCCGCGGCCGCGCGGAGGCCGCCGCCCGCCGCCGCCCCCAGCACGGCGCCGCCCAGCGCCGTCACCACCCCCCACGGCAGCAGCCGCCGGGCGCCGCGCGCGCGGGCGCGCTCCTGCTCGACGGCCTTCGCGGAGATCCGGCCCCCGGTCATGACGCGGCCGCGATCGCGGCGAGGACGAGGAGCACGATCGCCTCGCCGGTGATGAACCCCGAGGCGAGCGGCACGTCGTAGATCGCCTCCGTGCGCGGCGAGAGGCGGCGCCAGAGCGCTTGCGCCGCGCCGCCGACGATCATCGGGAACACGGCGAACCCCGGGATCAGCATGCCGAGGCCGATGGCGGTGGGGGACGGCATCCAGCGCTTGTACCGCTCCTCGAGCAGCGTCATCACGACGCCGAGCACGAGGGCGACGACGAGCGCCGTCATCGCGCTCGAGGGCAGGGCGCCGAACCCCTCCGCGAGGAGCTCGGCGAACCCGGCCCACTTGACGGAGATGGGCGAGGTGAGGCCGCCCTCCCCGCCGATGCCGTACTTGTCGCGCAGGAGCGGGTAGGCGAAGGCGACCGCGAGGGCGCCCACGGGGACGCCGACGAGCTGGAGCCAGGTGAGGTTGCGGTTGGTCGAGCCGACGATCTTGCCGGCCCGGTAGTCCTGCATGAGGTGCTCGCCGTTCGCGGCCACGGCGCCGCTCATGCCCGAGCCCACCATGTTGATCGGCACGTGGCCGGGCGCGAGCACCGCGAACACCGCCTGCATGACGTTCGCCATGGCGCTGATGGGCGCCCAGTTGGTCTCGCCGAGCACGCGGATGCCGACGAGCATGAGGACGATCGAGAGGCCGATCGAGACCGCCGACAGCCAGAGCGGGAAGCCGAGGGAGATCTTCTGCACGACGGCGAGGGTGGCGCCGGCCGCGAGCGAGCCCCAGAGCACCCAGCGCATGGGGAAGTCGCCGCCGTCCGCCGCGTCCTTTCCCCCGAGGCCGCGGAAGGTCTTGGCGATGACCCGCCACTTGAGCGCGAGCGCGGCGAGGCCGCCCGCCACCATGAGCCCCGTGGCGGGCCACATGATCCAGCGCTGCAGGATCGCGTTGAAGGTGAGGGAGGGGACGAGCCCGCGCGCGAAGAGCGGCTCCGGGGCGATCACCCAGGCGAGGACCATGCCGATCCCCATCGACAGCGTCACGCGCAGGCCGATGAGGATCCCGGCCCCGAGCGACAGCACGCCGACCTCGGTGCCGAGCCGCAGCGCCGCCGCGTGCGGCGAGAGGATCCCGAACACGAGGTGCGAGGGCAGGGCCGCGAACCCGTCGCGGAGCACGGTGAGGAGCGCCGAGAGGCCGCCGCCCGCCGCGAGGGCGGCGACGCGCGGCCCCGCCTGCGCGGGCCCCTCGTCGAGGACGAGGAGCGTCTCGCCGGCGGCCGTGCCGTCGGGAAAGGCGAGGTTCTCCTGGTCGATGTAGTGCTTGCGCAGCGGCACCGCGAGGAGCACGCCGAGGGTGCCGGCCGGCGCGAGCCAGCAGAAGATCTGCAGCGTGGAGAGGTGCAGGTTCATGAGGCCGCGCTGGTTCAGGAGGTCGATGGCGGCGAGCACCACCGCCATGAACCCGACCCCCGACCCCGCGGCGGTGCCGGCGGTCTGCACGAGGTTGCACTCGAAGCGCGTGCCGCGCGTCCGGGTGACGAGCCCGATGAGCGAGATCGCGATGAACCCGAGGAAGGCCGAGACGACCGACATGTTCGGGCCGTAGCCGATCTTGAGGACCACGGCGGGCTCGGCGGCGCCCATGAGCGCCGCCACGACGATCGCGACGAGGACCGCGCGGGTGGTGAGCTCGCGCGCGGGGGCGCCCGGGGGGCGGAGGGTCGGCATGCGCGCCGGAATCTAGCGCGCCGGCGCCGCCGGGACCACGTCCGGGCGCGCGAGCTCTGCGGCGGCGGAGCGGGGCCCGCCCGCCGCCTCCTCCGCGGCCGCCCGCGGCGCGTAGAGGTGGTAGTGACCCACCGCCCCCGTCCGCCGGTAGCGCCGGCGCACCTCGTCGACGAGCGCGAGGCCGAGGTTCCGGTCGGCGTACCAGGCGTCGGCGCCCGGCGCGTCGAGGTCCTCGAGGAGCACCACGCCCGCGTACGCGCCGCGCGCGAGGTCCGCCGCGAGCCCGGCGGTGAGCGCGGGGTCGCGCGACGCCGCGAGCCGGAGCATCCAGGGATCGAGGAGCACCGGCCGGCGCCCGGCGAGGAGCGGCACGAGCGGGTCCTCCGAGAGGACCGGCCCGTCGGGCAGCGCCCGCGCCGCCGCGCGGAGCTCGGCGAGCCGGGCGCCGCTCGCGTCCGCGCGCCACGTCCCGAGCGCGAGGACGAGCCCCGCCGCGGCGGCGAGCGGCGCCGCGAGCCGCGCCGCGCGGGCGGCCGGGCCGGGCCCGGCGGCGAGCGCGCCGAGGGTCACGGCCGCCGCCACCTCCGCCTCGACGAGGTGGTTCGCCCCGGTGCCGGGCGAGGCGAAGACGACGAGGACGCCCCCGAGCGACGACGCGAGCCACAGCGCCGGCAGGAGAAGCGGCGGCGCGGCCGGGCCGGGCCGGCGGACGGCGCGCGCCAGCGCGGGCGCGGCGAGCGCGAGGGGCACGGCGGCCGCCGCGAGCAGGACGAGCCCCGAGGGGTCCCCGATCGCGAGGTACCGGGCGAGGCGCAGCGGCGCCCGGAGCGCGTCCCCGAGGCCGGCCCCGCCGTCCGCGCACGCGGCGAGGAGCGCGAGGAAGCGGCCGCCCGAGAGGGCGTCGGTGGCGAGGACCACCGCCGCGGCGAGCGCCGCGACGGCGAGGGCGAGCGCCGCGGCCGCGCGCGGCTCGCGCCGCGCGAGGAGCCAGGCGACGCCCGCGCCGGCGGCGGTGAGCGCCGTCGGCTTCGCCGCGAAGGCGAGCGCGAGGAGCACGGCGGCGAGGGCGAGGCGCCGCCCGGTGGCGGCCGGCAGCAGCGCGGCGAGGGCCAGCGCGGAGAGCGCGACGGGGAGGAGGTCGCCGCGCACGGAGGAGAGGCCGTGCTGCGCGCCGAAGCCGGCCAGGGCGACCGCGGCGAAGGCGAGGGCGGCCGCGCGCGGCAGGCCGAGGCCGCGCAGCAGGAGGAACGCGCCGAGGACGAGCAGGGCCGCGGCGCCCGCCGAGAGGGCGTAGCCGGCGGGGAGGAGCCCCGCGCCGGCGCGGAGGAGCCCGGCGTGGAGCGCGAACACGAGGGGGAAGAAGCGCGTGCCGCCGTAGACGCCGGAGGGGTCGTGGAGCGCGCGGTAGAAGGTCCCGCGGGCGAGGTCGTCGGCGAGCGTCATCCAGGCGCCCGAGACGTGGTTCAGGGCGTTGCCGCTCGCCCACGCCGCCGGCAGCCGCAGCGCGCTCGCGAGCGCGAGGGCCGCCGCGAGCCAGGGCAGGAGCCGCTCCGCCCGGCGGACCCCCGCGGCGCGCGCGGCGGGCGCGTCCATGGTCAGGGCTCCGACGGCGCCGCCGAAGGCGACCGGCGCGACCGGAAGAGGGAGATCCAGCCCGCGGGGAGCCAGCCCCGCGCGACGGAGAGCCCGAGGTAGGCGGCGGCGAACGCGACGCCGCAGGCCGCGAGGCGGAGGAGGAGCGGGCCGGAGAGGAGCGAGAGCGCCAGCGCGGCGAAGGGCATCGCGAAGGCGGTGGCCACCGCCTGCCGCGAGAGCGCCCGCAGCGGCAGGATGCGCCGCACCGGCACCTCGAAGAGCGCGGCGGCGCGCCGGAGCAGCACGAGGCGGGCGAGCGCCTCCGCCGCGGTCCAGCCGAGCAGGGCGCCCATCGGCCCGAGGGCGGCGAGGCCGCCGAGGACGAGCGGCACCGTGGCGAGGAGCTTCGCGCCGGAGAGGACGAGCATGAAGCGGTTCTGGGCGCGCGCGCGCATCACGCCGTCGAGCGGCAGCACCGCGAGCGCCACCGAGAGCGCCGTCACGCGGAAGATGGGGACGGCCTCGAGGTAGACGGGCGAGAAGAGGAGCTCGATGAGGGCCGGCGCCGCGACGAGGAGGAGCCCGATGATCGGCAGGAACGCGAAGGAGAGCTGGAGCACCGCCTCGTGGAAGAGCGCGAGCCCGGCCTGCGGCGGGCGGCCCGCGCCGTCGGACTCGGCGAGCCCGATCTGGAGGAGCTCGGAGATCGGCGTGTAGAGCACGTCCACCACGGGGAGCTGGAAGGTGCCGACGCTGTAGACGGCGAACGCGGCGACCGAGACGGCGGCGCCCACGGCGTACTGGTGGAACTGCTGCTGGGGCACGATGAGGACGAAGGCGAGGCCGAAGGGGAGGGCGTAGGCGAGCTGCCTGCGCAGCGCCGCGGGGTCGACGGAGAGCCCGTGCGCGCGGGCCAGCGCGGCGAACGTCACGAGCGCCCGGGCCCCGATCGCGAGGGTCATCCCGGCGAAGGCGCCCTCGACGGAGCCGAGGAGGAGCGCCCCCGCGACGAGGGCCAGGCTGCGCCCGCCCTCGGTGGCGAGCCGCGCGAGGGCGGCCGCGCCGATGCGCCCCTGCGCGTTGTAGGCGATGTCGAGCGGGGAGCCCGCGATGGTGAGCCCGGTGAACGCCGCCATCCACCCCGCGTTCGCGGCGAGCTCGGGGTTCCCGAAGTGCGCCGCGACGAGCGGCGCGCCGCCGAGGAGCAGCGCCGCGGCGACGGCGCCGAGGAGGACGTGGGCGAGCAGGGTCTGGGAGATGAAGCGGTCGCGCGCGCCGGGCTCGCGAGGCACGAAGTAGTAGAGGCTCTGGGTGAGCCCCATCGGGAGGACGAGGACGAGCGTCTGGGAGACCAGCCAGGCCTGCTTGAACGTCCCGTACGACGCGGGGAGCAGCACCCGCGCGAGGACCATCGGCACCGCGAGCGCGAGCGAGGCGCCGGCGAGGCGCGCCGCCAGGAGCGGCCTCGCGCGCCTGAGGATGGAGTCGGCCAACGTTTCCCCCGAGGCGGCCCGGCCGGGAGCGCGGTCGCGCTCGGCGAGGCGACCGCCACACCGAGAGGATGGAGGGCGCGCCGCCGCGGGGGGAGGCGCCAGTGGGGACGCGCGCCCCGCGCGGGCGGGGGACCTACCCGGGCCGCACGTCCGCCCGCTCGAGCGCCGGCGCCGGGCGCAGCGTGGCGAGCATCCGCGCCGCGACGCGGTCCCACCCGAAGCGCTCCGCCGCGCGGGCCCGCCCGGCCGCGCCGAGGCGGCGGGCGCGGCCCGGGTCCGCGAGGAGCTCGCAGAGCGCGCGCGCGAGGGCGCCGACGTCGCGGGGCGGGACGAGGATCCCGGTCTCGCCGTCCGAGACGATCTCGGGGATCGCCTCGAGCCGGGGCGCGACGACCGGCAGCCCGAACGCCATCGCCTCGACGAACGAGAGGCCGAAGGCCTCGCGCACCGTCGGCAGGGCGAACACGCTCGCCCGCGCGTAGAGGCGCCCGAGGGGCTCGCGGCCGAGGGTGCCGTGGAACACGGCGCCGTCCGGGAGGGAGGACGGCGCCGCCGACGAGACGATCCAGAGGCGGGCGTCCGGGTGGACGCGCCGCACGCGGGCGAAGGCCTCGAGGAGCGCGGGCCCGCCCTTCGGCGCGAACTTCCGGCCGACGAACAGGATCGCCTTCTCGCGCGCGACCGGCGCCTCGCCGGGCGCGGGCTCGACGTTCGGCCCGGCCCCCACCACGCGGATGCGCGCCGGGTCGGCGCCGTAGTCGTGCACGAGCGACGCCTTCACGAACTCGCTCATGGTGAAGATCGCCGTGGCGCCGCGGTAAACCGCCCGCTCGCGGGCGCGCCAGGCCGCGTCGGGCGGCACGGGCGGCGGCAGGCCCGGCAGCGGGTCGTAGCGCTCGGCGATGGCGCGGGTGTGGTCGAGGTAGAGGTGATAGGGCGCGAGCGCGAACCGCCCGGGCGAGAAGAGGACGCCGGACTGGAGCACGACGTCGGCCCGCGCCCGGCGGATCGCCTCGCCGGCGAGGCCGGACAGGTGGTCGAAGGCGAAGGTGGTGTGGCACCAGTACGCCTTCCAGCTCCGGCGGTGGGCGCGGAGCGCCGCCGCGAAGGCGGCGATCGCGGCGGGGCGCAGGTTCGGGACCCGCGAGCCGGGCCGCGCGTTCCAGAGGAAGCCCTCGACCGGGTTCGCGTGCAGCACCTCGACGCCCGCGGCGGCGAGGCTCCGCGAGAGGGACGCGGTGACGCCCGACTGTGGCCCGTAGCTGAGGTAGAGGAGGCGCACCGCTCGACGATAGTAAGGCGGCGCGCGGCGCCCCCGCAGGCCCTCGCCCGGAGAGGCATTCACCAGGAGCGAAGGTCGTGCGCCCGCCCGGACGCCCGCTCCGGCGGCGCCCGCCCGCCCGAGGGCCGAGGCCGCGCGCCCCCCGGCGCTACGGCGGCGGGACGGCCCGGGCCCACCCCGGGTCGTCCTCCACCTGCCGCCGCAGCCACTCGAACAGCGGGACGCCCTCGGAGGCGAAGCTCCCGGGCCGGTCGAGCATCGGGTGCGTCCTGCCCGTCACGAGGAAGGCGTGCGTCTCGCCCGGCGGCGCGTCCGGGGTGTCGTCCTCGATCGCCGCCGCGAGCTCCCGGAGCCCCGCCTCGAACGTCGCCTCGGGCATCACCGCCAGCGCGAAGGGGTCGGCGAAGAAGCCGCGGATGACGTCGTCGCGCGTCGAGGAGAGCAGCGCGAAGCGGTCGGACGGGTGCCTCGCCGCGAGCGCCGGGATGATTGGCGCGAGGCTCGTCGCGCAGGCCGCGCCGCACACCGGCTCGAGCGCGCCGCCGAGGTCCCAGGCGGCGTCCCACGCGAGCCGCGTGGCGCGCGGGACGTTCGCGAGCGGCGGGCCCGAGTCGTCGACGAGGTAGGCGCGGGCGCCCGGCCAGGCGGCCTTCGCGAGGTCGAACGCGACGAGCGAGCCGAAGCCGCCCGCCGAGGCGCCGGCGACGACCACCTTCCGGGGCGGCGCGAGCGCCGCGGGGAGGCGCTCGAACGCCCTCGCGAGGTTCACGCGGCCCTTGTGGTACCAGCGCCGCGGCGCCCCGAGGTAGTCCTGGGTCCGGTCGCCGGCGTGGACGTCGCCGGTGCAGTACGGCACGAACACGAACGTGAAGTCCTTGTAGGGGTTCCCGGGGGCCGCGCGGTCGAGCACGCTCCCCGCGCGCGCGTCGCGGATCCGGGCCTCGAGCTCCGGGGCGCCGAACGGCCCGGGCTTCGCCGTCTTCAGCTCGAAGCAGGTGAGGGCCTCCCAGCACGCGCCGCCACCGTCCAGGAACACGAGCACGTCCGGCGAGGCCCCCGGCCCGCGCTCGATCCCGACGCCGGTCGGGGAGCCGTCGCCGCAGACCGCGCCCTCGATCGGCGTCCACGTCCAGGCGAGCGCCGGCAGCGGGGCCTCGCCGCCGCCGCACGCGGAGGTGGCGAGGAGGAGGGCGAGCGGCGCGAGCCGGGCGAGGCGCATGCGGGAAGGCTCGGGGCGCCCGGCCCGCGCGTCAACGCCCGCCCGGGAGGGTTACAGCGCGAGGACGAGCTTGCCGAAGCTCTCGTTCCGCTCGAGCCGCTCGTGCGCCTCGCGCACCCGCGCGGCGGGCAGCACCGCGTCGACGACCGGCTTCACGCGCCCGGCCGCGACGAGCGGCAGGACGTCGCGCGCGAAGGCCTGCGTCGCCGCGATCTTCTCCTCGAGGGGCCGGGGCCGGAGCACCGTCCCCACGATCGTCGCGCGCGTCCGCATGAGCAGGGAGAGGTCGATCGTGGGCTTCGCGCCGCCCATCGTGCCGATGACCACGATCCGGCCGCCGGGCGCGAGCGCCGCGAGGTTCTCCGCGGCGTAGGGGGCGCCGACGAAGTCGAGCACGAGGGGGCAGCCGCGCTTGCCGGTGAGCCGCCGCACCTCGTCGGCGAAGCGCGGCTCGTCCTTCCCGACGAGGATGCCGTGGTCCATGCCGAGGGCGCGGGCGCGCTCGAGCTTGTCCGCGGTGCGGGAGGTGCCGATCACGGTCGCCCCGGCCGCCTTGGCGATCTGCACCGCCACGGTGGAGACGCCGGAGCCGACCGCGTGGACGAGCACCGGCCAGCCCGGCCGCAGGCCGCCGAGCGTGAAGAGCGCGTCGTGCGAGGTGACGCCCGCCTCCGGGATCGCGCCGGCGTCCTCCAGGGAGAGCCCCTCGGGCACGCGCAGCAGCATCCGCTCGTGCACGACGGTCAGCTCGGCCTGCGCCTCGCCCGACGCGATGGCCATGACGCGGTCGCCCGCCTTCCACGCGGTGACGCCGGCGCCCACCCCGACCACCTCGCCGGCGAGCTCGAGCCCCGGGATGTCCTCGCGCGTCCCCGGCGGCGGCGGGTAGAGGCCGCGCCGCTGGAGGAGGTCCGCCCGGTTGAGCGCGGCCGCGCGCACGCGCACGAGCACCTCGCCCCGCGCCGGCGCGGGATCCGCCGCGTCGCGCCACTCGATGACCTCCGGACCGCCCTTGCCGCCGAACAGGACCGCCTTCATGTGATCCGCCTCATCCCCGGCGCCCCGAAGTGGCCGGCCGCCTCCCCGAAGGGCGCCTCGAAGGTCGCGCCGTCCCGGTCGCGCGCCACCGCGGCGCGGCCCGGCTCGACGTCCGCGAGAGGATACCGGTCGGCGCGCGGGGGCGCGACCCTCTCGCCGTCGAGCGGGCAGGCGACGCGGGGGTCGAGGTCGGCGAGGGCGTCCGGCGGCTCCGCCGCGACGGCGAGGACGTAGCCGTTGTACGTCCCCTCCCACCACATCGACAGCTCGACCCGGCGGGTGGCCGTCCGGGCGGCCGCCTCGAGGAGCGCGCGCCGGAAGGCGCGGAACGGCGCGGTGTCGACGCGCGGGTCGGCGCCCTCGGGGACGAGCGCGCCGTGGCGGCTGCGGAGGTCCTCGAGCGAGAAGAGCAGGATCCGGGCGGCGCTCACCCCCGGGTCGTAGCGGCGGGGGGGCCGCGGCGCCGCGCCCGAGACGCCAGCCCGTGCCCCCGGCCGCAGCAGCGCCGAGGGGCCGGCCGATGCGCTCTACCCGCGGACCACCCCGTCCACGCCCACGACGACGTCGCGGAACGGAAGCTGCTTGCCGGCGGCGGCGAGGCTCCGGCGCGCGGCCGTCGAGATCCCGCCGCAGCAGGGGACCTCCATGCGCACCACCGTGACGCTCCGGAGGTCGTTCGTCGCGAAGATGCGCGCGAGCTTGTCCACGTACGCCTGGAGGTCGTCGAGCTTCGGGCACCCGACCACGAGCGCCTTCCCGGCGAGGAAGTCGTCGTGGAAGCGGGGGTAGGCGAACGGGACGCAGTCGGCGGCGACGAGCAGGTCGGCGCCCGCGAACCACGGGGCGTTCACCGGGACGAGGTGGAGCTGGACGGGCCACTGGGCGAGGCGGCTCTCCGCGCCGGAGGCTGGGAGGGAGGGGCCGGGCGCGCCGGGGACGACGGCGAGGGGGCGGCGCGGGAGCGCCATGGGGCGCGATCCCGGGCAGCCGCCGCCGGGCGAGACGGCCGGATCGGCCACGACCTGCAGCCGCGGGCGCGGGGGCGCCGCGTGGGGCGCGGGCGGCCGGCCGATCCGCGCGAGGTGCGCGCGGACCGCGTCCTCGTCGAACGCCTCGGCGTCGCGCTCGACCACGGTGATGGCGCCCTGCGGGCACTCGCCGAGGCACGCGCCGAGGCCGTCGCAGAGCACGTCGGCGGAGAGCCGCGCCTTGCCGCCCACGAGGGCGATGGCGCCCTCGGCGCAGGCGGGGAGGCACTCGCCGCAGCCGTCGCACTTCTGCTCGTCGATCTGGACGATCTTCCTGCGCATGGGGCGCCCTTATCGCACGTCCGCGGTGCGCGCCGGAAGTCAGCGGACGCTTGCGCCGCGCGCCCGTGCTAGACCTCGGCGGGAGGTGAACGAGCCCATGCGCACCGCCGCCGCCGCCCTCGCCGCCGCCCTCCTCGCCTGCGCCGGCGCCGGCGCGCCCGAGCGGGGCGCCCCGGCGGCGCCCCGGGACGACGGGCTCGCCGGTCGCTGCGCGCGCGGCTTCGCCGGCGCCTGCCGCGATCTCGGCCGCGCCGAGCTCGTCCGCGAGGCGGAGGGCCGCGACGAGCGGCTCGCCGCCGCGCTCCTCGCCGAGGCCTGCGAGCTGGGCGATCCGGCGGCCTGCGGCGATCTCGGCGTGCTGTACGCGATCGGCCTCGGCGTCGCGCAGAGCGACGCGGCCGCGACGGCCCTGTCGCGGCGCGCGTGCGACCGCGGCGCGGCGCTCGCCTGCTCGAACCAGGGGGCGCTCCTCGCGGAGGGCGCGTCGCCGGGCCCGGGGACGGCGGCGGAGCGCGACGCGAAGGCCCAGCGGCTCTTCCGGGCCGCCTGCGACGCCGGCGTCCCGGAGGGCTGCGCCAACCTCGGCGCGGCCCTCGAGGCGGGGCGCGGCGCCCCGCGCGACCTCCGCGCCGCCGGCCGCGCGGAGGGGCGCGCGTGCGACGCCGGCCTCGCCCTCGCCTGCCACCGCCTCGCGCTCGTCCTCGCCGAGCGCCCCGACGCGGCGCCCGGCGCGACCGCGACCGCGCTGGAGGCGCGGGCCTGCCGCGCCGCGATCGCGCCCGCCTGCGCCGCGGTGAGCGAGCGCACGCCCTCGCGGACGGCGCGCACGCCCGCGGCGCGGCTCGTCGACGACCGCGCCGCCCTCGCGCTCGGCATCCCCGGGACGGGCGGCTTCTCGCCGGGCGAGCTCGCGCCGCGGACCCGCGCGGCGGCGCTCCCGCGGGACGAGGCGCGCCGGCCGGCCGCGGCGCTCCTCGCGCGGGTCCCGCCCGCGCTGCGGGCCCCGCTCGGGCTCGACCTCGCCCCGCGCGCGGCGGACGCCGAGGACCCTCCCGTCGAGCGGCTCCTCGCCCTCCGCCGCCACCAGCTCGGCCAGTGCCACGAGGCGCCCCGCGCGCCCGGCGCGCCCGCGGCCGAGGCCTACGCCGTGCTCTTCCTCGATCGCGACGGCCGCCCCGTCGACGTCGCCGCCGCGACCTCGCCCGCGGAGCCGGCCATCGACGCATGCATCGCGGACCTCGTCCGCGGCTGGGAGTTCCCCGCCTCGCCGGGCGACCTCGCCGGGCCGTACCTCGTGCGGGCGTCGTTCGCCGCCGCCCCCGCGGGCGGGCCGCCGGCGTACGCCGGCCCGGGCTCGCTCCGGCCGGCGCTGCGCGATCCCGGCTGCGTCGCGCGCGGGCTCCGGGTGCCGGCCGGCTACGCGGGCGCGGCGGGGAGCGTGACCGTGAAGCTGGCGGTGGACGCGGCCGGCACGCCGGGGCTCGTCCACGCGCTCACGCCCGCCCCGGAGCCGGTCCTCGCCGCGGTCGAGGCGGCGGTCCTCCGCTGCCGCTTCAGGGGCGGCGCGGACGCGGAGGGACGCCCCGCCACGCTGTGGACGACGCTCTCCGTGAACCTCGCCGGGCCGTAGGCGGGGCCGTCCGGGCGGAAAACTGGCCGGGCGGCGCGCGGCGGGCTACCCATGGACGTCGGGCGATATCGGCCGCGCCGCTGCGGCGGACCGGGCGCCGGGCCGGCGGGGTGCGGGTGATCGAGACGCAGGAGCTCACCTTCGAGGACGTCCTCCGCGCCGGCCGGACGCTGTTCGGCGCGGCCTTCGCCGCCGAGGCGGGGAGCTGGCGCGACACCCTCAAGGCGACCTACCGCCGCCGCGCGCTGGAGACGCACCCCGATCGCGCCCGCTCCCTCGGGCGCCCCGAGGTCGACCTCGTTCGGGAGTTCCGCGCCGTCGCCGACGCCTACCGGATCCTCTCCTCCCTGCGGGCGGGCCCGCTCCCGCGGGCGGCGCCGCGCCCGCCTCCGCGCCCGGCGGAGCGGCCCCGCCGCGCGCCGCGCCCGCCCGTGCGCCCCGTCCAGGCCGAGCGCCACGCGCGCCCGCCGCCCTCCGCGGCCCGGCGCGCGCCCGGCGCGCCGCGGGTGCGCGCCTCGGTGCGCCCCGAGGACCTCCCGCGCCGCAAGCTCCGCCTCGCCGAGTACCTCTACTACTCCGGCCGCGTGTCGTGGACGGAGCTCGTCGAGGCGATCGCCTGGCAGCGCGCGCAGCGCCCCCCGCTCGGCCGGATCGCCGTGGACTTCGGGTTCCTCTCGTCCGACGACGTCGGGGTCATCCTGGAGCGGCGCCGCGAGGCCGCCGCGAACGGCGTGCCGTTCGGCGAGTGGGCCGTGCGGCACGGCTTCCTCACCTCGTTCCAGCTCCTCGCGGCGCTCGGGCAGCAGCTCCGCCGGCAGCGCCCCATCGGCGGGTTCTTCGTGGAGCGCGGGCTCCTCGAGCCCGAGGAGATCGACGAGCTCCGGCGCCGCATCCTCCGGCACAACGCGCGCTGGCCCTGAGGCCTACCCGTGCCCCTCGCCCGGCACGGTCACGCGCGGCGCGAGCAGGAAGAGCGCGGCCACCGCGGCGTAGCCCGCCGCCCAGGGCCAGGCCGGGGCGAGCCGCAGGGCGGTGTCGCCCGGGGTGTAGCGGTAGGCGTGGACGAGCCCCGCGGCGGACAGCCCGGCGCCGAGGAGCATCCAGCGCGCCGCCCGCGCGAAGCGCCGCTCGATCACCTCCACCGTCGCCGCGGCGAGGATCATGGCCGTGAAGATGAAGCCCTGCTCGAGCGCGAAGGCCCCGGCGATCCAGACGTCGGACGCGCGAAACGCCCCCTCGAGCGCGGGCGAGAAGGGCGGTCCGCCCGGGCCCCCCACGCCGGCGGCGCGGAGCCCCGCCTTCGCGAGCGAGGCGCCCCAGGCGCCGAGCGCGGGGAGGAGCCCGATCACCGCCGCGGGCGCGTGGGTCCGCGGCACGGCCTGGAACGCCTGCGCGGCCATCACCATCCCGATCCAGAGGACGATCGCCATGCCCGCGTCGATGGGGACGGCCCAGGCGATGAGGGCGAGCGTGCCGGTGAGCGCGACCAGGGTGACGAAGGCGCCGTTCAGCACCGAGTAGCCCGCCCGCGCGCCGAGCGCCTTCCACCCGGGGTGGCCGATGTAGAGGGTCGTGGGGAAGGGCGAGCCGAAGAGCGCGGCGGCGAGGCTGCCGAGCCCGTTCACGAGGAGCGAGGGGCGCGTCGCGTACGCGTCCCCGGCCGCCTCGGCGGACTCGACGTTCTGGAGCGAGCCGACCACGTTGAAGAGCCCCATCGGCAGGATCACCGAGAAGTACGCGGCGAGCGTCTCGGGGCGGAGCGCGCGCGCCACCGCGTCGAGCGCCGGGACGGGGAGCGCGAGCCCGGTCCACTCCGGGCGCGGCCCCTCGGGCGCGAGCCCCGTGGCCCAGGCGAGCAGCGTGCCGAGCGCGACCGCCACGAGGCCGCCCGGGAGGCGCCCCCGGAAGCGGACCCGCCCGAAGTAGGTGAGGAGGACCACGCCGAGGGTGGGGAGCCCGACCGCGGGGCGCGCGAAGGTGCGGAAGAGGAAGCCGAGCGAGATGAAGCCGAGGGCGATGCCGGCGAGCGTCGCGAGCAGCGCCGCGCGCGGCGTGGCGCGCCGCACCCGCTCCGCCACGAACGCGCCGCACGTCTCGATCGCCGCCGAGCCGAGGCAGGCGAGCAGGCCCGCCTCCCAGGCCACGCGGACCGGGTCCGGGTGGCCCGCCGCCTGGGCCGCGAGCTTCGCGGGGAGCATCACGAGGAAGACGTGGCCGAAGAGCGAGACGGTGTTGAGGCCGTAGGGCAGGGCGCAGACGTCGTCGCGCCCGGTGCGCCGCGCGAGGTCGCGGGCCTGCCACGCGTAGAAGAGGTTGCCGAGCAGGATCGAGACCGCCGCGGCGGGGAGGATGCGGCCGTGGACGAGCGCGGCCGGGAACCCGAGGACCACGCGGCAGAGCGCGTCGACGAGCAGGAGCTGGACGAGGTTGTCGAGGGCGAGGCCGAAGAAGCCGTCGAGGTCGCCGCGCACGAGCCAGGGGGGCGGGCGCGCGGCGGCGGGCGAGGGGTCCGTCATGGCGCGGCGATCCTACCCGCCGGCGCGCACCACGAGGAGGAGATCGCCCTCCTCCGGCATCGCCACCTCCGCCGCCGGGGCGAGGCCGTGGCGGCGCCCCGCCTCGTGGAGCGCCTCCACCTCCCGCACGCCGAGGCCGGGATCGGCGGCGCGGAGCGTCGCGTCGATCCGGGCGAGCCGCCCCGCGAGCGTCGCGCCGCGGCGGCGGAACGGGCCGTACACCGCGAGCGGCGCGCCGGCGGGGAGCACGCGGGCCGCGCCGCGGCAGAGCGCGTCGAGGCACTCGGGCGGCGCGGCGTGGAGGACGTTCACGCACAGCACGGCGTCGAAGGGTCGGCGGTGCCAGATGGGCAGGCGCAGGTCGTAGTCGAGCGGCGGCAGGAGGTTGGGCAGGCGCGCCTCCGCGGCCCACGCGGCGACGCTCGCGCGGGCCTCCGGGTCGGGGTCGGAGGGCTGCCAGCCGAGCGCGGGGAACGCGGCGGCGAGGAAGACGGCGTGCTCGCCGGTGCCGCTGCCGAGCTCGAGGACGCGCCCCGCGGCGGGCAGGACGCCGCGCAGCGCCGCGGCGAGCGGCTCGCGGTTGCGGAGGGCGGCGGCCGCGGTGCGCTTCACGGCGGGATCATCGCGGCCGGACGCCGCGGTGGCAAACGCCCCGCGCGAGCCGCCGCCGGCCCGCCGCCCGCCGGGCACCGGTCGCCGCGGCCTCGCGCGGCGGGCGGGAAGCGGGTAAGAACGGGCGCGAGGAAGGACGCCGATGGCCATCGCCCGCAGCGCCGCGCCCCGGGGCGCGCTCGCCGCCGCCGTCGCGGTCCTCGCCGCCTGCGCGGCCCACCGCGGCGCGCCGGCGGGGCCCGAGGCGGCGCTCCCCGTGCGCCGCGCCTTCGAGGTGCCGGGCCGCGGCGCGCTCGAGCTCGGCCTGCCGCCGGGCTGGACCGCGGAGGTGCAGGCGGCGGTCGCGGACGCGCCGGAGCCCGCGCCGCCGACCCTCCGGCTCTCCGCGCCGGGCGGCGCGTTCGTCGCGATCCTCACGCCGTGGTGGAACCCGGGGGAGCCGGAGGCGATCCCGGCGCGCGCCGACTCGGCCCGCCTCCTCGCGGAGCTCGCACGGCGCAGCGCGCTCGCCGGGTCGCTGGAGCGCGAGATCCCGCTCGAGGAGCTGCGCGGCGACGGCGTGCAGGGCTTCTGGTTCGCGTCCACCGATCGCGCCCTCGTGGACCGGGAGCCGGGGCCGGACGAGTACCGGCACCTCCTGCAGGGCGCGGCGGCGGTCGGGCCGCTCGTGGTCGCGTTCACGCTCCTCGACCAGGGCCCCGGGCCGCACCGCGGGCAGCTGCTCGAGGTCGTGCGCCGCGCGCGGCACCTCCCCGGCGGCGAGCGGAACCCGCACGAGGGGTTCGCCCTCGACGCGAAGGCGCCGACGCAGCCGCTCGGCGTCCGGCTCGGGGACGCGCCCTGGAGCGTGCTCGTGGACCTGCCGGGCTTCCTCGTCTTCGAGCCCCGGCCGTCCGCCGACGGCACGGCCGTGCTGGTCCTCGGGCAGCACCCCGAGACCGGCGTCGTCGTGTCGATCGTCGTCCGCCGCGCCCCCGGCGCCCTCGACGCGGCGGCCTGCCGCGACGCGGACCTCGCGCGGATCCGCGCGGCGGCGCCGGTCGAGGAGCTGTCGCTCGCGTCGGCGGACGGGGCGGCGCGCGCGCGCTACTCCCTGCGCGAGCTGCGCGGGCGGCCGCTCCCGCAGGCGCACGCCCACGCGTGGCTGTTCCGCGACGGCGCCTGCGCCGACGTCCACGCCTCGAAGGCGGAGCCGGGCCCGGACGACGCGGCCCGGCTCGAGCGCATCCTGGCGAGCGCGCGGCTCGGCGAGGACCTCTGACCCCGGAAGGCCCGACGATGCTCGTGAGGAGAGAGCGGTTCCCGGTCCACACCTACGAGGTCGACGCGTTCGGCACGCTCGCGCTGCCGGCGCTGTCGGGGTACCTCGGCGAGGTGGCGGGGCTCCACGCCGCGGAGCTCGGCGTCGGCCTCGAGACGCTCATGGCGCGGGGGCTCACCTGGGTCCTCGCGCGCCAGCGGATCGAGAACCCCGTCGCGGTGCGGCTCGGCGAGACCATCGAGATCGAGACGTGGCCCTCGGGCATCGATTGGCTCGCGGCGATCCGCGACTTCGTCGTGCGCCGCGGCGACGGCGTCGAGGTGGCGCGCGCCACCACCCACTGGTTCGTGCTCGACCTCGCCACCCGCAAGCCGGTGCGCCCGGCCGAGGTGCTCGACCCGCGCTTCCCCCGGGAGCCCGGCGAGCACGCGGTGGCCTTCACCGCCGGGAAGCTCCCCGAGCTGCGCGCCTGGGACTTCCAGAAGCGCTTCCACGTCCGCTACGGCGACATCGACGTGAACCTCCACGTGACGAACACGAGCTACGTCACCTGGGCGCTCGAGGCGGTGCCGCGGGAGGTGTTCCGGTCGTCGCGCGTCGCGGCCGCCGAGGTCCAGTTCCTCGCGGAGGGGCACTACGGCGCCGCGGTCCTGTCGCGCCTCGCGCGCGCCGGCGAGGGCGCCTTCTCGCACGCCATCGTGCGCGAGGAGGACGAGAAGGAGCTCGCCCGGGTCGCCACCGTCTGGGCGCCGCGCGAGGCCGGGCCCGCGGGCGCGTGAGGCAGCTCAGGGGCGGCGCGGCGGCCCCGGGATCGGGAGCGGCGCCGCGAGCGCGGCGTCGAGCGCCGCCTCGAGCTGCGAGACGTCGAGCGGCTTCATGAGCAGCGCGCGCGCGCCGAGGGCGCGGGCGCGCTCCTCGTCGAGGCGGTCGCTGTAGCCGGTGCAGATGAGGACCGGGAGCGCGGGACGCAGCGCGAGCAGCGCCGGCGCGAGCTCGTCGCCGCGGAGCCCGGGCAGCGTCTCGTCGGTGAGCACCAGGTCGAAGCGGGCCGGGTCCTCGCGGAAGCGCGCGAGCGCCTCGGCCCCGTCGTGGCACGTCGTCACCTCGTGGCCGAGCCGCCCGATGATGCGGCCGACCGCGCGGGCGACGAGCGCGTCGTCCTCCACGAGGAGCACCCGGCGGGCGGCGACGGGCGGGACGGCGGCGCCGGGCGGGACGGGCAGGCCGCCCGGGGCCGGGCGCCGCCCCAGCGCGAGGAGCCGCCGCCCGAGCGCGGCGGCGCGCCGGACGGCCGCGGCGAGCCGGGTCGCGGGCGCGGCGGCGCTAACGTCCTCGGCCGGGGCGGCGGGGCTGCGCGGGGCGTTCGCCATCGTCCACCGGATACCGGTCGCGGGAGGGAGGGTCAAGGCGCGGTCCCCCTCAAGGCGCGAAGAGGAGCCGCACCGCGACCACCGCCGCCGCGAAGCCGGCGAGGTCGGCGAGGAGCGCCGCCGGGAGCGCGTGGCGGTAGCGCGAGACGCCCGCCGCGCCCATGTAGACGGCGAGGACGTAGAAGGTGGTCTCCGTCGAGCCCGCCATGACCGAGACGAGGCGGCCCGCGTACGAGTCGGGCCCCTCGGCCCGCAGGACGTCGCCCACGACGCCGAGCGCGCCGCCGCCCGAGAGCGGCCGGACGAGGATCATCGGCACGACGCTCGCCGGGATCCCGAGCGCCGCCGTGACCGGCGCGAGCGCGCGCGTCGCCGCGTCCATGGCGCCCGAGGCGCGCAGCATGCCGAGGGCCACGAGGACGGCCACGAGCGGGGGGATGATCCGGACGGCGGTCTCGAACCCCTCCTTCGCCCCCTCGACGAAGGCGGGGTAGACCTTCACGCGCCGGGCGAGGGCGAGGGCGGGGATGCCGGCGAGCAGGACCGGGATGGCCCACGCGGAGACGAGGTCGAGGGCGGCGCGCACGTCAGCGCTCCTCCGGGAACGCGCGGCGGAGGAGCTTCGCCGCGACGACCGCCGCGGTGACCCCGCACAGCGAGGCCACGATCGTGGCGCCGATGATCTCGCCGGGCGCGCGCGAGCCGGCGGCGGCGCGCAGCGCGACCACGCTCGCCGGGATGAGCTGCAGCGAGGCGGTGTTCATGGCGCAGAGGAGGGCCTGCGCGTCCGTCGCCGTGCCGGGGCGCGGGTTCAGGGTCTCGAGCTCCCGCATCGCCTTCACGCCGAACGGCGTCGCGGCGTTCCCGAGGCCGAGGACGTTCGCCGACAGGTTCATCACCATCGCGCCCATGGCCGGGTGCTCCGGCGGCACCTCCGGGAAGAGGCGGCGCAGGAGGGGCCGCGCGGCGGCGGCGACGGCGCGCACGAGCCCCGCCTCCTCCGCGACGCGCATGAGCCCGAGCCACAGCGCCATCACGCCGGCGAGGCCGAGCGAGAGCGCGACCGCCTTCCCGGCCGACTCGAGGGCCGCGGTCGTGAGCTCGGCCATCCGCCCGTTCGCCGCGGCGGCCACGACGGCGGCGGCCACGAGGACGGTCCAGATCGCGCTCATCGGGCGCGATTGTGGCCCGCCCGATCCCGAAGGCGAGTTTTTGGTAGAACGGCTCGACCGGAAGGACGACGGACCCCCCATGAGACGACTCGCGCTCGCCCTCGCGCTCCTCCTGCCGCTCACCGCCTGCCCGGAGCAGCGGCCCCCGCCGGCGCGCCAGCGGCCGCCGCCGCAGGGCGCGCTCGCCGCCGGCGCCGGGGCGGTGGACGTGCTCACGGTGGCGCGCCCGGCCGAGCCGGAGTGGTTCGGCCTCTACCTCGTCGGCAAGAAGGCGGGCTGGTCGCGCGCCGAGCTGCGCCGCGAGATCCGCGACGGCCGAGACGTCCTCGTCGGCCGCGGGGAGACGCTCATCCGCGCGACCGTGGGCGGCCGCGAGGTCGAGCGCCGCCACGAGGAGGAGCGGGTCTACGAGGCGCGGCCCGGCGGCCGGCTCCTCTCCTTCCGCGCGGCGTGGGCCGGCGACGGCGGCGCGCGCACGGTGCAGGGCGGCTGCGAGGGCGGGACCTGCAAGGCCGTCCTCGAGTCCGGCGGCGCCCGCGAGGAGCGCACGATCGAGGGCGTCCGCGACACCGCGGACCTCGCCGACGGCGTGCGGCTGGCGGCGGCGCACCGCTCGAGCGTGAGCGGCGGCCAGCTCGACCTCGAGAAGCTCCGCGTCCGCGACGTGCAGGACGTCTTCCTGCGGCGCGAGCGGATCGCCGGCGCGGGGGTGCAGGAGGAGGTCTCGGTGGTCGCCGAGTCGGAGGCCGGCGACCGCATGGCGGCCGAGTACAAGGTGGCCGACGACGGCCGCGTGGTGGAGATCCGGCTCGGCGAGGCGATCGTGGCGCGCCCCGAGCCCGAGGCCGCCGCGAAGCGCCTCGACACGATCGACCTCTTCGCGCTGGCCCGGGTGGCGCTCCCCGCGCCGCTGCCGCGCGAGGTCCCGAAGAGCGTGGTCTACCGGCTCTCCGGGCTCCCCGCCGCCTTCCAGAAGAACGACGCGCGCCAGCGGTTCGAGCGGGCGAAGGGCGGGACGACGGTGCTCACCGTCACGGCCCGCCGCCCCGCCGCCGCCGACCCGGCGCGGGACACGCCGCTCGCGAAGGCGGCCGCCGGCGCCGCCGCCGACGACCTCGCCTCGACGCCGCAGGCGAACGCCGACGACCCCGAGATCCGCCGCCTCGCCGCCCAGGTGGTGGGCGACGCCCGCGGCGCGTACGAGGCGGCGCGCCGCCTGTCCGATCACGTCCACCGCACCCTCGAGAAGGCGTACGGCGCGAGCCACGACCGCGCGAGCGACGTGCTCGCCGCGGGCAAGGGCGACTGCACCGAGCACGCGGTGCTCCTCGTGGCCCTCGCGCGCGCCGCGGGCATCCCGGCGCGCGGCGTCCACGGCCTCGTCTACGCGGAGTACGACGACGGCCAGCCCGCGCTCTACTGGCACGCCTGGGCGGAGGTGCGCAGCGGGGGCGAGTGGATCGCCATGGACCCCACCTTCGGCCAGCCGGTCGCCGACGCGACGCACGTGGCGCTCGGCGCCGGGACGCAGGTGGACACCATCGGCCTCCTCGGCGCGCTGAAGGTGCTCGGGGTGGAGGCGAAGGACCCGAAGTGAGTAGGATGCCGGACCCCCGAATCGCCCGGAGCACCGCATGAACGGCCTCGATCACGTCGCCATCCTCGTCTCCGACCTCGACGCCGCGGTGAAGCTCTACCGCGAGGTCTACGGCCTCGAGCTCGCCGAGATCGAGGAGGTCCCCACCGAGCAGGTGCGCGTCGCCATCTTCGGCCACGGCCGCGGCCGCATCGAGCTCGTCTCCCCCACCGGGCCGGACAGCCCGATGGCGAAGGCCCTCGAGAAGCGGGGCGAGGGGCTCCACCACGTCTGCCTCGAGGTCCCCGACGTCGAGCAGGCGATGGCGGCGCTCAGGGCGCGCGGCGCGCCGCTCCTCGACGAGCGGCCGCGTCCCGGCGCCGGCGGCTCGAAGGTGGCGTTCGTCCACCCGAAGGGCAGCCGCGGCGTCCTCGTGGAGCTGAAGGGCAAGTAGCCGGCCGCGGCCGGATCGGCTCGGCGGGAAGCCGCGCGGGCGAACGGGCGCTTGACCCCCCGGCGCACCTGTTGTCGTATGCCCCCGTCTCGCTCAATCCGAAGGGGTCCCCGCATGTCCCGCCTCCTCGCCGCGCTCGCGGCGTCCCTCCTCGTCGCCGCGCAGGCGCGCGCCGCCCAGGACGACAAGAAGCCCGCCGAGGGCGAGATCGACGCGAAGACCCGCGCCGCCATCCAGCGCGAGGTCGAGAAGGCGAAGGAGGACCTGCGCGACGAGGTGCGCGCCGAGATCCAGGGCGCCCAGTCGGCGGCCGAGTTCCTCGGGGCCGTGGCGGAGGGGCCGAAGCTCGAGTTCCTCCAGCTCGACGGCTACCTGCGGCTGCGCGGGCAGACGATGGTGAACCTCGACGTGACCGGGGCGACGGATGCGTCCGGCCACTACCTGTTCCCGGTCCCGCTGCAGGATCCCTCCGGCCGCGACACCCTCAACACCGCCAACATGCGGCTCCGCCTCGAGCCGACCCTCAACGTCTCCGAGCACGTCCGCGTGCGCGCGCAGGTGGACGTCCTCGACAACCGCGTCCTCGGCTCCGGGACCTCGTCGCTCTTCGACGACCCGTCGAGCCCGTACCCGGTGCCGTTCTACGGCTCGTCGCGCGCGCTGACCCAGGACGACCCCACCGAGGACCGCCCGGCCATCACGCCGAAGCGGGCCTGGGCGGAGGTGCAGACCCCGGTCGGCCTCCTCAGCTTCGGGCGCATGCCGTCGCACTGGGGGCTCGGCGTCCTGACGAACGCCGGCGGCGGCATCGACGACGACTACGGCGACTCGATCGATCGCATCCAGTTCGCGCTGCCGCCGGTGACGACGCCCATCGGGCGGCTCGCCTTCGTGCCGATCATGGACTTCGACGCCGAGGGCGTGCTGAACGCGGATCCGCACGCGCCCACGGGCGTCGGCCAGCCCTTCGACGCCGACTCCGCCGACGACGCGCGGACCTACGGCCTCAAGATCGCCCGCCTCGACACCGAGGACGAGATCCGCCGCAAGCTCGAGCGGAACGAGCATTCGTTCAACTACGGCCTCTACTACAACTACCGCTCGCAGCGCTGGGTCTACCCGCAGTGGGGCACCGACGGCTACGGCGGCACCTACGATCCGGGCGGCGTCGACCCCGGCACGTACGGCGACACGAGCACCGCGGTGCACCGCTCCGCCTACGCCCACATCGCGGATCTGTGGTTCCGCTGGATCGGGCCGCGGCTCCGCGTCGAGGCCGAGCTCGCCGGCGTCTACGGCAACGTCGGCAACGCCGACGCCGTCGGCGGGGCCGACGACCTCCTGCTCCGGCAGTGGGGCGGCACGATCGTCCTCGACTACAAGATGTCGCCGAACAAGGTCACCGTCGGCGCCGAGCTCGGCGCGGCGAGCGGCGACGACGCGCCGGGCTTCGGGAACGTGCCGACGCGCGTGCAGGCGGTCGGGCTCCCGGGCGTGGGCGGGCCGACGTACTACGGCTCGCTCGAGGGCCAGCAGTGGCGGCCCGACACCGACCGGACCATCCGGAACTTCCGCTTCAACCCCGCCTACCGCGTGGACCTCATCCTCTTCCGGCAGATCCTCGGCCAGGTGACGGACGCGATGTACCTGAAGCCGAAGCTCCGCTGGGACATCCTCCCCGGCCTCGCCCTCGACCTCGCCGTGATCTACTCGCGCGCGATGTTCAGCGAGTCCACCCCGAGCGCGAGCGGCGACGCCACGAACGTCACCGACGCGGGCAGCGCGAACCTCGGCGTCGAGGGCGACGCGGTCCTCACCTACACGTCCGGGGACGGCTTCCAGCTCTTCGGCGAGTGGGGCGTGCTGCAGCCGCTCGGCGGCCTGGAGTCGGCGGGCTCGAGCGGGTCGCGCGCCCACTTCCTCTCGGTCGGCCTCGCGGCGCGGTTCTAGCCGGCGACGGTCTTCACGTCGAAGACCGGCTGCGCCTGGATCGCCTTCTTCACGGCGCACTGGTCCGCCACGCGGACCAGCGCGTCGCGGTACTTCTCCGGGAAGCCGCTCGGCAGCTCGATGTCGATCTCGACGCGGGCGAGCGCGCCCGTCTCGGGGTCGAGGTGGCTGCGCTGCACGAGCCGGATCCCCTCGGTGGGGAGCCCGCGCTTCTGGCAGAACCCGGCCACGTAGATGCCGGCGCACGTGCCGATCGCGGCGAGGAAGAGGTTGAAGGGGGAGGGCGCCGAGTCCTCGCCGCCGTTCGAGACCGGCTGGTCGGTCCGCACGACGTGCCCGCCGAGGTGCGCGTCCACCTTCTTGCCGCCCGGCAACGTCACCACGAGCTCGCTCGACATCGACACCCTCCTTGGCGTTGAGAGCCTGCGGGCGCGCGAGGGATTCCGGCCCGCCCGGGCACATGCTAACGTCCGCCCTCCCGCATGAGAGCGAAAGAGAAGGCGAAACCCGTCTCGCGCGCGGCGCTCGCCGGCGAGGCCGACCCCCGGCTCGTGGCGCTGTCCGTCTCCATCCAGGACGACGCCGCGCTCTACGCGGAGGACATCCGCGGCAGCCAGGCCCACGTCACGATGCTCGCGGCCCGGGGCATCGTCCCGAAGGCGGTGGCGCGGCGCGTGGTCGCCGGCCTCGACCGCGTGCGGGAGGAGTTCCGCACCGGCAGGATCCGGATCGACCCTTCGCTCGAGGACGTGCACACCCACGTGGAGCGGCGCCTCGGCGAGCTCGTGGGCAAGGACGCGGGGTACCTGCACGCGGGCCGCAGCCGGAACGACCAGGTCGCCCTCGACGAGCGGCTGTTCGTGGTCGCCGCGTGCGACCGGGCCGACGCCGCCCTCGTCCGGCTCATGCGCGCCCTGGTCGGGCGCGCCCGCGAGCACCAGCGGACGATCCTCCCCGGCTACACCCACCTCCAGCGCGCGCAGCCCATCTCGCTCGCGCACCACCTGCTCGCGCACGTCGAGGCCCTCGGCCGCGACCGCGAGCGGTTCGGCGAGGTGCGCCGCCGCGCCGCGGTGTCGCCGCTCGGCTCGGGCGCGCTCGCCGGGACGACCCTCCCCCTCGACCGGGAGGCGACGGCGAAGGCGCTCGGGCTCTCGGGGGTGACGCAGAACTCCCTCGACGCCGTCTCGGACCGCGACAGCGCCATCGAGCTCCTCTTCGCCTGCGCGCTCTCGGCGGTGCACCTCTCCCGCGTCGGCGAGGAGATCGTGCTCTGGACGACGAAGGAGTTCGGCTTCATGACGCTCGCCGACGCCTTCGCCACCGGCTCGTCGCTCATGCCGCAGAAGAAGAACCCGGACGTCGGGGAGCTCGCCCGCGGCCGCGCCGGGCGCGCCATCGGCGACCTCGTCGCGCTCCTCGCCGTGGTGAAGGGGCTGCCGCTCTCGTACAACCGCGACCTCCAGGAGGACAAGCGCCCGCTCCTCGGCGCCGCGGAGGCGCTCGCCCTCACCGCGGACGCGGTGGCGGGCGCGATCGAGACCGCCACCTTCCACGCGGACCGGATGGAGGAGGCGCTCGGCACGGGCGAGGCGCTCGCGACCGACGCGGCCGAGTACCTCGTCGAGCGGGGCGTCCCGTTCCGCGAGGCGCACGAGGCGGTCGGCAAGGCCGCCGCCGCGGCGACCGCGCGCGGGATCGCGATGGCGGCGCTCACCGCCGCGGACTGGCGCGGCTTCCACCGCCGGTTCGAGGCGGACGTCCTCCGCGCCTTCGACGCGCGCCGGAGCCTGCGCCGGCGCGAGCTCACCGGCGCGCCGGGGCCGCGGCAGGTGGCGCGGCAGCTCGCGCGGTGGAAGAAGGCGCTCGGCAGGGAGCGGCGATGAGGCGCGCGGCGATGGCAGCCGTGGCCTGCGCGGTCCTCGCCGCCTGCGGCGTGAAGGCGCCGCCGCGGCCGCCGAAGCCCGACCGGCCGCAGGCCGCGACGGAGGTCCCGCCCCCGACCTCCCCCCCGCCGTCGACCGAGACCCCGACCCCGACCCCGACCCGGTGAACCACTTCCAGCGCAAGAAGGGCGTCCTCCACGCCGAAGGCATCCCGCTCGAGACGCTCGCGGAGAAGCACGGCACGCCGCTCTACGTCTACTCGACGGCGACGCTGACCCGGCACTGGAAGGTCCTGCACCGCTCCCTCGCCGGGATCCGCCACGTGGTCTGCTACGCGGTGAAGGCCAACTCGAGCCTCGCGATCCTGGACCTGTTCGCCCGGCTCGGCTCGGGCTTCGACATCGTCTCGGGCGGCGAGCTGTTCCGGGTGATGAAGGCGGGCGGCGACCCGCGCAAGGTGGTCTTCTCCGGCGTCGGCAAGCGCGACGACGAGATCGCCTTCGCGCTCGAGGCGGGCGTCCGCGCCCTCAACGTCGAGAGCGGGCCCGAGCTCGCGCGCGTGTCGATCGTGGCGCGCCGGATGGGCCTGCGCGCGCCCATCGCGCTGCGCGTGAACCCCGACGTGGACCCGAAGACGCACCCCTACATCTCCACCGGGCTGCGGGACAACAAGTTCGGCGTCTCGGTGGACGAGGCGCGCCGGCTCTACGCCCTCGCGGCGAAGGACCCGGCCCTCGAGGTGAAGGGGGTCGCCTGCCACATCGGCTCGCAGATCACGACCCTGCGCCCCTTCCTCGACGCCGTCGCGCGCGTCCTCGCCCTCGCGAAGGACCTCGGCCGCCAGGGGATCCGGCTCGGCCACGTGGACGTGGGCGGCGGGCTCGGCATCACCTACTCCGACGAGGACCCGCCGCACCCGGACGCCTACGGCGCGGCCGTCGGCAAGGCGCTCGCGCGGTTCGACGGCGAGGTGCTCCTCGAGCCCGGCCGCGTGCTCGTGGGGAACGCCGGCGTCCTCGCGACGCGCGTCCTCTACGTGAAGCGGAGCGGCCGCAAGACCTTCGTCGTCGTGGACGCCGCGATGAACGACCTCGTGCGGCCGAGCTACTACGGGGCGCACCACGAGATCGAGCCCGCCGGCGCGCCGCGGGAGGGCGACCGCGAGATCGTCTGCGACGTGGTCGGCCCCGTCTGCGAGTCCTCGGACTTCCTCGCGAAGAAGCGGCGGATGGTCGAGCCCCGCCCCGGGGACCTGCTGGTCGTCCGCTCCGCGGGCGCCTACGGCTTCGCCATGTCCTCGAACTACAACGCCCGCCCCCGCGCCGCCGAGGTGCTGGTCGACGGCGACCGGGCCCACCTCGCCCGCCGGCGGGAGACCTACGCCGACCTCGTGCGGGGCGAGCGCGTCCCCGGCCGGGCCCGCTGAGCCGCCGGGCCGGTCCCGCGTCCGCGCGCCGCGCGGGCGGGCGGCCGGCGCACCCCCTCACCCCCGGGCGTTCCCGGCCCCCCGGGCGATGGGATACATTCCGGACCCCCCCTCCCCGGAGCCCTCCTCACAGGAGCCGTCATGCCGCGACTCGAAGGATCCATGGTGGCGATCGTCACCCCGATGAAGGACGGGGCCGTGGACCTGCGCGCCCTCCGCGAGCTGACGGAGTGGCAGCTGGCCGAGGGCACCGACGGGATCGTCCCCTGCGGCACCACCGGCGAGGGGGCGACCCTCACCGCGCAGGAGCGGGCCGACGTCATCCGGACGGTGGTGGAGACCGTGCGGGGGCGCGCCCTGGTCATCGCCGGGGCGGGCTCGAACGCGACGCACGAGGCGATCGAGTCGGTGAAGACGGCGAAGGCGCTCAAGGCCGACGCCGCCCTGGTGGTCACCCCCTACTACAACAAGCCGACGCCCGAGGGGCTGTACCGGCACTACCTCGCCATCTGGGAGGCGGCGCGCTTCCCGGTGGTGGCCTACAACGTGCCGAGCCGCACCTCGGTCGACATGCTGCCCGACACGGTCGCGCGCCTCGTGAAGGCGGGCGCCATCGCCGGCATCAAGGAGGCGACGGCGAACATGGACCGGCAGGTCCAGCTCGTGGAGCGGATCGGCAAGGACGCCATCGCGTTCCTCTCCGGCGACGACTTCACGGTGCTCCCCTACATCGCCTGCGGCGGCCACGGCGTCATCTCGGTCGTCGGGAACGTCGCCCCGCGGGCCATGAAGGCGCTCGTGGTGGCGGCGCGCCGCGGCGACCTCGCGAAGGCGCTCGAGGCGCAGGCGGCGATGGCCGATCTGAACCGCGCGATGTTCGTCGAGACGAACCCCGGCCCCGTGAAGGCTGGCGTGGCGCTCCTCGGCAAGGCGTCCGGCGAGCTGAGGCTCCCGCTCGCCCCCGTGTCGGAGGCGAGCCTCGCGAAGGTGCGCGAGGCGATGGTGCGGTTCGGGATCCTGAAGCTCGCCTGAGCGGGGAAGGGTGAGGCGATGATCAAGGTGGTGGTGACCGGCGCCGCGGGGCGGATGGGGACGCAGATCGTCCGCGGGGTGCAGGCGGCGGAGGGGATGGCGCTCTGCGGCGCGGTCGAGCGCCCCGGCGCCGCGACGGGCCAGGACGCGGGCGCGCTCGCCGGCCTCGGCGCGATCGGGGTCGTCGTGCAGGACGACCTCGCGAAGGCGCTCGGGGGCGCGGACGTGGTCGTCGACTTCACGAGCCACGAGGCCTCGGCGCGCCACGCCGAGGCGTGCGCGGCGCGGGGGGTCGCGCTCGTGATCGGCTCCACCGGCTTCACGCCGGAGGCGAAGGCGCGCGTGGAGGCGGCGGCGCGCAAGGTCCCGATCGTGCTCTCGCCCAACATGAGCGTGGGCGTGAACGTGCTCTTCGAGCTCGTGCGCCAGGCCGCGAAGGTGCTCGGCGACGCCTACGACGTCGAGATCGTCGAGATCCACCACAAGAAGAAGCGCGACGCGCCCTCCGGGACGGCGGTTCGGCTCGGCGAGGTGGCGGCCGAGGCGCTCGGCCGCGACCCGCAGGACGCCCTCGCCTACGCGCGCCACGGCATCCTCGGCGAGCGCCCGCCCTGGCAGATCGGCGTGCAGACGCTGCGCGGCGGAGACGTCGTCGGCGAGCACACCGTCTACTTCTGCGGCGAGGGCGAGCGGCTCGAGCTCACCCACCGCGCCACCTCGCGCGAGCAGTTCGCGCGCGGCGCCGTGCGGGCGGCGGCGTGGATCGCCGGCAGGCCCGCCGGCCTCTACGACATGGCCGACGTGCTCGGCCTGCGGGGGGCGCGGTGAGGGTCTGCCGCTTCCGGCTCGCCGGCCGCGACCGCTACGGCCTCGTCGAGGGGTCCACGGTGCGCGCGCTGAACGCCGCGCCCTGGACCGGCGGGCTCCCCGAGGGCAAGCCCGTGCCGCTCGCCGACGTGACGCTCCTCGCGCCCGTCGAGCCGTCGAAGGTGGTGTGCGTCGGCCGCAACTACCGCGCCCACGCGAAGGAGCTCGGGAACGAGGTGCCGCCGGTCCCGCTCCTCTTCCTGAAGCCCTCGACCGCGGTGGTCGGCCCGCAGGAGGCGATCCGCTGCCCGGAGCAGTCGAGGGAGGTTCACCACGAGGCGGAGCTCGCCGTGGTGATGGGCCGGACCCTCTCGCGCGCGAGCGCGGTCGAGGCGCGCCTCGCCGTGTTCGGCTACAGCTGCCTGAACGACGTCACCGCCCGCGACATCCAGCGCGAGGAGAAGCAGTTCACGCGCGCGAAGGGGTTCGACACCTTCTGCCCGATCGGCCCGGTGGTGGAGACCTCCATCGATCCGATGGACGTCTCCGTCGTCTGCCGCGTGAACGGCGCCGAGCGGCAGCGCGGCCACACGCGCGACATGGTCACCGACCCCTTCGCCCTCGTCGCCTTCATCTCGCAGATCATGACGCTGCTCCCCGGCGACGTCGTCGCGACGGGCACGCCCGAGGGCGTCGGCAAGATCGAGCGGGGCGACTGGGTGGAGGTGGAGGTCGCCGGGGTCGGCGTCCTCCGCAACCCCGTGATCTGACGGCGCCCGCCCCGGCGCGCCGGCTGGCGCGCCGCGCCCGGCGGGGCTAGCGTTCCAGGCGATGCGCGCGTACGTCGGCGTCGGCTCGAACCTCGGGGACCGCTGGGCGAACCTCGCCCTCGCCGCGCGGGCGCTGCGGGCCGCCCCGCGCGTGTCGCTCCTGCGGGCGTCGCGCGTGTGGGAGGCCGAGCCCGTCGGGCCGCCGCAGCCGCGGTACCTGAACGCCGCGCTCGAGCTCGAGGCGGTGGGGTCCGCGCGGGCGCTGCTCGGCCTGCTCCAGGAGATCGAGCGCGCGGCGGGCCGGCGCCGGGACGGGCCGCGCTGGTCGGCGCGCACCCTCGACCTCGACCTCCTGCTGTTCGGGGACGAGGTGATCCGCGCGCCCGCCCTCGTCGTCCCGCACCCGGAGCTCGTCGCCCGCCGCTTCGTCCTCGCGCCGCTCGCGGAGCTCTGCCCGGAGCGGGTCGTCCCCGGCACCGGCCGCACCGTCGCCGAGCTCCTCGCCCTCGTCGCGCCGGGAGGCGTCGCGCCCGCGGGCCTCTACCCGCACCAGGGGTGAGGGCGAGGCGCGCCCCACCGGCGGCGCGCGCGCTGTCAGCGGCGCGGGGCCCGGCCCGCGGCGCGGAGCACCTTCTCGACGGCCGCGGGGGGCAGCGGCTCCGCGCCGCCGAGGAGCCGCGCGGCGAGCGCCACGCGGGCGACCCGCTCGAGCGTCTCCATGCGGTCGTAGGCCTCGCCGAGCGTCCGCCCGAGCGCGAGCGCGCCGTGCCGCTCGAGGAGCACCACGTCGTGGCGCGCGAGGAACGGCGCGAGCGAGGCAGGGACCTCCTCGGTGCCGGGCGTCGCGAACGGCGCGAGCGCGATCTCGCCGAGCGTGACCGCGGCCTCCGGGACGAGGTCGTTCGGCGGCGGGAGGCCGGCGACCGTGAGGGCCACGGCCGTGATGGGGTGGGCGTGCACCACCGCGTTCGCGTCCGGTCGCGCGGCGAGCGCGGCGAGGTGCATGCGCAGCTCGGTGGAGGGGCGGCCCGCGCCGCGCACGACCCGCCCCGCGGCGTCCACGACGAGGAGGTCGCGGGGCGCGAGGTGGCCCTTGCTCGCGCCCGACGGGGTGACGAGGAGGCGCCCGTCTCCGAGCCGCGCCGAGACGTTCCCCTCGCCCGCGCCGATGAGGTCGCGCGCGTGCAGGCGGCGGCAGACCTCCACGAGCTCGGCCCGCAGCGCCGCCTCGCCGCGCGCGGGCCGGGGCGGGGAGCGCCGGGGCACGTCGGGGCGGCGGAGCGGGCGGCGCATCGCGCTAGAGGATCCGGGCGGCGAGCAGGTCCTGCACGTCGAGGAGCCCCACCGGGCGGCCCTCGTCGTCCACCACCGGCACCTGGTCGATGCGCGCCTGCCTGAGCACGCGCGCGGCGTCCACGAGGAGCGCGGAGGGCCGCACGGTGCGGGGGTTGCGGCCCATGGCGGCGGAGACCGGGCGCGTGAAATCCGTCTGGCCGTGCTCGACGAGCCGGCGCAGGTCGCCGTCGGTGAAGATGCCGACGAGCTTGCCGGCGGCGTCCACGACGCTCGCCGCGCCGGGGCGGCCGGGGGTCTCGGTCATCACCGCGACGGCGGCGGAGAGCGGCTGGTCCTCGCGCACCACCGGGTTCGCCTCGGCGCCGCGCATGAGCTCGCTCACCTTCATGAGGCCGCGGCCGAGCTTCCCGCCCGGGTGGAAGAGCGCGTACTCCTCCCGGTCGAAGGGGCGCGCCGCGAGGACGGTCATGGCGAGGGCGTCGCCGACGGCGAGGAGCACCGCCGTGGAGGCGGTGGGGGCGAGCCCCATGGGGCAGGCCTCCTCCACGTCGCCGATGGCGACGACGAGGTCGGCGCCGCGCGCGAGCGGGTTCGAGCGGTCCCGCGTCACGGCCACGATCCGCGCGCCGATCTTCTTCAGCGACGGCAGGAGGCGCAGGATCTCCTCGGTCTCGCCCGAGTTCGAGAGGGCGATGACGACGTCCTCCCGGGCGATCCGGCCGAGGTCGCCGTGGGCGGCCTCGGCGGGGTGGACGTAGAGGGACGGCGTGCCGGTCGAGGCGAGCGTCGCCGAGATCTTCTGCGCGACGAAGCCGGGCTTGCCCATGCCCGTGACGACGATCCGCCCCTTGCACCCGAGGATCCAGCGCACCGCCTCGGCGAAGGCGGCGTCGAGCGTCACCCGGGCGATGGCGGCGGCCTCGGTGGCGAGGACGGTGCGCCCCTGCTCGACGAGCTCCCGGTCGCGGCGGGCAGGCGGGGCCTTCTTGGCGCGCCCGCGGGCGAGCTTCAGCACGCGGGCCTTCGGTCGGCTGGCCATGTCAGTGCGCGCGGATATAGCACTTTCGCGCCCCTTGCGGCACCGCGCGCCGGTGCGCTAAGGAACCCGCCTCTCCCCTCCGGAGGAACGACCCCATGCAGTTCTTCATCGACACCGCCGACGTCGGCGAGATCAAGAAGGCGCTCGCCCTCGGCCTGTGCGACGGGGTGACGACCAACCCCTCGCTCGTCGCGAAGACCGGGCGCGCGTTCGACGACGTGCTGCGCGAGATCGTCGCCCTCGTCCCCGGGCCGATCTCGGCCGAGGTCACGGCGACGGAGGCGGAGGGCATGCTCGCGGAGGCCCGCCACTACGCGAAGTTCGGCTCCCAGGTCGTCATCAAGGTGCCGCTCATCGTCGAGGGGCTGAAGGCCGTGAAGGTCCTCTCGCAGGAGGGGGTGAAGACCAACGTCACCCTCTGCTTCTCGGCGGTGCAGGCGCTCCTCGCCGCGAAGGCCGGCGCCACCTACGTGTCGCCCTTCGTCGGCAGGCTCGACGACGTCTCGCAGGACGGCATGCAGCTCATCGCGGACATCGTCCAGATCTACCGGAACTACCGCTTCGCGACGAAGGTGCTCGTCGCGTCGGTGCGCCACCCCATCCACGTGCTCGAGGCGGCGAAGCTCGGGGCCGACGTGGCGACGATCCCGTACTCCGTCATCGACCAGCTCGCGAAGCACCCGCTCACCGACGCCGGCCTGAAGAAGTTCCTCGCCGACTGGGAGAAGGTGCCGAAGGCGGCGCGGTAGCCCAAGCGCTCCTCACGCGAGCGTCACGCGGAAGAGCCGCCGCTCCACGCCGTCGAGCATCGCGACGAGGTCCTCGCGCGCGATGCGGGCGCCGTGGGCGTGCTCCTTGAGGCCGAGGCACTTCTCGGTCACCAGCCGGACGAGCAGGTGGAGGGCCGCCTCCTCGGCGGGCGACTGGAGCCGGTGGGCCTCGTCCGCGAGCTTGCGCTCCACCGCCTCGAACTCGCGCAGGAGGTCGAGGCGCGCCACCTCGAGGGCGAGCCGCACCACGTCGTCGCGCGGCTTCTCGGCGGCGCCCGCCGCCCAGCGGCGGCGCAGCTCCTCGCTCACCCAGTCGACGAACGGCGGCGGCCACGCGGACAGCTCGCGGGCGAGCTCCTCCGCGAACCGGTCGAGGACGTAGCCCTTCACCGGCTGCCGCTCGCGGTCGTAGAGGAAGTCCCAGCGTCGGTCGCGCACGCCGGGAGTCTAGCGCGGCTCACTCTCAGGCCGCGTCGGTGCTCGACCCCGTGCGCGCCGGCCCCGGCGGGTCCGGGACCCGGGCGCGCCCCCGCGCATCCCGGCGAGCTTGCCGCGCACCACCGGCGCGTCCCGCTCGGCCGCGCGCAGCTCGGCGCGCAGCGCCTCGTACACGCGCTTGCGCGTGAGGAGGCCCCGGTGGTCGGCGTCCACCTCCACGTTCGCGAGGTGCGGCAGGCCGTGGGTCTCGATGACGCCGGCGGGCCAGGGCGAGGCGCCGTCGCGCCGCGACCAGAGCGAGGCGAGGCGGACCTGCGCGGGCCAGGCGCCCTCGTCCAGCCGCGCGAGGAAGGCGCTCCCCGGGATCATCTGCGCGAGGGAGGGCGTCAGGGCGGCGAACGGGAGGCCGAGCCAGGCGAGCGGCGTGCCGCGGTGCGGGGCCCCGAGCGTCACCACCGCGCGGGTGCGGCGCCAGCCCCCGAGCTTCTTCACGTAGTACGCGGCGACGAGGCCGCCCTTCGAGTGGCCGACGATCGAGAGCGGGCCGAGGCGGGGATGGCGCGCGTAGATCCGCTCGAGCTTCGCGCGCACGAGGTCGGCGAGGTCGTCCACGCCTCGTCCGAGCGCCTCGCTGCGGAGCCCGCCGAGATCGAGCGAGAACACGCCGTACCCGTCCCTGCGCAGCCGCCGCTCGAGGACGTCGAAGGTCCGCCGCGAGCTGAGCCAGCCGTGCAGCAGGAGCACCGGGCGCTCGCACCGCTCGAAGTCGGTCCGCCGCTCGACGCGGTTCTCCGACCCCGGCGCCTCCAGCGCGGCCGCCAGCCGCTCCACCTTGCGCGCCGCCAGGCGCACGGCCCGAAGGACCCGATCCATCCGTGCTCCCTCCGCCGGGGAACATAGGCAGCGCGCCGGGGGAACGCAGGGCCTCCGGGCGAGCGGGCGCGTCCCGCGAGCGCGGGGCACCGCCCCGGCGGCGCGCCGCCGCCCCGCGTCAAGTCCGCGTCGCGCCTCGCCGTCCGAGGCGGGAGGGCGCCGCTTGAGCGTTCGCCGGAGTGGCGCTAAGACTCGGGCCCCCCAAGGGAGGTCCGATGCTGGTCGTCATGAAGCCCCACGCGACGGAGGACGAGGTCGCGCGGGTGGTCGAGAAGATCCGCGCGCTCGGGCTGACGGCCCATCCCATCCCGGGGGCCCAGCGCGTCGCGATCGGCGTCACCGGCAACCGGGGCGGGCTCGACACCGCCCAGTTCGAGACGATGCCCGGCGTCGCCGACGCGATCCGCGTGTCCCAGCCCTTCAAGCTCGTGTCGCGCGAGGTGAAGGAGGAGGACACCGTCATCGACGTGGGCGGCGTCCCCCTCGGCGGGAAGGCGCTCGCGGTGATGGCGGGGCCGTGCTCGGTCGAGTCGAAGGACCAGATCCTCGAGGCGGCGCACGCGGTGAAGGCCGCCGGGGCGCGCTTCCTCCGCGGCGGCGCCTTCAAGCCGCGCACGAGCCCGTACGAGTTCCAGGGGCTCGCCGAGGAGGGCCTGAAGCTCCTCGCCCTCGCCCGCGAGGCGACCGGGCTCAAGGTCGTGACCGAGGTGATGGACGCCGAGACGCTCCCCATGGTCGCCGACTACGCGGACGTGCTGCAGATCGGCGCCCGCAACATGCAGAACTTCTCGCTCATGAAGCAGCTCGGCCAGGTGCGCCGGCCGATCCTCCTGAAGCGCGGCCCCTCCGCCACGATCAAGGAGTGGCTCATGGCGGCGGAGTACGTCGTCGCCGGCGGGAACTACCAGGTCGCCCTGTGCGAGCGGGGCATCCGCACGTTCGAGACGATGACGCGGAACACCCTCGACCTGAACGCGGTGCCGGTCCTGAAGGCGCTCACGCACCTGCCGGTGATCGTGGACCCGTCCCACGGCATCGGGCTCCGCGCCCACGTCGCCGCGATGGCCCGCGCCGGGGTCGCCGCGGGCGCCGACGGGATCATCGTCGAGGTCCACCCGTGCCCCGAGAAGGCGCTCTCCGACGGGCAGCAGTCGCTCCTGCCGCGCGAGTTCGAGGACCTGATGCGCCAGGTGCGCGTGATCGCCGGCGCGGTCGGCCGGACGGTCTAGGGGACCGGGCGGCCGGGCGGGCCCAAGGGGAGCGTCCGGTTGCCTCCCAGGGGTCCGGCCCCAAACGGGCCGCGATGTGGAAGGGAGCGCACCTCCATCATGCGCTCTTTCACCACACGCAAGGAGGACCCCTTGGCCCCTCGTGTCTCCTCGCTGCTCGCAGTCGCCCTCACGCTCGCCGCCTGCGGCGGCTCCGGCTCCTCGGGGGAGTCCTCGGCCGCCGCCGGCGCTTCCCGGGACTACGTCATCGTCTCGCTGCAGGACCCGCCCGCGGCCTCCGCCGCCGAGTCGCGACCCGCCCGAGGCGCGAAGCTCAATCTCCGGAGCCCCAAGGCGCGGGCCTACCTCGCCCGGCTCGCGAGCGGGCGCGCGCAGTTCAAGCAGTTCCTCGCCGGCGCGGCGCCCGGCGCCGAGGTCGTGCGCGAGTACGGCGTCGTGCTGAACGGCGTGGCCGTGAAGCTCAACGGCGCCCGCGCCGCGGCGCTCCTCGCCGGCCCCGGCGTCCGCGTGGTCGCGGAGAGCGAGGTGGTCCGGCCCTCGATGAACGTGAGCGTGTGGCCGACGAACACGTACCCCGACGGGGTGATCGGCGCGCTCGGCGTATGGGGCGGCCCGGCGGGCGCGCCCTCCGCCGGCGCGGGCGTCAAGGTCGGCGTCATCGACTCCGGCATCGACGACTCGCACCCCTTCTTCGCCTGCAAGGGGACCATCCCGCACAAGCTCTACGCGGCCGGCGCCGCCTTCGATCCCACGAACGTCTTCGTCTCCACCCACGGCACCCACGTCGCCGGCACCATCGCCGGGTGCGTGAGCGACCTCGCGACGCTCGATCCGGACGGGCCGGTGACCGGCACCGTCGACGGCGGCACCGGGAAGATCAGCGGCGTCGCGCCCGGCGCGGCGCTCTTCGACTACGACGTCTTCCCCGGGTTCGGCGGCGGGTACGTCGCGTTCGGCGGGTCGGCGTTCAGCCACGACATCGCGGCGGCGCTCGAGGACGCGGTCGTGGACGGCATGGACGTCGTCAACATGAGCCTCGGCGGCACGGTGCAGGGGCCGAACGACCTCCTCGCCGAGGCCGTGGACGCCGCGGCCGACGCGGGCGTCGTCGTCGCCGTGGCGGCGGGCAACAGCGGGCCGGGGGACTCCACCGTCGAGTCGCCCGGCTCCGCCCCGAAGGCCCTCACCGCCGGCGCCAGCACGAACCCGCACTTCGCCGGCATCGCGATCACCGCCGGCGCGACCACCCTCGCCGCCGCGTACGGGGACTTCGCGCACTTCGGCGACGTGACCCTGCCCTTCTCGAAGACGACGCCCGCGAACGGCTGCACCGCGATCACCTCGCCGGTCGCGGGCCAGGTGGCCGTCATCGCCCGCGGCACCTGCACGTTCCAGGCGAAGGTCTCGAACGCGCAGGCGGCCGGGGCGGCGGGCGTCGTCGTCACGAACAACGTGGCGGGCGATCCGAGCGCCATGGGGCTCGACGGCACGCAGCCCGTTCCGACCATCCCGGCCGCGATGATCTCCCTCGCGGAGGGCGCGGCGCTGCCCGCGAGCGGGACGTTCGTCATCGCCGGCACCACCGTCCGCGAGCTCGTCACCCCGAACGCCGACATCATCGCGGGCTTCTCGAGCCGCGGCCCCACGCCGTTCACGCTGCTCGTGAAGCCCGACGTGACCGCGCCGGGCGTGAACGTCTACTCCTCGGTCTGGGACGAGGCGGCGTTCGCGACGAAGGACCTCGCCTTCTTCCAGGGCACGAGCATGGCGACGCCCCACGTCGCCGGGAGCGCGGCGCTGCTCCGCTGGGCGCACCCGGGCTGGTCGCCGGCCGACGTGAAGTCGGCGCTCGCGAACAACGCCAAGCGCCCCGTGTACGACTCGGCCACCGGCACCGTCGACGCCGGGCAGCGCGCCCGCGGCGGCGGCCGCATCTCGCTCCCCGCCGCGACCAGCACGCCGGTCACGATCGACCCGGTGAGCGCCAGCTTCGGCCTCGTGAACGGCAACGCCACCGCGGCGGGCGCCGTGACGCTCACGCTGCACGACGTGAGCGGGGCGGGCTCGACCTGCACCGCGACCGCCGGCGCCCCGGTCTCGGCCTCCCCGGCGAGCGTCGCGATCCCCGCGGACGGGACGGCGACGGTGACCCTCGCGCTCGACCTGGGCAAGGCTGCGCAGGCGCCGAGCGGCGACTACTCCGGCGACGTCGTCGTCGAGTGCTCCGGGCGGGCGCTCCTCGTGCCGTGGTTCGTGCGGGTGGATCGCAACGGGAAGCCGTAGCGCCGCCCCGGGCGGGCGGGCCCCTGCCAGGTCACGCGCGTGGCCCGGGCAGGGGCCCGCCGCCCGGCTCCCGCTTGCCAAGGGCGCGGGAGGTATTACCTCACGGGGCATGAGGAACGCCTCGGAGCGCATCGACACCGCCGGCCCCAGCGACTTCTCGCTCGAGGGGGGGTGCCTGCTGTGCGGTGGGGACCTCGCCGTCCGGCTGACGCCCTCGGGCGCGCGGACGTTCTGCGCCGCGTGCCGCTGGATCTCGCGCCCGCACCTGTCGCGCGGCGACGACGGCGTCCACGTCGTCCACCCGGCGGGGCTCGTCGGGTAGAGGCCCTCTCGCGCTCTCGTACGTGATCCCGCCCTACACGACGTACTACGCGCTGGTGAAGAGCTACTACTCCTCGGACACGTTCTCGTACCTCATGGAGGTCGACTTCCAGTAGCGGGCGGCCCTACCGCAGGGCGCCCTTCAGCGACCGGACGAAGCGGCGGACCCGCGCGGCGCGCGCCGAGCGGGAGCCGCCCTCGGCGATCCGCTTCACGATGGCGCTCCCGACCACGACGCCGTCGGCGAGGCGGCCGAGCGCCCGCGCCTCCTCGGGCGACGAGACGCCGAACCCGACGACGAGGGGCACCTCGCTTCGCGCCCGGATCGCCTCCACCTGGGCGCGGATGTCGCCGGCGGCCGCCTTCCCCGCGCCGGTGACGCCGGTCACCGACACGAAGTAGAGGAAGCCCGTGGCGGCGCGGGCCGCGGCCTCGATGCGCTCCGGGCCGGAGGTGGGGGCGAGCAGGAACACGGTCCTCACCCCGTGCGCGGCGAGCGCCGGGGCGAGCTCGCCGGCCTCCTCGGGGAGGAGGTCCGGCACGATGAGCGCGTCGACGCCGGCGCGGGCGCAGTCCTTCGCGAACCGCGTCACCCCGTGGGCGAGGATGGGGTTCAGGTAGCCCATGAGCGCGATCGGCACCTCGGAGCGCGCCCGGACCGCGGCGGCGACCTGGAGCACGTCCGCCGTGCGGGTCCCGGCGGCCAGCGCGCGCTCGGCGGCGTGCTGGATGGTGGGCCCGTCGGCGATCGGGTCGGAGAAGGGGACGCCGATCTCGAGGAGGTCGGCGCCGCCCTCGGCGCAGGCGAGCGCCATGGCGGTGGACGAGGCGACGTCGGGGTCGCCCCCCATCACGTAGGTGACGAGGGCCGTCTCGCCGGCGGCGCGGCAGCGCTCGAAGGCCGCCCGGATCCGGTCGGGCGCGCCGGCGCGGCGCGCCGCCCCCCTGCTCGCGGGCGAGGTCATCGCGTCTTCCTCCCGCGGGCGGGCCGCCTCGCGCGCTTCGGCCGCGCGGCCGGCCGGGCCGGCTTCGGCTTCGGCTTCGGCTTCGCGCCGCGCGCCGTCGCGGCCGCCGCGAGGGCGCGCCGCACCTGGTCCACGTCCTTGTCGCCGCGCCCCGAGACGTTCAGGACGACGAGGCCGCCCGCGCCGAGCTCCCGGGCGACCTTGCGCGCCGCCGCCACGGCGTGGGCGCTCTCGAGCGCCGGGATGATGCCCTCGAGGCGCGCGAGGACCTGCAGCGCCTCGAGCGCCTCCGCGTCGGTCGCCTGCATGAGCGTGAGCCGCCCCGCGTCGCGCAGGTACGCGAGCTCGGGCCCCACGCCGGGGTAGTCGAGGCCGGCGGAGATCGAGTGGGCCTCGGCGATCTGGCCGTTCGCGTCCTGCAGGACGTAGCTCCTCGAGCCGTGGAGGACCCCCGGGGTGCCCTTCGCGAGCGAGGCGCCGTGCCGGCCGGTGGAGAGGCCGTGGCCCGCCGCCTCGACGGCGACGAGCGCGACCTGCCGGTCGTCGAGGAAGGCGGAGAAGATGCCCATGGCGTTCGAGCCGCCCCCCACGCAGGCGACGACCGCGTCGGGGAGCCGCCCGGCGACGTCCACGCACTGGCGGCGCGCCTCCTTGCCGATCACCGCCTGGAAGTCGCGGACGAGCGCCGGGTACGGGTGCGGGCCGGCCACCGAGCCGATGATGTAGTGCGTGTCCCGGACGTTCGTCACCCAGTCGCGCAGCGCCTCGTTCATCGCGTCCTTGAGGGTGCGCGAGCCCGCCTCCACCGGCACGACGCGGGCGCCGAGGAGCTGCATGCGGAAGACGTTGAGCGCCTGCCGCTCGACGTCGAGGGCGCCCATGTAGACCTCGCACGGCAGCCCGAAGAGCGCGGCGGCCGTGGCGGTCGCGACGCCGTGCTGGCCGGCGCCGGTCTCGGCGATGATGCGGGTCTTGCCCATGCGCCGGGCGAGCAGCACCTGGCCGAGGGTGTTGTTGATCTTGTGCGCGCCGGTGTGGCAGAGGTCCTCGCGCTTCAGGAGCACGCGGCAGCCGCCGACGTCGGCCGACAGGCGGCGCGCCTCGGAGAGCGGCGTCTCGCGCCCGGCGTAGCGGGTGAGGAGCTCCCAGAGGTCGTTCTGGAAGACCGGGTCCTCGCGCGCGGCGCGCCAGGCCGCCTCGAGCTCGTCGAGGGCGGGCACCAGCGTCTCCGGCACGAACCGTCCGCCGTACGCGCCGAACCGGCCGCGCGCGTCGGGGAGCACCTCCCTCATCTCGCCTCCTTCGCCCTCTCGATGAAGAGCCTCATCCTGTCGTGATCCTTCACGCCGGGCGCGCGCTCGACGCCGCTCGCCACGTCCACCGCCCAGGGCCGGACCACCCGCACCGCCTCCGCCACGTTGTCCGGCCCGAGGCCGCCGGCGAGGACGATGGGCAGCTCGCGCGCGACCTGCGCGGCGAGCTCCCAGTCGAAGGTCAGGCCGCTGCCGCCGTATCCGGCCGTGGGGGCGTCGAGCAGGAACCCCTGCACCTCGTAGGACGCGATCGCCGCGAGGGCGTGGACGTCGGCCACGCGGATCGCCTTCAGGACCGGGAGGGGCAGCGAGAGGCACAGCTCGGGCGGCTCGTCGCCGTGCAGCTGCGCGACGGCGATCCCGGACTGGTCGACCGCGCGCAGCACCTCGTCGCGGGTGGGATCCACGAAGACGCCGACCGGCGTGACGAACGACGGCAGCCGCCGCACGATGGCGCGCGCGTCGGCGGGCGGCAGGTGGCGCTTCGAGCGCGGCCAGAAGTTGAAGCCGACCGCGTCCGCGCCGAGCCGCGCCGCGGCGAGCGCGTCGTCGAGGCGGGTGATCCCGCAGATCTTCACCTTGGGGGAGGGCACGGCGTGTCGGGGGCTCTAGCCCATCATCTCACGGAGGAGCGCGCCGGGGTCGGCCGCGCGCACCAGCGCCTCGCCGACGAGCAGGTTCGCGGCGCCCGCCGCCCGGAGGCGCCGGGCGTCGGCGGCGGACCGCACTCCGCTCTCCGCCACCCCCTTCACGCCGGCGGGCAGGGTGGGGAGGATCCGCTCGGAGACCGCGAGGTCCACCGCGAACGTGCGGAGGTTGCGGTTGTTCACGCCGACGACGCGCGCCCCGGCGGCGAGCGCCCGCTCCGCCTCGGCCTCGTCGTGGACCTCGACGAGCGCGCCGAGGCCGAGGGCGCCGCACGCCTCGAGGAGCCCGCGCAGCCGGCCGTCGTCGAGGGCGGCGACGATGAGCAGCGCCGCGTCCGCGCCGTGGGCGCGCGCCTCGAGGAGCTGGTAGCGGTCGAGCACGAAGTCCTTGCGCAGGAGCGGCGCGTCCACGGCGGCGCGCACCGCGGCGAGGTCCGCGAGGGAGCCGCCGAAGCCGGGGCCGTCGGTGAGCACCGAGATGGCGGCGGCGCCGGCCGCGGCGTAGGCGCGGGCCTGCGCGGGGGCGTCGAGCGCGGCGCGGATGGCGCCCGCGGACGGGCTCGCCCGCTTCACCTCCGCGATCACGCGCACGGGGCCGCCGCGGGGCGAGAGGGCCGCCTCGAAGGCGCGCGGGGCGGGCGCGTCCGCCGCCCGCGCGGCGAGCTCGCGCTCGGGCACGGCGGCGCGGGCCGCCTCCACCTCGACCCGCTTGCGCGCGAGGATGTCGGCGAGGAAGGTCATGCGGTGGGGCGGGTCGCCCGCACGAGGAGGGCGAGCTTCTCGGCGGCGGCGCCGCGGTCGACGGACTCCGCCGCCACGCGGACGCCCTGCCGGAGGTCGGCGGCGGCGCCGGTGGCGACCAGGGCCGCGGCGGCGTTCGCGAGGACCGCGTCCCGCGGCCCGCCCTTCTGCCCGGAGAGGACGTCGCGCATGATCCGCGCGTTCCACTCGGCGTCGCGCCCCGCGATCTCCGCCTCCGCGTGGCGCGCGAGCCCGATGTCCTCCGGCACCATGGCGAACCGCTCGAGCGCTCCGCCCTTCACCTCGCACACGTGGGTCATGCCGGTCACGGCGATCTCGTCGAGCCCCTCGCCGTGGACCACGAAGGCGTGCGCCGCGCCCAGCGCCGCGAGCACGCCGCCCAGGATGGGCACCCAGCGCGGCTCGTAGACGCCCAGCACCTGGTAGCGCGCGCCCGCCGGGTTCGCGAGCGGCCCGAGCAGGTTGAAGACGGTGCGCACCCCGATCTCGCGCCGGATGCCGGCCACCGCCTTGAAGGCGGGGTGCAGCCGCGGGGCGAAGAGGAAGCCGATCCCCACCTCGGCGATGCAGCGCTCCACGACGTCCTTCGGCGCGTCCACGTCGACGCCGAGGGCCGCGAGGACGTCCGCCGAGCCGGAGCGGGAGGAGACCGCGCGGTTGCCGTGCTTCGCCACGGTGACGCCGGCGCCCGCCACGACGAAGGCGGCGCCGGTCGAGATGTTGAAGGTGTTCCGCCCGTCGCCCCCCGTGCCGCAGGTGTCGACGAAGACGTCCTTCTCCACCCGCACGCGGTCGACGCGGGCGCGCATCACCTCGGCCGCCCCGGCGATCTCGTCGACCGTCTCGCCCTTGAGGCGGAGGGCGGCGAGGAACGCGCCCACCTGGGCGGGGGTGGCCCCGCCGTCGGCGATCTCGTTCATCGTCGTGCCCATCTCGGCGCGCGACAGGTCCTGGTGGTCGATGAGCCTCGCGATGGCCTGCTGGATCATGGCATCTCCTGCGGGGCGACCCGCCCGAGCCAGTTCCCGAGGAGCCGCTTCCCGTCCACGGTCAGGATCGACTCGGGGTGGAACTGGACGCCCTCCACGTCGAGGGTCCGGTGGCGGAGCCCCATCACCTCGCCCTCGTCCGTCCAGCTCGTCACCTCGAGGACGCCGGGGAGGGAGCGGCGCTCCACGACGAGCGAGTGGTAGCGCCCGGCCTCGAAGGGCGAGGGGAGCCCCTCGTAGAGCCCGCGGCCGTCGTGGCGCACCGGGCTCGCCTTGCCGTGGACGATGCGGGCGTTCCGCACCACCCGGCCGCCGAAGGCCTGGCCGATCGCCTGGTGGCCGAGGCAGACGCCGAGGATCGGCAGGTCGCCCGCGAGCTCGCGCACCGCGGCGAGGGTGACGCCCGCCTCGTCGGGCGTGCACGGCCCGGGCGAGAGCACGAGCGCGTCGGGGCGGCGGGCCCGGATCCCCGGGACGTCGATCTCGTCGTTGCGGAAGACGCGCACGTCGGCGCCGAGCTCGCCGAGGTACTGGACGAGGTTGAAGGTGAACGAGTCGTAGTTGTCGACGAGCAGGAGGCGCGGGGCGCCGGCCCGGCGGGCGGCGGGCGGGGCGGGCCGGCGCGCGGCCTTGCCCGCGCTCATCGCCGCCTCCGGCGGCGCGGCGAGGGGCGCCGGGCCGCGGGCGCGCGCAGGGGGCGCGCCGCCACGGGCCGCGCGGCGGCGTCGAGGACCCGCTGCTCTGCCTGCGCCACGGCGGTGAACACCGCCCGGGCCTTGTTGAGCGTCTCCTGGTACTCCGCCTCCGGCACCGAGTCGTAGACGAGGCCGCCGCCCGCCTGGACCGAGACGCGCCCGCGGCGCGCCATGAGCGTGCGGATGGCGATGCACATCTCCATGTCGCCGCCCCGGTCGAAGTAGCCGACCGCGCCCGCGTACGGGCCGCGCCGGGCCGGCTCGAGCTCGTCGATGATCTGCATCGCCCGCACCTTGGGCGAGCCGGACACGGTGCCCGCCGGGAACCCGGCGCGGAGCACGTCCACGGCGGAGAGCCCCTTCGCGAGCCGGCCCTTCACCTCCGAGACGAGGTGCATGACGTGCGAGTACCGCTCCACCGTCTTCAGGGCGGTGAGGCGGACCGTGCCCACCTCCGCGACGCGGCCGACGTCGTTGCGCCCGAGGTCGACCAGCATGACGTGCTCGGCGTTCTCCTTCGGATCGGCCCTGAGCTCGGCCTCGAGCGCCTGGTCCTCCTCCGGATCCGCCCCGCGCCGGCGCGTGCCCGCGATGGGCCGCAGCGTCACCTCGCCGCCCTCGAGCTTCACGAGCGTCTCGGGCGACGAGCCGACGAGGGCGCGGTCGCCGTCCTGCAGGAAGAAGAGGTACGGCGAGGGGTTCACCCGGCGCAAAGCCCGGTAGATCTCGAAGGGCGGGACCGAGACCGCGGCGTCGAACCGCTGCGAGAGCACGATCTGCTGGCAGTCGCCGGCGCGGATGTACGCCTTCGCGCGCTCGACCGCGGCGAGGTAGTCGCGCTTCGCGACGCGGGGCACGAGGGCGGACGGGCGCGACGCGCGGCGGGCGCGGCGGTCGACGAGCGGGCGGGCGAGCGCGCGCAGGCGGGCGCGGATGCGCGCCACCGCCCGGGCGTACAGCGCGCGCGGGTCGTCGCCCTCGTCGCACCGCACCTCGGCGATCACGTGGAGCGAGTGGCGCCGGTTGTCGAAGGCGACCACCTCGTCGAAGTCCATGAGGAGGACGTCGGCGAAGCCGAGCTCGTCCGGCTGCGCGATGGGCACGCGGGGCTCGAACAGCTTCACGGCGTCGTAGGAGACGTGGCCGACGAGGCCGCCCGAGAAGCGGGGGATGCCGGGGACCCGCACCGCGCGGTGCGTCGCGAGCGCCGCCCGGATCGCGGCGAGGGGGTCGCGCGCGTCGCCGAGCTTCCAGCGCAGCACGCTGCGCGGGCCGGCGCCGAGGAAGGAGAAGCGGGCGCTGCGCTCCCCGCCCTCCACCGACTCGAGGAGGAACGCCTGCGAGCGGCCCTGCGAGAGCTTCAGGAACGCCGAGACCGGGGTCTCGGTGTCCGCGTCCACCTCGACGCGCACGGGGACGGCGCGCCCCGGGCGGCACAGGGAGAGGAAGGTCGCGAGGTCGGGGAGGGGCCGCAACTCAGCGGCGCCAAAGAAACACCGTCATGCGGTCACCCGGCGCTTCGGCCCGGGGACCTCGACCGCGTCCTTCTCCACGATCCGGTTCGCGCGGTCGACGAGCACGACGCGCGGGACGTGGGCGCGAGCCTCCGCCTCCTCCATCTCGGCGAACGTCGCGAGGATCACGAGATCGCCGGGCCGGTTGAGGTGCGCAGCGGCGCCGTTGATGCAGATGACGCCGGAGCCGCGCTCGCCCTTGATGGCGTAGGTCTGGAGGCGGGTTCCCCGGGTGATGTTCCAGATGTGGACCGACTCGTACTCCCAGATCCCGGCCGCGTCGAGGAGGTCCTCGTCGATGGACACCGAGCCCTCGTAGTCGAGGTCGGCGTGCGTCACGGTGGCGCGGTGGATCTTGGACTTGAAGAGGGTCCGGCGCATGGGAAAGCGGATCTTCTACACAACCGCCCTCCCGGGCGCAAGACTCCCCGCGAAGGGGAGGCCCGCGGCGGTCCTGCCGCGCGCGCCGCCCCGGTCTATGTGTCGCGCCATGCCCGCGCCCGGAAGGCTCGCCGCCCTCGTGCTCCTCGCCGCCGCCTGCGCGCCCCGCCTCGTCGCGCGGCGCGGGCCCGAACCCGCGATCGACCCCGATCGCGCCCGGGCCGAGGTCTCCTGGCTGGCGGACCCCGCGCGCGGCGGACGCGCCGCGGGGACGCCGGGGGACGCGCAGGCGGCGCGCTGGATCGCCGAGCGGTTCCGCGAGGCCGGGCTCGCCCCGGCCTTCGGCGACGCCTACGTCCAGGACCTGGAGGTCCCGTTCCGGGCCACGCTGAAGGATCGCAACGCCCTCGCGGTGGGCGGCGCGCCGGCCGCGCTCCGCGACGAGTGGCTGCCGCTCGGCTTCAGCGACGACGGCGAGGTCGAGGGGGAGCTCGTCTTCGCGGGCTACGGGATCACCGCGCCGGACCTCGGCTACGACGACTACGCGGGGCTCGACGTGAAGGGGAAGATCGTCCTCGTCGCGCAGGACTTCCCGCGGGAGTCGGACGAGCGCTCGCCGTTCCGCGACCCGCGCCAGTACCGCCACGGCGAGTGGCGGACGAAGGCGATCGTCGCGCGCGAGCACGGCGCCGCCGCGCTCGTGGCGGTCCGCGACGGGTGGGCACATCCCGCCTCGCCTTCGATCCGCGGGGCAGGCGACGGATCCGACGAGATCCCGCCCTGGCGCGGGCAGGTCTCCTCCCGCGCCGGCATCGTGGCGGCGCGGATCACCGCGGCGGCGCTGGCGCGAGCCGGCGTCGACGTCCGCGCCCTGGCCGCGCCCGGGGAGGCGGACGGGCGGCCGCACTCGAGGCCGCTCGGCGTCCGGGCGCGCGTGGCGGTCGAGGTCGAGCACGAGCGGGCGGTCACCTCGAACGTGGTCGGCCTGCTCGCGGGGTCGGACCCGGCGGTCGCGGGGGAGTGCGTGGTGATCGGCGCGCACCACGACCACCTCGGCCTCGGCGGCGACGCCTCGCTCGCGCCCTCGCAGACGGGCGAGGTCCACCCCGGCGCCGACGACGACGCGAGCGGCGTGGCGGCGGTGCTCGCGGTGGCGCGGGCGCTCGTGGCGGAGGGCCCGCCGCGGCGGACGATCGCCTTCGCCGCGTTCGGCGCGGAGGAGCTCGGCCTCCTCGGCTCGGCCCACCTCGTGAAGAGCCCGCCCGCGGCCTGCCCCGTCGAGAAGATGCAGCTCATGGTGAACCTCGACATGGTGGGCCGCCTGCGCGACCGGAGGCTCTACGTGGCGGGGGCGGACACGGCGCGGGGGCTGCGCGACGTGGTGCGCGCGCTCGCCGAGCGCGATCCGGCCCTGCCCCTGCGCATCGTCTTCGCGGGCGACGGCTACGGCCCCTCCGACCACACGAGCTTTTACGCCCGCGGCGTGCCGGTGCTGTTCCTGTTCACCGGCGCCCACGCGGACTACCACCGCCCCTCGGACACCGCCGACAAGGTGGACGCCCGCGGCCTCGCCGAGGTGGCGCGCCTCGCGCGGCGCGTCGCCTTCGAGGCCGCCTCGCGCGACGGGCGGCTCGAGGCCGTGCGCGCCGCGGCGCCGCCGCCCGGCGAGCGGGGCGAGCGCGGCTACGGCACCTACCTCGGGGCGATCCCGGACTTCGCGGAGCGCGCGGAGCCGGGGGTGCTCCTCACCGGCGTGCGCCCCGGCAGCCCCGCCGAGCGCGCCGGCCTCGCGGCGGGCGACGTGCTCGTCCGGCTCGGCGCGACGCGGGTGGGGAACCTGCAGGACCTCGCCTTCGCGCTGCGCTCGCACCGCGCGGGCGACGAGGTGGAGGTGGAGTGGCGCCGCGGCGGCGCGCCGCGGACGGCCCGCGTCCGGCTCGAGGAGCGGACCCGGTAGTCCCGTGCGCCCTTGACCCTTCCCCGCAGGATTGTCCCGCCCGGGGCGACCGGCTAGCGTCGCCCTCGCCCGTGGCCTCCCCGCTCGCCGCCCGCCGTCTCGACATCCTCTCCGCCGCCCGCGCCGACCCCGGAGCGTTCCTCCGGCTCGAGCGCGACGCCCTGCGCTTCTCGCTCGGCACCTCGCTCGCGGACCTCGCCGTGCCGGTGGAGGTGTGCGCCGACGCCCGCGCCATCGTGCGCGGCGCCGCCGCCGAGATGGCGCTCCTGCTCTCCACGCACCACCGCGCCTTCGTGCCGGCCGACGACGTGGACCGGCTGATCCTGAAGGAGGGCTACTCGTCGCTCCCGCCGGCCTCGCCGCGGCTCGGGCCCGACGCCGGGGGTCAGGACGTCCGGGCCGCCGCCCGCCTCGGCCCCGCGGTCCACCCCGCGCTCGGGGGCGGCCTCGTGGGCGCCTGGATGGGGAAGGGCGGGAAGGGGCGCTCCCTCGTGGCGCTCTGGATCGAGCTCGTCCGCCGCGCGCTCGACGAGGCGGCGGCCGCGGGCGGCGGCGACCGGACGCCGCTCGTCGTCGCGCTCGCGCTCGTCGCCGAGACCGCCGCCGCCGAGCGCGAGCTCGCCCCGTCGCTGCCGGCGCCGCCGCTCGACCGTCACCTGCGCGCCGCCGCGCTCGGCGCCTGCTGGCTCGCGGCGCGCACCGGGCTCGCCCGGGCCTGGCGCGACGCCGGGCGGGACGACGAGCCGCTGCTCCTGCGGCTCGAGGCGGTCCTCTCCCCGGCGGCGTTCCTCGGCGGGCGCGCCGGCGTCGTGGCCGGCGGCGCGACGCTCTACGGCTGCGACCTGTCGGCGGGCGTGCCGCGCGCCGACGAGCTCGCCGGGCGCCTCGCGCGGGGCGGCGATCCCGAGGCCGTCGAGGCCGACCTCGCCGCCGCCCTCGGCGGAGACGACGAGGTCGCCCGCCGCGCCGAGCACGCGGTCGCCCTCGCGGGGGTGCGCGAGCTGCTCTGCGCCGCCGTCGTGGCCGCGGAGGGGACGGCGGCGGAGCCCCGCCTCGCGCCGCTCCGGCCGGTGCTCGCCGCGCCCGGCGGGCTCGCCGGCGCGCTCGCGGGCGACGCCGAGCGCGCCGCGCTCGCGCGCGACCTCTCCCACGCCGCGCGGGGCGCCGCCGCCGGCGAGGCGATCGAGCGGGTCGTCCGCGCGCTCGAGCGCTGGCGGGCCCGCGAGCCCGCCGCGGCGCTCGGCCTCGACGCGCGCGGCGCGCGACGCGCCTACGCGGGCGCCGCCGTGGCCCTGCTCGCCGACCTCGCCCTCGAGCGGCTCGCGGCGTCCGCGCGCCGCGCCCTCTCGTTCCGCACCGGGCGCGAGGCCGAGGGCGGCCTCGACCTCGAGTGGGAGGCGGGGCGGCTCTACCGGCTCCAGGCGCGCGAGGCGCCCATCCTCCGCGAGGCCTCGGAGCGGGCCGTCGGCCACCTCTTCGCCGACGTGAAGGACTTCACGCGCCGCACCGCGCTCCTCGGGCAGGCGTCGATGGCGGACTTCCTGCGCCGCGAGTTCTACGTGCCCATCCTCGCGGCGGCGAAGGAGCACTTCGGCGGGATGTCGCACCTCGCCGACGGCGGCGGCGTCGTCCTCAACAACCTGCTCGGCGACGCGGTGAGCTTCGCCGGCCGCATCGACGAGATGGTGGCCCTCGCGCGCGCCATCCGGGCCCTGCTCCAGGCCTACCGCGCGCGCCTCGCGCGCGAGATCTCGAACGACGTCGTCGCCCGCCGCATCGCGGCCATCGAGCGGGCGCACGCCGGGGCGGAGCGCGCCGCCGCGGCCGAGCGCGCCGCCGCCGAGGCGGCGCTCGCGGGCGCGCCGATGGGCACCGCGCAGCACGCCGCGCTCGCCGTCCGGCTCGCGCGGGCCGCCGCCGGGGCGGCGCGGGTGGGCGTCGAGCGCGACCGCGCCGTCGCGCGCGCCCGCGGGGAGGAGCTCGAGGCCGGCGTCTTCGTCTCGCACGGGCCGGCGCCCCTCGTCGTGACCATCGAGGACGACGCGTTCGGGCGCAACCGCGTCGCGATCGCCGACAAGATCAACGAGTCCGCGCGGGGGACGGCGCGCGTCGCCTCGGCGCGCGCGCGGGCGGACGCGGGCCTCGCCCGCGAGCGCGCCCGCCGCCGCGATCCGGCCGTCGCGCACGCGTGGAGCGTCTTCGTGGGCCGACCGCTCCAGCTCTCGGTGCCCGCCGACGCGGAGGAGCAGGCGCTGCGCCTGCTGCGCGCCGGCGACGCGGTGGGCGCGATGCGGGTGCTCGCGCCCCCGGTGCGGGAGGCTCTCGAGGAGGCGGCGCGCGGGGAGGACGAGGGGGCCGACGTCTACAACGGCGGCGCCGCGCTCTCCGAGGAGGCGCTCGAGGCGTTCCTCGCCGAGGTCGCCGGGGCGCGCGACGTGCGGCGCGTGGACGTCGCGCCCGAGTCGCTCCCGGAGCCCCTGCGCGCGCGCTGGTGGTTCGGCGAGGAGCCGCTCGCGCTCGTCGCCTGCCACCACCCGGACGGCCGCCTCGCCGAGCTCTTCCGGCGCGTCGGGGCCGCGCGCTTCAAGGGGCTCGGCCGCGTGGTGGTGTGGGAGCTGTGCGAGGAGCGCGGCGCGCCGGCGGCGCTCGCCGAGGCCCTCGCGCCGGGGTGGCTGCGTCGCGCGGGTGACTAGCCGTGGACGTACGAGGAGGCGCCCGCGCCGGAAGCGACGTCCTCCTGGTCGAAGGCCAGCGGGTCCACGACGAAGGCCGAGAGCTCGCCGCGCAGGACGAGGTACGAGATGGCCCAGTCCGCCCGGAACGCGACGGGCGTCTGCGCGGCGAGGAGCTTCCGCGCGCCGGAGCCCGACACCACGTAGGCGTGGGTGCAGGCGTGCAGCCCGGCCCGGCGCAGGTGCGGCGCGAACGGGGAGGGCAAGAGCCGCAGCGCCTCGCCGGTCCGCCACGGCCCGAGGCGCAGCGGCGCGAGCGCGACGTACGCGGCGCGCTTCGCGCGCGTCCACGGCGAGGGCGCCTCGTTCTTCATGCAGCCGAGGTAGCAGAGGTCCCAGCCCGGCGGCAGGGCCCCGAGCGCGGCCGGCAGGTGCGCGAGGCCGTCGCGCGGCACCACGTCGTCCTCGAGGACCACGACCCGCGACCAGCCGCGCCGCACCGTCTCCTCGTAGAGGCGCCGGTGCGAGAGGGCGCAGCCGACCTCGCCGAGGTTCATCTCCCGGCGGTGGCGGAACCGCCGCGGCGTCGCGGTCTCGTCGAAGGCGCGCTCGGCCACGAGCCGGGCGCGATCGAGGTCGAGCTTGTCGGTCGCGGCGAAGTGCTCGAAGCGCAGGCCGCGCAGGCGCTCGCGCAGTCGCGCCTGCCGGTCGGCGGCGCGGGCGAGCGTGACGACGAGGACCCGGTCGGCCCAGCCGTTCAGGAACTCGTACGCGCCGTCCACTACCGCTGCAGCTTCCGGTCGATGACCGCCTTGAGCGTGGCGAACGGCACCGCGCCCTCGACCTTCTCGCCGTTCACGAACATCGTCGGCGTCGCCTGCGCCCCGATGCGCGCGGCGAGCTGCTGGTCGTCCTGGATGCGCGGGCGGAACTTCCCGCTGCGGGTCGCCGCGTCGAAGCGGCGCAGGTCGAGGCCGAGCTCGCGCGCGAGGCGCTCGTAGGTCGCCGGGGAGAGCTCGCGCTGGGCCCCGAAGAGCCGGTCGTGCATCTGCCAGAACTTGCCCTGCTCGCGGGCCGCCTCGGCGGCCTCCGCGGCGGGGAGCGCGTTCGGGTGGAAGGAGAGCGGCTGGTGCTTCCAGACGACCCGCACCTTGTCGCCGTACGCGCGCAGCGCCTCCTCGAGGGTGGGGCCGACGCGGGCGCAGAAGGGGCACTGGAAGTCCGAGAAGAGGACGATCGTGACCGGCGCCTTCGGGTTCCCGCGCACCGGGTCGTCCGGCCGGATGGAGAGCGCGCCGGCGGGGAGCGCGGCGGGCGCGGCGGCGGGGGCGGCCGGCGCGGCGGCCTCGGGAGCGGCGGCCACGTTCGCCTTGCAGGCCCGCTCCGCGAAGCCGGCGTCGGGGGGCTTGCCGCCGAGGAGCGCGTCCGCCTTCTTGATCTCCTCCTCGGCCACGGCGCGGAGCTGATCGAACGGCCGCGCGCCCACCACCTGGCGGCAGTTGAAGAACATGGTGGGGGTGCCGTTCGCGCCCACCGCCTGGGCGAGCTTCTGGTCCTCGGCGATGCGCTCCTGGCCGCGCTTCGCGGCGACCGCCTGCTCGAAGCGGCGCACGTCGAGGCCGATCGCCCGCGCGTGGCGCGCGAGGGCCGCCTCGTCGAGGGCCTTCTGGTCGGCGAAGATCGCGTCGTGCATCTGCCAGAACTTGCCCTGCTCGCGGGCCGCCTCGGCGGCGAGCGACGCGGGGAGCGCCTGCGGGTGCATCGGCAGCGGCTGGTGCTTCCAGACGATCCGCACCTGGCCCGGGAAGGCCTCCTCGAGCTGCTTCAGCGAGGGCTCGACCCGCGCGCAGAAGGGGCACTGGAAGTCGGAGAAGAGCACGACCGTGAGCTTCGCGCTGGCCGGCCCGCGGGCCGGATCGTCGGGCCGGACGCTCACCGCGCGGTACGCGGCGGCGGGCGGGGCGGACGGCGGCGGCGCGGCGCGCTCCTGCGGCGCCGCGCCCTGCAGCGTGACGGGGGCGGTGGCGCCCCCCTCGGCGATCTTCGCGTACACCTGCGCGGCGGGGGTCCCGGCGCGGACGAGCGCCTCGGCCTTCGCGAGCTCCTCGTCGACCAGCGCGCGGAACGCCTCGTACGGCTGCGCGCCGGTGAGCTTGCGGCCGTTCACGAAGAACGAGGGGGTGCCGGGCGCGCCGAGGGACTGGACGAGCCGCTGGTCGCGCTCGATCCGCTCCTTGTGCCTGCCCTGGGCGATGGCGTCCTTCACCTTCGCGGCGTCCACGCCGGCGTCGGCGGCGGCCTTCGCGATCGCGGCGTCGTCGAGCGACGGCGCGGCGAACAGGGCGTCGTGCATCGCCCAGAACTTCGGGTCGCCGCCCTGCGCGCGCGCTTCCTCGGCGGCGATGGCGGCGGGGAGCGCCCGGCCGTGGAACGGGAGCGGGTTCTGCTTGAAGACGAACCGCACCTTGCCCCGGTAGCTCTCCTCGAGCTGCTTCAGGGTGGGGACCACCCGCTTGCAGAACGGGCACTCGAAGTCGGAGGACTCGACGATCGTGACGAGCGCGTCGGCCGGCCCCTTCGCCGGCGAGCCGTCCACCGGGACGCGGTAGACGGCCTTCGGATCGTCGACGGGCCGCTGCGGGCGCTGGCCCGGCGCCTGCGCGGGACGCGCGGGCTGCCGCCCTCCGCCATCCCACGCACCGCGGGTGACGTACCCGATGGTGAGGCCGACGACGAGGGCGAGGACCCAGCTGACGTGCTTGTTCATGGCGCGACGCTCCTGTTCCCGGACCCCGGCGATGTAGCAGGGAAGCGGGGGTGGCGACAAGGATCCGGCGGCCCGCCGGACGCGGGGAGGGCCGGGCGGCGCGCGGCTAGAAGACGAGGCTCGCCACCGCCATCAGCAGCATCTCCGACTCGGTCTCGCTCGTGTCCACCGCCAGCCCCCGCCGCGTGTAGCTGTTCCAGCGCGCCGAGACGTTGAACACGGCGGACTGGTCGAGCACCTGGTAGCCGAGGCTCGCCTCGGCCGACAGGAGGACGTCGGGCTTGTTCCACATCTTCACGAGGTCGCCCTGCACCGAGAGGAGCATGGAGGGCGGGAGGAGGACCGTGTAGCGCAGGCGCCCGGTGCTGGCGGCGGTGGCGGAGTCGGTCTCGCTCGGCGCCGGGTCCTCGGCGCGGATGTGCGCGCCGCCGTAGTAGCGGACCCAGGAGGCCGAGACCGGCGACAGGTAGTAGTAGAGCCGCATCGTGTCGCCGGCGAGCGGGAGCGAGCCCTCGAAGCAGGGGAGCGTGGCGACCTGCGCGAGGACCTGGACGCCGAGCGCGGGGTAGCGCCCGACCTCGAGCCGCCCGATGACGAAGCGGAACTCGCGGCGGCCGATCATGTACGCGGCCTCGACGTCCCCGTCGGAGGGGATGTAGATCTCGTCCTCGCCGCCCGTGAACATCCGGAGGCGCAGCCGGGCCGCCCGCCCGTACCCCTCGGTCCAGAGGCCGTCGGCCTGCCCGGCGAAGTAGAGCAGCACCCCGGGGTTCTCCTTCGCCTCCTCGAGCTGCATCCCGCCGAACTTCCCGGTGACGCCGGTCGCGAGCGAGTAGCGCCAGTGGGAGACCGACTCGTCGGGGTGGAGCGGGGCCGCCTGCGAGCCGGCGGGGGCGACCGGGTTCTCGCCGATGGTGCCGGGCCTGCCCGGCGGCAGGGGGCGCCCGAGCGTGCCGCTCTTCGGGGCGCGCTCGGCGGCGTCGGGCGGCGGCGGCAGCGGCGCCACCTCGCCGGAGGGGGGCGGCGGGGGCGGGGGGAGCGCGTCCTCCTGCTGGGCCGCGACGGGGAGGGCGATCGCGGCGGCGAGCGTCAGGGCGAGGCGTCTCATGTCGTCTCCGGGCTAGAACCTGAAGGAGGCGCCGCCGCGGACGAGGAGCGGGAGCCCCGCCTCCGAGCCGAGCGGCACGCCGGTGTCGATCTCGCCGTACAGGCCGAGGAGGTTCGTGAAGCGGACCTCGGCGGCGGCGCCGACGAGCAGCCAGCGCCAGCGCAGGTCGGTGTCGCGGGCGTTCGAGGCGTCGAGCGCGGCGCGCAGCTGGATGGGGAGCCCGGGGAGGCTCACGCGGACGCCCGGGCGGAAGGCGACGTGGTTGTCCGGCTCGAGCCCGAGCGCGATCGCCAGCTCGGGGCGCACGCCGATCGACTCGAGCTCCCAGCCGACCGCCACCTCCGCCTCGAGGACGCCGTCCTTCCCCTCCTCGAGCCCCAGCTCCGCGCCGCCGCCGATCGAGGCGGTGGCGGTGAGGCCGGTGGAGACGGGCTGCGGGCCGGGCTCCTGGGCGAGGGCGGGCGCGGGGAGGACGGCGGCGAGGGCGGCGAGGACGGCGAGCGAAGGGCGGCGCATCGGCGGCGAGCCTAGCGCCCGCCCGGACCCCGGGCAAGGACGCGGCGGCCGCAGCCGTTGCCCCGCGGCGGGCGAGGGGCTAAACGAGGGCCCGTGACCGAGGTGAGCGACATGCCCGCACCCGCCCGGACGATCGACGCCTCCGGGCGGCTGTGCCCGTACCCCATCGTCGAGACCGCCAAGGCCGTGCGCACGATGGCGGACGGCGCGGTGCTGCTCGTGCTCGCGACCGATCCCGGCATCGCCCAGGACATGCCGATGTGGTGCAAGGCGACGCGCAACGAGCACCTCGGGACGTTCCGGGACGGGCGGACGTGGAAGAGCTTCGTGCGCAAGGGCGCGGCGGGGACGGCGGCGTGACGCGCCCGGCGAAGGCCATCGCGATGATCTCGGGCGGGCTCGACTCGACGCTCGCCCTCGCGCTCGTGAGGCGGCAGGGGATCGCCGTGAAGGCGATCACCTTCTACACCGGCCTCTGCATCACCGAGACGCAGCGCCGCAAGGGCGGGCGCGCCGACGGGACCGTCCCGCGCAACGAGGCGCTGCGCGCCGCCGCGGACCTCGAGGTGGACATCGAGTACGTCGACATCTCGGGGCGGGGCTACCTCGACATGCTCGTGCACCCGCGCTACGGCTACGGCGCGAACGCGAACCCGTGCGTGGACTGCCGCATCTTCATGATGTCGCGGGCGCGCGAGATCATGGTGGCGGAGGGGGCGGACTTCGTCTTCACGGGCGAGGTGCTCGGCCAGCGCCCGAAGAGCCAGCGCCGCGACACGCTGCGGATCATCGAGCGCGAGAGCGGGCTCGACGGGCGCCTGCTCCGGCCGCTGTCGGCGAAGCTCCTGCCGCCCACCCTCCCCGAGCAGGAGGGGCTCGTGGACCGCGAGAAGCTCCTCGACATCAGCGGGCGCTCCCGGCTGCGGCAGATGGCGCTCGCCGGAGAGCTCGGCGTGGTGGACTGGCCGCAGCCCGCCGGCGGCTGCTGCTACCTCACCGACGAGGCCTTCGCGCGGAAGTTCTTCGACGTCCTCGACGCGAAGGAGGGGGCGGGCGAGGAGCGGCGCCTCGTGCAGGACGACGTCATCCTGCTCTCCACCGGGCGCCACTTCCGCCTCTCGCCCCGGGCGAAGCTCGTGGTGGGGCGGACCGAGGTGGAGAACGCGCTCCTCGAGCACCACGTCGAGGGGCGCGCCCGCGTCGAGGCGAAGGACGTGCTCGGCCCGATCGCGCTCGTCGAGGGCGAGCCCACGTGGGAGGAGCGGGTGCTCGCCTCCCGCATCGTCGCCCGCTACGGCAAGGGGAAGGACCTCGCGCGCGTCGCGGTCGAGTGGCGCGAGGGCGAGCTCGTCGAGACCTACGAGGTCGAGCCCGAGCGGGACGAGGCGCGCATCGAGAAGCTGCGGATCTGACGGCGCCCGCTCGGCCGCCGTCCCGCTCCCCGCGCCGCTCCCGGCGCCTCGCGTTGACGGGGGTCAACGGCGGCCTGCTCCGGCCGGGGGAGCCGTTTCGCCTCGGGTGGGCGTTCTGCTACACCTACGGGTCCATCGGCTGCGAGCCCAGGCCGCAGACCCAAATTCTGCGAAACCACGCGAGGTGAAGAGATGCCCCAGAAGCGCATCTACACCTTCGGCGGCGGCAAGGCCGAGGGCAACAAGGACATGAAGGAGCTGCTCGGGGGGAAGGGGGCCGGGCTCGCCGAGATGTCGAACATCGGCATCCCCGTCCCGCCGGGCTTCACGATCACCACCGAGGTCTGCACCGAGTACAACCGCGCGGGGAAGAAGCTGCCCCGCGCGCTCGACGGCGAGCTGCGCGCCGCGCTCGGCAAGGTCGAGGCGCTCACCGGGAAGGGCTTCGGCGACGCGGCGAACCCGCTGCTCGTCTCGGTCCGCTCCGGCGCGCGCGTCTCGATGCCCGGGATGATGGACACGGTGCTGAACCTCGGGCTCAACGACGCCACCGTCGAGGGGCTCGCCGAGCGGTCCGGGAACCCGCGCTTCGCGTGGGACAGCTACCGCCGCTTCGTCGCGATGTTCGGCGACGTGGTCCTCGCCCTGAAGCCCGAGCGCAAGGAGGACCGCGATCCCTTCGAGGTGATCCTCGAGGCGAAGAAGCACGCCGTGGGCGTACGGCACGACGCCGAGCTGCCGGTCGAGGCGCTGCGCGCGCTCGTCGGCGAGTTCAAGGCGGAGATCAGGCGCCGCAAGGGCGTGGAGTTCCCCGACGACCCGACGGACCAGCTGCTCCAGGCCATCGGCGCCGTCTTCCGCTCCTGGGAGAACGACCGCGCCGTCGCCTACCGGAAGCTCAACGCCATCCCCGCCGACTGGGGCACCGCCGTCACCGTGCAGTCCATGGTCTTCGGCAACATGGGCGAGGACTCCGGCACCGGCGTCGCCTTCACGCGCAACCCCGCCACCGGCGACGACGAGTTCTACGGCGAGTTCCTCGTCGACGCGCAGGGCGAGGACGTGGTCGCCGGCATCCGCACCCCCCAGAAGATCGCGGAGCTCGCGGCGCGCTGGCCGGAGATCGCCGGCCAGCTCGAGGACGTGCGCGGCCGCCTCGAGCGGCACTACCGCGACATGCAGGACATCGAGTTCACGATCGAGCGCGGCAGGCTCTACGTGCTCCAGACGCGCTCCGGGAAGCGCACCGGCCTCGCCGCGGTGCGGATCGCGGTCGCCCTGGCGGAGGAGAAGGTCGTCTCGAAGGACGAGGCGATCCTGCGCGTCGAGCCCGAGGCGCTGAACCACCTGCTCCGCCCGATCTTCGACGCCGACCGCAAGGCGGCGGCGGTGAAGGCGGGCAAGCTCCTCGCGAAGGGGCTGCCGGCCGGCCCGGGGGCGGCCAGCGGCCGCCTCGTCTTCTTCGCCGAGGACGCCGCGGCGTGGCGGTCGCGCGGCGAGACCGTGGTGCTCGCGCGCCACGAGACCTCGCCCGAGGACATCCGCGGCATGGCCGCGTCGGAGGGCTTCCTCACGGCCTTCGGCGGCATGACCTCGCACGCGGCGCTCGTCGCCCGGCAGATGGGCAAGGTCGCCATCGTCGGCTGCGACGCGCTCCGCTTCGACTACGCCGCGCGCACCATGACGGTGGCCGTCCCGGACGGCGGCGAGCGCGTGCTCGCCGAGGGCACCTGGATCTCCATCGACGGCACCGCCGGCGAGGTCATCGAGGGCAAGCTCGACACCCGCCCGTCCGAGGTGGTGCAGGTGCTGGTGGAGCGGACGCGAGATCCGAAGAGCGCCCCGGTCTACCAGGAGTTCGCGAAGCTCCTCTCCTGGGCCGACGGCGCGCGGCGCCTCAAGGTGCGCGCCAACGCCGACCAGCCCGACCAGGCGACGACCGCCGTCGCCTTCGGCGCGCAGGGCATCGGCCTCTGCCGCACCGAGCACATGTTCTTCGGCGAGGCGAAGATCGGGCCGATGCGCGAGATGATCGTGGCGGAGACCGAGGGGGAGCGCCGGGCGGCGCTCGCCAAGCTCCTGCCGCTGCAGCGCGAGGACTTCCGCGGGCTCTTCCTGGCGATGGCGGGGCGGCCGGTCACCATCCGGACCCTCGACCCGCCGCTCCACGAGTTCCTGCCGCACGATCCCGCCGGCGTGGCGGAGCTCGCCCGCGCGACCGGCAAGAGCGTGGAGCAGGTCAGGGCGCGCATCGAGGAGCTGGCCGAGTCGAACCCGATGCTCGGCCACCGCGGCTGCCGCCTCGGGATCTCCTACCCGGAGATCACCGAGATGCAGGCGCGCGCGATCTTCGAGGCGGCCTGCGACGCCGCCGAGCAGGGCGCGAAGGTGGAGCCGGAGGTGATGATCCCGCTCGTCGGCGCCCGCAAGGAGCTCGAGCACCAGGCGGCGGTGGTGCGGCGCGTGGCGGACGAGGTGTTCGCCGCGCGGGGGCGCAAGGTGCGCTACCTCGTCGGCACCATGATCGAGGTCCCGCGCGGCGCGATCACCGCGGGCGAGATCGCGAAGGTCGCCGAGTTCTTCTCCTTCGGGACGAACGACCTCACCCAGACCACCTTCGGGCTCTCCCGCGACGACACCGGGCCGGTGCTCGCCTCCTACGTCGAGAAGGACATCCTGGCCGTCGACCCCTTCGTGTCCATCGACCGGGAGGGCGTCGGCGCGCTCATGCGGATCGCGGTGGCGGCGGGGCGCGCCACGCGGCCGGGGATGAAGCTCGGCATCTGCGGCGAGCACGGCGGCGATCCCTCGTCGGTCGCGTTCTGCCACGAGATCGGCCTCGACTACGTCTCCTGCTCGCCCTACCGGCTCCCCATCGCCCGGCTCGCGGCGGCGCAGGCCGCGCTCCGCGAGGCGGCGCGGCAGCCGGCGAAGCGACCGAAGCACGCGCGCAACGGGAAGGTGGCGCGCAACGTCGTCGCCCGCGCGCCGCGGGCCGCGAAGGCGGCGGCGCGGCGCCCGCGCGCGCGGGCCTGATCGCGGCCGGTCCGCCCGCCGCGGCGGGCGATCGGGGTCGTGGCGCCCCGCCGAGAGGTCGTCCTCTCCGGCGGGGCGCCGTATTTTGACGGCGCTCCGCCGTTCGGGCACACTTCAAGTGCTCCCCCGCCCGCTCGATGAACGTCCGCAAGCTCCTCGCCACCTTCCTGCCCGCGAGCGCCCTCCTCGTCGCGGGAGTCGCCGCCACCCCGCGCGCCCGGGAGCCGGTCTCCGGCGCCGCCGCGACCCTCGCGCCCGCGACGGGGCTCCCCGCGCCCGTCCCTGCGGAGCCGCCCCACCTCGGCGAGACCCACCTCGACCCCGCGCTCGGAAGGTTCGTGGCCCCGCTCGGCGCGGGGCGCGCGATCCTGACCCTCGATCCGCGGCTGCAGGCGCGCCTCGAGCGGTCCCTCGCGGGCTACCGGGTGCCGTGGGGCGCGACGGTGCTCCTCGAGGCCGGCAGCGGCCGCGTCCTCGCGCTCGCCGAGCACTCGGCCGCGGAGCCGGAGCGCCGCGGCCTCGCGCTCGCGGCCCTGGCGCCCGCGGCCAGCATCTTCAAGATCGTCACCGCCGCCGCGCTGCTCGAGCGGGGGGTCCGGCCGCAGGACGAGGTCTGCTACCACGGCGGCCGCCGCCGCCTCGCGCCGGGGCTGCTCGCCGACGACCCGCGCCGCGACCGTCGCTGCCTCTCCCTCACGACCGCCTTCGGCCACTCCGCCAACGTGGTCTTCGCGAAGCTCGCCGACCGCGGCCTCGACGCCGAGGGGCTCCGCGGCGTGGCCGAGCGCTTCCTCTTCAACGCGGAGATCGCCTTCCCCTCGCCCGTGGAGGCCTCCGCGGCCCGGATCCCGGACGACCCCTTCGGCCTCGCCAACACCGCGGCGGGGTTCGGGCAGGTGACGCTCTCGCCGCTCCACGCGGCCCTGCTCGCGTCCGTGGTCGCGAACGGCGGCCTGCTCGTGCCGCCGGTGCTCGTGGACGACGCGGAGGGCGCGCCCGTGCCGCTGCCGGCGTCGCCGAGGCGCGTGATCGACGAGGCGGTCGCCGCGGACCTCGGGGCGATGATGCGCACCACCGTGACCTCGGGGACGGCGCGCCGCGCCTTCCGCCGCCCCGCCGGCTCGCTGCGCGGCGTGGAGGTCGCCGGCAAGACCGGCTCGCTCGCCGACCAGAAGCCGTACCGCGACTACTCCTGGTTCGTCGGCTTCGCGCCGGCGGACCGGCCGGAGGTGGTGGTCGCGACCGTGGTCGTGAACGAGCGGCTCTGGCACGCGCGCGCGCCGACCGTCGCGAAGGAGGCGCTCGAGGCGTTCTTCGCGACGCGCGTCGCGGCGCTCCGCCCCGGCGCGGTCCGCACCGCCGCGGCGCGCTGAGCAGCCCTCCGCGATCAGTGGTATCGCGCCTAGCGTCCCGACGCGGGCGCCGGCGTGCCCTCTCCCGGCACCGCGTCGACGCGCGCCAGGATCCGCGCCAGCGCGCGCTCGAGCGCGTCCCGCGTCGCGCGCGGCGCGTCGGGGGCGGCCCGGCGGAGCTTCCGGAACAGCGCGTCGAGCTCCCGCCGCTCGGCGGCGCCGAGCTCGGCGGCCACCCCCGCCCGGGCCCCCTCGGGGAGGGCCACGGTGCCGCGCCGCGCGTGCGTGTGGCGCGCCACGGCGGCGTGGTGGAGCAGGGCGCGATCGAGCAGCACCCACGGGAAGTTCGCGCCCGCGTGCGGGCCGATGCGGAAGCGGCGCTCCGTCGAGACGAGGCGGCGCGCGTCGCGCAAGAGCCCCGGCAGCCCCGCCGGGCCGGCCGGCCGGACGCGGGCGAAGCGGCGGCCCACGCTCCAGGCGGCGGCGCCGCCGCCCAGGGCGCCGCCGAGGAAGGTGCCCGCCAGGAAGCTCGCGCCCCCCACCGCGGCGTCGAGCACGCCGCCCGCGGTCGCGCCGGCGAGCGCGGAGGCGGCGACGAGCTGCGCCGGCGACAGGCCGAGGACGTGCCACGTCTCCTCGGCGAAGAGGTCCTGCTCGAGGACGGGGCGCGCGAGCGCCGCCTCCTCGAAGACCGCCGCGGAGTGACCGTACAGCGCCTCGACGCGGCGGCGCGCGGCGGCCTCGCGCCGGCGGAGGGCGTCGTGGAAGCTGCGCTCGAGGCGATCTCGCTCCGCCGCGAGGGCCGCCTCGTCGCCGACCGCCACCTCCTCGACGTGGGTGAGGGCGTCGGCGAGCAGGTCCGCCACCGCCGCCGCCGCGTCGGCCCGGCGGCGCAGGCGCTGCGCGGCGAGCGCCGCGAGCGCCTCGTCCACCGCCGCGCGCCACTCGGGGCGCAGCGCGCGGAACGCCTCGAGCAGGTGCAGCCGCTCCTCGAAGGTGGCGGCGAAGGCGTCGAAGTCGCGCACGGTCCGGAAGTACTGGCCGAGGGCGCGGTGCCACTCGTCCCCGTGGTCCCCCTCGCCGATCCGGTTCACGAGCGCCATGCCGGGCCGGCCGGTCCAGCGCAGGATCTCCATCTCCGCCTCGTAGTTCGGGCGGAAGGGCTTCGTGCCGTCCACGACGTAGAGCACGCTCGCCCCGGCGAGGATGGGCGCGAGCAGCCGGCGCTCCTCGACGAAGTCGCCGGTGCCCTCGTGCGCCCGGACCAGCTCCTCGACGCGCGCGGGGCGCTCCGCGGCCGACACCTCGCGGGCGCGGAGCCAGGCGAGCGCGCGGGGAGCGTCCTCGAAGCCGGGGGTGTCGACGAGGACGAACAGGGTCCGGCCGTCGACGCGCACCGGGTACTCGCGCACCTCGGTCGTCGTCCCCGGGCGCGGGTCGATGCGCACCGAGTCGTCCTCGGCGAGCGTCGCGACGATGCTCGACTTGCCCTTGTTGACGCGGCCCACGACCGCGAAGCGCGGGACCTCGGTCACGTCGCCTCCCCGAGCGGCTCGACGGCGAGGAACGGGTCCTCGAGGGGCGACAGGCCGTCGCGCCAGACGCGCACGTCGGCGCCGCGCGGGGGGCGCGGTCCGCCCGCCGCCGCGCCGACGAGCAGGACGAGCACGAGCCGCCGCGGGCCGAGCGCGGCGCGCAGCGCCGCGAGGAAGCGGCGGGCGGCGCGGTCCGGCGGCTCGAACGCCTCCGCCACCACCACGACCGGATCCACCCCGGCCCCGAGCGCCGCGAAGGCCGCGGGGTCCACCTCCTCGTGGTCCCGCCCGCCGGCGCTCCGCGTGCGCAGGACGGGCCGCCCGAGCGCGCGCGAGACGGCGGCCTCGAGCGGCGCGCCGCCGGGGACGTCGCGCCACAGCACGAGGGCGCACGGGGCGCCCGGGGCCGCCGCCGGCGCGGCGGGGAGCCCTCCGCCGGGGGCGGCGCCCGGCGCCTCCGCGAGCGGCGCGCGCATGTCCACGTGCGGCCCGGAGAGGCGCGCCACGAGCCGCGTCACCTCCGCGTCGTCGTGCGGGAGCGTCGCGAGGAGCCGCGCGGCGCGCAGGCGGGAGACGGCGAGGAGGAGCGCGCGCGGCAGGAGGCCGTACGCGAGGAGCGCGGCGACGAGGAAGCGCCACCACCCGCCGACGAGCTCGGGGTGGGCGCTCCGCCCGGCGCCGGCGGCCTCGTACGCCGCCTCGAGGCGCGAGTAGCGCGTCGCCTCGACGAGCGCCTCGGAGGGGACCGCCTCGGGCCACAGCGCGCGCCAGGGCCAGGCGATGGCGCGGGCGAGGGCGTGGAAGCGCGGGGCGTCGAGCTCGACGAGCGTGGTGCTCCAGCCGAACGCCACGTCGGTGAAGACGACGAGGCGCAGCACCGCGGCGAGGACGCCGAGGTTGAAGGCGACCCCGAACGCCTGCGTGAGGGAGAGCAGGAGCCAGGGCTCCACCGCGTGGTAGAGCGAGCGGCGGCTGCGGACGCGGTGCCACAGGGCGCGCCACTCCTCGGCGCGCGAGGCGCCGCCGGGGGCGAGGCGCGCCGCGACCCGCGCGTAGAGGGCGCCGACGGCGCCGCGGACGAGCCCGGTCACCGGCGCGCCGAAGGCGGCGAGGGGCAGGACGAACGAGGCGAGGAGGACCGCGAGGAGGACGACCTGCACGCCCACGAAGGCGAGCACGAGGTCCCAGACGTTCACCGGGTGTCCGCCCGCGTAGCGCGTGAGGGCGGTCCCGGCGCCCCAGCCGAGCAGGAGGCCGCCGAGCGCGAGCGCGGCGCGCACCGTGGCGAGCGCGCCGGTCACCGCGCGGCCCGGGTGGAGCGCCGCGGGCTCGCGGGCCCGCAGCGCGTCGAGCCAGCGCGCGAGGAGCGCCCCGCGGGGGCCGGGCGCGCCCCCGGAGATCCCGGCGAGGAGGGCGCGATCGCGCGCCGCGAGCGCGGCGGGGTCGGCGTCGCGGTCGCGCGAGAGCTGGGCCTCGAGGTCGATGAGGTTCGCGAGCGTCATGGGCAGCGGCGCGGTCGCCCGGCCCCGGAGCATAGCCCCCGCACGCGCGGCGCGCGCGGAACCGTTCCGGACGGGCGATCGTACTCGCGAGCGGGCGGGGCGCGGGCCCGTGAGATCCTGCGAAGCTCGGACCGTCGTTCAGGCGAGGTCGACGAGCTCCGCGTCGGCGAAGCGGCGGATCGCCTTCAGGACCTCGAGCTCCTTCAGGGGAGCGATCTCGGCGAGCCGGCGCACGTCCCGGTGCCCGTCGCACCGCGAGAGGAGGTAGCGGTCCGCCGCGGAGACGGGGAGCCGGGCCAGCGCGTCGGGGGCGAGGCGCAGCCGCGGCGTGCGCGGCGGGAGGAGCAGCTCGGCGCGGAGCCGCTCGCCGAAGACGCGCTCCGCCTCGCCCAGGATGGAGCGGGCCGAGCCCGATCCCGGCGCGAGCTCGACCGCCTTGCCCGCGACGAGCTCGGCGTCCCCGGCGCGCCCCTCGGCGAGGAGGGCGCGGGCCCGGTCCACGAGGTCGGCCGCCGCGACGGTCTCGGCCGACGCGCTCGGCGGGGGCGCGGCGGAGAGGATGCCGCGGCGTGCGAGGGCGTAGAGGCGCTGGTAGAGGTGGAAGTCGGTCGCGCGCAGGGCGAGGCCGATCTCGTCGATGGTCTTCCCGTCGCGGGCGAGGGCGAGGAGCCGCCCGTCGATGGTCTCCGGCCCGAGCTCGGGGGGGACGCGCTCCTGCGCCACGTCGAGCGTGGCGGCTCCCGTCGGGAACTCGCCGCGCATGGCGCTCCAGGCGGTGGCCCGGAACTCCGCCTCGCGCAGGACGTCCGCGAGCGGCACGGTGGCGTCGCGCTCCTCGACCCCGGGGGGCGCGGCGTCGTCGAACGAGAAGAGCCCCGAGTCCCACAGGAACACGTCGAGGAGCGTCTCGCGGATCTTGATGGCGAGCACCTCGGCCACCGTCTCGGCCTTCACGAGCCCGACCATGACGAGGACCTTGCCGAGCCGGATCCGCGTCTCCTCCTGGGTGCGGAACGCCTTCGTGAGCTGCTCCTCGTCGAGGTGCCCGAAGTTGATGAGGAGCTGCCCGAGGTACTCGCGGGGATCGTTCGAGGCGGCGCCCATCGCGGAGCCCTCGTGGAGGAGGACCGTCTTGCGCACCGTGCCGCGCTCGCAGGTGAGGGAGCCCGTCATGCGCCGCCGCGAGAGCAGCTCGACCAGATCCGAGAGCGGAAGGACCGCGAAGCTCCCCATGAGGCCGCGCATGCCCGCCGAGTGTCGCAAGGGGGGCCGCTGGCGGCAAGCGGCGCCCTCGTGTAAGAAGCGCCCCATGGCGAGCCCCCCCCTCGATCCCTCGGCCCCGCGCCCCTCGCGCGCGAAGCTCGCGGCCATCGCCGCCGCGGCCGCGCTCGTCGCGCTCCTCGCCTGGCAGACGTGGCGGACGCTCGACGCGCGTCCCGAGCTGGTGCGGCAGCCGGCGCGCTCTGCGGCGCAGGCGCTCGGCGTCGACCGCGCCGACGCGCCGGCGCCGGCCTTCGACCTCCCCGCCCTCGACGGTTCGCGGGTGTCGCTCGCGTCCCTGCGCGGGCAGGTGGTCTTCGTGAACTTCTGGGCGACGTGGTGCCCGCCCTGCCGCGAGGAGATGCCGTCGATGGTGCGGCTCGGGCAGGAGCTCATGCGGAAGTACCCGGGCCGCTTCCGCATGGTCGCCGTGACGGTGGACGAGGACCTCGCCCCCGTGCGCGAGTACTTCGGCGCGCCCCCGTTCTCCGGCCCACCGCCGGAGCTCGCGGTGGCGTGGGACGCCGATCAGTCGATCACGCGGGCGTACTACTGCACGGCGCGGGGCTTCTGCCCCGACCTGAAGTTCCCGGAGTCCTACATCGTGGACCCCTCCGGGCGCCTCGTCGCCTACGTGGTCGGCCCGAGGGACTGGAACCACCCTGCGGCCCGGGCCTTCCTCGAGGGGCTGATCCGCCCCTGACGCCGCAACTCGGCTGTTTTCCAAGGCATTCGGCCAGACCCGCCCCCGCGGCGAGCGCTCTGCCGCCCCCTCGCCGGGGCCCGCCGAGCGCGGCGTACGCCCGGACCAAGCGTTCTTTCTTGTTAGGGGATCGTCGCGTGCACTATAAGGGTGCGGTCTCCTTGAAGATCCGGCGATCGGGGGTCTTGGATGGGCGGCGCGGACCCGGAAGGGCGCGCAGGGAAGAGCGGCATCCCCGTGGTGCTGATGGGGCTCGGCGAGATCGGTCAGGCGATCGCCAGGGTCGCGCTCGCTCGCCCCGAGCTGCGGGTGGTCGGCGCCGTCGACGCCCACCCCTCGCTCGCCGGGCGCCGGCTCTCGGACGTGCTGGGCGTCCCCGCGCCCGACGTGACGGTCGCCGAGTCGCTCGCCGACGCGGCCTCGCCGGGCGGCGGCGTGCTGCTGCACGCCACCCGGAGCCGCTTCGACGAGGTGCTCCCCGAGCTCGAGGAGGCGGTCCGGGCCGGGCTGCACGTGGTCTCGACCTGCGAGGAGCTCGCCTGGCCCTGGCTCTACCACCGCGACGCCGCGAGCGCGCTCGACCGGCTGTGCCACGAGCGGAACGTCGCCGTGCTCGGCACCGGCGTGAACCCTGGCTTCGTGCTCGACCGCCTGCCCGCGGTGCTCGCCCAGGTCGCGGGGGACGTGCGCCACGTCCGCGGCGTCCGCGTGGTCGACGCCTCCACGCGGCGGGCCGCCCTCCGGCGCAAGCTCGGCATCGGGCTCGGCGAGGAGGAGTTCCACGATCGCGTGGAGCGCGGCGAGCTCGGCCACGTCGGCCTCGCCGAGTCGGCGGCCATGGTCGCCGAGGCCTGCGTCGGGATCGACGAGTACGAGGTGGACGAGGACATCGTCCCGCTCCTCGCCGAGGAGGACGGCGGGGGGGCGGTGCCGGTGCGGCGCGGCCAGGTCGCCGGGCTCCACCACGAGGCGCTCGTGTTCGCGCCGGACGGGCGCGAGGTCGTGCGGCTCGAGCTGACGATCGCGCTCGGCGCGGACGACCCGCGCGACGAGGTCGTCCTCGAGGCCGATCCGCCGGTGCGCCTCGTCGTCCCCGGCGGCATCTCGGGGGACCGCGCGACCGCCCACATCGCCGTCAACGCCGTCCCCGCCCTGGTCGAGCTGCGCGGCATCGTCTCCGTGCTCGACCTGCCCGTGGGGCGCTGAGAGGACGCCATGCTCGACAGAAGCCTCATCGGTCGCGAGAGCGAACCCGTCGTCCACGAGGTGGAGAAGGGGGCGATCCGCCGCTTCGCCGAGGCGCTCGGCGACCCGAACCCCATCTACACGGACGAGGTGGCGGCGCGGGCGGCCGGGTACCCCGCCCTCGTGGCGCCCCCGACGTTCCCCGTCGTCCTCACCTCGAACGAGCGCTTCCGCCACTCCCTCGACCTCGGCACGCGCTCGATCCTCCACGGCGACCAGCAGTTCGAGTACGCCCGGCCGGTCCTCGCCGGCGATCGCATCACCGTGCGCAGCCGCGTGGCCGACGTGCAGGAGCGCGCGGGGGCGAGCGGGGCGATGGACGTCATCGTGATCGAGGACGAGGGGCGCGACGAGAAGGGCGAGGTCGTCTTCAAGACGCGCGCGATGCTCATCCTCCGTCGCGCATAGGGGCTCATCGATGCTCACGGCACGCCAGCTGTACTTCGAGGCGGTGAAGGTCGGGGACGAGCTGCCCCCGCTCGTGAAGCCGCCCGTGGACCGGCTGCAGATCGCGCGGTACGTCGGCGCGGCGCAGGACTGGAACCCGCTCTACATCGACGAGCCGCACGCGAAGAACGCGGGGTTCCCGAGCGCCCAGGCGCCGGGGATGATCGCGATGGGCTTCCTCGGCGAGCTCGTCGTCGACTGGGTGCGCGGGGCGCGCCTCCGGAAGTTCCAGGCCCGCTTCGTCAAGATCGTCTGGCCGGGCGACGTGCTCACGGCCCGCGGGCGGGTGGTGGACCGGCGCTTCGAGGAGGGCGGCCGCTACCTCGCCGAGATCGAGGTGTGGGCCGAGAACCAGCGCGGCGAGCTCGTCGTCCGCGGCTCCACCACCTTCCAGCTCTACTACAGCGCCGAGGACGAGGCCCGGCAGCGCCAGGGGCAGCCCCCGCTCGTGGTCACGCGCGAGGAGGAGGAGGCGCGGCTCGCGAAGCTCTCGCGCGCGCAGCCGCCGCGCCCCGCCGCGGCGGCGGGCCGCCCCCTCGCGCCGCCCCGCCCCGTGGTGCCGCCGCCGGGGCCGCAGCCCGGCCCCGCGGCGCCGCTCGCCGCCGCCCCGCCCCGCCGCGTGCCCGCCGCCCCGGCGCGCCCGGCGGCGCCCGCCACGCCCGCGAAGCCCTCGAAGGCCGCCCGCCCGCGCCCCGCCGCGAAGGGCAAGGCGGCGAAGGCGAAGGCGCGCCCGCGCCCCGCGAAGCGCGACGCCCGCAAGGCCAAGGCCGCGCGCGCGCGCCGCCCGGTGAAGAAGCCGTCCGGGAAGAAGCGGCGCTGACCGCCCGCGCCGGCCGGGAGCCCCACGTGCGCGCCGCGCTCCGCCCCTGCGCCCTCGCGCTCGCCCTCGTCCTCGCGGGCGCCGGGTGCCGCCGGCCCGCCGACACCGCCCCCGCCCCGGCCGCCCGGGACGCCGCCTCGGAGCGGTTCGACGCGGCGCTCGCCGAGGGCGATCGCGCCTTCGTGCTGCGCGGCGATCCGGCCCGCCTCGACGCCGCGGTGCGCGCCTACCAGCAGGCCGCGACGCAGCGCCCCGGCGACGCGCGGGCCGAGCTGCGGCTCGCGCGCGCCGAGGCCTTCCGCGGCCTCGCCGCCCCCCCGCCCGACGGCCGCGAGGCGTGGCAGGCCTCCGCGCGCGCCGCGGAGCGGTCGCTCCGGGCCACCGCGCCGGCGTGGGCGGACGCCATCGACCGCGGAGAGGATCCGGCCGCCGCGGCGGCGCGGGTGGACGCCTCCGGGGCCGAGGCGCTCTACCTGCTCGCGCAGGGCGCCATGCGCGCGGCGCAGGCGACCGGCTACGCGGCGGTGCTGGCGGTGAAGGACGCGGCGCTCGCCATGATGACGCGCGCGGCGGAGCTCGACGAGCGGGTGGACGCGGCCGGGCCGCACCGCGCGCTCGGGGCGTGGCGGGCGGCGCTCCCGGTCGCCGCGGGCGGCGGCGCCGAGGCCTCGCGCCGGCACTTCGACCGGGCGCGCGCGCTCGCGCCCGACGATCAGCTCGCGCGCGTGGCGGAGGCGGAGACCTGGGCCGTCCTCGTGCAGGACGAGGTCCGCTTCGAGCAGCTCCTCGAGGCGGTGCTCGCCGCCGACCCCGGGCGCGATCCGGCGCGGGGGCCGGAGAACGCGCTCGCGCGGCGGCGCGCGAAGGAGCTCCTCGAGCGAAAGGCGCGGCTCTTCTAGCCGCAGAGCCATGACCCGCCGGCTCGCCCTCCTCGTCGCCGTCACCGCGCTCGGCGCGTGCGCCCCGCGCGCGCCGCCGCCGGACCTCTCCCTCGACCCCGCCGCGCTCCTCGCCCAGGTGCGAGCGGCCCAGGCGCGCATCGGCAGCGTGCGCGGCGACGCGCGCATCCGGATCCAGTCGCCGGACGGCTCCGGCACCGTGTCGGCGCTCGTGGCGGCCGAGCGGCCGGACCGGGTCTACGTCCAGACGCTCGACTTCTTCGGGAACACCCTCGCGGTCCTCGCGACGAAGGGCGGCGCGCTCACGCTCTACGACGCCCGGGCGCGGGTGCTCTACCGCGGCCCCGCCACGCCGGCGAACCTCGCGCGCCTCGTGCCCATCCCGCTCACCCCCGAGGACCTCGCCGCGATCCTGTGCGGGGGGGCGCCGCTCCTCGACGGCGCGCCGGTCCGGGCGGAGCCCGGCCGCGGCTTCGTGACGCTCGAGCTCGCCGCCGGGGAGAGGCGGGAGACCCTGCGGGTCGGCCCCGGGGCGGCGGTGCAGCGCGCCGCGCTGCGCGCCGGCGCCGCCGGGGGGCCGGGAGGCTGGGAGCTCGAGATCGACCGCGCGGAGGCGCCCGAAGGCGGGACCTTCCCGGAGGAGCTCAGGCTCTCGGCCGGGCCGCCCGAGGTGCGGCTGCGCCTCGCGTGGCAGCAGGCCGAGTGGAACGCGCCGATCGACGCCGCGCTCTTCTCGCCGCCGCCGCCGCGCGGCGCGCGGATCGTGGACCTGGGCGACGCGCCGCCGCCGCCGGCCCTCCTGCCCGCGCCCGGCGGGGAATGAGGGCGGGCGGCCGGGCGTTCGCGCGGGCGAACGGAGCGGGCGGGGCGACCGCGGGTTAGACTCCCGAGCCTCGAACCGGAGACCACCTTGGACACGAGCCTCGTCGGGATCCTCAGGAACGGCAGCGCGTCGATGTGGGTCATCATCGCGTGCTCGGTCATCGCCCTCGCGGTGGCGGTCGAGCGCGCCATCGCGCTGTGGGGCTTCGCGGCGAAGACGCGGACCCTCGCCGACGCGGTGACGCGCGCCCTGTTCCGCGGCGACCTCGAGGACGGGCGGGCGCACTGCGAGCGCTCGGGCTCGCCGGCGGCGGAGGTGTTCCTCGCGGCCATCGTCGCCGTCTCGCCGCGGACCGGGCAGCGCGGGCCGCCGGCGCCGGGGCGCGTCCGGGCCGCGGTGGAGCGCGAGCGCCTGCAGGTGAACCTCAAGCTGCGCCGGAACCTCTGGATCCTCGGCACGGTGGGCGCCACGGCGCCGTTCGTCGGCCTGTTCGGCACCGTGGTCGGCATCATGCACGCGTTCAGGCAGATGGCGCTCACCGGGCAGGGCGGCTTCGCGGTCGTGGCGGCCGGGATCTCCGAGGCCCTCGTCACCACGGCGGGCGGCATCGCCGTCGCCATCGAGGCGGTCGTCATCTACAACTTCCTCAACGTGCACGTCGGCAAGCTCGCGCTGCAGCTCAAGCTCCTCACGGAGGAGTACCTCGAGATCGTGCGCGAGGCGCTCCCCGCCGCGGGAGACGACGCGCCGCGGGCGACGGGGGAGGGCTAGGCCATGGCCCTCGGCGCCCCCGAGCCCAACGGCGAGGACCACGAGCTCGAGTCGATCGGCGGGATCTTCGCGGACATCAACATCACGCCGCTCACCGACATCTTCCTCGTCCTCCTCATCATCTTCATGGTCACGACCACCGCGATCGCGGAGGCGGGGAACGAGGAGGGCGGCTTCAAGGTGAGCCTCCCGAAGGGCGGCAAGGGCGACGAGGCGGGGCTCACCCGCGACCTCACCGTGGCGATCCTCGCCGACGGGCGCGCCGTGGTGGGCGGGCGCGTGCTCGACGACGCGGCGCTCCAGGGGGCCTTCGGCGACGCCCACCGCCGCAGCGCGGAGACCATCGTGCTCTTCCAGGCGGACGAGGGCGTCCCCCACGGCCGCGTGGTGCAGGTGATGGAGCTGGCCCGGCAGGCGGGGCTCGCGCGGCTCGCCATCGCGACGCGCGCCGAGGCCGCCGGGGCGAGGTGAGGCCGCCGGCGCGAAGTGAGGGGCCGCCCTCGACCCCGCGCGCGCCCCCGGAGTAGGATCCGCGCCGATGGCACCGAAGAAGCGCCTCGGCGAGATGCTCATCGACGCGGGCGTCATCGACGAGACCCAGCTCAAGGCGGCGCTCGGCCACCAGCGCCAGTGGGGCGTGCGCCTCGGCCAGGCGCTCGTCGACCTGAAGCTCGCCACCGAGGCGGACATCGTCCGCGCGCTGTCGGTGAAGTTCGGGTTCGGCATCGCCGCCCTCGACGCGCTCGAGCCCTACGCGCTCGAGCAGGCGCTCGCGCTCCTCCCGCGCGACTTCGCGCTCCGGAACAACGTCTTCCCCATGGCGGCGGACACCGCCTCGGTGACGGTCGCCATGAGCGACCCGACGAACCTCGCGGTGGTGGACGAGGTCCGCTTCCGCACCGGCCGCCGCGTGAAGGTGTGCATCGGCGGCGATCGCGAGGTCGCCGAGGCCCTGAGGCGCCACTACCCGGGCGACGAGGGCGTCGAGGCGATCGCGCTCGACCTCGACCTCGACGACTCCGAGGTGGACGCCATCTTCGATCCCTTCGGCGGAGGCTCGAAGGACGATCTCGAGGCGTTCTACTCGCCTGCGGCGCACGAGGCGCAGGCTCCCGCCGCCACGCTCCCCGCGGCGGCCCCTCCGGCCGCCGCGCCGCCCGCCCCCGTCCGGGACGCGCCCGCTGCGCCCGTCGCGCCGGCCACGCCAGCCGCGCGGAGCGTCACGGCCGCTCCGGCTCCCGCGGTCCCCGCCCCGCAGCCCCGCGCGGCCGCCGCCCAGCCCCTCCAGGGCGCAGCCTCCGCCGCGCCGCGGCCGGCCGCCCCGGCGCCGCGCCCCGGCGCCGCCGCTCCCGCCCCCGCGCAGGCGGCGCCGCGCGCTCCCGCGCCCGCTACCCCCGCGGCGCCGCGCCCGCCGGCCCAGGCGGCCCCCGTCGCTCGGCCCGGACCCGGCCCCGCACCCGCGCCGGCCCCCCGCCCCGCGCCGACGCCGCCCCGCGCCGCCCGGGCGGCGCTGGAGCTCGAGCCGGCCGCCGCGCCGGTGCCCGCCGGGGCGGACGGCGACGGCGCGACCCTCGCGACCGACCTCGGCGCGCCGGCCGCGACCGGCGCAGCGTCCTTCACCCCGCGCGAGGCCGCCGTGCTCGCCGCCCTCGAGCGGCTCGCCGGCGGCGCGCACGCCGAGCCCGAGATCCTGAAGCCGGCCCAGGCGATGGCGGCGCTCGCGCGGCTGCTCCTGCGCAAGGGCGTCATCACCGAGCGCGAGCTGCTCGACGAGCTCGTCCGGAAGTAGCCGGCTCGCCGCGGTCAGTTCACCGCGCCGGGCACGACGAGCGCGAACGGCGCGATGCGCGCGTCGAAGGACGTCCCGTCGCCGCGGACCATCCGGTAGGTCCCCCGCATGGAGCCGTGCGGCGTCTCGAGGACGCAGAAGCTCGTGTACTCGAAGGCCTCGCCCGGCGCGAGGCGGGGCTGCTGCCCGATGACCCCCTCGCCCGCCACCTCCTCGCGCGCGCCGTTCGCGTCGGTGATGATCCAGTGGCGCGTCACGAGCTGGGCGGGCGCCGTGCCCTCGTTCCCGATGCGGACGGTGTACGTGAAGAGCCAGCGGCGCTGCGCCGGCTGCGATCGCTCGGGCCGGTAGGCGCTCGTCACGGTCACCCGGATCCCGTCGGTCACGGCGCTCGACACGGGCGCGGTCATAACCGCCGGGTGGACCGCCCGCATGGGCCGCGCCTCGGTCCCCGCGCTATGCTCGCGTCGTGACCGCCATCGAGCCGCAGCTCGCCGACATCCTCGCCGACGTCCGGGGCCGCCAGGGCCGCGTCGTCGCCCTGACGGGCGCCGGGATCTCCGCCGAGAGCGGGATCCCGACGTTCCGCGGCAGCGAGGGCTTCTGGGTGGTGGGCTCGAAGAACTACATGCCGCAGGAGATGGCGACGCACGAGATGTTCGAGCAGGCGCCGGAGGAGGTCTGGCGCTGGTACCTGCACCGCTTCGGCGTGTGCAAGGACGCGCGGCCGAACGCCGGGCACGAGGCGCTCGTCGCGCTCGAGCGCGCCCTCGGCGACCGCTTCACCCTCGTCACCCAGAACATCGACGGCCTCCACCGCCGCGCGGGATCGCAGCGGGTCTTCTGCATCCACGGGGACGCGGCGTACGTGCGCTGCGCCGCGGAGTGCGGCCTCGGCGTGGCGGAGCTGCCGTCGCTCGGGCCGCGCGGCGAAGGCCCCCTGACCGCGGCCGAGCGCGCCGCGCTCGCCTGCCCGCGCTGCCACGGCTGGCTGCGGCCGCACGTCCTGTGGTTCGACGAGTGCTACGACGAGGAGCACTACCGCATGGACTCGGCGCTGCGCGCGGCCGCGGCGGCCGACCTGCTGCTCGTCGTGGGCACGAGCGGCGCCACGAACCTCCCCATGCAGATCGGGCACCTCGCGTTCCGGCGGGGCGCGGCGCTCGTCGACGTGAACCCGGAGGAGAACCCCTTCGCCGAGCTCGCCGGCCGGGCGCCGCGCGGGTTCTTCGCCCGCGGCAGCGCCTGCGCCCGGCTCCCCGTCATCGCCGCCGCCCTGACCGCTTAACGCTCGAGCGCGATCTCGAGCGCGCGCACCTCGCCGGCGGCGATGGAGACCTCGGCGGCGCCGCGCCGCCCGTCGTCCGCGCGCACCACGAGCCGGAGCGGCTCGGCGGGGAGATCGCCGAGCTCGAAGCGATCTCCGGCGAAGCGGTGCACGTCGACGGTGCGCCAGCTCGCCGCGCCGGGCTGGGACGCCACCTCGACGGTGAAGCCCGCCACGGCACGCCCCGTCGCGCGGACGCGTCCCCGCACCGCGCCGCCGGGCTCGAGCGTCACGGGCACGGTGCCCGCCGCCGGGAGGTCCACCGCGACGGCGGCGGTGCGGCCGCCGTTGCGGGCGCGCACCACGACGCGCCGGCCGGCGACGCCCTCCGGGCCGAGCGCCACGCGGCCGTCGTCGCCCGCGGCGCTCGCGAACGCGACCCTCCCGTCGTCGGCGCGGGCGAGCGTCACGATCGCGCCGGGAGACGCGGCCCCGCCGGGCTCGAGCACGAGGATCTCCACCCCCTGCGCCGCCGCGGCGTCCGCCGGCGCGAGGTCGAGCCGCGTGGTCCGCCCGGGCTCCACCCGGGCGAAGGCCGGGGCGCCGCGCAGGTCGGCGCGCGCGGCCCCGGCCGGCGCGGCCTGGACGCGGTACTCGCCGGCCGGGAGCGCGAGCTCGTAGTTGCCGGTCGCGTCGGCGGGGGCGCGCGCCACCTGCAGCAGCCCGAGCCCCGCCTTCATGGGCGTCGCCACGACCGTCGTGCCCGCCGGCGGCGGCCCGCTCCCGCGCCGGACGCGGCCGGCGAGGAGCCCGGCCTCGGGCAGGAAGAAGTCGGCGCGGGCGGCGCGCCCCGCGTCCACGCGCACCGACCGCGCGTCGCCGACCGCCACCCCCACCTGGCGCGCGACGAGCTCGGCGCGCCCCACCTCGAGGTTGTCGATGCGCCAGCCGCCGTCGAAGCCGCTGCGCGCCTCGAGCCACGGCGCGCCGGGGAGCCCGCCGCCCCGCTGCACCACGCGCACGTGCACCCCCGCCATCGGCCGCCCGTCCGCGCCGCGGACGGTCCCCTCCGCGGAGCCGGTGCCGGCGAGCGCGAGGCGGAGCGGGAAGCGGGCGCCGGCGGAGAGCGTGACCGCCGTGGCCACCGCGGGGCTCGCCCCCGGGGCGGTGGCGCGCACGTCCCACGCGCCCGCCGGGAGCCCGGCGAGGCGGAAGCGGCCCGCGGCGTCGGCGACCGCCCGGGCCGCGAGCTCCCGCGTCTCGTGCGGGAAGACCGCGACCTCGGCGCCGGCGGCGGGGCGCCCGGACGCGAGCGCGACCTCTCCCTCGATGACGGCGCCCGCGCCGAGGACGATCGAGAGCCCGCGCGCGGTGGCGCCCGCAGCGAGCGCGACCGGGCCCGCCGCGCCGCCGGCGGCGTCGCCGAGCGCCGCGTCGACCCGGTAGCGGCCCGCCGGCGCCGCGAGGGCGAACGCGCCGTCCGCGCCGGTGGTGGCCGTGGCGCCGTGCTCCGCCGACGCGGCCCGCACGAGCGCGCCCGCCGCGGGGCGGCCGTCGGCGCGCAGCACGGTCCCCTCGAGCCGGCCGAGGGGCTCGAGCGCGAGCTCGAGGGCGTCGCCCGGCACCGCCGCGCGCGGGACGAGCACGGGGTGGTGGCCCGGCGCCTCCACCTCGACCGCGTAGGTCCCGGGCGCGAGGCCCTCGATCCGGAACGCGCCCGAGGCGTCCGCGCTCGCCTGGGCGATCTCCTCGACCGGCGCGGACGGCGGCGCGAACCCGGGCCAGCGGGTCACCACCGGGATCGCGCGGACGCGCGCCTCGACCTTCGCCGCGGCGCCGCGCGCGGAGACGCGGCCGTGGAGCGCGGCGCCGGGCTCGAGCGCGAGCTCCGCGTGCGTCACCTCCTCGCCGGCGGCCCGGACCACCTCGGCGCGCGCCGGGGCGAGCCCGGGGGCGCGCACCGCGACGAGGTACGCGCCCCTCCGCGCGAAGAGCCGCGCCGCCCCGTCGGCGCCGGTCCGCCCCTCGGCGGCGCGCCGCCAGCCGCCCCGGCCGTCCGCCTCGTAGAGGCGCACCTCGGCGCCTGGCCGCGGCTCGCCGCCGGCGGTGACCCGCAGATCGAGGGTCCCGTCCGCCGCCGTGGCGGAAGCGTCGGCGGCCGGTGTCTCGCGCGGCGCGGGCGCGGCCTCCGCGAGCGCCGGGGGCGGCGACTCGGCCCCGTCGCGCGGCAGGCGGGTCACGACGAAGGCGGCGGTGGCCGCCGCGGCGCCGAAGATCGCGACGATGAGCGGAAGGGGGCGGACGCGCACGGTGAACCTCCGGCGGCCAGCCTAGAACGGCCGCGCCGCGCCGGGCAGGGCCCATGCGGGCAGCGCCGCCCGCGCCGCCGCGTCACGCGGTGAGCACGATCCGGGCGATCTCGGGCGGGGCGCCGAGCCGGAACGGCGGCCCCCAGTACCCGGTCCCGCGAGACACGAAGACGTGCCCCGCCCGCGCGCCCTCCTCGCGCCGGTAGAGCCCCTTCACGTACGGATAGACCGCGCCGACGATCAGGCTGAACGGCGCGATCTGTCCCCCGTGCGTGTGGCCGGAGAGCTGGAGCTCGACCCCGGCGCGCACCGCCTCGCCGACCCCCCGGGGCTGGTGGGCGAGCAGGACGAGCGAGCGCTCGGGATCGCGGCCGGCCAGCGCGCGCTCGAGGTCCGGCCCCTCGCCGGGGCCGAGGTGGCGGGCGTTCCAGTCGTTCACGCCGGCGAGGTCGATCGAGGCGCCCGCGTCGCCGACGGCGACCCGCTCGTTGCGGAGCACGCGGACGCCGAGGCGGCGCAGCTCCTCGATCCACGCCTCCGCGCCCGAGTAGTACTCGTGGTTGCCGGTGACGAAGTAGACGCCGTGCCGGGCCTCGAGCCGCCCGAGGTGCGACACGGCGCGGCCGAGGTCGCGCACGGAGCCGTCCACGAGGTCGCCCGTCACGGCCACGACGTCGGGGCGGAGCGCGTTCACCTGGTCGACGACGCGCCGCACGTCCCGCTCCCGGATGGTGGGGCCGACGTGCAGGTCGCTGATCTGCGCGATGGTGAGGCCGGAGAGGGCGGGCGGCAGCCGCTCGAGCCGGACGGGCACGTCCGTCACCTCGGCGGGGCCGGTGGCGCTCCGGAAGGCGTAGGCCGCGGCGCCGCCGGTGGCGAGCACGGCGCCCCCCGCGATCGCGCGCGCGACGAAGCGGCGCCGCTCCGGATCGGCGGGCGGCTCCGGCGTCGCCCGCGCGAGGTCGGCGAGCCAGGCGCCGGCGTGCGCGAGCGCCCGGGCGGCGTCGAGGGCGAGGATCGCGCAGCACAGCATGAAGGCGACGCCGAGCCAGGTGAGCGCCACCGCCGGCAGGATCCGCGAGAAGGGGCGCGGCGCGAGGCGGAGGGCGGCGACGCCCACCGGCAGCGCGACGGCGAGGAGGACGAGGAGCGCGGTGGCGGCGCGGCGCCAGGGCTCGGGCAGCGCGGGGTCGCGGACGAGCCGCGCCCACAGGTACGCGTGCATCCCGCCGACCACGGCGAGGCTCACGGCGAGGAAGAGGGCGAAGGACGGCGCGGAGCGGGTCACCGCGGAGGGATAACCCCGAACCGCGCCGCACGCCAGGGCGCCCGCCCGCGCCTCAGAGGGCGAGGCCCAGCGCGGCGAGGCGACGCCGCGGCGGCTCCCACTCCGGCGCCCAGCGCGCCGCCTCCGCGTAGGCGCGGGCGGCCTCGCCGGCGCGGCCGCGCTGCTCCTCGAGCGCGCCGAGGTTGAAGTGGAGGCGCGCGTTGCGCGGCTCGATCGCGAGAGCGCGGCGGAAGACGGCGTCCGCCTCGTCCGCGCGCCCGGCGGTCGCGAGGGCGATCCCGTACGTGCCGAGGACGCGGGTCTTGTCCGGCTCGAGGCGCTGCGCCGCCTCGAGCTGCTCGAGGCCGACCGCGAGGAGGTCGTCGTCCCTTCCCCCGGACGAGAGGCCCACGAGCAGCTCGCCGAGCTCGACCGGATCGGCGTACCAGCTCCCCGACGGGTGCGGCTTCATCGCCGCGGCGAGGGGCTGCGCCACCGCGGGATCGCCGAGCGCCTCCAGGGCGCGGTGGTAGCGGCGGATCGTGCGGTCTTCGGGGTGGAGGAGGGCCAGCGCCGACAGCTCCACCCACGCCTCGTCGAGGCGCGAGACGAGGAAGAGCAGCCGCGCCCGCGCCGCGCGGAGGTCAGGGGCGAGCGCGGGGCCCTGCGGCATCGCCGAGACCTCGAGGTCCGCGTCCTCCGGGCGGCCCTCCGCGAGGTGGAGGGCCGCCGCGCGGAGCCGGGCGTCGGGCGCGGCGAGGCGCCCCGGCTCGACGCCGACGAGCGCGGGCCGGTCCTCGCGCCGGAACGCGCGCATCGCGGCCTTGTTCTCGACGGCGCCGCCCGAGTAGAGCGCGAGCGGCGCCGAGAACTCGAGGTGCGGGAGGTCGTCGGTGTTCACCCGCGCCCCGGCGGCGAAGCGGCGCACGTCGTCCTCGCCGAGGAAGAAGCGGAAGACGAGGTCCTCCGCGCTCCAGCCGAACCGCTCGAAGTCGTCGCGCAGCCCGGGCGACGCGGCGAGCCGCGCCTGGACCGCGGCGAGGTCCACCGCGACCGGGCCCGGCGTGCCGACGAGCAGGACGTCGCCGAGCGAGCCGGTCCAGACCGAGGCGTGCGGGAAGACCTCCTGGAAGGTCCGCACCACCATTCGCACGTCGGCGTCGAAGATCGAGTAGACCTGCAGCCACTGCACCATGACGCCGCGCGGGCCGAGCTGGCGGCGCGCGCCCTCGTAGAACTCGCGCGTGAACAGGCTCGCCACGCCGGCGATCCACGGGTTCGAGGGCTCGGAGACGATGAGGTCGTACGGCTCGCGCGCCGCGGCCAGGATCTGGCGCCCGTCGCCGGCCAGCACCCGCACGCGCGGGTCGGCGAGCACGTCCCGGTTCTCCCGCGCGAAGAAGCGCGAGGCCTCGATCATGGCGGGCTCGAGCTCCGCGACGTCGATGCGCTCCACCGGGTGCTGCGCGAGGGCGCCCGCGGTGATGCCGCTGGCGAGGCCGATGACGAGCGCGCGCCGCGGCGGCTCGGGCTGGAGGAGCGGCCCGAGGTGGCCGAGCAGGAGCTGCGTCGCCATGTCGCGCGTGTTGCTCGCGTCGGTCTTGCCGTTCACGCTGAGCGAGATCGCCGTGGGCGTGCGCACCACCGCGATCGTGGTGGTGATCCCTTCCCGGTAGAGGAGCAGCTCGCGGTCCGCGCTCGACTCCCGCAGGCCCCCGGCGCCCACCTTCACCATCGCGGTCGCGTAGACCGGCACGCCGACCGTCATGATCCGAGGGTCCCAGCGCGGCAGCGCGGCGAGGGCGAGGGCGAAGGCGCCGACCGCCGCGGCAACGGCGACGCGCCCGCGCCGCCCGAGCGCGGACGCCGCGGCGAGCGCGCCGAGCCCCACCGCCACGTTCGCGGCGGCCGCGATCCGGACCGTCGCCTGGATCCCGACGCCCGGGACGAGGACGAACCCGGCGAGCATCGAGCCCAGGATGGTGCCGACCGTGTTCGCCCCGTAGACGAGGCCGACGTGCCGCCCCACCGCGGCGGCGCCCGGCCGCAGCGCCGCGATCGCGAGCGGGAAGGTGGTGCCGACGAGGAGCGTCGGCCCGATCATGAGCGCGAAGCCGAGGGCGAACTGCGCCCCGAGCACCGCGCCGTGCGTGACGCCCGTCCGCCCGAGCGTGAAGACGAGCGCCTCCGGGAGCCGGCCGAAGAGGGGCAGGAGCAGCACGGCGGAGAGGCCGATCGCGACCTCCACGAGGCCGAAGGCGCCGAGCCCGGTCCGCCGCCGTCCGAGGAGGCGCGCCGCGGCGGCCGCGCCGAGGGCGAGGCCGGCGAGGAAGGTCGTGAGCATCGCGCTGAACGCGTAGGTGGAGCTGCCGAGCGTGAGGCCGAGCGCCCGCGTCCAGGCGATCTCGTAGGCCATGGAGGCCGCGCCGGAGATCCCGATGCCGGCGAGCGCCACCCCAATCTGGAGGCGCGAGGGCGCGCCGGCGTCCGGCGCCGGCGCGGCCTCCACCGGCGCCGCGGGCGCCGCCGCCGGGCCGGCGCGGCGGTCGAGCAGCGCGGCGAGGGTCGCCACGGCGAGGTTCAGGGCGACGCCGAGCCAGACCGTGCGGGACAGGCCGATGGCGGGGAGGAGCAGGAAGCCGGTCGCGGCCGTGCCCGCGACGGCGCCCCAGGTGTTGATCGCGTAGAGCGCGCCGACCTGCGACGCCGGGACGCCGCGGCCGTCCACCACGGCCCGGCTCAGGACGGGGAGCGTCGCCCCCATGAGCGTCGTCGGCGGGAGGAGGACGACGGCGGCGAGCGCGAAGTGGACGAGCCCCGCGCCGAGGGCGCCGGGGTCGAGCGCCGCGTGAAGCCTCGCGTAGAGCGCGTCGGTGCCGCGGAAGAGGAGCGGCGTGGCCAGGCAGAAGAGGCCGATCGTGGCCTCGATCGCGGCGTACGCGCGGAGCGGCCGCCGCAGGCGGTCGGCCCACCGCCCCGCGAGCAGGCTGCCGAGCGCCAGCCCGGCCATGTAGCAGGCGAGCACGGTGGTGACCGCGTGCACGGTGTGGCCGAACACCACGCCGAGGTGGCGCATCCAGACCACCTCGTAGAGGAGGGCGGCCGCCCCCGACACGAGGAAGCAGGCGGCGGCGATCCAGAAGGTGCGGGACGTGGTTCGCACGGGGCGCTCCGGCGGGGCGGGCGAGGTTAGCAGATCGGCCCCGTCGCCGGCAGCGGGGAGGGCCCCCGCGCGCCTTGACTCGCCGCCGGGCGCGCGGTTCATTGGGCGCATGCCGAGGCGCACGGTGCTGATCGCGGGCGGCGCGTTCGCCGTCCTCACCGTCGCGCTGCTCGCGCGCGTCGTCGACTTCGACCTCTGGTGGCACCTCGTGGTGGGCCGCGAGACGGTGCGGCTCGGCCGCGTCCCCGCGCTCGACTTCTACGTCTACCCCGCGCTCGGCACCGCGAGCGGCTTCCACGAATGGGGCTTCGGCGTCCTCGCGTGGGCCGTGCAGCGCTTCACCGGCTGGTGGGGCCTCTCGCTCGCGAACGCCGCGCTGTCCGCGGCCGCCCTGCTCCTCGTCGCCGCCGCCGCCGTCCGCCGCGGGGCGTCGTGGGCGAGCGCGGTGCTCCTGCTCGGGCCGCTCGCGGTGGTGAGCGCGTACCGGTTCTGCTACCGGCCGGAGGCGATGCTGTACGTCGCCCTCGGCGGGACGCTCTGGGCGCTCGAGCGGCGGGCGCT
>CAVTRR010000004.1:0-725200 GCA_963737085.1 uncultured delta proteobacterium
CGCGTGCTCCCGCTCCTCGCCTTCGGCCTCACGCTCTTCCACCCGTCCGCGGTCGTCCTCCTGCTCGTCATCGGGTGCCACGCGGTGGACGCGCTGCTCGCCGATCGCCGCGAGGGGCTGAAGGTGGTCCTCGCGCTCGCCGCCTCGGGGGTCGCCGTGGCGATCGCGCCCGGGGGGTGGCACTCCCTCGTGCTCGCGGTGACCGCGCCGGCCAACGAGATGAACGCGCTCATCGGCGAGTACGTGCCGGTCCTCTCGTCGGAGTACCGCTGGCACTTCGTCGCCGTGGCCGCCGTCGCCGTGGCCGCCGTCGCGGCGCAGCGGCGGCGCCCGTCCGACGTGCTGCTCGTGCTCGGCTTCGGGTACCTCGCCCTCTCGTACGTCCGGAACCTCACGCTCTTCGCGCTCGTGGTCTACGGCCCCGCCTGCGTGGCGGTCGAGCGGCTCCTCGCCCGCTTCCCGCGGCTGCGCCTCGCCGCGCCCGCGTCGCTCGCGATCGCCGCGGCGATCCTCGTCGCGGCGCCGACGTGGGGCGCGGGCGAGGCGCCCGGGCGCTTCCCCGCCGCCACGGCCGAGTTCATCCTGCGCCACCGGCCGCCGGGGCGGCTCTTCAACCAGCTCCACACGGGCGGCTACCTCGCGTGGCGCCTGCTCCCGCGCTACGAGGTCGCGATCGACGGCCGGAACTACTACGGCGTGAACGCGCCGCTGCGCTACGTGGACTCCGTGTCGGAGCTCCAGGACGACTGGCAGGAGCAGCTCGACCGCTTCGGCGTGACGCTCGTGGCGACCCCCGGCGTCCGCCTCGGCTCCGGCCGGCTCATCCCGCTCGCCGCGGAGCTCGAGGCCGATCCGCGGTGGGAGCTCGCGGTCGTGGAGCCCGCCGGGATGCTCTTCGTCCGGCGGGACGCGCTCCCCGCCGGCGTCGCGCCGCTCCCGAAGCACCTCGTCTGGTCGCAGGTGCTCGCGGAGACCACCGGCCTCGACCGCGCGCCGCGGGCGCGCTTCTCCCGCGGCGTCGCCTACTTCAAGCTGCACGACTTCCCGCGCGCCGCCGCCGAGTTCGCGGCGTACCGGGCGGCGAGACCGGAGGACCGCGAGGCCGCCGAGCTCGCCGGCCTGCTCGAGGCGAGCGCCCGGGGCGACGCCGGCGCGACGGCCGCGCTCGAGGCGCTGTACGAGCGCGGGCGGAGCCGCTAGACCGTTCGCCATGCCCCCCGCGGACGTCCTGCTGAACGACTTCAAGCGGCTCTGGGCCGACGCGGGCCCGGAGGTGCTCGCCGCGGTGGCCGCGGTGGGCGAGAGCGGGTGGTACGTGCTCGGGCCGGAGGTCCGCCGCCTCGAGGAGGCGCTCGCGCCGGTCCTCGGGCGCGCGCGGGTGGTGGGGTGCGGCAGCGGGCTCGACGCGATCGAGCTCGCGCTCCGCGCCGCCGAGCTGCCCCCCGGGGCCAAGGTCCTGACGACGCCCCTCAGCGCCTTCGCCACGACGCTCGGCATCGTGCGCGCGGGCGGGGTCCCCGTGTTCGTGGACGTGGACGAGCACGGCCTGCTCGACCTCGACCGGTGCGCCGACGTCCTCGAGGCGGACGCCGCGGTGCGGGCGATGGTCCCGGTGCACCTCTACGGCGGCTGCGCCGACCTCGATCGCCTCGAGGCGCTGCGGGAGCGCTTCGGGCTCCTCGTCGTCGAGGACTGCGCGCAGTGCATCGGCGCGAGCTGGCGCGGCCGCCCGGCGGGGTCCGCGGGACAGCTCGCGGCCACGAGCTTCTACCCGACGAAGAACCTCGGCGCGCTCGGCGACGGGGGCGCGGTGGCGACCGACGACCCGGCGCTCGCGGAGCGCTGCCGGGCCCTGCGCGACTACGGCCAGTCGGAGAAGTACGTCCACGACCGGCTGGGGATGAACAGCCGGCTCGACGAGCTCCACGCGGCGATCCTCGCCCGGGCGTTCCTGCCGCGGCTGCGGGCCTGGACGGAGCGCCGCCGGGCGGTCGCCCGCGCCTACCTCGCCGCCCTCCGGAACCCGCTCGTCCGCCCGGTCCCGCCGCCGGCGGGCGCGGAGGGCGTGGCGCACCTGTTCCCGGTGCGGGTGCCGGCCGCCCGCCGCGACGCCTTCGTGCGCCACCTCCGGGCGCGCGGCGTGCAGAGCGCGCTCCACTACCCGCGGCTCATCCCCGACCAGCGGGCGCTCGCGGCGGGCGCGTTCGAGGTGCGCGGCGCGCTCGCGCGGGCGGCGGAGCTCGCCGCCTCGGAGGTCTCGCTGCCGGTCCACCCCTACCTCGAGGACGCCGAGGTCGAGCGCGTCGTCGAGGCCGTGAACGGCTGGGAGGGCGCATGATCTCGGTGGTCATCCCCGTGTACGGCAACGCGGGGAGCGTCGACGCGCTCGTCGCCGCCCTGGCGCGGACGCACGGGGAGCTCGGCGGCGCGCTCGAGGCCGTCTTCGTCGTGGACGGCAGCCCGGACGACTCGTACCTGCGGCTCGCGGCGGCCCTGCCCGCGGCGCCGTTCCCCTCCCGGCTCCTGCTGCTCTCGCGGAACTTCGGGTCCTTCTCCGCCATCCGGGCCGGGCTGGCGGCCGGGACGGGGGAGCACTTCGCGGTGCTCGCCGCGGACCTGCAGGAGCCGCCGGAGCTCGTCGCCGAGTTCGCGCGGCGGCTCGAGGCCGGGGGGTGCGACGTCGTCGTCGGGCAGCGGACCGGCCGCGCCAATCCGCTCGCGACGCGCGCGTCCTCGGCCCTCTTCTGGGCGCTCTACCGCCGCTTCGTGCAGCCCGAGCTGCCGAAGGGCGGCGTGGACGTCTTCGGCTGCACCCGCGCCGTGCGGGACCAGATCGTGCGGCTCGCCGAGCGCAACACCTCGCTCGTCGGCCTGCTGCTCTGGGTCGGCTTCAGGCGCGAGGCGGTGCCGTACGTCCGCCGCGAGCGCCACTCCGGGCGGTCCGGGTGGACCTTCCGCAAGAAGCTCGGCTACCTGATGGACAGCGTGTTCAGCTTCTCCGACCTGCCCATCAGGTTCCTGCTCCGCACGGGCGCCCTCGGCCTCGCCCTCAGCGTCGCGTTCGCGGCCGTGGTGCTCACGGCCCGGATCACCGGCGCCATCGCCGTGCCCGGCTACGCCGCCACCGTGCTCACCATCACCTTCTTCGGGGCGCTCAACTGCTTCGGCCTCGGCGTCATCGGCGGCTACGTCTGGCGGACGTTCGAGAACACCAAGGGGCGGCCCACCTACATCGTCGCGTCGGCGGAGCGGTTCGGGCCCGCGCCGGGCGCACGCGACCCGGGACGGCGCGATGGCTGACTTCTTCAGGCACCCCCAGGCCCTCGTCGAGAGCGAGCGCATCGGGAAGGGCACGCGGATCTGGGCCTTCGCCCACGTCCTGCCCGGCGCGGTGATCGGCGAGGACTGCAACGTCTGCGATCACGTGTTCGTCGAGAACGACGTGGTGGTGGGCGACCGCGTGACCCTCAAGTGCGGCGTCCAGCTGTGGGACGGGATCCGCCTCGAGGACGACGTGTTCGTCGGCCCGAACGCGACCTTCACGAACGATCCGTTCCCGCGCAGCCGCCGGCACCTCGAGGCCTACCCGCGGACGCTCGTCCGCGAGGGCGCCTCCATCGGCGCCAACGCCACGATCCTGTGCGGGCTGACCGTCGGCCGCCGCGCGATGGTGGGGGCCGGCGCGGTGGTGACGCGCTCCGTCCCGGCGCACGCGGTCGTCGTCGGCAACCCGGCGCGCATCGTGCGCTACGTCGAGGCGGTCGACGCCCCCCCGGCGGCCCCCGTCGCCCCGCCCGCCACCGGCGAGGTGGCGCTCGGCGTGCGCGGCGTCACGCTCGAGCGCCGGCCGGTGATCCGGGACATGCGCGGGAACCTCACCGCGCGCGAGGTGGGCCAGGGGCTCCCCTTCGCGCCGCGCCGCTACTTCATCGTCCACGACGTGCCGACGAAGGAGGTCCGGGGCGAGCACGCCCACCGCACGCTCCACCAGGTGCTCGTGTGCATCCGCGGGTCGGTCACCGTCCTCGTGGACGACGGCGTGCACCGGCAGGAGACGGTGCTCGACTCGCCCGAGCTGGCCCTCCACGTCCCGCCGATGGTCTGGTGCGTCCAGTACAAGTACACGCCGGACGCGGCCCTGCTCGTGCTCGCCTCCGACGTCTACGACCCGGACGACTACGTCCGCGACTACGAGCAGTTCCTGCGGGAGCTGCGCGCCCCCGGGACGGCCGGGCCGGGCTAGCAACCGCGGGGGAGAGGGTCGGGGTGAGGGGGCGCCGGCGCGTCTGGCGCGCTACCGCATCGCGACGAGCCGCATCGCCTGCCAGCGGCGCTCGAGGTCCGCGAGCCGCTCGGCGTAGTAGCGCTCGAACCGGCGCGCCTGGCCGCGGCGCACCCCGGCGCGCGCGTAGAAGTCGGCGCGCTCCTCCTCGAGCGCGCGCCGCTCGGCGCGCAGCGCGGCGAGCTGCCGCTCGCGCCAGCGGGCCTCGCGCCACGGGCGCGCCGCGGGCTGCGGCGCCACCGGGTACGCGGCGGGCGGCGCCCAGCCGGCCGGCGGGTACGCGTCGTGATCGCAGTCGCGGGCGGCGGCGGCGGCGGGGAGCGAGGCGGCGAGGACGGCGGCGAGCGCGAGCTTCGAGAGGCGGATCATGGGTTCCTCCGGTGTTCGTTTCCCTCCACCGGAGAGACGCCGCGGCGCCGCCCGCTATTCAGCGCGGGCGCGCCTCGGGCAGGGCGTCGAGCTTCGCCGCCACGATGAAGTCGTTCTCGGAGAGCCCGCCGATGGCGTGGGTCCAGAGCGTCACGTCCACGGCGTTCCAGTGCACCGCGAAGTCCGGGTGGTGGCCCTCCGACTCGGCGAGCGCCGCGAGCGCGTTCACGAAGCGCATCGCCCCGGCGAAGTCGGCGAACCGGTAGTGCTTGTGGATGAGCTTCTTGCCGTCCCGCGCGTCCCAGCCGTCGAGGGAGCGGAGCGCCTCGTCGACCTCCGCCGGCGTCTTCGCGGGGATGCCGCCCTCGCACGGCACGCAGCGCTGCTTCGTGAAGTCCATGCCCGATGGGTGCGGGGGGGCGGGGGTCGCCGCAAGCTTCTCGCGGGACGAGCCGGGCGGGCGTCCCCCCGCTATCCTCCCTGGACCATGGACCGGACCTTCCTCGCGCTCGGCGCGATCTCCGCGGCGATCTCGGTGGGGGCGGGCGCGTTCGGCGCGCACGCCCTGAAGGCGCGCCTCGCGCCCGACCTCCTCGCGATCTTCGAGACGGGCGCCCGCTACCAGATGTACCACGCGCTCGGGCTCGGCCTCGCCGCCTGGGCCGCGTCGCGCGCCGGCGGCGCGGCGGCGGCCTGGGCGGGCGCGCTCTTCGTCCTCGGGACGGTGCTCTTCTCGGGGAGCCTCTACGCGCTCGCCCTCACCGGCGTGCGCGCGCTCGGCGCGGTGACGCCGCTCGGCGGCGTCGCCTTCATCGGGGGCTGGATCGCCCTCGCGATCGCGGCGCTCCGGGGCTGACGGGCCGCGGCGGTTCGCGCGGCGAGCGCGCCCGGCCCGTGGCACACTACCCGCCTCATGGCCGCGCCCCGCTACCCGCCCCAGGTCAAGTACATCGTCGGCAACGAGGCGTGCGAGCGCTTCTCGTTCTACGGGATGCGCTCGATCCTCGTCACGTACATGCTGACGTCGCTGCTCTACGGGCAGCAGGACGCGAAGGCGTACTTCCACTACTTCGTCGCGGCGACCTATCTCACGCCGCTCCTCGGCGGCTGGATCGCCGACCGCTTCTGGGGGCGCTACCGCACCATCCTCTGGATCTCCTTCGCGTACGTCCTCGGGCACGCCGTGCTCGCCCTGTGGGAGACCCGGACCGGCCTCTTCGTCGGCCTCGCCCTCATCGCCACGGGCGCGGGCGGGATCAAGCCCTGCGTGTCGGCGTTCGTCGGAGACCAGTTCGGCCCGGAGCAGCAGCCGCTCATGCAGCGCGTGTACGGCTGGTTCTACTGGAGCATCAACCTCGGGTCGGCCGCCGCCTACACCGTCATCCCCCAGCTCCGCTCCGAGTACGGGCCGAGCGCCGCCTTCGCCCTCCCCGGCGTCTTCATGGCGATCGCGCTCGCGGTCTTCTGGGCGGGGACGCGGCACTACGTCATGAGCCCGCCCTCCGGACCGAACCCGCACGGCTTCCTGCGCGTCGTCGCCGACGCGGCGCGGAAGCTCGGCACCGGGAGCCCCGGCCAGCACTGGCTCGACGGCGCCCGGGAGCGCCACCCGGCCGAGGCCGTCGAGGGGGCGAAGGCGGTCTTCCGCATCATGGGCGTCTTCGCGGCGGTGACGCTCTTCTGGGCGCTCTTCGACCAGAAGTCCTCGTCGTGGGTGATCCAGGCGCGGCAGCTCGATCCGGACGTCGGCTTCCGCACCCTCCTGCCGGAGCAGCTCCAGGCGGCGAACCCGTTCCTCGTCATGACGCTCATCCCGCTCTTCGCCTGGGGCGTGTTCCCCTTCCTCGAGCGGCGCGGCGTCTCGCTCGCGCCGCTGCGCAAGATGACCGCCGGGATGTTCGTGACCGTGCTGTCCTTCGCGGCGGCCGCGGTCGTGCAGACGCTCGTCGACGAGGGGCGCGCGCCGAACATCCTGTGGCAGCTGCCGCAGTACGTGCTCCTCACCGTTGGCGAGGTGCTCGTCTCGGTGACCGGCCTCGAGTTCAGCTACACGCAGGCGCCGCGCGCGATGCGGAGCACGATCATGTCGATCTGGTTCCTCACCGTGTTCCTCGGGAACCTCCTCACCGCGGTCGTGACGAACCTCGTGCGCCTCGAGGGGGCGGCGTACTTCTGGTTCTTCGCCGCGCTCATGCTCGCGGCGGCGATCGCGTTCCGGCTCGTGGCGCGGCGCTACGGCCGCGCGGCGCCGGGGCCGGCGGTCGACGCGGCGTAGGGTCGGGGATCGTGCGCGGGAGTGCGCCGATGTGCGGCGGGCTCGCGTCACCCCGGCCGGCGACGCGCGCACTGCGAGCGGAGGTGCTAACGTCCTCGCAGACCCTCAGGTCCACACCGCTCGCCCCGAGCCTGTCGAAGGGCGGGCGGTGGCACGGAGGCGACGGCGCGCCGCGAGCGGCGCGGGACGCCGGCCACCTCCTCGCTGGAGCGGACGTCGATGACGCGCATCGGTCTCCTCACCCTCGCGGCGACCCTCTCGCTCGGCGCGTGCGCCGCGCCGAGCGCCGGCCAGCGCTCGTACACGCCGAAGACCGAGGTCGTGGTGAAGGGCGCCAACAGGAGGCCGCCGCAGGCGAACTACCGCACGAGCCCCGAGGAGTCGAACCGCACGGGCTCGGGCGGCTCCGCTCGCTGAGCCGAGCCTTGCGGCGCGCGCGGCCGCGCTCCCCGCCGGCCGCGATCGCCCGCTTCAGCCCGCCCGGGCCGGCGCGCCGCGCGCCGCCGGCGCGGCCTCTACCGGCACGCCGTCCACGTACGCGACGCGGTTCCCGAGCACCGAGGGCACCCGCGCGCCCGGCGAGAGGATGCCGACGAGGTTCAGCGGATCCGCGGCGGAGACCTCCACGCGCTCGGCGCCCTCGCGCGGCGCCCGCCGCGCGGCGCGGAGGGCGTCCACCGCCTCGGGGAGCGCGAACTGCTCGCCGGTGAACCCGGCGACGAAGCGGCCGCCGCGGATCGCGCCGCGCGCCTCGAGGGCGCGGTAGACGCGGAGCAGGTCGCGCCAGGGCGGCGGCGCGCTCTCCCGGGCCAGCAGATCGCGGAACACGACCCCGGTGCGGCGCAGGTACTGCCGCGCGAGCCGCTCGAGGACGGGGTCCGGGAGCTCGGCCGTCCTGCCGACGGCCGCGGGCGGCGGCTCGCCGTGCCGCAGGAGCGACCAGCGCCCGCCCGAGGGGCGCGGCCGCCGGACGATCCGGCCGCGGCCCGGCGGATCGACGAGCGCGCGCAGCCCGGAGAACCCGTCGCACGTGACGACCCCGGCGGAGACGAGCTCCCAGAGCGCGGCCTCGACCTCGCCCGGCAGCCGCCCGGTGGCGGCGGCGAGGTCGGGGAGGAAGGATGCGCCGCGCCGCGCGAGGACGTCGACGAGCGCCTGGGCCGACGGCCCGAGCGGCGGCGGCGTGCCCCCGATGCCGGCGAGCAGCCACCCGAGGTCCTCGCGCAGCGCGAGCGTCACGGGGGCGTTGCGGGTGGGGGCGTTCCGGCGGCGCGGCGCCTCGTCCGGCGCGGGCGTCACGGCGAGCCGTCCCCAGGCGACCTCGCCCGCGAGGCAGAGCTCGTCGAGGAGCGACGGCTGGTAGTCCGCCACCCGCGCGGCGAGGAGCTCGCGCTCCCAGGCGCCGGCGGCGGCGTGGAACCCCTGCAGCTGCAGCACCACCTCCGACACGCCGCGCGCGCCGTGGAGCCGCGACCCCGGCGCGACGTGCTGCCAGCGCGCGAGGAAGCGCAGGAAGTCGGCCGCGGAGGAGGGCTCGATCTCCCGCCGCAGCCGCCCGAGGGTGAGCCGGTGGATGCGGGCGAGGACGCTCCGCTCGCACCAGTGCGGCGCGTCCGGCGACCAGGGCGCGCCGGGCAGGAAGTTCCCGCGCAGCACGACGCCCTCGGCCTCGAGCCGCGCGAGCGCGGCCTCGACGCGCTCGGGAGCGAGGCCGATGCGCGCCGCGAGCGCCGCGGCCGGGGTCGGAGCGACGCGGGGCACCCAGCCGCGCACGACCGCGAGCGCCGCGGCCTCGGCGTCGGCGGGGACGCGCTCGGAGGGGAGGGGCAGGAGAGCGGGGTCGAGGGTGGGGGTCGAGGTCGAGGTCGGGGTCGAGGTCGAGGTCGGGGTCGGGGTCGGGGTCGGGGTCGGGGTCGGGGTCGCGAGCGCCGGCGCGACCGCGCGCGCGAGCCCGGCCCGCTCGGCGGCGACCCACCACGCGCCGCCCGCCCCGCGCAGCCGCGCCGCGCGGCCGGCGGCGACGAGCGCCTCGAAGAAGGGCGCGTGTCGCGCCGCCTCCGCCTCGGGCAGCACCCCGAGGTCGAGGAGCGCGTCGTGCAGCTCGTCCGGATCGCGCGCCTCGGGGAAGATCTGCTCGGCCACCTCGGCGATCGCCGCGGCGTCGAGGGCCCCGACGCCGCTCGCCTCGGCCGCCGGCAGCGCGCGCCGGAGCGCCACGGCCCGGGCGCGGCGCTCCTCGAGCGGCGCGTCGTCGAGGTAGGCCCAGGGCCGCGCCCCCAGGATCTCGTGGGACATCGGCGAGGGCTCGGCGGTGTCCACCGCGACGAGCCGCACCTCCCCGCGCGCCATCCGGCCGACGAGGGCGCGCAGGCCCGCCGCGTCCATCGCCTCGCCGAGGCAGTCCTTCATCGTCTCGGCCACGAGCGGGTGGTCCGGCAGCTCGATCGGGCCGCCCGCGGCGTTGTCCTGGCAGGCGACCTGCTGCGGGAAGACCGCCGCGAGGAGGTCGTCCGCGCGCATGCGCGCGATGGGCGGCGGCATCCGCTTGCCCTTGAAGAGCCGGGGGATGGCGAGGGCGCGCGTGGCGTTCCAGCGCCAGCGCACCTGGAACATCGGCGCCTGGAGGACCGCCTGGACGAGCACCTCGTCCACGGTGGACTCGGAGAGGAACTCGAAGATCGACTCGAGCGGGAAGGAGTGCTGCGGCCCGAGCGAGAGGAGGATGCCCTCGTCGGTGGCGGCGGCCTGGAGCTCGAAGTCGAAGGTGCGGCAGAACCGCTTGCGCAGGGCGAGGCCGAAGGCGCGGTTCGTGCGCGCGCCGAAGGGGGCGTGGAGCACGAGCTGCATCCCGCCCGCCTCGTCGAAGAAGCGCTCGGCGACGATCGTGCGCTGGGACGGGAGGGCGCCGAGCACGGCGCGGCTCGCGGCCAGGTACTCGACGACCTGCCGCGCGCCCGCCTCGGGCAGCGCGGCCTCGGCGGCGAGCCAGCGCGCCGCGGCGGCGCGGTCGTCCAGGCGGCGCTCGAGCTCCTCCCGCAGCTCGGAGACCTCGAGGGAGAGCTCGCGGCTGCGCCCGGGCGCCTCGCCGAGCCAGAACGGCACGCCCGGCGCCGCGCCGTGGGCGTCCTCCACGCGGACGACGCCCGCCTCGATGCGGCGGATGCGCCAGGAGGCGTTGCCGAGCAGGAAGACGTCGCCGGCGAGGCTCTCGACCGCGAAGTCCTCGTCCACCTGGCCGACGGTGAGCCCCTCGGGCTCGGCGACGACCGCGAACTGCGAGGTGTCGGGGATGGCGCCCACCCCGGTGAGCGCCGCGAGCCGCGCGCCGCGCCGCCCTCGCACCCGGCCGTTCACGGCGTCGCGGTGGAGGAGGGCGGTGGTCCGCCCCGGCGCGGTGGCGATCCCCTCCGACAGCATGTCGACCACCGCGTCGAACTCGGCGCGGGAGAGGTCGCGGTACGGCCAGGCGCGGCGGGCGAGCGCGAAGAGCCGGTCGAGGTGGATGGAGCCGGCGGAGGCCTCGGCGACGAGCTGCTGGGCGAGGACGTCGAGCGGCGCGGTCGGGACGGTCACCGCCTCGAGGCGGCCGCGGGACACGCCCCGCACCACCGCGGCGCACTCCACGAGCTCGTCGCGGCTCATCGGGAAGAGCCGGCCGCGCGGGACGCCGCCCTTCACGTGCCCGGAGCGGCCCACCCGCTGGAGCGCCACGGCGAGCGCGCCCGGCGAGCCGAGCTGGATCACGAGGTCCACCTCGCCGACGTCGATCCCGAGCTCGAGGGAGGCGGTGGCGACGACCGCGGAGAGCTCGCCCCCCTTGAGCCGCTCCTCGGCCCGGAGCCGGCGCGCGCGGGAGAGCGAGCCGTGGTGCGCGGCGACGCGGTCCTCCCCGAGCCGCTCGCCGAGGGCGTGGGCGGCGCGCTCCGCGAGGCGGCGGGTGTTCACGAAGACGAGCGTGGCGCGGTGCGCGCGCACGAGCTCCGCCACCCGGTCGTAGGTCTCGGCCCAGAGGTCGTTCGAGGCGACCGAGGACAGCTCGTCCTTCGGGATCTCGACGGCGAGATCGAGCGCCCGCCGGCGCCCCGCCTCCACGATCGCGCAGCGCGGCCGGCCGGCGCGGTCCACCCGCTCGGCGCCGACGAGGAAGCGCGCCATCTCGTCGATGGGGTTCACCGTGGCCGAGAGCCCCACCCGCTGCGGCCGGCGGCGCGCCAGCGCCTCGAGCCGCTCGAGGGAGAGCGCGAGGTGCGCCCCGCGCTTGTCGCGGGCGAGCGCGTGGATCTCGTCGACGATGACCGTCTCCACCCCGGCGAGGAGGGCGCGGCCGCGCTCCGCGGTGAGGAGCAGGTAGAGCGACTCGGGCGTCGTGACGAGGATGTGCGGCGGGTTCCGCACGATCGCCTGGCGGCGCGACTGCGGGGTGTCGCCGGTCCGGACCTGCACGCGGATGCCGGGCGCGGGCAGCCCCTCGGCGCGCGCCGCCGCCTCGAGCTCCTCGAGCGGGCGGCGCAGGTTCTTCTCGACGTCGTTGGAGAGCGCGCGGAGCGGCGAGACGTAGAGGACGCGCGTCTCGGCCCCGAGCCGTCCCGCGAGCGCGTCCCGGAGCAGGCCGTCGAGCGCGTAGAGGAAGGCGGCGAGGGTCTTCCCCGAGCCGGTGGGGGCGGAGAGGAGCGCGTCGCGCCGGGCCGCGATCTCGGGCCAGCCGAGCGCCTGCGGCTCGGTGGGCTCGCCGAACCGGCGCTCGAACCAGCGCCGCACGAGCGGGTGGAACGTCTCGAGCACGGTCCGCTACCCATAAGGCCCACGGGGAGGCGGCGCCCGCCTCGCGCCGCTATGATGAGGCGCCGGCGGTCCCTCCCACCCGGGGGAGGCGCGCGAGCGCCCGGGACGCCGATCGAGACCGCGCATGCTCCTCGGAGAGACCGCCTACGTCCGCCTCTTCGCGCTGAAGATCCCGGTGCTCCTCTTCCTCGGGCCGCGGGTGCTCGAGCTCGACGACGAGGGCTGCGCGGTGGAGATCCCGCTCGGCTGGCGCTCGAAGAACCACCTCGGCTCGATGTACCTCGGCGCGCTCTGCGCCGGCGCCGACGTCGCGAGCGGGCTCGTGGCGGCGCGGCTCGTCCGCGAGCGCCACCGGGGCGTGAGGATCGTGTTCGCGGACCTCAAGGCCGACTTCCTCAAGCGCGCCGACGGCGACGTGGTGTTCCGCTGCCGCGACGGGCGGCGCATCGCCGAGGCGGTGCGGAGCGCCGACGAGAGCGGCGAGCGGGTGACGCTCCCCACCGAGGTCGTCGCCACCGTGCCGCGGAAGTACGGCGAGGAGCCCGTGGCGCGCTTCACGATGGGGCTCTCGCTCAAGCGCAAGGACGCCGCCGCGCCCGCTGCCGAGGCCGGCCGGGCCGCGGCCGGGCGCTGACGTCCCGCGCCGGCGGCGCGATCACCCGCGGATCATCGGGTTTCGCCGCGGACCCGCCGCCGGGGATCCCACGAGCCGCGCCCAGTGGCGGTCCCCCGGGAAGTGCGCGAGGAGCGCCACGAGGGAAGCGCCGAACGGCGCCAGCATCACGGCGTCCTGCGTGACGAGGAACGCGACGAGGGCGAAGAGCGCGGCGCCCTCGCACAGCGCGCTCGCGACGACGAGCCGCGTGAGCGCCAGCGCCTCCGGGGCGGGCGGCGCGGCGCCCGTCGGGACGGCCGGGCGCATCCGGACGGCCCAGAGCCACGACGCCGCGACGTCGACGACGGACGAGCCCGCCCGCCACCGGGAGCATCACGGGGACGAGCCGCGCGTCGCCCGGCATCGGCACGTAGAGCGTGAGCCGCGAAGAACACCAGCGCTCCGGCGACGAGCGCCGCCCAGATGATCGTTCCGATCCGGCGAGGGTTCTGCTCCACGTGCACCTCCGGCGCGACCGCGCCCCCGGCCGATGGTTCCATGGAGGGTGGACCCTCGCAAGGACGGCCCGGCGCGGACGCGTGCCGAAGGGCGCCGCCGCGGGGTAGAGTGCGCGCTCCAAGGGAGGTGGCCGTGCAGGAGCCGAAGGCGCTCGGGATGGTGCTCGCGATGCTCGTCGACCCGGCCGGAAAGCCGGTGAAGGACGGGTCCGCGAAGGGGCAGCTCTACGTCTCGCCCGGCGAGATCGTCGTCGTGCGGCCACGCCCGCGCGACGAGGTGCTCGCCAAGCTCGGGATCTACCTCCTCGTGGGCTCCGTCGGCGCGGTGCTCGTGAACGTCTTCACCTGGAAGAGCACGGCGGTGCTCTGGGGCGCGGTCGTCGCGCAGGCGCTGTACTGGCTCATGCTCCCCATGCGGCGGCGCGCCATGGAGACGGAGGTGCTCTCCGCGGAGCAGCTCGAGGCGGTGCGCCGCGCCGGGCGGGTGGTCATCCAGGTGCCTTCGGGCGCCATCCGGCGGGCCGTCGCGCCCGAGCCGCCCCGCCGCGGGTTCCGGCGCCCGGCCCGCTTCGAGCTCGCGGACGGCGCCCTCGAGATCTACCTCTCCGACGAGCAGTTCCGCGTGGCGGAGGCCGCGCTCGGCCGGTAGGGCGTGCCGCGCCGGCCCCGGCTATGAGCCTCCGCATGCCCCGGATCTCCGCCCGCGCGCTCGCGGCCGCCGTCGCCCTCTCGGCGGCGGCGTCCGCCGGCGCGGCGCCCCGGACGGCCATCGAGGACGACTACCCGCGCGCGCTCGCCGAGGCGCGGCGGCGCGGCGTGCCGATCCTGGTGGACGTCTGGGCGCCCTGGTGACCGACCTGCCGCTTCATGCGGGCCTACGTCCTCCCGGACCCGAGGCTCGCGAAGCTCGCCGGGCGGTTCGTCTGGCTCGAGATCGACACGGAGAAGCCCCGCAACGCGGCGTTCGTCGAGCGGTTCCCCATCGACGCCTGGCCGACCCTGCTCGCGGTCGATCCGGCCACCGAGCGCGTGGTGCTGCGGTGGGCCGGGACCGCCACCGTGGCGCAGATCGAGGGGCTCGCCCGCGACGCCGAGCGCGCCCTCCGCCGGGAGCGGGCGTCGAAGGCCGACCAGGCGCTCGCCCGCGCCGACCTCCTCCTCGGCGAGCGGCGCCACGCCGAGGCGGCGGCGGCCTGCCGCGAGGCCCTCGCCGCCGGCGGCGCGGCCTGGCCGGGCCGGGCGCGCGCGGCGGAGACCCTCGTGCAGGCGCTCTCGCTCGCGGGCGACCCGGCCGCCTGCGCGGCCGGCGCGCGCGAGGCGCTGCCGCTCCTCGCCCCGGGCGCCGCGGCCCGGGCCGCCGCCGCGGGGCTCGCCTGCGCCCGCGAGCTCGCGGACGACGACGCGCGGGGCTCCGCCCTCGACGCCCTCGAGCCGCGCGCCCGCGCCGCGCTCGCGGCGGCGGGCGTGCTCGCCGACGACCGCTCGTGGCTCTACGACGAGCTCGCCGCGGCGCGCGAGGCCCGCGGCGACGCGAGGGGAGCGGGCGCGCTCGGCCGCCGCTGGCTCGCCTTCCTCGAGGGGGAGGCGGCGCGGGCCGCGACGCCGCTCGCGCGCGCCGCCTTCGACGGACAGCGGCTCCGGGCGGCGATCCGCGCCGGGGCGCCCGCCCGCGCGCTCCCCGCGCTCCTCGCCTCGGAGCGCGACCTCCCCGGCGAGTTCGTCCCGCCGACGAACCTCGGCGTGCTCTACCTCGAGCTCGGCCGCCCCGCCGACGCGCTCGCCGCCGCGCGGCGGGCGCTCGCCCGCGCCGAGGGGCCGCGCCGCGTCCGCGTCCTCGTCCTCGAGGCGCAGGCCCACGAGGCGCTCCACGACGCGCCCGCGGCGCGGGCCGCGCTCGAGCGCGCGCTCGCCGAGGCCGCCGCCCTCCCCGAGGCGTCGCGCCCGGGCGGGCAGGTCGCGCGCGCGGAGCGGATGCTGCGGGCGCTCTCCGCGGGCGACTGATCCCGCGCTCAGCCGCAGGGATACAGGCTCTCGGTGAGCCACCAGCGGCCGCCGCGCTCCTCGAAGCAGAGCGGGGCGCCCGGGGTCGCGAGCTCCTTCGCCCGGAGCTCCAGGCACGGCCGCCCGGTGGGCCCGGCCTGGGGATCGCGGCGGAACGAGACCACCAGCGCCACGTCCCGGCCGGAGCGGAGGAGCGCCGCGAGCGACGGCGCCGTGCCCGGCCCGGGCGCGAACCCCGGCCCCCCGAAGAAGACGCCGTGGAGCCAGCTCGCCGGGGCCGCGAGGTCGCGGGCGACGCGCGCCTTCGGCACCGTCCGGCCGCCGCAGCGCAGGCCCCCCGCCGGGATGCGGGCCGCGATCGCGGCGGCGTCGCCGCGCGCGATCTCGCGCTGCAGCGCGGCGCCGACCGCGAGGAGCTCGCGCGCGATCGCCTCGCGCCGGCGCTCCACGGCGCTCGCGGGCCGGTCCGCCGGCGGCGCGTCGGCCGCGAGGGCCGGCGGGCCCGCCGCCGCCGAGGCGGCGGCCAGGGCGAGGACGAGCGCGCGCACGCCGGTACGGTAGGCGCGCGCCCCCGCCCTCGCAACGATCACGGGATCCGGTACTTCAGGAGGTGCACCTCGAGCGGACCGTTCCAGAGCCGGTGGTCGATCTCCGCCCGGAGCGGCACGGCGCGCTGGAGGAGCGGGTTGCCGGAGAGGAGGAGCGCGGTCCACCCGGAGTGACGCGCGAGCATCTCGGCGAGGCCGCGGTAGAAGCCCGCCAGCTTCTTCAGCTGGACGCGCGCCTCCCCAGGGGAGGCCTCCGCGTCGCCGCCCATGAGCCGCTCGCCGTAGGGCGGATTCGCCGCGATCGTCCCCGCCCCGAAGCGCGGGACGAGCTCGCGGGCGTCGCCCTGCTCGACGACGACGTCCCCCGCGACGCCGGCGGCCTCGACGTTCCGGCGGGCGGCGAGGACCGCCTTCGGGTGCAGGTCGCGGGCGACGATGGGGGCCGGGGCCCGCGGGAGCGCGAGCGCGCGCGCCTCCTCCTTCATGCGGTCCCACGCCGACTGGGGGCCGCCGCGGTAGGCGGGCCAGCGCTGGAACCCGAACGCGCGGGAGAGGCCGGGGGCGAGGCGCCGGGCCCGGAGCGCCTGCTCGATGGCGAGGGTGCCGGAGCCGGCGAGGGGGTCGACGAACGGCAGGGCGGGATTGGCGCCGCCCAGGGCGAGCACCGCCGCGGCGAGGGTCTCCTTGAGCGGCGCCTCCGTGGTGACCGCGCGGTAGCCCCGCCGGTGGAGCGGCGCGCCGGCGAGGTCGAGGGAGAGCGTCGCCTCGTCGCGCGCGAGGTGCAGGACGATGCGCACGTCGGGGTCCTTCGCGTCCACGTCCGGGCGGGCGCCGAGCTTCTCGCGCAGCGCGTCCACCGCGGCGTCCTTCACCTTGAGCGCCGCGTAGCCGGAGTGGGTGATGGCGGAGGAGCCGACGCTCGCCTCGACGGCGAGCGTGGTCCGCACCGTGAGCCACGCCTCCCAGTCGATCGCGCGCGCTCCCTCGTAGAGCGCCTCGGGCGAGCCCGCCGGGAAGCGCGAGAGCTCGAGCAGCACCCGCATGGCGGTGCGCGAGTGCAGGCAGGCGCGCATGCCGGCCTCGAGCGGCCCCTCGAACGAGACGCCGCCGCGGTCTCCCCGCACCGCCTTGAGCTTCAGCGCGGAGAGCTCGCGGCGGAGCGCGCCCTCCGTGCCCTTCGCGCAGGTCGCGAAGAAGTGGAGCGGCCCGCGCGGAGGGGCGGCCGGGGCGCTCACGCCGCACCTCGCGGCGCCCGGCGCTCGGGGAAGACGCCGAGCCGCATCGAGCCCTTCCGCTCGCGCTTCGCCGCGTACATGAGCGCGTCGGCGTGCGCCATGAGCTCGTCGGCCGACGCGGGCGGCTCGACGAAGGTCGCCGCGCCGATCGAGAACCCGACGCTCCAGCCGTGGCGCGTCATCGCCGCGAGCAGCGTCTTCTGCAGGCGCGCGAGCAGCGCCTCCGCCTCGGCCGCGTCGGTCTCCGGCAGGAGCAGGCCGAACTCGTCGCCCCCGAGTCGCGCCACGGCGTCGATGGCACGCGTCGCGCCGCGGAGGGTCTGCGCGACGCAGACGAGGAGCGCGTCCCCCTCGGCGTGGCCGCGCCGGTCGTTCACGTCCTTGAAGTCGTCGCAGTCCACGTAGGCCGCCGTGAGCGGACGCAGGTGCCGGCGCGTGCGCTCGATCTCGAGGGCCACCGTCTCGAAGAAGGCGCGCCGGTTCGCGATCTGCGTGAGGGCGTCGGTGCGGGCGAGCCGCTCCTCCGCCTCGAGGCGCGCGTGGAGCGCCGCGAGCAAGAGCACGAGCGACACCGACGTCCCCGCCTGCATGAGCCCGTTCCACGCGAGGTCCACGACCGGCAGCGCCGCCGCGCCGCCGCCGAGGTGGCCGAACGCGTTCGCCGCGATCGAGACGAGCACCGCGCACGCGGACAGGAAGAGCCCGCCGCGCAGGTGGATGAACCAGGTGCCGAAGCCGATGGGGGCGAGGTAGAAGAGGACGAGGTCGATGTCGGGGCCGGTGAGATAGTCGGCGACACCGACGCACACGATGATCCCGAGCGAGGCGAGGAGATCGGCGAGCGCGGATCGCGCCCGGGGCGGCGGGGCGTGGCGCTCCGCGACGGCCGCGGCTCCTTCTGTCCCGGGCGGGGTCAAGGCGCACATTTCATGGCGCGGGTGCGCCCCCGCGTCAACTCGCGCCGCCGCCGACCGGCCCGCGCCGCCGTCAGCGGACGACGACGACCTCGACGCGGCGGTTCGCGGCGCGGCCGCGCGCCGTGAAGTTCGGCAGGATCGGGCTCTCGCCGCCGCGGCCCTCCCAGGCGAGGCGGGCGCGGGGGACGCCGAGGTCGACGAGGCGCCGCCCGGCGGCCTCCGCCATCGAGGCGGACAGCCTCGCGTCGGCGGCGCGGTTGCTCGTAGAGTCGACGAACGCCTCCACGCGGACCTTCACCGACGGCTGCGCGAGGAGCGCCGCCTTGAGGTCGGAGAGGCCGGTGTCGCGGAGCAGGGCGGGGGTCCGGCCGGAGAACTCGACGCCCTCCACGAGGAGGCGCCCGCCTCCGGCGAGCCGCTTCGCCCAGTCGGCCTGGCGCGGCGTCAGCGGGTCCACGGCCGGCGCCCCCGAGGCGGCGGCGGCGGGCTGCGGCGAAGGCGGCGGGGTGGAGGAGGCCGGCGCGGGGGCGGGCGGCGCCGCGGCCACGCGCGCCTCGGCGGCCTCGGCGAGCGCCAGCCTGCGGAGCGCGCGCGTGCGCTCGGCGTCGAAGCAGCGCTTGCGGACCGGGTCGCCGAGCCGGGCGAGCATGGGCCGCGCGGCCTCGAGCACGGCCCGGCGCAGGGCGCCGTCGGGCCGGGCGTCCGGCGGGACCTTCACGACCGCCGTGTCGGCGTAGAGGACCTGGTGCTCGCCCGCGAGGGCGAGCCGGATCGTGACGAGGAGCTCGCCGCCGTCCTTCGAGCGCCCCGCGACGGAGCCCCAGAGGGCCGCGTCGGCGCCGAGCAGCTCGGCGAGCTCCAGGGCGAGGCTCGCCGGGATGCCCTGCGGCAGCTCGAGGGGCGTGTCCTTGAAGAGCGCGCGCAGCTCGGTCACCGGGAACACCCGGGTGCGCCCCGAGTCGACGCCCGCGAGGAGCGCGGCGGTGGCGGTCTCGGCGGCGGCCGGCGCGTCGGAGACGTTCTCGAGGGGGGCGACGACGAGGCAGCGGACGCGCGCGAGCTCGGCGGAGTGGAGGATCGCGCCGGGGCCCGAGGGCGCCGCGGGGATCTCCGCGGTGCGGCCGGTGGCGCAGGCGGCGGCGGCGAGCAGGAGCGCTGCGGCGGTTCGTCTCATCGGGCGCATCGTACCGCGCCTCGCGGCCGCCCCGCCAAGTCCGGGCCGCCGGGGCCGTCACCGTCCCGTCGCACGGCGGCCACGGGCCCGCCACGTGGGTGTGCGTTAAGCTCCCCCCGTGACGTCGGTACTCCTCGTGGACGACGAGCGCGACCTCCTGTCGCTCCTCGACTTCAACCTGCGCGCCGCGGGCTTCGAGACCCTGCTCGCCTCGAGCGCCGAGCAGGCCCTCGCGCAGCTGCGGCGCCGCGTGCCGGACCTGGTCGTGCTCGACCTCATGCTGCCGGACCTGCCCGGCACCGAGGTCTGCCGGCAGATCAAGGCGGATCCCCGCACGAGGCGCGTGCCGGTGGTGATGCTCACGGCGAAGGGCGAGGAGGTCGACCGCGTGGTCGGCTTCGAGCTCGGCGCGGACGACTACGTGACGAAGCCGTTCAGCGTCCGCGAGCTCGTGCTGCGCCTCAGGGCGGTGCTGCGGCGCGCCGGGAGCGCGCGGGCCCCCGAGCAGCCGCGCGACCGGGTGGGGCCGATCCGCGTGGACGCCGAGGCGCACCGCGCCTTCGTGGACGGCGTCGAGGTGCAGCTCACGCCCATCGAGTTCAGGCTGCTCGTGACGTTCATGGCGCGGCTCGGCCGAGTCCAGTCGCGCGAGCAGCTCCTCGAGGACGTCTGGGAGATGTCGCCGGAGGTGGAGACGCGCACCGTCGACACCCACGTGAAGCGCCTTCGTGAGAAGCTCGGGTCCGGCCGCGAGCTGCTCGAGACCGTACGGGGGATCGGCTATCGCCTGGTGGAGCCGAGCGAGGAGGGCTGAGGCGGCCGCGCAGGAGCGCGACTCCGTCGCCGGCGCGATCCGCGCGCTCCGCGCCGAGCGCGCGGGCGGACCGCGCGCGCTCCTCGGCCGCGAGCTGCGGGAGCTGGCCGAGCTCCTCGTCGCGCGCGAGGGCGCGAGCGGCTCGCCGCCGCGCGAGGCGCTCGAGCACGAGCTGCTCGCCGGGCTGCCCTTCGCCGCCGCCGTCGTGTCGAGGGAGGGGTGGGTGCGCGCGTCCAACGCCGCCTTCGACGCCCTCGCCGCCACCGGGCGCGCCGCGGGGCTCACGCCCCTCGAGATCACCCGCAGCGCGGAGCTCTCCGGCGCGGTGCGGCGCGCCCTCGAGGGGACCGAGCGGGAGCTGGAGCTGCCGCTCGGGCGCGACGTCTGGCTCGTCCACCTCACGCCGCTGCTCCGCGGCGAGGTGCTGCTCCTCATGCGCGACGTGACCGACGCGAAGCGCGCGGAGGCGACGCGGCGCGACTTCGTGGCGAACGCCAGCCACGAGCTCCGCACGCCCATCGCGGCCATCCGCGCGGCGGCCGAGACGCTCCAGGCGGGCGCCCTCGCGGACCCGGCGGCGGCGCGCGAGTTCGTGGACATCGTCGCGCGCCACTCCGAGCGGCTCTCGCGGCTCACGGAGGACCTGCTCGACCTCTCGCGCCTCGAGTCGCGCCAGTGGCGGTTCGACCCGGCGCCCGTCGACGCCGCGGCGCTCGCGCGGCAGATCGTGGACCTGCTCGGCGGCGCCGCGCGCGAGAAGGGGCTCGTGCTCGCGAGCGAGGTGCCGGAGGGCGTCGCCGTCCGCGCCGACGCGCGCGCCCTCGAGCAGGTGCTCGTGAACCTCGTCGAGAACGGGATCAAGTTCACGGCGCGGGGCGGCGTCACGCTGCGGGCGGAGCGCGACGGCGCGGCGTGGGTCCTCGCCGTCGAGGACACCGGCCCCGGCATCGAGCGCCACCACCTGCCGCGCCTCTTCGAGCGCTTCTATCGCGTCGATCCGGGCCGGGCGCGCGAGCAGGGCGGCACCGGCCTCGGCCTCGCGATCGTGAAGCACCTCGTGCAGGGCATGGGCGGCGAGGTCGGCGTCGACAGCGACGGCGCCGGGACCCGCTTCCGCGTGCGGCTGCCCGCGGCCTGACGGTCCCGCGCCGCGCGCGCGGCGTCGCTCGAGCCCGACGCCAGGCGCCCGCCCCCGGTGGGGCCCGCGACGAAGTCACGCGGTCGTCACGGGACCGCCACCGGCACTTCACCGCCGGGGCCTACATCCGTCGCAACCGAACCAAGGAGAACACCGAAGATGAAGCGCATCCTCATCGCCCTCGCCGCCATGGCCGCCCCGGCGCTCGCCGCCGCGGGCACCGTCACCGTGAAGGGCTCCGACACGATGGTCATCCTCGCCCAGCGCTGGGCGGAGGAGTACATGAAGAAGGAGTCCGGCAAGAAGGTGCAGGTGACCGGCGGCGGCTCCGGCACCGGCATCGCGGCCCTCGTGAACGGCACGACGGACATCGCGAGCTCGTCGCGGTCCATCAAGGACGCGGAGAAGGGGAAGGTCCGCGACCGCTTCAACACCCTGCCGACCGAGATCGCCGTCGCGAAGGACGGCGTCGCCCTCTACGTGAACGAGGCGAACCCCGTCTCGCAGCTCACCGTCGAGCAGGTCAAGTCGCTCTACCTCGGCGACGTCACGAACTGGAAGGACGTCGGCGGCCCCGACGCGCCGGTCGTCCTCTACTCCCGCGAGAACTCCTCGGGCACCTACGTCTTCTTCAAGGAGAACGTGCTCGCGAACGGCGACTTCGCCGCCCAGGCGCAGACGCTCCCCGGCACCGCCGCGGTCGTGAACGCGGTCGCGAAGGAGAAGCACGGCATCGGCTACGGCGGCGCGGCGTACGCGAAGGGCGTCAAGGAGGTCAAGATCGTCGGGGCGGACGGCCAGGGCTACCTGCCGAACGCGGAGAACGTGAAGGCGGGCAAGTACCCGCTCTCGCGCCCGCTGTTCATGTACACGCGGGCGAAGCCCGCGGGCGAGGTGAAGCAGTTCATCGACTTCTGCCTCTCTCCGGAGGGCCAGGCGATCGTGACGAAGGTCGGCTACTTCCCGGTCAACTAGGGGGCGTCACCGAACCGTCACACGTGCGCCACGAGTCCGCGACCCGAGCGCCCTAGATTCCGCGCCGTGCAGCTCATCGCAGAGAAGAGAGAGGGGGCGTCGCGGCGCCCCCGCTCCCCCATGCGGCGCCGGCAGGCCCGCGAGCGGCTCATCGAGGTGGCCATCACCCTCGTGGCGCTCACGGGGATCGCCGCCGTCGTCCTCATCTTCGTCTTCGTGGCGCGCGAGGCGCTGCCCCTCTTCGCCGACCCGGAGCTCCGGAGCGAGGTGGATCTCGGCCGGATGTTCCTGCCGCAGGTCTGGCGCGAGGGCAGGGCCGCCAGCTTCACCTGGCAGCCCGTCGGGAACGTCCCGAAGTACTCGATGATCCCGCTGCTCGTCGGGACGCTCAAGGTCACCCTCGTCTCGATGGCGGTCGCGGCGCCGGTGGGCGTCGCCGCCGCCGTCTTCACCTCCGAGTTCGCGCCCCGGCGCCTGAAGGAGGTCCTGAAGCCGACCATCGAGCTGCTCGCCGGCATCCCGTCGGTCGTCCTCGGGTTCTTCGCCCTCATGGTGATGGCGACCTGGCTGCAGGCGGCGTTCGGCTTCGGCTTCCGCCTGAACGCCGTCGTCGCCGGGCTGGGGCTCGCGCTCACGATCGTGCCCATCGTGTTCACCGTCTCGGAGGACGCGCTCTCCGCCGTGCCGCGGAGCTACCGCGAGGCCTCCCTCGCCCTCGGCGCGACGCGGTGGGAGACGGCCTTCAAGGTGGTGCTCCCGGCGGCCGCCCCGGGCGTCCTCGCCGCGGTCGTGCTCGGCTTCGGCCGCGCCATCGGCGAGACGATGATCGTGCTCATGGCGTCCGGGAACGCCGCCATCACCTCCTGGAGCTTCGGCGAGTCGGTGCGGACGCTGCCCGCGACCATCGCCGCCGAGATGGGCGAGGTGGTCTTCGGGGGCGCGCACTACTCGGTGCTCTTCTTCATCGGCGTCGAGCTGTTCCTCTTCACCTTCGTGCTCAACACCGCCGCCGCCTGGTCGGTGCGCCGCCTGGTCCGGAAGATGTCGGGGGCGGCGGCGTGAGCGTCGCGACCCGCAAGGCGGTCGGGAGCGGCCTCACCCTCCTCACCGGCGCCGCCGCCGCGCTCGTCGTGGCGATGCTCGCGCTCATCCTCGTGGACGTCGTCCGCGGCGGCGCCGGGCGGATCACCTGGCGGTTCCTCACGGCTGCGCCCGAGGAGGGCATGATGGCCGGGGGGATCTTCCCCGCCATCTACGGCACCGTCGTCATGACGCTGCTCATGACGGTCGCCGTGATGCCGGTGGGCGTGCTGACCGCCGTCTACCTCCACGAGTACGCGCCGCCCGCCTCTCGCCTCGCCGGCCTCGTGCGCGTGGCGGTGACGAACCTCGCGGGCGTCCCCTCCATCGTCTTCGGCCTCTTCGGGCTCGGGTTCTTCATCCAGTTCGTGGGGCGCGGCCTCGACCGGCTCCTGTCCGAGCCCGGCGTCCTCCACTACGGCCAGCCGGCCCTGGTGTGGGCCTCGCTGACCCTCGCCATCCTCACGCTGCCCGTGGTGATCGTCGCGACCGAGGAGGCGCTCCGCGCGGTGCCGCTCGAGCACCGCGACGCGAGCCTCGCGCTCGGCGCCACGAAGTCGCAGACGCTCGTGCGGGTGGTGCTGCCGGGGGCGCTCCCGGGGATCCTCACCGGCGCCATCCTCGCGGTCGCCCGCGGCGCCGGCGAGGTGGCGCCCATCCTCTTCACCGGGGTCGCCTACTTCCTCCCGGACCTGCCGGGCTCGGCGTTCTCCCAGTTCATGCACCTCGGCTACCACACGTACGTCCTCGCCACCCAGTCGCCCGACGTCGAGGCGACGCGGCCGCTCCTCTACGCGACCGTGCTCGTCCTCCTCGTCCTCACCTTCGCCCTGAACCTGGTCGCCATTGCCATCCGCACTCGCACGCGCCGCCGCGCAGCCACCGGCCACTGACATGGACGCCGCCCTCGCCCCCGCCGCCGCCCTCGCCGCCCCTCCCAAGATGGAGGCGCGCGAGCTCACCATCCGCTACGGCCGGAAGGCGGCCGTGAAGAACGTCTCGCTGCGCCTGCCCGAGCGGCACGTGACGGCGCTCATCGGGCCCTCCGGCTGCGGCAAGTCCACCTTCCTGCGCTCGCTCAACCGGATGAACGAGCTCATCCCCGGCGCGAGCTTCGAGGGGACGATCCTCCTCGACGGCCAGGACGTCATGGACGGCCACCTCGACGCGGTGGAGCTGCGTCGCCGGGTGGGGATGGTGTTCCAGAAGTCGAACCCCTTCCCGAAGTCCATCTTCGAGAACGTCGCCTACGGCTTGCGCGTCGGCGGCGCGCGCGACGCGGAGGAGATCGCGGAGCGGGTGGAGCGGTCGCTGCACGGGGCGGCCCTGTGGGACGAGGTGAAGGACCGGCTCCACGAGAGCGCGCTCGGCCTGTCGGGCGGGCAGCAGCAGCGGCTCTGCATCGCCCGCGCGCTCGCGGTGGAGCCGGAGGTGGTGCTCATGGACGAGCCGGCGAGCGCCCTCGACCCCATCGCCACCGCCAAGATCGAGGACCTCATCCACGAGCTGAAGGCGCGCTACACGATCGTGATCGTGACGCACAACATGCAGCAGGCGGCGCGCGTCTCGGACCAGACGGCCTTCTTCTACATGGGCGAGCTCGTCGAGGTGGGCTCGACCGAGCAGATCTTCACGAACCCGCGCGAGCGCCGGACCGAGGACTACGTCACCGGCAAGTTCGGCTAGCCGCGCCGCCGGCCGCTTCGCCGGGGGGCGCGGCCCTGCTACGCTGGAAGGGATGTTCTGGATGGGAACGACGCACACGGACAAGGCCTACGAGGCGGAGCTGAAGGGGCTCCGCGACCGGCTGCTCGTCATGGGCGGCCAGGTCGAGCGGGCGATGGCGGCGAGCGTGCGCGCCGTCGCCGAGCGCGACGCGGAGCTCGCGAGCCAGGTGAAGACGAACGATCGCGAGATCAACCGCATGGAGGTCGAGATCGACGGGATGTGCCGGCGGATCCTCGCCCTCCGGCAGCCCGCGGCGTCGGACCTGCGCTTCATCACCACCGCCCTCAAGATCGTGACCGACCTCGAGCGGATGGGGGACCTCGCGGTGAACGTCGCCGAGCGCGCCCTCGAGCTTGCGCAGGCGCCGCCCTTCGGCTCGATGCACGACCTCACGAAGATCGCCGACCTCGCCGAGGCGCAGCTCAAGAAGGCCCTCGACGCGTTCGTGACGGGCGACGTCGCGAAGGCCGAGGAGGTCATGCGCGGCGACGAGCTCATCGACGCCCTCTACCTCAAGATCTTCAACGACATGCTGACGCGGATGATGGAGGACTCGCGGAACATCCGCCGGGCGACCGCGCTCATGTTCGCGTCGAAGCACCTCGAGCGCTTCGGCGACCACGCGACGAACCTCGCCGAGATGGTCATCTACATGGTGCGCGGGCAGGACGTGCGCCACCCGCGGAGCCGCGCGCTCGAGGAGTAGCCGGGCCCGTCACGGGCGCTGCGGGCCGGGCGGCGCCGCGCCGCCGACCGAGCCGACGTTCCCGCTGCCGGAGCCCTGCGTCTGGCCGCCGGCCGGCGCGCCCGCGTCCGTCCCTCCGGGAGCGCCCGTCGCGCCGGAGGTCCCCGCGCCGCCGGTCGTGCCCGCGTCGGGCGTGGCGCCCGCGGGGACGCAGCGGACGCCCGCGGCCGCGCCGGTGGAGGTCTCGGCGCCGGTCGCCCCGGTGCCCGTGGAGCCGCCTGCGGCGGCGCCCGCGTCGCCGGCCGCACCCGCGGCCGAGCCGGCACCGGCGGAGGTTCCGGCGCTCCCCGCGCTCCCGCTCGCGTCGGGCACGCTCGGACCGCCGGTCGCGACGCCGCCCGTCGAGGTCCCGGGGACGGTGCCCACCGTGCCGTCCGGCGCGGGGACGGTCCCCGGCGGGCAGGCGGCGGCGGGCGCCGGCATCGTCATCGCGCCCGCATCCGTCGCGCCGGCGGTTCCGCTCGCCCCGGTCGCGCCGGCGGCGGAGGCCCCGCCGAGGCTGCCCGCGTCGGTGGCGGTGCCCTGCGCGCTCGCCGGGCCGGAGCCGCCCACCTCGCCCGCCGCCGCCGCCCCGGGCTGCTGCACCTGCGCCACGGCCAGCCACGGCGCCGCGGCGAGCGTCCACACGAATGCGTGTCTCATCGTCCGTCCCTCCCGGACCTACCGGTGCGCACGCGGGCGGCGCGGCGCACCCGGCGTGCGGGGAGGTGCCCGCAGGCTCAGGCGACGAGCAATCGCGAGGCGAGCCCCGCGCAGACGCCCAGGAACGCGCCGGCGAGGACGTCGAGCGGGTAGTGCGCGCCGAGGTAGACGCGCGAGAGCCCGATGCCCGTCGCGAGGAGCAGCGAGGCCGGACCGATACCGTTCGGCTCCGCCGCGAGGGCCACCGCCACGCCGAAGGCCGCGGCCGTGTGCCCGGAGGGGAACGAGAACCGGTCGGGGTTCGCCGCGAGCGCCTCGAAGCCCGCGATCGAGACGTCGGGCCGCGGGCGGGTGAGGCTCCGCTTCAGCGCCTGCGCGAGGAGCGACCCGAGGACCGAGCCCGCCGCGATCCGCAGGCCGAGGTGCCGCCCGTACGGCGTCACGGTGGAGAGGCACGCGAGCCCGACCACCGCCCAGCTCCCGCCGTCGCCGAGCCGCGTGAGCGCCCGGGCGACGGCGGTGCGCCCGGGGTTGTGGAAGCGGCGCAGCGAGACGAGGAGCGCCTCGTCGAACGAGAGGATCCGCTGCAGGTGGCCGACGCGCACGACGACCGTCGCCGTGGCGGGGTCGATCGCGACGCTGGCGTCGCCAGCGCTGATCTCGAGGCGGCCGGGGTCGTCGTTCATGGCACCGGAGGATGGGCACCGCCGAGGTCGGGGGCGAGGCCCTCCTGCAACGTCTGGGTGAACTCCGACGGAGGCAACACCCCGCCCGCGGCGCGGGGCGGCTCCCCGCGGGGGGCGGGGCCGGGCCGCGGCGAGTCGCGGCCCCCCGCCGAGGTCTCAGCTGCCGGGGAGCGCGCCGAAGCCGGCGAAGAGCTCGCCGGAGAGGACGCGCAGCGCCCGCGGCTCGCCCCGCCGGCGGGCGCGCACGGGATCGTTCGCCGCGGGGTCCGACGGCCGCGTGAGGTCCATGCGGACGCGCTCGATGCCGCGCGATCCGCGGTGGACCAGCGTCACGGCCGCGCCGTCCACGGTCTCGACGAGCGCGACGTGCGTGTACGGGTCGTTCGCGAGGCCGTCGCGGTTGCGGTCGTAGGTGTGGTGGAAGAAGGCGAGGTCGCCCGGCCGCGGGGACTCGACCGGCGCGCTCGCGCGCTGCAGCGACTCGGAGCGCGAGCGCGCGGGCGCGAGGCGCGGCCGGAGCCCCGCCTCGCCGAAGGCGGCGAGGACGAATCCGGAGCAGTCGCCCGTCCAGGGCCGGCCGAGGTGGCGGCGGGCGAAGGCGAGCGCGCGAGGGCGCGGGCCGTCGCCTTCGTCGGCGGCCGGCGCCGCGAGCGCGGCGGCGCCGGCGAGGAGCGCGAGCGGCAGGGCGACAAGGCGGATCACGCGGCGCGGCGCTCCGGCGCGCCGGCCACCCCTGCGGCGGCGAGGCGCGCGAGCTGCCGATCGTGGAGCGGCCCGAGGAGGAGCTGCGAGAGGAGCGCGCCGGCGAGGCACATGAACATGTCCCACTGCGTGTCCCAGGGGTCCCCCTGCATGCCGAGGAACGCGTCCGCGCCCTGCCCGAGGACGAGGGCCGCAGCCCACTCGGCGAGCTCGTACAGGGCGGAGACGGCGAGGGCCACCGCGGTGGAGAGGACGAACGTCCAGCGCCCCGGCCGGAGCGGCGACGCGCGCAGCAGCACCTCGCGCACCACCAGGACCGGGACGAACCCCTGCGCGAGGTGGCCGAGCCGGTCGTAGGGGTTCCGCGCGAGGCCGAGCAGCTCCTGCGCCCAGGCCCCGAGCGGCACCTCGGCGTAGGTGTAGTGGCCGCCCAGGCAGAGCACCGCGGCGTGGATCGCGGCGAGCATCATCACGAGCGGCGTGAGCGGGAAGCGCCGGCGCGTGGCGACGAGGAGCGGCGCCGCGAGGAGCACGGGGGCGACCTCCATCCACCAGGTGAGCCGATCGCGGGGGCCGACGCCGGAGAGGACGAGCACGGCGAGCGCGAGGACGAGGAGCGACGCGGGCAGGCGATCGTCGGATCTCATGGGCGGGGCGCCACCTCCGCGAGCGGCGACGCGTCGACCATAGCCGATACGTCGCCCGCGGGCGCGAAGCCGAGCGCCTGCGTGCGCCGCGCCATCTCCCCGAGCTGTCGGGCGAGCGGGTCCGATGTGGGCTTCACCCGCGAGAAGGCGTCGCTCAGGACCGCCGCGGGCAGGGGCTTCCCGGTGAGCCGCGCGTACGCCTCGTTGGCGCGCTCGGCGAACGCCCCCGGCTCGCGCTCCCAGCGGGACGTCAGCTCGAGGTGCGCGCGGAGCAGCGCGACGACCTCGGACCTCCGCCGGAGGAGCGCGCGCTGCGACACGACGAGGACCGTCGCCGGGAACATTCCCGCCTCCCAGAGCGACGCCTCGTCGACGAGGATCCGGCCGCCCGCCTCCGCGACGAGCCGGGCGCCCCAGGGCTCCGGCACCCACGCGCCGGCGAGGTCGCCGCGGGCGAACATCGAGAGGATGTCGGGGTTCGCGAGCGGCGTCACCTCGACCCCGTCCCGGCCGCCCGTGTCGGAGAGCCCCTGCGCGCGGAGCCAGGTGCGGAGCGCCACGTCCTGCGTGTTCCCGAGCTGGGGCGACCCCACGCGCTTCCCGGCGAGGTCCCTCGCGGAGCGCGCGTCGCGCACGACGAGCACGGCGCCGCCGAACGCCGCGCCCGCGACGACGCGCAGCCCCTGCCCCTTCGAGCGCAGGAACGCGATCACGGCCGGGCCCGGTCCGACGTAGGAGGCGTCGAGGTCGCCGGCGAGGAGTGCCTCCATCGCGGAGGGGCCCGCGTTGAACCGCTTCGTCTCGAGGCGGCCGCCGAGCGCGCGGGCGAAGGTGCCGTCCGCGTCGCCGACGAGGGCCTGCGCGTGCGTGACGTTCGGGAAGTAGCCGAGGCGGAAGGGCCCGCCCGCGTCGCGCCCGCGGGAGCAGGCGGCGCCGAGGGCGAGAAGGAGGACGAGGAGTCGACGAAGGGACGCTCGCGAGCTCATGGGTTCACGATCCGGGGCCGGCCCTGCCGAGGTGGGATCCCGTGCGACCGCCCGCCCTCGACAGGCTCGGGGCGAGCGGTCTCCGCCATCAGGTGGCCTCCGCGAGCCCCCAGCGGCGCCGGACGCGCAGCTCGAGCACGCGGAAGAGGAGGTGGTCGACCGCCATCCCGATCGCGACGATGGCGGCCATGACGGCCATCACCTGCGCCGCGTCGAGGAGCTCGCGGCCGGCCTGCAGGAGCTGCCCGAGCCCGCCCGCGACGAACAGCAGCTCGCCCGCCATGAGGGCGCGCCAGGCGAAGCTCCAGCCGAGCTTCAGGCCCGTGAGGATCCCGGGCAGCGCCGCCGGGAGCAGCACGCCGAGGTGGAAGCGGAGGTGCCTTATCCCCAGGGTCCCCGCGGCGCGCAGCAGCACCGGGTCCACGCCGGCGACGGCGTCCTCGGTCGCGATCGCGACGGCGAGGAGCGACCCCATGACCACGACGAACAGGATCGCGGTCTCGGAGAGGCCGAACCACAGGATGGCGAGCGGCAGCCAGCAGATGGAGGGGAGCGCCTGCAGCCCGAGGACGACGGGGCGCAGCGCGAAGCGCACGGCCGCGCTCCGCGCGAGGGCGACCCCGAGCGGCACCCCGAGGGACGCCGAGAGCGCGTAGCCCTGCGCGAGGCGCAGCAAGGAGCGGCCGACGGCGGCGCCGAGCCGGCCGTCGCCGAGCATCCCCGCGAGGCTCCCCGCGACCGCCAGCGGCCCCGGGAACAGCCAGTGCGGCCAGGGGCCGAACCTAGAGAGGAGCTCCCAGGTGAGGAGCGGCCCCAGCACCACGGCCGCGGCCCGCATCGACGCGCGCATCGTCGTCCACCCCCTCGTCGGTCGCCCCGGGCGCCCCGGCCCGCTCGGCCTGCCGCAGCTCGTCCCGGATCCGCCGCGAGAGCTCCACGAGCGCCTCGTCGTCGGGATCGCGCGGCCGCGGCAGCCGCACGTCGAGGTCGCGGAGGACGCGTCCGGGCCGGGCCGCCATCACCACCACCCGGTCGCCGAGCACGAGCGCCTCGCGGACGTCGTGGGTGACGAACACCACCGTCTTGCGATCGCGCAGCCAGATCCGCTGGAGGAGCTGGTGCATGTGGCTGCGCGTCTGGGCGTCGAGCGAGGCGAAGGGCTCGTCCATGAGCAGCACGGCGGGATCGACCGCGAGGGCGCGCGCGAGCTGGACGCGCATGCGCATCCCCCCGGACAGCTGGTGCGGGAGCGCGTCCTCGAACCCGTCGAGGTGGACGAGCGGGACGAACGCGCGGGCGCGCGCCTCGGCCCCGGCGCGGGAGAGCCCCCGCGCCCGCAGCGCGAAGACGAGGTTCTGGCGCACCGTGAGCCAGGGGAAGAGGGCGGGCTCCTGGAACACGAGCAGCCGGTCCGGGCCGGGGCCCTTCACCTGCACGCCGTCGATCGAGATGCGGCCGCCGCTCGGGGCGAGGTGGCCGGCGAGGGCGTAGAGGAGGGTCGTCTTCCCGCAGCCGGAGGGCCCGAGCAGGCACACGAACTCGCCGGCGTGCACCTCGATGTTGACGTCGTCGAGGGCGACCACCTCGTTGCGGAAGCGGTGGCCGACGTCCCGCACGGCGATCTTCGGCCGCCCCGCGCGGGCGCGGCGCGGGACGAGCAGCCCGCCGATGTCGGGCGCCCGCCGCCTCAGGCCCGCGACCCGCGCGACCACGTCTCTCCACATGACGCACCAATGTGCGTTGGCGGGCCCGGGGACGCCTGCCCGCCCGCCCGCCGTCCATCACGGGGCGTAGGAGAGGAGCCGGCAGGCCACGCCGCCGTTGCGCACGGCGATGGAGGCGCGCGGCGCGAGGGGCAGCAGCCGCTCGAGGCCGCGGTCGGGGCCGAGCACCGCGACGTCCCACCCGGCGAGGCGTGGGAGGAGCGCCGCGAGGGCGCGCCAGGCGTCCGCGGCGGCCTCGTCGAGGCGCACGCCCCAGGGCGGGTTCACCGCGCAGAGGCCCGGGCCGGGCGGCGGGAGGACCCGCGCGGCGTCCTCGCGCGCGAAGCGGATCGCGTCCGCCACGCCCGCCGCCTCGGCGTTCTTGCGCGCGAGGCGGAGCGCGCCCGCGTTCCGGTCGGAGGCCTGGATCGGCGCCGCGACCGGGCGCGCGAGGTCGGCGAGGCGGGCGCGCAGCCGGGCCGTGCGGGCGGCGTCGTGGCCGGGGAGCCCCTCGAAGGCGAAGGTCCGCCCGAGGCCCGGCGCGCGGCGCGCCGCGGAGAGGGCGGCCTCGATCGCGATCGTCCCCGAGCCGCACATGGGATCGAGGAACGGGCGGTCGCCGGCCCACCCGGAGGCGAGCAGGATCCCCGCGGCGAGCGACTCCCGCAGCGGCGCCGCGCCGACCCGCGCGCGCCAGCCGCGGCGGAAGAGCGGCGCGCCGGCGGCGTCCACCGAGAGGGTCGCGCGCCCCGCCTCCGTCCGGACCTTCAGCTCGGCGCTCCCGGCGGCGCGGCGCGCCGCGCGCCGGCCGGCGGGCAGGTCCGTCGCCGGCCCCTCCCAGAGCCGCAGCAGCACCGCGTCGGCGGCGCGCGAGGCGAGGCAGGCGAGCGCGGCGGCGTCCTCACCGGAGGCCTCCGCGCCGCCCGGCGCGGGTGCGGCCTCGAGCCCGAGCGCGCGCAGCTCCCCGGCGAGGACGGGCTCCATCCCGGGCGCGCAGGCGCAGAAGATCCGCTGGGCGCCGCGCACGGTCTAGCGGCCGAGCCGCACCGTGAGCTTCACGAGCGTGTCCTCGCGGCACGTCGTCGCGGCGCGGGCGAGCGCGGAGCCCGCCCTTGCGCGCGGCGATCTCGACGCGCTCGCCCGGCGAGCACTCGAGCCCGGCGAGCACGGGCGCCTCGCCGCGCACGACGCCGTCGATCGTGACGAGGGCTCCGGGCGGGACGGTCTCCACCGAGACGGCGAACCCCTGGAACGGCGCGGTGACCTCGCCGGTGCGGGGATCGGCGGCGGTCTGGAGCGGCGCGAGGGGGCGGCCGCGCTCGGGGGCGTCGGAGCGCAGGGCCGTGCTGCGCGGAGCGAGGCCGTACGCGAGGACGCCCCCGACGACGAGCACCGCCGCCACCGCGCCGGCGGCCACCCGCGGCACGCCGCGGCGGGCCGGCCGCTCGGGATCGGGAGCGGGGGGGAGGGGGCGCGAGGCGACCGCCTCGGGGCCGCACGCGCCGCCGGGGGACGTGCCGGGCTCGTTCTCCATGGCCGCATGGTAGCCGTCCCCGGGCGCTCCGGTCGAGCGGCGCTTGCGCGGGCGCGCCGCCGCGGAGTAAAGCTCGCGCCTGCCGCGAGGGGCGGCCGCCATGAACATCGGCTTCGACGCGAAGCGCGTCTTCCACAACGCGACCGGGCTCGGGAACTACGCGCGCGACGTGCTCCGCATCCTGCACGCGCACCGGCCCGAGCACGTCCTCTTCGCGTACACGCCGCGCCCGGGGCGGCTGCCGTTCGAGATCGCGGGGGAGCGCTTCCACGTGCGCGGCCCGCGCGGCCCCTTCGGCCGCGCCCTGCCGGCGCTGTGGCGCACCCGCGGGATCGTCTCCGACCTGCGCGCCGACGGGATCCGGCTCTTCCACGGCCTCACGAACGAGCTGCCGCTCGGGATCGAGCGGAGCGGCGTCGCGAGCGCCGTCACCATCCACGACCTCATCTTCGAGCGCCTGCCCGAGCTGTACTCGCCGATCGACCGGCGCATCTACGCCCTGAAGGCCCGCAGCGCCGTCGCGCGCGCCGGGGTCGTGATCGCCATCAGCGAGCAGACGAAGCGCGACCTCGTCGAGCTCTACGGGGTGCCGCCCAGGCGGATCCGCGTCGTTTACCAGACCTGCCACGAGGCGTTCCGCGCCCCCGTGCCGGAGGCGCGGCTGCGCGAGGTGGCGGCGCGCCACGCGCTCCCGGAGACGTTCCTCCTCGCGGTGGGCACCATCGAGCGGCGCAAGAACCTGCTCCTCGCGCTCCGCGCCCTCGAGGGGCTGCCGGGCGTCCCCCTCGTCGCGGTAGGCCGGTCGACGCCCTACGCCGAGGAGCTGCACGCCTTCGCCCGCGCGCACGGCCTCGAGGGGCGCGTGCGCCTCCTCTCGGGCGTCACGACGGCCAATCTCGCGGCGATGTACCGGCTCGCCACCCTCGCGCTCTACCCGTCGCTCTTCGAGGGGTTCGGCCTGCCCATCGTCGAGGCGCTCTTCTCGGGCACGCCGGTGGTGACGACGCGCGGCGGGTGCTTCGCCGAGGCGGGGGGGCCCGGCTCGGCCTACGTGGATCCGAACGACCCGGAGGAGCTGCGCGCGGTGCTCGCGGCGCTGCTCGGCGACGGCGCGCGGCGCGCGGCGATGCGCGAGGCGGGGCTCGCGCACGTGGCGCGCTTCTCGGAAGAGGCCATCGCGGGCGCGCTCGTCGCCGCCTACGACGCGGCGCTCGGGGCCTGACGCCCGCCCCGGCGCAGCTCCCGGACGCGCGCACCCGCGCCCACCTCGCCGCACCGCGCCCTTCCTTCCACTTCACGTAGGGCGAACGCCCTCGCCGGCGCCGCCCCGCCCGGGCCCCTCGAAACCCGCAGTGAAGGCGGCCGCTTCGCGACGCGGCGGCGTCGCCCTTGCCGCGCGCGCGACCGCTCTGGCAGGGTCCCTCGGCGCAAGCGTGTCCCGGGATCGCGGGACAAGGACAGGAGGGTACCCGACGTGGCAGACAGCCCGAAGCCCGACATCCGGAAGATCGACGTCCAGAGGACCGACCCGAGCCGCCCGCCGCCGCTGCCCTCGCGCGCGGCCCCGGCGAAGGCCGGCGCGCTCGCCCGCCTGAAGGCGTCCCTCGAGATCGCGCGGCTGCGCCTCGCGGACCGCGCGAGGCGGCTCCGCGCCTGGACGCGCCGGCGCCCGGCCCTGGCGGCCGGCGGGGCCGTCGCGGTCGTCCTCGCGATCGCGCTCGGCGGCTACGTCGCGGCCGAGGGCGTCCCGGAGCTGGACCTCGACCTGCCGGGCGGCCCGGCGACCGTGGCGGAGGCGCGCGCGCACGCCCGCGAGAACCCGCGGGACGCCGCCGCGCAGCGGGACCTCGGCCACGCCCTGTGGTCCGCGAGCCACCGGCGCGCCGCCCTCGCCGCCTACGGCCGCGCGCTCGCGCTCGACCGCGGCGCCGGCGACGACCGCATGGTGGCGAACCTCGTCGCCTCGTTCGGCGGCAAGGGCCAGCGCGACGCGGAGGCGCTCCTCTGGAAGAACAAGCTCGTCGCGGCAGAGCAGCCGCTCGAGGCGCTCGTCGGGTCGAAGCGGTACGCGGTCCGCTGGGGCGCCGTCCGCACGCTGGATCGGCTCGAGAAGGGCACGCGCCGGAACTGGGAGACCGCCTACGTGGCGGACCTCGACGCGTCCGACTGCGACGTCCGGCGGAACGCGGTCGAGAAGCTCGGCGCGATCGGCACGGCCCGGTCGCTCTCGGCGCTCCGCGAGGCGCAGGCGGAGGACGAGAAGACCGGCGGCTGGTTCAAGTCGCGCTGCCTGGGCGGGCGGGTGGAGGACGCGCAGGAGCGCATCGCCTCCCGGCGCTGAGTCACGGACGGGCGGGTCGCCCCCGGGCGGCCCGCTCGCCCCGCCACGCCGCCGCCGTCCAGATGGCGCCCGAGACGAGGAGCGCGACGGGGACGACGAGCACCGCGCGCCCGAGCGAGGTGCGGTCGGAGAGGAACCCCACGAGCGTCGGGGACGGGACGTCGCCGAGCAGGTGGATGGCGAGGATCGAGATCGCCACGGCGCTCGCCCGCTCCGCGGGGGGCACCGCGTTCACGATCGCGGCGTTCACCGGGCCCGTCGAGGCGAAGAGGAGCAACTGGGCGAGGACGAGCGCGACGAGGTAGAGCGACGGCCGGTACGCCGTGAAGAAGAGCAGCGCGAGGGGGGCCGCGGCGAGCGTCGTCACGCCGGCCACCCACAGCTCCGCCTCGCGCAGCCGCCTTCGCAGGGCGTCGGCGAGGTAGCCGCCCGCGAAGGTGCCGGCGAACCCGGTCATGACCACCACCACGCCGAACTGGACGGTGGCGACGGCGCGCGGCACGCCGCGCGCGCGCTCCAGGAAGGCCGGCATCCAGAACGCCATCCCGCCCACGGCGAACGTGTAGGCCGCGTAGCCCATCACCGCCGTCCGGTACGGCCGGTTCGCGAGCAGGCGCCGGTAGGTCGCCCCGATCCCCCCCTCGCCGCGGATGATCCAGGTGCGCTCGCTCGACCCGCGCGCCGGATCGGCGAGGCGGAGGCAGGCGAGGGCGAGGAGGAGGCCCGGGGCGCCGGCGAGGACGAAGGCGGCGCGCCAGCCGAGGGTCCGATCGGCGAGCCCGCCCACCACGTAGCCGAGGGCGGAGCCGACCGGGATCGCCGCGAAGAAGAACGCGTAGGCCCGGCCGCGGCGCGCCGGCCCGAAGTGGTCCGCGAGCAGGCCGGGAGAGATGGTGCCGTACGCGGCCTCGCCGATGCCAACGGCGGCGCGCGCCGCGAGGAGCGTGCCGTAGCCGCGCGCCGCGCCCGACAGCATGGTGGCGACGCTCCAGACGGCGACGCCGAGGGCGAGCAGGCGCGGGCGGCTCCGCCGGTCCCCGAGCACGCCGAAGGCCGGGGAGGCCACCATGTAGACGACGATGAAGCCCGTCATGAGCCAGCCGAGCCGGGTGTCGGTGAGCCACAGGTCGGCGCGCAGGCTCTCGACGAGCGCCGACACGACGAACCGGTCGAGGTAGTTGAGGAGGTTGATCGCGGTGAGGAGCGCGAGTGCGCGGCCGGCGGGGCCGTGAAGGAGGCGCGGCTCGCCCGTCGGCGCTGTCACGGCGCCGGAGCGTAGCCCGCGCCGCCGGGGCCGTCGAGGTCCGTGGCGCGCCGCGGCCGCGACGGCACCCCGGAGAGAGGGAGCGGGCGGACGGCGCTGCGGCCCCGGGTGGGGTCGCCCCCGCCCGCGCCGCGGCCGGGCGCGCGCGCTGCGCTAGGCATCGCGGACGCCCAGCCGGCGTCCAAGGAGATCCTCGCATGCGCGCCCCCCGGTTCCTGCTGCTCTCCGCCGTGCTGCTCGCCCTCGCCGCCGGGTGCGGCAGCGACGACGAGAACGGCGGCGTCACGCCCATCCCGTACCAGGACGACGGGAAGCTCACCGTCATGACGCGCAACCTCTACCTCGGCGCCGACCTCGACGCGGTGGTCGCGGCGGGGCAGAGCGGCGACCCGGTCGCGTTCGCGACCGCGACGACGGCCGCCTGGAACGCCGTGCAGGCGAACCGCTTCGACCTCCGCGCCGAGAAGATCGCGGACGAGATCCTCGCCACCCTCCCGGACGTCGTCGGCCTGCAGGAGGTGTCGCTCTGGCGCACCCAGACGCCGGGCGACTTCGCCACCGGCAACGCCGTCGCGGCGAGCACGGTCGCCATCGACTACCTGCAGATCCTGCTCTCCGCGCTCTCGGCGCGCGGCCTCTCCTACGTCCCCGCGCTCCCCGCCGGGCAGACCGAGCCGCTCGGGCTCTTCGACGTGGAGGTCCCGGTCGCGACGGGGCAGGACGTGCGGCTCACGGATCGCGACGTGATCCTCGTCCGCGAGGGCGTGCCGGTCGCGAACGCGCGCGCGGGCGTGTACGAGAACCTCCTCGGGCTCACCCTGTTCGGCGGCACGGTGCAGGTGGAGCGCGGGTGGACCGCCGCCACCGTGACGATCGGGACGCAGCCGATCACGGTCTTCAACACGCACCTCGAGGCGTTCGACGCCGCGCCGCGCGTGGCGCAGGCCGGCGAGCTGGCGACGCGCCTCGGCGGCGAGACGGGCCGGGTGGTGCTCGTCGGCGACCTCAACTCCACGCCGGGGACGGAGGGGCACCTCGCGATGACGGACGCCGGCTTCGCCGACGCGTGGACCGCGGTCGGCGCGGGCGCCGGCCTCACCTGCTGCTTCGCGGCGGACCTGTCGCAGCCGAGATCGGTGGACGACCTCACCACGCGCATCGACTACGTCCTCGCGCGCGGCGCCACGGGGCAGCTCGCGCCGCAGAGCGCCCAGGTGGTCGGCGAGGAGGACGCGGACCGCACCGCCTCCGGGCTCTGGCCGAGCGACCACGCCGGCGTGGTCGCCACGGTGACGCCCTAAACGAGCAAGCACGATTCGCGTACAGCGCGGCGAAGCCGCGCCCGCCGGCCGCGTGCTAGCCTCGCCGCCCGGACGCGAGCGCCGGCCGGCGCGGGAGGGTGCACATGCTGAAGGGACGGGTGGCCCTCGTCACGGGCGGGAGCCGCGGCATCGGCGCGGCGACGGCGAAGCTGCTCGCGCGCCACGGCGCGGCCGTGGCCGTGAACTACGTGCAGGGCGAGGCCGCGGCGCGCGAGGTGGTGGACGGGATCCGGCGCGGCGACGGCCGCGCGCTGGCCGTCCGCGCGGACGTGCGCGACGAGGGGCAGGTCCGGGCGATGGTCGCCGAGGTCGAGCGCGAGCTCGGGCCGGTGGACACGCTCGTCGCGAACGCCTCCATCGGCTTCCCCATCCGGCCCTTCGTCGACTACGGCTGGCCCGAGTTCCAGGCGAAGCTCGTGGGCGAGCTGGGCGCGGCCTTCTTCTGCTGCCAGGCGGTGGTGCCCGGCATGATCGCGCGCCGCGGCGGGTGCATCGTCGCCGTGTCGAGCGGCCTCTCGCGCCACCCGGGCGGCGGGTTCTGCGCCCACAGCGCGGCGAAGGGCGGGCTCGACGCGCTCATGCGCGCCCTCGCCCTCGAGCTCGGCCCCCACGGCATCCGGGTGAACGTGGTCGGGCCGGGGCTCACCGAGACGGACGCGACCGCCGGGCTCCCGGCGCAGGTGAAGGAGGGCGCGGCGCGCGCGACCCCGCTCGGCCGCGTGGGCCGGCCGGAGGACGTCGCCGGGACCGTGCTGATGCTCGCCTCGAGCCACGCGGGCTTCGTGACCGGCGCGTACGTGCCGGTGAGCGGCGGCAGCCTGATGCTGTAGGCCAGGGCGCCGAGGCGCCGGGCGGGCGAGCGGGGGAGCGTCCGTCCCTCGGGCGGGTGAAGGGCGGCGGGCCGCCCGAACGCCCCGCTCGCGCGCCGGCCCGACTTTCGTTACAAAGGCGCCCCCATGATCTCCGTTCAGAACGTCACCAAGGCCTTCGGCCCGAAGAAGCTCTTCGAGGACGTGGACGTCTCGTTCGCGCCCGGGAACCGCTACGGCCTCACCGGGCCGAACGGCGCCGGCAAGACCACCTTCATGAAGATCATCGCCGGCGACGAGGAGGCGGACACCGGCAAGATCCTCCGCCCGAAGAAGCTCGGCACCCTGCGCCAGGACCACTTCAAGTACGAGGACAACCGGGTCCTCGACGTCGTCCTCATGGGCAACGAGACCCTCTGGTCGGCGATGACCGAGAAGGAGGCGCTCCTCGCGAAGCCCGAGATCACCGACGAGGACGGCCACCGGCTCGCGGAGCTCGAGGCGGTGATCGGCGAGGAGGACGGCTACTCGGCCGAGGCGGACGCCGCGGAGCTCCTCCAGGGCCTCGGCATCGACGAGCCCTGGCACGACCAGCCGATGCGCGCGCTCGCCGGCGGCTACAAGCTGCGCGTGCTGCTCGCGCAGGCGCTCTACGGCAAGCCGCAGGGGCTCCTCCTCGACGAGCCCACGAACCACCTCGACATCGACTCGATCCGCTGGCTCGAGAAGTTCCTGCACGCCTACGAGGGCGTGCTCATCACCATCTCGCACGACCGCCACTTCCTGAACGCGATCTGCACGCACATCGCCGACATCGACTACGAGACGATCATCACCTACCCGGGCGGCTACGACGACATGGTCCGGCACAAGGGCCAGGTGAGGAGCCGCGTCGAGTCGGAGAACGCCGAGAAGAAGAAGAAGGTCGAGCAGCTCCGCGACTTCGTGGCCCGCTTCCACGCCGGCACCCGCGCCTCGCAGGTGCAGAGCCGCATCCGCGCGATGCAGAAGCTCAAGCTCGAGGACATGAAGCGCTCGAACATCGCCGCGCCCTTCATCAAGTTCGAGCAGAAGGCCCTCTCGGGCAAGCAGACGCTCACGGTGGAGGGGATCGCGAAGAGCTACGGCGGCAACGAGGTGATCCAGCCCTTCAGCGCCCTCGTCACGCGCGGCGAGAAGGTCTGCGTCATCGGCAAGAACGGCGTCGGCAAGTCGACGCTCGTGAAGATGATCGCCGGCGAGCTCGCGCCGGACGCGGGGCACGTCCGGTGGGGCCACCAGGCGCAGGTCGGCTACCTGCCGCAGGATCAGGCGGGGGTGATCCGGCCCGGCACGACCGCCTTCGGCTGGCTGCGCGAGCTGGAGGACAAGCTCTCGAACGAGGAGATCTCCGGCCTCCTCGGCCGCATGCTCTTCTCGGGCGAGGAGCGGATGAAGCCGACCGCGACGCTCTCCGGCGGCGAGACGGTCCGCCTCCTCATGGCGAAGCTCATGCTCTTCAAGGACAACGTCCTCGTCCTCGACGAGCCGACGAACCACCTCGACCTCCAGTCGATCGCGGCCCTCTCGGAGGGGCTCCAGCGCTACGAGGGGACCGTCATCTGCGTCACCCACGACCAGGAGCTGATCCGCGAGGTGGGGAGCCGCATCTGGGCGCTCCACAAGGGCGAGCCGGTGCTCGACTTCCCGGGCAGCTTCGACGAGTTCGTGGAGAAGCACCCGGACCTCGCGGCCGCCCACCAGTAGAACGGGGCGTGTCACCCGTCCCGCCGGTCGAGCCATCGGGGCCCCACCCCGCGTGGACGCGTCACGTCGATCCCCGGCCGCGGAGGGGACGGGCCATCGCGCCTGGTCGCTCCGCACGCCTTGGAAGGGCCCCGATCCGGAGAGGGCGCCGCAGGCACGTAGGCCGCGGCAAGCCCGGACGCGCCGCGGCCGCCTGCGTCGGCCGCGTCACGTCGCTTGCAGCGCGGTCCGTGGGTGCGTCGTGGCCGAGGGGGCGCGCTGCGCTCCTACGGCGCGACGGCCCGTCCCACAGGGGCGGCCTCGTGCGCGATCGAGCTCCCACGGCACCCGTCGATTCTTCAGGACCTCGACCCGACCTCGACCCCGACCTCGACCGCGACCCGATCGCCGTTCCCCACGCCCCGAGGGCGAGGGATCGGGGTGTCGCGCCGTAAGGAGCGCAGCGCGCCCCGCTGCACGCCCCGCCCACGACCCGCCTCGCAACGGGCGTGCCGCCGCTCCCGCTCGTCCCGGTCGCTGCGCGCGCTCCGTGCGGCGCGGCGGCGCGCACGGCGTTGCCGGCGGCCCCCGAGCACGCAGCCACGCCTCCACCTCCGCACCGCCCCAGAAGCGCGAAGCGACGCAGGCGCGACACCCCGTCCCGAGCCCCGCGCAACCCCGCCCGCAGGACGAGAGCGGAGCGACGACTCGCCCTCGCCCTCGACCTCCCCCTCGACCCCGACCTCGACCCCGACCTCGACCCCGACCTCGACCCCGACCTCGACCCCGACCTCGACCCCGACCTCGACCCCGACCTCGACCCCGACCTCGACCCGACCTCGACCCCGACCTCGACCCCGACCTCGACCCCGACCTCGACCGACCCGCCCGTCCTCGTCACCGCCCCAGCACGCGCGCGAGCAGGTCGGGGCGGTCGGTCACGATGCCGTCCACGCCGAGGGCGAGGAGGTCCCGCATCTCGCGCTCGTCGTCCACGGTCCACACGTGGACCGGGATCCCGCGCGCGTGGAAGTAGGCGACCACCTCCGCGTCCACCACGGTCATGGCGCCCACCCGGTGCGGCAGGTCGGCGAGGTCGTAGCCGTGCGGGCACCCCTCGCCGCCGGAGCCGGCCTTCGCGGCGAGGACGTGGCAGGTCGCGGCGTCCTGCGGGAGGTAGCGCGCGGCGGCGGGCAGCAGCCGCCCGAGCCGCTCCGCCTGCACGTCGAAGAAGGAGCCGACGCAGACGCGGTCCACCGCGGCCGCCGCGGTGACGGCGCGGACGAGGGCCTCGGCGAGCGCCGAGTGCTCCGTCTTGGCGTCGACGTTGAGGCGGGTGCGCGGGTAGCGCGCGAGCGTGGCCTCGAGCGTCGGGACCCGGACGCCCGCGCCCCGCAGCGGGAAGGTGGCGCCGCCGTCGGGCGAGAAGGCGTGCGCCGCGTCGAGCGCGGCGACCTCGGCGAGCGTCCGCGCCTCGATGGTGCCGGGCGCGCCGGTGAGGCGCGCGGTGTCCTCGTCGTGGAACACCACGACCGTCCCGTCCGCCGTGAGCCGGACGTCGATCTCGAGGGCGTCCGCCCCGAGCGCGACCGCCCGGTCGAACGCCGGGATGGTGTTCTCCGGCGCGAGGGCGCTCCCGCCGCGGTGCGCGACGATCCACGGGCCGGGCAGGTCGAGGTACGGCTTCGCCATGCCCCCCCCGCGTACCGCGACCGCGGGCAGCGCGCCAGTTCCGTTCCGGGTTAGAACCGTGGTGTGCGCAGGCAAGTGAAGGGCGACGCCGTCCGCCGGGAGCTCCTCCCAGGCACCTCGACCGGGCTCCTGAAGGAGCTCCACCTCCTCACGCGTGCCGGCAATCTGAACGCCGACAGCCTGCGGAAGCTGAAGCAGGTGAACCACCTCGCCGGCCTCCTCGCGCCGGCGCTCGACGACGCGCTCGCCCGCTTCGGCGATCCGGTGATCGCCGACTGCGGCGCCGGGAAGAGCTACCTCGGCTTCGTCCTCTACGAGCTCTTCCTCGCGCCCGCCGGGAAGGGGACGCTCCTCGCGCTCGAGGCGCGCCCCGACCTCGCGCGGGCCGGCGCCGAGCGGGCGGCGCGCCTCGGCTTCGGCCGGCTGCGCTTCGTCGAGGGGCCGATCGAGGCGGCGGAGGTCCCGGAGCGGCTCCACGTCGTGACGGCGCTGCACGCCTGCGACACCGCCACCGACGACGCGCTCCTCCTCGCCGTGCGGCGGAACGCCGATCACGTCGCCGTCGTGCCGTGCTGCCAGGCGGAGGTGGCGCGCCAGCTCGCCGGGGCGTCCGGGGGCGGGCGCGCCGCGGAGGGACCCGCGGCCGCCGTGATGGCGCCGCTCTTCGAGCACCCCTGGCACCGCCGCGAGTTCGGCTCGCACCTCACGAACGTGGTGCGCGCCCTCGCCCTCGAGGCGAGCGGCTACCGGGTCACCGTGACCGAGCTCACCGGCTGGGAGCACTCGCTGAAGAACGAGCTCATCCTGGGTAGCAAGGTGCGCGGGGCCTCCCGCGAGGCGCGGGAGCGGCTCGACGCCCTGCTCGCCGCGACGGGCGTGCGGCCGAAGCTGGTGCGCGGCCTCTTCGGGGAAGGCTAGGGCCTCGCGAGGCGCGCGAGCAGGCGCCCGGCGGCGAGCGCGGCGCCGAGGGCGAGGCCGAGCGCGAGCGCGAGGAGCCCCACCCCGACCCAGGGGAGGAACGGGTCGCGCACCGCGAGCAGGTCCACCCAGAGCAGCACCCGCCGGTCGAGCTCCAGGGCGCCGCCGGGGAAGCGCACCGCCTCGCCGCCGCGCACCTTCCCCTCGAACACCTTCTCGCGCCCGCGGAACACCTGCGCGAAGAAGACCGGGTCGGCGAGCCGCCCGTCGAGGAGCCAGCGGTACGCGTCCGGGTCGCGGAGGTCGCGGCGCGCGCCCGCGATGGTCGCCTCGTCGAGGCGCAGGAAGAGGTGCCGGTCGGCGCCGGGCGGCGAGACGAGCTCCTCGAGCCGGGGCGGGAACGTGCCTGCGCCCATCATGACGTTCGCCTCGGGGGTCCAGGCGACGAGCGACGACTCCTCCTCCGAGTGCCGGAGGGTCCCGAGCATGACGTACGCCCGCACGATCCCCGCGCCCCCCTCGCCGAGCCAGGTGACCCCCGCTGCGTAGCCGAAGCGGTAAACCGACGCGCGCCACGGGCCGAGCGGCGCGGGCGGGAAGAGGCCGACGGACACCGTCGCGCCGCCGGCCGGCGCGGCCTCGATCGCCACCGTCTTCGAGAGGACGTGGGGCCCCTCCGGCGCGAGCGAGACCTCGCCGAAGCTCGTCTCGGGCAGGCCGGGGAGCCGCCCGGCCGGCAAGGTCTGCCCCTCGCCGATCGTGAGCTGGCGGCTGTCGCGCAAGACGAGGCTCGCGGGGAGCGCGAGGAGCGCGAGCGCGCCGCCCGCGCCGGCGAGGGCGCGCGCGGCGCGCCGGGCCGGCGGGACGCCGCCGCGCCACGCCTCGCGCGCCGTCCGCCACGCGAGGAGCGCACCCGCCGCGGCGAGGAGGAGGAGGCCGAAGGGCGAGGCGACGGCGGCGACGAGGCCCCGCGCCGCGCCGAGCTCGAGGGCCGCGGCGTAGAAGGCGAACAGCGCGAGGAGGCGCGCGGGGCTCATCGCTTCTCGGCCATCGCCCGCTCCCACGTGGCGACCACCGCCTCGCGCGGGAGGCGCAGGATCGATCCCGACAGGACCGCCCCGGGGATCGGGATCGGGTTGCAGCCCCCCGGCTGGCCGACGGTGACCACCGGGATGGGCGTCTTGCAGTACTTGCAGAAGACGTGGCCCGCCCCCATCTGCGCGTAGCCCCTCGGCTGGCAGATCTCGCAGAGGTCGAGGGCCGCGGCGAGCGAGCCGTCCGGGCGCCGCACCGTGAAGAACGTCACCGCGCGGCCCCCCGCGGAGTAGACCCACTTCCGCATCCGCTCGTCCGCGCCGGCGAGCGGGCCGCCGAGGGGGACGACGATCGCGCCGGCGCCGTCGTCCACGACGGGCTCGGGCACCGGGTCGTAGAGCTCGTCGCCCTGCGCGCGCGCCGACCAGATCGAGGCGCACGCGAGGAGGACCGCGGCCGCGAAGGGGAGCGCGCCGAGGCGGCTCTCGCGCAGGAACCGCGCCCGCGCGAGGCGGCGCTCGGGCGCGCGCGCGGCGGGCGGGGGGACGGCGGCGGGCCGGCGCAGGAAGGCCCGCCACGCGGCGGCGAGCGGCGCCGCCACCACCGCCGCGGCGAGCGCGGCGTGCACCGCCGGCTCGAGGAAGCGGAGGATGAGCTGGTACGCCCAGTCCTCGAGGAAGGCGTGGTCCGGCACCTGGAGGACGACGAACACGAGGTGCACGGCGTCGTGGACGGCGCGGGAGATGCCGGCGGTCACGGCGAGCGGCAGCGTGTGCGCGTCCACCGCGGTCGCAGCGATCCCGCCGAGCTCGAGCGCGAGGAGGAGCGCGAGGGCGGCGGAGGGGCCGACGAAGCGCCCCACGCCCGCGCGCACCCAGAGCGCCGCCGCCGCCGCGCCGAGCGCCGCGGCGAGCGCCACCCCGCCGGCCGCGGCGAGCCGGATCGGCGCGGCGCCCCCGCGCAGGACCGCCAGCTCGCCGAGCCGCCCCGCGAGGAAAGCGCCCTCGGGCAGCAGCACGAGGAGCCCGGCCGCGAGGGTCGCCGCCTCCGCGGCCCACCGCGCGAGGGGCCGCGCCGCGAGCGCGTCGGCGCTGCGCCCCGCGGCGAGCAGGGCGAGCGCCGCGAGGGCGAGCGCGAAGAGGTGCTCGGTCCGGTGGAGCGCCGGCGCGAGGTCCGGGAGGGCGCCGCCCGCCCGCGCGCCGGCCGCGAGCCCGATCGCGAGCCCCACCGGCACCGCCGCGGCGAACGGCGCGGCCAGCCGGCGGAGCGCGGAGGGCCGCAGGACCGCGACGCCGAGCGCGGCCGCGATCGCGCCCTCGAGGGCGACCTGGAACGCGACGGCGAACGCGTCCCACATGGCGCTCACTCGAGGACCAGCACGCCCTTCACCATGCGCGCGGCGCAGGTGAAGACGTAGCTCCCCGGGCGCGCGGGGCCGACCACGACCTCGGCGGCGCCGCCCTCGACGAGCGCGAGGTCCACCCCGAGATCCGGCACGAGGAGCCGCGTGGCGCAGCCGTTCCGGTCGCGCACCTCGACGCGCAGGAGGAGCGGCGCGCCCGCCTTCGCGTGGACGAGGTTCGGCCGGTACTGGCCGGCCGCGACCTCGAGCACCACGCGCTGGAGCCCGTCGGCCCCCGCCGCGGCCCGCCCCTCCCGGACCTCCGCGAGCGCCGCAGGCCGCGCCCGGAGCGCGTGCGCGACGGCGAGGGCCGCGCCGAGCGCCGCCACGAACGAGAGCGCGACGAGCGCGCGCCGCCTCACGGGGCCTCCGTGCGCGCGCCCTCGAGGCGGGGGCGCTCGGGGACGATGGCCTCGTCGGAGGCGAGGCGGCCGTCCTTCAGCGTCAGGATCCGCTCGCCCCACCGCGCGACGGCGGGGTTGTGCGTCGCGCAGACGACCGTGAAGCCGGACTCGGCGTGCAGGCGGGCGAGGAGCTCGAGCGCGGAGAGCGCGTTCGCCCAGTCGAGGGCGCCCGTCGGCTCGTCGAGCAGGAGGAGCCCCGGCTCGTTCACGAGCGCGCGGGCGATGCACGCGCGCTGCCGCTCGCCGCCGGAGAGCTGCGAGGGGAGGTGGCCGGCGCGGGGGGCGAGGCCCACGCGCGCGAGGGCCGCCGCGGCCTCGGCCTCGTCGGCGAGGCTGTGGAACCACTGGGCGAGCATCACGTTCTCGAGGGCCGAGAGGTAAGGCACCATGTGGTGCTGCTGGAACACGAAGCCGACGCGCTCGCGGCGGAAGCGGGCGCTCGCGGCGCGGTCGAGCGCGGCGAGGTCGGTGCCGCCGACGACGATCCGGCCCTCGCTCGGCGAGTCCATCGCGCCGAGCAGGTGCAAGAGCGTGGACTTCCCCGACCCTGAGGGGCCGACGAGGGAGACCCAGCTGCCGGGCGCGATCTCGCACTCGAGGGCGCGCAGCGCCTCCGTGTCGCCGTACCGGCGGACGACCTTCTCGATGCGGATGCCGTCGCCGGGCACGTCGGTCCTCGTCAGGGGGCGCGCAGAGTATCGCACGGGGAGACGCGCAGGGCCCGGTCCACGGGCCAGAGCGCCGCGCCGAGGGCGAGGGCGAGGGCGGTGCCGAGCGCGAGCGGCGCGGCGGCCCAGCCGAGCGGCACGAGCGCGCCGAAGACGCTCGCGGCGACGACCTCGGCGGCGAGCGCGCCGAGGAGGCAGCCCGCCACCCCGCCGGCGAGGCCGCTCGCCGCGGCCTCGGCGAGGAGGAGCCGCCGGACCGTGCCGGCCGCGGCGCCGAGCGCGAGGCAGAGGCCAATCTCCTGCCGGCGCGACAGGAGGAGGACGCCGAGCGTGCCGGAGACGGTGAAGGCGGTCGCGGCGCCGAGCGCGAGGGTGACGAGGAGGAGCAGCCTGCGCACCTTCGCGAGGAGCGCGCTCTCCGCGCTCGCCACCTGCGCGAGCGTGCGGGCCTCGGCGCCCGGGACGGCGGCCGCGACGGCGCGCGCCGCGTCCTCGGGCGGGCGGGAGCCGAGGTCGGCGCGCACGAGCGCGAGCGAGATCTCCCCGGGGCGCCCGGCGAGCCCCTGCAGCAGGGCGAGGGGCAGGAAGAGGTCGTCGTCCTCCGGCCCGCCCGTCTCGACGAGCGCCGCGACGCGCACGCGCGCGCTGCGCCCGCCGAGGGCGACGTCCACCTCGGCGCCGGCGGCGAGGGAGAGGCGCGCCGCGAGCGACGCGCCGAGCATGGCCTCGCCCCCCTCGGGCCAGCGCGGGGAGACGCGCCAGAGCGGGTTCATGCGCCGGAGCGCGTCGAGCGGGTAGCCCACCGCGCCCGCCGCCGTCCCCGCCACGGAGACGCGCGCGAGGAGGGCGGGGGCCACCGCCTCGACGCCGACGCCGGCGGCGGGCAGGCGCAGCGCGTCCGCCTCGCGCAGGTGGCGCTCCTCCTCGACCGGGCCCAGCTCCAGGGCGCCGAGGCCGAAGCGGAGCGGGGCGGACTGCGGCAGCACGAGGAGGTTCGCGCCGTAGGCGGCGAGCTCCTTGCCGAGCTGCCCCTCCACGCCGGCGGAGACGGCGACGAGGCAGAAGACGAGCGCGGAGGAGAGCGCGAGCGAGGCGGTCGCGACCGCGCCCGCGACGAGGTTCCGCCCGAGCGAGCGGCGCAGCCAGCGCCTGAAGAAGGGGACGCCGCCGGGCCGGGCCTTGGCAGGGTGTGCTTCGCTGGGGCCCCACCCTGGCGCCGTCACGCCGCCTCCTTCAGCTCGGAGGCGGGCTCGAGGGCGAGGGCGCGGCGGAGCGGCCAGACGGCGCCGGCGGCGGCGACGAGGAGCGCGCCGAGGATCGACAGGGGCGCGAGCGCGGCGCCGGGCGCGAGCGGCGCGCCGAAGACGGCGGTCCCGAGGGCGCGGACGAGGACCGCGGCGAGCCCGGCGCCGAGGACGCCGCCGGCGAGGCCGAGGGCGAGGATCTCCGCCCCGAGCAGCGCCACCACCTGCCCGGACGACGCGCCGGTGGCGCGCATGAGCGCGATCTCGGTCCGGCGCCCGAGGACGCGCGCCGCGAAGGTGGAGGCGACCGCGAGCGCCGCGGCGGCGAGGGACAGGCCGGCGAGGATGGCCATCAGGATCCCGAGGCGGGAGAGCACGCGCGCCTCGGCCTCGGCGAGGCTCCAGACCGGCCGCGCGCGGCTCCCGGGGATCGCCTCCTCCACCTGGCGCGCCACGCTCGTCACGTACGGCGTGCAGAACCACTTCTCGAACTCGCGCCGCGTCATGCCGCCCGGATCGCGCCGGCCGAAGCCGTCGAGCGGGACGGTGACCGCCGACACGAGCGCGCGCGAGATCTGGCCGGGCCGGCCGAGGAGCGCCTGCGCCGCCCCGAGGTCGAGGAGCACCTCCTCCTCCTCGAACCCGCCGGTGGAGAGCAGGCCCACCACCTCGAAGGCGCGCGGGCCGCCGCCGGCGTCGAGCGTCGCGCGGGCGCCGCGGGCGAGCCCGAGGCGGGCCGCGACCGCCCGGCCCACCACCGCCGCGCCGTCCTCGCCCGCGGACGGCCACCGCCCGTCCACGCGCCAGAACGGGAAGAGGGCGCCGACCCCCGCGGCGAGCGGCTCGCCGCCGTCGGCGCGCGCGAGCCGCCGCTCGAACCAGACGCCCGCGACGAGCGCGCGCTCGGAGCCCGCGGGGCCGGCGACCGTCGCCGCGGCGGTGAGCGACGGCGCGATCCCGACCACGTTGTGGCGCCAGAAGATGGTGAGCACCCGGAGGAGGTCCGCCTCGGCGAGGGTCGCCGCGCCTCCGGTGGCCGCGCCGGGGGCCGAGGCGGCCACGGGCTCGACGACGATGTTCGCGCCGAAGCTGCGCAGCTCGCGGGCGATCCGCTCCTCCGCCTGCAGCGCGACCGAGCCCAGCGCCGCCGCGATCCCCGCGCCCATGGCGGTCGAGAGGACGACGAGCGCGAGCCGGGCCGGGTGGAGCCGGAGGGCGCCGCGGAGCAGGCGGAGGATCATGCGGCGCCGGCGAGGATACCACCCCGCCCTCGACCGCGTCGCGGGCGCGTGCGATAAGCCGCCGGCATGGACGCCGCCCGCTCGCCCGACCCGGCGCACGGGCCGGCGGGGCTCGCCGGGCTCCGCGCGGCCTGGCGCGCCGTCGCGGTCGCGCTGCTCTTCCGGGTGGCGTGCTACGCGGCGATGACCGCGGCCGCCGTCTGGAACGAGCGGCGGCCGGCGCCGACGGTGCCCGACCTCGTCCTCTCGCACGTGCCGTACGTCGCCTGGGTGGCGAACGCGAACTACCTGCTGTGGCTCGCGGCCTACCTGCCGCTCGCCCTCGCGCTCCTCTGGGCGTCGCCGCGCCGCTTCGCGCGCTACACCGTGACGGCCGGTCTCGTCTCGCTCGCCCGCGGGGCGACCCTCGTGCTGACGGGGCTCGGCGCGCCCGACCCCGCCCACGCCGGCCCGGGCCTCGGCGCCCGCGACCCCCTCGAGGCGTTCGTCGAGCTCCTCTCGCCGTGGGACGTCTTCGCGAAGGACGCGATGGCGGCCTATCTCACCAAGGACCTGTTCTTCTCGGGCCACACCGCGACGACGTTCCTGCTGCTCCTCTACGTCTGGCGCTGGCCGGCGCTGCGCTTCGCGGCGCTCCTCGGCCACGTCCTCGTCGTCCTCTCGGTGCTGCTCGCGCACCTGCACTACGGCATCGACGTCGCGGGGGCCTACGCCGTCGCGTTCGCGATCTACGTGCTGCGCGAGGGGTGGCCGCCGCCGGGCCCGCGCCTCTAGCGGGTCGCCCCTGCGCGTGTCCGGATTCCGCGGGACGCGCCAGACGAGCGCACGGCGTGGGCGGCGCCCCCGAAGTGGCGACGGCGGGAAAGGGGGACTCGGGACGGACCGGTGGTACGATCCGCAGGTGTCGCCATCGCTCGTTCTCGCCGCGTTCCCGCCCGAGCTGGGCGAGCTGGCCGACGCGCCGCCCCGGGGCTGGCGCGTCGCGACGGCGGGCGTCGGCGCGGTCGAGGCGGCCGCCACGACGGCGCGTCTCCTCGCCGAGCACCACCCGGACCGCGTCCTCTTCGTCGGCACCTGCGGCGCGTACGACGGCCGGCTCGCGGTGGGAGACCTCCTCCTCGTCTCCGAGGCGATCGCGACCTCGCTCGACGAGGTGGAGGGACGCGCCTTCCGCCCGAAGCTCGAGCGCGTCCGCTACCCCGCCACCTGGACGCCCGCGATCCCGCTCCCCGCGCACGTGGTCGCGGTGCCGCCGGCGATCACGCGGACGGCCGAGGGCGCGCACCGCCTCGCCGCGCTCGCCGCGGCGGAGCACCTCGAGCTCACCGGCGTGTTCGTCGCGTGCCAGCAGGCGCACGTGCCGGTCGCGGCCGCGCTCGCGGTCGCGAACCGCGTCGGCCCGAACGCCCACGAGGAGTGGCTCGCGAACCACGCGCGCGTGAGCCGGAGCCTCGTCGAGGCGCTCGCGCCCGTCCTCGGCGCGGGCTGACGCCGGTCAGCGCGCGAACAGCGCGACGACGCCCGTCGTCATCGCCGGGAGGTAGGTGATGGCGAGCACCCCCGCGGACATGATGAGGAGGAACGGGAGCGCCCGCCGGTAGACGTAGGGGAGGGGCTTGCCGAACCGCGTCGCCGACAGGAAGAGGTTCAGCCCCATCGGCGGGAAGAGGAACCCGAGCTCGAGGTTCGCGAGGAAGACCACGCCGAGGTGGATCGGGTCGATGCCGTAGGCGACGCCGAGGGGCGCGACGAGCGGCGCGATCACCACGATGGCGGAGTACATCTCGAGCACGCTTCCCAGCACGAGCAGCACGCCGTTCAGCATCAGCAGGAAGACCGCCGGGCTTCGCACGTGCTCGGTCATCCAGTCGACGAGCATCGTGGGCACCTCCGCGTCGACGAACCAGGAGGTCACGCCGAGCGCGCAGCCGAGCAGGATGATGACCGAGCCCACGAGCGAGGAGGCGTGGACGAGGACGCGCGGCAAGTCGCGGAGCGGGTGGACGGAGCGGAAGATGGCGAGCTCGACCACCATCGCGTAGGCCGCCGCGAGCGCGGAGGCCTCGACGATGGTGGCGAAGCCGCTCGCCACCGCGATGACGACGATCGTCGGGAGCCCGAGGTCCCACTTCGCGTCCCAGAGCGCCGCGAGCGCCTCGCGCGGGTGGAACCGCTGGCGGGGCGCCTTCGCGCGCACGCCGACGAGGATGCCGTACGCCGCCACGAGGACGATCATGAGCAGGCCGGGGAGGAGGCCGCCGAGGAAGAGGTGCTCGATCGGCGCCTGGGCCACGAACCCGTAGAGGATGACCGGCAGCGATGGCGGGAAGAGCAGCCCGAGCGAGCCCGCCGCGGTGACGAGGCCGAGCGAGAAGCCGTCCGGGTAGCCCTCCTCGATCAGCGACGGCAGGAGCAGCCCACCCAGGGCGAGGATCGTGACGCCGGAGGCGCCCGTGAAGGTGGTGAAGACCGCGCAGACGAACGTCGCCATCACCGCGACGCCGCCCGGCATCCAGCCGAAGATCCCCTTGTACGCGCGGACGAGCCGCCGCGCGGCGCCGCCCTCCGCGAGGATGTAGCCGGCGACGGTGAGGAGCGGGATCGCGGGCAGGGTCGGCGACGAAACGAGGTTGAAGGTCGCGGTGGGCACCCACGCGATCGCCTCCGGCCCCGCCTCGCGGAAGAAGAGGACCATGGCGACGCCGGCCATGACGACGAACACCGGGGCACCGAGGAGGAACCCCAGGCCCAGGACGAGGAGCAGCGCCGTCGTGAGGACCGGGCCGGCGGCGGCGGTCCCGAGCAGGAACGCCGCGCCGGCGAGCGCGATCGCGGCGGCGCGCGACGCCCAGCGGCCCGCGGCGTCCTCGCCGACGTCGCCGGCGCGCCACGCGAAGCGCAGCGCCATCAGGGCGAAGCCCGCCGGCATGACGAGCTGGCTCCACGCGACGCGGATGCCGAAGGTGACGAGGCCGTAGCCGCTCCACTCGGCCCGGACCAGCCGCACGGAAGCCCAGGCGAGGAGCGCGCACGCGACGGCGGAGATGGCCTGTCCGAAGAAGGTCGCGGCGCGGCGGGGCCAGCCGGCGGGCAGCACGCCGACCGTCGACAGCGCGAGGTGGTGGCCGGACGCCGTGGCGACGAGCGCCCCGAGGAACCCGACCCACAGCGTGATGTGCTGCGCGAGGACGGAGGACCCGGCCAGCTCGCGCCCGGTCAGTCGGCGGGAAACCGTCGACACCGCCGGGAGGAGGACCATCGCGAGCAGGAGAAACGCGAGGAGGCCGCGCTCCACGCTCGTGCCGAGCTTCTCGGGCTCCTGGGGCGGCGCAGCGGGGGTGGGGGTGTTCACGCGAAAGCCGGTTGACCCCTCGGGGAGGGAAGCCTATGAGTACCACGAACCCACCGCGCGCGGGCTCACTCATTGAAGCGCGTCCTCCTCGTCATTGCACTTTCGGTCACGCTGGCCCCGCTCGCGGGGTGCCGGAGCACGGCGCTCTCGCTCGCGGCGGGCGCGGTGGCCGGGAGCGGCACGTCGTGGGCCTCGGACGACGACCCGGAGCTGGTGCGCGACGCCGTCCCGTTCGGGCTCAAGACCATGGAGGGCCTGCTCGAGAAGAAGCCGCGGCACGAGGGGCTGCTCACCGCGCTCGCGAGCGGGTTCACCCAGTACGCCTACGCGTTCGTGCAGGCGGACGCCGACCTCGCCGACCTGGAGGGCCGGCTCGACGCCGCCCGGGTCGGGCGGGAGCGCGCCCGGAAGCTGCTCCTGCGCGCGCGCGACTACGGGCTGCGCGGGCTCGACGTGCGGCACGAGGGGATCGCCGGGAGGCTCCGCGCCGGCGGCGACCTCCGCGAGGCGCTCGCGGCGGCGCGCAAGGAGGACGTCCCCCTCCTCTACTGGACGGCCTCCGCCTGGACCCTCGCCGTCGCGAACGGGAAGGGCGACATGGGCCTCGTGGCCGAGCTGCCGATCCCGATCGCCATGATGGAGCGCGCCCTCGGCCTCGACGAGGCGTGGGACGACGGCGCCCTGCACGAGTTCTTCGTGGCGTACGACGCGACCCGCAGCGCCGCCGAGGGCGGCGGCCCGGAGCGGGCGAAGGTCCACCTCGAGCGGGCGCTCGCGCTCTCGTTGAACAAGAAGCTGGGCCCGCGCGTCTCCTTCGCGGAGGGCGTACTCGTCCAGCGGCAGGACCGCGCCGAGTTCACCCGCGTCCTCGAGGAGGTGGTCCGCGCCGATCCCGGCGAGGTGCCGCGCCACCGGCTCGCGAACGTCCTCGCCCAGCGCCGCGCGAAGGCGCTCCTCGCCCACGCGGACGACCTCTTCCTCTGAGCGAACCAAGGAGACACCCGTGAAGAAGCTCGTCCTCGCCGCCGTCCTCGCGGCGCTCGCCCCTGCCGCGCACGCGGAGCCGGTGACGATCAAGCTCGGCACGCTCGCCCCCCAGGGCTCCACCTGGCACGACCTCCTGAAGGAGCTGGCGCAGCGCTGGGAGCAGGCCTCCGGCGGCCAGGTGAGGCTCCGCGTCTACGCGGGCGGCGCCCAGGGCAGCGAGGGCGACATGGTGCGCAAGATGGCCATCGGCCAGCTCCAGGCCGCCGCCATCTCGAACGTCGGCATGCACGACGTCATCCCCGAGCCGCAGGTCTTCTCCGTCCCGTTCCTCTTCGACGACGAGGCGCAGATGGAGTGCGCCTTCGAGAAGATGCGCCCGAAGCTCGACGAGGCGCTCGCGAAGCGCGGCCTCGTCGCGCTCCATTGGAGCCGCGTCGGCTCGATCTACCTCTTCTGCGACGAGCCGCGCCGCACCCCCGGCGACATGAAGAGCGCCAAGGTGTGGGCCTGGGAGGGCGACCCGAAGAGCGTCGAGGCGTACCGCGCCGCCGGGCTCTACCCCGTCGTCCTCGCCGCCACGGACATCATGCCGTCGCTCCAGACCGGCATGATCGACTGCGTGCCGAACATCCCGCTCTACGTCCTCACCGCCCGCTTCTTCGACAAGGCGAACCACATGATGGACGCGCCCTGGAGCTACATGGTCGGCGCGACCGTCGTCCGCAAGGAGACGTGGGAGAAGATCGCGCCGGACCTCCGCGTGAAGCTCGTCGCGATCGCCCGCGAGCTCGGCGACAAGGTGAACCTCGAGGTGCGGCGGCTCAACGCGGACGCCGTGACCGCCATGCAGAAGCAGGGGCTCAAGAAGATCCAGACGGATCCGGTGCCGTGGCGCGCCGCCATGGAGAAGACCTGGCCCATCGTGCGCGGCGGCGTCGTGCCGGCCGAGTTCTTCGACCAGGTGAAGGGCGCGCGCGACGCCTGCCGCAAGCCGTAGAGGGGCGAGCGCCGGCGGGCGGTCACCGCCGCTTCGCCGCGCGCCCCCTGCGCGCGCCGGTGGCGCCCCGCCGCCGCGGCGTGCCCGCCCGCGTCTTCCGCGCGGCGCTGCGCCCCCGCCGCGCCACCGCGCTCGCCGCCTGCGCCCCGCGCACCTCGACGCGCGCGGTCGCCTCGCGCGCCTCGTCCACGGCCTCGCGCCCCTTCCGGACGCCCGTCTCGACGGCGGCGCGCCCCTGCTCCGCCGCCTCGCTCATCGCCTCGCGGCCGCGCCGCCGCGCCCGCGACGCGAGCCCCTTCGCCGCGTCGAGGGAGCGGCTCGCGCCCTGCGCGCCGAGGGTCCGGAGCACCTCCGTCCCGTCGCGCAGCGCGTCGCGGCTCCGGTCGAGGACCGCCGCGACGGCGCCGGCGATGAAGTTGCCGGGCGGCGTGTCGGGCGCGGCGGGGTGCGGCCGCGTCGGCGCGGCCCGCTTCGCGCGCTCGAGCGCCTCGCCGAGGGCGCCGCGCCGCTCGTCGTCGAGGGCGCGCTCGAGGAGGGGCAAGAGCTCGCGCTCCTCCTCGGCGAGGTGGCGGCGGACGTTCTCCGCGAGGAGCCGGACCTTCGCGCCGAAGCGCGCGTTCGTGGGCGGCAGGTCCTCGAGCTCCGCGAGGGTGAGCTTCACCGCGTGGTGCTCCTCCAGCGCGTCGAGCACGCGGGTGTCCGCGCGCGCCTCGCGCAGCGCCGGGTACACGAACTGCTCCTCGATCGCCGCGTGCACCGACAGCTCGCGGACCAGGTGGCGCACCACCTCGCCCTGACGGTCGCGCTCCTCGGCGCGCTCGGCGCGCTCGTGCTCCTTGAACAGCCGCTCGAGCTCGCGGTGGTCCCTCAGGATGAACTGGATCGCGTCCATGGTCGGTCTCCTCGCAATTGGGGTGGTGCCCGAACGTCGGCATCGTGACGTCCCGCGTCAATCGGCGGCCGTCCGCTCGTCAGGCGGCGAGGCGGCGGCGGCCGGTCACGCGCCGAGGAAGCGGCGCGCGTCCCGCCGCAGCGCCGCGCACGCGAAGAGGAGCGTGAGGTGTCCGCGCGGGTAGAGGCGCGACTCGGCGCCCCAGGCCCGGGCGAGGGCGAGCGCGCCCTCCGGCAGCGCGATCCGGTCCTCGCCCCCGGCGGCGACGAAGATCCGGCCCGCGGTCGGGGGGCGCGTGGCGGGGCCGAGCGGCGCGAGGAGCGCGGCGAGCGCCGCGGCGCCAGGGACCGGCGCGCCGGCCCGTGCCGCGAGCCGGGCGTAGCGCCGGCCGATGGCCGTCCGGGCGAAGACCGCGGCGAGGTCCGCAGGGGGAGCGACGAGGATCGCCCGGTCGACCGCCTCGGGCGCCGTCGCCGCGAGCGCGGCGCCGAGGGCGCCGAGCGACAGCCCCACGAGCGCGGTCTCGCCTCCTCGCTGGCGCGCCAGCGCGGCGAGCACCCGCACCTCGAGCACGAGCTGCTCGAGCGCGGCCTCGAGGACGCCCAGGTCCGGGGAGACGAACCCCTCGCCGTTGGGGAGGGCGCCGGCGCGCTCGAGGTGGCGCGGCGGGACGAGCGTCCAGACGTCGAAGCCGGTCCGCGCGACGAGGCGGGCCCAGCCGGCGACGGCGCCCAGCGACGGCACCTTCCACGGCGGCACGAGGACGGCCGTGCCGCGCCGGGGCCCGAGCGCGGGCCGCGCGAGGACGACCATGACGCCGTCGCCCGGGGCGGGGCGGGGCGAGGGGGCGCGCCAATGGCCCACCGCAGGCGGCGGGGGCGGCAGCGGCGGCAGCGCGGCGAAGCAGGCGAGCGGGGCGCCGTCCCCGGGCCGGAAGGCGCACGGCGCGCGGGGGTGGCGGTCCTCGAGCCACATCGCGAACGCGTCCACGAGGCGGTGGAGGGGCGACGACATGGCCGCTCCATTATGGACCTCGCCCCGCGCCGCGCTCGAGCCCGCGCGGGACGAGGAGCGGCCATGGCGCGCTGGAAGCCCGACGTGGAGGAGCGCGACGCGACGCCGGAGGCGCTGTACCTGCGCCGGCGCGAGTTCCTCGGCCTCGGCGCCCTCGGCGCGGCGGCGCTCCTCCTGCCGCGCTGCGCCGACGCCGAGCCGCAGCCCACCGGCGCCGCGCTCTCCGCAGCGCGGCGGGTGGAGAAGGCGGGCGGCGAGGCGCCGACGCCCTGGGCCGCGGTCACCGGCTACAACAACTACTACGAGCTCGGCACCGAGAAGACCGACCCCGCCCAGAACGCCGGGACGCTCCGGCCGCGGCCGTGGACGGTCTCCATCGAGGGCGAGGTGAAGCGCCCGCGGCGGGTCGCGATCGACGAGCTCCTGCGCGCCCACCCGCTCGAGGAGCGCGTCTACCGCATGCGCTGCGTCGAGGCCTGGTCGATGGTGATCCCGTGGGTCGGCTTCCCGCTCGCGGACCTCGTGCGCGCGGCGGAGCCGACCTCCCGCGCGAAGTACGTCGCCTTCCAGACGCTGCACGACCCGGAGCAGCTGCCGGGCCAGCGGCGGCGCGTCCTCGACTGGCCCTACGTCGAGGGGCTGCGCATCGACGAGGCGATCCACCCGCTCGCCGCTGCTCGCGGTGGGCGTGTACGGCCGGGTGCTGCCCGGGCAGAACGGCGCGCCGATCCGGCTCGTGGTGCCGTGGAAGTACGGCTTCAAGGGCGTCAAGTCGATCGTGGCCATCCGCTTCCAGGAGGCCCGCCCCGCCACCACCTGGAACCTGTCGGCGCCGAGCGAGTACGGCTTCTACGCGAACGTGAACCCCGACGTGGACCACCCGCGCTGGAGCCAGGCCCGCGAGCGCCGCCTCGGCGAGTTCCGCCGGCGCCGGACGCTCCCGTTCAACGGCTACGCCGACGAGGTGGCGAGCCTCTACGCGGGGATGGACCTGCGCCGCGAGTTCTGACGCGGTGGGGCTTCGCGCGCGCACCCGCCTGCTGAAGCTCGCGACGATCGCCCTCGCGGCGGCGCCGCTCGCCAAGATCTCGGCGGACCTCGCCCTCGGCCGGCTCGGCGCGAACCCCATCGAGGCCGTCCTCGATCGCCTCGGCTTCTGGACGCTCACCCTGCTCGCGCTCTCGCTCGTGCCCACGCCCGCGCACGACCTGCTCGGCCTCGCCTGGCCCGTCCGGCTCCGCCGCACCCTCGGGCTGTTCGCGTTCTCCTACGCGACGCTCCACCTGCTCTGGTACGTCGGCGTCGACCAGCTCCTCGACGTCGGCCTGCTCGCCGAGGACGTGGCGAAGCGCAAGTTCATGACGGTGGGGTTCACGGCGTGGCTCCTGCTCGTGCCGCTCGCGGTGACCTCGACGGACGGCTGGGTGCGGCGGCTCGGGTTCGCGCGCTGGAAGCGGCTCCATCGCCTCGTGTACTTCGCCGCCGCGCTCGGGGCGGTCCACTTCGTCTGGCGCGTGAAGGCGGACCTGCGCCGGCCCGCGGTCTTCCTGGCGGCGCTCGCCGTGCTCCTCCTCGCCCGGCTCGTCCCGCGGACGGCCGCCCGGCGGGCCCGCGCCGCGCTCGCGCGGCGGTAGACGGGCCCGGCTCAGCAGAGGCGCTGGAGCGTCTCGACGAGCCGCCCGAGATCGAACGGCTTCGGGAGGACCGCGTCCGCGCCGAGGCGGCCCATGGCCCCGGCGTCGCTCGAGAGGTTCGCGGAGATGACGACCGTGGGGATCGCGGCGAGCCGGGGGTCGCTCCGCTGGCGGCTGCGGAACGTCCAGCCGTCCATGACCGGCATGGCGAGGTCGAGCAGGATCGCGCTCGGCGCGGCGGGCGCATCCAGCTCGGCGAGCGCCTCGGCGCCGTTCGTCGCGCAGACGACCTCGTAGCCCTCCTCTTCGAGCAGCTCCGCGAGGGTGGCGCGGACGTCGGCGTCGTCCTCCACGAGCAGGATGCGGGCGAGGCGTCCCATGGCTGCTCGTACGGTGAGCACGTGGCCCCCCGGAGGGAACCCCGGCGCCCGCCTGCACCCCATCCGAGGCTGCGCGCGTGCGGACCCCCGACCCCGCGTGGAAGGGCGTGTGGGTCTGTCGTTGAACCCACCGGCGAGGCGGGCGATAACCCGGCCATGGCCGAGAGCGAGGCGATCCCCCCGAGCGCCGCCGCGTACGGGCGCGCGGCGCCGCCGAAGGTGGCGCTGCCGCACCGCGGGGTGGTGGTGGGACTGCGCTGGAGCGGGATCGAGGGGGCCGGGAACCAGATCGTCGCCGCGAAGATCGAGTGCTCGCCGGACCGGGCGAAGCTCACGCGGCTGTGGCGGCCGTTCACCGACGCGCCCGGGCGGCGCGACGTGTCGGCGCGGTTCGCCGCCTGGCTCGCGGAGGAGTCGCGCTGGGCGGAGGGGCGGCTCGTCCTCGGCGTGGACTTCGCGCTCTCGCTCGCGGAGACCCACCTCCGCCAGCTCGGCCTGCTCCGCCAGGCGCTGCGCGGGCCCGCCGTCCTCGGGCGGAACCTCCAGGAGCGGTTCCTCGGCGAGCGCGGGGACTTCACCGAGGCGGCGGCCCGCTTCCGCGAGCAGGTCGGCCGCGACCGCCCGCGGGCGACCGACTGCTACCGCGCCGAGCTGCACCTGCCGACGAGCGCGCGCGCGTACCGCCAGACCTTCTTCGGCCTGTGCACCTTCGCCCACGCGCACGCCTCGTTCCCGCCCTGGGACCCGCCGCAGGCGGGCCGGCCCACCGTCGTGGAGGTCCGCCCCGTCCACGTGGCCCGGGCGCTCGCCGGGCTCTGCAGCTACCGCGACGACGATCGCGACGGCGTCTCCCGCTCCTCGACGCGCGCCGGCCTGCTGCGGACGCTGCGCGCCGCCGCGAAGATCGAGCTCGAGATGGAGCAGGCGGCCCAGATCGTCGAGGACGGTCGCGGCGATCACCTGGACGCGGTCCTCGCGGCCACCGGCGCCGCGGCGGCGTGGGCCGACGACTTCCAGGGCGTCCCCTCGAACGTGCCGCGGAGCGAGGGCTGGATCCACTCGGTCCGCGAGGAGCCGTGGCGCTGAGGTCTCCGCGGCCGGGGACGGGGCGCACGCCGCGGGCCGCCGCGCGGGAGGGGGCGCCGCGCGCGCGCCCCCGCGGGCGGCGCGAGGCGGCGGTCGTCGAGGCGCTGCGGGAGGTGCACCGCGACATCGCCGCGCTCAGGCCGCGCGGCTTCGGCCCCCCGGTGCACGGGCCGGCCGTGGCGACGCGCATCTTCCTCATGGGCCAGGCGCCCGGTCCGCACGAGGCGCGCCTCGGCCGGCCGTTCGCGTGGACCGCCGGCAAGACCCTGTTCCGCTGGCTCGAGCGCGCCACCGGCGCCGACGAGGAGACGGTGCGAGCGCGCGTCTACATCGCGGCGGTGGTGCGCTGCTTCCCGGGGAAGACGCGGGGCGGCGGCGACCGCGTGCCGACCCCCGACGAGTGCGCGCTCTGGCGCGCGTTCGTGGCGCGCGAGGTCGAGATCCTGAGGCCCACCCTCGTGCTCCCGGTCGGGCGCCTCGCGATCCAGGAGGTGCTCGGCCACACGGAGCCCATCGCGGCGGTCGTCGGACGGTCGCTCCGTACGCAGTTCCATGGCGTGCCGGTGGACGTCATCCCGCTCCCCCACCCCTCCGGGGCCTCCACCTGGTTCAAGATGGAGCCCGGGCGGACGCTGCTCGAGGACGCGCTCCGGCTCGTCGCCCGGCACCCCGAGGTCGTGCGGACGTTCGGGCGGAGGCCGCCGCCGTGAGGCGGAGCGGCGCCGCGGCGGCCGTCCTCGGGCTCGCGCTCGCGGCCGGCTGCGCGCACGCGCCGCCGCCGGGCGAGCCGGGCGGCGGCGAGCGGCCCTCGCGCCCCGCGGCGACCCGGGGCGCGCCCGTCCCCGAGGTGGGACTCGCGAGCTTCTACGCCCACCGCTTCCACGGGCGCCTCACCGCCAGCGGCGCGCGCTACGACATGCACGCGCTCACCTGCGCCCACCCCGACGCGCCGTTCGGGTCGCGGCTGCGGGTCACCGACGTGGAGAGCGGCCGGAGCGTCGTCGTGACGGTGAACGACCGCGGCCCGTTCACCGGCGGCCGCGTGATCGACCTCTCCCTCGCGGCCGCGCGCCGGCTGCGGATGGTCGAGCGCGGGGTCGCCCGCGTGCGCGTGGAGCGCGTCGAGGAGTGAGCGGCGTCGCCGCTAGACGGGCGATCACGATTCGCGAACGCGCGGCGAAGCCGCGAACCTTGGTTCAGCGCTGCGCGGCGACCGCGCCGGCGCGGATCGCCTCGATCGCGGCGCGGTAGTCCTTCTGCCCGAACACCGCCGTGCCGGCGACGAGCACGTTCGCGCCCGCCGCGGCGACCGTGGCCGCCGTGTCCGGCTTCACCCCGCCGTCCACCTCGATCTCGAGGGCCGGGTTGAGCCGGTCGGCGAGGGCCCGCAGGTCGCGGATCTTGCGGGTGCAGGCGTCGATGTAGCGCTGGCCGCCGAACCCGGGGTTCACGGTCATGACGAGCACCATCTCGCAGTCCCCGAGCACCCACTCCACCGCGGAGAGCGGCGTGGAGGGGTTGAGCGCCACGGCGGGGCGCGCCCCCGCCGCGCGGATGGCCTGCAGCGTGCGGTGCAGGTGCGGGGACGCCTCGGCGTGGACGGAGACGAGGTTCGCGCCCGCCTTCGCGAACGCCTCCACGTATCGCTCGGGCTCCACGATCATGAGGTGCGCGTCCACGGGCAGCTTCGTCACCTTGCGCACCGCCTCCACGACGAGCGGCCCGATGGTGATGTTCGGCACGAACCGGCCGTCCATCACGTCCACGTGGATCACGTCGGCGCCCGCGGCCTCGACCGCGCGCACCTCCTCCGCGAGGCGGCCGAAGTCGGCGGAGAGGATCGAGGGGGCGATGCGGATGGGGAGGGCCATGGCGGTCCGGGAGTTTAAACGAGCAAGCACGATTCGCGTACAGCGGCCAAGGAGCGAATTCGCGATCACGAAGTGATCGCGAATCGCGAACCTTGGTCTAGCGAACCAGGCGCGCGGCGTAGAACCCATCGGCGTCGTGCCGATGGGGGAGGGTGAGGAGGTCGCCGTCGGCCGTGAGGACGTCCGCCGGGAAGCCCGGCGGGGGCGGCGCGCGCCGCCAGCCGGCGGCGAGGAGCGCGGCCACGATCTCCGGCCCCTCGGCGCGCGAGAGGGAGCAGACGGAGTACACGAGCGGCGCGCCCGGGCGGGCGTAGCGCGCGACGCTCTCCACGATCCCCCGCTGCAGCGCGGCCATGCGCGGCAGGTCCTCCGGCCGGCGCCGCGTCTTCAGCTCCGGGTGGCGCCGCAGCGTGCCGAGGCCGGCGCAGGGCGCGTCGACGAGCACCGCGTCGAAGCTGGCCTCCTCGAGGCCGGGGACCGGCTTCGCCGCGTCCGCGCAGACGACGCGCACCGGCAGCCCGCGCCGCGCCGCCTCGCGCGCCAGCTCGTCGGCCTTGCGCGGGTGCAGCTCGAGGGCCACGACCTCCGACCCGGGCGCCAGCAGCTCGGCGAGGTGGAAGGCCTTGCCGCCCGGCGCCGCGCAGGCGTCGAGCACGCGCGCGCGCCGGCCGCGCAGCTCGCCCGCGGCGAACAGCCCGACGAGCTGCGCCGCCTCGTCCTGGACCTGGAACCGGGGGGGCCGGCCGGGGCTCGGACCGCCCGGACCCCCCGCTCGCTCCACCGCGCGGGCGAGGTCCGCGACCGACGCGCCGGAGAGGACGAGGCCGTCGGGCGCGCGGGAAGCCGGCGCGGCGGTGAGCCCCGCCGCGCGGGCGGCGGCGAGGACCGCGTCGCGGTCCGTCGACCGGAGCGCGAGCGGCGCGGGCGCGTTCATGGCGCGGGCGAGGGCGAGCGCCTCGTCCGCGCCCAGCCAGGCCACCCACTCCTCGGCGATCCAGCGCGGGAGCGCCTCGGCGGCCGCGACGTGGCCGGCCGGATCCGTCGCGAGGGGCGGGGGCTCGGGGGCCCGCGGCGCGCGCGAGAGGGCGCGCAGCACCGCGTTCACGTACCCGGCCGCGCGGCCGTGCTCGACGGACTTGGCGAGCGCGACGGTCTCGCCCACGGCCGCGTGGGCGGGCGTCCCGAGGTGGAGGAGCTGGTAGGCGCCGAGCCGCAGCGCCACCCGGGCGGCGGGGTCGAGCTCCGCGATCGGCCGGCGGGAGTGCGGCGCGAGGGCCGCGTCGAGGGCGAGGGCGCGGCGGAGCGTCCCGTACACGAGCTCGGTCGCGAGCCCCGCCTCCCGCGGCTCGACGGCGCCCGCCTGCGCGAGCGCGGCGTCGAGGGCGCGCGAGGCGTAGGCGCCCCCCTCGTCCACGCGCAGCAGCACCTCGAAGGCGATGCGGCGCGCGGGGGTCGCGGGCGCCGGAAGGCCGCTCGCCGAGCGTCGAAGGGCGCGCGGAGCGCCGCGCGGGGCGGCGGCGGGCGCGAGGCGCCGGCGGGCCGGCGCGGCGCCTTCCCCGGCGGGCCTGGCGGGCGGCGGGGCGTCATGCGCCGAAGGTCACCGCGTCGCGGCGCAGGCCGTTCAGGAACGCGAGCGCGTCCTGCGGCGCCTTCCCCTCCGGCTGCACGCGCGCGACGAGGAGCGAGGTGCCGCCGCCGCAGGCGACCACGAGCCCCTGCCCGGCGACCCTGCGCGCCTCGCCGGGCGCGCCCGCGGCGGGCGCGCCGCCGGCGCGGGCGGAGAGGAGCTTCACGGCGCGGCCGTCGAGGGTGGTGTAGGCGCCCGGCCAGGGGGAGAACGCGCGGAGCCGGTCGGCGATGCGCGTGGCCGGGAGCGTCCAGTCGACCTTCCCGTCCTCCCGCGTCAGGATCGGCGCGAGCGTCGCCTGAGCGGCGTCCTGGCGGACCGGCACGAGGCCGCCGCCCTCGAGGAGCTCGAGCGCGGCGACGAGCGCCTCGCCCCCGAGCGCGGCGAGCCGCGGCGCGAGCGTCTCGGCGGTGTCCTCCGGCCCGATGGGGAGCGCGCGCTGCAGGAGGACGTCGCCCGTGTCGAGCCCCTCGTCCATCTGCATGATCGTGACGCCGGTCTCGCGCTCGCCGCTCGCGATCGCCCACTGGATCGGCGCCGCGCCGCGCCAGCGCGGCAAGAGCGATCCGTGCACGTTCACGGCGCCGAACGGGGCGAGCTCGAGGAGGTCCTTGCCGAGGATCCGGCCGTACGCGGCGACGCACAGGACGTCGGGCCGTAGCGCCGCGAGCTCGGCGGCCAGCCGGCCGTCCCGGACCTTCTCCGGCTGGAGCACGGGGACGCCGCGCGACCGCGCCCAGGCCTTCGTCGCCGGCTCGCGCAGCGCCTGGCCGCGCCCGGCCGGCCGGTCCGGCTGGGCGACGACGGCGACGAGCGAGTGCCCCGCGAGCGCGAGCGCCTCGAGGGGGGGGACCGCGAAGGCGGGAGTGCCCATGAAGACGACGCGCACGGGAGACGCTGTATAGGCGAAAAGGGGCGCGGTGGCACGCGATGAGAGCGCGCGCCGGGATGGGGGGCGGGCGGTCGAGGTCGAGGTCGGGGTCGGGGTCGGGGTCGAGGGTCGGGGTCGGGGTCGAGGGCGAAGTCGCGGTCGCTTCACTCGACCGCGACCACCACGAGATCGCAGAGGTGCGTGCCGGTCTCGAGCCGCGGAAGGGCCGCGCCGAGGGCGAGACAGGCGGGGCCCGAGCGCGCCTCCGCGAGCGCCGCGCCGAGGTCGACGCCCGCGGCCCGCGCGGCGGCCGCGGTGCCGCCGTCCACCACCGCGCCGGCCTGCTCGGTGGGGCCGTCCCGGCCGTCGGAGCCGGCGGCGAGCACGGCCGCCGGGAGCCCGTCGATGGAGCGCGCGGCGAGGAGCGCGAGGTGCTGGGCGCGGCCGCCGTCGGGGGCGGAGGCGCCCTCCGGGACGCGGATCGTGGGCTCCCCACCGAGCGCCAGGAGCCTGCGCCCGTGCCCGGCGTTCGCGCGCGCCCAGGCGGCGAGGCGGTCCGCCACCTCGGCCACGTCGCCGGTGAGCGGCTCCTCGGACGCCGCGGCGTCGAAGCCGCGCGCCCGCGCCGCCTCGGCGGCCGCGCGCGCGAGGTGCACGGGGCCGGCGAGGAGGTGGTGCACGACGGCGCCGAGGCGGGGATCTCCGGGCTTGGGCGTCTCCTCCCGCTCCCCGCGCGCGCCCGCCTCGAGGTGCGCGCGGGCCGCGGCGGGCACCGCGGAGCCGGCCGGGGCCGCCGCCGCGAGGGCGTCCGCGAAGGTGGTGGGGTCCGGCGCGAGCGGGCCCGAGGCGATGCTCGAGAGGTCGTCGCCGGGGACGTCGGAGAGCACGAGGACCCACACCTGCGCGGGCGCGAGGCGCGCGGCGAGCCGGCCGCCCTTCAGCGCCGAGAGGTGCTTGCGCACGGCGTTGAGCCGCTGGATGGTCGCGCCCGCCCTCATGACGGCGGCCACGGCGTCCGCCTTGTCGGCGGCGGAGAGCCCGTCCGCGGGCGCGAAGGCGAGGGCGCTGCCGCCGCCCGAGAGGAGGACGAGGGCGTTCGCGCCGGCGTTCGCGGCGGCCCAGCCGAGGATCGCGCGCCCCGCGGCGAGGGAGCCGGGGGTGGGTCGGGGGTGTCCCGCGGCGATGGCGGTGACGCCCGCGGGCGCCGGGGCGCCCTCCGGCAGCACGCACAGCGGATCGCGGGCGCGGGCGCCGAGCGCGGCGAGGGCGGCCTCCATCATGGGTCCGGCCGCCTTGCCGAGGGCGAGCACACGGACCGGACCGGGCGGGACCGGCCGCGCCGCGAGCGCCTCCGACACGAGGCGCGCCGCCTGGAGGCGCTGGAGGGTTTCGCGCCATATCGCCGCGCACTCCGCCCCGAGCGTCGCCCGCGTTCCCGTCATGGCCGCACCGCGCTAGAATCGATCCTTCGAAAGGGGCAGCATCTCATGGCCGAGGGATCCGCCGCACCCGCCGCGAAGTCCGCTGGCCACCGCCGACACTATCTCGTCGATCGCGGGTTCCAGCTCAAGTACGCCCTCCTCATGGCCGCGGCCGGCCTCGCGGTCGCGGGCGTCTTCGGGCTGTGGCTCCACCAGGCGCACGTGCAGGCGACGGTGCTCCTCGCCCCCGACCCGGAGACCCGCGGCCTCGTCGAGCGGAGCGACCGGCTGCTCCTCGCCGCCTTCGCGGTGATCGCCGTCCTCCTCGCCGCCGCGCTCGGGCTCCTCGGGGTGGTCATCACCCACCGGGTGGCGGGGCCCGTGTTCGTCATGGGCCACTACCTCGAGGTGCTCGCGCAGGGGCGGTTCCCGCGCATGCGCACGCTGCGGCGGAGCGACGAGCTGAAGCTGTTCTTCCGGACGTTCATCGACGCCGTGGACCAGATGAAGGCGCGCGAGGCGCGCCACGCGGCGGTCCTCGAGGACGCGGTGCAGCGCATGCGCGCCGCCGCGCCGAGGGCCCCGGACCTGCAGCCCGCCATCGACGCCCTCTCGGTCGCCGCCCGCGAGCGGCGCGCCGCGCTCGCCCAGGACGATCTGGAGCTCACCCCCATGGCCGTCTCCGCGCCCAGCGCGCGGACCGGCGCGTAGCTTCCCGAGGAGTCCCCATGCGCCACGCCGCCCTCGCCGTCGTCGCCTGCCTCGCCCTCGCCGCCTGCGGGAACCCGAAGGACGCGGAGGGCTGGGCGAAGCGGGCCGTGAGCCGCAGCCGGCTCGACGAGAAGCTCGCCGCCCTCGCCGAGGTCCGCAAGGCCCCGGGCGACCGGAAGGCGGCGGTCCCGCCCCTCGTCCGCATCGTCGAGGACGAGGGGACGTTCGCGCGGGCGCGCGGCGAGGCGGCGCTCGCCCTCGGCGAGATCGGCGATCCGGCGGCGAGCCCCGCGCTCGTGAAGGCGCTCGGCAAGCCGGGCGCGACCGAGCGCGACCTCGCGGAGATGAACCGCCACGTCGCCGACGCGCTCGGGGCGCTCCGAGCGCGCGAGGCCGTCCCCGCCCTGACGAAGCTGCTCCAGGAGTCGCGCGACGGGTTCGCGCAGGTCGCCGCGGTGGACGCCCTCGGGCACATCGGGGACCCGGCCGCCGTCGACACCCTCGTCGCGGTCGCCACCGGGGACGGCGTGGAGCCGTTCACCGCGCGCAAGGCGCTGCTCGCCCTCGGCCGGATCGGCGATCAGCGCGCGAGCGAGGCCGTCATGCGCATGCTCTTCGAGGAGCGCCCGGGCGTGTCGTTCTTCCCCGAGGCGGCCTTCGCGGCGGTCCAGATCGGCCGGCCGATGGCGGCGCCCCTCCTCGCCGTCCTCGAGGGCAAGGACGAGCGGCTCGCCGCATGGGCGCGCGCGCGCGGCGTGGTCGCGGGCGCGCTCTACGCGAAGTCGGCGCAGCTGCTCGGCGACGTGGGCGGGACCGACGCGGTGCCCGCCCTGGTCCGCAAGCTCGGCTACCAGGAGGGCGATCCCGGCATCGCCACCTACGTCCGCGTCTTCGCCGCCGAGTCGCTCGGGCGCATGCGGGCGCGCGAGGCGGTGCGGCCGCTCGGCGACCTCGTCGCCCGCGAGCGCGACGCGGACGTGCGGGACCGGTACTGCGACGCGCTCGCCCGGATCGGCGACCCGGGCGCGCTGCCGGCGCTCAAGGCGGCCGCGGGGGCGCCGACGTGGGACCTGCGCGAGGGGCCGCTCACGGCCCTCTCCCGCCTGGGCGGCGAGGCGGAGCGGCCGTTCATCGAGCAGGCGAGGGGGAGGGACTGCGCGGCGAAGTGCGCGCCGCCGGTCGAGGCGGCCTACGCCGCGATGGCCGCGCGGCTCGACGCCGCGAAGGCCTGCCGCGACGCCGCGTGCTGGGCGGGCAAGCTCGCCGACTCCGTGGCGGGCGTGCGCGACCGCGCCGCCCTCGAGGTGGGTCGCGCCGGCGGCCCCGCGCAGGCGGAGGCCCTCGGCGCCGCCATCGTGCGGGCGGTGAACGACGACGCGGATCTCGCCGCGCGCTACCACGCCGTCCTCGCGCTGTCCTGGATCGACGCGCGCCAGAAGCTCGGCGCCGCGGGCGCCGCCATCGCCGAGAAGCTGGACGCCATGATCGCCCAGGACCGCGGCCGCACCCTCACGGCGGGGGCGAACGAGGATGCCCTGAGGCTCGCGACCCGGCTGCGGCGCGAGGCGCGTTAGCTCAGCCGGTCCGCGCCTTGCGCCCGCCCGCGCCGCCCGGCGCGGGCGGCGCCGCGGCTTCGTCCTCGGCCGCCCCCTCCGCCGCGGGCGCGGCCGCGGGCCGGTCCCACGCGCTCGGCATGAGCTTGAAGGGCAGGAGCTTCGCGAGCAGCGGCAGGAGCAGCATGCCGCCCGGGGCGGCGAAGATCGCGAGCGCCGGCACCGCCTTCGCCAGGTCGACGAGCTGGGCGCGCACCTTGCGCTTCTCCTCCGCCGTGAGCTTCGACCCCCCCGCGGCCTTCGCGAGCAGCGCGCCGAGCTCCCCGGTCTCGCGGATCTCGGTCACCACCGCGTCGAGGTTGTCCGTCACCGCGGCCGCGACGCGCTCCACCACCTGGTCGGCGGCGGCGTCCCACTCGGCCGAGAAGGCGTGCCACGACGAGCCGCCCCCCTCGTCGAACGCCTCGAACCAGACCTGGTGATCGTCGTGCTGCGCGGCCGCCTCGACGCGCGCGGTCGCGTCGGCCGCCGGCTCGAGCCCGGCCGCCGCGACGAACGCCGCGACGTACCGGGCGGGCCCCTCGCCCTCGAGCCGCACGCGGAGCACGGCGAGGTGGAGCTGCTCGAGGAGGAACGGCCGCACGCGCTCCGGCGCGGCGAGCGCGACCGCCTCGGCGGCCCGCGGCGACGCGAGCGCGCGCCGCGCCTCCTCCAGCGCGCCGCCGGCGAGGCCGAGCCGGTGGAGCTGCCGCTCCCGCACCGCCAGCTCCGGCGCGCCGGCGGGGGCCGCCGCGGCGAGGAGCCCGGAGAGCGCCTCGACGAGGAGCGCGAGCTCGCGCCCGGCGTACTCGGCGTGGCGCGCGAGCGCGGCCGGCTCGAGCCGGCCGTGCCGGTGGTGGCCCATCGCGATGCGCGCGAGGTGCCGGCGCTGGACCCCGACGAACCCGGGGTGGAGCGGGAGCCCGTGGACGGCGTCGCCGGGCGGGTAGAGCCGGGCGCGCAGCGCGACGCCCGCCGCGCGCAGCGCGCGCGCCACGGCGCGGGCGCGTGCCTCCGGGGCGTACGCGGCGGCCGCCAGCACCTCCTCGCCGACGGCGGCGGCGAGGAACGCCCCCAGCTCGGCGCGGCGGCGCCGGGGGTCGAAGGGCTCGCCGCGCACGAGCGCGAGGTCGAGGAGGAGCGTGACGTGGCTGCGGACGTCCTCCACGAACTTGAGCGCCGGCGGCGGCCGCGCCGCCGCGAGGGGCCGGCGGCGCAGGGAGCGGGCGACGAGCACCTGCGCGACCGGCGCGAGGTCGCCCGCCGGGGCGGCCACCTCCGCGGGGAGGCGCGCGAGGGCGGCGGCCGGGTCGTAGCGGTCCAGCTCGGCGGCGACGAGCGCGTCGAGCCAGCGGCTGTTGCGGGGAGGGGAGGGCACGGAGCGCTCCGAGTCTAGCGCGGTTCGCGCGCCCCGCGCTCGCTCCCCGGGCGCTCGGCCGGCCGGCCGCCGCGGTGACGGCCAAGAAAGTGGGCCGGCCCCTTTCGGAGCCGGCCCGAGTGCACGGGGCCGCGGCGCGGCCGCGTGAAAGGCGGGAGCTACCGGGCGGCCCGGGCGCGCCCCTTCTTGTCGTCGGCGTGGGGCTGGGGCTGCTCCTCGGCGGCCGGGACGGCCACCGGCGCGCGGCGCACCCCGAACTTCTCGAAGAGCTGCCCCTCCACCTGCTGGAGGACCTCGGGGTGCTCGCGGAAGAACGTCTTCGCCTGCTCGCGCCCCTGGCCGATGCGCTCGCCGCCGAAGCTGAACCAGGTGCCGCTCTTCTCGACGATGTTCTGCTCGGCGGCGAGGTCGAGGACGTCGCCCTCGCGGCTGATCCCCTGGCCGTACATGATGTCGAACTCGACCTCCTTGAACGGAGGGGCGACCTTGTTCTTCACGACCTTCACGCGCGTCCGGTTGCCGATGACGTTGTCGCCGTCCTTGATCGCGCCGATGCGCCGGATGTCGAGCCGCTGCGTGGCGTAGAACTTGAGGGCGTTGCCGCCGGTCGTCGTCTCGGGGTTCCCGAACATGACCCCGATCTTCATGCGGATCTGGTTGATGAAGATGACGATGGTCGAGGACTTGGAGATGGTGCCGGTGAGCTTGCGGAGCGCCTGGCTCATGAGGCGGGCCTGCACGCCCATGTGCGCGTCGCCCATCTCCCCCTCGAGCTCCGCCTTCGGGACGAGGGCCGCGACGGAGTCGATGACGAGGACGTCCACGGCGCCGGAGCGGACGAGCGTCTCCGCGATCTCGAGGGCCTGCTCGCCGGTGTCGGGCTGCGAGATGAGGAGGTCGTCCGTGCGCACGCCGAGCTTGCGCGCGTAGCCGACGTCGAGGGCGTGCTCGGCGTCGACGAACGCGGCGATGCCGCCCTTCTTCTGCGCCTCGGCGATGGCGTGCAGGGCGAGGGTGGTCTTGCCGGACGACTCCGGCCCGTAGATCTCGATGATGCGGCCGCGGGGGAGGCCGCCCACGCCGAGCGCGATGTCGAGCGACACCGAGCCGGTGGAGATCGCCTGGACGTCCTTCACGAGCGCCTCCTCGTTCCCGAGGCGCATGATCGAGCCCTTGCCGAACGCCTTCTCGATGGACGAGACGGCCAGCTCGATCGCCTTCTCCTTCTCCGGTCCCACGGGCATCGCTTTTCTCTCCTTGCGGGGGCTGCGTCGCGCGGCCCCGGCGTCTCTCGTGCGCGGGGGTCTTCGTACCAGCCCCCTCTGACAACGGCCGGGCCGGACCCTGAACATATGAATACTGAACGGACGAGCCGCCGTCAAGGAACCGGCGCCGTCGGGCCGGGGGGAAAGGTGTACCCCGAGTGTGGCTGCGGCATACTGCCCGGCGGATGACGATCGATCGCAAGGACCTCGCCGCCCGGCTCGCCGCCACGACGCCCCAGGACACCACGCGCGGGCTCGCCTTCAACGCGCTCTTCGAGGCGCTCGAGGAGCACCTCGGCAAGGCCGGGGCGATGGCGCTCGATCCCGAGAAGAAGGGGCGCCGCGTCGAGTTCTTCTCCTATCCGATCTCGGACTTCCTGCGGATCTCCTTCGAAGGCGCGGAGAAGATCGAGGCGAAGCTCGGCTCGGCCGACGCCGCCTTCCGCGCCTTCGGCTACCGCACGCTCGCCCACGTGTTCGCCTCGAAGATGGGCGCGACGATGCTCGCCCTCGCCGGCAAGAACGGCCTGCGCGCCCTGCTCGGCCAGGCGGTGACCGGCTACCGCGCCATGGTGAGCTACGGCGACCGGAAGCTCGAGTGGGTGGGCGAGCGGCACGCGCGCCTCACCTTCGCGCGCGACTTCCTCGTCCCCGCGTACCACTGCGGGGTCTTCCTCGCCGCGGTGGACGCCGTCGGCGCGAAGGCGGAGCGCGTCGAGGGGCGGCAGACCGGCCCGCTCGGCGCGACCTACGACATCGTCTGGAGCGACCGGGCCTGAGACTCTGGGCGGGCGATCACGGATTCGCGAACAGCGCGGCGAAGCCGCGCCCGCGCGGGAGTCCGCGCGCAGCCGGGGTGGGGCCCCGGCGAGCTTCGCTCGACGGGGCGGGGGCGGCCAGCCCCCGTCTCGATCTGCCTGAACCGAGGCGCGACTCGCGATAGCGAAGCGATCGCGAGTCGCGAACCTTGGTTCAGGCCTGGGCCCCGCCGCCGCCGACGAGGAACTCGCCCGGATCGAAGCCGAGGCGGCGCACCGCGGTCTCCCAGCGCTTCTCGAGCGGGACGTCGAGCACGAGGTCCGAGGCGATCGGCATCGGCACCCACGCGCCGGCCGCGATCTCCTTCTCGACCTGCATCGGCGCCCAGCCGGCGTATCCGAGGAGCAGCAGGAACGGCGCCCCCGGCGCGCGGACGAGCGCCTCGAGCAGCTCGCGCGAGCCGCCGAGGGCGAGGTCGTCGCCCACGCTCACCGTCTCGCCCTCGATCGGCGCCGCCGCGCCGCGCCGGTAGAGGATCCAGAGCCGCTCGGGCTGCACCGGCCCGCCGACCAGCACCGCGCCGTCGGCCCGTCCCGCGGCCTCGGCCGCGCTGCGCAGCTTCTCGTCCACGCCGCCGAGCACGTCCGCGACGGCGATCTGCGCGGGGCGATTCACGACGAAGCCGAGCGCGCCCTCGCCGTGGTGCTCCGCCATGAGGACGAGCGACCCCGCGAAGTTGGGATCGGTGAGCGCGGGGGCCGCCACGAGGAACCCGGGGGCGAGGCCGGAGGGGGGAGGCGCGGGCATGCCCCACAGATCTCGCGCGGACGGCGGCCGCGCGCAAGCGTCAGCCGCCCGCGGGCGAGAAGGGCACCCGCGCGATCGCCTCGTAGCGGGGGCCGCGCGGCGACAGGTGCGACTCGAACAGGACCACCTCGACGGCGCGCCAGGGCGCGGGCGGCGCGTCCGCCGCGGAGGCCAGCGCCCCGGCGAGGCCCGGCGCCCCCCGGCCGTCGCGGGAGCGCCCGAGGGTGAGGTGGGCCGAGAAGGGCCGCTCCTCCGGCGGGAACCCGAGCGGCGCGAGCCGGCGGCCGAGGTCCTGCGCGAGCTGGCCGAGCGCGGCGGTGTCCCCTGCGAGCCCCGCCCAGACGACGCGGGGGCGGCGCGCGTTCGGGAACCCGCCGGCGCCCCGCACCTCGAGGGAGAGCGGGCGCGCCTGGGCGGCGGCCGCGCGCAGCGCCGCCTCGACCCCGGCGACGCGCTCCCCCGGCACGGCGCCGAGGAACTGGAGGGTCAGGTGGACGTTCTCGGGCGGGACCCAGCGGACGTCGTCCGCGGCCCGGCCCGCGGCGCGGCGCAGCTCCACCCCGAGGGCGGCGAGGCGCCGCCGCACCGCGTCCGGCGGCTCGAGCGCCACGAACAGGCGCCGGTTGCGGGGGGGCGCGTCGCCCATGCGCGAGGCTTACTCCACCGCCGCGCCGTTTGCGAGATTCCGCGCCGAGCCCTGCGCGAACGCGCTGCGTGGCCCCGACTCCGCATCCGGTGGTCGAAGTTGCTCCCCGAGCGAGGCGCAGCCGCATGAGGCTGCGCCGGAGCGAGCGCCGGGGCGTGTAGGGGGGTCCCGAGCCCGTGCGCGTAAGCGCTGGGCGAGGGCCCCCCTACTCTACTGTCACGCTCTTCGCCAAGTTGCGCGGCTGGTCCACGTCGGTGCCCTTCAGATCGGCCACGTGGTACGCGAGGAACTGGAGCGGGATGATGGAGAGCAGCGGCGCGAGCAGCGGCGGCGCGGGCGGCACGGGGAGCGCCACCTCGGCGAGGCTCGCCGCGTGCGTGTCGCCCTCGGAGACGATCGCGTACACGTGGCCGCCGCGCGCGCGGACCTCCTCCATGTTGCCGAGCGTCTTCTCGTAGGCCGGCTCCTTCGTGGCGAGGACCACCACCGGCATCTGCTCGTCGATGAGCGCGATGGGGCCGTGCTTCATCTCGCCGGCGGCGTAGCCCTCGGCGTGGATGTACGAGATCTCCTTCAGCTTCAGCGCCCCCTCGAGCGCGACGGGGTACTGGCTCCCGCGCCCGAGGAAGAGGACGTCGCGCGCCGAGGCGCAGCGCTTCGCGACCGGCATGAGCGCCGCCTCCTGCCGGACCATCTGCTCCATCCAGCCCGGCACCTGGCGCAGCGTCTCGAGGTGCACGCGCGCCGCGTCGGCCGAGAGCGTGCCGCGCAGGCGCGCGAGCTTCACCGCGAAGAGGTAGAGCGCGGCGAGCTGCGTCGTGTAGGCCTTGGTGGACGCGACGCCGATCTCCGGCCCGGCGCGGGTGAGGAGGGTGCCGCCGTCGCTCTCGCGCGAGATGGCGGAGCCCACCACGTTGCAGATGGCGTACGCCCGCGCGCCGCGCGCCTTCGCCACCTTCACCGCGGCGAGCGTGTCGGCGGTCTCGCCCGACTGCGAGACCGCGAGGCAGAGCACCTTCTCGGAGACGAGCGGGTCGCGGTTGCGGAACTCGCTCGCGAGCTCGACCTCGACGGGGATGCGCGCGAGCGACTCGATCATGAGCCGCCCGGAGAGCCCGGCGTGCCAGGACGTGCCGCAGGCGACGATCACGACGCGCTCGAGCGACCGCGCGTAGTCCTCCGGCAGCTCCACCCCGTCGAGGACGACGTCGCCCTGCTCGAGCGAGGCGCGCCCGCGGATGGTGTCGGCCACCGCCCGCGGCTGCTCGTAGATCTCCTTGTGCATGAAGTGCTTGTGGCCGTCCTTCTCGGCGGCCACGGCGCTCCACTCGATCCGGCGCGGCCGGCGCGAGACCGGCTCGCCGTTGCGGCCCTCGACGACGATCCCCTCGGCGGTGAGGACGGCCAGCTCCCCCTCCTCGAGGTAGCTCACCTCGCGGGTGTGCTCGAGGATGGCCGGCACGTCGGACGCGAGGAAGCTCTCGCCGCTGCCGTAGCCCACGACGAGCGGCGACGCGTTCTTCGCCGCCACGATCTCCTGGGGGCGCTTCTCCGAGACCACCGCGATGGCGTAGGTGCCCTCCACCTGCGCGAGAGCGCCGCGCACCGCGGATCGGAGGTCCCCGGCGCCGGCGCCGAGGGCGTCGGCGATGAGGTGCGCGAAGATCTCGGTGTCGGTCTCCGACGAGAACTTGTGGCCGCGCGCGGCGAGCGCGGCCTTCAGCGCGAGGTGGTTCTCGATGATGCCGTTGTGCACCACCGCGACGCCCCCGTACGCGTGCGGGTGGGCGTTCTCGTCCGAGGGGCGGCCGTGGGTCGCCCAGCGCGTGTGGCCGATCCCGGTGCAGCCGGGGAGCGGGCCGTCCTGGAGGAGCCGCACGAGGTTCGCGAGCTTGCCCTTCGCGCGCCGTACGGTGAGGCCGCCCGGCCCGACCACCGCGACGCCCGCCGAGTCGTAGCCGCGGTACTCGAGCTTGCGCAGCCCGCCCACGATGAGATCGACGCACTGCCGGGGACCGACGTAACCGACGATTCCGCACATGGAGGCCGCCTTCTACCACGCCGCCCGGGAGGGCCCGCTACCCCGCCTGGCGCGCGGGCGCGCGCGCCTTGCCGGGGGCGGCCGGGGCGGGCTTCGCCTGCGCCGCCTCCTTCCTCGCCGCGTTGCGCCGCTCGACCCAGCCCTCCTTCGTGACCTGCCGCGCCCGCCCGAGGGCGAGGGCGCCCGGGGGGACGGGCTCGGTCACGACGGACCCCGCGGCCACGTACGCGCCGGCGCCGATCTCGATGGGCGCGACGAGGATCGAGTCGGACCCGATGAACGCGCCGTCTCCGATGCGGGTCTCGTGCTTCTTCTCCCCGTCGTAGTTGCAGGTGATGGTGCCCGCGCCGACGTTCGCGCCGGCGCCCACGATGGCGTCGCCGACGTAGGCGAGGTGGTTCGCCTTGGCGCCCTTGCCGAGCCGCGTCTTCTTGGTCTCGACGAAGTTGCCGACGTGCGCCCCCTCGCCGATGTCGCTCCCCGGGCGCAGGCGCGAGAACGGCCCCAGGATCGCCCCGGTGGCGACGGTGGACTCGTCCACGACGGTGTACGGCCGCACGGTGACGTCGTCGGCCAGCACCGCGTGGTTCAGGATGGCCCCGGCCCCGAGCCGGCAGCCGGCGCCCACGCGCGTGCGGCCGAGCAGCCGCACGCCCGGCTCCACGACCACGTCCGGGCCGATCTCGACGCCCTCGTCGCAGTCGAAGCGGTCCGGGTCCTCGATGGTCACGCCCGCCCGCATGAGCGCGGAGGCGCGGCGGCGCAGCAGCACGCGCGCGGCCCGGGCGAGCTCCTCCCGGTCGTTCACGCCGGACGCCTCGGCCGGGTCCACCGGCACCGCCACCGCGCCGTCGCGGCGGGCCGCCATCGCCACGAGGTCGGTGAGGTAGAACTCCCCCTGGGCGTTCGCCGAGCCGACGCGCGCGAGCGCCTTCCAGAGGAAGGCGGCGTCGGCGCAGTAGAGGCCGGCGTTCACCTCGTCGATGGCGCGCTCGGCCTCCGTCGCGTCCTTCTCCTCGGCGATCCGCGCGGGGCGCCCGGCGGCGTCCCGCACGACGCGACCGTAGCCGCGCGGCGCCTCGAGCCGCATCGTCGCGAACGCCAGCGGCGCCCGGGCGCGCGCCCGCGCCGCGACCACCCGCCGGAGCGTCTGCGCCTCGAGGAGCGGCGTGTCGCCGGAGAGGATCGCGACCGGTCCCTTCCAGCCGCGCAGCGCCGACCGGGCGGCGAGCACGGCGTGGGCGGTGCCGCGCTGCGCCTCCTGCACGGCGAAGCGGAGCGGCGCGCCGGGGAGGGCGGCCGCGAGCGCCGCCTGCACGGCGTCGGCCTGGTGGCCCACGACGACCACCACCGGATCCGCGCCGGCCTCGATCGCCCGCTTGACGGGGTACCAGGCGAGGGGGCGCCCGCCGATCTCGTGGAGCACCTTGGCCCTGCGGGACTTCATCCGGGTCCCCTTGCCGGCGGCGAGGACGATGGCGGCGAGGGGAGCGTGCGCGTGAGCTCTCGACATGTCGCGGGAGGCTAGGTCCTGCCGACCCCGGATATCAAGTACGCCGACGGGCGCAGGCCGCGCAGCGCGCCGGAGGCGAGCGCACCTCGGCGCACAGGGCGCCCCGGCCGTCCATCGGCGGCTTCTCGCCCGGCGCGCAGGGAAGCTCCGGTCGGCGCGCCGGCCGGCTCGCGGCGCCGCGCGCGGCCCGTCCCCGCGATCACGCTCCGTGAACCTCCCGTCCCGTGAACGGTCGTCAGCGACCCGGGTGTCGCACGCTCCATGGATTTGATGCACCGCAAAGCGCGTCTAGAGTCGATGCAGTTCGACGCTGGGTACTGGTACCCTACCGGACGAGGGCGCCGAACGTCGCGAGCGCGTGGCCTGGAGGCAGAGATGACCCGTCCGACGTCGGTGCGGTCCCGAAGCGTCCCGCTCGGCGCGAGGCTCGCCCTCGCGTGCGCCGTCGCCCTCGGCTCCGCCGCCTGCGGCGGTGGCGGCGGCGGCGACACCCCGCAGCCTCCGGCGCTCGAGTCGATCGACGTCGCGCCCGGGAGCCCGTCGGTCGCGAAGGGGCTCACGCAGGCGTTCACGGCGACGGGCGCTACAGCGACGCGTCGACGCTAGGACCTGACGGCGCTCGCCACGTGGGGGTCGAGCAGCGGCGCGGCGACGATGGCGGGCGCGGTCGCGACCGGTGCCGCCGAGGGCGAGGCGACGATCACCGCGTCCTACGGGGGGAGGACCGGGCAGGCGACGCTCACGGTGACCGCCGCGGAGCTCGTGTCGATCGCGGTGGACCCGGACGCGGTGAGCCTCGCGGAGGGGCTCACGACCACGCTCGTCGCCACCGGGACCTGGTCGGACGGCTCGACGACCGACCTGACCGCGACGGCGACCTGGGACTCCGACGACCTGCTCGCCGCGTCGGTGGTCGCGGGCGTCGTCGACGGCGGTCGGGCAGGGGGAGGCGATCGTCACGGCGTCGCAGGACGGCCGCTCCGGGCAGGCGACCGTGTCGGTGACCGCCGCGGCGCTGCAGCGGATCGCGATCTCCCCGGCGAGCGTCTCCCTCGCGAAGGGGCTCACGCAGCAGCTCGGCGCGACCGGTCATTACACGGACGGCACGGAGCAGGACCTCACGGCCCTCGCGCTCTGGTCGTCTGAGGGCGCCTCGATCGCCGGCGTGGACGCGGGCCTCGTGAGGGCGGTCGGCCTCGGGACGACCACCGTGTCGGCCGGCTGGGACGGCCAGGTCGAGACGGCGACGGTCGAGGTGACGGATCCGGCGCTCCAGTCGATCGAGGTGGCGCCGGCGAGCCCGACCGTCGCGAAGGGGCTCGCGCAGGCGTTCACCGCCACCGGGCGCTACAGCGACGCGTCCACCCAGGACCTGACGGCGGTCGCGACCTGGACCTCGTCGAGCACGGGCGTCGCGACGATGGCGGGCGCCGTCGCGACCGGGGTGACCGAGGGCACGACCACGATCTCCGCGGCGTACGACGGCCGGTCCGGCGAGACGACGCTGGCGGTGACCTCGCCGGTGATCCAGGGGGTGGAGGTCGCGCCCGGGAGCGCCACGCTCGCGAAGGGGCTCACCCAGGCGTTCACCGCGACCGCCCGCTGGTCCGACGCGACCACGTCCGACGTCACGGCGACCGCGAGCTGGACGACCGACGACCCGTCCGTCGCGAAGGCGACGGGCAACGTGGTGACGGCCTCCGCCGTGGGGTCCACCCGGGTCCACGCCCTCGCTGAAGGCGTCCTCGGGTCGGCCGACGTGGTCGTGACCGAGGCCGCCGTCGCGACGCTGACGCTCTCCCCCGTGAACGCGACGCTGCCCGCCGGCACGAGCCGCCCGTACGACGCCGTCGCGGTCTACACCGACGGCTCGAAGCGGGACGTCACCGCCGAGGCGACCTGGGCCGCGACGCCCGAGGGCGTGGCGACCGTCGACGCCGGCGGGCGCGCGACCGGCGTCGCGCCGGGCGCCGCGACCGTCTCCGCGTCCTACGCGGGCGTCTCCGCCGGGACCCCGCTCACGGTCACGAGCGCCGTCCTCCTGTCCCTCTCCCTCTCGCCGAGCGGGCCGACGGTGCCGCTCGGCGTCGAGCAGGCGTTCACCGCCACCGGCATCTTCTCGGACGGCACGCGGCAGGACCTCACGGCGCAGGTGACCTGGACCTCGACCCCGGACACCGTCGCCACGATCGCCGCGGACGGCGTCGCGACGCCGGTCGCGCAGGGCACCGCCACGATCTCCGCCGCCCGCGGCGGGGTGTCCGCCTCGACGACGCTCGCGGTGACGGGCGCCACGCTCGACGCGCTCGCCGTGGATCCGCCGGGCGCGTCGATCGCCGCGGGCACCTCGGCGCCGTTCACGGCCACCGGCATCTACTCCGACGGCTCGACGGCGGACCTCACGGCGCTCGCCGCCTGGTCGTCCTCGGACGCCGCGGTCGCGACGATCTCGAGCGCCGCCGGCTCGCACGGCGTCGCCACCGGCGTCGCGGCGGGCGTCGCCACGCTGACCGCCACCTTCGGCGGCCGGAGCGACGCGGCGGAGCTCACCGTGACGGACGCGTACCTCGTGGCGATCGCGGTGACCCCTTCCGGCGCGTCGGCCCCGGCGGGCACGACCCAGCCGCTCGTCGCGACCGGCACCTTCTCCGACGGGAGCACGCAGGACCTGACCGCCGCGGTGGGGTGGACCTCCTCCGACCCGGCGGTCGCCTCGGTCTCCAACGCGCCGGGGGCCGAGGGGGTCGTCACGGCCCTGGTCGCGGGGACGGTGACGGTCACCGCGGCGTCCGGGGGGGTGACGGGCGTCGCGACCTTCACGGTCACGGACGTCGCCCTCGTCTCGGTCGAGGTGACGCCCGCCACGGCGACCCTGCCGGCCGGCTACACCCGGCGCTACGTCGCGACGGCCCGCTACTCGGACCTCTCCGCGCGCGACGTGACGACCGAGGTGACCTGGCAGTCGTCGAACACGGCCGTCGCGACAATCTCGAACGCCGTGGGGTCGCAGGGGCTCGCGACCGGCGTCGCCGCGAGCGCCACGCCGGTGCAGATCACGGCGACCCTCCCCGGCGCGACCGGGAGCGCCTCGCTCACGGTGACGAACGCGACGCTCCAGTCGGTCGCCGTCACGCCGAACCCGTTCGCCGTCGCGGTGGGCGGGAAGGTGCAGCTCGTCGCGACCGGCACGTTCAACGACGGCACCGTCCTCGACGTGACGAGCGTGTGCGCCTGGACCACCTCGAGCCGCACCGTCGCGAGGGTCTCGCGGGCCGGCACCGTCACGGGGATCGCGGCGGGGTCCGTGACGATCACCGCGAAGAAGAAGAGCAGGCAGGGGACGGCGCCCGGGACGGTGGGCTGACGATCGGGCGGGCGGGCGCCCCCGCGCGCGGGGGGCGCCGCGCCCGGCGCGCGGGGGCTTCGGCCCGCGCGGCATCCCTGCTACCTTCGCGGCGTGGAGAAGGCCCCGCGCACCCGCCGCCCGCGTCGCCTCCGGCCGAGGCGCCGGTGAGCGCCGGCCCGCCGCCCCTCGAGGAGGTGGCCCGCGCGCTCGCGGAGAGCGCGGGCGTGTCCCTCGGCGCCGGCCTCGACCACGCGCTGCGCGACGGGCTCGAGGCGGCCGCCACCGCCCTGGGCGCGACGCCCGACGAGATCGCCCGGCGCATCGCGGCCCGCGACGCGGACGCGCTCGCCGCGCTGGTGGAGCACGCGGTCGTGGGCGAGACCACGTTCTGGCGCCACCCCGAGCAGCTCGAGGCGTTCACGCGCCTCGTCCGGCGGGCGGCAGGGCCGCTGCGGATCTGGTCGGTCGGGTGCGCGACGGGTGAGGAGCCCTACAGCGTCGCCATCGCGCTCCTCGAGGCGGGGCGGCTCGGCGCCGGGGACCGGATCCTCGCGACCGACGTCTCCACCCGCGCCCTCGCCGCCGCGGCGGCGGGGACCTACCGGCCGCGGGCGCTCCGCAAGCTCCCCCGCGAGCTCGACGGGTGGTTCGAGCCCGGCGATCCGCGGCGCGTCCGCCCGGAGGTGCGGAACCTCGTGTCGTTCGTCCGCCAGAACCTCGTCGCCGATCCGGTGCCGCTCGGCGGCGCCTTCGACGTCGTCTTCTGCCGGAACGTCCTCATCTACTTCTCCCCGGAGACCGCGGCCGCCGCGCTCTACCGGCTGGTCGGCGCCCTCGCCCCCGGGGGGACGCTCGTGCTCGGCCCGGTGGAGGTGCCGCTCGCCGCCCCGCTCGCGCTCGAGTGGATCGAGGACGGCGGGGCGACGCTCCTCCGGCGCCCGCGGTAGCATCGGCGCATGGCCTTCGACGCGCTCCTGCGCGCGGGCGCGCTCTCGCCGCGGGACGTCGCGGACCTCCGCTTCTTCGGCGTGACGGGCGCGCTCGTCCCCGCCGACGACGCCGCCGTCCCCGCGACGGCCGCGGGCGTGCGGCGCGGGTGGGAGGCGGTCGTCGCGGCGGTCCGCGCCCTGCGCCGCCAGGGGCTCGCCGCCTTCGCCGCCCTCGGCGTCCACCCCCGGCGCATCCCGCTGCGCGGCCTCGAGGCGCTGCTCGCGGAGCTGCCGGACGCCCTCGGCCGGCCGGAGGTGGTCGCGCTCGGCGCCGTCGGCCTCGCCGCGGGGGGCGAGCTCGAGGAGCGGGTCCTCGCGCGGCAGCTCGAGCTCGCGCGCGAGCTCCGGCTCCCGGTGGTCGTCGAGACGCCGTGGCGCGCGAAGGAGCGGATCACGCGGCGGGTGCTCGCCGTGCTGCGCGAGGCGGAGCTCGAGCCGGGGCGGGCCCTCGTCGCCGGCGCGGACGAGCGGACCGTCCGCGCCATCCGCGCCTGCGGCCACCTCGCCGGCCTGCCGCTCTCCGGGAGCGGCCGCGAGGGGGGCGTGGAGGCGGCGGTGGCGCTCGTGCGCGCCCTCGGGCCCGAGGGGCTCGTGCTCGCGTCGGACGCCGGCCTCGGCGGCGGAGATCTCCTCGCCCTCCCGCGCGCGGCGGACCGGCTCGCCAAGGCGGGGTTGTCCGAGGGCGTGGTGCGCCGCGTGTGCGGCGCGAACGCGGTCGCCTTCCTCGGCGTCGATCCTGCGGCGGTCGCGGGCGGCGCCCGGCGGCGAAGGGCGCGCGCGCGGCCCTGAGCGTGGGCGGCGGTCGCGCCGCCGCCGCGGGGCGGCGGGACGGCGGTCAGCGGCGGCGGGCCGGAGCCGCCGCGCGCTTCCAGAGGCCGCTGCGCCCGCCCGACTTCCGGAGCAGCTCGACGGCCTCGATCGACATGCCGCGCTCGTACCGCTTCAGCATGTCGTACACCGTGAGGCACGCGGCCGCGACGGCGGCGAGCGCCTCCATCTCCACGCCGGTGCGGTCGACGGTGCGCACCGTGGCGGTCACCTCTACGCCCCGCGGCCGCGGCTCCGCCTCGACCTCCACGCCCGACAGGGCGATGGGGTGGCAGAGCGGCACGAGGTCGGGGGTCCGCTTCGCCGCCATGATGCCGGCGAGGCGCGCCGCGGCGAGGACGTCCCCCTTCTCGACGTCTCCCCGGCGCACGCGCCCGACGGTCGCGGGCGACATGGCGACGAAGCCCCGGGCCGTCGCCACGCGCTCGGTCTTCGGCTTCGCGCCGACGTCGATCATCTTCACGGGGAGTCCTCGGGCGGCGGGTTCCAGGCTCGGGGCGGCTAGTCCCAGGTCTCGGTGGCGTGCTCGCCGAGCCACCGCTCGGCGTCGATGGCGGCCGCGCAGCCCGTGCCCGCGGCGCTGATCGCCTGCCGGTAGCTGGGGTCCGCGACGTCGCCCGCCGCGAACACGCCCGGGACGCTCGTACGCGTGGAGGGCGCCTTCACGGCGATGTAGCCGACGTCGTTCATCTCGACCTGGCCGCGGAAGATCCCCGTGTTCGGCTCGTGGCCGATGCCCATGAAGACGCCCTTCACCGGCAGCACGCGCGTCCCGCCGTCCTTCGTGCTCTTCAGGCGCACGCCGGTGACGCCCTTGCCGTCGCCCAGGATCTCCTCGATCACGGCGCTCAGCACGAGCTCGATCTTCGGGTTCGCCCGCGCCCGGTCCTGCATGATCTTCGAGGCGCGCAGGGCGTCCCGGCGGTGCACGACGTGCACCTTGGTCGCGAACTTGGTGAGGAAGCTCGCCTCCTCGAGCGCGGTGTCGCCGCCGCCCACCACCACGAGCTCGACGCCGCGGAAGAAGAACCCGTCGCACGTCGCGCAGGCCGACACGCCCCGGCCCTGGTAGGCCTTCTCGGAGGCGATGCCGAGCCACTTCGCCGAGGCGCCCGTGGCGATCACCACCGCGTCGGCGGTGTAGAGCCTGTCCTCCACCCAGAGCTGGAAGGGACGCCGCGAGAAGTCGACGCGCGTCACCTCCGCCGGCTCGAAGCGGGTGCCGAACCGCTCCGCCTGCTTCTTCATCTTCTCCATGAGCTCCGGCCCCTGGATGCCCTCGGGGAAGCCGGGGAAGTTCTCCACCTCGCTCGTGATGGTGAGCTGCCCGCCGGGCTGCATGCCCTCGAAGAGGAGCGGGTTCAGGTTCGCCCGCGCCGCGTACAGCGCCGCGGTGAAGCCGGCCGGGCCGGCGCCGACGATGACGAGCCTCTCGTGCTGGGCCATGGGAAGGTGCTCTCCGGTGTCGATCAGGCGAGGTGATCTAACCTCTTGGAGCCGCGGTGTCGACCGTCCGGTTCGGACGCCGCCCCGGCCCGGGGCGTCGCCCCCGTGCTATCGTCCGGCGCATGGATCCGCAGGCGTTGCGCGCGTGCGCGCTCTTCCAGGCCCTCCCCGCCGACCGGCTGCGCCGCATCGCCGAGATCGCCCGCCACCGCGACCTGCCGGCGGGCGCCGTCGTCTTCCGCGAGGGCGAGGCGGGGGACGAGATGTACGTCGTCGTGGCCGGCAAGATCCGCATCTCGAAGCACGTGCCGGGCGCCGGCGAGGAGGCGCTCGGCATCCTCGAGCCGGGGAGCCACTTCGGCGAGATGGCGATGGTGGACGACGCGCCGCGCTCGGCGGACGCCCTCGCCCACACCGCCTGCGCCCTCGCGGTCATCAAGCGCGAGGACCTCGATCAGCTCATGTTCGTCGACAAGGACCTCGCCTACGACGTGCTCTGGACCTTCGTGCGGACGCTCTCGGCGCGGCTGCGCGAGACGAACGACAAGCTCGCCTCGTTCTTCGCGATGAGCGGCGGGTTCAGGTAGGCCGCCCGCGGGGCTCACCCCTCGTGGTCGAGGGCGCGCCCGCGCGGCGGCGCGAGCAAGAGGTACCCCGCCCCGACGAACGCCGCGAAGAGCAGGCTGAAGGCCAGCGCGCGCGGGGTCGCCACGGCGGTCGCGGCGTCGGCGAGGAGCGCCCGCGGCGACACGAGGAGGTCCCAGCTGTTCCAGCGCAGGAAGCGGCCGAGGTAGACGCCGAACCCGGTGAGGACGAGGACGAGCGCGATCGCGGCGCCGGCGCGGGCGCGGCCCGCCGCCCGCGAGAGGCGCGCGTGGACGAGCTCGAGCGAGCCCCACGCGAGCGCGCAGCCCGCGAGCGCGAAGGTCGCGAAGAGCAGCACGTCGTAGGACGCCGGCACCGGCGGCCGGGGACGCAGGTGGACGAGGTCCGTCACGAGGTACGGCGCGTTCGGCAGGAACAGGAGCCAGGCCGCGCCGAGCCCCGCGAGGGCCCCCGGCGAGCGCGCGCCGGCGAGGCGGCGCGCGGAGAGCCACGGCACCCAGGCGAGGACGAGGTTCCAGATGAGGAAGCCGAGGCCGGGCCCCGCCCACGACCACCGCGCGAGCCACATCGCGGCGGCGAGCGCGGAGCAGGCGGCGACCGCGGCCGTGCGGCCACGCCCCGCCGTGGCAGGGATGACACTGTCCGGCGTGGACCCCTCGGGCATCCCGGCTCCCTCCGTGCGGCCTGCGGCACGTTAGGGTCGGGGGTGCAGGAAGCGTGCTGCCGCTAAGGGCGCCGCCCCCACAGGAACAACCGCCGGTAGGTGTAGACGAACGGGCGCTCGTCCGGCAGCGCGGCCGCGAGCCGCTCCCGGTAGCGCGCGAGGAAGGCGGCAAAGGCCGGCGGGTCGAGCCGCCGCTCGTAGGCGGTGAGCGTGGTGCCTCGCACCCACTCGACGACGTCGTCGCGCGAGGCGAGCGGGTGCGCGTAGACCTCGAAGCGGACGCGCTGGCGCGCGAAGCCCAGCCGGAACAGGAGCCGCGCGTACGCCTCGGGTGACAAGAGCGGGCTCTCCCGCTCGAAGCCGCCGAGCGCCGCCGCGAAGGCGGGCTCCCGGGCGACCTCGCGCGCGGCGAGGTGCGAGCCGTGGTGGTCGTTCGCCGGCGCCTGGATCGCGAGCTGGCCGCCCGGCGCGACGAGCGCGGCGATGCGCGGCAGGAGGGCCTCGTGGTCGGGGACCCAGTGGATCGCCGCGTTCGAGAGCACGACGTCCCAGCCGCCCTCGGCGAACGCGCCGAGATCGGCCTGCCGGAACGAGAGCCCCCCACCCGCCTGCGCCGCGGCGCGCGCGAGCATCGCCTCCGACGCGTCCACCCCGAGCGTCTCGCGCGCGCCGAGCCGCTCGTGCGCGAGGCGCGTGAGCTCGCCGGTCCCGCAGCCGAGATCGAGCACGCGCGGCGCGGCGGCGGGCTCGACCTGGGCGAGCAGATCGAGGAACGGGGCGGCCCGCTCCGCGCGGAATTTTCCGTACTGGTCGGGGTTCCAGACGTCGCCGCGCTCGAGGGCCAAAGCGTTTGACCTCCCCGCCGTTTTGGCGGAATCTCCCCCCGCTCACCCCACTATATCCCCCCTCCGGAGCCCCATGCCGAACCGCCATCTCGTCCTCGTCGCGGCGGCGATCGCCGCGATCGCCTGCCAGTCGCCGCGCTCCGCTCAGCCGGGCCAGGCGCAGAAGCAGGACCCGAGCACCCCCGTCGCGAAGATCGGCGGCAAGGTCGTCACCGCGGGCGAGCTCGACGAGCTCGTGAAGAAGGACCTCGCCCAGCTCGAGCAGCAGTACCAGGAGCAGCGCTACCAGCTGCGCCGCCAGGCCCTCGAGGCGATGCTCCGCCAGCGGGCGTTCGACGAGCGCGCCAAGGCGAAGGGCGTCACCCGCGACGAGCTCGTGAACAAGGAGGTCGTCGCGAAGATCCCCGAGCCCACCGACGAGGAGATCCGCGCGCTCTACGACCGCGCCAAGTCGGGCGGCCAGCAGCTGCCGCCGCTCGACCAGGTGAAGGGGGACATCGCCCGCTTCATCAAGAACCAGAAGGGCCAGGGGGCGCTCGCCGAGTACTACGACCAGATGAAGAAGGAGATGGGCGTCGAGATCCTCCTGCCGCCCTACGAGCCGCCGAAGGTCGCGGTGGAGGCGACCGGCCCGTCGAAGGGCCCGGAGAACGCGCCCATCACGATCGTCGAGTTCTCCGACTACGAGTGCCCCTACTGCAGCCGCGCCGAGGAGACGGTGAAGGAGGTCCTCGCGGCGTACCCGGGCAAGGTGCGCCTCGTGTACCGCGACTACCCCCTGCCGATGCACGCGAAGGCGCCCAAGGCCGCCGAGGCCGCCCACTGCGCGGCGGACCAGGGCAAGTACTGGGAGATGCACGACAAGCTCTTCGCGAGCGGGCAGAAGCTCGAGGTCTCCGATCTCAAGGCGCACGCGCGCGAGGTCGGCCTCGACGGCGGCAAGTTCGACCAGTGCCTCGACTCGAGCGAGAAGGCCAAGGTGGTCGAGTCGCACAAGAAGGCGGGCGAGGAGGCGGGCGTCTCGGGCACCCCGGCGTTCTTCATCAACGGCCGGCTCCTCTCCGGCGCCCAGCCGCTCGACGCGTTCAAGAAGGTCATCGACGAGGAGCTGAAGGGGAAGTAGCCCCTCGCGACATCCGCGTTTGCGCGCCCGGCGGCCGTGCCCTAGAACAGGGGCCGGCCGCCGACGCGTCTCGGGGCCCCGGGGTTCCTGGAATGGGTGCATACGGACAGGGCGAGAGCGCCTCCCTCGGCGAGCGGCGGAAGACGCGGCAGCTGCGGCTCGGCGGCGTCCTCATCGGCGGCGGGGCCCCCATCGCCGTCCAGTCGATGACGACGACCTCGACCGCCGACGCGGCGGCGACGCTCGCGCAGGTGCGCGCCCTCGCCGAGGCCGGGGCCGACGTGGTGCGGCTCGCGGTCCCCGACGCGGACGCCGCGGCGGCGCTGCCGGCCATCGTCCGCCCGTCGCCGGTGCCGCTCGTCGCCGACATCCACTTCGACTACCGGCTCGCCCTCGCCGCCCTCGAGGCCGGGATCCAGGGCATCCGCCTGAACCCCGGGAACATCGGCGCGCGCGAGCGCGTGCGCGAGGTGGTGCGGGCCGCCCGCGAGCGCAAGGTCCCCATCCGCATCGGCGTGAACGCCGGCTCGCTCGAGAAGGACATCGTCGAGAAGCACGGCTGGCCCACCGCGGAGGGGATGGTGGAGAGCGCCGAGCGCCACATCCGCTTCCTCGAGGACGAGGGGTACGGCGAGATCAAGGTCTCCCTCAAGGCGCACGACGTCGCGATGACCGTCCGGGCGAACCGGCTCTTCGCGGCGCGCTTCGACTACCCCCTGCACCTCGGGGTCACGGAGGCGGGGACGCTCCTCGCCGGCACCGTGAAGAGCGCCGCCGGCCTCGGCATCCTGCTCGCCGACGGCATCGGCGACACCCTCCGCGTCTCGCTCACCGCCGACCCGGTCGAGGAGGTGCGCGTCGCGCGCATGCTCCTCAAGTCCCTCGGCCTCAAGTTCGGGGGGGCGACGCTCACCTCGTGCCCGACGTGCGGCCGCTGCTCGGTGGAGATGATCCCCATCGCGGAGCGGGTCGAGAAGCGGCTCTCCACCGTGAAGGGCGAGGTGGCGGTCGCGGTGATGGGCTGCGAGGTGAACGGTCCGGGCGAGGCGGCCGCGGCGGACGTGGGCGTCGCCTACGGCCACGGCGGCGTGGGCCTCCTCTTCAGGGGCGGCAAGATCGTGAAGCGGATGAAGGTCGAGGAGCTCGAGGACGCCGTCGTCGCCGAGGCGCTCGACATCGCCAGCCGGCGCACCCCCCGCTGAGGAGGTCGCGCGCGCCTACGCGCCCGAGGCGGCGATCGTCCGGGACACCTCGCTCAGGACGGTCGTGAGCTCCGCCATGGCGACGGGCTTCCCGAAGTGGCGGTCGAACCCGGCTTCGGTCGCTCGCCGCCTGTCCTCGGGCGACGCGTACCCGGTGATCGCGATCAGCACGATCCCGCGGGTGCCGGCGTCGGAGCGGAGCGCGCGCGCGACGTCGTAGCCGCTCATGCCGGGCAGCCCGATGTCGCAGATCACCACGTCGGGGCGTGAGCGCCGCGCCTCGAGCAGCGCGTCCTCCCCGTCGTGGGCGACGTGCACGTCGTGACCGTCGAGCGCCAGCGCCTCGCGAAGGGTCTCCGCCGCGTCGTGGTTGTCCTCGACGACCAGGATGCGGAGCGGGGTGGCCGCGGCGGGTGTCGCCTCGTCCGGCCGCGCCGCCCGTGGCGCGACCTCGAGCGGCAGCCGGACGACGAGCTCGGCGCCCGTGTCGGCGCCCTCGCTCCGGGCCTCGACGGTGCCGCCGTGGAGGCCGACGAACCCCCTCACGAGCGTGAGGCCGAGGCCGAGGCCGCCCCGGCTCCGATCGAGCGTGCTGTCCGCCTGCGCGAAAGCCTCGAAGAGCCGCGAGCGCATCGACGCGTCGATGCCGACGCCCGTGTCGCGCACGCGCAGCAGCGCCGTGGCGCCGCCTTCCCGAGCGGCCGAGACGTGCACCTCGCCGCCGGCGGGCGTGAACTTCAGGGCGTTGCTCAGCAGGTTTCCGATCACCTGAGCGAGCCGCGTCATGTCGCCGTCGACCCAGAGCGGCGCGTCCGGGAGGTCGACGGTGAGCTCGAGCCCGGCGGCGGCCGCTCCCCCGCGGTAATCGTCCACGGTTCGACGTACCAGCTCGACGAGGTCGAGGCGCGTCCGCTGCAGCTGGACCTTGCCGCGAGAGATCCGGCTCACGTCGAGCAGGTCCTCCACGAGCCGCGTCAGCTGCGATACCTGGCGCTCGATGACCGCGACCGAGCGGCTCGCCTGCTCGGGACCCCCGTCCGGCCGCCGCAGGAGGAAGAGGGCGTTGCGGATCGGCGCGAGCGGGTTCCGCAGCTCGTGCGAGAGCACGGCGAGGAACGCGTCCTTGCGACGGTCCGCCTCGCGCAGCTCCTCCTCGGCCTTCACGCGCGCGGTGATGTCCACGAACGCGCCGACCGCGCCCCGCGCGTTCCCCTCGGCGTCGTACAGCGGCGCGGCGTTGCCGAGGAGGTGGCGGACGCTCCCGTCCTCGAGGACCATCTCCAGCTCGTGATCGCGAACCTCGACCCCGCGCGCGGCGGCGACCTGGACCGGGAGCGCCTGCGGCGGGATCTCGACACCGTCCTTGACCAGCCGGTAGCGCGCCGCGAGCTCCCCCGGGGGCGCCGTCTTGGAGACGTTCGACCCTCGCCCGGCGCCCAGCAGCTCCTGCGCGACGCGGTTCCCCTCCATGCGGCGAGCGTCGGGGTCGTGCGTCATGAACACCGCCGCCGGCACCGCGTCGAGCACCGCCTCCAGCTCCGACGCGCGTGCGCGCGCCTGCTCGTCGCTCTCGCGCCGGGCGTCCTCGGCCGCCTCGCGCTCTCTCGCGATCCGGCCGATGTGAACGGCCTCGCGCCACGTGAGGAGCGTCACGGACAGGATCAGGACGAGGACCAGGAAGGAGACGGCGAACGTGCCGTCGAACAGCGCCCGGTGGAGCCCCTGCGCGACCAGCCAGCCGACGGTGAGCGGCACCACCGTGGAGTAGACGAGGGTGCGCCGCGCGAGCTGCCCTTCGGTGCCCGAGCCGCGCACGGCCGACAGGAGCCCGGTGCCCGGCGCGACGAGGAGGACGGCGACCGCGAGCGCTTCCAGGAGGAGGGCGGTGGGAAGCGCGATCCCGGTGAACCGGGCGACGCCGTACAGCTGCCTCGTGCCGTACGCGTACCCGACGAGCGGCAGGAGCGCGATGCATCCGGTGGCGAGCGCCATCAGCTGCACGGCCATCCTCGCCGCGCTCCGAGGCCTGCCGATCCAGGCGAGAGCGGCTCCGAGCAGGAGGAAGCTCGTCGAGGCGGGTGGCCCCATCCGCGCCGGCGCGGCCGTCGCCGGCATGCCGGGGGGTTCGGAGAAGAGCAGCTGGTCGATGCGAAGATCGACGCCGGAGAGGTGCTCCAGCAGGGTGACGCCTCCGATCGCGCTCGCCGCGACGGCGATCGCGAGGGCGAGGCGATCCCGCGCCACGCCTGAGCGCGAGCCTCTCCTCCAGAGGGCGGCGCCGACGAGCAGGAAGCACACGGCCGCGTTCGGCTTCATGGAGATGTCGGAGGCCAGCGTCGTCAGCGCCGGCCGGCCGGCGGCCCACCCGAAGAGGACCGTCGCGCCCGTCAGACCCGCGGCGACGGCGACGAGCCGCGCGAACCAGCGGCTCCGCGTGCCGGGCTCCATGCGTCCTTCGCCGAGCGGCATCGACGAGAGCCTTGCACGCTACGTCATCGTCCGCCAGCGCGTGCGGTGCGATCCCGATCAGAAGTTCACGATCGCGTCGAGCTGCGCCTGCGTGAGCCAGTCCCGGTACGTCGAGTCCGTGGGCGAGGCGAAGCCGTTCGCGATGGCGGTCGCGACCGCGTCGATGCCGGGGGCCGAGGTCCCGCCATCGCGGTGGGCGTACGCGCCGTCCATGACGAGGAAGCTCGCCAGGGCGACGCGGCCGCCGGCGGAGACGGTGATGGAGCGGACGGCGAAGACGACGCCCGCGCCCTTGCCGAGGCCGTCGGGCGACGCCGACCGGTGGTAGGGGACGACGTCCCCGAGGACGAGGCCGAAGTCGCGCACGGGGTTGGACGCGCCGGCGTCGTACGCGGCGATGGCGTTGCCCGCGCCGCCCGGATCGTAGGTGACCGCGGTACCGCCGCCGGCGGCGGTGGTCAGATAGACGACGTCCGCCGTCACCGCGGCCGCGCCGGGGTTCTCGAAGACGTCCACGATCCGCGCCCAGGGCGAGGAGGGCGCCGTGAAGAAGGATCGCGTGACGACGAGCGGCGTCGGGCACGGGAACGCCGACGGGCCGTCCACGCAGAGCGTGCGGCTGCCGCTCGTCACGTTCTGCGGCTCGGCGCCCGGGTTCGTCGTCCACCCGCCCGCAACCTCGAAGCCGGCGTTCGCGAGCGCGGGCGCGCCCGCGCCCGTCACGGTCACGTCGTCGAGCTCGGCGATGCCGGGCGCCGCGCCGCGGAACTCGAAGGAGAGCACCACCGGCTGACCGAGCCCCAATGCGGCGGCGGCGCTGCAGCTCTTCACGCCGTCCACGGCCGTGCCGCACGTCGGCGCCAGGGCCTCGACGAGCGTGCCGTCCGCGCGCCGGAGCGCGGCGCCGAACGACGAGCCGCCGTCCGGGACGAGGCCGCCGTTCGGGAAGACGCGCTCCGTCCAGCCGATGGTCGCGGCGGCCGCCGCGCTCAGGTCGAGCGGCTGCTGCAGGCGGGAGTCGCTCGTCGCGTTCAGGAACGCCGAGCGCCCGCCGGAGAGCGGGAGGAGCCCCAGGCTCGCCCCATCGGAAAATTCGGCCACCGCCACGCCGTCGGCCTGGGTGAACACCGGGGTCATGAACGTCAGCTCGCCGTACTGCTGATCGAAGGGGAAGTAGTCGAGCGCGAGGTACTCCTGGAGGAGCGAGTCGAGCGTCGGCGGCGAGGTCGCGAGCCGCCCGACCTCGAGAACGTGCGCGTTCGAGAAGGGGCCGTCGTAGCCGCCCGTGGCGATGGAGAAGTCCGGCTGGAGGTCCCAGAACCCCGCCTGGCCGACGAAGGACTCCGGGTCACCCGGCGCGGCGGCGATGCTCTGGCCGAAGGTCGTGACGCCCGCGATCGCGACCGGCGTCGCGAGCAGCCCCGTGCGCGCGACGGTCGCGCTCGCCTCGGCGGAGAGCGGGCTCGCGCTGGCGGCGCCCACGGCGACGAGCGCGTAGTGGTAGGTGCGGCCGAGGAGGAGCGGGCCGTGCACGTGCGGCGAGGTGACGCCGGGGATGCGGTTGCTCGCGAGCGTCACCGGGGCCGCCTCCGACCAGTAGAGGTCGTAGCTCGCCGCCGCCGGCACGTTCGGGTCGGTCCAGGTGAGCGTCACCTCGCCCGCGCCCGGCGAGGCGGAGAGCGCGGGCGGGGCGAGGAGCGTCGTCACCCCGAGCACGGCCGACGCCGGCCCGTCGCCCGAGGCGTTCCGCGCCTGCACGCGCAGCTCGAGCGGCACGCCGGTGCCGAGGCCGGTGCGGGACCAGGCGCAGGCCTCCGCGGTGCAGGCGGCCGCCGCGGAGACGACCTCGCCCGTCCCCGTGGCCCACCACACGACGTAGGCGGTCGCGCTCGCGACCGGCGCCCAGGTGAGCGACGCGCCGCCCACGAGCGCGGCGGCGGCCGGCGCCGGGGCGGCGGGCAGCGTGAGCGCCGAGACCTCGGCGGTGAGGAGCCCCTCGCCCGCGGGCGAGTCGGCGCGGAGCGCGCAGAACCAGGTCGTGCCCGGCGAGAGCCCCGTGAGGTCGAGCGCGAGGCCGCTGGTGGTCGCGATCTCGGTGGCGGTCTCCGGCATGCCCGCCGTGGCGCCGCAGAACGCGGTGTAGCTCGTGGCGGTGGCGTACCGCCGACCAGGCGAGCGAGAGCGTCCCGTCCCCCTCGCACCACCGTGAAGGTGTCGGGCAGGCCCGGGGCCGTCGTCACCGCCACCTCCGGCCCGAGCGCGCTCTCGGCGCTCTCGAAGAGGGCGGCGACGGCGTAGTGATAGGTGGTGCCGGGAGAGACCGCGTCCTCCAGGGACGCGGTGGCGGCGGGGATGGCGGTCGCGGTCGTCCGGTCCACGGGCGACGTCGTCGAGCGGTAGACGAGATACGAGCCGTCGGACACCGGCGTCCAGGCGAGCGACACCGTGGTGGAGGTCGCGGTGACGCTGGTGATCTCGGCGAGCGGCCTCGCGTCGGCCACCTGGTCGGCCGAGCGCGCGCCCTCGCCGGCCGCGCCCACGGAGGCGACGGCCACGTGCCACGTCGATCCCGGCGCGAGCCCCGTCACCGTCCACCCCGCCGCCGCGCTCGCCGGCACCTCCGCCCGCACGGCGGTGGCCGGGTCGATCGTCCCCGCCGCGCGGTAGACCACGTACGAGGTCGCGCCGGCGGCCGCCTCCCACGAGACGCGCAGCATGCCCGGCATCGGCGAGGCGACCGTCACGCCGGCCGGCGCGGCGGGGGGCGGCGTCGGGGTCGGGGAGTCGTCGCTGGGGCTGCAGGCGAACAGTGCGGCGGCGGCGAGCAGCGTGCAGGCACGGCGCATCGGAGGGCCCTCGGGGAACGGAGTCCCATTCGTAGCACGGGGCCCGGAGGGGGGTCGCGCCGGCCGCCATCGCACATCGGCGCCGGGCGTCGGAGGGCGGCTGCGCCGGTGCGCGCACCCCCGGCGCGCCGGTGTATAACCCCGGGATCCATGCGCCCCGTCCGACTCTCGCAGGCCTTCGTCCCCACGCTCAAGGAGGCGCCCGCCGACGCGCAGGTGGCCTCCCACAAGCTCCTCGTCCGCGCCGGCTTCATCCGCCAGCTCGGCGCCGGGATCTACGACTACCTCCCGCTCGCGAAGCGCACGCTCTCGAAGGTCGAGGCGATCGTCCGCGAGGAGATGGACGCCATCGGCGGCCAGGAGTTCTTCCTGCCCGCGCTCCACCCGGCCGAGATCTGGAAGGAGTCCGGGCGCTGGGACGTGATGGGCGACAACATGTTCCGGCTGAAGGACCGCAAGGGCGGCGACTACGGCCTCGGCATGACGCACGAGGAGATCTTCACCGCCATCGCCCGGGACGAGCTGCGCAGCTACCGGCAGCTGCCGCAGGTCTGGTACCAGATCCAGACGAAGTTCCGGGACGAGCCGCGGCCGAAGTCGGGCCTGCTGCGCGTGCGCCAGTTCACCATGAAGGACGCGTACTCCTTCGACGTGGACCGCGCGGGCCTCGACAAGAGCTACGAGGACCAGCGCCGGGCCTACGAGCGGATCTTCACGCGCTGCGGCCTCGACTTCGTGGCGGTGCAGGCCCACTCGGGCGCCATGGGCGGCTCGGAGTCGTCGGAGTTCATGGTGAAGACCGACGCGGGCGAGGACCTCGTCGCCGCCTGCCCGAAGTGCCGCTACGCGGCGAACACCGAGACGGCGGCCTCGCGGCTCCCGGCGGCGCAGGACGGGGCCGGGCTCGCGACGCCGGAGAAGTTCGCCACCCCGGGGGTCGTCACCATCGAGGCCCTCGAGCAGAAGCCCTACGGCGTCGCGGCGGCGCGCCAGCTCAAGACCCTCGTCTACGTCGCCGACGAGAAGCCGGTGATCGCGGTCGTGCGCGGCGATCAGGAGCTGAACGAGGCGAAGCTCCAGACGGCGACCGGCGCGCAGGTCGTGCGGCCGGCCCACCCGGAGGAGATCCCCCCGCTCATGGGCGCGAAGGCGGGGTCGCTCGGCGCCGTCCGCTTCTCGCGGGCGCCGGTCCTCGTCGATCCGTCGCTCGCCGACCGCAGGGACATGGTGACGGGCGCCAACGAGGACGGCTTCCACCTGCGGGGCGTCGACGTCCGCCGCGACGTGCTCGCCGGCCCCCACGCGAAGCTCGCCGACCTGCGCACCGTGAAGGCCGGCGAGGGGTGTCCGCGCTGCGACGGGAGCCTCGAGGTCTTCAAGGCGCTCGAGGTGGGCCACATCTTCAAGCTCGGCACGAAGTACTCGGAGTCGATGAGGGCCACGGTGCTCGACGCCGACGGCAAGGGCGTGCCCATCGTGATGGGGAGCTACGGCATCGGGGTCGAGCGGATCATGGCCGCCGCCATCGAGCTGCACCACGACGACGCCGGCATCCGCTGGCCCCTCGCCATCGCGCCGTTCCAGGCGACGGTCCTCACGCTCGGCCCCGAGCCCGAGCTGAAGCAGGCGGCCGACGGGATCGTGGAGGCGCTCTCGGGCGCGGGCGTCGAGGTGCTCTACGACGATCGCGACGAGCGGGCCGGCGTGAAGTTCAAGGACGCCGACCTCGTCGGCGTCCCGATCCGGATCGCGGTCGGGAAGAAGGGGCTCGCGAGCGGGCAGGCGGAGTGGAAGCTCCGCGCCTCGAAGGAGGTGGAGCTCGTCCCCCTCGGCGGCGTCGCGGCGCGCACCCTGGAGGCGATCCGGGCGGCCCGCCCGGCGTGACGGCGCGTCTCTCGCCCCGGAGGGCGCGCGCCTGCTACGCTCGGGTCGTGGCGGAGGTGCTCGCGTGCGCGCGAAGCTGAACATCGGCCCGGAGGCGCAGGTCTCCCTGCCGCAGGGGGAGGCGGAGGCGCTCGGCCTCGCCGGCGGCGGCGACGTGGACCTCGTCACCGGGCGCGGGACCTTCGCGCTCGTGGTGCCCGCGCGCGCCGACGCGCCCAAGGCCTTCTTCGGCGGCTCGCTCGCGTCGCTCACCGTCGCCGAGGTGGTGCAGTTCGTCTTCTCCTCGCTCAAGACGGGCGTCCTGCTCGTCGCGGGCGGGGCGGGCGCGCCGCGCGCCGCCGCCGTCCCCGCCGAGCTCCGGCGGAAGAGCCTCTACTTCAGGGACGGCCAGGTGGTCTTCGCCTCGTCGTCGGATCCCGGCGACCGGCTCGGTCCGATCCTGCTCGCCCACGGCTTCGTGGGCGAGGCCGAGCTCGCGCGCTGCGCGAGCCTCGTGCGGAGCGGCCGCCCCCTCGGCCAGGTGCTCGAGGACGAGGGTATCCTCACGTCGGCCCAGCTCTACGAGGCCATCACGCTGCAGGTGAGGGAGATCTTCCTGCGCGCCTTCCTCGAGACCGACGGCGACTTCGCCTTCCTGGAGGGGCCGCTCGACGAGCAGTCCCAGGTGAAGCTGCCGGAGCGGACGCGCGACCTCATCCTGCAGGGCATGAAGCGGGTCGAGGAGGCGGAGCAGCGCCGCGCCGCCGCGGAGGGGCCGGGCGCCGCGGAGATCGTGATCGAGGTCGAGGCGCCCACGCCGGCGCCGGGCGCCCTCCGGCGGGAAGGCGCGCCGCGCGCGTCGGGGCCGTTCGAGACCTACCGGCGCATCTTCAAGCACGTCTACGCGGCCCTCGCGGCGGTGGAGGCCGACGCCGGGGCCCGCCTGAACTGCTGGTTCGACCGGCTCCCCGAGCCGAAGCGGCCGATCTTCGAGGGGGTGCGGATCGCGGAGGACGGCGAGATGGACGTCGCGCAGATCCTGGTGAACGTGAACGCCTCCGGCGCGTACAAGGGCGCGGCCGCGCGGGCGCGCTCGCTCGAGGCGCTCGAGGAGCTGCTCGCCTTCGCGCTCTTCGAGGCGAAGAACAGGCTGCCGCGCGCCGACGCCGACCGGCTGCTGCGCGAGGTCGGGCGGATGCAGGTGGGCAAGGCATGAAGGCCGCCGACCGCCTCTGCGCCGCCCTCGACTTCCCCGCCTGGGACCGGGCGGAGCCCTTCGCGCGCGCCATCGCGCCCGCGGTGGGGATGCTCAAGGTCGGCCTCGAGCTGTTCGTGGCGGAGGGGCCCTCGGTGGTGCGGGCCGCGGCGGCGCTGGGCCGGCCGGTCTTCCTCGACCTCAAGCTCCACGACATCCCGAACACCGTCGAGGGCGCCGCCCGCAGCGCGGCGGCGACCGGCGCGTCGCTGCTCACCGTGCACGCCGCGGGCGGCGCGGAGATGATCGCGGCCGCGGCGCGGGGCGCCGGAGGCCGGCTGCGCGTCCTCGCCGTGACCGTCCTCACCAGCCTCGACGCGGGCGCGCTCGCGGCGATCGGCCTCGAGGGCCCGCCGGAGGCGGCGGTGGTGCGCCTCGCGCGGCTCGCGGTCGCGGCGGGCGCGGGCGGCCTCGTCTGCTCGCCGCACGAGGTGGCGCAGGTGCGGGCCGCCGTGGGACCGGGCCCGCTGCTCGTCGTCCCCGGCGTCCGCCCCCCGGGCGCCGCGCGGGGCGATCAGGCGCGCGTGGCGACGCCGGCCGAGGCGGTGCGCGCCGGCGCGGACGTCATCGTCCTCGGGCGGCCGCTGCGCGACGCGCCGGACCCGGTGGCGGCCGCGCGCGGCATCGCGGCGTCGCTCGGCTAGCGCGTCGGAGGTGCGCGGTGCGGCGAGCCGCGCGTGGTCGCTCACGCGAGCAGCCGCTCGAGGCGCGCGGGGTCGGGTGGCTTGGCGAGGTGCCCGTCGAAGCCCGCGCTGACCGCCCGCTCGACGTCCTCCGGCTGCGCGTAGCCGCTGACGGCGATGAGCTGGACGCCGGCCGCCAGGCCCGCTCTCAGGGCGCGGGCGACCTCGTAGCCGCTCATCCCGGGCAGCCCGAGGTCGCACAGGACGACGTCCGGAGCGCGCGCGCGGGCCTTCGCGAGGGCGCTCGGGCCGTCGAACGCGAGGTCCACCTCGTGTCCGAACGTCTGCACCACGTCGGCGAGCGACTCGGCCGCGTCCCGGTTGTCGTCGACGATGAGCACGCGCCGGCGCGCGGGGCTCGCCGCGGGAGGGCCCGCGGGCGAGAGGGCGTCGGCGCGCGCCGCGGACGACACCGGCAGGCGCGCGGTGAACGCGGCGCCCGTCCCGGGTCCACCGCTCGAGGCGGCGACGGACCCCCCGTGCAGCTCGACGAGCGCCTTCACGAGCGCGAGGCCCAGCCCGAGCCCGCCCTGCGTCCTCGCGAGGGATCGCTCCGCCTGCACGAAGGGCTCGAAGACGCGCTCGAGCATCTCGGGATCGATGCCGACGCCGCTGTCGCTGACCCGGATCTCGCAGGACGGGCCCGCGACGGCCATGGACACCTCGACGGTCCCGCCCGGCGGCGTGAACTTGATCGCGTTGCTGAGGAGGTTCCCCACGATCTGCGCGACGCGGGTGGGATCGACGTCGGCCCACACGGCGTGCTCCGGCGCCTCCACGACGAGGCGGAGGCCGCGGTCGCTCACGAGCGGTCGCAGGTCCTCCGCGGCCCGGCGCACCGTCGCGGCGAGATCCGCGCGCTCGCGCCGGAGCTCGATCTTCCCGCGCGCGATCCGGGTCATGTCCAGGAGGTCGTCGACGAGGCGGGTGAGGTGCTCCGTCTGGCGCTGGATGACGGACCGCGCGCGCGCGGCCTGCTCGCCGGCGGGGTCGGCGTGCGCGAGGATGAAGGTGCTGTTCCGGATGGGGGCGAGCGGGTTGCGCAGCTCGTGCGACAGCATCGCGAGGAACTCGTCCTTGCGGCGGTCGGCCTCGACGAGCTGCGCGTTCGCGGCGCGCAGCGCGTCCTCGGCGCGCTTCCGATCGGTGATGTCGAAGGCGGCGCTCCCGACGGAGCTCGCGTCGACCTGGAACAGCGTGATGACCAGCGTCCGGTCTCCGTACGAGGTCTCGTACCGCTCCGGCTCGCCCGTCGCGAGCACGCGGACCATCCGCTCGTGCACGGCGTCGGCGCGCTCGCCGAGGAGCTCGCGCACGGACCTGCCGAGGACGTCCCGGCTCGTCCTCCCGAGCAGCTCGAGCGCGCCGTCGTTCGCCTCGAGGTAGCGCCAGCCCGTGCACTCGCCGCCGGGATCCCGGATCGCCTGCACGACCACGATCGCGTCGCGGATGTTCCGACTGATGGCGCGCGCCCGCGCCTCGTTCGCGTGCAGCGCCTCCTCGGCGCGCTTTCCCTCGGTGACGTCGTGCCCGTAGACGTTCACCTCGGACCCGACCGGGACGAAGTGGAGGGCGACGTCGACGTCGCGGTGGCGCGTCTCGACGCGCGCGCGGCGCCCGGTGCGCATGGCCTCGCGCGCCGGCCCGGCGATGACCTGCGGCGCCGCCTCGCCGGGCTCGACGCCCTCGAGCAGGGTCCTCGCGGCGTCGTTCGCGTACGCGACGACGAGGTCCGCGGAGACGCGCATCACGGGATCCGGGTTCTCCTCCGGGAAGCGGGCGAGGAGCTCCGCGCGCGCCTCCGCCATCCTGCGCTCCGTGACGTCGAGGACGAGGGACAGGACGGAGACGAGCTTCCCGTCCGGGCTCCGGAGCGCGGAGTTGTACCACTCGCAGTAGATGATCGACCCGTCCTTCCGGACGTTCCGGTTGGCGTTGACGTTCGTGGGCCTCGCGCCGGCCGTCATGTCCCGCATCAAGGCGCGCACCGACGGCCAGTCCTCCTCGGGTACCCATGGAATCTCGTCGATCCTCCGCCCGACCACCTCCGCCGCGCTCCAGCCGAAGAGCTCCTCGGCGCGCGGGCTGAACGCGGCGACGCGGTACTCGGAGTCCCACTCGACCACCGCCAGCGGGGTCATGGAGACGTGAGCCCGCAGGCGCCCGTGGGCCGCCCGGAGGTCCTGCTCCGTCCGCTTCGCCGCCGAGACGTCGCGGAGGAAGACCGCGACCCCGCCGCTCGTCGGGTAGGCGGTGGCGCTCGTCCACACGTCGAGGCCGGCGTGGTGGTACTCGAGCTCGACGGCGATCCGCTCGTCCATGCAGCGGTGGAGCTCGCGCCAGTACGCCGAGGCGGGCGTCGCCGCCTCCGGCCAGATCTCCCAGAAGCTCCGCCCGAGCAGCTCGGCGCGCGTCCTCCGCGCCAGGCGCTCCAGGCGGTGGTTCACCCGCGTGACCCGCCACGCGCGATCGATCTCGACGAAGGCGTCGCCGAGATCCAGGAGCTCGGCCGCGTGGCGCGCGGCGAGCTCGGCGCGCTTGCGGTCCGTGACGTCGAAGGCGAGGCCCACCGTGCCGAGCTCGCCCGGCCGCAGCTCGAACGGGAACCGGACGGTGACGAGCACCCGCTCGCCGTGCGGCGTCGGGACCACGTCCTCGGTGACGGCCTCCCCCGCGCGGGCGGCCCGCTCCTCCGCGACCCGCATCCGCTCGACCACCTCCGGCGGGAGGAGCTCGGAGGCGGTGCGGCCGACCACGTCCTCCGGACGCCGACCGAGCAGGTCGGCGACCCACCGGTTCGCGAAGAGGTACCGGCCGTCGCCGCCCTTCACGAACACGGCGCCGGGCGCGTGGTCCGCGATCTCGCGGAAGCGATCCTCGAAGCTCGGGCCTCGCGCGGCTCGGGCCGGCGCGAGCCCCTCCCACCCTTCGCGCGCCGCGCCGTCGAGCGCGCCGTGCAGCGCTTCGAGCTCGTCCCACGACGCGAGAACCCCCGAGCGCCTCGCGAGGTCCACGACGACGGACCTCAGGAGCGCTCCGTCGCCCGCCGCGCGAGCGGGATCGCGCGCGCCGCTCGAAGACGCCGTCGCGTGCGGCGCGGGGGCAGCCTCGCAGGCCGGATCGCCGCGCCGGAGCCTCACGAGCGCCTCGGAGAGCACGCGGGCGACCGCCTCCTCGTCGCCCCGGGCGGGAGGCCGCCCCATCGCGGTCCGGGCGCGCGCCACCCACTCGCGCAGGATGTCGTCCCTGTGCTCGTCGATGAGCCACGCGAGCGTCCGCGTCGTCGGCATCCTGCGTCCTCCCGGGTCGGGTGACCCCTCGCGGCCGCCGGGGAGCCCGCTGCGGGGGCCTCCCTGAATATCCGGCCGACGTGGCCGCCGCACGACGGTACGGAGGCTGGGACGGCGCCGCCTCCCGTGCCGGGGTCGAAGGGGAGCGTGCCCTCGAGGCGGCGGGGGCTAGTGCCACGGCTCGTAGTCCGGCTCCGGGGACTCCTCGCGCGGCCGCGCGCCCTCCGGCACGTGGCGCAGGTTCACGCGCACCCGCGTCCACTGGCTCGAGCGCCCCCGCATGGCGTCGACGAGGACGTCGTCGGGCGCGAGCCGCGCCGCGGCGTCCGGGTGGCGCGCCTTCCAGCGCGCGAGCCCCTCCAGCGCCTCGTCCCTGCGGGCCGCCTTCGCGACGACGACGAGCGGCGCGGACGGGCGGCGCGCCCCCTTGCGGCGCGAGGGGGCGACCCGCGGCGGCTCGTCCGCGCCCTTCGCGAAGTGGGGCGGCCAGGGCGCGTCGGCCTGCCCCTCGGCGCGCTGGCGGGCGGCGAGCTCGAGCAGCGCCTCGAGGGAGCCGGGGGCCGCGTCCAGGCCGGCCATCGGATCGCCCAGCGCGGCGACCCGCGCCGGGACGGTGCGCAGCGTGAAGTCCGCCGGGTCGCAGGCCTCGAGCTCGGCCCAGCCGAGCGGCGTGGAGACGCGCGCGTCCGGCGTGGGCCGCACCGAGTACGCCGACGCGGTGGTCCGGTCCTTCGCGTTCTGGTTGTAGTCGACGAAGACGCCGTGCCGCTCCTCCTTCCACCAGCGGCTCGTGGCGAGCGCGGGGGCGCGGCGCTCCACCTCGCGCGCGAGGGCGAGCGCCGCCGCGCGCACCTCGCCGAAGCCCCAGCGCGGCTCGAGGCGCGCGTACACGTGGACGCCCCGCGAGCCGCTCGTCTTCGGGAAGCCGGCGAGGCCGTGGTCGCGCAGCACCTCCCCGGTGATCCGCGCGACGCGCCGCACGTCGTCCCACGGGACGCCCGGCACCGGGTCGAGGTCGACGCGCAGCTCGTCGGGGTGCTCGAGGTCGCCGTCTCGCACCGGGTGCGGGTTCAGGTCGATGCAGCCGAGGTTCACCACCCAGGCGAGCTGAGCCGCGTCCCGCACCACGATCTCCTCCGCGCGCCGGCCGGAGGGGAAGCGCAGCTCCACCACGTCGACCCACGCCGGGCGCGACGCGGGCGCGCGCTTCTGGAAGAAGGCCTCGCCCTCGGCGCCGTCCACGTAGCGGCGGAGGGCCATGGGCCGGTCGCGCACGCCGCGCAGCGCGCCGTCCGCCACGGCGAGGTAGTAGCGGACGAGGTCGAGCTTCGTGATCCCCGCGGCGCGGAAGAAGAGCTTGTCCGGGTTCGAGATCGCGACCTCGCGGCCGGCGATCGAGAGCAGCTCCTTCCTTCGCGACGCCATGGCGGATCCGCCCGCCGGCGCCCTGCCGTCGCGGCGGGGGCTCCCGGGGTCCGTGGGACATAGGCGCCCCGGCCCGCGGGCGCAGCGCTCCAGGCGGCCCGCGGCTCGCCGCGAAGGGGCGTCAGAAGACGCCGAGCAGCTCGACCTCGAACACGAGCGTCGCGTTCGGAGGGATCGCCGGGGGCGCGCCGCTCGCGCCGTAGCCGAGGTCCGGGGGCAGGGTGAGCTTGCGCTTGCCGCCGACCTTCATGCCCGCGACGCCGCGGTCCCAGCCCTCGATCACCTCGCCCGCCCCGAGGCGGAACGAGAACGGCGAGCCGCCCACCGAGGAGTCGAACTTCGTGCCGTCGGTGAGCCAGCCGGTGTAGTGCACCTCGACCGTCTTCCCGCGGACCGCCTCCGGGCCCTTTCCCTTCACGAGGTCCTCGATCTTCGGCTTCGCCATCGCGCCCTCCGGTGGGTGGAGCGGGGAGCCTATCGCGTCCGCCGCCGCGTGGCCCCGGGATCGCCGCCGCGGAGGCGGCACCCCGCCCGGCCGCTGTCGCGGCACGAAAGGATCCTTACCGTCACGCGAAGGATGCCCGGCATTGCCCTGCTGGCGCTCGCGCTCGCCCTCGGCCCCCCACCCGCGCCGGGGGTGGCGGAGCTGTCTCGCGCGGTGTTCCACCGGAGCCCGGACCTCGCGCTGCACCTTCCCGCCGGGGAGTCGTTCGAGGAGGCGCTCGCCGCCCCGGTCGGGCCGCGCCCCGACCGCAGCCGCCCGCCGCCCTGCCTGGGGGAGGTCTGCCAGCCGCGCGTCTCCGTGCCGGGGTTCGAGCCGAGCTACGGGCGGGCGCACCGGAGCGAGCTCTTCGTCCTCGCGCTGACGCGCGCGCACGTCGAGCCGATCGCGACGATCGCGTGGGCGCTCGCGGCCACGGGGCTCAGGCTCGACTGGACGCCGGTCGCGTTCGACGGCCCCAACGCGGGCGGTCACGGGTGGGGATCGGTGTTCCTCCGGCTCCGGCTGCGGATCGACGCCGAGAACGTGCCGGTGTTCGTGCCGCGCCCGCGCTGATCACCGCCCGGCGCGGCGCAGGAGCACGTAGAGCGCCCCGCCGCCCCCGTCCACGGGGCGCGCCGTGGCGAAGGCGAGGACGTGGCGCGCGAAGCGGGCGGTGGAGAGCCACGTGCGGAGCGCGTCCTTCAGCACCGGCAGCTGGTCCTTCGAGTGCAGGCCGCGGCCGTGCACGACGAGCACGCAGCGCTTCCCGGCGTTGCGCGCGCCGCGCAGGAAGGCCTCGACCTCCCGCTTCGCCTCCTCGCGCGTGAGGCCGTGCAGGTCGACGTGCCCCTGCACCGCGAACTCGCCGCGGCGCAGCTTGCGGACGAGGTTCGGGTCGATCCCCGCGATCCGCCCCTCGATGAACTCGTCGGTGTCCGCGAGGTCGAACGGCGCGTCGCCGGAGACGAGGGCGCGCAGCTCGTCCACCGCGTCGAGGTCGGGGTGCCAGAAGCGCTCGGGCGGGCCGCGCGGCGGGCGCGGGCCGACGGTGTCCGCGCCGCGGGTCATGGGGCGGACCCCGGAGACGGCGTCGCTCCACAGCGCCTCCTCCGACTGCTCCCGCGGCGGGGGGGCGGGGGGCGGCGGCGGGGCGGGCCGCGCGGCGGGGGCGGGCTCCGGGGCGCGGGCGAGCCCCTTCAGCCGCGAGAAGGCGTCGTTGAACGGCCGCTTCGCCACCCTTCGACTATAACGGCGGACGGCGTGGACTTCGAGATCGAGTGCCCTTACTGCGGCGAGTGGGTGACGATCTTCGTCGACCCGGCGGGCGGCGAGACGCAGACGTACGTGGAGGACTGCCCGGTCTGCTGCCGGCCCTGGACCATCCACGCGCGGGAGGAGGAGCCGGGCGGCTTCGGGGTCGCGGTCGCCCGGCAGGACGACTGACCAAGGTTTCGCCGCGCTGTTCGCGAGTCGTCATCGCCCGTTTAGCGCCGCCGGGGCGGCGCCCGGGGTGCTACGCTCCGCGTGCCATCGTCGCCGGGAGCGACCCGGCGCTACGCGAAGGGCGGGGAGCGCATGGCGATCGTCTCGGTCCGAAACGTCTCGAAGGACTACATGCTCGGCAAGACGGTCGTGCCCGCGCTGCGCGACGTCTCGCTCGAGGTCGAGGAGGGGGAGTTCCTCTCCATCGCGGGACCGTCGGGCTCGGGCAAGACGACGCTCCTGAACCTCGTCGGCTGCGTGGACACGCCCACCTCGGGCGCGGTGCTCGTGGGCGGCGAGGACACGGCGAAGCTCTCGGAGCGAGCGCTCACCGACCTGCGCCTGCGCACCATCGGCTTCATCTTCCAGAGCTTCAACCTCGTCTCGGTGCTCTCCGTCTTCCAGAACGTGGAGTTCCCCCTGCTCCTGCAGGGCGCCCTCGCCAAGGCCGAGCGGCGCAAGCGCGTGCTCGACCTCCTCGAGGCGGTGGGCCTCGCCGAGCACACGCGGCATCGCCCGAGCGAGCTCTCCGGGGGGCAGCGCCAGCGCGTGGCGATCGCGCGCGCCCTCGTCACGCGGCCGCGGCTGGTGCTCGCCGACGAGCCCACCGCCAACCTCGACTCGCACACCGGGGCGAACATCATCGACCTGATGCGCGACATGAACCGGCGCGACGGCACGACCTTCGTCTTCTCCACCCACGACCCGAAGGTCATGTCGCACGCCAACGCCATCGTCCGCATCGAGGACGGGCGCATCGCCGGCCGCGAGCCGGCGGCGGCCGCCGGGGGGCGCTGATGTCGACGCGCCGCGACGCCGCGCGGGTCCTCCTCCGGATCGCCTTCCGGAACCTCGCCGCGAGCCCGGCCCGCACCGGCATCCTCGGGGCGATCGTCCTCGTGGGCTCGCTCATCGTGGTGGTCGGCTCGTCCGTCCTCGACTCCATCGACCGCGGCATGCGGACGTCCATCCAGGGGAGCCTCGGCGGGCACCTGCAGGTCTACGACGCCCATTCCGAGGGCGCCCTCGAGCTCTACGGCGGGCTGCGGGGCGAGTCGCTCCTCGAGCCCATCGAGGACTTCGCGCGCGTGAAGGAGGTGCTCGCGAAGGTGCCGAACGTGAAGCAGGTCGTCCCCATGGGCATCGACCAGGCGTTCGTGGCGACCGGGACGACCTTCGACGCGGCGCTCGAGCGGCTGCGCGAGGACGTGAGGCGCCTCGAGGCCGGCGACACGACCCCGGCGCGGCTCGCCGCCTACGAGGCCCACAAGGCGCACGCGCGGCGGATGGTGGGGCTCCTCTGGGGGGACATCGAGCAGGCGCGGGCCATCGCGGATCTGGAGTCCCGCGAGATCGCGAGCCGCAGGGACGAGTTCGCGGCGGCGCGGCGCGCGGCGAGCGACGGCTTCTGGGAGGCCTTCGACCGCGACCGCTACGGCGCCCTGGAGTTCCTCGAGAACCGCGTCGCGCCCGTGGCCATGGAGAACGCGTTCACCTTCATCCGGTACGTGGGCACCGACCCGGACGCCTTCTTCCGGGCCTTCCCCCTCGCCGAGGTGAACGAGGGCGAGCGGATCCCCACCGGCCACCGCGGCGTCCTCGTCGGCAAGCAGTTCGCCGAGGAGTGGCTGAAGCTCAAGAACGCGCGGCGCCTCGACCAGATCAAGGACGCGCGCGACCGGCGGGGCAAGGAGATCGCCCGGGACGAGCAGCTCGCGCGCTGGGTGAAGGAGAACCGGGGCGGCATCCGCGAGATCCTCCTGCAGCTCGACCCGGTGCGGGCCGAGGAGACGGCGGGGGCGCTGCGCGCCGCGCTCGGCGGGAAGGCGGAGGAGGGGCCCGCCCCCCAGGGGGCCCCGAAGACCGAGCGCGGCTTCGCCGCGGGTACGGATCTCGCCCCCCAGGGGGCCCCAGGAAAGGATCGCGGCTTCGCCGCGGGTACGGATCTCGAGGCGCTCCTCGTGCGGCTCTTCGCCACGACCGACGCCGACTTCGACGCGAAGTACCGCATCTTCTACGACGTCGTCGCGCCGCGCGTCCGGCTCTACAAGATCCAGGTCGGCGACACGATCACGGTGAAGGCGCCGTCGAAGAGCGGGTACTTCAGCTCGGTCAACGTGAAGGTCTACGGGTTCCTGCAGTTCAAGGGGATCGAGAAGTCCGGCATCGCCGGGATGATGAGCGTCATGGACCTCATGAGCTTCCGGGACCTCTACGGCTACATGACCGCCGAGAAGGCGGAGGAGATCCGGCGGCTCAAGGACACGATGGCCGCGCGGGAGGTCGACCGCGAGAGCGCCGAGGCCGAGCTCTTCGGGAGCCCGGACGCGGCGCCCGCCGAGACCCGCTCCGCGCCCATCGACGAGCGGGAGCTGGTGCGGTCCGCCCGCGCCGGCGCCGCCGCCGGCGAGGAGCTCTCCGGCCGCGTCCACACCCAGGAGGAGCTCGAGCGCGGCGTCGCGCTCAACGCGGCCCTCATCCTCGAGGACGCCCGCCCCGCGGCGCTGCGCCGGACCGCCCGCGACGTCCGGGCGGCGGCGGAGGCGGCGGGCCTCGGCCTGAAGGTCGTGGACTGGCAGGAGGCCTCCGGCCTCGTCGGGCAGTTCGTCACCCTGCTCCGCGTCGTGCTCTTCACCGCGGTCCTCATCTTCTTCGCCATCGCCCTCGTCATCATCAACAACGCCATGGTGATGGCGACGCTCCAGCGCGTGAAGGAGATCGGCACGATGCGGGCGATCGGGACCCAGCGCCGGTTCGTGGTGGTGATGCTGCTCGTGGAGATCGGGACGATCGGCGTGGTGTTCGGCCTCGCCGGCGCCGCCCTCGGGGGCGGCGTCGTGGCGATCATCCGCGCCGCCGGCGGCATCCCGGCGGTGACCGACCTCCTCTACTTCGTCTTCTCGGGGCCCGCGCTCTACCCCACGCTCGGGCGCGGGCCGGTGATGGTGTCGCTCGCCATCGTGGTGGGGGTCGCCATCCTCTCGGCGCTCTACCCCGCCCTGATCGCGATGAGGGTCACGCCCGTCGAGGCGATGGCCACGGAGGACTGACGCCCGTGCTCCTCGTCGACCTCTCCATCGCCGGGCGGAACCTCGCCGCCCACACCCGCCGGAACCTCTTCCTCGGCGGCGCCCTCGCGGCCGTCACCGGCCTCCTCGTCCTGCTCGGCGCGCTCACCGGCGGGATGGAGGCCTCCATGATGGAGTCCGCCACCACGCTCATGACCGGGCACGTCAACGTGGGCGGGTTCTTCAAGATCACGAGCGCGTCCTCCGCGCCGCTCGTGTCGCACTACCCGAAGGTGCTCGAGGAGGTGCGCCGGAGGGTGCCGGAGCTCGAGTACGCGACCGTGCGCGGGCGCGGCTGGGCGAAGGCGGTCTCGGAGAGCACCTCGATGGACCTCGTCCTCGCCGGCGTGGACGTGCGGGCGGAGCCCGCGTTCCGGCGGGTGCTGCGCGTCTCGGAGGGCCGCCTCGAGGACCTCGCCCAGCCCGGGACGGTGCTGCTCTTCGAGGGGCAGGCGGAGCGGCTCAAGGTGAGGGTGAACGACGTGCTCACGCTGTCGGCCCCCACCGACCGCGGCGTGAACAACACCGCCGACGTGCGCGTCGCCGCCATCGCGCGGAACGTGGGGCTCCTGTCCGCGTTCTCGGCGTTCATCCAGGCCGACACGCTGCGCCAGCTCTACGGCCTGAACGTCGAGACGACCGGGGCGATCCACCTCTACCTGAAGGACCCGCGCGACGCCTCCGCGGTCGCCGCCCGGCTGCGCGCCGGGCTCGCCGAGGCCGGCTGGCGGGTGATGGACCCCGAGGCGCAGCCGTACTGGATGAAGCTCATGCAGACGGTGCCGAGCGAGGACTGGACCGGCCAGAAGCTCGACGTGACCACCGCCGACGACGAGATGGGCCAGTTCAAGCAGTTCATCCTCGCGCTGCGGGTGGTCACCGGGCTCCTCGTCGTGATCCTGATGGTGGTGGTGGTGATCGGGATCCTGAACACGCTCGCGATCGCCATCCGCGAGCGGACGCGCGAGATCGGGACCCTGCGCGCCATCGGGATGCAGCGCGGCAAGGTGCGCTGGCTCGTCCTGCTCGAGACCGCGCTCCTGGGGCTCGCCGGCACCACCGCCGGGGCGCTCGCCGCCACGGGCCTCGCCGCGGGGCTGAACGCCGCGGCGATCGCGCTGCCCGAGGCGGTGCAGGTCTTCCTCGCCTCCGACCGGCTCACGTTCCTGCTCGACCCGGCCACCATCGTCCGCGACGTGCTGTTCCTCGCCGCCGTCACCGTCGCGGCGTCCTTCTTCCCCGCTCGCCGCGCGGCCCGGCTGAGGCCCGTCACGGCGATGCACCACGTCGGGTGATCTCCATGCGCCTCTCCGCCTCCCTGGCCGTCGCGCTCGCCCTCGCCCCCGCCGCCGCGCGCGCCCTCTCCGACGGCGAGCTCGCCGCCCTCGTGAAGGAGGTCGACGACCGGCAGCGGAACCAGGGCGACTGGAAGGCGCTCTGCTACATGGAGCAGAAGGAGCGGGGCAAGACCGACGTCGTCTACGAGCTGCTCGTCTACCGCCGCGACGAGGACGACAAGCAGATGTTCCTCTTCACGAAGCCCAAGGCGGAGGCGGGCAAGGGCTACCTGCGCATCGAGAAGAACCTCTGGCTCTACGACCCCTCCACCGGGCGCTGGGAGCGCCGCACGGATCGCGAGCGGATCGGCGGGACGAACACGCGGCGCGGCGACCTCGACGAGTCGCGCCTCGTGGAGGAGTACGACGCGAAGTGGGAGGCGGACGAGAAGCTCGGGGTGTACGGCGTCCACCGCGTGCTGCTCACGGCGAAGCCCGGCGTGGACGTGGCGTTCCCGGTGGTCCGGCTGTGGGTGGACGTGGCGACCGCGAACGTGCTGAAGCGCCAGGAGGTCGCGCTCTCCGGTCGCCTCATGCGCACCGTGTACCAGCCGCGCTGGAAGCGGATCTTCTCCCCGTCGAAGCGCGCGGACGTCTGGTACCCGGAGGAGATCCGGATGTTCGACGAGATCGAGAAGGGCAACGCCACGCTCATCCTCATCAAGGAGATCGACCTGCGCCCGCTCGAGGCGAACCTCTTCACCAAGGCCTGGCTCGAGTCGAGGAGCCGCTGATGGCCGCCCCGCGCCTGCGCGCCGCCGCCCTCGCCGTCCTGGTCGCGGCGGCCCCCGCCGCCGCGCAGGACCGGCCGAGCGAGGAGGAGCTCTTCGGCGCGCCGCCGGCCGCCGGCGCCCGGGAGCGACCGGAGGGGCGGCCGGAGGCGCCGCCGGAGGAGGCCGAACCGGAGCGCTTCGGGTCCACCGGATCGCCGAACGCCGTCCCGCCCCCGCCCGAGGGGATCGTCACGAGAGAGCGGGACGACCCGCTCCGCCTCGGCGGGCAGCTCTACCTGCGCGCCGCCACGACCTGGCAGGACGGCGTCGATCCCGGGGACTGGGCGCTCGCCGCGCCGGGCCTCCTCGACCTGTACGTCGACGCCCGGCCGAACGAGCGCGTCCGCGCCTTCGTGCTCGGGCGCATGAGCTGGGACCCGACGCTCGACGGGACGAGCGAGCGGCCCGGGCTCGAGGAGCTCGCGGGCGGCTCCGCGCCCACGAACCCGGACGCGGTCCTCGATCAGCTCTGGGTGAACTTCGACGTCGGCCGGCGCGTGTTCGTGACGGCCGGCAAGCAGCACGTGAAGTGGGGGGTCGGCCGGTTCTGGAACCCCACCGACTACCTGCACGCGGCGCCGCGCGATCCCCTCGCCGTGTTCGACGCGCGCACCGGGACGGCGCTCGTCAAGGTGCACGTCCCCTGGGAGGCGCGCGGCTGGAACGCCTACGGCGTGCTCGCGCTCGAGGACACCGGGGCCCGCCCGGTCGCGACGCGCCGCCTCGGCGGGGTCGGGGCCGGCGGCCGCGCCGAGGTCGTGCTCGGCACGCTCGAGCTCGGGGCCGATGCGCTCGTGAAGGACGGCCGCGAGCCCCGCTTCGGCGTCGACGCGTCGCTCGGTATATGGGAGCTCGACCTCTACGCGGAGGCGGCCCTCCGCAGCGGCGCCACGCTCGAGCGCTGGCGCGCCGTCCCCGGCAGCCTCGCGCTCGAGCGCGTCCAGCACGACGGGCTCACGCCGCAGCTCGTCGCCGGCGGGGAGTGGTCGACCAAGTACTCGGACGACGACGTGCTCACCGTCGGCGCCGAGTACTTCTACGACGACACCGGCTACGCCGACGCGGACCTGTACTCGCGCCTCCTCGCGGTGCCGCTCGCCGCCCCGGGCGAGCCTTCGCCCTTCTCGCCCTTCTACCTCGGCCGGCACCAGGCGGCCGTCTTCGCGCGGCTGCCCTCGCCGGGGCGGTGGAACGACACCACCTTCACGGCGTCGGTCCTCGGGAACCTCTCGGACCGCTCGTTCGTGGCGCGGCTCGACCACTCGGTGCTCGCGCTCACGTACCTGCGCGTAGAGACCTTCGTCGCCGGCCACTTCGGGCGGCGGGGCGGGGCCTACCGCTTCGCGGTGGACCCCGCGCTGCTCGACGTGCTGCCGCCCGAGACGCGGGAGAGCCTCGGGCCGATCGATCGCCCTCCGGTCCTCGAGGCGGGGATCGGGCTGCGCGTCGCCCTCTAGCCCGCTCACCCGGGGTGCGTCGCCGCCGCGCGGCCCCCGGTGGGCCGGCGCGCACCCGTGCGCCGGCGCGTAGGCTCCCACGCGCGAGGAGAGACACGACATGGCAGAGATCGGCATCCGCAAGACGGTGAAGGGCGGCTTCGACGAGGTGCTCGCGCGGCTCCCCGAGGTCCTCAAGGCGGAGGGCTTCGGCGTGCTGACCCGCATCGACGTGAAGCAGACGCTGAAGGAGAAGCTCGGGGTGGAGTTCCGCCGCTACCAGATCCTCGGCGCGTGCAACCCGGCGTTCGCCCACCGGGCGCTCTCGACGGAGCTCGCGGTCGGCTCGCTCCTCCCGTGCAGCGTGGCGGTGTGGGAGGAGGAGGGCGGCCGCGTGGCGGTGAACGCGGTGGATCCGCTCCAGACCATCGCCGCGTCGGACCCGGCCTTCCGCCCGATCGCCGCCGAGGTGCGCGAGAAGCTCGCGCGCGCCATCGCCGCCCTGTAGCCGGGCGAACCCTCCCGGCGGCCCGAGGCTCCCACGGGGCCATGGACAGGGACCTCGCCTTCCTCCTCGTCGTGTCCGGCTGGATCCTGCTCCAGTGGTTCGTCCTGCCGCGCTTCGGCGTCTCCACCTGAGCGGCCCCCCGGCCGCGCCGGTCCGGCGCGGAAGACGACGAGGGCGGCGCGGGCGGCGGCTGCTGACCGCGCTCCGGGGTGGTCTCTTGAGGGCGTGTGATTCGTGAACAGGCGAGCGAAGCTCGCCCGCCGGGGCGCCGCCGCGGAAGCGGCGCAGCCGCTCGCGGCGGCGCACGGGACCCGGCGAGCAGGGTGGGGCCCCGACGAGCTCTGCTCGACGGGGCGGGGCGCAGCCCCGTGAGATCTCGCCCTGAACGACAGTGAGATTCGCGACACCGAAGGTGATCGCGAATCTCGAACTGTCGTTCAGGGCGCCGCGGGGCGCTGCCCCGCGCGCGACTCGTCGCGCCCGCCCTCGGCCACCGCGCGCGCCTCGCCGCGCAGCGGCAGGTCGGGCGTCCAGGCCGCGGGGAGCTCGACCTTCGTCCCCATCACCTCGATCGCCTGCCCGGTCCGCATCGAGAGCGCTCCGGACAGCTCGAAGGTGAGGTCGAGGGAGAGCCGGCCGCCCTCGCACTTGCCGCGGCCGGCGCGGAGCCGCGCCTCGACGCTCCCGCGCGCGTCGGGCTCCTGCACCGCGAAGGCGCAGCGCTGCCCGGGCTCGAAGGCGAGGGCGCCGCCCTCGCCGAGCGTCGCGGCGAGCTCGCAGGCGTGCCCCTCCGCGAGGAGCCGCGCCCGCACGGCGCGCGGGCCGCGGCCGGGCGAGAGGACGGCGTCGGCGCGCGCCTCGACGCTGCGCGACAGGACCGGGCCGGCGTCGACGCGCGCCGAGCCGGCGAGGCGGTAGGTGCCGCGCAGCTCGTCGGCCGGCGAGGCGAGGGCGGCGGGCGCGGCGGCGAGCGCGAGCGCCGCGGCGACGAGGCGCGCGGCGCGGGGGCGGGGCGGCGAGCGGCGTGCGGTCGGGTCCATCCCCGAGCCATAGCGCGGCGCGGCCCCCGGGGACAGCGCCCCGAGCGCGGCGGAGTGAGGGGAGGTGCGCGGCCGCCCCCGATCAGCGCCGCGCGGCCGCGAGCGCCACGCCGGCGAGCATCGCGGCGCCGGACGCGGCGAGGCGGAGGGTCAGCGGCTCGCCCAGGAGGGCCACGCCGCCGAGCGCCGCGACGAGCGGCACGGAGAGCTGCACCGCGGCGGCGCGGGTCGTCCCGAGCCAGGGCAGCGCGAGGTACCAGAGGCTGTACCCGACGCCCGAGGCGAGCGCGCCCGAGGCGGCCGCGAGGCCGAGCCCCTCCGCCGTGGCGGCGAGCGGGCGGGCGCCCACGAGGACGAACGGGATCGCGAGCGGCAGCGCCCGCACGAAGTTGTCCGCCGTCGCCTCGAGGGCGGAGCCCGCGCCCGCGCCGCGGAGCGAGTACGCCGCCCAGGAGACGCCGGAGAGGACCATGAGCGCCGCGCCGGCGAGGTCGGGGCGGTGGGCGCCGGGCGCGGCGAGGAGCGCGAGCCCCGCGAGCGCGAGGGCGATCCCGGCCCACTGCCGCGCCCGCGGGCGCGCGCCGCGCAGGACGGCCCACCCGGTCATCGCGATCTGGACCGAGGGGAAGAGGAGCAGCGCGCCCACCGAGGCCCCGATGCGGACGTACGCGAGCGAGAACGCGATGGCGTAGCCGAAGAGCGCGAGCGCCGACGGCCAGCTCCCCCCGCGCGGGCGCGAGCGCCGCCCCAGGACGACGATGCCCGAGAGCATCGCCGCGCCCGACGCGATTCGGACCGCCGTGAACGTGCCGGCGTCGACGAGCCCCGGGGCGAGCGCCGCGCGGCAGAGGAGCGAGTTCGCGGCGAAGCACGCCAGGGTCGCCGACGTGACGGCGAGGAGGCGCCAGCCACCCGGCGCGGCGGGCGCGCGGGCGGGCGCCGCGGGACCGGGATCCTTCATTCCCACCTCACCCTGCGCCGCCGGCGGGGCGCGGGACGCCGCTACCCGCGCGCCCCGGCGACGAGGATCCGGTCCGGCACGCCGGCGGTGAGCTTCTCGCCTCCCGCCTCCCCGACGACGAAGGTGTTCTCGATGCCGACCGCCCCGATCCCCGGGAAGACGAACTTGGGCTCGACCGCGACGACCTGCCCCGCCTGGAGCTGCGCCTTGAAGCCCGGCGCGAGCACCGGCAGCTCGTCGAGCTCGAGCCCGACGCCGTGGCCGACGAAGCGCGCCTGATCGCCCGGCGGCCCCATGAACGCGTCGCCGAGGCGCGCCTGCTCGGCCATGGCGAGGGCGTGCTCCCACAGCTCGACGCAGGGCACCCCGGGGCGCAGGCTGCGCGCCACCTCGTCCTGGATCGCGCAGGCCACCTCGAACGCGCGCTCGAGGCGGGCGTCGAGCGCGCCGCACACGGCGATGCGGGTCATGTCGACGACGTAGCCGCCGTGGACGGCGGTGAAGTCCACGACCACCGGGTCGCCCTCGCGGATCACCCGCTCGGAGGCGCCCTGCGGGTAGGCGGCCGAGAGGCCGCGGCCCACGACCGGCCCGTCGAAGTAGCCGGGGTCCGAGGCGCCGTCGCCCGACACGGCGAGGCCCACGAACAGCTCCGCGTTGAACCCGCGCAGGCGCGGCACGCCCTCGTTCCCGGCCCGGCGCAGGCGCGCCTCGATCTCGGCGGAGAGATCGAGCTCGCGCATGCCGGCGCGCAGGAAGCTCGGGACCTCGCCGATGACCCCGCAGATGCGGCGCGCGCCCTCGCGCAGGACCGCGAGCTCGGAAGGCGACTTCACGGAGCGCTGCTCGCGCAGGAGGAGGCCCGCGTCCACGAGCTCGGCGCCGGGGAGCTGGCGCCGCCACCACTCGACCGTCGCGGCGGGCACCGCGTCGAACGCGACGCCCACCTTCCCCGCGGCGACGCCCAGGGCCCGGGCGAGGTCGCGCGAGGGCGGGAAGGGCCGCACGTCCTCCACCGCGCTCTCGGCCTTCGCCCGCGCGAAGCTCTTGCGGACGAGGAGCGCCGCCGCGCCCCCGGCCGGGACCCACAGGGCGCCGTTCTGGCGGGTGCCCGAGAGGTAGAAGACGTCCACCGCGTTCAGGAGGAGGGCGCCCGCGAGGCCGCGCTCGGCGAGCGCCGCCTGGAAGCGGGAGATGCGGGAGAGGTGCTCCTGCGCGTCGGCCATGCGTGCCTCCTGGAACGGAGAGGGGGGCCGGCCCGATGGGACGGCCCCCCCTGTTCTACGGACCGGACCGCCCTAGAACAAGAACTGGTCGCCCTGGGCGCGCAGCGCCGTGATGGCGGCGAGGTTCACGATCGACTGCACGCTCGTCCCCATCTGCAGCACGTTCACGGGCTTGTGCATCCCGAGGAGCACGGGGCCGATGACCTCCGCGCCGCCCATCGCCTCGAGCAGCTGGTACGCGATGTTCGCGGAGTCGAGGTTCGGGAAGACGAACACGTTCGCGTCCTCCTTGAGGGCGGAGAACGGGAACTCCGGGACGCGGACGTCCGCGTGCATGGCCGGCGTGACCTGGATCTCGCCGTCGACCTCGAGGTCCGGGCGGCGCTGCCGCGCGAGCTCGGTGGCCTCGCGCACCTTCTTCGGCGAGGCGCCGCCGGCGCTGCCGAAGCTGGAGTACGAGAGCATGGCGACGTGCGGGACGACGTCGAAGTAGCGGGCGAGGTCGGCCGTGTTGAGCGCGATCTCGGCCATCTCCTCGGCCGTGGGGTCGATGTTGACGGTGCAGTCGGCGAAGAACTTGAAGTCGTTCTTCGTCACGACGATGTACACGCCGGCCGCGCGCTTGCCGGCGCGGGTGCCGATCACCTCGAGCGCCGGCCGGACCGCGTCGGCGTAGCCGGTGGTGAGGCCGGTGACGAGGCCGTCGGCCGCGCCCTGCTCGAGCATCGTCGTCGCGAAGTAGGCGCGCAGCCGCACCCGGCGCCGGGCCTCCTCGTACGTGACGCCGCGCCGCTGGCGCAGCTCCCAGTACCGGCTCACGTACCGCGTGTAGTCGGGGCTCTCCTCGGGGTTGATGATGGTGATCCCCTCGAGCTCGTCGAGCCGCTGCTCGGCGATCGACTTGCGGATCTGGTCGACGGGGCCGAGCAGGATGGGCTCGCAGATCGCCTCCTCCCGGAGGATCTCGGCCGCCTGCTGGATCTTCGGGTGGTGCCCCTCGGGGAAGACGATCTTCGCGAGCTTCTTCTTCGCCTTCGTGAAGATCGAGCCCATCACCTGGTGCGAGCGGCTCTGCAGCTTGCGGAGCCGATCGCGGTACTCGCCCAGGTCGAGCTTCACGCGGGCGACGCCGCCGTCGATCGCCGCCTTCGCGACCGCGGGGGCGACCCACAGGAGCACGCGCGGGTCGAGCGGCTTCGGGATGATGTAGTCGCGGCCGAAGCGGAAGCGCTCGCCGCTGTAGGCGCGCGAGACGGAGTCCGGCACGTCCTCCTTGGCGAGGTCGGCGAGCGCGCGCGCCGCCGCCATCTTCATCTCCTCGGTGATCGCCTTCGCGCGCACGTCGAGCGCGCCGCGGAAGATGTACGGGAACCCGAGGACGTTGTTCACCTGGTTCGGGAAGTCGGAGCGGCCGGTCGCCATGATGACGTCCTCGCGCGCCTCCTTCGCCTCGGGGTAGCTGATCTCCGGATCCGGGTTCGCGAGGCCGAACACGATGGGGTCCTTCGCCATCGAGCGGATCATGGCCTGGTCGAACATGCCCTTGACCGAGCAGCCCAGCAGCACGTCGGCGCCCTTCGCCGCCTCGGCGAGGGTGCGCGCCTTCGTGTCGGAGGCGAACTCCTGCTTCCAGGGGTTCATGCCCTCGGTGCGGCCGCGGTAGACGACGCCCTTCGTGTCGACCATCACCACGTTCTCGCGCTTCACGCCGAGCGAGATGTAGAACTTGGTGCAGGCGATCGCCGCAGCGCCCGCCCCCGACACGACCACGCGCACCTTCGCGATGTCCTTGCCGGCGAGCTCGAGCGCGTTGAGGAGCGCCGCGCCGGAGATGATCGCGGTCCCGTGCTGGTCGTCGTGGAAGACCGGGATCTGCATCTCCTTCTTGAGCCGCTCCTCGATGATGAAGCACTCGGGGGCCTTGATGTCCTCGAGGTTGATGCCCCCGAAGGTCGGCTCGAGCGCCTTCACCACCGTGCAGACCTTGTCGACCTCCTTCGCGTCGATGTTGATGTCGAAGACGTCGATGTCCGCGAACCGCTTGAAGAGGACGCCCTTGCCCTCCATCACCGGCTTGCCGGCGGCCGGACCGATGTCGCCGAGGCCGAGCACGGCGGTGCCGTTCGACACGACCGCGACGAGGTTCCCGCGCGCCGTGTAGACGTAGGAGAGCTCCGGGTCCTTCTCGATCTCGAGGCAGGGCTCGGCGACGCCGGGGGTGTAGGCGAGGGCGAGATCGCGGGCCGTCGCGCAGGGCTTGGTGGGGACGACCTCGATCTTCCCCCTGCGTCCGGACGAGTGGTACGCGAGCGCGTCCTCGCGGCGGATCTTCTTCTTGCTGATCGGGCTACCCGGCGGGTTCTGCGGAGGATTGAAGTCGGTGGCCATGTGTCTCCTCGCGACCGCGTAGGGTTCGCGTGAGTGAGCGGGCAAAAAACCGCAGATCACCGAAGCTGTCAAGGATACGGGCGTTTACGGCACGACAATTGCAGTCGGCCGCTCCGTCGCTCGCTCGACGTGTGTTCCCGTCGGACGGAGGGCTCGCTCCGCCCACGGTGCGCCGAGAGTTTACGGGCACTTGACGATGAGTGATGGGGACCGCTCCCTCGCGGAGTGCGTCGCGATCGCCGCACCGCCGCGAGGTGAGCGACGCAGCGCGAGGGCGACCCGGGAGGCCCGGCGCGACCGAGCCGGCCGACCCGCCGCGGATCCTTCTCGGAGCCGTCCACGTCGGGAGAGGTCCCCGCGCGCGCGGCGATCCGCAGGCTCAAGCGCGATGCGGGCGCTGGGGCGCCCGGCTGCACGGGGGCGGTGGGATGGCTGGGAATGGGCGGCCCGGAGCGGGCGTCGTCGCGGTCCTCCTGCTCGTTGCGCTCGGGCCCGCCGCGCGGGCGCAGCCTGTCGCGGCGGGCCCGAACCCGATCGCGGCGGAGAACGCGCTGCCCGGCGACGGCGGGTGGCAGCTGCGCCAGCGCGCCTCGCCGGGGCGGCTCGAGGGCTACGCGAGCGCATCGAGCGTGAACCACGGCGAGGCGATCGACGTCCACCTCCGCGCCGACTCGGCGCGAACCGTGGGCTGGCGCCTCTACCGCATGGGGTGGTACGGCGGCGCCGGCGGACGGCTCGTCGCCGCGGGCGGCCCCGTGAGCGTGGGGCCGCAGCCCACGCCGGCGCCGACGGCGACGGGGCTCATCGAGTGCCGCTGGCCCGTCTCCTTCACCGTCCAGACGGAGCCGGGCTGGACGAGCGGCGTCTACGTCGCCGCGATCACGCGCGACGATGGCCCGCAGACCTACGTCGTCTTCGTCGTGCGCGCCGACGAGCGCAAGGGCGCGGCGGTGTTCCAGGCGTCCGTCACCACCTGGCAGGCCTACAACGCGTGGGGCGGCAAGAGCCTCTACTCCGGCGGTCCCGCGCAGGAGGTCTCGTTCGACCGGCCGTACCTCGAGGGGAGCGGCGCCGGGCAGTACTTCCGCTGGGAGCACCCCTTCGTGGAATGGGCCGAGTCGCGCGGCCTCGATCTCACCTACGTCACCAACGTCGACCTCGACCGCGACCCCTCGCTCCTCCAGGGCCAGCGGCTCTTCCTCTCGGTGGGGCACGACGAGTACTGGTCCCGCCCGGCGCGCGCGGCGCTCGAGGCCGCGATCGGCGCCGGCACGTCGGCCGCCTTCTTCTCGGCGAACTCGATCTACTGGCAGATCCGGCTCGAGCCGGCGCAGGGGAGCGGCGTCCCGCGGCGCACGCTCGTCTGCTACAAGGGGCGCCCGACGGACCCGCTGGCCGGCACGCCGCTCCAGACGGTGCAGTGGCGGCAGCCGCCGGTGAGCGAGCCCGAGAACGGCCTCATCGGCGTCATGTACGCCGCCTGGCTCCTCGCCGACGGCGCCTTCGTCGTGTCGGACGCCTCGCACTGGATCTACGAGGGGACCGGCGTGCGGGACGGGGACTCCGTCCCCGGCATCGTGGGCTACGAGAGCGACCGCCGCTTCGACAACGGGTTCACCCCGCCCGGCACCACGGTGGTCGCGCGCTCGCCGGTCGTGGACGTGAACGGCCGCCCGGACTGGCACGAGGCGACGATCCGCGACACGCCTGCGGGGGGCTACGTCTTCGCCGGCGGCACCATCGAGTGGTCGTGGGGACTCTCGGATCCGGCCCTCGCCGATCGGCGCGTGCAGCGCGTCACCGAGAACCTGTTCCGGAGGGCGGGGCTCGTGCCCGAGACGCCCGAGCCGCCCGCCGTGCAGCCGCAGCCCGTCGAGGTCCGCGCGGACGACGTCGAGTCGCTCGCGACCTTCGCCGGCGCGCCGTTCGTCGAGGGGCTGCGCGACGGCCCCGCGGCGCAGGCGCTCTTCCGGCGCCCGGCCGCCGCGGCCGTGAACGGGGCCGGCGAGGTGTTCGTCGCCGACACCGGCAACCACGCCGTTCGCCTCGTCCGCGCCGACGCGGCGCGGACCGTCGTCACGATCGCGGGGGACGGCACGGCGGGCTGGGCCCTCGGCGCCGGCGCCGCCACGCGCCTCGCCTCGCCGCAGGGGGTGGCCGTCGCCGCCGACGGAACGGTGCTCGTCGCGGACACCGGAAACCACCGCATCGTCCGCCTGCGCCCCGCCGGTGGCGCGTGGACCGCCGAGCTCGTGGCCGGGGCGGACGGATGGAACGGGCTCGTGGACGGCAAGGGGACGGCGGCCCGGTTCACGAGCCCGGCCGGGCTCGCCTTCGCGGGCGGCGCGCTCTACGTCGCGGACCGCGGCAACAACGCCGTGCGCCGGATCGACGCCGCGGGCGAGGTCACCACCGTCGCAGGCGGCGGCGGCAGCGGCATGGCCGACGGCGCGCGCGACGCGGCGCGGTTCTTCTTCCCCACCGACCTCGCCGCCGCGAGCGGAGCCCTCCTCGTCTACGACGCGGGCAACCGGGCGCTGCGGCGCGTCTCGCTGGCCGACGGCTCGGTCTCGACGGTGGCGGGGCCCACCCGGGGCGGCTACGACGCGGGCGGCTTCGCCGACGGCCCGGCCGCCGGCGCCCGCTTCATGAGCACCGGCGGGATCCTGGCCGACGGCGCCGAGGTGCTGATCGCGGACGCCGGAAACGCGAGGCTGCGGCGGCTGCGCGACGGCGCGGTCGCCACGGTGGCGGGGACGGGCACCTTCGGCTCTACGGACGGGCCCGCGGCGCAGGCGCGCCTCGCGGCGCCCTCCGACGTCGAGCGGCTCGGGCCGGGCGAGTGGCTGCTCGTGGACCAGGGCGCGTCCACGCTGCGGCTCGTGGCGGCGAAGGCCGGCGCGGCGCCGCCGCCGGAGGCGCCGCCGCCGCCGTCGCAGGGGTCCGGGCGGAGCGGCGGCTGCGGCACCTCGGGCGGCGAAGGCGCGCTCGCGCTCCTCGTGCTCGCGTGGACGCTGCGCCTGCTCCGATCGTGAGGGCCCGACGGGAGGCCGCCTCGGGCCGCCGGGCACCGCGTGGCGTCGAGGATGGCGCCGCGCGCGCCGCTCGCCGCGTGCGCCTCTCGCGCGGAGGCCTCGAGCACGGCCCGCACGCGACTCCACCGCTCGCCGCGAGCTATCCGCCGGGCTCGCCCGCGAGGAGCGACGTCTCGCCGGGATCGGAAGAGGCGTCGAGGAGATCGAGCCCGTGGCGGGTGAGCCGCCGCGCGGCGGCGAGGGCGCGGCGCCCACGGCCGGCGTCGAGGCACCACTGCGCGTGGCCGGCGAGGAGCGCCGCCTCGTGGGCGCGGGCGAGGGTGAGCGCGATCCGCCGCGCGTCCGCCTCCGGCGCGCCGGACGCATCGCCCGCGGCGAGGGCAGCCCGCGACCGCGCGAGGGCGGCCCCCGCCGCCTCCACCACGGGCCGGAGCGCCGGGTCGCGCGCGAGCGCGAGGTGCGAGGCCACCTCGCCCGCGAGGGCCTCCTCCGCGCCGTCCGCCGCGAGCGCCCGCAGCGCGTCGAGGGCGAGCACGTTCGTCGTCCCCTCCCAGATCGGCAGCACCTGGGCGTCGCGCAGGAGCCTGGGGATCCCGGTGTCCTCCACGTAGCCCGCCCCGCCGAAGCACTCGACCACCTCGGAGGCGAGCGCGACCGCCTGCTTCGCGGTGGCGAGCTTCGCGAGCGGGGTCACGGCGCGCAGGAGCGCGCGGTCGGCGGAGGTCGCCTCGCCGCCCTCGGCGCGCCCGAGGAGCGCCGCGGCCCGGAAGGCGAGCAGGAACGCCCCCTCGCGCTCGGCCTCGAGGCCGGCCAGGGTGTCCTGGTGGAGCGGCTTCGCCGCGAGCGGGGCGCCGAAGGCGACGCGGCGTCGCGCGTAGTCCCGGGCGAGGTCGAGCGCCCGCTGCATGCCCGCGGCCGCGACCACCGCGTTCCACGTGCGCGTGACGGCCAGCATCGGCGCGACGGTGCGGACGCCGTCCGCGAGCCCCCGCACCGGGGTGGCCCGCGCGCCGTCGAGCGTCAGCTCGGCGGTGGGGAGCTTGCGGGTGCCGAGCTTGTCCTTGAGGCGGTTCACGAGGATCCCGTTCGAGCGGCCGTCCTCGTCCCTCGTCTCGACGTAGAAGAGGGCGAGGCCGCGCGAGCCGGCGGGGCTCCCCTCCGGGCGCGCCAGCGCGAGCGCGACCTCGGCGGTGGTCGCCGAGCTGAACCACTTCGTCCCGAAGAGCCGCCAGCCTCCGCCGTCCCGCCGCGCGACGGTCTCGGTGCCGGACACGTCCGAGCCCCCGGTGCGCTCGGTCATCCACTGCCCGCTCGTCCACGCCCGGGCGGGATCGCGAGAGGTGAGCCGCGGCACGGCGCGGGCGACGAGGGCGGCGTCGCCGGCGGCGAGCAGCGTCCGCGCCGCGCCGTCGGTCATGGCGAGGGGGCAGGAGTAGACGTCCATCGACGGCTCGAGCACGTGGACCATCGCCATCTGGTGCAGCCGGGAGAGCGCCCCGTGCCGCCGCTCGTACGCGGCGGCCACGAGGCCGTGGCGCGCCGCGAGCGGCGCCGCCTCGCGCCAGAGCGCGGTGAGCTCGATGCGGTCCACGCGGCGCCCCCACGGGTCCCACTGCACGAGGCGCGGCTCCGTCTCGCGCTCGGCCTCCTGCAGCTCGAGCAGCCTGCCCCCCGCGAGCTCGCCGAGCTCGAGCAGCTCCGGCTCGATCTCCCGCAGGGCGTCGGCCGGCAGCGCGCGGGCGAGGTGCTCGCGGAGGAGGGCGTCGGCGGCGTACGGGTTCGCGAGCCGCGGCGGGTCCTGGAAGAAGGCCATGTCCGCCGGATAGCGGCGCGGGCGCCGCCGCGCGCGCGCTCGACGGGGCGGGGCGCAGCCCCGTGAGAGCTCGCCTGAACGGCGGCGAGATTCGCGACACCGAAGGTGATCGCGAACTCTCGAGCTGTCGTTCAGGCGACCGCCGCCCCGCGCAGGACCGCCACCGATCCCGGGGCGCCCGGGAGGAGCGTCACCGACTCGACGAGCGAGATGCGGTGGAAGATCCCCTCGCGGCCGTCGTAGGCCGCGGTGAGGTCCTGCCCGACGACGGCGCGCGGGCCCGACGCGCCGCGAGCGACGATGACCGCGCCATCGGCGAGTGCGGGCGCCTTCACGATGCCGGCCGGGAAGGCGGGGAGGAGCTGCTGGTACGGCGTGAGCGCGGTGCCGGGGTGCGGCCGCAGGAGCTGGTAGAAGCGGCCAGGCGAGACGGCGACCGCGAACGGGCCGTGGCCGCCCTCCGCCTCGAGCTGGGCGAGCACGCCGAGGAGGTCGTCCGCGGCGCGACCGGGATCGCTCCAGTCGCCCGGCGCGACCTCGACGGCGCCCTCGTGCCCGAGCAAGCCGCGGATCCCCGCGGCCGGGCTCCCGGCGAACAGGAGCCGGTCCTCGGCGCGCGCGATCCGCCGCGCCGCCTGCGCCGCCTCGGAGAGGACGAGGGGCTCGCGACAGGCCTCGCGCGCCGCGGCGGCCCGCGCGCCGAGCGCGAAGGTCGCGTGCAGCACCGGCATGGCGCGCACGCGCGGGACGTGGACGTGCACGCGCTCGCCGGGGTCGTCCGGGGCGTCGACGGCCACGGGTTCGTCCTCCGCCACGCCCGCGCGGCTCTGGAAGCCGAGCGGGCCGATCACCTCGAGCAGGCGGCGGGCCGCACGCACCTCGTCCGCGGCGGCGCGCGCCACGCCGTCGATCTGGTCCCAGACCTCCTGCCCGAACGGCGCGGCGTCGCGATCCTGCCAGGTCATCGCTCCCCCTTCGTGGCGCGCCCCTCGCCGCCGGTGGCGCCGGAGGCCTCGGCCTCGTCCTCCTCGCTCACGATGGGGCCCGCGTGCCCGACGTGCAGCCGGATCATCCGGGCGAAGACCAGGTCCTTTCGCCGCAGCCACTCGAGGAGCATCATCGCGTGCTCCTTCTCCTCGTCGCGGTTGTGGGCGAGGACCTCCTTCAGCTCGGGGTCCTCGGCGGCGTCGGCCCGCTGCTGGTACCAGTCGATCGCCTCGAGCTCCTCCTGGAGCGAGACGAGGGCGCGGTGGAGGTCCCGCGTCCTCGCGGACAGGACCTGCTCGTTCTCGTGGAGTCCCTGCGACGCGGAGGCCATGCGCACGGAGGTGCGCACGGGCGCCCCGTCCCGGAAGCGCCGCGAGAGGTCGCGCACCCCTGCGAGCGCGGCGGCGGCGTCGATGCCGGTCGCCGGGGCTGAACGGTCGATCGTGTTCGGAAGCAGGTACGCAGGGTGGGGGCCCCGCGCGACGGCGCGGGGGAGGGGCGCAGCCCCTCCTCGCTGGGTGCCGCGCAAGCCCGCCTTCCCCAGCTTGGTCCACGCGCGGGCGCAGCGCGGCGGGACCCAGCGCAGCGGGGGCGGGGCCCCGGCGGCTCCGCCGACGGGGCGGGGGGCGCAGCCCCCCGTACGATCCTGGCTGAACGACCGTCGCGGTTCGGGACAGCGAAGCTGTTCCCGAATCGCGCACGGTCGTTCAGCGGCGCCGGCGCGCGCGCAGGAGCGCGGCCGCGGCGGCGAGCGAGAGCGCCGAGGCGAGCCCGGCGGGGCCACCCGCACAGCCGCCCTGGATCGGGACGTCGCCGGTCGGGGCGCCGGCGGCCGCGTCGATCGGCGCGGGGTCCGCGGCCGGCGCCGGGTCCCCGTCCGCGGGCGCCGGGGCGACCTCGACGGGCGGCGCGCCGAGCGCGACGATGCGCGCCGCGAGCCGCTCGCGCGCCGCCATGAGCGTCGCGGCCGGCACCTCGGTCGCGTACGGCTTCGGGAAGAGCGCGTCCGCGATCTGGCGGGCCTCGGCCTCGCCGCCGGCCCGGGCGAGCAGGGTGAGGTACTCGAAGTCCTCCATGCCCTCGCGGATCATCTTGAGGCGGATGGAGGCGACGGGGACGTGCGTGGTGCCGCCGATCTTCGCCGGGGTCCCCGGGTAGAAGAGCGTGCCGTCGCCGTTGCCCGAGAAGTCCCACTGGTTCGTCCACGGATCGTGCGAGTAGGCCATCGCCGTCTCGTAGTAGAGCTCGCCGGAGAGCCGGTAGCGGAAGGCGAGCCACTGCATGGCGCGGTTCCGCACGGCCGACGCGTCGATCATGTAGCTCGGCCAGCCGGTGAAGTACGTGTCCGAGGAGGACGGGGAGCCGAAGTTCACGGTCCCGCCGCAGCCGTGGCTCATGCAGCTCTGGTAGCCCCACACCTCGCGCCGCGGCGAGGCGGCGAGGAAGGCGTCGTACTTCGCGCGCTGGTCCCCGGCGAACGGGGAGCCCGGCCGGTCGTCGAGGTAGTTGATCACCGGCACCATCAGGTCGATGGACGACGTCACGCCGTGCGCGTCGGCCTCCTGGATCGTGGTGGTGACGAGGGTGCGCAGCTCGGGGTCGCCGGCCCGCGCGGTGGCCGCGCGGGCGGGGATGTCGCTCCAGGCGCAGGTGAGCGGGGGCTCGTCGCAGGTGTACTGGAAGAGCTGCTCGAACCAGCCGCGCGGGCGGAAGAAGCTCGACCAGGTCGAGGCGGAGCCCATGAGCTCGACCGCGGTCATGCGGGCGCCGGGGAGGCGCGTCGCGGCGGCGCCGCCGACGGCCGGGCCGTAGAGCGAGGCGAAGTGGTCGAGCGCCGAGTAGCCGTCGTCCACGTGCGAGAGCGAGATGCGGTGGTCGAGCGCGAAGGCGCCGTAGCGGGCGCGCAGGGTCGCGAAGGCGTCGCCCCAGCCGACGCCGTGCCCGGACGGGATCGCGCCGTAGGTGAAGCCGAAGGCGCTCCGGAGCGACGAGGTGGAGGGGAGGGTGAAGGGCCACACCGTGAGCGTCACGGGCACGGACGCCGCGCCGCCGTCCCAGCTCACGGACACGGTGCCCGCGTACTCGCCCGGGGCCGCGCCGGCCGGCACGAGCACCTCGACCCAGATCGCGCGCGTCTCGCCGGCGGCGACCTGGAAGGGGAACGCGTTGCGCCGCTCGCCGGCGACCTCGTCGACGTCGGGGACGAGCGCGTCCGGCCAGCGCCCGGTCGCGCCGTCGAGGGCCGAGGCGTTCGAGAGCGTGATGAGCGCCTCGCGGTAGAGCTGCACGCCGCCGATGGTGCCGCCCGGGCCGGTGAGGGCGCTCGCGCTCGCGCGCACGTTGGCGGCGGGGCCGGAGACCGCGATCTGGAAGGCCTCGAACTCGTTCCGCGCCGCCTGGATGCGGGCGCTCGGGGCGCTCCGCGCCGCGGCGGACGGGAGGATCTTCTCGCTGGCGACGGCGGTCCACACCGCGACGGCGCGGGCGGGGGAGGGCGCGGCGACGAGCGCGGCGAGGAGCAGGGGCGCGGCGAGGGGGCGGACGGATCCGGGCAAGGGGTGCGCCTCTTCGGGCCGTTCGGGGAGGACGGGGCGAGGCAGGCCCGCTCGACGGCCGGTGGAGCGGGCGCCCTCAAGTCCGAACGGAGGTCATCCCCCCGCTTATTCCCCGGAAGGGGCCGAAGCGTCGGGAGAGGGGCGTGGTGAGCGGGCGAGCGGGCAGGCGCTCGGGGCAGGCGCGCCTCCGGCCCTGGCGCGGCGCGCCGCGGTGGAAGGGCGGCGGCGGCTCAGCGCGCGATCGGCGTCGGCTCGAGCTTCGCGCCGCGCTCGAGCGCGAGCTCCGCCACGATCTCGGCCACGGTCGCGACGATGTCCGTGCAGAAGGCGGCCCGCTCCTCGGAGACGAAGACCGGGAACCGCGAGACGAGGTCGTTGCAGATCTGCGTGCGCGCGCCGCCCGTGCGCACCCGCCGCTCGACCTCGGCGCGGTACGCGACCATCGCCTCGCGCAGCGCCGCGGTGGGCGGCCCGGTGGGATCGGGATCGCCGAGCAGCTCGCCGAGGAGGAGCTGCCCCGCGACGATCGCGCCGCACTGCCCCTCGCCGGTGAGGCCGCCGCGGCGGAGCGCCTGGTACGCGCGCGTCTCGGTGTCGAACGCCTCGGCGAGCGCGATGCCGCAGCTGCGGTGCGGGGTGAGCTTCCCCTCGTACAGCACGCGCGCCTTCTCCCGGAGCGCGGCCACGATCTCGGCTCTCGTCATCGATCCTCCCGCTCGCCGCCAGGGACGGCGCCGTCGCGGCCCGCATCCTATACCGGCGCCGCGGGCGGCCGGCCGCCGGGGAGCCGCGTCACCTCCGCCCGGTCCGCGCGGGGGCCGCGCGCACGCCGCCGAGGGCCGGGTTCCGCTCGAGCTCCTCGACCGTGCGCGGCCAGTCCTGCTTGAGCAGCCGCGCGAGGGAACGATCCGACAGGATCCGGCCGCCGGTCTGGCAGCGCGGGCAGTAGTTCACCTCGTTCTCCGCCCGCACGATCCGCTGCACGGCGGTGCCGCACACCGGGCAGGGCCGGCGGTGGCGGCCGTGGACCGCCATCTCGTCGCGGAACGCCGTGACCCCCTCGGGGAACTCCCCTGCCGCCTCGCGCCGGAGCCGCTCGGTCCACTCGGCGAGCACCGCCCGCGCCGCGGCGAAGAGCGCCTCGAGCTCCGCGTCGGAGAGGTGCGAGGTGAGCTGCACGGGCGAGAGCCGCGCCCGGTGGAGGATCTCGTCGGAGTAGGCGTTCCCGATGCCGGAGAAGAGGGCGGGATCGGTGAGGGCGCGCTTCAGGGTGTGGCGCTCGCGCAGGAGCGCGGCGCGGAACGCGGCGAGGTCGGCGGTCGTCACCTCGAGCCCGCCGCGATCGAGCGCCGCGAGGGCGGCCTCGCCGCGGACCGCGTGGAGCGCGGCGCGCCGCTTCGTCCCGGCCTCGGTGAGGACGAGCGCGCCGCGCGGGAAGTCGAAGGCGGCGAGCCCCGCGCGCCCCGGGAGCTTCGCGCCCGGCTCCCTCCAGTGGAGCCGGCCGGCGATCATGAGGTGCAGCGCGAGGAAGAGCGCCTCCCCGGGACCCTCGGGCGGCGCGCCGCCCGGCCCGCCGAGCGCGAGGACGATCCGCTTCCCGAGCCGGCGCACGCCCGCGACGCGGCGCCCCTCGACGTCGGCGAGGGGGACGTCGGCCGAGCGGAGGAGGAACGGGCTGCCGAGGCGCACGCGGAGGAGCGGCTCCCCCACGATGCGGGCGGCGAGGGCCTCGACGTAGACCTCGAGGTCGGGCAGCTCGGGCACCCCCGGATCCTCGCGCGCGAGGGGGACGCGCGCCAGCCCCGGGCGGCGCGCGCCGCGCTAACGCTCGGCGGCGTCCGGATCGCCCACGCCGTGCCGCTTCATGCGCTTCCAGAGCGTCACGCGCGACACGCCGAGCGACCGGGCGGCGCGGGTGCGGTTCCAGCCCGCCTGCTCGAGCGCCGCGACGAGGGCCTCCCGCTCGTCGCGCGCCGGCGCAACCGCCTCCTCGCCGACGACGTGGAGTCCGCGCGGCGCAGGGGGCGCGTCGCGGACCTCCGGCGGGAGGTGGGCGAGCCGCACGTCGCCGTCGCGCGCCTGCAGCGCGGCGTACTCGAGGGCGTTCTGCAGCTCGCGCACGTTCCCCGGCCACGGGTAGGCGCGGAGCGCCCGCAGCGCGTCCTCGGCGAGGGCGGGCGCCGGCGAGCTCAGCCGCTCGAGGAAGCGCCCCGCCAGGAGCGGGATGTCGTCCGGCCGCTCGCGGAGGGCCGGCACGCGGAGCGGGAACACGGCGAGCCGGAAGAACAGGTCGGCGCGGAAGCGCCCGCCGGCGACGAGCTGCCGCAGGTCGCGGTGCGTCGCGCAGACGAGCCGCACGTCCACCTTGATGGGCTGGGATTCGCCGACCCGCTCGATCTCGCGCTGCTCGATGACGCGCAGGAGCTTCAGCTGGACGAGCGGCGAGATGTCCCCGATCTCGTCGAGGAGCAGGGTGCCGCCGTGCGCCTCCTGGAAGCGGCCGCGCCGGTCCTTGAGCGCGCCGGTGAAGGCGCCCTTCACGTGGCCGAACAGCTCGGACTCGAGGAGGTTCTCGTTGAGCGCGGCGCAGGAGACGCGGACGAACGGCCCGCCCGCCCTCGGGCTCGCGCGGTGCACCGCCTCCGCCACGCGCTCCTTCCCGGTGCCGCTCTCTCCGAGGATCATCACGGTCGAGCCGGAGCGGGCGACGAGCTCGATCATCCGGTAGAGCTCGGCCATCGCGGGGTCGCGGCCGACCATGCCGAAGAAGTCGCCGTCCGGGTCGAGGGCCGCCCCGGGCGCGACGCGCTCCGGCCGGTCGGTCGCGCCGACCTCGGCGAAGCTCTCGAGCGCGCCGATCGCGCGCCCATCGGCCGCCTGGATCGGCACCGCGTTCTTCACGATGAGGGCGAGCTGCCCGCCCTTCGTGCGGATGGTGCAGCACTTCGAGGTCCGCGACACGCCCGCGAGGCCGCAGCGGATCGGCCCGACGCCGCAGGAGCAGCCGCGCTCCGCGTCGCCCGCCAGGATCGAGCAGCGCTGCCCGATCGCCTCCTCGCGGCGCCAGCCGGTGATCCGCTCGGCGGCGCGGTTCCAGAAGGTGACCACGCCGTCGGCGTCCGTCGTGAAGAGGCCGTCGGGCAGCGCGTCGGCGAGCTCGCGGAGGTTGGACTCGGAGCCGAGGCCGAGGAAGGGGAGCGAGGGCATCGGGCGGCGGGGCCTCTCCTGCGTTCGTGCTGCGGGCTCGCGTCGGGCGCGCTGCGAGCACGGCGGATGTTAACAGAACTCCGAGGTGGGGCCGGAGGGGTCAAGCTCCAAGAGTCATTGAGACATTTGTCATGCGGCCGTTCGCCGCAGCTCGGGCTCCTGCCGGCCCGCGCCTCGGACGGTGAGAGCCCAGCGGCGGCGGCCGGGTTTCGCGGAGCGGCACGGCCCCGCGCCGCTTCCCGTGCTAAACCACGCGCATGCTCATCGATCGGCGTGGCTTCCTGGGCGCGCTCGCGCTCGCGCCCGCGGCCCTCGCGGGGTGCGCGGGTGGCTCCGCCGCCGCGGGCGCCGGGGCCCCGTCCCGCGCCGCCGCGGGCGCCCCGGACGCGCTGGCCGACACGCGCGTCGCGGCGCTCGCCGCGGTGAGGGGCTTCGCGCTCGCCGCCGACGTCGAGCCCGCCTTCGTCTTCCGCGCCGCGGCGGCGCGGCCGGGAGAGCCGTAGTGGCGGAGCTCGGCGAGGACGTCCTCTTCGCGGGCGTCTCGGCGCTCTCGGAGCGGATCCGCGCGCGCTCTCTCTCGCCGGTGGAGCTCGTCGAGGCCTGCCTCGCCCGCGTCGACGCGCTCGCGCCCCGCCTCGGCTGCTTCGTCACCGTGACCGCGGAGCGGGCGCGCGCCGAGGCGCGCCAGGCGAACGCGGAGATCGCCGCCGGCCGCTGGCGCGGGCCGCTGCACGGCGTCCCCTACGGGCTGAAGGACGTCGTCGACACGCGGGGCGTGCGGACGACGCTCGGCGCGCGGCCGTACGCCGACCGGGTGCCGGAGCGCGACGCCACGCTGGCCGCGCGCCTCGCCGACGCCGGGGCGGTCCTCGTCGGCAAGCTCTCCACCATCGAGCTCGCGGGCGGCCTCGGCTACCGGAGCGCCGGCGCGGCGCTGAACGGCCCCTGCCGCACCCCCTGGGACCTCGAGCGCTGGGCGGGGGGCTCCTCGTCGGGGCCGGCCTCGGCGGTCGCCGCCGGGCTCGTCCCGTTCGCCGTCGGCTCCGAGACCTGGGGCTCGCTCACCTGCCCCGCGGCGTTCTGCGGGGTGACGGCCCTCCGCCCGACCTACGGCGTCCTCCCGCGGCACGGCGCGATGGCGCTCGCGTACACGTTCGACAAGCTCGGGCCGGTGGCCCGCTCGGCCGAGGACTGCGCCGCCGTCCTCGCCGTGCTCGCGGGGGCCGATCCGAGGGACCCGGCCTCCGTCCCGCCCCCGCCCGGCGTGGACCGCGTCCGCGCGGTCCTCCCGCGCGGGCTGCGCGTGGGGGTGCTCCCGTTCCCGTCGCCGGCGCGGGGCCTCGCGCCGCTGCCCGGCGCGGCGGAGGCGCTCCGCGCCGCGCAGGAGCTCCTCGCGTCGGCCGGCGCGCTCGTCGAGCCGGCGGCGCTGCCGGCGCTCCCCTACGAGGAGGTGGCCGCCGTGCTCGTCGAGGCGGAGGCCGCGAACGCGTTCGAGGACCTCGTCGCGAGCGGCCGGACGCGGGAGCTCTCCGACCCGTCGCACCGGGCGCGGAGCCCGGCGGACTACGCGCCGCGCGCCACCTCCGCGGACTACGTCCGCGCGTCGCGGCTGCGCGCCGAGATCCAGCGCGCGCTCGCGCGCTTCTTCGAGCGGCACGACCTCCTCCTCGCGGCCAACCTGCCGTTCGCGCCGCCGCGGGTGGACGACCCGCTCGGCCCGCTCTTCGCGCTGCCCGATCCGCTGGGCGCCGCCGGCGCCCTCGCGGGCCTCCCCGCCGTCGCGCTGCCCATGGGCTTCTCGGGGACGCTGCCCTTCTCGCTCCAGCTCGTCGCGCCGCCCCTCGAGGAGGCGCGCCTCCTCGCCGCGGCCATGACGTTCCAGGCGCGGACCTCCCACCACCTCCAGCGGCCCCCCGGGCCGGGCCCCGGCGCCGTCGCCGCGGCGCCCCGGCGCGGAGGGTGGAGCGCCAGCGCCCCGTGAACGTCCTCCTCGCCCTCGTCGGCTACCCCATCGCCATGGCGCTCATCGTGGTCGCCCTGCCCGTGCAGGCCGCGCTGCTCGCCCTCACGGCGCCGTTCGACAAGAACCGCGCCGTCGCCGGGCGCTTCCTCCGCATCGTGGGGGTGCTCATCACGAAGACCTTCCCGCCCTGGCGGCTGCGGGTGGAGGGGCGCTGGCCGCCCGGCGGGCCCTTCGTCGTCGTCGCGAACCACCAGTCGGTGCTCGACATCCTGCTGCTCTCGCACGTGCCCCGCGAGATGAAGTGGGTGGCGAAGGACGAGCTCTTCAGGATCCCGTGGGTCGGGTGGATGCTCCGCATGAGCGGCGACATCGCCATCCGGCGGGGCGACGCGGACAGCGGGGGCGAGGCGCTCGCGCGCGCGAAGGCCTACCTCGCCCGCGGCATGAGCGTCATCATCTTCCCGGAGGGCACCCGCAGCGCGCGGGCGACGCTCCTCCCCTTCAAGTCCGGCGCCTTCCGCCTCGCCCTCGACGCCGGCGTCCCCGTGCTGCCCATCGTGGTGCACGGCACGGCGCAGGGCATGCCGAAGGGTGGACCGTGGGTGAACCCCTGCCGCGCCGTGGCCCGGCTGCTCGAGCCGATCCCCGTCGCGCCGTACGGCGACGACGCGGTGCGGCTGCGGGACGCCGTGCGCGCGCGGATCCAGGCGGAGCTCGCGAAGATCCAGGCCGCGGCCTGATCGCGTTTGCCGGCGCGAGGGGCTCGCCCCTCCGCCGCCGCCGTGCCATCTTGCCGCGATGCCCGTCCTGCTCGGCTACGGCGCGCGCTCGCTCCCCTGCCCCGAGGTCGAGGGCGTGTCCCTCCGCGCCGTCGTCCCGCCGCGCCCCGAGCCGGTGGCGGACCTCGCCGCCGCGCTGGACGCCGCCCTCGCGCACCCCGCCGGCGCGCGCCCGCTCGCGACGGTGGTGACGGCGCGGTCGCGCGTGGTGGTGGCCGTGTCCGGCCCGGCGGACGGGGCGCAGGCGGCGCTCTTCGCGGCGATCCGGCGCGCCCTCGCGGTGGTCCCGGACGATCACCTCACCGTCGCGGTGGCGAGCGGCTCCTGCGGGCCGGGCCGCCTCGCGCTCGGCGAGGAGGCGCTGCGGCGCCACCGGGTGCTCGTCCACGATCCCCGCGACGAGGGCGCGCTCGTGGAGATGGGCCGGACGAGCCGCGGCACGCGCATCCGCGTGAACCGCTGCGTCGCCGAGGCGGACCTCGTCGTCGCGGCGGGGCGCGTGGGCCCGCACCCCTTCGCCGGCTGGGGGGGCGGCGCCCTGGGGATCTTCCCGGGGCTCGCGCACTTCGAGGACGCGTGGCGGAACCGCGCCCTCGCCGCGGACCCGGCGGCCGCGCTCGGCGCCGCGGACGGCAACCCCTGCCGCGAGGACGTCGAGGAGGCGGTCCGCCGCCTCGGGCGCGACACGTACATGGCCGACGTGGTGGCGGCGGGCGGCGCGGCGGTGGGCGCGGTGGCCGGCGACGTCGTGTACGCCCACCGCGACGGCGTCCGCCTGGCGCGGCCGTGGTGCGAGGTCGAGGCGGCGCCCGCGGACGCGGTGGTGGTGTCCGCGCCGCTCCCCGCCTCGGCGTCCCTGTGCGAGGCGACGCGGCTGCTCGCCCCCGCCGGCCTCCTGCTCCGCGAGGGCGGCACCGCGATCCTCGCGGCCGAGTGCCCGGAGGGGACGGGCCCGCTCGACGTCCTCAACGCGCGGCTCTTCGAGGGCGGCGTGCGCCGCTACCTGCCGGAGGGCCACGCGGTCCTCCTCGTGTCCGGCCTCGACGAGGCGGCGGTGGGAGGGACCTTCGCGACGTTCGCGCCCTCGCTCGCGGCGGCGCTCGAGCGGGCGCGGGCGCGTTCCGGGAGGCGGACGCTCGAGGTCGCCGTCCTGCCCGACGCCGCGGAGCTGGTGCCGAGGCGCGCGGGCGACGGCGCCCGCTGCAGGGCCGCGCGGCCGCGCCCGCGCCGCGCCCGAAACGACCGGGCTGGGCTCGGGCTGGGCTCGGGCTCGTCGGCGCGGCGCCTCTGCGCGATCAGCCTCGCGATCCCCTTGGCCGTGATCGTGCCCTGGGCGTGGGCGTGCGCGTGGCCGGCGCCCGCCGCGGGGCGGGCGAGCGGGGCGCGCAGCGCCTCGAGCCAGGCGATCCACCGGTCGATCCCCTCGCCGGTCCGCGCCGAGACCTCGATGACGGTCGGGCGCGGCATCACGCGCGCGAGCGCGTCGTGCAGCTTCGCGAGGTCGAGGTCGAGGTGCGGGACGAGGTCGCGCTTCGAGACGAGGACGAGGTCCGCCGCCTTGAACATGACCGGGTACTTGAGCGGCTTGTCCTCGCCCTCCGTCACGGAGAGGACGACGACGTTGGCGGCCTGGCCGAGGTCGTAGATCGCCGGGCAGACGAGGTTCCCGACGTTCTCGATGAAGAAGACGTCGGCCTCGCGCCAGGGCACGTCGTGCAGCGCCCGGTGGACGAGCTCGGCGTCGAGGTGGCACGCCTGGCCGGTGGTGATGGCCCGCGACGGGATGCCGGCCTTCTCGAGGCGCCGCGCGTCGTTGTCGGTCGCGAGGTCCGCCGACACCGCGCCGAGCCTGAAGCCGCGGGCGGCGGCGCCCTTCGCGGTCGCCTCGAGCACGGCGGTCTTCCCGGAGCCCGGCGAGCCCATGAGGTTCACGGCGAGGACGCCCGCCGCCACGAAGTGCTCGCGGTTGTGCCGGGCGACGCGGTCGTTGCCGGCGAGGATCCGCTCGTGCAGCTCCACCGGAACGAGGGCGGGATCACCGCAGCCGCAGGTCGTGCACATCAGGGCACCTCCATCTCGATGCGGTCGAGGGTGAGCGCGTCGCCGCCCTCGTCGAGACGGGCGGGGGCGCCGCAGGCGGCGCAGCGCAGGACGGCGCCGCGGGCCACGGGCGTCCGGCAGGTGGGGCAGGACCAGGTGGCGGGCACGGCGGTGAGCGCGAGCGGGGCGCCGGCGCAGATCGTCCCCGCGCGGAAGGTCTCGTACGCCGTGCGGAACAGCCCGGCGTCGACGCCGGACAGCTCGCCGACGCGCACCTCGAGCCGGTGCACCGCGAGCGCCCCGCGCCGGCGAGCCTCCGCCTCCACGCGGCGGATCAGCGTCTCGATGAGGGAGTACTCGTGCATCTCGGGCGCTCCGGCCCCCCGCGGCGCGGGGGGCGCGCGGCCTAGCAGATCCGCGGCAGGAGCTCTCCTTCGGGCTCGGCGAGCATGCGGCGGCCGAAGCCGGTGTCGAGGATCGACGCTGCCGGGGCGCTCCGCGACGGCGGTCGCGAAGATCGCCGCGTCGCGGCCGAGCGGGTGGGCGCGCAGCGCGGCGAGCACCTTCTCCGCCGAGCGCGCGCGCACGCCGATCACGGCCTTCCCCTCGTTCGCGACGAGGAGCGGGTCGATGCCGACGAGGTCGCAGGCGGCGCGCACCTCCTCGCGCACCGGCACGGCCGGCTCGTCCACCACGATCCCGACCTTCCCCTTCGCGGCGAGCTCGTGGAGGACGCCGGAGACGCCGCCGCGGGTCGGGTCCTTCATCGCGACGACGTCCTCGCCCCCGGCGCGGAGCGCCTCGCGCACGAGGCCGTTCAGCGGGGCGACGTCGGAGCGGAGGTCGCCCTCGAGGCGGAGGTCGTGGCGGCGCGCCATGATGGCCATGCCGTGGTCGCCGACGGTGCCGGTCACGAGGAGCCGGTCGCCCGCCCGGAGCCCGGCGTCGGTGACGACCCGCGCCGCGAAGCCGACGCCGGTGGTGTTCATCACGATCCCGTCCACCTCGCCGCGCCCCATCACCTTCGTGTCCCCGGTCACGATGGGCGCCCCCGCCTCGCGGGCGGTCTCGCGCATGGAGGCCACGATCCGCTCGAGGTCCGCCCGCGGGAAGCCGTCCTCGAGCACCACGGCGCAGGTGAGCGCGAGCGGCTCGGTCGCGCCCATCATGGCGAGGTCGTTCACCGTGCCCGAGACGGAGAGCCGCCCGATGTCGCCGCCCGGGAAGAAGATCGGCTGGACGACGTGCGAGTCGGTGGTGACGACGAGCCAGCGGTCGCCCACGCGGAGCGCGGCCCCGTCGTCGAGCGCCTCGAGCCCGATCCCGTCCACGGGCGAGGCGAGCGAGAGGAACACGTCCTCGACGAGCTGGCGCATCGCGCGCCCGCCCGAGCCGTGCTTGAGGCCGATCTTGCCGCCCGGGCTCGCCATCTCAGCCCTCCGCTCGCAGGTCGGGGGTGCCGCCGTAGGTGTGCCAGATGCGGCACTGCCCCTCCGAGGAGACCATGCAGGCGCCCACCGGCGACTCCGGCGCGCAGGCCTTCGCGTAGAGGGCGCAGTCGGTGGGCACCGCCAGGCCGAGCATGATCGAGCCGCAGATGCAGCCCCGCGCGGTCTCCTGCGCCGCGGCGTCGCGCACCGCGGAGGTGTCGATCGAGAAGCGGCGCCGCGCGTCCAGGCGCGCGAGCTCGGGGCGCAGCTCGAGGTTCCCGCCCTTCACCCGGGCGATGCCGCGCCAGGTGCCGTCCGCCGGGCGGAAGGCCTTCCAGAGCGTCCGCTGCGCGGGCAGGTTCCCGTCCCGCGTCACGCAGCGCGGGTAGGCGTTGAAGACCTCCGGCCGTCCCTCCCGCACGAGCTCGGTGACCTTGGCGATCGCGGCGAGGATGTCGAGCGGCTCGAAGCCCGCCACGACCACCGGCGCCCCGGTGCGCGCGGCGAAGGGCTCGAAGATCCCGAAGCCGGTCACGATCGCGGCGTGGCCGGCCGCGAGGTAGCCCTCGACGCGCGTCTCCTCGCTCGCGGCGACGACGTCCATCGCGGCGGGGACGTACTTGTGCACCGACAGGATGGAGAAGTTCGGGGGCGCCGGCGCGAGCGCCACGGCGGCGGTGGCGACGGCGGTCGTCTCGAAGCCGCTGCCGAGGAAGACGACCTCCTCGTGCGGGCGGCGCCCGGCGAGCTCCACCGCCTGGGCGACGGAGTAGACGGTCTCCACCCGGCCGCCGTCCGCCCGGGCGTCGGCGAGCGAGCGCGACGTGCCGGGCAGGCGCAGCATGTCGCCGTAGGTGCAGACCGTGGCGCCCTGCGCGGCGAGCGCCACCGCCTCGTCCACCTCCGGGCCGTCGGTGACGCACACCGGGCAGCCCGGCCCCATGATGAGCGAGAGCCCCGGGGGCAGCACCGCGCGCAGGCCGAAGCGCGCGATGGCCTGCTCGTGGCTGCCGCAGACGTGCATCACGGACAGCGGGCGGCCGAGGGCGGCCACGTTGCGCGCGATCGCCTCGGCGAGCCGGCGCGCCCGCGCGGGATCGCGGAACTTGAGCTCGGCGAAGGGATCGCGCGCCGTCACGGCTTCTCCCGGCCCGCGGCGATCTCGCCGCGGACGTCGGCGGCCATGAGGTCGTCCTTCGCGCCGCTCACCTCGAGGATCTGGTCGAACAGCGCGAGCGTCTCCTGCACCTCCTCGGGCGGGATGCGCCGGATCGCGAAGCCCACGTGGTTCAGCACGTAGTCGCCGACCGCCACCGGCTCGTCGACGATGTCGAGCCGCAGCTCCTTGCGGACGCCGAAGAAGTCCACCGTGGCGACGAGCCCGTCGACGGCGATCACCCTGCCTGGCACCCCGAGGCACATCGCGCGCTCCTCCTCACCGTCCCGCGGCGTCGGCGACGATCGCCTGGCCGAGGGCGAGCCCGCCGTCGCCCGGGGGCACCTCGCCGGGTGGGTATACCGCGAAAGCGCCCGACAGCTCCCGCGCGAGCCCCTCGACGAGCCGGGCGTTCTGGAAGCAGCCGCCCGCGAGGAGCACCGGGAGGCGCCCGGTCCGGCGGGCCGCCCGCCGGACGAGCTCGGCGCCCGCCGCCACGAGGGCCGCGTGGAAGCGCGCCGAGACCGCGGCCGGCGGCGCCCCGGCGGCGACGTCGGCGGCGAGCGCCCGCCAGAGCGGACGGAGATCGAGCTCGGCGACCGGCGCCCGCTCGTCGAGGTCGAAGGGGTAGGGGCGCGCCTCGCCCTCGGCGGCCGCCTCGAGCGCCACGGCGAGCTGCCCCTCGTGGCGCGCGAAGGGGCGCGCGAGGGCGAGCGCCGCCGCGGCGTCGAAGGCGCGCCCGGCGCCGTGCGCGCGAGGGGAGTTCACGCCGGCGGCGAGCACCCGGCCGACGCGCTCGACCTCGCCCACCCCCACGCGGCGGAAGAGCGGCAGGTCGAGGGGCGCGCCGGGGCCGAAGGCGTCGCGGAGCGCGGCGAGCGCGATCCGCCACGGCTCCCGCACGGCGCGATCGCCGCCCGCGAGCGGGAGCGGGCGGAACGTGGCGAGCCGCTCGAAGCCGCCGCGCTCGGCGAGGAGGAGCTCGCCGCCCCACGCGGCGCCGTCCGTGCCGAGGCCCGTGCCGTCCCAGACGAGGGCGAGGGCCGGGCCGGCGAGGCCGTGCTCCGCGAGGGCGGCGGCCGCGTGCGCGTGGTGGTGCTGCACCTGCACGAGCGGCGCCCCGAGGGCCTCGGCGCGCTCGCGCGCGTACCGGGTGGAGAGGTAGAGCGGGTGGAGGTCGCAGGCGACCACCTCGGGCCGGAGGGCGAGGAACGCCTCGAGGCGCGCGACGGCCGCCTCGAGCGCCTCGTACGTGTCGAGGTCGTCGAGGTCGCCCACGTGCGGCCCGAGCGTCGCCTCCGCGCCGCGCGCGAGGCAGAACGCGTTCTTGAGCTGCGCGCCCACCGCCAGCACCGGCCGCGCGAAGGGGCGGGCCACGCGGACCGGGCGGGGGACGAACCCGCGGGCGCGGCGCATCACCAGCGTCCGGCCGGCGACGACGCGCGCGACCGAGTCGTCGCAGCGCGAGGCGATGGGCCGGTCGTGGACGAGGAACAGCTCGGCGACGCCGGAGAGGCGCAGGAGCGCGTCGCCGTCCTCGAAGGCGATCGGCTCGTCGGAGAGGTTCCCGCTCGTCAGGACGAGCGGGCGCCCCGCCGCGGCCAGGAGGAGGTGGTGGAGCGGCGTGTAGGGGAGCAAGAGCCCCACGAGCGGGCTGTCCGGCGCGACCTCGGGCGCGAGCCCCGCCTCCGCGCGGCGGCGGCAGAGCACGATGGGGCGCTCCACCCCGGCGAGGAGCGCCTCCTCGGCCGGCGAGAGCGCCGCGACGGTCCGCGCCGCGTCGAGGTCCCGCACCATCACCGCGAGCGGCTTCTCCTCGCGCCGCTTGCGCGCGCGGAGCGTGGACACCGCGGCGGACGAGGTCGCGTCGCAGGCGAGGTGGTACCCGCCCACGCCCTTCACCGCCACGACGCGCCCCGCCGCGAGGGCCCGCCCGGCGGCGGCGATCGGATCGGCGGCCTCGACCGGCGCGCCGGCCGCGTCGCGCAGCGCCACCCGCGGGCCGCAGTCGGGGCAGGCGTTCGGCTGGGCGTGGAAGCGCCGGTCCGCGGGATCCCCGTACTCGCGGGCGCAGGCGGGGCACATCGCGAAGCCCGCCATCGTGGTCGCCGGCCGGTCGTACGGGACGCCGAGCGCGATGGTGAAGCGCGGGCCGCAGCTCGTGCAGTTCGTGAACGGGTACCCGTGGCGGCGGTCGCCCGGGTCGAGGACCTCGCGCAGGCAGTCCGGGCAGGTGGCGAGGTCGGGCGGGATCGCGGCGCGGCGCTCCGCGGCCCCGCCGCTCTCCACGATCTCGAAGCCCGTCCCCTCCTCGGCGGGGATGGGCTCCGCCCGCAGGTCGGCGACGACCGCGGCGGGGGGCCGCTCCGCCCGCAGCCGCGCCTCGAACGCGTCGAGGACGGCGCGCGCCCCGAACGCCTCGATGATCACGCCCGCGGCGTCGTTGCGGACGCGCCCCTCGACGCCGCTCTCGCGCGCGAGGCGGAAGACGAACGGGCGGAAGCCGACCCCCTGCACCGTGCCGGTCACCGCGATGCGCCGGCCCTCGCGCGCCCCGGGCGCCGCCCGCTCGCGCTCGGAGCCGGGGACGGGGAGCGTCACGGCCGCTTCTCCCACCAGAGGTCGGGGTCGCGCGGGGGCACGCGCGGCGGCGCGCGGAGGCCGAGCGCCTCGAGCTCCCGCACGACCTGCGCGACCGCGGCCGGGACGGCCGCGCGGACCGCGGGCGACAGGCCGATCCCGGTCTCCGTCGCCGCGGGGATCACGCCCACGAGCCTGACCACCGGCGGGGAGCGGCCGGCGAGCTCGGCGTTCATGAGCGCCTCGCGCACGCCCGGCTCGTGGGGGCTCAGGGCGAGCACGGGCCCGCGCGCGAGGAGGTCCGCCTTCCCGTAGACGCGCAGCTCGCCGGGCGCGCCCTTCGCCTTCACGGCGTCCACGAGCACCGCGGCCTCCACCCCGGCGAGGAAGCCGGTGAGGTCGTACCCGGGCGTCCCGGCGTCGATCGCCTCGACGCCCTCCGGCAGCGCGTGCGCGGCCTCGAGGACGCGCACCACGTGCGGGCCGACGGCGTCGTCGCCGGTGAGCACGTTGCCGATGCCGATGACCACCACGCGCGCCACGCGCCCTCGCTTCCGGCCCGGGGAACGGCTTCCCGCCGCCGGAGGGCCGCCGGCGGGAGACGCGCGAGGGCTGGGCGCCCGAGCCTACAGCACCTTCACGCGCGCGATCTCCTCGCCCTCCTGGTCCACCGTGTGGATGGCGCAGGCGAGGCAGGGGTCGAACGAGTGGATGGTGCGCAGCGCCTCGAGCGGCAGGTTCGCGTCGGCGATCGGGTTCCCCACGAGCGACTCCTCGTAGGGGCCGCGCCGGTCGTTCGCGTCGCGCGGGCCGGCGTTCCAGGTCGACGGCACGACCGCCTGGTAGTTCTGGATCTTCATCGCCTTGCCGTCGGACTCGATCACGGTCCAGTGCGAGAGCGTGCCGCGCGGCGCCTCGTGGAAGCCGACGCCCTTGAAGGTGCCGGGCTTGAGCGCCTTGAGCGGGTCGTTGAAGACGGCCGTGTCGCCCTTGCCGACGTTCTCGACGAGGAGCTTCCAGTGCTTCAGGGCGAGCTCGGAGAGCACCGCGCAGCGCACCGCGCGGGCGGCGTGGCGGCCGAGCGTGGAGTGGAGCGCGGCGGGGCCGAGCTTCGCGCCGGCGATCTTCCCGGCGGTGCCGAGCATCCAGTCGCTCCACCGCCGGATCCCCTCGTGCCCCTGGGCGTACCCGACGAGCACCTGCGCGAGCGGCCCGACCTGCACCGGCTTGTTCTCGAGGCGCGGGGCCTTCACCCACGAGTAGCGCCGCGGCGCGGGCGTCCCCTGCTTCCACTCGCCGGTGTACTTCGGGGTCGTCTCCTCCTCCCACGGGCCGCGCGCCCAGTCGCCGTCGTAGTACGCCCGCGCGATGGACTCGGTGACGTTCTGCCGGAGGTAGGCGTCGTCCCAGCCCGCGACCGGCCGCACCTTCGAGAGGTCCCCGTTCCAGATGACGCCGCCGGGGAGGTCGAAGGCGGTGGCCTTCGCGTCGACCGGCATGTCCGGAACGGCGAGGTAGTTCGTGACGCCGGCGCCGTACTTCAGCCACTCGGGGTAGCTCGCGGCGATGGCGGCGACGTCGGGCAGGTAGACCTGCGTGATGAACGCCCCCACCTCCTCGAGGATCGTCTTCACCTGGTACAGCTTCTCCATGTTGAGCGCGGCGGGGCTGTCCAGGTTGATGGCGTTCGCGACGCCGCCCACCGCCAGGTTCTGGATGTTGGGGGTCTTGCCGCCGAGGATCGCCACCGCCTGCGTGGCCTTGCGCTGCACGTCGAGCGCCTGCAGGTAGTGCGCGACGGCGAGCAGGTTCACCTCGGGCGAGAGCCGCATCGCCGGGTGGCCCCAGTAGCCGTTGGTGAAGATCCCCATCTGCCCGGCGGCGACGAAGGCCTTGATCTTCTCCTTCACCGCGGCGAGGGCGTGCCTCGAGTTGCCCGCCCAGGCGAGGCCGAGGGAGTCGGCGAAGGCCTCCGCCTTCTCGGGCGACGCCTCGAGCACCTTGGTCACGTCCACCCAGTCGAGCGCGGACAGCTGGTAGAAGTGGACGATGTGGTCCTGCAGCGCGTGCGACGCGATGAGGACGTTGCGGATGAGCTGCGCGTTGAGCGGGATCTCGAGCCCGAGCGCGTTCTCCACCGAGCGGACCGAGGCGATGGCGTGCACGGTGGTGCACACCCCGCAGATGCGCTGGGTGAACACCCAGGCGTCGCGCGGATCGCGCCCCTGCAGGATGGTCTCGATGCCGCGCCACATGGTCCCGCTGGACCACGCGTTCCTGACGGCGCCCCCGTCCACCTCGACGTCGATGCGGAGGTGCCCCTCGATGCGGGTGACGGGGTCGATCGTGATGAGCTTGCCCATGAACGTCGTCCTCCAGAAGGTTCAGCGGCCGCCGGCGGCCTTCACCCCGCCGGCGACGGTGCTGTCCGCGCGCGCGCCCTCGACCACCACCACCGGGAACAGGCGGGAGACGAGGATGAACACGGCGATGCCGATCGCCGCCATGCCGACGGTGACGGTCATCTCCCCGAGCGACGGGAAGTAGTCCCAGCCCGGCGCGGGGCGGTAGACCGTGATGTACGTGTCCACCCGGTAGAGCGCTCCGCCGGCGAGGGCGAGGAGCGAGCCGCCGAACAGGAGCGCGCGGCTCCGCTGCGCCGCCGGCGTGAGGAACATGATGGCCGGCGCCACGAACAGCGCCAGCTCGAAGAGGAAGAGCGCGGTGTACGGGTCGGCGCCGAGGAGCCCGAGCTTCCCGGTGAGGGCGAGATCGCCGACGCGCAGGAGCGCGTAGAGGAGCAGCAGCCCCGCGCTCACCTTCGACATGTCGGCGAGGAGCCTGCGGTCGGCCTCGGCGTTCCAGGCGAGCTTCAGGAGGGAGACGAGGACGACGATCGCGCCGTAGCCCATGGTGAGGCAGGAGACGAGGAAGAGCGTGGGCAGGAGCGCGGTGTGCCAGAGCGGGTGGACCTTCGTCTCGGCGAGCAGCATGAGGCCGCCGAGGGAGCTCTGGTGCATGGTGGGCAGCAGGATGGCGAGCGAGATGACGTAGGGCATGCGCCGCTCGAGCCACGGGCCCCAGCGCCGCCCCACGGCGGCCCAGCGCGGCCAGCGGCTCGTGGCCGCGCCGTCGAGGATGGCCGGGACGACCTCGATCCAGAGCACGAAGACGTACGCCATCACGCAGATCGCGACCTCGAGGAGCACCGAGGCGAGGTTCCACCAGGGCACCACCGGGAGGACGACGGCGTTCCAGTAGCGGCCGAGGGCGACGACGATGGAGCTGCCGCCGAGCGTGTAGCAGATGGCGCCCACGAGCACCGCCGGCCGGACGAGCCCGTGGTAGCGGCCCTTGTTGAGGAGGTAGGTGAGGAGGCCGACGCCGTAGGCGCCGGCGCCGATCCCGGTGAAGACGACGACGTTCACGGGCTCCCAGATGCCCCAGGTGAAGCCGTCGGTCATGTTCGAGACCGCCCCGACGCCCGCGACGAAGCGGTACGCCATGACGAGCGCGGCGACGCCGAAGACGGCGAGGAGGATCGGCATCGGCTGGGCGAGGAGCCTGCCGCCGATGGCGGTGGGGTGAGCGTGCGCGCGCATCTAGCGGCCCTCCTTCTCGCGCCGGGCGGCCTTCCGCGCGTTGCGGCGGATGACGAACGCCATCCCCGCGTAGAGCGCGACGGGCGTGAAGCCGTGCAGGTACGGCGCGTGCGAGACGCTCTCGGAGAGCTGCGCGGCCGAGCGCGGCGAGAGCGCCGGCAGGCCGAGCTGCTGGAAGGTGGTGCCCGCGGCGGCGAGGTAGAGCACCTGCGTCCCGCCGCCCTCCCTCTCGCCGTAGACGTGCGGCGCGTAGCGCGCCGGGTCGGCCGCGACGCGCCGCTTCGCCTCCGCGAGGAGCTCCGCGCGCGCGCCGTAGATCACCGCCTGGCGCGGGCACACCTCGGCGCAGGCCGGGTTCGCGACGGCGAGCGGCCCCTGCTTCGCCGGGTCGGCGCGGTGCCGGCAGAGCTCGCACTTCACGATGTACGGGAACGCCTCGAACCACTCGAACTTGGGGACGTTGAACGCGCAGGCGATCTGGCAGTAGCGGCAGCCGACGCAGGTGACCTTGTCCCAGAGGACGATGCCGGTGCCCTTCCGCTCGCCCGCGATCGTCCGCCGTCCCTCGCCCTCCTTGTGGAGCGCGCCGAGCATGCAGGCGGAGACGCAGGAGGGGTCGACGCAGTGCATGCACTGCTGCTTCATGTACTGGACGCCGCCGTCGACCGGCACCGCCTTGATCACGTTCTTGGTCGTGGAGTTGAGGTCCACCGGCGCGTCGTAGACCCCGCCGCTCGCGGCGACGACCGTGTCGGCCGGGAGCCCGTTCGCCACCTTGCAGGCGGACTGGCAGGCGCGGCAGCCGACGCAGAGCGTGGAGTCGAACAGCATCCCCACCGCGCCCGGGCTGGGCTCGACCTTCTCCCGGGCCGAGGCGTCGCCGGTCAGGGCGGCCGTGGCGCCCGCGGCGGCCGCGCCCTTCAGCAGATCCCGCCGTGAGATGCGCATGGCGCTATTCCTTCCGCTCGGCGTCCGCCACCTTCTTCGTGGCGACGACCGCCGCCCCCACGAGGGCGCCCACGAGGACGCCGCCGACGCCGATCGCGACCGGGCTCGAGGCGACGACGCCGTGGTCCGGGTGGACCGCCGGGTACGCCATCGGCGCGGTGGGCCGCTCGATGGGCAGGTTCTGGTGCACCGGCACGGTGAAGGCGACGCCCTGCTCCGTGCAGCCGACGCAGGGGTGGCCGATCCCGACCGGCCACGCGCCCGGCACCTCGCAGAAGGAGAGGAGCGAGCAGTTCGCGTGGGTCTGCGGCCCCTTGCAGCCGAGCTTGTAGAGGCAGTGGCCGTCCCGGTGGTGCTCGTCGCCGTACGCCTCGGCGAAGCGCCCGGCGTCGAAGTGCGGGCGCCGCGGGCAGTCCTCGTGGATGACGCGGGCGTAGGCGAAGAGCGGCCGGCCCTTCTCGTCGAGCTTCGGGAGCGTGCCGAAGGTGGCGAACTGCAGCACGGTCCCGAGCAGGTTGTAGGGGTTCGCCGGGCAGCCGGGGAGCGTGACCACGGCCTTGCCCTTCAGGATCTGGGGGACGCCGGTCGCGCCGGTGGGGTTCGGCGCCGCGGAGGGCACGCCGCCCCAGGAGGCGCACGAGCCGATGGCGATGACCGCGGCCGCCTTCGCGGCGACCCGGCGCAGCGTGTCCGTCGCCTTCTTGCCGCCCACCTGGCAGTAGATGCCGCCGTCCTTCTCCGGGATGGCGCCCTCCACGACGAGGACGTAGCCGCCCCGCTCGACCGCGCTCTCGAGGGCCGCCTCGATCTGGGCGCCGGCCGCGGCGAAGAGGGTCTCGTGGTAGTCGACCGAGACGAGATCGAGGATGAGCGAGGCGACGTCGGGGTGGCTCGCCCGCAGGAGCGACTCGGTGCACCCGGTGCACTCCTGGAAGTGGAGCCACACGACGGAGGGCTTCGCGCCCTTCGCCACCTTCTCGGCCATCTTCTCGCCGGCCCAGGCGGGCAGGCCCACGGCGGCGGCCGCCGCGGAGCAGACCTTCACGAAGTCGCGACGGGTGAGGCCGTGGAGCTCGGGCCACGCGGACACATCGGAGCGCCTGTTCATCGTTACGTCCTCCGGGTGAAGCCGAGCGTAGCCCCCGGGTCCGGAAATGCAATGTTCCAAAATCAGGGAAACACAGCGCAATCCGCATCACGCATCGTTTGCGTAGATTGGGTGCGCGATTTCGCGCGCGCCTGTTGTCCGTGCAACGGCCTGGCGCTGTGTCGCTTGCGCGAGATCACGTCCGACACGGTCGCCACCTGCAAAGGTGCGAGGAACTTGGCGATTGTGGACTTCACCCGGCAACCTTGAGCGATGCGGTCCATACAAGAATTTGCGCGTTTGAAAATGCGACGGAAACGTGGGCATGCGATTGATTGCCTCACCTCGGCGAGCGATGGAGCGCGATTGGGACGCGGTCTCGCCGGATGCGCGCGGGGCCCGGCCGAGGTAATGAGGCGCTCGGGCCGCCGGCCTCGCGAAGGAGCGCCGGACGCCCGCCCCCACGAAGGAGGAATCGCCCGTGCAGCTCGCCGCGCTCGCCGCCACGCTCCTCGCCGCCGCGCCGCCGGCGCCCGGCCGCTTCCCCGACGCGGCCGCCCTGCGCCGCGCCGACGCCCGCTACGCGCCGGTCGACCTGCGCGTCGACCTCGCCCCGCTCCCGCCCTCCGAGCGGCGGGCGCTCGCGAAGCTCGTCGAGGCCGCCCGCCTCGTGGACGCGCTGTTCCTCCGGCAGGTCTGGGCGGGGAACGAGGCGCTGCTCGTCGAGCTCGCGCAGGACCGGACGCCGCTCGGCGCGGCGCGCCTCGCCGCGTTGCTGCGGAACAAGGGGCCGTGGGATCGCCTCGACGGCGACGCCGCGTTCCTGCCCGGCGTGCCCGAGAAGCCGGCGGCCGCGAGCTTCTACCCCGCCGGCGCCACGAAGGAGGAGGTGCAGCGCTGGCTCGACGGCCTCGCCGCGCCGGAGCGGGCGGCCGCGCTCGGGTTCTTCACGACGATCCGGCGCGCGCCCGGGGGAGGGCTCGCCGCCGTCCCCTACGCCGTCGAGTACCAGGGCGAGCTCGCCCGCGCGGCGGAGCTGCTCCGCGAGGCGGCGGCCGCCACGGCCGACGCGTCGCTGCGGACGTTCCTCGAGGCGCGCGCCGCCGCCTTCCTCTCGAACGACTACCTCGCCTCCGACGTCGCCTGGATGAGGCTCGACTCCGCCGTCGAGCCGACCGTCGGCCCCTACGAGGTCTACGAGGACGGCTGGTTCGCCGCGAAGGCCGCGTTCGAGGCCTTCGTCGGCGTGCGCGACGACGCAGAGACCGCGAAGCTCTCGCGCTTCGGCGCCGAGCTGCAGGGGATCGAGGACGCGCTCCCCATCGACCCCGCGCTGCGCAACCCCAGGCTCGGCGGGATGGCGCCCATCCGCGTGGTGAACGAGCTGTTCGCCGCCGGCGACGCCGCGCGCGGCGTCACCACCGCCGCCTACAACCTGCCGAACGACGAGCGGGTGGTCAGGGAGATGGGCTCGAAGCGCGTCATGCTGAAGAACGTGCAGGAGGCGAAGTTCGAGAGGGTGCTCCTCCCCATCGCCCGCGTCGCGCTCTCCCCGGCCGACCGGCGCGCCGTCGCCTTCGACGCCTTCTTCACGCACATCCTCATGCACGAGCTCGTCCACGGCCTCGGCCCCCACGAGGTGAAGGGGGCGGGCACGGTCCGCGAGGCCCTCGGCGACACCTACAGCGCGCTCGAGGAGGCGAAGGCCGACGTGGGCGGGCTCTTCGCGCTGCAGAAGCTGCTCGACGACGGGAAGCTCCCGGCCGCGCTCGGGCGCACGCTCTACCCGACCTTCGTCGCGTCGGCCTTCCGCTCGCTCCGCTTCGGCACCGGCGAGGCGCACGGCAAGGGGATGGCGCTCCAGCTCAACTGGCTCCTCGACGCCGGCGCCCTGGCCCTGCGCCGCGACGGGACGGTCGCGATCGACGAGGCGAAGACGAAGGCGGCGGTCGTCTCCCTCACCCGGGAGATCATGACGATCCAGGCGCGCGGGGACCGCGCGGCGGCCGCGGCGCTCCTCGCCCGCCTCGGCGTCGTCCGGCCCGAGATCCGCCGCGTGCTCGAGCGGCTCGAGGGCATCCCGGTGGACATCGCGCCCCGCTTCCCGACCGCGGAGGAGCTGACGCGGCGCTGACGGCGGGCGGGAGGCGCGGAGGGCGCCCTGCCTAGTCCCCGGAGGGCGCGATGTGGAACTCGCGCACGGGGGGCAGCGCCGAGAGCGAGTGGGCGAGGCGCGTGAAGTTCCGCTCGTCGTTCGACCGGATCGTCATGCGGTACTCGAACGCGCGGCCGCCGTCGATGAGCCCGTAGGCGAGCCCCGAGATGGAGCAGCCGTGCCGCTCGAGGAGGGCGCGCAGGGCGTCCTCCGCCATGACCTCCTCGCGGGCGAACCGGATGCGGTGGTGCGCGAAGCGGTGCGAGGGGAGCCGGTTCTCGATCCAGCGGAACGCCGAGAGCACCCCCAGCGTGGCGAACGTCGCGGCGACGGCGGGGGCGTAGAGGCCGCTCCCCATGAGCACGCCGATGGCGGCGGTGATCCAGATCGACGCCGCCGTGGTGAGGCCGCGGACGGTCAGCCCCTCCTTGAAGATCACCCCGGCGCCGAGGAAGCCGATGCCGGTCATGATCCCCTGCGCCATGCGGGTCGGGTCGATGCGCACGGTCTCGCCGCCGCCCGTGAACCACTCGGCCTGGTAGACGGTGAGGAGCATGAGGAGCGCCGAGGCGAGGCAGACGAGCGCGTGCGTCCGGAACCCGGCGGGGCGCCCGTGGAAGCTCCGCTCCATCCCGATGGAGGCGCCGGCGGCGAGCGCCGCGGCGAGGTGCACGAGCATGCCCGGGCGGGCGCGCTCCACGATCTGGGCGAGGGAGAGCTGCGAGGCGAGGTCGGCGAGGAGCTGCATCGGGGGGGCGCCGGGCGGGCGCCCGCTCAAGGTGTGGCGTCCTCGGCAGGGGCGCACCGCCGCGGGCGGGTCGCGCGGCCGCCGCGACCCGCCCGGGCGTGGTAAGACGCCGAATCCTTCCCGGAGCCCCGCATGGACTGGAAGCTCTTCGCCTCGACGTTCGCCGCCATCTTCCTCGCCGAGATGGGCGACAAGACGCAGCTCGCCACGATGTCGCTCGCGGCGGGGAGCTCGCGCTGGGTCGTGTTCGCCGCGGCGGCGACCGCCCTCGTCGCGACCTCCGCGGTCGCGGTGATCGCGGGCGAGGCCGTGGCGCGCGTCGTGCCGGCCATCTGGGTGAAGCGGGCCGCCGGCCTCCTCTTCGTCCTGCTCGGGGCCCTGTACCTCTTCGGACGCGGCGAGTAGCCCCCCGAGACGGAGCGCCCGGCGCTCGCCCGGACGGGCGGTGCTCGCGGCCACCGAAGGCGCGGTGGCGCGCGCACCCACGCAGAGGTGCCCGGTGGGCAGGACGTCGACGGATCCCCGCGCATCCGCGGGCTTACGCCTTGGCAACGGCCTTGCTATGGACGGAGGAGCATGCAGCGCCGCGCCGACGCCCCCGCCCCCGCCGCCCGACGGTCCCTCGTGCCTCACGAGCACGGGGCGTGGGGACAGCTCGCGATGCCGCTCCTCACCGCCCTCGCGATCGGAGCGCCGAGCCTTTCGGCCCTCGCGCTCACGCTGGCCGTGGTCCTCGCGTTCGTCGCGCACGAGCCGGCGCTGGTCCTGCTCGGGCACCGCGGGAAGCGGGTGAAGGACGAGGAGGGGCGCCGGGCGCTGCGCTGGCTCGTCGCGACCGGAGGGCTCGCGGCCGTCGCGGGCGCCGCCGGAACGATCCTCGCGCCGCCGCTCGCCCGCCTCGCCCTCGCCGTGCCCGCGGCGCTCGCCGCGCTCGTGGCCGTCCTCGTCGTGCTCCGCCTGGAGAAGACGGTCGCCGGCGAGATCGCGGTCGCCGCGACGCTCGCCTCGGCCGGCCTCGCCGTCGCGCTCGCGGGCGGCGCGGACCCCGAGCACGCCCTCGCGGCCGCGCTCGCCTGGGTCATCGCCTTCTCCGCGGCGACCCTCGCCGTGCAGGTGATCCTGCAGCGCGTCCGCTCGAAGGGGGCGCGCGACCCGGGGAGGCTGCACGCCGCGGGCGCCGTGCTCCTCGTGGCCGCCGGCGCGGCGCTGTCGGTCGCCGGGCTCCCCGCCGTGCTCGCCTGGGCCACCCTGCCGACGGCGGCGCTCTCCGTCGTCGTGTGCCTCGGCCGCTTCTCGCCGAGGCGCCTGCGCGAGCTCGGCTGGGCCATGGTCGGCTCGTCGACGCTGACGCTCGTCATCCTCGTCGCCGGCCTGCGCTGACGCCCGAGGGTCGCGCCGGCGTCCGGGCGGGCGCTACGATGCGGCATGCTCCGCCCCGCCGCCGTCGCCCTCGCGCTCGCGGCCGTCCTCGCCACGCCTCGCGCCGCGGAGGCCCGCCGCGGCGGCGGGCGCGCCGCGCGCGGGACCGTGGTCCTCGAGGGCGAGCGCACGAAGGTCCGCTGGACGGACGGCGACAGCTTCCGGATCGAGGGCGGCCGCTTCGGGGGGCGCGCCGCGCGGCTCGCCGGCGTGAACACGCTCGAGACGTTCGGCCCGGTCCACCGCCTCGGCGCGGCCGCGGGCCCGGAGCTCCTCGCCGTCGCGAAGCGGGCGGCGCCGTTCGCCGCCGGGACGGAGTGGCGCTGCGCCACCGGCGGGGCGCAGGACCGCTACCGGCGGCTCCTCGTCTCGTGCCCGGACGCCGCCGAGGCGCTCGTCTCGGCGGGCTACGCGATGGTCTTCGCCGTCGACGCCCCGCCGGACGCCCGGCTCGTCGCCGCGCAGCGCGCCGCGCAGGCGCGCCGGGCCGGCATGTGGGCGCGCGGGGCGCCGCCGCTCGTGCCGACGAGCGTCCACTCCGCCGACGAGCCGGACCTCGGGCCGCGCGGGGCCTACGACCGCGTGGCGGACACGCGCACCGGCGCCACCGAGGCGCGGCCCCACGGCCGGACGTACCGGACCTGCGAGGAGGTGTGCGTGGGGGAGGGCGGCGACCGCGCCTGCATGACCTACGTCCCCTACGCGCGGCGCTTCCGGGGCCGCCCGGCCTGCCTGCGCTGAGCGGGCGCGCCGGGCCGCGCGGACGGCCGCCCCGCGCCGGCGAGCACGGCCGAGATCGGCTCCTCCTTGCGGAACGCGGTCCCGCGGAAGAGCGCCACGAGCTCCCCGGCGCCGTCGGTCACCCGGACGCTGCACACCGAGACGCGCCGCGAGACGACCTCCTCCCTCGCCTCCGCGGTGAGCGCGCCGCCCGTCCCCGCCCGCGCGAACGTCATGCTCGTGTCGAGCCCCACCGCCACCGTGCCGTGCGAGTTCGAGGCGGCGGCGAAGGCGAAGTCCGCGAGGGTGAAGATCGCCCCGCCCTGCGCCACGCCGACCCCGTTCATGTGGCGCGCGCCGAGCCGCAGGCGCGCCCGGGCATAGCCCTCCCGCACCTCGAGGAGCGCGATGCCCTGCGCGGCGGCGAAGCGGTCCCGGCGCATGAGGCGGCGGACGAGGGAGGCGGGCGAGGGGGGCATCGTGGGCTCCGGGGCGGGGCCCGAGTCTAGCCGCTCGGCCGGCGGCGCGGCGCCCGTTCGCACGGCCCGGGGCGTTGCGATGCGGGCGCGCCGCGGGGCATCATCGCGCTCCACTCGCGCAGGCGGAGGCGTCCATGGACGCGGCGACGCTCAACGGCCACCTCGAGAAGCACCTGCGGGTCCAGACCTTCCCCGTGGGCATCCGCGCGCTCGCGCCCGGCGAGGCGCCGCCGCCGAAGGCGAAGCGGCCGGCGAAGGACCTCGGCGTGAAGGTCGCCATCTGCCAGGCGATCGGCTTCGCCCGGCGCTACGGGTGGACGCTCGCGTTCTCGGGCGACGATCTCTCCTGCCCCATCGCCAAGGCGGCCTTCGGCTTCGCAGAGCGGAACGCGTACTACACGGCGGGGAGCCTCGCCGACGGCATGTACGCCTCGTGCCGCGAGGCCGGCGCGGCGCTCGAGGCGGCCCTCCCCAAGCTCGAGCCGGGCGAGATCGGGGGCGTCGTGGTGGGTCCCCTCTCGCGCATCGACCTCGTCCCGGAGACGGTGCTCGTCTACGGGAACCCCGCGCAGGTGCTCCGGCTCGTCAACGCCGCGCTGTTCGAGAAGGGCGGGGCGATGAAGGCCGAGTCCACCGGCCGCGGCGACTGCGCCGACATCGTCATCCGCTCCCGCCAGACGGGCGAGCCGCAGCTCGTCCTGCCCTGCTACGGCGATCGGATCTTCGGCATGACCGCCGACGACGAGATGGCGTTCACCTTCCCCTTCGCGAGCGCCGAGGCGATCGTGAAGGGACTCGAGGGCACGCACGCCGGCGGCGTCCGCTACCCCATCCCCGTCTACCTCCGCTACCAGGCCGAGTTCCCGAAGTCGTACCAGGAGCTCGAGCGGCTCTGGGCGCAGGGGAAGTGACGTTCGGAGGCCTCCTGGAACCCTTCACCTCGTCGCCCACCTTCGCCGCGGCCCTCTCCATCGTCGGCATCGTCGTCGCCGTGAGCGGCGGCCGCATCGCCGCGCACCGCGCCGTGCGGACGCGCCTCTTCTCGGTCACGGGCGCCGGCGCCGTCGCGCTCGGCCTCGCCCTCCTCGCCGCCGGCCTCGCCGCGGTCGCGGTCGCCTGGACGCGCGGGCTGGGCCTCGGCGGCTAGACGCGCCGGGACCCCGACGGGCCTTGCCCGCGGCGCCGCGCGCCGGCAGGGGAGCGGTGCGCGCGACGCGCGAGCGGAGGCCACATGATCGAAGCCCACGCGTGGAACGGACGGCTGGACCTCGCCCACGAGGCGATGGACCACGAGCACCACCTCCAGATCGCCCTGGTGAGCGCCTTCGTCGACGCGGTCGAGCAGGGCCGGCCCTGGCTCGCGCGGCGGCTCGCCGGGCAGCTCCTGCGCTACAGCGGCGTCCACTTCGCGAGCGAGGAGCTGCTCATGGAGGCGGCCGAGTACCCCGAGCGCGAGCCGCACGCGGGCGAGCACGAGACGTTCCTCGCCCGCATGCGCGAGCTCGAGAACGGCGCCGGCGAGGACGGCGCGCTGGCGCTCGCGCTCGACCTGCGCGACGCGCTCGCGGCCCACGTGAACGACGCCGACCGCAGGCTCGCGGAGCGGACCGGCCACCACGCCCCGCGCCCGCCCGACGCGGGTGACGCGGGCTAGCGCATCCATAACCCGGGACGCCTGCTGCGACGCACGCTGGCTGCCTGCGCCGGGCAGACCCCCGGGGCCCCCGATGCGGAGGCGGCTTCGCCGCGTGGATCTCGTCCTCCCTGCGCTGCTCGCCGTACCACAGGTACGGCTCCGCTGCTCGGTCGTCGTGTGCCCGGCTCGGCGACGCCATCGTGCGTCTCGCGACGGCGCCGGGTTACGGGATGCACTCCAGCGCCGGCCTCGGCTCAAGGATCGGACCGCTTCAGCTTGAGGTCGAGGTCGATCGCGAGGGTGTCGTTCACCTTCACGAACAGGAGCGACGGCCGCTCCACGCCCCAGGCGTCGAGGCTCACCTTCATCTCGCCGCGCACCGTCGCCGAGCCGTCGGGCGCGAACTCCACCTTCACCGGCACGTCGAGCGGCCGCTTCACGCCGTGGAAGTCGAGCTCGCCCTTCAGCACCGCCTCGAGCGGCTTCCCGGCCGCGACGGGCACGACGAGGCTCGTCACGCCCTTGTACACGACGTAGGGGTGGCGCCCCACCTCGAGCGTCTCGCGCATGTTGGCGTCGCGGTTCGCGTCGCCGGAGTCGAAGCTCGCGACGGGGATGCGGACCATGGCGAGCACCCTGCCGTCGGACGCGATCACCGCCTTGCCCTCCAGCGTGCTCGAGCGCCCGTCCACCGAGTGCATCTTGTGATCGAGGTGGTAGCGCACGGCGCTCGCCGCGGGGTCCACCGAGAGGGCCTGCTGCTCCGGGGCTGCGGCGAGGAGCGCGAGGACGGCGAGGGCGAGGACCATGGTTCCTCCGTCAGAAGACGAGCGCCCCGACGGCCACCTCGACCGCCGCGAGCGTCACGTACCCTATGGCGAGGTGCCACTTCGCGTACTTCTCCTGATTGAGGTATCCCTCGCGGCTGTCGGTGTAGATGCCGAGCCCCGCCTGGGCGATCATCCCGGCCGTGGCGGTGGCCATGCCGAGCTTGTGCAGCGACACCCGGTCGAAGCCCCGGCTCGTCTTCCCCTTCGGGCGCGGCGCCAGCAGCGCGAGCGTGCCGTTCACGGCGAACACCCCGAGCGTGGAGTAGGCGAGCACGGTGTGGCTCGCCTCGTACCGGCCGGTCTGGCCGCCGTTGTACTTGTCGGAGTAGTTGAGCTGGCCGACGACCGTGGTGGCGAGCTGGAGGGCGATGAGCCCGAGCCCCACCCCCTGGTGAGTCTTGAGCAGCCGGCGCCGCCAGCGCATGCGGCCGTCCTCGACCTGCGTCACGGCCTTCGGCGGCTCGAGCAGGTCGAAGTCGAGGGAGGGACCCTCGTCCGCGGCGAGGACCACGGCGAGCGACGGCGCGGCGCCGGCGCTCCCGAGCGCGAGGTCCCGCTCGAGCAGCGGGAGCGCGCGGGCGGGGAGGGGAGCGGCGGCGAGCAGCGCGAGCGCGACGCCGGTGGCGCGGCGCGGGGCGGAACGCAGGTGGACGTCCATGGGCACCTCGCAGGGATGATGGGAGCCTAGGCGGGCCTGCGGGGTGATGGGAAGTCCTGCTGGGGCGCGGCGGTGCCGGCGCTCGCGAGGGTATAGCGTGGGGGCGCGCGCGGGCGTCGCGACGGCGCGGCGGAGGCAGCCCCATGACGTGGAAGACGCGGCTCTTCGGGCCCCTGCAGGTCGCGCTCACGCTCCTGCTCTTCGCGGAGGTGATCGCCGTGCTCGGCGTCGCGCTCGCCCCCGGGGTGGCCCTCTTCGGGTGGGCGGCGGCGCGGCTCCCGCCGGAGGGCGCGCTGCGGGCGCTCGGGCTCGGCGTGGCCCTCGCGGCGGGCTACTTCGCCTTCGGCCTCTCCCTCCTCGTCGTGCTCCCGGCGGCGCGCTGGCTCACCCTCGCGCGCGGGACGCCGGTCGGGCGGTTCCCGTTCCTCTCGCTCGGCGCGTGGCGCTGGGCGAGCTTCAACGCGCTCACGCTCGTCCTGCGGTTCAGCTTCGTCAACTGGATCCGGGTGACGCCGTTCCTGCCCGCCTACCACCGGCTCATGGGTGCGCGGATCGGCCGGCGCGTGCAGATCAACACCGCGGTCGTCGCCGACCAGAACCTGCTCGAGATCGGCGACGACACGGTGATCGGCGGGGACGTGACGCTCGTCTGCCACTCCGCCGAGCGCGGCCACCTCGTCACCGCGCCGGTCCGCATCGGGCGGAACGTGACCGTCGGGCTCATGGCGGTGGTGTTCCCCGGCTGCACGATCGGCGACGGCGCGGTGATCTCCGCGGGCTCCGTCCTCTCGAAGGGGACGAAGGTCGGGCCGGGCGAGATCTGGGCGGGCGTGCCCGCGCGGCGGGTGGGGCGGCGGCACGGGGCGCGCCGGGAGGCGCCGCGCGCGGCGGCGACCCCCGGCGAGCCGTGAGGATCAGGCGCTCACTTCGCCTGACCGGTCTGCTTCAGCACCTTGTTCCAGCGCTGCACCTCGCTCTGGACGAGCTTGCGCAGGCCGTCGGGCGTGCGCGCCTCCTTGTTCGACAGATCGCCGCCCAGGTCCTGTAGCCGCTTCACCGTGGGGGCGTCCTCGAGCGCCTTGAGGAGCGCGTCGCTGAGCTTCTTCACGACGTCCTTGGGCGTCCCCTTCGGCGCGAAGATCGCGTTCCAGGCGGACACCTGGTACTCGGGGAGCCCGCCCTCCGTCGTGGTCGGGACGTCCGGCAGCGCGGGCGAGCGCTGGGGCAGCGCCACCGCGTACGCCTTGATCGTGCCCGCCTGGATCTGCGGGACGAGGTTCACGATCTGGTCGCACATGTAGTCCACCTGGCCGGCGACGAGGTCGTTCAGGGCGGGGCCGGTGCCGCGGTACACCACCCGCGTCGGCGTCGCGCCCAGGATCGAGTTGAGCAGCGAGCAGCTGGTGAAGGACACCGAGCCGACGCCGGCGTGGGCCTCGTTCAGCTTGGTCGAGTTGGCCTTCACGTAGGCCACGAACTCCTTCAGGTCCTTCGCCGGGAAGCCCTTCTTCGCCACGATCACGATGGGCGTGCCGGCGGCGAGGCCGATGGGCTCGAAGTCCTTCACGGGATCGTACTTGAGGTCCGGGTAGACCGCCGGCGCGGCGCCGTGGGTGCCCATGTGCCCCATCATGATGATGTAGCCGTCGGGCTTCGACTGCGCGCCGCGGGTGATGCCGGTCGTGCCGCCGGCGCCGGCGACGTTCTCGACGACGATCTGCTGGCCGAGGGAGCGGGACATCGTGTCGGCGACGATCCGCGCGACGACGTCGGTGGGACCCCCGGCCGCGAACGGCACGATCATGGTGATCGGGCGGTCGGGGTAGGCGGCGCGGGCGCCCGAGGGCAGGGCGCCTGCGAGGAGGACGAGGGCTGTGGCGAGGGACTTCATCACGAGGGCTCCTTTCGCTTTCGTTCAGTCGGCTTCTGCGAACACCTCCTCGCGGCGCCGCCGGACGAACGGCAGCAGCGCGACCGCGAGGACGACGACGGCGACCGCGAGCAGCCCGGCGCTGACGGGCCGCTCTACGAAGGTGGCGAGGCTTCCCCGCGAGATGGCGAGGGCGCGGCGCAGGTTCTCCTCCATGAGCCGGCCGAGGACGTAGCCGAGGAGGAGCGGGGCGGTCTCGAACTCGAGCTTCATGAGCCCCCAGCCGAGGAGCGCGAGCGCGGCGCTCAAGAGCACGTCCGCCGCCGAGTTGTTGATCGAGTAGATCCCGATGCAGGAGAAGAGGAGGATCGCCGGGAACATCAGGCGGTACGGGACGGCGAGGAGCCGCACCCACACGCCGATGAGCGGCAGGTTGATGACGAGCAGCATGAGGTTCCCGAGCCACATGCTCGCGATGACGCCCCAGAACAGCGAGGGGTTGCGGGTCATGACGAGCGGGCCCGGCACGATGCCGTGGATCGTCATGGCGCCGACCATGAGCGCCATCACCGCGTTCGGCGGGATCCCGAGGGAGAGCAGCGGGATGAAGGAGGTCTGCGCACCGGCGTTGTTCGCGGACTCCGGCCCGGCGACCCCCTCGATGGCGCCGCGGCCGAAGCGGCGCGGGTCCTTCGCGAGCTTCTTCTCGAGCGTGTACGAGGCGAACGGGCCGAGCACCGCGCCGTTCCCGGGGATGATCCCGAGCGCCGCGCCGACGAGGCTGCCGCGCAGCACCGGCAGCGCCGAGCGCTTCAGGTCCGCGCGCGACGGCAGGAGCCGCCCGATGGGGCGCCTCACCACGTCGCGGTGCTCGACGGCCTCGAGGTTCCGCAGCACCTCGGCGAAGCCGAAGACGCCCATGGCGAGGATGGCGAAGTCGAGGCCGTCGGCGAGCGGCGCGTAGCCGAAGGTCATGCGCTCGACGCCGGTCTCGAGGTCGGTCCCCACCGTCGAGAAGAGGAGCCCGACGAGGATCATCGCGATCGCCTTCAGGATCGAGCCGCGGGCGAGCACCACGGCGAAGGCGAGCCCCGCCGTCATGAGCGAGAAGTACTCGGCGGAGCCGAAGAGGAGGGCGAGCTTCGTGAGCGGGACGGCGAGGCCGGCGACGACCACCGTCGCGAGCGTCCCGGCGAAGAACGAGCCGAGCGCCGCGATGCCGAGGGCGACGCCGGCGCGCCCCTGCTTCGCCATCTCGTGACCGTCGAGCGTCGTCACCACCGCGGTGACCTCGCCCGGGATGTTCACGAGGATGGCCGTGGTGGAGCCGCCGTACTGCGCCCCGTAGTAGATGCCGGCCAGCATGATGATCGCGCCGGTGGGCTCGAGGCCGAAGGTGATCGGCAGGAGCATCGTGATCGTCGCGATGGGGCCGACGCCGGGGAGCACGCCGACGAGCGTGCCGACGAGGCAGCCGACGAGCGCGAGCCCGAGGTTCTGGAGCGACAGCGCGACCGACAGGCCGAGCGCGAGGTTGTGGAGGAGGTCGCCCATGGCTCAGAGGGTGACGACGTCGGGGATGACGAGCACGGGGATGGGCAGGCCGAGCGCGTACTTGAACAGGCCGATGCAGAACGCCGTGATCACCACCGCGAAGATCACGAGCTCGCGCGGGCGGCTCTCCGGCGAGGCCGCGCCGCTCACGACGACGACGAGCGGCCCAGCGAGCGCGAGGCCGACCGACCGGACCGTGAGGGAGAACGCCACGATGGCGAGCGAGACGAACAGCGGGCCCCGCAGCGGCCAGCGGCCGAGGGCGTCGCCCCGCTTCAGCAGGGAGAGGACGCAGAGGAGGACCCCGGCGCCCAGGATCGCGAAGGCCACCGTGCGCGGCAGCATCCCGGGCCCCATGGCGCGGCGCGTCCCCGCGTCGAGCGGCGCGCTCGCCCAGAGCGCGAACAGGGCGAGGCCGACGAGGCTCGCGCCGGCGGCGAGGTCGCGCGGCGAGCGGATCCGGCCGTGCGGGCTCGCGGGGGCGGCGGCGGGTGGGGAGGGCACGTCGGTCACTCGGAGGCGCTCCTGCCAGGGTGAACTTTTGTTGATGGCGCGCGGCGCCGGCCGGGGCCGGTCCCCGTTGGGGCCGCCGGTTGCTGCACCCGCCCGTCGCTTCCGCATATCCTCCCGCAGCCGGCGATCCCGGCAGGGAGACAAAGGGATGCACCTCGACGATCTCGGCCCATGGCAGCACCGGCACGGCTACGGCGCGGACGTCCACGGCGACGGCGAGCGGCGCACGCGCTGGGTGGTCGGCCTCACGCTGGCGATGATGGCCGGCGAGATCGCGGCGGGCACCGTCTTCGGGTCGATGGCGCTCCTCGCCGACGGCTGGCACATGGGCACGCACGCGGCGGCGCTCGGCGTGGCGGTCTTCGCCTACCGGTACGCGCGGCGCCACGCCGGCGACCCGCGCTACACCTTCGGGACGGGCAAGGTCGGCGCGCTCGGCGGCTTCGCGAGCGCCGTCGGGCTCGCGGTGGTGGCGCTCCTCGTCCTCGCGGAGAGCGCCCAGCGGCTCGCCACGCCGGTGGCGATCCGCTTCGACGAGGCGATCGCCGTCGCCGTCCTCGGCCTCGCCGTGAACCTCGGCTCGGCGTTCCTCCTCCGCGGCGAGCACGACCACGCTCACGCTCACGACCACGACCACGACCACGACCACGACCACGACCACGGGCCGCACGCGGCGGCGCACCGCGACCACAACCTGCGCGCCGCCTACCTGCACGTCCTCGCCGACGCGCTCACCTCGGTCCTCGCCATCGTGGCGCTCGTCACCGGGCGGAGCCTCGGCTGGACGTGGATGGACCCGGTGATGGGGATCGTGGGCGGGGCCGTGATCGCCCGCTGGTCGTGGGGGCTCCTGCGCGACACGAGCGCCGTGCTCCTCGACGGCGAGGCGGAGCAGGCGCTGCGGGCCGACGTCGTGCGCGCCATCGAGGCGGAGCGCGACAACCGGGTGGCGGACCTCCACGTCTGGCGGGTGGGCCCTCGCCACCTCGCCGCGATCGTGTCGGTGGTCACCCACGCGCCGCAGGCGCCGGCGCACTACCGCGCGCTGCTCGCCGGCTTCCCCGACCTCGTCCACGTGACCGTGGAGGTGAACGGCTGCGCGGAGAAGCCCGCCGCGTAGCCCGCCCGAGGAGCCGCACGTCCGAAGGGGTGCGGCAGCGGCGCGCATGCGGCGCCCGTCGTCGGTCCACTCGGGTGCTCCGCCCGGGCCGCCTCCGGAGTCCGCCCCCCTCCCATCGGACGATCTCCCCCCGGTTCGCTCGGGTGGGCGCGCCGCCCGTCCCCCGCCGATCGCCCCTCGCCGCCCCCGGACTCATTCCCGCCGGAGTCGGCCATCGGCCCGATACCGGGCCGCCGTCGAAGGCGCGATAGTCACCCTCGAAAAGACGGACGCACTCGGCGGACCGTCGGACCTGAACGAAGAGCGAGGAGGCGGTCATGACGAGGCACACGGGCGGAGCGAAGGTCGAGAGCGGCTACTACTGGAACCCGGGGCGGTGGGAGGTCGAGGTGATCCCGCCGGAGGGCGGCCGGCTCAAGGGCGAGGCGGACGCGAAGTACGTGAAGGTCCCCTTCCCGCTGCTGTTCGTCATCGTCCCGGTGCTCGGCGCGACCTTCCTCATGTTCCTCCCCCTCATCGGCTTCGGGCTCTTCGCCTACGCGATCGCGAAGAAGCTGACGGGCGGCGTGAAGCAGACCGCGGCGGAGCTCGCCTCCACCATGACGCCCGGCGGGTTCGCGGCCGGCGAGGCGCACTTCGGCGGCAAGCCCGGCGACGAGAAGGGTGACGCCGAGCCGAAGGCCCAGGCCGAGCTCGAGAAGCTCGCGAAGGAGATCGAGGCGCGCAAGGGTCACAAGTAGCCCGGGCGCGAGCGCGACGTGGCCGGGCCGGCGGGGCGACTCGCCGGCCCGAGCCGTCTCCGGCGGGCGCCGAGGGCCGCGGCGGCCGGGGCCCCCGGGGCTCGTTGCGCGCCGCCCGGACCCGGTGGTTAAAGGGGCCATGGCCGACCCCCAGCCCGCCCCTCCCTCCCGCCGCCGCCTCGTCCGCGCCGCCGCCGTCGCGGGCGGGCTGCTCGTCGCCTACACCGCCTTCGGCTTCCTCGCGGCGCCGGCGATCGTGCGCCGGGTCCTCCTGAGGGAGGCGTCGGCGGCGCTGCACCGCGACGTGTCCGTCGCGAAGGTGCGCGTGAACCCGCTCGCCCTGTCCGTCACGGTCGAGGGGCTCGCGGTGAGGCACCGCGACGGCGCGCCGTTCCTGGGCTGGGAGTCGCTGTACGTGCGGCTCGCGCCCCTGCGCCTGCTCGCGGGCGACGTCGGGCTCGCGGAGATCCGGCTCGTGCGGCCGTCCGTCGACGTCGGCCTCGCCGCCGACGGCACGCTGACGTTCCAGGACCTCCTCGCGGACGAGGCCCCGGCCGCCGCGCCCGCCGGGGCGCCGCCGGCGAAGGAGGAGGACGGCGTCACCGTGTCGATCGCGCGGCTCGCGGTCGAGGAGGCGCGCGTGGGGTTCCACGACGCCACGCGCAAGCCGGCCTTCGCGAGCACGCTCGGCCCGCTCACGGTCCGGCTCGAGTCCTTCCGCACGAAGGGCGGCGGCGACAGCCCGTACGCGTTCAGCGGCACCACCGACGCGGGCGAGACCTTCCGCTGGACGGGCACCGTGCGCACCCAGCCGTTCCGCTCGGCCGGGACCCTCGCGTTCGAGCGCGTCGCGCTCCCGCGCTACGAGGCCTACCTGAAGGACCAGCTCCCCGCGGCGCTGGAGGCAGGGCTGCTCGACCTCGAGACCCGCTACGACCTCGAGTGGGGCGCGGCGCGGCGCGTGCTGCGCCTCTCGGGCGGCAGGGTCGCGGTGGACGGCCTCGCGGTCTCGCCGCTCGGCGCCGCGCCGGGGGCGGTGCGGCTCCCGCGCATCGAGGTGACCGGGGTCGACGTGGACGCGCTCGCGGGAGAGGCGAAGGTCGCGGCGGTCGCCCTCCGCGGGGGCGCGCTGCGCGTCGTGCGCGAGAAGGACGGCGCGCTCGAGCTCGCGCGCATGGCGCCGCCGCCGTCCGAGGCGCCGTGGCGGTGGGCGGTCGGATCGGTCTCGGTGTCGGGGCTCGCCGTGAGCGTGGAGGACCGCACGCCGGCGCGGCCGGTGGCGCTGCCGCTCACCGACGTGCAGGTCCGCCTCGAGGGGCTCTCCTCCGAGGCCGGGTCCACGTGGCCGCTCGCGGCGTCGCTCGTCTGGAACGGCCGCGGGCGCCTCGCCGCCTCCGGGCCGGTGCAGCCGTTCGCGAGCAGGGGGACGCTCGACGTCGAGGCCGTCGACCTCGACGTCGCGCCGCTCGCGCCGTACCTCGGTCCCGAGGTCGGCGCGCGGCTCGCCGGCGGGCGCGCCGGCGCGAAGGCGAAGGTCTCGTTCGACGCGTCCGGAAAGGCGCCGCGCTGGAGCTTCGCCGGCGACGTCCGCCTCGACGGGCTCGCCGTCGCCGAGAAGGGGAACGAGGATCTGCTCCGCTGGCGCGCGCTCGAGGTCCAGGGGATCGACGCGCGCTCGACGCCGCCGCGGGCGACCGTGCGGCTCGTGCGGCTCGTCGAGCCGCGGGTGAAGGCCTACGTCTGGGAGGACGGCGCGACGAGCGTGGCGCGCGCGCTCGGCGAGCCGCCGCCCGCGGCGGAGCCCGGCGCGCCGGCGGCGAGGCCCAAGGCGCCACCGCCCGCGCCGGCCGCGGCGCCGGAGTGGCGGACCGCCATCGGCGCCGTGCAGATCGTCGGCGGGCGCGCCGCGCTCGTGGACCGCACCGTGACCCCGGCGGCCGTCGTGAACGTCACCGGCCTCGAGGCGAAGGTGACGCGGCTCTCCTCGGACCCGGCCGTGCGCTCCGACGTGGACGTGCGGCTCGACGTGGAGGGCGCCTCGCCCATCCGCATCTCGGGCACGCTCAACCCGCTCCGCAAGGAGACGTACGCGGATCTCGCCGTCACCTCGCAGGGCGTGGACCTCTCGCCCTTCGGGCCGTACGCCGGAAGGTTCCTGGGCTACGGCATCCAGAAGGGCAAGCTCGACCTCGACCTGCGCTACCGCGTGGAGGACCGGACGCCTCGCGGCGACGAACGTCGTCCGCGTGAACCAGTTCACGCTCGGGGAGGCGACGGACAGCCCGGACGCCACGAAGGTCCCGGTGCGGCTCGCGCTGGCGCTGCTCCAGGACAAGGACGGCGTCATCCTCCTCGACGTGCCCGTCGAGGGGAGGCTCGACGACCCGAGCTTCCGGCTCGGCAAGGTGATCTGGCGCGCGGTCCTCAACGTCCTCGTGAAGGTCGCGACCTCGCCGTTCAGCGCGCTCGCGGCGCTCGCCGGCGGCGGCGCGCAGGAGGACCTCTCGCTCGTGGAGTTCACGCCGGGCACCGCGGACCCGGCCCCCGCCGCGCAGGAGCGCTTCGGGCTGCTCGCGAGGTCGCTCGGCCAGCGGCCCGCGCTCGGCCTCGAGCTGGAGGGGACGGCGGGCGAGGAGCAGGACGGGCCCGCGCTCCGGCGCGCCGCGCTCGAGCGGTCGCTCCGGCGCGCGCGGGCCGCGACGCTCCGGCCGCCGCCGGCCTCGCCGGACGAGCTGGCGCTCTCGCGCGACGAGCGGGCGAGGCTCGTGCGGGAGGCGTACGACGCGGCGTTCCCGCCGGGCGCGCGCAAGCCCGGCGAGGCGGCGCCGTCGCCCGCGGAGATGGAGGAGCGGCTCGCCGCGCGGGCGGAGGTGCCCGCCGACGCGTACCGCTCGCTCGCCGCCGCGCGGGCGCAGCGCGCGCGCGAGGCCCTCCTCGCGGCCGGGCTCGACCAGGCGCGGCTCTTCCTCGTCCAGGGCGGCGAGCGCGCGGCGAAGGAGCGGGGCGCCCGCGTCTACTTCTCGGTCAAGTGATCGGGCGTCACGCGCCGCACGTCCGCCGCGCCCCCATCCGGCGGGCGGCCGCCTCGCCGCCCGCGCGCTGCCCCATCCGGACCCGCGCGGCGCCGGCGCGCGCCGGCGCGGGCGCGGTTAGGCGTCGCGGCGAGGAGGAAGCCCCATGCTGACGAACGCACACTTCACGGCGATGCTCCCGGTGACCGACGTCGCGCGCGCGCGCCGCTTCTACGAGGAGAAGCTCGGCCTCAGCGCGGCGCGGACGCTGCCGAACGGCGACGTCCTGTTCGCCGCGGGCGGCGCCGAGTTCGCGCTCTACCCGCGGCCGACGCCGCCGCAGTCGGACCACACCGCGCTCTCCTGGGAGGTCGCGAGCGTCGAGCAGGAGGTCCGCGCGCTGCGGGAGCGCGGCGTCCGCTTCGACGACTACCCCGACCTGCACACCCGCGACGGCATCGCGGAGATGAACGGCGAGCACGCGGCGTGGTTCAAGGATCCCGACGGGAACATCCTCTGCATCCACGACGTGCACTGACGCGGGCGGCGTGGGTGCCTCCCCCTCATCCGGCGCGGGAGGAGCGGGGAGGCGCCGGCGCGTCAGGCAGCGGACGGGTGCCGCGACAGCGCGCCCGCGAGCCAGAGCAGCTCGAGCGTCGTCGCGCGCTCGCGCTGCACGGCGCGCGCGAGCGCGCGGGCGGCGCGGTGGGCCGCCGCGCCGATCGCCGCGTAGGCGTCGGCGTCCGCCGCGGTGGCGCGCACCGCCCCGCCGCCGCGCAGCCGCACCTCGATCCGGCACGTCTTGTCCTCGCCGCCGCGCGGGCCGTTCACGTCGCTCACGACGACCCTCACGCGGGCCACGCGCTCCGCGTGCCGGTCGAGCGCGAGCTCCAGCCGGCGCGCCACGTGCGCCCGCAGGCCGGGGGTGAGGGAGAAGCCGCGCGTCCTCGTCTCGATGTTCACGTCGTCACCTCCGTGTTCCCCTCCACGGCGATCGGTGTATCGCCGTGGCCTCCCCGCGAAAATGACGTAATTTCGCCGCGACGCTGCGGTTCGATGAATGTGTCGCCGCGCGCCCGCCGCGGGCACGCCGCGCCTTGTAGGTCCGAAAACGGCGAGCGCCGCGGGCGGGCCGCGCGCATGCTCCCGCCATGGCTCCCCGGGACGACGCCGCCACCGCCCTCGACCGCGAGGCCTGCTGGCGCGCGCACCGCGCCCGCGACGCGCGCTTCGACGGCCGCTTCTACACGGCCGTGCTCTCCACCGGCGTCTACTGCCGGCCGATCTGCCCGGCCCGCACCCCCCGCCCCGAGCACTGCGCCTACTACCCGAGCGCCGCCGCGGCGCAGGCCGCCGGCTTCCGGCCGTGCCTGCGCTGCCGGCCCGAGCTCGCGCCGGGCGTCGCGGGCTGGCGCGGCACCGCGAACACCGTCGCCCGCGCGCTCGCGCTCATCGCCGCCGGCGCGTGGGGCGAGGCCGACGACGTGGACGCGCTCGCGGAGCGCGTCGGCGTGGGGGGCCGCCACCTGCGCCGGCTGTTCGCGCGCCACGTGGGCGCGCCGCCGGTGCGCGTCGCGCAGGCGCAGCGCGTGCTGCTCGCGAAGCGGCTCGTCGCGGAGACGCGCCTCCCGCTGTCCGACGTCGCGGCCGCGGCCGGCTTCGGCAGCCTGCGCCGCTTCAACGAGGTGATGCGCCGGACGTTCCGGCGGCCGCCGGGCGCGCTCAGGCGCGCGGGCGCCGCGGCCGCCGCCGACGGCGCGATCACGCTCGCGCTCCCGCACACCGCGCCGTACGACTGGCCCGGCCTGCTCGGGTTCCTCGCCGCGCGCGCGATCCCGGGCGTGGAGCAGGTGGAGGACGGCGCGTACCGCCGCACGATCGCGCTCGCCGGCGCGACCGGCACCGTGGAGGTCCGGAGGGACCCGCGCGGCGCGCGCCTGCTCGCGACGCTGCGCCTGTCCCGGCTCGCCGCGCTCGCGCCCGCGGTCGACCGGCTGCGGCGCCTGCTCGACCTCGACGCGGACGCCGCGGCGATCGACGCGCACCTCGCGGCGGACCCGCTGCTCGCGCCGCTCGTGCGGGCGCGGCCGGGGGCGCGCGTGCCCGGCGCCTGGGATCCGTTCGAGCTCGCCGTGCGGGCGATCCTCGGCCAGCAGGTGAGCGTCGCCGCCGCGCGGACGCTCGCGGGCCGCCTCGCCGCGCGCCACGGCGCCCCGCTCCCGGGCGCCGAGCCGGGGCTCGCGCGGGTGTTCCCGTCCCCCGAGGCGCTCGCCGGCGCCGACCTCGCCGGCCTCGGCCTGACCGGCGCGCGCGCCGCGGCGCTGCGCGGGCTCGCGCGGGCCGTGCTCGCCGACCCGGCGCTGCTGGCGCCGGCGGAGGACCTCGAGGCCACGGTCGCCCGCCTCGCCGCGCTGCCCGGCGTCGGCCGCTGGACCGCGCAGGTGGTCGCGATGCGCGCGCTCGACGAGCCCGACGCGTTCCCGGAGGGCGACCTCGGCCTCCTGCGCGCCGCCGCGCGCGGCGGGGCCCCGGGCTCGCCGCCGGCGCTGCTGCGCCGCGCCGAGGCCTGGCGCCCCTGGCGCGCCTACGCGGCGATCCACCTGTGGCTGGGCCCGCCTTCCGGGCTCGAGGAGGAAGCACCATGACGCTGCTGCACGACGTGATCGACTCTCCCATCGGCCCGCTGCACCTCGTGAGCGACGGCCGCGCGCTCTGCGCGCTCGAGGCCGGGCCGCCCGAGGCGCGCCTGCTGCCGCTGCTCCGCGCGCGCTTCGGCGAGGGCGTCGCGCTGCGCGCCGCGCCGGACCCGCTCGGCCTCGCGCGCCGCGCGCGCGCGTGGCTCGCCGGCGACCTCCGGGCGTTCGACGGCGTCCCGGTGGACGGCGGGGGGACGCCGTTCCAGCGGAAGGTGTGGGCCGCGCTCCGCCTGATCCCGCCGGGGGAGACGACGACCTACGGCGCGCTCGCCGCCGCGCTCGGCGCCCCGGGCGCCGCCCGCGCCGTGGGGGCCGCCTGCGGGCGGAACCCCATCGCGATCGCCGTCCCCTGCCACCGGGTCGTGGGCGCCGGCGGAGGCCTCACCGGCTACGCCGGCGGGCTCGAGCGCAAGCGCTGGCTGCTCGAGCACGAGCGCGCCGCCCGCGGCGCCGGTCCGTCGACGGAGGAGCCGGGCGGGCGGCCGGAGGGGCGCGCATGATACGGATGCGATCCGCGTTGGGAAGCGGCGAGCGGTCCCTCGCGTGCCGCCGCCGCGAGCGCGATGTAGTAGAACGGTCGACCCCGGCGCACGAACAGGGAGCCCGCGATGGACGTCGTCACCCGGCAGATCCGCCAGCAGATGCAGGACGCCTCGTGGATCCGGCGCATGTTCGACGCCGGCCTCGAGCTGAAGCAGCGCGTCGGCGCCGACGCCGTCTTCGACTTCAGCCTCGGCAACCCCGACGTCCCACCGCCCGCCGCCGCGGGCGCCGCGCTGCGCGCGCTGGCCGACCGGGTGACGGAGCCGATGGGGCTCGGCTACTGCCCGAACGCCGGGCTGCCGACGGTGCGGGCCACGCTCGCGAGGCGGCTCGCCGGCGAGCAGCAGGCGCCGGTCGAGGCCCGCCACGTGATCCTCACCTGCGGCGCCGCGGGCGGGCTCGTCACGCTGTTCCGCGCGATCCTCGACCCCGGCGACGAGGTGCTCTGCTTCGCCCCCTACTTCGTCGAGTACGGCGCGTACGCCGGCCACTTCGGCGGCGTGCTGAAGGCCGTCCCCTCGAAGGGGGCCGACTTCGCGCCGGACCTCGCCGCGCTCGAGGCGGCGATCGGCCCGCGCACGCGCGCCGTGCTCGTCAACTCGCCGAACAACCCCACCGGCCGGATCTACGACGCCGCCACGCTGCGCGCCCTGGGCGAGCTGCTCGAGAGGAAGAACGCCGGCCGCGAGCGCCCCGTCTTCCTCGTGTCCGACGAGCCGTACCGCACGCTCGCCTACGACGGCGCCGTCGTGCCGCCGGTGCTCCCGCTCTCGCCGTTCGCCGTGGTGGTCGGGTCCTTCTCGAAGAGCCTCTCGCTCGCCGGCGAGCGGGTCGGCTACCTCCTCGTGAGCCCGGCGATGCCGGACGCGCAGGTGCTCCTCGACGCGCTCACCCTGACGAACCGCACGCTCGGCTTCGTCAACGCGCCGGTCCTCGGCCAGCGCCTCGTGGAGGCGCTCGCCGGCGAGAGCGTGGACGTCGGCGTCTACGACCGCCGGCGCAAGGCCATGGCGGCCGCGCTGCGCGGCGCCGGGATCGAGTTCTTCATGCCGCAGGGCGCGTTCTACTTCTTCCCGAAGGTGCCCGGCGGCGACGACCAGGCGTTCGTGAAGCTGCTCCTCGAGGAGAACATCCTGGCCGTGCCGGGGCGCGGCTTCGGCATGGCCGGCTACTGCCGGCTCACCTTCTGCGTGGACGAGCAGGTCATCTCGCGCGCGGCGCCCGGCTTCGCGCGGGCGGCCCGCAAGGCCACCGCCGGCTAAATCGCGGCGCCGCGTCCAGGCGCGGAGCCGCCGCGGCGGAAGTGGTCCGGGCGGCGGGGAGCACCCACACCCGCAGTGTTTATCCCCTCTGGCGTTCCGCCGCAGGCTTTGCCACGATGGGTGACATGAGCCAGGTCCGGACGACGCTGCACAAGGGGAAGCGGATCATCGAGATCGACTTCGCCGGCTGCGCGCCAGGCGCGTTCGCGCCGGTGATCGTCGAGGCGAAGCGGGTCCTCCTCGCCGAGCCGCCTTCCTCCGTCCTCGCCCTCACCTGCGTCGACAGCGTGCGGTTCGACCCGGCCACGGTGGTCGAGATGCAGCGGTTCGCGACCGCCGCGATGCCGTTCCTCAAGGCGAACGCGATCGTGGGCGTCACCGGCATCAAGAAGATCGTGTTCGGCGGGATCAAGCCGCTCTACAAGGTGCCGGTGGAGCTGTTCGACTCGGCCGCCGTCGCGAAGGACTGGCTCGCGCAGCGGTAGGCGGCGCGACCATCCCCTCCCGCCGCGCGGCGCGCGCGCCTCAGGCGTGGTTGCGGAGCATGAGCTCCTTGGGGTGCGGCTCGAGGTAGGCCTGGCCCTCGAGATACGGCGCCCCGTGCAGCCGCAGGTGGTGGCGCAGCAGCGTGAGCGGCACGACGAGGGGCACGAGGCCGCGGCGGTAGTCGCCGATCGTGTCGTGGAGCTCGGCCTTCTCCACGGACCGCAGGCGGTCCTTGAAGTAGCCGGCCATGTGCTCGAGCACGTTCGCGTGCTTTCCCCGCGTCGCGGGGACCCGGAGCGCCGCCGTGTACGCCGCCCCGTACGCGCGCGCCACCTCGGCGCGCGGCAGCCCCTTCGCCCCGGCGACGAGCCTCCCGAGCCGCCGGTACGCCTCGGGCGCGTGCGCGAGCAGCAAGAGCTTCTCGGCGGCGTGGAAGCGGACGAGGTCCCCGACCGTCCAGCGCGGGCCGAACGCCGCGAGGAGCCGCCGGTACGCGAAGATCCGCTCTACGAAGGACTCGCGCAGCGCGAGGTCGTTCAGGCGCCCCTCCTCCTCGACCGGGAGGAGCGGCATCCGCCGCATCAGCACCTCGGCGAAGACGCCGACGCCGTCCCGCGTCGCGGGCCCCTTCCCGGCGTGGACCTTCACGCGCTCCATGCCGCAGGAGGGCGAGCCCTTCTTCAGGACGTAGCCCGAGAGGTCGAGCGCCTCGAGCGCGGTCACGCGCGCCTCCGCCCACCTGCGCATCGCGACGGTGTGGTCGAGGCCGTGCTCCGGGTCGCGCAGGCGCACCTCGCCTCCGGCGCGGACCAGCCGGATCGGAGGTCGCGGCGTGCCCATCCCCACCTCCACCTCGGGGCAGACCGGGACGAAGGTCACGAACCGCGCGAGCGAGCCGGTCAGGAACGCGTCCTTCTTGTGGCCGCCGTCGTAGCGGACGTTCTCGCCGAGCAGGCACGAGGACACGCCGACGCGGAGCTCCTCGCGCGGCGGTCGCGCGGCCGCGGTGGGGGGCGCCTTCGCGCTCCGGGTGCGGGCGGTCACCCCCCTGGAATAGCCCAGGCGGCGGCCCGGCGCAGCCGGCTCCGGCGGGAGCGGCGGCCTCCCTCCGCCAGGCTAGCCGGGCGGCGCGGCGCGGGCGCCGCCGCGCGCGTGCAGCCGCGCGAGCGCGTCGCGCACGCGCTCGCGCCGGTCCGGAGGGAGGAGCGCGGCGGCGCGGCGCGCGATCTCCCCGGCGAGCGTGGGCCACTCCTCGTAGAACCAGCCGGACGAGTCCCGGCCGCCCTCCGCGAGGACGCGCTCCATCGCGCGGAAGAGCACGTCGCGGAAGGCGTCCTCCAGGGCGTCTCGCTCCTCGCGCGAGAGCGCCGCGGCCGGCGCGACCGCGTCGGCGCCCCGGGTCGCGAGGATGCGCGCCTCGAGGAAGCAGAGCGCGGGGACCTCGGCGCGCGAGAGCCACGGGTCGCCGCTCGCCCGCGCGCCCGTCTGCGCCGCCGCGGCTCCCGGCGCGAGCAGGCGCGGCGCGCTCCGGAGCGCCGCCGCGGCGCCCGCGAGCACCGCCGCCTCGTCGGCGCCGTCGGCGAGCGCGAGCGCGAAGACCCGGCCGGTCGCCTCGACCCGGCTCTCCACGACGCCGCTCACCCCGTCGAGTCGCGCCAGCACGGGCGCGAGGGCGGCCCCTCAGCCGAGGCCGGCCACCGGGCCTCAGGAGTAGCCGGACGCGGCGAGGAGGAGCGTGCGAGGAGGAGGCATGGAGGGCTCGCCATCGTACCCGGTGCGGGCGCGGCGAAGCGCGTTAGCTAGCTGCCTCGCCGCCGGCGCACCGTCACCGACTCGCCCCCAATCCCCCAGCTGTCGGTGTCGACCTCCTCGATGACGACGACGGTCGTCGCCGGGTTCTTCCCGAGCGTGTCGCGGAGCAGCTCGGTCACCCCGCGGATGAGGGCCGCCTTCTGCTCGGCGGTCGCGCCCTCGCGGGTGATCTTGATGTTCACGTACGGCATCGCTCTCCCTCCGGCTGTCGGAGAGGAGAGGTTAACGCGGGAGGAGCGCCCGCGCCGCGCCCCCGCCCGCGCCGCGTGGCGCGGGGGCGTGCGCCGTCCCGTCGCCGACGTGGAAGAACGCGACCGAGCGGCGGAGGTCGTCGGCGCTCCGCGCCAGCTCGTCGGCGGTGCCCGCGAGCTCCTCCGCGGCCGCCGCGCTCGCCTGCACGCCGCGCTGCAGCTCCTGGATGGACTGGTTCATCTGCTCGGCGCCCGACGCCTGCTCCCGGGTGGCGAGCGCGATGTCCTGCGCGAGCGAGGCCGTCCGCTCCACGTCCGGGACGAGCTTCCTCAGGGACTCCCCCGCGCGGTTGGCCACGCCGATGCTGTTCTCCGAGAGGTGCGCGATCTCCTGCGCGGCCGCCTTGCTCCGCTCGGCGAGCTTGCGGACCTCGGTGGCGACCACCGAGAAGCCGCGGCCGTGCTCGCCGCTGCGCGCCGCCTCGATCGCCGCGTTCAGCGCGAGCAGGTTCGTCTGGTGGGCGATCTCCTCGATGATCTCGGTCCGCTGCGAGATGTCCTGGATGGCAGCGACGGCGCGCGCCACCGACTCGCCGCTCGCGCGGGCGCCGTCCGCGGTGGCGCGGACGATCTGCTCGGTCTCGCGGGCGCCGTCGGCGTTCAGCCGGATGGAGGCGGACATCTCCTCGACGGTGGCCGCCGCGGCGTCCGCGGCGCTGGCGTGGGCCGCCGCGCCCGCCGCGCCCTGCCGGGTCGCGGCGCTCAGCGCGGCGCCCGCGCTCGCCACCCCGTCGGCCGAGGCGCGGATGGATCCGACCACCTCGCGCAGCCTCCCCGCCATCTCGCCCAGCGCGGAGGAGAGCGCGCCCATCTCGTCGCCGGAGCGCGACGGCGGCTCGCGGGTGAGGTCCCCGGCCGCGACCGCCTCGGCGAACGCCACCGCCGCGCGGAGGGGCCGGAGGATGTTCCGGTCCGCGAGGGAGTGGACGGCGACGACGAGGAGGGCGACCACCAGCGCGCTCCCGATCAGAAGGAGGCGGGCGAGGGCGCGCCCCTGGGCGCCCAGCTCGTCCTGGTCGATGGCCGCGCCGACCACCCACTCCCGGCCCGGCAGCGTGAACCAGACGGTGAGCTTGTCGCTCGGCGCCGCGCGCGCGGCGTCCTTCCAGGCGACGTTCGCCCTGCCGCTCGGCGCGCCGAGCACCTGCGCCGCGGCCGTGCCGACGAGGTCGTCCAGCCGATCGCCGGCGCGCGCGGGGTGGACGAGGAGCCGGCCGCGCCCCTCCCCGGCGGCGGCGTCGACCACGAAGAAGTAGCCGCCCTCGCCGAGCCGGATCCTGCCGAGCCGCTCGCGCAGCGTGGCCAGGATCTCGGAGACGTCCACCCCGACGAAGAGCACCCCGACGAGCGCGCCGCGCTCCACGACCGGCGCGTAGCGCGTCGCGTACTCGCGCCCGAAGAGGATGGCGCGCCCCGCGTACTCGCGCCCGGCGACGAGGGCGGCGTAGCCGGGGTGGTCGCGGCCGAGGAGCGTCCCCACGGCGCGCGTGCCGTCCTGCTTGCGGAGCGAGGTCGTGATCCGGACGAAGTCTTCGCCGGTCCGCGCGAAGACCGTCGCGACGGTGCCGCGGCTCGATACCCGGTCCACCGCGGCGGTGTCGAGATCGAGGACCGTCTCGCCGGAGAGGAGGACCGGCGCGTCGACGTCCCCCACCCGCAGGGTCCGTCCCGGCGCGACCGTGATCCCCGCCGGGAACTGCGCGCGGAGGATCTCCAGGATGGCCGCGGCGCTCCGGGCGAGGCTCTCGTCGTGCAGCGTCGTGAGCTCCTCGAGGAGCTTCAGCCGCGCCTCCACGTCGGCCGCGAAGGTGCGCTCCATCGCGTCGCGCGTGAAGCGGGCGGCGAGCAGCGTGAAGCCGCCGAGGACGAGCGGGTAGACGAGCAGAGAGGCGACCAGGATCTTCACGCGCAGCGACCAGCGGACCATGGCGCCTCCTACGCCCCCGGCCACAAATGGTAGCGCGCCCGCCAACCGAGACCGTCGTGGATCCACGGGAGGCGCGTCGAGTGGTCGCGGCGACACGTTGCCACAGGGTGAACTCTCCCACCGCGACGGCGAGGCGGGAGTCGCGAGGTGTCGGTGGAGCTGGGGCGGTGTCGCCGGCCTGGCGCGGCGGCGCGCAGGCCGTGCGGCGCGGCCGGTCGGGACGTTGCGATCACCGCCGGCTCGTGAAACTCTGACAGTCAAATGCCGGGCGCCGTGGGCGTGCCTCGCGCGCGCCGCGCGCCGGCCATTCTCGGGGGAACGACCATGACGAAGCGCTTCCTGCTGCCGATCGCGATCGTGCTCCTCGCCGCCACCGAGGCGTGCAGCAGCGGCGACTCCTCGGCGCCTCCGGGGACCTGCAGCCCCAGCGCGCACACGGCTCCCGATCCGGAGGGCGCGGCGGCCTACTGCGCGGCCTTCTACGACGTCGTCTGCGAGCGGGCGTTCAGCGACTGCGCGGTGGAGATCGGGCTCGACACCTACTTCGCCGACGCCGCCGCCTGCAAGGCTACCCTGCAGTCGACCTGCACCGCCGACGCCACCGACTGGTACGACGCGGCGTGTGGCGAGTCGTGCCTCGCCTTCGGCCGCACCGCGCCCTGCTCCGCGTTCGACGGGGAGGAGCCCCAGGCGTGCGCCCAGGCCACGGGCTCGTTGCCGCCCGCGTGCACCGCGACGATCTCGCCCGGGACGACGACCTCCGACACGATCTCCGCCGCCGATCCGATGTACGACGGCGGCCATGCCCGGACGTACTGCATCACCTTCGCGGCCGGGCAGTCGGTGACGATCGAGACGTCCGCGCCGCTCTCGGGGACCGCGCTCGGCGACTCGGTCATCCACCTCATCGATCCCGCCGGCGTGGAGATCGCGTCGGACGACGACAGCGGCTACGGCTTCTACTCGCTGCTGACCAGCACCCTCGTGACCCCGGGCGAGTACCGGATCGTGGTGCGCGGCTTCGTGTCCAGCGTTGTGGGCAGCTTCCGGCTCACGACCACGGTCAACTGATCGGGCGGCGACGCGCGGCGACGGCAGGGGCGCCGCGGACGGCCGCCCCGGGTTCGCCGCGCGGCGCGACGGCGAGGTAGGATCGGCCTCGACCCCTTTCCCCGCGCGGCGGGCTCCCACGGGCGCGGCCGTCGCCGCGCCGTCCCCATCGCTCGAGAGGAGCCGCATGGCCCAGCCGCGCACGCCCGAGGACGCCGCCGAGCACCTGCGTTCGCTCGACAAGGACGACCTCGTCCGGATCGTCATGGACGACGCCAAGAACTGGCTCGCGCACGACGGCCTCTGGTTCCAGGCGGTGGAGGCGGCGCACGGGATGGAAGCCGCCATCGCGGCCGACCGGGCGGCCTGGGAGCGGTTCACGGTCGTCGAGGCGAAGCGCATCATGGAGCGGCTGGGCCTCGAGCCGGGGGGCGGCATCCCCGCGCTGCTCCGGTGCCTCGCGGAGCGCCTCTACGCGCGGCTCAACACGCAGGAGGCCACCGAGGTGAGCGACACGCGCGCCGTGTTCGTCATGCGCGACTGCCGGGTGCAGTCGGCGCGCCGGCGCAAGGGGCTGCCCGACTTCCCCTGCAAGAGCGTCGGGCTCGTGGAGTACGCCGAGTTCGCGAAGGCGGTCGATCCCCGGATCCGGACGCGCTGCATCGCCTGCCCTCCCGACGATCACCCCGCCGAGCTCTGGTGCGCGTGGGAGTTCACCCTCTGACGTGCGGCCCGGCTCGCCCGGCGGCCGGGGCTCAGGGCCGGCGGCGGCGGCCCGAGCGAGGTGATGAGCCGCTGGAGCGCGTCGGGAGCGACCGGCTTCCCCAGATGCGCGTCGAAGCCCGCCTCCGCGGCCCTGCGCTGGTCCTCCGGGAGCGCGTGGCCCGTGAGCGCGACGAGGCGGACGCCGGCGAGCTCGGGGGCGGCGCGGATCTCGCGGGCCACGTCGTACCCGTCGCGATCCGGCAGGCCGATGTCGCAGAGCACGACGTCGGGCAGGAGCTCGCGCGTCCGCTCCACCCCCTCGGCGGCGTCACGCGCGAGCTCGACCTCGTGCCCGGCGAGCTCGAGGACGAGCCGCAGCGTCTCGGCGGCGTCGGCGTTGTCCTCGACGACGAGGATCCTGCGGGCCGCGTACGCGGCCCCCGGCACGGGGCTGGGCGTCGGCAGCTCGGCCCCCATCTGGAGCGGCAGCCGGACCGTGAGCGCGGCGCCGCGCCCCGACCCCTCGCTCCGGGCCTCGACGGAGCCGCCGTGCAGCTCGACGAGCCCCTTCACGAGCGCGAGCCCGAGCCCGAGGCCGCCCCGCGTCGGCTTGGCCGCGCCGCCGGCCTGGACGAACGGCTCGAACAGGCTCGCGAGCACCGCGGGCGGCATCCCGACGCCGGTGTCGACGACGCGAAGCGCGGCGCGGTCGGCCTCCTGCGCGAGCGATACGGTCACGCGCCCGCCGGCGTCCGTGAACTTCGCGGCGTTCGCGAGCAGGTTCCCGATCACCTGCCGGAGGCGCGTGGCGTCGGCGCTCACCCACAGGGGCGCGGGCGGCGCCTCCACCGACAGCGCGACGCCGCGCCCCGCGAACAGCGATCGGTGGTCCTCCGCCGCCCGCAGGACGAGCTCGGAGAGGTCCAGGCGCCTGCGCCTGAGCTGGACCTTGCCGCGCGCGATGCGCGTGACGTCGAGCAGGTCGTCGACGAGCCGCGCGAGCTGGCCCACCTGCCGGTCGATGACGCCGACGGCCACGCGGGCCTGCTCGCCGCCGGCGGGCGCGTGCTCCAGGATGTACGCCGCGTTCCTGAGCGGCGCGAGCGGGTTGCGCAGCTCGTGGGAGAGGACGCCCAGGAAGTCGTTCTTGCGGCGGTCCGCCTCCTCGAGGCGCGCGAGCAGCCGCTCGCGCTCCGCCTCGGCCCGCTTGCGGTCGTCGATCTCGATGCCGGCGCCGATCCAGCGGACCACGCGGCCCTGCGCGTCCTCGATCGGGGCGAGCCGGCACAGGAACCAGCGGTACGCCCCGTCGGCCGCGCGGTACCGGAGCTCCACCTGCTCGGGCGCGCCCGACGCCGTGGCGCGCCGCCAGCAATCCCGGAGCGCCGGAGCGTCGTCGGGGTGCACGACGCCGAGCCACCCGTCGGCCACCGACGCGGGGAGGTCGAGCCCGGAGTAGGCAGTCCACGCGGGGTTCACGTACTCGGGAGTCCCGTCGGGCGCGAGCGAGCAGACAATCTGCGGCATCGCCTCGGCGAGGGCGCGGAACGTCGGGTGGGCGTCGCGGCGCGCGCGCGGGCGCGTCTCGGGGCGGCGCTCCGCGGGGGAGGCGGCCCCCTCGCGTGCGCCGGCCTCCTCCGGCGCCTCGCGCAGCGTGAAGAGGAGCCGCTCGCCGTCGCCCGCGTGCACGGGGACGACGCTCGCGTGCCAGGTGACGCCGGCCCGGCGCAGGGGCGGCAGGGGGACCGGCCCGCCGGCCTCGCCGCCGGCGTCCAGCCCGCGGACAACGTGGCGCCAGGCGGGAAATGGCGCGAGGGCGGCGCGCTCGGCCACCTGCTCCGCGGGGAGCCCGGCGGCCCGCCGCCAGGTCTCGTTCGCGCGAATGACGGTACCGTCCGGGGCTGCGAGGCATAGCCCGACGCCCGCCTGCTCGAACAACGCGTCGATGAGCTCGCGCGCGGCGCGTCCGGACATGCCCCGCGTCCTCCCCGGATGGTTGGAGTCGTCCGCAGTCTCTCATACTGCGCGTGAGAAGTGCCGTCCGCCCGGAGGTGGGCCCGGCGGGGTGCGATATCGCGCCAGCAGCCGCGCACGGCTCGCGTCGAGGGCCCGGCGGCCCGGCAGCCGCTCGGCGCGAGAGGCGCCCGGCGAGGTCGACGCGGCGGCGAGCGATGCAGACGTTCTGCGGGTCATGTCCGCTCTCCCCCCGAGGGATCTCGCCGAGCTCGCCCGCGCGAAGGAGACGCTCGAGACCCCGAGCCTCGCCATGCGCCTCGCCGACCGGCTCGGGGCGCCCATCGACGCGCTGGTGAAGCGGCTGCCGGACGGCGCGCGGCAGGTCCTCTCGAGCGGGACGCGCTCGGCGCTCGAGACCTCGCTCGGCGTGGCGCTGCGGACGCTCGCGCCCGGGCCTCACGGCGGCGGCGCCGCCGCGGACTGGCTCCACCGGACGGCGGTGGTGGTCACCGGCGCGGTCGGCGGCTCGGCGGGGCTCGCCGGGCTCCTCGTCGAGCTGCCGCTCTCGACGACGGTGATGCTGCGGTCGATCGCGGACCATGCGCGAGCGCAGGGGGAGGACCTCTCGCTCGTCTCGGCGCGGCTCGAGTGCCTCGCGGTGTTCGCCTACGGCTCGCGGTCGCCGGCGGACGACGCCGCCGAGTCCGCGTACTTCGCGGTGCGCGCCGCGCTCGGGCGCGCGGTGACGCAGGCCGCGGAGTACGTCGCGGTGCGACGGGCCGCGGGGGCGACCGTGGAGCGGACCGCGCCCGCGCTCGTCCAGCTCCTCGCGAGGGTCGCGCAGCGCTTCGGCGTGGCCGTCGCCGACAAGGCCGCGGCGCAGCTCGTCCCGGTGGTCGGCGCCGCGGGCGGCGCCGCCGTGAACGCCCTGTTCATCGATCACTACCAGGCGACGGCGCGCGCGCACTTCGCAGTCCGGCGGCTCGTCCGCGAGCACGGCGAGGACGCCGTGCGGCAGGCGTACGGCGCGGCGTGAGGCGCGCGGTTGCACCGCTGCCCGGGTCCCTTGCAGCGATGCAGGGTCGTTTCGGGCCGATCGTGGCAAGCTCCGTGTCCGCTGCCCCGCCGACCGGAGCTCGCATGACCATCGACTCGTACCGGTTCCTGGACTTCGCGACCCGCCAGATCATCAAGGCGTGGGTCGGGCGCGAGGGCCGGGAGATGCGCCCCGTCCCGTGGGCGCCCCTCGTGAAGCCGCTCGCCGCCTGCACGATCGCGCTGATCTCGACGGCGGGGGTCGCGCGCCGTGACGACGCGCCGTTCGACCAGGAGGGCGAGCGCCGAAATCCGTGGTGGGGAGACCCGAGCTGGCGCGCCATCCCGCAGGGCACGACCGAGCGCGACGTCGAGCTGCACCACATGCACATCGACCCCCGGTTCGGCCAGCAGGACCTGGACGTCGTGCTGCCGATGCGCCGGCTGGCCGAGCTCGCGAGCGAGGGCGTCATCGGCCGTCCCGCCGATGTCCACTACTCCCTCATGGGCTACCAGCTGCGCCCGGACGTGCTCGAGGGCGAGACCGCGCCGGCCCTCGCCCGGGAGCTGAGGGCCCGCGGCGTGGACGCCGCCGCGCTGGTCCCCGCCTGACCCTTCTGCTGCCGGTCCGTGGGACTGGTCCATCGCGTCCTGGAGGCACGAGGCATTCCCGCCGTGTCCCTGTCCATGATCCCGGAGTTCACGCGCGCGGTGGGCGTGCCGCGGCTCGCGGGGATCGCGTACCCGATGTCGCGGCCGATGGGGCGCCCCGGGGATGCGCGGGGCCAGCGCGAGGTCCTGCGGGCCCTGCTCGGCGTGCTGGCCTCGGCGCACGCGCCCGGGACGTACGTGGAGCTGCCGTTCGTGTGGCCGGAGTCTCCCGCGCAGGCCCGCAAGGGGTCGGACGTGCATCCTCCGATCTCGCAGCTCCTCGCGCGAAGGCCGTGGCTGCTCGCCAGGCTCTACGCCGGCGACGTGCCCGACGAGGGCTGACCTTCACCGCTCGGCGATGCCACCGCCGGCGCCGTCCCCCCGCAGGGAAGCCGCCTGGCTCCGGATCTCCGCCGTGAAGTGGTCCACGAAGGCGCGGATCCGGCCCACGCGGCGCGAGTCCCGGTGGAGCACGAGCCAGAGCTCGCGCATGACCACGTCTCCAGGCCCGAGGAGCCGGACGAGGCCGGGCTCGGCGTCGGCGAGATAGCAGGGGAGCACGGCGAGCCCCATCCCGCTCGAGGTCGCGGTGAGGAGGAGGTCGACGCGGTTCGACCGCATGACGAAGCGGGCACCCTGCGCGCGCTGCTCCAGCCAGCGCGCCTCCGGCAAGGCGGCGAGGCTGGCGTGGTAGCCGAGGAGGTCGTGCCCCCGGATCGGATCGTCGGGGGCGGAGGGACGGCGGGCGAGGTACTCGCGGGCCGCGTACAGGCCGTGGCCGAGCGCCGCGATGCGCCTCGAGGCGATCTGGGCCTGGGTGGGCCGGACGAAGCGCACGGCGAGATCGGCCTCCCGGCGGATGAGGTTGGCGGGCCGGTTGTCCGCGAGCAGCTCGAAGTCCACCCGCGGGTGGAGGCGCCGGAAGCTGGAGACGATGGGCGCGACCCGGTGGCGGCCGAAGGCGTCGCTGGTGGCGATCCGCACGAGCCCCTCGAGCCGCTCGTCGGCCCGGTCGGCGTCGCGCTCCATCGCCGCGATGTCCGCCTCGACGCGCTCGGCCATCCCCACGAGCCGCTGGCCCAATGCGGTGAGCCGGTGGCCGGAAGCGGTCCGGTCGAAGACCCGCGCGCCGATGCTCCGCTCGAGCGCGTGGACCCGGCGGCTCACGGTGGAGGGATCCACCGCGAGCTCCTCCGCCGCCCGCTCGAGCGACGCGTGGCGGGCCAGCGCGAGGATGAACTGCAGCGCGTTCCAGTCGAGAGAGCGCATGAGCCCGCCGTTCCCCGCTGGCGCGAGGCAAGTCGTCAGGGCCGGGAGGGTACTACCGCGAACGGGCGGCGCCCATGGCTGCGCAGCGCTCCGCCGCCTCGAATGACCTCGGCGATCTCCGACAGGGGACGCTCCGGGGAGCCCTCGCCGGCGGCCTGAACGCCCGGGCCCCCGTCGCGGAAGCGGGGAAGGACGTGCACGTGAAGGTGAAACACGTGCTGCCCCGCGGCCTCGCCGTGATTCCAGCCGACGTTGAACCCGGCCGGATGCAACGCTCCGGACAGCCGCTCGACGACCTCCACCACCGAGCCGAACAGCGCTCCGACGGCGCCCTCGTCCAGGTCCAGCAGGGTGGGGGCGTGCCGTCTGGGCACGACGAGCGTGTGGCCCCGGGCCGCCGGGAAGCGATCGAGGAAGGCGACCGTCGTCGGCGACTCGAAGACGATCTCGGCGGGCCGAATGCCGGCGATGATCTGGCAGAAGATGCACTCGGGGTCTCGGGGATCGACGGGCATCGGCTCTCTCCTCAGGGCTGCGAAATCGCTGGGCGATGCTATGCGCGGCGGACGAGGGAGGCAGCGGCGGCGCTGCAAGCCAGCCTTGCGCGCCTGCCGTGCGCAGGGGCTCGACGGCCGGATCCGGACTCCGTCAACCGGAACGGCGGGCCGTCACCTCGGCGGGCGGGCGCGGCCTCCACAGCAGCAAGACCCCGATCAGCGCCGCCACCGTCGAGGCGCCGAACACCGCCACCTTGGCGGCGGCGAAGTCGCCCGGGTCGGGGAACGAGCGCCCGGCGATGAAGAGCGACATCGTGAACCCGATGCCGGCGAGCCCGCCCGCGCCGGCGAGCTGCCGCCAGGAGAAGGCGGCGGGCTTCACGGCGACGCGCGCCCACACCGCGAGCGCGCACCCGCCGACGAGCCCGAGCGCCTTGCCGGCGACGAGCCCGAGCGCGACGGATCGGATGAGCGGCCAGCGGCCGGCGACCACCTCGCTCGACAGCGCCACCCCGGCGTTCGCGAGCGCGAAGACCGGCAGCACGAGGAAGCTCGACCACGGCTCGATGGCGTGGAGCACGCGGTCGGCCGGCGACTGGAGCCGGTCGTGGATCGCGTCGAGCGCGCGCAGCGTGGGCTCGGACGGCCCGTGGCGCAGCACCTCCGGGACGCGCCGCAGCTCCAGCTCCGCGCCGAGGACGGTGTCCGCCTGGGCCATGAGCGCGTTCAGGTTCGGCGGCGGCCGCGTCGGGACGAGCAGCGCCAGGATCACGCCGGCCACGGTGGCGTGCAGCCCGCTGCCGTGCACGCACACCCAGAGCGCCACCCCGAGCAGCGCGTAGGGCAGGGCGCGGTACACGCCCCCGCGGTTCAGCAGGGCGAGCGCGCCCGTGATCGCCGCCGCGCCGAGCAGGTAGGCCCCGTGGAGCGCGCCGGAGTAGAACGCGGCGACGACCACGATGGACCCGAGATCGTCCACGATCGCCGCCGCGGTCAGGAAGATCCGCAGCTCGACCGGCACGCGCCGGCCGAGCATCACGATCAGCGCCACGGCGAACGCGGTGTCGGTGGCCATCGGGATGCCCCAGCCGCGCTGCCACGCCCCGCTCGGCACGGAGAGGGCGTAGAGCGCCGCCGGCAGCGCCATGCCGCCGAGCGCCGCGGCGATGGGGAAGGCGGCGGCGCGCGGGTTCGCGAGCGACCCGACCGTGAGCTCGCGCTTGATCTCGAGCGCGACGACCAGGAAGAAGAGGGTCAGGAACCCGTCGTCGATCCAGTGCAGGAGCGGCATGCGGAAGGCGCCGCCGCCGAAGGTGAGCCCGAGCGGCGTCTCCCAGAACGCCAGGAACCCGGGCCCGAGCGGCGAGTTGACGAGCGCCACCGCCAGGATCGCCGCGGCGAGCAGCAGCAGGCCGGTCGCCGGCGCCCAGCTCGCGAAGTCGAGCGCGGCGGAGTGCACGCGGTGGCCGAGCGAGCCCAGCATCGCGTCGGCGAGCGAGCTCTCGTCCCAGGCGCCGTCGTAGCGCCGGCCGTTGATGAAGAAGGTCGGCGTCACCCGCACGCCGCTCCGGCGCGCGCTGTCGACGTCCGCGTCGACGCGCGCCCGGGCCCGCGCCGCGGTGGCGGCGTCGCCGGGGGCGAGGCCCAGGTCGCGGACGACGGCGGAGACGTCGTCCTCGGCGAGCGCCTGCGAGCGGGTCATGAGCTCGACGTGCGCGCGCCAGAACGCGTCCTCGTCCGGGGTTGACTCCGCGACCTCCGCGGCGCGCCGCGCGAGGTCCCCGGCGATGGGCCGCTGCCGGAACACGTAGCGCAGGCGATCGCCGAAGCGGTCGCGGAGCTTCGCGATCTCCTCGTTCGCCGCCCGGCAGTACGGGCAGGCGTAGCTCCCGTACTCGACGAGCGTCAGGTCCGCGCCGGCCCGGCCGAGGGCGTGGTCGCGGCGCGCGTCCACGGGGCGGTCCAGCCGGTTTGCGAGTGCGCCTTCGGTCGTCGCCACGGGCTCACCTCGGCTGGGTGCCGCGCGGCGCGCGACGAGGTCGGTGCGCTCGCGCGATCGCGGAGCGCACCCTCTCATCTGCGATCCGGCGCGCCGGGCTTCAACGTCGAAGAGGGAGGCCGGGTGGAGGTGCGCGGGCGGGCGGCCGCCCGAGGGGCTCCAGGGCGGCGATGGGACGCCCCGAGGAGGCCCTGCCCGGGGCCCGGGCACGCTGCCCGCGTTCCGGTCACGGACGTGCCCGCATTCCGACCAGGCGTGCCCAATGATCGCTCATCCGCCCGGCAATCGAGCGACGCAGCGTGCTCAATTATTGTCAATCGAGAGGATCGTTCCGCCGCCACATCGACTATCGTGCACGCGCTCGAGGCAGCTCGCCCGCAGGCGCGGCACGCGCACGGGGCCGCCGCCCGCACGCTCCGGAGGACGAACGCTCGTGACCCCCGCCACCCTCGACACCGGCAACACCGCGTGGATGCTCACCTCCACGGCGCTCGTCCTCTTCATGACGCTCCCGGGCCTCGCCCTCTTCTACGGCGGCCTCGTCCGCACGAAGAACGTGCTGTCCGTGCTGATGCAGTGCTTCTCCATCGCGTCCCTCGTCACGGTGCTCTGGGTCGCGGTGGGCTACTCGCTCGTCTTCACCGCCGCCGCGACGCCCGGCGCGAACGCCCTCATCGGCGGGCTCGGCAAGGCGTTCCTGGCCGGCGTGACGCGCGGGTCGCTCGCGGGGACGATCCCGGAGACGGTGTTCGCGATGTACCAGCTCACCTTCGCGATCATCACGCCGGCGCTCATCATCGGCGCGTTCGCCGAGCGGGTGGGCTTCGCCGCGATGCTGATCGTGTCCGGGCTCTGGTCGCTCCTCGTGTACGTGCCCGTGGCGCACTGGATCTGGGGCGGCGGCTGGCTCCAGCAGCTGGGCGTCCTCGACTTCGCCGGCGGCATCGTCGTCCACGTCACCGCCGGCGTGGCGGGGCTCGTGGCCGCGATCTACGTCGGGAAGCGCCGGGGCTACCCGGCGACGCCCATGCCGCCCCACAGCCTCACGCTCTCGGTGGTCGGCGCCGGCATGCTCTGGGTGGGCTGGTTCGGCTTCAACGCGGGCAGCGCGCTCGGCGCGAACGGCGCCGCCGGGATGACGATGCTCGCGACGCAGGTCTCCGCCGCGACCGCGGCGACGGTCTGGATGCTCATCGAGTGGGCGCGCCACGGCAGGGCGAGCGTGCTCGGCGCGATCACCGGCGCGGTCGCGGGGCTCGCGACCGTGACCCCCGCGTCCGGCTACGTGGGGGTCGCCGGCGCGATGGCGATCGGCGCCCTCGCCGCGGTGGTGTGCTTCTTCAGCGCCACGAGCATCAAGCGCCGCCTCGGCTACGACGACTCGCTCGACGCCTTCGGCGTGCACGGGGTCGGCGGGCTCGTCGGGTCGATCGCCACCGGGGTGTTCGCCTCGGCGGCGCTCGGCGGCTCGGAGTCGATCTCGATCGGCCACCAGCTCGGCGTCCAGCTCCTCGCCTGCGCGGTGGCCGCGGCCTGGTCGGGCGCGGTCACCTGGGGCGCGTTCGCGCTCGCCGACGCCCTCCTCGGCGCCCGCGTAGACGAGGAGCAGGAGATGATGGGGCTCGACCTCACGAACCACGAGGAGCGGGGGTACGACCTCGGGTGAGGCGAGAAGCCGCGGCGGTCACGGCTTCGCCGGCTCACGGATCGCGCACGCAGCGCACGTAGGCGTCGGCAACGGTCTTCGCGAGTCCGGGCAGCCCGGCGCCGCCGCCGAGGAAGGACGCCTGCCACGCCGTGCTCGTCGCCGAGGCCACCGTCGTGGAGGACCAGTAGTAGTTCTCCTTCGTGGACGGGAAGGCGGTCAGGTCGGCGACCGGGTACTTGCCGAAGTCCTCGATCGAGACGAGCTCCTTCACGTTCGGGAGCCTCCAGCCGCCGGACCCGCCGAGCGACAGTCCTTCGCAGTACGCCAGCGCCTGCTCCCAGGTCTTCTTCGTGCCGTCGTCGTCCTGCTGCCAGACGAGGCTCCTCGCCGCGTCGGTGACCGTGCCGTTCCCGTTGTCGGCGAACGCGGCCGCGGCGGCCGGGCCTCGCACGCAGCGGACGTAGGCGGACCCGAGCTTGCTCACGGTCAGCGCGCCTCCGTCGGAGAAGGCGCCGACCCAGGCGTACGACGAGGTGCGGCCCTGGGACGCGGTCCAGTAGTACGCCGACCGTCCGTTCGAGAAGACCCCGGTGTCGATCGCCGGGCTCGTCCTCCCGTAGTCCTGGATGGTCATGAGCTCGTACGGCGTCGGCAGGCGCCAGCCCGTCCCCGGCAGCGCGAGGCTGCCGCAGTACGCGTCGGCGGCGTCCCACTGCCGCAATGTCGCGTCGTCCTGGCGCTGCCACACGAGGCCCGTCACGTCGTCGGTGACGGTGCCGTCCACGCCGACCGTGTAAGACGGCGCGTAAAGCGTGTAGTCGGCGTCCTCCCCGAACGTGGCCGTGTACGAGGCGGTCTGGCCGGTGTCCGGGACGTGCGCGGGATTCGGCGTCGTCGCCGTGATGGCCACCTCGTCGGGCGCGCCGTCCACGGTGCCGTCGTTCACGGTCAGGCGCACGACGTAGGTGCCCGCGACGTCGGCGGTGAACGTCGGCGCGACGGCGGTGGCGCTCGACGGGGTTGCGGCGCTCCCGGCCGGCTTCGACACGAACGACCAGAGGTAGGTCAGCGCGTCGCCATCGGCGTCGCTGCTGCCGCTCCCGTCGAGCGCCACGAGCGCGCCCGTCGTGACCGACCGGTCCGGGCCCGCGTTCGCCACCGGCGCGGTGTTCGGCGTCGTCGCGGTGATGGTCACCTCGTCGGGCGCGCCGTCCACGGTGCCGTCGTTCACGACGAGGCGCAGGACGAAGGCGCCCTCGACGTCCGCCGTGAACGTCGGCGCGACGGCGGCGGCGCTCGAGAGCGTTGCGGCGCTCCCGGCAGGCCTCGACACGAACGACCAGAGGCAGGTCAGCGCGTCGCCCTCGGCGTCGCTGCTCCCGCTCCCGTCCAGCGTCACGAGGGCGCCCGTCGCGACCGCCTGGTCGGGGCCCGCGTTCGCCATCGGCGCGGCGTTCCCCGTCGTCGCCGTGATGGTCACCTGGTCGGCCGGGCCGTCCACGGTGCCGTCGTTCACGATCAAGCGCAGGACGTAGGTGCCCGCGACGTCGGCCGTGAACGTCGGCGCGATCGCGCTGGTGCTCGAGAGGCCGGCGGCGCTCCCGTCGGGCCTCGAGGCGAAGGCCCAGAGGTAGGTCAGCGCGTCGCCGTCGGCGTCGCTGCTCCCGCTCCCGTCGAGCGTCACGAGCGCGCCGGTCGCGATCGACTGGTCGGGCCCGGCGCTCGCGACTGGCGCGGCGTTGGGCGTCTCCGCGGTGACGGTCACCTCGTCGGCGGCGCCGTCCACGGTGCCGTCGTTCACGGTCAGGCGCAGGACGTAGGTGCCCGCGACGTCGGCCGTGAACGTCGGCGCGATCGCGCCGGCGCTCGAGAGGGCGGCGGCGCTCCCGTCGGGCCTCGAGGCGAAGGCCCAGAGGTAGGTCAGCGCGTCGCCGTCGGCGTCGCTGCTCCCGCTCCCGTCGAGCGCCACGAGCGCGCCCGCCGCGACCGACTGGTCAGCGCCCGCGCTCGCGACCGGCGCGGTGTTCGAGCCCGGGTCGTCGCCGCCGCCTCCGCTGCACCCGATCCCGGCGAACACGATCACCGCTGCGCCGAGCGCCGCTGCGAAGCTCCGTCTCATCGTCGCTGTCCCCCCACGTGCGCTCGGCGGAGGCGCCGGAGCGATGGTCACGTAGCGTTCTCGCATCGTAGCAGAATCGCTATGCGTGAACGTGCGACGATTTGACTGTGGGTTTGAGTGGGGAGGTCTGCGTGCTGGACGAAGTGCCCCGCGGCCCAGGCGCTCGCATCAGAGCTGGCGCAGGACCATCCTGAACGTTGTAGTCGACCTCGACGGGCTTCCCGCGCAGCGTCGCGGGCCGGTAGCGCCGCTCCTGGAGCGCCGCACCACCACGAAAGGACGATCGTCGACGGGTCGCCCCGTGATGCGACGAACGACGCGACGCGGATCCTAGCGGCTCACCTGCGCCTGCGGCGCGGGCTTGCGGACGGCGACCGCCGAGAGCGTGCCGACGGCGGCGCCGACGACGGCGCCGCACACCATGAAGAGCGACCCGACCGCCACGACGCCCAGCACCATGCCGAAGACGATGAGCGCGCGCGGCAGGAGCGTGGGCTCCACCGGCGTCCCGAAGATCCCACCCGCGAGCAGCACCCCCGCGTAGCCGCCGTAGACGATCGACGGGAGGAGCCCGAGGCCGAGGAAGAGGGCGAGGCCGAACCCCGCGCCCATGAGCGTGTCCATCTTCCGATCCTTCGAGTGCCCGAACTCGTTCATGACGTCCCCCGGAACCTGGTTCAGACGGCGGAGCGACCACCGCGCTCCTCCGTCGCACCCGTCCGGTGCAGGGGCGATGCCAGCCCACTCCCTCCCGAATGTCGCGGGGTTGTGAGGTCGGGTTGTCGGAAACTCGCGACAACGGGCGGGTCCCTCCGACGGTTGGCGCGCGCCCTCGACGTTCTTGAGAGCTGCGGCTCGGCCTTCGCCCGCCGGCGCCGGGACGAGCTCCTCGTCCCCGGCGGCACCGGCTCCCATCGGCCTGCCGCTCGTGCGGTCGCGCCGCACGAAGCGGCGAGCCATCTGGCCGGCAGACCGCTCTGACGTGACGGGCCGCAGGGGCCGCGCCCGACTAAGAACCTCGCGTGGCAACGGTCCGCCGCCAGGTCGCCGGGCCAGGAGGGGAGACATGGACTTCGAGATGGAGATCGAGGACCTCCGCCGCTGGTTCGCCAGCCCCCGGTTCGCGGGCATCAAGCGGGTCCACTCGGCGCGAGAGGTCGTGGAGCAGCGCGGCACCATTCGCCCGGACTACGCGGTCGCCCGCAGCGCCGCCGAGGGGTTCTACGACAGGCTGCGGCAGCTCTTCGAGCGGAGGCAGTGCATCACCACCTTCGGCCCCTACTCGCCCGGGCAGGCGGTGGCGCTGAAGAAGATGGGCATCGAGGGCATCTACCTCGGCGGGTGGGCCACCTCCGCCAAGGGTTCCTCGCACGAGGACCCGGGGCCGGACCTCGCGAGCTACCCTCTCAGCCAGGTGCCCGACGAGGCGGCGCCAATCGTCCGCGCCCTGCTCACCGCCGACAAGAACCAGTTCCACGCGCGCGCCCGGATGACCGAGGAGCAGCGCAGGGCCACCCCCGCCGTGGACTTCCGGCCCTTCATCATCGCCGACGCCGACACGGGCCACGGCGGCGAGGCGCACGTGCGCAACCTGATCCGGCGCTTCGTCGAGGTGGGCGTGCCGGGGTACCACATCGAGGACCAGAAGCCCGGCGTGAAGAAGTGCGGCCACCAGGGCGGCAAGGTGCTGGTGTCCGAGGACGAGCAGATCAAGCGCCTCTCCGCGGCCCGCTTCCAGCTCGACGTCATGGGCGTGCCGGGGATCATCGTCGCCCGCACCGACGCCGAGTCGGCCACGCTGCTCGACGGGCGCAGCGACGACCGCGACCAGCCGTTCATCCTCGGCGCCACCAACCTCTCGCTGCCCACCTTCAAGGCGGCCTTCCTCGCCATCCTGCGGCAGTTCAAGCGGGCCGGCGTGGAGGAGCTGAGCGGACACGAGCTCTACGCGCTCTGCGACGAGGAGCTCGCCGCCGCCGACGCCTGGCTGGAGAGGGCCGGCTTCGCCAGGGCGATCGAGGCGGCCGCGGCCGGGCACCGGAAGGGAACGATCGCCGGCGTGGACGCCGCGCTCGACGAGGTCTTCGACGCGTTCGTCGACGCCTGGCAGCACGAGGCGGGCATCTCCACGTACGCCCAGGCGGTGGGAGAGGCGATCGGCTTCCGCGAGAACGAGGGCGACCCGCCGGCGATGAGCAAGTCGCAGTGGCTGGCGCTCGCCGAGCGGGCCCCGTTCTACAAGGCGCGGGAGACGGCGCGCTCGATCGGCCTCAACGTCACCTGGGACTGCGAGCACGCGAAGACGCCGGACGGCTACTACCAGGTGCGCGGCGGCATCGACTACGCCGTCGCGAAGTCGCTCGCGGCGGCGCCCTTCGCGGACGTGCTCTGGATGGAGACCAAGAGCGCAGACCTGCAGAGACGCGAAGAAGTTCGCGGACGCCATCCACGCCGTCTTCCCGGACAAGATGCTCGCGTACAACCTCTCGCCCTCGTTCAGCTGGGACACGACCGGGATGGACGACGAGCAGATGCGCCACTTCCCGGAGGAGCTCGGGAAGATGGGGTTCGTCTTCGACTTCATCACGTACGGCGGCCACCAGATAGACGGCCTCGCCTCGGAGGAGTTCGCCACCGCGCTCCGCCAGGACGGCATGCTCGCGCTGGCGCGGCTGCAGCGGAAGTTCCGGCTGCTCGAGTCGGGGTACCGCACGCCGCAGACGCTGGTGGGCGGACCGCGCGCCGACGCTGCGCTGATGTCGATCTCCGGCCGCACGGCGACCACCAAGGCCATGGGCCAGGGCTCGACCCAGCACCAGCACCTCGTGCAGACCGAGGTGCCACCCAAGCTGCTCGAGGCGTGGGTCGACCTCTGGCGCCAGCACCACGGGATCCGGGGCAAGCTGGCGGTCACGCTCAAGCCGCACAGCGCCGAGTCCGACCTGCTGGAGCTGGCGCTGGTCTCGGCCGACGGACAGAAGACGCTCAACGTCATCTTCGCGAGCATCCACGACCGGCGCGGGCGCAGCATCCTCTCCGTACGCGACCAGAACAACTTCGACGTCGGGCTACGCCGGAAGCGGCTGATGTCGCTGGTGCACCTGTTCCTGTTCCACCGTTACAAGGTGGACTCGGTGCACTACGTGACGCCGACGGAGGACAACCAGCGCCAGGCCGAAGGCATGAAGGCGCAGGGCCTCTTCGGGTCGGTCGTGCAGGAGGTCGGCCAGATCATCGTCGCGGACGTGAACAAGGGCCGGGTGAGGGAGCTGCTCGCGGACAAGGCGGCGCTCGATGCGCTGATCACCAGACGCTAGCTCCGGGAGCAGGTACGTCACGCGATCAGCCCGGCGCCGGCATCGGCGATCCCCGCCCGCTGCGGCCGGCTCCCGGCCGGCGAGCGGCAGCGCACGCTGCCGAGCAGCACCGCCGTAGCGTCCGCAGCGGTCTTGGTGAGGCGCGGCAGCCCGAGGCGGCCGGCCGGGATCGCGCGCCCAGAACGCGAGCCGAGCTCGAGCCGGGGCGCGAGGAGCACGCGGGCGGAGAGATCGGTCCCGGTCCGGCCTGGCTGCCCGGCCTCCTCGACGCGGTCCCGCACGTAGGTGACCGCGAGGAGGGCGAGGCGACCCGTAGCGAGAGCCCGCCGGTGAGTTCGCGATCCACGGCGACCCCGGCGCCCGCGCCCGCCAGCCAGGAGGTCACATCCTGACGCGTCTCGGATCCCAGGTACACGAACCGCTGATCCGCATCGACGACGCCAGCCTCGGCGAGGACGAGGACGGAGACGTCCACCGGTGCGCCTGCGCGAGTGAGGATCCTGCGCATACCGGCGGTGAGGTAGAACGAGAGCGCGTCGTCCCGGGTGAACCGATCGCGTCGGCGGGCGCCCGAGCGGCGTCGCGCGATCGCCACCGCGAGGGAGAGTCCGACCGCGGTGCCGCGCGCGGCCGCGAGCGGCCAGAAGGTCCCGCCCCGCGCGGCGTGGTCCATGAGCACGAGGAAGCCGCCGAAGCCGCACCCGGCCAGCAGCGCGAGCGCGAGCCCCTCCCACCCGCCGCCCGGGACGCCGGCGCGCGCGAGCAGCCAGATGCCCGCGAGCGCGAGCACGAAGCCGGCGAGCTTCGCGGCGGGCGGCATCCCCTCGGCGAGCGCGCTCCAGGCCACCGGGACGGCCGCGGAGAGCACCGCCGAGACGGGCGCGACGACCGCCATCCGTCCCACGGCGAGTCCGCGGTAGAGCGCGGCGAGGCCGACGGCCCCCAGCGCACCCGCCGCGACGCCAAAGGCGAGCGCCGCGGGAGCCGGGGACGCCTCGCCGAGCAGCAGCGCGGCCGCGCCGATGAGCGCCACGCCGGCGGCCTGGCCGACGACGAGCACGCCGAGGACCGGCGCCCGCTTCGACGCGAGCCCGCCGCAGAAGTCACCGGCGCCCCACGACGCGGCGGAGGCGAGGCCGAGGGTGACGGCTCGCCGGACCAGCTCGTCGCCGTCGACGTCGTGGAGGACGGAGAGTCCGTGACGAGGACCGATCGACTGAGCCAGCACATGAGCGCCCTCTCGGGCGCCATCGATCATGGTCGGCCAGGGGCGGTCATCGGCGCGCTGACGTCCAAGACCGTCACGCGCCAGGTGGTGAACCGCCTCGACCTCAAGCTCACCATCGACGATCTCGCCCGTCCCGTTCACGTCGTCGGCTTCCTCGACGGCTCGGCGAGGAAGGACTCCGCCACGTACCGGAGCGCGGCCGGCATGGTCGAGCACTGGCAGGGCGTGATGACGACGCTGATGCACCGCGCGCACTCCACCCCCGTCGCGCCGGCGCCGGAACCGGCGCCCGACGAGGCCGCCGGCGCGCCGACGGGGGAGACCGCCTCCCCGGTCCCGAGCTCCGTCGCGGACGAGCTGCTGAAGCTGGCCGGGCTCCTGGAGAAGGGGCTGCTCTCCGAGGCCGAGTTCCGCAACCAGAAGCGCAAGCTGCTCGGCGGGTAGCCGGGGCGCGGCGACGGTCGGAGGGCACGGGGGCGCGTACCGCTCGTCGGCCCGCGAAGAAGAACCCAAGGGCGGCCTTCACCGCCGCTCCGCCACGTACGTCCCCTCGTGCCGCCCGCCGACGCCGGAGGCGCAGGCGATCTTCGAGGAGACGGTCACGCGGGCGGCGCGGTGGCGGGAGAGCGTCGCGAGGAACCGGTTCCACACCGCGGCCACGGGGAGCGTGGCGGTCGCGGTGAAGTCGCCGTCCACGGGCGCGTCGAACTCCAGGGTGCTGCGCTGGACGACGAGGCGGTTCGGGACGCCGCGCTCGTGGAGCTGGAGGTGGAGCAGCACCCAGCCGGAGAGGATCGCGACGGCCGACAGGCTGCCGCCGAAGGCGGTGGCGCGGTGGTTCAGGTTGGGGGTGAGCGGCGCCGCGAGCCGGACGGACTCGCCGTCGTAGTGCTCCACCCGCGCCCCGAGGCTCGCGGTGATCGGGATGTGCGCGTGGACGTACGCGGTGATCTCGTCGAGCGTCATCGGGTGGACCTCGGGCCGAATGACCACGTCGGCCGATTCAAGATCGGTCCGGGCCGTCGCCTGGAGTCCAGGCGCTGGCCGGACCGGGCCGCAGAGACGAGAAGGCCCCGGAACCTCTTCGGTCCCGGGGCCTCGTTACTGGCGGGGTGTAGGGGACTCGAACCCCTGGCCTCCGGCGTGACAGGCCGGCGTTATAACCGACTTAACTAACACCCCAAGTCTTGATGGGCGGAACAGGCTTCGAACCTGTGACCCTCGCCTTGTAAGGGCGACGCTCTACCCCTGAGCTATCCGCCCAAGGCGCGAAAGCCACGGGTTTCTAGCTTGGCCGGCGGGCCCTGTCAACGGACCCGGCGCGGCGGACCCGGCGGGCTCAAGCGTCCGTCCTCTCCGGGGAAAGGTGTGCTGGACCGGCCCGGGTGGCGATGGTAAGGGGGCGCGCGATGGCGTGGACGACCGGCATGAAGGTGGTGCACCGCGCCCAGCGAGGCTGGGGCGTGGGGGTGATCGTGCAGGTGGCGGAGGAGGGCCGGCGGCTCGCCGTGCGCTTCGCCGGGCGCGACGGGCTCACCGTCGTCTCGGGGCGCGATCCGGCGCTGGTCGAGGTCCCCCCCGACACGCCGGTCGAGCAGGGGGCGGGCGGGCCGCTCGACAAGCTCGCCGCCGGCGACGCCGGCTCGGCGGCCGCGTTCGCGCTCCGCACCCGCGTCGTGCGCCTCGAGGCGCTCCGCCGCGCGGACTCGCTCGGCGCGCTCCTCTCCTCGCGCGTGCACGTGCTCCCGCACCAGGTGGGCGCCGCGGGGCGCATCCTGTCGGATTGCATGCCGCGCTTCGTCCTCGCCGACGAGGTCGGGCTCGGGAAGACGGTCGAGGCGGGGCTCGTCTTCGCCGGCATGCGCCAGCTCGGGATCGCCGAGCGCGTCGTCGTCGTCGTCCCCGAGCACCTCGCCTTCCAGTGGCTCGCGGAGCTGTTCCACAAGTTCAACGCGCTCTTCGCGCTGCTCACCCCGGAGCGCGTCGCGGCGCTCGGCGGCGCGGAGGCGGCGCTCGCCCGCTCGCCGCACGCCATCGTCTCGCTCGAGGCGCTCCGCGACGACCCGGCGCTCGCCGCCGCGGCCGCGGCGCTCCCCCTCGACCTCGTCGTCGTGGACGAGGCCCACCACCTCGCCGACGACGCCCTCCACGACGCGGTCGCGCCGGTCTGCCGGGCGTCCTTCGGGGTCCTGCTCCTCACCGCGACGCCGGTGCGGCTCGACCCGCGCGAGTACTTCCGCCTCCTCTCCCTGGTCGAGCCGGTCCCCTCCACCTCGCTCGACGAGTTCCTCGCCCGCCTCGAGCAGCACGAGACCTACGCCGAGGTCGCCCGCGCGCTCCTCGCCGGCGGCTCGGTCCCGGACGCGCTCGCGACGCTCGCCGAGCTCTCCCCGGGCGACGACTTCTTCTCGCGCGCGGAGCCGCTCCCCGACCGCGCCTCGCTCCTCGCGCACCTCGCCGACCGCTACAGCCTCTCCGCCCGCCTCGTCCGCAACCGGCGCGTGAAGGTCGGCGCCTTCACCGCCCGCGTGCTGCGGCGCGCCGACGTCGCCGAGGGCGGCAAGCGCGCGGCGCTCGTGGAGCTGTGCGCCCGGCTCGCCCGCGACGGGGAGAAGGTCCTCGTCTTCGGCCACGACGTCGCCGCGCTGCGCGAGCTGCAGGGTGGCGTCGCGGGCGCGGGGCTCGAGGCGCTGCTCTACGACGACGCGCCCTCCATCGAGGCGCGGGACCGGCTGGTGGCGCGCTTCCGCGACCCCGACGGCCCCATGATCCTCCTCTCCGGCGAGTCCGGCGGCGAGGGGCGGAACTTCCAGTTCGCGCACCACCTCGTCTGCGCCGACCTCCCCGAGTCGCCGCTCGTGCTCGAGCAGCGCATCGGCCGGCTCGACCGCCTCGGCCAGTCGCGGCCGGTCGAGATCCACCTCGTGGTCGAGCCCGGGGAGGAGGCCTTCCTCGCGGACCTCTACGAGAAGGAGATCGGGATCTTCGACGAGCCGGTGGGCGGCCTCGACGCGGTGCTCGCCTCGCTCCCCGAGGAGCTCGCGGCGCTCCGCGGCAAGAAGGGGGAGCGCAGCCGCGCCGCGTTCCGCCGCCGCCTCTCCGGGGCGGTGGCCGCCGCGCGCAAGGCGCAGCACGAGGGCGACCCGCTCCTCGACATCCGCTCCGCCTCGCTCCCCGAGCTGGCCGGGCTCGTGCGCGCCGCCTTCGAGCGGCTCGGCGAGGACTCGCCCGAGGGCGTGGACGGGCCGGAGGCCGGCGCCGCCATCGAGGAGTCGCTCGTCACGCTGTCGCGCTGGCTCGAGGAGGAGCTGGAGGAGGCCACCGCCGAGATCGGCCACCGCCTCGGCATCGAGGTGGACACCGACCAGAACGTGCAGCCCTTCGAGGTGGCCTTCACCCTCGGCTCGGGCATGAAGATCGAGGCGCTGCCCGGGATGCAGCTCCCCGAGGAGCCGGTCACGCACCTCGGCAGCTTCTGGCGCGAGACCGCGGTGGCGCGCGACGAGCTCGAGTGGTTCGCCACGGGGCACCGGCTCGTGGAGGCGCTCGTCGGGATCGTGCGGGACGGCGAGGCCGGGCGGAGCGCGGCGCTGAAGCGCGAGTGGGCGCCGCGCCGCGGCGCGCTCTACGCCCGCTTCGTCCCGGCGCTCGTCGAGCGCGGCCGACCTCGCGCCCGGCGCGCGCGTCGCGTCGCGGCAGGCGTCGCGCTACCTCGACCTCACCCCGGTGTCGGTCCTCGTGGACCTCGACGGCGCCCACAAGGCGGTGGCGGGCGGGGCGGCGCGGCTCGAGGCCGAGGTGGCGGAGGCGTCGGACGCGAAGCTCGGGGGAGCGCCGCCCGCGCTCCTCGAGGCCGCCCGGGCCGCGGCGGAGGCGGAGGCGCGCGCGGTGCTCGCGCGGCGCGTGGAGGAGGCGCGCGCGGTGCTCCTCGCCCACGCGGACGCCGAGCAGGAGCGGCTCGTCGAGGCGGCGTTCCAGGGCGGCTCCCCGCGCGGCCGCGTGGAGGCGGCGCTCGTGCTGCTGCGCGAGCACCACGACGTCGTCGCGAAGGCCATCGCCCGGGCGAAGCTCGAGCTCGACGCCGTCGCCATCGTGGTGCCGTAGGCTTGACCGCCCCGGGGCAGCGGGGTAACGCTCCAGCGGGCCTCTCGCCAGTGCGGCGCCGTCGCCCGCCCGAGATGAAGCCTCCCGCCCTCGCGCTCCTCGCCCTCGCCGCGCTCGTCGCCCCCGCGGCGGCGGTCGCCCACGGAGTCTCGGTCGAGATCGACCGCCGCGACGGCGCCGTCGCCGTGCGCGCGCGCTACGAGGGCGGGCGGCCGCTCGCGGACGCGCGCTTCGAGGTGGTCTCGCCCGCGCAGCCCGAGCGCGCCTTCGCGGCGGGCCGCACCGACCGGCACGGCTGGCTCGTCTTCGTCCCCGACGCGCCCGGCACCTGGCGGGTTCGGATCGCGGACGCCTCCGGGCACGGCGGCCTCGGCCGAGATCGAGGTCGCGCCGGCCCCAGCCTCCCGCCGCGACTGCGCGTCCGGCTCCCGGGGACGAGTCCGGATCCGCTCGCCCTTCGACAGGCTCAGGGCGAGCGGACCTCGAGCGGAGGCGCGCCGTCTGCACCGGAGCCGCCACCCGCCGCGCCCGCGCCGCCGCGCTGGCGGCGCCGCTCCGCACCGCGCTCGGCGCCGCGGCGCTCGCGCTCGCCTTCGCCGCGCTCTTCCTCGTGCAGCGCCGCCGCCGGCGCGTCCGCTAGCGATGCACGTCCCGGACGGCTTCCTCTCGCCCGCCGTGACCCTCCCGTCCTGGGCGGTCGCCGGGCCGCTCTGGGTCGTCGCGGCCCGGCGCCACTTCGGCGTCCGCGCCGTGGAGGCGCTGCCGGTGATGGGCTCGCTCACCGCGCTCGCCTTCGTGCTGCAGACCCTCCGCATCCCGGTCCCCGGCGGCACCTCGGTCCACCTCGTCGGCATGGCGCTCCTCGCGCTCCTGCGCGGGCCGCTCGCGGCCTTCGCGTGCGAGGGGCTCGTGCTCGCGGTGCAGGCGCTCTTCTTCGGCGCGGGCGGCGTCACGACGCTCGGCGTGAACGCGCTCGCCATGGGGCTCGTCGGCCCGGGCGCGGCCTGGCTCGTGTTCCGCGCGGGGCGCCGCCTCGGCGAGGGCCCGGCCGCCTTCGTCGCCGTCTGGGCGGGCACGCAGGCCGCCTCGCTCGCGGTCGCCCTCGTCCTCGCGCTGCAGCACGCCCTCGACGCCCGCGTCTTCCCGGTGCCGCCGGCGGTGGTGCTCGGGGCGACGATGCTGCCGAGCCTGGTCGTGACCGGCGTCGTCGAGGGGGCCTACACCGTGGCGGTGCTGGCGGTCCTCGGCAAGGCGAGGCTCCGTGCCGCGCCGTGACCCCGCCCGCGGCCGCGCGCTCCTCGCCGGCTGGGTCGCCGCCGCCTTCGCGCTCTCCGCGGTGACCGACTGGCGCGTGCTCGCCGCCGCCGCGGCGCTCGCGCTCGCCCTCTTCGCCCGCGGGGCGGGCGCCCACCTCGCGCGGGTCCTGCGCCTCGTCGTGCCGCTGACGGCGGGCGCCTCCCTCGCCACCTGGGGCTTCGAGCGGCTCGCCGGCCGCCCGGGCCCGGGGCCGGGGCCGCTCCTCGCGCTCAACCTGCGCGCCGCGCTGCTCGCGTTCCTCGGCTTCGCGGTGCTCGCGCGCGTCGACGTGCTGCGCGCCGCGGAGCGCTGGCCCTGGGCGAGCCGGGTGCTCGTCGTGGTGCTCGCCCAGATCCACGCCCTGAGGCTCCTCGCCACCGACTCGCTCCTCGGCCTGCGGAGCCGCCTCCCCCGGAGGCCGCGCGCCGCCGAGGTGGTGCGCGGCGCCGGCACGATCACGGCGACGCTCCTCGTCCTCTCCGGGCGCAACGCCCGGGACGTCGCGGACGCGCTCCGCTCGAGGGGGTTCGAGTGAGCTTCGCGGTGGACCACGTCTCCGTCCGGCTCGGGGGCCGCGCCGTGCTCGAGGACGTCGCCTTCGAGGTGCGCCCCGGCGAGCGGGTGGTCGTGGTCGGCGTGAACGGCTGCGGCAAGACCACGCTCCTCAGGCTCCTCGACGGCCTCGCCTTCCCGGACGCGGGGGCGGTGCGATACGCGGGCCGGCGGCTCGACGCGGCGGCGCTCGAGGAGAAGGCGTTCCGCCGCGCGTTCCGCGGCGAGGTCGCGCTCCTCTTCCAGAACGTGGACGCGATGCTCTTCAACCCCACGGTCGAGGACGAGATCGCCTTCGGCCCGCGCCAGCTCGGGCTCGCCGACGTCGGAGGCCGGGTGGCGCGCTGGGCGGAGGCGTTCGGCGTCGAGGCGCTCCTCGAGCGCGCGCCGTTCGAGCTCTCGGGGGGCGAGAAGAAGCGGGTCGCCCTCGCCGCGCTCCTCGCGGTCGAGCCCCGCGCGCTCCTGCTCGACGAGGCGACCGCCAACCTCGACCCCGCCTCCGTGGGGCGCCTCGTGGACGTGCTGGCGGGGATCCCGGGCCTCACCGTCGTCGCGTCGACGCACAACCTCTCCATGGCGACCGAGCTCGGGGACCGCGCCGTCCTGCTCGCGCCGGGGCGGCCGGGCGTCCTCTTCGACGGCGCCGCCCACGCGCTGCTCCACGACGAGCGGCTCCTCGTGGAGAGCGGCCTCGCGCACCGGCACGCGCACCGCCATGACGGCGAGGTGCACGCGCACTATCACGTGCACGACGGCGAGTAGGGGCCGGGCGGTCCGTCCGGGTACGGGAGAATCGACCGACGATGGCGAAGAGGCCGAAGGAACTTCCCGCGCCCCCGGGCCCGTTCAACGCCCCGTTCGCCGGGCTCGCCGGGCGGCTCGGCCTGCCCGCCGCGCCGCCCGCCGCCGCGCCCGCCTCGCCAGCGGCTCCGCCTGCGGCCCCGGCGAGGCCCGCCCCCGCCCGGGCCGTGGTCCGGTTCGAGAAGAAGGGGCGCGGCGGCAAGGCGGTGACGGTCGTGGAGAAGCTCGGCCTCGCGCCGCGCGAGCTCGAGGCGTGGCTCGGGGAGCTGAAGCGCGCCCTCGGCTGCGGCGGCGCCGTCGAGGGGGACGCGCTCGTGCTGCAGGGCGACGCCCGCGAGCGGGTGGCCGCGCTCCTCGAGCGGCGGGGCGTCCGGAAGGTGACCGTCGCGTGACCGCCGCCGACCTCGCCCGGGCGCGCGACGCCCTCCTCGACGCGGCGCGCGCGAGCGACCCGCTGCCGGACTGGATCCTGCCGGTCTTCCCGCTCCTGTTCGTCGCGCTGTGGATCGCGTCACCACGCTCCTCGCGCTCATGGCGGGCCACATGGCGCTGCTCGCCCGCTATCCGCCGGTCGAGGAGGACGCGGACGAGAAGTTCGGCTTCGCCTCGGGGCGCATGCGCTGGGTGAGCTTCAACAACGCCCTCCACGTCCGCATCGGCGCGCGCGGCCTGCACCTCGCCGCGAACGGCCTCTTCCGCCCCGTCTTCCGGCGCGGCATCCCCTGCATCCCGTGGCGCGAGCTGCGGCTGCTCCGCTCGCAGGCGGAGGGCTGGGTGGCGCGCTTCCAGGGCTCGAAGTTCGAGGTGCGCGCCCTCGGCCTCGGCTTCACGCTCTACGGGAAGGCGGGGATCGCCGTCGAGCGCAAGCTCGCGGCGCTCGGGCTGTCTCCGCCGGCTCACGCCCGCGCGGTGCGCGAGCGGTGACGGCCCGCCTCAGTACTCGTGGCAGGCGGCACGCCGTGAACGAGGGCAGAGGGCAGTGCCCCACCGCACCGGCTCCGCCGTCGGGCGCACCGCCTCGACCTGGCGCTGGCGCTCGAGGTGGCAGGCGACCGCCGGAGCAGGTCTTCGTCGCGGATCCCACGCCGCGGCTCGAGCGTGAAGGTGAGCACCGGCTGGCCGGCGACCGCCCGCTGCCGGATCACGACGTCCGCGTCGACTCCGCAGCTCGGCTGCGGCGAGGCGCTGCAGTCGGGCACCGCGGTGAGCGAGATGTCGAGCGCGCTGGTGTAGGTCAGGTAGTACGGACGAACCGGGTCGGTCGTGGCGAGCGCCGGGAGTCCGGCGGGATAGCCGTCCGGCAGCGCCACGCGCCGATCGAAGATCACGTCCCGCCGGCCGTTCACGTGGCGGAGCGGCGACCGCCCGGCCCTCGCGGAGCGCCCAGCTCGCCCGGCGTGGCAGGTGACGCAGCTGCATGGCCTGCCAGGACGTGTCGAGCGACTCGGTCCGCGTCGCCGAGCGGTTGCAGGTCGTAGCCTCCGTCGGGTCGAAGTAGAAGAAGCCGCCCGCCCCGCGGATCTTCGTCGGATCGACGATTCGAAGTGGCAGGCCTGGCAGGTGATGGGCGAGGCCACGTGGCCCGCGGCGAAGCCGTTGTCGGCGTAGCCGCCGTGCTTCGAGGTGTGCCAGGCGCCGGGCATTCCGGCGAAGTGGCCGAACTCGCAGCCCAGTCGTCGTAGGCGTCGAGGTTCACGTGGAGTTGGCGTCCGGCGCCCCCGGACCGCCCGACGGGTACTGCGGCGGGTTCCCGTGGCAGCCCGCGCAGCCGAGCGTCCCGGGCGCCGACGTCCACGCCGGCGTCTCGACGAAGATCGGCGTCGCCTGCCCGGACGGAGTGACAGTAGACGCCGCTGCACTTCCCGCCGGCGTAGGCCGCGTCCGCCCGGTTCAGGGTGCGCAGGCCGGTCGCGCCGGCCGCCGACGGGGAGAGGCTCACCTCGACCGGGCCGCCGCTGAGGTGGCGCGCGGGGTCGAGCGGGTGGCAGTTCCCGCAGCCGAACTGGTACGCCGGCCCGCCGGACGGGGAGAAGTCCTCGAGGATGCGCTGGTCGCCGTAGCCGGAGTCGGCTGGACTCGCGAACGCGGCGTGGACGGCGTGCGCGCCGCCGAGCGACGCGTGGCACAGCGCGCAGTCCATGGAGACCTGGAGGCCGCCGTCGATGTGCTTGCCGCCCGCGACGTCGATCGCGCCGGACGCGGTGACCGTCTCCGGGTGGCAGATCCGGCACGCGGCGACCGCGGGGTGCGGCGAGAGCGGCGGGTTGCCGTGGCAGGTGCCGCAGGCGGTCTGGCCGGCGCCGACCTCCGTCCAGACGGGCAGGGTGTTCGTGCCGTCGGCGTCGAGCGTCGCGCCGTGGCAGTAGGTGGAGCAGGTGGCCGCCGTGCGGTCCCAGGTGACGCTCCCGGCGAGCGTGCTCCACGAGAGGTCCACCGTGCCGTTCGCGTGCAGGTTCTCCGCCGGCAGCGCGTGGCAGGACGTCGCAGCCGACCGCGCTCCGGATCGCGCCGTCGCGCAGGTGCGCCTGGTGGGCGCCGACCTCGATGGCGTCGGTGCCGGTCGCGCCCGTCGTGGCGACGGGCGGTGCGGCGTTCGCCGCCGAGCCGTGGCACGAGGTGCAGCCCAGGGGCCCGACGTCGAGCTCGCCGTCGATGTGCTGGCCGCCCGCGACGTCGATGGCTCCGCCCGCGGTCACGGTGTCGGGGTGGCAGCTCGCGCACGCCGGGTTCGAGGGGTGGGGAGCGAGCGGCGGGTTGCCGTGGCAGGTGCCGCAGGCGGTCTGGCCGGTGCCGACCTCCGTCCAGACGGGCAGCGTGTTCGTGCCGCCGGCGTCGAGCGTCGCGCCGTGGCAGTAGGTGGAGCAGGTGGCCGCCGTGCGGTCCCAGGTGACGCTCCCGGCGAGCGTGCTCCACGAGAGGTCCACCGTGCCGTCGGAGTGCAGGTCGTCGGTGGGGACCGTGTGGCAGGTGTCGCACGGGAGCGCGAGCCGGATGGCTCCCGTGCGCACGTGCGCCTGGTGGGCGCCGACCGCGATCGCGCCCGTGGCCGTCGCGCCGGTGGTGGAGACGGGGGGCGCGGCGTTCGCCGCGGAGCCGTGGCACGAGGTGCAGCCCATGGGGCCGAGGTCGAGCTCGCCGTCGATGTGCTGGCCGCCCGCGACGTCGATCCCGCCGAGCGCGGTGACGGTGTCCGGGTGGCAGGTCTGGCACGCCGGGTTCGAGGGGTGGGGGGCGAGCGGCGGGTTGCCGTGGCAGGTGCCGCAGGCGGCCTCTCCCTCGCCCACCGCCGTCCAGGTGGGGACGGTGTTCGTGCCGTTCGCGGCGAGCGTCGCGCCGTGGCAGTACGTCGTGCAGGTGCGCGCCTCGCGGTCCCACGCCGCCGCCGGGAGATCGCGCGACGCGAGCGCGCCGAACGTGACGGTCGCGTGCGGGCCGTCCACGTGCCCCGGCGCGTCCGGCCGGTCGGGGACGACGTGGCACTCGTCGCAGGCGACCGGCTCCCGGACCGCGCCGGGGTGCGGGTCGAGGTGGGCCCGGTGCGCCCCCACCGCGAGGTCGGTCGTCGCGCCGTGGCCGAGGGCCGAGGCGGGCGGCGCGGCCGAGCCGCCCCCGCCGTGGCAGCGCTCGCACTCGGGCACCTCGGCCCCGAGGTGGCGAGCCTCGCAGGCCGACGCGAGCAGGAGCGCGGCGAGGAGCGGCGCGAGAGATCTGGCGGAAGTCACGAGGCACCCCCCGGGTGGCGGTACCTCAGGATGAACCCGCGAGAGGCCGGGGCCGATGATGGGGGTCAACGCTGGGTTCGGCCTGCCGCCAACGGGGCCCGCCCGCGGCTGTCCCGCGATCGTGGGACAGGGCGAGAGGTTGGGATCGGCGGCGCGCCCAGCGCCGCGGCGCTCACGCGCAGAACCGCTCGATCGCCCGGGCGAGGATCGTTGCCGCCCGCTCCAGCTCGGCGATCTCGACGTGCTCGCCGGTGCGGTGCGCGACGCGGATGTCCCCGGGGCCGAACACGCAGCCCTCGGCGCCCATGCCGATCACCTCGGGGAGCTCGGTGCCGAACGGCACCGTGGTGGAGCGGTTGCCGCTCTCCGCCTCGAGGAACCGCACGATCTCCGCCTCGGGCGGCGTGACCGCCGCCGCGTCGGTGCGGAGCGGGGCGATCTCGATCGAGAGCTTCTCGCCGCTCCGGGCGGCGAGCCGCTCGCAGGCGTCCTCGAGGAGCCGCAGCGCGCGGCGGGGATCCTGGCCGGGGAGGGGCCGCCACTCGTAGGTGAAGCGGCACTCCCCCGCGATGATGTTGCGCGCCTTGCCCCCGCGCACGACGCCGACGTTCCAGGTGCTGTGCGGCGGCGAGAACGCGGCGTCCACCTCGCGGCGCAGCTCCTCGCCGATCGCCTCGATGTCCGGCCACAGCCGCCCGAGCGCGTGGATCGCCGAGGCGCCCACGTCCGGGTAGGCGCTGTGCCCCTCGACGCCCTCGACGATCACCTCGACGGCGCAGTAGCCCTTGTGCGCGCGCACGGGCGTGAGGCGCGTCGGCTCGCCGACGATGGCGTGGCGCGGGTGGACCCGCCCCTCCGCGAGCAGCCGCTTCGCGCCGAGGCAGCCGACCTCCTCGTCGGCGGTGAAGAGGAGGGCGAGCGGGTGGCGTGCCGGGGCGGTGCGCGAGGCGGCCACGAGCGCCGCGGCGAGGAAGCCCTTCGTGTCGGCGGCGCCGCGCCCCCACAGGCGGCCGTCCCGCTCCGCCCCGGCGAGCGCCTCCGTCCACTCGGGGTCGAACGGCACGCAGTCGGTGTGGCCCACCAGGGCGAGGCCGCCCCGCGCGTCCGGGCCGCGGCGGCAGACGAGGTTGCCCTTGTCGACGCCGTTCTCGTCCACCCACGTCGCGCGGCGCGTGTCGAACCCGAGCGCGCGGGCCTCGTCCTCGAGCCGGTCGAGGAGCGGCAGGTTCGAGCGGGTCGAGGTCGAGTCGATGGCGACGAGAGACCTGAGGAGGGGGACGAGCTCCATGCCCGGAGCCTAGACGAGAGCCGCCCTCCGCGCCCGCTTTCTCCGGAGCGCCCCCGTGCGCGCCGGGCCCGGCGCGGCCCGCGGCCGTCGGCTACGCGGCGCCCCACAGGCGGCGCAGCGCGCATCGGAAGCCCGCCACGATCTCCTCGTCCGGCGTGCGACCGGGGGCCGCGCGCCCGTCCACCACCACCGGCTCGCCGGCGACGTACGTCGCGCGGATCGCCCGGGGCGAGCCCCCGAAGACGATCGCGGCGAGGAGCGCCTCCGGCGCGGCGCCCGCGAGGGAGGGGTCGTCGAGGTCGAGGAGGACGAAGTCGGCGGGCTCGCCGGGGGCGAGCGTGCCGCCCGGAACGCCCAGGGAACCCATGCCGCCCGCGGTGGCCGCCTCGAGGAGCCGCGCGGCGAGCGCGCCGGGCGGGCGGTCGAGCACCCCGCGCTCGCCCCGCACGAGCCGCAGGTGCAGCTCCACGGCGCGCGCCTCGGCGAGGAGATTGGCCTCGGCGTGGGCGTCGGCGCCGAGCGCGAGGCGCGCGCCCGCCGCGAGCAGCCGATTGGCGGGGACGACGCCGTCGCCGAGGTTCCGCTCGGTGGTGGGGCAGGCGCAGACCGTCGCCCGCGCGGCGCCGGCGAGCCGGACGTCGGTCTCGTCCACGTGGATCGCGTGGACGAGCGTGGTGCGCACGTCGAGCGCCCCCTCCCGCGCGAGGAGCTGCACCGGCGAGAGGCCGTGCTCGAGGCGGCAGGCGTCCACCTCGGCGAGCTGCTCCGCCGCGTGGACGTGGAGGGGCAGCCCGCGGCGGCGGGCCGCCTGGGCGAGCGCGGCGATCCACGGGGCGGGGCAGGCGCGGACGCTGTGCGGCGCGACGCCGACCGTGGCGAGCGGGTCGCCGGCGAGCGCGCCGGCGAGGGCGTCGAGGCGGGCGAGGAAGACGTCCGGGGAGGGCTCGACGAAGCGCCGCTGCGCGGGGTCCGGCGGGAGCCCGTGGCCGGCGCGGGCGTAGGCCGCGCGCAGGAGCACGACGCGCAGCCCGACGTCGCGCGCGGCCCGCACCACGCGCCGGGCGAGCTCGGACGGATCCGCGTAGGGCCGCCCGGCGGGATCGAGGTGCAGGTAGTGGAACTCGCCCGCGCAGGTGACGCCCGCGCGCGCGAGCTCGAGGAAGGCGAGGCGCGCGACGGCCTCGAGCTCGTCGGGCTCGATCCGGCTCGCGGCGTCGTACATGGCCTCGCGCCAGCTCCAGAAGCTGCCGGTCGCCGCCCGCTCGGCGCGGCCGCGGAGGGCGCGCTGGAAGGCGTGGCCGTGGGCGGAGACGAAGCCGGGGAGGAGGACCCGGCGCGGGAGCGGGACGAGCTCGGCGCCGGGGAGCGGCGGCCCCACCGCCGCCACCGCGCCGCCTCGCACGGAGAGCGCCGCGCCGGCGCGGAGGGTGCCGCCCGCCCAGACGAGCTCGGGCAGGTACGCCCGGAGCGCGCCGCGGCCGCCGCCTTCCTCTCCCATCGCTCACCCGCCGGTTCAGGGCGTCCGGACGAAGATCGCGTTCGCCTGGAACACCTGGTCCACCCAGTAGATGCGGCCGGAGGGCTCGACGCGCACCTCGGGCTTGAAGGAGTACCAGTCCGTGAGGGTCCGCACGGACAGGTCGCGCATGTCGAGGAGCCGGATTCTGCGTCCCGCCCAGGCCGGGGACGAAGTCGGACCAGGCCACGAAGTCCCCGGCGACGTCGGTGGAGACCACCGAGTCGAGCTGGATCGCGCCCAGGTCGAGCTCGACCTCGTCGCCGGTGTTGAAGCGCTCGTCCGGGCCGGCGTCGAGGACGACGAGGTGGTACCCGGCGCCGTAGACCGCGAGGACGAGCCGGTTCCCCGCGACGTGGATGTTGGCCGTGGCGTAGCGGGCCCCGGGGGAGGAGGGCAGCTCGGGGATGACGGAGACGTCGTCGCCGTCCCCGAACACGCCGTTCACCGCGCTGCGCACGCAGGGGCGCCAGTAGCCGCCGTCGAGGCAGCCCCACGCCGCGTGCCTGGACGAGAGGCCGAGGCCGAAGGCGGAGGTGTGCTGCGAGACGCCGGGAAAGAGCGCGGGGTCGTCCACGCGGACGGCGGTCGCCGTCGCGCCGTCCCAGCGCACGACGGAGCGCTCGGCGTCGCCCCCGTTCCACGCCTCCGCGAACACGAGGCCCTCGTGCGCCTCGAGCTTGGCGTAGAAGCGGTCGGGGGCGTCGAGCACGAGGAGGTCGGGCGGCGCCGCCGCCGTGAAGAACTGCCCGGCCGCGTCGGGGCTCGCGACCCAGAGGCGCGTCCCGCTCGCGTAGTAGAGGCGGTCCCCGTCCGCCGCGAAGGCGCCCGCCCACGCCCCGGCGCGGGTCTCGCGCCCGTCGGAGGTCCGCGCGGCCACCCAGCCGTCGACGTCCCGGTAGAAGAGCGTCCCCGCGCCGTTGGGGCGCGGCTCGCCGACGGCCGCGTCGCCGGCCACCTCCCAGCGCGTTGCGGTGAGATCGGTGACGAGGATGTCGGGGTCCTCGCCCGAGATCCCCGAGCGCCCGATCGTGTAGTAGAGGATGCCCGCCGCGATGCCGCCGGACAGGCTGGGCCGGTAGCGCGGGCGGCTCGACGGCAGGATGCGCGCGTAGGTGTCGTCGCCCGAGCCGAACGCCCCGTCGCCCCCGGCGGACCAGTGGTGGACGGCGTAGGTGGTGCTCGACACGAGGGCGCTCTCCACGACGGCGACGTGGCCGGCCTCGACCGCCACGTGGGCGCCGTACGCGCCGATGGCCGGGCCCGTGCCCTGCAGCGCGATCTCCGGGTCGGCCGCGTCGAAGTCCCCGTCCGCGCCGGCCGGCTTCACGTGGAGCGCCGGCGGGCTCGCGCCGTCCACCCACGCGAGGGTCTTCCCGTCGGAGGAGAGCCCCGCGCCGGCGGCGCTCGAGGGCAGCGCCCACGTGGTCGTCCCCGCGGCGAAGCCCGCCGGGCCGGCGTTCACGACGGTCCAGCTCGTCCCGATCGCGTAGAGGAGCACGTCCCCGCCGAGCCGGAGCGAGGTGACGAACGTCGGCGACCCCGCCACGAGGGTCACCGCGGCGTCGCCCGGGCCGAGCAGCCCGTCCGCGCCGGGCTCCACCACCTTGATCGCCCAGCTCTTCCAGGTCGCCGGGTCGTACTGCGCGAAGGCGGCGCGCTCCCGCTTGCCACCCGCGTCCGGCGAGGCCGACACCTCGTGGATGGCCGCCGCGGTCCCGACGTCGAGCACGTTCACCCGCGCGTCGTCCGGGGTGCACCACGCGCCGTCGGGGCCGCGCCGCGCCACCCCGAGGTAGCGGGGGGTGTTCACGAACGCGACGGCGTCCGCCGACGCCGCCTCGCCCTTCGGCGGCCCGGTGAACGCCCCGGCGGGCCCGAGGCTGCACGTGGCGTCGCCGGCCCCCGGGACCCCGTCCGTCCCGAGGTCGGTCATCCGCACCTCGTAGGTGCCGGTCTCCTGCGACGCGAAGACGAGCAGCCGGCCCCGCACCCGCGGGCTCTCGTCGATGCCGGGGTTCGCCTGGATGAGCGACTCGTTCTGCCGGGTGACGACCTGCTGCGCCGCGCCGCTCCCCACGTTCCCGGCGAGGTCCACGGCGCGAACGGAGATTCTCGTTCGCCCGGTTGGCGGCGAGCGGCAGGCGCACGCCGACGAAGGTGGTGCCGCGGCACAGGCGGGCGGGGTCCGAGCAGCTGCACCCCGCCGCGCACGGGCTGTAGACGTTCCCCGGCCGGCAGCTCGCGCTCGGGCAGAGCGGGACGAACCCGTTCCCGGTGTCCACCTCCACCCACGCCACGTCCTGCCAGGCGGCGCCGCCGCCGGCGGGGCCGTCGGTGGCGGGGGCGGTCACCGAGAAGTCCACGTACTCGCCCTGCACGCGCAGCGAGGTGGGGTCGAAGAGCGGCGCGATGGAGGGGCCGGCCGGCGGCTGGAGGTCCGCCACGATGGCCGACACCGCGGCGGCGCTCGCGTTGCCGGCGCGGTCCACGGCGCGCGCGTAGAGGCAGGTGCGCTGCCCCGCGGCGAGCGACAGCGCGAAGCTCGCCCCCGGCGCGTCGGCGAAGGTGCAGGGGGGCGCGAGCGGGCAGGCCGCCGTGGCGGCCACCGCCTGCGCGCAGGTCTGGTAGCCGGAGAAGGTCGCGTCCTTCTCGCTCCCGGAGAGCGTCACCGACGTGGTGGTCGCGTCCACGGCCGCGCGCGGCGTCGAGATCGCCGGCGCGGGCGGCGCGATCCCGTCGTGGACGACCTGCACGCTCCCCGCGGGCCCGGCGTTCCCCACCCAGTCGACGCCACGGGCCCACAGCGTGTTGCGCGCGTTCGGCGCGAGCCCCGTGAAGACGAGCGCCGCGGGCGCGCCGGCGACCGGCGTCGCCCGGTCCCAGTCGGCGACCGGGCCGACGAAGAGCTGGTAGCCGGCGAAGTTGCTCGCCGGCGCCGTGGCGTCCTCCGCCTGCACGGCGACGGGCACGGCGACCGTCGCCGTCCGCGCGTAGCCGCTCTCTCCCCCCGAGGGCGCCACGGGGTCCCCGAGCACCACGGCGCTCGGCGCCACGGTGTCGACGCAGCCGACGGCGCCGAGCGAGATCGTGTCACCCGGGGTGACCGTCACGCGCGCGAAGGCGCCGCACGCGCGGGTGGCGCTCGTCGCCACCACGTCGTAGGTGCCCGCGGGGAGCGGGTCGAGGGCGAAGGCGCCGCTCGCGAGGGTCGTCGTCGCCCGGGAGAAGGCGGTGCCGTCGAAGGCGGTGCCCGTCAGGCTCACGTCGATCCCGGCGCTCGTGTCGTTCGCGCCGCCGTTCGCGACGTTGTCCCAGAGGAGCGCCTCGCCCGTCGCCGACGACGGGTTCACCGTGAGGGTGAGGAGCGGCGCGGTCGCCGTCGCGTCCGCGGTCACGCTCGCCGTCGCCTCGTCGCCGACGTAGAAGGGCTTCCGCGCGCTCACGGTGTAGGCGCCGCCCGCGACGCTCGCCGGCACGTCCACGAACCGGTAGGCGCCGGCCGCGTCGGTGACCGCCGCGGGGAGCGGGACCCCGGTGCCGGAGAGCGTGACGACGACGCCCGAGCGATCCGTCCCCGGCTGGAAGCCGTCCACCGCGCCGGCCGAGAGCTGCACCACGCCGGCGAGCGTGCCGCGCGCGACCCGCATCGTCACCGGCGCCACCCACACGTCCTGCCCGCCGTCGTCGAGCTCCACCACGACGCCGCTCACGACCGCCGTCTCGTACCCCTCCTTGATCGTCTGGACCGTGTAGCTGCCCTGGGGCACCTGCGCGAGCAGCCACTCGCCGGCCGCGTTGGTCACGGCCGCGCCGATCCCGGAGACCGAGACGTTCACCCCCTCGAGCGCCGGCGGCTCGTCGCCGAGCCGCTCGAGCGTCACCGTCCCGCGCAGCGTCGCCCGCGCCTGCAGCGGGGGCGGCGTCTGCGGGTCGTACGGGTTCTCGTGCTCCGGCACGCTGCAGGCCCCGAGGGCGACGGCCAGCGAGGCGGCGGCGAGGGCGCGGGCGTTCATGGCGGCTCCATCGGGGTGGCCGATCATACCCGTGGGGTCCCTGCCCCCCTGTCCACCGAACCGAGGACGCACCCGCCGGCCTCCCCCCGTCGGGGGAGGGCGGCCACGCGAATCGAGCCGCGCGCCCCGGGACGACGCGACATGCGACCTCCGACGCGAGCGTGGTATGCGGTCCCAGGAGGGACACCTCCGTCCCGGGAGATTGCTCATGAGGTTCGCCGCAGCCGTCCTCGCCGCGCTGCTCGCCTCCCCCGCGTCGGGCGAGGACCTCCAGGCCGCGGCGGAGCGCGCCGCCACGGAGATCGCCGCGGCGCTGCAGCGCAGCCCGGAGCGCGCCGCGCTCAAGCGGATCGCCGTCGCGCCGTTCCTCGAGGCGGGCGCGGCGAAGGGGCTCGGCGCCGCGGCGCAGGCGGCGGCGGCGGCGCGGCTCGGGACCGCGCTCCAGGGCGTCGACGTCGTCGATCCGCAGAAGCTCCAGGCGCTCCTCGGCGAGCAGAAGCTCGAGGCGATGCTGGGGAGCGACCGGACCGCGCCGAGCCCGGCGCTCGCCGATCGCGCCGGCGCGCAGGCGCTGCTCTCCGGCGAGGTGCGGGACGCGGGCGACCGGCTCGTGCTCCAGGTGAGGCTCGCCTCGGCGGCGGGCAAGGTGCTCGCGCAGTTCCAGGGGAACGCCGACCTGCCCCCGCGGCCGGGGAAGCGCGCGGGGGTCGAGTCGGCCCGCATCGACGTCGCGATGCGCAAGCTCTCCGACGGCCTCGCGGCGGGGTTCGCGCGCCTGCCCGGGAGCGCGCGCTACCGCCGGCTCGCGGTGCTCGCCTTCTCCGAGGCGGGGCCGGAGGCGGAGCGGCGCAAGATCGGGCAGATCGTCACCGCCGAGATCGCGACGAACCTGCGGCGCGATCACGGCCTGCTGCTCGTCGAGCGGACGAAGCTCGGCGAGGTGCTGGGCGAGCTCAAGGTGCGGCAGATGCTGGCGGTGGACGCCGCGCAGGCCGGCCAGATCGGGAAGATGGCCGACGCGCAGGCGCTCGTCATCGGGCAGGTGTCCGAGGCCGGCGACCGCTTCCTCGTGAACGCGCGGATCGTCGCGACCGAGACCGGCGAGTCGCTCGCGGCCGAGTCGGCGAGCATCGCCGCCGCCGGGATGGTGGCCTTCGCGAGCGACGCCGTGGTGCTGCGCTCGCGCTCGGACGCGCTCTTCCGCAGCCTGCTCGTGCCGGGGCTCGGCCAGCTCTACAACCGCCAGCCGGTGAAGGCGTGGGTGATCATCGGCGCGGAGGCGGCGATCTTCGGGACCGCCCTCGGCTACCACCTCTCCGCCTCGGACGCCTACGACGAGTACCGGGACGTGAGGCCGTCGGCCGGCGTGAGCGCCTCGGCGGAGGCCGAGCGGCTCTACGACCTCGCGGCCTCGCGCTACCGCACGCGGAACACCCTGCTCGTCGCGGGCGGCGTGGTGTGGCTCGCGAACGTGGTGGACGCCTGGATGTCCGGCGTCGACGGGCAGGACCTGCTCTCCGGCGGGGTCGCCGCGGCGCGGTCGGTCGAGCCGGCGGTGTCGCCGCTCGCCGGCGGCCTCGCCGCCTCGGTCACGCTGCGGTTCTAGCGGCGGAGGAGCCGCCTCGATGGATCTTCCCCTCTCCCCCCGCACCGCGGGGGGAGAGGTCGGGAGAGGGGGGCCTGCCCGCGGCTCACCCCGGCTGCACCGCCTGCCGCTCGCGCTCGGCCGCCCGCTTCCAGAACCGGCGCGGCAGGAGCGCGAGCGTCATGAGCAGGAGCTGCGAGGCGTCGAAGCCGGCGAGCGCCCAGAACGCCTTGTCCATGAAGCCGTAGGAGTGCAGCCCCACGCCGAGCATGTTCACGCCGAACCACGAGAGCGACGTGATGACGTTCCCGAAGATCGCCATCGCCATGATGCCGCGCTCCCGCACGTAGCCGCCCCAGCGGGCGTGCAGGATGATGGCGTTCCACAGCACGATGAGCAGCGCCCCGTTCTCCTTCGGATCCCAGCCCCAGAAGCGGCCCCAGGACTGGTCGGCCCAGATGCCGCCCAGCACGGTGCCGAGGAAGCTGAAGAACAGGGCGAAGCAGATGACGCCGTAGACCATCGCCGAGAGCGCCTTGGTGGTCGCCGGATCCCGCTTCCTCGCGAGGTGCTCGCGGAGGGTCCAGCCGATGGCGATGGCGCCGGCGAGGAAGGTGCCGGCGTACCCGATGGTGATCGTGACGACGTGCGTCCCGAGCCAGAAGTTCGAGTCGAGCACCGCCCGCATCATCTCCATCGTGTCGCCGTCGCCGGCGAGGTGGTGGGCGACGATGAGCGAGGCGAAGCCGCTCGCCGCCGCGACCGCGATGGCGAAGCCCTTGCGGTACATCCCCTCGAGCACGATCCCGAGGATCACGATGGCCCAGCCCACGAACACCGCCGACGAGTAGAGGTTCGTGACCGGCGGGCGCCCCTGCAGGATCACGCGCGACACGAGGCCGAGGGTGTGGACGATCCCGCCGGCGACGAAGAGCCCGTACGCGACGGGGCGCAGCACCTCCGGCCACCTGAGCCACGAGACGAACACGAGGAGCATCGCCAGGACGTAGATCACCATGCCCGAGTAGAAGGGCTGCGCCCGGTTGAACAGCACCTCGTGGTGCACCTTGCCGACCGCCTCGAGGCGGCCCGCCGCGGCCCGGGCGGTCGCGCCGAGGTCTTCCACCGCGCGGTTGAAGCTCGACGCGTCCTGGGCCGCCCAGGCGACGCCGAGCCGGCCCCACTGCGCGAGCGCCGGGTCGGGCCGGCCCAGGGCCGCGTCGCGCAGCGCCTCGCCGGCGCTCCGCCACGCGTCGGGTCCGGCGCCCGGCGGCGGCAGGAGCGGCCTGAAGTGCGCGAGCCCGGAGAGCACGGCGTGGCGCTGCATGGCGCCCGGGTCGGCCCGCCGAGGCGAGCTCGATGAGCAGCCCCGGGCTCCCCGCGATCTGCAGGGTGTTCTTCAGGCGGAAGTAGAGGAAGGCGCGGTTGTAGAGGTTCAGCACGGCGCCCTGGAAGCGCGTGCGGTGCTGCGCCTCGAGCTGCTCCGCGGCCTGCGCCTGCCGCTCGATCTCCTCGATGTGCGGCGCGAGCGTCGCGAAGGAGAACCGGCGCTGCGAGGTCTGGGGCAGGCCGATGAGCCCGAGCACCTCCGGGTCGTCGATCTGGAACACCGCCTGCTGGTCGGCGACCTCCGGGCGGAACATCACGTCGAGGAGCCACTCGTCGGGCCCCACGGAGCGCCCCTCGTGCTGGAACGCCTGCGCGCCGCGCAGGACGAGGAGCGAGTTGCGCGCGACCGAGTCGAGGGGCTTCACCCGCCCGCCCTCGAGCACGGGGAGGCGCCCGAAGACGTCGGTGTCGAAGCCGCGCACCTTCGGCGGCGGCAGGGCGGCGACCGCCGCGCCGGCGAGGGCGAGGACGGCCGCGATCCACGGGGCGAGCCTGCGGAGCTTCGTCGTCGTCACGTGAGGGCCTCCTGGGCGGCGGCCGCGCCGGCGCGGCGGACGCCGCGCGCGAGCGAGATGCCGAAGTGCACGAGCAGCCCCACGGTCACGAGGAGCGTGGAGAGGTAGGGGAGGAGCCAGCCCGGGTTCTCCACCACCTGCAGGATCGAGAGCGTGTCGTCCTTGCCGAAGCTCGCCTGGTAGAACGCCTTGCCGCCGTAGCGCAGCGGCTGGTTCATGAAGATGAGGACGTCGCGGTCCTCCCCGGTCGCGGGGTGCTTCAGCCGGACGAGGCTCGAGAAGTTCTTCGGGATGCTCGTCCCCGGGTAGACGTCGTGCTTGAAGTCCTCGAGCGTGAGCGTGTACGGCAGGTACTCGCGCCTCGCGCGCAGCGAGAGGGCGTACGTGCGGCCGCCGCTCTGGAAGCTCTGGGGCGCCTCGATGGCGTTCGAGGCGAGCCAGGTGCCGAGGCTGCGGCCCTCCGCGAGCACCTCCACCACCGCCACCGAGAGGTCGGCCTGGTCGTCCACCGTGACGGGCGGGAGCGGCTGGACCGCGAGCCCGACGCCGGCGCCCTGGTCGACGCCGGTGGCCCCGACGCCCGGGGGCGCGCGGAGGAGCTGCGCGTTCCGGTCGTAGCGCTTCACCCGGAGCGAGAGCGGCGTGCCGGCGATCGCCACGGTGCCGCCGCGGCCGAGGGCGCCCTCGGAGACGCCGTAGACGTCGTCGGCCGCGGGGTCGGTGACGTCGACGACCGCGAGCTCCACCTCCCGCGGCACCTCGACGTAGTTCGCCGTCTGGCCCTCCTCGAAGGCGAGGCGCGCGTCCACCTGGAAGCCCCCGGTCACGAACTCGCCCACGACGAGCAGGATGAGCCCCGCGTGCACGATCCAGATGCCGGCCTTCTTCCAGGAGAGCTCGAGGCGGCGGAGCTGCGCGGCGATGAGGTTCACCACGAGCACGAGGCCGACGAGCGCGCCGCCCGGGAAGATCGGGATGGAGAGGCCGCCGAGCGGCATCCAGTAGAACCACGAGCGCATGTAGAGGTTCACCGCGCCCAGGGTGCCGAGGCGCACCTGCGCGAGGGTGCAGGCCACCACGAGCACCATCAGGAAGGCGAGGCAGGTGATGGTGAGGGAGAGGGACGTGATGGCGTCCCAGATCTTCTGGCTAGCGCGATTCATCGAAGCGGAGGCTCCCGAGCAGCTTCATGAAGTCCGGGCGGGCCGCGCCGACCGCGTCGGCGTCGCCCGTCATCTTGACGAACCAGGTGTTGCCGCCCGCCTCGGCGAGCGCGGCGACGAGGCGGCTGCCCGGCTTCCCGTCGCTCGTGAAGTCGTAGACCTTGAGCGGCCCCGCCCGGGCCTTCAGCACCTTGCGGGCGGCGGCGAGCCCCGCCTCGTCGAGCGGCGGCAGGCCGATCTGCCCGCGCCAGCGGTTCACGTTCGCGAGCTCGCCGCCCGCCGGGCCGGGCAGCACCACGACGGACGCGTCGAGCTTTCCGGGGACCGGCGCGGTGAACGTGGCGTAGCGCATGGCGCCGCCGGCGGCCTCCGTCCACCCCTTCGGCAGCGTCCACCGGAGCGGCGCGCCCGAGGGGGCGGGGGGCGCCGGCACGTCGCCCGCCATCCCGGCCGCCGCGGGGACGGCGCGCGCCGGGGCGGGGGGAGCGGGCGCCTTGGCGACGCGGAAGTGCGTGACGTCGTCGCGGCCGCACCCGGCGACGGCGAGCGCCGCCATCGCGAGCCCGGCGAGGAGCTTCTCTCTGGGATGGGGCCGCAACGTCTCTCCTCCTGGCGGATGTCCGTACGGGGGCCGGAGGTTACCCCCGGAAGTGATGGGGATCAAACGCCGTCCCCCTTCTATCTATTCAGTGCGGCGACCGCCCGCCCCCGAACATGCCGGACGGGCGACCCCTGCCGGGGTCGCCCCCTTCAGCCGACCGCGGCCGGCACCGCCTCGGGCGCGGCCTCAGCCTCTGAAGAGAAGAAGGCGAACAGGTCCTCGGGCGTGGTGGTCTCCGGCTCGAACCGGAAGCCGGGGTAGCGCGCCGCGCGGCAGGCGAGCGCGACCGCCTCCGAGCAGAACAGCGAGCTCGACCGCGCGAGGAAGTTCCGGCTCTTGACCCGGATGCGCAGCGAGCGGGCCACGAGGAGGAGCCCCATGCCCAGGAGCCCCGGGGCGTCGTAGCCCTCGCCGAGCCAGTCGACGGCGGCCTTGAGCCCCTCGTCGATGGAGTGGCGCGGCGTGAAGATCCGGACGATCGAGTTGTGCCGCGCGAACTTGTCGAGCGGGAGGAGCCGGAAGCCGGCGCCGACCGCCTCCATGACCATCTCCCGGTCGAAGTCCACGTCCCGGTAGACGAGGAAGGCGTGGCTCACGCGCGAGCGCGAGAGCCGGCGGACCAGGCGCGACAGGAACGCGTCCGTGGTCGAGAAGCCGACGCGAGTGGGGTCAGTCATATCTGGGGGGCCTCCGGACTTTGGAGCTGGGGGGCCTCCGCCCCCCGAACGTCACTGCATCGATCTCGGAGGTCGCAGTGGGGCTACGGCACCCCCAGACCCCCGGGCTCGCTCCGGGGCAGGCTCATCCGCCTGCCCCTTCGCTCGCGGGATGTCCCCCATCCCGCACCTATCGCGTACCATGGGTGAAACGGACCGGGCAAACGCCCGCCCGGCTGTCGAAGGGAGCGGCCGCCGCGCTATTATCCGGCGCCGTGACGCTCAGGTTCGCCAAGTACCACGGGCTCGGGAACGACTTCGTCCTCGTCGAGGGGCCGCTGGTCGGGCCGGAGCGCGCGCGCCGGATCTGCGATCGCCGCCGCGGGATCGGGGCGGACGGGCTCATCACGATCCTGCCCCCGCGCACCCCCGGCGCCGCCGCGACGATGCACGTCTACAACTCGGACGGCTCGGTGGCCGAGATGTGCGGCAACGCGATCCGCTGCGTCGCCCGCCACCTCGCCGAGCGGCGCGGCCTCGACGGCGCCGTACGGATCGACACCGACGCGGGGACCAAGGAGTGCACCCTGCACCGCGGCCCCGCGGGCGAGGTCCTCGCGGTCTCGGTGGAGATGGGGCCGGCGCGGCTCGAGGGGCAGCAGGACTTCGCGGTCGGCGCGGAGACGCTGCACGCCACGCGGGTGTCGATGGGGAACCCCCACGCGGTCCTCTTCGACGCCGCGACGCGCGAGCGGGCGAGCGAGATCGGGCCCGCCGTCGAGCGGGCGGTGGCGGGCGGCGTGAACGTCGGCTTCGCGCGGCCGGGGCCCGCCGGCATCGACCTCGTCGTCTGGGAGCGTGGCGCCGGGCTCACCGACGCCTGCGGGACGGGCGCCTGCGCCGCAGCGGTGGCGTCGGTCCGCGCCGGGGCGGCGGCGGCGGGGGCGCCCATCGCGGTGCGGCTCCCCGGGGGCACGCTCGAGATCACCGTCGCGCCCGACCTGGCGCGCGTCACGATGCGCGGGCCCGCGGCGAGGGTCTTCGAGGGCGAAACGGAATTGTGACGGCGACCGGCCGCATCCTCGTCGTCGACGACGAGCGCTTCTTCCAGGAGCTCTTCCGCGAGGTCCTCGGCGCGGCCGGGCACCAGACGCGGGCCGCGTCCTCGGGCGAGGAGGCGCTGCGCCTGCTCGAGCAGGAGCGCTTCGATCTCCTCGTGACCGACGTGGTGATGCCGGGGCTCGACGGCGTCGCCCTCGTGCGCGAGGCGCGCAAGCGCGACCCGGACCTCGAGGCGGTGGCCGTGACCGGCCACGACGACGTGCGGCTCGCGGTGCAGGCGATGAAGGCGGGCTGCGCCGACTTCCTCACGAAGCCGGTGGATCGGGCCGAGCTCGCGGAGGTGGCGGAGCGCGCCCTCGCCCGCGTGCGGCTGCGCCGCGAGCACTCGCAGCTCGTGAGCGAGAACCTCGACCTCGCGCGCTCGCAGGCGCTGTACCGGCAGGGGCTGCAGATCCTCGCCACGCTCGACCTCGAGCGGCTGCAGGACCTCGCGCTCTCGGTGCTCGCGCGGGTGACCGACGCGCAGGGCGCGGCGCTCTGGCTCGCCGACGAGAAGGGCGAGCTGCAGCTGCGCGGCTACCGCGGCGTCGTCGACCGCGCCGCGCTGCCGCCGCGCATCGACCCGGCCGACCCGGTGTGGCGGGAGCCGCTCGCGGGCGGCGCGCCGTTCCAGTCGCCCGCCGCGGCGCCGGGCGAGGCGTTCATGGTGCCGCTCGTCGTGGACGAGGAGCCGGTCGGGCTCGCGCTCCTCGCCGACCGGGCGAGCGGCCCGTTCGGCGGCGAGCAGCACGCCGCGGCGGTGGCGGTGGCGGACTTCGCGGCCATCGCCGTGAAGAACGCGCGGCGCTTCCAGGCGCTCGAGCGCATCGGCCTGCGCGACCGCGAGACCGGCGCCTACAACATCGCCTACTTCGTGGACTACGCGGGCAAGGAGTTCTACAAGGCCCGCCGCTACGGGCGCGCCTTCTCCCTCGCCGTCCTCTCCGTCGACAACGCCGAGCAGATGCGCAAGGAGGGCGGCCGCGAGCCGTACCGCCGCGCCCTCCGCGACCTCGTGACGGCGGTGTCGCGGGTGGTCCGCGACGCCGACATCCTCGCGAAGGTGTCGGAGAGCGAGTACTACGTGCTCCTCCCGGAGACCGACTACTTCGGCGCCCTCATGTTCCTGCGCCGCGCCGCCGAGGAGGTCCGCACCGAGGCCTCGATCCGGGAGCTCGAGCGGCGGTGCCCGGTGCTGCTCTCCATGGGCGCGTCCACCTTCCCGAAGGACGGGGAGGACTTCGACGAGCTGCTTGCACTGGGCCCGGGCGCGGGTGCAGGAGCAGCGCGGCTCGCTCCTGCGCCGGCTCCACCTCGGCGACGTGGACCCCGCCGCGTTCTGGGAGCTCGCGGACCTGCTCCTCTCCGAGCCGGCGCGCCTCCCGGAGAGCTCGCCGTCCGCCCGGTTCGACGCCGACGCCGAGCTCTTCGCGGCCGCCCAGCGCGAGGCGGCCCGCGAGATCGCCCGCGACCCCCGCGCGCGCGGGCTGCTGTACCTCGGGGTGCGGGACGCGCGGGCCGCCGCGCCCGCGCTCGCGGCGCTGCCCGCCGGGGACCCCGCCGCCCGCGCCGGCGACGCGACGACGCACGTGGTCCTGCTCGGCCCCCGCGGCCGGGGCGCGCCGGCGCCGCCGCACCCGCTCGTCACCGAGGTCTACCTCGACGGCGACAAGCGCTTCGAGGGCCACGAGTTCCTGCTCTTCCTCTCCGAGCACGCCGCCTACGGGCTCCTCACCGGCCCGGGCGGGCAGGCCTTCCACACCTCCGACGTGCCGCTCGTGGACGCCCTCGTCTCGAAGCTCCAGAAGCTCTACGACCTGCAGCCGATCTAGGCCCTCGCCCGATGCCCCCCGTCCGCAAGATCCTGATCGCCGATCCCGACCCCGCCACGGTGCGCGCCCTCGCGCCCGCGCTGCGGCAGCGCGGCTACCAGGTGCACGCCGCGCGCGACGGCTCGCGGGCGCTGCAGATCGCGATCCTGCGCTTCCCCGACGTGGTCCTCTTCGACGAGCGGGCGCCCCTGCTCGACGCGCGCACCTTCGTCCGCATCCTGCGCACGAACCCGCGCACCGAGCGGATCCCGGTCGTGCTGTGCGGCGACTCGCCCGACGTGGACCGCGCGCGCCTCGGCAGCTACCTGCGCAAGCCCTTCAACCTCGACGAGGTGCTCGCCCGCATCGACCAGATCTTCCGGCGCGTCGAGGCGGCCCGCGCGGTCTCCGGCGAGAGCCGCGAGATCGAGGGCAACCTCGCCCAGATCCCGCTCGTCGACCTCCTCCAGATCCTCTCGGTGAACCGGAAGACCGGGCGGCTCGCGGTGGAGCGCGAGGGGGAGCGCGCCGAGATCGCCCTCGAGGAGGGGCGCATCCTCGACGCGCGCATGGGCGCGGCGACCGGCGAGAAGGCGCTCTACCGGCTCCTCACGCGGCGCGAGGGCCAGTTCGCGTTCCTGCCGGGCCCGCACGGCGGCGAGGAGCGGATCGACCGCAAGGTGGAGGAGCTCGTGCTCGAGGGGCTGCGCCAGGCCGACGAGGCCGCGCGGCTCCTCCCCGCGCTCCCGCAGCCCGGGGACGCCGTCGAGCTGGCGGTCCACCCGAGCGAGATCCCCGCCGGCCTGCACCCCGTGACCGAGGAGGTGGTGGCGCTCCTCGGCTCGCCCCGGCGCTTCCAGGACGTCGTCGACCGCTGCCACGCCTCGGACCTCGAGGCGATGCGCGCCGTGCTCGCCCTGCTCGAGCACGGCTACGCGCGGCGCGCCGGGAGCCCGCCGCCGCCCCTCGCGGTCCCCGCGCTCCTCGCCCAGCACGAGCTGCACGCCCTGCGCGTGCGCATCGGCCGCGGCCGCTCGTCCGGCCCGCACACCATCGGCAAGGTGATCCTCGCGGGCGGCGGCCCGCTCGCGCGGCGCGGCGCCCTGGCCCGGTTCATGTCGGTCCCCGGCTGGCGGCCGGAGGACGGGACCGCGGCCGGCTTCGGGACCATCGGCCGCCTCGCGCTCGGCGACGGGGTCCGCGTGGACGTGACGGAGCTCCCCGGCGAGCGCGCGCAGCGGCCGCTCTGGCGCCCCTTCGCGGCGGGGGCGGTCGGCGCGCTCGTGCTCCTCCCCGCCGGCGCCGACGAGCCGCTCCTCGTCGAGCTGACGAAGGTGCTGCGGCTCCCGGTGGTGGTCTGCGGCCCGTCCGAGGCGCAGGTCCCGCCGATCCTGCGCGACGCGCCCGGCGGCTACGCCTTCGAGGGCTCCGACGCCGCCGAGGGGCTGCGCGCGCTGCTCGCCCGCGGCGCCGCCTAACCTAGCGGCGCTCGATGTCAGAGCAGCGTGCCGGAGAGGATGAGGCTCGCCGCCCCGAAGTAGATGACGACGCCGGTCACGTCCACGAGGGTCGCGACGAACGGCGCCGACGCGCTCGCCGGGTCGAGCCCGAGCCGGCGCAGCAGGAACGGGAGCAGCGAGCCGGCGATGGTCCCGAACATGACCACCCCGACGACGCTGATCGACACGGTGACGGCGACGAGGAGGTAGTGCTCGCCGTAGACGTGGGCGATCCGCTGCCAGAGCAGGATGCGCAGCAGGGCGATGGCCCCGAGCAGGAGCCCGAGGGCGAAGCCGGTGCCGATCTCGCGCCGGGCGACCCGCCACAGGTCGCGCAGCCGCACCTCCCCGAGCGCCATGGCGCGGACGACGAGGGTGGAGGCCTGCGAGCCGGAGTTGCCGCCGGAGGAGATGATGAGCGGCAGGAACACCGCGAGCACGACCGCGCGCGCGATCTCGTCCTCGAAGAAGGCCATGGCGGTCGCGGTCGCCATCTCGCCGACGAACAGGGCGGCGAGCCACACGCCGCGCTTGCGGATCATCCGGGCGAAGCCGATCTCGAGGTAGGGGGCGTCGAGGGCCTCGACGCCGCCGAACTTCTGGATGTCCTCGGTCGCCTCCTCCTCGACGACGTCGACGATGTCGTCGACCGTGACGATGCCCTTCATCCGCCCCTCGCGGTCCACCACCGGGATGACCGAGAGGTCGTGGTCGGCGAAGACGTGGGAGACCGCCTCCTGGTCCATGTCCTCGCTCACGGTCACGACGTCCACCTGCATGACGTCGCGCACGCGCTTCTCCGGCGACGCCGCGAAGAGGTCGCGGAAGCTGATCACCCCGAGCAGCCGCTGCGCGTCGTCGAGGACGTAGGTGTAGTAGATGGTCTCCGCGCGGCCGCGCGCCTGCACCCTCAGGTACGCGAGGGCCTCGCCCACGGTCATGTCGGGCCGCAGCCGGGAGAAGCGCGGGTTCATGAGGCCGCCGGCCTCGTCCTCGGCGTAGGCGAGGAGCCCGAGCACCTCCTTGCGGGTGGTGTCGTCGAGGAGGGCGACGAGGGCGTCGTGCTCCTCGTGCGGCGCCGCCTGGACGAGGTCGGCCGCGTCGTCGGGCGGCAGGAGCCTCATCCAGGAGCGGCGCTCCTCGCGCGGCAGGAGGAGCAGCAGCTCCGCCTGCTCCCGGGCCGAGAGCGACAGGAAGAAGTCGTCCGCCTCGGCGCGCGGCAGCTGCGCGAAGCCGTAGACGCGGTCCTCGGGCGTGAAGAGCAGCCACCCCTCGTGGAGGTCGTCCGCGGACAGCCGCTCGCCGATGGCCTCGTCGTCCCGCAAGCTGCCCCTCCGCGGCGCGCGCCGCCTAGGCCTCGACCGCCGCCGGGCCGAGCACCGCCCGCACGGCGGCGCTGCCGCAGAGGAGGCGGAACTCGGCGCGGGTGAGCCAGGCCGTGCGGGAGCCCGCCTTGCCCCGCAGCGTGAGCCGGACGCGCTCCGCCTCCGCCGCGACGCTCGCGGCGGCGCCGCGCGCGAGGTCGCGCTCGATGGAGCGCAGGTGCCGGTGGGTGCGCAGCGCCCGCCGCCCCTCGGGCGAGGAGAGGGCGAGGTAGTGGCGGTTCCGGCTGAACGCCGGGTCCTCCCGCAGCCGCTGCACGAGCCTGGAGACGAAGTCCGCCATCGCCGTCCGAGGTTAGCACCGCCCCGGCGGCGCGGCCACGCGCGAAGGCGCGCCGTGGCGGCGGCCTACCCGGGCACGGCGGTGGTCCGCGCGAGCAGCCGCTCGACGGCGGCCCGCTCCCGGCGCCGCGCCGGGCCGACCACCACCGCCACGGCGTTGCGGCGCCGGAAGGTCTCCCGCGCGACCCGCTGCACGTCGGCGGCGGTCACCCGCTCGACGCGCCGGCAGCGCTCCTCGAACCCCTCGGGCGCGGACAGCACCTCGCCGGAGCCGTACCAGCCGGCCAGCTCGGCGGCGCTGTCGAGCGAGAAGGCGAGCGTCATGCGGTGGCGCCGCTGCACGCGCACGAGCTCCTCCTCCGGCACCGGCTGCGCGGCGAGCCCGCCGAGCACGCGCAGCACCTCCTCGAGGACGCGGGGCAGCTTCGCGGGGGCGCAGGCGCCGTCCACCACGGTCATGCCGGCGTCGGCGAAGGCGTCGATCCCCGCGTGGAGCGCGTAGGCGAGCCCCCGCCGCTCCACGATCTCGAACGGCAGGCGCGAGGAGAGGCCGTCGTCGAGGATGCGCCGGATGCAGAGGTGGACCGGGTAGTCGGGGTCGTGCTCGGGCGGGCAGGGGAAGGAGAGCGAGAACTCCGCCTGGGCGTCGTCGTGGGCGACCACCTCGAGCGTCGGGCCGGCCGGCCAGGGGGGCGGCGGCGCGTCCACGCTGCGCCGGCCGCGCGGCAGGCCGCCGAGGTGCTCGTCCGCGAGGGCGTGCACCTCCTGCGGGCGCACCGGCCCGGCCACGGCGAGCACGAGGTTCGCGCCGGTGTAGAAGCGGGCGAGGTGCGCGCGCACCTCGCGCTCCGAGAGGCGGCGCACGATCTCCGGCGTGCCGGCGATCTTGAAGCCGAGGGGGTGGCGCCCGAAGGCGAGGCGCTTCGAGAGGTTGTCCGGGTCGATGTCGCGGCCGTCCGCGTCCACCTCGTCCAGGATCTCCTCGAGGATGACCTCCCGCTCGACGTCCATCTCGCGCAGGAGCGGCCGGCGCAGGAGGTCGCCGAGGATGGCGAGCCCGGTGCCGACCTCGCCGGGGTGGATGGGCGTGAAGTAGCAGCCGTGGTCGCGCGCGGTGATGCCGTTCAGGCTCCCGCCGACGCTCTCCACCGCCGCGTTCATGGCCACCGTGTCGGGCCACCCCTCCGAGCCGCGGAAGAAGAGGTGCTCGAGGAAGTGCGAGATCCCGTTCACCCCGGCCGCCTCGTGCCGCGAGCCCGCCCGGACGTAGAGCGCGATCATGGCGGAGTGCAGGCCGGGCGCCGGCGCGGTCACGACCCTGAGCCCGTTCGGGAGGACCGCGCGCGAGACCTCGCCCCAGCCCCCGGCCCGCGGCGCCGCCACCGCCAGCGCGCCCGCCTTGCCCCGCTTCCGCCCCGTCTTCGGCCCGATCGCCCGTCTCATTCGCCCACCCGCCCCCAGGCGGCCTCGGCCGTGCCCGCCCCGGCGCCCCCTCCGACGTCGTCCGCCTCCGCGGGGAGGACGACCGTGAACGTCGTCCCCCGCCCCACCTCGCTCCGGCACCGGATGGTGCCCCCGTGCTCCTTGACGACCTGCTGCGTGAACGCGAGGCCGAGCCCGGTACCTCGCTGCTTGGTCGAGTAGAAGGGCTCGAAGATCCGCGTCAGGTCACCTGGGGGGATGCCCCCCCCGGTGTCGCTCACCTCGGCGGCGACGCCCCCCTCCGCGCGGGTCGTCCGGACGGTGACCGTGCCGCCCCCCGGCATCGCCTCGCGGCTGTTGCGCAGCAGGTTCAGGAAGACGGCGCGCAGCTGCCCCTCGTCGCCCCGCACGCCGGGCAGGCGGGCGCCGAGGTCGCGGCGCACCTCGATGCGGGCCGCCTGGAGCTCGGGCCCGAGGAAGTCGAGCAGGCTGCCCAGGATCTCCCCGAGGTCCTGGCGGGCGAGCTGGGGCCTGGGCAGGCGCGCGAAGCGCAGGTACTCCTCGGCGACGCCGTTCAGGCGATCCACCTCGCGCGAGATGGCCGAGACGAGCTGCACGGCCTCGCGCGGCGCCGAGGGCGAGGCCTCGAGCTCCTCCTGGAGGAGCTCGGCGTTCAGCCCGATGGCGTTCAGGGGGTTGCGGATCTCGTGGGTGATCTGGGCGGAGATGCGCCCCACCGCCGCGAGCCGCTCGGCGCGGCGCAGCTCGTCGCGCTGGCGGGCGAGGGAGGCGGCCATGGCGTTGAACTCGCGGGAGAGCAGGCCGAGCTCGTCGTCGCTCCGCACCTCCACCTGGCGCGTGAGGTCGCCGGCGGCGACCGCCTTCACCCCCTCGGTCAGGGTCTGGATGGGCGCGAGGAGCCGCTGCGAGAGCAGGGCGGCGCCCACGCCGACGGCGAGGGCGATGAGCGAGTAGACGACGATGAGGAGCACCGTCTGCGCCTCGGTGCGCTCCGCGCCGCGGACGCGGTCGGCGATCTGCGTCTCCAGGGCGACCTGGAGCAGCTTCACGTCGAGCGAGAGCCCCTTCTCGAGCTTCAGCACCTCCTGCGCGCGGCCCTCGAACGCCGCGGCGGTGCGGGGATCCTGGCCCTCCCCCGCCTCGAGGGCGTCGAAGAGGGCGCGGGCCTCCGCGTCGTACACCGACCAGCGCGCGGCGAGCGCGTCGAGCCGGGCGGAGACCTCGTCGAGGAACCGCGCGTCCTCGTCGCGCGCGAGGGGGCGCGCCTCCCGCGCGACCCGCCGCCCCTCCTCGATCTTCTCGCGGACGAGCGCGGGGAAGTGGGCGCGCGCGACCGGGAGGTAGACCTGCCGCGCCTGCCGGTCGAGGGCGCGCGCCTCGAGGGCGCGCGTCGCCACCCAGTCCTTCACGTCGAGCTGGGCGGCGATGCGGGTGAGCGCGAGGTAGCCGCCGGAGAGGAGGCGCAGGTCCCTCCTCAGCTCCTGCAGCCGCACGATCCCGAACGCCGCGACCAGGCTGAAGGCCGCGAGGGCCACCGCGAAGGTGAGGAAGATCCGGGTCGCCACGCGCCGCATGGGAGGACGAATCCTAGCGCGCCCCCGCCGCGCGCGCCTCGTCTCGCCGCGGGGGCGCCCGGCCGTTCGCCCGCCTTCCCAAAGGCGGGCAGGTGCGTTACCAAGGAGCCCCCCACGGAGCGAACCCCATGACCGGCCTCGGCTTCTTCGTCGCGCTCGTCGGTATCCTCGCCGCCATCGCCTTCTTCCTCTCCGCCCGCGCGGCGAAGGCCGCGCTCGCCGCGCGGACCGCCGAGGGGGAGCGCTCGCGCGCCGAGGGCGAGGCGGCGCGCAAGGCCGCCGCCGAGGCGAAGGCGGAGGCGAAGGAGCGCCGCGAGGAGGCGAGCCAGCTGCGCGCCGACCTCGACAAGGCGAAGAAGAAGGCCTTCGAGCAGCAGGAGGCGGCGAAGCGGCTCGGCGGCGCGCCGGCGCTCCGCGAGGAGATCGACAAGCTCGCCGCGCGGCTCGCCGAGGCGCGCGCGGAGGCCGAGCACCAGGGCGCGCGGGCGCGGGCGCTCGAGAAGGACCTCGAGAAGGCGACCGCGCTCGCCGCGCGGGCGAAGGCGCGCGCGGCGGAGCCGGCCCCGGCCCCCGCGCCGCTCGTCGCGGCGCCGGCCCCGGCGGTCCCGTCCGCGGCTGCGGCCGACGACGGGAAGCTCGCGGCCGAGACGGAGCGGGCGGACAAGGCCGAGGCGAAGCTCGTCGAGTCCCGCAAGCGGCTGCAGGACGTCGAGAAGGACCTCAAGGTGGTCCGCGGCCGGCTCGAGACGGAGAAGCGCGTCTACATGGTCCAGCGCGGGGAGCTCGAGCTCGCGAACGATCGCCACGCCGAGCTGCGGCGCCGCCACGACGCGCTCCGCCGCGACCACGAGGAGCTCGTGGAGGCGGTCCGGCAGGCGGCCCGGGAGGAGCGCCAGCTCACCGCCGCCGAGGCCGCGCGCGCGAAGGCGCCCGCCGCCGGCGAGCGGCAGGGCGGCGGCGAAGGGCAGGGCGGCGGCGCGCCGGGCGGCCCCGGCGCCGCGGGCACGGCGTAGCGGCCGCGCGCGGGCTACGGCGCGTTCGCGAGCACCTTGTAGAGCGGCGACAGGTCGCGGAAGATGCCCAGCAGATCGCCGAGGGCGAGGCTGCGCGCCTCCTCGCGGCTCCAGGCGATGCCCACGTCGAGCCCGGGACGGCCGGGCGCGAGATCCGCGGCGAGCTCGAGCCAGAAGGCGGCGGAGTGGGCGGGCGCCAGCTCGGGCAGCTCCTCGTGGTTCCAGTCGGCGTAGGGGCGCAGCTTGCGGAAGGGCTTCCCCTTGCGCGCGAGGTTCTGGGCCTCGCGCTCGAGGGCGCGCTGCATCTCGGCGCGGCGCGGCGACTCCCCGCGCACGCCGACGCGGGCGTGGAGGTGGCGGGCGGTCATCACCACCGCGAGGAAGGCGAGGCCGCGGTAGCCCTTCTCGCTCTCGGAGAAGGCGACGAGGACCTCCTGCGGGGCGGCCCCCTTGCGGCGCGGCAGCCGGCCGGGGTGGACGTGCAGCTCCTTGCCGGCCACGCGGACGAGCCCGGAGCGGCACTGGCCGCCCAGATCGAGGAGCTTCGGCTGGAGCGCGCGCTCGAGCGCCGCCGCGCGCTCGTCCGGATCGTCGATGTCGAACAGCGCGAAGTCGGTTGGACCGAGTCCGAGCCCTGCCATCGAGAAACCCCCGCTCGGGAATGAGCGTGTCGAAGGGCGACGCTTCCGGGAAGGGCGTCATCCTAGCACACGTTGACGGCCCCCCGGTCCTCTGCCACGTTCTCGGTTCCGCATGCAGAAGGATCAGCGGCTTCTCGATCTCGCGGCGCTCCTGCTCAAGGCCGCGGAGCCGGTCTCGTGGCGCGAGATCCAGGAGCAGTTCCCCGAAGACTACGGCGGCAAGGGCGAGGCCGCGATCCGCAAGTTCGAGCGGGACAAGGCCGATCTGCTCGAGCTCGGCATCCCCGTGCGCTACGTCGCGGGGGACGAGGACCTCCCCGCCGGCTACGTGATCGACCGGGACGAGTTCTACCTGCCCGATCTGAAGCTCGCGCCCGAGGACCTGGCGCTCCTCTACCTCGCCGGCTCCGCCGCGCTCGCCAACGGCAGCTTCCCGTACGTGCGGGACCTCGCCCACGCGCTCAACAAGCTCTCCTTCGCCGCCCGCGCCCCGGGCGCGTCGGAGGCGGCCGCGATCGCCGCGCGGCAGCTCAGCGCGGACGAGGGGCCGGACGGCGGCGTCGCCGGGCGCCTCGAGGAGCTCTCGCGCGCGGTCGCGCAGCGCAAGCGCGTCCACCTCGCCTACCACGGCGCCGAGCGCCGCGAGCGGACCGAGCGCGACGTCGAGCCGTACGGCCTCTTCCAGCAGGGCGGGGCCTGGTACCTCGTCGGCTGGTGCAGGCTGCGGGACGCGATCCGGACCTTCCACGTGGCGCGCATCGAGACGCTCGCGGTGAACGCCGCGGCGCCGCGCACGCCCGACTACGCGGCGCGCAAGGACTTCTCCCTCGCGGACCACGCCCGCCGCGAGCCGTGGGAGTACGGGCACCACGCGCCGGTGCGCTGCCGGGTGAGGCTCGAGGCCGCCGCCTCCGCGGAGGTGCTCGCCTCGTTCGGCCCGCGCGCGCGGATCAAGGAGGAGGGGAGCGGCGCGGTGGTGGAGGTCGAGGCGACCAACGTCGAGGGGCTCCTGCGCCACGTGCTCGCGCTCGGCGACCACGCCGAGGTGCTCTCGCCGAAGCCGCTCAGGGACCGCGCCCGCGAGGTGCTCACCGGGCTCGCGCGGGGGGTCGCGTGAGCGCCGCCCGCAGGGGCCGCCCGGCGGCCGCGAAGGGCGCCGCGCGCCGCGGCCCGAAGGCCGCCCGGCCGGGCGGATCCGGCCGGCGCGCGCCGAAGGCGGCGAAGGCCCGGGCCCCGGCGCCCGAGGCGAGCGCCGCCCCGCCGAGGAAGACGGATCCCCGCGACCGGCTGCGCCGCGTCCTCTTCCTCGTGCCCTACGCGGTGCGCCACCCGGGCATCCCGGTGAAGGACCTCGCGCGCAAGTGCGGCTGCAGCGAGAAGGAGATCCTCGAGGACCTCGACTTCCTCCTCGGCGTGGGCTCGCCGCCCTTCGCGCCGGACGACTTCCTCGACCTCTACGTGGAAGGGGACCGGGTCTACGTCGCGCTCCACCAGAGCTTCTCGCGGCCGCCCCGCTTCACGGAGAGCGAGGCGGCCGCGCTCGCCGCCGCGGCGCAGGCGCTCGGCGGCGACGGGCGGGAGCGCGCGGTGAAGGCCCTGCGCGACTCCGTGCCGCGCGACCGCCGCGCCAGCTTCGACGAGCTCGCGAGCCGCATCTACGCGGGCGCGCCGCCCGCCAAGGACTCGGTGCTCGGCCGGCTGCAGCGCGCCATCGCCGAGCGGCGCGCCGTGCGGCTCGCGCACCACTCGGCCTCGCGCGCCGAGGAGACCGACCGGATCGTCCACCCGTACACGCTCGCCCAGCGCTTCGGCCACTGGTACCTCTACGGCCTCGACCCCGCGCGCGGCCGGGCCCTCGCGTTCCGCCTCGACCGCGTGCGCGAGTGCGCCGTGCTGGAGCAGCGCTTCGAGCCGCCCGGCGAGGCCGACCTCGCGCGGGCCCGGCTGTTCTCCGACGCCGAGGGGGAGCCGCCGCGCGTCCGCGTCGGCCCGACCGCGGCGCCGTGGGCGATCGCCCGGCCCGGCGTCCGGCTCGTGAAGCGCACCGAGACGGGCGGCGCGGTGGTCGAGCTGCCGGGCGCGTCGGCGGAGTGGGCCACGCGCTTCGCGCTCTCGCTCGGCGGGGACGCCGAGGTGGTCGCGCCCGCGGCCGCCCGGCGCCACTTCGCCGAGGCAGTTCGCCGCACCCTCCAGCGCTACGCCTAGGATCCGCAGCGGGGAGCGTGCGCCGCGGACGCGTCACGGGCTCGTGGGATGTGGCCACTGGCCGCGGGGTCGCCCGGGCCGGGTGGCCTGGACCCCGGGTGCGAGCCGGACGCACCGCCGGGCCGGAAATGAGGCCCGATCGGCGCGGCACGCCACGCGCAAGGACCTCCTCCCGATCACGCCGGAGAGAACCTTGGCCCGCATCCTCATCGTCGACGACACGGACATCGTGCGGAAGGCCCTCGAGAAGGCCGTCCGGCGGATGGGGCACCTCGCGGTGTCGACGTCGGACGCGGTCGAGGCGCTCGCGATGGCGGTGAAGGACCCTCCCGACCTCGCCCTCGTCGACTACCGGATGCCCGGCATGGACGGCGCCGAGCTCTACCAGGAGCTGACCGCCGCGCTGGGCGACCGCTGCCCGAGGATCCTCTTCATCTCGGCGACGCCGTCCGACGTCGTCGCGAAGAGCGTGGAGCGCTGGGGGCGGCCGGCGGGCTACGTGAAGAAGCCGTTCCACCTCGACGATCTCGCCAGGATCGTCGGGGACGCGCTCGCCTCGTAGGCGGCGCAGGATCCCGGCCTGCGCCGGGCGGACTCGTCGCTCCGCTGCTCAGCGCACGACAGCAGTGCGCCTGCGCTGCTCGCTCCTCTTGCGCCCGGCTCGGCTCGGGCTTCTGCGCCTCGCGATCCGTTCCCCGGCCTGCGCCGGGCGGCTCCTACTTCTTCTTCCCGAGCTCGAAGAAGTGGTCGGCGACGGCGGCGATGTCCTTGTCGCCGCGGCCGGACTCGACGGCGTCCGCGAAGAGCCGGCGCACCGCCTCGTTGATGGGGACCTTGGCCCCCTGCTCCGCCGCCGCCTCCTGCGCGAGCCGCTGGTCCTTCTCGGCGAGGGCGATGGCGAAGCGCGGCGCCCAGTCCTTCCGCTCGATCAGCTCGCCCTTCATGAGGAAGAGGGGGGAGTGGAACGAGGAGGCCTGCAGCACCTCCACGACGTGCGGCACCGGCAGGCCGCCGGACGCCCCGAGCGCGAGCGCCTCGCAGAACCCGGTGATCATGGCGCCGCCCACGGCGTTCACGCACAGCTTCATGAGCGCCGCGTCGGCCGCGTGCTCGAGCTCGAACATCCGGACGGAGACGGCGTGAAGCGCCGGGCGGGAGCGCGCGCGCGCCGTCGCCGAGCCGCCCGCCACGAGCACGATCTGCGCCTGCTCCGCCGCCGTCTTCGAGCCGAGCACCGGGCACGCGACGAACTCGATCCCCGCCTTCGCGGCGCGGTCCGCGAGGGCGCGCGCGGCGCGGACCCCCGCGGTGGACAGGTCGACGAGCACGTCCCCCTTCGCGAGCCCGGCGAGCGCGCCGTCCGGCCCGTCGAGGACCGCGTCGAGGGCCTTCTCGTCGGAGAGGCAGGTGAAGACGAGGTCCTTGCCCGCGGCGCATTCGCGCGGGGTGCGGGCGAGCTTCCCGCCCTTCGAGACGATGTGGTCGGCCTTCGTCGCGGTGCGGTTCCAGACGGTGAGCTCGTGGCCGGCCTTGCGCAGGTTGTTCGCGATGGGCTCGCCGATGGTCCCGAGGCCCAGGAAGCCGATCCGCATTCGCATGCGCCCTTTCTAGCGCGGAAGGGGGCGAGGGAAAAGCGATCCCGGTGACGCGCCCCGCCGGGCGCGCCATCCCCGCGAACGGGGTGGCGCGGGGCGCCGTTCTCTGCGACCCTCCGGCCCATGGCGACGGCGGACGTCATCGTGGTCGGAGGCGGGATCAGCGGCCTCGCGCTCGCGTGGCAGGCGGCGCGGGCGGGAAGGCGGGCGCTCGTCCTCGAGCGGGGAGGACGGGTCGGAGGGTGCCTCCACTCGCACCGGACCCCCGATGGCTTCTGGTTCGAGATGGGCGCGCACACCACGTACAACAGCTACGGCGCGTTCCTCGACGTCGCGGTGGGGGCCGGCGTCGCGGACCGGATCGTGCCGCGCGGCCCGGCTCGCAAGACGTTCGGGCTCCTCAGGGGGAACGACGTCGCCTGGCTCACCCCGCCGAAGGTGCTGCTCGAGCTGAGCTGGCTCGAGGCGGCCCTCGCCTTCCCGCGGGGCGTCCTCAGGAAGAAGGCGGGGCACACCGTCGCCTCGTGGTACGGGGGGCTGGTCGGCCGGGGCAACTACGACCGCCTGCTCTCCGCGTTCCTGGCGGCGGTCCCGTCGCAGCGCGCCGACGGCTTCCCGCTCGAGGGGCCGGGCTCGCTCTTCAAGAAGCGCACGCGGCGCGAGGAGTTCCCCCGCTCCTTCGGCCTGCGCGGCGGCCTGCAGACCGTGTGCGACGCCGTCGCCGCCGTGAAGGGCGTCGCCGTCGAGACGGGCGTCGAGGTGGCGCGGGTCGCCCGCGGCGCGGACGGCTTCGCGGTCACGACCGCCGACGGCCGCACGCTCGAGGCGCCGCGCGCGGCGATCGCGGTGCCGGCGGCCGAGGCGGCGGCGATGCTCCGGCGCGACTTCGCGCCGCTCGCGGAGGCCGTCGCCCGGGTGAGGATGGTCCCGGTCGAGACGCTCGGGGTGGTGCTGCCGCGCGCGAGGTGCTGGATGGCCGAGTGCGCCTTCGTCGTGCCCGTGGACGACGTCTTCTACTCGATCGTGACGCGCGACCCGTTCCCCGATCCCGAGCGGCGCGCGTTCGCGTTCCACTTCCGGCCGGGCGTCCCGCGCGAGGAGAAGCTCCGGCGCATGGCGGAGGTGCTGCGCGTCTCGCGCGACGAGCTCGGCGAGCCGGTCGAGGAGGCGCTGCCCTTGCCCGCCCCCGCCCTCGGCCACGCGGAGATCGTGCGCGACGTCGACGCGGCGCTCGCAGGCGGCCGGCTCGCCGTCACCGGCAACTACTTCGCCGGCCTCGCCATCGAGGACTGCGTGCTCCGCTCGCGCGCGGAGTGGGAGCGCATCGCAGGGTAGCCGAGGGCTGGCGCCGCGGCACCGCGCCGCATCGCTCGGGGTCCCGCGGGCGTGCCCCGCGGGTGAGGTCTTCGGCCGCACGCCGCGCCCGCGGCGCGCTGCTAGCGTTCCGGCCGGAGGGACGATTGACGCGGGCGAGCCGAGTCGGCGCTGCCGCTGCCGCCGTGACCGTCGCGGCGGCCGCCGCGGTCCTCGTCGCGGCGGGGGCCGCCCGGTCGCGCCCCGCCGCGCCCACTCCCCCGCCCGCGCCGCTGGCGCGGCGCAGCCTGCTCGCCGGGCTCGTCACCTGCTCGCTGCCCGCCGGCTGGGTCGTGCAGGAGGAGGTGGCCGGGTGCGGCAGCGAGGGGCTCGCCGTGACGATCCCGTGCGCGCCGCTCGACGGCACGCCCCACAGCGCCGACGTGAACCTGCTCGCCGAGGGGAACGTGGAGGGGGAGGGGCTCGCCGCGTGGAGCGGCCGCCGCCTCGCGGTGGCGGCGCCGCGGCGGATGGTCGAGGACCGCGTGGAGGGGGCCTGGCGCACGGTGATCTCGGCCGGCGAGGATCGCGGCGTGCGGTACGTCGTGGTGGAGCGGTTCGGGGCGACGCCGTGGGCCCGCCTCCACGCCGTCGCGGCGTTCCCGACCCTGGCCGGGCTGGAGGAGGGGTGGCTCGCCCGCACCGGCGAGGACGTGGACCGGTTCCTCGCGTCGCTCGCGCTCGCCGGGGCCCCGCGGTCGTCCGTGCGCGTGCGGTGGGACGGCGGCGCGGTGCGGCTCGCGACGGCGCCGCGGCCGTGAGCCGGAGGGCGCGGGCGAGGCTACGCGCCCGGCGCGGGCGACGCCTTGCAGGAGAGCTCGTCCACGCAGAGCTCGATCACCGCGACCGGACGCGCCTGCTCGGCGGTCACCGGCGCGGGCCGGCCCGCGTAGCGCGCCGCGAGGATCGACAGCGCCGCCGCCTTCGCGGCCGGGTCGTCCACGAAGCGCACGCGGCCTTCGCCGATGACCGAGCGGTAGGCGACGCCGAAGTCGCAGGCGCGCGCGCCGGGCCGCAGCGCGACGTCCACCGTCACCTCGAAGCAGACGCGGGGATCGCGGCGCAGCGCCTCGACCTTCCGCCCCTCGGGGGCGCTGTGGAGCAGGAGGCGCAGCGGCTCGCCGCCGGACGGCGGCACGGCGACGTAGGAGAGCGGCACGAGGTACGGGGCGCCCTCCGCGATCATCGCCACCCGGACGACCTCGCCGCGGGCGAGGACGTCGAGGGCGGCGGCGAGGTCGTCGAGCTCCTTGTCGCGGCGGCGCACTGGGATCTCCTGGCAGGGACCGCCCGGACGGATCGGCCTCAGTGCGGGCGCGCGCCGGGGCGCGGCGCGAGCGCGCCGGGCGTGCCGAGGATCTCGGCGAGCCGGGTGGCGAGGCGCCGCGGGCGCAGGCCCCCCGAGGGCGCGACGAAGATGGTGTCGTCGCCGGCGATCGTGCCGAGCACCTCGGGCACCTGGCCGAGGTCGATGGCGCGCGCGATGGCGGGCGCGCTCCCCGGGTGCGTGCGGACCACCACGAGCGAGGCGTTCGCGGTGATCTCGCGCACGAGGCCTCGCAGCGCCCCGAGCCCGTTCCCCTCGGCGGCGGCGTCGAGCTCGTAGCAGGTCCCGCCCTCCGGGCGCGAGACGCGGCGCGCGCCGAGCCGGGCGAGGTCGCGGGAGAGCGTCGCCTGGGTGGCGCGGAAGCCCGCGGCGGCGAGGGCCGCGAGCAGCTCGTCCTGCGTCGCGATGCGGCGGCTGCGGACGATGCGGGCGACGGCGCCGCGGCGGCGGTCGGCGGCGGTCACGGCGTCGCCCCCCGCTGCACGAGGGAGCCCACGCCGCGGTCGGTGAAGAGCTCGGCGATGACCGTGTGCGGCTGGCGGCCGTCGATGACGTGGACGCGCTCGACCCCGCCGGACAGCGCCCGCAGGATCGCCTGCGCCTTCCACTTCATCCCGCCGGTGATGGCGCCCGCCTCGATCCGGCGGGTGAGGTCGGCGCTCGTGAGCTGCCGCACGAGCTCGCCCTCCGGCGCCGACTCGAGCACGCCGGCCACGTCGGTGAGGTAGATGAGCTTCTTCGCGCCGAGCGCCACGGCGATCGCGGAGGCCACGTCGTCGGCGTTGATGGAGAGGCTGCCGCCGTCGTCGGCGAAGCCGATGGGCGAGATGACCGGCACGTAGCCGCCGGCGAGGAGCATGTTGAGGAAGTCGCGGTTCACCTCGACGACCCGGCCGACCTGGCCGAGGTCGCGCCCGGACTCGTGGACCGTCTTCTCGGCGCGCAGGAGCTTGCCGTCCTTGCCGGAGAGGCCGACGGCGCCGGCGTTGCGGGCGTTGAGCAGGGCGACCAGCTCCTGGTTCACCTTGCCCGAGAGGACCATCTCGATCACCGGGAGGCTCTGCGCGTCGGTCACGCGCATGCCGTCCACGAACTCGCTCCGCTCCCCCAGCTTCTCGAGGGTGCGGGTGATCTCGGGGGCGCCGCCGTGCACGACGACCGGCTTCAGCCCGACCTTCTTGAGGAGGCTCACGTCCTCGGCGAAGGCGTCCTTCAGCCCCTCCTTCACCATCGCGGCGCCGCCGTACTTGATGACGGCGATCTGGCCGGAGAAGACGGAGATGTACTTGAGCGCCTCGGCGAGCAGGGCCTTCTTGAGCGCGGGAGTGTAGTGCGAGACGCGGTCGTCCTTGGCCACGCCGCCGTCGGGCTTCTGGTAGATGAGGGAGGTGTAGTCGGCGTTGATCTTCACGTAGTCGTAGGAGAGGTCGCAGCCCCAGGCGACGGCGCGGCCCGCACCTTCGGCGAGCTGGACGAGCACGTCGATGCGGCTCTCCCGCATGCGGGCCCTCAGCGCCTCGCGGTCGAACTCCACCGGCACGCGGTCCGCGAAGACGGTCACGCCCTGCAGCACCACCCTCGCCTTGAAGGGATCGACCTCCCACCCCTGCGCCCCGGCGCGGGCGCCGACGGTGGCGAGGATGCGGCCCCAGTTCGGATCGGCGCCGAACACCGCCGCCTTCACGAGCGGGGAGGAGGCGATGGCGAGCGCGCACTCGCGGGCGATCGCCTCGCTGGGCGCGCCCGCGACCACCACCTCCATCATCTTGGTGGCGCCCTCGCCGTCGGCGGCCATGGCGCGCGCCATCTCGCCGAAGAGGTCGGCGAGGGCGGTCTCGAGCACCGCCATGTCCGGGCCCGGCTCCGAGATGCGGGGGTTGCCGGCGAGGCCGTTCGCGAGGGCGAGCACGCAGTCGTTCGTGGAGGTCTCGCCGTCCACGCTCACCATGTTGAGCGTGGTCTGGACGGCGCGGGCGATGATCTCCTGCAGCGCCTTCGGCGTGACCGCCGCGTCGGTGGTGACGAGGCACAGCGTGGTCGCGAGCTGCGGCGCGAGCATGCCCGAGCCCTTGCAGATCGCCGACACCACCGCGGTCTTCCCGCCGAGCGTCACCTCGCGCGAGGCCATCTTGGTCCGCGTGTCGGTGGTCATGATCGCCTCGGCGGCGAGGTCCGGGTGGTCCCCGAGCTGCTCGACGAGGGCGGGGAGCGCCGTCACGATCTTCATGGCGGGGAGGCGCGCGCCGATGACGCCGGTCGAGGCGGTGAGCACCGCGCGCTTCTGCACCCCGAGGGCGTCGGCGACCGCCGCGCGGATCACCTGCACGTCGTCGAGCCCGGCCGGCCCGGTGAGCGCGTTCGCGTTGCCGGAGTTCGCGACGATGGCGCGCATCCCCTCGGCGGGCACGCGCGGCCGCGCGTCCTGGACCGGCGCGGCGGGGGCGCGGTTCGTGGTGAACACGCCGGCCGCGGCGGCGGGGTGGTCGGAGACGACGAGCGCGAGGTCGCGGCGGCTCGGTTTCAGGCCGCACGCGACGCCGCCGAAGCGGAAGCCCTTCGGGATCCTCACGGCTACCCTCCCACGAGGTCGAGCCCGGCCGTCTCGGGCCAGCCGAGGGCCGCGTTCGCCGCCTGCACCGCCTGCCCGGCGGCGCCCTTCACGAGGTTGTCGATGGCGGAGACGGCGACCACCACCCCGGCGCGGGCGTCCACCGCCACGCCGAGGTGGCAGCGGTTCGTGTGCACGACGTCGGCCACCCGCACCCGGTCGGCGGCGAGCACCTTCACGAACGGCTCGTCGCGGTACGCCGCCCGCACGGCCTCGGCGAGGTCTCCGGCGGCGCCGCCGGTCCGGATCGTGATGGTGGCGAGGATGCCGCGCCGGATCGGCGCGAGGACGGGCGTGAAGGAGATGGGGCCGCAGGCGCCGGCGTAGCGGGCCACGGTCTGCTCGATCTCCGGCACGTGCTGGTGCTTCCCGATGCGGTAGGCGCGCAGGTCGTCCGCCACCTCGACGAAGCTGTAGTCCTCGCTCGCCTTGCGGCCCGCGCCGGAGACGCCGCTCATCCCGGTCACGGCGATGCCGCCGCCGAGGCCGAGGCCGGCCTTGACGAGCGGCGCCACCGCGAGGGCGATGGCGGTCGCGTAGCAGCCGGGGTTCGTGACGAGCTTCGCGCCGCGGAGCTTCTCTCTCGCGAGCTCCGGCAGCCCGTAGCGCGCCTCGGCGAGGAGCGCCGGGGCCGGGTGGGCGAAGCCGTACCAGGCCGGGTAGAGCGCCGGATCCTCGAGGCGGAAGGCGCCGGAGAGGTCGACGACGCGCGCCCCGCGGGCGAGCAGCCGCGGCGCGAGGTCCGCCGACACCTCCGCCGGCGTCGCGAGGAAGACCACCTCGGCGTCGGCGTCGGAGCCCTCGGCGAGGGGCCGGTAGCGGAGCGACGCCGCGGCGCCGCCGAGGGCGACGCGCGCGCCGGCGAGCTCGTCCGCCCAGCGGTCGGAGTAGAGCGCCGCGAGGCGGAGCCCCGGGTGGCGCGCGAGCAGGCGCGTCAGCTCGAGCCCCGTGTAGCCGGAGGCGCCCACGATCGCGGCCGAATGAACATTCATGAGATCGCATGAATATGCGATCGCACCGGAATGTCAACGGCGGGCGGAAAGGCGAGGGGCCGGCGGTCGCCCGCCGGCCCCTCGCGATGCCCAGGAGAGGATTCGAACCTCCACGGTTTTGAGGCCGCCAGACCCTGAATCTGGTGCGTCTACCAGTTCCGCCACCTGGGCGAGGGCGCCTCCTGATAAGCCGCGGGGGGGAGGGGTGTCAAGGCGCGCGGGGCGCGGCCCATCCTTTCCGCTCCGGGAGCCGGGAGGCGGGTAGAATCCGTCCATGCTCGCCACCCTCGCCGCGCTCCACCTCCTCGCCCTCGCGCAGGTCGCGCCTCCGCCGCGCGAGGTGACGCCCGCCGACTCCGAGGCCGAGGAGGGCGCGCGGCCCCCCGCCGGAGCGGACACGCAGAACCCCCCGCTCCCGCGCAAGGCCTCCACCTCCGTCCGCGCCGAGGCGCAGCCGGAGTCGCCCTCCGCGCCCGCGGCGGCCGCCGCGCCGGACCGCGCGCGGCGCCCCCTCTCGCTCCTCTCCGCCGAGCCGCTCGGGGGCGGGTCGACGGCGCTCGCGTGGGCGGGCTGGTCCTCGCTCGGGGTCATGTACGGCCAGGGGGTCACCGCGCAGGACGACCTCGCCGGGCTCCTCGACTACGACTGGGCGAAGTCGGAGCTCAAGCTCGGCGCGCTGTACCGCCGGCCGCTCGGGACGGCGGGCCCGTTCGACATGGCCGGCCGGCTCTCGGCCGCCTGGTACCTGAACCTCGGCAGCGACTACGTCTACGACGAGAACCACTCGGACAACGGCGTGGAGGTCGTGCCGGGGCTCGCCTTCTCCCGGCGCGCCGGCGGCGGCGTCCTCTCCGCGCTGGCGGAGGCGCCGATCACCGTGACGACGAAGTACGGAGCGGGGCTCCTCTTCGCGCCGCGCTTCTCCCTGGCGTTCGAGGGGCCGCTCTACCCGGAGCTGACGCTGGGCGCTCGCCTGGGAGCGGCCTACCGGGCGGGCTCGGGCGACGCGCCGCTCTCGGACGGCCGCGCCGAGCTCATCTTCCTCGTCCTGGCGGGCTACCAGCTCCTCTGAACGACCGTGCGCGATTCGGGATCAGCTTCGCTGTCCCGAACCGCGACGGTCGTTCAGCGAGGATCGTGCGGGGGGCTGCGCCCCCCGCCCCGTCGGCGGAGCCGCCGGGGCCCCGCCCCTGCTGCGCTGGGTCCCGCCGCGCTGCGCCCGCACGTGGACCAAGCTGGGGAAGGCGGGCTTGCGCGGCACCCAGCGAGGAGGGGCTGCGCCCCTCCCCCGCGCTGTCGCGCGGGGCCCCCACCCTGCGGACCTGCTTTCGGATCACGAACGGCCGTGTAGCCGTACGCGGCGGCGGCAGCGGGTTTCTGCTACCCTCGGCGCCGGGGACGTTCCGCGGGGAGGGCCCGATGCAGCATCGACTCTTCCAGATCGAGCTTCCGCTCCACCCTGGCTGGGACGCCATCGTCCCGCTCCGGGACTCGGTGCTCGCCTGCCTGAGGACGGTGTTCCCGGACCCGAGCATCGCCTCGTCCCTCGCGCTCGTCACCGCGGAGCTCCTCGAGAACGCCGTCAAGTTCGGCTGCTGGGACGAGGGCGCCGCCTACGGCGCGTACGGCCAGTTCTCGCTGCGCGTCTCCGGCTCCGGCGACCGCGTCGAGATCGAGGTCGCGAACCCGGTCGCCCCCGACGACGACAACCTGAAGCGGCTCGAGGGCGAGCTCGCCCGCATCGCCGCCGCGCCCTCGCCGGAGGAGGCCTACCTCAAGGCGGTGCGCGGCCTCGCCCTCGGCCGCGAGAGTCCGCTCGGCCTCGCCCGCGCGGCGCACGAGGGCGGCTGCAATCTCTTTGCGATGCTCGACGGCGAGGTCGTGCGCGTCCGCGCGGTGACGCGGCGGCTCACGCCCCTGCCGCCCACGCCCGCCGCGCCGGCCTGAGACGGCGGTGCCGGCCCCCGTCCCCGCCGCCCTCCGCGCCGCCGCCGCCCTCCTCGCCGCGGCCGCCGGGCTCGCGGCCGCGCCGGCGGCCGGCCGCGACCGGCCGGCGCTGCTCCTCCCCGCCGCGCTCGGGCGCGCCGACCTCGTGTGGATCTCGGGCCGCGTCCTCGAGGAGGAGCACGGCCGGCGCGGGCCCGGGGCGGTGCGCACCGCGCGGCGGCTCGGCGCCTCGAACCGCGAGGGCGCGACGGTGACGGTGACGTTCCTCGGGCGCAGCGCGCGCGCCGCCTCCGGCCACGACGGCGAGTTCGAGGTCGCCATCCAGGCGGCGCCGGGGGCGCCGTTCCCGCCCGGCGCCTCGCCGTTCGAGGCCGAGGTGGAGGGCGTGCGGGCCCGGGGCGTCGTGCACGTCGTGCCCGCGTCGGCGACGCGGCTCGTGATCTCCGACCTCGACGACACGCTCGCCGTGACGAACGTGACGCGGGCGACGGGCGCGCTCCGCACGACGTTCCTCGAGGACGCGGAGACGCAGCCCGCGGTGCCGGGGATGGCGGCGCTCGCCCGCTGCCTCGCCGGGGGCGAGGGCGGCCCGGGCGCGGTCGCGATCGTCTCCGGGTCGCCGGTGCAGCTCGCGCCCCGGATCGCCCGCTTCCTCGAGAAGAACGGCTTCCCGCCCTCGGCGCTCCTCCTGCGCAACCTCGGCCCGCGCACGCTCGCCGGCTACAAGGAGCCGGTGCTCCGCACGCTCCTCGCCCGCTTCCCGGGGCTCGCCCTCGTCCTCGTCGGCGACTCGGGCGAGCGGGACCCCGAGATCTACGCGGCCCTCGCCCGGGAGCACCCGGACCGCGTCCTGCGCGCGTACGTGAGGCGGGCGACGGACGCGCCCGGGCCGCGGGCGCGGTTCGAGGGGATGCTCCTCTTCGAGGGCGCGGCCGAGGCGGCCCGCGACGCCGCGGCGCGAGGGCTCGCCGCCCCGGCGTGCGTCTCGGCCGCCTTCCCGGACGCAGCGGGCGGGGCGACTCCGCCCGCCTCCCCCTGACCGCGCGCCGCGCGCGAGCCGGGCGTCGCCGCGGCTCGCCGGGCGAGCGTCACCAGCGGGCGGCGCAGGCGACCACGGCAGGGCCCGGCGCCGCGGGCGCGAGCGGATCTGCCCCCCGTCGCTCCGCCGCAGGCTGCTCGCACGCGCGGTCGACGCCGCGCAGCGTCTCGACCATCCGCTCGGCGCCGATCGCCGCCGTCACGCGCTCCGGCACCTCGCGGCCGCGCGGGTCGATGAACACCACCGTGGGCATCCCGACGATCCCGTACTTCTCCGTGAGCGCCTGGAAGGCGTCGGAGCCGTCGGTCCCGTCGAGCTTCACCGCGACGAAGCGGCCCGCCTCCTCGCGCACCCGCGGGTCGGCCCACGCGGTCCGGTCGAGCTCCTTGCAGGCGACGCACCACTCGGCCCAGAAGTCGAGGATCACCGGGCGCCCCTCGCGCGCCGCGAGGGCGAGCGCCTGCGCCTCGTCGGCGAGCCAGGCGAAGCCCTCGGCCGAGCGCCTCCGGTCGCGGGCCCCCGCCGCCCCCGCGGCGTAGACCACGCCGCCGACGAGCAGCAGCACCCCGGCCGCCTTCGCGAGCCGCCGGGGCGCGCCGCGCTCGAAGCTCCCGTGGAGCGCGCCGAGCAGCACGCCCGCCGCGGCCGCCCCCGCCGCCGCGAGGGCCGCCCAGCGCGCGGCGCTGAAGAGCGGCTTCAGGGCGGGGAAGGCGTCCTTCAGGAACACGCCGGCCGCCGCGAGGAGCGCGACGCCGAAGAGCGACTTCACCCCGTCCATCCACGGGCCGCTCTTCGGCAGCGAGATGGAGAACGCGCCGATGAGGAAGAAGAGGAGCCCCATCCCGAGCGCGTAGACGAACATGATCCCGAAGCCGAAGGCGACCGAGCCCTTCGCGGCGACGAAGGCGAGCGCGGCGGCGAGGACCGGGCCGGTGCAGGGGGCGGCGATGACGCCCGAGACGAGCCCCATGCCGAAGGCGCCCGCGCGGCCCGCGCCGCCGACGCCGGAGAGGCGCGCCTGCCAGGCGGAGGGGAGCCGCAGCTCGAAGGCGCCGAACATCGAGGCCGCCATCGCGGCGAGGACGAGCGCCACGAGCCCGATGACCCAGGGGTTCTGCATCACGCTGCCGAAGGCGCGCCCGGTGAGGGCCGCGCCCACCCCGAGCGCCGAGTACATGGCGGCGATGCCGAGGACGTACATCCCCGAGAGCGCCATCGCCTCGCCCCGGGAGCCCGCCTTGCGGGCCCCGAAGATCGACACCGTGATCGGGATGAGAGGGTAGACGCAGGGGGTGAGGCTCGTCGCGACCCCCCCCGCGAAGGCCACCCCGAACGCGAGCAGGGACCCCTCGGCGAGCAGCGCCCCGAGCCGCAGATCGCTCGAGGCCCCGGCCGTCCCGACCGAGACGAGGTCCGGCAGCCAGGCGACGCCGGCGAAGGCGAGAGCGGCGAGGAGGAGGCGCGAAACCATGGCCAATTCTAGACGAAAATGCTCTGCATCAAATTCCGTTGTGGCGCCGGGCGCTTGCCACCTGAGGCGCTTGACCGGTCACCCGATTTCCTTATACTCGACCCGGGCTATCCAATTTGATCCAGCCCAAGCCCTGCATGTAAGAGGTCCCGGGCCGCGATGAAGATTCCGATCTACCTCGATTACCACGCCACGACGCCGGTGGATCCGCGCGTCCTGGAGGCGATGCTCCCACACTTCACCACCGAGTTCGGGAACGCCGCCTCGAAGAGCCACGCCTTCGGCTGGCACGCCGAGGAGGCCGTGGAGGTCGCCCGGGCGGAGGTCGGCAGGCTCGTCGGCGCCACCGCGAAGGAGATCGTCTGGACGAGCGGGGCGACCGAGTCGGACAACCTCGCCATCAAGGGGGCGGCCCAGTTCTACGCGGAGAAGGGCAGGCACCTCGTCACCTGCAAGACCGAGCACAAGGCCGTGCTCGACTCCATGCACGCCCTCGAGCGGCAGGGGTTCGAGGTGACCTTCCTCGACCCGGAGCCGGACGGCCGCCTCGACCCGGAGCGGCTCCGCGCCGCGCTCCGCAAGGACACGATCCTCGTCTCGGTCATGCACGCGAACAACGAGACCGGCGTCGTGCACCCCATCGAGGAGATCGGCCGCATCACCCGCGCGGCCGGCGTCCTCTTCCACTGCGACGCCGTGCAGTCGATCGGGAAGATCCCCTTCGACGTGGACAGCGCGAACGTGGACCTGGCCTCGCTCTCCGCCCACAAGATGTACGGCCCGAAGGGCGTCGGCGCGCTCTACGTCCGCCGCAAGCCGCGCGTCCGGCTCGTCGCGCAGATGGACGGCGGCGGCCACGAGCGCGGCTTCCGCTCCGGCACCCTCAACGTCCCCGGCATCGTCGGCTTCGGCAAGGCGGCGGAGCTCGCCCGCGCCGAGCGCGAGGCCGAGGCGGCGCGCGTGCTCGCCCTGCGCGAGCGGCTGCGGGAGGGGCTCCAGGCCGAGCTCGACCTCCTCACCGTGAACGGCAGCCTCGCGCACCGCGTCCCGGGCAACCTCAACGTCTCCTTCGCCTACGTCGAGGGCGAGGCGCTGATGATGGCCATCAAGGACGTGGCGGTCTCGTCCGGCTCGGCCTGCACCTCCGCCTCCCTCGAGCCCTCGTACGTGCTGCGGGCGATGGGGGTGTCCGACGACCTCGCCCACTCGTCGATCCGCTTCGGCCTCGGCCGCTTCACGACGGCCGAGGAGATCGACCACGTGATCCGGCTGGTCGCGACGAAGGTGAAGAGGCTCCGCGAGATGTCGCCGCTCTACGAGATGGTGAAGGACGGCGTCGACCTCACGCGCATCGAGTGGGCGAACCCGCACTAGCGCGGGCGGCTCCAAGGAGCGGGCGGCTCCAAGGAAGGGCGAAGATGGCGTACTCCGAGAAGCTCATCGATCACTACGAGAACCCGCGCAACGTCGGCTCCCTCGACAAGGAGGCGCCCGACGTCGGCACCGGCCTCGTGGGGGCGCCCGCCTGCGGCGACGTCATGAAGCTGCAGATCCGGGTGAACGACGCGGGGATCATCGAGGACGCCCGGTTCAAGACGTTCGGCTGCGGCTCCGCCATCGCCTCCTCCTCCCTCGTCACCGAATGGGTGAAGGGGAAGACGCTCGACGAGGCCCTCACCATCAAGAACACCGACGTGGCGAACGAGCTGAACCTGCCGCCGGTGAAGGTGCACTGCTCGGTGCTCGCCGAGGACGCCATCAAGGCCGCGGTCGCCGACTACCAGAAGAAGCGCGGCGCGGGGCGCGCCGAGGCGGCCCCGCAGGCCGCCGCGGGCGTCCTGAAGGCCGGGCTCTAGGGGGCGACATGGCCATCGAGCTCAGCGAGAAGGCCGCGGCGCGCATCCGGGCGCTCGCCGCCGAGAAGGCGTCGCCCGCCGGCGGGCTCCGCCTCGGCGTGAAGGGCGGCGGCTGCTCGGGGCTGTCGTACTTCATCGACTGGGCGGACGGCCCGGCGCGGCTCGACCAGGTGATCGAGCGGGACGGCGCCCGGCTCTTCGTGGACCCGAAGAGCGCCGTCTTCCTGCAGGGCACGACCGTCGACTGGCAGCAGACGCTCATGCAGTCCGGGTTCGTGTTCCGGAACCCCAACGTGAAGAGCGCCTGCGGCTGCGGGGAGTCGTTCACGGTCTGAGCCGGGAGCGGTGACGGTCGTCGCACCCTCCCGCCGGGCGGACCGCGCGGGGCGCGGGTGCCGCGCGGCGCGCGAGGGAGGCGGAGTGACCTGCTGGGGCTGCAGCGCGGAGGTGGCGGAGGGCGAGCTCGCCTGCCCCGCGTGCCGCCGGCTCCAGCCGGTCGCGCGCAAGGAGGACGCCTTCTCCCTGCTCGGCCTCGAGCGCGAGTTCGCCCTCGACGTGGCGGAGCTCGAGCGGCGCTTCCGCGAGCGCTCCCGCCGCCTCCACCCCGATCGCTTCGCGCGCGCCGAGCCGCGCGAGCGGCGCCTCTCCCTCGAGCGCGCGACGCGGCTCAACGACGCCTACCGCGTCCTCAAGGACTGGCGGCTCCGCGCCGCCTACCTCCTGAAGCTCGCCGGGACCGACCCGTTCGTCGAGGGCCGGACCTTCGCCGATCCCGACTTCCTCGAGGAGCAGCTCGAGTGGCGGGAGGCGCTGGCGCTCGCGCGCGCCGACGGCGACGGGGCGCGGCTCGCGCGCATCGCGGACGACGCCCGCGAGCGGCTGCGGCGGATCGAGGACGAGGTGGCGCGCCGCTTCGCGGACGAGCGCTGGTTCTCCGACCTGCCGGTGGACATCGCGCGGCGCCTCTCCCGCGCGCGCTACTACGACAACATCGTCGCGGACGCGGAGCGCGCGGGCGCCGCCTCCGCCCACCCCCAGGGGGCTTGAGCCATGGCGCGGGCGATCGGGATCGACCTCGGCACCACCAACTCCCTCGTCGCGGCCGTCGACGAGCGCAACCGGCCGCATGTGCTCCCCGCGGACGAGGGGCGGCCGCTGCTCCCCTCGGCGGCGTACTACGGGGCGGACGGGGCCGTGGAGGTCGGCCTCGGCGCGAAGCGGCGGGCCCCGGAGCGCCCGCAGGACACGATCCTCTCGGTGAAGCGCTTCATGGGGCGGGGGCCCGGCGACGTGCGGCCGGAGGACCGGGGCATCTACCGCTTCGAGGAGGGCGGGGCGGTGGTCCGCCTCGCCGTCGCGGGCGGCGGGCGCAAGGTGACGCCCGTCGAGGTCTCCGCCGAGATCCTGCGCGCCCTGAGGCGCAGCGCGCAGGCGGCCCTCGGCGGGCCGCCGGGGGGCTGCGTCATCACCGTCCCCGCCTACTTCGACGACGCCCAGCGGCAGGCGACGAAGGACGCCGGGCGGCTCGCCGGCCTCGACGTGCTCCGGCTCCTCAACGAGCCCACCGCCGCCGCGCTCGCCTACGGCCTCGACAAGCGCATGAAGGGGACGTTCGCCGTGTACGACCTCGGCGGCGGCACCTTCGACGTCTCGATCCTCCGCCTGGAGGACGGCGTCTTCGAGGTGCTCGCCACCGGCGGCGACACGCACCTCGGCGGCGACGACTTCGACCGGATCGTGGCCGGCGCGCTCATGGCGCGCGGCCTCTCGCCGGCGACGGCGGAGCCCTCGCCCGCCGTGCTCCGCGGCGCGGTGGCCGCGGCGCAGCGGATCCGGGAGGCGCTCTCGACCGAGGACGCGGTGGAGGCGGACGTGGAGCTGCCCGAGGGGCACCGGCTCGCGGCGCGCCTCACCCGCGCCGAGCTCGAGGCGCTCATCCTGCCTGTCGTCGAGCGCACCCGCGCGCCCTGCGAGGGCGCCCTGCGCGACGCGGGGGCCCGGAGGCTCGACGGCGTGGTCCTCGTGGGCGGCGCGACCCGGACGCCGCTCGTGCGCCGCCACGTGAAGGCGCTCTTCGGGCAGGAGCCGCTCACCGACCTCGACCCCGACACCGTGGTGGCGCTCGGCGCGGCCGTGCAGGCCGACGCGCTCGACCGCGGCGGCCGCGAGGACGTGCTGCTCCTCGACGTCATCCCGCTCTCCCTGGGGGTGGAGATGATGGGCGGCGTCGTCGAGAAGATCGTCCTGCGCAACTCCACCATCCCCGCCTCCGCCAACCAGCAGTTCACCACCTACGCCGACGGCCAGACCGGCATGGTGATCCACGTGGTCCAGGGCGAGCGCGAGCTCGCCCGCGACTGCCGCTCGCTCGCGCGCTTCACGCTGAAGGGCATCCCGCCCATGCCCGCCGGCGTCGCGCGCGTGGAGATCACCTACGCCGTGGACGCCGACGGCATCCTGCGGGTGTCGGCCCGCGAGCTGACCACCGGGATCGAGCAGGGCATCCAGGTGAAGCCCACCTACGGCCTCGGGGAGGAGGAGATCGAGGCCATGCTCGTCGAGAGCATCGAGCACGCCGAGGAGGACGTGACGGAGCGCTTCGTGCGCGAGTGGCGCGTGGAGGCGGACCGCATCCTCGCCTCGCTCGAGACGGCGCTGCGGATGGACGGCGAGCTGCTCTCGCCGGAGGAGCGCGCGGCCGTCGAGGCGCGCGCGGCCGGGCTGCGCGAGGCGGCCGCCGGCGACGACTACCTCGCGGTGAAGGCCTGGATCGAGTCGCTCGACGCCGCCTCGAAGGAGTTCGCCGAGCGGCGCATGAACAAGCACGTCGCGCAGGCGATGGCGGGGCACCGCGTGGAGGAGCTCGCCCAGGCGATGGCGCAGCACCCGCGCGTCACCGGCTCGAAGGAGGAGGACCTCGAGGAGCACGGCTCGTAGGCCGCGCCATGCCGAGGGTCACCTTCGAGCCGGGCGGGCGGAGCGCCGAGGTGGCGCCGGGGACCTCGATCCTCGACGCGGCCGAGGCGGCGGGGGTGGCCCTGCCCTCGAACTGCGGCGGCGTCTGCGCCTGCACCACCTGCCACGTGTGGGTCGAGCGCGGCGCGGAGACGCTGTCGGAGATCGCGGAGCGCGAGGACGACCGGCTGCAGGAGGCGGCGGGGCTCTCCGCGCGCTCGCGCCTCGGCTGCCAGGCCCGCGTCGGGGAGGGCGACGTCCTCGTCCGCATCCCCGGGAACCGGATCGCGTCGTGACCGACGCCGCCCCGGGGGGGCGGGCGAGGAGCGCGCCATGAAGTGGAGGGACGTCCGCGAGATCGCCGTCGCCCTGGCCGAGCGTCACCCCGGGGTGGCCCCGCTCTCGGTGCGGTTCACCGACCTGCACCGCTGGGTGCGCGAGCTGCCGGGGTTCGACGACGACCCGGCGCGCTCGAGCGAGAAGGTGCTGGAGGCCATCCAGATGGCCTGGCTCGACGAGGTCGAGGAGTAGATTGCGCCTGCGGCGCTCCGCCTCTGGGAGCCGCGCACAGCGGCGCCTGGCAGTGCGCCTCGGCGCGCGTCGCTGCGCTTGCCCGCCTCGGCTCCGGTCTCGTGCGTCTCGCGCCGCGCGATGCACCGCTCAGCCCGCCCAGCGCAGCACCATCGGGGCGATGCGCGGGAGCGGCAGCACCTCGTCCACGGCGCCGAGGGCGATCGCCTCCTTGGGCATCCCGAAGACGACCGAGGTCTCCTCGTCCTGCGCGATCGTCCGCGCCCCGGCCGCCTTGAGCTCGGCCATCCCCGCGGCGCCGTCGTCGCCCATGCCGGTGAGGATGACGCCCACCGCGTTCGGGCCGGCCGCCTGGGCCGCGGAGCGGAAGAGGACGTCCACGCTCGGGCGGTGGAGGGACACGGGCGGGCCGTCCACCACGTGGGCGAAGTAGAGCGCGCCGGAGCGGCGGACCACGAGGTGCCGGTTGCCCGGGGCGATGAGGGCGCGGCCGGGCACGAGCCGGTCGCCGTCCGCCGCCTCCTTCACCTCGATGCGGCAGACCTGGTCGAGCCGCTTCGCGAACTGCTGGGTGAAGACCTCCGGCATGTGCTGCACGATGGCGAGGCCCGGCGCGTCGGGCGGGAGCACCTCGAGCAGCTCGCGCAGCGCCTCGGTCCCGCCGGTGGACGCGCCGATCACCACCACCTTGTGCGTCGTCTGCCGGACGGCCGGCGGCGCCTTCGCCGGGATCACCGCGTCGGCGCCGTGGCGCACGAACGGCAGCGGGCGGGGCGTGCGCCGGCGCACCTTCGCCTGGGCCGCGGCGCGCACCACGTGGACGATGCGGGCCGCCGACTCCTCGATGAAGCCCTTCACGCCGAGCCGCGGCTTCGCCACCACGTCGAGCGCGCCCTGCTCGAGCGCGCAGAGCGCCGCCTCCGAGCCGGGCGCGGCGAGCCCCGAGCACACCACGACGGGCAGCGGGTCCTCGGCCATGAGCTTCTGGAGGAAGGTGAGCCCGTCCATCCTCGGCATCTCGATGTCGAGGACCACGACGTCCGGACGCTCGCGCCGCATCTTCTCCATGGCGATGATCGGGTCGTTCGCCGCGGTGACGAGCATGCCGGCGCGCGCGAGGATCTGCGCGAGGGAGAGCCGCACCACCGCGGAGTCGTCCACGACGAGGACGCGCAGGGGCATCTGTCAGGGCCTCGCGGCGCCGGCGGGCGCCGGCGAGTACACCGTGGGCATGACGGCGCGCGCCCCGGCCGTGAGGCCGCCGAGGCTCTCGGCGTGGCCGAGGAAGAGGTAGCCGCGCGGATCGAGGCGCCCGAGCAGCCGCTCGACCACGCGGGCTCTTCCCGGGGCGGTCGAAGTAGATGAGCACGTTGCGGCAGAAGACGAGGTCGAAGGGCGGGCCGGGGGGCCAGTCGCCGACGAGGTTCACCCGCGCGAAGGACACGATCGCGCGGAGCTCCGGGCCGGCGCTCATGAGCCCCTCCTGCGCCCCGTAGCCCTTCAGCATGAACGCCTTGAGGTGCGCCTCCGGGATGGGCGCCCCCTTCTCGAGCGGCCAGACCGCGCGCTGGGCGCGCTCGAGGACCTTCGTCGAGAGGTCCGTGGCGAGCACCTCGAGCTCCCACCCCGACGGGAAGGCGGCGAGGAGGGTCATCGCGATGGAGAACGGCTCCTCCCCGGTGGAGCAGGCCGCGCTCCACACCCGCAGGCGCCGGGCGCGCTTCCCCGCGTCCGCCTCGGCGCGCCAGGCGGGGAAGACCTGCTCCGCGAGGAACTCGAAGTGGCGCGGCTCGCGGAAGAAGTGCGTCTCGTTCGTGCAGATCGCGTCGATCATCCGCACCCGCTCGACCTCGTCCTCGACCACGCGGTCGTAGTAGTCGCGCCAGGAGCGGATGGCGAGGTCGCGCAGGCGGCGGGAGAGGCGGCCCACGAGGAGCGCCTTCTTGATCGGCGCGAGCCAGATGCCCGCCTCGCGGTGGATGAACGCCTGGAAGCGGGCGAAGTCCTCGTCCGAGACGGCGACCGCGCCGGGCACCTGCCGGGCCTCCCGCGCCGCCGCGATCGCGCCGCCGTCCACGCCGCCTCCGCCGCTACGCCGCGTCATCCACGAGCCGGGACGCGCGCCGCAGCGTCTCGCGCAGGAGCCCCGCCACGTCGAGGATCAGGGCCACCTTGCCGTTCCCGAGGATCGACGAGCCCGCGACCCCGGGGATGCCCTTGAACATCGTGCCGAGCGGCTTGATCACCGTGGAGCTCTCCCCGTGGAGGGCGTCCACGGCGATCCCGGCCGCGCTCGCGCCGTGGCGGACCACCACCACGTTCTCGCGGGCGGGGCGCTCGCCGCCCGTGCGCAGGTGCTCGCGCAGCCGCACGTAGGGCAGCGGCTTGCCGCGCAGGTTCACGATGCCGAAGGGCGTCCCGGCCGCGGTCTCGCCGGAGGGCAGCTCGAGGCACTCGACCACCGCGTCGAGCGGGAGGATGTAGCACTCGTCGCCGACGCCCACCTTGAAGCCCTGGATGATGGCGAGGGTGAGGGGCACGCGGATCGTGACGGTGGTCCCCGTCCCCTCCGCCGTCTCGATGGACACCGAGCCGCGCAGCGCCTCGACGTTCCTGCGCACGACGTCCATGCCCACGCCGCGCCCCGAGATGTCGGTGACGCGCTCGGCGGTGGTGAGGCCGGGCTCGAACACCACGCGGGCGAGGTCCTCGTCGGTCATGCGGGCGCCGTCGGGGGCGAGGCCGAGCGTCACCGCCTTCTCCGCGATCCGCCGCCGGTCGAGCCCGGCGCCGTCGTCGCACACCTGGATCACCATCGCGCCCGCCTCGTGGAACGCGCGCAGGGTCACCTGGCCGGTCGGGTCCTTGCCGCGCGCGCGGCGCGCGTCGGGGGCCTCGATCCCGTGGTCCACGGCGTTGCGGACCATGTGCGTGAGCGGGTCGCGGACGTACTCGACGACGGCCGTGTCCACCTCGACGTCGTCGCCCTCCACCACGAGCCGCGCGAGCTTCCCCTGCGCGGTCGCGACGTCGCGGACGGTGCGGACGTGCCGGTGGAAGGAGGGCCCGATCGGCACCATCCGGGCCTTCATGACGAGCTCCTGGAGGTCGAGGTAGAGCCGGTCGGCCTCGCGGTGCGCCTCGAGCAGCTCCTCGGGGCTCGCCTCCCGCCGCTCGAGCAGCTCGCCGAGGCGGCCCCGCGAGATGGCGATCTCGCCGGAGAGGTCGAGCATGCGGTCGAGCTTCAGGACGTCCACGCGGAGGGTGCGCCCGCCCGCGGCGGGGTGGGCCCCGCTCTCGTCCCCGCCGGCCTCCGCGGGGGCGCTCGCCGCCCTCGCCACCCGCGGATTGGCGGCGGCGCTCGCGACGGCGGCGAGGCGGCCGCGCAGCCGGACCACCTCCTCCGACGCGGCGGTCGCGCCGCCCGCGGCGTCGGTCACCGCGCGCCGCAGCACGTCCACCGACCGCAGGAGGAGCGTGACGAGGCCGTCGCTCACGGCGAGGGTGCGGCCGCGCACGCGCTCGAGCACCGCCTCGAGCTCGTGGGCGAGGTCGCGGACGGCGTCGAAGGCGACGAGCCCGGCCGAGCCCTTCATGGTGTGCGCGTCGCGGAAGAGGCCGTGCAGGATCTCCTCGTCGCCCGGGTGCGCCTCGAGCGCGACGAGGGACTGCTCCATCCGGCCGAGGATCTCCTCCGCCTCGACGAGGAAGGTCTGCAGCAACGCCTCGCGGTCGATCTCGAAGTCGCTCATGGGTCATCCTTCGGACATCGTACCGGGGGAGTGCTCGGCTCCCCCATTGCCAGGGCGGCGTCCTCACCGTCACAGGCGCCGCACCCAGACCGTTCCCTCGTCCGTGAGGAAGACGAGCTTGCGCCCGTGCGTGCCGCCGAGGTCGCTGTCGAGCACCGGGATGCGCGCCTCCTCGAGGAGCTGCAGGGCGAGGGCGGCGTTCTCCTCGCCCAGCCTGCGCCCCTGCGTCAGGCCGGCGATGACGCTCGCGCCCCCGAACACCTTCGCCACGAGCGCCTCGCGCTGGGCGCCCGCGCGGACCACGGCGCGGATCAGCTCCGGGACGGCGACGTTGCCGAAGCGGGGCGAGCGCTCGCGCTCGACGTGGAGCGCGAGGAGGAAGTGGTTCACGCCGCCGACGCGCGTGCGCGGGTCGAAGAGGCAGACGGCGACGCAGGAGCCGAGCACGGTGGTGACCGCCGTCGGCGTGGCGGTCGCCACGAGCTGCCCGCCGTGCAGGTACACCTGCGGCCGCGCGCCCGTGTCGGGCAGGCGGGCGGGATCGGCCTCGGGGGCCGCGCCGTTGGGACCCCGGGACACGCCCCTCACCCCGCCGTGGGCCGTGCGCGCAGCCGCAGCGCGACGCCGGCGTGGGCGGTGAGGAGGTCGAAGAGCGCCTGGTCCGCCTGGGAGATGCCGGGCTTGTGGCCGAGCAGCCGGTAGATGGCGACGACGCCGGCGACGTCGTCGCCGACCCGCAGCGGGACGGCGGCCGTGAGCGCCTCGTCCCCCTGCGCCGGCGGCCCCTCGCGGCCGGCGACGTACAGGCGGCCGGTCTCGGCCGCGCGCCCCACCGCGCCCTCGCCGACGGCGATGCGCCGGAGCGGCTCGGGGTCGACGCCGAAGGACTGCGCGAGCTCGAGGGCGCCGCCGCGGAGCTCGAAGATGGCGAGCTCCTCCGAGCCGATGACGTTCACGACCAGCTCCTGCACCGCCGCGAGGGTCTCCTCGCGGCTGAGGCCGCCGTGGATGCGCTCGAGGGCGACGTACCGCTGGGCGAGGTCCGTGCTGTGCTCCTGCACGGTGACGAAGTCGTCGCACAGCCGCCGGTTCTCCGCCTCGATCTCCGCGAGGCGCTGGCGCAGCCGCTCCCGCTCCTCGCGGGCGTGCTCCGAGGCCTCGCGCGCGAGGGCCAGCTCCGCGGCGAGCCGGCGCTTCTCGAGGTCGGCGGGCTCGCCGCCGGCGGGAGGCCGCGCCGCCGGCGCGGGGGCGGGGACGGCCGCCGCCTGCGGTGCGAGCCGCTCCTTCTCGGCGCGGAGCGACGCGACGAGCTGCGCGAGCCGCTCGCTCACCTGCTTCAGCTCGCGGGCCTGGCGCTCGCCCGGGGCCGCCTCGTCCGACGGCGTCTTGCGCTCGTTCGACATGGCTCCCCCGCTACTGCCCGAGGCAGCTGCGCACCTTGGCGAGCAGCTCCAGGCCGTTGATGGGCTTCGTGACGTACTCGCTGCAGCCGCTCGCGTACCCCGTCTCCAGGCTCGCGAGCTCGCCGCGGGTCGTCACCATGATGACGGGGATGGCCTTCGTCTGGTCGAGCTCGCGCAGCCGCCGGCAGGCCTCGAACCCGTCCATGCGCGGCATCACCACGTCCATGAGGATGAGGTCGGGCTTCTCGGCGACGGCCTTCTCCAGCCCTTCCTGCCCGTCTTTCGCGGTCACGACGTCGTACTCGCTCTTCGACAGGATCATCCGCTCCATGAGGAGCACGGTCGACGAGTCGTCCACGAGCAGGATCTTCTTGCGGTCCATCGGCAGACCTCCAGCGATGGGGCCGGTGCAAGGGAGGCACCATCGGAGCGAGGCCGGGCCGCCGCGCGGCCGGAGGCGCGCGGCACGGCGCCCCGCCGGATTTTCCGAGCGATCTCCGTGGCCGCGCGCAGCCCCACACGCGCGTACCTCCTCGGAGGTCGCGCCCGCGGAGCGCCCCACGGGCAAAAACGCGCGGGTCGCCCCGACCCCCGGGGTCGCCGCGGAGCGTCCACGCGGGGACGGTGCCGGCCGGCCGGCGGCCCCCGGGCGCCGCCCCGGCCCCCCGTCGCGCCGGAAGGGCGCGGGATCAGGGGCGGCGGCGCGGGTGCGGGGCGTGCTCCCCGGGCGCCCATGCCCATCGCACAAGCCCTCCTCTTCGCGGTGCTCGCCGCGGCTCCGGCCGGCTCCCCCGACCCACAGGACGGCCCGGACCCGGGGGCCGAGGCGGCGCGCGCCCTCGCGCGCGCCGCCGAGGGCGATCCGGACGTCGCGGAGGTGCGCGCCGCCGCGGCGCGCGAGGCGGACGGCGGCGCGGGGTCGCCGCAGGCGTGGGCGCGCCGCTCGCGGCTCGCCGCGCTGCTTCCGCGCGTCACGGCGGAGTGGCGTCACGACGAGCAGGCCTACCGCGTGGTGGGGCTGCAGGCGTCGGGCGAGGTGGACTACCAGCGGCTCTCGCCCGGCACGTCGTTCGCCGTGCGCGCGAGCTGGGACCTCGGCACGCTCGTCGCGGCGCGCGAGGAGCTCGCCGCCGGCGCGGCCGCCGCTGCGCGCGCCCAGCGCCGCGAGGAGGCGGTGGCCCGCGCCACCGCGCTCTTCCACGAGCGCCGCCGCGCCCGCCTCACCCTCCTGCTCGCGCCGCCGCCCACCGCCCTCGCGCGGGCCGAGGCGGCGCTCGCCCTCGACCGGCTCACCGCGGAGCTGGACGCCCTCACGGGCGGCCTCCTCTCCCGCGGGGGCCGGCCGTGACCGCTCGGCCCGTCCTCCCGCTCCTCGCCGCGCTCGCGTGCGGCCTCCCCGATCCTGCGCCGCTCCCGCGGATCGCCGGCGGCTCGCCCGAAGGTGAGGGCGTCTCGCCCGGCACCTCCGCGGAGGTCCGCTTCGACGCGCCGGTCGATCCCGCGGGGCTGCTCGACGGCCGGCTCCTCGTGCTCGTGGAGGAGGACGCGCTGCGCGCCGCCGTCGCCGCGGTGGAGAGCGACGAGGGCGCGGGTGCCCTCGCCGAGGCGATCGCGTGCGACGCGTCGCTCGACGCCGACGGGCGCCGGGTCGTGCTCCGCCCCAGGGCGCCGCTGCGCGCCTACACGGGCCACGCGCTCGTCCTCTCCTCGCGCGTGCGCGCGGCGGACGGGCGGGCCGTGCTCGATCCCGACGGGCGGCGCGCCACGTTCGTCGCGTCGTTCGCCACCGGCGCCCCCGAGGGACCGCCGCCCGCGCCCTCGCTCACCGAGGTGCGCGCCGACGCCGAGACGCCCGAGGCGGGCGGGGAGTACGTGGAGATCGCGAACCTCGGCTCGGCGCCGCTCGGGCTCGACGGCTGGTCGCTCGCGAAGCGCACCGCCTCCGGCGCGCTCTACGCCTGCGAGATCGCGGCGGCGTCCGCCCTCGCGCCGGGCGAGGTCGCGCTCGTGGCCGGCGGCGCCTGGGACGGCCGCTACGCCCTCCCGCCCGGCGTCGCCGTCCACGCCTGCGGGGCGAGCGCGCTGCTCGGCGGGCTCGCCAACGATCGGGCGCCGGCGATCCTGCTCGCCGACCCGCTCGGCGCCGTGCGCGCGACCTTCGGCGAGGCGGGTGGCCCCGTCTGCCCGGTCGCGGCGGAGCGCGTCGATCCGGCGGGCGCCGACGCGCCGGAGAACCTCGCGTGCACGGGAGGCAGCCCGGGCGCGCTGCCCTGAGGAGCGCCGGCGCTACCCGTTGTCGACGATCCACTTCCCGAGGAACTCGTCCTTCGAGATGAAGCCGTCGGCGCCGCACTCGGTCACGAGGCGCTTCACCTTCTCCTTCTGCTCCCCGGAGCAGAAGATGACCTTGATGGCCTTGAACATCTCGTTCTTCTTCACGAACCGGCAGAACTGGGCCCCGTCCACCTTCGGCATGTTGATGTCGAGGAGGATGAGGTCCGGGCGCGTCTGGCGCTTCAGGATGATCGACGTCGCCTTCTCCGCGTCGGGCGCGTACTGGATCTCGAAGCCCTTCGCCTCGAGCTCCTCCTTGAGGAGCCGGGCGACGATCTCCGAGTCGTCCACGATGAGGACCCGCCGGCGCGCGCCCAGCGCGGCGGTGAGCCGCTTCGAGATCTCCTCGGCGGGGGTCATCGCCACGGCGCCGTCCAGCCCCAGCTCGGAGGCCTGCCGGGAGAGCGCCCCGGGCTCGCCGTCCGCGACGAGCAGGGCGCGCCCCTGGAAGCCGCGGTCCCGCAGGAGCGCCGGGGCCTGCTTCGCGCGGGTGGCGTCGACGAGGAGGGCCTGCGCCTTGCCCGCCTGGGGGACGAGCCGCGCGGGCTCGCGGTCGAGCACCACCTGGTGCCCGGCGGCCTCCAGGGCCATGCCCGCCATCTGGAGCACGATGTCGCTGTCGCAGCAGATGAGGACCTTCAAGGCGCGTCCCTCGCGCGCGCGACAATAGCACCGACTTGCCCCTCCGTCCCGGGCTCGCGGATAATCCGAGGGATGGCCGACCCCAAGGCGGAGCATGGCGACGCGACCGGCCGGACCCCGGCCGCGGATGCGTGGTTCTTCTGCCTGCGGGTCCTCGGCGGCCGCTACGCGTTCGAGGCGCCGCTCGTGACCGAGGTGGTGCGCGTCGGCCCGCTCACGCGGCTGCCGGCGGCGCCCGCGTTCCTGCCCGGGGTCTTCACGCACCGTGGCGAGGTCCTGCCGGTCCTCGACATCGGGCAGCTCGTCGGCCAGACGCCCGTGGCGATCCGCGCGAGCACGCGCGCGGCGATCGTCCACTGCGGCCCCTGGAAGGTGGCGGTGGTGAGCGACTCGGTCGAGGGGCTCGTCACCATCCCGCGCCGGGACCTGGAGGCGCCGCCCGCCGAGTCCGCGGGCGTGGCCGAGTTCCTCTCCGCCGTCGGGCGCGACCGGAACGGTCCCATCGCGATCCTCGATCTCCCGCGGCTCGTCGAGACGGCGCGCGCGCGGGCGGTGCCCGCCGGGAGCGCCGCCGCGTGAGCGAGGGCACCTGCGAGATCCTGCTGTTCCAGGTCGGCCCGCGCGTGTTCGCGTCGGTCGTGTACGACGCCGTGCGCGTCGGCAACGTGCGCGAGGTGCCGGCGGGCGAGCTCGTGGTCGCGAGCGCGCTCGGCGTGCCGTTCGAGCGCCTGCGCGGCATCGTCGTCGCCGGCGACGACCCCGGCGTCGAGCGCACCTTCGTCGTCGACCGGGTCATCGGGGTGCGCAGCGTCCCCGAGGCCGACGTCGCCCCGCTGCCCGCCTTCGCCGCCGCCTGCCTCGCCTCCGGGGCGGTGACCGGCTTCGTCCTCATCGACGACGCGCCCGTGCTCCTCGTCGACCTCCCCACCCTCGTGCGCGAGCGCCCCGGCGGCGCGCCCGAGCAACGAGCTGCCTGAAGGGATCCCACGATGCGCGACTCCGTCGTCTCAGATCGCAAGCAGAAGGGCGCGAAGAAGGCGCAGCCGGGCAAGGCGAACGGCGCCGACCGGATCGCCACGGTGATCCGCGGGTTCGCGGAGGGCCGGTACGGCGGCCGCCTCGACCCCGCCGAGTTCCAGGATCCGGGGCTCCGCGAGGTCGCGCGGGCCGTCAACGCCGCCGCCGCCCACGTCGAGGCGGAGCTGAACACGTCGCGGCAGCGGGTCGAGGCGGTCACGAGCGGCGTGGACGAGGCGATCGAGGCCATGGTGCGCCTCGTCATCGAGGGCGACCTCTCCGGCACCCTGCGCCTCGCCGTCACCGACGCCGGGCTGACGCCGCTCATCGGCGGCATCGGCCAGGTGATGGAGACGCTGAAGAAGTTCGTCACCGAGATCCGCGAGGCGGCGCTCCAGCTCTCGACCTCGTCGGCCGAGGTGCTCGCCGCGGCCACCCAGAACGAGTCCTCCACCTCGGCGCAGGCGTCGGCGATCCACGAGACGACGGCCACCATGGAGGAGCTGAAGGGCGCCTCGCACCAGATCGCCGAGAACGCCCAGATGGTGGCGGCGATCGCCGAGCAGACCCTCTCCGGCGGGAAGCAGGGCGAGGGCGCCATCAAGGCGTTCATGAGCTCGATGGAGAAGGTCCGCCACAACGCGGTCGAGGTGGACGACGCCATCGCGAAGCTCTCGAAGCGCGTCGAGCGGATCGGGACCGTGGTCGAGGTGATCGACGAGATCGCCGACCGCTCGGACCTGCTCGCGCTCAACGCAGCCCTCGAGGGGGCGAAGGCCGGCGACGCGGGCCGGGGCTTCTCCATCGTCGCGGCGGAGATGCGGCGGCTCGCGGAGAACGTCATGGAGTCGACGAAGGAGATCAAGAACCTCATCACCGAGATCCGCGAGGCGACCCACGCCGCGAAGGAGGCCTCGGACGGCAACAAGAAGATGGCGGCGGAGGGCGAGCAGCTCGGCGGGAACGCGATGCAGAGCATCTCGGGGATCTTCGCCGGCATCCAGGAGACGAGCGACGCCGCCCGCGTCATCCACCTCGCCACCCAGCAGCAGCGCACCGCGACCGAGCAGGTCGTGCAGTCGATGTCGGAGATCGAGGAGGTCACGCGCCAGGCGCAGTCGGGCTCGAAGCAGGCCACCGGGGCGGCCTCCGAGCTCACGCGCCTCGCCGAGCGGCTCGCCGAGCTCGTGAAGCGCTTCAAGGTCGAGTAGCGACACCGGGCCGAGGGGAAGCGTCGCCGCGCCATGGGCGTCTCCGAAGAGATCCGCCAGAAGCTCCTGCCGAGGTTCCGCGAGACCACCGCGGACCGCGTCGAGAAGATCTCGACCGCGCTGCTCGAGCTCGAGCGCGGCCAGGCGACGCCCGAGCTCTCCGAGGAGCTCGCCCGCGAGCTGCACACGCTGAAGGGCGAGGCCCGCATGATGGGCTTCGTCGGGATCTCCACGGTCGTGCACGCCGCGGAGGACCTCCTCAAGGCCGTGACGCCCGAGAGCCCCGGGGAGCGGCTCGACGCGCTCCTCAAGGCCTGCGACGCCATCCTGCCCATGCTCGACGCGCCGGCCGAGGGCGGCGTCTCCGCCCAGACCATGGCGGACCGGCTCCGCGCGCTCATCGCGGCCGCGCCGCCCCCCGCGGCGAAGGCGGCGGCGCCGGCCGGCGACGGCGGCGAGCGCCCCACCACCACGGGCGAGCACGAGGCCGTCCGGCCGGACGCGGCGCCGCTCAAGCCCGAGCTCGGGGCCAGGCCGACGGGCTCCATCCGCGTGGACGTCGACCGGCTCGACGAGATCGCGGCGCTCGCCGGGGACGTGCTCGTGGAGGGCGCCCGCTCGATCCGGCGCTCGCGCGAGCTGAACGGGCTGTTCGGCCGCTGGGCGCGCCTCTCCGACCGCGTCATCGCCCTCGCCGAGCGGCTGCGCGACGCGAAGGCCACGAAGCTCGTCGAGCAGATCGAGGGGGACGTCCACCTCCTCCGCTCCGACACCTTCCGCTTCGCCCGCGCGCAGACCGAGTCCGCCTCGTCCGCCCAGGCGCAGTTCGGGATGCTCGCCGAGCGGATCGGCAACGCGCGCCTCATCCCGCTCGCCGGCGTGCTCGCGGGCTTCCCGCGCGCCGCGCGCGACATGGCGAAGGAGCAGGGCAAGGAGGTCGAGTGCATCGTGAAGGGGGGCGAGACGGGCGTCGACAAGGCGATCCTCCTCTCCCTCAACGACCCGCTCGTGCACCTCGTCCGCAACTGCGTCGACCACGGCATCGAGACGCCGGAGGAGCGCGTCGCGGCCGGGAAGCCGCGCATCGGGCGGATCGTCCTCGCCGTCCGCACCGACGGGGACCTGCTCGCCGTGAAGGTGGAGGACGACGGCCGCGGCATCGCCCCGCAGATGGTCCGGGCCGCGGCGCTCAGGAAGGGGCTCATCGGCGAGCAGCAGGCGGCGAGCCTCTCCGCCCGCGCCGCCCTCGACCTCATCTTCACGCCAGGGTTCTCGACCCGCGAGCAGGCCGGCGAGACGAGCGGGCGCGGCGTCGGCCTCGACGTGGTGCGCAAGCGCGTCACGTCGCTCGGCGGCTCGGTGACGGTGGAGTCGGAGCCCGGCAAGGGCTCCCGGTTCACGCTGCGGATGCCGCAGTCGCTGTCGCTCATGAAGGTGCTGCTCGTCCGGATCGACCAGGACGTGTACGGCATCCCGGCGGTGGACGTGGACAGCGTGGGGCGCATCGACCCGGCGCAGATCACCGAGGTGGCGGGCATCCGGGCGATGCGCTACCGCGGCCGCCTCATGCCGGTGGTGGCGCTGGGCCCGCTCCTCTCCCTGAACGGCGGGCCGCGCTCGGAGCGGCCGCTCGTGGCGTACGTCTCCCACGGCGCGGACGGCGCGGCGGTGGTGGTGGACGGGCTCTTCGGGGAGCGCGAGGTCGCCGTGAAGGCCCCCGGCGCGTTCCTGAAGGGCATGCGCTTCGTCACCGGCGCCGCGGCGCTCGAGGACGGCCGCGTGGCGCTCCTCCTCTCGACGTCCGACCTCGTCACCGCCGCGCGGCGGCTCGTCTCCCCGGCGGCGAGCCGCGGCCGCGACCGCCGGCGGCTGCGCATCCTGCTCGTCGACGACAGCGCCATCGCCCGCGAGGCCGAGGCCGCGCTCCTGCGCTCGCTCGGGCACGAGGTCGAGGAGGCGGTGGACGGCGAGGACGGGTGGCAGAAGCTGCAGGGGGGCGGCCACCACCTGCTCGTCACCGACGTGCAGATGCCGGTGCTCGACGGCATCGACCTCACCCGCCGCGTGAAGGCGACGCCGCGCTTCGCGAAGCTCCCCATCGTCATCCTCTCGTCGCTCTCCGCCCCCGAGGAGCGGCGCCGCGGCGTCGACGCCGGCGCGGAGGCCTACCTCGTGAAGGGCGAGCTCGAGGCGGAGAGCTTCGCCGCGACCCTCGAGCGGCTCACCGGGGTGGGGGCGTGAGCCTGGCGCCGGGGAGGGCGATCCGGGTCCTCGTCGCCGACGACTCCGAGCTGTTCCGCGAGCTGCTCGCGCGCGTCGTCGCGGCGGAGCCGGGGTTCGAGGTCGTCGCGGTGGCCGCGGACGGCAACGCCGCGGCCGCGCTGGCGCGGACGCTCAAGCCCGACGTCATCACGATGGACCTCAACATGCCCGACGCCGACGGGTTCTCGGGCATCGCGCGGATCATGGCCGAGACGCCGACGCCGATCCTGGTGCTCACCGGGAACCGGGCGGAGGCGGTCGGGTTCCGGGCCCTCTCCCTCGGCGCCCTCGACATCCTCGAGAAGCCGCAGGCGAACGCCGACCTCGGCGACTACGGCGTCCTGCTCCGCTCCCGGCTGCGCCTCCTCGCGGGCGTGAAGGTGATCCGCCACCTGCGCGGGCTGCGCGAGCGGCAGGCGTCGGCGGAACAGCCGGCGGCGCGCGTGGAGCTCGTGGCGATCGGCGCGTCCCTCGGCGGGCCGCGCGCGCTCGCGGCCCTGCTCCGCGGCCTGCCGGCGTCGTTCCCGGCCCCGCTCGCGATCGTCCAGCACATCGCGGACGGCTTCACCGAGGGGCTCGCGAGCTGGCTCGCCTCCGAGTCGCGGCTCCGCGTGTGCGAGGCGCGGGACGGCGACGTGCTCCACCCCGGCCGCGTGCTGGTGGCCCCCTCGGGGCGCCACCTGCTCGTCGGGGACGGGGTCGTCCGCCTCTCGGACGCCCCGCCGGTGGACACCTTCAAGCCGTCGGTGACGCCGCTCTTCCTGTCGGCGGCCCGGCGCTACGGCGCGCGGGTGTGCGGCGTGCTCCTCACGGGCATGGGGCGCGACGGCGCCGAGGGGCTGAAGGCGATCCGGAACGCCGGCGGCCCCACCGTGGCGCAGGACGAGGCGACGAGCGCGGTGTTCGGGATGCCGCGCGCGGCGATCGAGCTCGGCGCGGTCGATCGCGTCCTGCCGATCGACGAGATCGCGCGGGCGCTCGTGGAGCTGACGCGGTGATCGAGGTCGCGACGGAGCTGCTCGTCGACCTCGCGGCGCTCCTCAAGGAGCGCGTGGGGCTCCACGTGCGCCGCGACGGCCACTCGGCCCTGAAGATCGCCCTGGCCGCGCGGCTCGACGAGCTGCGGGGGCGGGTGCCGGACGTGGCGACGTACGTGCGCGTGCTGCGCTCCGAGGGCGGCGACGACGAGCTGCGGCAGCTCCTGCCGCTCGTGACCGTCGGGAAGACGAGCTTCTTCCGCGACGAGCGCCAGTTCCGCGCCTTCGACGCGCTCGCCCCCGGCTTCCTCGACCGGGCCCGCCGCGGCGGGAGGCGCGTCGCGATCTGGTCGGCGGGGTGCGCCACCGGCGAGGAGCCCTACTCCATCGCCATGGCGCTCGCCGAGGCCGGCGGCGACCCCGAGGAGATCGAGATCCTCGCCACGGACGTCAACCCCGAGGCGGTGCACTTCGCCGCGCGCGGCGCCTACGAGCCGCGGCGGGTGCGCGAGGTGCCGGGGCCGCTGCTCGGGCGCCACTTCGACCGCGACGGCGATCAGTACCGCGTGCGCGCGCACCTCCGCCGCTTCATCTCGGCGATCCGGCCGCACAACCTCGTGTCGGCCGTGTTCCCGCGCCCCGCCGACGGGGGCTGGGACGTCATCTTCTGCCGCAACGTCATCATCTACTTCGACACCCCGACCACCCAGCAGGTCCTCACGCAGTTCCACAACGCCCTCGCGCCGGGCGGGTACCTGTTCCTCGGCTACTCGGAGTCGCTGTTCCGGCTGTTCGAGGGGTTCGAGCTCACCGAGGTGGCGGGGGCGTTCCTCTACCGGCGGCCCGAGGGCGCCCGGGCGGCGCCGCTGCCGGCGCGGCCGCGCCTCGTGCCGTCCTCGCCGCCGCCGGTGCGCCACCTCGAGGTGCGCCCTCCGCCGCTCGCGGCGGGGCACGCCGGGGCCCCGCCGTCCGCGCGCGGGCTGCCGACCCTCACGCCGCCCGCGGGCTCGACGCCCCTCGCGCCGCAGGAGTTCCTCGACGGCGCGATCGCGCTGTTCGCCGAGGGGCGCTTCGGGGCCGCGCGCGAGCTGCTCGAGCGGATGATCGAGCGGCGGGGGGAGGATCTCGCCGTCCGGCTCACCCTCGCGAACCTGTACGGCAGCCTGCGCCAGCCCGACAGGGCGAGCGAGTGCTACCAGGCGGCGCTCAGCCTCGAGCCGCTCTCCGCCGAGGCCCACCTGTTCTACGGGGTGCACCTCCTCACGCAGGCCACGGTGGACGGCGCCGCCCTCGAGCTGTCGCGGGCGCTCTTCCTCGACCCCGACCTGATCCTCGCGCACTACTACCTCGGGAGGTGCCGCGAGGCGCAGCGAGACCCGAACCGCGCGCGGCTCGCCTACCGCAACGCCCTCGAGGCGTTCAAGCGGCGGCCGGCCGGCAAGCGGCAGGCCTTCCTGGGGTACTATCCGGACATCCCGGAGGACGGGACCGCGTTCGCGCGCGCCGCCGAGTACGCGCTCGCCGCGCTCTGAGAGACCACGATGGCCGAGAAGAAGCGCATCCTCCTCCTCGACGACTCGACCATCACGCTCGAGATGGAGAAGGCCGTGCTCGAGGAGCGCGGCTACAAGGTCGCGATCGCCTCGAACCTGCTCGAGTTCCAGACGCAGCTCGACGTGTTCCAGCCCGAGATCATCCTCACCGACCTCATGATGCCGGACATCTCGGGCAAGGACATCGTGCGGGTCCTGAAGCAGGACTTCCACACCGAGAAGATCCCCATCATCCTCTTCAGCTCGAAGCCCGACGACGAGCTGTCCGAGATCTCCGAGCAGGCCGGCGCGGACGGCTTCCTCTCGAAGTCGCACGGCATCGAGAAGCTCGGCGACATGGTCGACGAGATGGTCGACTCGATCCTCTGGTAGCGCCTCCGGCCTCCCCCGCCCGCACCCCGTCCTCCGCGCACCGCGTCCGCGATGTCCGCGCGGAGCCGCACGCTCGCGCCCCGTGGGCGCCGGCTCCGCCGCGGTGTGCTCGGCGCGCGCGATGGGTCCGTGCCGCGCGCGGAGCCACCCGGCCCGGCGGGCGCGGCGGCGGAACTCGCGTCCGCAGCGCGCTGCGCGCCTGCGGACGCTTCGGACAGCCGCCGCCGCGCACGGTCGAAGCGAGCCGCGCGTGGTGGACGCGCGATCCCGGCGGGCGCGCCTGCGCGCGCGGCTTCGCCGGCGCCCCCGGGGCGCTGGCGCTTACGCTCCGGCTGCCGCACGCGGGCGCGGGCGCGGGTGCGGGCGCGGGTGCGGGTGGGCGGGTGCGGGTGCGGGTGCGGGTACAGCGCCACACGCGCCCTGCCGCTCACGCTGCCGCCACCCTGCGCAGGCGCGGCCGTCGCGCGCGCCTTGAGCCCAGTCCCCGGGCGCCCCCCGGAGGCGCCGCGCGCAGGCGCGCCGCCGCGCCGAAAGCCTTCGCGCGCGTCACGGTCCACGCGGGCGCGGCGGCACTTGTCCGAGCGCCGGCATCGCGCAGCGAACTTGCCGGCGCGAGTTGTGCCGCCGCGCCGCACGGTCAAGTCGCCCTCCGCGCGCGGCCCGCCCCGACCGACGCGCCGAGCACACCGGCGCCGAAGGGGGTCGCCCGGGGCGGGCGTGGTCGGCGGGTGGACGAGCACCGCGCGCGCCCGATCCAGCCGACGCTCGCGCACACCGGCGCCGAAGGGGGTCGCCCGGGGCGGGCGTGGGCTCGCGCTCGGCCGAAACGGAGACTCGCGCCCGGGCCCCTGCGCTCAAGCGGCCCAGGGGGCGGCCAAGGGCAAGCTCTTCTCCAAGCTCATCAAGGAGATCACGTCCAGCACGTCCACGCGAACTTCGAGATGGACGACGAGCTCATGGAGCAGATGGCGTAGACTCGGGGCTCACGCGATGCGAGCGCGGGCCCGGCCGGAGGAGGCTGGGCCGGAGCGAGCGGGGGGCGGGGGGCGCGAGCCGAGCGGAGGCGAGGCGAGTGGCCCCCCGATCCGAATGACCGCCTACGAGATCATCCACGCGAAGCGCGACGGCAGGGCGATCCCGCCCGCCGAGATCGCCGCGCTCGTCGAGGGCTTCACGCGCGGCGACGTGCCCGAGTACCAGATGGCCGCCTTCTGCATGGCGGTCTTCTTCCGCGGCATGGACGAGGCCGAGGTCGGGGCCCTCACCGACGCGATGCTGCGCTCCGGGGACGTGCTCGACCTCTCCGACGTGCCCGGCGCGAAGGTGGACAAGCACTCGACGGGCGGCGTCGGCGACAAGGTGTCCCTCGCCCTCGCGCCGCTCGCCGCCGCCTGCGGCGTGAAGGTGCCCATGATCTCCGGGCGCGGCCTCGGGCACACCGGCGGCACCCTCGACAAGCTCGAGGCGATCCCCGGCTTCCGCGTGGACCTCCCCGTCGACCGCTTCCGCGCCCTCGTCCGCGACGTCGGCGCCTGCCTCGTCGGGCAGACCGCCCGGCTCGCCCCGGCCGACCGGAAGCTGTACGCGCTGCGGGACGTCACCGCGACGGTGGAGTCGATCCCGCTCATCGCCGCCTCGATCATGTCGAAGAAGCTCGCCGAGGGGATCGACGCGCTGGTCCTCGACGTGAAGGTCGGCTCGGGCGCGTTCATGAAGGGGCGGGACGACGCCCGCGCCCTCGCGCGGACGCTCGCCGCCATCGGCCGGGGCATGGGCAAGCGCGTGACCGCGCTCCTCACCGCCATGGACCAGCCGCTCGGGCGCGCCGTCGGGAACGCCCTCGAGGTGGTCGAGACGGTCGAGCTCCTGCGCGGCGGCGGGCCTCCGGACCTCCGCGAGGTCACCGTCGAGCTCACCGCGGAGATGCTCGTCCTCGGCGGCGCGGCGGACGGGCTCGCCGCGGCGCGGGCGCGGGTCGAGCGGGCCATCGGGGACGGGAGCGGGCTCGCGAAGCTCGAGGAGATCGTGCGCGCGCAGGGGGGCGACCCCGAGGCGCTGCGCGACCCCGGCCGGCTGCCCCGCGCCCCGCGCACCTTCGAGGTGCCGGCCCCCGCGGCGGGGCACGTGGCCGCGATCGACGCCGAGGCGATCGGGCTCGCCGCCGTCGCCCTCGGCGCGGGCCGGGCCCGCATCGAGGACCGCGTCGACCCCGCGGTCGGCCTCGTCGTCCACAAGAAGCTCGGCGATCGCGTCGAGCGCGGCGAGCCGCTCTGCACGGTCCACGAGGGCGAGCGGAGCGCCCCGCGCGCGGCCACGTCCGCGCGCCTCGCCGCCGCCTGGTCGATCGCCGCCGCGCCTCCCGCCCCCCGTCCCCTCGTCCTCGAGAGGCTCTCATGACGAAGCGCGCCGATCTCTCCACGCGGCTCTCGTACGCGCTCGCCTGGATCCGCGGGAAGGCCGATCTCGCGCCCGCCGCCGGCGTGATCCTCGGCTCCGGGCTCGGGGGCCTCGCCGACCGGATCGAGCAGCCGGTGGTGATCCCCTACGAGGAGATCCCGTACTTCCCGGCCGCGCGCGTGGTCGGGCACCCGGGGCGGCTCGTCGTCGGCGCGCTCCGCGCGGGCGCCGCGAGCGTCCCGGTCGCGGCCATGCAGGGGCGGGTGCACGGGTACGAGGGCTGGAGCGCGGAGGAAGTGGCGTTCGGGGCCCGGGTGCTCTGCGGGCTCGGCGTCCGCGCGCTCCTCGTCACGAACGCCGCGGGCGGGGTGAACCCCTCCTTCGCGCCGGGCGACCTCGTCCGCATCGTCGACCACCTGAACCTGTCCGGGCAGAACCCCCTCGCGGGAGAGAACGACGACCGGCTCGGGCCCCGCTTCCCCGACCTCTCCGACGCCTGGGATCCGCGCCTCGGCGCGCTCCTCGACGAGGCCGCCGCGGAGGCCGGCGTCCCGCTGCGGACGGGGGTCTACGCCTGCATGCCCGGACCCTCGTACGAGACGCCCGCGGAGGTGCGGATGCTCCGCACCCTCGGCGCGGACCTCGTCGGCATGTCCACCGTCCCGGAGGTCATCGCCGCGCGTCACATGGGGGTGCCGGTGGCGGGGCTCTCGGTGGTGACGAACTTCGCGGCGGGGCTGGGCCGGAAGGGGCTGTCCCACGCCGAGGTCGCCGAGACCGCCGAGCGCGTGAAGGACCGCCTGGCGGCGGTCGCCACGGCCTTCCTGGGGCGCGCGGTGAATTGAACCGGCGCGGGCGCGCTGGTAGCCTCGCACGAGGAGGCGAGCGATGGGGGCACCGCGATACGAGGACCGGGCGGCCGCGCCGGCCGAGGGCGACTCGGAGCGCCGCGACAGCGCGCGGGTGCCGATCCGCCTGCTCGTCCGCGACCTGGCGCTGGGCGGCTCCTTCGAGCCGTTCGACGGCAACCTCGGCATCGGCGGCGTCTACTTCGAGGCGCTCCACCCGCCCGTGGGGAGCGCCGTGGAGCTGCGCTTCCTCGTGCCCGGCGCGCGCGAGGAGGTCCACGTCCTCGGCGACGTGCTGCGCGTCTCGCGCGAGGGCGCGCGGTTCGGCGCGCACGTGAAGTTCGTCGAGATCCCGCTCGAGGCCGAGCTGGCCATCGCCCGCTGGCTGCAGCAGGGCTAGCGTGGCGGGGCGAGGCGCGCGCGGGAGCGGCGGAGGGGGCCGGGCGCGCGAGCCGGCCCCGGCGCTCGTCCGCGCGGCGCGCGCGGCCCGGCGCCGCGCCTACGCGCCGTACTCGGGGTTCCGGGTGGGGGCGGCCGTGCTCGCCGGCGGCGCGGTGCACGCCGCCGCGAACGTGGAGAACGCGAGCTACGGCCTCACGATCTGCGCCGAGCGCGCCGCCGTCGCCGCCGCGGTGGCCGCCGGGGCCCGGCGGCTCGAGGCGGTCGCGGTGGCGAGCGGGACGCCGGAGCCGACCCCGCCCTGCGGGATGTGCCTGCAGACCCTCGCCGAGTTCGCCGGGCCCGCCCTGCCCGTGCTCCTCGCCGGCGCCGGCGGACGCCGCGTCGAGACGACGCTCGGCGCGCTCCTGCCGCGGGCGTTCTCGAAGCGCTTCCTGTAGCGCCGCGCGGGGTTCGCGGGGTTTGACGGGCGCGCCGCCCGGGCCTATGAACGGCGGCGGCATGGAGGTGTTCCGCTCGCTCGAGGAGGCGAAGGCGTCCGGCGCGCTGCGCGGGTGCGCGGTCGCCATCGGCAACTTCGACGGCGTGCACCTCGGTCACCAGCGGCTCCTCGCCGTGGCGCGCGAGCGGGCGCGCGCCCGCCGCAAGCCGGCGGTGGTGCTCACGTTCGACCCGCACCCCGTCCGCGTGCTGCGCCCGCAGCTCGCGCCGCCGCTCGTGACGCCGCTCCCGCGCAAGCTCGAGCTGCTCGCCGCGCACGGCGTCGACGCCGCCGTCGTGCAGCCGTTCGACCTCGCCTACGCCGGGACGCCCGCCGCCGAGTTCGTCGCGCGCGACCTCGCCGACCGGCTCGGCTGCGCCGACGTCGTCGTCGGCTACGACTTCACCGCCGGGCACGAGCGCGCCCGCGTCGAGGCGCTCCGCCCGCTCTTCGCGCGCCACGGCATCCTCCTGCACGTCGTCGAGCCGGTGACCGCCGACGGGCTCGTCGTGTCGTCCACGAAGGTCCGCGAGTTCCTGCTCGAGGGGAAGGTGGAGGCGGCGTCGCTCCTGCTCACGCGCCCCTACGACCTCGACGGCGTGGTCGCGCGCGGGGCCGGGCGCGGGCGCGGCCTCGGGTTCGCCACCGCCAACGTGGCGACCGAGGCGCTCCTGCCGTCGAACGGGGTCTACGTCGTGCGCGCCACGGTGGGCGGGCCGGCGGCGGGCCGGGGCGCCGTGCACGGCGGGGTCTGCAACGTGGGCGTGAAGCCGACGCTCGAGACCGACGCGGGCGTCGTGGTCGAGGTGCACCTCTTCGGGTTCGACGGCCGCGATCTCTACGGCGAGCCGATCCGGGTCGCCTTCCTGGCCCGCCTGCGCGACGAGCGGCGCTTCCCCTCCGTCGACGCCCTCCGGGCGCAGATCGCGGCCGATGTCGGGCGGGCGAGGGACGTGCTGGGCACGGGGGAGATGTAGGCGTCTCGACCCCGTTTCCTCCAATGGTGTCGGGCACTTCCGCGCCGCCGTTCCTTGACCCTGCGAGGAGGCGCCTGTTAAGGTCGAGGCGCGCTTCGGCCGCTTCCCGCCCGCGCGAAGGGGATACCCGACATGTCCGGACGTCTCGGCGAACTCCTGGTCCGGGAGAACCTCATCTCCCTCCAGCAGCTGCAGAAGGCGCAGGACGAGCAGCGCAAGACCGGCGGCCGCATCGGCTCCCTGCTCGTGAGGCAGGGCGCGATCGCCGACCACGACCTCACGAACTTCCTCTCGAAGCAGTACGGCGTCCCGGCGATCTCGCTGAAGGACTTCGACGTCGACGAGGAGGTGCTGAAGCTCATCCCCAAGGCGACCGCGGAGAAGCACCAGATCGTCCCGGTGAACCGCGCCGGCTCGTCGCTCATCGTGGCGATGGCCGATCCGTCGAACATCTTCGCCATCGACGACATCAAGTTCCTCACCGGCTACAACGTCGAGGTCGTCGTCGCGTCCGACCAGGCCATCAAGGAGGCGATCGACAAGTACTACGCGGAGAAGGGGCCCGACCTCGACGAGGTGATGCAGGGCTTCGACGACTCCGAGGTCGCGATCGTCGAGACCGACGGCGACGACGTGAACGCCGTCGACCTCGAGCAGAGCGCCGGCGAGGCGCCGGTCGTCAAGCTCGTGAACCTCATCCTCCTCGACGCCATCAAGAAGGGCGCCTCCGACATCCACGTGGAGCCCTACGAGAAGGACTTCCGCGTCCGCTTCCGCATCGACGGCGTCCTCTACGAGGTGATGAAGCCGCCGATGAAGCTCCGCGCCGCGATCATCTCCCGCCTCAAGATCATGTCCGAGCTCGACATCAGCGAGCGCCGCCTGCCCCAGGACGGCCGCATCAAGCTCAAGCTCGGCAAGGGGAAGGAGATGGACTTCCGCGTCTCGATCTGCCCGACGCTGTTCGGGGAGAAGGTCGTGATGCGGCTCCTCGACAAGTCGAACCTCCAGCTCGACATGACGAAGCTGGGCTTCGAGGAGCAGCAGCTCAAGGACTTCCTCGAGGCGATCGACCGGCCCTACGGCATGGTGCTCGTCACCGGCCCCACCGGCTCGGGCAAGACCACGACGCTCTACTCCGCCCTCTCCAAGCTGAACGAGGTCGCCTGGAACATCTCCACCGCGGAGGACCCCGTCGAGTTCAACTTCTTCGGGATCAACCAGGTGCAGATGCACGAGGACATCGGCCTGAACTTCGCGGCCGCCCTCCGCAGCTTCCTGCGCCAGGACCCCGACATCATCATGGTCGGCGAGATCCGCGACTTCGAGACGGCGGAGATCGGCGTGAAGGCGGCGCTCACCGGCCACCTCGTGCTCTCCACCCTCCACACCAACGACGCGCCGGGCACCATCTCGCGCCTCCTCAACATGGGCATCGAGCCGTTCCTCGTGACCGCGTCGCTCAACGCCATCGTGGCGCAGCGCCTCTGCCGCAAGCTGTGCCAGGAGTGCAAGAAGCCGGTCCAGCTCGAGGACCAGGCGCTCCTCGACGCGGGCTTCGCCGCGGAGGACATCGGGACGTTCCAGGCGTTCGAGCCGGGCGGCTGCAAGGCGTGCAACGACCGCGGCTACAAGGGCCGCGTCGCCGTGTACGAGGTGATGCCGCTCTGGGACGGGCTCAAGGAGCTCATCATCCAGGGCAGCTCCACGGCCGAGCTGAAGCAGGAGGCGATCCGGCTGGGGTTCAGGACGCTGCGCATGTCGGCCCTGCACAAGGTCAAGATCGGCATGACCACCCTCGCAGAGGCCGTGGGCAACACCGCCCCCGACAAGTTCTAGCGCAGCTCCGGGAGATCCAGATTGGCCAACCTGCACCAGCTGCTCAAGGCGATGGTCGAGAAGGGGGCCTCCGACCTCCACGTCACCACCGGCTCCCCGCCGCAGCTCCGCATCGACGGCAAGCTCGTCCCGCTCAAGACGCCGCCGCTCTCGCCGGTGGACACGAAGCAGCTCTCCTACTCGATCCTCACCGACGCGCAGAAGCACAAGTTCGAGGAGGAGTCCGAGCTCGACCTCTCCTTCGGCGTGAAGGGGCTCTCGCGCTTCCGCGCGAACATCTTCATGCAGCGCGGCGCGGTGGCCGGCGCGTTCCGCACCATCCCCTTCAAGATCCTCACCTTCCAGGAGCTGGGGCTGCCGCCCATCGTCACCGATCTCGCCAAGAAGCCGCGCGGCCTCGTCCTCGTCACCGGCCCCACCGGCTCGGGCAAGTCGACGACGCTCGCCTCCATCATCGACAAGATCAACACCGACCGGCACGAGCACATCATCACGATCGAGGATCCGATCGAGTACCTGCACCCGCACAAGAACTGCCTCGTGAACCAGCGCGAGGTGGGGGCGGACACGGCCTCGTTCAAGAAGGCGCTCAAGTACATCCTGCGCCAGGACCCCGACGTCGTGCTCGTGGGCGAGATGCGCGACCTCGAGACGGTCGAGGCGGCCCTCGTCATCTCCGAGACCGGCCACCTCGCCTTCGCCACCCTGCACACGAACTCCGCGGTGCAGACCATCAACCGCATCCTCGACGTCTTCCCGCCCTACCAGCAGCCGCAGGTGCGGGCCCAGCTCTCCTTCGTGCTCGAGGGGGTGCTCACCCAGAACCTGCTGCCGCGGGCCGGCGGCCCCGGGCGCGTCCTCATCATCGAGGTGATGGTGCCGAACCCCGCCATCCGGAACCTCATCCGCGAGGACAAGGTCCACCAGGTCTACTCGCAGATGCAGGTCGGCCAGGCGAAGTTCGGGATGCAGACCTTCAACCAGAGCCTCGCGCTGGCGTTCTCGAAGCGGCTCATCACGCTGGAGGAGGCGATGGGCCGCTCCTCCGACCCCGACGAGCTGAAGAACATCCTCGCGAGCGGCGGCGGCGTGCGGCCGCCCGCGGCGCCGGGGCAGCGGTAGGGGAGCGATTTCGACCTCCCGGCCTCCGTCGGATAGGATCGCCGGTCGGGACGGAGCGAGGAGACCATGGCCCAGGCCGCAGCCGTGAAGACGAAGCCCGCGCCGGCGCCGGCGGTGAAGCAGGCGCCGGTCTTCAAGTGGTCGGGCAAGACCCGGGCGGGCGAGGCCCGCGCCGGGGAGATGGAGGCGCAGGACGCCGCCGCCGTGGAGGCGCGGCTGCGCCAGATGGGCATCGAGCCCGTCAAGGTGCGCAAGAAGCCGAAGGAGTTCCACATCTCGCTCCCGGGCGTCGGGGGCGTGACGACGAAGGACATCCTCGTCTTCACCCGGCAGTTCTCGGTGATGATCGACGCCGGCCTCCCGCTCGTGCAGGCGCTCGACATCATCGGCACGCAGGCGGACAACCCGGCCTTCAGGAAGGTCCTGCTCGCGGTGAAGGGCCGGGTGGAGGCGGGCTCGACGTTCGCCGACGCGCTCGGGGATCACCCCAAGGTGTTCGACGAGCTGTTCGTGCAGCTCTGCCGCGCCGGCGAGATCGGCGGCATCCTCGACACGATCCTGCAGCGGCTGGGCGCGTACCTCGAGAAGAACGAGAAGCTGGCGCGGCGCGTGAAGGGCGCCATGACCTACCCGGCGGTCGTCCTCGTCGTGGCGATCTGCATCGTCGTCGGCCTGATCGCCTTCGTCGTGCCGACGTTCGAGAAGATGTTCAAGGACATGGGCGGCGCGCTGCCGGTGCCGACGCAGATCCTCGTCGACATCTCCCACGGCTTCCGCAGCACCTGGTACTGGTACGTCATCTTCCCGGTCGCCGGGTTCACCGCCTTCAAGCTCTCGACCCGCAAGGGCAAGGGCCAGGAGGCCTGGCACGCGACCCTCCTCAAGATGCCGCTGTTCGGCTCGCTCATCCGCAAGACGGCGGTCGCCCGCTTCACGCGGACGTTCGGGACCATGCTCTCGTCGGGCGTGCCGATCCTCGACGCGCTCGAGATCGTCGCGAAGACGGCCGGCAACCGGAGCATCGAGAAGGCCATCCTGTACGTGCGGGCCAAGATCTCGGAGGGGAAGAACATCGCCGGGCCGCTCGCCGAGACGAAGGTCTTCCCGCCCATGGTCGTGCAGATGATCGGCGTCGGCGAGGCGACCGGCGCGATGGACGCCATGCTCTCGAAGATCGCCGACTTCTACGACGACGAGGTGGACGTCGCGGTCGCCGCCCTCACGAGCATGCTCGAGCCGCTCATGATGGTCTTCCTGGGCGGCACGGTCGGGTACTTCATGATCGCCATGTACCTGCCGATCTTCAGCCTCGCGAGCGTCATCAAGTAGGCCGGTGGCCGCCCACGTCGAGACCGCGCTCGGCCGCGAGGCCGGGGACCGGCCGGCGTCGCGGCCCGCCGACGCCTTCCACCGGCGGCTGGTGTGGCTGACGCTCTTCCGGCTCGCCACGATCACGGTGCTCCTCGGCGGCACCGTGGCCGTGAACTGGCAGTTCGGGGTGAGCGCGACGCCCGTCGTGGCGCCGCTCTACGCCGTGATCGCCGCCACCTACGCGGCCTCGCTCGCGTTCGCGGTGCTGCTCGGCCTGCGGCGCGCGGAGCGGGTCGTCGCGCTGGCGCAGCCCGCGCTGGACGTCGGGATCGCGACGGCGGTGGTCGCCACGACCGGCCTCACCGACAGCGTCTTCGTCTTCATGTACCTGCTCGCCATCGTGAACGGCGCGGTGGTGCTCCCCCGGTCCGGCGCCGTGGCCTCGCTCGGCCTCGCCCTCCTCGCCTACGTCGGCGTGGTCTTGGCGCTCCATCCCTCGCCGCAGACGGTCCACGCCGCGCTCTTCGCCCACACCGCGGCCTTCGTCGCGGTCGCCGCCCTGTCCGGCTACCTCGCCGGGCAGCTCCGCCGCGCCGGCGAGCGGCTGGCGGAGCGCGAGGGCGACCTCGCGGCGGTGACGGCGCTCCACGAGTCGATCGTGCAGTCGGTGACGAGCGGGCTGCTCACCCTCGACCGGCGGGGCCGGGTCACCTTCCTGAACCGCGCCGGCGAGCAGATCACCGGGCTCGCGCGGGAGGCGGTCACGGGGGAGCCGGCGGAGCGCTGGTTCCCGGCGTTCGGCGAGACCTCGCGCGGCGAGGTGGAGCTCGTGCGCGCGGGCGGCGAGCGCAGGCTCCTCGGCTACACGGTCTTCCCGCTCATGGGGCGCGGCGCGGTGCAGGCGGGGAGGGCGGTCATCTTCCAGGACCTGACCCGGCTGCGCGCGATGGAGGAGACGGTGCGGCGCTCGCAGCGGCTCGCCGACCTCGGGCAGGTGGCGGCCGGCCTCGCCCACGAGCTGCGCAACCCGCTCGCCTCCATCTCCGGCTGCGTGGAGCTGCTCCGCGGCGCGGCGGGGCTGTCCGCGGAGGACCAGCGCATGCTCGGCATCGTGCTCCGCGAGACCTCCCGCCTCGACGGCCTGCTCTCGCGGTTCCTCGCCTTCTCCCGCCCCACGCCGCCGCAGCCCCGCCCGGCGGATCTCGCCGTGGTGGCCGGCGAGACCCTCGACGTGTTCGCCGCCGATCCCGCGGCGGCCGGGCTCGCCGTCGAGCGGGCGCTCGCGCCGACGCCGGTGCGCTGCGATCCCGACCAGCTCAGGCAGGTGCTCTGGAACCTCCTGTCCAACGCGGCGCACGCGGTGCGCGAGGCGGGCCGCGGCGGCCGCATCCGCGTGTCCTGCGCGCCGGAGCCGCCCGGCGGGGCGGTGCTGTGCGTCGAGGACGACGGGCCGGGCCTGCCCGCCGAGGTGGCCGCGCGCATCTTCACCCCGTTCTTCACGACGCGGCCGCAGGGGACCGGCCTCGGGCTCGCCGAGGTGCAGCGGATCGTGGACGGCCACGGCGGCCGGGTGACGTCGGGGCCCGCGGCCGGCGGCGGCGCGCGGTTCGTGGTCCGGCTGCCGGGCGCCGCGGCGGCGCCGGATCCACGGTAGGATCGCGCGAGAGGGGACGATGGCCTCGATCCTGGTGGTCGACGACGAAGCGTCGATGCGGGAGTTCCTGGAGATCCTGCTCGCGAAGCAGGGGCACCGGGTCTCGACCGCGTCGGACGTGGCGGGGGCGCTCAGGCGGGCGGACGAGCGCGTCCTCGACCTCGTGATCACCGACCTGCGCCTCGGCGCCGACTCCGGCCTCGACGTGCTGCGCGGCGTGAAGGAGCGCTCCGCCGCGACGGAGGTGGTGATGGTGACCGCCTTCGCCACCACCGAGAACGCGGTCCAGGCGATGAAGCTCGGCGCGTACGACTACGTGCTGAAGCCCTTCAAGCTCGACGAGCTGCTGCTCGTCGTGCAGAAGGCGCTCGAGCGCCGCTCGCTCGTGCAGGAGAACCGGGTCCTGCGCCACAAGGTGGGGCGGACGCGCGGCGCCACGGCCATCCTCGGCCGGAGCGCCGCCATCGAGGAGGTGCGCTCGCTCGTCGAGAAGGTCGGCCCGACGCGGGCCACCATCCTCGTCACGGGCGAGAGCGGCACCGGCAAGGAGGTGGTCGCGCGCGCCATCCACGAGCGCGGCGAGCGGCGCGACCAGCCCTTCGTGCCCATCAACTGCGGCGCCATCCCCGAGGGGCTCATCGAGAGCGAGCTCTTCGGCCACGAGCGCGGGAGCTTCACCGGGGCGAGCGAGACGAAGGTCGGGCTCTTCGAGGTGGCGGGCTCGGGCACGCTCTTCCTCGACGAGGTGGCCGAGCTGCCGCCGCACCTTCAAGTGAAGCTCCTCCGGGCCCTCCAGGAGCGGAAGATCCGGCGCGTCGGCGGGAAGGGCGACATCGCGGTGGACGCGCGGATCGTCGCGGCGACGAACCGCGACCTGCAGGTGGAGGTGGCCGCGGGCCGCTTCCGCGAGGACCTCTTCTACCGGCTCAACGTCATCCAGATCCGCATGCCCGCGCTGAGGGACCGCCGCGAGGACGTGCCGCTCTTCGTCGCGAACTTCCTCGCCGGGTTCGCCGTCGAGGCGGGGAAGCCGCAGATGCGCCTCTCGCCCGACGCGGAGCGGCGGCTCGCCGAGTACGACTACCCGGGCAACGTCCGCGAGCTCGCGAACGTGGTGGAGCGGGCGGTCACCCTCGCGGACGGTCCGGAGCTGGGCGTCGCCGACCTGCCCCCCGCGCTGCGCGGGGCGCCGAACGCCGCCCCCGCCGACGGCGCCGCCCCGACGCTCCCCGACGCGGGCTTCGACCTGCAGGCCCACCTCGACGCGATCGAGCGGCGCATGCTCGAGCAGGCGCTCGCGCGGGCGGGGGGCGTGAAGACGGAGGCGGCGCGCCTCCTCAGCCTCACCTTCAGGTCGCTGCGCTACCGCCTCGCGAAGTTCGGCATCGATCGCTGAAGGTCAGCGGCACGCCCCCGCGGCCGGCGGGGTGGCCGAGTGGCGGCACTCGTGGGTGGACTCGGGGATCTCCACCCAGCCGAGGTCCATCACGGCGTCCATGGCCGCGCCCGCCGCGATCGAGCCGGCGCCCTTCTCGGGGTTGACCACCGTCTGCGAGACCAGGGCCTGCCCCTTCGCGTTCACGAACACGGTGGCCTGGTCGCCCTGCGCCGGCACGAGCGTGTTGCTCACCCGCGCCCGGATGACGTTCCCCGAGGCGTCCCGGAGGACGCTCCCGCCCGTGAGCGGGTGGGCCGCGTAGTGGTAGGCGACCCGGCGATCCTCGGCCACGCACTTCGAGACGAAGCAGCTCCCGCCGTTGGTGGTGGCCGCGGTGCTGAGCGAGGGCTGGGTCGTGTTCCACGTCAGCACGCGGTAGAGGCTGCTCACCGAGGACGTGCGCTCGTCGAGCTTCGAGACCGTGTAGGTGACGTCCCCGACGACGGCGCTGGGGCCGTGGTTGTAGTAGATGGCCCACCCCGGCGAGCTCTCCGTGGCGAGCCCCGTGGTCGGGTTCTCCACGGCGCTGTCGATGACCTTGATGTCCCCGGACTGGGTCACCGTCCCGGACGCGCCGGGATCCTTGAGCCAGAGGCGGGCGCCGTCGTAGGCCGCGGCCTGCTCGGGGGTCGTGAACGGCCGCCGGGCGCCCTCGTCGTCGAAGATGCGGATCGAGAAGAACCAGTTGCGCACGGCGACGGTGTTGCTCGTGTTGGAGAGCTCGAGCTTCTGGCCGAGGTCTGGGGTGGCGGTGGAGCTGCAGCCCCAACGGCCGGCCGAGTCCGCCGTGCAGGCGAAGGGCGCGCTCTTGGTCGTGCCGGTCGGCGCGCCGGACGCGGCGCCCGGGCACCCCGAGATCTCGATGCGCACCTGGCCCTCCACCTGCGTGACGCCCGTCTCGCTCGCGGCGCCGTAGGTGGCCGTCCCGCGGGCGGCCGCGGAGAGCGAGTCCTTCTGCCGCCCGAGCGACGGCGTGGCGAGGTAGTTCGAGTCGAGCGGCAGCGACACGGAGCACCCGCGCATGAGGCAGGCGCGGACGTTGTCCGGGCCGCAGTTGCCGCCGTTCGTGTCGAGGAGGTTGAAGCGGTCCCCCGTCCCGAGGTAGGTGCGGAAGATGTAGCTCCCGGGCAGCGCCGTGTTGGTGGTGAGGTAGAAGAACGGGTGCTGGTACCCGAAGCTCGGGTCGCCGCGGTCGCCCATCTGGAACGCGCGCGCGCCGTACCAGTTGCCCACCTTGTCGTCGCTGCCGAGCTGGCCGGGCACGTGGAAGCGCAGCGCCCAGAGCTGCCCGCCCGTGTCGCCGAACGTGGCCGTGTCGAAGAAGCCCTGGTTGGCGAAGCCGAGCCCCGCCTCGCGCCGCTCGCTGCCTCCCCACATCACCATCCCGACGGGCGCGGCCACCGGGTACTTGAGGCCGAGGCGAGGGTCGCCCGCGGCGACCGCGGTCCGCGGGTACGAGAAGTCCCAGAGCTCCTTGCCGGTCCAGACGTCCACCATGTGCACGCCGCGCCCGCGCAGGTAGTTCGGGTCGAACCCGCCCGAGAGGAAGGCGATCCACCGCTCGTGGTACGGCACGTTCCCGGGACCCTCGACGAACATCGTCTGGGTGGCGGCGACCGGCGAGGACGGGACGCCGAGGACGGTCCCGGCCCGCGCGTTCGCCTCGATCCGCACCGGGCCGATGGGCGCCGGGCTGGGCAGGAAGTCGTCGTAGGTCTCGCCGAACTGGAGCGACTCCGGGTCGGTCGGCTGCGGGTAGATCCACAGGAAGGTGGGCAGCGCGAAGCCGGTCTCGCGCCGCAGCTTCGTCGCGTTGGTCACGTCGAGCGCGAAGTAGCGCGTGCCGCCGCGGCGCTCGCCGACGACCGCGACGGTGTGGAACTCCTGCTTCTGCTTGGCGTCGTCGGCGGTGGCGGCGGTGTCGAGGCCGTTGCTCGTGCCGTCCACCCAGGCGTCGCGCACCATGGCCGTGCCGTCGGCCATGAGCTGGTGCTCGCCGGCGAGGGAGAGCCCGAGCTTGGGCAGGAGGTCCGGGGGGAGGAAGGCCCAGAGCTCCTCCGCCCAGATCTCGCTGGAGGAGGGCGGAGGGTTCGCGCGCTCGGAGCTCGTGAGCGTCTCCGCGCCGCCGCGGTCGTAGTAGCCGAAGAACGGCCACCCCGACTCGTCGATGGCGGGCGTGTAGGGGTCGTTGGCGAGGTCGTGCCACTTGCCGCCGTTGAACGCGTGGAGGAGGCCGTCGTTCGAGCCGACCAGGATGACCTTGCGCCGGGTCTTGTAGGCGCTCGTCTGGTAGTCCTTGTACGCCGCGTCGGCGCCGTCCTCGGTGGGCGTCTGCCAGAGCGCCGTGAGGCACTGGTTGTGGAGGCCGTTCGGGCAGAGGATGCCGTCGAGCGGGAGCGGCGGATCGACCACCACCGGCGAGGAGTGGAACACGTCGCCGAGCTTCAGCGGGCGGTCGGCGAGGAGCTCCTGGTTCGGCAGGTTCGCCGCCACGGCCGGCACGGCGTTGGCGTCGCCCACGGTGGCGGGGAGCAGCGGGTAGGGGCGGGGCGGCGGCCAGGAAGGCGAGTCCGTCGCCCTGCGGCCGGCGGCGTTGAACACGTCGGCGCCCAGGATCCAGCGGATGATGGTCCTGCCGCACTCGAGCGGCGTCGTGCGGACCACCGTGGCCGTCACCGCGTCGCCGGCGGTCTGGATGCGGTCGGCGACCCTGTTGCACACCTGGCCGCCGCCGAGGCCGAGGTACGGCAGGATCCTCTCGGCGGCGTCCGTCGTCGAGCTGTCGAGGAGCACCGGGCCGTACGCCGACCCGACGTCCGTCCGGTCGATCCTGCCGTCGTCGTTCCGGTCCACCACGGTGAACACCTTGCGGGCCTTCCACGACGTCGCCGCGAGCCCCTCGGCCGCGTCCCACCACGGCTGCGCGCGCGCGGTGCCCGTGCTGGCGCAGGAGGTACCGCAGCTCGGCGCCTGCGAGCACGCCGCCTGCGTCACGGGGTCGTTCCGGTAGAAGAACCCGTCCCCGCCCTCCTGGATGAACTTCCCGCCCCTGTCCTGCAGGAACACGCTCTCGCACTTGCCGTCGCAGTCGAGGTCGCCGGCGGTGCCCGCCTTGCAGCACGGCGGCGAGCCGGAGGTGGCCGGGAGGCTCGGGTCGCAGGCGTTCACGAACTCGCTGTAGAGGTCGTAGGAGTACAGGTGGCCCTTCCAGAAGGGCGACTTCTCCGGGTCGAAGCGCGGGACGATCACCGTGTGCCCCGTCGTGGTCTGGAGGGTCGACACCGTCGCGACGCTGAAGGAGGTCGAGCGCTCGCTGATCTCCTCGAGCACCGACAGGATCCCGGCGCGCAGGCTCGACGGGTCCTCCGCGGCGATGAACTGGCCGCCGCCCGCCGACGCCGCCCCCGCGAGGATGGCGCTCGCGTCGGGCTGCGTCGAGGTGGCGTAGCCGACCGTGTAGACGTCGATCGTCTGCCGGCCGCCGTTGCGGAGGCAGTCCTCGGTGCTCTCGGTGTTGTCCCGCAGGTCGAACGTGTGCATGTACCAGGAGACCCGCGAGAGGTTGTTCTTGTAGTCGTCGGCGGCGTCGGTGAACGCTCCGCACGAGGGGCAGTCGGTGGTCGAGACGTTCCGCACGCCGGTGAGCGCGTCGCCGGCGTAGTGGTCGCCGTCCGCGAGCGCGGCCGTGGTCGGGCTCGTGCTCGTGGGAAGGGTGGTGCCGGCGTAGGCGGTCGGGCAGGCGGGCGTGGTGGACGAGCCGCCGTCGCCGCACTCGGGGGTCGCGCCGGTGAGGACGATGACGCTGCTCGTCTGGCACGAGTAGCAGATGGCGAGGGCGTTCGAGTTCGCGCTCGACTCCCACGTCTCCGAGCCGGAGCCGGTGTTCGACTTCTCCCAGGTGCTCCCGAACCACTCGAGCCCCGGCGAGTGGTAGAAGCGGCCGACGTCGAAGAGCGCCCGCGAGAGCGGCGCGCGCCCGTCGAAGGTGATGGCGTTCACGGCGCCGATGTACGTGCCGCGGTTCTGGTCGAAGCTCGAGTTCGGGTGGTCGCAGGTCGGGTTGAAGTCCTGCCGGAACTTGTACCCGTCGGTCCCGAAGCTCGCGAGCGCCATGCGCACCTTCGCCTGCGTGGCGACGACGTCCTTCACGATCTTCCGCGCCGCGATGAACTTGGGCGGGAAGAAGTTGAGGTAGTTGCCCGTGTACCAGAGGCTCGGGTACTGCTTCGAGGCGCCGTCGATGGGCCGCTCGAGGGTGAAGCCGTCGTAGTACCAGCCCTTCTGCTCCAGGCACTCCATGCACACGGTGGAGGGGACCTGGCCGTTCGCGAGGGCGGTGGTGCCCTGCTCGTCGCAGAACTCCTGGAGGGTGGCGTACCCGCCGCTGGTCTTGTACGGGTAGGCCTGCGCCGGGCTGGCGCGGGCCGACCAGCCGTTGCCGAAGTTGTGCCCGAGCCCGAGGGCGGTGCGCGCCCAGTTGCGGTTCGTCTCGCCGTCCGCCCCCGCGTCGTGGACGTTGTCGTGGTAGACGAGCCCCTTCACGAAGAAGACGTCGGGGATCTGCGAGTTGTTCGGGGACGGGTTGTAGAACTCCGGATCGTAGCCGCCCTTCGTCGAGTCGTAGGTCTGGTTGTTCGCGCTCGTGTAGTAGGGACACGCGCTCGCCTGGTACGCGTAGTCCTTGCCGGCGGCGATGGTGGGGTCGCCGCGGTACGCGGCGCCGACCAGGGTCTGGTCGTGGGCCTTCCCGCAGGGCGGGTAGAACGCCCGCCGGTTCAGGGCCTGGAACGTCGGGTTCTGGCCGAACGCCGCGGCGGAGGTGGCGTCGATGCCGCAGCCCACGGTGCGGGCGGCGGCGGCGGCGGCGGTCGCCGAGCTCGGGTCCGTCAGGAGCACGCCGGGGGGGATCGCCGCGCCGGCGCCGCCGTACGAGGCGGGGCCGTCCGGGGGGAGCCGCGACATCGCGCCGGACGAGTCCATGAGGAAGAAGATGTTCGGGACGCCGCCGGCGCGGATGAAGAACTCGGTGTCCTCGCCCTTCGCCGGGTTCAGCCGCGCGTCCAGGTAGCTCGCGGCGAGGAGCTCGCGGGCCGCGGTGACGCCGGCGGTCGCCTGCGACGACGACGGGTGCGGAGCGAGCACGAAGGAGGCCGCCGCGGCCAGGATCGCGATCGTCAGGGTCGAGCGGCGCATCTTCGTCCTCCTAGAACAGGGTGTTGATGCCGAACTCGATCTCGAGGTCGCGCCCCGTGATGTCGCGGCAGTGGGCGGCGACCTGGTAGCAGTGGCCGCCGAGGCGGAGGACCGAGTCGCGGTTGGTGAGGTCCACGAACTCCTCCGCCTGGCCGGAGTCGCAGGAGACCGGGCGCACCGTCTGGCTGACGACGGTGGTGGTCTGGTCGTAGTGGCCCATGGCGAGGACCGTCCCGTCCGGCAGCGTGATCGTGCCGGAGGGCTTCTCGGAGCCGAGGTAGCGCGGGCCGTACTTGAGGAGCTCGGCCCACAGCGCCGCCTGGGCGGCGCTGGCGCACGCGGCGAGCGAGTCCCGGCGCGACTTGACGGACGCGTTGGTCCGGTCCTGCGACGAGAGGGTGACCGCCGCGACGCCGATGACGGCGAGGACGCCGACCAGGATGATCACGAGCAGGAAGGTGCTGCCGCGCGCGCTTCGCAGGGGTCGTCTCGTGCACATGGCGGTCACTGGTCCAGCATCCGGCGGTTCGTCATGTTGGGGAGGCTCACCGTGGTGTCGAAGCGGATCCGCTCGAAGCCGTCGAGCCCCTGCGTCGCCCCGCCGCTGATCCAGAGGGGGATGGCGTCGAGGTTCAGCACCGTGAAGGTGGCGGCGCCGGTGAGCGGGGGCTTGCCGCCCATGTCTCGGTCCGAGGTCGACGAGCGCGCGACCACCGCGATCCGGACGGAGCGGACGTTGCCCTGGTGGTTGGTCTTGCGCTCGGCCGGGAGCGGCGGGCCGTAGGTGTACGGGAAGAAGCTCGAGCGCGAGTAGACCTCGAGGATCGGGATCGCGGTGGGGTCCGGGCCGGCGAAGTCGGTCCGGGTGATGCGCCCGGCGGTCGTGTTCGCGGAGTCGGAGGAGCCCGCCGCGATCCGCCCCGCGACGAGGGTGACGTCGGTCCCCGGCGTCGCGCCCACCGGCGCGAGCGTCGCGTCGACGGCGTCCTCGATGACGTCCGCGAACGCGTAGGAGACCTGCAGCGTCTCGACGCCCTCGGCGAGGATCTGCTCGTCGCCCGGGTCCACGTCGTTGTCGTGGTCGGCGTCGATCCCCTGGTCGAGGACGAGGTACGGGTCGAAGCGCCCGCCGCCGGCCGCGATCGGGCGCACGTGGAACCGGTAGCGGTCGATCTGGAAGAGGCGCGCGCGGTTGTTGGGATCCGAGGAGCTGAAGCAGCCCGAGGACGCCCGCGCCACGTCCTGGCGGCGGAAGGGGTGCCGGGCATCCACGGGGAGCAAGGTGACCGTCACGTTCCCCGCGACGTCGAGCGGCTGGATGGGCGGCGACCCGGGCTTGCCGGTCGTCGCGGCGAGCGTCACGTAGGCGTACTGCCCGCCGCCGCGGCAGACCGCCTGGTAGATCTGGCCCCTCGGGAAGATGTCCCCGACCCTCCCCACGACGGTGAGCTGGTCGGCGCTCGCGTCGAAGCCGACGACGTCCCAGGCCCGCCCGCGGTACGTCTCCCCGGGGTTGAGCGTCGGGTCCGGGATCCAGTAGTTCGGGTTGCGGGAGTAGAAGACGAGCTCGTCGGTGTCGGTCTTGGAGTCGCGCGGACAGAGGCCGCTCGGCAGGGGGCAGGGGCCCCCCGTGTACCAGCCGAAGTCGAGCGCCAGGGCGGGGTCCATCCCGAAGCCGGCGGCGGCGAGCTTCTGCTCGAGGAAGAGGAGCGCGTTCCGCGCGGAGCCCTGCGCGTCGCGGACGCGCTGCCCGGTCTGGGAGGCGCGCTGCTGCGAGTGGACGGCCGCGATGCTGCCGGCGAGCACGATCGCGCTCGCGCCGAGCGCGACCATGATCTCGAGCAGGGTGAGGCCGCGCGGGCCGTGGGTTCGCGAGGTCACTGGTAGGCCGCCACGTTGGAGGAGAGGAGCTTGCGGTTCGACTGCTGCACGTACAGGACGACCTCCCGCAGCCGGGGGAGGGTGCGCTCGCGGTAGACCACCGACACCGCGACGAGCTTCGTCGCGACGCCGCTCCCCGCGACGGCGGCGTCGCGCACGGTCCAGAGCCGCCGGAACTCCGGCGGGACGGTGACCTGCACGCCGGGGATGGCCGCCGCCGACGCGTAGTCCTTGAACCCGCTCGACGGCAGCGTGCCGTCCGCCTGCACCAGCCGCCCGAACAGCGCGTCGGGGGTGCTGGTGGAGGCGAGCCGGGTGTCCTCGAACGGGAGCTTCTCCAGGCCGGCGGCGAGGTCGCGCGCCATCTGCATGGCCTGCGTGTGCGCGCGCGCGCCCTGGTTCGCGTTGATCCCCCAGATCTGGAGCCGCATCATCCCGAGCAGCCCGATGAGGAGGATCGAGAGGGACATCATGACCTCGAGGAGGGTCATGCCGCGCGCGCGCGCCGTCGCCGTGGGGTGGCTCATGATCTCGGCTCCTCCGCTCACGGCGCGAGGCCGTAGCTCCGGACGATCCCGCTCGGGAACCCGACCAGCACGGCGCGCACGTCGGCGCCGCTGTTCGCGCGCTGAACGTCGCTCCCCAGGGCGATCCCGGCGCCGAGCGCAGCGACCGCGGTGCTCGTCGGGGGCTCCGCCCGCACCTCGCCGTCGCGCGAGTAGCGGATCGCCACGCAGAGCGCCCCGGTCGCGCATTCGCGGGTGAGGGTCGCGTCGAGGAGGCGCGCGGCGTCGAACGGCGCGGGGCCGCTCGCATTGACCGACGCGGCCGGTAGAATCGGATGCCGCGGGGCAGCTGCCCCCTGTCCAAGACGTCCGCGTTCGTCGCGGGGGTCGCCGGGTTGAAGGCGGCGAACGTCCAGGCGGGCGTCCCGGCGGTGGCCGAGGCCGCGCGCGGCGCGAGGAGAAACCAGCGCGTGCAGCGCTCGGGGGAGACCGCGCTGCACGCCGAGGCGTCGTTGTCCTTCGCGTCCACCGCGACGAACACGAGGTCGCGCTGGTCGCCGAGCGCCCGCGCCCGGAGCGACTTCAGCCGGATGCCGACCTCCCAGGCCGTGCTCACGACGGTCGCGTTGCGAGTCGCGTTGGGCATGAACCCGACCGCGATCGCGGCGACCACCCCGATGAGCGCCACGGTGACGGCGAGCTCGATCAGCGTGAACCCTCGTTCGGATCTCATCGGAGGGATCGGTTAGCAAGCGCCGAGCCCGGCCGGGGATGGCGCAACCCACCGGATTCAGGGCGGGCGCGGCGGCGGCCGCGCTCGTCGGCCCGCAGCGGGCTGCGCACCCGAAACAGTTTGCATGTGGGCGCGCGGCGGCGCGGGTGGGAGGAGGTGCGCAGCGCCGCGAGCCGGGCGAGGCGTCAGCGGAGGTCGCGGCGCGCGAACACGGCGGCGGCGACGCTCACCACGCCGGCCGCGTACAGGATCCCGTAGGCGAACGCCGTCGCGGTCGGCCCGGGCGGCAGCGCGTCCTTGTAGACCATCGCCTCCTTGAAGTTCAGCGCCTCGAGGTTCGGCACCACGACGTAGAGCGCCTTCCCCATCCACTCGAGCCCCGGCCCCTGCTTCGACCAGTAGCGGACGAGGTCGCTCGCGAGGTGGCCCGCGACGACCAGCGAGAGCGAGAAGATCGCGGAGAGGGTCGCGGTGGTGAACGTCGAGAAGAGCACGGCGACCGCGGCGATCATCGCGAGCTGCAGCGCGATGCCGCCGAGCGTGGCGAGGACGGGGGTCTCGGCCAGGAACCCGAGCCCGCCGAGGTAGACGGCGAGGACGCCGAGGAAGACCGCCGCCATCACCGCGAGGTTGAGCGTCGTCGTGGCCACGAGCCCGGCGTAGCGGCCCACCACGTACTGCGTGCGCGAGACCGGCTTCGCGACGATGGGGTAGACCGTGCGCCGCTGGACGTCCCCCGCGACGAGGCCGGCGCCGAGGAACACGGCGATGAGCGTCCCGAAGATCTCCATCGCCGAGAGGCCGATGTTGACGATGACCCGGTACTGCTCGCCGAAGGTCAGCGTCGAGATGAGGAACGACGCGGACACGAGCGCCACCGCGAAGACGAGCAGGTTCACGGCGAGCTTCTGCCGGAGCGCCTCGCGCACGGTGACCCAGGCCAGGATCGAGACGTTCGTCACTTGGGCATCTCCTCCACCTCGCTGGCCGGCGGCTTGTAGTAGAAGCCGGGCGTGTGCAGCCCGTCCGGCCGCTGGAAGCGGAAGTCCCTGGCGGTCGAGTGCACCCGCCCGTCCGCGCCCCACGCGTAGCGCCCTCCGAACGGATCCTCCGGCAGCGCGGGGAGGTAGCCGGCCCGGACGAGCTCGGCGAGGTCGTCGCCGACCGGCCGCCCGCGCTCCGCCTGGAAGCGGGCGGCGGCGCGCTCCAGCGCCTGCGCGTCGCGCTCCAGGACCGCGAGCTTCAGCTGCTCGTCGAGGCGCGCGGCCGTGGCCTCGTCCGTCACGCCCCGGCGCAGCTCCTCGAGCATGGCGATGGCGTCCTCGGGCGTACCCCGCTTGGCGGAGAGGGCCAGCGCGAGCTGGGCTGATGTTCGGGGACGCGCCCGGCGTCCGCGCCGCGAGCCGCGCGTACTCGGCGCCCGAGGCGTAGTCGCCCCGGTAGAACCACTGGTTGAACGAGATGTAGAACGGGAACGTCCACCAGCGTGGCCCCACCGCCATCCCCTTCTCGAGGATCTGGTTCGACTCGTCGAGCCGTCCCGCGGCCGAGAGCACGATCCCGGCGGTCTGGTACGCGTACCCGTGGCGCGGGTCGAGGTCGGTGACGAGATCGGCGAGGGGGTAGAGGCTCTCCCAGCCGCGCTCGTCCGCGCGCGGCTCGCCGATGTACTGCACGGTCGAGAGCCAGTACAGGTCCGAGAGGAGGGTGCGGTGGCCGAGGGCGAGGACGCGGGCCGCACGGCCGGAGGGCACGTGCGAGACGTCGTACGCCCGCGCCGACTGGTTCCGCGCGAGGTCGAAGTTCAGGACGGACGCGGCGGCGAGCGCGGCGGCGGCGACGGCGAGGCTCTTCATCCGAAGAGACGAGGGCCGCCCGACGAGCGTCGAGCGGCCCCCGGATCGTAGCACGGGTGGGGACGGCTAGAACACGTTGTCTGCCGAGCAGCCGGCGACCTGGCCGAACCCGATGGTGGCCGGCTTCACGCCGTCCGGGCAGAGGACGACGTTCGTCGACGCGCCGGTCTCCGTCGCGCCGTTCGCCGGGCAGGTGTTCATGGTGGCGGAGGCCGCGCCGGTCGCCGCCACGATGTTGTTCCGCCACAGGCAGACCGTGCCGAGGCCCGTGTCGCCGTCGATGTTCGACCAGGCGCCGATGGCCACCGTCAGGCCGAGGTTCGTCGTGCCGTCGTCGTCGAGCGAGCGGAGCCACCACGACCGGCGCGTCGACCACCGCGACCTGGTAGCGGCCGTAGGTGGCGCCCTCGACGTTCCAGTCGAGCTTCGAGGCCTGGAGGACGTCCGCCGCCTGCCACACGCACCGCGCCGTGCCGACCGCGGCGCACGAGGTCGTGGTCGGGGTGGCCGGCATCGAGGCGTACGCGCCCGTGGCGGCGTTCGCGAAGATCTGGCGCTCGCTCTGGCGGAGCGACTCCTCCGACTTGTAGATCGCCTCGACGTTCGTCTTGAGCTCGCTGAACTTGGAGCGGATCTGGTAGCGGAGGAAGTTCGGGATCGCGATCGCCGCGAGGATGCCGATGATGGCGACGACGATCATGAGCTCGATGAGGGTGAAGCCCTTGGCCTTCTTCATGTTGCCTCCAGAGCGCGGCGACGGCCGCGTCTCGTGCTGTGCCGGGCGCCCCGTGGCGTCCGGAGACGAGGACCCGCATAAGCACGGGCGATGCCAAGCGGGCGGGCGGCCAAGGGCCCGATATCCCGGGGCGGCGGGCCCAATGACGTGGACGGGACGGGGCAGCGGGGTCGGCCGCCCCTGACCATTTTCGTCAGGCCCCGACCGCACCGTGGGTCGAGGTGGGAGCGAGGGCGGGCACGCTCGCCGGCACCCGCCGGGCTCGTCCGGGAGGGCGTCGCCATTGACGGAGCGCTGCGCCGCCTCGATCATGCCCGCCGATGATCCTGCGCACCGAAGGGCTCACGAAGACGTTCGAGGTCGGCGTCCGCCGCCGCCGCGTCCACGCCGTCGAGGACCTCACGCTCTCGGTGAACGAGGGCGAGATCTTCGGCTTCGTCGGGCCGAACGGCGCCGGCAAGACGACCACCATCAAGATGCTCATGGGGCTCATCTTCCCCACCGGGGGGAAGGCGTTCATCTTCGACGCGCCCATCCCCAGCGAGGCCTCGAAGCGGCGCATCGGCTACCTGCCCGAGCAGCCGGCCTGGTACGAGTTCCTCACCGGCGCCGAGGCCCTCGCGTTCTTCGCGACGCTCGCCGGCGTGCCGAAGGCCGAGCGCGCGCGCCGGGCGGAGGAGCTGCTCGCCCTCGTCGGCCTCGAGGAGGCCGCCGACCGGCAGATCCGCAAGTACTCGAAGGGCATGCAGCAGCGGCTCGGCATCGCGCAGGCGCTCGTGGGCGATCCCGCGTTCGTGGTGCTCGACGAGCCGATGAGCGGCCTCGACCCGGTCGGTCGCAAGGAGGTCCGGGACCTCATCCTCGAGCTGAAGCGCCGCGGCAAGACCGTCTTCTTCTCGACCCACATCCTCCCGGACGTCGAGGCGCTCTGCGACCGCGTGGGCGTCATCGTCGGGGGCCGGCTCCGCGACGTGGGGAAGCTCGACGCGCTGCTCTCCGCCCGCGTCACCGGCGTCGAGGCGACCTTCGCCGGGCCGGGCGCGGAGGGGCCGTTCGCCGGGGCCACGCCCGTCGCCCGCGACGGCGCCCACGTCACCTGGTCCTTCGCCGACGAGGCCGCGGCCGACGGGGCGGTCCGCGCCGTCGCGGCGGCGGGCGGGCGCGTCGCGTCCCTCACCTCGCACCGCGAGACGCTCGAGGACTTCTTCATGCGGCGGCTCGAGGCCGCGCCGGCCCCCGGCGCCGCGCGCGCGGGCTAGGGGCCGCCTTGCCCTCCGACGGGCTCAGCCTCGCGCTCGCCGTCTGGGTGGCCTTCGTCGGCGCCGCGATCGGCAGCTTCCTCAACGTGGTCATCGCGCGCGTCCCGGCGGGCGAGTCGATCGTCTCGCCGCGCTCCCGTTGCCCGCGCTGCGGCGCGCCCATCGCCTGGTACGACAACCTCCCGGTCCTCTCCTGGCTCCTGCTGCGCGGGCGCTGCCGGCGCTGCGGGACGCCCATCTCGCCCCGCTACCTCCTCGTCGAGCTCCTCGGCGCGGCGCTCGCCCTCGCCGCGTTCGCGCGCCACGGCCTCGGCGCCGCCGCCGCCGCCGAGTTCGTCCTCGCCGCGCTGCTCGTCGCCCTCGCGTTCATCGACCTCGCCACCTGGCTCCTGCCCCACGCGCTCACCTGGCCGCTCATCGCGACGGGGCTCGCCGCGGCGGCGCTCGGCGTGGGGGCGGCGCCGTCGCTCGCCTCGTCCGCGGCGGGCGCGGCGGCGGGCTTCGGCGCCTTCGCGGCGATCGCCTGGATCGGGCGGCTCGTCGCGCGGAAGGAGGCCATGGGTTGGGGCGACGTGTGGCTCCTCGCCGGCCTCGGCGCGTGGCTCGGCCTCGCCGCGCTCCTGCCCGTCGTGCTGCTCGCCTCGGTGCAGGGGAGCGTGGTCGGGCTCCTCCTCGTCGCCGCCGGGAAGGCGCAGCCGGGCCCCTCGCCGTCCGCGCCCGAGCCGGCCGACGACGCGGACTGGGTGCCGCCGCGGAACGCCGTGCCGTTCGGCCCGTTCCTCGCGCTCGCCGCGCTCGAGTGGCTCTACCTCGCGGGGCCGCTCGCGGCGCTCGTGCCGGCCCTCGACGTCTTCCGGTGACCGCGTGCGCGCCGTCCACCTCCGCCTCCTGCTCGTCCTCGACGCCGCGGCGGCGGGCGTGGCGGGCGCGGCGCTGGTGCTCGGCCTCGGCCTCCCGCTCGCGGCGGGCGGCGCGCTCGGCCCCGCCGCGGTGGTGGTCCTCGCGGCCGCCGTCGCCGCCGGCGTGGCCGCGGTGGGCGCGGCGCTCCTCCTCCGGCAGGTCGGGCGCCCGGTGGACCGGGTCCTCGCCGCCGCCGGCGCGCTCGGCGCCGCCGGGGGCGACCTCCCGCTCCTCGGCGCCCCGGAGGACGCCTCCGGCCGCGGCCTCTCCGGCGCCGCCGTCGCCTTCGAGCGGCTCGCCGGCGCGCTCGCGGCGGAGCGCGCCCGGCTCGCCGAGAAGGTGGGGGAGCTCGAGCGGGCGAACGCGGCGCTCGTCTCGGCGCGCGAGTCGCTCGTCCGGGCCGAGCGGCTCGCCACGGCCGGCCGCCTCGCCTCCGGCGTCGCGCACGAGGTCGGCAACCCGCTCGGCGCCATCACCGGCTACGTGGAGCTGGCCCGCGACCGGCTGGCGGCGCTCGGCCGCGAGCCGGACGAGGCGAGCCGAACGCCGAGCGCGGAGCGAGCGTCCCCCCGACGTGAAGTGGACGACTTCCTCGCGCGCATCGGCGCCGAGGCGCAGCGCATCGACCGGCTCGTGCGCGACCTCCTCGACCTCGCCCGCCCCGCCGAGCCGCTGCTCGCCCCGGTGGACCTCGCCGCGCCGGTGGACGCGGCGCTCCGCCTCGCGCGCGTGCAGGGGCGCTTCAGGGGCGTGGAGGTCGAGGTGTCGCTCCCGCCGTCGCTGCCGGCGGTCTCCGCCGACGCGCGCCGCCTCGCCCAGGTGTTCCTGAACCTGCTCCTCAACGCCGGCGACGCCATGGGCGGCGCCGGCCGGGTGTCCGTCGCCGCGCGCGCCGAGGGCGGCGCGGTCGCGGTCGAGGTCCGCGACAGCGGCCCGGGCATCCCCGCCGCCGACCTCCCCCGCGTGCTCGAGCCCTTCTTCACGACGAAGGCGGCGGGGCAGGGGACCGGGCTCGGCCTCGCCATCTCGCAGGGCATCGTGGAGTCCTTCGGCGGGGCCCTCGAGGCGGCGAACGCGCCCGGGGGCGGCGCGGTCTTCACCGTGCGGCTGCGCGCCGCGGCGGCCGCCGGGGCGCCGCCGGACGCGTGCTAGAGTCGATTTCGCGTGGGCTTCCGGAGCATCCTCGTCGTCGACGACGACCCCGCGATGCGGCACCTCCTCTCGGTGATCCTCACCGATCACGGGTGGGAGGCGCGCGCGGTCGCCGCCGCGGCGGAGGCGCTCCGCGAGCTCGAGGCGCGGGACTACGACCTCGTCCTCACCGACGTCCGCATGCCCGGCATGGACGGCCTCGCGCTCCTGCGCGAGATCCAGCGGCTGCGCCCCGACCTGACGGTCATCGTCATGAGCGCCTACGGCGCGCAGGAGGCGGCCCTCGAGGCGATGAAGGCGGGGGCCTACGACTACCTCTCGAAGCCGTTCAGGCGGGACGAGGTGGTGCTCGTCCTGCGCAAGGCCGAGGAGCGCGAGCGGCTCGCCCGCGAGAACCGCCGGCTGCGCACCGAGCTCGCCTCGGAGTACGGGCCCTCGAACCTCGTGGGCGCCTCCGAGCCGATGCAGGAGGTGCTCCGCCAGCTCCGCAAGGTGGCGCCGCAGAAGACCACCGTCCTCGTGGCGGGCGAGTCCGGCACCGGCAAGGAGCTCGTGGCGCGGGCGCTGCACGAGCTCTCGCCGCGCGCCGCCTTCCCCTTCGTCGCCGTGAACTGCGGGGCGATCCCGTCCGAGCTCATCGAGTCGGAGCTGTTCGGGCACGCGAAGGGCGCCTTCACCGACGCCTCCCGGGCGAAGAAGGGGCTCGTCGAGGAGGCCGACGGCGGCACGCTCTTCCTCGACGAGATCGGCGAGCTGCCGCTCGCGCTCCAGCCGAAGCTCCTGCGCTTCCTCGAGGACGAGGAGGTGCGGCCGCTCGGGGACGTGCGGGCGCGCAAGGTGGACGTGCGCGTGGTGGCGGCGACCGGGCGCGACCTGCGCGGCGCCATCGCGGCCGGGCAGTTCCGGGAGGACCTCTTCTACCGGCTCGAGGTGGTCGCGCTGCGCCTGCCGCCGCTCCGGGAGCGGACGGGCGACATCCCGGTGCTCGCGGCCCACTTCCTCGCGCGCCACGCGCGGCTGCGCCCGGAGCTCGCGGGCATGTCGCTCTCCGCCGAGGCGGGGGAGGCCCTGCTCGCGCACCGCTGGCCGGGCAACGTCCGCGAGCTCGAGCACGCCGTGGAGCGGGCGGTGGTGCTCGCCGACGGCCCCGTGATCCGCGAGGAGGACCTGCCGGACACGGTGCGCGCCCCGCCGGCGGCGCCGCCCGCGTCCCGCGTCCACGGGACGCTCTCGGTCAAGCGCGAGACCCGCGCCCTCGAGGAGCAGCTGATCCGCGCCGCGCTGCAGCGCACCGGGGGAAACAGGACGCGGGCGGCGGAGCTGCTGGAGCTCTCGTACCGGGCGCTGCTCTACAAGATCAAGGAGTACGGGATCTCGTAGACGCATAACTACATATCGATCGCCTTCAACTTCGCATCGCTCTCCCACAAAGACCGATATCGACGCCGGACCCTTTCTTGATCCGGGGATGGGCGATCGCGTAGCGTGACGGACGCATGCCAGCCCGCCTGCCAACCCGCGTCAACGTGGCGCGCCGCGCGCCCAACAACGTGCAGCGGCTCCGAGAGGAGCAGCTCCTCACCAAGGCGGAGCTGGCGCGCATGGCCGGCGTCTCCCCGCTCACCGTCTCCCGCATCGAGAGCGGCCTCGACTGCCGCGTGGACACGAAGCGCAAGATCATCCTGGCCCTCGGGCTCACCCCCTCCGATCGGCGGAAGGTGTTCGGGCCCGGGCGCCTGCGTCCCCGGGGCCTCTGAGGAGCACTATGGCGAAGAGCAAGCTCGCCGTCGGCCTCGACATCGGCTCCTCGAGCGTGAAGCTCGTGCAGCTGAAGGAGAAGAAGGGCGGCTACGTCCTCGTCGCCTTCGGCGCGGCGCCGCTGCCGCCCGAGGCGATCGTGGACGGCGCCCTCATGAACTCCGCCGCCATCGTCCAGGCGATCCAGGAGCTCGTGGCGCAGCACAAGGTGAAGACGAAGGAGGTCGCCATCGGCGTCCGCGGCCACTCCGTCATCATCAAGAAGATCTCGATGCCGCGCATGTCGCAGGAGGAGCTCGACGAGTCCATCCAGTGGGAGGCCGAGCAGTACATCCCCTTCGACGTGAAGGACGTGAACATCGACACGCAGATCCTGACGCCCGACGGCGACGCCGCCGGGCAGATGGACGTGCTGCTCGTCGCCGCGAAGAAGGACATGATCAACGACTACACCTCGGTCTGCGCCGAGGCGGGCCTGACGGCCACGGTCATCGACGTCGACGCCTTCGCGGTCCAGAACGCCTTCGAGGCCAACTACGACTCGAGCCCCTCCGACACCGTGGTGCTCGTCAACGTGGGCGCCGCCGTCTCGAACATCAACGTGATCTCGCGCGGCGTGACGACCTTCACGCGCGACATCACCATGGGCGGCAACGCCTTCACCGAGGAGATCCAGAAGCAGCTCAACATCTCCTACGACGAGGCCGAGGCCCTGAAGGTCGGCGGCCAGGGCGAGACGGACGCGGTCGTGCCGCAGGAGGTCGAGCGCGTCATCCAGGCGGTCGCCGACCAGATGGGCGGCGAGATCCAGCGCTCCCTCGACTTCTACGCGTCCACCGCGGCCGACGGGAAGATCACGAAGGCCTTCCTCTCCGGCGGCACCGCGCGCGTCCCCGCGCTCTACAAGGTGGTCGAGGCCCGCGCCGGCGTGCCGGTCGAGATCCTGAACCCCTTCAAGAACGTCGAGATCGACAACAAGAAGTTCGATCCGGGCGTCATCGTCGCGGCGGCGCCCTCCGCGGCGGTCGGCGTCGGCCTCGCGCTCCGCCGTCCCGGGGACAAGTAGCCATGATTCGCATCAACCTCCTGCCCGTCCGGGTCTCGAAGAAGAAGGCGGCTGGCAAGCAGCAGCTGCTCGTCTTCGCCGCCGTCGTCGTGGCGGCCTGGCTCGGGAACTTCGCCTGGGCCAGCTCCCGGGCCTCGGACCTCAAGGCGCGCGAGGCGAAGGTGCGCGCCACGCGCGAGGAGATCTCCCAGCTCGACCGGATCATCGGCGAGGTGAAGAACATCAAGGACCAGCAGGCCGCGCTGCGGGAGAAGCTCGACATCCTCGCGCAGCTCAAGGCGAACCGCTCCGGGCCGGTGAAGGTCCTCGACGCCCTCGCGTCGGTCACGCCGAAGCGGCTGTGGCTCACGCGGCTCGAGGAGAAGGCGGGCGTCCTCTCCTTCACGGGGTCCGCGGCCACCATCGACGACGTCTCGGACTTCATGACCGCCCTCAAGGCCAACCCGCACTTCTCCCGCGTCGAGCTGACGAAGACGAGCGCCGCGACGCAGTCGCAGCGCGGGCTCGAGTACGTCGACTTCGCGCTCTCGGCGGCCGTCAACTACGCGCCCGCGCCGGCCGCCCCCGCGGCCGGGCAGGTGAGGTGAGCCATGGACCAGCTCATCGAGCGCATGGCGAAGGCCCCGCTGGGCGCGAAGGTGGGGGGAGTGGCGGGCGTGGTCGTCCTGCTCACCCTCCTCAACTACTTCGTGGTCGGCCTCGACTTCGGCGCGTCCATCCAGGACACGGAGCAGAAGATCCGGCGCGCCCAGCAGGAGCAGGCGCGGCTCGACAAGGAGTACATCGAGAAGACCGCCATCGCGAACAACCTGAACCAGTTCAGGCGCGAGAAGGAGCTGCTCGAGCAGCAGCTGCGCGAGGCCCTCGCGGAGCTCCCCGAGGAGAAGAACATCGAGGACCTCCTGCAGCTCTTCCAGGACCGCGCGATCAAGGCGGGCCTCAAGATCGGCAGCATCGAGCCGAAGGCGCCGGCCACCGAGCGCTTCTACGCGAAGATCCCGATCCCGATGACGGTGACCGGCAACTACCACGAGATCGCCACGTTCTTCGACTCGCTCGGGCGCATGCGCCGCATCGTGAACGTGAGCGAGGTGCTGCTCGACACCCCGAAGGACGTGAACGGCAAGATCATCCTGAGCGGGAAGTTCCTCGTGACCGCGTTCATGTTCGTCGATCCGGCGAAGACCGCCGCCCCGGCGCCCGGGAGCCCCCGATGACCGCGCGCGCCGCCCTCCTCGCCGCCGCCGCGCTCGCCCTGGCCGCCTGCGGCGACGCGAAGCCGCCGCCCCGCCCGCCTTCCGGGGCCGCCGGCGCCGCCGCGGCCCCGGCCGCCGCGCCGGCCCCGGCCGCCGAGGCGCCGAAGAAGGCCCAGGCGCCCGAGTGGTCGTACTCCTCGGTCGGCAAGCGCGACCCGTTCCGCAGCTTCCTCGCCGAGCTGGACAAGGGCGCGGCCAGCCTCGCCACGCGCTGCGCCACCCCGCTCGGCAAGTTCGAGCTCGAGCAGCTCAAGCTCGTGGCCGTCGTCACCGGCCTCGAGGACCCCGTGGCGATGGTCGAGGCCCCGAGCGGCGTCGGCTACTCGGTGCGCCGCGGCGCCTGCGTCGGGAAGAACGGCGGCGTCGTCGCCGCGGTCCGCTCCGGCGAGGTCGTCGTCTCGGAGTGGGCCCTCCGCGCCGACGGCACCCGCGACAGGACCCAGACCGTGCTCCGCCTCCCCAAGGAAGCGGCGCTGAACCTCGAGGAGTAGCCATGAAGACGCACTCGAAGCCCCTCGCCGGTGTCGTCCTCTGGGGCGCCCTCGCGGTCCTGGCAAGGGCGGGCGCGGCGGAGCCGAACCTGATCCGGTCGATCGACGTCGCGGAGCGCGACGGCGCGGTCGAGCTCGCGATCCAGGGGACGCGCGCCCCCTCCTACACGGTCTTCAAGCTGCACGACCCGCCGCGGCTCGTCGTGGACCTCGCCGGCGCCGACGTCTCCGGCGTCGAGTCGCCGGTCCAGGTCGGCAAGGCGGGGGTGCTCGCCGTCTCGACCGCGCAGTACAAGGACGAGCGGAGCGCCGTCGGCCGCGTGATCGTCGCCCTCGAGGGGCCGCGCCGGTACGAGGTCGCACCGCGCGGCGACGCCGTCGTCGTCCGCGTCCTCGGCGAGGCCGCCGAGCAGCAGGCCGCGGCGCTCCCCGCGGCCCCGGCGGAGCGATCCGCACGGAAGCCCGCCGAGGAGCGCGCCGCCGAGGCGCCCGCCCCGGAGGCCGCTCCGCGCGCCGCAGCCCTCCGCGCCGGCCGCCGTCGCCGCGGTCGCGCCGGCGCCGCAGGCCGCGCCCGCCCCCGCTCCCGCCGCGGTGATCGACGACCACGTCGTCTCGCGCCGCCTCGACGAGGCGGTGATCGCCGCCCCGGCCCGGGCGGTGACCGCCGTGAAGGCCTCGAAGGACCGGATCCTGCTCGCCACCGACGGCGGCGTCGCGACGATGGAGGTGATCGAGCTCAGGGATCCCGCCCGCCTCGCCCTCGACCTCTACGGCGTCGGCAAGGCGCCCCGCGCCGCCGCGAAGGGCGGCGCCGGGTTCGCGCAGGTGCGCTTCGGCCGCTCGGGCGACAAGGTGCGCGTGGTGCTCGACGCCCCGGGCGCCCTGCCGGCGTACCAGGTGAAGCGCGTGCCCGGCGGCGTCGCCGTCCTCGCCGCCCGCGCCGCCGCCCCGGTCAGCGGCCACGGCGGCCGCCCCCGCCCGCGCGGCGGACGCCCCCGGCGCCGATGCGCCCGCGGCGGCCGCGAAGGCGAGGATCACGGACCTCCGCTTCGCGCAGCAGGGCGGCTTCGCCCGCATCGAGATCGCCGGCAAGGCCCGCCACGTCGTGTCGCGGCCGGATCAGCGCACCGTGGTCCTCTCGATCGAGGGGGCGGAGCTCGCGAAGAAGCTGGAGCGCTCCCTCGACACGACCGCGTTCCAGGGCCCGGTGATGATGGTGTCGTCGTTCAACCAGCCGACCACCGGCGAGGTGAAGATCGTCGCGACGCTCCGCGGGGAGGCCACCGACCGGGTGGTCGAGACCGCGGGCGGCCTCGCCTGGACCTTCCAGTCGGCGCCCGCGGCGGGAGAGAAGGCGGTGGTGAAGGTCTCCGACGCGCAGTCCGCCGGCTTCGCCTCGGAGGCCCCGGGCTACGCGGCCTCGGGCGCGCCGCAGGCCCGCGGCTACACCGGCCGGCGCATCACCCTCGACTTCCACGACATCGAGATCCGCAACCTCCTCCGGCTGATCGCGGACGTCTCGAAGAAGAACATCGTCGTGGCCGACGACGTCACCGGCAAGGTCACCGTCGCCCTGCGCAACGTGCCCTGGGACCAGGCCCTCGACCTCGTGCTCAAGTCGAAGGGGCTCGGCAAGGAGGAGATGGGGAACGTCATCCGCATCGCGAAGTACGAGCAGATCGCGAAGGAGCAGGAGGCCCGCGCGGCGGCCGAGAAGGCCCGCGCGCCGTCGCTCCCGCTCAAGGTGCGGATCATCCCGGTCAACTTCGCGCGCGCCGGCGACATGGCGGGGCGCGTGAAGGACGTGCTCTCCGAGCGCGGCGCGGTCTCCACCGACGACCGGACGAACGTGCTCATCGTGAAGGACATCCAGGAGGCGCTCGTCCGCGCCGAGGGGCTCGTGCGGAACCTCGACACCGAGATCCCGCAGGTCCTCATCGAGAGCCGGATCATCGAGGCCTCGTCCAACTTCAACAAGGCCCTCGGCGTCCAGTGGGGCGGCAACGCCGCCTTCACGCAGCTCACCGGGAACCCGACCGGCCTCTCCTTCCCGAACAACGTGGCGGGCGCGGGCGGCATCGCGGGCGGGACCACGAGCGGCACGGCGGGGACCCCGAACTACGCGGTGAGCCTCCCGGCCGCCGTCGGCGAGGGCTCCGGCGGCGCCATCGGCCTCATCCTCGGCTCCGCCGGCGGCGCGTTCAACCTGAACCTGCGCCTCTCGGCCCTCGAGAACACCGGCGTCGTGAAGACCATCTCGGCCCCGAAGATCGCCACCATCGACAACAAGGAGGCGACGATCGGGCAGGGTATCTCCATCCCGTTCTCGCAGACCTCCGCGTCCGGCGTGAACACCACCTTCATCGAGGCGAAGCTCGAGCTCAAGGTGACGCCGCACGTCTCGGCGGACGGCTCCATCCTCCTCAAGATCAAGGCCACCAACAACGCGCCGAACCCGCAGCTCACGGGCGCGAACGGCCAGCCGTCGATCTCGAAGCGCGAGGCGGAGACCGAGGTGCTCGTGAAGGACGGCGACACGACGGTGATCGGCGGCATCTACACGCGGCAGACCGCGAACCGCAGCTCGTACGTCCCGTTCCTCGGCCGGATCCCGCTCCTCGGCGCCCTGTTCCGCAACAGCGCCGAGCAGGACGACCACACCGAGCTGCTCATCTTCATCACGCCCAAGATCCTGAACCGGCCGGCGACCACGGTCGCCGCCGGCGGCGCGAACTAGGAGCCCGGCCATGAAGTCGATCCCCGTCGCCCTCGCCACCGCCGCCCTGCTCGGCGCCCTCGCCGGCGCGGGCGGCTGCGCCGACAACCGCGCCTCGATCCAGATCCAGAGCGTCTGCGCGCCGCCCGACGACTGCACCTTCGGCGACGGCGGCTGCGACGCGACGTACCTCTCCTGGCCGACGCTCGACGTCGGGGCGAGCACGCGCGACACGCTCACGCTCTACCTGCAGGTGGAGAACCAGCTCCCGGACAACGGCGACGCGGCCACCTACCGCACCGACACGAACGGCGCCCACGTCGACGAGACCGTGATCGAGTACGAGGGCGTGGCGCTCCCGCCGGTCGCCATCGGCTCGAACTTCTACATCCAGTCCGAGTCGGTGACCGTCGTGAAGGTCGAGGTCATCCCGGACGCGCTCAACGCCACGACCGTGCTCGCGGCGTACGCGCCGACGGCAGACCCGCGGGAGCTCCTCGCGACCATCCGGATGCGCGGCTACCTCGACGACGACAGCCGCTTCGAGACGGGAGAGTTCCCCGTGACGGTCCGGGTCTGCACCGGGTGCGTCGGAAGCTGCGGCGCGGGCATCTCGACCTGCCCGCCGGACAGCGACGGGCAGCTCCCCCTGGTGTGCATGGCGCCGTAGCCGGGGCCACCGTCCCTTGACGCGCCGCATCCTGCGCCTTCCTTGACGCCCGCGGCGCGGTAGGGCTAATTACGACCCCTCCGCGCGGAAGAGACGGGCTTTTTTCCGGCGGAGCCACCGGTCCATGAGCTTCCGCGAGCATCTCGAGCAGGTCTGCCGCAACGTCGACGGGGCGGTCGCCTGCTCGCTCATGGGGGCGGACGGCATCGAGGTGGACACGCACGTCGCGGCCGGCGGTCCGGGCGTCGACGTGAAGTCGCTCCTCGTCGAGTACTCGGCGGTCCTGCGCAGCGCGCGGGAGGCGGCCGAGGCCCACGAGGCGGGGGGGGTGGCCGAGATCGCCATCTCCACGGACAAGCTCCTGGCGGTGGTCCGCACCGTCTCCCCGGAGTACTTCATGGTGCTCGCCCTGACGCCCGACGGGAACTACGGCAAGGCGCGCTACCTGCTCCGCATCACCGCGCCCAGGCTGAGGTCGGAGCTCTAGCCGGCGCGGGAGCGCAGGGCCGGCGGGCGGTCCGGACGGCCTGCGCGGCGCGGACCATCTTCAAACCAGGACTTTTCGAAGGAGCATCGACAAGATGGCCGACACGTTGGACACCTCGGCGTTCCGCCGCGGGCTCAAGATCGAGATCGAGAAGGAGCCCTGGGAGATCGTCGAGTTCCAGCACGTGAAGCCGGGCAAGGGCTCGGCGTTCGTGCGGACCCGCATCAAGAACCTCATCACCGGCCGCACCATCGATCGGACGTTCAAGTCCGGGGACGTGGTGGGGAAGCCCGACATCGACGAGCGGGAGATGCAGTACCTCTACCGCGAGGGCGACCACTACAACTTCATGGACAACAAGACGTTCGAGCAGACCTTCGTCACCGCCGAGCAGATGGGCGACGCGAAGAGCTTCATCAAGGAGAACACCACGACGCACATCCTGTTCTTCAACGGGAAGGCGATCGGGGTGACGCTCCCGAACGCGATGGACCTCAAGGTCGTGAAGTGCGACCCGGGCGTCCGCGGCGACACCGTCTCCGGCGCGACCAAGCCCGCGACCCTCGAGACCGGCTACATCGTGAACGTGCCGCTCTTCATCAACGAGGGCGAGACCCTCCGCATCGACACCCGCACCGGCGAGTACCTCACGCGCGTGGCGGGGTAGGCTCCGAGCCCGCAGGACAGGAGACCCACGGAAAATGGCGACCCGACCCATGAAGCAGCAGCCCGATCGTCCCCTGGAGGCCGCCGCCGGCCCCACGCCCGGCTTCTCGCTCGAGGACGTGAAGAAGCTCATGCAGCTCGTCGAGAAGAGCGACGTCACGCACATCGCGTGGCAGAAGGGGCCGGAGAAGGTCGTCATCAAGCGCGGCAACGCGGTCGTGAGCGGCCCCGTCGCCCTGCCGGTCGCCCACGCGGCGCCGGTGGCCGCGCCGGTCCCCGCGCCGGTCGCGGCCGCCCCGGCCCCCGCCGCCCCCAAGGCCGACGCGAAGGCCGCCGACAAGCCGGGCACGCTCGTCAACTCGCCGTTCGTGGGCACGTTCTACCGCGCCCCCTCGCCCGAGTCGCCGCCGTTCGTGGAGGTCGGCGCCAAGGTGAAGAAGGGCCAGACGCTCTGCATCGTCGAGGCGATGAAGCTCATGAACGAGATCGAGAGCGAGGTCGACGGGACCGTCGCCGAGATCCTCGTCCAGAACGCCACCCCGGTCGAGTTCGGCGAGCCGCTCTTCCGCATCGTCCCGGGCTAGCGCCCGCGGGAGCGCGACATGTTCAAGAAGGTCCTGATCGCCAACCGGGGCGAGATCGCCCTCCGGGTCATCCGCGCGTGCAAGGAGCTCGGGCTCGCCACCGTGGCGGTGCACTCCACCGCCGACGCCGAGTCGCTCCACGTCCGCTTCGCCGACGAGGCCATCTGCATCGGCCCCCCGCAGTCGCGGGACAGCTACCTGAACGTCCGCGCGCTCCTCTCCGCCGCGGACGTGACGGGCGCCGACGCCATCCACCCGGGCTACGGGTTCCTCTCCGAGAACGCGGAGTTCGCCGAGCTCGTCACCAAGATGGGGCTCAGGTTCATCGGACCGCGCCCCGAGATGATCCGCCTCATGGGGAACAAGGTGGCGGCCCGGGAGGCGATGGAGAAGGCGGGGCTGCCGCTGCTCCCCGGCGCGCGCGGGAAGCTCAAGGACGCCGAGGAGGCGCAGCGCATCGCCGACGAGGTCGGCTACCCCGTCATCCTCAAGGCCGCCGCCGGCGGCGGCGGGCGCGGCATGAAGATCTGCCGCGACCGCGCGCAGGTGAAGCAGCTCTTCGACTCGGCGAGCAACGAGGCGCTCGCCGCGTTCGGCGACGGCTCGATGTACCTCGAGCGCTACGTCGAGATGCCGCGCCACATCGAGCTGCAGATGGTGGCCGACGAGCACGGCCACATCATCCACCTCGGCGAGCGCGAGTGCTCCGTCCAGCGCCGCCACCAGAAGCTCATCGAGGAGGCCCCCTCGCCGGCGGTCAGCCCCGAGCTGCGCCGCGAGATGGGGGAGGTGGCGCTCTCCGCCATGAGGAAGATCGCCTACAACAACGTGGGCACGATCGAGTTCCTCATGGACGAGAAGGGCCGCTACTACTTCATGGAGATGAACACCCGCATCCAGGTCGAGCACCCGGTCACCGAGCAGGTCTACCGGCTCGACCTCCTCCGGGAGCAGATCCGCCTCGCGGCGGGCGAGAAGCTCGAGCGGACGCAGGAGTCCGTCGTCCCGAACGCCCACGCCATCGAGTGCCGCGTGAACGCCGAGGACCCGGTCACGTTCGCGCCCTCGCCCGGCCGGATCACGGGCTACCACCAGCCGGGCGGCTACGGCGTGCGCGTCGACACCATGGCGTACGAGCAGTACAAGGTGCAGCCCTACTACGACTCGCTCGTCGCGAAGCTCGTCATCACCGGCGCGACGCGCGAGATCGCGCTGAAGCGCGCCCTGCGGGCGCTCAACGAGTACGTGATCGAGGGGATCAAGACCAACATCCCCTTCCACAAGCGCGTCCTCGCGTTCCCGGCCTTCGTCGCCGGCCAGTACGACACGCGCATCGTCGACCAGATCCTGAACCCCCCGGCGCCGGAGGAGGCGCCGCGGCCGGCCTCCGCGGCCGGATAGCCGTTCCGGGCCCCCGCCGCGCGTGACCCGCGGCGGGGGGAAGACCGAAAACCCGGGTAATGTCGGGGCCCTTCGCACGGTCGGTGTCTTGACCGAGGGGGTGGGATCCCCTACGCTCGGGAAGCCCTCCCGCTCCGCGTCGGCGCTCCTGCGCGCCGGGGCAGCTTGTCGCCCGCGGGAACTTCTCGCAGAGCGAGCACTGCCCGGCCGATGGCTGTCGACAAGAACAAGATCATCGCCGAGGCGACCAAGCACGTCCAGAAGGGCGCGCTCGACAAGGCCATCCAGTCGTACCAGCGGATCCTCTCCGACGACCCCAAGGACGTCCGGGTCCTCCTCAAGGTCGCGGAGCTCCAGCAGAAGAAGGGCGACGCGCGCTCGGCGGTGGACGCGTTCGACAAGGTCGCGCAGACCTACGCCGAGCAGGGCTTCTTCCTCAAGGCCGTCGCCGTCTACAAGCAGATCGTGAAGCTCGACCCGGACGACGTCCGGGTGAACGAGCGGCTCGCGGGCCTGTACCAGCAGCTCGGGCTCATGAGCGACGCGATGAGCCAGTACCAGGCCATGGCGGCCGCCTACGAGAAGGCGGGCGACGGCGCGAAGCTCACCGACGTCCTCAAGCGGATGGTCGAGCTCGACCCGGAGAACATCGCGTCCTCCATCAAGCTCGGCGAGCTCTACGCGCGCGCGCGGCAGGCGGGCCCGGCCCTCGAGTGCTTCCGGCGGGCGGCGGACTACCTCAAGAAGCACAACCGCGCGGACGAGTACCTGAAGGTCGCCGACCGGATCTCCGCGCTCTCGCCCGACGACCTCGCCCTCACCCGCGAGCTCGCGCACATCTACCTCGCGAAGGGCGACACCAAGCGCGCCCTGGCGAAGCTCCAGCTCTGCTTCAAGGCCGACCCGAAGGACGTGGACACGCTCCACCTCCTCGCGCAGGCCTTCCGCGATCTCGGCCAGACCTCGAAGACGCTCTCCGTCTACAAGGAGCTCGCGCGCGTCCACGAGGAGCGCGGGCACCCGCAGGACGCGCGGACCACCTGGCGCAAGGTCCAGGAGATCGCGCCCGGCGACGAGGACGCGGCCGCGGCCCTGGGCGGCGCCCCCGCCGCCCGCGCGCCGCCCCCGGCGAGCTTCTCGCCCGCGCCCGGCCCTCCCCCGGGCGCGCGCCCCGCCCCGCCGGTCGTCCGCGCGCCGCCCGCGGGCCCACCGCCCGGCGCGGCCCGCGCGCCCTCCGCGCCGCCGGCCCCGGTCCCCGCCCCCGCCGCCGGCCCGGACGCGATCCCGAAGCTCATGACGGAGACCGACGTCTACGTGAAGTACGGTCTCCTCGACAAGGCGCTCGACCACCTGCAGAAGGTCCTCGCCCTCGATCCCCGGCACGGGCCCGCCCACGAGCGGGCCCGCGAGCTCCACCTCTCGGCCGGGCGCGCGCAGGACGCCGCGCAGTCGGGGGCACGCGCCGTCCGCGCCTTCGTCGCCCAGGGCGACCTCGACCGCGCGCGCGAGGCGATCTCGCGCCTCGGGCAGATCGCGCCGGACTGGCCCGAGCTCGGCGAGCTCGCCGCGGCGGTCGGCGGGACGGAGGAGGTGGCGCTCGCCGCCGAGGAGGACGAGGAGGTCGTCCTCTCCGACGGGGAGGTCGCCGAGGAGCCCGAGCAGGACGACGACGCGCTCGCCCTCGCCGCCGCCGCCGCGGGCGAGGACGACCTCGTGGAGGACGAGCCCCCGGCCGCGCGGGCCCGGCCGGCCGCGCGCGCGCCGGAGCCGCCGCGCGCCGCGCCCCCCGCCCGCGCCGCGCCGCCGCCCGCGCCGAGGGCGGCGCCCGCCCCCACGCCCCCGCCGCGCCCCGCGCCGCCCCCCGCGCCGCGGCGGCCGCCGGAGCCCGAGCTCGAGCAGGACGCCGACCTCTCGGACGAGATCGAGGAGGCCGACTTCTTCGTGCAGCAGGGGCTCCTCGACGACGCGCGCGAGGCGCTCGAGAAGCTGCTCGCCTTCTACCCCGCGCACGCCGTGCTGAAGGCGAAGCTCGCGGACGTGGAGCGCAGGCGCGGCGCCGCCGAGGCGCCCGCGCCGCCGCCCGCCGCCGCCGGGGACGAGAGCTTCGACATCGCGCGCGAGCTCGCCGAGATGGGCGGCGGCGCGACGGCCGACGCGGGCGAGGAGGACTTCCAGTACTCGGTCGAGGACGTCTTCAACCAGTTCAAGAAGGGCGTCGAGCAGACGGTCAAGGCCGAGGACAGCGCCACCCACTACGACCTCGGCATCGCCTACAAGGAGATGGGGCTGCTCGACGACGCGATCCACGAGTTCGAGACCGCCCTCGGCGGCAACGATCGCAAGCGCGAGGTGGACTGCCTCTCCATGATCGGGCTCTGCCACGTCGCGAAGGGCGACGGGGCCGCGGCCATCGCCGTGCTCCGGCGCGCGCTCGCCTCCGAGCGCCTGACGCGCGACGCCGCCAAGGCCATCCACTTCGAGCTCGGGGCGGCGTACGAGGGCGGCGGCGATCGCGAGGCCGCGCTCTGGTGCTTCCAGCGGGTCGCGAAGGCCGACCCGGCGTTCCGGGAGGTCGCGCAGCGCATCGCCGCCCTGGGCGGCGGCCCGGGCCGGCAGCCGCCCGACGAGCGGCCGCGCCCGCCGGCGGCGCCCGGGCGCGCGCCGCCTCCTCGGCCGGGGCCGGCCCCCGCCGCCCCCAAGAAGAACATCGGATATCTGTAAGATGCCGGACGCCACGTGAACTACCTCGAATTCTACGAGCTGTCCCAGGAGCCGTTCTCGAACGCGCCGGTGTCGCGCTTCTACTACTCGTCCGCCCAGCACGCGCAGGCGCTCATGCGCCTCACGCACGCGGTGGCCGGGATGAAGGGGCTCGCGGTGCTGGTGGGCGACATCGGCGCGGGGAAGACGACCCTGGCGCGGCGCATGCTCGACAGCCTCCCGGAGGAGGAGTACGAGGCCGCGCTGATGGTCATCATCCACTCCGGCATCACCGCGGGGTGGCTCCTCAAGCGGATCGCGCTGCAGCTCGGCGTCGAGAACCCCGCGGAGGAGAAGCTCACGCTGCTGTCGCAGCTCTACCAGCGCCTCGTCCGCATCTACGAGGAGGGCAAGAAGGCGGTCATCCTCATCGACGAGGCGCAGATGCTCGCGACCCGGGAGATCATGGAGGAGTTCCGGGGCCTCCTGAACCTCGAGGTCCCCGAGCGCAAGCTGCTCTCCTTCGTCTTCTTCGGCCTGCCCGAGATCGAGGACAACCTGCGGCTCGATCCCCCCCTCGCGCAGCGCGTGGCGCTCAAGTACCGGCTCGAGCCGCTCTCGCCCGAGGCGACCGAGGCCTACGTGCGTCACCGCATGCGCCTCGCCGGCGCGCCGCGCGTGCCCTTCACCCACGCGGCGCTGGCGCGCCTCCACGCGCACAGCCGCGGCACGCCGCGCCTCATCAACACGCTGTGCGACAACGCGCTCTTCGAGGGGTTCGTCGCGCGCACCCGGGAGCTCGACGACCGCTTCGTCGACCGCGTCGCGCGCGACCTCGGCGTCGAGGCGGCGCCGCCCGAGCCGCCTCGCGCCGCCGTCGCCGCCGGCGAGCGGCCGCGCCTCGATCTCTCCGAGATCGACCGTTACCTCGACTCGCTCAAGTAGGCGCCGCGCCGCCCGCCGGGAGCTTGGCGCCCCGGTTCGCCCGCGAGACAATCGAGACGCTTGAAGAAGCGCACCCTCGCCCTGGCGTTCCTCGCCCTCCTCGTCGCGCTCGCGGCGGGGACGCTCCTCGTCCTGCGCACGGGGTGGGCGGCCGAGCGGATCTGCGCGCTCGGCGCGGCGCGGGCGCGCGCGGCGACCGGGCTCGAGGCGTCCTTCCTCGCCTGCCGGGTCGATCCCCTGGCCCTCGAGGTGGAGGTCACGGGGCTGCGGCTCGGCCCCGCCGAGGCGCCGCTCCTCGTCGCCGACTCGGTCTCGGCCCGGCTCGCGCCGATCCAGGCGCTCGGCGGTCGCGTGCACCTCGCGGCGCTGCGCGCGGTCCGGCCGCGCCTCGTCGCCCGCCTGCCGGAGGGCGGGGGCGGGGGGGCCTGCCCGCCGGCCGCGCTCTCGCGCGTGGAGGTCCAGCGCCTCGAGATCGAGGACGGCGCCGTCGAGCTCTCGCTGCCCGGCGGGCTCCGCTTCACCGCGGCGCGCCTCGGCGCCAGCACGCGCCCGGCGCCCCGGACGCTCCGCGCCCTCGCGTCGCCGGTGCGCCGCGCGCGCCTCGCGCTCGCGGTCGAGGACGCGCGCCTCGAGGGGCTCGACGCGCGCCCCCTTCGCGCGGCGAGCGCGCGCGCCGAGGTGGACGTGACGCTCGACCTCTCCACGGCCGACGTCGTCGGGCTCGACGCGGTGGTGGACGGCGTGCGCGTCGCCGCGACCGGGCGCCTCTCGCAGCTCTGCGCGCCGCGCCTCGACCTCGTCGCGACCGCGTCGGGCCCCCTCGCCGCCGTGCTCGCGCTCGCGCGGATCGCCGACCACCCGGACGCCGACGGCGAGGTCACCGCCGACGCGCGCATCCAGGGCCCCGCCGCGGCGCCGGCGGTGCGCGGGACGGTCCGGCTCCGCCGCGGGCGGGTGGCGTGGTTCACCCCCGGCGACCTCGTCGGGGACGTCCACCTCGACCGGCGGACCCTCGTGGTGGACCGGCTGGACTGGCCGTACCAGGGCGGCCGGGTCGCGGGGCGGGGCACGGTCGGGCTCGCGCTGCCGGTCGCCCTCGACGCGGAGGTGGACGCGCAGGGCGTGGACCTCGCCGAGATCCTGGAGCGCGTCGGGATCGACGGCTCGTGGGTGACGGTCCGGCTCGACGGCAAGGGGAAGATCGGCGGGACCCTCGCGCCGCCCAGCCTGGCGGGCACCTTCGCGGGCGAGTTCGGCGAGCTGCGCGCCCTGACGCGCTCCTGGCGCGCGGCGCCGGCCAGCGAGCGCGGCGTGGTCGAGGTGCGCCGGGGCAGGATCCAGAGCGGGATCCGCGTCAGCGAGCAGGCGCTCTCGTTCGACGCGGCGCGGGTCACGGCGGGGCGCGGCACCTCGGAGGTGGACGCCGTGGCGCGCTTCGCGGCCTCGGAGGGGTTCTCCGTGCGCTGGCGGGGGCAGGTCGACCTCGACGCGATGGGGAGCCTCGCCGGGATCCCCTGGGCGGGCCTGGCGCAGGTGGACGGCACCATCGCCGCGGCGCCGTACGGCAACCCCCGCGTCGTCGCGCGCGGCACGCGCGTCGAGGGCTTCCGCTTCCTCGACCTCGACCTCGGCAACGCCGCCGCCGACCTCCTCTACGGCCCGGACTTCCTGCTCCACGTCCAGGACGCGCAGGGCGTGAAGGGGCAGAGCCGCTACACCGGCGAGGGCGTCGTGGACCTCGCGCCCGTGCCCGCGCGCGTGGTCTCGTCGCGCTTCGCGGGGAAGGGGCGGGTCAAGGACCTGCTCGACGCGGTGCGGGACTACGTGCCGAGCACCCGCCTGCTCCGCGACCGCCTCGACGGCGACGTCGAGGCGTCGGCGACGGCGAGCGGGCCGGCGGGGTTCCTCGACGGGACGTTCGAGGGGCGGCTCGGCACCGGCACGCTCTTCGGCCGCCCCTTCGACTCCGGGCGCGCCGCCGGCACGTTCCACCGCGGCGCCGAGGCGCACCTCGAGCGCGCCGAGCTGCGGCGCGGCACGGGCAGCGTGCGCTGGCAGGGGCAGTGGGGGTTCCTCCCGCCGATGCCGTGGGACCTCGAGGTGGCGTTCGCGGGCGTCCCGCTCGACGCCCTCGCGCTCCCGGGCGGCGGGTGGGCGGGCTCGGCGAGCGGGACCGCCGTCCTGGCCGGCTCGTTCGACCACCCCAACGTGCGCTTCGCCGCGAACGGCGACGGGGTGTCCGTGCGCGGGATGCCGCTCGGGAGCGTGCAGGTCGCCGGCACGGTGGTCGAGCGCCGGGTGGTGGCGACCGCCACCTCCGACGCGGTCCGCCTCGCGGGCGAGGCGACCCTCGCCGGCCGGCTCCCCTTCAAGGCGACGGCCGCCCTCGCGCTCGAGGACGTCGCCCGGCTCTTCCCGGGCGGCGCGCTCGGCGGGCTCCGGGCGCGCGTGAAGGGCGAGGCGTCCGCGGAGGGCGAGCTCGAGGACCTCGCCGCGGCGGCGGTCCGCCTGCGGCTCGACGAGGTGGAGGCGGGCCACGCGGACCTGCGCGTCCAGGCCACGGCGCCCGTGGTGCTCACGCTGTCGCGGGGCCGCCTCGACGTGCCGGAGGTGGTGCTGCGCGGGCCGAGCACCGAGCTCACGCTCTCCGGCTCGCGGGCGGCCACGGGGGAGCTCGACCTCTCCACCGCGGGGACGGTCGACCTGAGGCTCCTCGGCGGCCTCGTCCCCGACATGAAGCGCCCGCACGGCACCCTGGCGCTCGAGGCGCACGTCTCGGGCACGGCGCCGGCCCCCGTGCTCGTCGGGGCGGGCCGGCTCGAGGACGCGGGGTTCCAGCTCAAGGGCTCGAACGTGCTCTTCTCCGAGCTCCGCGGCGACCTCGCCTTCTCGCAGAACCGGGTGCTCTTCGAGGGCCTCTCCGCGGCGGTGAACGGCGGGCGCGCCGCCCTCGGCGGCGAGGTGGAGCTCGCCTCCTTCTCGCCGGTGCGCCTGCGCGTCGAGGCGAAGCTCGACGAGGTGCCGTTCGCGGTGCCCGCCTGGCTCCCCACCACCCTGTCCGGACGCGTCGAGGCGGCCGGCACGCCCGAGGCGACCACCGTCACGGGGCGCGTGCACGTGGTGCGCGCCCGCTACACCGCCGACGTCGACCTCGAGAAGGGGCTCCTCGGGGGGAGCGGGAAGCCGGCGCCGCCGCCGCGCCCCTACGACAAGGCGGGCGAGTGGCTGCGCTTCGACGTGCAGGTGGTGGTGGACGGCGACGCGCGGGTGGAGAACGACCTCGTCTCCGGCGATCTGCGCGGCGACCTCGTGCTCACCGGCACCCTCGCCGCGCCGGGCCTGGTCGGCTCGCTCGCCATGGCCGAGGGGAGCCGCGCGCGCTTCCGCGGGAACGAGTTCCTCCTCTCGCACGCCGTCCTCGACTTCACCGACCGCAACCGCGTGGCCGTCGCCCTCGACGTGCACGGCGAGTCGCAGGTGCGCGACTACCAGATCTACATGCACGCCTTCGGGCCCCTCTCGGACCCGCAGCTCACCCTCACGAGCACGCCGGCGCTCTCCCAGCCCGACATCATCACGCTGCTCTCGCTGGGGTTCACCCGCCGCGACACCGGCGCGGGGGGCGGGGTGCAGGGCGTCGCGACGGCGGCGGCGGCGCAGGCCCTCTTCTCGGCGTCGGGCCTCGACGAGCAGGTGAAGCGGTTCCTGCCGCGCGGGAAGGTCGTGCGCGACCTCTCCGTGCGCATCACGAGCGAGTGGTCGGAGCTGTCCGGCCAGGTGGAGCCGCGCGCCGAGTTCGAGTCGTGGCTGCTGCGCGACCGGCTGCGGCTCCGTTACCAGGCGCCGCTCTCCGGCGCGCGCGGGCAGAAGGCGCAGGCGGAGCTGCGGCTCGGGTCGCACACGGCCGTGCAGTACCAGTGGGACAACGACAACCCGGACGTGGCGACCGGCGACCACGGCGTCGACCTGAAGCTCCGCTGGGAGTGGATGGACGAGTGACGCCCGCGCTCGCCGTGGCCCTCGCGCTGGCGCTCTCCGCCCCGGCGGCCGGGGCGGGGCCCGCCCCCGAGGCGCCCCCCTTCGTCGCGGCGGTGGACCTCGCGCTCCCGCCGGGGGACGACGCCGCCGCGATCCGCCCGCTCGTCGCGGTCGCGCCGGGCGAGCCGCTCTCGGCGCGCGCGGTCCGCCGGACCGTGCAGCGGCTCTTCCAGACCGGCCGCTACCGCAACGTGATCGTGCGCGAGCACCCGGCCGCGCCGCCCTCCGGGGCGGGCGGGGCGTGGGTGCGGCTCGTCGTGGAGGCGCTCCCGGTGCGCACCGTGGAGGGCGTGTCCGTGGCGCTCGACGGGGCGGGCGTGGCGGAGGACGCCGTGCGCGCCGCGGCGGGCCTCGCCCCGGGGGCGCGCTTCGACGACGCCAATCTCGAGCCCGCCGCCGCCCGCGTCCGCGCCGCGCTCGCGCGGCGGGGCTACCGGGCCGCCGCCGTGACCGCGCGGGCGCGCGGGGACCTGTCGGTCGCGGTGGAGCTGCGGGTCGCGCCCGGCGCCCCGGTCCGCGTCGGCGCGCTGCGGCTGACGGGCGATCCGGGCCCGGCCGCGGCGGCGCTCGACGAGGCGCTCGGGACGCGGGCGGGAGCGATCCTCGACGAGGACGTCCTCGAGGCGGACGTGCGCCGCGTGCGCGCCGCGCTCCACCGCGCCGGCTACCGCCGCTCGCGGGTGGGCAAGCCCGCCGTGCGCGTCGAGGGGACGGTCGCGCAGGTCGAGCTCCCGGTCGAGGCGGGGCCGCGCCTCGCCTTCGTGTTCCGCGGGAACGAGGACGTGCCCGCCGCGGTGCTGCTGCGCGAGGCGGGCTTCGAGGAGGCGGAGCCGGTGGACGTCCCCGCCGTGGGCGCGGCGGCGGAGCGGCTCGTCGCGTTCTACCGCGCCCGCGGCCACGCCGCGGCGCGCGTGGAGGCGGAGGAGGTGCCGCGGGGGCGCGACCTCGCGGTGGTGTTCCACGTCGACGAGGGGCGCCGCTACCGGCTCGGGCCGGTCCGCTTCGAGGGCGCCGGCGGCTACCGGAGCGAGCGCTGGCTGCGCCAGCGGCTGGCCGCGCTGCTCGACGAGGACGCGCCGGAGCCGGAGGAGGCGGACGCGGATCGGGCGCGGGTGCTCCTCCTCTCGGTCCCGGGCGCGCGCCCTCCGCCCGCCCCGCCGCCCGCCCTCGCGCCGCACGCCGCCTGGGACGAGGCGGCGTGGGACCGGGCCGCGGAGCGGCTCGTCGACGCCTACCGCGCCGAGGGGTTCCTCGAGGCGGTGTACCTCGGCACGACCGCCGCGCTCGACGGCCGCCGCGGCACCGTCGACGTGACGGTGCGGCTGCACGAGGGGGCGCGCACCCAGGTCGAGTCCATCTCGTTCGAGGGGAACGCCGTGGTCTCGCTCCCCGAGCTGGCGCGCGAGGCGCGCCTCGCGCCCGGAGATCCCCTGGCCTTCGAGCGCGTCGAGGAGACCCGCGCCGCGATCCTGCGGGTCTACCTGTCGCGCGGCCACCTCTACGCGCGCGTCGAGGCCCGCGAGGACCTCGACCGCGAGCGCCACCTCGGCGCCGTCCGCTTCGTCGTCTCGGAGGGGCCGAAGGTGCGCATCGGGCGCATCGTCGTGACCGGCAATCGCCGCACGCGCGAGGACGTGGTGCGCCGCGCGGTCGCGGTCGGGGAGGGCGAGGTCTACGATCCGGAGGCGGTCGCGCGGAGCCAGGCGGCGCTGCTGCGGCTCGGGGTGTTCCGCTCCGTGGCGCTCAGGCTCCAGGAGCCGGAGGTCCCCCAGGAGACGAAGGACCTCGCGGTCGAGGTCGCCGAGCGCCCCTGGGCGACGCTCACGCAGGGCCTCGGCTTCTCCATCGCGAACGGCCCGCGCGCGTTCCTGGAGTACGGGCAGCCCAACCTGCTCGGCCGCGCCCTCGAGCTCGACGCGCGGGCCAAGGTGAACTACCCGCTCGACGCGTTCCGCCCGGACCTCGTGGGGAAGGGGACGCTCAATCGCCTCGAGGGGCGGGCCGACGTCGGCCTGCGCTCGGCGACGCTCGGGCTGCCGTTCTCGGCGGCGGTGCGCGCCGACGTCATCGGGGAGATCCTGCACCGCCGCGCGTACGACCTCCGCCGCGTCACCGGCGTCACCGGCCTCGAGGTGGGCCTCACCTCGCGCGCGGGGTTCACGCTCCAGTACGAGCTGGAGGTGGACCGGATCGCGAAGAGCGACTCGGCGGAGGGGTACCTCACGCAGGCCGACGTGGAGCGGCTCCGCTTCGACGAGGGCGACACCACGCTGCACGCCCTGCGCCCCTCCTTCACCCTCGACTACCGCGACAACTCCGCCCACCCGCGCCGCGGCTGGTACCTCACGACCGCCGTCGAGTACGCGCGGAGCCTCGGCGCCGCGGGCGACCGCGTCCTCCTCGGCGCGCTCCCCGGCTCGGACATCCACACGAACATGCTGAAGGCGTGGGGCACCGCCTCGGGGTACCTGCCCATCGGCAGCGGCTCGGTGGTCGCGCTGTCGCTCCGGGGCGGCCGGGTGTTCCCCCTCGACGACCGCTCGCGCACGATCATCCCCCGCCGCTTCTTCCTCGGCGGCGCCACCACCATGCGCGGCTACGCCGAGGAGGAGATGCTGCCGCAGGACGTCCGCTCGGTGCTCGCGGCGGAGGCGGGGCACTGCCTCTCGAGCCCCAGCGGCGTCGGCTGCACCGACCGGGGCGCCGCCATCGTCGGCGGGGAGCGGCCGGTGTCGGAGGGCGGCGAGGCCTTCCTGCTCGCCAAGGTCGAGCTCAGGACGCGGCTGCGCGGCAGCCTCGAGGGCGCGCTGTTCGCCGACCTCGGGAACCTGTGGCTCGACCCGCGCGCGTACCGGATCCTCGACCTGCGCGCGAACGTCGGCGTGGGGCTGCGGTTCGTGACGCCGATCGGCCCGGCCGCGGTGGACGTCGGCGTGAACCTCGAGCCCGACGACGCCATCAACGAGCGCACCGTCGCGCCGCACTTCACGATCGGGCTGTTCTGACGTCCCGATCCCCGCGACCACTCGGGCCAGCGACGTTACCCGTTACCCGGCCGCCATGGGGCGGCGGCCGAGGCACTCCGACCCTGATCGAGCGTTCGGCTCGTACGACCTCCGTTACCCGGCCGCCATGGGAGGGACGGGCCATCGCGCCTGGTCGCTCCGCGCGCCTTGGAGGTGCCCCGGGGTGGGGGCGGCGCCGCGGGTACGCGGGCCGCGGCAAGCCCGGACGCGCCGCGCCCGCCTGCGGCGGCCGCGTCACGTCGCTTGCAGCGCGGGCCGTGGGGGAACGCGACCGAGGGGGCACGCTGCGCTCCTACGGCGCGACGGCCCGTCCCACGGGGGCGGCCGGGGCGATCGGACCCGGATCGCGCGTTTCGCTCGTACGACGCGACGGCCCGTCCGGTGGGGCGGCCGGGGCAATCGGACTCCGATCGCGCGATCCTCGATGGGCCGCTCGCCCTGAGCCTGTCGAAGGGCGGGCGGTCCGGCCAGCGCCTCACGCCGGAAAGCGCTCCATCACCTCGTCGAACGTGTCGAACACGACGTGGCGGATGTCCCGCTCCGCGCAGTAGCGGACGAGCGACGAGCCGCGGCGGGCGAACACGGCGTCCGCCGCGTCGGCGGCGTGGCGGTCACCGGTGCCGTCGCCGCAGACGGCCACCTTGTGGCCGGCGGCCTGCAGCTCGCGCACGACGTTCCCCTTGCAGAAGCCGCAGAACCCGCAGTCCTCGCCGTGGAAGGCGACCTCGGTGCCGCCCGGCCCGATGAGCGCGCGGTTCGCGCGCAGCTCGAGGTGCCGGCGCAGGTGCGGCGGGAGGCGCTCGAGCACCGGCTCGATGTAGGCGTCGAGCCCGGACGACACGACGAGGAACGGGCGGCCGCCCGCCTGGCACGCGGCGAGGAAGCGCTCGAACCCCGGCCGGAACACGCCGTGCGCCCGCGCGAACGCGGCGACCTCGTCGCGCCGCGCGGTCATCGGGGCGAAGATCCGGGTGAGGAGCGCGCCGAAGGTGTGGCCGCCGGCGCGGTAGGCGTCCTCCGCCGCGCGGTAGTGGGCCTCGCCCGCGAAGCGGAAGGCGACGCGATCGCCGAGGTCCTCGGTGAGGGCGGTGCCGTCGAAGTCGCAGACGATGGCCCAGGGCGCGCGCACGGCCGCTTGTTAACGGAACGGGGCGGCGCGCGTCAACCCGGGCGCGCCGCGGTCGCCATGACGCCGAACCCGGAGAGCACCGGCCACGCCCGCGCGCCGGTGAACCCCGCCGCCGAGAGGAGCGCCGAGAGCGACGCCTCGTCGAAGCGGCGGTGGAGCGAGGACATCCCCCGCCACATGGCCATCGCGAGCGCGTGGTGCGGCCCCGCCCGCAGCGCGGCGCGGAGGTCGGCGCCCGCCGCGCGCGGCTCGAGGAAGGCGACGCGCCCGCCGGGGCGCAGCGCGCGGCGCAGCTCGGCGAGGGCGGCGGCGGCGTCCGGCAGGAGGTAGAGCACGCTGTGGCCGGTGACGCCGTCGAGGGCGGCGTCGCGGATGGGGAGCCGGAGCGCGTCCCCCCGCACGAGCGGCAGCTCCACCCCCGCGGCCCGCGCGCGCCGGCGCGCCCGCCGGAGCATCGCCGCCGAGAGATCGAGCCCCACGGGCCGCCGCGCCGGGTCGGCGCGGGCCAGCTCCACCGTCCCGGCGCCGGGGCCGACGCCGAGGTCGAGGACGCGCGATCCCGGGACGAGGGCCGCGAGCGCGCGGCAGTCGGCGCGCCACTCGGGGTGGTCGGTGAGGAACGCGTACACCGCGGCGCCGGGGCCGCCGGAGAAGGCGAGCCGCGCGTAGAGGCGGCCGAGCCGCGAGGGCTCACCGTCCCGCGAGGTCGTAGAGCAGCCCCCACCGGACGCCGCGGTCCGAGACGGTCAGCCGGTCGAACGCGGTGGCGCGCATCGCCTCGGCGACCACGAGGGCGCCGGCCAGGATGACGTCCGCCCGCTTCGGCTCCATCCCCGGGAGCGCCGCGCGGGCGGCCACCGGGAGCGCGGCGAGCCGCGCGACGAGCGCCTCGACCTCTGCGAGGGAGAGCGCGGCGCCGTGGACGCGCGCCGCGTCGTAGACGGGGAGCGCCTGGGCCACGGCGGAGAGCGTGGTCACCGTCCCGGCGACGCCCACGAGCCGCCCGCCCGGCGGGCGGGACGTCGCGGCGAGCGGCCGGAGCGCCTCGCGGGCGGCCTCGCGCAGCCGCGCGAGCTCCGCGGGCGCCGTGGGGTCCGAGCGCACGTGGCGCTCGGTGAGGCGCACGGCGCCCACCTGCAGGCTGGTGCGCCCGCGCGGCGCCGGCCCGTCGCCGAAGGTGAACTCCGTGGAGCCGCCGCCGACGTCGAGGACCGCGAGCGCGGCCCCCGCGGCGCCGAAGTCGCGCCAGGCGCTCTCGTAGACGAGCCGCGCCTCCTCCTCGCCGGAGATGACGCTCGCCTCGACCCCGGCGTCGCGGCGCACCGCCTCGAAGAACTCGGCGCCGTTCGCGGCGTCGCGGACCGCGCTCGTCGCGACGCAGGCGAACCGCGCCGCGCCGAGGGCGCGCGCCGCCCTCGCGTAGTCGGCGACCACGGCGGCGGTCTCCGCGATCGCCGCGGGATCCAGGCGGCCGGTGGCGTCGACGCCGCGGCCGAGCCGGGTGATCTCCGCGCGCTCGAGGAGCGGCGCGAACCCCCCGCCCGCGCGCTCGGCCACGAGGAGGAGGACGGTGTTCGTCCCGACGTCGATGGCGGCGAGCCGCTCCGTCATGCGGGCCTCGACCCTCAATCCGCGAGCGGGCCCCAGGCGGGCGCGGAGAGGTCCCCGACCCCCCCGGCGACGACGGTCTGGCGCTCGCCCTTCGGATCCGACACGACGAGCTGCGCGGCGCCGTTGCGGTCGGTGCGGAAGACCACGAGCCGGCCGTTGGGCGCCCAGGACGGCTCCTCGTTGGTGCGCCCCTGGTCCTGCGTGATCCGGTCGATGCGGCCCGAGGCGACCGTCACGACGAAGACGTCGAAGACCTTCCGCTCGTCGCGCGCCGTGAAGGCGATCTGGTCGCCGCGCGGGCTCCACTGCGGGGTCTGGTTGTAGTTGCCCTGGAAGGTGAGCCGCTTCGGGTCCGAGCCGTCCGCCCCCATGACGTAGAGCTGGGGCGTCCCGGCGCGGTCCGAGACGAACGCGAGGCGCTTGCCGTCCGGCGACCAGGAGGGCGACAGGTCGAGGGCGGCGTGGTTCGTGAGGCGCCGCGCGCCGGTGCCGTCGGCGGACATCACCCAGACGTCGCTGTTCCCGCCGTCGGAGGCGGTGAAGGCGATGCGGGAGCCGTCCGGCGAGTAGACGCCGCCCATGGCGTTGCGCGTCGCCGCGAGGCGCCGGAAGGAGCGGTCGGCGAGCCGGTAGGTCCAGATCTCGGGCCGGCCGGCGCGGTAGCTCGTGACGAGGATCGAGCCGCCGTCCGGGTGCCAGGCGGGGGTGAGCAGGATGGACCGCTCCGAGAGCAGGACCCGGGGGTTCCGGCCGTCGGCGTCGAAGAGGACGAGCTCGAAGAGGCCGCGCGCCTTGCGGATCGCCGCGACGCGGGTGGAGAAGACGCCGGGCTCCCGGGTGTAGTGGCGGACGATCTCGTCGGCCATGTGGTGGCCGAGCGCGCGCGGGTCGGCGGCGGGGGCGCGCAGCGTCTTCGCGAGGGCCTCGCGGCCGGCGCGGACCTCGTAGAGGTGCAGCTCGCCCTCGAGGGCGCCGGCGGCCCCCTGGACGCGCGCCTTCGCGAGCCCGTCCGCGCCGACGTCGGCCCAGCGCGAGAAGCGGATCGACGGCGCCGCGTAGCCCTCGGCGGGATCGGCGAGGAAGCCCTTCGGGTCGAGGACGTCGAAGAGGCCCGAGAGCGCGAGGTCGCTCCGCACGACGTCGGCGATCTCGGCGGCGCCCTCCCCCTGGAACGGGGCGACGGCGATGGGGAGCGGCTGGAAGTTGGGCGACCCCACGTCCACGTAGGTCCGCTCCTGGGCGGAGGCCGCGGTGGCGAGGGCGAGCAGCGCGAGGGCGGGTCGTCGCATGGGGCTCCTCAGGTCACAGGTGGAAGTTCACGCCGAGGCCGGTGGTCCGGAAGCGCTCGCGCAGCTCGGGCGGCGGGGGCGGCAGCCGCGCCGCGGCGATGGCGCGCTCGAGGGCGGCGTCGTAGCCGGCGTTGCCCGAGCGGCGCTCGAACGCGTGGCCGAGGACGCGCCCCGACGCGTCGAGGCGCAGCACCACCGTGGCGCCGAGCTGCACGAGCTCGCGGTCCGAGATGGTCTTCGAGACGTTGTAGTGCGACTGCAGCTCGCGGACGACGAGCGCGAGGTAGCGGTCGCCCTCGGTGCCCGTCTCGGAGTCGCCCATCGGGTCGCCGTCCGGCGAGCCCCAGCGCGACTCCTCCACCTCGCGCTGCACCTTCGAGAGGACCGAGGCGAGCGTGGCGCCCTTGCCGCCGGGGGAGGGCGCCGGCGGGGCGGGCGGCGCCTTCGCGGCCTTCGCGTCGACGGCGGGCGCGGCGGGCTTCGCGGGGGCCGAGGGGACGGCGGGGGCGGGGGAGGGCGGCGCCGCCGGGGGCGGCGGCGGAGGCTGCTCCTTGCGCGGCAGCCACTCCTCCGGCTTCTTCTCGCCGAGCCGCACGAGCTTCGCGACGATGGGCTTCTGCTCGAGGTCGATGGCGGGCGGCGGCGCGCGCAGGAGCGCCCAGATCACGACGAGCGCGTGCGCCAGCGCCGACGCCGTCACCGCGGGCCAGAGCCGTTCGCGCCTGGCGAGCGCGCTCGCGACCGGGAGCGCCACCTACCGCGCCTCCGGTTTCTCCCGGACGCGCGAGGGCGTCGGGTTCGTGATCATCCCCACGTTCACGACGCCGGCCCGCTGCACGGTCGCCATCACGTCCACGACGAAGCCGTAGGGCAGCGCCTTGTCGGCGTGGAGGTAGAGCTCCTTGTCCTTCATGGCGCGCGTGTTGGCGCGGAGCTTCTCCTCGAGCCGCTCGAACGGCACGCGGGCGGCGTCCTCGCTCGTGCCGAGGTAGAGCGACTTGTCGGCCTTGATGGAGAGGACCAGCTTCTGCTCCTCCGCCTCGACGGCCTTCGCCCGCGCCTCGGGGAGGTTCACCTCGACGCCCTGCTGGATGAGCGGCGCCGTGACCATGAAGATGATGAGCAGCACGAGCATCACGTCGACGAGCGGCGTGACGTTGATCTCGGTGAGGGTCTGGCGGCCCGAGCCGCCCGCGGACGCGGCCATGGCGGGCTAGCCCCTGCCGCTGAAGAAGTGGCGCCGCACGATGTTCAGGAAGTCGTTCGAGAAGTTGGTCATCTCCGAGTCGAGGACGCGGATCTTCGAGACGAAGTAGTTGTAGGCGACCACCGCCGGGATGGCGGCGAAGAGGCCGACCGCGGTCGCGATGAGCGCCTCCGAGATCGGCCGCGCCACGGTGGCGAGGTTCGCGTTGCCCGCCTGGTAGATGTCGTGGAAGGCACGCATGATCCCCCAGACCGTCCCGAACAGGCCGACGAAGGGCGCCGCGCTCGCGGTCGTGCCGAGGAACGGGATCTGCCCCTCGAGGTGGGTCACCTCGGAGGCGGCCGCGCGCTTCAGGGCGCGCTCCACGTTCTCGATGCCGCCGAGCTCGTCGTGCATGCCGTTCGGCTCGCCGTTCTCCTTCTTCTGCGCGGTGACCTTGGAGAGCTCGACGTACCCCGCCCGGAACACCTGGCTGATGGGGGACGCGGTGAGCGCCTCGGCGGCCTGGTAGATCGCGTCGAGCCGCTTCGACTGCCAGAAGGTCTCGAGGAACTTCACCGACTCGTCGCGGGCGCGCCGGATCTGGAGCCACTTCTTCACGATGATGGCCCAGCAGACCGCCGAGGCGCCGAGGAGGAGCAGCAGGACCGCGAGCCCCACGGGGCCGGAGTTGCGGACGATCTCGAGGTAGTCGAGCCCTTCCCCGGCCGCCGCCAGGGGGAAGCCCGGCGGACGCACGGCGAGGGTCGAGGCGATGGGCGCGAGCAGGGCAGGGGTCGTCATGGCGGGGACCGGAAAAGTGAAGGGTTCTCTATCACGAGGGAGCTTTTCACGAGAGAACGCGCGGGGGAGCCGTTTCTGCCTCCCGGGGGCCGGGGCCGACATGTCGCACCCGCCGGACCGCCCGCCGGGGGCCGTGTGAGGCAGCGCCACGGCCGTGCGCTCCCGTCACCCGTCCTCGGAGGCCCGCCTGCATATTCGGGCGGCCCGGCGCGTCCTTGCGGGGTGGCACAGGCGTTGCTGAATCCTAAGCCGCAGCGCACGCAGGAGCCACGCGACAGATGGAGGAGTCCCGATGAAGCCCCTCGCCCTCGCCCTCGCCGCCGCCGTCCTCGGAACCGGTTGCATCATCGTCGACGACAACGTCGCCTGCTCCTCCTCGACCCTCACGGTGCAGTGGACCGGCTTCCAGGTGTACGACGGCACGGCGGACGGCGCGGTCACGGGCTGCGCGGGGGCGGGCGTCGACTTCGTCGACGTGTACGTCGACGGGCAGTTCGCCGGCTGGTTCTACTGCGCCGACGGCGCCGGCACCGTCGACGCGTGGTCGGGGAGCACCGTCACCGTCGAGGGGATCGACTCGGCCGGGCGGATCGCCTATCGCGACTGGGCCACCACCGGCTCGAGCTGCGGCGGCGGCTTCGTGTCGGTGCAGCCTTCCGAGGGGGACCGCGAACCTCGACTACTCCGTGCCCGGCGGCTGCACCGCGAGCCCGTGCCATCTGTGGTTCGCCGTGTTCGACTACGACGTCAACGACTACACCGCGGTGATCGACTCGAGCAGCCCGGCGTCGGTGCAGGCCAGCTACACCTACCCGGACGACGTCGCCATCCGCCTCCCCGTCGGCTCGTACCGGCTCGACTGGATGGAGCTCGTCTCGTCCACCTTCGCGGGCCAGGCGATGACGTGCACCAGCCCGGGCTTCGGCGTCGACCGGGCGGGCCTCACCGACGTGCCGGTGACCCTCCTCTCCACCTGCCTGCCGTAGCGACCGGCCGCCCGCCCGCCCGCGCCGCCGCGCGCCGGGCGGGCGCGCGTCGATCCGGCCTTGGGAGTAGACTGCCGCGCCGTGTCCCGCATCGGCATCTTCGACTCCGGCGTCGGCGGCCTCACCGTGCAGCGCGCGGTGATCGAGGCGGTCCCCGCCGTCGACACCGTCTACCTCGGCGACACCGCGCGCGTGCCCTACGGCACGAAGTCCGCCGAGACCGTCACCCAGTACTCGCTGCGCAACGGGCGCTTCCTCGCCCGCCACGAGATCGACCTGCTCGTGGTCGCCTGCAACACCGTCTCCGCCGTGGCGCTGCCCGCCCTCCGGGCCGAGCTCTCGGTGCCGGTGCTGGGCGTGGTGGAGCCCGGCGCCCGCGCGGCCGTTCGCGCCACCCGGAGCGGGCGCATCGGCGTCATCGGCACGCAGGGGACGGTGACGAGCGGCGCGTACCAGGCGGCGATCCGCCGCGAGCGCCCGGGGGCGGAGGTGATCGCCCGGGCCTGCCCGCTCTTCGTCCCGCTCGCGGAGGAGGGCTGGACCGACCCGGCGGACGAGATCGTCGCGGCGATCGTCCGCCGCTACCTCGCGCCGCTGCGCGAGGCGGAGATCGACACCCTCGTCCTCGGCTGCACGCACTACCCGCTCCTCGAGGCGGCGATCGCGGCGGCGATGCCGGGCGTCGTCCTCGTGGACAGCGCGCGCGCCATCGCCGCGGAGGTGCGCGAGCGGCTCGGGGGCGAGGGCGCCGGCGCGCCGGCGGCGCACCGCTTCTTCGTGACCGACGCGCCGGAGAAGTTCCTCGCCGTGGCGGGCCGGTTCCTCGGCCGCGCGGTGGAGAGCGCCGAGCACGTCGATGTCTGAACGAGGGACGCTCGCGGCGGGGCGGCAAACGGGGTAGATTCGGGGCTCGATGATGGGCGGCGAAGCCAAGAAGATGGTTGTGGGCTTCAACCACAACATCAAGCACAAGGGGAAGATGTACCACATCCAGACCGAGGACTCGGGCCTGGAGAACCCCCACATCATCACGCACCTCTTCGTGGGCGGGAACATCCTCGCCTCGAAGAAGACCTCCTACGCGGACATCGTCGGCGCCGAGAACCTCGCCCAGGTGGTGCGCGAGCTCATGGAGGAGCAGCACAAGGAGATGCTGCGCAACCTCATCAACGGCGTGTACGACGACCTCGACACGGCCTACGCGCAGCAGGCCGCGTCCTACCAGCCCGGCCAGATCCACTCCGACGGCCGCAAGGTGCGGCTGCAGGCGGGGGTCTCCATGGCGGCGTCGCCGCCGCCCCTGCCGCCCGAGGTGCTCGCCGCCCGTCAGGAGCCGGCCCCGGTGCTGCGCAACGACGGCGCGGAGACGCTGTTCGGCGAGGACCTCATCAGCGAGAAGAGCCTCGACGAGGTGATCCTGTCGTACCTCGCCGAGGACCTCGGCGACCGAAAGTAGCCTTCCGCCCCACCCCGAACCCGGGGGCCGCGTGATCCAGCTCTTCCACGTCACGAAGGAGTACCCGGGCGACGGCACCGCGCTCCAGGACGTGACGCTCACCGTCGAGAAGGGCGAGTTCGTCTTCCTCACCGGCGCCTCCGGGGCGGGCAAGTCGACGCTCCTCAAGCTCATCTTCTGCGACGAGCCCGCGACCAGCGGGCAGCTGCTCCTCTTCGGCAAGAACGTCGCGAAGATCCGGCCCGCCGCGGTGCCGTACGTGCGGCGGAACATCGGGGTGGTGTTCCAGGACTTCAAGCTCCTGCCCCGCCGCACGGTCCTCGAGAACGTCGCGCTCCCGCTCGAGGTGCGCGGCCTGCCCGAGCGCGAGATCCGCCGGCGCGTGTCGGGGCTGCTTGCGCTCGGTCGGGCTCGAGCACCGCGCCCAGAAGTTCCCGCCGGCCCTCTCCGGCGGCGAGCAGCAGCGCGTGGCGGTGGCCCGGGCGCTCGCGGCCGACCCCGCCCTGCTCCTCGCCGACGAGCCGACGGGCAACCTCGACGCCGACCGCACCCTCGAGGTGATGGACCTGCTCTACGGCGCCAACGCCCGCGGCACCACCGTGGTGGTGGCCACCCACGACCGCACGCTGCTCGAGCGCTACAAGAAGCGGGTGGTGGTGCTCGAGCGCGGGCGGCTGCTCTCGGACGGCGACTCGGTGCGACGGGCCTCCGCCTCATGACCTTCAGGCCCGTCCACTCCACGCGCCGCGCGCTCGAGGCCATGGTCCGCGGGCCCTACGTGGCCTTCGTGGGGACCGCCACGATCTTCGTCGCCATCTTCGCGACGGGGCTGCTCGCGGCGGCGCTCGGGGGCGCGGAGCGGCTGCTCCAGGGCTGGGCCGGGGAGGTGCGCATCTCGGTGTACCTCGCCCCCGACGCCGACCTCGAGGGCGCGGCCCGCGCCGCGCGCGCCGCGGCCCCCGGCCTCGCGGTCGAGGCCGTGCCGGCCGCGACCGCGCTGCGGCGCCTCGCCGAGACGCTCGGCGAGGAGGCGCGGGTGCTCGAGGGCGTCGGGCCGGGCGCGCTGCCCGACGCGGTGGAGGTGAGCGCCCCCGGCATCTCCCTCGCCGGCGCGCGGGCGCTCGCGGCGAGGCTGCGCGCCGTCCCGGGCGCGGCGGAGGTGGACTACGGGAACGTCTGGCTCGAGAAGCTCGAGGCGTTCGTGGCCCGGGCGCGCGTCGCGGCGCTCGCGCTCTTCGCCGCCCTCGCGCTGGCCACCGCCGTGCTCGTCTCCAACACGCTGCGGCTCGCGGTCTTCGCCCGGCGCGAGGAGATCGAGATCATGAAGCTCGTGGGGGCGACGGACGCGTTCGTCTCCGCCCCCTTCCTCATCGAGGGCGCGCTGCAGGGGCTCGTCGGCGGCGCCCTCGCGGTCCTCGCCCTGCTGGCGCTGCACGGGCTCCTCGTGCCGCGGCTCCAGGCCGCGGTGAGTGTCGCGGCGGCGCTCACGCTCGCCGACACCCTGCCGCTCCGGCTGGTCCTCGCGCTCGTGGCGGGGGGCGGGGCGGTGGGGCTCCTCGCGAGCGCCCTCTCCGTCGCGCGGACGCTGCGCCGCGTCCACGAGTGAGCATGCCGGCAGCGCTCCTCGCCGTCGCCCTCGTCCTCGCCGCCGCGACGCCGAAGGCGCAGCTCGACGCGCTCGAGGCGCGGCGCCGGGCGGAGGAGACCGCCGCGCGCATGCTGGCGCAGCAGGAGCGCTCGGTGCTCGACACGCTCGGCGAGGCCGAGACCGCCCTCGCCGACGCGCGGGCCGAGTGGCGGCGCGTCGAGGACGAGCGCGCCGCCGCGACGGCCCGGCTCGCCGCCGCGCGCGAGCAGGAGGCCGCCGCCCAGGCCCGGATGCGGGACCGCCTCGCGGAGCTGCGCCCGCGCCTGCTCGCCCGCGCCCGCCTGGGCCGGGCGGGGCTCCTCCAGATCCTCCTCGACAGCCGCTCCCTCGCCGACCTCGTGAAGCGCCGCTACCTCATGGCCCGCATCCTCGCGCGCGACGTGGCCCTCCTCGAGGAGGCGCGGGGGGCGTTCGCAACACGCGAGCGCGCGCGCGCCGAGCGGCAGGTCGAGGCGGAGCGGCTCGAGGCGCTCGCCGTGGAGGCGCAGGACCGGCGCGAGCAGGCGGAGGCGCGGCGCGAGGAGCGCGAGACGCTGCTCGCCGCGCTGCGCAGCGCCAAGGCCTTCCACGAGCGCGCCGCCGGCGAGGTTCGCGAGCAGGCGCGGCGCCTCGCCGAGTTCGTGGCGACCTTGCCGCCTCCGCGCGCGGGCCTCCCCGGCCCGGGCGGCTTCGCCGAGCGCCGCGGGCGGCTGCCCGCCCCCGCCCCGGGCCCCGTCACCGTCGCCTTCGGGAAGGTCGTGAACCCCCGCTTCAACACGGTGACGGTCCAGAACGGGGTCGACCTCGGCGCGCCCGCGGGGGCGCCGGTGCGGGCGGTCGCTCCCGGCAGAGTGGTCCACGCCGGGTGGTTCAAGGGCTACGGGAACCTCGTCATCGTGGACCACGGCGAGGGCTACCACACCCTCGTCGCCCACCTCGCCTCCATGCGTACGGCGATGGGGGAGGAGGTGGACGCGGGTACGGTGCTCGGCACCGTCGGCGACTCCGGATCTCTGAAGGGGCCGTACCTCTACTTCGAGCTGCGCGAGAAGGGCCGGCCCGTCGACCCGCGCCCCTGGCTCGCCCGGTAGGGTGGCGGAGGCCCGCCCGGCTGGTATCATCGGGCGATGCTTCGCCGCACACGGCTCGCGCGCTCCGCCCTGGTCCTCGCCCTGGCGGCGGCCTTCTTCGCGGGGCTCGCCGTCGACCACGCCGCCTACGCCGCGCGCCGGGCCGGCAGCGAGCCGTACCGGCCGCTCGACGTGTTCTCGGACGTCCTCGCCCACGTGGAGAACAGCTACGTCGAGGAGGTGGACGAGAAGGACCTCGTGTACGGCGCCATCGACGGGATGATGGCGCGGCTCGATCCGCACTCCGTGTTCATGCGCCCGGACGTCTACAAGGCCATGCGGGACGAGACCACCGGCGAGTTCGACGGCCTCGGCCTCGAGGTGACGATCGAGGAGGGCGTCCTGACGGTGGTGACGCCGGTCGCCGACTCCCCCGGCGAGCGCGCGGGGATCCGCTCGGGCGATCGCATCCTCTCCATCGACGGCGCCCCCACGAAGGAGATGACCCTCTCGGACGCCATCCGCCGCATGAAGGGGGCCGCGGGCACGAAGGCGGTGCTCGAGGTGATGCGCGAGGGCTTCACCGCGCCGCAGAAGCTCACGCTCGTGCGGGATCGCGTGCGGACGCAGAGCGTGGACATGCGCGTGCTCGACCCGGAGCGGCGCTACGCCTACGTGCGGGTGCGCGCGTTCCAGGAGCGCACCGACCGCAACCTCCGCAAGGCGCTCGACGACGCGCGCGCGGCCCTCGCGGGGCAGATCCGCGGCCTCGTCCTCGACCTGCGCAACAACCCGGGCGGCCTGCTCGATCAGGCGGTGCGCGTCTCCGACGTGTTCCTCTCGAGCGGCACCATCGTCACCACGGCGGGGCGCGGGCGCCGCAACGTCGAGGTGGAGCGCGCCCGCGACAAGGACACCGAGCCGACGTACCCGATGATCGTCCTCGTCAACAAGGGGACCGCGAGCGCGAGCGAGATCGTCGCAGGGGCGCTGCAGGACCAGGGGCGCGCCGTCATCATGGGGACCCAGAGCTTCGGCAAGGGCTCGGTGCAGACGATCATCGAGCTCGAGGACGGCTCCGGGCTCAAGCTCACCGTCGCGCGCTACTACACGCCGAAGCACCGCTCGATCCAGGAGCTGGGCATCACCCCCGACGTGGTGGTGGCGGACGTCGCGCCGCCGCGCGCCGGCGACGCCCAGCCCGGCGAGCGGGACCTGAAGCGCCACCTCCGGAACGACGTGGTGCCGGCGTCGACCGCCGCGCAGGCGGTGGCGGACGACTTCCAGGTGAAGACCGCGCTCGACTACCTGCGCGCCGTGGACATCTTCAAGGCGTCGATCGAGCCTCCACGGTCGGACGTGGCGGCCAAGAAGGAGTGACTCCGGGTGGGTCTACCGCCACCCGGCTGCCGTTGACTTCCGAGTCCATGGGGCTATAGTCCGCCGCACTTTCGTCGGGTCCCGAGCGGGGGGAGGGATCCCGCACCTCCATACAGAATGAGCGCTCTCGAGCTTTCGGTCGTCGTCGCGTACGCCCTGCTGCTCCTCGTACTCTCCGTGTACGGCTCGCACCGGTACACGATGGCGTACCTGTACTACCGGCACAAGTACCGGCTGCCGACGCCGCTCGCGCGCTTCGAGGCGCTGCCGCGCGTCACGATCCAGCTGCCGATCTTCAACGAGATGTACGTGACGGAGCGGCTCATCGGCGCCGTCGCGAAGATCGACTACCCGCGCGAGCTGCTCGAGGTGCAGGTCCTCGACGACTCGACCGACGAGACGCAGGGCATCGCCCGCGCCTGCGTCGAGCGGCACCGCGCCGCGGGGCTCGACATCCACTACGTCCACCGGACGAACCGCAAGGGCTTCAAGGCGGGCGCCCTCGAGCACGGCCTCACCCTCGCGAAGGGCGAGCTCGTCGCGGTGTTCGACGCGGACTTCATCCCCGAGCCGGACTTCCTGCGCCGCACCGTCCACTTCTTCACCGACCCCGGCATCGGCATGGTGCAGGCGCGCTGGGGACACCTGAACCGCGAGTACTCGGTCCTCACGCGGGCGCAGGCCATCCTGCTCGACGGCCACTTCGTCATCGAGCACACCGCGCGCAACCGCTCCGGCCGCTTCTTCAACTTCAACGGCACCGCGGGCATCTGGCGCCGCGAGGCCATCGCGGGCGGCGGCGGGTGGCAGCACGACACCCTCACCGAGGACCTCGACCTCTCCTACCGCGCGCAGCTCGCCGGCTGGCGCTTCGTCTACCTGCCCGACCTCGTCACGCCCGCCGAGGTGCCGGTGGAGATGAACGCGTTCAAGAGCCAGCAGCACCGCTGGGCGAAGGGCTCGATCCAGACCGCGCTGAAGCTCCTGCCGCTCATCCGCCGGGCCGACGTGCCGAAGGCGGTGAAGCGCGAGGCGTTCTTCCACCTCACCGCGAACGTCGCCTACCTGCTCATGATCCCGCTCACCATCCTCCTGCCGATCACGGTGGTGGTGCGCGTGTCGCACGGCTGGTACGAGGTGCTGCTCCTCGACATCCCCTTCTTCGCCGCGGCGACCTTCAGCGTCATCGCGTTCTACGCGGCGAGCCAGGCGGAGCAGGGCAGGAGCTGGTGGCAGCGGGTGAAGTACGTCCCCATCGTCATGGCGCTCGGCATCGGCCTGGCGGTGAACCAGGCCCGCGCGGTGGTCGAGGCGCTCATGGGCCACCAGACCGAGTTCACGCGCACCCCCAAGCACGGGGTGGAGCGCGCGGGCGAGTCGGTGGCGAAGAAGCGCTACAAGGCCGCGGTCACGTTCCAGCCCATCGTCGAGCTCGCCCTCGCGGCCTACATGACCTACGGCGTCATGTACCTCGTCGAGCGCGAGGTCTACTACTCGCTGCCGTTCCTCGTGCTCTTCCAGGTCGGCTTCGGCTACGTCGGCCTCGCGAGCGTCTACGAGGGCATCCGCGGGCACGTCGCCGCGCGGCGGGCGCGCGCGTTCCTGCCCCAGCCGTCGGCGGAGTAGCGCCGCGTCCGCGCGCGTGGGCGCGCGTGGTGCGCGTTTACGCGCCGACCACGCCCGCCCCGGGCGCCGGTGTGCTCGGCGCGCTGGGCGGCGCGCGGTGCTCGTCCGCTCACCGACCACGCCCGCGCCCCGGGCGCTCCCCTTCGGCGCCGGAGTGCTCGGCGCGCCGGTCGGAGCACGCCGCGCGCGGAGGGCGATTTGACCGTGCGGCGCGGCGGCACAACTCGCGCCGGCAAGTTCGCTGCGCGATGCCGGCGCTCGGACAGGTGCCGCCGCGCGCGCGTGGACCGTGACGCGCGCGAAGGCGTTCGGCGTGGCGGCGCGCCTGCGCGCGGCGCCTCCGGGGGGCGCCCGGGGACTGGGCTCAGGGCGCGCGCGACGGCCGCGCCTGCGCAGGGTGGCGGCAGCGTGAGCGCCAGGGCGCGTGCGGCGCCGCACCCGCACGGTGGCGCTGCACCCGCGCCCGCGCGCGCACCCGGACCGTAAGCGCCAGCGCCCCGGGGGCGCCGGCGAAGCCGCGCGCGCAGGCGCGCCCGCCGGATCGCGCGTCCACCGCGCGCGGCTCGCTTCGCGCGTGCGCGGCGGCGGCTGTCCGAAGCGTCCGCAGGCGCGCAGCGCGCTGCGGACGCGAGTTCCGCCGCCGCGCCCGCCGGGCCGGACGGCTCCGCGCGCGGCCCGGACCGTCCGCGCGCGCCGAGCACACCGCGGCGGAGCCGGCGCCCACGGGGCGCGAGCGTGCGGCCTCGCGTGGACACCGCGGCGGAGCCGGCGCCCACGGGGCGCGAGCGTGCGGCGGCGCGCGGACACCGCGGTGCCGGCGCCCCGGGGCGCGAGCGTGCGGCCGCGCGCGGACACCGCGGCGCCCACGGGGCGCCAGCGGACCCAGGCTCAGGGCGCGCGCTCAGCCGATCCGCTTCTCGAAGACGGTCACGCCGCGGTCGAGCCGCCCCACCTCGGCGAAGCCGATCCGCTCCCAGAAGGCGCGCGCCTCCGGGTTCTCGTCGCCCACGGAGAGGCGCAGGGTGCGGGTGCCGGCCCGCGCGAGCACCTGCTCGAGCGCGGCGGTGGTCTCCTTGCCGTACCCGAGCCCCTGGCACGCCTCGCGGAAGAGGAGCAGCCCGATGTGGGCGACGCCCGGCTCGGGGTGGTCGAGGTAGAGGTCGAGGACGCCGACGGCGGGGCCGCCCACGATCGGGACGAGCGCGTAGACGCGCCGGAGGTCGTCTCCCTCGGCGTCGCGCAGGAGGCGCTCGGCCGCGTCCGCCCCGGGCGGTCCGCCCTCGGTCCGCGCGAAGTAGTCGGGCGCGCCCTCGAAGCACGCCTGGATCTGGGCGACGTGCGCGAGCGACGCGGGGATCGCGCGCAGCCGGGGTCCCTCGAGGGGCGCGAGCTGGCCCTCAGGACCGGTCGTCGGGGCGCGCGCCGAGGTCATGGAGTGCCAATAGCGCGCCGCCGCGCGGCCGGTCAAGCCGCGGGGGGGCGATCCCCGAGCAGGAGGGCGAGCGCGGCCGGGTGATCGAGCCGCGGCGCGACGTGATCCGCGCCGCACAGGCGCAGCTCCGCCTCGCCGTAGCGTCCCGTCGCGATGCCCAGGACGGGGCAGCCGGCATGGTGGGCGGCCGCCACGTCGTGCGGCGTGTCGCCGATCACGAGCGCCTCGCGGGCGGGCACGGGGCGGCCGAGCCGGGCGGCCGCGCGGCGGAGCGCGGCGTGGACGAGCTTCTCGCGCTCCTCGCCGTCGTGGGCGAAGCCGACGACCGCGCTCGCGCCCCAGTCGAACCACGCGTCGAGGCCGCCGCGGCCCAGCTTCAGGCGCGCGCCCTCGGCGACGTTCCCGGTGCACAGGCCGAGGAGCGCGCCGCGGCCGCGCAGCGCCTCGAGCGCCTCCACGACGCCGGGCAGGATCGCGTAGCCCGGGCCGTCGATCTCGGTGCGCAGGTGCTCCACGTAGCGCGCGAGGAGCGCGTCGCAGAAGGCGTCGTCGAAGGGGCGACCGAGGAGCTCGAGCGCCTTGCGCACGATGAGCCGGTCCGTGAGGCCGTCGAGGCGGAGCTCCGCGAGCGCGCCGTCCACCGGGCCGCACTGCTCCGCCACCGCGCGCTCGAAGGCGCGGCGGCCGGCGCCGCCGGCGGAGACGAGCGTCCCGTCGATGTCGAAGAGGTAGACGGCGAAGGGGAGCTTCACGCGAACAGCGCCTCCACGAACTCCCGCGGCGCGAACGCCTTCAGGTCGGCGACCGTCTCGCCGACGCCGACGTAGCGCACCGGGATGCGGAGCTCGTCGCAGATGCCGATGACGACGCCGCCCTTCGCGGTGCCGTCGAGCTTGGTCAGGGCGATGCCGGTCACGCCGAGCGCCTCGTGGAACTGCCGGGCCTGCGCGATGGCGTTCTGGCCGTTGGTCGCGTCGAGGACGAGCAGCACCTCGTGCGGCGCGCCCGGGGCGGCCTTGCCGATGACCCGCTTCACCTTCTTCAGCTCCTCCATGAGCGGGGCCTTCGTGTGGAGCCGCCCGGCGGTGTCGCACACCACCACGTCGGCGCCCTCGGCCACCCCGCGCTGCACCGCCTCGAAGCAGACGCTCGCCGGGTCCGCGCCCTCCTTGCCGCGCACCACCGGCGCGCCGACGCGGGCGGCCCAGATCTCGAGCTGCTCCCCGGCGGCGGCGCGGAAGGTGTCGCCCGCGCCGAGGAGCACCGAGCGCCCCTGCGCCTTGAGCTTCGCGGCGAGCTTGCCGATGGTGGTGGTCTTGCCCGAGCCGTTCACGCCGACGACCATGACCACCCACGGCCGCGCCGCTCCGGGGGAGAGGGCGGGCGCGCCGTCCGCGGCGCCGTCGAGGGCGAGGATGCCCGCGATCTCCTCGCGCAGCACGGCCTTCAGCCGGTCGGGGTCGGAGAGCTCCTTGCGCTTCACCTTCTCGCGGGCGCCCTCGAGGAGCTTCGTCGCGGTCTTCACGCCGATGTCGGCGGTGAAGAGCACCTCCTCGAGGTCGGCGAGGACGGCGTCGTCCACCGGCCGGCCGCCCACGAAGAGCGCGTTGAGGCGGGCCATGAACCCGCCGCGGGTCTTCTCCAGCCCGGCGGCGAGCGTCTTGCCCGCCTCGGCCTCCGCCCGCCGGCGCCGCTCCTCCTCCTCGCGCCGCCGGGCCTCCTCGGCCTCCCGCGCGACGCGCGCCTCCTCCTCGCGGGCGCGGGCCTCCACCTCCTCGCGCTCGCGGCGGCGCCGCTCCTTCTCCTCGCGCTCCGCCTCCTTCTTGCGGCGGTACTCCTCGCGGCGGCGCGCCTCCTCGGCCTCCCGGGCGGCGCGCGCCTCCTCGGGGACGGCGGGCGGGGGCGCGGCGGCGGGCGGGGGCGCCGGTGGCGCCGCCGGCGCGGGCGGGCGCGGAGCCTCGGCCTCGGGGGGGAGCTCGGTCGCCTCGCGCGCGAGCTCCTGCTCGATCTCCTCGGCGCGCACCTCGGGCCCGGGGGGCGGGCGCTTGCGGCGCGCCAGCCGGACCGCGGCGACGAGGACGAGCAGGGCGACGAGCGCGACGATCGCGACGGCGATGGCGTCGTTGGCCGTGAGGTCGCTCACGGAGAGGGCGAGGAGGACGGGGAAGGGCACGGGGGCTCCCGGAAAGCGAGACGATATAGGGATCCCCGCGGACGCGTGTCAACGACCCGCGTCGCCGGGCCGCGGCCCCGGCGGGCGCCCGCTACGCGGCGGCCGCCTCGCGGGCGCGCTCGGAGAGCCGCACCGAGACGAGCTTCGAGACGCCCGGCTCCTCCATCGTCACCCCGTAGAGCGTGTCGACCATCTCCATGGTCCGCTTGTTGTGGGTGATGAGGATGAACTGGGACGCCTTCGACATCTCCTTCACGAGGTCGTTGTAGCGGCCGACGTTGGCGTCGTCGAGCGGGGCGTCGACCTCGTCGAGCAGGCAGAACGGCGTCGGCTTGATGAGGAAGATGGCGAAGATGAGCGACACCGCGGTGAGCGCCTTCTCGCCGCCCGAGAGCAGGTTCACGCTCTGGAGCTTCTTGCCCGGGGGCTGCGCGAAGATCTCGACGCCCGCCTCGCCGTCGCCGTCGTCCTGGGTGAGGACGAGCCCGGCCCGGCCGCCGTTGAACAGGCGCGGGAAGACCTGCTGGAACTTCTCGTTCACGCGGTCGAAGGTCTCCCGGAAGCGCTCGCGCGAGGCCCGGTTGATCTTGACGATGGCGGCCTTGAGGTCCGCGAGCGAGCGCTCGAGGTCGGTCCGCTGCTCGCTCATGAAGGCGTGGCGCTTCTGGAGCTCGTCGTACTCCTCGATGGCGGTGAGGTTGATGGCGCCCATGCGCTCGGCCTGCGCCTTGAGCTCGTCGAGCCGCCGGTGCTCCTCCTCCGAGGGGGGCTTCTCGAGGTGGAACCGGGAGACCTCCCACCTCAGCTCGGCCTGGCAGCGCTCGCGGATCTGCTCCTCGAGGTGGGAGAGGGCGAGCGACTGCTCGCGGCCGGTGAGCGACGCCTCGGCGGCGGCGCCGCGGACGGCCTCGGCCCGGCCGCGGAGCTCGCGCGCCTCGGCCTCGCGCGCGCGCGACGCGGCCGCGAGGCCGTCGTGCGCGCCGCGGGCGCGCCCGAGCTCGTCGCGGACGGCGGCGAGGTCCTCGCCGAGCCGGCCCGCGTCGACGCGCGTGCCCTCGAGCCGGCCGCGCAGCTCGGCGGCGCGGGCGTTGGCCTCGGAGAGCGCCGCGAAGATCCGCCCCCGCCGCTCGTCGACCTCCCGCCGCGCGTCCTCCACCCGCCGGAGCGCGCCCCCGAGGGACTCGCGCCGCTCGGCGTCGGCGGCCACCTTGACCTTCAGGTTCATGAGCTCGGCGGTGAGGACGTCGCCGCGCTGCCGGGTCGTCTCGAGGCGCGCGACGGCCTCGCGGGCCCGCTCCTCGGCGCGGGCCTGCTCCGCCTCGGCGGTGGCGGCGGCGAGACGGTGCTCCTCCTCCTCGCGCGCGAGGGCGGCGAGCGACTCGTCGAGCCGGGCGCGCTCGAGCTCGAGCTGCCCCCTGCGCGTCGCCACGTGCTCGAGCTCCTCGCCCACGCGGGCGAGGTCCTTCTCCTGCTCGAGCAGGGCGAGGTCCTTCTCGCGCCCGTCCTTGTCGAGGCTCTTCAGCGCGGTCTCGAGCTGGAGGAGGCGGGCCTGCAGGGTGCGGTGGCGCTCCTGCGCGAGGGCGAACTCCGCCTCGAAGGCGCGGACGATCTCCTCGAGCTCCTGCATCTCGCGCCGGCGCTGCAGCGCGCCGTGCCCCTCGCCCTCGAGCGGGCCGCCGGTGACGACGCCGTACGGGTCGAGGACCTCGCCGTCGAGCGTGACGAGGGTGCGCCGGCCGCCCTCCTGCTGCCAGATCTCGAGGGCGGCGGGCAGGTCGCGGACGATGAGGGCGTCGCCGAGCAGGAAGCGCGCGACCTTCTCGTAGGAGGGGTCGAAGCGGACCACGTCGAGGCACCCCGCCACGACGCCGGGGTGGCTCGGGCCGGGCGCCGAGGGATCTCCCGCGTCGCCGCGCAGGCGGGAGAGCGGGATGAGCGAGGCGCGCCCCTCGGCGGCGGTCTTGAGGTAGTCGATCGCCTCGACGCCCTGGGAGTGGCTCTCCACGATCACGTACTGGAGCCGCTCGCCGAGCACCGCCTCGATGGCGTTCTCGTACTCGGCCGGCGCGGAGACGACGTCCGCGACGAGCCCGAAGATGCCGTGGTCGCGCCCCTCGCCCTGCCCGGCGCGGGTCATGAGGCTGCGCACGCCGCGGCCGTAGCCCTCGTAGTTCCGGACGATCTCGAGGAGGCTGGAGAGGCGCGAGCGCTTCTCGGCGAGCTCCTCGCGCAGGGTGATGAGCTTCGCCTCGTTCTGGATGAACTCGGCGCGCGTGCGCTCGAGGAGCTCCTCCTGCGCGCCGCGCTGCTCGTCGAGGCGGAGCTTCAGCTGCCGGGTCTGGCCGAGCTTCTCGACGTGGCGCGAGCGGGAGCCGTCGAGGCTCGAGGCGCGGGCGGCGAGCTCGTCGACCTCGTCGCGGTTCCGCTGGACGCGGGCGCGGAGATCCTGGCGCTGGCGCTCGAGCTGCGCGAGCTGGCTCGTGTGCGAGGAGGCCTCGGAGGCGGCGCCGGCGGCGACCGCGCGGGCCCGATCCGCCTCGCCCTGCAAGGCCCCCTGCTCGCGCCCCGCCTCGCGCAGCGCGCTCTCCGCCTCGCCGAGGCGGCCCTCGTCGGCGCCGACGAGGGTGACGAGGTCGTCGCGCTGCCGCAGGAGGTCCTCGCGCTCGCCGGCGAGCGCCTCGGCCTGCTCCTTCAGCGCCTCCACCTCGGCGGCCTGCGCGCGGGTGCGCTCGGCGATCTGCTCGAGCTCGCGCCCCGCCGCCTCCACCGAGACCTCCGAGACGCGCAGCGCGCTCTCGAGCTCGTGCTCCTTCGCGGAGAGCTCGCCGAGGCGCCCCTCGCCCTCGGCGAGCCGGGCGCGGTCCTGCTCCACGGCGGCCTCGATCTCGGCGATGCGCGCGGAGACCTCGACCTCCTCCGCCCTGAGCAGGCCGAGCCGCTCCTCGGCGGAGCGGCGCGTGGCGGTGAGCTCGAGGTAGCGCGCCGCGGCGGCCCGCAGCTCCAGCTCGCGGATCTGCGCGCGGAGCGCCTTGTACTTCTCGGCCTTGCGCGCCTGGCGGTTCAGCGACTCGAGCTGCTTCCCGAGCTCCTGGACGATGTCGGCCACGCGCGTCAGGTTCTGCTGCGTCGCCTCCATCTTCCGCTCGGCGGCCTCGCGCCGCCGCTTGTACTTCGTGATCCCGGCCGCCTCCTCCACGATGGCGCGGCGGTCCTCGGGGCGGGCCGAGACGATCTGGCCGATGCGCCCCTGCTCGATGATCGAGTAGGCGGTGCGGCCGATGCCCGAGCCGAAGAAGATGTCGTTCACGTCGAGGAGCCGGGCCTGCACGCCGTTCACGAGGTACTCGGACTCGCCGGTGCGGAAGAGGCGGCGCCCCACCGTGATCTCGGAGTAGCCCTGGAACTGCACGGGCAGCTCGCTCGGCCGGTCGTTCTCGAACGTGAGGATCACCTCTGCCATCGACAGCGGCGGCTTCGACTCCGAGCCGTTGAAGATGACGTCCTCCATCGAGCGCCCGCGCAGCTGGCGCGCCGACTGCTCGCCGAGCACCCAGCGGATCGCGTCCGCCACGTTCGACTTGCCGCAGCCGTTCGGGCCGACGACGCCGGTGACCCCCTCGTCGAAAGCGACGACGGTCTTGTCCATGAAGGACTTGAAACCGACGATGTCGAGCCGCCTGATGCGCATGGCACCCGCGATATCACGACCCCATGGGCGTTTCAAGCGAAGCCCTTGATCGGAGAGGGTTTTCCGCGATCCCGCCGAGGTCCCGCCGCCCGGCCCCGCCGATTTCGCCCATGGAATCGGGGCGTTGCGTGACAAGGCGTGTATCGCCGTCCGCACGCCCCGGCGTGGGGGCCTTTCGGGATAGACTCCTGCGCGCCCATGCGCCTCTCCGGCAAGCTCGTCCGGGACGTCCTCGCCGCGCTCGTGCCGGGCTGGCTGCTCGCCGGGTACGTGTACGAGCGGGCGTTCCCGCTCGTCGCCGAGGTGCCCCGGCTCCCGGGCGGCGCCCTCCTCCCCGCCGTCTTCGTCGCGCAGGCCGCGCTCGTCGTCGCGCTGCTCGCGCGGGCGGCCGCGCCGCTCGCCCGCGTGAAGGCCGGGGGAGCGCCGGACCCGCGCGCCGCGGAGGCCGGGCGGCGCCTCGCGCCGATCGCGGCCGCGCTCCTCGGCGGGACGTCCCTCGCCGCGGCGGGCGCCGGCGTGCTCGCCCTCCTGCGGCGCGGCCTCTCCGGCGATCTCGCGCTCGCGGCGGCGAGCGTCGGCGCCTCGGCCGCGATCCTCGCGGCGATGCTCGGCTACTCGCTCGTGGCGGCGGCCACCGCCCGCGGCGACGCCGCGCCGCGCGGCACGGTCCGCGCCAAGATCCTGGTGCTCGGCCTCGGCCTGAACGGCATCGCCGTGTCGATCTTCGCCGCCACGGGCTACCTGCGCTACCGCGCCGACGTCGATCGCGAGTACGTCGAGGCGGCGGTGCGCGCGCACCAGGGCGCGGTCGCGGCGGCGGGGGCGCACGACGTGGAGGTGGCCGAGCACGTCTGGATCGTCACCGGGTCGCCGGTGGCGATCGTCGGGCCGGGCGGCGAGATCGCGGCGCGCTTCGGCGCCGGCCCGTTCCCGCTCGAGCGCGCCCGCGGAGCGCCCGTCGGCACGGCGCGGCTCGCGGACGGGTGGCTCGTCACGAGCCGCGCGCCGGGCGGCGGGCTCGTCGCGTCGTGGATGCCCGAGGCGCCGCTGTGGCCGCGGCGGCGCGCGTTCTGGGGCGAGCTCGCCGCGCTGGGGCTCATCGCCTCCGCGCTCACCGCGGCGCTCTCCTGGATCGCGGCGCGGGCGATCGCGTCGCCGCTCCGCGCCCTGGGCCGGGCGGCCGACCGCATCGCCTCGGGCGACCTCACCGCGCCCCGGCCCCCGCCGTCGCACGACGAGATGGGGCAGCTCGCCGCCGAGTTCGGGCGGATGGCGGAGGGGCTGAAGGGGCTCGTCCTCGACGTGCAGGCGGCGAGCGAGGGCGTCTCGGTCGGCGCGCGCGACGCCGCCGCCATCGGCGATCGGGTGCGGGGCGGCGCCCTCGAGCAGCACGCCGGGGTGGTGTCGGTGCAGGCGGCCGTGGAGGCGATGGAGGGCTCGATGCGCCTCGTCTCGCGCGGCCTCGGCGGGCTCTCCGAGTACGTGAACGGCACCACCCGCGCCATGGGCGACATGACCGCCGCCTTCGAGGAGGTTCGGCGCAAGGGGCTCGACCTCGAGCGGGCCATGGGGGCGGCCGCCGCCGACGTCGACCGCCTCTCCGCCGCAGGGCGCGACGCCGAGGCGTGCCTCGGCGGCCTCGAGGCGGTCGCCGGCCACGCGGGGGCGACGCTCCCCTCGGTGCGCGCCTCGATGGAGACCCTCGAGCGCGCGGCGGAGGAGAGCGAGGGCACCGCGGCGCTCGTCGCCGAGATCGCGGAGCGCGCCGGCGGCGTCGTCGAGGAGACGGTGCGCGGCATCGAGACCCTGCGCGCGGCGGTGGCCGACGCGCACCAGCGCGTCACCGCGCTCGGGGGGCGCTCGGACGACATCGGCCAGGTGGTCGACTTCATCTCGGAGGTGGCCGGGCGGACGAACCTGCTCTCGCTCAACGCCTCGATCATCGCCGCGCAGGCGGGGGAGCACGGCAAGGCCTTCGGCGTGGTCGCCGAGCAGATCCGCGAGCTGGCGGCCCAGATCGCGCGCTCGACCCACTCGATCGGCGACATCATCCGCTCGGTGCGCGACGACGTGGGGGTGACCGCGGCCCTCATCGACCGCGGCGACGCGCTCGCGGCGGACGGCGTGCGGCTCGCCCGCAACTCCCTCGCGGCGCTCGGCCAGATCCGCCGCTCGACCGCCCAGGCGCGCGAGACGGCCGTGGCCATCCGCGCCGCCGTCGACGCCCACGGCCTCTCGTCCCGCGAGGTGTCGCAGGTGGTCGAGTCGGTCGGGGACGGCTCGCGGGCGGTCTCCACGGCCGTCCAGCTCGTGGGCCGCAGCGCCGCCGCGGTGAACTCGATGTCGCGCAGCGTGGGGGCGATGGCGGATCACGTCGCCCGCGCCCTGGAGGAGCACTCCGGCCTCGGGCAGCGCCAGCTCGAGAGCCTCGGCCGGCTCGAGCAGATGATCGCGGAGATCAACCGCGCCGTGGACAACCACGCGGCGGCGACCCGCCGCGTCCGCGACTCGCTGCAGGACCTGTCGCACACCGCCGGGGAGCACGAGGCGGCGGTGGACGGGCTCACCGGCGTCGCCGGCCGGCTGGGCGCCCGCGCGAAGGCCCTCGCCGAGAACGTCGGCCGCTTCAAGGTGTGATCGGCGGGGCGGTGCGCCGTCCCCCCACGAGCGCCAGCTAGCGGTCGTCGTCCTCCGTCTGCGCCTGCCCCTGCGCCCTCGGCATGAGGCGCGGGTGCCCCACCGAGCCGGTGACGTCGAAGGACCACGCGCCGTCGCGGCCGCGCGCCTGGGCGAGCGCCGCGTCCGCGACCGCCTTCAGCCCCTGGCCCTGCGTCCCGCTCTTGCTCCAGAACGCGTCCTTCACCTTCACCCTCGCCTTCCCGAAGATCGGCGCGAACTGCATGCGGGGCTGCACCACGAAGTAGAGCCCGTCCGCGCGCACCTCGGCGTCGCCGCCCTTCGCCTCGAGCCGCTCGAACGTCGCCTTCCCGTCGCCGAGCTTCACCGCGGCGGTCAGCTCGCCGAAGGCCATGCGCGGGAGGGGGAGGCCGCCGCCCATCGCCGGCACCGGGAGCTGCCCGCCGGCCATGCCGGCCTCGACGACGCGCGCCTCGACGCGGCCGCTCGGCTTCGCGCCGGGCGCCTCCGGCAGGAGCAGGTCGGCGGTGCCGTGGAGCCGCCCGAGCAGGTCGACGCCCGACGCCTTCCGCAGCGGCAGCGCCGCGCCGAGGTCGACCCCCTCCACCTCCGCGACGATCCGCCGGACGTCGCCCGACAGGTCGGCGGTGCCGCGCACGCGGCCGTCGTAGATCGCCGCGTCGAAGGCGACGCTCCGCCGCCCGGCCAGCAGCGGGAGGAGGCGCAGCGACACCGTCACGTCCTCGATCGGGATGGCGAGGCCCGAGCCGTCCTCGAGCTTCACGCCCCGGGCGCGCACGCCGATGATCCCGCCCGCCGAGACGTCCTCGGCGTCGATCTGCCAGCCGCGGGCGCCCGCGGCGAGGATGAGCCGCTCCTTCACCGCCTCGCTCGGGAAGGTCCAGCGCAGGGCGAGCAGGAACGCGAGGGCGGCGAACCCCCCGTAGGCGAGGCGCGGCTTCCAGACGGTCCAGTCGATCTTCACGCGCGCTCCCGGTCAGGACTTGAGCTGGTAGGTGGAGACCACGATCGTCGCGTCCACGAGCGCCGGGTCGTCGGCGCGGGTCGTCACCCGGATGCGCCTCACCTTCACGACGCCCGCGCCGCGCTCGAGCGACTGGATCAGCTGCGCGAGGCGCTGCAGGTCGATGCGGGCGAGGTTCACCTCGACCGACTCCTCGACGAGCCCGTCCGCGTCGGTGGGCGCGCCCGTGGGCCGCAGGTCGTTCACCTGGATCCCGAGCGTCGCGCCCGCCTGCGAGATGTGGCTCATGAGCTGGACCGGGGGCCCCTTGAGCCGCCCCTCCACCGCCTGCCGCTCCGACTGGCGCCGGCGGTAGGCCTCGGCGAGCTTGCCGATCTGCGACAGGACCTTGGTCTTCTGCTCGATGCGCGCCTCGCGCGCGGAGATGCCGGCGCCGATCTGGTGGGCCACGAGCCAGACCGTGAAGAGCCCGACGGCGAGCGCGGCGGCGCCCACGAGGGCGCGCTCGCGCACGGAGAGCGTCCCGAGCCACGCCTCGACCGTGCCGCGGATCCTGCGAAGCCGCTCCTTCAGCCGGTCCATCTAGCCCCTCCCCCCGGGCGGCTCGCGCCCGCCCTCGAGGCACGTGAGCGCCGCGTCGACGGAGAACTCGAACTTCCCCTCGGTGCCGCGCCGGCGCGCGCCGCCGGAGCGGGCGTCCCCGAAGCAGCGCGAGCCCTTGAGCGCGCCGACGATCCGGTCGACGTTCTCCGCCGCGTCGGTGGTGCCCTGCAGGTGCAGCTTGTCCTTCGTGAGCTCGATGCGCTCGAAGCGCAGCGGCACGTCGGGCGGCGTCCGCTCGGCGAGCTCCGCGAAGAGGTCGACCGCCGACACCCGCGGCAGCGACGCCCCGGGCGTGCCGCGCCCGCGGAGCACCGCCTGCGCCTCCTCGAAGTTCGGGTAGCAGCGGCCGACGATCTTCTGCTGGGCGTCGCAGAGCGCGCGGTCGAGGGCGGCCTCCTGCCGCGAGAGGGCGAACGCCTTGACGCCCGCGCTGGCGAAGCCGAGGAGGAGGACGAGCCCCGCGTAGGCGGCGAGCTTCCCGATGCGGCCCTTCAGGTGCTCGAAGTCGCGGGTGAAGGCGAGGTCGCCGCGGCGCAGGTTGAGGCGCGGCGCGCGGGAGCCCTGCTGGCCCCGCAGGGCGAGCGACAGCGCGAGGGCGAAGGCCGGCGCGTCCGCCGGGGGGATCCGCTCCGCGGCCGGCCCGGCGAGCGCGAGCGGCGCGACCGGCCCCTCCACCTCCGGGGCGAGCGCCTCGGCGAGCGCGGGCAGGCGCGCCGCCTCGCCGGCGAGGGAGAGGCGGTCGAGGCGCCGCTGGCCGGCGCGGGCGCGCCAGGTCCGCACCGTGGCGCGCAGCTCGCGGGCGAGCGGCGCGAGGGCGCGCCGCAGGGCCTCGCCGGCGCGCGGGTCGGCGGCGTGGCCCTCGAGCTCGGGCGGGAGCGGCGGGCCCCCCGCGGCGGCGGCGACGAGCAGGTCGCCCTCCGCCTCGGTGACGCCGAGCTCGCGCGCGAGGGCGCGGGCGAGGTGGGCGGTGCCGAAGGCGAAGGTGCGCGCCGCCTCGCAGGCGCCGGCGCCCACCACCGCGACGCTCGTCCGCTCCTGGCCGACGTCGACGAGGACCTCGGCGCCGGGCGGCGCCGCCTCGTCGGGGCGCGGCGCGGGCGCCACGGCGCCGCCGGCGAAGAGCGCCGCGTAGGCCGGCCCCGCCGGGAGGACGACGCGCGGGTCCACGCCGGCCTCGCCGAGCGACGCGACGAGCGCCGCCAGCTCCTCCTTGCGCACCACCGCCACGAGCAGGTCGGTCTTGCCGTCGCGCACGCCGAGGGGCTGCCAGTCCCACGCCACGTCGGCGAGGTCGAAGGGGATCTGGCCCTCCACCTCGAAGCCGATGGTCTGCTCGATGCGCCGCGGGTCGGCGAAGGGGAGGGTGACGACGTTCGACGACACGCCCGCCCCGGGGAACGCCACGGCGGCGACCTCGAAGGCGAAGGAGGGGTCCTCGAGCAGCGCCCGCACCGCCGCCGCCTGGCGCGCCGCGGGGGGCGCGCCGGCGTCCGCCGGACCGAGCGGCACGCGCGCCGCGGCCGCCACGGCGTACCCGCGGAAGGTGCCCTCGAGGAGCACCGCCTTCACCGAGCGGGCCCCGAGATCGAGGCCGAGGATCCGTTGCGCCATTCCGTCACTCCTCGCGCCAGTGCACGATCCGCCAGGGGGTCGTCACCGGCGTGTTGGGCCTGTCGGACCACAGCACGACGTCGAGCGTCTTCGCGACGTCGCCGGCCCGGCCGACGGCGCGGAGCCGGTACGTGGTGGAGCGGTCCGTCAGGTAGCTCTCCGCCTTCGGATTCGTCGAGATCCCGAGCCCTGCCACCATCTCGACGAAGTCCTTGGGCGACAGCGAGAGGAACCCCCATCGTCTGCTGCAGGAACGTCTGCTGCAGCAGGGTTCTCAGCTCCGGGCTCGTCAGGAGCATCGCCTGCCCCTGCAGGTCCGCGACGTACATCGCGTTGTCCACGACCCGCTGCGGGTCGTTCACGTTCGGCTTCGCGTCGCGCGGCAGGTAGACGGTGAGGGCGTCGCCGAAGGCGGCCATGAAGGCGTCGGTCACGCCGGCGACGAGGTGCAGCTCCGCGAGCGAGTCCATGCGCGCGTTCTTCGCGCGGTAGCGGTCCTCGCCGCGGTCGTAGGGGAAGTTCTCGTCCCCGAACCCGTCCTCGAAGGGGTTCGGCGGGACGACGATGGCGCAGCCGCCCGGCGGGAACCCCGCCGCGAGCACGGAGACCTGCTCGTTCGTGGTCGACCCAGTCGCGCAGGTACACGAGCAGCTCCTGGCGCGAGACGCGGATCCCGTTCGCGTCGTCGCGGTCGAAGAGCGCGTCCCAGCGCGGGTCGCAGACGAGCTGGTAGAGCGCCTGGACGTTCCCGGGGAGCGCCCCGTAGTCGCTCGCATCGAGCTGCGCGTTGACCTTGCGGCCCTCGTCGTCGATCTCGACGTCGAACGCCGCGCCCCGCGGGGCCGGCGCGCCGCCCTCCGCCGGAGCGGCGCGGGGCGCGCCCGGGCCGCCGAACAGGCCGTCGGCGAGCCCGTCGCCGACGGCGAGGAGCCGCCAGATCTGCGGGCGCGGGAACGACGGGATGGACGCCGCCGGCGCGCCACCCCGGCCCGATGTCGCGCTGCTCGTCGCCGGCACGGCGTCGTCGATCTGCTGCTGCAGCGAGAGGACGACGCGCGCGAGGGCGACCCCGCCCTTCGCGAGCGCCGTCGCCCGCAGCTCGTCGCGCGCGTTGGCGGCGATGCGCAGCGAGACCCGCGACTCGTAGGCGAGATCCGCGGCGAGCGCGGTGAGGACCGCCACGGCCACCATGACGAGGAGGAGCGCCACGCCGCGCTCGCCGGTCCGGGCGCGCCGCATCAGTTGGTCCTCAGCCGCTGGCGCATCGCGATCCGCGCCTCGGTCGCGAACCGCTCGGTCCGGCCGTCGGCGAGCTTCAGCTCGAGCTCGAGCCGGACGCGGGACGGGAGCAGGGCGGCGTGCTCCGGCGTGCGCGTCGTCCACTCCCGGACCCACTCCTTGCGCTGCGCGTCCCAGTAGCCGACGCGGAACCCGACCACGTGGTCCGCGACGAGGTCCTTGCGGCCGCCCCGGTCCGGCTCGTCGTCGAGCCGCGCCTTCTCGCGGCGGAAGAGGGCCTCCTCGCCGGGGTGCTCGGGGTCCGCGTCCACCACGTACTCCACCACCGCCTGGTCCGACTCGCGCGCGTCGCGGTAGAGCCGCTCGTGCGCCATCGTGGTGAAGAGGAGCTCGTCCTCGCGCCCCACGAACAGCGTCGGCGGGCGGGTCGGGTCCGAGAACCGCCGCGTGTCGTAGTTCTCGGAGAGGAACGCCATCGAGACCTCGCGCGAGAGGCGCGAGAGCGCCATGCGCGCGGCGGCGTAGCGCTCGTTCTGCGACCGCGCGACCGTGGACGCGCGGTCGATCTGGGCGAACGCGCCGAGGGTCATCGCGCCGAGCGTGGCGGTGATCGCCATGGCGATGAGGAGCTCGACGAGCGTGAAGCCGCGGGCGCTCACTGCGTGGGGCCCCCGTTCGCAGCTGCTGCTGGAGCTGTTGCTGAAGCTGCTGCTCGGCTGTTGCTGCTGGGTCGAGCTCCGACGCCGCCCCCTGCGCCAGCGTCTCCCCCGGCACGAGCACCACCAGGTGCGTGGTGACCTCGAAGGACTCCTCGCCGGCGACCTCCGGCCAGGAGACCGTGAGCCGCACCCTCCGCGCGCCGGTCTTGAGCTTCTGGCCGAAGACCGCCAGCATCGGCCGGAGGCGCGCCTCGATCAGCTTCTGGAGCCCGCCGAGCTCGGGCGCCTGGTCCGGCGGCGGGAGGAGCTGCTGCAGCGCCTCGTCCGAGCCGGTGAGCGCGCGGAGCACGTCCTCGGGCCCGAGCTGGCCGGGCGGCGCGGTCACCTCGACGCGCCAGCGCACCTCCGGGTGCCCGTCGTCCTCGAAGGTGCCCTCCTCCGACTCGTCGGCCGTCTTGAACCCCTTCGCCTCGTAGTGGTCCTCGAGCTCCGCGAGCTTGCCGCGGGCGAGGAGCGTCGCCACCTCGAGGTTGCGAGCCCGGACGTGGTTCCTGAGGGCGCCCGCGACGATGTCCGAGACGGCGAGGAGCGCGCCCGCGAGGATGCCGAGCGCCACCATCACCTCGAGGAGGGTGAAGCCGCCGGCGCCGCGGCGAGCCCGGCCGGGGCGGCTCACTCCTTCACCTCCACGTCGCCGATCACGACGCGGGCGCGCCCCGTGAACGGCTCCACCACCACGGTGTAGCGGTTGTCGCCGTCCGCGATCGGCACGTACGCGCGCTGCGCCCGGCCGGCGGGGAAGAAGTGGACGTAGACCGTGCCCTCGGTCGCGGGGCGGCGCCCCTCCACCGCGACCGCGCCGAACTTCGCGTTGCCGGGCAGCTCGCGCTTCTCGGCGAGCCGGTCCTGGAAGGACCCGAACTCGGTCCTCGCGAGCAGCCGGCGCAGCTCGGCGCTCTTCTCGCCGGAGAAGCGGCGCTCGAGGGCCTCGTCGTCCTCGGGGGCGCGGGCGATGCCGGCCGCCGACGGCGCGCACTCCGCCCACCAGGTGCGCCCGTCGAGGTCTAGGGCGAGGCGGCAGGTCGCGTGCCGCAGCGCCGCGGTGTCGAACAAGAAGCGCATGCCGCCGGCGAGCTCGCCCGCCGCCTTCCGCGCGTTCGCGCCCGTCAGCGAGCCGACGGCCGGCGCGGCGAGCCCGGCGAGGAGCGCGATGACGCTCACCACCACCATCAGCTCGACGAGGGTGAAGCCCCGCGCTCTCGGCCGGCCGGTCACGCGCCCCCTAGTAGTTCACGACGTCCGAGTTCTCGTCGTCGCCGCCCGGCTGGCCGTCGGCGCCGTAGCTCTTCACGTCGAACGCGTCCGCGTGCGCCTGGCCCGGGTACAGGTACATGTACTCGCGGCCCCAGGGGTCCTTGAGCGTCCCGTCCTTGTCGTTCGGCTTCAGGAACTTCTCGTCGATGAGGAGCTTCAGCCCCTCCTCGGTGGACGGGTAGCGGCCGCGCATGACCCTGAACGCCTCCACGCCGTCGGAGGCGATCCGCTGCACGTCGGTCTTCGCCCGGTCCACGCGGGCCTTCCCCGCGGCGCCGACCACGTTCACCGCCACGGCGGTGGCGATGAGCCCGAGGATCACCATCACGACGAGGATCTCGATGAGGGTCATGCCGCGCTCCGCGGCGCGCGCGGCTCGCGACGGGCGGCGGGGGGAGGGATGAGCGGCCGTGAGGTGCATGGCTAGCCTCCTGCGATGGTGTTGATCTGGAGAATCGGCATGAGCACGGAGAAGACGATGAAGGCGACGGCGCCGCCCATGCAGACGATCATGATGGGCTCGAGGAGCGAGGTGAGGGCGCTGACCGTGGTGTCCACCTGGTCCTCGTAGGCGGAGGCCACGTTCGCGAGCATCTCCTCGAGGGCGCCGGAGCGCTCGCCGATGGCCACCATGTGGAACACGAGCGGCGGGAACTCCCCGGAGCGCTTGAGCGGCGCGGCGATGGACTCGCCCTCGCGGATCGCGTCGCGCGCCTGGTCGATGACCTCCGCGAGGCGGACGTTCCCGACCACGTTCTTCACGATGTCCATGGCGGTGAGGAGCGGGACGCCGCTCTTGAGCAGGGTGGAGAGCGTCCGGGCGAAGCGGCCGATGGCGATGATGCGCAGGAGCCGCCCGAAGATCGGCACGGTCAGGAGGAAGCGGTGCCAGCGCGCCTTCCCGTCCGGCGTCCTCTTCCAGCGGACGAAGCCCCAGATCGCGAGGGCGGCGAAGGCGAGGAGCGCCCACCACCACTGCGTCACGAACCCGGTGAACGCCATGAGCGCGCGGGTCGTCCACGGGAGCGTCGCGCGCGTGTCCTCGAAGATCTTGGTGACGCGCGGGATGACGACGGTGAAGAGGATCCCGAGCACGAAGGAGCCGATGACCATCATGACGGCCGGGTAGGCCATCGTCCCGAGGATCTTCGAGCGGAGGCGCGCCTGGGCCTCGGTGAAGTCGGCGAGCCGCACGAGCACGATCTCGAGGGCGCCCGACTGCTCGCCGGCGCGGATCATGTTGATGTAGAGGTCGCCGAACACGCGCGGGTGCGCCGCGAGGGCGTCGGCGAGGGAGGCGCCCTCGTTCACGCGCTGCTTCACGTCGCCGAGGACGCGCTTCAGCTTCTCCTTGTCCACCTGCTCGACGAGGGCGGTGAGCGCCTCGATGAGCGGGATGCCGGCGTGCACGAGCACCGCCAGCTGGCGCGTGGCGATGGCGAGGTCCTGCGCGGAGACGCGCCCGAGCACCCAGCGCCGGACGTTCACCTCGCGCGCCTGCTGCGCCTTCACCTGCTGCTCGGCGAGCACCTCGGTGAGGAACACGCCCTCGCGCCGCAGCGTGGCGCGCAGCCCCTTCGGCGAGTCGGCCTCGCGCAGCCCCTGCACCGCCTTCCCGCCGGCGGTGAGCGCCTTGTACTCGAAGACGGGCACTTAGTGGAGGTCCTCCGCCGTGACGCTCAGGACCTCGGCCGCCGTCGTGAGCCCCTGCGCCACCTTGTAGGCGCCGTGCTGCATCAGCGAGAGCATCCCGCGGGACACGGCCGCCCGCTTGATGGTGCTCGAGTCGACGGACTTGAGGATGAGCTGGCGGATGTCGTCGTCCACGAGCATGAGCTCGTAGATGCCGGTGCGCCCCTGGTAGCCGGTGTTCTGGCACGCGGGGCAGCCCTCGGCCTTGTAGACGACCGTCGGGTTCCCGGCCTGCTCCCAGATCTGCTGCGAGAGGCCGACCGAGTCCCGCTCCTCCTTCGTCGGCACGTAGGGCTTCTTGCAGTCGGGGCAGAGCACGCGCACGAGGCGCTGGGCGAGCACGCCGACGAGCGAGGAGGCGACGAGGAAGGGCTGCACCCCCATGTCGACGAGGCGCGTGATGGCGCCCGCCGCGTCGTTGGTGTGCACGGTGGAGAGCACGAGGTGGCCGGTGAGCGAGGCCTGGATCGCGATCTCCGCGGTCTCGAGGTCGCGGATCTCGCCGACCATGATGACGTCCGGGTCCTGGCGCAGGAACGAGCGCAGCCCGTTCGCGAAGGTGAGCTCGATCTTCGGGTTCACCTGCACCTGCCCGATGCCACGGAGCGGGATCTCGACCGGGTCCTCGATGGTGAGGATGTTGAGGTCCGGCGAGTTGATCTTCGCGAGCGCGCCGTACAGCGTCGTCGTCTTGCCCGAGCCGGTGGGGCCCGTCACGAGCACGATGCCGTGGGAGCGGGTGACGAGCCCGTCCATGATCTTGAGCTGCCACTCCTCGAAGCCGAGCTCGGCGAGGTCGAGGATGACGTTCGACTTGTCGAGGAGGCGCATGACGATCCGCTCGCCGTAGGCGGTGGGGACCGTCGACAGGCGGATGTCCACGTCCTTGCCGGCGAGCTTGATGCGGATGCGCCCGTCCTGCGGCAGCCGCTTCTCGGCGATGTTGAGGCCCCCCATGATCTTGATGCGGCTCGAGATCGAGGCCTGGTAGCGCTTCGGAGGGCGGATCACCTCGCGGAGCACGCCGTCGATCCGGTAGCGGACCGAGATGTCCTTCTCCTCGGGGTTGATGTGGATGTCGCTCGCCCGCTCCTTCACGGCGCGGAAGAGCAGCGAGTTCACGAGGCGGATGATGGGCGCCTCGTCGTCGGCGTCGAGGAGGTCGGTCGGCTCCTCGAGCTCGTGGGCGACCGACTCGAGGTCGCTCTCCTCGAGGTCCTCCATGAGCTTCTCGTGCTCGTCCGCCGCCCGGTCGTACACGGCGTTGATCGCGTCGAGGACCACCGACCCGGGCGCCACCTCCGGGGCGATGGGCGCGCCGAGGAGCATCGCGACCGAGTCCTGCGCCGCGGTGTCGAGGGGGTCCGCCACCGCGATGCGCACCGCGTCGCCGCTCGTCCCGAGGGGGAGCACCCGCGCCTGCTTCGCGAAGTGGATGGGGACCTTCGCGGCGAGGTCGCCCGGCACGCTCTCCGGGTCGATGTGCGCGAGGAAGGGGAGGTCGAGCTGGATCGCGAGCGCGCGCAGCACGTCCTCCTCCGCGAGGACCTTCATCCGGACGAGGATCTCGCCGAGGCGCGCGCCGGCCTGCTCGCCCGCCTGCAGCGCGAGCGCCTCGGAGAGCCGCTCGGGCGTGAGCCCCGCCGTCTCGGCGAGGATCTCGCCGAGACGGCGCCCGCACAGGAACGCGGGCGCGTTGGCGACGAGCGAGGTGCGCTCGCGCGGCTCCGCCGGAGGGGCGAGGGGGAGGATCTCGGTGCGGGTCTCGTCTTGCATGGTCGGATCTCGTGGAACGGCCCGGCGCGCCCCGGTCATTCCGTCCTGGGCGGGCCGCCCGGCGCCGGCGCGGGCGGCGGCGCCGGCGGGGCGCCCTCGGGCGCGGGCGTCGGGACCTCCGGCTGCACGTCGAGGCGATCGACGGGCGTGCCGTCCTCGGGCGCCTCCTGCGACGGCGGGGCGGGCGCCGGCTTCGGCCGGTCCCAGACCGGCTGCTCGCCGGGCGGCGAGGTGAGCCGCTCCCCCGGCCCGCCGCGCCCGCCGTTCTCGAGCTTCGAGGTCTCCTCCACCACCCCGGCCCGCAGCCGCGCGTAGGGCCCCGCCTTGCGGGTGAAGTCGATCGCGACCTCGTAGCTGGGCTGCCGGCCGTAGAACTGCTCGATGAACTCCTGCTGCTCCTTGCGCTTCTTCTCGTAGATGCGCCGGTAGTCCGACTCGTCGCGGATGATGTACGGCGTGAGGAAGAGGAGCAGGTTCGTCTTGGACTTGTTCGTCACCGTGTCGCGGAAGAGCCAGCCGAGCACCGGCAGGCTGCCGAGGAACGGGATCTTCTTCACGGTGCGGAGGTTCCGCTCCTGGATCAGGCCGCCGATGACGATGGTGCTCTGGTCCTTCGCGACGATCTGGGTCTTCACGCTGCGCTTCGCGGTGGTGGGGCCGAGCTGGGGATCGGTGCTGGCGATCTCCTCGGTCTGCTCCTCGATGGTGAGCCGGACGTTCCCGCCCTCGTTGATCTGCGGCTTGATCTTGAGCCTGAGCTCGACGGGCTGCCGCTGGATGGGCGCGTAGAGGCCGGAGAGGCCCGAGGTGCCGAGGAGGCCGCCGAGGGTCGAGCCGGTGGTCGAGCCCGTGCCGCTCACGAGGTTCGCGAGGCCGCTCGGGGCGGTGCCGGCGGGGAACGGCACGTTCTGGCCGACGGTGATCTCCGACTCCTCGTTGTCCGTCGCCACGATGTGCGGCGTCGAGAGCACGTTCGCGTCGGAGGAGGTCTGCAGCGCCTGGATGAGGAAGCCGATGGAGGGGATGTTGAGGCCGAGGTTCTGGAGCTCCGTCGTCACCGGCCCCGAGAAGCCGGTGAGGAAGCCGCCGAGCCCCACCGCGCCGAGGAGGTCCAGGGAGCGGACCCGCCCCGGGTTCGAGGAGATCGGGATGACGCCGGACTCGCCCTGGTAGTCGAAGGGGATGGCGGCGTGCGCGCCGACGCCGATCTCGGTGTCGTTGCGCAGGTTCACCTCGACGATGACCGCCTCGACGAACACCTGGCGCCGCGGGCGGTCGAGCTTCTCGATGAGGCGCGAGACGGCGGCGAAGTCCGAGCCGCTCGCCTGGATGAGCAGCGCGTTCTGCGCCTTGTCCGCCGTGATCTTCACCTCGCCCGCGAAGAGCTCCGCCGTCGCCCCGCCGCCGGGCGCGGCCGCCGCCGGCGGGCGCGCGCCCATCGGCGCGCCGGGCGCGGCGGACGCCGGCACCGCCGGCACGCCGGGGCGCTTCGTCGCCTGCCCCTGCGCCAGGTTCGAGAGCGTCTGCGCGAGATCCTCGGCGTTGGCGTTGCGCAGGAAGACGACGTGGATCCCGCCGTCGCCGCTCGTCGGCACGTCGAGCTGCTCGATGAGCTCGAGGATGCGCTGGAAGCTCTTCTCGTCGGCGATGATGATGAGCTTGTTCGTCCGCTCGTCGGGGAGGATCTTCGAGACCGAGACCTCCACCGCCCCGCCGCCGGGCGCCACCGCCCCCGCGGGCGCCGCGGGCTGCGGGCGCCCGGGGGTCGGCCCGACGCCGGTCGCGCCGCCGGACACCATCGTGCGCTGGCGGCCCTTGCCGCCCTGCGCCTGGAAGATCTGGTTGATCTTGTCGGCGATGTCCTTCGCCGAGGCGTAGCGGACCTGCACGATGCGCACGAGGTCGCCGGCCCCCGCGCGGTCGACCGCCTCCATGATGCGCTCGATGCGCCGGATGTTCAGGCCGATGTCGGTGACGATGAGCATGTCGGGCGGGACGGACTGCACGTCCGCGCCCTGCGGCGACAGGAAGTTGCCGACGACGCCGCGCATCTGGTCGGCGTCGGCGTAGTGCAGCCGGATCACCTTCGTGATGGGCTGCTCGTTCGCGGGGGTGCCGGCGTCCTCCCCGGTGTAGGTGGGGATCGGGTTCTTCTTCGAGTCGGCGGTGCGGATGAGCTTGTAGTACCGGCCGGTGGCGTAGACCGCGATGTTGTTCGAGTTGAGGGCCGCGAGGAACGCCGCGTACGCCTCGTCGGCGGTGACCGGGGTCTTCGAGAGGAGCGTGATCTTCCCGCGCGCGACGTCCTCCGTGTACACGAAGTTCCGGCACGTCCAGCGGCTCGCCTGCTCCAGGATGTCGACGATCTCCGCCTTGTTGAACGACAGCATGAAGCGCCCCTGCAGCGGGACGCACTTCGAGTCGGTCGTCCGCAGCGGCTCGCCGCCGCGGGCCGCGCCGGGGCGCGGCGGCGCCGCCGCCGGCGTGGGGCCGGTGGGGGCGGCCTGGCCCGGCGCGGCGCCGGGGCGCTGGGCGGTCGGCGCGCCGGGGGCGGGCACGGGCGCGATGCCGGGCGTGGGCGCGACGCCGGGCCGCGGGCCCACCTGGATGCCGCGGGGCGGCACCGGGCGCGTGCCGGGATCGCGGTCCGGCGGGGCGACCGGGGTCTGCGCGAGGGCGAGCGCGGGGACGAGCACGAGCGTGGCGAGGAGCTTTCGCATGGTGGACCTTGGGCCGCGGGTCACGGGGCGGCGATGTTGTATTCCTTGCGGACGGCCTGGCCGCCGCGCTCCAGCTCGATCGTGACGTGCCCCGACTGCTGCAGGCGCTGGTAGAGCTCGAGGGCCTTCTCGGGCGAGTTGATCTCGTACCCGTTCACGCGCTGGATGACGTCGCCGTTCTCGATGCCGATGGACGAGTAGAGGGAGCCCGGCTGGATCGAGAACAGCTTGAACCCGTTGGCCACGCCGTTCTTGAACGAGGGGACGATGCGGGCCTGCGTCGCGATCTTGTTGAGGTCCTTGAAGGTCGAGTCGATGACCTCGCGGTCGATCTCGTAGCTGTTGTCCGCCACCTGCCGCACGCCCTCCATCGCCTTGCCGGGGGGGCCGCGGCGCGCGGGGCCGGGGACGGGCGCGGTGCCGATGTTGGCGGCGACGGGCGCCTCGCCGCCGCCCTCGAAGTCGAGGTACTCCTTCGACCCGTCGTTGCAGACGACCGCGACCACCTTGAACCCGTTGCCGGTGGCGTCGCGGTCGTCCCGCACGCGCTCGAGCCCGAGCAGGCGCACCGCCCCGAGCTGGTCGCCGACGCCGAGCACGTGCGTCTCGCGGGTGGAGAGGTCGGAGATGGTCGCGAGGGAGAAGCGGGCGCGCTCGGCGATCACGCTCGCGACGAGCTGCATGCGGAGGTCGCTCTTCGCCGGGGAGGCGCGCGGGTCGTCGCAGTTCTGCGGCGACGGCGGACCGGCCTGCGTCGCGCCCTGGTCCGGCGCGCTCGGCGGCGTCTGCCCGATGAGCCGGTACAGCGCCGCGACGTCGAGCGAGGCGGGGAGGGTCGGCCGCGGCGGGGGACCGGACACCTGCGAGAGCTCGACCTGCGGGCGCGGCCGGATGGCGACGCCGACGAGCGTGTTCACCGTCTTCGCGGTGAGCCACGCGGCCGCGAAGAGCAGCACGAGGTTCGCCGTCCAGGCGTACTTGCGGAAGAAGAGGTCGAGCATGCGGGTGCCCTCGGCCGGACGAGCAACCGACGTGCCACGGGCCCGGAGGGGTGGAAAGGGTCAACATCGCGGCGCGACACGGAAAATCCCGTCGCGAACGGGTGGCGGCGCGCGCCGGGCGTGCCAAATTGGCAAAGGCGGCGGGCGCGCGGGGGTGGGGGAGCCAAATTGGCAGATCCGGCGCGGGCCTGCGCACGACGGCGAGCCCTTGCCGCGCGGCGGGGCGGGCGCGCCCACCGGCGGTCACTCGCCGGGGTCGTTCCCGCCGACGAGGTGGCCCTCCTCGTCGCGGTCGAGCTTGCGGTAGATCGTGCGGGCGGCGATGCCGAGGATCTGGGCGGCGAGGTTCTTGTCGCCCTTCGTCTGCTCGAGCGTCCGGCGGATCACGAGCCGCTCGACCTCGTCGAGCGGCGTGCCGAGGGGGATGACGAGGGACCCGGCCGCGGGGGCGGCGCCGGCCGGGGGCGCGGCGCCGCCGCGGATCGCGTCGGGCAGGTCGGCGACGTCGATCGCCTCCCCGCGCGTCAGGATCACGGCGCGCTCGATCGCGTGCTGCAGCTCGCGCACGTTGCCGGGCCACGCGTACCGCTCCAGGGCCGCGGCCGCCGCCGGCGTGAGCCCGCTCACCGCCTTCGGGAGCTTCTCCGAGACGCGGCGCAGGAAGGCGCCCGCGAGGAGGAGCACGTCCTCGCGGCGCTCGCGCAGGGGCGGGAGCCTCACCGAGACCACGTCGAGCCGGTAGAAGAGGTCCTCGCGGAACGCGCCTGCCCTCACCTCCGTGGCGAGGTCCTTGTTCGTCGCGGCGACGACGCGGACGTCGAGGCGCAGCGACTCGTTCCCGCCCACGCGCTCGAGCACCCCGTCCTGCAGGAAGCGCAGGAGCTTCACCTGCACGGCCGGCGGCATCTCGCCGACCTCGTCGAGGAAGAGGGTGCCGCGGTGGGCGCGCTCGAGCCGGCCCTCCTTGCGCCCGATGGCGCCGGTGAAGGCCCCCTTCTCGTGGCCGAACAGCTCGGACTCGAGGAGCCCCTCCGGGATCGCGGCGCAGTTGATCGGGACGAACGGCCCCGCCGCGCGCGGGGAGAGGTCGTGCACGAGCCGCGCGGCGAGCTCCTTGCCCGTGCCGCTCTCGCCGCCGATGAGCACGGTCGCCGAGGTCGGCGCCGCCTGCCGCAGCGTCTCGAGGACGGCGCGGAAGGGGGGCGCGTCGCCGAGGAGGCCGCCGGCGGCCGGCGCGAGGGCGGCGAGGCGCGCCTTGAGCGCGCGGTTCTCCGCGACGAGCGACGACTTCTCGAACGCCTGGCGCACCGACTTCACCACCGCGTGCCGCTTGAGCGGCTTCGTGATGAAGTCGTAGGCGCCCTCCTTCATCGCCGCGACGGCGGTCTCGACGGTCCCGTAGGCCGTCATGAGGACGACCTCGGTCTCGGGCGAGAGCGCCTTCACCGCGCGCAGCAGCTCGTCGCCGCTCATGCCCGGCATCATGAGGTCGGTGACGACGACCTGGACCCGCTCCTTGCGCAGCACGTCGAGGGCGGCGCTCCCCGACTCGGCGAGGGCGACCCGCCAGCCCTCGCGCTCGAAGATGCGCGCGAGCGACTCGAGGTTCGGCTTCTCGTCGTCGACGATGAGGACGAGCGGGGTCACGGCTGCGAGGATACATCGCCCCCGCGCGGCGGGCCGCTTCTAGGGCGTCGGCCGGGGCGGGGCGGGGGCCGGCGCGGCGGCGGAGGCCGCGGGCGGCGCGGCCGGGCGGATCCCGAGCGCCACGCGGAGCTCGTCACCGAAGACGGCGACGGCGCCCGCGGCCGCGAGCGCGAGGAACGCGACGAGGAACGCGTACTCGGCGAGCCCTTGCCTCATCGGCGCACGGCGGGGGGCGAGCTCAAGGGGGGGCGGGAGGGGCGGCGGGCGCGCGGTCCCCGAAACGCCGAGCGGCGCCTCGCGGCGCCGCCCGTCGGCTCGAGGATCGCGCGGGTGCGCTACTCGGGCTTCGGCTCGGCGGCGGCCGCCTCGGCGGGCGCCCCCTCGGCCTTCGTCTTGCTCTTCCCGCTCTTGGCCCGCTTGGCGGCGCGGTTCTCCTTGGGCGCCTCCTTCTTCGCGGGCGCGGCGGAGGCGGCCTTCTTCGGCTCCTCCTTCGCGGCCGCGGCGGTCGCGGCGGTCGCCGCGTAGCGCGTCTTGAACTTCTCGATGCGCCCCGCGGTGTCCATGATCTTCTGCTTGCCCGTGAAGAACGGGTGGCAGGACGAGCAGATCTCGACGTGGAAGTCGCCGCGCGTGGAGCGGGTCTCGATGACTGCCCCGCAGTTGCAGACGAGCTTCGCGGGCCTGTACTCGGGGTGGATGCCTTCCCTCATGGGTGTCCTCATCGGCCGCTTGCACCCGGCGCCGCTGGCGCCGCCGTGGTCCGGGCCGGTCTCGTGGAACCGCGGGATCTAGTCGGATCGCGGGGATACGTCAACCCCTCGGTTCCGGGCCGCGCCGGGGGGGCCGGGGCGCGGGGAGGGCGCCCCCGCCGGCGGGCCGCTCACTTCCCGCCGCCCACCATCATGTGGAAGAACTCGTCGTGGGTCTTCACCTGGCGGAACTTGTCGAGGATGAACTTCATCGCCTCGACGTTGTCGAGCCCGTTCAGGATGGTCTGGCGCAGGATGTAGATCTTGGAGAGCCAGTCGGCGGGGAGGAGCAGCTCCTCCTTGCGCGTGCCCGACTTCCCGATGTCCATGCACGGGAAGATCCGCTTCTCCATGAGCTTGCGGTCGAGGACGATCTCGGAGTTCCCGGTCCCCTTGAACTCCTCGAAGATCACCTCGTCCATGCGGCTGCCCGTGTCGACGAGGGCGGTGCCGATGATGGTGAGCGAGCCGCCCTCCTCGATGTTCCGCGCCGCGCCGAAGAAGCGCTTCGGCTTGTGCAGGGCGTTCGAGTCCACGCCGCCGGAGAGGATCTTGCCGGACGGCGGGACCACCGAGTTGTAGGCGCGCGCGAGGCGGGTGATCGAGTCGAGCAGGATGACGACGTCCTTCTTGTGCTCGACGAGCCGCCGCGCCTTCTCGCTCACCATCTCCGCCACCTGGACGTGGCGCGTCGCGGGCTCGTCGAAGGTGGAGGCGACCACCTCGCCCTTCACGGTCCGCTCCATGTCGGTGACCTCCTCGGGCCGCTCGTCGATGAGCAGCACGATGAGCGTGACCTCGGGGTGGTTCGCCGTGATGGCGTGGGCGATGTTCTGGAGGAGGACGGTCTTGCCGGCGCGCGGCGGCGAGACGATGAGGCAGCGCTGCCCCTTGCCGATCGGGGAGAACAGGTCGACGACCCGCGTCGTCATCTCGTTCGGGTCGTGCTCGAGCGTGAGCCGCCTCGTCGGGTAGAGCGGCGTCAGGTTGTCGAACAGCACCTTCGACTGGCTCTCCTCGGGCGGCTCGCCGTTGATCGAGTCCACCTTGAGGAGCGCGAAGTAGCGCTCGCCTTCCTTCGGCTGGCGCACCGTGCCGCGCACCGTGTCGCCCGTCCGCAGGTTGAAGCGCCGGATCTGGGAGGGGGAGACGTAGATGTCGTCCGGGCCGGGCAGGTAGCTGAAGTCGGGGCTGCGCAGGAACCCGAAGCCGTCGGGGAGCACCTCGAGGGTGCCCTCGCCGCCGACCTCCATATCCTCCTTCTTGTCCTCGGCGGCCTTCGACTGGGCCTGGAGGATCGCGAAGATGAGGTCCTGCTTCTTCAACGCCCCGGCGGCCTCGATCTCGAGCGACTGGGCGAGCCGCGACAGCTCCGCCACCTTCATGTGCTTGAGGTCCGTCAGGCTCGACGAGCTGGGCGCGGGTGTCGGGGCGGCGGCGGGCATGTCGGGTCTCGGGGAGGCGGGGGACCGCGGAGGCGATCGGGCTGCGGGGCGGCCTCGTGAGGAGGCCGGAGGAGAGGCGGAAAACGTATTCGCCCCGGCACGGCGTGTCAACGAGGCCGCCGGGGACCTCGCCCGCCGGGAGCGCGCGCGCCGGGCGCGGCGGCGCAGGAACCGATTGAATCCCGCTCCGCCCCGCCGTACTCCTGGGGCGTGACGGCCGAGGGAAAGGGAGCCGACCCCGCCGAGCGCGTCGCGGCGCTGCGCGAGGAGCTCCGCGCCGCCGACCACGCCTACTACGTGCTCGACCGGCCGGTGCGCTCCGACGCGGAGTACGACCGGCTCATGCGCGAGCTGCAGGCGATCGAGGAGGCGCACCCCGAGCTCGTCACGCCCGACTCGCCCACCCGGCGCGTCTCCGGGGCGCCCTCGGACCGGTTCGAGCGGGTGGTCCACCGCGAGCCCATGCTCTCCCTCGGCAACGTCACGACCGACGCGGAGCTCGACGAGTTCGACGCGCGCGTCCGCCGCCTGCTCGGCCTCGCCCCCGAGGCCGCGGTCGGCTACGTCGCCGAGCCCAAGCTCGACGGCCTCGCGGTGGAGCTCGTCTACGAGGACGGCGTCTTCGTCCGGGGCTCCACCCGGGGCGACGGCGTGAACGGCGAGGACGTCACGGCCAACCTGCGCACCGTGGGCGGGCTCCGCGCGAACCGCGGCGTGCCGGCGCGGCTCGCGGACGGGGCCCCGCCCCGCCTGGAGGTGCGCGGCGAGGTGCTGCTCCAGAAGGAGCACTTCGCCGCGATGAACCAGCTCATCCTGCGGCAGGGCGGGGAGCCCTTCGCGAACCCGCGCAACGCCGCGGCGGGCTCGCTCCGGCAGCTCGACTGGCGCGTCACCGCGACGCGCCCCCTCTCGTTCATCGCCTACGAGGCGCTCGTCCCCGGGCCGGAGGCGGGCGGCTCCGCCGACCGCCGGGCGGAGGCTCAGCCGCAGCAGTCGAGGGCGCTCCACTGGCGCACGCACGCGGAGAAGCTCGCGGACCTCGCCCGCTTCGGCTTCGAGACGAACCCCGCGAACCGGCGCTGCGAGGGCATCGCGGCGGTGAAGGCCTTCCGCGACGAGATGGCGGAGGGGCGCTTCGCGCTCCCCTACGACACGGACGGCGTGGTCGTGAAGGTCGACGACCTCGACTGGCGGCGCCGCCTCGGCGCGGCGTCGAAGTTCCCGCGCTGGGCCGTCGCGTTCAAGTACCCGCCGCAGGAGGAGGAGACGCGGGTGCAGCGCATCTGGGCCTCCGTCGGGCGCACCGGCATCCTGACGCCGGTGGTGGAGGTGACGCCGGTGCGCATCTCCGGCGCGCTCGTCTCGCGCGCGACGCTGCACAACGAGGACGAGATGCGCCGCAAGGACATCCTCGTCGGGGACTGGGTGCTCATCCGCCGCGCGGGCGAGGTCATCCCGGAGGTGGTGAAGCCGATCAAGGAGCGGCGCACCGGCGAGGAGCGGCCCTTCACGTTCCCCCCGGCGTGCCCGGTCTGCGGCGCGAAGGTGGTGCGCGAGGAGGGCGAGAAGGTCTGGCGCTGCACGGGGTCCGCCTGCCCGGCCCAGCTCGTCGGCAAGCTCCGCCAGTTCGCCTCGCGGCGCGCCATGGACGTGGAGGGGCTCGGCGAGAAGCTCGCCGCCTGGGTGGTCGAGAAGAAGCTCGTCGCCGACGCCGCCGACCTGTACGCGGTCCGCTTCGAGGACTGGCAGCGGGCCTTCAGCCGGCCGCGCAAGCTCGAGCCCGAGGGGGAGCCCGAGCTGCCCGAGAAGGCGGCGCAGAACATCGTGGCGGCGCTCGAGCGCTCGAAGCACACGACGCTCCGCCGCCTCGTCTTCGCCCTCGCCATCCCGCAGGTGGGCGAGGCCACGGCGGCGACGCTCGCCCGCCACTTCGGCGACCTCGGCCGCTTCATGGACGCCTCGGAGCACGATCTCCTCGGCGTGCGCGACGTCGGGCCGGAGACCGCCCGCGAGATCCTCGCCTGGACGCAGGAGCCGCAGAACCGCCGCGTGGTCGAGCGGCTCCTCGCGGCGGGGGTCGCTCCCCGGCCGGAGCAGGTCGACGCCCGCGGGCCGCTCGCCGGCAAGACGGTGGTCCTCACCGGCGCCCTCGCGAAGCTCTCGCGCGACGAGGCGAAGGCCGAGATCGAGCGGCGGGGCGGCAAGGTGTCGGGCTCGGTCTCGCGCAAGACCGACCTCGTCGTCGCGGGGGAGGAGGCGGGCTCGAAGCTCGCGAAGGCGAAGGAGCTCGGGGTCCGCGTGATCGGCGAGGAGGAGCTCCTCGCCCTGCTCCGGGAGTGAAGCGATGGGAGAGCGCGCCCGCGTCCACCTGCTCGTCTCCGGCCTCGTCCAGGGGGTCGCCTTCCGCGCGTACACCGTGGAGGAGGCCCGGCGGCTCGGCCTCTCGGGCTGGGTGCGGAACCTCGCCGACGGCCGCGTCGAGGCCGAGGCGGAGGGGGAGCGGGCGGCGCTCGAGGGGCTCGTCCGCTTCTGCCGGCGCGGCCCGCCGGCCGCCCGCGTGGACGGCGTCGAGGTGGAGTGGGGCGCGCCGCGGGGCGACCTCGGCCCGTTCGCGACGCGGCGCTGACGCGGCCCGGCCTCGCCCGGGGCGTCCGGTTGCGGCTCCCCGCGACGGATGGTATGAGGGCGCTCCCTCCCGTCCGGATTCCCCCGTGGCGTCCGGAGGTTCTGGAGCCCCGGCGGGCGACACGCGGCACGAACCCGCGGCCCGGCGAACCCATGAAGATCCCGAACGCGCAGGTCCGATCCGCGCTCGACGAGCTCGTGCTCCGCGCGCAGAAGCCCTCGCGCTACGTCGGCCGCGAGCTCGGCGCCGTCGAGAAGGACCTCGGCGCTGCGGCGGTGCGCTTCGCGCTCGCCTTCCCGGACACCTACGAGGTCGGGATGTCGAACCTCGGGTTCCGGCTCCTGTACGCGCTGCTCAACGAGCGGCCGGAGATCGCCTGCGAGCGGGTCTTCCTGCCGTGGCCCGACATGGAGGGGATGCTCCGCGAGCAGGGCCTCCCGCTCTTCACGCTCGAGTCGCGCACGCCCGTCGCCGACTTCGACGTGCTCGGGGTGACGCTCCAGTTCGAGCTCTCGTACACGAGCGCCCTCGCGCTGCTCGACCTCTCCGGCGTCCCGCTCCTCGCGCGCGAGCGCGGCGACGCGCACCCGCTCGTGGTGGGCGGCGGCCCGTGCGCCTACAACCCGGAGCCGGTGGCGGACTTCTTCGACTGCTTCGCCGTCGGCGAGGGCGAGGAGGTCGCCCTCGAGATCGCCGACGCCGTCCGGGAGAGCGGCTTCCGCCGCGGCGGCGCCACGCGCCGGGAGCTGCTCGAGCGGCTCGCCCGCGTCCCCGGCGTCTACGTGCCGTCCTTCTTCGCGCCGCGCTACGACCCCGCGACCCGGGCGCTCGTCGCGATGGAGCCGCTCCGCGCCGGCTACGAGAAGGTCGAGCGCCGCGTCATGCCCGACCTGAACGCGCTCCCGACGACGGCCTACGTGCGGCCGCTCGTGCCGTTCATGCAGACGATCCACGACCGGCTGCCCATCGAGATCCAGCGCGGCTGCACCCGCGGGTGCCGCTTCTGCCAGGTGGGGATGATCACCCGCCCCACCCGCCAGCGCGATCCGAAGCAGGTGCTCGCCATCGCCGAGACCGGCCTCAAGGCGTCGGGCTACGAGGAGGTCGGCCTCCTCTCGCTCTCCTCCGGCGACTACGCGTGCCTGAACGGGCTGCTCGACGACTTCCTCGCGCGCTGGGAGGGCGAGAAGATCGGCATGAGCCTGCCGTCGCTCCGCACCGAGACCATGAGCGGCGGCCTCGCCGAGCGGATCGCGCGGATCCGCAAGACCGGCTTCACCCTCGCGCCCGAGGCGGCGACCGAGCGGATGCGCGCGGTCATCAACAAGGGCAACCGCGAGGAGGACCTGCTCCGCGCGGTGCAGTCGGTCTTCGCGAACGGCTGGTCGCTCCTCAAGCTCTACTTCATGATCGGCCTGCCCGAGGAGCGGGACGAGGACGTCGTGGCCATCGCCGAGCTCGCGAAGCGCGCCCTCGGCGCGGCGCGGCGGGCGCTGCCGAAGGGGCAGGGATCCGCTGCGATCCACCTCGCCGCCTCCACCTTCGTGCCGAAGCCGTTCACGCCCTTCCAGTGGGAGCCGATGATCGGGCCCGAGGAGACGCGGCGCCGGCAGGGGCTCGTCTCGGCGGCCCTCGGCGGCCGCCACGGCGCGATCCAGTTCAAGCCGCACGACTCGCGGCAGTCCTCGATCGAGGGGGCGCTCGCCCTCGCCGACCGCCGCGCGGGCGCCGCGGTGCTCGCCGCGTACCGCAGCGGCCAGCGGCTCGACGGCTGGACCGAGTGGTTCGACGAGGGGCGCTGGCTGGACGCGTTCGCCGCCTGCGAGAAGGAGCACGGCGTCGGCGTCGACTGGTACGCCCACCGCCGCCGCCGCCTCGACGAGGTCCTGCCCTGGGACCGCATCGACTGCGGCGTCTCGAAGCCCTACCTCCAGAAGCAGCTCGCGGCGGCGCGGAACCTCGCCGAGGTGGAGGACTGCGTCACCGCCCCGTGCTCGGTCTGCGGCGCCTGCGACTACGAGGTCGTGAAGAACCGGATCTACGAGGCGAAGGACTACGTGCCCGAGCCGTCGCCGCCGCCCCGGCCGCCCGACCCGCCGGAGCGGACCCGCGTCCGCGTGCGGTACGCGAAGCTCGAGCGGCTCGTCGCGCTCTCGCACCTCGAGACGATGCACGCGCTCCTGCGCGCGGTCCGCCGCGCGGGGCTGCGCGTCGCCTACTCGCAGGGGTACCACCCGAAGCCGCGGGTCTCCTTCGGCCCCGCCCTGGCGGTCGGGATCGAGAGCACCTGCGAGCACCTCGACCTCGACCTCGTCGGCCTCGCCGATCCCGCCGACGTGGCCGGGCGGCTCGGGGGCGAGCTGCCCGAGGGGCTGCGGGTGCTCGGCGCCGAGCTCGTGGACCCGGGGGCGCCCTCGATCTCCGAGGCCATGCGCGCCGTCCACTACCGCGCGGAATTTGCGCAGGAACTCTGGGACGAGGCCACCCTGGCGGAGCGGGTCGCCGCCTTCCAGGGCGTGGAGCGGTCGGTCGTCACGCGCTCGACCCCCCCCAAGAGTCGGGACAGAAAACGCCCACAGAAGGTCGCGGCGAGCCGGCAAAGAGAGATAGACTTGAAGGAAATCGTGACCCACTTGGCCGTGGAAGGCCCGGGACTGGTCGCGTTCAGCTTGCGGGCGGATCCGTCCGGGAGCGCCAAGCCAGCCGAGGTGCTGGCCGCGATCTTCGGAGACGGCGGACCGCCCAGGGGAGTCAAGGTCTTGAAGGAAGGCGTGAGCTTCGCGAGGACGACACGGGCCGGCTCCCAGGAGCAGCCCCGCGCGCCTCGCTACCTCGACGCCTAGGAACGCCAACGCGCCCCGCCGAGCCGCGAGATCGCGGCCGCGGGCGCGAGGAGACGCGAAGCTTTGAGCGCAAGCTCGACAGCCGATCCCAGGTCGCCGGCTCCGCCGGGTCGACCGCGGTCGTGGCCTGCCGTACTGGGCCTCGCTCTCCCCGTGCCCCGGGGCGAGAGAGGACCACCATGGCCGGCAACAGCATCCTCGTGATCAACGCCGCGGGCGCGGAGACGCGCGTCGCGCTGGTCGAGAACGGGACGATCCACGAGTACTACCTCGAGCGAAAGCGCGAGAAGGGGATCGTCGGCAACATCTACAAGGGCAAGGTGGTGCGCGTGCTCCCGGGCATGCAAGCCGCCTTCGTCGACATCGGCCTCGAGAAGGCCGCCTTCCTCTACGTCGGCGACGTCTACGGCGACCCGGACTTCTCCGAGGAGTTCGAGCTGACCGAGGGTGAGCACCCCACCGAGGTCAACGAGGTGCCGGACGAGGAGGAGGCGACGGAGGCGGAGGCCCGCGCGCAGGCGCAGCCCGTCGCGCCGCCGGGCGCGGAGGGCGCGCCCGCGGAGGCCGCCCCCGCCGCGGAGGCCGCGCCCGTCGCCGAGGCGGCGCCGCTCGCCGCGACCAATCTCGCGGAGCCGCCTCCTGCGCCGCTCACCGCGATCCCGCTCACGAACGAGATCGGGATGGCGCCCGTGCCGGCCATCCCCGGCCTGCCGGTGCCGCCCCTCGCCGACGAGGCCCCCGCGCCGGAGGGCGCGGCCGCGGCCGAGGCCGCTCCGGGCGGCGAGGTGTCGCCCGCGGCGCCCGTGCCCACGCCGCTCCCTGCCATCACGCCGCTCCCCGCGACGCTCACGCCCGTGCCGGGCGCGCAGGCGGCCGGGAGGCCCGGGCAGGAGGCGCCCGCCTCGGACCGCCGCGAGGCGCGCGACCGCGACGCGGCGCGCGAGGCGAGGGGCGATCGCGGCGACCGCGAGCGGCGCCGCGACCGCGACGAGCGTGGCCGGCGCGAGGGCCGGGAGGGCCGCGAGGGCCGGGAAGGCCGAGAAGGCCGAGAAGGCCGAGAGGGCCGAGAGGGCCGCGAGAGGGCCGCGGGGATCGCGGGAACGACCGCGGGGGCCGCAACGGGCGCGAGGAGAAGCGCTCGAAGGAGCCGAAGAACATCCAGGACCTCCTCAAGGAGGGCCAGGAGGTCATCGTCCAGGTCGCGAAGGACCCCATCGGCACGAAGGGCGCGCGCATCACGAGCCACATCTCGCTGCCCGGCCGCCACCTCGTCTTCATGCCGACGGTCGATCACATCGGCATCTCGCGGCGCATCGAGAAGGAGGGGGAGCGCCGGCGGCTGCGCGAGATCGTCGACCGCATGCGCCCGGAGGGCACGGGCTTCATCGTCCGCACGGTCGCGGAGAGCGTCGAGGCGCCCAAGCTCGAGGCGGACATCCGCTTCCTCATCCAGGTGTGGAACGAGATCATCCGCACGAAGGACAAGGTCTCGGCGCCCGCCCTGCTGCACGGCGACCTCGACCTCATCCTGCGCGCGACGCGCGACCTCTTCACGAGCGAGGTCGGCAAGCTCGTCATCGACGACCGCGACGAGTACGAGCGCATCCTGCGCTTCGTGCACGATCAGGCGCCGCACCTCGAGCGTCAGATCGAGCTCTACTCGGGCGACGAGCCGATCCTCGACGCCTACGGCATCGAGCAGGAGCTGAAGCGCGCGGGGCAGCGCAAGGTGTGGCTCCGGTCCGGCGGCTACATCATCCTGGACCAGGCCGAGGCGCTCACCGCCATCGACGTGAACTCGGGGCGCTACGTCGGCAAGAAGAACCTCGAGGAGACGATCACCAAGATCAACGTCGAGGCGGCGAAGGAGATCGTCTACCAGCTCCGGCTCCGCAACATCGGCGGCATCATCATCATCGACTTCATCGACATGGACAAACCCCAGAACCGCGACAAGGTCTTCAAGGCCTTGCAGGACGCGCTGGGGCGCGACAAGGCGAAGACGAACGTCCTCAAGATCTCCGAGCTCGGCCTCGTGGAGATGACGCGCAAGCGCGTCCGCGAGTCGGTGACCCGGATGACGAACGAGCCGTGCGGCTACTGCGACGGCAAGGGGCACCTCAAGTCGAAGATCACGGTCGCGTACGAGATCTTCCGCGAGATCCGGCGCGAGGCGACGCACTACCCCGAGCCCGTGCTCATCGTGAACTGCCACCCCGAGGTCGCCCGCATCCTCCAGGGCGCGGAGCGCGACGAGCTGCGCTACCTCATGGACCGCTTCAACAAGACGATCCAGGTGAAGCCGCAGCAGAACTACCACCAGGAGCAGTTCGACATCTACGGCCGCGGGGAGCGCGGGGAGCGCGGGGAGCAGCCCAAGGAGCGCGAGCGCGACCGCGATCGCGGCGGCCGGGGACGCGAGCGCGGCGGCGAGCGAGGCGGGGAGCGTGGTGGCGAACGCGGTGGCGAACGCGGTGGCCGCCGGCCGGACGAGCCGCCCGCCGCTCCGCCGCCCGGCGCCAAGGACGAGGCGTAGGCGTGCCCCGGCCCGCCGGCGGGCCGCTGGACGCGGGCCGACTCGAGCGGTCGATCCGCACCGCGACCTCGGCGGTGCAGACCGCGCTGCGCGTGCTCGAGGGCGAGACGGTGCGCCTGCGCGCGATGGCGCTCACGTACATCTCGCTCTTCGCCCTCGTGCCCGCGCTCGTCGTGGCCTTCTCGGTGGTGCAGGCGTTCACCGGGATGGAGCGCATCAACGAGCGCGTCAACGAGGTGCTCTTCGAGAACCTCGCGGTCGGCGCGCGCACGACGATCGAGCCGTACCTGCAGCGCTTCGTCCAGAACGCGCACCTCACCAGCGCGGGGCTCGTCGGCGGCGCGCTCCTCGTGTGGTCGGCGGTGAGCCTCTTCTCGAACGTCGACCGGGCGGTGAACGACATCTGGGGCATCCGCCGGCGGCGCTCGCTCTCGTCCCAGGCGGTCACCTACTGGATGGGGCTCACGCTCGGCCCGCTCCTCCTCGCCGGGTCGGTGATGGTCGGCCACTCGACGCGCGCCTTCCTCGCCGGGACCGGCGTCCGCTTCCTCGCGGTGGGCGCCGGGGCGCTCCTCACCTGCGCCTTCTTCTCCGTCCTCTACGTGATCGTGCCGAACACGAAGGTGCGGCTCGGGGCGGCCGCGGCGGGCGGGCTCGCCGCCGGCCTCGCGTGGGAGGTGGCGAAGTGGGGGTACACCTTCTTCATCGCGAAGTTCTTCCGCTATCACGCGATCTACGGCTCGGTCGCGGCCGTGCCGATCTTCCTCCTGTGGCTCTTCCTCTCGTGGGCCATCCTCCTGTTCGGCGCCCGGCTCGCCTTCATCGTCCAGTACGCGTCGACGCTCATGAAGCGCGCACCTCATCCCACCTCCAAGACGGGGCGGGAGATCCTCGCCGGCCAGGCGCTGCTCGCGGTCGCGCGCGCCTTCGACCTCGGAGAGAAGCCGCCGGACGGCGGCGACATCGCGACCGCGCTCGGCGTCGAGGCGGAGGACGCCGGGGAAGCCGTCGCCGCGCTCAAGCAGGCGAACCTCCTCGTGAACGTGTCCGAGGGCGGGCTCGTCCCGGCGCGGCCGCTCGAGCGGATCACCCTCGACGACGTGCGCCGGGCCGTGGCGGGAGCGGAGCGCGAGGCGGAGCGTCCCTCGGGCGTCGTCGCCGGGATCGTCGCCCGCGTCGAGGAGCAGGCGTCGGGGCGGCTCGCCGAGGTGACGTTCCGGGAGCTCTGCGACGCGGAGCGCGCGAAGGGCGAGCCGACCGCCGCGGCGGCCGGGGAGGCGAGCGCCGCTTCGGCCGCGAGCTCGGCCTGAACGGCGGCCGGACGGGGGTCAGCGACGCATGCCACGGGAACCGTTGCAATTTCCGCGGCTTCGGCTAGGCTTTCCCCATCCCGAGCGGCCTCCCCGGGCGGAGGTCGTCCAGCCTTCGGAGCCCCGATGCTGAAGTCGGATCTCATCAACATCCTCGTGGTCAAGCGCGGCGTCACCCAGAAACAGGCGGAGGCGACGATCGAGACGATCTTCGACTCGATGAAGGACGCCCTCTGCCGCGGTGAAAACATCGAGATCCGCGGGCTTGGCGCCTTTCACGTGAAGCACTACGAGGGGTACCAGGGGCGCAACCCCAAGACCGGAGAGGTGATCCCGGTCCGGCCGAAGCGCGGCATCCTCTTCCGCACCGGCAAGGAGCTGCGCGATCGCGTGAACCACCCGGACGACGCCCCGGGCGGTGGCGACGGCGAGGGCGAGGGTACGCCGCCCGTCGCGGCCGGCGCCTAACCGCGCGATTCCCCTCGGCGGGGGTCCCGCGTCTCACGTCCCGCGCTCGGGTGTGGGACGCACCTGCTTACGCCGCGCCTCACGCGAGCGCGAGCCGTCCTACCGGGCGGACGGGCAGCTCCGGCGGCAGCTCCTCGTAGGCGAGGACGGCGACGGCCGGGAAGCGCGGCGCGAGGAGCGACCTCACCGCGCGCCGGACGTCCGGGCTCGCGAGCAGCACGGGCGGCTCCGTCCGATCCCGCAGCGCGGCGGCGAGCGCGTCGACGAGCGCCGCCGCGACCGCCGGGTCGAGGGCGAGCACCTCGCCCCGCAGCGCGCTCCGCACCGCCTCCTCGGCGCCCGGGTCGAGGAGGAGCGCCTGGAGCGGTCCGTCGCCGGCGCAGCGCCAGCCGATGTGCCGGCGGAGCGCCCGCCGCGCCGCCTCGGCCAGCGCCGCGGACCCGCGCTGCGGGCCCGCCTCGAGGAGCGCCTCGAGGATCGTCCGGAGCGGCCGGATGGAGACCCCCTCCTCGAGGAGCCGGCGCAGCACCTCGGCGAGGAGCGCCGGCGGGAGCTGCCGCCCCGCCTCGCGGACGAGCGCCGGCGCCGAGGGCTCGAGGCCGTCGAGGAGCACCTGCGCCTCCTGCACGCCCACGAGGTGGTGGGCGCTCCGCGCGAGCGCGCCGGCGACGTCGGCGAGGACGCGGTCGAGCGGGCCGCGCAGCGGGCCGAGCCGGGCCGCGCGCGCGGCGTCGCGCGCGGCCACCCGGGACACCGCGCGGCCGGTGAGGGGATCGCGCTCCGGCCTCGTGTCGATCCCGACGAGCGCGAGCTCCTCCGGCGGCACGAGGGCGAGCGCCTCGTCGAGCGGCGCGCGGCCGGCGGCGGCGGGCACGTCGTCGAAGAGGAGCGCCCAGGCGCCCGGGGCGAGCGGCGCGGCGCGGACCAGCACGGGCGGGACCTGCACGCCGAGGTCGCGCCAGAGCTGCGCGCGGACCGCGGCGAGCCCCTCGCCGGCGAAGCGGGCGGCGTCGGCGCGGGCGAGCGCGGCGAGGTCCTCGGCGAGCTCGAGGGCGACCGGCGCCCCCGCCGCGAACGGCGCCGCCTCGTCCTCCGGCCCCGGATCCGGGGTCCCCCCGGCCGCCACCGCGCCGCGCCGCGCGGCCGCGCCGAGCCGGTGGGCGCCGAGGCCCGCCGCGCCGGCGAGGACGAGGAACGGCACGGCGGGGAGCCCGGGGGCGAGGGCCAGCGCCGCGCACAGCGCCGCGACCGCCGCGAGGGCGCCCGGCTCGGCGAGCAGCTGCCGCCCGATCTCGCCGCCGAGCGAGCGGTCCTCCTCCTCGGCCGCGACGCGCGTGACCGCCACGCCCGCCGAGACGGCGACGAGCAGGGCCGGGATCTGCGAGACGAGGCCGTCGCCGATGGCGAGGAGCGCGTAGCGCCGCGCCGCGGCGCCCGCGTCCATCCCGCGGAGCATCCCCGCGACGAGGCCGCCGGTGACGTTCACGAGGACGATGGCGATTCCGGCGATGGCGTCGCCCTTCACGAACTTGAGGGCGCCGTCCATCGCGGCGTAGAGCTGGCTCTCCCGCTCCACGGCGCGGCGCCGCCGCCGCGCGCCCGCCTCGTCGAGCGCCCCGGCGCGGAGCTCCGCGTCGATGGCCATCTGCTTGCCGGGGAGCGCGTCGAGGGTGAAGCGCGCCGCGACCTCGGCGACGCGCTCGGCGCCCTTCGCGACCACGAGCAGCTGCACGAGCGTGAGGATCGCGAACACCACCGCGCCCACCACCGCGTTCCCCTGCACGACCACGCGCCCGAAGGCCTCGATGATGCGCCCGGCGTCGCCGCGGGAGAGGACGAGGCGCGTGGAGGAGACGTTCAGGGCGAGGCGGAAGAGGGTCGAGAGGAGCAGGAGGGTCGGGAAGCTCGCGAAGCCGAGCGCGCTCCGGGCGAAGAGCGTCACCACCAGGATGGCCGCGGCGCCGGCGAGGTTCAGGGCGAGCAGCGCGTCGAGGAGCGGAGGCGGCAGCGGCGCCACGAGGAGGAGGACGACGCCCAGCACCGCGAGTGCGAAGAGGGCGTCGGCGGCGCCGCGCACGCGCGAGAGGAGGAGCAGCGGGAGGCGCGCGCGGAGCGGCGCGGCCCGGACGGGCGGCGCGCTCACGGCCGCTCCGGGCACGCGTAGAGGTGGGCGAGCACGGCGGCGGCCGCCTCGTACAGCTCCTCCGGGATCTCGTCGCCGATCTCGGCGAGCCGGTGGAGCGCGCGCGCGAGCGGCACGTCGCGGACGATGGGCACGCCAGAGCGGCGCGCGGCGGAGCGGATGCGGGCCGCGGCGCGCCCGGTCCCCTTCGCGATCACGCGCGGCGCCTCGTCGGCCGAGCGATCGTGGCGCAGGGCGACCGCGACGTGCGACGGGTTCACGACCACCACGGTCGCGCGCGACACCGGCCCCGCCTCGAGCAGCGCCCGGTGGCGCCGGCGGCGCTCGCCCCGGTGGGCGGGGTCGCCCTCGTCCTCCTTCAGCTCCCGGCGGACCTCGTCGCGCGTCATCATCAGCGCCCGGCGGTGGCGCCGGCGCGCGAGCGCGAGATCGAGGGCGCCGAAGGCGGCGAACGCCGCGAGCAGGCGCAGGGCGAGGCCGGAGAGCGCGGGGGCCCCGCGGAGGAGCCCGGCCGCCGGGACGCGCGGCAGCTGGCCGAGGGCGCCGGCCACCTGCCCGAGCCACGCGACGAGGAGGGCCACGAGCGCCGCCGCCTTCGCGAGGCCGAGCGGCGCGCGGAGGAGCTGCGCGGGCGAGAGGAGCCGGCGCAGCCCGCGGAGCGGGTCGACGCGCTCGAGGCGCGGCGCCAGGGCGGCGAGGCGGACGCCGGGCCCCGCCTGCAGCGCGCCGGCGAGGGCGGCGGCGGCGAGGGCGCAGAGCGCGACGGGGAGCGTCAGCCGGAGCACCTCGCCCGCGGCGTTGCGCAGCACGCGCTCGGGGACGGCGGCGCCGGCGCCGGCGACCTCGAGCCCTCCCCGCACGACGCGCGCGAGCGCCGCCGCGAGGCGCGGCCCGCCGAGCGCGAGCGCGCCGAGCCCGCCCGCGAGGGCGGCGGCCGCGGTGAGCTCGCCGCTCACGGCGACCTCGCCGCGCCGCCGCGCCTCGCGCAGCCGCCGCGGCGTGGGCTGCTCGGTCCGGTTCCCGCTCACGGCCCGCCTCCGGCGATCCCCTCGGGCAGGCGGGCGGAGAGCGCGACCCACGCGACGAGCCGCCCCGCCGCCGCGCTCGCCCCGGCTGCGAGCGCGAGCAGGCCGAGCGCCGCCCGCGCGGGCTGACCGGCGTTCACGGCCCCGAGCTGCGGCGCGGCGCGCGCCGCGAGCGCGAGGGCGAGATCCGCGGCGAGCACGCCGGCCGCCACCGGCGCCGCGATCGCCACGGCGCTGGCGAGGACCTCGCCCGCCGCGAGGAGCGCCGTCTCCCGCGCGAGGTCCGGCGCGAGGGGCGCGCCCGCCGGGATCGCGGCGAAGCTCCCGAGCAGGCCGGCGACGAGGAGCCGGTCGGCGCCGGCCCACGCGGCGAGCACCACCACCCACTGCGCGAGGAGGTCGCCCGCCGCGCTCTCGCGCTGGCGGAGCGCGGCCACGTGCAGCTCGGCGAGCGTGGCGCCCCGCAGCGTGTCGGCGAGCCGCCCCGCCGCGCGCGCCGCCTCCACCGGCGCGGAGGCGAGGAGCGCGAGCAGGACGCCGAGCGCGAGCTCGCGCGCGCACGCGCCGAGCAGGGGGAGCCCGAGGTCGAGGCCGGGGGGCGTCCGCGCGAGGGCCGCGCCGGCGGCGCCCAGGGAGGCGGCGAGCGCGACGCGGACGGCGGGCGGCACGACCGGCCCGCCGAGGAAGGGGGACGCCATCGCGACCGGCGCGAGGCGGAGGGCGCCGAGGAGCGCCCCGGGCAGCCGGGCGGCGAGCTCCTCGGGAACGAGCGTCACCGCGCCACCCGCGCGACGAGCTCGAGGCACGCGGCGGCGAACCGCACGACGTGCGCGCCGATCCACGGCGCGGCGAGCGCGAGCGCGCCGAGCACCGCCACGAGCCGGGGGACGACCGCGATCGAGGGCTCCTGCACCTGCGTCGCGGCCTGCAGCACCCCGACCGCCGCGCCGACGACGAGGGCGGCGCCGAGCGGCGGCGCCGAGACGAGCAGGGCGAGGAGGAGGGCTTCGCGGCCGACGTTCAGGAGGGCGGGGTCCACGGCTCACCCGGCGTAGGAGAGCGCGAGCGCGCGGGCGAGGAGCTTCCACCCGTCGACCGCGACGAAGAGGAGGAGCTTGAACGGGAGGGCGGCGGAGCTCGGGGAGAGCTGCGTGAGGCCGAGCGCGAGCAGCACGTTCGCGACGACGAGGTCGACCACCAGGAAGGGGACGAACACGAGGAACCCGATGGTGAAGGCGCGGCGGAGCTCCGACACGACGAAGGCGGGGGCGAGGACGGCGAGGTCCGTCGGCCCGGGGAGGGGGGCGTCGCGGCGGAGCCGCGCCGCCACGTCGAGGAACGCCGCGCGGTCGTCCGCGCGCGCGTGGCGATCGAGGAAGGCGCGCAGGGGCTCCACGGCGCGCCCGAGCGCCGCGGCGGTGCCGCGGAGCCCTCCCTCGCGCCGCCCCTCGCGGGCGAGGGCCAGCGACTCCTCGGCGACGGGCGCCATGACGAGCGCCGTGAGGACGAGGGCGAGCCCGGTGACGGCGGTGCTGGGCGGCACCTGCGGCGCGCCCAGGGCGGAGCGGGCGATGGAGAGGACCACGGCGATCTTGAGGAACGAGGTGAGCGTGACGAGCGCGACCGGGAGCAGCGCGAGGAGCCCGAGGAGGACCAGCATCTCCGCGGGCCGGTCGGCGACGGGGCCCGCCGACGGGAGGAGCGCCGCCGCGATCACCGCCGGCCTCGCGAGGGCGGGGCGTCCAGGTCGGCGACGAGGCGCACGCCGTCGCGGCCCACGCCGACGAGGAGGCGTCGGCCGCCCGCGTCAACGAGCGCGAGGGCCGCCCCCGCGGCGAGCGGCGCGCGCGCGAGGACCGCGAGCGGCGCGGCGGGGCGCGGGCCCGCCCTGCGCCGCACGAGGAGGAGCGCGCCCGCGAGCGCGGCGGCCACGAGGGCGGCGCGCGCGGCGGCGGGGGCGAGCCCCCCGGGGGCGAGGGCGAGCAGGGCGGCCACCCCGAATGCGGCGAACGGGGCGGCGGCGCGGGCGCGCGGCGACGAGGCGAGCCGGGCGGCGGCGGCGATCACGGCCCCACCTCGATCGCCAGGATCCGAACGCCGACGGCGCCGTCGATTTCGACGAGCTCGCCGCGCGCGACCGCCCGCTCTCCCGCGCGCAGGGTGACGAGGCCGCGGCGATCGACCGGGAGCGTCAGGACGCTGCCGGGCTCCAGCCGGGCGAGCTCGCCGATCGCGATCTCGATGCGGGCCAGCTCGACCTCCAGGGTGATCGGGAGCTGCGGGTGCGTCTCGGCCATCGTCGTCTCCTCCACGCAGAAGGTGTCTCCCTCGCGGCGACCCCGGAGCCTGTGCCCGCCGGGGAGGACGAGGTCCTCGACGCCGCCCGGAGCGGGATCGACGAGGACCACGTCCCCGGGGGCGAGCGCCGCGAGCTCGTCGGCCGAGAGCGCCGCGCCGCCCGAGCGCAGCGACGCCCCGAGGCGGGCCTCGAGCGCGGGCCCGCCGGCGGCGGCGACGCCCTCGAAGGCGCGCACGGCGGAGGGCGGCAGGAGGAGCCGGGCCCGCCCGGAGACGTCCCCGGCGCTGACGCGCAGCTCGACGGCGAGCGCACCCGGGACCTCCCCGGCGTCGTCCTCGAGCCAGGGCGCGAGCGCCTCCTCCACGCCGGGAACCGTGCAGACGCCGTCGAGCGCCGCGAGGGCGAGGAGCTCGAGGGCGCTCGCCTCGACCGGCGTGAGCGCCGCGGCGGCGGCGTCGTCGCCCGGCCCGCCCGCGAAGACGTCCACGAGCCGGACGACGAGCGCGGGCTCCACCTCGAGCACCGCCCGTGCCGGAAGGGCCGCGAGGTGGATGCCGACGCAGGCGGCCGAGGCGCGCCTGGGGGAGACCCCCGGCATGGCGCGGGCGTCGACGGCGACGTCGCGCGCGAGCAGGGCCGACAGCGAGCGGGCGGCGGCGGCCGCCGAGTCCGCGCCGACCGCGCGCGCTCCCCGGCCGAGCGCGGCGTAGCCGCGCGAGAGGGCGGGGAGGTCGAAGGGGAGCGGCATGGTCGCCTGCCGTCCACGGCGCGTGCCAGCGCCGCCGAACGGGAAACCCGGGGATTTCGGGGACGGGCGCGGCCGGGGCGCGGCCCGCCGGCCAGGGCGCGGCCGCGCCGCGGACCGCTCAGCCCTCGAGTCGCTCCCGGCAGAGGCGGCGCAGGACGGGCGAGACCGTCTCCTCGTCCGCGAGCCCCTCCGCGAGGCGCCGGAGGACGGCGGCCACCCGGGGCCGCTCGGGGGCGGCGGCGGCGGCCGCACGTGCGCGCCGCGCGACGGGATCCCCGAGCGCCGCGGCGAGCGCGCAGAGCCGCTCGCGCCGGGAGGCGGCCGCGAGGAGCGCCGCCCGCCCGGCGAGGGCGCCGGCCCCGGCGCCGTCCACCCGGCCGAGCAGGGCCGCGCGGTCGGGCGCGAACAGCGCGGCGAGGGTGACGAGGCGATCGCGCGCCGTCACGCCGCCGCCTCCCGGCGGAGGCGCGCCCGCAGCCCCGCCACCCCGATCGCCGCCGCCGCGGCCGCGGCGAGCGCCGCGAGGCCGACGAGGAGGGTCGAGCGGGGGTGCCGGGCGGGAGGCGGAGGCGGCGGGCTGTCGGCGGCCTCCGCCACGACCACCGAGACCGCCGCCGGCGCGAGCCCGTCCGCGGCGCCGGCGACGAGGGATTGGATGCCGCCCTCGAGCGCGCGGATGGCCGCGCAGGACCCGGCCCTGCACTTCACCAGCACCGCGGCGCGCGGCGAGGGGCGCTCGCCGGGCCGCAGCGGATCCGGCTGCGGCAGGCCGAGGTGGACGCGCGCCTCGACGACGCCGTCGATCGCCTCGACGCTCCGGGCCAGCTCTCCGCCGAGCGCGTGCAGGTAGAGCGCGTGCTCCTCGGTGGGGGTGGGCACCATGGAGCCCTTCCCGAAGACCTCGCCGAAGCCGGCGGGCCGCGCCCGCGGGAGCGCCCGGTCGGCGAGGACGCGGTGCGCCCGTGAGGCGTCGCCCCGCGCCACCGACACCGTCCACCCGGCGTCGGCGCCGTCGCCGCGCGCCTTGTCCGCGCGGATCCCGCCCTCGTCGAGCGCGACCAGCACCTCGTTGGCCTGGGGCTCGTCGAGGCCGTGGAGGAGCTCCTCGCGGGCGCAGCCGGCGAGGGCGAGGACGGCGAGGGCGAGCGATGCGCGCGCCATGGACGGCTCCTAGAGCTGCGTGTTGAGCGCGTGCTTCACGGACTGCGCCCCCTGCTCGACGAGCTTCGAGGCGAGGTCGACCGTCTGCGCGCAGCGGTACGCCTCGGCCTGGAGGCCGAGGAGCTCGGCGGCGGTGAAGGTGCGGCCGGTGCGCGCGGCCGACAGCACCGCGTCGAGGCGCGCCTGCGCGCGCTCGACGCCGGCGAGCGCCGCGAGCGCGGGGTGGGGCGCAGGCGCCCCCGCGGGCGCGGGGAACGGCGTGCGCGCCTCGAGCAGCGCGGCGAAGCTCGGCCGCGCGGGCGAGGCGGGCGCGGCGGCCGCCGCGGGGGCGGCCCCGACGGGGACGATCGTCATCGCCCGCTCCTAGTGGATGTTGTTGATCGCCGACTTCGCGCTGTCGTGCTTCACCTTGAGGACGTTCGAGACCGCGCTGAACTCGCGGCTCTCCCGCTGCATGCCCTCCTGCAGCTGGAGGTACTGGAGGTTGAAGGTGCGGCCCTCCTGCTGCATCGCGCGGGTGGCCTCGAGCAGCGCGGCCTCGTCGGAGGCGCCGCCCTGCGCCCCGAGGCCGGCCTGGGGCCCGAGGGCGCCGGACAGCCCCGCGCCGGCCGCGGCGGACCGGACGGCGCCGGACAGGAGGGCGCCGCCGGGGAGCAGGGGCGCCGCGAGCTCGACGGTGGCGGCGAGGCCCTTGGCGAGCCCCGCGGCGGCGCTGCGCAGCGCGGAGCCGAAGCCGCCGGGCTCGGCCTTGCGCTGGAGGGTGGGGGCGACGGTGACGGACGGGATCGGGTTCATGTGGGGTCTCCTCGGCGAGGCGGGAGAGCAACGGCCGTGCCCGCGCGCCGGGGCGGGATCCACGCCCGATCCGCCGCCCCCGGCGGTGCGCCCGCGGCCGCCCCGGCCGCGCCGCGGACCGTGCTAGCCTCCGGGCGTGCTGAAGGAGTACCTGCGCCGCCTCTCCGATCAGATCGTCCAGGCGCAGAAGCCGGTGCGCGTGCTCCGCAGCATCAACTGGGACCCGATCGTCCACGCGCGCTTCTTCAAGCAGGGGGCGCGCGAGCTGCCGCGGCCGGAGTACGCGCCGCTCGGCTTCGTGCCGAGGGACAAGGTCCGGGAGCTGCGGCGGATCCGCAAGCAGATCCGCGGCCGGAACCCGGTCGAGGAGCTGCTCCGCCGCCGCTGCGACGAGGCCATCGCCATCGCCGAGATGCTGGCCGCGCGCGGCACGCGCCGCTTCTACGAGATCTCGAGGCGCGTCTACGGCGACCCGCGCGACCGCTTCCCCGACCACAACGTCGACAACCTCGCCATCGCCCGCATGTGGGCGTCCCGCCCGCGCGCCCGCGACGAGGAGCAGGTCCACTCCGCCGAGGAGGCCGCGCGCCGCATCGAGGAGCTGTGCAACCCGCTGCTGGGCGGCCAGGTGAAGGTGGTCGTGCGCACGCGGCTCACCGCGAACGCCGCCTCCGGCGCGACGCGCATCACGCTCAGGAAGGGCGCGCGCTTCTCGGACCGGCAGGTGCGGGCCCTCGCGCAGCACGAGGGGCTGTGGCACGTCCTCACCTCGCTCAACGGCCAGCGCCAGCCGGTGCTCACCGTGCTCGGCGTGGGGCTGCCGCGCTTCACCGAGTCGCAGGAGGGCGGCGGCATCGTCTCCGAGTTCCTCACCGGCAACATCACCGACGAGCGCTACATCGAGCTCGGCGAGCGGACCATCGCCATCGACATGGCGGCGCGCGGGGCGGACTTCCTCGAGGTGTACCGCTACCTGCTCGCGCGCTTCCCGCCCGAGAAGGCGGCGCTCATGAGCGAGCGCGTCTTCCGGGGCGGGGTGCTCGAGGGCGGCGCCCCCTTCACCAAGGACGCGGCCTACCAGCGCGGCTACTGCCGCACCTTCAACTTCCTGCGCGCGGCCCTCGAGCAGCGCGACCTCGACCTCGTGCGGGCCTTCCTCGCCGGGAAGATGAGCGTGGACGACGCGGAGCTCGTCCGCGACCTCGTCGAGGACGGGCTGTGCGTGGGGCCGGTGTACCTGCCGGAGTGGTTCATCGACGTGGACCGGCTGAACGCCATCGCCACCCACTCGGTGACGATGAACCGCTTCAGCCTGCCCACCGTCACGCGCTACTACGCCGCGCGGCGGCGGGAGGGGCGCGCCGCGGGCGAGCTGGTGGGACGGCTCCGCGCCGGGCCGGACTCCGAGGAGCGGCCGTCGCTCGAAGGCGCCGACGAGGGCGACCTCGGGGAGTAGAAGAGCGTCGCCGGGGAGTTTCGACCGCGTCAGCTCACCGCCGCCCCGAAGATCCGGCCCACCGCGTAGGTCACGCCGGCGGCCACCGCGGCGAGCCCGGCCATGCGGGCGCCGGAGCGGAAGACGCTCGTGCCGGACAGGAAGCCGACGAGGCCGCCCACGCCGGCGAGCACGGCGAAGGCGAGCGCGGCGGCCACGACGATCGCGGGGGTGCCGCTCGTGGCGAGGAAGGGGAGGATGGGCACGAGCGCGCCCACCGAGAACATCCCGAACGACGAGAGCGCCGCGCCCATGGGCGAGCCGAGGTCGGTCGGGTCGAGGCCCAGCTCCTCGCGCACGAGGGAGTCGAGCGCCGACTCCGGGTTCTTGAGGATCTCGGCCGCCGTGCGGCTCGCCTGCTCGGTGGAGAGCCCCTTCTGCTTGTAGATGAGGGCGAGCTCCGCGGCCTCCTCCTCCGGCGCCTCCTCGATCTCGCGCCGCTCCAGGTCCACCTGGCGGGAGAGGAGGTCGCGCTGGCTCGCCACCGAGGTGTACTCGCCGGCGGCCATGGAGAAGGCGCCCGCGAGGAGGCCGGCGAAGCCGGTGAGGAGGACGGTGGAGGGCGCGACGCCCGCGCCGGCGACGCCGAGGATGAGCGAGAGGTTCGAGACGAGCCCGTCGTTCATGCCGAAGATGGCGGCGCGGATGGAGCCCGCCGCGCCGGACGAGCGGTGCCAGCGCTCGCGCGCGCCGATGAGCTCTCGGGCCTCGGTGGGCAGCCCCTTGCCGAGCGCGGCGAGGGTGCGGCCGTGGGCGCGCTCCTCGTCGGCGATGGCGATCGCCTCGCCCCCCTGCGCGTCGTACTTCTCGGCGTCGCCCGCCTCGGCCTCGAGCACCATCGGCACGACCGCCCCGGTGCCGAGCCGGCGCGCGAGCCAGACGAGCGCGCGCACCCGGGACGACGGCCGGTCGGGAGGGAGCGCCACCCCCTCCTTCACGAGCTTCCGCTCCCAGATCGCCGCGTGGCGCCGCTCCGCCTCCGCGATCTCGAGGAAGCTCCGGGCCTTCGCGGCGTCCTTCTCGTACTTCGCGAGCCCCTCGTAGAGCGCGGCGCCGTCGCGCTCGTCGACGAGGTTCTGCATCCAGAGGTCCGTACGGGGGTTCATGTCGCCCGGAAATGTAGCAGGGGAGCGCGCCCCGCGGCGCAGCGCCGGCCTCGCCAGGACGGGGCTTCTCCGCTATAGATTCGGGCCTCCCGAGGTCCCCCGTGCAGAAGCTCGACACCCGCGATCCCGCGTTCCGACAGGCCTGGGCGAAGGTGTGCGCCCGCGGCTCCGACGAGGACGAGGGGCCCGTCCGCGAGGCCGCCCAGCGGATCGTGGAGGACGTGCGCGCCCGCGGCGACGCGGCGCTCCTCGAGTACACCCGCCGCTTCGACGGCTGGGACCCGGGCGCCGCCGCCGGCGTCGCCCTGGGCAAGGACGCCATGAAGGCGGCGTACGGGCGCCTGCCCCCCGAGGGCCGAAAGGCGCTCGCCCTCGCGGCGAGGCGCGTCGAGGCCTTCCACCGCCGCGAGCGCGACGCCGAGGTGCCGCGCAAGCGCGACGCCATCGGCGCGACCCTCGCGCAGGTGGTCCGGCCGCTCGCGCGCGTGGGGCTGTACGTGCCGGGCGGCACCGCCCGCTACCCGTCGTCGGTCCTCATGACCGCCATCCCGGCGAAGGTCGCCGGCGTGCGCGAGATCTACGTCTGCTCGCCGGGCGTGCGGGGCACGGGCGAGATGGACGACTGGACGCTCGCCGCCTGCCACGTCTCCGGGGTGACCCGCCTGTTCCGGGTGGGCGGGGCGCAGGCCGTCGCGGCGCTCGCGTACGGGACCGCCACCCTCCCCGCCGTGGACAAGATCTGCGGGCCGGGGAACGCCTACGTCGCGGCCGCGAAGCGGCTCGTCTTCGGCCGGGTGGACATCGACATGATCGCCGGGCCGAGCGAGATCCTCGTCCTCGCCGACCGGCACGCCGACGCCGCCGAGGTGGCCTCGGACCTCATCGCGCAGGCGGAGCACGACGTGCGGGCCGTGTCCGTGCTCGTCACGACCTCGGCGGCGGTCGCCGATGCGGCGCTCGCCGAGGTGGAGCGGCAGCTCGCGGACCTCCCGCGGCGGGAGATCGCCGGCGCCTCGCTCTCCGGCCGTGGGGCGGCGGTGGTGGCGAAGGACCTCGCCGAGGCGGTGCGGCTCGCCGACGAGTTCGCGCCCGAGCACCTCGCGCTGCACGCGCGGAACGCCGCCGCGCTCGTGCCGAAGATCTCGCGGGCGGGCGCGGTGTTCGTCGGCACCTCCACGCCGGAGGCGGTCGGCGACTACCTCGCGGGCCCGTCGCACGTCCTCCCCACGGCGGGGACGGCGCGCTTCGCCTCGCCGCTCTCGGTCGCCACCTTCCGGCGGCGGATGAGCGTGCTCGACCTCACGCCGCGGGCGCTCGCCGCCGTGGCGCCGGCGGTCGAGGCGCTCGCGCGCGCGGAAGGGCTCGAGGGTCACTGGCGCGCGGTGGCGGTGCGGGTACAGAAGCCGGGATCGGCCGCGCCGCGCGCGGCGAAGGCGCGCGCGGCCCGCCGTCCCATGCCGCGGAGGCCGAGGCGATGAAGGTCATGAGGAAGCCCGCCCCCGCGCGGCGCGGGCAGGTGGCGCGCAGGACGAAGGAGACGTCGGTCGAGGTGGACCTGCGGCTCGAGCCGGGCGACGTGTCGGTCGCCACCGGGATCCCGTTCTTCGACCACATGCTCGAGCAGATCGGCCGCCACGGCGGGATGACGCTCCGGGTCCGGGCGAAGGGCGACCTCGAGGTCGACGCCCACCACACGGTGGAGGACGTGGGCATCGGCCTCGGCGAGGCGCTGCGCCAGGCGGTCGCCGACAAGGCGGGGCTCGCGCGCTACGGGAACGCGGTGGTGCCGCTCGACGAGGCGCTCGTCGAGGCGGTGGTGGACCTCTCCGGCCGGCCGCACCTCACCTTCAACGCGAAGCTCCCCTCCGGGAAGCGCTTCATCGGCGCCTACGACGTGGACCTCACCCAGGACTTCCTGCAGGCGCTCGTGAACCACGCCCGCGTCTGCCTCCACGTGAACGTTCGCTACGGGCGGAACCTGCACCACGTGGTGGAGGCGATCTTCAAGGCGACCGCGCGGGCGCTCCGGGCCGCGACGGCGCGCGAGGGCGGGGCCATCCCGTCTACCAAGGGGATTCTGTGAGCGCGCCCGGCACCGTCGCGCTCGTCGACTACGGCGCCGGGAACCTGCGCTCCGTCGAGAACGCGCTCCGCGAGGTCGGCGCGCGCGTCGTCGTCACCCACGACCCCGACGCGGTCCGCAAGGCGGACAGGGTGGTCGTGCCCGGCCAGGGCGCGATGCCGGCGTGCGCCGAGGCGATGCGGCGGAGCGGCGTCTCGGAGGCGGTGCTCGAGGTGGTGCGCAGGGGCACCCCTTATCTCGGGATCTGCGTCGGCCTCCAGCTCCTCTTCGAGGAGGGCGAGGAGGCGGGGGGGGCGAAGGGGCTCGGGATCCTGCCCGGGAAGATCGCCCGGCTCCCCGCCGGCCAGAAGCTGCCGAACATCGGCTGGTCGCCGCTGCGCGCGACGCCCTCCGCCCCGCCGCTGTTCGCGCCGATGGACGGCGCGTACGCCTACTTCGCCCACTCGTACGCCGCGCCCGCGACGGCGCCCGGCGTCGCGCTCACGACGACCCACGGCGTCACCTACTGCGCCGCGCTCGCGAAGGACAACCTCTTCGCCGTCCAGTTCCACCCGGAGAAGAGCCAGAAGGTCGGGCTCGCGCTCCTCGAGCGGTTCGTGCAGGTGTGAGGGAAGAGATGCTCGTCATCCCCGCCATCGATCTCATGGACGGCGAGGCCGTCCGGCTCGAGAAGGGCGACTTCGCGACGAAGAAGGTCTACGCCCGCAACCCCGCCGAGAAGGCCGAGGAGTTCCGCGCCGCCGGCGCGACGCTCCTGCACGTGGTGGACCTCGACGGCGCGCGGTCGGGCTGGCCGGTCAACCTCGACGCGGTCGCGGCGATCTGCCGGGTGAAGGGGATCGAGGTCGAGCTCGGCGGCGGGCTGCGCACCCTGCTCGACGTCGAGAAGGTGCTCGGGCTGGGCGTCTCCTACGTCGTGCTCGGCACCGCCGCGGTCGAGCGGCTCGGGCTCGTCGAGGAGGCCTGCCGGAAGTTCCCGGGGCGGATCCGCACCGGCATCGACGCCCGAAACGGCGAGGTGAAGGTCTCGGGGTGGGTGGCGGGGACGGGGCTCTCGGTCGCCGAGGTCGCGCGCCGCGTGAAGGCCGCGGGCGTGTCGCTGGTCGAGTACACCGACGTGGGGCGCGACGGCATGTTCACCGGCGTCGACGCCGCGGGGGCGGCGAAGCTCCAGGCGGACGCCGGGGTGGAGGTGGTCGCCTCGGGCGGCGTCGCCGGCCTCGCCGACGTGAAGGCGTGCCGGCTCGCCGGCCTGGCCGGCGTGATCGTCGGCAAGGCGCTCTACGAGGGGCGCGTGAACCTCGGCGAGGCGATCCGGGCCGCCCGGAGCTAGAACGGGGACCGTAATGCCGGCGAAGCGCATCATCCCCTGCCTCGACGTGAAGGACGGCCGCGTCGTGAAGGGCGTGAAGTTCCAGAACCTGCGCGACGCCGGCGACCCCGTCGAGGCGGCGGCGCGCTACGACGAGCAGGGCGCCGACGAGGTGACCTACCTCGACATCGCGGCGACCCAGGAGAACCGCGGCACGCTCGTGGGCCTCGTGGAGCGCACGGCGGCCCGGGTGTTCGCGCCGCTCACCGTGGGGGGCGGGGTCCGCAGCGAGGAGGACTTCGTGACGCTCCTCCGCGCCGGGGCGGACAAGGTGTCGGTGAACTCGTCGGCGGTGAAGGAGCCCGGGCTCGTGGACCGGCTCTCGCGCATCGCCGGGGCGCAGGCGCTCGTGGTGGCCATCGACGTGAAGCGGCGCCCGCGCGGCCCGGGGGCGCAGGAGTGGGAGGTCTACGTCGCCGGCGGCTCGAAGCCGACGGGGGTCGAGGGGATCGGCTGGGCGCGGGAGGTGGCCGACCGGGGCGCGGGCGAGCTGCTCCTCACCAGCATGGACCGGGACGGGACCCGGGCGGGGTACGACCTCGAGCTGCTCGAGAAGGTCTGCGCCGCGGTGACGATCCCGGTCATCGCCTCGGGCGGGGTGGGCACCCTCGAGCACCTCGCCGAGGGGCTGCGCTTCGCCGACGCGGCGCTCGCGGCCTCGATCTTCCACGACGGCAAGCACACCGTGCAGGAGGCGAAGGCCTTCCTTCGCGCGCGCGGGATCGACGTGAGGCCCTGACGGCCACGCCGTCCTTCGAAAGGGGACATTCCATGGCAGACGAGCGGTTCCTCGCCCAGCTCTGGGCCATCATCGAGTCGCGCAAGGCCGACGAGGCCGCGACGAGCAGCTACACGCGCCAGCTCCTCGAGAAGCCGCCGCGCATCCGGCGGAAGATCATCGAGGAGGCCTACGAGGTGAACGAGGCGCATCAGGCCCTCGAGGTCGGCAGGGACACGAAGGACCACCTCGCCCACGAGGCGGCCGATCTGCTCTACCACCTGTTCGTGCTCCTCGCGGCGGCCGACGTGACGCCGACCGAGGTGTACGGCGTGCTCGAGCGGCGCCACCTCCAGAAGCCGGCCCCGAAGCCGGCCGGTCCCGGAAACCCTTGACGGGGGTCGGGATTTTCGATAAGAGCGCCCGTTCAGACGCGAGGAGAGCCGGGCGCCCGGTGGCGTCCGGCTCGTTTGCGTTCAAGCCCCACGAACCCACCGCAGAGAAAGCCCGAGGAACGAACGAATGACCGGCGTGCGCGTCAAGGATGGCGAGTCCTTCGAGAATGCGATGAAGCGCTTCAAGAAGCAGTGCGAGAAGGCCGGCATCCTCTCGGAGATCCGCAAGCGCGAGCACTACGAGAAGCCGTCCGTGAAGCGCAAGAAGAAGGCGATCGCCGCGAAGAAGCGCGCCGCGAAGAAGATGCGGAAGACCTTCTAGGCCCCGAGCGCCGCGCGATCGCCATGGCCCTCAAGGAACGGCTCGACCAGGACCTGAAGTCCGCCATGCGGGAGAAGGCCCAGCTCAAGCTGGACACCATCCGCATGCTGAAGAGCGCCATCAAGTACCGCGAGATCGAGCTCATGAAGCCGCTCGACGACGCGGGTGTGCTCCAGGTCGTCGCCTCGGAGATCAAGCGCCGCCGCGACTCGGTCGAGCAGTACCGGGCCGGGAACCGGACGGACCTCGCGGACAAGGAGGAGGCGGAGATCGCGCTCCTCCAGGTCTACCTGCCGGCGCAGCTGTCGGCGGACGAGCTCCGGGCGAAGGTCGACGAGGCGGTGGCGAAGGTCGGGGCGCAGGGCCCGAAGGACATGGGCGCCGTCATGAAGGCGCTCCTGCCGGAGGTGCAGGGTCGCGCGGAGGGGAAGGCCGTCAGCGACCTGGTGAAGGCGCGCCTCTCCGGGAAGTGAGGGCGTGATCCCCGACGCGGTCATCGACGAGATCCGCGACCGCGTCGACGTCGTGGCGGTGATCGGCCGCCACGTTGAGCTCAAGAGGTCGGGGCGGACCTGGAAAGGCTGCTGCGTCTTCCACGGAGAGAAGACGCCGAGCTTCCACGTCTACCCCGAGGACAAGCACTTCAAGTGCTACGGCTGCGGGGTCCACGGCGACGTGTTCGGGTTCCTGCAGCGGCTCGAGGGCAAGGAGTTCCCGGAGGTGGTGCGCGACCTCGCGCGCGAGGTGGGGGTCGAGATCCCGGAGGCGGAGGAGGAGTCGGCCGAGCAGAAGCAGCGCCGCAAGGAGCGCAACGAGCTGCTCGCCGCCTGCGACGCCGCCGCCCGCTACTGGGCGGCGCGCCTCGGCTCGCGGTGGGGCGCGGGGGCCCGGGGCTACCTCGAGGAGCGCGGCGTCTCGGAGGAGTCGATCAAGAAGTTCCGGCTGGGCGTGGCGGCGGACGAGTGGACCGATCTCGCCCCGCGGTTGAAGGAGAAGGGCGTCGGGCAGGCCGCGCTGATGCGGGCCGGCCTCCTCGTCGAGAAGAAGGAGAAGGGCGGCGGCTACGACCGCTTCCGCAACAGGCTCATGTTTCCCATCGCGGCCATGGACGGACAGGTGATCGGCTTCGGCGGCCGCGCGCTCCCCGGGTCCGGCAAGGACGAGAAGGGGGCGAAGTACATCAACACGCCCGAGACCGCGCTCTACAAGAAGTCGAAGGTGCTCTACGGCCTCGACCTCGCCCGCGAGGCCATCCGCCGCACGCGCCGGGCGGTCCTCGTCGAGGGCTACTTCGACGTCATCGGGCTGCACCAGGCCGGCGTGGCGAGCGCGGTGGCCGTCTGCGGGACCGCCCTCACCCCCGAGCACGTCGAGCTGCTCGGGCGCTGCGACTGCCGCGAGGTGACGATCCTGTTCGACGGGGACAGCGCCGGCCTCGCCGCGCCGGCGAAGGCCGCCGCGGCGCTCCTCCCCGCGGGGATGGCCGGGAAGGTGGCGGTCCTCCCCACCGAGGCGGGGAGGAGCGATCCCGACGAGTTCGCGCGCGCGAGCGGCAAGGCCGGGGTCGACGCGCTCCTCGCGAGCGCCGTCCCCCTCTCCGAGTTCCTCATCGACCGGGAGGTCGAGCGCTCGTGCGGCGGGCGGCCGAGGGAGGCGTCGCTCGAGGCCAAGCTCGCCGCCGTCCGCGAGCTCGCGCCGCTCGTGCGCCTCGCGCCCGAGGGGCTCGCGCGCTCGGTCTTCGAGGACGCCGTCGCCCGCCGCCTCGAGCTCGATCCCGCCGCGCTGCGCGCGGAGCTCGCCCGCGAGCGGCGCGAGCGCCCGTCCCACGCCACCCCCGCCCCGACCCCCGCCGGCGCGCCCGAACCCGGGCATGCGCCCGCGGCGCGGCCCCCGATGAGGGGCGCCCCCTCGGCGCGCGTGAAGCTCGCGCTGCCGGGTCCGGCCGTGGACGCCCTCGCGCTGCTCGCCGCGTTCCCCGACCTCGCCCCCGTGGCCGAGGAGGAGAACCTCCCCGGGCTGCTCCCCGCGGGGCCCCTCGCCGACCTGGCGCGGGCCCTCATCCGGGAGCCGCTGGCCGTCGAGGAGGCGCTCGCCCGCATCGCCGCGGGCGCCGACGAGCGGGTCCTGCGGCGCGTCCGGGAGATCGCCGGGCCGGGCAGGCCGGCGAAGGAGCACGCCGAGCGGGAGCTCAGGAAGTCCGCGCTCAAGGCGACCATCGAGGCGGTCCGGGCCGAGCAGGATCGCCTGCTCGCGCTCGTCGCGCGCGAGGGCGCGCCGGTCGGCGAGGACCTCGCCGTCGCCGCGCAGGTGGCGGCCCGCAGGCGAGCCGATCTCGAGCGGCGGCTGCGCTCGATGGAGCGGCCCGGATGAAAGCGGAGCTCCGGAGCATTCTTAGCAGGTTGGCCGGGCTCGTCCGCCCGCGGGCCGTTACACAACAGCACACCGAGCAGCCGAGCCGTCGAAGGAGCGCAGCCAGATGACCACCAGGCGCCACGCCGCGAAGAAGCCGCACCGGAAGCCCGCCGCGAAGGCGAAGAAGCCCGCCGCCCGCGTCAAGGCCGCGCGGCCCGCGAAGCCCGCCCGGGTGGCCAAGGCGCCCGCGCGCGCCGCGGCCCCTCGCCCCGAGAAGCCCGAGAAGCTCGAGAAGGGCGAGAAGGCCGCCAAGAAGAAGGGCGCCCCCGCCGAGAAGCCGGGGAAGGGCGAGAAGCCCCCGAAGCTCCGCAAGACCGCGAAGCCGGTCGACGAGGAGACCGAGGCCGAGGGCGTCGAGGCGGAGGAGAAGGAGGCGGACGACGACGAGGAGGAGATCGACGCCCTCGCCCAGGACGACATGAGCGACATCACCGAGCGGTCCGAGGTGAAGGCGCTCATGGAGCGCGGCCGCGAGAAGGGCTTCCTCACCTACGACGAGGTGAACGACGCCCTCCCGTCCGACATCGGCTCCGATCAGATCGACGACGTGATGTCGATGTTCGGCGAGCACGACATCGAGGTCGTGGACGGCGCCGAGAAGAAGATGAAGCTCCCGGACAAGCCGCCCGAGCCGGAGGAGAAGGAGGCGGAGAAGGCCGAGGAGAAGGAGGAGGAGGACGACGCCGGCTACGGCAAGTCGAACGACCCCGTGCGCATGTACCTGCGCAAGATGGGGTCGGTCTCCCTCCTCACCCGCGAGGGCGAGGTCGAGATCGCGAAGCGGATCGAGGAGGGCGAGAAGGAGGTCCTCGCCGCGGTGCTCTCGTCCGAGATCGCGATCCGCGAGATCACGGAGCTCGGCGACCGGCTGCGCAAGGGCAAGATCCGCGTGCGCGAGATCGTGAAGGACGCGGGGGACGAGCAGCAGCCGGAGCGCGAGGAGGAGGAGGCCGAGGTCGAGGAGGAGGCGCTCGAGACGGAGGCGGTCGCGGAGGGCGCCGAGGCGGGCGACGGCGTGCCGGCCGAGGGCGCCGAGCCCGAGAAGCCGAAGATCCCGCGCGAGGAGGAGAAGAAGGTCGAGCACGTGCTGAAGCACATCGACCGCATCGACCGCCTCGACAAGGACAAGAAGAAGATCCGCGACACCCTGCTCACCAAGAAGATGTCGCAGGTGAAGCGCCGGGAGATGCTCACCGATCGCAAGGCCCTCGAGCAGGAGATGATGGAGAACCTCGAGGCCATCCAGCTCAACAAGAAGCAGATCGACCGGATCGTCCTCAAGCTGAAGGGCTTCATCAAGCGGGTCGAGGAGGCGGACCGCGAGATCGTCGACTGCGAGCGGCGCACCGGCGTGGGCGTCCACGAGCTGCGCCAGCTCCTGCGGGACACGCGCGAGGACGAGGGCGCGCGCAAGAAGCTCGCGCGCAAGCTCGGCTGCACGCTCGACGACGTCGAGGAGCTGGAGCGGGCGCTGCGCACCGCGGCCCGCAAGAAGCTGCGCGTCCGCGAGGAGGCCGCCGTCGAGGTGGACGAGCTGCGCCGGACCTACCGGGCCATCAGCGAGGGCGAGCACAAGGCGGAGCGCGCCAAGACCGAGCTCGTCGAGGCGAACCTCAGGCTCGTCGTCTCCATCGCGAAGAAGTACACGAACCGCGGCCTGCAGTTCCTCGACCTCATCCAGGAGGGGAACATCGGCCTCATGAAGGCCGTGGACAAGTTCGAGTACAAGCGCGGCTACAAGTTCTCGACCTACGCGACGTGGTGGATCCGCCAGGCGATCACCCGCGCCATCGCGGACCAGGCGCGGACCATCCGCATCCCGGTCCACATGATCGAGACCATCAACAAGCTCATCCGGACGAGCCGCTACCTCGTGCAGGAGCTCGGGCGCGAGCCGACCCCGGAGGAGATCGCGGAGAAGATGGAGCTGCCGCTCGACAAGGTCCGCAAGGTCCTCAAGATCGCGAAGGAGCCCATCAGCCTCGAGACCCCCATCGGCGAGGAGGAGGACAGCCACCTCGGGGACTTCATCGAGGACAAGTCGCTCGTCAGCCCGTCCGACGCGGTCATCAACATGAACCTGGCCGAGCAGACGCGGAAGGTGCTCGCCACGCTGACGCCGCGCGAGGAGAAGGTGCTCCGCATGCGGTTCGGCATCGGCGAGAAGAGCGACCACACGCTCGAGGAGGTCGGCCAGGACTTCGAGGTCACCCGCGAGCGCATCCGGCAGATCGAGGCGAAGGCGCTCAGGAAGCTTCGCCACCCCTCCCGGTCGAAGCGGCTCAAGAGCTTCGTCGAGAGCTAGCGGAATATGGTAGGGAGGAACGCGCCGGCGGAGACGCAGGGGCCCATAGCTCAACGGCCAGAGCTGTCGGCTCATAACCGATCGGATCCAGGTTCGAATCCTGGTGGGCCCACTGACATCAGAGGGAGCGAGAACCTTGTCGTTGCGTGAGAAGCTGAAGGCGCTTGAGGAGCTGCAGCAGATCGACCTCGAGGCAAACGAGGTCAAGGCGGAGCTGGACGCGCTGCCCGCGCGCCGGGCCCAGGCGGACGCGGCGGTCGTCGCGGCGCGCAAGGCGTGGGAGGAAGCGCGCGCCCGCCTCGACGGCAACGAGCGGGAGCGACGGCAGCTCGAGTCGCTCCTCGGCATGGAGCGCGACAAGGTGAAGAAGTGGGAGGGCCGGCTCGGCGAGATCAAGACGCCGCGCGAGTACGCCGCCCTCTCCCGCGAGATCGAGATCGCCAAGAAGACCAACGAGTCGCAGTCCGAGCAGGTGCGGGAGCTCACCGCCCAGGCGGCCGAGCTCGGCAAGACGGTCGAGACCCGCGAGGAGGAGCTGTCCGAGCGCGAGTCCGGCGCGCAGGCCGCGGGCGAGGAGATCGCCGGCCGCAAGGCGGCCGCGGACGAGAAGATGCGGGCGCTCGACGCGCGCCGCGCCGCCGCGGTGAAGCTCGTCGACCCGGGGCTCCTCGCGAAGTACGAGAACATCAAGCGCCGCCGCGCCGGCGTCGCCATCGCGCAGGTGGTCGGCAACGCGTGCCGGGGGTGCCACCGCAACATCCCGCCCCAGCTCGTCATCACGCTCCAGCGCGCGAACTCCATCGAGACCTGCCCGAGCTGCCACCGCATCATCTACTCGGCCGAGGCGCTCAACCCGCCCGCGCCGTCCCCGGCCTAGGGCCCGTGGCGAAGCCCGTCCTCGCCGAGCTGCTGCGCTTCATCGCCGCGAACGAGGACCTCCCGCGCGCGCTCCAGCGCTACGCGGGCTACGACCGCGACACGCTCGGCAAGCTCATCGCCGCCGCCGCCGACCGCGTCGAGGAGACGGAGAAGGCGCGCGAGCCCGCCCCGGGCGCCGGCGCGAAGGGCGTCAAGGTCCGCCGCCAGACCGACGTCGAGAAGGCGGCCGCGCGCGCGGCCGAGGAGCTCGACGAGTCGATGGACCTCTCCAAGGCCGAGCGCGAGCGCCGGAAGCGCGAGCGCGCCGCCGAGGCGGAGCGCGAGCGGCAGGCGGCGGCCGCCGCGGCGGACGCCGAGCGGTCGAAGCGGACGCGGCTCTACACGGACGGGGCCGCGCGCGGGAACCCCGGCCCCGCCGGCGCCGGCGCCGTCATCGTGAGCCCGGACGGCCACATCGTCGCGAAGATCGGCAAGTTCCTCGGCGACTCCACGAACAACGTCGCCGAGTACATGGGGCTCATCCTCGGCCTCAAGCGCGCGAAGGCCATGGGCATCCGCGAGCTCGACGTCTTCTCCGACTCCGAGCTGCTCGTCCGGCAGCTCGCCGGCGAGTACGCGGTGAAGGCCGAGCACCTGAAGCCGCTCCACGACGAGGCCAGGGCGCTGCTCGGCGCGTTCGGCACGATCCAGGTCCGCCACATCCCGCGCGAGGAGAACGCGCAGGCGGACGCGATGAGCAACCGCGCGATCGACGAGCGACTGTAGCTGCGGCGCACGATCGCGGGCCTGCGAGCGGCGGGCTCGTCGCTGCGCTGCTCGGCGTACGGAAGCAGTACGCCTCCGCTGCTCGCTCCTCGCGCGCCGCTCTCGGCTCCACGCTCGTGCGCCTCGCGCCGCTCAGGGACCGCAGACGGCCGGGGCGGACGCGCACCGGCCGGCTGCGTCGCAGGCCTTCAGCTCCTGGGTCTCGACGCAGCCCTCGCCTTCGGGAGGCGGCGGGCAGGCGTGGCAGGACTCGCCGCAGGCCTTCCCGGCGCACGGGTCGTGGCAGAGCCAGGGCACCTTGCCGGCGCAGCTGCCGAAGCGGTCGCACGCGGACGGGATGAGCGTCGGGCAGGTCGCGTCGGGGCCGCACGGGTTGCAGGAGTCGCCGCAGGCCTTTCCGACGCAGTCGGGGTGGGGTGGGCCTTGCGGCAGGCAGAAGCCGGGCGGGGGCGGGTCGCCCGGGATGCAGGCCCCGGCCGTGTCGCAGTGTCCGAGCACCGACGGCATCATGCAGGGCGGGGTCGCGGCGCGGCAGGGCGGGTCGATCGTGCAGGGCTCGCCGCAGGTCTTCCCCGCGCACGCGGCGACCGCGCCGCACAGGTCGCCGGTGTCGGCCACGCAGCGCCCCTGCGGGTCGCACGCCTTCAGGACGGCGGTCTCGGCGCAGTCGGTCGCGCCGGGCGGGCAGGCGGTGCAGGTCTCGCCGCAGGCCTTCCCCGCGCAGGCGTCGTACGCCGGGAAGCGCTCGCAGGCGCCGCGGGAAGCGGCGACGCCGAGCAGGGCGACGAGGACGATCCGGGCGCGCATGGCCCCTCCGTGGGGACCGCAGGACGAGGTCCGACGGAAGGATACACCTGCCTCCGGCGAAGGTCGGTGGCCTCCCCGCCGAGGTCGGTCCGGGCGGGGGGCGGCCCCGGGCCGTCCGCCCGCTCGCCCGGGCTAAACGGCCGCTCGTGATCCGGAAAGAGGTACGCAGGGTGGGGGCCCCGCGCGACAGCGCGGGGGAGGGGCGTAAGCCCCTCCTCGCTGGGTGCCGCGCAAGCCCGCAATCCAAAGCTTCGTCGACGCGCGGGCGCAGCGCGGCGGGACCCAGCGCAGCGGGGGTGGGGCCCCGGCGGCTCCGCCGACGGGGCGGGGGTGCAACCCCCGTACGATCCTGGCTAGACGTCCGTCGCGGTTCGGGACAGCGAAGCTGATCCCGAATCGCGCACGGTCGTCTAGAGCGCGGACTCGTGGCGCGGCGCGCGGCGGACCTCGTCGACCCGCTCCTCGGCGCGCTCGGCCTTGAGCTTCTTCATCCGCCGGCGGATGAGGTCGCGCTTCAGGCTCGAGAGGTGGTCCACGAACATCGTGCCCTGCAGGTGGTCGAACTCGTGCTGGATCGCGACCGCGAGCAGGTCGCCGTCCGCGACGAGCTCGAAGGGCTTGCCGTGGTAGTCGAGGGCGCGCACCCACACCTTCGCGGCGCGCTCCACCTCCTCGGCCTCCCCGGGGATCGAGAGGCAGCCCTCGGTGTAGCTCATCTTCCCCTCGAGGCGGACGATCTCCGGGTTCACGAGGTGGATGAGCTTCTGCTCGGGCTGCCGGGGCGAGACGTCGATGACGATGACGCGCCTCGACTCGCCGATCTGCGGCGCGGCGAGGCCGACGCCGTCGGCGGCGTACATCGTCTCCGCCATGTCGTCGAGGAGGCGGCGCAGGTCGTCGTCCACCCGGTCGACGGGCTTGGCGACGTCCTGCAGGACGGGGTCGGGCCAGATGACGATCTCTCGGACCATTCGCGTTCTCTCGGGCTCTCCGGGGCCAAGATTTAACATCCGGGCGCGCCGCGCGCATGCCCGGCGGGGCTCAGTCGCCGAGGCCCCGCAGGTACTCGGCGCGCAGCGCGTCGTCGGCGAGGATCTCGCGGGCGTCGGCGACGACGTCGAGGATCTCGCCGAGGCGCGCCTCGAGGCCGTCCTCGCGGATGCCCTGGTAGCGCCGCGGGTCGAACTCGGTCGAGAGCCGCGCCGCCGCGTCGCGGACCTCGTGCGGCGTGCAGAGCCGGCTCACGCCGAGGACGGTGAAGTAGTCGGCGCGGCGCGCCTGCTCGAGCTTCTCCCGGACGCGGGCGAGGTCGATGGCCGCCGTCGCCGCGGCGGCCGGGCGGCCGCCCTGGAACACCCGGACGGCGAGCGACCCGACGAGCACCAGGGCGGCGAGCACCTGCCGCGTCGAGAGCGGGTCGAGCGGGCTCGCGGCGACGATCTCGTCGAGGGTGCGCAGCCCGTCCGCGAGCGCGACGGCGCGCCGCTCCTGGGGGGACAGCCCGAGGTCGGCGGCGGAGGGCCCGGTGGAGACCGGCGAGAGGAGCGTGCCGGGGCCCCCGAGCACGGCGTCCACCCGCGGCGCGAGCCAGCGCCGCCGCACGCCCTCCACGGCGAGCGCGAGGGTGCCCCGCTCGAGCGCGGTGCGCTCGTCGGGGGGGACCTCGGCGGCCGCCCAGCGGAAGCGCGCGCCCGCGTCGGAGAAGGCGCCGAAGACCACCTCCTCGGTGCGGCGCCGGACGAGCGCGGTGAGCTCGGTCGGCTTGAGGAAGCCGCGCTCGAGCAGGAGCAGGGCGGTGCGCCGCGGCGACAGCGAGGTGGCGGCGCCGGCGACCTGGCGGTGCTGGTCGCGCGTGACGAGGCCGAGGCGGAGCGCGCACTCCTCCACCCGGTCGGCGGGGTCCCCGCTCGCCGCCCCGACGATCCGCCCGTGCTCGAGCCACACGGAGCGCGAGGTCTCGCCCTCGAGGTCGATCCGGCCGGTGATCTCGGCGAGGGCGGCGAGGGCGAGCAGCCGCGGCGCGGGGAGGTCGGCCAGGGTGCCGCCGCGGAGCTCCGGCGGCGGCGCGCGGGCCGGCCGCGGCGGCGCCCCGTCCACGGGCTCCCCGTCGTCCGGCGCGGCGCGCTCGCGGAGCGCCGCGACGCGCCGGCGGGCGGCCTCCTCCGCGGGATCGGGCGCCGGGTCCTCGCTGGGCGGCCGGTAGACGGGGAACTCGAACGGCGCCGGCTGGGCGGCGGCCTCGGCGGCGCGGCGCTCCGCCTCGCGCGCGAGCCGGGCCACCTCCGCCTCGGCCTCGGCGCGGCGGCGCGCCTCCTCCTCGCCCTTGCGCCGGAGCGCGTCCATCTCGGCGCGGGCGCTCGAGATGGCGCCCCTGAGCTGCTCCTCGTCGGCGAGGCGCCGCCGCTCGGCGTCCTCCTCGGCGAGGCGGCGGATGTCCTCGGCCGCGCGCTCCTCGGCCTCGGCCCGCTCCATGACCGTCTGGATCTTCCGCTCGGCCGTCCTGCGCTCCGTCTCGACCTGGTCGCGCAGGCTGTCGAGCTCGTCCTCGAGCCGGCGGCGCGCGTCGGCCTCGGTGCTCGCGCGCACCTCGGCGGCCTCGGCCCGGCGGGCCTCCTCCTCGGCGGCGTGGCGCTGCTGCTCGGCGCGGGCGCGGCCCTCGTCCTCGACGCGCGCGCGGGCCGCCGCCTCGGCGCGGGCCTTCTTCTCGGCGACCGCGCGGGCGCGCGCCTGCGCCTGCGCCTTCTGCTCCGCGGCGGCGCGGGCGCGCTCCCCGGCCTGGGCCTTCTCCTCCGCGGCGGCGCGGGCGCGCTCCCCGGCCTGGGCCTTCTCCTCCGCGGCGGCGCGGGCGCGCTCCCCGGCCTGGGCCTTCTCCTCCGCGGCGGCGCGGGCGCGCTCCCCCGCCTGGGCCTTCTCCTCCGCGGCTGCGCGGGCGCGCTCCTCCGACCGGATCCGCTCCTCCGCCGCCTGGGCGCGCGCGGACTTCTCGACGGCCACCCGCTCCGCCTCCGCGCGTTGCGCCGCCTCCACGGTGGCCCGATCCGCCTGGCGCACGCGCGCCTTCCGCTCCGCGGCGTGGGCGCGCTCGGCCTCCTCCGCGCGCCGCAGGATCGCCTCGAGCCCGGGGTCCTCCGGCTCGGGCTCGGGCGGCGCGGGGGGCGGCGCCGCCGGGCCCGGCCGGCGCAGCTCCGCGGCGCGTGCGAGGAGCGCCGCCGCGGCCGCCCGGCGTGCGGCGGCCGCGGCGTCCGGGGCCGCGCCGGCGGGCGCGGGCGCGGGGACGGGGCGGGCCGGGGACGCGGCGCCGCGCGCGGGGCGGGGCGCGGCCGGCGGGGGCGCGGAGGCGGGCGGGGGCGCGGCGCGCGCCGCCGAGGCGAGCCTGGCGGCGACCCGCTCCGAGAGCTGGGCGGGATCCACCGGGCGCGCGAGCTGGTCGGCTCCCTCGGGCGCGGCGGGCGTCTCCCCGAGCACGAGCAGGGGGAGGTCCCTCGCGCCCTGCTCCTCCGCCACCCGGCGCAGCGCGTCGCCCCCCTCGCAGGTCGCGCCCACGAGGAGCAGGTCGGGCGGGGACTGCGCCACCGAGGCGAGCGCGTCCGCGGCGTTCGTCGCGAGCACGGGCTGGTGCCCGGCACGCGAGAGCACGCGCTTCACTGCCGAGATCTCGGCGATATCGTCGTCGACGAGCAGGACGCGCGCCACGGTGCGCGATTATGCATCGCGGCGAGGCGGGCGACCATCCGGCGCCCGCGCCTACATCATCGAGTGCGGATCCATGTCGAAGCGGATCGCCGCGCCGCCGGGGGGCCGGCGCGCCACGCGCGCCAGGGCGGCGTGCACCCGGAAGAGCGCCGAAGGCCCGGGCGCCCGGAAGAGGAGGTGCCAGCGGGTGCGCCCGCGGATCCGCTCGATGGCGGCCGGGGCGGGGCCGAGCATGGCGACCTCCCCGCCGAGCGCGGGCCGCGCCGCGTGGGCGAGCGCCTCCGCCGTCCGGCGCGCGCCCGCCTCCGACCCCTCCACCCGCGCCGCGAGGAGCCGCGAGAAGGGCGGCCACCCGAGGCGCCGGCGCTCCGCGAGCTCGTGCTCGGCGAAGGCCGCGTAGTCGTGGTTCACGGCGCAGGCGACCGCGCGCGTCGCGGGGTTGTACGTCTGGACGAGCACCCGGCCCGCGTCCGCGCCGCGCCCGGCCCGCCCCGCCACCTGCGTGAGCAGCTGGAACGTCCGCTCCGCCGCCCGGAAGTCCGGCAGCGCGAGCGCGGTGTCGGCGAGGACCACCCCGACGAGCGTCACGCCGGGGAAGTCGTGCCCCTTCGTCACCATCTGCGTGCCGACGAGCACGTCCAGCTCGCGGCGCGCGAAGCGGGCGAGGACGGCGGCCGTCTCCCCGGCGCCCGAGACGGCGTCGCGGTCGAGGCGCGCGATCCTCGCCGCGGGGAGCAGGGCCCGCGCCGCCTCCTCCACCTGCTCGGTGCCGACGCCGACGCCGAGGCGCGCGCCGCCGCACGCCGGGCAGCGCGCCGCCATCCGCTCCACGTGGCCGCAGATGTGGCAGAGCAGGACCCCGCGCCGGGCGTGGTGGGTGAGGGCGACGGAGCACTCCGTGCAGCGCGCCTCCTCGCCGCACGCCTCGCACACGACGAGCGTCTCGTAGCCGCGGCGGTTCAGGAAGAGGATCGCCTGCTGCCCCGCCGCCACGGTCTCGCCGAGGGCGTCGGCGAGGCGCGGGGAGAGGAGCGCGGGGGCGAGCGCCTGCCCCGGCCGGCGCAGCCGCCGCAGGTCGACGAGCTCGACGGACGGGAGCGGCCGGTCGTCGATGCGGGCCGGCAGCGCGAGCGTCCGGTAGCGCCCCTTGCGCGCGTTCTCGAGCGTCTCGAGGGACGGCGTCGCCGAGCCCAGGATGACGACCGCGTCCTCGAGCTTGCCGCGCACCACGGCGAGGTCGCGCGCGTGGTAGGCCGGGCCGTCCTCCTGCTTGAAGCTCCCCTCGTGCTCCTCGTCCACGACGAGGACCGCGAGGTCCTGCACGGGCGCGAAGATCGCGCTCCGCACGCCCACGCAGATGCGGGCGTCGCCGCGGCGCAGCCGGAGCCACTCCGCGTGGCGCTCGGCGTCGGAGAGGCCGGAGTGGAGGAGCGCCACCTCGTCGCCGAAGCGGGCGCGGAACCTCCCGGCGAGCTGCGGGGTGAGCGCGATCTCCGGCACGAGCACGAGCGCGCCCCGCCCCGCCGCCCGCGCCCGGGCGATGGCGTGCAGGTAGACCTCGGTCTTCCCGGAGCCGGTGACGCCGTGGAGGAGGAAGGTCGCGAAGGCGCCGAAGGCCCCCTCGAGCTCGGCGAGCGCCGCCGACTGGGCGGCGGTGAGCCGGGGCGGGGCGCCGGCGGCGTCGAGGAGGCCGGCGCGGACGACCGGGGTCTCGGTGTCGAGGCGCACGAGGCCGCGCCGCGCGAGCGCGGCGAGGGCGGCCCGGCCGCGGGGGAACGCGGCGCGCAGCTCCTCGACCGGGATGCGGCCGCGGGCGAGCAGGTACTCGAGGGCGGCGCGCTGGGCCGGCGCCCGGGAGAGCGCCGGCATCGCGGCGGCGGCGCCCGCGTCGGCCTCCGCGTACTCGACGCCGCGGCGCGCGGGCGCCTCGGTCCCCCGGCGGGAGTTCATGCCGGGGGGGAGGGCCGCGCGGAGCAGCTCGCCCGGGGGCACGAGGTAGTACTCCTCCGCCCAGCGGATGAGCTCGACGAGCTTCGGCGTGAACGGCGGCGTCTCGTCGAGGACCGCCGCCACGTCGCGCAGCTCGAGGCCGCCGGGCGGCGCGGTGGGGAAGCCCACCACGTAGCCGGTGGCGCGCGGGCTCCGCCCGAAGGGCACCGCCACGCGGGCGCCGAGCTTCACCTCCTCCGCGAGCGCCGGCGGCACGCGGTAGGTGAAGGTGCCGCGCACGGCGGCGGCGACGGCGACCTCGACGAGCACCGCGGGAGTGTAGCAGCGGACGCCCCCGGCGCCCCGGGCCGGGGCGGCGGGGGCGGCGCTCAGGGATCGTGGACGGTCGCGACGTCGAACGCCGACCCCGGGCCGTGGCAGGTGGCGCACGCCTCGACCCCGAGGATCGTCGTCTCGAGCGCCGCGTGCGCGGCGACGTACGGCGCGTCGTGGCAGCTCGTGCAGACGGCGGTCTCCGGGGGCACGCGGATCGTCTCCGTCACCGAGAAGAACGGGGTGGTGCAGAAGGAATCGGTGTCGTTCCCCGCGGGCTCGGAGCAGGCGAGCTCGAGGAGCGTCGACGGGGCGCGCCCGGGCAGCGGGAGCTTCCAGGTGTCGCCCTCGTGGCAGGCGCCGCAGCGGGCGATGGAGCGCGGGTAGCGGGTCGAGCCGAAGTCGACGGGCGTGCCGGCCGGGTTCGCGACCGTCGGCGCCGGGTTCCCGCCGAGGACGTAGGGCTGCGCGAGCGTCGCGCCGGCGTGGATCTTGTGGATCATGACGCGCAGGTCGACGCTCTCCGCGAGGACGGTCGTCCCCTCGAGCCGGGCGACGCGCTGGTCGTTCGCCTTGTCCGGCCCGTGGCAGAGCGCGCAGTACTGAGGGTTCTTGCGCGAGCCGCCATGGGCGGAGAGATCGAAGTGGCAGGCATCGCACCTCGCCGCGTCCACCACGATCCGGCGGGGCACCGGCGAGGCGTCCGTCACCGCGAAGGCGCGGACGGGCGAGAACGCGACGGAGCGCACGGTCGTGCCGAGGTACCCCTCGAGCCCGAGCGTGTAGCTCCCGATTGCGCTCGCGGGGAGCGCCGCCGTGCCCGGGAAGACGTAGGAGAAGAGGCCGTTCGCGGCGTCGATCGCGGCGAGCGTGCCCGTCGCGCCCGTGCCCTGGAGCGTCGCCTGGAAGAAGGGCTGGGCCGGAGGGACGGCGCCCAGGGGCAGGCGGTAGTCGCCGTTCGGCCCGGCGACGGTGGCGCGGATCAGGGTGAGGGGCGCGGTGAGGATGTTGCGCGGCGCGCCGTCCACGAGGACCCGGAGCTGGAGCGAGGGCGGCGTGCCCGGCGCCGCCCAAGGAACGTCCACGATCTCGAGGGCCACGCGCGGCAGCGCCGGGTCGAAGCTCGGGTCGAGGTGGCTCGCCTCGACCGACGGCAGCGGGCCGGTGGGGAGGTGGCACGTCGCGCAGTCGGCGTCCGGCGGCTGGGCGCCGCCGCCGTGGAGGACGGTGCCGGCCGGCGGCGGATCGACGAACGAGGTGCGGTCGTGGCACGACAGGCAGGCCGCGAGCGCGGGGCGCGTGCGGGCGAGGTCCGCGTGCGCGCCGGCGTGGCACGCCGCGCACCGCGCGATGGCCTGCGGGAACCGGACGGTCGAGTAGTCGACGGGGCCGGCCGCGCCCACGAGCGCGTACGGCGCGCCCGCGAGGACGCTCGGGAGCTCGGCGCCGCGGTGGAGGCGGTGCACCAGCACGGAGAGGTCGAGCGCGTTCCCGCTGTCCGGATCGAAGGAGGGCGGCGCGTGGCACAGGGCGCACTCGGCGACGCGCGCGTAGCGCCCCTCGTGCGCCCGGAACGCGTCGTGGCACCTCGCGCAGAGGCCGTCGTCGGCGACGGCGCGGGCGAGCGGCGCGCCCCCGGCCGGCCGCACGGAGGCGAGCGCGCGCGCCACGGAGCGGATCCCGTCGCGGTCGCGCGTGGCGACGGCGAGCACGGTCTGCGTCCGCGCGGCGTCGAACCCGGCGAGCGGCGCGGCGAAGGTGTAGCGGTAGCGCCCCGCGAGCACGTCGAGCGCCTCGAACGCGCCGCTCGCCTCGGCGGCGCCGTGGAGCGAGGTGGCGCCGCCGGCGGTCTGCGCCTGCACGGTGTAGGGCGCGTAGGCGAGCGGCGCGCCGGCGCCGTCCTCCGCGAGCTGCGCGAGGACGAAGCGCACGTCGACCGGACCCGCGGTCAGCAGGCCCGTCCGATCGAGCGGGACGCCCGCGCCGTCGTCGAGCGTGAGCTCGACCGAGGCCGACGTGGCGGTGACGGCGAGCGCGTCCACGGTCACGGCGACGCCCGGACCGGTCATCCAGGCCGAGCGGCCGTCCGGTCCGGTCGGACCGCTTGGTCCGCTTGGTCCGCTCGGTCCGCTCGGTCCGCTTGGTCCGACGGGCCCGCCCGCCGGACCGCTCGGGCCCGACGGGCCGAGGGGGCCGGCCGGTCCCGCCGGCCCCTCGCTGCATGCGACCATCGACACGGCGATCACGGCGGCGGCGAGCGCTCTCATGGTGCGGCACATTAGCGCACCCCTCTGCCGGCTCCGTAGACCCCGTGGCGCGTCCCCGGAGTCCGGGACACGGCTCGCGGCCAGGTTCGCCGGCCCTGGCCGTGGCGACGCGCGGGCGGCGGGGGTCGCGCGCCCGGCGCCGGGGCTGAATCGCCAGCGGGCGGTGGGCGTCTGCTAGGGTGAGCCCGGAGGAATTCATGCGCACGCTCGACACCCGGATCCTGGCCGTCCTCGCGGTCGCCGCCGCGCTCGGATGTGGGGAGAAGAAGGCGGAGTCGCCTCCCGCCACGCCCACGCCCGCCGCGCAGCGGGCGCCGCAGCCCGCGCCCGAGGCGCAGCCTCCCCGGCAACGCCGCCGCCGCCCGCCGCCGCCCCCGCGCCGCCGTGGCCGCCGCGCCGAAGCCGCCCCCCGCCGCGAAGCCGCCGCCCGCCCCGGCGGCGCCCCCCGCCGCGGCGCCGAAGCCGCCCGAGCCGCCCGCTCCTCCCGCGCCACCGGCCGAGGCGAAGCCGCCCCCGGCACCCGCAGCGCCGCCCTCCGCCCACGCGAAGGTCGGCCCCGACAAGTGCAAGATGTGCCACCGGCTCCAGCACCAGTCGTGGGCCGCGAGCCCGCACGCGGCGAAGGGGCTCGACTGCGAGGGCTGCCACGGGAACGGCGCCGACTACTGGCCCGCGAGCGTGATGCGCGACCGCGCCAAGGCCGCCGCCGCCGGGCTCGTCACGCCCACGCTCGCCACGTGCGCGAGGTGCCACGGCGCGAAGGCGGACGCCGCGCTCTTCGCGAAGGTGCACGCGCACAAGGCGAGGTAGACCGAGGCGAGCGCGCGGAGGCGGCTTCCGCCGCGCCGTTCGCGAAGCGTGATCGCCCGTTCAGGCGCGCGGCCGGAGGCGGGGACGCGCCGCGGCGGCGAGGGCGGGGCGGCTCACCGCCCCGTGAACGGCGCGAGGAAGGCCCGCGCCTCGTCGAAGATCCGATCGAGCGACGCCGCCAGGTCGTGCCCGTCCTCGACGGCGACGAGCCTCGCGGACGGCGTGCGCTCGACGAACGCCTCGACGTCGGCGATGGGGACGGTCTCGTCCTTCGTGCCGGCGATGCAGAGGGTCGGGACGCGGACCTCCGGGAACGGGGGGAAGGTCCGCGCGCTCTCGAAGAACTGCCAGCCGATGCGGCGCCGGCGGTTCGACGCGTAGTGCATCGTCTCGAGCCCCTGCGCGCGCCACTCCGCGAGCTCGGCGGGGGTGAGCCGCGCGCTCCAGCGCTCGAACAGCCGGAACGCCGGGGCGAGGAGCACGAGCCGCTCGATGGACGGGTCGCGCGACGCCGCCACCGCGGCGAGGTAGCCGCCGAGGGAGCTGCCGACGACCGCGTGGGGCGGGGCCGCCCGGGCGAGGAGCCCCTCGGCGACGGCGAGCATGGAGGCGGGGGTGGAGCGCTCGAAGCCGTCCTCCCCGGGCGTGAGGTCCGGGACCTCGACGTGCACGCCGGCCTCGGCGAAGCGCCGCGAGAGGACGGTCGCCTTGTGGGACGCGGGGCCGGACGCGAAGCCGTGGAGGTAGAGGAGCACGGGGGGAGGGTAGCAGTGGGCGGCGAGGCGCGGCGCGCGTGCTGGGCGGCGCGGCGACGGCACGCCGCGTGCTCTCCCCGGGAGAAACGCCGGGAGGTGACGCATGTCGGGCAGATGGCTCGCGCTGTGGCTCTTCGTCCTCGCTCTCACCGTGTCTCCGCCGACACGCGCGGCCGAGCCCGCGCTGCGCGCCGGGGATCTCGTCTTCGAGACGTCCACCTCGTCGCAGTCGTGGGCGATCCAGTGGGCGACGCGCAGCCCGTGGTCGCACGTCGGCATCGTGGACGTGGCGGAGGACGGCGCGTTCGTGATCGAGGCGCTCGGCAAGGTCTCGCGCACGCCGTGGAAGGCCTGGCGCCGCCGCGCGGGCCGCGGCGGCGAGCTGCTCGTGCTCCGCCCGCGCGCGGTCCCGGAGGCCGGGCGCGCCGCCGCCGTCGCCCGGGCGAAGGCCTTCCTCGGCCGGCGCTACGATCCGCGCTTCGGCTGGGGGGACGACCGCATCTACTGCTCGGAGCTCGTCGTGAAGGCCTACGAGCGGGCCGCCGGGATCTCCCTCGGGCGGCGCGAGCGGCTCCGCGACCTGCGCCTGTTCGGGATCCGGGGCGCCGCCGAGCGTCGCTGGGGCGGGCCGATCCCCCAGGACCTCGAGCTCGTGACGCCGGCGTCGATCGCCGGCGACGGGCGGCTCGCCCGCGTGTACGAGGGGCGGTGAGGGCTTCCGCGCGCGTCGGGCCGGCGTGCCCGGCTGGGCACGGCGCACGCGCGGGGGGCGCGCGGAAGTTCGGGCGAAGGCGCGCCGCTCGGGCATCCGGGCGGTCGCAGGGCGAGCATTTCGCGACGCTCGTCCTGTGGCGCGTCATTCTGCCGCAGTCTAGGTACGCCCTGCCTCGCGGAGGCGAGGCAAAGGGGGAATGCCATGACGGCGAAGGCGATGGGCATCATCGGCGCAGGGGTGGGGTTGCTGTTCCTCGTGGGCGGCGTGCGCGGGGGTGAGCACGGGACCGCGCCCGGCAAGGCGTCCGCGCCGTGACGGTCGTCACGCCCGACGAATTGAAGTGGGGTCCCGGGCCCAAGTCGCTGCCGCCGGGCGCGCAGGCCGCGGTGCTCGAAGGAAATCCCGCCGAGAAGGGCGTGTTCGCCATGCGGCTGAAGCTGCCCGCCGGCTACAAGATCGCGCCGCACACGCACCCGCGCCAGGAACGCGTCACCGTGATCTCGGGGCGGTTCCAGCTCGGCCACGGCCGCACCTTCGACGAGGCGCAGCTGAAGGACCTCGACGCGGGCAGCTTCTTCTCGCTGCCGCCGGGGATGGAGCACTTCGCGCGCGCCACCGAGGACACGGTCGTCCAGCTCAACAGCGACGGGCCCTGGGAGATCAACTACGTGAACCCCGCCGACGACCCGCGGAAGGCCGGCAGCGCAGGGCGTTGATCGCCCCGCCGCTCGCGGCGGCGGCGCCCGCGCAGCTCGCGGCGTCGCCGCCGCTCCGGTGCCCGCAGCCGGGCGCGCTACCGCTCCCCGTTCGATCCCTCGCGGCGCGACGTCTCGACGCGGCGCTCGCGCGCGGCGGCGGCGAGCGCCTCCAGCACCTGCACGGTGTCCTCCCAGCCGAGGCAGGCGTCGGTGATGCTCTGGCCGTAGGCGAGCGGCCGGCCCGCGACGAGGTCCTGCCGGCCCGCGACGAGGTGGCTCTCCACCATCACGCCCACGATGCGGGCGTCGCCGCCCGCCACCTGCGCGCCGACGTCCTGCGCGACCGCGACCTGGTTCTCCGCCTTCTTCGCGGCGTTGGCGTGGGAGGCGTCGATCATGAGCCGCTGCGCGAGCCCGCCCTTGGCCAGCGCCTGGCACGCCGCCTCCACGCTCGGGGCGTCGTAGTTCGGGGCCTTCCCGCCGCGCAGGATGACGTGGCAGTCCTCGTTGCCGTTCGTGGAGACGATGGCCGAGTGGCCGGCCTTGGTGACCGACAGGAAGTGGTGCGGCTGCTGCGCCGCCTTGATGGCGTCGATGGCGATCCGCACGCTCCCGTCGGTGCCGTTCTTGAAGCCGACCGGGCAGGAGAGGCCGCTCGCGAGCTCGCGGTGCACCTGGCTCTCGGTGGTGCGCGCGCCGATGGCGCCCCAGGACACGAGGTCCGCCACGTACTGCGGCGTGATCATGTCGAGGTACTCGCAGCCGGCGGGCAGCCCCAGCTCCGCGACGCCGAGGAGCAGCTCGCGCGCGAGGCGGAGCCCCCGGTTGATCTGGTAGCTGCCGTCGAGCCCCGGGTCGTTGATGAGCCCCTTCCAGCCGACGGTGGTGCGCGGCTTCTCGAAGTAGACGCGCATCACCACCTCGAGGTCGGCGAGGTGGCGCTGGCGCTCGACGACGAGGCGCCCCGCGTACTCGCGGGCGGCCTTCGGGTCGTGGATGGAGCAGGGGCCGACGACGACGAGCAGCCGGTCGTCCATCCCGTGGAGGATGCGGTGGACGGCCGCGCGGGCCCCGGCGACGGTGTCCGCCGCCTTCTCGGTGCACGGGAACTCGCGGATGAGGTGGGCCGGCGGAGCCAGCTCCTTGATCTCGCGGATGCGCAGGTCGTCGGTGCGGTGGGGCATGGAGGCGCTCTCCGTCGGCGTGGGATCGGCGAATCTAGCGCACCGGCGCCAGCGCCGCCCGCCGCTACTTCCCCCGCTTCGCCCTGATCGCCCGCCACCGCTCGCCGAGCGCCTTCTCGAGGCCGCTCTCGGAGAGCTTCACGATCTCCTCGCCGCGGAGGGCGTCGGGCAGGTACTCCTCGGGCACGTAGTGCCCCTCGAACTCGTGCGGGTAGCGGTAGCCGCCGCCGTAGCCGAGGTTCTGCATGAGCTTGGTCGGCGCGTTGCGCAGCTTCATGGGCACCGCGAGCGGCCCCTGCTCCTGCACGAGGCGGCGCGCGTTGCCGTAGGCGGTGAGGGCGGTGTTCGACTTGGGCGCGAGGGCGAGGTACACGGCGGCCTGGCTCATGGGGAGCACGCCCTCGGGCAGCCCGACGAGCTCCACCGCCTGCAGCGCCGCGACGGCCACTTGCAGCGCCTGCGGGTCCGCGTTGCCGACGTCCTCGGAGGCGAAGATCACCATGCGCCGCAGCACGAAGCGCGGGTCCTCGCCGCCCTCGAGCATCCGCACCATGTAGTAGACGGCGGCGTCGGCGTCCGACCCGCGCAGCGACTTGATGAACGCGGAGACGACGTCGTAGTGCTGCTCGCCCGCCTTGTCGTAGAGGATGGTCTTCTGCTGGAGCGCCTCCTCCGCGTCGGCCCGCTCGATGGTCGCGCGCCCCGCGAGGCGCACCGCCGCGGCGCCCACCTCGAGGGCGTTCAGGGCGCGGCGCGCGTCGCCGTAGGCGTAGCGGGCGAGGGCCTCGCGCGCGTCGGGCGCGAGCGCCACCGTCCCGGCGAGCCCCTCGGGCGCGGCGACGGCCCGGTCGAGGAGCGCGCCCACCTCCTCCTCGGTGAGGGCGCGGAGCGTCACCACCCGGCAGCGCGAGAGGAGCGCCGCGTTCACCTCGAAGGAGGGGTTCTCGGTGGTGGCGCCGACGAGGGTCACCGTCCCGTCCTCGACGTGCGGGAGGAACGCGTCCTGCTGCGCCTTCGTGAAGCGGTGGATCTCGTCCACGAACAGCATCGTCCGCTTGCGGTTCATGCGCCGGCGGTCGCGCGCCGCGGCGACGATCTCGCGGATCTCCTTCACGCCCCCGAGCACCGCGCTGAACCCCACGAACTCCGCGCCCGTCCGCTTCGCGACGATGCGGGCGAGGGTCGTCTTGCCCGTCCCGGGCGGGCCCCACAGGATGAGCGAGGGCACCTGGTCGGCCTCGATGGCGCGGCGCAGCGCGGTCCCCGGCCCGAGCACGTGCTCCTGCCCGGCGAAGTCCTCGAGGCGGCGGGGGCGCATCCGCTCGGCGAGCGGCTTGCCCGAGGCGTCCTGCTCCGCGGCGCGATCGAACAGGTCCATGCAAACGCCTTATATAATGTCCGCCATGGATGGCCATCCGTGCCCCGTGCCGAAGCGCGTCGGGATCGTCCACAAGGTCTCGTCGGCGGAGGCCTCCGAGACGGCGCTCTACGTCCGCCAGTTCCTCGAGAGCAGGAAGATCGAGGCGATCGTCGACGAGACCGAGGTGGGGCGGACCGCCGACCTCGTCGTGGTCCTCGGCGGCGACGGGACGCTCATCCACGCCGCGGCGCTCCTCGGCGGCCGGCCCGTCCCCATCCTCGGCGTGAACATGGGCAGCCTCGGCTTCATGACCGAGGTGCCGCAGAGCGAGCTCTACGCGACCCTCGAGCTCGTCCTCGCCGGCAAGGCGAAGGTGTCGGAGCGGATGAAGCTCCGCGTCCACCTGCACCGCGGCGGCCGCTCGGAGCGCGCCCTGGACGCGGAGGTGCTGAACGACGTCGTGATCTCGAAGAGCGCGCTGTCGCGCATGGCCGAGCTCGACACGCGCTGCTCCGGCGAGTCGATCACCACCTACAAGGCGGACGGCGTCATCGTCGCGACGCCCACCGGGTCGACCGCGTACGCCCTCGCCGCGAACGGGCCGATCATGTACCCGACGATGCGGGGCGTCATCATCGCCCCGATCTGCCCGCACACCCTCACCCAGCGGCCGCTCGTCGTGCCGGACGACGAGAACATCGAGATCATCCTCGTGAACGACACCGAGGTGTACCTGACGCTCGACGGGCAGAAGGGCATGCCGCTCGAGCGCGGGGACCGGGTCCAGGTGAAGCAGTCGTACAACCGCGTCCTGCTCGTGCGGAACCCGAAGATGAACTTCTTCGGCATCCTCCGGGCGAAGCTGCGCTGGGGGGAGAGGTAGCCCCCGAACGCATGCACCACTGAATACTTGCGCAGTGTCAGGGGGCCGTGGATCATGGCGGCATGCTCACGACCCTGCGCATCTCGGGCTTCGCGATCGTGGACGCGATCGAGGTCCGCTTCGGACCGGGGCTGAACGTCCTCACGGGCGAGACCGGCGCCGGCAAGTCGATCCTGGTGAACGCGCTCCACCTCGTGCTCGGGGGGCGGATGAGCGCGGAGGTCCTGCGCGAGGGCGCGGACGAGGCCGTCGTAGAGGCGCTCTTCGAGCTGCCGCCCGCGCACCCGGTGTTCGCGCGGCTCGAGGCGGCGGGCCTCTTGCCGGCCCGGGCCCGGGAGGGCGCCCCCTCGCCGGACGACGCGTGCGAGCTCCTCGTGCGGCGCGTGGCGTCGCGCGGCGGGCGCGGCCGGGCGTTCGTGAACGGCGCGCTCTGCACGCTCGCCATGCTCGAGGAGGCGCTCCGCGGCACGGTGGACGTCTCCGGCCAGCACGAGCACGTCTCGCTCCTCGACGCCGGCACGCACCTCGCGCTGCTCGACGCGTGGGCCGGGCTCGACGCTCCCTCCGAAGCCGGCGCGGCACCGCTCCTCCGGTACCGCGCCGCCCACGCGGCGCTCGCCGCCCTCGTCCGCGAGCGGGATCGGCTCGCCGCGGACGAGGGCGAGCGGGCGCGGCGGGCGGACTACCTCGCCTTCCAGCTCGCCGAGCTCGACCGCGCCGATCCGCGCCCGGGCGAGCTCGAGGCGCTCGAGGACGAGCGGCGCGTGCTCGCCTCGGCGGAGAAGCTGCGCGAGGCGGCGCGCGCGGCCGAGGCGCTCGCCTACGGCGAGGAGGGGAGCGCCTCCGAGCGCGTGGCGCAGGCGGCCCGCGCCCTCGCCGAGGCCGCCCTGCTCGACCGGCGGCTCGAGCCCACCCTCGCGCTGCTGCGCTCGGCGGCGGTCGAGCTCGAGGAGGCGGGCAGGGAGCTCGGGCGCTACGCGGAGTCGGTCGGCGGCGACCCCGAGCGGCTCGCGGCCGTCGAGGACCGGCTCGAGCTCCTGCGCGGCCTCGCCCGCAAGCACGGCGGCTCGCTCGAGGCCGCCGTGGCGCGCCGCGCCGAGATGCACGAGGAGCTGGGGCGGCTGCGCGGCGGCGGCGACCGCCTGCGCGAGCTGGCCGCCGAGCTCGCCGCCCGCGGCGGAGAGGCGCTCGCGCTCGCCCGGGAGCTCGGCCGCGGCCGCGCCGAGGCGGCGCGCGGGTTCGCCGCCTCGGTCCGCCGGGAGCTCGAGGGGCTCGCCATGGGGCGCTGCCGCCTCGAGATCGCCCTCCTGCCGCCGGAGGCGGGCGTCCCGGTGGACGGCGCGGTGCTCGGTCCGGACGGCGCCGAGCGCGCCGAGATCCTCATCGCGCCGAACCCGGGGGAGCCGCCCCGCCCCCTCGTCCGGATCGCCTCGGGCGGCGAGCTCTCGCGCATCCTGCTCGCCGTGAAGCGGACCCTCTCGCGCAAGGACCCGGTCGCCACCTACGTGTTCGACGAGGTGGACGCCGGCATCGGCGGCGCGGTGGCCGAGGCGATGGGGCGCGTGCTCTCCGAGGTGTCGCGCGGGCGCCAGGTGATCTGCGTGACGCACCTGCCGCAGGTGGCGGCCTTCGCCGACCGGCACCACCGCGTGGAGAAGCGGGTCGCGGCCGGGAGGACGCACACCGCGGTCGCCCTGCTCGAGGCGGACGAGGACCGGCGCCGGGAGGTGGCCCGGATGATCGCGGGCGCGACCATCACCGGCTCCGCCCTCGAGCACGCCGGCGCCCTCATCGCCGCCGCGCGCGCCCCCGCCCCCGAGCGGGCCAGGCGGACCGCCTCTCCACGCGCCGCCGCACGGCAGATCGCGGCGCGGTCGCGTTGACCCCCCGCCGATCCGGAGGGTACGCTCCGTGCATCGTGGCGGTCCCCACCCTCAGGATCGAGGCGCGAGGCGTCACCGACGTCGGGCTGCGCCGCGATCACAACGAGGACGCGCTGCTCGTCGACGAGGCGCTCGGGCTGTTCGTCGTCGCCGACGGGATGGGCGGCCACGCCGGCGGGGGCACCGCCTCGCGCCTCGCGGTCGAGACGATCCAGGCGGCGATCCGCCACGCGCGCGAGGCCGAGCCGGAGGCGTTCGGCAGCGAGGCCGGCGTGGAGGAGAGCCCGGTGCCCGACGTGCTCCGCGAGGCCGTCGAGGAGGCCTGCGCCGTCATCTACCGCACGGCGCAGGCGGATCCGGAGCTCGCCGGGATGGGCACGACGGTCACCGCCGCCCTCGTGGACGGCGGCACCGCCTACGTCGCCCACGTCGGAGACAGCCGCTGCTACCTCGTGCGCGAGGGGCGCATCTACCAGGTCTCGGAGGACCACTCCCTCGTCAACGAGCAGCTGAAGGCCGGCGCGATCAGCGCGGACGAGGCGAAGCACAGCCGGTTCAAGAACATCATCACCCGCTCCGTCGGGTTCGAGCAGGAGGTGCAGGTCGACCTGCTCGGCCTCGAGCTGCAGCCCGCCGACGCGGTCGTGATCTGCTGCGACGGCCTCTCGAACCTCGTCGAGGACCCGGAGATCCTGCGCACGGTCGAGGAGAGCGATATCGCCGAGGCGCCCGCGCGCCTCGTCGCCCTCGCGAACGAGCGCGGCGGCGACGACAACATCACGGTGATCGTCCTCCGGGCGGCGGAGGCCTGACGCCCGGGCGGCGTTCCGCCCCGATCGAGGCTCCGTCGCCCTCGGCGACCGGCGGATCCGACCCGGAGTCGTTCGCACTTACCCGGGGGCCGGGACGACCCCTGCGACGCCGCGATGCGTCAAGTGGGCCAACACCCTTTCTTGACAGCCATTCGCCCGCTCTGCTACCCGTCTGAGCGTCTCGCGGGTGCCTTGCATCCGATCAGGCGTTTCTCTTCGCCGGCTCGCGTCGCACGTTTGGGCGCACGAGGGAGTCCCATCGGAATGGCGGTACCGCCCAAGGCACAGATCTTCACGGTGATCGTCGTCAGCGATCACTCGCAGGCGGTCCGCAAGTTCCGGGTGCCGCGCCAGTGGCTCAGGAACGCCGCCTACGGCGGCGCCGGCGTGGCGCTCGTCCTGCTCCTCACGGTCGGCCACTACTTCGCGCTCCTCGGCTCCGCGTCGGAGAACGCGGTCCTGAAGGAGGAGAACGCGCAGCTCCGCTCGCAGATCCTCCTCGTCCAGGAGAAGGTGGCGCACATCTCCGCGACGCTCGACCGGGTCGAGCGGTTCGACGCGAAGCTCCGCACCGCCGTGACGCAGCTCCAGGACCCCGAGCGGAACCTCGCCATCGGCCCGGTCGGCAGCGCCGAGCAGGACGCGGCCATCCCCGGTCCGGCGCCCGCCGGCGAGGCGAACCTCAGCGCCCTGCCCGGGAAGCTCTCGTCGCTCGAGACCGAGGCGTCGCGCCAGGAGCAGAGCCTCCGCGAGCTGCAGGAGTACTTCGACGACCAGCGCTCGCTGCTCGCCTCGACCCCCTCGATCTGGCCGACGCGCGGCTGGGTGACCTCCGACTTCGGCACCCGCATGGACCCGTACACGGCCGAGCGGAAGATGCACCAGGGCATGGACATCGCGACGCCGCACGGGCAGCCCATCTACGTGCCCTCCGACGGCACCGTGGTGTTCGCGGGGAACGAGGGCGGCTACGGCAAGGTGCTCGTCGTGGACCACGGCTACGGCGTGAAGACGCGCTACGGCCACCTCTCCGAGATCCACGTCCGCCTCGGGCAGCGCGTGAGCCGCGGCGACAAGGTCGCCTCGGTCGGGAACACCGGGCGCTCCACCGGACCGCACCTGCACTACGAGGTGCGCGTGAACGGAATCCCGGAGAACCCGCGGAAGTTCATCCTCGAGTAGGCGCGGTCCGCCCGCTCGGGAGCAGACGCCCGGTCCGAGTGGCCGGGCGTTCGCATTTCCGCTACCACGACCTCCGATGAGAAACGCCCTCCTCGCCGTCCTCCTCCTCGCCGCCGCCGCCTGCGCGCACCGCGCACCCGGCCCCGGCGCGCCGCTCCCCCCCGGCGCCGAGGCGCCCGCCCCGCCCGGAGCGCCGCTCCCCCCGTCGCCGCCCTCGGCCCCCCAGCGTCCCTCCGGCGAGGCGGAGGAGGGGAGCGCCGCGGCGCAGCCCATCACGGTGGCCGCCGTCGGCGACGTCATGCTCGGCTCCGCCTTCCCGGACGAGACGGGCGGGCTCCTCCCGCCCGACGACGCCGCCTCGCTCCTCGCCGAGGTGGGCCCCCTCCTGCGGGCGGCGGACGTCGCCTTCGGGAACCTCGAGGGGCCGCTCGTCGACGCGGGCACCTCGGAGAAGTGCGCCCGGTCGAAGCCCGGGCGCTGCTACGCGTTCCGCGTCCCCACGCGCTACGGCGCGCGGCTCGCCGAGGCCGGGTTCGACGTGATGAGCGTCGCGAACAACCACGCCGGCGACTTCGGGGAGGTCGGGCGCGCCTCGACGCGCGCGGTGCTCGCCGCGAACGGCATCCGCTTCGCCGGCGCGCCCGGCGAGGTGGCGCGCCTCGAGGTGCGCGGGACCCGCGTCGCGCTCGTCGCCTTCTCGACCTCGGGCGGCACGAACGACGTGCGCGACCTCGGGGAGGCGGCGCGCGTCGTCGCCGCCGCCGCGGCGGACGCCGACCTCGTCGTCGTCTCCTTCCACGGCGGCGGGGAGGGCGCCGACCGGCAGCACGTGCCGCCCGGCAAGGAGGAGTTCCTCGGGGAGGACCGGGGCGACCTGCGCGCCTTCGCCCGCGCGGTCGTCGCGGCGGGCGCGGACCTCGTCCTCGGCCACGGCCCCCACGTGGTGCGCGGGATGGAGGTGCTCGACGGCAGGCTCGTCGCCTACTCGCTCGGGAACTTCGCGACGTACGGCGGCTTCAACCTCTCCGGCCCGAACGGCCTGTCGCTCGTCCTCGAGGTGCGCCTCGCGCGCGACGGGACCTTCCTCGGCGGCCGCATCCGCGCGGCGCGGCAGGAGCGGCCGGGCGGCCCGCGCCTCGACCCGGCCGGCGCGGTGATCCCGGTCGTGCGGCGCCTGTCGCAGGAGGACTTCGGCGCGGCCGCCGTGCGCGTCGCCGACGACGGCGCGCTCACGCCGCCCGGGCCCGCCGCGAGCGCGAGCGCGGCGCGGTAGCGGAGGGCCGCGCGTCAGCGCGCGGCGACCCGGCGCGGCGGGAGCTTCGCGGGATCGATCCGGCCGTAGGCCGCGAAGAGCGCGCCCGCGAGCACCGGGGCGCCCTCGGGGCGCGAGGTCCGGGCGCGGATCGGCGTGTTCGCGAGGAGGCCGTCCGCGGTCCGCTCGCCCGGGCGGGCGAGCGTCATCGCCCCCCGGGCGACCCCGTGCGAGCCGCGGTGGAGGAACACCACCGTGCCGTCCACGACGTACTCGACGAGGCCGAGGTGGGTGAAGCGGTCGTCGGCGTCTCCGTTGCCGTTCCGGTCCCAGGTGTCGTGCCAGAAGACGAGGTCGCCCGGGGCCGGCCACGCGCCCCCGCCCCCGAAGACGACGCCGTAGCGCTCCATGACCCTGAGGGCCGCCGCGACGCCGCTCCGCTCGTCGGGCGCGGCCTCCTGCATGAGGCTCCGCAGCGGGACGCCCTCGAGCGCGTAGACCGCCTGGACGAACCCCGTGCAGTCGGCGCCGAACCGCTCCCCCGCCGCCACGAACCCGCCCTCCTGGCCGACGAGGGAGGCGGCGCTGGCGGAGAGCCGGGCCTGGAGCTCGAAGAAGGAGAGGTCCGGCTCGGCCCGGAGCGATCGGCCGGGACCGCCGCACGCGGCGAGCGCGAGGAGCGCGAGGACGGCCGGGCGGGCGGGGACCACGGGACCAATCTAGAGGACGGGCGCGGAGTGTCAAAAGCCCACCCAAGTGTGCGAAGGTAGGTCGATTTGCTTTCGTCTGGCGCGGTGTTACCTGAGGGGGTAAGACGGGGCGCCTCGCGGGCCGGGAACCCGGCCGTGCGGGCGCCTGTTCCGTCCAGAAGGGCACATGGTCAACTACGTCCTGAAGAAGATCCTCGGCACGAAGAACGAGCGCGAGCTGAAGAAGATCCGGCCGCTCGTCGCCCGGGTGAACGAGCTCGAGCCGCGCATGAAGGCCCTCGCCCCCGAGGACTTCCCGCGGCTCGTCGCCGAGTGGAAGGCGCAGGTCCAGGAGAAGAAGCGTCCGCTCGACGAGCTCATGCCTGAGGTCTTCGCGCTCGTGCGCGAGGCCGGCGTGCGCGCGCTCGGGATGCGCCACTTCGACGTCCAGCTCATCGGCGGCGCGGTGCTCCACTCCGGCAAGATCGCCGAGATGAAGACGGGCGAGGGCAAGACCCTCGTCGCGACGCTGCCCTGCGTGCTGAACGCGCTCTCCGGGCGCGGCGTGCACGTCGTCACGGTGAACGACTACCTCGCCCGCCGCGACGCGGAGTGGATGGGGCGGCTCTACCGCTTCTGCGGCCTCGGCACGGGCGTCATCGTGCACGGCCTGACGGACCAGGAGCGGCAGCGCGCCTACGGCTCGGACATCACCTACGGGCAGAACAACGAGTTCGGCTTCGACTACCTGCGCGACAACATGAAGTTCCGGCTGGAGGACTACGTCCAGCGCGAGCTCAACTTCGCGATCGTCGACGAGGTGGACTCGATCCTCATCGACGAGGCCCGGACGCCGCTCATCATCTCCGGCCCCTCCGACGAGTCCTCCGACCTCTACTACAAGGTGAACCAGGTCATCCCCTCGATGATCCGCGACGTCGACTTCACGGTGGACGAGAAGTCCAAGACCATCGTGATGACCGACTCGGGCGTCGAGAAGATGGAGAAGAAGCTCTCCGTCCGGAACCTCTACGCGCCCGAGGAGATCGAGACCCTCCACCACGTCGAGCAGGCGCTCCGCGCCCACCACCTCTACCGCAACGAGGTGGACTACGTCGTGAAGGAGGGGGAGGTCCTCATCGTCGACGAGTTCACCGGCCGGCTCATGCCGGGCCGGCGCTGGTCGGACGGCCTCCACCAGGCGGTCGAGGCGAAGGAGGGCGTGAAGATCGAGGCCGAGAACCAGACCCTCGCCACCATCTCCTTCCAGAACTACTTCCGCATGTACTCGAAGCTGGCCGGCATGACCGGCACGGCCGACACCGAGGCGGAGGAGTTCGCGAAGACCTACAACCGCGACGTCGTCGTGATCCCGACGAACGTGCGGAACGTCCGCCAGGACTCGGAGGACGTCGTCTACCGGAGCGAGGGCGAGAAGTTCGAGGCGATCTGCGAGGAGATCGAGAAGCGCCACCAGAAGGGCCAGCCGGTCCTCGTCGGCACGGTCTCGGTGGCGAAGAGCGAGGTGGTGTCCTCGCTCCTCAAGCGGCGCGGCGTGCCGCACAACGTCCTCAACGCGAAGCACCACCAGCGGGAGGCCGAGATCGTCGCGCAGGCCGGCCGCAAGGGCGGCGTCACCATCTCCACCAACATGGCCGGCCGCGGCACCGACATCATCCTCGGCGGCAACGCCGAGATGATGGCGAAGCACGAGGTGGGCCTCGAGCCCGACCTGCCCATGGAGGGCGAGGACGAGGCGGCCTTCCTCGCGCGCCGGGCCGAGTGGGCGCGGCGCCTCGAGCAGCGCATCGCCGAGCTCAAGGCGCAGACCGCGAAGGAGCACGAGGAGGTGGTCGGCCTCGGCGGGCTCCACATCGTGGGCACCGAGCGGCACGAGTCACGCCGCATCGACAACCAGCTCCGCGGCCGCGCCGGCCGCCAGGGGGATCCGGGCTCCTCGATCTTCTTCCTGTCCCTCGAGGACGACCTCATGCGCATCTTCGGGTCCGAGCGGATCCAGGGGCTCATGAAGATGATGGGGATGAAGGAAGGCGAGGTCATCGAGCACCGCTGGCTCACGAAGGCGATCGAGGGGGCGCAGAAGAAGGTCGAGGCCCACAACTTCGACATCCGCAAGAACCTCCTCGAGTACGACGACGTGATGAACCAGCAGCGCCGCTCGATCTACCGCCTGCGGCGCATGGTCCTCGGCTTCGGCGCCGGCATCCCGGTGGTCGAGTACGACGAGGATCCGAGGACGAAGCTCAAGACGCGCCACGAGCAGGTCTTCTCCTGGGGCGACCAGCGCGAGCACGTCCTCGACCTCGTCGAGGACCTCGTGCTCGACATGGTCGCGGCGAACTGCCCGAACCGGCTCTCCGACTGGAACCTCGACGGGCTCTCCGCGATGGTGAAGGACCAGTTCGGCGTGGACATGCGGTTCGTCCAGCCGCCGGGCAAGGGGGCGGACGCGCGCGCCGCCATCGAGGAGCAGATCTACAACGTCATCGAGAAGACCTACCGGCAGAAGGAGGAGGAGCTCGGGCACGACCAGGACGGCGTGTCGGTGCTGCGCCGCTACGAGCAGTGGCTCTACCTCCAGGCCATCGACCAGCAGTGGAAGGACCACCTGCTCTCGATGGACCACCTGCGCCAGGGCATCGGGCTCCGCGGCTACGGCCAGAAGGACCCGAAGCAGGAGTACAAGAAGGAAGGCTACGAGATGTTCGTGCAGATGACCTGGCGCGTGAAGAGCGCGGTCGTCGGCAACGTGCTCCGCCTGCAGCTGGTCCGCCAGGAGAGCGCCGAGGAGATCGAGGCGAAGCGGCTCGCCGCCCAGCGGCGCGCCATGCAGCGCATCACCGAGAGCCACGCCGCCACGGCGTCAGGCGACGGCGCGGAGGGGGAGAAGCCGCGCTCGAAGCAGGAGACGGTGGTGCGCACGCAGCCGAAGGTCGGCCGGAACGATCCCTGCCCGTGCGGCTCGGGCAAGAAGTACAAGAAGTGCCACGGCGCGTCGGAGGCGTTGGCCTAGAACGCCTCGAGGAGCACGACGTAGACCTCGGGGCCGGCGTCGCTCGCCGCGACGTCGAAGCGCAGGTTCGCCCCCTCGTCGGTGAGCCGCACGCGCAGCCCGCCGCCGCCCGCGATCTTGAGCGTCCGCGCGCTCAGCACCGAGAGGTCCGAGCCGACGTCGCCGAACGCGCCGAACGCCGTCGCGTAGTAGCGGCCCCCGAGCGGCACCCGCAGCTCCGCCTGCGCCGCCCAGGCGAGCGCGTCGCGGTAGCGCCCCTCGCGGATGCCGCGGAGGTAGCGGGTGCTCCCCAGCTTCGAGAGGAGGGAGAACGGCGTGTTCCCGTACGTCTCCTCCATCATGGCGGCGACGCCGAGGACGCGCTCCTGCCCGAGCGGCAGGAACAGCCGCCCCTCGACGGAGCTGCGGCCGAAGCCCTCGTTGCGGCCGATGCTCGACGGGTAGTGGAGGTACATCGCCTGCGCCCACGCCCCGCGCGTCGGCCACAGCGGGCGGTCCCGCGAGTCCCAGGTGACGTCGAGGCCGAAGCCCACCGCGGTGAAGCCGCTCGCGCCCGGCACCGTGCCGGCGGCGAGCTCCCCGCCGGGCTGGACGTCGCGGACCTCCTCCGCGCGCCCGTGGACGTGGGGCCCCGCGCGCAGCCGCGTGCCGAGGACCGGCAGCTCGGCGGAGACGTTCAGCTCGACGAACCGCCGCGTCAGCTCCTCGCGCGCGTCGAGCGTCGTCTCCGGGCCGATCCCGTAGTACGAGTCCGGGTAGTGGACCGCGCGGAAGCGGCTCGAGACGAGCGTGCCGCCGCGGAGCCGGAGGTCGGCCGAGGCGTCCACCGAGCCCTGCCCCTGCATCGTGTAGCCGGCGACGAGGAACGCGCTGGACGGGGCGGTCGCCCCGGGCATGCGGAAGTGCAGGCCGGCGGTGCCGGCGAGGCCGAGCTTGGTCTCGGGCAGCCAGAAGAGCATCGGCAGCGCGAACCACGGGCGCCCGTGGGGCTGCTCCGCCGCGTGGGCGGCCGCGGTCTCGCCGACGGGCGCCCCGGGCGTCTCGGGCGGTGGGGCCTCCTGCCGGGAGGTGGCGCCCGCGAGGAGCAGGACGGCGAGGAGCGGGAGGACGCGGCGGATCACGGGCGGGGCAGCCTAGCATCGCGCTCGCGGCGCGCAACAGGCCCGCGGCCGGGCGCCGGGCGGGCGCCCGGCGCGCGCGTCGGAGGAGGCGGAGCGGGGGGAGGGGCGTGACGACGCGCGGCCATTCGCGTGCGCGGTGGTCGCGCCGCGCGGCGCTCGCGCGAAGGCGACGGTGGGTGAATGCGGCTTGCGCGGCGCGCGTCCGGAGAGGCGCACCCCGCATGCGGCGCGGCGTGGCGCCGTGTCGCATGGCCTTCGCGGCGGATCGTGGATTGGCCGCGAGGCGAGATCGCCCGCGCCGGGCGAGATACCGCTTGCGGAAAAATGGCCCGTGTCCCGACTCCGTGTGACGTTCTGGGCAAGGCTGCGGATTGACACCCACAATCCCCGGTCCCGTAACATGCGATCAGCATCCGTCCGCCCGGCGCTCACCGGGCCGGCACGCTCGAGGGGGCCCGTGGCCGTCGTCCGCCGACGATCCAGTCGTCCGTCCGCGCTCGCGGGTGCGGCGGCGTCTTGGCTCGCGCTCGCGGCCGCCTGCAGCGCCCCGGTGGTGGGGCCGGTGCAGTCGGCCCAGTCCGCCGGCGGGGTGGCCGTCGAGATCACGGGCGCCAGCGTCGACGGCACCGGGCACCTCCACGTCGCGCTCCGCATGACCGACGGCGGCGTGCCGATCGCCACGCGGGACGCCGCCGCCGCGCTCGCGCCCACCTTCACGCTCGCGGCCGTGTCGGTCCACCCCGTCGACGGGGGCTCGGCGTGGAAGAGCCTCCTCCTCACCGGGAGGCAGACGTCCCCGCAGCTCCCGCCCGGCGGGCCGGGGACGCCTCCGGCGCAGGTGCTCGCGAACGTGCGCCAGCCGGGCGCCGAGAGCGATGGGACGCTCGAGGGCGCCGACGGGACGTTCACGTACGTCTTCGCGAGCTCGCTCCCCGCGGGGTTCGACGACCAGGAGACGCTCCGCGTCGGCGTGTGGCTCGCCGCCGCCGAGGGCACGTCCACGACCACCGCGACGTGGGACTACCGCCCGGCGGGCGGCACCCCCGCCCCGCGCGACACCGTGCTCGACGCGAGGTGCCAGGCCTGCCACGCCGTCGTGAGATCGCCCCACGACCCCATCGTCGGCGTGAAGATCTGCCTCACGTGCCACACCTGGCAGAACGCCGATCCGGACACCGTCGATCCCGCCGCGATGGGCGGCGCGACCCCCGCGACCGATCCCAACCCGCTCGACCTCGGCCGCCTGGTCCACCGCATCCACCGCGGCAAGAACCTGCCGACGCTCTACCGCGCCTCGAGCGCGGCCGCCGCGCCGCCGCTCGACTCCGGCGCGACGCTCCCGCTCCCGTTCTTCCCCGGCCGAAACGCGGCGGTCGTCGGCCGGAAGTACGCGATCGTCGGCGCCGACAGCCGCGAGGCGGTCTTCGGCAAGATCGTGAGCCGCGTCGAGAACGCCCTGCCCGCGCTGACGCTCGCCGAGGGGGCGATCTTCCCGCGCGACCTGCGCGACTGCGGCGTCTGCCACGAGGGCGCGCCGCAGGCGTACAAGGTGTGGGAAGGGATCTCGCGGCGGACCTGCGGCGGCTGCCACGCCGACGTCTGGTTCGACCCGTCCTCGATCTCGGACGAGTTCCACTTCGCGCACGCCGGGGGGCCGCAGACGGACGACACGCAGTGCATCGGGTGCCACGTGGCCGTGACCCCGACGCAGCCGAAGGTGTACGCGCCCATCACCGACATCCACCTCCCGCCCCACCGCAGCCCGCGCTTCGCCCGGCCGGTCGTGGAGATCGTCGGCGTGCAGAACGCGCGCGCGGGCCAGGCGCCGATCGTGAAGTTCAAGCTCTACGACCGCGTCGGGCCCATCAGCCCCATCGGCGCGCCCGTCCCGGCGAGCGACCCTTCCCCGGACGGGAGCCCCATCCCGCGCACCATGCACTACGCCGCGGGCGGCTGGTTCGGCATCTCCATCGCCGGCCCCACCGCCCCCGCCTTCGGCACCGACTACCTCCTCTCGGAGCAGGTCGGGAACCCGTCCCCCTTCGCGCTCGCCGCCGACGCCGCCGGGATCTTCACCTACGCGTTCGTCTCCACGCTGCCGGCGACCGCGACCGGCACCTGGGCGGTGGGCATCGAGGCGCGGCGCGCGGCGGCGACCACGCACTACGTGCCCTCGAGCGACGAGTTCCGCTGGCCGTACACCGGCGAGACGCTGACCGAGCCCCCGATCAACCCGCTCGTGTACGTGGACACGGCGACGGGCACCTTCACCGCCGGCGTCGCCGACGCGACCGTGCCGCGGCGGCGGATCGTCGCGCAGGAGAAGTGCGATCGCTGCCACGATCCCATCCCGGTGCACGGCAAGACGCGAATGCGGGTCGAGTACTGCGTCATCTGCCACTCCCCGGGGCGCACGGACTGGGGGGCGCGTCCCGGCGTGGCGCCGACGTACCCGCCGGAACCCGTGGTGCCCGTGACGGGGATCGTGAACCTCTCCGCTACGCGGGACGGCCTCGAGGAGCGCTCGATCGACTTCAAGGTGCTGATCCACCGGATCCACACGGGCGGCCGCCGGGGCGCCGCCTCCCTCGAGGGCATCGAGCCGCTCGTCGTCTACGGCCGCTACGGGAGCAAGTTCTTCTTCGACGAAGCCCTCTTCCCGAACGACCTCTCGAACTGCACCGTCTGCCACGAGGGGAAGACCTACCTGGTCGAGGCGGTCCCCGCCGACGCCCCGCCCACGCGCGCCAACGAGACGGCGACGATCCTCCACGCCGCCTCCGCGGCGCACCCCGACACCGAGCCCGCCATCCCGCCGATCCAGGCGGCGTGCCTCGGCTGCCACGCGAGCGGCGCCACGCAGGACCACGCCCGGCGCAAGACGGCCGGCGGCGTCGAGCAGTGCGCCGAGTGCCACGTGCGCGGTCCGACCTCGGTGGAGGTCGCCCACGGCCTCGCTCCCGCGGGCGCCGCGAGCGTGGCGGGGACGTGGTCCTCCATCGCCGCGGAGATCCTGGTGCCGCGCTGCGCGACCGCCGCCTGCCACGGCGGGAGCCCGCCCGCCTACTCCCCGCGCCTCGACGCGGAGGCCGGGTGGGCGGCCCTCGTGGACCAGCCCTCGACGCAGGCGTCGGGCATGGTGCTGGTCGCCCCGTTCGCCCCGGAGGACAGCTACCTGCTCCTCAAGATCCGGGGCGACGGGGGGAGCGTCGGCGGGATCGCGACGCCGATGCCGATCCAGGACACGGCGCTCACGGCGAGCGAGCTCGCGGCGATCGAGGCGTGGATCGCGAACGGAGCGCCCAATGACTGATCGTCTCCCGCGCCTCGCCCGGCCCGCCGCCGCCCTCGCCGTGGCGCTCGCGCTCGGCGGCACGGCCCGCGCGGCGGAGGGGGTCATCTACTCCGGCTCCGCGTACGTCGACTACTGGGGCTTCCTCCAGCGCGACGTCGGCGAGCGCTCGTCGCAGGGCCTGGCGCCGGCGGCCTCGGTCCGCCTCGGCCTCGACGTGAACGACGACCTCACCTTCCAGACCAAGGCGTGCATCTCCTGCCACGGCGTGGACTTCGAGACCGTCTCCCTCGACTACCAGCCGAAGCTCTGGCTCAACGTCCAGCTCGGCCGCATCGCGGTGCCCTTCGGCGACTTCTCGAACCGCGTGGATCCCGGGTCCTACAAGACCGGCTCCCAGCCCTTGATCTACGACATGGGGCGCATGGCGTACGGGGGGCGCTCGGCCATGAACCTCGGCGTCCTGCCGCTCCCCTACGTCGACACCGGCGCCCTCGTGTACGGTGTCCGATGGCTGGGCGAGCGGCTGCAACTCTGGTACGGGGTGTACGGCGTCTCGGGGCTGCGCGGCTCGAACGACCTGGACTGGATGTCGATGCGATCGACTCCCTACAACGACAACAACCGGGTCCCCTCGGGCGGCGGCCGGGTCACGGTCACCTACTCCGCGGATCCCAAGGCGTTCTTCGGGGACGCGAGCTTCGGCGGCTCCTACACGCGCGGCCGGTACGACCGCGACGCGACGCGCGAGTACGAGATCTGGGGGGCGGACGCGACGCTGCGCTTCGGCAAGCTCCTCCTGCGCGGCGAGTACGCCGCCCGGCGCACCGACCTCGACGCCGCGGCGAGCGGCTACCCGTTCGAGCTCGTCGATCCGTGGTTCGAGAAGGAGGGGTTCTACGCCGAGGCGGAGGCGCCGCTCGGCAGGTACCTCTCGGTCGTCTACCGCTACGAGGAGCTGCGGCGGACGGGCACGCCGCTGCCCGGCGCCGCCGCCGAGCTCACCGCCGACTCGCAGATGATCCGCCACACGGGCGGGCTCGTCCTGACGCCCGCCACCGCCCTGTTCGTGAAGCTCTCCTTCGAGCAGTGGCAGACCACCGACTTCGGCGAGTTCCAGACCTATCACGCAGGGATCGGGGGGGCCTTCTGATGAAACTCTTCCTCGCGGGCAGCGCGCTCGTCGCGCTCCTCACGGCCGCCGACTACGGGCCGGACTTCAAGCCCGACGCGCGCGACGGCGGACCCGGGACGATCGACGTCTCCGCGTACCCGGACCCGCAGAAGAAGAACTACGACATGTACTCGGCGAAGTGCTCGAAGTGCCACCCGCTCGCGCGCTCCGTGAACGCCCGCTTCGGCGCGCAGGAGTGGAAGCGCTACATGAAGCGCATGATCCGCCGGCCGAACTCCGGCATCAACGAGGAGCAGGCGGCGAGCATCTACGACTTCCTCAAGTACTACAGCGCGAAGCTCGGGCTGTAGCGTGGCCGGCGGCGACATGACGCTCCGCGAGCGCACGCGCACCTCGCTCCGGCTCCGCATCCTGCTCACCACGCTGGGGGTGCTCGCCTTCGCGCTCGGCATCGCCGTGTTCGCGTTCGAGCGCGTCGCGCACTCCGTGGTCACGGACGCGGTGCACTCGCACCTGCGCGCCCGCGCCAAGGAGGTGCAGGAGGCGGTCACCCGCTTCCAGCGCGAGCGGATGCTGACCGTGCGGGGCTGGGCCGAGGCCGAGGCGATGCAGCTCACCCTCGACTCCGGGGACCCGAAGTTCGCCGAGGATCACCTCCGCAAGTCGATCCAGGACCAGGGGGGCGCGATCACGGCCGTGGCGCTCCTCGACTTCCGCGACGAGGTCGTGGCGATCGTGCGCGACGCCCCGGCCACGGAGATCCGCGGCGTGGCGCTGACGGGCGTGCGCGGCAAGCACATCGACGTCGCGGCGCTGCGCGGCGGCACCCCGGAGGAGGAGATCTCCGTCACCCTCGCGCCGCTCTCGAGCTTCGTCCCGGGCGCGGGCGAGGCGGAGACGCTCGTCATGGTGGCGCCGGTGCGCGACTTCGCCTCGGACCTCATGGGCTGGGTCGTCGCGGCGCTCGGCCCCGAGGCGGTGTCCCGCCTGCTCGACGAGGTGAACGGGAAGGGCGGCACCTACGTGCCCGTGGTGGCGGACGCCGGGGGGCGGCTCGTGCTGTCGCTGCCGCGCGTCGAGGTGCGCGCCCTGCGGCCGCTGCTCGTCGCGGCGGCGGGCGCGGAGCCGGGCGCGCTCGAGGAGCTCGAGCGCCAGGGCGAGCCGGTGCTCGCGGTGCGGACCGCCGCGGCGGAGGCGAAGCCGGGCTGGTCGACGCTCATGCTGGTGGACGAGGCGGAGGCCAGCGGCCGCCTGAAGCGCCTGCGGGCGGTGCTCACCGGGCTCTTCGTCCTCGTGCTCGGCGCGGCGGCGGCGGTCGCCGCGCTGTCGCTCCGGCAGGCGGCGAAGCCCCTCGCCGACGTCGCCGAGTCCATGCAGCGCGTCGCCGACGGCGACCTCTCGGCCCGCGTCCGCGACGCCTACTCGGGCGATCTCGGCCAGCTCGCCACGAGCTTCAACACCATGGTGGAGGAGGTCTCCCGCGCCCGCGACGAGCTGCAGCGCACCGAGGCGCTGCGGCGCGAGGTGGAGATCGCGCACCAGATCCAGACCGCCATCCTCCCGGTGAGCCCGGCGGTGCCCGGCTTCGAGGTCGCGGCCCGGATGAAGCCCGCGGACGACGTGGGCGGCGACCTCTACGACATCCTCGCCTTCGGCGACACGTTCTGGGTCCTCGTCGGGGACGTGTCCGGCCACGGCATCAACTCCGGGCTGGTGATGATGATGGCGCAGGCGGCGGCGTACGCCGCCATCGCCGACGATCCGCACTGCGCCCCCGCCTCGATCATCGCCGCCGTGAACCGCGTCGTGCACGAGAACGTGCGCATGCGCATGCGCCGCGACGACTACCTCACGCTCATGGCGGCGCGGCACCTGGGCGACGGCCGCTTCGTGGCCGCCGGCGCCCACCAGCCCGTGTTCATCGCGCGCGGCGGCGGGAAGGTCGACCTCATCGACCCGGCGGGCCCCTGGGTCGGGCTGTCCGCGAGCGTCGAGCCGCCGCCGGTGCCCGAGTACGAGTTCAGCCTCCGCCCGGGCGACCTCGTCTTCTTCCTCACCGACGGGCTCATCGAGGCGAAGTCGCACGGGGGGGAGATGTTCGGCGAGGACCGTATCCGCGAGCTCCTCGGACGCGGGGAGGTGCCGCCCTCGGCCTCCCAGGCGCTGACGGACGTGTTCGCGGAGGTGGAGCGCTTCTCGAGTGAACAGGCGGACGACATGACGGGCGTCGTCCTGAGGCGCAAGAATGACCCAGCTTGATCAGAAGAGACGAGCCGACTTCCCGGTGCAGCTGCTCATCCGGATGAGCCCGCCCTGGGTGTTCATCGACGAGATCCGGCGCTTCACCGAGTCCTTCAGCGCGTGCGCCTGCCCGGGCGCCGATCGCGAGGCGCAGGTCGCGCTCGCCGTGCACGAGCTCATGCAGAACGCGGTCCCCCACGCGCTCGGCGAGGAGATCGAGCTCGTCCTCGAGGTGAGCCGCGACCAGGACGTGGTATCGGTGCGCGTGTCCAACCGCTGCACCGACGCGGACTACGAGGAGCTGCGCGACCGGGTCGACCGCATGAACCAGGAGCCCGACGCGCTCGCCCACTACGTGAGGACGATGCGCGATCACCCGAGCCACACGCGGGGCGGCCTCGGCCTCGCCCGCGTCCGCTTCGAGGCGCAGCTCGACATCTCCGTTCGCCGCGAGGCGGGACGGGTCACCGTGGAGGCGTGCGGCCCGCTCCGGGCGCCGCAGCTTCCTGCCGTTGGAGGTCGCCATGGCTAATCCCTCGTTCGCCGCTCGCATGCCCTCGTTGCAGGTGGCCGAGGAGAAGTACTCCGCCCAGCTCGGGTCCGACGCCCAGGGCGTGCGCGTCCACTTCCGCGGCACGATCAGCACGATCAACCCGGCCGTGGTCCTGAACCCGTTCGTCGACGCCGTGCACGCGCACGCGCTCGAGACGGGCGCGAAGGAGATCCGCGTCGACCTGACCGCCCTCGAGTTCTGCAACTCGTCGGGGTTCAAGTCCTTCATCCACTGGATCGAGCGGATCCAGCAGGCGCCGGAGCCGAAGCGCTACAAGCTCCGCTTCCTCTCCACGAAGGAGCGGAAGTGGCAGCGCACGAGCCTGCTCGCCCTGTCCTGCTACGGCATCAACATCGTGCAGATCGACGGCGCCGCGGCCTAGCGAAGAAGGCGCCTACTCGCCCTCCGGCCGGGCGTGCAGCGCGAGCTCCGGCTCCGGGGGGAGGTTCAGGCACTCCTCCGGGCACCGACAGGGGAGCGCGGCCTCCGCGAAGGACGGCGCCGTCCGCGCCGGGGGCGTGGTAGAACGCCCGGAGCGGAGGTGGCCGGATGAAGGCAGCGTTCGTCCTCGTGAAGTGCGAGCTGGGACGGCTCGAAGAGGTGGCGAACGCCCTCATGGAGATCGAGGGCGTCTCGGAGGTCCACTCCATCACCGGCGAGCACGATCTCATCGTGAAGCTCTACGCCCCGACCTACGAGGCGTTCGGGGATCTCATCCCCGATCGGCTGCAGAAGGTGCCCGGAATCCGCCACACCGCCACGCACCTCGCGTTCCGGGCCTTCAAGCCGACGACCTGATCGGGCGAGGAGGGACGCCATGGCCTTCCGGATCACGCAGCCGGTGCGCCACCCCGACGTGGACCGCGCCGGGATCGTCTACTTCCCGCGCTTCTACGACTTCTTCCACCGCGCCCTCGAGGACTTCTTCGAGGCGGAGGTGGGGATCCCGTACCACTCCGTGGAGGAGACGCTCCACGTCGCGTTCCCCGTGGTGCGGATAGAGACCGACTTCGAGCGCCCGCTCGCCCACGGCGACCACGCGACGGTCGAGCTCGAGACCGAGCGCGTCGGCGAGCACTCGGTGACGCTGCGCTACCGGGTGCTCAGGCCGGGCGCCGAGGAGCCGGCGGCCGTCTCGCGCATCGTGATCTGCGCCATCGAGGTGCCCGGCTGGACCAAGGCGAAGCTCCCGGAGCGCGTCCGGCGGGCCTTCGAGCGGCACCTCCCGAAGGGCGGGGGCGCAGCCTAGGCGCGCGGCCCCTGGCCGGCGGGAGCCGACGGCGCGGCAGGCGGCGCCGCCGGCGGCGTGGCGGGCCCGGGGGGCACGGACGACTCCAGCGCGGAGGGCGGCTGCACCCATCCGAACTCGCGCCGGTAGAGCTTCAGGGCCGTGACGAGGAAGGTGAGGATGAGCGGCCCCACGACGAGGCCGACGCCCCCGAACACCGCGAGCCCCCCGAGCAGCGCGAAGAAGACGAGCCCGCCGTGCAGCTCCATCCCTCCCTTGAGCAGGTAGGGGCGGGCGACGTTGTCGGAGAGCGAGACCACGGCGACGCCCCAGATCGCGAGGAACGTCCCCGCGACGGGGTGGCCGGTGGCGAGGAGCAGGAGCGAGACGCCCACCACCATGACCGCCCCGCCCACCGCCGGGACGAGGGCGAGGACGAAGGTCGCGAGCGTGAAGAACGGGAGGTTCGGCGCGCGCGCGATGACGTAGCCCACCACCGCGGTCGCCGTCTGGATGGCGGCGGTGCCGATCGTCGACAGGAGGACCGAGACGCTCGTCTGCCGGAACTCCTCCATGAAGGCGCGGAACTGCCCGGGGCGGAGCGGGACGCGCGCGTCGATCCACTCCAAGAGCCGCCGCCCGTCGGTGAGGAAGAAGAACAGCGCGATGAGCATCATCACCGTCTGGAAGACGGCGGTCCCGGTCGCGGCGAGGACGCCGCCGACCGCCGCGGCCGCCTGGCCGCCCTGCGCGCCGGCGAGCTTCTGGAGCTCCTTCTGCGGCTGCGGGACGGCCTGCAGCACCTCGCGGGCGGCGTTCTGCACGGGCCCCGGCAGGCGCTCGAGGAGCCCCCACACACCCTCGCTCTGGACGGTGTTGCGGAGCCAGTCCACCCCCGCGAGCACCTGCTGGACGAGGAACGTGCCGAGCCCCGCGACGGGGAGCACCACGATGAAGAGGATCCCGACGGTGAGGAGGGCGGCGGCGAGGCTCCTGCGGCCACGCACCTTGCGGGTGAGCCACTCCATCGGTCCCCGCAGCCCCGCCGCCACGACGGCGGCCACGAAGAAGGCCTGCCAGAAGGGCTGTACGATGACGGCGAAGAGCGCGAGCGACGCGAGGACGAGGAACACGAGCAGCCGGCGGGCGTGGAGATCGGACATCGGGACTCCTAGAAGTTCGCGTGCACGCGCTCAGGAGGGATCCCCGCCGCCCCGAGCGTGTGGCGCACGTCCTCGACCATGGCGTGCATGCCGGCGACGAACGCGACCGCGTCGCCCGGGGGCGCCCCGCCGAAGGCGAGCGAGCGCGCCACCTGCTGCACCCGGCCGCGCAGCCCCTGCCACGCGTCGTCGGCGGCGGAGGGGCACAGCACGACGCGCACGCCCCGGCGCTCCCAGTCGAGGTGCTCGGCGCGGTAGGCGAACTCGGCGCCGTGGCGCTGGCCGTAGAAGAGCGTGATGCGCCCGAAGCGGGCACGGTGCACGCCGAGGTGCTGCACGAGCGCGCGGATGGGGCCGATGGCGGACCCCGCCGCGAACAGGAGGACGTCCCGCCCCTCCGCGTCCTCCACGGGGAAGCCGTTCCCGAAGGGCCGGGTGATCTCGAGCGCGCGGCCCGGCGCCGCCGCGGCGATGGCGGCGTCCGCGACCTTCCCGCCGCGCTTCAGGAGGAGCTCGGCCACCGCGCCCGGGTCGGGCGCGCTCGCGAGCGCGAAGAACCCCTCGCCGCCGCCCGCGCGGAGCTTCACCACCTGCCCGGGGCGCACGTGGGCCCTCGCGAAGGGCGGAGGGAGCGCGAGCCGGATCCCGCGGTACGCCGCGGTCTCGTCCCAGGCGTCGAGGACGGGGGCGGACGCGAAGTCGCTCGGGCCGAGCATCGCGCGAAAGCTATCACCGAAAGCGCGCGCGGGTCGGCGCGATCACCGGCGCCTGCGCGCCGGACGGCTCGCCCGGGGCGGGCCACCCCACGGCCCCGGCGGGCGGAAGGTCGTCGGCGCGGAGGCACCCCGCCCGCAGGGCGTCGAGCGGGTAGCGCGTCCCCCGCCAGACCACGGCGCCGCGCCGCCACGCGAGGAGCGCGCTCGCGAGCACGACCGCCCCGAGGAGCGCCGCGCAGACGGGCATGAGGACGCCCTCGAGCCCGCTGCCGCGGCCGCGCCGCGCCCAGAGCGCGTGGTCCGCCATCGAGACGAGGACCGCGGCGGCGGCGAGGGCGCGCGCGGCGGTCGAGGGCGCGGCGACGGCGAGGGCGAGGGGGAGGAGGCCGCCGGCGAGCCCGGCGAGCCCGCCGCCGAGCGCCGCCCGCGGGCGGTACTCCACGGCGGCGAAGGCGTTCTTCACGAGGCCGAGCACCGACGGGAGGAAGCCGTGCTGCCAGCGCACCGAGACGAGCCCGTCCGACTCCGCCACCCCCTGCGGCACGCCGCTGCGGCGGAGCAGCAGGCCGAGCTTCACGTCGTCCACCACCTCGAGGGCGATCCGCGCGTGGCCGCCCGCCGCCTCGTAGGCGTCGCGGCGCACGAGGTTGAAGGCGCCCACCCCGAAGTAGGCGCGGGTGCCCGCGCGCGGCAGCTCCCAGACGCGGAGGAGCGGGGCGAGGAGCGCCGCGAAGGCGGTGACGAAGGCGCGCTCCGCGAACCCGGGCGCGACGAGGAGCGGCACGACCGCGAGGTGGCCGAGCCCCCGCGCCTCCGCGGCCGCGAGCGCGCGGCGGAGCGCGCCGGGCGCGAAGAGCACGTCGCCGTCGGTGAAGAGCAGCCAGGTCCCCTTCGCCCGGCGCGCGCCGGTCGCGCAGGCGTGGGTCTTCCCGAGCCAGCCCGGCGGGAGCGCCGCCACGTGGACCACGCGCAGGCGCGGCGCCCGAGCGGCGAGGCGGTCGAGGATGGCGCCGGTCCCGTCGGTCGAGCGATCGTCGACCGCGACGATCTCGAGGCCGGGCAGGTCCTGGGCGAGCAGCGAGCGGATCGCCGCCTCCACGTCGCGCGCCTCGTCGCGGCACGGCACCACCACCGAGAGGGCGGGGAGGGGCGTCGCGGGCGCGTCGGGCAGGGCGAGGAGCGCGCGGCGGGTGCGCAGCCCGAGCGCGAGATGCAGCGTCCACGCCGCGAGCGCGGCCGCGGCGAGGACGGTGGAGGGCGAGATCAGGGCGCGTCCCCCGCCGCGGGGGCGGACGCCCGCCCCCGCGCCGCGCCGGCGAGGTCGTCGAGCGCGAGGAGCCAGCCGTCCCGCGCGGCGACCGTGGGGACGCCGGTCCGCTCCGAGATGCCGAGGGCGATCCGCTCCGGCCCGGCGCGGACGAGCTGCATCCCGAGGTGCGTCAGGACCGCGAGCCGCGGGCGGATCTCCCGGACGAGCCGCTCCGCGTCGTCGGCGCCGAGGTGCAGGTAGCGCCGGTCGCGCCCCTTCTCGCGGGTGGCGTTCACGACGAGGAGGTCGACCCCGGCGTACGCCTCGGCGAGCGCGTCCATCCAGTAGGTGTCGACGACGTGCCCGGCCACGAGCCCCGGCGCCGAGAGCCGGTACCCGTAGGTCTCGACGCCGTGGTCGTGGGCGAGCGGCGTCTCGAGGAACACGCCGGGGGCGAGCTCGTGGCGGCGCCCCTCCTCGAGGAGCGCGCGGCGGGCGACGAACGGCTGCGCGTAGCGGAACACCACCGGCTCCACCTCGAGCGCGTCCCTGGGCGCGTAGAGCGCCCCGCGCCGCGCGAAGCCGCCCCGCGTCATCGCCTCCACGACCGCCGTCGCGTCGCCGGCGTGGTCGAGGTGGCGGTGGGTGACGACGAGCGCGTCGGTCCGCGCCGGGTCCACGCGCGGCCGCGACGCGAGCGCGCGCACCAGGGCGCCCGGGCCCGGGTCCACCCAGATCGTGGCGCCGCCGAGCGTCCAGACCAGGCCGCCGGAGTGGCGCGCCTGCGTCGAGACGACGAAGCGGGCCCCGGCCGTGCCGAGGAACTTGAGGGTGTCGGCCACGGGCATCCTGTTAACCGGCCGCCGCCCCGGCGTCAGCGGCGTCAGAAGGTCAGCAGGCTGTGCACCTTCTTCGGGCCGAGCCGCCGCGCGCCGTGCAGGAACGAGAGCTCGAGGAGGAAGGAGTAGCCGACGAGCTCCGCGCCCTGCCGTGCGACGAGGCGGCCCACCGCCTCGGCGGTGCCGCCCGTCGCGAGCACGTCGTCCACCACGAGGACCCGCTCGCCGGGGCCGACCGCGTCGACGTGCAGCTCGAGCGCGGCCTCGCCGTACTCGAGGGCGTAGACCTCCCGGATGACCTCCCAGGGGAGCTTGCCCGGCTTGCGCGCCATGGTGAACCCGGCGCCGATGGCGTAGGCGAGCGGCGCCGCGAAGACGAAGCCGCGCGACTCGATGCCGACGACCTTGTCGATCCGCTCGTCCTTCCAGCGCGCCACGAAGGCGTCGAGGACCTCGCGGAAGAGCCGGCGATCGGCGAGGACGGGGGTGATGTCCTTGAAGACGATCCCCTTCTTCGGGAAGTCGGGGACGTCGCGGAGGCTGGCGCGGACGGCTTCCATGACGCCGGACATTAGCACGGCGGGCGCCCCGGTCGCGGCGCGGGCTCACGGCAGGAAGAGGAGCGGGTTCTTCGGCCGCGTGCCGTCCCGCACCTCGAAGTGCAGGTGCGGGCCGCTCGTCCGCCCGGTCTGGCCGACCCGCGCGATCGGCTCCCCCCGCCGCACGCGCTCGCCCTCCGCGACGAGGAGGCGCGAGTTGTGGGCGTAGAGGGTGACGAGCCCGCCCTCGTGCTTCACGATCACGATCGCCCCGTAGCCCGCCTGCTCGCCCGCATAGATGACGAGCCCCGCCGCGGCGGCGCGCACCGGGGTGCCCTCGGGCGCCGCGATGTCGATGCCGTCGTGGCGCTTGCCGGCGCGGACGCCGTAGCGGCCGTAGAGCACCCCCTCGAGCGGCCACGCGAGCGGCGTGTCGTCTCGCGCGGCGGCGGGGTGCGAGAGCCGGGTCGACGTCGCGGTCGCGGTCGAGTTCGGGGTCGGGGTCGGGGTCGGGGTCGAGGTCGAGGTCGGGGTCGGGGTCGAGGTCGGGGTCGGGGTCGCGGTCGGGGTCGCGGTCGCGGTCGGGGTCGGGGTCGGGGTCGAGTTCGCGGTCGGGGTCGAGTTCGCGGTCGGGGTCGAGGTCGGGGTCGGGCTCCCCCGGCGGCGCCTCCTCCCCGGCGGCCGGCACGTCGACGACGCGCGTCGCGCCCGGCACGAACAGCTCGGCGCCCGCGGCGAGGGCGCGCGCGTCGGCGAGCCCGTTCGTCTCCATGAGATCGGCCGCGTCGATCCCGTACGCGCGGGCGATCCGCCAGACCGTCTCGCCGGGCCGCACCACGTGGACGACGCCGGCGAGGGCGAACTCGTCGTGGTGCGTGCCGGCCTCGAGCGGCACCGGCAGCGGCGTCGGCGGGGGGAGGGGCGCGTGGGAGACGCGGGGGGCCGCGCAGGCCGAGAGGAGGAGCGCCGCGAGCGCGGCGGCCCGCCTCGCCGTCACGCCGGCTCCTTCACGAACCCCGGCACCGTCCAGCTGCGCAGCTCCTGCAGGACCGCGTCGTGCGTCGAGTCGAGGTGGAGCGGCGTCACCGACACGAGCCGCTCGTTCAGCGCGACGTTGCAGTCGGAGCCCGGGATGTCCTGGTTCGTGGGGCCGCCCTCGCCGCCGATCCAGTAGTACTTGCGCCCGCGCGGATCGAGCTTCTCCACGACCTCGTTGCCGTAGGTGCGGCGCCCGAGGCGCACGAAGCGGTAGCCGCGCACCGGGCCCGGCGGGACGTTCACGTTGAGGAGCAGCGGCGCGGGCGGGGGGCTCGCGACGACGCGGCGGGCGAGCGCCGCGGCGAACCGCGCGGCGTCGCCGAAGGCGTGCGGCGGCGGCCCGGCGAGGGAGACCGCGATGGCGTTGACGCCGAGGAGCGCCGCCTCCATCGCCGCCGCGACCGTGCCGGAGTAGAGCACGTCGTTCGCGAGGTTCGGCCCGTGGTTCACCCCCGAGACGACGACGTCCGGCCGCGCCGCCTTGAGGACGAGGTTCAGCCCCATGTAGGCGGCGTCCGTGGGGGTGCCGTCCACCGCGTACCAGCGCGGCGCGACCTCGCTCATGCGCAGCGGCCGGTGCAGGGAGATCGCGTGCGACGAGGCGGACTGCTCGCGGTCGGGCGCGACCACCCAGACCTCGTCGCCCTCGAAGGCGGCGGCGAGCGCCCGCAGCCCCTCGGCGTGGACCCCGTCGTCGTTGGAGAGGAGGACGCGCACGCCCCCGAATCTACCAACCGCTCCGGCGGCGGGCTACCCGCCGAGCCGCCCGAGCTCCGCGGACAGCGCCTCGGCGGCCGCCCGCACGGTGCGCTCGGCGGAGGGCGAGAGCCGGCGCAGGGCGCGGCGGACCGCGGCCTCGACGGTCCCGGAGCGCAGCGCGTCCACCGCGCGCCCCTTCGCCGTCAGCTCGAGCAGCGCGCGGCGCGCGTCGCCGGGATCGGCGCGGCGGACGACGAGCCCGCGCTCGCCGAGCCGCTGCAGCACGCCGGTCAGCGTCGAGGGGTGGAGGTGGAGGATCTCGGAGAGCTCGCCGGCGGAGATGCCGGGGAAGCGGCCGACGATGCGCACGACGAGCCGCTGCGGCGCGGTCACGCCGAGCCCCGCCTCCATCCGCTTCGAGGCGGACTGGAGCGCGTGGTCGAGCGCCCACAGCGCCCTCATGAAGCCCAGCACGGGACCGAGGTCTCGCATGCGCGACAGTTCACCCCGAAACGAGGCGGCGCGCCACGTTCTCGCCCCCCGGTCCGTGCGGGCGGGGTCCGGGCGCCGGATCGGGGCCTGCGGCGCCGCGACGCTCTCGCGGGACCGGACACCGGGCGGTGGATCGGATAAGCGGAGGCGCAGGAGGACCGTCATGTCCCTCACCATCCGCTCGAGCGCCTTCGCCGAGGGCGCCGAGATCCCGCTGCGCCACACCTGCGAGGGCGACGACGCCTCGCCCCCGCTCGCCTGGTCCGGCGTCCCCGCCGGCGCGAAGAGCCTCGCGCTCGTCGTGGACGACCCCGACGCCCCCGATCCCGCGGCGCCGAAGATGACGTGGGTCCACTGGGTGCTCTACGACCTTTCGCCGACGGTGGCGGGGCTCGAGGCGGGGCAGGGGCACGGCACGCTGCCGCAGGGCACGCGGGAGGGGCGCAACGACTGGAAGCGCTCGGGGTGGGGCGGCCCCTGCCCGCCCATCGGACGGCACCGCTACTTCTTCAAGCTCTACGCCCTCGACGCGCCGCTCGGCGACCTCGGCACGCCCACGAAGCCGAAGCTCGAGCAGGCGATGAGGGGTCACGTGCTCGAGCAGGCGCAGCTCATGGGGACCTACCAGAAGAAGCGGATGTGATCCCGGACCGGCGCCGGCGGCCGGTCGTTCACTCGGGGTCCGGGGGCTCGACGCCCGGCGCCCCCGCGTGCCAGAGTGCCGGGTGCGCCCCAAACGGGGCGCTCCCGCCCCGTGTCCCGCCGCCCCCAGAGCAGGCTCCGCCGGTCGCTCTCGATCTCCACGCTCGAGGGGCTCGTCGCCGAGCTGTTCAACGCGTGCGCCGGACCGACGCTCCTCGTCGCCTGGGCGCTGCACCTGCGCTGCACGCCGGCGCAGGTGGGGCTCGTCGCGGCGCTGCCGCAGCTCGGCCAGGTCGCGCAGCTGCCGGCCGCCTGGGCGACCGCGCGCCTCGGCGGCCGCCGGGTCGCCCTCGTGGCGGTCGGCCTCTCGCGGCAGGCGCTCCTCCCCCTCGCCCTCCTGCCGCTCGCGCCGCTCTCCCCGGCCGCGGCGCGCGGCGTGCTCTTCGCCGTCGCGGGCGGGGCTGCGCTGCTCGCGACGGCGGGGAACCACGCGTGGACCGCGTGGATGGCGGAGCTCGTGCCGGCCCCGCTGCGCGGGCGCTACTTCGGGCGGCGCACCGCGGTCTGCGTGCTCGGCGGGGGGCTCGCGGCGTTCGCCGCCGCGCGGCTGCTCGACCGCGGGGGCGGGGCCAGGGCCGGGTGGACGCTCGCGGCCCTCACGGTCGCCGCCTCCGCGCTCGGCGCCGCGACGACGGCGCTGCTCGCCCGCCAGCACGCGCCGGCGCCGCCCTCCGGCCCTCCGCCGCGCGCCTCCGCTGCGCTCGGTCCGCTCGCCGATCCCGGCGCGCGGCGCCTCCTCGTCTACCAGGTCGCGTGGAACGGGTCGGTGGGGCTCGCCGGCGGCTACTTCACGCTCTTCCTCCTCCGGGACCTGGGCGCGAGCTTCACCGCGGTGGCGCTGCACGGCGCCGGCTCGGCGCTCGCGCGCACGCTCTCGGCGCCGCTCTGGGGGCGCGCCATCGACCGCGTCGGCGCGCGCCCCGTGCTCGCGGCCTGCTCCTTCGGCGCCGCGGCCCTGCCCCTGCTCTGGCTCGCCGCGTCGCCCGCGCACGCTCTGGCCCATCGCCGTCGACGCGGCGCTCGGCGGCGTGGCCTGGGGAGGCCACGGCCTCGCCGCCTTCGCCGTGCCGCTCGCCGTGGCGCCGCGCCGCGATCGGAGCTTCCACCTCGCCGCGTTCTCGCTCGCGGGCGGCGCGGCCTACGCGGCCGCGACGGCCCTCGGCGGACTGCTCGCGGCGCGCCCGGCGCCGCTGCCGGCGCTCGGCGCGGCCGGCGGCGGGCTCGGGCTCGTGTTCCTGCTCTCGGCCGCGGGTCGGCTCGGGAGCGCCGGGCTCGCCCTGCGCATCGCCGAGCGCGGCGCCGGGACGCTCGGCGAGCTGCGCCGCGTCGCCCACGGCGCGGCGCGGGCCGCGCTCGCCGCGGCCCTCGCGCGGTGACCGCGGCGTCGCCTCAGGCCGACCAGCGGCCGAGCCGCTCGACGACCGTGGCGCGCTCGGAGCGGAGCCACGCCTCCGTCTCGACGCGGAGCGCGTCCTCGTGCGTCCCGCCGCGCATCACGATCCACGGCTGGCGGGCGAGCACGGCGTCCACGTAGATGGGCAGGCCGAACAGGCCGAGCGCAGGCTCGGCCCCGACCTCGCAGGACGGGAAGCGCCCCTCGAACGCCGACTCCGGAGCGAGCTCGACCCTCGACGCCCCCGTCGCTCGCCGCAGCGCCTCGAGGTCGACCTTCTCCGTGGCCGTGACGACCGCGAGCGAGAGCGCGCCGTCCACGCTCACGACGACCGGCTTCGCGATCCGCTCGCCGGTCACGTGCTCGGCGGCCGCGAACCGCTGCGCCGCGACCGCCCGGGCGTGGCTCGTGTGCTCGAAGGGGAGGTGGTGCTCCTTGAGATACCGGTCGATCCGCTCCGGGATCATGGCGTCCTCCTGGGGTGCGCGTCCTCCTCACCCATACGCCGTCCGGGCGCGAGCGGGAGTGACCCACACGGGCGCGCCGCCGTCGGGGCGCGGGCGGGCGAGCGGGCGGGCCCTGGCGCGGTGGCGGCATGTCACTGCGCTTCCGATTGAAGTGGTCCCCGGGAACCCCGCGCCCGCGCCCGAAATACCGGGCTCGGACTCGGGCTGGGGCTCGGGCTCGGGGCTCAATTACAGTTGGGCGCTGCCCATCAGAGGCCCACGGCGCGGTAGGCCCACCGGAACGCCTCGACGCCGAGCGACGTCTCCCAGAAGCCGGTGAGGCGGGCGATCGCCCAGGCGCCGAGCATCGTGGCGAGGGCGACGGCCGGGAGGAGGAGCGGCGAGCGCGCCCGCCGCGCCGGGTGGGCGACGCCGAGGCAGTCGGGCACGGTGCAGGCCGCGACGCAGGAGAGGCAGCCCGTGCACTCGGGCGTGAGCACGCGCAGCCGGGCGTGGACCGGGATCTCCACCGGGCAGGCGCGCGTGCAGGCGCGGCAGTCGTTGCACGTCGCGGGGTCGCGCCGGACGAGGAGCGGCGAGAAGAAGCTCGCGAGGCCGAGCAGCGCGCCGTACGGGCAGAGCCACCGGCACCAGGCGTGCTTCACGACGAGCGAGAGGATCGCGAGGCCGGCGAGCGCGGCGAGGGTGGTGCCGGAGGGGCTCGCGAAGAGGAGCAGCATCTTCGCGTCGGCCGCGACGTTGTAGGGCGAGGCGAGGAAGGCCTCCGCCGCGTCGAGCGGCATGCCCGCGACGGTGAGCACGAAGAAGGCGAGCAGCGCGTACTTCGCGCCGGTGAGCGGCAGGTCGAGCCAGCGCGGGACGGCGGGCCACCGCCGCCGCCACAGCGTCCGGCGGCCGACCCACTCGAGCGCGCGGGAGATCGCGCCGACCGGGCAGACCCACGAGCAGAACGCCTTGCGGGCGAGGAAGGCGGTCGCGACCGCCGCCGCGAGGACGACGAGGCCGGCGGGGTGGACCTCGTCCCAGTAGCGCGTGAGGAGGAAGCGCTTCGCGCCGAGCAGCGCGGAGATGGGGAGGAAGGCCTCGACCGCGGGGGGCCGGTGCGCGGTGACCGCGCCGCCGGCCCTCACCTGCGCGACGAAGCGGGCGAACTCGAGCCCCGCGGCGACGAGGAAGACGAGGTACGCGGCCTGGACCGCGGCGCGGAGCGCGGGGAGGCGCCGGTGCGGGTTCTTCCAGCGCGGCGGCTCGGCGGGCGCGGCGTCGTCTCTCGCGGGCGTCACGGGGCGGGGACCTTAGCACCGGCCGGGCCGCGCGCTCCAGCCGGGGGGCGCCCGCCCGCCCGGCGCCAGGGGTCCATCTTAGAAGGGTGATTTTGAAGAAAGGTGCTCGCAGGGTGGGGGCCCCGCGCGACAGCGCGGGGGAGGGGCGCAGCCCCCCGTACGATCCTCGCTGAACGACCGTCGCGTTCGGGACAGCGAAGCTGATCCCGAATCGCGCACGGTCGTTCAGCGCCAGCGCGCGCGGGCGAGGGCGTCCCAGGAGTAGAGCGCGAGCGAGGCCCAGATGAACGCGAACGCCGCCGCGTGCGCGGCCCCGAAGGGCTCGCGGTAGAGCAGGACGGCGAGCAGGAACTGGCAGGTCGGCGCGAGGTACTGGACGAGCCCCACGGTGGAGAGCCTGAGCCGGTGGACGGCGAGGGTGAACCACACGAGCGGGAGCGCGGTGATCGGCCCGGCGGCGGCGAGGAGGAGGGTCGTGCCCGCCGCCCCGCCGAACGCGCCCGCGCCGGACGCGGCGCGCACGCCGAGGAGGAGGAGCGCGGGCGGGGCGAGCAGGGCGGTCTCGGCGAGGAGGCCGCCCACCGCGTCGAGGCCGGCGCGCTTCCGCAGGAGGCCGTAGAGCCCGAAGCTCAGCGCGAGCACGAGGGAGAGCCAGGGGAACGTCCCGGCGCGCACCACGAGCACGCCCACGCCGGCGGCCGCGAGGGCGACGGCGATGCGCTGCCCGCGGGAGAGCGTCTCGCCGAGGAAGAGGACGCCGAGGAGGACGTTCACGAGCGGGTTCACGAAGTAGCCGAGGCTCGCCTCGAGGACGCGCCCCGTCTGCACCGCCCAGATGTAGACGAGCCAGTTCGTGGCGATGAGGCAGGTGGTCACCGCGAGGATGGGGAGCCGGTCGCGCCGGAACGCGGCCCGGAACGCGGCCTTGCCGCCGCGCGCGGCGAGGAGCGCCGAGAGGAGGACGAGCGACCAGACCACGCGGTGGGCGAGGACCTCCACCGCCGGGACGGCGCGCAGGGCCTTGAAGTAGAGCGGCAACATGCCCCAGGCCAGGTACGCGGCGAGGGCGTAGCCGAGGCCGCGGGCGCGCTCGTCGGGGCCGTTCGGGGGCACGGGGCGCGCATCCTACGCCAGGGCGCGCCCGCGGCGTTAGACTCCGGTGCGGGGGCGACACCATGGCCAACGCGGACTGGAAGCGCATCTGCTGCCCGATCGACTTCTCCGACGCCTCGCGGACGGCGATGGAGGTGGCCGCCGACCTGGCGCGGCGCCACGACGCCGAGCTCGTGCTGCTGCACGCCTACCCGATCCCGGGCTACACGTTCCCGGACGGCTCGGTGGTGGCGAGCCCGAAGATGATGCAGGACCTCGCCGAGGGGGCGGAGCGCCACCTCGAGGAGTGGCGCGCCGAGGCCGAGCGGCTCGTGGGCGCGCCGCGGGTGACGAAGGAGAAGGCCATCGGCGAGCCCGCCGCGGAGATCGTGGCGGTCGCCCGTGCGAAGGGGATCGATCTCCTCGTGCTCGGGACGCACGGGCGGACCGGGCTCGAGCACGCGCTGATGGGCTCCGTCGCGGAGCGCGTGGTGCGCAGGGCGCACTGCCCGGTGCTCACCGTGCGGCCGTCGCGGTAGCGCGCGGCGCGGCCCAGCCGGCGCGGGGCGGGAAGGTGCCCGCGCGCGAAGCGGTCCCTATAATCGCCGCCGGAGATCCGAATGGCCGACCTCGTGACGGAGTACCTGGGCCTGCAGCTGCCGACCCCGCTCGTCCTCGCGAGCTCGGCCCTCTCGAACCGGGTGGACAACCTGGAGATGGCGGAGGGGCACGGCGCGGGCGCGGTCGTGCTCCGCTCGCTGTTCGAGGAGCAGCTCGAGGCGGCGAGCACCGCGCTCGAGGAGGAGCTCCAGCGCGGCGCCGAGTCGAGCCCGGAGGCGCGGACCTACTTCCCGCCGCAGCGCGTGGGGCCCCACGAGTACCTCTCGCTCGTGGAGCGGGCGAAGCGGGCGATCCGAGATCCCGGTGATCGCGAGCCTCAACTGCGCCGCGCCGGGGAGCTGGACCGGCTACGCGCGCGACATCGAGCAGGCCGGAGCGGACGCCCTCGAGGTGAACCTGTACGCCGTCGAGGCGGACCCGGCCGTCTCCTCCGCCGAGGTCGAGGAGCGCTACCTCGAGATCGTGCGGGGGGTGCGCGCCGCCGTGAAGATCCCGGTGGCCGTGAAGCTCTCGCCGTACTTCACCGCGCTCGCCCACTTCGCGAAGCGGCTCGACGAGGCCGGCGTCCAGGGCCTCGTGCTCTTCAACCGGTTCCTGCAGCCCGACCTCTCGCTGGAGAAGATGGCCGCCGTCCCCACCGTCACGCTCTCCTCGGCGAGCGAGGCGCTCGTGCCGCTCCGCTGGATCGCGCTCCTGCACGGGCGCGTGCGGGCGCAGCTCGCCGCCACGACCGGCGTGTACGACGCGGCGGGGGCGCTGAAGCAGCTCCTCGCGGGCGCGCAGGTGGTCCAGCTCGCGTCTTGCCTCGTGAAGAGCGGCATCCCCCACCTCGGCAAGATCCTCGCGGGCATGGAGGACTGGCTCGACAGGCGGGGGCTGTCGCTCGAGTCGGCCCGGGGGACGCTCTCGCAGCGAGCCATCCAGGACCCCGGCGCCTGGGAGCGCGCGCAGTACGTGCACCTCATCCTCTCGCAGAACATCTGATGCGCCACGGCCTCGGCGCCAGCTTCGGCTTCGCTTGGGACGGGCTCGTCGACGGCGCCCTCCGCGACCGGAACCTCCGCATCCACCTCGCCCTCGGCGCGCTGGTCGGCGCGTTCGTGGCGCGGACGCCGCTCGCCCCCTCGGAGCGGGGGCTGCTCCTCCTCTGCCTCGCCCTCGTCGTGGCCGCCGAGTCCGCCAACTCGGCCCTGGAGGCGGTGGTGGACCTCGCCTCGCCCGGCCAGGACGACCGCGCGCGCTTCGCGAAGGACGCCGCGGCCGGTGCGGTGCTCGCCACGGCCGCCGGGAGCGTGCTCGCCCTCGCCGCGGTGGTGGGCGCGAGGCTCGACGCGCTCCTCGCCGCCGCCGGCGCGCTCCTCCTCCCCGCCGCGAGCGCGCTCGTCACCGCGGCGGCCGCCGCCTTCCTCGCCTCGCCGCCGGCATCGGCGCGCGCGCGCGCGACGGATCTCGCGATCGCGGCTGCCGGCGCCGCCGGGCTCGTCCACGTCGCGGTGGGGGCCGAGAGCCAGGCGGGCACCGCGGCGGCCGGGCTCTGCCTCGCCGTCGCCGCGGGCGCGGCGGCGCGCCGGCGGGTCCTTCGCTAGCGTTCGTCCTCGCCCTTCTCGGGCAGGGTGCGATCGGGCGGGGCGGGCGGGACCTGCGCGCGCGACGCCTCGCGCGACGCGGTCGCGTCCCCCTCGTGCGGCGCGCCGCCGCGCTGATCCCGGGGCCAGGTGGTGGGCGCGGAGGAGAGCCCCTCGAGCGGCCGCTCCGCGTGCAGGTCCTCGACCTCGAGATCCTTGAGCTCGTTCTCGCGCCGCAGCTCCAGCTCGCGCTCGCGCTGCCGCTCCATCGGATCGGCCATCTCGATCCCTCCGGCTCGACCCTGCTCACCCAAGCGGGGCGATGCAACCGGCGCCCGTATGGCTACTTGATGGGGCACCGCGACGGACACCCCGCACCGCCGCAGCCCAGGGGGCTGCGAGGAAGGAACGCACGAGATGGCCAAGCCGCTCAAGGGCAGCGCGACGGAGAAGAACCTGAAGGACGCCTTCGCCGGCGAGTCGCAGGCGAACCGGCGCTACCTGTACTTCGCGAAGATCGCCGACGTGGAGGGCTACCCCGAGGTCGCGATGAACTTCCGCGAGACCGCCGAGGGCGAGACCGGCCACGCCCACGGTCACATGGACTTCCTGAAGCCGGTGGGCGACCCCGCCACCGGCCTGCCGATCGGCGACACGAGCGCGAACCTCAAGGCGGCGATCGCCGGCGAGACGCACGAGTACACCGACATGTACCCGGGCATGGCGAAGACCGCGCGCGACGAGGGGTTCGCCGAGGTCGCCGACTGGTTCGAGACGCTCGCGAAGGCCGAGAAGTCGCACGCCGGCCGCTTCGACAAGATGCTGAAGTCGATCGCCTGACCGTCGGCCTCGCCGCGACGACCCGGCGCACCCCTCCCGCAGGGCGTGCCGCCGGGTCGTTCCCTGTCCGCCCCTCCCGAGGAGACTCGCGCCATGATCCCCCCCGAGCAGACGCCCAGCCAGAAGCGGATCTCCTACCAGCCCACGCCGGGGCTCACCTACGACCCCTCCGACGCGCGCTACTGGGATCCCGCGGCGCTCGACGGCGAGGTCCACCGCGTCTTCGAGATCTGTCACGGCTGCCGGATGTGCTTCAAGTTCTGCGACAGCTTCCCGCGGCTCTTCTCGCTGCTCGACGAGCGCTACGACGGCGACGTGCACCGCATCACCGGGGCGGACGTCGACCACGTCATGGACGCCTGCTTCCAGTGCAAGCTCTGCGAGGTGCAGTGCCCGTACACGCCGCGCGACGGGCACGAGTTCCAGGTGGACTTCCCGAAGCTCGTCCACCGCCACACCGCGGTGCGGGCCCGCGGGAAGCCGAGGACGCTGCGCCAGCGCGTGCTCAACGACCCGGACACGGCAGGCCGGCTCGCGCGCATGTCCGGCGGCCTCGCGAACGTCGCGAACCGCAGCCGGCCGCTGCGCGTGCTCATGGAGAAGACGGTCGGCGTCCACCGCGACAAGCTCCTCCCCGCGTTCGCCGGCGAGGCCTTCGACGACTGGGCCGAGAAGAACGGCCACGTGAAGCCCGAGCCGGGCGGCGAGGTGGTGCTCTTCCAGACCTGCTTCGTGCAGCACAACGAGCCCGAGATCGGGAAGGACGCGCTCTACGTGCTGAAGCGGAACGGCGTCGACGCGCGGGTGGTGAAGGGGCTCGCCTGCTGCGGGATGCCGGCCTGGGAGCACGGCGACCTCGCCGCGGTCCGGCGCCAGGCGCACCGGGACCTCGACCTGCTCCTGCCCTTCGTCGAGCGGGGGGCGAAGGTGCTCGTGGTGAACCCGACCTGCTCCATGATGATGCGCAAGGAGTGGACGCACCTGCTCGAGGGGGAGGACCGCGCCCGCGCGGAGAAGCTCGCGGCGGCGGTCATGGACGTGTCCGAGTTCCTCTGGTCGATCCGCAACGAGCCGCGCTTCGACGGCGCCTTCGCGTCGTCGCCGCCCGGCGGCAAGGTGGCCTACCACGCGCCCTGCCACCTGCGCGCGCAGGCGGTGGGCTTCAAGGGGCGCGACCTCATCCGCAAGATCCCCGGGGTGACGGTCGCCGCGACGGTGATGGAGTGCTGCGGCCACGACGGCACCTTCGCGATGACGGTGGAGGGCTTCGGCCCCTCGGCGCGCATCGGCCGCAAGGCGTTCGACGGGATGAAGGGGGCGGAGGCGGAGACCTGGGCCACCGACTGCCCGCTCGCGGCGATCCAGTTCGCGCAGCACGCCGGGAAGAAGCCGCTCCACCCGGTGACGCTCCTCGCCCGCGCCTACCGCGGCGAGGGCTTCGGCCCGGACCGCGGCGAGGGCGGAGGTGGGCGATGAGGCCGGTGCGCCGCGAAGAGCTCATGGACCTCGCCGCCTACGAGCGCTCCCGCGCGGAGCTCCGGGCGGCGATCCTGGAGGCGAAGCGCCCGCGCCGCGTCCACGTCGCCGGCGTCCTCACCTTCCTGTTCGAGAACACGGCGACGATGCGGTACCAGATCCAGGAGATGGTCCGCGCCGAGCGCATGACCGGGGAGGCGGAGATCCGCCACGAGCTCGAGACCTACAACGAGCTCCTCGGCGGCCCCGGCGAGCTCGGCTGCTCGCTGCTCATCGAGCTCGCGGATCCCGCGGAGCGCGACGTGCGCCTGCGCGAGTGGCTCGCGCTGCCGGCGCACCTCTACGTCGAGGTCGAAGGCGGCGAGAAGGTCCGCGCCCGCTTCGACCCGCGGCAGGTGGGGAGCGACCGCCTCTCCTCGGTGCAGTACCTCAAGTTCGACGTGGGCGGCCGGCCGCCCGTCGCGATCGGCTCGGACCTGCCCGGGCTCATGGCGAGGACGGCGCTCGATCCCGAGCAGCGCGAGGCGCTCGCGCGCGACCTCGCGGGCGACGCGCCGCGGGTGAGCCCGTCGACCCCCTGAGCTGCGACCTTCCGCCCCAGATCGTGTCCCCCGCCCCGGTGGCTTGCCCGTGCCCGGGGCGGCCGTTAGATGGGAGGGAGGGCGGGCGAGCGCCCGCCGCCGGAGGCCAAGATGCCGCATCGTGCCAGAGTGTCCCGCGCCCAGGCCCTCGCGCTGCCCCGCCCGGCGAGCGCCGGCGCCGCCGAGTGGTGGGTCGCCGCGGTGGCGGTGGCGCTGCTCCTGGCCGGGCTGCTCGGGCTCTGAGCGCGTCGCCCCTCAGGTCAGGTCGCGCAGCCGCTTCGCCCCGATGCGCCTGCGGAGCACGAGGAACAGCTCCGCCGCCGCGATCGCGTCGATGAGCGCGTCGTGCTGGCCGTAGTCGGGCAGCCCGAGGCGCCGGCGCGCCGCGAGGAGGTTCAGCTCGGGCTCCTGCTCGGACGCGTCGGGGTCGACGAAGCGCGCGCGCTTCGCGGCCTTGTAGAGCAGCGACACCGTGTCGACGACGGGCGGATCCGGCCAGCGCATGCCGCTGCGCCGGTAGGCGCGGCGCAGGAAGCCGACGTCGAGCGCCGCCTGGTGCACGAGCAGCGCCCCCTCTCCCAGGCGGCGGTCGATCTCGAGCAGCACCGCCTCCACGGGCGGCGCCTCGCGCACGTCGCCGGGCAGCAGGTGGTGGGCGTGGATCGAGCTCGGGTCGATCTCCGCCGCCTCGCCGGGGCGCACGAGCGACGCGTACGCCTCGCCCAGCCGGATCCCGCCCTCGCGCACGGGCACCATGCCGACGGAGAGGATCGGATCGTTGCGCGGGTCGAGGCCGCCCGTCTCGAGGTCGAGCGCCCAGTACGTCACGGACTCCCAGGGCGGCGAGGGCCAGAGCACGGCCGTTTCCTAGCACGGCGCGGCGGCGGGTGGCACGATGTGCGCCGTGCTGCGTCCGGAACCGAGAGCCGCGCCGGATGTGTCCGTCGGTGCCTTGACTCCGGGTCCGTGTCCCGCGTTGATGTGAGTGACCATGTCGGCTGGCCCTGTCATCCTCGGGCGCGTGGCTGCCCGCCTCGTGCTCGTCCCGCCTCCCGGCGAGGAGGCGCCCACCCCGGTGCCCTTCGAGCCGTTTCCCGGCGAGGCGCCCGCGCCCGGGGCGCGACGGCTCGACCTGGCGGAGGCGCGCTCGACGGTCGACGACGGGCGCTTCTGGACCGAGTACCAGGCCATCGTCCACGCGCGCACCGGCAAGACCGCCGCGTTCGAGGCGCTCGGGCGGTTCCGCCGCCGCGACGGCCACCCCATCGCGCCCGCGCGCATGTTCTCCGTGCTGCACGCCGACCCGGCGCTCCTGCTCCGCACCGAGCTCACGCTGAAGCTCCACCAGGTGGAGCACGCGCCGCAGGCCCCGCTCTTCGTGAACCTCGACCCGGACAGCTGGACCAGGGCGGGCGACCGGCTGCGGAACCCCTTCCTCGCGCTGTTCTCCTCGGCGCCGCGCCGCGTGGTGGTGGAGGTGACCGAGGCGCTGGCGCGGGCCGACGCCGTGCGCGCGCAGGCCATGATCGGCTCCCTGCGCGGCCGGCGCATCGCGGTGGCGCTCGACGACGTGGGCGCGGCCAACGGGCTCCTCTCCTTCGACGCGATCGCCGACGCCGAGGTCCTCAAGTTCGACCGGACGCTCATCCCGCGCATGCGCCACCCGCGGGCGCGCGCCCTCGTGCAGGCGCTCACCCGCATGTGCCGCGACACCGGCGCCCACGCGGTGCTCGAGGGGGTCGAGACCACGGCGGAGTTCGTGCTCGCGCGCGACCTCGGGTTCGAGTTCGTGCAGGGCTTCCTGTTCCGCGACCGGGCGCGCATCGCCGGGCGGTAGCGCCTCAGAAGAGGTCCGTGCGGAAGTGGTAGGCGGCGTTCTCGTGCCACGCCTCGATGGCGCGGAACGCGTCGCGCATCCGGCTGCGCTCGATGGTGGAGAGGTCGGCGAACGAGATCATGTTCGACGGCGGCCTCCCCTCCGAGATCATCTGGAGCTGCGCCCGGAGCCGCACCCGCAGGAGGAAGCGGTAGGCCTCGGAGAGCGTGTCGCAGGTGTCCTTCGCGATGAGCCCCGCCTCGACCGCGCCGCTCAGGCGGTCGAGCGTGTTGGAGGTGCGGGCCGCGGCCTCGAGGCCGTACACGCGCGCGAGGAACACGATGGGGCTGATGCCCTTCAGCTTCATGTCGAACTTGGAGGACTCGCTGCGCAGGCGCAGGGCGAGGCCGCCCGGGACGCCGAAGGTGAGGGCGCTCTTCGCCATCGCCGACAGGAACGTGCGCGCCTCCTTGGACCGGCCGACGACGCGGCGCAGGCGCGAGACGTCGAGGTGGCCGTAGACCGGGCGGAAGTCGAAGAAGATCGAGGCCTCGAGCAGCGCCTGCGCCGTGGGCTGATCGAGCCAGCGGCGGAAGCGCCCCTCCCACACCTCGAGCGAGCCGAGCCAGTTCGTCGCCATGTAGCCGCCCGGGCAGCGCGGGAACCCGGCGGCCTGGAGGTCGGCGATCACCTTGTCGGCGAGCGCGCCGAAGTAGGCCTGCGCCTCGGGCGAGTCCTCGCCGTACACGAGCGCGTTGTCCTGGTCGGTGAGGACCATCTGCTCCATGCGCCCCTCCGACCCGAACACGAGCCAGGCGTAGGGCGTCGGCGGGGGGCCGAGCTCCGCCTCGGCCCAGCGCAGGATGCGGGTGAGCAGCGTGTCGTTGAGCCGCGCCACGAACCCGCCGATCACCGTCGGCTCGAGCCCGCCGTTGAAGAGGACGGCGGCCATCTCGGCGACCTTGGTGGCGTAGCCGGGGAGGGCGGCGCGGTCGCCGAGCCGCTCCACCCGCTTCATCACCGCGAGCGGCCCAGAGGCGGTGGTCTTGAGGAGGTCCGTGGCCGAGAGCACGCCGATGATCTCGCCGTCGCGCGAGACGGGGAGGTGGTGGACGCCGGTCTCGAGGAGGATGCGCCAGGCCTCGTACACGGGGCAGTCCGCCGCCACGCTGCGGATCGGCGCGGTGGACACCTCCGCCACCGGCGTCTCCGGCCCCCGCCCCGCCGCGAGCACGCGCCGGCGGAAGTCGCGGTCGGTGACGATGCCGGGCGGGTCCGAGTCGACGAGCACCGACGAGATCGAGCGCTCCGCCATGACCTTCGCCGCCTCGCCCACGGTGGCGTCGCGGGGGACGCGCACCGCCGGGCCCCGGAGCAGGCTCGAGACCGGCACGGAGAGGTCCGGCTGGAAGCTCACCACCTGCGAGCGCTCGAGGCTCTTGCGCAGCCGCTCGACGAGGCCCGAGGCGAAGTGCCCCGCGAACGGCGCGTGCGCGAGGAGCGCCTCGAACTCCTTCTTCGGCAGCCGGTAGGCGAGGAGATCCTCCTCCACCTGCACGTCGAGCGACGCCGTGCCCGAGATGAGCGAGGTGAACCCGAAGATCTCGCCCTCCTCGAGCAGCTGCAGCGTCTGCGCCTCGCGCTCGAGCCGCACCGCCCCCTTGCGGATGACGTACAGGTGCTCGAAGGGGGGACCTCCGCGGCTGAGGAGCCGGGTCCCCGCCGGGAAGAACACGATCTCGAGCGCGCGCGCCGCGCCCTCGAACTCCGGCTGGGGGAGGGCGTCGAAGGGGGGCGTCCCGCGCACGAATCCGATCGGATCGAGGGAGACCATTTCGGGGAGAATAGCAGCCGGGTCCGCTTCTTGCTCCGGAGGCCTCCGTCCCGGTAGATAGCACGGGCCGCCGGGCGCAACCGTGGTCCCGGAACCACAGGAGTGGCACATGGGCAACGGTAGCCTCCTCGCGCTCGTCGCCGCGCTCGCCCTCGCGGCCCCCCGCCCCGCCGGCGCCGACGCCTTCTCGCTCACGATGGGCGTATGGGGCGGGATCTCGCGCTACGACGTCCTCGGCCTCCGCCACGGGGTCGGGAACGTCGGCGCCCAGGACGGCCGGGACCTCATCGAGGGGAACTTCGACGCCGTGGGGGCGTCGGCGCTGCTCCGCGCCGGCTGGCTCGACATCGGCTTCCTCTACGAGGGGACGCTGCTCGACGACGAGGCGCAGAGCGAGGTGCTGACCCCCATCGTCGGGATCAAGTGGGACCTCGGCGACCGGATCCGGCTCGACGCGCTCGGCGAGCTGGGCGGCCACCGCATCACCAACATCGGCAGCGGCAACGAGCTGCTCGCGGAGACGCCCGAGACCGTCTGGCTGCCGTACGCCGGCGTGCGCCTCGGGGTCTCGTACCGGCTCCCCATCGGCCTCGGGTCGACGCGGGTGGTGGTCTCCCTCACGCCGTTCGCGCGGTGGGACCTCGTCGAGAAGGAGGTCACCCTCCAGACCTCCGCCGGCACCGACACACACACGGTGTACGAGGCGGGCGGCAGCACCTTCGGGGTCGTGGGCGGCCTCGGCATCGAGATCTAGGGCGCGCGGTTCCCCCGAAGGAGTGCCCGGCGCGAACCCTCCGCGCCGCGCCCCGGCTCGCACCTCTGGAGGAGGTCCACCCATGACCACCCGCGTCCGCCGCGCCGCCGTCGCGTTCCTCTCCACCGCCCTCGCCCTCGCAGCCCTCGCCGCCGCCGCCGCCGAGAAGGGCGCGCCGGCGCTCCCGCCGAGCTTCCGCGCCTGGAAGCACGTCCGGTCCATCGCCGTCACCGACCCCGAGCACGGCATGTACGGCTTCCACGACGGCTACGCGAACGACGCCGCGCTCCGGGGGCTCCGCGCGAAGGAGCGGCCGCCGCGCTACGACGACGGCGCGACGTTCGTCGTCTCGATCTACGAGATCGAGAGCCGCCAGGGGCTCACCGGCGCCGGCGCGAAGCGGCGCGACGTCGTCCAGGTGAAGGACCGCAAGGCCACCGAGACGGGCGGCTGGCGCTTCGCCGCGTTCGACGCGGCCGGCAAGGCCATCCCGGTGGACGCCGCCGAGTGCTTCGGCTGCCACGCCAAGTCGCCCGAGAGCGACTTCGTCCTCACGTCGTTCCGGGAGTGATCCCGAGCGCCCGGGCGGCCGCCTCGACCGCCGCGCCGTCCTCGCCGCCGCGGGCCACGACCTCCGGCGCGAGCGGCGGCTCGTAGGCCACCGCCGCGCCGGGCAGGTCCGGCGCGGCGCCCTCGCGGGCGCGCGCCCAGAGCCCCTTGGGATCCCGGGCGGCGCAGGTCTCCGCCGGGACGTCGAGGAGGACCTCGACGAAGCGGGCGGCCCGCGACCGCACCCGGTCGCGGAAGGCGCGCCGGTGGGCCGTCGCCGCCACGATCGCGACGAGCCCGTCGGCGGCGAGGCCGAGCGCGAGGTTGCCGAGCGTCTCGTAGAACGCCGCGCGGTCGCCCTCGCCGAAGCCCGGGGGCGGCACGAGCGCGGCGCGCACCTCGTCGCCGTCGAGGACGGCCGCGCCGACCCCGGCGCTCCGCAGGCGGTCGCGCAGCCGGCGCGCGAGCGTCGACTTCCCGGAGGCGGGGAGCCCGGTCACCCACACCACGGCGCCGGTCACGCGCCCTCTGCGAACAGCGCGCCGGGGAGGCCGAGGTCGAGGCGCCCGGCGTCGAGGGCGCGCTCGGCGAGCCGCAGGAGGAGGTCGCGCGCCCCCTCGCGCAGGTGCGGGTAGAAGCGGGGCGAGCAGACGACGAGGGCGCGCCAGGCGAGGAAGGGCGGGGCCGTCTCGAGGGCCTCGCGGTCGCCGGTGGCCGCGAGCCAGCGCGCGAAGAAGCGGTCCCAGAGCGGCCCCAGGGCGGCCGCCCAGGACGCAGGGCGCTCCGCGGCGAAGAAGACGAAGTTCACGGCGAGCGCGGTGAGGTCGTCCGCGGGGTCGCCCTTGCCGCCGCGCGAGGCGTCGAGGAGCGCGAAGCGCGTTCCGTCCTCCCCGGGGCCGGGCGGGCGGAACACCACGTTGAACGGGTGGAAGTCGCCGTGCGTGCGGGCGAGGCGGTGCGCGCGCCCCCGCAGCCTCCAGCGCCAGGCGAGGCAGCGCTCCTCGATGGCCCGCAGGCGCGCCGGGGGCGCAGCGGGCACGCCCTCGGGGTAGCCGTCGACCATGCCGAAGATGCCCTCGCCGTGGCCCAGGAGGTCGCGGACCGCGCGGCGCCACGCGGGCGGGTCGTCGATCCGGACCGCGTGCAGGGCCGCGAGCGCGCCGGCGAGCGCGTCGCACCGGGCGAGGTCGAGCGGGCCCGCGCGCCCCTCGCGCGCGATCCGGCGGAGGTCCTCGGCGTAGAGCGCGCCCTCCGCCCACTCGGTGACGAGGTACGGCTCGCCGGTCCCGCGCAGCGACACGAGCCGGCCGTCGTCGCCCACGGCGCCGACGTCGAGCGCGCGCACGTGGCCGGGGATGCGGCCGAAGAGCTCCCAGGCGAGGAGCGCCCCCTCGAACCGGTCGGCGCGCCGGTCGTGGCCGAACTCGTTCGCGGTCTGGGTGCGGAAGACGAGGACGCGGGGGGCGCCGCCGGCGTCGCGGACCGTCACCTTCAGCGGGCGGCCGTACCCGAGCGCCTTCTCGTCGTCGCCGCCCGGCGCCGCGTCGGGGGCGAGCGGCTCCACGCGCTCGAGCTTCCCGCCGGGGAAGAGCGAGCGGGCGAGCTCGGCGAGCCCCTCCGGGTACGCGCCCATGCCGGAGACCTCCACCCGGAGGATAGGCGGGCGCGGGCCGCCGTGCGGGGCTCGCCGGGGCTGCGGCGCGCTGGCGCGCGGCCCGCCCCTTTCACCGTTGAGGAGCGCCGTCCGCTCCTGTAAACACGCGCGATGCCGCTCGCCGTGATCCCGTGGTTCGAGCTGCCGAGCCTCAGGCTGGGGCCGGCGACCATCCAGTCGTTCGGCGTCCTCTCCGCGCTCGGCATCCTGCTCGCGGCGCACCTCGCCGCGCGCGCCGCGGCGGGGATGGGCCGCAGCCCGCAGGTCGTCCTCGACTACTCGGTGGTGGGGGTGCTCGCGGGCGTCGTCGGCGGACACCTCGTGCACCTCTTCTTCTACCACCCCGAGGAGCTCGACAGCGCGTGGAGGGTCCTCAAGATCTGGGAGGGGCTCTCGTCGATGGGGGGCCTCGCCGGCGCCATCGTCGCGGCCGTGATCTGGTTCCGCGTGAAGCGGATCCGCTTCCACGACTACGCCGACGCCTTCGCGCTCGGGATGGCGCCGGGCTGGGGCGTCGCCCGGATCGGCTGCTTCACGGTCCACGACCACCCCGGCGTCCACGGCGACTTCTTCCTCGCGGTCCGCTTCCCGGACGGCCCCCGCCACGACCTCGGCCTCTACGAGGCGATCCTGCTCCTCTCGATCGGCGCGCTCCTCTGGACGCTCCACCGGCGCGGGGCGCTCCGGGGCCGCCTGCTCGCCCTGCTCGCGGCGCTCTACGGCGTGGGCCGGTTCCTCCTCGACTTCCTGCGGGCGTCCGACGTCCCGTACGCCGACGCGCGCCACCTCGGCCTCACCTTCGCGCAGTACGCCGCCATCGTGCTCGTCGGCTACGCCGCCTGGGCCTTCGCGCGGCTCGGGCCACCCCCCGTCGCGGCGCGCGCGGGGGGGTGATACAACCGGAGGGAATGGGCCGGGAGGAGCGAGCGATCGTCGCGCAACGCGGCCTCGCGCGCGCGGGTCCGCCCGGCGGCGGGCCCAATCCCGTGGCCCGGGCGGAGGCGGCGCTCCGCCGGACGCTCGACGAGGTGACGCGGCTCGACGCGGAGATCGAGGCGCTCTCCGCCGAGCTCGCCGACTTCTCCCGCGAGTACGAGCGCGTCCTCGGGGCCGTCTTCCAGGACCTCGCGGCCGCCGAGCGGCTCGTGAGGCGGCTCCAGGCGCTCGAGGACGGGCTCGTCTCGCTCGCCGAGCGGCTCCGCGCCGGGCCGCCCCCGCCGGGCGAGCGGGCGCCGCGCGCCCGCCCGCGGCGCGCCCCGCGCCCGCGCCCCGTCGCCGAGGAGGCCTCCGAGGACGTCGCGCCGGACGCGCCCGGCGAGGCGGCCGACGGCCCGCCCGAGATCGAGCCTGCGGAGGTCGCGCTGAAGCGGCTCTACCGGCGGCTCGCGCGCCTGCTCCACCCGGACCTCGCCCCGGACGACGGCGAGCGCGCCCGGCTCGGCGACCTGATGGCGCGGGTGAACGCCGCCTACGCCGAGGGCGATCTCACCGCGCTCGAGGTCATCGCCGAGAAGGTGGGCGCCGGGGCGCCGCTCGGCGACCTCTCGCCCGACGAGCGGCTCGCCCACCTCGAGCGGCGCACGGCCACCCTGGCCCGCATCGCCGCGTCGCTCTCCCGCGAGCGCGACCGGCTCCTCCGCAGCGACACCGCCCGCCTGCGGGCCGAGGCGAGCCGCCGCGCCGGCGAGGGGCGCGACGGGCTCGCCGAGACGCAGGCCGAGGTGCGCGAGGAGGCGGAGGGGGCGTACGCGGACGCCCTCCACCGGCTCGCCCGGCTGTCCCGGGTGGCGAAGGACGTGTCGCGCGCGAGGAGCCCGACCATGACGAAGCTGACGAGGCGCGGCCCCACGGGCGCGCGCCGCGCGTTCGACCCGCTCGAGGAGGCGGAGATCGTCCGGATGGGCGCCGCCCGGCTCGAGCGCCGCCGCGCCACCCCCGCCGCGCGCGAGCTGGCGCGCGCCCTCGAGGCGTCGGCCGCCGCCGCGCCCTGGGAGGTCGCGCTCGCGCTCCTCGCGTTCTTCGCCGAGGACGCGGGCGGACGCCCGCCCGACGCGCTCGCCACCGCCGACGGCTGGGGCTCGCGCTGGGCGCGGCTGCGCGCCGCGTGGCCGGCGGCGCCCGAGCTGCCGCGCATGCTCGCGCGGTTGCCGCGCCACCTCGTCCTCGGCGCGCGCGCGCAGGGCGGCGAGGTGGTCGCGGGCGTGCAGCTCGCCGACGCGGAGCTCCTCGCCGGCGTCCGCATCGCGCTCGAGCGCGACTCGGTGGCGGCGATCGCGCGCGAGGTGCTCGCGGCGCTCGGTCCGGACGAGGCGTGCGACGCGTGCGGCGCGAGCGGGCCGGCCCGCCACCTCCTGCGCACCCGCGGCCTCGACGAGCTGAACGGGCTCGCCTGCGCGGCCTGCGGCGCGATCCTGCGCAGCTACTGGCGCTACGGCGAGGCCGACGGCCTCGAGGCGCTCGCGCCCCACGCGCTCCGGCTCGGCCTCGTCGCCGAGGTCACCGCCCAGCTCGCCGGGACCGCCATCGGCTTCCAGCTGCTGCCGCAGGAGCGCGAGGCGCTCTCCGCGGACCAGCTTCGCCGGCGCTTCGCCGAGCTCTACCTCGCGCCCTACGAGGTGGCGCTGCCGCCGGCCGCCATCGCCGTCGCCCGCGGGAAGGAGCCGCTCGCGGCCGGAGCCCGCCTCGGGGCGGAAGGACGCCTGCGCTTCACGGTGGCCGCGGACGCGGGGCTCACCGCGGAGGAGCTGCTCGAGCTCCTGCGCGCCCGCATCGAGCGGCGCTTCAAGCCGTGAGCGCGCCCGCCACGTAGCCGAGGCGGCGAGCGCGAGCCCCTTCCGGAGGCGCCCGGGGGGGCAGGCACCGAGACCGAGTCGCGCTTACATCTCTCGAAGGGGCGGCGGAGCGCCGCTCCCCGGAGGTGTCATGAAGCGCGTCCTCTTCTTCGCCCTGCCGCTCACGCTCCTGCTCGCCGCGATGGTCTGGCCGATCGCTCGGGACGGGGCCGGGGGCGTGTGCGAGCTCATGACGCCGGCCCGGATGCTCGAGAACCCGGGGATCGCCTCCGAGTACGCGCAGGCGCTCCGGTCCGGGGACGTCGCCGAGATCGCGCGCGTGCGCTCGATGCTCGAGGAGATCCGCGCCGTCCACGGCTGCGAGGGCGACGTCGCGCTGCCGTCGCGGGCGCCGGACGTCGCGCGGGACCTCCCCCCGGGCCACCCGCCCGTCGGCGGGGAGGCGGCGCCGCGCTGGCCCACGTTCGACGCGCCGGGGACGATCTCGATCTGAGCCCCCTTTCAGGCCGGGACCTCCGGCGAAGTCGTGATATTGGGGCCAGCGAGGGACCCCTTGCGTGATGGCATGCGCATCCTCGTCGTGGAGGACGACGCGGGCATCCGCGACTCGGTCGAGGAGTGCCTCGCGTCCGAGGGGCACGTCATCGCCTCGGCGGCGAACGGCGCCGAGGCGCTCGAGTGGCTCGCCCGCGAGCCCACGCCGGACCTCGTCGTCCTCGACCTCGTGATGCCGGTGATGAACGGCGCCGAGCTGATCGAGCGGCTGCGCGCGCAGCCCCGCCTCGCGGGCGTGCCGATCATCCTCATGACCGCCGCGATGTCCGGCCCGGGGCTCGAGCTGCCCGCCGTCGACACGGTGCTCCCGAAGCCGTTCGACCTCGACGCGCTCCTCTCGGCGGTCGAGCGGCACGGGCGCACCGCGCGCTGAGGGCCTCACTCCACCGCGGCCGGCGGAGGCTCGGCGGCGCGCGGCCGGAGCCGGACGAGGCGCACGACGCGCGGCGACGCGTCCACCACCTCCATGTCCGTGCCGTCGGGCGCGCGCAGCCGCGCGCCCCGTTGCGGGACCGCGCCGGCGAGCGCGATGCAGAGGCCGGCCACCGTCGAGTAGCCCTCGCCCTCCGGCAGGTCGAGCGCGAGCGCGCGGTTCACCTCGCGCAGCGGCGCGTCGCCGCGCACGAGCGCGCTGCCGTCCGCCTCGCGCTGGAAGAGCGCCACCGGCTGCTCCTGCTCGCCGAGGATGTCGCCGACGAGCTCCTCCAGCAGGTCCTCGAGCGTGAGCAGCCCGGCGACGCCCCCGTGCTCGTCCACGACGACCGCGATCTGCGTGCGCCGGCGCTGCATCTCGCGGAGCACCTGCACGGCGCGCGCTGTGGCCGGCACGAAGTGGACGGGGCGGAGGAGGTCGTCGAGGACGATGAGGTGCCGCTCCCACGCCATCGCGGCGAGGTCCTTCGCCATCACGTACCCGACGACGTCGTCCAGGGTGCCCTCGTAGACGGGCATGCGCGCGCGCCCCTCCTCGAGGAGCAGGCGCTTCAGCTCCTCGGGCGGCGCGTCGCGCGGCAGCGCCACGACGCGGCTGCGCGGCACCATCACGTCGCCGGCGGTGAGGTCGCGGAACGCGAGGGCGCGGGAGGCGATCTCCGCCGACGGCGCGTCGAGCGCGCCCGCCTTGCCCGCCTCGTCGACGAGCTGCTCGATCTCCTCCACCGACAGGCGCGACTCGCTGAAGGTCGTCCGGTCGCCGAAGGGGCGCAGCACGAGGTTCGAGGCCTGGGTGAGGAGCCAGACGATCGGGCGGGCGACGCCGGAGAGGCCGAGGAGGGGGCGAGCGACCAGGAGCGCGTACCGCTCCGACGCGCGCAGCGCGATCGACTTCGGGACGAGCTCGCCGAGCACGAGGGAGAGGAACGACACGGCGGCGACGACGATGGCGAGCGCGATCTGATCGGCCCAGGGCTCGAGCGGCGGGATGCGCCGGATCCCCGGGGCGAGGCGGCTCGCCACGGCCGCGCCGCCGAACGCGGCGGCGGTGGCGCTCACGACCGTGATGCCGACCTGCACCGTCGCGAGGAAGCGCTCCGGCTCGTCGCGGAGCCGCTTCACGGCGCGGGCCGAGGCGCGCCCCTCCTCGACGAGCTGCGCGAGCCGCGTCTTGCGCAGGGCGATGATGGCGATCTCGGCCCCGGCGAAGACGCCGTTCGCGGCGACGAGCGCCAGGATCACGGCGAGCTCGATGGCCAGGTCTTGCAGGCGCGCGGCCCCCCTCTTCCTGCGTACCACGCGGTCCACGCCGCGCCCACGGGCATTACCGGGGAGGGAGGCGTGCCGCCGCAGCCCGCCCGACCTCCCGCACGGGGCCTCCCGCACCGCGGGTCGAGGGCGTACCTGACAGGCTCCGGAGCGCGAGCAGCAGGGCGTTTGACGCGGAGCGGCACATGGTCGTCTCGAGGCGCGTGGCGAGCGGCGCGGAGCGGGCGTTCCCGACGTGGGCAGGGCCGGCGGAGCGGCTGCGCTTCCTCCTGCAGTGGGCGGTCCTCGCGCCGTCGCGGCACAACGCGCAGCCCTGGGCGTTCGAGATCGACGGCGACGAGGTGCGCGTCTACGCCGACGCGTCGCGCGCGCTCCCCGCCGCGGATCCGGACGGCCGCCAGCTCCTCATGAGCTGCGGCGCGGCGGTCGTCAATCTACGGATCGCCGCCGCCCACTTCGGCCACGCGACCAGCGCGGAGGTGATCGCCGGCCACCGCCGCGACGGGCTGCTCGCGCGGGTCCGCCTGGAGGAGCGCAGCGCGTCGACGCCCGACGTGGAGGCGATGTTCCAGGCGATCCCGCGGCGGCGGACGAACCGGCTGCCGCTCGACGGGCGCGAGCCGCCCGAGGGGCTCGTCACGGCGCTCCTGCGCGAGGCGCGCCGCGAGGGCGCGGGCCTGCGCCCGGTGGACGAGGGCGAGCGGCGCGCGGTGGCGGAGCTCATCGCGGAGGGCGACCGGCGCCAGTGGGCCTCGCCGCGCTTCCGGGCCGAGCTCGCCGCGTGGACGCGGCCGAACGCGACCGCCCGCCGCGACGGCATGCCGGGCTACGCGCTCGGGATGAGCGCCGCGGCCGCCTTCGTGCAGCCGCTCGTCGTCCGCTTCAGGAACCCCGGCGCCGAGGAGGCGGAGCGCGACCGCCGCCGGGCGACGGGCTGCAAGGCGCTGCTCGTCCTCTCGACGCCGCAGGACGGCAAGCGCGACTGGGTCGCGGCCGGGGAGGCGCTGCAGCGGGTCATGCTGCGCGCGACGGCGAGCGGCCTCTTCGCCTCCTGGTTCTCGCAGCCGATCGAGGACGCGGAGCTGAGGCGGGGCCTGCGGGAGACGCTCGCCGAGCCGGACCTGCCGCAGGTCGTCTTCCGGCTCGGGTACGGCCTCGAGGTCCGCGCAGTGCCGCGCCGCCCGGTGGACGAGGTGCTCCGCCACACGGAGGCGGGCCCCGCGCGCGAGGCCGCCCTCGCCTTGCGCACCCCGGCGCCGGAGCGCTGGGGCGGGCCGCGGGACGATCAGCCGGCGGCGCCCTGACCCTCACCCCGCCGACGAGCCGGAACAGCCGCGTCGTCTCGCGCGCGCGGAACGCGTGGAGCGGATCGCCGCGGTCGGCGGCCCGGGGGTGAGCGGGGCGGGCCTCGCGCACCGCGGCGACGCGCAGCCCCGCCCGCGCGGCGAGCGCCGCGACGTGGCCCGCAGGGCGCAGGCCGAGGAGCTCGGCGAGGTCGGAGAGGACGATCCACGCCTCGCCGCCCGGGGCGAGCCGCTCCGGGATCCCCGCCACGAGCCGCTCGAGGAACCTGCCCCCCGGATCGTAGACGGCGCGCTCGAGCGGCGTGCGCGCGGCGTCCGGCAGCCAGGGCGGGTTCGAGACCACGAGGTCCGCGCGCCCGGGCGGGAAGAGGTCCGCCTCCACCACCTCGACGCCGTCCGCGAGGCCGAGCCGGGCGGCGTTCTCCCGGGCGCAGGCGGCGGCGCGCGGCTCGAGGTCGGTGGCGACGACCGAGGCCCCCGAGCGCGCGAGCACGAACGCGAGGACGCCGGTGCCGGTGCCGACGTCGAAGGCGCGCCTCCCGGCGACGGGCCACTCCGCCGCGGCGCGCGCGACGAGCTCCACGTACTCGCCGCGCACCGGGGCGTACACGCCGTGGTGCGGGTGGACGGTCGCGCCGAGCGCGGGCACGAAGACGCCTTTGCGCCGCCACTCGTGGGCGCCGACCATCCCGAGCAGGTCGCGCAGCGGGAGGAGCCCCGGCGGGTGCGCCGCGGGGTCGAGGGCCTCGGCGAGCGCGGCGGCGACGTCGGGCGCCCGGCGCAGCGGGATCCGGAGCCCCTCCTCGACGGGCACGACGAGCCGCGAGAGCACGTCGTGCTCGACCCGGCGGCGCTCGCGCTCCGCGCGCCAGGCCGCGGCTGGATCGGCCCCCGCCGGGGGGTTCCGCGCGAGGAGGCGGCGGCCCATGGCGGCGAGGAGCTGGCGCGCGTTGTGGTAGTCCCCGGCGTACACGAGCGCCTCGCCGCGGCGGGCCCGCGCCACCGCCGCCGCGGCCCCCGTGGCGTCGCCGGCGGGGCCGAGGCGCGGAGGCGGCGACGCGGACGGCGAGAGCCAGCGCCCCCGTCGCTCGGCGGCTCCCTCGATCCAGACGACCTCGGCGGGCGCGGGCATGGCGAGCGTGCGGCAGCGTTACGCGGGGCGGCGCACGGCCGCCCCGTTAAGAATCACTTTCCATGGCATCGCCGCAGCCCCCCTCCGACCTGCCAGCGCCGAGCGTCCCGAACCTGTCGTTCGTCGAGGACCTCTACTACGCCTGGCTCGCCGATCCCACCTCCGTCGCCGAGCCCTGGCGCCGCTACTTCGACGGCCTGCCCCGGACGCCGGGGGCCGCCCCGGCGCCCGCCGCCTTCCCGCGCCGCCGGCCGGACGGCGCCCGGACCGCGGCGCCGCCCGAGGCCGACGCCGCGTTCCAGGCGAAGGTCGACCGGCTCGTCGTCGCCTACCGCGAGTACGGCCACCTGCGCGCCGACCTCGACCCGCTCGCCCTGACCCAGCGGGCGGAGCGCTTCTCGGTCGCCGGCTTCGGCCTCTCCGACGCCGACCTCGACCGGCGCTGCGCCGATCCGGAGGGGCACGGCAGCGTCACGCTCCGCGCGCTCGTCGCCCGCCTCGAGGAGACCTACTGCCGCACCCTCGGCGTCGAGGTCGCGCACATGCACGACGCCGACCTGAGGGACTGGCTCGTGCAGCGCATGGAGCACACCCGGAACCGCTGCACGCTCGAGCCCCGGGCGCGGCTGCGGCTGCTCCAGAAGATCGTCGAGGCGGAGACGCTGGAGCAGTTCCTCGGCACGAAGTTCCTCGGCGCGAAGCGCTTCAGCGTGGAGGGGGCGGAGGGGTTGCTGCCGCTCATGGAGCTGCTCGTCGACCGCGCCTCCGGCCACGGGGTCCGCAACATCGTCATCGGCATGGCGCACCGCGGCCGGCTCAACGTCCTCGCGAACGTGGTGGGCAAGCCGCTCCGCGACGTGTTCGCGGAGTTCCGCGACAGCGCCATCGTGAACGCCGGCGGCGGGGACGTGAAGTACCACCTCGGCTACTCGAGCGACCGCGAGACCGCGGAGGGCGTGCTGCTGCACCTCTCGCTCTCGTTCAACCCGAGCCACCTCGAGTGGATCGACACCGTCGTGCAGGGGCGCGTGCGGGCGAAGCAGGACCGCTACGCGGACGTCGAGCGCGTCCGCTCGCTGCCGGTGCTGATCCACGGGGACGCCGCCTTCGTGGGGCAGGGGATCGTGGCCGAGTCGCTCGAGATGTCGGAGCTCGAGGCCTACGCGGTCGGCGGGACGATCCACGTCATCGTGAACAACCAGGTGGGCTTCACGACCTCGCCGAAGGACGCGCGCTCGACCACCTACGCGACCGGTCCGGCCCGGATGCTCCAGATCCCGATCCTCCACGTGAACGGGGAGGACATGGAGGCGGTCGCGCAGGCGGTGCTCCTCGCGGTGGACTTCCGGCAGCGCTTCCACCGCGACGTCGTGATCGACCTGTGGACCTACCGGCGCCACGGCCACAACGAGGGGGACGAGCCCGCGTTCACGCAGCCCCTCATGTACCGGGCCATCCGGCGCAAGCCGACCCTGAAGCAGCTCTACGCCGAGCAGCTCGTGCGCGAGGGGGTCGCCACGGCCGCCGACGCGGACGCCCTCACCGCGCGCTACCGCGCGACGCTCGAGCAGGCCTACCAGGAGTCGGCCCGCCTCGCGGTCCAGGCGGGCGCGCAGGCCATGGGCGGCTTCTGGAAGGGGTACCGGGGCGGGCCGCTCGGCAAGGAGCCGCCGCCCGCGACCGGCGTCGCCCGGGAGACGCTGCGCGCCATCGCCGAGACGCTCGGCCACGTGCCGCAGGGCTTCAACGTCCACCCGAAGCTCGCGAAGGTGCTCGAGGCCCGCGCGGAGATGGGCCGCGGGGCGCGCCCGCTCGACTGGGGCATGGGGGAGGCGCTCGCGCTCGGCGCGCTCGCGTGGGAAGGGACGCGCATCCGCCTCGTGGGCCAGGACGTCCGGCGCGGCACGTTCAGCCACCGCCACGCGGTGCTCTACGACCAGGAGCGGGGCACGCCGTACGCGCCGCTCTCCCACCTGCGCAGCGGCCAGGGGCCGGTCGAGATCCGCGACAGCCTGCTCTCCGAGGCCGCCGCGCTCGGGTTCGAGTACGGCTACGCGCTCGAGATGCCGGACGCGCTCACGATCTGGGAGGCGCAGTTCGGCGACTTCGTGAACGCGGCCCAGGTGATCGTCGACCAGTTCCTCTCCTCCGGCGAGGCGAAGTGGAACCGCCTCTCCGGCCTCGTCCTCCTCCTGCCGCACGGGATGGAGGGGCAGGGGCCGGAGCACTCCTCCGCGCGGCTGGAGCGGTTCCTCGAGCTGTCGGTGGACGACAACTGGCGCGTCGTGAACCTCACCACGCCCGCGCAGGTCTTCCACGCCCTGCGCCAGCAGATCCACTCCCCCTGGCGCAAGCCGCTCGTCGTGATGTCGCCGAAGAGCCTGCTCCGGCACCCGCAGGCGGTGTCGCCGCTCGACGACCTCGTGCAGGGCCGGTTCCAGCCGGTGATCGACGACGCGGGCGACCCGGGAGAGACGACCCGCGTCGTGCTGTGCTCGGGCAAGCTCTACTACGATCTCCTCGCGGCCCGGCAGGCCCAGGGCGCGCGGCACGTCGCCCTCGTGCGCCTCGAGCAGCTCTACCCCCTCGCCGTGGACGAGGTCCTCGCCGCCGTGGGCCGGCGCCGGCCGGGTGTCGAGCTGGTCTGGGCGCAGGAGGAGCCGGCCAACATGGGCGCCTGGAAGACCCTGGACTCGCTCCTCGCGCCGCGGCTCCCGACGGCGCTGCAGCTCGTGGCGCGCGCGCCCTCGGCGAGCCCCGCGGTGGGGTCCGCCACCCGCCACCGGCTCGAGCAGGCGCAGCTCGTCCGCGAGGCCCTCGGCGAGCCGGTGTCGCGGCTCTCCCGCGCCGCCGGGGAGGAGCGCTAGGCCATGTCGATCCAGCTCAAGGTGCCGTCGCTCGGCGAGTCCATCACCGAGGCCACCCTCGGCGCCTGGCTCAAGAAGGAGGGGGAGCCGGTCCAGGTGGACGAGCCGCTCGTGGAGGTGGAGAGCGAGAAGGCGACGGTGTCGCTCCCCGCCCCCGCGGCGGGCGTGCTGCGGAAGGTGATCAGGAAGACGGGCGAGACCGTCGCCATCGGCGAGGTGATCGGCGAGCTGGAGGAGGGCGGCGCGAAGCAGGCCACCGCGGCCGCGCCGCTCGGCTCCGGACCGCAGGCCGGAGGGGTCGTCCCGGTGGCGCGCGACGGGAACGGGGCGAAGGCGGGCGGCGCGGCGGCGGCCCAGGCGCCGGCCGCTTCCCCGACCTCGACCTCGACCTCGCTCGACACCGACCTCGATCTCGACTCCGGCCCCGACCCCGGCCGTGAGCGCGACCCCGACCTCGGCCCCGAAGGCCGGCCGGATCCGGCGCGCGCCGCCGTCGGCGCGCCGGCTCATGGCCGAGCGCGGCGTCGTCGCGGGCGCGGTGGAGGGGAGCGGCCCCGGGGGGCAGGTGCGCAAGGAGGACGTGCTGCGCGCCCTCGATGCGCCGGCCGCGGTCCCGCCGGCTCCGGCGGTGGCGAAGGGTGGGACGCCCGCGCAGGCGCCGCTCGCCGAGCCGGGGGCGCGCGAGCGCGTCGTCGCGATGACGCCGCTGCGGCGCACCGTGGCGCGCCGGCTCGTCGAGGCGCAGCACACCGCCGCCATCCTGACGACCTTCAACGAGGTCGACATGTCGCGGGTCCTCGCGCTGCGCGAGCGGCACGGGGAGGCGTTCCTCGCCCGCCACGGCGTGAAGCTCGGGTTCATGTCGTTCTTCGTGAAGGCGGCGATCGAGGGGCTGCGCGCCTTCCCCGCGGTGAACGCCGAGGTGCGGGGCGACCAGATCGTCTACAAGGACCACTACGACGTCGGCGTCGCCGTGGGCGGGGGAAAGGGGCTCGTCGTCCCGGTGATCCGCGACGCCGACGCGCTCTCCTTCGCCGAGATCGAGAAGACGCTCGGCGAGCTGGCGAAGAAGGCCCGCGAGAACCGCATCACGATGGACGACCTCGCCGGCGGCACGTTCACCCTCTCGAACGGCGGCATCTACGGCTCGCTCCTCTCGACGCCCATCGTGAACCCGCCGCAGTCGGGCATCCTCGGCCTGCACAAGATCGAGAAGCGCGCGGTGGTGGGGGAGGGCGACCAGATCGTCGTCCGGCCGATGATGTACCTCGCGCTGTCCTACGACCACCGCATCGTCGACGGCCGCGAGGCGGTCTCCTTCCTCGTGAAGGTGAAGGAGGCCATCGAGGACCCCGAGCGCATCCTGCTCGAGGTGTGAGCCGGGGACCGGCCGCTTCCATGCGCGGCTGTGGGTTCCGGCCCGTCAGGGGTGTACGCGTCGCTGCGGCGAGATCGTGCCGGTTCGCGTTCGGCTATCATCGAGGGGTGCGCTCGGTGGCCGACCAGCTCAAGCAGGAGGATCGCGCGCGGATCGCCGCGCTGTCGCCGGAAGCTCGCGTGGCGCTCTCGCTCCGCCTCGGGCAGTCCGCGCTGCGGGTGCTCTGCGCCGCGCGCGGCGTCGCGCCCGCCGAGGCCGCGGCGCTCGCCCGCGCCATCCGCAGCCGCGGTCGCCGGCCCTCCTGTGCCGTGACGGGATAGCCGCGTGTTCGAGGAGCTCTCCGAGGTCGTTGGCCTGCTCCGGTCGAGGGCCGTTCCGCACGCGCTCATCGGGGCAGCGGCCATGGCGGGGCTCGGGGTGGTCCGGGCGAGCGACGACCTCGACCTGCTGGTCACCGACGGCGACGTCCTCGACGAGCGCTTCTGGGCCCCGCTGGGCGGCCGGGCGAAGGTGGACGTCCGCAGGGGAGACGACACCGATCCGCTCGCGGGCGTGGTGCGGATCGCCGTGCCCGAGGCGATGCCGGTGGACGTCGTCGTCGGCAAGCGGCCGTGGCAGCGTGACGTGGTCGCGCGCGCCCGGCCCATCCGTCTCGGCGACGTCGACGTGCCCCTCGTGAGCGCAGCCGACCTGGTGCTGCTGAAGCTCTACGCCTGCGGGCCGCACGATGCCGCCGACGTCCGGCTGATCCTCGGCGCCGGGGATCGCGGCGCGATCCGCGCCGAGGTCGAGGCACGCCTCGGGGCGCTGCCGCGCGAGAGCGTCGACCTCTGGCGCCGCATCGCCGACGAGCCCTGACGGGCGCGCCGGGATAGGAATCCCGCGTGTCGGCCCTGGCGTCCCTCGGCTACGGTCCCTTCTTCGAGCAGCAGCTGACCGCCGGCGAGCGCGCGTCGCTGCGCCCGGGGCGCGCCGTCGCCGATCGAGGCCGACAGGCTCCTCGTCCGCTTCGAGGACGGCGAGCGGCTCGTCACGATCCCCGGGCGGCTCCGGGCGGCGGGGGAGGTGCCGGTGGTGGGCGACTTCGTCCTCGCGCCCGCGGGCGAGGAGCCGCCCGTCGCCCGCGTCCTCGCGCGCCGCTCGCGCCTGTCGCGCGGCGTGGCCGGGCGCGCCCGCGCGGAGCAGGTGCTCGCGGCGAACGTGGACCTCGTCGTGCTCGTGAACGCGCTCGACGCCGGGGTGAACCCGCGGCGCATCGAGCGGACGCTCGCGGCGGCGCACGCGAGCGGCGCCGAGCCGGTGGTGCTCCTCACCAAGGTGGACCTCGAGGACGATCCCGCCGCCGCCCTGGCCGAGGCGGCCGCGGCGGCGCCCGCGGTGCGGGTCCTCGCCGTCTCGGCGGCGACCGGGGCCGGGCTGGACGACGTGCGCGCGCTCCTCGCCCCCGGGCTGACCGCCGTCTTCGTGGGCCCCTCCGGCGCCGGCAAGTCGACGCTCGTGAACGCGCTCGTCGGCGAGGAGATCCAGGCGACGGCCGAGGTCCGCTGGTGGGACGCCCGCGGACGGCACAAGACCACCGGCCGCCGCCTCTTCGCGCTGCCCGGCGGCGGCGCCGTGATCGACGGACCCGGCATCCGCGAGCTGAAGCTCTGGGATCCCGAGGGGCTCGAGGGCTCGTTCGAGGACGTCGCCGCCCTCGCCGCCGCGTGCCGCTTCCGCGACTGCGCCCACGAGGACGAGCCGGGCTGCGCCGTGCGCGAGGCCGTCGAGGAGGGGCGGCTCGACCCCGACCGCCTCGAGAGCCTCCTGAAGCTGCGGGCCGAGGTCCGCGCGGCCGCCGCGCGGAACGCCGGCCCCGACGCGAGCGACGGCAAGGCGCGCTGGCGCGCGGTCTCGAAGGAGCGGAGGCGGCTCGACAGGGACCGGGGGAGGGAGTGACGCCGACCGGTCACTATCGCTGGAGATAGTGTCGTACGCTCCTGCGGATGGAGCCCGGCACCGAGCGCCCCCGGCACCCCGGCCCGCAGCGGCACGTGCTCGGCTTCGCGGTGCTGTGCGCGGCGTTCGGGATCGTCGCGGGGCTGGTCGTCTGGCACCTGCGCGGGACCTCGGTGGGCTACGAGGGGTTCCCCGTCTACTCGTGCGCGGCCTCGTTCGTCGCGGGCGGGCTCGCCTGGCGCGTCCTGTTCCGGCGCGGCCGTCCCCCCGCGGCGGCGCGCGGCGCGGTCGCCGGCGTGCTCGCCGCGCTGCTCGGGCACTACCTCACGTTCGTCGTCTTCATCGAGATCGCGAACGTGGACTACTGGGTGCTCGGCCGGAAGGTCGTGTGGACCGGCGAGGCGCCCATCGGTCCGCTCGCGGCGTTCCTCGTCTCGCCGCTGTACGCGCTCTTCAGCCTGGCCATGCTCGGCTGGCTCACGCTGCCGTCGGGCGCGATCCTCGGGGCGCTGTTCGGGCACGCGATGAACCGCCGCGCGTCCGCGCCGATCGACGTGAACCCCGGGGGCGAGCCGCCGGGCTAGTCGCACGCCGGACTCACGCCCGACCGGTCACCAGAACCGCCACCACGGCCGGCGTCCGCCACGCCCCGAGAGCGGCCGCGCGCCCTCCCCGGGCCCGACGGACGCGAGCGCTCCCCCCTCGACGGCGCGCAGCTCGACGAACCCGCCCTCGGTCCCCGCGGGGAGCTCCTCGTCGTGCTTGAAGCCCACGATCTTCTTCGCGAGCACGAGCGGGATCTCGAAGTACCAGTCCACCGCGAGGGGATCGCCGGCCCGCTCCGCGTCCTGCCTCGCCGCGTGCTCCTCGCGGATCGCCGCCAGCTCGGGGGGCGGCTCGCCCGTCACCGTGAGGCTGCGGACGTCGCCGTCGCCCGCGTGGCTCACGCGCCAGCGCTGGCGGCCGCCGATCCAGGCGGACGCGCTGCTGGACATGACGTGCTCCTCGAGCGAGCACGCCACGGCGGTGCCGTCGAGCGAGGCCGCGGCGCCGATCGCGTCGGAGACGAGCACGTGATCGCACCCGCGGGCGGCGACCACGAACCAGCCGCCGGGGAGGCGGCAGCCGACGAGCGGCGCCTCGCCGGGCTCGGCGGCGTCCTGCGTGGTCTCGAGCCCGAGCCGCGCGCGGGTGAGGCCGGCGTCCGCGCTCCCGACGGCGAGCCACGAGAGGGATTGGCCCATGAGGCGATGTTACTCCCGGTCCGGGTCGAAGACCACGCCGACATGTGGGCGTGACCGCGAGGGGCGACGGCTCGTTCCGGGGCCTCTGTCCGCGGGCGCTTCACCGGACGGGCGCAGCCGCGAGACCTCTTCAGGGGGTCCGGCGCGCGGACTTCGCCGGCGTGAGCGCGAGGAGGAGGACGCCGGCGACGATGGCGAGATCCGCCACGTTGAAGATGCCGGTCCTCAGCCCCCCTACGCCGACGTTCAGGAAGTCGATGACCGAGCCACCGGTCGCGACGCGATCCCACAGGTTCCCCAGGCCACCCCCCGCGACGAGCCCAGCGGCGAGCGCCGTTCTTCTGGACGAGAGACGATGGAAGGCGACGACGAGCGCGCCGAGCACGGCGACGCCGACCCCCCAGGTGAAGACCGCCGTGCGGGCGCGATGCGGCAATTCGGCGCCAAGGCTGAGGAACGCGCCCGTGTTCCGGACATGCTCGAGTCGGACGCAGTCGGCGACCAGCGACACGCGGTGACCTTCGGGGAGCAGCGTGACCGCAACCCGCTTCGTCGCCTGATCACAGCCGAAGCAGGCCCCGAGCAGGGCCACGATCGCCAACACCCTCGGGCCGCGCCGCGGCCGTGGCGAAGGGGTCGTCAGCGTTTCGGGTCGCGGATCGGTCATGTGTCCGAGCTCGTCCCCATTCTACTCGCGTGACCACGACATGGCGCTGTTCCGCCGATCGCCGCCCACTATCTCTGGAGATAGCGAGCGCGGTGCTCGGTCTCTAGCGAGCGGCGGAGAAGATGGCGACACGGCACCCAGAGTCCGGACGACCGCCCCTTCCGCCGGGGCCCCGTCCCCTGCTCCTCCTCGCCCCGGGCGCGGGCGCGCCGTCCACCTCCGCCTGGATGGCGCGCTGGGCGGGGCGCCTCGCCGCGGTGGGCGAGGTGGTGCGCTTCGACTACCCCTACGCGAAGGCGGGGCGGAAGAGCCCGGACCGCCAGCCCGTCCTCGTGGGCGCGCACCGCGTTGCGCTCGCCGAGGCGCGCGCCCTCCACCCGGGGCCGGCCGTGCTCGTCGGCAAGTCGATGGGCGGGCGCATCGGGTGCCACGTCGCGCTCGAGGAGGAGGTCGCGGGCCTCGTGTGCCTGGGCTATCCCCTCCGCGGCCAGCGCGGCGAGGTGCGGGACGAGGTGCTCGTCGCGCTGCGCACGCCCGTCCTGTTCGTCGAGGGGACTCGCGACCCGCTCTGCCCGCTCGACCTGCTCGAGCGCGTGCGCGGCCGGATGTCCGCGCCGACGAGCCTGCACGTCGTCGAGGGCGGGAACCACTCGCTCGAGGTCGGCGTCCGCGCGCTCGCGGCGGCGGGGGAGACGCAGGACGACGTGGACGCCCGCGCGCTCGCGGCGGTGGCCGCGTTCGTCGGGGGGCTCGCCGGCTGACGCGCGCCGGGCCGCGTGGGGTAGGCTGGCGGCGTGAAGACGAAGACCGCCCCCCGCTCCCCCTCCCTCACGATCGCCGTCGTCCTCGGCTGGCTCTGGGCCGCCGTGATGGGGCTGCTCTCCCTCGCAGCGCTCGCCCCCGCGGTCGCGCAGGGCGCGGACGTCGCGCGGCTGGCGCTGCCCCTGCTCCTCGCGGCGGCGAGCGGGGCCGGGGCCCACCTCCTGCGCCGCGGCCGCTGGCCGCACCTGTCGCTCGGCGCGGCGGCCGCGTGGATCGCGTTCCTCGTGCTCGTCCCGCTCAAGCTGAGCACCCCGGGGATCGCCCTCAACGTCGCGATCCTCGGCCTCGTCCTGACGAGCCTGCGCCGGTTCAGGTGAAGCGCCGCGCCGCCGCAGGGCGGCGCTCCTCGGCGGAGCGGGCGAGCGCGGCCGCAGGGGAGCCGTTACGCTTCGGGCGGCCCGGTGACACGCGCCGGATCGGAGGGGACGTCATGGAGACCCGCAACCTCGGATCGCAGGGGCTCGCCGTCTCGGCGCTCGGCCTCGGCTGCATGGGGATGAGCGAGTTCTACGCGGGGGCGGACGAGCGCGAGTCGATCGCGACCCTCCACCGCGCGCTCGAGCTCGGCGTCACGCTCCTCGACACCGCCGACATGTACGGGCCGTTCAAGAACGAGGAGCTGGTCGGGCGCGCGATCCGTGACCGCCGCGACCGGGTGGTGCTCGCGACCAAGTTCGGGAACGAGCGGACGCCCGAGGGGGGCTGGGTGGGCGTGAACGGGAAGCCGGAGTACGTGCGCCGCGCCTGCGACGCCTCGCTGCGGCGCCTCGGCGTGGACCGCATCGACCTCTACTACCAGCACCGCGTGGACCCCACCGTCCCCATCGAGGACACCGTCGGCGCCATGGCGGAGCTCGTCCGGGCGGGCAAGGTGCGCTTCCTCGGCCTCTCCGAGGCGGCGCCCGCCACGATCCGCCGCGCCCACCGCGTGCACCCGATCTCGGCGCTGCAGACCGAGTACTCGCTCTGGAGCCGCGATCCGGAGGACGAGCTCCTGCCGACGGTGCGCGAGCTCGGGATCGGCTTCGTCGCGTACAGCCCGCTCGGCCGCGGCTTCCTCACCGGCCGCTTCCGGCGCTTCGAGGACCTCGCGCCCGACGACTACCGGCGCCAGTCGCCCCGGTTCCAGGGGGAGAACTTCGACCGGAACCTCCGCCTCGTGGAGCGGATCCGCGAGCTCGCCGCGGAGAAGCAGGTCGGCGCCGGCGCAGCTCGCCCTCGCCTGGGTCCTCGCGCGCGGGAAGGACGTCGTCGCGATCCCGGGGACGACGACCCGCAAGCACCTCGAGGAGAACGTCGGGGCCGCGGCCATCGCGCTCTCGGGGGACGACCTCGCCCGCATCGACGCGGTGGCCCCGAAGGGCGCCGCCGCCGGGGACCGCTACCACGCGCAGGGCATGACGACGGTGAACCGGTAGTCACGGCGCCGCGCCGAGGTCGGGCCGCTCCTCGCCGACGAGGGCGAGGAGCGCCAGCGCGTCGTGCACCGCGTGGCCGCCGGTGTCGTTGTTGAAGTAGACGAAGACGTCCTCGCCCCGCCGCGCCGAGGCGAGGTAGTCGGCGGCGAAGCCGCGGAGCACCGCGGGGCCGTAGCGGCCCTGGTACTTCCCCGTCGTCCCGTGGAAGCGCACGTAGCGGAACCCGCCGGTGCGCCGCGGCGGCTCCGCCTTCACCGCGTCGTGCTCGCAGAAGGCGGCGCCGTGCCGCTCGAGCACCGCGCAGGTCTCCTCGGCGTACCAGGCCGCGTCCCGGAACTCGACGACGTGGCGGCCCCGGGGGAGGCGCGAGAGGAAGCGGTCGAGCCGCTCGAGGTCCGGCTTCAGGTGGGGCGGGAGCTGCCACAGCACCGGCCCGAGCTTCCCGACGAACAGCCCGATCGGCTCGTAGAAGCGGCGGAGCCCCTCGTCGGCGTCGAGGAGGAGCTTCAGATGCGTGAGGTAGCGGCTCCCCTTCACCGCGAACGTGAACCCGGCCGGCACGGCGTCCCGCCAGCGCTCGACGGCCCGTGGCGTGGGCAGCCGGTAGAAGGTCGCGTTCATCTCGACGGTGTCGAAGAACGACGCGTATCGCGGCAGCCAGAGGCGCTGGGCGAGCCCCTCCGGATAGAGCACCCCGCGCCAGTGGCGGTACATGTAGCCGCTCGTGCCGACGCGGATCCGGGTCACGCGCGAATCTAGGGATCGCCGCGCCGGGCGCGCGGACCCGCCCAGGCGTTCACGCGCCCGGCGGGGCGGACGCGAGCCCCGAGACGGCCGCGACGCGGGCGTGGTCCAGCGGGCGCCGGGAAGCGTCGTAGCCCCGCCAAGGGTCGCCGCGGAGCGCGGCCAGCCGGCGCGGGACGGTCGCGACGGTGTAGCGTCCCGGCCGGAGCCGCGGCTCGAGCTCGTCCCAGGCGAGCGGCACCGACACGGGCGCGCCCGGCCGCGCCCGCGTGGAGTACGCCGCGACCGAGGTGTTCGTCCGGTTGTTGCGCAGGTAGTCGAGCAGGATCTTCCCCTCCCGCCCGGCCCTGGCGAAGGCCACGGTGAAGCGGCGCGGGTCGTGGCGCGCGATCGCGCGCCCGAAGGCGCGCGCGAACGCGAGGCACTCCTCCCAGCGGGAGAGCGGGGCGAGCGGGACCACGACGTGGAGCCCGGCGCCGCCGGTCGTCTTCACGAAGGCGGCGAGGCCGAGCGCCGCGAGGGCGTCGCGCACGAGCCGCGCGGCGGCGACCACCTCGGCGAAGCGCACCCGCGGCCCGGGGTCGAGGTCGAGGACGAGCCGGTCCGGCTCCTCGAGCCGCTCCACCGTGGAGTTCCACGTGTGCAGCTCGAGGACGTCCATCTGGATCAGCGCGAGGAGCGCCTCGCGCCCGTCCACGACGAGGTACTCGCCGAGCTTCGTCTTCTCCGCGATGCGGACGCTGCGCACGCTCGCCGGCGCCCATACCTTGGAGTGCTTCATGAAGCGGCAGCCGCCGGCGAGCCCCTCGGGGCAGTGGACGAGCGTGAGCGGCCGCCCGCGCAGGTGCGGCAGCATCGCGTCCGCGACGGCGTCGTAGTAGCGCGCGACGTCGAGCTTCGTGAGGCCGAGGTCGGGGTACATCACGCGATCCGGGCTCGAGATCCGGATGCCGCCGACCTCCTCGGCGGGCGCGCCAGCGCGCGGTGCGGGGCGAGGTCGGGGTGCGGGGCGAGGTCGGGGTCCGGGTCGAGGTCGAGGTCGGGGTCGGGGTCGACTTGGAGGAAAGTCCCCCTCCCCCCGCTGCGCGGGGGGAGAGGGAAGAACCGGAAGCGGCCTTGGTCGAGGTCGAGCTCGATGTCGATGTCGGGGTCGAGGTCGGGGTCGTCAGGGGAGCGCCTCGCCGCCGGGGGCGGCTCGGGGGTGGTCGCGGCGCCGGCCGCTCGCGCACGACGTCCTCGGCGCGCTTGTCCTCGCGCAGCCCCTGGAACGACGGGTGCCGGATCTTCCCGTCGCCCGTCCACTCGGTGAACGCGACCTCGCAGACGAGCTCGGGCCGCACCCAGTGCGCGTTCCTCCCGAGCCAGCCCGCCGGCCGCGGCGTGAACGGGCACTCCTGCGCGGCCAGCGGCGCGAGCCTCGCGCGGAGCGCCCGCGCCCCGGCGTTCGTGAAGCCCGTCCCGACCTTGCCGGCGAAGCGGAGCGCGCCTCCCTCGAAGACGCCGACGAGCAGCGCGCCGAGGGCGTCGCGCGCCGCGCCCTCCGGATCCGTGAAGCCGCCGACGACCAGCTCCTGCCGCTTCACGCACTTCGTCTTCACCCAGCTCGCGTTCCGGCCGGGGCGGTACGGCTGGTCGGCCCGCTTCGAGACGATCCCCTCGAGGCCGAGCCGGCACGCCTCGCGGAACACGGCGGCGCCGCTGGCCTCGACGTGGGGGGCGTACCGGACGATCCCGCGGACGTCGCGGAGGAGGCGCGCGAGGAGCGCCTTGCGCTCGAGGAGCGGGCGGGAGGCGACGTCCTCGCCGTCGAGAGCGAGGAGGTCGAACGCGAAGTAGACGAGCGCGCGGCGCCCGCCGGAGAACGCGTTCTGCAGGGCCTGGAAGCTCGTCCGTCCGTCGGGCAGGAGGGCCGCCACCTCGCCGTCGAGGAGCGCGCTGCGGACGGGCAGGGCGCCCGCCGCGGCGGCCACCTCGGGGAACTGGGCCGTCCAGTCCTTGCCGCGCCGGCTCCACAGCGTGGCGCGCCCGCCCTCGACCGCGCAGCCGATCCGGTAGCCGTCGTACTTGGTCTCGTGCACCCAGCTCGCGCCCTCCGGGGCCGCGGAGACGAGGAGGGCGAGCTGCGGCCGGTACGGCGGGAGGGTGTCGGGGCGCGCCATCGCCGCAAATCTCGGCACGGCGGTCCGGTCCCGGGCCGGCCCCGGCGGGACGCCCGCGCGGCGGGCGGGCGAGGAGGCCTGCCTTCCCTACCGCCGCCGCGGCGCGGGCGGCGTCGCGGTGCGAGGATCCTCGGGCCAGGCGTGGCGCGGGTAGCGGCGCATCAGCTCCCGGCGGAGCGCCGGGTAGTGCCGGTCCCAGAACCCGGCGAGGTCCGTCGTCACCTGCACGGCGCGCTGGTTCGGGGCGAGGAGGTGGAGCACGAGCGGCACGCGCCCGCCCCCGACCGACGGCCCCGCCGACATGCCGAAGAAGTCCTGCAGCCGGCTCTCGACCCAGGGGGGCTTCCCGGCCTCGTAGTGGATGCGCGCCGTGCGCCCGCCCGGGAGCGTCACGCGCTCCGGCGCGAGCTTCTCGAGCGCCGCGCGCGCCCGCGGACCCTGGCGGGCGAGCAGGGCGCCCGGGAGGTCCGCCTCGCGCAGCTCGGCGAAGCTGCGGCGGCCCGCGCACAGCTCGGCGAGCGCCGCGGCGAGGTCCGCCTCGGAGGGCGCGGCGAGGCCGGCGTCGGGGGCGTGCGCGGCGGCGAAGGCGAGGCGCGCTCCGAGCGCGTCCACCGCGCCCTCCTCGGCGAAGGCGCGCGGGCCGCGAGCGAGGGCCTCCGCCGCGAGGAGGGCGGCGACCTTCTCCGGGTCGGCGCGCGCGGCGCGCGCCTCCTCGAGGACGAGGTCGCCGTAGAGGAGCCGCTCGGCCGCGTCCACGCGCTCGGCGGCGGCGTTCCACACGACCGCCTCCTCGTAGCGGAGCGCGTCCGGGAAGAGGTCGAGGAGCAGCTCCTGCGTGACGGCGCTCGCGATCCGGACGCGGACCTCGGGGCCCCGCGCCCCGGGCCCGCGGCGCTCGCCCCTGCGCTCCTCGGCGTCCACCGCGACGAGCAGCGGGGCCTCGCGCACGACGCTCGAGGGATCGAGCCGCGCGCTCCCGCCGCCCGAGAGGACGATCTCGTCGGAGCCGGGCGTCCGGCGCCGGGCGACGCGGTCCGGGTAGGCGGTGAGCGTCGCCGCGAGGAGGGCCTCCTCGGTCGCGGTCGCCGCTGCGGCCGGCGCCTGGGCCCTGGTCGCCGGCGGTCTCCGCGGGAGCCCCCTCGCCACCCGCGCGAGCTGCCGCCGCGCGCGGTCGACCGCCTGCGCGGCGCCGGCGCTCACGCCCATCCTGCGCAGCCGGTCCGGATCGAACCGCGCCCGCGCCGCCTCGTCGAACACCTGCGCGAGCTCGAGCAGGTCCGACGGTCCGGTCGGCGGGAGGGCGGCCCCCTCGAGCGCGCGGCGGTCCCTGAGATCGCGCTCGCCGAGCAGCGCCGCGACGAGCGCGCCCGCGTCCGCGGCGCCGCGGGCGGCGGCCTCGACGAGGAGCCGCCCCTGCCGCGGGTGGCCGGGGACGCGCAGCATGCTCCGGCCGACGTCGGTCGGCGCGCCGCGAGCGTCGAGCGCGCCGAGCCTGGCGAGGAGCGTGCGCGCCGCGTCGAGCGCGGCGGGGGGCGGCGGCTCGAACCACTCGAGCGCGTCCGCGGCGCCGAACGCCGAGAGGGCGAGGAGCGTCTCCGAGAGGTCCTCGCGCAGCACCTCCGGCACGTCGAACTCGGGCCGCGCGTCGTGGTCGTGGCGCGTGTAGAGCCGGAGCGCCCGCCCGGGCCCGGTGCGCCCGGCGCGGCCGGCGCGCTGCGCCGCGGACGCGCGGGAGATCTTCCGCACCTCGAGGGTGGGGAGCCCGGACCACGGCGAGTGCGAGGCGACGCGGGCGAGGCCGGAGTCCACCACCGCGACGACGCCCTCGATGGTGACCGAGGTCTCGGCGACGTTCGTGGACAGGATCACCTTCCGGCGCCGCCCCGGGCGCACCGCGCGGTCCTGCTCGTCGGGCGGGAGGTCGCCGTGCAGCGGCAGCACGTCCACCCCCGCGGACCCGGCGAAGGCCGCGAGCGCGTCGCGCGCCCGGCGGATCTCCGCCGCGCCGGGCAGGAAGACGAGGACGTCGCCGTCCGCCCCCTCGCGGTGGAGCCGCTTCACCGCGCGCGCCACCTCGTCCTCGAGCCGCGCGCCGGGACGGGCCGCGTCCTCTGCGGAGAGGTGCTCGATCGCCACCTCGAAGCGGCGCCCCTCGGAGCGGAGCGACGGCGCGCCGAGGTAGCGCGCCACCGGCGCGGCGTCGAGCGTCGCGGACATCGCGACGAGGCGGAGGTCGGGGCGGGTGGACCGCTGGAGCCGGCGGAGCAGGGCGAGGGCGAGGTCGCCCTGGAGGTGCCGCTCGTGGAACTCGTCGAGGATCACCGCGCCGACGCCGGGCAGGGAGGGCGCGGCGAGGAGGCGGCGCGTGAGGAGCCCCTCGGTCACGTAGCGGATCCGCGTGCGCGGCCCGGCGACCTCCTCGAAGCGCACCTGCCAGCCGACGGTCTCCCCCGGCCGCTCGCCCAGCTCCTCCGCCACGCGGCGGGCGGCGAGGCGGGCGGCGAGCCGGCGGGGCTCGAGGACGACCACCTCGCCGCCGCCGGCGAGCCCCGCCTCGTGGAGCGCGCGCGGCACCCGCGTCGTCTTCCCCGCGCCCGGCGGCGCCTCGATCACGACGGAGGGCGCCGCGCGGAGCGCGGCGACGATCTCCGGGAGGAGCGGGTCGATGGGCAGCGGCTGCACGGCCCGCGTTCTACCCGACGCGGGGCCCCGGCGCGACCGGGGGCGTCGCTTGACAGCCCCCGGGCACGACTTACGTAGGGACCGTGACGCGCGGCTCCGGCCTCACGACAGGCCCGGCCGGACGCGCGAGGGCTCTCGCACACCCATCGCCCTGCGAAGGAGGACGCACATGCTGACCCTGTGGAGGAACCCCGACACGTTCGCGGCGCTGAGCCGCGAGATGGACCGCCTCGTGAACGACGTCGCCACCCCGTCCGCCGGCGCCTGGGCCGGCTACGGCCTCACCCCGCCCGCCGACATCCTCGAGACCGAGGCGGCGTTCAAGGTGGTCGTCGACCTGCCCGGCCACGACCCGAAGGCGATCCGGATCCAGGTGGAGAACGACACGCTGACGGTCCAGTCCGAGCGCAAGTTCGCGGAGCCGGCGAAGGACGAGACGGCGCATCGCAGCGAGCGCGCCCACGGCACGTTCTTCCGCTCGTTCTCGCTCCCCGCCACCGTGGACGCCGCGAGCGTCGCCGCGCACTGCGAGGACGGCGTCCTGACCGTCGTCCTCCCGAAGCGCGAGGAGGCGAAGCCGCGGACCATCCAGGTGACCGTGAAGTGACATAGCTAAGTAGCGAAACTGCTAGACGAATTCGTGGCGGGGCGCCGATGCGGCGCTCCGCCACGGCCCGTCCGGCCTTCCGCTGCGTAGCATGGAGCCCTTTCGAGGGGCGCCTCCCGCGTCCCCGCAGCGAGGGAGCTCCATGTCATCGAAGGTCGCGTCGTTCGTCGCGCTCGTCCTCGTCGCCGGCCTCGCCGGCGCCGCCGAGCCGAAGCTGAAGCCGTTCGTGCTCGCGAGCCGCGGGCCCGGCAATCCGTCCCAGCTCGCCGCCGAGGCGAAGGCGAAGCTCGCCGCGGCCGGGTTCGAGGTGGTGGGGACCTACGCGCCGTACGGCGGCGCGGTCGTGCTCGCCGTGACGAGCGCCGACCTCAAGGCGGCCGCGGCGCAGCAGCGCTTCGGCGGCTACGCCGCCGCGCAGCGCGTGACCGTCACGAAGGTGGGGGAGGAGGTGCAGGTCGCCTTCACGAACCCCGTCTACATGGCCGCCGGCTACCGGCTGAAGGCCGACCTCGCCCCGGTCGCGGCGAAGCTCGGCGCGGCGCTCGGCCGGGTCGAGGAGTACGGCCCGCAGGACGGCAGGAGCGCGAAGGACCTGCGCGGCTACCACTACATGATGGCGATGCCGTACTTCGACGACCCGTGGACGCTCGCCAGGTTCCCGTCGCAGGCGGAGGCGATCGCGGCCGTCGAGGCGGGGCTCGAGGCGGGCAAGGGGCGCACGAAGAAGATCTACCGGGTGGACGTCTCGCCGGACGAGGCGGTGTTCGGGGTCGCGCTCGCCGACGGCTGCGGCGCCGACGCCAACGTGATGAAGGAGATCGACTTCAAGCCGGTGCGCTCCACCGGCCACCTGCCCTACGAGGTGCTCGTCTCGAAGGGCGAGGTTTACGCGCTCCACGCGAAGTTCCGCATCGCGGTGAACTTCCCGGATCTCTCGATGATGGGCGACCACAGCTTCATGCGGATCCGCTGCGCGCCGGACTCCATCGAGGGCGCGCTGAAGGCGGCGGTGGGCGGGAAGTAGCGCGACCACGCGCTCGCCGCCGGCAGCCCCCCTCTCCCGGCCTCTCCCCCGGGCAAATCACGGCGGCCGCCGCGCTCCGGCGGCGCCGCTACGCGGGCACCGGCGCGGGCGGCGCCGGCGGCGCGGGGACGGGCGCGGGCACGACGACGAGCCGCAGCCTCGCCCCGCCCTCCTCGACGTCCACGCGCACCGTGCCGCCGTCGTGCAGCTCGCCGAAGAGGATCTTCTCGGCGAGCGGCTTCTTCAGCTCGTTCTGGATGAGCCGGGCCATGGGCCGGGCGCCCATCTTGCGATCGAAGCCGTGCTCGCCGAGCCAGGCCCGGCCGGCGGGCGCGAGCTCGATGCGCACCTTCTTCTCCGCGAGCTGCCCCTCGAGCTCCTTCACGAGCTTGTCCACCACCTTCGCGATCACCTCGGGCGGCAGCGACTCGAACCCGACCCACGCGTCGAGGCGGTTGCGGAACTCCGGGCTGAAGGTCCGCTCGATGGCGTTCTTCGCGTTGCCCGGGCCGGAGAGGTCCGAGCCGAAGCCCACCCGCCTGGCCGAGAGCTCCTGCGCCCCGGCGTTGGTCGTCATGACGAGGATGACGTGGCGGAAGTCGGCCTTGCGGCCGTTGTTGTCGGTGAGCGTCGCGTGGTCCATCACCTGCAGGAGCAGGTTGAAGATGTCCGGGTGGGCCTTCTCGATCTCGTCGAGCAGGAGCACGGCGTAGGGCGTCTTGCGGATGGCGTCGGTGAGCAGGCCGCCCTGGTCGAAGCCGACGTAGCCGGGCGGCGCGCCGATGAGCCGGGAGACGGTGTGCTTCTCCTGGTACTCGGTCATGTCGAAGCGCAGGAACTCGACGCCGAGGATGCGGGCGAGCTGCTTCGCGAGCTCGGTCTTGCCGACGCCGGTGGGGCCCGAGAAGAGGAAGTTGCCGATGGGCTTCTCCGGCGAGGCGAGGCCGGAGCGGGAGAGCTTGATGGCGGAGGCGATCGCCTCCACCGCCGCGTCCTGCCCGTAGATGACCCGCTTCAGCTCGGGCTCGAGGTTGCGCAGCGCGCTCTCGTCGTCGGCCGAGACCGTCCGCTCCGGGATCTTCGCGATCTTGGCGACCACCCGCTCGACGTCGCGCGCCGTGATGCGGCGGTGGCGGCGCGCCTCGGGCCGCATCCGGTCGCGGGCGCCCGCCTCGTCCAGCACGTCGATGGCCTTGTCCGGGAGCTGCCGGTCGTTGATGTGCTTCGCCGACAGCTCGGCGGCCGCGCGGAGCGCGCGCGCCGTGAAGACGACGCCGTGGTGGTCCTCGTAGACCTTCTTCAGGCCGCGGAGGATCTTCACGGTGTCCTCCACCGTGGGCTCGTTGATCTCGATCTTCTGGAAGCGGCGCGCGAGGGCGTGGTCGCGGTCGAACGTCGCCTTGTAGTCCTGGAACGTGGTCGAGCCGATGCAGCGCAGCTCGCCCGACGCGAGCCCGGGCTTGAGCAGGTTCGAGGCGTCCATGGAGGAGCCGGTGGTGGCGCCGGCGCCGACGATGGTGTGGATCTCGTCGATGAAGAGGATCGCGTGCGGCGTCTTCTTCACGCCGGCGATGACCCCCTTGAGCCGCTGCTCGAACTCCCCGCGGAACTTGGTCCCGGCGAGGAGCGCGCCCATGTCGAGCGAGTAGATCGCCGCCTTCTCGAGGACCGCCGGGACCTTCTTCTCGTGGATGCGGAGCGCGAGCCCCTCCACGATGGCGGTCTTCCCCACGCCGGGGTCGCCGACGAGCACCGGGTTGTTCTTCCGGCGCCGGCAGAGCACCTGGATGGTGCGCTCGATCTCCGCGTCGCGGCCGACGAGCGGGTCGATGAGCCCCTGCGCCGCGCGCTCGACGAGGTTCACGGTGAAGGTCTTGAAGGGGTCCTTCACCGGGCGCGGGCCGCCCTCCTCGCCCTGCTCCTCGTGCCCGTCGTCGTCCCCGCCCGGCCCCTCCTTGCCGACGCCGTGCGAGATGTACTGCAGGATGTCGAGCCGCCGGACGCCCTGCTTCTCGAGCAGGTAGACCGCGTGCGACCCGCGCTCGCGCGTGATCGCGACGAGCACGTCGCCCGCGTTGAGCTCGGTCCGCCCGGAGCCCTGCACGTGCCAGGCGGCCCGCTGCAGCACCCGCTGGAACGCCGCGGTCTGCTCGGGGTCCTGGGTCGAGGAGAGCGCCTCGAGGGTCCGGTCGAGGTAGTCCTCGAGGTCCTTCTCGAGGAGCTTGAGGTCCGCCCCGCAGGCGAGCAGCACCTCGGACGCCACCTTGTCCTTCGTCATCGCGTGGAGCAGGTGCTCCAGCGTGACGTACTCGTGCCGGCGGCGGCGCGCCTCGCCCACGGCGGCCTGCAGGGTCTGCTGTAGCTCCTTCGAAACCGTCACCATCGACTACTCCGGCTCCACCGTCGCGAGCAGCGGGTAATCCGCCTCGCGCGCCAGCGCCATGGTCCTCTCCGCCTTCGTCTCGGCGATCTCGAGCGGATAGATACCCGCGACGCCGACGCCGTGCATGTGAACGTTCAGCATGATCCGGTGCGCCGTCTCGGCCGTGTGCCTGAAGACCGTGACGAGCACCCAGTCCACGAACTCCTGCGTCGTGTAGTCGTCGTTGTGCAGGAGCACCTTGAACAGCGGCGGGCGCCGGGTCTGTCGCTCCTGCTTCGTCTTCGGGACGGCGACGTCGGTGTCGCCGCCGGGCCGGGGCCGCTCGGGCATCGCCCGGACATTGTAAGCGGACGGCGACCTCCCGCGCGCGGGCTGCCGGCGCGGCCCCAGGGCGCTCCGGCGCCCCGGCGAGGGGGGACGGCCGCGGGGATCCCCCCGGATTCACGGGGGCGGCGCCGCCTGCGCTCCCGCGCGAGCAGCGGGCGCGGAGAGCTCGGCGAGGAGCGAGCGCCACGCCGCGCGCTCCCGCGAGGGCTCGACGAGGGTGCGCAGGGCACCCACCCGCTCGTGGAGCAGCGCCTCGAACGCCGGCTCGCGCTCCAGCCGGAGGAGCAGGGAGGCGAGCGCCCGCTCGTCGCCCACCGGGTAGAGCCCCGGGTAGTCCGCCCCGAGGACGCCGATCGAGCCGTCGATGCGCGTCGAGAGCACCGGGACCCCGCAGGCGAGCGCCTCCGAGACCGCGTTCGAGCCGCCCTCGAGGCGAGAGGAGACGACGAGGACCCGGCTCGCCGCGAGCGCGCACAGGGCCTCGGCGCGAGGCAGCGCCCCGGCCCAGCGCCAGCGCGGGTTGTCGCGCTCCTCGGCGCGGGCGCGCGGCTCGCTCCCCGGATCCAGGGCGGCCCCGCAGTGCACGACCCGCACCCGCGAGCCTTCGGGGAGCCCCCGCACCGCGCGCGCGGCGAGGAACGGATCCTTCACCTCGCGCAGGTGCGCGAGCACGCAGACCTGGAGCCCCTCGCCCGCCGCAGGGACCCGGCCCGGCGGCCGCGCAGACTGCACGATGGCGCGCGCCTTCGCGCGGACGTGCGCGGGCAGCGCCCCGACGCCGAGCGGCTGGAGGGTCACGAGGCGGGTCGCGAGGTCGAGGGCGCGCAGCGCCTCGGCCGAGCCGGGCAGGTCCTCGTACAGGTCGGTCCCGGTGAGCGCGACGACGACCGGCGCGTCCGGCCGTGCCGCGCGCAGGCCCTCCACCGAGGCGAGGCTCTTGCGCGCGTGCAGCGCGACGAGCACGTCGCAGCGCTCGCCCCGCCAGGCCTCGGCGATCGCGACGGCGTGGCCGAGCGAGCGGAGCAGGCGCGCCCAGCGGAGCGCGGTCACCCGGTTCCCGCTGCGCGCGCCGCGGCGCGCGGGCGTGACGACGAGGATCCTCACGGCGCGCACGTCCTGAACCCGGCCCAGGGGTCCCGGCGGTCGGGCGTGTAGAAGTTGCGGAAGGCGCTCCGCGCGAGCCGGCCCGTCGTGGCGAAGCTCCCGCCGCGGAGCACGGCGTGCGAGCCGAACCAGGGGAGGGAGTAGTCGCGGTAGGGACCCGGCGAGAACCCGGGGTAGGGCAGGAACGGCGAGGCCGTCCACTCCCAGACGTTCCCCACCATCTGCCGGCAGCCGAAGGCGCTGTCGCCGTCGGGGAGGGCGCCCACGTCGACGGGGTGCAGGGCGCGGAAGTCGAGGTGGGCGCGCCCGGGCGAGGGCGGCGCGTCTCCCCACGGGTACCGGCGCTTGCGGGGCGCGAGGCGGCCACCCGCGCCCGGCTCGCCCGACGCCGCGACCTCCCACTCCATTTCGGTCGGCAGCCGGCGCCCGGCGAAGCGGCAGTACGCCTCGGCCTCGTGGAGGCACACGTTCACGACCGGCCGGTGCGGCTCGAGCGGGCGGAGGACGTCGAAGTCGCGGCGGAGCCAGCGCCCGCCGTCGCGGCGCCAGTGCAGCGGCGCCTCGGCGCCGGCCGCCTCGCGCCACGCCCAGCCCCCCTCGCTCCACAGCTCGCGCCTGCGGTAGCCGGCCTCGCCGACGAACGCGGCGAACGCCGCCTGCGTGACCGGGGCGCGGGCGATGGCGAAGGGCGCCACCTCCACCGGGTGGGCCTGCCGCTCGTTGTCGAACGCCCACGGCTCCCCCGCCGCCGAGCCGAGCAGGAACGTGCCGCCCGGCACGCGCGCGTCGCCGGGGAGATCGCCGCCTCCCTGCGGAGGCGGGGCGGCGCCGGGGGCGAGGGCGGGCGCGACGAGCCCGAGGGTCTGCCGCGTGAAGGCCATGGCCTCCGCGTGCATGTCCTCGTGCAGCACCGACAGCTCGACGAGCTCGAGGGCCTCGGGCCGGAGCGCCGGGAGCGCGTCGCGCACGGCGCCCGCCACCTCGCGGAGGAGCGCGAGGGTGTCCGCGCGCGCGGGGAGGGGGAGGGACCAGCGCGTGTCGTGCGGGACCGCGCTCGAGTCCCAGAGCGCGTCCGCGTCGGCGCGGAGCGGCGGATGCCCGAGCGCGTGGCGCAGGACCCAGCGCTCCTGGAACCAGGCGACGTGGCCGAGCTCCCAGAGCGGCGGGTTCACGATGGCGAGCCGCGGGCCGATGAGCTCGGCGTCGGCGATCGCGGCGGCGAGCGCGAGGGTGCGCGCCCTCGCCTCCGCGACCCAGCCGGACAGGACCTCGACCTCGCGCGCCACCCGCGGGATCTAGGCGGGCGGAGGCCGCGGCGCAGCGGCGCGGCCCCGCCCGGGGGGAGCGGGCGGCCCCGAGGGCGAGGGTTGCGGCGGAGCGGACGGGGAGGTAATCGCACGGCGATGCTCACCTCGACGCCGCCGGCGACCGCGGAGTACGAGCTCCTCTACTGGCCGGGCCTGCAGGGGCGCGGAGAGTTCGTCCGCCTGGCCTTCGAGGACGCCGGCGTGCCGTACGTCGACGTGGGGCGCCTGCCCGCCGCCGACGGCGGCGGCGCCGCCGCCATCGCGCGGCTCCTCGAGGAGCCCGGCCCGTGGCTCACGCCCTTCGGCCCTCCCGCGCTGCGCCACGGCGGCGTGCTCGTCGCGCAGACCGCGGCAATCCTCGAGTACGTCGCCCCCCGCATCGGCGCCGTGCCTCCCGACGAGGAGAGCCGGCGCCGGGCCCACCAGCTCCAGCTCACGATCGCGGACCTCGTCGCGGAGGTGCACGACACGCACCACCCCGTCTCCCCCGCGCTCTACTACGAGGACCAGCGGCGCGAGGCGGCGCGGCGGGCCGGCGGGTTCGTGCGGGAGCGCATCCCGATGTTCCTGCGCTACCTCGACCGCGCCCTCGACTCGAACCCCGCGGGCGGGGGCCGCTGGCTCGTGGGCGCGGAGTGCAGCTACGCGGACCTCTCCACGTTCCAGGTGGTCGCCGGGCTGCGCTACGCCTTCCCGCGCGCGATGCGCCGGCACGAGCGGCGCTTCCCGCGCCTCGTCGCGCTGCACGACGCGGTGGCGGCGCGGCCGCGCATCGCCGCTTACCTCGCCTCGGAGCGGCGCCTCCCCTTCAACGAGGTCGGGATCTTCCGGCACTACCCCGAGCTGGACCTGCCCTCGCCGAAGCGGCGCGCCGCGGCCCGCGGGCGCGCGAGGCCGCCGAAGGCGCGGAAGGCGCGCCGGGCGGGCGAGGGGGCACGATGACCCCGGCGCTCCCGGACCTCCCCGCCGCGGAGGCGGTCGCGCGGCTGCGGCGCGGCGACCTCACCGCCGAGGCGCTCGTCTCCGCGTGCCTCGCCCGGATCGCCGACGAGGACCCGCGGCTCGGCGCGTTCGAGCACGTCGACCCCGGCGCCGCGCTCGCCGACGCCCGCCGCATCGACCGGCTCGATCCGAAGCCGCCGCTCGCGGGCCTCCCGGTCGCGGTGAAGGACGTCTTCGACACCGCGGACCTGCCGACCGAGCGCGGCTCGGAGGCGTTCCGCGGGCGCAGGCCGGCGCGCGACGCGGCCGCCGTGGCGCGGCTGCGGGCGGCGGGCGCGGTCGTCCTCGGCAAGACGGTCACGGCGGAGCTCGCCTTCTACCGCCCGGGGAAGACCGTGAACCCCCACGACCCGGCGCGCACGCCGGGCGGCTCGTCGAGCGGCTCCGCCGCGGCGGTGGCGGCCCGCCTCGCCCCCGCGGCGATCGGGACGCAGACCGCGGGCTCGATCGTCCGGCCGGCGTCGTTCTGCGGCGCCGTCGGCTTCAAGCCGACGTTCGGCGCCGTCCCGATGGACGGCGTCTCGCCGTTCGCGCCCTCCCTCGACACCTTCGGCCTGTTCGTGCGCGACGTGGAGGCGGTGCCGCTCCTCCTCGCCGCGGCGGGCGTCGCCGCCGCGGCGCCCGCGCTGCGGGGGCCGCCGCGGCTCGCCCTCTGCCGCACGGAGCAGTGGCCCCTCGCCGAGCCCTCGACGCGCGCGCTCGTCGAGGGCGTCGCGCAGGCGCTCGCGCGCGCCGGCGCGCCGGTGGAGGAGCTGGACCTCGGGCCGGAGTTCGCGGGGCTCGCCGACGCGCAGCGGACGATCATGGCCGCCGAGGGCGCGCGCACCCTGCGGGAGATCCGCGCGCGCCACGCGCCGCTCCTCTCGCGGGTGCTCCTCGACTTCCTCGCGGAGGGCGAGCGCATCGCGCCCGAGCGCGAGGCGGCCGCGCGGGCGCAGGCGGAGCGCTGTCGCGCGCGCCTCCCCGCGCTCTTCGCGCGCTCGGACGCGCTCCTCACCCCGGCCGCCCTCGGCGAGGCGCCCCTCGGGCTCGCGAGCACGGGCGATCCCGCCTTCGATCGGATCTGGACGCTGCTCGGGACGCCCTGCGCGTCGCTGCCGCTCGCGCGCGGGCCGGCGGGCCTGCCCGTCGGCGTGCAGGTCGTCGGCGCCCCCGCGGCGGACGGCGCGCTCGCGGCCGCCTGCGCGTGGATCGTCGCGGCGAGCGCGCCCGCCGCCGCGCCCTGACGCGACGCCGCCGGGGCGATCGCGATCGCGGCGAGCGATCGCGGCGCGGGCGGGCCGGTGCTAGTCTCGGCCCTCGCGACGCGCCGGGAACGGGGCCCCGGGCGGCGCAGTCCCGAAGACCCCGGAGTGCCGAGATGACCTGCGCCGGCTGCGGTGCCGCGAACCCTCCCGAGGCGACCACCTGCGCCCGCTGCGGGGCCGAGCTGGGGTACGGCTCCGGCGGCGCGCGCGCCGTCACGGCGCCCATCGACACGGTGGCGCCGCCCCGCCACCTCGCGGCGAGGTTCCTCTTCGTGCCCCCCGCGCTCGCGGCCCTGGATCGCGGCGCGGTGCTGCGATCCATCGCCTCGATCGCCATGCAGGTGGCGGCGGTGCTGACGGGGCTCTGGGGCGTGGTCGTCTGGGTGAAGACGTGGGAGGGGACGCGGTACCTCGAGGGCGCCGAGGTGCTCGGGCTGGTGCTCTTCCAGCTCGTCGTGCTCGTGATGATCTACGCGCTCGTCCACACCCTCTGGCTCCGCTCGTCCACCGTGGCGCGCCTCTCCCGCCCGGACTTCCCCGCCGTCGACGTCGCCGCCGTCTGCCTGCGCCTCGCCGGCGAGCTCTACGCCATCGCCAGCGCCTTCACGGGCGCCGCGCTCGGCCTGCTCGTCCTCGTCTCCGGGCAGCGCTCGCCGGGCGGCGTCCTCCTCTCGACGCTCAAGGGCCTGTTCCCGGCGACGCCCGGCGGCCTCGACAACCAGGTCGCGGGCGCGGTCTCGGTGCTCGCCACCTTCGGCCTCGCGAGCGTCGCGGCGCTGCTCGCCGGCTACCTCGCGGCGGAGCTCGTGCTCGCCGTCGCGGAGACCGCCCGCCGCACGCGCAGCCTGGACGAGGGCGGGCGCGGCGGGCCGCGCCGATAGCTCAGCCCCCCGGGGCCACGGGCGCCGGCGGGCCGAGCTCCCAGCGCCCGCGCAGCGTGCGCGCCTCGAGCGCGCCCGCGAGCCGCGCGAGGAACTCGGCGCGCGGGATCTCGTGGGCGCCGAGCGAGACGAGGTGCTCGGTCCTCACCTGGCAGTCGACGAGCGTGACGCCCCGCCCGGCGAGCCACTCGACCGAGCGCGCGAACGCGACCTTCGACGCGTCGGGCCGGTCGGCGAACATCGACTCGCCGAAGAAGACGGCGCCGAGGGAGACGCCGTAGAGGCCGCCCGCGAGCGTCTCGCCCTCCCACGCCTCGAACGAGTGCGCGAACCCGAGCTCGTGGAGCGCCACGTAGGCGGCCACCATCGGGCCCGTGATCCAGGTGCCGCGCTGGCCGGGGCGCGGGCGCCCGGCGCAGCGGCGGATCACCCGCTCGAACGCGGTGTCCGCCGTGACGCGGTACGTGCCGCGCCGGACGGTGCGCGCGAGCGACCGCGAGACGTGGAGCCGGACCGGCTCGAGGACGAGGCGCGGGTCGGGCGACCACCAGAGGATGGGGCTGCGCTCGTCGAACCACGGGAAGATCCCCGCGGCGTACGCGGCGAGGAGCCGCTCCGGGCGGAGATCCCCGCCGAGGGCGAGGAGCCCGTCCGGCTCCGCGAGGGCCGGGTCGGGGAAGGCGATCTCGCGGCCGAGGCGGTAGATCGGCACGCGGGGAGTCTACCGCGAGGGCGGCGGCGCGCCGCCCCGGAACGCCGCTAGAACCGGAACGCGAGGCCCACGGTGCGGGCGGTGACCACGGGATCGCGGTCCGTCCGGTTGAGGCCGTCGAAGGCGACGCGGCGGGTCCGCCCGTCCTGCCGCGCGTCGTAGGCGGCGTGCGCGACGCCCACCGCGGCGCCGACGAGCAGCCCGGCGCCCGCGCCGATCATGGTGTCGCGCTCCCAGGTGTCCCACTCGTTGATGAGCGCCACCCCGACGCCGACGAGGAGCCCGGCGACGCCGCCGTACGCGGCGTCGACCGCGACCGTCTCCATGGGGTTCCGCCGCTCGCGCCGCTCGACGACGACGGTGTCGCCCGGCACGGGGTAGGGCGGCGGCGGGTTCACCACCGTGGTGGACGACGGCGGCGAGGAGGAGCCCGTCGAGCCGGCCCCGGGCTGCGGCTGGGGCGGGTTCACCACGACCTGCTGCGACGAGGCGCCCGGCGAGGACGGCTGGGCCGAGGACGACTGGCCCTGCGAGCCGGCGGTCGTCGGGGAGGCGGGCGAGGCCGCCGGGGGCTGCGGCGGCGGGGGCTGCTGCTGCGAAGGCTGCGCCTGCTGCGCCGCCGCCGTGGACGCCGCGGCGAGCGCCGCGGCGGCGAGGAGTCCTCTGACGACCATCGGCCACCCTCCCTGCGCGTGGAGCGCGCGCTCCCAAGATGGGGTGCGCCGGGTGGCGGGGCAAAGGCCCCGGCTACTGGTGGAGCTCGATGAACTTCTGGAGCGCCCGGCGCACGTCCGCCTGCACGGCCTGCGGCACGTCGGGCAGGGGCGCGGCCCGGCAGAGGGCGAGGGTGCGCTGGAGGGAGTCGCACTTGGACTGGCACGCGGGGCAGCGCGAGAGGTGCTGCTCCATGTCGGCGCAGACCGAGGCGCTGATCTCGCCCTCGAGGTGCTCGGAGAAGAGCTGGACGATGTCGGGGCAGCCGCCCGCGGCCGCTGGTGCGGACGCGCGCGCGGCGGGCGCGGCCGGGGCAGCGGCGGGCGCGCCCTCGGGCGCCCCGGGGACGCCGAGCAGCGGCGCGACGGCCTCGCGCACCGCCACGCGAGCCCGGTGGAGCCGGCTCTTCACCGCCTCCACGCTGAGCTCCATCACCTCCGCGACCTCGGGGGCGGTGAGCCCTTCCACGTCGCGCAGCACGAGCACCTCGCGGTACATCGGCTCGAGCCCCGCGATCGCCTGCTCGAGGGCGTTCTCGATCTGCCGCCCCGCGAGGTCGTCCTCGGGGCCGCGGCCGGGGTCCGCCACCTGCCGCGCCTCCAGCCCGGGCCCGCGCGCCTCGAGCGACTCCTCCTGCTCGGGGGCGAACTTGGACCGGCGCCGCTTCTTGATGCAGAAGCTGCGGGCGATGGTGTAGAGCCAGGTCGAGACGGACGAGGCCCCCCGGAAGTCCTTCACGCTCCGTGCGACGGCGAGGAGGGTCTCCTGCAGGACGTCCTTCGCGTCCTCCGGATCCCGGCACATCTTGAGGCCGAACCGGTACACCCTGCGTTGATGGCGGGAGAGGAGCGCCTCGAGGGCGCGGCGGTCGCCCGCGCGGGCCCGCTCGAGCAGCGTGACGTCCGAGAGTTCCATCGTCGAACGCCTCATTTAGCCCGTAGGAGGGCCGCGGACAAGCACGCCGTCGCGCGCCCGCCGCCCCGTGCACCGGCGCGCGGGTGACCCACCGTACGCGTCGGACCCTTTAGAGACCTACCTTTCGAGCGGTCTCTCGAACAATTTACGCCCCTAGCGCGCCCTGGCCCGTGGAGTGCGAAGTCCTGCCGTGCCTCACGGGCGCGCCACACGATGAGCGCACTCTTCACGCCCAGGGCGAACGCGGTCTTCAAGGCGGTCCTCGTGATCCTCGTCGCGGGCGCGGCGGGCACGGTCGGCGCCCTGATGCTCTACCAGCGCATCCCGTACGGCACCGGCCAGCAGGACCAGGTGCAGCAGCCGGTGATCTTCGACCACCGCCACCACGTGCAGGACGACCTCATCGACTGCCGCCACTGCCACTCGACCGTCGAGCGGGCGCCGAGCGCCGGCATCCCGGCCACCGAGCTCTGCCTCAACTGCCACTCGCAGGTGTGGAACAAGAGCCCGCTGCTCGACCTCGTCCGCGCGAGCTGGTTCTCGGGGCAGCCCATCCCGTGGGTGCGGGTGCACCGGCTGCCGGGGTTCGTCTACTTCAACCACGCCGCCCACGTGAACAAGGGCGTCGGCTGCGTGGAGTGCCACGGCCGCGTCGATCAGATGGCCGCCGTCGAGCAGGTCCAGCCGCTCAACATGGGCTGGTGCCTCGACTGTCACCGCGATCCGTATCCCCGGCTGCGCCCGCTCGAGGAGATCACCAGCATGACCTGGACGCCCGACGGCGACCCCGCCCAGCTCGGCAGGGAGCTGGCCAAGAAGTACGACGTGAAACCGCGCACGAGCTGCTACACATGCCACCGCTAGGGCTCCCGATCTACGGACAGGCGGGCGGAGGCCTCGGCGCGCGCCGGTGGCGCACCGTCGCGGAGCACGACGGCGCCGCCGCGGAGGGCGCGGGCGAGTTCGCCGAGGGCGCCGCGGAGGCGCCCGACGGGCTCACGCGCCGCTCCTTCCTGCAGGTGCTCGGCGCGTCCGCCGCGCTCGCCGGCGTCGCGGGCTGCAAGCCGCCGCGCGAGAAGCTCGTGCCGTACGTCCGACCGGCCGCGGGCGTGACGCCGAGCGTGCCCTCCGCCTTCGCGACCGCGGCGAGCGACCGCGGCTACGCGGTGGGGCTCGTCGTCACCTCGTGGGAGGGGCGCCCCACCAAGATCGAGGGGAACCGCGACCACCCCGCGAGCCTCGGCGCGACCGACGCGATCCGCCAGGCGCTCGTCCTCGACCTGTACGACCCCGCGCGGCTCGCCGGGTTCCGCCGGGGCCGCCGGGACCTCTCGTGGCCGGTGGCGCTCGCCGAGCTGGCCGCCCTCGGGCGCGCCCACGACAAGGACCAGGGGGCGCGGCTCCGCCTCCTCGTCGAGCCCACCTCCTCCCCGACGATCCTCGAGCTGCGGCGGCGGCTCCGCGCGCGCTTCCCGCGCGCGCGGCTCGAGGCGTGGAGCGCCGAGGGGGACGCCGCCCGCGAGGGCGCCCGCCTCGCCTTCGGCCGGCCCCTCGACGCGCTCCTCTCGCTCGAGGCCGCCGACGTCGTCCTCTCCCTCGAGGCGGACCTCCTCGCCCGGGACGGCGACCCGCTCCGCCACGCGAGGGAGTTCGCCGCGCGGCGCGTGCCGGGGCGGCTCAACCGGCTCTACGTCGCGGAGGCCGGCTACACCGTGACCGGCGGCGCGGCGGACCACCGCCTCCGCATGCGCTCGGCCGAGGTGCTCCCCTTCGCGCGCGCCGTCGCCGCCGAGCTCGCCGCCGCCCACGGCCTCGCCGCCCTCGCGCCGCTCGGCGCGCGGGCGGAGGGCGATCGCCGGCGCGTGGCGGCGGCGGTCGCCGCCGACCTCGCCCGCGCGCGGGGCCGGTCCCTCGTGACCGCGGGGTCGGGGCAGCCCGCCGCGGTCCACGCGCTCGCCGCGGCGCTGAACGACGCGCTCGGCAACGCCGGCCGCACGGTCGCGTACCGCGAGAGCGTGCTCCTCGATCCGGCAGACGGCGGCGCGGGCGCGCCCGGGGGCCTCGCGGCGCTCGCGCGCGAGCTCGCCGCCGGCCAGGTGGACACCCTCGTCGTCACCGCGTGGAACCCGCTCCACGCCGCGCCCGCCGAGCTCGGCCTGAGGGACGCGCTCGCGAAGGCGAAGGAGCGGATCGTGCTCGCCTACCGCGACGACGAGACGGTGCGCGCCGCCACCTTCCGGCTCGCCGCCGCCCACCCGCTCGAGTCCTGGGGCGACCTGCGCGCCCGCGACGGCAGCGCCACCATCGTCCAGCCGCTCATCTCTCCCCTCGTCGAGAGCGCGACGGAGATCGACCTCCTCGCGGCGCTGCTCGGCGAGGGCGAGCGGGGAGCCTTCCGGATCGTGCGCGACGGCTGGCGCGCGCGCGGCGGGTTCGGGCCCGCCCCGGCCCCGGCCGCGGGCGGCCTCGCCTCGGCGCGCCCGGTGGACGCGAACAAGCCGGCCCCGCCCGATCCCTTCGAGCGGCGCTGGGAGGAGTGGCTCTCCGCCGGGCTCGTCCGCGAGCCCCGCCCGGCCGCCGCGCCCGGCGCGCCCCCCGCGGTCGACCTCGCCGCCGTGGCGCGGGCGATCGCCGCCGCGCCGGCGCCGGGCGCCGGCCTCGAGGTCCGCTTCGTCCCCGACTACAAGGTGGGCGACGGCCGCCACCTCGAGAACGCCTGGCTGCAGGAGCTCCCCGACCCGGTGACGAAGCTCACCTGGGAGAACGCGGCCCACCTCTCGCCCGCCACGGCGAGGCGGCTCGGCGTCGCCTCCGGCGACCTCGTGGAGCTGGCGCGCGGCGGCCGGGCGGTGACCGCCCCCGCGCTCGTCGTGCCGGGGCACGCCGACGAGTCCGTGACCCTCGCCCTCGGCTACGGCCAGCGGGTGCAGGGGGCGGTCGGGCGCGGCGCCGGGTTCGACGCCTACCCGCTCCGCCCCGCCGACGGGGCGGGCTTCGCCGCGGGGCTCGAGGTGCGCGCCACCGGGCGGCGCACCGACCTCGCGGTGACGCAGGGCCACTTCTCGATGGAGGGGCGGAAGATCGCCCTCGCCCTGCCGGCGGAGGAGCTCGGCCACGCGAAGGCGGAGCTCGACGAGCTGCGCGGCCCGCAGGCCACGCTGCTCGCCCCCGTGGACTACTCCAAGGAGGAGTACCGCTGGGGCATGGGCATCGACCTGTCGAAGTGCATCGGCTGCGCCGCGTGCACCCTCGCCTGCCAGGCGGAGAACAACATCCCGGTCGTGGGCAAGGAGCGGGTGCTGAAGAGCCGCGAGATGCACTGGCTCCGCGTCGATCGCTACTTCGAGGGGACGCCCGAGGACCCGCGGTCGGTCACGCAGCCGCTCGCGTGCGTCCACTGCGAGGCGGCGCCCTGCGAGTACGTGTGCCCCGTGAACGCCACCGTCCACTCGGACGAGGGGCTGAACGAGATGGTCTACAACCGCTGCGTCGGCACCCGCTACTGCTCGAACAACTGCCCGTACAAGGTGCGGCGCTTCAACTTCTTCGACTACCACGGCACGCTCGACCCCACGGTGCAGCTCGGGATGAACCCCGACGTCACCGTCCGCGCCCGCGGCGTCATGGAGAAGTGCACCTACTGCACGCAGCGGATCGAGCGCGCGCGCGTGGACGCCCGGGTCGCCGGCCGGAAGATCGGGCCGGACGAGGTCGTCCCCGCCTGCGCCCAGGCCTGCCCGGCCGAGGCGATCGTGTTCGGCAACCTGAACGACCCCGCGTCGAAGGTGTCGAGGCTGCACGGCGACGCGCGGCGCTACGACCTCCTGCACGAGCTCGGCACGCGGCCGCGCACCGCCTATCTCGTGAAGCTCCGGAACCCGAACCCCGAGCTCGCATGAGCACCGCGAAGAAGACGCTCGAAGAAGCCCACGCCCTCGAGGGCGCGCCGGTCCTCGTGGGCCGCCCCGACGACCGCGCGCTCACCGAGAGCCTGCTCGCGCCGGTGCTCGGCCCGACGCGCAAGGGCTGGCTCCTGCTCCTGCTCGCCCTCTCCGGCGGCGTGGCGTTCTGGATCGTCTCGCTCGTCGCGACGGTGTTCGTCGGCATCGGCGTGTGGGGCAACAACATCCCGGTCGCCTGGGCCTTCGACATCACCAACTTCGTGTGGTGGATCGGCATCGGCCACGCCGGCACGCTCATCAGCGCGATCCTCCTGCTCTTCCAGCAGAAGTGGCGCACGTCCATCAACCGCTTCGCCGAGGCGATGACGCTCTTCGCGGTGGCGATGGCGGGCATCTACCCCATCATCCACCTCGGCCGCCCGTGGCTCTTCTGGTGGCTCGTCCCCTATCCCGCCACGACGCAGCTGTGGCCGAACTTCAAGAGCGCGCTCCCCTGGGACGTGTTCGCGATCTCGACCTACGGGACCGTCTCCGTCCTCTTCTGGTACCTCGGCCTCATCCCGGACCTCGCGACGCTGCGCGACGCCGCGAAGGACCGGACCCGCCGCGTCGTCTACGGCATCATGTCGTTCGGCTGGCGCGGCTCGGCGCGCCACTGGCGGCACTATCGGGTCGGCTACCTGCTCCTCGCCGGGCTCTCGACGCCGCTCGTCGTCTCCGTCCACACCATCGTCTCCTTCGACTTCGCCATCTCGCAGCTGCCGGGCTGGCACACCACCATCTTCCCGCCCTACTTCGTGGCGGGGGCGATCTTCAGCGGCTTCGCCATGGTGATGACGCTCATGATCCCGGCGCGGCGGCTCCTGGGCTACCAGCAGGTCGTCACGGAGCGTCACCTCGACAACATGGCGAAGGTGATGCTCGCGACGGGCCTCATGGTGTCCTACGGCTACGTCATGGAGCACTTCATGGCGTGGTACTCGGGCTCGAGCTACGAGGCCTTCGCCTTCCTCAACCGCTGGGTCGGCGACTACCGCCTCATCTGGTTCGTCCAGCTCTTCTGCAACGTGCTCGCGCCGCAGATCTTCTGGTTCCGCTGGGCGCGCCGGAGCGAGGTGGTCCTCTTCGCCGTGTCGATCCTCATCAACGTCGGGATGTGGGCGGAGCGCTTCATGATCATCGCCGTCTCCCTCACCCGCGACTTCATCCCGTCCTCCTGGGCGAACTACGCGCCGACCTGGGCGGACTGGGGGCTCCTCTTCGGGTCGATCTCGGTGTTCGGGACGCTCTTCCTGCTCTTCCTGCGCTTCCTGCCCGCCATCCCGCTCTTCGAGGTGAAGGAGCTGCGCCGGGAGCTCGAGCACCACGCCGCGGGCGTCCACCCCGAGCCCGGGGGACGGGAGGTGTCGCCGTGACCGCCTTCGTGCTCGCCGAGTTCGAGCGCGAGCCGGCGCTCCTCGACGCGGCGCGGGCGCTCCGCGCGCGCGGGAACCGCTCGGTCGATCTCCACTCGCCGTACCCGCTCCACGGCGCCGACGAGGCGCTCGGGCTGCGCCGCTCCACCGTGCCGCTCGTGGCGCTCGTCGCCGGCGTCGTGGGCGCCGCGTCCGGCTACCTGCTCCAGTGGTGGACCGTGGGGATCGACTGGCCGCTCAACGTCGGCAACCGCCCGCCGCACAGCGCGCCCGCGTTCATCCCGGTGACCTTCGAGCTCGGCGTGCTCTTCGCGTCGCTGGCCATCTTCCTCGGGCTCCTCTTCGCGTACTTCCGCTTCCCGCGGGTGCACCACCCGGTCTTCGAGGTGGAGGCGTTCCGGTCCGCGACGGTGGACGCGCTCTGGCTCTCCGCCGAGGTGGAGGGCGCCGAGGCGGAGCCCGTCGCCGCCGAGCTGCGCCGGCTCGGCGCGCGCCGGGTGTCGATCGTGGGGGAGGGGACATGAGGGCCCGCGCCGCCCCCCTCCTGCTGCTCGTGCTCGCGGCCTGCCCGCGCCTCGACCCCATGCAGCGGCAGCAGAAGCAGAAGGCCTACCAGGCGAGCAAGATCGACCCGGACGGCCTCGGCATGCGGGCCCCGCCCGCCGGGACCGTCGCGTACCGCTCCGCCCTCGACCCCGCCGTGGCCACCGGGCTCGGCCCGGACGGGCGGCCCGTCGCCACCGTGCCGCTCCCGCTCACCCCCGCGACCCTCGCCCGCGGCCGCTCCCGCTTCGAGATCATCTGCGCCGCCTGCCACGGCGTGCTCGGCGACGGCGAGAGCCAGGTGGCCCTCAACATGTCGCTGCGCCGGCCGCCCTCGCTCCACGCCTACCGGGACGTCCCGGACGGCCACGTCTTCCGGGTGATCACCCACGGCTTCGGCCTCATGCCCTCCTACGCGCCGGAGCTGTCGGTCGAGGACCGCTGGGCCGTCGTCGCGTACGTCCGGGCGCTGCAGCTCTCGCAGTACGCGAAGCTCGAGCAGCTCCCGCCCGCGGCGCGCGAGGCGCTCGAGAAGGAGGCGCGATGACCCTCTCCCCGTACCAGGGCGGACGGCGCCTGCTCGGCCTCGCCGCCGCCACGGGGCTCGCCGGCCTCGCGCTCACGCTCGCGGGCGGCCTCGTCCTCGACGCGCGGCGCGCCCTCTTCTCGTACCTCGTCGCCTTCGTGTACTGGATCGGGGTCGCGCTCGGCGCGCTCATCCTGCTCGGCGCGCTCCACGCCTCGAACGCGCGCTGGCCGGTGGTGCTGCGGCGGTTCCTCGAGACGGTCCCGCAGACGCTGCCCCTCTTCCTCGTCCTCTTCGTCCCCGTCGCCCTGGGGATGCGGCTGCTCTTCCCCTGGGTCGATCCGCACGCGCTCGAGGGGGAGATGGCGCACGCCGTCGAGCACAAGCTCCCGTACCTCAACCCCACCTTCTTCCTCGTCCGCGCCGCGATCTACTTCGCCGTGTGGATCGCCGTGGCGTACCTGCTGCGCGCGTGGTCGGTGCGGCAGGACGAGGTCGGCGGGGTCTCGCTCACCCTCCGGCAGCGGCGCCTCGGGACGGGCTCGCTCCCGTTCCTCGCGCTCACCATGAGCTTCGCGGCGTTCGACTGGATGATGTCCCTCGACCCCCGCTTCTTCTCGACGATCTTCGGGGTCTACTGGTTCGCCGGGAGCTTCGTGGCGGCCTTCGCGGTCGTCATCGTGGCCGCCACGCTCACGCGCGACGACCCGGGCGCGTTCGGGCACCACCTGAACCTCGAGCACTTCCACTCGCTCGGGAAGTTCCTCCTCGCCTTCGTGGCGTTCTGGGCCTACATCGCGTTCTCCCAGTTCATGCTCATCTGGATCGCGAACATCCCCGAGGAGGTGCCCTGGTACGTCCTCCGGATCGACGGCGGGTGGCGCTGGGTGGCGGCGTTCCTCGCGCTCTTCCACTTCCTCGTCCCCTTCTTCCTCCTCCTCTCGCGCGACCTGAAGCGCAGCCCGCGGGCGCTCTCGGCGCTCGCGGGGTGGCTCCTCCTCGTCCACTGGGTCGACGTCCACTGGCTCGTCATGCCCCACCTCCACCCGGCGGGGCCGCGCCCGTCGCTCCTCGACCTGACGGCGTTCGTGGGCGTGGGCGGCGTGGCGGTGGCGTTCACCGTGCTGCGCATGCGCGGCGCCGCGCCCGTCCCGGTGTCCGACCCCCACCTCGAGGACTCGCTGAGGTACCTGCCCCAATGACCGCCCCGCACCCGGAGCACCGCGACCCCCACGGCGCGCGCTCGGAGGAGGACCGGATCTCGACGGGCAGCATCGTCGCGGTCGGCGTCGCCTCGCTGGTGGTCTTCTTCCTCGCCTCCGCGGTGGCGGTCTCGTACCTGCGCGTGTCGCAGGGCGAGCGGCCGCCGCTGCCCATCCCGCCGGAGATCGGCCGCTCGAAGATCGGGATGGTCGAGCAGCAGCCGTTCGAGGTCGCGGTGCGCGGCGAGCGCGACCGGGCGGTGCGCCGCGCCCGGCTCGGCTCGCTCGGCTGGGTGGACCGCGCCGCGGGCGTCGCGCACGTGCCGATCGAGCAGGCGATGGACCTCGTCGCGAAGGGCGTCCGCCCCGCGCCGGGGCCCGGACCGGGGCCGGCGCAGGAGGAGCGCCGGATCGGAGGGCAGCCGTGAGGTCGCGGATCGCCGCCGCGCTGCTCGCGCTCGCCGCCGCGCTGCCCGCGCGCGCGCAGTACGGGACCCGCGTCGCGCCCGGCGCCCCGCCGGCCGACGTGCCGGCGGCGGTGCTCCAGGACGTCCGGATCGAGGAGCGGCTCGGGAACGCCGTGCCGCTCGACGTCGACCTCGTGGACTGGGAGGGCCGGCCCTTCCGGCTGCGCAGCGCCTTCGACGGCCACAAGCCCGTGGTCCTCGCCCTCGTCTACTACGACTGCCCCATGCTCTGCGGCCTCATCCTCTCCGGGATGGCGAAGGCGATGCGCGAGGGCGGGCTCGTCCTCGGCAAGGACTTCGAGGCGGTGACGATCTCCTTCGACCCGGCGGAGAAGCCGGCGCAGGGGGCGGAGCGGCGGCGCGGCTACCTGCAGTCCCTCGGCGCGAGCGACGAGAGCGCCGCCTGGCCGTTCCTCGTGGGGAGCGAGGCCGCCTCGCGGGCGGTCGCCGACGCGGTGGGCTTCCACTACGCCCTCGACCCCGCCACCGGCGAGTGGGCGCACCTCGCGGCCATCTTCGTGCTCACGCCGGACGGGCGCGTGAGCCGCTACCTCTACGGCATCGAGTACCCGCGGAAGGAGTTCCGGCTCGCGGTGGTGGAGGCGGCGGGCGGGAAGGTGGGGACGAGCTTCGACCGCTTCCTGCTCACCTGCTACCGCTACGACCCGGCGAGCCGGAAGTACGAGCCCTACGCCTGGGGCTTCATGCGCGCGGGCGGCGTGGTCGTGCTGCTCGCGCTCGGCGGGCTCATCGGCGGGCTGTTCTGGCGCGAGCGCCGGACCCGGAGGAGGGCCGCGTGAACGAGCTCATGAGGAGGCTCCTCTTCCTGCCCGAGCAGGCGTCCGAGCACGCCCGCCAGGTCGACGCGCTCCACTTCTTCATCATCACCACCACGATGCTCGCCGCCGCCGGCGTCTTCCTGACGGCCATCTTCTTCTTCGTCCGCTACCGCCGCCGCACCGATCACGACGTGACCCCCCACGTCGAGCCGCGGGCGATCCACGAGATCCTCTTCGTCTCCGTCCCGCTCGCGCTCTTCCTCCTCTGGTTCGGGATCGGCTTCCCGCAGTACGTGAGGCTGTCGCTCCCGCCCCAGGACGCGATGGACGTGTACGTGCAGGGGAAGAAGTGGATGTGGAAGTTCGCGTACCCCGGCGGGCCGAACGCCATCGACACGCTGCGCGTGCCCGCGGGGCGCCCGGTGCGCCTGCTCATCACGTCGCGCGACGTGATCCACTCGTTCTTCGTGCCCGCGCTGCGCATCAAGATGGACGCGCTGCCCGGGCGCTACACGCAGACCTGGTTCAACGCCGACAAGCCGGGGCGCTACGAGATCTTCTGCGCCGAGTACTGCGGCCTGTCCCACTCCGCGATGCGGGGCGAGCTCGTGGTGATGCCGGCGGCCGACTTCGACGCCTGGATCTCCGCGCAGCGGAGCGGCCTCGCGTCCGCGCAGGACGCCGCGCCCGTCTCGGGCGAGCCCCGGCGGCCGTCGTCGAGCGTCGTGGAGGAGGGGCGGCGCGTGGCCGCCGAGCAGGGGTGCCTGAAGTGCCACAGCGTGGACGGCACGCGGCACATCGGCCCGACCTTCACCGACCTCTACCAGCGCGACGAGCGGCTCGCGACCGGCCGGACGGTCCGCGCCGACGAGGGCTACCTCACGAAGTCGATGATGGATCCCTCCGCGGACATCGTGAAGGGCTTCCAGAACGTCATGCCGACGTACCAGGGGAAGCTCTCCCCGCCCGAGGTCGCGGCGGTGGTCGAGTACATCAAGTCGCTCAAGACGCCGGCGGTCGGTCCCGGCCCCTCGGAAGGCCCGGTCTATGAATCCGTCCCTCGCAAGTGAGGCGGGGGGGTACAACCCCCGCAACTACCTGAACTCGCCGGCGACCGGGCTCATGTCCTGGCTCACCACGCGCGATCACAAGCGGATCGGCGTGATGTTCCTCGTCGCGGTCACGATCTCGCTCATCCTCGGCGGCATCTTCGCGCTCCTCATCCGCGTCGAGCTGCTCACGCCCGGGCCGACGATCATGGACGCGATGACGTACAACCGGATGTTCACGCTCCACGGCGTGGTCATGATCTTCCTGTTCATGATCCCCGCCATCCCGAGCGGCTTCGGGAACTTCCTCGTCCCGCTCATGCTCGGCGCGAAGGACGTGGCGTTCCCGCGCCTCAACCTCCTGTCCTTCTACCTGTACCTCGCGGGCGCGGCGGTGGCGCTCTACGGGATGGTCCACGGCGGCGCGGACACCGGCTGGACCTTCTACACGCCGTACTCGACGACCACGGTGACGAAGGTGGTGCCGGTCCTGCTCGGCGCCTTCATCCTCGGGTTCTCCTCGATCCTCACCGGCCTCAACTTCATCGTCACGACCCACACGATGCGGGCGCCCGGGATGACCTGGATGCGCATGCCGCTCTTCGTCTGGTCGATCTACGCGACGAGCGTCATCCAGATCCTCGCCACGCCGGTGCTCGGGATGACGCTCCTCCTCGTGGCGATCGAGCACGCCTTCGGCTGGGGGATCTTCGATCCGGCGCGCGGCGGGGACCCGGTGCTGTTCCAGCACTTCTTCTGGTTCTACTCGCACCCGGCCGTCTACATCATGGTGCTGCCGGCCATGGCGGTGATCTCCGAGGTGGTCTGCGCCTTCTCGCGCAAGAACATCTTCGGCTACAAGGCCGTCGCCTACTCCTCCCTCGGCATCGCCTTCGTCGGCTTCTTCACGTGGGGCCACCACCTCTTCACGTCGGGGCAGTCCACGATGACGGGCGGCATCTTCGGGGTGCTCTCGATGTTCGTGGGCATCTTCACGGCCATCAAGGTCTTCAACTGGACCGCGACCCTCTACCGCGGCTCGATCTCCTTCAAGACGCCGTTCGCGTACTTCGTCGGCTTCCTCTTCTTCCTCGTCTTCGGCGGGATGACCGGGATCGCCCTCGCGACCATGTCGCTCGACGTCCACTGGCAGGACACCTACTTCGTCGTCGCGCACTTCCACTTCATCATGGTGGGCGCGACGATGATGGCGTTCCTCGCCGCGCTCCACTACTGGCTGCCGAAGATCAGCGGCCGCATGTACCCCGAGGGCTGGGGGCTCGTCGCGGCCGTGATGGTGGTGCTCGGCTTCAACTTCACCTTCATCCCGCAGTTCCTCCTCGGCAACGAGGGGATGCCGCGGCGCTACTACGCCTACCCGGAGCGCTTCTGGGCGCTGAACGTGGCCTCCACCGCCGGCGCGTCGGTGCTCGCCATCGGGCTCCTCATCGTGCTCGTCTACGTCGTCGTGGCGCTGAAGTGGGGCCCCGTCGCCGGGCCCAACCCCTGGCGCTCGCGCGGCTTCGAGTGGGACACGCCCTCGCCCCCGCCTCCCGAGAACTACGCGACGACGCCGGTCTACACGCACGGCCCGCACGAGTACCAGGAGGGCACCGAGCTGCCCCCGCGCCACGCCGTCCCCGAGCCGAAGCATGTCTGAGCCGATCCCCGCGGCGCCGGGCCCCCTGGCGCACCACTTCGAGAGCCTCGAGAAGCAGGCCCACGCCGCGCGCCTCGGGATGTGGATCTTCCTCGCCACCGAGGTGCTGCTCTTCACGGCCCTGTTCGCGGGGTACGCCGTCTACCGCTACCTCTTCACGCCCGACTTCGCCGCGGCGAGCCGCAGCCTCGCCACCTGGATCGGCCTCGTGAACACCCTCGTGCTGGTGACGAGCTCGTTCACGGTGGCGATGGGCTTCGACCGGGCGACGCGGGGCGACGGGAAGGGGACGCGCGCCTTCTTCCTCCTGTCGGTGGCCCTCGCGGCGGTGTTCCTCGGCTTCAAGTACGTCGAGTACGGGCACCACTTCCACGCCGGCGAGCTGCCGGGCCGCTACTTCGCCGCCGCCCACGCCGCGGGGCCGGGGACGCCGATCTTCTGGTCCCTCTACTTCCTCATCACCGGCCTGCACGGCATCCACGTCGTCATCGGCATGACCGTCCTCGCGGTGGTGGGCATCCGGGCGGGGCGCGGGGCCTTCTCGCGCGAGTACCACGTGCCGGTCGAGCTGGCGGGGCTCTACTGGCACCTCGTCGACCTCATCTGGATCTTCGTCTTCCCGCTCGTCTACCTGGTCTAGGAGAGGCGCAAAGATGGCGGACCGCAGCGTCGCGCTGAACGAGCACGAGCACGTCGAGCACCGCTCGCACGTGGGGCGGTACGCGATCGTGTGGATCCTGCTCCTCGTCCTCACGTTCGCGACCTTCGGGATCTCGCGCTTCCACATCCCCGGGGGCTGGGGCGTCGCGGTCGCCCTCGGCATCGCCGTGGCGAAGGGGACGCTCGTGGCGCTCTTCTTCATGCACCTGTGGGATCAGCGGGGCGCGAACCGGCTCGTCTTCCTCACCTCGCTCGTCTTCGTGGCGCTCCTCATCGGCCTCACGCTCTCGGACAGCGCCACCCGCTTCCCCCTCGCGAACCCGCCGGGGAGCGAGGGCGCGCTCCCGGTCGGCCCGACCGACTACGACGCCTCCCCGCCCGAGCCGCCCCGCCCCCGCGACGCGCAGGGTTCGCACCTGCGGTAGCCTCCGCCCCGCCCCGTGGCCGCCGCGCTGCGGCGACGATCCGGCTCGCCGGCGCAGCCTCTTCGTGGACGGCCCCCGCGCAGAGTCCTCCGAAGCGCCGAGGTGAGTCTCGCTGCCGCACTCGGCGAAAAGGCTTTGCAGGATCGCCGCTTGCCTGCTATCGCGGGCCTGGATGGAGCGGGGAGCCGTCATCGGGCACGCAATTCATGCACGCTGCGGTGCGCAATTCCCGGGTACGGCCCTTGCTATCCACCGGGGCGCTCGATGAAGCGCGAACGCATACTGATCGTCGATTCCAACCCGCTCGAAGGAGCCTCGCTGCGCGCCGCGCTCTGCGAGAGCGGCTTCGACGCCGTGGAGGCCTCGACCGCCGAGGGCGCCCTCGCGCTCGTCCCGAGCTTCCAGCCCGCCGCGGTGCTCGTGGACGGGGCACTCCCCGACGTCGACGGCGCCGCGATGGTGTCCCGCCTGCGCGCGCTCAAGTCCGACGCCGCGGTGGTGGTCTCGACCGCTCCCGACCGGGTGGACGCCGCGGTGACCGCGCTCCGCGCCGGCGCCGAGAGCTACCTCGTGCGCCCGATCGACCCGGGCCAGGCGCTCGTGGCGCTGGAGAAGGCGCTGGAGATGCGCGGCCTGCGCCGGGACGGCGCGGCGCTCCGCGAGTCGATCCGGCGCCGGATCCGCCTCGTCGGCGCCGCCCCGGAGCTGCAGGCGGTGATCGAGGTGGTGAAGCGCGTCGCCCCCACGAAGGCCACCGTCCTCCTGGCGGGAGAGGGGGGCGTCGGGAAGGCCCACGTCGCGCAGGCCTTGCACGAGGCCTCCCCGCGCCGCGATCGGCGCTTCGTCCGGGTGAACTGCGCCGGCCTGTCGGAGGCGCTGCTCGAGTCCGAGCTGTTCGGGCACGAGCGGGGGGCCTTCGCGGAGGCGGACGAGCGGCGCGTCGGCCGCTTCGAGCTGGCGGACGGCGGGACGCTCTACCTGCACGAGGTGGGGCGGATGCCCCCGGCGGTGCAGGTGAAGCTCCTGCGCGTCCTGCAGCAGGGCGAGTTCGAGCGGCTCGGCGGGCGCGAGACGGTGCACGTGGACGTGCGGGTGGTCGCCGGCTCCCAGCGCGACCTCGCCGACGAGGTGCGCGCGGGCCGCTTCCGCGACGATCTCTACTACCGGCTCAACGTCGTGGCCGTGTCGCTGCCGCCGCTCCGCGAGCGCAAGGCGGACATCCCGGCGCTCGTGAACCACTTCATCGAGCTGCAGGCGGCGGCCCAGCAGAAGGAGATCACGGGCGTCACCCCCGGCACGCTCTCCGCCCTGTTCGCCTACGAGTGGCCGGGCAACGTGCGGGAGCTCTCGGACGTCGTCGAGCGGGCGGTCGGCGCCGCCCGCGGCCACGAGATCACCGCCGAGGATCTCGCCCCCGTCCTCCACGGCGGCCGCCCCGAGGAGAGCACCGCCTCGGCCCTCATCCCGGGCGCGACGCTCTTCGAGATCGAGCGCGAGGCCATCCTGCGCACGCTCGACCAGTGCGGCGGCTCCACCGCCCGCGCCGCCGACGTGCTCGGCGTGTCGATCCGCAAGATCCAGTACCGGCTGAAGGAGTACCGGTCCGGCGCCACCGGCCGCCGCGGCCGCGACGAGCTCGTCGACGCGAAGTAGCGCCGCGGGCGCCGGCCGCTCGATCACCCACGCTCGTCGAAGTTGCTCCTCGAGCGGAGGCGCAGCCGGACGAGGCTGCGCCGGAGCGAGCGCGGGGGGTTCGGGGGGTCCCGAGGCCCTCGCCGCAGGCGCAGGCCGAGGGCCCCCCGATCGAACACCCGCCCGCTACCCGCCGCTGTACACGTGGGCGCTCTCGGCCGCGGTCGGGAGCATGTTCATGCCGAGGTAGGTGAACATCACGACCGCGAAGCCGCCGATGAGCAGCCAGGCGCCCTTCTCGCCGCGCCAGCCGCGCACGCGGCGGAGGTGGAGGTAGCCGCCGTAGACGAGCCACGTCACGAGCGACCAGTTCTCCTTCGGGTCCCACACCCAGAAGTCGCCCCACGCGCTCTTGGCCCACACGGACCCGACGAGCAGGCCGATGGTGAGCATCACGAACCCGAAGCGGACGAGCTCGTAGCTCATCACCTCCACGTCGAGCGGCTTGCCCGACATGATCGAGCCGGCCTTCATCGTGAGGAGGCGCTGCACCGCCGGCACCCGCGGCGCGAGGAGCTGCACCACCGCGAGGGCGAAGGCGAGGGCCACCGCCGCGTAGCCGATGAAGTAGACGACGACGTGCGGCACGAACCACGCCGACTGCAGGGCAGGGGGGAGCTTCACGATCTCGGCGTCCCACTTGCCGAGGGCGTAGCCCAGGATCCCGAGCGAGAGCAGCATCGCGATGGCGCCGAAGACGCGCGTCTTGTAGAGCCACTCGAACGCCAGGTACACGAACGTCGTCGTGAAGGCGAAGAAGACGAGGGACTCGAACAGCGACTTGAACGGCGCGCGATCCGCCTCGATCCAGCGCTGGGCGATGAGGCCCGCGTTGAAGACGAGGGCCGCGGCCATGAAGCCGGTGGCGGCCTTGCCCACGAAGGCCTTGGTGGACCGCCAGGCGGCGGCGTAGAGGCCGATGGCGGTCGCGTAGAGCGCGCCGGTCGCCGCGATGAAGGGGTGCTCGACGAGGATGTACTGGAGCATGGTGTCCTCTCTCTCCGCTACGCCTTCGCGGGCGCCGCGACCGGGGCCGCCTTCTTCTGCCGCTTCAGGCGGGGCTCGACGTAGAACATGTAGAAGACGCCGATGCAGATGAGCACGAACCCGAAGAACACCCAGGCGACGCCGGGGTCGTACACCGCCTCGAGCCCGGAGTAGGTCGGGTCCTCGGGGTTGTAGTTCACCTGGTAGAGCGTCCAGCCGGCGAAGCTGAACGGGTCGTTCACCGAGATCGAGCGCTGCACCCGCTGGGTTGCGCCCTGCTCGATGGCGCTGACGTGCGAGATGTACGCCTTCACCTCGCTCTGCCGCTTCTCGAAGACGAGGGCGCGCGTGGGGGCGATGAAGAACGCGGACGGGCGGCCCGCGATCATGAGCTGCTCCTTCGGCAGCCCCTGCGTGCGGAGCTCGGCGAGCACGGCCGGGCTCTTCCACTCCTGCGAGGCGGTGCCGTACTCCATGGAGCGGGCGGCGTGCTCGTAGATCTTGCCGAGCCGGACGACGCCGCCCAGGAGCGGGGCGCCCTCCTGGAGCGGCGTCTCGGCCGCGCCGTCGGCGTGCCGGATCACCACCTTGCGCGTGGCGCCGGTGACGAGCACCGCCGTCTCGACGCCCTCGGGCGCGGGGGGCGGCTCCCAGCCGAACACGATGGCGATGCGCCCGTCGGCGGTGCGGACCGACTCGCCGGGGGCGAGCCACTGCGTGACGGGGCCGAGCGTCGCCTCGAGGGCGGGCGCCCCGGTCGACGCCGGGACGGCCTTCGCGACGGGCTGGAACTCGGGGTAGACGCCCTTCAGCCGGAAGGAGTCGCCGTTCGGGAGCCGGTGCTTCTCGGTGTCGGGGTCGAAGCTCGCCTTGAGCTTCCACTCGTCGCGCTCGCCCCGCTCGTCCTGGACGCGCACCTGCTCGTAGTAGCCGACGCGGTACTCGGTCTCGTAGTTCACGAGGTCGAAGCGGTCGAGGTGGAGGTCGAACCCGAGGGCGGCGTACTCGCCGGTGGGCTCGCCCGCCTTCGTCACGCGGACGTGGGTGGCGTGCTCGCCGCCGGCGTGGAGGTCGATGCGTCCGCGCAGGGCGAGGGAGGCGGACGCGCCGGCCCCCGCGAGCGAGGTGAGGAGGCCGACGTGGCAGATGAAGAACCCCGCCGCCTTGAGCTTCACCGGCCAGCGCAGCGTCGCCGAGGCGATCACCGAGCCGCCGAAGAGGGCCATGACGAGCGCGAAGGGCAGCCCGTGGAAGATGTCGTCGAGGCGCAGCGCCACGATGAGCTTGCCGACGGCGCCGTAGCGCTCGACGTAGAACCCGGCCGGCTTCCCCTGCAGGATGAGCGTCCCCAGCACGGCGAAGAAGGCGAGCACGAAGAGCAGGGTCGAGATGAAGCGAAACCCGGCGAGCGTCGCCCGGATGCGGCCCGGGACGAGGAAGGCCGCGCCCACGACGACGAGGCCCGCGAGCAGGGCGCCGACGACGAGGACGGCACCGCCCGGCGGCAGCCAGACCTGGAGGACCGTGCCGAGGAGCAGCGCCGCGACGACGAGCCAGGAGGTGAGCTTCACCTCGTGATCCGCAACGGACGGTGCGGCGGGAGCGGGGGTGGGGGCGGCGGGCTCGGCCGCGGCTGCAGGGGACGACGACGCGTTCACTGTGTGGACCTCCGTGCCGGACCCGCCCGAGCAAGCCTTGTGCCCCGAGGGCGCCGGAATAACCCCGCGTGATCTGGCGCAACCCGAGGGGCCAAGCGGCCCGAACCCCGCAGGAAAAGCGGACTTGCTCCAGATCACGCAAACGATGCGCTCGCGGTCCGAGCCGCCCGGCCCGCGTCCACCCAACCGGCAGCCTGGCAGGGACCTTCCCGGCGGGCGCGGGGCGGGGCGGGCGTCCGCTGCCCGGACATCGCGCACGCCTGCCCGCTTCGAGGCAACGCTGCCCGAAATGCGTGCAGCGTCCTGCCTAAAACCCAAGCATTCCCGAGCACTTGACTACACGGCTGAAGAGGACCAGACTGGCCCGCTTCACGAAAGGCCCAACGAGACGATGAGCGAGACCGGCTATCCCCAGCGGCAGGGGCTCTATGACCCCGCAAACGAGCACGACGCCTGCGGTTTCGGCTTCGTCGTGGACGTGAAGGGGCGCACCTCACACGACATCGTCGAGCAGGCGCTCACGGTGCTCGTCAACCTCGAGCACCGCGGCGCGGTCGGGGCGGAGAAGGACACGGGCGACGGCGCCGGCATCCTCGTCCAGAAGCCGCACGCCTTCCTCGAGGCCGAAACCGCCCGCCTCGGGCTCCAGCTCCCGCCCCCGGCGCGCTACGCCGCCGGCATGGTCTTCCTCCCCCCCGACGAGGGCGGGCGCGCGGCCTGCGTCGAGCTCTTCGAGCGGGTGGTGCGCGAGGAGGGGCAGACCGTCCTCGGCTGGCGCGACGTCCCCACCGACGCCGCCACGCTCGGGCCGTCGGCGAAGGCGTCCCAGCCGGTCATCCGGCAGATCCTGATCGGGCGCGGCCCGAACTGCCCCGACGCGATGAGCTTCGAGCGGAAGCTCTACGTGATCCGCCGCCTCGTCGAGAAGAAGGTGTCGCGCTCGGCGATCCCCGGCCGCTCGCACTTCTACGTCCCGTCGCTCTCGTACAAGACCATCGTCTACAAGGGCATGCTGAACGCGCCGCAGCTGCGCGCGTTCTACCCGGACCTGCGCGACCCCGCCTTCGCCTCGGCGATCGGCATGGTCCACTCGCGCTTCTCGACGAACACCTTCCCGTCGTGGTCGCGGGCGCACCCGTACCGCTACATCTCGCACAACGGCGAGATCAACACGCTGCGCGGCAACATCAACTGGATGCACGCGCGCCAGTCGATGATGCGGTCCACGGTCTTCGGCGAGGACATGCAGAAGATCCTCACCGTGGTGGACACCGAGGGCTCGGACTCGGGCATGTTCGACAACGTCCTCGAGCTCCTCACGCTCGCGGGGCGCGAGCTGCCCCACGCCATGATGATGATGGTGCCCGAGCCGTGGCACCGGCACGAGTCGATGAGCGCCGCCAAGAAGGCGTTCTACGAGTTCCACTCCTGCCTCATGGAGCCGTGGGACGGCCCCGCCTCCATCGCCTTCACCGACGGCGTGCGCGTGGGCGCGGTCCTCGACCGGAACGGCCTGCGGCCCTCCCGCTACTACGTGACGAAGGACGACCTCGTCGTCATGGCGTCCGAGGTGGGCGTCCTCGACATCCCCGCCGACCGCATCGTGAGGAAGGGCCGGCTCCAGCCGGGGCGGCTCTTCTACGTGGACACGTCGGAGGGGCGCATCGTCTCCGACGACGACCTGAAGGAGCGGATCGCGAAGCAGCACCCGTACCGCGAGTGGCTCGAGCGCTACTCCGTGCACATGCGCCACCTCGGCAAGCCCGTGAAGGTGCACGAGCCCGACCACGAGACGGTGCTCCGCCGCCAGGAGGTGTTCGGCTACACCGCCGAGGACGTGAAGATGATCATCACGCCCATGGCGACGGACGGCGCCGAGCCCATCGGCTCCATGGGCACCGACACGCCGCTCGCGGTGCTCTCCGAGAAGCCCCAGCCGCTCTTCAACTACTTCAAGCAGCTCTTCGCGCAGGTGACGAACCCGCCCGTCGACGCCATCCGCGAGGACATCATCATGGCGGTGGAGACGGCGGTGGGGCCGGAGGGCAACCTCCTCGAGCCCGCGCCGGAGTCCTGCCGCCAGCTCGCGCTGCCGACGCCGGTGCTCCGCAACGAGGAGCTCGAGAAGGTGCGCGGCCTCGACGGCGGCCAGGCCTCGCGCGGCCTCTCCGCGGTCACGCTGCCCATCCTCTTCCGGGCGAGCGCGGGCGGGGCCGGGCTGCGCAAGGCGCTCGAGGACCTGCGCTTCAAGGTCTCGCAGTGCATCGCCGAGGGGACGAACATCATCATCCTCTCCGACCGCGGCCACGACGCCGAGGACGCGCCCATCCCCTCGCTCCTCGCCATCGCGGCGGTGCACCACCACCTCATCCGCGAGGGCACGCGCACCCGCATCGGCCTCGTCCTCGAGTCCGGCGAGCCGCGCGAGGTGCACCACTTCGCGCTCCTCGTCGCCTACGGCGCGTCCGCCGTGAACCCCTACCTGGCGTTCGAGACCATCCACGACCAGGTGAAGCTCGGGCTCATCCCCGGCCCGGCGGAGGCCGCCGAGAAGAAGTACGTGAAGGCCGTGAACAAGGGGATCGTGAAGGTGATCTCCAAGATGGGGATCTCCACGATCCAGAGCTACCACGGCGCCCAGGTGTTCGAGGCCATCGGCCTCAACCAGGACTTCATCGACGAGTACTTCACGTGGACCGCGACCCGCGTCGGCGGCGTCGGCATCGACGTGGTGGCGAAGGAGGCGCGGCTCCGCAACGAGCGCGGCTTCCCGCCGAAGCGCCCCATCCTCCACACCAGCCTGCCCGCCGGCGGCCAGTACAAGTACCGCGCGAACGGCGAGTACCACCTCTTCAACCCCGAGACGATCCACACGCTGCAGTACGCCTGCCGCACCGGCGACTACCGCCTCTTCAAGGCGTACACGCGGCTCGTCGACGACCAGGCGCGCAACCTCAACACGCTGCGCGGGCTCATGGACCTCGTGCCGAGCCCGAAGCCGGTCCCGCTCGACGAGGTGGAGCCGGTCGAGTCGATCATGCGCCGCTTCAAGACCGGCGCGATGAGCTACGGGTCGATCTCCAAGGAGGCGCACGAGTCGCTCGCGGTGGCGATGAACCGCATCGGCGGCAAGTCGAACACCGGCGAGGGCGGCGAGGACCCGGCGCGCTACGTGAAGGAGCCGAACGGCGACTCGAAGAACTCCGCCATCAAGCAGGTGGCCTCGGGCCGCTTCGGCGTGACGAGCGAGTACCTCGTCAACGCCCGCGAGCTGCAGATCAAGATGGCGCAGGGCGCGAAGCCGGGCGAGGGCGGCCAGCTCCCCGGCACCAAGGTCTACCCGTGGATCGCGAAGACCCGCCACGCCACCCCGGGCGTGGGGCTCATCTCGCCGCCGCCGCACCACGACATCTACTCGATCGAGGACCTCGCCCAGCTCATCCACGACCTCAAGAACGCGAACCACCGCGCGCGCGTCTCCGTGAAGCTCGTCGCGGAGGTGGGGGTCGGGACCATCGCCGCGGGCGTCGCGAAGGCCCACGCGGACGTGGTGCTCATCTCCGGCCACGACGGCGGCACGGGCGCCTCGCCGCTCACGTCGATCAAGCACGCGGGCATCCCCTGGGAGCTCGGCCTCGCCGAGGCACACCAGGTGCTCGTGATGAACGACCTCCGCTCGCGCATCGCGGTGGAGGTGGACGGCCAGCTCAAGACCGGCCGCGACGTGGTGGTCGGCGCCCTGCTCGGCGCCGAGGAGTTCGGCTTCGCCACCGCACCGCTCGTCGTCCTCGGCTGCGTGATGATGCGCGCCTGCCACCTCAACACCTGCCCGGTGGGGGTCGCGACGCAGGACCCGAAGCTGCGCGCCAAGTTCACCGGCGACCCCGCCCACGTCGTGAGCTTCATGCGCTTCATCGCGCAGGAGGTCCGCGAGTACATGGCGGAGCTCGGCTACCGCACCCTCGACGAGATGGTGGGCCGCTCCGAGCGCCTCGAGATGCGCCGCGCCGTCGACCACTGGAAGGCGCGCAACCTCGACTTCGCCCGCATCCTCCACAAGCCCACCGTCCCGCGCCACTACGGCCGCACCTGCCAGATCCCGCAGGACCACGGCATCGACAAGACGCTCGACGCGACGACGCTGCTCGACCTCGCCCGCCCCGCCATCGAGGAGGGCAAGAAGGTCCAGGCGACGCTCGCCATCCGCAACACGATGCGGGTCGTCGGCACCATGACCGGCTCGGAGATCACGCGCCGGCACGGCGCGGCCGGCCTCCCCGAGGACACCGTCACCTTCCACTTCAAGGGCTCGGCCGGGCAGTCCTTCGGCGCGTTCGTGCCGCGGGGCCTCACCCTCGTGCTCGAGGGCGACGCGAACGACTACGTCGGCAAGGGGCTCTCCGGCGGCAAGATCGTGGTGTTCCCGCCGCGGGAGGCCACCTTCGTCGCGGAGGAGAACGTCGTCGTCGGGAACGTCGCCTTCTACGGCGCGACCGGCGGCGAGGCCTACGTGCGCGGCGTCGCCGGCGAGCGGTTCTGCGTGCGGAACTCCGGGCTCTCCGCGGTGGTGGAGGGCGTCGGCGACCACGGCTGCGAGTACATGACCGGCGGGCGCGTCGTCGTGCTCGGCGCGACCGGCCGCAACTTCGCCGCCGGCATGTCGGGCGGCGTCGCGTACGTCCTCGACGAGGGCGGCGACTTCGCGACGCGCTGCAACCTCGAGATGGTGGGGCTCTCGCTCCTCGACAATCCGGCGGAGCTGGCGCTCGTGAGGGGCATGGTCGAGCGGCACGTGCGCTGGACCGAGAGCGCCCTCGCCGGACGCCTCCTCGAGCGCTGGCCCGACACCGCGCGCAAGCTCGTGCGCGTGATGCCGAACGACTATCGCCGCATGATCGAGGCGCAGGCGCGGATGCGCGCGAAGGGGCTCTCGCCGGAGGAGGCGGAGATGGCGGCCTTCGAGGAGAACGCGCACGCGCTCGCGCGGGCGGGCGGGAACTAGCACATGGGCAAGCCGACCGGGTTCATGGAGTACCCCCGCGAGCCGAAGCACGAGCGGTCGCCGCTCGAGCGGGTGAAGGACTGGAGCGAGGAGCACCCGCCCTACGGGGAGGAGACGCTCCGCCGGCAGGGCGCGCGCTGCATGGACTGCGGCGTCCCGTTCTGCCACACGGGCAAGCTCATCGCCGGGATGGCCTCGGGCTGCCCGGTGAACAACCTCGTGCCGGAGTGGAACGACCTCGTCTACCTCGGCCAGTGGCGCGAGGCGTACATCCGCCTCGCCAAGACGAACAACTTCCCCGAGTTCACCGGCCGCGTCTGCCCGGCGCCGTGCGAGGGGAGCTGCACGCTCGGCATCAACGAGCCGCCGGTCACGATCAAGCTCATCGAGTGCGAGATCGTGGACCGCGCCTTCCGCGAGGGCTGGATCGTCCCGCAGCCGCCCCAGAGCCGCACCGGCAAGCGCGTCGCGGTGGTGGGCTCCGGCCCCGCCGGCCTCGCCGCCGCCCAGCAGCTCAACCGGGCCGGGCACACCGTGACCGTGTTCGAGCGCGCCGATCGCGTGGGCGGCCTGCTCGTGTACGGCATCCCGAACATGAAGCTCGACAAGCGGACCGTCGAGCGGCGCGTGAAGCTCCTCGCCGACGAGGGCGTCCGCTTCGTCACCGAGACCGAGATCGGCCGGCACATCCCGGCCGACCGGCTCGTGAAGGAGTACGACGCGGTGGTGCTCTGCGGCGGCGCCACGCAGGCGCGCGACCTGCCCGTCCCCGGGCGGGAGCTCGCGGGCATCCACCTCGCGATGGAGTTCCTCACCGCGAACACCAAGTCGCTCCTCGACTCGAGCCTCGCCGACGGGAAGTACGTCTCGGCGAAGGGGCGGGACGTGGTCGTCATCGGCGGCGGCGACACCGGCACGGACTGCGTCGGCACCTCGCTCCGCCACGGCGCGAAGAGCCTCGTGCAGCTCGAGATCCTCGCGCGCCCGCCCGACGAGCGCGCCGCGGACAACCCGTGGCCGCAGTGGCCGAAGGTCCTCAAGACCGACTACGGGCAGGACGAGGCGAAGGCCCTGTTCGGCAAGGACCCGCGCACGTTCCAGGTGCAGACGAAGCGCTTCGTCGGCGACGGCGAGGGAAGGGTGAAGGCGCTCGAGCTCGTGGAGGTGCGCTGGGAGAAGGGCGCCGACGGCCGCTTCGGACCGAAGGAGGTCCCCGGCACCGAGCGCACGATCCCCGCGAACCTCGTCCTCCTCGCCCTCGGCTTCACCGGCCCCGAGAAGCCGCTCCCGCAGCAGCTCGGCGTGAAGCTCGACGCCCGCGGCAACGTCCAGGTGGACGACAACAAGATGACGAACGTCCCCGGCGTCTTCGCCGCCGGCGACATGTCCCGCGGCCAGTCGCTCGTGGTGTGGGCGATCCGCGAGGGCCGCGAGGCCGCGCAGGCGGTGGACCGGTACCTGTCGTACGGGGAGACGGTGCTGCCGCCGTAGGGCGCGGACTCGACAGCGGCTACAGTCGCGGACCGCGGCCGCGGTAGGCGCTCCACACGGCGACGACGAACACGCGCGCCGGCTCCTCGACAACGTACAGGTGGTGATGCGTGCGCCGGAGGAGCAGGCGCCGCACGCCCGGCTTGGGCGAGTAGCGCACCGCCACCACCGGCGCCTCGGCGAGCGTGCCGAGCGCCGCCTCGAGCTCGTCCGCGAACAGCCTCGGCGCCGCCGGGCGGTTCTCCCGCCACCAGGCGTCGATCCGGTCGACCTGCGCTTGGGCCTCGGCCGACAGCTCGACCTTCACCGGTCCGCCGGCCTCGCGCGCAGCTTCGCGATGACCTGCTCGGCGTCGACGGTGCGCCCGGCGCGTGCGTCCTCGAGCCCGCGCTCGATGGACGCGTGCAGCCGCTCGCGCTCCTCGTCGTCGAGGTAGTCCCCACCGCTCGCGAGCACCTCGTCGAGCGGCACGAGCTCGATGTCCTCGCCCTCGGGCAGGTCGGTGGGCTCGTCGAGAACGAGCCGGCCGCCGCGAACATGTGCCTTCAGCGCTCGCATCGTCGTCCCCATCTTAGTGCCTCGCAGCTATCCCGGCCACGGCTCGCCCAGGACCTCGCCGGTCCACCTGCCATCCCGTGTCGACCACGCCGAAGCCGCTCGCTCCCCCCGTCGATCCATATCGGGCGCCCTCGCCCCGCCATCCCTGCATCCTTCAGCACGGTTCCGCCCGCCTTCCACCACCCACCTCCGCTGCCTGCCCAGCCTGCCCTGGCCTGCACCGACTGGTCATTGTGGACCACGTGGAAGAACTGTTAGGCCCCGCCGCCTGCGCCTCGAGGAACGGTCATGGGCCGCGCCAAGGCATGGCGCGGGCCGCCGGCAAGCGTCCGGATCGTCTGGGATCGTGTGCGCCCCTGTGGTCCGCGGCGCGGCCGGCGCGGTCGAAACCGGGAACTCTCGGTCGGGGTCCCCACAGGTCGTGGATTACCACTGAGCAGGAGTCATGCTCACCACCGCGAGCATGAAGTGCCGGCCGACGAGTCCAGGCGACATGCTGGAGTAACGGAAGCCGACAGGGCCAAGCCGCACGACGATCGGTCCGCCGTCCGTGTTAGCGTCTCCCGTCGCTCCGACGAGGAGGCGCCATGTCCGCGGTCGGTCGTTCACTCGTGGTCTTCGGATGGTACCTGGCCGCGTTCGGCGCGCTCCTCGTCTTCGTGCCGAACCTCGCGTTCGCGGTCTTCGGCCTGCCGCCGACCGAGGAGGTCTGGATCCGCGTCGTGGGCTTGCTGGTGCTCGTCATCGGCTACCTCGACGTCCGGATGGGGCGCGAGGAGTTCCTGCCGTACGCGCGGTTCACGGTTCACGCGCGCGTGGCGGTGCTCGTCGTCATGGTCGGGTTCGTGCTCGCCGGGCTCGCGAAGCCGATCCTGATCCTGGTCGGAGCGATCGACTTCGCCGGCGCGCTCTGGACCGGCGCGGCGCTCCGGGCCCGCGCAGCGACCAAGTCGCTCGCCGGGTGATCGGCGGGGCCCGGTGCCGGCGAGTGGGGAGGGTGCCTGCTTACCGGCGGGGACTCTCGTTCGGCTGTACGGGAGAACTCTCGGTTCGGCCGGACGGGACCTGCTGACCGGTCGTCGGGAACTCTCGGTTCGGCCGGAGCAGATCTCCGGTGAGGGCCGATCCTCGCGTCCCTCGCGCCAACGACACGAAATCGTTGGGGAGTGACGGGGATCTGGGGCTCACCGAACCCTGAGGCAAAGCGCCTCACTCGCCGGGATCTGCAACCCGCAGAAATCACGCGCACTCCCTGCGCGCCACGGCGGTCTGTCCTCTGCACATGGCCAGCTCGGCGAGCCATCCCGGCGCGCACGAAGGAGAGACCATGCTGAAGATGTCGATCGCCGCGGTGTCGCTGGCCCTCGCCGCGGGCTCCGCGCCGGTGAAGGACGAGTTCGGGACCGCGAAGGAGGCGGAGGCGCTCGTCGCGAAGGCCGCGGCGTCGCTGCGGACCGCCGGACCGCAGAAGACCTACGCGGCGGTCACGTCCCGCGCGCCGGGCTTCGCCGATCGGGATCTGTACGTCACGATCTACGACCTCGACGGGAAGTGCCTCGCCCACGGCCAGAACCCGAAGATGGTCGGCAAGGACCTCATCGACCTGCGCGACGCGGACGGCCGGCCCTTCATCAAGGAGCGCATCGAGGTGGCGCGCGCGAAGGGCAAGCTCTGGCAGGACTACAAGTGGACGGACCCGGTCACGCGCAAGCTCCTCGACAAGTCGACGTACTGCGAGCGCCACGACGGCAACGTCCTCTGCGTCGGCATCTACAAGCGCTAGCCGCCGCGCCCCTCCGCCCTCGCCACCCCGACTCTCTCCGTCGCCGCCGGCGCGCGCGCCGGCAAGGATGCTCGCGATGAAGCTCTACCAGCGGATCCTCCTCGCGCCGGCCGTCGCCGTCCTCGGCGTGATCGCGCTCGCGGCGGCCGCGGCCCATGCGTTCGGCACGCAGCAGGCGGCGATGGAGGAGATCTTCGAGGTCCGCTTCGCCTTCTACCAGCAGGCGACCCGGGTCTCCCTCGCGATCGACGAGGTGCACGCGAGCGTCTACCGCACCGTCACCTGGATCGGCCTCTACGACGAGGCGAAGCTCGTCGCGGTGACGGCCGACCTCGGGGCGCGCATCGACCGGGCGGCGGCGCTCGCGCAGGAGCTCTCGGCGCGAGGCGCGGCGCAGGAGGAGCGCGCGCTCCTCGCGAAGATCCTCGAGGACGTGGGGCGCTATCGCAAGAGCATGGCCCTCGCGCTGGACCTCGCCTCCGTGGACGTGAACTCGGGGCTCGCGGCGCTCCAGACGGCGGACCTCGCCTTCCAGGACCTCCGCAAGCGGGTGGACGCCCTCGTGGAGGTGGAGCGCCGCCTCGCGCAGGAGCGGTACGAGGGCGCGGGGGAGGCCGCCGGGCGCGCGAACCAGCTGGCGCTCGTGATCAGCCTGCTCGCCGCCGCCGGCGCCCTGGCGGCCGGGGCGTGGACGACGCGCTCGGTCACCCGCGAGATGGGGGGAGAGCCCGGCTACGCGGCGGAGGTCGCGCGCCGCGTGGCGGAGGGGGACCTGGGCCTCTCCATCGAGACGCGCGCACACGATCGCACGAGCGTGCTCGCGGCCATGCGGCACATGGTCGAGCGGCTCTCGGGGATCGTGGGCGAGGTGCGGGCCTCCGCGGCGGGCCTCGCCGCGGCCTCGGACCAGGTGAGCGGCACGGCGCAGAGCCTCTCGCAGGGGACCTCCGAGCAGGCCGCCACGGTCGAGGAGACCACCGCGTCGCTCGAGGAGATGAGCGCCTCGATCGGCAAGAGCACGGAGAGCAGCCGCGAGACGGAGCGGGTGGCGAACCAGGGCGCGCGCGACGGCCAGGAGAGCGGCGAGGCGGTCGCCCGCACCGTCGAGGCGATGCGGAGCATCGCGGAGAAGATCTCGGTGATCGACGAGATCGCCTACCAGACGAACCTGCTCGCGCTGAACGCGGCCATCGAGGCCGCGCGCGCGGGCGAGCACGGGCGCGGGTTCGCCGTGGTGGCGATGGAGGTGCGCAAGCTCGCCGAGCGGAGCCAGGGCGCCGCGAAGAGCATCTCCGGCCTGGCGGCGTCGAGCGTCGAGCTCGCCGAGCGGACGGGCCGCCTCCTCGCGCAGCTGGTCCCCTCGATCCGCGGGACGGCGACGCTCGTCCAGGAGGTCACCGCCGCGTCCGCCTCGCAGGCCGAGAGCATCGCGCAGCTGAACCGCTCGATGGTCTCGGTGAACGAGGTCACGCAGCGCAACGCGAGCGCAGCGGAGGAGCTCGGGTCCACCGCCGAGGAGCTGTCGGCCGCCGCGGCCGCCCTCGAGCGCCAGGTCGCGTGGTTCCGCGTGGCGAACGGCGGCGCCGGCGCTCCCGCGACGCGCCCCCTCCCGGCTCCCGCCGCTCAGCTTGCCGCGCCGCCGCACCGGCTCGGGCGGCACGCGGACGCGGTGTAGGCGTCCCGGCCAGCGCGACAGGCCGACGTCGACGCTGGCTCTCCCGTCACGGGCTCCCGCGCGCTCGCGGTAGACCCGTGGCCGGTCCGGCTCCGTCGGAAGGCTCGGCGCTTGACGGTGCTGGGATGCTCCGGCACCGTCGAGTGATGTCGACGTTCCCGGAACGCTCGGCTTCGAGGGGCGACGCGCTCTCCTGGATCACACTGGGGGTGATGGCGTCCGCTTGCGTGCTCTGGCTGACGTTCGCGCGCGCGGAGCAGGTCGCCGCCATCGCATTCGACCTCAGGCCAGGGCAGCCCATCTACGACGTGGACTTCATCTGGCGCCGGGTGCTGGCCGTGCGGGGCGCGGGAGTGACGATGGCGGTCGCCCTGACCCTGGGCGGCATCGTGCTGCGGAAGCAGCCACTCGATGGGCGGTCGCCCGGGGCCTGGCTGCACCTCCTCGCTGGCCTGGGCGCCGTGCTCGCCGTGATGCGGATAGCTCGCGAGATGCGGGGACGTCCGGTCACCGCCGATATGTGGTTCGTGTACGCCGGCGTGGCTGCGGGCCTCGTCGCGGCCTTCTGGCGAGCGCGCCGCAGGTCCGCGCCTCACGTCATCTCGGGCTGACACGCCGAGCGGCCTCCAGGTCGGGACGCTCGCACGCCCGTCCGGGAACCCCGGCCGCGCCAGGTCGGGTACGCTAAGAACGCCGTGCCCTCCGACCTCCTCGCCCCCGCCCACCTCGCGATCATCGCCGCGATCCCCCTCGTCGCCGCGGCGCTCGCGGCCGTCGTCCGGCGCCGGCCGGCGGCGGCGCGCGGCGTCCGGTTCGCCCTCGCCGCCGTCCTCGCGGCGAACGAGCTCGCCTGGTACGGCCACGCGCTCGCGCAGGGCTGGGTGGACCCGCCGAACGGCCTGCCGCTCGACCTGTGCGACGTCGTCGTGTGGCTCACCGTGTACGTCCTCGTCTCGCCGCGGCCCTGGGCGCTCGACCTCGCCTACTACCTCGGCCTCGCGGGGACGGCCATGGCGGTGCTCACGCCGGACGTCGGCGCGCCGCTCGCGTCGTACCCGGGCGCGAAGTTCTTCCTCGGCCACGGCGGCGTCGTCGCGGCCGTCCTGTTCCTCGTCTGGACGGGCGCGCTCCGGCCGCGGCCGGGCTCCTGGTGGCGCGCGTTCCTCACCGTGAACGCCTACGCCGCGCTCGTCGCCGCGGTGAACGCGGCGTACGGCACGAACTACATGTACCTGCGGGAGAAGCCCGGGTCGGGGACGCTCCTCGACCTGCTTCGGCCCCTGGCCCTGGTACGTGCTCGCCGCCGAGGGGGTGGCGCTCGCGCTGCTCGCGCTCCTCTACCTCCCCTTCCGGCGCCGCGGCCCCTACGGCGCCACCGCGCCGCCGCCGTAGGCCTCCGCGCCCGCTTCGGCCCCGCGCTCCCGCAGGCCCTGGAAGGCGCGGTACCAGGCCACCATCTCGCGGAGCCCGACCTCGAGCGGCGTGTGCGGCAGCGCCCCGAAGTCGCGCTCGAGGCTCGACACGTCCGCGGACGTCGCGAGCACGTCGCCGGGCTGCATCGGCGCGGGCACCTTCCGGGCGGGCCTGCCGATCACGCGCTCGAGCGTGTCGATGAACTCGAGCAGCTCGACCGGGTCGGCGTTCCCCACGTTGTAGAGGCGGTAGGGGGCGTCGCTGCGGTCCGGCGCGGGCGAGGCGGGGTCGTAGCCCGGGTCCGGCGCGGCGGGCCTCCGCGCGACGCGCAGCACCGCCTCGACCACGTCGTCCACGTAGGTGAAGTCCCGCCGCATGCGCCCCTCGTTGAACACCTGGATCGGGCGCCCCTCCAGGATCGCCTCCGTGAAGAGCAGCGGCGCCATGTCCGGCCGCCCCCACGGGCCGTACACCGTGAAGAAGCGCAGCCCGGTGGTGGGAATCCGGAAGAGGTGCGCGTAGGCGTGCGCCATCAGCTCGTCGGCCTTCTTGGTGGCGGCGTAGAGGCTCACCGGGTGGTCCACCGCGTCCGCGACCGAGAACGGCACCTTGGTGTTCCCGCCGTACACCGAGCTCGAGGAGGCGTAGACGAGGTGCTCGATCGCGTGGCCGCGGCAGCCCTCGAGCACGTTCAGGAAGCCGGAGAGGTTCGCGGCGAGGTAGGCGCGCGGGTTCACGAGCGAGTAGCGGACCCCCGGCTGCGCGGCGAGGTGGATGACGGTGCGGAAGCGCTCGCTCGCGAAGACCCGCTCGCACGCCGCGGCGTCCGAGAGGTCGCAGCGCTCGAAGCGGAACCCGGCGCGGCCGCGCAGGAGCGCGACGCGCGCCTCCTTGAGCCGCAGGTCGTAGTAGCCGTCCAGGGAGTCCACGGCGCAGACGGCGACGCCGGCGTCGAGGAGCCGTCGCGCGACGTGGTGGCCGATGAACCCGGCCGCCCCGGTGACGAGCACGGGGCCGGCGTCGAGGGTGGGGGCGGTGCGCGACGGAGTCATCGGGGGCTCTCCGGATCCGCCCGCGCCGAGGCGGGCGGCGAGACGATGAACAGCGCGCGCGACGGCGCGACGGCGCGGCGGTGGGGCAGGCCCGCGGCGTCGAGCGCGCGCTCCAGCTCGCCGGCGGCGCCCGCGCGCGAGACGAGGACCTGTGGCCCGGCCGAGGGCCGCCGCAGCGCCGCCACGGCGGCCTCGAGCCCCTCGTCCGCCCAGGGCTCCCCGCCCGCCCGGGAGACCCGGCGCATGGCGCCCCCGAGGTAGAACTGGAGGCCGTAGAGCGGGTCCGGTCCGTAGGCGCGGACCTCGGCGCCGGAGCCGGCCTCGCGGCGGGCGATCGCGTAGAGCCGGCCCATGTCCGACGGCGAGGGAGGCAGGGCGAAGGCGGCGGCGCCCTTCAGCGCCACGATGACGAGCGCCGAGGGGACGGCGATCGACAGCGCGCGGCGCACCGCCGAGCCGTCCCGGGCGCGCGCGAGCGCGAGCGTCCGCGCGATCGCGAGCGCGATGGGCGCGTAGAGCGGGAGCACGTAGAGAGGCAGGCGGCTCGACGAGAGCCAGAACACCGCGAGCGGCAGCGCGAGCCACAGGAGGAGCAGGCTGCCGTCGTCGCCGCGCCGCACGCGCGCCCACAGGCCGCGCGGCGAGGCGAGCCCCGCCGCCCGCGGGATCCGCGCGCCGAACGCGAGCCACACGCCCTGACCGAGGACGAGGACCGGGAGGTACAGGACGAAGGGCTTCCACCACTGCGGGTTCCGCTTGAACTCGTTCGAGACGGCCCGGCCCACGACCTCGTCGCCGACGTAGTAGGAGAGCAGCCCGGGGTGGCGCGCCGTCACCCAGGCGAACCAGGAGAACGCGACGGCGGCGAACGCGGCGAGCCCGAGCGGATCCGCGAGCGCGACCCGCCGGCGCGAGAGGCGGCCGACGGCGACGAGGGCGAGGAGCGGCAGGAGCGCCGCCGGGCCCTTCGTCATGAAGGCGAGCCCCCACGCGATCCACATGGCGCGCACGAAGCGCCGCGAGCGGACCGAGTCCTCCTCGCGCCAGGCGCGCACCCACAGGTACACGGCCAGGATCTCGAAGAGCGCGACGAGCGTGTCCGCCGAGAGCGCCGCGGCGCCCGCGGCCGGGAAGAGCGACGAGAGGTACACGAGGCCGGCGACGAAGCCGGTCTCGCGGTCCCAGAGCGCCGCGCCGATGCCCGCGACGAGGAGCACGGTCGCGCAGAAGGCGACGGCGTTGGCGAGGCGCGCCCCCCAGCCGTTCACCCCGGCGACGTGGATCCCTGCGGCGATCGCCCAGTACGCCATGGGCGGCTTCGTCCAGTGGGGCCGCCCCGCCAGCGTCGGCTCGAGGTAGTCGCCCCGCTGCACCATCTCGAGCGCGCTCTCCGCGTAGCGGCCCTCGGTGGTCTCGTAGAGGCCGCGCGATCCCTGGAACGAGAAGGCCACCGCCGCCGCGAGGACGAGCAGCACGAGGCGGGGCCGGCGCCCGGAGAGCTCAACGAGCGACAACGGCGCTCCGCGCCTCCCGGCGGATGAGGTGAAGGTTGCGCAGGTAGATGAAGACGCCGAGGGACTGGCCGAGCACGAACACCGGGTCGCGCCGGTGCACCGCGTAGACGAGGAGGAGGAGCGAGCCGACGATGCTCAGGAGCCAGAAGGACACCGGCACGACGCTCCGCCCCTGCCGCTCGCTCGCGAGCCACTGGACGACGAAGCGCCCGGAGAAGGCCACCTGCCCGGCGAAGCCGAGGACGAGCCAGGCGGTGCTCACGTCCCCACCTCGCGGCGCGCGTCGAGCGCGGTGTCGGCGCGCACGCGGGGCGCGACGGTGCGGCGCAGCAGCCACCACACGCCGAACAGGTCGGCGAGCCCCACCCACAGCCGGTTGTTGATGCCGTACTTGGTCTTCCCGCGCAGCCGCGGCCGGTGGTGCACGGGGACCTCGAGGGTGCGCCCGAGGCCGTTGAGCCGCATGAGCGTGGGCAGGAAGCGGTGCATGCCGCGGAACACGAACAGGTGCCGGACGCACTCGCGGCGCATCACGCGGAGCGAGCAGCCCACGTCCCGCACCTCCTCCTCGGTGACCCAGTTCCGGAACGCGTTCGCGATGCGCGAGGCGACCTTGCGCACCCCGCTGTCCTCGCGCTTGGCGCGCCAGCCGTTCACGAGGTCCACGTCCTTCGCGACGAGCAGCGCCAGCATCCCGGGGATGTCGGCGGGGTCGCTCTGGCCGTCGCCGTCGAGCGTCACGAGGAGCTTCCCTCGCGCGGCGGAGAGCCCGCAGGCCAGCGCGGCGGACTGCCCGAAGTTCCGCTCGAGCGTGAGCACCCGCTGCCGGGGATCGGCCGCGGCCGCACGCCGCAGGAGGTCGCCGGTCCCGTCGGAGGAGCCGTCGTCCACCCAGATGCACTCCCAGGCGTACGGCGACGGCTCCATCGCCGCGCGGATCTCGTCCGCGAGGAGCAGCACGTTCTCCGCCTCGTCCTTCACGGGGATGACGAGGCTCACCTCGATCGACGCGGGAGGGGGATCGATGATCTGGTACGCCATGGGCAGCTCACCTCGCGCCGACCACCTAGTGCCTGCGACGTGAGCGGCGCCTGAGAGCCGGATTAGAAACGGCTCATCGAGCGGTCCCCGACGGGGTGCGGCACGCCGGGGCCCGGCGCCGGGAGACCACCGCGGGTAACATGAGTGACCCTCGGGGCCGGTCGCAGCGCCCCGAGCGCCCCGTCCGAGGCTCGAAGATGGCCGTCCTGATCGTCGAAGACGACCGCCGCGTCCGGTCCTTCCTCGAGCGCGGACTCTCGGAGGAGGGCCACGGCGTCCGCGCGTGCGCCGACGCGGTGGCGGCGGAGCGCTTCCTCGCCGAGGGCGGCATCGACGCCGCGCTCCTCGACTGGATGCTCCCCGGCGAGGCGGGCATCGACGCCCTGCGCCGCTGGCGGGCGCGCGGCGACGTGACGCCGGTCATCATGCTCACGGCGCGCGACGCGGTCGAGGACCGGGTGGCCGCCCTCGACGCGGGCGCGGACGACTACCTCGTGAAGCCCTTCCAGTTCGAGGAGCTGCTCGCGCGGCTGCGGGCGGTGCTTCGGCGCGTGGCCGGGCGGGCGAGCCCGGTGCTCTCCTGCGGCGACCTCGTCCTCGATCCCGCCAGCCACCGGGTCACGCGCGCCGGCGCGGTGGTGCGGCTCACCGCCCGCGAGTTCGCCCTGCTGCAGTTCCTGCTCCAGCACGCGGGCGAGGTGGTCTCGCGCACGCGCATCGCCGCGGCCGTGTGGGAGCACGACTTCGACACGTTCTCGAACGTGGTCGAGGTGTACGTCCGGTACCTGCGCGCGAAGATCGACGAGCCCTTCGGCCGGCCGCTCATCCACACCGTGCGCGGCTCGGGCTACGTCCTCAGGGAGGCGCCCTGATCCGCCTGCGCACGCTGCGGGCCCGGCTCGCCGCCTGGATCGCCCTCGCGGTGATGACGGCGGCGGTGTTCCACGCCGGCTCCGCGGTGCTCGTGTTCCTCCTGCACGAGCGGAACGAGGCCCGGTCGGGCGCGACGGCGCCCGCGGACGAGGCGGCGGAGAACCGGGTCATCGTGGTCGAGCTCGCCGGGGCGATGGCGATCATCGCCGCCGTGGTGGCGGCGGGGGCCGGCGGGGTCGGGCTCTGGCTCGCCGGCAAGGCGCTCGCCCCGATCCGGCAGGCGGCGGAGCACACCCGCCGCGCCGCCCACGCCGGGTCCGAGGTGCTCCTGCCCATGCGCGGGGTGGACGAGTGGGACCAGCTCGCCTCGGCGGTGAACGACGTGCTGCGCGTCCAGCGGCGGACCATCGAGCGCGCGCGCACCTTCAGCGCGAACGCCGCGCACGAGCTCCGGACGCCGCTCGCCGCCGTCCTCGGCGAGGTGCAGGTGGCGCTCCGCCGCGAGCGGTCCCCCGAGGAGTACCGCGCGACCCTCGCCGAGGTGGAGGCGGAGGTCATCCGGCTCGGCGAGGTGGTGGAGGCCCTGCTCACGCTCTCGCGCTCCGACTCCGGCGAGCTGCACGTGCGGGCCGGCACCTTCGACGTCGGCGCCGTCGCGGCGGAGGCGGCCCGCGGCGCGCGGCCCGATCGCGGGGCGACGCTGGTGCTCCCCGAGGCGTCCGCCCTCGCGCGCGGCGACGCGCTGCTCACCCGCCGCGTCCTCGACAACCTCATCGACAACGCCCGGCGGCACGGCGGGCCGGGCGTCGAGGTGCGCGTCGCGCCCGCGGATGACGTGGTGGCCGTCTCGGTGACGGACGACGGCCCCGGCCTGCCGCCGGCGGTGCGCGCCCGGCTCTTCGAGCGCTTCAACCGCGAGCAGGGCGGGCCCGAGGGCCACGGCCTCGGCCTCGCGATCGCTCACGCCCTCACCGCCGCGCAGGGCGGCGCGCTCAGGCTCGAGGACGCCCCGGGCCGGACCCGCTTCGTGATGGAGCTCCCCCGGGCCGGGCGCTGACGTCCGGGAGACGCGTGGCCGCGCGACCGATCTCGCCGAGCGCCGGCGGCCGCGGTCACCCCGGGCGCGGGATGCAGGCGCAGAGGCTCAGCTCGCAGACGTAGCCGACGTCGCACGTGCCGCAGCCGGTGCAGGCCGGCGGATCGGGGTTCGGGTCCGCGGTCTGGTCCTCCCACTCCCGGTAGCTCACCGTGAGGGTGTCGCCCGCGGCGGGCCGGCTCGCCCCGACGAAGAAGATCGTGTTGTTCACCGGGTCGTAGTCGAACCCGTCCACCTGGCTGCGCTGGACCTCGCGGCGGCCGGGCCCCGGGTTCGCCGGATCGCACACCGGCGCGCTCGCGGCCGTCACGACGACCTTGAGCGTCATGGCGATGGGTCTGCCGGCGAGCTGGAAGCTCGAGGCGGCGCCGGCGACGGCGCTCACGATGTCGTCGAGGGTCTGGCCCGGGTCCGAGGCGCAGACCGAGCCGTACGAGCCGCCGAGCGCGCCGATGAGCTCGGCGTAGCCGAAGCCCACCTCGTAGCTCGTCGGGCAGCCGCCGGGGGGCGGCGCGATGATGCCGAAGGCGATCGCCTCCTCGGCGGCGAGGTGGTCCTGGAACGGCTGGATCACGCCGGCGACGCAGGCGTTGCCGGTCAGGTCCCGGCACGGGTAGTCCGCGTCCGAGGGGTTGTTGCACGCGTCCTTCGCGACCGAAGAGCAGGCCGCCTCGATCTCCTGCGGGTGCTCGTCCGAGACGTAGACGACGACGAGCTTCACGCCGTCGCGGACCTTCGTCGCCTGCTCGGTCGCGCTGCGGGGGACTCCGGTCCCGCCCGGCCCGACCACGTCGTCGACCGCCGTGAGGCCGTACTCCGAGCCGTCGCCGCCGGCCAGGCTCCACCAGCCCGCGAACGTCGCCTGGTCGCGGGTGAAGCCGGAGCCGAGGAGCTGACCGTGCTGCCCCTCCGTCGGCCTGGTGACGCGGTTCGAGGTGTGCTGCACGACGCCCATGCGGAAGTCGATGCCGAGCGTGTCGAGCCGCCCGAAGACGGCGGCCGCGTTCAGCCGGATGGGATCGCGCTCGTCGTCGGTCGAGCCCGAGATGTCGCTCATCCACACGAAGTCCGCCCTCGGATCGCCCTCGACCGGCATCGCGTCGCACCGCGTGCCCTCGCCGTCCCCGGACTGGCCGAGCGCCGTGCCGCCGGTGAGGTCCGAGGCGACGATGCGGGTGGCCTGCGTCTTGTCGTCGAACCAGCCCTTCGGCGCCACCGCCGCGACGACGACCACGCGGTGGGCGTCGCCCTGCGCGCTGCGGCGCGAGAGCACCTCCAGGGAGAGGACGAAGGGGCCCGCGCCGAAGGCGCCCGCGGGCAGGCCGGCGAAGGTCCCGTCGACGAGGCCGGCCATCTTCCCGAGGACGGCCTGCCGCACGGTCCCGGCGTCGCTCGCGCTCGGGAGGTTCACGCGCGCGCCGACCACGGCCGGGAAGCCGTCCCAGCTCTGCACGGCGCGGCCGGCGACGAGCTCGGCCTGGGTCCACGGCACGCCCGCCTGGCCCGCCGCCGCCGAGATCCGGGCCGCGAGCGCGTTGAGCTGCGCGGTGGGGTCCCCGTCCGTCACGAGCTCGTCCATCGAGAGGACGAACCCGGCGACCTTCTGGGCGGCGAGGTCGAAGCCGGTGGCCGCCAGGCGGCCGGGCGGGGCGGCGTCGAGGAACGTCAGCTCGCCGACGACCGCGTCCGTGGGGAGCGCGAGGCGGTAGTCGCCGTTGAAGCGGTCCTGCCACTTGACCGGGACGAGGGCGTCCCGCGCGCAGGCCATGAGCACGTTGCACACCGCGGGCGTCGGCGGGTCGGCGACCGCCGGGTCGAGGCCGAGCGCGACCTCGTCGCCGTCGAGCAGGCCGTCGCCGTCGGTGTCCGCGGCGAGCGGATCCGCGAGGTGGCCGGCCTCGGCCCCGTCGAGGAGCCCGTCGCCGTCGGTGTCCGCGACGCTCGGGTTCGTGCCCGCGGCGACCTCCGCGGCGTCGAGGAGGCCGTCGCCGTCGGTGTCCGCGAGGAGCGGGCTCGAGCCCGCCGCCACCTCGGCGCCGTCGAGGAGGCCGTCGTCGTCCGTGTCGGCGTCGACGGGGCTCGTGCCCGCGGCGACCTCCGCGCCGTCGGCGAGGCCGTCACCGTCCGTGTCCGCGACCGACGGGCTCGTGCCGAGCGCGCACTCCGCCCCGTTCGTGAGGCCGTCCCCGTCCGCGTCGGCGGTCGCATCGCCGCCGACGTACGAGGCGCCCTGGCAGGCCGCGGTCCCGTCGTCCGTCCCGCCTCCCCCGCCGCCGCAGCCCGCGGCGAGCGTCGCGACGATCGCGGCCGCGATCGCCGCGCGAGAGAGATGGGCCATGGCGTCCTCCGGGGAAAACGAACGGCCGCATTCTAGCGGACCGTGTCCCGGGAACGGGGGACATTGTTTTACCTACCGTGAAGCTGGAGTGCGCGCGGGTGCGGCGGTGTGCGCCCCGCGGCCGGCGGGAACGGCCCGGGCGCTACGTCCCTACCCGGGCCCGCCGAAAAAGCCCGCGGTAGAACGGGCCCTCCCGCTTCTCGCCAGGCTTGCGCGTGACGAGCGGCAGGATCATCGCCCCGAGGAGGATCACCGCGATGACGGGCAGCGCCCCGGAGAAGCTGCCGGTGCGGTCCTTCACGGCGGCGACGAAGATGGGGCCCACGATCCCGCCGACGCCCCACGCGCTCAGGATCCACCCGTAGTTCACGCCCATGTACTTCGTGCCGAAGTAGTCGGCCGTGAAGGAGGGCATCGTCCCGAAGCCGCCGCCGTAGTCGAGCAGGACGACGGCGAACAGCGCCGCGACGAGCCAGAGCGCGTGGACCCCGCCCACGAGGAAGAAGATGAGGACCTGCGAGCCGTAGATGAGGAGGTAGGCCAGGTTCCGGCCGATGCGGTCCGAGACGGCGCCCCAGAAGAAGCGGCCGAGGCCGTTGAAGAGGGCGATGAAGCCGTAGACCGCGAGGGCGGTGGCGGGCGGCGCCCCGGTCAGCTCGCGCATGATCGGCACCGCGTTCGAGATGAAGAGGATGCCGGCCGTGACGTTGAGGAAGAGCATCGCCCAGAGCGCCCAGAACTGCGGGGTGCGCAGGGCGCGCGACGGCGGCGCGTCGATGGAGGACGCCTCGGCGGCGGCGGTCGTCGCCGGGCCGGCGGGCGCCGCGGCGGCGGGGTCGCGCAGGAACGACGCGCAGATCCCGCCGAGCACCGCGAAGACCACGCCCGACCAGATGAACGTCGACATGATCGTGCCCCTCGCGGCGTCGGAGAGCATCGCCGTGCCCCCCTGCGCGCGCGCCGCGACGACCTTCCCCGCCTCGGCGGCGGCCGCCGCGAAGGGGCCGATGGACTTGAGGATGTTGTTGTAGAGGAAGGCGCCGAGCCCGAACCCCATCACCACCATGCCGCTGCCGAGGCCCCGCTTGTCCGGGAACCACTTCGTCACCGCGGCGACGGGCGTCACGTAGCCGAGCCCCAGGCCGAGGCCGCCGAGCACGCCGTAGGTCGCGTAGATCCAGGGCGCCCCGAAGCGCGCCGTGCCGAGCCCCGCGAGGACGTTCGCGGCGCCCCAGAGCAGGACGCCGGTCACGGCCACCGGCCGCGGGCCGCGGCGATCCTGCCAGCGCCCGCCGGCGATCGCCCCCACGCCGAGGAAGAAGATGGCGAGCGCGAAGGCCCAGGTCGTCGTGGTGTTGGACCAGCCGAACGCCGCGATGAGCGGCTGGGTGAACAGGCTCCAGGAGTACACGGTGCCGAGGCAGATCATCGCCACGGTCCCCGCCACCGCGATCGCCCACCGGTTCGTCATGACCGCCCTCCCCGCGGCGGTCCGCGCCTCAGCCGCCGATGCCGCGCATCGGCAGAAGTACCAGCCCCGCGCCCGCCGCGTCCATGTGGTGGCGCGGCGCCTTGCGCGCGAGCCCGCCGCGCACCGCGGCCTCGAGGACGGCGTCCTCAGCGCCCGCGCGCATGAGCTCGCGCAGGGGGACGCGCCCCTCCCCGCCGAGGCACGGCTGGAACCCGCCGTCCGCCGCGATCCGCGCGCGGTTGCACGCGTCGCAGAAGTTCTCGGTCATCGCCCCGATGAGGCCGACGAGCCCCTCGCGCCCGTGGACGTCCTTCGCCCGCAGGTGCCGCGCCGGCCCCCAGCCGCGGAACGGGTCCGGGCGCAGGGCGAAGCCCGTGGCCTCGAGCCGCGCCCGCACCTCCGCCATGGGCACCACCTCGCCGCCCGAGAACGGCATCTGCTCGATGAAGCGCGGCAGGGCACCGCGATCCCAGGCGTAGCGGACGAGGTCCGCGAGCTCGCCCTCGTTCACGCCGCGCATCACCACCGTGTTGAGCTTGAGCGAGCGGAAGCGGCCCGCCGACGCCTCGATGCCGGCGAGGATGCGGTCGAGCCTCGCCCCGGCCCCGGAGACGCCCAGGAGCCGCGCGGGGTCGAGGGTGTCGAGCGAGACGTTGAGCGAGCCGAGCCCGGCCCCGGCGAGCGGCGCCGCGAGCGCCTGGAGCCGGTGGCCGTTGGTGGTGAGCGCGACGTCCTCGACGCCCGGCGTCGCCGCGGCGTCGGCCACGATCTCGACCAGGTCCCTGCGCAGCGTGGGCTCGCCGCCGGTGAGCCGGATGCGCCGCACGCCGAGCCGCGCGAAGAGCCGGAAGAGCCGCGCCAGCTCCTCGCGCGCGAGGAGGCCTTCGGCAGGCTCATCCTCCGCGGGCGAGCAGTAGGTGCACCGGAAGTTGCACCGGTCGGTGAGCGACACGCGCAGGTACGAGATGGCGCGTCCCTGGGCGTCGGCGAGGCCGGCCAGCGGGGGAGGCGCGGAGGGCGTCGCGCGCTCGGGGAGGGGCGAGGCCATGCTCGGCGGTTTCCTTACCGGTCGCGTCCACGCGCGGCAACGAAGGCATGCGCGCGGGGACGCCCTCCTCGGGGAGGACGTCGCGCGCGCCGCCGATGGGCCCCTAGGCGAACAGGAAGCCGAGCGCGAGGTCGGCGTCCGCGCCGGGGGTCCGCGAGGAGGCCCGCGGGGAGGGCAGGGCGGGCGGCGTCCCGCGGGGCGGCGGGGTCGCCGCGGCGCCCGGCGGGCGTGCGGGCGTCGGGGGGTCGGCTTATTGAATCCCGCTTGACGCGGGATCGCACAGGGGCGCTCGCCGACCTCGCCGGCGAGGAGCTGACGGAGGCGGAGCGCGCGGTGGTCGACGAGGAGGAGGCCCTCCTCGCCGCCGTCCGCGGCGCGCTCGCCGCGCGCCGGGCGGCGCTGCGGGCCGACGAGAACCTCGTGGGGCGCCTGCGCGACCTGCGCGAGGAGGCGCTCGAGTCCACGACGAAGGACCTGCCCACGCTCTTCCAGGAGATGGGGGTGGTGCGGGCGGTGATGGAGCGCGCCCGGCCGGACGCGCTCCCCGATCCCGCCGCGCCGTACTTCGCGCACCTGCGGATCCGCGAGGGCAGCGAGGCGCGAGACTACTGCCTCGGCCGGCACACCTTCGTGGACCGCGCCGCCGGCGTCCGGGTGGTGGACTGGCGGTACGCGCCGGTCGCGGCGCTGTTCTACCGCTACCGCGAGGGCGAGGAGTTCGAGGAGCGCTTCCCCGGGCGGCTCGCCGAGGGGGTGGTGGTGGCGCGGCGGGTGGTGGTGGTGGACCGCGCCGGGCTCGCCCGAATCTCCACGGCCGACGCCGCCCTCGCCCGCGGCCCGGACGGCCGCTGGCGCGCGACGCGCGGCGAGCGGGCGTCGCTGGGCGGCGGGGCGGGGCGGGCGGCCCGCCCGGGCGCGCTCGGGACCGGCGCCGGCGCGCGGGACCGCGCCGCGGCCCCCGAGGTGACGGCGCTGCTCGACGCCGAGCAGTACGCCGCGGTCTCCGCTCCCCCGGACACGGCCCTCGTCGTCCTCGGCAGCGCCGGCAGCGGCAAGACCACCGTCGCGCTCCACCGGCTCGCGCGGATCGCCTTCGAGGACCCCCGCCGCTTCCCGCCCTCCCGGCTGCAGGTGGTCGTCCCGGAGATCGGGCTCGCCCGGCTCGCCGCCCGGCTCCTCGAGCCGCTCGGCCTCGCGAAGGCGCAGGTCCGCACCCTCGACGCCTGGTCGCGGGGCACCTTCCAGAGCGTGTTCGGGGTGCCCCCGCCGCGGCTCTGCGAGGAGCCGCCGCCGCTCGTCTCGCGCCTGAAGCGCCACCCCGCGCTCTTCGCGGCGCTGCGCCGGCGGCCCCGGCTCGCCGACGCGCGGCCGGCGCTGCTCCGCCTCCGCCGCGAGCTCGGCGACCTCCTCGTCGACCGCGCCTTCCTCGAGGCCGTCGTCGCCGGTGCGGCGGGCGGGCTGCCTACCACCGCCATCGAGGAGACGCTGCGCCACACGCGCCTGCAGCTCGCGCCGCCGCCCGACGAGGCGCTGCGCGGGATCGACCCGGACCGCCGCGAGACGCTCGACGGCAAGCCCGTCTCGGAGGACACCCCCGAGGCCGTCGCGGGGACCCTCGACCCCGAGGACCTCCCCATCCTCCTCTTCCTCGCCACGCGCCCGGGCGGCGCCGCCGGGCGGCGCACCGCGCACCTCGTCGTCGACGAGGCGGAGGACGTGTCCCTGTTCGAGCTCTCCGTCCTCGGCCGCGCCCTCGCCGGCCGGAGCGTCACCGTGGCGGGCGACGAGAGCCAGCAGACCTTCTCCTCGTACGCGGGCTGGCCGGACGCGGTGGCGGCGCTCGGCGTGGACCGCGCCGAGACGGTGCGCCTCGAGACGACCTACCGCTGCCCCCGCCCCATCGCGGAGGTGGCGCATGCGCTGCTCGGTCCGGTCGCGCCGGACCGCCCGCCCCGCGCCGGCCGCGCCGGGGCGCCGGTGTCGCGCTTCGACTTCCCCACCGAGGCCCACGCCCACCTCTTCCTCGCGGGGGCGGTGCGCGACCTCGTCGAGCGCGAGCCGCAGGCGTCCGTGGCGGTGATCGCCCACGCCGCCGAGGTCGCCCGCGCCTTCCACCGCCTGCTCGCGGATCTGCCCGAGGCGCGCCTCGCCCTCGACGGCCGCTTCACGTTCCGGCCCGGCGTGGACGTCACCGACGTCGCGAGCGTGAAGGGGCTCGAGTTCGACTACGTGATCGTCCCCGACGCCTCGGCCCGCGCCTACCCGGAGAGCGACGAGGCGCGGCGGCGGCTCCACGTGGCCGTCACGCGCGCCGCGCACCAGCTCTGGATCGCGGCACCCGGCAACCCCTCGCCGCTCCTCTCCGCCGTGCCGGCGACGTAGTCCCTCGCGGGGGCCGCGGCGTCGCGTCCGGGCGGACCGCCCCTCGGCGGGTTAGATGGGGCCGACACCACGATCTCCAGGGAGGCGCGACCATGGCGCAGGTGACGCACAAGGGGAACCCCATCCACACGAACGGCGAGCTGCCGAAGGTCGGCGCGAAGGCGCCCGACTTCAAGCTCACGCCCGGCGACCTGAACGACGTCTCGCTCGCCGACTTCAAGGGCAAGAAGAAGATCCTGAACATCGTCCCGAGCCTCGACACGCCCACCTGCGCGACCTCGACGCGCAAGTTCAACGAGTCCGCGGGCAAGCTCGCGAACACCGTCGTGCTCGTGGTCTCCGCCGACCTCCCCTTCGCGGCGAAGCGGTTCTGCACGGTGGAGGGGCTCTCGAACGTGGTCCCGCTCTCGCTCATGCGCGACAAGAGCTTCGCGAAGGACTACGGCGTCCTCATCCAGGACGGGCTGCTCGCGGGCATCTGCGCGCGCGCGGTGGTGGTCATCGGCGAGGACGACACGGTGAAGTACACGCAGCTCGTGCCGGAGATCGGGCAGGAGCCCGACTACGACAAGGCGCTCGCCGCGGCGAAGTAGGGCGGATCAGGCCGGAGGCGGCGCGGCGAGCTTCTCCTGCGCCGCCTCCCACTCGCCGTAGAGCCGCGCGAGCTCCTCCTTCGCGGCGCGCTGCTTCTCCACGACGGGCTTCGCCTTCGCGAAGTCCGCGTAGAGCGCCGGGTCGGCGAGCGCGGCGGTGGCCTCGCGCTCCTCGCGCTCGAGCACCTCGATGCGCGCCTCGAGCCGGGCGATCTCGTCGCGCAGCGGCTTCTCCACGCGGTAGCGGGCGTTGCGGGCCTCCGCCTCGGCGCGGCGCCGCTCCTTCTCCGAGCCGCCGCGGTCCACGCCGTCGCCGCGCGCCGCCGCGGCGACGCCGGCGCCCTCCGCCTCCGCGAGCTGCCGCTGGTGGTACCACCAGTCGTCGAGGTTCCCGGGGAAGGGCAGCACCCCGCCGTCCTTCACCTCCCAGATCACCGTGGCGAGCTGGTTCACGAAGCTGCGGTTGTGCGAGACGAAGACGAGCGTCCCGTCGTAGCCGCGGAGGGCCTCGATGAGCGCCTCCGACGACTCGAGGTCGAGGTGGTTCGTCGGCTCGTCGAGGAGCAGCAGGTTCGCGGGCACGAGCAGGAGCTTCGCGAGCGCGACGCGCGCGCGCTCGCCGCCGGAGAGGACGCCCACCCTCTTCTCGACGTCGTCGCCGGAGAAGAGGAACGCGCCCGCGACGCCGCGGACGTACGCCTCGCCCCGGTCGGGGACGAGGTCCCAGAGCGTGTCGAGGACGGTGCGCTCGGGGTCGAGCGTGCCGAAGGTCCTCACGGCGCCGTCCTCGCCGTGCTCGGGCCGCTCGAAGTGGTGCTGGGCGTAGTAGCCCGCGACGACGGAGTGGCCGAGCTTCACGGCGCCCGCGTCCGGCGCGAGCTCGCCGGCGACGATCTTGAGGAGCGTGGACTTGCCGGCGCCGTTCGGGCCGATGACCCCGATCCGCTCTCCACGGAGCACCTGCGCGTCGAGGCCGCGGTAGACGACGCGCGGGCCGAACGCCTTCGAGACGCCGTCGAGGCGGAGCACCTCCTTGCCGGAGCGCGGCGCCTCGGCGAAGGCGAACCGCAGCGTGGCGCGGCGCTCGAGGAGCCGCACCTCCTCCATGCGCTCGAGCTGCTTCTCCTTCGACTTCGCCTGCGCGGCCTTGGTGGCCTTCGCGCCGAAGCGCTCGATGAACCCCTCGAGCTGGGCGCGCTTCGCGGCCTGACGCTTGGCCTGCGCCTCGAGGTGCACCTCCTCCTCGGCGCGCTGGCGCCGGTAGTCGTCGTAGTCGCCGGCGTACGACCGGAGCCCCTCCGGCTCGAGCGACAGGACCCGGCCGATCTGCCGGTTCAGGAACTCCCGGTCGTGCGACACGAGCAGCAGGGCCTTCCCGGAGGCGCGCAGGAAGGCGTCGAACCACTCGAGCGTGGGCACGTCGAGGTGGTTCGTGGGCTCGTCGAGGAGCAGGAGGTCGGGGTCCTGCAGGAGGAGCCCGGCGAGCGCGGCGCGCATCTTCCACCCGCCCGAGAGGGTGCGGGCGGGACGGGCGAGGTCGCCCCCGGCGAACCCGAGGCCGCCGAGGATGCGCTCGGCGCGGTGGCGCCCGAACCGCTCCTCGAAGTGGTCGAGCTCCTCGTGCAGCTCCGCGAGCGCCTGCGACAGCTCGAGCTGCTCCGCCGCCTCCGCCGCCGCGGCGAGCGCCGCCTCCGTCTGCGCGAGCCGTCCCTCGAGCGCGGCGCGGCCGGGCACGGTCGAGAGCACCGCGTCGACGAGGGGCAGGTCGGGCAGGCTCGCCACGTCCTGGGGCAGGTAGCCGGCGCGGGCGCCGCGGCGGAAGACGAGGTCGCCCGAGTCCGGGTGGACCTCGCCCGCCAGGATCCGCATCAGCGACGACTTGCCGGTGCCGTTCGCGCCGACGAGGCCGATCCGGTCCTTCGGCCCGATGGCGAAGGTGGCGTGGTCGAGGACGACCCTGGGACCGTAGGCGAGGGAAAGCTCTCTCGCGGCGAGGAGGCTCACTGGGGCGACGGACTTAACGTTTCTTCAAGTTCCCGACAAGGGTGGGCAACCGGCGCCCTCCATCCTCCCACCGTCGCCGCCCGATGACCGGACGCCGATCAGGAGGATGAGACCATGAAGAAGTTCTTCGCAGGCGCCGCCTCGGCGCTCCTCGCCGTCGCCGCCGTCGTGGGGCTCGCGGGGTTCGCGGGCGGCTTCGGCCACGGCTGCCACGGGGGCCGCGACCCCGCCCGGATGGCGGCGTTCGTGACCGACCGGGTGGACGACCTGCTCGACGACGTGAACGCCACGCCCGAGCAGCGCACCCGCATCGACGCGGTGAAGGACCGCCTCCTCGCCGCGGGCGAGCAGGCGCGCGCCGGGCACAAGGAGGTGCACGACGCGGCGGTCGCGGAGTGGAAGGCCGAGACGCCGGACGCGGCGAAGCTCCACGCGCTCGTCGACGCGCGCGTGGAGGAGATGCGAGCGTTCGCGCACCAGGCCGTGGACGCCGGCGTCGAGGTGCACGGCGTGCTCACGCCGGAGCAGCGCGAGAAGCTCACGCGCAAGGTGGAGCGCTGGCACCGGTAGATCCCCGCAAGCCGGTCACGCCCCCGCCGTGGGGCGTGGCCGGGGGCGGGCCCGCTCGCGACCCGGCGCTCGATCCTTGGGGGCGTGGTCGCGCGGGAGCTCGGGACGGGGTGTCGCGCCTGCGTCGCTTCGCGCTTCTGTGGCGGTGCGGATCTGGGGGCGGGACTGCGTGCTCGGGGGCCGCGGCAACGCCGTGCGCGCCGCCGCGCCTCATGGAACGCAAGCGGTGATCGGGAAGAGCGGGAGCGGCGGCACGCCCGTTGCGGGGCGGGCCGTGGGTGTGGCGTGCAGCGGGGCGCGCTGCGCTCCTTACGGCGCGACACCCCGATCCCTCGCCCTCGGGCGTGGTGGACGGTCGGGGTCGAGGTCGGGGTGGGGTCGGGGTCGGGGTCGAGGTCGGGGTCGGGGTCGGGGTCGAGGTCGGGGTCGAGGTCGAGGTCGAGGTCGAGGTCGGGGTCGAGGTCGAGGTCGGGGTCGAGGTCGAGGTCGGGGTCGGGGTCGGGGTCGGGGTCGGGGTCGGGGTCGGGGTCGGGGTCGGGGTCGGGGTCGGGGTCGCGCGCGAAGAACGGGACGATAAGATGACGGCCGTGTCCACCCCCTCGCTCCTCGTCCTCCTCGTCGAGGACGACCTCCGCCTGGCGACGCTCACGAAGGAGTACCTCGAGGGGCACGGCATCGCGGTGGTCCACGTGGGCGACGGGCGCCGCGGGCAGGACGAGGCGCTGTCGGGGCGATACGACGCCGTGCTGCTCGACCTCATGCTGCCGGGCCGGGACGGGCTCGAGGTCTGCCGCGAGGTCCGCGCGCGCTCCGACGTCCCCATCGTCGTGCTCACGGCGCGCGGCGAGGAGGCGGACCGGGTGATGGGGCTCGAGCTGGGGGCCGACGACTACCTCGCGAAGCCGTTCTCGCCGCGCGAGCTGCTCGCCCGCATCCGCGCCGTGGTGCGCCGGGCGAAGGGGCGCGCCGGGCCCGCCCGCGACGCGGTGCGGGTCGGCGCGCTCCTCGTGGACCCCGCGGCCCGCCGCGTGGTGCTCGCGGGGCGGGAGATCGCCCTCACGGGCTACGAGTTCTCGCTGCTCGAGGCGCTCGCGCGGCGGGCGGGGCGGGTCCTCTCGCGCGAGCAGCTCATGGAGCTCGCCGGCGGGAGCGCCGAGGAGGCCTTCGACCGCTCCGTCGACGTCCACGTCTCGCGGCTGCGCCAGAAGCTCGGCGACGATCCCCGCCGGCCGCGGCTCATCAAGACCGTGCGCGGCGCGGGGTACGTGCTCGCGGGGGAGGCGGAGTGAGGCGGCGCGCCCACGGCCCGCTCTTCTGGCGCGTCTACCTCCACGGCGTCGCGCTGCTCGTCCTCGTCGGCGTGGCGGTCGCCGTCGTGGGCTGGGCGCTCCGGCGGGAGGGCGGCTGGCACGAGGCCCCGCGCGTCGCGGGCTACGCGGCCGGCCGCGTCGCCGAGCTGGCCGGCTCGCCCGAGCGGCTCCGCGAGGAGCTGCAGCGCGTCCGCGAGGCCTTCGGCGTCGAGGCGAGCGTCTACGGGCCGGACGGGCGGATCGTCGCGACGACGGCCGAGCCGCCGCTCGAGGCGGCGTGGCCGGGCGGCGGCGGGGCGCCGCGGGACGGCCCGGTGCGGCTCCGCGGCCACGGGCTCGGGTACGCGGTGGCGCTGCCGCCGCCGGGCGGCCACCTGCTCGTCGCGGGCGAGGGGCGCGGGCACGATCCGGTCCGCGGGCTCCTCTTCATCGGCGCGGTCCTCGTCGCCCTCGCCCTCGGCTCGTTCCCGCTGGCCCGCTCGATCGCCTCGCCCGTGGAGCGGCTCACCGTCGCGGCGCGGGCGCTCGGGGCGGGCGACCTCTCCGCCCGCGCGAACGTGAGGGCGCGCGGCGAGCTGGGGGAGCTGGGGCGGGCGTTCGACGAGATGGCGGCGCGGCTCGAGCGGCTCCTGCGCGCCGAGCGCGAGCTGCTCGCGAACGTCTCGCACGAGCTGCGCACGCCGCTCGCCCGCATCCGCGTGGCCCTCGAGCTGGCCGCCGAGGGGGACCTCGAGCGCGCGCGCCGCTACCTCGGCGAGATCGGCCAGGACCTCGGCGAGCTGGACCGGCTCATCGACGACGTGCTCGAGGCGGCGCGGCTCGACGCGCGGGGCGCGGGCGCGTTCCCCGTGGCGCGCGCGCCGGTGGACCTCGGCGCCGTGGTCCGCGACGCGGCGGAGCGGTTCCGCGAGGCGCACCCGGATCGCGAGCTCTCGGTCGAGGCGCCCGCCGAGCCGACGCCCCTCGAGGGCGACGCGGCGCTGCTCCGCCGGCTCCTCGCCATCCTGCTCGACAACGCCGCGAAGTACTCGCAGCCGCCGGCGCCCGTCGCCCTCGCGCTCTTCGCCGAGGCGGCGGGCGCGGTCCTCGAGGTGCGCGACCGCGGCATCGGCATCGACGCCGCGGACCTGCCGCGCCTCTTCACGCCCTTCTTCCGCACCGACCGCAGCCGCGCGCGCGGCACCGGCGGGACGGGGCTCGGGCTCGTGCTCGCGCGGCGCATCGCCGAGGCCCACGGCGGGGCCGTCGAGGCGGAGAGCGCGCCCGGCGCGGGGACGACGTTCCGGGTGAGGCTCCCGGCGGCGCCGCGCGTCCCCGCGGGCGCCGCCGGGACGGAGCGCTAGAAGTAGAACCGCAGGAAGGCGAGGCCGTTCGTGAAGAACCCGGAGTCGGCGCCGGAGACGTCGCCACGATCGTAGAGGCCGAGCTGCGCCTCGAGGCCGAGCGAGAGCTGGGGCGCGAAGTAGTACTCGCCGCCGAACGCCGCCGCGAGCACGAGGTCCGTGTCGGACTGCGTGTCCACGCCGTTGTCCTCGCTCGCGAAGTTGAGCTTGAGGCGGCCGCCGGCGTACATGTCGGCCGCCGGAGCGACCTGCTTCACGAAGAACGCGCCGATGCCGAACGTGATGTCGCTGGACCCCCCTCCGGCGTCGTCGTCCGTCGTCCAGATGCCCATCGACGGCTCGAGCCGGAACGCCGGCGCGAGGCGGATCGGGACGTACACCTCGACTGCGGGCGACAGCGCGAGGACCTGCGCGAACGGGTTGAACGAGACGCCGACGCCGAGCATGGGGCGCTGCTGGGCGGAGGCGGTCGTCGCGACCATGACCGCGGCGACGGCGAGGGCGAGGCGGAGCGTCTTCTGCATTCGAGTCCTCCCTTTGGGGTGAAGCCGGCGCAGCGGCCGGCGGGAGGACTCTACGCGGGATCGCTCGCACCGCAAGTGCGCAGCCGCGCGCGAATGTGCGCGGATCAGCGCTCGCGCATGTACGGGTAGTCGAAGCGGGTCGAGGGGTCGAAGGTCTCCTTCACCGTGCGCATCGACACCCAGCGGTAGAGGTTCGCGATGCTCCCGGCCTTGTCGTTCGTGCCCGACGCCCGCGCGCCGCCGAACGGCTGCTGGCCGACCACCGCGCCGGTGGGCTTGTCGTTCACGTAGAAGTTCCCCGCGGCGTCGGCGAGCCGCCGCGACGCCTCGGCGATGGCGCCGCGGTCGCGGGCGAAGACGGCGCCGGTGAGGCCGTAGGGCGAGGTCGTCGCGCACAGGTCGAGCGCCTCGTCGAGCCGGGCGTCGGGGTAGGCCCACACGGTGAGCACCGGCCCGAAGATCTCCTCCTCCATGAGCTGGAAGCGGGGGTCCACGGTCTCCACCACCGTCGGCTGGACGAAGAAGCCGGCCGAGTCGTCGGCGCCGCCGCCGATGAGGATCCTCGCCTTCGCGGAGCCGCGGGCGAGGGCGACGTAGCGCCCGATGCGGTCGAACGCCTCGCGGTCGATGACCGCCCCCATGAACGTCCTGAAGTCCTCCACCTCGCCCACCTGGATCTCCGCCACCAGCGCGAGGAGCCGCTCGCGGAGCCTCGGCCAGAGCGACTCGGGCACGTAGGCGCGCGACGCGGCCGAGCACTTCTGTCCCTGGTACTCGAACGCGCCGCGGACGAGCGCCACCGCGGCCGCGTCCACGTCGGCCGAGGGGTGGACGAAGACGAAGTCCTTGCCGCCCGTCTCGCCCACCACGCGCGGGTAGCCGCGGTAGCGGCCGAGGTGCTCGGCGATCGTGCGCCACATCCCCTGGAACACCGCGGTCGAGCCGGTGAAGTGGAGGCCGCCCAGCTCGGGGCTCGCCAGCGCGGCGTCGCCGACCGCGCGCCCCGGGCCGGGCACGAAGTTCACGACGCCGGGGGGCAGCCCCGCCTCCTCGAGCAGCTTCAGGAGGTGCCAGGCCGAGTAGATCGCCGACGAGGCCGGCTTCCAGACGACGGTGTTGCCCATGAGCGCCGGCGCGGTGGGGAGGTTCGCGGCGATGGAGGTGAAGTTGAAGGGCGTGACGGCGAGCACGAACCCCTCGAGCGGCCGGTACTCGAGCCGGTTCCACTGGCCGGGCGGCGAGTGGGGCTGGTCCGCGAGCATCCGCTCCATGAAGTGCGGGTTCCAGCGCCAGAAGTCGATCACCTCGCAGGCGGCGTCGATCTCCGCCTGGTGCGGCGTCTTCGACTGGCCGAGCATCGTCGCGGCGTTGAGCGTCTGCCGCCACGGCCCGGCGAGCAGCTCCGCCGCCCGGAGGAACACCGCCGCCCGCTCCTCGGGCGCCCATGCCGCCCACTCGCGCCGGGCGGCGCGCGCCGCCTCGATCGCCGCCTGCACCTCCGCCGGCCCGGCCTGGTGCCAGCGCGCGAGCCGCTGCCCGTGGCGGTGCGGCGCGCGCGCCTCGGCGAGCCGGCCCGTGCGGACCTCGCGGCCGCCGATGACCAGCGGGATCTCGAGCTCGCGCGCGGAGAGGTCCGCGAGCCTCGCCTTCAGCTCGGCGCGCTCGGGCGCGCCGGGCGCGTAGCCGAGCACCGGCTCGTTGCGGGGAGCGGGGATGCGGGGGGTGCCGTTCGCCATGGGAGCCTCCGAGCTGGCGGCGGGTAGGATAACCCTCGCGCGGCCGCCGGGCGCCGCTCCGCGGGGGCGCGTCCCGCGGGCCCTCGACTTGAGGCGAGGTCGCCCTCGGATTAGGGTCGCGGCCGTGGCGGACACCACCTGGCAGCTCCTCGAGCGCGCCGAGCGCGTCGAGGTCCTCTCCGCGAGGATGTACGGCGCGCTCGCCCGGCGCTTCGGTGGCGATCCCGAGGTGCGGGGGCTCTTCGTGCGCCTCGAGGCGGAGGAGCAGCAGCACGCGAGCCGCGTGCGGCTCCTCGCCGCGCACCACCGGAACGACCCGAAGCTCCCCGTGGTGGCGGGCGCCGCCGAGCTCGACGCGTGCATCGCCGAGGCGACCCGGGCGCTCGAGGACATCGAGGCCGGGCGCTGGCCGCAAGACCTCGCCGAGGTGAAGCGGCGGCTGCGCGCCCTCGAGGACCGGCTCGCCCGCGCCCACGCGCACCTGCTCGCGAAGGACACGCCGCCCGCGCTGCGCTCGTTCTTCACCGCGCTCGCCGCGCAGGACGAGGCGCACGCGCGCCTGCTCGCCTAGCCTCCCCCCGTATCCGGGCAGACCGGGAGGAACAGCGCGACGGGCGGCTCCGCAGGCGCGTCCTCGTGCGGGGCCACGGCGGCGGGGAGCGCGGCCGGACGCGCCCTCCGTCCCCAGTGGAGCCCGAGCGAGGTCCCGAGCGACAGCGTCGCGAGCTGGACGGGGAGCATGACCCAGAAGTGCGGCGCGGCGGCCCACCCCACGGCGAGCGTCGTCACCTGCCCCGCGGCGGTGAGGAGGAGGGCGCGCCACACCGTGGCGTCGCGGCCTCCCCGCCCGAGCCTCCCGAGGAGCACCGCGGTGAGGGGCGGCACGAGGACGGCGGCCGCCGCCACCCCGTACGCCGCGCGCCGGAAGTTCGTCGCCGTCGGCGCGATCGAGTCGCTCGCGAAGAGCTGGAGCGTGAGGTACCCAGCGGAGACCACGAGGGCGTCTCCGGTGAGCGCCCCGACCGAGGCGAGGGCGAGCGTGCTCCCCGGGAGCGGGCCGGGGCGCAGGTCGGGCACCGGGGTGAGGGGCGCGGCGAGGACGAGGTGGAGGGCGAGCGCGAGGGGCGCCATCGCTCGAACGATGGGGAGCGCGCGTCCGCGCGCGGCCGCCCATCCGGGCGGAAAGACGGGGCACGGCGCGGGCTACCGGCCGCCCGGCTCCTCACCGTCGTCGAGGGCGTACCGCCTGAGCTTGTCGTGGAGGGTGACGCGGGAGATGCCGAGGCGGCGGGCGGCCTCGCTGCGGTTCCCGTGCGCGGCGCGCAGCGCCTCCACCACCAGCCCGCGCTCGTAGGCCTGCACGCGCTCCCTGAGCGGCAGCGGCGCGCCCTCCGCCGCCGCGGGGCCGCCGCTCCCGGGCAGGAGGGCGAGGTCGAGCCCCTCCGCGGGAGAGAGGGCCACGAGCGCCTCGAGCGCGTTCTCGAGCTCGCGCACGTTCCCGGGCCACGCGTGCGCGGCGAGCCGGTCGAAGAGCGCCTCGGGCACGTGGAGCGGCTCCACCCCGAAGCTCCGGGCGAAGCGGTCCAGGAAGTGGCGCGCGAGCACCGGCACGTCCTCCGGCCGCTCCCGCAGCGGCGGGATGCGCAGGGTCACGACGTTCAGGCGGTAGAAGAGGTCCTCGCGGAAGCGCCCGGCCCGCACCTCCTCCTCGAGGTCGCGGTGGGTCGCGGCGACGACCCGCACGTCCACGGTGCGCGGCCGCTCCTCGCCCACGGGGCGCACCTCGCCCTCCTGCAGCACGCGCAGGAGCTTCGCCTGCGCCGCGGCGGCGAGCTCCCCCACCTCGTCGAGGAGCAGCGTCCCCCCGTCCGCCTCGCGGAAGAGCCCCGGCCGCGCGCGCGCCGCGCCGGTGAAGGCGCCGCGCGCGTGGCCGAAGAGCTCCGCCTCGGCGAGCTCGGGGGTGAGGGCGGCGCAGTTGAAGCGCACGAAGGGGCGGTCCGCGCGCCGCGAGGCCCGCACGATCGCCTCGGCGACGCGCTCCTTGCCGGTGCCGCTCTCGCCGACGAGCAGCACCGTCACGTCGCGCGGCGCCACGCGGGCCACCAGCACGGCGAGCCGCCGCATCGCCTCGGAGGTGAACACCATCGAGCGCGAGAGGGCGAGCTCTCCCTCCAGCCGCTCGTTCTCGTGGGCGAGGCGCGCCGCCTCCACCGCGCGCCGGACGACGGCGAGCAGCTCCTCGGTCTCGAAGGGCTTGCGGAAGTAGTCCCAGGCCCCGGCCTTCATCGCCTCGACGGCCTGCCGCTCCGAGCCGTGGGCGGTGATGACGATCACCCGCGGGACCGGGGAGCGGGCGGCGAGGCGGCGCAGGAGCTCCATCCCGTCCATGACCGGCATGCGCAGGTCGGTCACGACGAGCGGGTGCCCGTCGAGCTTCGCGAGCGCCTCGGCGCCGTTCGCCGCCTCGTCCACCGCGAGCCCCTCGGAGGCGAGGATCTCGCGCAGCGTGTAGCGGACGCCGGGGTCGTCGTCGACGAGGAGCACGCGGACCGGGGCGGGGGTCACGCGGCCCTCCCGCCGCCGGCCGCCGCCGGCAGGACGAGCTCGGCGCGCGTGCCGCCGCCGGCGCGCGGCGCGAGCTCGAGCTCGCCCCCGTGCTGGCGCGCGAGCGCGCGGGCGATGGTGAGGCCGAGCCCGGAGCCGGAGGGCTTCGTCGTCACGCCGGGCGAGAAGACCTGGGCGGCGAGGGCGGGGTCGACGCCGCGGCCGCGGTCGAGGACCGACACGCGCGCGCCGCCCCGCGCGAGCGGCTCAGCCGCGAGCTCGACGGCGGCGCCGGGCGGGCTCGCGTCGAGGGCGTTCTGCACGAGGTTGATGAGGACCTGCTTCACCTTGCGCGGATCGCAGCGGACGCGGACCTCGCCCGCCGCGGCGGCGAGCTCGACGCCGCGCTCCCGCGCCATGCCCTCGTGGAGCGCCGCCACCTCCCGGCAGATCGCCGCGACGTCGGCGTCGCCGAGCGCGAGCGGCACGAGCGGGCGGGAGAACTCGAGGAACTCCTCGAGGACCGACTGCATCCGGTCCACCTCGCGGCGGAGCACGCCGAGCCGCTCCGCCCCCTTCCCCTCGGGGAGCTGCTGCGCGAGGAGCCCGGCGAGCCCCTTCACGCTCGCGAGCGGGTTCTTGAGCTCGTGGGCGATCTCGCCGGAGAGCGCCGTCAGCTCCTCGGCCCGCTCGGCGTGGGCCCGGAGCGACTCCTGCTGCGCCGCGACCGCCCGCGACACGATCCGCTCGAACGAGCCGCGGATGGTGCGGCCCGCCGCGAGGGCGAACGCGTACACGAAGGTGAGCATGGCCGCGTGGGCGACGAGGAAGCCAGGCGGGCCGGGGCTGCGGTCGCCGCCGCCGAACGCGGCGAGGTTGAAGTCGTGGAGCGCGCCGGAGGCGCCGAGCCACGCGAAGAGCCAGGCGAAGCCGATCTGGAGGCCGAGCAGCGCCGCGCCGGCGGGGAAGGGGACGAAGACGCCGACGACGATGCCGAGCACCACCGTCAGGTAGAGGAACGGGCTCGCGAGGCCGGACGTCGCGAAGACGATGATCGAGGAGCCCACGACGGCCACGGCGAGGTTCCGCGGGACGGTGCCGGCGGTGAAGCCGTGGCGGCGCCACGCGACCCACTCCGCCACGAAGAAGGCGACGAGGGCGGCGACCACGACCCCGAGCAGGGCGCGGCGCCACGGGGTGGGCTCGACGAAGGCGACCCACACCGCGAGGCCGAGGATGGGCGGGAGCGCCACGAGCCGGGCGCCCGCCATGCGCCCGAACAGGCGCGACAGCTCCTCCTGCTGGATCTCGCGGTGGCCGGGCGGCGGGGGCATCGCGTCGGTGGGGCTCCGGCCCCGGAAGATACGCCCGTGGCGATCGCGGCGCACCCCCGGCCTCCTCAGCGCCCCGCCGCGCGGTCGAGGGCGACGCGCGCCTGCGCGAGGCGGGCCCGGGCGTCGGCGAGGCCGACGTCCGCCGCGTACTGGCGGTCGTTCGCGTCGATGACGTCGAGGCTCGAGGCGACGCCCGCCTCGAAGCTGCGGCGCGCGGAGGCCGCCGCGTCGGCGGCGAGGCGGCGCTGGATCTCGGCGAGGCGCAGCCGCTCGCGCGCGACGCCCTCGTCGCGGACGGCGTCGGCCACCTCCTGGAGCACCGCGAGCCGCTGCGCCTCGGCGGCGGCGCTCGCCGTCCCGAGCCGCGCCCGCGCCTCGCGGCGCCGCCCCTCGCGCAGGCCGCCGTCGAAGATGGGCCAGACGAGGTCGACGGAGAGGCGCCAGCCCTCGGTGTCACCCGTGGGGGTCGGCTGGTCCTGCGCGAAGAGCGAGCCGCTCGCCGAGAGCTGCGGCGCGAGCCGCGCCCAGCTCGAGCGTACCTGCGCCCGGGCGGCGTCCACCTGCGCCGCCTGCGCCGCGACCTCGGGGCGGCGCGAGAGCGCCTCCGCCGGGGCCGCGTCCGCCGGTGCGGGCAGCTCCTCCGGCACCGCGACGCGGACCGGTGCCTCCCGCCCGAGCAGGACGCCGAGGGCGAGGCGGGCGCGTCCGAGGTCGGCGCGGGCGCGGGCGAGGTCGCTCTCCCGCCGCACCTGCTCGGTGCGGGCCCGGAGCGCGTCGAGCGACGCGGCCGTCCCGGCGGCGACGCGCCGCTCGGCGCTCCGCGCGAGCTCGTTCGCGCTCTGGACGGCGTGCTCCGAGGCGAGGACCACCTCCTCGATCGCGCGCGCGCCGTACGCCGCCTGGGCGAACGCGGCGCGGGCCTGGCGTCGCGCCGCCTCGGCCGAGGCGCTCGCCGCGCGCGCCCCGCCTCGGGCCGCCTCGACGTCGTACCAGGCGTTCGGCACGACGAGGGGCACGCGGACCGTCGCCTGGGTCCGGAGCACGTGAAGGGGCTGGATGACGAGGTCGAGCGGCGGCGGCGCGCGCGCGTCGTCGCTGTTCCGCACGAGGCTCGCCTCCGCCGACAGGCTCGGGACGAGGCCCGCCCGCGCCTGGTCCACCGCCGCGGCCGCCTCCTCGGCGCGCGAGCGCGCCTGCGCGAGGCCCGGGCTCGCCCGGTCGAGCTCGGCGAGCGCGTCCGGGAGCGCGATCTCCTCCGGGGCCGGCGGCTCGCCGGACGCCGCCGCGACCGCGAGGGCCGCCGCCACCGCCCACATCTGGACCATGTCTCGTCTCCTCCAACGGGCGCGCGCCCGACTTGCACGAGAGCAAGGCCGGTGCCGCGGCCGGGATCGCGCAACGGCGCACGCTTGCGGAGGCGGACCGGCGCGGCGGCGGGCGAGAAGCGTAAGGGACGCCGAACGGGGTGTCGGTTCCCCTTACACCCCGGGGCCGGTCGCCCGCGAAAACGCGAGGAGGGGCGCGGCTCGGGGGGCGGGCACGGCGCTTGCGCTGGGGGAGCGCGGTCCCGCACGCCGCGGGAGGGAGCGAACGCCGATGCGCCGTGTCGTGGTGGTCCTCGCCGTGCTGGTCGTCGTCCTCGCCGCGCTCATCTCGCTGCGGCTCTGGAAGCAGGCGCGCGTCCTCGACGCCCCCACCAGCGGCTCGGGGGAGATCGAGGGGACGGCCGTGGACCTGTCGTCGCGCGTCGGCGCCCGGATCCTCGAGATCCGCACGCGCGAGGGCGAGCGGGTGAAGGAGGGCGAGCTGCTCGTCCGGCTCGACTGCGCCGACCCCGCGGCGCAGCTCGCCGAGGCGGAGGCGCGGCTCGCCGGGGCGCGCGCGCAGGCGAGCGCGGCGGGCGCCCAGATCCAGGTGACGGAGCGGAGCCGGGCGGCCGCCGAGCGCCAGGCGAAGCGGCTCTCCGCCCTGCCGGAGGACGTCCCCGAGGCGAGCATCGACCAGACCCAGGCGAGCGCTGCGGGGCTCAGGCACCAGACGGAGGCGGCCCGGTCGCAGGCGGTCGCCGCGGCGGCGCAGGTCCGGGCGGCGGAGGCCGCCGTGGCGCGGGCGCGGCTGCTCGCCGGCGAGTGCGAGCTGCGGGCGCCGCGCGCCGCCGAGGTCGCGATCCTGCCCCACGAGGCCGGCGAGCTGGTCTCGCCCGGCGCGGTGCTCGTGCGGCTCGTCGACCTCTCCGAGGTGACCGCCACCTTCTACCTGCCGAACGCCGAGGTGGCGGCCGTGAAGCCCGGGGCGCGCGCCGTCGTCGTCGCCGACGCCTGGCCCAAGGAGGAGTTCGAGGGGAAGGTGCGGACCGTGGCGCTCGAGGCCGAGTTCACGCCGCGCAACATCCAGACGCGCACCGACCGCGACCGGCTCGTCTACCCGGTCGAGGTGGTCGTCCAGAACCGCGACGGCAAGCTGCGCGCGGGGATGCCCGTCCAGGTGACGCTGCCCGGCACGGAGCGGTGACGGTGGGGCCGCCGGACGATCCCCGCCCCGCCCTGGCCGCGCGCGGCCTCGTGCGCCGCTTCGGCGCGGTCACCGCGCTCGACGGGCTCTCCTTCGAGGTCGCGCGCGGCGAGCTCTACGGCCTCGTGGGCCCGGACGGCGCCGGCAAGACCACCGCCATCCGCGCGCTCGCGGGGCTCGTCCGCCTCGACGGCGGCGAGGCGCGGGTGCTGGGGGTGGATCCCGCGGGCGGCGCGGTGCGCGAGCGGCTCGGCCTCATGCCCCAGCAGTACAGCCTCTACCGCGATCTCTCGGTCGGCGAGAACCTGCGCTTCTTCTCCCGGCTCTACGTGCTCCCGCGCGAGGTCTTCCGCGAGCGGGCCGACCGGCTCCTCGCCATCACCCGGCTCGCGCCGTTCCTCGACCGGCGCGCGGACGCCCTCTCCGGCGGCATGTACAAGAAGCTCGCCCTCGCCTGCGCGCTCCTCCACGAGCCCGAGGTGCTGCTCCTCGACGAGCCGACCAACGGCGTCGACCCGGTCTCGCGCCGGGAGCTGTGGGCGCTCCTGCACGACTTCGTGCACGGCGGCATGACGGTGCTCGTCTCGACGCCCTACATGGACGAGGCCGAGCGCTGCCACCGCGTGGGGCTCGTCCACCGCGGCCGGCTCCTCGAGGAGGGCGAGCCGCGCGCGCTCATGAAGGGCTTCGCGAGCTTCGAGGAGGCGTTCCTCGCGCGCCTCGGGGAGGAACCGCGTGCCGCCCCCGCCATCTCCGCGGCGGGCTCACGCGCCGCTTCGGGCGGTTCACCGCCGTGGACGGCGTCACCTTCGAGGTCGAGCGCGGCGAGATCTTCGGGTACCTCGGCGCGAACGGCGCCGGGAAGTCCACCACCATCCGGATGCTGACCGGCCTCCTCGCCCCGACGAGCGGCGCGGCCACGGTCGCCGGCCACGACGTCGCGGCGGCGCCCGAGTCGGTGAAGTCCTCCATCGGCTACATGTCGCAGAAGTTCTCGCTCTACCTCGACCTGCCGGTGCTCGAGAACCTGCTCTTCTTCGGCGGCGCCTACGGCCTCTCCGGGCCCGCGCTGCGCGCGCGCGCCGGGGAGCTCCTCGAGCTCACCGGGCTCGGCGGCGCGCTCGCCCAGGCGACCACGGGCGAGCTGCCGGGCGGGATCCGGCAGCGGCTCGCGCTCGCGTGCGCCGTGCTGCACCGCCCCGCCGTCGTGTTCCTCGACGAGCCGACGGCGGGGGTGGATCCGGCGGCGCGGCGCGCCTTCTGGCGGCTCATCCGCGAGCTCTCCGCCGGGGGCACCACCGTCTTCGTGACGACCCACTACCTCGACGAGGCGGAGTACTGCCGGCGCATCGGCCTCATGGTGGACGGCCGGCTCGTCGCCCTCGACACGCCCGCCGCGCTGAAGCGCACGTGGGTGCCCGACCGCGTGCTGGTCGCGCGCGGGCGGGAGCTCGGCCCCGCCGCCGAGGACCTGCGCCGGCGCGAGGGGGTGCGGGGGGTCGCCCCGTTCGGCGCCGGGCTGCACCTGCGCGTCGATCCGGAGCGCTGGAGCGAGGGGCAGGTCGCCGCCGCGCTCGCGGCCGCCGGCGCGCGCGACGTCGTCGTGGAGGGGAGCGAGCCGTCGCTCGAGGACGTCTTCCTCGCGGTGGTGGACCGCGGCGCGGCGCGGGAGGCCACGCCGTGACCCCGCGCGAGCGGCTGCGCCGGTCCCTCGTCCGCATCGGCGCCATGGCGGCGAAGGAGACGCTCCACATCCGCCGCGACCCACGCACGCTCTACCTCGCGCTGGGCATGCCGGTGATCATGCTGTTCCTCTTCGGCTACGGGCTCTCCTTCGACCTCGAGCGGATCCCCGTCGCGGTGGCCGATCAGGACCGCAGCGAGGCCTCGCGCGCGCTCGTGATCGCCGTGACCGCCTCCCGCGAGCTCGAGCGGGTCGCCGAGGTGGCGCCCGAGGACGCCGACCGGCTCTTCCGCCGCGGGAAGGCCCTCGCCCTGCTGGTCGTGCCGGAGGGGTACGGGCGCGACGTCGCGAAGGGGCTGCGCACCCGGGTCCAGCTCGTGGTGGACGGCGCCGACGCCGTGACGGCGAACCAGGTGCTCGCCAAGGTGGACGCCCTCGTGCGCGCCGAGACGCGCCGGCTCGCCGGGCCCGCCGCGGCGGCGCAGCCGCCGCCCCTCCGGGTCAGCGTCTGGACCCGCTACAACCCGGAGGCCCGCTCCGCGCTCTTCATGGTCCCCGGGCTCGCCGCCTACCTCCTCGCCATCAGCGCGGTCCTCCTCACCGCCCTCACCATCTCCGGCGAGTGGGAGCGCGGCTCGATGGAGCAGCTCTTCGCCGCGCCGGTGGGGCGCCTCGAGATCGTGCTGGGGAAGCTCCTCCCCTACCTCGTCCTCGGCATGGTCGAGCTGCAGCTCGTCCTGGCGTTCGGGGCGGTGGCGTTCGACGTCCCGATGCGCGGCAGCCCGGTCCTCGTGTTCGCCATCGGCATGGCCTTCCTGGTCGGCATGCTCGGGCAGGGGCTCCTCATCTCGGTGGTGGCGAAGAACCAGCTCGTCGCCACGCAGGCGGGCGCGCTCTCGGCGCTTTTGCCCTCGCTGCTCCTCTCCGGCATGGTCTTCCCCGTCGAGAACATGCCGCTCCCGCTGCAGCTCCTCTCTCGCGTCGTGCCGGCGCGCTACCTCGTCCACGCGCTGCGCGGGCTCCTCCTCAAGGGGAACGGCCTCGACGTGCTCTGGCCCGATCTCGTCGCGCAGGCGATCTTCGCGGTCGCGATCCTCGCCCTCGCCACCGCGCGCTTCCAGCGGAGGCTCGCGTGAGCGGCCCGTCGCCCCGCGTGCAGCTCGCCGCGGTCTTCCGCAAGGAGGTCCGCCAGACGGTGCGCGACCGGCGCGTCATGTTCATGCTCGTCGTCGCGCCCCTCTTGCAGACCGTGGTCTTCGGGTTCGCCGTGAACTTCGACGTGGATCGCATCCCCACCGTGGTGGTGGACCGCGACGGCAGCGCCGAGAGCCGCGCGCACGCGCGGCGGCTGCTCGCCGACGGGACGCTCTCGCGGGCCGGGTCGGCCCCGAGCGTCGCCGAGGCGGAGCGGGAGGTGGACGACGGGCGCGCCGCCGCGATCGTCGTGCTGCCGGAGCGGTTCGGCGCGGACCTCGTGGCCGGGCGCCCGGCCGAGGTGCAGGTGGTCCTCGACGGCACCGACCCGAACCGCTCGAGCGTCGCGAGCGGCGCGGTGTCGCGCTACTTCGGCGAGGTGGGCGAGGCGCTCGCGCGCGAGCGCCTCGAGGCGCGCGGGGTCCGCCCCTCGGCGCAGCTCGAGGCCGTCCCGCGCATCGCCTACAACCCGGGGCTCGACACGCCGCCCTTCATGGTGCCCGGCATCGCGGCCCTGCTGCTCGTCATCGTCACCACCATGGTCACCGCCATGGGGCTCGCCCGCGAGCGGGAGATGGGCACGCTCGAGCAGGTCCTCGTCACGCCCATCCGCCCGATCGTCCTCCTGGCCGGGAAGATGGCCCCCTTCGTCGTGATCGGGCTCGTCGACGTGGCGCTCCTCCTCGGCGTCGGCACCTGGCTCTTCGCCGTGCCGCTGCGGGGGACGCTCCCCGTCCTGCTCGTGGGCACGCTCCTCTACCTCATGACCACGCTCGGGATGGGCCTGCTCATCTCGACGATCTCGGCGAGCCAGCAGCAGGCGTTCCTCGGCGGCTTCCTCTTCGCGATGCCGGCGATCCTGCTCGCCGGCGTGATGACGCCCATCCGCGCGATGCCCGGCTGGCTCCGCGCGCTCACCCTGCTGAACCCTGTCCGCTGGTACGCCGAGGTGATGCGCACGACGCTCCTGCGCGGCGCCGGCTTCGCGGAGCAGTGGCCGCAGCTCCTCGCGCTCCTCGTCCTCGGCGCGGCGATCCTCGTGACCGCCACGCTGCGCTTCCACAAGCGCATCGCCTGAAGGTGGTGCGGCATAACGCGCGTTTGCAGGACGGGGGCGGGCGGGCGGGCAGGCGCTCGCATCTTCGGAATCGAAAACCGCCCCGGATGGTTTATGCTACGCGCCCTCTCCCCCCGGGGGGGGCAGGAACCCCCCCAACTCGCCGCACGGAGGTCTCTTCACATGCGTCGTCTGTCCCTCGTCCTGCTCGTCGCGCTCGCCGTTGCGGGTTGCAAGAAGAAGGAGTCCGCCCCCCCGCAGCCCGCGCAGGCCGGTGCGCCCGAGGTCGCCGGCGCGTCCCTCAAGGGCAAGGTGCTCGAGCGTCTCGACGCCCCCCCGTACAGCTACCTGCGGCTCCAGACCGCCCAGGGCGAGGCGTGGGCCGCCGTCCCGAAGACGGAGGTCGGCAAGGACGCCGAGGTCACGGTGGCCGGCGCGATGCCGATGCAGGGCTTCGAGTCGAAGACCCTGAACCGCAAGTTCGAGACGGTCTACTTCGGCACGCTCGCCGGCGAGGGTTCGGTCGGCCCCGCCCCCGGCGCCGGCCCCGGCGCGATGCCCGACATGGCGCAGGGCCCCGGCATCGCCGCGCAGCACGCGGCGGCGGCGGCGGGCCCGGCCGACGTGGGTGACGTGAAGGTCCCGAAGGCCTCCGGCTCCGACGCCCGGACGGTCGCCGAGATCTACGCGCAGCGCGCCGCCCTCAAGGAGAAGCCGGTCACGATCCGCGGCAAGGTCGTGAAGTTCAACGCCGGCATCATGAACCGCAACTGGGTCCACCTCCGCGACGGGTCCGGCACCGCCGGCAAGGACAACGACATCACCGTCACCACGGGCGACATGGCCGCCGTCGGCGACGTCGTCCTCGTGAAGGGCACGGTCCGCGTCGACAAGGACTTCGGCGCCGGCTACGCGTACCCGGTCATCGTCGAGGACGCGAAGCTCTCCAAGTAGGCCGGCGGGACCTCCCGCTGAACGGGACGGGCGCGATCTCCGATCGCGCCCGTCTCGCTTTTCGGGCGCGCAGCGCGTGGGCCGGTTGCGCCGTCCGAGCGGCGTCGTACACTGCCGCCCCCGTGCCTCCGGATCCCGAAAGCCCGCACCGCGCCCGCGAGGCGCTCGACGTCGAGATCGCCGAGCTCTCCCTCTCGCTCGAGGGCGGGGCCCCGGAGCGCCGCCGCGAGGTCGCCGGCCGGCTCGACGCGCTGCGCGCGCGCTGGCGCGAGGCGCCCGAGCTGTTCTCGGCCTCGGCGGTGGAGCGGCTGCGCGCCGTGGCGGACGCCCTCGCGCGCTTGTCCTCCGGAGCGGAGGCGAGGGAGGGCCCGTCCTCCCGGGCGGACGCGCGGGAGGGCGCGCCGGCCTCGGCCCGGGCCGATCCGCGCGAGGTGCTGCGCGCCGTCTTCGGCCACGACGCCTTCCGCCCCGGGCAGCGCGAGATCGTCGAGGCGGTCCTCGCCGGGCGCGACTGCATCGGCGTCATGCCCACGGGCGCCGGCAAGTCGCTCACCTACCAGATCCCGGCCCGGCTCCTCGGCGGCACCACCCTCGTGGTCTCGCCGCTCATCGCGCTCATGAAGGACCAGGTCGACGCGATGGGCCGGGTCGGCCTGCGCGCCGCGTTCCTCAACTCGACGCTCTCCGCCGAGGAGCGGCGGGAGCGCGTGCGCGCGCTCCGGCGCGGGGAGCTCGAGCTCCTCTACGCCGCCCCCGAGGGGCTCGAGGCCTCGGTGGGGGACGCGCTCGAGGGGACCCGCCTCTCGCTCATCGCGGTGGACGAGGCGCACTGCATCAGCCACTGGGGCCACGACTTCCGCCCCGCCTACCGGAACCTCGCGGGCCTGGGCGCCCGCTACGGCGCGCCGGTGCTCGCCCTCACCGCCACCGCCACGGCGGAGGTGACCCGCGACATCGCGGCCCAGCTCGGGATGAGCGCCCCGCTGCTCGTGCGCGGCTCGTTCTTCCGGCGGAACCTGCGCCTCCACGCCGTGAAGAAGGGCGAGGGGCTGCGCACCCGCGACGCCATCGTGCGCCTCGTGCGCGCGCGGCGCGGCCAGAGCGGGATCGTCTACGCGCTCTCGCGCAAGTCCGTGGAGGACACCGCGGAGCTGCTCCGCGCCCACGGCGTCCGCGCCGGCGCCTACCACGCCGGCCTCGACCCGGAGGTGCGCACCCGCGTGCAGGACGCCTTCCGCGAGGGCGCGCTCGACGTGGTGGTCGCGACGGTGGCCTTCGGGATGGGGATCGACAAGCCCGACATCCGCTTCGTCGTCCACCGCGACCTGCCGCGCTCGATCGAGGCGTACTACCAGGAGATCGGCCGCGCCGGGCGCGACGGCGCGCCGAGCGACTGCGTCCTCTTCTACTCCTGGGCCGACGTCATGAGCTGGGACCGGCTCCTCGACGACGCGGAGCCCGAGGTGGCCGCGGCCCAGCGGCGGCAGGCGCGGTCGATCTTCAGGCTCGTCGACGCCGACGGCTGCCGCCACGAGCGGCTCGTCGGCCACTTCGGCGAGGCCATCGACCCCTGCCGCGACGCCTGCGACCGCTGCACCGGCGACGACCTCCTCGCCCGCACGCCGTCGGCGGGAAAGGCTGGCGAGCGGAGGGGCAGCTCGCGGGCGCCCCGGAGCGAGCCTTCCGAGACCCGCCAGCCGACGCCCGAGGACGCCGCGCTCTTCGAGTCCCTGCGCGCCTGGCGCGCGCGGACCGCGAAGGCGCGCGGGGTGCCGGCCTACGTCGTCTTCCCCGACGCGACCCTCGCCGCGCTCGCCGAGGCGCGCCCCGCGAGCGAGGAGGCGCTCCTCGCCGTGAAGGGCGTCGGCCCGAAGAAGCTCGAGGAGTACGGGGTGGAGCTGCTCGCCCTCGTGGGCGCCGCCTAACGGCCGATCGTGACTCGGAAAGAGGAACGCAGGGCGGGGGCCCCGCCGGGCCCCGGCGGCTCCGCCGACGGGGCGGGGGCGCCAGCCCCCGTACGATCAGAGGTACGCGCCGTAGTCGAGCGCCACCTCGAGGGAGAAGCCCGCCGCCACGTCCGCGGTGAACTCGGGGGTGCCCGCGTCGAGGACGAGCTCGATGCGCACCGGCAGCCGGCCGGCGTCGAGGTAGGGCCCGAGGTCGACGTTGGCGTTGCCGGTCACCGCGATCGAGGTGGGCGCGACGGTGCCGGGCGGGCGCGTGTAGGTCGCGACCACGAACCCGGACGTCGACGACGCCGGATCGGGGAGGACCGCGATGGTGAGCGACCGCACGCCGGACAGGTCCTTGCCGATCTCGGTGGCCGACAGCGCCAGGGCGACGTCGGTGAGGCGCAGGTCGTAGGTGACGTTCTCCTCGTTCAGCACCGGGACCTCGCCGCCGAGGTCGTAGTCGAGGGTCGTCGCGATGCAGGGCGGGGTCGCCGGCGCCGAGGGATCGCACCAGTTCTCGGGGATGGTGGTGTCGCTCGCCGGGAACACCTGGCTCGGCAGGGTGACCCGGATCACCGGGACCTGCAGCTCGGCGGTGAAGAGGCTGTCGCAGGCGGTGAGGAGCAGGGCGGCGGCGGCGAGGGCGTGGCGCATGGCGTCCCCCTAGAACCAGAGCTGCAGGCCGAGCTTCACCGACGGCAGCGTGCCGCGGAGGCTCGGGTCGGTGAACGTCACGGTCGTGCCCGTGCTCGCGTCGGTCACGGTCGCGCTGCCGTGCGTGTCGAACCACACGCGCGAGAGCCCGGCGCGCAGGGAGATCGCGATGGCGTTGCGCGTCCCGAGCTCGAGGCCGACGTGGAGCGCGGCGTAGTCGTAGGTGACGTCGTGCAGGAGCGGCTCGAGCTCCTCGGGGATGCCGCTCGAGTTCCGGGCGAGGAACGAGGCGTCGGGGGCGAAGTAGCGGCCGCCCTCGAGCGAGATCACGGGAGAGATGCCGAGGTGCCAGGGGATGAGCGTGACGCCCGCCTGCGCTCCCCACGCCACGTAGCTCCAGGCCGGGCCGGCGAAGAGCCGGATCTCCGGGACCGGGCGGTAGACGACGCTCGCGGCCGCGCCCTCGGGGAAGCCCACGTCCGCGAGCAGGCCGAAGCGCGAGAGGCCGCCGCGGCGGGGACGGTGAACGGGCGCGGCCGTCTCCGGGAGCGGGAGGGCGGCCGCCGCGGCGTCGGCGGCGTCCGCCTCGGCGGCGGGGACTCCCGCCTCCTCGGCTCGGGCCGGGGCCGCGAGGAGGAGGGCGAGCGCCAGGGCGAGCAGTCGCATCGGCATCTCCGTTCGCGGCCGCTCGGCCGCTCGCTCGAGTGTAGCCGGGAGGCGCCGGCGGGCACCAGCCGGGGCGCTCCCTGTGGCGTTCCGGGCCGGGATCGGCGATGACGTTGGGCCCCGATGGCGCTTCCGGCGACGCTCCTCCACTTCGACCTCCGCCTCGTCCACGCCGACCACGGCCTCGAGCAGGCGCTCTCGTTCAAGCTCGCCCGGCACCCGTCGGAGACGGCGGAGCGGGCCTGGCTGCGGGTGCTCGCCTTCGCGTGGAAGTGGCGGGAAGGGCTCGCGTTCGGCCCCGGACTGTGCGAGCCGGAGGCGCCGGACCTGCTCGTCTCGACGCCCGACGGGCGCACGAGCCTCGTCGTGCGGGTGGGCAAGCCCGAGCCCGAGCGCGTCGAGCGCGACGTGAACCGCAACGCCGGGGCGGAGGTGGCCGTGCTCTTCGAGTCGCCCCGGCGGCTCGAGGCCTTCCTCGCGGAGGCGCGGGAGCGGGGGCTCGCCCGGCTCGCGCGCGCGGACCTCGCCGCCGTCGATCCGGCGCTCCTCGGCGCGCTCGCGGCGCGCGAGGAGCGGCGGTTCAAGGGCGCGATCACGCTCGTCGCGGACCACCTTTACGTCGAGGTCGGCGCCGAGATGCTGGAGGCCCCGCTCACCCGGGCGGGTTACTGATCCCCGCGCCGCCTCGGGGGAATCCGGCCTCCGCATCCGGGCATGAAATTCGTCGCACGCCCGTTAGAAGAGGTGTATCTAGACCGTTCTGGTCCATGTTGGCTCTCACGCCACGGGACCAGCGGGCCATGAAGGCCTCGGCGGTCGAAGGCGGACGCGATGATACGGATGTCGAAGCTGACGGACTACGCGATCCTGATCCTCGCGCACCTCGCCCGCGCGACCGGGACGTTGACCGCCCAGGAGCTCGCCGGACGCTCCCGCGTCCCGCTGCCCACCGTCTCGAAGCTGGCGAAGGAGCTCTCGAAGGCCGGGCTCGTCGTCTCGCACCGCGGCCGGAACGGCGGCTACGGGCTCGCCCGCCCCGCCGAGCAGATCTCGGTCGCCGAGATCGTCGAGTCGCTCGAGGGGCCGATCGCGCTCACCGAGTGCGCCCGCCCCGGCGGGAAGGACGCCTGCGAGATCGAGGACACCTGCCTCGCGCGGGAGAGCTGGGATCCCGTCTCGCGCGCCATCGAGACCGCCCTGCGCGGGCTGCCGCTCTCCTCCATCGCCCCCTTCCGCGCCGGCGAGGCCCCGCCGCCGCCGATCCGCATCGGAGCGCACGCCTCATGACGACTTCCGAGCAGCTGAAGGAGCTCACCGAGCGGAAGTACCGCTACGGCTTCGTGACCGAGGTCGAGGAGGACCGCGTCCCGAAGGGACTCTCGGAGGAGATCGTCCGCCTCATCTCGGCGAAGAAGGCCGAGCCTCGGTTCATGCTCGAGTGGCGGCTCCAGGCCTACCGGCACTGGCTCGGCATGCAGGAGCCGACCTGGGCGAACGTCCGCTACGCGAAGATCGACTACCAGGACATCGTCTACTACTCGGCGCCGAAGGCGAAGAAGCAGCTCGGCTCGATGGACGAGGTGGACCCCGAGCTGAAGCGCGCCTTCGCGAAGCTCGGCATCCCGCTCGAGGAGCAGATGCGCCTCGCGGGGGTCGCGGTGGACGCCGTGTTCGACTCGGTCTCCGTGGCGACGACCTACAAGAAGAAGCTCGCCGACCTCGGCATCGTGTTCTGCTCGTTCTCCGAGGCGGTGCGCGAGCACCCGGCGCTCGTCGAGAAGTGGCTCGGCTCGGTCGTGCCGCACACCGACAACTACTTCGCGGCGCTCAACAGCGCGGTCTTCTCCGACGGGTCCTTCGTCTACGTGCCGAAGGGCGTGCGCTGCCCGATGGAGCTCTCCACCTACTTCCGCATCAACGCGAAGGACACCGGCCAGTTCGAGCGGACGCTCATCGTCGCCGACGAGGGCGCCTCGGTCTCCTACCTCGAGGGCTGCACCGCGCCCATGCGCGACGAGCACCAGCTCCACGCCGCCGTGGTCGAGCTCGTCGCGCTCGACGGGGCGCACATCAAGTACTCGACCGTCCAGAACTGGTACCCCGGCGACGCCGAGGGGAAGGGCGGCATCTACAACTTCGTCACCAAGCGCGGCAAGGCGATGCGCAAGGCGAAGATCAGCTGGACGCAGGTGGAGACCGGCTCCGCCATCACCTGGAAGTACCCGTCGTGCATCCTGCAGGGGGACGAGTCGGTGGGCGAGTTCTACTCGGTCGCGCTCACGAACCACCGCCAGCAGGCGGACACCGGCACGAAGATGATCCACCTCGGGAAGAACACGCGCTCGACGATCATCTCGAAGGGCATCAGCGCCGGGAAGGGCCAGAACACCTACCGCGGCCTCGTGAAGATCCTGAAGGGGGCCGAGGGCGCCCGGAACTACTCGCAGTGCGACTCGCTGCTCATCGGCGACCAGTGCGGCGCCCACACGTTCCCCACCATCGAGGTGCGCAACCCGAGCGCCCAGGTCGCGCACGAGGCGACCACCTCGAAGATCAGCGATGACCAGCTCTTCTACTGCCGCCAGCGCGGCATCCCGGACGAGGACGCGGTCTCGATGATCGTGAACGGGTTCGCGAAGCAGGTGCTGAAGGAGCTGCCGATGGAGTTCGCGGTGGAAGCGCAGAAGCTCCTCGGCATGAGCCTGGAGGGGAGCGTCGGTTGATCCATGCCGAGGAGCTTCGAAGCGTTCGAGATGGTGCCGCAGAAGCGCAACGGCATGAGCCTGGAGGGGAGCGTCGGATGAGGAACGGGTGCGACGAGAAGGCGCTCCTGCGCGTCGAGGGCCTCTGCGCCCGCGTGGAGGACAACGAGATCCTGAAGGGCGTGGACCTCGAGATCTGCCCCGGCGAGGTGCACGCCATCATGGGGCCGAACGGCTCGGGGAAGTCCACGCTCGCGGGCGTGCTCGCCGGCAAGGACGCCTTCCGGGTGACCGGCGGCCGCGTCACCTTCGACGGGCAGGACCTGCTCGCCCTCGCGCCCGAGAAGCGGGCCGCGGCGGGGCTGTTCCTCGGCTTCCAGTACCCGGTGGAGATCCCCGGCGTCGGCAACCTCTACTTCCTGCGCACCGCCCTCAACGCCGTCCGGCGCGCGCGCGGCGAGGAGGAGCTCGACGCGATGGACTTCCTCTCCCTCGCCAAGGAGAAGATGAAGCTCGTCGAGCTCGACCCGGCCTTCGGCAGCCGCTCGGTGAACGAGGGGTTCTCGGGCGGCGAGAAGAAGCGCAACGAGATCTTCCAGATGGCCGTGCTCGAGCCGAAGCTCGCCATCCTGGACGAGATCGACTCCGGCCTCGACATCGACGCCCTCCGCGTCGTCGCCCAGGGCGTGAACGCGCTCCGGCGGCCCGACCGCGGGCTCCTCCTCGTCACCCACTACAAGCGCCTCCTCGAGTACGTGCGGGCCGACCGCATCCACGTGATGGCCGGCGGCCGCATCGTCCGCTCGGGCGGGCCCGAGCTCGCCGACGAGCTCGAGCAGACCGGGTACGCCTGGGTCGATGACGCCGTGCCGGAGGCGGGCGTCGCGGCGGGAGGCCGGCCGTGACCCCGGCGGAGCAGGGGCTCGTCGCGGCGTTCCGGCCGCTCCGGGGCGAGCCCGCCTGGCTCGCCGACGCGCGCGTCGCCGCCGTCCGCCGCCTCGAGGAGCTCGGGCTGCCGACGGTCCGCCACGAGGACTGGCGCTTCACGAGCCTCGCGAGCCTCGCGCCGCTCGCGCTGCGCCGCGCCGGCGAGGCCGACGGCGCCCGGGCCGCGGCGCTGCTCGCCCGCGCCCCCGCGCAGGAGGGGGCCCGCCTCGTCTTCCTGAACGGGCGCTTCCGCCCCGAGCTCTCCACCCGCGGCCGGCTGCCGCGCGCCGCGGTGCTCGCCCCGCTGGCGGAGGCGCTCCGCGAGCTGCCGGACCGCGTGGCGCCGCACCTCGGCCGGCTCGCCCGCGTCGGGGACCACGCCTTCGTCGCCGCCAACGCGGCCCTCTTCGAGGACGGCGCCTTCCTCGAGCTCCCGCCCCACGTCGCGGTGGACGCGCCCATCGCGCTCGTCTTCCTCGCCGACGCCGCGGCGGGGCCGATCGCCGCCCACCCCCGCACCCTCGTCGTCGCCGGCGAGGGCTCGCGCGCGGTCGTCGAGGAGGTCTATCTCGGCGCGGGCGGCGCCCCGTACCTCACGAACGCCGTCACCGAGCTCGTCCTCGGCGCGGAGGCGAGCGTCGAGCACGTCCGGCTGCAGCTCGAGGGCGACGCCGCGCACCACGTCTCGGTGGTGCACGCCGAGGAGGGCGCCGGCGCGACCCTCGCCGCCCACGCCTTCTCGCTCGGCGGGCGGCTCTCGCGCGCCGAGATCCGCGCCCGGCTCGCCGGCGAGGGCGCGAGCGTCGCCGCGAACGGCCTCACCATGGCGTCGGGCGACCAGATCGTGGACAACTTCTCCTGGGTCGAGCACGCGGTGCCGCGCTGCACGACGACGGAGACCTACAAGGGGATCCTGGACGGCCGCGCCCGCGGGATCTTCGCGGGGCGCGTCCGCGTCCTCCCCGGCGCCCAGAAGACCGTGGCGCGGCAGATGAGCTCGAACCTGCTCCTGTCGGACGACGCCGTGGTGGACGCGAAGCCGCAGCTCGAGATCTTCGCCGACGACGTGAAGTGCGGCCACGGCGGCACGGTCGGGCAGCTCGACGACGCGGCCCTCTTCTACCTGCGCTCGCGCGGGGTGGGCGAGGTCGAGGCGCGCAGCCTGCTCATCTGGGCCTTCGCGAGCGAGATGGTGGGGCTCGTCGGCGCGCCCGCGCTCCGGGCCCGCGCGAAGAACCTCGTCGCGGCCCGGCTGCCGGCCGGCGCGCCGCTCCTGGAGGCGGCGTGACCGCCGGCGCCACGCACGCGGCGACGGAGCCGCGGCCGCCGGCGCCCGCGCCGCTCGACGCGCGCGCGCTCAGAAGCGAGTTCCCCATCCTGCAGCGCCCGGTGCGCGGGAAGCCCCTCGTCTACCTCGACAACGCCGCCACCACGCAGAAGCCGCGCGCGGTGATCGACGCCGTGCGCCGCTACTACGAGGAGGACAACGCGAACGTTCACCGCGGCGTCCACCTCCTCTCCGAGCGGGCGACGCGCGCCTACGAGGAGGCGCGCGTGAAGGTGGCGCGGGCCCTCGGCGCCGCCGATCCGCGCGAGGTGATCTTCACGCGCGGCACCACCGAGGCGGTGAACCTCGTCGCCCAGACCTTCGGCCGCGCGCGCGTCGGCGCCGGGGACGAGGTGCTCGTCACGGAGATGGAGCACCACTCGAACATCGTGCCCTGGCAGATGCTGTGCGCGGAGAAGGGGGCGGCGCTGAAGGTGGTGCCCGTCACCGACGCCGGCGAGCTCGACCTCGACGCGCTGGAGCGGCTCCTCGGGCCCCGGACGCGCCTCCTCGCCGTGACGCAGGTCTCGAACGCGCTCGGGACGGTGAACCCGCTCCCCGAGATCGTCGCCCGGGCCCGCGCGAGGGGCGTCCCCGTGCTCGTGGACGGCGCGCAGGGCATGCCGCACCTCGGCTTCGACGTCGGCGCCGCCGGGGCCGACTTCTACGCCTTCAGCGGCCACAAGCTGTACGGACCGACGGGGATCGGCGTGCTCTGGGGGCGGCGGGGGCTGCTCGAGGAGATGCCGCCGTGGCAGGGCGGCGGCGACATGATCCTGTCGGTCACCTTCGAGAAGACCGTCTACAACGCGCTGCCGTACAAGTTCGAGGCGGGGACCCCGCACATCGCCGGCGCGATCGGCCTCGGCGCCGCGATCGACTGGATCGGGGCGGTGGGCCTCGGGGCGATCGCCGCGCACGAGCGCGACCTCGTCGCCTACGCGGTGGAGGGGCTGCGCGCCGTGCCGGAGCTGCGCTTCTTCGGGGCGCCGCGCGAGCGCGCCGGCGCGGTCTCCTTCCTCCTCGGCGAGGTGCACCCGCACGACCTCGCCACGATCCTGGACCGGCACGGCATCGCGATCCGGGCCGGTCACCACTGCGCGCAGCCGCTCATGCAGCGCTTCGGCGTGGCCGCCACCGCGCGGGCCTCGTTCGCGGCCTACAACACGCGGGAGGACGTCGACGCGCTCCTCCGCGGCCTGCACGCGGCGCGGGAGGTGTTCGCGTGATGACCGCCCATTCGCCAGCGGGACGCCGTGCGGCGCCGCACGCCGGGGGGACGGCGCGATGACCGAGCTGAGCGATCTCTACCAGGAGGTGGTCCTCGATCACGGGAAGCGGCCGCGGAACTTCGGGCCGCTCGAGGGGGCGACCCACCGCGCCGAGGGGCTGAACCCGCTGTGCGGCGACCACTTCACCGTCTACGCGCGGCTCGACGGCGGGCGCATCGCCGAGGCGCGCTTCGAGGGGAGCGGCTGCGCCATCTCCAAGGCGTCGGCGTCGGTGATGACCGGCGTCGTGAAGGGGAAGACGCCGGCGGAGGTGGACGCGATCTTCGAGCGGTTCCACCGGCTCGTCACCGAGGGGCCGGGCGCGGGCGCCGAGGAGGACCTCGGGAAGCTGGCGGTGTTCGGCGGCGTGCACGACTACCCGACGCGCGTGAAGTGCGCGAGCCTCGCCTGGCACGCGCTCAAGGCCGCGCTCGGCGGGGCCGGCGAGCCGGTCTCGACGGAGTGAGGGATGGCAAGGTCGGCGACGGCGACGACGCGGGACGTCGAGGTGCTCCAGGTGCCGAGCGGCTACCGGGTGCTCCTGCCGAAGGGCTCGTGGATCGTGGTCCAGCAGGCGCTCGGGGGGCAGTTCACCGTCATGACCGAGACGGGCGGCCTCGCCCGCGTGGACGGCAAGGACGCCGACGCCCTCGGGCCCGAGTACGAGGCGGAGGCGAGGAAGGCCGCGGAGGAGCGGTCCGCCGCCGCGGAGGGGCCGTTCGACGAGCAGAAGGTGTGGGAGGCGCTCGGGCAGGTCTACGACCCGGAGATCCCGGCGAGCATCGTCGAGCTCGGCCTCGTCTACCTCGTGGTGGCCGAGCCGGTGGAGGGCGGCCACAAGGTGACGGTCCGCATGACGCTCACCGCCCCGGCCTGCGGCATCGGCCCGGTCCTCGTCGAGGACGTGCGCCGCGCCGTGCTCGGCGTGCCCGGGGTGAAGGACGCGGACGTGGAGCTCGTGTTCGACCCGCCGTGGGACCCGTCGCGGATGAGCGAGGCGGCGAAGCTGCAGCTCGGGTTCATGTAGCGCGGCGCCGGGCCCGCGGCCGCGCTCAGCTCTCGACCACGTACTTCAGCACCGTCGATCCCACCCGGATGACGTCGCCGTGCCGGAGCGTCTGCTCCTTCACGAGCTTCGAGTTGAGGAACGTGCCGTTCGTCGAGTCGAGGTCCACGAGCACGTGCACGCCGCCGGACACGAAGATCCGGGCGTGGCGCCGCGACGCCTGATCCGAGGCCACCACGACGGTGCTCTCCTCGTCGCGGCCGATCGTGGCGTCCTCCTCGCCGAGGGCGTGACGGCGGCCCTGCTGCTCGCGCTCGGCGGAGTGGACCACCACGAGCGCCGCCTTGGGGGCGGGCACGCGGCCGAGCTCCTGCGGGTTGGACGCGCGGGTTTCGTCGAGGGTCATGTCATGGCGTTAGCACGCTGGGCGAACCGCGAGAAGGGGCCGTCCACCCACCTCGGTGCACCTTCGAGCAGGCGCGCGCCCGGCTTCCACGCCGCCGCGTGGGCGCAAGCCCCCGCGCCCCGTGCGGCCCGCCTCGCTCCTCCGCACCTTGTTCCGGAAGCCCACGAGACACGGGAGGGGACACACGATGACCATGAGGACTTGGGGATTCGCGGCGGGACTCGCGGCCGCGCTGGCGTTCGTCGGCCAGGCGCGCGCGCAGTCCGGCTCGAGCAACCAGATGGGCGGGACCGCCGAGCAGGGCACGCCCAGCGGCGGCACGACCGACACCCGGAGCCCGGGCGAGCGCTCGGGCTGGAGCGGCAACGAGGCGAACCGCACGGGCTCGTCGGCGACCACCCGGGACTCCACCGCCGGCTCGACCGGCTCCGCGACCCCGTCGGCGCAGGCCGGTGAGCGGAAGGTGGACAAGGGGCTCGAGAAGAAGCTCCAGAAGATCCACGCGGCGAACCAGGCCGAGGTGCAGCTGGCCGAGCTCGGCAGCCGGCAGGCGCAGTCGCCCGAGGTGAAGCAGTACGCCGAGATGCTGCAGCGCGATCACACCGACATGGACCAGCAGCTCACCCAGGCGGCGCAGACCTCCGGCCTCCAGCTCACGGGCAAGGAGTTCGAGGAGCAGCAGAAGGACGCCGCGAAGAACATGGAGAAGCTGCAGAAGAAGACCGGGCAGGACTTCGACAAGGAGTTCATGTCCCACATGGTGAAGGACCACGAGAAGGACCTGAAGGAAGTGAAGAGCGCGGCGAAGGACGCGCACAAGGCGAACCAGACCGAGCTCGCCCAGGTCCTCGACAAGGCGACGAGCGGCATCGAGGGGCACCGCGATCAGGCCGAGCGGATCCGCGACGCGCTGAAGAGCCAGAAGGGCCAGGCCCGCACCGGCGCCGCCACCGGCTCCACGGGCAGCGCGGCCGACACGGGCGGCGCCCCGGTCAGCCCGTCGGAGGACAGGTCCACCGGCAGCTCCGGCGCGGAGGCCGCGCCGGCGGGCACGCCCTCTCACGTCGGCTCGGGGAAGGATCCCGGCGACACCGGGACCTCGGGCGGCAAGACGCAGGGCCAGAACCCGCCCGGGAAGTAGCAGCGCCACGCGACGCGGGCACGAGTCGGGCCGGCGCCCCCGGGCGTCCGGCCCGACGTGTCTTCAGCCGCGCACGAGCCGGCGCGGCACCCGCACCTCGAGCGTCGCCTCGCCGCGCTGGAGGGTGAGGAGGACGAACGTCCCCTCCGGCCCGCGGATCGCGTCGACGGCGCCGCCCATCCCGAGCTCCGTCACCGGCCGCCCGTCGACCCGGACGATGAGGTCCCCGGGCACGAGCCCCGCCTCCGCCGCGCCGCCGCCCGGCGACACGGCGGTGACGGCGAGCGCCTCGCCCCGCGGCGCGACGCCGACGCCGATGCCGGCGAGCTCCGTGCGCGGCTGCTCGCCGGGCGCGACGGGGCGCAGCGCGACTTCCGCCCGCGCCTCGGCGCCGGGCGGGACCTCGAATCCGGCCGAGGACGCGGCCGTGGTGGCCCGCCGCCGCCGCCACGATCGAGCACACCCGCGGCAGCCCCTCGAGCGCGAAGCGGCCCGCGGCGTCGGTCGTCGCCTCGGCGAGCACGGGGATCGTGGTCGAGGCCGCCTCCGCGAGCAGCCCCTCGACGGAGAGGCGCGCCCCCTCGAGCGGCGCGCCGGTCTCGGCGTCGCGGACGATCCCGATGAGCCGCCCGCCCCGCTCGAGGCGGGCGTCGGCGACGGCCTCGCCCGAGGCGGGCACCTCCACCGCGACCTCCTCCGACGGCGCGAAGCCCGGCGCGGACACCACCACCGCGGCGGCGCCGGGGAGGAGGTCGTCGAGCGCCCAGCAGCCGGAGGCGTCCACGAACGAGCGGCTCGACTGCGGGACCCGGAGCAGCGGCGAGCGCCGCTCGAAGACGAGGACCGTGAACGGCGCGACCGGTGCGCCGCTCGCGAGGTCGGTCACGCAGCCACGGAGGCGACCGCCCGGGGCGAGGGCGAGGAGCACGTCGCGCGCGCCGGTGGCCACCCGGCTCGCGGACGCGGGGGCGTGGCCCTCGGCGCGGGCGGTGAGCCGGTAGCTGCCGGGATCGAGGCCGCCGAGCTCGAACGCGCCGTCCGCGCCGGCCGTGACCTGCGCGGCGGGCGGGGCGAAGCCGCGCTCGCCCGCGGCGACGACGAGCGCGCCCGCGAGCGGGGCGCCGCCGTCGCGCTCGACGACGCGCCCCGCGATGCGCCCGGGCTCGCCCGCCGCCGGGCGCGCCGGGCCGAGCGCGACCGTGAGGCGCCGCTCGAGCGCGACGACGAGGTCCACCCGCGCACGCCCCGGCGCGAGCCCGGGCCTGCGCGCCTCGACCACGGCCCCCTGCGGCGCGGCGAAGCGGAACTCGCCGTTCTCGCCCGCGGTGAAGCGGTCCGGGATCGAGACGAGCGCCGCCTCGCCGCCCGCGCCGAGGAGCCGCACCTCCGCTCCGGGGGCGGGCCGCCCCTCCGCGTCCACCACGCGGCCGAGGATCTCGTCCGCGGGGACGAGGTGGACGGCGAGGCCGCGCACCGAGTGCCCGGCGCGCGCGTCGAGCTGCACCGGGCTGTGCCCCCACTCGGGCGCGAAGGGCAGGAACCCGGGGGCGGTGACCGCCGCGAGGAGCCAGCGCCCCTCCTCCGGCGGATCGAAGCGGAACGCGCCGTCCGGTCCCGCGCGCACCGAGGTGGCGCCACCGGCGCGGGCGAAGGTGAGGTCCGCCCCGGGGATGCCCGCGCCCGTCGCGCGGGAGACCACCCGCCCCTCGAAGCTCGCGGGGAGGGCGGCGTCCCGCGGTGCCGCGACGCCGCTCGGCGCGGGCAGGCTGATGGGGAGGCGGCTCGGGACCGGGGCGGGCGCGGCGGCCGTCCCCTCCGCCGCGCGCCCCGCGCCGCCGCCCCCCGCGCCGCCGGGTCCGGGCGCGCGGTCGCGGAGGAGGAGCACGCCGAGCGCCGCGGCGGCGAGCGCGGCGGCGATGGCGATCGACCTGCGGGGCGAGGCCATGCCGGGAGGATACACCCCCGCCCGGCTCAGGCCCTTCGCCCCCGAGGGGAGCGGCGAGCCCGGCCGCGGCGCCGGCCGGCGAGCCCCGCCGCCCGCGCCGCCTCCTCCACCCACGCCCCCGTGAGCCGCGCGGCGAGCGCGAGCCCCTCCTCCCACGAGGGGCCGTCCGGCGCGAACCGCGCCGACGCCGCGAGCAGCGAGGCCTCGAGCGCGAGGTCCTCGCCGAGCGTGCGGGCCGCGCCCTCGTCGAGCGCGCAGGCCGCGAGGAAGGCCTCGCGCCGCCGCCCCGGCACGCCGAGCCGCCGGAGCCACGCGGCGAGCGCGCGCTCGCCCTCCCCGGGCGCCGCCGCGAGGCCGTGCGAGCGGGCGAGCGCGGCGAGCAGCGAGCGGCGGAGCCCCTCCGCGGCGAGCCGCCCCGCGTCGGGCCGGCGCGCGAGCGCCTCGAGGACCGCCGCCGACGGGACCTCGGCGCCGCCCGGGAGGACGGCGCGGGCGTGGACGAGCCGCGCGCGGCGCAGGTGCGAGGAGGGCGGGGCGGAAGGGCGCGCGGGGGGCGGCGCGCCGGCCCGGCGGGCGCGCGCGAAGGCGGCGGCCGCGGCGAGGCAGGCGCGCGCGTCCTCCGCCTTGGGATCGGGCGCCCGCGGCAGGAAGGCCTCGAGCCGCGCGCGGGCCGGCGCGGCGAGGCGCGCGGCGCGGAGCACGCGGGGCCAGGTGCGCTCGGCGTACGGGATCGCCGCCGCGGCGCGGACGAGCGCGCGGGCCGCCGCCGGCGCGACCACCCGCTCCGAGCGCGCCGCCTCCGCCGCCGCGCGCACCGCGACGAGGGGCACCGTGAGCGGCCGGAAGCCGTGCTCGGCGCCGGCGTGCAGCAGCGCCACCTCGGCGTCGTCGTCGACGACCCCGTCCCGGTACCAGCGGAAGATGCGCCCCACGCCCACGACGCCGTGGCGCTCCAGCTCGGCGGCGCGCAGCGCCCCCATCGACGCCGCCCCGAACACCGCGACCCCGGCGTCGAGCGCGGCGAGGAGCTCGCGGTGCCACACGGAGGGCGTCGTGTCGAAGAGGCCGTCCACGAGGGCGATGGCGAGGGGCCGCGCGGGGAGCACGGCGAGGACGTCGCCCGCCCGCGCCGGCGGCAGCACGCGGCACGGCGCGACGCGGCGGGCCTCTGCGGCGGGGAGCGTCGGCCCGAGGAAGGCGACGACGTCCTCGGCGCGCCCCTTCGTTCTCACAGGAGCTCCGAGAGGAGGAGGCCCGGGGCGAGCACCTTCACGACGGCGACGCCCGGCGGGCCGGCGAGGTCGACGGCGACGGCGCGCGCGAGGCCGGCGCGCCGGAGCCGGGCGAGCACGGCGCGCGCCCCGGCGGCGGCGCCCGCGGCGCGGACGTCGGGCAGGAGGGCCGCGTCGCGCGCCCCCCCGGCCCGGGCGCAGGCGGCCGCGAGCGCGACGGCGCCGCGCCGGTCCCCCGCGGCGACGTCCTCGCGCGCGCCGTGGATCTCGGTGGCGCGGGACTGGGCCGCCTCGAGGAGCGCGGCGCGGAGCGCGTCGTCCCGGCGCAGGCGGCAGGCGTACCCCGCCGCCACCGGCACCGGGCCGTGCTCGTGATCGACGAGGAGCGCCGCCGCGCAGGGCAGGCCGAGGTCGGCGGGGCCGGCGGCCGCCCCGAGGCGCGGGGCGAGATCGAGGAGGTGCACGCGGAAGCCGCGGGCCTCGAGGCCGGCGGCGAGCGCCGCGGTGCGCGGCGCGGCGCGCGGCAGGGTCCCCGGCGCGAGCAGCCGGCGGGCAATCTCTCGCGGCGTGAAGCCGTGCGGGAGCGCCCGGGCGAGCTGGTCGCGCTCCGCCGCCTCCAGGAGCGCGTGGAGCAGGGCGTCGGCGCGGCGCGGCGCGGCGCCCATCCCGTTCGAGGTCCAGGGGACGAGCGCGGGGCCGAGCGGCGGCCCGCCCGGCGGCGGCACGTGGACGGCGTGCGCCGGCACGAGGGCGGCCTCGCCGGACAGGAGGTCCACGCCGGCGCGCCACGCGATCCGGATCCGGTCCCACCCCGGGGCCGCGTCCCCCGGGGCGAGCGCCGCCGGGGAGACCACCGCGGCGCCGCGCCGGGCGCGCAGCCCCTCCGCGCTGTCCCACGCGTCGGGGACGGCGCGCTCCGCCGCGTCGAGCTCCGCGGCCTCCATGAGCGCGCCGCGCGCGGCCTCGTCGAACCGCGCGCCCTTCCCGTTCGTGACCTGCAGGACGTGGCCGAGCGGACGGACGGCGCTCGCCACCTCGACCCCGGTCCGGTCGAGCCCGGTGAGCCGCGCGACGCGCGTGACGCCGGCGGCCCGGCGCCACGCCGGGTCCCGAAGGGGATCGAGGCCCGGGGCCATGTTCGGGTTATATCGCGTCCATGCCCGACCCGGCCGATCTCGCCCTCGCGCACTACGAGAAGAACGCGGCCATCTACCTCGACGAGCTGAAGCGGCTCGTGCGCATCCCGAGCGTCTCCTTCCCGGCGTACCCGGAGATCGAGGTGGCGCGGAGCGCCGACGCCGTCGCGGAGCTCCTGCGCCGCCGCGGGTTCGAGAAGGTGGAGGTGCTGCGGGTGGAGGGCGCCCACCCCTACGTCTTCGGCGAGCGGATCCAGGACCCGGCGCTCCCCACGCTGCTCCTCTACGCCCACCACGACGTGCAGCCCGCCGGCGAGGCCGAGGCGTGGAGGTCGCCGCCCTTCGAGCCGACGGAGCGCGACGGGCGCCTGTACGGGCGCGGCGCCGCCGACGACAAGGCCGGCATCCTCGTGCACGCGGCGGCGGTCGACGCCTGGGTGCGCGGCGCGCACGGGCTGCCGCTCAACGTGAAGATCGTGGTGGAGGGCGAGGAGGAGATCGGCTCGGAGCACCTCGCGGGGTTCATCGGCCGCTACCGCTCGAAGCTCGACGCCGACGCGATGGTGCTCACCGACACCGGCAACGTGGACGTGGGCGTGCCCTGCGTCACCGTGGCGCTCCGCGGGCTCGTCACCGTCGACGTCGAGGTGCGCGCCCTCGAGCAGAGCGTCCACTCCGGGATGTGGGGCGGACCCGTGCCGGACCCCGCCATGGCCCTCGCGAAGATGCTCGCCACCCTCGTGGACGCCGACGGGCGCATCGCGATCCCCGGCGTCCACGACAGGGTGCGGCCCCTCTCGGCGGCGCAGCGCGAGGCCATCGCCGCGCTGCCGGTCTCGGCGGAGGACTTCCGCCGCCAGGCCCGGCTGCGCCCGGGCGTGAAGCTCCTCGGCGGCCGCCACCCGCTCGAGCTGAACTGGTGGGAGCCGGCGCTCGCGGTGAACGCGGTCCAGGCCTCGACGCGCAAGGACGCCCGCAACGTCATCAACGACGTGGCCTGGGCGCGGATCGGCGTCCGGCTCGTCCCGGACATGGACCCCGCGGAGGTGCGCGACGCCCTCGTCGCGGCGCTGCAGCGGGCCGCCCCGTGGGGCGTCGAGGTGTCCACGAAGGTGGAGACCGCGGGCGCGCCCTGGATCACGGACGTCGCGCACCCCGCGTTCGCGGCGGCGTTCCGCGCCCTCGAGCGCGGCTTCGGGCGGCCGGCGCTCGCCATCGGCTGCGGCGGCTCCATCGGCTTCGTGGAGCCGTTCGCGAAGGCGCTCGGCGGCGTGCCGGCGCTCCTCATCGGCGTCGAGGATCCCGCCTCGAACGCCCACTCCGAGAACGAGAGCCTGCACCTCGGCGACTTCCAGAAGGCGATCCGGAGCGCGATCCACCTCTACGCCGAGCTCGCCGCGGCGCTTCGCCGCTGAGGGCACGGTCGCCGGGAGCGGGCGCCCCGGCCCGCGAGGGCGTACACTCCGCGGAAATCCGGCGCCGCCGCGCCGCTCCGGAGGGTGCCCGCATGCCCGAGCCGCTGCCGTCCTCGCCCCCGCCTCCCGCCGCGCCGCCGGCAGCCCCGCCGTCGCCCGGCATCGCCCGGGCGTTCGCGGCGGTCCTCTCCCGGCCGGCGGCGTTCTACGCGTCGCTGCGCGGCCAGACGGGCGTCGGCGCCCCGGTCGTCTTCGCGCTCGTCATGGGGCTCGCGAGCGGCGTCGTCTCCGCGGTCCTCGCCGCCGCGGGCCTCGGCGCCGCGCCCGGGGCGGGCTCCGTGCTCGGCCCCCTGGTCGCCTCGCCCGTGGCCGCGGTCGTCGGCTGCTTCGTGGGCGGCGCGGGGGTCCACCTCGTCTCGGCGTTCGCGGACGGCAAGGGGAGCTACGAGGACTCCGTCCGCGTCGCGGGCTACGCCGCCGCGGTGATGCCCGTCGGCGCCGCCCTCGGCGCGGCGCCGCTCCTCGGCACCCTCGCGAGCCTCTACGGGCTCTACGTGGTCGCCCAGGGGCTCGTGACGCTGCACCTCGCCGAGCGCCGGCGCGCCTTCGCCGCCTGCGCCGCGCTCGCCGTCCTCGTGGCGGTGCTCGGCCTCGTCGGGCACCTCTGGGGGAGCGGGGGGCGCGACGGCGCGGCCGACGTGGACGGCCGCTTCGGCGAGGGCTCCGAGTTCCAGCGCGAGATGCGCCGGGCGGAGCAGGAGCTCCGGCGCGCCGCCGACGAGGCGAAGGCGCGGCAGGAGAGCGGCCGCTAGCCGTCCCGCGCGCGGCGTGTCGGGGCCCCCGCGAACGGCCCGCGCCGGGCGTTATATGGTGGGGCGAGGAGGAGCGGATGCCCCCACCGAGGAGAGCGGCGCCGGCGCGCGCCGAGGAGGCGAAGGCGCTCGAGCGCGCGCGCCACCTGCCGAACGCGCGCACGGCGAGCGACGTCGACGCGCTGAAGCGCGCCTTCGCCGATCACCTGCAGTACTCGCAGGGCAAGGACGAGCACAGCGCCACCGCGCTCGACCGCTACTTCGCGGTGGCCTACGCCGTGCGCGACCGCCTGATGCGCCGCTGGATCGAGACGCAGCAGGCCTACTACAAGCGCGACGCGAAGCGGGTCTACTACCTCTCGCTCGAGTTCCTGATGGGCCGGGCGCTCGAGAACAACCTCTCGAACCTCGGCGTCACCGACGCCATGCGCGCGGCGCTCTCGGACCTCGGCCTCGACCTCGCCGCGCTCCTCGAGCAGGAGCCCGACGCCGGCCTCGGGAACGGCGGCCTCGGCCGCCTCGCCGCCTGCTTCCTCGACTCGCTCGCGACGCTCTCCTACCCGGGCTACGGCTACGGCATCCGCTACGAGTTCGGGATCTTCGACCAGGAGATCCGCAACGGCTACCAGGTCGAGCGCCCCGAGGAGTGGCTGCGCTTCGGCAACGCGTGGGAGGTCGCGCGGCCGGAGTACGTGGTGCCCGTGTCGCTGTACGGGCGCACCGAGCACGACGTGGACGAGCGCGGGCGGCACCGGGCGCGCTGGGTGGACGCGCGCCACGTCCTCGGCATGCCCTACGACGTCCCCATCGCGGGCTACCGCAACGCCGCGGTGAACACGCTGCGGCTCTGGCGGGCGCGGGCCTCGCAGGAGCTCGACCTCGCCGACTTCAACGCCGGCGACTACCTCTCCGCCGTCGAGGAGAAGGACCTCTCGGAGAACATCTCCAAGGTCCTCTACCCGAACGACCTCACGGTGATGGGCAAGGAGCTGCGGCTCCAGCAGCAGTACTTCTTCGTCTGCTGCTCGATCCACGACATCGTCACGCGCCACCTCAAGGTGCACGACGGGTTCGGCAGCTTCCCGGACAAGGTCGCGATCCAGCTCAACGACACCCACCCGGCCATCGCCATCGCCGAGCTGATGCGCGTCCTCGTGGACGAGCACGGCCTCGAGTGGGACGCGGCCTGGGAGCTCTGCCGCGCCACCTTCGGCTACACGAACCACACCCTCATGCCCGAGGCCCTCGAGAAGTGGACCGTGGAGCTGTTCGGCCGGGTCCTGCCGCGCCACCTCGAGATCGTGTACGAGCTGAACCGGCGCTTCCTCGAGGGCGTGCGCGCCGGCGGCCGCGCCGACGAGGGGGCCATCGCGCGGATGAGCCTCATCGAGGAGGGGCCGGTGAAGCAGGTCCGCATGGCGAACCTCGCGGTGATCGGCTCGCGGTCGGTGAACGGGGTCGCCGCGCTGCACACCGAGCTCCTGAAGAAGGACCTCTTCAAGGAGTTCCACGCGCTCTGGCCCGAGCGGTTCAACAACAAGACGAACGGCGTCACGCCGCGGCGCTGGCTGCTCCAGGCGAACCCGGGGCTCGCCGGGGCGATCACGGAGGTGATCGGGCCGGAGTGGGTCACCGACGCGACGCGGCTGCGCGCCCTCGAGCCCCTCGCGGAGGACGCCGGGTTCCGCCGCCTCTTCCGCGACGTGAAGCGGGAGAACAAGCAGCGGCTCGCCGAGATCGTCCGGGCGGAGAACGGCATCACCCTCGACCTCGACTCGATCTTCGACGTCCAGGTGAAGCGCATCCACGAGTACAAGCGCCAGCTCCTCGACGTCCTGCGCGTCGCCTCCGAGTACCTGCGCATGAAGGAGGACCGCGGCTACGAGCCGTTCCCGCGCAGCTACCTGTTCGGCGGCAAGGCGGCGCCCGGCTACGTCATGGCGAAGGCGATCGTGAAGCTCGTGGGCTCGGTCGGCGACGTCGTCAACCACGACGTCGACGTGAGGGGGCGGATCGCGGTCGCGTTCCTGCGCAACTACCGGGTCTCCCTCGCCGAGCGGATCTTCCCGGCCGCGGAGGTGTCCGAGCAGATCTCCACCGCGGGCAAGGAGGCCTCCGGCACGGGCAACATGAAGTTCGCGCTGAACGGCGCCCTGACGGTGGGCACCCTCGACGGCGCCAACGTCGAGATCCGCGAGGAGGTCGGCGCCGAGAACTTCTTCCTCTTCGGCCTCACCGTGGAGCAGGTGGCCGCCCTGAGGCGGCGCGGGTACGACCCCTGGGAGGTCTACCGCACCGACCGCCGCGTCAAGGCGGTCCTCGACGCGCTCTCGTCCGACGTCTTCTCGCCGGGCGAGCCGGGGCTCTTCCGGCCGATCGTGGACTCGCTCCTGAACGGCGGCGATCCCTACCTCGTGCTCGCCGACTTCGCGGCGTACTGCGCCTGCCAGGAGGAGGTCGAGCGGGCCTACCGCGATCCCGAGCGCTGGACCCGGATGGCCATCCTGAACGTCGCCCGCACCGGGAAGTTCTCCTCGGACCGCACCATCCGCGAGTACGCCGAGCAGATCTGGGGCATCGAGCCCGTCCGCGTCGACGGGGTCTGACGGCGCCTCCGTCCGGGGCCGCCCCCGGCGGGCGCTCAGGGCGCGCGGCGCGGGCGCGCGCCGCGCGCGGACCGCCGCCGCGGCGCCCAGCCGTGGGCGGCGAGGTCGACGCGTCCCCGCGCGTCGAAGGTCACCCCCTCGGCCTCGAGCAGCCTGCGCTGCACGGCCGCGCCGACGGGGTCGAGGATGGAGACGGCCGCCGTGCCTCGGGGGCGCGCGCCGAGGACGCGCTGCCAGGGCACGTCGTGCCGCCCGCCGCGCAGCGCGGCGAGGGCGTAGCCCACCTGCCGCGCCCCGCGCGGCCTGCCCGCGAGGAGCGCGATCGCGCCGTAGGTGGCGACCCGCCCCCGCGGGACGCGCCGCACGATCCGGTAGATCTCGGCCCACCCGGCCGGGAGCGCGCTCACGGCGCGAAGGCTACCGCGGAGGCCCGCCGTCCGCACGCCCCGGGCGCCGGGGCGCGGCGCCCGAGTTCCCGCTTCTCGCGGGGCGGTCCGCGCGCTAGCCTGCCCGGCCATGAGAACGACCCGCCTGCTGCTCCCGCTCGCGGCCGCCGCCCTCGTCGCCGGCTGCGGCTTCCAGTCGATCCCGCAGTCCGAGAACGCCGTCGGCGCCGCGTGGGCCGAGGTGGAGAACCAGTACCAGCGGCGGGCCGATCTCGTGCCGAACCTCGTCGAGACGGTGAAGGGCTACGCGGCGCACGAGCGCGAGACGCTCGAGGCGGTGGTGAACGCCCGCGCGGCCGCGACGCAGGTGAAGCTCTCGGTCGACCAGCTCACCCCGGAGAACATGAAGAAGTTCGAGGCGGCGCAGGGCGAGCTGCGCAGCGCCCTCGGCCGCCTGCTCGCCGTCGCGGAGAGCTATCCGCAGCTCAAGGCCAACGAGAACTTCCGCGATCTGCAGGCGCAGCTCGAGGGGACCGAGAACCGCATCGCCATCGCGCGGCGGCGCTACATCGAGGAGGTGCGGCGCTTCAACGACCTCGTCACCGTCCCGCCGACGAGCTGGACCAACTCGATCATGTACAAGAAGCAGCCCAAGGCGCAGTTCACCGCGACCACCCCCGACGCGCAGAAGGCGCCGGCCGTGAAGTTCTGATGCGCCTCCCCGCGCGCGCCCTGGCCGTCGCCGCGCTCGTCGCCGCCGCCGCGGCGCGCGCCGAGGCGCCGGTGCCGCCGCTCGGCGGGCCGGTCGTGGACGCCGCCGGGCTGCTCGGCGCCGGGGAGGTCGAGCGGCTCTCGCGGCTCGCCCGCAGCGCGCGCGCGCGGGAGGACGGGCAGGGCGTCCAGCTCCAGTACCTGCTCGTCCGTTCCCTCGAGGGCGAGCCCATCGAGGACTACTCCATCCGCGTGGCGGAGGCCTGGAAGATCGGCTCGCGGGGCCGGGACAACGGCCTCCTCGTCACGGTGGCGGTCGAGGATCGCGCCTTCCGCATCGAGGTGGGCGGCGGGCTCGAGGGCGAGATCCCGGACGTCCTCGCGCGGCGCATCGGCGACCGGCTCCTCGTCCCCGCCTTCCGCGAGGGGCGCTTCGCGGACGGGCTCTACGACGCGGGGGCGGAGCTCCTGACGCTCGCCGGCGTCGCGCCGGAGGACGTCCGGCAGCACGCGCGGACCCGGGGCGTCACGCGCGTGCCGTCGCGGTTCGGCGCGATCGTCGCGCTCCTCGTCGTGCTCTGGATCGCCGGGAACGTCTTCCGCGGCTTCGGCCCGCGCCGGCGGCGCCACCTCTGGTGGGGCGGCGGCCCCTTCATCGGCGGGGGCGGGTTCGGCGGCGGGGGCGGCTTCGGGGGCCTCGGCGGCGGGGGCGGTGGCTGGTCGGGCGGCGGGGGCGGGTTCTCCGGCGGAGGCGCCTCCGGGCGCTGGTAGCCCGCGGGCCGGGCACGGGAGCGGCGGATGATCGACCGGCACTTCGACGACGGAGCGCGGGCGCGGATCGCGGAGGCGGTGCGGCGCGCCGAGGGGCTCTCGCGCGGGCAGATCGTGCCGGTGGTGGTGGAGAAGAGCGACCCCTACCCGGAGGCGCGCTTCCGCGGCGGGATCGCCGCGGCCGCCCTCGCCACCGGCGTGGTGCTCGCGGCGCACGCTCCGCTCTCGCTCGTCGAGCTCGCGCTCCTCCAGCTCGCCGCCGGGATCCTCGGCGCGCTCCTCGCCTCGTGGGACCCGGTCGAGCGGGTCCTCGCGGGCGCCAGCGCCCTCGACGAGGCGGCGCGGGCGCGAGCGCTGCGCGCCTTCCACGAGCACGGCCTGCACCGCACCGCGGAGGGGACCGGCGTCCTCGTGTTCGCCTCCCTCTTCGAGCGGGAGGCCGTCGTGCTCGGCGACCACGGCATCCACGCGAAGATGGGGAGCGACTGGGATCGCGCCGCGGCCGCGCTCGCCGCCGGCATGAAGGCGGGCGACCCGGCGAAGGGGTTCGTCGAGGCGATCGCGCTGTGCGGCGCGCGGCTCGCCGAGCACTTCCCGCGGGACCCGTCGGCCCGCACGCCGCGCAACGAGCTCGAGGACGCGATCCGGACCAGCAGGACCTGAGCCCCCCGGGGCCGCGGCGCCCGCGCCCACTCCGGCGGGCCGTCACGCGGCCGGGAGCGCCAGCCGCCCGAACGGCGTCCACAGGCTGACGTCCTCGTCGCGCGCCGCCTGCGCCCGCGCCGCCGCAGGCGGCGCCGCGCGACCCCACGCCGCCCGCGCCGCCACCGCGGCCTCGGCGGCCGCCGCCACCGCCTCGCCGCCGGCGCTCCGCTCGACGACGGCGTCGACGCCCAGGGCGAGGAGCCCGACGCTCGCCTGCGGGGTCAGCCCGTCCGCGAGCACGACGAGGGCGAGGTCCCGCTCCCCTCCGGCGCGGCGGACGAGGTCGGCGAGCGCGCGGGCGTCGCGGCCCGGCAGGTCGAGGTCGACGACGAGGACGTCGAGGTAGAGGAGCTCGTCGAGCAGGACGTCGAGCCCCGCCACGCCGTCCGGCGCCGACAGCACCGAGAAGCGGCGCGACTCCAGCGCCCGCCGCACCGCCCGCAGGGCGGCGGGATCGTCGTCGAGGACGAGGGCCCGCAGGCGGCGCGTCGGCGAGGTGTGGGTGCCGCATTCCATCGTGGCGTTCTCCGTGCCCTGCGCCGCTGTCCCGCGAGCGCAGGACAAGGCTTTGCGAGCCGCGTACCACCGCCCTCTCCCGCGACATCCCTCGCGAAAGCGGCGCGCCGGCGCCGGGGCCCGTGGGCGAGGGAACACGGGTGTGCGCCGCGCGCCACGGGAGGCGCGCTCTCCGGGGCCCGCGCATTCGGCCGCCCACACGGCCGCCGGCGCGCGCCGCCCACCCCACCCCCGGGGGCGGCGCGTCCACCGCCGCGCCCGGCGTCACTCCGCCTCGGCGCGCCCGAACAGGAGCTGCACGAACCCCTTCTCGTCGGGGGGCGCGAAGACGTAGACGTGGTCGCCGGGCTGGAGCACCGTCCGTCCCCGCGCGGCCACGAGCTCCCGGCCGCGGACGACGAGCATCACCGCGGAGCCGTCCGGGATGGGGAGCTCCGAGATGCGCGAGCCCGCCACCGCGCTCGCCGGCTCGACGTAGAACGACGCCACCTCGCCCGAGAGCCGCTGGGTGGACATGATCTCGAGCATGGCGCGCGGCGGCGGCGGCGCGTCCACCTCGAGCCCGAGCCGGCGCGCGACGAAGCGGATCGAGGTGCCCTGCACGAGCGCGCTCACCACCACCACGAAGAACACGAGGTCGAAGACGTGGAGCGCGCCGGGGACGCCCGCGAGCACCGGGAACGTGGCGAGCATGATGGGCACCGCCCCGCGCAGCCCCACCCAGCTGATGAAGGCCACCTCCGCCCTGGGCACGCGGAACGGCAGGAGCAGGAGCACGACGACGAGCGGGCGCGCCACGAGCGCGAGGAAGAGGCCGAGGACGAGCCCCGGGCCGGCGACGCCCATGAGCCGCGACGGGAAGGCGAGCAGGCCGAGGAGGAGGAACATCGCCACCTGGCTGAACCACGCCATGGCGTCGTGGACGCGCCGGAGCCCCGCCACGTACGGCAGCGGCCCGTTGCCCAGCACCACCGCCGCCGCGTACACGGCGAGGAAGCCGCTCCCCCACAGCAGCGCCGGCGCGCCGAAGGCGATGAAGGCGATGCCGAGCGTGAGGACCGGATAGAGCCCCGTCGCGGTGAGCCGCGCCTGGCCGAGCAGCCAGCGGCCGCCGTACCCCACGGCGAGCCCGCCGGCCATGCCGACGGCGAGCTGGAGCACGGTCTCGCCGGCCATGAGGAGGCTCGCGCCCTCGCCGCTCACGAGGGCCTGCGTCACCCCGAGCGTCAGGATGACCGCCATGGGATCGTTCGCCCCCGACTCCAGCTCGAGCAGGTGCGCCACGCGCGCCTTGACCTGGATGCGCGCGCCGCGGAGGACGGAGAAGACCGCCGCGGCGTCGGTCGAGGAGACGATCGCCCCGACGAGGAGCGACTCCGACCAGGGCAGCCCGAGCGCGCGCGCCCCGAGCGCGAGCACGCCGGCGGTGCCCAGCACGCCCACCGTGGCGAGGATCGCCACCGGCGCCACCACCCCGCGGATGGCGGCGGTCGACGTATTGAGGCCGCCGTCGAAGAGGATGAGGACGAGGGCCACCGTCCCCACGCGGAAGGCGAGCCGGTAGTCCTCGAAGGCGATGCGGCCGATCCCCTCCGAGCCGGCGAGCATGCCGAGCGCGAGGAACACGAGCAGGAAGGGGACGCCGAGCCGGCCCGACGTCCGCGACGCGAGGACGCTCACGGCGAGGAGGACGCCCACGACGAGGAGGGCGACGGCGGTGGGGAGCGGCTCGACGGGCACCGCGGGGAGCGTAGCGGAGGTGCGGCCGCTCCGCGACGGCCGAGGTGAGCCCGAGGGCCCTCAGGCCCCCCCGGGCCGCCGCAGCGGGCAGCTCCGGCAGACCGGGTGCTCCTCCCAGCGCGCGACGAAGGCGCGGAGGCGCGCGTCCTCCCACGCGGCGGCGAGCGGCCGCCCCGCGACGCCGCCGAAGTCGCCCAGCTCCCCGCGCGCCGCGGCGGGGTGCGGGCAGGGCGCGAGGCGGCCGTCGGCGTGGATCCAGGCCTCGCGCCCGACGAACCGGCACGGGCCCAGCGCCGCGGGGGCGGCGGGGTCCAGGGCGAGCGGCGCGACGTTCTCGAGGAGGACGCGGCCGCCCCCGGGCAGCCGCGCCTCCTCCGCCGCGGCGCGGGCGGCGGCCGCGGCGGCGTTCCAGCGGCGCAGCGCCGCGACGTCGCGGCGGAGCGAGAGCGGGGCGAGCCCGGGGAGGCGGGGCTGGAGCTGGTTCACCTTCACGCGCTCCACGCCGAGGGCGGCGGCGAGCCGGACGACGTCCGGCAGCTCGGCCACGTTCCCCTCCTGCGCCGTGACCTGGAAGGAGACGCGGCAGCGCCGGCCCCCGGCGCGCGCGTGGGCGTCCCGCGCCGCGACGAGCGTCCGCACCGCCTCCACCGCCGCGCCGAAGTCGAGGCCGGGCATGATCGCCTCCGCCGTCCGGGCGCACGCGCCGTTCCAGGAGATCTTCACGTCGGAGGCGACCGGGACCAGGCGGGCCGCCCAGGCGGCCGGGCCGCGGCCGGGGAAGGTGCCGTTCGTCGTGAGGTTCAGCGCGACCCCGAGCTCCGCGCAGAGGTCGACGAGCGCGTCGAGCCCGGGCCAGAGGAGCGGCTCGCCCAGCGTGGAGGGGATGACCTCGGCGAGCCCCGCCGCGGCGCCCTCCCGCACGACGCGGGCGGCGAGCGCGGGATCCATGCGCCGGGGGGGGCCGGGCCGGCGCGCCGCGCCGCACTCGCACATCGGGCAGGAGAGGTTGCAGTCGTCGGGGTTCGTGACGAGGGTGAGCCGCCACGGCCCGGCCGCGATCTTCGGATGCGTTGACAACGTCTCCGTTGTAACGGAAAACGGGGTCGCCATGAAGAACGCGCGAGAGTCAGCCAGGAAGGCGAAGGGCCGGGCGACCGCGCCGGCGCCCGAGTCCCGGCCCGCCCCGGAGCCGAGGGAGGTGGCGCCGATCGGCAAGGACCTCACCCCGGTCGTCGGGTCCAACCTGCGCAGGCTGCGCGGGCACCGCGGCCTCTCCCTCGAGAAGCTGGCGCAGGCCTCGGGGGTGTCGCGGGCGATGCTCGGCCAGATCGAGCTCGGGCAGAGCGCGCCGACCATCAACGTGCTCTGGAAGATCTCCTCGGCCCTGGGCGTCCCCTTCTCCGCGCTCATCACCGCCCGCGGCACGCCCGGCCCGCACGTCCTCCGGGCCGAGCAGGCGAAGCACCTCACGAGCCACGACGGGTCGTTCTCGTCGCGCGCGCTCTTCCCCTTCGACGAGCCCCGGCGCGTGGAGTTCTACGAGCTCCGGCTCGCCCCGGGCGGGATCGAGCGGGCCGACGCGCACAGCCCGGGGACCATCGAGAACCTGGTCGTCGCGAAGGGCTCCTTGGAGATCGAGGTCGCCGGGCGCAAGGAGCCGCTCGCCGCCGGCGACGCCATCGTCTTCGAGGCCGACGTCCCGCACGTGTACCGCAGCAGGGACGCCGGCGAGACGGTGATGTACCTCGTCATGACGTACGCCGACACCGTCGGTTGAAGGGGCCCGCCGGGGCCTCCCACGCGGACGCGACCCCCCATCGTGGGACTGCGGACCGCGCACCCCCCGTGCGAGCATCGCCGGCGATCGCCGACTCGGGGGTGACGGTGCCGCAGCGGACCGGAGAGCTGCTCGTCGCGCGCGGCCACGCGACGCCGGAGCAGGTCGAGCGCGCCCGCCTCGAGGGACGGGCGCGGGGCGAGCCGATCTGCACGCGGCTGCTCGCCGCCGGGATCGACGAGGCCCACCTCGCGGCGGTGCTCGCCGAGCGGCACGGGGTCCCGGGGGTGGACCTCTCCCGCACGGCGGTCCCGCTCGCGCTGCTCGACCTCGTCCCGCGGGCGGTCGCCGAGGGCGATCTCATCCTCCCGCTCTCCGAGGACGGCGGGCGGATCCACCTCGCCATGTCGAACCCGTCCGACGAGCGGGTCCTCGCCGAGCTCCGCTTCGTCGCCGGGCGCGAGGTGTCGCCGTACATCGCCTGCCGCGGGGCGCTCCTGCACGCCGTGGCCGAGGCCTACGCCGCGCGCGGGCGGGGCGCCGAGGTGTGGCGGGGGGCGTGCGCGGCCGAGGGCGGGCCGCGCTTCGCCGCCACCCTCCCCGGCGCCGACGAGGACCTCCGGGCGCTCGAGACGCTCGAGCCCATCGCGGACGCCGAGATCGTCATCGAGGTCGAGCCCGAGGCGGCGTCCGCGCCGCGCGAGACGCCGCTCGTCCTGGTCGTGGACGACGAGCCCGAGATCCGGCAGCTCGTCGAGCGGACGCTCCGGGCGAAGGGCTACGCTATCGAGCTCGCGGAGGACGGCGCCGAGGGGCTGGAGAAGGCCGAGCGCCTCGTCCCGGACCTCGTCCTGCTCGACGCGATGCTCCCGAAGGTGCACGGGTTCGAGGCCTGCCGGCGCATCAAGGCGAGCGCGCGCACGCGCGACGTGCCCGTGATCATGATGACCGCCATCTACCGCGGCTGGCGCTTCGCGCAGGACGCTCGCGACGCGTACGGCGCCCTCGACTACGTCGAGAAGCCGTTCCGGCTCGAGGATCTGGCCCGGCGGGTGGAGGAGGCGATCCGCTCCGGCGGCGCGGCGACGGAGGCCGAGCACGTCGAGGAGCGCGCCGACCCGCGCCTCGCGAGCGGCAAGGCCCACCTCGCCGCGGGGCGCCTCGGCGAGGCGATCGCGGAGCTGGCCTTGGCCGTCCGCGCGAGCCCGCGCTCGCCCGACGCGCAGTTCGCGCTGGGGCGGGCGCTGCACGCGAGCGGCGACGCGTACGGCGCGATGACCGCCATCGAGCGCGCGGTGGAGCTCGCGCCCCGGAACCTGCCGGCGCTCCGCGCGCTCGCCGCGCTCTACGAGGAGACCGGCTTCCGCCGCAAGGCCGCCGGGGTGCTCGAGCGCGCGCTCCCCGCGGCGCCCGACGAGGACGCCCGCGCGGCGCTCCACCGGGACCTGCTGCGCCTCATCGCGTAGGGCGCGCCCTCCGCGAGGCCGGGGCGGGAAGACCACCGGCGCAGGCGGCGCGCCGCTCTTCCCGGAGGGAGCGCGCCGCTCGCCGGCCGTGCTCGCGTCGCGGGCAGCGCGTGCGCGTGGCCGCGGCCGCGGGCGCGCTCGATCCGGGGCAGCGGCTGCCTGCCGATCGGGCTCGGCGGCGATCGCCGCACGGAACGGGCGGATCCGCGCGTGGCGCGTGCCCGCGCGGGCGCGGCATGCGGCCTGCAATCCCCCTCCCCGGATGCGGCGTTCGCCGTCGTCGGCGGCGCCTGCCGGACTCGAGACGCAGCGCACTTCTTCTTCTCGGAGCAAGGGAGAGATTCGGATGAACCCCACGGTCGCGGACCTGGCGAAGCAGATCGCCGACACGCAGACGGCCCTCAACATCGTCTGGACGATGGTGGCCGGCTTCCTCGTCATGTTCATGCAGGCAGGCTTCGCGCTCGTGGAGACGGGCCTCACGCGCGCGAAGAACGTGGCCCACACGATGGGCATGAACTTCCTCGTCTACGCCATCGGCATCATCGGCTTCTTCTTCGTGGGCTTCGGCCTGCAGATGGGCGGCGTCGGCGCCATCTTCGGCGGCGACGCGATCCTCGCGAAGGAGTTCACGATCGACGTCCTCGGGCACCCGTTCGGCCTGTTCGGCATGACCGGGTTCATGCTCCATCCGCTCTCGACCTTCACGTCCGGCATCGCGGCGATGTTCCTCTTCCAGATGGTGTTCATGGACACCACCGCGACCATCCCGACCGGCGCCTGCGCCGAGCGCTGGAAGTTCTCGTCCTTCGTGATCTTCTCGTTCGTGATCTCGGCGCTCATCTACCCGATCTACGCGAACTGGGTGTGGGGCGCGGGCTGGCTCTCGCAGCTCGGCGTGAACTTCGGCCTCGGCCACGGCCACGTCGACTTCGCCGGGAGCTCGGTCGTGCACCTCACCGGCGGCGTCATCGCCCTCGTCCTCGGCAAGATGATCGGGCCGCGCATCGGCAAGTACGGGAAGGACGGCCGGGTGAACCCGATCCCGGCGCACAACATCCCGCAGGTGATGACGGGCACGTTCATCCTGGCGTTCGGGTGGTTCGGCTTCAACGCCGGCTCGACCCTCTCCGGCATGGACAGCCGCCTCGCCGTGGTCGCGACGAACACCATGATCGCCGGCGCGACCGGCGCGTTCTCCGCGTTCCTCTACGTGAAGGCGAAGTGGGGCAAGGCCGATCCGTCCTGGCTCGCGAACGGCATGCTCGCCGGCCTCGTCGCCATCACCGCGCCCTGCGCGTTCGTCTCCGCCTGGGCCGCGGCCCTCATCGGCGCGATCGCCGGCGTGCTCGTCATCGTCGCCGCGGTCTTCATCGACACGAAGCTCCGGATCGACGACCCGGTCGGCGCCTCGGCGGTCCACGGCGTGAACGGCGCCTGGGGCATCATCGCCACGGGCCTGTTCGCCAACGGCACCTACGGCCAGGGGCTGAACGGCGTCGCCCTACGGCGTCACCGGCCTGTTCTATGGCGACGCGAGCCAGCTCCTCGCCGAGGTGATCGGCATCCTCGCGAACATCGCCTGGGTGGCCCCGGTCGCGGCGTTCTCCTTCTACGTGATCGGCAAGCTCGTCGGGAACCGGATCAGCGCGGAGGACGAGATCGCCGGCGCGGACATCGGCGAGATGGGCGTGGTCGGCTACGACTTCGGCGGCGGGCCCACGACGGGAATCGCCCCGGGGACGGCCGCGAGCCACCCCTCGGCGTCCACGGTGCCGTCGCTCGCCACGAAGTAGCTTCCGCCGCTCGCTGCGCGGGTGGGGCCGCTCCCCGGCGTCGCCGGGGGGCGGCTCCTCCATGACCGGAACGCAGGACGCTCCACGAGGTGACACGTGAAGAAGGTCGAGGCGATCATCAAGCCGTTCAAGCTGGACGAGGTGAAGAAGGCGCTCTCGGAGCTCGGGGTGACCGGGCTCACCGCCACCGAGGTGAAGGGCTTCGGCCGCCAGAAGGGGCACGCCGAGCTCTACCGCGGCGCCGAGTACGTGGTGGAGTTCCTCCCCAAGGTGAAGGTGGAGGTCGCGGTGCCGAAGGCGATCGTGGGGCGCGTGGTCGAGGCGATCACCGGCGCGGCCCGCACGGGAAAGATCGGAGACGGAAAGATCTTCGTGACCGACCTCGACGAGGTCCTCCGCATCCGGACGGGCGAGCGCGGAGAGGAAGCCCTGTAGCGGGACCCCGAGGCGGACGCCGTGAAGAAGATCGAGGCGATCATCCGGCCGTCGAAGCTCGACGACGTGAAGCGGGCGCTGTCGAGCGCCTGGATCGCGGGGCTGACCGTCACGGAGGTGAAGGGGTACGGCCGGCAGAGAGGCCACGCCGAGCTCTACCGCGGCGCCGAGTACGTCATCGACTTCGTGCCGAAGCTGAAGGTCGAGATCGTCGTCCCGGACCCGCTCGTGCCGCGGGTGCTCCACGACCTGGAGCGGACGCTCAGGACCGGGAAGGTCGGCGACGGCAAGGTCTTCGTCGGGCCCGTCGACGAGGCGGTGCGGGTGCGCACGGGGGAGCGGGGAGAGGACGCGCTGTAGCGGGGCCCGGGCGCCGCCGCGGGTCGGCGCCCGGGGCCCGCGGATCCGCGCGGTTCACGCGGGGTGGGTGGCCGCCCGCCGGTGTCGCACCGGCGGGCGGCCCCGTCCCGCGCGGCCGGATCCTCGCGCCGCGGCGGCGGACGGGTAGGATTGGCGCGTGGGCCCCTACGAGCCGTTCGTCTCCCTCGCCCTCGCCGCGGGCGCGGGGCTGCTCATCGGCCTCGAGCGCGAGCGCTCGAGGCCCGCGGCGGAGGCCCAGCTCGCGTTCCTGGGCGGCGCGCGCACCCACCCGCTGCTCGCGCTCGTGGGCGGGGTCGCGGCGCTCGCCGCGCGCGAGGTGGGGGTCGTGGCGGTGGTGATCCCCTTCGCCGCGCTCGTGCTCTTCCTCGCGCTCAGCTACGCGGGCGAGGTGTGGCGCGGCCGGCACCACGGCATCACCTCCGAGGCCGCGTTCCTCCTCTCCTTCCTCCTCGGGGTGCTGGCCCTCACGCGCGAGGTGATCCCCTCGCCCTCGCAGAAGATCTTCCTCGTGGGCGCCGTCTCGGTGGTGGCGACCTTCCTCCTCTCGTCGAAGCCGACGCTCCACCCGCTCGTGCGGCGCATCTCGACCGAGGACCTGGCGGGCTCCCTCAAGTTCCTGCTGGTCGCGGTGGTCGTGCTGCCGCTCCTCCCCGACCGCACCTACGGGCCCTTCGACGTCCTGAACCCGTTCCAGATCGGCGTGCTGATGGTCCTCATCTCCGCGATGTCCTTCGCGGGGTACGTGGCCATGCGGCTCCTCGGCGCGCGCCGCGGCCTCGGGATCACCGGGCTCGTGGGCGGGCTCGTCTCGTCCACCGCCGTCACGCTGGCGATGGCGGGGCGGGCGAAGGAGCGGCCGGAGCTCGCGGACTCCGCCGCCCTCGCGGTGATGCTCGCCTCGACGGTGATGTTCCTGCGCGTCCTCCTCATCGTGGCGGTGGTGAGCCCCGGCCTCCGCACCGACGTGGCGTTCCCGACCCTCGCCGCGGCCGCCGGGGGCGTCGCCGCGACGGTGGCCTTCTGGCTGCGCTCGGGCCGGGCGCACACGAAGGAGGAGGTGTTCGCCGTCTCGAACCCGTTCGAGCTCGGCGCCGCGCTCCGCTTCGCGCTCCTCTTCGCGGTGGTCCTCGTCGGTTCGAAGGCCGCCACCATCCACCTCGGCACCGCCGGCACCTACGCGGCGGGGCTCGTGGCCGGCACCACCGACGTCGACGCGATCACCCTCTCCATGGCGAGGCTCGCGGCCGACGGCGGCGTCTCGCGGGACGTGGCGGCGACCACCATCTTCCTCGGCGCCGCCGCGAACACGCTCGCGAAGGGCGTCATCGGCGCCGCGGCGGGCGGCTGGCGGTTCGGCCGGCGGGTGCTCGCCGCCCAGCTCCTCGTGCTCGCCGCGGGCGCCGTCGGCGCCGCCGCCGCCTGGCTCTGAGGCGACGCTCGCGCGGCGCGCCCCCCGTGCCCATGCTCGGGGGGACGAGGGGGGCGCCATGGGCTCGAGACGGCGGAAGGGCGGGCGGTCGGAGGGCGCGCCGGCGGGGCGCGAGGCTCGCCGCACGGAGCGCGCGGAAGCGCCGCGGGAGGCGAGCGATCCGCGCGAGGAGGAGGGGTACTCGCAGCCCGAGTCCTCGGCGCAGAAGGCGCCGTCGCGCCCGCCCGGCGAGGGCGCGCCCGGCCACCCCGAGTGACCCTCCCGAGAGCGCCCGCCGCGGGGGCGAGGTCCGGTAAGCTCTCCTCTGGAGGTGCGAGATGGCCGAGGGAGCTGGCGGAGGGCTGAACCCGCAGGGCGAGGCGCTGCGCCGGGCGCTGCGCTGGCTCGACGACCGCGTGAAGGACGAGCCGGGGGCGGCGCGCGCGAAGCTCGTCGGCGAGGCGTCCGTGCGCTTCGACCTCTCGCCGGCGGAGGAGGAGTTCCTCCTCATGAACTGGGTGCGGCAGCCGTAGCGCGCCCCCGTCCGCCCACCTCCTCCCCGGAGGGGCGCGCGGCAACCGGCGCTTGCGCGGGGCCGCGGGCCCCCCGAGGATGCCGCTGCCGTCCACCCGATCGGAGGTTCCCGTGCGCACCGCCCTCGTCCTCACGCTCCTCGTGCTCGCCCCCGCCGCGCTCGCCCAGGCCCCCTGGGACATCGCCAAGAAGGCGGCGGGCCAGGCGACCACCGGCAAGCTCGAGAAGGAGATCAACAAGCGCCTCCTCGCGGAGGGGCAGAAGAACCAGTGCAGCTTCAAGAGCGGCACGGCGGAGCTCGAGCCCGGCTGCGACGCGAAGATGAAGCGGCTGTCGAACGCCCTCGTGGACGCGAAGAAGAAGCTCAACGGCTCCGGCGTGCAGAACTTCAAGTTCGTCGTCTCGGGCCACACCGACTCCTCCGGCGACGCCGCGAAGAACAAGGCGCTCTCCGGGGAGCGCGCGGCGGTGGTCGTGAAGGAGCTCGTCGCGAAGGGGATCCCCGCGAGCGAGATCGAGTCGGTCGGCGTGGGGTCCGAGAAGCCGCTCGTGAAGCCCGACGACACGCCGGCGAAGCGGGCGAAGAACCGCCGCTACGAGATCCAGGTGAAGCTCTAGGGCCGATGGCCGACGGGCCCGTCCTCGAGACCCGGCTCGCGCCCCCGCCGCGGGCGGCGGCTCCGGCGCCGCTCGAGCGGGGGTTCACCGTGGGTGGCCTGGTGGGACGCACCCTCGAGGTCTGGTGGCGTCACGTCCTGCCGTTCACGCTCATGTCGGCCGTCGTGTACGCGCCGATCGCCGCCGCGTTCGTCTACGCGGGGACGGCGCTCGAGGCCGACCCGCGGAGCGGCCCTTCGGCAGCGCTCGGCGTCGCCTTCGGCGCCGCGTGGGTGGCGACGATCACCCTCGCGGTGGTGCAGGTCGGGGCGGTGACGTACGCGACGGTCCGCCACCTGAACGGCGGGCGGGCGCGCCTCGGCGAGATGCTCTCGGTCGGGGCGCGCCGCGGCCTCCCCGTCGTCGCGGCGGGCTTCCTCGTCTGGCTCGCGGTCCTCGGGGGGACGCTGCTCCTCGTCGTCCCGGGGCTCGTCGTGATGGTCGCGACGTCCGTCGCGGTGCCCGCCGCGGTCGTCGAGCGTCCGGGGGCCGTGGGCGCCTTCCGGCGCTCGCTCGCGCTCACCCGCGGCTCGCGCTGGCCGCTGTTCGCGGCCGGGCTCGTGCTCCTCGTCGCGGTCTCGGTGCTCTCCGGGATCGCGCAGGGCGCGGCGACCGTCGTCGGGTCGCTCCTCCTCCCGCCCGAGCGCGCCCTGGCGGTGCCCCTCGTCATGAGCCAGGTCGGGAACGCGCTCTTCTCGGTCATCCCCACCGTCGGGATCGCCGTCGCCTACCACGACCTGCGCCTCGCGAAGGAGGGCGTGGACACCGACGCCCTCGCCCGCGTGTTCGAGTAGGCCTAACCGCGATCGTGCTTGTCCGCGCGCCGCCTGCCGAAGAGGAGGCGGCGCTCGAGCCGCCCGCGCAGCGCGGCGTAGAACGCCTCCAGGAACGGGGCGTCCTCCCCGGCGGGCCCGCTCCAGCCGATCTTCTCGCGCACCTTCTCCGCGACGGTGCGGACGGCCTCCCCGTGCCCGGCCTGGCCGCGGCCGCGGAGCACCTGCTCGAGCACCTGCAGCTCGTACACGCCGTAGGCGTCGAGCTGCGCGTCGGTGAACGGGAACGCCTCGCGGGCGCGCGTCACGGCGAGGTCCTCGAGGAGGAGCGCGTCCGGCGTCCGCACCACCACCGTCCCCGCCACGAGGTCGCCGATCCGCAGCCGGTCGCGGTTCGCGAGGGGCAGGAAGCCGAGGAGCAGCATCCACACGACGGCCGCGAGCCGGGCCCAGCCGGGCGCGCCCGGGAAGAGCGCGTCCGGCGCGAAGATCGCGGCGACGGGGAGGAAGAGCTCGAGCTCGCGGGTGAGGTTCCGGGCGACGATCGCCTCGGCGGTGAGCGGGCCGCCCCGGGCGTCCACGGCGCGCAGGCGCAGCCGCCGCTTCCCGGGCGTCTGCCCCTGCCAGGAGAGCTCGAAGAAGGCGAAGTAGAAGGTGCGGACGAGGAAGATGGCGAGGATCGCGATCGCGAGGACGAGATCGCCGTCGAGGAGGCCGCGCGCGGCGAGCACCCCGAGGGGCACGGCGAGGGCCGCCACCAGCGCGCCGATGACGAGGAGGTCGAGGACGAAGGCGCCGAGGCGGTCGCCGGCGAGCGCCACCGCGAAGCGGACGGGCACGCCCTCCGGCGTCACCACCTCGCGGAGCCGCTCCGCGCCCTCGTGCGGCGCCGCGCTCATCGACCCTCCCGGCCGGACGTGGCGAGCCACGTCCAGAGGACCGCGGCGGAGCCCGCCGCCACCGCCAGCCGGACGGGGACGGCGTGGACGAGCTGGCGAAAGACGCCCTCGACGAGCGCCGCGGCGAAGAAGAGCGCGACCGCCCCGAGCACCACCACCCCCGCCTCGCGGCCGCGGCGGGCGAGCCCGGCGAGGCGCTCCTCGCGCCCCGGGAAGAGGAGCCCCTGGCCGAGCGCGAGGCCGGCCGCCCCGCAGAGCACCACCGCCGTCAGCTCCGTCACCCCGTGCGGCAGGAGCCACGCGCAGAGCTCGAGCCCGAGGCCCCGCCCGCGGTAGAGGGCGCCGAAGGCCCCGAGCACGAGGCCGTTCGAGAAGACGAGCAGCGCGGACGGCACGCCGCCGGCGAAGCCGACCGCGAAGGCGAGCAGGCCGATCCGCGCGTTGTGCTGGAAGAGGAACATCGCGAACGTCTGGAGGAGCGTCGCCGCGTCGCGGTCGGCGTAGAGCACGTCGCGGAGCGCCTCGGTCGAGGAGGCGGGGCCGCGCCCCTGCGCGTAGGCGGGATCGACGAAGGCGTAGAACCGCTCGGGGTCGCGCGCCGTGAGGGCGAACCCGGTGACCGCGCCGAGGAGGAGGAGGGCGGCGGCGAGGGCGATGTGCGGGGCGTGGGCGCGCACCGCGCGCGGGAAGCGGCGCGCGAAGAAGTCGCCGAGCGCCTCGCGCAGGTGCCGGCGCGTGCCGTAGACGGCGAGGTAGGCCCGCCCGGAGAGCGACTCGAGGTAGTCGAGCACGTTGCGGTCGAGCGAGATGGCCCGCGCGACGGAGAGCGAGGAGAGCGCGGCCCGGTAGAGGACCGGGACGCGGGCGAGCTCGGCCGGGGTGAGGGCGCGCACGCCCTTCTTCTCGAGGCGCAGGACGAGCCCCTCGAGCTCCCGCCACGAGCCCTCCCGCTCCGCCCGGAAGGTGCTGCTCTTCAGGGCCGCGCCGGCGTGGGCCGGCGGGGGTCGGGGGGCGGCCGGCGGGGGCGGCGGCGTCGGCGGCGCGCCCGTCACGCGATGAGCTCCCGCCGCTTCACGTCGAGGTAGCGGTTCACGAGGCTCGCGGAGAGCTGCCCGGGGGCCGCGTCGAGGCAGAGGACGCCCATGCGGCGCAGCCGGGCGAGCACGCGCTCCCGCTCGCGCACGAGGTCCGACGCCACCACCGACCGGTAGACGTCGCCGAGCCGCCGCGGGCGGGCGAGGGCGGCGCCGTCGAGCGCGGGGTCGCGCATCGCCACGAACAGCACGAGCTGGCGCCGCGCGAGGCGCGAGAGGTTCTCCACCATGAGCTCGGCCGTGACCGTGTCCACGAACTCGGTGAAGACCACCACGAGGGAGCGGCGGCGCAGGCGGGCCGACAGCTCGGTGAGCCCGAGGGTGAAGTTGGTCTCGTCGGTCGAGTAGTCGAGCCCCGCCGAGAGCGCCTTGAGGCGCGGGAACGCCCCGAGGCCGCCCTGCGGCTCCGCCCAGGCGCGCGCGGCGCGGTCGAACCCGTAGAGCCCGACGCGGTCGCCGAGCTTCAGGCTCACCCAGGCGAGGAGGAGCGCGGAGGTGACGGCGTGATCGAGGCGGGGCACGCCCCCGAGCGGCTCGGCCATGAGGTGGCCGGTGTCGAGGGCGAGGATCACCTGGTGGTTCCGCTCGGCGCGGAACTCCTGGCACAGCAGGCGGCGGTGGCGGGCGGAGGCCTTCCACGAGATGGCGCGGGGGTCGAGCCCGGGGACGTACTCGACGAGCGCGTCGAACTCGGAGCCGTCGCCCACGAACCGCTCCACCTGCACGCCGGCGGTGAGCTCGCGCGAGCCGGAGAACCGGAGCGCCGCCGCCCGCACCGCCCGCAGGCTCGGGACCACCGCCACGGTCCGCGCGAGCCGCACGCGCTTCGCGCGCCGGGCGAGGCCGAGCGGGCCGGTCCAGCGCAGCCAGGCCTCGTCGAGCGTGGGCCGCCCGCGCCGGCGCGCGACGAGGGGCACCTCCAGGCGGGCCTCGGCGCCGGCGGGGAGGTCCACCGTCCCCGGCGGCTGCGGCGCGAGGTCGGGGTGCAGGTCGAGGAGCACCTCGACGCCGCGCACCGCCCGCGGCGCGCGGAGCGAGAGGGTCGCCGTCGCGGGCTCGCCCACCGCCACGCTCTCCGGCGCCTCCACCGCGAGCGACAGCCGGGCCGGGGCGAGGGCGAGGAGGGCGTCGAGCCCGAGGGCGAGCCCGACGAGCGCGGCGGCCACGATCCAGAGCCCGACGAGGCGCGGGTGCACGAGCGCCGGGAGGAGCGCGACCGGGAAGAGCCCGGCGGCGAGGGCGACGGCGCGCGGGGTCGGCGAGATCACCGGGGGGCCTCCACCTCCTCGACGACGCGGCGGACCGCGGCGTCGGCGGTGAGCCCCTCCACCTCGGCGCCGGGCGCGAGCACGACGCGGTGGCGCAGGACGGGGAGGGCGAGCGCCTTCACGTCGTCGGGGATGACGAACCCGCGTCCCTGCACGGCGGCGTGGGCGCGCGCGGCGGTGGCGAGCATGTTGGCGGCGCGCGGAGAGGCGCCGGCGAGCAGCTCCGGGCGGCCGCGCGTGGCCCGGACCAGGTCCACCACGTAGTCCACCACCGGCTCCTCGAGCCGGATCGCCGCCACCGCCCGGCGCATGGCGCCGAGGCCCTCGAGGCTCGCCACCGGGGCGAGGCCGAACTCGGAGATGGGCGGCGTCGCGGTGCGGTGCCCGTGCACGCGGACCATGTCGCGCTCCTCGTCGCGCGACGGGTACCCGACGTCCACCTTGAAGAGGAAGCGGTCGAGCTGCGCCTCGGGGAGCGGGTAGGTGCCCTCCTGCTCGATGGGGTTCTGCGTCGCGATCACCATGAAGGCGGGGGAGAGGACGTGGGTCGTGCCGTCGATGGTGACCGCCCGCTCCTGCATCGCCTGGAGGAGCGCGGCCTGCGTCTTCGGCGGCGTGCGGTTGATCTCGTCCGCCACGAGGACGTCCGCGAAGATCGGCCCCTTCGTCAGCACGAAGGCGTTCGTCTGGAAGTTGAACAGGTTCGTGCCGAGCACGTCGCCCGGCATGAGGTCGGGGGTGAACTGGATCCGGCCGAAGCCGATCCCGAGCGCGGTCGCGAAGGCGCGGGCGAGCAGGGTCTTCGCCACGCCCGGCACCCCCTCGACGAGGACGTGCCCGTCCGAGAGCAGCGCCACGAGCAGGAGGTCGAGGGCCCGGTCCTGCCCCACCACCACCTTGTGGACCTCAGCCCTGAGCCGCTCGGTCGCGGCGCGGATCTCCGTGAGCTCCATCCGTCATCTCCTCTCTCCAGCCGTGGATCGCCTGGGCGGCGCGGACCGCCTCCTCCTCGCCCCCGTACCGCCGGGCGGCGAGGCGGCGGACGCGCTCCTCGAGCGCGGCGAGCGCCTCGCCCCGCCCGCGCGCGGCGGCCGCCCGCGCGAGCCAGGGGTCCGCCGCCGACGCGTCGCCGGCGGGGCGCAGCCGGCGCGTCACCTCGTCCTTCGCGGCGCGCAGGTAGGCGGCGGCCGCGTGGCCCGCGCCGCCGCCGTGGCGCAGGAGCCCCGCGCTCGCCTCCACGAGGAAGAGCTTGCCGGGGGCGAGGGGCGGCTCGGGCGGGCGCGGCCGCCCGAAGCGCACGGCCGCGGCCCAGGCGAGGAGCGCCGCCGCGAGGAGCGCGGACACCGTGGCGAGCACGAGCGGGAAGCGCAGGAGCTCGCGGACGAGGGAGGGCTGCTGGTCGAAGCCGTGCAGGGTCTCGTCCACCACGACCGGCAACGCCTCCGGCCCGAGCCGCGCGAGCAGGGCGAGCGCGAGCGCGGCGTTGTCGCCCCGGGCGAGGCCGTGCGTCTCGAGCACGTCGGGGTCGGCGAGGACCACGGTGCGCCACCCCTCGCCGGCCCACTCGCCGGCGAGGACGCCGTCGTCGCTCTCGAGGAGCGGGACGAGGTGCTCGGACACGAGGAGCTGGGGCCGCTCGAGCGCGGGGGGCGGCAGCGCGCCCCGGAAGGCCGTCGCCGGCTTCTCCGGGCGGACCACCTTCGCCTCGAGCTCGAGCGCGTCGAGGACGCGCTGGGGATCCGCGAGGGGGAGCAGCTCGGCCGACGCGACCCAGCGCGGGCGGGCCGGATCGGGGAGCGCCGAGCGCTTGGGCAGCACCACGAGGAGCAGGGGCGACGCCCCGTTCACGCGCTCGACGATCGCCTCGCGCACGTCGTCCTCGGGGCCGACGCGCGGCTCGAGGAGCGCCACGATCGCCCCCTCGCCGCCCTTGCCGGCGGTGTCGTGGCGCGAGACGACCACCTGGCGGCCGAGGCCGCGCAAGAGCTCGACGAGCGCGCGGTGCCCGACGGCGGAGCGGCTGAAGGAGTCGGGGGCGAAGCTCGGCGGATCGTAGAGGGCGTCGCCGAAGGCGCCGAGGAGGGCCGCCGCCGCGAGGGACGCCGCGCCCACGCCGGCGAGGAGCCCGCCGCGCCCGCCGAACGCGCCGCTCACGCCGCCCCCCGGTACGTGTCGAGGAAGGCGTGGAACCGGCCGAGGCAGCTCCGGTAGTCCTCCTCGGCGGGGACCGCGCCGCCGAAGCGCGAGCGCTCGACCGCCGCGACGAGGCCGGAGAGCGCCTCGCGCGCCCGCGCCGGCAGCGGCACGCGCGCCACGATCTCGCGCGAGGTGAGCGACGGCGCGAGGCGCGCCGCGCGGGAGAGCGCCTCGAGGGTCTCGAGCAGCAGGGCGTGGATCGCCTCGGCGAAGCGCCCCTCCCGCGCGAGCGCCTCGGCGCTCGCGATCGGGATCGCCACGGGCGTCGCAGGGGGCGCCTCCGAAGCCTCGACGTCCGCCGTCGCGTGCGAGAGCCGGCGCGCGAGCCACGACACCGCGAGCGCCACCGCGACCGCGGCCGCGGTCCACAGAAGGATGCGCAGCAGGAGCTCGAGCGGGCCGAGGGGCAGGTCGAAGGGGCGGGGGGCGGCCGGATCGCGCGGCAGGGTCGGCTGGTACCCGCCGTCGCGCAGGATCGCGGCGGCGCGCTCGCGCAGCGCCGCGGCGGCGTCGGCGGCGGCGAGGAGGGCGACCATCGCCCGCGAGCGTAGAACGCGGCGGCGGCGCGGGACAAGGACGACTTCCCGCCGGGCGGGGGCGCGGCGCGTGCTAGCATCCCCCCATGTCCTGGTGGCTGTGGGTGCTCTCGGGCATCGCCCTGCTCGTCGTCGAGATGCTCACGCCGGGCGGCCTCTTCGCGCTGTTCTTCGGCGTCGGCGCGCTCTGCACCGCGGTGCTGGCGGCGGCGGGGCTCGGCGCCACGGGGCAGTGGCTGCTCTTCAGCGCGATCTCGCTCGTCCTCCTCGCCACCCTGCGGCGCACCCTGCAGCAGAAGCTCGAGGCGCGGCCCGGCGCCGTCGTCGACGCCATCGTCGGCGCGGAGGTGGTGCTGCTCGGCGACGTGCCCGCGGGCGGCGAGGGGAAGGCGGAGCTGCGCGGCGTCCCCTGGAGCGCCCGCGTCGCCTCGGGCGTCCCGCTCCGCGCCGGGCAGCGCTGCCGCGTCGAGCGGATCGACGGCCTCACCCTCTGGGTCCGCGCCGAGTAGCGCCGGCCCGCACCGCACGGAGAGCCCATGGAGACCATCAGCGCCGCGCTCGTCATCGCGATCGTCCTCGCGGTGTTCGCGATCCTCGTCGTCGTCAAGACGGCGGTCGTCGTCCCCCAGCAGAACGCCTTCGTGGTGGAGCGGCTCGGGAAGTTCAACGGCGTGCTCGACGCCGGCTTCCACGTCCTGCTGCCCTTCTTCGACGTGATCCGCTACCGGCACACGCTGAAGGAGCAGGCGATCGACATCCCCGAGCAGATCTGCATCACCAAGGACAACGTGCAGGTGGCGGTGGACGGGATCCTCTACCTCAAGGTCCTCGACGCGCAGCGCGCCTCCTACGGCATCGCCGACTACTACTACGCCATCAGCCAGCTCGCGCAGACGGCGCTCCGCTCCGAGGTCGGCAAGATCGACCTCGACCGCACCTTCGAGGAGCGCACCCACATCAACTCCATGGTGATCGCCGAGCTGGACAAGGCCACCGGGCCGTGGGGCGTGAAGGTGCTCCGCTACGAGATCAAGAACATCACGCCCCCGAAGGACGTGCTCGCCGCCATGGAGAAGCAGATGCGCGCCGAGCGGGAGAAGCGAGCGGTCATCCTCACCTCCGAGGGCGAGCGCGACGCCGCCATCAACAGCGCCGAGGGCAAGAAGCAGCAGGTCATCAAGGAGTCGGAGGCGGCGCGGCAGCGGCAGATCAACGAGGCCGAGGGGCAGGCCTCGGCGATCCTCGCCGTCGCGAGCGCGACCGCCGAGGGGCTCCGCCAGGTCGGCGACGCGATCGGCGGACCGGGCGGCGTCGAGGCGGTGCAGCTCCGCGTGGCCGAGCAGTACGTGCACGAGTTCGGCAAGCTCGCCCGGACCACGAACACCGTGATCCTGCCGGCGACGCTCTCCGACGTCGGCTCGATGATCGCGCTCGCCACGAACGTCCTCCGCGCCGGGAAGGACGGCGAGGCGGTCCGCGGCACCGTCGCCGCGCCGCCGCGCGCCCAGCCGCCCGCGCCGCGCCCGCCCATCCGCCCGCCGGGCCTCTAGGGAGCCGCAGCACGTTGGGGCCACCGGCGGCCGCGCGCTCCGCGAGCCCCCGCCCGCCCGCAAGGCGATGGGGCGCAAGGCGCTGCGCACGGGGCGCGGGCGCACCGCAGGGGCGCCGGGCCCCGCCGGAGGTTTCCGCGCGCGCCCCCTTCACCCTCCAGCTCCGAGACCCCATCTTGGAGCACAGGAGGAGAACCTACATGTCGAGCATCCGGATGATCGCGGCCGCCCTCGCGGCCGCGCTGATGGTCCCGGCCGCCGCCCAGAGCGACCAGGGGGCGGAGAAGTGGCGCAAGGGCCGGGCGGCCGCGACCCAGCCGGCGCCCGCCCAGCAGGGCGCCGGGCAGCCGGCGCAGGGACAGCCGGCCCTGACGGAGGAGCAGCGCGCGGCGCTCGGGATCGCGTGGGCTCGGAACGACCTCGCCATCAAGGCAGGCGAGATGGCCGCGTCGCGCGGCGCATCACCCGAGGTCAAGAGCCTCGGGCAGCGGCTCGCCGCGGAGCACCGCCGCGCGGGGACGGAGCTCAGCCAGTTCGTCGCCCAGCGGGGCGGCGACGTCAACACGTTCGGCCCCGGGCCGGACAAGGCGCGGATCGAGGGCGAGCTCGGGCAGCTCGGCACCAAGAGCGGCGAGGAGTTCGACCGCGACTTCGTCACGTTCGTGACGCGCAACGACAGCTCCTTCGTCGAGGCGCTGAAGCACGCGCGCGAGGTGACGCCGGGGAAGGACGCGGTCTTCAAGAAGTGGCTCGACGGCTTCGAGAACGTCGAGGAGGAGCACCTCTCGGCGGCGCGCCAGCTGAAGTCGCAGCGGCAGGCCCGCACCCCGCCCGCCCGCTGACGGCGGTGAACGTGGTCGTCCGGAGCTCGCGGATCCGCCGCGAGGCCGGGCGGCCGCGTCCGCTCAGGCGCCGCGCGAGAGCCGCCGGTACGCCGACAGGTGCCGGAGGGCGTCCGCGCGGCGCCCGAGCCGCTCGAGGATGCGCGACGCGTTGTAGTGCGCGTCGGCGAGGTCGGGGTCCGCCTCGAGCGCCCGCGCGTACGCCAGCAGCGCCTCGTCCTCGAGCCCCTGGTCCTCGAGCGCCACGCCGAGGTTGAAGGCGGCGAGCGCGCGGTGGTCGGGGGCGGCGAGCGCGAGCCGGTAGTGCAGCTCCGCGCCGCGCGGGTCGCCCTCCTCGTGGAGCAGCCGCCCGAGGTTCAGGTGGGCGCCGCCGTGCCCGCCGTCGAGGGCGAGGGCGCGCCGGTAGGCGTCCTTCGCCTCGGCCGGCGCGCCGTCCTCGAGGCCGCAGCCCCAGCGGTACCACGCCTCCGCGTCGAGCGGCGCCGGGTTCCGCGCGAGCGCCGCGGCGCGGACGAGGGGCGCGACGCGGCGGGCGAGCGCCTGCGCCTCGAACGGGAGCAGCGCCTGCCCCGTCTCCGGGTGCCACCGCGCGCCGCCGTCCTGGACGACGACGTGCGCGCCCTCGGCGGCCACCCGCACGCCGGTGAGGGGACGCCCCTCCGGCAGCTGCGCCCTGAGGCGCCGCAGCGCGCGCCGCACGCGCGCGCGGGGGACGCGGGCGTGCACGAGCCCGGCCGCGGTGCGCAGGAGGAGCACGTCCTGGAACGAGAAGCGCAGCTCCCGCCGCTCCCCCCGCCTCGGCGCCAGGAACCCCGCCCGCGCGAGCCGGCGCACCTCGACCACGGGGAGGTCGAGCATCCGGGCGACGTCCTGCGAGCGGTATCTCCACACGGCGCGGCGAGCCTACCGCGCCCCTCCGTCAGCGCATCGCCCCGAGCCCCAGCCCGAGCCCGGCCGTTCGGGCTCGGGCGCGTTCCGAGATCAACGCAACGGCGCCATCACTTCCGGGAGGAGGTGGCCTTGGGGCGCGTCTCGGCGCGCGCGGGTCCGCTTCGCGGGCTTCCGCTCGCCGCCCGCGGCGTCCCGCGCCCCGTCCTCGGCCGGCGCGGCGGGCGCGCGCGCGCCGGCGGCGGGGGCGCCCTTCCCCGCGGCGAGGCTCGCCTTGAGCGCCTCCATGAGGTCGATCACCTGCGCCTGCGGCTCGGGCGCGGCCACCTGGATCTCCTGCCCCGCCACCTTCCGCTCGATGGCCTCGGCCACGCGCTGCTTCACGGCGTCCGCGTAGCGCTCGGGGTGGAACGCGTCGGAGGAGGTCTGCTCGACGAGCCTGAGCGCGAGCTGCACCTCGGCGTCCTTCACCTCCGCCTCCTCGACGGGCACCTCGCCCGGGGGGCGCACCTCGTCGGCGTGGTAGAGCTGCTGCATCACGAGGCGCCCGCCCCGCGCGCGGATGAGCACGAGGTACTGCTTGCCGCGCGCGGCGTAGCGCGCGAGCGCCGCCTTCCCGGCGCGCTCGAGCGCGAGCGCGAGCAGGCGGTACGCCTTCGCGCCGCCCTTCGCCGGGCCGAGGTGGTACGCGCGGTCGTAGTACACGGGGTCGACGTCCCGCTCCGGCACGAACTCGGCGATGTCGATGGTCTGGGAGGCGATCTCGTCGAGCGCCTTCAGCTCCTCCGCGGTGAAGGTCACGTACCGGTCCTTCGCGAACTCGTACCCCTTCACCATGTCGTCGCGCTCGACCTTCTCGCCCTCCTTCGCGCAGACGTACTGCTGCTTGAGGCGCGACCCGCACTTCGCGTGCAGCAGGTTGAACGAGATCGCCGCCGACGGCTGGGTCGCGGGGTAGAGGTTCACCGGGATCGAGACGAGGCCGAAGGAGATCGTCCCGGCGCCGATCGAGCGAGGAGCCATGCCGCGGTTATAAGGACGGCGGGGCCCCCGGTGCCCGACCGCCTCGAGCGCTATCGCGAGAAGCGCGATCCCGAGCGGACGCCCGAGCCCTTCGGGCGCCCGGGCGGGGATCCGCTGCTCGCGCCCCGGCTCTTCGTCGTGCAGAAGCACGCGGCGCGGCGGCTCCACTGGGACTTCCGCCTCGAGCTCGGGGGCACCCTGCGCAGCTGGGCGGTGCCGAAGGGCCCGTCGTTCGACCCGGCCGACAAGCGGATGGCCGTCGAGGTGGAGGATCACCCGATCGAGTACGCGGACTTCGAGGGGACGATCCCCGCCGGCAACTACGGCGCCGGCGCGGTCATCGTCTGGGACCGCGGCACGTGGCGGCCCCGAGGGGACCCCTTCGCCGGGCTCGAGCAGGGCAAGCTCGTCTTCGAGCTGTCCGGCTACAAGCTCCGCGGCGAGTGGACCCTGGTGCGGACGCGGCGGGCGCAGGGCGGCAAGCAGGAGTGGCTGCTCATGAAGCACCGGGACGCCCTCGCCGGGCCGGGGCGGACGCTTTCGGAGGCGTCGGTGCTCTCCGGCCGCCTCCTCGAGGAGGTCGCCGCGGGGACGGACCGGGCGCGGGGGGCGGTGGAGGAGGCGCGGCGCCTCGGCGCCCGCCCGCGGGCCCTCGGCGCGGCCGACCTGCGGCCGATGCTGGCCGAGCCGCGCGACGCCCCGTTCTCGGGGGAGGGCTGGCTCTTCGAGCTGAAGTACGACGGCTACCGGCTCCTCGCGCGGCGCGAGGGGGCGAGGGCGATCCTGCGGTACCGCGGCGGCGAGGACGCGACGGCGCTCTTCCCCGAGATCGCGACGGCGGTCGGCATGCTCCCCGCGGACGCCGTGCTCGACGGCGAGGTGGTGGTGCTCGGGCCGGACGGGCGCCCCGCCTTCCAGGCGCTCCAGAAGCGCGCCCGCCTCGGGCGGCGCGAGGACGTCGCCCGGGCGGCGGTGGAGACCCCCGCGACCCTCTTCGCCTTCGACCTCCTCGCCCTCGCCGGCCTCGACCTGCGCCCGCTGCCGCTCGAGGACCGCAAGCGGCTGCTCGCGGCCGTGGTCCCGCGGCTCGGCCCGGTGCGCCTCGCCGACCACGTCGTGGCGCGCGGGGAGGACCTCTGGCGCGAGGTGGAGGCGCGCGGGCTCGAGGGGATCGTCGCGAAGCGCGCCGACGCGCCGTACCGCCCCGGCGTCCGCTCCCCGGCCTGGCAGAAGGTCCGGGTGGCGCGGACCGGCGACTTCGCGGTGGTGGGCTTCACGCGCCCGCGGGCGGGGCGCGCGCCCTTCGGCGCGCTGCTGCTCGCCGTGGCCGGGGAGGGCGGCTTCCGCTTCGCCGGCAGCGTCGGCTCCGGCCTCGCCGACCGCCAGGTGGACGAGCTCCACGCCCGCCTCGCGCCCCGCGCGCGGCGCACGCCGCCGTGCGCGGGGCCGGTGCCGAAGGGGCGCGAGAACGTCTGGGTCGAGCCCGAGGTGGTGGTGGAGGTGCGCTTCGCGGAGTGGACGGAGGAGGGGCTCCTGCGCCAGCCGGTGTTCGTGCGCGTGCGGGACGACCGCCGCCCCGCGGAGGCCGTCCGGGAGGGGCTCCTCCCGCACGAGGCGCCGCCGCCGGCGGCCGCGCCGTCGCCCGCGCCGCGCGCGGTCGAGGTGACGAACGCGGAGAAGGTCTGGTTCCCCGGCGAGGGGATCACGAAGGGCGACGTCGTCCGCTACTACCGGGAGATCGCGCCGTTCATGCTGCCGTTCCTCGCGGACCGGCCGCTCGTCCTGACCCGCTTCCCGGACGGCATCGAGGGCAAGAGCTTCTTCCAGAAGGACGCGCCGGAGTGGCGCCCCCCGTGGCTCCGGACGGTGCGGATCCGCACGGACGAGGGGCGCGACCTCGACCACTTCCTCGTCGACGACGCCGACGGCCTCGCCTGGCTCGCGAACCTCGGGACCATCCCGATCCACGTCTGGTCGAGCCGCGCCGCGAGCCTCGAGCGGCCGGACTGGTGCGTCGTGGACCTCGACCCGAAGGAGGCGCCCTTCGCCCACGTGGTCCGCATCGCGCGGGCGCTCCACGACCTCTGCCGCGAGCTCGGGCTCCCCTCCTACCCGAAGACCACCGGGCAGAAGGGGCTGCACGTGCTCGTCCCCCTCGGCGGGCAGCTCACCCACGCGCAGGCGCGGACCCTCGGCGAGCTGCTCGCCCGGACGCTCGAGGCGGAGCTGCCCGCCCTCGCCACCACCGCGCGCGCCGTCGGGGCGCGGGGCGGGAAGGTCTACCTCGACTACCTGCAGAACGGGCAGGGCAAGACCATCGCCGCGCCCTACGCGGTGCGCCCGCGCCCCGGCGCGCCGGTGTCGACGCCGCTCCGCTGGAGCGAGGTGAACGCGCGGCTCGACCCGGCGCGCTTCACCGTGCGGACGGTGCCGGCGCGGGCGCGCCGCCTCGGCGAGGACCCCCTCCTGCCGGTGCTCGGGGCGCGGCCCGACCTCCTCGCCGCGCTCGAGCGGCTGCGGGCGCGGAGCGGCCCGCGGGCCGGGGCGGGGCCGCGGGGCGGGCGCCGCCACTCTCCGTGAATTGACAAAGTGTAGGCAAACGCTTTTCGTGATTTGCGCTGGACAATCGCGCCCGCTCGATTATGGTTTGCCCAAAAGGAGCAAACATGCCCCGAGCCGCCCGCAGCCCGTCCATCGACGCGATCCTCCGCGAGACCGCCAGCGCCGTCGTCGCCCGCATCTCCAACGCCGTCGCGCAGCAGGTCGCCGAGCTGGTCCGCGAGGGCGTGCGGCGCGAGCTCGCCTCCGGCGCGGTGTCGCGGCCGCGCGGCGCGGGCCGCCGCGCCCGGGCCCGCGGCGAGATCACCCGCTGGGTCGCCGACTCGCGCGCGCGCCGCGTGCCGAACTTCGTCATCGAGGCGACCGGCCTCGACACGAAGAAGAAGATCGTCGCGCGGTTCGGCGCCGGCGCCGCCTTCGAGCGCGGCAAGCCGCTGCCGAAGGCGAAGGCCTAGCGGTCCGCCCGCGCGCGGGGCGTCACCGGGGCGCGCCCGGGCCCCGGTCCACCAGGCCGGCGACGCAGCCGGCGCGCTCGAGCGCGTCGGCGGCCTCGTCGAGCCGCGCCTCCCGCACCCACAGGCCGGCCCCGCGGCGCGCGGAGCCGAGGCCGAACAGCGTGCGCGAGGCGAGCACCTCCACCTCGACCGCGTACTCCACGCCGGCGCCGGACAGGACGGCCTCCGCCGCCTGCGCCTCCGCCAGCGAGGCCGCGAGGTAGACGCGGACGATCTCGGTCCCCTCCTCGAAAGACTCCATCGCGACGCGGGCCACGGGCGCTCCTCCGCCGTCAATGTAACGCGGCGGGCGGGCGGGGCGCGCTATGCTTCGCGCGCCATGATCCCCAGCCGTGCCGCCGCCCTCTGCCTGTCGCTGCTCCCCGCCGCCGCGCGCGCGGGCGAGGCGCGGCCGCTCCTCGAGCGGTACCTCCCCGCGCCGCTCGTCCGCGCGGGGCCGTACGGCCTCCTGTGGTGGCAGTGGCTCGCGATCCCGGGGCTCGTGGCGGTCGCGCTCCTCGTCGGCGCGCTGCTCGGCTGGGTCACGCGCCTCGTCCTCGGCCGCGTGGTCGCGCGCACGAAGGCGACGTGGGACGACGAGCTCTTCCGCGAGGTCGGGGGGCCGCTCACCTCGCTCTGGGCCATCGGGGTCGTGACGGCGCTCACCCCGGCGCTCGGGTTCGGCGCGGGGGCGGAGGCGACCGTCGAGCACGTGCTGCGCGCGGCGACCTACCTCGTCCTCTTCTGGGCCGCCTTCCGCTCGGTGGACGTCGCCTTCGCCGCGGCCGCCGCGGGCCCGAAGGCGCGCTCGAGCCCGAGCCTCGCGGGGCTCCTCCCCTTCGGCCGCAAGGTCGGCAAGGTGGTGCTCGTCGTCCTCGGCCTGGTCGCGATCCTGAACGAGCTCGGCTTCAAGGTGGCGAGTCTCCTCGCCGGCCTCGGCATCGGCGGCATCGCGGTCGCCCTCGCGGCCCAGAAGTCGGTGGAGCACCTGCTCGGCTCGGTCGCCATCGGCGTGGACCAGCTGTTCCGGGTGGGCGACTTCGTGCGGGTGGAGGACTTCACCGGGACCGTCGAGGAGATCGGGCTGCGCTCCACCCGCTTCAGGACCCTCGACCGCACGCTCATCACCATCCCGAACGGGCGGCTCGCCGACATGCGCACCGAGACCTTCGCCGTGCGCGACCGCCTGCGGCTGCTCGCGAACCTCGGGCTCGTCTACGGGACGAGCGCGGCGCAGGTGCGGGCCGTGCTCGCCGGGCTCGACGGCGCGCTGCGCGCCCACCCGAAGCTCTGGCCGGAGTCCTTCAGCGTGCGCCTCACCGAGCTCAGGGACTCGTCGCTCAACGTGGAGGTGATGGCCTGGTTCCAGACCGCCGACTGGAACGAGTTCACCCTCATCAGGCAGGAGCTCCTCCTACAGTTCATGACCGTGGTGGAGGAGGCGGGGACGTCCCTCGCCTTCCCGACGCGGACCGTCCACCTCGTCGCGCCCCCGCTCCCGGAAAAGGAGCGGGCCCGGTCCTGATGGACCGGGCCCGCAGAGTTGGTGGAGCTGATCGGGATCGAACCGACGACCTCTAGAGTGCGATTCTAGCGCTCTCCCAGCTGAGCTACAGCCCCACGAGGCCTTCCTCCGGAGCCGGAGGGATCGCTTCCTTAACGGTTCGCCCCGGTTAGTGTCAAGAGCCGTTTGACTCGCCCGGGTACCCTTGCTAGACCGGACCGGCCCCATGCCCGCGCCACCGAAGCCGCTGACGCCCGCAGAGCTGTCCGCCCTCGAGCACGCCTTCGCCGCCGACCCCGCGTCGGAGGCGTACCGGCCGCTCACCGAGGCGTATCTCGTCATGGGGCGGTTCATGGAGGCGATGGTCGTCTCCAAGAAGGGCGTGAAGGCCCACCCCGACGACCCCGCCGCCAAGGTCCTCCTCGCCCGCGTCTACGCGGATCAGGGGAAGGACCGCAAGGCGCTCGAGGAGCTGCAAGCGCTCATCGCCGCCTACCCGACCTTCGCCGCCGCGAACCGCATGGCGGGCGTGCTCCACCTCCGCCTCGGCGATCGCGAGGCGGGCGAGGCGGCCCTGCGCCGCGCCGCGGAGGCCGCCCCGGAGGACCCGGAGGTGCGCGAGGCGCTCAAGAAGTACGGCGTCGCGCTCGCGCCGAAGCCGCCGCCGGGCGCGCCGCCGGCCGGCCCCCCGGTGGCGCCGCGCGTCGCCGCCCGCCCGCCCGCCGCCGCGCCCCGCCCGCCCGCCCCCGGCCGGGCCGCGCCCGTCCACGACCCGTCGAGCATCACCGGCGACATCCAGATCGACGAGGCGCCGATCCCGACCCCGGTCCCCCGCGGGCCCGGGCGGAACGTGAAGTACGCCGAGGCGCTCGCCGAGAAGTACGGCACGCGCGAGTTCACGCTCACCGGCAGCGTCGGCCTGAAGCGCCCGCGCCCCTCGAAGAAGGGCACCATCGCCACCACCTTCGGGCTCTTCCTCGTCCTCGCGGTGGCGCTCGGGGGCTGGGCGCTGTTCCAGAAGACGCGGACCGAGACGATCAAGGAGATCGACCGGCTCCTCAAGGAGACGCTGCCGCTCATCGACAAGGACGTGCCCGCGGCGTACGTGGAGGCCGCCGGCAAGTGCAAGGAGATCCTGGACCGCGACGACGCCTCCATCGCCGGCCACGCCTTCCTCGCCTACGTCGACGCCGTCCGCGCCGGCGAGCACGGCGAGGAGGCGGTGAAGGCCGAGGCGGTCGCCCACGTGGAGGCGGCGCGCAAGCTCGGGCAGCGCCACTCGCACCTCGTCGCGGCGGAGGCGTACCTCAAGCTCCACGGCGGCGACGCGGCGGGGGCCAGGCAGACGCTCGAGGCCGTCCTGGACGGGGAGGAGGGCGTGCAGAGCCCGTTCCTGCTCGGCGTGCTCGGCGCGGTGCACCTGCGCGAGGGCGACCTCGACGCGGCGCGCGACGTCCTCGGCCGCGCGCAGAAGGCGAGCCCCGGCGACGCCCGGGTGGCCTGGCTCCTCGGCGAGCAGTTCCGCCGCCGCGGCGAGGGCTACGAGCTGCAGGCGGTGGCCTTCTACGACTACGCGCTGCGGATCCAGAAGGACCACCTCTCGTCCATCCTCGGCAAGGCGCTCGTCCTGCTCGACCGCGGCCAGCTCGAGGAGGCGGGGCGCGCGGCGGACCTCGTCCTCTCCCCGCAGGCGCGCGCGTCGACGCCGCAGCAGGCGCTCGCCCACGCGATCCGCGGCGGCGTCCTCGCCGCGCAGGGCAAGGCGAAGGAGGCCGCCGCCGCCGAGGCGGAGGCGACGAAGCTCGACCCGGCCAACGCGGACATCCCCTACCTCGTCGGGCTGCGCAAGCTGCGCGAGGGCGACGCCGCCGGCGCGGCGGAGGCGCTGCAGCGCGCCATCGGCCTCGACGCGCGGCGGGTCTCGCTGTACGCCGACCTCGTCCGCGCCCTGCTCGCGAAGGAGGGCGGGGCGAAGCAGGCGATCGACACGGTGAAGCGGGCCATCACCCGGCTCGGCGAGCACCCGCGCCTCGCGCTCGTGCTCGGCGACGCCTACCGCGCGGCGGGCGACGCCGACCTCGCGCAGGGCCAGTACGAGAAGGCCATCCAGCTCGGCAAGCCGTTCCCCGACGCCCGCGTCGCCCTCGCCCGGCTGCACCGCGCCCGCAACAACATCCCCGGGGCGCTGGTCGAGCTCGAGCAGGCGGTGAACGAGTACGGCTCGGGGGGCGCGGGCGGCGCGGCCGCCGCGTACGTCGAGCGCGCCGAGGCGGAGCGGGCGCGCGGCGCGTCGGGCACCGTGCTGAAGGGGCTCTACCTCAAGGCGCTCGACGCGGACCCGGCCAACTGCGAGGCGCTGTGGGGCGCCTCCCGCATCGAGCTGGACGCCGGCGCGCTCGGCGAGGACGGCCGCCGCCGGCTCGACACCTACGCGAAGCTCTGCCCCCGCGCCGCGCACGCCGCCGAGGCGGCGCGCGCCGCGGGCGCGAGGTAGCGGCTACCGGACGGCGCCCGCCCGCTCCGCCGCGCGGCGCTCCTCCGCGTCGCGCTTGCGGACCGCGCGCTCGATGGCCTCCATGGGGTTGCCGCGCACCGCCTGGGGCCGCCCGGCGGCGGTCCGCGCGTCGGTGACGCGGACGGCGATCTCCCCGCTCCGCGCCCCCTCCACCTCGACGACCGCGGTGGTCTCGCCGGGGCCGACCGCCCAGAGCTGGGCGCGGCCGTCGCCGCGGCAGACCTCCTCGCTCGCGCAGCGGCTGAAGGCCGCGCGCCCCTGCACCGGCGCGCCCGCGTCGTCGAAGGCCTGCACCTCGAGCGGCGCGGGGGTGGGCTCGTCGGTCATCCTGAGCTCGACCCGCTCGGGCCGCGCGACGACCCGCGCGACGACCCGCACCTGCACCGGGATCTCCGCCCGCACCTCGCCGACGGCGCAGGCGATCGTGGCGCTGCCCGGGCCGACCGCGGTGACGACGGCCTCGTTGTGCGGGCCCTGCACGGTGACGACCTTCTCGTCCGAGGACGACCAGCGGCAGACCTGGTCCGGCACGGGCCGGCCGTTCTGCGCGATGGGGGCGGCGTGGACCTTCGCGGTCTGGCCGCGGACGCCGAAGCGGAGCGACGAGGGCTCGGTCTCGACGCGGGCGGCCTTGGAGCCGCAGGCGGCGAGGGTCAGGGCGAGGGCGAGGGCGACGGGGACGCGGGGGTCGAGGGCGGCCATGGCGGGCATGGTAGCGCGGATCGGGCCGCCCCCGCGCCGCCGCGATCAGCGGAGCGCGGGCGCGAGGTGGTAGAGCACCGCGTACACGAGCACCCCGGTGACGGACACGTACAGCCACACCGGCAGCGTGACGCGGGCGATGCGGCGGTGCGCCGGGAAGCGCGCGCGGAGCGCGAGGAAGAGGGTGCGGAGCACGAGCGGCGCCGCGAGGGCGGCGAGCAGGGTGTGGCTCCCGAGCAGCACGAGGTAGGCGGCCCGGAGCGCGCCGCCGCCGGGGAAGCGGTGGGTCCCCGTGAGCGCGACGCGCGTGAGGTAGCTCGCGAGGAAGACGGTCGAGGTGGCGACCGCGGCGAGCATGAGGGCGCGGTGGCGGCGCAGGTGGCCCGCGCGGATGGCGCGGTAGCCGAGCGCGAGGAGGACGGCGCTCGTGGCGTTGAGCGCGGCGTTCACGGGGGGGAGCGCCTCGGCGAGGGTCACGAGCGAGGGGTCCTCCGGGCCGCGAGGGCGGCGAGGCCGAGCGCGGCGAGGGCGAACAGCGCGCACACGGCGAGGTCGCGCGCGGCCGAGCCGGGGAGGACGCCGGGGGCGCCCTCGCCCGCGAGGGCGCGGCGCGCCGCCGACACCGCGTAGGCGACCGGGTTCGCGCGCATCGCCGCGGCGAAGCCGGGGTGCCCGGCCGGCGCGGGGAACATGGCGCCCGAGACCACCCAGAGCGGCACGAGCACGGTCATCTGGATGGCGTGGTAGCCCTGGACGTTGTCGAGCCCCCAGGCGACCGCGAAGCCGAGCGCGGCGAGCGCGAAGGCGGCGAGGGCGAGCGCCGCGAGGAGCAGCGGCCAGCGCACGCCTCCGTACGGGAAGCCGGCGGCCGGGGCGAGCAGGAGGAAGAGCGCCGCCTGCGTGAGCGCCACCGCGCTCGAGCCGAGCGTCTTCCCGACGACGAGGGCGAGGCGCGAGCCCGGCCCCGCCTGGACCGCCTGCAGGAAGCCGCGGTGGCGGTCCTCGATCACCGACGCCGTCGTGAAGATCGAGGCGAAGAGGACGACCATCAGCACGACGCCCGGGAAGAAGAAGGAGAGGTAGGAGACCTCCGCGCCGGGCGCGCGGAAGGTGCCCGAGAGCCCGCCGCCGATGACGAGCCAGAAGATGACCGGCTGGCCGAGCGCGCCGGCGAGGCGCGAGGGCTGGCGGAAGAAGCGGACGAGGTCGCGGCGCGCCAGGACGCGCGCGGTGGCGACGTCCCAGGCGAGCGCCGCGCGCGCGGAGACGGAGGCGGTCACGGCGCGTCCCCCTCGAGCGCCTCGCCCGTGACGGCGAGGTAGGCGTCCGCGAGCGTCGGCCGCCGCAGCGAGACGCTCCGCAGCCGGCCGGCGGGGAAGGCCTCCACCACCCGCGGCACGAGGGCGTGGCCCTGCTCGCGCACGACGTGCACCCCGTCGGCCCGCACGCGCGCCGGGAGCCCGAGCCGCTCGCCGAGCGCGCGCGCGAGCCCCTCGCGGTCGTCGCCGTCCACCACGAGGACGTCCCCCGACACGCGCGCGCGCAGGGCGTCGGGCGTGGCGCAGGCGACGATCCGCCCGCCGGCCAGCACCGCCAGCCGGTCGCAGCGCTCCGCCTCGTCCGGCCGGTGCGTCGTCACCACCACCGCGGTCCCCGCCTCCCGGCTGAGCGCGCTCACCCGCTCCCAGTACGCCCGGAACGCGGCGGCGTCGAGCCCGGTGGTCGGCTCGTCCATGACGAGCAGCGCCGGCCCGTGGACGAGCGCCCGGGCGAGCTCGAGGCGGCGGCGCATCCCGCCGGAGAGCCGCTCGACGGGCTCGCGGGCGCGGTCGGCGAGGCCCGCCTCGGCGAGGAGGCGAGCGACGGTCGCGCGGGCCGCCGCGCGCGGGACGCGGTGGAGCGCGGCGGCGAGCCGGAGGTTCTCCTCGGCGGTGAGCTTCCCGTCGAGCCCCGGCTCCTGGAACACGATGCCGGCCCGGGCCCGGAGCGCCCGCGCGCCCGCGGCGATCTCGCGCCCGTCCAGGAAGAAGGTGCCCGCGTCGGGGCGGAGGAGGCCGGCGACGATCGCGAAGAGCGTGGACTTGCCGGCGCCGTTCGGGCCGAGCAGGCCGAGGATCTCGCCCGGCGCCACCTCGAGCGAGACGCCGCGCAGCACCTCGCGCCCCCCGCGCCGCGCCGCGACGTCCCGCACCGCCAGCCGCGGCGGCCGCTCGGGCGCGAGCGCGGGGGAGGGAAATGGGGAGGCCACCGTTCCCTCAGCGCGGCAGGAACGAGAGCGCCGCGAAGACGAGCGTCAGCCAGGCGAGGGTCGCGAGGAAGAAGGTGCGCGCCCAGCGGCCGCCCGCCTTGCCGAGCCCGGAGAGCGCGTACGCCGCGAGCGCCGCGCCGAGCAGGCCCGCGACCGCGGCGTAGGCCGGCCCGGCGAGCCCGAGGGGGACGAGGGCGAGGGACACCGGCACGAGGGCGACCGACGTCACCGCGATCCACGCCCGCGTGGCGCGCTCGCCGTGCACGAGGGCGAAGACCTTGAGGCCGCCCCGCGCGTAGTCGTCCGCGAGGTAGAGGGAGATGGAGAGGAAGTGCGGCAGCTGCCACGCGAACAGCAGCGCGAAGAGGGCGAGGCCGCCGGGGTCGAGGCGGCCGGTGACGGCGGTCCAGCCCATGAGCGGTGGGATCGCGCCCGGGACGGCGCCGACGAAGAGCGCGAGGGTGGAGCGCTTCTTCATCGGCGTGTAGACGGCGACGTACACGGCGAGGGCCACGAAGGCGAGCAGGGCCGTGAGCGGGTTCGCGGCGAGGGCCAGGACCGGCAGCGCGAAGGCGGGGACGAGGAGGCCGAGGCCGAGGGCGACGAACGGCTCCACCCGCCCCGCCGGCAGCGGCCGGTCGCGCGTGCGGCGCATCCGCGCGTCCACGTCCCGCTCCGCGTAGCAGTTGAGGGCGTTCGCCGCGCCCACCACGGCCGCGGTGCCGAGCACCGTGAGGATCGCCCGCGCGGCGCCGATCGACCCGGGCGCGAGCCCGAGCCCCCCGGCGCAGGTGAGGACGACGAGCCCGGAGAGGCGCGGCTTCGACAGGAGCAGGAGGTCCCGCGCGTAGGCGAGCGGGGCGGAGGCGGCGCGGGCGGCGGCCGGGACGGTCGCGGCGCTCATGGGTGGCGCGCCGCCGCGGGCGCCGCGGGGGCGCCCGGGCGAAGGCGCAGCGCGAGGTGCACGACCACCGCGAAGAAGAGCATCGCCGTGACGAGGTGGCCGAGGCGGGCGACGAGCGGCAGCGCGAACACGACCGCGAGGGCGCCGAGCGCCGCCTGCAGCGCGACGAGCGCGACGGCGCCCACCGCGAGGCGCCGGAGCGAGCGTTCCCGCCGGTGGCGCAGCACGAGCGCGGCGACGCCCGCGGTGAGGACCGCCACCGCGAGCGCGGCGAGGCGGTGGCCGTGCTCGACGAGGACGCGCCCGGTGAGCGCGGGGAACGCCTGGCCCTGGCAGAGCGGCCAGTCCGGGCACGCCAGGGAGGCGCCGGCGGGATCCACGAGCCCGCCGATCACCACCAGTGCGAGGGCGGCGACGGCGGTTGCGACGGCCAGGCGGTACTCGCGCATGCGCCTTCGATAGCCACGGACCCACCGGGGGTCAACGCGCCGATCGGGGGCCGGGCGAGGTGCGACATCGCGTCAGCGCCGTCGCGGCGCGCGCTTACGGCTCGTCGTCCTCGTCGTCCTCGTCGTCGTCCACGTCGTCGTCGTCGTCGACCTCGGCCTCGGCCTCCTCGGCCTCGGTGTCCGCGACGGGGGTGGGCGCGGGCGCGGGCTTCGCCGCCGCGCGGCTGCGCCGCTCGGAGGCGGGCGAGGGCTTGTTCGCCGGGCTCTGGCGCTGGTCGGCGCCGCACTTCGGGCAGATCGGGTCCGCCTTCTTCAGGTCGTAGAAGCGCGTCTGGCACTTGAAGCAGGTGTGCTTGGTGCCCAAATCCTTGGCAGGCATCGGCATTTCCTCGGATCCGACGGAGAACGGCGCCTTTATCGCAGGGGTCGTGAGCCCGTCAAAGGAAAATCGAGGCGGGGACCCGGCGGCGTGCGCGACCCGCCGGGCTCTGGTATGTGACCGCGGAAATGCACGACGTCGCGCGCCTCGAGAAGAAGCTGCTCCGCGCCGCGGGAGACGCCATCGCCGACTTCGCCCTCGTGGAGGAGGGCGACCGGATCATGGTGGCGGTCTCGGGCGGCAAGGACAGCTACACGCTCCTCCACGTCCTCATGCGCCTGCGCGAGCGCGCGCCGGTCCGCTTCGACCTCGTGGCGGTGAACCTCGACCAGGGCCAGCCCGGCTTCCCCGCCCACGTGGTGGAGAAGCACCTCCAGGCGGTCGGCGTCCCGTACCGGATGCTCGTCAGGGACACCTACTCGGTGGTGCGGCGGCTCGTCCCGGAGGGGAAGACGACGTGCCCGGTCTGCTCGCGGCTGCGCCGCGGCGTGCTCTACAACGCCGCCGTGGAGATGGGCTGCACCAAGATCGCGCTCGGGCACCACCGCGACGACCTGGTGGAGACGCTGCTCCTCAGCGCGCTCTACTCGGGCGCGCTGAAGAGCATGCCGCCCAGGCTCCGCGCCAAGGACGGGAGGAACGTCGTCGTGCGGCCCCTCTGCTACGCCGCGGAGGAGGACATCGCGGCGTTCGCCGAGGCCATGCGCTTCCCGATCGTCCCGTGCGACCTCTGCGGCTCGCAGCCGAACCTCCGGCGCAAGCGCGTGAAGGCGCTGCTCGCCGAGCTCTCGCGCGAGCACCCGGCGGTGAAGGGGAACCTGCTCCACGCCCTCGCCCACGTCGTGCCGTCGCACCTCCTCGACAAGGACCTCCAGCGCACCCTCGCCGAGGCGACCGGGAAGGACCCCTGGCTCGACGCCGAGGACGAGGACTGCGAGCCGCCGCCCGCGGACGTCGTGTCGCTCGCCGGCCGCGGCGACTGACGGTGCTGCCCACCTGGCTGAGCCCGAGCCCGAGCCCCAGCCCGGCCGTTTCGGGCGCGGGCGCGGCGCGGGCGCGTTCACGGGATCGACGCCACCGAGCGGCGCCCGACATGACCTTGCCGCGCGTTCGACGCCCCGGCTAGGATCTCCGCCCGCGTGGAACTGACCTGCGACCGGTGTGGTCGGTCCTCCTACGTCCCGGACGACCTCGTGCAGGGGCGCGCCTTCCGCGCGAGGTGTCCGGACTGCGAGGGGGTGCTCGAGATCCCCGCGGAGCGCGCGAACGCCCTCGACGACCAGGATCTCGCCTGGCTCTCGAGCGACGGCCAGGCGCCCGAGGCGCCGCCCTCCGAGCCGCTCTTCGAGAAGCCGGAGGTGACCGAGAAGAAGCTCGCCGCGTTCGAGCAGAAGGCCACGGCGCAGCGCCGCCGGGGCGGGCTCGCCCTCGCGGCGGGGACGGTCGTCGCCGTCGCGGCCGCCGCCGCGGCCGTCCTCTTCGTCCTCGGCCGCATGGGCGGCGGCGGGCCGTTCGCGCCCCGGGCGCGGGAGGAGGCCCCCGCCGCCGCAGGCGGCGCGGCCTTCGACGCGAGCGGCCTCGTCGCGCGCCGCGCGCCGCCGGCGCCCGCCGCGGCGCCGGCCGGAGCGCCGCGCGCCGCGCCCGTGATCCGGAAGAAGGCGGCCCGCGTCACCCGCGACGACCGGCAGCTCCTCGACCTGCTCGCGAAGAAGGACGACGTCGCGGTCGTGGCGCCGGAGGGGGACGCGGTCGACAGCGCGGCGAGCGCCCTCGACGCCGAGGCGGTGTCCAGGACCGTGAGCGCGAACCGCAAGGCCTTCGACGCCTGCGTCTCGCGGGCGCTGCGCCTCAACCCGACCCTGCGCGTCGCGCGGCGGGCCACCCTCGTCGTGACCGTCCAGCCGAGCGGGGCCGTGACCGGGGCGTTCATCGCCGAGGAGGAGGTGGACCGGACGGACCTCGGCGCGTGCCTCTCCGGCGCGGCGCGGCGGATGGTCTTCCCCGGGTTCGAGGGCGAGCCCATCGACGTCTCCATGCCGCTCTCGCTCTCGGCCGTCTTCTGATCGTAACCTGCGCCGCGATGCCGACCGTCCCCCCCGAGGCCATCCGCGCGCCGCGCGACCTCGCGCCCTGGCTCGATCACACCCTCCTCGCGCCCGGCGCCACGCCGGCCGACCTCGCCCGGCATTGCGCCGAGGCGCGCGCGCACGGCTTCTTCGCGGTGTGCGTCCGGCGGGAGGCCGTGAGGGAGGCCCGCGGGCTGCTCGCCGGCAGCGCCGTGCGCACCGTGGCGGTCGCCGACTTCCCGCGCGGCGAGGCCGGCACCGGCGCCCGGGTGGCCGAGGCGCTCGAGGCGGCCCGCGCCGGGGCGGACGAGGTGGACGTCGTGGCGCCGCTCCCCGCGCTCCTCGCGGGGAGGTTCGAGGCGGCGCTCGACGACCTCCGCGCCGTGGTCCGCGCCGTGCCCGTGCCCGTGAAGGTGATCCTCGAGACGTCGCGGCTCGGGCGCGACCTGACGGTCGCCGCCGCGGCCCTCGCGCGCTGCGCCGGGGCGGCCTTCGTGAAGACCTCGACCGGCTTCGGCGGGGGCGGGGCGACGGTGGAGGACGTCGCCCTGCTGCGCGCCGTGGTGGGCGAGGGGATGGGCGTGAAGGCCTCGGGCGGCGTGCGGACCGCGGCCGACGCCCTCGCCATGATCCGGGCCGGGGCCGACCGGATCGGCGCGTCGGCCAGCGTGGCCATCGTGACCGGGAGCTTCTGAGCGCCGTGCGACTGGGGCGCGTGCCGCGCCCGGAGGTTAGGACCCCACCATGGACCGCCGCCGCTTCGTCATCCTCGTCGCAGACAGCGCCGGCTGCGGCGCCATGCCCGATGCGCGCGAGTACGGCGACGTCGGCTCCGACACGATCGGCAACACGAGCCGCGCGGTCGGCGGGCTCTCGCTGCCCGTGCTCGGCCGGATGGGGCTCGGACACCTCACGGCCGTGGCCGGCGTCCCGCCCGATCCGTTCCCCGCCGCGTACCACGGGAGGATGGCGGAGCGCTCCCACGGGAAGGACACCATCACCGGCCACTGGGAGATGATGGGCATCGTCCTGAAGGAGGGGCTCGCCGTGTTCCCGCACGGCTTCCCGCCGGAGATCGTGGAGCCCTTCGTGAAGGAGACCGGCGTGCCCGGGATCCTCGCGAACCGCGCCGCGAGCGGGACCGAGATCATCCGCGAGCTGGGCGAGGAGCACCAGCGCACCGGCAAGCCCATCGTCTATACCTCCGCCGACTCGGTCTTCCAGATCGCCGCGCACGAGGAGACGGTGCCGCTCGAGACGCTCTACGCCTGGTGCCGCACCGCGCGGCGCCTCCTCGACCCGTGGCGCGTGGCGCGCGTCATCGCGCGGCCGTTCGTGGGCACCCCGGGCCGCTACGAGCGCACCTACCACCGCAAGGACTTCTCCATCGCGACGCCCGGGCGGACCGTGCTCGAGAAGCTCGTCGAGGCGAAGGTGCCGGTCGTGGGCGTGGGGAAGATCCCCGACGTCTTCGACCGCAAGGGGATCACCGACGAGGTCCACACGGAGGGGAACGCCGACGGGCTCGCCAAGACCGAGGCGCTGCTCGAGCGCGTGGACCACGGCCTCCTCTTCGTGAACCTCGTCGACTTCGACATGCTCTACGGCCACCGGAACGACCCGCGCGGCTACGCCCGGGCGCTCGAGGACATGGACGCGGCGCTGCCGCGCCTGCTCGGCAAGCTCCGCCCCGGCGACGTCTTCGCCGTGACCGCCGATCACGGCTGCGACCCGACGACGCCCTCCACCGACCACTCGCGCGAGTACGTGCCGCTCCTCGTGTACGCGCCGGGCAGGGGCGGCGGGAAGCTCGGCACGCGCGGCTCCTTCGCCGACCTCGGCGCGACGGTGGCGGACCTCTTCGGCGTCCCTACCGAGGTGGGGACGAGCTTCCTCGGCGAGCTGCGCTGACCGCTCGCCCGCGGTCGCTACCGCGCCGGGGGCCCGACGGCGTAGCCGAGCGCCACCATCGCGTCCGTGGACTCGAGGCCGAGCCGCCGCTTCATCGCCTCCTCCCGCACGCCGCCGAGCTCGTACCCGGCGAGTCCCTCCTGCGCGACGCGGAGCCCGAGGCTCTGCGCGTAGTGCCCGACCTCGATGAGCGCGAAGCGCCCGCCGCGCTCGCCGTACTTCCCGGTCGCGCGCCGAGGGAAGACGGCGAAGAGGAAGCAGGCGGCGGGCCGGGCCGCCTCCCCCGGCGAGATGCCGAGATCCTCGGCGACGGCCTCGAACGGCGGGCACGCGCCCGCGCGCGTCAGGGAGTGGCGCTCGCAGTCGTAGTGGACGACGGCCCCGCCGAGCGCCTCGGCGGCGAAGAGGAGCGCGAACACCTCGACCGGGAACTTCCCCCCGGCGGACGGGAGCAGCCGCAGGCCCTCCCCGCGGGCGGCGAAGGCCGCGAAGAGGCTGCCGAGCTGCGCGAGCGCGAGCGGTCGCGGCCCGAAGCGCCGCTCGCTCGCCCGCAGCGCCTGCGTCCGGAAGAGGGCGTCTTGCGGCCTCGGGAGCGGCACGTCCGCGCCGGGCAGCGTGAGCCTCGGCGCGTGCGGGGCGCGGCGCGCGTCCGCGAGGAGCTGCTCCGCGAACGCGGGCCCGCGGCGCGCGTTGAGCGAGGAGTTCTCCCAGAACAGCCGGAAGAGCGGCGCGTCGTCGGGGTCGAAGGCCATGTCAGCCCAGGGGGTGCGGGGAGGGGCTCGGCCAGCGCGGGAGCGCGGGCCGCAGGTCGGGGTAGCGCCACGCGTGATCGCGCGCGCGGCCGCCCAGGAACGGCGCGCGCTCGTCGGCGTGGAGCAGGGTCAGCTCCGGGCTGAGGACGCGCACGACCGTGACGCCGACGCCCGCCACGTCGGGGAGGGTGAGGTCCCGGTAGAAGACGCGGATGCGCTCCGCCGAGAGCGCGGAGAGGAGCCCCGCGAGCGCCGCCGCCGCTCCCGCCGGGGCGGCGGGCCGCGCGGCGGCGGGGAGCGGCCGCGCGTCGCGCCGCGGGACGGCGAGGAGCGGGACGTCGCGCCAGCGGTCCGGGTGGAGCGCGTAGTACACGCCGTGCTGGAGGAAGTCGCGCACGTCCTCCGGCCGCTCGAGGCGGAGGTCGGGGTGCTCGGCGAGGTGGTAGCCCACGAACAGCACGCCCTGGAACCACTCCCGGTACGCGCTCTCGAGGGCCTCCTCCCACGTCCCCCGGCAGGCGATCCCGAACGACACGCGGGGCCGGCCGCGCAGGGGCAGCTCCCCGCACACCGCGACGACGGGGTGCGGGTTCCACCGCTGCGTGAGGTCGAAGGCGCGCACCTCGCCGCCGCGGCCCTCCACGGGTCCGGAGAGCGCCTCGGGGAGGCGCAGCTCGCGCCCGGGCAGCGCGCCGAGCCAGGTGACGGCCAGGGCGTCGCGCTCGAGCAGCTCCTGCAGCCCGCGGAGCAGGGCGGTGAACCGGTCGGTGAAGGCCGCGAGCCCCGTCGAGGTGGAGGGGAGCCGCGCCGGCGACACCCGGCTGCCCAGGCCGACGAGCTCCTGCGGCACCCAGGTCTCCGCGTTGTCGCGCAGGGAGTAGACGGGCGCGTAGGTCTCGGCCTCCTCGTCGGGCGGCGGCCACGGGAACCCCGGGGCGGCGTGCTGCGCCGGGTCGAAGAGGGCGAACGCGCGCGAGGGGAGCGCCGCCGCGCCGCGGAGGTCGTCGCGGCGCCGGAGGGGCAGGACGGCGGTGGTCGCGGCGTGGCGCTCGAGCGCCTCGCCCACGGCCGCGTCGCGCGCCAGCTCCGGCGTGCGCCCGACGCCGCCGTGGAGCAGCTCGCCGGGCCGGGCGCCCTCTCCCTCGACGACGGCGTTGAAGAGCTCCGGCAGGTCGGCCAGCGACCCCTCCGCGAGCGTGACGGGCCTCACGATGCCGCACCGGGCGCCGCACGCCTGCTGCATCAGCGCCGCCCGGAGCGAGCGCACCGCCATCACGGGCTCCAGGGGAGCGCGAACGCCCCCGGGCCGGGCGCCGCGCCGCCGGGGAAGCAGTGGGGACACCAGGGCAGGCGGTGGACGCGCTCGGAGCGGGTCTCGAGGGTCGCGAGGTCGATCGCCACGGCCCGCTCGACGAGGGAGGTGCAGGTCCCCAGCGTCGCGAACCGGCGCAGCTTCTCGAGCACGAGCGCGGCGACGAGCTCGCGCGACGCCCCCGCGGCCGCCGCGGGCGGCGGGGGAGGGTCTCCCCACGCCGCCGCGATCCGGCCGGCGAGGCAGCCGATGCACGCGGTCTCCCCCGGCCAGACGAGGGGGCCGAGCGACAGCGTGTGCTGGAAGGCCGCGTCGACGAGCAGGTGCGGCACGGCGGCGGGCGCCGCCTTCGCGGCGGCGAGCAGGTCCGCGTTGGTGCGGTGCACCACCACCAGGTCCCCCTCCGCTCCCGGCTCTACCCGCAGGCCGTGGCGCTCCCCGAAGCCGCGGAGCAGCTCGGCGATCCGCGCGTCCGGGTCCCCGGCGAACACGAGGCCCACGCGGAGCGCGCCGGCCGGCGGCCGGGTCCGCTCGATCGCGCCGAGCCGCGCGAACGCGTCCAGCACCGCCCGCAGGGCCGGGCGCTCCTCCAGCTCGTGGAGCGATCCCGCGTGCCAGGCGCGGTGCACGCGCTCGGCGTCCGCGGCGTCCACCTCGTCCACGAGGAAGTGCGCGTCCGCGCCGCCCGAGAGGATGAGGCGCCCGCCGTCGAGCAGGGTCGTCCACGCCGGGCTCGTCCACCATCCACGCTGGGTCATGCCGGCCGGAAGCTCACGACGAGATGATGATCCGGTAGTAGATGATCGCCTCGGCCACGAACCCGAGGAGCCCGAGGACGAACACCGCCACGGCGGTGCTCCGCGGGAGGCCGCGCCTCGACAGCCACGCGAGGCCGAGCAGCCACGCCCCCGGGCCGAGCAGCCCCGCGCCGGGGAGCTGCATCACGTACACGGCGTAGACGCCCAGCACGGCGCTCGCCGGCATGAGCAGGGCCGCGAAGATCTTGTGACGCGTGGTCGCCTGCGCGCCGCGATTCGCCCGGGGCGCGCCCGCCGCGGCGCCCACCGTGGCGCCCGGCTGCGGGGCCTCCGCGACCCGGTGCTCCCCCGCGTCCGGGACGAAGGGGCGGCCGACGGACCGGGCCGTCACCACGCTCGCGGCGAGCGTCGAGACGACGCAGCAGCAGCAACAGCAGCAGCAGCACGCGCCGCAGCTCTGCGGCGCCGCCCCGGGGAGGACGCCGGGCCGGTCGAACTGGGTGACGAGCTGGATCATGCGGAGGAGGCGCGAGCGAACGGCGCGCTCGCGCCTCGCGAGCCTCCGATGTTGTCACCGGCCGCACGGTCGGGCAAGGAGGTTCGCTCGCCGCGCCGTCCGCGCGACGACGCGGGGCCGGCGCTCCGCTCAGCGGCCCGGGTGCGCCTCGGCGCGGTGCTTGATCCCGCGGAGCTGCTTCGTCTGCATGAAGCCGTGGCCGAGGGCGGCCATGGCGCGCACGATCGGCTCCGGCACGTGCGGCAGCGCCCGGTAGATCCGCTCGACGAGCGCGAGCGGCCTGCGCGGGGACGCGGCCGGCGCCTGGAGGACCCGGCGCGACAGGCGCGCGCGGACGAGGAGGCGGGTGCCGTCGTTCTGCGGCGACGCGCGGAGCACGAACGCCCAGCTCGCGTTGCAGCCGCCGTCCGGCGCGGGCCAGACGAGGACGAGCCGGCGCGGCGGGGCCACGTTTACGACGAGGAAGCCGTCCGCCGAGACGGGGGTGCCCGCGAGCACGTCGCCGACGGCGAGCCGCTGGAGGTCGGGGAGGATCTCGTCCGCGCTCGGCGCCCCGCCGTTGTCGATCCAGTCGTGGCTGTACCAGCCGGCGCGCCGCGCCCCCATCTGCGCGAGCCACGGCCAGACGCGCCCGGGCGGCGCCCGGACGCAGATGGCGTGCGTCGCGCACACGACGGCGTCGGCGACGAGGTCGTCGCCGGGCATCGGCTCGAGCCGCTCCTGGAGGCTCGCCGCGCAGCTCGCGAACGGCACGCCGTGATCGTCCTCCCGGGGACGGTCCGGCGCGAGCGCCGAGAAGGGCCGCCGCCGAGGAGGGTGCGCTCCGGCGCTCGCCCCCTCGGAGGCGTTCGGGCGGAGCCGCTCGCGGCGGCGCGGGGACGCCGCCGCCGCGACGACCGCCGCCGGGCGGTCGCGCGCCCGCCGCGCGGCGCCCCGTGTCCCGGCGCGGCGAGGCCGTTACGTACCCGGGGTGACCGACACCGAGGGAGCAGGGGCGCGCCCGCGCGTCGCGATCGTGGGGGCCGGCTTCGCCGGCCTCGAGGCGGCCCGCACCCTCGCCCGCGCCCCCGTGCGCGTGACGGTGGTCGACCGCCGCAACCACCACCTGTTCCAGCCGCTCCTCTACCAGGTGGCGACCGCGGCGCTGAACCCGTCGGACATCTCCGCGCCGATCCGCGCCGTGCTGCGCGCCCAGGAGAACGCGGAGGTGATCCTGGGCGAGGTCGTGGAGATCGACCTCGCGCGCAGGGTGCTCCGGCTCGCCGACGGGGACCGCCTCGGCTACGACTTCCTCGTCGTCGCCGCCGGCGCGACCCACTCGTACCTCGGCCACGACGACTGGGCGCCCGTCGCGCCGGGGCTCAAGACGGTCGAGGACGCCCTCGAGATCCGGCGCCGCATCCTGCTCGCCTTCGAGCGCGCCGAGCGCGAGCCCGAGGAGACCGAGCGGCAGGCGCTCCTCACCTTCGCCATCGTCGGCGCCGGCCCGACCGGGGTCGAGCTCGCGGGCGCGCTCGCGGAGATCGCCTCCCGCACCCTCGCCGCCGACTTCCGCCACATCCGCCCGGAGAGCGCGCGGGTGGTCCTCGTCGAGGCCGCGCCGCGCGTCCTCCCGGCGTACTCGGAGAAGCTGTCGCGCGCCGCCCTGCGCCAGCTCGGGCGGCTCGGCGTCGAGGTGCGGACCGGCGCGAAGGTGACCGGGGTCGACGACCGCGGCGTGTCGCTCGGGGCCGAGCGGCTCCCGGCGCGCACCGTGCTCTGGGCCGCCGGCGTCGCCGCGAGCCCGCTCGCGCGGACCCTCGGCGCGCCCCTCGACCGCGCGGGACGCGTCCTCGTGAACGCCGACCTCTCGGTCCCGGGGCACCCGGAGGTCTTCGTGGCCGGCGATCTCGCGGCGCTGCGCGACCCCGTCCCCGGCGTCGCGCCCGCCGCCCTGCAGGAGGGGCGCCACGCCGCGCGGAACGTGGCGCGCGCGCTGCGGGGCGAGCCGGCGCTGCCGTTCCGCTACCGCGACAAGGGGCTCATGGCGACCATCGGCCGCGCGGCCGCGGTGGCGCGCATCGGCCGGGTCGAGCTGTCCGGGCTCGTCGCCTGGCTCGCCTGGCTCCTCGTCCACATCTTCTTCCTCATCGGCTTCCGGAACCGCGTCGCCGTCATCCTCCAGTGGGCGTGGTCGTACCTCACGTTCAAGCGCGGCGCGCGGCTCATCACCGACACCTCCGAGCGCTGGCGGCTCGAGGCCGAGCGGCACGCCGGGGCGCCGGCCGTCCCGCCGGGCCCGCGCCAGGGCGACGGCGACGGGGCGCGCGCGCCGGGCCCTCCCCTCCACTGAGGGGGGGCCCGGCGCGGCGCGCCTGCCGGCGGCCTACTTCCTCGTCGCCGGCTTCTGCGCGGCGGCGCCCGCCGCGTGGTCGCGCCGCATCGACTCGGCCTCCGCCCGGATCTCGACGAGGTCGCGCCGCATCTCGCTCCAGCCGTACCAGTTCGCGTAGTCCGGGTTCGCGTGGAACGCGCCCTGGAACGCGCGCATGCGGTGCTCGAGGAACATGACGAAGAGCGTCTGCTCGACGGGCGTCGCCGCGTCGTGGAAGGTGAGGAGGTCCGGGAACGCGAAGGCGTACTCCTTCGGCTTCTCGATCACGCCGTCCTGGTAGAGCGCGGCCACGGTGCGGAGCGCCTCGGCCATGAGGTGGTCCGCGTCGCGGATGAGGGAGTCCGCCTGCTGGAGCTGCGCGCGCGCGAAGTTGCCGGAGTGGCACTCGCCGCAGGTCTTCAGCATCTTCGTCCGCTCGGCGTCGAACGCCTCCTGCGTGAGGCGCGCCACGTCCGCGGCCTTCACCACCTCGAGGCGCGGGGTGGGGTTGCCCTTCGGGTCGAGCACGCCGAGCCCCTGCAGGATCGTGATGCGGTCCGCCTTCCACTGCGGGTCGTCCTCGGGGAAGGGGAGGCGCACCGCGAGGAAGCCCCACGCCGTGCGGACCTCGTGGTTCCCCTCCTGCATGTGGCAGGTCTGGCAGGTCGGCGCGGCGGCGGTCTCCGGGATGGCCTTCTGCTGCTTGAGCGCGTTGCGCACGCCGTGCTTCGACGACGAGTACATCTCCCACTGCGGGTGGTCGAAGCCCATGTGGCAGGTCTGGCAGGCCTCGGGGCGGCGCGCCTCCGCCTTCGAGAAGAGGTGGCGGGTGTGGCACGCGTCGCAGGAGGCGTTGCCGAAGCCGGCGCTGACCTTGGCGAGGTCCTTCTGCTCGGCCTCGCTCTTCAGGCCGAGCTTGTGGCAGCCGCCGCAGCCCTTCAGCCCCTCGCGGATCGCGACGGGCTGGTAGTGGAACGTCGGCATCGCCTTCACCGAGGCCCAGGCGAAGGCGTGCTTCCCCTTCTTGAACTGCGCCACCTGCGCGTCGTGGCAGTCGGCGCAGGTGTCCGGCGTCGGGAGCTTCGCCTTGGCCACGTCGTCCTTCGTGGTGTGCTCGGCGCCGTGACAGGTGTCGCAGTCGACGTCCACCTTGGAGTGGCGGGAGAGCTTCCAGTCGGAGACGATCTGGGGCGAGGTCTTCTCGTGGCAGGCGACGCAGCCCTTGCCGGTCGCGGCGGGCTTCTTCGCCGCCGCCGGCTTCGCGGCCGCGGGCTTCTTCGTCTGGGCTGCGGCGCCGCCCGCGAAGGCGAGGGCGGCGGCGAGGAGGAGGAGGCGCGGAAGTCGGGTCATGTCGAAGGCTCCTGGGAGTGGGGAAGTGAAGCGGCGCGTGGTGCGCCGAGGATCGCGCGCCGGCGATGGTGCCATCCTCGGGAATGGGGAGGGGAACCCGGGTGGGTCGCCCCGGCGGATGCGCGTCGGCTCATCCTCCGTCGCCGCGCGTGCGGCGCGCGCGGAGGGACTCCGTCGCCGAGGCGCGGGTCTCCTCGTCGTCGGGCTCGTCCGCGACGTACGTCGGGAAGACCCCGAGCACCTCGCCGTCCTCGCGGACGAGGCGCTCGGAGAGCGCGTCGAGGGCGCCCGCGTCGGCGCCGGTGAAGACGGCGGCGAGCCGGCGGTCGCCATCGCCCCCGTGCAGCTCGAGGCCGCGCTCCCGGAGGAGGCGCGCCGCCACCCGCGGCGCGGCCCCCGGGGCGGTCTCGATGACGACGCCGGCGAAGATCATGACCGGACCCTCGCCGCGCCCGCCTCCCGCGCTGCGGGGAGCGGGCGCGGCGCGGCGGCTACGGCTTCGCCACCGCGGCCGGCGGGGCGGGCGGCGCGGGGATCGAGACGACCGCGAACGTCGCCTTGTACGTCGGGTCGCGCAGCGCGATCTGCCCCTGCCGCGAGGCGTCGATCGACTCGAACAGCACCCGGGCGGCCTCCTGCGGCGCGTGGAAGCCCGTGGAGTTCTCCGCCTCGACGAAGTCGAAGAGGAACTGGGCGCGGCGCTGCATGTAGCGGGCGGGCTCGAGCTCGGCGTCGCCCTTGCCGGCCGCCCTGGCCGCCTCGAGCTCGCCGACCAGGGCGACGAGCGCGTCGAACGCCTGCTCGCGGAGCAGGTGGTGCTTGTCCTGGATCGCCTCGACGCGCGCCTTGAGCTCCTGCTCCGGCCACTTGTGGCAGCTCTGGCAGGCGCGGTTGAGGTTCAGCACCGGGCTGCGCACCTGGTGGTCGGAGACCTTCGTCCCGCCGACGCGCATGTACGGCATGTGGCAGTCGGCGCAGGCGACGCCCGAGCGCGCGTGGATGCCCTGGTTCCACAGCTCGAACTCGGGGTGCTGGGCCTTCAGGGTCGGCGCGCCCGAGAGCTTGTGCGTCCAGTCGCGGAAGCCCACCTCGTCGTAGTACGAGAGGATCTCGTCGGCCTTCATCCCCTTCTGCCACGGGAAGGTGAGCCGCTTCTCCGGCCCCTTGAAGTAGTACTCGACGTGGCACTGGCCGCAGACGTACGCGCGCATCTCCTGCCGCGTCGCCATGGCGTTCGGGTCGTAGTTCTCGACGCCCTGCGAGGCCTTGTACGCCTTGATCCCCTCGATGAAGCCGGGGCGGGTGACCCGCAGCGCCATGGTGGCCGGCTCGTGGCAGTCGATGCACGCCACCGGGTGCTTGAACCACTGCTTCGCGGCCTCCATGTACGGCATCTTGTTGAGCGCCTCGAACCCCTTGAAGATGTCGCCACCGCCGAGCTTCTTCATCGGCACGTAGACCGACGCGTGGCACTGCCCGCAGGTGCCGGGCTGCTTCGCGACCACCTGCCGCTGCGTGAACATCTGGTCCTCGAGCGTGTACGCGTGCCCGCGCTCCTCGCGGAAGTCCGCGGCGAAGGCGTAGCCGGCCCACATCGCCTTGAGGCGCGCGTCCTCGTCCGTCTTGGACTGCGAGGTGATCTTGCGCGGGTCCTGCGCGGTGGGCGCGTGCGGCATGGCCTCCGAGCCGCCGTACTTCGTGCGGACCATGTCGGTCGTGCGCTTGTAGAGGTCGTACTCGACGGGGAAGTTCTTCCCCCAGATCGCCGGATCCTCGGTGTCGTCGGTGAGCTCGACGACGCGGACGACGGGGTTCTTCGCCTCCATCTTCTTCTCGGAGATGTTGACGAGGAGCGCCGCGCCGAGGACGGCCGCGAGGGCGAAGGCGCCGGCGACGAGCGCGAGGAGGAGGGTGCGGTGCTTCGGGGCGGGGGTCTCGGGGGTCATCGAGGGGCTCTCCTTGTGGACGGGCGGGAAGGTTCAGCGGAGGTGGCCGACGGAGTCGTGGCAGCGGACGCAGGAGACCTCGCCGCCGGCGGTCATCGACTGCACGAGCGCGGCGTGGCAGTGGCGGCACTGCCCCTCGACGACCGCGCGGCTCTCCGGCCGCGCGCGGATCGCGTCGGGGAAGTCGCCCATCGTGAACGCCATCGAGTGGTGGTAGCCGTTCGTCGCCTTGGTCAGGTACTTCCCCGCGGCGGCCGCCGGCGTGTGGCAGTCGTTGCAGGTGGCGAAGCCGTGGTGCGTCGAGGCCTGCCAGCCGGCGTAGTAGGCGCTCATGGCGTGGCAGTTCGCGCAGGTGGCGGGGTCGTTGCCGAGGTACGAGGTGCCCTTCGCGTACGCGAAGGCGTACCCGCCGATCCCCACCGCGAGCCCGAGCAGGGCTGCGACGAGGAGCACGGGCACGGAGAGGAGCGTCCGGATTCGCATGAGGGGGCCTCGGGTCTCGGGGTCCCCCTCCCGCTTCGCAAGCGGCGCGCCAGAGACCGGCGCGGCCGCCACCTCCGCAAGCGCGCGAGCCGACTCGGCGCGCGCGCGCGCCGGCGCCGCGCACGGCCCGGCCGGTCCGCGCGCGTCGGATGCCCGGCGCGGACTTTCGGATGGGCGGGTCCGAGCGGCCCGCGTCGTCGCGTCGGGGTCGCGGCGCGCGGCCGCGCCCCTGACGTCACCTCCGCGAGGGCGGCGTGCGCCCGCGGGGCGGCGCTGCGGCGGGCGGCGGGGGCGCCGCCGTGGCCTGGTTGGGCCCGGGCTGCGCGGTCGGGATCGACACGATCGCGACGTCCGGCCGGAAGGCCGGGTCGCGCAGGGCGAGCTGCCCCTCGCGCGCGTAGTTCACGGCGTCGCCGAGGATGCGGAGCGCCTCCTGCGGCGCGTGGAAGCCGGTCGAGTTCTCCGCCTCGACGAAGTCGAGGTAGAACTGCGCGCGCCGCTGGAGGTAGCGCGCCGCCTCGAGCTGGGCCTCGGTCGCGCCGCCCCCCTTCGCCTTCTCCAGGTCGCCGACGAGCGCCATGAGGGCGTCCATCGCGACGTTCCGCTGGCGGAGGAAGCGGTCCTGCTCCGCCTCGACGCGCGCCTTCAGCTCGTCGGCCTTCACGCCGGCGTGGCACCTCGTGCACGACGCCTGGACCTTGAGGAGCGGGCTGTTCACCTGGTGGTCGGTGATCGTCTCGCCCTTGTACGAGATCTCCGGCATGTGGCAGTCGGCGCAGGCGACGCCCGAGCGCGCGTGGATCCCCTGGCTCCACAGCTCGAACTCGGGGTGCTGCGCCTTGAGCGCGGGCGCGCCGGACTGCTTGTGGACCCAGTCCTTGAACCCGGCCTCGTCGTAGTACGCGGTGATCTCCTCCACCTTGATCCCCTTCGCCCAGGGGTAGGTGAGCTGCTTGTCCGTGCCCTTGAAGTAGTACTCGACGTGGCACTGCCCGCAGACGAAGGCGCGCATCTCCTTCTGCGTGGCGTCCCGGTTCACGTCGTAGTCCTTGACGCCCTGCGACGCCTTCCACGCGCGCATGCCGGCGACGAAGCCCGGACGCGTGACGCGCAGGCTCATCGTCCCCGGGTCGTGGCAGTCGATGCAGGCCACCGGGTGCTGGACGAGCTTGCGCGCGTCGGCGTAGGTCATGGCGTTCATCCTGCGGAAGCCCTCGGCGGGATCGCCGCCGCCGAGCTCGCGGTACGGGACGACCACGGAGGCATGGCACTGCATGCACGCGCCGGGCTGCTTCACCACCGCCTGGCGCCTCGTGAAGGTCTGGTCCTCGAGCATGTACGCGTGGCCGCGCTCCTCGCGGAAGTCCACCGAGAACGCGTAGCCGTCCCACATGCGCTTGAGGCGCGGGTCCTGCTCGAGCTTCGACTGCGACACGACCGAGCGCGGGTCGGCCTCGTCCGGCGTCCGCGGCAGCGCCTCGGAGCCGCCGTGCTTGGTGCGCACCTGGTCCACCGTCTTCAGATACGTCTCGTACTGGAGCGGGTACTCGCGCCCCCATGCGGCCGGGTCGCTCGTGTTTTCGCCGATCGGCGGGCCCTTCGCGGCGGGCTGCCCGTCCTTCTTCGCGGCGCGCGCGGGCGCCGCCTTTGCCTTGCTCGCGGCCGGCGGCCTCGAGCCCGTCTGGGCGGCGGCGTGGAGCGTGACGGCGGCGACGAGCAGGGCGGCGAGGGAGAGGGCGACGGCGGAGGCGCGGCGGGGCGGCTTCATGAGGTCTCCCGGGTCCGCGCCGGCGGGGCGCGCGACGCGGGCACTCTTGCTCGGGTCCGCGCGCGTGCGCGCACGCCATCGGGGGAGCCCCCGACGGGAGGCACGGCCGGGCGAGCGATCGCGGGATCGGTCGGAGCGAGGCGCCGCAGCTCACCGGTAGTCGTCGCGGCTCAGCCCGTACGCCTTCATCTTCTCGTACAGGTTGCGCTCGGCGATGCCGGCGGCGCGCGCCACCTCGCCGATCCGGCCGCGGTGCTCCCGCAGGAGCCGGGTGAGGTACTCGCGCTCGAAGCGCTCGACGAGCTTCTGGCGCGCCTCGAGGAGCGGCAGGCCGAGGTCGACGAGCTGCGCGACCGAGCAGGGGTCGGCGCGGCCCGCGGCGCCGCTCCCGAAGATCGGCGCGACCGCCGCCCAGCCCATGAGGACGGCGCGCTCGCACAGGTTCCGCAGCTCGCGCACGTTGCCCGGCCAGGCGTAGGCGCGCGCGGCGGCGAGCAGGTCGGGCGGCGCGATGGCGGCGGCCCGGCCGTAGCGGCGCGCGAACGAGCCGAGGAAGTGCTCCATGAGCGCGGGCAGGTCCTGCGGGCGCTCGCGCAGGGGCGGGAGCCGCAGCGGGATGACGTTCAGGCGGTAGTAGAGGTCGTCGCGGAAGCGCCCCTCCCTCACGAGGGCCTCGAGGTCGCGGTTCGTGGCGGCGACGATCCGCACGTCCACCCGCACGGCGTCCCGCCCGCCGACGCGGGTGATCTCCCGCTCCTGCAGCACCCGCAGGAGCTTCGCCTGGATGGCGAGGTCGAGATCCCCCACCTCGTCGAGGAAGAGCGTCGAGCCGTCGGCCTGCTCGAAGCGCCCCACCCGGCGCGCCACGGCGCCGGTGAAGGAGCCCTTCTCGTGGCCGAAGAACTCGGACTCCATGAGCTCCCTCGGGATGGCGGTGCAGTTCACCGCGACGAAGGGCCGGTCCCGCCGGGGCGAGCGCCGGTGGAGGGCGCGCGCCACGAGCTCCTTCCCGGTGCCGGTCTCGCCGCGGAGCAGCACCGTCGCGTCGGCGCCGGCCACCTGCTCCACGAGCGAGAGGACCTCGCGCACGGGCGCCGAGGTGCCGACCATCTCCTCGAACCCGGCCGCGCGCTCGAGCTCACCGGTGAGCCGCTCGACGTCGCGGCGCTGGCGCTCGTGGGCGACGGCGTGGCGGAGCACGAGGGCGAGCTCGTCCCAGCGCACCGGCTTCGTGAGGTAGTGGAGCGCCCCCTTGCGCATGGCCTGCACCGCGGTCTCGACCGTGGCGTGGGCCGTGACGAGCACGACCGGCAGCGAGGGGCGCAGCGCGTGGACCCGCTCCATGAGCGCGATGCCGTCCACGTCCGGCATCTTGAGGTCCGACACCATCGCGAGCGGGTCGGAGTCCGCGAGGCGGGCGAGCGCCTCGGCGCCGCAGGAGGCGACGATCACCTCGAAGCCCTCGAGGCCGAGGTTCGCCCGCGCCACCTTGCGCGTGGAGGCGTCGTCGTCGGCGAGGAGGACGAGCCCCTCGCGGCCGCTCGGCTCGGCGGTCACGCGACCTCCCGGCCGGCGCCCGGGGCGGGCGGGGCGGCGGTGCGGCGCACCGGGAAGCGCAGCGCCGCCACCGTGCCGCCGCCCTCCCGCGCCGCGAGGCCGAAGCGGGCGCGGTGCTGCTCGGCGGCCCGCGTCACCACGACGAGCCCGAGCCCCGTGCCGGTGGGCTTCGTCGTGACGAAGGGCCGGAGCACCTCGTCGAGCTGGTCGGCGGGGATCCCGCAGCCGCGGTCGCGCACCTCGACGGCGATGGTCCCCTCGCCGCCGGCGGCCTCGAAGCGGGTGGCGAGCTCCACGGGGGCGGGGCCGCCCGCCTCGAAGGCGTTGTGGAGCAGGTTCACGAGCGCCTCGTCGATCATGGGCGCGTCCACGTCGAGGACGGGGAGGTCGGGGGCGAGCTCGAGCGCCACCGCGCCCTCGGGGAGCCCGCGGGCGAGCGCCGCCCTCTGCGCCGCCTCGCGGGCGAGCTTGTTGACGCTCACCGGCGCGAAGGAGGGCGCGGCGGGGCGGGCGACGTGCAGGAGGGCTGCCACGAACCGGTTCACCCGCTGGACCTCGTCGCCGATGAGCCCGGCGTACTCGGCCACGTCGGCGTCGCCCTCGAGGCGGCGCCGCAGGTACTGGGCGGCGCCGTCGATGGCGTTCAGCGGGTTGCGCAGCTCGTGGGCGATCTGCGCGGACATCTGCCCGAGCCCCGACAGCCGCTCGGCGTCGAGGAGCCGGCGCTCGAGGGTGCGGCGCTCCGCGATGTCGCGGATCACCATGACGGTGCCGAGGTAGGCGCCGTCGGGCGCCTTCACCGGGGCGTAGGTCGTCTCGAAGCGCCCCTCGCGCTCCTTGATGATGGAGTGGGCGGGGCCCGCGTCGTCGCCGGAGCGCAGGTACCCCATGACGCGCTCGAGCATCCCGCGGGACGCCTTCGGGTGGCACTCCTCGAGCCGCCGGCCCGGGCCGCCCCCGAGGTTGCGCAGGGCGCGCCCGGCCTGGTTCACCATGGCCACCCGGTCCTCCGCGTCGATGAAGAGCACGCCGTCCACCATCGAGTCGAGGATCGCCTGCAGCCGCTGCAGGTCGGCGGCCCGCGCCTCGCGCGCCGCCGTGGCCTCGGCGAGGGCCGCCCCCAGCGCCGCGTTGCGCTCCTGCACGCGCCGGACGAGGAGCGCGACGGTGAGGACGGCCGCGAGGGCGAGCCCCGCGAAGGACGACTTGCGGCGGGTCGAGGCGGCGAGGCGCGGGCCGAGCGCGGTCGCGTCGAGCGAGACCTCGATCGCGCCGTTCGCCGGGCCGGGCCCGTGGCAGCCGCGGCAGGCCACCGCGTTCGGCAGGGGCTCGGCGAGGACGAGGCGCGCCTCCGACCAGCGGCGCGCCGGCACCTCGTCGAGCCGGGCGGGCGCCTCCCCCGCGGCGTAGCGGACCACCCCGTCCCGCCCGGCGACGGCGAGCCCGGCCACCCCCTCGCTGCGGGCGATCGCCGCGACGATGGCGGCGATCCGCTCGCGGCGGTGCTCGGTCATCGCCTCGGTGATGGCGAGCTCGACCGCCTCCGCGATCGCGCCGGCGCGCTCCTCGAGCACGCGCCGCTCGGCGCGCTCGTCGTCCTCGTGCAGCCAGAACGCGGCGGCGGTCGCCAGGGCGCCCGCGGCGAGCACGAGGAACGCGGCGGAGCGGACGGCGGCGCCGGGGAGGGGGAGGCGCATCGCCGCGAAGGTAGCGCGGCGGGCGCGGGCGGTGAAGGTGCCGGTTCGACGCGGGGGGCTCGGGCGGGGATCACCTCCGCCGCCGGACTCTGGTACACAGTCTCCCATGCGCGAGGGTTTCATCGCATTCGTCGTCCTGGGCGTGCTGATGTTCGGCGGCCCCTGGCTCATCCGCCGCTTCAGGCAGCGCGCCAGCCCGGTCCACGTGCCCCCGACCGACGGCCACATCGTCCTGCGGCCGCCGCGACGCAACGCCGTCATGCTGGGGATCACCGCCCTCATCCCGGCGGCGCTGCTCGGGAGCCTGACCGTCCGCTCGTGGCAGCTCGCCGGGACGGGCCCGGCCGGCCTCGCCGGCGGCGTCGTCGCGACGCTCCTCGTGCTCGCGGTCGCCGTGTACCAGTTCGCCTACGCGTTCCGCGCGCACCTCCTCGTGCACGACACGGGGATCGAGCGCGTCGGCGTCTTCGGCCGGCGGCTCGTCGGGTGGAAGCGCATCGCGAAGATCGCCTTCAACCCCGCGAACCACTGGTTCGTCCTGACGGTCGACGGCGGCTCGCACCTGTGGCTCCCCGCCGACCTCGCGGGGATGGGCGACTTCGCCGTCGTGGCGCTGCGCCGGATCCCTCCCCCCGTGCTCGAGGCGGCGGATCCGGTCGTCCGCGAGGTGCTCGAGGAGCTCGCGGCCGCGGTGGCGCCGACCCGCCCGTAGCCTTCGTCCGTCGCGGACGGGCCGGCGCGCGCCCTTCAGCGCCGGATGCGCGCGAGCCGGTGCCGGTAGGCGTAGACGACGAGCTCGAGCCTGCTCGAGACGCCCACCTTCTCGAACAGCGCCGTCAGGTGGTTCTTCACCGTCTTGGGAGTGATCCCGAGCCGCCGGGCGATCTCGTCGTTCCTGAGGCCCTCGGCGATGAGCGAGACGATCTCGCGCTCGCGCGCGGTCAGCGACGAGCCCTTCGCTCCGTTCGACGCCGGCGCGCCCGGCGCGTGCGCTCGACCGAGCGCGCTCGTGTCGAACCACAGCGCTCCCGTCGCGACCCCCCGGATCGCCTGCAGCAGGGTCCCGGGCGGCGCGCTCTTCAGGACGAGCCCGCGCGCCCCCGCGCGAAGCGCCTCCTCGTCCCGGGCCGGCTCCCTGAGCGCGGTGAGGATCAGGATCCGTGCTCCCGGCGCCGCCGCCGCCACGCGCGGGAGCCACTCGAGGCCGTCCTCGTGACCGAGGTCGATGTCCAGGAGGACGAGGTCGGGCGAGAGGCGCTGGAGCGGCTCGATCGCCGCGCTGGCGCTCTCCGAGCTCCCGACGACGCGCAGGTCGTCCGCCGAGTCGGCGAGCATGTTGAGCGCCTCCCGCACCAGCGGGTGGTCGTCGATCACGAATAGGGTCGTGCGGCTCACGGGGGTCCCAGGGCCGGTCAGAGGGGGATGTCGACGCACACGGCCGTCGTGTCGGGCCGAGCGTGCTCCACGCGCGCCGTGCCGCCGAGGGCGGCGGCCCGCTCGCCGAGCGAGCGAGGGTAGAAGGCGGGAGTCTCCGGGCCGGCCTCGTCGTTCGTGACGGCCAGCCGCAGGCGATCCGCCGCGACCTCGATGCGGACCTCGCAGCGGCCCGCGGAGGTGTGGCGCCGCACGTTCGAGAGGCCCTCCGCGACCATCTGGAAGACCTCCGCCGCGAGCCGATCGTTCCGGACCGGCGGCCCGCTCGTCACGACGTCGACCCGGATCCCCGTGGCCTCCGAGAACCGGCTGCAGAACCGGCGCACGCCCGCGTCGAGCACCGCCCCCGAGGCCGTGCCTTCGCCGCCGCGCAGCTCCCTGAGGTATCCCCGCAGCGTCTCGATCTCGCCGTCCGCGAGCTCGAGGAGCCGCCGCACGCGCGACGCGGCCTCGTCGGCGCGCCCCGCGGCGAAGGCGTTGTCGGCGGCGGCGAGGCCGACCCGGAGCGCGAGGTACGGCTGGATGGTGGAGTCGTGCAGGTCGCGGGCGATGCGCCGACGCTCCTCCATCCCGGCGTCGGAGGCGAGGCGGTCGACGAGGCGCAGGTTCTCGATCACCGGCACGACCTGGTCGATGAGGTGGCGCAGGAAGTCGAGCTCTCCGCGGTCGAAGCGCCGGGTGCGCCTGCGCACCGCGTACAGCCGGCCGGCGGCGCTCGCGTGGTACCTGAACGGAATCGAGAGGAGCGCACCGGCCTCGAGCTCCTCGGCCACCCGCAGCGCAGCGCCCGGATCGCCGGGTGCCCGCCGCTCGCCCGGCTCGGGGTCGCCCTCCTCGACGTGCATGATCCACCGGCCGCTCCAGCGGAGGCGCGCGTCCGCGAGGAACGCGCCGGCCGCCGGGAGGAGCGTCTCGCCGAGCTCCGCCGGGATCTCGGTGCGCTCGGTCGCCGCGGCGGCGCCCCGCGACGCGGTCCGCGCCCAGTGCTGCTTCGTGCGCTCGTCGGCGACGACGAGCCAGCAGGCGTCCGCGTCGTAGAAGGCGCGGACCGCCTCGAGCAGATGGGCCTCGGTCCGGTCGACGCCGAAGCGCAGGTTCGAGAGGGCGGTCACGTCGCGCAGGAGCGCGAGGCGGGCGCGCGAGCGGACCTCGTAGCCTCCCCACACGGCGGTCAGATATCCGAGGAGGAGGAGGTACAGCGGGCTCGTGACGAAGGCGCTCAGGTCGAGATCGAGGCCCCGCGGGACGGTGAGCACCCCGATGCCCGCGTAGCTCGCCGCGCTCGCCAGCGCGATCCGGAAGCCGGCGCGGAATCCCTCGGTGAACGACGCGTGGAGGACGGGGAACAGGTAGAGCGGGTAGAAGATCCCGCTCGTCCCCTCGCTCACGGCGACGAGCAGCGTCACCCAGCCGAAGTCGATCCACGGCGCCAGGGAGGCGGGGACGTACTTGCGGCGGCGCGCCGCCATCACGTACGCGACGAGGCCGTAGACGAGGAACAACCCGAGCACGGCCAGCGCGAACGGGCGGCGCGCGGGGTGCTCGCTGGGGTCGGGGAAGTAGATCAGCAGGCCCGCCACCGCGAGGGCGAGGCGCAGCGCGCTCCGCAGCTGCTCCTGGCCCTGGAGCGTGGCCTCGACCCGGCTCGTGCCGGGCCGCGCTCCGGCGGCGGTGCGAATCCTCACGAGCGCCCTCCCGCCGCGCCCGGCACGGCTCCGCCCTCGTCGCGGACGAGGGTCACCGTGCACGGGACCTCCACGGCGACGCGCATCGAGACCGTGCTCGCGCGGGAGAGCGCGGGAACGTCCGGCGGCGGCGCGCCGATCACCACGTGGTCGACGCGGTTCACGCGCGCGTAGTGGATGAGCGCCTCCGCGGGATCGTTCGACTCGAGGACGTGCATCGACACCCGCTCGGGGGCGAGGCGCAGCGGCGCCGCGAAGGCGCGGAGCACCTTCAGGTGCTCGAGCCGCAGCTGCGCCGCGTTCCCGCCGTCGGTCGCGGTGCCGAGCGCCGGGACCGGCTTCACCACCGTCACGCACGCCACCCGGGCGCCGCGCTCCCGGACGACGACGCGGCCCAGCCCCGCGCGCAGGGCCGCGAACCCGGCGCTGCCGCGCGAGGTGGAGATCGCGATCATCACGATGGGGGCGCCCGGCGGACGAGCGGGCGGCTCCGGCGCGACGGGATCGAGGCCGGCCGCCCCGATCCAGCGGCGGAACGTGGCGACGGGCCCGGAGCGCCGCGTCCGGCGCCCGCGCTCGGTGATCGCCACCCGATCCGGGTGCGAGAGGTCGAAGGCCACCTGCGCCGCGGTCGCATACCGGTCGCGCGGCCGCGGCTCGAGGCAGCGGAGGATCACCTCCTGCAGCCACTCCGGGACCGCCGTCCCGCCCGCCCGCGGCGGGACCGGATCGCGGTACGCGCGCGCGCGGAGCGCGCCGTGGGTGGACGGCGAGCCGAACGGCAGGCGTGCCGTCGCGAGCTCGTACAGCACGGCGCCCAGCGCGAAGACGTCGCTCCGCGGGTCGGACCTGTCCCCGCGCAGCTGCTCCGGCGAGACGTAGGGCGCGGAGCCCGCGGGGGGAAGCGACTCCTCCGAGAGCAGATCCGGATGGCGCGCGTGACGCGCGAGGCCGAAGTCGATCAGCACCGCCTCTCCCGACGGCCGGATGATCACGTTCGACGGCTTCACGTCGAGGTGGATCGCGTCCTGCTGGTGGATGGCGTGCAGCGCCGTCGCGACCGCGGCCCCCAGCCGCGCGACCTCGGGCGCCGGCAGGGGCGCCTTCTCGACCCATTCCCTCAGCACCGTGCCGTCGATGCGCTCCATGGCCAGGTACGGCTGCGTCTCCAGGTCGCCCGACGCGACCAGCCGGGGCGCGTGCGGGCCCCGCAGCGCGCGCAGCACCGTCGCCTCGGTCTCGTACGAGATCAGGCTGGACGCCGGCTCGCCCCGGGCGAAGCGCGGCACCTTCAGCACCAGCGGGGGGTCGGCGTCGGGCGACTCGATCCGGTAGACGACTCCCATCCCGCCGGAGTGGATCCGCTCCACGACCCGGAACGCGTCGACGCGATCGCCTGGCTGCAGGTTGCGCAACGGTCACTCCCCGCGCTCGAGCCGCCTCGCGAAGCCAGCGCCTCGCAGCTCCTCGGCGGCCGCGCCCCGGTCGTGCGGGACGCGGTGGAACGTCGACGTACGGCGATGGAGCTCCCGCATCCCGTAGCACGCCGCGAGGCGCGCGTCGCTTCCCGGACGCACGCGCTGCGCGCAACATCGCGGCGAGCGCGCACGAACTTGCGTTCGATGAAGGACCTGAGCGCTCCACGAACATACCGGGCACGTAAGTCGTGGCACGAACAGGACTTTAGACCTACTCGTCCGCGAAGGCGAGTGGAACTATCAGCGAACCGATTGCGCGAACGGGACGCAATTTTCGCGTTTGCTGTTGTGTCCGGGAGTTCCGGGGTGATAGGACCTTGGTCCCATGGAAGTGACCTTGGTCCCTTCCAGCGACCTTGGTCGCATGGTGCAGCAGATCGCCACACCCCCTCTGACCCCGGAGAAACCGCCCATGGCCGTCCCGATTCAAAGCGCGCCCGCCCCCGTGCCCCCGTCACCTCGGGTGATCACGAAGGAGGAACGCACCGTCATCATCGCGTCCTCCCTCGGCACGGTGTTCGAGTGGTACGACTTCTACCTGTACGGCTCGCTGGCCGCGATCATCAGCAAGCAGTTCTTCGGCGCGCTGAACGAGACGAGCGCCTTCATCTTCGCCCTCCTCGCCTTCGCGGCGGGCTTCGCGGTCCGGCCGTTCGGCGCGATCTTCTTCGGCCGCCTCGGCGACCTCATCGGCCGCAAGTACACCTTCCTCGTCACCATCCTGATCATGGGCGGGTCCACCGCCGTCGTCGGCATGCTGCCGTCGTACGCGACGATCGGCATGGCCGCCCCGATCATCCTCATCGGCATGCGCCTGCTGCAGGGGCTCGCCCTCGGCGGCGAGTACGGCGGCGCCGCGACGTACGTCGCGGAGCACGCGCCGCACGGCAAGCGCGGTGCGTTCACGAGCTGGATCCAGACCACCGCCACGGTCGGCCTGTTCCTCTCGCTGTTCGTGATCCTCGGCTGCCGCCTCACGCTCGGGCCCGCGTTCGAGGTCTGGGGCTGGCGCATCCCGTTCCTGCTCTCGATCGTGCTGCTCGCCGTCTCCGTCTACATCCGCCTGCAGCTCAACGAGTCTCCGGTCTTCAAGCGCATGAAGTCGGAGGGCAAGTCGTCGAAGGCGCCGCTCACCGAGTCGTTCCTCCGCTGGGGCAACCTCAAGGTCGTGCTGCTCGTGCTGTTCGGCGGCGTCGCCGGCCAGGGCGTCGTCTGGTACACGGGCATGTTCTACGAGCTGTTCTTCCTGCTGCAGACGCTCAAGCTCGAGGCGCAGACGGCGAACATCCTCGTCGCGGTGGCGCTCGTCCTCGCGACGCCGTTCTTCATCGTGTTCGGCTCCCTCTCCGACAAGATCGGCCGCAAGCGGATCATCATGGCGGGCTGCCTCCTCGCCGCGCTGACGTACTTCCCGATCTTCAAGGGGCTCACGAGGTACGCGAACCCCGCCATCTTCACGGCGGCGGCCACCAACCCCGTGGTCGTCACGGCCAACGAGGACGACTGCAGCGTGCAGTTCGACCCGATCGGCAAGCGGAAGTTCACGAGCTCCTGCGACGTGGCGAAGGCCTACCTCGCCAAGAAGGCCATCCCGTACAGCAACGTGGCGGCGCCGGCGGGCACGGTGGCGTCGGTGAAGGTCGGCGAGACGGTCATCGCGAGCTTCCCGGGGACGGACCTGCCTGCCGCCGAGTTCAAGGCGAAGGCGGCCGAGTTCGACAAGGCGCTCGGCGCGGCGGTGACGGCCGCGGGGTACCCGGCCAAGGCCGACATGAGCCAGGTGAACAAGCCGATGGTCGTCCTGCTGCTGTGGATCCTCGCGATCTACGTGACGATGGTCTACGGGCCGATCGCGGCGTGGCTCGTCGAGCTGTTCCCCGCCCGCATCCGCTACACGTCCATGTCGCTGCCGTATCACATCGGCAACGGCTGGTTCGGCGGCTTCCTCCCGACGATCGCGTTCGCGATGGTCGCCGCGACGGGGGACATCTACTTCGGCCTCTGGTACCCGATCGGCATCGCGCTGATGACGTTCGTCATCGGCTCGCTGCTCATGCCCGAGACCCACAAGCGCGACCTGGATCTCCAGGACGCGCAGCACGAGCAGGCGTGAGGGCGCGGGCCATGAAGACGCTCGTCGGACGCATCGCCGCGGGCGCGGCCCTGGCCTTCGCGAGCGCGGCGTACGCCGGCGGCGACTCGGGCACCGAGGCGATGGGCGAGATGACCGTCACCGGGAGCCAGTTCCTGATGATGGTCGGAGGGCTCCTCGGGCTCGGCGCGGCCGTCTGGTTCGTGGTGAAGGCGATGAACCGCTGACAGGGGGAGGGCGCCGCGGTCCGCCGCGGCGCCCTCCGGAAGCACCGCTTCCTGGGGGCTCCTGGAAGCGCAGCGCCGGCGGGTCGGCGCGGCGGCTCGCACCTCGACCGAGGCGCGAGCCGTTTTGCGCATCGCGAGGGCCTCCTCGCGACGCGCCCGGGCCGGGCGGCTGCGCTCCCGCCGCCGCCTCGCGCCCGGGCCCGACCTCCACGGGTCGCTGGAGATCGTCACGCCCGCGCCGCCGGTCTAGCGCCGCTTCCGCTTCGCCTCGCGCCTGGGCCCGACCTCGACGGGGTCGCTGGAGACCGTCACGCCCGCGCCGCCGGTCTAGCGCCGCTTCCGCTCCGCCTCGCGCCTGGGCGCGACCTCGACGGGGTCGCTGGAGACCGTCACGCCCGCGCCGCCGGTCTAGCGCCGCTTCCGCTTCGCCTCGCGCTTGGGCCCGACCTCGATGGGGTCGCTGAAGATCATCACGCCCGCGTCGTCGGTGTTGGCGTGCGCCGCCTCCGGGGGCGGCGTGGGGGCCCGCGCCACCGTGCCGACCGGCGCCGCGCAGCGGAAGCCGAGCAGCTCCATGCGCTCGTCGGGGGCGTTCCAGCCGCGGAAGGCGGCCGAGAGGAAGTCGGGCCGGGTGTCGCCCCAGGAGCCGCCGCGCAGCACGCGGAACCGCTCGTGCTCGGTGGAGGTCCACTCGCGAACGTTGCCGGCGAGGTCGTCGATGCCGTCGGGGCTCCGGCCGCGGGGGTGGGCGCCGACGGGGCAGACCGCCTTGCGCTCCCCCTTGCCCTTCGTGTTCCCCTCGCCGTCCCAGCACACGCGGCTCCCCGGCGGAGCGTCGCCCCAGGGATAGGTGAACGCGCGCGGGCCGCCGCGGGCCGCCCACTCCCACTCCTCCTCGGCGGGCAGCCGCAGCCCGTGCTCGCGGCAGTAGGTGTCGGCCTCCGCCCAGGTGATGCAGTTCACCGGGAGCTGGCCGTTGTTCTTCTTGCCCCAGGTCGCCGCGGCGCCGCAGACGAGGCCGGTGGCGCTGCAGGTGCCGATCTCGACGCAGGTCGCGTACGCCTCGACGGTGACCTCGGTGCGGTCGAGGCAGAAGGAGGGCACGCGGAAGCCGTCGTCGGCGCCGCGCGACTTGAGCGTCCCGCCCTCCACGAGCACCATGCCGGCCGGGCAGTCGGCGGCGGCGGCGGCGCCCGGCAGGCCGAGCGCGGCGGCGAGGCAGATCGCGAGGTGCGGGCGGGACGGGCGGAGGGCGGGCGCGCGGAGCATGGGGAGTCCCAGCGTACCCGCTCCGGGCGCCCGCCGCCATGTGAGCGCGCTGCGCCCCGGTCGCGAAAGGTGCGCAGCGCAGGCGAAAGCGGTCGCTACCGCGCCGCCGCGAACGCCTCCTCGAAGTCCTCCTGGATGTCGTCGATGTGCTCGAGGCCGGGGGAGACGCGGATGAGGTCCGCGCCCACGCCCGCGCTCGCCTGCTCCGCCTCCGTGAGCTGGCTGTGCGTCGTCGAGGCGGGGTGGATGACGAGCGTCTTCGCGTCGCCCACGTTGGCGAGGTGCGAGGCGAGCTTCACGCCGTCGATGAACTTCTTGCCGGCCTCGAGGCCACCCTTGATGCCGAAGGAGAGCACCGGCCCGAAGCCGTTCCGGAGGTACTTGCGCGCGCGCGCGTGGTGCGGGTGCGACTCGAGCCCGGGGTAGGAGACCCAGGACACCTGCGGGTGGCGCGCGAGCCACTTCGCGAGCGCGAGGGCGTTGTCGCAGGCACGCTGGACGCGCAGCGAGAGCGTCTCGAGCCCCTGCAGGAACAGGAACGAGTTGAACGGCGAGAGCGCCGGGCCGAGGTCGCGCAGCCCCTCGACGCGCGCGCGGATGATGAACTGGATGTTGCCGAAGGGCCCCTTCGGGCCGAACACGTCGTCGAAGACGAGCCCGTGGTAGCCCGGGGAGGGCTCGGTGAAGAACGGGAACTTGCCGCTCTTGCCCCAGTCGAACTTGCCGGAGTCGACGATCACGCCGCCGATCGAGGTGCCGTGGCCGCCGATCCACTTGGTCGCGGACTCGACGACGATGTCCGCGCCCCACTCGATGGGCCGGCAGAGGTAGCCCGCCGCCGCGAAGGTGTTGTCGACGACGAGGGGGATGCCGTGCTCGTGCGCGAGCTTCGCGAGCCCCTCGAGGTCGGGGATGTCGAAGCCGGGGTTGCCGATGGTCTCGACGTAGAGCGCCTTCGTCTTCGCGTCGATGGCCTTCCGCCAGACGCCCAGGTCCTCCTCGGCGAGGAGCTTCACGCCGATGCCGAGGCGCGGGAGCGTCACCTTGAACTGGTTGTAGGTGCCGCCGTAGAGCTTCGAGGAGGAGACGACGTTGTCGCCCGCCTGCGCGATGTTCGTGATCGCGAGGAACTGCGCGGCGTGACCCGAGGCCGTGGCGAGCGCGGCGACGCCGCCCTCGAGCGCGGCGATCCGCTTCTCGAAGACGTCCGTCGTGGGGTTCATGATCCGCGTGTAGATGTTCCCGAACTGCTTCAGCGCGAACAGGGCCGCGCCGTGCTCGGCCGAGTCGAAGGTGTACGACGTCGTCTGGTAGATGGGCACCGCGCGCGCGTTCGTGCCCGGCGCGGGCTCCTGGCCGGCGTGGACCTGCAGCGTCTCGAAGCGCGGCTTGCGGTTCGGGGGGAGGGCCATGGGGGAGGGCGTCCTTTCCTGTCCGTTACGTGAGAGGCGCATCCTAGGTAACGGACGGCGCGCAGTCAAGCGGCACCGTGGGCCCAAGACCGTGCAGTTATAACGGACGTTCGTCCGTTACTGTGCCCGCAGCACCCCGCCGGGGCCGCCGCGGGTTCGGGGCCCGGGGTCGCCCGCTCCCGCCCCCGCCCCGCGCGCGCGGGCGGCGCGGGCGCGCAAACGGCCGGTCGCGCGCCGGGCCGCCCCCGGTCTACAGTCGGCGCGGAGGAGGACGCGTGCCCGAACTCGCACCGCACAACGTTCCCGAGCTGTTCCTCGCCCGGGTGGGCCGGACCCCCGGCGCCGAGGCGTTCCGTCACCCGGTGGAGGGCGGCTGGCGGTCGCTCACCTGGCTCGAGACGGAGGCGCGCGTGCGCGCCGTCGCCGCGGGGCTGCGCGCGCTCGGCGTCCTGCCCGAGCAGGTCTGCGCGATCCTCGCGTCCACCCGCATCGAGTGGATCCTCGCCGACTTCGGGATCCTCTTCGCCGGCGGCGCGACGAGCACCATCTACCCGTCGTCCACCCCCGAGGAGTGCGCCTTCATCCTGTCCGACTCGGGGGCGGTGGTGGCCTTCGCCGAGGACGAAGGGCAGGTGGCGAAGCTCTCCTCCCGCCGGGCCGAGCTGCCGCGCCTGCGCCACGTGGTGGCGCTCGACGGGGCGCGCTCCGCCGACGGCTGGGTGCTCTCCTTCGCCGACCTCGAGGCGCGCGGCCGCGACTGGGACCGCGCCCACCCCGGCGCCTTCGAGGAGCGCGCCGGCGAGGTGCGGCGCGACGCCCTCGCGACCCTCATCTACACGTCGGGCACCACGGGCCGGCCGAAGGGCGTCGAGCTCACCCACGCGGCGTGGGTGGAGCAGTCCCGCGCCGTGGAGGCGTCCCGCATCCTCGAGCACCCCGGGATGCTGCAGCTCTTCTGGCTGCCGCTCGCCCACGTCTTCGGGAAGATGATCGGCACCGCCCAGCTGCGCGTCGGCTTCCCGACCGCCGTGGACGGCCGCATCGACCGGCTCGTCGAGAACCTCGGGCAGGTCCGGCCCACCTTCGTCTGCGCGGTCCCCCGCATCTTCGAGAAGGTCCACGCGAAGGTGGTGGCGGGCGGGCGGGAGGGCGGCGCGGCCAAGGCGGCCGTCTTCCGCTGGGCGGTGGACGTCGGGCTCGAGCACGCGCGCCTCGTCCGCGCCGGCCGCCGCCCCGGCGCGCTGCTCGCCGCGCAGCACGCCCTCGCCGACCGCCTGGTCTTCGCGAAGGTGCGCCGCCTCTTCGGCGGGCGGCTCCAGTTCTTCGTCTCCGGCTCGGCGCCGCTCTCGCGGGAGATCGCCGAGTTCTTCGACGCGATGGGCGTCGTCATCCTCGAGGGCTACGGCCTCACCGAGTCGTCCGCGGCGACGCACGTGAACCTGCCGGCGCGCCGGAAGATCGGCACGGCGGGGCCGGCCCTCCCGGGCGTCGAGACGCGCATCGCCCCGGACGGCGAGATCCTGATGCGCGCCCCGTGGAACATGCGGGGCTACCACGGCCTGCCCGCCGAGACGGCGGAGGCGCTCGACGCGGACGGGTGGCTCCACACCGGCGACGTCGGCTTCGTGGACGCCGACGGCTTCCTCTCCATCACCGATCGCAAGAAGGACCTCATCAAGACCGCCGGCGGGAAGTACGTCGCGCCCACGGAGCTCGAGGCGCGGCTCAAGGCGCTCTCGCCCCACGTCTCGCAGGTGCTCGTGCACGGGGACCGGCGCAAGTTCGTGAGCGCCCTCGTGACGCTCGACCCGGAGGCCCTCCGGCGCTGGGCCGCCGAGCGCGGCCTCGCGGGGCGGACGCCGGCGGAGCTCGCGGCGAGCGAGGAGGCGAGGGCGCTCGTCCAGGACGCGGTCGACCGCCTGAACGCCACGCTGCCGCGCTTCGCCACCGTGAAGCGCTTCGCCATCCTGCCCGCCGAGCTCGGCGAGGCGGACGGCCTCGTCACGCCCTCCCAGAAGCTCAAGCGCAAGGCGATCGAGGAGCGCTACCGCGCCGAGCTCGACGCGCTGTACGACGAGCCGGCCGCCTGAGGCGCCACTCCTGAACGAGGACACCGCGCCCCCGGGGCGCGGCCTCGCGGGGAAGACCGCCCACCCCGAGCTCGCCGGAAGGGCGGCGGTCGCGCGGGCCGGGCCTCGACGGGCTCGGCCCGCGGTACGAGCGCGTCACGAGTCAGGTCCCGGGGGGCCGGGTCTCCTCGCCGATGACCTCCTTGAGCCGCGCGAGCGACGCCTGCGCGTCGGCGAGGAAGCGCAGGTCGTCCACGCCCGAGCGCGCTGCGCGGGCGAGGGTCTGCTCGTAGGCGGTGATCGCCTTCGCCGCGAGGACGCGCACCTGACGGCGCAGCTCTCCCCGGTACGCGGCGGCGTGCTCGTCGTCGAGGCCGGGCGGCAGCGGCGCGTCGAGGAGCTGCGCGCGCAGCTCGTCGTACAGCTCGCCGATGCGGTACCCGGAGGCGACGGCCCAGCGGTCGTTGCCCATCCGGATGGCGCGCAGGTAGTGGCCCTGCGCGGAGAGGAGCATCTCGGCCTTGTGCTCGAGGTCGCGGCGCAGCGTCTCCTCGTCCGCCTTCGAGGGGTCGAAGGGGAGGGCGCGGAACCACTCGCGGTAGACGTCGCCGAGGTAGAACTGCGCCTGGGCGGCGTAGTGGTCGTCGAGCCGCTCGTCCTCGCTCGCCGCGCCGAAGGTGGAGAGCGCGAGCCGCAGGCTGCGCTCGGCCTCCTCGCTGCGGCCGTCCTCGAGCTCCACGATCCCGCGCTGGGCGAGGGCCCGCACGCGGTCGCCCGCCGCGAGGTCGGCGCGCGCGGCGAGGCCGTCGAGGGTGGCGCGGGCCTCGGCGAGGTCGCGCAGGTGGTACTGGCACTCGGCGATCCTGAACGTCGCCTCGACGGCGTCCGGCCCCTCGTACTTGCGCGCGAGGGTGCGGAACCGCTCGAGGGCGAGGCGCCACTCCTCGAGGCGCGCGAAGGCGAGCCCGGCGTCGAAGAGCGCCGCCGCCTCGTGGCGCGAGGCGGGGAAGAGATCGGCGAGGCGCGCGAAGGCGGCCGCGGCGCGGCGGAGGTCGCCGGCGCCGTAGGCGGCGGTCCCCACGGCGAACAGCTCCTCGTCGTTCTTCCCGGCGAGCTCGACGTCGATGGGGGCGACCTTCACCTCCTCGGGCGGGAACGTCACGGCGGGCCCGGGCGCCTCGCGCGCGGCGACGCCGGGGACGCGCGGCGCGCCGGCGCACGCGGCCAGCGCGAGGGCGAGGGCGAGGGCGAAGAGGGCGGTGGCGGCGGGGCGGAGCACGTTCGCGATCATCCCCCGAAGTCCGGCGGCGACTCCGGCGGCGGCTCGGGCTCGGAGACGGACTCGAGGTGGACGGTGCGGCGGCGCGGGCCGTCGAACTCGCACAGGAAGATCCCCTGCCACGTCCCGAGCAGGAGGTCGCCGCCCCTCACGAGGACGGTCACCGACGAGCCGACGAGCGCGGCCTTCGCGTGCGCGTCGCTGTTCCCCTCGGCGTGGCGGAACGCGCCGCGCACCGGCCGCGCCGGGATCGCGTTCTCGAGGGCGAGGAGGAGATCGGCCTTCACGTCGGGGTCCGCGTTCTCCTGGATGGTGATGCCCGCCGTGGTGTGGGGGACGTAGGCGACGACGAGCCCGGCGCGGACGCCGGCGGCGCGGACCGCGGCCCGCACCTCCCCCGTGATCTCGACGAGCGCGTGGGCGCCGGGGGTCGTGACCGAGAGGTCGGGGAGCACCATCGCGCGCTGATCCTAGAGCCGCTCCGCGAGCCTGGCGAGGCCCGCGAGGTCGTGCACGTCCGTCTCGAGGCGCGGGATCACCGCGCGGGGCGCGTCGAGGGCGGCGAAGAGGCGGTCGAGCGCCCGCCGCTCGCCGGCGGCGAGCGCCTGGTGCTCGGCGAGGGTGCGGGCGAGGCGCGCCGCGAGGCCGCCGTCGGTGCCGGGCGCGGCGGCCTCGAGGGCGGCGGCCAGCGCGCGCGCGTCCGGCAGCGGCGCCCTCCCCGGCCAGAGGTCCGGCGTGACGCGGTTCGCGACGAGCCCCGCCACCGGCATCGACTCGGCGTGGAGCCGCTCGTGGAACGCGAGCGTCTCCTCCACCGCCGCCGGGCTCGGGGAGGTGACGAGCACGAACCCCACCTCGGGCCGCGAGAAGAGGGCGTGCACCGCCGCCGCGCGCTCCTTGAAGCCGTCGTACATGCCCTGGAAGCCCTGCAGGAAGTCGCCGAGGTCCGCGAGCACCGCCTGCCCGGTGAAGCGCGCCAGGGTCTTCGCGATGTACCCGCCGCCGAGCTGCGCGAGGCGCAGCCCGAGCTTGCCCGCGCCGACCGCGGGGCCGAGCAGCGCCCGGGCGGTCTCGTTGCCGAGGAAGTCGAGGATGCGGTCCGGCGCCTCGAGGAAGTCGAGGGCGTGGGCGGTGGGCGGGGTGTCGAGGACGATGACGTCGTAGTCGCGGTCGGTGGCGAGCTCGTACAGCTTCTCCATCGCCATGTACTCCTGCGAGCCGGCGAGCGCGGAGGACATCTGCTGGTAGAGCCGGTTCCTGAGGATGCGCTCGCGGCGGGCCGGATCGGGGGCGTGGCGCCCGACGAGGTCGTCCCAGGTGCGCTTCACGTCGAGCATCATCGCGAAGAGCGCGCCCTTCGGCGCGAGCCCCGCCTCGGCGAACTTGTGGTCCGGCACGCGCGCCTCGAGGTTCCCGAGCGCGGAGAGGCCGAGGGCGTTCGCGAGGCGGCGGGCGGGGTCGATGGTGCAGACGAGGGCGCGCGCGCCGTGGAGCGCCCGGTCGAGGGCGATCGCGGCCGCCACGGTGGTCTTCCCCACGCCGCCGGGGCCGACGCACACCGCGATGCGGCGCGCGGCGAGGCCGTCGCGGACGCCGGTCACGGCCGCCCCTCCGGCGCGCCGGCGGCGATCGCCGCGGCGACCGCCTCGACCGCCTCGCGCCCCCACGCCGGCAGGGGCAGGAGCGGGATCACGGTGGTGGGCAGGTCGAGCGCCGCCCGCGCGCGGGCGAGGTAGCGCGCGGCGTGCTGGGCGCGGAGCGCCTGCAGCTCGGCGGCGCGGGCGGCGGGGCCGAGCGGGGAGGGCGCGCCCTGGAGCACGGCGAGCCGCGCCGCCTCCTCGGCGCCGAAGCGCGCCTCGGGCATGGCGTTCACGAAGAGGCCGCCGCGCGCGATGCCGAGCACCGCGCGCACCTGCGCGTCGAGCTCGATCGCCTCGTTCACCGGCATCTCCTCGGGCAGCGTCACGATGGCGAGGGCGGTGCGCGCGGGATCGACGAGCAGCGCCTGCATCCACTCGGCGTCGTGCCGGAGCGGCCCGCCCGGCACGGTGTCCACGAGCGCCGAGGGGACGCGCAGCAGCTGGACGGCGTGGCCGGTCGCCGGCGCGTCGACCACCACGAGATCCCAGCGCGGGCGCCCCCGCTCCTCCGCCCGGGCCTCGTTCAGGATCTTGCCGAGCATCACCAGCTCGGCGAGCGACGGGATGGCGCGCAGGAAGTACCGGACGAGCCGGTTCTCGAAGACCGCCTCGTAGATGGTGCGGAACTTGAGGACCATGAGGCCGTACTCGCGCATGGCCTCGTGCGGCGTCACGTTGACGGTGAAGAGGCCGGGCAGCGCCTCGGCGACGCGCGCGCCGGCGGGCGGGGCGCCGAGAAGCGGCGCGACGCGCTCCTGCGCGTTCACCTCGCAGACGAGGACCCGCTTCCCGGCGCGGGCGGCGAGGAGGGCGAGCGCGGCCGAGACGGTGGTCTTCCCGACGCCCCCCTTCCCGGTCACGATCAGGAGCCGCCTGTCGAGAAGGGTCGCGGGGGGCACGAGGCTTGACAAGCTAACGAGGGGAGGGTGACAAGTCCACCATGCTCTTGGACGACGTCCTCAGGCACCCCGCGGTCCGCAAGGCCGTCGCGGCGGGCGAGGAGCAGGTCGGCAGGGCCGTCGCGAAGGTCCTCGCGAGCGAGGGGGTCGCCGAGGGGCTGCGCACGCTCGCCTCCGGCGCCGTGCGCGCGCGAGAGACGTTCGAGCGCGGCGTCTCGCAGGCGCTCCACGCGGCGAACCTGCCCTCGAAGGACGACGTGGCGGCGCTGAAGCGCCGGCTCGAGGAGCTCGAGGCGGTGCTCGACGGCCTCGCCGGCAAGGTGGGGCGCGGCGGCGGCGCGTAGGCGAGCGGTCGATGCGCCGGATCGCCTTCATCAACGAGAAGGGCGGCACCTGCAAGACGACGCTCTGCGTGAACGTCGCGGCGCGGCTCGCCGCGGGCGGCCTCCGCGTGCTCGTCGCCGACCTCGACACCCAGGGGCACGCGGGCAAGTCGCTCGGGGTGGACGTGCGCCGGCTCGCGCCGACCATCCACGAGTGGCTGCTCGACCCGGCCGTCCGCTTCGACGACGTGGTGCGCCCGACCGCCGTCGAGGGGCTCGACCTCCTCCCGGCCAACAAGGACCTCGCCGGCTTCCCGGTCGCGGTGGCGCCCGCCGCGGACCGGGCCGAGCGGCTCCGCCGCCGCCTCGACGCGCTCGGGGAGGGCCGCTACGACGCGGTGCTCCTCGACGCCCCACCGTCCCGGTCCCTCGTGACGGACAACGTGCTCGTCGCGGCGCGCGAGCTGGTGGTGCCGGTGGCCCTCACCTACCTCGCCCTCGACGGCTGCGCCGAGATCCTGGAGAGCCTCGAGCGGCTGCGCGCCGAGCGCGGCGAGGCCCCGGCCCTCGCCCTCGTGGTGCCGGCGCTCTACCGCAAGACGCGGCTCGCCGACGCGATCCTCGCGAAGCTGCGCGAGCGCTTCCCCGGCGTCGTGTCGCGCGCCGTCCTCGGGTGGTCCGTGGCCGTCGACGAGGCGCAGAGCCACGGGCGGACGGTGTTCGAGTGGGCGCCGCGCTCCCCCGGCGCGAAGGCGCTCGCGGCGATCGCGGCGGAGATCGCGGCGCGCGGGCCTGCGCCGGCGACGGCGGCCGTGCGGCCCGTGGGCACGTAGGCCGGGCGAGCGGGCTCCGCCGTCACCGCTTCGAGAGCTCGTCGAGCCGCTTCTCGAGCCCCTCGATGCGCCGGGAGATCTCGTCGAGCGAGCGGCGCACCTCGGAGAGGTTCGACATGCCCTCGACCGCGGTGCGGACGCGCTCGTCCACCCGCTTCTGCAGGGCGGCCATGGACTCCTGGGACGCCTGCACGAGCTCCTTCGCGCGGTCGGTGGTCTGCTGCCCGGACTTGAGGAAGCTCTGGACGCGCTGCTCCGCGGCGGCGCGCACCGCCTCGACGCGGCCGCGCAGCTCCGCCTGCGTCCCCTCGACGAGCCGCTGCGCCACCTCGCCGCCGTGGCGGATGAGATCGCGGAGCGTCTCGAGGCTCATCTTCGAGGTCTTCTTCTCCTCCTCGAAGATGATCTGCGCGAGGGTCACGGACGTGAGGTCCTCCTTCGTCCGGTTGTCGATCACCTTCACCTCGGCGCCCGCCTTCACCATCTCGGCGATCTCGTCGAGCGTGACGTACCGGGACTCCACGGTGTCGTAGAGCTTCCGGTTCGTGTACCGCTTGATGACCTTCGGCTCGCGGCCAGGGGCGGACGGCTCGCTTCCGGGGGTGACTTCTTCGCTCATCGGTGGCCGTCCGTGGAGATAAGTGCGCGCAATTCCGGGATTGTTTTGCCTTCGCCGCTTGGTGTCAAGCGGCATGCGGTGTAGTCTCCCTCAGCGGGGCCGTCCGGATGATCGTCATCTGCACGAAATGCGAGGCGAAGTTCCGGGTCGCCGACGATCGCGTCGGCCCCCGCGGCGCGAACGTCCGCTGCTCGCGCTGCAAGAACGTGTTCTTCCTGCACCCGGCCGGGGGGGCGCCGCCAGCGCCCGCGCCGCCGGCCGCCGGCGGGCTCCCCGTGGACCTCACGCCCGCGGCGCCCGCCGAGAACCCGTTCGCGATGGATCCCGTCCGCGCCCCGTCGGCCGCGCGGCCGCCGCCCTTGCCGCCGCCGCTCCCCGGCCGCGCCGCGCCGGCGCCCGCCGCGGGGGACCCGTTCGCCGCGTTCTCCGCGGCGCCGGCCGCCGATCCCTTCGCGCCGTCCGGCGACACGGCGGCCGATCCCTTCGCCGCGGCCGGCGCCCCGGCGGACATCCCCGAGGCGGATCCGGCCAATCTCCTCGCCGTCGCGGCCGGCGGCGCGCCCGCCGGCGAGCCGCCCGAGCCGGGCACGGGCGACGGCCTCGCGCTGGAGGAGCGGCAGACGCCGCTCCCCGTCCCGGCGGCGCCGCACGGAGGCGATCCGTTCGCGAGCGGGGCCGGCGCGGAGCCGGGCGGCTACGGCGACCTCGCCGACGACCAGTCCCTCGCGCTCGCGATCGAGCCCGCCCCGTCGCCCGCGCCGCCGGCCGAGCCCGCCGCGGCGCCCCCCGCGGCCGCCGCGCCGCCCGCGCCCGCGCCGGCTCCCGCGCGCGCGCCGGAGCCGGACGCCCGCATCCCGGGCGCCCGCGGGTCGCGGGTGCGCGCCGCGCTCGTGAACGCGGTGGCGCTCGCCGCGCTCCTCGCCGCCGCCCTCGCGATCCTCGCGGTCTGGCGCGCCGAGGGCCCCCTCGACGCCGCCGCGCTCCGCCCCTCCACGATCCTCGCCGGCCTCCGCCGCGCCGGCGCCCCGGGCCCGTTCTCCGCGCGTGACGTGCGCAGCGGCCTGTACGAGCGCGAGAAGGCGCCGCCCGTGCTGTTCGTGCGCGGCGAGGTGGTGTCGCGCGCCCCGGCGCCGGTCGCGGCGCTGACCGTGGCGGTCGAGATCGTGCGGGACGGCCGGGTGATCGCGCGCGGCGAGGCGCTCGCCGGCGCCGTCCCGAGCCCCGAGGCGCTCCACGGCGCGGCGGACGCCGCGGCGCTCGCGGCCGCCGCGCGCGAGGCCGCGGCCCGCGCGCCGGCCCGCATCGCCCCGGGCGACGCGGTGCCGTTCCTCGTGGCCATCGCGGACCACCCCGCGGACCTGGAGGGCGCCTCGCTGCGCGTCGAGGTCGCCGCCGCGGGCGGCGGCCGGTGACGGGCCCTCCGCGGGAGGCGCGGGAGGCGGACGGCGAGGCGCGCGCCCTCGCGCGCCGGCTCGCCGCGCTCGAGGAGGGGGCGATCCGGTCGCGGGCCGCCGCGCGCGCGCTCCGCGCGGCCGAGCCCGAGGAGGCCGCGGCCGTCGTCGCCGCGCTCGTCCGCGGGACGGGTCCGGCGCTCCGGGTGGCCGCCGCCGCCGTCGCGCAGGCGCTCGCCGGCGGCGACGGGGAGCTCCCCTACGCCTGGCGCGCCGAGCTGTACGCCGTCGCCGCCGAGCGCGGGCTCCGCGAGGTGACCGCCCTCCTCGTCGCGCCGCCACCCCGGCGCGCCTTCGAGGAGCCGCGCGACAAGGCCGACCCGCGCCTCGCGCACCTGACGCTCGGCCACAAGAAGGCCTTCGCCCGCGCGCACCGCGACCCCGACCTGCTCGCGCGGCTGGCCGCCGAGGGCGAGCCGGCCGTCGTCCGCGAGCTCCTGCGCAACCCGCAGGTCACCGAGGACTTCGTGGTGCGCATCGCGGCGCGGAGGCCGTGCCGCCCCGGCACGCTGCGCTGCGTCGCCGAGTCGCGCCGCTGGCGCACGCGCCCGGCGGTCGCCCTCGCGGTGGTGAGGAACCCGTACGCCGAGACGGCCCTCGCCCTCGAGCTCGTGCCCGCGCTCGGGGCGGGCGAGCTCGTCGACGTGGCCCGCGACGGCGTGCTCCACCCGCTCGTGCGCGCCCTCGCGGAGCGCGTCGCCTCGCAGCGCGGCGCCGCGACCGCTGGGTGAGCGCGAGGCCGCGAACCTTGGTCTAGCGGCGCGGCTCGGGGGGCCGCGGCGCGCCGCTCGCGTCGGCCGGCGCTCCGCCGCGGAGCCGGCGCCCGATCGCGTCGCCGACGCGCGGCACGAAGATCCCTCCCAGCACGAGGAGGGCGACGAAGAGGAAGACGGCGAGATCGGTGAGCATCGGAGGCGGTCCCGGTCCGGCTAGGATAGCGGCAGGAGGTCTCGATGGCGAGGAACGTCCCGCGCGCGCCCGTCGCGCCCGGCCGGCCGCTCGTGCTCGGTCACCGCGGCGCGAGCGCCGACGCGCCCGAGAACACCCTGGCGGCGTTCCGGCTGGCGCTCGCGCAGGGGGCGGACGGCGTCGAGCTCGACGTCTGGCGGTGCGCCACGGGCGAGGTGGTGGTCGCCCACGACGAGCGCACGGGCCGGGTGGCGGGCGCGGACCTGTCGCTCCCCGACGCGCCGCTCGCCGCGCTGCGCGCGCTCGACGTCGGCGCGTGGAAGGGGGACCGGTTCCGGGGGGAGGGGATCCCGCTCCTCGCCGAGGTGCTCGAGGCGCTCCCCGGCGCGGTGGTGAACGTGGAGCTCAAGTCGCGCGGCCGCGACCTGCGGCTCGCCGAGGCCGCCGCGCGGGTCGTCGCGCGGGCGGGGGCCGGGGGGCGCGTCGTCGTCTCGTCGTTCGACTGGCGCCTCGTGGTCGCGTTCCGGCTCGCGGCCCCGACCGTGCCGGTGGGGCTGCTCTTCGACGGCGAGCGCCCGTGGCGGCTGCGGCTCTGGGCGGGCCTGCGGCTCCTCGGTCCGTCGGCGGTGCACCCGGACCGCCGGCTCGTCACCGAGGCGCGGGCGCGGCGCTGGCGCGCGCGCGGCCTCGCGATGAACGTCTGGACGGTCGACGATCCGGCGGAGGCCCGGGCGCTGGCGCGGCTCGGCGCCGCCGCGCTCATCACGAACGTCCCGGGCCGGACCCGCGAGGCCTTGCGGGCGGCCTAGAACTCCCAGCCGAGCTTCGCCGCGCCGGAGAACGACGAGGGCACCGAGAAGTCGCCGTACTCGCCGGCGGCGAGCGTCGCGCCGTCCGCGCCCGCGTAGCTCTTCCCGCCGAAGTAGGTGACCTCGGCGGCGAGCGAGACGACCGAGGCGGTCATGCGCACGCCGAGCGTCGTCCGGTACACGCCCACGTGCAGGCGCGGGAAGGAGGCGGACTGCGCCAGGCGCTGATCTGGGGTGGTGGCCGCGTCGGCGTCCGCGCCGAAGTCGATCCGGTCGGTCGACGCGCTCACGAAGGTGAAGCGCATCGCGAGGTAGGGGGTGAAGCTCGTCACGCCGTTCACGCCCCAGCGCTTCGAGACCGAGAAGTCGAGGTCGGTCGCGCCGAGGCTCCAGTCGCGCTCGCCGAAGAGGCGCGTGTGGGCGACCCGCACCCCGAAGTCCGGGATGACGTCCGAGCCCTCGTTGAGCGCCCAGCGGGCCTCGCCCTGCGCCCCCATGTAGGACGACTTGTTGAGGTAGATGAGCCGGCCGCCGAGCTCGAAGCTGAAGGGGAGCGCCTTGCGGACGTGGAGCGCGGTCGTCGTGAGCGAGGCCGGCTGCTCGTAGCGGGTCGGCCAGGGCGTGCCGGCGTAGACGACGCCGCCGGCGGCGAGGGGCGCCGGCGGGGCGTCGCCGCGCGCCTCCGAGTGGACGGGCGTGTAGGCGCCCTCGATGGCGAAGTCGAACCCGGCGTAGCCGGTGGTGGAGGCCGGCTCGAGGAGCGCCGACGTGAGCGCGACCGCCACCTCGGTCGAGAGGACGGCGAACCGCTCCTTCGCGTCGCGGGCGTACGTGTCCGCAGCGCCCGGCATGATCGTTGCGTCGAGCGCGGTCCAGACCGCGGGGTCCGGCGCCCCGAGCCGCGAGAGGTCGACGTCGAGCGGCTCGGCGCGCGCGGCCCCCGCGCACAGCGCGAGGACGGCGACGGCGAGGACGGACGCCAGGCGACGCATGCAACCTCCGGGGAAGGCGAACCCCCGGAGGTTACTCGCCGCATTTCGCGAGTGTCAATTTCACGGGGCTGCGCCCCGCCCCGTCGAGCAGAGCTCGCCGGGGCCCCACGTTGCTCGCCGGGTCCCGTGCGCCGCCGCGAGCGGCTGCGCCGCTTCCGCGGCGGCGCCCCGGCGGGCTCGCTTCGCTCGCCTGTTCACGAACCACGAGCAGTCCGCTTCAGGGGGCTGCGCCCCGCCCCGGCGGGCGAGCTTCGCTCGCCTGCTCACGAATCACGATCGCCCGGTCAGATGCCCGCCCCCGCGCCCGCCTGCGCGCCGGAGAGCCGCTTCGGCACGGCGATCTCCTTCGCGAGCTTGTTGTAGAGCCCCATGATCAGGATGGACGGCGCCCACTGCCCGACGAAGTTGCCGAGCTGCTTGCGCCCGGTGAACACCAGCGCCGCCGACGCCGCCATCGCCCCCACGGCGAGCCCCAGGAAGGCGAGCGACGGCACCTTCGCCGTCCGACGCTCCACAGCCTCCGTACCGCGATCCTCGTAGTCCACGTTCGACCTCCTCCGGTCTCAGGAGCCCGAAATCTGGTGACGCGCCCGTCAGGGACCAAGCGGCACGGCGGCGAAGGACGTACCCTCGGCGCGTGCCCGACCTCCTGGCTGCGCGGTGGCTCTTCGGCCTCTCGCTCGTCTTCCACATCGTCTTCGCCGCGGTGGGCGTGGGGATGCCGCTCCTGATGGTCCTCGCCGAGTGGCGCTGGCGCCGCAGCGGCTCCGCCGTCCACCTCGACCTCGCCCGCGCGTGGGCGAAGGGGACGGCCATCCTCTTCGCGGTCGGCGCGGTGTCCGGGACGGTGATCTCCTTCGAGCTGGGGCTCCTGTGGCCGCGCTTCATGGCGTTCGCGGGGGCGATCATCGGCATGCCCTTCTCCATCGAGGGCTTCGCCTTCTTCGCGGAGGCGATCTTCCTCGGCATCTACCTCTACGGCTGGGAGCGCGTGTCGCCGCGCGTGCACCTCGCGAGCGGCGCGCTCGTCGCCGCGAGCGGGGCGGCGTCGGCGTTCTTCGTGACGCTCGCGAACGCCTGGATGGCCTCGCCGGCCGGGTTCGAGGCGTCGGCCGGCATCCCCACCGAGGTGCGTCCGTTCACGGCGATGTTCCCGCCGGGGTGGGCGCACGAGGTGGTGCACGTGCTCCTCTCCTCGTACGTGGCGACGGGCTTCGCCGTCGCCGGGATCCACGCGGTCTTCCTGCTGCGCGACCGCGCGAGCGCCTTCCACCGCGCCGCGCTCGGGATCGCGCTCGCCGTGGGCGGCGCCGCGGCGCTGCTCCAGCCGCTCTCCGGCGACCTCTCCGCCCGCCAGGTGGCGGCGACGCAGCCGGTGAAGCTCGCCGCGCTCGAGGGGCAGTTCGAGACCGTGCGCGGCGCGCCGCTGCGGGTGGGCGGCCTGCCCGACGCCGAGCGGAGGGAGACGCGCTTCGCCCTCGAGATCCCGTACGGCCTGTCGCTGCTCGCCTTCCACGATCCCCACGCGGAGGTGAAGGGGCTCGAGGCGTTCCCCCGCGAGGTCTGGCCCAACACCCGGCTCGTCCACCTCGCCTTCCAGGCGATGGTCGGCCTCGGGACGCTGCTCGCCGGGATCTCCGCGCTCCACTTCGCGTACGCGGCGCGCCGGCGCGAGCCGCCGCGCCTCCTCCTGCGCGCCGTGGCCCTCGCCGGGCCCGCCGGGTTCGTCGCGCTCGAGGCCGGCTGGCTCGTCACCGAGTGGGGCCGCCAGCCGTTCACCGTGTGGGGCGTGCTCACCACCGCCGCCTCGGTGACCCCCGTCGCGGACCTCCGCGTCCCGCTCGTCGCCTTCACGCTCCTCTACGTGCTGCTCGGCGTCATGACCGCGGTGCTCCTGTGGCGGCAGATCGCGAGCCACGGCCCGGGGCGCGGCGGCGCGCGGCCGGGAGGCGCGGCGTGACCCCCGCCGACCTCCTCGGCGCGGCCATGCTCGCGGCGCTCGTCCTGTACGCCCTGCTCGGCGGCGCCGACTTCGGAGGCGGCATCTGGGACCTCCTCGCCTCCGGACCGCGCCGCGACGCGCAGCGCGAGCTCGTCTCCCACGCGCTCGGGCCGATCTGGGAGGCGAACCACGTCTGGCTCATCCTCGTCATCGTGGTGCTGTTCACGGCGTTCCCCGCGGCGTTCGCGGCGGTGTCCATCGAGCTGTTCGTCCCGCTCGTCCTGCTGCTCTTCGGGATCGTCCTGCGCGGCGCGGCCTTCACGTTCCGGACCTACGACCGCGAGGACGATCGCGTGCAGGCGCGCTGGGGGCTCGTCTTCTCGGGCTCGTCGGTGCTCGCGCCGCTCGTGCTCGGCGTCGTCGTCGGGGCGCTCGCGTCGGGGCGGGTGCAGATCGCCGCGCAGGGATCTTCCCCCTTCGCCTGGGTGGCGCCGTTCCCGCTCGCGATCGGGCTCTTCGCGGCGGCCCTCTTCGCCTTCCTCGCGGCCACGTACCTCGCCGTCGAGGCCGAGGGGGCGCTGCGGGACGACTTCCGCCGCCGGGCGATCGGGGCCGGCCTCGCCGTCTTCGCCTGCGCGGCGCTCGCGGCGGCGCTCTCCTGGCGCGAGGCGCCGGTGGTCTTCGCCGGCCTCACTCGGCGCCCCTGGTCGCTGCCGCTGCACGTGGGCACGGGCGCGGCGGCGATCGCCGCCTTCGTCGCCCTGCTGCGCGGACGGGTGCGGGCGGCGAGGGCGGCCGCGGCCGTGCAGGTGACCCTCATCGTCCTCGGCTGGGGCGCCTCGCAGTACCCGTGGATCGTCGTGCCCCAGCTCTCGCTCGCCCTGGCGAGCGCGCCGCGCGCGACGCAGGTGGCGCTCCTCTGGGCGCTCGCGGCGGGCAGCGTCCTGCTCTTCCCGGCGCTCTACGCGCTCTTCCGCGTGTTCAAGGGCGCGCGCCCCTTCTCGATCCTGGACCACCGCGGGTGAGCGGCGCGCCCGCCGCGCCCGCTCCAAGGAGATCCCCCATGCGTCGAACGCTGCTCTTCCTGTCCCTCGCCGTGGCGCCGTTCCTGCCCGGCTGCCGCTGTCCCACGGTCGAGTCCGGCCACCGCGGCATCGTCTTCAAGACGCTGGGCGGCGGCACGAGCAAGGAGGTCCTCGGGGAGGGGATGCACTTCATCCCCGCCTGGAACCACGTCATCCAGTACGACACCCGCGTCCACGAGATGAAGGAGCAGCTCTCGGTCCTCTCCTCGAACGGCCTCGCCATCCGGGTGGACTCGAGCCTCCGCTTCCGGCCCAAGGTCGAGGAGCTGTTCGAGCTGCAGACGCAGATCGGCCCCGACTACGACCAGAAGGTCATCGGGCCGGTGGTGCGCTCCGAGGCGCGCAAGGTGTTCGGGCGCTACCAGCCCGAGGAGATCTACTCGACGAAGCGCGAGGAGATCGAGCGGGCCATCTACGACGAGGTGCTGCGCGCGCTCGAGGGGAAGCACGTGATCGTCGAGGCGGTGCTCATCCGCGACGTGGACCTGCCCGAGGCCATCAAGACCGCCATCGCGGACAAGCTCGCCGAGGAGCAGCGCTCCCAGAAGATGCGGTTCACCCTCGACAAGGAGCGGCAGGAGGCGCAGCGCAAGCAGATCGAGGCCGAGGGCATCGCCAAGTACCAGAGCATCGTGCGCCAGGGGCTCACCGCCGAGTACCTCTCGTACAAGGGGATCGAGGCGACCGAGCGGCTCGCCGCGAGCCAGAACGCGAAGGTGATCATCGTCGGCAACCCGAGGTCGGGCCTCCCGGTGATCTTCCAGGGCGACAAGTAGCGGTACCCCTTCGGCCCGACCCAGAGTACTTCCCTTCGGACGGTGCGGCCAATCCGCGTACGGCGCCACGGCGGCACGCCCCCGTGACCCTCCGGAATCCCTGCCTTCCCCGCCGGCACGCTTGGTGCCTGGGAGGCCGGCATGACCGCGCCCCGCCAGGTTCTCCCGGCGACCACCTACCTCGTGACGCGCCGCTGCGCCCAGCGGGAGCTCCTGCTCCGCCCGTCGGACACCACGAACGGCATCTTCCTCTACGTGCTCGCGCTCGCGGCCCGGCGCTACGGCGTGCTGGTTCACGCCTTCTGCGTGCTCTCGAACCACTTCCACCTCGTCGTCACCGACCCCGACGCGCGCCTGCCGGCGTTCGAGCAATACCTGGACGCGCTCGTCGCCCGCGCCGTGAACGCCTCCCTCGGCCGCTGGGAAGCGTTCTGGGCCCCCTCGAGCTACAGCGCCGTCACGCTCGTCTCCGCCGAGGACATCGTGAGCAAGACGGCCTACGTCCTGGCGAACCCCGCGGCCGCCGGTCTCGTGCGCCACGGGCGCGAGTGGCCGGGCCTGTGGAGCGCGCCCGCGCGCATCGGCGGGGAGACGTTGTGGGCACCCCGGCCGACGACGTTCTTCCGCGCGAAGGGCTACCTGCCCGAGTCCGCCGAGCTGGCGCTCACCGTTCCGCCGGGCTTCGCGTCGGCCGACGAATTCCGGAACCAGCTTTGCGCCGCCCTCGCCGAGCTCGAGGAGAGGGCCGCGCGTGACGTGCGAGCCGAGGGGCGCGGGTTCCTCGGCGCGGCGAAGGTCCTCGCGCAGAAGCCGTGGGCGCGCCCGGCCTCGAGCGAGCCGCGGCGGCAGCTCAAGCCGCGCGTCGCCGCGCTCGACAAGTGGAAGCGCGAGGAGGCGCTGTCGCGGCTCCTCGAGTTCGTGCGCGCGTACCGAGTGGCGTGGGCGGCGCTCCGGGCCGGGGCGCGCGACGCGCTCTTCCCGCACGGGACGTACCAGCTCAGGATCTCGCTGGGGGTCCGCTGTGCTCCCGCGGGCTGACGCCGCCGAAGGCTGACGCTCACGATCCTGCGCGCGCCCGCGCGGAGTCGGCTTGCCGCCCGGCGGCTCGCCGGCGACCGCGCGCGCCCCCGCGCGCCGGGGGTGAGGGCGGCGTGGTCCTGACCGCCATCCGGCGCGAGAGAGCATCGGGCGCGTCGCGCCGATGGCCCCTTCACGTGGCTGCAGCGCCCCAGGCGGGCGCCGGGCGCCGCGAATTCCCCCGCCGGCCGACTCTGTCCGAGCTGAGAACTCGCGGTCGCGACCAACTACTCAGGGTCGGGCTCAACGATACGGGTGCACCGGCGCGATCTGCGAGGCGAGCTTCTCCGCGGCGATGGCGGGGAGCCGGCACAGCCCCTTCTCGCAGACGTAGGCGGTGGGCTTCCCGCCCGCGGCGATCTTGCCGTCGGCGACGGGGGCGATGCGCCCGAGGCGCACGATCCCGGGCCCCTCCGGCGCGCCGGCGAGCGCGCGGTTCGGCAGGAACGCGCGTCGCAGGACGGAGAGGAACGGCTCGGGGGCGGCCTCGCCGCCGGGCCAGACGAGCACCACCTCGCGCGGCGCGTCGCTCGCGAAGTCGAGGGCGAGCAGCAGCTCGGCGAGCGCGAGCGGCCGCTCGGCGAGGGCGGTCGCGTAGTGCCGCAGCGCCCCCTCCGCCCGGTGGCGCCAGCGGTCGTCGGTGGTGAACGCCGAGAGCCTGAGCGCGTTCAGCACCGCCACCGAGGCGCCGGACGGCTCGGCGCCGTCGTGGGTCGGCTTCTCGCGGGCGAGGAGCCGCTCGTGGTCCGAGGCCGTCGTGAACCACCCGCCGCCGGCGGGGTCGCCGAAGAGCGCCTCGAGCCGCTCGGAGAGGTCGAGGGCCGCCTCGAGGTAGCGCACCTCGAACGTCGCCTCGTAGAGGTCGAGCAGCCCCTGCGCGAGGAAGGCGTGGTCGTCGAGGAAGGCGGGGACCCCGGCCCGCCCGTCGAGCCAGGTGCGCTGGAGCCGCCCGCCGACGACGAGGTTCGCGAGGACGAACTCGGCGGCGCGCGCCGCGGCGGCGACGTGGCGGGGCTCGCCGAGCACCCGCCCGCCGAAGGCGAGCGCGGAGATGGCGAGCCCGTTCCAGCCGGCGAGCACCTTCTCGTCCCGCAGCGGGTGCACGCGCTCCTCCCGCGCGGCGAGGAGCGTGGCGCGCGCCGGCGCGAGCGCGGCCCACTCGTCCTCGTCCGGGCGCGGGACCCACAGGACGTTCCGCCCCTCGAAGTTCCCCTCGTCCGTCACGCCGTGGAAGCGGGCGAAGCGCTCGGCGTCGGGGCCGAGCCGCGCCCGGACCTCCCGCGCCTCCCACGTGAAGAAGCGCCCCTCCTCGCCCTCCGAGTCCGCGTCGGTGGCGGACCAGAGCGCCCCCTCGGGCGACGCCAGCTCGCGCACGAGGTAGTCGAGGGTCTGGCGCGCCACGCGGGCGAGGTCCCGCCGCTGCGTCACCTGCCAGGCCTCGGCGTAGGCGAGCGCGAGGAGCGCGTTGTCGTAGAGCATCTTCTCGAAGTGCGGCACGCGCCACGCGGCGTCCGTCGCGTAGCGGTGGAAGCCCCCGGCGAGCTGGTCGTGGATGCCGCCCGCCGCCATCTTCTCGAGGGTGAGCGCCGCCATGCGGAGCGGCTCGGCGTCGCGCGTGCGGTGGTGCACGCGGAGCAGCAGGCGCACCGGCAGGCTCGACGGGAACTTGGGGGCGCGGTCGAGGCCGCCGTTCCGCGCGTCGAAGCTCGCGCGCACCGCCGCCACCGCCGCCTCGATGACCTCCGGGCCCGGGAGGGAGGCGGCCGGCGCGCCGCGGGAGGCGAGCGCGGAGCGCACCGCGGCGACGAGGGAGGCCGTCGCGCCGCGGACGCGCTGCACGTCGCCCGCGTAGACCTGCGCGAGCTCCTCGAGGATCCCGAGCAGGCCACGCGCCATCCCGCGCGCGCCGTCGCGCGGCGGGAAGTAGGTGCCGCCGAAGAACGGCTCCCGGTCCGGCGTGAGCCAGACGCTCATCGGCCAGCCGCCGCCCCCGGTCAGGAGCTGGACCGCGGCCATGTAGATCGCGTCCACGTCGGGCCGCTCCTCGCGGTCCACCTTGATCGGGACGAAGCGCTCGTTCAGGACGCGGGCGATCTCCTCGTCCTCGAAGGACTCCCGCTCCATGACGTGGCACCAGTGGCAGGTCGAGTAGCCGACGGAGAGGAACACCGGCCGCCCCGAGCGGCGCGCCTCCTCGAACGCCTCGTCGCCCCATGGGCGCCAGTCGACCGGGTTGTGCGCGTGCTGGAGGAGGTACGGGCTCCGCTCGAGCGCGAGGCGGTTCGTGAAGCGCGGCCGCCCCTCGGCGTCGAGGTGGCGGGTGCGCGGCGCGTGGGCGGGCCCTCTCGCCCGGACGGCGTCGGCGAGCCGGCGGGCGAGCGCCTCGTCGAGGGGCGGTGCCCCGGGGAGCGTCTCGAGCATGGCGGAGGCTTAACGGCGGGATCGGGCCGCTTCCAATGCCGGTGGCGGCGCCCCCGCGCCGGCCGTTCGGGGGCGGGCGCGCCGGGGACGCGCCCGGCGGGGCGCGCTCAGAACAGCTCGTCCAGCTCGCGCTGGATCTTCTCCTCGATCTCGCGCCGGAGCCGCCGCGCCGCGAGGACGGTCTCCTCGATGGCGGCGTGGAGATCGCCCTCGGGGCCGCCCGGGATCACGCGGAGGTCCGAACGGGACAGGGCCCGCTCGACGCCCCCGCGGCCCGTGCGTCCTCCTCGCAGGACGACGAGATGAGCCCTCGGCGCATCGTCCATGCCGAGAACGTAGTCACCCGCCTGCGCGGGCGCGGCGCGCGCGCCGGGCGGGCCGCCCTGCCGGCGCGGCCCCGCAAAGAGCGGAGGGGCCGCCCGGGGAGTCCCGGACGGCCCCTCCTCGAAGCGAGCGGCGGCGGCGCTACTTCGCGCCGGGCGTCCAGCCGAGGGAGACGCCGAACACGAGCGCGGAGACGTCGTACGTCCCGCGGAACGAGCGGGTCGGCACGACCGACCCCTCGGCGACGTAGCTCGCGGGCGGCTCGTTTCCCGTGTTGGTCGCCGTGACCTCGTCCATCATGGCGTAGAAGACGGCCGCGTCGACGGAGAGGCCGCCGCCGAACTTGTAGGTCGCGCCGAGCGAGCCCGCCCACGAGGAGGCGTCGGGGAGCGTCGGCGAGTAGTGGTCGGTGTCGAGGCCCGAGACGTCGCGCTGGACGCCCGCGCGGACCTGGAGCGTCGGGGCGACGTCGTACTCGGCTCCGGCGCGGATGGTGTAGCCGTTCGAGTAGTTTCGCTCGACCGCGATCTGTGCACCGTTGTCGCCCACGAAGACGTCCTCGTCGTAGACGACCCACCGGTCGAACGTGTAGGTGGCCGTGAGGAGCAGCGGCTTCGACACCCGGTAGGCGACGCCGACGTTGAGCGTGTTCGGGATCGTCAGGGTCTGGCCGGCGCCCTGATCGGCGAGGATCTGCGCCTGCGGCACGCCCGCGCCGAGCGCGAAGAGCGCGCCGGGCGGGAGGTTCTCCCAGCTCACGTCGCCGTCCAGCTCCTGCGTCGCCTTGTGCTTGTAGTCCACGGCGATCGTGAGCGGGAGATCCGGGAGCGGCTGAACCTCGGCCGAGACGTCGAACGACAGCGCGCCGCCGTTCACGTCGATGGTCCCCGTCGCGTCGGGCGGCCAGGTCGAGGGATCCCCGGGGTCGGGCTGAAGGGCGCCATCCAGGCGTCCTGGGAGAGCTTCTCGGTCGTGTAGTAGTACACGAGCCCGCCGCCGAGCCGCACGCGCGGGCAGCACCTCCACGCCGCCGGTGAGCACGCCGCTGAAGACCTGCCGGTCCACCTCGACGATGCGGTAACGCCCCGGCCAGTCACCCGGCCAGGTGACCACCGCGCCGCCGAAGGGCTGGACGGCGAGGCCGACGCCCCAGCCGCGGTCCCCGACCCTGCCGCCGTACGCGACGGAGAGCGAGCCGAGGGGCGTCACCTTCTTGTCGATCTCCACGTCTGGCGAGGCGCCCGTCGGATCGCTCCAGGTGTCGAAGATCACCACCCCGCCGGCGCTGAGGCGCGCCGACGAGCCGTCGAGCCGGGAGAGGGAGGCGGGCAGGGCGAACGCCGCGCCCGAGTCGATCTGCGCCGCGACGGCGGACGCGGACATCGCGAGATCGCGCGGGTTCGTGTTGGGGAGCGAGTAGCCGCTGGCGAGGGCCAGCGACGGAGCGGCGATGAGCGGGAGGAGGAGCTTTCGCACGGAGGGTCCCTTCGTTCTTTCGAAAAGAAGCGGCCGGAGAGGCCGGCGATGCGTCCGACAGAGCGTACCCCACCTGACGCGGAAGGCCATTTGGAACGTTCGGAACCCCGGCCGGGACGCCGCGGCGCGTCATGCGCCCCGAGTCGCGCCCCGCGCGGCGGCGCGAGGGACCGCCGGCCGTCGCCGCGCGGGCGGGTCAGCCCTTCACGACGCAGATCGGCTCGAGGCGCGCCACGAGCCGGGAGATGCCGGCGCCGTGCATGACCGCGACCACCCGGGCGACGTCCTTGTAGGCCTCGCTCATCTCCTCGCCGAGCGTCTTCTTCCCGCGGGAGATCACCTCGATGCCGCGGGCGTCGAGCTCCTGCGCGATCGACCGGCCCCGGGCGCGCCTGAGCGCCTCGCCGCGGGAGAGGAGCCGCCCCGCCCCGTGGCAGGAGCTGCCGAAGGTGTCCTGCATCGCCTTCGCCGTCCCGGCGAGGACGTAGGAGGCGCGCCCCATGTCGCCGGGGACGAGCACGGGCTGGCCGACGGCGCGGTAAGGCGCGGGGACGCGCGGGTCGCCCGGGCCGAAGCAGCGGGTGGCGCCCTTGCGGTGGACGAGGACCTCGCGGCGGACGCCGTCCACCTCGTGCTCCTCCCGCTTCGCCACGTTGTGGCAGACGTCGTAGAGGAGCCGCGCCCCGAGCTCGCGCTCGGAGAGGTGGAGCGCGTGGAGCAGCGCGCGCACGGCGAGGCCCGTCATCACCTGCCGGTTCGCCCACGCGAAGTTCGCCGCCGCCGCCATCGCGCCGAGGTAGCGGCGCCCCTCCTCGCTCCCCACCGGAGCGCAGGCGAGCTGGCGGTCCGGGAGCCGGGCGTAGTCCTCGCCGTACGCCGCGAGCTTCGGGGCGAGCGCCGCGAGCGTCTCGTCGCAGACCTGGTAGCCGAGGCCGCGCGAGCCGGAGTGGATCTGGATCGCGACGGCGCCCGGCAGGAGGCCGAACGCCTCGGCGGCCGCCTCGTCGTGGATCTCCGCCACGCGGTCCACCTCGAGGAAGTGGTTGCCGCTCCCCAGCGTGCCGACCTGGTCGGCGCCGCGGAGCCGGGCGCGCGGCGACACGGCCCCGGGATCGGCGGAGGCGAGCCGGCCGCCCTCCTCGCAGCGCTCGACGTCGTCCGCCGCGGCCGCGAAGCCGCGCCGCGCCGCCCAGCGCGCCCCCTGCGCGAGCACCTCGTCGAGCTCGGCGTCGGAGAGCGTGGGGATGGCGTGGCTCGCGCCGACGCCGGTGGGGACGTCGCGGTAGAGCTGGGAGGCGACCGCGTGCCGGCGCGCGCGGACCACCTCCGCGTCGAGCGCGGTCGTCACGAGGCGCACGCCGCAGTTGATGTCGTAGCCGACGCCGCCCGGCGACACGGCCCCGCGCTCCGCGTCCACCGCGGCGACGCCGCCGATGGGGAAGCCGTAGCCCCAGTGGATGTCGGGCATCGCGAGCGAGAAGCGGAGGATGCCGGGGAGGTGCGCGACGTTCGCGACCTGCTCCAGGGCCGGGTCGTCGGGCGCCGGCGGGCCGACGGAGTACACGCGGCCGGGCACCTTCATGCGCCCCTCGCGCGGGATCTCCCAGAGGTCGCCCTCGACGTGCCGCAGCTTCATCGCCGGATCCCCCCTCGGCCGCAGCGCCGAAGATAGACGTCGCGGGGAGTCGGCGCGAAGCCGCGCCGTTCGCCGCCGCCGCCGACGACGCGGAAATGCTGCCGCTCCCACCGCGTCGTGCAGGGGTTGCGCGCATTCCTAGCGCGCACGCTTGCCTGTCCTCCCGCATGGATGCTAGGAGGTATGTCCCAAGGGACATTTGTCCCTCGCTCGCAAGGATCGTCATGCCGAGACGAGGGACCGCAGGTCCACCCCACCTGGGAGGGGGCTCCCAGGTGGTGCGGGCCCGGAGCCCCGTGCGTTCTCCAGCCAAGGCGCACGGGGCTCCGGTTTCTTTTCGTCCCTCGCCCGCGGTCGCGCGGACGCTCGCCGGCCACGCCCGCCTCCCGAGCCTGCCGCCGCGGACTGCGTCCGCTCTCCCCGGCGTGCGGGATGGAGAACGAACCCGGTCTCCGACGTGCCGCGCGGGTCACACGTCGAGGATCGCCTGCGCGATCCAGCCGGCGCCCTCCGGCTCGAGGCGGGCGGCGTGCCAGGTCACCGCCTTCACGTCGGCGCCCTCCGCGTGGCGCTCCGGGTCCCAGCGCGCGAAGGCGACGGTCGCCTCCGCGCCGGCCTCGTCGGCGCGGTGCACCTCGATCTCGGCCGGCAGGAGCCGCTCCGTCGCGAAGCGGAAGAGCAGCTCGCGCAGGAGCGCCACCGCCGTGCCGGCGCGCCCCGGCCCGCCCGCCACCGCCATCCGCCGGTCGGGCCCCGGAGGCGCCGGCGCGCCGCCGGAGAGGAGCGTCCCGAGGGCGAGGGCGAGGCGACCGAGCGCCTCCTCCGCCGTCGCCCCGCGCACGCGCACGCCCACGTCGGCGGTGTGGCCGAGGTCCTCGTACGGCTGCGGCAGCCGGAGCCTCACGCCGGGAGCGTAGCGCGAACGCCCGGCGCGAGCCCGCGCCGAGGCGACCGCGAGTCGCGGTCGCTCACCGCGCGCGGAGCTCGTGCCGCACGAAGAGCGCGCCGATCACGCGGTCGGCGGCGTCGCGCAGCGGGAAGGCGGCGCCCGCGTAGGCGCGGTCGCCCTCCTTCCACTCGCGCACCGCCGTGCCGCTCGCCGGGAGCTTCGCGAGCGGCCCGCCGATGTCGATCCGCTTCTCGTCCCACATCGTGCTCACGACGAGGACGACGTCGGGCCGCTCGTCCCAGCGGTCGTCCCTGCGGACGCGCGCGAGCTCGGCGCGGTCGACGCGCGCCTTCTCGACGAGGAGCCCGAAGTCGTCCCCGGTCGCGCTCTGCACCCGCTCGATGAAGTGGTCGATGTCCTCGCCGAGCTCCACGTACCCGATCACCCGGCCGCGGTCCCGCATCGGCTTCACGACGCGGAGCGCGAAGGCGGTCTTCCCGAGCTCCTTGCCGGCGCCGATCCGCTTCGACGCGATGGCGCGGGCGAACGTCTCGCGCTCCACGACGTCGCCGTGGAGCTCCGGCTTGTGCACCCGCAGGAAGCAGGTGCGCGCCGGCTCGGGGTCGAGGAAGTAGAAGTGCGAGACGCTCCGCTCGGCGGCGAGCCGCGCGAAGGCCGGCCGGGCCGCCGCGAGCAGCGCGGCGCGGTCCCGCGCGCGGAAGGGCGCGACGAGCGCGGGGTCCGCGGCGAGCCGGTCGAGCTCCTTCGACAGCGCGTCGACGGTCTCGCGCTCGATCCGGTCGAAGGCCGCGGCGGCGGCGCGCACGGCCGCGTCGCCCGTCGCCGCCCGCGCCTCGCCCGGGGCGAGCGAGAGCAGGGCGGATCCGAGGACGAGCGGCGCGAGGACGGCGAGGGAGCGCGGTCGGGGGACGCCTGCGGGTGCCATCGGTGCTCCTCCGGGACCCGCCCGGCGCGACGCCGCGGGTCCACGCGACGAGCACAGCAGGCCCCGGGCGCCCGCGCAAGTTCGCGGCCCGCCCTCGCGCCTCACGGCCCGGGGGCCGGGCGCTCGGCGAGGGGGACAATCTCCCGCCCGGAGACGCGCAGGAAGCGGGCGAAGAGCGCGGCTGCCACCGCGGAGAGGCCGAGGACGAAGCCCCACCACAGGCCCGTCACGCCGCCGCCGGCCGCGAAGCCGAGCAGGATCGCGGCGGGGAAGCCGAGCCCCCAGTGGCCCGCGAGGTTCGCGAGGAAGGTGAAGCGCGTCTCGCCCGCGCCGCGCAGCACGCCCGCGCCGACCCCCTGGATGCCGTCCGAGATCTGGAAGACCGCGGCGACCCGCAGGAGCGGCGTGGCCGCGGCGACCACGGCGGCGTCGTCGCTCATGGCCCGCGCGACGGCGCCCGGGAAGAGGAAGAAGACGAGGGCCGAGAGGGACATGAACGCGGCGCCCGCGCCGAACGCGGCGAGGCCGGCGCGCCGCGCGCCGTCGCGGTCCCGCGCGCCCACCGCCCAGCCCACCCGCACCGACCCGGCGTTGCCGAAGCCGACCGCCACCGTGAACGTGAGGCTCGCCACGGAGATGGCGAGCTGGTGCGCCGCGAGCGGCAGCGCCCCGAGCCGCGCGGCGAGGAACCCGACGAGCGCGAAGATCCCGACCTCCGCCCCCATGTGCAGCCCGATCGGCAGCCCCACGCGCAGCGCGGCGCGCAGCGCGGGAGGATCGGGCCGGCGCGGGACCGGCGCGGCGCCGGAGGGGAGGGGGACCGCGGCGATCGCGCGCGCCAGGACGGCGAGCTGGAGCGCGGAGACGAGGCTCGTCGCGATCGCCGCGCCGGCCGCGCCCATCGCGGGCACCGCCCGGAGCGGCCACGCCCACGCCGGCAGCGCCGCGCCGCCGAAGACGAGGAGGACGTCGGCGGGGACGTTCGCGAGGTTCGCGACCGCCGTCGCCCAGACCATGGGCCGCGCCGACCCGAGGCCCTGGAGGTAGGCCCGGGCCCCGAAGAAGGCGAGGAAGAAGGGGAGGCCCGGCAGCCGCCAGAGGAGGTAGTGGCCCGCCTCGCGGGCGACGGCCGGCTCGATGCCGAGCGGGACGAGGAGCGACGGCGCGACCGCGAAGGGGAGGGCGAGCGCCGCGGCGAGGAGCCCGGCGAGCCAGAAGCCCTGCCAGAGGAGCCGCCGGGCCTGCGCCGCGTCGCCGGCGCCGAGGGCCTGCGAGACGAGGGGATCGAGCCCGTGCATGACCCCCATCCCGACCGCACCGAGGGCCATGAACAGCACGTTCCCGAGGCCCACGCCGGCGAGCGGGAGCGCCCCGGCCCGCCCGACCACGGCGGTGTCGACGACGCCCATGAGCGCCTGCCCTCCCTGGGCGATGGCGAGCGGGAGGGCGAGCCGGACGAGAGGTCCGAGCTCGCCGCGCAGCGGGTGGCGTCCGGGGGGCACGGGGCGCGAAGATTAGCCCGGCAGGGCGCGTCGCGCCGAATTCTGGTATGTCGCCGCCTCGACCGGCCCCGCCCATGGACTCCCCCTCGCCCGCGGCAGCCCTGCCCCCGCTCGCCACCCCGGCGCACGGGCACCGCCTGCCGCCGCGCGGCAAGGCGCTCGCCGCCCTCGCGCTCGGCGCCCTCGGCGTCGTCTACGGCGACATCGGGACGAGCCCGCTGTACGCGCTCCGCGAGTGCTTCGAGGGCACCCACAGCGTCGCGCCCACGCCGGAGAACGTGCTCGGCGTCCTCTCGCTCGTGTTCTGGGCGATGACCTTCGTCGTGACGTTCAAGTACGTCGGCATCGTGATGCGCGCCGACAACCGCGGCGAGGGCGGCATCCTCGCCCTGGTGGCGCTCATCGGGAAGCACGAGACGTCGCGGGCGGGACGGCGCGCGCTCGTGATGCTCGGGCTCTTCGGCGCGGCCCTCCTGTACGGCGACGGGGCCATCACCCCGGCGATCTCGGTGCTCGGCGCGGTGGAGGGCGTCTCGGTGGCGGCCCCGGCGCTGCAGCGCGCGGTGGTGCCGCTCGCGGTCGTCATCCTCGTCCTGCTCTTCGTCTTCCAGCGCCGCGGGACGGCGGCGGTGGGCCTCGTCTTCGGCCCGGTGATGCTCGTCTGGTTCGTCGCCATCGCCGCCCTGGGGGTGCGCGGGATCCTGCTCGACCCGTCGGTCCTCCGCGCGTTCTCGCCGCTGCACGCGGCGTCCTTCTTCGCCCGGAACGGCGGGCAGGGCTTCCTCGTGCTGGGCGGCGTGGTCCTCGTCATCACCGGCGGCGAGGCGCTGTACGCCGACATGGGCCACTTCGGGAAGCGGCCCATCCGGGCCGCCTGGTTCGCCGTGGCCCTGCCGGCGCTCCTGCTCAACTACCTGGGGCAGGGGGCGATGCTGCTGCACGACCCGACCGCCGCGCGGAACCCCTTCTACCTCCTCGCGCCGGAGTGGGCGCTCTACCCGCTCATCGCCATCGCCACCCTCGCCGCCATCGTGGCCTCGCAGGCCCTGATCTCGGGCGCGTACTCGCTCACGCGGCAGGCGATCCAGCTGGGCTACGCGCCGCGCGTCACCATCCGCCACACCTCGTCGCGCGAGATCGGCCAGATCTACCTGCCCGAGGTGAACGCGGCGCTCGCGGCGGCCACCATCGCCCTCGTCCTCGGCTTCCGCAGCTCGTCGAGCCTCGCCGCGGCCTACGGCATCGCGGTCACCGGCACGATGACGATCACGACGCTGCTCTTCCACCGCGTCGCGCGCGACCTCTGGCGCTGGCCGCGGCGGTGGACGTGGCCGCTCACGTTCCTCTTCCTCGGCGTGGACCTCTCGTTCTTCGGGGCGAACCTCGTCAAGATCGAGGAGGGCGGCTGGTTCCCCATCGCCTCGGCGCTCGCCATCTTCGCGACCCTCGCCACCTGGAAGCGCGGCCGGGCGGAGCTCGCGCGGATGATGGAGGGAGGGGGGCTCCCCCTCGACGTCTTCCTCGCCGAGATGGCGCGCAAGCAGCCTTACCGGGTCCCCGGGACGGCGGTGTTCCTCACCGGCAACACCGCGAACGTGTCGCCGGTGCTCCTCCACCACCTGAAGCACCTCAAGGTGCTCCACGAGCGCGTCGTCCTCACCTCGCTCCTCTCCGAGGAGGTGCCGGCGATCCCGGACGCCGAGCGCGCCGTGGTGCGCGACCTCGGCTGCGGGTTCGTCCAGGTGGTCGCGCGCTACGGCTTCATGGAGACGCCGGACGTCCCCGCGCTCTTCGCCCAGCTGGCGGCGCGGCCGCGCCCGGGCGAGCCGCGGCTCGAGCTCAAGCCCATGGAGACGACGTACTTCCTCGGGCGAGAGACGCTCCTCCCCACCGGGCCGTCCCCCATGGCGCGCTGGCGGAAGCGGCTCTTCATCGTGATGGCGCGGAACGCCCAGACCGCGAGCGCCTTCTTCGGGTTGCCCCCGAACCGGGTGGTGGAGATGGGCGCGCAGATCGAGCTGTGAACGGCGCGGCGAAGCCGCGCCCATCTGGCTGAACCAAGGCGCGACTGCGCGATCATCGAAGTGATCGCGAATCGCGAACCTGGGTCTAGCGGGGCTCGACGCCCCGCCGCCGATCTGGTTACCTCGGCGGGTCCCGGATGTCCGACCCGCTCCCGCCCGCGTCCGAGCGCACCTCGCCGCCGCCGCCGGGGACGCCCGTTCCGGGCCAGCACCCGCCCGTCAAGGCGAAGCCCACCGGGAGGACCCTCGCGGCGCTCGCCGTCGGCGCCCTCGGGGTGGTCTACGGCGACATCGGGACGAGCCCGCTCTACGCGCTCAAGGAGTGCTTCGGCGGGCACCACCGGGTCGATCCCACGCCCGAGAACGTCCTCGGCGTCCTCTCGCTCGTGTTCTGGGCGATGACCTTCGTCGTGACGTTCAAGTACCTCGCCCTCGTCATGCGCGCCGACAACCGCGGCCAGGGCGGGATCCTCGCGCTCATGGCGCTCGTCGGCCAGAAGGACATCTCGAAGAAGGGGCGGCGGCTCCTGCTCGTCCTCGGCCTCTTCGGCGCGGCGCTGCTCTACGGCGACGGCGTCATCACCCCCGCCATCTCGGTCCTCGGCGCCGTCGAGGGCGTCGCGGTCGCGGCGCCCGCGCTCCACGGCGCCGTCGTGCCGCTCGCGGTCGCGATCCTGCTCGGCCTGTTCCTCTTCCAGCGGCGGGGCACCGCCACCGTGGGCGCGGTGTTCGGGCCGGTGATGCTCCTCTGGTTCGTGGCGATCGCCCTCGCCGGCGCCCGCGGCGTGCTCCTCGATCCGGGCGTGCTGCGCGCGGTGAGCCCCGTCCACGCCGCGTCGTTCTTCGCCCGCAACGGCGTGCAGGGCTTCCTCGTCCTCGGGGCGGTGGTCCTCGTCATCACCGGCGGCGAGGCGCTCTACGCGGACATGGGCCACTTCGGCCCGCGGCCGATCCGGGTGGCGTGGCTCGCGGTGGCGATGCCGGCCATCCTCCTCAACTACTTCGGGCAGGGGGCGCTGCTCCTCCACGACGGCTCGGCGGCGCGGAGCCCGTTCTTCCTCCTCGCGCCCGAGTGGGCCCGCTACCCGATGATCGCGATCGCCACGGCCGCCGCCGTGGTGGCGAGCCAGGCGATGATCTCCGGCGCCTTCTCCCTCACGAACCAGGCCGTGCAGCTCGGCTACTGCCCGCGGGTCACCATCCGCCACACCTCCTCGCGCGAGATCGGGCAGATCTACGTGCCGGAGGTGAACGCCGTCCTCGGCGCGGCGTGCATCGCCCTCGTGCTGGGCTTCCGCTCCTCGACGAACCTCGCCTCCGCGTACGGCATCGCGGTCACCGGCGACATGGCCATCACGACGCTCCTCTTCCACCGCGTGGTGCGCGACCACTGGGGATGGCCGCGCTGGAAGGCGTGGCCGCTCACGCTCCTGTTCCTCGGCGTGGATCTCTCGTTCTTCTCGGCCAACGTGATCAAGGTGGAGGAGGGCGGCTGGTTCCCGCTCGCCGCGGCCGCCCTCGTCTTCACGCTCCTCTCCACCTGGAAGCGCGGGCGCCAGGTGCTCGCCGCGACGCTCCGGGACGCCGGCCTGCCCCTCGCGCTGTTCCTCTCCGAGATCGCCCGGAAGAAGCCGCAGCGGGTGCCGGGCACCGCCGTGTTCATGACCTCGAACACCGGCCACGCGCCGCCGGTCATGCTGCACCACCTGAAGCACAACAAGATCCTGCACGAGCGGGTGATCATCGTGTCGGTGCTCACCGAGGAGATCCCGTCCGTCTCGCGCGCCGACCGCATCCGGGTGACGGCCCTCGGCAGCGGCTTCTACCAGGTCGTCGCGCGCTACGGCTTCATGGAGACCCCCGACGTCCCCGCGATCCTCGAGGCCCTGCCGCGGATGCGCTCGCCGAACGTGGCCCTGTCGCTCGACCCCATGGAGACGACCTACTATCTCGGGCGGGAGACGCTCATCCCCACCGGCCCGGCCCCATGGCGAGCTGGCGCAAGAAGCTCTTCATCGTCATGGCGCGAAACGCCCGGACGGCGAGCGCCTTCTTCGGGTTGCCGCCGAACAGGGTGGTGGAGATGGGCGCGCAGATCGAGCTCTGATCGCGAGCCATGCGGACCGATCCCGGCGGCGCCTCGAGCGCAGCGACCTCGCGCTGGCCGAGCGCCGTCCGCTCGCTCGCGAGCCGGGACCTGCGCCTCTTCTTCGCCGGGCAGGCGGTCTCGCTGGCGGGCACCTGGATGGCCTCGGTGGCCCAGGGGTGGCTCGTCTGGCGGCTCACCCGCTCCTCGCGGATGCTCGGCCTCGTGAGCTTCCTCGGCGCGGTGCCGGTGTTCCTGTTCGCGGTCTGGGCGGGGTCCATCGCCGACCGCCACCCCCGCCGCAAGGTCGTGCTCGTCACCCAGGCGAACGCCATCGTGCAGGCGAGCCTCCTCGCCGTCCTCACCCTCACCGGCGTGGTGCGCCCCTGGCACGTGCTCGTCCTCGCCGCCATGCTCGGGATGACCTACGCGTTCGAGATCCCCGCCCGCCAGGCGCTGATGGCCGACCTCGCCGGCGAGCACATGGCGAACGCCATCGCCCTGAACTCGTCGATCGTGAACGCCGCGCGGATCGTGGGGCCGGCGCTCGCCGGCGTCGTGGTGGCGGAGGTGGGCGAGGGCTGGGCCTTCGCCCTCAACGCGGCGAGCTTCGTCGGGACGTACTACGCGCTCCTCGTCATGCGGCCGCCGCCCCAGCCGATCGCGGCGGGGAGCCGCCGCGCCCACCTGCTCGAGGGGCTCGCCTACGCCGGCCAGACCTCGCACGTGCGCGCCCTCCTCGCGCTCCTCGCGGTGTCGAGCTTCTTCGCGATGCCGTACCAGGCGCTCCTCCCGGCGGTGGCGGCGGACGTGCTCCACGGCGGCGCGCGCCTGTACGGCGTCCTCCTCGCGTGCGCCGGCGCCGGCGCGCTCGCGGGCGCCGTCGGGCTCCTCCTGCGCAAGGGGCTGCGCGGCCTCGACCGGCGCGTCGCGCTCGGCGCGACCCTGCTCGGCGGCGGGCTCGTCGCGACCTCGCTCGCGCGCAGCCCCGCCGTCGCCGCCCTCGCGCTCGCGGTGGTCGGCTTCGGCTTCATCACGCAGATGGCGGGGACCATGACGCTCTTGCAGGGGCTCGCGCCGCCCGAGATGCGCGGGCGCGTGATGGGGCTCTTCTCGATGCTGTTCGTGGGCGTCACGCCGTTCGGCTCGCTCGCCGCCGGGGTCGCCGCGAGCCACTTCGGCACGCCCCGGACGCTCCTCGCCGGCGCGCTCGTCGCGCTCGCGGCGAGCGCCGTCTTCCACGCCGCCGTGCCGCGGCTGCGCCGGATCGTGCTCGCCGAGCACCCGACGCTCTTCCCGCCGGCGGTGAGCTAGCGCCCTGCGACCCGCGCCGCCACCCGCGCCACCTGCGCCGCCCGGCCCCGCCTCGCCGCGAGGGGGCTGGGCCGCGTTCTCCGCCGTCTCCGTCGGGACGCTCATGGCGACCCTCGACGGCAACATCGTGAACGTCGCGCTCCCGACGCTCGGGGCGGAGCTCGGCGCGCCGGTGGGGGCGCTCCAGTGGATCGTGAACGCCTACCTCCTCGCCATCACCGCGACGCTCGTGGCCGCCGGCCGGCTCGGAGACCGGCTCGGCCACCGCGCCGTCTACGCGGGCGGGCTCCTCGTGTTCACGCTCGGCTCGGCGCTGTGCGGCGCGGCGCCCGGGCTCGGGGAGCTCGTCGGGGCGCGCGTGCTCCAGGCGCTCGGCGCGAGCGCGATGATGGCCATCGGCCCCGCCATCGTCACGGCCGCGTTCCCGCCCTCGATGCGCGGCCGCGCCCTCGGCACGGTGGGGACCGTCGTCGCGATCGGCCTCACGCTCGGGCCGCCCCTCGGCGGGCTCATCCTCTCGCACCTCTCGTGGCGCTGGGTCTTCTACGTGAACCTGCCGGTCGGGATCGCCGGCGTCGCCTGGGCGCTGCGCATCCTCCCGCGGGGCGGCGCCGCCGGCGGGCCGATCGTCGACCTCTCGATCTTCCGGGTGCCGGCGTTCTCCTGGGGGCTGCTCGCGGGCTTCCTCTCCTACGCGGCGATGTTCTCGCAGACGTTCCTCACGCCGTTCCTGCTCGCCCGCGTCCACCACCTCCCCCCGGGCCGCCTCGGGCTCGTGCTCGCGGCCGTGCCCGTCGCCCTCGCGGGCTCCTCCCCGCTCGCCGGCTGGATCGCCGACCGCTTCGGCCTCGGCGCGCGCGGGCTCCCCGCGCTCGGGATGCTCGTGCTCGCGGGGGCGCTCTTCACGCTCTCCCTCGGCGGCGCCGACGCGCGCGTCGCCTCGGTCGCCGCCCACCTCTTCGTGGCCGGCGTCGGCATGGGGCTCTTCCAGGCGCCGAACAACGCCGCCGTGATGAGCGCGCTGCCGCGGGCGCGCCTCGGCTCCGGGGGCGGGCTCCTCGCCACCGCCCGGAACGCCGGGATGGCGGCGGGCGTCGCGGTGGCCGGCGCGCTCTTCGCCCTGCGCGCCGGCGCCGACGCGTCCGGACCGGAGTTCCTCCTGGGCTACGCCGCCGCGCTGCGGGGGGGCGCCGCCCTCGCCGTGCTCGCCGCCGCGGCCTCGCTCGTGCGGACCGGGGCGCCGCCCGCTGCGCCGCGGTGACGCCGCCCCTGCTCCGCGGCGCGGCCCGTGGGGACCGGGATCGTCCGCCGGGCCGGATGCTGGACGGGGGTTCAGGGCCGTGCCACGATGCCCGCGTGATCGTGCTCGGCATCGACCCCGGCTCGCGCCGCTGCGGCTTCGGCGTCGTCGCGCGGCGGGGGGCGCGGCTCGAGCTCGTCGAGGCGGGCGTCCTCGTCCCCGGCGAGCGGCCGGTGGCGGAGCGGCTCGCGCGGATCCTCGACGGGCTCGACGAGGTCATCGCGCGGGCCTTGCCGGCGGAGGTCTCGGTGGAGCAGGTCTTCGCGGGCGCCTCGCCCCGCTCGGCGCTCGTGCTCGGCCAGGCGCGGGGCGTCGCCCTCGCGGCCGCGGCGCGCGCCGGGCTGCCGGTCTACGAGTACGCGCCCTCGGAGGTGAAGCTCGCCTTCACCGGCAGCGGCCGGGCCTCGAAGGACCAGATGCTCCGCACCGCGCGCATGCTGCTCGGGGCGACCCCGGCGCTGTCCGACGAGGCGGACGCCATCGCGCTCGCGGTGTGCCACCTCGCCCGGCGCGCCGCGCGGCTCGCCCTGGCCGGCGACGGCGCCGCCCCGGCCGCCGCCCTCGCGAGGCTCCGCCCCGCGCGCCGCGACCACCGGGGCCTCCCGTGATCGCGCGCCTCTCCGGGAAGGTGGCCGAGAAGGGGGCGGACCACGCCGTGCTGGACGTGGGCGGGGTGGGCTACCTCGTCCACCTCTCGGCGGTGTCGCTCGCCGCGCTCCCGCCCGAGGGGTCCCCGGCGACGCTCAGGACCTTCACGAACGTCCGGCAGGACGCGATCGACCTCTACGGCTTCGCCAGCGAGGAGGAGGAGGCCGTCTTCCGCGCGCTCATCGACGTGAAGGGCGTCGGCCCGCGCGCCGCGCAGAACATCCTCTCCGGGATCCAGGCGCGCGAGCTCGCCCAGGCCATCGCCCAGGGCGACGTGGCGCGGCTCACCCGCGTCCCCGGCGTCGGCAAGAAGACCGCGGAGCGGCTCGTGGTGGAGCTGAAGGAGAAGCTCGCCATCCTCGCCCGCGCGGCGGGGCCCGCGCGCGCCGCCCCCGGCGCGGGCGCCCTCGAGCAGCTCCGCACCGCGCTCGTGAACCTCGGCTACAAGGCGCCGCAGGCCGACTCCGCCGTGGACGCGCTGCGCGACGGCGCCGAGGGGAAGAAGCTCGACGACCTCGTGCGCGAGGCGCTGAAGCTGCTGCGGGGGTAGGGCGAGGCGCGCGCTGCCCGCCCGTGCATCCTCAATGGCGCGGACCGTAGGGCGTCCAAGGGAGCCCCGGCGGCGGTACGTGCGGCGGCTGGGAAGGGGAGAACAGCTGCTGCCGCTGCCGGGACGCGAGGAGCGCGCCGCCCGCGGCCGCCGCAGCGCCGGCGCTCGGCGGTGCACCTGGCGCCTGCTTCGGCTCGAGCTTTGGCTCGCAGACGCACCCCGCGGCGTTCATGATGATGACGACGGCGGAGAGCCTCATTCCGAGCTCCTCGCAGTGGGAGGTGCACTCGGCCGGGGTCTCCCTGGAGACGGGGAGCTCCGTGGGCATCGCGGTCACGCAGCCCGACGCGGCGAGGACGAGGAGGACGGCGAGGGCACGGCGCATGGGGCACACCTCCCGAGTGGACGCGAGCCTACGTCGGTGGCCTGCGGATGTCACTAAAAGTGAGTTTTACTCGCTGCGCCAGAGGCCCGGCGCAGCGCCGCGAACCGCTGTCTCCCGCCCGTGCTAACCTCGCCCCGCGATGAGCGTGAAGCCCCTCCGCGACGTCTCCCCCGGCGCCCAGGACGGCGACGAGCGGCTCGAGCAGTCGCTCCGGCCGGCGACGTTCGAGGAGTACGTCGGGCAGGAGAAGATCGTCCAGAACTTCGAGGTCTACGCGAAGGCGGCCAAGGCGCGCGGCGAGGCGCTCGACCACGTGCTCCTCTCCGGCCCGCCCGGCCTCGGCAAGACCTCCCTCGCCCACATCCTCGCCCGCGAGCTGGGCGTCACGCTGCACGTCACGAGCGGCCCCGCCCTCGTGAAGAAGGGCGACCTCGCCGGCCTCCTCACCGCCCTCGCCCCCCGCGACATCCTCTTCATCGACGAGATCCACCGGCTCTCGCCCTCCGTGGAGGAGGCGCTCTACCCGGCGATGGAGGACTTCCGCTTCGACGTCGTCCTCGGCGCGGGGATCGGGGCGCAGACGATGGAGATGAAGCTCGAGCGCTTCACCCTCGTCGGCGCCACGACGCGCACCGGCCTCCTCGCCTCGCCGCTCCGCGACCGCTTCCCCATCCAGGAGCGGCTCGCCTACTACGCGCCGGACGAGCTGCGCGAGATCGCGGTGCGCGCCGCGCGGAAGCTGTCCCTGCCCGTCGACCCCGCGGGGGCCGAGGAGCTGGCCCGGCGCGCGCGGGGCACGCCCCGCATCGCCATCCGCCTGCTGCAGCGCGCCCGCGACTTCGCCCAGGTCGAGGGCGACGGCACGCTCACGCGCGCCATCGTGGAGACGACGCTCCAGCGGCTCGAGGTGGACGCGCGCGGCCTCGACGCGATGGACCGGCGCATCCTCGCCGTGGTGCTCGACACCTTCGGCGGCGGTCCGGCCGGCATCGACGCGATCGCCGCGGCGGTGGGCGAGGAGGGCGACACGATCGAGGACGTGTACGAGCCCTTCCTCGTGCGCGAGGGCTACCTCGCGCGGACGCCGCGCGGGCGGGTGGCGCTCCCCGGCGCCTACGAGCACCTCGGCCGCGAGCGGCCGCGGGGCAAGCAGGGCTCGCTCGTCTGATCGCGGCGCGCCGCGCTACTCGCCGGCGCGCCGCGCGCGCCAGCCCCGATCGCCCCCGAGGAGCCGCACGAGCAGGAGGCCCGCCACGAACCCGCCGACGTGCGCCATGAAGGCGATGCCCGGGTCGCTGCCGAGCACCACCGACAGGATCTGCAGCAGGAACCACGCGCCGACGAGGAGGCCGGCCGGGACGCGCGAGAGCACGCGCGCGCGCGGGAAGAGGACGACGTTCGCCGCGAGCACGCCGGCGATCGCGCCGGAGGCGCCGACCATCGGCACGAGCACGTCGCCCGAGACCGCCGCCGCGAGCGTCTGCGCGAGCGCGGCGACGACGCCCGCGGCGAGGTAGAGCCCGAGGAAGCGCGCGGCGCCGAGGGCGTCCTCGACCGGGATCCCGAAGGCCCAGAGCGCCAGCATGTTGATGGCCACGTGCGCGTAGCCGCCGTGGAGGAACATGCTCGTGAGGAGGGTGAGCGGGGGCGGGACGAGCGCGCGCCACTCGACGTCCTGGAACGTCAGGATCTCGTACGGGATGGCCCCGCCGCGCCGGACGGACGCCTCGATGCCGATCCCGAAGACCTGCCAGGCGAAGGCGCCGAGGTTCACGGCGACGAGCGCGAGCGTGACGAGCGGCGCGCGCCGCGACGGGAGATCGTCCTTCGGTGGCATCGTCTTTCGGCCCCTCTCGCGCCGCGAGGCACATGGTATAAGCCGCCCCGTCCGATCCGGGGCCGGCGCGTGCCGCTCTGACACGGATGTCGCGTTCCGGCACGGTTTCGTCGGTCGGTCTGGAGCGCGGCGAGGGGGAGGTGAGGTGGGGCGAGGTGCACCTACCCGGAAATGGTCCGTCTCGGCGGCCGGTTGGGCCGCCTCCCGAATGTGGAAAAAGACGACGGATTCCGGGCTGATTGGCACATCGATTGCTCGAAAGGGTGCCGCTCGGGGCGTTTCGGCCCGGAACGGAGTGGCAAGAATGGCCTTCTGGAATCAGCGAACCGTCGCGAAGCGCGTCTCCTGCACCGGCATCGGCCTGCACTCGGGCAAGCCGGCGACGCTGACGCTCGCGCCCGCCGCGCCCGACGCCGGCATCTCCTTCGTCCGCATGGACCTCGGAGTCGAGATCCCGGCCCGCAACGAGTTCGTGGCGGACACGACGCTCTCGACGAACCTCGCCCACGGCGGCGCGCGCGTGCACACGGTCGAGCACGTGATGGCGGCGCTCCACGGCATGGGCGTCGACAACTGCCGCATCGAGGTGGACGGCCCCGAGGTCCCCACGCTCGACGGCTCCGCCGCCCCGTTCGTCTGCCTCGTGCGCGAGGCGGGCCTGCAGATCCAGCGCCCCGGGAAGCGCTGGCTCGTGGTGGAGCAGGCGGTCGAGATCCGCGATGGCGACAAGCTCGCGCGCCTCGAGCCCGCCGACGGCTTCTCCGTCTCGTTCACCGCCGACTTCGGCCACCCGCTCATCACGAACCAGACGTTCCGGGTGACGATCAACGATCGCGTCTTCGAGCGCGAGGTGGCGCGCGCCCGCACCTTCTGCTTCCGCCGCGACATCGAGCGGATGCAGGCCGCCGGCCTCGCCAAGGGCGGCACGCTCGAGAGCGCCATCGTGGTGGACGAGTTCTCGATCCTGAACCCCGAGGGGCTCCGCTTCCCGGACGAGTTCGCGCGCCACAAGGTGCTCGACGCGGTCGGCGACCTCGCGCTCTTCGGGATGCCCGTCCTCGGCGCGCTCACGGCGGTGAAGAGCGGCCACGCGATGAACCAGGCCCTCGTGCGCAAGGTGCTCGCCGACGCGGCGACCCACCGCGTCGTGCGCGTCTCCGCGGAGTCCGAGGTCCCCCGCGCGCGCGCGGCGGCGCTCCCGGGCCTCGCCGTCCCCGACGGGCAGGTCGCCTAGCCGGCCGGCCGACGCATGGCGGGGCTGGAGCTCTTCCACCGCCTCGCCGAGCCCGGCTCCGCGGCCGCGCGCAAGCTCGTGGTCGAGGCAGGGCTCGAGGGCGCCGTCCAGTTCAGGAACGTCGCGTTCGACGCGCACCGCGAGGCGCTCGCGGCGCACGGCGGCGGGCCGACGCCGGCGCTCTGGGACGGCGCGCGGCTGCACGTGGGGGTCGACGCGATCCGGACGGCGCTCGCCGCCGCGGCGCCGCCCCACGAGGCGCCGCGCCGCCGCCGGTGAGGCATCGGCCCGGCGGCGCGAGCCGCGCCCGGCCCGGCCTCATTGCGCTTCCCAGTTGGAGCGGTCCCGTGAACCCCGCGCCCGAGCCCGGCCTTCTTCGGGCTCGGGCTCGGGCTCGTGCACGGGCTCGGGCTCACGCCAGATGGTCGGCACTGTCAGGGGTGGTGCGTCACGTCCCCCGACGGCTTGATCTCGCCGCGCCAGGCGCCGGTCTCGGTCGCGCGCTCCTCGATGAACCGCTTGAACCGCTCGAGGTCGCCCTCCACCCGGCGCGACACGACGCCGAGCGCGTCGCCGACCTTCTCGACGAAGCCCTTCGGGTCGTACTCCACCGCGAGCGTCACGCGGCAGCGGTTGCCCTCGAGGGGCGTGAACACCACGACCCCCGAGTTCCTCGCGCCGCGGGTGCGCCGCCACGCGATGGTCTGATCCGGGACCTGGTGCACGATCTCGGCCTCCCACTCCTCGACCCGGCCGCCGATCCGCGCCTTCCAGTGGAGGGTCTTGTCGTCGAGCTGGTGCACCTCCTCGACCCCCTCCATGAAGCGCGGGAACTCCTCGAACTGGGTCCACTGGTCGTAGACCATCCGCAGCGGCCGGTTCACCTCGATGCTCTTCTCCACGCGTCCCATCGCGCCTCCCGTGCTCGCCTCAGACGTGGTGCGGCAGCGGCTCCCCCGCCGCGGTGCGCTCCTCCCGCGTGTCGACGAGATGCCCGCGCGGCACCCCCGCGCGTCCACCGAGGATGGCGGCCGCGAGGGTGAGGAGCCCGTAGAGGAAGAACGCCCAGGCGCCGGCCGTGCCGGCGGTCTTGGCGGTCTCGGCCGCCTCGCCGGCGTTCTCCCGGACGCCCTGCGCCATGCCCTGCACCTGCTGCTCGGCCCGGTTCGCCTGCCGCTCCATCTCCCGCCGCGCGCCCGGATCGCCCGCGGCGCCCGCGGCGGCCTGCGCCGCCCCGCCCGCCGCCGCCGCGGCCGTGGCGGCCGTGCGCGTGACCGCCATCGTCGCGATCCAGAGCCCGGCGACGAGCATGAAGCCCCACAGCGCGGCGCCGTGCAGCATGCCGGCGAGCTTCGAGTCCGCCGCCGAGAGCCGGGCGGCCAGCCAGCCGGCGAGGAACATGGAGGCGATCCCGGCGACGACGCCCCAGATGCCGAAGCCGATCCCGAGCCCCTGCCAGTGCTGGAGGTCGCGCGGATCGAAGGCCGCGAAGCCGATCCCCGCGCCCAGCGCGAGGAGCAGCATCCACATCCCGAAGCCGAAGAAGAATCCTGCGAAGAGCGCCCCCCAGCTCACGCGGTGGAGGAGCGGCTGTCCGATCGCCAAGGTCGCCATGATGTCGTCTCCCGCCCGCGCGCCGCGCGGGCCAAATCCGTTCGCCCGCGCACCGCGCGGGTCGGTCCCCTTCAAGGCTCGTCACTGCCCGTCCGGATGTCAGCGTCCGCGACGCTCGCGCCCGGTCCCCGGGGTGCGCACGTTTTCCCGGGCGCGACGGACGGAGGCGCCCCAGAGACGGGCGCTGCTGGGGGGACGAAGGCGGGCGGCGGAGGCTCTCCCGCCTGCCTCGGGCGGGCGGCGGAGGCCGCTCGTGGCTGGCGTTGGCGCGCCGGGCGGCGCGCGCGGAGGGGGAGCCATGACGGGGACGTGCGAGGTCTGCGGCAACGAGTACGACAAGGCGTTCGAGGTGGCGATGGCGGGGAAGCGCCACGTCTTCGACAGCTTCGAGTGCGCCATCCAGGCGCTCGCGCCGCGCTGCGCGCACTGCGGCTGCCGCGTCATCGGCCACGGCACGGAGGCGGGCGGCAAGACGTTCTGCTGCGCGCACTGCGCGCACTCCGCCGGCGTCTCCGAGGTCGCGGACCGCGCGGAGCACGCGCCGCACTGAGCGGGACGGAAGGGTCGTCCGTCGCGAGGCGCCTTCCGGCACGCTCGCTTCGCCCGCGCGCGAGCCGCGCCCGGACTCAGAGCGGCGCGGAGAGCTGCTCGAGCAGCCGCCGCGCGCGCGGGTAGCCGTCGCCGCTCGCGCGGCGGAGCGCGGCCACCGCCCCGGCGCGGTCGCCCGAGCGCAGCCGGGCGAGGGCGAGGTTGTAGAGCACGTGCGGCCCCGCCGAGGGGAGGCGCGCCGCGCCCTCGAGCACCTCGCGCGCGGCCGTCACCTCGCCGCGGCGCAGGAGCAGGTCGCCGAGGTTGTTCCGCGGCGCGACGAGCTTCGGGTCGCGCCGCATCGCCTCGCGGAAGTGGCCCTCCGCCTCGCGCTCGCGCCCCGCCCCCTCGGCGGCGATGCCGAGGTTGTTCCAGGCCCGGGCGAACGAGGGCAGGACCTGCGCCGCCCGGCGGAAGTCCGCCGCCGCCGCCTCCCAGTCCACCGGCGCGCCGCTGGCGCGCGCCTCGTCCACCCGCTCGAAGCCGCGGTTGTTGTAGAAGTGGGCGAGCGCCTCCACGTCGTCCAGGATCCGGTACCAGACCACGGGCCCCATCCGCGCGAAGTCGAGGCCGACGCTGCCCTTCCCGACGTCCACGATCGCCGTGACGTGCCCCGAGCTCACGGTGATCCCGTCCTCGCCGTGGACCGTCTCGTGGACGCGGGTGGACGCGTCCATGTAGCGCGCCTCGAGCCCGACGGCGCGCGCGAGGCCCACGAACACCGACGCGAGCGCGAGGCAGTTCCCCTCGCGGCTTCGCAGCGTCTCCGCGGCGTCCCCGGTCACCCGCGAGGCGTAGGCGAGCCCGAACACCGCCGGGTCGAACATCGCCTCCACGAGGGCGCGGACCTTCTCCTGCGGCGTGCCGAGGGGGCCCGCGATCTCTCTCGCGCGCGCCCGCGCCGCGTCGCCCACGTCGAACGGGACGATCACGTCGGCGGGCGGGATCCCCGGCGCGCGCCGCGCCACCTCCGCGCGCAGCTGCGGCGCCGTGTAGACCCCTCGCGGGACGGCGCAGCCGGCGCCGCCGGCGCACAGCGCCGCGGCGGCGGCCGCGAGCGCGATCCGGTGGGTCATCGTGACCTCGCCCGGATCCTTGCACGGCGGCCCGGCGCGCGCACGGGCCGGCGCGCCGGGCGGTCACCGCCCGGACGTCACCGGCGGGGCGGGGCGACCTTCGCGTCGATGATCCGCTTCGCGAGGGTGGTCGCCGCGAGGGTGAGCACCGCCGTGGCGACGCGGTTCGCGACGCCCCGCTCCGCCGCCACGCGGTCCGGGTGCTCGAGCAGGCGGGCGAGCGCCCGCCGGGTCTCCCGCGCGCGGACCGCGGGCCGGCGCCGCTCGCGGCGGCCGCGGACGACGAGCGCGATGGCGCCGCCCACGACCAGGGCCGCCGCCGCGGCCGCGATCGCCGCCGCCACGGGGTGGCGCTGCAGCTGCAGGCGCAGGTCGAACGCCTCGTGGCGGCGCCGGTCCAGCTCGGCGACGAGGCCGCCCAGCTCTCCGCGCAGCGAGTCGATCTCGCCCTCGACGCGGCCCACCGCGTCCTCGCGCGCGCCGTTCACGCGATCCGCTCCTTCGCCCATCGCACGTTCTCCTTCACCGACCGCCGCGTCGTGTCGAGCGGCTTGCGCACGCGCTTCGCCCAGCCCCACAGGCCCGCCGCCGTCCCGACGGCGAGGACCACCGCCGCGACCAGGAGCGCCGCGGCCCAGCCGGGCATCACGCCGCCCTCCGCGAGCGCGAAGACGAGCGCGACGAGCAGGAGCTGCAGCGCGACGAGCGCGCACACCCCGGCGACGCCCAGCCCCTCGGCCATGCGGACGCTCGAGCGCACGTCCGCCTTGACCTCCGCCTTCGCGAGCTCCACCTCCTTGCGCGCGAGCGCGCTCGCCTTGCGGGCGAGCTCGGTGACCAGGTCCTTCGTGTGCATCTGCCTGAGCGGGTCCACCGCCGGCGGTCGGGCCGGCGGGTGCGCTCCGGCCTCGATCAGGCGGCCGTGCTCGTCCATGGCTGCTCGCTCCCCCCGGGCGCTGGGCGGCCGGCGTCGCGACGGCGCGCGCCCGTGCGACAAGGTGCGCTCGCCGCCCCGCGGGCGCATCTCGCCTCCGGGTGCGGTGATCTACTCAGTGGGCGGGCGCCCCCTCGAGGCGGTCGGACGCGGGCAGGCGCTGCCGCAGCGAGAGGACCGGCTCGAAGAGGTCGCCGTGCCGATCGAGGCGCGCGAGCACCTCGCGCGTCTCGAAGACGAGCGCGTCGGCGCGACGGGTGCGGGCGGCGCGCTCCACCTCGAGCCAGCGCAGCGGCGTCGAGACCGTGGGACGCGGCCGGGCGCGGAGGGAGTACGCGCAGACGGTGGTCTTGCTGCGGTCGTTCTGGCTCCAGTCGACGAGCACCTTCCCGGCGCGCAGGCTCTTCGTCATGCGCTCGACGACGAGCTCCGGGTGGCGCGCCTCGAGGAGCCGGGCGACGGCGTGGGCGAAGGGCTTCGTCTGGTCGTAGCTCGCCGGCCCGTTGAGCGGAACGTAGACCTGCATGCCCTTCGAGCCGGAGGTCTTGGCCAGGCACTCGAGGCCGAGCCGGCCCATGAGCCGCCGCAGGAGCAGCGCGACGTCGCAGCAGGCGAGGATGTCGGCGGGCGGCCCGGGGTCGAGGTCGAAGACGAGGACGGTCGGCGAGTCCACGCTCTGCGCGTAGGCGAGCGCGGCGTGGAGCTCGAGGTCCGCGATGCTCGTGAGCCACACGAGCGAGGCGAGGTCGTCCACGACGCAGTAGCGGATGAGCTCCTCGTTCCCCTCGCTCCAGACGGCCTCGGTGCGGAACCACTCCGGGCGGTGGCGCGGGCAGCGCTTCTCGTAGAAGAAGGGGCCGTCCACGCCCTCGGGGTAGCGCTTCAGCGTGAGCGGGCGGTCCTGCAGGTGCGGCAGCAGCACCGGCGCGACGCGCGCGTAGTACTCGATCACGTCGCGCTTGGTGAACCCGGCGTCCGGATAGAAGACCTTGTCGAGGTTCCTGAGGAGGAGGCGGCGCCCGTCGATCTCGACCTCGACGGCGCCCCCCGATCGCCGCGCCGTCACGCCCGCCTCTTCCTCGCCGGCTTCCGCGCGGTGCGCGCCGCCGCGCGCGCCGGGTGCCTTCGCTCGCCCCGCCCGGGCGCCTCCCCCCGCGCGCGGGCCTCGCCCCCGCGCTCCCGGGCCGCGGCGAGGCTCGCGGAGAGCGCGTCGGCGAGGCTCACCACCTTGGCGGGCGCCTCCTCCTCGGCGGGCGGCTCGATGGCCTCGCCCTCGGCCTTCCGCTCGACGAGCTCGAGCACGCGCTGCCGGTGGACGTCCGGGTAACGCGCCGGCTCGAAGGGCGCGGTGAGCGACTCCACGAGCTGGCGCGCCATCTGCAGCTCGCGCTCCGACGGCTTCGCCGCCTCCGGTAGGTCGAGCGACGAGAGGGGGATGACCTCGTCCGCCCGGTTCATGGTGGAGAGGGCGAGCCCGCCGTCGATCGGCCGCACGCAGCAGAGCGACTCGCGCGTCCTCAGCACGAAGCTCGCGATGGCGACCTTGCCCGTGGCGCGCATGGCGTCGACGAGGAGCCGGTACGCCCGGGCGGCCGTCTTCTCCGGGACGAGGTAGTAGGTGCGCTCGTAGTAGACCGGGTCGATCTCCGAGAGGTCGACGAAGTCGCGGATCTCGACCGTGCGGGTGGCCTTCGGGTCGTACGCCGCGAGCTCCTCGGGCGTGAGGGCGACGTAGCGGTCCCTCGACACCTCGAAGCCCTTCACGATCTCCTCGTACGGCACCTCGCGGTCCTCCGCGCTGCAGAAGCGCTTCATCCGGATGCGCGCCCCGTCCTTCGCATGGAGCATGTTGAAGCGGAGCTCCTTCTGAGCCACCGCGGTGTGGAGCTTCACCGGCACGTTGACGAGGCCGAACGCGAGAGCGCCGCTCCAGATGGCACGGGCCATTCGATCGAGTCCCCCGATCGAAGGTTCCTTCCCCGGCCGGGCGGGCGCAACGGCCGGTGGCGCCGGCGGGTCGCGCGGCGCAGGTTTCCCGGCGGGAGGGGACATGCCCGGGAAGCGCGAAGACGAGCGGCGCGACGAGGCGCCGAGGACCGACCTGGCGCCCGAGCGGGAGCCGTACACCAGCGGCTACTTCGGCTCGGACGAGGAGGAGGGCGTCGAGCGCGAGCGCGACGCCGGCCGGAGCGAGGGCGAGGAAGGGGAGCGGGAGCGGGAGCGGGAGCGGAGCGCGGCCGAGGACGCGGCCGGCGGCGACCGCGGCCTCCTCTAGCTCCGGGCGGGCACCGCCGGCTCGAGGTCCACCCCGAAGTAGCGGAAGATCCTGAGCTGGCGCTGCAGCAGGCCCCGCAGGCGGATGCGGCGGTCCGCGCCGGCGAGCCCTTCGGCGAAGGCGGCCACGCCGAGGTCCGCGAACTCGCGGACGAGGCTGAAGTCGAGCACCACGTCCCCCAGGGTCTCGCGCTCGAGCCGGCCGTTCAGCTCGAGCGCCGACGGCCGGTCGAACACCCCGGCGACGTGGATCACCGCGTGCGCCCCCTCCGTCTCCCTGACCATCCGGCAGCCGGGCATGCCTCGCTCCTCCGCGGGGAGCTCCCGCGAGAGTTTCCCGCGCGCGAACGTCTGCACAGCGGCGGTGGCGGGCAACGCTCGCTCGGTCCTCGGCGCGTGGAAAGGCGGGGGCGCGTCGCCGCGTCGCGGTGGTCGGCGCGCCCACCCCCCGCGCCGGGCAGGCGATTCCCGGAAGGGGGCGGACGCGCCGTGCGCCCGCGAGCGACTCTCCGGGGTCGGACTCCACGGGAGCGCGCCGGCGCGGGAGCCGGCGTGACGACCCGCGCCGCGGCCGCGCGTTCAGATCCGCCCGACCGCCACCAGGATCGCGTAGACGATCGCCTCCGGTCGCGGCGGGCAGCCGGGGACGAAGACGTCGACCGGGAGGACCTCGCCCACCCCGCCGGCGCTCGCGTAGCTCCGCCCGACGACGCCGCCCGACGAGGCGCACGCGCCGACGGCGATCACCACGCGAGGCTCCGGCACGGCCTCCCACGTGCGCCGCACCGCGACCTCGAGGTTGCGGGTCACCGGGCCGGTCACGACCACGCCGTCGGCGTGGCGCGGCGAGGCGACGAAGTCGACGCCCAGGCGGCGGACGTCGTACACGGGGTTGAGGAGCGCCGTCAGCTCCCAGTCGCAGGCGTTGCACGAGCCCGCGTCGAGGTGGCGGAGGTGGAGCGAGCGCCCGAGCGTGCGCCGGATCCGCGCCGCGACCTCCTCCGGCGGCGGCGGCGGGGGCAGCGGGACGATCGCGCCGTCCGCGCCGCGCTCGACCTCCACGACGAGCCCCCGGCGGCTCCGCGCGGCGACCTCCACCTCCCGGCCGAGGGCGATCGCGGCGCCGGCCTCGCCCTCGGCGCAGCGCCCGCACCGGATGCACCGCGCGAGATCGAGGGCGTACCGCGGCGAGCCGTCCCCGCCGGAGAGCGCGCCCGACGGGCAGACGCCCGCGGGCGGGAGCGCCGCGAACGGGGCGCCGGGCCGCGGCCCGGGCGCCCCGCGGAAGCGCTCCGGGACGCGCGCGGGCTCCTCCGGGTAGCGGATCGTCACCACGCCGGTGCGAAGGCTCCTGAGGAGCGCGGTCAGCATGGGGTCGTCACCGGTCCGTGCACGAGTAGCAGAGCTCGAAGCTCTTGTTGACGAGGGGGAAGTCCGGGACGATCGCGTTCTGTGCCGCGATGGGCACGGCGGGCCAGTTGGCGTAGCTCGCCGAGCGCAGGTGGTAGCGATCGACGCGGCCGGCGGCGTCGGCGCGGAGCCAGTGGACGGCGGCGCCGCGCGGCGACTCGATCGACGCGAGGCCGACGCCCCAGGGGGGCAGCGCGGCCGGCACCGCCGCGCGGATGGGGCCGGCGGGCACGCTCGCGAGCGAGGACGCGGAGCAGCCGGATCGACTCGCGCGCCTCGATCGCGCGGACGTCCAGGCGGGCGTGCACGTCGCCGTCCGTCTCGGTGGCCACCGCGACCGAGAGCCCCGGCTCGCTCGCGTAGGCGGCGTGGGGATGGTCGCGCCGGGCGTCGCGGTCGACGCCGCTCGCGCGCGCGGCCACCCCGGTCACGCCGAGCGCGACGGCGTCCGCCAGGGGCAGCACCCCCGTCGTGTCCAGCCGGTCGGTGACGGAGGGGTTGTTCTCGATCCGCTCCATCAGGCTCTCGAGCGCCTCGGCGGTCGAGGCCAGCGCCGCCTCGACGCCGCGCGCCAGCTCGGCGGTGAGATCGACGCGAGCGCCGCCCGGGACGACGAGCCCGCGCAGGAACCGGCTGCCGGAGAGCGCCTCGGCGAGCTGCTGGAGCGCCTCCTTCATGCGCAGGCCCGCGGAGGTGCCGTAGTGGTAGCTCGCCCCGGCCGCGATGTTGCCGATGTCGCCGACGTGGTTGTAGAGGCGCTCGAGCTCGAGGGCGATCGTGCGCAGGACGCGGCGCGCGGCGCGGCACCTCGACGCCGGCGAGCTGCTCGCTCGCCTCGCAGAACCCGAGCGCGTGCGAGACCGAGCACACGCCGCACATCCGCTCGGCGACGAAGAACGCGTCCTCGAGCGCGCAGCCCCTCGATGCGCTTCTCGAGTCCGCGGTGCGTGTAGAAGAGCCGCGCCTCGAGGTTCAGCACCGACTCGCCGACCGTGCTGAAGCGGAAGTGCCCGGGCTCGATGATGCCCGCGTGGATCGGCCCCACCGGCACCTCGAACACGCCCTCGCCCTCGACCACGAGGTGCGGGAACTCCTCGGCCGGCTCGCGCGGCGGCCGCTGGCGCGCGTCGAACCGCTTGCGCAGCGGGTGGAGCCCCGCCGGCCAGCCGTCGTGGACGACGAGCGGCCTCGGGTCCGGGTGGCCCGCGAACGCGATGCCGAAGAGGTCGTGGGCCTCGCGCTCGTGCCAGCTCGCGGCGGGGACGTCCGCGGAGAGCGAGGGCAGCTCCGGCCGGCCGGGATCGAGCGAGGCGAGGAGCGTGACGAAGACGTCCGGCAGCGGCGGCGTCCCGCCGGCCGGCTCGAACACGTAGCGGACCTTGAGGTCGCGATCCGCCGTCGCCTCGTCGTCCGTCGCGACGAGCGTCGCGAGGGCGAGGCCGGCGGCCCCGAGCTGGGCGGCGGCCGCGGGCAGGTCGCCGGGGTCGCCGGAGCCGGACGGTGAGGTCGCCGGGCGGGGGCCCGCCTCGAAGGCGCCCCGGCCGGCGAGGCGGGCGCGCACGTCCTCCGCGATGGAGCGGGGGCTAGCCAACGACGATCTCCGTGGCGGCCGAGAGCACGCGATCCGGGTGGAGCGGGATCCACGTGCCGAAGAGCAGCATCACGGCCGCGAGCAGGAACATGGCGAGGAGCGGCGAGGCCGCCTCCCGGCCGCGCGTGGCGCTCGCGTCGGCGGTGCCGAACGCCATCTGCCCGACGTGGTGGATGAGCCCCGCGAAGATGATCACCACCATGACGAGGAAGATCGCCACCGGGACGAGGCGGCCGCCGGCGATGCCGGCCCGGACGACGATGAGCTCGCTCACGAAGATCGAGAACGGCGGCGTCCCGGCGAGCGAGAAGGCGCCCATGAGGAGGAGCGTGCCGGCGACGGGCGCGAGGCCGAGGAAGCCCTTCATGAGCCGCATGTCGCGGGTGCCGTACCGGCCGATCGCGTCGCCCGCGACGAGGAAGACGAGCGCCTTCGTGACGCCGTGGTTGACGACGTGGAGGAGCGCCCCGTAGGTCCCGAGGCGGCCGCCGAAGCCCAGCCCGAGGGCGATGATCCCCACGTGCTCGACGCTGTGGTAGCCGAGCAGCCGCTTGAGGTCGTGCTGGACGATGATGAACGGCGTCGCCACCACGACCGAGACGAGGCCGAACGCGAGCAGGAGGCCGTGGCTGAACTCGGGGCCGCAGGCGTCGCGCGCGATGGTGTGGAAGCGGATGATGCCGAAGAGCGCGCACTTGATGAGCGCGCCGGAGAGCAGGGCGGAGACCGGGGTGGGCGCCTGGCTGTGGGCGTCGGGCAGCCACATGTGCACGGGCGCGAGGCCCGCCTTCGTCCCGTAGCCCACCATGACGAAGATGAAGCCGATGCGGACGATGCCGGGATCGAGCCGGCCGGCGATGGCGGAGATGCTCGACCAGTTCATCGCCCCCTCGAACACCCCGCCCTGCGCGTGGACGGCCGCGCCGTACACGAGCACCGTCCCGAAGAGGCCGAACGAGATGCCGATGGTGGTGACGATGATGTACTTCCACGCCGCCTCGAGGCCGTGCTTGTCGCCGTGGAAGCCGACGAGGAGCGCGGAGGTGATGGTGGTGCCCTCCATCGCGATCCAGAGGATGCCGAGGTTGTCCGCGAGCACCGTCACCAGCATCGTGGCGACGAAGCCGTGCACGAGCGCGAAGTAGAAGCGCAGCCGGTCCTCGCGCAGCTGCCCGCGGGCGACCTCGTGGCGCATCCAGCCACGGTGACGACCGACACCGCCACCGCGAGGAGGCCGATGAGCACGAGGAACACCACCGCCAGCGCGTCGGCGCGGAGCACCCCGAGCGCGCTCACCGCGCCGTGCGCCGAGACCTCGCGCGCCACGGCGAGCGAGAGCGCGAGCACGGCGAGCGAGCCCGCCACGTCGAGCGCGGCCAGCGCCCGCCGGTCGCGCACGAGCAGCATGGCGAGCCCGACGGCGAGCGGGACGAGCGGGGCGATCCAGAGGAGGTGCGAGGTCATCGTCAGCCCTTCAGGCTCTCCAGATCGGCGATGTCCGCGTCCACGCTCGAGCGGACCCGAGGACGAGGATGCCCATGACGAGCGCCCCGAGCACCACGTCGAGGATCACGCCGATCTCGATGATGAGCGGCATGCCCTGGCTCACCGCCATGGCCGTGAAGAAGATGCCGTTCTCGGAGGCGAAGAGGCCCACCATCTGGACGAGGGCCTTCCGGCGCGAGGCCATCACGAGCACGCCGATGAGGGTGAGCGTCACGCCCACGGGCAGCGCGTTCCCCGTGATGGCCTGCCGCACCGGCCCGAGCGAGGCGTTCAGGTGGAAGGCGAGCACGACGATGCCGGCGGCGATGGTGAGCGTCGCGTGGGTGGGGATCACCGGCTCGATCTGGCGCGAGATGTGGACGCGCCTCACCACGCGCATGAGGAGCCAGGGGAGGAGGATCGCCTTCGCGACGATGGTGATGACGGCGATGATCCAGAGGTCCACGCTGCCCGTCGCCGCGGCGAGGACCGCGCCGGCGACGCCGAGGAAGACCGCCTGCGCGGCCACCGCGTAGATGGCGCGGAAGACCTGCCCCGCCGCCAGGATGAGCAGCATCGTGAAGAGGAGCAGCCCCCCGAGCACGTCGATGACGCGGGTCGCGAGCTCGACGGTCATCATCACAGCACCCTCAGCGCCAGCGCCAGGAAGGCGCACACGAGCCCGAGCCCCAGGAACTGCGGGACCCGGAAGAAGCGGAGCTTCGCGTACGAGGACTCGACGAGGCCGAGGAACGCCGCGAGGAGGAGCACCTTCGCCCCGAAGGCGGCGAGGGCGAGCGCGAGCTCCGCGGGCGCCGCGCCCCTCGCGAGGCCGAGCGGGAGGAAGAGCGCGGCGACGAGCAGGAGCGTCACGAGCTGCTTCACGTGCGTCGCGAGCACGATGCAGGCGAGGCCCGGGCCCGAGTGCTCGAGCAGCATGCCCTCGTGGAGCATGGTGAGCTCGAGGTGGGTGTCCGGGTTGTCCACCGGGATCCGCCCCGTCTCGGCGAGCGCCAGGATGAGCATCGCGAACAGGGCGAGGAGGTCGGGCGCCGTCCACGAGAGCGCGAGCGCCTCGCGCCGCGCGGCGAGGAGGCCCACGTCGGTGGTCCCGCCCGACACCGCGACGGAGAAGACGGCGAGCATGAGGGCGGGCTCGACGAGCGCGCCGACCGTCATCTCGCGCGAGGCGCCCATGCCCCCGAAGGCGCCGCCGGCGTCGAGCGCGCCGACCGCGAGGAGGAAGCGCGCGAGCGCGAGGAGCGCGACGAGCAGGATCGCGTCGCCGAGCGGCGGCGTCGCCCCGTCCGCGGGCGCCCAGAGGACGGGCAGCATCGCGGCCGAGGTCACGGTCGCCGCGAGGACGAGCGCGGGGACGGCGCGGAAGAACGGGCTCGCGGTGTCGCTCTGGACGGTCCCCTTGCGCAGGAGCTTCGCGAGGTCGCGGTACGGCTGCCACACGCTCGCGCCCCTGCGGCACTGCAGGCGCGCCTTCAGCTTCTGGACGACCCCCGTCACGAGGGGCCCGGCCGCCACGACGAGGGCCACCTGGACGGCCGTCCGCGCGACGTGGGCGAGGGGGGTCTCCACGGCGGCTCAGGGCTTCGCGAAGAGGAGCAGCGAGACGACGAGCGTCACGAGGACGAAGGCGATGTAGCCGTGGATCCTCCCGGTGCTGTAGGTGCGGATCTCGTGCGCGGCGGCCGTGACCCACCGCTTCACGGACGCGTAGAGCATGGTCTCGGCGAGGTCCACCACCTCGCCCGTGTAGCCGAGCCGGCGGAGCACGTACGGGGACGGCCCGTGCTCCCTCAGGATCTCCCGGCGCGGGCGGTAGAGCGTCGCGAAGATGAGGCGCAGCGGCTTCGCGAAGGCGGTCCCGGTGTAGTCGAAGCGCGCGGTCGGGGTCATGCCGCAGGTCCACGTCGGCGCGAGCCTCCGCGGCGCCGCGCGCGGCCAGCCGCGGACGGCCATGGCGACGGCCGCGAGCAGGGCGAGGAGCGCGGCCGCGGCCGTCACGGAGATCGAGGTGGCGCCGAGGCCCGCCGCCGCGCCGCCCGCGGCGAGGACGAGCGGGCCGCTCGCGGTCACCGCGGCGCTCGCGCCCGGGCCGCCGAGCAGCTCCGCGGTGGGACGGTCGAGGAGCCGCATCGCCCAGCCGGGCGCGAGCCCGATCGCCACGCAGGCGGCGGCGAGGAGCACCATCCCGGCGATCATCGGCGCGGGCGCCTCGGTGGCCCGCTCGGCGTGCGCGGTCCGGGGCCGGCCGAGGAAGGTGACCCCGAAGGCCTTCGCGAAGCAGGCCGCCGCGAGCCCGCCGGTGAGCGCGAGCATCGAGGCGGCGACGCCCGCGAGGAGGCCCGACGCGCCGCCGAGGCGCACGCCGCCGAGGAGCAGCGCCTGGAACGTCATCCACTCCGAGACGAAGCCGTTGAGCGGCGGGAGCGCCGAGATGGCCACGGCGCCGACGAGGAAGAGCCACGCCGTCCAGGGCATGCGCCGCGCGAGCCCGCCGAGCTCCTCCATGTTGCGGACGCCGGTCCTCGCGAGGACGCTCCCCGCCCCGAGGAAGAGGAGCCCCTTGAACGCCGCGTGGTTGAGGGTGTGCAGGAGCGCCGCCGCCAGGGCGAGCGCGGCGAGCGCCGGGGGGCCGCGGCCGCCGGCGAGCAGCATCGCGACCCCCGCGCCGATGAGGATGATGCCGACGTTCTCGACGCTGTGGAACGCGAGCAGCCGCTTGAGGTCGTGCTGCTGCAGCGCGAGGAGCACGCCGACGAGCGCCGACGCGGCGCCGAGGAGGAGCACCGTCCAGCCCCACGCCGCCGGCAGCGGCCCGGCGGGCGGCGCGAGCAGGTCGAGGCCGAGCCGGAGGATCCCGTAGATCGCCACCTTCAGCATCACGCCCGACATGAGCGCGGAGGCGTGGCTCGGCGCGGCCGGGTGGGCCTTCGGCAGCCACACGTGCAGGGGCACCACCCCCGCCTTGGCCCCGAACCCGGCGAGGGCCAGCATGAACAGCGCGGTGCGCGTCGGGCCGTCGAGGCCGCGGGCGGCCGCCCGGATCGAAGGGAAGTCGAAGCCGCCGGCGCGGTCCGCGAGCGTGAGGAAGGCCACGAGGAGCGCCGCGGTGCCCGCGTGCGCCATGACGAGGTAGAGGAGGCCCGCGCGCGCGTTCTCCTCGCTGCGCGCGTCGCTCACGACGAGGACCCAGCTCGCGAGCGTCATCCCCTCCCAGGCGAGGAGGAAGGTGAGGAGGTCGCCCGCGCAGCACACGACCGCCATGCACGCGACGAAGGCGGCGAGCGCGAGCGTCTGCACCCCGGGGGCGGCGGCGTGCGCACCGAGGTAGGACGGGCCGTAGAGGGCCGCGGCGGCCGCCACGAGCGCGACGACGAGGAGGAAGAAGGCCGAGAGGCCGTCCACGGCGAGCGACATCGCGGCGAAGGGGAAGAGGCGCGGCAGCGCGAGGGGCGCCGGCGCGGCCCCGGCGAGGACGTCCAGGGCGAAGATCGCCGCGGCGCCCGCGCCGGCGACGATCACCAGGTGCCCCAGCCAAACCCCGACACGCGTCAAGGCCGACCTCCGTCCCCGGGAGGCATCCTACTCCTTCGCGACGGAGGGCCGAAGCGCGGAGGTGCGCCGCGGGCGGCGGGCCGCGCGCGGCGGGCGCGAGGGGACGGCCCCGCCGGCGGAGGAGCCGCCCCGCGGGCCGCGGAGGGCGGCTACCAGCTCCCGAAGCGGCGGCGGGCCTCGGCGGCGAGGGCGTCGCGGTGCGACGGGTGCGCGACGGCGATGAGGGCGGCGGCGCGCTGGCGCAGGTTCTTCCCGAAGAGGTCGGCGATGCCCTGCTCGGTGACCACGAAGTGGACGTGGGCGCGCGTGGTCACGACGCCCGCGGCGGGCTTCAGCATCGAGACGATGCGCGACTCCCCCGAGCTCGTCACCGACGGCAGGGCGATGATCGGCTTGCCGCCCTCGGAGAGGGCCGCGCCGCGGATGAAGTCCATCTGGCCGCCCACGCCCGAGTACTGCCGGTCGCCGATCGAGTCGGCGCAGACCTGGCCGGTGATGTCCACCTCGATGGCCGAGTTGATCGCCGTGACCTTGGGGTTCTGGCGGATCACCGCGGTCTCGTTCACGTAGGCCATGTCGAGCATGGCCACGAGCGGGTTGTCGTCGAGGAAGTCGTAGAGCCGCTTCGAGCCGAGGGCGAAGCCCGCGACGATCCGGAACGGGTGGATCCGCTTCGCCTCGCCGGTGATGACGCCCTTCTCGACGAGGTCGACCACGCCGTCGGAGATCATCTCGGTGTGGATGCCGAGCCGGTGGTGGTCGCCGAGCGCCGCGAGCGTGGCCTGGGGGATGGCGCCGATCCCGATCTGCAGCGTCGCGCCGTCGTCGACGAGCTCGGCGCAGTGCCGGCCGATGGCGCGCTCCTCGGCGGAGAGCACGTGCGGCGCGAGCTCGTGGATCGGCTCGTCCACCTCGACCATGTAGTCGATCTGGTCCTCGTGGATGAGGCCGTCGCCGAGGGAGCGCGGCATGCGCGGGTTCACCTGGGCGATCACGGTGCGGGCGGTCTGGACCGCCGCGCGCGAGACGTCCACCGACACGCCCAGCGAGCAGTAGCCGTGGTGGTCCGGGGGCGACACGTGGATCAGCGCGACGTCGAGCGGGAGGATCCCGGAGCGGAAGAGCGAGGGCACCTCGGAGAGGAACACCGGCAGGTAGTCGGCGCGGCCCTCCTCCACGGCGCGGCGGACGTTCGCCCCGACGAAGAGCGCGTTCACGCGGAAGCTCTTCGCCATCTCGGGCGCGGCGTAGGGCGCCGGGCCCTCGGTGTGCAGGGAGACGATCTCGACGACGCGGAGCTCGCTCGCGCGGGCGGTCATCGCCTCGATGAGGCGGCTCGGCGCGGCGGCGACGCTGTGGATGAAGACGCGCGCGCCCGACTTGATGACGGCGACGGCTTCCTCGGCGGTGACGGTCCGGCTCATCGGCTCGAGGCTCCTTTCGAGACCCTCGGGGGGGACGAGAGTGTAGCAGCGCGGGGCGGGGGGCGGAACCGCGACGAGCGGGCGGGCGGGCGGGCCGGCCGGAGGAGGCCGGGGAGGGAGGCCGTCAGCGCATGTCCCACGCCAGCTTCGCGGCCGCCGCGAGCGCGACGGCCACGACGGCGCGCCGGACGAGGGCGTCGCCCCGGCGCACGGCGAGGTGCGCCCCGGTCCACCCCCCCGCGAGCTGGGCGGCCGCCATGGGGAGCGCGAGCCGCCACGCGACCGTCCCCTTCGCGGCGAAGAGGGCCACGGCCGCGAGGTTCGAGGCGAAGTTCACGACCTTCGCGGCGGCGGAGGCGTGGGCGAGCCCGTCGCCGAGGAGCGCCACGAAGGCGACGATGAGGAACGTGCCGGTGCCCGGCCCGAAGAAGCCGTCGTAGGCGCCGAGGGCGAGCGCGATGGACCCGGCGAGGAGCCGCGCGTGGCGGGGCGGGGGGGCGTCCTCGAGCCGGACGCGGGCCGGACGGCGCAGCCCGGCGAAGAGCGCCGCGAGCGCGAGCAGGGCGAGGACCACCGGCCGGAGCGCGTCCTTCGGCACGACGAGCACGAGCGCCGCCCCGGCGAGCGAGCCCGCGACGCCCAGCGGGAAGGTGGCGAGCGCCCGGGCCGGATCGACGAGGCCGCTCCGCGCGAAGCGGACGAGCGCGGCGAACGAGCCGAACACCGACTGACCCTTGTTCGTTGCGAGCGCCGCGTGGGGCGAGAGCCCCACCCAGAGCAGCGCCGGCACCGTGAGGAGGCCGCCGCCGCCGGCGATCGCGTCGACGGTGCCGCCCAGGAGCGCGACGGAGACGAGCAGCGCGAGCTCGGTGGAGGTGACGTCCGGCACGCGCGCATCGTGCCACGTCAGCGGGCGTTGCGCTCGACCGCGCCGATGAGCTCGCCGAGCCCCACCGGCTTGAACAGGATCTCCTGGGCCGTGATGGGGTGGTCGTCGAAGCCGCGGCTCGCCGTCATGACGACCACCGGGATGTCGCGGAGCGCAACGTCCTCGAGCTGCGCCTCGCGGAACTCCCAGCCGTTCATCTCGGGCATCATGAGGTCGAGCAGGATGAGCTTCGGCCGCTCCGCGGCCCTCAGGAACTCGAGGGCGGCGCGGCCGTTCTCGAAGAGGCGCGCGTCGTGGCCCTCCTCGCAGAGCAGCTCCCCGATCGTCTCCCGCAGGTCGGTGTCGTCGTCGACGACGACGATGGCGCGAGGGTCCGGCATGAGGGCGCGCACTCTATGCGATGAGCGGCCGCCGCGGCGCGTTCCCACGAGGGGCGGGTGGCCGGCGCCGTCTGCTCCGCGCGTTCGCCTGCCCGCGCGGCGTGCTGGCGGGGCCGCACCGGTCGCCGTGGCGTCCGCTCCGCTCTTGGACCTGGCCCGCCGAGTCCGCAGGTTCTCCCACAAGGGAGGGAACATGGAGAGAGACATCCGCGAAGGGATGGTGGTGAAGAGCAGCGACGGGGAGAAGCTGGGGAAGGTGGTCCGCTGCGATCCGGACGGGTTCCTGATCGAGAAGGGGCTGTTCTTCCCGAAGGATCACTTCGCCCGCTACGATCAGATCGCGCGGGTCGACGCCGACGAGGTCCTGCTCGCCGTGACCGCACGGTCCTTCGAGGCCGGCCCGCGACGAGCGGCGAGAGCCTGGGGTCGGCACCGCGGACGGGGGGCCTCGGGCTCGGGGCGGGCACCGAGGAGGAGCTGCGGGTCCCGCTCGCCGAGGAGGAGCTCGTCGCGGAGAAGCGGACGAGGCAGGCGGGCGAGGTCAGGATCCGCAAGGACGTGGTGACCGAGCGGCGCGAGATCCCCGTGGAGGTGACGCGCGAGGAGGTCCACGTCGAGCGGACCCCGGTGGAGGGGGGCGAGGCGCGCGGCGGGGAGGCCCGCTTCGAGGGCGGTACGATCTCGGTGCCGGTCCACGAGGAGGAGGTGGAGATCCGCAAGCGGCCCGGTCGTCCGCGAGGAGATCCGCGTCGGCAAGACGGCGCGCCGCGAGGAGCGGCGGGCCGACGCCGAGGTCCGGCGGGAGACGGCGGAGATCGAGAAGGAGGGGGACGTCGAGTCCCGCGGGCCCGGGAAGCTCGAGGACCCGCTCGACTAGCGGGGGCCGGCCGCCCGCGCGCCGGCCGCGGCGCGCGGGCGGTGTCCGCCCCCCGGGTTACAGTGTCGCGGCCATGACGACCCTCGTCCTCGGCGCGGTCGCCGCGGCGGCCGCCGGCGCCGCGGTGGGCGCGGCGCTCGCGCTCCTCATCCTGCCCGGGCGCGTGGCGGCCGCGGTGCGCGCGGCGCTCTCCGACCGTCTCGACGCCGGGGAGCGCGCCCTGGAGCGCGTCGAGCGAGGCGTCCGCGAGGAGAGCGGCGCGGGCCGCGAGGCGTCGGCAGCGGCGGCGGCGCGGCTGCGGGACGAGTTGCGCGCCGCGCAGCGGGACGGGGCGGAGGCGACCGCGAGGGGGCTCGGGCTCTTCGGCGAGCGGCTCGACGCCCTCGCGCGCGGGCTGGAGCAGCGGCTCGGCGCCCTGGGCGACGCGACCGAGAAGCGCCTCGACGCGCTGCGCGCCACCGTCGACGAGCGGCTCGTGGCGGTGCAGGAGGAGAGCGCGCGCCGCCTCGAGCAGATGCGCCAGACGGTGGACGAGAAGCTCCAGGGCACGCTCGAGCGGCGGCTGGCGGACTCGTTCAAGCTCGTGTCGGAGCGGCTCGAGGCCGTGCAGCGCGGGCTCGGCGAGATGCAGACCCTCGCGGCCGGCGTCGGGGACCTCAAGAAGGTCCTCACGAACGTGAAGACGCGGGGGACATGGGGAGAGGTGCAGCTCGGCGCGCTCCTCGAGCAGATGCTCGCGCCGGGGCAGTGGGTCGCGAACGCCGCGCCGCGCAGGGAGGGCGGCGAGCGGGTGGAGTTCGCGGTGCGCCTGCCCGGGCCGGAGGACGGCGAGGGGGAGGTGCTCCTCCCCATCGACGCGAAGTTCCCCGTGGAGGACTACCAGCGGCTCGTCGAGGCCTCGGAGCGCGGCGACGCCGAGGGGGTCGAGGCGGCCTCGCGGGCGCTCGAGGTCCGCATCAAGGCGTGCGCCCGGGACATCCACGACAAGTACCTCGCGCCGCCGCGCACGACCGACTTCGGCATCCTCTTCCTGCCCACCGAGGGGCTCTACGCCGAGGTGGTGCGCCGGCCCGGGCTCGCCCAGCAGCTCCAGCGCGATCAGAAGGTGATGGTGGCCGGCCCCACGACGCTCGCCGCCCTCCTCAACAGCCTGCAGATGGGCTTCCGCACCCTCGCCATCCAGAAGCGCTCGAGCGAGGTGTGGAAGGTGCTCGGCGCGGTGAAGGTCGAGTTCGGCCGCTTCGGCGAGGTGCTCGAGAAGGTGGAGAAGAAGCTCTCCGAGGCGTCCGCGCAGCTCGAGAGCGTCGGGGTGCGCAACCGCGCCATCGAGAAGCGGCTGCGGGGAGTGGAGGCGCTCCCGGCCCCCGAGGCGCAGCGGGTGCTCGCCGACCTCGCCCCGGCGGAGGCCGTGGACGAGGCCGAGGCGGTGTAGCGGGCGCTCGGCGGCGCGGCGGCGGCCGGCTGCACCCGGGGTGCGTGTCCACCCCGGGTCCGGATCGTGCCGCGACGCTCGGTCCGGTGTGAGCGCAGTGGGAGCCTCGCGCTCGATTCGTACATTCCGTGATGTACCGCGCGCATGGTATCGGACTGCGAGTGAGGAGCGTCCAGATGCGCTTGGAATCGGTTCGGGTGGTGGGCGCCGGCGGCTACGTCCCGCGCCGGGTGGTGAAGAACGAGCGGCTCGCGGAGGCGATCCCGGGTTGGCCCGCGGCGCGGATCACCGAGCGCACCGGGATCGAGGAGCGCCGCTACCTCTGGGACTTCGACGAGCGCGCCGGGAAGGCGATCCCGCCGCCGCCCTCGGAGGGCGGCGACGACTGGCCCCGCGGCAACGTGGACATGGCCGAGGCGGCGCTCTGGCAGGCCCTCGGGCGCGCCGAGGTCGCGCCGACGGAGCTCGACGCGATCTTCCTCATCACGAGCACGCCGGACGAGGTGAACTTCTCGCGCGACGCGGTGGAGCTCCATCGCCGGATCGGCGCGCCCCCGGGGGCGCTCGCGCTCGTGGTGGACTCGGGCTGCGGCGGCGCGGTGTACGTCATGGACCTCGCGCGCAAGATGATCCTGTCGGGCGCCGCGCGCACCGTGGCGGTCTGCGCCTCGACCCTCGCGTCGCCGTACCTCGACCGCGACGTCTTCACGAGCGAGATGCCGGGCCGGAAGGGCATCAACGCCTTCCTCTCCATCTACCTGTTCGGCGACGGCGCCGGCGCGGTCGTGCTGCGCGGCGACAGCGCGCCGGGCGTCGGCATCCTCGCGTCCACGTCGGGAACGGATCACACGGAGCTCGTCGTCCACCGCGGCGGCGGCGCGAAGCTCCCGCCCCACACGCGCGCCAAGCTGGCCGACCACGCCTGGTACGTGGACGGGCGCCAGGTGGCCGTCGCGTACCCGCTCTACATGCAGAAGGCGGTCTCCGAGTGCGTCGGGCAGCGGCCCGAGCTCGCCGCGGACATCGGCCGCTACTACCTGCACCAGGCCTCGCGGCGCACCCTCGACTCGTTCGTCGCGCGCGCCGGCCTCCCCAAGGACAAGGTGCCGGTGAACGTCCACCGCTACGGCAACACCTCCGCCGCGAGCACGCTCCTCCTCTTCTCCGAGGACCTCGGCGAGGGCCGCGTGAAGCTCGGCTCCGGCGAGCTCGTCCTCTTCGCCGCCGTCGGAGCCGGCGTCCACTACGGCGCGCACCTCGTCCGTCTCTAGCCCGCAGCGCTCCAGCCGCAGCACACCCCGAAAGGATCCGCCATGCGCTCCTTCCTCGCCGCCCTCCTGCTCCTCGGCCCCGCGCTCGCCCTCGCCGGCGAGCGGACGCTCCTCGTCAAGACCTTCGAGGACGAGCGGACGCCCGCCGACCCGCAGGTCTGCGCCAACGCCGGCTTCACCCCCGTCAACGTCGTCCTCGGCGCGTCGGTCTGGTCGCTCCAGACCCGGGCCAGCCGCGGCGAGGTGATGAACGAGGCGATCCGCCAGGTCGGGACCGCCACCGCTTGCGGGCGCATGACGAGCAGCACGCCGTTCACCCCCGGCCAGCTCTTCATCATCCAGTTCGACCTCGAGGACGGCACCTACCTCGCGAGCGGCACCTGCGACATCGTCAGCGTCACCGTCCCGACCCCGGGCCTCATGCTCGCGGGCTGCGCGCTCAAGCTCGTCGGCGCGCCGGAGGGCGTGCTCGGCGGGCTCGTCACGAGCGCGAGCGTCTTCAACCCCTACTCGATCCCGGGCTTCGGCACGGGCTCGGTCTGGACGCTGCACCTCTACACCGCGAACTAGCGGCAGCGCGGGCCCCGCCCGCACGCCCTCGACCCGATGGGTCGGGCACCCTCCGGGCGCCTCCCCGGCCCGCCGCGCTCTGCTGGCGGCGGGCCGCCGCCGTTCCCAACCTTCGAGGGAACGACGCCGCTGCCCACCGCGACGCGCCCGCTCCTCCGAGCGAGCAGCGCGGCGGTCGGCCGGCCCTTGCGGGCGCGGTCGCGCGCCCGGGCGGGGAGGACGCCATGCGCGTGGAAGAGCTGATGAGCAACGCGAGGTGCTGCAACGAGGGGGACCCGGTGCGCGAGTGCGCGAGGCTCATGAAGGAGGAGAGCATCGGGTTCGTGCCGATCTGCAACGAGGCGGGGGAGCCGATCGGCGCCGTCACCGATCGCGACCTCGCGATCCGGGTCCTCGCGGAGGGACGCTCGGCCGACGAGGCCATCGAGCGCTTCGCCACCCGCCGCGTGGTCTCCTGCCGCGTGGGCGACGACGTGCGGGAGGCGGAGCGGCTCATGCGCGACCACCGCATGTCGCGCGTCATGGTCTGCGACGAGGAGGGGCGCCTGCAGGGGGTCATCAGCCTCGCCGACGTCGCGGAGGCCGCGAGCGACGAGGAGACGGGCGAGACGCTGCAGCAGGTGAAGAGCGATCAGCCGCCCGCCGCGCCGCACTAGCCGCCGGCTGCCCCGGACCCCCGCGATCACCTCGCGGGGCGTCCGGCGCGGGGCCTGGACTCGGCGATCCGGCTCTTCGCCTGCATCTGCGTGTCCGTCCGCTGCCGGTTGCCCGCCTTGCGGGTGGAGCGCCGCGAGGGCTTCGCGGCGGGGGGCTCGAGCGCGTAGGCGGCCTTCTTCGCCGTGCGCGCGGACGCCTCGCCGCGCACCGACCGGCGGTCGCTCGCGCTGACGCCCGGCTTCGAGGTGTCCACCGGGACGTCGCGCCGCCGGCGAGGGGCCGCCTTCGGCTTCTTCGGGCCGGATCGCTCGGTCCAGTAGCGGAACTCCTCGGCCTTCGTGGACATGGGCATCTCCTCCGGAGGAATGCTGAGCGCTCCGGGCCGGAAAGTCTCCGTCCCGCGCGCGCGCCACCCCACCGGGCCGTCCCCGGCGAGGGAGGGAGGCGCGCCGCGGGAGCGGCGGGCGCTCAGGCGAACGCCGCGGCCGGGCCCACCCGCCGCCCGAGGAGCAGCGGCGTCATCCCGAGGTCCTCGCCGTCGAGGCGCGACAGGGCGCCGGCCCAGTCGCTCCGCTCGTACTCGAGGAACAGCTCGCGCGCCCCGTGGTTCCTGAGGACGATGGCGTGCAGGAGCGCGTCGCGCTCCGGCGCGTGGCGCACCGCGATCGGGCGCGTCCCGAGGAGCGCGCCCGCGACGCCCTCGATGCAGCCCGCGCCCTCCGCCGTGGCGAGGCCCGCGAGCGCGGCCGGGCGGTGCCGCCGCGCGGCGGCCCGGATCTCGCGGGGCGCCGACGCCACGGCTGCGACCGCCGCGCGCGGGAGCGCCGCCACGGGCCCGCCGAGGAGGCCGGTGGGCCGCGAGAGCAGGTAGGCCACGCCGGGGTGGGCGGGGTCGTCGGTGCCGTACATGGCCGCCGCCTCGTCGCGCGGGTTCCGGACGAACGCGTCCGTCACCGCGACGGTCCCGAGGAGCCGCCCGCTCCCGTCGCGCAGCGCGGCCGCACCCACCCGCAGCGCGGCGGCGAGCTGCGGGAGCGTCACGGCGAGGGTGAACGGCACGGGCCAGGGGGTGCCGTTCGCGAGCCGCAGGCGCGCGAGGACGCTCTGGTAGTCGCGCAGGCCGAGGAACCCGGTGAGCGGGCTCGCGGCGCCCGTCGCGACGAGCGCGAGGTCCGCGAGCTCGCGCGCGTCGAGGGCGAGCTGCGGCAGCCGCGCGGCGCGCCTCCGCAGCTCGCGCGCCTCCTCGCGCGGGACGAGACGGTCCACGAGGACGCCACCGTGGGGCTCCGGCAACGATGAGGACATGACGCGCTCCTTCGAGGTGCGGTCGCGCGCCGCCGCGGCGGCGGCGGAGGACGGCGCAGGCCGTCCGTTCGAGTGGATGGGGAGGTGAGGCGGGCCGGAGAGGTCCGGGCCCTCGCCGCCGGGCGCGCTCAGCCGCGGACGGGCGCGTCCGGCGGCCGGCGACAGGTGCACGACGCGCGCTCCGCCGCGTCGGGGTGCCGCCAGGTCGAGGGCCGGAGGGTACGCGCCATCGAGGGGCATCGTAGGCGCGCCGCGCGGCGCCCGTCAACGGGGGCGCCCGTATCCGTTATCACGGATTTTCATCTTGACCCCGGAGGCCGGCGGGAGCTAGTCATCCCGCTCCGGGCCGGTGGCCGTCGCCCGCGGACGAGGAGGCAGGACATGGGGCGCATCTTCGAGGACAACAGCCGCAGCATCGGCGGCACGCCGCTCGTGCGGCTCGGCCGCCTCGCGCAGGGGACCGGCGCGACGGTGGTGGCGAAGATCGAGGGGCGCAACCCCGCCTACTCGGTGAAGTGCCGCATCGGCGCGGCGATGATCGAGGCCGCCGAGCGCGACGGCCTCCTCGTCCCCGGCTCGCGCGCGCGGACGATCGTGGAGCCGACGAGCGGGAACACCGGCATCGCCCTGGCGTTCGTCGCGGCGGCCCGCGGCTACCCCATCGTCCTCACCATGCCCGAGACCATGTCGCTCGAGCGCCGCCGCATGCTCCGCGCGTTCGGCGCCGAGCTCGTCCTCACGGAGGGCGCGAAGGGGATGCCGGGCGCGATCGCGAAGGCCGAGGAGCTCGTGGCGAGCGACCCCGGCAGGCACTTCATGCCGCAGCAGTTCAAGAACCCGGCGAACCCGGACGTGCACTTCCGCACGACGGGCCCGGAGATCTGGGACGACACGGACGGCAAGGTGGACGTGTTCGTCTCGGGGGTCGGCACGGGCGGCACGATCACCGGCGTCGCGCGCTACCTCAAGCAGGAGCGGAGGCGCCCCGTCCTCTCGGTGGCCGTGGAGCCCGTGCACTCGCCCGTGCTCACGGCCCTGCGCAGGGGCGAGCCGCCGAAGCCGGGGCCGCACAAGATCCAGGGCATCGGCGCCGGGTTCAAGCCGGACGTCCTCGACCTCTCCCTCGTCGACGACGTCGTGACGGTCTCGAACGACGAGTCGATCGAGACGGCGCGGCGGCTCCACCGCGAGGAGGGGATCACCGCCGGCATCTCCTCCGGCGCGGCGGCCGCCGCCGCGATCGCGGTGGCGAGGCGCCCCGAGTCGAAGGGCAAGCTCATCGTGGTGGTGCTGCCCGACGCCGGCGAGCGCTACCTCTCGAGCGCGCTGTTCGAGGGGATCCCCGCCTGACCCCGGGGCGGCGTCGTCCGGCGCGCCCCGATCGGTGACGGCCGCCGGCCCGCGCCGCGCGTAGATCGCGCGCGGAGGTCCCATGGCCGGCTCGCTCGCGACGTCCCCCTGGCCCGAGCTGCCGCTCGCCCCCTGGCGCGGCACGCTCGACACCCTTCACATGTGGACGCAGGTCGTCGGCAAGACGATGCTCGCGTGCGCGCCCGCGCTGAACCACTGGTGGCACGCGGCGCTCCGCGTGTCCGCGCGCGGGCTCGTGACGCCGGCCCCCCTCGTGCACGGCGAGCGGTCGCTCGACGTGGAGCTCGACCTCGTCGATCACCAGCTCGTCGTGCGCGGAGACGGCCGCGCCCTGTCCTTGCCGCTCGTCCCGCGGACGGTGCGCGCGTTCTACGGCGAGTACATGGCGCTCCTGCGGGCCATGGGGCTCGACGTGCACGTGTGGCCGATGCCGGTCGAGGTGCCGGACCCGATCCCGCTCGACCAGGACGAGGTGCACGGCGAGTACGACCCCGAGGCCGCGCACCGGTTCTGGCAGGTCCTGCGGCGGTGCGACGCCGTGCTGAGGGGGCTCCAGGGCGGGTTCCTCGGGAAGCAGAGCCCGGTCCACTTCTTCTGGGGCAGCTTCGACCTCGCCGCGACGCGCTTCTCGGGCCGCCGCGCCCCCGAGCGGCCGGGCGCCGATCGCGTGACGCGCGAGGCCTACTCGCACGAGGTGATCTCCTTCGGCTTCTGGCCGGGCGGCGCCCTGCCGGACGGCACGGAGGTGGACGAGCCGATCCTCTACGCCTACGCCGCGCCGGAGCCGCCCGGCTTCCGCGACGCCCCGGTGTCGCCGCCGGAGGCGCGCTACGACCCGCGGCTCGGGGAGTTCGTCCTCCCCTGGGACGCGGTCCGCGCCGCGCGCGATCCCGCCGGCGCGGTGCGCGCCTTCTGCGAGAGCGTGTACGGGGCGGGCGCGACGCTCGGCGGGTGGGACCGCGCGGCGCTCGAGCGGACGCCGCCGCGGGAGGCGCCCGGCGCGGGCGAGCACGCGGCGCCCGGCCCCTGAGCGTCAGCCGCCCAGCGCCGCGGCGACGGCGTCGGCGAGCGGCGTCGTCGGGCGGCCGATGAGGCGGCGCAGCTCGCCCGTGGAGTCGTCGAGCTCGCCCCTCGCGACGCCGAGGTCGGAGTCCACGAGGAGGTCGGCGAAGGGCCCGGGGATCCCGGCGCCGGTCAGCACCGCCCGGTACTCGCCGGGCGGCAGGTCCCGGTACACGATCGTCTTCCCGGCCCTGCGCGAGACCTCAGCGGCGAGCTCCGCCATCGTGAAGGGCACGTCCCCGGCGAGCTCGTAGGTCTTCCCCTCGTGCCCGGCGCCGGTGAGCACCTCCACGGCGGCGGCGGCGTAGTCGGCCCGGGTGGCCGCGGCGATGCGGCCCCCGTCCGCGCTGCCGGCGATCGCGCCGTGCTGCAGCGCGGGGCCGAGGTTCTCGGTGTAGTTCTCCGTGTACCAGCCGTTGCGGAGGAGGACGAACGGCAGGCCGGAGGCGCGCAGGGCGCGCTCGGTCGTCTCGTGCTCCGCGGCGAGGGCGATCCGGGCGGTCTCGGCGCGCAGCACGCTCGTGTAGGCGACGAGGGGAACCCGGGCGCGCTTCGCGGCGTCGATCACCGCGGCGTGCTGCGCCTCCCGCCGCCCCACCTCGCTCGACGAGACGAACAGCAGCCGGTCGGCGCCGGCGAGGGCCGCCCCCAGGGTCTCGGGCCGCGAGTAGTCGGCGCGGCGCACCTCCACGCCGCGCGCGGCGAGGTCCTTCGCCTTGTCGGGGTTGCGCACCGCGACCGCGATCTCGCGGGCGGGCACCTTCCGGAGCAGCCCCTCGACGACGAGGCGGCCGAGCTTCCCGGTTGCGGCGGTGACGACGATCATGGCTCGAGTCCTCGCTCGTCCTTGCTCTAGAAGTCGAAGGTGCCCTCGCGCACGAGCTCCGCGAGCGGCCTGCGCTCGGTCGGCTTCTCCCGCGCCTTCGCCCAGTCCGGCAGCGTCGAGGGATCGCCCCGGCGGCCGATCGCGACGAAGACCTCGACCCGCCAGGAGGCCGGGATCGCGAGCGCCGCGTGCGCCTTCTCGCGATCGAAGCCTCCCATGGCGTGGGTGCTCCAGCCCCAGAGCTGCGCCTGCAGGGCGAGCTGGGCCCACGCCGCGCCGGCGTCGAAGGAGTGGCTCGCCGACGGGACGAGGCCGTCCTTGCCCGGGAGCGCCATGAGCTCGTGCGACAGGAGCGCGACGAGCGCCGCGGCGCGCGAGGCCCAGGCCTGGTTCGCGGGCGCGAGCGTCTCGAGGAAGCGGGCGAAGGCGGGCGTCCCGCGCCGCGCGTACACGAAGCGCCACGGCTGGACGTTCATGGCCGACGGCGCCCAGCGCGCCGCCTCGAGGAGCCCCAGGAGCGTCTCGAGCGGAAGCTCCTCGCCGGTGAACGCGCGCGGCGACCAGCGGTCGGAGAAGAGCGGGTCGATGGCGTGGTCGGGGGTCCTCTGGAGGGCGGCGCTGGCGGTCACGGGAGCCTCGGGAGTGCACCCCGGAGACCGGCTCCGCGGGCGCGACGGCGGCGTATCTACACTGTTGCGTGAACGGTCGCCACTCGGCGCGCGGCAACTCACCGTTGCCGTACGAGCAACGAACCCGGGCGCCGCCCGGCTGTGGTCAGGTGTGGCCGCCGGCGCGGGCGCGGGTCGTGACGGCGCCGCGCCGCGCGCGCTACTCTCCGGGTGATCCCGATGGCGACCTCAGAGCCCTTCGCGACGGCGTTCCTCCTCGTCGTCCTCGGCGTCCTCGTCGGGGTGAGCGCGCTCTTCAGCCGTGCCTCGCGGCACTTCGGCCTCCCCGTCGCGCTCCTCTTCCTCTTCATCGGCATGGCGGCCGGCGCCGAGGGGATCGGCGGGCTCCAGTTCCAGGACTACGGCTTCGCCTTCCGCGTCGGGACGGTCGCCCTCGTCCTCATCCTCTTCGACGGCGGGCTCTCCACGCCCGCCGCGGCGTTCCGCGGCGGCCTCGGCCCGGCGTCGGTGCTCGCCACGGTCGGCGTCGTGGGGACCGCCGCGCTCGTCGGGGTGAGCGCGTGGCTGTTCGGGCTGCCGTGGCGCGAGGCGCTGCTGCTCGGCGCCGTCGTCTCCTCGACCGACGCCGCCGCCGTGTTCTCGGTGCTCCGCGGGGCCGGGGTGCAGCTGAAGCGCCGCGTCGGCGTGACGCTCGAGCTCGAGTCCGGCCTCAACGACCCGGTGGCGGTGATCCTCACCGTGGCGCTCGCGACCGCGCTCGGCGAGCAGACCGCGGTGGGCTGGGGGCTGCTCTGGGAGGCGCTCGTCCAGGTGGTCGTCGGCGCCGCCTGCGGCGTCGCCATCGGCTGGGCGGGGCGGACGCTCCTCGTGCGCACCCGCGTCGGGGCCGCCGGGCTCTACCCGGTGCTCACGCTCTCCCTCGCGCTGGTGGCGTTCGGCGCCCCGACGCTGCTCCACGGCTCGGGCTTCCTCTCCGTGTACGTGGCGGGCGTCATCATCGGGAACGGCACCCTCCCGTTCCGCAGCGGCATCTTCCGGGTCCACAACTCGATCGCCTGGCTCGGCCAGGTGACGATGTTCCTGCTCCTCGGCCTGCTCGTGTCGCCCTCGGAGATGATCGCGGTGCGCTGGACCGGGCTCGCCATCGCGCTCGTGCTCGCCTTCGTGGCGCGGCCCGCGGTGGTGTGGCTGTGCCTCGCGCCGTTCGGCTTCGCCCGCAAGGAGATCGCCTACGTCGGCTGGGTCGGCCTGCGCGGCGCCGTCCCCATCATCCTCGCGATGTTCCCGGTCCTCGCCGGCGCGCCCGGGGCGCAGCGGCTGTTCGACGTGGTGTTCTTCGTCGTGGTGGTGAACGCCATCGTGCCGGGCGCCACGGTCCGCTGGGTGACGCGCCGGCTCGGGATGGAGGAGGAGGCCGCCTCCCCTCCGGCGCCCGCCTCCATCGACTTCAACTCGTCGCGCGTGCTCGGGGGCGAGGTGCTGTCGGTCTACGTGCGGGAGGGGAGCCCCGCGGCGGAGGCCCACGTGGGCGACCTGCCCATCCCCCCCGGCGCGGCGGTGATGCTGCTCGTGCGCGGGGTCGAGCCGCTGCCCGCGAGCGCCACCGCCGTGCTGCGGCCCGGCGATCACGTCTTCGTGTACTGCCCGCCCGACCACGCGGCCGCGGTGCGCGAGCTGTTCGGCGAGCTCGCGGCGTGACGGGCGGCGCCGCCCGGCCCGCGGCCGCGGGGCTCACGCCTTGATGAAGGTGCCGTCGCGGAGCTCCTGCAGCGCCTGCCGGACCTCGTCCTCGGTGTTCATGACGAACGGCCCCCAGCGGGCGTACGGCTCGTGGAGCGGCTGCGCCGACAGGAGCAGGAAGCGCGCGGGCGCGGGGCCGGCGTGGACCCGGACGACGTCGCCGTCCTTCAGGACGGCGAGGCGCGTGGCCTGGATCGCGGCGCCGGGAGACGGACGCGCCCCGCCCACCGTCACCTCGCCCTGGAAGACGTAGAGGAGGGCGGTGTGGCCCCGCGGCACCGGCTGCTCGAAGCGGCCGCCCGGCGGCAGCGCCACGTCGAGGTACGTCGGGCCCGCGAAGATCTCGCGCACCGGCCCCGTCACGCCGTCCACCTCGCCCGTCACCACGCGGATGCGGGCGCCGTCCGGGCGCACCACCTCGGGGATCCGGCTCGCCGGCACGTCCTGGTAGCGCGGCCTCGTCATCTTGAGCTTCGCCGGGAGGTTCACCCAGACCTGGAAGCCGTCGAGGCGGCGCGGGCCCACCTTCGGCATCTCCTCGTGCAGGATGCCGCTCCCGGCGGTCATCCACTGCACGTCCCCGGCGCCGATGACGCCGGAGTTCCCGAGGCTGTCCCGGTGGGCGACGCTGCCGTCGAGCATGTACGTGATCGTCTCGATGCCGCGGTGCGGGTGCATGGGGAACCCCGCGACGTAGTCGTCCGGGCGCTCCGAGCCGAAGTGGTCGAAGAGGAAGAACGGATCGAGGTGATCGAGCGTGCGGGTGGCGATGCTGCGCCTGAGGCGCACCCCGGCGCCGTCGCTCGCGGCGACGGGGGTCACGACGTCGTGCAGTCCTCGCTCCTCCATGGCTCCTCCTCCTGGAAACGGATAACGCGGCCCGGGCGGCGACGCCCGCCGTGCGGCCGTCCGCCCCTCGACGGGCTCGGGGCGAGCCCGTCGTTCACCCGAAGATCGCCGAGCGCATCGAGATCGACGCCATGTCGAACCCCACGATGGGGAACCGCACCCGCTCGCCGGGCGCGCTCGCGCCCGCCGCGTAGAGCAGCGGGAGGTAGTGGTCGGGCGTGGGGTGGGCGATCCGGCCGGCGTCGCTCGCGAGCGCCCGCACGAGGGCGTCGTCGTCGTGGCGGGAGAGCGCGCGGGCGGCCTCCTCGTCGAAGGCGCGGGCCCACTCCGGCGTCTCCGCGTCGCCCCGGCCCCACGCCGAGAAGGCGTGGCGCAGGTTGTGGACGGCGTTGCCGCTCCCCATGACGAGCACCCCCTCGTCGCGCAGCGGGGCGAGCGCGCGGCCGATGGCGAGGTGCTCCGCGGCCGGGAGGCGGCCGTCGACGCTGAGCTGCACCACCGGCACGTCCGCCGCAGGGCGCAGGTGCACGAGCACGCTCCAGGTGCCGTGGTCGAGGCCCCACTCGGCGGAGAGCGACGCCCGCTGCGCGCCGGCGAGCTCCACGGCGCGCCGCGCGAGCGCGACGTCGCCCGGGGCGGGGTACTCGACGCGGTACAGCGCGGCCGGGAAGCCGCCGAAGTCGTGGATCGTCTCCGGCCGCTCGTTCGCGGTGGCGAAGGTGCCCGCCACGTACCAGTGCGCGGAGACGGCGAGGATGGCCCTCGGGCGGGGGAGCTCGCCGGCGAGCGCCGCGAAGCCGCGGCTCCAGCGGTTGTCCTCCACCGCGTTCATCGGCGAGCCGTGCCCGACGAACAGGACGGGCATGCGGGGCGCCGCTGGGCCCGGGTTCTCGTGCGTTGCGCTCACCACGTCCTCCCCTCCGGCTTGCGCATAACGGCGCCCGACTCCGGCGGCCGCACCGAGCGGGCCGGGGGGGCGCCGCGCCTGCTCCCGGGGCGAGCCGGCGGGCGTGCGCGGCAGGGAGGCGTGGGACCCGGCTCACCCCGGCAGCCCCATCGCGCGCAGCAGGCGCGCCTTCAGCGCGACGAGGACCGGGTCGGCGTGGTGGCGCGGCCGCGCCGTCCGCACCTCCACCACCTCCTTCACGCGCCCCGGCCGCGCGCCCATCACGAGCACCCGGTCGGAGAGGATCAGCGCCTCGTCCACGTCGTGCGTCACGAGGATCATGGTGGTGCGCTCGGCCTGCCAGATCCGCCGCAGCTCGTCCTGCAGCCGCGCGCGGGTGAGCGCGTCGAGGGCGCCCAGCGGCTCGTCGAGCAGGAGGACGCGCGGGCGGTTCACGAGCCCGCGCGCGATCGCGGCGCGCTGGGCCATCCCGCCCGAGAGCTGGCGCGGGTAGGCCGACTCGAAGCCCGTGAGCCCCACGAGCGCGAGGTGCTCCTCCACCGCGCGCCGCCGCGCCGCGGGCGCGTGCGCCCTCGGGTCGAGCGCCAGCTCGACGTTCGCGGCCACGGTCAGCCACGGCAGCAGGCGGTGGTCCTGGAAGACGATGCCGCGCTCCAGCCCGACGCCGCGGACGGGATCGCCGTCGAGCCGGATCTGTCCGCCGAAGTCGGCGTCGAGGCCGACGATGAGCCGCAGCAGCGTCGACTTCCCGCAGCCGCTCGCCCCCACGATGCTGACGAACTCCCCCGGCTCCACGGAGAAGGAGACGCCGTCGAGCACGGAAATCTCGGCCCCGTCGAGCGCGTAGGACTTGGAGACGTCCTCGACGACGAGGGAGCCCGGGCGGCTCGGGGCGGGTACGGCGCCGAGGTGGAGGGGTGCGCGCATGGCGATGAGGTCGGCCCGGGGCGCGCTCTCGAGGAGCGGCCCCGGGCCCGGGCCCGCCTACAGGCCGGCGAGCGCCTTCTCCAGGAACGTCGGGTTGGCCCACTTCCGCACGTCGACGTCGTGCTCGATGTAGCCGTGGTCGAGCAGGAACTGCTTCTGGAGCTCGAGCCCGGCGAGGTGCTTCGGGGAGAGCGACGGGACGAGGTCGGCGTCGGTCTCGGCGAGGAGCCTGCGGACGTCGCGCGCGTTCCGGTAGAACGTCACGCGGGTCAGCACCTCCGCGGCCTCCTCGGGGTTCGACCTGATCCAGCGCCCGCCGCGGATGCCCGCCCGGAGGAACGCGACGACCGCCTCGGGGTGCTCCTCGGCGAGCCGCGTGTTCACGCTGATGGTGAACGGGCTGTTCGACACGCGGAGCGTCCAGTCGGGGTGCCGGCCGAGGTCCTCGATCACCTTGAACTCGCCGGTCTCCTCGAGCGCGCTCGTGCGGCCGTTGCTCGAGTAGATCGCGTCCACGCGCCCCTCGGCGAGCGCGCGCACCTCGGGGTTGCCGAAGTCGCGCTTGCGGGTGGTCCACACCTGCGAGGGCCTCTGGAACTCGCCCGCGACGTGCGTGTCCGGGTCGGGGACGTCCACCAGCTCGACGTCCGCGGGCCGCAGCCCGGCGAGCGCCAGCGCCTCGAGCACGGCGCGGTGAGCCGACGCGCGCCACCAGTCGATCTTCTCGGCGTTGAGGCTCTTCGGCAGGCCGATGCGGCGCCCCTTCAGGTCGGCGACGCGGTGGAGGCCGGACTTCGCGCGCACGACGACGTGCCCGCCCAGCGGAGAGGCCGTGAGGCCGACGAGCGTCGTGTCCTGCACGTCGGCCCGCGCCCAGATCGCCGGGTTCGCGCCACCGTCCCGGAAGAGGTTCTCGAGCCGGTGGCTGTAGTGCGGGAGCCATCCGACGTTGTCGGGGAGCGAGCGGAGGTAGCGGAGCTTCACCCCGGCGCGCTCGAACTCCTCGTCGAGCCAGCCGAGCTCGGCGGCGACGTTGGACCCGGTGAAGACCGGGCAGATCGTGTAGAACGCCTCGGCCTTGGGCGGAGCGCCCTTCGTGCGGGCGTCCTTGCCCGGGACTGCGGTTGCCGTCGTCATGTGCCTCTCCTGCCTGCGTGTGAGTGTTGCGTGAACCTGCGCGCCGCCGGCGTCCGCCTACCCGGCGTAGCCTTCCTTCCAGCGCAGGAGGCGGCGCTCCACCCTGCGGAGACTGCGGTCGATGGCGAAGCCCACGGCCCCGATCACGCCCATCACGACGACGAGCTGGTCGGTGACGAGCAGCTCCTGGGCGCGGAAGATGAGGAACCCGAGGCCGGCGCGGCCGCTCAGCATCTCGGCCACGACCACGAGCGACCAGGAGAGCCCGGCGCCGTAGCGCAGGCCGGTCAGGATCGACGGGAGCGCGCCCGGGACGATCACCTGGCGCGCCAGCCGCCAGGGAGACAGGTGGAAGACGCGGGCGACCTCGACGTGCTCCCGCGAGACGCCGCGGATCCCCTGCAGCGTGTTGAGGAACACCGGGAAGAAGACGACCTTCGCGATCACCACCGTCTTCGCGAGGTCCCCGATGCCGACCCAGAGCACGACGAGGGGGAGCCACGCGAGCGGCGGGATCTGGCGGACGGCGTCGAGGCTCGGCCCGAGCGCGCGCTCCACGAGCCGGGACAGCCCGGCCCCGACGCCGAAGAGCAGCCCCAGCCCGCTTCCGAGGAGGAACCCCTTCGCGACCACGCGCACGCTCACCACGAAGTCGGACGCGAGGTCCTCCTCCGCCACGAGCCGCCACGCCGCGAGGACGGTCCGCTCGGGCGTCGGCAGGAAGTAGGGCTTCACGAGCCCGCGGTGGGTGACGAGCCACCACGCCGCGAGCGTGAGGGCCGGCAACGCGAGGCCCAGCGAGGCCGACCCGAGGGCGCGGAGTCGCGCGCCGGCGCGGCGCGCGGGGAGGCCCGCCCGGGCGGTCGGGCCGGAGGGGCGTCCCGTGCCCGCGTCGCGGGGGAGCGGGAGCTGCGTCGTGATCGCTTCGGCTCGGGCGAGGGAGGTCATGGCGTCGTCCTGGGGTTGGATCAGCGCTGGGTCAGCCGGGCCGCGCCGGGCGCCCCGGCGTCGGCGGCCCGCCCCGCGCCGTACGGAGAGAAGGCCCCGCCCTCGAAGAAGCGGCGGTCCACGAACTCGGCGAGGGTCGCGTCGTCCACGGAGTGCTTCGCGAGGATGTCGTCGCCGTTCGCGCGGTACCAGTCGCGGAAGGTCTTGATGGAGGCCACCGCCGCCGCGTGCGAGGGCTCGCCACCGAGCAGGTCGTAGGCGGCGGCGTCGGTCAGCGCGAAGCGCGCGATGTACGCCGGGACGCGCGTCTCCCGGGCGACGATCGTCGCCGCCTGATCCGGGTTCTCCTGGATCCACTTCACCGTGCGGACCCGGACGTCCAGGAACGCCTTCACCAGCTCGGGGTGAGCGTTCGCGAACTCGCGCAGCGCGAAGATCGCGGTGCGGCCGGCGTGGTTCGCGTAGACGCCGTCGTCGGGCGTCCGGCCGATCACCTTGTAGAGCCCCTGCGTCACCCCCGACGCCCACTGCGGGATGACCACGTGGGTCGCGGTGGCGTCGATCTGGCCGGAGAGCAGCGCGCTCACCGTGGCGATCGAGCTCGTGATGTTGGAGTAGCGGACGGCGCCCTTGCGGTCCTTCGTGTCGAGCGGGAACCCGGCCCGCTTCAGCGTCTCGTAGGGCGCCGACCAGCCGCAGCCGACGCGCCCCGAGGCCAGGGTCTTGCCCTGCAGGTCGGCGAGGCCGTTGATGGGCGAGTCCTTGAGGGCGATGAGCGGCGTCTTGTAGCGGTCCGACTTCTGCGACAGCCAGACCACGTTCGCCTCGAGCCCGTTCGCGCGGTGGACGAGCGCCGGGTAGATCATGCGGAACGCGAAGTGGAGATCGCCGCGGTCGAGGAGCGACGCCTCGGCGCCCTGGAGCGTCGTGGTGCCCGGATCGACGAGGTCGATCCGCGAGCCGAGCTTCCCGTACGCCTCCTGCAGCCAGCCGAGGCGCGCGGCGACGACCGTCCAGTTGTTGATGGGGATGTGCACCACCGGCACGCGCTCGGCGGCGCGGGCGCCGGAGGCGTCGAGCGCGACGGCGAGGGCGAGCGCGGGGAGGGCGAGGCGGAGCTTCGGGGTCTTCGCTTCCATGGGTCTTCTCCTTCGGGGTGCGGCGGGCCTCAGAAGCTCGCGACGAGCTGCCCGAGAAACTGGTTGCCGTCCGGCGCGGCGCGATCCCACGTGCGGACGTAGTTGAGCTGGAGCTTCACGACGCGCTCGGTGCGGGCGACCTCGTAGGTGCGCCGCGTGATCGGCTCGACCTGGTAGAAGAACCAGTTGAACCCGGCGACGAGCTGGATGCGGGCGTTCGCGCCGACGTCGCGGTTCGGGTCGAAGAAGTCGAACCGGACCAGCGGCTGGAACTCGGGGAGCGCCGAGGCGGTGTAGAAGAGGGTCGCCACCCAGGCCTCGCTGTCGGTCCGCACCGTGGCCGGCGTTGCGCCCGTCGTGAGGGCCTGGTCGACGGCGCGGACGTACTCGGCGGTGAGGAGGAAGGGCTTGCGCAGCCACTCCAGCTCCGCGCCGAGGCGATCCCTCCGGAGCAGGTCGTCCTGGCCGAAGTTCCCCTCGTAGAGCGACGCGCCGAACTTGAGGCCGCGGAACACCGAGAAGAAGCGCGACTCCGGGGCGAAGACGATCTTCGCGACGTAGTCCTTGGCCTTGTTGTCGTCCCAGCGGTTCGCCCCCGCGCCGTTGTAGGCGCCCAGGGTGTAGGCGACGACCGGCGTCGAGAGGCCGGACGGCGGGTCGTAGCGGAAGAGGAACCCGCCATCGACGGTCAGGCCGACGTCGCGCCCGAGGCGAAGCGCGCCGACGTACTGGGCGCGGTTGATGGTGGGCAGCTTGTCCTCGCGCGCGGTGTTGTCCGAGCCGAAGGGGATGAGCTGCTGCCCGAGCGTCAGGGTCGCCGTGACGGTGGGCTCGAGCTGGCGCTTCTGCCGGACGAGGTCCCAGAGGAGCACGCCGTCGGAGATCTCGGATCGACGAGGTGTTGCCCGCGGTCGTGCCGGACGATGGGCCCGAGTAGAAGGCGCTCACGAGGTAGCGCAGATCGCCGTCGTCCACCGGGTCTTCACGCAGGAACCCGGAGAAGGTGAAGTTCGCGTTGGAGACCCTGAACAGGTCGTACTGGTCGCGCGAATAGCCGAAGCCGAGCGTCGCGAACCCGGAGAAGTTGATCCGGTTCCGCGAGGCGACCCCGCGCGTGATCTTCTCCTCCAGGACGTCCTTCAGCGTCTCGAGGTCCTCGGGGCTCGCGTAGCGCTGCGAGTTCTCGAGCAGGCCCGGATCCGCCGGGGGCGCCGCCGCCGTGGGGCTGGCGGCGGGCACGGCGGGCACGGCGGCGGAGCCGTCGCCGGGAGCGATGGAGGCTGCGACGGCGGGAGCCTGAGACGCGGAGGCGGCAGCGGGATCGGCGAGGGCCGGTCCCGCGAGGCCGAGGAGCGTCCCGAGGGCGGCGGCGCGTGCGGTGCGGAGCGAGTTCAAGAGCGGAGGTCCTTTGAGGTGAAGAGTTGAGATCCGCGGCGCGCGGCCGCTTCGACGCGAGGACGGACTGCACCGCGCGTGCCGCCGAGCGTGCGGGCCGCCCGCGCGCGTTCGCGGGCGCCGACGGGCCGCCCGCTGCTGCGGGAGCAGCAGCCCGGACGCAGGACTGCGGCGTCCGCAACAACGGAGGACTGTCCGCTAGGCCGCGTCCGCGCGCCCTCGGGCGCCCTTCCGGGCCTTCGGAGCCCCCGCGGGAATCCACCGTGGACGAGCCTGGCAGGCGCGGACGCGGGCACCGGCGCCTGCGGGCGCCGGGGCGGCCGCCCATCCGGTGTAGCGGATACCGCGCCCGAGGGCTCCGGCCCGGCCCATGCACCGGCGCGGAGTCATGATCGAGGTGCAAGGGCTCGAGCGCCGCTTCGGAGAGAAGCGCGCGCTCGACGGGATCGACTTCGAGGTGCCGGAGGGCTGCCTCTACGGGCTGCTGGGGCCGAACGGCGCGGGCAAGTCGACGACGATGAAGATCCTCGCCACGCTGCTGGCGCCGAGCGGCGGGCGGGCGCGCGTGGCGGGGCACGACGTGGCGCGCGATCCGCACGCGGTGCGGCGGTCCATCGGCGTCCTCTTCCAGGAGCCGACCGTGGACGACCGGCTCACCGCCCGCGAGAACCTCGAGGTGCACGCGCGCATCTACGGCGTCGCCCGCGCTGACCGGCGGCGCCGCATCTCCGAGGCGCTCGCGTGGGTCGAGCTCGCCGGGGAGGCCGATCGGCTCGTGCGGACGTTCTCGGGCGGCATGAGGCGGCGCCTCGAGATCGCCCGGGCGCTGACGCACCGTCCGCGCGTGCTGCTCCTCGACGAGCCGACGACCGGCCTCGACCCGCAGTCGCGCCGCGCCGTATGGGAGAAGCTCCAGGCGCTCCGCCGCGAGGAGCGCCTCACCATCCTCGTCTCCACCCACTACCTGGAGGAGGCGGAGGGCTGCGATCGCGTGGCCATCGTCGATCACGGGCGGCTGCTCGTCGAGGAGACGCCCGCGGCGCTGCGCGCCGGCGCGGACCGCGAGCGGCGCGCCCACGTGCTCCGCCCCGCCACGCTCGAGGATGCCTACCTCGCGCTCACCGGCATGAGCGTCCGCGCCGACGCGCCGAGCGACCGCGAGTCACGCCGCGCCTCGGCGCGGCGGCAGGGGCTCGCCCGATGATCCGGGAGCTCGAGGCGGTGTGGGCGCTCACGTGGCGCGACCTGCTGCGGTTCCGCCGCGACGGGACGCAGCTGCTCGGCACGCTGGCGCGGCCGCTCCTGTGGCTCGTCCTCCTCGGCAACGGGATGCGCGCCGCAATCCCGAGCGTCCGCGGCGTCGAGTACCGGCACTTCGTCTTCGCGGGCGCGATCGCGATGGCGCTGCTCTTCTCCGGGACGTTCCAGAGCGTCACCATCATCTTCGACCGCGAGTTCGGCTTCCTGAAGGAGGTGCTGGTGGCCCCGGTGTCGCGGGTCACCATCGTGGTCGGGAAGATCCTCTCCGGCGCCGCCGTCGCCGTGCTCCAGGGGATCGTCACCATCGCCTTCGCGCCCGTCGTGGGCGTCCGCTTCGGGCCCGGGGCGGCCGGGGCGCTGCTCGGCGTCGTGGTCCTGCTCGCCCTCGCGGTGACCGCGCTCGGCGTGGCCCTCGCCTCGCGGATGCGGACCTTCGAGGGCTTCGGCGTCGTCTCGAACTTCGTGGTGCTCCCGCTCTACTTCCTGTCCGGCGGGCCGTTCCCCATCGACGGCCTGCCTCCGTGGATGTCCGCGCTCGTCCACCTGAACCCGGTCACGTACGGCGTCGACCTCATGCGGATCGCCCTCGGTCAGCCCGCGAGCTTCGCGGCCTCGACCGACCTCGCCGTGCTCCTCCTCTTCGGCGCAGGCGCCGTCGGCCTGTCGCTCCTCCTCTTCCGGCGGGCCTGAGCCCGCCACCTCGAGAGCCCCCATGTCCCTCACCGCAATCGCCATCAACGGCAGCCCGCGCCCGAACGGGAACACCGCCGCCCTCATCGAGGCCGTCCTCGGGCCCCTGCGCGCCGCCGGCGTCCGCACCGAGACGGTAAGCCTCGCCGGGAAGGTGATCTCCGGCTGCACGGCCTGCGGCGCGTGCCGGGCCATGGAGGATCGGCGCTGCAGCATCGTGGACGACCCGGTGAACGAGATCATCGAGCGGATGAGCGCCGCCGACGCGGTGATCGTCGGGTCGCCCGTCTACTGCGCCGGGATCACCTCGGCGACGAAGGCCCTGCTCGAGCGGGTCGGGTACGTGAGCCGCTGGAACGGCGACTTCCTCGCCCGCAAGGTGGGCGTCGCCGTGGTCGCCGCGGCGCGCGCCGGGGCGCTCACGGCCCTCGACCAGCTGAACCACTTCTTCTTCGTGCGCCAGTTCGTCATCCCGGGGAGCGCCGCCTGGGCGCTCGGCTACGGCCGGGAGCCCGGGGACGTGCTCCGGGACGCGGCGGCGCTCGAGAACCTGGCCACGCTCGGCGCGAACGCCGCGTGGCTCCTGCAGAGGCTCCATGGCGGACGCGGGGTTGAGAGGGCGACGGCCTCGGCCGCCGGCGCCGGACCCGCGCCGTCCGTCGTCACCACCGGCCGCGAGGAGAAGAGGGCATGAGCCTGGACGTCGTGGAGAGGAAGATCAGGATCCAGGGGCACGGCATCAAGATCTCGCCGGCCCTGAAGGCGCAGCTGCACGAGGAGGGCTACTACCCCATCGCGCTCACCTGGCTCGGCGACGACGTCACCGGCCCGTTCTCGTTCTCGGGCTACGGGGAGCGCTCGCCGTTCGAGCTGCGCCACGTGGACGGCGGCTACCACGTGTTCGAGGACGGGAAGCACTTCTCCGAGGTGACGTTCTACCGCCGGCCCGGGTTCTTCGGCCGCCAGTGGAACCCGGACGGGCGCGAGGACGGCGACACCATCTTCATCGACGAGGGCATGTCGGGCGCCATCACCCCGTGCGGCCAGGACGCGGCCTGCCAGGAGGACGACGAGGAGATCGGCGACGTCCAGAAGGTCACGAACGGCCGGTTCCCGTTCGTGAACCTCGCCTGCTACAACGGCCTCGTCGTCTGGCCGTCGTGGGGCTGCCTCTACAACCAGCAGGGCAAGGCGTGCCGCTTCTGCTGCATCCCGGGGCGCTACGAGGAGGCGAAGGTCCTCATCCAAGACCCGCGCTGGCTCGACGCGATGGCGGAGGCGGTCGAGGCCGCGCTCGCCGAGCTCGGCGCCGACGAGCGGAGCTGCTCGCTCACCATCGACGCCGGGACGCTCCCTGGCCGCGACAAGGGCGCGCGCGCGTACGTCGAGGTGCTCGACGCGATCAGGCGACGGCTGGGACGGCTCCCCGAGACGTTCTACATCCGCGCGGTGATCGAGCCGCCCGTGGACGAGGTCTGGCTCCGCGAGCTGCGCAAGGCGGGGTTCACCGACGTCCAGATGGACGTGGACGTGTACGACGAGGACGAGCGGCGGCGGCTCATGCCGAACGCCAAGGGGTACCGCCCGCTCGCCGACTACGAGCGCGCCTTCGCCGTCGCGAAGGAGATCTTCCCCGGCGAGGTGGCGACGCAGCTCGTCGCCGGGATCCAGTCCGACGAGCGGCTCCTCGACGGCGTCGACCGCTTCGCGGCGCTCGGCGTCCCGACGCTCGTGACCCCGTTCCTGCCCTTCGGGCAGGGGCGCAAGCTCGTGCGCCTCGGAGAGGCGCAGGTGCCGTCGGCCGAGCGCATGCGCGCGCTCTACGGGCGCGCCGCGGAGATCCTCACGCGCCGGGGCGTGGCGGCCCCACAGTTCCGCGGCGGCGTCAGCTCGCTCGCGGAGACGATGGGGCGGCGCCTGAAGCGGGCGCGCGCCCTGACGAACCCGCGCGACCTCCGCCCGCCCCATCACCTGGCGGCCGTGCCGGCCGCGAGGCGCCGCGCCGGCGCCCTGACGGAGGGACCGCTCGCCCCGGGCTCGTCGCGGGGCGAGCGGCCGGCCTCGACGCACTGCCCCGCGCGACCCGGCCCGGAGCGCGCGCCGCCGCATTGCATCGACCCAGCGTCCGTGGTACGGATGGTCATCCGTTATAACGGACGCGCGGCGGAGGCGCGCTTCCCATGTCCATCCTCACCCTCCCGGGCGGCGGCGGGCGTTCCGGCGCGAAGGCGAAGGCCCTGGTCTTCGAGGACCCCGCCTCGCGCGAGGTGCTCCGGCGCGTGCAGCAGCTCGCGCCGAGCGACGCGACGGTGCTCGTCATCGGCGAGACCGGCACGGGGAAGGAGATCGTCGCGCGCCACGTGCACGCCCTCTCGCGCCGCGCGGCCCGTCCGTTCGTGGCGGTGAACTGCGGCGCGCTCACCGAGACGCTCGTCGACAGCGAGCTGTTCGGCCACGATCGCGGGGCGTTCACCGGCGCGACCGCCGCCCAGGACGGGTGGTTCGAGGCGGCCAACGGCGGGACGCTGTTCCTCGACGAGATCGGCGATCTCTCCCCCGCGGTGCAGGTGAAGCTCCTCCGCGTGCTGCAGGAGCGGGAGGTGGTGAGGGTCGGGTCGCGGCACCCGGTCGCGATCGACGTGCGCCTCGTCGCCGCGACGAACGTGGACCTGCGCGAGGCGGTGGCCGCGGGGCGCTTCCGCGAGGACCTGTACTACCGCATCGGCGTCGCGACGCTCCGGCTTCCCCCGCTCCGCGAGCGCCCCCGGGACCTCGTGGCGCTGGCGCGGCACTTCGTGGCGGAGTACGCGCGCCGCCTCGAGCTGGGCGCGGTGGCGCTCGCCGACGAGGGGGTGGAGGCCCTGCTCGCGCACCCGTGGCCGGGCAACGTGCGCGAGCTCGAGAACGTGGTGCACCACGCGCTCCTCGTCTGCGCGGGGGATCGGGTCGAGGCGAAGGATCTCGGCCTCGCGGCCTTCCTGCCGCTCGCGCCGAGGGCAGGCGGCGAGACCGCGGCGCTGCAGCAGGCGCTCCTCGGGCTCTTCGAGCGCAACCTGCCGGACCTGCACGCCCGGGTCGAGGAGACGCTCGTGACCGGCGCGTACCGCTACTGCCACGGGAACCAGCTCCAGACCGCGCGGCTCCTCGGCGTGAGCCGGAACGTCGTCCGGGCGCGCCTGCTCCAGTACGGGGCGCTGCCCGGCGGGCGCAGGAGCTGAGGGTCCGCCGCCCGGGCCGAGGCGGGTGAGGGCCGGCGGCGGCGCGAGCGCCTCGAAAGGGGCGCCGGACCGCGCCGCGCGCCGCGCCCCATCGCCGCGGTGGCGCGCGCCGCGGCGGCCGTTACCCTCCGTGCGCGTGAGGCATCACACGCTCGGAGGTCGAGAATGGAACGCTGGCTCGGGCGCCACGGCGAGCGCCTCTACGCGCTCTTCCGGTTCGTGACGGGCGCGCTCTTCGCCTTCCACGGGGCGCAGAAGCTGTTCGGGGCGTTCGGCGGCCAGGTGATGACGTCGAGCCCGCTCATGCTGGCGGCGGCCCTCATCGAGCTCGTGGGAGGGGTGCTCGTCGCGATCGGCCTGCTCACGAGCTGGGCGGCCTTCATCGCGAGCGGCGAGATGGCGGTCGCCTACTTCATGGTGCACCAGCCGAAGGGGACCTGGCCCGTCGTCAACCAGGGGGAGCTGGCGGTCCTGTACTGCTTCGCGTTCCTCTACATCGCGGCGCGGGGGGCGGGGCCCTATGGCGTCGACGGGGCGCTCCGCGGCGGGCGGCGCTGAGCCGGGCCCCCGGAAAAAGAAGAAGCCCGGCCAGGCGGCCGGGCTCCGAGTGCTGCGGTGAAGCGGAGCTAGACGGCGCGGACGTTCGCCGCCTGGAGGCCCTTCGGGCCCTTCGTGACCTCGAACTCCACCTTCTGGCCCTCGGCGAGGGTGCGGAACCCGTTCGCCTGGATGGCGGTGTGGTGGCAGAACACGTCGTCGCCCCCGCCGTCCTGGGTGATGAAGCCGAAGCCCTTCGCGTCGTTGAACCACTTCACGGTACCGGTAGCCATTACTGGGACTCTTTTCTTCGTTTGTCGGGCGGCGAGTAGGGTGCCGCCCCGCCCACCCCGGATTTGAGATGGGGAGCGGCGTGTGTACACGCTCGCGGCGGGGGAGTAAAGCGCTTCCGCCCCGAATTCGCCCGGCGAGCGCCGCCGGACCGGAGGAGCCTAGGCGGCGGGTGGCGCCGTCTTCCACCGCTGGTGCATCCAGACCCACTCCGCGGGGTGACGGCGGATCGCGCGCTCCTGCACCGCCGCGCACGCGGTGGTGAGCCGGACCACCTCGGCCTCGCGGTCGATCGGGGCGGGGTCGTAGGCGACCTCGACCACCTCGGCGCGGTGGCCGTCCCCCGCCCGCGGGCCGCGACGGTGGCAGGTCACGACGAGGACCGTGGCCCCGAAGCGCAGCGCCAGGTCCGCGGCGGCGCGGGGGGTCGCGGCGAGCCGTCCGAGGAACGGGACGAACACGCTCTGCACCCCGCGGATGTCCTGGTCGATGAGGATCCCGAGGGTGCCCCCCTGGCGGAACAGCCTCAGCATGGCGCGCCCGGTGGCGGGGTCGTCGCGCCACATCGTGGCGACGTGGTTCGCGGCGCGCGCGCGCTCCGCCAGCGCGTCGAGGCTCGGGTGCCAGCTCCGCTTGGCGATGACGGCGGCCGGCTGGACGTACCGGGCGAGCCGGCAGGTGAGCTCCCAGTTGCCGATGTGCCCGAGCACGAGGACGATCCCCTTGCGGCGGGCGAGCGCCCGCTCGACGGTGGCGACCGCCTCGGGCGACGCCTCGACGTACTCGTCGAGCCGCGACGCCCACCTCCGCATGGTGATGAGCTCGCCGCCGAGCCACCCGAGGTGCAGGAGGCTCGCGCGCGCGATCGCGTCGCGCTCGGCCGCGCTCTTCTCGGGGAACGCCACGGCGAGGCTCGCGCGCATGTCGCGGCGCATCCTCGCGGAGAGGATCCACGAGAGCCGCCCGAGCGCGCCGCCGAGCGCGAGCCCGAGGCCGAGCGGCATCCTCATGAGGACCCGGACGAACGCGACGATGACCGCCGCGCGCGCGGCGCGCCGCGCGCGCTTCCACCCGCTCGCCGCCACGCCGGCGCTAGCCCTTCGCCGCCACCTTGCGAACCGACTTCGCCGCGGGCGCCTTGCGGGCGACCTTCCGGCGGCTCGCGTCGGCGCCGTGGTCCCGGTTGGTCGCCGTGGCGTACAGGAACGCCTCGACGTCCACGAAGTCGCGCGCGCCGCTCGCCTGCAGCTCGCCGAGGAGCTTCGTCGCGAACGTGCGCAGCGCGGAGTAGGTCGCCCAGTTCGGGGCGGGATCGTAGCGCAGGTCGCACCCGAGCCGCTCCGCCGCGCTGCACGCGAACTTCGGCCAGAGGAACACCTGGCGCTTCGGCGCCGCGACGAACGGGAACAGGGTCGCGATGGGCCAGGCCAGCGCCGGCTCGACGCCGAGCGCCGCCGTCGCGGCGAAGAGCTTGTCGAAGCTGGAGCGCGCCGGGGAGGGCACCGCCATGAGCGCGAGCAGCGCCTGGAAGAAGCCCGTGGTGGCCTCCTCGTCCGAGAACGCCTGCGCGAGCGCGCGGGGCTCGAACGTGCCCGGCACGAGCACGACGTGCTTCTCGATGCGGACCGCGCGCTTCACCAGCTCGCGGACGTCGCCGGCCTCGAGGAGCTTCTCCGCCTGCCCGTCGCCGAGCGCCTCGGCCCACTCCGCGCCCGCCGCGCGCCAGCGCGAGGCGCGCTCGCGCTTGCCGGCGCCGGTCCCGACGTAGGCCGGATCGAGGAAGCCCCCGGGGAACGTCGCCTGGAAGTCCGCGATCGCCTGGGCGTGGGTCACGAAGTTCGACGCGAGCGAGTAACGCCGCGTCACGGGGTCGAGCGAGAAGTCGGAGAGCCCCGTCAGCCACGCGTTCGGCTCGACGCCCTCGCTCCGCAGCAGCGTCTTGGCGGTGGGGAGGTGGAGCTTCGCCGCGTAGGTCTTCTCGCTGTCCGGGAAGAAGACGTGCACCGCGGTGGGCTCTACGGCCACCACCTTGCCGATGCCGAGGGAGGTGTGCTGGACGAGCATCCCGGTCGCGAGGTCGCTCACGGTGCCTCCGCGAGCCAGGACGGGAGATGCAGCTGCTTTCGCGTATCGAACATCGCCCTTTGTACGCCCCCGGCACATGCAAAGATAGGCCCGTCCCGAAAAAGCCAGTCCGGGGGAGCCCCCCGGGCGCGGCAGGGCGCGCCGGGATATAGAAGAGCGATGAACGACAACTTCGGCGAGCTCAAGGCGCGGGTCCGCAAGCTGAACGAGCTGCTCACGGGCGACGGCGGCCGCATCCTCGGCAACCTCGAGTTCGCGCGCGCCGTGAGCCAGGCGCACCGGCTCGTGCGCGACGGCGATCGGACGCGCGAGCCCTCCCCGGTGCTCCGCGCCGCCGTGGAGAAGGCCGAGAGCCTGGGCCGGGGGATCCGCTAGTCGCGGAGCGCGCGCCCGGCGAGGCGCGGGAGGATACGCGCGAGCGCCGCGCGGGATCGCTCGCCGGGCGGCGGCCCGGCTCGAGCGGGCGCGCGCCGGAGCGCCGCCGGGCGGCCGACGAGCGCCGCGCGCGGGGGGCGTGGCCGCTCGTCGGAGGGGCGGCCGCTACGGCGCCGCGAGGACCGGGTCGGCGGCGTGCAGCGCCGCGAGGGCGGGCCGCTCGCGGAGCAGCCCCACGCACGCGTGGCACGTCACGTTCCGCGAGTGCTTCGTCGAGCGGTGATCGAAGCCGCGCAGGCCGCACAGGATCTGGTGCTGGGTCGTGTCGTAGAAGTGGATCGGGATGTTGGGTGTCAGAGCGTTCATGTCGTTCCCTCGGGCTGGCCGGTGAGGGAGCGGGAGTGCTCCGATGCGCTGGCTTCGCCGAAGTGCTTCGTGACGAGTGATAACCTGCGCACCGTGAGGGCGCACGGGTACCGAGGAGCCTTGCGAAGTGAGCGGTCACTCGCCCGCTTCCGGGACCGGGGGGACGAGCGCTCGCCCGCTTCGGCCGCGGCGCGACGCCCGGTCAGCGGTGCGGCGGGCCCCGGTGGGCGAGCGCCTCGGAGGCGACGAAGTCGAGCCGGCGCGCCTCGAGCCTGCCCGCGTCGCGCGCCCGCGCCTCCGTGCAGAAGGTCGAGAGCCGCTGGCCGTCGACGCTCACGCGCCAGCGGAGGCGCTCCAGGCGCTCGACGGCGACGACGTGGGTGCGAACCCTCAGCTCCGTGTGCGTATCCGACATTCCGTCTCCGCGGGGCGTGCGCCTCGCCCGCGCGCCCGGGCGCCGGGGGGCCGTTCGCCGGCGCGGCTCGTATAGCGCCGCGCGGGCGTGCGCGCCCGGCGCGAATGTTGGGGCGCGCGCTCGACTTCTCCGCGCGCTTCGCGTACACGGTCGCTCCTCTCCCACTCCGGGAGGGAACGCAGCTGCGCCCGGCACACTGCCGGACGTTCACAGAGAGAAAAGAGCACCGACAGCAAATGGCAAACGGCACCGTGAAGTGGTTCAACGACGCGAAGGGCTTCGGCTTCATCACGCAGGCGGACGGGGGCGAGGACGTTTTCTGCCACCACACCGCCATCAACGCCGAAGGCTTCCGCACCCTCGCCGAGGGGCAGCAGGTGGAGTTCGACGTGACGAAGGGCCCGAAGGGGCTGCAGGCGGCTAACGTCCGCCCGGTCGCCTGATCGCGGTCCGTCGCGACACTCCAGGCAGATGAGAGCCCGGCCTCCTCGAGGCCGGGCTCTCGCGCTTTCAGGGGCGCGCGGTGACACGCTCGTGATGCGCGGGGGGTACATCCGTGCATGCCCGCCACCGCCCCCCGCGTCCGGTTCCTCCGCGACGACGGCTTCCACCCGGACCTCAAGCGCCGCGCCGCCGCGCACCTCGAGGCGACCGGCCGCGCGCGGACCGGCGGGGCGGCGATGTACGCGAAGACGGCCGCCATCCTGGGCTGGTTCGCGGGATCGTACGCGCTGCTCCTGCTCCTCGGCGGCGCGTCCCCGTGGCTGGCGGCGGCGCTGACCCTGTCGGTCGCGCTGGCGACGGCCGGGATCGGCTTCTCGGTGATGCACGACGCGAACCACGGCGCCACGTCGCGCTCTTCCCGGGCGAACCGCGCGTGGGGCTTCACCCTCGACCTCGTCGGGGCGAGCTCGTACGTGTGGCGCTTCAAGCACAACGTCCGCCACCACACCTACGCGAACATCGACGGGCTGGACGCGGACATCGACGCGGCGCCGTTCCTGCGGCTCGCGCCGTCGCAGCGCCGCCGCGCGCTCCACCGCTGGCAGCACCTCTACGCCTGGCCGCTCTACGGCGTGCTCGCGCTCAAGTGGTGGTTCGTGGACGACGTGCTCGACGTGGTGCGGGGGCGGATCGGGCGGCTCCCGTTCCCGCGGCCGCGCGGCGGCGAGCTCGCGGCGTTCCTCGCGGGCAAGGTCGTGTTCGTCGGCTGGACGCTGGCCGTCCCCGCCCTCGTCTACGCGAGCGCGTGGCCCGCGGCGCTCTTCCTGCTCGGATCGCTCGCGCTCGGCGTGGTGCTCTCGACGGTGTTCCAGCTCGCGCACGCGGTGCCCGAGGCCGAGCTCCACGTGCCGCCGCCGGGCGAGCGGATGGCGACCGGCTGGGCGGAGCACCAGGTGCGCACCACCGTGGACTTCGCCCCGTCGAACCGGCTCCTCGGGTGGTACGTCGGCGGGCTCAACTTCCAGGTCGAGCACCACCTGCTCCCGGACGTGTGCCACGTGCACTATCCGGCGCTCGCGGGCGTCGTCGAGGCGACGTGCCGCGCGCACGGGATCCCCTACCACGCGCAGCCCACGCTCCGCGCCGCGCTCCGGGCGCATTACCGCTTCCTGCGCGCCCTCGGGCGGAGCGGCTCCGCGCCCCTCGGGCTCGCCCCGCCGCGAGCGGCCGCTCACGCGGCCCTGGCGAGCTGAGGCGAGCGGTGGCGGCGCGCGCGGCGCGCCCGTGCGCCTACGGCGTCGCCTGGCGAGCGGGCCGGGCCATGCGCTCGGCCAGGGCCCGGACGGCGCCCCGTGCGTCCTCCACGCTCGGCGCGCTCCACGGCCGGCCGTGCCCCGGCCACACGCGCCGGAAGCGGAAGCCCGCGAGCCGCGCCATCGACCGCGCCTGCTCGTCCCAGTCCCACCAGCAGACGGAGGGCGAGGCGCCGAGCGCGCCGTCCGCGTCGCCCCAGAGGTGATCGCCCGTGAAGAGGTGCTCCTCGCGGGCGAGGAGCGCGGTCGAGCCCGCCGTGTGGCCGGGGACCGGGATCGCCACGAGGTCGTCCGCGAGCCGCGCCGGCGCGTCGCCGTCGAGCGTCCGCTCCACCTCGCGCGTGCCGCGCGTCACGTCGGCCGCGTGCAGGATCCGCTCGCAGCCGAGCGCCTCGCGCCAGCGCCGGTGGTCCGCCACGTCGTCGCGGTGGGTGAGGAACATGAGCCGCACGCCGCCGAGGCTCCGCAAGCGCTCGAGGAGCGGGCGCGCGAAGCGGGGCGAGTCGACGAGCACGTTGCCCTCGGGCCGGAGGAGGAGCCACGACGCCGCCCCGTACGACGACTCGGCGGTCCAGCCGCAGCGGAGCACGCCCGGCGCGACCTCCTCGGGGAGCGCCGCGGCCGCCTCGGCGACCCCGGCCTTGGAGCGCGAGCCGATGGCCGCCACCGGGCAGGACACGAGCGCGAGGAGGGCGCGGCGGCGCGCGGCCGCGTCGGCGGGCTGCCGCGCCACGAAGGCGATCGCGTCCTCGTCGCCGCCGAAGGTGCCCGGCGCGAGCTGCCGGCAGGTGTCGCAGCCGATGCACCGGTCGTCCACGAAGAGGTCGCCGGGGACGTTCCGGGGCACGGCGCGCGCGGGGAAGGCCACGCCCCTCGTCTAATGCGGCGCAGGGCGCGAGACGACGGACGGCGATCCGCTCGTGGTTCGACAGGCTCACCACGAGCGGAACCGGGCTCGCGAGCCGCGGGGCGTGGGGGGCGCGGCCGGGCGCGCGGGCGAGCGCCGGGACGCACGCCGCCGCCGCGCGGGCCGGCGCCCCCGCGCGTGCGGGGTGAAGGGCCGCGGACCTGCTCGTTAGGTTCAGTCGCGGCCGGGTGCGCAGCGGCTCCCCGGCGCACGGAGGCAAGCCATGGCGCACCGGGTTCGATGGATCCTGGGGCTGGAGGCGGCGGCGTTCGCCTCCGCCGCGCTCGTCCACTCCGGAGCGCTCGTGCGGGGGCACGAGCACCTCGCGGCGGCGACGGCGGAGGGTGTGATTGCCGCGGTGCTCTTCGCGGGCTGGGCGGCGAGCCTGCTGTTCCCGCGCTCGAGCCGCCGGGCCGGGCTCGCCGCGCAGGGGTTCGCGCTGCTCGGGACGTGCGTCGGGATCTTCACGATCGTCGTCGGCGTGGGTCCCAGGACGCCGTTCGACTTCGCGCTCCACGCCGGCTTCGTCGCGGCGCTCGTCACCGGCCTCGCCTTCGTCGCCCGGGGCCACGATCTGCCGGCGCCGAGCGCCTGACGACGCGCTCGCACCCTGTGTCCGCGGCGCCGGCCGACGGCCGGACGTCGAGCGCCCGGCCCTGGGAACACCTGGATCCCCGGATCCCGAAGTTCCCGAGCACCTGCCTCCCCGAGGTGAGGGCCCGGACGGCGGCGTCGGACCGGATCCCTTGCGGGTAGCCGGGGTGATACCCGTCGTTGGACGGAGCGTCACCGCGACCGCGCGATACGATCCAGGCCTACTCGTGGAGGGCCGAGATGGCCGGGATCGACTCCAGCAGCACGAGCCGCCTCCTCGACATCCTGTTCGAGGAGGGCGTCGGCCGGTGCCTGGTCGCGCCGGACGGCAGCATCGTGCGGGTGAACCGCGAGTGGCTGCGCTCGACGGGCTTCGAGCTCGACGACGTGCTCGGCGCCGACGTCATCGCCCTCTTCCCCGACACCCGCGACATGGCGCTCGCGATGCACGCGCGCGCTCGCGCGGGGCACCGCGTCGAGGTCCCGCGGCACGCGCTGCTCCTCCACGGCCGGGAGACCTGGTGGGAGGGCTCCATCGAGCCCGTGCCGATGGGCGACGGCACCGGCCTCCTCGTCACGGCGCGCGAGGTCGGCGGCGCGGAGCGGGCCGCGGGGAGCGACGCCGCGGGATCGCGGGCGCCGACCCCGAGCCCGAGCGTCCCGCTCGCGCCGCTGGTGGCGCGCGCGTTCGCGGACACGCTGGAGGCCCTCCAGGAAGGGTTCTTCGTCCTCGACCGCGAGTGGCGCGTCGTCTTCGCCAACCGCACCGCGGGGCGCGACGCCGGCGTCGAGCTCGCGGAGCTCGTCGGCCAGGTGATCTGGGATCGCTTCCCCTCGCTGCGCGGGACCCCCGTGGAGGCCGCGTACCGCCGCGTGATGGCCGAGCGCGTGCCCCTGTCCGTCGAGATCCAGGGGACGCTCTCCGACCGCTGGTACCGGCTCCGCATCTCGCCGACCGAGCCGGGCCTCTCGGTGCTCTGGACGGACGTCACCGATCGCAGGCGGGCGGACGACCTGCTGAAGGCGCAGCTCGAGGTCAAGGAGCAGCTCGCGAAGATCGCGGCGAGCGTGCCCGGCGCGATCTGCTCGTTCCAGCTCCGGCCCGACGGGACCGCCTGCATGCCGTTCGGCGCGGAGGCCCTGGACGAGCTCTACGGGATCCCGCGGGAGGTGCTCGCGCGCGACATGGGGCCGTGCTTCGCGAACTTCCACCCGGACGACGTGGCCGCGGTCCAGGCGAGCATCGCGGCCTCGAAGCGAGACATGTCGAAGTGGCACGCCGAGTACAGGTACCTCCACCCCACCAAGGGGCTGCGCTGGATCGAGGGCTGGTCGATCCCCCTCGCGGAGCCGGACGGGAGCGTGCTGTGGCACGGCTACGTGACGGACATCACGGCGTCGAAGCAGGCCGCGGACGCGCTGCGCGACAGCGAGGAGAAGCTCCGGCTCGCGAAGGAGGCCGCGCAGATGGGGGCGTGGGACTGGGACCTCGCGACGGGCGAGCTGGTCTGGTCGGATCGCTGCAAGGCGCTCTTCGGCCTCCCGCCCGAGACCCGCATGTCCCACGAGGTGTTCCTCCGCGCCGTCCACGAGGACGATCGCGCCGCCATCGAGGCGGCGATCCGGACCGCCCTCTCGAGCCGGCAGCCCTACGACGTCGAGATGCGCGTCCCGACGGCGGACGGCAGCGTGCGGTGGATCGCCTTGAAGGGGCTCGGGTCCTACGACGCCCGGGGCCGGCCCGTCCGGATGGCGGGGATGGCCCTCGACGTCACCTCGCGCAAGCGGGCGGAGGAGCGAGACCGCGCCGCCGCCGCGCGCGACGCGTTCCGGGTGCGCCTCTCGGACGCCCTGAGGCCGCTCGCCGACCCCGAGGACATCCGGGCGACCGCCTCGCGCCTGATCGCGACGTTCCTCGGCGTCTCGCGGGCCGTGTACGGAGAGGTCGAGGGCGAGGAGGTCGTCGCGACGGACGACTACCACCTGGACCTCGGCTCCGTCGCGGGCCGGCACCGGATCGGCGACTACGGGCCGGCGATCGCCGCGGACCTGGGCGCGGGCCGCACGTTCGTGGTCGCCGACGTGGACGCGAGCTCCCTCGCCCCGGCCGAGCGCGCCGGCTATGCGGCGCTGTCCGTCCGCGCCCACGTCACCGTCCCGCTGCGCAAGGGCGGGCGCCTCGTCGCCTGCCTCACCGTGGCGGCGAAGGCTCCCCGCGCCTGGCCGGAGGAGGAGGTCGCCCTCGTCGAGGAGGTCGCCGAGCGCACCTGGGTGGCGGTGGAGCGCGCACGGGACCAGGCCGCGCTGCGCGACGAGGCCCGCCGGAAGGACGAGTTCCTCGCCGTCCTGTCCCACGAGCTCCGGAACCCCCTGGCGCCGATCCGCAACAGCATCTACCTGCTGGAGCGGACGGCGCCCGGCAGCGCGCAGGCCGCGAGGGCCGTGGAGGTGCTCCGGCGCCAGACGGAGCACGTCACGCGCCTCGTGGACGACCTCCTGGACGTCACGCGCATCTCGCGCGGGAAGGTCACCCTCCGGCGGGAGCGCCTCGACCTCCGCGAGGTCGTGCGCAAGACGGCCGACGACCACCAGTCCCTCTTCGACGAGAGCGGCGTCGACCTGCGGGTGGAGTACCCCGGCAAGCCGGTCTGGGTGATCGCCGATCCGACCCGGGTCGCCCAGGTGCTCGCGAACCTTCTCCACAACGCGGTCAAGTTCACGCCGCGGGGCGGCCGGGTCTCCGTGAGCGCCGCGGCGCGGCAAGGGCGGGCGCAGCTCCGGGTCCGGGACGACGGGCTCGGGATCGACGCCGCCCAGCTCGAGCGGATGTTCGAGCCCTTCGCGCAGGCCGACCAGGGGATCGCGCGGACGAAGGGCGGCCTCGGGCTCGGGCTCGCGCTCGTGAAGGGGATCGTGGAGCTGCACGGGGGGACGGTGTCCGCGCGGAGCGACGGGACCGGCCACGGCGCCGAGTTCGTCGTCTCGCTGCCGGTGGCCGCCTCCGAGGCCGGGACGGAGCCGGGGCCGGGCGTCGCGCAGGGCGCGGCGGCGCGCGACGTCCTCGTCATCGAGGACAACCGGGACGCCGCCGAGACGCTCGCGGACGTCCTCACGCTCCTCGGCCACCGCGTCCGGGTCGCGGCGGACGGCCGCGGCGGGCTGGCGCTCGCCCGCGAGCAGCGGCCGGACGTCATCCTCTGCGACATCGGCCTCCCCGACGTGGACGGGTACGAGGTGGCGCGCGCCGTCCGCCGGGACGCGGCGCTCGACGGGACGCGGCTCGTGGCGCTCACCGGCTACGCGCAGCCCGAGGACCGGCAGCGCGCGCTCGACGCGGGCTTCGACGCGCACCTGCCGAAGCCCCCTGCGCCCGAGGCGCTGGAGCGCGTGCTCGCGGAGTAGCGCCCGGCCTCACCCGCCGCCCAGCGCGAGCCCCACCGACGCCGCCGCCTCGACGAGCTGATCCCACGTGGCGCGCTCGACGGGGATGCCGCCCGACTCGCGCTCGGCGCGGGCGCGGAGCTCGGGCTCCCCCGCGACCAGCACCGGCAGCGACGGGTCGGCCGGCGGGGACGCCTTCACGTGGTCGATCGCGGCGGCGACCTCCTCGTCGAGCCGATCGAAGCCCGGCAGCCGCCGGGGGTCGAAGACGAAGGACAGCATGTTGTTCGAGATGCGGTCGGGCTCGTGCGCGACGGTGGGGAGCGTGCCGCCGCCGCCGAGGGCGCCGGCGAGCAGCTCGCACGCGAGCGCGAGGCCGTAGCCCTTGTGGAGGCCGAGGGGCAGGATGGCGCCGCGCGGCTCCTCGTACATGACGCGCGGGTCGGTGGTGGGGCGCCCCGCGGCGTCGATGAGGACGCCCTCCGGCAAGGGCAGGCCGCGGTTCAGCGCCACGCGCACCTTGCCGAGCGCGACGGTGCTCGTCGCGAAGTCGAGCACCACGGGCGGCTTCCCGCCCGCGGCGGGGACGGTGACGCAGACGGGGTTCGTCGAGAGCCGCGCGTCGGAGCCGCGGAAGGGGGCGACGAGCGGCCCGTGCCCGACCACGTTCACGAAGTGGACGGAGGCGAACCCCTCGGCCGCCGCCTGCAGGCCGTAGGCGCCGACGCGCCCCACGTGCGAGGCGTTCCGGAGCGCCACGAGCGCGATCCCGGTCGCGCGGGCGCGCTCGATCCCGGCCGCCGTGGCCTCGCGCGCGACGATCTGGCCGAAGCCCCGGCGCCCGTCGACCGCCAGCACCGCTCCGCCGCGGTCCTCGACGGCGGCGTGCGCCCGCGGGTCGAGGACGCCGCCCCGGATCGCGCGCACGTACTGGGGGAGCATCCCCACGCCGTGGCTGTCGTGGCCGGCGAGGTTCGCGTCGACGAGGTGGTCGGCGACGATCGCGGCGTCCGCCTCGGCGGCGCCGGCCGCGGCCAGGAGCCGCCGCGCGACGTCACGGAGGCGCGCGGGGGCGAGGAGGACGACGGAGGGCTCGGGCATGGCTCACCTTACAACCGCGTCACCTCACGCCGACGGCCTTGAAGAACGTGTAGCAGAACACGCCGTCCCGCGCCGCCGTGCGGCGGAGGCCGGCGACGCCGCGCGCCCACCGCTGCGGATCGACGAGGCCCGCCGCCAGCGCCTCCTCGCGCACCCCCTCGACCATCGCCGTGAAGGTGTTCCGCGTGAAGCCCTCCACCCACTCGGGGCGACTCGAGTCCACGTAGACCATCCGCGGCGACACCCTCACGTCCCGCAGCCCCGCCTGCGCGAGCAGCGGGAAGAGCCGGCGGCCGATGAGCGCGTCGCCGCCGGCGCGCGCCTGGAGCGTGACGAGGCAGTCGATCGCCGCTCGCGCGTCCACGTCCTCGGGGTGGAAGAAGGTCGAGCCGTGGTCGCCCTCGATGACCGTGAGCGTGCCACCCGGCTTGAGGCGGGAACGCAGGATCGCGAGCGCCTCGTCCGGCCGGCGCAGGTGCTCGAGGACGAAGCAGACGAAGACGTGATCGAAGCTGGCCTCGGGGCAGGGCAGCTCGAAGATGTCGCCCTGCTGGAACGTGACGTTCTCGAGGGACGCGGCGCGCGCTCGAGCCCGCGCCGCCTCGAGCGACCGGGACGAGACGTCGAGGCAGGTGAAGCGCGCCCCCGGGCTGTTGCGGGCGAGGGTCACGGTCTGGGCGCCGACGCCGCACCCCGCCTCGAGGACGCTGCTGCCGGCCGGGTAGCGCGTGTCGCCGTGGAGCAGCTCGGTGAGCGTGCTCGCCTGATCGACGAGGCGCTCGTGCTCGCGCTGGGAGTAGCCGTGAACGTAGTCGTGTCGCATCCGTTCGCCCCACATCGCCAGGAGTCCCACGTCGGGCGCCGGCGCGCCTCGACGATGGCCCGTCTACAGGTTCACACCCGGGCCTGCAAGGGCCGGCCGCGACCCGCGGCCGCGCCGAGCGGAGACGAACGGGCTCGACGAGCCGGAGCGCCGCCGGCGCCATCGCCGCTTCGCGGAGCGTGCGCGGCCCTCCTGTCGGAAGCGTGTTCGCGGCGGTGGGCAAGTTCACCGCAGGACGCCGAGCGGACCCGCCGCGCGCCGACATCGCTCAGCCGTCGCCACGATCGCCCCGCGGAGCGCGGCTCGTGCCGTCCGGCCGCCCTGCCACCGCGAGCACCGGGTCCGCGAGGTCGTGGAAGAGCGCGTCCAGCTCGTCCGGCGTGATCGTCCTCTTCGCCTCGAGCGACCAGGTCAGGAGCTCGATGAACGCGCCCGCGACGAAGGCGGCCACGGCGTCCCGCCGCGGCCCGGGCCCCGGCGCGGCGCCGAGATCCTCCCGCACCAGGTCGAGGACCAGATCGCGGAACCTCTGCTGCACGAGGTGCCCGCTCTTCTTGCCGACGACCGCGAGGAAAAGCCGCCGCTGCTCGTGCGCGTGCTCGATCAGGCCGCGCGAGAACCCGAGCGGCCCCGGGCGTCCGGAGGCCGCGAGCTGCGCGCGCAACGCCCTGCGCAGATCATCGAAGCCGCCGCCGACGAGCTCCTCCTTGTCGGCGAAGTGCGTGTAGAAGGTGGACCGCGCCACGTCGGCCCGGTCGCACACGTCCTGCACGCTGAACCCCTCCCAGCCTCGCTCGAGGATGAGCGCGACGAGCGCCTCGCGGAGCGCCCGGCGCGTGCGCTGGACCCGCCGGTCGGCCGTGCTGGGGAGCTTCGTGCCCACGTCGGGTCTCCGTTCCCGGACAGTTCGCCCGCCGGTGTCCGTTACCGGCCATTCGCGGCCGCGCTGTCGGTTGCGTCCAGCGCCCCGCCGCCAATAATGGACAGCATGTCCAGTAACGAGCGAGGTGTCCACATGGTTCACACGATCGAGCTCCGCAGCGTCACGAAGCACTACCCCGCGGAGGGCGGCGGGTTCACCGCCCTCCGCGACGTCGATCTCCGGATCGCGCCGGGGGAGTTCGTCGCGGTGGTGGGCAAGTCCGGGAGCGGCAAGTCCACCCTGCTCAACCTCGTCGCCGGCATCGACCGGCCGACCGCGGGCGAGGTCCGCGTCACCGGGACGGCGCTCCGCGGCCTCGACGAGAGCCGGCTCGCCGCGTGGCGCGGCCGCAACGTCGGCGTCGTGTTCCAGTTCTTCCAGCTCCTCCCGACGCTCACCGTGCTCGAGAACGTCACGCTGCCCATGGACCTCTGCTCGACCTGGCCTCCGCGCGTCGCCCGCGCGCGGGCGATGGAGCTCCTCGAGCAGGTCGGGATCGCCGATCAGGGCGGGAAGCTCCCCTCGGGGCTCTCGGGCGGCCAGCAGCAACGCGCCGCGATCGCCAGGGCGCTCGCCAACGACCCCCCGGTCCTGGTCGCGGACGAGCCGACCGGCAACCTCGACTCCCGCACGGCCGGCTCCGTCCTCGAGCTGCTCGCCGCCACCGCAGGCAAGGGTCGGACCGTCCTCATGGTCACGCACGAGCGCGACGTGGTGGGGTTCGTCGATCGAGTGGTGACGTTGTCGGACGGCGGCGTCGCCGGTGACGTCCGGAGCGCGCGGGCGCGAGCGGAGGTCTCCCATGGCTAGCCCTCGATGGACGAAGCTCGTCCGTGACGTCCGGTCGGAGCGGGGCCGCCTCGCGCTGATGATCACCGCGATCGCGGCGAGCGTCGCAGGGGTCGGTGGGGTGCTCGGGGGATACGCGGTCCTCACGCGCGAGATGGCGGTCAACTACCTCGGCACGCGCCCCGCCGCCGCGACCCTCGATCTGGCGGGCGGTGCCGACGCCGCGCTCGTCGAGGCGGTCCGACGTCTGCCGGGGATTGCCGACGCGGAGGCGCGCGAGGTGATCGTCGCGCGCGCGCGTGTCGGCGACGACTGGCGGCGCATGCTCCTGTTCGTCGTGGACGACTTCGGTGACGTCCGCCTGAACCGCTTCCGGCTCGAGCGCGGCGCGTGGCCGCCGCCCGAGGGCACGATGCTCGTCGAGCGGAGCGCGATCTCGATGCTCGAAGCGGGTGTGGGCGGCACGGTCGTCGTGAAGACGCCGCGCGGCGCTGCGACCGAGGTCGCCGTCGCGGGCATCGTCCACGATGCCGGCCTCGCCCCCGCGTGGCAGGAGCGGTCCGGCTACGGCTACGTAACGCGCGCCACGCTCGCGCGGCTCGGGGAGCCTCCCGTCCTCGGCGAGCTCCGCGTCGCCTTTGCGGGCGAGCCGGCGACCTCGGCGGAGATCGAGGCCCGCGCCGCGGACGTGGCGCGCTGGCTGACCGAGCGCGGCCACCCCGTCCGCGAGATTCGCGTCCCGCCTCCTGGCCAGCACCCGCACCAGCGGCAGATGGTCACCGTCCTCGCCATGCTGCTCGCGTTCGCGGGGATGGCGCTCATCCTCTCCGCCGTCCTCGTCGCCACCTCGCTCGCTTCCCTGCTCGCGAGGCAGGTCCGCGAGATCGGGGTCATGAAGACGCTCGGCGCGACGGCCGCGCAGATCGCCGCGCTCTATGCCACGCTCGTCGGCCTCGTGGGCGCGGCAGCGGTGCTCGCCGCCGCGCCGCTCGGCGTGCTCGGCACGCGCCTGCTCGCAGGTGCGGTGTCGCGGCTGCTCGACCTGACGCTCACGAGCGAAGCCATCCCGGCGTGGGTCTTCGCGGTCCAGGCCGCCGCGGGCGTGGCCGTGCCGCTCCTGGCGGCGGCGATCCCGATCCGTCGCGCCAGCCGGCGGAGCGTTCGCGAGGCGATCGACGACCACGGCGCATCGTCCGAAATCCCGCGCGCATGGTCGTCGGCGCTCCCGCTGCCGCTCCGGAACGCGCTCCGGAGGCCGGGACGGCTCGCCCTGACCGTCGGCCTCCTCGCCGCCGGCGGCGCGATGGCGATGACCGCTTACCAGGTGAAGAGCGGGTGGGAGGCGAACGTGGCCAAGGTCTACGAGACCCGCAGCTACGACGTCGAGGTGGTCCTGTCCGCGCCGGCGTCCCGGGTGGTCGTCGACCGTCTCGAGCGGCTCCGCGGCGTCCGCACGGCCGAGGGGTGGGGGTACGCTCCCGCGGCGTTCACCCGGCCCGGCGCGATCGACGTGGTGCGCACGTACCCGGACCGCGGTCACGGGGCGCTCGTGGCCATGGGCCCACCCCCGGAGACGCCGCTCGTCCGGTTCCCGCTCCGGGCTGGCCGCTGGCTTGCTTCGGAAGACCGCGGGACGAACGCGGTCGTGCTGAACCACGCTGCGCTCGCGCAGGCGCCCGGTCTCCAGATCGGTGACGAGGTGCGCCTGTCGCTCGACGGGAGGCCCACGGCGTGGCGGCTCGTCGGGGTCGTCGAGGAGATCGGCGCGGCGGGTGTCGCCTACGTCGCCGACGGTGCGTTCGCGCGCGCCGTCGACGCCGCCGGACAGGTGCGGCTGCTGCGCGTGGCCACCACGGCACGATCCGTCGCCGAGCGGTCCGGGATCGTTCGCGACATCGAGCGGGCGCTCGACGTCGAAGGCATGCCGGTGGAGTCGGTCCTGCCGCTCGCCGAGCTCCGCACCGCGATGGCGGACCACGTCCTCGTCCTCGTCCGGCTCCTCGTCGCGATGGCCGCGATCCTGGGCGTCGTCGGCGTCCTCGGCCTCGTGGCTGCGATGGGCGTGAGCGTCGTCGAGCGCACCCGCGAGCTCGCCGTCATGAAGACGCTCGGCGCGACCCCCGCCCGGCTCGCGCGGATGCTCCTCTCGGAGGGGCTGAGCATCGCGGGACTGGGCTACGTCGCCGGGTGGGCGCTGTCCGTGCCGCTCACGATCCTCGTCGATCGGATCGTCGGGAACCTCGGCTTCCTCGCGCCGCTCCCCTTCGTCCTCTCGCCTGCGGCGGCGGGGGTCTGGCTCGGCGTCGGCGCCGCCGCGACGTTCGCGGCGACGCTCGTGCCGGCGCAGCGCTCGCCGCCACCGCCGACACGGAGTGGAACGAGGTCGGGCCCGAGGACCGGCTCTGTGCAGGAGGCGCGATCGGCTGCACCGTCGGCCGGCTCCTCTGCCTCGACCGCGAGCAGCGGCTCGCGTTCGTGCTGGGGGAGATCTTCGGGGCGACGGACGCCGAGGGGGCCGATGTGATGGGGACCAGCCGGGACGCGTTCCGGCAGCGGCTCTCCCGGGCGCGCCGGCAGCTATACGCGTTCCTGCAAGATCGATGCGGCCTCGCCGACCCGCGCAATCCGTGCCGGTGCGAGCGGAAGACCCGCGGGTTCGTGAAGGCCGGGATCGTGGATCCTCGCCGGCTCGTGTTCGCGGCAGAGCACGTGGCGCGGGTCGAGCAGATCGCGCCGGAGCGAGCGGATGCGCTCGGCCGAGCGGCGCGCGCCGGCTTCGCCCGGCTGTACCGCTCGCAGCCGCTCCAGGAGGGGCCGGACCTCGCCGCGCGTCTGCTCACGCTCCTCGACGATCCCACCGCGAGGAGCTCGCTCGTCGGTCGCGGATGATGCGGCTGGCCGAGCTCTTCACGGCCCGGCACCGAGCGGAGCCGCGGCGGGGAGCTGGATGCCGAAGATGCAGCCCTTGCCGGGCAGGTTGTGGGTGTGGACCTCGCCGCCGTTCGCCTGGACGGCCCTCCGGCTGCTCGAGAGCCCCTGCCCGGTGGCGGTTCGATCGCTCCCGCGCCTGTCGCCGAGCGCGTGGCGGGGGTCGCCTTCGTTCGCCACCATCCCTCCGCACTCGTCCTCGACCTCGACGAAGGCGCGGCCGCTCTCGCTGCGCGCCCGGAGCGTGACGCGTCCGTGCGCTCGGGTGTACTTGAACGCGTTCTGCAGCAGGTTCATCAGCGCAGACGCGAGGAGCTGCGGGTCCACGTCCACCGCCAGCGCGGGATCGCCGGGCTCGATCGTGAGCCGGATCTCCCGGCGCTCCGCGTCCGGGTGGGCCGCGACGGCGACCTCGTGGACGAACGCCGCGAGAGACACGCGGGAGGTGGCGGCGAGGCGGACCTCGGACAGCCGGGTGTCGACGAGCTCGCGAAGGCGGACGAGGCTGCGACCGAGGGCGTCGCCCGCGCTCCCGGCGATGTCCGCCTTCCCCGTCTTGAGGGCGCGGAACGACAGCAGCGCGGTCTGGAGCTGGGTTCGGAGATCGTGCCCCACCTGCCCGAGCCGCTCGACCTCGCGGTGAGAGGTCGCCTCCTCCTTGAGGCGCGCGTACGCCGCGACCGCCTCCGCGATCGCGCCGTCGAGGCAGCGGCTCAGGGCGCCGAGCTCCTCCAGCCCGATCGCGGCCCCCTTCGCGATGGCGAGCTCCATGATCGCCTGGCGGACGTCGCCGTAGTCGTGGACGACCTGCGAGACGGACCATCCCCTCTCCAGCAGGGCGCGCGCGTGCCGGGCCGCGGTGGAGTGGATCCCGACCTCGGCGAGGGGTGCCGGGCTCGCCCCCCTTCGCAGCGTCTCCCGGAGCTGCGCCAGGAGCGGCACGACACCGCTCTCCAGGCCAGGCGTGGACGCCGACGGCCATCGCCGTCCCGACGCGTTGGCCTTCGCGCGCGCGACGAGCTCGTCGAAGTTCTGGACGAGAAATCCGTGCAGCATGACCACCCCCGAAGGAACCTAAGGTCTCCCTTGGGGGCTTGCCGCGGCAGCGGCCGCCGAACCGCCTGGCCGGGGCCGGAGCGATCGTCAGCTCGGGACGCGCGCGCGCTGCTCCGTGCCGCGCAGCCGCACCGCACGCCGCGTCACGGCGTGGCGAGGCCCCCGGCCGCCGGCTGTGGCCGCGGCCGCGCACCGTTCATGACCTCCTCGACCCCCTCGACCGTCGCGGGCTTGGTCAGGTGCGCGTCGAACCCGGCCTCGGCGGCGCGCCGCTGGTCCTCCGGGAGCGCGTAGCCGGTGAGCGCGACGAGGAAGGTGTCCCGGAGGCCCGGCTCGCGGCGGAGCGCCTTCGCCACCGCGTAGCCGTCCATGTCCGGGAGCCCGATGTCGCAGAGCACGACCTCGGGGACGAGCGCGCGGGCTCGCGCGATCCCCTCGGGACCGTCGTGCGCGACGGCGACCTCGTGCCCTTCCAGCTCGAGCGCGAGCTGCAGGCTCTCGGCCGCGTCGAGGTTGTCCTCGATCACCAGGATGCGGCGGGGGCGCGGCGCTGCGGCCGGGGCCACCTCGACCCGGGCCGGTGCCGCCGCGAGCGGGAGCCGCACGACGAACTCGGCGCCCTCGCCCTTGCCGCCGCTCGACACCGTTATCGTGCCGCCGTGCGTCTCGACGAGCCCCTTCACGAGGGCGAGGCCGAGCCCGAGCCCACCGAGGCGGCGGTTGAGGGTCGTGTCGGCCTGCGAGAACGCCTGGAACAGGCGCGGGATCAGCGCGGGGTCGATGCCGACACCCGTGTCGCGGACGCGCAGCACCGCGAGGCCGTCACGCCCATCGAGGGACAGCCGGACCGAGTCGCCGCTGGAGGTGAACTTGGCCGCGTTCTGGAGCAGGTTCCCGATCGCCTGTGCGAGGCGCGTCGCGTCGCCCTCGACCCACAGCGGCTCGGCCGGGAGGGCGACCTCGAGCGCGACGTCGCGCGCGGTGAAGAGACCCCGGTGATCCTCGGCCGTGCGCTGCGCGAGCTCCCGGAGGTCGACCGGGTGGCGCTCGACCTGCAGCTTGCCGTTCGAGATGCGCGTCACGTCCAGGAGGTCGTCCACGAGTCGCGCGAGGTGCCCCACCTGGCGGGCGATGATCTCGTGCGCCCTGGCCGCGGCGCCGGCGTCCGCCGACGGGTGCTCGAGGACGTGCAGGCTGCTCCGGATGGGCGCGAGCGGGTTGCGGAGCTCGTGCGACAGGACGGCGAGGAACTCGTCCTTCCGCCGGTCCGCGTCCAGCAAGGCCTGCTCCGCGCGCTCCCGCTCCTCCACCGCCCGGCGCAGGGCCGCCTCCGTCTCCTTCAGCTTGGTGACGTCGATGAAGGAGACCACCACCCCCGCGATCACGTTCGACGGGGTGCGGTAAGGGTTCATGCGCATGAGGAACGAGCGCTTCTCGTCCACCAGGCCGACGGTGCGCTCGACGGGCGCGAGCGTCGCGAGCACTCGCGTCACCTCCTGGGGCACGTCCTGGGCGTCGAAGCGGGCGGCGAAGTCGGAGAGCGGCCGCCCCACGTCGCCGTCGGCGAGCCGGAAGACCGCCGTCGCCGCCGGCGTGAACCGCGCGATCCGGGACTGACGGTCGAGGAAGATGGTCGCGATCTGCGTGCTCTGGAACAGGTTCTGGAGGTCGCCGTACAGCAGCTCGAGCTCGTCCACCTTCTTGCTGAGCTCCGCATTCAGCGTGTTGAGCTCCTCGTTCACCGACTGCAGCTCCTCCTGCGAGGTCTGCAGCTCCTCGTTGGAGGAGTGCATCTCCTCGTTCATCGCCTGGAGCTGCTCGTTCGACGTGCGGAGCGCCTCGTTCGCGTTCTCGAGCTCCTCGATGGTGACCTGGAGCCGCTCCTGGGTGCTCTCGAGGTCGCGCTGGAGCTGCCGGTAACGCTCCAGCGTCGGCGCGTCGAGCGGCGTGCCGTGCGCGGCGGGAGCTGCCTGCACCTCGTCGAAGACGACGAGGAACAGCTCGTCCGGATCCTGAACCGAGGGCGGGAGCGGCCGCACCACGATGTTCAGCCGGCGCTGGACGCCCTCCACCTCCACCACCACGTCCTTGTACGTGACGGGCTTCCCCTGGCGCGCCGCGTTGTGGAGGGCGGCGGACAGCTCGACCCGGAGCTCGCGCCGGGCGAGGTGCATCAGGTTGGTCGCGGGCGCGCCGGAGCGGGGCGGCAGGAAGATGGCCAGCCTGGTCCCCCAGTAGTAGCGGATCTCCCCACGGGCATCGACCACCACCGCCGGCGGCGCGTACTCCTCGAGCACGATGCTCCGCGAGCGATCGGCGGCGCTCTTCACCTCGGGATCCCCCCGCCGGCCGGGGGGCGTCAGCTCGAGGGGCAGCGCCCGCCGCCCCGGCGGCAGGAACTGCGGGCGCCGCTCCACCTCCCGCCGCTTGAACACGCGCTCCGCCTTGTCCACCACCTCGAACAGCTCGAGCTCGTGCGCGTCGATCATCTCGGCCTTGCCGAGGAGCAGGTAGCCGCCCGGCCTGAGCGCGTAGTGGAGGAGCTCGATCACCCGCTTCTGGAGGGCGGGCTCGAGGTAGATGAGCAGGTTGCGGCAGGACACGAGGTCCATGCGCGAGAACGGCGGGTCCCTGACGAGATCGTGCTCCGTGAAGATGCAGAGGTCGCGGAGCGGCTTCGTGACCGAGAACGAGTCCCCGCGCTTCGTGAAGAACCGGGCGAGCCGCTCGGGGCTCACCTGCCGCTCGACGACGCTCGTGTACTGGCCGCGCCGCGCCTCCGCGAGCGCGGACGCGTCGATGTCCGTCGCGAAGACCTGGATCTGGGGCGGGCGCGGGAGCTCGTCGCCGAGCTCGCGGAACAGCATCGCGAGCGAGTAGGCCTCCTCGCCGGAGGAGCAGGCCGGCACCCAGATCCGGACGCCCTCCGCCCGCCGCCGCTCGAGGACGTCGGGGATCACGACCTCCTCGAGCAGCTTGAACGGCACGTCGTCGCGGAAGAAGCTCGTCACGTTGATCGTCAGGTCCTCGGCGAGGCGCCGGGTCTCGTCGGCGTCGGCCTCGAGCCGGGCGGCGTACTCCCGGACGGTCGCGATCCCCGTGGCGGCCATGCGCCGTTGGAATCGGCGGAGGATCGTGGTCCGCTTGTACCGGCTGAAGTCGTGCCCCGTCGTCCGGCCGACCGCCTCGAGCGCCTGGCGGAGCCCTTCCGCCTCGCCCCGTGCGCTCTCGGGCGGGTGGTGCCGTCGCTCGCTGGCGAGCTGGACGAGCGCCGCCGGGATCTCCTCGACCGGGAGGACCTGCTCCACCATCCCGGTCGCGATCGCGGCGGCGGGCATGCTCTCGTACCGGGCGTCGCCGGGGAGCTGCGCGAAGGTCCGGCCGCCGTGCCGCTTCACGGCCGCGATGCCGAGGGCGCCGTCGGAGCCCGTCCCCGACAGCACGATGCCGACCGCGTTCTCGCGCTGGTCTTCCGCGAGGGAGGTCAGGAACGTGTTCACGAGCAGGCGAACGCCCTTCGGATCGAAGGAGACGAGCCGCAGGGCGCCGCCCTCGACGACGAGGCTGGACCCCGGCGGGATGACGTACACGTGGTCGCGCTCGATGCGCCGCCGCTCCGTCGCGGTCACCACCGGGAGCTTCGTGGCGCGCGCGAGGATCTCGGCGAGGCTGCTCTCGTGCTCGGGGGAGAGGTGCTGCACGATGACGTAGGCGAGGCCGCTGTCCGGCGGGACCCGCTGGAGGAAGCGCTCGAGGGCCTCGAGGCCACCCGCCGAGGCGCCGATGCCCACCACGAGGAGACGCTCCCCCTCGCTGGCGCGCCACTCGGCTTCCTGCGCGTCGCTCGCGGGTCGTTCGGGTTCCTGCGTCGCCATGGTCACTTTTCCGATCCTGCTTGTGTAGCAGGCCCGGCTCGCCGGGTGCGAAGCTAACCACCTTCCGCCCCGACAAAAAGACAGGGGTGGCGCCCACGCCAGGTTGCCCGCCGGACGGGCTACGACGATCCGTACTTCCTCCGCGGTATCGGCAGACGAGAATATCGCCGCGGCCGCCTGCCGCGCCCCCCAAGGGAACGCGCCGCGCCGATGCTCGTCGGCTCGGCTGGCCCCCCCTTGGGGCCGCCCTCGCGGCCGCGGGTCCGGGTGGTACGGTGTTCGCTTGCCACGCGAGCTTCACCCGGAAGCACCGCACTCGTCGCCGAGCCGAGAGCCTTCTCCGCGGCGGAGCGCCGCGGCCGCCGAGCTGCTCCAGCGGCTCTGGGACGAGGTGGCGGACCTCGTCGGCACGGCGGCGACCGCCGCGCTGCTGCGGCGAGCGCTGAAGCGCGCGTCGGCGAAGCAGCCGGAGCTCGCTGCGCTCGTCCTGCGCCGCGAGGGGCTCGGGTACGGGTGGGTGCTGCCCGCCGCGTGGCACGACCCCGGGCGGCGCGACGCCGTCGAGCAGCTGCGGCGGCTGGTGCGCGAGGAGCTCCACCCGCTGTTCCGCGAGCTGACCGGCCCCGTGATCGCGCGCCGGCTCGCGCAGGCGCCGGAGCTGGTCGACGCGGGCCTCGCCGGCGAGGAGGCGCACGATGAGCGGTGACGGCGAGGCGCTCCGGCTCGAGCGGGTGAGCACCGGCGTCGAGGGGCTCGACGAGGTGATGGGCGGCGGCATTCCGGCGAGGTCGATCGTGGTCGTCTCGGGGGAGCCCGGCTCCGGGAAGACGGTCCTCGCGCTCCAGCTGCTGTTCCGCGCGGCCCGCCAGGGGAAGCGAGCGCTGTACTTCACCACGCTCTCCGAGCCCTCGCTGAAGCTCGTGCGGCACATGCAGGGCTTCCGGTTCTTCGATCCTCGGCTGCTCGACGAGCGGATTCGCGTCGTGGACCTCGGCTCGACGCTCCGCGCCCACGACCCGGAGACCGCGCTCGCGACGGTCACCGCGCGCGTCGAGGAGAGCGAGCCCGACCTCGTCGTGATCGACAGCTTCAAGGCGCTGCACGACCTCTCCGACCAGCCGCTGCGAACGCGCACGCTCACCTACGACCTCGCGGTCCAGATGGCGAGCTGGGGCGCGACCACGCTCCTCGTCGGCGAGTACGCGGCCGCCGACGCGGGGGAGCTCCCGGAGTTCGCGATCGCGGACGGCATCGTGCGGCTCGGGACGGCGCCGCACGACCTGACCCGCATCCGCGAGCTCGAGGTCCAGAAGCTGCGCGGCTCCGGGTTCGTGCCCGGCATCCACCTCTTCGAGATCGGCGAGGACGGCATCGCGTTCTTCCCGCGCGTCAGCTCGCCGGCGGTTCCCGCCCGCGGAGCCACCGCCGGGTCGCCGCGCCCGCGGCTGTCCACCGGGGTCGCGCAGCTCGACGCCCTCTTCCGTGGCGGCCTCCCGCCGGCGAGCAGCACCACCCTCATGGGCGGCACGGGCACCGGCAAGACGCTGCTCGGGCTCCACTTCCTCGTGGAGGGCGCGCGCCGCGGAGAGCCCGGCGTGCTGTTCACGCTCGAGGAGACCCCGGACCAGCTCCGGGACATCGCGAGCAGGTTCCCGTTCGAGTTCGCGACGCTCGAGCAGAAGGGGCTCGTGCACCTGCGCTACGTGTCCCCCATCGAGCTCTCCACCGACCGCTTCCTCCACGAGGCGCGCCGAGAGGTCGAGCGGCTCGGCGCGAGGCGCGTCGTCGTCGACAGCCTCACGAGCCTCGCGCTCGGGGCCATCTCCGAGCGCCGGTACCGGGAGCTCGTGTACGCCCTCGCGAAGCACCTGCGCGCGGCGGGCGTGACGCTCGTGATGACGCTGGAGATCGCCGAGCTGCTCGGCAGCGGGCAGCTGTCCGGCCACGGCGTGTCGTTCGCCAGCGACAACGTCGTGCAGCTCCGCTACGTCGAGCTCGCCGGCCGCCTCGACCGCGCCGTCTCGGTCATCAAGGCCCGCGGCGTCGACGTGGACACCGAGGTGCGCGCCATGACCATCGGGCCGCAAGGCGTGGAGGTCTCGGAGCGTGCGCCGTTCAAGGAGCTGCGCGGCGTGCTCACCGGCATCCCCGTCGCGGCCGGGAAGCCCACGTCGTGACCCAGCTCCGCGCCTCCTCGGTCCTCGCCGACCTCGCGCACGCGCTCGGGTCCGGCCAGGACGCGGAGGCGCGGGTCCGCGGCGCGCTGGTGGCCCTTCAGCGGATCGTGCCCCACGACCGCTGCGCCCTCGTGAACGCCGCGGCCGAGGCCGCGCCACGGCTGCTGTTCGAGCCGACGCTGCCCGAGCCCGAGCGCCGCCGGCTGGAGGCCAAGGGCGAGGCGCTGCTCGCGTCGCTCCTCGACCGCGCGCCGGGTGCCCTCGGGCTCGTCACCGCCGGGGCGACGTCGCACCTCGCGATGCCGCTCGTCGCGGTGGACGAGGTCGCGGGCGTCCTCCTCGTCGAGCGCGACGGGTATGCGTACGGCGAGCAGGACCTGCAGCTGCTCTCGGTGGTCGCGTCGCTCCTCGGCGCCTACCTCGCGTCCCTCCGGATGCACGGCGAGGAGCGCCGGGTGGCGCAGGAGCTCCGCGACGCGGTCGCGAGGCGGACGCACTTCCTCGGCATGCTGTCGCACGAGCTCCGGAACCCGCTCGGGCCCATCGGCAATGCGCTGCACGTGCTCGACCGCGTGGAGCCCGGCAGCGAGCGCGCGCAGCACGCGCGTGTCATCATCTCCCGGCAGTTCCGCCACCTCGCGAGGCTCGTGGACGACCTGCTCGACGGCACCCGCCTCGCGAGCGGCAAGGTGCAGGTCCACCGCGCGCGCATCGATCTCGCCGAGATCGTCCAGCGCACCGTCGACGATCACCGGTCGCTGTTCGTCCGCAGCGGCGTCGGCCTCGACCTGCGGGTCGCCGGCGGGCCGCTGTGGATGGACGGCGACGCCACCCGCCTCTCGCAGGTGGTCGGCAACCTGCTCGCCAACGCAGCCAGGTTCACGAACCCCGGCGGGAGGACCGAGGTCTCGGTCGCGCGCGAGGCGCCGGCGACGGCCGTCGTGCGCGTCCGCGACGACGGGATCGGGATCGCGCCGGAGGTTCGCAGCCGGCTCTTCGAGCCGTTCGCCCAGAGCGCCGACACGGTCGATCGGAACCGCGGCGGGCTCGGGCTCGGGCTGGCGCTCGCGAAGGCGCTCGTCGACCTGCACGGCGGCACCATCGTCGCCCGCAGCGGCGACGTGAGCGGCACCGAGCTCGTCGTCTCCCTGCCGCTCCTCGCGCAGGAATAGCTTCGCTTCGCAGCTGCGGTCGCCCGCGCCGACGCGCCGCCAGCGTCCGGCGGACCTGGACGGTACGCCTCCCCTGGTGTGCCCGCGGTGGACGCTTCGGCCTCCGCCAGTGGGCAAATTGCCTGCGGGCGGCATCTCCGAGCGCCGACTGCGCCGCCAGGCGCTCGCCCCACGAGCAGGAGCAGCGGCGCAACGCCCACCAGCGAGGAAACGGAAGGGAGCAGCGTGATGCGTCTTTCGGACGAGAACCTGCGGGGACGGACGGTCATCGGGGCAGACGGGCGCGCGGTCGGCGAGGTCGCAGCGCTCTTCCTGGACAGCGACGCGTGGAGCGTCGAGTCGATCCAGGTGAAGCTGCGGAAGGAGGTCGCGGACCAGCTCGGCGCGTCGCGGTCGATGTTCCACGCCGGCACGGTCGAGGTCCCGATCCGCCTCGTCCAGTCCGTCGGCGACGCCGTCGTGCTCTCCATCGCGGTCGATGGGCTCCGCGAGGTGCTCCCCGGCGAGGGCGAGTCCGCTTCCGCCCACTGAGTCGGTGGACGGCGCCCGCCCTCGCGGCCGGCCGTGGACCTCGGTGCCGTGCAGCGGCGGCGCGGACGGCGCGAGCGAGCCGGCGCCCGCTCGACGGCCGACCGTGGGCCGTTCCCAAGGACCCGACCTTTCACGTGGCCAGCACGAGGAGACGCCCATGCGGGAGCGCGATTCGATGGGCGAGGTGGGGAAGCCGCCGGCTTCGAGAAGGGCGAAGGACGCCGCCTCCCTGTCCCGGCTGGCCGCCATCGTCGACAACTCGCCGGACGCGATCCTGGTCGTCGACCCCGGCGGCACCGTCACGGACTGGAACCACGGTGCGGAGCGGCTCTACGGCTACTCCGCCGAGGAGATGATCGGCGGCTCGATCTCGGCCGTGGTCCCCCGCGAGGCCGCCGGAGAGCTGGACAACATCCTCGAGACCGTGCGGCGCGGCGACGTGATCGGCCCGTACGACACCGTGCGCCTGCGCAGAGACGGTACGCCCGTCTACGTGTCGCTCACGGCCGCTCCCATCACGGACGTGCAGGGCGCGCTGATCGGCGTCTCCTGGATCGGGCGCGACATCACGGAGCGCAAGCGGGCAGAGGACGCGTTGCGCGAGAACGAGGCGCAGCTCAGCGCCCTCTACGAGCAGAGTCCGGCGGGCGTGGTGCTCAGCGAGCTGGCGAGCGGCCGGCTCCTGCGCGTGAACGAGACCTTCGCGCGCATCCTCGGCTTCACCTGCGATGAGGTCCGCGGGCGCACCATGGCGGAGCTGGGGATGGTCCCCAGCGACGAGGAACGCGAGCGCCTCATCGGTGGCCTGCGCGAGGGGGCCGCCTACACCAACCGGGAGATGACGGTGCGTGCCAAGGGAGGGCGCCAGGTGTTCGTCCTGGCGTCGGCACGTGTGATCGCGCTCGGCGGAAGGCAATGTGTCGTCAACGCGGGCATCGACATCACCGAGCGCAAGGCGGCCGAGGATGCCCTCCGGGAAGCGGACCGCCGCAAGAACGAGTTCCTGGCGATGCTCTCCCACGAGCTGCGCAACCCGATGGCGGCCATCTCCGCCGCGGTGCGGCTCATGGGGACACGCGGCCTGGACGAGCCGAGGCTGGAGCGGGCGCGCGACGCTGCGGAGCGCCAGGTGCGCCACATGGCCCGCCTCCTGGACGATCTCCTCGACGTCGCTCGCATCACCCGCGGCACCATCGCGCTGCACCCCGCGGACGTCGCGCTGGGCGACGTCCTGGAGACCGCCATCGACACGGCGCGGCCGGCCATCGAGGCGAAGGGCCACGCCCTGCGCGTGGCGCCTTCTCCGGAGCCGCTGCGCCTGCGAGCGGACCCGACGCGCCTCTCGCAGGTGGTCGCGAACCTGCTGGACAACGCGGCGAAGTACACGCCGGCGGGGGGGCACATCCTGGTGAGCGCGGTGAGGGAAGGGGATGAAGCGGTCGTCCGCGTGCGCGACGACGGCGTGGGCATCCCCGCGGAGATGCTCTCACACGTCTTCGAGCTGTTCGTCCAGGGGGAGCGCTCGCCTGCGCGCAGCGAAGGCGGCCTCGGCGTCGGGTTGACCATGGTGCGCCGCCTGGTGGAGCTACACGGCGGACGGGTCGAGGCGCGCAGCGACGGCTCCGGGAAGGGCAGCGAGTTCCTGGTCTGGCTCCCGCTGCTGCCGGCGCACGCGCAGCCGCCGGAGGCCGAGGAGCCTCGAGCCAGGGCGGGCCCGCGCCTGCGAGTCCTCGTCGTGGACGACGTCGCCGATGCGGCGGACGTGCTGGCGATGGTCGTGGAGACCGGAGGCCACCGCGTGCAGGTCGCGCGAAGCGGGAAGGCCGCGATCGAGCTGGCCGCCGCCTGCCGTCCCGACGTGGTCCTGCTGGACCTCGGCATGCCTGGAATGGACGGCTACGAGGTGGCGCGCCGCCTGCGCGAGCAGGAGGGCGGGGCGAGGATGACGATCATCGCCGTGACCGGCTACGCCCAGGACGAGGATCGGGAGCGAACCCACGCAGCCGGGTTCGACCGTCACCTCGTGAAGCCGGTGGACCTGGATGCGCTCCGGCGGCTGCTGCAGGAGCTGCCTTCCACTCCGAGGTGAGTCATGAAGGCGAAGCGGATTCAAGCGGGGAAGCCGGAGCGGTATCCTCGCGCCCATGCCGCCGCTCGACCGACGCCGCCTGACGCGCATCCGCCGGCTGGTGGGCGACATCACGGCCGAGCAGCTCCGCTACGTGGACTGGGCGCTCGCCCGCGACGTGGGCGTGTTCGTGCCGGTCGCCGGCCCCTGCGGCTACGCGATCACCGTGGGGCACGCGCACCCGGCCTGGTCGTTCATCGTGCCGTTCGACGACCGCTGCCGCGTGCGCCTCGACGGCCGCGTCATCGGCGCCCGGCCGGGGCAGATCTGCGCGATCGGCCCGGGCGTGGCGCACGAGGAGCTTCCCGGGCAGGAGCTCGCGCGCTACGCGGCGGTCTTCGTCTCCCCGCGGCTGCTGCGCCGCGCCCTGGCGCACCACCGCGTCGAGGCGCTCCCGCCGATGCGCGGCGCGCGCTTCGCAGGCACGCCGGAGATCGTCGTCGCCATCCGCGAGATCATGCTCGAGCACGCGGCCCGGTTCCCGGGCAGCGAGGCGATCGTCGACGCCGCGGCCGTGCGGCTCGTGCACCTCGTGCTGCGCGCGCTGCTGGGCGTGAAGCGCCTGCCGGATCGGGTCCCGGAGCGGGAGGGCCTCCGGCGCGCCATGGAGCTCGCCGACGACCGCGTCGACCACCCGCTCACCGTGCGGGACCTGGCGCGCGCCGCCGGGTTGTCCCCCTTCCACTTCTCCCGCGAGTTCAAGCGCGAGACCGGGCACGCGCCCCGAGAGTACCTGCGGCGCGCCCGCCTCGAGCGCGCGAAGCGGCTGCTCGCCGCCGACGACCGGCCGGTTACCGAGGTGGCGCTCGACTGCGGATTCTGCAGCGCCTCCCACCTCGCGACGTCGTTCGCCCGGGCCTTCCGGATGCCGCCCTCGCGCTACCGGGCGATGCTGCGGCGCGGTCGCCATCGCCCGCAGCGGCGCTGAACTCCGCAGCACGCGCGTGGAAGCGGCCGCGGCGGCGCCGCGCTAGCCTCGCGCCATGCTGAGCCAGGAGATCATCGACTTCGCGAACCGCAACCGGGCCTGCTGGCTCGCCACCTGCGACGGAGATCAGCCCCACGTGCGCGGCCTGCTCCTCTGGTACGCCGACGGCCGCGGGTTCCACTTCCACACCGCGTCCACGAAGAGCCTGCCCGCGCAGCTCCGCCGCAATCCCCGCGTCGAGCTGGCCTTCTTCGAGCCGGCCCCCGACGGCGGCCGGATGATGCGGGTCGCCGGCCGCGCCCGCTTCCTGGACGAGGCCGACCACCGCGACCGCCTGCTCGCCGACCGGCCGTGGCTCGCCGGCCTCGAGCGCGCGGTCCCCGACGCGAAGCTCGTCGTGTTCGTGGTGGACGAGGGAGAGGTTCACCACTGGAGCATGGCCGTGAACGGCCGCGAGGCCGAGCAGCCCCGGACGCGGTTCTAGCGGGCAGGGACGACCGATGCGGTAGAATGGGCACATGCGCGCCCGATCCGCCGCCGGAACGGCACTCCTGCTGGCATTCGCTCTCGCGCAGGCGAGGGCGGACGACGTGAACGTCGCCTCGAGGCGCGCCCTCCAGGAGAGCGTCCTCGGCGCGAACGACGCCGCTCGCGCGGCGAAGGACGGCGCGAAGAAGACCGGCCACGCCGTCAGGGACGTGACGAGGAAGACCGGGCACGCCTTCCGGGGTGCCGCGAAGCAGACCGGCCACGCCGCCCGGGACGCCGCGAGGCAGACCGGCCACGCCTTCAGGGACGCGGCGAAGCGCACCACCAAGTAGTGATTAGGCGCCGGGTTCCGTCGGGCGCGCGCCCTGGCGATCGCGCCTGAGACGGAAGAACCGCGCGGTCCCCCGCCGCTGCTCCTCGGCGGCGAGCCGAGGTCGGCCGGGCGCCAGCAGCTCCGCGCCCTCTTCTCTCTCGATGCAGATCGCGACGAGGTCGGGCCACCAGGCCACGTCCTCCGCCTCGGCCTTCGCCCGCGGGACCTCGACCCACGCGCTGGACCTCGGGAACTCGCTCGCGGGCGTGTACGGGCAGCCGGACTGCGCGAACGCGAACCAGACGAGACGCGCGCCGTCCGCATCCTCCTCCGGAGAGAGCATCTCGTGCGCGCGCTCCCCGACCGCGTGCACCAGCTCCTCGAGGCGGCCGACCGCTCGCCCGAGCTCGTCCTCGGACAACGGGTGGC
>CAVTRR010000005.1:0-267474 GCA_963737085.1 uncultured delta proteobacterium
CGCCAAGGCGGCCACGGTGACGGCAGTCAGGACGGCTACGACGAGGCGAAGGTTTCCAAGCAGCATCTCGCCCTCCCGTGGCTGGCTGGAACCCTACAAGAGAACACCGCAATGTAGCTCTACCGTTCGCGGTGCACCGAGGCGGTATCCCGGCCGGGGTGGCCGCCCTTCTACAGCGCAAGTTGGCGAACGCTCGCTGGAGCCGCCGTCACGTCGCGAAGCGCTGCTCCTCGGCCCACAGCGCGCCGATGCCAAGCGCCAGGCGCTGCGTGATTCGGCGCTCGAAACGCTGGCCGCGGAGGCCTTCAGCAGCGCGCACACGAGGACTCGGCCGAAGGCCGTGGCCGTGTGCGTCCCCTGGGATGGGGAGGCTCAGCGCGGCCCCGCCCTTCAGCACGTCGCGACGCGGGATGAGGGGAGTCGAAGCGTCAGCCGCGCCTCGCGGCCTCGATCGTGGCGACGTCGATCTTCTTCATCGGCATCATCGCTTCGAAAGCGCGCCTCGCTTCCTCACCCCCTGCCGTGAGCGCTTCGGTCAAGACCCGCGGGGTGATCTGCCAGGACACGCCCCACCTGTCCTTGCACCAGCCGCACGCGCTTTCCTGGCCACCATTTCCGACGATCGCGTCCCAGTAGCGGTCGGTCTCTTTCTGATCGTCGGTCGCGATCTGGAACGAGAACGCTTCGTTGTGCTTGAACTCGGGTCCACCATTCAGGCCCACGCAATGCACCCCAGCTACGGTGAACTCGACCGTCAGCACGTCGCCCTTCTTGCCGCTGGGATAGTCGCTGGGCGCACGGACGATGCGACCGAGCGCGCTGTCCGGGAAGGTCTTGGTGTAGAAGCGCGCCGCGGCTTCGGCGTCCTTGTCGTACCAGAGAAAGATCGTGTTCTTCGCCATGTGCTCGTCCTCCGCTTCGTAGCGGTAGTGGGGTGAGGCCCTGACGGCCATCCACCAGGGGGCAGTCGACCCGTGTTAGGCGCTAGTCGTAGCCGCGGCCCGCCGCACCAGGAATCGCGCTTCAAGGCGACTTCGTCGCAAACTCCCTCGCCACCTCGATGAAGAGGCGCAAGGGGCCCGAGCGCTGCGCCCGGCTCGGGAAGTAGAGGAAGAACCCGGGGACGGTCGGCGCGTACTCCTCGAGCACGCGCGCGAGCCGCCCCGTGCGCAGCTCCTCCTTCACGGCGGGCTCGAAGGCGTACGCGAGCCCCAGTCCCTGCTCCACCAACGCCAGGGTCAACCGGCGGTCGTTCGTCACGACGCTGCCTCGCACCGGCACCCGCCAGTTCCGCCGGCCACGCTCCAGCTCCCACGCATACAGCGCACCGCTCGACGGGATGCGGAACGTGAAGCACTCGTGGCGGAGCAGGTCCTCGGGGCGTCGGGGCGCGCCCTGACGCCCGAGGTACGAGGGCGCCCCCACCACCACGAAGCGGAACGCTTCGGTAAGGCGCACCTGCACGATGTCCCGCTCGATGGCCTCGTGCAGGCGCACGCCGGCGTCATAACCCTCCGCGACGATGTCCACGAAGCGGTTCTCGACGACGACGTCGATCGGCTACGCCGCTCGTCATAGAGGGGCGAGCGCCCGAGCGGCCGCGCCCGCGGGCGACGCGGGTTGCTACTCCGCTGCAGCGGGTCGGGCGGCGGCGGACCATCTGTCGAGGAGGCGACGGAAGCAGTCCGCGGCGATGAGCAGCTTATCCGCGTGGCCCACCTCCTGCTCGCGCTCGTCCTCACCGCCGCCCAGACCGCCGCCCAGCCCGTTCCGGTGCGCTACCCGCTGGGGACGCTCCACGGGTTCCCATCCATGAGCGATGCCGCGGGGAAGGTCATCGCGAACGGCGAGCTGACGCAGGAGGTCGCCGGCGACCGGGTGGTCGTTCACATCCGCTGGGAGTTTGCGGACGGTCGCCGGGCGGAGGAGCGCGACGAGTTTCGCGCTGGACGCACGCTGGCGCAGCAGCGCTTCTCGTGGGTGGAGGCCAAGGGGGGCATCGAGCAGCGCCGGTTCGAGGTCGACTTCTCCACCGGGAAGGCGACGTCGTCGGTGCGCGACGAGAAGGGCCACGTCGACCGTGACGAGAAGCGGCTCGACCTGCCGAGGGGGCGCTCCTTCACCGGCTACGGCGCCGCGCTCGCGGTGACGCAGCTCGCGCTGGGCCCCGGCGAGAAGGCGGAGATCACCTTCGTGGCGTTCACGGCCAAGCCGCGTACCGTCACGCTGGAGGCGCGCCGGGAGGGCGAGGAGCCGATCGGCGTTTCGGGCCGCTCCATCGCCTGCGATCGCTACACCCTCCACCCGAAGATCCCATTCCCGCTCGATCTCGTCGCGGGGGCCCAGGACGCCCACCTGTGGCTCTCGCACGCCGCTCCTCCGTCCCTCGTACGCGCCGAGCAGAACCTCGTGACGAAGGACGACCCGCAGGTCGTGATCGACGTGACGCCGCGCGGGGCTGCGCACCCGGCCGGAGAAGCGCGAGCGCGGCGCGGGCAGCGGTCAGCTCCCCGGGAGCCCGCATCGCAGGGAACGAGATGAGTCGCGGCCCGGTCACGGAGCCGCGATTGCCACCGCGTGCGCGACCTTTGCGATCTTCCGAGCGATATCCTCGGGCGAGAGGATGAAATCTATACACCCGCTTGCCACTGCACTCTCGGGCATGTCCGGCTGTCCGGCCGTGTCGAACTTCTGCGCGATGGTGATGCCCCCCACTTCCTTGATGCCGCAGAGCGCTGCGGCCCCATCCCCGTCATAGCCGGAGACGATGACGGCGATGAGCTTGCCGTCCCAGTGCTCCGTGAGGGAACGCAGGAAGACCGTGATCACGTCGGGCCATCCCCTGGGCTTTGATATCGGCTTCAGCCGAAACTCTCCGTCGAGGACGTGCAGGTCACGCTGCTCCGGGATGATGAACACGTGGTCGGGCTGGATGAGCAACCGTTCCGTGATGAGCTCGACCGGCATCTTCGTGTAGCGCGGGAGAATCTCGTGGAGCAGGGTGGCTACGGTTCTCAGGTGATTGACGATGACGACGGCAGCGCCCATGTCGGCCGGCAGATGACGCAGGAGACGGATATAGGCGTCCAGTCCTCCGGCCGAGCCGCCCACGCAGACGACAGGGAACTCCGTCCCCGGATTCTTGGCCCTCATCGACTGTCCCTCCGCTGGCGCACGAGTAGCGCTCGTTACAGGAACTCGTTGATCAGATAGAACGCGTTGTCCTTGAGCTTGTGCCAGGCTCCGCGCCTCCTCCAGCGCTCCAACGCGATCTCCTGGGCCCGTGGCACGTATCTCTCGAAGACCCCGTCCAGCCGCTGGGCCAGCGCTGCATCCTTGATCGCGAGGGTCATCTCGTCGTTGGTCTCGAACGAGCGGTCGTCGAAGTTGCTCGACCCGATCGCGCTCCACACGCCATCGACGGTCATCACCTTCTGGTGCAGCAGGGTGTGCGGGTACTCGAACAGCCGAATCCCGCACTTCAGCATCTTCTCGAAGTTGCGGTGGCCGGCATGCTGCACCATCGGGTTGTCGGAGCCGCTGGCGGAAGGCATCAGCACGCGCACGTCCACGCCGCGCTTGACGGCCTTGCCGAAGGCCTCGATCGCGGCGGGCTCGGGGATGAAATAGGGGTTCTGGATCCAGATGCGCTTGCGGGCCAGGCAGATGGCCGTGTGGTGCAGGATCTTGACGGCCGGCGCCGAGTTCTCGGGCTTCGCGAACACGGCGTGGATCGACACGTCGCCTGCCGGCTTCAGCTCGGGGAACACGCCGTCGCCGACGAACAGCTCGCCGGTCTCACCGGCCCAGTTCTCGCTGAAGGCGCCTTGCACGCTGTGCACGATGGGCCCGTGCAGGCGCACGCTGAGGTCGCCGTAATGCCGGCCGTCCTCCGCGTTCCCGAGCCATTCGTCCACCACGCAATGGCCGCCGACCAACGCCTCGCGGCCGTCGATGATGACCATCTTGCGATGGTCGCGGTCGTTCAGCACGCCGAGGTTGCGCAACGACCGCTTGTGAAAGAACCAGACCGTGCAGCCCGCCTCCCGCATCTGGCGTACGGCTTCCTCGCCGGCGTCCTTCGAGCCGATCGAGTCCAGCATCACGCGCACCTGCTTGCCCGCGCGAGCTCGTTCCGACAGAGCGTCCGCGACACGTTGGCCCAGCGCGCCTTGCTTCCACAGGAACGTCTCGAAGTGCACGGAGTGTTCAGCGGCGCGGATCCGCTCCACCAGCACGTCGAAGAACGCGCCGTTCTCCAGCACCTCGACGGAGTTGCCGGCGACGGCGGTACCCAGCGTGAGGCCGGCGAGCGAGGGAACGAGCCGATCGATCGGCAAGTCGCTCTCGACCTGCAAGATCGGGTCGCGATGCCGCCGGATCGACCAGATGACGATCCCCAGAAGCACCAGGACGCCAAGAATCACGAGCCCCGCAATGCCAAAGAATTCTGCCATCGGGCGGATACTCCAGGGTGAGCGACGGCTTCTCGGACCGAAAGCGCCTCAGGGCGCGGGTCCATTATCCGGTACTGTCGGGTGAGCGGGGCCGCTTCGCCGCAGTGGGACATGGCCCTAGTAGGGTCCGAGACGCGGCCGTCCCTTTGCGAGCGCCGACCCCCGCGGGCCCGTGTCAACCGAAGATGCGGGCGTTCGTCGACGCAGCCGGCGGAAACGACTAGCCACGGGCGGCTCACCGCTCGAACGCGCATGCTCGCGGCGCAGGATGCGCGCGGCGTCGCGGAGGTAACGGGCGGCGATCGTCCGCCGACGCGAGGGCGGCGCGAATCCGTCGAGACGGCGGCGCGCTCGCAGGCCTCGATGCAGACGGCGACGTGGCGGATCGTCGGCGTCGGCATCCTCGCTTCGAGCGCCGCGCCTCGGCCTCCTCGCGGCCCCGGCCGTGAGCGCCCACGCGGCAGACCCGCGGCGCGATCTGCCAGGACAGCGCGCCGCCGTGTCCTTGCAGCAGGTCCACACGCGCTTTCGCTGGCGCGCCATGTCCGACGATCGCGTCTCAGTAGCGGTCGGCATGCGCACTGATCCTGTCGGTCAGCGCACCCGGCACGCAGCCGCGCCTCCCCGACGTCGGCGCTGGCCGCGATACTCCGGAGGTCGCGCAGCGCCCCGCGCGCGAGCCGGGCGAGTCGGCGCGGCGGGGTCTCGTGCGTGGCGTGGAAGAAGATCGTCGCGGCCAGGACGCCGACCACCACCGCCACCGAGCGGCCGACGGTGTCCCGGACGTCGCCCTGCAGGGCGAAGGCCGGCGGTGTCGCCATGAGGAAGATCATGTTGAAGTCGACCGCCATCTTGGCGGTGAGCGGACGGGCCATCGCCCACGCGCCAATGCAGGAACGGGGTGGCGAAGAGCGTGAGGAACACCGAGGCGGAGACCAGCATGGACGCCCCGTCGCGCCAGTCTTGTCGAAGAGCAGGCCGCGCGTCGGCTGGGCGTGAGCCAGACGGTCATCGCAGCCCAGTGCGTGTGCGTGACGCCCAGGGACCAGGCGGCGAGCAGGGACAGCTGGGCCGCGGCCGTGGTCCGCGCGGCGAACGCCGCCGAGGCCCACGCCGCGTCGAGCCGCCGGCGGGAGCGGGCCACGCGGCTCCGGAGAACGCGGGCCTGCCTGGTGCCGCGGAAGCCCAGGATCGTCGCCGATGCCTCCGGGACGACGCAGGATGCTTCGCGCACGAGTCGCTCGAGAACAGCGGAGCGGCTGACGTGCGCTTCACGTCGACCGAGGTCGCGGAGCTGAATGGAAGCGGTCTCGGCGGTCCAGGTCCGCGGCGCTCGGCTCCCGGAGCAGGTGCTGGTCTTCTCGGGGGTGGAGGCGCCCCCGAAGAAGTGACGCCGGACGACATCGTGCAAGAGCGGAGACGCGAGCTGCAGCAGCGCGCGCTTGGGAAGAGTGCCGAGGTGAATCGGCCGGAGGCGCCCTCGCCCCTTCGGTGGCACGCCCTGCCACGGTATGAGCAATCGATCACCAGACTCGGCCGAAGGCCGTGGCCGTGGGCGTCCCCTGAGATCAGCGAGGCGCGTGGACGGGTAGGGGAGAAGACGCACCCCGGAGCACGAAGTCGCCCTCCGTGACGCGTCCATGCAGCTCGACGAGGCGAACGTTCGAGAAGCCGGCGCCGGTCGCCGCGTCGGTGAGATCCCTGGGCTCGTGGAACCGGAAGCCGTGTCGCGTGATGCCGCCGAAGCCTCGGAGCTTCGCGGTTCCCGAGAAGCCCACCGTCAGGAGCCCGCCGGGCCTGAGCACCCGGTTCAGCTCCGAGAAGGCGCGGGCGAGGTCGGACCAGAAGTACACCGTGTTCGTGGAGGCCACGACGTCGAAGCTCGCGTCCGCGAAAGGGAGCGCCTCGACGACGCCGACTTCCAGGCGCAACTCCGAGTCCTCCAGCCAGTCCCGTGGGCTGCGCAGCCAGGCGACCGCGGCCTCCGACGGATCGACGCCGGCGAGCCTACGAACCCCCCGGCGGTGGGCCATCTCGAGCAAGAGCCCGCCGCCGAACCCGACGTCGAGAAGTCGGCACTCCGGTGTCAGCGAGACGCCGTCCAGCGTTGCCTGGATGAGATCGCGGTTCCCGCGGTTCAGCACGCGCGTCATGACCGTGCGGCCAAACCAGCCACGCGGCTGGGCCAGCTGGCGTGCGATCGCGCCGCCCGCGGGTTCGAGCAACCGGAATAGGAAGCCCTTGCGCATCGTCCCGCGCCACCAGATCGCGACGTCGCCGACCGGGACGCCCGGCGAGACTAGCTTGGTGGCGGCGGGTCGGTCCACAGCGGACGCGAAGCTCGTGATGGCCATCTCGGTGCACGTGCAGATGAGCCCCGGCTGCGGACACGGGCAGCAGACCGTCGCGCTTCTCCGGGGCGTCCTCGCCGAGCTCGCGCCGGACGCACGGCTCGAGATCGTCGTCGTGAGAACCGCGGAGGAGGCGGAACGCCTCCGCTTCCGGGGGTCGCCGACGGTCCTCGTCGACGGCGCGGACATCGAGCCGCGTCCCCCCGCCGGCGTCGGGCTCGGGTGACGGCTCTACGGCCTCGCGGGCGTGCCCCCGCGTTCTCTCATCGAAGCCGCCGTCCGGGCCGCGTCGTCGCGCACCGGGTGATCGTCGCATCAGCTCTGCTAGACGGTCTCGAGGTAGCGGTGCACCATGCCGACGCTGCCGGAGCCCTCGCCGACGGCCGCGGCGACGCGCTTGCTCGAGCCGGCGCGCACGTCGCCCGCGGCGAACACCCCGGGGACGCTCGTCTCCAGGAGAAATGGGCGCCGATCGATCGTCCAGCCCGCCGGCGGGTGGTCCGCGCGCACGAGGTCGGGGCCCGTCAACACGAACCCCTTCTCGTCGAGCTCGACCCATCCCGAGACCATCTCGGTCCGGGGCCGGGCGCCTATGAAGACGAACATCGCCGCTTCGGCGAGCTCGCGCTCTGCCCCGCTCTCGTCATCCCGGATCACGACCGTCCCGAGGTGCCCGTCGCCCCGAACCGCCGCGACCTCGACTCGCGTCAGGACCTCGATGTTGGGCGTCGCGGTGATCCGGTCGACCACGTATTGCGACATGGACTTCCGGAGCGAGTCGCCACGGACGAGCAAGGTGACACGGCGCGCATAGCGCGCGAAGAAGAGCGCGCCCTGTCCGGCCGAGTTCCCGGCGCCGACGATGCACACGTCCTGGCCGCGGTAGGTCGCCGCCTCCGTCATCGCGGCGCCGTAATACACACCGACGCCGAGCAGGGGCTCGATGCCGGGCACCTCGAGCGTCCGCCAGGACACGCCGGTGGCGAGGACGACGGCGTAACACGAGAGCTCGGACCCGTCGGCGAACCGGAGGATGCGGTAGGGATCTTCGCGCCGCAGGCTCACCACCTCCTGCGCGAGAAGCTCGGCGCCGAACCGCCGCGCCTGGGTGATGGCGCGGCGGGCGAGGTCGGCTCCGGAGACGCCCGCCGGGAATCCGAGGTAATTCTCGATGAGGGAGCTCGTGCCGGCCTGGCCGCCGGGAGCGTTCAGCTCGACGAGGACGGTGCGCAGGCCCTCCGAGGAGCCGTAGAGCGCCGCGGCCAGGCCCGCCGGGCCCGCGCCGACGACCGCCAGGTCGTAGAAGGGCAGGCGCGCGCGGGTCTGCAGCCCGATCCGCTCGGCCAGCTCGCGGTTCGTGGGCGCGGCCACGTGGCTGCCGTCGGGAAAGAGGACGACCGGCAGCCGGTTCGAGTCGCCGAAGGAGCGGATCAGCTCCTTCGTCGAGGGATCCTGGTCGACGTCGATCCACTGATAGGGGATCTGGTTGCTCGACAGGAAATCCTTCACCGCGTAGCTCCGCGGCGACGACCGGTCCCCCGCGACCCGGATGCCGTCGTACGGGATGCGCACGTGCGCCGTCCAGTCGGAGAGGAGGTCGTCGAGGACGGGGTAGAGCCGCTCCCCGGGAGGAGTCCAGGGCTTCAGCAGGTAGTAATCCAGCCCGAGGTCGTTGATGCCGGAGATGGCGGCCTGCGTGTCGGAGTAGGCCGTGAGGAGGACCCGCCGCGAATCCGGGTAGAGCTTGAGCACCTCGCGCAGCAGCTCCGTCCCCGACATCTCGGGCATCCGCTCGTCGACGAGGAAGAGGGCAACGGGGGTCCCGCGTTGCTTGAGCTGCCGGACGGCCTCGAGCGCCTCCCGGCCGGACCTCGCCTTCACGATGCGGTAATCGCTCCCGTAACGATGGCGCAGGTCGCGGTCGATGGCGCCGAGCACCTCGGGGTCGTCGTCGACGCAGAGAATGACCGGCTTGATCATGATCCGGTGCCTCCGGATGCCGCCGCGGAGGGCGGACTGGGATTGATCGGCAGCTTCACCGTGAAGCGGGTGGAACCGGGCCGTGACGCCACGCGAATCTCTCCCCGGTGCTTGTGGGTCACGATGGAGAAGCTCGTGGAGAGCCCCAGGCCCGTCCCCTTGCCGGGAGCCTTCGTCGTGAAGAACGGGTCGAAGATCTTGGGCGCGATCTCGTCGGGGATGCCCGGCCCGTTGTCCTCGATCTCGACGACGGCCCAGCCGTCCTCGCGCCGGGTCCGGATGTTGATCTCGCCCTTGCCGTCCATCGCGTCGGCGGCGTTGTCGAGGAGGTTCGTCCAGACCTGGTTCAGCTCGCTGCCGTAGGCCGGCACCTTCGGGACGTCCGCGCCGTAGTCGCGGTGAACGCTGATGCCCGCCTTCAGCTTGCTGCGCAACATCACGAGCGTGTTGTCCAGGCCCTCGCGCAGGTCCACGGTCTGCGCCGGCGCCTGCCCGAGGTACGAGTAGCTCTTCAAGGCGCCCACGATCTCGGAGATCCGCGCCGAGCCCTGGCCGATCTCGTTCAAGAGGGTGTAAGCGGTGAACAGCCGAGCCGCCCACTCGAGCGCAGCGGGGAGCGCTTCGCCCTGCAGCACCGCGGCGAGCCGGGAGAGCGCGGGGGGATCGAGCCCCTGGTCGGCGAGCGAGGGGGCAATGCGCCAGGGTTCCGGCACGCCCTGCTCCTCGAGCCATCCCTCCACCGCGGCCTCGCGGTCCGCGCGCCCCAGCGCGTCGAGATCGCTCGGCGCCTCGGCTCGCTCTCGCGCGTGCTGCTGCACCGACCGGAGCGCCTCCTGCGCAGCGTCCGTCAGCGGGATCGTGCGCAGGCGCAGGCCGGCCTCCTCGAGGCCGCTCGAGACCTCGCGGAGCTGTTCGGCGGCCCGCTGGGTCGCCGCCGCGGGGTTGTTGAGCTCGTGAGCGATGCCAGCCGCGAGCGTGCCGAGGGTGGCGAGCTTCTCCGACTGGCGAAGCATCAGCTCCTGGTTCAGGTAGGCCACCTCGAGCTGCCGGAGCTTGCGCCGATCCGCCACGAAGGAACGCAGCACGAGGACGACGACTGCGGAGACGACGACGTTGTTGAGGACGAAGAAGGCGAGCACGAGCCGCGGCGGAACGGTGTCGTCGATAGCAAGTCGGGGTTGCAGCCAGGCGGCAGCGACGACCGCCGCCACGTACGCTGCGAACCACCACAGGGCCTCCCGGGCACCCCCGAACAGGAGCGCCATCACCACCGCGATGAAAGCCCAGAGGATCACCAGGCCGGACGCGACCATCCCGCCGAGCGCGAGCTGAAGCGCGAAGGGAAGCACGAGTATCAAGAGCTGCTGGATCCACCGGAACAGCTCGTAGCGGCGCAGGCGGATCAGGACGAGGACGTCCAGCACGGTGAGGACCGCGTACGAGACCGGGATCGCGGCGGCTGCACGTGCGCCGTACGCCCAGTACAGGGCGCCCCAGAGCAACCCGGCCGGCATCACGAGGATGCAGGCGCTGACGAACTGGACCCGGCGGCGCCGGGTCTCCTCGTCCTCGCCCGGCGCACCCAGGCGCTCGATCCAACCGAACATGCGCTCGTGCGCTCTCTCCGAAGCGGAGAGTACGGACAACCCGCCCATCCGCCGCGCCTCCTTTCCTACGGCGACGGCCTGTCCGTTGCCCGACCGACAGTCAGGGCTCGTCCCCATCGGCCGCGGGCGCCCCCTCGGGACCCGCTCGATCAGACCCGCGTCCCCGAGCAGCCGAGCAGGCGGAACCGAGCCCCGCGCCGCGTGGGTCTCACCTCGTGGAGCGAGCGCGACGCGCTGCGCGGCTCGCCGGGTTCCCGCAGCGCCAGAGGCGAACATGAAACGGACGGTGATGGCGGTCTCCTGGCTGGTGCTCGCGGCGTGTGGAGGCGGAGGGAGTGGCGACGGTGGCAACGGTGGCAACGCAGGCGCGGGCGAGGTTCAGGATTTCAGCGCATCGGCCCAGGCGATCTCGTCGGCGGCTTCGAGCTACGGAGCGAAGGCGGCGGCGATGCCCGACCGCGCAGCGTGCACGGCCGATCAGGGCGCCTACGATGCGCAGGTGCGTTCGCTGCTCGAGCACATGCAGAGCGGCAGCGGAGCGATGGACCAGCAGATGTCGTCCATGGGGCGGGGTGCCGACGCGGACATGACGTGCGGGACGGAGGCGATGACGGCGGAGCTGGATCTCCACGCCTCGATCGCGTGCGCGTCGCCGACGGACATGGGCCCGAACGCGAGCGAGGCCGCACGGCACGTCCAGGTGATGACGGCGTGGGCCGACCACCAGCGCGTCCGCGCCGAGCAGATGGGCTCGGCGATGGGCATGGGCGGCATGCCGGGCGGGACCACGACCGGAACGTGTCAGCGGAACGCGGACGGTACCCACACGATGATGAACGGTCCCTCGGGGCCTGGGGTGACCGGCATGATGGTCACCGGGTTCCACGCCGCCGCGGAGGAGATCGCGGCGGCGGCGAGCGGTTACGGCGCGGCGGCCGGCGGGATGGCGGACGTGGCCGCCTGCCGTACGGACCAGACGAGCTACGACGGGGTGGTGCGTCCGATGGTGGAGCAGATGCGGGCGATCGCGACCCCCATGGACGAGAACATGACCTCGAGGGGCGGCCAGGCGGCGTCCGCCGACATGCAGTGCGGAGCCGACGCGATGCTGTGGGAGCTCGACCGCCACGCGCCCCTCGCATGCGCCTCGACCGGCGACATGGCGCCGAACCGGACCGAGGCGGCCCGGCACGTCCAGGCGATGACCCGATGGACCGACCACCAGCGGGTCCGCTCGGAGCAGATGGGCTCGATGATGGGCATGGGTGGGATGTCCGGCGGCGGCACGACCGGGTCCTGCCAGCGGAACGCAGACGGGTCGTACACACTCTCCGGCGGTGGGGGGATGATGCCGTGAGCGCGGACCTTGCCGCTCACCCGAAGAGAAGGACCAGCCCAATGACTCGAGCGCTCCTCGTCCCCATCATCCTCGCGTTCGCGGGCACCGCCTGCATGCACGCCGGTCACGCAGCTCCCGCCGCGGCTACCCAGCCTTCGACCGTAGCGCCCGCGGGTGGAATGGCAGGCGTGTGTCCGATGAGCGTCCCGGGAACGAAGCTCTCGGCGGCGGACACTTCCACGGGCGAGGCGATCACGTTCACGACGACCCCTGATCAGGCCGCCGCTCTCCGCGAGAAGGTTCACGCGATGGCCGACATGCACAATCGTCACCACGCGAGCGGCGACGCCGATCACGGCGGAATGGGCGGGATGCACGGCGGCGGGATGATGGGCGACATGCAGATGCCACCGCCGTCGCGAGCGGCGGTGGAGGATCTCCCGGACGGTGCCCGCATCATCGTGACCCCGAACGACCCTGCCGATCTCGAGCGTCTCCAGAAGACCGTCCGGATGCACGCGGAGCACATGCAGCAGCACGGGTGCGGGATGATGGATCACGCGCGAGGGTGATCGCGGGAGCACGCCGTGCGCGGGCGCGCTCCTCCCGCGGGCGCGGCGATTTCAGAGACCGGTGATTGGGGTAGTTCTGCTGGTCATGGGTGCGCGGGCGCCGCTCGCCGCTCGAAAGGGGGACGGGCGACGGTCAGCGCTCGGCCGTCCGCAGCTACGTCCCGGAGCTACGTCCCCGAGTTGTGGCCTCCGAAGACCTGTGCCAACGTCATCGGCCCCGCGCGTGGCATCGCGGCCGCGAAGATCGACGAGGTTCGAGGTACTCGATGAGCAAGACGCCTTCAGAATCCCCTGATGACCCCGGCGGCGTCCGCCGCGCGACCGGCAGAGACGAGCAGCACGAGCTCCTCACCCCCGGCCGGCCCGAACACCCTCTCGGTCCACGGCGGCGACACCCGCGCCCGGGCGCACCAGGCGATCCCGATGCCGATCATCCAGACGGCGACGTACGCGTTCGCGGACACCGCCGACCTGGTCAACTTCATGGAGCAGCGCAGCCTCGGTACGAACATCGAGGGGCGCGAGGACTACGGGCGGTACGGGAACCCCACCGTCCAGTCCGTCGAGCGCAAGGTGGCGGCGCTGGAGCACGCCGACGACGCGGTGCTCTTCTCGTCGGGGATGGCCGCGATGACGTCGCTGCTGCTCGCGAGCCTCCCGAGCGGGGCGCACATCGTCATGACCGACGACTGCTACCGCCGGACTCGCCAGTTCTGCCTCGTGTTCCTGAAGCGGCTCGGCATCGAGACGACGGTCGTGCCGATGGGCGACTACGCGGCGCTCGAGGCGGCGATCCAGCCGAGGAAGACGCGCTTCGTCATCTCGGAGAGCCCGACGAATCCCTATCTCCGCTGCGTGGACCTGGGCCGCCTCGCCGAGATCGCGGGCCGTCACCGGGTACAGACGGTCATCGACAGCACGTTCGGGACCCCGATCAACCAGCGCCCGCTCCAGTACGGCATCGATTACGTCGTCCACAGCGCGACGAAGTACATGGGCGGACACCACGATCTGCTGGCTGGCGTCGTCGTCGGGAACAAGGCCCGCGTCGCGGCGCTGCGCGACGCGCGCGGCGTCCTCGGCGGCATCGTGGATCCCCAGAACGCGTATCTCCTGGAGCGCGGCCTGAAGACCCTGGGTCTGCGGGTCCGGCAGCAGAACGAGACGGCGCTGGCCGTGGCTCGCCATCTGGAGCGGCACCCTCGCATCGAGCGGGTCTGGTATCCGGGCCTGCCCTCGCACCCGGATCACGAGGTCGCGCGGCGACAGATGAGCGCGTTCGGCGGGGTGGTCAGCTTCGAGGTCCGGGGCGCGCTCGAGGACGCGAGCCGCTTCATCGACCGGATGGAGATCCCCTACATCGCGCCGAGCCTGGGCGGGGTCGACAGCCTCGTCGAGCAGCCCGCGCTCATGTCGTACTTCGAGAAGACCACCGAGGAGCGCCTGGCGCTCGGCATCAAGGACAACCTGGTCCGGTTCGCGATCGGCGTCGAGGACGCGGCCGACATCATCGCCGACCTGGATCAGGCGCTCGCGGCCTGAGAGGGCGCGCCGCGGCAGGCGTTAGGCCGGATGCTCCGGCGGGTGCGTCCACTATAGCGGACATTCTGCTTGACGAACCGTCCGCGATAACGGACGCTGCGCTCCATGAGCCCGAGCACGAGCGCGGCGCGGAAGACCGCCGCTGAACCGTCCGACCCCGCCGCCGTCCCGACCGCCTCGGAGCAGCGAGGCGCCCCGGCCCCGACGCCCGAGAGGGCGGCGCGGCCCCCCATCGTGAAGAGCGAGGACTGGGTCGCCGCCTGGCTCGGGCTCGCGATCATCGCGCTCGTGCTCGCGGGGGTGAAGCCGGACGTGCCGAAGTTCAAGTGGGCGACCGACGCCGCCGTAGCGAGCACCGTGGCGGAGAAGAGGCCGGCCGTGGTCGCGCTCGCCTCCGAGGCGGTGGCGGCCGGAGAGCAGCAGGTCGCCGCGGCCGCCGCTTCGCTCACCGCCGCGGTCGAGAGCGGCGACCGGACGGCGATCGGGAAGGCGGCGCGTGAGGTCGGCGAGGCGGCGAAGACCGCCAGGGACGGTGCGGTCAAGAAGAAGGCCGCCGAGCTCGGGAAGGGCCTGGCGGACGCGGGCGCGTTCCTCTCCGGCGTGTTCGCGGCGAAGAGCCTCGGGGCGGCCGCCGTGATCGGGCTCGCCTACCTGCTTCTGTCGGCGATCGGCGTCGCGCTGCTGGGCGGCAACGCCGTCCGGTACGCGATCGGTTTCCCGGTCGTGTACGTGCTCGCCTGGGTCTCGCAGGTGATCGCGGGGAACTCGACGCTGAGCTACTGGGGCCTCGAGTACGTCATCTTCGCCCTCGTCATCGGGCTCTTCATCAGCAACGTGATCGGTCTGCCCGGGTGGATCCGCGAGGCGGTCCGCACCGAGTACTTCATCAAGACGGGGCTCGTGATCCTCGGAGCAAGCATCCTGTTCCTCGAGATCGTCCAGGCCGGCGCCCTCGGCATCGCGCAGGCGGTGCTGGTCGTCTCGGCGGTCTGGTACTTCTGCTTCTGGCTCGCCCGGAAGCTGAAGGTGGACGAGGAGCTCTCGGTCATGCTCTCGACCGCGGTCTCGATCTGCGGCGTCTCGGCCGCGATCGCCGCCTGCGGCGCCATCCACGGCGACAAGCGGAAGCTCTCCTACGTCACGTCGCTCGTGCTCATCGTCGCCGTCCCGATGATGGTGGTGATGCCGTGGGTCGTCCGCTCGCTGGGCATCCCGGACGTCGTGGGCGGGGCATGGCTCGGCGGGACGCTCGACACCAGCGGCTCGGTCGTGGCGGCGGGCGCCCTCATCAGCGAGGCCGCGATGAAGGCGGGCGTCGTCGTGAAGTTCTCCCAGAACGTGCTCATCGGCGTCGCCGCCTTCGGGCTGTCGATCTGGTGGACGTTCCGGAAGGGGAAGGCGGCCGGCGGCGAGCGGCCCAGCGCCCGCGTCATCTGGGAGCGGTTCCCGAAGTTCGTCCTGGGGTTCGTCGCGGCACGGACAGCTCGCCGACGCGGCGGAACGCGGGGCGGGAGAGCTGCTTGCGGACGTCCTCCTCGCGCGAGTCGGGCGCCACGAGGTAGAGGCCGCGCACCGCCTGCGCCGCCGCCGAGGCGAGATCGAGCATGCGGACGATCCCGGAGTAGATCGACGTCGTGTGCTCCACCTCGAACGCCGCGACCGCGGGCCCGCCGCCGCGCTCGAGCCAGATGACGTCGATGAGCGGCACCGAGTCGATGGCCGCGAGCGAGGAGGGGAGGGCGGCGACGCAGCCGTCGCCGAGCCTGCCGTCCCCGAGCGCGCGGGACTGATCGTTCGAGGCGATCCAGACGTCGAACCCGAGCGCGCGCCCGAGATCGCGGAGCCACCCCTGGATCTCGGTGTGCGTCCGGTCTCCCTCGCGGCCGGCCTCGAGGACCTTGCGCTCCCGGGCCGAGTCCTCCCGGACGCGGGCGAGGTCCGCGCGCCACGCCGCCTCCGCAGCGGCGTCGCCGTCGCGCGGCGGCAGCGGGTAACGCCCGCCGCCGAGATCGAACAGGAACCCGGCCACGGCGCCGAGGTCGTTCGAGAGCAGCGCCCGATGCTCGGCGTTCAGCCGGATCGCGCCCTCCCGCATGGCGAGGTACTCGTCCCACCGGCCGAGCTTCACCTGCGAGCCGGTGAGCGCGTTGTAGCCCTTCACGATCGCGGTGTTGAACGGGACGGCGAGCGTCGGATGGAGGAAGTAGAGGAGGTTCGCAGCCGCCGGCCCGAGGCCCTTGATCCGGCGCTCGTCGAGCCGCCGGATCGCGGAGAGGAGCTGCTCCTCGCCGCTGCAACACGCGCACGCGTCAAGGAACCGCGCGAACGCGAGCTGGTTCTCCCGGTCCTCGTAGATGTCCGGGATGCGGAGCTTCGGCTTCCAGAGGAAGGCGTGGTCCGCGCCCTTGAAGATCTGGCGCTGCTCCGCGATCGATCCGACGACCGTCTCGAGCGACGAGCCCTTGTAGCCGCTGCCGAAGGTGCCCGCCTGGATCTGCGCGACGACGGCCGCCGATTCCCCGCCGGATCGAGCGGAAGTTCTTGAGGCGTTCCTCCCAGAGGAACCACGAGCGGTACGTCCCAGCCCGGATCCGTCCGCCGAGCGCTCGATGAGCTCGCGTGTTCGCTCGGTCCGCATCGGAGCACGGATTCTACCGGGTTCAGGCGGCGCCCAAGGAGGCAGCCGCGCCTCTGGAGCGCCGGTCTCGCGCGAGCTCAGGTCGGGATTGTTGCGTAATGGGAACAGACATGTGCACGAGCGCGGATTGCGCCGCAGCCGGAACAGCAGCAGATTCTCCCCGTCACGAGCGCCACGCTCCCTCTCTCTCACGAAGAAGGAAACGAACATGACGAACACCTGGGACATCGACGTCAGCCACTCCGCCATCCACTTCCACGTGCGCCACATGGTCATCTCGAAGGTGCACGGGCGCTTCGCCAGGTGGGCGGGCGCCATCCAGCTCGACCCGCAGGACCCCACGCGGTCGTCGGTCGAGGTGACCATCGACGCCGCCTCCATCGACACGCAGGTCGCCGACCGCGACAACCACCTGCGCTCGGCGGACTTCCTCGACGTCGCGAAGTACCCGCAGCTCACCTTCCGGTCGAAGAAGATCGAGAAGGCCGGCGCCGGCTACCGCGTGGCGGGCGAGCTCGAGCTGCACGGCGTGAAGAAGGACGTCGTCCTCGACGCCGAGTTCGCCGGCACGGGCAAGGACCCGTGGGGCAACGAGCGCGCCGGCTTCGCCGCGAAGGCATCGCTCGATCGGCGCGACTACGGCCTCGTCTGGAACGCCGCGCTCGAGGCGGGCGGCGTGCTCGTCGGCGAGAAGGTCGAGATCACGATCGAGCTCGAGGCCGTGAAGAAGGTCGCCGCCACCCCGGTCGCCGCCTGACCCGCACCCACCCGCCCCAGGAAAAAGGAAGAACGCCATGAAGAAGCTCCTCGTCTCGCTCCTCTCCGTCGTGCCCGTCCTCGCGTCCGCCGCGACGAGCACCTGGAACGTCGACGCCTCGCACTCGCAGGTCGGGTTCAGCGTGAAGCACCTCGTCATCTCGAACGTGCGCGGCGAGTTCGGCGCGTACCAGGGCAAGCTCGCCCTCGACGAGTCCGAGCCGGCGAAGTCCACCGTCGAGGCGACGATCGACGTCAACTCCATCAACACGAAGGTCGCGGATCGCGATGCCCATCTGAAGTCCGCCGACTTCTTCGACGCCGCGAAGTACCCGAGCATCACCTTCAAGTCGACGAAGGTCGCCAAGGCGGGCAAGGACAAGCTGAAGGTCACGGGCGATCTCACCCTGCACGGGGTGACGAAGCCGGTGGTCCTCGACGTCTCCACCTCGCCCGAGGTGAAGGGCATGTACGGCGAGACCCGCCGCGCGTTCGCGGCGACCACGAAGATCAGCCGCAAGGACTACGGGCTCACCTGGAACAAGCTCGTCGAGGCCGGCCCGGCCGTCGGCGACGAGGTGACGATCGCGCTCGAGCTCGAGGTCGTGAAGGATCAGCCCAAGGCCGCGTCGAACTAGCCAAGCGCCCGAGCGCGCGACGTCGCGGGCCGGCTCCGAGAGGGGCCGGCCCGCCTATTTCCGAAAACCTTGACAGGACACCGTCCCCTTCCGTACTTTCGCAACCGTGGAAGCGACCCCCGCCCGACCGCGCCGTGCGTCGTCGCGCGGTCTCCCGAAGACGCCGGGCGTCTGCGAGGTCGTCTGCGTCGACGCGCGGAAGGTCGCCGCGGTTCGCGCGGCGGCCCCCGGGGCGGACGCGATCGCGCGCGTGGCCGAGCGGTTCTCCGCGCTGTCCGATCCCACCCGCCTTCGCATCCTCCACGCGCTCTGCCGCGCCGAGCTCTGCGTCTGCGATCTGTCGAAGGTGGCCGCCCGGTCGATGCCGGCGACGTCGCAGCAGCTGCAGCTCCTGCGGCGGCTCGGCCTCGTGAAGTTCCGGATGGACGGGAAGCTCGCCTACTACAGCCTCGCGGACGCGTGGGTCCGGGACGCGCTCGAGACCGCGCTCGACGGGGACGCGGAGGCGCGGCGGTGACCTCGCGCTCGCTCCGGATGCTGGTCGTCCTCGCGATCGCCGCGCTCACGTCGGGGATCCCCGTCGTGGTGGCCGCGGTGGGCGACGACTGCTGCACCGAGTCCTGCGACGGCCCCGGCGGCGAGCGCTGCCCTCCGAACTGCGACAGCGGCTCGTGCGCCAAGGTCCAGGCGTCCCTCGGCGCCGTCCTCGCGCCCTGCCTCGGTCCGCGGCCGACGAGCGTTCGGTCCGTCGTCGTGGCCCTCGCGTCGCCGGAGCTTCCGCTGGTCGTCGCCGGCGTCTTCCACCCGCCGAGAGCCTGACGCGCCTCCCTTCCTGGGAGCAGTGCGCCCGCCAGGCGGGCATCGCGGTCTTCCCACCACTCGATGACGCGGCTGCGCCGGAGCGCGGCCGTGCGTCCGCGCCATCCGCGCGGCAGGAGCGAGTCGATGCGTTCGTTGATCGTCGCGATCGTCGTGTCCGTCACCTCCACCCTGGCCTCCCCGAGCCGCGCGGGCGAGCCGGCCGCAGGGGCGGTGACGGCCGCGCAGGCCGAGCGGTGCGAGCACGGCGTGAAGAGGGCGCTGTGCACGCGGTGCAACCCGAAGCTCATCCCGGTCTTCAAGGCCAAGGGGGACTGGTGCGGAGAGCACGGCGTGCCGGAGAGCCAGTGCGCGAGGTGCAACCCGAAGCTCGCGAAGGAGGGCGTCAAGTGACCCGGGGCCCCTTCGCCATCGCACTCGCCGCTGCGCTCGCGGGCACGGGGTGCTCGCGCGGGGCTCCCGCGAGCCCCGCGGAGCCGCCGCCGGCGCGCGTTCCGGACGAGCACGGTCACGCGCACGCGGGGGAGGCGACCGGGAAGGCCGAGGCGCGCGCGGGCGGCCCGAGGCTCTGCGAGCATGGCGTGCCCGCCGAGCTCTGCACGCGGTGCAACCCGGACCTCGTCCCCGCGTTCAAGGAGATGGGCGACTGGTGCAAGGAGCATGGCGTTCCGGAGTCGCAGTGCACCCGGTGCAACCCGAGCCTCACGTTCGCGGCGGCGAAGCCGGCCGCGGAGGGCGAGGCCTGGTGCAAGGAGCACGCGGTCCCGGAGGCGATGTGCACGAAGTGTCGCCCGCAGCTCATCGCGAAGTACATCCAGGCGGGCGACTACTGCCGCGAGCACGGCTACCCCGAGTCGGTCTGCCCCTACTGCCACCCCGAGAAGGTGAAGGCGTCCGGGCACGCGCTGCCCTCCTTCCCGGAGCCGGGGACGAGGATCCGCCTGGCCTCCGCGGCGACCGAGCGTGAGGCCGGCATCGAGACGGTGCGCGTCGCCGAGCGCCCGTTCGCGGCGACGCTCGAGGCGGTCGGGCAGCTCGAGTTCGACCAGAACAAGCTCGCGAAGCTGTCGGCGCGAGGCGAGGCGAGCGTCGTCGAGGTGAAGGTGGACGTCGGCGAGGACGTCCGGCGGGGACAGACGCTGGTCGTGCTCGCGTCCGGCGCGGTGGGCGGCGCGCAGTCGCGGCTCGCCGCGGCCGAGGCGCGCGTCCGGGGGGCGCGCGCCTCGCTCGAGCGCGAGGAGTCGCTCGTGAGCGGCGGCATCAGCTCGCGTCGCGACGTCGAGCAGGCGCGCACCGAGCTCGCGACGGCGGAGGGCGAGCGCGACGCCGCGCGCGCCGAGCTCCGCGCGGCGGGAGCGGGCGACGCCGGGGGCGGCGGGCGATACGCCCTGGTCGCGCCGTTCGACGGCACGGTCGTGGGCCGGACGGCCGTGACGGGCCGGGCCGTCTCGACGGAGGAGAGCCTGGTCGAGGTCGCCGACGTGCGGACGCTGTGGGCGGTGCTGGAGGTCCCCGAGGAGCACGCCTCCGCGGTTCGCGCCGGGCAGCGGGTGACGGTGCGGGTGGACGGATTGGGCGAGACCCGCGAGGCGCGCGTGTCGCGCGTCGGGGCCTCCGTCGACCCGCGCACGCGGACCGTGCGGGTCCGCGTCGATCTGCCGAACAAGGACCGCGCCCTCCGGGCTGGCTCCTTCGTCCGCGGCACGATCGAGGTGTCTCTGCCGCGGCGCGCGCTGCTCGTCCCGCGCGACGCCGTGCAGCGCGCCCAGGAGCACGACCTGGTGTTCGTCCGGACGGGGCCCGGGCAGTACGACCCGGTCTCGGTGGAGGTCGGCGCACGCACGGGCCGCGAGGTGGAGATCGTGGGCGGCCTCGCGCCCGGCGCCGAGGTCGTGACGACCGGGGCCTTCGTCCTCAAGACCGAGATCCTGAAGGACTCGATCGGCGCCGGCTGCGCCGACGACTAGGAGCGACCGTGCTCACGCGAATCATCGACGGGTCTCTCCGGCACCGGTGGGCGGTCGTCGGGAGCTGGCTCGCCGTCGTCGTGGCCGGCGTGCTCTCGTTCCGCGTCCTCCCCATCGACGCCTTCCCCGACACGACCCCCGTGCAGGTGCAGGTGAACACGGTCGCGCCCGCGCTCGCGCCGCTCGAGGCCGAGCGGCAGATCACCATCCCGGTCGAGCAGGTGCTCGCGGGGCTGCCGAAGGTGGACGAGCTGCGCTCGATCTCCAAGTTCGGCCTGTCGCAGATCACCCTGCAGTTCCAGGACGGGACCGACCTCTGGTTCGCGCGGCAGCAGGTCTCGGAGCGGCTCTCCCGGCTCGAGCTCCCCGCGGGGATCGAGCGCCCCGCGCTGGGGCCCGTCGCGACGGGGCTCGGCGAGGTCTTTCACTACGTCGTGAAGGGAGCGGGCAAGTCGCTCGAGGAGCTCCGGACGGCCCACGACTGGATCGTGGCCCCGCAGCTCCGGAGCGTCCCCGGCGTGGCGGAGGTGAACGCCTGGGGCGGCGACGAGAAGCAGTGGCACGTGGTCGTCGATCCGCGGCGCCTGCAGAAGTTCGACCTCGCGCTCGGCGACGTCTACCAGGCGCTCGAGCAGAACAACGCCAACGTCGGCGGCGGCGTCCTCGATCGCGGCGGGACGAGCCGCCTCGTGCTCGGCGTCGGCGCGCTCGGGGACGCGAGCGCGATCGAGGGCGTGGTGCTCGCGGCCCACGATGGGGTGCCGGTGCGCGTTCGGGACGTAGCGCGGGTCGAGGTCGGGCACGAGATCCGGCGCGCGGCCGTCACCGCAGACGGGGAGGGGGAGGCGGTCCTCGGCCTCGGCTTCATGCTGATTCACGAGAACAGCCACGAGGTCACGAAGGCGCTCGCGGCACGGCTCGCGGAGGTCCAGAAGACGCTCCCGGCGGGCATCACCGCCGAGCCCGTCTACGAGCGCACCCACCTCGTGGATCTCGTGCTCCGGACGGTCCGGAACAACCTGCTCGAGGGCGCGCTCCTCGTGGTGGCGGTGCTGTTCGCCTTCCTCGGCAACCTGCGCGCCGGGCTCATCGTGGCGAGCGCGATCCCGCTCTCGCTCCTGTTCGCCTTCACCGGGATGCTCCGGTTCGGCATCGCCGGGACGCTCATGTCGCTCGGCGCCATCGACTTCGGCCTGGTCGTCGACAGCTCCGTGATCCTGGTCGAGAACGCGGAGCGCCGGCTCGGGCTCGAGGGGGGGCGGCGCACGGTCCGCGAGGTCGTTCGGGACGCGGCCGTCGAGGTGCGGAAGCCCACCCTGTTCGGCGAGCTCATCATCGCGCTCGTGTACCTGCCCATCCTCTCGCTCGAGGGCGTGGAGGGGAAGCTGTTCCGCCCGATGGCGCTCACGGTCGTGCTCGCGCTGCTCGGCTCCGTGCTGCTCTCGATGACGCTCGCGCCGGTGCTCGCGTCCTTCGCGTTGCGCAAGGGCGCCCACCCCGAGCCCCGGTTCGTCGGCTGGCTGAAGGGGAAGTACGCGCCGGTCCTCGGCTGGACCCTGGGACACTCGAGGTGGGTCCTCGGAGGCGCCGCCGCGCTCATCGTCCTCGCCGCGGTCGGCGCGCTCCGGCTGGGGAGCGAGTTCGTCCCGCGCCTCTCCGAGGGCACGATCGTCGTGAACGTCGCCCGCCTCGCGGAGGTGTCCCTCGACGAGTCCGTCCGGATGGGCGAGCGGCTCGAGGAGGTGATCCTGGCGAAGTTCCCGGACGAGGTGGAGCGCCTCTGGACCCGCACCGGCACGCCCGAGGTCGCGACCGATCCGATGGGGGTCGAGCTCTCGGACGTGTTCGTCATGCTGCGGCCGCGGGAGCGCTGGAAGAAGGCGCGGACCCAGGGCGAGCTCGTCGAGGCGATGCGGAAGGAGCTCGAGGTCCTCCCCGGCGAGCGGCTCGCCTTCACGCAGCCGATCGAGATGCGCTTGAACGAGATGGTCGCCGGCATCCGCAGCGACGTGGGGGTGAAGCTCTTCGGGGACGACCTCGATCTCCTCCGCGCGAAGGCGCGCGAGATCGAGACGGTGCTGCGCGCCATCCCGGGGGCGGCGGACGTCACGGTCGAGCAGGTGACCGGCCAGCCGGTGCTGCAGATCGGCGTGGACCGCGAGGCGATCGCCCGGTACGGCATCCCGGCCCGGAGCGTGCTCGACGCGGTGGAGGCCGTCGGAGTCCGTCACGTCGGCGAGATCCGCGAGGGCGACCGGCGCTTCGCGCTGGGCGTCCGCCTCACGGAGGAGTTCCGGGATCCCGACGCGCTCGGTACGGTTCGCGTGGCGGGCCCCGGCGGCGAGCGGATCCCGCTGTCGCGGCTCGCCCGGATCGAGGAGCACTCCGGCCCGACCACGATCCAGCGGGAGTGGGGCAAGCGGCGCGTCGTCGTCCAGACCAACGTCCACGGGCGCGACCTCGGCTCGTTCGTGGCGGCCGCGCGGAAGGCGATCGACGAGAAGGTGGAGCTGCCCGAGGGCTACTTCGTGCGCTTCGGAGGCCAGTTCACGAACCTCGAGCGCGCGCGGACGCGGCTCCTGGTGGTGGTGCCGCTCGCGCTCGTCCTGGTGTTCCTCCTCGTCCACGTCTCGAGCGGGAGGCTCCTCGACACGCTCCGCATCTTCAGCGGGATCCCGTTCGCCCTCGTGGGAGGGATCCTGGCGCTCACGGTTCGCGGGCTGCCGTTCTCCATCTCGGCCGCGGTGGGCTTCGTGGCGCTCTTCGGCGTGGCGGTGCTGAACGGGCTCGTGCTCGTCTCGCGCGTCCGGCAGCTCCTCGACCGGGGCGTGGTGCTCGCGGAGGCGGTGCGGGAGGCGGCGATCTCGCGGCTGCGGCCGGTGCTCATGACCGCCTCCGTCGCGTCGCTCGGGTTCGTACCCATGGCGCTCGCCACCGGCCCGGGCGCAGAGGTCCAGCGGCCCCTGGCGACGGTCGTGATCGGGGGCGTGCTCTCCTCCACCGCGCTGACGCTGCTCGTCATGCCCGTGCTCTTCACCGCGCTGCGGTCGAGGCGCGACGCGGAGCGGACCGACGGCGGCGGGGCCGACGGCGGCGACGAGGGAGCGGGGCGCGAAGGTCAGCCTCCCGGGGTGGCTGCGATGCGAGAGGAGCGGGCATGAACGCGAACGTCATCTTGGCGATCGTGGTGCTGTGCGGCGCGACCGCGGCGGTCGCGGAGCCGCTCACGAGCGATCGCGCCGTCGAGCTCGCGCTCGAGCGGAATCCGGAGCTCGCCGGGCTCGCCGCCGACGTCGGCGCGGCCCGCGCGCGGCTCTCGGGCGCGGAGCTTCCGCTCCAGTCGAACCCGGAGCTCTCGGCGGGAGCGGGGCCGCGCAGGAACGGCGCCGCGCGCGGCACGGACCTCGAGGTGTCGCTCTCGCAGCGCGTGGAGGTCTTCGGCCAGCGCGGGGCGCGCATGGAGGTGGCGCGAGCCGAGCGGGCCGCAGCCGAGAAGCGGCTCGCCGCCGGGCGCGTCGCGGTCGCCGCCGAGGTCCGCTCGGCCTTCGCGCGGGTGCTGGCGGCCGACCGGCTCGTCGCGCTCGCCCGGGAGGACCTGGCCGTGGCGCGCGACGCGGTGCGCGCGGCCGAGCGCCGCTTCGAGCTCGGCGGCACGTCGCAGCTCGAGGTGAACGCGGTCCGGGTGGAGGGAGGTCGCGCGGCGCGGTCGGTCGCGGTCGCGATCCGGCGGACCGCCGCCGCACGGGCCGAGCTGCGCGCCCTCCTCGGGAGCGACGCGGGAGCGCCGCTCGAGCTCGCCGGGGAGCTGGCGCGACGGACCGGAGCGGCGCCGCTCGAGGTGGACGCGCTCCTCGGGCGCGCGCTGGAGACCCGAGCCGACCTCGCCGCCGCCCGGCGCGAGCTCGCGGCGGCGGAGGCCGATCGGCGCCTCGCGGCGCGCGAGGCGCTTCCCGTGCCCGCGATCGGCGCGAGGTACTCGCGCGAGGAAGGGGCGGACGTCGTGCTCGGAACGCTGACGTTCGACTTTCCGCTCTTCAACCGCAACCAGGCGGGCAGGGGCGTCGCGTCGGCCCGCGTCGCTCGCGCGCAGGCCGGGCTCGCGGCGGAGGAGCGGCGAGTCCGCGAGGACGTCCGGTTGGCCGTCGAGCGTCTGGAGCTGGCGTCGCAAGCGGTGGCGGCGTTCGAGGGCGAAGCCCTCGCCGGCGCCGAGGCGAACGTCTCGCTGGCGACCCGGGCCTACGAGGCAGGGAAGATCGGGCTCGCCGAGCTCTTGCTCATCCGGCGGAGCGCGGTCGAGGCGCGGCGGGATCACCTCGAGGCGCTCCTGGAGCTCGCGGAGGCCGAGGCGGGGCTCGCGGGGGCGATGGGGTCCGAGCGGCTCGTCGCGCGCGAAGGCTAGAGATGAGCGAAGCGATGGAGCAGGGGCGCGGCTTCCGTGAGCGCGAGCTCAACCCGTCCGCGGAGCCCGCTCGCGCCCCTCCTCGCGCTCGCCGTCCGCGAACGCCCGCGCGACCTCCTGGCGAGCCGGTCACGATCACCCCCGGGGGGCGGCCGGGACCGCTCTCCGGCCGGCACGCCACCGCCCGCGAAGCCGAGCTGGTCCGGAGCGAACGGCGAAGATCGTGGTCGGCGCCGGGCAAGGCAGGGCGCGAGGCTACTGGACGACGACCTCGACTCGACGGTTGGGCGGCTCGGGGACTCCGGCGCGGGTCGGGACGGCGGGGTTCCCCTTTCCGTGGGACGGCGGCGGCCGCGATGCGACGTACTTCTCCGGCGGGACGGCCAGGGTCTCGGCGAACGTCGCGGCGACGTACCCCGGATCGGCCGTCGTCACGGCCGACGGCGCGGCCCCCCCGCTGCCCACGCGGGTCATGTCGCTGGGCTTCGTCAGCACCTGCTTTCCGCCCGCGGTGGCCACCTCGGCCTCGCCGACGCGGCCGTCCGGGTCCGGCACGAGGATGACGGTCTGGCGGACGGCACAGCCGCCGAGGCAGAGCGGTGCGGCGCGCATCCGGCGGACGCCGGCGCCGACGACTCCGCTCCGCGACGCGCCGGCGCGGCGACCGTCTCCGCCGGCGCTCCGCCGCTTGTACCGCGTGTGGAGGACACGCTGAGTCACATCGCACGCCCCCCGTTTCCAGCCTTGCGCAGGCACGCAGCCGCCACACATTCGCGCCACGGCATACCCGAGGAGCGACATGGAAACTCGAGCGCAGCGGCCATGGCGGAACTTCGTCGTCCGATCCGCGTGCGCGGTCGCCATCGCCGCGGGGGCGCCGCTCGCGCTCGCCGGGGATCCCACCGACGTCACGATCGACCGGATGCGGCTCGCGACGGATCGCGCCGGCGTGCTGAGCGTCGAGAGCGGGCGGGTGCTGCCGCACCTCGAGATGGGAGGCGCGGCGTGGCTCGGCTACGCGAACGACCCGCTCGTCCTGCACCGGCTCGACGGCGAGCGGGTGGCGAGCCTCGTCGGCGATCGATCGAGCGGCGCGCTGACGGCGGCGGTGGGGATCCTCGACCGCGCCCAGCTCGCGATCGAGGTCCCCGTCGTCTTCTACCAGTCCCGGCAGTCGGGGGCCGCGACGCCCCGATCGGTCGAGGCGTTCGGGTTCGGGTCGATGCGGCTCGTCCCCAAGCTGCGGCTGCTCGAGGCCGGCCGGCACGGCGTCGACGTCGCCGTCCTCGCGGGCGTGAACGTCCCGCTGGGCGGACAGGACTTCGTCGGGTCGGAGCTGACCTTTCAGCCGGAGCTCGCCGCGTCGCGCACGTTCAGCGAGCTGCGTCTCGCGGGCAACGTGGGCGCGACGATCCGCGACGGGGGGAGGCTGCTCGACGCGGACATGGGGAACGAGCTGTCCGCTCAGCTCGGCGCCGCCTACGACCTGAAGGCTCGGGCGGGGCTGCCGCTCGAAGCCGGACTCGTGCTCGCGACGGCGGTGTCGGCTTCGGACCCGTTCGGGCGCTCGAACGAGACGTCGGTGGAGCTCCGGGGTTATGGCGCGTTCGACTTCACGCCGAACGTGCGACTGCTCGCGGGCGGGGGCGCGGGCCTCGAGAGCGGCTGGGGGACCCCGGACTGGCGGGTCTTCGCCGGCGCGCAGTTCGGCTTCGCGCGCCGGCAGGTCCCGGCCTCGATCCCGACGGATGTCGCCGCGGCGCCTGCCGCTCCGGAGCCGGTCGCGGCGGAGCCGGCCGCCGCGGAGACGGCCGCCGCAGAGCCGGCACGGCCGGTCGTCGTCGTGGCGCTCGACTCGGACGGCGACGGTATCGACGACGCGAACGATCGCTGCCCGACGGTCGCGGGTGCCGCCGAGAACGGCGGCTGCCCCGACGAGGACCGCGACGGCGACGGCCTGGTGGACCGGAAGGACGAGTGCCCGGACCTGGCGGGGCCCGCCGAGCACCGCGGCTGCAGGCCGGAAGCGACGGTGAAGCTCCAGGGTGATCGGATCGAGTTCGAGGGCACCATCCACTTCGACGTCGCGAGCGAGGTCATCCAGCGGCGCTCCGCCACGCTCCTCGACGGGATCGCCGCCGTCATCAAGGCGCACCCCGAGCTCCCGCGCATCCGCGTGGAGGGGCACACCGACTCCCGGGGCGGCCGCGCGTACAACAAGGGGCTCTCGGAGCGCCGGGCGAGGTCGGTCGCGCGCGCGCTGGTGGCCCGCGGCGTCCCCTCCGAGCTGCTCGACCCCGCCGGCTTCGGGCTCGAGCGCCCCGTGGCCGACAACGCCACGCGCCAAGGCCGCGCGAAGAACCGCCGCGTCGAGCTCCACGTCGTCGACGCGCGCACGGCCGGCATGAACCCCTGAGGAGCTTGCGATGACCCCGATGCGCCCCGCCGTTGCCGTCCTCTTCGCGTTCACCGCCGCCCTCGGCGGCTGCTCCTCGAATGCCGGTGACGCGCCGTTGCTCGTCAGCGTCGCCGCGAGCACCGCGGTCCCGGCGGACGGGAGCTTCTACCCGTTCCTGTGCGGCGGCGCGGTCGCCGGGGACGTCGTTGGCGACTCCCTGACCGGCGGCGGCTTCCGCGACATCGTGGGCGACGGGGAGCACCCCGCCTTCTACAGGGCCGCGAACGCGACGCACGTCTTCTTCCGGATGCGCGTGAGCGGCGACCCCCGGAAGCCCGGCAGCACGGTCCTCCAGCCCTCGAGCTGGGACGTGCTCGTGGACACGGACGGCATCCCTTCCACCTACGAGTTCATGCTCACGGCCGACGGGAACTTCGACAGCACGACCCGGGTGCAGTGGGTGCGCAACAGCGTGAAGGAGCCGAACGATCCCACGGATCCGGCGAACGACGCGCCGGGCGACGTCCTCGCAGAGCTCGTCCCCGCGAGCGACTACTGGAGCGTGATCCCGGCGGCCGACGGCAGCAGGTTCGGCGGTGACGGCGACTTCTTCATCACGCTCGCCATCCCGAGGGCGACGCTCGAGTCCGCCGGGCTCGACCTCGGCAAGCCGTTCAAGGTGTGGGGCGGGACGAACGCCCAGAACTACGCGCTCAACGCCGACTACGGCTGCGTCGAGGGGATGGACTTCAACCTCGGCGACGGCGGGACCGACCCCGCCCCGCTCGATCCGGAGCACGTCCCGGACGCGATCCCCGACGCCGCGACGACGGACGAGGATGCCGCGGTGACCACCGCGGTGCTCGCGAACGACACCGGGCTCGACGACGCGCCGATCGCGGTCACGATCGCGTCCCTCCCCGTGCACGGGAGCGTCGCGGTCGGCGCCGACGCGCGCGTGACCTACACCCCGGCCCCCGACTGGAACGGCACCGACACCTACGCGTACCGGGTCACCGATCGCGACGGTCAGACCGACACCGCAACCGTGACGGTCACGGTCGCGCCGGTCAACGACGCCCCCGTCGCGACCGCGGACGCCGCGACCGGGTACGCCGGATCCGGCGCCATCGCCGTCGCCGTCCTGGCGAACGACGTCGACCCGGACGGAGACGTCCTTGCGGTGTCGGGGGTGACGCAGGGAGAGAACGGAGGGAGCGTGACGGTCCGTCCGGACGGGACGGTCGCGTACGTCCCCGCCACGCCGCAGTTCCAGGGAACGGACGTGTTCACGTACACGGCCACCGACGGCGTCCTCTCGGACTCGGCGACCGTGACGGTCAGGGTGGGACCGCCGGTGGACTCGGATGGCGACGGTCTCCCCGACTGGGTGGAAGACGGAGACCAGGACGGCACGGTCGATCCCGGCGAGACGGACCCGCTGAACCCGGACACCGACGGCGACGGCCTCCTCGACGGCACCGAGGACGCGAACCACGACGGCGACGTCGATCCCGGCGAGACGGACCCGCTGAACCCGGACACCGACGGCGACGGCCTCCTCGACGGCACCGAGGACGCGAACCACGACGGCGACGTCGATCCCGGCGAGACGGACCCGCTGAACCCGGACACCGACGGCGACGGCCTCCTCGACGGCACCGAGGACGCGAACCACGACGGCAACGTCGATCCCGGCGAGACGGACCCGCTGAACCCGGACACCGACGGCGACGGTCTCCTCGACGGTGTCGAGGACTCGAACCACGACGGCAACGTCGATCCCGGGGAGACGGACCCCCTGAATCCCGACACCGACGGCGACGGTCTCCTCGACGGTGTCGAGGACGAAGATCACGACGGCGGGTTCGACCCGGGAGAGACCGACCCGCTGAACCCGGAGACGGACGGCGACGGGCTCATCGACGGCGCCGAGGACTCGAATCACGACGGCACCGTGGATGCCGGCGAGACGGACCCGCGCATCCCCGATTTCAGCGTCTCCGGCGGCGGCTGCAGCTCCGCGCCGGGAGGGGCGGGCTCGCTCGTCCTCGTGGCCGTGGCGTTGCTCCTCCAGCGGCGCGCCTGGCGGCGGCGCCCCTCGTAGGGGAGCCGCCGTCATCGGGCCCGCGACTACCCCGGTCTGCCCTTCAGCGTTCGATGTCCCGCAGGCCGCTGCACGGGGTCAAGGACCGGTGCAGGTGCCGCCGGGTCGGGTGCCGCCGGTGGCGAGGACGCCGCTCCGACAGTAGCAGTTGGTGTCCGAGGCGAGGACCCAGCATCCCGAGGTGACGCCAGCCCCAGGCAACGCGATCTCGCACTGCGAACGACACGCCGCGCTCGTGATCGGGCCGAGGTTGATCTCCGCGATCGCGCCCTGGGTGCAGTACGCGACGTTGGTGACCAACGTGCATGAGAAGTCGAGCGCGAACGCGGCCTCTATCGTCGTGTCGGCGACGACGTCGATGACGCAGTCACCGGTCCCGGCGCAGCCGCCGCCCGTCCAGCCGAGGAACGTCGAGCCCGCGTCGGCGGAGGGGTGCAGCGTCACCGGGGTCCCCTCGGCGAAGGCCTCGGTGCAGTCCGCTCCACAGTCGATCCCCGCAGGCGTCGACGTGACCGTGCCATTCCCGCCGCCGGAGACGGTCGCGGTGAGCGTGTGCCGAGCTCCCTCGTCGCTGCCGCCGCCGCCGCCGTCGCACGCAGCGAGGAGCGCCATGCAGACGGCGAGTCGAAGAGCCAGATCGTGGCGTCGCATGGAGCCTCCGAGTGAACGGCGTCGACCGGTGCACCCGGCCGATCGCTCTCTCGGCACCTTACCGTGGGTAAATGGGCGAAGCCAGATGAAGGACTCGGGGCATCGAGCGGCGTGAACGCCACGTGAAGGTGTTCCGCAGGAGCCGCTGCCTGGGTCGGCGGCCGTTCGTCCGGCCGAGAGCCGATCGAAGCCTCCACGTCCGGGCTCGGCGGCGACGTGCTGGCCGTCTGTTGCCGACACCCCAGGCGTGAACCAACGTTGGTCACACCCCCGAAGGAAGGAGCCGACGCCATGCGAAGCCCCGGTTTCCACCCGGCCGCGGTCGGCCTCGCCTTGGCCCTGCTCGCGCCCGTCGCCGGCCACGCGCAGACGAAGCTGTCCGGCATCGGGGACAGCATGATGCAGGGCGCGAACGCGCGCCTCTCGTGGTGGCCGCCGCCGGGGGACCAGATCCAGTACAGCTTCGCGCAGGGATGGGACTCCACCGTCAATCCGATCTACCGCCGCTACCGGGCGCTGGGCCTGCTCCCGTCCGGCGAGCAGTTCGTCTCGCGGGACGGCGCCGAGATGGTCGGCGGCAGCAACAACGCGCCCGCGCAGGCGCAGCGCATCTGCGGCCAGGCGGTTAAGCCGGACCGCATCGTGCTCGAGCTCGGCGCCAACGACGTGTGCAATCGCTCGTCGGTGGCCACGCTGTACTCCGCCGCCACGTTCGAGGCCGCGCTCACGCAGGCGCTCGACATCCTCGCGAGCCGGTCGTGCGGCCTCCCGTCCGGCACGCGCGTCCACGTGCCGACCATCCCGCTCGTGAACTTCCTCTATCAGGCAGGGATCGAGAAGCAGTGGTCGACCGGGACGCCCTGCCAGGTCATCTGGTACACGGCCAACATCTGCCCGGCCGTGACGCAAGGCTCGAGCGCCGACCGCGCGACGATCACGCAGCGGGTCGAGGAGTACAACGCGCGCATCGCGGCCGCGGTCGCGGCGGCGCAGGCCGCGTACGGCGGCCGCCACCCGCGCCCCGTGCAGTTCACGACCGATTACAAGGGCAGCATGGCGACCGCGCCCAACGCCTCGATCGGCACCTACCGCTTCACCGGGGGCGACCTCTCCGACATCGACTGCTTCCATCCCAAGTGGAACACCGGCCAGAGGAAGCTCGCCTGCGCCGCTTGGGAGTCATGGGAGTCGGTGAGGCTCGGCGGGTCGGGCGACGAGGCCGCCTGCTTCACGCAGTGAGGGAGGATCGCCATGAACGCTCGCTTCGTCTCCCTCGCCGCCCCCCTCGTCCTCCTCCTCGCCGCGCGCGCCGCCGGCGCGGATCCCGCCGAGGCGGCGGCCCGGGCGCGGGCGCTCGCCGCGCGCACCGAGCCCGTCGGCCCCGCCGAGGAGCGGACCCTCGCCGCGCGCGAGCCCGGTTCCTCGCCCGAGGACTACACCGCGCGCACGGTGACGCTCCGGGTGTTCGGCGTCCAGAACGTCGGCACCGCGGACGCGTTCGCCACCGTCGCGGACGCGGGCACCTGGGCGACGCGCGACTACCGCGTCGGCGACGCGCTGGGCCGGAACCTCGTGGTCCGCGCCGTCGAGGGCGACGCGCTCGTGCTCGCGGAGGGCGGACGCGAGGTCAGGCTCGGCGTCGGTCGCGACGTCCCCTTGCGGCTGGTGGAGCACGCGTTCGACGGCGCCGTGTCGTCTCGCGGCGGCCACGATCACGAGGTGGACGCGGGCGTCCTCTCGCGCGTGCGCGCCCGGTACGGCGCGGGCGCGACCGGCGAGATCGTCGTGCTCGACCGCCCGGCGGTGAAGCTCCAGGCCGTGGAGCCGCGCGGCGTGTTCGCGCGCCTCGGCCTCGAGGAGGGCGATCTCCTCTGGAGCTTCGACGGGGAGCCCGTCCGGCCGGAGAACCTCGACCGCATCGCGAGCGCCCTCGCGACCGAGGGGACCGGGCCGCACGCGCTCGACGTCCTCCGCCACGGCGTGGGGTTCACGGCCGTGTACTACCCGGCGCACCGCCCCTGACGTCCGGCTCCTCCCCGCGTTGGGGCCGCTCTGTGCCGGCCCATCACGGACCTCACCGCGCCACTAGGACGCGTGCGGGTCGGCCTGAATCGTCCCCGCGGCGCCGGCCAGCACGTGATGCGCCTCGCGTCCCGTCATGAGGCGTCCGTAGATGGGCGATCCCGGCTGCTGCAGCTTCCCGCCGTCGCGCAGCGATCCGGTGTCGACCGGCGCGAACCCGATCTCCTCGACGAGGCGCGCGACCACGATCTTGGCCTCCGCGTCGTCACCCGCGAGGAACAGGGCGGGGCGGTCCTCCATCGCGAGGTCCGTGCGGCCGCGCGTCGCCAGGTCCCTGGCCTGCATCGTGTTGAACGCCTTCACGATGCGCGCGCCCGGGAGCACGTCGGCGACCAGCTCGCTCGAGGTCGCGTCGCCGAGATCGTAGACGGAGAAGTCGGGCGCGTACGGGTTCATCGCGTCGATGACGATCTTGCCCGTCAGCGCCGCGGCGGGCAGGGCGCCGCGGTTGCGCCACGGAATCGCGAGCAGCACGACCTCGGCAGACGACGCGGCGTCTTCGACGGTCGTCGCCCGCGCGCGGGGGCCGCTCTGCGCGACCAGGTCGCGCAGCGTCTCGACCCCCTTCGAGTGGCTCACGGCTACGGCGTGCTTCGTCCTTCCGAAGAGCTTCGCCGCGGTACCGCCGATGTTGCCCGATCCGATGATCCCGATACGCATTGAGGAGCCCTCGTCGATGTTGCATGAGCCGCTCGGGTGACTCTCCGCGTTCAAGGCCTCGGCTCGTCGCGGGGGTCCCCCTCCCTGGGCGCGACCTCGCGATCCGTCGCTGGGACGGTGGGACGTGCCGGGTGGTGTTGCTTCACGAAGGCGAGCGCGATCTCGGCGACCTCTCGCCAGCCGCTGTCGATGGTGAGCGAGTGCCCGCGACCGAAGATCTCGCGGATCTCGGTGATCCCCGGGTTGCGCCTCTGCCGCTTGTACGAGGCGTGGGCGATCGCCCACGGGACCGTGTGGTCCTTCTCACCCGAGATGATGAGGAGCGGACCACGGTCGGCATTCGTGGTGTCCACCTTCGCTTCCGTCCATGGGTTCACGTTGGCGGTGGCGGCCTGGAACAGTGGAGCTCCGGGGGCCGCGACCGAGTACGTGTCGTACAGCCTGCGTGCTTCTTCCTCGCTCTGCGCGTTGGCCCAGCCGTAGCGGAACTCCTCGAACGTGAGCGCCACCGCCCGGCCGTAGTTGGCGGGATTTCCGAGCACGGGGAACGCCGCCTTCAACGAGGAGAGCGGCAGCGGCAGGACGCCGCGGAACGGCGCCGGGTCGATCGCCACGGACGCGGCAGCCAGTCCCTCTCCGGCGAGCCGTTGCGCGATGAGGCCGCCGAACGAGTGCCCGACGATCGCCGGCGGGGTCCTCAGCTGACGGATGACGTCGGCGAAATGGTCGGTGACCTGCTTCACCCTCTTGTGCGCGAAGACCTCCGGATGCCGGCGCGCTTCCTCCACGGTCTCCGGATCGTCGGGCCAGCTCGGGGCGAGCGTCACGTACCCGCCGTCCTCGAACAGGGTTCGCCACCGGTCCCAGCTGCTGGCCAGGAGCCACAGGCCGTGCACGAAGACGACCGGCTCGAGGCCTGCCTGGTTGGCCCCGAAGACCTCTCGCCGCTCGCGGAGCGAAAGGGCGCCCATGGTCTCTCCTCTGCGTGGTGCATTCCGGTGCGACGGCTGAGGTGTGCCCCGGACGCTCGTGCCGTGCCGTGAACCTTCGCGGCTTCTTTGGGTCCTCGCGCCGGATGCGATCCGGATGGCGGCGCGCAGGCCCTGTGCGGCCGCTGCGGCGGTCGCCCGTCCTCCATCGGGGCCGACGTGCGGTCGAGGGCCGCTCCGGGGCACGGTAGGTCCGCCGGCCGACCGGCGCATCGCCATGACACGGAGCAGGTCGGGGTGGCCGCTCCCCGTCCTCGGTCCCCTTCATCGATTCCGGCGCGCCCCTCCGGACTGCGAGGTGCTACGCTCCGTGCTTCCCGAGCAGCTCCCGGCCCTGCGGGACGAGGTGCTCCAGGCGCTCGCGAAGGAGCGGGGGACCGGCGTCACCCCCGAGATGATCGCGGCGGCGGACGCGGTGATCCGGGAGAGGCGCGCGAGCGGCGCCCTGTGGGCCTCCGAGGGGCACAGCGCTTCCTGGCGCGCGCCGAGAAGGTGCGCGCCGCCGGCCTGCGGGAGCTGGCACGCCTCCGCGTCGATGCCGTCCGCTGCGAACCGGCGCCGTAGCGTCGCGGCGCCCGGGAGCTTCGCGCGTGAATACCGACGAGGGCCGGCACGTCCAGGATCGCGGGAACGAGCTCGTTCGGGAGCGTCCATCGCACCGCTCCGAGGGGAACGCCATGGCGCGTCTGCACCGGGGTCGCTGGGCGGGTCGGGGTCGCTGGATCGCGGCGCTGGCGATCGCGTCGCTGTGCGCCTGGGCCGTGCTGGCCAGGGCCGGCTCGCGGACCGTCGCCCCCGACTGCACGTTCGAGGGCCACAGGCTGTACGGGAAGATCCAGATCGTCGAGGCGTTCCCCGACGTGAAGGTCCGGGTGGTGGACGGGTTTCCCGACCTCAAGGTGAAGATGGTCGAGGCCTTTCCCGACCACTGCGGAGAGTGGAAGCTCGTGACGGCGTTCCCGGACACGAAGGTGAAGTTCGTCGACGGCTTTCCGGACGTGAAGATCAGGATGGTCGAGGCGTTCCCCGGCGTGCCGTGAGCCCGTCCGGCCGGCACCGCGTCCTCCGCTGCCTCGCTAAGCCGTCGGCGCCGCGACCGGCTCGGGCCGCCACCAGCGCCACGCGAGCGCGATGGCGCCGATCTGCACGAGCGCCACGAGCGCCACGCACGCCGGCCACCCCCCGGCGTGCCACGCGAGCGCCGGGACGACGCCGCCGGCGGCGCCGCCCGTGTAGTAGATCGACACGTACAGGCCCGACGCGGCGCCGCGCGCCCGCGGGGGCGCGGCGGTGCGCAGGTACGTCGTGGCCGCGGCCTGGCTCACGAACACGGCGGTGGAGAGCACCGTGAGGCCGGCGATCACCGCCGGGAGGGAGCGCGCCAGCGTGAGCGCGCCGCCGCCCACGGCCGCGGCGAGCGCGACCGTGATCGCGCGCCGCGAGCCCACGCGGTCGATCCAGCGGCCGGCGAGCGGCGTCACCGCGGCCCCGACGAGGTAGACCGTGAAGAGCGACGAGAGCGCGCCGGTGCCGAGGTCGAAGGGTGGGGCGGACAGGTGGAACGTCACGTACGTGAACGTCGCGACGAGGCTGAAGAGCACCATGAAGCCGACCGCGAACGTCGCGAGGAGCCTGGGCTCGCCGAGCACGTCGCGCGGCCGGGCGCGGACCGGCGCCGGCGCCGCGGCGGCGGGGGCGTGGCGGCGCCCGCCGCGGGGGAGGAGGCGCGCGGCGGTCACCGCGGCGAAAGCGAGGACCGTGCCGAGGACCACGAAGGCGACGCGCCAGCCGGCGTGCTCCGCGACGACGCCGGCGAGCAGCCTCCCCGAGAACCCGCCGATGACGTTGCCCGTCACGAGCGCCGACATCGCGCGCCCGAGCCCGCCGAGTGGCCACTCCTCGGCGAGGAAGGTCATCGTGACGGCGTAGATGCCCGGCACCGCGAGCCCCTGCAGGAAGCGCCAGAAGACGAGCGCCGGCACGCTCGTGGCGGTGGCGGCGAGGAGCACCGGGACCGGCAGCACGAGCAGCGCGGCCACGATCGTCCGCCGGTGGCCGAAGCGCCGGGAGACGAGGCCGGAGAACGGAGAGGCGAGCGCCACCGCGACCGTGGAGGCGCTGACGGTGAGGGCCGCCTCCGCCTCCGAGACCGCGAAGACGCGCTCGAAGAGGGGCAGCAGCGGCTGGGTGGCGTAGAAGCCGAGGAAGGCGCAGAAGCCGGCGAGCCCCAGGGCGAAGAGGGCGGCGCCGGGGCGCTCCACCGCGGGGTCGGCGGCGCGGAGGGGGGCGGGGAGGGCGGGGGACGTGGTGGTCGCGAACATCGGGCACAGGATGCCGGCCCGGCGCACGATATGTCCAATATATCCTTCCTATCGGAACGAGACTTTAAATATATTGATGACCATGGAGCTCAGGCACCTGCGCTACTTCGTGGCGGTCGCGGAGGAGCTGCACTTCGGGCGCGCCGCGGCGCGCGTCGGGATCGCGCAGCCGCCGCTCAGCCAGCAGATCCGGCAGCTCGAGGGGGAGCTGGAGGTCGAGCTGCTCGCGCGGCGCGGGCGCCGCGTGGAGCTCACCGAGGCCGGCCGCGTCTACCTCGCGGAGGCGCGCGAGATCCTGCAGCGCGTGGCGCGCGCGGGCGTCACCGCGCGGCGCGCCTCCCGCGGCGAGACGGGCGCCCTCGCGGTCGGCATGGTCGCGTCCGCGACCTACGGGCTCATGCCCCGCGTGTTCCGGACCTTCCGCGCGCGCAACCCCGACGTGGCGCTCTCGGTCGCGGTCATGAACACCGGCGTGCAGGTCGCGGCGCTCCGCGCCGGCCAGCTCCACCTCGGCATCGCGCGGCCCCCGTTCGGCGACGAGACGCTCGCCGTCGAGACGGTCCACGAGGAGCCGGTCGTGGTCGCGCTCCCCACGGGCCACCCGCTCGCGGCGCGGGCCTCGCTGAGGCTCGCCGCGCTCTCGCCCGAGCCCTTCGTGCTCTTCCCGCGCGACCGGCGGCCGGGCTGGTACGACTTCGTCCAGGGGCTCTGCCGCGGCGCGGGCTTCCAGCCGGTGGTCGCGGAGGAGGCGCCCGAGCTGGCGACCGCGATGGCCCTCGTCGCGGCGGGCATCGGGGTGACGCTCGTCCCGGCGTCCGTCCGGGACCTCCGCCGCAGCGGCGTCGAGTACCGGTCGCTCGCCGCGCCCGCGCCGCGCACGCGGCTCGTCGCGCTCCGCCGCGCCGGCGACCCGGACCCCGTGGTCGCGCGGTTCATGGCCGTCGTCCGCGAGGTGCTCGGCCGCGGCGCGGCCGCGCCGGTCAGCGGGCCGCGAGCGCCGAGCGGACGTTCCCGACGAGCGTGAGGAGGCGGGGGCCGACCTCGGCCTCGAGCTGCTCCCGGCCGAACTGGAAGGGCGCGCCGCTGCAGCTGAACACCAGGATCTCCGCCCCGTCCGGCGAGACGAGCGGCGAGGCGACGGCGTGGACCTCCCGCCGCCACTCGCCGAGCGACATGCAGAAGCCGCGCGCCTCGTAGTCGCGCAGGGCCTGCTCGATCCCCCGCCGCGCCTCGGGCCAGCCCGCGGGGTCGGCGGCGCGGAGCTCGTCGAGCACCGTCTTGCGCGCGCGCTCGGGGAGGGCCGCGAGCCAGGCGCGGCCCATCGACGAGGCGGCGATGGGGACGCGCGAGCCCACGTCGAGCTGGACCGTGTAGCTCGCGGCGTTCCGGTACGTGTCGATGTACATCATCCCGAGCTGGTCGCGGATGCCGAGGTTCACCGAGCCGTGGGTGTGCTCCGCGAGCGCCTGCATGAGCGGGCGCGCGATGCGCCGGACGTCCATCTGCCCCAGCGCGGCGAGGCCGAGGCCGAGCACGGCGCTGCCGAGCGCGTACTTGCCGTCCGCCTCGGAGCAGCGCAGGTAGCCGAGGCGGGTGAGCGTGAAGGTGAGCCGCGAGACGGTGGGCTTCGGCAGCCCGGTGCGGAGCGCGATCTCCTGGTTGCCGAGCTGGCGGTCCCCCGCGCCGAACGCGCGCAGCACCTCGAGCCCGCGCGCGACGGCGGTCACGAACTTCCGCTCCTTCGGGGCGTCGTCCTCTGCCCTCGCGCGCTTCGGCATGGCGGATCCCATGGTCGTCCCCCTCCCGGCCGGGCGGCTACCTCGGCGCCTTCACCTTCGCGGTCAGCTGCGGCAGGGCCGCGAAGAGATCCGCCTCGAGCCCGAAGTCGGCCACCTGGAACACCGGCGCCTCCGGGTCCTTGTTCACCGCCACGATGACCTTCGAGCCCTTCATGCCGGCGAGGTGCTGGATGGCGCCCGAGATTCCGGCGGCGACGTACAGGTCCGGCGCGACGACCTTGCCGGTCTGGCCGACCTGGAGGTCGTTCGGCACCCAGCCCGCGTCCACCGCGGCGCGCGTCGCGCCGACCGCGGCGCCGAGCGCGTCGGCGAGCGCCTCGACGGGCTTGAAGTCGCCCTTGGTGCCGCGCCCGCCGGAGACGATGACGCGCGCCTCGGTCAGCTCGGGCCGGACGCTCTTCACCTCCTCGAAGGAGACGTGGCGCGTGCCGAGCGCCGCGGCGTCCACCGCGACGGGGGCGTCGTGCACGGCGCCCGCGGCGTCCGGCGCCGAGGCGGGGAACTCGGTGGGCCGCACCGTGAAGGCCTTCACCGGCGTCGCGATCTCCACCTCGGCGAGGACGTTCCCGGCCCACATCGGCCGGCAAAAGGTCACCGCCGCGCCCTCGCCCCCGAAGGCGAGGACCTCGGTCGCCATCCCCGCGTCGAGGAGGGCCGCCACGCGGGGGAGGAGGTCCTTGCCGTACGCGGTGGCCGCCGCGCCCACGAAGCCCGCGCCCTGCGCCCGGACGAGCGCCGCGACGACGGGCGCGTGCGCCTCGGCGAGGGGCTGCGCGAGGACGGGCGCGTCGGCGACGTGCACCTGCGCGCCGTGCCGCGCGAGCTCGGCCCCGAGCGCCTTCACGCCGCTGCCGAGGAGCGCGACGTGGAGCTTCCCGCCGGTGCGCGCCGCGAGGGCCCGCCCCGCCGCGAGCGCGTGGAGCGTCGCCCTGCGCAGGGCGCCGCCGTGCTGCTCCGCCACGATGAGGACGTCGGTCATGGTGTCGTTCTCCCTGGGCCTGGCCTAGAGGACCTTCGCCTCGTCGCGCAGCTTCCTGAACAGCTCGTCGACGTCCGCCACCTTCACGCCGCCCTTGCGGGCGGGGGGCTCGGAGAGCCGCCGCACGACGACCTTCGGCGCGAGGTCCACGCCGAGCGAGGAGGCGGGGAGCTCCTTCACCTCCTTCTTCTTCGCCTTCATGATGCCGGGCAGGGACGCGAAGCGCGGCTTGTTGAGGCGCAGGTCGGTCGTCACCACGGCGGGCAGCGTCACCTCGAGCGTCTCGATCCCGCCGTCCACCTCCCGGACCACCTGCAGCGTCCGGCCGTCGGCGCCGAGCCTGAGGCCCGGCTCCCGCTTCTGCTCGGCCTCGCTCTCCAGGCTCTCCTTCTTGGAGGCGAAGGTGGCCTGCGGGCGGCCCAGGCGCGCCGCGAGGTACTGCCCGGCCTGGTTCTGGTCGTCGTCGATCGACTGCTTGCCGAGGATGACGAGGTCGGGCTTCTCCGCCTCGCACACCTTCGCGAGGAGCGCCGAGACGACGACGGGGTCGAGCGGGCCGTCGTGCCTCACGAGGATGCCGCGGTCCGCGCCCATCGCCAGCGCCGCCCGGAGCTCGGTCACGGACCTGTCGCCGCCGATGGAGGCGACCACCACCTCGCCCCCGTGCTTCTCCTTGAGCCGCAGCGCCTCCTCGACGGCGATCTCGTCGAAGGGGTTCATCTTGTAGTTCACCCCGTCGGTCACGATCCCGCTGCCGTCGGGCTTCACCTTGATCTTCGACTCCGGGTCCTCCACCCGCTTCGCCGTCACGAGGAGCTTGAGCGCCATCGTCGTCGTCTCCGTGTTCGTGGTCCGGGGGACGCCCCTCAGGGGCGGAACGCCGCGATGCCGGTGACGGCCTCGCCGATGATGAGGGTGTGCATGTCGTGGGTGCCCTCGTACGTGTAGACGGACTCGAGGTTCGCCATGTGGCGCATCACCGGGTACTCGCCGAGGATGCCGTTCGCGCCGAGGACGGTCCGCGCCTTCGCGCAGATCTCGCGCGCCACGTTCACGTTGTTCATCTTCGCCATCGAGATCTGCGCGGGGGTCACCTTGCCCTGGTCCTTGAGCCGCCCGAGCTGCACGGCGAGGAGCTGCCCCTTCGTGAGCTCCGTCACCATCCACGCGAGCTTCTCCTGCTGGAGCTGGTACGACGCGATGGGGCGGTCGAACTGGATCCGGCTCTTCGCGTACTCGAGGGCGGTCTGGTAGCAGCCGTCGGCGGCCCCGAGGACGCCCCAGGCGATCCCGAACCGCGCCTGGTTGAGGCAGCCGAGCGGCCCCTTCAGCCCCTTCACGTTCGGCAGCAGGCTGCGCTCCTCGTCGACGATCACGTCCTCCAGCACGAGCTCGGAGGTGACCGAGGCGCGCAGCGACCACTTGCCCTTCATCTCCGGCGCGGAGAAGCCCTTCGTCCCCTTCTCGACGAGGAACCCGCGGACGCCGTCCTCCGTCTTCGCCCACACCACCGCGACGTCGGCGACCGAGCCGTTCGTGATCCACATCTTCGTGCCGTTGATCCGCCACTTCCCGCCGGCCTCGCGCACCGCGCGCGTCCGCATGCCCGCCGGGTTCGAGCCGAAGTCCGGCTCGGTCAGGCCGAAGCACCCGATGGCCTCGCCGCGCGCGAGCCTCGGCAGCCAGTGGTCCTTCTGCGCCTCGGAGCCGTAGGCGTGGATCGGGTACATGACGAGCGATCCCTGCACCGACGCGAAGCTGCGGACCGCCGAGTCGCCGCGCTCGAGCTCGTACATGAGGAGGCCATAGGCGACGCTGGAGAGCCCCGCGCAGCCGTACTTCTGCGGGAGCGTCGGGCCGAAGAAGCCGAGCTCGCCCATCGGCCGCACGAGGTGGCGCGGAAACGTCATCTCCTGGGCGTGCTTCTCGATGACGGGGAGGACCTCCGCGTTCACGAACTGGCTCGCCTGCTCGCGGACGGCCCGCTCCTCGTCGGTGAGCAGGTCCTGGAAGCGCAGGTAGTCGGTGGGCTGGGTCGAGACGGCCATGGCGAGATCCTCGCGCGGGTGGGTGACGCCGTGCAGAGTGGCATCTCGGCATTTCGCAGTCAACGTGCGGTGTTCCGCACAGCGAAACGACCTTCCGCGACGCGGATACGGCAAGGCGATTGACACGTTGCCGCAGGCATCGGTAACGTCTTGTGCGTACCGAAATACCGTTTCACCTATATGAAACCAGCCCGCGCGCCCTCGCAGACCGTCAAGACCGCCGACCGGACGCTCGACCTGCTCGAGCTGTTCTCCCGCGAGCAGCGGCCGCTCAACCTCTCCCAGATCGGCGGGCTCCTCGGCATCCCGCTCTCGTCCGCCCACGGCCTCATCAAGACGCTCCAGGCGCGCGGCTACCTCTACGAGCTGAGCCGGCGCCAGGGCTACTACCCGAGCGGCCGGCTCGCCACGGTCGCCGAGGCCATCGCGCGGGCCACGCCGGTCGCCGGCCTCGTCGACCCCATCCTCGAGGCGCTGCGGGACGAGGCGAACGAGAGCGTCGTCCTCGTGAAGCGCCAGCGCGACCGCGTCGTCTACCTCGAGGTCTACGAGACGGACGAGAGCGTGCGCTTCTCGCCCGTGGTGGGAGAGACGAAGCCGCTGCACACCACGGCGAGCGGGAAGGCCATCATGAGCGCGCTCCCTCCGGACGCGCTCCGCGACCTCCTCGGCGCGCTCGTCCTCACCCCCGTCACCGAGAACACCATCACCACCGCGCGGGAGCTGCGCGAGCAGATCGACCGCGGCCGCAAGCGCGGCTTCTGGCAGGTGGTCGGCGAGAACACCCGGGACCTCATGGCGATCGCCGCGCCGGTGCGCATCGGCGGGGAGGTCTTCGCGGTCGTCCTCGGCGGTCCGCCGCAGCGGTTCAAGGCCGAGCTGTCGCGCCACGCCGAGCGGCTGCTGCGGGCGTGCGCGGAGATCGAGAAGGCGAGCGGCGGCGCCCGACCCGGGCCGGCGTCCTCGCAGGGAGGCCGGCGATGAAGGCGGCGCTGTCGCACGTCAGGGTGCTCGACCTGTCGCGGATCCTCGCCGGTCCGCTCGCCGCGCAGGTCCTGGGCGACCTGGGCGCCGAGGTCATCAAGGTCGAGCGGCCCGGCGCCGGCGACGAGATCCGCAAGTGGGGGCCGCCGTACGTCCGCGGGGAGGGGACGCCCGACTCCGTCTACTACCTCACCGCGAACCGCAACAAGCGGTCGGTCACCGTCGACTTCACGCGCCCCGAGGGCCAGCAGCTCGTGCGCGAGCTCGCCGCGCGCTCGGACATCCTCATCGAGAACTTCAAGGTCGGCGGGCTCGCGCAGTACGGGCTCGACTACGCCTCGCTGCGGGAGCGGAACCCCCGGCTCGTCTACTGCTCCGTCACGGGGTTCGGCCAGGACGGCCCGTACGCGCAGCGTGCCGGGTACGACGCGCTCATCCAGGCGATGGGCGGGCTCATGAACGTGACGGGGCTCCGCGACGGCGAGCCCGGCGCCGGCCCGACGAAGGTCGGGGTCCCGGTGAGCGACATCCTCACCGGCCTCTACGCGGTCGGGGCGGTGCTGGCGGCGCTCGCGTACCGGCAGGTCTCCGGCGTCGGCCAGCACGTCGACATGGCGCTCCTCGACTGCCAGGTGGCGAGCCTCGCGAACCAGGGGCTGAGCGCCCTCCACACCGGCGCCGCGCCGGGGCGCATCGGCAACGACCACCCGAACGTCGTCCCGTACCGCGACTTCCCCACGGCCGACGGGCACATGATGCTCGCCGTCGGCAGCGACGCGCAGTTCGAGAAGTTCGCCCGGCTCGCCGGCCATCCGGAGTGGGCGCGGGACCCCCGGTTCGCGACCAACGCCGACCGGGTGAAGCACCGCGACGTGCTCGTGCCGCTCGTGCGCGCCGTGACCGTCACGCGCCGGACGCGGGCATGGGTGGAGCTGCTCGAGCCCGAGGGCGTCCCGTGCGGCCCCATCTACACCGTCGCGGAGGTGTTCGAGGACGCGCAGGTCCGGGCGCGCGGCATGCGGACCACCATGCGCCACGCCGTCGCCGGCGACATCCCGCTCGTGGCGAGCCCGATCCGCCTCTCCGAGACGCCGGTGCAGTACCGCCTGCCTCCGCCGGTCCTCGGGCAGCACACGCGGGAGGTCCTCGGGGAGGTCCTCGGGCTGGACCCGGCGACCATCGACGGCCTCGAGGCGCGCGGGGTGGTGTGAGGCGCAGGACCCGGAACCCGTGAGGAAGGCATCGCGATGCTCGACACGCTCACGCTGACCCAGATCCCCCCGAGGACGAGGCGCTGCGCGCGCCCGTCCGGAGCTTCCTCGCCGACGCGCTCCGCGACCGGCCGCCCGAGGCGCTCGCGCGCTCCTGGATGGCCTTCGACGGGGAGTTCAGCCGCGCGCTCGCGCGGCAGGGCTGGGTCGGGCTCACCTTCCCGGTCGAGTACGGCGGCGGCGGGCGCAGCGCCTTCGCGCGCTTCGTGCTCGCGGAGGAGCTGCTCGCCGTCGGGGCGCCGCTCTCCGCCCACTGGATCGCCGACCGCCAGAGCGGCCCGCTCATCCTCAAGTACGGGACCGAGGCGCAGAAGCGCTTCCACGTGCCGCGCATCTGCAGGGCGGAGTCCTTCTTCTGCATCGGCATGAGCGAGCCCGAGGCGGGCTCGGACCTCGCGAGCGTGAAGACGCGCGCCACCCGGACCGCGAGCGGCTGGCGCGTCACCGGGCAGAAGGTGTGGACGACCAACGCGCAGCGCTGCGACTACATGATCGCGCTGGTGCGGACGTCGGGGACCGCCGCCGACCGCCAGAAGGGGCTCTCACAGCTCATCGTCGACCTGAAGCGGCCGGGCGTCACCGTGCGGCCGATCCGGGACGTCGCGGGCGACGCGCACTTCTCCGAGGTGTTCCTCGAGGACGTCGAGCTCGGCGAGGACGCGCTCGTCGGCGAGGAGGGCGCCGGGTGGGAGCAGGTCACGGCCGAGCTCGCCTTCGAGCGGAGCGGGCCGGAGCGGCTCTACTCGAGCGTCGTCCTGGTGGACGCATGGCTCGCCTTCCTGCGCGGGCAGGCGCGGGAGAGCGCCGCGGCCGCCGCGGCGCTCGGGCGGATGGCCGCGCACGTGGCGGTGCTCCGCGCCATGTCGATGTCGATCACCGAGAAGCTCTCGCGCGGCGAGAGCCCGGCGCTCGAGGCGTCGCTCGTGAAGGACCTCGGCACCGAGGTGGAGCAGTGGATCCCGGTGGTGATCGGCGACCTCCTCGCGGAGCGCCCGGACGAGCCCGTCCCGCCGTCGCTCCACGGCGCGCTCGCCTACACGCTGCAGATGGCCCCGTCCTTCTCCCTGCGCGGCGGAACGCGCGAGATCCTGCGCGGCATCATCGCGCGCGGGCTCGGGCTCCGCTGAGGACGCCGACATGACCGACTCCGCCCAGGACCTCGTCACCGACGCCGTCGAGCAGCTCCTCGCCGAGGCGAGCACGCCGCGGCGCGTCCGCGAGATCGAGGACGGCGGCTCGCCCGCCGCGCTCTGGCGGGCGATCGCCGAGTCCGGCTTCGCCGACGCCCTCGTGCCGGAGGAGCGCGGCGGCGCCGCCCTCGGCCTCTCCGGCGCGCTGCCCGTCGTCCTCGCGTGCGGGCGGCACGCGGTCCCCGTGCCGCTCGCGCACACCCTGGTCGTGCGCGCGCTGCTCGCCGCCGCGGGCAAGGCCTGGCCCGACGGGCCCGCCACCTTCGCGCGGGAGACGCCCGGCGGCGGCGCGGGGGTGACCTGCCACCGCGTGCCGTACGGGCGCGTGGCGGAGTGGGCGCTCGTGGCTCGCGAGGGCGCGAGCGTGCTCCTGCCGGTGGCCGCCGCGCAGGTGACGCCGGCGCGCGTCCGCGGGAGCCTCGAGGCGGATCTGCGCTGGGCGTCCATCCCCGGCGACGCTCCGGCGATCGCGGGCGACGCGCCGCTCGAGGCGATCGGCGCCGCGCTGTACGCGGCGCAGCTCGCGGGCGCGATGGACCGCGTGCTCGAGCTCACCGTCGCGCACGCGAACGACCGGGTCCAGTTCGGCCGCTCCATCGGCAAGTTCCAGGCGATCCAGCAGCAGCTCAGCGTCATGGCCGAGCAGGCGTTCGCCGCGCGGATGGCGGCGCGCATCGGGTGCCACGGCGCCTCGCACCTCCCGGGCGAGCTCCAGGCGGCGGTGGCGAAGGCGCGCACGAGCGAGGCCGCCGTGACGGTCGCCGCGATCGCGCACGCGGTCCAGGGCGCCATGGGGATCACGGAGGAGGGCGATCTCCAGCTCTACACGCGGCGCCTCCACGAGTGGCGCCTCGCCTACGGGGCGGAGCGCCACTGGAACGAGCGGATCGGCCGCGCGCTCCTCGCCGAGCGGCGCGGCCGCTTCGCCGCGCTCGTGCGCGAGCGGCTCTCCCCCTCGGACGGTTGACCCCCCTCACCCGGAGACACGCGATGGCGGACTTCCTGACCTACGAGCAAGCGGACCACGTCGTCACGCTCACGATGAACCAGCCGGACGCGCGCAACGCGCTCACCGGCAACAGCGCCGTGGCCGAGTTCGTCGAGGCCTTCGAGCGCGTCGCGGCCGACCCCTCGGTGCGCGCCGTGATCGTCACCGGCGCGGGGCCCGTCTTCTCGTCGGGCGGGAACATGAAGGACATGAAGCGGTACCAGAGCGGGACCGTCGACCCGGTCAAGACGCGGACGGAGTACCGGCTCGGCATCCAGCGGCTCCCGCTCGCCGTCTACAACAGCGAGGTGCCGACCATCGCGGCGGTGAACGGCCCCGCCGTCGGCGCCGGCTGCGACCTCGCCTGCATGTGCGACATCCGGATCGCCTCGGAGCGCGCGACGTTCGCGGAGAGCTTCGTCAAGGTCGGCATCGTCCCGGGCGACGGCGGCGCGTGGCTCCTCCCGCGCGCCGTGGGGATGTCGCGCGCGGCCGAGATGGCCTTCACCGGCGACGCGATCGACGCGAGGGAGGCGCTCGCCGCGGGCCTGGTCTCGCGCGTCGTGCCGCCCGACGGGCTCATGGAGGCGGCTCGCCAGGTGGCGGCGCGCATCGCCGCGAACCCGGGCGAGGCCCTCCGCATGACGAAGCGCCTGCTGCGCGAGGGGCAGCACGCGCGGCTCGAGTCGCTCCTCGAGATCTCGGCCAGCTTCCAGGCGCTGGCCCACACCACGAAGCAGCACGCAGAGGCGGTCAACGCGTTCCTGGAGAAGCGCCGGCCGGTGTTCGGCGCCGACTAGCCGCACCCCCAGCCCACGAAAGGGTCCCACATGCTCCGCACGCTCCTCGCTTCGGCAACCCTCCTGCTCCTCACCGCCGGTCGCACGCTCGCGGCTCCGCCGCCTCCGGCCGAGATCAAGATCGGGACGCTCTACGCGTCCTCCGGCCGGTACGCCTCCATCTCGATGCCGGTCCACTACGGCCTGAAGCTCTGGGTCGACGGCATGAACGCCCAGGGCGGCGCGTTCGTGAAGGCCTTCAACAAGCGGATCCCGCTCAAGATCGTGGCCTACGACGACCAGAGCAACACCGGCACGGCCGCGACCCTCTACAACCAGCTCATCACCCAGGACAAGGTGGACCTCCTGGTCGCCGACTCGGGGTCGGTGCTCACCTCCGTCGCCGTCCCTATCGCGCGAGACCACAAGATGCTGCTCGTCGACCAGACCGGCACGGGCGCGAACTTCTTCACGTCCGACAACCCGTACATCGTGCTCTGCGACATCTCGGTCTCGAACGTGTGGCCGACGTACCTCGCGAACTTCCTCAACACCGAGGGGCCGAAGATCGGCATCAAGCGCGCCGCGCTGCTCTACGCCACGAACAACTTCACGGGCGGCCTCGCCTCCGCGGTGCACAAGTCGCTCACCGACGCCAAGGCGGTCGAGATCGTGTACGAGGAGGGCGTCCCCACCGAGACCTCGAACTACAACGTCCTGCTCGCCAAGATCCGCGCCGCGCAGCCCGACGTCGTGATCGCCTTCGGGTACGCGCCGAACGACATCGCCTTCCTGCGCAACGTCGTCGAGGGCGGCCACAAGTTCAAGGCGCTCTTCACGACGTACTCGGGGCTCGAGATGGACCTCCTCGAGAAGAACGTCGGGCCCAAGGCGCTCGAGTACAACCTCACCTTCGTGAGCGCCGACCGCGCGAAGTACGAGGTGAACCACGGGATGAACGTCGACCAGTTCAGGGCCGCCTGGGAGAAGGCGTACGCCGGGGCGCACGTCGAGTTCGGCTACAACTCGATCGCCGGCTACAACACCGGCCTCGTCATCGAGAAGGCGCTCGCGGGCGCGGCGAGCCTCGACCAGCTCGAGCTGCGCAAGGCGATCTTCGCCCAGTCCGGCAAGCTCAAGACCATCGCCGGGGCGTTCGAGCTCGACGCGAACGGCGCGCAGATCGGCATGGTCCCGCCGGTCGGGCAGATCGTCCCGGAGGCGGGCGACCTCGTGGTGAAGCCCCTGTTCCCGGTCGCCACGGCGAAGCCGGTCTACCCGCGGCCGTAGCGGCGCTCCCGGGCCGCGGCGGAGGACTCATGCTCGCGTACTCGCTCCTGGCGGGCCTCTTGTTCGGGCTCTACTTCGGCCTCGTCGGGCTGGGGCTCAACCTCGTGTTCGGCGTGATGCGCATCGTGAACCTCGCCCACGGCGACTTCCTGATGCTCGGCTCGTTCCTCGCGTTCGGGCTTTTCAGGTTCTTCGCGTGGAGCCCCCTCGCCGCGGCCCCCGTCGCCTTCGGGATCTTCCTCCTCGTCGGGCTGCCGCTCTACTACGCGATCGTCCCCGCCTCCTCGCCAGCAAGGACCCGGAGATGCTGTCGTTCATCCTCTTCTTCGGGCTCTCGCAGATGATCGAGGCGGTGGTGACGATCGCGGCCGGCACCGGCGAGCGGTCGATCCCGAGCGACGAGATCGCGAAGGCGCTCGGCGCGGTGCTGGGGCTCGTCGGCGTCCACCTCGCGGACGGGCCGGTCGAGCTGCTCGGGCAGGCGTTCCCGCCCGCCTGGGTGGCGACCGGCATCGCGAGCGCGCTCGGCGTGCTGCTCGTCTACCTGTACCTGTACCGGACCCGGCTCGGGTACCTGACGCGGGCGGTGATGGTCCACCGCGAGGAGGCCGTCAGCACCGGCATCGACGTCCACCGCATCTCGGCGATCGCCTTCGGCGTCGGGATCGCCATCGCCGCCGTCGCCGGCATCTTCGCGCCGTTCATGCAGGGGAGCGTCACGCCGGCGATGGGCGGCCACATCACGGTGACCTCGTTCGCGGTGATCGTCATCGGCTCGCTCGGGAACCCGCTCGGCACCGTGCTGGGCGGCCTCGTCTACGGCCTGTCCTACATGTTCATGCAGAGCTACCTCGCCGGCTGGGCGGAGCTCCTCCCCTACCTGCTCCTCATCGCGATCCTGCTCGTGCGGCCGAGCGGGCTCCTCGGCCGCAAGGTGCGCCATGCGTAGGATGACGAAGGACCTGCTGATCGTCGTCGCCCCGCTCGTGCTGCTGATGGCGGTCCTGCCGGCCGTCTACAGCAACCGCCTCCTGCTCTTCAACTTCATCGTCTTCGCGACCCTCGCGCAGGGGATCAACGTCATCTACGGCTTCACGGGCTACCTGCCGTTCGGGTACGTGGGGTTCTTCGGCGCCGGGGCGTACGGCTTCTCGCTGCTCGTGATGCACCTGCACGCGCCGCCGCTCGTCGCGCTCGGCGGCGGCGCCGCCGCGGCGGTGGGCGTCGCGCTCGTGCTCTCGCCGCTCCTCCGCCTCTCCGGCGCCTACTTCGCCATCGCGAGCCTCGCGGCCTCGCTCGCGCTCATGCACACGGTCTCGAACCCGGAGCTCGAGGCGCTCACCCGCGGCCCCTACGAGGTGAGCCTGAGCGGCGTGTTCGACCCGACCTCCGCCTACGCGACGGGGCTCGCCATCCTGGCCGCGTCGGTCGCGCTGGTGGTCTGGCTGCGCAACTCGCGCTTCGGCCTCGCGCTCCAGGCCATGCGCGACGACCCGATCAGCGCGCGCATGTCCGGCGTCGACGTCGTGCGCGCCCGCGTGGTCGCCTGGATGCTGAGCGCGGTCATCGCCGGGCTCATCGGCGGGACCTTCGCCTGGTACATCTCGGTGTTCTACGCGGAGACGGTGTTCAGCGGGCAGTACACGACCTTCGCCGTGGTCTTCGCGCTCTTCGGGGGCACGGCCACGGCCGCCGGCCCGCTCCTCGGGGTGGCGCTGCTGTACGGCACCTACAACGCCATCGGCATCTCGACGCCGCAGTACTTCCAGCTCATCTACGGCGCGCTGATCGTGGGCCTGCTGCTCTTCATGCCGAACGGGCTCGTGTCGCTCATGCGCCGCAGGGGGATCGATGTCCCGTGAGCCGCTCCTCGTCGTCGAGGCGCTCGTCAAGCGGTTCGGCGCGCTGCACGCGCTCGACGGCCTGAACCTCCAGGTCGCGCCCGGCGAGATCCTCGGGCTCGTCGGGCCGAACGGCTCGGGCAAGACCACGGCCATCAACGCGATCTCCGGGATCTTCCGCCCGGACGCGGGGCAGGTGCGGCTGTCGGGGAGGCGCATCGAGCGGCTGCCGTCGCACCGGATCGTCCACCTCGGCATCAACCGGACGTTCCAGATCCCGAAGTGCTTCCTCAGCCTCACCGCGCGGCAGAACGTCGAGGTGGCGCTCGCCTACGGTGGCGCCCGCGTGAAGCGCGACGCGGACGCGCTGCTCGACTCCGTCGAGCTGCTGCCCCACGCGGAGCGCCCGGCCGCGGAGCTGAACAGCGCGCAGCAGAAGCTCCTCGATCTGGCCCGCGCCCTCGCCACCTCGCCGCGCCTCCTCCTCGTGGACGAGCTCGCCGCGGGGCTGAACCCGGCCGAGATGGAGCGGGTGGCGGAGAAGCTCAAGGAGCTCGCGCGCGGGGGGATGGCGCTGCTGGTCGTCGAGCACCTCATGGGCTTCATCGACGCGATCACGGACCGCGTCATCGTGATGAACGCGGGGCGCGAGATCTTCGAGGGCGTCCTCGGGGAGGCGGTGCGCGATGACAAGGTGGTCGAGGTCTATCTCGGAGGCGAGCATGCCGCCTGACGCGGAGCCGACGCCCATGCCCACCCCGCTGCTCCGCATCAGCGACCTGGAGGCCGGCTACGGCCGCGTGCAGGTGCTGTGGGGCGTGCACCTCGAGGTGCGGGACGGCGAGACGGTGGTGCTCCTCGGCGCGAACGGCGCGGGGAAGACCACGACGCTGAAGGCCATCATCGGGCTCGTCGCCGCGAGCGGGGGGCGCATCCTCCTGCACGGCGAGGAGATCGGGCACCTGCGCACCGACCGGCGCGTGAAGCGCGGCGTGGCCTTCATGTCCGAGACGTGCGGCTTCCCCGGCCTCACCATCGACGAGAACATCCGCATCGGCGCCCAGTTCCTGCCGCCGCGGGAGATCAAGGCGCGCTGCGAGGAGCTCTACGCGGTGTTCCCGGCCCTGGCCGGCCGCCGGCGCTCCCTCGCGTCGAGCCTCTCCGGCGGCCAGCGCAAGATGCTCGGCATCGCCAAGGCGCTCGCCGGCCGCCCGCGCCTGGTCGTCATGGACGAGCCGTCCGCCGGGCTCTCGCCGCTCCTCGTCAGCACGGTCATCGACGTCCTGCGGCGGCTGCGCGGCGAGGGCGTGTCGTACCTCATCGCCGAGCAGAACGTGAAGTTCCTCGGGCTGGCGGACCGCGTCTACACGGTGGACGGCGGGCGGATCGGGTTCACCGGGACGGTGGAGGAGATGCGAGAGAACGACGCCGTCCGCCGCGCCTACTTCGGGCTGAAGGCGTGAGGGCGTGACCGTGGACGCGTTTCCGACCCCGGACCAGCAGGCGATCCGCGACTCGGTGCTGAAGCTCTGCGCGCGCTTCGACGACGCGTACTGGCTCGGGCGCGACGAGGACGGCGAGTTCCCGCACGAGCTCCACCGCGCCATGGCGGAGGGCGGCTGGCTCGGGGTGGCGATCCACCCTGGGCCAGCACACGGACGACGTGCTCCGCGAGCTGCTCGACGTCTCCGCGGACGAGCTGGGCCGCCTCCGCGGCGCCGGGGCCATCGCGTGAGGAGGGAGCGCACCGGTGCGGACGCGCGTCCCGCCGTGCGGGGAGCGCCTGGAGCGGAGGGTGGCGGAGTGCCGCGAGCGGCTGCGCCGCGCGGCGGACCGGATTCGAGACGGCGGAACGAACGCGGCGGAGGAGAGTCCCGGTGAGCCAGGTCAGCATCGTGGGAGCGTACAACTCGAAGTTCGGCGCGCTCGTGAAGCGGAACCGCGAGACGGGGGAGGTGACGGACCTCGCGTCGCTGCACGAGCTCATCCTCGAGGCGGGCCGCGGCGCCCTCGCCGACGCGGGGATCGAGGGCAAGGACGTGGACGGGGTCTGGCTCGGCGCGTGCGCGCCGGGGCAGCTCGCGAACCAGGAGCACCTCGCCGCGTTCGCGACGGAGATCGATCCCGCCGGGCTCCGCTTCAAGCCCATGACCCGCTGCGAGGGCGCGTGCGCCTCCGGGTCGCTCGCGCTCTACGACGCGCTCTACGCCGTCGAGGCGGGGCGGGCCCGGGTCGCGCTGGTCCTCGGCGCCGAGAAGATGAACCTCCTCGACACGAAGGGGGTGACGCACGCGCTCGCGACCTGCTCGCACTGGCCGGAGGAGGGGGCGAAGGGTGTCACCTTCCCCGGGCTCTTCGCCCGGATCGCCCAGGCCTACCAGGCGCACCACGGCCTCGGGGAGGACGCGCTGCGGCGGAGCTTCGCCACGGTCGCGGCGCTGGGCTACCGGAACGGCCTCGACAACCCGCTCGCCCACTTCGGGAAGGGGGGGCCGAGCGACAAGCTCGGCCTCGTCTCCGCGGACGCGATCCTCGCGCTCCCGCCGGAGAAGAACCCGATGATCGCCGCGCCGCTGCGCCTCCACGACTGCTCGCTCGTCACCGACGGGTCCGCCGCGGTCGTCCTCATGCGCACGGCCGACGCGCGCGCCGCCGGGAAGCGCGCCGTGGAGCTCGCGGGGATCGGGCACGCCAACGAGCGGCTCCCCCTCGCGGCGCGGACGGCGGCCCACGAGCTCGCCGCCGGCAAGGAGGCGGTGCGCCGCGCGCTCCTCGAGGCGCGGATGACGATCGCCGACGTGCACCTCGCCGAGGTGCACGACTGCTTCTCCATCGCGCAGCTCCTCGCGACCGAGGCGCTCGGCCTCTCCCGCGACGGCCGGGCGGGCGCCGACTACGTGGAGGGGCGCTTCGGCCGCGACGACGACCGCTGCGCGGTGAACCTCTCCGGCGGCCTCAAGGCGAAGGGCCACCCGGTCGGCGCGACGGGCGTCTCGATGCACGCGCTCCTCTACAAGCAGCTCGTCGGCGCGCCCGTCGGCGCGGCGCCCGCGCGGCGCGCGCCGGAGGTCGGCGTCTCGTTCAACATCGGGGGCTCCGGAGTCACGAACTGCGTCACGGTGCTGCGAAGGGTCGCGTGATCGCCGAGATCCGCAACCGGCCGCGGCCGGCGGGAAGGACGCTGCGACGAGCTCCACGAAGGCGCGCCCCTTCGGGAGCACGCGGCGCGTGGACATGGGGAGGGGCCGGCGCGGCCGGGAAGGACGCTGCGACGAGCTCCACGAAGGCGCGCCCCTTCGGGAGCACGTGGCGCGCTTGGGCGCGCGCGGTTCCGCTTGACCCGCCGGCGGCACGCCGCCAGAACTACGGGTCGCGACGGCACGGAGGAACTCCATGACCCTGCTCTCCCCGGCTGCGTCCCTGTCCTTGCTGCTCCTCTCGGCGCAGCCGGCCACCCCTGCCGGCGCGGAGGTGCCCGTGAAGAACCCGCTCCTCGCCCCCTGGACCGGTCCGTACGCCGGCGTCCCGCCCTTCGACCGCGTCGAGGTCGCGCACTTCGCCCCCGCGCTCGAGGCGGCCATGGCCGAGACGCTCGCGAACGTCGACGCCATCGCGGCGGATCCGGCGCCGCCGACCTTCGACAACACCCTCGCCGCGCTCGAGCGGTCGAGCCGGTCGCTCGATCGCGTGGTGAGCGTCTACGGCGTGTTCTCGTCCGCGATGAGCACGCCCGAGTTCCAGGCCGTCGAGCGCGAGATGGCCCCGAAGCTCGCGGCGTTCCAGGACAGGATCACGCAGAACGAGAAGCTCTTCGCGCGCATCGCGGCCGTCTACGACGCGCGCGAGACCGCGTGCCGGACGCCCGAGCAGAAGCGGCTCGCGTGGTTCCACCATACGAACTTCGTCCGCGCCGGCGCGAAGCTCGACGCCGAAGGGAAGAGGCGTGTCGCCGCGATCAACGAGCGGCTCGCGACCCTCTACACGGGCTTCACGCAGAACCTCCTCGCCGAGGAGGGCGACTACACGCTCTTCCTCGCCACGGAGGCCGACCTCGCCGGGCTGCCGGCGTCGGTCCGCTCCGCCATGGCGGCGGCCGCGGAGGCGAAGGGCCGCAAGGGACAGTGGGCGGTCCTCAACACCCGCTCCGCCGTCGAGCCGTTCCTGTCGTACTCCGACCGCCGCGAGCTGCGCGAGAAGGTGTGGCGCACGTTCACGAGCCGCGGCGACCACGGCGACGCGCGCGACAACAAGGCCGCGATCACGGAGACCCTGAAGCTCCGCGCCGAGCGCGCGAAGCTCCTCGGCTACGCCACCCACGCGCACTGGCGCGTGGAGGACTCGATGGCGAAGACCCCCGAGCGCGCGATGCAGCTCATGGAGGCGGTCTGGCCCGCCGCGGTGGCGCGCGCCAAGGAGGAGGTCGCCGACATGCAGGCCGTCGCCGACCGCGAGGGCGGCGGCGTCAGGATCGAGCCGTGGGACTACCGCTACTACGCGGAGAAGGTCCGCAAGGAGAAGTACGACCTCGACGAGAACGAGGTGAAGCCCTATCTGCAGCTCGAGAAGCTGCGCGAGGCGATGTTCCAGGTCGCCGCCCGGCTCTTCGACCTCCACTTCCGCCCGGCGAAGGGCGTGCCCGTCTACCACCCCGACGTGCGCGTGTGGGAGGTCCGCGACGGCGCCGGCAAGCACGTCGGGCTCTGGTACTTCGACCCCTGGGCGCGGGAGGGCAAGCAGTCCGGCGCGTGGATGAACGCGTACCGGAACCAGGAGCGGATCGAGCGCGAGGTCCCGACCATCGTCTCGAACAACGCGAACTTCGTGAAGGGGAAGCCGGGCGAGCCGGTCCTCGTCTCCTGGACGGACGCGACGACCCTCTTCCACGAGTTCGGGCACGCGGTGCACGGCCTCGCCTCGAGCGTCACCTACCCGTCGCTCTCCGGCACGAACGTCGCTCGCGACTACGTCGAGTTCCCCTCGCAGCTCCTGGAGCGCTGGCTGGAGACGCCGGAGGTGCTCTCGCGGTACGCGCTCCACGTCAAGACCGGCAAGCCCCTCCCGCGCCCGCTCCTCCAGAAGATCGAGCGCGCCTCGAGGTTCAACGAGGGCTTCGCGACCGTGGAGTACCTCTCCGCGGCGATCGTGGACATGAAGATGCACCTCGCCGGCGACGCGGCGATCGATCCCACCGCCTTCGAGCGCGACACGCTCGCGGCGCTCGGGATGCCGGGGGAGATCGTGATGCGCCACCGGCCGCCGCACTTCGCGCACGTCTTCTCCGGCGACGGGTACTCGGCGGGCTACTACAGCTACCTGTGGGCCGACACGATCAGCGCCGACGCGTACGAGGCGTTCGTGGAGGCGAAGGGCCCGTACGACAAGGCGGTCGCGAAGCGGCTCGCGGTGCTCGTCTCCTCCGGCAACACGGTGGACCCGGCGGACGCGTACCGCGCCTTCCGCGGGCGCGACGCGGGCATCGGCGCGCTCATGCGCAAGCGGGGGTTCCCGGAGCCGGGCGGCGCGGCGAGGTAGGTCGCGCCGGCTGCTCTAGCCGGGCGCCGCTCGAGGCTCGATCGGTCGAGGACCGAGGGAGGTGCGCGACGCGCGCTGGATCTCGCGCCCGGGAGGCTGCTCCGGCGGCTCGGCCTCGAGCGCCGGCGGGATCTCCCGCTCGACCGGCGCCGCGCCGGCGTGGACGGTGAACGGCGCGCCGTGGTGGGCGATCTCGAGCGCCCCCCGCTCGTCGAGGAGCCGGTACCGCGCCGCGTGCCGGCCGACCTCCACGCGCAGCGCGAGGCCGCGACGGACCACGGTGAACGAGAGCCGCGTGATGCCCTCCGGCAGCCGCGGCGCGAACGTGAGCCGGGTCTCGTGGTCCCGCATCCCGCCGAACCCCGCCACGAGGGCGATCCACGTCCCGGCGAGCGAGGCGACGTGCAGGCCGTCCCGCGCGTTGTGCTCGCGATCCTCGAGATCGACGAGCGCCGCGTCCACGGTGTAGTCGAGCGCGAGCCGCAGCAGCCCGACCTCGGCCGCCATCACCGCCTGCGTGCACGCGGAGAGGGAGGAGTCGCGCACGGTGAGCCGCTCGTAGTACCGGAAGTTCCGCTCCTTCTGCTCCTTCGTGAAGGCGTCGCCGCGGAGGTGCATCGCGAGGACGAGGTCCGGCTGCTTCACGACCTGCTTCCGGTAGAGATCGAAGTAGGGGAAGTGGAGCATGAGCGGGTACTGGTCGGGCCGCGTCGCCGCGAAGTCCCACTCGGCGTGCGAGGTGAACCGCTCCGCCTGCTCGTGCACGCCGAGGCCCTCGTCGTACGGCACGAACATCGCGTCGGCCGCCGCGCGCCAGGCCGCCATCTCCTCCGGCCCGACCCCCAGCTCCCGCGCGCGGTCCTGGTGCCGCTCGCAGGTCCGGGCGGCGCCGCGCAGGTTCCGCTGCGCCATCAGGTTCGTGTAGACGTTGTTGTCGGCGATGGCGCTGTACTCGTCGGGGCCCGTCACCCCGTCGATCCGGAAAGCGCCGTGGACGTCGTGGTGCCCGAGCGAGCGCCAGAGCCGCGCCGTGTCCACGAGGATCTCGATGCCCTCGCCGCGCTCGAACCCGTCGTCGCCGGTGGCGTCGACGTAGCGCATCACCGCGTCGGCCACGTCCGCCGAGACGTGGAAGGCGGCGGTCCCCGCCGGCCAGTACCCGGAGCACTCCTCGCCGCCGATGGTGCGCCACGGGAACGCGGCGCCGGCGAGGCCGAGGGCCCTGGCGCGGGCGCGCGCGGCCGGGAGCGTGGCGTGCCGCCACCGCAGGGCGTCGCGCGCCGCGTCCGGCGCGGTGGACGAGAGGACGGGCAGGATGAACGTCTCCGTGTCCCAGAAGGAGTGGCCGTCGTAGCCCGTCCCCGTGAGCCCCTTCGCCGGGATGGCCCGGCCCTCGGCCCGCGCCGCCGCCTGCAGGACGTGGAAGAGCGCGAACCGGACGGCCTGCTGGAGCTCGTCGTCGCCTTCGACCTCGACGTCCGCCCGCCCCCAGAAGGCGTCGAGGTAGGCGCGCTGATCGGCGACGAGCTGGTCCCATCCGCCCACGCGGGCCGCCTCGAGCGCCGCCATGACCTGGTCGCGGAGCGCCGGCACGGTCCGCTCGCCCGACCAGCCGTAGGCGACGAGCTTCGTCAGGCTCAGCGCCTGACCCGGCGCGAGCACGTCCACGACCGACACCCGCGCCGAGTCCGGGTGCGCGTCCCACGAGACGTGGGTGCGGGCGGTTCCGCTCAGGACGTGGTCCATGGCGGCCGCCATGTGGAGGCCGCTCCGCCGCGTCCGGTGGACCAGCAGGGCCGCCATGCCGTCGCACGAGTGGGCCTCGGAGGCGAGCGGCGCCTCGAGCACCTCGGCCGCGCGCGGGTCGCCCGGCCTCGGCGGGAGCTGCTCGTTCGCGACGAGCTCGGACTGGACCACCACGTTCACGGAGCGGTCGAGCGGCTCGACCCGGTACGAGATCCCGACGACGGCGCGCTGCGTGAGGGAGACGAGCCGCACCGACGTGACGCGCACCGTCGCGCCCGCGGGCGAGGTCCACTCGGCGACCCGGGTGAGCGTGCCCGCCCGGAAGTCGAGGACGCGGTCGTGGTGACGGAGCGTTCCGTAGCGGACGTCGAACGGCTCGTCGTCGACGAGCAGGCGGATGAGCTTGCCGTTCGTCACGTCGATGAGCGTCTGCCCCACGTCCGGGAAGCCGTAGCCGGCCTCGGCGTACGGCAGCGGGTGCAGCTCGTGGAAGCCGTCGAGGTAGGTGCCCGGGAGGCCGTGCGGCTCGCCCTCGTCGAGGTTCCCTCGCAGCCCGACGTGGCCGTTCGAGAGCGCGAACAGCGACTCGGTCTGCGCGAGGGTGTCGAGGTGCAGCTCGGTCTCGTGGAGCGCCCACGGCTCCACGCGGAACGCGGGGTGCTGGATCACGGAACCTCCAGGAGCGCGAGCCCGGTCACCACGACGTCCGCGCCGTGCCGCCGGAGCGCGTCCGCCTGGCCGAGCCAATCCACGCCGACGACCCACCCGAACCCGCCGGCCCGGCCCGCCTCGACCCCGGCGAGCGCGTCCTCGAACACCGCGCACCGCGCCGGCGCGACGCCGAGCGCCGCCGCGGCGGCGAGGTACGCGTCCGGTGCCGGCTTGCCGGGCAGGTGCCGCGCCTCGGCGAGCAGGCCGTCGATCCGCGCGTCGAACAGGTCGGTGATGCTCGCCGCGGCGAGCACCTCGCGGCAGTGGCGGCTCGACGACACCACCGCGGTCCGGAGTCCGGCGCGCCGGGCCGCGCGGACGTAGCGGACCGAGTCCTCGTACACCGACACGCCGTGGTCCCGGAGGAGGCGCTCGAACAGGTCGTCCTTGCGGCGCGCGACGCCCTCGACCGTCTCCGCACCCGGCGGATCGTCCGGTCCGCCCTCCGGGAGGGCGATGCCGCGCGAGGCGAGGAACCGCCGGGCGCCGTCCGCGCGCGGCAGGCCGTCCACGTACCGGTCGTAGTCCCGCACCGGATCGAAGGGGACGAAGGGCTCGCCGGCTCGCGCCGCGCGGACCCGCAGCACCTCGTCGAGGGCCTGCGCCCACGCCGACGCGTGCACGGTCGCCGTGCGGGTGAGGACGCCGTCGAGGTCGAAGAGGCAGGCCTGGGTGCGTTCGGGGAGTCCGAGCATGAGGGGTGCCTCGCGGCGGTGATGCACCCGGACCAAGGGTAGGATCGGGGCAGCGCGCCGCCAACGGGGGCCCGGGGGAGCGCTGGGTCGGGTGCGGCGAATCTGCGCACATCCTCGCGACGGTATTCGCCAGTGTCGGTGACGCGCCCGCATCGGGACTCCGCGCGTGCCGGAGGAGAGAGGCACATCCTTTTGGCGCTGGCGCGCCGTGAGGAGGGCGATTGGATCACGTCCCGGATGATCGGCGCGACGCCACCCATCGTTGCAGACGCGTGGGGTGCGGGGCCGCCCGCTCGGCGGGCCTCGCGCTGGCTTCCGTGGATCCTCGGCGCCGCGATGGTCGCGGCGGTGATCTTCGGCGGGCATCGGGATGATCAACGCGTGGGGTGCGGGGCCGCCCGCTCGCGGAAAGCCGAGGCCGGACGCGCCGCTCGAGGAGCTGCTCGCCCGGCTCGCGACGTCGAGCCAGGGCCTCTCGACGGCCGAGGCCGGGCGTCGCCTGGAGGCGCTCGGCCCGAACGAGCCGGCGACCCGGCGGCTCGGCTCGGGCCTCCTCGAGCTCCTCCGCGCCTCGGCCAGCCCGCTCGTCATCGTCCTGCTCGTCGCCGGGACGGCGTCGGCCTTCCTCGGCGACGTCACCGACGCGGCGATCATCGGCGCCATCGTGGTCCTGAGCGCCGGCATCGACTTCCGGCAGACGTTCCGCTCGGAGCGGGCTGTCAGGCGTCTCCAGGAGCGGATCGCGCCGACCGCCACGGTCCGCCGCGACGGCGCGTGGGTCGAGCTCGCCCGTCGCGAGGTCGTCGTGGGTGACGTCGTCCGGCTGTCGGCGGGCGATCTCGTGCCCGCCGACGCCCGCCTCGTCGAGGCGAGCGACCTGCACGTCCAGCAGGCCGCCCTCACGGGAGAGTCGTTGCCCGCCGAGAAGGCGGCCACGCCCGCCGCGCTGGCCACGGCGGGGGCGGACTCGCCGGGGCTGGTCTTCCTCGGGACGTCGATCGTCAGCGGCACGGCGACCGCGGTCATCTTCGCCGCCGGATCGGACACGGCCTTCGGGGACATCGTGGAGCGCCTCGCGGCGCGGCCGGACGAGACCGAGTTCGAGCGAGGCACGCGCCGCTTCGGGATGCTCATCCTGCAGACCGTCGTCTTCCTCGTCCTGTTCATCCTGACGGTGAACGTGATCCTCGGTCGAGACGCCCTGCAGTCGCTGCTCTTCTCCGTCGCGCTGGCGGTCGGCCTCACGCCGGAGTTCCTGCCGATGATCACCACGGTGACGCTCGCGCAGGGCGCGGTGCGGATGGCGCGCGAGAAGGTGATCGTGAAGCACCTCGCCTCGATCCAGAACCTCGGAAGCATCGACGTGCTCTGCAGCGACAAGACGGGCACGCTGACCGCGGGCACGATGTCCCTGGACGCGTCGCTCGATCCGCTCGGGCGGCCGCACGAGCGCGCGGTCTTCCTCGCGTACCTGAACAGCCGGTTCGAGTCGGGCATCAAGAGCCCGCTCGACGCCGCGATCCTCGAGCGCTCCGTCGCGGGGACCGAGGGCTTCTCGAAGTCCGACGAGATCCCGTTCGACTTCGAGCGCCGCCGGCTCTCGGTCGTCGTGGAGCGCGACGGGGAGCTCCTGCTCGTCACCAAGGGTGCCCCGGAGAGCGTGCTCGCCGCCTGCGCGACGTACGAGGCGGACGGCGCCGTTCACCCGCTCGACGCGCACGACGCCGCGCGGTGCCTCGAGGTGTTCCGCGAGGTGAGCGAGCGCGGGTTCCGCGCCCTCGCCGTCGCGTACCGGCGGGTCTCTGGACGGCGGTCCTTCGGGGCGGCCGACGAGCGCGAGCTCACGCTGGCGGGCTTCCTGACGTTCGCCGATCACCTGCTCGAGGGCACGGCGGAGGCGGTCGAGAGGCTCCGCCGCGACGGCGTGGAGGTGAAGATCCTCACCGGGGACAACGAGCTCGTCACGCGCCACATCTGCAGCGAGGTGGGCATCGACGACGTCCGGATCGTCCTCGGCAGCGAGGTCGAGCGCCTGGACGAGCCCGCGCTCGGGCGCGTCGCCGCGCAGACCCGGATCTTCGCGCGGGTCTCTCCCGCGCAGAAGCACCGGATCGTCCGGGCCCTGAAGGCGCACGGCCGCGTCGTCGGCTTCCTCGGGGACGGGATCAACGACGCCCCCTCGCTCCACGCCGCCGACGTGGGCATCTCGGTCGCAGGCGCCGTGGACGTCGCGCGCGAGGCGTCCGACATCATCCTGCTCGAGCGGAGCCTCGGCGTGCTCCACGCGGGCATCGTCGCCGGCCGCCGATCGTTCGGAAACGTCCTCAAGTACCTGCTCATGGGGACGAGCTCCAACTTCGGGAACATGCTCAGCATGGCGGGGGCGGCGCTGTTCATGCCGTTCCTGCCGATGCTGCCGACGCAGATCCTCCTCAACAACCTCCTCTACGACCTCGCGCAGCTCCCGATCCCGACCGACAACGTCGACGCCGGGTACACCGCGCGGCCCCAGCGGTGGGACATCTCCGTCATCCGGAGGTTCATGCTGCTCGTCGGGCCGTTGAGCTCGCTGTTCGACGTCCTGACGTTCGGCGCGCTGCTCCTGGTGTTCCACTTCGGCGAGTCGGCGTTCCAGACGGGGTGGTTCGTCGAGTCGCTGGCGACGCAGATCCTCGTGCTCTTCGTCATCCGGACCACCGGGCGCCCCTGGACGAACCCGCCCAGCCTCCCTCTCGCCGCCGCGGCGATCGGGGCCCTCGTCGTCGGCACCCTCCTGCCCTACACGCCCTTCGCGGCGATGCTCGGGATGACCCCGCTCCCCGCGAGCTACCTCCTGTTCGTCGGCCTCGTGGTGCCGGCCTACCTCCTCCTCGTGGAGGTCATGAAGGCGAGGCTGCTCGGACGCATCCTGTCCGCGGGCGCGGGCGGGGCCTCGGGTCGTTCGTGAGGCCGGGCGCTACTCGCTCGCGCCCGGCGCGCCGGCCAGCGGCAGCTCCACGACGAAGGTGCTGCCCCGCCCGGGCGCGCTCTCGACGCGGGCCGAGCCGCCGTGCGCCTCCGCGATCCGGCGGACCGCGTGCAGCCCGAGGCCGAACCCGGCGGCGTTCCGGCACGACACGGCACGCTCGAACGGCAGGAACACCCGCTCCAGGTCCTCGGGCGCGATCCCGGGGCCGCGATCGCGGACCCGGAGCTGCGCGGCGCCGGGGCGCGCGTCGATCTCGACGTCGATCCGGCCCGGCGCGTACTTCATCGCGTTCACGAGGAGGTGGGCGAAGGCGTCCGCGACGCGCGCCGGGTCCCAGCGGCCGACCACCTCGCGGGACGCCGTGACGGCGACGGCGCAGCCGTGCCGCTCGAGGTCGCCCCGGTGCCGCTCGAGGACGGCGCGCACCGTCGCCTCGAGGTCGGTGGGCTCGAGCGCCAGGGGGAGCGGCTCGCGGGACACCCGCGACAGGTCGAGGAGGTCGTCCACGAACTTCACGATCCGCCCGATGTGCCGGTCGGCGCCGCGCAGGGCGTCGGCGAGCTGGCCCGGATCGAGGCCCGGGCGTGCCAGGAGCCGCTGCACCTTCTGGATCTTGAGCTGGAGCGGCGTGAGCGGCGTCTTGAGCTCGTGCGACGCGGCCGCGAGGAAGTCCTCGCGGGCGCGCAGGGCGTCCTGCGCGACCTGGAGGAGCAGCGCGCTCCGCCGCTCCGCCGCGTCGGCCTCGAGCCGCGACTCGATCGCGTTCGACAGGGCCTCGACGGTGAGGAGCAGGGACGGGTCGCGCGCCGACCACGGCGAGGTGATGTCCACCACGCCCAGGATGCGGCCGCCGAAGCGCACCGGCGCGCTGGCGCACGTCCACGGCTGCCACGCCTCGACGAAGTGCTCGGACGCGAAGACCTCGATCGGTCGCGCCTCGACGAGCGCGGTGCCGGGGCCGTTCGTGCCGGCGGCGCGCTCCGCCCAGCAGGCGCCCGGCGCGAAGTTGACGTCGTCGAGGCGGCGGCGCGTCCGCGCGTTGCCGTGGATCGCGAGCATCACCCCGTGGGAGTCGAAGCACGCGACCACGTGGCCGCCGGACGCCAGCCGCTCGCCGAACTGCGAGACGGTCCGCGAGGCGAGGCGAAACGCCTCCTGGGCGGCGGCGCTGTCGGCGTCGGGCGCGGGCGGGCACGTGCGGAGTCCCGGGTCGACCTGGTCGGCGCGGACCCGTAGCCAGGAACGCCGGATCTCGGGCCTCACGCCGTCCGGGGTCCGGCCGTCGACGACGAACGAGCGCCAGGCGGCCTCGATGTCCTTGCGCGTTCGCGAGAGCGCCGTCATCCGGGCGGGTTCCCGGGCTCGAGCCGTGCGCGTTGCATCGGTGATGAATAGTCGCGCGCGGCCGAGGCGCACGGCGCGATCGACGCGAGCGTTCGCCCGGCCGGTGGGTGTGCCCACCCCTGGGCGACCGCCGGGCGTACCTCGCGGGAGGTGAGCTTCCGCCACGGCGCGTCGACCTCGCGCCGTGACGCGCGGGCGCCTGCGCGCCATCATGGCTCCATGGAGACGACACGACTCGGCAGGACCGGGCTCCGGGTGAGCCGGCTTTGCCTCGGGACGATGAACTTCGGCCCGGAGGCGAGCGAGCAGGAGTCGCACCGGATGATGGACCGCGCGCTCGACGCGGGGGTGTTCTTCTTCGACACCGCGGACATGTACGGCTACAAGTTCGGCCAGTGGGACACGCTCCCGCGCGAGGGGCCGACCGAGCAGATCATCGGGCGCTGGCTCGCGCAGGGGGGCGGGCGCCGCGAGCGCGTGGTCCTCGCGACCAAGGTGTACGGCCAGATGTGGGCGGGGCCCAACGGGCGGGGCCTGTCGGCGTACCACGTGCGCCGCGCCTGCGAGGAGAGCCTCCGGCGCCTGCGCACCGACCACGTCGACCTCTACCAGATGCACCACGTCGACCGGGACACGCCCTGGGACGAGCTCTGGCAGGCGATGGAGCTGCTCGTGCAGCAGGGCAAGGTGCTCTACGTCGGCTCGAGCAACTTCGCCGGGTGGCACGTCGCCCAGGCGAGCGAGGCGGCGGCGCGGCGCGGGTTCCTCGGCCTCGCGTCGGAGCAGAGCCTCTACAACCTCGCCGCGCGGACCGTCGAGCTGGAGGTCGTCCCCGCCTGCCGCGCGTACGGCGTCGGCATCCTGCCGTGGAGCCCGCTCGGCGGCGGGCTGCTCGGCGGCGCGCTCGAGAAGGCCCAGGCGGGCCGTCGCGCGACGCCCCGCATGCAGCAGCGGATCGAGCAGCACCGCCCGAAGCTGGAGAGGTGGGAGCGGCTCTGCGCCGAGCTGGGGCAGCGCCCCGCGGACGTGGCGCTCGCGTGGGTGCTCCAGCGCCCCGGCGTCACGGCGCCGATCGTCGGGCCGCGCACCCTGGAGCAGCTCGACGAGGCCATCCGGGCGGCGGAGCTGAGGCTCGACGCGCGGACGCTCGAGGCGATCGACGAGATCTGGCCCGGCCCGGGCGGCGAGGCGCCCGAGGCGTACGCCTGGTGAGGCGTCGCCGGCCGCGCCCGAGCCGAGGTTCAGGCGAGGGCGGCCCTGATCGCGTCGATGGTGATCCGCGCCAGGTCGTCGAGGACGGCCGGCTCCACGTTGAGGGGCGGGAGCCAGTAGAGGGTGTCTCCGATGGGCCGGACGAGCGCGCCGCGCCGCGCGGCCTCCCGGTAGACGGCGAACCCGAGCCGCTTCCTCGCCGCCGCCCCCGCGGGCACGCTGAGCTCCGCGGCGACCACGCCGCCGATCCCGCGGATCGGACCCAGGGCGCCCGTCGCCTCCGACACCTCGGCCAGCCGTTCGTGGAGCAGCCCCTCGAGCCGCGCGACGCGCGGGAGGAAGTCCGGCGCCTCGTAGACGCGGAGGGCCTCGACCGCGACGGCGGCCGCCAGGGCGTTCCCCGCGAACGTGTTCGAGTGGTTGAACGCCCGGTCCTCCTCGTGCTCGCCGTAGAACGTCGCGTAGACGTCCTCGCTCGTCACGACGGCGGACATCGGCAGGTAGCCGCCGGTGAGCCCCTTCGAGAGGCAGGCGAAGTCCGGGACCACGCCGGCGTGCCGGCAGGCCATGAGGTGGCCGGTGCGCCCGAAGCCGGTGAGGATCTCGTCGGCGACGAGGTGGACGCCGCTCGCGCGGGTCCACGCCCGCAGCCGGCGCAGCAGGTCGGCGCTGTACACGCGCATCCCTGACGCCCCCTGCAGGATGGGCTCGACGACGACGGCGCACAGCTCGGGCCCGGCCTCCTCGAGCTGCCGCAGCAGGTCCGGCCAGCGGGAGGAGCAGTCCGCCCAGAGCGGGTCCCGCGGCGACGTCACGTACGGCAGCCCCCGCAGCTTCGGGAACTCCCCGAGCGCCGGGAGCAGCCCGCGCCGGTACGCGCCGACGTCGCTCAGCGCGGCGCAGAGCTGGGTCTCGCCGTGGTAGCCGTTCTCGAGCGCGAGCACCTTCGTCCGGCCGGCGTGGCCGGCGAGCCGCTGGGCCTCGAACGACATCTTCACGGCGATCTCCACCGCGGTGGAGCCGTCGCCGCCGAAGAACACCTTGCCGAGCCCGGGGAACAGGCCCGCCAGCCTCGAGGACAGCTCGACGAGCGGCTCGACCGTCATGTGGGCCAGCATCACGTGCTCGGCCCGGCGCGCCTGCTCGACGAGCGCCGCCGTCAGGCGCGGGTGGGCGTGGCCGAGGCTCTTGCACCACCAGCTCGAGATCGCGTCGATGAGCCGCGTCCCGTCCGCGAGGACGATGTGGCTCCCGGACGCCTCCTTCACGTGGAGCGGGGGGAAGGACTCGTAGTCCTTCATCTGCGCGCAGCAGTACCAGAGGTGCTCGAGCGCGCGCTCCTCCCAGTCGTCGCCGGCGCCCGGTCGCGTCGCCATGGGTTCGGGTCCCTTCCTCCGGTTCGGGTCCTGCGGGGCCGGTAATGTAGCAGGGGCGCGGCCGCGCGGCCGCCCCCCGAAGTCACTTGCACGAATGCGCAAATGTGCTAGCGTGCCGCCATGCCCTCCGGAAAGGCCTGCTGCGCGGCGCTCGAGCGGTGGCTGTCGCCCGCCCTCTTCAAGGCGCTCGGGGACCCGAACCGCATCGCCATCCTCGTCGCCCTCGCCGACGGCCGGCGCGAGCGGACGGTGTCCGAGCTCGCGGGGTGCTGCCCCGTCGACCTCTCGGTGGTCTCGCGCCACCTGCGCACGCTCCGCGAGGCGGAGGTGGTCGAGGCGCGGAAGCAGGGCAAGGAGGTGCGGTACCGGGTCCGCTTCGAGGCCCTGGTCGCGCTCCTCCGGAACCTCGCGGACGCGCTCGAGGGCTGCTGCCCGCCCGAGCGCCCGGCCGCGCTCGGGCCGGGACGCGGCGCGTCCCGCGCTCACCCGGGGAGAAGGCCATGAAGCGCAGCGGCACGCACGAGCCCACCATCGAGCGCGTCATCGAGCTGAGCGGCATCGAGATGCTCCACCCCGGCGGCCTGGCGATGACCCGCCGCACCGGCGAGCTCGCGGGGCTCGCCCCCGGGGTCCGGCTGCTCGACGTGTCGAGCGGGCGGGGCACCCAGGCGGTGTTCTACGCGCGCCAGTTCGGCGCGGACGTCACCGGCGTCGACATCTCGGAGGAGATGGTGCGCGCTGCGTCCGAGCGCGCGGTCCGCGCGGGCGTGGCCGATCGCGTCCGGTTCCGGCAGGGGGACTCGCAGCGGCTCCCCTTCGAGTCCGGGACGTTCGACGTGGTCGTGAACGAGTGCGCGGTGGGCATCCCCGACGACTCGCAGGCCGTCCTCGACGAGATGCTGCGCGTCGTCCGGCCCGGCGGCGCCGTGGTGCTCCACGAGTCCACCTGGCGCGCGCCGCTGTCCCCGGCGGAGAAGGACGAGCTCGCGGACCGCTACGGGACGACGCCGCTCGAGCACGCCGAGTGGCTGGACATGCTCGGGCGGGCGGGCGCGCGCGACCTCGGGGCCGAGGCGGAGCCCTGGTCGCGCCCGGAGATGTTCTGGAAGATCCGGACCGACCGGGAAGTCCGCGGGCCCGGGGCGGTGCTCGGGCCCGTCGAGAAGGCGCGGACGGTGCTGCGGGTCGCGCGGAGGTACGGGCTCGCCGGCGTGCGCAAGGCGTTCGAGAACGAGCGCGCCTTCTACCGCGCGGTGCTCGACGGGAAGCTCGGATACGCGCTGTACTGGGGCCGCCGGCCGGCGGCGTAGGGGAGGAGCGCGATGACGGGGACATGCTGCGGGTGCGACTGCCCGCCAGGCGGAGACCCGGCGCGGGGGGTTCCCGCGCGGTGGGAGGTCGGAAGCGTCGACACGCCCGCCGGGCCGGTCCGGGCGATCGCGACGGCGTGGTCCTGGCGCGACCGGGTGGAGCACCTCCGCGCCCGCACCGGATCGTTCCGCGACCGGTACCGGGTCGAGCCCGGGCTGTACGCCGTGGGGCGGCCCGGGCCGCGCTCGGAGGTGTTCGTCACGGCGAGCTACAAGCTGAGCTTCGATCACCTGCGGCGCTCGCTCGCCGGCCTCGACGCGTGGGTGCTGGTGCTCGACACGCGCGGCGTGAACGTGTGGTGCGCCGCCGGCAAGGGGACGTTCGGCACGGCGGAGCTGGTGCGGCGCATCGAGGCGGTCGGGCTCGAGCGCGTGGTCGCGCACCGCCGCGTCGTCGTCCCCCAGCTCGGCGCGCCGGGGGTGAGCGCCCACGAGGTGCAGCGGGCGACGAGGTTCCGGGTGCACTTCGGACCCGTGCGCGCGGCGGACGTCGCCGCCTACGTGCGCGCGGGCCTCGAGGCGACGCCCGAGATGCGGCGCGTGCGGTTCGGCCTCCTGGACCGCGCCGTGCTCGTGCCCATGGAGCTCGTCCCGGCGGCGAAGGCGCTCGCCGCGTACGCCGCGCTCGTCCTCCTGCTCTGCGCCGTGGGGCCGGGCGGGGTGCGGCCGGCGCAGGCGTGGGCGGTCGGCCTGCCCCTCGCCGGCCTCGGGCTCGTCGGGGTGATCGCGGGGGCTGTCGCGACGCCGCTCCTCCTCCCCGCCGTGCCGGGCCGCGCCTTCGCGCTGAAGGGCTGGCTCGTCGGCCTCGCGCTCACGGCCGGCTACGCCGCCGTCGTCCCCGCCGTCCACGGGAGCGGCCCGGCGCTCGCGGCGTTCGCGTGGGTGTTCGCGCCGGCGGCGAGCTCGTACCTCGCGCTCCAGTTCACCGGATCGACCACGTTCACGAGCATGTCGGGCGTGAGGAGGGAGCTGCGGTGGTCGGTGCCCCTCCACCTCGCCGCGGCCGTCGTCGCGGTCGCGCTGCTCGCCGCACACGAGGTAGGGGTCTGGAGGGGCACATGAGGCACCTCGCCGGCGTGACGACGCTCCGCCTCGAGCCCGCGCGGTGCACGGGCTGCGGGAGGTGCGTCGAGGTCTGCCCGCACGGCGTCTTCGCGATGGCGAACCGCAAGGCCGCGCTCGTGGATCGCGACGGCTGCATGGAGTGCGGGGCGTGCCGGACCAACTGCGCGAGCGCGGCCATCGAGGTGCGGTCCGGCGTCGGCTGCGCCGCGGCGCTCCTGAGCGCGGCGGCGCGCCGGGGCGACGCCCCGGAGTGCGGGTGCGGCGGCGGGTGAGCGCCGCCCGTGTGACGTCCGGCGCGGCCGCCGGCTGAAGCGGAGGCGGGCGAGCGGGCGAAGCGCGCGCCCACCCGGGCTCGGTGCTTACGGTGGCGACCCGCGTCGCCGAAGGCTAACGGTCCGAGCGTCCACGGAGGTGACGGATGGCCGCGACGGGTACGGAGCGCGTTCAGACCCTCGTCGTCGGAGGGGGCCAGGCGGGGCTCTCGGTCGGGTACCACCTGCGCCGGCTCGGGCTCCCCTTCGTGATCCTCGAGGGGCACCCGCGCATCGGCGACTGCTGGCGGACCCGCTGGGACTCGCTCCGCCTCTTCACCCCGGCGCGCTTCGACGGCCTCGCCGGGATGCCGTTTCCGGCTCCGCCCACCTCCTTCCCGACGAAGGACGAGATGGCCGCCTACCTCGAGGCGTACGCGGCGCGGTTCGAGCTCCCCGTGCAGACGGGCGTCCGGGTGGAGCGGCTCTCGAGGCGCGGCGACCGCTATCGTCGTCGAGGCGGGCGACCGGCGGTTCGAGGCGGACAACGTCGTGGTGGCGATGGCGACCTATCAGCGTCCCCGGCTGCCGGCCTGCGCGAACGACCTCGACGCCGGAATCGTCCAGCTGCACTCCAGCGAGTACCGGAACCCCGCCCAGCTCAGCGAGGGAGGCGTCCTCGTGGTGGGGGCCGGGAACTCCGGGGCGGAGATCGCCCTCGAGGTCGCGCGCGCCGGTCACCCGACGTGGCTTTCGGGGAGGAACGTCGGGCAGATCCCGTTCCGCATCGGGGGGCTCGCCGGACGGCTCGTCCTGGCGCGCCTCGTGCTCCGGGTCCTGTTCCACCGCGTGCTGACGATGGGCACGCCGATCGGGCGGAAGGTGCGCCCGAAGGTCGTCTCGCAGGGCGGGCCGCTCATCCGGGTGAAGTCCGCCGACCTGGGCGGCGTCGGCGTCGAGCGCGTGCCGCGCCTCGCAGGCGTGCGCGACGGGGTCCCCGTGCTCGACGACGGTCGCGCGCTCCCCGCCGCCAACGTGATCTGGTGCACCGGGTTCCACCCGGGCTTCTCGTGGATCGACCTCCCCGTCTTCGGCCGAGACGGAGAGCCGAGGCACGAGCGCGGGGTCGTCGCCGGCGAGCCGGGGCTCTACTTCGTCGGCCTGCACTTCCTGTACGCGATGTCGTCGACGATGATCCACGGCGTCGGCCGCGACGCGGAGCACGTCACACGGACCCTCGCGGCCCGCGCTCGCGCCCGCCGGGCCGCCGAGGCGCGCCGGAGCGCCGACGGCGGGCGGCGAGGCGGCGACACTCCACCGGTCGCCCGAGGTCGCGGCGAGCGGCGACCCCCGGGCGCCGACCTTCCGTCCGGACCGCCTCCTCGATAGGCGCGAACCCTTCCGGCCGCTCCGGGCTCGAAGGGGTGAGCGGCGGCCAGCGCCGCTCGCGCACGGCCGCCGTGCGCCTCGCGTCGGAGTGTGCATGGACCATCGCTCGTGGATCGCTGCCGGGTGCATGGCGCTGCTCGCGGCCGGGTGCTCCGCCACAGCGGACTCCCCGGAGCCGCAGGCGCCGCCGGCGGCGCAGTGCGCGGCCGGCGCCCTGCCGCGCCTCGTGTTCTTCATGAACCCGAACGGCGCCCCGTGCCAGATGCAGGATCGCATCCTGCGCGAGCTCGCGCCGGAGCTGAGCGGCCGGGCCGAGCTCGTCTACGTCCGGACGACCGAGGCGGCCGACATTCCCCAGTTCGGCCGCTACGGCATCCGCTCGCTCCCGTCGCTCGTGCTCACCGACCGGGGCGGGCGGGAGCTCCGCCGGGCCACCCCCGGGATCCAGTCGGCGGAGCAGATCCGGCGACTCCTCGGACCGTGACGGGCATGCCGCTCGGTCCCTCGGCCCTCGCCCTCGCGTTCGGCGCCGGGCTCGCGAGCGTCGCGAGCCCGTGCGTGCTCCCGGTCGTCCCGATCATCGTGACGGGGACGGCCGAGGACCACCGCTGGCGTCCCGCGCTCGTCGTGGCCGGGATCGCGGCGAGCTTCATCGCGATGGGCGTCGTGACGAGCGTCTTCGGCGCGGCCGTCGGGCCCGCGCTCCCCTCGCTCGAGAAGGGGGTCGGCGCGCTCGTGGTGCTCTTCGGGATCCTCCTCCTCGCGGACGTGAACGTGTTCAAGCGGCTGACCCTCCTCCAGCGCGTCCGCGTGCCGGGCGGCGGCCGCTGGTCGGGGCTCCTGCTCGGGCTGAGCCTCGGGCTCGTCTGGATCCCGTGCGTCGGCCCGATGCTGTCGAGCGTGCTCGCGACCGTCGCGGCGGAGGGGACGCTCGCGGCGGGCGTCGTGCTCCTCGTCGCCTACTCGCTCGGCTTCGCCGTGCCGATGCTCGCCGTCGGCTACGGCTCCCAGGCGCTCCGCCAGCGCGTCCGCGCGGTGGCGTCGCGGCCGGTCGCCGTACGCTGGGCGTCGGGGCTGCTCCTCGTCGCGTTCGGCGCGCTCATCCTGAAGAAGGGGATGCTGTTCGCCGGGATGTGACCCTCCGGCGCCGCGACGCCCCCTTTGCCGGCCGGCGCGGGGCTGCTATGTCCTCGCGGTGCTCGAGCCGAGGATGACGGAGGGGCAGGCGGAGGGGACCGTGCCGGTCGCGGCGGCCGCGCCCGCCGCGCGGACGCGCGGCGCGGCGGTCGGGATCGCCTACGTGGGGGCGTCCGCGGTGTGCTTCGGCACGCTCCCGATCTTCGCCCGCCTCGCCTACGCGTCGGGCGTGGACACCTCGACCCTGCTCCTCCTGCGCTTCTCCATCGCCGCCGTGCTCATGTGGCTCCTCCTCGCCGTGCGCGGCGCCGCCGTGCCGCGGGGGAAGGGGCTCGCGATGCTCGTCGGCATGGGGGCGATCGGCTACGCGGGCCAGGCGTTCTCGTACTTCACCGCCGTCCGCCTCGCGTCGGCGGGGCTCGCGGCCCTGCTCCTCTACCTGTACCCGGCGATCGTCGCGGTCCTCTCGCGGATAGTCTTCCGCCACCGCCTCTCGCGGCTCCAGGTGATCGCCGTCGGCATGGCGCTCGCCGGCAGCCTGCTCACCATCGGGCGGGCGGTGGACGGCTCGGCGCTCGGCGTGCTCTTCGGCGTCCTCGCGGCGCTCATCTACTCGGTCTACATCCTCACCGGCGGCAGGCTCCCGCCCGGCATCACGGCGACCGCCTCGACCACGGTCGTGGCGACGGCCGCCGCGGCGGTCTACGGCGGGGTGGTCCTGGTGCGCGGCGCGCAGCTCCCCGGCACCGCGGCGGGCTGGGGCGCGGTGGTCGCCATCGCCGTGGTCTGCACGGTGCTGGCGGTGGCGCTCTTCCTCGCGGGGCTCGAGCGGCTCGGCCCGGTGCGGGCCTCGGTCTACTCCACGCTCGAGCCCGCGACGACCCTCGTCCTCGCGGCCGCCCTCCTCGGCGAGCAGGTGACGTGGCTGCGGGCCGCGGGCGGCGCGCTCATCATCGCGGCGGTGGTGCTCCTCGCGCGCGGCGAGCGGGACCTCGGCTGAGGGGCGCTCGCGCCCGCCCGTCGCACCGTCACCGCGCGGTGCGGGCCGCGCGCACGCGCAGGGAGGCGAGCCGCTCGCGCGGCTTCGACCACTCGGGCCTGAGCCCCGACGCGCTCTCGTAGCTCGGGACCGCCTCGGCGTCGAGCCCCTGCTCCTCGAGGACGAGGCCGAGGTTGAAGTGCGTGTCCGCGAGGTCCGGCTTGAGCTGGATGGCGCGCCGCAGCGCCGCCGCCGCCGCGGCGAGGTTCCGGGTCTCGTACAGCACGCCCGCGAAGTTGTTCATCGTCTGATAGGAGCCGGGGTGCACGACGATCTCGGCCTCGAACTGCTCGACCGCGAGCGCGTACAGCTCCGGATCCTTCCGGCGCCGCGCGAGGTCGACGAGCGCGCTCGCCAGCTCCGTGCGGACCTGGCGCGGGTCGGAGAGCCGCGCGAGCGAGCCGGAGGCGCCCGCCTCCTCCAGCGCCGCGAGCCCTCGCAGGTACCGCCGGACGACGGGATCGGTCGAGGCGGCGCCGCCGGCGGTGGCGAAGATCGCCCGCGCCTCGTCGAAGTCGGCCAGGACGAAGCGCAGGCGCCCGACCTGCGCGAGCAGGTCGGGAGGAAGCGCGGCGGCCGGGCCGGCGCGCGAGAGCTGATGCCGAGCCTCGGCGATGCTCCCGGCGAGCCAGTGCGCCTGCGCGGCGGCGACGTGGCCGCGGGCGCCCGTGACGAGGCGAGGGTCGAGGCCAGCCACGTCGGGCCGCTCCACGTCGCGGAAGGACCTGATCGCGGCCTCGTTGTCGCTCGCGGACGACTGGAAGAGCGCGAGCGGTGCGCTGAACTCGAGCAGCGGCCGGTCGTCGGTGTTGAGGGGCGCCCCCGCCGCGTACCGGCGCGCGTCCTCCTCGCCGAGGAAGAACCGGAAGGCGAGGTTCTCGCCGCTCCAGCGGAACCGCTCCAGGTCCTCGCGGAGGCCGCGCGAGGAGGCGACGCGCCGCTCGATCTCGCCGAAGTCGAGCCGGAGCGGCCGGGGCGTGGCGACGAGCAGGAAGTCGTTCGGGCCCGCCATCCAGACGGAGACGTGAGGGAACACCTCCTGGAAGGTGCGCACCACCATCTGCATGTCGCGCCCGAACATGGAGTAGTTCTGGAGCCACTGGACGAAGACGCCGCCGGGCGAGAGCCGCTCGCGGGCGGCGCGGTAGAACTCGACGGTGAAGAGGCTCGCCACCCCGGCGATCCAGGGGTTGGACGGCTCCGAGACGATGACGTCGTACGGCTGCGTCGCGGTCTGCAGGATCGAGCGTCCGTCGCCCTCGACGACCCGGACGCGCGGATCGGCGAGCACGTTCCGGTTCTCGACGAGGAAGAAGCGTGACGCGTCCACCATCGCGGGCTCGAGCTCCGCGACGTCGACGCGCTCCAGCGGGTGCTGCGCGATGGCGCCGACCGTCACGCCGCTCGCGAGGCCGACGACGAGAGCCCGCCGGGGCTGCGGGTGCAGCAGCGCCCCGAGGTGCCCGAGCAGCAGCTGGGTCTGCATGTCGGAGTCGTTGCTCGCGTCCGCCTTGCCGTTCACGGTGAGGATCGTGGCGCCCGGGTCGCGCACCACCGACACCGTGGTGTTGATGCCCTCGTCGTAGAGGAGCAGCTCGCGCCCCTCGGCGAACGTCCGCAGCGCGTCGCGGTCGCGCGAGACGAGCGCCTGCGCGTAGACGCCGACGCCGGTCGTCATCACCCGCGGATCCCAGTGCGGCGTGACGAGCACCAGCGCCCCGAACGCGGCGGCGAGCGCGGCGGCGAGCACGCCGCGGCCGCGGCGCCGGCCGGGCGCGGCCAGCAGGACGGCGACGCCCGCCGCGAGGTTCGCCACGGCGGCGGCGAGGACGGTGTCCTGGATGCCGATCGTCCGGATCAGCACGAACCCGGCCGCGATCGACCCCACGATCGTCCCCAGCGTGTTCGCGCCGTAGATCGCGCCCACGTCGCGCCCGAGCCGCTTCAGGCCGCCCCCGACGGCCGCGATCGCGAGCGGGAAGGTCGCGCCGACGAGGAGCGTCGGGACGATCATCACCGCGAAGCTCAGGGCGAACTGGGTGCCGAGCACGGTCCCGTGGGTCACGCCCGTGCGGCGGAGGACGAGGAGGGCCACGTCGGGGAGCCTGCCGAGGGCGGGGAGGAGGGCGACGGCGAGCAGCGCGATCCCGACCTCGACGAGCCCGAAGGCGACGAGACCGGGGCGCCGGCGGCGCATGAGCCGCGAGACGAGGACGGCGCCCAGGGCGAGGCCGACGAGGAAGGTCGTGAGCATCGCCGTGAAGGCGTAGGTCGAGCTCCCCAGCGCGAGGCTGAGCGCGCGCGTCCACGAGATCTCGTACGCCATCGACGCCGCGCCGGAGACCCCGAGCGCGGCGAGCGTCACGACGACGTGGAGCGGCGTGCGCTCCGGACCCGGGGCCTCCGCGGCGGGGGCCTCGGGTACGGGCGCCTCCGCCTCGCCCGCGCGCGCCGCCCACCGCTCGAGCCCCAGCGCGAGCGCGGCGACGCCGAGGTTCAGCGCCACCCCGATGAGGATCGTCGCGCGGAGGCCGAGCGCCGGGATCAGCGCGAACCCCGTCGCCGCGGTCCCGAGCACCGCGCCCCAGGTGTTCACCCCGTACAGCGTGCCGACCTCGGAGGGGGCGAGCTGGCTGCGCCGGACGACGGCGCGGCTCAGGATCGGCAGCGTCGCGCCCATCGCCGTGGTCGGAGGGAGCAGGAGCGCCGCCGAGAGCAGGAGGTGGAGCGCCGCGGATCCCGCGGCCGACGGCTGCAGCCAGCGGTGCGCCCAGAGGTACGTCGCGTCCGCGGCGCCGAAGAGCACGGGCGTCGCGAGGCAGTACAGCCCGATCGCGCCCTCGAGGAGCGCGTACGCCCGGAGCGGCCGCCGCATCCCGTCGGCGCGCCTCCCCATGACGACGCTGCCGAGCGCGAGCCCGCCCATGTACGCCGCGAGCACCGTCGTGATCGCGTAGACGGTGTGCCCGAACACGAGCCCGAGGAGCCTCGTCCAGACGACCTCGTACAGGAGCCCGGCGACGCCGGAGAGGAAGAAGCAGGACGCGGCCACCGCGACGACCGTGCGGTGGGACGCCGGGCGACCCGACGAAGGCATCGCGGGAGGATAGCAGAGAGCCGAGGGAGCCGAGGGAGCGGGCGCCGGGCCGGTCAGCCCCGCCGCGGCACGAGCGCCAGGAGCGCCGCCGCCGCGACGAGCGCGAAGGCGCCCGAGCCGGCGAAGGCCGCCACGCCGCCGAAGCGGTCCCACGCCGCCCCGAACGCCGTGCTCGCCGCCAGCGCGGCGAAACCGACCAGCATGTTGTAGGCGCCGAAGGCCTTCCCCCGGCCGCCGCCCTCGGCGAGCTCGGCGACGAGCGCGCGCTCCGCCCCCTCGACGAGGCCGTGCGAGACGCCGTAGGCCGCGGAGAGGACGAAGAGGGCCGGCACGGTGCCGGCGAGGCCGACCGCGGACCAGGTGACGGCGTACACCGTCCAGCCGAGCGCGAGCGCGTTCCGCTTGCCGTACCGGTCGGCGAGCCGGCCGCCCGCGGTCGCCGTCCCGGCCTTGATGACGTGCAGGGCGAGCCAGAGGAGCGGCGCGAGGATCGGGGCGGCGTCGAGCCGCGCGAGCTTCACGAGGATGAAGGCGTCGGTGGCGTTCGCGAAGGCGAAGAGCGCGATGGGGAGGAGCGCGCGGCGCAGGCCGGGCGGGAGCGGCGCGGCGCCGCCCGCGCGGGCGGCGGGCGGGGGAGGGGACCGCGGCGGCTCGGGGGTGAGGGCGAGCGCCACGAGCGCGAGGACGCCGGGCACCGCCGCCCACAGGAACACGGTCCGGAGCTGCGCGCCGCTCGCGGGACCGGTGCCGGCCCCGAGGGCGAGGAGCAGGCCCGCGCCGAGGAGCGTGCCGAGCGCGGCGCCGGCGTGGTCCATGGCCCGGTGGAAGCCGTACGCCCGGGCGCGGACGGGCGGAGGGGTCGCGACGGCGATGAGCGCGTCGCGCGGGCTCGTGCGGACCCCCTTGCCCACCCGGTCGACCACGCGGATCGCGAGCACGTGCCAGGGCGCGGCCGCGAAGGCGACGAGCGGCCGCGCGGCGGTGGAGATCGCGTAGCCGGCGAGCACGAGCGGCTTCAGGCGGGCGCGCCGGTCGGCGAGGAGGCCGGTCGCGTACTTGAGGACGTTCGCGACGAGCTCGGCGGCGCCCTCGACGAGGCCGATGAACGCGTTGGAGGCGCCGAGCGTCGTGAGGAACGCCGGCAGCAGCGGGAAGATCGCCTCGCTCGAGGTGTCGGTGAGCAGGCTGACGAGGCCGAGGCCGACGACGGCCGCGGGCAGCCGCGAGGGCGCCGCGGCGGGCCCGGCCGACCCGACCGGGCCGGCCGGCCCGGCGGCGCGCGGGGTCGCCTCGTCGTGCTCCATGGGGCCGCACTGTACGACGGCCGCGCGGCGGCCGCGCGGGACAGCCGCTTCTCAGGGCGCCTCGAGCTCCACCAGCTCGGCGCCCTCGCTCACCTGGTCGCCCGCCTCGTACCGGAACGCCTTCACGACCCCGGCGCGCGGCGCCTTGATGGTGTGCTCCATCTTCATCGCCTCGAGGACGATGAGCGGCGCGCCCTTCTCCACCCGCTGGCCGGCCTCGGCGAGGAGCGCGATCACCTTCCCCGGCATCGGCGCGGTGAGCCGCCCGTGCACCTCGTCGCCGGCGCTCGCGCCGCGCGAGGCGTCCACGCGCACCATGGGGTACGCGCGTCCCTCGAAGAACACGTGGCGCCGCTCGCCCGCGGCGATCACCGCGGCGTGGACCCTGCGCTCGCCGAGGCGCGCGCGGAACTCGCCGTGCGCGCCGAGCTCGCCGCTCGCGAGCACCCGCTGGGTCCCGAGGCCGAGCACGTACCCGCCGGGCGCGTACTCGACCGCCACGTCCCGCTGGGCCTCCCCGAGGCGCAGGGTGAGCGTCCGGCTCGCCCGGGAGTTGAGGCGCCAGCCGTCGCGGGCGTCCCAGGGCGAGGGGGCCACGCCGGCGGGCGCCGCCTCCTGCCGCTCGCGCTCCAGCTCGGCGAGCGCGGCGAGGAGCCAGGCCTCGTCGGGCGTCTCCCGCGAGGCCGGGAACAGGAAGTCGCGCTCGCGCTCGATGAGGCCGGTGTCGAGGTCGGCGCTCGCGAAGGCCGGCGACGCCACGAGGCGGGCGAGGAACTCCACGTTGTTCGCCACGCCGACGATGCGCAGCCGGGCCAGCGCCGCCCGCATGCGGGCGAGGGCCCGCTCGCGGGTCGCGTCCCACACGATGAGCTTCGCGATCATGGGATCGTAGTACGGGCCGATCTCGTCGCCCTCCTCCACGCCCGCGTCGAGGCGCACGTGGTAGGAGGTCTCCGGCGCCGCGAGGTGCAGGAGCCGCCCGGTGGACGGGAGGAAGCCCTTCTCCGGGTCCTCGGCGTAGACGCGCGCCTCGAGGGCGTGGCCGTCGATGCGGAGCTGCTCCTGGCGCAGCGGCAGCGGCTCGCCGGCGGCGACGCGCAGCTGCCACTCGACGAGGTCGAGCCCCGTGATCATCTCCGTCACCGGGTGCTCGACCTGGAGCCGCGTGTTCATCTCCATGAAGAAGAACGCGCCCGTCGGGTCCACGATGAACTCCACCGTGCCCGCCCCGACGTAGCCCACCGCCCGCGCGGCCTCGACGGCGGCGGCGCCCATCGCCGCGCGGCGCTCGGGGGTGAGCCCCGGCGCCGGCGCCTCCTCGAGCACCTTCTGGTGGCGGCGCTGCACCGAGCAGTCGCGCTCGAACAGGTGGACGCAGCTCCCCTGCGTGTCGCCGAACACCTGGATCTCGACGTGGCGCGGGCGGAGCACGTACCGCTCGAGGAGCACGCGATCGTCGCCGAACGCCTGGGCCGCCTCGCGCTTGCAGGCGGCGACGGCGTCGGCGAGGTCGCCCGGCGCGTCCACCCGGCGCATGCCCTTGCCCCCGCCGCCCGCGCTCGCCTTGACGAGCACGGGGAACCCGATCTTCTTCGCCTCCCGCGCGAGCAAGGCCGGGTCCTGATCCTCGCCGTGGTAGCCCGGCGTGAGCGGGACCCCGGCCGCCTGCATGAGCGCCTTCGCCGCGGACTTCGACCCCATGGCGCGGATCGCGGAAGGCGGCGGGCCGACGAACACGACCCCGGCGGCGGCGCAGGCCTCGGCGAACTCGGCGTTCTCCGAGAGGAAGCCGTAGCCCGGGTGGATGGCCTGGGCGCCGGTCGCCCGCGCCGCCTCGATGATCCGCGCGCCCACGAGGTAGCTCTCGCGGGCCGGGGCGGGGCCGATGGCGACCGCCTCGTCGGCGAGGCGCACGTGGCGCGCGTTCGCGTCCGCCGCCGAGTGGACGGCGACGGTGCGGATGCCGAGGCGGCGGGCGGTCTGGATGACGCGGCAGGCGATCTCGCCGCGGTTCGCGATGAGGATCTTCGTGAACATGGCGGGCGCGCTCACATGCGGAAGACGCCGAAGCGCGTCTCTGGGACGGGGGCGTTGAGGGTCGCGGAGAGGGACAGCCCCAGCACGCGCCGGGTCTGGGCCGGGTCGACGATGCCGTCGTCCCACAGGCGCGCGGTCGCGTAGTAGGGGTGGCCCTGGTGCTCGTACTGCGCGCGGATCGGCTCCTTGAAGGCCTCCTCGTCCTCGCGGCTCCAGCGCCCGCCGCCGGCCTCGATGCCGTCGCGGCGCACGGTGGCGAGGACGCTCGCCGCCTGCTCGCCGCCCATCACCGAGATGCGGCTGTTCGGCCAGGTCCACAGGAAGCGGGGCGCGTAGGCCCGGCCGCACATCGCGTAGTTCCCCGCGCCGAACGAGCCGCCGATGATGACGGTGAGCTTCGGCACCTGCACCGTCGCGACCGCCGTCACCATCTTGGCGCCGTCCTTCGCGATGCCCGCGTTCTCGTACTTCCGGCCGACCATGAAGCCGGTGATGTTCTGGAGGAACACGAGCGGGATGCCCCGCTGCCCGCACAGCTCGACGAAGTGCGCGGCCTTCTGCGCCGACTCCGAGAACAGGATGCCGTTGTTGGCCACGATCCCGACGGTCACGCCGTAGAGCCGCGCGAAGCCGGTGACGAGGGTCGGCCCGTAGCGCGCCTTGAACTCGTCGAAGCGCGAGCCGTCCACCACGCGGGCGATGATCTCGCGGACGTCGTAGGGCTTGCGCGTGTCGGTGGGCAGGATGCCGTACAGCTCCTCCGGGTCGTAGCGGGGCTCCTCGCTCTCGGCGAGGGGCGGTCCGGCCGGGCGCGAACGGTTCAGGTGCGAGACGACGCGGCGGGCGATGCCGAGCGCGTGCGCGTCGTCCTGCGCGAGGTGGTCGGCCACGCCGGAGAGGCGGGTGTGGACGTCGCCGCCGCCGAGGTCCTCGGCGCTCACCACCTCGCCGGTGGCGGCCTTCACGAGGGGCGGCCCGCCGAGGAAGATCGTCCCCTGGTTCGCGACGATGACCGCCTCGTCGCTCATGGCGGGCACGTAGGCGCCGCCCGCGGTGCAGGAGCCCATCACCACCGCGATCTGCGGGATGCCGAGCGCGGAGAGGTTCGCCTGGTTGAAGAAGATCCGGCCGAAGTGCTCGCGGTCGGGAAAGACGTCGTCCTGCCGGGGCAGGAAGGCGCCGCCGGAGTCGACGAGGTAGACGCAGGGGAGGCGGTTCTGCTCCGCGATCTCCTGGGCGCGGAGGTGCTTCTTCACGGTCATCGGGTAGTAGGTGCCGCCCTTCACGGTGGCGTCGTTCGCGATCACCATGCACTCGACGCCCTGGATCCGGCCGACGCCGGTGATGATGCCGGCCGAGGGCGCCTGGTCGTCGTACATGCCGAGCGCCGCGAGCTGGCCGACCTCGAGGAACGGCGTGCCGGGATCGAGCAGCCGGTCGACGCGCTCGCGCGGCAGGAGCTTGCCGCGCGCCACGTGCTTGTCGCGCGCCGCCTGCCCGCCCCCGGCGGCGACCTGCCCGGCCTTCGCCCGCAGGTCCTCGACCAGCGCGCGCATGGCCTTCGCGTTGGCCTGGAACTCCGCGGCGCGGGGCTGGACCTGCGACTCGATGACGTTCATCAGGCGGTCTCCTCGAACAGCTCGCGGCCGATGAGCATGCGCCGGATCTCCGACGTGCCGGCGCCGATCTCGTACAGCTTCGCGTCCCGCCACAGCCGCCCGGTGGGGTACTCGTTGATGTAGCCGTTGCCGCCCAGCGCCTGGATGGCCTCGTTCGCCATCCAGGTGGCCCGCTCGGCCGCGTAGAGGATGGCGCCCGCCGCGTCCTTGCGCAGCGTGCGCGCGTGGTCGGCGCGGTCGCACGCGCGGCCCACCGCGTAGACGTACGAGCGGCAGGCCTGCCAGGTCGTGTACATGTCCGCGAGCTTACCCTGCATCAGCTCGAACTCGCCGATGGGCTGGCCGAACTGCTTGCGGTCGTGCACGTAGGGGAGGACCACGTCCATGCACGCGGCCATGATCCCGAGCGGCCCGCCGGCGAGGACCGCGCGCTCGTAGTCGAGGCCCGACATGAGCACCTTCGTGCCGTTCCCGACGCCGCCGAGCACGTTCTCCTCGGGCACCTCGCAGTCCTCGAGGAAGACGGGGTAGGTGTTGGAGCCGCGCATCCCGAGCTTGTCGAGGTGGGTGCCGCAGGAGAGCCCCCGCGTGCCCTTCTCGACGACGAAGGCGGTGAGGCCGCGCGGCCCGGCGGACGGGTCGGTGTAGGCGTAGACGATCTGCACGTCGGCGTCGCCGCCGTTCGTGATCCACATCTTCGCGCCGTTCAGGACGAAGCGGTCGCCCTTGCGCACCGCGCGGGTCTTCATGCCGAGGACGTCGGAGCCGGCGTTCGGCTCGGACATGGCGAGCGCGCCGACGTGCTCCCCCGAGACGAGCTTCGGCAGCCAGCGCCGCTTCTGGGCCGCGTCGCCGTTCCGGTGGAGCTGGTTCACGCACAGGTTCGAGTGCGCGCCGTAGGAGAGGCCCACCGACGCCGAGGCGCGGGAGATCTCCTCCATGACGACCATGTGGGCGAGGTAGCCCACGTTCGCGCCGCCGTACTCCTCGGCCACCGTCATGCCGAGGACGCCGAGGTCGCCGAGCTTCCTCCACAGGTCGGCGGGGAACTCGTTCTTGCGATCGATGTCCGCGGCGCGCGGGGCGATCTCCTTCCTCGCGAAGTCGCGCACGGTGTTCCGCAACATGTCGACGGTCTCGCCGAGGTCCTGCTGGAGTCCGATGGCCATGGACCGACGCTAGTTGCGCGGGCGCCGCATATGCCGCCAGAATGGTTGCAGATCGTGCCACACCACGACCGACAGCAGGCGAGGGCCCGCCAGCGGGGAGGGCCGACCGCCGCCACCCCGATCGCGTTCGTCCGTGCGATCTTGCTGGCGTATCAGCGGTACGGCGCGGATCCGGCGGAGGTCCTCGCGAAGGGTCAGATCACGCCAGCGCTCTTGAAGGACCCTCAGGGGCGGATCACGGCCGCCCAGCTCGAGATCGTCTCCGAGGGCGCGATGCGCCAGCTCGACGACGAGGCGCTCGGCTGGTTCTCGCGCCGGCTGCCCTGGGGCACGCTCGGGATGATGTGCCGCGCGTCCCTGCCCTCGCCCGACCTGCGCGTGGCGCTCCGGCGCTGGTTCCGCCACCACCGGCTCGTCACGGACGACATCGTGCTCGAGCTCTCCGAGTCCCCCGGGCGGGCGGTGGTCTCCATCCGGGAGGGGCGGGACCTCGGCGCCGTGCGCGAGTTCTGCCTGCTCTCCTACCTGCGCTACGTCCACGGCTACGCCTGCTGGGCGGTCGACTCCCGCATCTCGCTCCTCGAGGTCGGCTTCCCGTTCCCCCGCCCGCCGCACGGCGGCGTCTACCCGCTCCTCTTCCCGGGCCCCGTCTCCTTCGGCGCCGAGCGCGCCCACTTCGCCTTCGACGCGCGGTACCTCGCGCTCCCCCAGCGGCGCGAGGACGCCGCGCTGCGCGCCATGCTGCAGCACGCGCTCCCGCTCACGGTGCGGCAGTACCGGCGCGACCGCCTCCTCGTCCAGCGCGTGCGCCGCCTGCTCTCGGAGCACCCCGACGAGCGGCACGACGCCGCCGCCGTCGCGCGGCGCCTGCACCTCTCGACGCGCTCGCTGCACCGCCACCTCGGACAGGAGGGGGCGTCGCTGCAGGGGCTCAAGGACGAGGCGCGGCGCGAGCGCGCCGTCGAGCTCCTGCGCCGGACGGAGAGGCCGATCAAGCAGGTGGCGCTCGCCGTGGGCTTCGCCGACGAGAAGAGCTTCGCGCGGGCGTTCAGGGAGTGGACCGGCGACTCCCCGAGCGCGTACCGGCGGCGCGCGGCACCGCCCTAGGCCCCGGCCGGCTACGCGAGCAGCCGCTCGAGCGCGTCCGGGTCGGGCGGCTTCGCGACGTGCTGGTCGAAGCCGGCCTCGGCCGCCCGCTTGAGGTCCTCGGGCTGGGCGTACCCGCTCACCGCCACGAGCTGCACGGAGTCTCCCGCCGTGGCGCGCAGCGCCCGCGCCACGTCGTACCCGCTCATCCCGGGCAGGCCGATGTCGCAGAGGATGACGTCCGGCGGGTTCGCCCGCGCCTTGGCGAGGGCGCTCGGGCCGTCGTGGGCGACCTCCACCGTGTGGCCGAACATCTCCACCAGCTCGGCGAGGGACTCCGCGGCGTCCCGGCTGTCGTCCACCACGAGCACGCGGCGGCTCCGGCCGGCGCGGGACGAAACGGGGGAGGGGACGCGCGCGGGGGTCGCCGGGAGGAGCGGGAGCCGGACGACCAGCTCGGAGCCCTGCCCCGGCCCGGCGCTCGCGGCCCGGACGGACCCGCCGTGCATCTCGGTGAGCCCCTTCACGAGGGCGAGCCCGAGCCCCAGGCCGCCGCTCGTCCGCGCCAGGCTCCGCTCCGCCTGGACGAACGGCTCGAAGACGTGCAGGAGCAGGTCGGGCTCCATCCCCGCGCCGTCGTCGCGGACGTGGATCTCGGCCCCCGCGCGGACCTCCTCGAGCGCGAGCGTCACCCGGCCGCCGCGCGGGGTGAACTTCGCCGAGTTGTGCAGCAGGTTCCCCACGATCTGCGCGAGGCGCACCGCGTCGCCGTCCGTCCACATCGGCTCGGGCGGCACCTCGACCTCCAGGGCGAGGCCGAGCTCCCGCATGAGCCCCGCGTGGTCCTCGCCCGCGCGGCGGACGAGCTGGGTGAGATCCACGCGGCCGCGCCGCAGCTCGACCTTGCCGCGCGCGATGCGGGTCACGTCGAGCAGGTCGTCGACGAGGCGGGTGAGCTGCGCCGACTGCCGCTCGATGACGCTCCGGGCGCGGCGCGCCTGCTCGCCGCCCGGCTCGGCGCGCTCGAGGATGTAGACGGCGTTGCGGATGGGGGCGAGCGGGTTCCGCAGCTCGTGGGAGAGCATCCCCAGGAACTCGTCCTTGCGCCGGTCGATCTCCTCGAGCCGCTCCTTGCTCTCCCGCAGCGAGCGCATCAGGGCCTCGCGCTCGGCGATGGCGCGGGCGAGGCTCAGGTTGCTGTAGCCCAGGCGCGACAGCATGGCGGCGAGCTTCAGGAAGAACGCCATGCCGGCGGCGACCGACTCCCGGCTCAGGCGCGGGACGGCGTCGAGCGCCGCGAGGTAGCGCTCGCGGTCGAACCCGTAGCGGGCGGCCTGGGCCTCGAAGACCGCCCGGTCGGGCCGCTCGTCGTCGTAGAAGAACTGCCCCATGAACAGGTTGCCGACGTGGTGGCCGCCGACGACGAGCGGGGTGGCGACGTCCCACAGGTTGTTCTTGCACCGGTAGCGCCTCGACTCGCCGGCGGGGACCCCGGCCGCGAGCTGCGTGTCGCTCTCCAGGCAGTGCCGGGCGGTCTCGGGGTTCACCCGGTGGAAGCGGACGCAGATGTCCTGCCAGCCCACGCCGACGAGGACCCGGCCGCGGAGGTCGATCACCGCCATCGGCACGCGGAGGAGCTCGTACAGATCGTCCAGGAGCGGCTGGAGCGCTGCCGCGTCCACGAGGTCGGCGAGGTCGAGCTTCCCGATGTCGCCCTCCGGGGAGGGGCCCGCGGACGCGGGGATCCCTCCGGCGGGCGCCGAGCCGGTGCCCGCAGCGGGGGCGTACGTTCCCTGCGTCGTTGGGGACATGGGGCTGTCTCGGTGGACCGCGGCGGAGCCTACACCTCCGGCGCGAGGAGGATCACCGGACGAGCGGGCGTACGCACGGTACGCCTGATCACGATCAAGCGAGCTCCGGACGCCCCCGCAGGGGCGTATCCGTCAGCTTCCCGGCCAGCGCCAGGCGACGACGTCCGGCGGGTCGACGCCGTGCTCGTGCGCGTGCGCCACGCACGCGAGCTGCCGGTTCCTGAAGCGCTCCTTCGCGTGGGCGCCGGCGGTGCGCAGCCGCGGCACGCGGTCGATCACGTCGATGGCGAGGCTGAACCGGTCGATCTGGTTGTCGATGGCGAGCTCGAGCGGCGTGTCGATGCTGCCCTTCTCCTTGTACCCGCGCACGTGCAGGTTCGCGTGGTTCGTGCGGCGGTAGGCGAGCCGGTGCACGAGCCAGGGGTAGCCGTGGAAGTTGAAGATGATCGGCGCGTCGGCGGTGAAGAGCGAGTCGAAGTCGCGGTCCGTGAGGCCGTGCGGGTGCTCCGACGGGGGCTGCAGCCTGAAGAGGTCCACCACGTTCACGAACCGGAGCTTCAGGTCCGGGAACGCCTCGCGCAGGAGCGCCGTGGCGGCGAGCGCCTCCAGCGTCGCCACGTCGCCGGCGCAGGCCATCACCACGTCCGGCTCGGCCCCCTCGTCGGTGCTCGCCCAGTCCCAGATGCCGGCGCCCTTGGCGCAGTGGGCCTCCGCCGCGTCCATGGGGAGGTACTGCAGGTGCCGCTGCTTGTCGGCGACGATCACGTTCACGTAGTCCTCGCTGCGCAGGCAGTGGTCCGCCACCGACAAGAGGCAGTTCGCGTCGGGCGGCAGGTAGATGCGCGTCACCTCCGGGCTCTTGTTCAGGACCACGTCGAGGAAGCCGGGATCCTGGTGGGTGAAGCCGTTGTGGTCCTGCCGCCAGACGGTCGAGGTGACGAGGAGGTTCAGGGACGCGATCTCCTCGCGCCAGGAGAGCGTGCGCGAGGTGGTGAGCCACTTCGCGTGCTGGTTGAACATCGAGTCCACGATGTGGACGAACGCCTCGTACGTGGACAGGAGCCCGTGGCGCCCGGTGAGCAGGTAGCCCTCGAGCATCCCCTCGAGCGTGTGCTCCGAGAGCAGCTCGACGACGCGGCCCTCGGGGCCGAGGTGGCCGCCGTCGGCGTCCTCCGGGAAGGTCTCGGCGAGCCAGAGCTTCGGCGACGCCTCGTAGACCGCGCCGAGGCGGTTCGAGCTGGTCTCGTCGGGGCCGAAGAGGCGGAAGGAGTCCGGGTTCTCGCGCACGACGTCGCGCAGGAACGCGCCGAGCGGCCGGGTGTTGTCCGCCGCCGCGCCGCCGGGCGCGTCCACCGCCACCGCGTAGGCCCGGAAGTCGGGGAGCTTGAGCGGCCGCTTCACGAGCCCGCCGTTCGCGCGCGGGTTCGCCCCCATGCGGCGCGCGCCCCGCGGCGCGGCGTCGCGGACGGCCGCCACCGGCGCTCCGCGCTCGTCGAACAGCTCCTCGGGCCGGTAGCTCCGGAGCCAGCGCTCGAGCAGCGCGAGGCGGGCCGGGTCCTCCTTCACGCCGGGGATGGGCACCTGGTGCGCTCGCCAGGAGCCCTCGAGCTTGTGACCGTCCAGCTCGGCGGGCGCGGTCCACCCCTTCGGCGCGCGCAGCACGATCATCGGCCAGCGCGGGCGCCCGGCGACGCCCGCCCGGCGCGCCTCCGCCTGGATGCCGCGGATCAGCTCCACGCAGCGGTCGAGCGTCGCCGCCATCGCCTGGTGCATCGAGGCCGGATCCGAGCCCTCGACGAGGAACGGCGTCCAGCCGCAGCCGCGCAGGAGGCTCGTCAGCTCGTCCGCCGGGATGCGCGCGAGCAGGGTGGGGTTGTCGATCTTGTAGCCGTTCAGGGAGAGCACCGGCAGCACCGCGCCGTCGCGCACCGGGTTCAGGAACCTGCCCACGTGCCACGACGTCGCGAGCGGGCCGGTCTCCGCCTCGCCGTCGCCCACCACCGCCGCGACGATGAGGTCCGGGTCGTCGAACGCGGCGCCGCAGGCATGGGAGAGCACGTAGCCGAGCTCGCCCCCCTCGTGGATCGACCCCGGCGTCTCCGGGGTGCAGTGGCTGCCGATCCCGCCCGGGAAGGAGAACTGCTTGAAGAAGCGCCGCAGCCCGTCCTCGTCCTGGCCCTTGTCCGGGTAGACCTCGGAGTAGGTCCCCTCGAGCCAGAGCGGTCCGAGCACGCCCGGCGCGCCGTGGCCCGGCCCGGCCACGAACAGCACGTCGAGGTTCCGCTCGCGGATCACCCGGTTCAGGTGGGCGTAGACGAAGGAGAGCGCCGGGCTCGCCCCCCAGTGGCCGAGGAGCCGGTTCTTCACGTGGTCGGGGCGGAGCGGCGCGCGCAGGAGCGGGTTGTCCTGCAGGTAGATCATCCCGGCCGCGAGGTAGTTGCAGGCACGCCAGAAGGCGTCGAGCCGCTGCAGCTCCTCCGGCGCGAGCGGCGCGCCCTCCACCGTCGATCGCGCCTCGCCGAACGCGGACAGCGCGGCGGCCCCCTGCAGCTCCGGTCTCTTCGCGGTCACGGCCCTCTCCTCCCTCGTCTCGTCGAGCACGCGGCGCACGTGCCGCGCGATGGTCAGCTCCTCGTCGGCGCGGACCACGAAGCCCGACACGCGGCTGCGCGCGGCGGTGATCCGCGGGCCCCCGGCGGCGTTCGCGGCGGCGTCGAGCTCGACCCCGAGCCAGGCGGCGCCGGCGCACACGCGCTCGCGGACGGCCGCGGCGTGCTCGCCGATGCCCCCGGTGAAGACGAGCGCGTCGAGGCCGCCGAGCGCCGCCGCGAGCGAGCCCAGCTCCCGCGCGATGCGGTACACGAACAGGTCCACGGCGAGGCGCGCCCGCGGCTCGGGCGAGGCGAGCAGCGTGCGCATGTCGCTCGAGATCCCCGAGACCCCGAGCAGCCCGGAGCGGTCGTAGAGGAGCTCCTCGATGGCGCGGGCGTCGAGGCCGCGCTCGCTCGCGAGCCAGAGCAGGACGCCGGGGTCGAGCGCGCCGCAGCGCGTCCCCATGCACAGGCCGTCGAGGACGCTGAAGCCCATGGTGGTCGCGACGCTGCGGCCGCCGGAGAGGGCGCACATGCTCGCGCCGTTGCCGAGGTGCAGGGCGACCGTCCGGCCGCGGGCGGCGGCGGGGTCGAGCGACGGGAGCAGCGCGGCGACGTGCTCGTAGGAGAGGCCGTGGAAGCCGTAGCGGCGGAGCCCGGCCTGGAAGAGCTCCTCCGGCAGGGCGAAGCGCTCGGCCACGGGCGGCGCCGTGCGGTGGAAGGCGGTGTCGAAGCAGGCCACCTGCGGGAGCCCCGGGTCGCGCTCGCGCAGGAGGCGGATCGGCCGGAGGGCGTGCGGCTGGTGGAGCGGCGCGAGGGGGACGAAGGTCTGGAGGCGCGCCAGCACCTCGTCGTCCACCCGCGCCGGGCCCGTGAACGCCGCGCCGCCGTGCACCACCCGGTGCCCCACGCCGGCGAGGCGCCCGCCCCCGAGCGCCGCGCCGACGACCGCGAGCAGCGCCTCCAGGCCGCCGGCGTGGCCGACGAGGGCGCCCCGGGGCCAGCGCCGCTCCGCGGCGACGGCGCCGTCCGGCCGGCGCGCCACGAGGCGGGGCTCCCCCTCGCCGGCGAGCCGCTCCACCTGCCCGCGCAGCTCCGGGGCGAGCTCCTCGCCGCGGGCGCCGAAGAGCGCGAACTTGAGGGAGGACGAGCCCGCGTTGAGGACGAGGATCCGATCGGCCGTCATCGTCCCCTCCGGACCCGCTTCCGGAGCTCCATCGCCCACAGCGCGGCGCTCCCCACGGCGGCGCACAGGAGCCAGTCGCCCGGAGAGAGCGGGACGGTGCGGAACGCCCCCTGGAGGAACGGCGCGTGGACGACCGAAATCTGAAGGCCGAGCGAGACCGCCAGGGCGAGCCAGAGCCAGCGGTTGGCGAGGAGGCGGTCGAAGGCGCTGCGCTCGTCGGAGCGGGCGCTGAGCGCGTTGAAGAGCTGGGCGAGCACCAGCGTCGTGAACGCGAGGGTCTGGGCGTGCCGGATCCCACGCCCGGCGCCGGGGCCGGTGACGAGCCCGCCCGGCAGCGCCCAGTCCATCACCCCGAGCGTGCCGGCCGCCATGACGAGGCCGACGAGGACGATGTCGACCCACATGCGCCCGCCGATGACGCGGCTGCGCGGGTCGCGCGGCGGCCGCAGCATCACGTCCGGATCGGCCGGCTCGACGCCGAGCGCCAGCGCCGGGCCGGAGTCGGTGAGGAGGTTGATCCAGAGGATCTGGGTGGCGAGGAGGGGCGCGACCACCGCCGATCCCTCCTCGGGGACGAGGCCGATCACGCCGGCGAGCACCACGCCGAGGAACATGACGAGCACCTCGCCGGCGTTCGAGGAGAGCAGGTAGCGCAGGAAGCGCTGGATGTTCGCGAAGATCGAGCGGCCCTCCTCCACCGCCGCGACGATGGAGGCGAAGTTGTCGTCGGTCAGGATCATGTCGGCCGCGCCCTTCGCCACGTCGGTGCCCGTGATGCCCATCGCCACACCGATGTCGGCCGCCTTGAGCGCCGGCGCGTCGTTCACGCCGTCGCCGGTCATGGCGGCGATCTCGCCGTTCGCGTGGAGCGCCCTCACGATGCGCAGCTTGTGCTCCGGCGCGACGCGCGCGTAGACCGACACCTCGCGCACCGCCTCACGCAGCTGCGCGTCGTCCAGGCGCTCGAGCTGCGCGCCGACCAGGGCCTGCGCGCCCTCGCGGGAGATGCCGAGCTCGGCGGCGATCGCCGCCGCGGTCACCGGATGGTCCCCGGTGATCATGATCGGCCGGACGCCGGCGCGCCGCGCCTCCGCCACCGCGGCGCGCGCCTCCGGCCGCGGCGGATCGATCATCCCGACGACCCCGAGCCAGACGAGCGTCTGCTCCACCTCCTCGGAGAGCTCGCCGGTGAGCGCGTCGCGGTCGAGCGCGCGGTAGGAGACGCCGATGGTCCGCAGCGCCGCGGAGCCCAGCCGGTCCACGGCGCGCGAGATCTCCGCGCGGCGCGCCGGGGTCAGCGGCCGCGTCCCGCCCCCGACCCGCTCCTCCGTGCACCGCGAGAGCAGGACGTCGGGCGCCCCCTTGGCGAAGACCAGCACGCGTCCCTCGTCCTCCGCGTCCGAGTGGGCGGTGCTCATGAGCTTGCGCTCCGACGAGAACGGCACCTCTCCGACGCGGGGGAAGCGCTCGTGGAGCCCCGCCGCCGCCCGCCCCACCTTGCGCGCGGCGACCAGCAGCGCGCCCTCGGTCGGGTCGCCCTGGATCACCCAGCGCTCGCCCTGCTGGACCAGCGCCGCGTTGTTCGCGAGGTCCCCCGCCGCGAGCGCCTTCTCGACCTCCTCCAGCAGCGAAGGGTCGGTCACGAGCTTGCCGTCCTGCTGCACCTCGCCGGACGGCTCGTAGCCGATCCCGGTCAGGTCCACCGCGCCGCTCGCCGTGACCACCGTGCGGACCGTCATCTCGTTCCGGGTCAGCGTGCCGGTCTTGTCGGAGCAGATCGTCGTCGTCGAGCCGAGGGTCTCGACCGAGGAGAGCCTGCGCACGATCACGTTCCGCCGAGCCATGCGCTGCGTGCCGAGCGACAGGACGATCGTCGTGATGGCCGTGAGCCCCTCCGGCACCGCCGCCACCGCCAGCGACACCGCGAGCAGCAGGACGTCGACGAGGTCCGCCAGCGAGCGCAGCTCGTCGACGAACAGGATGGTCGCGCCGACCACGACCGCGATGGCGACGACCGCGACCCCGAGCAGCTTGCCGGTCCGGTCGAGCTCCTTCTGGAGCGGGGTGGCGACGTCCTCCGTCGCCTGGAGCGAGCCGGCGATCCGGCCCAGCTCCGTCGCCGGCCCGGTGGCGGTGACGACGGCCCGGCCCCGGCCCGAGGCGACCGCCGTCCCGCCGAAGACCATGTTGCTCTGGTCGGCGATCCCCGCCTCCTCCCCGAGCGGGGCGCCGTCCTTGGAGACCGGCGTGCTCTCGCCGGTCAGGGCCGACTCGGCGGTCCGCAGGGCGATCGACTGCAGCACCCGGGCGTCGGCGGGGAGCGTGTCGCCCTCCTCGAGCAGGAGGAGGTCGCCCGGCACGAGCTCGGCGGTCGGCACCATCCGCTGCTCCCCGTCGCGGAGCACGCGGGCGGTGGGCGCGGCCATGGCCGCGAGGGCCGCGACCGCCTGCTCCGCGCGGCGCTCCTGCACGAAGCCCAGCGCGCCGTTCAGGATCACGATCGCCAGGATGGTGAGCGCCTCGTAGGGGACGGACGACTCGCGCTCGATCCACCACGCGACGAACGAGACCGCCGTCGCGACGAGCAGCAGGACGGTGAGGACGTCGCGGAACTGCGCGAGGAAGCGGCGCCACGCAGGGACCGGCGGGACCGACGGCAGCTCGTTCCTGCCGTGGCGCGCGAGGCGCGCCTGGACGTCGGCCGCCGACAGGCCGCGCTGCGCGTCGCCGCCGAGGGCGGCGACCACGTCCGCGGCCGCCCGGCGGTACGGCGGGAGGGGCTCCGCCGGGAGCTCCGAGGCGTTCGGCGGCGCGGACATACCTCATCGCCTAATCGACGGCTCGCCTCCCATCCTCCCGCAGATGTCGCAGCGGGATGGGCGCCTGCCCCTCGAGCCCCGCCCCGCAGGGGTGCGGCGCGGGCGACCCGTGCGCGCTTGCGCGCATGGGATTCGTAGACTAGTCTACGAATCCCCATGCCAGCCGACGTCATCGACGCGCTCCGGGAGCTCCGGCGCTCGCTCTCTCGCGCCGCGGCGACGGCGTTCGCCGGGACCGGCGTGGGCGGGCGGCAGGTGGCGGTGCTGCGCGAGCTGCGGCGCGCGGGGCACGCCTCCCAGGCGGCGCTGTCCCGCGCGACGGTCACCGACCCCGCCGCCATGATGCGCGCGCTCGACGCCCTCGAGCGTCGCGGCTGGGTCCTGCGCGCCGGCTGCGCGGACGACCGCCGGTGCAAGCTCGTGTCGCTCACGCCCGAGGGGCGCCGGGCGCTCGCCGAGCTGGACCGGCCCTACGAGGCGCTGCGGGGGCGCGCGAACCGGGCGCTCTCCGGCGGCGAGCGGGAGCGCTTCTGCGCCATCGCGGCGAAGATTGCCGCGGCGCTCGACGCGGCCACCGTCGCGGAGGCTCCCCGCGAGGAGCGACGATCCCTTTCGACCCGCGCCGCCCCGCGGCGCACGGAGCACCGATGACCGACCGGAAGCCCTCCCTCCCCGCGCTCGCCCTGGCGGGCCTCCTCCTCGCGGCGCTCGCCGGGTGCGGCCGGACCGCCTCCAAGGCCGCCGGGCCCGCGGCGCCCGTCGAGGTCGGGGTCGTGACGCTGGCGCCGAGCGCGGTGACGCTCACGAAGGAGCTGCCGGGCCGGACGTCCGCGTTCCGCGTCGCCGAGGTCCGCGCCCGCGTGAACGGCATCGTCCAGAAGCGGCTCTTCGCGGAGGGCAGCGACGTGAAGGAGGGGCAGCCGCTCTTCAAGATCGATCCCGCGCCGTACCAGGCCGCGCTCGAGGGCGCGAAGGCGCAGCTCGCCCGCGCCGAGGCGACGGCCGCGTCCGCCCGCTTGCAGGCGGAGCGGTTCACGGAGCTCGTGGCCGACAACGCGGTGAGCAAGCAGGAGTACGACAACGCCATGGCGGCGCTGAAGGCGGGGGAGGCGGACGTCGCCGCCGGCAAGGCCGCCGTCCAGGGCGCCCAGATCAACATCGGCTACACCACCGTCACCTCGCCGCTCTCCGGGCGGATCGGCCGCTCCGCCGTGACGGAGGGCGCCTACGTCCAGCAGTCGCAGGCGACGCTCCTCGCCACCGTCCAGCAGCTCGACCCGGTCTACGTGGACCTCACGCAGTCGAGCGCCGACGCGCTGAAGCTGCGCCGCGACCACGCCGAGGGGAAGCTGAAGAGCGCGGGCCGGGGGCAGGCGCGGGTGACGCTCGTGCTCGAGGACGGGCGCGAGTACGCGATCCCGGGCTCGCTCCAGTTCACCGACGTCACGGTGGACCCGAGCACGGGCTCCATCGCGCTGCGCGCGCTCTTCCCGAACCCCCGCGGCGAGCTGCTGCCCGGGATGTTCGTGCGGGCGCGCCTCGACGAGGGCGTGAACGCGGAGGCCCTGCTCGTCCCCCAGCAGGGCGTCGGGCGCGATCAGAAGGGCCAGCCGAGCGCGCTCGTCGTGAACGACGAGCAGAAGGTGGAGCGGCGCGCCCTCGTCACCGAGCGCGCCGTCGGCGACGCCTGGCTCGTCACCGCGGGCCTGAAGGCCGGCGATCGCGTGATCGTCGAGGGGCTGCAGAAGGTGCAGCCGGGCGCGACCGTGAAGGCCGTGCCGGCCGCCGCCCAGGCGACGCGCGCCTCCCGCTGATCTCCGCCCCCTCCGAGCTCCAGGGACTCCCATGGCCAGGTTCTTCATCGACCGCCCCATCTTCGCGTGGGTCATCTCGATCATCGTGATGATGTCCGGCGCGCTCGCGATCCTCTTCCTGCCGATCTCGCAGTACCCGGCCATCGCCCCGCCGACGATCAGCGTCCAGGCGAGCTACCCCGGCGCGTCCGCGAAGACCCTCGAGGACACGGTCACGCAGGTCATCGAGCAGCGCATGAACGGGCTCGACCACCTGCGCTACATGGCCTCGTCGAGCGACTCGGCCGGCAACGCGCAGGTCACGCTCACCTTCGAGGCGGGCACCGACCCCGACATCGCGCAGGTGCAGGTGCAGAACAAGCTGCAGCTCGCGCTGCCGCGGCTGCCGCAGGACGTGCAGCGGCAGGGCGTCCGCGTCACCAAGACCGGCACCACCTTCCTCGTCATGATCGGGCTCGTGTCGCGCGACGGGTCGATGACCCGCAACGACATCTCCGACTACGCGTACTCCACGCTGCAGGACCAGCTGAGCCGCGTCACCGGCGTCGGCGAGGTGGTGGTCTTCGGCTCGCAGTACGCCATGCGGATCTGGCTCGACCCGGACCGGCTCCTCAACTACCGGCTCACGCCGGGCGACGTCGCGAGCGCCGTCCAGGCCCAGAACGCGCAGATCTCGGCCGGGCAGCTCGGCGGCCTGCCCGCCGTCGAGGGGCAGCGCCTCACCGCCACCATCACGGCGCAGACCCGGCTCCAGACGCGGGAGCAGTTCGAGGAGGTGCTGCTGCGCGTGAACCCCGACGGCTCGCAGGTCCGCCTGCGCGACGTCGCCCGCGTGGAGCTCGCCGGCGAGTCCTCCGAGATCGAGACCTTCGTGAACGGCAAGCCCGCGAGCGGCATCGGCATCCGGCTCGCGTCCGGCGCGAACGCCCTCGACACGGTCGACGCGGTGCGCGCGCGCATGGGCGAGCTGGCGCGGTTCTTCCCGCCCGGGCTCGAGACCGTCTACCCGCTCGACACGACCCCCTTCGTCCGCCTCTCCATCGAGGAGGTCGTGAAGACGCTCGTCGAGGCGATCCTCCTCGTCTTCCTCGTGATGTACCTCTTCCTGCAGAACTTCCGCGCGACGCTCATCCCCACCATCGCCGTGCCGGTCGTGCTGCTCGGCACCTTCGGCGTCCTGGCGGCCTTCGGGTTCAGCATCAACACCCTCACCATGTTCGGCCTGGTGCTCGCCATCGGCCTGCTCGTGGACGACGCCATCGTCGTGGTCGAGAACGTCGAGCGGGTGATGAGCGAGGAGGGGCTGCCGCCCCGGGAGGCGACGCGCAGGTCGATGTCGCAGATCACCGGCGCGCTCGTCGGGATCGCCATGGTGCTGTCGGCGGTGTTCGTCCCCATGGCCTTCTTCGGCGGCTCGGTGGGGGTGATCTACCGGCAGTTCTCGATCACCCTCGTCTCGTCGATGGCCCTCTCCGTGGTCGTCGCCATGACGCTCACGCCCGCGCTGTGCGCGACGCTCCTCGCGCCCGTGGAGAAGGGACACGGCCTCGCCCGGGGCGGGTTCTTCGGGGTCTTCAACCGCACGTACGACCGCGGGAACGGCGTCTACGAGCGGATCGTCGCGTTCCTGCTCCGCCGGCGCGGGCGGGCCATGCTCGGCTACGCGGCCATCCTCGCGGTGCTCGCCGCCCTGTTCTTCCGCATGCCGACGGGCTTCCTGCCGCAGGAGGACCAGGGCGTCATGTACGTCCAGGTCCTGCTCCCGCCGGGCAGCACGCTCGAGAGCACGAAGGCGGTGCTGGCGCGCGTCTCGGACCACCTCCTCACGGAGGAGAAGGACGCGGTCGAGACGGTGCTGACCATCGGCGGGTTCGCCGGCGGCACCCGCGGGCAGAACGCGGGGTACGTGTTCGTGCGGCTCAAGCCGTGGGACGAGCGGCCGGGGGAGCGGCTCAAGGCGAAGGCCGTCGCCGCCCGCGCCTCGGCCGCGTTCTCCCGCTACAAGGAGGCGGCGGTCTTCGCCTTCACGCCCCCCGCCGTGATGGAGCTCGGGAACGCCAACGGCTTCGAGCTCCAGCTCGCCGACCGCGGCGAGCTCGGCCACGACGGCCTCATGGCCGCCCGCAACCAGCTGCTCGGGCTCGCCCGCAAGGATCCGCGCCTCGCGAAGGTGCGGCCGGCGGGGCTCGAGGACACCCCCGAGTACAAGTTCGACGTGGACACCCAGAAGGCCTCGGCGCTCGGCGTGTCGCTCGCCGACGTGAACACGCTCTTCTCGTCCACCTGGGGCGTCGCCTACCTGAACGACTTCGTCGACAAGGGGCGCACGAAGCGGGTCTACATGCAGGCCGACGCGCCGTTCCGCATGCTGCCCGAGGACGCCGAGCGCTGGTTCGTGCGCAACCGGAGCGGCGACATGGTGCCGTTCTCGGCCTTCGCGACCGGGCGCTGGATCTCCGGCTCCGCCAAGCTCGAGCGCTTCAACGGGACGGGCGCGGTCGCGATCCTGGGCGAGCCCGCGCCGGGCCACAGCTCCGGCGACGCCATGGCCGCCATGGAGGCCGCGGCGGCGCAGCTCCCCCCGGGCACCGGGGTCGAGTGGTCCGGCCTCGCCTACGAGGAGCGGCTCTCGGGGAAGAACGCGCCGGCGCTCTACGCCGTCTCGCTGCTCGTCGTCTTCCTGTGCCTCGCCGCGCTCTACGAGAGCTGGTCGATCCCCATCTCGGTGATGCTGGTGGTCCCGCTCGGCGTCGTCGGCGCGGTGGCCGCCACGCTCCTCGGCGGGCTCGCGAACGACGTCTACTTCCAGGTCGGCCTGCTCACCACCATCGGGCTCTCCGCGAAGAACGCCATCCTCATCGTCGAGTTCGCGAGCGCGCTGCACGAGCAGGGGATGGGCGCCGCCGAGGCCGCGCTGCAGGCGGCCCGCATGCGGCTGCGGCCCATCATCATGACCTCGCTGGCGTTCGTCCTCGGCGTGCTGCCGCTCGCCCTCGCGAACGGCGCCGGCGCGGGCAGCCAGAACGCCATCGGCTACGCCGTGATGGGCGGGATGATCTCGGCGACGGCGCTCGCCATCCTGTTCGTGCCGGTGTTCTTCGCGCTCATCGCTCGCAAGGGGAAGGCGCCCCCGGTCGCCGCGGCGCCGGCGCCGGGTCCCGAGGGGCTCGAGGGGGGCGCGGCCCATGGCTAGGACCTTCCCGCGCGGCCGCGGCGCTCCTCGCCGTCCTCCTCGCGGGCTGCTCGCTCGCGCCGCGCTACGAGCGGCCCGCCGCCCCGGTGGCGGCGGAGTGGGGCGCCGGCGCCGCCGGCGGCCCCTCGACCGCCGCGGACCTCGGCTGGCGCGACGTGTTCCAGGACCCGCGCCTGCAGGCGCTCGTCGCGCTCGCGCTCGAGAACAACCGCGATCTGCGCGTCGCCGCGCTCAACGTGGAGCTGACGCGCGCGCAGTACCGCATCGAGCGGGCGGACGCCGTCCCGGCGGTCGGCGCCAGCGCGAGCGAGACGGAGCAGCAGCGCGGCGCGGACCTCACCCCCACCGGCGCCGCCGAGCGGACGACGAGCTTCACCGTCGGCCTCGGCGATCACCGCCTTCGAGCTCGACCTCTTCGGCCGCGTGCGCAGCCTGTCCGCCGCGGCCCTCCAGCAGTACCTCGCCACCGAGGAGGCGCGGCGCGCCGTGCACCTCTCCCTCGTCGCGCAGGTGGCCTCGCAGTACCTCGCCGCCCGCGCCCTCGACGACCAGGTGGCGCTCGCGCAGCGCACCCTCGAGGCGGTCGAGTCCTCCTCCGCCCTCGCGCGGCGCACCTTCGAGGCGGGCCGCACCTCCGAGCTGGACGTCCGCACCGCCGAGGCGCAGGTGCACACGGCGCGCTTCAACCTCTCCGCCGCGCGGCTGCAGCGCGCCCGCGCGGAGCACGCGCTCGTCCTCCTCGTCGGCCAGCCGCTCCCCGCGGACCTGCCGCCGCCCCGGCCGCTCGAGGCGCAGGCGCTCCTCGCCGACCTGCCGCCGGGCGTGCCCTCCGAGGTGCTGCTGCGCCGCCCCGACATCCTCGCCGCGGAGCACGCGCTCCGCTCGGCGAACGCGGTCATCGGCGCGGCGCGCGCCGCCTTCTTCCCGTCGATCTCGCTCACCGCCTTCGGGGGCACGTCGAGCGCCGAGCTGGCGGGCCTGTTCGGCGGAGGGTCGTGGCTCTGGAGCTTCGCGCCGCGCATCGACCTCCCGCTGTTCCGGGGCGGCGCGCTCCGCGCGAGCCTGGACGCCTCGCAGGTGAGGAAGTCGATCGAGGTGGCCCGCTACGAGCGCGCCATCCAGGGCGCCTTCCGGGAGGTCGCCGACGCGCTCGTCGCGCGGGCGGCGCTCGACGAGCAGCTCGAGGCGCAGCGCGCCCGGGTCGAGGCGGAGCAGCGGCGCTACGAGCTGTCGGACCTGCGCTACCGCAAGGGCGTGGACAGCTACCTCGGCGTGCTCGACGCGCAGCGCGACCTCTTCGCCGCGCAGCTGCTCCTCATCCAGTCGCGCCAGGCCCGCCTCGCGAACCTGGTGGACCTCTACCGCGCCCTCGGCGGCGGGTGGCGCGAGCGCTCCGCGGCGGCCGGCGTCAGCCCCGCGGGCGCTCCATGAGCCTGCGCCCCACCCAGTCGCAGGCGAACTGCCAGGCGATGCGGCCGCTGCGGTCGCCCTTCTTCTGGGACCACAGGATCGCCGCCGCCTCGGCCTCCCGCGTCCACGCCACGGGGGCGCCGGCGCGCTCGGCGAGCTTGCCGACCCAGCGCCGGACCACGTCGACGTAGAGGTCCTGCGAGAAGGGGTGGAACGCCACCCACAGGCCGAAGCGGCCGGAGAGCGACATCTTCTCCTCCACCGCCTCGCCGTGGTGGACCTCGCCCTCGACCATCATCGCCCCGCGGTTGTCGCTGTCGTACTCCGGCACGAGGTGCCGCCGGTTCGAGGTGACGTAGATGAGGACGTTCTCCGGCAGCGCGTAGACCGCGCCGTCGAGCGCGCTCTTCAGCACCTTGTAGCTCGGGTCGCCGGACTCGAAGGAGAGGTCGTCGGAGAAGATCACGAAGCGGTAGGGCTGCGCCTTCACCGCGTCCCCGATGGCCGGCAGGCTCACGAGGTCGTCCTTGTCCACCTGGATGATGCGCAGCCCCCCGTCCGCGTAGGCGTGGAGCAGGGCGCGCACGACGGAGGACTTCCCGGTGCCGCGGGTGCCCCACAGCAAGCGCGTTGTTGGCGGGCAGCCCGGCGAGGAACTGACGGGTGTTCTCCTCGAGGACCCGCTTCTGGGGCTCGATGCCGAGGAGGTCGTCGAGGTGGATCGCCTCGACGCTCGCGACGGGCTCGAGGGTGCCGTTGAACGTGCTGCGGCGCCAGTTCGCGGCGTGGCAGCTCGCCCAGTCGATCCGCTGCGCCGGCGGCGGCAGCAGGGGCTCCAGGGCGGAGAGGACTCGCTTCAGCTGCGCCGTCAGCTCGGGATCGAGGCTCACCGCTCCTCCGGACCGCGGAAAGGGAAACGGGGCGGGGGCGCGCGCCCCTGCCCCGTCCCGGATCTACGCCAGCGTGCGCGTCGCTACGCCCCCGCGGAGACCTTCGCGGGGCCGCGCGACCCGACCTTGTCCTGCGCCAGGGCCTTGATGAACTCGCGGTTCATGCGGGCGATGAACTTCACGTCGATGCCCTTCGGGCAGGCCGCCTGGCACTCGTAGTGGTTCGAGCAGTTGCCGAAGCCGTTCTCCGCCATCGCCTTCACCATCTCGGCGACGCGCTCGGGCGCCTCGACCTGCCCCTGCGGCAGCTCCGCGTACTGGGAGATCTTCGCGCCGGCGAAGAGCATCGCCGCGCCGTTCGGGCAGGCGGCCACGCAGGCGCCGCAGCCGATGCACTCGGCCGCGTCCATCGCGTAGTCGGCCTCGCGCTTCCCGACGAGGATGGCGTTGCCGTCCGGCACGCCGCCCGTGTGGCAGGAGACGTACCCCGCCGCCTGGATCAGCTTGTCCAGGGCGCCGCGGTCCACCATCAGGTCCTTCAGGATGGGGAACGCGCGGGCGCGCCACGGCTCGAGGTAGATCGCGTCGCCGTCGTTGAACTTCCGCATGTGCAGCTGGCAGAGCGTGGTGCGCTGCTGGCCGCCGTGCGGGACGCCGTTCACGACCGCCGAGCACATGCCGCAGATGCCCTCGCGGCAGTCGTGGTCGAAGACGATCGGATCCTTGCCGGCCTTGATGAGGTCCTCGTTCACCACGTCCAGCATCTCCAGGAAGGAGTGGTGGGGCGTGATGTTCTTCGCGTCGTAGGTCTCGAACTTGCCGGGCTGGTTCGGGCCCGCCTGGCGCCAGACGATGAGCTTGAGGGTCATCGTCTTGTGATCGGAAGCGTGCGCGCTCATTACTTGTAGCTCCTGACCGCGAGGTGGACGTTCTCGAACTTCAGCGGTTCCTTGTGGAGCTCGGGCTCCTTGCCCACTCCCTTGAACTCCCACGCCGCCGAGTAGCAGTAGTTGGCGTCGTCACGCTTGGCCTCGCCGTCCGGGTACTGGTGCTCCACCCGGAAGTGGCCGCCGCACGACTCGTTGCGGTGCAGGGCGTCGCGGGCGAGCAGCTCGGCGAACTCGAGGAAGTCGGCCGTGCGGCCGGCGTTCTCGAGCTGCTGGTTCACCTCGGCCGCGTTCCCGCTCACCTTGAGGTTCTCGTGGAACTCCTCGCGGATGGCCGGGATCTTCTTGATGGCCTCGGTGAGCGACTGCTCGCTGCGCGCCATGCCGACGTTGTTCCACATGAGCGTGCCGAGCTCGCGGATGAACTCGGTGACGGTGCGCTTGCCGTTCATGCCGAGGAACTTCTCGCCCTCGGCCTTCACGTCGGCGATCGACTTCACGCACTCGGGGTGGTCGAGCTTGACCTTGCCCGGCTTCGTCTGGGCGAGGTAGCCGCCGATCGTGTACGGGATGACGAAGTAGCCGTCCGCGAGCCCCTGCATGAGCGCCGACGCGCCCAGGCGGTTCGCGCCGTGGACGGAGAAGTTCGCCTCGCCGAGCACGAACAGGCCGGGGATGTTGCTCTGGAGGTTGTAGTCCACCCAGAGGCCGCCCATCGCGTAGTGCGGGGCCGGGTAGATGCGCATCGGGCGCTTGTACCCGTTCTCGTCGGTGATCCGCTCGTACATCTCGAACAGGTTGCCGTACCGCTCGCGGATGGTGTCCTCGGAGAGCCGCTTGATGGAGGCGGCGAAGTCGAGGTAGACGCCGCGCCCGCCGGGGCCGACGCCGCGCTGGTCGTCGCACTGCTCCTTCGCGGCGCGCGAGGCGATGTCGCGCGGCGCGAGGTTGCCGAACGACGGGTACTTGCGCTCGAGGTAGTAGTCGCGATCCTCCTCGGGGATCTCGTTCGGCGGCTTGTTGCAGTCCTCCTTCTTCTTCGGCACCCAGATCCGGCCGTCGTTGCGGAGCGACTCGGACATGAGGGTGAGCTTGGACTGGTAGTCGCCCGCCTGCGGGATGCACGTCGGGTGGATCTGCGTGAAGCAGGGGTTCGCGAAGTAGGCCCCCTTCTTGTGGGCCTTCCAGTTCGCCGTCACGCTGCAGCCCATCGCGTTCGTCGACAGGTAGAAGACGTTGACGTAGCCGCCGGTGCAGAGGCACACCGCGTCGCCGACGTGCGAGCGGACCTCGCCCGTCACGAGGTCGCGGAGCGTGATGCCCTTCGCCTCGCCGTCCACCACCACGAGATCGAGCATCTCGGTGCGGGGGAACATCTTGACCGTCCCCGCCTTGATCTGGCGGGCGAGGGCGGTGTACGCGCCGATCAGCAGCTGCTGGCCGGTCTGGCCGCGCGCGTAGAAGGTGCGGGAGACCTGGGCGCCGCCGAAGGAGCGGTTGTCGAGGTAGCCGGAGTAGTCGCGGGCGAACGGAACGCCCTGCGCCACGCACTGGTCGATGATGTTGTTCGAGACCTGCGCGAGCCGCCAGACGTCCGCCTCGCGGGCGCGGAAGTCGCCGCCCTTGATGGTGTCGTAGAACAGGCGGTAGATGCTGTCGCCGTCGTTCGGGTAGCTCTTCGCGGCGTTGATGCCGCCCTGGGCGGCGATCGAGTGCGCGCGGCGCGGGCTGTCCTGGTAGCAGAACGCCTCGACCTGGTAGCCGAGCTCGCCGAGGGTGGCCGCGGCGGACGCGCCGGCGAGGCCGGTGCCGACCACGAGGACCTTGTACTTCCGCTTGTTCGAGGGGTTCACCAGCTTCAGGTCGAAGCGGTACTTGTCCCAGCTGTCCTGGATGCGAACGCCGGTCGGTGCCTTACCGTCGAGAATCACTGTGTCCCCCTTATGCCGCGAGGAAGCCGGCGAGGATGGCGACGGGGATCGCCCCGAAGCCGACGAGGAAGATGAACGCCGCGACCTTCCCGGCCGTCGTGTAGCGCGGCAGCAGCGTGGCGTTCGAGAGGCCGAGGGTCTGGAAGCTGCTCTGGACGCCGTGCGACAGGTGCAGGAAGAGGCTCACCATCGCGACGACGTAGACCAGGCCGGTGAACGTCCTCGAGAGCGCCGTCGTGACCATCCCGAACACGTTCCCGGGGACCTCGCCCGTGAACGCGGCGACGTCCGGCGTGACGCGGAAGGTGAAGTGGAGCAGGTGGTACGCGACGAACGCGCCGATGATCACGCCCGTCCAGATCATGTTCTTGGACGCGAACGTCGCCCGCAGGTGGTTCGTCCTCGCGTACTTCTCCGGCTTGGCCTGCGAGTTCTCCAGCGTGATCTGGATCGAGAGCACGAGGTGGAGGAGCACGGCGACGCCCATCACCACGCGCGTGATCCAGACGACGGGCCAGAGCGCGTGCAGGTGCTCGGCGTAGCTGTTGAGGCCGTCCGGGCCGGCGAAGATCGAGAGGTTGCCGAGCAGGTGGCCGACGACGAACAGGACCATCAAGAGGCCCGTGATCGCCATCACCGCCTTTCTTCCGATCGAGTCCGAGAACAGTCGCATGAGCCTTTCCCTTCTTCGTGGATGAGCAGTCGTCGAGCCGCGTCACGGCGCGCAGTGCGAGCGAGCGCGCGGGTGTGCAACATCGTGCGACCCGCCCGGGCATGTCAAGGTGCAGGCGAGCCCAATCGCACGAAGTCGCGGGGGAAATCGAGTTGATGAGGCGACAATTCGCCCTCGGCGGATCAGCGCCGCGCCGGCCGCCGCAGCTGGACGAGCCCCTCCGCGCAGCGCGCGCAGTGATCCGGCGAGTCGGCGCGGCAGCGGTGCGCGCAGAACGGGCACCGGCCGCGCCGCGCGGCGGCGGGCTCCACGGCGCCCCCCTCGATCCTCAGGGCGCGGCCGAGCACGAGCGCCTCGGCGACCTTGCGTCGCGCCGACGCGAGGACGCGGCCGAAGGTGGGGCGCGACACGCCCATGCGGACCGCGGCCGGCCCCTGCTGCAGGCGCTCGAGGTCGGCGAGCCGGACGGCCTCGAACTCGTCGAGGGTCATGCGGATCTGCCGGAGGCCCGGGACGCCGCCCGGCTTGAACAGCCGGGCGACGGGGTGGGCGGAGACGGAGCGGGGGGAGCGCGGCCGGGCCATGGTTATGAGCATACGCTCATTCGAGGCGCCGCGCGGCGGATCGGTTGCACCACATATTGACGAGCGCCGGAGCGCTGGCGCACAGTGGAAATCGATGGCGGAGCGGAGAGACACGCGGGAGGGGGAGCCGGCCTTCGGCGAGCCGCTGGTCTCGGTGCTCAAGGCCATGGCGCATCCTCTGCGGCTCGGGATCGTGGCGCAGCTGTGCGAGGGCGAGCGGCACGTGGGCGCGCTCGCGAGGCGCCTCGGCGTGCCGCCGGTGATCGTCTCCCAGCAGCTGCGCATCCTGCGCGACGTCCGGATCGTCGCCGCGACCCGCACGCGAGGCCGCGTGGTGTACCGCGTCGAGAGCGCGGCGCTGCGCGACCTCGTCCGGTTCGCGCGGCGCTGCGCGGCGCACGTCGAGGCTCCGGCGCCGCGGCGCCGCCGCGCCGTCCCGCGCCTCCCGTCCGGCGGGACGGACCGCGCCGCGGCGCCGCTGCCGCCCGCGGCCGGCGCCGCCGCCGGGTAGGCGGCCGCGCCGCTCCGTCACTCGAGCCCGAGCGCCCGCATGCGCCGCCAGAGCGTGCTGCGGCTCATCCCGAGCGCGCTCGCGGCGTCGACGCGGTTCCAGGCGTGCGCCTCGAGCGCGCGCAGGATGGTGTCGCGATCGCCGGTGCGCGCGCCCCTCGCCGCGGCGGGGCGGGCGGGCGCGTGGTCCCGGGGGGCGGCGGGCTCCCCCGCGCCCCCGTCGCCGCCGAGGATCTCCGGTGGGAGGTCCTCGGGCTGGAGCGTCTGCCCCCGCGCCACGGTGGCCGCGAACTCGAGCGCGTTCTCGAGCTCGCGGACGTTGCCGGGCCACTCGTACGAGAGCAGCACGCGCACCGCCTCGGGCGAGAGGCGGAGCGCGCGCCCGGTGCGGGCGCAGGCGCGCGACAGGAGCAGCCGCGCGATGGGCTCGATGTCCTCCCGGCGCGCGCGCAGCGGCGGCACCTCGATGGGGAACACGCGCAGGCGGTAGTAGAGGTCCTCGCGGAAGGCCCCCTCCGCCACGGCCCGGCGCAGGTTCCTGTTCGTCGCCGCGATGATCCGCGCGGTGGTCGCCCGGGGCTCGCTGTCGCCGACGCGCTCGTAGGTGTGCTCCTGCAGCACGCGGAGGAGCTTCACCTGAAGGTGCAGGGGGACGTCCCCGACCTCGTCGAGGAACAGGGTGCCGTGGTTCGCCGCCTCGAAGCGGCCCACCCGGTCGCGCACCGCGCCGGTGAACGCGCCGCGGACGTGGCCGAAGAGCTCGCTCTCGAGCAGCTCCCCGGGGAGCGCGGCGGCGTTCACCGCCACGAACGGCCCGGCCCGGCGCGGGGAGTGGGCGTGGATGATGCGCGCCGTCACCTCCTTGCCGGTCCCGCTCTCGCCGGTGATGAGCACCGTCGACTCGCTCTGCTGGAGCGTGTCGATGAGCCGGAACACGCGGGCCATCGCCTGCGAGCGCGAGATGAGGCCGAAGCCGCCGATGGGGCCGCTCGCCTCGACCGTCGCCTCGTCTGCGGGGCGGAGCACGACGAGGTAGACGGCCTCGGGATCGCAGACGCCGAAGCGGTCGCGCTGGAGCGGCGCCGCGGAGACCGACATGAGGTGCGCCTCGGCGCCCTCCGCCTGGAGGACGGCGCGCCAGCCCTCGCGCTTCTCGCCGGCGAGGAGCGACTGCCTGAGCGGCCCCTCGGAGCCGAACATCTCGCTGCCGAGGAGCGACTCCACGGGGCTGCCGCGCAGCCGCGCGGCCGTGCCCGGCCCGAGGAGCGCGTCGAAGAGGTCCGAGGCGTAGCGGACGCGGAAGTCGCGGTCGAGCGCCATGCACGCCCGGCCGAGGGAGCCGAAGGCGGCGTTCACCGCGGAGAAGACGCGCTCCTGCTCCGGTCCGACGGAGCACGAGAGGACGGGGAGCGTGGGATCGGACACGTTTCACCTCCTGACACGCGTGAGACCCGCTGCGACGTGAAACGGTGCGACGTGAGACGTGAAACGCGGCCAAGTGCCCGTCTTCACGGGATCGAGCCCCCGGCACGCGCCACGCAAAGGGGTGCAAGCGAGAAACGCGCCGCACGGCCATCCGTGGCAGCTCGGCGGCCCTCGGACCCGCTCACCCTCGGAACGGGCGGTCCGCGGGCCGCCTTTCACGTCTTCGCGGCGCGTCGAAGGGACACGAGGAGCGACATGCCTGACGGTCGGAGCTCACACACGAGGAGACCCTGGTTCATCGGCGCGGCGGTCGCGCTGGTGGCCCTCGGTGGCGTCGCGATGGCCGCGGTGTTCCGCGCGCCGCAGGCCCCGGCGAGGCACGCCGCGGGCTACGAGAAGCGGCTCAGGCCGCACTTCGACCACGCCGCGGTGATCACCCAGAAGTTCGACAGCCCGCAGGCGGTCACGAGGGCCTGCCTCGGCTGCCACCCGGACGCGCGCAAGGTGATGAAGACCCCCCACTGGACCTGGCTCGGCGACGAGGTCCAGATCCCGGGGCGCACCGGCACGACCCGCATCGGCAAGCGGAACCTCCTCAACAACTTCTGCATCGCCACGACCGGCAACGAGAAGTCGTGCATGAAGTGCCACGCCGGGTACGGCTGGGCCGACGCCAACTTCGACTTCTCCAGGGAGGAGAACGTCGACTGCCTCGTCTGCCACGAGCACACGAACGCCTACGTGAAGGGCACCTACGGGCTCCCCACGAAGGAGACCGACCTGCTCGCCGCGGCGAGGTCGGTGGGGACGCCGCAGCGCGAGAACTGCCTCGGGTGCCACGCCTACGGCGGCGGCGGCCAGGCGGTGAAGCACGGGGACATCGACTCCTCGCTCGCCCATCCCTTCGAGGAGGAGGACGTCCACATCGGCCGCCACGGCTTCCTCTGCGTCGACTGCCACGCGGCGCCCGATCACGCCATCCGAGGGCGCGCCTTCTCGGTCAGCGTCGAGGACTCGCACGGGGTCGCCTGCACCGACTGCCACACGACGCCCGAGCACGAGGACGCGCGCATCAACGCCCACCTCGCGACGGTGGCCTGCCAGACCTGCCACATCCCGACCTTCGCCGGGAAGGTGCCCACCAAGGCGTGGTGGGACTGGAGCAAGGCCGGCGACGCCACGCGCAAGGACGACCCGCACAGCTACCTCAAGATCAAGGGCGAGTTCACCTACGAGCAGGACGCCGTCCCCGAGTACGCCTGGTTCAACGGCACCGTGGGCCGCTACCTGCTCGGCGACAAGATCGCCGACCCCGAGAAGCCCACGGTGCTGAACCCGCCGCAGGGCGGCATCGGCGACGGGACGGCGCGCATCTGGCCGTTCAAGATCCACCGCGGGAAGCAGCCGTACGACGCCGGCAACGGCTACCTCTTCCCGCCGGTGACCGGCGGCGAGGGCGGCTACTGGACCACCTTCGACTGGGACAAGGCGTTCCGCCTCGGCGCGAAGGCCTCGAGCATCGCCTACAGCGGCCGCGTCGGCTTCGCCCGGACCGAGATGTACTGGCCGCTCTCGCACATGGTCGCCCCCAAGGAGAAGGCGCTCGCCTGCACCGACTGTCACGGTGAGCGGTCGCGCCTCGACTGGAAGGCCCTCGGCTACGCGGGCGACCCCATCCACACCGGAGGCCGCAAGTGAGCCGCCGCACCCTGTTCGTCGCCCTCCTCGCGCTCGCCCCCGCGGCGCGCGCCCAGCTGCCGGTGAACCCCATCCACCCGACGTTCGCGCCGCTCGACGCGGCGGGGCGCCCGGCGAGGAGCCCCGCCGAGCTCTCGTCCGACAAGACCTGCGGCGCGTGCCACGACGTCGCGTACGTCTCGACCCACAGCGGCCACGCCTCGGCGAAGGTCGCGGCGACCTGCGTGCAGTGCCACCTCGACGGCGGGAAGCTCGAGTGGACGCCCGCGCTGCTCGAGGCCGACGGGCGGCTGCGCCGCGAGGCGATCCGCATCGGCGCGCCCCGGGCCGAGAGCTGCGGCGCGTGCCACGGCGTGGTCTCCGACGGGACGGCGCCGCTGGGCCTGCCCGCCGACTTCGAGGCGCAGCCCGCGCCGGGGTCGGGGCGCACCTGGTCGCTCACCCAGGGTGAGGGCGCCATCGTCGCGCCGCAGCGGATGGCCGACTCGTTCCTGAACCTCGAGGGGAAGGCGGCGCTCGCCGCGCCCTGGGACGTCCACGCGGCGAAGCTCGTCGACTGCGTGGCCTGCCACTACGCCGCCAACAACCCGGCGCGCACCGACGCGAAGCAGACCACGCTGCGCTACCTCTCCGCCGACCCGCGCCGGCCCTCCACCGCCGAGTTCCTGGTGCGCCCCGACCACCGGCTCGCCGAGCAGGGCTGCCGCGGCTGCCACGACCCGCTGCGCGCCCACGCGTTCCTGCCCTACCGGCAGCGCCACATGGCCGCGCTCTCCTGCCAGAGCTGCCACGCCTCGGGCGCGATGGCCCCGGCCGCCGAGATGGTGGACGCCACCGTCGCGACGCTCGAGGGCGCGCCCGCCGTCCGGTACCGCAACGTCGAGCGCCGGCCCGGCGAGGCGCTCAACGCCGCGACCGTCCGCCCGTTCCGGCCGCTCCTCGTGGAGCGCGTGGAGTCGGACGGCCAGAAGCGGCTCGCGCCGGTGAACCCGGTGAGCCGCTGGCGCTGGGTGTCCGGCGCCGACCGCGCGGAGGTGCCGTTCGAGCGCGTGGCCCAGGCCTTCCTCGAGGGCGGCCGCTTCGCCCCGGCGGTGGTCCAGGCGCTCGACGCGAACCGCGACGGCCGCGTCTCCGACGCGGAGCTGCGCCTCGACACGCCGAAGAAGACCCAGCTCGTGGCGAACCGGCTGCGCGCCCTCGGCGTCGCCGACCCGGTGGTCGAGGGCACCCTCGACGTCCACCCCCTCGTCCACGGCGTCTCCACGCGCGACCGGGCGCTCCGCGACTGCGCGGCGTGCCACGCCGAGGACTCGCGCCTCTCCGGCGACGGCTTCCTCCTCGCCGCCTACCTGCCGGGCGGCACGCCGCCGCGGCCGAGCGAGCGCGGCCGGGTGGAGCTCGCCGGGATGATCGGCCCCACCTCCTCCGGCGGGCTCGAGCTCCGCGAGACGCCCGAGGCGGCCGCCGGCCTCCACGTCCTCGGCCACTCGCGCCAGGGGCTCACGAACACGCTCGGCTTCGCGCTCTTCGTCGCCACGTTCCTGGGCGTCTCGATCCACGGGCTCGCGCGGGTCGCGCTGCGGCACCGGCGCGGGGCCCACGCGCCGCCCCCGGCGAGAAGGCCTACGTCTTCGGCCGCTACGAGCGGCTGTGGCACTGGACCATGGCGCTCGCCGGCGTGGTCCTCATCGCCACCGGCCTCGCCGTCCACGGCGGCGAGGGCTGGGGCGGCGTGGCCCTCTCCACCGCGGTCGCCGTCCACAACGCGTTCGCGGTGATCCTGATGCTGAACGGGTTCCTCGCGCTCTTCTACCACCTCACCACGAAGGCCATCCGCAACTTCATCCCGCACCCGCACGGCTTCGTGGAGCGCGTGCTCGAGCACATGAGCTACCAGGCGCGCGGCATCTTCTACGGCGAGTCCCACCCGCCGAACGCGCCGGGCCACAAGCTCAACCCGCTCCAGCAGCTCACCTACCTCGCCCTCCTCAACGTGCTCTTCCCGCTGCAGTTCGTGACGGGCGCGCTCATCTGGGCGGTCGGCGAGTGGCCGCAGGTCGCCGCCGCGCTGCACGGGCTCCACGTCGTGGCGCCGCTGCACAACGCCGGCGCCTGGGTGTTCCTCTCCTTCTTCGTGCTGCACGTGTACCTCGTCACGACCGGCCGCACGCCCAGCGACCACCTCCGGTCGATGATCACCGGCTACCAGCACCTCGAGCCCGAGGCGCCCACGCCGTGATGGAGCCCGCCATGGCCACCCTCAAGGAACCGCGTCCCTACCTCAACCCCTACGTCGCCGGCACGCTGCTCGGCCTCGTGCTCTTCGCGAGCTTCTACGTGACCGGGGGCGGCCTCGGCGCCTCCGCCGCGATGAGCCGGATCCAGACGGGCGTCCTCGACCTCGTCGCGCCCGCCCACGTGGACCGGGTGGCCTACTTCGCCGAGATGGCCGGCGGCGAGCGCAGCCCGTGGGCCCACTCGGCGCTGTACATGTTCGTCGGCACCGTGCTCGGCGGGTTCGCCTCCGGGCTCGTGAACCGCCGCGTGAAGCTCGAGCTGCGCAAGGGACCCCGCATCGGCAACTGGACGCGGGTGGCCTTCGCGCTCCTCGGCGGCGTCTTCATGGGCTACGGCGCCCGGCTCGCGCGCGGCTGCACCTCGGGGCAGGCGCTCTCCGGGGGCGCGGTGCTCTCGGTCGGGAGCTGGGCCTTCGCGTTCTCGGTGTTCGCGGGCGCCTACGCCCTGGCGTGGTTCTTCCGGCGGCTCTGGACCTGATTCGGATCGGAGAGGCACTCATGGCACCGTTCCACCTGACCGCCGGCACCCTCGGCTACGCGCTCACCTTCGGCGCGATCGGCTTCGGCTTCGGCGCCGCCCTCGAGCTGGGCGGCTTCGGCGACACCCGCAAGCTCGCCGCGCAGTTCTACCTGAAGGACCTCACGGTCCTGAAGACGATGTTCACCGCGATCATCGTCGCCGCCGTGCTCGTCGCGGGCGCCTCGGCCACCGGCCTGCTCGACATGAGCCGGGTGTGGGTGAACCCCACGTACCTCTGGCCCGGGATCGTGGGCGGGCTCGTCATGGGCGTGGGCTTCATCATCGGGGGCTTCTGCCCGGGCACCTCGATCGTGGGGGCCTCGACGCTCAAGATCGACGCGATGGTCTTCCTCGCCGGCGCGCTCCTCGGCGTGTACCTGTTCGGCGAGACGGTCTCGAGCTTCGAGGGCTTCTTCCTCTCCTCGTACATGGGGCGCTTCACGCTCGACGAGTGGCTCGGCGTGCCGATGGGCGTCGCGGTGCTCCTCGTCGTCGCCATGGCGCTCCTCATGTTCTGGATGGGCGAGCTCCTGGAGCGCCGGTTCGGGAAGGGCGAGGCCTGGTCGGCCATCGCGCTCGCACCCCGCGGCGCCGCGAAGCTCGGCGGCGCCGGCGCGCTCCTCGCGGCGAGCCTCGTGCTCGTCCTGCGCGGCGATCCCTCGCCCGCGCAGCGCTGGGCCTGGACGCCGGCCGAGGTGAAGCGCGCCGTCGAGGAGCGCGCCATCTTCGTCGATCCCGCCGAGGTGGCGACGCTGCGCAAGGACCTCACCGTGCAGGCGGCGATCCTGGACCTCCGCGACGAGCACGACTTCAACCTCTTCCACGTGGGCGGCGCGCGCCGGGTCGACCCCGAGGCGCTCCTCCGCTCCGAGGAGGTCGATCGGCTCCTCGAGCGCCCGGCGAGCACGGTCACGTTCCTCATGGGCAACGGCGAGGCGGCGGCGCTCGCCGCCTGGAAGGGCCTGAAGGCGCTCGGCGTGCCGAACGTCTACGTGGTGGAGGGCGGCGTGAACCGCTGGCTCGAGCGCTACGCCGTGCCGGCGTGCGCCGCGACGCCGGTCCCGGCCGCCGACGTGGCCGAGGACGGCCTCGCGTTCCGCTTCGCCTTCGCGACCGGGGAGAGCGCGCCCGCCGCCTGGCCCGAGCTGGCGGCCTCGCGCGGGTTCCAGCTGCCCTGCGCGCCGGCCGCCTCCGGCGGCGAGGGCGAGGGGGAGGGCCACGGCGCGGTCGCCTGGCCCGCGTACGCCGTCGCGAAGCGCGTGAAGCTCCAGACGAAGTCGGCCGTGAAGGGTGGCTGCGGGTAGCGTACCAGCGCGCATCGCGGCGGTGCCGCTCGCCGGCGGGGAGGGGGGCGCGTCGGGTGTCCCCGGCTCGCCGGCGAGCGGTGCGTCACATGGGCATGCCGTCCATGATGTGCCACATGCCCATCATGCCGATGTCCTCGTGCTCGAGGATGTGGCAGTGGAACATGGTCATCCCCGCGTGATCGCGGACGGGGACGCGCAGCGTGACGCTCCCCATCTTCGGCACGATGACCGTGTCCTTCCAGGCCGGGGCCGCCGTGTAGAGCCGCGCGTAGCTCGCCAGCGCCGCGTCGCCACCGGACATCGCGATCACCTGGGCGTCGTTCACGTGCTGGTGCCACGGGTGGTCCATGCCGGTCTGGTTCACGATCTCCCAGATCTCCTCCGTGCCCAGCGTGGAGTGCCGCTCGGCGGCCCGGATCGTGCCGTCGGCGAGGACGTCGAAGGAGATGCCGTTGATGTAGCCGCGCCCCTGGCCCATGGCGAGCGTGAACTGCGCGCGCGGGAGCGTCGAGCCGTCGCCGGCGAGGCGCACGGCGTCCGGGTTCACGACCGCGGGCAGGGCGCCCGCCGCGGGCGGCCCGCTCACCTGCACGGTCATGAGCGTGATCCGCGGCGTCGCCATGTTGCCCTGGCGCGCGTACGGCAGCGCGAGCAGCCGGTAGGCCCCCTTCGTCGCGCTCGCCTGCACGAGGAGGTCCACCCGCTCGCCGGGGGAGACCAGGATCTCGGAGACCGGCCAGGGCCGGTCGAGGAGCCCGCCGTCGCTGCCGACCACGTGCAGCGCGTGGCCCTCGAGCGCGAGCCGGTAGAAGCGGGCGTTCGAGGCGTTGAGGACGCGCAGCCGCTTCACCTCGCCCGGCCGGGCGGCGAGGGAGGGGTTCACCTGCGCGTTCACCATCACGAGCTCGCCCTCCTTGCCGTGCATGTACTCGGAGAGCGACGCGTACGGGGCGGGGACCCCGGCGGCGAGGGTGAGGTCCTTGAGGACGAGCAGGCGGGTGTCGAAGCCCTGGAGCGCCGTGACGGGGTCGTCCCGGACGTCGAGTGCGCCGACGAGCCCGCCCCAGAACTGCTCGGCGACGGTCCCGTGGACGTGCGGGTGGTAGAGGCCGAGCGTGCCGGGCCGCTGCAGCGAGAGGTCGTACGCGTACTCCTGGCGCCCGCCGCCGGGCGGGACGACGACGTGCACGTCGTCGGCGGGGACGCCGTCCGCGCCGTTCCCGGGGGAGACGTGCCAGCCGTGCACGTGCACGTTCGTCACGTTCTGGAGGTGGCCGAGCAGGTTCGTCGCGCCGGTGGCGGGGAGGTCGTTGCCGAAGTGGAGCCGGACGCGATCGCCGCGACGCGCGCGGAGGGTGGGGGCGATGAAGCTGCCCTCGTAGGTGAGCAGCGTCGCCGGTTCTCCGTCGAGCGTGGCCGTCGCGATCCCGGCGCGGACGGTGACGTCCACGAGGCCCGAGCCGGGCGGCGCCGCGTCGGGCGCGAGCGGCGGATCGCGGAGCGCATCGCCGACCGGTGGATCGACGATCGCCCCGCTCCCCATCCCGCCGCCACTTCCCCCGCCGCCTCCGCCGCGCATCTGCGCTCCGGCGCGCGGGGCGAGGGCGAGGCCGGCGACTCCGGCGGCGGTGCGCGCCAGGAAGGCGCGGCGGGCGATGATCTTCGACATGGCTTACCTCCGGATGCAGCGGGATGACTGCATGTACGCACCGGCCCGACGCCGCGTGAGCGCCCTCGGGGAGCGCGGCAGCGCGCGCACCCTCGTCACCGCCGCGGCGCGAACGCGATGGGCCAGCGCCTGCCCGGCTCGGCGCTCGGCGCGGGGATGACCGCGCCGAGCAGCGCCGCGCGGGCGCACGCCACCTCCGCCTCGTCCCCGGCGTCGGCGCGCGCGTCCACGATGCGGACCCCGCCCTCGACCGTCTCCACCTCGAGGGTGAACGACGCGCCCGCCCGCGACGCGGCGGGCGCCTCCGGGCCCCCCGCGGCGGCGCAGCCCGCGACGCGGTCCGCGAGGGCCGCGAGCCCCGCCCTCAGCTCGAGCCGGAACGAGCGGAGCGCCTGGCGCCGCGCCGCGGGCATGAGCCCGTCCACGGCGCGCGCCGGCGGACGGGGCGCGAGCGCGTCCGTCCCCGGGGCGACGGTCTCGCCGCCGCCAGGGGCCGCCGGCGCGGCCGCCGCGGCGGGGACCGGCCGGGGATCCGGCCGCGGCTGCGCCACCGGCGGCGCGCGGGTGAGCCACCCGACGGCGGCGAGGGCGACCGCCACGAGCGTGGCGATCGCCAGGAGCCCCGCGCGCAGCGTGCGGCGCACCCTCACTGCCCCCCGCCGCCGGCCGGCGACCTCGTCACGGCGTGACCACGCTCGCCACGTTCGACCACGCGGACGGGCCTCCCAGGTTGAAGGCCCGGATCCGGAAGTAGTACGTGACCCCCCGGTACAGCCCCGTCTGCGTCACGGTGACGGTGTTCGCGGCGAGGGTGGCGCTGGCGAGCCCGACCGTGAACGACGGGTTGGTCGCGCGCTGGAGCTCGAACCCGGTCTCGTTCGACGCGTTGTCGGTCCAGCCGAGCGTCACGTTCGCCTTCTTGCCGGAGAGCACCGCCGAGGCCGCGAGGGCCGAGGCCGCCGCCGGCGGGGCCGGCACCGCGACCGGCGCCGACGTCGCCCAGGCGGAGGGCCCCGCCCCGTTCACGGCGGCGACGCGGTACGCGTACGCGTGGCCGGACGCCACCGCCCCGTCCACGTAGCTCACGGCGCCGGTGCCGCCGTTCGCGGGCGGCGTGGCGACGAGGACGAAGGCGGCGCCGTCCGCGGACCGCTGCACGAGGAAGTAGTCCTCGTTCCGCGCGTTGTCCCGGAAGGACAGCGTGACCTGCGGCCCCGGCTGCAGCGCGGCCGCGACGTTGGTGGGGGCCGCGGGCGGCGCCGTGGGCGCCGGACCGCCGACGGGCGACGAGGTGGAGGCTCCGGCGGCGTTGAAGGCGACGACGCGGTAGCTGTACGTCGCGCCGGCCGTCGCGGTCCGGTCCGTGAAGCGGGTCTGGTTCGCGAGCGCCGTGCCGACCTGCGCGTACGCCCCGATCTTGCCGTTGCTCGCCACCGCCGCGCGCTGGATCCGGAAGCCGATCTCGTTGGCGGGATCGCCCCAGGTGGACAGGTCGGCGAGGCTCGCCGGGGTGCCGTCGAGCCAGTCGAGGGTGACCGCGCCGGTGAGCACGTCCACCGTCACCGTCGCGAGGGTCGGCGGGACCGGGAGGCGGCGGTCCACGGCGACGGAGACGGGCCGCATCATGTCCATCTCCTCGTGGCTGAGGATGTGGCAGTGCCAGACGTACTCCCAGCCGAAGTCCACGACCTCGTTCGCGATGGGCGGGGAGATGGGATTCCCGTTCGCGTCGGTGCTGTTGAACAGGTCGGTCGAGCCGAGCGGCGCCATCGGGTTGAGCGGCCGGATGCTGTCCGGGAGGCCGAAGGGGAGCTTCGGGACGATCGGGCGCAGCGCCACGATGGTGTCCTCGAGCGGGCTCACCCGGAGCGTGTCCTTCCAGCCGAGCTCGTTCGGATCGGGCCTGCGGACGATCCCGTCCCAGCCGACGCGGTTCAGGAGCTGGACGTCGAAGAGGTGGAAGTGGATCGGGTGCGTGTCCACGCCGTTGTGCGTGATCTTCCAGAGCTGCGTGCCGTCGTCCGGCGACGAGATCGGGGTCACCTCCACGCCGGGGGGCAGCTCGAGGCCGTCGAGCACCTCGCTCGCCGGGTTCACGTACGGATAGAGGATGAGGTTCTGCTGCTGCCCGGCCTGGGCGTTGGGCGTCTCGAGGCCGAGGTTGCCGCTCATCCGGCCGTACTCCCGCTCGAACGCCTCGCCCATCTCGTCCTGGATGGCCTTGCGCTGGAGCGGCATCGTGAGGGGGACGCCCGCGAGGGTGTCGAACGCCAGGTACTCGTCGTAGATCTGCACGAGCCCCGCCCTCGGGCCGCCGGTCTGGAACGCGGTGCCGTAGGCGCCGTTGTACGGGCCCTGCCCGACGATGATGGGGTTCTGGGACGACTCGAACACGCCGGTGCCGTCCGCCTGGTGCGCGAAGGCGGCCTGCAGCGGCTCCAGCGGGTACGCGGGATCGGGCGGCGCGCTCGCCACCTTGATCTGCATGACCGTCCGCGTGTTCGGGCCGTACCCGGCGGGCGTGGAGGGGGCCCCCCCGGTCTCCGTCAGATCGGCGTTGCCCGTGTAGTAGTCGTACCGCGGGTCACGGGCCGGGAACGCGGCGGGGGCGTCGTTGTAGAGGATGAGCGTCTTGCCCGCGAACGCCGAGAAGTCGACGATCACGTCCGCCCGCTCCGCCGGCCCGAGGAGCAGCGAGTGCTGGTCCACGTTGCCCGCGTTGAAGACGGTGGGGTCGCTCACCCACGTGATGGGCTGCGGCGGGATCACCACCGGCTCGGGCAGGAACCCGCCCTCGGTGCCGATCTGGATCCAGCTCGGGCCGGGCGGGCTCGCGGCCGTGTCGGGCGTCGGGAACACGCTCGGGTCGCTCAGCGCCGCCGCGACCGCGGCCGCGTCGAGCGCGACCTCCGTGCCGCTCGGGTCCGCCTGGTAGAGCTGCAGGTTGAAGAACCGGTCGTTCGCCGCGTTCAGGATCCGCAGCCGGTAGGCCCGCGGCTGCACGGTGACGGTGGGGTAGGCCGTGCCGTTCACGAGCGGCGTGTCGTGGAAGGACTCCATGCCCATGGACAGGTACGGCGTCCCGGGCATGAGCGGCGGCTCGCACCACCCGAGGTCCGGATCGCACGCCGGGTCGTAGTAGGGGTTCTCGACGGGCGGGTAGTCGATGTTGGACGTCGGCGGCCAGAACCAGGGGCCGTAGGCCCACCGGCCGAACTGGTTCACGCCGGAGGCGTCGCCCGGGTTCTGCGCGGGCACGTAGACGTGGGGGAGCCACAGGCTGCCCGGGCCGCCCCAGCGCGCGAGGTCCCAGAGCGGGTCCTGCGCGGCGAGCTGCGCCTCGTCGGGCACGAAGGTCTTGTCCTGGACGACGAGCGGGAGCTCGTCGAGCGGCAGGATCCCCGCGCTCCTGAGCTGCTCCTCGACGGGGTCGGTGATGAGGTACGGCGCGGCCTCGCCGGCGTAGACGTTGAGCCGGGTGATGCCCCACGAGTGGTCGTGGTAGAACATGAGCCGCGCGCTCTGCTGGTTCGTGTAGAAGAACGTCTGCGCGCCCGGCCCCGGATCGACCATGTCGGGGACGTCGCGGACGCTGACGCCCTTCGGGTACGGCGTCGTCTCGTCGGCGGGCGTGATCCACTGGTGGGGCGTGCCGTCGCTGATCCACGGCGAGATGCCGCCGTGCAGGTGGAGCGTGGCCCGGTTCTCGGTGAAGCAGGCCGGGTCCTTCGGGAGCATCCCGCACATCGGCGTGCGCGGCGCCGGCTCGGCCATGTCCATCAGCGGTCCCATGCCGGAGCCCATCACCGTCGTGTCGACCGGGAGGAACAGGTTCCCCGCGACGCCGGCCGGGAGGAGGTTGCGGAACAGGATGCGGACCGGCCGGTTCCTCGTCGCCGAGACGAGCGGCCCGAGGTAGTGCGGGGAGTCCACCGCCAGGGCGGGCGACCCGTCCGGCAGGAGGATCGGGCTGCCGTCGGGCCGCGTCAGCGCGACCGCCGCGCCCGGGACCACCCCGGTGGAGAGCTGCACGTAGCCGCGCAGCGTCGTGGGGGCGAGGTCCGAGTGCATCCGCTCCTGGAACTGCACCACCGCGATCTCGTAGTAGTCGGTGCCCGGGTAGGTGACCGTGTCGGGGACCGCGACCGGGATGTACTGGCCGAGCCGGTTCGCGCCGGCCGGGCCGAGGCCGGGCAGCTCGTCGACGAACTTCCGGATCCCGCCGGAGGCCGTCTGCACGGTGGCGGCGATCGCGTACGTCCGCTGCTGCGGGTAGAGCGGGTATCCGGACGACCCGAGGACGATCGTCTGGCCCGCCACGGGCGCCGCGGGGGCGGGGTAGGCGAGGAGGTCCGCGCCCGCGCCGATGTCGAGCGGGATCCCCTGGCCGTAGTGCGCGATCACGTCACCGGGGAGGACGCCGACGGGGCCGACGGCGAAGGCCTGGACCACCCCCTCGGCGACGGCGGGGACGGAGAGCGCGCCGCTGTCGAAGACGACCGCGTACTCGGAGGGGAGGGCCGTGGGCCGCAGCACGTAGGCGTGGAACGCATTCGGCCCGGACCCCGGCATGTTCCAGGTACGGACCTCCGTGAGCTGGCCCGCGGTGGCGACCGGGCTCCCATTGACGACGAGCACGTCCGCCGCGGAGTCGGTGGGGTACTGCCGCGCGGTGAGGGGGTTGCCGACGGACACCGTGCCGGCGCCGGCCCTCCGCAGCGGGCTGTTCGCGTAGTTCGGGACCGAGAAGTAGCGCGGCGCCTCTCCCGGCGCCGCCATCTGCGCCGTCCCCACCGCGGGCAGCGCGAAGCCCTGCGCGCGCGCGCGCGCCGCGGCCGCGGCGCGCTCGGCGTGCGTGACCCTCCTCCCGGCATTCCGATCGTCCTTTGGTGTCGCCGCCCAGGGGGCCATTCCCCAGGCGAGGATCGTCACGAACAGCGCCACGCGCGTCAGTGCTCTCGGCATCTCTCGTCCCCCCGTCACGTCCGTGCTCCGCTCCAAGGTCACCTCGCCGCCACCGCGCCTCCGTGGGGCCACGCGCCGCCGCGAGCCGCCGCCGCGCCGACCGGGGCACCTACACGGTGCGTGTATGTACGGAGAGTGATCGATGGCACCTTGCGGACGCTGGAGGCGGCCCGCCACGTCACCGAGAGAGGAGGCCCCGAGTGGTCGCGCGGGGGCGATGCGTTGATCCGGATCAAGCCGCGGCGCGTGGCGGGTTCGGGGCGAGTATCGACATCGTTCCGCCAACGGGGCAGTCTTCGAATCCGCACGTCTCCGTTCCATCGGAGGAACAGTGGACCTGAACCTGCTCACCGTGTTCGAGGCCGTGGCGCGGACCTCGAGCTTCTCCACCGCCGCGAGGGAGCTGGGGCTGCCGAAGTCCTCGGTCAGCCGCCGCCTCTCGCGGCTGGAGGCCGACCTCGGCGTCCAGCTCCTGTTCCGGACCACCCGCCACGTGTCGCCGACCGCGGCGGGGACGATCCTGCTCGACCGGACGGCGCCGCTGCTGCGCTCGCTGCGGAGCGCGGTCGGCGAGCTGCCCGAGCGCGAGGAGGAGCCGTCCGGCGCGCTCCGGGTCACGGCGCCCGTGGACCTCGGCGTCCTCTTCCTCGCCGAGGTGGTGACGCGCTACACGGCGCGCTACCCGGCGGTCTCCGTGGAGCTCCACCTCACCGGCCGGGTCGTGGACCTCGTGGCGGAGAGCTTCGACGTCGGGCTGCGCATCGGCGCGCGGCTCGAGGACTCCTCGCTCGTCGTGCGCCGGGCCGCCCCGGTGGTGCTGCGGCTCTTCGCGTCGCCGCTCTACCTCGCCCGGCGCGGCACGCCGCGCTCGGAGGCGGATCTCGAAGGGCACGAGTGGGTGGTGTTCAGGCCGGGCCCGCAGCGGCTCCGCGTGGCCGGGCCGCGCGACGCGCCGGGGATCGGGACGCGAGGCCGCATCGTGAGCGACGACCTGCTCTTCGTGCGCGACGCGGTGCGCGCGGGCGCCGGCCTCGGGCTCTTGCCGACCTTCGTCGCCGACCCCGAGGTGCTCGCCGGCACCCTCGTCCGCGTGCTCCCCCGCCACGAGCGGACCGCGGGGTGGCTGCACATCGTGACGCCGGCGGCGAAGCACGTACCGCGGAAGGTCACCGCCTTCCGCGACCTCGTGCTCGAGCTGCTCGGGACCCGCGGCGCGGCGGGGTGAGGGCGCGAGGTCAGCCGCGCGCGGCGGGCGCCGGCGGCGGCTCGCGCGGCAGCCGGACGACGAACGTGGCGCCCTTGCCGGGCTCGCCCTCGACCGACAGCTCGCCCCCGTGCGCGACCACGATCTCGCGGGCGATGTACAGACCGAGCCCGAGCCCGGACACCTCGCGCCGCCCGCCGTCCGCCCGCTCGAAGCGCGCGAAGATCCGGTCGCGGTCGGCGGGCGGGATCCCCGGGCCCCCGTCCGCCACCGCGATCCTCGCGCCGCCGCCGTCGCCGCCGCCGACCGTGACCACCACCGGCGCCCCCGCCGCGTACTTGGCGGCGTTCCCGAGCAGGTTCGAGAGGACCTGCTCGAGGCGCACCCGGTCCGCGCGGATCGAGACGTCGCGCTCGCAGTCGAGGCGCGTCTCGCACTGCGCGGCGGCGAGCTGGCCGGACATCCGGGCGACCGCCTCGCGCGCGACCTCGAAGACCGAGGTCTCCTCCGGCCGCAGCGCGAGCACCCCCGAGGTGATGTGCGAGACGTCGAGGAGGTTCTCGACGAGGCGGGCGAGGCTCGCCACGTGCTTCTCGAGCGTCCGGGTGGCCCGCAGCGCCTGCTCGCGAGGCACCGCGTCGCCGGCCCCCTCGCGCAGCAGCCGCAAGAGCTGCTGGACGCGGAGCGCGAGCGGGGTGAGGGGCGTCTTGAGCTCGTGCGAGGCGATCGAGATGAAGTCCTCCCGCGCGCGGACGGCGGCCGCGAGGCGCGCGTTGGCGGTGACGAGCCGCTCGGTCATCCGGTTGAAGGAGCGGGCGAGCACGCCGATCTCGTCCGGGCGAGCCGCGCCCTCGACCGGCTCGAGCGGCCCGGTCGCGGTGATCCGCTCGGCCGCCCCGGCCATCTCCACGATGGGGCGCACGAAGGTGCGGGCGGTGCCGATGGAGAAGGCGGCCGCCACGAGGAAGCCGAGCGCGATGGCGGCGCCGGCGACGCCGAGGGCGCGCGTCCGGCGCCGCTGCAGCTCGGCGACGGTCCGGTCGAGGCGGCGCAGGTGGTACGCCGTGAAGTCGTCCAGCAGCGCCTCGGCGCGGTCCGACATGAGCCGCCACTTGTCGAAGGCGCGGGAGATCGCGGCGGCGTCGTCCCGCCGCCGCGCGTCGAGCAGCTCCGTGGCGATCTCGCCGAGCGCCTCGCGCGCGCTCTCGAACTGCGTCCACACGGCCGCCACCCGCGCCGGCGCCGGGAGCGCCCGGATCCTGGCCATCACGTCCGCGATGCGCGTCTGCGTCTCCGCGAGGCTCGTCAGGTGCGCGCCCCCGGGATCTTCGGGCGCGAGGATGAGCCAGTGCTCCTCGTCGTGCGTCGCGTCCGCGAGGGCGAACGCGAGCCCGGCCGCCGACCGCACCTCGATGGAGCTCCGCTCCAGCGAGCGGCCCTGCCGCGCGGAGTCCCAGGCGAGCAGGAGCAGGGCCCCCGACACGATCGCCGTGAGCAGGCTCGTCGGGACGAGGATGGCGCGGCGGAGGGTCTTCACGGCGCCCTCTGCGGCAGGAGCATGAGCGCCTCGGGCTCGACCTCCGCCAGCACGGAGCGCTCGACGAGGCGCGCCAGATCCGGCCGCGCGCCCGACGCGAGGTGGGCGTCGCGCAGCCAGGCGCTCTCGTCGCGCAGGACGGCGAGGAGGACGTTGTCGAGGCCGAGCCCCCGGGTGACGCGGGCGAGCTGCTCGCGGAGCGCGCGCTCTCCCTGGCCCGGGAAGCGCGCGAGGGTGAGCGCGAGCGCCTCCTCCGGCCGCTCGCGGGCGAGCCGCTCCGAGCAGGCGAGGGCGCGCACGAGCGCGCGGAGCGCGGCGCCCCGCGACGCGACGACGTCCGCCCGCGTGACGAGCAGCGACATCTCGGCGTACAGGTCGGTGACGATCACCTGGGCGTTCCCTCCGAGGTCGCGCTCCGCGAGGGCGGCCGCCGGATCCGACAGCACCGCCGCGTCGAGCGCGCCCGCCGCGACGGCGTCCGCGGACGCGGCGGGGTCGAGGTACACGATCGTCACCGCGTGGCGGGGGACGCCGCCGTAGCGCAGGGCGAGGTCCACGAAGTACTCCGCGTTCGTGCCGCGGGCGAGCCCGATCCGCTTCCCGCGGAGGTCCGGGAAGTCGGCCACGCCCCGGTCGCGCCGCGCCACGAGCCGCGTGTTGCGCGTCGAGGTGTGCAGGCGGGTGAGGACGCGCAGGCGGTCGTCCTCGAAGGCGGCCCGGAGGAGCGGCGTCTCGTAAACCACCGCCACGTCGGCGCGCCCCGCCCGCAGCAAGGCCAGCGCGTCGCGGCCGAGATCGAAGGTGCGCTCCTCTATCGCGAGCCGCTGGCCCGCCGCGCAGCCGTCCGCGAGCGCGAGGAGGGCGAGCGACGTCGCCGGCTGGCGGACGTCGGCGACGACGAGCCGCTCCTCCGGCGGGCTGCCGGGGCGGCAGCCCGCGAGCGCGCCGGCGGCGACGAGGGCGAAGGCGAGGCTCGGTCGCGGGGGGCGCACGACGATCCCAGCGTACGCGCCCCCGCGGGACGGCGCCACGGCGCATTGACCCGCGCTCCACCCCGCCGGGGCCGGCGCCGGAGGGCCGGCGGGCGCGCGCCCCGGCGACCCGTGCGAGGGCGCCGCCCGGGCCAGACCGCGGCGAGGAGCGGGCGCGTCTCCGGGGCCGGCGCGAAGGCGCTCGCTTCACCGAGCGTCGCGCCGCGCGGGAGCGCCCCCCACGCGGGACGTGCGCCCGCCGCCGCGCAGGCGAGCCGCGCCGGCGGCCCCGCGGCGGCCGCCCGCAGCCGCGAGAGCTCGCCCGCGATCCGCGCCGGGTAGGCGTGGAAGCGGCCCGGCACGCCGCCCGCGCGCAGGTGCGCCCGGATCCGGTGGGGGCCGGCGTTGTAGGCCATGAGCGCGAGGTCCAGGTCGCCGAACGCCTCGTGCAGCCGCGAGAGGTAGCGCACGCCCGCCCGCACGTTCGCGGCGGCGTCGAGCGGGTCCGCCGAGGCGAGCCCCCAGCGCGCCGCCTCGGCCTCCATGGTCGGGACGAGGAGCTGCATCAGGCCGACCGCGCCGGCCGGCGAGACGGCCTGCGGATCGAAGGACGACTCGACGTGGATGAGCGCGAGCACGAGCAGCGGGTCGAGGTCGGCGCGCCGCGCCTCGTCGAGGACGGTGCGCGCGACGCGGGCGCGGGCGCCCGCGCCGGCCCGGCGCATCCGGCGGTCCGTCTCGGCGTAGACCCGCGCCGCGGCCGCCGCCCAGCGCCCCGCCGAGGGCTCGTGGGCGCGCGACAGCGCGAGGGGCGGGGAGCGGGGCGGGCGCGCGCGCCCGACCTCCGGCGCGGCCGCGACGGCGAGCGCGGCGCCGGCCGCGAGCGAGAGGAGCGCTACCTTGCGGCGCCTGCGCGCGTCCCGTTCCGGGGGGCTCACGAGCGGGCAAGCTCGATCCCGGCGCGGCCCCCGGCGACTGCTCGCCCGGAGCGCCTCCCCCTGCGGGCTCCCGGCCGGAGCGAGGCGCTCACGCCCCGGGCGGGCGGGCGCGAAACCTTCGGCAAAACCTCACGCTCGCGCCGAAACTTTGAAATCGATCCCCGACGCCGGCGCGCGCATGAAGAGGGCGCGGCGGCGTCGGCCCGCGTGGGAGCAACGGCATGGAGCACGGCTCGTGGGAGTGGGGAGGTTTCCTGGCGCTGGTCCTCGCGCTGCTGGCGCTCGACCTCGGCGTGCTGAACCGCAAGGACCACGTCATCCGCCCGCGCGAGGCGCTCGGGTGGTCGGCGCTCTGGATCGGGATCGGCCTCGCCTTCGGCGCGTTCGTCTGGGCGCGCCACGGGGCGGACTCCGGGCTCGAGTACCTCACGGGCTACGTCATCGAGAAGTCGCTCTCCGTCGACAACCTCTTCGTCTTCGTCGTCGTCTTCGGCTCGCTCGGGATCCCAGCCCTCTACCAGCACCGCGTGCTGTTCTGGGGCATCGTCTCCGCGCTCGTCCTGCGCGGCGCGATGATCGCCGGGGGCGCGGCGCTGCTGCACCGCTTCCACGGCGTCATCTACGTCTTCGGCGCGTTCCTCGTCGTCACGGGGGTGAAGCTCTTCCTCGCGCGCGAGGCGGAGCCGCACCCCGAGCGGAGCGCCGCGTTCCGCGCGCTGCGCCGGGTGGTGCCCGGCACCCCGCGCTTCGACGGGCACCGCTTCTTCACGCGGGAGGGCGGCCGGCGCGTCGCGACCCCGCTCTTCTTCGCGCTCGCGGTCATCGAGGTCACGGACGTCGTCTTCGCGGTCGACTCGATCCCCGCCATCTTCGCGGTGACCGAGGACCCCTTCATCGTCTTCACCTCGAACGTCTTCGCGATCCTGGGGCTGCGCTCGCTCTACTTCGTGCTCGCGAGCAGCCTCGAGCGCTTCGTGTACCTGAAGCCCTCGCTCGCCGCGATCCTCGTGTTCGTCGGCGCGAAGATGGCGCTCGGCGGCGTCGTGAAGATCCACCCCGCCGTCTCGCTCGCCGTGGTGGTCGGCATCCTCGCCGCGGGCGTCGGCGCGTCGATCCTCCGGGCGCGCCGCGCGCCGGCCGCGGCCGGGGAGGGGAGCCGCGGCGCCTGAGCGGCGGCGGCCGGCCGCGCGGTGCTAGACTCGGCCGCCCATGGCGATCCCCTCCTGGCCCTCCGCGCCCGCCGAGTCCGTCCTCGAGCTCATCGGCCGCACGCCGATGCTCCGCATCCGGCGGCTCAACCCGAACCCCCGCGTGGCGCTCTACGCGAAGCTCGAGGGGTTCAACCCGACCGGCAGCATCAAGGACCGGATCGCGCTCAAGATGATCGAGCAGGCGGAGCGGGCGGGCACCCTGACCCGCGGCAAGACCATCATCGAGCCGACGAGCGGCAACACCGGCATCGGCCTCGCCATGATCGGCGCCGTGAAGGGCTACCCCGTCGAGATCGTGATGAGCGAGGCGGTCTCCATCGAGCGGCGCAAGATGATCCAGGCCTTCGGCGCCACGGTGACGCTCACCGACGCGAAGCTCGGGACCGACGGCGCCATCCTCAGGGCGCGGCAGCTCGCGCGGGACCTGCCGGACCGGTACTTCATGCCGGACCAGTTCTCGAACGAGTACAACCAGCTCGCGCACTACGAGGGGACCGCCCAGGAGATCCTGGAGCAGGTCGGCGGCCGGCTCGACTACTTCGTCTCGGCGCTCGGCACGAGCGGGACGCTCATGGGCGTCGGGCTCGCGCTCAAGGAGCGGCTGCCCGGCGTGCGCATCGTGAGCGCCCACCCCGTGCGCGGCCACTACATCCAGGGGCTCAAGAACCTCGAGGAGGCGATCGTCCCCGAGATCTACGACGCCCGCCAGATCGACCGTCACATCATGGTGGAGACGGAGGACGCGTTCGAGCTCGCGCGCCGCGTCGCGCTCGAGGAGGGGGTCTTCGCCGGCATGAGCAGCGGCGCCGCGCTCCACGCCGCCCGCGTGCTCGCCTCGGAGGTCGAGGAGGCGACCATCGTCACGATCCTCCCGGACCGCGGCGAGAAGTACCTGAGCACCGAGCTGTTCCGGGTCTGAGCGCCGGGCGGCCGCCCGCCGGGCGCCCGCCGTCGGGCATTTCCCGCGGGCGCCGGATCGGTGTAGGAGTACGCCGATGAAGACCCTTACCGAGCTGAGCGGCACCCTCATCCGGACGGCGGCGGCGGCGGTGGCCGCGGCGCGGCGGTCGCTCCCCAGCGACGAGCCCTCCACTCCCGCTCCGCAGCCGGCGGCGGCCGCGGCCGAGCCCGCCGACGCCGCGGCGCCCGCGGAGGCGACCCCCGCGGCGCCCGCGGAGGCGACCCCCGCGGCGCCCGCGGAGGCGACCCCCGCGGCGTCCGCGGAGGCGACCCCCGCGGCGTCCGCGGAGGCGCCCCCGCGGCGTCCGCGGAGGCGCCCCCCGCGCCGCCCGCGCCCGCCGCGCCCGTCAAGGGCGACGGCGAGGCCGAGAGCGAGGCCGTGAAGGCGGCGCTCGACGAGGCCGTCGCGAAGGCCACCGGCCTCTCCGGCGACCGGCTGCAGCTGGTGCGCGACGCGCTGCGCGCCGCGGGCCGCCGCACGGAGGACGTCCGGCTCGTCCGCGTGTTCGGTCCGGAGGAGCCCGTGCCCGGGGCGAAGACGGTGGGCGGCCACCAGTACGTGGTGGACCTCTTCCCCGCGAGCATGAAGCAGACCGTGGGCGGCGGCCGCGAGGACCGCGGGCGCCGGGGCGGCCGCGGGGGTGGCGGCGGCGGCCGGGGCGGTGGTGGCGGTGGTGGCCGCGGCGCCGGCGGCGGCAAGGCCGGCGCCACGGGCGGCTTCTCGATGGACTCGCTCCGGGAGGATCGCAAGAACGAGCGCGGGGGCGGGCGGTTCGGCCGGCCCGGCGGCGGTCGCCCCGGCGGCGGCGGGAAGCCGGGTGGCGGCGGCCGTCCGGGCGGCGGCGGGACGCCGCCCAGGGGTCCGTGACCGGGTCTCCGTAGATCCCCCTGCGCCTCATGGTCGATCCCCTCTCCCCCCTCCTCGCCGACGGCGTCGTCGACGAGGTCGTCGCGCGGCTCAAGAGCGGCAAGGAGGCGGACCTCTGGCTCGTGCGCCACCGCGGCGAGGTGCTCGCGGCGAAGGTCTACAAGGAGCGGCAGGCGCGCAGCTTCCGCAACGACGCCGCGTACCGCGAGGGGCGGCGCGTGCGGGACACGCGCACGCAGCGCGCCATGGACCGCGGGAGCCGCTTCGGGCAGGCCGCGGCGGAGGCGGCGTGGAAGGCGAAGGAGGCCGACGCGCTCTGGACGCTGCACGCGGCGGGCGTGCGGGTGCCGCGCCCCGTGATGTTCTACGAGGGCGTCCTGCTCATGGAGCTCGTCGTGGACGCGCTCGGCCACCCCGCGCCGCGGCTCGTGGACGCGCGGGTGCCGCGCGAGCGGGCGGCGGCGCTCTACGCGGACCTGCGCGGGCAGGTGGTGCGCATGCTGACGTGCGATCTCGTCCACGGCGACCTCTCGCCCTACAACGTGCTCCTCGGCCGCGACGGGCCGGTGGTCATCGACTTCCCGCAGGTGGTCGGCGCCGCGCACAACGCGCAGGCGGAGTCCTTCCTGCGGCGCGACCTCGAGAACCTGCGCCGCTTCCTCGCCGCGCTCGATCCGGCGCTCCACGCCGCGGCCGGCGACGCGCGCGAGATCTGGCACGCCTACGCCCGCCGCGAGCTCACCCCCGAGTTCGTCCCGACCGGCGCCGTCCCCCGCGACGCGCGGCACGAGCGTCACGAGCGCCACCCCGCGGAGGCGCACCGGGGCCCGCCCCGGCGCGAGGCGCGCGAGGTGCGCGAGGTGCGCGAGCGCGGCGCGGGCGCACCTCCGGCGCGGGGCGAGCGTGCGCATCCCGGGCGGCCGCAGCGCGGTCCCGGGCACGGCCCGGTCCGGCAGGGCTCGCCGCCCGCCGCGGGCCGGCAGGGGCGGGGCGGCCCGGATCGCCGCCGCGGCGCGCCCGCGCCGGAGGTGATCCGCGTCGTGCGGCCGCACCCCGGCGGCCCCTCCGCGGCGCCCCCCGCGAAGCCGCCGGCCCCGCCTGCCGGCGGGCGGCACCCGCGCCGCCGCCGCCGCCGCTAGTCGCGCGGCAGGTCCGCGAGCTCCGTCCGCTTCCCGGCGTAGGCGCGCGGGTCGAGCCCGTGGCGGAACGCGACGCTGAGGCGTGGCCCGGCGTGCGCGACCTTCGGCACGCAGTGCTCCCATGCGCGCTGGGCGGCGCCGCCCGTCACGAGCAGGTCGCCGCGCCCGAGCAGGAACGCGCGGGAGCGGCCGCCGCCGGCCGGGCGGAGGAGCAGCTTCCTGGGCTCGCCGAGCGAGACGAGCGCGACGATCGGATCCACCACGTCCGCGCGGATCTTGTCGCGGTGCCAGGCGACGCCGTCGCGCCCGTCGCGGTACAGGTTGAAGCCGGCGGAGTCGAGGAGGATGCCGTACCGGGCCGAGAGGACGGCGCGCATCTCCTCGAGGATCGCGGGCTCGAGCGGCTCTCCCGAGCCGGCGCTCCACGGAGACGTGAGCCGCGGCTCGACCACCCGCCGCGTGTACATCCAGCGGGTCCGCACGCCCCAGCGCCGGCCCGCGACGACCGCCGCGAAGAGGCGGTCGGAGCCCCGGACCCAGCGCGGTGCGTGGTCGACCCAGCTCTCCGCGTCGAGGCGGATCCGCTCGAGCGACGAGAAGGCATGGTCGATCGAAGGGGACTCGAGCTCGAAGAGGCTCGGCTGGAACGGCGCCCCGGGGATCACGCCCCGCCCATAAGCGGGCCCGCCCGGGGCCGCACCGGCCGGCCTGCGGGCGCGCGCTCCACGGGCGTGCTTCCCGTGGCTCGCCCGTCCGGGTGCAGCCGGTGCGCCCGGTCGCGAGGGGATGCGCGCGAGCGCACAGGGAACATTACGATGAGTCTGGGGATTCGATCGGAGGCGCCTCCCCGCGAGGCCTCCACGATGAACGATCGCCAGACACCGGGCTGGTTCCCACGCACGCGCCGCGCGCGGTACGGGGGCGCGCTCGCGCTGGTCGCGGCGACGCTCGCGCTGGCGCCGCTGCTCGACGCGGAGGTGAGCGGGGCGAGCCTGCTCTTCGCGGCCGGCGCCGTCGCCCTCGCCGCCATCGCCGGCGGGGCCGGGCCCGGCCGGCTCGCGGGGGCGCTCCTCGCCGCGGCCGCGACGGCCCGCGGCTGGCCCCTCGACGCCGACGACATGGTGCGGCTCGCGCTGTTCCTCGCCGTCGCCATGCTCGTCGCCCACGCGTCGGGGTGGGCGAGGGCGAACTCCCGGCGGCTGCTCGCGGTGCGGCGGGAGGCGGCGCGCCGCCTCCGCGCGCGCCTGTCGTTCCAGCGCGCCATCGCCCAGGCCGTCGACGAGGGGATCTACGCGGTGGACCGCGCCGGCCGCATCACCTTCCTCAACGCGGCGGCCGAGCGGATGCTGGGCTACCGGTCGGGCGAGCTCGTCGGGCGGAGCATGAAGCAGGCGCTGCGCTGCAGCCGGATGGACGGGACGTGCGGCGGCGACGCCTGCCGCGTCCTCGCGGTGATGCACACGGGCCTCGCGTTCCGGGCCGCGGACGACCTGCTCACGCGCCGCGACGGCACGCGGTTCCCGGTGCGCTACAGCTCCGCCCCCATCCGCCGCGCGGGCAAGGTGACGGGCGCCGTCGTCGCGTTCCAGGACGTCTCGGCCGAGGTCCGCACCGCGTCGCGCGAGCGCTTCCTCGCGACCGCCTCCGAGCAGCTCGCGACCTCCATCGACCTCGACGAGACGCTCGCGCGCGTCGCCCGCCTCGCCCTCCCGCAGCTCGGGGACTGGTGCATGGTGGTCGTCGTCGAGGAGGGCGGCGCGCCGCGCCGCGTGCTCGTCCAGACGCACGAGCCGTCGCTCGCCGCCGTCGCGCGCGAGCTGCTCCAGCACTACCCCATCGACCTCGAGGCGGACCACGGCATCGGCCGCGTCCTCCGGACCGGCGTGCCCGAGCTGCTCCCCGACGCCCGCGACTTCGTCGGGCGCGGCGGGACCACCGGCAGGCTGCGCGGCGAGCTGCTCGCGCGGATCGGCCTCGCCTCCTACCTCGCCGTGCCGCTCCGGACCCGCGACCGCCTCGTCGGCGCGATGGCCTTCGCGGTCGCCCACGACGGCCGCCGCTTCGGGCGCGCGGACCTCGCCCTCGCGGAGGAGCTCGCCGGCCGCTGCGCCCTCGCCCTCGACAACGCGCGGCTCCACGAGCAGGCGCAGGAGGCGGTCCGCTCGCGCGACGAGATGCTCGCGGTCGTGTCCCACGACCTGCGCAGCCCGCTCGGCTCCATCGTCGCCGCCGCGGCGGCGATCGGCCGCCGCGCGGCGCCCGGGCCCGAGGGCGACGCCATCCGCCGCTCGGCGGCGACCATCGGCCGCGTGAGCGGCCGGATGGGCCGGCTCGTCGGCGACCTGCTCGACCTCGCGAGCATCGAGTCCGGGCGCCTGTCGATCGCCCGCGCCCCGCTCCGGCCCGCGGACGCCGTCGATGAGGCGGTGGAGGGCATCCGGCCGCTCGCGGCCGAGAAGGGCGTGCACGTCGCGGCGCAGCCGTCCCCGTCCGCCCCGGCGGTCGAGGGGGACCGCGCGCGCATCCAGCAGGTGCTCGTGAACGTGCTCTCGAACGCGGTGAGCGTCACGCCCCGGGGCGGCGCCGTGTGCGTCGGGCTGCGGCGGCGGGGCGACCGCGTCCTCTTCTCGATCGCGGACGGCGGCCCCGGCGTCGCGCGCGCGGACCGCCGGCGCATCTTCGAGCGCTACTGGCGCGGCCCCGAGGCCGGCCACCGAGGCGTGGGGCTCGGCCTCTCGATCGCGAAGGGGATCGTCGAGGCGCACGGGGGGCGCCTCTGGGTCGCGGGGCGGCGGGGCCGCGGCGCGATCTTCCGCTTCACGCTCCCGCTCGCGGCCGCGGGGGCGCACGCGGACCCGGCCCGCGCGGCGCCCGCGGGCGCCGAGCGGGCCGCGGCCCTCGGGCGCTAGCCGAGCGCCGGAGCGCCGGCGCCGGCCGAGGACGACATCGACGGGGCGACGCGCACGGGCGCAGCCTTCTCCTGCTGTCCCATCTTCGACTCGCCCTGGAAGACGACGCCCTTCTCCAGCATGAGCGACGGCGTCTCCACGTTGCCGCGCAGCTTCGCCGGCTGGTGCAGCTCGACGGCGGTCTTCGCCTTGATGTTGCCGTTCACCTCGCCGTAGACGATCACCGTGCCGCAGGTGATGTCGGCGTCGATGCGGGCGTGCTCGCCGACGACGAGCACGTCGTTCGTCACGATCGACCCCTTGAACTTCGCGTCGATGCGGACGGTGCCCGCGAACGTCAGCTTCCCCTCGAACTCGGCGCCCTGGCCGAGCAGCAGATCGCTCTGGCCGCCGTGGCTCGCCGGGACCTCTTCGCGCTTCATCGCCATGGAATTCCACTCCTCCTTCTCGCGCGGCGGCAGCGGCTGCGCCGGCGCTGTGGGGGCCTGCGGCTCCTTCGACGGGGCCGGCCTTTCGGGCGTGCTCGTGGCCGCACCCGTGCTCGTGTTCGTGCTCGTGTTCCAGAACGCCATCGCTTCCCTTTCGCGGAGGGCCGTACGAACGAGTCCCTGATACCCGCAGGAGCCTCGCGGAATTCCCGCTCGCTCCACGGCGAGGCTAGGCAGCGTCCGGAGCGCCGGCATCCACGCGACGGGTCGGCGCCGGTGTGGGCGACCTGGGTGGGGCCCGCCCGCCCGCTTCCGGGGCGGCCCGTTCGCGGCGGAGCCCCACGTCCGCCGTGGCGGGGGGCGCCGGGTCGGGCTAGGCTTTGCGGCTGGTGCTCGTCCCATCCGTCGCCCTGGCGCTCGCGCTCTCCGCCCCCGCCGCGCTCCCGCACGTCCCGGGAGAGCGGATGGAGTACTCGGTCAGCTACATGGGCGTGACCATGGGGAGGGCGCGGCTCTCCGTCGGCCGGATCGAGGGGGAGATCCTGCCGGTGTTCCTCGAGTCGCGGACGACCGGGCTCATGAGCCTCGTCAGCCTGCGCCAGCAGCTGGCGAGCTACCTCGACGTGGACACCGGCCTCCCGCGCCGCAGCTCGCTCGACGCCCAGGAGGCGGGCTACCGCCACACCGACACGACGCAGTACGACCGCGCCGCCGGGAAGGCGTCGGTCCGCCAGCGGGGCAAGCACGACAACACCTACGAGGTCGAGGTGCCGCCGGAGACCGTGGACTTCGTGGCCCTCGTGTTCCAGCTCCGCCGCGTCCCGCTCGAGCCCGGCGCCCGGCTGCCGTTCCACGTGCTCTCCGGGAAGCGGCTGGCCGAGGTGACCGTCGAGGTGACCGGGCGTGAGGTCGTCTCGACGCGCGCGGGCGACTTCACCGCGGTGAAGGTGCGCGTGCCGACCGGCTTCACCGGTCGCTTCAGCGAGAAGAACCCCACCTACGTGTGGATCAGCGACGACCCGCGCCGCATCGTGGTGCGGATCACCACCGACTTCTCGATCGGCCAGGCGACCGCCGGCCTCGTCTCGTACCAGCCCGGCGCCGCCGTCGACTGACGAGCCCGCCCGCCGCGCCTCCCGGCGCCCGGCCGCGCCGCCGGTGCCGGCCCGCGCCCGCGCTGCAACCTTGAGGGCGGGAGGGAGCGACCGTGACCGTGATGACGATGGCGAGGGACGTCGCGCTCGTGCCGGCGAGGGCCTCGCTCGGCGCGACGATGCTGTACCACGGCGCCGCGAAGCTGCGGGGCGAGGGGGCGCGCCAGAGCGCGGGGTTCTTCGAGCAGCTGGGGCTCCGCCCCGGGGCGCGCTGGGCGACGGCGGCCGGGCTCGCCGAGGTGCTCGCCGGCGCGACGGCGATCCTCGGTATCGGGACGCGCGTGGGGGCGGCGGCGGTGCTCGCGACGCAGGCGGTGGCCGTCGCCAAGGTCCACGCCGCGAAGGGCTTCGACAACCTCGCCGGCGGCTACGAGTTCAACGCCCTCCTCATGGCGGTGGCGCTCGCGCTGCTCGTCGCGGGCCCCGGCCCGGTCTCGGCCCACGAGGCGCTCGAGCATCGGCTCGAGCGGCGCCGCGGCTGGCGCCTCGCCCCGCGCCGCGGCGGCGCGGTGCGGCTCGCGAAGCTCCTCAAGTGACGGCGGGTCCCGCCGCCGCGACGTTCCGGCACCGCGTCTCGCGGACGAAGAGCGCCGCGACGACGCCGGTGGCGGCGAACGCGGCGAGCACGGCGAGGCCGGCCCGGTAGCCGGCGCGGTCGAGCACCCAGCCGACGAGCGGCTGGTAGAGGGTGGGGCCGAGGAACACGCCGGTGTTCACGACCGCCATCGCGGTGCCCGCGAGGGCGGGCGGGTTCACCTCCTTGACGCTCGCCCAGGAGAGCGTGAACCCGGTGGCGCTCGCGCCCATGAGCGCGAAGAGCGCGAGCCCCGCGGCGAACCCGAGCTGGGCGCCCGCCAGCCACGGCACCCAGCAGAGCACGTACACGGCGCCGAGCGCCACGGTGAGCGGCCGCCGCCGCCCGACGAGGTCGGAGAGCGCCCCCGTGGCGAGGGAGGAGAGCGCGAAGGCGACGAGCATCACGGTGGTGTGGACCGTCGCCTGCTCGCGCGTCAGGCCGCGCGCGTCCGTGAGGAACGGCACCGCCCACAGCCCGGCGAAGGCGAGGTACGAGCCGCCGAGGCCGAGGTTCACGAAGAACCCGGGCCAGGTGGCCGGGTTCCGCACCACGACCCAGAGCCCCTCGTACCAGCGGCCGGCGTGGGGCGGGTGCGCCGCCTCGCCGTCGAGCTCGCGCATGGAGGGGAGCCCCGCCTCCCTCGGGTCGTCGCGGACGAGGACGGCGGTGAGCGCCGCGCCGACGAGCGACGAGAGCCCCACCGCCACGAACAGGGTCCGCCAGGAGACGACCTCGACGGCCCAGGCGAGGGGCAGCGCCGAGGCGATCGCGCCGAGGTTCCCCATGAACATGACGAGGCCGGAGAGCGTCGCGAACTCGCGCTCCCGGAACCAGGCGGCGACGAGCTTCAGGAGCGCGATGAACGCCACCGAGACGCCGAGCCCGACGAGCGCGCGCCCCGCGGCCGCCAGGCCGAGCGAGGCCGCGAGGCCGAACAGGACGGACCCGGCGCCGGCGACCACGCCGCCGAGCGCCACGACGCGGCGCGGCCCGAGGGAGTCCACGAGGACGCCGGTGGGCACCTGCATGAGGGTGTACGCCGCGAAGTACGTCGCCGCGAGGGCGCCGAGCTCGGCGCCGCTCGCCCCGAACGCGGCGCGCAGCTCGCCCGCGATCGCCGCGGGCGCGATGCGGTGGAAGAAGGAGAGCACGTAGGCCGCGGAGACGAGGACGAACGCGGTCCAGCGCAGGCGGCTCATGCGCGCGAGGACGGCCGGGGCGATGGGGGCGGACGCCATCGGGGCATTGTGCACCGCCGGGAGGCCCGGGCGCGAACCGCGGGCGGAGGGAGGGCGGGCGCGTTAGGACATCGAACGATGCCCCCGATCGACCCCGGCGTGGTCCCGCTCCTGCCGGTCCCCTTCATGAACGCCGACCACGCCCGCGAGGTGCGGCTCCTGAACGAGCTGGAGGCGGCGCTGCAGGCCCACGCCCGGGGCGAGGGGTCGCTCGCCACGGTGCTCGAGCGGCTGTCGGTCCTCGCCGTCCACACCCGGGACCACTTCCTGCGCGAGGAGTCGATGATGCGCGAGGCCCGCTTCCCCGGGTACGCCGTGCACAAGGCGGAGCACGACCGCGTGCTCGCGGAGGTGGACGCCGAGGCCCGGCTGTTCCGCGACGGCGGCGACGCGGCGCGCCTCTCGCGCTACCTCTTCGAGGCCCTGCCGGCGTGGTTCCTGCGCCACCTGCGCACGCTCGACGAGGTGACGGCCCGCTTCACCGCCGACTCGTCGGAGCGGCGCCCGGCGCACGGGTAGCCCGTCAGGAGGAGAGCCCGAACCGCTCGGCCGCGTCGGCGAGCCCCTCGCGCGCGCACCACCGCGCGAACCGCGCGGGCAGCGTCTCGGCGCTGCCGGACTGCACCGCCTGCGCGACGGCGTGCTCCGCCGCGTCGAAGTCGCCGGAGGCGCAGTGGAGGAAGGCGAGCCGGACGGCCTCGCGCTCCGAGAGCGGCTCGGCGAGCCCCTCCTCCGCGAGCCGGGTCACCGTCTCCCAGTCGCCGCGGTCGGCCGCCTCGCGCGCCCGCCACCAGCGCACCTCGCGGACGAGCGCGTCCGGCGCGTCCGGCGCGCGCGCGGCGCGCGCCCAGTCCTCGGCGTCCGCAGACTCCTCCGGGCTGGGGCGCCAGACCGGATCGCGCGCGAGCAGGACGGCGAGGTTCACAGGTACTCGCAGAGGTAGGCCGCGGGGGCGGCCGCCTTCACGTCGAAGCCGCTCTTGCCGGGCACCTCGAAGGACGTCCCCGCCGGAAACGCCCGCCACGCGGCCTCGCCCGGGAGCTTCGCCCACAGCTCGCCCGAGGTGACCGTCATCCGCTCGGCCGCGTCGGTGCCGAAGTGGAACTCGCCGGCGTCCACGACGCCGACGGTGGCGCGGCGGCCGTTCCGCTCGAAGCCGACGCTGCGGACCTTCCCGTCGAAGTAGGTGTTCTGCGTGAGCATGTCGTCCGTCCGGCTCAGCTGGCGAGCTGCGAGAGGGCCGTGTCGATGACGAGCCGCTCGAGGCGGGCCCGCGACGCCTCGGAGAGCCGGCCGAACGCGAAGGCGACGCGCACCGTCCCGGGCTGCTGCTTCACCTCGGCGGGGGTCGCGGTCGTCTCGAGCGGCTCGCCGCCCGGGATCTTCAGGGTGCACTTCAGCTCCTCGCCGTGCGGGGGCGCCTTCGCGAGGAGCGCCGAGAAGCCGGAGACGCCCAGCTCGATCGTCATCGCCCGCACGTGGCTCACGGGCGTCTCGAGGTCGACCTGGAGCGCGCGCGCGACGCGCAGCGCGTGGCGCGGCGCCTCGCCCGCCTTGGCGGTGAGGTGCTGCGTCGCCATGAGCGCGCGCGCGAGCTCGTCGCAGCCGCCGCGGTACGCCTCGGCGTCCTCCGGCGAGAGCGCGCCTCCCTTGGCGCGCTCGTGCAGCGCGCGGAACACGCGCAGCCAGTCGGCGATCCCCATGCGTCGTCCCTCCTCCCCCTGGTCGGGGGAGGAAACCACGTTTTTCGCGGGGAGTCGATCCCGTCAGGGCGCGAGGGCGACGTCCACGGAAGTGGCCGCGAGGAGCGCCGCGAGGTCCCGGGGCGCGACGCCCACGAGGAACCCGCGCGAGCCGCCGTTCACGTAGATGCGCGGCAGGTCGAGGACGGTCCGCTCGACGTAGATCGGCATGGCCCGCCGGGTGCCGAGCGGGCTCGTCCCGCCGACCTGGTAGCCCGAGTGGCGGTTCGCCACCTCCGGCTTGCAGATCTGGACGGCGCGCTTTCCGAGCTGGCGCGCGAGCGCCTTCGTCGAGACCTCGCGGTCGCCGTGCATGAGGACGACGAGCGGCGCGCCCTGCTCGTCCTCCATGACGAGCGTCTTCACGACGGCGTGCTCGTCCACGCCCAGCTCGCGAGCCGAGACGCGCGTGCCGCCGCGCTCCTCGTAGCGGTAGAGGTGCTCGGTGTAGGCGACGCTCCGCTCGCGGAGGAGGCGCGTCGCGGGGGTGGAGGGGACCTTGCTCATGCCGGGTGAGGATACCCCGGCGAGGGCGCGATCAGCGCAGCCCGAGCAGCACGCCGAGGCGCCGCTTCTCGAGCGCGCGGGTCGCGGCGGGCAGGTGCATCCCGAGGTCCGAGAGGTCCGAGACGCGCGCGGCGAGGTGCTTCACGCCGGCCGGGAGCGGCTCCACCCGCGTGACGAGGCCGTGGTGGCGGCGGGACGGGCGGCGCCGGCGCAGGCCGAGGGCGACGAGGGCGGCGGACGACACGGCGACGAAGGCGAGCGCGAGCGCGACCATGGCGGAGGCAACCTGGATCGCCTGCCGCGGGCGCGCCAGCCGCCCGGATGGGAACCCCGCCGGGCGGGCGGGCGCCCGCCCTCCGTGTCCGCAAGGCCCTTCGACGCCCCGGCCGGGGCGCGCGCGCCTTGACCCGGGGGGCCGCGCGTGTGATCTCGGGGGCGATGCGCACGGAGAACCTGGCGGTGATGCTCACCGACATGAAGGGGTTCACCGCCGCGACGAGCCGGCAGTCGCGGGAGGAGAACGCCCGCATGCTCGCGCTGCAGGACGAGCTCGTCCTGCCGGTCGTGCGCGCCTTCGGCGGCCGCCGCGTGAAGACGATGGGCGACGCCTCGCTCGTCCTCTTCGCCTCCCCGACCGCGGGGCTCCTGTGCGGGATGGCGATCCAGGACCGGCTCTGGGACTACGGCCGGCGGGTGCCGGCGGAGGAGCGGATCGAGGTCCGCGTGGTGCTCTCCCTCGGCGAGGTGCGCCTCGTCGGGGCGGGGGCGGCGCCGTCGGACGTCTTCGGCGAGGCCGTGAACCTCGCGGCGCGCGTCGAGGCCGAGGCGCTCGCGGGCGAGATCTGGTTCACCGAGGCGGTGCGGCTCGTCGCCGACCGGGCCCAGGTCGCGGGGGAGGAGGTCGGCGCCCGGCGGCTCAAGGGGATCGACGAGGAGGTGCGGCTCTTCCGCGTGCCCTACGCCTCGCACCGGGGCGACCGGCCGCCCTACGGCAACGCGGGGCTCGGGCGCGTCGCGGGGCTCGAGGCGCCCGTCCCGGCGCGCCTCGCGAGCGCCATCCGCCACCGCGAGAACCCGCTGTTCCGCGCGGCGTCCCTGCTCCGCGACGCCGCGGCGGCGGTGCCGCTCCGGCCCCTCGCGGCCGCGCTCCTCCTCGGCGCCGCGGGGGCCGGCGCCTGGGCGGTCGTGTCGGCCCGTACCGAGCGGCTCATCTCGCGGGGCGAGTGGGGGGAGGCCCAGGCGGACATCGAGGCGCGGGCGGCGGAGAAGGGCCCGGAGGACCCCCGCGTCCTCTACCTCCGCGCGCGGCTCGAGGCGGCGCGGGCGGAGGCGGGGGCGGGCGGCAGCCTGCGCGAGGCCTTCCACCTCTGGTCGCGGGCCCTCGCCGCGGGGAGCGGTGACGCGCTCGACGCCCTCGAGGAGCAGGCCCGCTCGTGGGAGTGCGACCGCCGCCGGCTCGCGGCGCGCGCCCTCGGCGACTCGCGCTCGCGCGAGGCCCTCGGCGCGCTCGAGGACCTCGCCGCGGCGGAGCCGCCGCCCGGCGGCGCCGTCGACCGCGTGAAGCGCTTCCTGCGGGCCGGCGGCGCCTGCGGGGCCGGCGACGTCGCGCGCGAGGGGATCCGGGCGATCGAGGGGCAGGGGGGCTGAGGCGATCGCGGCTGGGTTTCCGCGGCCGGTCCGTCTCCGCCGCGTGCGCGTCGCCGAGGTCGGCTCACGACGAGGGCCCGGGAGCGGACCGGCGCCGGATGTCGGAACCGGTGCCGCGCGATCGGCTGGCATGGAAGCCCGCACGGGAGGCGCGGCACGGCGCGATCCCGCAGCTCCAGGGCACGTTGGGTGCCGTCTCGCCGCAACGAGAGTGAAGTGATCACGCAGACGAGGCCGTGGACGCCGCCGCTGACCGCGGCGTGAAACCACCGCCCGCTGGGGCGGGAGGTGTGGCGCGGAACGGCAGGTTCTGCTCCGGCGTCGAGGGCCGACGCGCGTAGCGGTCCATGACCGCGTCTCCGAAGATCTGCCGGGCCGAGAGAAGATTGTGGGGGCGGCAGGCGAGCCGGACGTTGTCGATCGTGGACGCCCCTCCCAGCGCGAGGGGCTCGATGTGATCGTACTCCAGGCGCCGCCGGCAGTCGCAGCGCTCGCCGGACTCGAACTTCCACTCGCACCTCCCCCCGGCGCGCCGCCACACCTCGCGCTTCACCTCGGCAGGGATGGTGTCGCTGCGGGACGGCTGGCGGCCCTTCCGAGGCTTCTCGACGAGACCCTGGCGCTTCGCGTGCTGGGCGAGGACGAGGTCGAGGCCGCGCTCGAGGATCTCAGCCGCGCTGCCTTCCGGGCAGGCATGCCCCAGCGCGTCCTTCGCGGCCTCGAGCTTCTCGAGGAAGCGGCGGGAGACGGTGACGTGCACGCGGGCGAGCTCGGCGTCGAGCATCTCCACGGACTCGCGGGGCGGCGGCGGAGCCGGCAGAGGCGGCATTGGGACAACGACCAGGGCGGGCGCGGCTGGTTCATCCAGGTGAACCAGGACCGGTTCATCCGGGTGAACTGGGAGCACCGGCGACGCGGATGAGGCTGCCGACAGCGCGGCCTGAACCTTGGCCGCTCGGAGCGCCGGGGCGGCCGGTCGGACCGCCGTGATGACGTCGCGGGCCGGCACCACCTCGGCCGGCCGGAGCGACACGGCGACCGCCTCGGCCTCGCGGCGCGAGAGCCCGAAGAACCGGGGCAGCACCTGCGCGCGGTTCTCGGGGGTGAGCACCCTCGCGAGCTCGTTCACGGTGGACAGGCACAGCTCGCCCGCGCGCAGCGCCGCCTCGACCTCGGGGAACGCCTGGATGAGCTCGGCCGCGGTCTTCCGGTTCTGGGCGGCGCCCTTCGAGAGCCCGAGCTCGCGGTGGAGGTAGTAGAAGAGCGACGTGTGGCCCAGCTCGCGCCAGAGCTGCTTCCGATCAAAGGTGGCGAGGGCGAGGAGGAAATCGGCCATGGCGCCTTGCTCCGCGCGGAGAAGGCGGATGAGGTGGTTCGTGAGCTCGCGTGCGGTGGACATGCACCGAGTGTCTCATGCCGATTTCGGGCCTCGCCGAACGCACCAGGAAGGCGCGAGGCGCGATGAAGGCGCAGGGGTGCCGCGACCCCTCCCTCGCCGCGCGGGGGCCGCCGGTTGGCGCGCAAGCGCTCCGAGGCGCGTGCTCTCGTGCCGCTCGCGCCGCCGTACGCGAGCTGCAGGAGAGCCGTGTCAACCGGATTGCGATGGGCAAATGGGTTGCTCCTGGCCACGACGAGAGAAGCCATGCATTCGCTATGAGTGAATGGGGCTGGCCGCTGCCCAAGGTGCCGCGCGGGAGCCGAGCCGGCCCTGGTGCACCGTCCCGCCTTCGGGCTTCTTGAAAGCCGATCGCGCGGCGACGGTTCCGGTCCCCGGTGGCGGTCCGGGCCGCCCCTCGTCTCGAGCCAGCCTCGGGGCCGCTCGACTGGCGAACACCGTCCTTCCGGCGGAACGTTTGCCGAACTTGTGATGGGTGATGAGGCCTTCCAGGCGCGCCTGCGCTGGTCGGTCCTCGTGCCCGGCTCGCCGACGCCATCGCGCGCCTCGTGACGCGATCAGGACGACTGGGCTGGGCTGTAGCCTGGCGCCGCCCGCTCAGCTCCGCCGCTGGATGAGCTCGATCTTGTAGCCGTCCGGGTCCTGCACGAAGGCGATGATGGTCGTGCCGTGCTTCATCGGCCCCGCCTCGCGCGTCACGGTGCCGCCGCGGCGCTTGATCTCGGCGCAGGCGGCGTACGCGTCGTCCACCTCGAGGGCGACGTGGCCGAAGCCGGCGCCGAGGTCGTAGCGCGGCGTGTCCCAGTTGTGCGTGAGCTCGAGGGCGGCTTCGCTCGACTCGGGGCCGAAGCCGACGAACGCGAGGGTGAAGCGGCCGTCGGGGTAGTCGGTCCTGCGGAGGAGCTTCATCCCGAGCACGTCGGTGTAGAAGGCGAGGGACCGCTCGAGGTCGCCCACGCGGATCATGGTGTGGAGGATGCGCATCGCCCACCGATAGGCCGGCGGGCCCGCGGCGCGCAAGCGGGCCGGCGGGGGCCGCGCGTCACGCCGCCGGCGGCGGGGGCCGGCGCAGCGCGAGGGCGATGACCGGCGCGCGGGCGGCGGCCCGCGCGCGCACGCGCTCCACCGCGGCGAGCGGGCCGGCGAGGAGGCGGGGAGGGCGGCGCCGCCCGAGGGCCGCGGCGCGGAGGAGGAGGCGCCCCGCCGTGGCGAGGAGCCGGACCGCCCGCACCGCCCAGAGCGCGGCGGCGGCGGCGGCCACCCGCGCGGTGGCCCGCGCGCGCCCCTCCGTCTCGCCGGCCACCTGGATCGACGCGATCGGCGCGGTGACGCGCTCGAGGAGCCGCGAGCGGCGCGCCCGGGGGCGGCGGCCGCCGCGGGCGGGCTCGCCGCGCTCGCGGGCGAGGCGGTAGAGCACGAGCGGCTCCGGCTCCGCCTCGACGGCGCGCGGGCCCATCTCCTCCGCGGGCGCCTCGCTGCGGGCCATGGTGAGCCAGACGGCGCGGGTGAGCCACACCTCGCCCGGCGCGGCGCTCGCCGCCACCGCCGCCACGGTCGCGAGGGCGGCGCCGCGCACCGCGGCGCGCTCGAGCCGGATCTCGCCCTGGTGGACGCCGATGCGGAGCCCGGCCACCCACGGCGGCCGGGCCGCGGCGCCGGCCCGGGCGGCGGCGTCCTGCGCCGCGGCGGCGCACTGGACGGCGTCGGTCGGCGAGCGGAAGGCGAGGAGCGTCGTCCCCTCGTCGGCGGCGAGGCGGCGGCCGCCGAACGCGCGGACCACCGGCAGGACGAGCGCGTCGTGCTCGGCGAGCGCCTGCGCCCGCGCGCCGGGCGAGAGTGCGCGGGCCCGCTCCGCCCACTCGGCGATCTCGACGCGCACGAGCGTCAGGTTCACGGTCGCCGGCAGCTCCGCCGTCGGGATCCCGAGGAGGCTCGTGCGGGAGATGCGGGCGGCCCGCTGGGGCGCGCCGCCCGCCGCGGCGGACGCCCCCGCGGGCCGCACCGGCGTCTCGGCGCCCGCGAGCAGCGCGGCGAGCTCGCCGGCCGAGCCGGGCCGCCGCGCGCGATCCTTCTCGGTGGCCCGGGCGACGAAGTCGACGAGCCGCGGCCAGGCCGCGAGCTCCGGCAGGACGGTGGACAGGCCCGGCACCCGCTCGAAGGCGTGGGCCGCCACGAGCGCGCGCACGTCCGAGGTGTCGAAGGGGTGGCGCCCCGTCAGCATCACGAAGGCGAGGATCCCCGCCGCGTACAGGTCGGCGCGCCGGTCCACCTCGCCCCCCACCGCCTGCTCGGGCGAGAGGTACTCGGGGGTGCCCACCACGAGCCCCACCTGCGTGCGGACGGCGTCGGGCCTCGCCTCGGACCACTTGGCGATCCCGAAGTCGAGGACGCGGAGCCGCTCGTCGGCGCCGGCGCCGGAGAGCCACAGGTTCTCGGGCTTGAGGTCCCGGTGGACCACCCCGGCGGCGTGGGCGGCGGCGAGGCCGTCGAGCAGCTGGCGCAGGAGGCGCACCGCGCGCTCCGGGGCGAGCCGCCCCTCGCGATCGAGCACCGCGCGCAGCGGCTCGCCCTCGAGGAGCTCCATCGCGAGGTAGGGCCGGCCCGCCGCGTCCTCGCCGAAGTCGAGCACCTCGACGACGTGCGGCGAGCGCAGCCGCGTCGCGACCCGCGCCTCGCGCCGGAAGCGATCCCGCTCGGCGGCGCTGCGGCTCAGGTCGGCGTGCAGCACCTTCACGGCGGCCTTGCGGCCGACGTGCACGTGCTCCGCCCGGTAGACCGCGCCCATGCCGCCCGTGCCGAGCAGGGCCTCGATGCGCCAGCGGCCGTCGAGGACCGTGCCGGGCGCCAGCTCCTCGGCCTCGGCGGGATCGGGGACGCCGCTCACCCGCGCACCAGCTCGAAGAGCATCACCGCGAAGAAGACGGGGACGAGCAGCGCCACGAGGCCGCCGACGAGGAGCGCGGCGAGGACGGCCCAGCGGCGCACGCCGGAGGGCGGGAGCGGCGCGTCGAAGGGCAGGCGGAGCCGCGGCATCACGGCGGCATCCTACATCGAACGCTCCGGCGCCGGGAGCTCGGCGCCCTCGGCGAGGGCGCCGAACCGCAGCGCGTAGGCGGGGCCGCGCGCCTCGTCCTCGTGCTTGAAGAAGACGAAGGCGGTCTCCCAGCGCTGCGCCCGCACCCGCTCGGCCCAGCGCGCCAGCGCCGCGTCGTCGTAGTCGGGGCGGCGCAGGCGCAGGTAGCCGAAGGGCGCGGTGGCGGCGAGCGGGGTGGAGCGCGCCTCGTCGTCGGCGACGCAGAGCGCCGCGCCGGCGTCGGCGAGCGCGGCGAGCACGTCGTCCGCGAGCCAGCTCTCGTGGCGGAACTCGAACGCCGCGCGGCCGCCGCGGGGCAGGAGCGCGAGGAAGTCGCGGAGGCGCGGGAGATCCTTGCGGAGCGAGGGCGGCAGCTGCCAGAGCACGGGCCCGAGCGCGCCGCCGAGCTCGGCGGCGGCGGCGTGGAAGCGGGCGACCTCCTCCGCGGCGCCGGCGAGCCGCTTCACGTGCGTCACCCGCTGCGGCCCCTTGAGGGCGAAGACGAAGCCCGCGGGCACCTGCGCGCGCCAGCCGGCGAGCACGCGCGGCTGCGGCGTCCGGTAGAAGGTGGCGTTCACCTCCACCGCGGGGAGGCGGGCGGCGTAGGCGGCGAGCATGCGCGAGGCGGGGAGCGCCTCGGGGTAGAACCTGCCCTTCCACGCGGGGTAGGACCAGCCGCTCGTCCCGGGGAGGAGGCGCACCCCGGGGCCGTACCCGGGCCGGTCCGCAGGCGCCCGCCCGAGGAGGGTATGCCGTATCATGCGCGCCCATGCTCCGCGTCAGCTGGCCCCTCGCGATCCTGCTCTTCGCCGTGGTCGCGGTCGTCGCCCGTCGCCCCCGCCTGTTCCCCTGGGTGCTCGCCGCGCTCGCCGTCTGGTTCGTGTCGGAGACCCTGCGGCGCCGGCGCCGCTGAGCCTGCGCCACCCGCGGGGCGCCACCCGTCACCGCGCGGGCGCCGCGCGCATCCTTGGAGGGCATGGCGACGATCTCGGAGCACGCCGTCGTGGGGGACGGCCGCAGCGCCGCGCTGATCGACCGGCAGGGGACCGTCTCCTGGCTCGCCTGGCCGAGGTTCGACTCCCCCGCCCAGTGCGCCGCGATCCTCGGCGAGGGGGGCGGGCACCTCCGCGTCGGGCCCGCCGTGCCGGCGCGCGCGCGCCGCGCGTACCTCGACGGCACGAACGTGCTCGCCACGTCCTTCGAGGCGGCGGGCGGGACGCTCCGCCTCGTGGACTTCATGGCCATCGCGGGGGAGGAGGACCTGCGCCGGCTCGCCCTCCCGGAGCACGAGCTCGTGCGGATCGCGGAGTGCGTGGACGGCGAGGTGCCCGTCCTGGTCGAGGCGGACCTGCGGCCGGGCTACGGCGCGCGCGCGGCGCGGCTGCGCGAGGGCGGCGCCCTCGGGCTCCGGCTGGAGGAGGGCGGCGCCCTCACGACGCTGCGCGCGAGCGCCCCCCTCGCGCTCGGGGCCGACGGGGTGGCGCGCGCGCGGGCGGTCCTCCGCGAGGGCGACGCGCTCGTCGTGTCGCTCGCGTACGACCGGGATGCGCCGGCGGTGCTGCCGCCCCTCGCGGCGGCGCGGGAGGCCCTGCGCCGCACCGCGCGCGAGTGGCGGCGCTTCTCGGGCGGCCTCTCGTACCGCGGCCCCTGGCGCGCCCAGGTGGAGCGGAGCGCGCTCGTGCTGAAGCTCCTCTCCTTCGCCCCCTCCGGCGCGATCGTGGCCGCGCCCACGACGTCGCTCCCGGAGCGGCCCGGCGGCGCGCTCAACTGGGACTACCGCTTCTGCTGGCTGCGCGACGCGGCGCTCACGGTCCGGGCGCTCTACGGCCTCGGCTGCCGCCGCGAGGCGGAGGCGTTCGGGGACTGGCTGCTCCACGCGACCCGCCTCACGCGGCCGGAGCTGCGCGTGCTCTACGACGTCTACGGCCGGCCGCCGCCCCGCGAGCGCGAGCTCCCGCACCTCGCGGGCCACGGCGGCGCGCGCCCGGTCCGGATCGGGAACGCCGCCGCGGCCCAGCGCCAGCTCGACGTCTACGGCGAGGTCGTCGACGCGGTGGCCCAGGCCGTCGGGCGCGGCGTCCGGCTCCCGCGCGAGGTGCAGGCGATGCTGCGGGGCTTCGGGGAGGTGGTGCGCGCGACGTGGCGCGAGCCGGAGAGCGGCATCTGGGAGCCCCGCGAGGCGCCCCGCCAGCACACGCACTCGCTCGTCCTCGCATGGGTCGCGCTGACGCGGCTCCTCGAGCTGCACCGCCGCGGCGCGCTCCCGCGCCTGCCGGCCGCGGCCTTCGCGCGGGAGCAGGCGGAGATCCGCGCCCTCGTCGAGGCGCGCTGCTTCAGCGCGCGCCTCGGGTCGTACGTGGCGCACCCGGACGGCGACGAGGTCGATGCCGCGCTCCTCCTCCTCGGCTGGTACGGCTACGCCGCGCCCGGCTCGCCGCGGATGGCGGGGACCTGGCGGCGGGTGCGCGAGCGGCTCTCGCCCGCCCCGGGCCTCCTCTACCGCACCGAGCGGAGCGTCGCGGACGGGGAGGGCGCCTTCGGCATCTGCTCGTTCTGGGCGGCCGAGCACCTCGCCGCGCGGCGGGGGATCGCTCGCCGCCGCGGTGGAGTGGATGGAGGCGCTCCTCTCCCGCGCGAACGACCTCGACCTCTTCGCCGAGGAGATCGACGCGGCCGCCGGCGCGGCGCTCGGGAACTTCCCGCAGGCCTTCACCCACGTGGGCCTGGTCTCGGCGGCGCTCGCCGTCGAGGCCCGCGCGCACGCCGAGGCGCGCCGCCCCGAGGCGCGCGGGGAGGCGCGGGCGTGACCCTCGCGGCGGCGCTCGTGTGGGGCTTCGGGGGCGCCGTGGTGCTCACCACGATCCTCGCGGGCGCCAAGGGGCTCGGGTGGACGCGCATGAGCCTGCCCTGGCTCCTCGGCGCGATGTTCACGGCCGACCGCGATCGCGCCTTCGCCCTCGGGCTCGCGATCCACCTCGCGAACGGCTGCCTCTTCGCGCTCGTGTACGCGGCGGCGTTCGGCGCGGCGGGGGGCGGCTCCGTCGCGCTCGGCGCCGCCATCGGGCTCGCCCACGGGCTCTTCGTGGCGACCGCGGGCCTGCTCGCCCTCCCTGCGTTCCACCCCCGGATCGCGCGCCCGTACGCCGGGCCCACGACCGAGCGGCGCCTCGAGCCGCCGGGCTTCCTCGGGCGGAACTACGGCTGGAGCACGGGGCCGATCCTGGTGGCCGCCCACGTGGTGTTCGGCGCGGTGCTCGGCTTCGGTGCCGCGCTCGGGCGCGGATGATCACCTTTCGTCCCGGGAGGATCGCCGCGTGCGCCTGCCGGGTGGCGGAATGAGCTGGAGGGAGTTCCTGGGGGGGCTCAGGGCCGAGCTCTCGAAGGACGCGGTCACCGACATCGCGGCGAGCGTCACGTACTACGGCGCCCTCGCGCTCTTCCCGTTCCTGCTGTTCCTCGTGGCCCTCGCGAGCGTCGTCATCCAGCCGTCGGACGCGGAGCGGCTCGTGCAGGACCTCGCCACGGTGGCCCCGGGGGCGGTCACGCAGATCCTGGGCGAGCGGATCCGGCAGCTCGGGCAGGAGCAGAACGCGACGCTCGTCGGGTTCGGCGCCCTCGGGGCGATCTGGGCGGCGTCCGGCGGGATCATGGCGCTCATGCGCGCGCTCAACATCGCCTACGACGTGAAGGAGGGGCGGCCGTTCTGGAAGGTCCGGGGGATCGCGATCCTCATGACCCTCGTCGCGGGCGTCCTCGCCCTGGTGGCCGGCCTGGTCGCGGTGGCGACGGCCCCGCTCGCCGACCGCCTCGGCGGGCCGCTCGGCCTCGCCATCGGCTGGCTGCGCCTCCCCCTCGCCGGCCTCGTCATGATGTTCGTGTGGGCGCTCCTCTACTACGTGCTCCCGGACGTCGAGCAGCGGTTCAAGTTCATCACGCCGGGCTCGGCGGCGGGCGTCGTGGTGTGGGTGCTCGCGTCGTGGGGCTTCTCGAAGTACGTCGCGAACTTCGGGAGCTACGACAAGACCTACGGCGCCCTCGGGGGCGTCGTCGTGCTGTTCCTGTGGATGTGGATCTCCTCGCTCGTGCTCCTCGTGGGCGCCGAGGTGAACGCCTTCATCGAGCACCGCTCGCCGGAGGGGAAGCGGCAGGGGGCGAAGCGGAAGTCCGACACCGGGCTCGCGCCCGCCGCCAGCGTGCCCCCGCGGGGCGAGCCCGTCCCGGCGACGCCCGCGCCGGCCGTCGGTGCGCCGGCGCGGCCGCGCCTGCGCGGCGTCGCCGCCATCGCGGCGGGGTTCGTGGCGGGGGTGCTCGTCGCGCGGCGCGAAGCCTGAGCGCCGGGCGCCGCCCCTCCGGGCGGCCGGACGCCGCACCCGCGCGCGTGGACGCCCCCGAAACCGCACGTTACCTTCCCCGCCATGGCCACGATGACGTCCGTGAACCCCGCCACCGGCGAGGCGTTCGGCCGGTTCGAGGAGCTGTCCGACGCGGAGCTCGAGGCCCGCCTCGCGCGCGCGGCGCAGACGTTCCGGTCGTGGCGCAGGCGCCCGTTCGCCGAGCGCGCGGCGCTCATGCAGCGCGCGGCCGACGTGCTCGAGCAGCGCAAGGAGCACTGGGCCCGCACGATGACCCTCGAGATGGGCAAGACCTTCAAGTCCGCGGTCGCGGAGGCCGAGAAGTGCGCCTGGGTCTGCCGCTTCTACGCGGAGCACGCCGAGCGGCTCCTCGCCGACGAGGAGGTGAAGGCGAGCGCGACCCGCGCCTTCGTGCGCTTCCTGCCGCTCGGTCCGGTGCTGGCGGTGATGCCCTGGAACTTCCCGTTCTGGCAGGTCTTCCGCTTCGCCGCCCCCGCGCTCATGGCGGGGAACGTGGGGCTCCTCAAGCACGCCTCCAACGTCCCGCAGTCGGCCCTCGCGATCGAGGAGGTCTTCCGCCTCGCCGGCTTCCCCGACGGCTGCTTCCAGACGCTCCTCGTGGGCTCCCCGCGCGTCGCGCGCATCGTCGCGGACGACCGGGTCGCGGCGGCGACGCTCACCGGCAGCGAGGGGGCGGGCGCCGCGGTGGCGGCCGCGGCGGGCCAGGCGATCAAGAAGACGGTGCTCGAGCTCGGCGGCTCGGACCCGTTCGTCGTCATGCCGAGCGCGAACCTCGAGGCGGCGGTGAGGACCGCCGTCACCGCGCGCTGCATCAACAACGGCCAGTCCTGCATCGCGGCGAAGCGCTTCGTCGTGCACGACCGGATCTACGATCGCTTCGAGCGCGACTTCGTCGCCCGCATGGCCGCGCTGAAGGTGGGCGATCCCATGGACCCCGCCACCGACGTGGGGCCGCTCGCCACCGCCGCCGAGCTCGAGAAGCTCGTGGCGCAGGTGGACGCGGCGGTGAGGGACGGGGCGAAGCTGCTCCTCGGCGGCAAGCCGGCGGGCGGGCGCGGCTTCTACTACCCGCCCACGGTCCTCGCCGGCGTGCCGCGCGCGTCGCCCTCCTACCGCGAGGAGATCTTCGGCCCGGTCGCCATGCTCCACCGGGTGCGGGACCTCGACGAGGCGATCGCGGTCGCGAACGACGTGCCGTTCGGCCTCGGCTCGTCCGCCTGGACGAACGACGCGGAGGAGCGGCGCCGCTTCGTGGACGACCTCGAGGCGGGCGCCACGTTCGTGAACGCCATGGTGACCTCCGACCCGCGCCTCCCCTTCGGCGGCGTGAAGCGCTCGGGCTACGGCCGCGAGCTCGCGCGGGAGGGGATCCGCGAGTTCGTGAACGTCAAGGCGGTGGCGATCCACGAGGACGCGCCCGCCTCGGCCGCCGCGACGGAGTGAGCGCCGCGGCGGCGACGGCGCCGATGTGGGTGTCGCTCCCCCGTGCCACGGCGGCGCGGGCGCGGCGCCCGCCGGTGCGCTAGAGTCGCCCGGTGGAACCGCGCCAGGACCCCGCCCGCCCCGACCAGTCGCGCCAGCGCCTCGAGCGGCTCGAGCGGCTGCAGTGGCTCACGGCGGCGCTCTCCGCCGCGGCGACGCGCGAGGACGTCACCCGCATCATCTTCGACCGCGGCCTCGGGCTCGTCGACGCGAGCGCGGTGACGATCTTCGCCGAGCGGCGGCCGGGCGAGCTGGAGCTCGTCACCGGGCTCGGCATCTCCGACGAGTTCGCGTCGAGCTACCGCCGGGTCTTCTCCGACGAGCCGATCCCGGCGGCCGACGCGCACCGCAGCGGCGAGCCCGTCTGGCTCGGCTCGGCCGAGGAGATCGCGGCCCGCTTCCCGTCGGTCGCGCCGTACGCGCGCGCGCACGACGTGGCCGCGTCCGCGGCCATCCCGCTGCGGGCGGAGAGCTGGCGCGTCGTGGTCGAGCTGCAGTTCCCCGCCCCGCGGCCGTTCGACGCGGAGGAGCGCGCCTTCGTCCTCGCCATCGTGCGGCAGTGCGCCGAGGCGGTGGACCGGGCGCGCCTCTTCGACGCGCACCGGCGCCACGCCGAGCGGCTCCAGCAGCTGCAGCTGACCTCGGGCACGCTCTCCGCCGCGGCGCGGCCGCGCGACGTCGCGGCGGCGGCGTTCCGCGCGCTCGAGACCCTCGGCGCGACCGCCGCCGAGATCCACGTGCTCGACGGGCCGGAGCGGCTCGTGCTGCTCTCCCGCCACGGCGCGGCGGGGCACGCCGAGCCGGAGCCGCTGCGCATCGACGCGCCCGAGCCCGCCGCCGAGGTGGTCCGCACCGGCCGCGCGCTCTGGATCGACTCGCCCGAGGAGATCGTCGGCCGCTACCCGACCCTCGAGGCGGAGCGGGTCGCGCGCAAGGAGGTCGCCTGGGCGGTCGTGCCGCTGCTCGCGTCGGGCCACGCGCTCGGGGCGCTCACGGTCGGCTTCGGGTCGGCCCGGCGCCTCGAGCCGGACGAGCGCGCGTTCGTGCGGCTCGTCGCGCAGCCCTGCGCCGCGGCGCTCGAGCGGGCCCGGCTCTTCGAGGAGGTGGCGCAGAGCCGCGCCACCGCCGAGCGGGAGGCGGCGCAGCTCGCCGCCTTCGTCGCGTCGGCGCCGACGCCCCTCGCCCTGTTCGACCGGCAGGGCCGCGTCCTCCGCGCGAACGAGGCGTTCGCGGAGCTGAGCGGCCTCGGGGTGGACGTGCACGCGGGGCGCACGGCCGAGGAGGTGATCCCCGGCGCCGCGGGCGCGCAGGTCCAGGACGCGCTGCGCGCCGCCCTGGAGACGGGGGGCCCCGTCGAGCGCCACGTGCTCGGCGAGACGCGGGCGTCGCCCGGGGTCACCCTGCGCCTCGCCGTCACCGCCTTCCCGGTCCGGGCGGAGGGCGCCATCATCGGGGTCGGGCTCGCGGTCCGAGGCACGCGGTAGGGCGGCCGCATCCTTGCGCGGCGGCGTTTCGTGACAGTAGGATCCCACACGTGAAATTCTCCTGCGACCGGTGCGGCAAGAAGTACGCGACCGCCGACAACCCCGCCCCCGGGCGCGTCTACAAGCTCAAGTGCAAGGCCTGCGGCCACCTGATCGTGGTGAAGCCGGGCGCCGAGGGGCCGCCGCCGATCCCCGCCCCGGAGATCCCGCTCGAGGTCGGCGCGCCCGAGCCCGCGGCGCCGCCGCCCTGGCCGAACGAGGCGCGCTCGCGGTCGCTCGACGCGACGACCCACGTCCCGATGCCCGCGGCGGAGGAGCCGACCCCGCAGCCCGCCGACGGCGGCTACGTGGACCTGTTCTCCGACACCGGCGCCGCCCCGCTCCCCGGCGCGAGCCCGCCGCAGGACCCGTTCTTCGCGGCCGCCCGCGCCTCGCTCCCGGAGACGTACGGGACGGGCGGCTCCGCGGCGCCCGATCCCTTCGCGCCGCTGCGCGAGGTGACGCCGCACGAGACCGTCACGCCCGAGCCGCCGCCGATGCCGAAGGTGCCGGTGATCCCGAAGCCGGCGCAGCAGAAGAGCATCGTCCCCATCGCGCTCATGGGCGGCGGCGTCGCGCTGCTCGTGGGGATCCTCGCCTTCGTCGTGCTGGGATCGCGGGGCGACGCGCCGCCGCGGGACCGGTCCGCGCCTCCCGCGCCGGCCGCCCGCGCCGCGCAGCCGCCGCCGGTCGAGCCGTCGCCGCCGATCACGCCGCCCACGCCCGAGCCGCCCCCGGCGCAGCCCGCGCCGGACGCCGCGGAGGCGAGGCGCGCGGAGGCGAAGCGCGCGGCGGACGAGGAGCGCCGCGCCCGCGAGGAGCGGCAGGCGAAGGAGCGCGAGGAGGCCGCCGAGCGCGCCGCGCAGGCCCGCGCCGACCGGGCCGAGCGGGACCGGCTCGCGCGCGACGCGAAGGCCCGGGCCGCGGCGGACGCGAAGGATCGCGCCCGCGAGGCGGCGGAGGCGAAGGCCTCCGCGGCGGAGGCGAAGGCCCGGGCCGCGGCGGACGCGAAGGAGCGCGCCCGCGTGGCGGCGGAGGCGAAGGCCCGCGCCGCGGCCGACGCGAAGGAGCGCGCCCGCGAGGCGGCCGAGGCGAAGGCCCGGGCCGCGGCGGACGCGAAGGAGCGCGCCCGCGAGGCGGCCGAGGCGAAGGCCCGCGCGGCGGCGGACGCGAGGGAGCGCGAGCGCGACGACCGCGTCGCGGCCGCGAGCGAGGCCGACCAGGCGGACTCGCTCACCCAGTCGCAGATCGAGAGCGTCCTGCGCGCCAGCAAGCCGTCGTTCGACAGCTGCCTGCGGGCGGCCGCCGGCGGGGACGTGAAGCTCGACGGGCGCCGCATCATGCTGCGGCTCAACATCCAGCCGACCGGCGCGGTGACCTACCCCACCATCGACGACGTCGGCGTGAACAACGCGGAGCTCGGCGGCTGCCTCAAGGGCGCCGCGCGCGCCATGCTCTTCCCGAAGTTCAGCGGCGACACGATGCACGTCGAGGTGCCGCTCGCCCTGTCGGGCCGGTGACGGAGCGGCCCCCGCGACGGCGCGAAGCGCCGGCACGGGGGCCGCGGGTGCTGCAGGCCGCCGGCTAGCTACACGAGGCCGTGCGCGACCATCGCCTTCGCGACCTTGAGGAAGCCCGCGATGTTGGCGCCGATCACGTAGTTGCCCTTCGCGCCGAACTCCTCGGAGGTCTCGTAGCAGTTCTGGTGGATGTTCTTCATGATGTTCGCGAGCCGCTTCTCGGTGTACTCGAACGTCCAGCTGTCGCGGGTCGCGTTCTGCTGCATCTCGAGCGCGGAGGTCGCGACGCCGCCGGCGTTCGCGGCCTTGCCCGGGCCGTAGGAGATCTTCGCGTCGAGGAAGATCTTGATGCCCTCGGGCGTCGTGGGCATGTTCGCGCCCTCGCCGACCGCGATGCAGCCGTTCTTCACGAGGAGCGCGGCGTCCTTGCCGTTGATCTCGTTCTGCGTCGCGGACGGCATCGCCACCTGGCAGGGGATCTCCCAGATGTTGCCGGCGTCGACGTACTTCGCGTGCTTGCGGGCCTCGACGTAGTCCTTGATGCGGCGGCGCTCGACCTCCTTGAGCCGCTTCACCGTCTCCACGTCGATGCCCTTCTCGTCGTAGACGTAGCCGTTCGAGTCGGAGCAGGCGACGACCTTGCCGCCGAGCTGGTGGATCTTCTCGATGGTGTAGATGGCGACGTTGCCCGAGCCGGACACGACGCACTTCTTCCCCTCGAACGAGTCCTTGCGGACCTTCAGCATCTCGTCGACGAAGAAGGTGGCGCCGTAGCCGGTCGCCTCGGTGCGGACGAGCGAGCCGCCGTAGTCGAGCCCCTTGCCCGTGATGACGCCGGCCTCGTACTTGGCGGTGAGGCGCTTGAACTGGCCGTACATGTAGCCGATCTCGCGGCCGCCCACGCCGATGTCGCCCGCAGGGACGTCCGTGTACTCGCCGATGTACCGCCACAGCTCGGTCATGAAGCTCTGGCAGAAGCGCATGATCTCGTTGTCGGACTTGCCCTTCGGGTCGAAGTCCGAGCCGCCCTTGCCGCCGCCGATGGGCAGGCCGGTGAGGGCGTTCTTGAAGATCTGCTCGAAGCCGAGGAACTTGACGATGCCGAGGTAGACCGACGGGTGGAACCGCAGGCCGCCCTTGTACGGACCGAGCGCCGAGTTGTACTGCACCCGGAAGCCGCGGTTGATCTGCACCTCGCCCCGGTCGTCCTGCCACGGGACCCGGAAGATGATCTGCCGCTCCGGCTCCACGATCCGCTCGATGATCTTGCGCTCGCGGATCTCGGGGTACTTCGCCAGGACCGGTCCGATCGACTCGAACACCTCGCGCACCGCCTGGTGGAACTCGGTTTCCCCGGGGTTGCGCTTCAGCACGTCCTGGTACGACTGCTCCAGCCTCTCGTCCATCTTCGACATGACTGCTCTCCTTGGGTTAGGGCGCGATCCCTCTGCCCGGAAGCGGCGCAGCATGCACGAACCGCGTGCAGGGATCAACGACCGCTGACCCGCGGAGCGGGGCGGCTCAGAAGTGGACGGCGTGCGCCCGCGCGGCCTGGGCGCGGAATTTCTCCAGCCAATCCGGTCCGCTCAAGCGCTCCGCGAGGGCGACGGCGAGGTGCTTCGGCTCGACGCCGAGGGCCCGGTTCCGGCCGAGCCCCTGCACGCAAGACGGGCAGTTCGTGAGGATCGTGGCGCCGCGGCGGCCGTCGAGGACCTCCTCGAGGGCGCCGCGCTTGCGGTGGAGCATCGCGTCGGTGATGTCCGGGCGCGAGAGCGCGAGGGTGCCGGCCTCCGAGCAGCAGTGCGGCACCGCCCGGACCTCGCCGAAGCCGCCGAGCTTCACGAGCACCTGCTCGGCCTTGCCGTCGAGCGAGTCGTGGCAGGGCGCGTGGTAGAGGAACTCCTCCGCCGCCGGCGCGAGGCGGAGGCCGCGCTCCTGGGCGTACGCCGAGACGTCCACGATCCGCCCGCCGAAGAGCTTGCCCGCCTCCATCGCGTCGAGCCCCTCGCGGCAGGTGCCGCAGGTGACGACGCAGGCGTCGAAGGCGAGGTACGAGAACATCTCGCGGATCTGGCTGAAGAGGATGGTGTCCCGCAGCACGTTGCGCGAGTGCTGCTCGGTCTTCGCGTTGAAGTGGGCCGGGTACCCGCAGCAGAGGAAGGGCGGCGGGAGGACGACGCGGACGCCGAGCGACACGAGGACGTGCAGCGCCGCCATCGACACGTGGGACTGCAGGCGCTCCGAGCCGCAGCCCGGGAAGTAGAAGACGCTCCGCTCCGGCTCGCTCTCGGGCCCCTCGAACACGAGCACCTGGTCCGGCTCGCAGGGGGGGATGACGTCGCGCAAGGTCTCCGCCGGCACCGGGTTCATCGGCGAGCGGAGCATCTGGAGCGCGTAGGCGCCCGGCCGCCCGTCGGCGGGCTGGAGCGGCGCGGCGAGCTCGCAGGCGGCGCGCTGCACGGCGCCGCCGATGCGGACGACGGCGGTGCGGAAGAGCGCGTTGAACGCCGGGGAGCGGCTGTCGAGGTACGCGAGGGACGCGCGCGTGGCGGCGGTCGTGCTCTTGTAGCCCCAGCTCGCGAGGATCTGCTTCTCCAGCACGGAGACCGCGCCCGAGTCGATGTCCACCGGGCAGGGCTTCAGGCACTTGTGGCAGCCGGTGCAGTGGTCCGCCACCTCCTCGAGCCAGCGGAGCAGCTCGAAGCGCGTCGAGTGGGCGCGCTGCGCGTCGTAGAGGAGGGCCTCGATGAGCGACCCGATGGCGAGGTTCTTGTTGCGCGGGTGGAAGAACATCCCGCGGGCCGGGTGATAGACGCAGCAGTCCGGCTTGCACTTGCCGCAGCGCACGCAGTGGGCGATGGCGCGGGCGAGCTCCTCGAGCTGCCCGTGCTGGAGGATGCGGGCCTCGAGCTCGAGCAGGTTGAAGGAGGGCGTGAAGATCTGGTCGAGGATCGCGAGGTCCTCGAGCTTCCCCGGGTTCATGAGGCCGCCGGGGTCGACGTCGCGCCGGTGGGCCGAGAGCGCGAGGATGCGCTCCTGCTCGAGGTACTTGAGCTTCGTGACGCCGATGCCGTGCTCGCCGGAGACGACGCCCCCGAGCTCCATCACCTTCGCCATCACGCGGTCGATGACCTGCTCGGTCCGCTGGAGCATGGGCCGGTCGTTCGAGAGCACCGGTACGTTCACGTGCACGTTGCCGTCGCCGGCGTGCATGTGGGTGGCGAGGACGATGAGCCGCTCGCGGATCTCCTTGTGGGCGACCTCGAGGGCCCGGGCGAGGTCGGTGTAGCCGCGGACGAGCTGGGAGACCTCGTCGTGGAGCGTGCGCAGGATGGCGAGCGAGCGCAGCTCCGCCGGGGCGGCGGCCGCGATGCGGGCGCGGGCGCCCTCGAAGCGCTGGAGCGCCGCGGGGATCTTCGCGGCGAGCCACTCCGGGTCGTCCGGGGGCGGCGCCGCGGCGGAGACGATCTCGGCGGCCCGATCGATGAAGCGCGCCTGCGCGTAGCGCTCCTCCTCGACGTTCATGGCCTCGACGAAGCGGGCGAACTCGGCGAGCGCCTCCAGCGGGAGGACCACGTCCTCGTTCATCTTGAAGGCGTTGGTGCGCCGCGCGATGGCGCCGAGCTTCTTGCGGTCGGCCCAGAACCGCTTGCCCTCCGCCGCGTCGCGCGCCTCGAACATGAGGGTGTTCGGGTGCGCGGCGAGGATGGCGCGGATCTTCTCGACGCCCCGCGCCGCCTCTGCGGGCGCGTGGCCGACCACGTCGACGAGCAGGACCGCCTTCGGCGTCTCCGCGCGGGGGGCCTTCACCTTGTAGCTGATGGCCCGGACGTACTCGTCGTCGAAGTGCTCGAGCGCGGAGAGCGCCTCGTGCCCGCCGTTCGGGAAGGGGAAGGCCCGCGACAGGGCGAGGATGACGTGCGAGGCCTCGTCGAAGTCCGGCCCGAAGAACTCGAGGCACAGGGTCCGCTTCGCCTCGTACTCGGGGTAGAGGATGAACTCGGCGGAGGTGACGACGCCGTCCGTCCCCTCCTTCTGCAGGCCCGGCAGGCCGCCGAGCGCCTTGTTGGTGATGTCCTTCCAGAGCCCCTTCCCGCGGATCTCCGAGCCGCGCAGCTCGATGCGGCGCACGGCGGCGCCGTCCTCGTCCGTCACCTCGAACGTGACCCGGTCGTCGGGGAGGATCTTGCGGAGCTGGTGGTCGGCGCGCCGCACGGTCCAGCTGCGGCCGGAGGGCATCGCCATGCGCCAGGAGACGAGGTTGTCGATGCAGGTGCCGTAGAGGACGCAGTCCTTGCCGCCGGCGTTCTCCGCGATGTTCCCGCCGATGGTGCAGGCCCAGGCGCTCGTCGGGTCGGTGGCGAAGACGAGGCCGTGCTCGGCGGCGTGCTCCATCGCCCGCTCGGTGATGACGCCCGCCTCGAGCTCGAGGACCTGGGCCTCGGCCTCGCGCCCGTCCGAGAGCCGGAAGGTGCGGGGGGTGGTGCGGCGGATGTGGTTCAGCTTCTCGGTGTTCACCACCACGCAGCCCTGCCGGAGCGGGACGGCGCCGCCGGTGAGGCCCGTGCCGGCGCCGCGGGGGATCGCCTTGAGGCCCAGGCGGGCGATGGCGGCGAGCGCCGGCGCCACCTGCGCCTCGTCGTCGGGCATCACCACCGCCACGGGCAGGTGGAGGCGCCAGTCGGTCGCGTCGGTGGCGTGGGAGACGAGGGTGAACGGGTCGTAGAGGACGTTGTCCTTGCCCACCACCGCGCCGAGGTCGCGCGAGAGGCGGCGGCGCAGCTCGGGCGCCCCGTCCACCTCGGCCCGGTAGGCGGCGAGGACCCGGCGGCACTCCCCGAGCACCTCGAGGACCGTCTCCTCGCCGCTCGAGTTCCGGTCGACGATGCCGAGGTCCTTCTCGATGTTGTCGAAGAAGCGGCGGCGCCGCGCGCCCGAGTCGACGAGCTCCTGGAAGAGGAACGGGTTCCGGCGGTGGATCAGGATCTCGCCGAAGAACCGCATGAGCAGCCGGGCGCTCCGCCCGGTGACGCGCCGGGCGCGGAGGGCCTCGAGCTTCTGCCAGACGGCGGGGCCGAGGAGCTGCGAGATCGCCTGCCGGTCGTCGGCCGACGTGTAGTTGAACGGGATCTCGCGGGGGGTGGGGCGGTCGTTCATGTCGCGCGTTCGGTGCCCGCGACGCATCATGGACCGGTGCGGGCGATGAGCAGGCGCCGACCATAGCAGAAAGGGCGGCCACCCCGCGAGCGGACTGGCCTTTCTCGTCGAGCCTTGCCATCCTGTGCGGGCTTCTCGGGGCGGAGGAAGCGGGCAGGAGCATGGTCGTCGAGTGGCACCCGTCGCTCGCGAGCGGCAACGCGGAGATCGACGGGCAGCACCAGGAGATCTTCAGGCGGCTGTCGGAGCTCGTGGCGGCGCTCGAGCGCGGGCGGCGCGACGAGATCCCGAGGCTCTTCGGGTTCCTCGGCCAGTACGTCGTCGAGCACTTCGGGGCCGAGGAGCGGGCCATGGAGCGGAGCGGCTACCCCGGCGCGAACGTCCACCGGGCGGCCCACCGGCGCTTCGAGCGCGACTACGCCGACCTGCGGCGCCTCTACGAGCAGACCGGGCCCTCGTTCGCCATCGCCGTGAAGACGGCGACGTGGGTGCAGGGCTGGCTCAAGTCGCACATCTTCGGCGCGGACATCGGCCTCGCGCGGCACCTGCGCGAGGCGGGGTCCGCCTCGCCGCCCTGAGGCGGAGCGGAGGGGACGATGGCACCCATCCAGTGGTCGCCGGCGCTCGCGGTGGGCGTCCCGGAGCTCGACGCGCAGCACCAGGAGCTCTTCCGCCGGGCCGAGCGGCTCGTCACCGCGCTGCGCGCCGGGGAGCCGGGCGAGGTCGCGCGGGTCGTCCGCTACCTGAGCGACTACGTGGTGCTGCACTTCGCGGCCGAGGAGCGCTACATGCTCGAGATCGGCTTCCCCGACCGCGAGGGGCACCGGGCCCTGCACGAGTCCTTCCGCGAGGACTTCGACGTGATGGCCGCCGACCTCGCGCGCAAGGGGCCGACCCCGCTCGTCGCCCTGACCCTGCACAACTGGCTCTCCGACTGGCTGCGCAGGCACGTCGGCGGGCTCGACGTCGAGATCGGCCGGTACGCGGCGGCGAAGGCGCGGGGCGGCTGAGGCGGCCCGCCCCGGGGCTCGACGCGGGCCGGGGCGGTGTGCTCCAATGCGCCCCTCATCGCGCTGGACCGAGCCGAGCGACCCGCCCGACCCGATCCACCCCCTCCGCGGCCAGCAGCGAACGATCTCGATCCCAGAAGCGAGGCCCGTACGCGGGACCTCGCGCACCTCGTTCGTCGCACCGGAGCCGAAATGCCCGTCCCGTTCAAGAGAGTGATGGCCGCGAACCGCGGCGAGATCGCCATCCGCATCTTCCGCGCCTGCACCGAGCTCGGCATCCAGACGATCGCCATCTACTCGGAGGAGGACCGCCTCTCGCTGCACCGGTACAAGGCGGACGAGGCGTACCTCGTCGGCAAGGGCAAGAAGCCCATCGACGCCTACCTCGGCATCGAGGAGATCGTGGCGCTCGCGAAGCGGCTCGACGTGGACGCCATCCACCCCGGCTACGGCTTCCTCTCCGAGAACGCCGAGTTCGCCGAGGCCTGCGAGCGGGCGGGCATCGCCTTCGTGGGGCCCACCGCGGAGATGCAGCGCCGGCTCGGCGACAAGGTGGCCGGCCGCAAGGCGGCCGCGGCGGCGGGCGTGCCCATCGTGCCGGGCACGCCGGAGCCCATCCTCCACGACGAGGAGGCGCTCATCTTCGCGAGGAACCACGGCTACCCCATCATCATCAAGGCGACGGCGGGCGGCGGCGGCCGCGGCATGCGCGTCGCGCGCAGCCAGAAGGAGCTCGTGGACGGGCTCGTCTCGGCGCGCAGCGAGGCGGGCGCCGCGTTCGGCAACTCCGCCGTCTTCCTCGAGCGCTACATCGAGCGGCCGAAGCACATCGAGGTGCAGGTCCTCGGCGACCACCACGGCAACCTCGTCCACCTCTTCGAGCGCGACTGCTCCATCCAGCGCCGGCACCAGAAGGTGGTGGAGTTCGCGCCCTCCATGGCGCTCACCGCCGGGCAGCGCGAGGCCATCTGCGAGGACGCCCTCCGGATCGCCCGGAGCGTCTCGTACCGGAACGCCGGCACGGTGGAGTTCCTCGTCGACCAGGAGGGGAAGCACTACTTCATCGAGGTGAACCCGCGCATCCAGGTGGAGCACACCGTCACCGAGCAGATCACCGGGCGGAACCTCGTCCAGGCCCAGATCCTGGTGGCGCAGGGGAAGAAGCTCTCCGACCCCGAGATCGGGATCGCGCGGCAGGCCGACGTGCAGATGCGCGGCTTCGCCATCCAGTGCCGCATCACCACCGAGGACCCGCAGAACGGCTTCGCGCCCGACTTCGGCACGCTCAAGGCCTACCGCTCCCCCGGTGGCATGGGGGTGCGGCTCGACGCCGGCTCCGCCTTCACCGGCGCGGTGATCACGCCGCACTACGACTCGCTGCTCGTGAAGATCACCACCTGGGGGCTCTCCTTCCCGGGCGCCGCCCACGTGATGGACCGCTCGCTCCAGGAGTTCCGCGTCCGCGGCGTGAAGACCAACATCGCGTTCCTCGAGAACGTGATGCGCAACCCCGAGTTCCTGGCGGGACGGTGCGACACCTCCTTCATCGAGGCGCACCCGGAGCTCATGCAGGCCACGGTGAAGAAGGACCGCGGCACGAAGCTCCTCAAGTACCTCGGCGAGGTGATCGTGAACGGCTCGCCGGGGGTGGCGAAGCCGCTCAAGAGCGCGGAGCTCGCCGAGCCGCGCCTGCCGAGGGTGGACCTCGCGAAGGCGCCGCCGAAGGGGACGCGGGACCTGCTGCTCGAGCGCGGCCCGGAGGGGCTCGCGAAGTGGGTGCGCGCGGAGAAGCGGCTCCTCTTCACCGACACCACCATGCGCGACGCGCACCAGTCGCTCCTCGCGACGCGCGTCCGCAGCCACGACCTCCTGCGCGTCGCCCCGGCCACCGCCCACCTCGCGGCCGGCCTCTTCTCCGTCGAGTGCTGGGGCGGGGCGACGTTCGACGTGTCGATGCGGTTCCTGAAGGAGGACCCCTGGGACCGGCTCCACCGGCTGCGCAAGGCCATCCCGAACGTCCTGCTGCAGATGCTGCTCCGCGGCTCCAACGCGGTCGGCTACACGAACTACCCGGACAACGTGGTCGAGCGGTTCGTGGAGGAGGCGGCGAAGAGCGGCGTGGACGTCTTCCGCGTCTTCGACTCCCTGAACTGGACGAAGGGGATGACCGTCGCCTGCGAGGCGGTGCGCAAGCAGAAGAACGCCGTGCTGGAGGCGGCGGTCTGCTACACGGGCGACGTCTCGGACCCGAAGCGCGACAAGTACCCGCTCGACTACTACGTGAAGCTCGCGAAGGAGCTCGAGCGGATGGGCGCGCACTTCCTGGCCGTGAAGGACATGGCCGGGCTCCTCAAGCCGTTCGCGGCGGCGAAGCTCGTGAAGGCGCTCAAGGAGGCGGTGGGGATCCCCGTCCACCTGCACACCCACGACACCTCCGGCCTCGCGGCGGCGACCATCCTCGAGGCGGCCAAGGCCGGCGTGGACGTGGTGGACGCGGCGCTCTCGTCCCTCTCCGGCCTCACCGCCCAGCCGAACCTGAACTCGCTCGTCGCGGTGCTGAAGGGCACCGAGTGGGACCCCGGCCTCGACGAGGACGGCCTGCAGACCCTCGCCAACTACTGGGAGACGGTGCGCGAGTGGTACGCGCCCTTCGAGTCGGGGCTGAAGAGCGGCACCGCCGAGGTGTACCGCCACGAGATCCCCGGCGGCCAGTACTCCAACTTCAGACCTCAGGTCTCCGGGCTCGGCCTCCTCGACAGGTGGGAGGAGTGCAAGGACATGTACCGGAAGGTGAACCTCCTCTTCGGCGACATCGTGAAGGTGACGCCGTCGTCGAAGGTGGTCGGCGACATGGCCATGTTCCTCGTGAAGAGCGGCCTCGAGCCCGAGGACCTCTTCGGCGAGAAGGGCAAGGACCTCGCCTTCCCCGAGTCGGTGGTCGGCCTCGCGAAGGGCATGCTCGGCCAGCTCCACGGCGGCTTCCCGGAGGAGCTCCGCGAGGTGATCCTGAAGGACCAGCGGCCCATCACCTGCCGCCCGGGCGAGCTGCTCGAGCCGGCGGACCTCGAGGCGGAGCGGGCCAAGGCGGCGCAGCGCATCGGCGGGTACGTCGACGACAAGTCGCTCGTGTCCTGGCTCCTGTACCCGAACGTCTTCCCCGACCTCGTCCGGCACAAGGACGAGTTCTCCGACACCTCGGTCGTCCCGACGCCGGTGTTCCTCTACGGCCTCGAGCCCGGGCAGGAGACCTCGATCGAGATCGAGCCGGGCAAGACGCTCATCGTGCGGCTCGTCACGGTGGGCAAGCTCGAGAAGGACGGCACCCGCGACCTCTACTTCGAGCTGAACGGCGAGGGGCGCACCATCACGGTCCGCGACCAGGCCGCCGCCCAGACCGGCGTCCAGCGCGTCAAGGCCGACCGGGGCAACCCCGCCCACGTCGCCGCCCCCATGCCGGGCAAGGTGCTCAAGGTGAACGTGAAGGCGGGGGACGCGGTGAAGGCGGGCGCCGTCCTCATGGTCACCGAGGCCATGAAGATGGAGACGAACGTGAAGGCGAAGGCGGACTGCCGGATCGCCGAGGTGAAGTACAAGGAGGGCGACAAGGTCGAGAAGGAGGACCTGATCCTGGTCCTCGCCTGACGTCCCGTCAGGACGCGGGCGGCGGCAGGAGCACGCGGAAGGTGCTCCCCGCGCCGACCTCGCTCTCCACCTGGATCTCGCCGCCGAGGGCCGCGACGATGCCGCGGCTGATCGCGAGCCCCAGGCCCGTCCCGACGCCCGCCGGCTTGGTGGTGAAGAACGGATCGAACATGCGCTCCAGGATCTCGGGCGGGATGCCGCTCCCCGTGTCCGCGATCTCGACCACCACCCGGCCCCGCGCGTCCGTCGACGTGGCGACCCGGATCTCGTGGCCGGCGGGATCGCCCTCCGGGATCGCCTGCGCCGCGTTGACGAGCAGGTTCAGGAACACCTGGCCGAGGCGCCCCGCGTTCGCGACCACGCACGGGACGGGCGCGAGGCGCCGCACCAGCGTGGCGCGCCGGGCGATCTCGTGCCCGGCGACGGCGAGCGCCGCGTCGAGCGCCCCGCGCACGTCGACGGGGAGGGTGGTCTCGTCGGAGCGGGAGAGGGCCTTGAGATCGAGGACGATGCGGCGGACCCGCTCGGCGCCGTCGCGCGCGTCGTCGAGCGCCTGGCCCAGCGAGCCGAGCACGCCGGCGGGGTCGGCCGGCGGGTGCGAGAGCTCGGCCACGGCCTCCCGCACGAAGCCGAGGTTCGCGACGACGTACGCGAGGGGGTTGTTGATCTCGTGCGCGACCCCCGCGGCCAAAGTGCCGATCGAGGCCATCCGGTCGGCGATGACGAGCTGGGCCCGGAGATCCCGCCGCTCCGTGGCGTCCGTGCAGGCGCCGACGACGCGCACGGCGGTCCCGTTCGCGTCGGAGGCGACGACCTTGCCCCGCACGAGCACCCAGGTCCAGCCCGGCCCGCAGCGGAGGCGGTGCTCCAGCTCGAACGTCGAGCGGCGCCCCACCACCACCTCGGCGAGGATCGCCTCCACCTCCGCCCGCCCGGCGGGGTGGAAGAGGGCGGCGACGTCGCGCCCGCGCGCGGGGCGGGGGAGCTCGGTGGCCAGCATCCGCCGGAAGCGCTCGCTCAGGTAGAGCTCGTCGCGCGCGACGTTCCAGTCGAAGACGCCGTCGTTCGTCGCCTCGAGGGCCAGCCGCAGCCGCTCCTCGCCGGCGCGCAGCTCCTCGAGCGCGCGCACGTGCTCGGACACGTCCTCGATGACCGCCACCGCGGCCACGAACGCGCCGGCCGCGTCGCGGATCGCGGACACCGAGTACCGGGCGTGGATGGCCCGGCCGTCCTTGCGGACGTATCGGCGCTCCATGTCGTTGTGGTCCCGCTCGCCGGAGAGGAGCTTCGCGAAGGCGCGGGCGCTCCCCTCCGCGTCGTCGGGGTGGAGCAGCTCGCGGAAGTTGCGCGCGCGGAGCTCCTCGGCCTCGTACCCGAGCATCGCGGCGAGGGCGTCGTTGAACTCCAGGAAGCGCCCCGTCCGGTCGACGAGCGCCGTTCCGACGCGCGCCTCGAAGAAGGCCGCCCGGAACTTGTCCTCGCTCTCCCGCAGCGCGCGCTCGATGCGTGAGCGCGCGCTCCGCTCCTGCTCGGCCTCCCGCCGCAGGCGCTCGTGGGCGGCGACCTGGTGCCCGCGCCAGATCAGCGCGACGGCGAAGGAGGCGCCGAGCAGGACCGTCGCGAGGACGGCGATCCACCGCAGCGCGTCGGCGAAGGCGGCCCGGATCGCCCGCGCGTCGCCGGTGACGGCGCACGACCAGCCGGAGCCCGGGACCGGGCTCACCGCGGTGAGCGGCGCGGAGGCGTCGAGCCAGCGGAGGGCAGGCGGGGCGGCGGGCGCCGCGCCGCGCACGAGGGTCGTCCGGTCGTGCGGAGACGTCGCCTCCGACGACTCGAGGAGCGGGAACAGGTGGACCGACGGGTCGATGCGCAGCAGGACCGCCCCGACGAGCGTCCGCGACGCCGCCTCCTGCACGAAGAGCGGCGCCACGACGTCCGCGTGGAGCCCGCCCGACGCGTCCTCGTGCAGGTCCATGAGCACCGGCGCGGCGGGGCGCGCCCGCAGCACCTCGCCGGCGTGTAGCGCGCCGTCGGCGGGAGCGGGCCCGACGCTCGCGATGGGCTTCCCGTCCAGGCCCACGACCACCGCCCCGGCGTACTCCCGGCGCTCCATCCGCGAGCGCGCCCAGGCGACGAGGTCGGACCGCTGCCGCTCGATCGCGTTCCCCTGCTGGAGGCGCAGCGCCGCCCGGGCGACGAGGGGATGCGCCGCGATGCTGCGGGCGTCGGACAGGCGCTCCGCCCGCCAGCTCGCTACGAGCGCGGCCTTCGCGTGCGCGGCCGCCGAGAGCTTCGCCAGGGACGCGGCCTGCAGGCGCCGCAGCTCGTGCCCCGCGGCCGCCGCCGCGCAGAGCGCGACGAGCGCGGCGGCGATGCCGATCGCCGCCAGCGGGCCCCTTCCCCCGGGCGCTCTCGCGGCGTCCACGCCACGGACGGTAGCACGACGCGCGCGGCGCGCCGGAGTTCACGGAGCGTGCGTGTAGGACAAGAGCGGCGGCGCGCCCGCGCGGACCCCGAGTTGCCAGGTGAGCGCGGCCGGCGCCTTCCCGAACACGCGCACCCAGCCGAGGTGCACGCCGTGCAGGTGGTGGGCGGCGCACAGGGCGACGAGGTTCTCCTCCTCGTCGCCGCCGCCGAGCGAGCGGAACAGCACGTGGTGCGCGTGCGCCGCCGCCCGGCTGCAGCCCGGCACCTTGGCCGCCCTTGCATCCATCGTACATTCAGAATATTCTGAACTCATGAGCACGCTGAAGCCCGACACCCTCCGCGAGTTCGTCGAGGCCTGGGGCGCGATGGGGTCGCTCTGGGGGATCAACCGCTCCGTGGCGCGCGTCCACGCGCTCCTCATGGCGAGCGACGGCCCGCTCTCGCTCGACGACATCGCCGAGCGCCTCCAGATGTCGAAGGGGAACGCCTCGATGTCGCTGCGCGACCTGCGCACGTTCGGGGTCGTGCGGCAGGTGGAGGCGCCGGGGGACCGGCGCGACTTCTACGTCACGGAGCCCGACGTCTGGACCATGTTCTTCCGCATCCTCAAGGAGCGGAAGCGGCGCGAGTTCGACCCGGCGCTCGAGGCGATCCGGGGGCTCGTCGAGCGGGCCGGCGCGGACGGCGCGGTCCGCGAGCGGCTCGAGCAGATGGCGGACCTGCTCTCGACGGCCGACGGCGTGATGGCGCGCTTCCTGGAGGACCCGCAGACCTCCCGGGCGGCGCTCGCCTTCATGGCGGGCTCGCCGTTCGGCCGCCGCCGCAAGAGGAAGGGCTCGCCGGCGTGAGGCGGTGAGCCCGCCCGGCGCGCGGGCGCCGGGGAGGGGACGGTCGCGCGGATGACGTTAGGAAGATTCTGAACGCAGAAGGAGGCAAGGCATGGCAAGGGGAATCCAGGCGGTCACGGGCGCCTTCGGCTACAGCGGCCGGGCCATCGCGGCCCTCCTCCTCGAGCGCGGCGCGCAGGTGCGCACGCTCACCGGCCACCCGGACCGCCCCGATCCCTTCGGCGGCCGCGTCGAGGTGGCGCCGCTCGCCTTCGGCGACCCGGCGGCGCTGCGCCACGCGCTGCGCGGCGTGGAGGTCCTCTACAACACCTACTGGGTCCGCTTCGAGCACGGCGCCGCGACCTTCGCGCGGGCGGTCGCGAACAGCCGCGCCCTCTTCCGCGCCGCGGCCGAGGCGGGCGTCGCGCGCGTGGTGCACGTGTCCATCACGAACCCCTCGCTCGATTCGCGGCTGCCGTACTTCAGCGGGAAGGCGGAGGTCGAGCGCGCGCTCCGCGAGACCGGCCTCTCGCACGCGATCCTCCGGCCGGCCGTGTTCTTCGGCGGCCGCGACGTGCTCGTGAACAACATCGCGTGGCTGCTCCGCCGGCTCCCGGTGTTCGGGATCGTGCGCGGGCGCTACGGGCTGCGCCCGATCCACGTCGAGGACTTCGCGCGGCTCGCCGTGGCGCAGGGCGGGCTCCGGGGCGACGCGACGCTCGACGCGGTCGGGCCGGAGACGCTCGGCTACGAGGAGCTGGTCCGGCTCGTCGCCCGCGCGGTGGGCTCGCGCGCCGCCATCGTGCGCGTTCCCCGCGCGGTCCTGCTCCTCGCCTCGCGCCTCGTCGGGCGCGTCGTCGGCGACGTCCCGCTCACCGGCGACGAGATCTCCGGGCTCGCCGCGAACCTCCTCGTCACGCCGGGGCCGGCCACCGGCGAGACGCGCTTCACCGGGTGGCTCGCGTCGAGCGCGGGCGGCCTCGGCCGCGAGTGGGCGGGCGAGCTCTCGCGGCACTTCCGGTAGCGGGGCGAGGGCGAGGGCCCCCTCACCCCGGCTCTCTCCCCCGCACGCGGGGGAGAGGGGGTGATCTTCCGACAGCCTCGCCAGAAGCCCCGGTGATCCTCGACGACCGGTCAGAAGCTCCCGGCCACGTACAGCGTCCCGACGTGCGCCCGGTACCCGCCGAAGGTGGCGTCCGCGAACACGTAGCGGGTGGTGTTCTCGGCCGAGGCGGTCGCCATGTAGGGGCGCATCGGGTCCCACGCCCAGTCGTCGAGGTCGTAGTCCGCGAACAGGTAGCGCGCGCCGGTCCGGACCCTGGGGGTGAGCCGCCAGGCGAGGTCGACGACGACCTCGTGCAGCCGGCTGTCCACGGCCGGCCAGTCGCTCGCCACCGCGTTCAGGAGGGTCGGCGTGGTGCCGCCGGCCACGACGCCGTTCGGGTTCCAGGTGTCCACGTCCACCTCGCCGAAGGAGAGGCCGTAGCGCGCGTCCAGCACGACCCGCCGGGGCACGACGTCGAAGGTGAACCCGACGCCCAGCGTGTCGGCGGTGTCGGTGACGTCGGAGCTCCAGTAGTTCACCGGCGAGAAGCTGTCGGTCAGCGGGGAGCCGTCGGGGTTGACGAAGAAGCCGGCGGACTTCGGGCCGTCGTCCTTCGCGGAGTTCGCGAGCCGCTCCTTGCGGTGGTCGCGCGTGTAGCTCGCCTGGAGCGAGAGCCGCTCGAGCGGCGTGACGGTCACGTCCGCCGAGCCCGACCAGACCCTCACGTCGGTGCGGCCGAACCTGAACGCGTCCACCGTCGTGCCGCCCTCGGTCTCGCCGCCGTAGCTCTCGTCCACGAGGCGGCCGATGAGGCCGAGCGAGAGGACGCGGTGCGGCGCCCACTGCGCGCGGGCCTCGGCGAGGTGTCGCCGGCGATCCGACCAGTTGAAGTTCATGAGGCCGCGCGCCTCGGGGTTCTCCTGCGTGTTCCCCCTGAGGTACCCGGAGCTCGTGCGGTCGGAGAACCGGTAGCGGGCGCGGAGCGACGCGTTCCGGAGCGGCCGCAGGGTGGCGCCGGCGCCGACGGACCACTCGTCGAGCGCGTCCACGCGCAGGTGGTCGTAGCGCCAGCCCTCCCAGCCCCCCTCGACCGTCACGGAGAGGTGCCGCGAGACGCGCAGGTCGCCCGCGAGCTCGGCCTCGTGCCGCCAGTAGTCGAACACCTCGTTCGCCACCGGCGCGTCCAGCACGGCGGCGCCGCCGGGGTCGTTCCGCTCCCGGCGCCAGCCGGACTCGCCGAAGGCCGCGTAGCCGGGGAAGACGATCTCGTCGGACCGGCCGTCGTAGCGGTACACGCGGTAGCGCCCGGTCACGGTCAGCGGCGTCATGGGCCGGACGGACGCCGAGAGCGTCCCCGCGAGGGTGCGCACGTCGCCCGCGAGATCGTGGGCGGGTAGCGCCGCCGTGCTCGCCGGGCCGACCGGGTTGCCGGCGAGGTCGGTCGCGACGATCGCGCTGTTCTGGGTGTACGGGTAGAACGCGTCGTCCTGCGTGATCACGCCCCAGCTCACGCTCGCGGCGAGCCGGCCGTGCAGCGGCAGGTCGGTGGCGCCGGAGAGGGTCACGTCGTGGGCGACGCTGTCCGGCGGCAGCACGAGCTGGCCGACGGCGAAGCGCGAGCGGTCCACGGCGCCGACCTGGGCCGCGTCGGTGGCGCGGAACGGGTTGTCCCAGCGCAGCACGCCCTCGAAGTTGCGGAAGATCGTGACGGTGTACTCCGCGTCGGCGGACCAGGTCTCGCGCGCGAGGCCGGCCCCGGCGGCGAGGCCGAAGGTGCGGTAGTCGAGCGGCTCGGCGAGCTCGGCGCCGAGGGCGATGAAGCGGTCGACGGTGTGGGCGGCGCCGCTGCCGTCCTGCCAGCGCTCGTAGGAGCCCGTGCCGACGACGCGCGCGCCGGTGCGGTTCTCGTTCTGCACGCGCGCCCACACCCGCAGGTCGCGCCAGGGCGATCCCTCGAGCGTGGCGGCGAGGCGGCGGCGGTCGAGCCCGAAGCTCACCCCGGGCGCCGCGGCGTAGAGGCCGTTCACGATCCGCTGCTGCTCGAGGTCGAGCGGGACCGGCACGGTCGGGTCGCCGGCCGGCGGCGGGCCGCCGCGCGCGACGGCGTCGGCCTCGTTCGCCTGGAGCTGCTCCTGCGCGACGTCGGCGATCCTGAGCCGCCCCGTCCCGAAGCCGCCGAACAGGAAGGTGCCGCCGGTGAAGCGGTGCGGGACCGCCTCGTAGCTCGCGCTCAGGCGGTACCGCCCGCGCCGCCCCAGGGCGAGCCCGAGCGCCTCGTCGTCCTGCGAGGCGTTGCGCAGGTCGAGCTCGAGGAAGTGGCCGCTCTGTGGCCGCTGGTAGCGCACGCGCAGCGAGTCGAGCACCAGCCCCTCGTTCAGCCGGCCGTACTCGAAGAGCTTCTCGCGCGAGCCGCGCACGTCCGCGACCTGGGCGCCGACCTCGGTGTCGAACTGGAGCACCGCGCCGGCGACGCGCGGGCCGGCGGTCAGGTCCGGCGGGGTGGGGGCGCCGGGCGCGGCGGACTCGGGCGCGGCGGGCGCGGGCGCCGCCTGGGCGGCCGCGAGGCGGGGGAGGAGCGCGAGCAGCGCGAGCGCGAGCGGAGCGTGCCTGCAGGGTGTCATGGCGGTGTCCTTTCAGCGCTGGAGGACGGTGCCCGACGGGCTGTTCGAGCCGTGCACCTGCGGGTGGCAGTTGAGGCACGAGCGGTCGAAGGCGAAGACCGAGGTCGGCGACAGCGCGCCCGACTGGTGGCGCCCCTGCATGTGGCACTGCTGGCAGAGGCGCGGCACGCGCGAGACGAGGAGCTTCTCGTTCGACGAGCCGTGCGGGACGTGGCAGACGAGGCAGTCCTCCTTCACGGGGGAGTGCTCCCAGAGCACCGGCGCGCGCTTCTCGGCGTGGCACTCGAAGCACTTGTCGTTGACCGAGCGCGCGTCGACGAGGGCGCGGGAGCGGGCGCCGTGGGGGTTGTGGCAGGACGAGCACGTCATCGCGCCGGCGCCGCCCGTGCGCGAGGCGTCGCGGAGCGGGTGCGCCGAGCGCTTCGTCACGTCGGCGCGGACGTCGAAGTGGCAGGAGAAGCAGGTGGCGCCCTGGTCCGCGCTCGCGAGGAGCCGGGGGCGGCCGGCGTGGACCGCGTGGCAGCTCGTGCAGGAGAGGTCCGCGAGCTCGTGGGCGCTCCCGCGCCAGAAGCGCTGGCCCGCGTCCCGCCCGTGGCAGCGCAGGCACGCCTCCGCGCCCTGCTCGGGCGTCGCGGCGCCGAAGCGCAGGACGTCGGCGGGATCGCCGCTCTCGGCGTGCTTCGCCGCGCCCGCGTGGCAGGCGGCGCAGGCGGCCGCGGCGCCGTGCGCCGCGGCGGCGTGCGGGTTCGCCGCGAAGGCCCTCACCACCGCGTCGTGGCAGTCGGCGCACTCCGCGGCGAGCGCCGGGGGCGCGATCGAGACGAGGAGGGCGGCCGCGAGCCCTCCGGCGAGAAGTCCCAGGGTCCGCGTCATGCCGTCCTCCTCCTCCACCAAGGGGCGACATCCGCCCACACGTCGCAGTCACCCTTCGCACGCGCGCGCCGCGGGAGCGGAGGGCAGTTGGGGACCGCCACGCGCGGGTTATCCAATAGTGAACACCTCGGGCGGCGGGCCGGCGGGCCGCACGCCGGTCCGCCGCGCGTGCCGCGGCCCCGCCGCCGGCCGCGCCGGCGCGCGCCCGCCCGCCCGTCCCTCGTGGGCCCGCCTCCGCTCGGGCCCTGCCGCCGCTCGCCCGGCCGCGCGCGCTGACGGGCGCCGGCGCCGCCGTTATCGATCGGCCGGGCGGGGAACGGCCTCGGAGGCAGGGACCTTCACATGGCGGCGAGCGAGACATCCACGAGCGACCCCTCCTCCCGGCCCGCGGCGCGCGGGCCGGTCGTGAACGACTTCTCGCTCCAGGTCGCGACGGCGAACGGCTCGGGCTCGCAGTCCTCGAACACCGTGCTGCTGCGGGCCCTGTTCCAGATGGGCATCCCGGTCTCGGGGAAGAACCTGTTCCCCTCCAACATCGCCGGGCTCCCCACCTGGTACACGATCCGCGCCTCGAAGGACGGCTTCGTCGCGCGGAAGAAGGAGATCGACGTCCTCGTCGCGATGAACCCGGAGACGGCGCGCGACGACGTCCTCGCGCTCGCGCCGGGCGCCGTCGCGATCTACGACGCGCCGCTCGGGCTCGACGGGCTGCGCCGCGACCTCGTCCTCTACCCGGTCCCCTTCGACGCGCTCGTCGCGCCGATCACGAAGGAGCCGAAGCTCCGGAGGCTCCTGCGCAACATGGCGTACGTCGGGGTGGTGGCGCGGCTCCTCTCCGTCGAGCTCGCCGAGGTGGAGGCCGCCATCGGCAGGCAGTTCGGCGCGAAGGCGAAGGCGCGCGAGCTGAACCTCGCCGCCGCCCGCGCCGGCTTCGAGCACGCGGGCGCCCTCGAGAAGCGCGATCCGTTCTCGGTCCGGCGCATGGACGCGAACCGCGGCAAGATCGTGGTGGACGGCAACACCGCCTGCGCCCTGGGCGCGCTCTTCGCGGGGGTGACGGTCGTCGCCTGGTACCCGATCACGCCCTCGTCGTCGCTCGTCGAGACGCTCATCTCGTATCTCGGGAAGTACCGCGTCGGCCCGGACGGCAAGGCCACCTACGCCGTGGTGCAGGCGGAGGACGAGCTCGCCGCGGTGGGGATGGCGATCGGCGCGGGCTGGGCGGGGGCGCGGGCGATGACCGCCACCGCCGGCCCGGGGCTCTCGCTCATGAGCGAGTTCGCCGGCCTCGCCTACTACGCCGAGATCCCCGCGGTGATCTTCGACGTGCAGCGCGTCGGCCCGTCCACGGGCCTCCCCACCCGCACCGCGCAGGGCGACGTGCTCTCCACGGCGTTCCTCTCCCACGGCGACACGCAGCACGTGCTGCTCTTCCCCGGCTCGGTGGAGGAGTGCTTCACGATGGCGGTGGACGCCTTCGACCTCGCCGAGCGGCTGCAGACGCCGGTGTTCGTCATGACCGACCTCGATCTCGGCATGAACAGCTGGACGTCCGACCCGTTCCCGTACCCGGAGCGCCCGCTCGACCGCGGCAAGGTGCTCTCGAAGGCGGACCTCGACCGGCTGGGCGGCTTCGCCCGCTACCGGGACGTGGACGGCGACGGCATCGGCTGGCGCACGCTCCCGGGCACCGACCACCCGAAGGCCGCCTACTTCACCCGCGGCTCGGGGCACGACGAGGACGCCGCCTACTCCGAGAGCGCGGTCGTCTTCGAGCGGAACATGGAGCGGCTCGCGCGCAAGCTCGAGACGGCTCGCTCCCTCGTGCCGGCGCCGGAGCGCGCCGGGGCGGGCGGGGCGCGGGTGGGCGTCATCGCCTACGGCTCGTCGACGCCCGCGGTCGCGGAGGCGCGGGTGCAGCTCGAGCGGGAGCGCGGCCTCGTCACGGACGCGCTGCGCGTGCGCGGCTACCCGTTCTCGCGGGCGGTGCACGAGTTCGTGGAGGAGCACGAGCGGGTCTACGTGGTGGAGCAGAACCGCGACGGCCAGCTCGCCGCGCTCCTCAAGCTCGACCTCGCGCCGGAGCTCGTGCCGCGGCTCCGCTCCATCGCCCACGTCCACGGGCTGCCCCTCGACGCGCGCTCCGTCACCGACGAGATCCTGACCCTGGAGGCGAAGTGACCATGCAGACGCCCGCGCCCGCCGCCGGCCCGAGGACGAACCGCCTCGGCCTCGCCGTCCTCGACTACCGCGGCGGCAAGACCACCCTGTGCGCCGGCTGCGGCCACAACGCCATCTCGGAGCGGCTCCTCGAGGCGTTCTTCGAGCTGGGCGTCGCGCCCGAGCGCGTCGCGAAGTTCTCGGGGATCGGCTGCTCCTCGAAGAGCCCGGCCTACTTCATGAGCCGCTCGCACGCGTTCAACGCGGTGCACGGCCGCATGCCGTCGGTGGCGACCGGCACGGTGCTCGCGAACCGGACCCTGCTCGCGCTCGGCGTCTCGGGCGACGGAGACACCGCCTCGATCGGCATCGGCCAGTTCGTGCACCTCATGCGCCGCAACCTGCCCATCGTCTACGTGATCGAGGACAACGGGGTGTACGGCCTCACGAAGGGGCAGTTCTCGGCGACCGCCGACGTGGGCTCCACGCTCAAGACCGGCGCCGCGAACGAGCTGCCCCCCATCGACACCTGCGCGCTCGCGATCCAGCTCGGGGCGACCCTCGTCGGGCGCTCCTTCTCGGGGGACAAGAAGCAGCTCTCCGCCATGCTCCAGGCGGCCGTCGCCCACCGCGGCACCGCGATGCTCGACGTCGTCTCTCCCTGTGTCACCTTCAACGACCACGAGGGCTCGACGAAGTCGTACGCCTACATGAAGGAGCACGACGCGCCGCTGCAGGAGCTGTCGTTCATCCCCTCCTTCGAGGAAATCCGCGTGGAGTACGACCCGGGCACCACCGCCGAGGTGACGCTCCACGACGGCTCCCGCCTCCGTCTGCGGAAGCTCGAGCGGGACTACGACCCCTCGGACCGTGCGCGGGCGGTGGGGCGGCTCATGGAGGCGTCGGGCAAGGGCGAGGTGCTGACCGGCGTGCTGTTCGTGGACCCGGCGGCGCCGAGCTTCGTCGACGCGCTCGGGATGGTGGACGCGCCGCTCGCCACGCTCCCCGAGGACCGGGTGCGACCCTCCCGCGCAGCGCTCGACGAGATCGTCGCTTCGCTGCGCTGACGCGCACATCGCGCCTTGGGGCGCGACCTCAAGCGCGTTGACGCGGAGTCGCCGCGGGCGCTCTCATCCGCCGATGCATCGGATCGCCGAGCACCACGCCGCGCGCGCGTCGCTCATCGTCCTCGCGCTCGTCGTCGCGCTCGGGGTCGTCATGTGCGTCCGCGTCCACGGCGCGCTCCCCGCTCCGGACGCGAGGAGAGAGTCGCGAGCCTGGGAGACGAGCGTCGCCGTCCTCCCCCCGGCGGACCCGTCCGCCGGGCCGATCGTCTCGCCGGCGGACGCGGCCCCCGGCGTCTCCTCCAGGCGTCCCGCCCGGCCTGTCCGGCGACCGTGCCGTCACGGCCCGATCCGGCACGGTCCACCTTCGGCCCGCCGGGGTTGAGGGAGCTCGCCGCCCAGCCGGGCGCCCGCGCGGCAGCTCGAGTGCGCGGGCCTCACCGCCCGAGCAGCCCCGGCCACCAGCGATAGGTGCACGCGTCCCGCGCCGACTGCTGCACCACGGTCCCGTCCCAGCCCTGATCCACGCTCGCCGTCGCGCAGGCGCCGCCCTCCTCGCGGAGGACCACGCGCCCGCACAGGCGGCCGCTCGGCGAGACGAGGTCGATCCGCTGCGTGCAGTCCGCCGACGCGCGGCCCGCCGGCGGGAGGAGGGCATAGCCCGCGCCGCCGCGGGTGAACCGCAGCGTCGAGGTGGCGCGCTCGGCCAGCCAGGCGGGCAGGGGAGCGGACGCCGTCGCCCGCGGCGCGTAGAGCCGGCGGAACGCGCCGTCGGCGCGGACCGCGACCGCGCCGTCGAGGAGCGGCACGAGGTCGATGGCGTGGTCGAGGCCGGGGCCCACCACGTCGTCCGAGCGCTCGCCCCGGTCGCTCGCGGCGACGCCGTGGCCGTCCGCGTCGAGCCAGCTCGCGTCGAGGAAGGCGGAGTCCTGCGCGACGACGAGCGCGTCGCCGCCCGTCGAGACGCCGCCGCCGAGGAACATGGGCTCGAGCGCCGAGTCGTCGGTGGAGACGCCGATGCCGCCCGGCCAGCGCGGGCGGCCGGCCGCGTCGAAGCGGTGCGCCTCCACGGCGGACCAGTGGTTGCCGTAGAGGCTCGTCGAGCGGACCACGGCGAGGGCGCCGCCCCGCGGGTCCGGCGCGAGGCGCCAGGCGAAGTGGGTGGACCGGGCGGGGTCGGGCGTCACGGCGGTGCGCGCGCCGGCGCCGCCGTCCGGACCGAAGAGGACGTGCTCCGCGCGCGGGTCTCCCCCCGCCGCCCCGGGCGTCACGACGATCGCGTGCCAGCCCGCGGCGCCGGGGACGAGGGCCGGCTCGGCGTCGAAGGCGCCCTGGCGCGTCCCGCCGGCACCGTACGTCTGCCACGTCGCCACGCCTCCCTCCCGCACCGCGGCGAGCGCGACGGCGCCCGTCCCGTCGGACGTCCCCCCGGCGCAGGTCGCGCCGGCGCCGGGATCCCGGCGCACGACCACCGGCTCCGGGACGCTCGACGGGAGCAGGCCGGCGCAGTCGCCCGCGTCGTCCACCCGCTCGAGCGACGCGCCGGCGGGCGCCGGCGCGGCGGCGCCGGGCGCGTCCGCGGGCGCGCCGCCCGCCGCGTCGCCCGGCCCCGAGCCGGCGGCGGAGCCGCCCGAGCCGCCGGCACCGGCACGGTCGTCCGGCGGAGGGGCCGGCGCAGGGTCGCCCTCGCAGGCGAGCAGGGAGAGGGCGAGCAGCAGGCTGGCAGGGCGCATGGCGGGGACAATCTCGGCATCCCGTTCCGGTCCCGCCTGCCTGGTCGCACGTTCCGGGGCGTCGAATCCTCGCCGCGGGCGTGCGCTCGACCGCCCGGGCCGTTAACCTGCGCCGCATGGTCAAGGCGATCCGCATCCAGAGTCACGGCGGTCCGGAGGTGCTCCAGCTCGCGGAGGTCGCGGTCGGCGACCCCGCCCAGGGCGAGGCGCGCGTCCGGCACACGGCGGTCGGCGTCAACTTCATCGACGTCTACCACCGCAGCGGCCTCTATCCCCTGCCGCTCCCGAGCGGCCTCGGCGTCGAGGCGGCCGGCGTCGTCGAGGCGGTGGGGGTGGGCGTCTCGCACGTCCGCGCCGGCGACCGCGTCGCGTACGTCGCGTCGTCGCCGGGCTCCTACGCCGAGGCGCGGCTCGTCCCCGCGGACCGGCTCGTGAGGCTGCCCGACACCATCGCCGACCGGACCGCGGCGGCGATCATGCTGAAGGGGCTCACGGTCCGCGCGCTCGTCCGCCGCACGCACCCGGTGAAGGCCGGCGAGACCGTGCTCGTCCACGCCGCGGCGGGCGGCGTGGGGCTCATCATGATCCAGTGGCTGAAGGCGCTCGGCGCGACGGTGATCGGGACCGTCGGCTCCGACGCGAAGGCCGAGATCGCGCGCCGCCACGGCTGCGACCACGTGATCCTCTACGGGCGGGAGGACGTCGCGAAGCGCGTCCGCGAGCTCACGGGGGGCGCCGGCGTGCCCGTGGTGTACGACTCCGTCGGGAAGTCCACGTTCGAGGGGAGCCTCGACAGCCTCGCGCCGCTCGGCCTCATGGTGAGCTTCGGGAACGCGTCGGGCTCGGTGCCCCCCTTCGACATCGGCACGCTCGCGAAGAAGGGCTCGCTCTTCCTCACGCGGCCGACGGTCTTCAGCTACGTGGCGCGGCGCGAGGACCTCGAGGTCGCGGCGGCCGAGCTGTTCGAGGTGGTCGCCTCGGGCACGGTGAAGGTGGAGATCGGCCGGTCCTGGCCGCTCGCCGAGGCCGCCGAGGCCCACCGCGCGCTCGCGGCGCGCGAGACGACCGGCTCGCTCGTGCTCGTGCCCTGACGCGCGGCGTCAGCCACTCGCCGCGCCGCGTTCGCGTTCCGGCCGAGGCGCGGTAGGATGCTGCCCTTTTCTTCCCCCGGAGGGCATCCTTGACCGTTCCTTCCTACGTCAGCGGGACGTCGACCGTCCCGCTCCTCGGCGAGACCATCGGAGAGAACCTGCGGCGGACCGTGGAGCGGTTCCCCGACAGCGACGCGCTCGTCGCCGTCCACCAGCGCGTCCGCATGACCTACCGGCAGTTCTGGGAGGAGACCTCGCTCGTCGCCCGTGGGCTCATCGCCCGCGGCGTGAAGAAGGGCGACCGGGTCGGGGTGTGGGCGCCGAACCGCGCCGAGTGGGTGGTGCTGCAGTACGCGACGGCGCGCATGGGCGCGGTGCTCGTGAACATCAACCCGGCGTACCGCATCCACGAGCTCGAGTACGCGCTCAAGCACTCCGGCGTCTCGACGCTCGTGCTCGCGCGGGAGTTCCGCGGGGCGGACTACGTGTCGATGGTGCGCGAGGTGCGGCTGCGGCTCCCGGACCTCGAGAAGACCATCGTGATGGAGGACGACTGGGCGGACCTGAAGCACGACGCCGCGCGGGTCTCCGAGGAGCGGCTGAACGAGCAGGAGCGCTCGCTCCAGTTCGACGACCCCATCAACATCCAGTACACGAGCGGGACCACCGGGTTCCCCAAGGGCGCGACGCTCTCGCACCACAACATCCTCAACAACGGCTTCTTCATCGGCGAGTTCTGCGCGTACACCGAGAAGGACCGGGTGTGCCTCCCCGTCCCGCTCTACCACTGCTTCGGCATGGTGCTCGGGAACATGGCCATCACCACGCACGGCGCGGCGATGGTGTTCCCGGGGGAGAGCTTCGATCCCCACGCGGTGATGAAGACGGTGCAGGAGGAGCGGTGCACGTCGCTGTACGGCGTGCCGACCATGTTCATCGCCGAGCTCGAGCACCCGGAGTTCGAGAGCTTCGACTTCTCGTCGCTGCGCACCGGGATCATGGCGGGCTCGCCGTGCCCGGTCGAGGTGATGAAGCGGGTCCAGAAGGACATGCACATGCCGGAGGTCACGATCTGCTACGGCATGACCGAGACCTCGCCGGTGTCCACGCAGTCGCGGACGAACGATCCGCTCGAGAAGCGCGTCTCCACCGTCGGGCAGGTCCACCCGCACGTCGAGATCAAGATCGTCGAGCCGAGCACCGGCCGCGTGCTCCCGCGGGGCACGCCGGGCGAGCTGTGCACGCGCGGCTACTCCGTGATGCTGGGGTACTGGGGCGACGCGCACGCGACGCACGAGGCCATCGACGACGGCCGCTGGATGCACACGGGCGACCTCGCGACGATGGACGCCGACGGCTACGTCAAGATCGTCGGCCGCATCAAGGACATGGTGCTGCGCGGCGGCGAGAACATCTTCCCGCGCGAGGTGGAGGAGTTCCTCTACACGATGCCGGGCATCTCGGACGTCCAGGTGATCGGGGTGCCCGACGCGAAGTACGGCGAGGAGCTCATGGCCTGGGTGAAGCTCCGCGCGGGCGTCACGCTCACCGGCGCCGAGATCCGGGCGTACTGCAAGGGCCGGATCGCGACCTACAAGATCCCGCGCTACTACAAGTTCGTGGACGGGTTCCCCATGACGGTCTCGGGGAAGATCCAGAAGTACAAGATGCGCGAGCAGTCGATCCACGAGCTCGGGCTCGAGAAGGCCGCCGCCATCGAGACGGCGTAGCGGCGGCCCCCGGTCCGCGGCTCCCGGGAGGGGTCGCGGACCGCGGGACCCCGCCGCGCCCCGGCCCCGACGCCCCTGCGCGGGTCCTCGCGGCGGCGATCGCCGGGCGCGCGCCCCGCGCCGGGTACACGCGGAGCGGAAGGCGCGCCCGTCGCGGCGCGCCCCGCTCGGCGCGACGTGGCGCCGCGCGAGCAGATCCGGCGAGGCGGTCACGGACGAGGTCCGCCCTTGCGGCGGTGCCCCTCATTTCCGGCCACCTGCCCCGCGCACACGTGCGTACGTTCTCTGGCGCGTGACGCTCTGTCGAGGCGCACGGGCGGGCGGCGGCGGCGACGGTGAGGGGGGGCCCCATGCGCGCGGTGGAGAGTGCCCTGCCGGGCACGAGCATCCTCGGTCTGCGGCGAGCGATCCGCAGGGTGCTGATGCTGGCGCAGGACTCGCTCATCCCGGTGGCGGCGCTCCAGACCGCGTTCTTCTTCCGGTTCGAGGGCGGCGTTCCGGCGGAGTACGTCCCCATGATGGGCGTCGGCGCGCTCGTGCTCGCCGCCACCCGGCCGCTCGCGTCCGCCGCGTTCGGGCTCGACCGGTGGTCGTTCCGGATGAGCGGGCTGCTCGAGGCGGCGCGGCTCGTGGCCGCGACGACGCTCGGTAGCGCGGTCTTCGTCCTGCTCGCGCCCGCCCTCTTCGGGCGGGGCGTGCCCAGGTCGATCGCCGCGCTCGAGTTCTTCCTGACGACGAGCCTCATGGCCGCCTACCGCTTCGGGCCGCGCCTCGCGCACGGCTGGATGCTCGAGCGGAACCGCTGCCGCAAGCGCGGCGGCGCGCGGCGGACGCTCATCGTGGGGGCGGGGAACGCGGGGGACCTCCTGCTGCGCGACCTCCTCCGCTCGGGGGGTCACGATCACTCGGTGGTGGGGTTCCTCGACGACGACCCGGCCAAGATCGGCACCTCGATCGGCGGGAAGGTCGTCCTCGGCAGGATCGCCGACCTGCCGCGCCTCATCGACAGGCAGCACGTCTCGACGGTGATGCTCGCGATCCCGAGCCTGGCCGGCGAGCGCGTGCGCGAGATCCTGCGCCTCTGCTCGCGCCACAAGGCGAGCTTCAAGATCGTCCCGTCGTCCTTCGCGTTCCTGAACCGCCGGCTCACCGCGGCGATGCTCCACGACCTCGCGCCGGAGCACCTCCTCCCGCGCGGCGAGGTCGCGTTCAGCCAGCCGGAGATCCGCTCGCTCGTGCAGGGGCGACGCATCGTCGTCACCGGCGGGGCGGGCACCATCGGCGGCGAGATCGCCCGCCAGGTGGTGGGGCTCGACGCGGGGCTCGTCGTGCTCGTGGACATCAACGAGAACGAGCTCTACCTCGGCTACCGGCGCCTCAAGCAGGCGTACCCGAAGGTGGACGTCCGGGTCGAGGTGGCCGACATCCGCGACGAGGCGCGGCTCCACCGCCTGGCCCGGCAGTACGCGCCCCAGTACGTGTTCCACGCCGCGGCCCACAAGCACGTCCCCCTCATGGAGGACGCGCCCGAGGAGGCGATCAAGAACAACGTGCTCGGCACCCTGCACGTCGCGAGGATGGCCGACCGCTGTGGGGCCGAGCGGCTCGTGTTCATCTCCACCGACAAGGCGGTGAGGCCCACCTCCGTGATGGGGGCGTCCAAGCGCATCGGCGAGCTCATCGTGCGCGACCTCGCGCGCTCGTCCGCCACGCGGATGGCGGCGGTCCGCTTCGGGAACGTGCTCGGCTCGGCCGGGAGCGTCGTCCACCTCTTCAAGGAGCAGATCGAGCGGGGCGGGCCGGTCACGGTGACGGACCCGCGCTGCACGCGCTACTTCATGACGGTCTCGGAGGCGGTGGGGCTCGTGCTCCTCGCGGGCCTGAGCGGCTACGGCGACGTGTGCGTCCTCGACATGGGGGAGGCGATCCGCATCGAGGACCTCGCCCGCAGCATGATCACCATGGCCGGCCGGATCCCCGGGACGGAGATCCCGATCGCCTACACGGGGCTGCGCCCGGGCGAGAAGCTGAACGAGGAGACGCTGACGGAGGACGAGGAGCGGGCGCTCGTCGTGCGCGACCGCATCAAGGTGGCGAAGAGCCCGCCGCCGCCCGGCGACCTCGCGGCGCAGATCGAGAAGCTCCGGCTGCTCGCGGAGGCCGGCGCCCGGCAGGAGATCCTCGCCGCCCTGCGGGCGATCGTGCCCACGTACCGGTGGACCCCGAACCATGCCGTCCCCCCGGCGAAGCCGGAGCGTGCCCCAAGGGCCGTTCTCGCGTGGCAGGCGGAGAGCGCAGCTTGTCCGCTGATCGCGGCTCCCGAGTGAGCGCGCGAGGGGGCGTCCGGATGCCGCGAGTGTACCTGTCGGTGCCGCACATGGGCGGGGCGGAGGAGCGCTACGTGCGCGAGGCCTTCGCCTCCAACTGGCTCTCCACGGTGGGGCCGCACCTCGACGCCCTCGAGCGCGCCTTCGCCGAGCGCATCGGCCGCCCCGCGGTGGCGCTCTCGAGCGGCACCGCGGCGGTCCACCTCGGGCTGCGCCTCCTCGGGGTGGGGCCGGGGGACGAGGTGCTCGTCTCCGATCTCACCTTCGTCGCGAGCGTGAACCCCATCCGGTACCTGGGGGCGCGGCCGGTGCTCGTGGACAGCGATCCCGGGACCTGGATGATGAGCCCCGCGCTCCTCGCCGAGGCGCTCGAGGAGCGAGCCCGCCGCGGGCGGCGGCCGCGGGCCGTGGAGGTGGTCCACCTCTACGGGCAGAGCGCCGACCTCGACCCGATCCTCGAGGCCTGTCGCCGCCACGAGGTGCCCGTCCTCGAGGACGCCGCGGAGGCGCTCGGGACGCTCTACCGCGGGCGGCCGGCGGGCGCGTTCGGCGACGTCGCCGCCTTCTCGCTGAACGGCAACAAGATCGTCACCGCGAGCGGCGGCGGGGCGCTCGTGGCGCGCCGGCCGGAGTGGGTGGAGAAGGCGCGCTTCTGGTCCACGCAGGCGCGCGACCCGGGCGTGAGCTACGAGCACAGCGAGCTCGGGCACAACTACCGGATGTCGAACGTGCTCGCCGCCATCGCCCGCGGGCAGCTCGAGGTGCTCGACGAGCGGGTGCGCCAGCGGCGCGCGGTGGCGTTCCGCTACCGCGACGCGTTCGCCGACCTGCCCGGCCTCGCGCTCATGCCGCAGGCGCCCTACGGGCTCCACACCAACTGGCTCTCCTGCTTCCTCGTGGACCGGGAGGCGTTCGGCGCGTCCCGCGACGACCTCCTCCGCGCGCTGGCCGCCGCCGACATCGAGGCGCGCCCCCTCTGGAAGCCGATGCACCTGCAGCCGCTCTACCGCGAGTGCGAGCGGTACGGCGGGGAGGTCGCGGCGGGCCTGTTCGAGCGCGGGCTCTGCCTGCCGAGCTCGAGCAGCCTCGCGCCGGACGTGCAGGACCGCGTCGTCGACGTGGTCCGGGCCGTGGCGCGGCCGCGGCGGGCGCCCGCGGCGGCGCGCGGGCGCGAGGCGCCGGCGCCGGCCCCGGGGGCCGCGCTCGAGGAGCGGCCGGCGTCGTCGTAGCGGGCAGCGCAGCGTGGAGCGGGGAGGAGAGACGACATGTACGGTGCGGGGTGGTCGGCGGGTCCGGGCGAGGCGGCGAGCGGCGCGCTGCTCTCGCGCATCCAGTCGCGCGCGGCGCGGGTGGGGGTGATCGGGCAGGGCTACGTGGGGCTTCCGCTCGCGCTCGTCTTCCGCGAGGCGGGCTTCCCGGTGCTCGGGTTCGACGTGGACGCGAGGAAGGTGGAGGCGCTCCGCCGCGGCGAGTCCTGCATCCGGCACATCGACCCTCAGCGCGTCGCGCGGGCGGCGGCGAGCGGCGCGTACGAGGCGACCGGGGACTTCGACCGGCTCGCCGAGTGCGACGCCATCCTGATCTGCGTGCCGACTCCGCTCGGCCCGCACCGGGAGCCGGACAACTCCTACATCCACGCGACGGCGCGGGAGATCGCGAAGCGGCTGCGCCCCGGGCAGCTCGTCGTGCTGGAGTCCACGACCTACCCCGGCACCACCGACGAGGAGGTGCTCCCCATCCTCGAGACGAGCGGCCTGCGCTGCCCCCGGGACTTCTTCCTCGCCTTCTCGCCCGAGCGCGAGGACCCGGGCAACCCGCGGTTCTCGACGCGCTCCATCCCCAAGATCGTGGGGGGCGTGAACGGCGCCTCGGCGGAGGTCGCGACGACGCTCTACGGGGCGGCGCTCGAGACCGTGGTCCCCGTGTCGTCCGCGCGGGTGGCCGAGTCGAGCAAGCTCCTCGAGAACGTCTTCCGATCGGTGAACATCGCGCTCGTGAACGAGCTCAAGGTGACGTTCGACCGCATGGGGATCGACGTGTGGGAGGTGATCGAGGCGGCGAAGACGAAGCCGTTCGGCTTCATGCCGTTCTACCCGGGCCCGGGCCTGGGCGGGCACTGCATCCCGCTCGATCCCTTCTACCTCGCCTGGAAGGCGGCGGAGGCGGGCGTCTGGACCCGGTTCATCGAGCTCGCCGGGGAGATCAACACCTCCATGCCGCGGTACGTCGTCCAGCGCGTGGCGGAGGCGCTCAACGGGGACGCGAAGTCCGTGAAGGGCGCGCGCGTGCTCGTGCTGGGGCTCGCCTACAAGGCGAACATCGACGACGACCGGGAGTCGCCCTCCTACGAGATCATCCGCCTGCTCCGGGAGGCGGGGGCGGCGGTGGACTACTGCGACCCGTACTTCCCGGCGGCGCGCAAGGGGCGCAAGCACGACCTCGCGCTCGCGTCCGTGCCGTGCACCCCCGAGGTGTTCGCCCGCTACGACGTGCTCGTCGTGTCCACCGCGCACGACGTGTTCAAGGACCGCGCGCTCTACCGCGACGTCGCGCTCGTGGTCGACGCCCGGAACGTGATCGCGCCCCTCGCGCGCGGAGGCGAGGGCGGGCCGCGGCGGGTCGTGAAGGCGTGACGGAGGTCCCGGACAGCCGGGGCGCGCCCGCGGCGGCGGCGCGCCGCCGGGCGATCCCCGCGCTCGCCGCCCCGGGAGGCTGGCTCCTCGCGGCGACCGTCCTCGCCGGGCTCGTGCTGCGCCCCGCGTTCGGGGACGAGCTCCTCGTCACGCGCTACACGGGGTACGTGATGCCGTGGCTGCTCGTCGCCCTGCTCCCGGGCGCGCTCTGGGCGTGCCGGGCGCGCCGCTGGGCGCTCGCGGCCGCGCTCGGCGGGCCGGCGATCGTCATCGCGGGGATCCACGCCCCCCTGTTCGTCCCCCGCGCCCGCCCGCCCGCTCCCGCGGCGGCGACCCTGAAGGTCATGAGCTTCAACACCTGGTCCAGGAACCGCGACGTCGCCCGGATCGCCGGCGCGATCCGGGCGGAGGCCGCCGACCTCGTGCTGCTCCAGGAGATCCCGCCCGAGGTGCTCGCGCCGCTCCGGGACGCCCTGCGGGACCTCTACGGCGGAGGGAACCTGTACTGGGCGTACGAGGCCGACGTCGAGCAGGCGGTGCTGAGCCGTCACCCCCTCGAGCCGCGGCCGCTCCTGGCCGCGCGGGGGCGGGCGCAGCAGGTGGTCGTCCACTCGCCGTCCGGTCCGATCACGGTCTTCAACGTCCACCCGCTCCGGACCGGCGGGTGGCGGGACCGGTACCGCCAGATCGCCGCGCTCCTCGAGGAGCACGTGCTGCAGGAGCGATCGCCCGTGATCCTCGCGGGCGACCTCAACGTGAACGACCGCACCCAGCTGTACCGCCTCGTGGCGGGGCGGCTCCGGAACGCGCACGAGGCGGCGGGGTACGGCTTCGGGTTCACCTACCCCGCCGCCGTGGCGACCTGGCGAGCCCTGCCGGTGGTGCGCATCGACCACGTGTTCTTCAGCCACCACTTCGTCGCGCTGCGCGCGGGCACCCTGGAGGACTCGGGCGGCTCCGACCACCGCCCGGTGTTCGCGGAGCTCGCGCTCGTGGAGCGCTCCGACGCTCCGGCGCCGGCGCCGCGCGCGCCTTCGCGAGGCGCTCCGGCGACGGCGGCCACCCCGCGGGTGGGCCCCTCGGCGACCCGCGCGGTGTTCGCCGGCCGCTCGCCGGCGCGCTTGCCGCGGGAGGTTGCGGGCGGGGGGCGGCGCGACGGGCGGCCGGTGCGCAGACTCCCCCCGACTGCGGTCGCCCGCGGAAGCGCCAGGCGCGTGACTCCGCGGGGGAGGGGACCCGATGGGCTCACCCGTCAATGGCACGCCTCAGCAGCACGAGCGGGAGCCGGGGGGCGACACGATGACGAACAGCACGCAGCATCCCGAGGCGGCGCACGGGGCCGCCGGCCCCGTGAACACGGCGACCGGGATCCCCTCGTCGCTCCGCAACCGCGCGGTGGCGGCCCGGCCGCCGCTCGCCGCCCGCGCGCCGGAGGACCGGACCGTCGCGGACCTCGCGTGGACGCTCCTCGAGCGGGCCTGGACCGTCGTCACCGTGGCCGGGGTGGCCGTCGCGCTGGCGGTGCTCTACCTCGCCGCGACGCCGCCCACGTACAAGGCGTCGATCCTCGTGCAGGTGGAGGGCAGCGCGCGGCCGGTCACCGCGTTCCAGGACGTCGACTCCCTGTTCCGGGAGAGCACGCCCCGGGAAGGCGAGATGCGCATCATGACCTCCCGGGTGCTCCTCGAGGGGATCGTGGCGCAGCTCGGGCTCGACGTGGATGTGCAGCCCCGCACCGCGCCCGTGATCGGGGCGGCGCTCGCCCGGCGGTGGGACGGGGCCGCGCCGGCGCCGCCGCGCCTCGGCCTCGACCGCTACGCCTGGGGCGGCGAGCGCCTCGAGGTGGCGCGGCTCACCGTCTCCGACGGGCTCGTCGGCGAGCGCCTGACGCTGGTCGCGCTCGCGGGCGGCCGCTACCGGGTCGCCGCGGACGACGGCTCGGTCCTCCTCGAGGGCGCGGCGGGGGAGCCCGCCACCGGCACCGACGGGGAGCGCAGCGTCGAGCTGCTCGTCTCCGCCCTCGCGGCGCGCCCCGGGACCGAGTTCACCCTGGTGAAGCGCCACCCCCTCGACGTCGTCGACGAGCTGCAGGAGGCGCTGCTCGTCTCGGAGAACGGCAGGGGCACGGGGCTCGTGGAGGTCGCGCTCGCGGGGCCGGACCCGGCCCGCACCGCCGAGATCCTGAACGCGCTCTCCGCGGGGTACGTGCGCCAGAGCGTCGAGCGGACGTCCGCCGAGGCGGCGAAGATGCTCCGCGTGATGGAGGCGCAGCTGCCGCTCCTGCGGTCGAACCTGGACAAGTCGGAGCGCGCGCTCAACAACTTCCGCGAGAAGAACGGCACGGTCAACGTCTCGCTCGAGGCGCAGGCGATGCTCGCCCGGCTCCAGGAGATCGATCGCGCGATCGCCGAGGACGAGGTGAAGACCGCGGAGAGCCACCGGTACACGCAGCAGCACCCGGACCTGCCGCTGGCAATCGGCCGGACGGAGCGGCTCCACGCCCAGCGCGCCGCCCTCGAGGACCGGATGCGCAGGCTCCCCGATCTCGAGCTCCAGTCGATGCGGCTCTCGCGGACGATGAACGCGGCGGCCGAGCTGTACCTGCTCGTCCTGAACCGCGCCGAGGAGCTCCGGATCGTGAAGTCGGGCTGGATCGGCAACGCCCGCGTCCTCGAGGGCGCGGCCGTCCCCCACCGGCCGGTGGCCCCCAAGCCCACGCTCGTGATCGCGCTCGCGGCCCTCCTCGGGCTCGGCGCCGGCGTCGCCGCCGCGTTCCTGAGGGACGCCTTCGGCCGCGGCGCGGCGCGCCCGGACGAGATCGAGGCGGGCACCGGGCTCCCGGTGCTCGCGAGCATCCCGCACAGCGCGGCCCAGCGCCGGCTCGCCCGCCACGCGCGCCGCCGGCCCACGCCGCCCCTCTCGATCGCCCGGCCGAAGGACGCCGCGGTCGAGGATCTGCGCGGGCTGCGGACGAGCGTGCAGTTCGCGCTCCAGCACGCGCGGAACCACGTGGTCGGGATCAGCGGGCTCGCGCCGGGGGCCGGCAAGTCCTTCGTGAGCATGAACCTCGCGCACCTGCTCGCGGCGGCGGGCGAGCGGGTCGTGCTCGTCGAGACCGACCTGCGCCGGGGAGGCCTGGACCGGTACTTCGGCGGCGAGACCCTGCCGGGCCTCGCGGACATCCTGAATGGCTCGGCGCAGCTCCAGGACGCGCTGCGGGAGACCACCACCCCGGGCCTGGACCTGCTCCCGAGGGGCACCCTGCCGGACAACCCCGCCGAGCTCCTCGCCGGCGATCGCCTCCGGCAGGTGCTGGCCGAGCTGGGCGCGCGCTACGAGGTCGTGATCCTGGACGCCTCGCCCATCCTCGCGGTGTCCGACTCGGCGCTCGTCGGGCGGCACGCCGGCCTGAACCTGATCGTCCTGCGGGGGGGAGAGCACTCCGTGGCCGACGTCGCGGACGCGGTGAAGCGGCTCGTCCGGAGCGGCGTCACGGTCGCGGGGGCGGTCCTCAACGACGTGCGGCCCTCGCTGCGGACGCGGGGAGGCCGGAGCGCGAAGTACCGGCGGTACTACGAGGGGTCGGCCTGAGCGCCGGCGCCGCGCTCACGCGCGGTACGACGGGAAGAAGCCCGGCCGCGGGCGCCACGGCGCGCCCTCGCGGTCGGCGTGCCGGGCGCGAAGGTCGGAGAGCTCGCGGCAGGCGGCCTCGTCGTGGACGAGGCACGCGACGCGGAACGGCACCTCGCCGTGCCGGGCGAACGCGCGCTTGTACCGGTACAGGCCGTCGTTCGGCTCGCGGCCGCCGCCCAGGACGCACCACCGCTTGCCCTGCTCCGCCGCCCACGCGCCGATGCTGTGCTTCAGGAGGTAGCTCGAGCCCAGCGCGAGGCCCTCCTCGATCGTGCCGCCGAGGAAGTAGTACACGTGCGCGTCGGCGCAGAGGACGAGGTCGGAGGAGAGCACCTTGTCTCCGGCGCGCGCGATGAAGAAGGCGTAGCGGCCGCGCAGCCGGGTCACGATGGACTCGAAGAAGGACCGCGGGAAGAAGTAGAAGTCGTCCGCCCCATGGCGCTGCATGGTCTGCGTGTACACGCCGAGGAACGCGTCGAGCCCCTTGCCGTCGAGGTCGACCTCCACGCCGATCCCCGCGCCCCGGGCGTGCTGCACCCACTTCCGCACCTTGCCCTCGTACCCGCGCCAGAGCGCGTCGACGCCGTGGTCGAGGCTCACGAGGATGTTCTGCGACCGGACCTCGACGCGGCCCGGCATCGGGACGAGCTGCTCGGGGAAGAGCGACAGGCGCGCGAACGTCGTGACGATCCGCGCCTCCCTGCACCACTCCGCGTGCGCCGCCCAGAAGGCCGCGGGGTCCACCGCGCCCCGGCCGCAGGCGAACGCGCCGCCGTAGCCGTAGGGCGTCACCGCGTCCCACCGCGGATCGCCGGGCGGCGCCCACGGCTCGAGGGCGAGCGGGCGGAGGACGAGCGGGAACAGGATGGCGCCGTGCTCCTCCTCCCCGACCGCGCACACGACGCGGTCCCCCGGCCGCGCGAAGAGCTGGGCGTACTCGGGGCGCGTCACGATCTCCTTCCCGGGCCAGGCGCCCCAAAGGTCGACCCACGCCGCGAGGTCGTGCGCGCTGCCCGCGTCCAGGATCCGGAACCTCACGCGCCGAAGCCTCCCGTCATCCCCGCGCGCGGCTCACGGGCTCGCACGGCCGCCCCCGGCCGCGCCCGCGTCGCGCGCCGGGCCCGCCCCCGCCCGCCCGCCGGCCGGGCCGGGGACGGGCAGCGGAAAGCCGATCTCGTCGATGTCCTGCGTCTCCCGCACGTCCGAGCGGCGCAGCACCTGGTGCGCCGTGCGCGCGAGGATCCGCAGGTCGAGCCAGAAGCTCCAGTGGTCCACGTACCAGACGTCGAGCGCGAGCCGCTCCTTGAACCTGAGCGCGTGGCGGCCGTTGACCGCGGCCCACCCGGTGATCCCGGGGAGGACGTCGTGGCGCCGCCGCTCGTCCGGCGTGTACTGGTCGAGGTACTCGACCAGCAGCGGCCTCGGCCCGACGAGGCTCATGTCCCCGCGCAGCACGTTCCAGAGCTCGGGGAGCTCGTCGAGGCTCGTCGCGCGCAGGAAGCGCCCGAGGCGCGTCACGCGCTGCCGATCGGTCTGGTACCAGACCTCGCCCGCGCGCGGCGGCCGCATCGTGCGGAACTTGTAGATCGTGAACGGGGCCCCGGCGCGCCCCGGGCGCGTCTGCCGGAAGAGGACCGGCCAGCCCTGGGTGACGAGGAGCGCGATCCCGGTCGCGGCGAGCAGGGGGGAGACGAGCACGAGCCCCGCCCCCGCGCCGCACACGTCGAAGATCCGCTTCAGCTTCAGCGCGAAGGATCTGCTCGCCCCCAAGGCCGTCCCCCGTCCGATGCCCGTCCGCCCGCCGGCGAGCCCCCCCGCCGCGTCGGCGCCGGGTCCCGCGCGGCGCGCCCGCTCCGCGGCGGCACCAACGACGGTAGGGCCTGCCCCCGCGACCGGACAGGGCCAAGGTGGGCCACCGGGACGGGGCGGCAGCGCGGGATCCCGGAGGCCGCCCGGGACGTCCGGCGGCGGCGCGGGCGATGCCCCATCCGCGCTCGTTGCGGTTCGGCGCGCGCGCCCCGATCCTCCCGGTGCGCCTCTCGCCCCGGCCGTGCCGTTCGCCGCCGCGAGACCCACCTATGTGGCCACCGAACCGGCACGACGGGTGTACCCCGGATGCGGCGAGCGCCGCGGCGCGCGGCGGCGGCGCGGCCGGCGCACGCCCGACGCGCGGGTCGGGCCCGTGAGCGCCGGGATCGGATCGGTCGACTGCCCGGACCCGCCGGGAGCGGCCGCGCCCGCCGTGGCCGGCGTCCCGCAGGGCCTCGCCGAGCACCCGGAGGCGGCGCCCCGCCCGCGCATCAGCCTCCGCCGGAACGTGGCGTGGGCGTTCGCCGGCAACGCCGTGTACGGGGGCTGCCAGTGGGCGATGCTGATCGTCATCGCGAAGATCGGCACCCCGGAGCTCGTCGGGCGGTTCGCGCTCTCCTTCGCCGTCACGGCGCCCGTGATGATGGCCGCGAACCTCAACCTGCGCGGCATGCAGGCGACCGACGCCCGCCAGGCGTACGGGTTCGGCGACTACCTCGCCCTGCGCCTGGTCTCGCTGTCGCTCGCCTTCGCGTCGATCGTCGCGCTGGCCGTCCTCGTGTACCCCGGGGAGACGGGGCTCGCGATCGTGATCGTCGCGGTCGCGAAGGGCGCGGAGTCGCTGAGCGACGTCTACTTCGGGTTCATGCAGCGGCACGAGCGCATGAGCCTCATCGCCCGCTCGCACATGATCAAGGGCGTCGCGTCGGTCCTCGCGCTGGCGGTGGGGCTCCGCCTCGGGGGGACGCTGCCCTGGGCCGTCGCGGGCGTGGCCCTCGCGTGGATCGCCGTCCTCCTGCTCTACGACGTCCGCCGCGCCGGGGAGCTCGCGCGCGCCGTGGGGCGCCCGCGCCTGCGCCCGCGGTGGCGGCGGCCCGTGCTGATCTCGCTCGGGCGGCTCGCGCTCCCCCTCGGGCTGGCCGCGCTGCTCGGCTCGCTGCTCACCAACATCCCGCGCCTGTTCGTCGAGCGGCTCCTCGGGGCCCGCGAGCTCGGCTTCTTCGCGGCCGCCGGCTACCTCATCATCATCGGGGCGCGGTTCATGACCGCGCTCGGCGAGTCCGCCAGCCCGCGGCTCGCGGAGTACCACGCCCGCGGCGAGCAGGCGCGGTTCCGCCACCTCCTCCTCCGCATGGTCCTCCTCGTGGCCGGCGTGGGCGCCGCGGCCATGGCGATCGTCGCGGCCTCCGGCGAGGCCCTCCTGGCCGTCCTGTACCGCCCGGAGTACGCGACCCAGGCCGGCGTGCTGCTCGTCCTGATCCTGGGGGCGATGCTCGGGTACGCGGCCGTCCTGCTGCAGTACGCGATGACCTCGCTGCGCGCGCTGCGGGTCCAGCCCTTCGTGCTGGCCGCGGCCGCGGTCGTGACGGCGGCCGCCTGCGCGCTCCTCGTGCCGCGCCACGGGAACATGGGCGCGGCGATCGCGATGTGCCTCGGCGCCGTCGCCCAGGCCGCGGGGAACGGGTGGGCGATCCGCGCCGCCCTGCGCGGCTTCCGGAGCGCGACATGACCGTCTCCAGGCTCGCCGGCGGCGCCTGCGGCGCGCTCGCCGCCCTGTATTTGCTGACCGGGCGGTGGACCCTGTCCCGGCTGAGCGAGGAGGCGGCGGCCCCGCGCTTCCACGACGAGCTCCGGTTCTGGGTCGTGCTGCTGCTCGTCGCGGCGTCGCTGCTCACGAGCGCCCCGCGGCTCACCTCGCCCGGCAGGCGGGGCGGGGTCGCGGTGCTGCTGCTCGCCGCGCTGTTCTACTACCTGCTCGCGTCCGCGACGTGGGCGCCCGACGCGGCGCTCGCGGGGGCCAAGGCCTACGAGGTGGCGCTCGTGGCGCTCGCCACCCTCGGCTTCGCGCGGGCGCTCGCGAGCCGCGAGTCGGAGCACGTGCTCCGGTCGATGTGGGCGGCGATCCTCGTGACGGCGGGGGCGCTCGCGGCCGTCGCGGTGGCGAGGGTGGTCGCGCTCGGCGCGACCGGCGAGCGGCTCGCGGTCCTCGGCGGGGGGCCCAACACGTTCGCGCGGATCATGGGGTACCTCGCCGTGGCCGCGCTGTTCTTCTGGACGCGGCGCGGCCGCTCGTGGGCGTTCATGCCCATCGTGTCCGTCGCGCTCGTGCTCGTCCTGCTCAGCGGCTCGCGCGGAGGCCTGGTGGCGCTGGTCGCGGCCGTCGGGGTGTTCGTCGCCCTGGAGGTGCGGCGGGCCGGCCGGCTGCTCGCGGGGGCGCTCCTCGCCGCCGCGGTCTTCGGGCTCGCCGCCAGCTACACGCAGATCGGCCGGGCGGCGGTCGAGACCTACGAGCAGCGCGTGGCGCAGCTCCTGCTCGAGGAGCAGTACACGGCGGGGCGGACCGAGCTCTACCGCTCGGCGTACGAGCTGGCGATGAGGGAGCCGCTCTTCGGCGACGGGCTCGCGGCCTTTCCGGCGCGCGCGCTCGGCGTGTACCCGCACAACCTGTTCCTCGAGGCGTTCTGCGAGGCGGGGCTCGTCGGCCTCGGGCTGCTCGCGCTCGCGCTCGCGGCCGGGACGGCGTCCGCGCTCCGCGGCGGCCGCGCCCCGGAGGGCGCCGCGCTCGCCGCGTTCGTCCTCGTGCTGGTGGCGAGCCAGTTCAGCGGCGACCTCTACGACAGCAGGGGCGTGTTCGCCTTCCTCGTCGCGGCCAACCTCCGCCCGGGCGCCCGGAACCCCTCCCCGGGCGAGGCGCCGGGCGTCGAGCCCGGGGACGCGGGCGCCGAGCCGGCCCCGGGGGACGCCGCGCTCGCGGGCGACCGTCCGGTCTGAGCCGTCACCTTCAGGCGGGGGTGGCCGGGCGCGGGCCGCCGGCGAGCGGGGGCGCCGGCGCGGGCATGCGGGCCTGCCGCCCGACCGCGCGCACGAGGACGCCCTCCAGCTCGCGCGTGAGCGCGTCGCGGGCGTAGCGGGACTCGGCGAGCGCGCGGGCCGCGCGCCCCATCGCCTGCCGCCCCGCCGGATCCCGCTCGAGCGCCCGCAGCGCGCCGGCGAACGAGGCCGGCGAGCGGGGGTCGGCGGACAGGCCCGCGCCCGTCTCCCGGAGCACCCCGGCCATCCAGCCGCCGTAGTTCAGGAGCACGGGGCGGCCGGCGGCGAGCACGTCGAAGAACTTGTTGGCCGAGTTGGTCTCGAGGAGCGGCAGCGGCGCGACCGTCACGAGGCCGACGTCGGCGGCGGCGAGCCACAGCGGGATGTCGCGCTTGGGCACCGGCGGGTGCAGCGAGACCGAGCGGATGCCCTCCGCGCGGGCCCGGGCCTCCAGCCGGCGCGCCTCGATGCCGTCGCCGAGCAGCACGATCCGCACGTCGCGCGCGCCCGCGGCGTCGAGCGCCTTCCCCGCGTCGAGGACGTAGTCGAGCCCGTTGACGCGGCCCATCGCCCCGGCGTGGACCGCGACGAGCTTCCCGGTCCAGCCCATGCGCTCGCGGAACGCCTCGCGCTGCGCCTCGACGGCGGGGGTCGCGAACGCGTCGGTGTCGGCGAAGTTCGGGATCACGGTGAGGCGCGAGGCGTCCACGCCCCAGTCGTCGCGGATGACGCGCGCCATGTCGGGCGAGAGCGCGACCACCTCCGCCGCCGCGCCGTAGATGCGCCTCGCCATGAGCCGCGCCCCCCAGCGCAGCAGGGGCGTCGGCAGGGCGCCGAACACGATCGGGATCTCGGGCCACAGATCGCGCACCTCGAACACGAACGGGACGCGGTGATGGGCGGCGGCGACGCGCCCCACCTCGCCGACCGTGAGCGGGGTGGAGCTGGCGAACACGACGTCGGGCCGCGGGAGCCGCCGGGCGGTGCGGATCGCCCAGCGCATGTACCGCGCGAACACGGCCATGCGCCGCGCGTACGAGCCGCTCTGGTAGACGACCGGCGACCGGATGACCTCGATCCCGGCCTCCCGCGCGTCGTCGTCCGACCGCGGCGTGTCGGTGTGGGTGCCGCACAGCAGCGTCACGCGGTGGCCGGAGTCGGTGAGCCGCTGCGCGACCGCGAAGGGCCGGATGCTGCCCCGGACGGCGTCGCGCGGGAAGAAGTGCTGGACGACGTAGAGGACGTTCATGGCCCACCCCGGTGGTGCGGTGAGCCGTGGGGGCCCCCGCCGGCCCCTCGAACGGGCCCGCGGGCTGAATGTAGGGACACGCCCGGCGCTGTCGCGAACTCCGAACGGGCAGCGATCCCGCGGCCCTCCCGGGCGCAGCCGGTCCCCGGAAAGGCACCTGGCCCCCCGCGGCGGCGCGCGGGAGGCCAGGCGTGGCGTGAAGTCGGGCGCCGTGGACCGCGCTACCGGCCGTTCAGGATCCGGGCGTTGAGCGCCCCGTTCCCGTAGAGCTGCATCCCCCTGCCCACCGCGTGGGTCTCGAGGCGCTTCTGGACGGTGGCGTCGTAGCGGCCGAGCTTGCAGAACCCGTCGTTGAACCAGCCGTTGCCGGTGCCGCTCCCGTCCACGTACTGGGCGTAGCGGTAGCCGGTCGAGGTGGGGATCCAGACCTTGTTCAGGAGCGTCCGCGTGATCGCCCGCATGTCCGTCGCCGTCCACTCGATCCCGAGGGCGTTCGCCTCGACGAGGTAGGCGACGAGGTTGTTCCCGTGGCTCACGTCCTGCCCCGGCGCGGCGAGGGAGCCCCAGACGTCGCTCCAGAAGTACGCCGCCGTATCGCCGCTCGCGGGCTTCATCTGCTGCCGCAGCGACGACGCGTAGTTGGGCAGGTGCAGGTTGATGTTGTCGAGCACGGTCCGGTACTTCGCCCGCTCGACGGTGTCGGCCGTGAGGGTCCACAGGTCCGCCGCGATGAACGCCCAGTGCGCCGCCATGTGGGTCCTGGAGCGGTAGATGTTCTCGTTGGCGCCGCGCTTCGACCACTTGTCGAAGACGTTGACCTTCGTGAACGCCAGCACGTCGTCGTAGGTCTTGCGGTACGCGGGGTCGGCGTAGACGGCGGCGTTGCCGCGCATCGCCCTGAGCAGCTTCGTCACGTACCGGAAGCAGTAGCTCTCGTAGAGCGGGTACTCGCCCCCGGCGATGCTCGGATCGGTCGGGTGGTCCCACGCGCCCCAGCCCAGGTACCCGTCCTTGTACTGGCTCGCGGCGAGCGAGGACGAGGGCACCGCGCTGGCCATCACGTTGCGCACGTAGAGGAGCGCCCGGTCGAGGTACTTCGTGTTCCCCGTCGCCTCGAACATCGCGGTGAGGCCGTCGATGCCGTAGGCGAGGTTGTAGTACCGCCAGCTGTTCCCGGACGTGCTGAGCGGGAGGTACGTGTTCAGGTGCTCGTTCTCCCAGCTCCCCAGGAACAGGCTCTCCCACTGCGCCACCGTCCGGAGGCTCGGATCGACGGGCGTCGTCGTCGTGGGCGGCGGGAGGACCGGGGCGGTCACGGTCATCGCGGCGGCCGCCTGCTTCGTCGGGTCCGCGCTGCTCGTGGCGGTGACCCGGTACGTGCCGGCCGTCGCGGGGGCGGTGTAGAGCCCGGCGGCGCTGACGCTGCCGCCGCCGGAGGCGACGGACCACGTCACGGCGACGTTCGCCGAGCCCGTCACCGACGCGGCGAGCTGGAGGCTGGTGCCGGTCTCGATCGACGCCGTCTGCGGCGTGACCGCGACGGCGACGGTCGGGGCGGGCGGCGGCGCGGCGGGCGGCGCGGTCACCGTGACGGCGGCCTGGTCCGACCTCGCGGGATCCGCCGCGCTCGTCGCGACGACGTGGTAGGTCCCGGCGGTCTGCGGCGCGGTGTACACGCCCGCCGGGGTGACGGCGCCGCCCGCGTCGCCCTCGGCGACGCTCCAGGAGACCACCTTCTGGTCGCCCGTCACGCTCGCCGCGAGCGCGAGCGACTGGCCCGGCGCGATCGTCGCGGCGCTCGGGCTCACGTCCACGCGGACGTTCCGCTTGACGCGCACCGCGGTGGACTGCGTGGTCGCGAGGGAGCGGAACGACGCGAGGATCGTGTAGGCCCCCTCGCCGTCGGGCGCCGTGTAGGCGCCGCTCGGGTCGATGGTGCCGCCCCCCGGCTCGAGGACGGTCCACTCGACGTCCGTGTCCACCGTCCCGGCGACCTGCGCGACGAAGTCGATCGTGCCGCCGGGCTCCACCTCGGGAGAGGCGGGCGTGACGGCCGTGAGCAGCTCGGCGGCGTCCCCTGCGGGGCCGCCACACGCGGACAGCGTCGTGAGGAGGGCTGCGAGACCAAGCATGGCTGAGACGCGGCGCAGTATCGTCATCCGTAGCCTTTCGTGGGAGGGCTCGTGAGGCACGAGGTCGCTCGCCCGCCAGACCACCCCCGGGCATCCCGGGAGCACGCTGCTCGGACGTTGGAGGGCACGCTCTCAGACCGGACGAGATGGCGGCCGCTCTGTCCCACAAACGGAGGACGCGGGGCGGGTTATTCCCTGTTCGGGTCTAAACCCATCCAGGCCACCGTAATCGCGTAATTTCGAGGGGTTGCGCGCGTGCGGGGCTGGATCCGACGCGCAGGCGGCGGTCGGGCCGGCCTCGGAGGCGTCGGGCGCGCGGGCGACGCCCGGCCGGGCGAGGCCGAAAGGAACGGTCAGCGGATGGGGCGCCCGGAGGGCGGTCGTGGAGGGGAGCCGTCCCGGCTCGACCCTCCGCGCGGGTCTGGCGGGTCTACGCTGCTACAGGTTCCGCCAGGACCGCCCCAGCACGCTGTACGCCGTGAGGAGGCGCTGCACCTGGAACCCGAGCGCGAGCAGCCCGTTCAGCGAGACGATGTTGTCCTTCCGGACGTAGGTGTGGCACGTGCGGAAGCCCTCGTCCCTCGCCATCGAGAGCACGTGGTGCTTCAGCGTCGGGAAGGTCCCGAGCCCTCGGAAGCGAGGGTAGATGAACACGTTCTCGGTCAGGACCTCCCGCTCGCGGAGCGGGTAGAAGACGTGCCGGAAGTGCCGCTCGAGGAGCGGGTTCTCCCGGGGCCGGACGAGCCACTGCATCGCCACGAGGTCGCCGCGCTCGGTCCGCCCGAGGTAGCACCCCGAGAAGCCCCGCCTGAAGAAGAGGACGCGGGTCACGAGCTCCCTGCGCGACTCCGCGTCGAGCGCGGGGAGGCCCCGCTCGATCTCGGCGAAGTCGTCCGCCGTCGCCTGCGCGAAGCGGAGGTCCGTCCGCAGCCGCGGGAAGCGGACGCGGGCGAGCGGCGCCGTCAGGTGGAAGAAGTGGTCGACCCAGGCGATCCGCTTCAACGCGTACAGGGCAGGGGTCCGGACCCCCAGGTTCGAGGTGACGAACCGCACCCTGTCGAGCGAGGTGGCGATCATCAGGACCTCCAGGGGACGCGCCGGCAGTCTCGGCTCAGCCCGCCGGCAGCACCTGCGCCGCCTCCCGGTCGCGGAGCTTCCGGTCCACGAACGCGGCGATCCGCCGGATGGACTCGAGGTTCTCGGGGACCGTCTCCTCGTCCCCGACGCGGATCCCGAACTCGGCCTCCAGGAACGCGATGATCTCGAGCATCCCGGTCGAGTCCACGATCCCGCTCGGGACGAGCGGGGTGTCGTCGGTGAGCTCCGCCGGATCGCTCACGTAGAAGTTCTCGACGACGAACAGGCCCACGCGCTGCTGGATGTTCATGCTGCCCCCTCCGCGGCCTCCGCGGCCGCGCCTGCGTCCTGCCCCGGCAACCTATCGACGAACGTGCTGAACTCCACCGGCTCGACCCGCGAAGGCGGGCGCCGGACGAGCTGCTCGTGCAGGAGCGCCGTGGAGAGCACGCCGACGAGCGCCATGTTGTCGGCGTTCGAGAGCGGCTCGCCGGAGGCGGCCTCCCGGCACTTCCGCCACAGCCGGCCGACCGCGAACGGATCGAAGACGCCCGCGTCCTCCAGCGCGCGCTCGCCGACGAGGTCGGCCACCCAGTCCGGGGACCCCCGCCCCACGAAGGAGAGCGCGTCGGGGGCGCGGTAGGGCTGCTTCGGCCGGCGCAGGATCTCGTCGGGCACGAGGCCGCGCGCGGCCCGCTTGAGCACGTGCTTCTCGTCGAGGCCGCGGAGCTTGAACGAGGCCGGCAGCGCGTTCGCGAGCTCGACGACGTCGGGATCGAGGAACGGAAAGCGGCCCTCGACCGAGTGGGCCATCAGCATCCGGTCGCCCTGGGAGGAGAGCAGGTACCCGGAGAGGAGCGTGCGCGCCTCGAGGTACTGGTCCTGCGCGAGGGGGTCCCAGCCGCCGAAGTCGCCGGGCAGCGAGGCGAGGAGCCGCCCGACCACGTCCGTGCGCCCGAGCTCGTCGCGCAGCTCGGCCCGGAAGAACCGCTGCAGCGCGGCCGCGGAGCGCCAGCGGGGCAGGTGCGCGAAGCCGGGGGCCGCCCACGCCTCGAGCTCGCGCCCGAAGAACGCGCGCGCCATCGAGCGCTGCGCCACGGGCGACCGGGCGAGGTACGGGTAGAGGCGCTCCAGCAGCCGCGGGCGCAAGGTCGAGGCGGGCTGCCGCCCCCAGAAGCGCCGGACCCGGCCCTCGCGGAAGAGGTCGTACCCGGCGAACATCTCGTCGGCCCCCTCGCCGGTGAGGACGACCTTGATCCCGGCGTCGCGCACGAGCCGCGACAGGAGGAAGAGCGGCGCCGCCGCGGTGCGGAGGAGCGGGCGCTCCGCGTGCGCGACCACGTCGGGGAAGGCGGCGGCGATGTCCGCGCGGCGCACGACGATCTCGCGGTGGTCGCTCGCGATGCGCGCCACGACGGCGCGCTGGAAGGCGGTCTCGTCGTACTCCGCGTCCTCGAAGCGGACCGAGAACGTGCAGAAGCTCTCGCCCTTCACGCGCCGTCCCAGCGCCGCCACGAGCGAGCTGTCGAGGCCGCCGGAGAGGTAGCTGCCCACCGGCACGTCCGCGCGCAGCATGCGCAGGCGGACCGCCTCCTCGAGCGCGGCCCGGACGCGCTCCGACGCCTCCTCGATCGTGCCGGTCGAGGGCTGGCCGGCGGCCGGGTAGCGCGGCGTCCAGAAGGCGCGGTCCTCGCTGCCGCGCGCCGACACCTTGCGCAGGTGGCCGGGCTCGAGCTCGGTGACGCCGCGGAACACGGACTGCGGCGGCACCACCGTCCAGAAGGTGAAGGTCTCGGCGAGCCCCACCGGATCCAGCGCGCGGGGGATGGAGGGGTCGCCGGCGAAGATCGCCTTCACCTCGCTCGCGAACCAGAGGCGCCCGCCGTGCTCGCAGAGGTAGAGCGGCCGGACGCCCAGCCGGTCGCGCGCGAGGACGAGCGTCTCGCGGCGGGCGTCCCAGAGCGCGATCGCGAACTGGCCGTTGAACCGCTCGAACGCGCGCTCGCCCCAGGCCTCCCAGGCGTGGACGATCACCTCGGTGTCGCTGCGGGTCCGGAGGCGGTGGCCGAGCGCCCGGAGCTCCTCGCGCAGCTCGACGTAGTTGAAGATCTCGCCGTTGAAGACGATCCAGAGCGAGCCGTCCTCGTTGCAGAGCGGCTGCTGGCCGGTGGCGAGATCGATGATCGAGAGGCGGGCGTGCCCCAGCGCGGCGCGGCGGTCGCGGTAGAGGCCGAACTCGTCCGGGCCGCGGTGCCGCAGCGCCCCCACCATCGCGGCGGCGTCCGCGAGGGCGGGCGGCGGGACGTCGTCGCGCAGCGCGACCGAGCCGGCGACGCCGCACATCGGCTAGGCCCCGGGCTGCTCGCCCGCGAGCAGCGGCGCCTGGTGCAGGTACCGGCTCGCCCGGCGCTTCGCCTCGATGTCGCGGTAGACGCGCTCGACCTGCGCCGCGCTGAGGCCGATGACGGCGCCCACCTCCTCCGCGGGCGTGGCGTGGTCGTGGGCCCACAGGCACAGGTCCATGTCGCGGTAGGGCAGGGCGAAGTAGAACTCCTCCTGCGTCTGCGCGAGCGAGAAGGTGTCCGTGGTGGGCGGCCGGCTGCGGATCTCCGGCGGGACGCCGAGGTGCTCGGCGAGCGCGTACACCTGGGTCTTGTAGAGGTGCGCGATGGGCTTCAGGTCCGCCGCGCCGTCGCCCTGCTTCACGAAGAAGCCCTGGTCGTACTCCAGGCGGTTCGGCGTGCCGGCCACGGCGTAGCCCAGGCGATCCGCGTGGTAGTACTCCACCATCTTCCGGACGCGCTGCTTGAAGTTCGTGGCGGCCACGAGCTGGAGGTACGCGGCGGGCGGCATCCGCGCGCTCCGCTCGTTCCCCTGCGGGTCCGCGACGGTCAGCCGGGTGATGTTGAGGCGGTCGCGCTCGACGAGCGGCGGCAGCGAGAGCTTGCAGCGCCAGCCCTCGCCGTACTCGGGGAAGACGGCGCGGATGGCCTCGAGCTGCCGCGCGTAGCAGCCCAGCCCCGCCAGCGCGGGCCCGACGTCCTCGACCAGGAGCCGGACGCCGAGCTGGTCCGCGAGCAGCCGGGCCAGGCGGAGCGCGTCCCCGGAGGAGTCGCGCTCCGGCATCGCGAGCGCGAGCACGCGGTCCCGCCCGAGCGCGCGCGCGCAGAGCGCCGCGACCACGGAGCTGTCGATCCCGCCCGAGACCCCCACCACCGCCCCGCGGCGGCGCAGCACCCCGAGGGCCTGCTCCCGGAGGGTCGCCTCGATCTCCCGCGCGAGGCGCGGAGCGTCGATCCCCAGCACGTTTCGAGAGAACATCGCACCCGACGTTAAGGCCCGCCCGCCGCGCGCGGCACTCGGATCTATGGGGGCCGCTTGCTCCGCGCGGCGCGGGCACCACATTGCAGCGGTGCGACGCCTCGTCCCAGCGCCGGTCGCCCGGCCCGAGTCCCCCTTCCTCCACGAGTGGGTCTTCTTCCACGCCGACCGCCGGCCGGACGCCCCGGCGATCGCGACCCCGGAGACGCGCCTCTCCTACGGCGAGCTGGCCGAGCGGGTTCGCGCCCTCGCGGGACGGCTCGCCGCGGCCGGCGTCGCCCCGGGCGACCGGGTCCTCCTCTCGCTCCCGAACGTCCCGGCGGCGGTCGTCGCGGGCCTCGCGATCCACGCGGCGGGCGCCACGTCCGTGGAGGTGAACCGCGAGTGGAACGCGGAGGTCCTCTCCGGGATCGTCCTGCGGACCGGCGCGCGCCACGCGCTCGTGTGGGGGCGCGACGCGCGGACCTGGGCGCAGGTCCACGCCGAGCGGGCGCTCGCACGGCTGTGGGTCGTGCAGGGCGGCGCGTCCGCGCCGCTCCCGCCGCCGCTGCGCGGCGCGCCCGCGTCGCTCCTCGGCGAGGACGGCCGGGTGGACCCCTCGCTGCCGTGGAGCGCGCCGCGGCCGGCCGGCGACGACCCCGAGCGGCCCGCGCTCGTCCTCTACACGTCGGGCAGCACCGGCGTCCCGCGGGGCGTCGTCCAGAGCTTCCGCAACGTGGACGCCAACTCCCGCGCCATCGCGGAGTACCTGCGCCTCGACGCGAGCGACCGCGCCCTCCTCGTCCTGCCGCTCTACTACTGCTACGGCCGCAGCGTCCTGCAGACGCACCTGCTCGCCGGGGGCTCGGTCTTCCTCGACGGCCGCTTCGCGTTCCCGCGCGTGGTGCTCGAGGCGCTGGGCGCGGAGGGGTGCACCGGCTTCGCGGGCGTCCCGCTCACGTTCGAGATCCTCCGCAGGCAGGTGGACGTCTCGACCCTGTCCTTCCCGCGGCTGCGCTACCTCACCCAGGCCGGGGGCGCCATGGCCGCCGAGACGATCGACTGGGTCCGGCGCGCGTTCCGGCCGGCGCAGCTCTTCGTCATGTACGGGCAGACGGAGGCGACGGCGCGCCTCGCGTACCTCCCGCCCGAGCGCGCGGAGGAGAAGCGCGGCTCCTTCGGGATCCCCATCCCCGGGGTGGAGCTGCGGGTCGTGGACGAGGCGGGGCGCGAGCTGCCCGCGGGCGACGTGGGCCACCTGGTGGCCCGGGGCGCGAACGTGACGCGGGGCTACCTCGACGACCCCGAGGAGACCGCCGCCATCCTCCACGACGGGTGGCTCTGGACCGGCGACCTCGCCCTGCGCGACGCGGACGGGTTCCTGTTCCACCGGGGGCGCGCCAAGGAGATCCTGAAGATCGGCGGGCACCGGGTGAGCCCCGTGGAGATCGAGCAGGTCGTCGCGCGCCACCCGGCCGTCGCGGAGGCGGCGGTCGTCGGCGTGAAGCACGACCTCATGGGCGAGGTCGCCGCGGCGTTCGTCGTGCCGCGGCCGGGCAGCGCGCCTCCGAGCGACGCCGAGCTGCGGCGCCACTGCCACGAGCGGATGCCGCCGTACCAGGTCCCGGTGGCGTTCAACTGGGTCGAGGCGCTGCCCAGGAACCCGGCGGGCAAGCTCCTGCGCGCCGCGCTCGCTGCGCGCCACGCCGCGCCGGCTTCCGGGTCGGAGCACGATCCGTCCTGATCGTGCTCCGGCGGGTATTCACTCATCGTGGTGGCCCCGCCTGACCGCGCCGCGGCCTCCCTGAGATGCTCGAGGGCGGCTGCCCCGGCGCGCACCCACACCTACCGTGTTCCGAGCCGGATCGGTCATGGCGGCCGGCCGGGGCGCAGTACTCACGGAGGGGGTAGAGCATGAGCGCGCTTCAGGGGGTCAGGGCGGGAGTGTTCGTGGCGGCGCTGGCGGTGCTTCTGGGCCTGCCGGGCCTGGCGGCGGCACACCTGCCGCCGACGTGTCCGGAGACGTGGAACCCGGCCGAGGAGCCGTCGAAGTTCACCGGCGTGCCCGGCGGGTGGTCGACCGCGCCCGGCACCACGAACGAGTCCACGCCGCAGAACCCGGACGGCTTCTTCCTGGTCCAGACCTCCGATGGGCACGACGTGGAGCTGTGGGACGGGTGCCCCGGCTTCGGTGGCCTCGAGGAAGGAAACGGCACCGGCGACCTGATCACGACCGTGGATAGCGGGACCGCCATCAAGTACACGGAGGCGAACGGCAAGGAGATCGGCTTCAAGCCGATGGCCGCCAACAACGGCCAGGCCGGCGGCAACGCCGACTACATCTACATCCACGTCTGGGGCCAGGGCGACCTGTGGGTGTGCGACGCGCTGGACGATACGGCGTGCGCGTGCTGCTACGTCCCGCCGCCGCCGTTCACGCCGCCACAGGAGCAGTAGCCAGGCCCCCGCACGATCGGCGGTCCACCGTCACCGTACCGCTCCGGGCCCCGCGCGCATCCGCGCGCGAGGCCCGCTCGCTTTCGGGGCGTGGGGGGCCGCCACGAGGCCGGAGCGGGAGCGCGTGCAGCGCCGACTTGACGCGTCTCCGCGAAGCGATTACCTCCTGCTCTCTTCTGAATCCCGGTTCACGGAAATGAGCAAGAGTTCACCCCCGCCGATCCGCCTGCGCGAGCGCCTCCGCGACGAGGCGGCCCGCGCCATCCTCGCGGCCGCCGAGGAGGTGTTCGCCGAGGAGGGGCTCAAGGCGCGCATGGAGCGGATCGCCGCGCGCGCCGGGGTGGCCGTCGGGACGCTCTACAACCACTTCGAGGACCGGGAGGCGCTGCTCCGGTCGCTCGTCCGCTCGCGCCGGGAGGCGCTCCTCGAGCGGGTGGACCGGGCCGTCGCGGCCGCGGGCGACGCCGGCGTCGAGGCGCGGCTCCGCGCCTTCCTGCGCGGGGTGCTCGAGCACGCGGCCGCCCACGGGGGCCTCCTCTCGGTGCTGGTGCAGGCGGGCGAGGGGCCCGCGCGGCCGCGCCCTCCCAAGACGCTCCTCGCCGACCTCGCGGCGCGCGCCGACCGGATCGTGGCGGAGGGGGTCGCGGCCGGCGAGCTGCGCCCCGACGACGCGAAGGTGTTCGGCCTCGCGCTCGTCGGCATGGCGCGCGCGGTGCTCGTCCGGGCGCTCGAGCGCGGCGCGTCCGCGGACGCCACCGACGCGCTCCTCGACCTCTTCCTGCGCGGGGCCGCGCGGTGACGACGCTCTCGGCCACCCACCCCGGCGCGCTCCCCGCCGCGCGGCCGGCCACGAACAAGTGGCTCGTCACGGTCTCGGTGACCTTCGGCACGCTCATGGGGGCGATCGACGCGTCGATCGTGAACGTCGCCCTCCCGCACATGCGCGGCGCGGTCGGCGCGACGCTCCAGGAGATCACCTGGATCACCACCGGCTTCGCGATCGCCACGGTGATCGTGATGCCGCTCACCGCCTTCCTGGGCCGCCTCTTCGGCCAGAAGCGCGTGTACATGGCGAGCCTCCTCCTGTTCGTCGTCGCGTCGGCGCTCTGCGGCGTCGCCGCGACGCTCACCCAGCTCGTGCTCTTCCGCGTGCTGCAGGGGGTCGGCGCGGGCGCGCTGCAGCCCACGGAGCAGGCGATCCTGAGGCAGACCTTCCCGCCCGAGGAGCAGGGGCTCGCCATGGCCCTCTTCGGCATGGCGGTGATGATCGGCCCCGCGGTCGGCCCGACGCTGGGCGGGTACATCGTCGACAACTTCCACTGGTCCTGGATCTTCTTCATCAACCTGCCGGTGGGCGCCCTGGGCCTCTTCATGGTCTGGCGGTTCGTCCACGAGCCCGAGGACGTCCGCGCCGCGAACGCGGCGGGGGCGGCGGCGCAGCGCCGCAACCTGGACTGGATCGGGATCGCGCTCCTCGCCGTGGGGCTCGCCGCGCTGCAGTTCCTCCTCGAGGAGGGGCAGCAGAAGGACTGGTTCGAGTCGAGCCTCATCGTGGGCTGCGCGGCCGTGACCGGGGTCGCCCTCGCGCTCTTCGTCTGGCGCGAGCTCGTGGCGCCGGTCCCGGCGGTGAACGTCCGCCTGTTCAAGGACCCGCTCTTCGCCTCCGGCACCGCCATCGGCGCGGTGATGTTCGCGATCCTGCTCTCCTCCATGTTCCTCCTGCCGGTCTTCATGCAGGAGCTGCTCGGCTTCACCGCGATGCAGTCCGGCCTCGCGCTCATGCCGCGGACGCTCGTGATGATGGCGGTGACGCCCTTCGTCGGGCGGCTCTACGGGCGCGTCTCGGCGCGCGCCCTCATCGCCGTGGGGATCGCCTTCGTGTCCATGGGGGCGTGGCTCGTCTCGCACGTCACGCTCGAGACCACCTCGCGGGGGATCGTGCTGCCGATCATGGTCCAGGGCATCGGCTTCAGCTTCCTCTTCGTGCCGCTCACCACCGCGGCGCTCGCGAACATCCCGCGCCAGAAGCTCGCCGACGCGACCGGCCTCAACTCGCTGCTGCGCCAGGTGGGCGCCTCGATGGGCCTCGCGGTCTTCGCGACGCTCCTGTCGCGCTACGGCGTGCAGGCCAAGGCGGCCGTCGCCGCCCACGTCGCCCTCGACCGGCCCGAGGTGCAGGCCCGCCTCGCCGCGCTCGCGGGCGGGTTCGCGCAGGGCGGGCTCGATCCCGTCTCGGCCCAGGAGGCGGCGCTCCGCGCGCTGAACGGGATCGTGACCCGGCAGGCGATGGCGATCGCCTTCGAGCGCGTGCTGCTCCTCAGCGGCGTCCTGCTGCTCGCCGTCCTGCCGCTCCTCTACTTCCTGAAGGTGAAGCGCCGCCGCCCGTCCGCGGCGCCCCACGTCGAGCTGGAGATGTGACCATGACCCCTCCCGATCCCAAGCTCCACCCCGTGCCCGAGGACGCGGCGCCCCGCCCCGCCGAGCCCGGCCGGGCCGCCGCGCGCCGCGGCGGGAAGCGGCGCGTCCTCGCGGGCGTCGGCCTCGTCGCGGCGGTCGCGCTCGCGGCCGCCGGCGTGCGGGCCTTCCTCGCCCGCGGCGACGAGACCACCGACGACGCCTTCGTCGAGGCGGACGTGGTCGCGGTCGCGCCGCGGGTCGCCGGCACGGTGGCCGAGGTCGTCGTCGCCGAGAACGCGGCCGTCCGCGCGGGGGACGTCCTCCTCCGCCTCGACGACGCCGACTACGTGGCGCGCGCCCGCCAGGCAGAGGCCGAGGTCGAGACCGCCCGGGCGCAGGCGGGCGCCGCCGACGCCCAGGTCCGCGCCGCCCGCGCCACCGTGTCCCGGACCGACGCGGAGGCGGAGAAGGCGAAGCTCGACCTCGCGCGCGCCGAGGAGCTCCGCGCCGGGGGCGCCATCGCGACCGAGCGCTTCGACGCCTCGCGCATCTCGAGCGAGACCGCGCGCGCGGGCGCCGGCGCGAACCGCGCCCAGTACGCCGCGGCGCTCGCCAACGTCGACCTCTCGCGCGCGCGGGTGAAGTCCGCCGAGGCGGCCCTCGAGCTCGCGCGCCTGCAGCGCTCCTACACGGTGGTCCGCGCGGCCGCGGACGGGACCGTCTCGCGGCTCGCGGCGCGCACCGGCCAGATCGTGCAGCCGGGGCAGGTGCTCGCGCAGCTCGTGCCGAGCGCGACGTACGTCGTCGCGAACTTCAAGGAGACGCAGACCGGCGCCATCCGGCCCGGCCAGGCGGTGGAGGTCGAGGTGGACGCCTACGGCGGCCGGAAGCTCGAGGGACGGGTGGAGAGCCTCTCCGGAGGCACGGGCGCACGCTTCGCCCTCCTCCCGCCCGACAACGCCTCGGGGAACTTCGTGAAGGTGGTGGAGCGCGTGCCGGTGCGGATCGCCTGGGCCGCGCCGCCCGGGCTGGCGCTCCGCGCCGGGCTCTCCGCGAGCGTGACCGTGCACACGCGGTAGAGCGCGGCGGCTACTCGCTCCCCGCCGCGACGGCCGCGCGCCGCCACTCCTCGAGGCGGCGCACCTGCTCGGCGAACGTCACCTCTCCGCCCGCGGCCATCTCGGCGCCGGCCACGGCGAGGCGCTCGCCCGAGTCGAGCTCCTCCGCGATGCGCGGCGCCGCCTCGCGCGTGATCCGGTGGACGACGATCACCATCCACGCGAGCGAGGCGAGGGAGAGGGCGAAGAGGAACATGAAGGTGGTGGTGGGGAGCCTGGTCCGCTGCGCCAGCGCGCCGAACAGGATCGGCATGACGAACCCGCCCAGCCCGCCGATGACGCCCACGAGCCCGCCGACCGCGCCGACGCGGTCCGGGAAGTAGTGCGGGATGTGCTTGTAGACGGCGGCCTTTCCAATCCCCATCGCGAGCCCCAGCACGAACACGAGGGCGGTGAAGAGCGCCGGGCCGATGCGCAGGGAGAGGTGCATCGTGCTCCCGCCCGCGGCGTACTTCGCCGGCACGTTGAAGGCGAGCTGCACGTCCGGGAACATGAGCACGAAGGAGGTGACGACGCAGGTGCCGAGCACCCCGTACATCACGGTGCGCGCGCCGAAGCGGTCGGAGAGCCAGCCGCCCGGGGCCCGGACGATCCCGGAGGGGAAGACGAAGAGCGCCGTGAGGAGCGCCGCCGTCCGGAGGTCGAACCCGTAGACGTCCATGTAGTACTTGGGCAGCCAGAGCGAGAGGGCGACGTAGCCGCCGAAGACCAGGAAGTAGTAGAGGCCGAAGCGCCACACGCGGACCTGGCGCAGCGGCGCCAGCATCCGGCGGAGCGACGTCCTCTTCCGGTGCGCGTGATCCGTGTACGTGCACGCCCAGTAGAGGGCGGCCGAGGCCAGCACGGCGAGGGCGTAGACGAACGGGACGAAGCGCCAGCCTCCGGGCACGAAGGCGACGCCGCCCGCCGGGACGACGGTCATGAGCGCCGGCGCGAGGAGCTTCGTCACCGAGGCCCCGGTGTTGCCGGCGCCGAAGATGCCGAGCGCCGTGCCCTGCAGCCGCGGCGGGAACCAGGCGGAGGTGTAGGCGATCCCGATCGCGAAGGACGTCCCCGACAGGCCGATGAAGAGGCCGAGCACGAGGTACTGCCAGTAGCGGTCCGCGGCGGTGAGGAGGAGGAGCGGCACGGCGGTGAAGGCGAGGAGGGCGGTGAAGAGGGGGCGCCCGCCCCACCAGTCGGTGGCCATGCCCACCGGGAGGCGGAGGACCGAGCCGGTCAGCACCGGGAGCGCCACCAGCAGCGCGAACTCGGTGTCGCCGAGCGACAGCTCGCGGCGGATCTGGAGCCCGACGATCGCGAACACCACCCACACCGCGAACATCACGGTGAAGGCGAAGGTGTTCATGGCGAGGACCGAGTTCCGCTTCCAGGTCTCCGAACGCTCCATGGCACGCTCCGCCGGGACCGCGGGTCAGCAGGGCATCTCGGCCTTGCGGCGCGAGTAGAACCACCAGGTGACGGCGAGGCAGGACACGTAGACGGCGATGAAGCCGAGGAACGCCGCCGCCGGGCTGCCGGTGGACTTCATCGAGACGCCGAACGCGCGCGGGATGAAGAAGGCGCCGTAGGCGGCGATGGCGGAGCTGAAGCCGAGCACCGCGGCCGCCTCCTTGGCGGCGTCCTTCTTGCCCTGCTCGCGCGCGGCGGCGCCGCGCCCCTCCGCGAGCCGCTCGTGGTGGGTCGAGAAGATCACCGGGATCATGCGGAACGTGGAGCCGTTCCCGACGCCGGAGGTCGCGAAGAGGAGGAGGAACATGGCGAGGAAGCCGGGGAAGCTCCCGCCCGCGCCGCCCTCGGGGAGGAAGGCCAGCACGCCGCCCGCCGCCGCCGCCATGGCGACGAAGTTCCAGAAGGTGACGCGCGCGCCCCCCAGCTTGTCGGAGAGCCAGCCGCCCACCGGGCGCACGAGGGCGCCCACGAGCGGGCCGAGGAACGCGTAGCGGATGGGATCGATGCCGGCGAACTGTGTCTTGATGAGGAGCGGCAGCCCGGCCGAGTAGCCGATGAAGGAGCCGAAGGTGCCGACGTACAGCCAGCACATGATCCAGTTGTGCTTGCGGCGGAAGACCACCGCCTGCTCGCGGAACGAAGCCTTCGCGCTCGCGATGTCGTTCATGCCGAGCCAGGCGGCGGCCGTCGCCGCGAGGACGAACGGCACCCAGACGAACCCGGCGTTCTGCAGCCAGAGCAGCTCGCCCGTCTTCGCCACCGTCTGCGGGCCGCCGCCGAGGCCGCGGAACACGCCGGCGGTGATGACCAGCGGCACGAGGAACTGCATGCCGGAGACGCCGAGGTTCCCGAGGCCGGCGTTGAGGCCGAGCGCCGTGCCCTTCCTCGCCTTGGGGAAGAAGAAGCTGATGTTGGCCATGCTGGAGGCGAAGTTCCCGCCACCGAGGCCGCACAGGAGGGCGAGCACGAGCATGGTGCCGTAGGACGTGGTCGGATCCTGCACCGCGAACCCCATGCCGAGCGCGGGGAGCACGAGCGAGGCGGTGGAGATCACGGTCCACATCCGCCCGCCGAAGATCGGCACCATGAAGGAGTAGAAGATGCGCAGCGTCGCGCCGGACAGGCCGGGGAGCGCGGCGAGCCAGAAGAGCTGATCGGTGCTGTACGGGAAGCCGATGGCGGGGAGCCGCACCACCACCACGCTCCACACCATCCAGACCGCGAAGGAGAGGAAGAGGGAGGGGATCGAGATCCAGAGGTTCCGCGTCGCGATGGCGCTGCCGGCCGACTCCCAGAACGCGCGGTCCTCGGGGTTCCACGCGGTGAGGACGCGGCCCTCGCCGCCGGCGGCGGGCGCCTCCGCCGCGGTGCGGTCGCGGTTCCACACCACCACCTGGAACGGCCGCCACAGGTAGCCGAGCGGCACCGTCAGGGCGTGGACGAGGCGCGAGAAGGGCAGGAGCGCGAGCAGGACGAACGCGCTCACGGCGTGGAACTTCACGAGCGTGGGGAGCACGCCGGCGAGCTCGACGCGGGGGGCGAGCGCCACGAGCGAGCCGAGCCAGGGGGCCGCGGTGTGGAGGAACCAGACCGATCCCCAGCGCAGGCTGAGGCCGATCCAGGTCCCGGTCGCGACCTGCGCGAGGAGGAGGGCGAGCACGAGCCAGTCCAGCCGCGTCGTGACGACGCGCAGGCGCGGGCTCAGCGCGCGCCGGACGAGGAGGAGCGCCACCGAGAAGGTGGCCCAGAGGCCGAGGGCGATGCCGGCGATCTCGACCGCCACGAGGCGGCGCGGGTCCGCCACCAGGGCCCCCCACGCGCCGGGCGCGACCGCGGCGACGAGGTGCGCGAAGAGGATGGCCAGGATGGCGTAGTGCCACGGCACCGAGCCCCAGAAGAGCGCCTTCTTCTCGAGGAACTCCGAGGAGCGGGTGCCGAGCGTCGTGGGGTAGCGGCGCCGGGCGGCGATGCCGACGCCCGCCACGGCGAAGGCCGCGTAGGGGAAGACGCCGAAGAGGAAGAGCTCGTTCATGGGCAGGCCTCCGCCGCGCGCGCCGGGACCTCGGCGCGCGGCTCGATCGTCTCGACCGCCGCCGCGACGGCGTCGGCCCAGGGGTGCCGCGCCTCCTCGAGGGCGGCCAGCATCTTCCTCAACGCGGGGGCGAGCCCGTCGGCGAGCAGGTCGTCCCGCACGTCCGCCGGGATCGGCGCCGCGGCGAGGCGCAGCACCTCCGAGACGTGGTCCGCCAGCTCGACGCCCTCGGCGAGCCCCGCCTCGCGCCGGAGCTCCCGCAGCCCGGAGAGGAGGAGGGAGCGCTCCCGGCTCGCGCCGAAGAGCTGATCGCCGACGTACGGGCTCGCCACCGGCGCGAGGTCGAAGGCCGAGGTGTAGGCCTCCTCGAGCGCGGCGGCGCCCGCGGCGCGCGCCCACGCGGCGAACCGCGCGAGCCGCTCGGCGGCGGCGGGGCGCTCGGCCGCGAGCTCGACGGCGCACTCCGCCGCCGTCACGGCGAGCCCCGGCGCCGGATAGGCGAGCAGGTCGGAGAGGCGCCAGAGCGTGTCCTGGGAGACCGTCATGGCAGCGCCCCCACGGCGTGGGCGGTGGCGACGTCGAACGCCTCGCCGCGCCCGGCGGGCGGCAGCACCACCCGCTCCTCGAGCGTCGCGAAGGTGGTGAGCCGGTGCAGCTCGGCCGCCTCGGTCCGCCCGAAGCGCGCGGCGGCGAAGGCCGCCTCGACCTCCGCGGCCTCCACGTCGCCCACCGTCTCGGCGCGCCGCCACAGCCGCAGCGCGACCAGCTTGCGGAGCGCGGCGGCCACCGGCGCCTCGTCGCCGGCGGCGAAGAGGTTCGCGAGGTAGGCGAGGGGCAGGCGGCCGCGCTCGCCGCTCGTGAAGAGCCCCTCCACCGTCTTCGCGGTGCCGTTCGCCTTCTCGGCGAAGAGGGGCAGGAGCGGCGGCACGTAGAAGACGTTCGGGAGCGTCCGCCACTCGGGGTGGAGCGGCAGCGCCATCTCCCAGCGCTTCACGAAGGTGAAGGTGGGCGACCGCCGCGCCGCCTCGATCACGCCGGGGGCGAGGCCCGAGCGCCGCGCCGCCGCCTGCACCTCGGGATCGGCAGGGTCGAGCACGAGCTCGCGCTGGGCGGCGACGAGCTCCTTCTCGGGCCGGCGCGCCACCTCGGCGATCCGGTCGGCGTCGTAGAGCAGCACGCCCTGGAAGCGGATGCGCCCCGGGCACGCGGCGAAGCAGGCCGGCGCCTCCCCCGACTCGATGCGCGGGTAGCAGCCGATGCACTTCTCCGACCGCCCCTCCTTCCAGTTGTAGAAGACCTTCTTGTACGGGCAGGAGGAGACGCACATCCGCCAGCCGCGGCACTTCTCGGGGTTCGACAGCACGAGCCCGTCCTCGCCGCGCTTGTAGATGGCGCCGGAGGGGCAGGACGCCACGCAGGCGGCGTTCGTGCAGTGGTTGCAGGTGCGGGGGAGGTGGAAGAAGGCGAGCCGCTCCACGCCGAAGAGCTGCCCGCGCTCCTCGGGCGTGAGCGCCTCGAGGTTCGGGTCCTTCGCGGCGTACTCCTTCGAGCCCGACAGGTCGTCGTCCCAGTTCGGGCCGGCGCGCGGGATCATGTCCTTCCCGGTGACGAGCGACACGGGGCGCGCCGTCGGCTGCACGTCCGACTCCGCCGCCTCGAAGAGGTCGCGGTACCGGTACGTCCACGGCTCGTAGTAGTCGTCGAGCGTGGGCAGGTTCGGGTTGTGGAAGATCGCCCCGAGGGCGCCGGCCCGCCCGCCGGCCTTCAGCCCGAGCGCCCCGGCGTCCACATCCCATCCGCCCTTCCAGCGGTCCTGGTCCTCCCAGTTGCGCGGGAAGCCGGTGCCGGGCCGGGTCTCGACGTTGTTCCACCACATGTACTCGGCGCCCGGCCGGTCGGTCCACACGTTCTTGCAGACGACGCTGCACGTGTGGCAGCCGAGGCACTTGTCGAGGTGGAAGACCGAGGCGAGCTGCGCGCGCACGTCCATGGCGGGGCCTCCTAGAAGCGCGGCTCGCCCTCGAGCTTCCGGACGAGGACGTAGGTGTCGCGGTTGTTGCCGGTCGGGCCCCAGTAGTTGAAGCCGTAGGTGAACTGGCCGTAGCCGCCGAGCATGAGGGTCGGCTTCAGCCGCACCCGCGCGAGGCTGTTGTGGCTGCCGCCGCGCTTGCCGCCGCGCGAGGGGGCGCGCGGTACGGAGATGGTCCGCTCAGGCGCGTGGTACTGGATCGCCATCCCGGTCGGCACGCGCGCGCTCACCACCGCCTTCGTGACGACGACGCCGTGGTCGTTCACCACCTCGACCCAGTCGTCGTCGGCGAGGCCGAGCCGCGCCGCGTCCTTCTCGCTCACCCAGAGCGGGTGGAGCCCGCGGGAGAGCGTGAGCATCCGCAGGTTGTCCCCGTACGTGGAGTGGATGTTCCACTTGCCGTGCGGCGTGAGGTAGTTGAGCCGGATCGAGCGCCCGTCGTTCCGCGTCTCGACGAGGTCCTGCACGAAGGACGGATCGCAGCGCGGCTTGTAGGTCGGCAGCGCCTCGCCGTGGGCGAGGTAGCCGGGGTGGTCGAGGTAGAGGTGCTGGCGGCCGGTGAGGGTCCGCCACGGCACGAGCCGCTCCACGTTGACGGCGTAGGCGGTGTAGGTGCGCCCCTCGTCGATGATGCCGGTCCAGCACGGCGAGTTCAGGATGCGCCGGGGCTGGCGCCCGAGCGCGTCGAAGTCCATGCGCACGTCGCGGCTCTTCTCGGCGAGGTCGGCGAGCGGGAGCCCGACCTTCTTCTCCTCCGCCTGGAAGGCGCGGTACGCCATCTCGCCGTTGGTCTCGGGCGCGAGGCGGAGGACGAGGTTCGCCGCCTCGACCGCCGTCGCGACCGACGGGTAGGTCTTCCCGCCCCAGGTCCGCGACGGGCCCTTCGCCGCCAGCTCGTCCCAGGCGTCCTCGATCGGCCAGGAGAGGCCGTGCGCGCCGATGCCGCCCGCGCGCGCGGCGGGACCGAAGGAGGTGAACCGCTCGTGCAGGTGGGCGTAGTCGCGCTCGACGAGGGCGAGCCCGGGCATCGTCTTCCCGGGGACCGCGGCGCACTCGCCCTTGCGCCAGTCGCGCAGCTCCGGCTCCGCCATCTCGCCGGGCGTGTCGTGCTGGATCGGGACCGTGACGAGGTCCTTCACCGGCTCCGGCAGGTGCCGGCGCGAGAGCTCGGTCACCTTGCGCGCGAGCGCCTCGAACGCGTCCCAGTCGCTCTTCGACTCCCAGCACGGCGGCACCGCCGCCTGCAGCGGGTGGATGAAGGTGTGCAGGTCGGTGGTGTTGAGGTCGTCCTTCTCGTACCAGGTGGCCGCCGGCAGCACGAGGTCGGAGTAGAGCGCGCTCGTGTCCATCCGGAAGTTGAGGTCGACGACGAGATCGAGCTTTCCCTTCGGCGCCTGCTCGCGCCAGACGACCTCGGAGACCGACTCCTTCGCGGTCTCCTTCGCGATCGAGGCGTCGTCGGTGCCGAGGTAGTGGCGCAGGAAGTACTCCTGCCCCTTCGCCGAGGAGGAGAGGGCGTTGCCGCGCCAGATGAGGAAGACGCGCGGCCAGTTCTCGGGCGCGTCCGGGTCCTCGACCGCGAGCTTGAGCTTCCCGTCCTGGAGCTGCCGCACGACGGAGGAGAGGACCTCCGCGTCGCCGGCCGCGCCGGCGGCGCGCGCCTCCTTCACGACGTCGAGCGGGTTCCGGTCGAACTGCGGGAAGAAGGGGAGCCAGCCCCGGCGCACCGCCCGGATCTGGTGGTCGATCGTGTGCCCGTCGACGAACGGGCCGTCCGCCGGCGTCGGGTTGAGGCGCCGCTCGTCGCTCGTCCGCTCGTAGCGCCACTGATCGGTGTGGACGTAGTGGAAGGAGGGCGTGTTCTGGAAGCGCGGCGGGCGCCCCCAGTCGAGCGCGCCGGCGAGCGTGGCCCACGGCGCGACGGGCGCGAGCTTCTCCTGCCCCACGTAGTGGTTCAGGCCGCCGCCGTTCTTCCCGACGCACCCGGTGACGAGGAGCGCGGTGATCGCGGCGCGGTAGGTGAGGTCGGCGTGGTACCAGTGGTTCACGCCGGCGCCGATGAGGATGGAGCACTTGCCGCCGGTCTTCTCGGCGGTGGTCGCCCACTCGTGCGCGAACCGCACCACGTCGGCGCGGTCGACGCCGGTGAACCGCTCCTGCCAGGCCGGCGTGTACGGGATCTCGGCGTCGTCGTCGCCCGACGGCCAGGCGCCGGGCAGGCCGCGCGAGACCCCGAACTGCGCGAGGAGCAGGTCGTAGATGGTCGTGACGGTGGCCGGGCCGGAGGCCGTCTCGATCACCTTCACCGGCACGCCGCGGCGGAGCGTCCGCCCCTCGGCGAAGTCGGAGAAGGTCACCTCGCGCACGCCGTCGTGGCCGCCGAGCAGCGAGAGCGCCGGCTCGAGCGGCTCGCCGTCGAGGCCGTCCTTCATCTGCAGGTTCCACTCGCCCTTCTTCGACTGCCAGCGGAAGCCGAGCGAGCCGAGCGGCATGCGCGGCGCGCCGGAGCGGCCGTCCCAGACGACGTACTTGAACCCGGCGTTCTCCACCGCGGCGGTCCGCGCGAGCTCGGAGGCCTTGAGGAGCCGCCCGGGCGCGAGGGCGCCGTCCCGCTCCTCCAGCCGCACGAGGAAGGGCGCGTCGGTGTAGCGGGAGAGGTAGTCGGTGAAGGCGGGCGCCTTCCCCGCCGCGTGGAAGTCCCGGAGGATGACGTGCACCGCCGCCATCCAGAACGCGCCGTCCTGGCCGGAGTGGACCGGGATCCACCAGTCGCCGTGCTTCGACGTGACGCTCAGGTCGGGCGAGAGGACGACGAGCTTCGCCCCGTCGTGCCGGGCCTCGGAGAGGAAGTGGGCGGAGGGGGTGCGGGTGACGTCGGGGTTCGACCCCATCGCCACCACGTACTTCGAGTGGTACCAGTCGGCGGTCTCCGCGACGTCGGTCTGCTCGCCCCAGGTCTGCGGCGAGGCGTTCGGCAGATCGCAGTACCAGTCGTAGAAGGAGAGGTTCACGCCGCCGAGGAGCTGGAGGAAGCGCGAGCCGGCGGCGAAGGAGAGCATCGACATCGCCGGGATCGGCGAGAAGCCGACCACGCGATCGGGCCCGCGCGTCTTCACGGTGTGCACGATGGACGCGGCGACGATCTCGAGCGCCTCGTCCCAGGTCGTGCGGCGCAGGCCGCCCTTGCCGCGGGCGCGCTGCCAGCGGGCGCGCGCCTCCGGGTCCGACACGAGCGCCGCCCACGCGTCCACCGGGTCGGCGTGGGCCGCCCGCGCCGCGCGCCACGCGTCGGCGAGGGCGCCGCGGACGTAGGGGTACTTCACGCGCAGCGGGCTGTAGAGGTACCAGGAGAAGGAGGCGCCGCGGGCGCAGCCGCGCGGCTCGTACTGCGGGACGCCGCCGATCGTCGGGTAGTCGCGCGCCTGCGTCTCCCAGGCGACGATCCCCTCCTTCACGTGGACGTTCCACGAGCAGCCGCCGGTGCAGTTGACGCCGTGCGTGGACCGCACGACGCGGTCGTGCTGGTTGCGGCGCCGGTACAGCTCCTCCCAGCGGCGGGACTGCGGGCTCACGATGTCGCGGATCCAGCTCATGGCGTCCTCCCGCCGGCGGCGGCGCGCGCGCGCCGGCCGGCTCCGCGCTTCCCGACGAGGAGGACGGCGGCGAGGAAGAGGCCCATCGCCGCCGCCACGCCCCCCGCGTACCCGGCCCCGAGCCTCGCCGCCGGCGCCCCCCTCGACTCCCCGAGGAAGGCGACGAGATCGCCGCGCTCCTCCGCCGTCACCGCGTGGCCGCGGTAGACCGGCTCCATGCTCGGGAAGACGATGTCCTCGAGCATCGCCTCGAGGCCGTCGGCGCCGAACTGCGCGTGCGCGGCGGAGAGGTCGGGCCCGAAGCTGGCGGCGCGCGCGAGGCCGTGGCCCGCGATGCCGTGGCAGGCGAGGCAGGGAGCGCCGCCCGCGACGAGCCGCGTCGACCCGACGTAGAGCCCCTCGCCGCGCCGCGCGTCGGGCGCGCGAGGCGGGACCGCGTCGGCGGCGCGGGTGGCGAGGGGCAGGGCGGCGAGGAGCGCGAGCAGGAGCGGGCGGACGGCGTCGGCCATGGCTTCCCCCTGGCGCCGCGGGCGAGCGGGCCCGAGGCGGCCACGCTCCGGCGTGAAGCACCGGATTGCGGACATTGATGGGAGGCATGGAGATTGCCACGCCCCGAGGAGAACGACCCTGAGCGTGTGCAACCTATCCGGGCGCGCCGGAGTTGATCTCGCGCAAGCCGGCCTCCGTGTCGCGCTGCGCCGCCGTTCCGGACCGAGCTGCATCGTCGCCCTCCCGCACTCGATGACCGTTGCCATCACGCCGTTCAGCAGCGTCCGTGCCACCGTCAACCGCCCGGGATCCCTGTGGCCGCCGTGCCGGCGCACCGAGTCCTCGGTGTCCGTGCACCGCGGGGTCGGTTTGCCACGGTATTCCGAGGATTGCCCGGGAGACGGCGAGACGGCCCCGCAATTGACGGCGATCAGTCAGGGGCGGCGAGGCTGCCGGCCGCGTCCCCGTCACGCGGCGTACCTCAGCGCCATCTTCTCGAGGGGCACCGGGCGCAGGCGGCTCGCCTGCCCCGCGCAGCCGAAGACGACGAAGCGCTCGGTGCAGATCCCGCGGGCCGCGGCGACCGCCTCGAGCAGGAACTTCCTCGGATCGAGCTCGCCGCGCGCGCGGGCGAGGGCGCGGCGCAGCGCGCCGGTCATGGCGAGCCGGAGGTCCGTGTCGATGTTCACCTTGCGCACGCCGTTGCGGATCCCCTCGCGGATCTCCTCGAGCGGCACCCCGTACGTCTCCGCCACCTCGCCGCCGTGCGCGCGCACGACCGCGAGCCACTCCTGCGGCACGGAGCTCGAGCCGTGCATGACGAGGTGGGTCCGGGGGGTGCGCGCGTGGATGCGGGCGATGCGGGCGACGTCGAGCACGTCGCCGGTCGGACGCCGCGAGAACTTGTAGGCGCCGTGCGAGGTGCCGATGGCGATGGCGAGGGCGTCCACCCCCGTGGCGGCCGCGAACGTGGCGGCCTGCTCGGGGTCGGTGAGGAGCATCTCCCTCGTGAGGACGCCGCGCGCGCCGGCGCCGTCCTCCTCCGCGGCGGCCCCGGTCTCGAGCGAGCCGATGCAGCCGAGCTCGCCCTCCACCGACACGCCCACCGCGTGCGCGATCTCGACCACCCGGCCGGTGACCTCCACGTTGTAGGCCCAGGGGGCGGGGGTCCGCGCGTCGGCGAGGAGCGAGCCGTCCATCATCACCGACGTGAAGCCGGAGCGGATCGCCGCCACGCAGGCGGCCGGGGAGGCGCCGTGGTCCAGGTGGGCGACGATGGGGGTCGCCGGGTACGCCTCCACCGCCGCGTGCAGGAGGTGGCGCAGGAACGGCTCCCCCGCGTAGCGCCGCGCCCCCGCCGACGCCTGGAGGATGACCGGGCTGTCGGTCTCCTCCGCGGCCTGCAGGATCGCGTGGATCTGCTCCATGTTGTTCACGTTGAACGCGGGGACGGCGTAGCCGTGCTCCGCCGCGTGATCGAGGAGCTGCCTGGCGGTGACGAGCGGCATGCGGCCTCCGGGCGCCCGGCGCTACGCGGCGCGGCGCTTGCGATCCATGAGCTGCAGGATCATGGGGGTGAGGATGATCTGCATCGCGACGGCCATCTTCCCGCCCGGCACCACGATGCTGTTCGCGCGGGACATGAAGGAGTCGTGCAGCATGGTGAGCAGGTAGGGGAAGTCGATGCCCCGCGGGTCGCGGAAGCGGATGACGACGAAGCTCTCGTCCGCGGTGGGGATGTCGCGGGCGATGAAGGGGTTCGAGGTGTCGACGGTGGGGACGCGCTGGAAGTTGAGGTGGGTGCGCGAGAACTGCGGGCAGACGTGGTTCACGTAGTCCGGCATGCGGCGGAGGATGGTGTCGACCACCGCCTCGGTGGAGTAGCCGCGCGCCGCCTTGTCGCGGTGGATCTTCTGGATCCACTCGAGGTTCACGATGGGCACGACGCCGACGAGGAGGTCCGCGTGGCGCGCGACGTCGACGCGGTCGGTGACGACGCCGCCGTGCAGCCCCTCGTAGAAGAGGAGGTCGGTCCCCTCGGGGAGCGGACGCCAGGGCGTGAAGGTGCCGGGCGGCTGGCCGTGGGGCGCGGCCTCCGCCTCGTCGTGCAGGTAGGTGCGCACGCGCCCGCCGCCGGTCTCGCCGTAGACGCGGAAGAGCGCCTCGAGCTCCTCGAAGAGGTTCGCCTCCGGCCCGAAGTGGCTGAAGTGCGGGTTCCCCATGCGGCCGGCCTCGACCATGGCGGCCCGCATCTGCGCGCGGTCGTAGCGGTGGAAGGCGTCGCCCTCGACCATCACGGCGCGGATCGCCTCGCGCCGGAAGATCTGGTCGAAGGTGCGCATCACCGACGTGGTCCCCGCGCCTGACGACCCCGTCACGGCGATCACCGGGTGGCTCATCGACATGGCTCCTCCTCCGCCGGCAGCGCCGGCTCGCCCCGCGGCGCGTAGAGCGAGCGGGCGCGGAACAGCGGATCCTGGAACGGCGCGCCGTTGGCGTCGTGCTCGCGGTGGTAGCGCACGAGCCGCTCGACCTCCGCGCGCGAGCCGAGCACGACCGGCACGCGCTGGTGGAGGTCCGCCGGCTCGACGTCGAGGATGCGCTCGCGCCCCGTGGTGGCCGCGCCGCCCGCCTGCTCGACGAGGAACGCCATCGGGCTCGCCTCGTAGAGCAGGCGCAGCCGCCCGGCGCGCGCGGGCCGCTTCGCGTCCCGCGGGTACATGAACACGCCGCCGCGCACCAGGATGCGGTGCACCTCGGCCACGAGCGAGGCGATCCACCGCATGTTGAAGTCGGCGCCGCGCGGGCCCGCGCGCCCCGCGAGGCACTCGTTGACGTAGCGCCGGACCGGCGGCTCCCAGAACCGCGCGTTCGAGGCGTTCACCGCGAACTCGCTGGCCTCGGCGGGGATGCGCAGGTCGGGGTGCGTGAGGAGGAAGTCGCCGCCGCGCGGGTCGAGGGTGAAGCCGTGGACGCCCCGCCCCACGGAGAGGACGACCATGGTGGCCGGGCCGTAGAGCGCGTAGCCCGCGCAGACCTGCTCGCGCCCGGGCCGGAGGAACTCCCCCGCGGCGGGGGGCGCGGCCGCGCCTTCGTCGCGGCGCAGGATCGAGAAGATGGAGCCGACCGTGACGTTCACGTCGACGTTGGAGGAGCCGTCGAGGGGATCGAAGGCGACGAGGTGGCGCGCCCCGTCCGCGCAGGGGAGCGGGCGCGGCCCGGGCTCCTCCTCCGAGACGAGCCCGGCGGCGCCGGCGCGCTCGCAGGCCCGGGAGAGGATCTCGTTCGCGACGAGGTCGAGCTTCTTGTGCCGCTCGCCGTGGGAGTTCGAGGTGGCCGCCTCGCCGAGCCGCCCGCGCAGGGCGGCCTCCGCGACGGCGCCGGCGATCGCCCCGAAGGCGGGGACGAGGTCGGCGAGCAGCGCGGCGAGGCCGCGCTCGAGGCCGGGGGTGCGCCGCGCCTCCTGCGCGAGGAAGCCCTCCAGGGTGGGGGTCACGGCCGCACCTCCTCGCGCGCGAACACGCGGCTCTTGCGGAAGTCCTCCGCCTCGAGCGTCACGAGCCGGTCGCGCGAGAGCGGCTCCGCGCGCGCGTCGAACAGCCGGCTCGCCTGCCGCAGCCGGGCGCGGTCGAGGGCGTTGCGCACCGAGCGCGCGTTCGCGAAGCGGGGCTGCGCCATGCGGCGCGCCAGGTACTCGTCGAGCGCCGCGCGGGCGGGGCCGTCCAGCCGGTAGTGCAGCGCCTCGAGCATCCGGCCGGCGATGGCGAGCAGCTCGGCGTGCGTGTAGTCGGGGAACTCGACGTGGTGGGAGACGCGCGAGGACATCCCCGGGTTGCACTGGAAGAAGCGCTCCATCCGGTCGCGGTAGCCGGCGAGGATCACGACGACGTCGTCGCGCTGCGCCTCCATGGCCTGGAGCAGGATCTCGATGGACTCCTGGCCGTAGTCGCGGTCGTTCTCGGGACGGTAGAGGTGATAGGCCTCGTCGATGAAGAGGACGCCGCCCGTCGCCCGCTTGATGGCCTCCTTCGTCTTCGGCGCGGTGTGCCCCACGTACTGGCCGACGAGGTCGTCGCGCGTCACCGCCACGACGTGCCCCTTCCGCACGTAGCCGAGGCGGTGGAGGATCTCCGCCATCCGGAACGCCACGGTGGTCTTGCCGGTGCCGGGGTTGCCGGTGAAGGACATGTGCAGGCCCGGGGTCCCGGCCTGGATGCCGAGCTGCCGGCGCGCCCGCTCGACGAGCAGGAGCGCGGCGATCTCGCGGATGCGGGTCTTCACCGGCGCGAGGCCGACGAGGTCCCGCTCGAGCCGCTCGAGCACCTCGCCCACGGTGGACTGGGCGTAGAGCGCCTCGAGGCTGACGCGCTCGGCGGCCACGGCTAGGCGCCCCCGGCGCGGCGGCGGAGCTCGTAGCGGACGGTGCGCCCGGTCCCCTCGCGGCGCGAGAGCTCGAAGGCGGCCTCCCGCGGCGGCCGGCCGACGAGGAAGGAGAGCCGCACGGTCTCCCAGCCGCCGGTCGAGTCGAAGGCGTTCACCTTCACGTAGTCCCCGGGGAACGCGGCGCGGCAGGCGCGCACCTCGTGCAGGACCGCGGCGGCGTCGCGCAGGTCGAACATCGGCGCGCCCCACATCTCCCAGAAGACGTCGCGCGGGTGCGGGTCGGCGGTGTGCTCCACGGAGACCGCCCACCCGCGGGCGAGGGCGTGGTCGACCTGCGCGGCGATCTGCGGGTCGGTGAGGTCGGGGAGGAACGAGAACGTGCCCTGTGTGACGCGCATGGCGGCTCCCTCTCAGGCGGCGGTGGGGGTGGCGACCACGTCGACCGTGTCGGTCGGGGCGTAGTCGAAGGTGACGTCCTTCCAGGTCTCGAGGGCGGCGGCGAGCGGCCGGCAGCTCCGCGCCGCGGCGGCGAGGATCTCGGGCCCCTCGGCGAGCACGTCGCGCCCCTCGTTGCGGGCGAGCACCATCGCCTCGAGCGCCACGCGGTTCGCCGTCGCGCCCGCCTGGATGCCCATGGGGTGGCCGAAGGTGCCGCCGCCGAACTGGAGGACGACGTCCTCGCCGAACGTGTCGAGGAGCTGGTGCATCTGCCCGGCGTGGATGCCGCCGGAGGCGACCGGCATCACCTTGCGCAGCCCGGCCCAGTCCTGGTCGAAGGAGAGGCCGTGCCTCGGGTCGCGCGCCGTGAAGGGCTCGCGCAGCACGTCGTAGACGCCGCGGACGACGGCGGGGTCGCCCTCGAGCTTCCCCACCACGGTGCCGGCGTGCAGGTGGTCGGCGCCGGCGAGCCGCAGCCACTTCGCGATCACGCGGAAGGCGACGCCGTGGTTCTTCTGCCGCGTGTAGGTCGAGTGCCCGGCGCGGTGCATGTGGAGGATGACGTCGTTCCTGCGGGCCCAGCGCGCCATCGACTGGATCGCGGTCCAGCCCACGACGAGGTCCACCATGACGATGGGCGAGCCGAGGGCCTTCGCGAAGTCGGCCCGCTCGTACATCTCCTCCATGGTGGCCGCGGTGACGTTGAGGTAGTGGCCCTTCACCTCGGCGCTCGCCGCCGTGGCCTTCGCCACCGCCTCCGTCACGAAGAGGAAGCGGTCGCGCCAGTGCATGAACGGCTGCGAGTTGATGTTCTCGTCGTCCTTCGTGAAGTCGAGGCCGCCCTTCAGCGCCTCGTAGACCACGCGGCCGTAGTTCTTCCCGGAGAGGCCGAGCTTCGGCTTCACGGTCGCGCCGAGCAGCGGCCGGCCGAACTTGTCGAGCCGCTCGCGCTCCACCACGATCCCGGTGGGCGGCCCCTGGAAGGTCTTCACGTAGGCGACGGGGATGCGGAGGTCCTCGAGCCGGAGCGCCCGGAGCGGCTTGAAGCCGAAGACGTTCCCGATGATCGAGGCCGCCATGTTGGTGATCGACCCCTCCTCGAAGAGGGAGAGGTCGTAGGCGACGTGGGCGAGGTACTGCTGCGGGGTGCTCGTCCCCGGGCCCGTGCCGGGCACGGGCTCCACGCGGTAGGCCTTCGCGCGGTACGTGTCGCAGTCGGTGAGCCGATCGGTCCACACGACCGTCCACGTGGCGGTGGAGGACTCGCCCGCCACCGCCGCCGCGGCCTCCTCCGGATCCACGCCGTCCTGCGGGGTCACGCGGAAGAGCGCGATGACGTCGGTCTCGGACGGGACGTAGTCCGGATCCCAGTAGCCCATCTTCCGGTAGGGGATCACCCCCGCGCGGGGACCGCCGGAGCCGTTCGCCTGGATCTTCACGTTCGCACCTCGCTCGAGCGCCCTCGCGCTCACGTGCTGCGTCCGAAATTGAACCTGTACGCTGCGTATGCATCAGGCAATTCATATGTTCTGACCGATGAGATAAGGTGAGCTTATGTCAGGCCTGAGGGACGTCACGCTGCGCCAGCTCCGGATCTTCGAGAGCGCCTCCCGCACGCAGTCCTTCTCGCGCACCTCGGAGGCGGTGCACCTCACGCAGCCGGCGGTGTCGATGCAGATGAAGCAGCTCGAGGACCTCGCCGGGCTGCCGCTCTTCGAGCGGATCGGGCGCCGCCTCCACCTCACGCAGGCCGGGGAGGAGCTGGCCCGCCACGCCCGGGAGGTGCTCCGCGCCGTGGAGCAGGCCGACGAGGCGCTCGCCGCGCTGCGCGGCCTGCAGGGCGGCCGCATCCGGGTGGCGGTGACGAGCACGGCGAAGTACTTCGCGCCGAAGCTCATCGCCCTCTTCGCGAAGCGTCACCCCGAGGTGGTCGTGCGCCTCTCGGTGGCGAACCGCGAGGTCGTCATCGGGGCGCTCGCCGCGAACGAGGTGGACCTCGCCATCATGGGGAAGCCGCCCGACGCCCTCGAGACGGTCGCCTCGGAGTTCGCCGAGCACCCCTTCGTGGTCGTGGCGGCGCCCGACCATCCGCTCGCGCGCCGGCGCTCCGTCCCGCTCTCGGCGTTCGGCGGCGAGACGTTCCTCGTGCGCGAGCCGGGGTCCGGCACGCGGGGGGCGATGGAGCGGTTCTTCGCCGGGCACGGGATCGAGGTGCGCGTCGGGATGACCCTCGAGAGCAACGAGACGATCAAGCAGGCGGTGATGGCGGGGATGGGGCTCTCCTTCATCTCCCGCCACACCGTCGGGCTGGAGCTCTCCGTGGGCGAGCTCGCCGTCGTGCACGCGCCCGGGCTGCCCGTGGTGCGCGCCTGGAACGTCGTCCGCCTCGCCGCGAAGCGGCCCTCGCCGGCGGCGCACGCGTTCGAGGCGTTCGTGCTCGAGGAGGGGAAGGCGTTCCTGAGGAACTGGCCGCGCCGCTGAGGGCCAGGCGATCTCGAAGGGGGCGGTGTTGACGCCGCGCAAGGCGGGCGCTCGCCCCGCGCCCAAGGTCGGATCTCCGCCCCGGATCGTCACGGAGCGAAGGGAGGTCCGGGCCGTGGAGCCGAGCCGCTTCGCCAGGGAGTGCCTGCGCCTCGTGCTGAGCGGCGGCCGCGCCTACCGCGCCTGGGTGGCCTCCCTCCTCTGCGCCGTGGCGGTGGGGATGGCGGCCTGGGTCCACCAGGCGCGGACCGGCCTCATCGCCACGTCCATGCGCGACGAGGTCTCCTGGGGCTTCTACGTGGGCAACTTCACGTTCCTCGTCGGCGTCGCGGCCGCGGCGGTGATGCTCGTCATCCCCGCCTACGTCTACCACTGGAAGCCGATCAAGGAGGTGGTGGTCCTCGGCGAGCTCCTCGCCATCTCCGCGATCGTGATGTGCCTCCTCTTCATCGTCGCCGACATGGGCCGGCCGGACCGCTTCCTCCACCTCGTCCCGCTGCTCGGCACGCCCAACTGGCCGCGGTCGCTGCTCACCTGGGACGCGCTCGTCCTGAACCTCTATCTCGCGCTCAACGCGGGCGTGGTGCTGCACGTGCTCCACCGCGCGTTCCACGGCCGCGAGCCCGACCGGCGCTTCTTCGTGCCGCTCGTGCTCCTCTCCATCCCCCTCGCCATCGGCATCCACACCGTCACCGCGTTCCTGTTCAGCGGGATGGTGGCGCGGCCGTACTGGAACGCCTCGATCCTCGCCCCGCGCTTCCTCGCCTCGGCGTTCGCCTCCGGCCCCGCCGTCATGATCGTGCTGTTCCAGATCCTGCGCCGGACCATCGCCTTCCCGATCCGGGACGAGGCGCTCTGGAAGATCGCCGAGCTGATGGCGTACGCGATGGCCGTGAACCTGTTCCTCCTCGGCGCCGAGCTCTTCAAGGAGACCTACTCCGCCACCGAGCACCTGCGCTTCACCGAGCACGTCTGGACCGGGCTCGGCCCCCACCGCGCCCTCGTGCCGTTCGCCTGGACCGGGCTCGGCGTGCAGCCTCAGTCGCGTTCCTCCTGCTCCTCGTGCCGCGCACGCGCCGCCGCTTCGCCACCCTGAACGTCGGGTGCGTGCTCGTGTGGATCGGGGTCTACCTCGAGAAGGGCTTCCTGCTCGTGATCGGCGGGCTGACCCCGGACGCCCTCGGCGTGATCCACGACTACCGCCCGAGCGCGACCGAGCTCGGCGTGGCGGCCGGCGTCTTCGGGGCGGGGTTCCTCGTCTTCACGGCGCTCGTGAAGATCGCGGTCCCCATCCTCTACGGAACGTTCCGCGCGGAGACGGTGACGCCCGCCGCCCTCACGCGGAGTGTGGTCGGGTAGGCGCCGACCTGCCACCCCGCGGCGGCCGCCGCGTCGAGGGACGCCTTGTCCCCGCCGGGCCTCACCGGGCATCATACCCCGGGGAGGAAGCGGTGGCGTTCGATCGCGCGACAAGGTGGGCGCTCATGGCCTTCGCGCTCGCGGGGGCGCTGGGGGCATTCTTCGTGACCGGCGCGGCGAGGCTCGAGCGGCTCGAGCGGCGCGGCCGCGCGGAGCACGCCGCGCGGCGCGCCGGCTCCGCGCTCGAGTCGAGCCTCGAGCGGTCGCTCTCGGCGGCCTGGGCCCTCGCCGCCGCCGTGCGCCGCGGGGACCTCGACGACTTCGACCGGCTCGCGGCGGAGATGATCTCGATCTACGGGGGCATCCGCGGCCTTCAGCTCGCGCCGCACGGCGTGGTGCGGCGCATCCACCCGCTCGCCGGGAACGAGGCCGCCATCGGGCACGACCTCTTCGCCGACCCGGCCCGACGGGAGGAGGCGGAGGCCACCCGCGCCTCGCGCAGGCTGACGCTCTCCGGCCCTCTCGCGCTCCTGCAGGGCGGCGTGGGGCTGGTGGGGCGCTACCCGGTCTTCATCCCCCGTCCCGAGGGCGGCGAGGAGTTCTGGGGCTTCACGGTCGTCCTCCTCTCCCTCGACGCCGTGCTCGCGGAGAGCGCGCTGCCGGAGCTCGCGCGGGAGGGATACGCCTTCGCGCTCTCCGCGGCGGACGCGGCGGGCGTCGGCGCCGCCGTCGCGAGCGGCGGCGCGCTCGCCGCCGATCCGGTGCGCATCGCGGTGAGGCTCCCGAACCGCGAGTGGACGCTCGCCGTCGCGCCCGTCGCCGGCTGGCGCGATCCCGCGCGCGAGGCGATCCGGTACCTCGTCGCGGCGCTCCTCGCCGCTGCGTGCGCCGCCGTCACGTACGCGCTCGCGCGGCGGCCGCAGCGGCTGCAAGCGCTCGTCGCCGAGCGCACCGCCGCGCTGGAGCGCGCCTACGCGCAGCTCGAGATCGACGCAGCCGAGCGGTCGCGGGCGGAGGAGCAGCTTCGCCAGACGCAGAAGATGGAGGCCATCGGGCAGCTCGCGGGCGGGGTCGCCCACGACTTCAACAACCTCCTCACCGGGATCCTCGCGTGCGCCGCCGAGCTCCGGGAGGAGGCGCCGCGCGGGAGCCCCGCGGAGGAGGCGGCGCGCACGATCGAGCAGGCGGCGCGCCGGGCCGCCGAGCTGACGCGGCAGCTCCTCGGCTTCGCGCGGCGGGGAAAGCTCTGCAGCGCGCCGGTGGACGTCCACGCCGTCGCCCTCGAGGTGACGCGGCTCCTCGGGCGGACCGTCGACTCGCGCATCTCGATCCAGACGAGGCTCGACGCGCCGCGCGCGACCGTGCTCGGCGACTCCGGCCAGATCCAGCAGGCCATCCTGAACCTCGCCGTGAACGCCCGCGACGCGATGCCCCGCGGCGGAGTCCTGACCCTCGCGACGGCGCTCGTGGAGAAGGCCGCCGCCGATCTCGGCGCGCACCCCGGGGCGCGCGCCGGTCCCCACGTGGCGCTGTCGGTCTCCGACACCGGGAAGGGCATCCCCGGCGAGCTCATGGACCGGGTCTTCGAGCCGTTCTTCACGACCAAGGAGCCCGGGCGCGGGACCGGGCTCGGCCTCGCCACCGTCTACGGCATCGCCGTGAACCACGGCGGCTTGGTCGAGGTCGTGAACGAGCCCGAGGGCGGCGCACGGTTCACGCTCTCCCTTCCGCTCCACGAAGGCCTCGTCGCCGCGGAGGGGACGGCGGCCCCGGTGGTCCTGGCCTGGGGTGGCCGCGTGCTGGTCGTGGACGACGAGGCGGTCGTGCGCGCGGGGACGGAGCGCGCCCTCGTGCGGCTCGGCTGCGAGGTCGCCGTGTGCGACGGGGGCGAGGCCGCGGTGCGCCACCTCGAGGCGAACCGGGTCGATCTCGCCATCGTGGACCTCGGCATGCCCGGCCTCGACGGGATCCAGACCTTCCGCGCCCTGCGCGCCGTCGATCCGGGGCTCCCCGTGGTGATCGCGTCGGGGTACGGCCGCGACGGCCGCGCGCAGGAGGCGCTCGACGCGGGCGCCCTCGCGTTCCTGCAGAAGCCGTGGACGCTCGAGCAGCTCGCCGGCGCGGTGACGGTCGCCCTCGCGGCGCGCCGCGCTGCGTGAGCGCGCGGGCGCGGCGCCGCCCGGCGGCGCATCTTGTGGGCGGCACCGCGCGAAGGAGGCCGCCCGTGACCCGTCGAGAGTTCCTCCACCTGGCGCTCGGCGCGACGCTCGTCCCGGCGAGCGGATGCGGCGGCGGCGCGGGGATGGCCGCGGGGGCGGCGCCCGGGGGCGTCGCCCGCCGGCGGCTCGGCCGCACGGGCGCCCAGGTGTCCCTCGTCGGGCTGGGCGGGTGGCACATGGGGATCCAGCGCGAGGAGCGCGAGAGCGTCGACCTCGTCCGCGCCGCGGTCGACGGCGGGATCGCCTTCCTCGACAACTGCTGGGACTACAACGACGGGGAGAGCGAGCGCCGGATGGGCAAGGCGCTGCGCGACGGCTACCGCGACCGGGTGTTCCTCATGTCCAAGCTCGACGGGCGCACGCGGGAGAAGGCCGCGCGACAGATCGACGAGTCGCTCGCGCGGCTCGGGACCGACCGCATCGATCTCATGCAGATCCACGAGGTGATCCGCGAGAGCGATCCCGGCCGCTGCTTCGCCGAGGGCGGCGCGGTCGAGGCGCTCGTCGAGGCGAGGCGAGCGGGGAAGATCCGCTTCATCGGCTTCACCGGCCACAAGTCGCCGCGCTGGCACCTCGCCATGCTCGCCGAGGCGGACCGGCACGGCTTCGCCTTCGACACGGTGCAGATGCCGCTCAACGTCCTCGACGCGCACTACGACAGCTTCGAGCGGAGCGTGCTCCCCGTCCTCCTCGAGCGGGACATCGGCGTCATCGGCATGAAGCCGATGGCCGACGGCCGCATCGTCCAGGCGGGCATCGCCACGCCGGAGGAGTGCCTCCGCTACGCGCTCGGCCTCCCCACGAGCGTCGTGGTCACCGGCTGCGACGGGATGGACCGCGTCGAGCAGGCGCTCCGCGTCGCCCGCGGGTTCGAGCCCCTCTCGAGAGAGGACGCCGCCGCGCTCCTCGCGCGGACCTCCGCCGCCGGCCACGACGGCGGGGCCGAGCTCTACAAGACGACGGAGCGGTACGACGGGACGACGCAGAACCCCTCCTGGCTCTGAGGGCCGCGCGGAGCGCGCCCGCCCGCCTCTTCGCCCGGCGGACGCCCGCCCGGCCTTCACCCCGCGCGAGGGACGCGCTCGGCGGGACGCATGTGCACCTTGCTGTCGCGGGCGGGACGCCCGACGAGGAGGGTACATGCGGAAGCTTTGGATGGCCGGCGTGATGGCGGCGGCGGCGCTCTTCGCGCAGACCGCGCGGGCGGCGGACGACGCGAAGCAGGAGCGGCGAGAGGCGTACGACGCGACGCGCACCGAGATGAAGCAGGAGGGGCGCGAGGCGAAGGGCGAGGTGCAGCAGCAGGCCAACGAGGGGCAACGCGAGCTGCAGAAGACGGAGCGCGAGGCGCAGCACGACATGGCGGAGCGGAAGAACGACGCCCGCACGGCCGCCGCGAAGGGCGACAAGAAGCACCCGCTCTTCGAGGGCAAGAACAACTTCGACGTCGAGGGCAGGATCCAGAAGGTCTCGATGAACAGCATCACGGTCGCCCGCGACGACATGCCGGCGGCGACGCTCAACGTCTCGAAGGACACCAAGATCGAGCTCGACGGCGAGCAGGTCTCGATGAAGCAGCTGAAGCAGGGGCAGGAGGTGAAGGCCTCCTTCAACCTCAAGGGCGAGAAGCCCGAGGCGGTCGAGATCAAGGCGGAGAAGCTGAACAGCCAGAAGTAGCAGGGGGAGTGGGGGGACGCGCCGGCCGCGGGGGCTTCCCGCGGCCGGCGTGCCGTTCCCGGCCGACGGCCGCGCGCCGCCGCCCCCGCGGCTACGCCTGCTTGACCTCGTGCACGAGCGCCGCGAGCGACTGCTTCGCGTCGCCGAAGAGCATCGCGGTGTTCGGGCGGTAGAAGAGCTCGTTCTCGATGCCGGCGAAGCCCGGGCTCATCGAGCGCTTCAGCACGATCACCTGCTTCGCCTGGTCCGCGTTCAGGATGGGCATGCCGTAGATGGGCGACGCCGGATCGGTGCGGGCGGCCGGGTTCACGACGTCGTTCGCGCCGACGACCAGCGCCACGTCGGCGTTCTTGAACTCGTCGTTCACCTCGTCCATCTCCTTCAGCCGGTCGTACGGGATGTCCGCCTCGGCGAGCAGCACGTTCATGTGCCCGGGCATCCGCCCCGCCACGGGGTGGATGGCGTAGAGCACGGTGCCGCCGTTCCGCTCGACGAGCTGGGCCAGCTCGCGCACCTGGTGCTGCGCCTGGGCGACCGCCATGCCGTAGCCCGGCACCACGATGACGAGCCGCGCCCAGGCGAGCTGGATGGCGGCGTCCTGGGGGGTGATGGCGCGGACGGTGAGCCCCGAGGCGCTCCTCGCCGACGCCGCCGGCGCCGCCCCGAAGGCGCCGAAGAGCACGTTGTGGAAGGAGCGGTTCATCGCCCGGCTCATGACGATCGAGAGGATGAAGCCCGACGCGCCGTCGAGCGCGCCGGCGATGATGAGGACGTCGTTGCCGATGGCGAACCCGGTCGCCGCGGAGGCCAGCCCCGCGTACGAGTTGAGGAGCGAGATGACGACCGGCATGTCCGCGCCGCCGATGGGGAGGACGAGCGACACCCCGAAGGCGAGGGCGAGGCCCACCATGGCGTAGAAGGCCGCGGGGTGCGCGGGCTCGACCACGAGCCAGGCGAAGAGCGCCGCCGCCGCGCCGAAGATCCCGAGGGAGACGAGGTTCTGGCCGCGGAAGGTCACCGGCCGCGAGGGGAGCAGCTCCTGCAGCTTCCCGAAGGCCATGAAGGAGCCGGTGATGGTGAGCGCCCCGAAGAGCACCTCGAACCCGAGCGCCGCCATCTCGCCGCGCGGGACCCGTGCGCCGTCCCCGAGGGTCCGGTACTCCGCCACGCCGACGAGGGTCGCCGCGATCGCCCCGAACATGTGCGAGATGGCGATGCGCTGGGGCATCGCCGTCATGGGCACGTACACGCCGAGCGGGTAGCCGATCGCCGCCCCGAGGGCGAGGCCCGCCAGGATCCAGTCGTAGCGGACGATCTCGTGGTGGACGAGCGTGCCCACGATGGCGACGAGCATGCCGAGGGCGGCGAGCTGCATGCCGCGGCGCGCGCGGTCCGGGACGGTGAGGCTCCGCAGCCCCAGGATGAAGAGCACGGAGGCCGCGAGGTAGGCCGCCTCGATGAAGACGACGCGCGGGCTCATGGCGCCCCCCGCGTCACTTCCCGTCGCCCCGCGGCCGCCCGCCGCGCCTGAACATCTTCAGCATGCGGTCGGTGATGATGAAGCCGCCCACCACGTTGATCGTCGCCGAGGTGACCGCCACGAAGCCGAGGACGGTCGGGAGGAGCCCGCGGTCGGCCCCCGCGAGCACGAGGGAGCCGACGAGGGAGATCGCGCTGATGGCGTTCGTCGCCGACATGAGCGGAGTGTGCAGGAGCGCGGGGACCCGGGTGATCGTGAAGAGGCCCACGAACGCCGCGAGCACGAACACGTAGAGCTGGAGGAGCATGAGCGAGTCGGTCACGGCCTGACCTTCCCGTCGTGGACGACCAGCATCGCCTGGGCGATCTCGTCGCCGAGGTCGAGCGCGCCGTCCTTCGCGAGGTGCTGGATGAGCGTCTGGACGTTGCGGCCGTAGAGCTGGCTCGCGTGGAGCGGGACCATCGAGGGGACGTCGACGGGGCCGAGGATGGTCACCCCTGCCTCGACGACGGTCTCGCCCGGCCGCGTGAGCTCGCAGTTGCCGCCCGCCTCGGCGGCGAGGTCGACGATCACCGAGCCGCGGCGCATCGACCTGACCATCGCCGCGGTGAGGAGCCGCGGCGCCGGCTTCCCGGGCACCGCCGCGGTGGTCACGACGAGGTCCATGTCCTTCACGTGGGCCGCGATGGCCGCGAGCACGCGCTCCTGCTCGGTCGCGGCGAGCTCCTTCGCGTACCCGCCGGCACCCTCCGCGGCGACGGCGGGGACCTCGACGAAGGACGCGCCCAGCGACTGGACCTGCTCCTTCACCGCGGGCCGGACGTCCAGGGCGGAGACGATCGCGCCGAGCCGGCGCGCCGTGGCGATCGCCTGGAGCCCGGCCACCCCGGCGCCGACGACGAACGCCTTCGCCGGTGCGAGGGTGCCCGCGGCGGTCGTCATCATCGGGAGGATGCGCGGGAGCGCGTCCGCGCCGAGCAGCACCGCCTTGAACCCGGCGAGGGTCGCCTGCGAGGAGAGCGCGTCCATCGCCTGGGCCCGGGTGGTGCGCGGCACCCGCTCCATGGCGAGGGCGTCGACGCCGCGCGCGGCGAGGCGCGCGAGGAGGGCCCCGGCGCGCCCGGAGGCGAGCAGGCCGACGACGACCGCGCCGGGCGGCACGGCCTCCGCCTCGCGCGCGCCCGGCCCGCGGACCGTCGCCACGACGCGCGCGCCCTCGAGCGCCGCCGCCGCACCGTCGACGACCGAGGCGCCCGCCGCCGCGTAGGCGGGGTCCGCGAAGCCCGCCTCCTCGCCCGCGCCGCGCTCGACGCGCACCTCGTGCCCCTGCCGCGTGAGCCGCGCCACGCCGTCGGGGACGAGCGCGACCCGCCGCTCCCCGGCGGCGGTCTCCTTCAGCACGGCGATGCGCATCCTCTCCTCGGAGGTACGCGCCGGAGCGCCGCCTCGCAGACCCCGCGCGGGTCGGCGAGGCGGCGGACGAACGGCCGGCGAGTGCGCGCAAGGTGGGTACGCCGCGCGCCGGAGGGGAGGGCGAGATGGAGAGACCCGGAGAGAACGCGCCCGAGATCCCGCGCACGCCGAAGCCCGAGCCGGAGCTGCCCGGGCGCACGGGGGCGCCGCCGGGGCGGGAGATCCCCGGCATCCCCCGGCCCGAGCCGGAGCTGCCCCGGACTCCACGAAGGCCCGAGGCGCCGTTCGACCCGAACGCGCCGGGCCAGTAGCGAGGCGTCGAGCCGAGGTGCCGGAGCGACGCCGGGACGCGGCGCCGCGATCGGGGGCTCAGCGCCCCTCGATGTACGTGTGCAGCTGCTCGATGAGGAACTGCTTCTCGTCGAGCATGAGCTGGATGATGTCGCGCATCGAGACGACGCCGACGACCTGCCCGCGCTCCTCGACGAGCAGGTGGCGCGTCGCGTGGTCGCGCATGAGCGCCGCGCACTCCACCTCCGTGGCGTCCCCCGGCACGCGCGGGACGCCCGGGCGCATCGCCTCCCGGATCGGCTGGTTCGCGGTGCCGGCGCGCGCGAGCACGGAGACGACCAGGTCGCGCTCGGTGACGAGGCCGACGATGACGCCGTCCTCGCGCACGGCCACCGAGCCGATCTTCTTCTCCGCCATCACGCGGGCCGCGTCGCGGATCGGCGCGCCGGCCTCGAGCGCCACCACGTCCCGGGTCATCTGCTTGCGGATCGACGCCATGGCTCGCCTCCTCCGACGGTGAACCATGACTAACCGGCGGCGGCGCCGCGGCCCTGCCCCGGAGGGGGCTAGAAGCCGTTGCGGTTGACCACCCAGATCCCGCCCGTGATCCCGCCGTACCGGTCGACGCACTCCGGCGGGGCGTCGGGCCGATTCCACACGATCCCGGCGAACTGCGCGTCGACCCCGTCCCAGCGCGGGCTGGAGTGCATCGGGTCGCCGAGCTCGTAGTGGCCGAGCTCGTGGAGCAGCTCGGCCGCCTCGAAGCAGCCGTGTGCGTCCGGGGCCACGCGCAGGGAGAGGGTGTGGTCGATGTAGTCCGTGCACCCGTCGTTCCGGTCGGCGAAGTAGCAGGGGTAGTCCGCGGTGTCGCGGTACTGGATGCGCCACCCGCCCAGGCTCGAGAGCCCCCAGTACGGGAGCTCCAGGTCGAGGAGCCGGTCCACCCGCCGCTGGGCGTCGGCGAGGTCCGGCGGGTCCTGCTCGAACTCGATGCAGGCCCCGTGGCTCTCGAAGTCGCAGTTCCACTGCTGGCACCCGGAGAGCGCGATCGAGGCCGCGAGCGCGAGCCCCCCGATCGTCCGCCGCCGCCGCCGCCCCGCCACGCCTTGAAGGTACGGCCACGGCACGGGCCCGGGACCTGCCCCGACGAGCGGTCGGGGCGGCGTGCCCCCGAACGGCGGCGCACTCCGGTGGCGCCTGCGGCGCGCCGCGGGGGTACGTTAGAGCGGAGCACCGGAGGGCAGGCCCGGATGGCGACGACCCCGCGCAGGCGCGCGCAGGACCCGCTGTGGTTCAAGGACGCGGTCATCTACGAGACGCACGTGAAGTCGTTCTACGACTCGAACGACGACGGCGTCGGCGATCTGCGCGGCCTCGTCCAGAAGCTGGACTACCTCCAGGACCTCGGCATCACCTGCCTGTGGCTCCTGCCGCTCTTCCCGTCGCCGCTCAAGGACGACGGCTACGACATCGCCGACTACAAGGGCATCCACCCGGACTACGGCACGCTCGAGGACTTCAAGGAGCTCGTCGCCGCGGCGCACGCGCGGGGCATCCGCATCCTCGTCGAGCTGGTCGTGAACCACACCTCCGACCAGCACCCCTGGTTCCAGCGAGCGCGGCGGGCGCCGCCGGGCTCGCCGGAGCGCGCCTACTACGTCTGGAGCGACACCTCGGAGCGGTACAAGGACGCGCGGATCATCTTCACCGACACGGAGAAGTCGAACTGGACCTGGGATCCGGAGGCGAAGCAGTACTACTGGCACCGGTTCTTCAGCCACCAGCCCGACCTCAACTTCGAGAACCCGGCGGTGCTGCAGGACGTGCTCGACGCGCTCGGGTTCTGGGCGGAGCTCGGCGTCGACGCGTTCCGCCTCGACGCGGTCCCCTACCTCATCGAGCAGGACGGCACGAGCTGCGAGAACCTCCCTGCCACCCACGAGGTGATCCGCAAGATCCGCCGCTACGTCGACGAGCACTTCCCCGGGCGGATGCTGCTCGCCGAGGCGAACCAGTGGCCCGACGACGTCCGCCCCTACTTCGGCGAGGGCGACGAGTGCCACATGGCGTTCCACTTCCCGCTCATGCCCCGCATCTTCATGGCGCTCCGCCTCGAGGACGTGGAGCCCATCGTCGAGATCATGCGCCGCACGCCCGCGATCCCCGACACCTGCCAGTGGGCGCTCTTCCTGCGGAACCACGACGAGCTGACGCTCGAGATGGTGACCACCGACGAGCGCGACTACATGTACCTCGCCTACTCGCAGGACCCGCGGATGAAGCTCAACGTGGGGATCCGCCGGCGCCTCGCCCCGCTCGTCGACAACTCGCGGCGGCGCATGGAGCTCTTGAACTCGCTCCTCTTCTCGTTCCCCGGCACGCCGATCGTCTACTACGGCGACGAGATCGGCATGGGCGACAACATCTACCTGCACGACCGCAACGGCGTCCGGACGCCCATGCAGTGGACGCCGGATCGGAACGCCGGCTTCTCCCGCGGCGACCCGGGCCGGCTCTACACGGCGCCCATCTCCGACCCGGTCTACGGCTACCAGGCCGTGAACGTCGAGGCCGAGTCGCGCGATCCGTCCTCGCTCCTCCACTGGATGCGCAACACCATCGCGCTCCGGAAGCTCTTCAAGGCCTTCGGCCGGGGCACGATCGAGTTCTTCCCGGTCGGGAACCGCAAGGTGATCGCCTACGTGCGCCGCTACGAGGAGGACGTGATCCTGTGCGTGGCCAACGTGTCGCGCTTCGCGCAGCCCGCCGAGCTCGACCTCTCCCAGTTCGAGGGGTACGTGCCGGTGGAGATCCTCGGCTACACGGAGTTCCCGCGCGTCGGGAAGCTGCCCTACTTCCTCACCCTCGGGCCGTACGGCTTCTACTGGTTCGAGCTGCGCAAGCCGGACTGAGGGCGGGCGCGGCGGCGCCTCAGCCCCGCCGCACCAGGCTCGCGACGAGCCAGAGCCGGTCGCCGTAGGCCCGCTCCGCGCAGACCCACAGGCGCACGGACTCGCCGCCGGCGGCCGCGCGGCCGCCGGACTCCGGGCCCCACACCCACTCGCGCGCCTCGGCGCCGCCGCCGGTGCGGGGCGGCCCGGCCTCGCCGAGGAGCGCGAGCGCGATCCGGACGGGGTCGGCGGGCTCGGCCCCGACGACCTCGACGTGCGTCACGATCCCCTCGCGGTCGGTCTCGACGTGCGCGACCGCGACGAGGTCGCCGTCGCGCGAGAGGGCGACGTCGGGCTCGGAGAGGTCCACGTTCAGCAGGCGGCGGCGCTCGGCGTCGAGGCCGATGGGGGGCGCCCACGGGCGCCAGCCGTGCGCGGCGAAGGCGTCGAGGGCGGCGCGGCGCGGCACGGCGAGCACCGCCTCGACGGGCGGGAGCGGGACGGCGGCGGCCCCGGCGCTCATCGGGCGGCCTCCGCGCCGGGCGCGCCCGAGGGCGCGCTCGACCAGGGCGACGGCAGGATCGGGCTCCGGTCGTTCGCCCGGGCGACCCGCTGCAGCTCGATCTCCCCGACGAGCACGGCCGGGGCGACCGTGGCGACCGGCACGTAGCCGCTCTCGGCCCCGCAGTAGCCGTTGAAGACGCGCGGCTCCTCCGAGGTGGCGAGCACCTTGTTCACGCTCGTGAGCGGCGTGCCCACCAGCTCCACGCCGCGGACCAGCTCCTCCCTGCCGGTCTTCGCGTCGACGCGGAGCACGAGGCGCGGGGTGCCCTTGAACGCCTGGTACCCCCAGGACGCCGTGTTGGTGTTGCCGCCGGTGATGTCGCGGATGACGAGGCCGAACGGCTTGCCCTGCCGGCGCGCCTCGGCCATGAGCCGCTTCTTCAGCTCGGGCCAGGGGACGCGCCGCGAGGACTCGACGACGAGGTTCGCCATCCGCGCCACGGGCTGCCGGGCGCCCTGGCTGCGGCCGTGGCCGTTCGAGCGCTCGAAGGGCTTCACCGGCTTGCGGGAGAGCAGGTAGGTCTCGAGCCGGCCGTCCTTCACGAGGACCGTCCGGCGCGCGGGGACGCCCTCCTCGTCGAACGCGTACGAGCCGTTCAGCGCGACGCCGCCGGCGCGCTCGAGCGTCGGGTCGTCCACCACGGTGAGGAAGGGCGGCAGGACCCGCTGCCCGACCTGCCCCTTGTACGTCTGCCCCTCCTTGTCGTCCTCGATGCGGTCCCCCTCGAGGCGGTGGCCCACCGCCTCGTGGAAGAGCACGCCGGCCGCCTCCGACTCCAGGATGGCGGGGCCGGTGTAGGGGTCGATCGCCGGGGCGATGCGCAGCGCGGCCAGCTCCGCGATCACGGCGCCCACGGCCGCGCGCACGGCCTCGGGGGAGGGGAGCTCCCCCTCGACCCGCGCGTAGAAGTCGCGGCCGTCCTCGAGGAGCTGCCCGTCGACGGCGCGCGTCACGGCGGCCACGTGGAGGCCGTAGAGGGTCTGCTCGGTCACGAGGGCCGAGCCCTCGCTCGAGGCGAACCAGCGGATCTGCCGCTCGGCGACGACCTTCACCGAGGAGTCGAACACCTCGGGGTGGGCGCGGAACAGCGCCGTCGCGTCGCGGACCGCCGCGCGCCAGCGCTCGCGGTCGAACGGGAACGGCCGCGGGGGGTCCACGTGGCGCGAGGGCGCCTCGCGCGACAGGCTCGGGGCGCGATCGCGGTCGTCCGGCCGGTAGATCTCCCGCGACTTCTTCTTGAAGAAGGACGCGAGCGCCTCCTTGTAGCGCTCGTCGGTCGCGAGCCAGAGGGCGTTCCGCAGCGCGGCGGCGTCGCCCTCGAGCGGCGCGTCCCGCGGCGCGACCCAGCTCGGCCCGTCCCCGCCGAGGACGATGGTCTGGTCGTCGGCGGCGGAGGAGTCGAGGTCGTAGCTGCCGACGCGGACGTCGACGAAGAGGTTGCGGTCGCGCCGGGCCGCGTCCTCGTAGATCGCGCCGTACCGGCCGGCGATCTCGTGGCGCGCCACGTCCTTCACCTGGTAGGCGATGAAGTAGGGCGCGTCGTACCGCTCGAGCCGGAGCCGCTCCCCGGAGCGGGCGAGCTCGGCCGTCATGGCGGCGAGGACCTCGGCGCGCTCGTCCGCGGGGGGCCGCTCGGGGGCGGCGGGCGCGGCGGCGACGGCGAGGGCGAGGGCGAGGGCGAACATCCCCCGTACCTAGCACGGCGCGCCCATCCGCGCCGTGAGCATCAAGGGGGAGTGCTCGGCTCGCGCATTGCTTCGCGGCGCGAGCCTGCGCTCCCCCACACCCCCGCTCGCTCCGGGCAGCCTCATCCGGCTGCCCCGGCGCTCGCGGCTCAGGCCTTCACGATCTTCTCGCGCCCGACCCTCACCGCCCGGCAGGCGTTGCGCGCGTCCACCACGAGCTGCGCCCGCTCGACCACCCGCGCGTAGTCGACGCAGGAGTGGTCGGTCGCGACGAGGACCGCGTCCGCCGACGCGAGCGCGTCGTCGGTGAGCGGCACGCTCACCATGTCGAGGTGGTGCTGGCGCATGCGCGGGACGCGCGGGACGAAGGGGTCGTGGTAGACGACCTGCGCGCCGCGCTCGCGGAGCAGCTCGATGATGCGGACGGCGGGGCTCTCGCGCATGTCGTCGACGTCGCGCTTGTAGGCGATGCCGAGCACGAGCACCTTCGCGCCGTTCATCGCCTTGCCGCGCGCGTTGAGCGCCTCCATGGCGCGCTGCACGACGTAGCGCGGCATCTCCACGTTCACCTCGCCGGCGAGCTCGATGAAGCGGGTCTGGAACTCGTACTGGCGCGCCTTCCACGTCAGGTAGAAGGGGTCGATGGGGATGCAGTGCCCGCCGAGGCCGGGGCCGGGCTGGAACGGCATGAACCCGAACGGCTTCGTGGAGGCGGCGTCGATCACCTCGTTCACGTCCATGCCCATGCGGTGGCAGAGCATCTTCAGCTCGTTCACGAGCGCGATGTTCACCCCGCGGAAGACGTTCTCGAGGAGCTTCGACATCTCCGCGACGCGCGTCGACGAGACCGGCACGACGCGGTCGAACGCCGCGCCGTAGAGCGCGAGCGCCGCCTCGAGGCAGGCGGGGGTGTGCCCGCCCACGATCTTGGGGATGCTCCGCGTGGCGACCCCCGAGCCCGGGTCCTCCCGCTCGGGGGAGAAGGCGAGGAAGAGGTCGTGGCCGGCCCGCAGCCCGCTGCCGCGCTCGAGGATGGGGAGCAGCACCTCCTCGGTGGTCCCGGGCCAGGTGGTGGACTCGAGGACGACGAGCTGGCCGGCGCGGAGCCAGGGCGCGAGCGCCTCGGCGGTGCGCACGACGAACGAGAGGTCCGGCTCGCGCTCGGGGGTGAGCGGGGTCGGCACGCAGATGACGGCGGCGTCGCAGTCCGCCACGCCGGCGAACTCGGTCGTCGCGGCGAGCCGGCCGCCGCGCACCGCCTCGGCGACGGCGGCCCCGTCGACGTGCTTGATGTAGCTGCGCCCCTCGGAGATGGCGCGCGCCTTCGCCGGGTCGACGTCGACGCCGAGCGCGGCGATCCCCCGGCCGGAGAAGGTGAGCGCGAGGGGGAGCCCCACGTAGCCGAGCCCCACCACCGCCACGCGGGCGTGCCGCTCGGCGATGCGGGTGAGCAGCGAGGAGCCGTAAGGGGCGCCGGTCGTCTCGATCATGGGAGGGTGCTCCGGTCGGGGAGGTGCAGGAACAGCGTGGCGAGCGCCGCCGGGCACGCGAGCGCGCCCGCGAGGAGCGCCGTGGATCCGTCCGCGAGCTGCCCGTAGCCGGGCGAGCGGAGCGAAGGGCCGATCTCGGGGACGAGCCCCGGGGGGCAGGCGAAGGCGACGAGGAGCCTCCCCCCCGCGCCGAGCGGGACCTCGACCGCGTGGGCCTCGTCGAGCGGCCATGGCAGCCGCGCCGCGCGCGCGAGCCGGGCCAGGGCGGCCGCCTCGCGCCGCGCGAGAGGGCGCAGCGTCGCGCTCGGGCTGGGGAAGGGCCAGCGCAGCTCCACCTCGTGGGCGGCGGCGCCGCCGCCGGCGAGCCGGTCCACCACGGCGACGCCCCCCGCGGTCACCGCGATCTCGCGCCGGTGGACCACCCCGGCGCGGGCGAAGCCGCGGTGCTCGCCGACGAGCACCGCCGCGGGGCCGCCCGGCTCGAAGGCGACGAGGCGGGCCCCCGACACGTCGGGGAGCGCGAAGAGCCGCTCCGGCAGGATGGGGGCCTGCTCGAGCCCGTCCACCACCAGCGTCGCGTGCGCGCGCGTGGCGCGGAACGCGTTCCTGAGGTCGGGGTCGCCGGTGTAGCTCGGGCTGCCCGGGTCGCACACGGCGAGCGCCCCGCCCGCGAACAGCTCGAGCGACAGCTTGTCGTTGTGCGAGTGGCCGCCGATGCCGCGCTGCCCGTTCGCGCCGCAGGACACCACCACCTCGAACCGGCCGCGGCGGAGCGCGTGGAACCCGCCCTGCGGGAACGAGGCGCTCGCCGGCGGGCGCCCCGGCCGCATCCGCGCGAGCGCGTCGAGCGCCCGCGGCCCGAGGAGCCAGGCCGCCTCGACGGCGTCCCGCGCGCCGGGCGCGACGAGGAGCGAGGCGTCGAGGAAGAGGGCGGCGCCGAGCGGCAGCAGGTAGCCGCCCTCGGTGGGCCCGCGCTCGCGGAGCGCGAGCACGTGGCCGGAGTCGTTGTCGCCGATCTGCGGGATGTGGCCGGACGAGGAGAGCAGGGCGCGCGTCGAGCGGAAGAGCCGGGCGAGCCGCCGGGCGTAGGCGCCCCCCAGCGGGCGCCGCGCGGCGCGCGCGAGGATCGCCCCGGCCGAGAAGAGCTCGACGGCGAGCCGCTGGTAGGGGAGCGATCCCTCGAAGCTCGTGCCGTCGTCGTGGACCTGGTCGGCGAGGGCTGCCCCGAGGCCGGCGAGGGCGAGCGCGCGCCAGCGCACCGCCTCCGGCCACTCGGGGAGCGCCTCGGCGCAGGCGAGCAGGCCGAGCCAGTCGGCGGCGAGGTGGTTGTTCGGGACGGCGGTGTCGTCCTCGAGGTGCGCGAGCACGAAGCGGCCGGTGGCGACGAACAGCCGGGCCGCCTCGACCGCGAGGTCGGGGTCGGGCGGCGCGCCGCGCGCCGAGACGATCCACAGGGCGAGGGAGAGGTTCCAGGCGCGGAGCGCCGCCTCCATCGCGCTGGTCCAGTGCGCGCCGTGCCCGACCGGGTTCTCGGCCGCGAAGTCGCGGACCGAGGCCGAGAGCGCCGCGGCGAGCTCGCCGCCGCGGCGCGCGTCGAGCACGGCGCCCTGCGCGAGCGCCACCCACTGCTCGCCGCGCCCCACCGCCCACGCCATCTTGAGGTCGAGGCCCGGCGCGAGCGGGAGCGCGCTCGACGGGGCCCACGCCGCGAACCGGCCGCCGTGGAGGGGATCGAGCTGCCAGTCGGTGCCGCCGCCCGGGCGCGCGACGCAGACCTCCTCGCCGAAGACGGCCAGGCGCCCCGCCGCCGCGGCCTCCGCGCGGGCGATCGCGCGCTCCACCTCGCCGGGGGCGTGCCGATCGAGGGCGGCCCGAAGCGTGCGGGGCGTCCACGGCGGCGGCGAGGGGCGCGGCCGGCCGAGGAGGCGCGCGAGGGCGGGGGCGCCGTCGCAGCCGAGCACGTCGAGGAGCCGGTCCCGCGCGGGAGAGAGCGGCGGCGCGAGCCGGTTCACCGCGAGGCGCGCCGCGCGCCGCGCCGCCTTGGCGAGCAGGCGCCGCGGAGCGACCCGCGTCGCCAGGAAGCCGTAATAGCCGAGGGTACCCACCCGTCCACCTCTCCGGCTCCAGAGGGGGAGCCGGCGGACGCGGGAGTAGCAAACGCCCGGCCACCGCGAGCGGGGCGGCGGGGCGCGGCCGGGGCGGTCGCGGGCGCGGCATCCCCACCTCCGCGGTCGCCCGCCGTTCTCCGGGTGGGCAACGCCGTTCCCACCGGCGAGGCCCGAGCGCGCGCGGGCGCGCTCCTCCGCCGCTGGCAGGCGCCTTGCTTCGTGCTCCATCGGCGGGTCCGGCCGGCTCCGGGCCCCGGGTCGACGCGAGGGAGGCGGGGCGTGCGAGCGGCGGCGGTGGGGCTCCTCGTGGAGGAGCAGCGGGGAGAGGTGGCGTCGGCATGGAAGCGCGCGGTCGAGCAGGAGCTCGGCGGCGAGCCAGCGCTCGGTTTTGCGGTAGGGCCGCTGCTCCGCGAGATGTCCCTCGCGCTGCGGGCGGACACCCCGCCCTCCCGCGCGCCGGGCGAGGCGGCGCCCCGCTCGGCGGTGCTCGTCCGATCCGCCGCGCCTCCCGCCCGGGTCGCGCGCGAGTTCAAGCTGCTCCACCGCGCGCTCTGGGAGACGCTCCGCGCCGCCGGGCACGTGGTGGGGGCCGCCGAGCGCCGCGCCGCCGACGAGTGGCTCGACGAGGCGCTCGCCGCCGCGCTCGATCGCCTCGACCGGGTGCGCATGCGCATCGACCTGCTCGAGCGCGGGCCGGCGGTGATCCCGGCCTCCCGCGCCGCGCCGGCCGCATCGTCGAGGCCGCCGCCGCTCCCGCACCAGCGCGCGGCGCGACCGCCGCCGCTGCCCACGCTCGCGGAGCCGCTCGGCTCCCTCGGCGAGTAGCCGCGGGCGACCTCCTCGGCGCCCACCGCCGCCGGCGCGGCGGGCGCCCGCCAAGTGACCGCCCCAATTTCGCCGCGGGCGAACCTGCGCCCGCAGTGAAGCCGTGCCGCCGGGGGCACGCTCGCCCGGCCCTGCCCCCCGTAACCCCAGCGCGAGCCCGGGAAACAACCGGCCAGGCGAGCCTCGCGCCGGCACGCGCTCCCTGTCGTGCCGGGCGGGCACGAGGCTCCTCCACGCCCGCTCCCGAGCCCCCTCCCTGGAAATGCGGTCGCCAGGCCCTCCGTTCAGGTGGCGAAAACCCGAACGGAAGGAGCCGACCCATTGAAGACACGCCGAGCCCTGCTTCTCGCTTCGCTCACGCTCGCTCCCCTCGCCGCCTCCGCGGCGGAAGTCTGGGTGGCCGGCGCCACGGAGAAGATCAGGCCCGACGCGCAGCCCCGGGCCAGCACGGAGGCGAGCCTCACGGCCGCCCGTAACGAGTTCGAGGCGTTCCAGGTCGTGGTCCGCGGGCCCGCCACGCGCGTCGCCGTCGAGGCGGCGCCGCTCGTCTCGCCGGCGGGCGCCATCGAGGACGTGAAGCTGTTCCGGGAGGAGCTCATCGACGTGCGCCAGCCGTCCGCGGCGGACGGCGGCACCGGCCGCTGGCCGGACGCGCTCGTCCCGGCCGTCGACGACGTCGTCGGCGAGGCGCGCAACGCGTTCCCCTTCGACGTGCCCGCCGGCGAGAGCCGCGCCGTGTGGGTCGAGTACCGCGTGCCCGCGGAGGCGGGGAGCACCGTGTACCGCGGCCAGGTGAAGGTCACGAGCGCCGAGGGCGAGGCGGTCGTGCCGGTGACGCTCTCGGTCTGGGACTTCGCCCTGCCCTCGACGTCCTCCCTCAAGACCCACTTCGGCCTCGCCTACGGGCTCGTCGCCCGCGGGCACGGCGTGTCCGGCGACGCCGACGCGACGCTGCGCGCGCAGTACGCGCAGCTCGGCCTCGACCACCGCATCTCGCTCTCCGGCGTCGCCGACGACGGCAACCACCGCGACCTGGGGCACTTCGACCGCTTCTACGGGCCGCTCGTCGCGGGCACGGCGCCGACGCGCCTGCCCGGCGCGCGCCTCACCACGGTGAAGTTCATCGGCAACACCTCGTCGGTGGACGAGCACCGCAGCTGGGCGCAGCACGCGAAGGCCCAGGGCTGGATGGACCGCCTCTTCCAGTACACCTGCGACGAGCCGCCCCTCACCTGCGCCTGGAGCGACATCGCGGGGCGCACCGCCGCCGCGCGCGGCGCGGACCCCGAGTTCCGCACGCTCGTGACGACGCAGGTGTGGGACGCGGAGGCGCACGGCGTCGCCGGCGACATCGACGTGATGGTGCCGGTGGTGAACTTCATGGACGACAAGCCGGGCGCCGCGAACGCGGGCGACCAGCGCGCGCGCTACGACGGCTTCCTCGGGCAGCCGCGCAAGGAGCTCTGGATGTACCAGAGCTGCATGAGCCACGGCTGCGGCGGCACGGTGAACATGGGCTCGCCGTCCGAGTCCGACCGCTACTTCACCGGCTGGCCGTCGTACATGATCGACGCCTCGGCGGTGCGGAACCGCGCCATGGAGTGGATCTCCTTCCTCGAGGGCGCGACGGGCGAGCTGTACTGGGAGTCGGCGTTCGCCTTCGCCCGCGGCACGGGGGCGTGGACGAACCAGTGGGACTTCTCCGGCAACGGCGACGGGACGCTGTTCTACCCGGGCACCCCGGCGCGCATCGGCGGCAAGAGCCACATCCCGGTCGCGTCCATCCGCCTCAAGATGATCCGCGAGGGGATGGAGGACTACGAGTACCTCCGCGCGCTCGCCGACGCGGGCGATCCCGAGGGCGCGCGGCAGATCGCGCGGCAGCTCTTCTCGTCCGCGTACGCCACCGAGGTGGACCCCGGCGTGCTCATGGCCGCGCGCGAGGCGATCGCGCTCAGGATCCTGCAGCTCTCCGGCAAGGCGCCGCCGGCGGAGACGGCCGGGACGGCGGCGGGTGGCGGGTGCGGCTCGGCCGGCGGCCTCGGCGGGGGCGCGCTCCTCGCCCTGCCGGCGCTGCTCCTCATGGCGCTCGCGCGCCGGCGCGCGACCGCGGCGCGGCCCGTCGCGGGGTAGGCGCGGCAGGCGCGGCGCGAGCCGCGGCGGCGGAGGGCGCGACCGGCACCGTCCGGCCGCGCCCTTCTCGCTTTCACCGCGGGCGCGAGGCGGTACAATCGACGCTCGGTGCGTGCCTTCGGGAAGTACAGGCTCGTCGAGCCCCTCGCGTCCGGCGGGATGGCGGACGTGTGGCGCGCGGAGGTCGCGGGCGCCGAGGGCGTCGTGAAGGAGGTCGCGCTGAAGCTCGTGCGCGGCGAGCACGCGGCGCGGAGCGACTTCGTCCGCATGTTCGTGCAGGAGGCGCGGCTCGCCGCCCGGCTCAGCCACGCGAACGTGGTGCAGGTGTTCGAGTTCGACCAGATCGAGGGCCGCTACTACCTCGCGATGGAGCTCGTGCGGGGCCGCCACCTCGGCCAGGTCGCCGAGCGCGCGCGCGAGCAGGGCGCGCGCTTCGGCCTGCCCCGGGCCGTCCACGTCGGCGCCGAGGTGGCGAAGGGGCTCGCCTACGCGCACCGGCTCACCGACGGCGGGCGCCCCCTCGGGCTCGTCCACCGCGACGTCTCCCCCCACAACGTGCTCGTCTCCTTCGAGGGCGAGGTGAAGCTCGCCGACTTCGGCATCGCCCGCGCCATGAACCAGGGCGAGCTCACCGACCCCGGGACGGTGAAGGGGAAGCTCGCGTACATGGCGCCGGAGCAGGCGCGCGGCGCGGCGGTGGACGCGCGCGCCGACGTGTTCTCGCTCGGGGTGGTGCTGTGGGAGCTGTGCGCGGGGCGGCGGCTCTTCGCGCGCGACTCGGACGCCGCGACGCTCGGCGCGGTCCTCGCGCCGGAGCCGGTCTCGGCGCCCTCGGCGTGGAACGAGGAGGTGCCCCCCGACCTCGACGCGGCGATCCTCGGCGCGCTCGAGCGCGATCCCGAGCGGAGGACGCGCTCGGCGCAGGACCTCGCCACGGCGCTCGCGGCGGTGCTCCTGCGCGTCACGCGCGCGCCGGAGGACATGGACCTGCGCGCGTTCGTGCAGCGGCTCTTCCCGCGCGAGGCGGCGCTCGCCGTCTCGGGCGCGACGGCGCAGGAGGCGACCGCCGTGCGGCCCGTCCCCGTGGCGCGCGAGCCCGAGGCCGAGCGTTCGCGGCACTTGGCGCCGCCAGGGCCGGCGGCCGTGGCGGAGGCGGAGGCGGACGGCGAGGGAGTCACCCGCACCGCGCCCGGCCGGGCGAGGCGCTCCCCGAGCCGGCTCGCCGCCGCGGCGGTCGCGATCGCCGCGGGGGCGGCGCTCGGCGTGCTCGCGATGCGCGGGTGGGCGGCGAAAGAGGCGGGGGGGAACGCGCCGAACGTGGCCTCGACCCCGACCGCGCCCCCGACCCCGACCCCGACCCCGACCTCGACCTCGACCTCGACCCCGACCTCGACCCCGACCTCGACCCCGACCCCGACCCCGACCCCGACCCCGACCCCGACCCCGACCTCGACCCCGACCGCGACCCCGACCGCGACCCCGACCGCGACCCCGACCCCGGCCCCGGCCCCGGCCCCGACCGCGACCGCGACCGCGACCCCGGTCCGGCGTGCCGCGCCGCGGAAGGTGGTCCACGCGCTCGAGCAGATGCCGGTGCCGGCCGCGGTGAGCGGGGAGGGGATCCTCAGCGTCAACCCCATGCCGTGGGGCAGCGTGACCGTCGACGGCGAGCCGCTCGGCGACTCGCCGCTCGAGGTCCAGCTCCCGGCCGGCCGGCACCGCCTGCGCTTCGACCCCAGGGGCCAGCGCGGGGTGGAGAGGGCGGTGACGGTGGAGGCCGGCCGCCGCACCTTCTTCCCGCCGCCCCCCACCCGAGCCCGCTGACGCCGCGCGGCGCGCCCCGCGCCGCCCCCCGGTCCGCTCCCCGCTCCGTCTTCGCTCCGAGGTCCCCCGCCCCGCGGGGCGGCCCCGCCGCGCACGGTCGCGACCGCGCGATCGAGCCCGGCCCCCGTCCCGGCTGAGCCTCGCCGCGCCCGGCCGCCGCGACCGGTCGCCGTCTCGCCGCGCCCTCCGCTCACCGGCGCCGCCCTCGCGCCGCCGGCACGACCCGCACGCGGCCGTTGACGTTGGCCACTCAATGGATTACCGTCGAAATCAAGTTTTCGATGTAGGATAACGAGAAGCAGCGCTCCAATGGACTATCTCGAAGAGACGGAGATCGCGCAGATCGAGCGAGAGCGGGCCGCCGGCATCAGCAGCGGCGAGGTCGTCCGCCTGTTCGAGGCGAAGGGCGCGCGCCTCTCGGCCGCGACCTTCCGCAAGTACGTCCAGGCGGGCCTGCTGCCGCGGAGCTGGCGCGTCGGCCGCAAGGGCAAGCACACCGGCTCGACCGGGCTCTACCCGGTGTCCGTCGTGCGCCGCATCGCGCTCATCAAGCGGATGATGGCGGAGGGCTACACGGTCGAGGACATCCGCGGCAGCTTCGTCACGGTGAGGAACAGGCTCGAGGACGTGGAGAAGGGGCTCGCGGAGCTCGTCGAGGATCTGGGGCGCAAGGCGCGGACGCACCCGCGCCGCAGGCTGTTCGAGGAGGAGCTCGTCCGGGCGGAGCGCGAGGCGCGCCGCGCGCTCGAGCGGCTCGAGAAGGTGGGTGGCGCGGTGGCCACGGTGGGCGCGGAGATCGCCAGGGCTGGGTAGGGGACGAGGCGCCGGCCCGGCGCCTCTTGGGCGGTGAGCGGCGCGCGGTGCGCGCCCGAGGTGGAGAGGGAGGGCAGGGGATGAGCGAGGCGAAGCAGAGCGTGGGGCCTGTCGTGGAGCCGGAGACGCCCGACGAGGTCGACGCGGACGGGAAGCGGGGACGGCGCCGGTCGAAGACGATGTCGCGCAAGGAGATCGCGCGCGAGCTGCGGCGCCAGCGGGCGTTCGGGCTCATCGATCCCGAGCTCGACGCCACCATGCGGGAGATCGAGGCCCAGCGGCCCCGCTCGCGCGCCGACTGCGCGAACGGCGCGCGGCCGTGCATGTTCATCTCCTGCAAGCACCACCTCTACCTCGACGTGAACCCGTCGACCGGGTCCATCAAGCTGAACTTCCCGGACAAGGAGGTCTGGGAGCTCGGCGAGACCTGCGCGCTCGACGTCGCCGACCGCGGCGGCATCACGCTCGAGGAGGTGGGGACGATCATGAACCTCACCCGCGAGCGGATCCGTCAGGTGGAGACGCGCGGGCTCCTGAGGCTCCGCGCCGTCACCGAGGACGAGCCGCGCCTCGACCCTCCCGGCGACGGGTAGCCCGGCGGGCGGCCGGGCCCCTCTCCCGGCTTGAAAGACGGCGCGGAGAGGGCTAGAAGGGCAGCCTTTTCGGAGGTTCCCCGCCATGGTCCGCCGCGCCCTCGTCTCGGTCTCCGACAAGACCGGCCTCGTCCCGTTCGCGAAGCGCCTCGCCGCCCTCGGCGTGGAGCTCCTCTCCACCGGCGGCACGCAGAAGGCGCTCGCCGACGCCGGCGTGAAGGTGGTGGGCGTCGGCGACTACACGCAGGCGCCGGAGATCCTCGGCGGGCGCGTGAAGACGCTCCACCCCCGCGTCCACGGCGGCATCCTCTACCGGCGCGGCCTCGCCTCCGACGAGGCGGACGTGAAGGCGCGCGACATCCCGCCCATCGACCTCGTCGTCGTGAACCTCTACCCGTTCCGCCAGGCGGTGGCGGCCGGCAAGCCCTTCGCCGAGTGCGTCGAGGAGATCGACATCGGCGGCCCGACCATGGTCCGGAGCGCCGCGAAGAACTCGGCCCACGTGGGCGTCGTCGTCGACCCCGCCGACTACGAGAAGGTGGCGGCCGAGCTCGAGGCGACGAAGGCGCTCTCCGAGGCGACGCGCTTCTACCTCATGAAGAAGGCGTTCGCGCACACGGCCGCCTACGACGCGGCCATCTCCGAGTACCTCACCGCGCGCGAGACGCCCGAGGCGACCCCCGCGCACTTCCCCGCGACGCTCGCAGCCGTTTACGCGAAGGCGCAGGACCTCCGCTACGGCGAGAACCCGCACCAGGCGGGCGCCTTCTACCGCGCGGGGCAGGAGCCGGACGAGCCGACCGTCGCCTTCTCCAGGATCCTGCAGGGCAAGGAGCTCAGCTACAACAACCTCCTCGACCTCGAGGCGTCCCTCGCGGCCGTGAAGGAGCACGCCGGCCCCGCCTGCGTCATCATCAAGCACAACACGCCCTGCGGCGTCGCGCTCGGCGCCACCGTCGCCGAGGCCTTCGTCCGCGCCCGCGCGTGCGACCCGGTCTCCGCGTTCGGCGGCATCGTCGCGCTCAACCGCCCGGTCGACTACGCCACCTCGCTCGAGCTCTCGAGCCTCTTCCTCGAGTGCGTCATCGCGCCCGCCTACGCCGACGACGCGCGGGCCGGGCTCGCGGTGAAGAAGAACCTGCGGCTCCTCGAGGCGCCCCGCCTCGGCGCCGACGCGGCGTCGTGGAAGCGCCGCCCCGAGGAGCTGCGCGAGCTGCGCTCCATCCCGGGCGGCCTCCTCGTCATGGACCGGGACCTCGGGCGGGTGCGCCGCGAGGACTGCAAGGTGATGACGAAGCGCGCTCCGACCGAGCAGGAGTGGAAGGACCTCCTCTTCGCGTGGAAGGTCGTGAAGCACGTGAAGTCGAACGCCATCGTGTTCGCGAAGGACGACCGCACCGTGGCGATCGGGGGCGGCCAGACGAGCCGCGTCGAGTCGGTGAAGACCGCCGTGATGAAGGCGCAGCTCGACGTGAAGGGTTCGTCCGTGGGCTCCGACGCCTTCTTCCCGTTCAAGGACGGCGTCGAGGAGATCATCAAGGCGGGCGCGACCGCGATCATCCAGCCGGGCGGCTCGGTGCGCGACGCCGAGGTGATCGCCGCCGCCGACGCCGCCGGGATCGCGATGGTGGCGACGGGGATGCGCCACTTCAGGCACTAGCGCCGGTCGCCCCCTCTCCCGGCCCTCTCCCCCGCGCCGCGGGGGCGACGACAACCGCCGCCGCACGCGCGCCCGGTGTAGCCTCCGGGGATGCCCGTCTCCTCCCCGCGCCCGACCGACGCCTCCACCCGCCGCCGCGCCCGCTGGCTCGCCGCGGCGGCCGCGCTCGTCGTCGTCGTGGGGGGCGCGGCCGCGCTCCTCGTCGCGGGGCGGCGGCCGCCGCCGGAGCCTCGCCCGAGCGTCGTCGAGGAGCAGGTCGAGGCGTGGCGCGCGGCGGGGCTCGTGCCCGCCGGCGGCGTCGACCCCGCCGGGGCCGCCGCCCGGCTCGCCGCGGCGCGCGAGGCGCTCGCGGCCGACCTGCCCGCCCGCGGCCTCGAGGCGCTGCGCGCCGCGCGCGAGGCCATCGCCCTCGCGCCCGCCGCCGCCGATGGCGCCGTCGCCGTCTACGCGCTCGCCTTCGCCGAGGCCGCCGGGGAGGAGCCCGACGGCGCCGAGGTCCGCGCCGCGCACGCCCTCGTCCGCGACGCGCGCTCCCGCGCGCCGGCGCGCCCGGACCTCCTCGCCGCCTGGGCGCGGCTCCTCCTCCTCGCCCCGGGGGAGGCCAACGCGGCGGAGGCGCGCGACGCCGCCGCGAAGGCGCTCGCCGCCGCGGCGGACGACGTCGACGCACGTCTCGCGCTCGGCCTCGCCCGGCTCGGCGCCGATCCGGCCGCCGCGGCGCGCACCCTCGAGGAGGGGCTCGCCGCCGAGCCCGCCCGGCGCCGGCTCCTCGTCGCCGCCGCGCGCGCGCGCTGGGCGGCGGGCGACGCGGCGGCCGCCCTCGCCCACGTCGAGGCGCGCCTCGCGCTCGAGCCCGGCCACCCGGGCGCGCTCGCGCTGCGCGCCGAGATCGAGCTCGCCTCGGATCGGCTCGCGGACGGTCGCGCCACGCTCGCCCGCTGGGAGGCGGCGGAGCCGGGCTCGGCGCTCCCCCCGCTCCTCCTCGCGCGCCTCGCCTACCAGCGCGACGGCGATCTCCCCCTCGCGCGCCGGCTCCTCGAGGCCGCCCTCGCCCGCCGCCCGGGCGCGTTCACCGCGGCGCGCGCCCTCGCCCATCGCGCCGCCGTCGAGCGGGCCGCGGGCGACGAGGCCGCGGCCCGGGCCGCCGCGGAGGAGGCGCTGCGGCTCGTTCCGGGGAGCGCGCCCGCCCGGTTCCAGGCGGCCCTCCTCGCCGCGCGCCGCCGCGACGCGCCCGCCCTGCGCGAGTCGGCGGGCGTCCTCCACGATCGCGCCGGCCGCGACGCCGCGCTGCTCCTCGCGGCGCTCGGCGCGGAGCTCGGCGGCACCGACGACGAGGCGCAGCTGGCGTGGAGGGCGGTCGCCGACGCCGCGCCGGGGCGGCCCGAAATCCTGCTCTCCGCGGCGGGCGCCCTCGCCCGCCTCCGCGCGCCGGGGCCCGCGCTCCAGCTCGCCCGGCGCGCCCTCGAGCGGGATCCCGCCGAGGCGCGCCTCGCGCGCGCGCCGACGGACTTCTGGGTGGGCCCGGCGGACCTCGCCGACGCCGCCGGCCGGCTCGAGGCGATCGGCCGGGCGGAGCCCAGCGCGGCGGAGACCGCCTTCGCCGCGGCCGCCGCCTGCGAGCTCCTCCTCGGGCGTACGCGCCCGGCGGAGCGGCTCGCGTGGGCCGCGTCGGCCGCGGCGCCGCAGGCGGCCGCGCCGCCGGCGCTCCTCGCCCAGGTGGCGCTCGACCGCGGCGACGCCCGCCGCGCCCTCGCCCACGCCCAGGCGGCGGCCGATTCCGGGGCGCCGGGCGGCGCGACCCTGGCCATCCGCGCCCGCGCCCTCGAGGCCCTCGGTCGGCGCGCCGACGCGGAGCGCTCGCTCCGCGCCGCCCTCGAGGCCCGCCCCGACCTCGCGAGCGCGCGGCTCGCCCTCGCCCGGCTCCTCGCGGGCCGCGGCGAGCGGGGGGAGGCGGGAGTCCTCCTCGCCGGGCTGGTGCGGGACGCGCCCGATCTGACGGCGCCGAGGGGCGCCCTGCTCGCCCTCCCGGGCGGCCCCGCGGCGGCCGCGCCGTGACCCCGGCGCCCGGTTCGGCGTGATATAAGCCCGGGTTCTCATGCGAGTCCTCGTCGTCGGCTCGGGCGGCCGCGAGCACGCCCTCGCCTGGAAGATCTCGAGGAGCCCGCTCGTCACGGGGCTCTTCGCCGCGCCGGGCAACCCCGGCATCGCCCGCGTCGCGACGCTCGTCCCGCACCGCGTCGACGAGGTCGACGCGATCGCGGGTTGGGCGCGCGCAAACCGCATCGACCTCGTCGTGGTGGGGCCGGAGGCGCCGCTCTGCGCGGGCCTCGTGGACCGCCTCGAGGAGGCCGGCATCCCCGCCTTCGGGCCGCGGGCCGCCGCCGCGGAGATCGAGGGCTCGAAGGCCTTCGCGAAGGACGTGATGCGCGCGGCGGGCATCCCCACCGCGGAGGCCGGGACCTTCTCCGAGCTCGCCCCCGCGCTCGCCTGGGCGCGGGCGCGCGACGGCCGCGTGGTGGTGAAGGCCGACGGCCTCGCCGCCGGCAAGGGCGTGGTGGTCTGCGGCGACCTCGCCGAGGCCGAGGGCGCGCTCCGCGCGATGCTCGTCGAGCGGGCCCACGGGGCGGCGGGCGCGACGGTGGTCGTCGAGGAGCGGCTCGAGGGGCCCGAGGCGAGCTGCATCTGCTTCACCGACGGCGAGCGGGTGCGGCTCCTCGCGGCGGCGCAGGACCACAAGCGGATCTTCGACGGCGACCGCGGCCCGAACACGGGCGGCATGGGCGCCTTCTCCCCGACGCCGAACGTGACGCCGGAGGTGGAGGCGCTCGTCGAGCGGGACGTGCTCCTGCCGGCGGTGCGCGAGCTGGCGCGGCGCGGCCGGCGCTTCCAGGGCGCCCTCTACGCGGGGCTCATGCTCACGCCCCGGGGGCCGCGCGTCCTCGAGTTCAACGCGCGACTCGGCGACCCGGAGACGCAGCCCGTCCTGATGCGGCTCACGAGCGACATCGTCCCCGCGCTCCTCGCGACGGCGAAGGGGGACCTCTCCCGCACGGCGCTCGAGTTCGACCGGCGCGCCGCCGTGGGCGTGGTCCTCGCGGCCGAGGGCTACCCCGGCAAGGTGGCGAGCGGCGACGCCATCGCCGGCCTCGACGCGCCGCTGCCGGAGGGCGTGCAGGTGTTCCACGCGGGCACCGCGGCGGACGCCCAGGGCCGCGTCGTGACGAGCGGCGGGCGCGTGCTCACCGTGTGTGCGCTCGGCGACGGGCTCGACGAGGCGGCGCGCCGCGCCTACGAGGCGATCCGGGGGATCTCCTTCCGCGGCATGCAGCACCGAAAGGACATCGGGAAGAAGCCATGAGCGGACCGAGGGTGCTGATCCTCATGGGCTCGGACTCGGACTGGGAGGTCATGTCCGAGGCGAAGAAGGCGCTCGAGGAGCTGGGCGTCGAGGCGGAGGTGCACGTCTCCTCCGCCCACCGCACGCCGGAGCGGACGGGCAAGCTCGCCCGCGAGGCGGCCGGCCGCGGGGTGCAGGTGCTCGTGTGCGGCGCCGGCGCCGCGGCGCACCTCGCCGGCGTGTGCGCGGCGGAGACGGAGCTGCCCGTCCTCGGCGTCCCCCTCGCCTCGAGCGACCTGAAGGGGCTCGACGCGCTCCTCGCCACCGCCCAGATGCCGGCGGGCGTGCCGGTGGGGACCCTCGCCATCGGCAAGGCGGGCGCGCGGAACGCCGGGCTCCTCGCCGCGCGCATCGTCGCGCGCGCCGACCCCGAGGTGGCGGAGCGCGTCCGCGCCCAGCGGCGGAAGATGGCGGCCGAGGTCGAGGCGAAGGACGCCGCGCTGCAGGCGAAGCTCGGGGCGCCGAAGGGGTAGCTTGCCGCTCGTCGACCGGTACCTCGGGAAGGAGATCCTCCTCCCGTTCGTCGCGGGGCTCCTCTTCCTCACGCAGCTCCTGCTCGCGACGCAGCTGCTCGCCCAGGCCGACATCCTCTTCGGCTCGGGCGTGTCGCTGCTCGACGTGGCCGCCATCGTGGTGGCCCTGCTGCCGCACGTGCTCGGGTACGTGCTGCCCATCGCCTTCCTCCTCGGCGGCGTGCTCGGCGTGGGGCGGCTCTCCGAGGACCGCGAGGTGGTGGCGCTGGGCGCCGCCGGGATCTCGCCGGCCCGCCTCGTGCGCGTGCCGCTCGCCCTGGGCGTCGCGGTCGCCGCCGTCGGCCTGTGGCTCTCGATCTCGGTGGAGCCCGCCGGGCTCGCCCTGGCGCGGGTGCGGCTCAACGAGATCGTGAAGCGGAACGTCACGAACGACGTCCGGGCCGGGACCTTCTACGACCAGATCCCGGGGTACACCGTGTACGCCGAGCGGGTCCGGCGCGGCGGCTGGGAGAACGTCCTCATCAGCGATCGCTCGAACCCCGCGGCGCCGGTGCTGGCCCTCGCGCGCGAGGGCCGCCTCGAGCCGGTGGGGGTGGGCCAGGAGATGCAGCTCGTCCTCGACGCCGGCGAGCTGCACCGCGAGGACGCCGAGGCGGGCGAGTACGTGACCGCCGAGTTCCGCCACGCCGAGCTCGTCATCGCGCTCGGCACCGCGCTCACCGATCGGAACATGCTCTCGGCGAGCGCGCGGGAGATGGGCCTCGCGACGATGCGGGCGCGCGTGGCGGCGGAGCGGGCGCGCGGCGACGCGGCCCAGGCGCGGCGCTTCGAGGGCTACCTGCACCGCCGCTTCGCGCAGCCGCTCGCGGTCATCCCGTTCGCCCTCCTCGCCGTGCCGCTCGGCGCCTCGCGCCGCATCGGGCGCGGCTTCGCGGTGGGCGCGACGCTCCTCGCGGTGGTCGCGCACTACATGCTGCTCCGCGGCGGCGAGGTGCTCGCGCAGAAGGGGGCGCTCCCGGCGGCGCTCGCCCTGCAGCTCCCGACGCTGGTCCTCTCGGCCGTCGCCATCGCCCTCGTGGCGCTCCAGGCGCGGCGCGGGGTCGGGGCGGTGCGGTGATCCTCTTCGCCTACGCCGCGCGGCGCACCCTCGCCGCGACGCTCGCGGCGCTCGCCGGCGTGGTCGCCATCTACCTGGCGGTGGACTTCGTCGACAACTCCGCGGGCTTCGGGGGCCATGGCTGGGTCCCCGCCGTCCTCGAGCTCTACGCCAACAAGGCGGCGGTGGTGGTGCGCCTCGTGGCGCCCGCGGCGATGCTGCTCGGCGCCTCGGTGGCGGTCTCCACCTTCCGCCAGACCCGGGAGTACACCGCCATGCGCGCGGTGGGGCTCGGCCCGTGGCGCCTCGCGGTGCCGGTGCTGGCCGTCACCTTCGGCCTCGGCGTCGCGCTCGTCCTCCTCCACGACGTGGTCGGCGTGCGGGCCGCCGAGCGCGCCGAGGAGATCGGCAAGCTGCGCTTCGGCCGGGGGGGCGACAAGCGCCGCTTCCTCGCGTCCCGCGAGCCCAAGCGCTGGTTCCGCGGCGCGGACGGGCGCCGCATCTACAACCTGCGCGGCCACCTGCCGGACGGCGGGTTCGAGCGGGTGACCGTCCTCGAGGTGGACCCCGCCTTCAGGCTGGTGCGCCGCATCGACGCGCTCCGCATGCGCCCGGACGGCGGCGAGTGGCGCCTCGAGGAGGTGGAGGACCGGACCTTCCTCGCGGGCGGCGAGATGCGCCTCGAGCGCGCGGCGGTGCGGCGCTACCGCTTCGACGAGCCGCCGGAGGCGTTCTCGGTGGTGCCGGGGCGTCCCTCGCAGATGCGCTGGCGGACGCTGCTCCAGCAGATCGGCCTGCGCCGGCGCCTCGGCCTCCCCGTCGTCGAGTTCCAGCTCGAGCGCTACAACCGGCTCGCCTACCCGTTCGCCGGCGTTCCCGGCGCCCTCCTCGCGCTCGCCCTCGCGCTGCGGCGCAACCGCAAGGGGCACGTCTCGTCCGCGCTCGTCGAGTCGGTGGGCGTGTCGATCGCCTTCTGGGCGGTGCAGGGCGTGAGCTGGGCGCTCGGCCTGTCCGGCCAGGTCCCGACCGCGCTCGCGGCGTGGGCGCCGAACGTGCTCTTCCTCGGGGCGGGGCTGCTCGCGGTGCGGCGCACTCGGTAGCGCCGAGCGCGCCGCAGCGGGACGAGCGCCCGGGCGCGCCGGAGCGTATAAGGAAGGGAGCACCGGCGGACGTCGCCGGCTCCCCACGCCGCCGTGAGCGACACGGCGGGTTCACCGCGCCAACCCTTCGTGCCACGACGAGCCGCCTGCGCGCCCCAGGGCACGCGGCGCGCGACGGGTGCGCGTTCGCGCGGGCGCCGACCGAAAAGAGCGGACATGAGCGAACTCCAGAACGGAATGCTGGTGCAGCACGCCTCGTTGGGCCTCGGCAAGGTGGTCGCGCTCGAGCCCAAGGCCGTTCACGTCTTCTTCGCCGGGAGCGACGCGCGGTTCGCGACGAAGCTGCGGCTCCCCGTGGCGCTGCCGCTCCTCACGCCCGCCGCGGGCACGAACGCCTGGCTCACCGGGCTCTCAGGCTTCGCGCTCGACGCGAAGAGCGGGCGGTACGGGCTCGCCGGCTCCTGGCTCTCCCACGCGGACGCGGCCGCCCGCTTCCTCGAGGCGTTCCCGAAGGGGTTCGCGGACCCGGGCTACGTCGGCGACGGCACGGCGAAGCGCGAGCGCGTCTCCCGCTGGCGGCGCGCGCACGAGGTCTACGTGGAGGCGCTCGGCGGCGGCGAGGGAGAGCGGCTCCTCGCGGCGGGCGACGTGGCCGGGCTCGTCGAGCGCGTCCTCCGGGTGGAGAAGCACGTGCGCCCGCTGCACCGGGACGCGGAGAAGGCCTCGTTCGAGGACGTCCTGAAGGAGCCCGAGGCGGCGCGCGGGTTCTTCGCGGCGCTGTTCGAGCTGCTGGCGGCGCCGGCGCCCGGGCGGCCGGAGTTCGAGGCGCTCGCGGTCGCCGTCGCGGCCATGATGCCGGGCGCGTCCCCCGAGTCCCGCTGGCCCATCGTGACGCTCGTGCCGTTCGTCGCGCGGCCGGAGCTCCACATGCTGCTCCGGCCCCGGTTCGCCTGCGAGGTCGCGCAGCGGCTCGGGCTCGAGCTCGCCTACTGCGCCGAGCCGGGCTGGCCCACGTACGAAGCGCTCCTCAGGTCCACCGAGGCGCTCCTCGCCGACCTCCGGCCGCTCGGCGCCCGCGACCACGTGGACGTCGAGGCGTTCATGCACGTCGTGACGGCGAAGCCGGCCCGCCCGAAGCGCCCGCTCGCCTCCTGACGCGAGCGGCCGACACGCACCTTTCGACGAACGGAGCCGAAGACCATGACCCTCTCAGCGTTGCTCGCGAAGGTGCGGAGCCTGCTCTCCGGCTCGACGTGGAATCCCCTGGCGCGTGGCGCGTGGTGCCGGAGGCAGCGCCGTCACCTCCGCAACCCCGGCCACTCCGTCGTGTGGGTGCGCGGCGGCGCGTTGCCCTGGGCGGAGTGGGGGGCGCGCCACGGCTACTTCGAGGTGCAGCGCATGGACGGGCTGCCCTACCTGCGCGCGGTCGTCGCGCCCGTCGCGTGACGGCGCCGCCCCGGCCGGCGCAGGCGCGCTAGCCTCGCCTCGCGCCCACGATCCGCCGGTACACCGCGAGCGTCGCGCGCGCCGCGTCCTCCCAGCGGAAGCGGCGGGCCCTTCCGCGGGCGGCGGCGGTCCTGAGCTGCGAGCCCTCCCGGTCGTCGAGCGCGCTCCGGATGGCCTCGGCGAAGCTCTCCGCGTCGTGCGGGTCGGCGTAGCGCACCGTCTCGCCGCCGACCTCGCGCAGCGCCGGGATGTCGCTCGCCACCACCGGCACCCCGGCCGCCATCGCCTCGGCCACGGGCAGGCCGAACCCCTCGTGCAGAGAGGGCATGACGAAGCAGGCCGCGCCCGCGTAGAGCGCGGCCAGCTCCTCGTCCGGGACGGTGCCGACGAGCCGCACGTGCGGCACGAGGTCGCCGACCGGCAGCGAGTCGGTCCACGCCTGCCGCCCGGCGACCACGAGGGAGAGGTCGCGCCCCTCGCGCCGCAGCCGGCGCAGGACCTCGAGCAGGATGGGGAGGTTCTTGCGGGGCTCGAAGGTCCCCACCGCGAGCAGGTACGGGGCGCGCGGGCCCTCCCGCGCCCGCGCCTCGAAGAAGAGCGGGTCGACGCCGTTCGGGACGACGTGGATCCGGTCGCGCGGCGCGCCGGCCGCCCGCACGAGGTCGTCGCGCGCGGCGCCGGACACCGTGAAGATCGCGTCGGCGCGGGAGAGCGCCTGGGGGTAGAGCGGCTTCACGTACCAGCGCGTGCCGGCGTCCGCCGCGTCGGGGTGGAGCCAGGGCGTGGCGTCGTGCACCGTGAGCGCCGAGAGGCCGCGCCACAGGAGCGGGGTGGGGGAGGCGAGCGTGTGCAGGAGGTCGACCCGCGCGCGCGCGGCCGCCCACGGCAGCCACACCTGGTCGAGGGGGAGCCGGCCGAGGAGCTGCGTCTCGTGGCGCTCGACGTCGACGCGCGCGAGCGCCTCGGGCAGGTCCGGGCGCGCGAAGAGGACGAGCTCGCCGGGGGCGAGCCGGGCGAGGGCGGAGACGAGCTCGACGGCGTAGCGCTCGACGCCGGAGCGGCGATCGGGACGCAGCCACGTCGCGTCGAGGCCGAAGCGCGAAGGAGGCACCGCGGCGCATCGTCGCGCGCCGGGTGCGGCTCGACAAGCGAATCGTGTCGCCTTTGGTGTCGCGCCCGGCGCGATCGGGCTAGATTCCCGCCGTGGATCGGGAAACGGAGGCGCGCGTCGAGGCGGCGGCGGCGGTGCTCCGGGGGGGCGGGCTCGTCGCCTACCCCACCGAGACCTTCTACGGCCTCGGCGCGCTCGCGCGCGACGCGGCGGCGGTGGCGCGCCTCGCGCGCGCCAAGGGGCGCCCCGACGGCAAGCCCCTGCCGCTCCTCGCCGGCGATCGCGCGCAGGTGGACGAGGTCGCCGCGCTCTCGCCGCTGGCCGCGCGGCTCGCCGGGGCGTTCTGGCCGGGCCCGCTCACCCTCGTCCTCCCGGCGCGCGCCGGCCTCGCGCCGGAGATCGCGGCGGGGACGGCGTCGGTGGGCGTGCGCATCCCCGGCTGCGAGGTCGCCCGCGAGCTCGCGCGGGCCGCCGGCGGGGCGATCGTCTCGACCTCCGCGAACCTCGCCGGGGACTCCCCGCCCTCGCGGCCGCAGGCCCTCGCCCCCCCGCTGCGCGACCGCCTCGATCACGTGCTCGACGGCGGGCCGACGCCGGGCGGGCTGCCGAGCACGGTGGTCGCCGTCGAGGACGACGCCGTCCGGCTCGTGCGCCCCGGCGCGGTGCCCTTCGGGGCGATCCTCGCCTTCTTGCACGGGGGAGCCCCGTGATCTAGCGTCGCGACCCCCATGGCCGAGATCGTCCCATTCCGCGCCATCCGCTACGCCGCCACCCGCGGGCGCGCGCTCGGCCACCTGCTCGCGCCGCCCTACGACATGGTGGCGCTGGAGCAGCGCGACGAGCTCCTGCGGCGGAGCCCCGAGAACATCATCCACCTCACGCTCGGCGAGGACCGGCCGGGGGACGACGCGACCGCGAACAAGTACCAGCGCGCGGGCGAATCCTGGTCGAGCTGGCTCGCCCGCGGGGTGCTGGCGCGCGACCCGCGCCCCGCGCTCTATCCCCTCGAGCAGACCTTCCTCGCCCCCGACGGCCGCAACCTCCGCCGCCGCGGCTTCATGGCGGCGGTGCGCCTGCACGAGTTCGGCGAGGGCGTCATCGTCCCCCACGAGAAGACGCTCGTGGCCCCCAAGGCCGACCGGCTCGAGCTGCTCAAGGCGGTGAAGGCGAACCTCTCGCCGCTCTTCGGCCTGTACCGCGACCCCGCGGACGCCACCTCGCGCGCCCTCGACGCCGCCTGCGCGGGGGATCCGGTCGCCGAGACGGACTCCGACGACGGCGTGCACCACCGCGTCTGGCGCGCCGAGGACCCCACCGAGATCGCCGCCCTGCAGCGGCTCCTCGAGGGGGAGCGCATCTTCATCGCCGACGGCCACCACCGCTACGAGACCGCCCTCGTCTACCGGCGCATGCTCGAGGAGCAGCTCCCGGACCTGCCCCGCGACGGCGGGCACCACTACACCCTCATGTACCTGTGCCCCATGAGCGACCCGGGGCTCTTCCTGTTCGCGACGCACCGCCTCGTGTTCGGCCTGAAGGACTTCAGGGTGGAGCCCTTCCTCGAGCGGCTCGGGCGCTACTTCAGGGTGGAGACGCTCGCCGAGGACATCCGTCGCCCGACCGGGCGCGCCTGGGCGATCTCCAAGCTCGGCGAGCACGCGGGCAAGTCGACGACCTTCGTCGTCCTCACCGCGGAGGACAAGCGCGCGCGCGTGGTGACGCTGCGCGACGACGTCGACCTCTCGGGCGCCGAGCTGCCGTCCAACCAGATGCTCGCGGCGCTCGACGTGACGGTCCTCCACTCCCTCGTGCTCCAGCACATCCTCGGCCTCTCCCCCCGCACCCAGGAGAAGCAGGAGAACGTGACCTACGTCCGCGACGCCGGCGAGGTGGTGAACCGCGTGCTCTCGGGCGAGCACCAGCTCGGCTTCCTGCTCAACCCCACGCCGATGTGGCAGGTGGAGGCGGTGGGCGAGGCGGGGGAGACGATGCCGCAGAAGAGCACGCTCTTCTACCCGAGGCTGCAGAGCGGCCTCGTCATGCGCGCCGTGGACCCGCGCGAGCGCCCGTGAGGCCCCCGCGCGCGGCCCCCGGCGCGGCCCCGGGGCGGACGGGTCCGGACTATTCGCCGCCCCTCGACTGAGCTAGAAACACCCCATGCCTTTCCCCCAGGAACGCCCCCGCCGCATGCGCCGGACCGAGGCGCTGCGCCGCCTCGTCCGCGAGACCATCCTCGCCCCCGACGACCTCATCTGGCCCCTCTTCGCCGTGCCCGGCACCAAGGTCCGGAACGCCGTGAAGAGCATGCCCGGCGTCTTCCAGCTCTCGGTGGACGAGCTCGTGGCGGAGGCGCAGGCGGGCTGGGACGCGGGCGTCCGCTCGGTCATCCTCTTCGGCGTGCCGGAGCGGAAGGACGAGGTCGGCACCGGCGCGTGGGACGAGGACGGGATCATCCCCGGGCGATCCGCGCGCTCAAGGAGCGGGTGCCGGGCATGGTGGTCATGACCGACGTCTGCATGTGCGAGTACACGGACCACGGCCACTGCGGCGTGCTCGAGCCGTCCAAGGCCGGCGGCCCCTCCCAGGAGCTGGTGGTCGACAACGACGCCACGCTGCCGCTCCTCGCCAAGGAGGCGGTCGCCCACGCCAAGGCGGGCGCGGACGTCGTCGCCCCGTCGGACATGATGGACGGGCGCGTCGGCGCCATCCGCGCGGCCCTCGACGCCGAGGGGTACGGCGACCTGCCGATCATGTCGTACGCCGCGAAGTTCGCGGGGGCCTTCTACGGGCCGTTCCGCGACGCGGCCGAGAGCGCGCCGCGGGAGGGGCAGGGGATCCCGAAGGACCGCAAGGGCTACCAGATGGACCCCGCCAACTGGCGCGAGGCGCTCCGCGAGGTGGCGCTCGACGTCCAGGAGGGGGCGGACCTCGTCATGGTGAAGCCCGCCGTGCCGTACCTCGACATCGTCCGGCTCGTCCGCGACCGCGTGGACCTGCCCGTCGCCGCGTACCACGTGTCCGGCGAGTACGCGATGATCAAGGCCGCGGCGGAGCGCGGCTGGATCGACGAGGAGCGGGTGGTGCTCGAGACCATGCTCTGCATCCGGCGCGCGGGCGCCGATCTCGTCCTCACGTACTACGCCAAGGACGCGGCCGCGCTGCTCACCGGGAAGCGCCGGTGAAGGGCGAGGCCGCCGCCTACAAGGTCGTCGAGGTCTCGCCCGTGGGCGAGGAGACGCTGGAGCGCGCGCTGAACGACTGGACGCGAGAGGGGTGGAGCTTCGAGTCCCTGCACTTCGTCACGCGGGAGGGCTCCCACCGGCCGGCGCTCGCCTACCTGTTCTTCGTCCGCGGGGCGCCGCCCCCGCGCCCCGGGTAGCGATCCATGCGCGACGCGCGGCCAGAGGGCAGCCCCTACCCCAAGGCGGACCTGACGCTCCGCGGCCTCGCGCGCCTCGTCGACTTCACCCTCGCCTTCGTGGTCGCCCAGAGCGTGCCGCAGGTGGGGCCGGTGCTCGCCGCGCTCTACCTGCTCGCCGCCGACGGGCTCATGACCGGCCAGTCGGTGGGCAAGAAGATCTTCGGCATCCGCACCGTGGTCGTCCCGCGCCGCGCGCCCGCCGGGTACCACGAGTCGATGCTGCGCAACGCGCCCTTCGCGCTCGTCGCGGTGTTCTTCGCGGTCCCGCTGCTCTGGCCGATGTTCTTCGTGGCGGGGCTGCCGATCGTGGGCTTCGAGGCCTACATGATCTTCACCGACCGGCTCGGCATCCGGATCGGGGACGTCTTCGCCGACACGCAGGTGGTGGACGCGAAGGTGCTCGCCAAGGACGCGGCGGTCGCGGCGGCCCCGCTCTCGCAGGTCGCCCCGGCGCCGCCCGGGCCGTCGGCCACGGCGCGCGGCGCGTGGCTGCCCCCCCGCGCGGCCGCCTGATCGCCCCCGATGCGCATCGCGCTCACCCACAACCTCAGGATCTCGGACTCGGAGGAGGAGGCCGAGTTCGACACCCGCGAGACGGTGGACGTCCTCGCCGGCGCGATGGAGCGGCTCGGCCACCGCGTGGAGCGCATCGAGGTCTCCGGGCCGGCCTCGCGCACCGTGGCCCGGCTCGAGGCCTTCGGGCCGGACCTCGTCTTCAACACCGCCGAGGGGCGGCGCGGCCGGTTCCGCGAGGCGTTCTTCCCGGCGCTCTTCGACGAGCTGGGGATGCCGTACACCGGCTCCGACGCCTACGCGCTCTCCCTCACCCTCGACAAGCAGCTCACGAAGCTCGTGCTCGCGCAGCACGGGATCCCGACGCCGCGCTGGCAGTACGTGGAGGACCCCTCCCGCCTCCAGGTGAACGCGCTCCGCTACCCCGTCATCGTGAAGCCCAACTTCGAGGGCAGCTCGAAGGGCATCACCCAGGACTCGGTCGTCGAGGACCCGCTGCGGCTGCACGAGGTGGTCTCCGCGGCGCTCGCGCGCTACCCGGCCGGCGTCCTCGTGGAGGAGTTCGTGGTCGGGCGCGACGTCACCGTCCCGTTCCTCGAGGCGGCCGCCGCCGAGCGCGGGGGCGTGCTGCAGCCGGTGGAGTACGTGGTGGACCCCGCCGCCACCGCCTCCCGCCGCTACGCCATCTACGACTACGAGCTCAAGACCAAGCTCGACGGGCTCGTCAGCGTCCGGGCGCCCGCCAAGCTGAAGCGCTCGCAGGCGGAGCGCATCCAGCAGGTGTGCGAGTCGATCTACCGGGTGCTCGGGATCCGCGACCTCGGCCGGATCGACCTGCGCCTCGGCGACGACGGGCAGCTCGCGTTCCTCGAGATCAACGCGCTGCCCTCCCTCGAGGCCGGCGCCGGCATCTACGCCGCCGCGGCGCTCGAGGGGCTCCACGCCGACGCGGTGATCGGCGCGGTGATCCAGAGCGCGAGCGCGCGCTGGGGCCTCGTGGACCAGCGGGCGCGCCGGGGCCGGCCGCGCCGCACCGAGCGCCTCAAGGTGGGCTTCACCTTCAACGTGAAGCGGGTCACCCCGGACGCGGCCGGGGAGCAGGACGAGGAGGCGGAGTACGACTCGCCGAAGACCCTCCAGGCCATCCGCGAGGCCATCGCGAGCTACGGCCACGAGGTGGTGGACCTCGAGGCGACGCAGGACCTCCCCCTGCAGCTCCTCTCGACGCCCGTGGACGTCGTCTTCAACATCGCCGAGGGGTTCAAGGGGCGCAGCCGCGAGTCGCAGGTGCCCTCGCTCCTCGAGCTGCTCGACGTCCCCTACACCGGCTCCGACCCCGCCGCGCTCTCGGTCTCGCTCGACAAGGCGCTCGCGAAGCGGATGGTCCGCACCCACGGCATCCTCACCCCCGACTACCTCGTCCTGCTCACCGGCAAGGAGCGGATCCCGCGCGAGCTCGGGTTCCCGCTGCTCGTGAAGCCGGTGGCGGAGGGGACCTCGAAGGGCGTGACGCGCAAGTCCATCGTGAAGGACGAGAACGAGCTCCGGGAGGTGGCGCGCGAGATGATCGCGAAGTACCGCCAGCCCGCCCTCGCCGAGCAGTACATCGCCGGGCGCGAGTTCACGGTCGGGCTCCTCGGCGAGCGGCGGCCGCGGGTGCTGCCGCCCATGGAGATCGTGTTCCTCGATCCGAACGACCCGACGCCCATCTACTCCTTCGACATGAAGCAGGACTGGTCGAAGGAGATCCGCTACGAGGTGCCGGCGAAGCTCTCGGAGCGCGAGCTGGAGCGGCTGGAGCGCGCCGCGCGCGAGACCTTCACCGCCCTCGGCTGCCGGGACGTCGCCCGGGTGGACTTCCGCATGGACGCGGAGGGCCGGATCTTCTTCATCGAGTGCAACCCGCTGCCCGGGCTCACCCCCGGCTGGTCGGACCTCGTCCTCATCGCGCAGGCGGCGGGCATCGACTACCGCGCCCTCATCGGCGAGATCCTGTCGTTCGCCATCCGGCGGCACCAGGAGCGCGAGCGCGAGCGCGAGCGGGCCCGGCGCGCGCAGGCGGCGGCGGAGCGCGAGGCGCAGGCCGCGCAGAACGGCCAGGCCGGCCGCGGGCCCGCGCAGGGCGGCAACGGCCACGGCCCCTCGACGGGGAACGGCGCGCCGTAGCGGGGCGCGGCGTGCGATCGCGCCGCCCGGGGCCGCCGGGCGCGCTATGATCCCCCGATGGCCGAGCCGCTCCCACCGTCCGAGCCGCGCTGCCGCGCGCGCGATCTCGGCATCCGCGTCGGGCGCTACAAGCCGGGGCGCTGGAACGCCCTCACCGACGTCGCCGGCGTGAAGGTCGGCCACTCGACGATCATCCGGGGCCCGGCCGGGCCGCTCAAGGTCGGCAAGGGGCCGGTGCGCACCGGCGTCACCGCGATCCTCCCGAACTCGGGCAACGTCTTCGCGGAGCGGGTCGTCGGCGGCGGCTTCATCCTGAACGGCGCCGGCGAGGTCTCGGGGATGACCCAGCTCCTCGAGTGGGGGCTCATCGAGACGCCGATCTTCCTCACCAACACGCTGTCGGTCGGCGCGGTGTCGGACGCCGCGGTGAGCTGGATGGTGGAGCGCTTCCCGGGGATCGGCGACGAGCACGACGTCATCATCCCGCTCGTCGGGGAGTGCGACGACTCGTGGCTGAACGACATCGCCGGGCGGCACGTGCGGAGCGAGCACGTGCTCGAGGCCTTGGGGACCGCGAGCGACGGGCCGGTCGCCGAGGGCAACGTGGGCGGCGGCACCGGGATGATCACCTGCGACTTCAAGGCGGGGATCGGCACCTCCAGCCGCAAGCTGCCCGAGGCGCTCGGCGGCTACACCGTGGGCGTCCTCGTGATGTCGAACTTCGGGGTCATGCGCCAGCTCCGGGTGGGCGGGCTGCCCGTGGGCGAGGTGCTCGAGGCGCGCTACAAGACGCTGCCGCGCCGCGAGCGGGACTACGGGTCGATCATCGCGGTGATCGCCACGGACGCGCCGCTCTCCACCCACCAGCTGAACCGCATCGCGAAGCGCGCGGCGCTCGGGATCGGGCGGGTGGGCTCGACGGCGATGCACGGCTCCGGCGAGATCGTGCTCGCGTTCTCCACGGCGAACCAGGTGCCGCGCGAGACCCGCAAGATGGTCTACCGGATGAAGATCCTGCTCGACCAGCGCCTCGACCCGCTCTACGAGGCCGTCATCGAGGCGACCGAGGAGGCCATCCTGAACGCGCTCTGCATGGCGCGCGACATGGACGGCGCCAACGGGAACGTCTCGCGCGCCCTGCCGCTCGCCGACGTGAAGGAGCTCGTCGCGCACTGGGCGGAGGAGCGCGCCCGGCAGGTGGCGGACCTCAGGCCCCGGCGCGCAGGGGAGGGGCCTCCCACGCGCCTGCGGGCGGCCGCCCCCGCGGCGAAGCCCACCGCGGCGCGCGGGGCCGAGGGCATGGCCCGCCCGACGCGGCCGCCCGGCGCCGGGCCCACCCAGCGGCTCGAGAAGCCCGACGGGCGGAGCGACGCGCAGGAGGCCAAGGGGGCAGAGGGGGAGCCGCCGGCGCGGGGGGGCGACGGCGGCGGGACCCCCGCGGCCTGACGTTCGCGCCGGGCGGCGGCCGTGCTATAGAAGCGCCTCGATTTCTGAGCCCGTGGAGGAGAGATGGCCCGTTCGAAGAGCAAGCACATGCGCGTGAAGACGACCAAGCGGCAGAAGTGGAAGGCGCGCAAGCGCCGCCAGAAGGCGGCCGCGAAGACGACCGCGAAGAAGTAGCCGCCCGCCGGCCGGGGGAACCGCTTGACGGCCCCGCCGCCGGCGCGTTAATCACTCCGTTCCCGCGCACCCCCTTCGGGCCCGCGGGTCCGAAGTGCGGCCCGGCAAGCTCCTCGAAGCGATCAGGGACAGGCTCGTTCACAGGTCCCTCATCGGGAAGCGGAAGCTCGACCGGACCGCGACGCGGCGCGAGCTGGACGGCGCGCTGCGGGATCTGGGGGAGCGCTACCGGGCGCTCGTCCGGGCAGGGCGGATGGAAGTGCCCGCGGAGCTCGCGGGGCTGGTGCAGCGGGTGAAGGGCCTCGAGGAGAGGCTCGACGCGCAGGAGAAGGACATCGAGGCGCTCGAGAGGGAGCAGCCGAGCACGACATAGAAGAGCTTGGGCCCGTGGCGCAGCTGGGAGCGCGCCTGAATGGCATTCAGGAGGTCACCGGTTCGATCCCGGTCGGGTCCACACTAATCAAAAGCAAACGGGCACTTCCGGCGGCAACGGAGGTGCCCGTCGCATTTGTGGCGAGTGTGGGCGGAGAATGGCCTCCGGCGACGCCGTGTCAGTCGGCGCGCCGGAACTGCGGGGGCAGCGTCCCGTGGGCGGCCGCAAGTCGCGCCAGGGCCGCCTGCACGCGCTTCTCGCCGGCGTGCGTGTACCGCTGGACCATCCGAAGGGTCGTCCAGCCGCCCGCCGCCATCACGTCGCGGAGGCCGGTGCCCGGCGGGTGGCGCGTCGCGACGAAGTGCCAAGGTCGTGAAGCCCTTGTCCAAACCCGCCTCGTTCGCCGCGCGTGCGAACGCCTTCGACTTGTCGCCAATGCGGCCGAAAACGAGTCCGTCGGTTCGGCGGTCCTCATCGAGCCGCATGAAGATCACATTGCCGGTGTGGAAGAGGTGTGCGCGCGCCGGATACGAGTGGCGTTCGAGTTCACGCGCCGGGTGGGCGTTATCGGCTCGCTATAGAGGAACGCGCCATCGCCCCGCGAACGCGGCTGTCGGTTCGGGTGTTCTTTTGGCGGGACGATCCTGGCTACCTGTCTGAGCGGCAGCCAACATGCTGACGTGCACCGAAACACGTCTTGCCGTAGGCAGGCACGACGACTACCCTTCGCGGCTCTGCCCCCCGGGTTGCCTACTGCGCCGGATCGGCGCGTACCCACGCGGGCGCCGGGATCGACCGATGGACATCCAGTTCGAGAAGCTCGCCGAGGCAGTGCGTGACGCTGGACAGGCCCAAGTAGCCAAGTCGCGCTTGGTGGTCTGCCATCCGGTCACCCCGTTCGTTCCTCCGCCTCTGATCGCGCCGGACTCGGGCTCTGCCGACCCATTCGCCGCCGAGGTGGTGTTCGTCCAGGCCCCGGCCGCCGTCGGGAAGAGCACGGTCGCCCGCCACCTGTCCGCGTCGCGGCACACGCCTCTCCTTGATCTCGCCACCATTCCCGTAGCGACGGGATCCCTCAAGTCACTTGTGTCGGATCTTGGTCCGGATGCCGTCGCACGGTTCCACTCGGCGCAGCTGCCTGTGATCATCGATGCGCTCGATGAAGGCAGGATGCTCTCGGGTGAGAAGGGGTTCGAGGCATTCCTCGTGACGAGCGGTGAGTTCCTTCTCAGCAACCGCTCGGAGTCGCACAAGCCGAAACTGATCGTTTTGGGCCGTCCCGAGTCGGTCGACCTGACGAGAGCCGGCCTTGAGATGAGCGGCGGTGGAATCAACATGTCACTTGTGAGGGTCGGCTTCTTCGATGAGCACTCCGCGTTCGACATGATCAACGCGCACGCAAAGAAGGTCGCCTCTCAGTCCGCCGCGTACCGGAAGCACCCCGAGTCAGTGAAGGCCCTTATCGCCGCGTACTTCCGTGCGATTGAGGCCGCTCTTGGTCTCCGCCCGGGGCAGCTCTGGGTGGACGAGATGGGGCGTGCGTTCGCCGGGTATGCGCCCGTCCTGTCCGCTCTGGGGCTCCTGCTTGCGGATGCGGACAACTTTAAGGAAATCGAGAACAAGCTCACGTCCGAGGGGATGACGGAGGCGTGGGGCGTCATCGAGAAGGTGCTGGACGCGATCCTTCTGCGCGAGCGCGGGAAGCTTTGCGACAAGCTCGGAACGAAGATATCCGTTCCCGTTCCGCCGGAGGCCTACGACGCCCACGAGCAGCTGACCTACATCACGCAGCACGTTCACCGGCTGCCGCTCCAGGGAACGTCGCGGGTTCGCCTTCCCGCCAAGGATGTGCCTGCATACGACTCTCTCGTCGCCGGGTATTTGCACGAGCACCCGTTCGTGCGCGAGCGGAGGCTCGAGAACGCGGTGCTCGGGTCTGTCGTTCTCGGGCACGCAGTGGTCCAGGACCTTCTGCATGACACCGATCTCGGCCAGCTCGCCGCCCTCTCGAATCAGCCGTTCCTGTGGCGAGCGGTTCGCAAGCAGCTGAGTAACGGGGATGCGCTCATCGATGGTCGCTACCTGGGCTACCTGCTCTCGTCCTTCTGGACCGAGCCGGTCCAGGAGGATGAGAAGATCGTTATTCGTTCAGTGGAGCCGGGGATGGCTCGCGTCTTCGTGTCGCGGCGAGGTCGAGAGAGCGCCCTCTCCAACGTGACGCTGCCTATCACGTTCTTCCGGGTAATGAAGGACTGCGATGTTGACGTCGATGGTGGCATCGAGTTGCAGGGGCAGTCGCGCGGTTCTCAGTCCGTGTTCGAGGTGCACCGCAGCGCGCTGCTCTCCGCCGAGTTGCAGGTGAATGTCGATCTGCTTCTCGTGAACGGCAACGTTTGGATTGAGGCGAAGAGCGCCGTGTGTTCGCCGAAGCTGGAGCTATCCCTCAAGGATGGCGCGCAGGTTGGCTGGGGCGGAGTTCTCCTGACGCAGCACCCGTGGAAGAAGTATGCGGCGACGCTCCCGCCTCGTGCTCGTCCCGCGGGCACGGACACGCTGACGGTGCTTCTCACCGAGTGTGGCCGGAGAGCGATCCCCTCGGCGCTCACGTTCAAGTCCGACTGGACATTGACTGATGACGACCGGATGCGGTGGGCTGTGCGCGAGTTTCCGACGGAGCTCCCGTTGCTCGTCAAGCTCATGGTCGAGCACGGCCTCGCGACCTCGGAGAAGATCCCGGTGAATCAGGTGCAGGTGCACCTCAAGGCTTCTTGGGGCGAGATGCTCGCGGCTCTGGCCGCGCAAGAGCCTCCGCAGAACCTGAAGGCGTTCGTCACGGCAACTCGCTCGAAGATCCGGTAACGAGCCGAATCGGTATCCACCCCCAAGGGGCGCCGAAGGCAGTGCGAAATATCCGGAGGCTCCAGCTCGGAACTCAGGGCCGTCGTCGTGGACCGCTGGAACCTAGAACGTGCGCGCCGCGCCCGCCGTGGCGAAGTGGCGGCGGGGCGCGGCGCACGTTGCGTTCACCCGTGAGGCCGTAACTACCGGCGCTTCGTGCGCGACGGGGCCTCACCGGCCGTCGGGAGGAGCTACCTGCGTGCGTCCTCGGCCAGAAGGCGTGCGCGACGGATATAGTCGAGCAGACGATGCCGAAGCTCGTGTCGATGAAGCTCCAACCGATGGCGGAGGCGCTCCGCCGCTGGCTCGAGCGACCCAAGAATCACTCTTACTTAATCTTCGAAAGCGCGATCCCGTAGTAGCGGATCTCTTCCTGAGCCCGCCCTCGGGCACTCGCGCCTCCGGCTCCGGTCGGCGTCACGATCCCTCCGGCGGAGTAGTATTCGGCTTGGGATTTCGTCTCGATGACGATGACCGCGTCCGCGCCGTTCGCTGCCGCCTCATTGCGGATGAACTGAATCTGGCCGCCAGGATCTCGTGCTCCGTTAGCTCCGACACGTAGGAAGATGCGGCCGACCTCGATGTACCCAGTCGGGATGGGCTGCTCCCCGTAAAAGACGTGCACCGTGTTCACGACCGTCGGGAGGCGCTGAGCGTTCGTGGTCGGGATGTACGTGCCTCTTACGTGGCACGCGGTCAGCGCGAACACGCTCAGGACCGGCACGATTCGGTACATGGCGCTTCTTCTCCGTGGTGCGGGTCGATCCTTCGCCGCAATCATACGCGCCAAGCCGATGTGCGACAGTGGGGAGTCGTTATAGCCGCCCCACCGGGCGGTGGACCCGTCTCGACCTTCATGGATGCCCTTCGTGCGGATTTCGGTCGATGGTGAACACGCGGATCGGCGCATCGTGAACAGCCGGATCGGGGGAACGTGAACGCCGGGATCGGCGTTCATGAACACCGAGATCGGGCATCGTGAACACGCGGATCGGCCATCGTGAACAGGGCCGCCGCGTCACCCTACCGGGGTAGGGTTCGCGCCTCACCGAGGCGCGGAGAGCGGTCCCGGCGAAGCGACGCTGGACGGTAGCCAACCCGTCCCGCGCCTCCACCACGGAGGCGGCGGGATGGCGACGGAGCGACTGTCCATGCGAAAGACGCGAGAGATCTTGAGGCAGAAGTGGGAGCTGGGGCGCACGCACCGCGAGGTGGCGGCGAGCGTGGGGCTGTCGCTTGGCGCCGTCGCACTCACGCTCGGGCGGGCGGCTGCGGCCGGGCTCGACTGGGCGGCGGCGCAGGCGCTGTCGGAGGGGGCGCTCGAGGAGCGGCTCTACGGGCCTCGCGACGAGGCCCGCGTGCGGGCGATGCCGGACTGCGAGTACCTCCACGCGGAGCGGAAGAAGCCGGGCGTCACGCTGGAGCTGCTTCACCACGAGTACCTGGAGAAGCACCCGGACGGCTACCGGTACACGCAGTTCTGCGAGCGGTACCGGGAGTGGCTGAAGCGGCGGGGGCTCACGATGCGGCAGGAGCACCTCGCCGGCGAGAAGCTCTTCATCGACTACGCCGGGATGAAGCCGCACATCGTCGACCCGAGGACCGGCGAGGTGATCGACGTCGAGTTGTTCGTCGCGGTGCTCGGGGCCTCCAACTACACCTACGCCGAGGCGACGGCGACGCAGCGCGGCCCGGACTTCATCGCGAGCCATGTGCGCGCGCTGCGGTACCTGGGCGGCGTGCCCGCCGCGCTCGTGCCCGACCAGCTGAAGAGCGGGATCACCAACGCCTGCCGCTACGAGCCGGGCATCCAGCGCACGTACGAGGATCTGGCGCGCCACTACGGCACGCCGGTCTTGCCGGCGCGGCCGCAGCGGCCGCGCGACAAGGCGAAAGTCGAGGTTGCCGTGCAGATCGCGGAGCGTTGGATCGTCGCCCGGCTTCGGCACGAAACCTTCTTCGCGCTCGAGGCGCTGAACGAGCGCATCGCCGACCTCCTGGCCGACCTCAACGGGCGGCGGATGCGGGTCTACGGGGCGAGCAGGCGAGAGCTGTTCGAGCGCGTCGACCATCCGGCGCTGAAGCCGCTTCCGCCCGAGCCCTACGCCTACTCCGAGTGGAAGACCGTCCGGCTGAACATCGACTACCACGCCGAGATCGACCACCACTACTACTCGGCGCCGCACGCGCTCGTGCACGAGCAGCTCGACGCCCGACTGACCGCGATTACCGTCGAGCTCTTCCACCGCGGCGAGCGCGTGGCATCGCACGTGCGGAGCTACAAGCGCGGCGGCCACACCACCGTCCCCGAGCACATGCCGAAGGCCCACCAGAAGCACCTCGAGTGGACGCCGACGCGCATCGTGCACTGGGCCGGCTCTATCGGGCCCAAGACCCGCGAGCTCGCCGAGGCGATCGTCGCCGAGCGGCGTCACCCGGAGCAGGGCTACCGCTCGTGCCTCGGCATCCTGCGCCTCGCCAAGCGGTACGGCGACGAGCGCCTGGAGGCGGCGTGCGCTCGCGCCGTCGCGGTGCACGCCCGGTCCTACCGGCACGTCGAGTCCATCCTGAAGAACGGCCTCGACCGGCTGCCTTCGCCGGTCGAGGAGCAGGCAGAAGAGGGCGCCCCGCGTGCCGCCCACGAGAACATCCGGGGCGGCGGCTACTACCACTGACGAAGGAGAGGCCGTGCTCAACGAACCCACCATGGAGAAGCTGCGGGCCCTGCGCCTCGAGATGCTCGGCGCCGCATGGGACGAGCAGCAGAGGAACCCGGAGGCGCAGAAGCTGTCCTTCGACGAGCGGCTCGGCATGCTCATCGACGCGCAGTGGCTCCACCGCGAGAACAAGCGGCTCGCCCGCTCGCTGCGGGAGGCGAAGCTGCGCATCGGGAACGCCTGCATCGAGGACATCGACTACCCCGCACGCCGCGAGCTCGAGAAGGCGGCCATCCGCCAGCTCGCGACCTGTCGATGGGTGGAGGAGCACCAGAACGTCGTGCTCACCGGCGCGACGGGGACCGGGAAGACGTACATCGCGTGCGCCCTCGCGCAGCAAGCGTGCCGCAGGGGCTACCGCGCGAACTACCGCCGCGCCACCCGCCTCAACGACGAGCTCATGCTCGCGCACGCGGACGGCACCTACTCCAACCTCCTCGCGCGCCTCGCCAAGGTCGACGTCCTCGTCATCGACGACTGGGGCCTCTCGCCGCTCAAGGATCAGGAACGGCGGGACCTCCTCGAAATCGTCGAGGATCGACACGGCGTCCGCTCCACCATCATGACCAGCCAGGTGCCGCCGTCGAAGTGGCACGACCACATCGGCGACCCCACCAACGCCGACTCCTTCTGCGACCGGATCCTCAACAACGCCCACCGCCTCGTGCTAAAGGGCCCCTCCAGGCGGAAGGAGACCTCCGAGACCGACAAGTGAACCAGCCAGCGTCGCTTCGCTCCGATCACGATGACCGATCTCGGCGATCACGATGCGGCGATCTCGGTGTTCACGTTGGCCGGAATCCGCACTTCGCGCCCGTTGTCCGCGAACGCGAGGGCCGCGACATCCAGCGAGGCTGGTCGGCGATCTGCTCCGTCGCTGGGGCTCTGGAAGCTCAGGGGAGGCAGGATCGGAAGCGCGATAGCGTCCTCACGGCGGGTTGGAGGTTGCCGCCGCGTCGCCAAGCGTTGTCTTCGCCTGACCGCGCGTGAACTGATCCATCCACGCGTCCCCGTAGACGATCCGGGCGGCGAGGTCGTTGTGAAACGCGCACAGGCAGCGCAGGTTCTCGACGGTCGGCAGCCCGCCGCGAGCTCGAGGCACCCGGTGGTCGAGCTGGATCCGGTGGGTGGCGCCGCAGATGCCTCCTCCGTCGAGAGGCCACTGGCAGCGCCCGCCGTCCCTCTTCCAGACCTCGCGCTTCACGTGGGCGGGGACGTGCTCGGGGTTCGACGGAGGCGGGACGCGCCGCGGCCGTTCCGTCTCGCCCCTGCGCTTCGCGTGCCGCTCGAGGAGCAGGTCGAGCCCGGCCTCGAGGATCTCCTGCGCGTCCGCGCCGGGGTGGGAATGAGAGAGCGCGGCGCGTGCCGCCTCGAGCTTCTGGAGGAACCGGCGCGAGACCGTGACGTGGAGCCGGCTCAGGTCGCCGGTGAGCGGCTCCGTCGCGACGCGCGGCGGTGACTGCGGGGCCGGGGGCGTGGCCGAGCGTCCAGCCTGCTGCGCGCCTGCGAGTCGACCGCAGGCAACCGGTTCATCCGGATGAACCACTCCCTGTGTCAGGGTGGTAGCCGGCCGGACCGTTCCTTCCGCTCGCGGTAGCGCGCGCTCCCCGTCGCGATCCGCGATGCTCGGGAGCGCCAGGGCCGCCGCGGGCGCCGGGGCGCGGAGCGCGGTCACCACCTCCCGATGCGGTGCGGCCTCGGCCGGGCGGAGCTCCGCCGAGAGCGCCTTCGCCTCCCGCTTGGAGAGCTGGAAGAACCGCGGCAGCACCTCGGCCCGGTTCTCGGCGGTCATCACCTTCGCGAGCTCGACGACGCTCGTCAGGCAGAGCCGGCCGTCGCGGAGCGGCTCGATCACCTCCGGGAACCGCTGGATCAGCTCCGCCGCCGTCTTCCGATAGAAGGCGGCCCCCTTCGAGAGCCCGAGCTCGCGGTGCAGGAAGTAGAAGAGCGAGGCGTGGCCCAGCTCGAGCCATCGCCGCTCCCCGTCGAAGGCCGCGAGGGCCACGAGGAAGTCGGACAATGCGCCACGCTCGCGGCGGAGAAGGTCGGCGAGGCGGGAGGAGAGATCGCGTGCGGAGGTCATGCCGCAAGCATCGCATGCGTTTTCGACCCCTCGCCGGACGCACGCATTCGCGCGCGGGCGCGAGAACGCGGGCGCGGGGCGCGGCACCCCTTCGCGCTTCCGCAACGCGCAGCAGGCGCGATCCTGCGCGCCACGGGCTGCTCTTTCGCAGCGCTCCGCGCCGGCGAACCGGAGTCCGCTTGAATCGCGTCAAGCCGCCGGCCGTGCGGGAAGACGGGTTCCCACGAACGATCCACGGCGCACGCCGAGTGTCTCCGTCGCGGAGACATCGCCGGCGACGAACCTCTCGTTGCCGAGCAGCTCTGGGGCGTGAGTGGCCGGCGACGATTCGAAGCGCAATGGTGGTCCGCCCATTGCGCAGCGCGCTACACTGTGCGCGAACACCTGGAGGGCTCATGCGCAAGCCGACCCGCATCGCGCTCGCGGCGC
>CAVTRR010000006.1:0-600923 GCA_963737085.1 uncultured delta proteobacterium
CCATCGAGCGCCCATAGACCGGAATTCGATTCCCGGCGCCTCCACTTCGAGCCTCCGATTCTCGGGGGCTCGTTCTCTTTTGGTTCCCGCGGTCTCGGGGCTTGGTCCCACGCCTCTAGCGTTCTCAGACGAGCGGCTTCCCGCGGCGCCGTTGCCATTCGGCTACGAACGTCTCCCACCCAGCGATGTCGTCAGCAGAAGGCATCTTGCGCGAGCTGGCGGCGTAGAAGGCGGCGACCTCGTCAGCGAAGGCGAACACCGCCTCTCGCCAGTCCTGATGCGCGACGCGCCACTCGCGGCCGTCCGCAGCACCGATGACGACATCGCCCCGCTCGTGCGCAACGTCGAGGTCGATACCGTTCGGACATCCTGAAATCACGACGTCATCGGTTCCGGGCACGTCCCACATCGCGAATCCGCAGCACGGGAACAGGTGGTCGCCCACAGGCGCGTGCTTCGAGTGCGGGCGGTCGAGCGTCCGCATCAGATAGAGCGCGGCCGCGCTGACCGTGACCTGCTCAGAGGTCGGCGCGACAACAGGCTCGCCCCGGATGCGAACCTCGACGCGCGCGTGCGCGCACAGGTCCGCGGGGTCATCGGTCGCGCCCTTCACCCACGAGAGCCCCATCGTTCTGATCACCACCGAGGGCGACGGAGCCGGCGTCATCGCCAGATGGTAACAGACCCGCAGTGGAGCAGCCGGCGGGCCCCAGGATGGTGACCAGGAGCGTGCCCGGCGCGGCCGCCGCCGCGCAGAGGAACAGGAGCGAGATCGCGCACGGTTGGCCGCGTCGCTCCGGGTAGTCCCGCCGCCGCCGACGCGGCCGCGCCAGCAGTGGACGATGGACTTCGCCCAGGACTCACTCGCGAGCGGGCGGCAGTTCAGAACGCTGAACGTGATCGACACCTTCACGCGCGAGTGCCTCGTCATCGAGGTCGACCACTCGCTCCCTGGAGCGCGCGTCGTCCGCGTCCTCCAGCGCCTCGTCGAGCTGCACGGGCAGCCCGCGGTGATCCGGATCGACAGCGGGTCCGAGTTCACGAGCCACGTCGTCGACGCGTGGTCCTACGAGCACGGCATCAAGCTCGACTTCATCCGGCCCGGCAAGCCAACCGACAACGGGCATATCGAGAGCTTCAACGGACGGTCGTCCGGAACGGCTTCTCCATCTCGGTGATGGCGACGCGGAGTGGGCGCACGGGCACGGAGGTGCTCGGCGCGTGACTAATGGCAGCCGAAGCATCTGGTCGACCACTTCGGCGTCACCTCGACCACGCCGTTGACGTGCAGCACCGGGTTGTTGATCGCCTGGCCCACGCCGTTGATGCTGGTCGCGTCGGGGTGACAGAGCTGGCACTCCCGGTACGCCACGATGTTGCCGTGGGACACGGCGTGCCACCACGCGTTCCCGCCGCGGGGCGGATTGCCGTGGCAGGACGCGCACGCCATCGGACCGTCGCTCCAGGCCGGGGTGGCCCCGCTCCCCTGGAACTGGAAGGTGTTCGTGACGTAGGAGTCGGAGCCCCAATCATAGGACTCCCACGTATACGTGCCGCTGTAGAGGCCGTGACAATAGGTGGCGCAGGTGCCCATTGCCGGCGCGTAACTCCCGAGGCTCGCGGGTAGCGAGCCCGTGCCCGCGAGCGCCACCGGCGCGGGTCCGACGCCGCCGGCGTGCGCGAGGTCGGCCGGGACCGCGTGGCAGACCGAGCAGGCGACGGCGGCCGCGTAGGTCACGCCGTTCGTGGCCTGCCCCGTGAGGTGTGCGCCGTGGGCGCCGGTCTTGGCGGGCGCGGGAACGCCGGTGAGCCGCTCCGAGACGGCGTCCGGGGGCGCCGAGAGCGTGGGCCGGAGCGCCACGTCGTACGCCGTGGTCATCGTCTCGGTGCTGCGCACCCCATGGCAGAAGGAGCAGTTCGTCTGCCAGGACGCCGTCCAGCCGGCGCCCGCGTGGCAGTCGTTGCACGACGGGCCCGTGCCGCCGCCGTAGGTACCGCCGTGGCAGCCTCGGCACGAGCTCGCGCCGTCGGCGCGGAGGGCGTCGAAGAACGCGGGGCCGTGGACCGCCGGCAGGGAGTAGTCGCCGTGCCCGCCCGACGCCTCGATCATGCCGTCGATGTGCTTGCCGCCCGCGACGTCGATGGAGCCATCCGGGAGCATCGTGTCGGCGTGGCACCCGCGGCAGCCGGCGAGGCTCGTGCCGACGGCGGGGTGGCCATCGGCCGTCGTCGGCGGGAGCCCATGGCAGCTGCCGCAGGCGAGCCCGGTGGCGGACCAGGCCGGGGAAGGCGACGCGCCGTGGCAGAGGGTCGTGCACGTGCCGGTGGCCGGGTCGTAGGTGCCGAGCGAGGCGGGAAGGCTCGCCTGTCCGGCGCCGGAGAGCGCGACCGTGGCCCGCTGGCCGGAGCCGGCGGTGTGCATCAGGTCCGTCGCCACGGGGTGGCAGGTGGCGCACGCGAACGGCTGCGCGAAGGAGAGCCCGCCGGCGGTCATCCCGGTGAGGTGTGCCTGGTGGGCGCCGGTCCGCGAAGGGACGGCTGCGTGGGTGGGGTCGAGCCGCTGCGCGACGCCATCCGGCGGAGCCGACCACGTCGGGTGCTCGGCGACCGCGTAGCCCGCCTTCGCCTGCGTCGTGCGCGCGCCGTGGCAGAAGGAGCAGTTCGTCTGCCACCCGGTCCAGCCGGCCTGGGCGTGGCACGTGTGGCAAGAGGGCGCGATGCCGGCGCCGTTCAGCGTCGCCCCGTGGCAGCTCGCGCTGCTGCACTGGCGCGCGCCCGGGCGGCCGCCGAGGAAGTCCAGGTAGGCGGGGCCGTGGAGGGCCTGCGCGCTGTAGTTCTGGTGGGCGACGTCCGGGAGCGAGTCGAACAGCGCCAGGACGTACTTGTCGGCTCCGGCTCCGAGCTGGCAAGGCCCGTCGGTGCCGCAGTCGCCGGCCCAGGTCGCGAGCTGGTAGCCCGGATCCGGCACGGCCCGCAGGACCGCGACGGTGCTCCAGGAGAAGTACCCGGTGCAGTAGCCCGACCGGCAGACGAGCCAGCCGTCGTCCGAGTAGGCCGTGCCGCCACCCTGGGCGTTGACCAGGACCGCATAGGCGATGCCGTACTGGCTCGGGCCGGAGGAGGAGCGCGTCGCGCTCCGGAACACCGCGCCCACCCACTGGTTCGACCCGCCGGTGATCGTGCAGGTCGAGGTCGTCCCGCTGCACGCGCCCGCCCACTGCACGAAGGACCAGCCGCGGGCGGCGTCCGGCGTGGCCGTGAGCATCACGGTGGCCTGGCCCGACGGGTACTGCGTCCAGCCCTGCGCATCGCCGCAGGCGGTCCCGTTCACGCCGCAGTTGACGAGCCCCTCGGCCGAGGTGACGGTGCCGCCCGCCGGCCGCGCGACGTTCAGGTACCAGGACTCTCCGGCCATGGCGGCGCTGGCGCGGACTGCGGCGCGTTCCAGGGGGCGCTCGGGCGCGCCTCCGCCGGAGCATCCCAGGGCGAGCGCGCCGGCGACGAGCGCGGAACACACGACGCGGAGCGCAGGGCTCCTCTTCCTCGCGGCCATCGTTTCTCCCCCCGACCGCGGCTCGAGCGCCGCGTCGACCTGACTGCACTAATGGTGCGTGTCGGATTCTACCGACAACGGTCGGCGAACCGAATGCGGCATTCTCGGGGCAGGGCGCCAACCGCCTGAAACGTGGACGATTTGGCAGTGACGCTGCGTCAACAAGTCGCACCTGTGTCTTCCGTCGGGCGCGCTCATTCCCGGGCGGTAGGGTCTGGGAGCATCTTGCGCTCGCCAACCGCAACGGCGACGCGCAAGACCGCGAGTTCTTCGAGCTACTGACCGCCACGGTTTCGGAGTACCAGTGGCCCGTGTATCTGGAGCAGCAGACCGACGTCACCGGCTGCATGCAGTTTGACCACCCAGCCCTGCCCGCCCTGTACAAGCGTTGGCTCCCGGTCGCCCAAGGTGGAGCGCGAGCCTACAAACAGCGCGCCGCCGAGGAGGTCCAGAGCATCGAGCACTGGCTCCTCGGCGACTGTGCATGCGGGGACCAGGAGTCCGTTATCGAAGGTCTGGGTGCAGTGCTCAGGTCAGCGCCACCGGGGGCTTTCGCGGAAAAGCTCCGGGCTCGTCTGAAGTCGCTGAAGCGTGGCGGCGCGGATGTTCGCTACCACTGCGCCTCCGGGTAGGTTGGAATGCCGCGTCCTGGCTGGCTACCGGACGGAGAGCGCCTCGAGGATCCTCGCGCATCCTCCCGCGCGCAGGTGAGCGGCATGGTCGGCAACGTCCGCGAACTTCCGGCTCACGATCTCGGAGCACTCGAACCTCTGGTCGGAGGCCTCCAGGAACCGCTCGACGACGCGGGTCGCCCTCGCGTTCCTGGCCTCGTAGTCCCCTCCCCCGCTCATCCCATCGAGCCACACTGCCGCGCCGAGCGCCCCGCAGGCGCCGCCACACAGGCCGATGCCGCCGGCGAGTCCGGCCACCATCACCGTTCGCTGATCCGACGCGCCCAGCGTCCTCGCCACCCGCGCCGCGCACCCCACCGGCGCGGCCGGCGCATCGGACGGCTCATCGCGGAGCGCCTTGCGAATCTCCGCGAACGCGAGCGGTGCGTACCGCGCGGCCATGCGGAAGCAGCCGATGGCCTTACCGGTGAGGAGGTACTTCCAGGTCTGCGACTTCGAGCTGAAGTCCGTCCTGGTGAGATCGAAGCAGTCCACCGCTCCGTTCTGGGCGCGGAAGGACGCGACGATCCGCTGCGCAGCGATGATCGACGCCACCTCTGCCCGGCTCCCGGCGCCGAAGCACCGGTACGCCTCCGCGCCGGCGGCGAGCGCCGACCCCCAGACCATGCCGCACTGGTAGCCGCTTCGCGCGATTCCGCCTGCGAGAGGAGCGGCGGCGCACTCCTCCTCCTTCGAGGGATGGCCGAATGCACGGTTCACGACCGTGCTGAGGGCCTGTGATCAGGTTCCGACCTCGAGGAAGGTGCGGACCGTCTTCCAGGAGGTGATCTCACCGTTCGCGTCAGCCACGAAAGCCCCCTGCGGCCGATGGCCGAGTGGCGATGCTGCTTACTCTTGCCTGACTATATCGACCGAGATCTCCACCGCCGGAATCGTTCCTCTGTTCTCGAGCCAGTGTGTGGTGTTCCTATCCTCGGGCCAGCCTACTCCCGGCCCATAGTCCGTAGCGACTCCATCTCGATGGTCAGTGATCGTTCCTTGCAGCATGTAGACGGTGCCTGGTCTGTCTTTATGGTCGTGAATCGGGCCGAAGACGCCTCCAGGCTCGATCGGTCACCATACGCATTCGAAGTTGGCGCCCTGCCATGCCCTCGATCTCAGGGCCAAGGTCAATCGTTGTAAGTATCTTCACCGCAACACCTTTCGTCTCAGGTGCCACCTGCTCGTGGCTCATCGTGCTCTCCTCTCTGTGAGAGGGTCTGACCGGCTCCGCCATCCCGCCGGGCTCCGCATCCGCGCGATGCTGACGCGGGAGCGCCCTGCCCGGCTCGTCCGCGGGGCCGCCGAGGACGGCGATCTAAGTTCCGATCTGCCCGTACTCCGGTTTCCCGCCGCGCTCGAACCGGTGGTACGTCGCGCCCTTGCCGCTCGTGACCGACTCCACCTGTTTGAGCGCCACCGGCACCGTGCCGCTGCCGAAGAGCCGCTTGCCGGAGCCGAGCACCACCGGGACGATGAACAGCCGGTACTCGTCGATCAGGTCGTTCTTCAGCAGCGTCTGGAGCAGGTCGGTGCTGCCCCAGGTGTGCACGGTCCGGCCGGGCTGCTGCCGGAGCTTCCGGAGCTCGGCGACCACGTCGCCCTTGATCAGGCTGGCATTGTTCCAGGCGACGCGATCGAGGCTGCGCGACACCACGTACTTTGGCCGCGAGTTGAGCGCGGTCGCGATGGGGTGGTTGGGGTCAGTGACCTTGGGCCAGTAATTGGCGAAGATGTCGTAGGTCTTGCGCCCGAGCAGGAAGCCGTCGGCGTCCGTGATCCCCTCGGTGACCAGCCGTCCCATGACGTCGTCGAAATAGGGGGCCTGCCAGCCTCCGTGCGCGAAGCCACCCTCGCGGTCCTCGTCGGGGCCGCTGGGAGCCTGCATGACGCCGTCGAGGGTCAGAAATGCATTCACGATGATCTTGGGCATACTCTCGTCCTCCACCTGGACGACGAACCACACCGGCCCGAATCGACAGACTGGGCACGGAAAGCCTGGGCAGTCGCGTTCGCGGTGTGAAGCGGCTTCGTGAGTCGATCCGTCCTTTCCCTCGGTCGCTTAGCCGCTGACCGTCCACGCCCAAGGTCACATTGACGGTCGTCCCCGTCATCCGCTTGCCTCGTCGGAAGCCATGGACGGTCGGTTCGTTGCTCGTACAGCAGGCGCGTCCCTCGAGACTGCGCGGTATTCGCGGGAGCCGAGCACAAGAATCAGGGACACAGACCGGGAAGGGAGACGTGCATGGTCCAGGCCGCCATGAAGTCATTCGTCAAGAACGTTCACGGCGTTCGCTATCAGGTGAAAGACGTCGCTCGCTCCGTGGCGTTCTATACGCAACATCTCGGGTTCACGTTGGAGCACGAGCAGCTCCCCGCGTTCGCGAACGTCTCTCTTGGTGAGGCGCACATTCTGCTCAGCGGTCCAGGCGCATCAGGCTCGCGGCCGATGCCGGATGGGCGGCAGCAGGAGCCGGGCGGCTGGAACCGGGTGGTGCTGAAGGTCGCGGATCTTCCGGGCTTCATCGCCGAGCTGAAGAAGGCGGGGATTCGCTTTCGCAACGAGATGGAAACAGGCCCGGGCGGTCGACAGATCCAGATCGAAGACGCAGACGGGAATCCCATCGAGCTCTTCGAACCTGCTCGATGACCGTAGCCGGCGCGGGGTCCTCCCCGGTCCGTCTTTCGCGGTGCTCACCGCCGCGCGAGCACGCGCTCGACTTCCTCCGGGTCGGGAGGTTTCGCGATGTGCCCATCGAACCCGGCCTCGATGGCTCTCTCCACGTCCTCGGGCTGAGCGTACCCACTCACCGCGACGAGCTGGATCGTCCTCCCGCAGCTCGAGCGCAGGGCGCGGGCAACGTCATACCCGCTCATGCCCGGCAGCCCGATGTCGCACAGCACGACGTCGGGCGGATTCGCGCGCGCCATGTCGACGGCCGTCGGACCGTCCAGGGCGACGTCCACGGTGTGGCCCATGAGCGTGGCGAGCTCCGCGAGCGACTCCGCACTATCCGCGTTGTCGTCCACGACGAGGACGCGGCGCCCGGCTCCGGACGGCACCACGCCGGTACTCCTGCGCAGCTCGACCCCCGCGGAAGCGAGCGGAAGAGTGACGACGAACTCCGTGCCCATTCCCGTTCCGGCACTCTCCGCCCGAACGGTTCCCCCGTGGAGCTCGGCGATTCCCTTCACGAGCGCGAGCCCCAGGCCGAGGCCGCCCTCCGTCCTCGCCAGCGTCCGCTCGCCTTGAACGAAGGGGTCGAAGACGTTCGGCAACAGCCCCGGTTCGATCCCGGCCCCGGTGTCGCGGACGCAGATGCCCGCAGTGCCCTCGGTCCGCTGGATCGAGAGCGTGACCCTGTCCCCGCGGCGCGTGAACTTGGAGGCGTTGTGGAGCAAGTTCCCGACCATCTGCGTGATGCGGGTGGGATCGGCATCGGCCCAGAGCTTCTCGGCCGGCACGAGGACGTCGAACGCGACCGACCGGTCCTGCATCACGAGCCGGAAGTCGTCGGCGGCGTGGGTGACGAGCTCGCGCAGGTCCACCCGGGCGCGCCGAAGCGCGATCTTCCCGCGCGCGATGCGCGTCATGTCGAGCAGGTCGTCGACGAGCCGCGTCAGGTGCTCCGTCTGGCGCTCGATGACCGCCCGCGCGCGCGCCGCCTGGTCGCTGCCGGCCTCGGTGTGCCGGATGATGTAGATGGAGTTCCGGATCGGCGCGAGCGGGTTCCGCAGCTCGTGCGAGAGCATCCCGAGGAACTCGTCCTTGCGGCGATCCGCTTCCTTGAGCCGTTCGTTCGCCGCCCTCAGCGCCTCCTCGGTACGCTTCCGCTCGGTGACGTCACGGAAGAAGATCGCGATCCCGCCGCTGTGCGTCGGGTAGACGGTGACGTTGCTCCACAGGCCCAGGGGCCCGTAGTAGTTCTCGAACTGCACGGGAACGCGCTCCAGCATGCACCGGTGATACTCGCGCCACCACGGAGAGTCCGGCTGCCCGGTCTCGGGCCAGAGCTCCCAGTGCGTCTTCCCGATGCTTTGCGCGCGCGGGATTCCGGTGAGCTGCTCCTGTCTCTCGTTCACCCGAACGACCCGGAACTCGCGGTCCAGCTCGCACAGCGCGTCCCCCAGCTCGAGCAGCTCGGCCTCGCGACGGCTGGCGTCGCGTGCGCGTTCCGCCTCCTTCCGCGCCCGGACCTCGCGAGTGATGTCCACCGCCATGTTCGCGAGGGCGACGAGCTCACCGTCGCGAATGACGGGCGCGAGCGTCCAGCTGAACCAGTGCTCGCCGTCGGCGAGCTTGTACGGAAACTCCTCGAGGTGCCGGGTGACACGGGTGCGCGCGACGTCGCGAAACACGTCGGCGACGCCGGCCTCCTCGGCATCCGGGGCGAACTCGAAGAGCGAGCGCCCGACGAGGCCGTGCGTCCTCAGCGCCTCGGGCCAGAGCTGCTCGTACGCCTTGTTCGTCGAGAGCACGCGGAAGGGCGAAGCGGGCTCGAAGAGCACGATCCCCGCGGGGCCGGCATCCCGCATGTAGTCCGCGAGCTCGGTGGCCGAGTAGGAATGACGCGAGACGGGCGCTGTCCCGCCGACCTCGCGCGTGGTGATGAGCAGCCCCGTGCCGCGTTCCAGGGAGACCGGCTCGATTCGCCCCTCCCACCACGTCTCGACGCCGCGGATCCGCTGCACGTGACGTGGGACCTCGACGCGGTGCCCGGCGCGCGCGCGGGCGTGCATCGCGACCGCCATGTCCCGCGTCGCGGGAAACAGCTCCAGGATGTCGGCGCCGAGGACGTCGTCCAGCGAGAGCCCGGTCGAGCGGAGCCATTCCCCGTTCGCGCGCAGGACGGTCCCGTCCGGCGCGACGAGGCACCGCCCCACGGCGTCGTCGTTGAAGACGAGGTCGAGCAGGGGGCTCGTGAACACCGTCGTCCCGGCCATCGGCGCTCCGAGTCAAACTAGCCGGCCTCGGCACGTTCGCGCACCAGACGGACTCTCGCCTTCAGTGCCACCGCTCGGACGGCCGCACGTAGGGCCAGTCGAAGAGGCGGTAGAAGAACATGTGCGCGATTCCGACGATCAGCATCAGGATGCCGCCGACCACGATGCTGGCACGCGCTGGGTCCATGACTCGTCCCCCATGCCCCAGTACGGGGCGTCAGGATCTTCAGGCGCGCACGCCGTCCCGCGCCACGCGCGCCCACTCGCCGAACGAGCGCTGCACGCAGTCCTCGATCGCGAGCCCGTCGAAGTAGTTCCCGGTGATCGCCAGGCGCTGCCCATCGACCGCGGCGGCGATCTCGCGGACGATCTCGTGATGGCCGAGCCTCGGCGACGGCAGCGTGCGTCGCGCCTCTACCACGCAGGCGAAGTCGGACGGCTTCACGCCGAGCGCTGCGGCGGCACTGCGAAGCTTCTCGTCGCGAGTCGCGCGCCCGGCCTTGAAGTGGAACGCGAACGCCCGCCACCGGGCGTCCGGGAAGACGTCGCGCGTGACCGCCGAGTAGAACAGGTCGTCCGTGGCGATCAGGAACGCCACCTCGGGCGGCAGGGGCCGCTCTCGCGGTAGCACCACGCCGAGGGTCTCCGTCGTGGAGGTCGCGATTCGGCGCAGGGCGCCGCCCACCCCGGGCCAGTCGCGCTCGGCGAGCGCAGCCGCCTCCGGCGCGGGAGTCGCCAGGGCACAGATGGGCGCCTCGATCGTCCGACCGTCGGAGAGCTCTATCGCGAAGCCATCCCCGGCGCGCCGGAGCCCGCGCGCCTCCGCGCCTCCCAGAACGCGGACGCCGGGCATGGCGGCCACCGCCTCGCAGAGCGTCTGGAGCCCACCCCGGATCCCGAAGCTCCGGGGAACGCCCTCGCTCCGCGGCCGACGCTTGAAGAGCGATCCGGGCCCCTTCACGGGGAAGCCGTCGGCGCTCTGGGTCGTGACCGCGGCGAAGAGCGGCGAGACCAGCTCGCGGAAGTTCCTCGGCCCCAGGAGCGCCGAGTAGTACTCCTCGACGCTCCTGCCCGTCTTGCCGGCGAGGAGTCCCGACGGAAGGTGAAGCGCGGCGTCGAGCCAGCGCAGCCGGCTCACGAGGCCGGCCGGTCCCGACCAGCGCCACGCGCCGGCGGCGCCGACGCCGAACCGCCCGCGCGCCCTCCCCCTCTCGAGCAACCCCGCGAGCGCTCCCGTGGCCCTCGCCATCTCCACGAACCCGCCGTAGGTGGCATAGGCGCCATGCGCGCCCAGCTCGAACCAGAACCCGTCGCCGAGTCGGTGCGAGTGCAGGCAGCCGCCTACCCGCCCCGGCTCCCGCTCGATGACCAGCACCCCCCGCCCGGCCTTGGCCGCGCGGAAGGCGAAGGCGAGGCCGCTCACGCCGGCCCCGACGACGACGACGTCCCCGATCAGCGGCGCACCGCCGCAGCCGCTCTCATCGAGCCTCCCGATCGCCTCCATGGAGGCCTCCCTCGGCGAAGCGCCAGGCGGTGGCGATCGCCGCCTTCGCGCTGCGCCCTTCGACGACGACCGACATCACGGCGAACTTGTAGAGCGCGACCACCTGCGCGGCCTGCTCCGCCGCACCGAGGTCCCGCCGTGCCTGGCCGAGCCCCTGCGCCTCGGCCAGGAGCCCCGTCACGGTCTCCACGAAACGCTGCCGCGTGGGGGTCGGTACGGCCAGGAAGTCCGGGTCGCGAAGGCTGTACGTGAAGACGATCCGCCAGTCCTCGCGGCTACCCTCGGCCTCGCGGGCCATGGCGAGGAGCACGCGGCGCAGCCGCTCCAGCGGCGGGGTCGCGGGACGGGCCGCGGCGAGCGTCGCCTCCATGACGCCGGCGACGTGTTCCCCGAAGTAGCCGAGCACGGCGGCCTTGCTGCCGAAGTGGTTGAAGAAGGTGGCCCGGCTGAAGCCGGCGCGCGCGGCGATCTCCTCGACCGTGGTCTCGTCGAACCCGCGCTCGCGAAACAGCTCCATCGCGGCCTCGAAGAGCGCTCGCCTGGCGTCGGCCAGCTTGCGGCTGCGGAGCGGTGCGAGCATGGTTAGACGCTAGTCTATTGTTAGACGTACGTCCATCGGCCGTCGCCCCATCGTCAAGAAGCACCGCCGCCGTCGAGGATTGTCGGCTAGGCCTGAAACGGTTCGTGACGCGGCTACTTCGTCAGGACGACGTGGGTGGCGTGCTCCGACGAGGCGTGCTGCGTGCACTTGTAGCCGAGGCGGACCGTGTCGATGCCGGCGAGGAGGTGCTCGCCCCGGCCCAGGAGCGCGGGGGCGATCACGAGGTGCAGCTCGTCGATCAGCCCGGCGGCGAGGTACTGGCGAACGGTGGCGACCCCTCCGCCGAGCCGGACGTCCTTGCCCCGAGCCGCCTCCTTCGCGCGCCTCAGCGCGGCGTGAATGCCGTCCGTGACGAAGTGAAACGTCGTTCCGCCCTCCATGGTGAGGGGCGCACGCGCATGGTGCGTGAGCACGAAGACGGGCACGTGGTAGGGCGGATCGTCGCCCCACCATCCCTTCCAGCCGTCCTCGGGCCAGGCGCCGCGCGACGGCGCGAACATGTTGCGGCCCATGATCCAGGCGCCGAGGTTGTCGAAGCCCCGCGCGGCGAAGTCGTCGTCGAGGCCCTCTCGGCCGATCCTGTCACCGATCAGCGACCCGGCGAAGTCGCCGGCCATCTTCTGGAAGGTCTTCGTGCCGAGCACCCACTGGTGCAGCGCCATCCCTCCGACGCCCATCGGATTGTCCAGCGCCTGGTCGGGACCGGCGCCGTAGCCATCGATGGAGATTCCGAACGCGTTCACGCGAAGTTTCGACATGAGCGTGACTCCTCTTGGCAGGGGCAGCGCCTGCTCCACCAGCTCCGGATCAAGCGGCAGGGGTTTCCCGTCATCCGCGCAGGCAGCGTCGTGACGAAGGACTGGATCCGATCCTGGCGCCCCGACGCGTCCCGCGCGCGTCACGCGTGGGCTCCCCGCGCAGCCGCATGCAGCAGGGCCGCCCGGCGCGTTCCCATGCAGCGCGGACGGCGAGCGACTCATGTCATCGAGCCCGTCCGGGGTTCTTCACGGGGGCGTAGGCGCGCCGTGAGCCGCGCCTGCACCGTGGCGCTCCGTCCCGGGCCCCCGGAGCTCCTCCGAGCTGGCCCGGAGGTTCAGCAGGATCGGCACCGTGGTGAGCGCTCCCACCATCAGTAGCGCGATCCCGGCACCCTTGCGCGCACGCGCGTCCAGCCTCGACCCGACGAGGAGGCCGATCCCCACGCCGAGCGCCACGCGCGTTCCCACGAGCAACATCAGGTCCGGGATCCTCAACGTCGTCTGTCTCATCGCTTCGTCCCCCTCCGCATCCAGGCCACGCCCCGTGCGCGAGCCCTTCGGCCGTGAAGGCCCACATCCTCGCCAGCGCCCGGGTCGTCAGGCCCACCGCTCCAGCCACTCGCGCTCCCACGCCTCCTTCGCGCGGTGAGCGTCAGCGCTCGGCGCCTCCAGCGACACGACCGGCGCCGGGTCCCCGAAGAAGTCGCCGTGGCCGTAGGCGGCCATCCCGTCGCCCGTCTCGACCCAGCACTCGCCCATCGCGGAGTACGCCCCGGCGGGCTCCCCGCCGCTCAGGTCGGCGGCGATCGCGCGGGCCACGACCTCCGCCTCCCCGCGCGCGAAGGTGGCGGCCTTCGGAAGCGGCTTCCCCATCTTCAGCGGGATGCCGGTGACGTCCCCGATCGCCCAGACGCGGTCGAAACGGGTGCGGAGGGTCGCGCGATCCACCTGGACCCACCCGCTCTCGCCCGTGAGGCCCGACTCACGCACGACGCGCGGGGCACGATGCGGCGCGACGAACGCGAGCAGGTCGTACGAGGCCGACGCTCCGTTCGCGAAGTGGAGGTGACGCGTCGCCGCGTCCGCACGGACGAGCTGGTGATCCGGGTGGTACGCGATGTTCTTGGCACCGAGAAGGCTCCGCACCGCAGCCGACACCGCGGGACCGGCGACTCCCATCGGCGCGGGCTCCGCGGCATGGAGGTCGATGGCGGACCTCTCGCGCACGCCCCTGCGGCGAAGGCTCCACTCGATGAGCATCGCCGTCTCGTACGGCGCGGCCGGGCACTTGTACGCGGGGGCGGCGGTGAGGACGACGATTCGCCCGCCGTCGAAGCGCGCGAGCGCGTCCCGCAGGCCGATGGCGCCCTCGAGCGAGTAGAACGAGTGCCCCGCATCCGCCAGGCCAGGGATGCCCGCAGGGTCGAGATCCGCGCCGAGCGCGATGACGAGGTGGTCGGCCTCGATCTCCCGTGCCCCGACCGTCACGCGCCGCGCGGCCGGGTCGATCCGCTCGACGTCACCGGTCACCACCTCGATCCCACGACGCGCGAGCGCAGCGACGGGCCGCGTGACGTCGTCCCGACGGGCTTCACCGAGGATGAGCCGGAGGAGCGACGCTCCGAGCACGAAATGGTCCGAACGCTCGACCACGATGATCCTGTGGTCCGAAGGAAGCAGCCGGCGCAGCTCGGTCGCGACGACGCTGCCCCCGACGCCGCCGCCCAGGACGAGCACGCTCGCGCTCATGAGGACCTCCGGCGCTTAGATGCTGGGCGCGCGCGTCCGCCGCAAGCAGTCCTCCCCCCCTACCCTGGGGGCTCGTCACAGCCGAGGAGGCGACCCCCGGCGTGACGGGCGAGCGGCCCCTGACCGTGCTCTGCGGACGCCGGTGCGCGCGAGCAAGTGGGGCGAACGAGGCGGCGTGGTACGACGTGTGGGGGCTCGAACTCTCGAGCTCTACGGGAAGCAGGCCGTGAGATGCACGCTCACCGTGTTTTCGAGCCCGCTCGTCACGACCAGATCGTCCCTCCCATCGCCGTCGAGATCGCCCGCGGCGAGGCCCTGTGGGCTGCTGACGGACGTGAAGTCGGCTCGGTAGAGGAAGCTGCCGTCGCCGACTCCCATGTGCACGCTCAAACCATACGGACCGTAAATCACCGCCAGGTCCAGGTCCCCGTCTCCGTCGAGGTCGCCGATCGCCACGGTGCGAGGGCTGAGGCCGGTCGCGTAATCGACCTTCGTCGCGAAGGTCCCGTCGCCGATCCCGCGCAGCGTGCTCAGGGTGTTGCCGGAGCCGTTGGAGGTCACGAGATCGGGCGCGCCGTCGTGGTCGAAGTCGCCGACGGCGATGAAGCGCGGGGTCTGGCCCGTCGCGTAGTCCACGTGGGGAGCGAAGCCGCCGGTGCCGTCGTCGAGCAGGATGCTCGCGACGCTCGGCGTGGAGGGGGTCTGGCTCGCGAAGGCGAGGTCGAGCCCACCGTTCCCGTCCAGATCCGCCGCCGCCACCGCGGTCGGACCGTCCGCCACGCCGAAGTCCACCCTGGGCGCGAAGGTGCCCGTGGCGCTCCCCCGGAGCACGCTGACGGTGTCCGGGGTGTAGTTGGCGACGATGAGGTCCAGATTGCCGTCGCCGTCCACGTCGCCCACCGTGACGTCCTCGGGATCGAGCCCCGTGGCGTAGTCGACCCGGGCGGCGAACGTGCCGTCCCCATTGCCGCGGAGCACGCCGACCTGGTCGACGCCCCCATGGGACACGATGAGGTCGAGCGCGCCGTCCTTGTCGAGGTCGCCCACTGCGAGCCGTTGCGGCTGCACGTTCGTGGCGAAGTTCGTCCTCGCCCCGAAGGTCCCGTCGCCAACCCCGAGCCGGACGCTGATCGTGTTCGAGTCGCGGTTGGCCGTAGCGACGTCGGCCTTCCCATCACCGTTGAAGTCGGCGAGGAGCACGGCGACCGGGTTCGCTCCCATGAGGTACGGCGTCCTGGCGAAGAACGTGCCGTTCCCGCGTCCGAGCAGGACGCTCAGGCTGTCGGTGCTGTAGGCCGCGACCGCCAGATCCAGCTTCAGGTCGCCGTCGAGATCGGCCACGGCCAGCCCGCGGGGCCAGTCTCCGGTCGCGGAGATGAGCCTCGCGCCGAACGTCCCGTCTCCCCTGCCGAGCAGGACGGTCACGGTGTCGTCGCTCGAGCTGGTCGCGGCGAGGTCGAGCTTCGAGTCGCCGTCGAAGTCACCCACCACCACCGCCTCGGGGAGGTTGCCGGTGTAGAGGTCGCGGTGGAAACCGAACGTGCCGTCCCCCGCGCCGAGCAGGACGCTCACCGCGTCGGAGCCGTAGCTGGCCACGGCGAGGTCGAGGCCGCCGGCGCCGTCGAAGTCGCCCGCCACCACGGTCCTCGGTCCGAAGCCCGTCGCGTAGTCGACCCTGGCGGCGAAGGTTCCATCCCCCCTTCCGATCAGCACGCTCACGGTGTTCGAGGCCTGGTTGGTCACGGCGAGGTCGAGCTTCGCGTCCCCGTTGAAGTCGCCGGCAGCCACCCCCCTCGCCCCGGTGCCCGTCGGATAGTCGACCTTGGCGGCGAGCGTGCCGTTCCCGTTCCCGAGCAGCACGCTCACGCTGTCGTCGGTGCCGTTGGCGGTGACGACGTCGAGCTTGCCGTCGCCGTTCAGGTCGGCGAGCGCGAGCCCCCTCGATCCGGCGGCGGTGCCGTAGCCATGGTCGCTGCCGAACGTCCCGTCGCCGACGCCGAGCCGGACCCTGACGGAGCTCGAGTCGTCGGCGGTGACCATGTCCAGGATCGTGTCGCCGTCGAGGTCGCCCAGCGCCAGCGCTGCGGAGGCCGGCATGAAGTAGTCCGTCTTCGGCCGGTAGGTGCCGTCGCCCTTGCCGAGGAGCACGCTCACGCTGCTGACGAAGGTGCCCGTCACGAGGTCCTGCGTGCCATCCCCGTCGAGGTCCCCGACGGCCACGTGGATCGGGTGGACGCCCGAGGGCACCGTGGGTGCGCCCCCCTGCCAGGCCACGCCCGCGCAGGCCAGCGCCGAGACGATGACCGCCGAGGGGTTGCTGGTCGCGGAGGCCGCGCCGCCGGGGCCGGTCGCGGTCACGACGACGCGCACCGTGCTGCCCACGTCGGCCGTGACGGACGTGCGCGTCGAGCCGGTCGCAGCGGCGATGTCCACGCAGCTCGCGCCGGACGCGTCGCAGCGGCGCCACTGGTAGGCGAAGGTGAAGGGCGGCGTGCCGCTCCACGTCCCGTCGGCGGCCGACAGCGTCTGGCCCTCCCTCGCCGTCCCGGAGACGACGGGGAGCGCGCTGTTCGAGGGCGCTGCGGCGGCGACGATCGCCGTCGGATCGCTGGTCGCCGACGCCGAGCCGCCGGGGCCGGTCGCGGTGACGACGACTCGGAGCGTGCTCCCCACGTCGGCCGCGGCGATCGTGTAGGTCGCACCGGCCGCCGTCGCGACGTCCACGCAGCTGGCGCCGGCCGTGTCACAGCGACGCCACTGGCGCGTGAACGCGATGGGCGGTGTGCCGGTCCAGGTACCGTCGTCGGCGGACAAGGTCTCACCGTCCGTGGCGGTCCCGGAGACGTTGGGCACGACCGTGTTCGTGGGTGGCTCCGCCGGAGGATTGGAGCTCCCGCCGGAACAGCCCCCCAGAAACACGGACGCGACGGCGATGCCGGCTGCCACGAGCAGCGGGTACGGGTAACAGCGCATGAGCTCCCCCTTCGACGCCGCGACGCGCTCCACGCCGCCCGGCTGACGCGAAGGCGAAGGCTAGCACGGCCTGCAGCACGCGCCACCCATGTTTAGCTGAGGGTGTACGGAACGGTGCGTGAAGTGGAGAACGGCGGCCATCCCGGCCCGCCGGGTGCCTTCACCGCCCCCCGCTGATCATGCGGGGGAGCGCCTCTACGAGCGCGTGGTGGACGACGTGCGAGCCGGTGCCCGGCGTCGAACGCGCCGGAGCGCGAGCAGGAGGACCGCGACGACCGTCATGGTCGCCCCGCTCCCCTGCGTACCGGTGCGGCAGCCGCAACCGCCGGGGTCCTCCCCCTCGGGATCCGGAACCGTGAACGCCAGCACCTCTCCGTATGCCGCCCCCGCCGCGTTCGAGGCGATGGCGCACGCGTAGTAGGCGCCGGGGGCCAGGCCCGCGACGGGCTGGGAGAAGGCGACCTCCGCCCGACCCGCCGCGAGCGACGTGCCGTCGACCGACGGCGCCCGGACGCCGAAGGCGTCGTCGCACGCGCCCGGGCGCACCACGTCGTAGCGGAACCAGCCGGTCGTCAGGGAGCCCCTGGGGTCGGCTGCACCGCGCAGCGTGACGGCCCCCGCATCGCCGACGCTCGCGCTCACCGTCCTCACCACCGGAGGCAGCGGGTCGGTGGTGAACGAGTGGACCTCCCCGAACTCCGCCCCGCCCGCGTTGCTCGCCGCCGCGCAGAAGTAGTAGGTGAGGTTCGGCTCCAGCCCGGTCAGCTCCTCCGACCAGTCGATCGGGCTCGTCCCGCCCCCGAGCGCAGCTGCGCCGGTGCCCGGCACCCGCGTGCCGAACGAGTCGTCGCAGGCGCCGGGTTGGACCGAACCGTAGCGGAACCACCCCGCCGTCTGCGAGCCGTTCGGATTGGCCGAGCCCGCGATGGTCGCACCCGATCCGCCGATCGCCGACGCCGCCCGGGTCGTCACCGCCGGTGCGATCGCCCCGGGCGAGAAGGAGACGACCTCTCCGAACGACATCCCGAGCGAGTTGGAGGCGACGGCGCAGTAGTAGTAGACGGTTCCCGCGGTGAGCGTGGAGAGCGTCTCCGCGTAGGCGACGGGATCGACCCCGGAGCCGAGCGTGACGCCTCCGCTCGCCGGCGCGCGAGCGCCGAAGGTGTCGTCACAGGCGCCCGGGTCCGTCGTCCCGTAGCGGAACCAGCCGGTGGTCGCGTCTCCGTGCGGGACGGCCGAGGCGTGGAGCACCGCAGAGCCGCCGAGCACTCCCGTCGGCGGTGACGTCGTGACGGTCGGCGGCGAGGCGAGCGCGGTGAAGCTCAGCACCTCGCCGAAGCTCGTCGCCTCGGAGTTCGCGGCGATGGCGCAGAAGTAGTAGGTCGCCCCCGGGGCGAGGCCCGTCACCGCCTCCGCGTACGATGCCGGCGTCGAGCCTGCGCCGAGCGCCGTCCCGTCGCTCGCCGGCACGCGCGTGCCGAACGTGTCGTCGCATGCGCCGGGGTTGGCGGCGGCATAGCGGAACCACCCGGTGGTCGCGGCGAGGTGCGGGTTCGCGGTGCCGTTGAGCACGGCGCCCGTGCTCGTGACCTCGGTCGCCGCCTCGCTCGTCACGGCCGGCGCGTCCGCGGTGGTGAACGCCACGACGTCGCCGAACGAGGTCCCGACGGAGTTCGCGGCGACGGCGCAGAAGTAGTAGGTCGTCCCTCGGGCCAGCCCGGTGATCCCCTCCGAGAAGGAGGCGGGGACCGTGCCCGCGCCGAGCGACGTCCCGCCGCTCGCCGGCGCGCGCGTGCCGAAGGTGTCGTTGCACGTGCCCGGGCTCGTCGAGGAATAGCGGAACCAGCCCGTCGTGGCGTCGCCGCGCGGATGGGCCGAGCCGTTCAGCACGGCCGCGCCGCCCGGCAACACCGCCGCGCTGCCGGTCGCGACCGACGGCGCCGCGGCGAGCGTGGTGAACGACAGCACCGCCCCGAACGCCGTGCCCTCCGGGCTCGTCGCGATCGCGCAGTAGTAGTAGGTCGTCCCCGCCGAGAGGCCGCCGACCGCCTGCGAGTACGGCGTCGAGGTGCCGCCCGCGCCGAGGTCCACGGCGCCGGTCGAGGGCGCCCGCGTGCCGAACGTGTCGCTGCAGGCGCCGGGATCGATCGTGTCGTAGCGGAACCAGCCCATCGTCGAGGCGCGGTTCGGGTTCGCCGAGCCGTTCAGGGTCGCCGCCGCGTCCGTGAGGCTCGTCGCGGCCGCGGTGGTGACGCTCGGCGCGGCCGGCGTCGTGAAGGAGACCACCGCGCCGAACGCCGTGCCGCGCGTGTTCGAGGCGATGGCGCAGACGTAGTAGGTCGTCCCCTGGCCGAGCCCGGAGACGGCCTGCGAGAAGGGCGTGGCCGTCGTGCCCGCGCCGAGGGAGGAGCCGCCGATCGCCGGCGCGCGCGTGCCGAAGGTGTCGTTGCACGTGCCCGGGCTCGCCGTGGCGTAGCGGAACCAGCCCGTCGTCGCGGCTCCGCCGGGGTTCGCCGTGCCCTCGAGCTGGGCGGCGCTGCCCGTCACGAGCGTCGGGCTGCTCGTCGCCACGATGGGCATCGCGGCCGCCGTCGTGAACGAGAGGACCGCGCCGAACGAGGTCCCGTACGCGTTCACGGCGAGCGCGCAGAAGTAGTACGTGGTCGCGGGCGAGAGGCCGCTCACGGTGACGGAATACGAGTTGTTGCCGTACCCGGAGCCGAGGGATGTCCCGGCGCTCGAAGGAGCACGCGTACCGAACGTGTCGTTGCAGGTCCCCGGGCTCGTCGTGCCGTAGCGGAAGAAGCCCGTCGCCGCGGCGCCGCCGGGGCTCGCGAATCCGTTCAGCGTCGCCCCGCTCGTCGTCACCGACGTCGCGGCCGAGGTGGTCACCGTCGGCGCCGCGAGGGTGTTGAGCACCAGCACCGCCCCGAACGCCGTGCCCTCCGGGCTCGAGGCGATCGCGCAGAAGTAGTAGGTCGCCCCCGCCGAGAGGCCGCTGATCGACTGCGAGTACGCCACGGAGCCGCTGCCGGAGCCGAGGTCCGTGCCGCCGGCCGCCGGCGCGCGCGCGCCGAACGTGTCGTTGCAGGTACCGGGGCTCGAGGTGGAATAGCGGAACCAACCCGCCGTCGAGGCGCGGTTCGGATTCGCCGAGCCGTTCAGCGTCGCGGAGGAGTCCGTGACGCTCGTCGCGAGCGAGGTCGAGGCCGTCGGCGCGGACGGCGTCGTGAAGGACACGATCGAGCCGAACGAGGTTCCGACCGAGCTCGAGACGATGGCGCACGCGTAGTAGGTCGTCCCCTGGCTCAGGCCGGAGACGGCCTGCGAGAAGGAGGTGGCCGTCGTGCCCGCGCCGAGGGAAGAGCCGCCGGTCGCCGGCGCGCGCGTGCCGAAGGTGTCGTTGCACGTCCCGGGGCTCGCCGTGGAGTAGCGGAACCAGCCCGTCGTCGCGGCGCCGCCGGGGTTCGCCGTGCCGTTGAGCTGGGCGGCGCCGCCCGTCACGAGCGTCGGGCTGGTCGTCGTGACCGCCGGCACGGCCGCGGCCGTCGTGAGCGAGAGGACCGCGCCGAACGAGGTCCCGTAGGCGTTCCGGGCGATCGCGCAGAAGTAGTAGGTCGTCGCCGGCGTCAGGCCGGAGATCGCGAGCGAGTACGAGACCGGGCTGCTGCCCGCCCCGAGGGACGAGTCCGAGCTGCTGGTCGCCGGCACCCGGGTGCCGAAGGTGTCGTTGCACGTCCCGGGGTTCGAGCCGGAGTAGCGGAAGTAGCCGTACGAAGCGCTGCCGCCAGGGTTGGCGGACCCGTTCAGCGTCGCACCGGTCGCGGTCACCGGAGACGCGGACGAGGTCGTCACGGTCGGCGGAGCGAGCGTGGTGAACGACACCACCGCCCCGAACCTGGTCCCCTCCGAGCTCGAGGCGATCGCGCAGAAGTAGTAGGTCGTCCCCGCCGAGAGGCCGCCGAGCGACGACGAGTACGCCACGGAGCCGCTGCCGGAGCCGAGGCTCGTGCCGCCGCTCGCCGGCGTGCGCGCGCCGAACGTGTCGTTGCAGGTGCCCGGATTCACCGTGCCGTAGCGGAACCAGCCGGTCGTCGCGGCGCGGTTCGGGTTCGCCGAGCCGTTCAGCGTCGCAGAGGAGCTCGTGACGCTCGTCGCGGCCGCGGTGGTGACGGTCGGCGCGGCGGGCGTCGTGAACGAGGCGACCGAGCCGAACGAGGTTCCGACCGAGCTCGAGGCGATGGCGCAGACGTAGTACGTCGTCCCCTGGCTCGAGCCCGGTGATCGGCCTGCGAGAAGGACGTGGCCGTCGTGCCCGCGCCTAGGGAGGAGCCGCCCACCGCCGGCGCGCGCGTGCCGAAGGTGTCGTTGCAGAAGCCCGGGCTCACGGTGGAGTAGCGGAACCAGCCCGTCGTCGGGGCGCCGCCGGGGTTCGCCGTGCCGTTGAGCTGGGCGGCGCCGCCCGTCACGAGCGTCGGGCTGCTCGTCGTCACGGCGGGCATCGCGGCCGGCGTCGTGAACGAGAGGACCGCGCCGAACGAGGTCCCGTAGGCGTTCCGGGCGATCGCGCAGGAGTAGTAGGTCGTCGCCGGCGTCAGGCCCGAGATCGCGAACGAGTACGAGACCGCGCTGCTGCCCGCCCCGAGGGACGAGTCCGAGGCGCTGGATGCCGGCACCCGGGTGCCGAAGGTGTCGTTGCACGTTCCGGGGTCCGAGCCGGAGTAGCGGAAGTAGCCGTACGCGGAGTCGCCGCGCGGATTCGCGGACCCGCTCAGCGACGCGCCGGTCGCGGTCACCGCGAACGCGGCCGAGGTCGTCACGGCCGGCGGCGCGACCGTGGTGAACGACAGCACCTGCCCGAACCCCCACCCGTCCGAGTTCGTGGCGATCGCGCAGAAGTAGTAGGTCGTCCCTGCCGCGAGGCCGCTGATCGACTGGGAGTACGCGACGACCCCGCTGCCGGAGCCGAGGTCCGTGCCGCCGCTGGCCGGCACGCGCGTGCCGAACGTGTCGTCGCAGCTGCCTCCTGGATTGGTCGTGTCGTAGCGGAACCACCCGGTCGTGGCGAGGCCGCCGGGGCTCGCCGAGCCGTTCAGGGTCGCCGATGCGTTCGTGACGCTCGTGGCGCCGGTGGTCGAGGTCCCCGGCGCCCCGAGCGCCTGCGCCGCGACGCGTGGGTCATCGTGCTCCGCCTCGAGCGCGCACCCGGCGAGCGACAACGTCACGGTCAATGCAAGGATACGCGCGCCCGGCATGTACACCCCCCTGGACCCGGAGAAGGGGCCGCTCGCTCGTCGTCACGCGTAGTCAACGCTCGCGGCCGCCTGCCAAGATCCGGTTCCACACGAGATCACTCTTCTGGAGACGCACCGTCAAGCGGATCGGGACGGTGTGGGCCCGGCGGAGCTTGGCGCCCACCAGGTTCGGTCCGTGAAACGTCATCCAAGGACGTCAGCGCGACCGCCGCTTAGGCGCCGCGTCCGCCATCACCTCGCGCGCGACGCCCACGAGCGCGCGCAGCGCCGGGGAGACCTGCGCGCGGCTCGGGAAGTACAGGAAGAACCCCGGCACCGGCGCCGCGTACGGCTCGAGGACCACGCGCAGGCTCCCGCGGCGCACGTCGTCCGCGAGCTGCGCCTCGAGCAGGTAGACGAGCCCCACGCCCTCGACGGCGAGGAGCCGCATGAGGTCGGCGTCGTTCGTGGTGACGGGGCCCTGCACGGGGACGCGCCAGGTCTTCTTGCCGCGCTCGAGCTCCCAGGCGTAGCGCGCTCCCCCGGTGGACGTGCGGATGCCGATGCAGTCGTGCTGGAGAAGGTCCTTGGGCTCCTTCGGCGCTCCGCGTCGCGCCAGGTAGGACGGAGCCCCCGCCACCACGAAGCGACCCGGCTCCGTGAGCCGCACCTGGACCATGTCTCGCTCGATGGCCTCGGTGAGGCGGACGCCCGCGTCGATCCCCTCGGCCACGATGTTGACGAACCGGTTCTCGACGTAGACCTCGACCTCGACCTTCGGGTGGCGCTCGGCGAAGCGCGGCAGCAGCCGCGCGAGCACGAGCGGCACCGCCACGTCGGGGACGGAGAGCCGCACGCGGCCGATGACCTCACCCGGCCTCGCGGACGCCGTCTTCAGCGACTCGAGCGCCTGGTCCACGGCCGCGCCGGCGTTCTCGAGCAGCCGCTGCCCGTGGTCGGTGAGCGCGACCGTCCGGGTGGTCCGGGTGAGGAGCGTCACGCCGAGGCGCGCCTCGAGCTGCCGGACGGACTGGCTCAAGGCGGACGTCGAGACGCCGAGCTCCCGGGCGGCCGCCGCGAAGCTGCGGCGCCGCGCCACCGCGATGAAGGCGTTCAGCGCGTTGAGGGGGGTGAAGGCCACCGTGAAGGTTTCCTACACGAGCGCGCCTCGCCACGCCACCCGGCGGACGCTCCTCGGCAGGAGCGCATCGCCGAGGTCGGAGCGCTCGATGACCGCCGCCGAGGCTCAGAGCCCCGTCCGCTTCTCGAGCTCCTCGGGGTAGCGCGCCCCCTCGAGCTCGATCCGCGACGCGGAGGCGTCGATGGCGCGCAGGTCGTCCGGCGCCAGCTCCACGTCCGCTGCCCCGAGGTTCTCCTCGAGCCGCGCGAGCTTGGTGGTCCCGGGGATGGGCACGATCCAGGGCTTCCGGGCGAGGAGCCACGCGAGCGCGATCTGCGCGGGCGTCGCGTGCTTCCGCCTCGCGACGTCCCCGAGCAGCTCGACCAGGGCCTGGTTCGCCTTGCGCGCCTCCGGCGTGAAGCGGGGCACGAGGTTCCGGAAGTCGCCCTTCTCGAAGGTCGTCTTCTCGTCGATCTTCCCGGTGAGGAACCCCCTCCCGAGCGGGCTGAACGGGACGAACCCGATGCCGAGCTCCTCCAGCGTCGGGAGCACCTCCTCCTCTGGCTTCCGCCACCAGAGCGAGTACTCGCTCTGGAGCGCCGTGACCGGCTGCACCGCGTGCGCACGGCGGATCGTCTTCGCGCCCGCCTCCGAGAGGCCGAAGTGCCTGGCCTTGCCCTCGCGGATGAGCTCCTTCACCGTGCCCGCCACGTCTTCGATGGGAACGGCCGGGTCGACGCGGTGCTGGTAGAGGAGGTCGATGGTCTCGATCTTCAGCCGCCTGAGCGACGCGTCGACGACCTCGCGGACGTGCTCGGGCCGGCTGTCCACGCCGTTCGTCCCGAGCTTCATCCCGAACTTCGTCGCGATGACGACCCGGGCACGGACGGGCGCGAGGGCCTCGCCGACGAGCTCCTCGTTCGTGAACGGGCCGTACACCTCCGCCGTGTCGAAGAACGTGACGCCGCGCTCGACCGCGGTCCGGATGAGCGAGATCATCTGGTTCCGGTCCGGCGGCGTCCCGTAGGCGAAGCTCATCCCCATGCAGCCGAGCCCGATGGCGGAGACCTCCAGCTCGCTGCGTCCAAGCTTGCGCTTCTGCATCGTGTCCTCCTCGTCTTGCTGGGGTTACTCGGCCTTCAAGGAAGCCATGTCGATCGAGAAGCGGTACTTGACGTCCGACCTGAGCAGCCGCTCGTACGCCTCGTTCACCTTCTGCATCGGGATGACCTCGACGTCGGCCGTGATGCCGTGCTCGCCGCAGAAGTCGAGCATCTCCTGGGTCTGCTGGATGCCGCCGATGAGCGAGCCGGAGAGGCTCTTGTTCCCGAAGATGAGGCCGAAGGCCGAGATCGGGTGCGGCTCGTCGGGGGCGCCGACGAGCGTGAGGTTGCCTTCCCGCCGGAGGAGATGGAGGTAGGCGTTCACGTCGTGCCTGGCGGAGACGGTGTCGAGGATGAAGTCGAAGCTGCCGGCGTGCCTGCCCATCTCGTTCGCGTTCCTGGAGACGACGACCTCGTGGGCGCCGAGGCGGAGCGCGTCCTCCTTCTTGGCGGGGCTCGTCGTGAAGACCACCACGTGGGCGCCGAGCGCGCGGGCGAGCTTCACGCCCATGTGCCCGAGGCCGCCGAGGCCGACCACGCCGACCTTCTTGCCCTTCGTGACTCCCTGCCGGCGCAGGGGCGCCCAGGTCGTGATCCCGGCGCACAGGAGGGGCGCAGCGCCCGCGAGGTCGAGGTTCGAGGGGACGCGCAGCACGAACCGCTCGTCCACCACCACGCCGTCCGAGTACCCGCCGTAGGTGACCTTGCCCGTGTGCCTGTCGGGCGCGTTGTACGTGTAGACGGCGTTCGGGCAGAACTGCTCGTGGTGGCTCTGGCACTCCGGGCAGGTGCCGTCCGAGTCGACCAGGCACCCGACACCGGCGAGGTCGCCCGTCTTGAACCTCGTCACCGCGGCGCCGACCTTCGTGACGCGCCCGACGATCTCGTGGCCGGGCACGCACGGGTAGACGGTGGGCATCCCGCTCCACTCGTTCCGGGCCTGGTGCAGGTCGGAGTGGCAGATGCCGCAGAACAGGATCTCGATCTGGACGTCGCGCGCGGTCGGATCGCGGCGCTGGATCGTCGTGGGGGCGAACGGCGAGGTCGCGCTCGCGACGGCGTACGCTTTGGCGTTGTGCATGCCGGGAAGCTACGCTCGCGAGAACGCGCGCGAAACCAGCCGAAACCGCATGGGCCGTCCAGGAAATCTTCACGATCGCGGAACCCACGGTCTACCTGCTGAAGCTGGTCGGCGCGTACGCGGTGCCACCCGAGCGGGGTTGAGGTCGAACGCCCGGAGCACGTGCGCAGCGCGTTGGCGTGCCTGCCCTCGGAGCTGCACCCCGGGATCTATCGTTTCTTCCCGCCATTCTGGGCCACCGCGGCCTTCACGAGCGCCTTGAACGCTCCCGCGTCGACCTCCTCCCCTTCGTGGATGTCGATCGCCCTTCGCGTGTTGCCTTCCAGGCTGGAGTTGAAGAGGCGCGAAGGGTCGGGGATCCGGGCTCCCCGGGCGAACGTGAGCTTCACGACCTTCGTGTACGCCTCCCCGGTGCAGACGATCCCGTGGTGCGACCAGACGGGAGTGCCCATCCACTTCCACTCCTCCGTCATCTCGGGGTCGGCCTCGAGGATCAGCGCTCGCATCCGGGCCAGGGTCTCCCCGCGCCATCCCCCCAGGTCGCGGATCCGCTGGTCGATGAGCCGGGAAGCGGGCTCCCCGGTCGCGCCTGCCTTCGGCGGGGGACCTGGCTCCGGTGGCCGGCTTGCGCGGCTTGCCTGCGCCCGAGGCGCCCTTGGCCCTGGGCTTCAGGTTGCCTGACCTGCGCACGCGACCCGCCGGCGTCTTCATGATGACGTGTTCTCGGCGGGACGCGGCCGTCCGACAACGCCCGGGAGGGGCGACCTGACGGACGCCGCTCGTTCGGCTTCGGGCTTCCCCTCAGCCCTGCCGCGGCTCGGCGACCACGGCGGCGAGGCGCGTCCGCACGAACACGATGTGCTCGCGGAGCACGTAGAACTGGTCGGCGAACCCGAGCGGCAGGTCGAGCGCGTCGGCGCGCCGCTCGATCGCCTCGAGCCGCTGGAGGAGCCGCGCCCGATCCTCGAGCGCATGGACCTTGAGGTCGCGCTCGAGCTCGAGGAGCGCGCCGTAGATGCGGTAGACCCGCTGCCGGACGCGCCAGCGGTAGAGCGTGGGGAGCAGGCGGAAGATGGGGACGAGCAGGAGGGCGAGCGGCAGGAACACGACGAGGAAGCGGTCCGCGAGGCTCGCCGCCCAGAACGGCATCATCCGGTACAGCCAGCGCTTGCCGGACTCGTAGTAGCGCCTCGCGTCGTCGCTGAGCGGGAGGTCGTGCTCCCGGGGCGCCGGGAACTCGCCCGCGCGCTGCAGGAGGAAGGGCCGGCCGTGCACCGCCCGCATGGTCTCCATGAGGAGGTCCGAGATCGCGGGGTGAAGGTCGGCGCGCGCGACGAGCTCTACGGAGGACGCGACGAGGGTGAGGTCGTTCGCGGGCAGGTTCTTCGCGAGGTCGTAGGCGCCCATCGGGATGACGATCCGATCGAGGTCCTGGAACCGGCGCAGGTAGGCCTCGGTCTGGGACAGCTGCACGACGTGGATCCCGGGGCGCTGGATGAGGTCGCGGATCACGCGCGGCGACGCGGAGTCGCCCATGAGGAAGGCGGCGTCGACGCCGCCCGTCGCGAGCGCGTCGCCGACGAGGTCGTCGTCGAGCTCGAGGAGCGTGGTTCCGCCGCCCGGCCTGATGCCGTTCGCCTCGAGGAGGGCGAGCGCGAGCACGCGGGTGCCGCTGCCCTCGGGCCCGACGACCACGTGCTTGCCCGCGAGCTCCGAGAGCCGCTCCGGCGCCCTCGCCGCGTTCACCAGGATGTACAGCGGCTGGCGGGAGATGGTGCCGAGCGACGCGAGCTCGCGCCGCCGCTCGCCGGGCGCGGGATCGGGGAGCTTCACGCCGACCTGCACGAAGCCGACCTCGACGTCGGACCCCGGGTCGGCGAGGCGCCGCAGGTTCTCGAGCGAGCCGTTGGACGGCGCGAGCTTCAGGGTGACGCCCGCCTTCGCGAAGGCCTTCTGGTACCGCTCCGCCGCGCGCTGGAAGCTGCTCCCCTCCGGGCCGGTGGAGATGGTGATGGTGCGCGGCGCGGCGGGGCGGACGAAGTGCAGGAGCGCCCAGGTCGCGAGCGCGAGCGCGAGCGCCGCCGTGAGGAGCGTGACGAGGAGGTCGCGACCGGAGAGCTGGGCGAGGCGCCCCAGGCGGCGCGAGAGGCGGGTCGGTGACATGGCCTCCGCGGTTCTCGCAGAGGTGGAGGCGGCGCGCAACGAGCGCCGGAGGTCCCGCCCGGAGGTGGTGAGCGCTTCGCGGAGCGCCCCCAGGACGTGCCGAGTAGGGATCGGCGATGCGCCAGCAGCTCCTACGTCACGGTCTCCTTCTGTTCTTCGTCGGCCTGATCACCGGCTTCGCGGTTCCGGCGATGGCCAATCCGCGAGCCGGCCTGGCGGGGCACCTGGAAGCGCTCATGAACGGCCTCTTCCTGCTCGCCGTCGCGCTCGCCTGGCCCGAGCTTCGCTTCTCCGCGCGTGCCGGTCGCTGGATTTCCCGGCTGTTGCTGCTCGGGGCCTACGCCAACTGGGCGGCGACGACCGCGTCGGGCGTGCTGGGCACGAGCAAGGGCACCCCCATCGCCGGTGCGGGCTTCGAGTCCACCGCGCTCGCCGAGAACGCCGTGTTCGTGACCCTGGTGATCGTCGGGCTCACCATGACGGCGGCCTGTGCCGGGCTGGTGGTCGCCGCCTGGCGCGCGCCGAGACCCTCGCCGGACTCGAGCACCTGAGCCGGCCGCGCGCGTCGCGGTGCGGCCGGGTACGCGGGCGCGAGCCCCCGGGAACGCCTCCATCGCCGGGCGCCTCCTCGCGCTCGGCGAGCGGTCACTCGCCGCGCACGAGCACGATCTTCCCCGTCACGCCGCCCTTCCCGAGCAGCTCCTGCGCCTGCCTCGCCTCGGCGAGAGGGAATCGCTGCGCGACGAGCGGCTCGATCTTCCGCTGCTGGAGGAGGTCGAGCAGGGTGACGAGGTCCTGCCGGAACCACGCCGGCTTCAGCCGCTTCAGGGTCTGGATGCTGTAGGGGACCACCCGTCTCCGGCCAGGGAGGAGCCAGCCGCCGGCGATGTACAGCGCGAAGAGGGCGGTCCCGCGAAAGCGCTGGCGGCGGCCTGGACGGCTCGACGTCAACCCCTCCCCACGGATCGAGCTGATGAGGCCATAGCCCACCACCTTCCCGCCCGGACGGAGCGCCTTGCGGGAACGCCAGAGGTGAGCGCCGCCGAGAGGGTCGAAGACGACGTCCACGCCGTCACCGGTGAGGCGGTGAATCTCCTTCACGAAGTCCTGATGCTGGTAGTCGATCGGGACGGCGCCGAGGTCGGAGACCGCCGCCGCCCCCCGGGACGAGCAGGTTCCGTACATCTCCAGCCCGGCGAGGCGCCCGAGCTGCAGCAGCGCCGTGCCGACCCCGCCTGCCGCGCCGTGAACGAGCGCGCGCTGGCCCGGTCCGACCGTCGCGGAGCGATGCATCATCTGGTACGCCGTGACGTAGTTCAGGACGAGGCAGACGGCCTCTGCGGCGTCCAGCCCCGGGGGCACCGGAACCAGCTCGTGTTGCGGCAGGCAGACGAGCTCTGCGTACGCGCCGTGAATCGGCATCGCGGCGACCGTCTGGCCGAGCTCGACTCCCGAGACACCCGCGCCGAGCCGATCCACCACGCCGACCAGATCCCAGCCCGGCGTGAAGGGCACCGGAGGCGTCTCCGGATGGATGCCCTCGCGCGCCATGACGTCGGGCAACGAGACGCCTGCGGCCTGCACCCTCACCCGCACCTCACCGTCCTTCGGCTCGGGGGACTCCTCTTCGATCACCCGAAGTGCATCGGGCCCGCCGTAGTGAGTGACGACGATGCGGGTGTGTCTCATGGCGTCGGCCGACGGGAGTGACGTCCTCCCGGACGATGGAACCGTGTAGCCCTCCACGGCGCGCGGCGGCCCGAAGGTCGACGGGCAGCAACGGGCCTCTTTTCGACGCGGACTCTGCGCTGATCTGCTGCACGCCGGAACGGTCAACCACGAGGCCGGATGGGTCGCCCCGACGATTGAGGTCGCCACTGCCGGCTTCGCGGCCGCTCGCCCCCCGGCTCGGTCTCCGCGGTGGCCGGAAGGGAATCCTGCCGGCTGATTCGTAGCCTCCCGGGCGACCGCCCCGTGAGCCGTCGCCCGGCCGGCGTCCTTCCGTTGCGCCCCGCCCGGAGGGTTACGACGATCAACACCGGAGGGGGGAAGCGCACGTGCTCGATACCAGCCACGCATTCAGCGGTTTCTCGGTGAACGACATCTCGAAGGCCAGGGAGTTCTACGGACGGACGCTCGGGATGAAGGTGTCGGAGGATCACGGCCTGCTGCACCTGCGCGTCGATCACGGCTCCGAGGTGCTGGTCTACCCGAAGCCGAATCACACGCCCGCCTCGTTCACGATCCTCAACATCCCGGTCCCGAACGTCGACGAGGCGGTCGACGAGCTCGGGCGCCGCGGCGTGAGGTTCGAGGTCTACCATCAGCCCGGCCTCGAGACCGATCAGCGGGGCATCATGCGCGGCAACGGTCCCACCATCGCGTGGTTCAAGGACCCGGCCGGCAACATCCTGTCCGTCATCGAGCAGGCACACTGACGCCGACGCGCCGGCGCACCGCGGCCTGGCGGAAGCGATCCACCGGTCCGCGTCGACCGGCCTGCGCAGCTCGCCGGAGGCGTCACCCGCTACGCGTGATGCTGGCGCTCCACCTCGGCGCGGACGCGGTCCTCCTGCGCCCGCAGCTCGGGCGTGAACTCCTTCCCGAAGTCGTCCGCCTCGAACACGGGACGGATCTCGACCTCGGTCTCCTCGTCGAAGGGCGCGCGCTCGAGCCACCCGACGGCCTCGACCATCGACTTCACCTGCCAGAGCCAGAAGCCCGCGATGAGCTCCTTCGTCTCGGGGAAGGGGCCGTCGGTGACGGTCCGCTGCCGGCCGGAGAACCGGACGCGCTTCCCCCTGGACGTCGGATGGAGCCCCTCCCCCGCGAGCATCACGCCCGCCTTCGCCAGCTCCTCGTTGAACTTCACCATCGCCGCGAGGCTCTCCTCGCTCGGCATCTGTCCCGCCTCGGACTCCTTGCTCGCCTTCACGATCACCATCACGCGCATCGCTCTCTCCTCCGATTCGACGGGGACAGGCGTCATCTAACGACCCGAGGCGCCGGTCTCGCGACGAACGAACGGCGACCGCGCGAGATCCGTCACATCACCGATCGGGGTCGCGAGCGGCGACGCGCCAGGGGACGGGGCGCCAGCGCGCTCGGCGCCCCGGGAGAGGAACGGACGCCGATGAACCGAGCTCCCTTCCAGGATGGCCGAGGCGAGCGGGCTACGGGCCCGCCTTCAGCGCGTCGACGGCCGCCAGCAGCGCCTCCACCGGAGCGTCATCGCCGACGTCGCCCCCGTAGTACGCCAGCGCGATCCGGCCGCCGGGACCGAGCACGAAGTCCGCCGGCATCTGGGTCTCGCGGCCCTCGAAGCGTCCGTGTCGCTTGCCGGCGGCCGTCGCTCGCACGAGCGCCGCGAGCGAGCGGGGGCGGAGGTATCCGGTCACGCTCGCCGCCGCCCCGAACGCGTCGTACAGCTCCCCGGCTGGATCGGCGACCGCCGCGAACCCTGGCTGCCATCGAGCCATGGCCTCCCCGAGCCGCTCCGGGGTGGACTGGAACACCATCCACACGCCGCACGCGCGCGCGCGGAACTCGGGCATCGCCGCGGCCACGCGGCCGACGTGGAGCTGGCAGACCGGGCAACCTGCGTAGCGCGAGAACGACACCACTGCCGGGCCCTCCGGCCGCCCGCAGTCCAGCCGCGTCCCGTCCAGCGCCTGCAGCTCGACATGCGGCGCGCCGTCCCCGACCCGGAGCCTCATGACCTGCTCCTTTCGGTGGGCGAACTTGTCATGGGCTCGATCCCGGTGGGTGCTCGACAACGCTGCGTTCCTTACCGTGAATACCCCCGCGGGATTCCTCACGGCACTCCAACGGATGGTAGACAAGTCCGCCTTCCTCCGGAACGATCGCGCTCGCCATGAGGCTCATCCTGCTGGGCGCCACGGGAATGGTCGGGGCGGGCGTGCTGCGCGAGGCGCTCGCGGATCCCGGCGTGGAGGCGGTGCTGAGCGTCGGCCGCCGTCCGTGCGGCGTGGAGCATCCGAAGCTCCGCGAGCTCCTGCTGCCGGAGCTCTTCGACTTCGCCGCCGTCGAGCCTCGGCTCACGGGGTGGGACGCCTGCATCTGGGCGGTGGGCATCAGCTCCATGGGGCTCGACGAGGCCGCCTACGCGAAGGTGACCGAGGAGCTCACGCTCCTCTGGGCCCGGGCCCTGCTGCGGCTCAACCCCGGGCTCTCCTTCTGCTACTGCTCGGCGATGGGCGCCGACGGCCGCTCCATGTGGGCCCGCGTCCGGCGCCGCGTGGAAGGCGCGCTGAAGGCGATGCCCTTCCGCCACGCCGGCTGCGTGCGCCCGGGCTTCATCCGGCCAGGGCCCGGCATCCGCAGCTCCGTGAGGCTCTACCAGGCGTTCATCGTCCTCCTCCGCCCGCTCTTCCCGCTGCTGGTGAAGGGCCTGCCGCGCCACGTCACCACCTCGGAGCGGCTCGGGCGCGCCATGCTGCGCGTCGTCGAGGGCCGCGCCGACCGGTTCATCCTCGAGCCCGCCGACATCAACCGCGTCGGGCGCTGACGGCGACCCGGCTCGACCGCGGCGGTGAGACGCGCGACCGCGCAGCGCCGGCACTCGCCCCGGGCCTACCCCGTCTTCGCGCGCCGGCGCTCCGCCGGCGGGGAGCCGGGCAGCTTCGGGTCGAGCGTGAGCCGCCCGTCGAGGACGTCCGCGAGCAGCGCGCGGCAGGCCTCGAGCTGCTCGGCGTTCTGGAGCAGCAGCTTCACCGGCGCGCGGTTCTGGGGCTCGAGCACCAGGCGCGCCACGGACGGGCCGTGCAGGGAGAACCGCACGCGCTCGATCCCGGCCCGCTTGATGGCGTGGAACGGCAGCTCGAAGTTCTTCGGATGGCGGGCGAGCAGCTCGCTCATCGTGCAGAGCTCCAGGGCCTTCGCCTGCTCGGCCTTGCGCCGGGCCTCGCGCTTCTCGAGGAACACCTTGTGGATGAGGATGCCGATGAGGCCGAGCTGGTGCGCCAGGAGCTGCCGGCTCTGCCCGGCGAACTGCCCGCCGGTCCGGACCGCGACGGCACGGTCCGCGCTCACGAAGACCTTGTACTGCACGTCGGCGGTCCAGGTGTTGCCCTGACGCGCCTCGAACGACCCGAGGATGCTCTCCATGTCGCCTCCCAGCGAGGAGCACACGCTAACACGGTCAGTGCTTGACCTCTCGACCGACAGCGACGCACACCGGCGCCCGGGACGAGGCGGCATCGCCGGAGCGCCGACGGCCGTCCACCCGCTGCCGGCGCGCCCTCACCCCATCCTCGCCCCGCGCGCCGCGAGCAGCTCGCGCAGCACCGACCGGTGGCAGCGCGCCTCGTCCTCGCAGTAGCACCCGACCGCGAAGTCCGCCGTGTGCGAGAGCGCGGCGAGCAGGTCGAGCGTCCGGCTCGCCGCGGGGTCGGCCATCTCGGCCCGGAACCTCCTCGCGAAGGCCGCCCAGTCACGCTCGGTGCGCGCCGTCTTGCCGAGCTTCACCGTCTCGGCGCTCGGCGCGAGGTTGGGATACCAGACGTCGTACCAGTTCTCCGACGCGAAGCGGGCGGCCGGCACGCCGCGCGGCGGGCGGCGCACCGTGCCGATGCGGAGACCCTCGCCGGCGACGCGGGGGCTGCCGAGGCGAACGACATGGAGCGTCATCACCTTCTCCCTCGACGGGTGTCCTTCGGCTCTCCCCCCTCGCGAGGCGAGGCCGGTGGAGGGTACGCGCCCATGCGCGACGGGTCCCGGGTCACCCTCTCACCAGGTCACCCCCGACGCCACCTCGACCCGCCGCGCCCTGGATGGGCCCCAAGCGCCGGCGACGGACCTCCTAGCGGCGCCCGGCCGGCTCTGATAGAGGACCACCCGCCGGAATCTCGGCGCCACGGCGGGGGTTTTCGTTTCGGGGAGGAGTGACGAGGTTGCAGGTCCCGAACGTCCGTGTAGAGTCACGCCTCCCGCAGGTTCCCGGCGGCCTCCCAAAGAGGCCGCTTCGTGTCGAAGGACCGACCAGAGAAGGAGAGAGATGAGCGAGAAGGAAGCCGGCATCGAGGTGCAGGGCAGGGTGGAAGAGTCGAGCGGCGGCATGTATCGCGTGAAGATCGACCAGGGTCCGGTCGTGCTGGCGTATCCGTCCGGGAAGATGAAGCGGTTCCACATCCGCATCATCACGGGCGACCGCGTGAAGGTGGAGCTGTCGCCGTACGACCTCACGCGCGGCCGCATCACGTATCGCGACAAGTAGTAGTCTCCCGGGCATGCCCGAGAGAGCCGAGCGGAAGGCGTTCGAGGCCGTCTGCCGGGACTGCAACGCGCCCATCGTCTGGGCGAAGTCCACGCGCAAGGACGGGACCCCCTGCAACATGGCGTTCGATCCCGAGCCCTCCGAGAGCGGCAGGTACGCGCTCGCGCATCCGGGCGGCGACCGGACGAAGCTCGTGGCGCGCTACGTCAAGCCGGGTGACGCCTGGCCCGAGGGCTCGGTGCCCCGGACCGCCCACTACATCACCTGCTCGGCCAGGAGCGCCCGCCAGCCCGGCGGGGGCGGCTAGCCGCGATCGCGGATCGCGCGGTACGCGGGATCTCCTCCGGCAGGCGAATGTAGAACTCGAGCCCCAGGGGAGTCGCGATCTCCTGCTGGAAGAAGCGGCCCAGCGTCCGGTGCCTGCGGTCCACCCGGCGCAAGAGCTCGCTCTCGTAGAAGCCGAGCTGGGCGAACTCCGGCCAGTAGGTGCTCACCCGCTCGTCGTAGTCGAACAGCCCCCGCGACTGCGCGAGCGCCATCGCCAGGCCGCCCATGCCCTTGGTGGTGGAGTGGACCAGGGCCATCGTGTGAACCTCCCGCCGAGCGCGGCCTAGCCGTACAGGCGCCCGTCCAGGCGCCTCGACGCGCGCGACGCCGCGCCGCCCGCGCGAACCGGCGGTGGTCATCCGGGTGGACGGGTGCCGGCCCTCCGACCGGATGGACGGACCGCCCCGACCCCGTCCGGTTTGCCCCGTGCCCTTGCGCACGAGGGCCTCCGCCGCCACCTCCATGTCTCCACGCTGAACGGAGGAGCGCACATGGAAACGACGCAGGACGTGGGGACGCAGGAATCCAAGGCCGAGCCGTCGCTCGAGGCCGCGTGCCGCAAGTTCAACGAGCTGTTCAACCGGGCCGACGCGAAGCAGGTGGCGGCGTGCTGGACCGAGGACGGGACCCTCATCACTCCCTCCGGAGAGATCGGAAAGGGCCGATCGGGCGTCGAGACCGCGTACCGGCACGACTGCGACACCATCCTCAAGGGCACGACGTCGAGGTTCGCGATCGCGTCCGTGCGGCGCCTCGGGCCGGAGCTCGCGTTCCTCGATCTCGATCACGAGCTAGAGAACTTCAGGATGCCCGACGGCTCCACCGGCCTGATGAAGCTGCACGTCGTGATGCTCGCGAAGAGGAGCGGGAACGGCTGGCAGTGGCTGGACGCGCGCCCGTACGCGTTCGTCCCCCCGCCGCCGTCGGTGCACTGAGCCGCGGGAGCCGCTTGCCGCTTCCCATGGGAGAGTCCTCTTGAGCGCTCACGAAACCTTCAATCGGTCGGCGTTCTCGCAGTTCATCAACGCGCCGGCGGGCCGCATCCTCCGTCTGGTCGCCGGGACGGGGTTCCTCGTCGCCGGCTACGTGTACCGGGACCGTCCACTCGGCCTGGTGTCCATGGCATGGAGCGCTCTCCCGTTGAGCGCCGGCGGGCTCGACCTGTGCTACCTCAGCGCCGCGCTGGGCGGCCCCCTGTCGGGCGCGAAGATCCGGGGATCCTACGGAGGCGAGGCGCGCGGGCCGAGGCCCCTCGGCGCGCCCGCCGACGACCTCGCGTTCGCCGGAGCGCCGGGCGGCCACGCCGAGGGGCATCACGGCGCACGGTAGGGAGCGGCAGCGCGCGCTCGGCTGGGCGCCGGGGCGTCGTGGCGGCCGCCGTCGCGTGCCCCCTCGACGCTCCGCGGCCTTCGCCCGGGGCCGCAAGGAGTACCTCGCGGGCGAGGTGCGCCGCACGGGGCCGCTGTCGCCCTGCGGTGACGTGCCTCGACCCGCCGGCGGCCGGGTTCTCACGCGCGGTGATACACTCCCCCCATGCTCTCCCTCGACGACCCTCGGTGGGAAACGCTGACCCACGCCTACGGATTCCGCCGTCGACCTCCCCTCGCGGCTCCGCGCGCTCGCGTCCGGCCCGGTGACCGAGGAGCTCACCGAGGCGCTCTGGTCGTCGCTGTGGCACCAGGGCGACGTGTACACGGCGAGCTACGCCGCCGCGCCCCACCTCGTCGAGGCGGCCGCGGCCATGCCCGTCGAGCAGCGCGTCGAGTGGCTCGTGCTCGCGCTCGGCATCGGCGCCGCCGCCCGGGAGCCCGACGCGCCCCCCGTCCCCGAGGACCTCGCGCCGGGGCTGGAGGCGGCCGCGGCGCGGGGCAGGCCGCTCGTCTCGGAGCTGGTCGCCGCGCGCGAGTGGAGCGAGGCGGACGCCCGGTGGGTCACGGGGCTCGTGGCCGTCGTCGCCGGGCACCCGAAGTTCGGCCTGGAGCTGTTCGCCCTCGACGGCGGGATCGCGTGCCCGGCCTGCGAGGCCGAGATCGACCTGCTCCGGCACTTCGGGCTCGAGGCGCCCTAGCGGCGTCGCGCGCCGGCGAGGGCTACCGCAGCCTCGCCATCGCCGCGCGCATGCTCTTCCGGAGCCGCTCGAGCGATCGCACGAGCACGCCGATCTCGTCCTTGCGCCTCGACGTGATCGGCTCGTCGAGCTGCCCGAGGCTCATCTGGTCGGCGGCCCAGGCCATCTCGAGGATGGGCCGGATCAGCACCTTCGACATGACCGCCGCCACGACCGCGACGACGAGGGCCGCGCCCGCGAGGAGCGCCAGGCCGAGCAGCAGCGTCTGGCGCAGCGGCGCGAACAGCTCCTCCTCGTTCTGCTGGATCGCGAGCGCCCAGCCCTGCCTGTTGCCGTGGACGTACCCGAGGACGTCCTTGCCGTCCGTCTGCGTGAACGAGAGCAGGTGCGGCTTGCGGTCCGCCAGGAACGCCTCGACGAGCGGCTGATCCCTGAGGGGCGTCTGCGCGAGCACGAACTCCTCGCGGGGGTGCGCCACCACCTTCGCCTGCTCGTCGACGAGGAAGGCGTAGCCCGTCTGGCCCGTCCGCCAGTGCGCGACGATGGCCGAGATGTCCTCGATCGTCATCGCCGCGGCGACGACGCCCGTCACCACGCCGTTCACCTTCACCGGGACGGCGACGACGAGCGCCGGCTTCTTCGAGGTCCTGCCGATCAGCGTCTCCCAGCTCAGGTCCTTCCCGCCGCGCACGACGTCCTTGTAGTACTGGCGATCCGAGTAGTCGGTGAGCGGCTTGCCGTCGCTGCGCGCGACGTTCCGACCGTCCGGCGCGACCGTGAAGACGAGGTACATCCACGGGTACGCCTGCTGGATCGCGGTGAGCACCTGGGTCTGCTGCTCGCCCTGCATGGACTGGACGGCGGCGAGGTTGGCGGCGGCCCGCAGCGCCCGCACGTTCTTGTCGAACCACTCGTCGACCTGCGCGGAGATCCGCTCCGCGCTGGCCTGCATGGAGCGCTCGGCCTCGCTGCGGATCCGGGTGGCCTGCCGGTCGAGCGTGAGGCCGCCGAAGACGGCGAGCGGGACGAGGCCGACGAGGAGCATCGCCAGCGTCGTCTTGGTGACCATGCCGAAGCGGATCCGCTGGCCTCCCGGGCCGGGGGCGTCGGGGGCGTCGGGGGCGGTGCGGCCGGAGGCGGCGAGCGGTCGTTGGGCCATGGCGGGCAGTATCGCGCCCGCGGATCGGCGGCCGTCAGTTGTGGGAAACCGCTACTCGCGGCGGCGCGGAGGTGGGTGGCGCAGCGCAGCGTGAGACCCGGACGCAGCGCACGTCGCCTCACCGCCCGCGGCGCGGCCGGTGCCCGGCGCTCAGCGAGCGAAACTCCACACGATCCCGGCGACGAGCGGCGCGGCGAGGAGCACGCCGGCGGCGATGCGCCAGGCCCGGGGCCGGCCCACGAGCAGCAGCAGGCACCCCACGAGGAAGGCCATGAGCGCGAGGGCGAAGAGCTCCGCGGGCCGGGGAGCGCGGAGCAGGGCACGCAGCGGCGCGCGGATCGCGGGAGGGAGCGGGTCGCGGAGCGACCAGGGCCCGCGCTCGCGGAGCAGGTCCTCCGCAACGACCGCAACGGCCACCAGCGCGCCGGTGGCCGCGGACCACCGCGCCCACGAGGCCTCGAGCGCCAGGGCGACCCCCAGGACGCCGAGGACGAGCGCCCCGGCGAGGAGCGGCCAGCGGTGCTCGCCTCCGGGGAACCTCGCGAGGCCGACCGCGAGGGCGACGCTGCCCGCGGCCATGACCGCGCCCGCGATCCGGCTGCCGCCCGGGAACATCCACACGGCGCGCGGGGCCGGCCGGGCCGTGGACGCGGGGGCCTCGCTCCCCGCGGGCATCCCGCAGCGCGGGCAGAGCCAGTCGGGCCGCCGCGTGTGCTTCAGGCCGCACGAGGTGCAGTACGCGGGCTCGGCGGCGGTGGTCGTGAGGACGTGTTCGGGATCGAGCATGGAGGTTCGCCGCGGGCGGATCGGCGCCGCCCCTTGCCGATGACAGCACGCGGGCGCGAGCGGAGGCAAGGAACATGGCCCGCTCGCCGGCGTCCGCCCGGCGGAGGATCCGGGGGGGGCTCGCGGGCCTGCCGGCCCGATCGCCCGCCCCAGGCGGCCGTGCGCGCGACGCGGCCGGCGTGTTCCGCCGTGCCGCGTCGAAGGCATCCGGCGCCGTGCGTCGCGTCCGCGGCAACCTGACACACCCCTACAACGGATTCTCGCCGGGACGGACGCACGGTAGAAGCTTCGCGCACGCGCCTGCGTGGGGCGCCACCCGTTCCGACTCGGGCGGCAGCGGGCGCGGCCGCCGTACCATCCGTCGTCATCGCTCTCGGGGAGGGGCCATGCCGAACCGTCGCCGCTCGCAGCTCAACGCGATCGCGCTCCTGACGCTCACGCTGGCGTGCGTGGAGGAGAGCGGCCCTCCCGCTCCGTCCCGGGACGTCGACGTCGCCCGCGACGGGCTCGGGGCGCAGAGCTGCGATCCGCAGGACCCCGGCGTCTCGGCCCACCTCGCGCACGCGGGGACCCCCGCGCGCGACGCCCTCGCCTGCGCCGAGTGCCACTCGCCCGACGCGGCGGCGTGCGCGCAGGGCGTGTCGGTCGGGTTCGGCCCGCTGGCGCGCGCGGGGGGCGCCACGCCGGTCTGGGACGCCGCGACGCGGACCTGCTCCGGCGTCTACTGCCACGGCGCGACGACCGCGGCGCCGCCGGGGCCGGTCGCGTGGGCGTGGGTCGACCCGAGCCCGCAGCCGCCCGAGGTGGCGTGCGCGACGTGCCACGGCTACCCGCCCGCGTCCCCGCACACGGCGGACACGGCCTGCCACACCTGCCACCCCGCGACGGTGGCCGCGGACGGCTCGATCGACCTCGCCGGCGGGCGCCACCTGGACGGCCACCTCGACGTCGCCGGCGGCAGCGGCTGCTCCCGGTGCCACGGCTTCCCGCCTCCGACCGGGCTCCACGCGCTGCACGCGACCCCGGCCGACGCCGCCGCGACGGCGAGCTACGGCGACCTGACGCTCGTGCAGGATGGCGTCGCGGGGGCCGCGCCTCCGGACGCCTCGGCCTACGCGTTCGGCTGCGGCCACTGCCATCCCCTCGACGTGGCGAAGCACCAGGACGGCGCCGTCGAGGTGGAGCTGTACGACGCCGGCGCGCCGGCGGGCTCGCTGAAGGCGCGCGCCGCCCCGGGCGCGGGCTACGACGGCTCGTCGGGCACCTGCGCCGGCGCGTACTGCCACTCGAGCGGGCAGGCCTCCCCCGCGTTCGCCGCGACCCCGGGCTGGCTGAGCGGCGTCGAGCTCGGGTGCGACGGCTGCCACGGCAACCCGCCCGCCTACGCGTCCGGCGGCCCGGGGACTCCGACCGCCAACGGTCACGTGAACCTCGCGGACGACGGCTACGAGTTCGGCCACTTCCTCGGCATGCCCGGCGTGTGGCACACGACCAAGCACGGCGGCCCCGGCGCGGCGCCCATCACCTGCCAGACCTGCCACTTCGACACCGTCGATCCCGCGAACACCGCGCCCGGCGGCTTCTACTACCTCGACACGACGGGCCGCTACCTGCTGCCAGGCGGCGACCCCGGGCGCATCGACTGGGGCTGGACGGCCCAGCTCGACTGCACGAGCTGCCACACGGGGCTCGCGGGCGCCCCGCCGCAGGGCACGGGCCGGGTGCTGCCGCTCAGGCACGTGAACGGCGTGCGCGACGTCGTCTTCGACCCGCGCACCGTGCTGCCGCCCGTCCCCGGCCTACCGCCCGCGCCGAACGTTCCTGTCGCGCCGTACTGGATGGCGGACGCGAGCACGAGCGTTCCGTGGCCGCCGTCCGCGGCCTGGACCGGGACCACCGTCTCGTTCGGCGTCGGCGGCGTGACCTACGCCCCCGACTCGAAGACCTGCTCCGGGGTCGCCTGCCACCTCGCCCAGCCCTCGGCGGTGTGGGGCGCGCCGTACGGCTGGGGACCGTCGGGCGAGAACTGCAACCTCTGCCATCCGATGTGACGCCCGGGACCTCCGACCGGCCGGGCGCGGGCCTCGGGTGGAACGAGGACGCGGTGACCCGGTACCGGTTCTGCTGAAGGCCGTCAGCGTGGGTCCGCGCTCGAGGGGCGCGGACGCGTCCCGCGCCGGGCGCGCCGCAGCAGGAGCGCCAGCGCGAGGAGCGCCAGCGCGACCGCGGAGCCGGCGCCGCCGGTGGCGCAGCCGCTCGACGAGCGGCCCGGAGGCGGTGCCGGATCGCCCGCCGGCGCCCCGGCGCCGCCGCCCTCGCCGTCGCCGGGCCCGGAGTCGCCGCCGCCCCCGCCCGTGTCCACCCCTCCCCCCGACCCGTCCCCTCCCCCCTCCCCGTCCCCTCCGCCCGCGTCACCGGCGCCTCCGCCGCCGCCGTCCGACGCCGCGGCGGGCCACGGGCGCGCACGCAGGAGCGCCTCCACGAAGTAGTAGTCGCCGTAGATCAGCGAGACGTCGACCTCCTGCCCCGCGGGGACGTTGCCCGCGCCGTGCAGCAGGAGGCCCTCGGTGGACGATCGCTCGTCGAGCCAGGAAGGCGACGCGAGGGCGCCCAGGATCCGGAGCGCGTGCGCGCGGTACGCGTCCCCGGCCGGCTCGCCGACCAGCGTGGCGAGCTCGAGGAGCGCGGAGGCCAGGACCGCCGCGGCGGAGGAGTCGTCGGGAGGCCCCGTCACGTCGAGATCCCAGCGCGGGACGCCGCTCGAAGGGAGCCGCGCCAGGAAGAAGTCCGCGGTGCGACGCGCCGTCTCGAGCATGCGGGCGTCCCGGGTGTACCGGTAGACCATCGTGAACCCGTAGACGGCCCACGCCTGGCCGCGCGACCAGGTCGAGCCGTCGGCCGCGCCCTGGAACGTGCCGCGCCAGCGCAGCGCGCCGGTGCCCGGCTCGTAGTCCGCCACGTGGAACGTGCTGCCGTCGGCGCGGACGAGGTCCGCCCGCGTTCGCAGCGCGTGGCGGAGCGCCAGCTCGGCCCACGCCGGATCGCCCCCGTTCCGCGCGGCCCAGAGCAGCAGCTCGAGGTTCATCATCGTGTCGATGACGACCGGGAGCCGCCAGTCGGGGTTCCAGTCGCAGCAGTCGATGGCGCCCACCTCGGGGCGGAAGCGCGTCGCGAGCGAGGCGGCGCCGGCGAGGAGGACGTCCCGGTCGGCCGGGTCGCCGGTGAGCCGGTGGGCGTTGCCGAAGCTAGGGACGAGCTTGAAGCCGACGTCGTGCGACTCCGTGTTCGTCTTCTGGGGCTCGAGCGGGGCGGTGAAGCGCTCCGCGCGCTCGCGCCAGGCGGGATCGCCGCTCCACTCGTGGAGGTACCAGAGCATCCCGGGGAAGAACCCCTGGGTCCAACCGACGCGGTCCGTCGCCGCCACGGTCCGCCAGAGGCCGTCCGGTCCCGTGCTCTTCGGCAGGCGATCGGGGGCGAGGCGCGCCGCCGCGGCCGCGCACTTCGCCTGCGCCACGGCGAGCGCCCGCTCCGCCGCCGGTGCCTCGAGCGTCGCCGCGCCGGCGTCCGCAGCCAGCGCCGCGAGCGCGACGGCGACGCACGCGTACCGGACTCGCGCGCAGGTGTGCACGACACGGCCTCCCCTGTGAAGATCGGGGGCGGTCCGCCCGGACGGGAGCCCGCCCACGTTGGGTCGCCCCGCCGGGCGGCCGACCCGCGCACCGGCTAAGCTCTCCCGATGGGCAAGCTCTTCCTCCTCTTCACCGCGCTCCCCCTCCTCGATCTCTGGGTCCTGCTCCGCATCGGCGGCGCGATCGGGTTCTGGAACACCGTCGCGCTCGTCGTCGCGACGGGCCTCGCCGGCGCGTGGCTCGCGAAGCTGGAGGGAGCGCGGGTGCTGCGCGGCTGGCAGCGCGCGGTGGCGGAGGGCCGGCTCCCGGACGAGGGCGTGCTCTCGGGAGCGCTCGTCCTCGCCGGCGGCCTCCTCCTCGTCTCCCCCGGCGTGATCACCGACGCGCTGGGGCTGGTCCTGCTGTTCCCGCCGACGCGACGGGCCGTCGCGACGGCGCTTCGCCGCTGGCTCGAGCGCCGGATCGCGACGGGGCGCATCCGCGTCGTGTCTCATGGCGGCTTCGGGCGGCCGCGCCCCGCGGTCGACGAGCCCGTCGACGTGACGCCTCGGCGCGAAGGACGCGACGGCTGATACCTACCGCACGTCGCGCGGCTCCGGCATCGGCACGGCCGCCGCGCGCTCCGCGCACCGGCTGTCCTGGGCCGGGAGCGCGCCGCTCACGCCGACCCCGCCCACGATCGCGCCGGCCGCGTCGAGCAGCGGCAGCCCGCCCTCGAGCGGCACGACGCCGGGGATCGCGAGCACGGCGGTCCTTCCGCCCGCGAGGGCCTCCTCCCACTCCTTCGTCGGCCGCTTGAACCGCACCGCGCAGCGCGCCTTCCCGCGAGCCACCTCGACGCTGCCGACCTGGGTGCCGTCCATCCGCTCGAGCACGACGACGTCGCCGCCGGCGTCCACGACCGCGACGGCCACCGTCCAGCCGTTCGCGGCCGCCTCCGCGCGCGCGGCCGCCGCGAGACGGCGGGCGGCCTCGAGCGGGAGGGACGCGCCATAAGGGTTGGGGAGCTGGCTCATGATGACTCCGGGAGAGGACCGGATATACGAACGGCTTCGCGGAAGCTCTTCCAGGAGCAGATCATGAGCGATCTCGGATTCGTCGGGCTGGGGATCATGGGCCGTCCGATGGCCCTCCACCTGATCGAGGGCGGCCACCGGCTCCACCTCCACAGCCGCAGCGGCGTCCCGCGGGACCTCACCGACGCGGGCGGGAGCGCCTGCGCGAGCGGCAAGGAGGTGGCGCAGCGCTCGGAGGTGGTCTTCACGATGGTCCCGGACACGCCCCACGTCGCGGAGGTGCTCTTCGGCCGGGGCGGCGTCGCCGAGGGGCTCTCGCCCGGCAAGGTCGTCGTGGACATGAGCTCCATCTCGCCGGTGGACACGAAGCGCTTCGCCGAGCGGATCGGCGCGCTCGGCTGCCGCTACCTCGACGCGCCCGTCTCCGGCGGCGAGGTGGGGGCGAAGGCGGCGACGCTCACCATCATGGTCGGCGGGCCCGCGGAGACGTTCGAGCAGGTCCGGCCGCTCTTCGCGCTCATGGGGAAGAACGTCTCCCTCGTGGGCGGCAACGGCGACGGCCAGACCTGCAAGGTGGCGAACCAGATCATCGTGGCGCTCAACATCGAGGCGGTGGCGGAGGCGCTCCTGTTCGCCTCGAAGATGGGGGCGGACCCGGCGCGGGTGCGGCAGGCGCTCATGGGCGGGTTCGCGGCCTCGCGCGTCCTCGAGGTGCACGGGGAGCGGATGATCAAGCGCACCTTCGACCCGGGGTTCCGGATCGAGCTGCACCAGAAGGACCTGAACCTCGCCCTCTCGAACGCGCGCGAGGTGGGGATGTCGCTCCCGAACACCGCGACGGCGCAGGAGCTGCTCAACGCCTGCGCCGCCCGGGGCGGCAAGGGCTGGGACCACTCCGCCCTGGTGCGCGCGCTCGAGCTGCTGGCGAACCACGCCCTCGGCGGGGAGAAGGACGCGCCGGCGGCGCCGTGACGGGCGCGCCGGCGCGCGGTCGCTACTTCGTCGTCCTCTCGCCGGGCGGCTGTGCCGGCGCGGGCGGCTGGGCGGGCTCGGTCGGCTGCGGCGGCAGGGCCGGCTCGGCCTGCGGCGCCGCGGAGCCGGTCGAGGTCGCCCCGGAGGCGGGCTCCTGCGCCCCGGCCGCGGTGCCCTGAGGCGCCGCGGCCATCATGTCGCCCCAGCCGCCCTCGGCCATCGCCTTCACGCGCCACTTCCCGTCGCGGCGGATGACGAACATCGAGTTCCGCGAGGTCATGGTCTTCCCGCCCTGCGTCATCGTGCAGACGTCGTCGACCGACGCGAGCGAGTCGCTGAGGAGGAAGATCGTCGGCTTGTGCGTGACCTTCATGTCCTTCGCCGGCTTCCCGTAGAAGGGCTTCATCACCTCGGTCCACTTCTCCCGGGTCCACGCGTCGCCCGACGCCTCGCCCTTCGAGTCGTCCGTCATCATCGTGACGGGGAAGTCGACGAGCGCGGCGGCGGCGTCGAGATCGCCCGTCTTGGCCGCGGCCTCCATGCCGCGGAACAGCGCCTGGATCTCCTGCTTGTCCTTCGCCTCCTGCTTCACCTTCGGCGGCACCCAGCCCGCCATCGGATCGGCCGCCTTCGCGGCGGCCTCCTGCTCCGCGCCGGCGGCGAGCGCGGGAACGAGCAGCATCGCGAGCAGCAGTCTCTTCATGGCTTCCTCCCCCCACGGTGGATGCGTTGGGGTTCAGCGCGCGCGCGCGCCGGCGCAACGTCGAACTGGGGCGCCTCTCGAAATGGGGCGCAGTCGCGGCGACCGGGCGGGCGAGGCGCCGCCCGGTCGTGCAGAGGCGCCTCGGCGCGGTGTCGCGACCGTCAGTGAAGGGGAGCAGGGGGTGGTGCGCCCGCCGTCCCGCCCCGCTGGCCCCCCGGCTCGGTCCCGGCCGACCGGACCTGGTCCGTGGCCTTCTCCATGGCCTCGGCGCCCTTCGCGAGGGCCTTGTCCCGGACCTCCGACCCGAGCTCCTGCGCCTTGCGCCGCGCGGGTTCGAGCAGCTCGCGCTCGCGCTCGGTCTCCGGGAGCGCGAGGCCGAACAGCGCGCCGAGCGCCACCGCCCCGAGCGCCCACAGCCCGGTGTCCTCGCGTGTGCTCGCCCGGATCCGCTCGCGATCGGGGAGGCGCTCCCGCATCGACGTCGTCGCTCCCTGGAGGCGGCCCTTCATCTCCTCCGCCTTCTCGCGCGCGGCATCCTTCATGCCGGAGACCTTCTCGCCGAGCTCGGAGACCTTCTCGCCGATCCGGGCCCCCGCCCCCTCGCCGCCCGCGGCGCCCTGCGCCGGCGGCGGCTCCGCGTACGCGTACTCCTCCTCGTAGGCGGCCCCGAACTCGACGTCGCCGCGCGGGTACTCGACCCCGTAGCGGCTCCCCTCGCGATACGGGTAGCCGTAGCGGTCGCGCTCCCAGCTCCGCTCCTGCGCCCGCGACTGCAGCGTCTTCGCGACGAGCGCGCCGATGCCGGCGCCGAGCAGCGGGGCGAACCACGAGCTCTCGACCGCGCGATCCCTCGCGCTCCACATCCGTTCCCGTGCCATCTCGCGTGCCCTCTCCTTCGCGTACCGGGGTGTCATGCGCCGCGACACCTCGTGCGCGATCCGGCTCATGCGTTCGCGCTTCTGCTCGACCTCACGTCGCGCATCGTCTCTCTCGCCCACCGTGCGTCCTCCTTCACGTGTTCGACCGCCCGGGACGGACGGGTCCTGCGGAGCTCTTCCCTGCCGTGGCTCAGCGCGGCCCACCCCGCGCCCGCGTAGACGGCGGTGACGATCAGCGCGGCGACCCAGGCCGGGAGGAACGTGGCCCCGGCGAGCACGAGCGTCACCCCGAGGAAGAGGAGCGCCGCGTACAGCGCCGCCCCGCCCGCGCCGATCGCCGCCCCGCCCTTCGCCGCCCTCCTCGCCTCCTCGCGCAGCTCGGCCTTCGCCAGCCGGACCTCGTCGCGGAGGAGGCCCTGCGCCTCACCCAGCAGGTCGCGCACCAGATCGCCGAGCGCGCGGTCGCGCAGCCCGTCGTCGCGGTCGCGGCGGAACCTCCCCCTCCACTCCTCGTGCCCGAGCGGCGTCACGGCTCGCCCCGCCCCGCCCCGCCCGTCGGCTCGGGCGACGACCACGAGCCCTCACGGTAGCCGCGCTCGCCGTAGCCGCGCCCGCTCCAGCGCCCGGAGTCGAGGCGGCCTCGCCCGCCGTCGCCCATGCTGCCCTTCATCAGCCGCGCGACCGCCAGGCCGGCGACGAAGCAGGCCGAGAGGAGGAGCCCGGGGCGCGAGCGTACGCCGCTGCGCACCGAGCGGAAGAGCTCGTCCGCGGACTGGCGCCGCAGGAGCTCGGCGCCCCGCCGCGCGTACTCGGAGGCGTAGCCGCCGAGCCGGTCGTCCTGCATCGTGTCCGCCATGCGATCGAGGAGTCCGGAGAGCTGGCCCTTCTGCTCGTCCAGCACCGAGAGCGCCCGATCGCGTGCGGTGCGGGTCAGCTCCTTCGCCTTCTCCTTCGCCTCGCCCGCTGCCCCGGACTCCACGCCGTGGCCGTAGGGCTCGGGGTGGTGCGTGCCGATTTCCATGGTTCACCTCGCGTTCCCGGTAGGTTGTCCATCCCCGCGGCGGCGCGCACTCGCGGAGGAGGCGTCCGAGGACGCGGGCGCGCAGCAGGCACGGCGGCTGCGAGGCGGCGCGCTCGCGCGTCGGCTCGCCGAGACGGCGTGTGGACGTCGGGCAGTCGCCACGCTGCCCGGGGCGGACCTCCCGCGCCCGGCGCGCGTGCGGCGCGCGGTCAGCCCGCCTGCGCCGGAGGCGGGACGCAGGCGGACCGTCTCCCCCGCGCCGAGGCGGGCGACGGCAGCGTGCGCGGTCGCTCGCTCAGTCCGCCACGCTCGCCCAGTTCGGCGCGTCGGAGAGCATGAGCTCGAGCCAACCCTCGAGCGGCGTGGGCGTGCCGATCACCGTCGGGTCGAGGAGGGTCGGATGCCCATCGCCGTCGGTGAAGAAGTACTTCGCGTTCGCCGTGCGGGTCCATCGCGTCCGTGCCGAGCGCGCGCAGCGCCGCCTCGAACTCGGTCGCGGGCATCGCGCACGACGTAGGGCGGCGTGATCGTGTACGTCCCGAAGAACTCGCGGATGGTGAGATCCTGGAGGTGCGAGAGGAGCGCGATGCGGTCCTGCGGATACCGCGCCGCGAGCGCGCGCAGCCCCTGCGAGAAGTCGGCCTGGCAGGACGGGCAGAACGCGTCGAGCGAGGCGCCCATGTCCCAGCTCGCGTACCAGGCGGCGCGCGTCGACGCGGGGATGGCGGCGCCGGCGAGCGGCGGGCCCGAGTCGTCGACGAGGTACGACACCGCGTCCGGCCAGTACCAGCGGAAGGCGGGGTAGTTGGCGAGCGCGCCGAAGCCGCCCGCGGACGAGCCCGCGACGACGAGCTTGCGCGGCGCGGGGAACGTCGCCCCGAGCCGCTTCAGGAAGGCGAGCACGTTCGCGTGGCCGGCGTGGTGCCACGTGATCGACGGCGGCCGGCCGGGGAACGCGTAGGTCGTCACCGCGTCGCCCGCGTGGACGTCGCCCGTGCAGTACGGGACGAAGACGATGGTCGCCCCGGCGAGCGAGTGCGGGAGGTTCTCGCGGCGGATCCAGGACAGCGGGTAGGCCTGGTAGATGTCGGCGTCGAACTCGGTTGGGCCGAAGGGCCCGGTGGCCGCGGTCTTGGGCACGTCGAGGCTCGCCGCCCCCCCGCAGCTGAAGAAGTCCCAGCACGCGCCGCCGCCCTGGAGGAACACCACGACGTCGGTGTTCCCCGCGTCTCCCCAGCTGATGGCGAGGCCGGTCGAGCTGGTGGAGAACTGGTACGCACCGGACGGCGGGCCGCCGGTGGCGTCCGTGCAGGTCGTGTCGGGGAACGGGACCCAGGTCCAGTCGCCCGCGTTGGGAATGGGCGCCGCGTCGGCCGGCGCGATCGGCGCGCCGAGGGGCGGCGTGCCGTCGTAGGGCCCCGGCACGACCGGGTCGGGCGGGCTCGAGCCCTCGCCGCAGGCGGCGAGGGCGAGGAGCATCCCCGCGAAAGCGAGGAGGCGGGCGCTCGGGATCGGCATGGCCGATCCGTAGCACGCCGGGGTGCCGGCGCGCGTGCGCCCCGGCGGGCAGGCCGGCTCCCCGGAAGTCACGCCGCGCTGCGCCATCGTGTCGCAGCGCGTCGCGGCGGCGTCCGCGATGAGACGGCCGGGGGCTGTACGAGTGGCCGGGGATGATGGCATCGTTCGCGTTTCGGAGCGGCCAATGACCGAGCGGATTACCTCGCCGACCTCGCACCCGCGCCGCGCGCCGCACGGCGGCCGCGCGAGCGACGCGGAGATCAACGACGTCGTCGCGCGCGCCGCGCTCGTCGCCGACGGCCTCGCGCTCCTCGAGGGCGCGCCGCTCGAGTGCGCCGCCGTGCTGCTCGGCGTCGCGCCGCCGGCGATCGAGCGCGTCCGCGCCGCGCTCGAGGACGACCTCGCGCGCGCCGCGGCGCGCGTGCTGTTCGCGCGCGCCGCCGGCCGCCCCCGCCCGGCCCCCGCCGCGGAGGCGCGGCCCGCCGCCCCCCGCGACGCGGCGCAGCTCCTCGCCGCCGCGAACCGGCGCCCCGGCGGCCAGGCCCTCCTCCTCGCCGCCAGCGCCGAGTGCGCCGCCATCGCCTTCGGCGTGCACCCCGAGCTCGTCCACGCCGCCCGCGAGCTGGCCCGCCGCAGCGGCCTCGAGCACCCCACCGCCGACGCGTAGGAGGCCACGTGGAGCGACCGCCGAGCCCCGGAGCGGCCCTGCCCGAGTCCGTCGTGGTGTGCGAGTGCTGGGCGCGCGACGGGCTGCAGTCGATGCCCGCCGTCGTGCCCACGGCGCTCAAGATCGAGATGATCGACCGCATCACCGCGGCCGGCTTCCGCAAGCTCGAGGTCACGTCCTTCTCGAACCCGAAGCTCCTGCCGCAGTTCGCGGACGCGGTCGAGGTGCTCCGCGGGATCCGCCGCCGGCCGGGCGTCTCGCACGTCGTCCTCATGCCGAACGAGCGCGGCTTCGACCGCCTCGAGGTCTGCCAGAAGGAGGGGTACGGCGCGGAGGAGATCATCCTCATGATCTCCGCGAGCGAGAAGCACAACCGCCTCAACTTCCGCATGGCCCACGCCGACGCCATGCGCGAGCACGCGCGCGTGATGCGGCGCGCCCACGCCCTCGGCGTCCGGATCATCGGCTGCGCGGGCACGGTGTACGGCTGCCCGGTGGGCGGCGACGTGCCGTTCGACGACGTGGCGAAGGTCGTCCGCTTCTACCTCGAGGAGGGCGCGCAGGCGATCATGCTCGGCGACACGACCGGCATGGCGAACCCCCTCCTCGTCCGCGAGCGGATCGCGGCGCTCCGGGCGGAGTTCCCGGGGGCCGAGTGGATCGCCCACTTCCACGACACGCGCGGCACCGGCATCGTGAACTCGATCGCCGCGCTCGAGCTGGGCGTCCGGTACGTGGACGCCTCGCTCGGCGCCATCGGCGGCCAGCCCGCCACCGGCGCCGCGAAGTACTCGGCCGGCTTCACCGGCAACGCCTGCACCGAGGACCTCGTCGCGCTCCTCGAGGAGATGGGGACCAGGACCGGCGTGGACGTGGAGTCCATGCTCGAGGCCGGGCGCCGCGCCGAGGAGGTCCTCGGCCAGCGGCTCCGCTCGAACGTGATCCGCTCCGGCCCGGTCATCCACGGCGAGTCGCACCCGGAGAAGGAGCCCGGCGTCGCCGCGCTCCCCGGGGTGGGCGCCGGCCCGGCCCCGCTCACGGGGGCGGCGGCTCGACCTCCTCCCTGAGCCAGGCGGCGCGCGCCTCGATCCACGTCTCGAGCAGCCTCACGCGCGAGGTCGAGTACGTCGAGAAGGGATCCTCGGCCTCGGCCTGCGCGATCTGCGCCCACCAGCGGTCGAGGCGCCCGGCCAGCGTGGCGGGGTCGTACGCCGCCAGCGCGCGGCGCACCGCCTCCTCGTAGCGCAGCCTCCACGCCGGGTCCGCGAGCGCGACGCCGGCGGCGCGCTGCAGCGGATCCGGGAGGAGCGTCGCGAGCTGGACGTCGCCGGACCCGCCCGGGAAGGCCTGGTCGAGGTCGTTCGGGACGAAGAGGAAGCCCCGCGCCGGGTGGTGGTACAGGTAGTAGTTGTAGCCGCGCAGCCAGTAGTTGTCCCGCGCCGGCAGCACCGCCTCCGCCGCCCACTCGAGCACCGCCTCGTCGAGGTCGCCGAGCGAGGCGAGCGTCGCCGCGTCGCCGGCGGCGTCCCAGGGGACGAGGTCCGAGGTGTCGTTCGCCGCCTCGTTCGTGCTGAGGCTCCAGCCGCTCTTGTAGAGGTTGCCGTCGTCCGCCGCCGCCCCGAAGTTCCGGCGCAGGAAGTCCTTGTTCGCGTGCTCGACGTTCACGAACAGGCCGTAGTACGCGCCGTTCACGACGAGGCGCGCGTGGTTCGCGCACGGGGTGGGCAGGCCGAGGTCGCGCATGAACGACAGCGCGAGCCGCTCCTCGAGCAGGCGGCACCCGCCGTGGTCGAGATCGAGGCGCCGCAGGCCGTGGAACCGCCCGGCGGGATCGACCTGGTTGAAGGAGATCGCGAGCTGGAGCTTCTCGCCGCACCGGGAGTTGTTCCCGCGCAGCCGGACCCTCGCGTCCGGCCTCTCCTCTCCGCCCAGGCGGAACACGGCCGGGTAGTACACCTCCTCGCCCTCGACGAGGTCCTGCTGCAGCGCCGCCCAGACCTCGTCCGAGACGTCGAGCTCGAACGTGGGGAGGAGGTCGTCCGCGTACAGGTCGGGACAGCCCAGCGGGAGCGATGGCGGCTCCGGCGGGACGTTCACCGGGGGCGTACCCTCCGCGTTCCCGGTCGGCACGCCGCTCCCCGGCGCGCCGTCCCCCGTCGGCCCGCCCTCGAGCTCCGGCGCGGCGTGGCACCCCCCGAGCGCGATCGCGGCGGAGACGGCCGCCGCGAAGACGGACCCCGCGCGGCGCGCCGCGCGCTCCCCCCGCTCCTCCCTCATCCGCCCGCCCTCCGCCCGCTCGACGCCGGCGAAGGACGTGTGCGCATCGCACGCACCCCGGGCCAAGCTCCGCGGGGGGACGCCTCGCGAGGCCGCTCCGGGGAGGGCCCGCCTTCACCCGGAGCGAGGCGGGTCCCCCGGCGGCGCCGCGGGCGCCCTACGAGCGGCCGCGGATCATCCGGATCCCCGGGATGGACGAGGTGATCGGGATGGTGTTGATGCTGCGCGCGCCGAGCTTCGCGAGGGTGTAGCGCACGAGCGCGACCGGCCGCTCCACGTCCGCGGCGTCCACCTGGATGTTGTACTCGGTGTACTCCTTGCCGCGGCTCAGGGTGGGCTCCTCGCCGAACAGGTTGTTCGTGCGGAGGTACGCGTCCACCTCGTCGGCGAGCGCGTTCGGCACGTTGAAGATCAGCATGACCTTCGTCTCGGCGTGCGTCGCCCCGTAGAGGTTCACGAGGAACATCTCGAGGAGCTCCCGCTTCTCGGGGTCCTTCGAGACCGACGCGTGCGTGTACACGCTGGTCTGCGAGCGCATCACCGTCTCCACGATGGTGAGGCCGTAGCTCTTGATGGCGCCGCCGGTCTGGGAGATCTCGAGGCCGATGTCGACCGCGCCGTTCTTCACCTTCGCCTCGGTCTTGCCCCACGACTCGTAGACCAGGATGCCCTGCTTGATGCGGGGCGGCGTCTTGTACTTCTGCACGGAGTGCGCCTTGAAGCGGTCCGCGAGCCCCACCGCCGCGAGCTTGCGCTGGAGCCAGTCCAGCGCGAGGTACGGCATCTCGGAGGCGACGACGAGGAGCGGCTTCTGCGCGGCGACCTTCTCGAGGAACGCCTCGGTGGTCTTGAACGACGCGTCGGCGACGATGCCGACGAGCTGCACCTCGCCGCGGTTCAGCGTCATCACCCGCTCGAGGTTGATGTCGACGCCGTGCTCGATCCTCATCTCGAGGACGCGCTCCTGGATCCAGTCGTCCCCGGCGATCGCGACGTCGAGCTCGCCGATCTCGAGCTGCGCGCCGAACTCCTGCGGGCGGCCGTCCCAGCCGAAGAGCAGGTTCGTGCCGGTGAACCTCGTCGGGCCGCCCTTGTCGTAGCCGGAGGTGCGGAAGCCCGCGGCGGAGAGGAGGTCGATGAGGTTGCCGCCGCGCGAGGCGCTCGCGAGCGAGCCCGCGGGCATGCCGATCTTGAGCTGCGTCTTCTCCATGGTCCGTGGCTCCGGGTGCGGCGGGTCAGCGCCGGGCGGGGGCGTCCTCGACGAGCGAGAGCGTCCCGTCCGCCTCGATGCGGCGGTAGTAGCAGGACTTGTAGGGCAGGCCGTCGGGCTGCTTCGCGTGGCAGGCGCCCTTCCCCTGCGGCGTGACGAGGTACACGAGCGAGTTCTGCTCGCAGTTGATGCGGATCTCCTCGACGCGGAGCATGTCGCCGGAGGTGAGCCCCTTCTTCCAGAGCTCGTTGCGGCTGCGGCTCCAGTAGGTCGCGAACCCGCTCCGGCGCGTCTCGTCGAACGCCTCGCGGTTCACGAAGGCGAGGATGAGGACGTCCTTCGTGCGGGCGTCCTGGGTGACGACCGGGAGGAGGGTCCGGCCGTCCGCGCCGAAGTCGAGGAGGAGCTCCTTCGTGTGTTCCTTGGCCATGCCTTCCGGCTCCCTGGAGCGGGTGGGGGCACCCTTATAGGACGAGTGGCCGGGTCCCGGCCAGCGGGGGCGCTGGTCGGTTTTGAAGAAACCCGACTAGACCGGGGCGGGCGCTGACGCGGCAGCAACCAGGGTTGAGCGGACCCATTCCGATACACTCTGTTCGGCGGCGTCTGCACTCGCCTCGACGGCGCGCCGCTCCGCGGGCGTGAGCCTCACGCACAAGACGATGCCCCGCGCCTTCGCCTTGGCTAGGCGGGGGCGACCGGGGTTGCGCTTCCGTGGGGTCACGCGGCCTCCGCGAGCGCGGCGTCGAGAAGCCGGTCCATGTTCCACAGCTCCGAGGTGACGCCAGCCGCCATCGCGGGCGACATACGGATCGTCTCGTAACGGCGGACGAAGTTGTACTTCGCGATGTGGAGCGCGAGCGCCGCGCGATGGTTCCGAAGCTTCTTGCTGTGCGCGTTCGTCAGTCTCGTCATCCGGCGCACCTCCATGCGCGTCGTGAGGTTGAACCTCTCCGCGTAGGAGGTGGACGCGCGGTCCATGTCGGGGTTGCCCGTCACCGCATACTTCTCCACCGCGGACACCTTGGCAGGCTGTAGCGGCGCGGCCCGATCGCCTCCCTCTCGAACGATTTGACGATCTGTGCATAGTCGACGTCGGCACCGAAGGCGCGCTCGATCTAGTTCACGTAGGCGTTGAGACCATCCGTCGAGAGTTGCACGCGACCGCAGAGACGCGACGCGAGACCCGCGGCGAACGCGGCCGCTTCGGTGCCCGTGCGCTTCCCGACGTGAAACGCAGGGACGACCTTCGTGTCGGCGCAGATCGCGATCCAGAGCCAGGTATTGCCCACCTCGCGCGCAACGTCGGCGGGCGTGACCCAGCGCTGCTTCTTCTGGACGAACCCCACTGCTCGTCGAGTTCAAGGTGCGTGCACGGCGGTCCCGCACGACGCGATCGTGGAGTTTCGCGCAGCCCTCGCCAGCGCGGACGAGGAGCGAGAGCACCGTCTCGCGCGACACGTCAGCGACGCGCTCCGTCGCGCGCACCGACATACCCTCGGAGAGGAGGTTGAGCACCAGGACCTGCTTCGCCTTCGGGTGCGCGTTCGCCATAGAATAAACGTATTACAAGAATGCTGGCCAACGCACGGGGATCGCTCCTCCTCCCCCGTCTCTCCCGGGTCTCCGTGGTACCCACTTGCGCCAGACAGAGAAAGATGGTTTAAGGGAGGTGCCGTGGGGGCGAGGGCCCGGCGGGAGCAGCGGTGAGGAGGCGTCGGATGGACGATTTCGCGAAGGAAGCAAACGCGCTGGAAGCCCTGGCGCGAGCCGCGAAGGCCGTCGCGGAGTGTCGACGCCTGTTCGACGAGGCTGGCATGGAGTACCCCCCGACACTCCGCCGCATGCTGGGTGAGTCCCCCTCCGGGGAAGCAAAGAAGGAACCCACCCCCCCTCCTCGTCCACTGAAGCTTGAGCCCGTCACGCCAAGGCGGGAAGCGGTCGCGGTCGCGGTCGCGCCGATCCCGGCGCCCGCCGATCTGACGCCGCCGCCGTGGGTGGACCCGAAGTGGGTCGCGGTGCCGAAGAATGACGCGAGCCCGCAGACGTTCGTGCGCGCGGCCCTCCGCGACGCAAAGGGGCCGACGTCGGCGAAGCAGATCGTCGAGGCCGCCGCGAAGCTCGGGCGAGACATCAACGACGGGGCGGCCTGGAATGCTCTCGCCAGACTTGCTGATGAGGTGCAGAAGACGCCCGACGGCTGGCGGCTGATCGACAAGGGGTATGGCGCAGTGTTCACGACGGCGTACGCCTGGAGCGCTCCCGAGATGTTCACGCCTCAGGAGATCGCGGCGCGCCGGCGGGCTGCGATTCGCTACCTGCTCGAACGATCTGAGAACGGGCTCGCTCGTCCCCAGATCGTCCAGCAGCTCGGCGCGTGCGAATGGCTGAACGCGCCCTTCACGAACGATCTCGTGAAGAGCGATCTCGAACGCATGGAGCGCGAGGGCAGGGTGACGCGCTCCGACGATGACCGGTGGCTCGTGTCGCTTGGGAGGGCCGCCTAGAGACGCGAACGCCCCGCGGCAAAGGTGCCGTGGGGCGCGTCGCACACTGCGTAGACACCGTAGGCTACGGGTGCCTCCCTGGCGAGGGACATCTGTGAGCCTACCACGGGGGTGATCTGCGCGGAAGTCCCATGCCCGTGGTGGAGGCTCGCCATGGTGAGACCAGTGCGCGAGGCACCCATGAGCGATGAGTACGTGCTCATGGGAACCGGGCGGCAGCGAAGCCCGGTTGTTCTCTTGAAACGGTAGCGCGGTGAGGGGCTGGGGCAACCCGGCCCCTCACCCTTTGCTGTTCCTGGCGTCCGCCACGATGGACGCCCGCACCGCCGATCCCGGGCCGGTGACGGGCGGGACGTGGAGCACCGCGAAGAATCGACGCACCGTCCCGGTGCCTGGCTCCGACCAGGCGTCGGCGCGGTCGGCCTTCGGGTGCCCGACCAGTCGGAACACCCCCACGTCCCGCTCCCACGCGACCTTACGCTCATGCGTGTCGCGCGGGGCCACCCACTCCGAATACGGCATCGAGGCCGTGCATGTGCCGGATCGCTTCGCGTAGAGCTGGGATGCCCGCCGGGTCCATGGTACCGACCGTTCACGCGAGTCGAAGTTCAAGACCGACGAGTGCCCCAGCGGGGGACGCGGGCGGACCGGGGGCGCCCGAGGGCGCCTCAGGGGGCGACGCGCACGATGCGGACGGGGCCGGCTCCGTCGCCGGCGGCGAGGACGAGATCGGTCCCGCCGCTCCAGTCGATCGCCTTCCCGTCGAGGATGCGGGTCAGCCCGGTCCCGAAGCCGTCGCCGCCGACGCCCGCGCACCCGGGCGACCCGGCGATGCAGCCGCCCTCTCCCCTGAAGTCGGACGCCGTCACCGGGACCGGGACCGACGTCCGGAAGAGGCCGATCCCCCGCTGCGGCCCGTCGAGGCCGACCCACAGGTCCGTCCCGGTCGCGACGAGGAGCGAGGCCACCGCGTCCGCCCTCCCGAAGGTCGTCCGGGAGCTCGCGTCGGCGGCCACGAGCGTCCAGTCGGCGCGGTCGCAGGCGGCGGGATCGGTGCCCGCGGCGGGATCGCAGGCCCAGAGCTGCGGCCCCGTGGTGGTGTTGCGCAGCGCGTAGAGGCGCCCCTGCCAGGCGACCGCGCCCGGCCAGGCGCGCTGGTGCGGCTCGAGGTCGTACTGCACGAGCGGCTCGACCGCGTCCGCGAGCGCGTACGCCGGGCCCTCCGCCGGCGAGCAGGCGGCGAAGTCGTCCTTCGTCGCGGGGGCGAGGCTCCGCGCCACGAGACAGCCGCTGTTGTTGAAGACGTAGAGGCGGCCGCCGAGCTCGGCGAACGCGTCCACCATGGAGATGCTCGTGAACTTGCCGTACGCCGCGTTGTAGGCGTCGTGCAGGTTGAAGTTCACGACGTGCGTCCCGAGCGCCGCGTCGAGGCCGCCCGTCGCGGGAGGGGGCGCGAGCAGCGCGAGCCCGTAGGGCCGCTCCCCGCCGTTGTCCGGGAAGCCGAGGTAGAGCCGCCCGCCCGCGACGAGCGCCGCGGAGAACCCGCGGGTGTTCGCGCCGAGCGCCGCGGAGAGGTCCACGTAGGAGAAGGCGAGCGGGGCCGTGGCGCTCCGGGTCAGGTACACGTAGTCGAGCTCGCCGCCGGACCTCGCGCCACCGAGCACGAGCCACTCGTCTCCGCCGAAGACGGCGGAGGTCATGAACCCGCGGCCGTTCTCGTTGTCGGGGCCGCACGCGTTCACGAAGGAGTTCGGGGTGCACCCCGTGAAGCCGATGGAGGCGTACGGATACTGGGAGTTGCTGCTCGCGCTCCCGCTGGCGGTGTCGCGCGAGAACGACAGGGAGAGCGACTCGAGCGCGGTGCCGTCGGGCCGCAGGCGCACGATCCCCGTGCCGTTCCGGTTCGGGCCGACGTAGACCTGCCCCCGGTAGCCGGCGACGAACGCGAAGCCGCTGCCGTCGGCGAAGGGATCCGTCGCGACGGCGGTCACGGACGAGGGCGGCCGCACCAGGATCGTTCCCGACGTCTCGGCCAATACGGCCTCGCCCGTGCGCGGGTCGTTCCGGCGACCGAGGCGGTGACCGTCAGCGGGCCGGGGCGGGAGGCCGTGTAGCGCAGGACGAAGTCCTGCGCCCCGTCCGCGGGGACGCTCACCGCCGCCGGCGGCCCGCCGACCGGGTCGATCGCGCCTTCGCCCGCGGCGGACACCGCGGGGAGCACCCTGTCGAGGATCCACGTCCCCTCGTTCCGGGCGGTGACGACCACCTGCACCTCGTCACCGACGGTGGCGCGGGCGGGGGCCGCGAGCGCGATCCCGAGCGAGGGGGGGACGCCGTCCACGACGAGGTACGCGCTCGCGAGCGTCCCCCTGCCCCACGGGCCCTCCACCGCGAGGTCGTGCCAGCCCACCGCGAGTCCCGCCGGGACCCGCGCGCGCAGCGTGCGCGCGTCCACCCACGCGACGTCGAGGAGCTCCGTCGCGCCCAGCCAGGCGCGGTAGCTCGCGTCCACGTCGCTGCCGCCGTCGGCCGACTGCACGCCGCGCACGTGGAAGCCCTCGCCCGCGATCTCGATCGCGGTGTCCACGGTGGCGAAGCCCGCGGCGGGGGAGACGGCGGTGGGGACCGGCTCGCCCGGCGCCGTGGCCCCCGCGCAGCCGAAGCACGCGGAGAGCATCGCGAGGAGCGCGGCCTCAGAACGCGTCATAGCGGCACCCCAGCACGAGGGTGAGCGTGGTGAGCGAGCCCCGGAGCGCGTCGAAGCGGGGATCGCCGTGCCAGGCGAGGCGCGCCTCGGCGAAGGGGGTGGCGCGGCCGGCGCGGAGGCCCCACCCCGCCGACGCGTGCAGCACGGGCACGACGCCCGACTCGGAGCCGACCGGCCCGGTGCCCACCGACACCTCCGCCGCGACGTGCGCGACCCCGGCGCCTGCCCCGCCCCAGACGGCCTGCCGCTCCCCGAGCGCGCGCAGCAGGCGCGCCGTCGCGAGCGCCGGGACGTAGCGGACCCGCCCGTGCACGGAGAGGCGCTGCTCCCCGACCGTCACCTCGTCGGTGCGCTCGCGGACGAAGCCGCCGACCTCGAGCGCCAGCGCGAGCCGGCCGTCGAGGAGCGCCGGGCGGTACGCGCCCTCCGCGCCCGCGTACGCCGCGGCGAGCCCGCCGGGCGACGTGGCGAGGCCGACCTTCGGCGCGGCCGATACGCGCCGCACGCGCGGGCCTGCCGGGGCCGGGGCCGGGACCGGGGCCGGGGCGAGCTCGACGGCGGCGCGCCCCTCGAGGCCGCCCGCGCGCGCGACCATCTCGATCCGCGTGGCCCTCAAGGCCGTGGCAGGGGGCTCGAGCCGCGCCTCCCACGCGCCGGGGCCGGCAGGGGCCGGCGCCGATACGGTGCCGAGGGACGTCTCGAGGCGCGGCTCGGCGGCGACCGGGTTCCCCATCGCGTCCGTCACGGCGAGGCGCAGCGCGACGGGCGGGCCCTGCCCCGCCACGGTCCGGACCGGATCGGCCTCGAGCGCGAGGCGGGCCGGCGCGCCGGCGGGGCGCGCGAGCGACGCCTCGAAGCCGAGGCCCTCCTCGTCGGCGAGGCGGACGGTCGCCGTCGCGGGCTCCGCGCGGCCGGGGGGGAGCCGCCAGATCGCGGCGAGCTCCCCGGGCGCCACCTCGGCGAGCGCGACGACCTCGCCCGCCGTGACCTCGACCACCACCGGGGCGCCGGCGCGCGGGGCGCCGGCGGGCGTCACCGCGAAGGCGCGCAGCGGGACCTCCTGGGCGACGTCCGCGGGCGCCGCGTCGCGCCCGAGGGCGAGGTGCACGTGGGCGCTCGGCGGGACGTTCAGATCGAGCGGCTTGTCGCGGTGGTAGGCCCGGTCGACGCCGGCGGGGACCACCACCGGGACCTGCGCCTCGCCCGATGCGTCGGCCCGCACCGGCCCGAACGAACGATCGCCGATGGTGACGCGGATCTCGGCGTGCGGGGTGGACCGCGCGGTGGCGACGCCCCGGCCCGACAGCGGGACGGCCGTCCACCCCCAGCGATCCGCCGAGGACGCGGCGACGATCGCCACCTGCGGCCACGACGTCGAGGGGGGCACGTAGTCCACCTCGAACCGGCCATCCCCGAGCGCCCGCACCTCCCCGAGGCGGCCGGCGTTCACCGTGACGCGGGGGAGCGGCTCCGCCGGCGCCTCGATAAAGATCGTCGCGCGCGCGCCGGCGCCGAGCACGAGGGAGGGCGGGTCGGCGCGCAGCACGAGCGGCTCGGCGCGCGCCGGGAGCGCCGGCGCGGCGGAGGCCGCGAGCGCGGCGGCGAGGCTAGCGAGACGCCGGCGCAGGCGCATCCTGCCCCCATCGCACCGCGAAGTCCGACACGTCGTGCTCGGCGGCGCACCCGACGCGCCGCTCCACGAACCGCCCGGCCGCGTCCCGCGTCGCGACCGTCGCGTACCGCCTCCCCGGCGCGATCGCCACCCGCACGGCGAAGGCGCCCTGCGGCCCCGGCTCGACGGGCCTCCCCTCGACGCGGACCTCCGCGCCGGGAGGGGCGGCGCCCTCAATCGTGCACGCCCCGCGGGCCGCCGCCACGGCGCGCGCCACCCGGAGGAGGAGCGCCGCCGGCACCGGCGCCGCCGCGCTCGGCGCGGCGCCCCGGAACGCGACCGCCTGCTGGCCCGCCGCGACGTCGACGGAGCGCCCCGCGGCCTCGAGCCGGACGGCGCCCGCCTCGGTGGCCACCGCGAGCGACGTCCCGCTGGCGACCACGCCGAACCGGGCGGCGCCCGCGCGCGCGGCGCTGTCGCCCCCCTCGCTCTCGACGACGAGCACGCGCGCGCCGTTCGGCTGGTGGTCGACCGAGATGCGCCCGCGCGTCAGGCGGAGCCGCTGCACGGCGGCGGTGATCTCGCGCACCGTGAGCTGCGTGGCGTCGGAGACCGCGAGCCGCGAGCGGTCGCCGATCGCGAGGGTGGCCCGCGAGCCCGTCCCCGCCCGCAGGGTGTCGTCCGGGCGGAGGCGCTCGCCGAGGGCGACCGCCTCCCACGCCTCGCCCCGCAGCCGCTCGACGCTCCCCTCCACCTCGACGACCTCGACCGCCTGCGCGGCGTCGGTCGCCGCCGTCTCCGGGCGCGGCTCGTCGCCCGCGCCGGCCCACCGGCGGAACCCCGCCCAGCCGAGCCCCGCGGCGGCGAGCACCGCCGCGGCGAGGGCCAGCGCGCGGACGGCGCGCGCGGGGGACGTGCGCCGGGGAGGCACGGCCTCCTGGGGCGCGGGCGCGCCTGCGCCGGCGGCCAGGTCGACGACGAGCTCGGTCGCCGCCCACGGGCGGCGCGCGGGATCCTGCGCGGCGGCGAGCCGCAGCTCGCCCCCGGCGCGCCGCAGCATGCGCCGGGCGACGGCGAGGCCGAGCCCGCTGCCGCGGCCCGCGGGCTTGGTCGTGAAGCGGCTCCGGAAGACGAGGTGCCGCCGCTCCGCGGGGATCCCCACGCCCTCGTCCGCGACGCGCACCTGCGCGCGCGCGACGCCGTCGGCCCCGACGGCGCGCAGCGCGCGGAGCTCGATGCGGCCGTCCTTGCCGGTCTCGGCCACGGCGTCGAGCGCGTTCCCGAGGAGGTTCGTCAGCGCGTGGAGGAGCGCCTGCGGGCTGCCGTAGGCCTGCGGCACGCCGGGCTCGATCACCACCGCGAGCCGCTCCCGCACGCCGTCGAGCCGGAAGCGCAGGGCCCCGACGGCCCGCCGCACCACCGGCGCCACGGCGAAGGGCTGGTCGTCCGCGGCGTCCGGGGACATGAGCCGCCCGTACGTCTCCAGCGTCTCGCGCAGCCGCGCGAGCTGCTCGGTGGCGATGCTCCAGCCGTCGAGCCCGGTGACCGAGGCCCCCAGCTCGCGCGCGACGAGCTTCAGCCCGGCCTCGAGGCCGGTGAGCGGCTGGCGCAGCTCGTGGACGAGCCCGGGCGCGACGAGATCCGGCTCGCGCGGCGGCGCGCCGGCGTCGGTCGGAGGTCTGGACCTGGCCTCGCCCACTCTTCGCTCCGGAAGCTGAGATCCCCTCTGCCCCGCCCCGCACGCGCGCGCGCCGTGCGGCGGTTCACCTGGAGCGTACCCCGGCGATTCTACGGGGTCGAAAGCGCCCGTGAATCCCCCTTCCCCGTTCCTCGCGGGGCGCTGTGGGGACGTGTGCGGCGGGGTGCGACCGGATCCCCGGCCGCGCGGCCGCCGCGCCGGCCCTGCCGCGCGGGCGCTTTTCACCGAGAGCGAACCCCGCCCCGCCGCGTCCGCCCGTCGAGCGGCGCGGGCCGCGAGCGCCGGAGGCCGAACCCCGCGCCGCCCGCCCGTCCGGCCGCGCGGCGCTCCGCGAGGGCCTTTCGCCCCGGGGCGAGAGGTGGCATGAGCACTCCAGCCGATGTCCTCCCCGCTCGCCCTCGTCACGCACCCCGACTGCGCCCGGCACGAGCCGGGCCCCGCCCACCCGGAGCGCCCGGAGCGGCTCGGCGCGCTGCTCGAGGCGATCCGCCGCGACGCCGCGCTGGGCCGCGCGCTCGACCCCCGCACCGCCCGCCCGGCGACCGAGGCGGACCTCCTGCGCGCGCACGACCCCGCGCACGTCGAGGCCGTGAGGCGCGCCGCGGCCGAGGCGGCGCTGGGCGGCGGCCTCGTCCCGCTCGACGTCGACACCCCCGCGTCCCCGGGCTCCTGGGAGGCGGCGCTCGCCGCCGCCGGGTGCGCGGTCACCGCGACGGAGGCGGTGCTCGGCGGCGGGTGCCGCGCCGCGTTCGCGCTGGCGCGCCCCCCGGGGCACCACGCCACCGCCGCACGCGCCATGGGCTTCTGCCTGTTCAACAACGTCGCGGTCGCGATCCGCCGGGCGCAGGCGCTCGGGCAGGCCGGCAAGGTCCTCGTCGTCGACTGGGACGCGCACCACGGCAACGGGACGCAGGACATCTTCTACGACGACCCCACGGTCTACGTGCTCTCGGTCCACCTCGCCGACGACTACCCTGGCACCGGCGCCGCCCGGGAGCGCGGCGCGGGCGAGGGCCGCGGGACGACGAGGAACGTGCCGCTCCCGGCCGGCACCGGGCCGGCCGTGTACCGCCGCCGCCACGCCCGGGCGCTCGAGGCCGCGCTCCAGGAGTTCACCCCCGACCTCGTGCTCCTGTCGGTCGGCCTCGACCTGCTCACCGGCGACCCCGAGGGCGGCCTCGAGCTCGAGCCCGAGGACCTCCACGCGCTGACCGAGGACCTCCTCTCGCGGCTCCCCTCGCCCGCCCGCGATCGGGTCGTCGGGGTCCTCGAGGGCGGCTACGCGATCGAGCGGATCGGCGACGGGCTCGCGAACGTCCTGCGGGCCCTCGCCGGCCTGCCGAGCGCCCCCCGGCAGAGCCCTGCGACAACCTGACACATCGGGCACCTGCCGCAGAATCGCGCCAGATTGCGGTGTGTTACGCGCTTCTCCCACCTGTCGGTGCCTCTGGTTCTAGACGGCCGCCGGGCCCGGTGCTCTCCTTCGCCTGCGCGGTTCGGTCGCAGTCGAGGGCCGCTCGCGCGCTCGCCGCGCACCCCGCACGGCCGAAAGCCGGAGACCGAACGTGCCTTCGCTCTGCACCCTGGACGAACCCCCGGAACGCCGCGCCCGTCCCCCCGAGGGGCGGGCGACGTTCCAGCTCCACCCGCTTCACCCGCAGCACCCCGAGCCGCGCGCGACGCTGCAGCTGTGGCTCGAGGCCATCCCCGCCCTCGCCGGCTGGCCGCTCACCCCCCTCACCCGCCTGAAGCTCGAGCACTGCGCCCGCATCGGCCTCGAGCTCTCCCGCGTCCTCGAAGGCGCGGAGGAGGGCGAGGGCACGGGCGAGAGCCGGACCCTCCACGCCGCCTCCTGCGGCGGCCGCATCCAGGCGCTCTCCTCGATGTTCGCCTGCCCCGGCGGCACCTTCATCGAGCTGCTCGTGTCGGCGCCGTGGAACCTGCTCGCGCCGGGCGACCCGCGCGACGAGCGCACCGTGCGCGGCGCGGGCACCGCCCTCGTGGCGTGGGCGAGCGCCTGGAGCCGGGCCCGCGGCTGCGGAGGCCGCGTCGCGCTCCAGGCCGAGAACACCCCCTCCCTGCGCTACTACGAGCGCCTCGGCTTCACCCGCCTGACCGCCGCCGACGCCCCGCTATCGGTCGTGCCGCCCGGCCCGAGGGGCCACTCTCCGTCGATCCTCAGGGTCGCCGGCGGCTGCCCGGGCGAGGAGGAGCGCCGCATGCCTTGGCTGCTCCTCGATCCCGGCGGACGGGCCGCCGCGGGCTGCGCCGACGCGGGCGCGCTCGCCCTCGCGAGCTGACGGCGCCGCTCATGTTGGAGCGGCCCCGGAACGAGCCCGCGCCCGCGCCCGCGCCCGAAACGGCCGGGCTGGGGCTCGGGCTCGGGGGGCTGACGCGAGCTGAGCGAGCTGGGAGGGCCCGGCGCGGCGAGCGGGGCGCGCAGCCCCTCACTCGATCCCGGCGGCCACCGCCCCGGGCCCCCCGCCGGCTCCCCGCGCCGCGGCGTACGCCCGGGCGAGGCTGCGGGAGAGCTCGGCCGCCCTCGACGCCCGCAGGTGCCAGAGGTCCGGGAAGTCGTCGTCGGTCGTCGCCAGGTCCGGGACGAGCACCGGGACGCCCCACCGCGCCAGCGCGCGGCCGGCGGCCTCGCGCGTCTCCACGCCCACGGGCGTGAGGTGGGGCGCGCTGAACGTGGTGCTGATCGGCATCCGGAAGAGGAGCACGCGCCCGCCGCGGGCGCGCACGAGCTCGACGATGCTCCGGAGCACGGTCCGCTCGGCGTCGGCGTCGGCGAACGGCGCCTGGCGGGCGATCGTCTCGGCCACGAACCTCGCCGCGCTCGCCCGGGCCCAGCGCACGGCCGCGTCGTCGGCGAGGATCCCGCCCGAGGTGGCGAGATCCGCCCCGCGCCCGGAGAGGAGGCCCCGGCGCCGCAGGAGCCTCATCGCCCCCTCCACGCGCTCCGTCCCCTTCCCCCACAGCTCCACGACCGGCGAGAGCAGCGCGAGCGTCGCGACCCACCTCGGCCCCGGCTCGGTGGCGGACTCGCGCCAGAAGCGCGGGAGGTCGCGGACCTCCATGACCTGGGAGAGCAGCTCGGGAAAGTCCGGGTGGAGCCACGACTCGCTCCACGTCGACAGCTCGGGGACGTCCATCGGCGCCTCGATCAGCACCGCGACGTCCTTCAGCCCGCCGGGGCGGGCGTCGGCGAGCCGGCGGAGCCCCAGCCAGCTCTCGGCGAGCGTCTGGTACCCGCGCCCGAGGTCGAGCGCCACGGTCCCCGGCGCCGCGCCCAGCTCCGGCGTCCGCACGAAGGCGTCCGGGTCGATCGCCGCCGCCACGCGGGAGGAGCCGATGAAGAGGAAGCGCACGTCGCTCCGGCGCACCTCGCGCTCGGCCGCCGCGAACCACGCCGGCGGCTGCGCGAGCGACACCGCGCGCGCGAGCAGGTCCACGCACAGGGCGAGGGCGAGGAGCTTGAGGAGGAGGGCCTTGCGGGACACGCGTCAGAACCTCGCGTACAGGAACGCCGCGCCGCCCGTCGAGTGGAACACGGCGATGGCGAAGGCGAGGAGCGCGTAGGCGCTCCAGCGGAGCGGCGCCGCGAGCGGCGGCAGGCCGCGCCGTCGCGCCGCCCCCACGACGGCCGCGACCGCGACGGCGGCGACGAGGATGCCGAGCTCGGCGGGGCGCCTGCCGAGGAGCAGCGCGTCGACGACGTGGGCCCCGAGGGAGCCGCCCGGCGGCGGCGACGGCCACGCGTGGGTGAGCACGTGCACCGCGTCCCGCACCGTGGCGGCGCGGAAGAACACCCAGGCCAGGCACACGAGGTGGAAGGTCACGAGGACCTTCCACGCCCTCGGCGCGCGCAGCCGCTCGAGCCCGAGCCGCCGCGCGAGCCGCTTCTCCACCGGCTTCCACAGGACCGCGGCCGCGAGGTAGACGCCGTGGAGCGCGCCCCAGACGAGGAAGCCCCAGGTGGCGCCGTGCCACACCCCCGAGACGAGGAACGTCGCGAGCAGCGCGAGCGCGGTGCCCCGCACCCCGAGCCCCCGCCACCCGAGCTGCAGGGGCCTGAACACGTAGTCGAGCAGCCAGCGCGAGAAGGTGATGTGCCACCGCCGCCAGAACTCGGCGACGGAGGTGGCGAGGTAGGGGGCGTCGAAGTTCGGCGTCAGCCGCACGCCGAACAGGCGCGCGGCCCCGAGGGCGATGTCGGTGTACCCCGCGAAGTCGAAGAGGATCTGGATCGCGAACGCATAGGTGGCGACGAGGAGCGGCAGGCCGGAGTGGCGCTGCGGGTCGCCGTACACGGCGTCGGCGAACGGGGCGGCGCGGTCGGCGACGACGAGCTTCTCGAAGAGCCCCCACGCGACGAGGAGGAGGCCGGCCCGCGCCTCCGCGTAGTCGAAGCGGAACGGCCGGCGCAGCTGCGGCAGGAGGTCCCCGGCCCGCTCGATCGGCCCCTGCAGCACCTTCGGGAAGAACGCGAGGGAGAGCGCGAGGCGCCCGAGGTCGCGCTCGGGCGGGTGGACGTCCAGGTAGACGTCGGCGAGGTACGAGATTGCCTGGAAGGTGAAGTAGGAGACGCCCACCGTCGGGAGGAGCCCGCCCTCGGCGGGGACGGCCACGCCCGCCGCCCGGAGGAGCGCCGGCAGGTACCGCTGCGACGCGAGGAGCGCGACCTCGAGGCCCACGGCGGCCCAGAAGACGCGCCGCCGCAGGGGCTCGGGGCTCGCCGCGGTCAGGCGCGGGGCCGCCGCCCAGGCGACGCCCGTGGCGGCCGCGAGGACGACGAGGAGGTGCGGCGCGCCGGCCGTCGCGTAGAAGGCGAGGCTCGCGAGGAGCAGCCACGCCGGGCGCAGCCGGTCGGGGAGCGCGCCGAACACCGCCCAGACCGCGGCGAGGAACGCGAGGAACGGGAACGACGCGAGGCTCACGGGGTGCCGGGGCCGAGCCGCTTCTCGATCGCGGCCACCATCTCGCCGACGTTCCGGAAGGTCAGCGCCTCCCGCTGGGTGAAGCGGATCCCGAAGCGCGCCTCGACGGCGACGACGACGTTGACGTGCGAGAGCGAGTCCCAGCCGTCCACGTCGTTCGCGGTGGTGGTCGCGCTCACCCGCAGGCCGGGATCGTCGAACACCTCGCGCAGCACCTCCTCGACCGCCTCCAGCGTCTTCACGGATCGTCCTCCAGCGTGGACACGTCGCCCGCGTCGGCGCCGGCGTAGCGGGCCTTCAGCACGCGGCGCAGGATCTTCCCGCTCCGGTTCTTCGGGAGGACGTCCACCGCGACGACGTCCTGCGGGTTCGCGATGCTCGACACCCGGTTCGACACGTGCAGCCGCAGCTTCAGGTCGAGCGCGCGGGTGAGGACGTGCGGCGGGCGCAGCCGCACGAAGGCCACCACCTTCTCGTAGAGGAGGTCGTCGGGCGCGCCGATCACGCCCGACTCCGCCACCTCCGGAAGCTCGAGCAGCGCGCTCTCCACCTCGAACGGGCTGACGAGGTGGCCCGCGGTGTTGATGACGTCGTCGCTGCGCCCGAGGAACCAGAAGTAGCCGTCCTCGTCGAGGCGGGCCGTGTCCCCCGTGTGGTACCAGCCGCCCCGGAACCGGCTGCGGTAGGCGTCCTGGTTGCCGAGGTACGCGCGGAACATCGACGGCCAGCCCGGCGCGAGGCACAGGTGGCCCGGCGCGCCCGCCGGCGCCGGCGTGCCGTCGTCCGCGAGCACGGCGGCCCCGACGCCCGCCACCGGGCGCCCCATGGAGCCCGGGCGCAGCTCGAGCCCGGGCCGGTTCGCGATCATGATCGCGCCGGTCTCGGTCTGGAACCAGGTGTCGTGGATGTCCCTGCCGAGCACCGCGCGGCCCCACGCGATCACGGCGGGGTTGAGCGGCTCGCCCACGCTGAAGATCGCCCGCAGGCGGGAGAGGTCGTGCGCCGCGAAGAGGGACGCCGGCTCCCGCGACAGCATCCGCAGCGCGGTGGGCGCCGTGTACCAGACCGTGATCCGCTCGTCCTGGAGCAGCCGGAGCCAGGCCTCGGGATCGTACCCGCCGCCGTAGTGGACCTGGGTCACCCCGAGGCTCCAGGGTCCCACGATGCCGTACGACGTCCCGGTCACCCAGCCCTGGTCCGCCGTGCACCAGTAGACGTCGTCGTCGCGGAGGCCGAGCACCTCCGCGGCGGTGCCGCGCTGCGAGGGCAGGCTGCCGTGGACGTGCACGACGCCCTTGGGCTTCCCGGTCGAGCCCGACGTGTAGTGGAGGACGGAGGGCGTCTCGGGCGCCGTGGGCTCGGGCGCGAAGGCCGGGCTCGCGGCGGCGAGCAGCTTCGGCCAGCTCCGCACGACGTCGTCGGCGTCCTCGTCGAGATCGACGGCGAGGACGTGGCGCAGGGACGGAACGCGCGCCCGGGCGGCCAGCACCTTGCGGACGAGGCTCCGGCGCGTGAGGACCGCGCGCGCCCCGGAGTCCGCCAGCCGGTCGGCGAGCGCGTCCTCGCCGAAGCTGGAGAAGAGCGTGCCGACGAGGAGGCGCGCCCGCAGAGCGCCGAGGAAGGCGAAGAGCTGCTGGGGCAGCTTGGGGAGGAAGGTGAAGACGACGTCGCCGGGGGCGAGCCCCAGCCCGCGGAGCGCGCTCGCGGCGCGGCCGCTCTCCGCCTCGAGGTCGGCGAAGGTGAAGGCCCTGCGCTCCGCGCCCGGGGCGACCCAACGGAAAGCCTCCTTGTCGCCCCGCCCCAGCGCGCACTGGAGGCGGGTGCAGGCGTCGCCGACGTTGACGACGGGGTCCGGGGCGGGAGGGGCCATGAGCCGAAGTCTCGCGAGCCTACCATGCACCCCTTCGGGGCGGGACGGGCCCGGCGGCCTGGGGCCCTGGAGCGCGGCCGCCGTGGCCCGGAGGGCGGCGCACCGCGGTCTCCGGGGACGGCCGCGCGCCGCCCGACCGCACCGCGCGTGTAGGCGCAAGACGCAGAGGCGCGCAGACCGGGAGCTTGACCGGCGGTGTCTCTCTTGCTTTGTCACGGCGATGCCCACGCGCGATCCAGCGTTCACGGACGAACTGCACGGCCGCCTCCCCGGGCCGCGGGAGGACGACCCCGGCCCGCCGCCGAGGGCCACCGCTCCCCGCGGGCCGCTCCTCGTCGCGCTCGCCGGCGGCCTCCTCGGCGCGATCTTCTCGGCGCTGAGCACCGGCGACTTCATGCAGCACCTCGACCGCCAGGTGCACGCGATCCACTGCTCGTTCATCCCCGGCGCCGGCAAGGAGATCGCCGAGAGCGGCTGCCGCACGGTGATGATGAGCCCCTACAGCTCGTTCTTCCGCGAGCAGCTCTGGGGCGGGATCCCGGTGAGCCTCTGGTCGCTCGCCGTGTTCGCCTTCCTCGCCTACCGCGGCGCCCTCCTCCTGTGGCGCGGGAAGGCGACCTCCGGCGAGACGAAGGTGCTGCTCGTCGCCTCGCTGCTGCCCGTCGCCATGTCCGTCGCCTACGGCGCGCTCTCGGTCGCGAAGCTCGACGCGCTCTGCAAGGTCTGCATCGGCATCTACGCCGCGAGCGCGATCGCCTTCGCCGGCGCGCTGCTCGCACACCGCGCGAAGGCGGGGACCTACCCCGTCGGCGACGCGCGCTTCGGCCTCGCCTTCGCGGAGGGCACGGGCCTGGTCGTGGCGCTCTCCGTCGCGTACCTCGCCCTCGCCCCCCGGCCCGACCCGAAGGCTTCGCTCCTCGGCTGCGGCTCGCTCGTGCGGGCGGAGGACACGGCGGGCGTCATGATCCCGCTCTCCCCGAGCGCCGGCGGCGTCTCCGCCGTCGAGGTGCTCGACCCGCTCTGCCCCTCCTGCAAGGCCTTCGACGCGCGGCTCGCGGCGAGCGCCCTGGGCGGCCGCCTCGACCTCCAGGGGGTGCTGTTCCCCCTCGACTCCACCTGCAACTGGATGGTGACCGAGGCCATCCACCCCGGCGCGTGCGCCGTCAGCGAGGCCGTGCTGTGCGCCGCGGGCGTGGACGGCCGGCGCAAGGACGCCGCCGCCGCCGGCGCCGTCTTGCGCTGGGCGTTCGGGCGCCAGGCGCAGCTCCGCGCCCTCGCCGCGGCCGACGAGCGCGGCCTGCGCGCCGAGATCGAGCGGGAGTTCCCCGCCGTGAAGGGCTGCCTCGGCGGCGCCCTCGTCCGGAGCAAGCTCACGAAGAGCCTGCGCTGGGCGGTCGCGAACGCCGTGCCGGTGCTGACGCCGCAGCTCTTCGTGGCGGGCAGCCGGCTGTGCGACGAGGACACCGACCTCGGCCTCGAGTACACGCTCTCGCGCATGCTCTCGCCCGAGGCCGCCGCCGAGCGCTCGCGGCGCCCCGTCGCGCCGCCCCGGCCGGTCCCGGTGGCCGAAATCCAGCCTGCGGTGGCGCTCACGCCGCCCGCGGCCCCCGCGGCGGCGCCGCCGCCCGACCCGGTCCCGGTCGCGGCCCCCGCGCCGGCGCCGGCCGCCGCGCAGCGTGCGGAGGCCGAGGCCGCCGCGCCGCCGGCGCCGCCCCCTCCCCTCGAGGAGGTGGCGCCGCCGGCCGCCGCACCGCCCCCCGCAGCCCCCCCCGTTCCTTCCGACGAGGAGACCCGGCGATGAACGACACCACCAAGCGCTGGATCCTGCTCGCCGCCGCCCTGGCGATCCCGCTCGCCCTCGTGGCCACCTGGGCCCTCGGCGCCCGCTCCCGGCTCGAGGCGAGCCGCGGCGCGGCCCGCGAGGTGGCGACGGCGAGCGTCGCGAACGACGCGTACTGCACCGCCGAGCTCAAGGCGATCGTGCGCCGGGTGGCCGGCGCGTGCGGGCTCCTCGAGGGCGAGGGCGGCAGCGGCCGCGGCTGCCAGCCGCTCCAGGCGAAGAAGGTCGCCGCCCTCTCCGGCAGCGACTTCAACGCCATCTTCAAGCCGCTCGCCCACCGCGCCCACCTCCTGCAGTTCGACGCCACCAAGGCGGAGCTCGACCCCGCCGCGCGGGCGCTCGTCGAGAAGGTCTGGAGCGACCAGCGCGGCGCGAGCTTCTTCTTCGTGGTGTCGCGCGCGAGCCCGGACGGCGACGAGCAGTACAACGAGGCGCTGAGCCGCGACCGCGCGAAGGCGGTCCTCGACTTCCTCGACGGCCGCTTCCAGGACGAGGATCTGAAGAAGCAGGTCGGCCTGCTCTGGCTCGGCGAGGAGTTCGCGCAGCTCTCGACCGAGTTCTGCGGCTGGGATCGCTCCCGCACCGGCCCGTGCACGCGCTCGGACATCAACCGGAGCGCGTTCGTCGCCTGGATCGACTGTGCGATCTGACCGGCGCGCGATCGCCGCCGCCGCGCTCCTCGGGCTCGCCGCGGCGGGCTGCAAGCCCTCGCCCGCCCCGGAGGGCGCCCTCCCCGAGCGGTTCGCCGGCGTGCGGAGGCAGGACGCCGCGGCCGCGACGGCGGAGCGCGCCTTCTGCGAGCGGACCTGGCCCGCCGGCGGCGAGGGCGCGCGGCGCTGGACCGCGCCGCCGCTGCGGCCGCTGCCCGGCGCGAGCGGCGACGGCGACGGCGCCGCCCACGGCGGCTGGACGTGGGTGAACCTCTGGGCCACCTGGTGCGCGCCGTGCGTCGAGGAGATGGCGCTGCTCGCGCGCTGGCGCGACGGCTTCGCGCGCGACGGCGTGCCGGTGGGGTTCGACCTCCTCAGCATCGACGAGGCCGAGCAGGGCCCCGCCCTCGCGGCGTGGCGATCGAAGGCGCTGCCCGGCCCGATCCGGTGGCTCCGCTCGCAGCAGGACCTCGGGCCGCTGCTCGACGGGCTCGGCGTGGAGCGCGACGCGATGATCCCCATCCACGCGCTCGTCGACGCGTCCGGCTGGATCCGCTGCGTGCGGATCGGGGCCATCCACGAGCAGGACTACGCGGCGGTGAAGGGGTTCCTCGCGCGTTAGCGTGCGACCTTTCGCCGCGATGCCGGTGCGCGCCAGCGCGCAGGTCCTCTGCGCCGCAACCTCATGCGAGTCCCTCGAAGACCCGGCTTTTGCGAAAGACCGCCCCGCGCGATACTGCGCCGCGCACGAGTCACGACGATCGAGGGGGGCATGTCGCAGAGCACGTCCACGAAGTCCGGGTTCCAGGGGGCCATCGGCAGCCTCCCGCTCGTCGACCTGCTCCAGGTCTGGTCGGTGAACGCGTTCTCGGGGCTCGTGGTCGTCACCTCGCAGAGCCGGACGGGCCACCTCTACTTCGTCGAGGGCGGGATCGTGCACGCGGAGTGCGACGACCTCGTGGGCGAGCAGGCGCTGAGGACCATCGTCGCCTGGCCGGCGGGCTCGTTCGAGCTGCACCCGAACACCGTGACGCTCCACCGCACGATCCAGAAGAGCCTGAGCCACCTGCTGCTCGAGGCGCACCGCGAGATCGACGAGCAGCGCCGCGACGCGGCGGGCGCGGCGCCCGCGGCGCCCCCCGCGGCGCCGGCCGCCGCCGCGCCGTCCTCCTCCCGCCCGGGCGTCCTCGACCAGCTCCGCGCCATCCGCGGCGTGACCCAGCTCGTGCGCTTCGGGAAGGACGGGCGGCCCACCGGCGACGCGGGGCCTGCCGGCGAGGCGCTCGCCGCGAAGGGGCTCTACCTCTCCCTCACCCACTCCGCCGCGGTCGCGCAGGCCTTCGGGCTCCACGACCTCGCGTTCGCGTCGGTCCGGGGCGAGCGGGAGTCGTTCGTGCTCGTCCACTCGGCCGGCCAGTTCCTCTGCACCGCGGTCTCGCAGGACGCGGCGATCGAGCCGGTCGTGGCGCAGATCCGGGCCCTCCTCACGCGCCCGAGGCCGGCGCAGTGAGCGGAACCCCGCAGCACGAGACCGCGCTGCAGCAGCTCGCCGCCGTGCCCGGCGTGGTGGGCAGCCTCGTCTTCGACCAGCGCGGCGAGGTGCTCGCCTCGGCCTTTCCGCCGGTGTTCGACGCCGGCGGGCTGCGCGCCCTCGCCGACCGCCTGAGCGCGGACGGGTACTTCCAGGAGTGGATGTCGGGCGAGAGCGGCGCGCTCGAGCTGCGCTACCTCGACGGCCACGTGCTCGTCCGCACCATCGACCGCTCGTGGCTGCTCGTGCTCTGCACCGCGCAGGCGAACGCGCAGCTCCTCTCGATGTCCCTCACCCAGGTCGTCCGCCGGCTCCGCACGCCGGACGCGAGCCGCACCGGCGAGGTCCCCGCCCCCGCCTCGCCGCTCGACCGGCTGCGCGCCATCGCGAAGGCGGAGCTCGGCGAGCACGCCGAGCAGGCGCTCGAGATCCTCGGCGCCGCGGGGCCGAAGCCGAAGGACCTGCTCCGGGCGGCGGGGGACGTCGAGAAGCTGACGCGGCTCTTCATCGACAAGCGGAAGGCCGACGAGCTCGGCCGGAAGATGCGGGAGATCCTCGGCAAGTAGCCGGGCGCTCCGGAAGGGGTCACCATGCAATGGGCAGCGTACGGGCTCGCGGCGCTCGCGATCCTCGTGATGGCGGTGAACGTGGTGCAGGCGATCCGCCTCCGGCGCGCCATCGTGGGCGGCGAGGTCGGCGCGAAGTGGGGCCTCCTCACCTTCCTCATCGCCTTCTTCTTCCTCGGCTACCTCGTCTCGCCGCTCGCGATCTACTTCGAGATCCCGCCGCGCGTCCTCGACCTCATGGTCTTCGCGGTCTTCCTCTTCGGCGCGGTGTTCGTCTGGGTCGTCATCGGGATCATCCGCGACACGCTCACGTTCCTGAAGCTCGTGAAGTAGCCCTCCCGCTCTAGTCGTCCCCGGGCTCGCCCGAGCCGTGGCACGCGTTGCAGCCGCCGTACGTCGGCGGCGGATCCATGTGCTCGCCGTTCACCGAGGCGGCGACGGGCGCCGGGAACCCGAGCGGCTCCTCGATGAAGAAGTTCCCGACCGAGTTCGTGGTGCGCGTCTGGCCGCCGACGACCACGGTCGCGCCCGCCGGCAGGAACGTCCCCGCCGCGCCGAAGCGCTTCGCCAGCCCGCCGTCGTGGCACGGGAGGCAGTCGCGGCCCGGCGCCATGAGCTCGCCGGCGAGGGTCGTGCCGCCGGGGCCGTGGCACAGGTTGCACCCGCCGTAGGTGACCGGATCCGGCATCGGCTCCCCGTCGACGCTCACCTGCAGCGGGAAGGCGAGCGACTCGGCGGTGTAGAAGTTGCCGGCGTCGTTGCCCCTCAGGGTGAAGCTCTTGCCGTTCGCGTCGGCGATCGCGATCCGGGCGCCCTTCCGCCAGGTCCCCGCGGCCGTCCAGCGCCTCGCCTCGCCGCTCCCGTGGCACTGGAGGCAGTCCTGCCCCGGCGCCATGAGCGGCCCTTCCTCGGGGACGCACGCGGCGGCGAGCAGGACGGCGAGGGCGGTGGGGACTCTCATGCGGGTGCTCCTCGTGCCAGCGCGTGGGGCGAGAGAGGGGTAGTGCCGCGCGAGCGCTCGGTCGATCCCCCCTTGGGGATCGCCGGCGGTCCGCTCTCGCCCGATCTTGGGCGGGCAGGTCCCCCCTCGGAGTGGGCCGCGGACGCCGCCGCCGGTTGCCACCTCACGGGCCGGTGGACTCCACTTTGCGGTCCCGCGCCGCGCACCGATGCCCCCGCGAGCGGGACCGCCGACGGGGGCCGCGACGCGGCGCGCCAACGCGCCCTTCACGATCGCCGGCACGCGCGGAGCCCATACGCACGGGAAACTAGCTTCCGCGCCGAAGAGCGGCGAGGATGGAAGCGCGATGGCGGGGGACGACGTCCGGGAATACGACAAGCGGCGGCTCGCGGCACGGAACTCGGTCCGTTGCGACGTGATCCTCCACGGCCCCGGCGGAACGGTGCCCGCCCACGTGCGCGATCTCTCCGCGCGCGGCGCGGGGCTCGCGGCGCCGAACCCGCCCTCCGTCGGCGACCGCGTCCACCTCGAGTTCCCGGCGCTGCTCGGCCGGCCGACGGTCGACGCCGTCGTGCGCCACGCGTCCCGCCGCGCCCGGCACCTCGGGGTCGAGTTCGATCACCCCGGCGAGACCACGGCGAAGGTCACCGAGGAGCTCGTCAAGCTGCACGTCAGCGGCGAGGGCCGCTAGGCGAGGAAGCTCGCCGCAGGGCGCGCCGCGGAAGCGGCGCAGCCGCTCGCGGCGGTGCACGGGACCCGGCCAGCAGGGTGGGGCCACGGCGAGCGCGAATCTCGAGCTGTCGTCGACGCCGCGGGGCCCGCGCCCGGCCGCGACCCTCGCTGGCCCTCCCTTCCGGCCGCGCCCCACCGAGCCGTTGCGCGAGCGCTCGCGCGGCCTTCTCCTTCCCCCGGGCCAGCCGTCGAATGGCCCCGTCCGAGGCAACTCCGCCCGGGACGCGCAAGGAGGCTCTTCTGATGAAACGATTCCCTTCGCTCATCGCCGCCGGCGCCGTCGCGCTGGTGAGCGCCTGCAGCTCCGAGAGCGCCCACCTGAGCGTGCGGCTCACGGACGCGTCCGGCGACCTCGTGTCGGCCGTCGTCACCATCACGCGGGTCACGCTCCAGGGCGACCGCGGCGAGCTCGTCCTCTCCGACCAGGAGACCACGGTCCATCTCCTCTCGCTCGCCAACGAGACCCTCTCGCTCGTCGATGACGTGGCGGTGCCGCCCGGGCGCTACGAGCAGCTCCGCATCCAGATCGGCGGCGGCTATATCGAGGTGAAGGACGCGAGCGACACCGGGACGCTCGTCTACGCGACCTCGCCGACCTACGCGGGGCTGCCGGAGGGGAAGCAGGTCGCGGGGCTGCTCAAGATGCCCTCGTACGCCAAGTCGGGGCTCAAGGTGACGCTGCCGGCGGACGCCCTCGTGCTCGCGGCGGAGTCGCGGATCCTGCTCCTGGACTTCGACGTCGCGCAGAGCTTCGGCCACGACGCCGGCGGCTCCGACTCGTGGGTGATGGACCCGGTCATCAAGGGCGCCGACATCACCGCGTCCGGCAACGTGGTCGCGACGCTCGCCCTCGCGCCGGGCGTGACGCTCCCCACGGTCGGCGGCGCGCCGGTGACCCTCGGCCAGTTCGGCGCGGTGCTGAGGAACGAGGCGGGCAGCGCGGAGACCCTGCCGTTCGTGAGCACCCCCGGCGGCTTCGCCGCCGTGTTCCGGTTCCTCCTCCCCGGGAGCTACACGGTCGACGTGGTCGGGCCCGCGGGCGTCTCCTTCGCCACGAGCCCCGCCCACCCCGCGGCGGTGACCGTCGGCGAGGGCGTCGACGCCCACGCCGGCTTCACGATCACCTCGGCGACGTCGCCGTAGGCGGGCGGCCGCAGGCCGGCGCGCGCAGGCGGGCGCGCCGGCCCCCCGGACGCGGGGCCCCACGTGGGATACGCCTCGCCCGTCACTCCTCGGGGGCAAGGTGTCTCTACGCACACGTCACCCCTTCCCCCGGAGGCACCGATGCGGACGTTCCGTCTGGCCGCGCTCGTGGCACTCACCGCCGTCGCCGTCGTCGGCTGCAAGCAGGAGGACCACGACGCCACCCGGCCGAGCCGGCTCACCCTCCTCTTCACCACCGACGAGCACTCGCACCTGTTCGCGTTCGGGAACGAGGGCGACGACTGGCCGCTCCCCACGACCGCGGGCGACGGCTCGCTCGTGGGCGGCGTCGCCCGCCGCGCCACGATCATCGGCGCGCAGCGGACGGCGGCGACCCAGCGCGGCGGCGACAGCCTCGTCGTCTCCTCCGGCGACTTCAGCCAGGGGACGCTCGCCGCGGTGGCGTTCACGACGAGCAACCCCGACCTCGGCCTCATGCGCGCGCTCGGGTACGACGTGGTGGCGCTCGGGAACCACGAGTTCGAGCTCGGGCCGGCGGCGCTCGCGGCGGCCGTCGGCGGCGCCGTCTCGCGCGGGCAGGCGGTGCCGCTCGTGCTCACGAACGTGGCGTTCGACGACACCTCCGCCGCGGACGACACCCTCGCCGCGCTCTACGGCGAGCGCGGCTCCGGGAAGGCCATCACCCGCTCGCGCGTCGTCGAGACCGTGCGCGGGCTCCGCGTCGGGTTCGTCTCGAGCATGGGCTTCGACGCCGCGCGCGGCGCGGCCGCGGCGGCGCCGGTGAGCTTCGGCCACGCCATCACGCAGGCCACCACGGCCGGGGAGTTCCTCGCGTCCGCCGCGGCGATCATCCAGGCGGAGGTGGACTCGCTGCGGGCCGAGGGCGTCGACGCGGTCGTGCTGCTCGGCCACGGCGGCGTCAGCGCCAACCCCGCCGTCCCCGGCGACGACGAGCGGCTCGCCGGGCTGCTCGAGGGCGTGGACCTCGTCCTCGCCGGCCACACCCACCTCCAGAAGGACCTTCGCCTCGTCGAGGACGCGGAGCAGCGCCAGGTGCCCCTCGTCGCCGCGCCGCCGCTCGGCCGCGCCGTCGGCAAGGTCGAGCTGATGGTCCACCCCGGCGGGCGCCCGACCCTCGTCGAGGACCAGACCGAGCTCCTGCCGGTGGACAGCACGACCGTCCCGCTCGCCACCGCCATCATCGCCGGCGCCCTCACCTCGGTGGTCGAGGGGATCGAGGCCCAGTTCCTGCCCGCCACGCTCACCCTCATCGAGGGCGCGTCCGTGACGGACGACGCCGGCGGTCCCCGGCGATCTCTACTTCCGGCCGCTCTGCCACAGCGCCTTCGACGTGGTCGGCCTGCGGCAGCCGGGCGAGACGAACGCCCTCAACCTCGACACCGACGCGATGCTCGCGGTCATGGCCGGCATCGGCCTCCCCACCGAGGTCGCGATCCAGAACTCGGGCGGCGCCCGCGCCGACTTCTTCCCCGGCGACATCACCATGGCGGACGTCTTCCGGATGGCGCCGCTCGGCGGCGACCCCACCACCGGCACGCCGGGCTACCCCCTCGTCCGCGTGTTCATGACCGCGGTCGAGCTGCGCGCGGCCTTCGAGGGCACCCTGCCGATGGCCTACCCGCTCTCGCCGATCTACTCGCCGGACTACTTCCTCGCCCCCGCCGGCCTCCGCATCGCGTTCGATCCGACGCGGCCGCCGCTCGACCCCACCGATCCGCTGTACCCGGCCTCGCCGGGCTGGGTCACGGAGATGGCGCTCGTCGCGCCGGACGGGACCGAGACCGTGCTCTACGACGCGACCGTGGACTACTCGCCCACGCTGCCGCCGGGCTGGACGGCGAACCCCCTCGCGCTGCACTCCCTCGTCTCGACGTACTACGTCGCGAGCTTCGCGCAGTACTTCGGCCTGCACCTCTACGCGGACGCGGCGGGCACCGCGCTCGGGTCGCTCGACGAAGCCATCGTGGAGTGGCCGGGCACCTCGTACACCGTCAAGGATCACCAGACGCTCGGGCGCTACCTCCACGGCACGTGCGCCCTGAACGGCGGCGAGCTGCCGTCGATCTACGACGAGGCGACGGCGGAGGGGGCCGTCCCGCGCCGCGTGGTGTGCGAGACGGCCGTCGCCGGCGCCTGCCTGTCGCTGTGACGTAGCGCGTCCGAGACGGACGGCGGGGCCCGCCGGGAGGCGCCGGGCCCCGCCGCCGTCTATGATGGCCCGATGATCGAGCTCGCGTCGGCCACGGAGCGCACCGCCCTCGTCGATCCCTCGGGCAACCGCTGGGAGCAGGTGATCGAGCACCGCACGGACCCGCTCACCGGGACGGTCGCGTCGATCAACGCGGCGCTCGGCGAGAAGGCGAAGGCGTTCCTCGGGGCGGCGGACGTGGAGCTGCTGCGGGACCTCGAGGCGCGCTCCAAGGCGACCTGCCCGTTCTGCAACGCGGGCGAGAAGGGCACGCGCTTCCTGCCGGAGGTCGTCCCCGGCGGCCAGCTCCGCGTCGGCCGCGCCGTCGCCATCCCGAACCTCTTCGCGAAGTGCGCCTTCGACTCCGTCGTCATCGTGGACCCGAGCCGGCACGTCGTCTTCCCCTCCCAGATCCAGGCGGAGGCGCTCGGCGACGCCTTCCGGGCGGCGGCGGAGCTGGTCCGGCGCGCCCGCGCGCACGACCGGTCGCTCGTCCACCACGTCGCGGGCATGAACTTCCTCGGGCCGGGCGGCTCGAGCGTGCCGCACCCCCATCTGCAGACCCACGTGCGGAGCGTCCCCTACTCCGGCGTGGCGCGCGCGCGGCGGCTCGCGGCGGAGTTCCGGGCGCGCACCGGGCAGGGCTTCTTCGAGACCCTGCTCGCCGAGGAGCGTGGCGGCCCGCGCCACGTGGGCCGGACGGGCGACGTCGAGTGGCTCGCCGCCTTCGCCCCGCTGCACCAGAAGGAGCTCTGGGGCGTCCTCCCGGGGACGGCGAGCCTCGCCGACCTGTCCGACGCGGGCGCCGCCGCGTTCGCCGAGGGGCTCGCGAGGATCCTCTCCTTCTACGAGGCGAGCGGCGCCCACCCGTTCACCTTCGCCTTCCAGTCGAGCCCCGACGCCGGCGCCGACGGGAGCTGGGCGCTCCACGTGAAGATCTGCTCGCGCCCGGCGTTCCGGGCCCAGTTCGTGAACTACGACACCTGGTTCGCGCCCATGTTCGCCGGGGACGAGGTGCACACCGAGGCGCCCGAGGCGTACGCGGCGCGGCTGCGCGCCGCCTGGTGAGCGCCGGTCAGCGCGACGCCGGCGGCCCCATCCGCGCGAAGGCCGCCCGCAGCTCCGCGACGCGGGCGACGTAGCGCGCGAGGTCGTGGTCGCCGCAGCGCTCGCCGGGCATCGCCCAGAAGCCGCGCCGCGCGTACGCGACGCCGCGCTCCCGGCCGCACAGGTGGATCACCGCGGCGAGCCGCCGCCGCGCCTCGGCCGGCGCGCGCGGCCGCCGGGCGCGCGCGAGGGCGTCCGCCACGGAGTCGTCGAGCCACGCCGAGGTGAGCTCGATGGCGTGGCTCGGCACGGTGCGGAAGTAGGCGCCGAGGAGGCCGCAGGCGCGCCGGTCGCCGTCCCTGCCCGGCCGCACCACGGCGTGGCCGTCGATGCAGAGCCGCCGCGCCTGCTCGAAGGTGCCGTCGGTGATCTGCAGGAGCCCCACCGCGCTCGAGGCCGGCGCGTACACCTCGCGCGGGTCGAGGCTCCACTGCCAGCGCCAGTAGGTCCGGGCGAGGGGGTCGCCCGCGCTCTCGACCTGGGCGAGGGCGGCGAGGAGCGGCGCGTCGATGGCCGCCGTCGCGTGCGCCTCGAAGAGCGGGCGGTACGCCGCCCAGGTCTCCTCCGGCGTCCGGGCGCGCGTCGGCGCGACGACGCCCAGGAGCTCCGTCGGCTTGCGGGCGACCTGCACCGCCGCGTTCGCGGCGGCGAGGACGGCGACGATGAGGGCGCCCCACGCCGCCCGCCGCAGCCGCGGCCGGCGCGACCAGCCCACCGCGCGCTTCAGGCGGCGCAGGGCGCGCTTCGCGGCGCGGAGGAAGGAGGCGGGGAGCACGGCGAGGGTCCTGTGCAAGAGCGCTGCCGGGCGCCCCGGCGGCCGCCCGGCCCGTCCCGCGGGGTCCCGCGGGTGGACCCCGGGCGGTGTGGCCATCGTGCCACGCCGCCCGCGTCTCCGCGAACCCGCGGCGGTCCCGAGAGAGCCGTGCGCCGCCCGCCGCGCCGCGGCAGGAGCACCGGCTCGGAGGCCCCGATGACCCGCACGAAGCTCGCCGCCGCCGCCGCGCTCTGCGCGCTCGCGGGCGGCGCGGCCGCAGAGGTGAGGACGAAGGAGATCGAGTACCGCCAGGGCGACACGCCGCTGCAGGGCTTCCTCGCCTGGGACGACGCGGCGAAGGGGAAGCGCCCGGGCGTCCTCGTCCTGCACGAGTGGTGGGGGCACAACGCCCACGCGCGCAACCAGGCCGTGCGCCTCGCGAAGGCCGGCTACGTCGCGCTCGCCCTCGACATGTACGGCAAGGGCAAGGTCACCACCCACCCGAAGGACGCGCAGGCGTTCGCGGCGGAGGCGACGAAGGACGCCGCGACGCTCGCCGCGCGCTTCGACGCCGCGCGGGCGCTGCTCGTCGCCCAGCCGCAGGTGGACCGCGAGAAGGTCGCCGCGTTCGGCTACTGCTTCGGCGGGTCGGTCGCGCTCGGGATGGCGCGGGCCGGGGCGGACCTCGACGCTGTCGCCGTGTTCCACGCCGGGCTCGCGCCGAAGGGCGCCCCGGCCGCGCCCGGCAAGGTGAGGCCCCGGATCCTGGCCCAGGTCGGTGGGGCGGATCCGATGGTGCCGCCGGAGCAGGTGCGCGCGTTCGAGGAGGAGATGCGCGCCGCCGGCGCGAAGGCCGAGGTGATCGTCTACCCCGGCGCGAAGCACGCCTTCACGAACCCCGACGCGGGGAAGTTCGGGATGGACGCGCTCGCCTACGACGCCGACGCGGACCGGCGGTCCTGGGACGCGGCCGTGAAGCTCCTGCGCGAGGTGTTCGGGAGCTAGCGAGGCGCGACGACCAGGCATCCCGTAGAGTCTGATGATTCGTCACGAGTACGGCGGCCGCGTTGCGGCGGGTCCGTTTCCGCCCGTGCGCGTCGCCGAGGTTGGCTCACGACGAGTGCCAGGAGCGGATCGACGCCGAATGTCACAACCGGTGCCGCTCGATCGGCTCGCAAGAAGCCGGCACGGGAGGCGCGGCACGGCGCGCACCCCGCAGCTCCAGGGCGCGCTGGGTGCCGTTCCGTCGCAACGAGAGTGAAGGGATCACGCGGATGAGCCAGCGGGGGCCGCCGCTGACCGCGGCGTGAGACCACCGCCCGCTGGGGCGGGGCGTGTGGCGCGGAACGGCAGGTTCCGCTCCGGCGTCGAGGGCCGGCGCGCGTAGCGGTCCATCACCGCGTTTCCGAAAACCTGCCGGGCCGAGAGAAGATTGTGGGGACGGCAGGCGAGCCGGACGTTGTCGATCGTGGACGCCCCGCCCAGCGCGAGGGGCTTGATGTGATCGTACTCCAGGCGCCGGCGGCAGCCGCAGCGCTCGCCGGACTCGAACCGCCACTCGCACTGCCCACCGGCGCGGCGCCACACCTCCCGCTTCACCTCGGCAGGGATGGTGTCGGTGCGGGTTGCCCGGTGGCCCTTCCGAGGCTTCTCGACGAGCCCCTGGCGCTTCGCGTGCTGGGCGAGGACGAGGTCGAGGCCGCGCTCGAGGATCTCCGCCGCGCTGCCACCCGGACAGGCATGCCCGAGCGCGTCCGTCGCGGCCTCGAGCTTCTCGAGGAAGCGGCGGGAGACGGTGACGTGCATGCGGGCGAGCTCGGCGTCGAGCAGCTCCACCGACTCGCGGGGCGGCGGCGGAACCGGCGGAGGCGGCATGGGGGCAGCGATCGCGGCGGGCGAAGTCGGTTCATCCAGGTGAACTACGACCGGTTCATCCGGGTGAACTCGAAGTGCCGGCGACTCGGGCGAGGCTGCCGAGAGCGCGGCCTGGGCCGTGGCCGCTCGGAGCACCGGGGCTGCTGGACGGATCGCGGTGATGACGTCGCGGGTGGGCACCACCTCGGTCGGCCGGAGCGACGCGGCGACCGCCTCGGCCTCGCGGCGCGAGAGCCCGAAGAACCGGGGCAGCACCTGCGCGCGGTTCTCGGGGGTGAGCACCCTCGCGAGCTCGTTCACGGTGGACAGGCACAGCTCGCCCGCGCGCAGCGCCGCCTCGACCTCGGGGAACGCCTGGATGAGCTCGGCCGCGGTCTTCCGGTTCTGGGCGGCGCCCTTCGAGAGCTTGAGCTCGCGGTGGAGGTAGTAAAACAGCGAGGTGTGGCCCAGCTCGCGCCAGAGCTTCTGCCGATCCAGGTCGGCGAGCGCGAGAAGAAAGTCGGCCATGGCGCCCTGCTCCTCGCGGAGGAGGCGGACGAGGTGGTTCGTGAGCTCGCGTGCGGTGGACATGCACGGAGTGTCTCATGCCGATTTCGGCCCTCGCCGAGCGCACGAGGAGGGCGCGAGGCGCGAGGAAGGCGCAGGGGTGCCGCGACCCCTCCCGCGCGGCGCGGGCGCCGCCGGGTGGCCCGCGAGCGCTCTGAGGCGCGTGTTCTCGTGCCGGTCGCGCCGTGGGAGGCGAGATGCAGGAGAACCATGTCAACCGGTCTCTCGACGGGCAAATGGGTTGCTCCTGGGCACGACGAGAAACTGCTGCTTCGCTACGAGTGAATGGCCCTGGTCGCCGCACAGGGTGCCGCCAGCGAGCCGAACTGCGCCCTGAGACGTCGAGAAGGGATCCTCGGCCGCCGCCCCCGTGAGCGGGGCCGCGGCGTGCGCCGCCGGACCCTCGCGTCCCGCCGCGATGCACCGTCTCGCCTTCGGGTTTCTTGGAAGCCGATCGCGCGGCGACGGTTCCGGTCCTCGGTGGCGGTCCGGGCCGCCCCTCGTCTCGAGCCAGCCTCGGGGCCGCCCGCCTGGCGAACACGACCGTTCCCGGCAGAACAGTTGCCGGTATGCAAGGGAGGAGCAGCGAGGCGGCGCGACGCGGATCGGCCGCTGCGGCGACCGGAGCGAGGGGTTGTTTCACGGTCTCTCGGCCCCGGCGCCGCTCACTTCTTCCGGCCGTAGCGGGCGGTGAAGGTCGCGCTGCCGAGGGCGTTCGCCTTCGTCATGAACCCGATCATCGCCGGCGACGCGTCCGCCGGCACGTCGAGCTTCTCCACCTTGAGCGCGTACACCGTGAAGACGTAGCGGTGCGGCTTGTCGCCCGGCGGCGGGCACGCGCCGCCGAAGCCCGGCGCGCCGAAGTCGGCCCGCGCCTGCTGGGCGCCCTGCGGCAGCTCGCCCTTGCCGCTCCCGGCGCCGGCGGGCAGCCCCTTCGCGTCGGCGGGGATGTCGTAGACCACCCAGTGCCACCAGCCCGAGCCGGTCGGCGCGTCGGGGTCGTACACCGTGACGACGAAGCTCTTCGCCCCCGCGGGCGCGTTCTGCCACGACAGCTCGGGCGAGACGTTCTCGCCGGAGCAGCCGAAGCCGGCGTACACCTGCTTGTCGCCGAGCTGGCCGCCGGGCTTCACGTCGGCGCTCGTCAGCGTGAACTTGCCGGCGGCGGAGGCCGGGGCGGCGAGCGCCAGCAGGGCGAGGGCGAGGAGCGTGCGCATGGATCTCTCCGGGTGAAAGGGTGCCCGCGTGTGTAGCCGATCGATGCGCGCCCGCGGAGAGCCACGATGGGTGCCCGTCGCGCCGAGGCTCCCGCTCCCGGGCGAGACCCCGCCCGCTCGCCCGTGAAGCTCGCCCGTGGCCACCCGTCCGCGGAGGCGCCAGATTTCGTCGTGGGAGGGTGGACCATGCGGAAGGCAACCTTGCTGGCGCTCGGCGCGGCGGCGCTCGTGTCGTGCATGGGGAGCAGGGCGCAGCAGCCCCGCTCGGCGGAGGTGAGGCGCGACGCGCCCGTCCGGACCGCGCACGCGTACGAGATGAAGGGCACGGTCGAGTCCGTGGGCGGCGGCGTGTTCGGGCTCGGCGAGGGCGTCACCATCCGCAGGCAGGACGCGCCCGCGGTCCGGCTCGGCGTCGCGAACGAGACCCGCATCGTGCTCGGGGGGCGGTCGGCGAAGCTGTCCGAGCTGCGCGAGGGCGACGAGGTCCGCGCGGTCTTCGACTTCAAGGACAGCAACCCCATCGCCCTCGAGATCGAGGCGAAGAAGCCCTAGCGCCGCGGGCCCGGGGTCCCCGGGCGCCGGCGCCGTCACCCGGGACGAAAACGGTGCGCCGCGCTCGCGGTGCGCGCGCGACCCCGCGCGGCACGCCGCCGCACGTGCGCCAGTCCCGCCGTCGCCGCGGGCCCCGCGCCGAGCCGGAATCGCGGCACGATGTCGCGGGCGGCCCGCGCCGGCCTCGTCGAGCGGGCGAAGGCCAGCGCGCACCCGCCCGCCTCGCCGCGCCGCCGCGCAGGCTTTTCGGCCCTTAACACCGCGAAAGCGCCCCTCGCCCGGATTGACGACGCAGATCGCGCGGTTGCCCGCGCGCGGCGCGTTCCGCTTGCGTTAACACGGTGAGTGGATGCTAGCGTCCGCGCCATGTCCTGACGCTCGGTGAGGCCTGCGGACGCAGGCCCGGCGTTCGAACGCGGCGCCATCCGGCGCGCGAACCCGCATCACGGAATTCCGCCCCCCGGGGCGGGGATGGAGGGAGATCGTATGCACCTCTCGAGAGGGCGCAGCGGAAGTGCCGCCGCGCTCGGTCTGGTGCTGCTCGCGGTCGCGGGCTGCTCGGACGACAGCGACGGCAACAGGTCGCCGGCGGCCAACGCCGGCGCCGACCGGCCGGCGCCGGTAGGGTTCGCGGTGACGCTCGACGGCTCGGCCAGCTCGGATCCCGACGGCACCGCCCTCGCCTGGGCCTGGACGTTCGCGTCCCGCCCCGACGGCTCCACCGCGCCCCTGTCCGGCGCGGCGACCGTCTCCCCCACCTTCACGCCCGACGTGCTCGGCGCCTACGTGCTCGAGCTCGTCGTCAGCGACGGCAGCCGGACGGCCTCGGATCGCGTGACCGTCACCGCGACCAACACCGACCCGACCGCGAACGCCGGCGCCGACGTCTCGGCCCCCGCCGGCCAGGCGGTCCCCCTCGAGGGGACCGTGGCCGACGCCGACGGCCACACGGTCACCCACGCGTGGAGCCTCGTCGCCCCCGAGGGCAGCGCCGCGACGCTCGCCGCGGACGCGCCGCTCTCGACCTCGCTCCAGACGGACGTCGAGGGCGTCTACGTCGTCCGGCTCACCGCGCAGGACGGCTGGTCCACGGTCTACGACGAGGTGGTCGTGACCGCGACGTACCCGTACGCCGGCGGCGAGATCGCGGCCACCCCGGACGCGACGCCGAACGCCGAGCTCACCGCCATCGCCGCGCGCCTCGACGCGGTGCTCGCGATCGGCAAGAACACCATCACGACCGAGGCGCTCGCGACGCGGCTCATGAACCCGCCGCCGGGGAGGTGGCTCGCCACCTCGACGTACGCCCTGAACGCGTTCGTCACCTACGCCGGCGCGACGTACAAGTCGCTGCAGGCGTCCAACGCCAACCACCTGCCCGACGAGGCCTCCTCGACGTGGTGGCTCGCGGCGACGCCGCCGGTCCCCGCCGCGATCGCCGTGGTCGACGTGCGCGACGCCGAGGACTTCGCGAAGGGGCACATCCCCGGCGCGATCAACGTCCCGCTGGCGCAGCTCCCCTCGACCCTCCTCGCGAACCCCGCGGCCCTGCCCGCGACCGAGCTCGCCATCGCCTCGTACAACGGCAACGACGGCAACATGGCGACCCTGCTCGTCAACGCGGTCCGCTACAACGGCACGTCCATCCCCGGCTTCGCGCTCGGGCTCATGGGCGGCATGACGACCTGGAGCTACGACCAGGAGCTGTCGCCCACCCGCTTCGACGACGACGCCGGCGTGCGCCGCCTCGAGAACGGCGCGACCGTGACGAGCGCCTCGGCTCCGACGAGCCCGACCTACGGCTACCCCTCCATCGGCGCCTTCGCGCCGGCGGTGGACGACGCCGCGAAGAAGATCCTGGTCCGGGCGGCCTCGTACCTCCAGACGCTCGAGCAGGAGGCCGCGGCGGCGGGCGTGCCGCACCGCGAGGCGTTCTGGACGACGTTCGTCGCCTACGAGGCGCTGAAAGGCACGGCCCAGGAGCCCCAGGTGCTCTCCGTCCGCAGCGCGGCGGACTACAACACCCGCGGTCACGTCGCGGGCGCCGCCAACGTCCCGTGGCAGCAGGTCGCGAAGCTCGCGACGCAGACGAAGCTCGCCGACCCGGGCCGGAAGCTGTTCGTCTACTGCTACACCGGTCACACGGGCGCCCAGGCGACGATGGCGCTCGGCATCATGGGCTACCCGGCGCGCAACCTGCTGTACGGCCTGAACGGCTGGACGAACGACGTCGCGGTGCTCGGCACCTCGCTGCAGAGGTTCGACGCCACGCGCGCCTACGACTTCCCGCAGCACGACTGGACGGACGCGCCCGGCTCCCTCGTCGCGTGGGTCCCGCCCCGCGCGGGCTGCGGCGAGTGCCACAAGAGCCACCTGGCGCAGTTCTGGGAGCTGGCCGTGTTCCCGCCGGCCGGCGCCCCGCCGGTCGCGTCCGAAGGCGAAGGTTGAGGTGGCTCCGTCGAGGCCGGTCGGCCTCTGGACAAGAGCTTCGTCTATCGCGCTGGGATCGACAACGCGAAGTTCGCCACGGATCCGAACCACGACGTGAGCGGGTGCACGGACTGCCACGGCGGCGTCGACGGCACGGCTGATCGCGCCGCGGCTCACGCGGGCATGCAGCCCATCCCCGGCGCCGCGAGCTGCGCGGGGTGCCACGCCGCCGTCGCGACGCTCGCGGCGGGGTCGCTGCACACGACGGTGGGGGGCTACCCGGCGGTGCTCGCCGACCGCGGCATGAGCTTCGCCGCGGGGTCCACCTCGCTCGACCGGTACGAGGAGCAGTGCACGAAGTGCCACGTCGCCAACGCGGACGGCGAGGCGGCCTGCGGTCACTGTCACCTGTCCGTCCCGAACACCGCCGGCGGCGGTCTCCTGAAGGGCCACCGCGTCCAGCGGAGGCCTGACATGGCCAACAACTGCACGGCGTGCCACGGCAGCCGCGTGAAGGACGAGTACTACGCGCAGAACCAGGCGCTCCTCGTCCGGAACCGCGCCGCGCTGCCGGCGGACAGCCCGCTGCAGACCGCCACGCTCCAGCCCGACGTGCACAAGGGGCTGGGCCTGGACTGCGCCTCCTGCCACGCCGCCGGCGAGATGCACGGCGACGGGGTGAGCGGCTCCGTCGACCGGTACGGGATCACCGGCACGCCCGCGTGCACGACCTGCCACACGCCGTCCGCGAGCGTGGGGCTGCACACGACCGCGCACCTCGACGCGATGGACTGCCAGGTCTGCCACGCGCAGCCGTACAAGAGCTGCTTCGGCTGCCACACGGACCTCGACGCCTCGTCGAACGCGTTCTACAAGATCAACGAGGACGACCCGACGCGCGCGGCGCGCCAGGGGACCGCGGCGACGCTGCCGGCGGGCGACGCGCTCATGGAGTTCCGCGTCGGCAGGAACCCGCGCTTCGGCGAGGCGGGGCAGAAGGAGTACTCGGTGCTGCGGCACGCCCCGGTGGACGCGGACGTCTTCCGCTACACCGGCGCGAACGAGCAGGCGGGGCTCATCCCGGGCCTCACCTCCCTGCCGACCTGGAAGCACGCCACCCCGCACACGATCGCGCGGGTGACGCCGATCCAGTCGGCCTGCGCCAACTGCCACGGCGCGAGCTGGGCGAGGTTCTGGCTCACCGACCCGGTGACCGACGCGCACGGCTGGGTGGGGGCGGACGCCGCCCGGCAGCAGGCGGAGCAGGACGCGAACGCGGGCGTGGTGCAGCCCGCCGCCGTACCGTACGTGCACTGACCGGCGCAGGCCGGCGTCGCGGGGCGGGGCGGCGATCCTCCGGGATCGCCGCCCCGCTTCTTTCTCGCCTGCGCGCCGGACGTGCGGCGTCGTGCCTCGGTTCGTGTCCTTGCTCCCCCGGAAGGGGAGTACGAGACTTCTCGACGCCCGGCCGCCGGCCGCGCAGGGGCTCGCCGCCCCTCTTCTCAGCTCGGGAGGTCTCGGATGCTGCTGTTCTTCGGATGCGTCGCGGCGCTCGTCGTCGGCTACGCCGTCTACGCGCGGATCGTGGAGAAGCTCTTCGTGATCGAGCCGAACCGGCCGACGCCGGCGGTCGCGATGGCGGACGGCGTCGACTACGTCGTGATGAAGCCCTGGAAGCTCTTCCTCATCCAGCTCCTCAACATCGCCGGCCTCGGCCCCATCTTCGGCCCGATCCTCGGCGCGCTGTACGGCCCCGCCGCGCTGCTCTGGATCGTGCTCGGGACGCTCTTCGCCGGCGCGGTGCACGACTACTTCTCGGGCATGCTCTCCGTGCGCAACGCGGGCATGAGCGTCCCCGAGGTGGTGGGGCGCGAGCTCGGCGCCGGCCTGAAGCAGTTCATGCGCGGCTTCTCGATCCTGGTGCTGCTGCTCGTCGGCGTGGTGTTCGTGCTCGGGCCGGCGAAGCTCCTCACGAACCTCTCCGGCCTCGCGACGCCCTGGTGGGTCGCCATCATCTTCGCCTACTACTTCCTCGCGACCGTGATGCCGATCGACAAGATCATCGGCCGCCTCTACCCGGCGTTCGGCGCGGTGCTGCTCTTCATGGCGGTGGGCCTCACCGCCGCGCTCTTCGCGAAGGGCTACGACGTCTTCCCGCGCGTCACGCTCGCGAACCTGCACCCCACGGGCCTGCCGATGTGGCCGCTCATGTTCATCACCATCGCCTGCGGCGCCATCAGCGGCTTCCACTCGACCCAGTCGCCGCTGATGGCGCGCTGCATCGGCGACGAGCGCTACGGCCGGCCGGTGTTCTACGGCGCCATGGTGGGCGAGGGCGTCATCGCGCTCATCTGGGCGACGCTCGGCATGTCCTTCTACCAGAGCCCCGAGGCGCTCAACGCCGTCCTGGCCAGGGGAGGCCCCGCCACCGTGGTGAACGAGGTCTCGGTCGCCCTGCTCGGAACGTTCGGCGGCGCGCTCGCCATCATCGGCGTCGTGGTGCTGCCGATCACCTCGGGCGACACCGCCTTCCGCGCCGCGCGCCTCATCATCGCCGACTTCCTCAAGTACCCGCAGAAGCTCGCGCTGCCCCGCCTGTACATCGCCGTGCCGCTGTTCGTGGCCGGCTTCCTCGTCTCCCGCACGAACTTCGACGTGCTCTGGCGCTACTTCGGCTGGGCCAACCAGACCCTCGCCATGCTCGTGCTCTGGGCCGCCGCGGCCTACATGGTCCGGCGCGGGAAGGTGCACTGGATCGCCACGATCCCCGCCGCCTTCATGACGACCGTGAGCTTCGCGTACATCGCGAACGCCAAGATCGGCTTCGGGCTGCCGGTTCCCGCCGCGACCGCGATCGGCCTCGCCGCGACGGTCGCCGCGCTCGCCGCGTTCTTCGCGGTCTTCAGGCCGAGCCGCCTCGAGGCGCTGAAGGCCGAGGCGGCCGAGCTGGATCGCGCCGCCTGAGCGGCGCGCCGGCACCGGGGGGTCGCGGCCTCGCCGCGGCCCTCCGCGCCGGCGTCCTCACCCCCACGCCTCGACGCGGTAGTCCAGGGCGAGCCGCGCCTGGAGGCGCCTCGCCTGGCGGAGCGCCTCCTTCAGGATCGTCCGGTCGAGGTCGTTGAGGCTCCGCGGATCCACCCGGTTCGCCCCCTCCTCCTCCGCGCGTCCGGCCTGGCGGCGCAGCCGCAGCAGGTGGACGAAGTGGAGGCCGTCCACGATCGCCGCGACCCCGTCGTGGTCGATCGCGCCGGCGTCGGCGGCGGCGCGCAGGCGCTCCGCCGTGTTCGTGTGCGGGACGGCGCGCCCCAGCGCCAGCACCCGCGCCGCGTCCACGAAGAGGCGCGAGCCGAACGCCTTGAGGTCGAGGGTGTGCGGGAACTCCCTCGAGCCGTCGAAGACGAAGTCGCGGATGCGCCCGAGCGGCGGCCGGTGGCGCAGGGCGTTCTGGGCCATCGCCGCGAGGAAGAGCGGGCGCGCGGCCGCCGCGGGGAGGAGCCACGCGGCGAGCCGCTCGACGAGCGCGGTCCGCCCGTAGATCGGGCGCAGGTCGAAGAAGATGGACGCGTTGAGGAGCGCCTCGGGGTCCGGCCGGTCGAGCCAGCGCGAGAACGCGCGCTGCCACTCGTCGAGCGTCAGGCACCACTGCGGGTTCGAGGCCATCACGGCCCCCTTGCACAGCGGGAACCCGCAGGCGGCGAGCGCCTCGTTCACGGCGCGGGCGAACGGGAGGAGCCCCTCCCGGACCTGCGCGGCGTCGGCGTCGTCCGCCTCGAACACGAGGCCGTTGTCCTGGTCGGTGCTGAACGTCTGCTCGAGGCGGCCCTCCGAGCCGAGGGCCATCCAGCAGAACGGGACGGGCGGGAGGTCGAACCGGTCCGCGGTGACCTCGATGACGCGCACGGTGAGGAGATCGTTCAGCGCCGAGACGAGCTGGGTGAGCGTCTCCGCGTGGATCCCGCGGGCGAGGAGCGACTCGGCGAAGCGGCGGATCCCCCGGGCCGCGACCTTCAGCCCCTCGACCTCGCGGGCGGCGCGGATCCGCTCGCCCACCTCGGCCATCCCCACCCACTGCAGCCCGAGGACCTGCTCGAGCGACACGACGCCCGCGAGCGCCCCCCCGGCGTCGACGACCACGAGGTGGCGCACGCCGTGGCGCGCCATGGTGAGGACCGCCTGGTGCGCGGTCGCCTGCGGCGCGACGGTGATGAGCCCGCTCGTCATGACCGTCGCGATGGGCTGCTCCAGGTCCGCGCCCGGCAGGGCCACCCGCCGGACGAGGTCCTCGAGGGTGAAGACGCCGAGCGGCACGCGCCCGCCCGCGTCCATCACCGCCACGAAGTCGGCGCGCGTCGCGTCGATGCGGCGCAGCGTCTCGCGGATCGTCGCCTCGAGCGGCACCGTCAGCGTGTCCCTGCGGGCGATGGCCGCGACCGGGCTGTACATCGTGAGCAGGCCGCGCCGCGGCTCGCCGGCGTCGGGCCGCGCGGCCCCCGCCGCGCCCGCCGGGCCCGCCCCGGGGGAGGCGCTCATCGCGCCCCGCCGAGCAGCGCGCGGACGCGCGCCACGAGCTCGCGGGTGGAGAAGGGCTTCGTGACGTACGCGTCGGCGCCGAGCCCGAGCCCCTTCTCCATCTCCTGGTCCCGCCCCTTCGCCGTGAGCATGAGCACCTTCAGCCCCGCCCAGCGGGGATCCGCCCGGAGGCGGCGGCACACCTCGAAGCCGCTCAGCTTCGGCAGCATCACGTCGAGGATGACGAGGTCCGCCGCGCGCTCGGCGAGGGCGTCGAGGGCGGCCTGCCCGTCGCCCGCGACCGCCACCTCGTAGCCCTCGCGCTTCATGAGGAACTCGAGCGGCACGACGATGTTCGGCTCGTCGTCCACGATGAGGATGCGGTGAGCCATCGCGCGCCTCCTAGCCGGCCGTGGCCGCCTGCCGCGGCTCGCCCTCGCCGGCCGCGGCGGGCGGCACGAGCGGGAGCGTGAACGAGAAGGTGGAGCCCTCGCCGGCGGCGCTCTCCACCCACAGCCGCCCGCCGAAGCGCTCGACGATGCGCTTGCTGATGGCGAGCCCGAGCCCGCTCCCCTGCGGCGTACCGCCGAGCTGCTTGAAGCGCTCGAAGATCGCCTCCTGATCCTCGCGCGGGATGCCCGGGCCGTTGTCCCGCACGTCCACGCGCACGACGCCCGGCTGGACCCCGACGCGGACCTCCACGCGCCCCTTCCCCGCCGGGCAGAACTTCACCGCGTTGGAGAGGAGGTTCAGGAGCACCTGCATGAGCCGGTCGCGGTCCGACCGCACCCGCGGCACGCCGTCGCCCGACTCCACGGCGAGCTGCACCCGCTTCTCCCGGAAGAGCTGGCTCGTCGCCTCCACGGCGTCGCGGACCACCTCGCGCACGTCCAGCTCCGTGGTGTGCCACTCGGCGCTGCCCGACTCGATGCGGGCCATGTCGAGGGTCTGGTTGATGAGCCGGGTGAGCCGCTCCGTCTCCTTCACGATGATGGCGAGGAAGCGCTGGCGCTCGTCCGCGCCGATGCCCGGGGCGTCGAGGAGGATCTCCGACACGGCCCGGATCGAGGTGAGCGGCGTGCGCAGCTCGTGCGTGACCGTGGACATGAACTCGTCCTTCAGCCGGTCGAGCTCCTGCAGCCGGGCGTTCGCGGCGCGCAGCTCGCCGGTGGCGGCCTCGAGCTCCCGCGACTTGTGCTCGAGCCGCCGGCTGTAGGCGCGCACCTGCGACGCCTCGTCGAGGATGTCCATGACCTCCGAGAGCGCGGGGGGCTCCTCCTCCACCACCGAGGCGACGATGACGCGCGCCGAGGCGCCGCCGATGGCGCCGGCGAGCTGGGTCTCGGCGAACTGCACGACATCGGCGCCCGGGGGCAGCTCCTCGATCGAGCCGGCGCCGCGCCGCCGCCCCCAGGCCAGGAACGCCTCGCGCGCCCGCTCGGGGCCGAGGAAGCGGCCCACCACGGGCAGCAGCTCGGCGGCGGAGGCCCGCCCGAGCCACCCCCGGGACCGCTCGGGCGAGCCGGTCCGGTCGAAGACGCCGACGAACGCCGCCGCCTGGCGCAGCTCCGCCACCCCCGGGCGCGTGGACAGCGACACGCCGACGTACAGCGCGAGGTTCGCGAATAGGCTCCAGAACAGGGCGTGGGAGGTCTCGTCGAGCCCCGTGAGCCCGAAGAGCGACTGCGGGCGCAGGAGCGCGATCCCGAACAGCCCCTCGTCGAGGAACGCGGAGGGGAGCCACCCCGACTTCGCGATGGACGGGAGCGCGAGGGTGTAGGCCCACACCGCGAAGCCCGCGGCGAGCCCGGCCACCGCGCCGGCGCGGGTGGCGCGGCGCCAGTAGATGCCGCCCAGGATGGCCGGGGCGAACTGCGCCACCGCCGCGAACGAGATGAGCCCGATGGCGACGAGCGCGTACGCCTCTCCCGCGGCGCGGAAGTAGACGTAGGCGGAGATCAGGATCACGACGATGGCGAGGCGCCGGATGGAGAGGAGCAGGCCGGAGAGGTCGCGCCGCGCGTCGAGGCGCAGCCAGCGCTGGCGGAGCAGCGCCGGCATGACGAGGTCGTTGCAGACCATGGTGGAGAGCGCGATCGTCTCCACGATCACCATGCCCGTCCCGGCGGAGAGGCCGCCCAGGTAGGCGAAGAGCGTGAGCGCCTCGTGCCGCCGCGCCATCGGCACGGTGAGGACGAAGGTGTCCGCGTCCACGCCGCCGTCCGGGAACAGGAGCAGGCCCCCGAGCGCCACCGGCAGGACGAAGACGTTGATGAGGATGAGGTAGAGGGGGAAGAGCCAGATGGCCCGGCGCAGGTGGTTCTCGTCCACGTTCTCCACGACCGAGATCTGGAACTGCCGCGGCAGGAACATGACCGAGAGCATGGAGAGCAGCGTGAGGAAGGCCCAGGTGCCGTAGCCGCCCCCCGCGCTCGCCTCCCCCGTCGCGAGCGCGCGCAGCCGCGGCGTCTCCGCCGCGAGCCGGAAGACGTCGCCGAACCCGTCGTAGACGCCCCACGTCACGAAGGCGCCGACGGCGAGGAACGCGAGGAGCTTCACCACCGACTCGAAGGCGATGGCGGCGACGAGCCCCTCGTGCCGCTCGGTCGCGTCGAGGTGGCGGGTCCCGAACAGGATGGTGAAGGCGGCGAGCGCGACGGCGATGTAGAGCGCCTTGTCCTGGAGGAACGGCGCCGCGAGGGCCTGCGCCGGCATCACCATGCGCGGGTAGTGGAGCAGGATGGTGAAGCTGCCGGAGATGGCCTTCAGCTGCAGCGAGATGTACGGGATGACGCCGAGGACCGCGATGACGGTGACGAGCCCGCCGAGCAGCTGGCTCTTGCCGTAGCGGGACGCCACGAAGTCGGCGATCGACGTGATCCGGTAGGTCTTCGAGATGCGGACCACCTTGCGCAGCACGAACCACCAGAGCCCCACCATGAGCGTCGGGCCGAGGTAGATGGGCAGGAAGCCGATGCCGCTCGAGGCCGCGCGGCCGACGCTGCCGTAGAAGGTCCAGGTGGTGCAGTAGACCGCGAGGGAGAGTCCGTAGATCCAGGGGTTCGCGATGATCGAGCGGCCCGCCTCGGCCCGCCGGTCGCCCCAGGTCGCGATCGCGAACAGGACGCCCAGGTAGGCGAACGAGACGAGGACGATGATCCAGCCCTGGAGCATGCGCGCGCCCCTAGTCCCGCGGCCGCTCGATGACGAAGGCCATGAGGCCGACGAGCGCCGCCCACGCGGCGAAGACCCAGGCGAAGAGCAGCGGCACCCCGCCCACCTCCGCGGGCCGGGCGAACAGCGAGAGGATCGGGTAGTTGAGGAGGACGCAGCCCATCAGGAAGATTGCCACGAGCCGCTGTCCCGTGACGTCCGACCGCTTCATGGGAGCCGCCGATCGCTGGACACCCGGAGTATAGCGGTCCGCGTCGCGCCTCCACGGGGGAGCCCCGCTTGACCCCGCCCGGGGCGGGGACTAGCGTCCCCGCGCCATGTCGGTCTGGCACGTCACCGTCGACGGGGAGCCCGCCTGCACGTCCTCGGCGGTCGCCCCCGAGGAGCGCGTCGAGGCGCCCGCCTGCGGCACGCGGAACCGGGCGCGCGCCGAGGAGTACGCCGCGATGCTGCGCGCGCGCCACCCGGACGCCGAGGTCGCGGTGGTGCCCTTCGGCTGCCCGATGCGCGGGGAGTAGCGGCCGGCGCGCCGGAGCCTGCCCACCGGCCGAGGGCGCGGGGCGGGGGCCGCGCGGCGCGTGCGAGCGAGCGGTTGCATCGCCGCGGGCCGGGCGGTATGGTCGGGCCGTGGTCGTCTCGCTCGTGAGCGCGTATCGATTTATCGGCCCCCCGCCCCGGCCTGGGCGCTGGGTGGGCTTCCGCGCTTAGCGAGAGACCGCTCCGCACCATCGAGTTCGCTCGGGCCTGGACGGGGGGACCCCCTCGCTCCGGACCTCCGCCCTTTGGCGCCCCCACCAGCCCCGAGACGAACCGTGCACGACGATCGAGCCCTCACCCCCGCAGCCCTCCGCGCCAGCCCGACCCTGGGCGACGTCCGCGCCTCCATCGACCGGGTCGACCGCGACATCGTCGACCTCCTCGCCGAGCGGCGCGGCTACGCCCTGCAGGCGGCGCGGCTCAAGACCGCCATGAAGGACCCGGCGCGCGAGGCGCAGGTGCTCTCGAACGTGACGGCGCTCGCGGCGCGCCGCGGCATCGAGCCCGCGCTCGTCGAGAGCCTCTACCGCGAGCTCATCACCGGCTTCGTGCGCGCCGAGCTCGCCCTGGGCGGCGAGGCCGCGCCGGCGGCGGAGCGCGCCAACATCGCCGCGCTCGACGCGATGCCGTCGCCGGAGGAGCTGAAGCAGCGCGTCCCGGTCTCCGAGGGGGCCGCGGCCACCGTGGTCCGCGGGCGCCGCGACGTCGAGGCGATCCTCGACGGGCGCGATCCGCGCCTGCTCGTCGTGGTCGGCCCCTGCTCCGTGCACGACACGGCCGCCGGCCTCGACTACGCCCGCCGCCTCCGCGCCCTCGCCGACGAGGTCTCGGACACGCTCCTGCTCGTCATGCGCGTCTACCTCGAGAAGCCGCGGACGTCCGTGGGCTGGGAGGGGTTCACGAACGACCCCCGCCTCGACGGCTCCTTCCGCGTGGCGGAGGGGCTGGAGCGCGCGCGGCGCTTCCTCGTCGAGGTGAACGAGCTGGGCCTGCCCGTCGGCACCGAGGCCCTCGACCCCATCGCGCCGCAGTACCGCGGCGATCTCGTGACCTGGAACGCCATCGGCGCGCGCACCGCCGAGTCGCAGACCCACCGCAACCTCGCCTCCGGCCTGTCCACCCCCATCGGCTTCAAGAACGGGACGGACGGGAGCGTGGACGCGGCGGTGAACGCCATCCTCGCCGCCTCGCGCCCGCACGCGTTCCTCGGCATCGACGACCGCGGGCGCTCCGCCGTGATCCGCACGCGCGGGAACGCCTACGGCCACGTGGTGCTGCGCGGCGGCGGGGGGCGCCCGAACTTCGACAGCGTCTCCGTCTCCCTCGCGGAGCAGGCGCTCGCGCGGGCAGGCCTCCCCTGCCGCGTCGTCGTCGACTGCTCCCACGGCAACTCCTGGAAGAACCCCGCCCTGCAGCCGTTCGTGGTGCGCGACGCCGTGAACCAGATCCGCCACGGGAACGCGTCCATCGTCGGCCTCATGATCGAGAGCTTCCTCGAGCCCGGCAGCCAGCCCATCCCGGCGGAGCCCGGCCGGCTGCGGTACGGCTGCTCCGTCACGGACGCCTGCCTCGGCTGGGACCAGACCGCGGAGACGCTCCGCGAGGCGCGCGCCCTCCTCGCCGCGATCGTCGCGGAGCGGCGGCGCGTAGTGCGGCGCGGCCGCTGAGTGATCACCCCCTCTCCCCCGCATCGCGGGGGAGAGGGCCGGGGTGAGGGGGAGGATCGACCGGATCCCCGGCTCAGGCACCGCCGCCCGGCGGCGTGGAAGGCGTGGAAGGCGCGGGCGGCGCGCCAGCGGGCCCGCCTCCGCCACCTCCGCCCCCGCCACCCCTGCGCCTGCGGCGGCGGCGCCGCCGCCCTCCGCCGGACCCCGGCGCGCCGGGCGTCGCGGCCTGCGCCGGCGCCCCCGGGCCACCGGGCGACGGGGCGCCCGCGGCGCGAGCCTCGCCCCCCGCCGCACCTGGCGCGCCCGACGGGCGATCCGCCCCGCCCTGCGGCGGCGCACCCTGCCGCTGCGCGCCCTCTTGCGGACCAGCCTCCCGCGGAGCGCCTTCCCGAGGACCGTCCCCCCGCGGAGCGCCCTCGCCGCCGCCATGACCGCGGCCGCGGCGCCCCCGCCCTCCCCGCCGGCGGCGACGCCGGCGGCCCGGCTCACCGGGCAGCGGCGCGGCGCCCTCCGGGCGCGGCGTGCCGCCGGCCTGCGGGCCCGCCTCGGCACCGGTGGCCGGAGCCTGCCCCTCGCCCGCCGGCGCCGGGGCCGGCGCTCCACCGGCCGCACGCGCGACCGCAACCTGCCCCTTGCCACGCCCGCGGCGGCGCCCGCCGCGGCGGCGCTTCCGGCGGCGTCCGCCGCCCTCGAGCGGGGCCTCCTCGCCCTCCTCGACCTCGGCCTCCGGCGCGATCCCCGCCTCCGCCTTCGCGGCGGCGACGCAGTTGTCGCAGCGGCCGCAGCGCTCGGGCCCGGGCTCGCCGAAGTAGTCGAGCATGGCGCGCACGCGGCAGGCCTTCGACTCGGCGTAGGCCACGAGCGCGTCGAGCCGGCGGCGGTCCTCGATCCGCTTCAGCTCGAACCAGCGGCCCGCGACGGCGAGCTGCTCGTCCGGCACGGCCCCGACCGCGACCCACTTCCCGTCGCCGTCCTGGCTCGCCCAGCCGTTCTCCTCCATGTAGTCGAGCACGACGCGCGTCCGCTTCTCGCCCACCGCGCTCGAGGTGGCGAGCGCGCGCAGCCCGACCGGGCGCGCCGTGTCGGTCCAGGCCGTGAGCGCCTCCGCCACCTGGCGCACCTGCTTGCCGGAGGGGTAGTTCCCCTCCTGGAAGTACTCCTGGATGGCGACGTCGTCCGGCGACCAGAGCAGCACGCACTGCGCGGCCTTGCCGTCGCGCCCGGCGCGCCCCGCCTCCTGCACGTACGCCTCGAGCGAGCCGGGCACGTGGAAGTGGAGCACGAAGCGGATGTCGGGCTTGTCCACGCCCAGGCCGAAGGCGTTCGTCGCCACCATCACGACGCGCCGCCCCGGCTTCATGAAGGCGGCCTGCTTCTCGTCGCGCTCCGCCTTGCCCAGCCGGCCGTGGTAGTACTCGGAGTGGATGCGGAGCTTCCCGGCGAGGAAGACGAGGTCCTCGACCGCGCGGACCGTGGCGCAGTAGACCACCCCGGGCCGCGGCAGCCGGCGCAGCAGCTTGCGGAAGAGGATCCTGAGCTTGTCCTCCTCGCTGCCGCAGGTGACGACCCGGAAGTGCAGGTTGGGGCGGTCGAACGAGAGCACCACCTGCTCGGGCTCGCGCATGCCGAGCTGCGCGAGGATGTCCTCCCGCACCCGCGGCGTCGCGGTGGCGGTGAGCGCGAGCAGCCGGGGGCGACCGAGCCCCTCCGCCACCTCCCGCAGGCCGAGGTAGGCGGGCCGGAAGTCGTGCCCCCACTGGGAGACGCAGTGCGCCTCGTCGACGGCGAAGAGCGACACGGGCGCGCCGGCGAGCGCGTTGCGGAAGGAGGCCGAGACGGCGCTCTCCGGGGTGACGAACGCGAGCTTCGTCCGCCCCTCCGCGATGCGCCGGAGCGCCGCCTCGCGCTCCTTCGCGGTGAGGGAGGAGTCGATGCGCTCGACGGGGACGCCGAGCGCCCGCAGCTTCTCGGTCTGGTCGCGGATGAGGGCGAGCAGCGGGGAGACGACGAGCGTCGCCCCCGGCAGGACCTGCGAGGCGAGCTGGTACGACAGCGACTTGCCGCTGCCGGTCGGCATCACGGCGAGCACGTCGCGGCCGCCCAGCACGGCGCGGATCACCTGCTCCTGGCCGCGGCGGAACGCCTTGATCTTGAACGTCGAGCGCATGCGCTCGACGGCGTCGGCCATGAGCCGGTCGGCGTCTGCCGACGGCGGCCGGGAAGCGGAGAGCGGATCCACGGTGCTCCTTCCTGCGCGCCACGATCGCGGGCTGCACGCGGGGGGGGTGCCTCGGCCCCGGCGCCTCGCAGTGGGGATCATCCTAGCGCGCCCGCGGCGCGAGGGCTCGTTTTCGAGGAGATCGCTCGCCCGCCGTCCGCCCCGCGCGCGGTCGCTCGGCGCGTCAGGGGCCTTGCGGGCTCGTGCGCTCGAGCTCGGCGAGGCGGGCGTCGAGCTGCTCCACGGCGTCGGCCAGCACCGCGGCCTCCGTCGCGATGTTGCGGAAGAAGTGGGGCCTCGGCAGCTCGAGGCGGTCGGGGCCCACGGCGTGCGCCTCGAAGTCGACCGCGGTGCTGTCGTACGCGCACTCGATGGCGAAGCGGAACAGCGCGACGCCGTACTGGGCGCTGCGCACCTGCTTCGCGTCGCCGGTCTCGGCGAAGCGGAGGGCCGCGCCCCGGACGATGCGGCTCGCCGCGACCATCATCACGAACGACGTGGTCCTGCGGAGCATGCCGAGGTGGAGGATGCGGAGGTAGGCGTCGGAGGCGGTGGAGCGCCGCCCGACGTCGAGGAGCAGGTCCCCGAGCCGCGCGTGCAGCGGCACCGCCAGCGGGAGGTACGCGACCATGTTCAGCTTCGGGTGGTACGCCTCGTAGCGCGCGAAGTAGTCGGAGAGGACGCGGATCGCCTTCTCCTGCCGCCCCTTGGCCTCGAGGAGGTAGGAGCGGAGCAGCGTCACGCGCGCGATCGTGAAGAGGTCGCCGGGGCCGAGCTCGGCGGCGAGCGCGTCGAGGCGCGGGAGGTCGCCCTGGGCGGCGTGGAACGGCGCCGCGTCGCGGACCTCCTTCAGGGCGAAGAGCTCCGCGTCGGACAGGCCGGAGAGGTCGGGCAGCGGGTAGATCGGGGTCTCGCCGGCGGCGGTCAAGGGGTGGCTCCGGGGCGCGCGCGTGGGTCGGGCGGGGAGGCGAGCCCCGCGCGCGTCGCGTAGGCCCGCACGAACACGTCGCAGGCGGGATCGTCCGGGCCGGCCCGGACGACCTCGCCCCTGCAGAACTTCCAGGCGGCGCACCGCAGGCACCGGCCCCGCGGCAGGTCGGCCGCCGGCGGGCGCCCGAGGACGCGCGGCAGCATGCACTCGGCGCTGCCGCCCTCGGCGAACTCGGCCATGGCCGACCACGGGTCGAGCGTCCCGGCCCCGTCGTGGGCCGCCTCGGCCGACGCGGTCGCCTCGAGCGCGGCCGGGTCCCAGCCGCACACGTCGGCGAGCGTCACGCGGTGCCCGGCCGCGAGGAGCCGCGCGAGGACGGGCACGGCGCCGGCCCCCTGCGGCCGCGTCACCCGGAGCGCGGGGCGCACGAGCTGCGGCAGGCCGGAGAGGGCCGCCACGGTGTCCTCGGACACCTCGTCGGCGAGGACCGTGGCGACGCGCGGGGGGCGAGGGAGGCGCGCGGACGCGCGCCGGTACGCCTCGACGAGCGGCGCGGGCAGCTCGAGCTCGTGCCCGGCGCTCCCCGCCGCGGCGCAGGCCGCCTCGAGGTCAGCGGCGTCGTGCACCGCGACCGGGCGGGGGCGCTCGCCCCGGGCGGCGCTCCGCCGCGCCCCGCCGCGTCCGCTCCGCCCGCCGCGGGGCGGCGGCGCCCGGAGCGCCTCGAGCGCGTCGAGCGTCTCCCGCACGTCCCGGCAGAACGCGGTCCGCTCGCCCGCGGGCGCGGTCCCGAACACGCGCTCGTGCGGGCAGCCGCCGTGGCAGACCGGCCACGCCCGGCACGCGCCGCACTCGCCGAGGCGCAGCGCCTCCTCGCGCGCGAGGGGGCGCCCGGCCTCGCGGGCGGCGAGGACGGCGGCGAGCGGCGCCTGCTGCAGCGAGCCCAGGCTCGGCGCCCCCGCGTCCGCCGCCCGCCCGCAGCCGAAGACCTCCGCGGCGGGGGTGATCCCGCAGCGGCCGCGCTGGCACGCGGCGGCGCCCGCGAGGTTGCACGGGAGGGCGGGCGCCTCCCCGCGCAGCCACGCCCGCCACTCGTCGAGCGGCCGCACGCGGAGCCGGAACCCGTCCGCCGCCCACACGCGGGCGAGGCGGCGCAGGAAGGCCGCGAGCTCCCCCGGCGCGAGGAGCAGCGCGCTCGCGGCGTCGCTCGCCGCGCCGACCGGGAGGATCGGGTTCACCGCGAGCGACACCGAGCCGTTCGACCCGAGGTTCCGGAAGAACCAGTAGACGTCCTCGGGGGCGGCGAGCCCGTTCCGGTGCAGGACGTAGACGCAGCCGACCTGCCACCCCCGGCGGCCGAGGAGCGCCATCTTCTCGAGCCAGGTGTCCAGGTAGGAGCCGCCGGCGAAGCGGCGCGCGTCGGAGGTGGGGTCGCACGAGGTGCCGAGGCCGTCCTTGCCGACGAGCGGCTCCAGGACCTCGAGCCACTCCTCGTCGAGGGCGAGCAGGTTGGACTGGACCTGGTGCGAGAGGACGTCGGTGCGCGCGTGGGGCAGCAGCGCCCGGAAGAAGCCCTTCCCGAGCACGAGCGGCTCGCCGCCGTGCCAGAGCACGTGGACCCGGCGGCAGGCGCCCCGCTCGACGAGCGCCGCCGCCTCGGCGCAGATGCGCCGCGCGAGCGCGAGGTCGATCGTGGCGCGCGGGCCCGCGGCGTCGACGGCGGCCGAGCAGTACGCGCAGGAGGCGTTGCAGCGGTTCGTCGTCTTGACGACGATCTCGAGCTCGCCCGCGGCGCGCGCCGGAGGGGCGCACGGCGGGTGAAGCGCCTCAGGCACGCGGCGCGTCCTTCACGAGGTGGGCGAGGCACCCCCCCGCGCAGTGGCCCTGGTCGAGGTAGACGCAGCCCCGGCACGCGTCGAAGACGCCGCCGCGCTCGCCCTTCGCGCGCAGCTCGCGGTTCCGCTCCAGGAACCCGTCGGCGATGGCGTCGAACGTCGTCTCCCAGTCCCACGTGCGCCGCGAGACGGACATGAGCGGGTAGCACGTCCAGACGACGCCCCCGGGGGCGAAGTCGACGGCGGTCTGGCACACGAACTTGAGGTCGGTCCCCACGCGCCGCAGCCGGCCGAGCTGCTCGTCGGAGAAGATGCAGAGCGGCCACCCGCAGTCGAGGTTCACCTTGATGCCCCTCGGCATCACCGCCTCGGCGAGCTCGACGAGGTGCCGCGCCACCCCCGCGTAGTGCTCGGGGGCGATGAAGGCGTTCTCCTTCTCGGCGATGGGCTGCGCGAGGCTCACGCGGATGCGGCAGTTCTTCATGTCGGTCCGCTCGATCATCGCGACGAGGAAGTCGAAGGGCCGATCGTACAGGCAGATGTTGTGGCTGATGTCGCAGCGCCCGGGCAGGGCGCGCAGGAAGGCCTCCTGCCGCGGCATGTGGTCGTCGATCTCGGGGGAGTTGACGTTCACCACGAACTTCACGCGGGTGAGCTGCTTCAGCCGGGTGAGCCCGTCGATGACCGCCTTCGACGCGAGCGCGTTCGTGAAGACGGTCACCTCCATCCGCCGCTCGAGGACGTAGTCGAGGATCTCGAGGAAGCGCCGGTGCATCGTCGGCTCGCCGCCGAGGAGGCTCACGTGGTTCCGGCCGGCCGCGGCGATGAGGTCGACGATCCGGACGACCTCGAGGAACTGCATCTGCTCGTCGCCGAACTGCGCCATGGTGCGGCCCGCGAAGCAGTACGGGCAGGCCCGGTTGCAGCTCGTCGTGAGGACGATGTTCGCCACGCTACGCTCCCGCTCCGGCGGCGGACCGCCTCTGCGCGATGGCCGCGTCGGCGACCCGGTCGAAGCACGCGCGCCAGGGCGCGCACTCCGGCGCGCCCGTGGCGGGATCCAGGAAGAAGCCCTTGCAGAACAGGAAGTGGCGGCAGGTGCAGCACGGCCGCATCTCGAGGAAGACCCGGCTCTCGATCGACGCGAGCCACGCCCACGCCTGCGAGGCGCGGAGCGTCTCGAGCGGCTCGCCCAGCTTGCCGAAGAAGGTCCCGCGCGCCGCCCATCGCCGCGCCAGCGAAATCCTCCCCTCCTTGTCCACGTAGAAGTCCCGGCCGAGCCGCTCGCGCTCGAGCTCCCACAGGGTCGCCTTCTCGGCGCCCGCCGCGAAGTCGAGCAGGCCCACGAGCGGCGTGACGCCGGTGGAGAGCGCGGGGCTGTGGAGGAAGTAGTCGGCGACCTCGAGGAGCGTCGCCTCTTCCCACCGTCCGTCCGCGCGCAGCTCCACGGGGACGCCCAGCGAGAGCGCCGCGACGACGACCTCCGTCGTCCCCTCGCCGGCGGGCCCCACCGCGAGGCGGGCGCCGGTCCTGCGCAGGAGCGCGATCTTCGGGAGGAGGTCCCTCGGCCGCGCGCTGCTCGCGAACGCCACCGTGTCGCCGGCGCCGGCGTCCACGACGCCCACGAGCTCCTCGAGCGCGTCCTCCGCGACCGCCTTCCGGCGGATCTGCGCGGGGGAGACGCCGTGCATCAGGGCGGGTGCGTCCTCGAACGCGGACTCGACGCCGAGCTCGCTCCGCGCGGGCAGGCCGGGGTAGTCCTCGAACGTCACGACGACGGGCGCTTCGGCGGGCATGGATCGGGGTCCCTTCGTGATCACGCGGCGCGCTGGGCGAGGGGCGAGGGCCCCAGCACCTCTTCCATGCGGGCGAAGATGAGCTTGCGGGCGGCGCAGAAGTGGGTCGGGGCGCCGAACTCGCCGCCCTGGAGCGTCGCGTCGAGCGGACACCCGCCGTGGCACAGTCGCCACCAGCGGCACGCGCCGCACGGCCCGGCCTCGAGCTTCACGTAGCGGGCGTCCGTCTGCGCCCAGTACGCGTGCGTCAGCACGTCGTCGAGCCCGTCGCGGAACACGTTGCCGAGGCGGTGCATGCCCCGGTCGCTCCCCCGGCCGCAGCTGAAGGCGTCGCCGCCCGCGTCCACGCCGAGGTGGGTCGTGTGGCAGCGCCCCTGGTAGTCGCAGCAGAGCGCCTCCTCGCGACCGCCCCACGCCTCGCGGAACTCGGCCAGCGGCGCGGGCGAGCCGACGAAGCCGTCGTTCGCCCAGACGTCGAGGAGCTCGACGAGGAACTGGCCGTACTCCTCGGGCGTGATCTGCAGATCCCTGCAATCGTCGTCGCGCCCCATCCCCTCCCCGAGGAGCGGGTTGTAGCGCACGCGCCGCCGCGGGTTGAGGTTCTTGAAGAACCAGTACAGGTCGGCGGCGCGCCCGAGCGACCGCTTGTGGACGACGTACACGACGCCCCACGGGATGCCGTTCGCCTTGAGGCGCTCGACCGCCGGCAGCCACTTCGCCGCGAGCGGCTCGCCCGAGCGCAGCCCGCGGACGCCGTCGACGATGTCGAACGAGGACCCGATCGTCTCGCCGTCGAGCAGCTCCCGCAGCACCGGGATCCACGCGTCGTCGAGCAGCGTCAGGTTGGACTGCATGGTGTTGCGCACCTTCGGGCGGTTCGGGCCGAACACGGCCGCCTGGGCGCGCAGCACCTCGCGGTAGAACGCCTTGCCGAGCAGCAGCGGCTCGCCGCCGTGCCAGATGAAGCGCAGGTGGCGCGCCCGCTCCGTGGCGAACCACGGCGCGAAGAACGCGAAGAAGCGCTCCAGCTCTTCGACCTGTAGCCCCCCCTCCCCGCTGGTCGGGCAACTCGACGCGCAGTAGACACACGTCCCGTTGCACCGCCCCGTCGTCTTGACGATCACCTCCACGGGGCTCCTTCAGGTGGCGGGACGGCGCGCGCCGTCCCGCCCCCGTCATGCGTGACGACTAGCAGCCGTCGGTGTAGTCGCCGTAGTTACAGTACGACCCGTCGCAGTGGTAGTAGTTGCGGCCGCAGCCGTCGCAGTAGCCGCAGTTGTCGCTGTACGCGACGCAGCCCTGCGTGCCGCCGACCAGCGCCGCGCCGGCGATCACGCCCACTCCGATGATGGCCGCGCTCCCGGCCTTCTTGAAGAAGGCGCGGCGGGCGATCGGGCTCAGGTTCTTGTCGTTCTTGCTCACGGTGGTGACCCCCTCGGCTACTGCTTCGCCGGCAGCTGCTGCCCGATCTTCTTCGCGAACGCGGGGACCGCGCCGGGCGCGGTCGTCTTCGCCGCGACCTGGATGGCCTTCCCCTGCGGCTGCGACAGCGTGAGCGTCACGACGTCGCCGGCGCCGAGGACCACGCGGCCGGACTCGAACGACTCGCCCGCGAGCCGGTACGCGCCGGGCGGGACCGACGCGAGGGTGCCGGCCTTCGCGGCGAGCACGGCGTCGAGGACGTTCGGCGTGTCCTCCTTCAGGGCGGCGCCGTCCGGCAGGAGCGCGACGAAGCTGACGTCGCCGCCGGAGAGGTTCACGATCTCGACCGTGGCGGCGTCGCCGGCGCTCGCCTGGGACGATCCCATCGCGGTGAGCACCAACGCCGCGCCACCGACGAGGGCTGCGAGAGTTCTGGCTGCACTCGATGTCATCATTCACTCCCCCTGCAAGGTTTGGGTCCTGCTGCCCGGCTCGCTCCGGAGGGTCCAGCCTGAGACGGGCTCGACGGCATACTCGAACGAGGCGTGTTCGTTCGTCTGTACCATGAACGGCGGGGGCCATCACGCAACGTGACCCGAAGCGGATTTTCTCCGCTCCTTCCGTGTGGATGTCCCCGCGCCGCCGGCCCGCCCTCCCCGGCGCCGTTCGCCTTCGCGCGCCGCGTCGCGGCGGGCAGAGGTGGGCGGGTGTGCGCGCGGCGCCCACGGCGCAGGGACGTTGACACGCGGCCTTCCCATCGCTCGAATGCGGGTCGGCGAACGATGCGACGCGCGGACCACATGCTGCGGGTGAAGGTGCCTTGCCGGGACGAGGGCGACTTCTGGGCTCGCCTCGCGGATCACGTCGCGACGAACGGCATCCGCATCCCCGCGGAGGTCCCCCGCCCCGTCGGCGCCCGCGTGCGCGTCGGCCTGGAGTTCAAGGACGGGCAGACGCTCTCGGGCGACGGCGTGGTGGACTCGCACGTGGACCTCGACGCGGGCCGGGGCATGTGCGTGCGCTTCCTCAAGCTCGACCGCGCGGCGGCGGCCCCGCTCCCGCCGGCGGGCGGCGGCGCGAGCGCTTCGGCCACGCCAAAGCTCCCGCCGGCGCTGCCCCGGCCCGAGGCGCCGCTCGAGGAGGAGCTCTTCGACGACGTCGCCGTGGGCGTGGCCGCGCCGGCGCTCGATCCGACCGTCTCCGGAGAGATCGCGGCGGCGCTGACCCGCCGCGGCGCGCGGCTGCGGTGGGCGGCGATCGGGATCGTCGCCGCCGCCCTGGTGGTGGCGATCCTCGGCACGGTCGCCGCGAGCCGGCTCGGCGCGCCGTCTCCCGAGGCCGTGGTCGCGGGCCACGTCGCGGCCGCCGACCGGCTCCTCGCCGAGGGACGGCTCGTGGGCGAGGGCGGCGCCCTGGAGCGGCTCCTCGCCGCCCGGCGGCTGCGCCCCGGCAATCCCGCCACCGCCGAGCGCCTCTCGCGCGCCGCCGACCTCCTCGAGCGCCTCGCCGCGAGCGCGCTCGAGCGCGGCGACCTCCCGGTGGCGTCGATCCACCTCGCCAGCGCGCGCCTCGCGGCGCCCGACCGCGCGAGCATCCGCGCGAAGCTCGCCGCCGTCGAGCGCGCCCGCGCGGCGGGCGGCCGCCGCCGCTAGGCCCGCCGCGGCGAGGGGCCCGGCCGCCCCGCGCGCCCGCGGCCGCGGAGCGCCTTCCCGCCCGCGACGAGCCGCTCCTCGCACAGCTCGAGCCACGCGCGCGTCGCCGGGGGCAGGTGCCGGTCGCGCCGCCAGATGAGGGCGACGTCCCAGGGGATGACCGGGTCGGTGAGGGGGATCGCGCGCACCTTCCGCTCGTCGAGCCGGCTGCAGATGGTCTGGGGCAAGAGCGCGACGCCGATGTTGGCGGCGACCATCTCCACGATGAAGTCCCAGTGCGAGCTCTCGCTCACGATGGCGGGCTTGAACCCGGCGTGCCGGCACGCGTCGAGGATGTGGCCGTGGAGGGCGAACTCGGGGCGGTAGAGGACGAAGGGCGCGCCGGCGAGCTCGCGCAGCACGAGCGAGCGGCGCCCCGCGAGCGGGTGGCTGCGGTGGAGCACCGCCCGCAGCTCGTCGTGCACGAAGGGCATGGTCTCGAAGGTCGCCTCGTCGGTGGGGAGCACCACCGCGCCGACGTCGAGGTCGCGGCTCGCGACGCGCGCCTCCACGTCGTGCGAGCCCGCCTCCCGCAGCTCGAGGGCGATGCCGGGGTGCGCCTGGTGGAACTCGGCGAGGAGCGCCGGGAAGAACGTGACGCCGACGATGGGCGGCATCCCCATCCGGAGCTGCCCCCTGCGGAGGGCGGCGAGCTCCACCACCTCCTGCTCGATGACGCGCAGCGAGTCGAGCACCCCCTGCGCCCGCTCGAGCACGATGCGCCCCGCGTCGGTGAGCTTCACGCTGCGCCGCTCCCGGTGCAGGAGCGGCGTGCCGAGCTCCTCCTCGAGGGCGCGGATGGTCTTGCTGATCGCCGGCTGCGTGACGTGCAGCGTCTCGCTCGCGCGGGTGAAACCCTGCTGCCGGGCGACCTCGACGAAGGTGCGCAGCGCGTGTACGTCCACGTAAGCCTCCATAGCTGTTGGTTATGGTGATTATAGCAAGAATGCATTTCCCTCATGCGAGGATCGGCGTTAGGTTCCCGCCAGCTCGGGAGCGCCCCGCGCCCCGAAGCGAACGGAGAGAACGGACCGATGGACCTGAAGATCGAAGACCTGCTGCGCGACGACGAGCCCGCCATCCTCGACGAGGTGGCGCCGACGATCGAGCGGCTGCAGCACTACCACCGCGACGGCGCGGAGGCGACGCGCCTCCGCGTCGAGGCGCTCTACCGCCAGGTGGCCCGCGCCGTCCGCGCGCGCGACCTCGACGACCTCCTCGCCCACGCGGCGCGCATCGCCCGCGAGCGGTACGAGGCGGGGTTCGACCTCGCCGAGGTGCAGGCGGCGTTCTCCATGCTGGAGGAGGCGATCTCGAAGCGCGCCCTCTCCCGCCTGCCGCACGTCGAGCTCGCCTGGGGGCTCGCCCTCGTGAGCACCGCGGTGGCGCACGCGAAGAGCGAGCTCGGCCGCACCTACGCGGCCCTCGCCCCGCGCGCCTACGCGCCGGGCGTGGACCTCACCTCGCTCTTCAAGCGCACGCCGGCGCGGCGCCGCAGCCGCTCCGCCGACGACCTCGTCACGCCCATCTGAGGCCTCGCGCCGTGGCCCCGCGACGCGGCCACGGCGCGCAGCCGCCCGCCCGCCGGGCGCCGAGGACCGCCCCGGCGCACGGCGCCGCCCGTCAGAGGAACACGCCGCGCAGGCACGCGCGCCCGTGCGCCAGCGTGGGGTAGTCCCGGCACATGTCGGGCTTCACGTCCTCGATGGCGCAGAGCTGCCGGTCCGGCCCCACCCGCTCCAGGAACGGGCAGGACCGCTCGAGCAGCCCGGTCTCCGGATCGATCCAGATCCAGCCGACGGCGCTCACGCGCCGCAGCAGGTCGGTGCGCCCGAGCCGGCGCCAGCGGGCGAGGTCCGGCCGCGACGCGTTGAGGTGTCCGCCGAACGACTCGCAGCACCGGCCGCAGCAGAGGCACCGGTGGCCCTCGACGCGCGGCGCGCCGGCCGCGACGCCGAGGAGGCGCTTCGCGATCTGCATGGACCGCCGCTCCCTCTCCGCCCTCGCGACCATTTGACCGAAAGCGCGTGCCGGCCGAAAGTTCCCGGGACGGGGCGAGCCATCTGGCCCGGGTTGGCGCCCACCCGCGGGCGTCGTGTAGGGTGCGCCTCGTCGGGCCCGCGGCGTACGGCGGTGCCGGGAGGCGCACCATGGCGGACAAGACGCGCAAGCTCTGGCTCGACTGGCAGCGCGGGCTCGCCGTCCTGATGATGGTCGAGTGGCACACCTACGACGCGTGGCGCGCCGATGCGGTCGCCCACGGGCGCGCGCACGCGGTGCTCTCCATCGTCGGTGGCTTCGCCGCGCCGTCGTTCCTCTACATGGCCGGGCTCTCGCAGCTCCTCGCCGACGGCGCCCTCGAGCGCAAGGGCGTCCCGGCGGCGGAGCGGCGCCGCCGCGCGGTGCGCCGCGCGCTGTGGCTCCTCGGCGTCGCCTACCTGTTCCGCGCCGTCGAGTTCGTCCTCGGCGGCGCGTGGCGCGTCCCGGGCGGCTGGGAGGGGATCCTCAAGGTCGACGTCCTGAACGTCATCGCGGTGTCGCTCCTCGCCTCGGCAGTCCTCGCGGTCGGCCTCCGGCCGCGGGCGCAGGCGGCCGTCGCCCTCGGGGCGGCCGCGGCGGTCGCGCTGCTCGCCCCGGTCGTGGCCGGCTGGGACCGCCCGGCGAGCCGCCTCCTCGACTACCTCTACTCGGAGTGGCCGCGCGGCCTGTTCTTCCTCTTCCCGTGGGCGGCCTTCCTCCTCGCCGGCGCCGGCCTCGCCGCGCTCGCGCGCAGGGAGCCGAGCCCGCCCCTCTGGATCGGCCTCGGCGCCGCCCTCTTCGCCGCGGGCTGGGCCGGCTCCCTCGGGCCCGACCTCTACGCGCACCAGGACTTCTGGCGCACGTCGCCGGCCTGGGTGGCGATGCGCCTCGGCGCGGTCGTCGCGACGAGCGGCGCGCTGCAGCTCCTGCCCGCCTCGGCGGACCGCTGGCTCTCCTTCCTGCGCACCATGGGGCGCCACTCGCTCCTCGGCTACTTCGTCTCGATCGAGCTGCCCTACGGCATGCTCTCCTCCGCGCTCCACAAGCGGCTCGGCATGGGGACCGCCGTGGCCGGCGTCGTGGTCGTGATCGCGGCCACGTGGGCCGCGTCCGCCGCCGCCGACCGCTACGACGCGTGGAAGGCGCACCGGCTCCGCCCCACCCCGCCCACGGCCGCGCCCGCCGCGTGACCCCGGCCGCGCCGAGGCGGGGGAGATCCTCGCGGCGCTCGCCGCCGTCGTCCTCTCCGCGAGCGTGGCCGCGGCCGCGCGCCTCGCGGGGAGCGCCCTCTCGCGGCCGGCCCCGCGACGGCCGCCCGCGGGCCGCGCGCGCTGCGTCCCGCGGCCGCCGCCGAACCGCTGGGGCGGCCCGCTCGTCGCGGCGCCGCTCGTCTCCCGCGGCCGGCCGGTGGCCTCGCACCCGCGGGGCGGCGACGTGCTCGTGGACGGCGTCTACCGGACCCGCGCGACGTGGGCAGGCGGCCACCCGTCGGCGGCGCAGCCGTCCTGGGCGGCCATCGACGTGGGGACCGGCCCCACGCGCCTCCTCGTCTCGTGGACCTCGTCCGGCAACCACGACTACTTCGACCTCCGGTACGGCGCGCCGGTGGACTACCGGATCGAGACCTCGGCGGACTCGACGGACGGCGCCGACGGGCGGTGGGAGACCGCCGTCGAGGTGACCGGGAACCCGGTCCGCACGCGCGCCCACGCCGTCGACTTCGCGGGGCGGCGCTGGGTCCGCCTCGTCGTGACCCGCCTCTCCCCCGACGTCACGCGGTGGGGCCTCCAGCTCGACGAGATCGACGTGCACGACCTCTCGTGCGGCGGCGACGACGTCTGGCTCTTCGTGGGCGACAGCATCACCTCCGGCGTCTTCGACCGGGCCCCCGCCCACCAGCCGAGCTTCCCGGAGGCCGTGGCCGCGCGCCACCCGGGCCACTTCCCGGCGGCCGTCGCCGCCGGCAAGGGCAGGCTCCACCACGCCGACGCGCTCCGCCTCGTGGACGACGCCCTCGCGCTCAACCCCGACGCGCGGGTGGTCGCCCTCTCCTTCGGCTCGAACGACTGGGACCCGGTGGCGTTCCGCGCGGATCTCGTCGCGGTCGTCCACCGGGTCCGGGCCGCGGGGAAGATCCCCATCGTCCCGCGCATCCCCTACCGCTCCGACGCGCCGGCGGACTTCCCCGGCCGGCTCGACCGCGTCGTGGACGAGGTGACGGCCGAGCTCGGGCTCCTCCCCGGCCCCGACCTCCACGCCTTCTTCGCGGCCCACCCCGAGCGGCTCGCGGACGGCCTCCACCCCGACGACGAGGGGGCCGTCCAGCTGATCCGGCTCTGGGCCGACGCGGTGGCGCCGCTCTACGCGCCCTGATCGTCGAGGAAGGCGGAGACGAGGCGCGTGCAGAGCGGCCCGGCGCCCGCGCTCGCGTGCGGGCCGTGCCCGGCGTCGACGAGCTCGAGCCGCGCCGAGGGCAGCGCCGCGAGGGCGGCCTCGATCTCGCCGGGCTCGGTGCGCGGGTCCCTGCGTCCGTGGAGCACGAGCGCCGGCGCGCGGAGCTCGCCCAGCCGGCCGTCGTAGAGGTCGCGCCGCCCCGCCCGGCCCTCCTCGATGAGGCCGAGCCAGGCCCGACCGCCGGCCCCGACCACCTCGCGCCACGCCTCGCCGTGATCGCGGCGGAGCGCCTCGACGGTGGCGGGGCCGAACGCCTCGGGCTCGTCCACGGCGGCGCGGAAGAACTCGACCGAGCGCTCCTTCGCGGGGAAGACGTGGAGCGCCTCGAGGACGAGGGCGCGGACGCGCGCGGGGGCGAGGAGCGCCGCCCAGGCGGCGATCACCGCGCCGTCGCTGTGGCCCCACAGCGCGGCGGACTCGATCCCCAGGGCGTCCATCACGAGGAGCGTCTCCTCCGCCATGAGCCGGTGGAAGCCGCGGGGCAGCGCGGCGAGCCGGCCCGACCCGCCGTAGCCGACGCGGTCGGGGGCGACGACGCGCCGGCGCGCCGCGAGCGCGGCGACGTCGAACGGGTACGCCTCCCATCCCCAGCCGCCGTGCAGGAGGACGAGCGGCGGCCCCTCCCCCGCCACGCGCGCGTGGACGGACACCGGCCCGAGGGCGGGCGCGGTCGGCGCGCGGGGGAGCCGGATCTCGGCCACGCCCGAGTCTACTCCGGCCGGGGCGGCCCGTCCGTGGGCGGCGCGCGCGTCGCCTCGTGCGCGTCCCAGCGCCGGCGGAGCTCCTCGGTCAGGTCCTCGAGCTTCGGGGTGACGTCCTTCTTCGTCACCACCTGCTGGCAGAGGATGCACTGGTGCAGGCCGCCGGCGACCGGGCGGATCCACGAGATGTGATGCTGGCAGTTCAGCACCCTGCCTTTGTAAGGAACCCGGGGCGGGGCGCGCGGCGCCCCGTCGAGGGCCCTGGCGACCCCCCGCCGCCCCGCCGGGCGGGACCGCGTCGTGACCGCGCCGTGACGCGGCGGCGCCAAGGTGGCGGGATGGCCTCGCTCTCCGTCGCCTCGCGCGAGAAGCCGCTCCTCCGCGGCGTCTCCCACGAGGTCGCCTCCGCCTTCGCCCTCGCCGGCGGCGTCACCCTCGTCCACGGCGCGGGCGGGTCCCGCGCGTCGCTCGCCGCGGCCGTGTACGGCCTCGCGCTCACCGCCCAGTTCGGCCTCTCGGCGCTCTACCACCGGCCGCGCTGGGGCGAGCGCGCGCGGCTCGTGATGCGCCGCCTCGATCACGCGGCGATCTTCCTCCTCATCGCCGGCACCTACACGCCCATCTGCCTGCTCCTCCCTCCCGGCGACGGGCGCCCGCTCCTCGCCGCGGTGTGGGCGGGGGCGCTCGCCGGCATCGCGCTCTCCGTCGCCTGGCCCACCGCGCCGAAGGCCATCATGGCCGCGCTCTGCGTGGCGCTCGGCTGGGCGCTCGTGCCGGTCATCCCGTCGGTGCGCGCCGCCGTCGGGGCAGGGGGCCTCGCGCTCCTGCTCGCGGGCGGCGTCGCGTACACCGCAGGCGCGGTCGTCTACGCGGCCCGGCGTCCGGATCCGTTCCCCCGCGTCTTCGGCTACCACGAGGTGTTCCACGCCCTCGTGATCGTCGCCGCGATCTGCCACTACGCCGCGGTCGCGAGCGTGGTCGGCGCCCTCGGCTGACCCGCGCGCCCGCCGCGGCGCGCGCCGGCCCGCGGGCATGGCGGGCCGCCCGGCGGTCGAGGTTGCGCTCCGGCGCCCGCCGCGGCAGAACCTCCGGGTGAGCACCCCGTCGCCCACGTCCGGAGCGACCCGCGCCCGGGTGGCGGCGCACCGCCGGTGGCTCATGCTCGGGCTCGGCTGGACGTTCTTCGCCCTCGGCCTGATCGGCACCGTGCTCCCCCTCGTGCCGACCACCCCGTTCATGCTGCTCGCGCTCTGGGCGTTCTCCGTCGGCTCGGAGCGCTTCCACGCGTGGCTGGCCGGCCACCCCGTCTTCGGCCCTCCCCTGCGCCGGTTCAGCGAGGAGCGGGTCATCCCGCGCTCGGTGAAGCTCGTGGCCGTGTCGTCGATGGCGGCGAGCCTGCTCGTGGCCGCGCTCGCCACGGACACGCCCTGGATCGGCCTCGCCGCGATGGCCGCCGTCATGGTCGCCGGCGTCGTCTTCATCTTCCGGTTCCCGAGCCGCCGCGCCGTGGCGCGCTCGCCCGGGAGCGGAGCGGCCCATGAAGGAAGCGCGCCGCGTCGCCGCCGTCCTCGCCGCCGCCCTCGCTCTCGCAGCCTGCAACGAGGGGCTCCCGGGGCGCGAGCCGCTCCACGTGAACGCCGTGTCCGGCGGGAAGGTGGACCTGACCGGCACCCGCTGGGAAGCCTGCCGCGACCGGCCCGAGGGCGGCTCCGACTTCTGGAAGGAGGTCCACGGCGAGGAGGGGGCGATCACGTACACCCTCGTCCGGTACGACGCGCCCGGCTGCACCGGCGCCGCGGGCGCGCCGGCCGTCCTGGTGGCCCTCGGCGAGGTCGTCGGGGACGCGGCCGTGGGCTGGTCGGGCACGCCGCGCGCGGGCCTCGCCGATCCCCCGCCGCCCGCCTCGCGGGTGCTCCTCGGCTTCGGCGGCGGCGCGTGGGCCGGCGACGTCTACCTCGTGGACGACACCGCCTCGCCGCGCGTCCTCTACACCGGCGACGCGAGCGGCCCGCGCGACCCGTACACCTACCCGGCCCTGCTCTGGGCGGGCGGCGAGGTCGAGCGGTAGGTTCACCCGCGCCGTCCCGAGCGCGGGCGGGCCCGGCGCCGAGGCGGGCGGCGCGGCGCGAAGCCGGTTGAGATCGCGCGCGGGCTTCTCTAGGTTCTGCCCCCGTGACGACCTTCCAATCCCTCGGCGCGCACCCCGCCGTCCGGCGCGCCCTCGACTCCCGCGGCTACGCCGAGCCCACGCCGGTCCAGGCGGCGGTGCTCGACCCCGCCCTCGCGGGCCGGGACCTCCTCGTGTCCTCCCGCACCGGCTCGGGCAAGACGGTGGCGTTCGGGCTCCTCGTGGCCGAGGCGGCGATCGGCGACGAGGAGCGCTTCCCGGCCGCCGGCGCGCCGCTCGCGCTCGTGGTCGCGCCGACGCGCGAGCTGGCCGTGCAGGTGGAGCGCGAGCTCGCCTGGCTGTACGCCGACGCCGGCGGCCGCGTCGGCTCCTGCGTCGGCGGCATGGACCCGCGCCGCGAGGCGCGCGCCCTCGCGGACGGGGTCCACGTGGTGGTCGGCACTCCCGGCCGGCTCGTGGACCACCTCGAGCGCGGCACCCTCGACCTCTCCGCGCTGCGCGCGGTCGTCCTCGACGAGGCGGACGAGATGCTCGACATGGGGTTCCGGGAGGAGCTCGAGGAGATCCTCGACGCGACCCCGCCCGGCCGGCGCACCGTCCTCTTCTCGGCGACGCTGCCGCGCCCGATCGTGGAGCTCGCCCGCCGCTACACCCGCGAGGCGGCGCGCGTCGCGGCGACGCCGCCCGGGGAGGCCCACGCGGACATCGAGTACCGCGCGCACCTCGTCGCGCCGCGCGAGCGCGAGCACGCCATCGTGAACGTGCTGCGCGCGCTCGATCCGCGGAGCGCGCTCCTGTTCCGGGGGACGCGGGAGGCGGTGCAGCACACGGCGACGAGCCTCGGGGAGCGCGGCTTCGACGTGGTGGCGATCTCGGGGGAGCTCACCCAGCCCGAGCGGACCCGCGCGCTCAAGGCGCTCCGCGACGGGCGGGCGCGCATCCTCGTCGCGACGGACGTGGCCGCGCGCGGCCTCGACCTGCCCGGCATCGCCCTCGTCCTCCACGCCGACCTGCCGCAGAACGCGCAGGCGCTGCAGCACCGCAGCGGCCGCACCGGCCGCGCCGGGAAGAAGGGGCTCGCGGTGCTGCTCGCCGCGCCCGCCGAGCGCTTCAGGCTCGAGCGCATGCTCCGCGAGAGCCGCATCGCCGCGACCTGGTCGCCCGTTCCCCCTCCCGACGAGATCCGGGCCCGCGACGCGGAGCGGCTCGGCGCCGACGTCGCGGCGCTGCAGGCCGACGCGAGCGACGAGGACCGCGAGGCGGCGCGGAGGATCCTCGAGGGGCACGATCCGCTCGCGGTGGCCGTGGCGCTCGTCCGCCGCGAGCGCGCGCGGCTGCCGGCGCCGGAGGAGCTCGTCGAGACGCCCCGCGCCGCGCGCGAGGCGCCCGCCGCGCAGGGGCCGCGCGCCCCGCGGCGCGGCCCGCCCGCCGAGGTGGCCTGGTTCAGGATCCTGATCGGGCGCGAGCGGCGCGCCGATCCGAAGTGGCTCCTGCCGCTCCTCTGCCGCCGCGGCGGGGTGACCCGCGACGAGATCGGCAAGATCCAGGTCCTGCCCCGCGAGACCCGCTTCGAGGTCGCGCGGGCCGCCGCGGCGCGCTTCCAGGCGGCGGCCCTCCGGCCGGACCCGCGCATGCCCGAGGCGCGCATCGAGCCGCTCGCGGCCGCGCCGCAGGCGCCGCAGGCGCCCCACGCCCGCCGCCCCGCGACCCGCAAGCCGCGGAGCTAGAGGCGGAGCGGAGCGCGAGGGGGGGAAGAACGACGTCAGCCTGCGGCGGGCGCGCGGAGGATCTCGGCCGCGCGGAGCGCCGCCAGCACCTCGTCCTCGCCCGGCCCGGGCACGCCGCGCGCCGCCGCCTGCGCGAGGGCGTCCACCACCTCGTTCACCGGGTGGCCGTCGTGACCCCGCACCCAGCTCCAGCGCACGCGCAGCGCCCGCGCCGTCGCGTCCGCCGACTCGATGAGGTCGCGGTTCAGCACCGGCTCTCCCGCCGCCGTCCGCCAGCCCTTGCGGCGCCAGCCGTGGATCCACTTCGAGAGCGCGTCCACGACGTACCGCGAGTCGGAGACCACGTGGACCGACTCCCCCGCGGGGAGCCCCTCGAGCGCCTCGAGCACCGCGCGCAGCTCCATGCGGTTGTTCGTGACGGCGAAGGCCCCGTCCCGCTCGAAGCGGGTGCCGCCGAAGCGCAGCGCGGCCCGCTCCCGGTCGAGCACGACGAACCCGGTGCCGCCGGGGCCACCGGGGTTCGAGAGGGAGGAGCCGTCGACGAAGGCGAGGTAACGCTCGGTCATGGGGGCCGCACCCTACCCCGCCGCCCTGACCTCCCCGCGAGCTTTCCTTGCGGCCGGGGCCGACCCCTGTCACCTTCCCCTGCGGCGGACGCACCGCCCCAAGGGGAACACATGAAGCGCGACCCAGGCGACTCCGGCGATCAGCGGATCGCCCTCTTCATCGACTTCGAGAACCTCGTCACGCGCACCGGCATCCAGGCCGAGACGTTCGACCTGCAGCCGGCGCTCGACACGCTGCTCGAGAAGGGCAAGGTGGTCTTCAGGCGCGCGTACGCGGACTGGACCCGCTTCGCCGAGGCGACGGAGCGGCTGCACGCGCACGGCGTCGAGCTCGTGGACGTGCCGCCGTCGACGCGCGCCGGGAAGAACGGCGCCGACGTCCGGCTCGTCATCGACGCCCTCGAGCTCGCCTACCTGCGCGAGCACATCGACACGTTCGTCATCGCCTCCGGCGACTCCGACTTCTGCCCGCTCGCCTACAAGCTGCGCGAGAACGACCGCACCGTGATCGGGATGGCGGTGAAGGAGTCCACGAGCCCGCTCTTCGTGAAGGCCTGCGACGAGTTCGTGTACCTGCGCGGCCCGGGCCAGCGCCGCGGCCGCGGGGAGCCCGCCGGGACCGGGAAGGACCGGCCGAAGGAGAAGGAGCGCGAGAAGGTCGTGCCCGAGATCGCCCGCGAGGCGGCCTCGGCGATCCTCTCCCGCGCGACCGCCCCGGTGAACCCCTCCGCCATCAAGGCGGCGATCGTCCGGCGCGAGCCCGACTTCGACGAGCGGGACCACGGCTTCTCGTCCTTCTCGCGCATGCTCGAGCAGATGGAGAAGGAGGGGCTCCTCCGCCGCGAGCAGGGCGCGAAGGGGCAGTGGTACGTGCTGCCGGCCTGACGTCCGGCCGGGCGGCTACAGCGCGAGCTCGCCGCGCGCGACCTCGACGACGTTCCCGCCCACGCGGACGCCGGTCACCCGGTCGCCCTCGCGGGCGGCGCGCACGAGGAGCCGGCTCGGCCGCCGCGCCTCGAGCCCCTGCTCGATCGCGACCTGCTCGCCGGGCGCGGCGAGGCCGTGGCGGACGAGCCACGCCGCGCAGCAGCCCGCGGCGGAGCCCGTCGCCGGGTCCTCGCCGCCGTAGAAGATCATCCGCGCGTGGAGCCGCGCCGCCGGGTCCTCCGTCTCGCGGCAGACGAGGTAGAAGAACCTCGCGTCGGTGCCGGCCAGGTAGCGGTCGGCGCGGGCCCAGTCGACGCGCAGCGCGCGCAGGGCCGCGAGCGAGCGGACCGGGGCGATCGCGAAGGCGAGCCCCGTCGACACCGTCTGCACGGGCGCAACCGGGTCGAGGGCGTCCGGGGGCAGGCCGAGCGCGCGGGCGACCTCCTCCGGCGGGTGGACCTGCCCGAAGGCCGGGTCGCGCTGGAGCATCTCGCCGAAGAGGCCGTCGGGGCGGTCCTCGAAGGTCACCGGCACGTCGCCGACGTCGAGCGCGAGCGTCACCTCGCGCGCGCCGCCCGCGCCGCGGAGCACCGCCGCGGTCCCGAGCGTCGGGTGGCCCGCGAACGGCACCTCCTCGCCGACCGTGAAGATCCGCACCCGCACGGGCCGCCCGGGGGGCGCGGCGGGGTCCGGGAAGACGAACGTCGTCTCGGAGAGGTTCGTCTCGCGGGCGATCGCCTGCAGCTCGGCGTCGGCGAGGCCGCGGGCGTCGGTGAAGACGGCGAGGGCGTTCCCTTCGAGGGCGCGCGAGGTGAAGACGTCCACCTGCACGTATGGGAAGCGGCGGGTCGGCATGACCCGAGCCTGCCCCGCCGCCGCCGGCGCGTCGAGCGCCGGACGGGGTGCCCCGCCCGGCGCCGCGCTCGCCCACCGCCGCTACGCGGCGCGCTGCTTGCCGAGCCGGATCTTGAGCTCGCGCTGCGCCACGTCCACCGACACCTCGATGTAGCTGAACATCGCGAGGACGAAGGCGAACATCAGCAGGAGGCCGGCGATGTTGTAGGCGCCGGCGTACGACCCGGTGCGGTCGGCGATCTTGCCGGCGAGGGTCGGGCCGATGACGCCGCCGACGCCCCACGCGGTGAAGAGCACGCCGTAGTTGAGCCCCATGTTCTTCGTCCCCCACTGGTCCGCGGTGGTCGCCGGGAACAGCGAGAGGCAGGAGCCGTACGCGAAGCCGACCACCGCCGCGCCCACGATGAACTGGCCGATGGAGGTGAAGGACGGGAAGAAGAACATGATCGTCGCCTGCATGATGCAGACGATGCCGAGGGTCACCACCCGGCCGATGTAGTCGGAGATGATGCCCGCGATGATGCGGCCGCTCGCGTTGAACACGGCGAGGAGCGCCACGAAGACGAAGCCGATCTTGATGGTGTTGCCCGACTGCACCGACACGATCTTCGCCATGTGGCCGATGATCATGAGGCCGGCGGTCGCGGCGCAGGCGTACTGGATGTACAGCATGTAGAACATCGGCGACCTGAGCATGTCGCGCCAGGTCTTGTCCGGGCGCGGCGCCGCCGGAGCGCTCCCGTCGGCCTTCTTCGCGGCCACCGCGGGCTTCTCGGGGTTCTTGATGAACTGCGCGAAGGCGGTCGCGACGACGAGGAAGGCGATGCCGAGGATCCGGAAGGCGCCGGGGATGCCGTACGCGGCGAGCAGGTGCTTCGAGAGCGGCGCGATGTACACCGGCGCGATGCCGAAGCCGCCCACCACGAGGCCGGTGATGAGCCCCTTCTTCTCGGGCGGGAACCACTTCACCGCCGCCGGGGTCGCGGCGGCGTAGCCGAGGCCGAAGCCCGTGCCGGCGAGGAGGCCGAACCCGACGAGGGCGGGGACCATCGACTCCGGCGTGGCGAAGCTCGCCACGATGAGGCCGAGGCCGGTGAGGACGCCGCCCGCCGAGGCCACGAGGCGGGGCCCGAGCTTGTCCTGCAGCCGTCCCGCCGGGATCATCATGACCCCGAAGACCGCGATGGCGAGGGTGTAGGGCAGGGTCGCCTGGGTCTTCGTCCAGCCGAAGCCGCCCTTGTCCACCGCCTCGACGATCTGCTTCGAGAACATGGACCACGCGTAGAGGATGCCGAGCGCGAGGTTGAGGCCCATTCCAGCCAGCGTGACGATCCAGCCTCGACGATTCATTGCGGTGTTCCCCCGGTGAGGAGAGCTCGGCAAACGGCGCGTTTGCGGCGGGGGAGACTAGCAGAAAAGCGTGCGCCCGCAGAGCCAACCTGTGGCGATCTCAGGAGAATCATCGTGGAGCGGACAGAACCATGACGCAATCTTCGCGCGCCAATCCTTCGCCGCCCGTCAAATCACCCGTGTGACCCGTGACTTCGCGAGGCGGCGGCCCGCGCGCCAACTGTGCGCGCGCCTCTCCCGATCCGGGAGCGGCGCGCTGGCTCACTCCAAGGGGAGGCGCTGCCCCGCAAGGAAGGCGGGGGCGAGCGCCGGATCGGCGAGGAAGAGCGCCACCATCCCGGTGACGTCGCGGCAGCGCGCGTCGAGCCCGCGCCGCGCGACCGCCTCGCCGGCGGCCGCGAGCGCCTCGAGGTAGAGCGCCCGCTGGAGGAGGTCCATCCGGACGACGCGGCCGTCCTCCTCGTCGGCACCCGCGGCCATGACGCGCCGGCAGTCGGCCGCGTCGAGGGACGAGACGCTCCGGCAGGCGAGGGGCCGCACCGGGTGGATCGTGCAGCGGCCGGCCGCGTCGAGCAGCGGGCAGCGGGCCCGGCTCGCGATCCGCTCGCCGTCCTCGAGCCAGCGGACGCGGTCGTGGAACGCCGCGAGCGCCGCGGCGAGCGCCGCCGCCCGGGCCGGCGCGAGCGCGGCGCGCAGGTGGCCCGCGGCGACGGCGCCCTCGAGGGCGAGCGTCGCCACGTTCACCGTGCAGCAGGCCGCGCACCCCGGGCCGCACGCGGCGGGCGGCTCGCCCGCCGGGCGGCCCGCGGCGAGGGCCCGCGCGACGATCGCCTCCACCCCGGCGAGCAGCGCCGCCAGCTCCTCCACGCCGCGCGCGCCGGCGAGGGCGGCGTCGGCGAGGACGCCGACGTCGCGGCGGCAGCGCTCGACGGCGTCCCACATGCCGCGGCCGGCGAGCTACTCCGCCTCGAGCCGGAACTCGGCCACGTCGAACCAGAAGCCGATGCCCTGCACCGAGTCGAGCTGGGCCTGCACGAGGGCGAGGTGGCCGTCCTCGATGCCGAGGAACTTGTCGAAGAGGCCCTGGTCCGCGCTGGGCAGCTCGGAGACGAGCTTGTGGTAGAAGGCGCCCGCCTCCTTCTCGAGCTGCAGCGCGGTGCGGAGCGCCTCGACCTCGGTCTTCGTCGCGACCCGCTTGTCCTTGCGCGCGGTGAGCTTCTTCCGCTCCTCGGCGATCCACTTGGTGCCGGGCGGCAGCACGCTCTTCAGCGGGACGTTCGCCACCTTGCCGCTCTTCTTCCACTGCGCGAGGCAGTGCTCGAGGTAGTCGACGTGCCCCTGCTCCTCCTTGCCGAGCACCGCGAACACGCGCTTGCCCATCGGCTCGGCGATGTCCTTCGCGCCGCGCAGGTAGTGGTCGCGGACCTTCTTCTCGAAGTCGAGCGCGATGGCGATGGCTTCCTGGAGCTTCATGGGGTTCCTCGGGCGAGCTGGGGTGGGGTCGGGTGCGGCCGCGCCGGAGCGTACCGAGGCCCAGGATCCGCCCCGTTGACCCCAATCAAGCCCGGGCTTCCACCCCCGCGAGAGGAGTGCTAGAGCGAGGCATGCCGCCGCCCCACGCCGCGAGCACCGGGCTCCCCTCCCTCGACGCCGTCGTCCAGGGGCTCCTCCCCGGCGACAACGTCGTCTGGCAGGTGGACGAGGCCGACGACTACCTGCCCTTCGTGCGCCCCTTCGTGGCGGACGCGGCGCGGGCGGGGAAGCGCCTCGTCTACTTCCGCTTCGCGCGCCACGCGCCGCTCGTCGGCGAGGGCGACGGCGCGGAGATCCACCCGCTCCACCCCTCCGTCGGCTTCGAGAGCTTCACCGCCTCGATCCACCGCGTCATCGAGGCCTGCGGCCGGGGCGCGTACTACGTGTTCGACTGCCTCTCGGACCTCGCGGCCGACTGGTACTCGGACCTCATGCTCGGGAACTTCTTCCGGGTCACCTGCCCGTACCTCTACCAGCTCGACACGGTCACCTACTTCGGGCTCCTGCGCGACAGCCACTCCCACGAGGCGGTGGAGTCGATCCGCAACACGACGCAGCTCCTCCTCGACGTCTTCCGCCGCGAGGGCACGACCTACGTCCACCCGCTCAAGGTCCAGGGCCGCGCCTCGCCCACCATGTACCTGCCGCACGCGCGGGAGGGCGACGCGTTCCGCCCCATCACCGAGAGCGCCGCCGTGGCGGAGGTGCTCTCGGACCTCGCCGAGCGCCGGCTCGACGCGCTGGGCCGCCACGACCTGTGGGACCGCAAGTTCCAGCAGGCGAGCGACGTGCTCCACGCGGTGCGCTCCGGCGCGGCGCCCGACTCCGAGGCGCGCGAGCACTTCGAGCAGCTCCTGCGCCGGGCGCTGACCCGCGACGACCGCGTGGCGGAGCTCGCCGGGCGCTGGCTCGACCTGCCCGACCTGCTCGCCATCCGCCGCCGCATGATCGGCACCGGCCTCGTCGGCGGCAAGGCGGTGGGCATGCTCGTCGCCCGCGCCGTGCTGCAGCGCTCCGACCCGCGCTGGGCGCGGCGCCTCGAGCCGCACGACTCCTGGTTCGTCGGGTCCGACGTCTTCTACACCTACCTCGTGCGCAACGGCTGCTGGCCGGCCCGCCGCAACCAGCGCGACCCCGAGACCTTCCTCGACGGCGCGGGCGAGGCGCGCGCGCGGATCCTGGCGGGCGCCTTCCCCGAGTTCGTGCTGAGCCAGTTCCGCGCGATGCTCGACTACTACGGGCAGTCGCCCATCATCGTCCGCTCGTCGTCGCTCCTCGAGGACGGCTTCGGGAACGCCTTCACCGGCAAGTACGACAGCCTCTTCTGCCCGAACCAGGGCTCGCCCGAGGAGCGACTCGAGGCGTTCCTCGCCGCGGTCCGCCAGGTGTACGCGAGCGCCATGAGCGAGGAGGCGCTCCGCTACCGCCAGCACCGCGGCCTGCTCGACCGGGACGAGCAGATGGCGGTGCTCGTGCAGCGCGTCTCGGGCGCCGTGCACGGCGGCCTGTTCTTCCCCCACCTGGGCGGCGTGGCGCTCTCCTACAACCCCTGGGCGTGGACCGCCGGCATCGACCCGAGCGCGGGGATGGCGCGGATCGTGTTCGGCCTCGGCACGCGCGCGGTCGACCGCGCCGACGACGACTACACCCGCATCGTGGCGCTGAACGCGCCGCTCACGCGCCCCGCGGCGAGCGTGGACGAGGCGAGCGAGCACGCGCAGCGCCGCGTGGACGTGATCGACCTCGAGGCGAACCGCTTCGACTCGCGCCCCTTCGCCGACGTGGTCCGCGGCCGGCCGGAGATCCCCCTCGACCTCTTCGCCGCCGTGCGGCGGGAGGGGCCGCCGGTCCTCACCTTCGACAAGCTCCTCGCCGCGACGCCGCTCGCCGAGGACGTGCGCGCCATGGTGCGCACGCTCGCGGACGCGTACCGCTACCCGGTGGACGTGGAGTTCACCGCGAACTTCCTCGCCGACGGCCAGCTCCGCCTCAACGTCGTCCAGTGCCGGCCGCTGCAGGTGAAGGAGGGGGGCGTCGCGACGCCCCCGCCGCCGGGGATCGCCGAGCGGGACGTCGTGCTCGCGAGCCGCGGCCCGGTCGTGGGCCAGAGCACGAACGCCCCGCTGGACCGCGTGGTGTTCGTGGACCCGGACGCGTACGACGGGCTCGCGGCGTCCGACCGCTACGAGGTGGCGCGGCTCGTGGGGCGGATCACCCGCCTCGAGCCGGCGGGCGCCCGCCGCATCCTCCTCCTCGGCCCCGGGCGCTGGGGGACGAGCACCGTCTCCCTCGGCGTGCCCACCTCGTTCGCGGAGATCCAGCGGGTGTCGGCCGTCTGCGAGATCGTGAAGGCCGGCATGAAGGTCGTGCCGGACGTGTCGCTCGGGTCGCACTTCTTCAACGACCTCGTCGAGTCGAGCATGCTCTACCTCGCGCTCTACCCGGAGCGCCCGGGCCACCACCTCGGCGAGGCGCTGCTCCGCGCCGCCCCGAGCCGGCTCGCCGAGCTGCTCCCCGACGACGCGCGCCTCGCGGGGATCGTGCGGGTGATCGACTTCCCGCTGCCGGACGACCCGCGCGCGCTCTGGCTCAACGCCGACTGCGTGCGGCAGGAGGCGCTCTGCTACCTCGGCGCCCCCGCGGCGGAGCGCCCGGCCGCCGGGTGACCCGCGCTCAGCGCTGGACGGCGAGGGTGACGCTGCCGTCCACCCGCTCGCCGTGGGGCCCGACCGCCGGCTTCCAGCGGCACGCCTCGAAGGCGCGGCGCACCTCGACGGCGGCGACGGGCGAGAGGTCGGGCGTGAGGATCTCGAGGAAGGAGAGACCGCCCTCGCGCGTCACCCCCACCTTCACGACGACCTGCTCGAGCCCGTTCACCGAGAGGCAACCCTGCACCTCGCCGCGGCAGGACGGGTCGGGCTCGGGGCGCGCCAGGGCGTGGGCGGCCTCGTCGGTGTGCCGCTGCGCGGCCGCGCAGCCGAGGAGCGCGGAGACCGCCACGGCGAGCAGCGCGATGCGGGCCCTCATGAGGGGATCCTAGGCCCCCGCCCCGGCCGACCGGACGAGGTCACACGGGGCGCGCGCGATCCCGGCACGCCCCTCTGGGGGATGTCCGCTTCCGGCCTACATTCAACCATCCGCCGTTCCGTGAAAATCTTCCTCGCGATTGACCGTCATCACGACACCCTCCCTTGGGGTGCGCAAACATGTCGCGCACTCATTGCGCCTTTCCTTGAGGAGGCACCCGCGATGCCGGAAGCCGCAGCGGTGAAGCGCAACGCGTTCCAGGACGGCAAGGTCAAGGGAACGCTCGTCATCGCGCGCATGAAGTACGTCCGCGCGCAGGGACGGGACGCCGCCGAGCGCGTGCTGCGGCGACTCTCGCAGGCGGACCAGGCCATCCTGCGCGGCATGCTGCTCCCGAGCACGTGGTACGCCGCCGACCTGCTCATGCGCTTCGAGCTGACGATCGCCGCCGTCCTCGCGAACGGCGATCGCCGCGCGCTGTTCCTCGACCTCGGCCAGTTCTCCGCCGACACGAACCTCGGCGTGAACGGGGTGCAGCGCCCCTACGTGAAGGAGGGCGACCCGCACTTCCTGCTCCGGAACGTCCCGCGGATGTACGCGTCGCAGCACAGCAGCGGCACGCGGACGTACGAGCAGGTGGGGCTGCGCGGCGCCATCGTGCGCACGCTCGAGGGCGACCGCCCGGACGCCGAGGACTGCCTCACCGCGGTGGGCTGGCTCCGCCGCGCCATCGAGCTCTCCGGCGGGCGCACCGTGTTCGTGGAGGAGACGCAGTGCCGCGCGAAGGGCGCGCCCTGCTGCGAGTACGTCGCGCGCTGGGCGTAGCGTCCGGCTCCGATGATTCGTCACCAGTACGGCGGCCGGTTTCCGCGGTGGTCCGTCGCCGCCGCGTGCGCGTCGCCGAGGTTGGCTCGGGACGAGGGCCGGGAGCGGACCGGCGCCGAATTCGGAACCGGTGCCGCGCGATCGGCTCGCAAGAAGTTCGTACGGGGGCGGTGCACGGCGCGACCCCGCAGCTCCAGGACGCGCCTGGTGCCGTTCCGTCGCAGCGGGAGCGAAAGTGATCACGCGGATGAGGCCGCGGAGGCCGCCGCTGACTGCGGCGTGAAATCACCAGCCGCTGGGGCGGGAGGTGTGGCGCGGAACAGCAGGTTCTGCTCCGGCGTCGAGGGCCGGCGCGCGTAGCGGTCCATGACCGCGTTTCCGAAGACCTGCCGGGCCGAGAGAAGATTGTGGGGACGGCACGTGAGGCGGACGTTGTCGATCGTGGACGGCCCGCCGTGCGCGAGGGGTTCGATGTGGTCGTACTCCAGGCGCCGGCGGCAGCTGCAGCGCTCACCGGACTCGAACCGCCACTCGCACTGCCCACCCGCGCGGCGCCACACCTCCCGCTTCACCTCGGCAGGGATGGTGTCGCCGCGGGATGGGCGGCGGCCCTTCCGAGGCTTCTCGACGAGACCCTGGCGCTTCGCGTGCTGGGCGAGGACGAGGTCGAGCCCGCGCTCGAGGATCTCCGCCGCGCTGCCGCCCGGGCAGGCGTGCCCGAGCGCGTCCTTCGCGGCCTCGAGCTTCTCGAGGAAGCGGCGGGAGACGGTGACGTGCATGCGGGCGAGCTCGGCGTCGAGCATCTCCACGGACTCACGGGGTGGCGGAGCCGGCGGAGGCGGCAAGGGGGCAGCGACCGCGGCGGGCGCGGGCGGTGCATCCAGGTGAAACGCGATCGGTTGCAGTTCATCCGGGTGAACTCGGAGTACCGGCGACTCGAGCGAGGCTGCCGGGAGCGCGGCCTGGGCGGTGGCCGCTCGGAGCGCCGGGGCGGCCGGTCTGACCGCGGTGATGACGTCGCGGGTGGGCACCACCTCGGCCGGCCGGAGCGACAGGGCGACCGCCTCGGCCTCGCGGCGCGAGAGCCCGAAGAACCGGGGCAGCACCTGCGCGCGATTCTCGGGCGTGAGCACCCTCGCGAGCTCGTTCACGGTGGACAGGCACAGCTCGCCCGCGCGCAGCGCCGCCTCGACCTCGGGGAACGCCTGGATGAGCTCGGCCGCGGTCTTCCGGTTCTGGGCGGCGCCCTTCGAGAGCTTGAGCTCGCGGTGGAGGTAGTAAAACAGCGAGGTGTGGCCCAGCTCGCGCCAGAGCTTCTTCCGATCAAAGGCGGCGAGCGCGAGGAGGAAATCGGCCATGGCGCCCTGCTCCTCGCGGAGGAGGCGGACGAGGTGGTTCGTGAGCTCGCGTGCGGTGGACATGCACGGAGTGTCTCATGCCGAATTTCGGCCCTCACCGAGCGCACCAGGAAAGCGCGAGGCGCGATGAAGGCGCAGGGGTGCCGCGACCCCTCCCGCGCGGCCCTGACGCCGCCGGGTGGCTCACGAGCGCTCTGAGGCGCGTGTTCTCGTGCCGCTCGCGCCGCGGGAGGCGAGATGCACAAGAACCGCGTCAACCGATTTCCGATGATTTGCGATGGGCAAATGGGTTGCTCGTCGGCAGAAGCTCACGATTCGCTCTGAGTGAACTGCTCTCGCCGCCACCCGGGGCGCCGCGCGCGAGCCGAGCCGGCCCTGGTGCGCCGTCTCGCCTTCGAGCTTCTTGGAAGCCGGTCGCGCGGCGACGGTTTCGGTCCTCGGTGGCGGTCCGGGCCGCCCCTCGTCTCGAGCCAGGCTCGGGGCCGCTCGCCTGGCGAACACGGCCGCTCCCGGCGGAACGGTTGCCGGACTTGTGATGGATGATGAGCAGCCCCGGCTACCCCCCGAGCTTCGCCTCCACCTAAGGCGAGGCCGTCGGGCGGCGCCGCGAGGCCGGTGGCGTTCGCCACCGCCGCCATCTCGATGGCCGACTTGGTGCCGTCGAGGAACGAGTTGAACATGCGCGCGTTGAGCCCGCCGGCGGCGGCCTGCTCGGGCGAGATGCCGTAGTCCTGCCACACCGTCTCGGGCGTCGAGCGGTGGTAGCGCGGCAGGTACTTCGTCCCCTTCCCCGCCGCCACCACCGGGAACCCCGCCGCGCGCGCCCAGTCCACGAGCTCGCAGACGAGCGCCGGCTGATCCCCGTACGCGAGCGAGTAGACGACGCCCGCCTCGCGGCAGCGCCGCGCGAGGAACGGGCCGCAGAGCGCGTCCGCCTCGACGTTCACCATGACGACGTGCTTGCCGTTGCGGGCGCAGGCGAGCGCGATGGAGACGCCGGCCGCAGGGTTCCCCGTGGCTTCGACGACGATCTCCACCTCGGCGGCCTCGACGACCGCCTCCGCGTCCTCGGTCACGAAGGTGGTGCCGCGCCGCCCCGCCTCGCCCGGAGTCTTCGCCGCGATGCGCTCCGCGGCGAACCCGGCGGTGGCGAGGGCGGCGCGGGCGCGCTCGGGGGCGAGGTCCGCCACCGCCACCACGTGCACGCCCGGCGTGCGCACCGCCTGCGCGAGCCACATCGTGCCGAACTTCCCGGCCCCGATCAGCGCGACGCGGAGCGGCCTCCCCGCGGCGGCGCGCTCCTCGAGCAGGGCGCGCAGGTCCATCGGCGCCTCCCGGCCTGTAGGATGATGCCGTGCCGCCGCCGTCTCCGCCGCCCCTCCCCGCGCCGCGCGTCCCCGCACGGGGGCGGCCCGCCGCGGACCCCGCCTGCGCGGGGTGCGCCCAGCTCGGCGTGTTCCATGCGCTCCGGCGCGCCGGCCTGGACGTGCAGGGCGGCCCGGGCTGCGACCCCGCCGCCCCCCGGACGTTCGAGGCCTCGCCCGGCCGGTGGGCCGCCGTCGCCGGGGCCCGGGGCGTCGTGGCCGACGCGCGCGCGGTGCTCGGCGCGGCGGCCGCGGCGGGGGCCCGGCTCGTCGTGGTCGCGGATCGCTGCACCGGGGAGGCGCGGGCGCTCGGCGCCGCGCTCGCGGCCGCCGGCGCGCGCGAGATCCGCGTCGACCCCGCCGACCTCGCCGCGGCGGAGGCCGCGGCCCGGGGAGCCGCCGAGTCGCGCGGCGCCGTGCTCGTCGCGCTCTCCGCGTGCCCGCGGGGCACGCCCGCGTCGGCGCCGTTCGCGATCGCGCCGTCGCGCTGCAACCGCTGCGGCGCGTGCCTCGCCCTCGGGTGCCCGGCGATCTCGGACCCCGGCGGCGAGGCGATGGCCATCGACGCCGCGACCTGCACCGGCTGCGCGCGCTGCGCGCCGCTCTGCCGCGGGCGCGCGATCGTCCGCTGAGGGGCCGTGCCGTCACCGCGGCCTCCGCCGCGAGCCGAACCTCCACCGCAGCGCGACCCCCGCGGCGAGTCCCGTGAGCGAGACGGCGAGCGACAGCTCCATCGCGGCGGCCCCGCCGAGCCGCTCGACGACGAGCGCGTACGCGAAGGGAGCGGCCGCGGAGACGAGGAAGCTCGGCGCGACGAGCCGGCCCACGACCGTCCCGTAGGTCCGGTAGTCGAACAGGGCGAGCGGCAGCGTTCCGCGGGCGATCGTCGAGATGCCATTCCCGGCGCCGTACAGGAGGGCGAAGGCGGCGGCGAGGGCGAGGCCGCCGCTGCCGAGCCCCGCGACGAAGCTGACTGGCAGCAGGACCGACGCGAGGAGGTTGAGGGCGAGCGGGTCGAGCCGGCTCCCCGAGAGGACCTCCGCGAGGCGCGCGAGCGACTGCCCGACGCCGCGGAGCATCGCCACCGACACCGCGGCCGAGACCGCGAGGCCCGAGCCGGTGAGGAGCCCGATCATGTGGGCCGACATCGCCGAGTTGAGGAACGCCGCGAGCGTGACGACGAGCGCGTAGAGCCCGCCCGCGATCCAGCGGTCGCGGTTCCCGAGGGCGAGCGGCGCGCGCCCGGCGCCGGCCGCCCTGCCCGCCTCGGAGACGTGCCGCTCCGCCGGGATCGCGAGGTGGAGCGGGATCGTGAGCAGCGCGAACCCGGCGTACGCGACGAGCGCGCCGCGCCAGCCGAGCGGCCCGGCGAGGAGGTGACCGAGCGGCCAGAACGTCGTCGAGGCGAGGCCGCCGAGGAGCGTGATCTGCGAGATCGCGCGCTTCGCGCCCGGCCCGCCGATGCGCGCGAGTGCCGCGAAGGCGGCGTCGTAGAGCGTGAACCGCATGGCGATGCCGAGGCAGGCCCAGGCGGCGTAGTACGTCCCGAGCGAGCGCGCGGCGGCGAGCCCGAGGCAGCCGGCCGCGATGAGGACCGATCCGGCCGCCATGACGCGCCGGCCGCCGTGGCGGTCGATGAGCGACCCCGCGAGCCGTGACGAGAACGCCATCACGAGGAGCGCCGCCGAGAAGCCTCCGTGCACGACCGAACGGCTCCAGCCGAGGTCGGCGGCCATGGCGTCGCCGAAGACGCCCACGAGGTAATAGGAGATCCCCCAGCAGACGAGCTGAGAGACTCCCAGCGTGACGACGGTCTTCCGCGCGATCACCGCCCCCGTCCTAACCCCCCGCCTCGCCGCGCGGCCGCGCCGAGCGGTGCCGTCCGCGCCGGCCCCCGTCCGGGGCGCCGCCCTCCATGCGGCGGCCCCGGGACGCCCGGCCCCACCTCACGGCGATCGCGACCCCCGCGCCGCCGCCGCGACGAACGCGGCCACGTCCCGCCAGAGCTCCTCGAAGCGCGCGCGCGTGAAGCCGGTGCCCGAGGCGACCCAGTCGAAGTGGGGCGGCACGTGGGTCGGGTGGTGGAAGTGGCCGATGACGTCGTGGTGGTCGGCCCAGGCGGCGCGGATCACCTCGCCCCAGACCTGCGAGAGCGTGGGGACCATCCCGTCGTTCGCGCGCGCGTCGACCCGCGCGCGGAAGGCGCGCGAGAGCGCGGCCACGGTCTCCCGCGACACGCGCACGCGCTCGGGCGGCGTGCGCGCGGCGAGGCGGTAGAGCGCGACGAAGAGCGCGTGGGTCGCGTGCGCGTAGGGGTCGATCCCGGCGCGGAGGAAGGAGCGGAGCCCCGGCGGGCGCGCCCGCGTGACGACGCAGCCGTAGCGCACGCCGGGGCGGTCTCCGGTGGACGCGTTGAAGATCTCGGTCCCCGCCGGCGTGATCTGGGCGAGCAGGTCGCGGTCCGCGCCCACCTCGTCGAAGAAGGCCTCGAGCTCGCGCCGCCGCGCGGCGGAGAAGTCCTGGAGGAGCTGCGACCAGAGCTGGTCCACGACGCCGGCGGGCGCGCTCCGGCGCCGGAGGATGCGCGCGAGGCGCATCACGAGGCCGATGGGGAGGCGCCCCGCGCGCAGCGCGTAGATCGTCCACACCGAGAGCACCTTGAGGAGCTGCGGGCCGAAGAGCGTGTTGAACGCGTTCGCGAGCGGGGTCCCCCGGTGCGGCGTCGCGACCGTGACGACGGCGCGGACCGCGCGCGCGCAGCGCTCCACGTCCACCGCGGTGGGGAGCCTCGCCTCGGGCGTCACGAGGAGGCGCGCGTCGAGGCCGCCGCTCGAGTGGCCGACGACGCTCAGGGTGGCCGGCCCGCGCTCGAGCAGCCGCGCCGCGGACTCGGCGAGGAGCGCGGCGCGCCGCGAGAGCGAGGCGGCGGGGATGGTGTGGACGACCTCGACCTCGCCCGTCACCCCCAGCCCGGGGAGCGCCTCGGCGAGGAAGTCCCGCACGTGGGCGAAGTAGGCGAACTCGCCGAGCGTCGCGAACCCGAAGAACCCGGGGACGAGCAGGACGTGGTGCGGGCCCGGCACCCGGGGAGTCTACCGCCGGGCGCGCGGCGGCGGCCCTCCCGCACGTGACGCCCGCGGGGGGGCGCGGCGCGACCGCCCGCGCCCGGTCACGCCAGGCTGCCGAAGCGCTTCAGCGCCGCGGCCACGAAGCGCGAGCGGACCTGCTCGGTGGCGAGCAGCGCCTGGGCCGGCGGGAGCTTCACGAGGGCGTCCACCGCGTGGTGCAGGAAGCGGGCGCCGAGCCCCGCCCCCTCGTCGAAGAGCAGCTCGGCGAGGCGGTTGCGCTCGAGGGCCATCCGGACCACCCGCTCGACGGAGCTCGCGGGCACGGGCCGCCGCCGGCCGCCGCGCTCCATGGGGAGGGCGCGCTTGTGGCAGGCGCCCCCGCAGACGCCGCAGCCGATGCAGCGCTCCTCGTCGATGCGCGGCGCGAGCGCGTTCTTCCGGGCGCCGGCGTCGCGCCGCGGCGCCATGACGATCGCGCCGACCGGGCAGGCCCGCGCGCACCGCGAGCAGCCGGCGCAGCGCGCCGCGTCCCAGCGTGGCACGAACCCGCTCGGGTTCACCGCCGGGAGTCCCCATTTCGACACGGCCCGGAGCTGCTCGCAGCAGCAGCCGCAGCAGTTGCAGACGAACGCGGGCCGGCTCTTCACGTTGTCCGCGATCTGGACGAGGCCGGCCTCCCGCGCGCGGGCGAGGAGCTCGAGGGCCTCCGACTTCCCGATCTCGCGGCCGAAGCCGCGGCGCACGACGAACTCGGCGCCGCCGTTCAGGGAGAGGCAGTTGTCCATCGGCGCGCCGCAGGCCTCGCCGAGGTGCTCCGCCTCGTGGCGGCAGAAGCAGAGGGAGACCGCGAAGCGGCGCGCGCTCCCCACCACCTCGGTGGCGCGCTCCCACGCCAGCACGTCGGGGAGCGGCCCGTCGGCGAGCTCCGCCTCGTGGACGAGGGCGCGCCCGATGACGGTCGGGTGGCCGAACGCCTCGCGCGCGAAGGCGGGGTCGCCGTGGGTGTAGGCGTGGAGGGCCTCCGCCATGCGCTTCTTCGGGATGGAGTCCTTCGCCCGCATGAGCGAGTACTCGAAGAAGCCCACCACGGGCGGCGAGAGCATGTACGTGCGCTTGCCGCTCCTGGGGTTCACGAGGTCCATCACCACGCCGCGATCGCACAGCGGCTCGAGCCGCGCGGCGAGCTCGTCGGGCGGGAGCCCGAGCCGCGCGGCCAGCCGCTCGAGCGAGGTGGGCCGCACCGGCATGCGCGAGGCGAGCCGCGCGTCCTCCGGGCTGAAGAGGATCTCGAGGATCTCCTGCCAGCCGCGCCGGGCGGCCTCGTCCTCGGGCTCGGGGAGCGCCATCGTCCCCTTCTCGAGGCGCGCGAGGAGGTCCCGGTACTCGTCCTTCAGCCGCCCGAGGTGGCCCATCCCTGCCACCTACCACACTCCGGCGGGGCGGCGCCTCGGGAGGCGTGCCCCGGGCCCCGTTCCGCGCTAGACCGTGGGTCCAGCCGAGGAGAGGTCACGCCATGAACGTCGCCTTCACCGAGCACCTCCGCAGCCAGCTCCGCGATCTCGAGGCGGACGGCCTCCTGAAGCGCGAGCGCGTCCTGACGAGCCCGCAGGGCGCCTGGATCGAGGCCGACGGCCGGCGCGTCGTGAACCTCTGCGCGAACAACTACCTCGGCCTCGCCGGGCACCCGGACCTCGTCGCCGCGGCCCGCGACGCGCTCCCCCGCTACGGCTACGGCCTCTCCTCGGTGCGGTTCATCTGCGGCACCCAGGACGTCCACAAGGAGCTCGAGGCGCGGCTCGCGCGCTTCCTCGGCTTCGAGGACGCCATCCTCTTCTCCTCGTGCTTCGACGCGAACGGCGGCGTGTTCGAGGCCCTCCTCGGGGAGGAGGACGCGGTCGTCTCCGACGCGCTCAACCACGCGTCGATCATCGACGGCATCCGGCTGTGCAAGGCGCGCCGCTACCGCTACGCGAACGGCGACATGGCGGACCTCGCCGCCCAGCTCCGCGCGGCGGAGGCCGGCGGCGCCCGCTTCAAGCTCGTCGTCACCGACGGCGTCTTCTCGATGGACGGGTCGTTCGCGAACCTCCCGGCGATCTGCGACCTGGCGGACCGCCACGGCGCGCTCGTCATGGTGGACGACAGCCACGCGGTGGGCTTCGTGGGCGAGCGGGGGCGCGGCACCCCCGAGCGGGCCGGCGTCGAGGGCCGGGTGGACCTCGTCACGGGCACCCTCGGCAAGGCGCTCGGCGGGGCCTCCGGCGGCTACGTGGCGGCGTCGAAGGAGATCGTGGAGTGGCTCCGCCAGCGCGCGCGCCCCTACCTCTTCTCGAACACGCTCGCCCCGGTCATCGCGGCGGTGAGCCTCGGCATCCTCGACCGGATGGAGGCGGGGGGCGCGCTCCGCCGCAAGCTCCGGGAGAACGCGCGGCACTTCCGCGCCGGGCTGGCGAAGCTCGGCTTCGAGCTGCTGCCGGGCGAGCACCCCATCGTCCCGGTCATGCTCCACGAGGCGAGGCTCGCGCAGGAGATGGCGGCGCGGCTCATGGAGGAGGGCGTCTACGTGATCGGCTTCTTCTTCCCCGTCGTGCCGAAGGGGCAGGCCCGCATCCGCACGCAGCTCAGCGCCGCCCACGAGCGCGAGGACCTCGACCTCGCCCTCGCCGCGTTCGCGAAGGTCGGGCGCGCGCTCGGGGTGATCCCGTGAGGGCGCTCGTCAAGTCGCGCCCGGAGCCGGGCATCTGGATGGTCGAGGACGCGCCGGAGCCCGCCGTCGGCGTCCACGACGTGATGATCCGCATCGAGAAGACCGCCATCTGCGGCACCGACGTCCACATCTACAACTGGGACGAGTGGAGCCAGCGCACGGTGCGGGTGCCGGCGGTCGTCGGGCACGAGTACGTCGGCGTCGTCGAGCGGGTCGGCGCCGAGGTCGAGGCGTTCCGGCCCGGCGAGCGCGTCTCCGGCGAGGGGCACGTCACCTGTGGCTTCTGCCGGAACTGCCGCGCCGGCCGCCGCCACCTCTGCCGCCACGCGGTGGGGGTCGGGGTGAGCCGCCCCGGCGCCTTCGCCGACCTGCTCGTCATCCCCGCCGACAACGTCTACCGGATCCCCGACGACGTGCCGGACGAGATCGCCGCGATCCTCGATCCCCTCGGCAACGCCACGCACACCGCGCTCTCCTTCGACCTCGTGGGCGAGGACGTGCTCGTCACCGGCGCGGGGCCCATCGGCGTCATGGCGACCGCCATCGCCCGCCACGTCGGCGCGCGCCACGTCGTCGTCACCGACGTGAACGAGTACCGCCTCGCCCTGGCGCGGGAGATGGGCGCGACGCGCACCGTGCACGTGCCGCGCGAGGACCTGCGCGCCGCGATGGCGGACCTCGGCATGAAGGAGGGGTTCGACGTCGGCCTGGAGATGAGCGGCAACGGCGCGGCCTTCCGGCAGCTGCTCGAGGTGATGAACCACGGCGGGAAGATCGCCCTGCTCGGCATCATGCCCGGCCCCGAGGCGGTGGACTGGACGCAGATCGTGTTCAAGGGGCTCTTCCTGAAGGGCATCTACGGCCGGGAGATGTTCGAGACCTGGTACAAGATGATCGCGATGCTCCAGGGCGGGCTCGACCTCGCGCCGGTCGTCACGCACCGCTTCCCGGTCGCCGAGTACCAGCGGGCCTTCGACGTGATGCGGAGCGGGCGGTCCGGGAAGGTCATCCTCGACTGGACCCGCTGAGGCGGCCGCTCGCGCCGCGGCCGAGCTGCGGCTCGGCGGGCGGGCGCGACGCGACGCTGCGCACCCCGCCACGACATCGCGCACCCGCCGCGTCCCACCGGCGAGGGACGATGGCGCGGCCCGGGTCTCACTCCGCGTGAACTGCGCGACATGACACCGCGCCTCGCCTTCTGGGGGCGAGCGCCGCACCGGAGTATCCTCGGGACGTATGCTGAACCCCGAGACGAAGCCATCGAGAGCGGAGTGCTCGCACGTCGGCACCTGCGAGCTCTTCCCCAAGTTCGGCCTGCGCGGATCGCTCGGCGTCTGGAAGACGTTCTACTGCACCGGCAACTTCGAGGGGTGCGCGCGCTACCAGGCCGCGCTGGCGGGCCAGCCGGTGGCGCCGAACCTGCTCCCGAACGGCAAGAGCCTCGACCTGAAGGCCCTCGGGATCTGACCGGATGCTCGCCTCGGGGTACTGGCCCTGGTGGCTCGGCGCGGCGAGCCTCGCGATCGTGACGGTGGGCAGCTGCGTCGTCGCCCGCCGGCCGCTCGGCGTCTCGGGGATCGTGGCGCGGTTCGCGGACCTCCGCGCCGAGCTCGCCGCCGAGCGGCAGCGCCGGGCCATGGCGGAGCACGAGGCGGCGCTCGAGGCGATGCTGCTCGCCGCCACCGCCGAGGCGTTCGGCCCCGCGGGCGCGCCGCCCGGGGACGCCGGCGCCGCCCCCGGTCTGGCGCTCCCCGTCGCCGGGGAGGACGCCCCGGATCGCAGGGGGTGCGCGAGCTGCGGCGCGGCCGCGACCCGCCCCTCCCTCGGGACCCACGCCGCGTTCCTCCTCGCCGTGGTCGCCGGCGGCCTCGCCGTCCAGCTCGCCCGCGGCGCGTGGCGCCCGACGCTCGACATGGGCCCGACCTTCGCGGCGCTCTTCGGCCGCGGCGCGGGGGCCGCCGCGGCGCTCGCCCTGGGCGGGGTCCTCGTGGGCGTCGGCACCACGCTCGCGGGCGGCTGCTCCACCGGCCACGGCCTCTCGGGCTGCTCGCGGCTCCAGCCCGCGAGCCTCGTCGCGACCGCCGCCTTCATGGCCGCGGCCGTCGCGACGTCCTTCGTGCTCGCGGGGGCCCTGCGGTGACGGCGCCCCGCCACCCGCACCTGCGGCTCGGCCTCTTCGGCTTCGCCTTCGGCGCGACGCTGAGCGCGGTCGGCTTCAGCGACTACGGCGAGATCCACCGGATGTTCACCTTCTCCGGGTGGCGGCTCCTCCTCGCCTTCGCCGGCGCGGTCCTGCTCGCCGGGATCGGGTTCAAGCTCCACTGCCCCCCCGGCAGCATGCCGGCGCGGCCGCTCCGCAGCGGCACCGTCGTGGGGGGGCTCCTCTTCGGGCTCGGCTGGGCGCTCTGCGGCGGCTGCCCCGGCGCCGTGCTCGTGATGGTCGGCGAGGGGAAGCTCGCCGCGCTCCTCACGCTCGCCGGCATCGTCGTGGGCGCGCGGCTCGGGCAGCGGGTGAAGGGCGCGCTGCGCTGGGACACCGGCTCCTGCGCGACCTGACCGCGGCCGGGGCTCTCAGGAGGGCGGCGGCGGCGCCGCGATGGCCTCGGCCACGGCGGCGGCGAGCTCGTCCACGGTGTACGGCTTCGTCACGATCCCCGAGAAGCCGTGCTCGCGGTAGCGCGACATCACCGGGTCGTTCGAGTAGCCGCTCGTCACCACGGCGCGCACCGCGGGATCCATCGCCCGGAGCGCGCGCAGCGCCTCCGCGCCGCCCATGCCGCCGGGCACGGTGAGGTCCATGACGACGACGTCCATCGGCCTGCCCGCCCGCCGCGCGTCGCCGAAGGCGGCGATCGCCTCGTTCCCGTCCGCCACGGTGACGACCTCGTAGCCGAGGCGCGCCAGCATGGCGCGGCCGACGCTCCGCACCGCGGCGTCGTCGTCCATGAGGAGCACCCTCCCCCCGCCGCCCGCGGGCCGCGCGGGCGCGGGCGCCGGCTCCGCCGCGGGGCCCGCGGCGGCCGGGAGGTAGACGTCGAAGCGCGTCCCGCTCCCCGGCGTGGACGCGACCGCGACGTGGCCGCCGTGGTTCCGCACGATCGAGTAGACGGTCGCGAGCCCGAGGCCGCTCCCCTCGCGCTTGGTGGAGAAGTACGGGTCGAAGATCCGCGGCAGGTGCTCGGCGGGGATGCCCGCGCCCTCGTCCGAGATGGACACCTTCGCGTAGCGGCCGGGCGGGAGGGGCACGCCGCCCCCCTCGCGCAGCACGACGTTCTCGATCGAGACCCGCACCTTGCCGCCCCCGGGCATCGCCTGGACGGCGTTGATGACCAGGTTCTGGACCACCTGACCGATCTGGCCCGCGTCGGCCTCGACCGGCCACGGGGCGGGCGGGAACGTGTACTCCGCGCCCACCGCCGAGCCGCTCAGCGCGAAGCGCGCCGCCTCGTGGACGACGTCCCGCAGCAGGATCCCCTTCTTCACCGGCGCGCCGCCGCGCGAGAAGGTGAGCAGCTGCCGCGTCAGCGCCTTCGTGCGGAGCGTGGCCGCCTCGGCCTCCTCGAGCAGCTCGGCGACCTCGCCGCCGGCGGGCAGGCACTCCCTCGCGAGCGAGACGTTGCCCAGGATGCCGGTGAGCAGGTTGTTGAAGTCGTGGGCGATGCCGCCCGCGAGCAGCGCGACCGACTCGAGCTTCCTCATGTTGAGCAGCTCGCCCTCGAGCTTCTTCCGCTCGCCCACGTCGAGGAAGGTGACGACCGCGCCGACGCGCGCGGCGCCGCGGAGGATCGGGTAGGACCACCACTCGACCTCGAGCGCGGTGCCGTCCGCGCGCCAGAGGACGTCGTCCGACGCGTGGTGCCCCTCGCCGTTCCGCAGCGTCCGGAAGATCCCGCAGGCCTCGGCCGGCGCGGGCGTCCCGTCGCGCCGCGAGTGGTGCACGAGATCGTGCATGTTCCTGCCGACGAGGTCCCGCGGGGAGGCGTAGCCGAGGAGCCGGACGCAGGCGGGGTTGCAGAACGTGCACGCGCCGGTGGGGTCGAGGCCGTAGATCGCCTCGGCGGTGGAGTCGAGCAGGAGCCGCAGCCGCTCCTCGCGCTCGGCGAGCGCGGCCTGGGTGCGCACGCCCTCGGCGAGCGCGCCGGAGAGCTGCGTGGTGCGCCGCGCGACCGTCGCCTCGAGCTCCTGCTTGGAGACGAGCGTCGTCGAGAGCCGCTCGGCCATCTCGTCGAAGGCCGCCCCGATCCGGGCGAGCTCGTCGAGGCCGTCCATCGCGACCCGCCGCGAGAGGTCCCCCGCGCCGATGTCCCGGATGCCCGCGAGCAGCGGGCGCAGGTCGCGCCGCAGCACCACCCGCACGATCGCGACCCCGAGCAGCGTCGCGAGCGCGGCGCCGGCGAGGACGGCGAGGAAGGTGCGGGTGGCGAGCGCCCGCCGCGCCGCGCGCAGGGGCAAGAGATCGACGCCGACGGCGACGGTGCCGAGGACCGGCCCCGCGAGGCTCCCGTCGACGGCGCCGAAGCGCTCCTCGCCCGGCGCCGCGCCGGAGGGCGCCTCGTGCAGGCCGCGCAGCGGGAACGCGTACTCCGTGACCGCGCCCCGGGTCCCCCGCTCCCAGCGGCCCGCGTAGACCTCGCCGTCGGCGCCCTTCACGACGACCCAGGCGATCTCGGGGTCGAGGGCGAGCCCGACGAGGAGCCGGTCCAGCGCGGCCATGTCGTGCGCCTCGACGGCGTGGCCGAGGCTCGCGGCGAGGTAGGCGCCGGTCAGCTCGACGCGCCGGTCCAGGTCCTGGCGCAGGGCCCGGCCCTGCTCGACCGCGAAGAACCCGCCGAGCGCGCCGCCGAGGCCGAGCACGACGCCGAGGACGGCGAGGCTCACCTTGTAGGCGATGCCGATGCGCACGGCGGCTCAGCCCTCGTCGAAGGCGATGGTGTAGGCGAAGCGCCGCGGCCGGCAGTAGTCGAGCGGCTTCCCGTCGACCTCCGCGTACGGGTACATGAAGTAGTTCACCCGCTCCCGGTTCCCCTCCGGGAACGAGAGCCCGCGCCCGCCGCGCTGCAGGGCGATGCGCCGCTCGTCCACCGCGCCGAAGTAGTACTCGCGGACCGGCCGGGCCGCGGCGACGTCGAGCCCGCCGGAGAGCACGACCTTGTGGACGTCGGCGGGATCCACCGGCACCCACCCCGTGCCGGGCAGGTAGAACTCCGCCCAGCAGTGGTGGCCGTCGGTGATGTCCTTCTCGCCGGGCCCGCCGAGCCGCAGGCCGAAGACCTCGCGCGCCGGCACGCCGGCCGCCCGCGCGAGGGCCACGAACACCGAGCTGACGTCCGCGCACTTGCCGCTGCGCGACGCGAGCGTCGCCTCCACGTCGCCGAAGCCGCAGCCGGGCACGTCCGGATCGCGCCGGGTGTTCTCCACGGTCCAGTCGTAGACGGCGCGCGCCCGCGCGAGGAGGCCCCGCTTGCCGGCGACGATCCTCGCCGCCATCGCCTTCACCTTCGGGTCGTCCGACGGGATCCAGAACTCCGCCTCGAGGTACTTGCGCACCTCGGCCGGGACGGGCGCGCCGCTCTCGGCGAGCGGCGCCACCCTCCGCTCCCGCGCGCGGGCGTGGAACGTCACGGCGAGGCGCGGCTTGCCCGAGACGCCGCTCCACTCGGCGTACAGGTAGAGCGCGCCGCTGCGCGGCTCCCGCGCGAGCGTGAACGTCGAGTAGTTCCCGTTGAACCCGAGCCGCTCGATCGACTGCTCGAGGTCGGAGGTGGGGTACGGGAACCAGAGCTTCACCGTCCGCGCGCCGGGCGGCGCCTCGACGGCGATGTCGAACGAGACGGTGCCGGCCCGCTCCTCGCCCGGAACCGCCACGGGCGCGAGCAGCGCGCCGACCAGGGCGACTCCCGCGAAGGCCCTGCGCGACATCCGTCCCTCCTCGCGGCCGCCACGCCGCCAGGACGAATCTCGCACGGGGCGCCGCGCCGGCTCAACCCCGCGCGGCCGATTCGCCCGGGCGGCGCTGCGCGGCGACGCGCAGGCGCCCTGCCGCCGGCGGGGGATCAGCCGCCGCGGAGGGAGCGGTCCAGGATCTCGATGGGGTGGGCCGCCTCCACCGAGGCCCCGCGCTCCTCGAGCATGCGGCGGATCTGCAGCGAGCAGCCGGGGTTCGCGGAGGCGAGCAGCGTCGCGCCCGTGGAGAGCACCGCCTCCGCCTTGCGCCGCCCGATCTCGTCGGCGCTCGACGGCTCGACGAGGTTGTAGACGCCGGCCGAGCCGCAGCACTGCTCGCCGTCCGGCACCTCGACGAGCTCCACGCCCGGGATCGAGCGCAGCAGGGCGCGAGGCGCCTCGGTGATCCGCTGCGCGTGGCCGAGGTGGCAGGGCGAGTGGTAGGCGACGCGGGCGCGCAGCGGGCTGCGCGGCGCGCGCGCCGGCAGCGTGGCGAGGAGCTCCGAGACGTCCCGCACCTTCTCGGCGAAGGCCCGGGCGCGCGGGAGGAACGCGGGGTCGCCCTCGAAGACGTGGGCGAGGTCCTTGAGGTGCGAGCCGCAGCCCGCCGCGTTCACGACCACCACGTCCACCTGCTCGCGCTCGAACGCCTCGACGACCGCCCGCGCGAGCCGCCGCGCCTCGTCGGCGCGACCGGCGTGGACCGAGAGCGCCCCGCAGCACCCCTGCCCCGCCGGCACCACCACCTCGATCCCCTCCGCCGCGAGCACGCGCAGCGTCGCGGCGTTCACGTTCGGGAAGAAGACCCGCTGCACGCACCCGCCGAGGAGGCCGGCGCGGAGGCGCCGCTCGCCGTGCGCCGGGGTGAGGCGCGGGAGCCGCTGGAAGACCTCGCGCGCGCCCATCACCGGCGCGAGCGCGTCGAGGGCGGCGAGGCGGCGGGAGAGCCGCAGGACGCCGAGGCGGCGCCCGAGCCGCTGCAGCCCGGTGGCGCGGAAGATCCAGAGGAGCGCCGCGGCCACCCGCAGGAGCGCGGGCCGCGTGAAGAGCCCGAACACGAGGGCCCGCCAGAGGCGATCGCCGGCGGAGCGATGATGGCGCTCCTCGACGAGCACCCGCGCCCGGTCGATGACGTGGTCGTAGCGCACCCCGGACGGGCAGGCGGTGAGGCACGCCATGCAGCCGAGGCAGCGGTCGAAGTGCTCGGCCACGGCGGGGCTCATCGCGACCCGCCCGTCCTCGAGGGCCTGGAAGAGGTCGATGCGCCCGCGGGGCGAGTCCATCTCCTGCTGCCAGTTCTGCCAGGTCGGGCAGGTCGGCAGGCAGAAGCCGCAGTGGACGCAGTCGTCGGCGGGCGAGCGGGCGCCGGCCGCGCCGGGGCCGCGGGGCTCCCGCTCGGCGCGCGCGGGCGCACCCGGACCACCGGCGAGCGCCACCTCGGCCGCGGACGTCGAGCCGGGCTCGCGGACCTCGTGCGGCATCAGATCCCCCCCACGAACCGGCCGGGCGCGAGGCGCGCCTCGGGGTCGAGCTGGCGCTTGAGCCGGCGCATGACCTCGATGGCCGAGGGCGGCGGTCCCCACGGGTCGGCCATCGCCCGCAGCGCGGGCGGCGCCGCGGCGAGGACGAGCGCGCCGTTGCCGAGCGGGCGGAGCGCCGCGCGGGCCGCGTCCACGGCCGCCGCGGCCGGGGCGGCGGCGTCGAGGGCGCCCGCGACGAAGGCGACGCCGAGCGCGGGGTGGAGCACGAGCGCGGCGCCCCGCAGCGCGCCGGCGAGCGGGCGGAGCGCCTCCACCGCCGCGGCGAGGCGCGCCGGGGCGAACGTGGCCTTCGCCCGCACGTCGCCCGCCGCGCGGAGCGCGTCGTGGCGCGCCCAGAGCGCCGCCTCGTCGGCCCCCTCGAGGCGCGCCCCCGCGCCGGCGCGGGCGAGCGTCCGCTCCACCTGCTCTGCGACCCCGGGGGCGAAGCCCTCGAAGCGGACGGCGAGGTCGAAGCGGTCGCCCGCGCCGAGCGCCGCGAGCGCGCTCGGCTCGACCCGGAGGTCGCGCAGCACGGGGACGGTCTCGGCGACGTCGGCGGCGTCGAGCCCCTCGAGCAGCACGGTCGCCGAGGCCTCCGGCAGCGGGTGCAGCCGGAACACCACCTCGGCGACGAGGCCGAGCGTGCCGAGCGACCCGCACAGGAGCCGCGGCAGGTCGAAGCCGGCCACGTTCTTCACGACCTTCCCGCCGCCCCGCGCGACGACCCCGTCGGCGCGCACCACGGTGATCCCGATGACGAGGTCGCGGACGGAGCCGTAGCGCGTGCGCCGCGGGCCGAACGCGTTCGCCGCGACGACGCCGCCCACCGTGGCGCGCTCCGGCTCCGGAGGATCGAGGGCGAGCCGCTGCCGGTGCGGCGCGAGGTGGCGCTGGAGGTCGGCGATCGTCATGCCCGCCTCCACGGCGACGATCTGGTCGGAGGGCGCGTGCTCGCGCACCCGCGAGAGGCGGCGCGTGCGCAGGACCGCGTCGAGCCGGGCCGGGGGCGCCCCGAGCTCGAGGTCGGTCCCGCCGCCGACGAAGGCGACCGCCAGCCGGTCGCGCGCGAGCGCGCGCATGCCCTCGGCGGCCTCGTCGAGGGACGCGGGCTCGAGGGCGAGGCGCGGCCTCACGCCGAGGACGGCGTCGGCGGGGTCGACGGGCCTCGCCGCCGGTGCGCTCGCCACGCTCACCAGCGCTCCGCGAGCCCGGCCACCTCGGCGGGGTGGGGGCGGTAGGGGCCCGGCGTCTCGCCGCACATCCGCGGCGTGGGGAACACCTTGCCCGGGTTCATGAGGGCGATCCCGTCGAAGGCGCAGCGGACCCTGGCCATCGTGTCGAGGTCGTCGGGGCCGAACTGCTCGGCCATGTAGGCCGCCTTCTCGGCGCCGACCCCGTGCTCGCCGGTGATGGAGCCGCCCGAGCGGATGCAGAGGCGCAGGATCTCGCCGCCGAGCCGCGCCGCGCGCTCCTCCTCGCCCGGGTGCCGCGCGTCGTAGAGGACGAGCGGGTGCAGGTTGCCGTCGCCGGCGTGGAACACGTTCGCGACGCGCAGGCCGGCCTCGGCCGCCATCCGGCCGATCTCGCGGAGCACGCGGGCGATCTCGGAGCGCGGGATGACGCCGTCCTCCACGAGGTAGCTCGGGCTGATACGGCCCACCGCGGCGAAGGCGCTCTTGCGCCCCTTCCACATGAGCTGCCGCTCCGCCTCGTCCCGCGGCACGCGCACCTCGAGGGCCCCGGCGGCGCGGACGAGCTCGATGGCGCGGGCCGAGACGTGCTCGACCTCCGCCTTCGGGCCGTCGGCGTCCATGAGGAGCGCCGCGCCCACGTCCGGCCAGTCGAGCCCGGTGGCCGCCTTCGCGGCCTCGATGGCGAGCCGGTCCATCATCTCGATGGCGGCCGGCAGGATGCCCGCGGCGATGATGTCCGAGACGGCGTTCCCGGCCTCGTCCGTCGAGGGGAAGGTGGCGAAGAAGGTCCGGGTCATCTCCGGCTTCCTGAGGAGGCGGAGCGTCACCTCCGTCACGACGCCGACGAGGCCCTCGGACCCGACGAGCGCCGCGAGCAGGTCGTAGCCGGGGGCGTCCGGCGCCGGGCCGCCGAGGTCCACCACGGCGCCGTCGGAGAGCACCACCTTCGCGGCGAGGACGTGGTTCGTCGTGAAGCCGTACTTGAGGCAGTGCGCGCCGCCGGAGTTCTCGGCGACGTTGCCGCCGATCGAGCAGACGCCCTGCGACGAGGGGTCGGGCGCGTAGTAGAGCCCCGCGCCCGACACGGCGCGCGTGACGTCGAGGTTGATCACCCCGGGCTCGACGCGGACCCAGGCGTTCGCGAGGTCCACCTCGAGGATCCGGCGCATGCGCGCGAGCGAGACGACCGCGCAGCCCGGGACGGGGCGCGCGCCGCCGGAGAGGCCGGTGCCGGCGCCGCGCGGCACGAGCGGCACGCTCGCGTCGCGCGCGATCCTCACCACCTCGACCACCTCCGCCGTCGAGCCGGGCAGGACGACGAGGGCCGGGGGCGTCCGCCCGTGCGTGAGGCCGTCGGCCTCGTACACGAGCAGCTCCGCCGGATCGGTGACGACGTTCTCCGCGCCGATCGCCCCGGCCATGCGGCGCGCGACCTCGCCCCCCGCCCCCGGCGCCGGGCCGGCCGATCGCGCGCCGGCGGCCGTCACCGGTAGAGCACCTGCGGCAGCCACAGGCCGATCTCGGGGAAGATGTAGAGCAGGGCGAGGGCCAGGACCTGGATCGCCATGAACGGCATCATCCCCGCGAAGATCTGGTTCAAGGTGACGTGGGGCGGCGCGACGCCCTTCAGGTAGAAGGCGGCCATCGCCACCGGGGGAGACAGGAACGCCGTCTGCAGGTTCAGCGCCACGAGCAGCCCGAAGAAGAGCGGGTCGATGTTGAAGTGCGCGAGGAGCGGGATGAAGATCGGCATGAAGATGACGATGATCTCCGTCCACTCGAGCGGCCACCCCAGGATGAAGATGATGAACTGGGCGAGCAGCATGAACTGAATGGGCGTGAGCGACAGCCCGAGGACCCAGCGCTCGATCACGCCCTGCCCGCCGAGCAGGGCGAACGCCGCCGAGAAGATGGAGGAGCCGACGAACAGCCAGCACACCATGGCCGTCGTCTTGGCGGTGAGGTAGACGGACTCCCTGAGCACGTCCCAGGTGAAGCGGCGGTAGAGGGCGGTGAGGAGCATCGCGCCCGCCGCGCCGAGGGCGGCCGCTTCCGTGGGCGTCGCCCAGCCGAAGACGATCGAGCCGAGCACCGCGAGGATCAGGGCGGAGAGCGGGAAGAACGAGGTCAGGAGCATCTTCAGGACCTCGAGCCGCTCGAAGGTGAACATCGAGTAGAGGAGGCCGACGAGCAACGCCCCGAGGGCGAGGGCGATCCAGAAGGCGCGCGGCGTCGGGCGCCGCTCCCCTCCGGTCGCGGGCGCCGCGCCGGCGCCGGCGGGCTCCGCCTTCGCCGCCTTCTCGGCGCCGGGCGGCTCCTGGAGGCCGCCGCCGGTCGCGACCCCGGCCGCCTTCGCGGACTCCGCCCCGGGCGGCTCGCCGAGCGCCGCGGGGTGCTCCTCCGTGGGCGGCTCCTCGAGCCCCTGGTAGCCCGAGTCCGAGCCGCCCCCGCTCTCGCCGATCTCCTGCAGCCCGCTCGTGTCCACGTAGGCGGGCGTGGTGACGGCGAACCAGACGGCGACGAACGCCGCCGCCACCGAGGCGAGCGGGAAGAGGCCCGCGGCGAGGTGGCGGAGGGCGAGCCGGCGCGGGACCTCGGGGTGCGGCGACGCCACCGCGGAGAGGAGCCGCGGCAGCGCGAGGCGCCTGCGGCCGCCCGAGAGGGCGCGCGCGTACGCCGGCAGCGTGACGTGCCGCTCCGACTCGGGCGGCATCGGCGCGAGGTGCGGCCGGAGCTTCGCCACGATGATGACGTAGGCGACGTAGAGCGACGCGAGCATGAGCCCGGGGAAGAAGGCGCCGGCGTAGAGCTGCACCACCGACACGCCCGGCGGTCGCGCCGTAGAGGATGAGCAGGACCGAGGGCGGGATGAGGATCCCGAGGCAGCCGCCCGCGGTGATGGCGCCCGCCGAGAGCTTGATGTCGTAGCCCGAGCGGAGCATCGCCGGGAGCGCGAGGAGCCCCATGAGCGTCACGACGGCGCCGACGATGCCGGTCGCGGTGGCGAAGATGGCGCAGGTGGCGAGGGTCGCCACGGCGAGCGAGCCGGGCACGAACGACATCGCGAGGTGGAGGCTCTTGAACAGCCGCTCGATGAGGTTCGCCCGCTCGACGAGGTACCCCATGAAGACGAAGAGCGGGACCGAGATGAGGACGTCGTTCGTCATCACGGAGTAGGTGCGCTGGACCATGAGGTCGAGCGTCTGCTGCACCGCGAGGTCGGGGGCCTGGGCGCGGTAGGCGAGCCAGGCGAAGAGCGTCCCCATCCCCATGAGCGTGAAGGCGGTGGGGAAGCCGAGCATGATGGCGACCACCACGAGCGACAGCATGAGCAGCCCGAGGTGCTCGGTCGTCATGTTCCACGGCGCCGGCATGATGACGATCGTCGCCAGGATGAGGATCGCCATGAGGATGAGGCCGAACCAGAGCTCCTTCCTCATGGCCGCGTCTCCGGCGCGGAGTCCTCGCGCTCCTGCTCGACCACGATCTTGTCGAGCGCCGCGATGTCCTCGTCCTTCACGTGGACCATCTTCTTCAGCTTGTCGACGTCCACCTCCTCCACGTCCTCGATGCGCGAGAGCCACACGCCCTTCCTGAGCGCGTACGCGGAGCGGAAGATCTCGACGAGCCCCTGCAGGAGCAGGAAGGCGCCGGCGACGGGGATGAAGGCCTTGAACGGGTAGATGGGCGGGCCGTCCACGGTGATGGTGGAGTGCTCGCGGATGGCCCACGACTCGCCGGCGTACCGCCAGCCCGCGTACACCATCGCGATCACCCCCGGGACGAAGAAGACGACGTAGAGGACGAGGTCGATCCCGGCCTGCAGCCGGACCGGGAAGAAGCCGTAGAGCACGTCACCCCGCACGTGGCCGTTCTTCGACAGCGTGTACGCGCCGGCCATCATGAAGAGCACGCCGTAGAGCATGATCTGGGCGTCGAACGCCCAGGCGTGCGGGGTGTCGAGGAATCTGCGGGAGAGCACCTCCCAGGTCACGAGCGCGGTGATGGCGACGATCAGCCACGCGAACAGGTGGCCGATCCAGGTGGAGAGCTTGTCCACCGCCAGGAGGAGCTTCCGCATCGGCGCTCCCTACGCGCCCTTCTTCTTGCCGAGGTAGAAGTTGTACGCCATGCGGTAGTCGACGTTGGTGTCGTTCTGCCAGCGCGCGGCGCGCGCCGCGAACGCCCGCTGGGAGTCGAGCACCTTCTTGAACATCGGGTTCTCGTCCCCGCGCTTCTTCATGACGTCGGTCCAGACCTCGAGCTGCCGCTTCAGGATGGCGTCCGGCGTCTTGTAGAACTTCACGCCCTGCTTCTGCTGCATCTCGACGTAGTCCTGGGAGTAGCGGTCGATGGCCTTCCAGGACATGTCCGCGCTCGCCGCCTGGACGGCGTAGTCGACGATGCTGCGGAGGTCCTGGGGCAGGGCCTGGAACTTGGCCTTGTTGAAGAGGATCTCGAACTGCTCCGAGCACTGGTGGAAGCTCTGCAGCATGCAGACCTTCGAGACGTCGGGGAAGCCGAGCGCGCGGTCGGACGACGCGTTGTTGAACTCGGCGGCGTCGAGGAGGCCGCGGTCCATCGCCGGCACGATCTCCGCGCCCGGCAGCGCGTTCACCGCCGCGCCGAGCCCGTTGAAGATGTCGATGGACATGCCGACGGTACGGAACTTCTTGCCCTTCATGTCCTCGACCTTGGACACGGGCTGCTTGAACCAGCCGAACGGCTGGGTCGGCATGGGGCCGTAGAGGTACGAGACGACGTCGAGGTTGAGGTTCTTGTAGACCTCGTCGATGAGCGCCCGGCCGCCGCCGTAGTAGTGCCAGGCGAGCACCATGTTCGCGTCCATGCCGAACGCGGGGCCGGAGCCCCAGAGCGCGAGGGCCGTGTTCTTGCCGTACCAGTAGGCGACGACGCCGTGGCCGCCGTCGAGGGTGCCCTTCGCCACCGCGTCGAGGAGATCGAAGGCCTTCACGACCGCGCCGGCCGGCAGCACCTCGATCTTGAGCCGCCCGCCGCTCATCTCGTTCACCTTCTTCGCGAAGTCGAGGGCGTACTCGTGGAAGATGTCCTTCGTCGGCCAGGTGGACTGGAACCGCAGGGTGATGGGGCTCTGCGCGACGTGGATGGTCGGCACCGCGGCGACGGCGGCGCCGGCGGCGCCCACGGCGGCCTTCTTGAGGAACGAGCGGCGGGACGCGGCCTTCTCGTGCGAGGGGACGTTGAGCGTCTTCTTCGGCATGCGGGTCCTCCGTGGGAGGTGAGGGGAGAAAAGACCTCTTTCGTCCGCGACCCGCCGCGGCAACCTTCGAACGGGTACCTCCCCCGCCCCCTCGCGGGGCCTGTTTCACCCGCGGTCCCAGCCGATCGCGCTCCGGCGTTGACCGCGCGCAAGGCTTCCACACCGCAGCGCGTCACGAAGCGTGCGCGAGCGGGCCTGCCGCCCCGCGTCAGATCGGAAATGCGACCCTCACGCCCACCATCGAGGTCGGGTCGAGCCAGCCGACCTCGAGGCCGAACGAGAGCGAGCGGGTGAGCAGCCCGAAGCCGAACGCCGCGTGGAGCCGGAGCGAGTCACGGTCGTCGAAGACGATCCACGGCCCGACGAGCCCCTCGGCGTACACGCCGCGGCCGCGGATCCGAAGGCGCCCGTCGATCGGCACGCCGAAGCGCTCCGGGTCGGGCAGGAACATGCCGCCGAAGCGCACGCCGAGGGTGGCGTGCCGGGCGAGCGGCGTCTCCACGGCGAGCGTGAGCTGGAGCTCGCCCTGCTCCGGGTCCACGAGCCAGTCGGCGCCGAGGCCGAGGGCGGCGCGCGCCGCGGCGGCCGGGCGAGGGAGGGCGAGCGCGGCGAGGGCGGCGGCGGCGAGGAGCGGGCGGAGCGATCGCATGGGGGCCTCCGGTGAGAGCGTGCCCGCCGAGCGTACGCCGGATCGCGCGGGCGCGCCGCGCCTCCGGTGCGGGTCCCCCCTACGGACCCGCCAGCGGGTCCTCCCCCGACGACCAGGACGGCAGCACGCGCTCCTCGAGCTGGAAGTGCTCGCCGTCGTGCTCCGTGTAGACCACGTAGACGGCCCGCTTCGGCACGCCGAGCGCGGCGTGCACCTCGTCGATGAACGCGAGGGCGAGGCGGCGCTTCTGCTCCTTCGTCCGCCCGAGGCGGATGTCCGCGTTCACGAACGCGATGGCGCCGTCGGGCCCCTCGGCGCGCCCGAAGACGAGGTCGTCCTTCGAGTGACAGCGCACGATGACGCCGACGTGATCCGTGCCGGTGTCCATGATCTCCGAGAAGCGCTTCACGACGGCGTGGCCGAGCCGGCGGCGCGCCTCGGGCGGCGGGGCGAAGTTCAGGTCGAACGCGAGGTGGGGCATGGGCGGGGAGCCTCCTCCCCGGCCCTTAACCGCGGCGCCGTCACGCGGCCATCGCCACGCGGCGGGACCGCGGCTACAATGCGGCGCCATGAATCGATATACCCTCATCGGCCTCGCCATCGGCCTCGTCGTCGGCGTCTTCATCGGCTACCAGGCCGGCTCCTCCACCGCCCCCGCGCCTGGTGGCGCGCCGATGGGCGGCATGGCCCCGCCCCCGCAGATGCCCGGGCAGCCGCCGTCCGGCGCCGCCGACGCGAACCACCAGGCCCGCATCGCCTCGCTGCAGGCCGTGGTCGCGCGCGATCCCAAGAACGTGCAGGCGTGGGTCCAGCTCGGGAACGACTACTTCGACACCCGCCAGCCGCAGAAGGCGATCGAGGCCTACGGCCGCGCCCTGGAGCTCCAGCCCAACGACGCGGACGTCCTCACGGATCAGGGCGTGATGTACCGGGACGTCGGCCAGTTCGACAAGGCCATCGAGAACTTCCAGAAGGCGAACAAGGCGAACCCGCAGCACGTGCAGAGCCTCTTCAACCTGGGCGTCGTGTACGCGCACGACATGAACCTGCCCAAGAAGGCGGAGGAGGCCTGGAAGAAGGTCATCACGCTCGCGCCGCAGAGCCAGCAGGCGACGCAGGCGCAGCAGGCGCTGCAGCAGCTCCGCGCCGGCCCGGCGAAGTAGCCGGAGCGGGCGCCGCCGCCGGCTTCACGAGGCGTCACGGCCCGCGCGCCCGGGCCGGGCGCGCGCGGCCTTGGCGCCGCGCGCCGGAGGGCGTATCACGGACGGCGGGAGGCTCATGGCGCCCGTGGACGTCTACGCGCAGGCGGCGGCCGCGCTCCGGCACGCGAGCGCGCTCGTGGTCACGGCGGGCGCGGGGATGGGCGTCGACTCCGGCCTCCCCGACTTCCGGGGGGACCGGGGCTTCTGGAAGGCCTACCCGCCGTACGAGCGGCTGGGCCTGTCCTTCGTCGACGCGGCGAACCCCGCCCACTTCGACGACGACCCGCCCTTCGGCTGGGGCTTCTACGGCCACCGCGCGAACCTCTACCGCCGCACCGTGCCGCACGACGGCTTCCGCCTGATCCGCGGCTGGCTCGAGCGGCTGCGCCTGCCGTGCTTCGTCGTCACCTCCAACGTCGACGGCCAGTTCCAGCGGGCGGGCTTCCCCCCGGACCGCATCCTCGAGGTGCACGGCTCCATCCACCACCTGCAGTGCACGACCCCGTGCTGCCCCGAGATCCGGGAGAACGACGAGCAGGTGGAGGTGGACGAGGCGACGATGCGCGCGCGCCGCGTCCCGCGCTGCCCGCGCTGCGGGGCGGTGTCCCGCCCGAACATCCTCATGTTCGGCGACTACGCCTGGCTCGACGGCCGGACGGCCGCGCAGCGCGAGCGCTTCGAGGCCTTCCTCGAGGAGCCCGCCGCCGCGCGCCTCGCCGTGGTGGAGCTCGGCGCCGGCACCGCGGTGCCGACCATCCGCATGACCTCCGAGCGCCTCGGCGCGCGCGCCGGCGCCCTGCTCGTCCGCGTCAACCCGCGCGAGGCGGACGTCCGCCCGCCGCACCTCTCCATCGCGGCGGGCGCGCTCGAGGGGATCGCCGGCATCGACCGCGCGCTCTCCGGGTGAAGGCCCCGCGACCCCCATGTCGCCTGTGGCGCGCCGCGGGCCGGCTGCTATCGTCACGCCGCATGAGCCTCCGCGCCCTCGCCGCCCCGCTGGCCCTCGGCCTCGCCCTCGCCTGCGCGCCCCGCGCCGACCCCCGCCTCGTCGCGCAGCCCATCGCCGGCCGCACCTGGGTCTCCCCGCTGCACCGCGATCACCCGCTCGTCGGGCGCGTCTGGGACGGGCGGGCGGGCGCGTTCTCCGACGAGGCCGCGCTCGCGGCGGCGGTCGCGGCCGCCGACTTCGTCCTGCTCGGCGAGGTGCACGACAACGTCGACCACCACCTCCTGCAGGCGCGGCTCGTGCGCGCCGCCCTCGCCGCGGGCCGCCGCCCCGCGCTCGCGTTCGAGATGCTCACCGCCGATCAGCAGCCGCAGGTCGACGCCTCCCTCGCCCGGGCGCCGCGCGATCCCGACGCCCTCGCCGCGGCGGTGGGCTGGAAGGAGAGCCACTGGCCCGACTTCGCGGAGTACCGGCCCATCTTCGCCGCCGGGCTCGAGGCGGGCCTGCCCGTCGTCGCGGCGAACCTGCCGCGCCCGGCCGTGAAGGCGATCGTCACGAAGGGCGCCGAGGCCCTCGACGAGGGGCTGCGCGCCCGGCTCGCCCGCGACGAGCCCGTGCCGGCCGAGGTGATGGAGGCGCTGCGGGGCGAGATGCGCGCGTCGCACTGCAACGAGCTGCCCGAGCCGATGATCGACCCGCTCGTCCTCGCCCAGCGCGCCCGCGACGCGCAGATGGCGCTCCGGATGGCGGCGGCCGGCGCGGAGCGCGGCGCGATCCTCGTCACCGGCAACGGCCACGTCCGCACCGACCGCGGCGTGCCGGCGGTGCTCGCGCGGGAGGCGGCCGGCCGGAGGGTCCTCGCCGTCGCCTTCCTCGAGGTGGACGCCGAGGCGAAGGACCCGGCGGCCCAGGTCGCCGCCGTCATGAAGGACCTCGGGGCGAAGGCGTTCCCGTTCGACTACGCGGTCTTCACGCCTGGTGCAAAGCGCGACGATCCGTGCGAGGGGCTCCGCGAGCGTGCGCGGGATCGGAAGCCGGCGGCGGACGCTCCGCGCCCGTGAGGGCCCGGCGCCGCCGGCATGGCGGCGGATGTGGGAGGGCGGAAATGCGCCCGCGGGGGGGGCGTCGGGGCACGGCGCCGTGGTAAATCGCAAGGGGGGCAACGGGAGGGGATTCGAGGATGACGACAGGGCTCGGGGGCGGCGCGCTCGTCGCCGCGATCGCGGTGGCGTCCCTCCTCGTCGGCGCGGGCGCCGGCGCGCTCGTGGCGCTCCGGGCGAAGCGGCGCCGCGAGGGGCGCTTCCACGACGCCCAGGCGGCGCTCCGCGCCTCCGAGGACCGGCTGCGCTGGGCGCTCGACGCCGCGACCGACATCGTCTGGGACTGGGACGTCGTCAGCGACACGATCTATCACCCGTCCTGGGCGCAGACCTACGGCTTCCCCGAGGAGCGCACCCCGCGCACCGGCAAGGAGCTCGCCGCCTTCATCCACCCGGAGGACATGCCGCGCTTCCACGCGGAGATGAGCGAGGCGGCGGCCGGACCGAAGGCCACCTTCGAGGTGGAGCACCGCGCGCTCACGGGGTCCGGCGACTGGCGGTGGATGGTGGGGCGAGGCCGCGTCGTCGCGCGCGACGGCGCCGGACACGCGACCCGGATCGTGGGCGCCTGCACCGACATCACGGAGCGCAAGCGGATGGTCGGGCGCCTGCAGATCGCCGACCGCATGGCGTCGATCGGCACGCTCGCGGCCGGCATCGCCCACGAGATCAACAACCCGCTCGCCTACGTGATCGGCAACGTGGACTTCGCGCTGGAGCGGCTCCGCGCGCTCCTCGACGCGGGGCCCCAGGCGGACAGGACGGTGCGCGAGTGCGCCGAGGCGCTCTCCGAGGCCCGGGTCGGCGCGCAGCGGATGCGGGACATCGTGCGCGACGTGAAGATCTTCTCGCGCGCCGAGGAGGACGTCCGCGCGCCCGTCGCGATCGGGCGCGTCCTCCGTGGCGCGCTCTCCCTCGCGGGGAGCGAGATCCGGCACCGCGCGCGGGTCGCCGTCGAGGTGGCCGAGATGCCCCCCGTCCTCGCCAGCGAGTCGCGCCTCTCGCAGCTTTTCCTGAACCTGCTCGTGAACGCCGCGCAGGCCATCCCCGAGGGGCACGCCGACCAGAACCTCATCCGGGTGACGGTCGGGCGGGGCGCCGGCGGGGAGGTGGTCGTCGAGGTGAGCGACACCGGCTGCGGCATCCCCCCGGCCCACCTGAAGCGGCTCTTCGACCCGTTCTTCACGACGAAGGCGGCGGGGATCGGGACGGGGCTCGGCCTGCCCATCTGCCACGGCATCGTGACCGACCTCGGCGGCGAGATCGACGTGGCGAGCGAGCCGGGCAAGGGCTCGACGTTCCGCGTGACCCTGCCCGCGAGCGTGACCGCGCCCGCGCCGCCCCTCCCCTCGCCGCCGCCGCCGGCCGCGGGCCGTTCCGCCCCCGCGAGGCGCGGGCGCGTGCTCGTCGTCGACGACGAGCCGCTGTTCTGTCGGATGGCGGAGCGCGCGCTCGGGCTCGACCACGACGTCGTGGTCGCCCAGGCGCCGGACGCGCTGCGGCGCCTGCGCGCTGGCGAGCGCTACGACGTCGTCGTGACGGATCTCGTGATGCCCGTGCTGACCGGGATGGAGCTGTACGAGGAGATCGCCCGCGTCGACCCCACCCTCGCCGCGCGGACGCTGTTCGCCACGGGCGGCGCCTTCACGCCGGGCGCGGCCGAGTTCGTCGCCCGGCGCCCGGACCGCGTGCTCGAGAAGCCCGTCAGCGCCGAGGCGCTCCGGGCCGCGGTCGCCGAGGCGCTGGAGCGCGCCCCCGTCGACGCGGCCCGGGTCGCCTGAGGCTGTCGGCCATCTGCGGCTCGGGAATTGTATTGAGCCCCGAGCCCCAGCCCGAGTCCGAGCCCGGCATTTCGGGCGTGGGCGCGGGGTTCACGGGCTTCAGCCCAAGCGAGCGGCGCCATCAGTTCGCGGACGTGGCGGGCTTCGCCTCGCCCTTCGCCGTCGTCCCCGCGGCCTTCTTCTGCTTCTCGGCCTGGCCGGACTTCGCGACGGTCGCCGAGGCCGGCGCCTGGGTGGTCGAGGCCGTCGTGGTCTTCGCCCCCGCTTCGCACGGCAGCGCCGGCGTGGCGAGGGCGAGCAGGGCGAGGGCGGTGACGGCGCGTGCGATGAGCTTCATGGTGGGCTCCTCCTCGGGTCGAGGTGTGCGCCGCTCCCCATGACGGAGGCGGCGCGCCGCCGCAACCCCGCCCCGCGCAAGCGGACGCTTGCGCCCCACCCGCGCCCAGGCGCTCGCCTACCGCGCCGGCGTCGCGGTGGCCTCGGCCGACCAGGCGCCGCGATCGTCCGGCGCGAGGGTCAGCCGCACGGCGAAGTCCATCGCGCGCCAGGAGACGGCGCGGCCGCCCCTGGCCGCGGGGGCCTGCGCCCCCGCGCCGCGTCCCTGCGTGAGCTCGGCCTCGAGCGCGTCGAACGCCGCGGTGAGCGCGGTGCCCGGGACGTCGCACCGGAGCGGCACCTCGCCGAGGTCGGGATCGCACTCGCGCCGCGGGTCGGCGAACCCGAGCCGCACCCTCCACAGCGGCCCGCCGTCCACCCAGTCCACCTGCAGCTCGCCCGGCAGCCCGGCGATGCGCCGCACGTCCGCGACGCTCCACACGACGTGCCGCTCCGCCCCCTGCCAGCGGAAGCTCCGGGCCTCGCGGTTGGGGAAGAGCGCCGGGATCTCGTCGGGCCGCACGGACCAGCGCAGCGGGTCGAACGTGGACGGGAGCGCCTCGCGGGGCACCGGCGCGTCCCGGCGCGCCCCCGCGCAGCCCGCGGCGAGCGCCGCGAGCACGATCGCGCCGGAGATGGACCGCGCCGTCACCTCGAGCACCTCCCGCCGGGCGGCGGACCGGGGAGGAGCTCTCCGGATCCGCGCTCGCGGGCGCGATCCTACCCGTTCTGCGCCGCGGGCTCCATTCCGGCGGCGCGCTCAGCGGCGGCCGACGAGCGCGGAGAGCTCGCGGTGGAGCGCCTCCTCGTCGCCGAGGTTCAGCTCGACGAGCCGCCGCAGGTGCATGATCGAGTCGAGGTCGATCTCCACGCAGCGCAGCCCCACCTGCATCCCCTCGCGGTGGACGATCTCGCCCTCCATCCGGATCTCCGCGACGCCGGCGTCGAGCCGCACGACGAGCGTGCAGCGCTGCCCGGCCCCGGCCGCGAAGCCCACCGGCGCCTCCACGAGCGCGCCGCGCAGCGAGAGGTCGAGCACCTCGCACGTGGCGCTGGCGCTCCCCACGTCCAGCTGGGCGGGGCGGTGGAAGGCGATCCGGGAGAAGCGCCGCCGTTCGTCGAACTCGGCCGTCATGGGCCACCTCGGCCCCGCATTCTCCCGGGCCGGCGCGCCACACCGCAAGCCCTTCGGCGGCACGACCCGCCCGGCGCCCGCGCCGAGGCGCTCCGGGGCGGCGCGCCGCGCCGTCCCCCGCCCCGTCGAATCGCCCCCCTTGCGCGGCGACGCCCGTCCGCGCTCGGATGGCGCGTGCCCGGCCTCGACGACACCCTCCGCTTCATCCGCGAGCGCACCGCGCCGTCGCCCGTCCCGCTCGCGCCGGAGCTCTCGCTCTACCAGGCGACGGAGCTGACGCCGCTCTGGCACGCCACCGCGCGCGAGCTCCACGGCTGGGACGACTCGCCCTACTGGGCGTTCCCGTGGGCCGGCGGCCAGGCGCTCGCGCGCCACGTGCTCGATCACCCGGAGCTCGTCCGCGGCCTCGGCGTCGTCGACTTCGCGACGGGGAGCGGCCTCGTCGCGATCGCCGCGGCGCGCGCCGGCGCGGCGAAGGTGCTGGCGGTGGACGTCGACCCGTTCTGCCGGGCGGCGGTCCTGCTCAACGCCGGCCTGAACGGCGTCGAGATCCCCTTCCGCGCCGCCGACCCGATCGGCGAGCCGCTCCCCGGGGTGGACGTCCTGCTCGCGGGCGACGTCTTCTACGAGCGGGCGCTCGCCGCGCGGGCCCTCGGGTGGTTCCACGCGCTCGCCGCTTCCGGCGTCCATGTGCTCGCCGGCGACGCCGCCCGCCTCTACGCCCCGGCCGAAGGCGTCCGGGAGCTCGCGGCGTACCAGGTGCCGACCACCGTCGAGATCGAGGACGCGGCGGTGCGCGGCGCGCGCGTCCTCGAGATCCTGACGTGAAGCCCGCCGCCGTCCCCCCTTGCCGGCGCCGCGGGGCGCGCACACGTTCTGTTTGCGTCACCCACCGACTCCTCGATGAAGCACGAGGGGGAGACGAGGGGCGGACGCGCGGGGTTGCGTCCAGCTGCTCGTCGACGGCCTCCGGGGCCTGAGCCTCCTGGCTCCCCCGGTCGACGGCGCGAGCGGACGAGCGAAGCTCCGTAGAGGCGGCCTCGAGAGGGGCCGCCTCTCGTCTTTTCCGCTACGCTCCCGGAGCCGTGTCGATCTCCGCCCTCGTCTGCGGCCACGTCACGCTCGACCGGGCGGGCGACCGCGCGCTGCCCGGCGGCTCGGCCTGGTACGCCGCGCACGCCCTCGCCGCGCTCGGCGCGTCGCCGCGCCTCGTGACCGCCGCCGGCGCCGACTTCCCGCTCGCCGCGCTCCAAGGCCTCGAGGCCCGCGTCGCCGCGGCGCCCGCGACCACCACGTTCGTGAACGCCTACGCGCCCGGAGGCGCCCGCACGCAGCGCGTGCTCGCGACCGCGCCCCGCCTCGACCCCGCCGCCGTGCCGCCCGCGTGGCGCGGCCCCGACCTGCTCTTCCTCGCGCCGGTCCTCGACGAGGTGGACGTGGCGGCGTTCGCCGCGACGGTGCGGGCGCGCCTCGTCGGCCTCGGCGTGCAGGGGCTCGTCCGCGCGGTGGGGCAAGGCGGCGCCGTGCGTCCGCGCCCGCTCCCGCTCGACGCCCACGCCCTGGCGGCGGTCGGCGCCGCCGTGCTCGGGGAGGACGACCTCGGGGGCGAGCCCGACCTCATAGGACGCCTCGCCGCGGCCGTGCCGGTGGTCGCGTTCACGCGCGGCGCGCGCGGCTGCGACCTCGTCGTGCGCGGCCGGACCCGGCACGTGGGGATCCACCCCGCGCGCGAGGTCGACCCCACCGGCGCGGGCGACGCGTTCGCCGCCGGCTTCCTGCTCGCCCTCGCGCGCGGCGCCGACCCCGTCGAGGCGGCGCGGCTCGGGGCCGCGGCCGGATCGATCGTCGTCGAGGGGCGCGGAGGCGACGCGCTCCCGCGGCTCGGCGAGGCGCCCGCGCGCGCCGCCCGCATCCCGGTCGAGCCCGTCTGAACGGCCGCTCGTGTTCCGGAAAGAGGTACGCAGGGTGGGGGCCCCGCGCGACAGCGTGGGGGAGGGGCGCAAGCCCCTCCTCGCTGGGTGCCGCGCAAGCCCGCAATCCAAAGCTTCGTCGACGCGCGGGCGCAGCGCGGCGGGACCCAGCGCAGCGGGGGTGGGGCCCCGGCGGCTCCGCCGACGGGGCGGGGGTGCAACCCCCGTACGATCACCCGCCGCGAGGGCGCCCCAGCGTGCGGAGCGCGGCCAGCCAGAGCCGCGCCTCGCGCCGCGAGAGCCGCGCCCGGCGCAGCGCCGACGCGAGGTCCCGGACGGCGTGGCGCTCGGGGCCCGCGAGGAACCCGGCCTCCCGGAGCGCCTCGCGGAGCGCGTCCTCCACGCGCACGAGCTCCGCGTCGGTGGCGCCTTCCACGGCGCGCGCCCGCGACGGCGGCGCCGCCTCGAGGGCCGCGCGCCGCAGCTCCCAGGCGTAGACGAGCGCCGCCTGGGCGAGGTTCAGCGACGGCTGCGCGTCGGCCGCGGGGATGGCCGAGAGGTCGTCGCAGCGCTCCACCTCGGCGTTGGTGAGGCCGTCCCGCTCGTCCCCGAACACGATGGCGGTCCTTCCCTCGGCGGCGCGGGCGAGCGCCTCCCGCGCGACGTCCTGCGGCGAGAGCCGCCGCTTGCCGCGCACCCGCCGCGACGAGGTGCCGACCACCCAGGCGCAGTCCGCCACCGCCTCGTCGAGGGTGCGGACCACCCGCGGCCGGTCGAGGAGGTCCTCCGCGTGCACCGCGACCCGGCGCGCCGCGGCGAAGTCGTGGGTCCCGAGCGAGGCGATCGCCCAGTCGTCGAGCCCGAAGTTCTTCATCACGCGGGCGACCGCGCCGAGGTTCTCGGGGATGCGCGGGCGCAGCAGGACCAGCCGGACCATGGGGCCATGCTAGCGGAGGCCGCGCGACCGCCGGGGCCGCGCCGCCGCGCCCGCCCAACCGGCGCCCTTGTCGTTCGTCAATGCACCGCCCCTGCCGGGTCTCGTACAGTCCCGCGCCGTCCTCACCTTCCCCCACCTCCTCCCGGAGCCCGTATGTCGCCCGCCAGAGCCCTCCTCGTCGCCGCCGCCGCCTCCTTGCTCCCCGTCGCCGCGCTCGCCGCCGGTGGCCACGACGCCGTCGGCTGCGTCGGCTGCCACTCGATCCACACCGCCAAGGGCGAGATCATCTTCGCGGTCCAGCCGAACAAGCAGTCGCTGAACCCGAAGACGAAGCAGCCGTACACGGGCACCACGGCCCTCTGCCTCGGCTGCCACGAGGACTCCTCGAAGGGCGGCCAGGGCTACGCGCCGGTCTCGGGCCACATCAGCCACCCGTTCGGCCTCGCGCAGGTGAACTCGAAGATCGCGAAGGTCCCGGCCGAGCTGCTCCGCGAGGGCGGCCGGTTCGAGTGCCTCGGCTGCCACGACCCGCACCCGTCGAACCCGTACTACAAGTACCTGCGCGTCGACACCGACAAGGGCCAGAAGATGGACGCGTTCTGCGCCATCTGCCACCCGATCAAGGCGGAGCCGGGCGTCGCCGAGAAGGCGTTCTTCACCTCGATGGACGAGACGGGCTCCCGCGTGATGGCCAAGGGCGCCCCGACGCCGGCGAAGGCGCCGGCCGCCGCGACCGAGCCGGCCAAGAAGAAGAAGTAGCCGCGCCGCCTCGTCGATCTCCCGCGGGCCCTCCGGCGAGCGCCGGGGGGCCCGCTCGTCTTTCGGGGGTGCGCGTCCCGCAGGGTGACCCGGTGACGGGGAACCCCGGGAGGACGTTGACGCTCAGTTCATGAGGCCCTGCGGCGGTCGGGCGCCGGGGAGCCCCTCGCGCTCGAGGCCCTGCGTCGTGAGCAGGTACCGCACCGTCCCGCTCCCGCGCGCGGTGTCCAGCCTTGCCTCGAAGGCGGGGCCCGAGATCGCGCCGAGCTGGAGGGTCTTCTTGAGGTTGACGACGCGACCCACGGCGAGGTCGCCGCCGACCTGCCCCACCCCGGCGTCACGCCGGTAGAGGTCGAGCGCCGCCGCGTGGAGCGTCGCCGCGAGCGACGCCTCGAGGGGAATCGTGGAGAGGAGCACCGAGATGAGGGTCCACGGCTGGGGCTCGGCCATCGCGCACATTGTACCGGAGGCGGTCCCGCGCTGCCCTGCCGCACCCTGGCGTGTCGCCCGACGGCCCAGCGAGGGCGGAGCAGCCGCTCGAAGGGATGGTTAGGTGCTCCGCAAGGAGGCCCCTTGTCCGACCGCCGAACCCACACGGCCGCCGATCCCTCCGGCGGACCCACCTTCGCGCGGCGCGTGCGCGACCTCCTCGCGGCGGGGGGCGCCCGCCCCCGGCGCCGCCCGCGCGCGCCCGACCCGTTCCGGCGCTCCTGGATCGCCGCGGCGTGGCAGGCGCGCGACGCGGTGCGCGGGGGCATGACCCTCGACGACTTCTTGCGCTCCCGGCTCGCCCGCTACGTGGCGGCCCTGCCGGTGCCGAGCGCGTCGCTCCCGCTCGCGGTCGCGGTGGACGACGGGCAGATCGCCGTGCGCCCCTCCGAGGCCCCGCGCCCGCCGCCCCCGGCGCCGGGCGGGGCCGAGGGCTGGATCGCCCCGCTCGTCGCGGCGGAGGGGCCGGCGGTGCGCGACGAGGCGACCGGCCTCGAGGTGCGGCTCGCGACGATCGAGACCGAGGTGGAGACCGCGCGGCGCCGGGCCGACGAGATCTCGCGCCGCTTCGCCGGGGACGTCGCGAGCGGCCTCGTGGCGGCGCCGTCCGAGGTGGAGGCGACCGCCGAGCAGCTGGGCCGCCCGCCGGTGCGCAGCGGGGCGCCCCGCGCCGGCCTCGCCGCGGTGGGTTCCGCGGCCGTCCTCGCGGAGACCTGGCAGATCGCCGTGCCGCTCCTCGCGGGCGCCGGGATCGACCCCGGCGGGCTCGCGGACCGCCGGCCGGGCGAGGCCGCACCGCTCCTGCTCTTCGCCCTGGGCGTCGCGGCCGCGCTCTTCGCGCTCGCCCGGAGCGGCCTCTCCGCCGCGGCGGCCCTCGCCCGCGGCGAGGGGGAGCCGGCCCGCCGCCGCTGGCTCGCGGCGACCGGCGCGGGCGCCGGCGCCCTCGCCGCGCTCGTCGCGGCCGCGGTGGCGTCGCTGCCCCGCGCGCCGACCGGGCACGCCGCCGCGCCCGGCGTCTCCCTCGCGCTCCTGCTGCTCGCCGTCCCGCTCGGCGCCGCGCTCGCGCTCGCCGCCGCCCGGCGCTGGGACGACGCCCGCACCGCCGAGGAGGCCGCGGCGCTCGCCTGGGATCGGGAGCGCGCGCTCGCGCTCGCCGAGCGCGCGCGCCGCCAGGAGGAGATCGCCTGGGCGGAGGAGGAGCACCGCCGCCTCGAGCAGCAGCGGGACGCCGCCCGGCGGCGGCTGCGCGAGCTCAACGCCCGCGCCGTCGACGTCGCGCGCACCGCCGCCGAGGACGCCGAGCGCGAGCGGGCGGCGCTCGCCCGCCTCGCGCAGGGGCTCGTCGCGGCGCTCGAGCTCGACCGCTACGAGTTCGTGCGGCAGGCCACCGCCCGCGGCGCGCTCGAGCTCGTCTCGGCGCGGCGGCGCAAGCCGCCGGAGCCGCGCCCGTCCACCTTCGACGCCGCGCCGGCCCCGCCCGCCGTCGCCGAGGTGCAGGCCGGTCGCCTCGCCTCGTAGAGGACGCGCGGCGCGCTCCGGGCGGCGCGAGGCGCCGGAGCCCCGCCCGTCCACCTTCGGCGCGGCGCCGGCCCCTCCCGCCGTCGCGGAGGTGGAGGCGAGGCCGCCTCGCGTCGTAGAACGGGCGGGTGAACCTCGTCCTGCTCGAGCCGGGGGAGCTGCGCGGCGACGGCACCGCGGCCCTCGGCGGCCGGCGCGCCGCCCACGTCCACGCCGTCCTCCGCGCGGCGCCGGGGGACCTCGTGCAGGCGGGCGTGGTGGGCGGGCGGATGGGCGCCGCCGAGGTGCTCGGCTCGTCGCCCGACGCCGTGGTGCTCCGTCCCGCGCTCGACCGCGAGCCCCCGCCCCCGTCGCCCGTGTCGCTCCTCCTCGCCCTTCCCCGGCCGAAGATCCTGCGCAAGGTGCTGCAGGCGGCGGCGTCGATGGGCGTGAAGCGGATCGTCCTCCTCGGCAGCTGGCGCGTGGAGAAGAGCTACTTCGGCTCGCCCCTCCTCGCCCCCGCGGCGCTGCGGGCGGAGCTCCTGCTCGGCCTCGAGCAGGGGCGCGACACGGCGCTCCCCGAGGTGTCGCTGCGCCGGCTCTTCAAGCCCTTCGTCGAGGACGAGCTCGAGGCCACCTTCCCGGAGCCGGCGCGCCTCCTCGCCCACCCCGCGGGCGCCGCGCCGCTCGAGGCGCTCCGCCCGGCCGGACCGCGCGCGGCGCTCGCCGTCGGCCCCGAGGGCGGCTGGACCGCGTACGAGGCCGACGCGCTCGCCCGCCGCGGGTTCGCGCCGTTCTCCCTCGGCCCGCGCGTCCTGCGCGTGGACGCCGCCGTGCCGTACGCCGTCGGCCAGGCCGAGCTGTGGCTCCGGGGCGCCGCCCCGCCCGGCCGCTGAGCCGCGGCCAGCGTCGGCCGCGGCACGCGCGGAACCGCCATCGATACCGTCGAGATGAGGCCCGGACTCTCCCTCTCCCCCGCGAAGCGGGGGAGAGGGCCGGGGTGAGGGGGCGGGGGCGCGAGGATCGCGCTCGGCGCTACCAGCCGGCGCCGCGCGGCGGCGTCTCCCCGGCGGCGGGGAATGTCTCGCCCGCGTCGAGGTTCCGAGCGAGGTCGTCCCAGAGGGCGTCCGAGAGGCCGGTGAGCGCCGCGCGCTTGCGGTCGAGGCTCACCGCGTCGTGCTGCCCGCGCTCGCGGTCGAGCTCGCGCAGCACGCCGTGGAGCCGCTGCGCGAGGACGCGGTCGCCGCGGGCGTCCCGCGCCGCGTCCTGGAGCTCCTTCTCGATGCGCTCCTCGACCCGGGCGATCCGGCGGGGATCGCGCCCGGCGCAGGCGGCGTCGAAGCGGACGAGGAGCCTGCCCACGCGCACGAGCAGGAGGTCGTCGCCCTGGACCTCGTCGTCGTCGCCGCCGCGGTCCCGGGGAGGACGGCCCTCGCCCCCCGCGCGCGCGAGGAGCGCCACCTCGTCGGCGGTGAGCGCGCCGCGGAAGACGCGGAGGTCGTCCACGAGCCCGTCGAAGGGGGCGGGCAGGCGCGCGGGCCGGCCGGCGACGCCGGGACGCGCGCCGATGAACGCGGGACCCTGGCCGCGGTCGAGCGCGAGGCGCGACTCGCCCGCCGGGACGCCGTCGACGTACACCACGGCGCGTTCGCCGTCGTACGTCGCGGCGAGGTGGACCCAGCGGCCGGCGGGGAGGCGCGTCCCGGAGACGACGGAGGACTTCGGCGGCCCGGCGCTCGGCCCGGAGAGCACGGCCCGGCCGCCCTGGAGCGCGAGCTCGAGGAAGCGCTCCCGGGCGCCCGGCGGGGCGGACAGCTTCGAGAAGATCACCTGGTCGCGCTCGACCCGCGCCGGGCGGACCCAGACGGAGAGGCTGAACTGCTCGGGCTCGACGCGGGCCCCGAGGTCGACCCAGCCCTTGCCGCCGAACGCGAGGGCGCCGGTGGGGTTCCCGGCGCGGTCCGGCGCGGGCCGGGTGCCGACGGCGGCGGCGTCGCCGCCCAGCGCGTCGCGCGCGTCGCCGTCGAGGGCGTACACCGCGACGGGGACGGCGCGGCCGGGCGGGGGCGGCCGGACCGGCTCCGCGTAGGCGGGCGCCGGGGCGGGCGCCGGGCCGCCGCGCGAGACGAGGGCGATCTCCGCCGCGCCGAGCGGCCGATCCCAAATCGACACCTCGTCGATGGCGCCGAAGAAGAACCAGGTGGGGCCGGCGGCGCTGCGCCCGTCGGCGCCGCCGCTCTCCGGCCGCGCGCCGATGAACGTCTCGGTCGCCGACTGCGCGTAGCGGGCCGCGAGCGGCGCGCCGTCCGGAGCGCCGTCGACGTAGAGCTGCGCGCGCGCGCCGTCGTAGACCGCGGCGACGTGCGTCCAGCGGCCGGGCGGGATAGCGCGCACGCCCTGGACTCCCTCCCAGCCCTGCCCGCTCGGGACGTGCAGGAAGAGGCGGCCGCCCTGGTCTAGCCGCAGCTCGAGGTTCTTCTGGTAATGGCCGGGGAGGTTCCGGATGCGGGAGACCACGACCTGCACGCGGTCGACGGCCTCGGGGCGGATCCACGCGGAGATCGTGAAGCGCGCGGGCTGGAGCGAGGCCCCGAGGTTCACCGCCGCGCGCGCGCCGTCGAACCAGAGGGCGCCCCCGCGCACGCCGTGCCGGTCGTCCGTGGGGCGCGTCCCCACGGCCGCCGCGCGCGCGCGGGTCACCGCGTCGACGGCGTCGCCGTCGAGGGCGTAGGCGGCGACGAGGCCGCGGTCGAGGTCGGGCCGGGGCTGGGCGGCCGCCCCGCGAGGCAGCGCGAGGAGCAGCGCGAGGGCCGGGAAGACGAGACGCGTCATCGGGTGTTCCTCCTTTTGACTCGGCGTGCGGAGCGTCGCAGGGGCACCCGCGCGGGTCAACCCCCACGACCCGTGGACGCTCGGCCCCGCCGAAGATTCACGGCTACAATGCGGCTCCACGTCTCTTCCCGTCTCCCCCGTCCGGCCCTGCCGGCTCCGCCTTCGAGGTCGAACATGACCGCCCCGTCCGTCCCTGAACTCGCGCCGCCGTCGCGCCTCCTCCTCGGCCCCGGGCCGAGCATGGTCCACCCGCGCGTGCTGCGGGCGATGTCCACGCCGCTCCTCGGCCACCTCGACCCGAAGTTCCTCGAGATCATGAACGAGGTGCAGGCGCAGCTCCGCGCCGTGCTCGTCACCGGGAACCCGTTCACCATCGCCGTCTCCGGCACGGGCTCCGCGGGCATGGAGGCCGCGCTCGTCAACGTCCTCGAGCCGGGCGACACCGCGATCGTCGTCACCGCGGGCGTGTTCGGGAACCGCATGGCCGAGATCGTCGGCCGCTGCGGCGGGCGCCTCGTGAAGCTCGAGGTGCCCTGGGGCGAGACCATCGAGCCCGGGCGGATCGAGGAGGCGCTGAAGAAGGAGGGCAAGGTGAAGGCGGTCGCCCTCGTCCACGCCGAGACCTCGACCGGCGCCCAGCAGCCGATGGAGGGGCTCGGCAAGCTGTGCCACGCCCACGGGGCGCTGCTCGTGGTGGACACCGTCACCTCGCTCGGCGGCGTGCCCGTCGAGGTGGACGCCTGGGAGGCCGACGCCGTCTACTCCGGCACGCAGAAGTGCCTGTCCTGCCCGCCCGGCCTCGCCCCGCTCACGCTCTCGCCGCGCGCGCTCGAAGCCGTGCGGGCCCGCAAGACGAAGGTGCAGAGCTGGTACCTCGACGCCGGCATGGTGGCGGACTACTGGGCGGAGGGGAAGCGCGTCTACCACCACACCGCGCCCATCTCGATGGTCTACGCGCTCCGCGAGTCGCTCCGGCTCGTCCTCGAGGAGGGGCTCGAGGCGCGCTTCGCGCGGCACCTCCGGCACTCGGCCGCGCTCATGGCGGGCCTCGCCGCCCTCGGCTGCGAGCCGCAGGCGCAGGCGGGGCGGCGCCTCCCGTCGCTCAACTGCGTGAAGGTGCCCGGCGGCATCGACGAGGGCGCGATCCGCAAGTACCTCCTCGCCGAGCACTCCATCGAGATCGGCGGCGGCCTCGGCCCGCTCGCCGGGAAGGTGTGGCGCATCGGGCTCATGGGCGAGTCCTCGCGCCAGGAGAACGTGCTCGCCGTGCTCGCCGCCATCGAGCAGGGGCTCGCGAAGCAGGGCAAGGCGCCGAAGCCCGGGACCTCGGTCTCCGCGGCGCTCGAGCAGTACGCGAAGGCCGGGTAGCGGCGGGGGAGATCGCGGGGGCGGCGGCCCGTTCACCGCGCGCGGTGGGCGGGCCTCACCCCGCGGGCGGCGGCGGCAGCCCGCGCGCGCTGCGGACGTGCAGCTCGTCGATCTCGAGCACGCCGATGCGCGCCCGGCCGACGGAGAGGGAGCGCACGGCGAGCGCCGCGACGGCGAGGCTGCCGATCGCGACGGCGCCGGCGGCGAGCGCGCCGAGGGCGAGGGCCCCCGTCGCCGACGCGCCCAGGGCGGCGGCGAGGCCGCTCGGGCGGCGGCGCGGCGCGAGCGCGCGGAGCAGGCCGGGGCCGATCATGCGATGGGCCGGCTCCGGCCGTCGAACCGCCGCAGCGGTACCGCCGCGAGGTCGACGTCGTCGAGGCAGCGCACGTTCACGGCGGCGGTCTCGGCGCCGTCCGGCCCCCGCCCGCGCGCGAAGGAGCGGACGCCGCAGCGGCTGCAGAAGAGGTGGTGGATCGACCTCTTTCCGAACTGGTAGTCGGTGAGCGCGTCCTCGCCGCGCGTGAGCCTGAACTGCGAGGCCGGGACGAAGGTCAGCAGGGTCCCGGTCTTCGAGCAGATGGAGCAGTTGCAGGTCATCGCCCCCTCGAGCTCCATCGTCACCTCGTAGCGGACCGCGCCGCAGTGACAGCCACCCGTCCAGGTCCTCGTCTCGCCCATGCGCTCCGGCCTAACGCGGCCGGCGTCCCCGCGCCGCGCCTGCGGGTGGCGAGCGGGGGGCAGGCCGTCCGTCCCCCCGGAGCGAGATCCCTGACGCGGCGCGCCGCCGCTCCTCTCGACGCCGTCCCGGAGTCGGGGTACACGGAGGGCACGGGGGAACGGGAATGAGCGCCGCACCGTCGGGCAGGATCTCCTACGGCCTCCGGCGAGAGCCCCGCGGCGCGGAGTACCGATCCCTCGTCGCGGCGCTCGCCTGGCACGCGACGCACGCGCTCGTCGTGGTGCGCGACGAGGTCTGGCTCGACGAGGGGGGCGAGCAGCTCGTCGACGATCTCACCGCCGCCGGCGCGACGCCGGAGCGGTCCGATCGCTGGCCCGGCACCGCCCTCGCCGGCGGGACGGCGACGGTGCTGCGGGCCGCCCTGGACGCCCGCGTGCGCCACCTCATCTCCGAGGCCGTGAACGGGCTCTACGAGTGGCAGCAGCCGGACCGCCCCGAGGACCTCGCCTTCCTGAGGCGCGACGGGACCGCGCTCCTCGGCTCGATCGCCCACGAGGAGGACGCCTTCCTCGTCCTCGACGAGGACGAGCTCGCGCGCCTGTCGCTCACGCTGCCCTGGCTGCCGGACGTGCTCGCCCCCCAGTAGCGCCGGCGCGGGTCAGCGCCGCCGCTCCGCCACGAGCCGCGCGATCCGCGCCCGCAGCATGGGGAGGGTGACGGACCCGTCCTCGAGCACGGCGTCGTGGAAGGCGCGCACGTCGAAGCGCGGGCCGAGCGCCCGCTCCGCCTCGTCGCGGAGCGCGCGGATCTCGAGCGCGCCGAGCATGTACGCGGTGGCCTGCCCGGGCCAGGCGAGGTAGCGGTCCACCTCGGACGAGGCGAAGCCGGGGGCGAGGCCGGCCTCCTCGACGAGGGTGTCGACGGCGCGCTGCCTGGGCCAGCCGAGGACGTTCAGCCCCGTGTCCACGACGAGTCGCGCCGCGCGGAACGCCTCGCTCTCGAGCTGGCCGAGCCGGTCCAGATCGCCGGAGAACAGCCCCATCTCGCCCGCGAGCCGCTCGGCGTAGAGCGCCCACCCCTCGGCGAACCCGGAGTTCGTCACGTACTTGCCGAGCGCGGAGCCGCCGCGCTCCAGCGCCAGCGCGATCTGGAAGTGGTGCCCCGGGATCCCCTCGTGGAAGGCGGTGGACTCCGCGTCCGCGCGCGGCTTGTGCTCGGGATCGAAGGCGTTGATGAAGAAGATGCCGGCGAGCGTCCCGCTCGACCAGTCGGGCGTGTAGCTGTCGGCGGGGTTCCCCGCGCGGCGGAACTCGGGGTACGCGCGGATCGCGACCGGCGCCGCGGGCACCCGCCCGAACCAGCGCGGCGCCGTGGCGCGGGCGCGCGCGATGGCGTCGCTCGCCACCCGGACGACCTCCGCCTCGTCGCGGAACGCGAAGGCCGGGTCCTCGCGGAGCCGCCGCAGCAGCCCGGGCACGTCCGAGGTGCCGAAGCTCCGCTCCGCGATGCCGCGCATCTCCCGGTGGAGGGCCTCGAGCCGGGCGAGCCCCGTCTCGTGGACGGCTCGCGGCTCCGCGGCGAGCGTCGTCGACTGCCGGACGCGGCCGCGGTAGCAGGCCTCGCCGTCGGGGAGCGCGAGCAGGCTCGGCGCGCGGCGCGCGCGCTCGAGGTACTCCGCCCGGAGGTACGCCGCGTACCGTCGCCCCGCGGGCAGCACCTCGCGGTCCACCACCGCGGCGAGCTCCGCCTCGAAGGCGGGATCGCCGGCGCGCGCGCCGGGGCGCGTGAGGGGCCAGCGCGGCGCCGGGGTGGCGAGGAGCGCGTCGAGCTCGGCGAGCGCGCGCTCCACGTTCTCGCGCGTCGCGACGTACCCGAGGCGCAGGCCCTCGCGCAGGTTCGCGATCTCGTCGTCGACGCGGCGCGCCACCCCGCGCAGGCGCCGCGTCGCCGCCTGCCGCAGCGCCGGCGTGCCCACCGGCTGCAGCTCCGCGAGGGAGGCGTACGCGCTCGGCCAGCCGCCGATCGACGACACCGCCCACAGCTCGGACCGGCAGGGCCGCGACGCCCGCGCGCCCTCCAGGGTCTCGACGAGGAGCCCGAGGGTCACCGCCTCGGGGGTGCCCGCGACCGCCCCGGGGTCGATCCTCGCCGCCCGCGCGAGGACCGCGTCCTCGAAGCGCTGCCCTTCCGCGACCGCCTCGGGGCGCACGTCGGTCACCGCCCCGTGATCGGCGCCGGGCCACCCCATGCGCGTCGCGGCCTCGGGGAAGCGGCGGAACCGCTCGGCGAGGTACTCCGCCTCGAGGGCGCGCACCTCGCCGCGGGCCCGCTCGGAGGGGGCGGCCGGCCCGCGCGTCGCGCAGGCGGCGGCGAGGGCGACGAAGAGGGGCGCGCAGCGTCTCACGGGGACCTCCGGGCCGCACCGTACCGGAGCGCGCCGGGCGGGTGCGCGGGCCCGGTGGGGGCCTGCCGCCGCGCGCGAGGCGCCCGCCCTGGCCGACCCGCGGCGGTACACGAGCGCCCGCCCCTCGCAGATCGCTTCCCGCCTCGGCCGGCGCTTCCTAGGTTCGCCGTCGGGTGGGCTGGAGGCGGTCGTGATGGGCGGGGTCGAGGGTGGGGCAAGGCGAGGTCCGACGGTGCGCATGATCGACGCGGTGGCTGAGGCGTGGCGGGAGCGGTGCTCGGAGCGGCGGGCGCTCGCGGCCCCGCGGGCGGTGCCCGAGGCGAGGCTCGATCGCTCGCGCCTGGGCGCGGCGGTGCAGGCGCGGCTCGCCGTGCGCGCCGGCGTCCGGCTCGACGACTTCCTGCGGAGCCGCCTCGCGAAGTACGCGGCACGCCTGCCGGTGACGCTCGAGGACCTGCCCATCGACGTGGAGATCGCGGGGGGCGAGGCGGTGATCCGGCAGAAGGCGCCGGCCCGCGGCGCCGCGCTCCGCCCCGCGCCGGCGGAGCGGGCGCTCGCGGCCGCGCTCGTGGCGCTCGAGGGACCCTACGCCGGGCGCGAGCTCCGCGACGCGGAGGCCGCGCTCGACGCCCTCGACGCGCGCGCCGCGGCCGCTCGGACCCGCATCGACGAGGCCTCGCGCGCCTACGCCGCCGCCGTGGCGTCCGGCGCGGTCGTGGTGCACCCCGACCTCGAGGCGACCCCGGAGCAGCTCGGCCGGCCTCCCGTGCCGTCCGGCGCCCCCGTCACGGCGCTGCGCGGGTTCGTCGCCGCGCTCCTCGCCGCGGAGGCGTGGCGCTTCGCCGGCCCCGTGCTCGACCTCTCGGGCATCGACGCCGGGGCGCTCGACGCGGCGCTCCAGGTGTCTCCCGTGCCCACCGCGCTCGCCCTCGCCTTCGCGGTCGGCGCCGCGGCCGCGGTCTTCGCCTTCGCGGGCGTCGCCCTCGCCCGCGCCACCGACGCCATCGACGACGCCGCCGCGTCCCGCCGGCGCGCGCTGCTCGGCGCCGCCGGCCTCCTCGCCGCGCTCGCCGCGGGCGGGGTCACCGCCGCGGCGGCCGCGCCCGAGCGCTGGGCGCACGTGATCCTCCTCGTCACGGTGCCGTTCGCCGGCGCGCTCCTCTGGCGCTGGGCGTCCCACCTCTCGCGCATCCGCGCCGCCGCCCTCGACGCGGCGCTCGCGTGGGACCGCGAGCGGGCCCGCGAGGCCGGGGATCGCGGGCGCCACGTCTCCCTCGTCGCGTCCGCGGAGGCGGAGCTCGCGGCGATCGAGGCGGAGCGGCTCGTCGCCCGCCGGCGCCTGCGCGCCCTGCACCGGCGCGCCGTGGACGCGGAGCGGCACGCGGGCGTGGCGGCCCGCGCCGACGCGCGCCGCCTCGACCGCCTCTGCGAGGGGCTCGCCGCCGCCCTGGAGCTCGACCGCTACCTCTACGTCCGGCTGGCGGCGGAGCGCACCCTCGGCGTCGTCGAGCGGCCCGCGCGCGCGGGCCGCCTCGAGCCCGCGGCAGAGCGGCTCGGCATCGTCGGCTGAGGGGGCAGCGGCCGGGCAGGCTGCCGCAGGGCCCCCCGCCCGGCACTCGCGGGCCGATTCGGCGCCCGGGGGGGCGTGCGCTAGTATCCGGCACCCCCGCCGAAGGAGCACGCCGTGGCCCGCGAGACCTCCGCCGCCGAAGCACGTTTCGAGCAGCCCCCCGCGCCGCAGCCGAGCGCGGCGGGCGAGAAGAAGGCGGGGCCCCACCGCTTCAAGTTCTACCGGGCGGGGGGCCTCGAGCAGGTCGCGCTCGAGACGGGCGAGGACCTCCTCGCCCTCGAGCAGCTCGACCCGAAGCTCTGGATCGCCCTCTCCTGCCCGACGAAGGGGCTCGAGCTCGACGCGAGGACGCTCGACCTCCTCGACCTCGACCGCGACGGGCGCGTGCGCGTGCCCGAGATCCTCGCCGCGATCCGCTTCTGCGCCGCCCGGCTGCGCGACGTGGGCGTCATCCTCTACGGGGCCGACGAGATCTCGCTCCAGGCGTTCCGCGACGACACGCCCGAGGGCCGGGCGGCGCTCGGCGCGGCGCGCCACGTGCTCGCGCAGGTGGGGCGGCCGGACGCCGCGGCGATCCGCGCCGCGGACGTCGCGGACACCGCGGGGGTGTTCGAGAAGACCCTCTTCAACGGCGACGGCGTCGTCCCCGCCGACGCCGCGCCCGACGTCGAGACCCGCCAGGCCGTGCTCGACGTCATCGCCGCCCTGGGGGCCGTCCCCGACCGCGGGGGACAGCTCGGGGTGGACCGCGCGCGCGTGGAGGCCTTCTTCGCCGAGGCCGCCGCGTACGCGGGGTGGTGGCAGGCCGGCGAGGCGAGCGCCGAGGTGCGGGTGCTCGGCGCCCGGACGGACGCCGCGTTCGCGGCGGTCCAGGCGGTGCGGGCGAAGGTGGACGACTTCTTCGTGCGCTGCCGGCTCGCCGCGATGGAGCCGCGCGCCGCGGCGGCGCTCAACCGCAGCGACGCGGAGTTCGCGACGCTCGCCGCGAAGGACCTCGCCGCCGCCGCCGCGGACGTCGCCGCGTTCCCGCTCGCGCGGGTCGAGGCCGGGCGCGCGCTCCCGCTCCGCGAGGGCGTGAACCCGGCGTGGGCCGCGGCCGTCGAGGCGCTCCGCCGCGACGCCGTGGCGCCGCTGCTCGGGGAGGACCGCGCCGCGCTCGCGGCGGACGAGTGGGCTTCGCTCCTCGCCCGGCTCGCGCCGTACGAGGCGTGGCTCGCGACGAAGGCCGGCGCGAAGGTGGAGAAGCTCGGCATCGGCCGGGTGCGCGCGCTCCTCGGCGGCGCGGCGCGGGCCGGCCTCGACGCCCTCCTGGCCCGCGACGAGGGGTTCGCCGCCGAGGCGGCCGCCATCGGCGACGTCGCCCGCCTCGTCCACTACCACCGCGACCTCGGGACGCTGCTGCGCAACTTCGTGTCGTTCGCCGACCTCTACGACCCGGTCCGGCCGGCGGTGTTCCAGGCGGGCACGCTCTTCCTCGACGCGCGGAGCTGCGAGCTGTGCGTCCGGGTGGACGACCCGGGCGCGCACGCCGCGGTGGCGACCCTGTCGCGGATGTACATCGCCTACTGCGACTGCCGCCGCCCCGGCGGCGAGGCCATGAAGCTCGCCGCCTGCGTCACGCAGGGCGACGCCGACTACCTCATGCCCGGCCGCAACGGCGTGTTCTACGACCGGCGGGGCCGCGACTGGGACGCCACCATCGTCAAGATCGTGGAGAACCCCATCTCGATCCGCCAGGCGTTCTTCGCCCCGTACAAGAAGGCGATGCGGCTCGTCGAGGAGCAGGTCGCGCGGTTCGCGCAGTCGAAGGCGAAGGCGACCGACGAGCGGCTCGAGGCGAGCGTCACCGGCACGACGGACCTCGCCCTCGGCCACAAGGCGGAGCCGCCCCCGCCGCCCGTCGACGTGGGGAAGATGGTGGGGATCGTGGCCGCCCTCGGCGTCGGCATCGGCGCCCTCGGCACGCTCCTCGGCGGGTTCGTCTCCGGCTTCATGGACCTCCACCCGTGGTGGGCGAAGCTCGTCGCGGTCGCCGGCGTCGGGCTCGTCGTCTCCGGCCCCTCGGTCCTCATCTCCTGGCTGAAGCTCCGCCACCGCACCCTCGGCCCCATCCTCGAGGCCAACGGCTGGGCCGTGAACGGCCGCGTCCGCATCAACCTGCCGCTCGGCACCGCCCTCACCGACCGGGCGACGCTGCCGCCCGGCGCGCGCCGCGTCCTCGAGGACCCCTACGCGGACGAGGGCGCGAAGCGGCGCCGGCGCATCCTCTGGATCCTGGTGCTCGCCGCCGCCGCGGCGCTCGCGGCGGCGCGGTACCTCGGCAAGTGGCCGTTCGATCCCGCGCCGTTCACCTCCCACTGGCCGCGGTAGCTCTCTCCTCCCCTCCTCCTCCCCTCCGAAAGGACCCACAACATGACGTCCCTCACCCTGCTCGTCTCCGCCCTCGCCTTCGCCCAGCCCGAGGGGGCCGCCGTGGCGGAGTCGGCCGCGCGCGCGGCCGCCGCCGCCGAGAAGGCCGCCCAGGCCGCCGCGGTCGCCGCCGAGGCCGCGGTGAAGGCGGCGGAGGCCGCGGCCCGGATCTCCGCCGTGGTGCCCGCGAGGCTCGAGCTCCCGCCGGCGCCCGCCGCGGCCGCCGCCGCGCCCGCGGCCGCGCCGAGCGTCTGGACGGGCACCGTCGGGCTCGGCCTCATCTCGCTCACCGGCAACTCGAGGACCGTGACGTTCAACACCAACGCGGCCGCCGAGCGGAAGACGGAGGGCTGGATCCTCGGGACGAAGCTCTACGCGACCTACGGCCAGAACCGCGCCGCGGTGGCGGCCGACACGGAGACGGTGGCGGAGGCGGCCGGCCTGCAGCTCCGCGTCGACCGCCGCTTCGGCCCCCGCTACAGCACCTACCTCCTCGCGGCGGCCGACACCGACCACGTGAAGAGCGTCGAGCTGCGCAGCACCGGCGAGGTGGGCGCCACGGTGGTGTGGGTGGACGCGGGCGGCGACGCCGGCTGGAAGACCACGCTCAAGACCGACCTCGGCTTCCGCGTCGCCGACGAGCACCGGTACGAGTACTTCCCGGCCGACCCCCTCGTCGCGCCGCACGGGCTCGCCGGGGTCACGCTCTACGCGCCGCGCGCGGCCCTCGCCTTCCGCTACGCGATGTCGAAGGACGTGCTCTTCGCCGAGGACGCCGAGATCCTCCCCAACGTCGTCGGCGACAGCCGCGTCGTGGTGAACAGCATCTCCAAGATCTCGACCCGCCTCTCGCGCACCCTCGCCTTCGGGGTCGCCTTCTCGGTGAACCACGACAGCGCGCCGGCGTCGGAGAAGGTCGCGACCGACACCGCCCTCGCCCTCACCCTCGACGTGCTCCTGTAGCGGGCTGGTCCACCGGCGCGTAGAACGACACGCCGCGCACGTTCGCGTTCACCGCGAGCGGGTGCTGCAGCGGCGGGAACGCCCGCTGCTCGCAGTCCATCCGCTCGCAGAGCCGGCAGGTGAGCCCCACGGGGACCACCGCCTGCCGGCTCTCGAGGTCGATCCCGTCCGCGTAGACGAGGTCGCGCGCCCGCGACGCCTCGCACCCGAGCGCGATCGCCACCATCGAGCGCGGGGCGTGCCAGCCGCCGTACTCGCGGGTCACCGTGCGCGCCACCCAGAACCAGGTGGCGCCGTCCGGCATCTGCGAGAGCTGCGTGCGGATGAGCCCCGGCGTCGTGAACGCCTCGAACACGCTCCAGCGCGGGCAGGCGCCGGAGAAGCGCGCGAAGCGCAGGCCCGACGCGCTGAAGCGCTTCGAGATGTTGCCCGCGATGTCCACCCGCACGAAGTGGAAGGGCACCCCCTCGGCGCCCGGGCGGCGGAGCGTCGTGAGCCGGTGGCAGGTCTGCTCGAAGCTCGCGCGGAAGCGGTGGCAGAGCAGCTCGATGTCGTAGCGCTCGGAGCGGGCCTGCTCGAGGAACGGCTGGTAGGGCATGAGCACGGCGCCGGCGAAGTAGTTCGCGAGGGCGACGCGGGCGAGGGCGCGCGCCGCGTCGCTCGTCAGGTGGCGGTCCGCGGCGATCCGGTCGAGCGTCGCGGCCTGGGTGAGGAGCCCGATCTGGTGGGCGAGCTGGAAGTTGCGGCTGCCGCGGCGGAGCACCTCGGAGAGGGTGAGCACCTTCGCGTCGGGGTCGTAGCGGCGCACCGCCCCGCGCATCCCGGCGGTGCGGACGACGCGGACCTCCACGCCCAGCGCGGCGAGGTGCCGGACGAGGCTCGTGTAGAGGTAGTCGCGGTCGAGCCGCGCCTCGCGCCAGAGCGCCTCCGCGCCGGCCTCCAGCTCCGCGAAGTGGTTCATGTGGCGCTGCACGAGGTCCGAGACCTCCTCGGTGGGCAGGTGCGAGGAGTCGATGCCGGCGAGATCGCCGTCGGAGAGCGTCGCGGCGAGGGTGTCCGACGCCGCCCGCGCCGCGCGGTAGGCCTGGTAGAGGCCGACGACGGCGCGGGCCGCGGTCGGCGTCGTGGCGCACAGCTCGCGCACCTCCTGGTTCGTCACGTCGTGCGGCTCGAACATGGGGTCGCCGAACACCTCCATGAGGTCGGCGATGGTCCGCGCGTGGTCGTCGCCGGCGAGCGCCTTGAGGTCGAGCTCGAACAGGGCGGCGAGGCGGATGAGGACGGGCGCGGAGAGGCTGCGCTTGTCGTGCTCGATGAGGTTCAGGTAGCTCGCCGAGATGCCGAGCTTCCCCGCGAGCTGGGCCTGGGTGAGCCCCCGCTGGCGCCGCAGCGCGCGGACCCTCGCGCCGAGGGGAGAGGTCTCTCGCATGGCGTCCTCCCGCGACCGGAGGGCCGAACGCCCGGCCCCTTCGCGATGTGAAGGTGTCGACGCGCGGCGGCATTTTCAAGCGTTACAGCGTGACAGCCGCTCCTTTACAAAGCCCTTACACGTCAACATGCCGTAATCCCTAAAGGTCTACCGCTTGATCCAGATCACGCCAACATTGAGAGCCCACGGAGGAAGAACCCATGCCGACGACCGACGCGCCGCTCTCGCCCCCCCACCCCGCGGAGACCCGCAGCTCCCACGCGCCGGCCGCCCGGGCCGACTCGCCCGCGCCGTCCGCGCGGGACCCGCGCCGCTGGGAGGGCGTCGTCCGCGCCTACGGCAAGGCCGACGTGGAGCGGCTCCGCGGCTCGGTCCGGATCGAGCACACCCTCGCGCGGCTCGGCGCGGAGCGGCTCTGGGAGCTCCTGCGCTCGCGGCCGTACGTGAGCGCCCTCGGCGCGCTCACCGGCGGCCAGGCCGTGCAGATGGTGAAGGCCGGGCTCGAGGCGATCTACCTCTCCGGCTGGCAGGTCGCCGCCGACGCGAACGGCGCCGGCCAGACCTACCCGGACCAGAGCCTCTACCCGTCCGACTCGGTGCCGGCGGTGGTCCGCCGCCTCAACGCGGCGCTCCAGCGCGTGGACCAGATCGAGCACTCCGAGGGGCGCGACGGCCCCCACTGGTTCGCCCCCATCGTCGCCGACGCGGAGGCCGGCTTCGGCGGCCCGCTCAACGCCTTCGAGCTCATGAAGGCCATGATCGAGGCGGGCGCGGCGGGCGTCCACTTCGAGGACCAGGTCGCCGCGGAGAAGAAGTGCGGCCACCTCGGCGGCAAGGTGCTCGTCCCCACCTCCACGTTCGTGCGCACGCTCTCCGCCGCGCGGCTCGCCGCGGACGTGATGGGCGTCCCGACCCTGCTCGTCGCGCGCACCGACGCCGAGAGCGCGACCCTGCTCATGAGCGACGTCGACCCGGTGGACGCGCCCTTCGTCGACCGCTCGCGCCGAACGCCCGAGGGCTTCTACGGCTTCCGGGGCGGCCTCGAGGCGGCCATCGCCCGCGGGATCGCCTACGCGCCCCACGCCGACCTCGTCTGGTGCGAGACGCACACCCCCGACCTCGAGGAGGCGCGGCGCTTCGCCGAGGCCATCCACGCGCGCCACCCGGGCAAGCTCCTCGCCTACAACTGCTCGCCCTCCTTCAACTGGCGCAAGCACCTCGACGACGCGACCCTCGCCCGCTTCCAGCGCGAGCTCGGCGCCATGGGCTACAAGTTCCAGTTCGTCACCCTCGCGGGGTTCCACGCGCTGAACCACTCGATGTTCCAGCTCGCGCGCAGCTACCGCGAGCGCGGCATGTCCGCCTACTCGGAGCTGCAGCAGGCGGAGTTCGCCGCGGAGCCGCAGGGCTACACCGCCACCCGCCACCAGCGCGAGGTGGGCGTCGGCTACTTCGACGCGGTCGCGACCGTCCTCTCGGGCGGCGCGTCCTCCACCCTCGCCCTGGCGGGCTCGACGGAGACGGCGCAGTTCGCGGCGGTCGCGACGGACGGCGCCCCGCCGCCGGCGGGCGAGGTCGTGGCCGCGCTGGAGGAGGACCACGCCCGCCTCGAGGCGCTCCTCGCCCGGCTCGGGGGGACGAGCGACGTCGCCCAGCTCTCCGCCTCCCTCGACGAGCTCGACCGGACGCTCTCCGGCCACTTCGCCGACGAGGAGCACGAGGCGGGCCTCTTCGGCCTCGTGGGCGCGAAGGCGCCGCGCCACCGGGCCGAGGTCGCGCGCCTCGTGGAGGAGCACCGGCGCATCACCGCCGCGCTCGCCCAGCTCGTGGCGTCGGTCCGAGGCCCGGGGGCGCCCCCCGACCTCGCGCGCCGCAGCGGCGAGCTCGCCTCGCTGCTGCTCGCGCACGAGGCGCGCGAGGTGGAGCTGGCGAGGGTGCTCGCGTGAGGAGGCGCCTCCGGGGGCGCGGCGCGTGCGCCGCACCCCGGAGGGTCCGGAGATGGCGTGACGCTCCGCGCCCGCGGGCGCTACGTTGTTGCTCGTGCTCGAGCCCTCGCGAGCGGAGGAGGCCCTCAGGGCCGGGGTGATCGTCGGGATCGCCGCGGAGGGCGGTCGCGCCGAGGCCGGCGAGGCGGCGCTCGCGGTCCAGGCGGGGCTGCGGGCGGCGTTCCCGGACCGGCCGGCCCTCGCGGTCGTGCTCACGAGCGAGACCGAGGACACGGTCGAGCCCGGCGCGACCCTCGTCCCGGCCGAGGGGGGCCGGCCGCCCCCCGCGATCCACACCGGCGCCCCGGCCGGCTCCGCGCCGGCGCTGCACACGCTCCTCGACGTCGCGCTCGCCGCCGGCGTGCCCGCGTGCGCGCTCCTCGAGCCCATGCCGCGCCCGGCGGACCCGGGCTGGCTGCGCGCCCTCTTCGACCCCATCCTGCGCGGCGACTCGGACCTCGTGGCGCCGTCCTACGCGCGCCGCCGCTTCGACGGCGTGCTCGTCACCGGCCTCGTCTACCCGCTCACGCGGGCGCTCTTCGGGCAGCGGCTGCTGCAGCCGCTCGGACAGGAGATCGTCCTCGGTCCCCGGCTCGCGGAGGCCCTCGCCCGGGACGACGCCTGGCGCAGCGACCCCGCGCACGCGGGGACGCACCTGTGGGTGATCACGCTCGCGCTCGTGCGGGAGTGCCGCATCGCGCAGGTGTTCCTCGGGCCCCGGCCCGTCCCGCAGGCGCAGCCGCCCGACGTCTCCGACGCCCTCGCGCGCGTGCTCGGGACGCTCTTCCACGAGATGGAGCTGCACGCCTCGCGCTGGCAGCGGGTGCGCGGCTCCTGCACCGTCGCGACGTTCGGGGAGGAGCACCTCTCGGGCGGCCCCGGCCAGGCGCCGGCGGCGGGGTCGCTCGTCGCGACCTTCGCTCTCGGCCTGCAGGACCTCCGGCGGCTCTGGTCGCCCGTGCTCCCGCCGCAGACGCTCTACGCGCTGCAGCGGATCGCGCGGGAGCCGCCCGAGGGCTTCCGCGTGCCCGACCCCCTCTGGGCGCGCGTCGTCTACGACTTCGCGGTGGGCTGGCACGTGAAGGCGATGGAGCGCCAGCAGCTCCTGCGCTCGATGACGCCGCTCTACCTCGGCTGGGTGGCGAGCTTCGTGAACGAGGTGGCCGGCCTCGAGCGGCCGGAGGTGGAGGCGCGCATCGAGCGGCTCGCGGCGGCGTTCGAGGCCGAGAAGCCCTACCTCATCTCCCGCTGGCGCTGGCCGGATCGGTTCTCCCCGTAGGAGGCGAGCCATGTGGAATCGGGTCGAGGTCGTGTTCGTCGAGGCCTTCGATCGGCTGCGCGCGGTGCTCGCGGCCGACCTGCCGAGCATCGTGGCGATGGTGGTGGTGATCGTCTCCGCGGTCGTGGCCGCCTTCGTGGTCCGCGCGTTCCTGCGCTGGTCGCTCGCCCGCGTGGGGTTCGACGCCCGCGCGCGCGAGTGGGGCATCACCACCGGGCGCAGCCTCGAGCCGCACCACGAGCCCTCCTGGCTCGTGGCGCGCGGCACGTTCTGGCTCGTCATCGCCACGGGGGTGGCCCTCGCGCTCGCGGTGCTCGGCGCGAGCGCGACGAGCGCCGTCGGGGTGGCGCTGCTCGGCTTCCTGCCCCACCTCGTGGTGGGCGCGCTCGTGCTGATCTTCGGGGTGGGCGCGGCGCGCTTCCTCGAGCGGAGCGTCCTCATCGGCGCGGTGAACCAGGGGATAAGGCAGGCGAGACTGCTCGCCCTCGCGGTGAAGTGGATCGTGCTCGTGCTCGCGGCGGCGATGGCGCTGCAGCACGTCGGCGTGGGCGGGGCCCTCCCCACCATCGCCTTCACCATCGTGGTCGGCGGCATCGTGCTCGCCGCCGCCCTCGCCGTGGGGCTCGGGGCGCGCGACGCGGTGGGGCGCACGCTCGAGCGCCCGCCGCCCGGCGGGCCGCGCCCGGCGCCGCCCCCCGAGGACGAGCGCGAGCAGGTCCACCACCTCTGAGGCGGGGGCCCGATGGAACGGCGCGACCGCCGGAGCGGCGTCCTCCTGCACCCGACCTCCCTGCCCGGGCCGCACGGCGCCGGGGACCTCGGCGGCGCGGCCCACCGCTTCGCGAGCTGGCTCGCCGAGGCGGGGCAGCGGCTCTGGCAGGTCCTGCCGCTCGGGCCGACGGGCTACGGCGACTCGCCGTACCAGGCGCTCTCGGGCCGCGCCGGGAACCCGCTCCTCGTGTCGCTCGAGGTGCTGCGCAACGAGGGCTGGCTCGGCGACGCCGACCTCGCCGGCGCGCCCGCCGGGGACGGGGCCGCGGCGGAGCTGCACGCGGCGCTCGGCTGGAAGCGCGCGCGGCTTCTGCGCGCCGCCGCCGCCTTCGCCCGCGGCGCGCGCGGCGAGGCCTCCGCCGACCTCGAGGCGTTCCGCGCGCGCGAGGCGGCCTGGCTCCCCGACTGGGCGCTGTTCGCGGTCCTGAAGGAGAGCCACGGCGGGCGGCCGTGGACGGAGTGGCCCGCGCCGCTCGCGCGCCGCGACCCGGCGGCGCTCGACGCCGCCCGGGCGCGCCACGCCGAGGAGACCTTCGCCGAGGAGTTCGCGCAGTGGTGCTTCTTCCGCCAGTGGAGCGCCCTCCGCGACCGCTGCCGCGCCCTCGGCGTCGCGCTCATGGGCGACGTGCCCATCTACGTGGCGCACGACTCGGTCGAGGTCTGGACGCGCCCCGAGCTCTTCAGGCTCGACGCCCGGGGCCACCCCGCCGCCGTCGCCGGGGTGCCCCCCGACTACTTCAGCGCCTCCGGCCAGCTGTGGGGGAACCCGCTCTACGACTGGGACGCGGTGGCGCGCGACGGCTGGCGCTTCTGGATCGAGCGGGTGCGCGGCGCGCTCGCCCTCGTGGACCGGATCCGGCTCGACCACTTCCGGGGCTTCGAGGCGTACTGGGAGGTGCCGGCCGGCGCGGCCACGGCGGCGGCGGGCCGGTGGGTGCCCGGGCCCGGGGCGGCGGTGTTCGAGGCGCTCGAGCGCGCGCTCGGGCCGCTCCCCTTCGTCGCCGAGAACCTGGGCGTCATCACCCCCGAGGTCGAGGCGCTGCGGCAGCGCTTCGGCCTCCCCGGCATGGCGATCCTCCAGTTCGCCTTCGGCGACGACCCGCAGGCGCCGAGCTTCCAGCCCCACAACTACGCGCGCGACACCGTCGCGTACACCGGCACGCACGACAACGACACCACGGTGGGCTGGTGGGAGGGCGGCGCCGGCGACAGCGTGCGCACCGCGGAGGACGTGGCGCGCGAGAAGGTGTTCGCCCGCGCCTACCTCGGCACGGACGGCCGCGAGATGCACTGGGTGATGATCCGCGCGCTGCTCGCCTCGGTGGCGGACACCGCCGTCGTGCCGCTGCAGGACGTGCTCGGCCTCGGGAGCGAGGCGCGCATGAACACCCCCGCCACGCTCGGCGGCAACTGGCGCTGGCGCTTCCGCGAGGAGGCCCTCCGCGCCGGCCACGCCGCGCGCCTCGCGGCGCTCGCGCGGCTGTACGGCCGGGCGCGCTGAGGCCCGCGCGCCTCAGGCCCCGTCCGACCGGAACGTCTGGATGCCGAAGAGCGCCTGCACGATCCAGGAGAGGAGCGCGAGCGCGATCGCGACGAGCAGCGCCCGCCAGAAGCCGATCCCGTAGGTGCCCATCACCACCGCGAGCCAGATGAAGAGGTACAGCGCCCACGGCAGGAGCAGGAACCAGAGGAACTTCGCGAGCGTCACGTAGTACGCGACGGACAGGACGATCGAGACGAGGACGGCGCGCCCGAACGTGTTCGCCGGGTTCTCCGGCGAGACCCAGGCCACGGCGAGCCAGAGCACGGCGGCGGACGCGGCGAGGCGGACGAGGAAGGAGAGCAGGTGCGGCACGGAGCGCCTCCGGCGGGGGGTTTCGGCATTATCGCGGGACCGGGCGCGGCGCGCGCGGGTCAAGGAGGGGCGCGCGGGGTCGCGGCGGGGCGCCGCGCCTCCCGGCGGTCCGGCCTCAGCGGCGCCACCCCTCCCAGACGATGTAGCGCCGGAAGTCCGAGGCGAACTCGGCGTCGGTGATGCCGATCGCCTCCTTGAACGCCGCGGGGAAGCGGCTCCCCTCGCCCATCAGCTCGACGACCCGCTGCACGCGCTCCTCGCCGTAGCGGCGGATGAGGAACTCCGCGGCCTGGTGGGCGGCGCCGTACACGACGTGCGACTGCTCCTGGTAGATCGGGTCCGGGTCGACGATGGGATCCCCGGGGAACGCCACCGGCCGCGACGCGCCGCTCGAGCGGCCGGGCACGCCGTCGCCGGAGCCGGGCAGCTTCGAGAGGTAGAACGCCCAGAGGTCCGCGGGCCCGCCGTAGCGGTACCCCTGCCCCGCCGTGACGCTCGCGATCCCCTCGCTGAACCAGCGCGGGATCTCCTTGTACATCCAGGTGAGCTCGTCGCCGGCGAGCTGGTACATCGCGCAGTGGGTGAGCTCGTGCGCGAGGAGCTCCTGGATCTTGCGGTCCGGCACCCCGAGCAGGCCCCAGCTCCGCGGCGACTGGAGGTCGATGGTCTGGAAGCGCGCCCAGGCCCGGAGCCAGTCGTAGCCCGGCCGGTGGACCGCGGACTCGAGCGCGGCGTGGTCGGGGTGGAGCGTGATGGTCACGGGCTGCGCGAGCGCGCCCCAGCGCTGCGCGCGCGGCGCCGCGGTGTCGAGGGCGCGGAGCACCTGCTGCGCCGCCCGCTCGTCCCCGGCCCACCAGCGCACCCGGAACCGCGCGTCGCCCACGGCGACGTCCCTGACCCGCAGCTCCGGCGGGTGGTGCGCGCAGCCGGCGAGGAGCGCGAGGAGGAGGGGCACGGCGAGGCGCACGCGCCTCCACGTCTACCCGTGCGCCGCCGCCGGAGGCAAGCCGCGCGAGCGCGCGAGTCGCCGCAGGAGTGGGGAGAGGTGGGTCAGATCCCGCACCTCCCCCACCTCGCCGGCGGCGCGCCCGAACCCGAGCACCGGCACCGGCGCGAGCGTGTGGTTGCGCGAGGAGAGGTCCTCGACGTTGCCGTGGTCGCTCGCCACGACGAGCGCGTCGTCCGGGCCGAGCCCCCCGACGAGGCGGCGCAGGAAGGCGTCGAGGCGGCCGAGCGCCTCGAGCGCGCGCTCCATCGAGCGCGCGTGGCCCGCCTCGTCGGTCTCGAAGAACTCGAAGGTGGCGAGGTCGTGCGCGCGGGCGAGCGCGAGCAGCAGGTCCGCCGCCTCGGCGGGGGCGCGCTCGGGCACGTCGGCGCCGTGCCCGCGCGCCCGCCGGCCGGTGATGTCGTGGGTGAGCCCGCGCCCCTCCCGCGCGTCGGCCCAGGTGCGGAAGGTGCCGCCGCCCGCGGCGTACGCCACGGTGGTGGCCGCCGCACGCACGCGGCGGCGGCCCACCTCGAACTCCGGCTCGCCGTCGGCGGCGAGGCCGAGCGCGCGCAGGTAGGCGACCGGGTACGCGTTCGCGAACAGGGCGCGCCGCCCCTCCTCCGCGAGGGCGCGGAAGATCGACCGCTCCCGCAGGAGCGCGCGCAGCGGCGCGTTCGGGAAGCCGAGCACGTGCCGGCCGACGAGGCGCGGCGCGTTCTCGCCGGTGAGGATCGCGGTCTGGCCCGTCGCCGACTGCGGCCGCCCGGGCACGCCGAGCGTCGCGTCGGCGAGCACCGCCCGCCCGCCCCCGGGGAGCGGCGCGCCGCCGCCGTCCGCGAAGCGGGAGAGGAGGAACTCGCCGCGGGCGAGCGGGTTCTTGTCCGGATCGCGGGCCCCCGCGCCGACGCCGTCCACGAAGACGAAGAGCACCGCCACCCCGCGATCATAGCGGGCCCGGCGCGCCGGGGCCCGGGCGACCGGCGTCCGGCGCGGATCCGGGGGAGGCGCCGGCGATCGCCTGCGGTAAGCTCCCGGCGTGACCTCCCCCGCGCTCCGCAGGCTGCGCGCCGCCCTCCTCCCCGGGCTCGCCGTGGGCCTCGTCGCCGGCGGCGCCGCGCTGCACCGGGGCGGCGCGGTCGAGCGGGTCGAGAAGGTGCTGTACGACGCGCGGGCCGCGCGCGCCGCGGCGTCCCAGCCCGCCTCGCGCGACGTCGCGCTCGTCGCGATCGACGACGACGCGATCCGGCTCGCGGGCGGCACCTACCCCATCCCGCGGGGCGCGCTCGCGGCGATCGTCGAGGAGGCGCGCCGGGCGGGCGCGAAGGTGGTCGCGCTCGACCTGCTCCTGCAGGATCCTCTCGAGGGCAGCCTCGCCGACGAGAACGCCGCGCTCGAGCGCGCCCTCGCGCACGGGGACGTGGTGCTGGCCGCCGCGCTGCCGCGCGCCGCGGGCGGCGCCGCGCCCTGGCGGCTCTCGCCGCCCCTCCCGCGCTTCGCCGCCGCCGCCGCCGCCCTGGGCGGCGTCTCGCAGGAGCAGGAGGAGGACGGGCGCGTCCACGCCCTGCGCCACCTCTACGCCACCGAGGGCGGGCAGGTCCTCTCGCTGCCGCTCGCGGCCGCGTGGCTCGCCCGCGGGCGCCCCGACGTGCGCGTCGCCGGCGGCCGCCTGCGCTTCGGCGACGTCGCGGCCCCGCTCGCCGAGGACGGGCGCGTCCTCGTCCGCTGGCTCGGCCCGTTCGACGGGCGCGCCGACGCGGGCGACGGCGTCTACCCGCAGGTGTCCGCCGCGACGCTGCTCCGGGCCGCGCTCGCCCGCGAGGGCGAGGGGGAGGCGCCGCCGGCCGCCGCGCTCGCGCCGCTGCGCGGGGCGATCGCGGTCGTCTCGTCCACCGCCAGCGCCGCGAAGGACAAGCGGCCGACGCCGGTGAACCCCCAGGCCATCGGCGGCGAGATCGTCGCCACCGCCGTCGACGGGTTCCTGCGCGGCGCCTTCGTCCAGCGCGCCGGCCCGGCCGCCGACGCCGCCGCCGCGCTCGCCCTCGCCGCCCTCGCCGCGCTCGCCGTCGGCCTCCTCGGCGCGGCCGGCGCGCTGCCCGGGATCGCCGCGCTCCTCACCGCCGCCGCGGTGGCGGCGCTCGTCGGCGGCTACTGGAGCCTGACCGCGGCGCTCGTCGCGCGGGGCACCTGGCTCGCGGCCGCCGCCCCGATGGGCGGCGCCCTCGTCTCCGCGCTCGCCGCGGAGATCCGGCTCCTCGCCGCCGAGCGGCGGGACCGGCGCTTCGTCCACGACGCGCTCGGGCGCTACACCTCGCCCGCCCTCGTGAGGACGCTGCTCGAGCGGCGCGAGCTGCTCGACCGCTTCGGCGGCGCCCGGCAGGAGCTGACGGTCTTCTTCTCCGACATCCGGGGCTTCACGACCCTCGCCGAGGAGCTCGAGCCGGAGCGGCTCGTGGAGCTGCTCAACGCCTACCTCTCCGCCCAGACCGAGATCGTCGAGCGGCACGGCGGGTACGTGGACAAGTACGTCGGCGACGCCATCATGGCGGTGTGGGGCGCGCCGCTGCCGGCGCACGACCACGCCGCCCGCGCCTGCCGGGCGGCGCTCGAGATGCGGGCCCGCCTCGCGGCGCTGCGCCCGGGGTGGAAGGAGCGGTTCGGGGTGGAGCTCCACGCGCGCGCCGGCGTCAACACCTGCCAGGCGGTGGCCGGCAACGTCGGCTCCCGCCGCAAGGCCAACTACACGGTCCTCGGCGACGGCGTGAACCTCGCCTCCCGCCTCGAGGGGGCGAACAAGGCGTTCGGCACCGAGCTCCTGGTGGGCGACGCCACGCGCGCCGCCGCCGGCGAAGGCTTCGTCTTCCGCGCCGTCGACCTCCTGCGCGTGAAGGGGAAGCACGCGGGCGTCGCCGTCCACGAGCTCGTCGGGGAGGCCGCCGCGCTCCCCTCCGCCGAGATCGCCCGCGCCGCCGCGTGGGACGGGGCGGTCGCGGACTACCGCGCCCGGCGCTTCGAGCGCGCGCGCGGCGCGTTCGAGGCGCTCCTGCGCGACCGGGCCGAGGACGAGCTCGCGAGGCTCTACGCCGGGCGCTGCGCCGCCCTGCTCGCCGCCCCGCCGCCGCCGGAGTGGGACGCGATCAACACCCTCGCCGAGAAGTGAAGGAGGCCCGATGCCGCGCGCCCTCGCAGCCCTGCTCCTCGCCCTCGCGGCCGCGGCGGGGGCCGCCGCTCCGCCCGCCCCCGCCTGGAGGGCGGGCGACACCGTGGTGGTGAGGCGGGAGGGCGCCCGGCTCATGCGCGCGGCGCGCTTCTACGGGAGGCCCTGCGCCGAGGCCGTCTCGCCGGGCCAGCGCGTGAAGGTCGCCGAGCGGCAGCGCGGCTGGGCGCGCCTCGCCGCGCCCGGCGCGGGCCGGTGCTGGCTGCACGAGTCGGCCTGGTCGGACCGCGAGGCCGGGGCCCTCGCGGGGACCGCCCCCTCGGGCTCGCAGCGCGACGTCGAGCTCGCCGCCCGCGGCTTCTCCGAGGAGGAGGAGCGGCGCTTCCGGGGCGAGCACGGCGAGCTCGGCGGTGGGTTCGCGGCGGTCGAGGCGCACCTCGCGCGCGGCGCCGAGCCGGCGGCGGAGGAGCTGACGCGCTTCGCCGACGAGGGCGCGCTGGGAGGTCCGCGGTGACGCGCCCGCTCCTCCTCGCCGCCCTGCTCGCGACCGCCGGCTGCGCGGCCGTGCGGCAGCTCCCCGGCGGCGACCTCCTCGCCGACGTGGCCGGGCGGAACGCGCAGCAGGTGGGGACGAACCTCGTCCGCGCCGCCGGGTCCGGCGAGCTCTCGCAGACGGCGACCTTCACGATGGCGCAGGAGCACCACCTCGGCAAGACGGTGGCCGCGTCGGTGATCGCCCGCCTCGGCGGGCGCGCCCTGCCCCCCGAGCACGCCGCGAGCCTCTACGTCCGCCGCGTGGGGACGCTCGTCGCCCTCGCGGCGGCGGAGCTGCGCGACGACGCGAGCCGCCCGTACCCGCTCGAGGGCTACCGCTTCATCCCGGTGGAGTCCGCCGCGGTGAACGCGGTGGGCGCGCCGGGCGGCTTCGTGGCGGTGACCACCGGGCTCCTGCGCGCGGCGCGGAGCGAGGACGAGCTCGCGGCGGTGCTCGCCCACGAGGTGGCCCACGTCCAGCTCGGCCACCCGATGCAGCCCGTCGAGGCGGCGCGAAGGCAGGAGCGGCTCACCGGCGTCCTCCTCGAGGGCACGAGCGACTTGGTCCACGCCTTCTTCGGCAAGGTGGTGAGCGCCGGGACGGACTTCGTCCTCGACCGCGGCTTCGGGAAGCGGAACGAGCTCGACGCCGACGCCCTCGCCGCGCGGATCCTCGCCGAGGCGGGCTACGACCCCGGGGCGCTCGCCGCGTTCCTCGGCCGGCTCGCGGGGCCCGGCGCGAAGGGCGGGTTCTTCTCGCGCCACCCGCCCGCGGCCGAGCGGGTGGCGGCCCTCGCCGCGGTGCCCGGCGCCCCCCCTCCCCCGCAGGTCCGCGTCACCCGACTCTCCCGCGCCGTCGCGGCGCTGGGGGACTAGGCTGTCGGTGCATGCCCCGGCTCCCGGGCTTCGCCACCGACTGCGCGATCTCCTTCGACGGCGCCCGCGTCCCGGCCCGCACCGGCGAGCCCGTCGCGGTGGCGCTCCTCGCCGCGGGCCGCGTGCTCGTCTCGCGGAGCGCCAAGTACCACCGGCCCCGCGGCGCCTTCTGCCTCGCCGGCTCCTGCGGGAGCTGCCTCGTCCGCGCGGACGGCCTGCCGAGCCAGCGCGCCTGCGAGACGCCGTGCCGCGACGGGCTCGCCGTGGAGACGCAGAACGCCGCGCCCGAGGCGCGCCACGACGTCCTCGGCCTCGTCGACCGGCTGACGCCGCGCGGGCTCGACCACCACCACCTCGCCACCTGGAGCCAGGCGGCCAACCGCGCCGCGGTGGCCCTCTCGCGCCGCCTCGCCGGCCTGGGCCGGCTGCCCGATCCCTCCGCGGCGGCGGCGGCGCTCGTTCCGCCCGCGGCGGAGGAGCGGGTCGACGCGCTCGTCGTGGGCGCCGGCCCCGCGGGGCTCGCGGCGGCCGAGGCGCTCGCCGAGGCGGGGCGCCGCGTCCTCCTCGCCGAGCGCGAGGGCGTCTCGGGCGGGCGGCTCCGCTGCCGCCTCGGGGAGCCGGGGCCGGATCTCGCCTGGGCGGAGCGGGTCGGCGCGCGCGTGGCCGCGGCGGGCGGCGAGGTCGCGCTCGGCACGGCGGTCCTCGGCCTCTGGCACGACGGCGGGGCGCCGCTCGCCGCGCTCCACGCCGAGCGGCCCGGGCGCGTCCGGCTCGTGCGGGCGGCGCGGATCGTGCTCTGCCCGGGCGGCCACCCGCAGCCGCTCGCCCTCCCCGGCGGCGACCGGCCCGGGATCTTCGGCGGGCGCGGGCTCGCCGTCGCCCTCGCCGAGCACGGCGCGGTGCCCGGCCGGCGCGTCGTGGTCGCGTTCGACGGCCCGGAGCCCCGCGCCCTCGCGGCGGCCCTCGAGCGCGCCGGCGCCGCGGTGGAGGTCGTCGACCCCGCCGGCGGCCGCGTCCTGGGGCGGGGGCGCGTGCGCGGCCTCGCGCTGCCGCGCCGCCGCCTGCCGTGCGACACCCTCGCGGTGGCCGGCCCGCCCGCCCCCGCGACCGCGCTCGCGCGCGCGCTCGGCGCGGAGGTGACCTTCGACGCGCCGGCGGGCGCCTTCGCGATCCGCGCCGGGCGCGGCGGCGCGACCGGCGTCCCGGGGCTGCTCGCCGCGGGCGAGGCGACGGGCACGATGGACGCCGCGCGCGCCGCCGAGGCCGGACGGCGCGCGGGGGAGGCGGCGGCGCATGGCGCCTAAGCTCATCGCGTGCGCGTGCGAGGACGTGACGCTCGACGAGGTGCGGCGCGCGTTCGCGGCGGGCCACCGCGACATCGAGTCGGTGAAGCGCTACACCGGCCTCGGCACCGGGCCCTGCCAGGGGAAGAGCTGCCTCGCCCTCGCCGTCCGCGAGCTGCTGCGGCTCGGCGCGGCGCCGGCCGAGGCGACGCCGTTCACGGCGCGGCCGCCCTCGCGGCCGGTGGCGCTCGGCGCGCTCGCGGCCATCGATCCGGCGGGGCTCGCGCTCGACGAGGGGGTGCCGCGGGCGACCCCGACCCCGACCGGAGCCGCTTTCGGTTCTCCCCTCTCCCCCCGCGCAGCGGGGGGAGAGGGGGTGCTTCACTCGACCTCGACCCGCGACCTCGACCGCGATCCACGACCGCCTCTCCGCCGTCCTCCCGCCCCGCACCGATCCCCTCCCCGCGCGCGCGGACGTCGTCATCGTCGGCGGCGGCATCATGGGGCTCGCGCTCGCCTACGAGCTCGGGCGGCGCGGGGTGGGCGACGTCCTCGTCCTCGAGGCCGGCTACCTCAACGCCGGCGCGTCGGGCCGCAACGGCGGCGGGGTGCGCGCGCAGTGGTCCACGCCCACCCTCATCCGCCTCGGCCGGCGGTCCCTCGAGCTCTGCGACCGCTTCGCCGTGGAGATGGGCGTGAACGTGTGGTTCCGCCGCGGCGGCTACCTCTTCCTCGCGCCCGCGCCGGAGCAGGTCGCCCGGCTCGAGCGCCACGTGGCGGTCCAGCGGCGCGAGGGGCTCGCGACCCGCCTCCTCTCGCCGCGGGAGGCGCTCGACGTCGTCCCGGAGCTCGACGGCTCGCGCTTCCTCGCGGCCTCCTTCAACCCGGACGACGGCGTCGTCTTCCCCTGGCCGTTCCTGTGGGGCTACGCGGCGCGGGCGGCCGCCCGCGGCGCGACGGTGAGGACGTTCACGCGGGTGACCGGCTTCGAGACCTCGCGCGCGCGCGTCGTCGCCGTGCGGACGGACCGCGGCCGCGTCGCGTGCGACACGGTGGTGGTGGCGGCCGGCGCGTGGTCGAGGGACGTGGCGGCGCTCGCCGGCGTCGCCCTCCCGAACCGGCCGGTGCGCCACGAGATCCTCGTCACCGAGCCGCTCAAGGCGTGGCTCGGGCCGCTCGTCTCGGTGCTCGGCTCGGGCCTCTACTTCTCGCAGTCGCTCCGCGGCGAGCTCGTGGGCGGCATGGGCGACCCCGCCGAGCCGGAGGGGGTCGTCATGGGCTCGACGCTCCGCTTCCTCGCGCGGTTCGCCCGGGCGGCGACCGCCCTCGTCCCCGCGCTCGCCGGGGTGAAGGTCGTGCGGCAGTGGGCCGGGTGCTACGACGTCACGCCCGACAACAACCCCGTGCTCGGCCCGGCGGGCTTCGAGAACTTCCACCAGCTCTCGGGCTTCGTCGGCCACGGCTTCATGATGGCCCCCGCCGTCGCGGAGCTCTACGCGGACTGGCTCGCCGGGCGCGGCGAGGACGAGATCTTCCGGCGCTTCCGGCTCGACCGCTTCGCGCGCGGGGGGGAGCCGCGGGAGGACTTCATCATCGGATAGCGGGGCGGCGGCGCCGATATCGGCCGCGGCCGGAAGCGGGATTTCGGGGACCGCCGGCGCTAAGCTCCCGGCATGGCGCTGCGGAAGAAGAAGATCGCGATCCTCGGGTCCGGCAACATGGGCGAGGCCCTCGTGAAGGGGCTGCTGCGCGCGGGGAAGACGCCGCCCGAGTCCCTCGTCTGCACCGATCCGCGCGCGGAGCGGCGGGAGGAGCTGGCGAAGCGCTACGGCGTCCAGGTGTCCGCGGACAACCGCGCGGCGGCCGCGCAGGCGGACCTCGTCGTGCTCGCGGTGAAGCCCCAGGTCATCGACGCGCTCCTCGACGAGATCGCCCCCGCCATCGACGCCCGGAAGCTCGTCATCTCCATCGCGGCGGGCGTCCCCATCGCCGCCATCGCCCGCAAGCTCGGGGCCGGGGTCCGGATCGTCCGGGCGATGCCCAACACCCCCGCCCTCGTGGGCGCCGGCGCGGCCGCGCTCGCCCGCGGGCCGCACGCGACCGACTCGGATCTCGAGCAGGCCCTCGCGCTGTTCGAGGCGGTGGGGGTGGCGGTCGTCGTCGAGGAGCACCACCTCGACGCCGTCACCGGCCTCTCCGGCTCCGGACCCGCCTTCGTGTTCATCGCGATCGAGGCGCTCGCCGACGGCGGCGTGAAGGTGGGCCTCGCGCGGCCCATCGCGATGGCGCTCGCCGCGCAGGCGGTGATGGGCTCGGCGAAGCTCGTGCTCGAGACGGGCGAGCACCCCGGGCGCCTGAAGGATCAGGTGACGAGCCCCGGCGGCACCTCCATCGCCGGCGTGCACGCCCTCGAGCAGCACGGCTTCCGCGCCGCGCTCATCGCGGCCGTGGAGGCCGCGACGAGGCGTTCGAAGGAGCTCGGCGAGCTCGCGTCGAAGTGAGGCGAGGCGGCGGCGCGTTCGCCCCTCGACCGGCTCGGGGCGAGCGGGCCCGACCCGGCGTGACCGCTCGGGCCCCGCCCGTCGAAGCGCGACCGCCCGCCCCGCGGCGCGGCTAGCCCTTCGCGCAGCCGAGCGCCGGGTCGGCGTGGAGCGTGTCGAGGATCGCCCGGGTCACCTGCTCGTCCGTCGCCTGCTCGGACGGGAAGATCGCGCCGAACCGCGCCTGCAGCGCCGCGCCGACGGCGTGCGAGTCGCCACAGCGGTTGATCACCGTGAGGGCGCCGATCGCCTCGCCCCCGCCGCGCGCCACGTCCTTCGCGAGCGCCTCGCGGTTCGCCTCGACGAAGTCGAGCGTGCCGCGGGCGAGCATGCTGCGGCCGCAGTTGGACGTGCCGAAGGTGATCCCGAAGGTCTGGTTCCCGAGGATGCCGTTGGTCGTGGCGGCGAGGATCTGGATCCCGCCGGGCTGGTCGCCGAAGGCCATCGAGCCGAGGCCGCAGCCGGCGGTGCCGTACTTGCCGGTGCCCTTGAGGCCCTTCTTGACGTCCTCCTCCGTCTGCGACTGGGCGAGCGCGGGGGAGACGGCGAGGAGCGAGACGAGCGCGACGAGCGCGTGAAGCCGCATGGCAGTTTCTCCTTGTGTCCGGCGTCGGCCGGACGAGACGCCAACGCTAGCCCGTCGCCGCGCGCGCGAGCGCGCCCGATCGGGGAATCTCCGAGCGGGCGCGAACGCCTCGGCGGGGACGCCCCCGCCGGCGCCGGCTACTCGGTGGTCTCGCAGCTCGCCCACCCGCACCGGGCGCAGGTGCGGCACCCGCCCGAGAGCGCGAGGGGCGCCTCGCACTGCGGGCACAGCTCGCCGTTCCGCGTCGCGCCGGAGGTCAGCACCTGCCGCTCTCGCGAGCCGTCGCGGTAGACGGTGATCCCCTTGCAGCCGAGCTCGAAGGCGAGCCGGTACGCGCCCTCCACGTCCTCCACCGCGGCGTGGCTCGGCAGGTTGATGGTCTTCGAGACCCCGTTGTCGGTGTGGCGCTGGAAGGCCGCCTGCATCCGGACGTGGGCCTCGGGCGAGACGTCGTGCGCCGTGGCGAACACGCGCCCCACCGCCTCGGGCACCCCGGCGACGCCGCGCGCCCGCCCCATGGCCCGGATCGCGGGGAGCGCCTCCTCGGCGCCCGCGTCGCGCAGCGCCCGCGCGAGGAGCGGGTGCTCCTCCTTGAGCTCGGAGTGGTCGAGGGCCCGGCGCACGTAGGCGAGCGCGAAGAGCGGCTCGATCCCCGACGAGCAGCCGGCGATGAGCGCGAGCGTGCCGGTGGGCGCGATGGTGGTCACGGTGGCGTTGCGGCGCGGGGCGGCGCCCGCCCGGGCGAGGGCGCTCGTGGCGAACCCGGGGAACGGTCCGCGCTCCGCCGCGAGGGCCTCGCTCGCGGCGTGCGCCTCGCGCTCGACGAGCCCCATCACCTCGCCGGCGACCGCGAGCGCCTCGGGCGCGTCGTAGGGCACGCCGAGCCGCACGAGCAGGTCCGCGAAGCCCATGACGCCGAGGCCGATCTTCCGGTTGCGGCGCGTGATCGCGTCGATCTGCGGGAGCGGCCAGGCGTTCACCTCGAGCACGTCGTCGAGGAAGCGGACCCCGTCGCGCACGCAGGCGGCGAGGGCGTCGCCGTCGAGGCGCCCGCCGCGCTCGAAGAGCGACAGGTTGACCGAGCCGAGGGTGCACGCCTCGAAGGGCAGCAGGGGCTGCTCGCCGCAGGGGTTCACCGCCTCGAAGCGGCCCGCGTCGGGCGTGGGGTTCGCCGCCTCCACCCGGTCGAGGAAGACGAGGCCCGGCTCGCCCGACGCCCACGCGCCCGCGGCGATGCGGGCGAGGAGCGCTCGGGCGTCGACGGCCCGCACCACCGCGCCGGTGCGCGGGTGGCGCAGCGGCCAGGGTGCGCCCTCCGCCGCCGCGCGGAAGAGGGCGTCGGGCGCGGCCACCGAGAGGTTGAAGTTCTCGAGCCCCGCGCCGCGCTTCGCGTCGACGAACTCCTCGACGTCGGGGTGCGAGGCCGCGAGCACCGCCATGTTGGCGCCGCGGCGCACCCCGCCCTGCTTGATGATCTCGGTGGCGGCGTCGTAGACGCGCATGAACGACACGGGGCCGCTCGCGACGCCGTGCGTGGTCTTCACCACGTCGCCGCGCGGGCGGAGGCGCGAGAAGGCGAAGCCGGTCCCGCCGCCCGACTGGTGGATGAGGGCCGCCCACTTGAGCGCGTCGAAGATCCCGGCCAGATCGTCGTCGACCGGCAGCACGAAGCAGGCGGCGAGCTGCCCGTGCGGCCGGCCCGCGTTCATGAGGGTCGGGGAGTTGGGCAGGAACTCGAGCGCCGCCATCCGCGCCTCGAAGCGGTCGGCCATGCGGCCGCGCGCCCCGGCGGGCTCCGCCTCGGCGACCGCGCGGGCGACGCGACGGTAGAGCGCCTCCGGCGTCTCCACCACGGCGCCCCCCTCGTCGCGCAGGAGGTAGCGCCGCTCGAGGACGTGGAGCGCGTTCGCGGTGAGCGGGGCCATCGCCCTGTCTTACCCGGAACGCTCCCTCGCCGCCCTCCCTTGCCACCCCTTGTAGGGGACCCCACATTCGGCACACCACCCCAGCACGGAAGGACGAGGCGATGCCGGATAGGGACAAGGGGCAGCGCCCCTCGGGAGCGATGACCGTCCGCGAGGCGGGGCGCCTCGGCGGCGAGGCACGCAAGGAGCAGCTCGGATCGAAGGGCTACTCCGAGCTCGGGCACAAGGGCGGCCAGCGCGTGCGCGAGCTCATCGAGGAGGGGAAGCACTCGGAGCGCAAGTGAGCGGATGTCGGGGCCCGGCGGACCGGCGCTTCGGCGCTTGTGCGTCCGCCGGGCCTCTGGCATTGAGAGCGCATGCGCCGCCTCCTCCTCTTCGCCACCGCCCTCCTGCCGCTCCTCGCCTGCGCCCCGCGGGCCGTCATCCCCGAGAACGAGCGCGAGAAGGTCGAGCGCTCGCTCACGGGCGAGCAGCGCTGGGCCCGCGTCGCGCTCTACGCGGCGCCGCTGTACGGCGACCACACCCGGGTGCTCCTGAGCGATCAGCCGCTCGACGAGCTGGACCTCGTCCAGACGACGGCCGGCACGCCCGTGACCCCGCCGCCCGCGGAGCGCGTGATCGCGCCCGGCACCGCGGTGCGCGTCCGCCAGGTCGAGTTCCCGACGGGCTGGACCATCGCGAAGCGGGTGGTCATGACGCCGCGCTACCACCCGTGGGTGCTCGTGGACGTCCCCGGCGACCCGCGCCCGCACGTCGTCGTCCTCTCGCAGCTCGCCGTCTCCTTCGAGGAGGTGCGCGGGGAGCTCGATCGCCTGCTCTCGAAGGACGACCCCTCCTCCGCCTTCTCCTCCCTGCCGCAGGAGCAGCGCGCGGCGATCCTGAAGAAGGAGCTCGTGGAGGGGATGAGCGCCCGCGCCGTCGAGCTCGCCTGGGGCCTCCCGGAGCGGAAGCGCATCGACCGCCCGGCGAACAGCGAGGAGTGGACGTGGCCCGCGGGGAGGCGGCGGGCCTCGTTCCAGGACGAGCGGCTCGTGCGCTGGGAGAAGTAGCGGCCCCGCGGACGGGCGGCGTCGCGCTCAGCGCGCCGCCGGAGCCGCGGCCGGCGCCGCGCCGGGGACCGCCGCGGTGCTCTCCTTCAGGAACGCCACGACCCGCGCGTACATCCGCTCGCGGGCCGCCTCGTCGTGGAAGCCGTGCGCCTCGAGCGGCTCGACCAGCCACTCCGGCGGCCGCCCCGCGGCGGCGAGCGCGTCCCGCATGCGCTCGGCGTGCGCGAACGGCGCGCGCTCGTCCTGCTTGCCGTGGACGAGGAGGACGCGCGCCACGAGCCGGCCGGCGTTGTGGACCGGCGACGCCGCGCGGAGCGCCGCCTCGTCGACGCCGACCGCCGCGCGCACGTAGTCGCGGCCAGGCCGCGTCTGGCTGACGTCCCCGCGGCTCGAGAGGAGCCCGAGGTCGTAGATGCCCGCGTAGCCGACGGCGCAGCGGAACAGGTCCGGCGCGAGGATCGCGCCCTGGAGCGCGGCGTACGCGCCGAAGCTGCCGCCGTAGGCGCACACCCGGGCCGGATCGCCGTAGCCCTTGCGCAGCGCCCAGCGCGTGGCGTCGACCACGTCTTGCACCACCCGGTCGCCCCAGCGGCGGTACCCGGCCTCCTCGTACGCGTCGCCGTAGCCGGCCGACCCGCGGTAGTTCACCTGCAGCACCGCGAACCCCTCGCTCGCGAGGAGCTGCACCTCCGGGTCGAAGCCCCAGGTGTCGCGGATCCCGTGCGGCCCGCCGTGGGGCAGCACGACGAGGGGCGGCGCCCCGGCGCCCTTCGCGCGCGGCAGCGTCACGTACCCGTGGATCCGGAAGCCGTCGCTCGCGGCGATATGGAAGGCGGACATCTCCGCCATCGCGGCGGCGGCGATCCACGGGCGCGTCGCCGCGACGGGCTCCGCCGACATCTTCGCCACGTCCACGAGCAGGAACTCCCCCGGGCTCCGGTCTCCGTAGACGTGGACGATCGCCTTCGTCTCGTCCTCGGTGCGGCTCACGAGCCGGACGTGCTGGTCCGGGAAGGAGGCCTCGAGCCCGCGGATCACCCGGCTCGCGGGGTGCTCGGGGTCGACGAAGTCGTAGAAGGGCAGGTCCGGCTCCCACTCCACCGCGACGACGCGCCCGCCGCGGTCGAGCACGAGATCGCTCGGCGCCACGAAGTCGTTCCGGGCGAGGAGCCTGCGCTCCCCGGTCGCCGCGGACACCGCGTTGAGCGCGAACCCGGTCCGCTCCTGCTCCACCACGTGGATCGTTCGATCGCGCGCGGAGAAGCCCAGGGGCACCGCCGCCGGCGAGAGGCCGCCGAGCCCTGCGAGCTCCCGCCAGTCGCCGCCGTCGCGCTGGTACCAGTGGCGCCCGAGCGCGGCGTCCACGCCGACGGCGATGCGGACCTCGCCGTCCTCGTCGGTGAGGACGTCGGCCTGCCGGATGGGCGCCTGCGTCACGAACGTCTTCACCCCCGTGTAGACGTCGAGCTTGTAGACGCGGACGTGCCGGTCGGTCGCGTCCTCCCACAGCGTGGCGGCGACGAGGATGCGCCGGTCGTCGCCGCGCAGCGTGTCGAGCACCCACCCCCAGGCGCGTTCGCTCTCGCCCTTGCGCACGTGGGAGCCGGTCTGGTCCTCCCCCGCGCGGTACCCGAACACGAGGCGGCCGTTCTTCCCGGTCGCGTCCACGGCGTACAGCTCTCCGCGGGAGACGAGGCCGCCGAGGTCGTACCCCTCGTCGACCAGCTCCACCACGACGCGCTCGTCGTTCACCCAGTAGAACCTCCCGACCATCGAGTCGCCGGGCTTGAGCCGCCAGACGAACGCGCGCTTCGCGAGGTTCACGAAGACGAGCGAGCGCCGGCCGTCCTCCTGCGAGATGGCCGCGAGGTAGGTCCCCTTGGGCGAGATCTTCGCCTCGACGAACCGGGAGTGGCGGGAGAACGCGGCGACGCCGCTCGGCGGCGGCGCTCCGGCGACCTCCGGCGCCGCGGCGGCGGCGCTCCGCGGCTCCGCGCTCGCGACGAGCGCGGCTACGGCCAGGGCAAGGACGCGCATGGCACTCTCCCCGTGAAGGCGACGGGGAGAGAGCCTAGCACGCAGAGTGCCGGGAGGGGGGCCGCGCCGCCTACGCCCCGCGCGGGAACGACCGGGCCAGCGCCTCGCGCTCGCCCGCGTGGTCCTCCACGATGCGCGCGTACTCGCCGTGGAACAGCTCGGACGCGACGATGAAGTCGGCCGTGGCGCGGTTGCAGGCGGTGGGGGTGTTGTAGAGCACCGCGATGCGCAGCAGCGCCTTCACGTCGGGATCGTGCGGCTGCGGCTTCAGCGGGTCCCAGAAGAAGATGAGGACGTCGAGCTCGCCCTCGGCGATCTTCGCCCCGACCTGCTGGTCTCCGCCGAGCGGCCCGCTCTTGAAGCGCGTGACGGGGAGGTCGGCCTGCACCTCCACGAGCCCGCCCGTCGTGCCGGTGGCGAAGAGGCGGTGCTCCTGCAGCACCGGCCGGTTGTACTTCACCCACGCGAGGAGATCGGGCTTGCGGCTGTCGTGGGCGATGAGGGCGACGTTCTTCCTCGCGCGCATCGGGATGGTCTTCGCGTCGTGCATCGCGGTGATCTACCGCGCCGCGTCCCGGGAAGCGCGACGAACGCGTGACGATCGCGCCGTTCGGCCGCCGCTGCCCGCCCGCGCGGCACCGTGCTCGCGCTCCGCGCACGCGTGTGGGCGCGGCGCGCACACGCGCACCCCGGAGCGGCGGCGGCCGGGCGGGCGGCCCGGCGGGGCGCGGGCCGAGCCTCTCAGCGCGCCGCGAGCGCGCGCGCGACCGTGTCGAGGAGCGTCGCGCGGTCGAACGGCTTCGGGAGGAGGAGGGCGCGGTCGCCGCACTCCAGCTCGAGCGCCCCTCCCGCGTAGCCGGACATGAAGACGATCCTCGTCGAGGGGCTCGTCGCCCGCACGCACTCCGCGAGCTCGCGTCCGCTCATGTGCGGCATGACGAGGTCGGTGACCAGCACGTCGGGCGCCGGGCCGCGCGCCACGACAATCCGCAGCGCGTCGGTGGGATCCTGCGTCGCCTGCACGCGGTAGCCCTGCTCCTCGAGCGCGCGGGCGGCGACGCGCAGGACGGTGGCGTCGTCCTCGACGAGGAGCACCGCGCGCCCGTCCCCGCGCGGCCGCGGCCCGTCCGGCGCGGGCCGGGCGGCCTCGACGGTCCCCGCGTGGCGGGGGAGGTACACGTGGAAGCACGCGCCCGCGCCCGCGACGGACTCCACGGCGACGTGCCCGCGCGCCTGCTTGACGATCCCGAAGGTGGTCGCGAGCCCGAGGCCGGTGCCGCGCCCCTCCGCCTTGGTCGTGAAGAACGGCTCGAAGAGGTGGCGCTGCACCTCCGGCGACATCCCCTGCCCGGTGTCCCGCACCGAGACGCGCACGAAGCGGCCGTCGGGCAGCGCCGGATCGCTCGCCGGCGTCCCGCCCTCGACCTCGACGCTCTCGATCGTCACCGTGCCGCCCTGGGGCATCGCGTCCCGCGCGTTCACGACGAGGTTCATGAGCACCTGGAGGAGCCCGCCCGCGTCGGCGAAGACCGGCCCGAGGTCGGGCGCGAGGCGCGCGACGATCGAGACCTCCTCGCCGACGAGGCGCCGGAGCATCTTGAGCGCGTCCGAGATCGTCGCGTTCACGTCGAGCGGCGCGTGGCACACCACCCGCCGCCGCCCGAACGCGAGGAGCTGGTGGGTGAGCGCCGCGGCCTGCCGGCCCGCCTGCTCGATCTCCTCGACGTCCGCGCGCAGCGGCGGAGAGACCGCCTCCTTGAGGGCCCCGGCCTGGGCGAGGATGACGACGAGCAGGTTGTTGAAGTCGTGCGCGACGCCGCCCGCCAGCCGCCCGATCGCCTCGAGCTTGGCCGCCTGCGCGAGCTGCTCCTCGCTCTCCTTCGCGCGCCGCTCGGCCGCGCGCCGCTCGGTCACGTCGACCCCGGTCGGCACGACGTACAGGACCTTCCCGTCGGCGTCGCCCAGGATCGTGTTCGACCAGGCGATCTCGCGGCGCGTCCCGTCCTTGCGGACCCACACGTTGTCGTAGGCGTTGGACTCGCCCGCGCGCAGCCGCCGGAACACGCCCTTCACCTTCTCGGCGTCCTCGGGCGCGATGACGACGTCGAACACGTGGCGCCCGAGGACCTCCGCCGCGCCGTACCCCGAGACCCGCTCGCACTCCCGGTTGAAGAGGACGATGCGCCCCTCGGGATCGAGGACGAGCACGAGCGAGGCGACGGTGTCGAGGACGGTCGCGAGGAAGCGATCCCGGGCCGACGTGGCCGCCGTGAGCAGCGCGAGATCTTCTGACATTCGTGCTCCCCGCCCCGGATGGGATTGTGCCCGCGCCGCCGCGGACGAGCCAAGGGGTTTCGCACACGCACCGCGTCCCACACGGCGGCGACGGGACGGCGCCGCGCACCCGCACGCGCTATGTTGGTCGCGATGCGCCGATCGACCCTCGCCCCGCTGCTCGCCCTCCCGCTCGCGCTGGCGGCGTGCGCGCGAACGCCGGTCAGGACGTCCGCCGGCCGCGCGCCGGCGGCCGAGCGCGTGCTCGTCACGGGCTCGCGGATCCCGCAGCGGGTCGACCCGCGGAGCGGCCTGCCGGCCACCGCGTCCCCGGTGCGCGTCTACTCGCGCGAGCAGCTCGCCGCGACCGGCCGCGGCGCCGACCTCCGGGCCGCGCTCGGGGCGCTCGACCCGTCGATCGGGCCGTAGCGGCGGCGGTCCTAGGCCGCGCCGCCGCCGTGGCGCTCGCGGAAGCGCTGCTTCACCTCGTAGGCGAAGGCGTCCAGCACCTCGGCGTCGATGGGATCGCCGTTCAGCGAGAGCGTGAGCGAGACGAGCCCCTCGTTCCGCCCGGCGTGGACGAGCTGCGCCTCGACGAGCTTGTTCGGCATGCACTCGAGCGGCCCGACGCAGAGGACGCCGTCGAGGGATCCCTCGCGCCAGCCGTGCGTGGCGAGCCCCATGGCGAGGACCGCCTCGTGCTCGAGGTCCGGCCGCAGGTACTTCGCGCCGCCCTCGACCACCTCGGGGATGTGCGCGGGGCGCGGCCAGCCCATGCCGTCGGCGCCGACGCGCTGGAGCGTGTCCACGATGCGGTGGCGGATCGCGGTCTTGAGCTTCGCCTTCCACCCCTTCTGCACGCCGCGCCGGAGCTGCACGAGGTCCGAGTACTGCAGGTACTCGACCACGGGCTCGATGCGCACGCGCAGCCCGCGCTTCTCCAGCTCGTCCGCGGCCCAGCCGTTCGCGGCCGGGTCGGAGCGCACGTAGATCTCGCCCACCAGGAGCACGGTCGGGTGCGGCCGGGGATCGCGCACCGCCGCCAGCTCGCGGGCGAAGCCGGCGACCACGTCGCGCATCCCGTAGAGCCGCCGGCTCGCGGTCTCCACGATCACCTTCCGCGTCGAGAGGTCCCCGGCGGTCGCCGCCTCGATCGTCTCGAAGAGCCGCTTCGCCCAGCGCGCGTGGATCGCGTCCGCCGCGCCGGGCGTCCGCTCCACCGGGCGGGTGTCGCGCGTCGCGTCGGAGAGGACGCCGTAGGCGGTGAACCCGGCGAGCACGATGGCCCCCATGCCGGCGGGCACGCCCTCGAAGTAGTCGGAGTCGGGCGGCGACCAGATGCCGACGCGCCCCGCCTCGCCGAGCCGCGAGAGCACCATCTGGTGGAGCTGCCGGTACATGCCGAAGCGGCAGGGGCCGTTCGAGCCCGGCATGAAGAAGGTGAAGGTGCGGTCCTTCTCCTTCTCGATCCGCTCGAGGAGCGTGCCGAGCGTCACCGTCATCGGCAGGCACTCCTTGCCGCTCGTGTGGCGCCGCCCGAGGCGGATGGTGTCGACCGTGGCGCGCGGCAGGACCTCGACGTCCACGCCGTAGCCCTTCAGGGCGGCCTCGAGCGCCGCGGCCTCGGGGCCCATGGGCGGGACGAGGACGCGGCTGCCGAGGGCCGCGATCTCGGGGAGCGTCTGCGCCCCCAGCGCCATCACGGGCGCCGGGGCGGCGCCCTCGCTCGCGCTCGAGCGCTGGTCCTCGCGGACGCAGTGGAGGAAGGCCTCGACGCGCGTCTTCGTCCCCGCGTCACCCGCGTGGCCGTCCGTCTCGATGATGGCGAACGGCTTGCCCTCCATGAGCCGCTGGTAGTGGTGGAGGGTGAAGCTGTCGGGCCCGCAGGCGTAGTTCGAGGTGAAGATCGAGTAGACGCCGGGGGTGCGCCGGATCTCGTGCGACGCGCGGAGGATCCGCTGCGTGTAGGACCAGAACGCGCCCGGGACGAGCGGCGCCGCGTCGTCCACCGGGTAGCAGTCCACCGGGATCGCCACGGCGCCCTGCTCGCGCAGCAGCACCGGCACGTTGGAGTTGAGCACGTCGTCGTGGATCGTGTAGGCGCGGCCGAGGACGACGACGGGCAGCAGGCCCTCGCGGCGGCAGCGCTCCACGGTGTCCTTGCCGATGGCGTGGAGGCGCGCGTCGAAGCGGAGCTGCTCCTCGCGCGCCGCGGCGTGGGCGCGGGCCACCTCCGCCTCGGAGGTCACGCCGACCTCGGCGGCGAGCGCCCGCACCGCGTCGAGGAACCGCGCGCTCTCGAGGAAGCCCTCGCCGGTGCGGATGACGGGCGAGAGCACCCGGGCGCCGAGCTCCTTGCCGAGGTCGTGGCGGACCACGTCCGGGCTCGCCTGCACGATGGGGCAGAGCCAGGTGTGCTTCTCGTCCTTCACCGGCGGCAGGTCGCGCAGCATCGGCAGGAAGACGAAGTCCGCGCCGGTGTCGGCCATCGCCTGCACGATGCCGTGGTACTGCTGCATGGGCGCGCAGAACGGCACGTTCGCCGCCTCGATGCCGCGCTTCAGCGCGTCGCGCTCGCCGGGCTGCACCACCTCGAGGTCGAGGCCGAGGCCGCGCAGGAAGCTCGCGAAGTACGGGAAGAGGGTCTTGAGCTGGAACGCCTCGGCGACGGCGACGCGGCGGGCGCCGGGGCGCCGCTCGGCGGCCGCGCGCCGGACGATCTCCTCCACCGCCTCGGCGCGGGCCCGGAACGGGTCCGGCGCGCCGTCGGGGAGCTTCCGCGAGCGGGTGCCCTTGTCGTAGAGCGAGCAGGCGCCGCCCCAGGTGAACGCCTGGCGCTGCCCGTCCACCACCGTCCGCAGCCGGTCGATGCGGCAGAGGTTGCCGCTCCCGCCGCAGCCCTGCGTGGACTTGCAGAGGAAGACCTCCTTCTTCTCGACCCGCGCGGCGAGGAAGCGCGCGGGGTCGAGGGGCGCCCCGCCGTCCACGATCACGTCGCGGGCGAGCAGCGCGATGCCGAAGGCGCCCACGGTGCCGGGCGAGGGCGGGACGATGACCTCTGCGCCGGTCTGGCGCGCCACCGCCGCCGCGAGGGCGTCGGCGCTGAAGGGCATGCCCTGGCAGAAGATCACCTTGCCGACGGAGCGCTGGCCCTTCACGCGGTTCAGGTAGTTCTGGATGACCGACTCGTAGAGCCCGGCGATGACGTGGCGCCGGTCGGCGCCGGCCGCGGCCGCCTCGTCCAGGATCTCGGCCATGAAGACGGCGCAGTGCTGGCCGAGGGCGACGCAGCCGTCCGCGGCGATCGCCTCCTTGCCGAGCTCGGCGGCGCCGAGGCCGCCGAGGCGGCGGCCCTGCTCCTCGATGAAGGAGCCGGTGCCCGCGCTGCACGCCTCGTTCATGGCGGCGTCCACGACGCGCCCGCCCTCGAGGCGGATGTACTTCGCGTCCTGGCCGCCGATCTCGAAGATGGTGTCGACGCGCGGGTCGTACGCGCGCGCGCCCTCGGCGTGGGCGGCGATCTCGTTCAGGACGTGGACCTGCTCCGTCCCGTAGCAGGTCGCCATGAGCGACCCGACGATCTCGCGCCCCGAGCCGGTGACGCCGGCGCCCGCGATGGGCCGGCTTGCGCAGGGCCCCTGCGTGTACTCCTTCACGAGCCCCTGCGCGGCGCCCACGGGGTCGCCCGCGGTGCGCGAGTACGCCTCCCACACGGGCTTCCGCGTGGCCGCGTCGAGGGCGACGATCTTCGCGCCGGTCGAGCCGATGTCGAGGCCGAGGATGACCGGGCCGCTGGAGGCGGGGTCGGCCGGGGGCCGCGCCAGCCGCCGGACCCGCGGCAGCGCCGCGGACAGCGGGGCGAGCCGGTCGAGGGCGCCGTGCTCGAAGGCGCGGAAGAGCCCCTCGAGCGGCGGCGGCGCGGCGGGGCGCTCCGCGGCGAGCACGGCGCAGCCGAGCGCGTCGAGGTAGAGCGCGTCCTCCGACGGCTCGACGAGGGTCATCTCGCGCTTCGCGAGCCACTCCTCGAAGTTCTCGCGCACGCGGCGCGACTGGCCGACGCCGCCCGCGAGCACGACCTCGCGGGGGCCGTGCGCCTTCACGAGCACCTGCACGTTCTCGCAGATCGCGTCGAAGAGCCCGGCGAGGATCCGCGACCGGTCCTCGCCCTTGTTGGCGAGGTGGGTCATGTCCGTCTTGAGGATGACCGGGCAGCGGCCGGAGAGCGGGGCGGCGGTGGCGCCGGCCGCGATCCCGTCCGCCTCCTCCGGCCCGAGGCCGAAGCGCTCGACGAGCTGGCGGAGGAAGTTCCCGGTCCCCTGCGAGCAGCGGGGGTTCTCGCGGTAGGTGTCGCGCCCGTCGGCCTCGAGGGCGAGCACCGAGAAGCCGTGCGCGCCGATCTCGATGACCGCGGCCGCCTTGCCGTTCCCGCGCAGGAAGTGGTGCCCCGCGATGCGGGCCTGCTTGCCGGGGATGCGCTCCACCGCGAGGGCGCGGCCGAGCCGCCCCGTCGCGCACGCGGCGCGGGCGCCGTCCCAGCCCCACTGGGCGAGCACCTCGCCGAGGGCGCGGACCGGATCCTTCTGGTGATCGAGGCGCGCCCGGCGGGTCCACTCGAGCTTCCCGGGTTCCCCCCGGAGCTCCACGACCTTCACCGTCTCCGCGCCGACGTCGAGACCGATGTATCTCTGCATCTCTCCCCTACCGCTCGCGGCCGCCGCGGCCACTCCCACCGCGCTGCCGCCCGCCATCACGTCCGCCCCGCCCCTCGCCCCTGCCGCCGCGGTCGTGCCGCTCGCCGCGACCGCGCCGCTCGCCCCCGCGGTCGCGCTCGCGCGCGCCCTCGGGCGCGGGCGTCACGCCGACGGCGACGCAGAACACCGTGCCGGCGCGGAGCTGCCGGACGAGATCCCGCTCCGACGCCACCGGCTCCTTGAAGAGCGTCGCGGCCTTGCCGAGCTCCTCGAGCGACTCGAGGGTGCCCGAGCCGCCCGTGCAGGGCAGGCTCATGTGATCGGCGGCCTCGACCGCCAGGTCGTTCGTCGGCCCCTTGCGGCGCGCGTTCAGCCCCTCGACGGCGGAGAGGCCGTCGAGCGTGAAGATGAAGTCTCCGCTCGGGCGCTCGACGCTCTTGTCGTACGGGTGGGCCGCCACCACGGCGCCGCCCAGCTCCCGCACCTTCGCGATCACCTCGCGCACGGGCCACGGCGTCGCGGAGCCGAAGATCTGCGGCGGGGCCGGCACCTGCGCGGGGTCCGGGAAGAAGCAGAGGTAGTGGCCGCGGTCGGTCACGATCTCGGCGCCGCAGAGCGCGAGGAGCCCCTCCTCGCGGCCGGCCGCCCGGATCTCCTCGAGCCCGTCGAGGGTGTTCAGGTCCGTGAAGACGACCCCGTCGAGGCCGAGGGCCTTCGCGCGCCGCACCACGTCCCGCGGCGCGAGCGGGCTCCCGCGCGTGTGGTGGCTGTGTACGTGCAGGTCGATGAGCATGCCGTCCCCGCCGAAGCGAGGACGGTGATTAGCACGCCGGGCCGGCCGGCGGAAGCCGGCGCGGGGCGGCGTGCCCTACGCGCGCGCGAGCGACCGGTGCGCCGACGTGCGCTCGCGGCGCTCCTCGGCCGCGCGGATGAGATAGCCCATGAGCATGAGGCTCGAGGTGTTCTCGAGGACGCGCGTCGGATCGCGCGAGATGAGGCTCGCGCTGTAGGAGAGGAAGAACTGCGCGAGGTCCTCGCCCGCCTCGCGGACGATGAGCGCGTTCAGCTCCGCCGACTCCATCGTCCTGATCTGGTTGATGAACTCGACCGCGAAGCCCTTCTTCGGTTCCCTCATCGCGCCTCCGCGCGCGCTCCGCGCCGCGCGCGGGAAAGGTAGGGACCGGCCGCCGGGCGGGCAAAGGGGCGGACCGCCGGAAAAACCGCGAGGCGCTATCGGGGGTTGGAGGAGCCGCGCGCTTGACGGTGGGTAACCCGTCTGGCAATACTTTTTTTCGGGGTCGCGCCCGTGGGGGTGTCAGGCGTGAGCGACGACAGGGAGCGCGCGATGCAGTTCACCGGGGTGAAGGTCTTCTCCGCCACGAAGGCGAAGGAGCGCGAGGAGCTCGGCGAGAGCGTCACGCGCTGGCTGCGCTCGAACGGCGACTTCGAGGTCGTGGACCGCGTCGTCACCCAGTCGAGCGACAACGAGTTCCACTGCCTCACGATCGTGCTGTTCTTCCGGCAGCGGGCCTGATCAGGCCCCCGGCTCCTGCGGCCCCGGCGGCAGCTCGCCCTTCGGCCGGGGCGGCGGCGCGGACCGCGCGGGCGGATCGCGCACGGCGTCCTTGAAGCCCCGGATCGCCTTGCCGAGCCCCTCCCCGACCGCCGGCAGCTTCCTCGCGCCGAAGAAGAGGAGCACGACGAAGAGGAGGATGAGGAGCTCGCCGAAGCCCATGGTCCATCGAATACCCTCGAACGGGACCGGGCGCCAGCCCGCGCCAGGGGACCCGGCCGTGGTAATGGTGCGCGCATGAAGCTGAAGCAGAAGCCCGAGGACTTCCAGGTCTCCGAGTCCTGGCGCTTCGACGAGGACCCGCGGGGCAGGCACTTCGTCTACCTCATGGACAAGCAGAAGCTCTCCACCTTCGAGGCGGTGGACCGCATCTGCGCGCGCTTCAAGATCCCGAAGGCGGCGGTGAGCTACTGCGGCCTGAAGGACAAGCAGGGGCGCACCACCCAGCTCGTCGCCCTCGAGGGGCGGCAGATCGAGCTGCAGGAGCCCGACCTCCGGCTGAAGCCGCTCGGGCGCATTCGCGCGCCGCTCTCCGCCGAGAACACCACCTCGAACCGCTTCGCCGTGACGGTGCGCGACCTCTCCGAGGAGGACGTCGCGCGGCTCAGCGCCTCGATCGCCGAGGTGCGGCGGCTCGGCGTGGTGAACTACTTCGACTCGCAGCGGTTCGGATCGCTGAAGCACGGCCAGGGCTTCATCGTGAAGGACCTCATGCGCGGCGAGTTCGAGGTCGCGCTGCGCAACGTGCTCGCCCGCCCCTCCGAGCTCGATCACTCCGGCGACGCGAAGGTGAAGGGCTTCTGGAAGGAGCACTGGGGCGACTGGGGGAAGCGGAACCCCTACCCCGGCGCGGAGCGCTACGAGGCGGTGGTGAAGTGGCTGCGGGCGCACCCGACGGACTTCCGCGGCGCCCTGCTCCGCACCGAGCCGCGCTGGCGCGGGCTCCAGGTGTTCGCCTACCAGAGCTGGCTCTGGAACGAGGGCGTGAAGCAGTACCTGAAGGACGTGGTGGGGATGCAGCACCTCGTCGCGATCCTCTACCAGGCGGGCACGCTCCTCTTCCCGAACGAGCTCGACGCGGAGGGGGCGCGCCTCTTCAAGGAACGGACCTTCCCGCTCCTCGCCCCGGCGACGAAGTTCGAGGACCGCAAGGTGGAGCGCGCCGCGCTCTCGGTCCTCGACCGCGAGGACATGAAGCTCGCGGACCTGGCGGTGCCCCGGACGCCGGAGATCCACTTCGAGCCCGAGGAGCGGCCCCTCGTGGTGTTCCCCGGGCGGCTCGCCGTCGGCGAGGCGAAGCGGGACGAGCTGAACAAGGGGCGGCTGCGCGTGAACGTCGCGTTCACCCTGCCGCCCGGCGCCTACGCGACGCTCGTCGTGAAGCGGCTCTTCCACTGGGCCCTCGAGCCGAGGCGCGGCGCGGCGCGGGGCAGGCCCGTCGCGGCCCCGGAGCCCGCGGCCCTCGAGCCGGCGCCGCTGGGAGGCCCCGTCCTGCCGCCCCCGCCCGCCCCGCCGCCCGAGCCGCGCGGCTTCCTCGCGCGCAGCCGCGCCGAGAAGGCGGCCCGCAAGGTGCGGCGGGACGCGGCGAAGAAGGCGAAGAAGCGGTAGCGACGCCCCCGGACAGGCCGTCGAAGAACGCTCGTCGAGGGGCTGTCTTCTCCCCTCTCCCCCCGCACCGGCCCTAGCTCGGCCTGGGATCCGCCCACTCCCACAGCGCCGCGCCGTCGTCGCAGAGCGTCTGGAGGAGCTGCACCACGATCGCCTCGTCCACCTCCCGCGGGAGGTCGATGGCGACGAGCTTCGGGCGGAGCGCCTCGTGCGTGCAGCCGAGCTCGAGCAGCCGCTCGAGGAGCCCCTGCACGGCGGGGTCGGCGAGGTCGGCGTCGGGGTCGAGCGCCATCCGGAGCGTCCGGTGGCCGCCCTTCTCGAGGACGTCCGCGAGGCTCGGCGCCTCCTGGCCGGGCGCTGCGTCCGCGAGCACGACGTCGTCGCGCGACAGGCCGTAGGCGAAGAAGGGGCAGCTCTCGACGCGGAAGCGGTCGCTGCCGAGCGGCTCCGCCCAGAGCCAGTCGTCCGCCGGCCCGGCGGCGCCGGGGGCGGGGTCGAGCGGGACGCGGATCCGGACGAGCCCCTCGACGGGCTCCACCTCGGTGGCCATCGCAACGACAATTTACCGGGGCACGCGATGGTGCGCGACGCCTTCCGGAACCCTGGCCCCGGCGGGGCGCCCGAGGGGCGCTCACCCGCCCCGCGCGAGGCGGGCGGCGATGGCGTCGGCGAGGTCCGGGCCGGTGTAGCGCGCGGGCTGCGCGCCCGGCTCGAGGCCGGCGCCGCGGAGCGCCTCGGACGTGGTCGGCCCGATGGCGGCCAGCACGACGCCCCGGAGCAGCGCCGCCCGCTCGCCGAGGCCGGCGACGACCGCCTTCACCGCGGAGGGCGACGCGAAGGCGACCGCCTGCACCTCGCCCGCCTCGATCCACGACGCGAGCGGCCGGATCGCCTCGGCCGGCGCGGGGAGCGTGCGGTAGGCCTCCACCGCCGCCACCTCGGCCCCCGCGGCGAGGAGGCCGGCGAGCAGCTCCGGCCGGCCCTCGGCGGGGCGCGGGAAGAGGACGCGCTTGCCGGCGACGTGCGGGACGAGCGCCGCGGCGAGCGCGCTCCCCACCGCCTCGGCGGGGACGAGGTCCGGCTCGCGCACCGCGCGGGCGAGCCGGTCGGCGGTCGCGGGGCCGACCGCGGCGAGGCGAAGCCGGCCGAGCCCGGCGCGATCGACGCCGAGCGTCTCGAGCCGCTCGAGCGTCCGGTCCACCGCGGTCGCGCTCGCGAACACCGCCCAGTCGAAGCGGGCGAGGTCGCGCAGGGCCCCGTCGAGCGGCGCCGGGTCGGCCGGCGGCGCGAAGGCGATCGCAGGGGATCTCGCGCACCGCCGCGCCGAGCTCGCGCAGCCGCGCCGCGAGCGCGTCCTCGCCGCCCTTGCTCCGGGTGACGACGACGGTGCGGCCGTCGAGGCGCGGCGCGGCCACGGCGGGCTACCGCTTCGGCGCGGCCATGCCGGCGAGCTTGCCCTCGCACTCGCGCAGGATGGCGTCGGCGCCCTTCGAGAGGAGCTCCTCGGCGACGGCCGCGCCCATCCGGCGGGCGTCCGCGACCGGCCCGCTCCGCTCCGCGCGGATCACCCGCGTGCCGTCGAGCGAGGCGACGAGGGCGCGGAGCCGCACCTTGCCGCCCTCCACGGTGGCGTGGCCGGCGATGGGCACCTGGCAGCCGCCCTCGATGCGGGCGAGGAAGCCGCGCTCCGCCTCGGTGCGGATGCGCGTCTCCGGGTCCTCGAGCGCGGCGAGCCGCTTCAGCGTCGCGGCGTCGGCGGCGCGCGCCTCGAGCGCGAGGGCCCCCTGCGCCACCGCGGGGAGCATCTCCTCCGGCGAGAACACGTGGGTCGCGTGCTGCGCGAGGCCGAGGCGGCGCAGCCCGGCGTAGGCGAGCACCACCGCGTCGAGCCCCTCCGACGCCTTGCGCAGGCGGGTCTCGACGTTGCCGCGCACCACCTGCATCTCGAGGTCGGGACGGATCGCCTTGAGCTGCGCGCTGCGGCGGAGGCTCGAGGTGCCCACCTTCGCGCCCTTCGGCAGCGCGTCGAGGGTCCGGTAGCGCGGCGAGCAGAGGGCGTCGCGCGGGTCCTCGCGCTCCGGCACCGCCGCGATGATGAGCCCCGGCGCGAGCTCCGCGGGGAGGTCCTTCATCGAGTGGACGGCGACCTCGGCGTCGCCGGCGAGGAGCGCGTCCTCGATCTCCTTCACGAAGAGCCCCTTCCCGCCGACGTCGGCGAGGGGCACGTCGAGGATCTTGTCGCCCTTCGTGACCACCTCGTGCAGGCGGACCTCGAGGCCGGGCTCGTTCCTCCGGAGGAGGCTCGAGACGTGGTTCGCCTGCCACTTGGCGAGGGGACTGCGGCGGGTCGCGATGCGGATCATGTGGGTCGTTGGCCTTTCACTCGTTGCTGGCGGCGCTCGGCGTGGAGTCGCGCGGCGCCTTGGGCGTCCGCGCGCGCTCCTCCGCGGCGGCCGCCTCGTCCTCGATGCCGAACAGCTCCGCCGCGGCGCCGGCGAGGGCGCCGTCGCCCGACGAGGCGGCCTCCTTGAGGCGCGCGGTCGGGCCGTGGAGCAGCTTGTTCACGATGGCCTGCGCCATCGCCTCGACGCTCCGCTTGCCCTTCTCGTCGAGCTTCGCGCCGACGTGGGCGAGGGTCCGCTCGGCCTCGGCGCGGGCGATGGCCTCGGCGTGCTGGCGGAGCTGGGCGAGCACGGGGAGCGCGGCGCGGGCGTCGCGCTCCTTGGCGAACGCCATCACCTCCGCCTCGACGATGGCCTCGGCCCGCAGCGCCTCGCCGCGCCGCGCCTCGTGCGTCGTCTCGACCACCTTCTCGAGGTCGTCCACGTCGTAGGCGTAGACGTCGGAGAGCCCGCCGGCGGCCGGGTCCACGTTGCGCGGCACGGCGAGGTCGATGAGGCAGAGCGAGCGGTGGCGGCGCGCCTTCATGGCCGCCTGGACGAGGTCGCGGCCGAGCACGTAGTTCGGCGCGCCCGTCGAGACGATGACCACGTCCGCCTCGACGAGCAGGCGCGGGAGCTCCTCCCACTCGCGGAAGGCGCCGTTCACCTGGTGCGCCAGGGCGAGGCCGCGCTCGGGGGAGCGGTTCGTCACGAGGATCCGGTCGGCGCCGAGATCGGCGAGCGCCTTCGCGGAGAGGCAACCCATCTTGCCGGCGCCGGCGAGGAGGATCGCGCGCCCCTCGAGGTCGCCGAAGATCTTCTTCACGAGCTCCACCGCCACCTGCGACATGCTCGTGGCGCCCCGGCCGATCTCGGTGTCGGTGCGGATCCGCTTCGCCGTCGCGAAGGCCCGGTTGCACAGGCGCGACACGTAGGACCCGGCGACGCCGGCCGCGCTGGCGAGGCCGTACGCCTCCTTCACCTGCCCCAGGATCTGCTGCTCGCCGAGCACCATCGAGTCGAGGCTGGCGGAGACCCGGAAGAGGTGGCGGACCGCGTCGAGGCCCGCCTTCGCGTAGAGGTGATCGGCGGCCTGCGCGGCGCGGGCGGTGAAGAACCGTCGCGCCGCCGCGTCGCCGTGCGCCTGCACGTACACCTCCACCCGGTTGCAGGTGGAGACGACGAACGCCTCCTCGACCCCCTCCGCGGCGGACAGCTCGAGGAGCGCCGCCTTGAGGGTGTCGCCGGAGAGGGCAACCCGCTCGCGGACCTCGATCGGCGCGCTCTTGTGGGAGAGCCCGACGAGGAAGAGGTCCCGCCCGCTCACTGGGCGCCTCCGGCGGGAGGGTTCATCCCGTAGTCCCCCGCGTGCCGCGTGATCCCCGGCACGGCCTTCAGGCTGACCATCGAGCCGAGGACGAGCCCGAAGCCGACGAGGGTGAGCATCGCGTAGCGGCGGCCGTGCCAGCCGTTGTGCCTGAGCTGCACCATCGCCCCGTAGAGGAACCAGACGACGAGCGAGACGATCTGCTGCGGGTCCCAGGACCACGCGCTCTTCCAGACGGCCGTCGCGGTGATGGTCCCCGCCACGAGCGCCACCGTGTAGACCACGAACCCGGCGCGGACGAGCCGCTGCACCATCTGATCGAGGGCGTCGAGGGACGGCAGGCGCGAGAAGAGGGCGCCGAACCGCTTGCCCTTCACCTCGCGCTCCTGCAGGAGGTACATGACCGCCGATCCGCAGGCGATGCCGAACAGCGCGACGCCGAGCGTCGCCGTCACGATGTGGATGGTGAGGGTCGGGTGGCGCAGCGTCTCGGGCATCATCTGCGGGTGCGCCGGATCGCCGAACAGGGCGGGCAGCAGCACCGCGAACGTGAGCGGCGTGACGAACGCGCCGAGCGTGGGCAGGTGGTAGTAGCGGTGCAGGAGCAGGTACGCGCCGGAGGCGAGCCACACGATGAGGACGAGGCCGCCGCGCAGGCTGAAGAACTCCCGCCCGCCGAACTCGCTGCACCCGACGCCGATGGCCACCGCGTGGACCGCGAACGCGACGGCGAGCAGCCAGAAGCCGGCCGTCGCCGCGCGCGCGTGCCGCGGGCGGGCGAAGTAGACGATGTACGCCGCGGCGGCGCCCGCGTAGAGGGCGGCGGCGAGGCGGAGGATGGCGATGCTCAAGACAGGTTCTCCAGGAGGAAACGGGCGAGGGCCTCGGCTTCCTTCCGCCGTTCCTCGAGCTCCTTCGGGAGCGGCGTGTTGCCGAGCGGGCGGCCGCGCGCCGGGCCGCCGGGCGGCGCGGCGGCGGGAGCGCCCGCCGCTCCGGCGGGCTGCGCGTCGGGGCCGGGCCGGGGGGCCGGCCGCGCGGTCGCCGCGGCCTGCAGCGCCGCGGCCTCGGCGAGGAACCCGGGCTGGACCTCGTAGGCGACGTCGCCCAGGATGCAGGAGTCGTCCACCGGCTCCGCCCCCATCTCCCTCAGCTGCACGACGCTCTTCACCTTGTGGACGAGGGCGTGCGGATCGGTCCCCTCGCCGAGCAGCTTCATGAAGCGGACGGCCGGCTCGAGCGCGTAGCTCCGCCCCTGCCCCTCCCCCGCGAGGAGGGTCATGACGTTGCCGACGAAGTCGATCTTCCCCTGCTCGGCCCAGGAGTCGAGCATGGCCTGGGAAACGAAGAGCAGACCGCCCATTCCTTCTCCGCGTGCCGTCCGGCGAGTCGCGCCGGACCCCGCGCTCGGCCGCCCGGGGGCGGACGCGGGGTCCGGAAGGTAACACGACGCCCGAGCCCCTTGCCACGGTGTGACCGCGCGGCTAAGAAGTCGACCGAGCGGACCTTCGCCAAGGAGCCTAAATGGCCTCGAACGACCTCGTCATCCTCCAGGACGCCACCTTCGACAAGGAGGTCCTGAAGAGCGACATCCCCGTCCTCGTGGACTTCTGGGCGGTGTGGTGCGGGCCCTGCAAGGCCATCGCGCCGACGGTCGAGGAGCTCGCCCGGCAGTACAAGGGCAAGGTGAAGGTCGCGAAGATGGACGTCGACGAGCACCAGCAGGTGCCGCAGCAGTACGGGATCCGCTCCATCCCGACGCTCCTCCTCTTCAAGGGCGGGCGCGTCGTCGACACGATCGTCGGCGCGGTGCCGCGGTCGAAGCTCGAGGAGAGCCTGAAGAAGGCGATCTCCTGATCAATTCACGAACCGGCGCATGCCGACGTTCGCGAGCAGCCCGATCCCGGTGAAGATCACGATCACCGAGGACCCGCCGTAGCTCATGAGCGGCAGGGTGACGCCCACCACGGGCAACAGGCCGATCACCATCCCGATGTTGATCGCCACGTGCCAGAAGAGCATCCCGGTGATGCCCACCGCGAGGAAGTTCCCGAAGCGGTCGCGGGCGTTGCCGGCGATGTCCACCGCGCTCGTGACGAGGGCGAAGTAGAGCCCGAGCAGGAGGAGGCAGCCGAGGAACCCGTGCTCCTCCGCCCACACCGAGAAGATGAAGTCGGTGTGCTGCTCGGGGAGGAACGACAGGTTCGTCTGCGTCCCCTGCCCCCAGCCCTTGCCGAGCCCCTGCCCCGAGCCGACCGCGATCATCGACTGCGTGGCGTGGTAGCCGGCGCCGAGGGCGTCCGCCTTCGGGTTGAGGAAGGTCTCGACCCGCTTCTTCTGGTAGGGCTTGAGGTGCGGGTAGACGAGCACCGCGGCCCCCAGCCCGACGCCGGCCAGGAGCGCGAGCGTCTTCCAGCGGACCTTCGCGAACAGGATCTGCGTGCCGCCCACCGCGAGGACGATGAGGGCCGTGCCGAGGTCCGGCTGCTTCAGGATGAGCACCGCGGGGAAGAGCGTGATGGCGATGGGGATGGCGAGGCCGAAGAGGCCGTAGCCGTCCTTGCGCCTCTCCGCGTCGGCCTGGAACCAGCTCGCGAGGGCGAGGGCCACCGAGAGCTTCGCGAGCTCGGACGGCTGGAAGTTGATCGGGCCGAGGGTGAGCCAGCGGCGCGCGCCCATCACGTAGCGCCCCTTCACCATGACGGCGAAGAGCAGCAGGATGACGAGCGCGTAGAAGACCCAGGACATCCGCTGGAAGGCGCGGTGATCGACGAGCGTCACCGTGAGCGCGACGAGGACGCCGACGCCCATCCACGCGGTCTGGCTGATCCACACGGGCGCGTGGGCCGTCCGCGAGGCGGACGCGAGGTTCCAGATGCCGATGGCGCAGATCGCCAGCACGACCGCCCCGAGGTGCCAGGGGAAGTGCGCGAACGGCTTGCGGTGCGCCATGGCCGAGAGCGCGACGTCAGCCATGGTCCGCCTCCCCCCGCCCGGCCGCGCCGAGCTTCGGCCCCTCCGCCGCGGCGGGGACCGCCGGCGGGGGCGGCGGCGGCTTGGGCGCCGGCGCCGGGGCGGGCTCCGCCGCCGGGCCGGCGCGCTCCGCGGCGTCCTGCGCCTTGAGCTCGAGGTACTTCTTCACGAGCGCCGCCGCGGTGGGCGCGGCGTTCGACGACCCGAACCCCGAGTGCTCGTTCAGGACCACCACCACGATCTCGGGATCGTCGGCCGGCGCGAAGGTCGCGAACCACGCGTGGTCGCGCTCGAAGTAGGACATCTGATCCGCCTTGAGGCGCCTCGCCCCGAGCTTCTTCACCTGCGCGGTCCCGGTCTTGCCGGCGAGGGTGACGTCCTTGAGGCGCGACCACCACGCGGTGCCGTACGGCTCGTTCACCGCCGCGAGGAGCCCGTTCATCACGGTGTCGCGCGTGCTCTTCTTGATCGCGAGGCGCGAGCGCTCCTCCGGGGCGAACTCCTGCACGACCTTCCCGTCGGCGCCCTCGATGCGCAGCACCACCTGCGGCTTCCAGACGATGCCGGTGGCGATGGCGCCGTAGAGCACGAGCTGCTGCATGGGGGTCACGTTGACGTCGCCCTGCCCGATCGCGAGGTTCACCGCCATGCCGCGCTGGTAGCCGCCCGGGACGTGCCGGTCGTGCCAGGCGGCGTCGGGGATGACGCCCGGCACCTCGCCCGCGACGTCGAAGCCGGTGGGGGCGCCGAGGCCGAGCGCGCGCGCCCACTTGGCGATGTTGTCGGCGCCGAGCGACGCGCCCGCCTCGTAGTAGAAGACGTTGCAGCTCGCGCCCAGCGCGTGGGTGAAGTCCACCGCGCCGTGGCCGGACTCCTTGTCGCAGCGCCAGCGCGCCGAGCCCATCCGGAAGTAGCCCGGGCAGTAGACGGAGGTGGAGGGCTTGTACACGCCCTCCTCGAGCGCGGCGATGCTGGTCACGGCCTTGAAGGTCGAGCCGGGGTGGTAGTGCTGCTGGATCGCCCGGAAGAGCTCGGGCTGCAGCGGGTCGGCGTAGATGGCGGCGAGCTCCTGGGGCGTGATGCGCCCCGACATCTTGTTCGGGTCCGGCGCGGGGCGGTCGACGAGCGCGAGCAGGAACCCGGTCTTCGCGTCCATGGCGAGGACCACGCCGGCGGTCGCGGGGAAGGTCTGCTCGGCGAACTCCTGCAGGCGCCAGTCGAGCGAGAGGACGAGGTTCTGCCCCGGCGAGGACGGCACGAGCCGCTGGTCCTCGGGGATGAGGTCGTCGGCGTCGTCCTTGCGCCGGCCCTTCGCGTCCACCGGGACGCGCTCCTTGCCGTCGACGCCGCGCAGCTCGCGCTCGAAGCGGCGCTCGAGGCCGCGGCGGCCGACGTAGTCGCCGAGGAGGTACGGCTCCTGGGCCGAGCCGGCGCGCTGCAGGTCCTCGTTCAGCCGCTTCAGCTCGTCGGCCCCCGCCTCGTTCATGTAGCCGATGAGGTGGCCGCCGAGCCCGCCGAAGCGGTAGCTCCGGTGCGGCGTCGGCTGCACGTCGACGCCGAGGAGGTCCATCGCGCTCGCGAGGTAGCGGTCGAGCTCGTCGCGCGTGATGTCGATCTTCACGGTGAACGGCCTGAACCGCTCCAGCTTCTTCGCGTTCTTGAGCTGGGTGCGCGCGCGCTCGATCTCCTCCTGCGACAGGGACAGCATCGTCGCGAGGCGCGAGAGGATCTCGTCGCACTGCTTCTGGCAGAAGTAGGGGGTGAGCGTGACGTCGTAGGAGGGGCGCGAGTCGACGAGGACGCGCCGGCTCCGGTCGAGGATGAGCCCGCGATCGGCGGGCTGCCGGATCTCCTTCACGAAGTTCTCGTCCGCCTTCTCCTTGTACTCGTCGCCGCGCAGGATCTGGAGCTGGTAGAGGCGCCCGAGGAGCACGACGAACGCGAACACCACGACGCCCGTCGCCCACACGAGGCGGGGCTTGAAGTCTCGCTGGGCGGCGCCCGGCGCGCTGGGAGGGATGAGCGACATCGCGGGCTCAGCGCAGGAGGCCGGCCTCCTCGCGCTGGAACAGGCCGTCGACGCGGCGGAGCGCCATCCCCACGAACGGCGCGAGCGCGCCCGTGAGGACGGCCTCGAGGAGCATGCGCGGCAGCAGCGCCACGCCGGGCGCGGCCTCCGGGGCCGCCGTGTAGCGGGTGAGCACCATCGCGCCGAGGGACAGGAAGAAGGCGCCCCCGCCGGAGAGCAGCGCGAAGGCGGAGCGGCTGCGCACGTCCACCGCCGCGGAGGTGGCGCGCACGACGAGGAAGAGGAGCACGGCGAGGGCGGTCATGAGCCCCTTCGTCGAGCCCGACACGAGGTCCATGACGTACCCGATCCCCGCGGAGGCGACCGAGCCGTCGACGTTCCCGCTGTGCAGCCCGTGGTGCACGACGCACGCCGCGAGGAGCGCGAGCGAGAACCACCCGCCGCCCAGCCAGCGCAGGAGCGCCGCCTGCAGCGCCGCGAGGAGCAGCGCGAAGGCCACGTGCGCGAGCGGCTTCATGGGCGCGTTCCGGGCACGAACGCGGCGGGCAGCACCTCGTCCGGACGCTCGAACGAGGTCACCACGAGCACCTCCTCGAGGCGCGTGACGTCCACCGCGGGCACGACGCGCGCGTCCTGGAAGAGGCCGTGCGGCGTGCGCGAGAGCTGCGTCACCTTCCCCACCGGGAGGCCGCGCGGGAACACGCCGTCGGTGCCGGACGTGACGAGCGCGTCCCCCTCCATCACGTCCTCGTTGCGCAGCGCGTACTCGAGCTTGCAGAGGTCGGGCTTGCCGAGGCCGCGCACGTTGCCGCGGGCGCGCGTGCGGTCGACGCGCACCGCGATCGAGCTGTTGCTGTCGGTGACGACGAGGACGTCCGCGCTGTGCCCCGCGACCTGGTGCACCCGGCCGACCACCCCCTCGCCGACCACCACCGGCATCATCCGCGCGACGCCGTCCTCGGAGCCGCGGTCCACCGTGAGCAGCTGGCGCCCCACCGTCCCGAGCCGCACGCCGATGACGCGCGCGCCGAGGTAGCGGCGCTCCGGCGAGGCCTCGGTGAACGCGAGCAGCCGGCGCAGCCGCTCCGCCTCGAGCCGGTCGGAGAGGAGCTGCTGCCGCTCGAGCTCGAGCGAGCGCACGCGGTCCTCGAGGGCGAAGGCGCGCTGGTGCGATCCGCGCAGCGCGACGTAGCCGCTCCACCCCGAGAGGGTGCCGCGGACCGTCCAGCCGACCGCCCTCTCGACGGGCGTGCACAGCCACACGATCGCGCGGTCGAGGCGCGAGCGCTCGGGCGGGCGCTTCGCGTGCGCGAAGAACACTCCAAGGGGGACGAGGAGCAGGATCGCGACCAGGATGAGCTCGCGATACCGCTTGATCAAACCGAGCACTTAGGACTCCGCCGGGGCCAAATTCCCTTGCATTTTAGCCTGTGTTGACTAGGGTGTTCAACTTCGCGGCGCCCGGGCCACTCGGGTCGCCCACCTCAACAACCCGGAGCACCGGTTCATGCTCGACGTCCTTCGGTCGAACGCGAAGAGTGCCTTCACCTGGCTCATCGTCATCGGCATCGTGGTGGTCTTCGCCGTCAACTTCGGCCCCGGCTCCCTCTCCAAGGGGGGCTGTGGAGCCGCCGCGCCTCCCTACGCGGCCAAGGTCAACGGCAGGACCCTGCCGGCCTCCGAGTGGGAGCGGCAGTACGGCCAGCTCTACCAGCTCTTCAGGCGGCAGGCGGGGGACGCGTTCACCCGCGACCTCGCCGACCAGCTCGGCCTCCCCGCGCAGGCGATGGAGCAGATCGTCGACCGCGAGCTGGTGGTGCAGGAGGCGAAGAAGCGCGGCGTGGCGGTGACCAAGCAGGAGCTGACCCGCGCGGTGCACGCCATCCCTGCGTTCCAGGAGAACGGCGAGTTCCGGTACGCCCTGTACGAGGAGAGCGCCCGGGCCATGTACGGGTCTCCCGCCAAGTTCGAGGCCGTCATGAAGGACGACCTCCTCTACCAGAAGATGATGACCGCCGTCCGCCAGACGGTGAAGGTCTCGGAGGGCGAGGTGCGCAGCGCCTTCGAGACCGACGGCGACCGCGCCGCGCTCGTCTTCGTCGCGTTCCCGCTCGCCGCCGCGAAGGCCGAGGTGGCCCGCCCCACCGACGCCGAGGCGAAGGCGCTCGCCGACGCCGACGCCGCCCGGGTGCAGCGGTTCTACGACGAGAACCGCGCCCGGTTCGAACAGCAGCGCAAGGTCCGCGTGCGGCACGTGCTCGCGCGCGTCGCGCCGGGCGCCGACGACCGGGCCGCGAAGAAGAAGATCGAGGAGGCGGCGGCGCGCGTGAAGAAGGGCGAGGACTTCGCCAAGGTGGCCGCGGCGCTCTCGGAGGACGAGAACACGAAGGCGAACGGCGGCGAGCTCGGCTTCGTCTCCGCGGGGCTCTTCGACGAGGCGTTCGCCTCCACCGCCCTCGCCCTCGAGGCGGGCCAGGTGTCCGAGCCGGTGCGCAGCGCCTCCGGCTGGCAGCTCGTCAAGGCGGACGAGGTCGTGCCGGCGCGGCAGGTGACGCTGGAGCAGGCGCGCCTCGACATCGCGCGGGACCTCCTCCTCCAGGACCGCGCCCGCAAGCTCGCCGGCGACCGCGCCCGGGCGGCCCTCGAGGCGGCCCGCGGCGGCAAGGCGCTCGCCGACCTCTTCCCGTCCGCGGAGGCGGCGAAGAAGGCGGGGCGCAAGCCCGTCACCCTCGGCGGGCGCCCGCTCGCCGCGGAGGAGACGGGCACGTTCACGCGCGCGTCGTCGTCGATCCCGAAGCTGGGCCCGGCCCCCGACCTCCTCGCGGCGGCGTTCGCCGCGAAGAAGGGCGACGTCCTCGGCGCGGTCTTCGAGGCCCCGGCCGGACCGGTGGTCGCCGCCGTCACCCAGCGCGAGACCCCCGCGCCGGCCGCCTTCGAGGCGCAGCGCGCCGCGCTCGAGACGCGCCTGCGCAACCGCAAGGAGACGGAGGTCGTCGGCGCCTGGCTGAAGGCGCTCCGCGACGGCGCGAAGATCGAGACCAACGCCGCGCTGCTCGCGGCGCGCGCCCCCGCCGAGTAGGAGCCGGGCGCACGCCCGGAGCCATGCCGCCGCGCCTCGTCCTCGCCTCGCAGAGCCCGCGCCGTCGCGAGCTCCTCGAGCGGCTCGGGCTCGCCCTCGAGGTGCGCCCCGCCCACGCCGACGAGGCGGTGCTCCCCGGCGAGGCGGCCCGCGCCTACGCGGCGCGCGTCGCCCGGGAGAAGGCCCGGGCCGTCGCCCGCGACGCCGCGGCGGGGGACGAGGTCGTGCTCGGCGCGGACACCGTGGTGGTGCTGCGCGGCGAGGTGCTCGGCAAGCCCCGCGACGCGGACGACGCCCGGCGGATGCTCGCCCGGCTCTCCGGCTCGCGCCACGAGGTGCTGACCGCGGTGTGCGTCCGCCGGAACGCCGGGTCGCCCGGCGTCGAGCTCGAGGCGCTGGTCGAGACCGCCGTCCGGTTCGGGCCGCTCTCCTCCGCCGCGGTCGACTGGTACGTCTCGACGGGCGAGCCGCTCGACAAGGCCGGCGCCTACGCCATCCAGGGCGCCGGCGGGGCCTTCGTGCTCGACGTGTCGGGGAGCGTCTCCAACGTGGTGGGGCTCCCGCTCGCCGAGACGGTGGACCTCCTCCGCCGGGCGGGCCTCCCCCTCCCCTTCGACGGGCCGCCGGAGGCGCGGTGAGCACCCTCGCCGAGCGGCTCGCGGCCGTGCGCGCGGCCCTGCCCGCAGAGGTGACGCTCGTCGCCGTGTCGAAGACGCAGCCCGCCGAGGCGATCCGCGAGGCCTTCGCCGCCGGGCAGCGGGACTTCGGCGAGAACTACGCGCAGGAGTGGCGCGAGAAGGCGGACGCGCTCGCCGACCTCGCCGGCCTGCGCTGGCACTTCATCGGCGGGCTCCAGACGAACAAGGTGAAGTACCTCGCCGGCCGCGTGCACGCAATCCACACGGTGGACCGCGAGGAGCTCGCGCGAGAGATCTCGCGCCGCTTCGGCCAGAAGGGCGCCACCGCGCGGGTGTTCCTCGAGGTGAACGTGGGCGGCGAGGCGTCCAAGGGCGGGTGCGCGCCCGCGGACGTGGCGCGGCTGGCGGCGGCGGTCCGCGCGCTGCCGGCGGTGGAGCTCGCCGGCCTCACCTGCATCCCGCCGTCCGGGGAGGACCCCCGCCCGCACTTCCGCGCGCTGCGGGCGCTCGCCGAGGGGCTCGGGCTGCGCGAGCTCTCGATGGGCATGAGCGCCGACTGGCCCGTCGCGGTGGCCGAGGGCGCCACCGTGGTGCGCGTGGGGACGGCGATCTTCGGCGAGCGCCCGAGCCGGCGCTGAGCCTCAGGCCTCCTTCAGCCGCAGCCGGCCCGAGTCGTTCACCTCGGCCTTGAACTCCTGGCCGCAGTAGTAGCAGCGCACCTCGTCCCCGTCGCCGAAGGTGTCGTCGTACGGGTTGTTCGCGCTGCAGTCCGGGCAGTCGAAGTCGTCGAAGCGGCGCTTGCGCCCGAGGTCCTCACCGGTCGCCTTCAGGTCGTCGTCGTCGAAGCTGTCGTTGGGCATCGCGCCGTCTCTCCCGGTCCGAAAGCGTAGACCAAACCGGCCGCCGGCGGGCGGGCGCCCGCTCGGAAGGTCGGGGAGAGACGTACGGAAAGACGACACCGGTGTCGCGCCCCGCGACGGGGTGGGCTTGCGCCCACCCCCGCAAAACCGCGAGAATCCCCGACCCTTCCCGTGGCACCCCGCTTGCTCCGCGACGACCCATGCCCCTCCCCCGAGCCGCCGCCCTCTCCGCCCTGTGCGTCCTCCTCGGCGCCGCGCCCTCGGCGCGCGCGTCCGCGTTCTCGCCCGGCGAGGAGACGGTCCTGCAGGTCCGCTACCTGAACCTGCCGACCGGCGAGGGCCGCATCGTCGTCGGCGAGCCCGCCGGCGACGTGTGGCCCGTCATCTTCCAGGCGAAGACGCAGGGGTTCGCGGGCTTCGTCGACGTGCGCGAGCACTTCGTCTCGTACTGGGACTCGATCGCCCGCCTCTCGCGGGGCTCGGACCTGCGCGCCTACGAGGTCGGCGACTACCACCAGGACAGCGCCCGCTTCGACCGCACGAACAAGCAGGCGACCGTGACGGTGCAGCGCAGCGGGCGCACGACGCGAAAGACCTTCGCCATCCCGGAGGGCGTCCACGACCTGACGAGCGCGCTCCTGTGGCTGCGCCTCCAGGCGCTCACCCCGGGGCAGCGCTACGAGGTGCCGGTGGTGGCGAGCTCGAAGCAGTTCACGCTCGTCGCAGAGGTGCTCGGGCGCGAGGCGGTGGACACGCCCGCCGGCCGGTTCGACACGCTCAAGGTGCAGGTCCGCACCCAGCTCGAGGGCAAGTTCTCGACGAAGCGCGACTCGTTCATGTGGGTCTCGGACGATCCCCGCCACGTGCTCGTGCGGGCCCAGGCCGACTTCGCCATCGGGAGCATCGTCGCGACGCTGAAGAGCTACCGGCCGGGCGGGCAGGTGGCCGCCCGCTGACGAGGCGTGGCGCGGGGCCCGGCCGCCGGACGCCCCGGCCCCGCGTTGCCGCGCCGCCCGCCCGTCGCAAGCTTGGCGGCGTGCGCGCCCTCGCCCTCGCCCTCCTCGCCTGCGCGGCGACCGCCGCGCGGGCCCGGGCGCCCGTCGAGCTGGGCGTCGCGAGCGCGCTCGAGAAGCTCCGGCCCGGCGACGCCGTGCCGGGCGCGCGCGCGGTGGACCTCGTCGCGGCGCGCGGCGAGTGCGAGTCCGCCCAGGTGGCGGTCCGCGCCGCGGGGGGGCTGCGCGCCCTCTCCGCGTCGGCGGCGCCGCTCCGGGGCGCGGCGCGCCTCCCGGTGACGCTCTACCGGGTCGCGACGGTCCCGCTCGCGCGCCCCTCCGGGCCGGACGGGGCGGCGGGCGAGTGGCCCGACCCGCTCGTCCCCGTCCGCGACCCGTTCTTCGGAGAGGCGCGGCGGGCCTTCCCCGTCGAGGTGGCGCCCGGGCGGCTCCAGGCGATCTGGGTGGAGCTCTGCGTCCCCGAGGCCGCGCCCGCCGGGGCCTACTCGGGCGAGCTCCGGCTCCGGGACGGCGAGCGCCCCCTCGGCGCCGTCCCGATCCGCCTGCGCGTCTGGCCCTTCGCCCTCCCGCGCACCGGCGCGTTCGCCGCCGCCTTCGGGCTCTCGACCCGGCTCGGCACGCGCGCCCTCGGCGCGCCGGACGACCCGGCGGTGGCCGCGGCGCTCGCCGCCGCCGCGCTCCGCCACCGCGTGACGCCCTTCGTCCTCTCCGCGGATCCGCCCGACGGCGCGTGCACGGCGCGGGCCTGCACGCTCGACTGGACCCGCTACGACGCCGAGGTCGCGCCGGTGCTCGACGGCACCCTCGTGCCGGGCGTGCGCGGCGCCTTCGCCGAGGTGCGCATCGCAGAGCGCGTGTGGACCGGGCCCGAGGAGGACCTCGCCGCGACGCTGCGAGCCTGGCGCCGCCACTTCGAGGCGCGCGGCTGGGCCGACCGGCTCCGGCTCTACACCCTCGACGAGCCGAGGCCCGAGCAGCTCGCGGAGCTCGCGCGGAGGGCCCGCCTCGCCCGCGCGGCGGGGATCCCGGTCTTCGCGACGACGCTCCCGGATCCGCGCCTCGAGGGGCTCGTCGACGAGTTCGCGCCGAACCTGGCGCTCGTCCCGGAGCGCGGCGGGCGCGCCGCGCGGGTGAGCTGGTCCTACGCCTCCTGCCTCTCGCACGGGTGCGGCGAGCTCCCGGCCTCCGGCCCGCTGCGGGCGGCCATGCGCGCGGAGTTCGCCGGGTGGCCGGGGTACGAGGTGGACCGACCCGGCACCGCCGCCCGCGCCGTCCCCCTCCTCGGCTTCCGCCGCGGGCTCAAGGGCGAGCTCTACTACGATATGCTCCAGGCGTGGACGGGGAACCCCTGGACGGACGTGCGCGCCTTCGCGGGCAACGGCGACGGCACGCTGCTCTACCCGGGCCGGCCGGCGGCGCTCGGCGGGACGCGGCCGTTCCCGGTCGAGTCCATCCGGCTGAAGATCATCCGCGACGCGCTGGAGGACGTGGAGCTGTTCGCGCTGGCGCGCGCGGCCGGCGAGGGGCGGCTCGCGGACGCGCTGCTCGCGCGGCTGGTGCCGACGGCGCGCGGCTTCGAGCGGCGGCCCGCGCCCTGGCTCGCGGCGCGGCGGACGCTCGGCGACGCGCTCGCCCTGCGCGCGCCCCGCGCCGCGCGCTGACCGGGAGGGCCGCGTGATCGCGGCGGCGCTCCTCGCCGTCGCCCTCGCCGCCGGGCCCTGCGGGCTGCCGGAGCCCGCCGGCGACGAGCGCCCGTGGCGCACGGGCGAGACGCTCACCTACGACCTCGACGTGCTCGGCGTCGTGAAGACGGGCACGCTGCAGCTCTCCGTCGAGCGCCCGATGTCCGGGGGGAAGATCGTCCCGCTCCGCGCCCGCGCCCGCACCGACTCGGCGGTCGCGAGCCTGAAGGCCTTCACCGGCGTCGCGCTCTCGTGGATCGTGGCGGCGACGCTCCTCCCGGAGCGCTACCGCGACGAGACGGACGAGGACGGCCTGCGCAAGGTCTCGGACGCGCGGCTCCTGCCGGCGCGCGCGACCGTGTCGATCGAGCAGCAGGTCGGCGAGCGCACCACGCGCTCCGCCATCCCGCGCACCGGCGACGTGCTCGACCCGCTCTCCGCGCTCGCCCGCCTGCGCGCCGCGCGCCTCGCCCCGGGCGACCGCTTCTGCTTCGACCTCGTCGCGAACCGCCGCTTCTGGCGCCTCGAGGGCTCCGTGGCGGCGAAGGCGGAGAAGGTCGACACGCCGGCCGGCCGCTTCGACACGCTCCGGGTGGACGCCACCGCCCGGCGCGCCGACCGGCCGGGCGCCCCCGCGCGGCCGGTGCACGTCTGGATCTCGCGCGACGCGCGGCGGCTGCCGGTCGCGGTCGTGTCGGAGGTCGACGTCGGCCCCGTGCGCGCGACGCTCTCGGGCGTGCGCGGCGCCCGCGCGCCCTGAGCGAGCGGGCTCGGCCGCGCGCTACATGCGCGCGGCGACCTGGGCGAGCCGGCGGCGGACGCTCGCGACGGCGGACCCGAGCTCCTCGATCCGGTCGGCCGGCCTGCCGCCGAGCGCGAGCGAGAGGATGCGCTGCTGCGACGGCGCGCCCTCCGAGAGGGCGTCCTCGACGTTGGCCACGTACGCGGCGACGGCGGCGAGCGCGGTCCGGACCTCGCGCAGGTCGTCCTCGAGGAAGTCGAGCACGACGTGCTCCCGGGCGGTCTGCCCGGCGAGCCGGCTGCGGAGCGCGGCGACGGCGTCGGCCGCCGGGGCCGCGACCGCAGCCGGGACGCGGGCGGGCGCGGGGGACGGCGGGGCCAGCGTGGCGACGGCGGCGGCGGGCTTGCGGTTCATCGCTGCTCCTCTGCGGTGCGGGCGGTGCGGCGGCGCACCGCCTCGACGGCGGCCGCGATGCGCTCGGGGCGCTGGCCCTCCGCGAGCAGCTCGGCGACCTGGCGCGCCGCGGCGGCGAGCCCGGCGGCGTCGCTCCGGCCGCGGGCCGCCGCGAGGGCGCGCGCGAGGCTCTCCTCGGTGTGCACGGGACGCGGCCCGCGGCGGACGGGGGTCGAGGTCGGGGTCGGGGTCGGGGTCGGCCCGAGCGCCGCCGGCGGCCCTGTCCCGCTCCCGCGGACGAGCTTCAGCTCCGTGGCCCGGCCGACGAGCACGTCGTCGCCGAGCGGCTCGCCGAACGCCTCTGCGGTCAGGTACACGCGCCAGAGCGTGCCGCGGTTGTCGCGGTGGAGGGGGCGCAGGAACCGCTTCGCGACGAGCGCGTCGAGCACCCTCAGGAGCCTGCGCTCGGAGAGGCGCAGCCGCGCCTCGAGATCGCGCTTCGCGACGCGGCACCAGTTGCGCCCCTCTCCGACGGAGAGCCGCAGGAGCTGGAGGTAGGCGGCCTGCTCCTCCGCCTCGAGCGCGCCGCAGGCGCGGTCGAAGGCGTCGAGCGGGAGCGCGGCGAAGGAGCCGCGCACGCGGACCGCGCCGAGGAGCTCGCCGCCGTACGGCACGCGCCGCAGCTCGCCCGGCTCGAGCGCCTCGGCGGCCGGCGCGGCCTCCGCAATCGGCCGCGTCGCGAGCGCCGCGCTGCCGCGCACCCCTCGATAGAACGGCGCCTTCGCCGACACGCCCGCCTCCGCCCCGTGGACCCCGCGGGTCCGAGCGTAGTCGGTCGATATCGGAAGGCAATTTTTCGAGCGGCGGCGAGCCCGCCGCGCGCGGAGCTAGATGAGGCCCCTGGAGCGGCGAAGAAGCTCCACGGTCTTCTGGTACTCGACGTCCCAGGCGCTCGTGCCCTCCTGCAGGTGCTTCAGGCGGGCGCGGGCCTCGCGATCGATCTCGTCGTCGACGTCGAGGTGCTTCTTGAAGATCTGGAAGACCTTCTTACGGAGCGCGTGGTCCTCGGCGTAGACCTCCTCCACGTTCCGCGAGATGAGGAGGAACTCGATCATCTGGCCGATGACGTACTCGATCCCCTCGTCCCCCATCTTGAAGCCGCGGACGTCCGCCATCTCGCGCTTCACCTGGTTGAACCGGGAGTGATCGTACCCGCGGCGCTCGAGCGCCTCGCGCGTGGCGGCGTTCACCCGCTCCTCCGCCGCGAGGTACTCCTTCATGATGGCCGCCATGTCCATCTCGGCGTCGGCGATGCGGAGGGTCTCGACCTCGACGTCGCCGTCCTGCATGAGGGTCTGGACGACCTCGCGAGCGATCGTGGGGATGACCTTCGGGTAGAGCCGCATGAAGTCGTTCCTCGCTCGACGAGCCGCGGCCCCGCTCGGGCCGGATGAGCCGCTGCGAAGACCGCGGCGGACAAGACCGCGGAAAAAGGTAAAGCCGTATAGACCCCTGCAGGCAGGGGTGGCAAGCAAAAACGCTTCCCCCCGGCATGTTCCATGCCGGTGCCCGAGATCGCACCGGCCCCCGTGGGCCGACCCCCTCACGGGCCGTCCGGCAGGAGCGGAGGCGCCCGCACGCAAGGGGAAGGGCGGCGTCCGGAACGGACGCCGCCCCCGGGATCGGCGCGAGAAGAAGCCGATCAGCTCGCGTAGATCTTCATCACGTCCGAGAGGAGCTTCATGGCCTCGGCCTTCGGCCGCTGGAAGGCGTTGCGGCCCATGATCGAGCCGAACGCGCCGCCCTCCTTGATGCCCTTGATCTCGGCGAGCACCTCCTCGGTGCCCTTCGCCTCGCCGCCGGAGAAGATCACGATCCGCTTCCCGTTGAAGGCGGACTGCACGACGTGCCGCACGCGGTCGGCCATCGTCTTCGTCGGGATCTGGTACTTCTCGTAGACCTTCTTCGCCTCGGGGTGCTCGACGAGGTCCTTCGGCGGCTTCACCTTGATGATGTGCGCGCCGAGCTGCGCCGCGATCTGGGCGGCGTAGGCGGCGATGTCCACCGCGGTCTCGCCGTCCTTGGAGACGCCGCTGCCGCGCGGGTAGCTCCACACGACGACGACGAGGCCGTGCGCCTTCGCCTCCTCGGTGAGGGCGCGCAGCGCCTCGTACTGCGTGTTCCGCGCGTCCGACGCCGGGTAGATCGTGTAGCCGATGGCGGCGCAGCCGAGCCGCACGGCCTCCTTCACCGAGCCGGTCACCGCGGAGATCGGTCCGCCGCCGAGCTTCGACAGCGAGTCCGAGTTGTTGAGCTTCAGGATGAGCGGGATCTGCCCCGCGTACTTGCGCGCGCCCGCCTCGATGAAGCCGAGCGGCGCCGCGTACGCGTTGCACCCTGCGTCGATGGCGAGCTGGAAGTGGTAGTCGGGATCGTAGCCCGGCGGGTTCGGCGCGAACGAGCGCGCGGGGCCGTGCTCGAAGCCCTGGTCGACCGGCAGGATCACGAGCTTGCCGGTGCCTCCGAGCGTGCCCGTCATGAGCAGCCGGTGGAGATTGGCGAGCGTTCCGGGGCTGTCCGACTGGTACCAGGACAGGATCTCCTGCACGCGCGCGGTGGTTCGCTCGGGCATCGTTCTCTCTCCCAACGTTGGGGTTTCAAAGGTCGTAGACCGGCCGGAAGCCGCCCGCAATCTAGAGACGCGCGCACCGGAGAGGCAAGGAGAAAAGCCCGCGCCCGTCCGCCCGCTGCCTGCGGGACGGCGCCGTCCCAACTTGATCGTGTCACCCGAAAGGAAGGTCCCATGGCTCGAGGTGTCGGCGAGCGGCCGGAGCGCAGCCCGTCCGGAATCCTGTCCGAGGTCGAGTACCCCATCTCGCGCGACGAGCTCGCGCACGCGGCGGCGGAGGCGGGCGCACCCGCCGACGCGATCAACTTCCTCCACTCGCTGCCGGATCGCGTGTACGCGAACCCGCGGGACGTGCTGCGCGAGTTCGGCGAGGGCAGCGCCCGCTTCGGCATGTTCTCCACCGACGTGCGCCACCGCGGCGATCTCGGCAAGGAGGCGAACGAGACCGGCGCCGCGCCGATGAAACACCCCTGACGTCAGGGACCGCTCGCCCTGAGCTTGTCGAAGGGCGGGCGTTCGCACGCGCACGGGCGCGGCTCCGCCGAGCTCGCCGTCAGGCCGCGCCGGCGGCGGCCCTCGCCGCGCCCGGCTCGGCCGCCGGCCCGTCGCCGCCGCGCGCCTGCGGGTAGCAGCGACCGACGTAGCCGCAGCCCTCGGCGCGGCAGCGCGCCTCGTCGCGGCCGAGCTCGTGGGGCGGGCGATCCCCGCCGCCGCGGTGCGCCTCCCAGGCGAGGCGCGGCGCCTCGGCCGCGAAGCGCTCGAGGTCGTGCGCCGACGGGGTGAGGTCCACGGCGCGCAGGTCGCCGCGCAGGAACTGGAGCCGCGCGCGGACGCGGGCGCCCGGGTGGGCGCGCAGCGCGGCGAGCGCGTACGCGAGCAGCTGCAGCCGGTAGCGCTCGACCGCCTCCGGGCGCGCCGTCGCGTACTTGTAGTCCACGACGGTGATGCCCTCGCCGCGCCGGCCGGCGACGAGCGCGTCGATGGCGCCGACGAGGTAGGCGTCCGGCACGCCCTGCCCCTCCCCCGCGCCCGGGGACGCCGCGCCGTCGAGCCGGAGCAGGAACGGCACCTCGCGGGAGAGCCGCCCCTCGCGCGCCGCGCGGGCGAGGACGCTCCCGGCGTCGGAGTCGGCGAAGCGGCCGATCTCGGCGAGGATGCGGCGCACGCCGGCGCTCGCCGGGTCGTGGCCGCGCCGCACCGCCGCGGCGGCCATCTGGGCGCGCCGCTCGAGCGGCGGCGCGGCGAGGTCGGTCTCGGCCAGCATCGCGTGGGCGAGGGTGCCGCGCAGGGTGGCGCGGCCGGGGTCGTCGGCCGGCGCCCGCGCGGCGCCGCGCGGCTCGGGGATGGCGAGGAAGCGCCCGAGGTGGTGCCGCCGCGGGCAGCGCGCGTACTCGGCGAGATCCGTGACGGCGACCCGCACCGCCGTCACCGGCGCCGGGCCGGCGAGGCGCGGCGCCGCGAGCGCGGCGGCGGGCGCGGGCGGCGGGGCGGCCTCCGCCGGGAGCGGCGGGCCGGCGGCGAGCGTCGACGCCTCCGCGAGCGGCACGCGCCGCACGAGGTCCGGCCGGGCCTCCGCCGCCGCCTCGACGAGCGTCCGCCACGTCTCGGCCGCGTTCGACGCCTCGCCGGAGATGACGAGGTGGTCGCGCGCCCGCGTGAGCGCGACGTAGAGCAGCCGCCGCGACTCCGCGGCGGCGGCGCGTCGCTCCACCTCGCGCGCCTCGCGCAGCCCGGCGGTCTCGACGTACTCCTCGCGCGCCGGGTCGAAGAGCGCCGCGCACACCCGCCCCTCGCCGTCGAGGAGCGCCCGCCGCCCGTCGCTCCGCCCCCGCGCGCCCAGGTCCGGCACGAAGACCACGGGCCACTCGAGCCCCTTCGCCTGGTGGACCGAGAGGAGCGCCACGGCGTCCCCCGACTCGAGCTCCGCCTCGGGCTCGCGCGGGGGCCGCGCCGCGAGCGCGCGCAGGTGGCCGGAGAGCTCCTGCGGCCGGCCGCCGTCCGCCTCGAAGCGGGCCGAGAGCGCCACGGCCTTCTCCAGGTTCACGGCGCGCCGCTCGCCGTCGGGTCCGGCGAGGAGCGCGGCGTCGAGGTCGAGCGCCTCGACCGCGCGGCGCAGCAGGTCCGCGAGCGGCAGCCGATCGCGCACCTCGCGCAGCTCGCGCCACGCCCCGAGGAAGCGCAGGAGCCGCGCCCACTCCGCCGGCGGCAGCGGGGCCTCGAGCGGCGCCGCCGGGGCGCCCTCCGCCGCCGCGCGCGCGAGCTCCCGGCGCAGCGCCTCGGGCTCGAGCCGCGCGAGGCGGGGGAGGCCGACGCGGGCGAGGAGGAGGAGCGTCGCGTCCGAGACGAGGCACATCGGGGAGCGGAGCAGCGCCGCCCAGCCTGTCGCGTCGCCCGGGTCGAAGAGCGTCGCGACGAGCTCCCCCACGTCGCGGACCTCGGGCGCCTGGTAGAAGCCGCCGCCGCGGGCGAGGCGGTACGGGATGCCGGCGGCGCGCAGCGCCCGCTCGTAGACGCCGATCTGCGTGAGCCGCCGGAACAGGATCGCCACGTCGGCGTGGGTCGGGCGCCGGGCCCGCTCGACCCCGCCCTCCGCGCGCTCGCGCACCGCGATCCCCGCCGCGCCCGACACGATCGCGCGGATGCGGCGGACGATCGCCTCGGCCTCCCGCACCCGCCGCTCGGCCGAGCCGCCGGCCTCCCCGTCCACGAGCACCTCGCAGGCCGGCCGGCCCCCCTCCGCGCGGCGCGGGACGAGCCGGTCGGCGTCGCCGAAGGCGAGCTCGTCGTCGCGCGGCGCCGCCCCCGCGGGCGGCCGCATGCAGCGCGAGAACGTCTCGTTCACGAGGTCGAGCACCGCCGGCGCGGAGCGGTGGTTGTCCGAGAGGTGGAGCACCCGCCCGGCGCCGCCCTCGAGCGCGCGGATCACGCGCGCGAAGACCGCCACGTCGGCGCCGCGGAAGCGGTAGATCGACTGCTTCAGGTCGCCCACCGCCACGAGGAGCGGCCCGGCCGGCTCGCCGGGGCCGGCGAGCAGCTCCAGGATCGCCTGCTGCACCGGGTTCACGTCCTGGTACTCGTCGACGAGGAGCGCGCGCAGGCGGCATCGGAGCTCGGCGCGGAGCGCCGCGTCGCCCGCGAGGAGGTCGCGGGCGAGGACGAGGAGGTCGTCGAAGTCCACCGCCCGCGCCTCGCGCTTGCGCGCGGCGTAGCGCGCCTCCGCGTCGGCGACGAGGGCGGCGAGCTCCGCCTTCTGCGGCCCGGCGAGCCGCTCCGCCTCCAGGGCGACGAGCTCGCGCGCCGCCGCGACCAGCGCCTCCTTCGCCCCGCGCAGCGCCTCGTCCGCCTTGCCGAGCCGCTTCCCCTTCCCCGCCTCGGCGAGCGCGGCCACGAGCGGGAGCGCCTCCGGGCCCGGCACCTCGTCCGGCAGCGCCGCGAGCGCGCGGGCGACGTCCTCGGCGAGGGCGCGCGCGCCGCTCGCCTTCGCCCCGGCGCCGAGGCGGACGGCGTCCCGGGCCGCCGCGACGAGCCGCGCCCGGGCCGCGCGCGCCGCCTCCTCGCGCGGCGGAGCCGGCGCGAGGGGGCCGCGATCGCCGCGGGTCGCCCGCTCGCGGACGAGCTCCGCCACCGCGGCGGCGAGCCCGCCGCGCGCCCCGCCCGCGCCGGCGCCGGCCGCGAGCGCGCGCGCCGCCGGGCGGCCCGCGTCGAGCCCGGCGACGACGGCGGCCCGCGCGGCCGCGGCGAGCCAGGCCGAGGCGCGCTCCTCGTCCACCACCGTGAACTCGGGGTCGAGCGCCGCCTCGGGCGCGTGCTCGCGCAGGAGCCGCCCGCAGAAGCCGTGGATGGTCCCGACCGCCATGCGCTCGAGCGCGTGCAGCCGGGCGATCCAGGCCCGGGCGTCCTCCGAGCCGGGCGCCGCGACCGCCGCCGCGCGGGCCCGCGCCGCCACCGCCTCGCGGAGCCGCAGCACGAGCTCCTCGCCCGCCTTCTCGGTGAAGGTGATCGCGGCGAGCGCGCCGGGATCGCAGGGCGCGCCGGTCGCCTCGCCGGAGAGGAGCCGCACGCACAGCTCCACGACGGCGGTGGTCTTCCCGGAGCCGGCCCCGGCGGAGACCGCCGTGGGCCGGTCGAGCCGGAAGAGCGCGGTCGCCGCGTCGCCGAAGACGACGCCGCTCACGCCGCGTCCTCGTCGGCGCCCGCCGCGGCGGCGCCCTCGAAGCGGCAGACCGCGCCGAACGGGCAGTGGTCGCAGCTGCGCGAGGCGATGGGGAAGTCGCCGTCGCGGATGCGGCGCACCAGGTCCACGACCGAGGCGGCGAACGGGCGCGCGTCCCCGGCGCCCGCGGGCGGCGCGTCGGCGGCGAGCGCCGGGTCGTCCGCGGCGAGCTCGAGCGGCTCGAGCCGCTCGGCGCTGCGCAGGAGCGCGTAGGTGGCGAGGAGGCGCGGCCGGCCCGGGAGGTCGCGCGCGGCGGCGAGGAGGTAGGCCGGGATCTGGAAGCTCGTGCGGCCGAACGCCTCCGGGTCGAGGAGCTCGGCGTAGGCCGACCCGGCCCGCGCGTTCTTGTAGTCGAGGACGAGGAGCCGGTCGGGGCCCGCGTCCACCCGGTCGATCCGCCCGCGCAGCCGCACGGTCTCGCCCCCCGCGTGGACGGCGAGCGGCGGCCGCCCCGAGCGACCGCCGAAGGCGTGCTCGAGCAGGGCGGGGGCGAGGCCGCCGTGATCGCGGGCCTCCGCCCTCACCACGCGCTCGAGCCGCGAGAGGACCGCCTCGCGGCGCGCCGCCCACACGGCGGGGTCCCCGGTGCGCCCCTCCCGCTCGAAGCGGGCGAAGGTCTCCTCCGCGGTGGCCCGCGCCTCGGCGAGGTCCGCGTCGTCCCCCGCGGGCGGCCACGCCTTCCGCTCGACCCGCGCCCGGACGAACCGCTCGAGGACCGCGTGCACGACGCTCCCCTCGTCGCGGTTGTCGATGTCGAGCCCCTCCGCGCCGGGCTCGTCGAGCCGCACCCCGACCTTGAGGAAGAGCCGGAACGGGCAGCGCGCGTACTCCTCGAGCTGCGTCGGCGACCACTCCGCGGGCAGGCCCGCCGCGAGCGGCGCGCGGGCGCGCCGGCCGAGGCGCCCGGCGTGCGGCGCGGCGCGGCGCGCGCGCACCGCCTCGCGCCGCGCCCCCTCGAGCCGTCCGCGCGCGAGCGCGTCGGCAGCGCGCGCGCCGAGCGGGGTCGCGGCGAGCGCGCGCGCCGCGGACGGGCCGCCGCGCGCCGCGGCGCGGAGCGCCTCGCGCGGCGTGCGCGCCCGCGCGAGCGGCGGATCCGGCGGCGCCGCCGCGGGCGCCGGGACGCCCAGGGCGGCGAGCGCGTCCGCGGCGAGCGGTGCGAGCGGGCCGCCGTCGCCGGCGGGCCCCGGCGCGGGCCACGTGAAGGCCACCGCCTCGCGCCCGGCGGCGACCGCCGAGAAGGCCCGGAACGCCGCCTCGGCGCGCCGCGCCGGCGCGGTCGGCACCGCGGCGCGGCGCAGGTGCCGGCAGAGCGCCTGCCGCTCGGGCTCGCGCAGGAGCGGCTCCGGCGCGGGCGCCGGCGGCCACGCCCCGCGCGCGCAGCCGGTCAGCACGGCGGCGCGGGCGGAGAGCCCCGGCGCCTCGTCGAGGCCGAAGAGCTCGACCGCGCCGGCGGCGGGCTCCGGGGCGGGCGCGAGCGCCGCCTCGTCCACCGCGAGCCGGGCGAGGGCGCGCAGCGCCGCCGGCGCGAGCCGCTCCGAGCCGCGCCCGACGAGGGCGAGGGCGCGCGCGAGGCCGTCGAAGGCGTCTCCGAGCGCCGCGAGGGCGGCGAGGTCCCGGGCGGCGATCTCGCGCGGCGCGCGGGCGGCGCGCCGGCGCAGCCCGGCGGCGTCGACGAAGGCGGCGAGCCGGCTCGCGTGCTCGCGCGCGGTGCCGGCCTGCCCGAGGGGCCGGACGAGCGCCGCGAGCGCGTCGAGGGCGCCGGCCGCGCGCAGGAGCGCCTCCCGCTCCCGCGCGGCCACGGGCGAGGTGAGCGCCGCCGCGCGCCGCCGGAGCGCGGCCTGCGGCGGGCCGCGGCCGTCGAGGGCGCCGGCGCGATCGAGGAGCGGCCCGAGCGCGCCGCGGAGGTCGCCCGGCGCGAGGTAGCTCGAGGCGGCGAGCCGCTCCGCCGCCGAGCGGTCGAGCCCGCCGGCGCCGTCGAGCGCGTCGAGCACCGCGCGCACGGGCGGCGCCTCGGCGAGGCGCGCCCCGCGCCCGGAGGCGAAGGGGACCCCCGCCGCGGCGCAGGCGCGCGCGAGCGCCGGGGCGGCGCGCCGCGGCGACGGCGCGACGACCACGACGTCCTCCGGGGCGAGGCCGCGCTCGAGCAGCCGCGCGAGGAGCCGGGCCGCCGCGTCGGCCTCGCCCGCCTCCCCCGCCCCGGCCGCGGCGAGGACGAGCCCGCCCTCCGCGGCGGGCGGCGCCCGGCCCCCCGCGAAGGCGGCGAGGAGCGCCGCGGGGAGCGGCGCGCGGCCCTCGCCGGCGGCGGAGGGCAGGACCACCTCGATCTCCCGGCGCGCGGCCACCTCGTGGAGCGCCTCGACGCGGCGGAGCAGCGGCTCCGCCGGCCCGCACAGGTCGGGCCGCTCCGGGAAGAACGGCAGGTGGAAGCGGGTCCGCCGGGCGCGGGCCGCGAGCGCGGCGAGGAGGTCCCACTCCGCCGGGGCGGCCGCGACGATCCCGTCCACCACGAGGAGGTCGAGCCCCTCGGTCTCGGGCGACGTCGCGCCGCGCCGCGCCGCGTCCGCGGCGGCGCGGAGGGCGCCGGCCCGATCGATCACCGCGCGGCGGACGAGCAGCTCCTCGAACGCCTCGAGCGCGTCGGCGACCGCGGCGAGCCGCGCGGCGGCGCCGCCCTCGAGCGCCGCGGCGGCGGCGCGCGCGTCGGCGGGCGACACCTCCCCGCGGCGCAGCTCGGCGAGGGCGCCGGCGAGCGCCGCCGCGAGGCCGCCGTCGGGCTCCTCCGCGGCGAGCGGGCCCGCCGCGGCCCGCGCCGCCTCCACCGCGAGGAGCCGCTCCGCGAGCGGAGGCAGCACCGCGCGGCGATCGCCGCTCGCCGCGAGGAGCCCCGGGACGATCCGCTCGATCGTCGCCACGCGCGGGCCGAACAGGATCCCGCCCTGCGCGTCGCAGAGGCGGCGCGTGGCCCTCGCCGCGGCGAGCGGCGTCGGGACGAGGCAGAGGGCGGGCACGACCGCGGAGGATACGCGCGAGGGCTGACGCGGGCGGCCGCGCGCCGCGCGCCGCACGCCGCGGACGCCTGAATCGAGAAGCTTCTGATGAGCCGAACGCGGCGACTGTTTTGTCCAGCCCTCGCGAACCCTTACGCGACCCGCGAAACCCCCACAGACGCCATCCCCGCTAAGCGCGGGGAACGGCACGACCCCGCCAGGCGACCGGCGGCCGCTTCCGGCTCATCCCCGCGGGCGCGGGGAACGGTACGGCGCCACGGTCGATCAGGACGGGTCCGACGGCTCATCCCCGCGGGCGCGGGGAACGGCGGAGAGCGCAAGCCGTGACCGCCCCCGTGCGCGGCTCATCCCCGCGGGCGCGGGGAACGGGGTCGAGCACGCTCGGCAGGTGCAGCCGCTCGAGGCTCATCCCCGCGGGCGCGGGGAACGGCGGTTCGTCTGGGACGAGGACCTGCGCCTCGTCGGCTCATCCCCGCGGGCGCGGGGAACGGGCGACAACCCGCGGTGCGTTCGGGCCAGCCACCGGCTCATCCCCGCGGGCGCGGGGAACGGCAGTCCACCAGCTTGTTGACGAGGTATGCGCTCGGCTCATCCCCGCGGGCGCGGGGAACGGGACCTGGCAGGCGTCACAGAGCCAGATCCCATCGGCTCATCTCCGCGGGCGCGGGGAACGGAGGCCCACCCGGACCTGCCCATCAAGCACCGCCGGCTCATCCCCGCGGGCGCGGGGAACGGGCGTACACGTTCGTCAGACGGACGTGGCTCGCCGGCTCATCCCCGCGGGCGCGGGGAACGGGCCTTGAGCGTCGGGTAATCCTGCGTGATGAGCGGCTCATCCCCGCGGGCGCGGGGAACGGGGGTCGTCCGGCACGTCAGGCATCGCGGTACTCCGGCTCATCCCCGCGGGCGCGAGCCGGCCGAACACGGCGAGCCTGAGCGCGGCTCATCCCCGCGGGCGCGGGGAACGGCAGACGTGCCGCCGCTGCGGAGAGCGGGATTCCGGCTCATCCCCGCGGGCGCGGGGAACGGCTCCATGACGGCGTTGACGATGGAGGCGCCCCTCGGCTCATCCCCGCGGGCGCGGGGAACGGGCGTCGGCTACCGCGCGGACTGGCGGCAGCCGACTGCGGCTCATCCCCGCGGGCGCGGGGAACGGGCCTCGCCATCGAGAGCCGGCGCAGCGCGGACGGCTCATCCCCGCGGGCGCGGGGAACGGCCACGCCCGGGCGCACGTAGGCGGTGCCGCCCGGGCTCATCCCCGCGGGCGCGGGGAACGGTCTACACGTACCCCGAGCCCATCGACCTCGTGCGGCTCATCCCCGCGGGCGCGGGGAACGGGGTCTTGCGTCAAGGTGGGCACGGTGGGCGTTCCGGCGGCGATGATCGGCTCATCCCCGCGGGCGCGGGGAACGGGGCGGCCGCCACCCGACCGACGTGACGGTGTGCGGCTCATCCCCGCGGGCGCGGGGAACGGTTCTTCCGGCAGACGAAGAACGCCTCGCGCGGCGGCTCATCCCCGCGGGCGCGGGGAACGGGCGAGCGGGGAGCACTCGGCAAGGTCCTCGTTCGGCTCATCCCCGCGGGCGCGGGGAACGGGACGCGGGCGGCGCTCCCGCCGGCGCAATGACCGGCTCATCCCCGCGGGCGCGGGGAACGGGCGCGAAGGTGCCGGGACCACAGGGCGTCTTTCGGCTCATCCCCGCGGGCGCGGGGAACGGGCCTCTGCCGCCGGGCGCCAGCCGTCGAAGTACGGCTCATCCCCGCGGGCGCGGGGAACGGGCCTTCTTCGCCAGCGACGAGGCCGGGTCGCTCGGCTCATCCCCGCGGGCGCGGGGAACGGCACCTCACCACGGGGAAGATCAGGGAGGTGGCCGGCTCATCCCCGCGGGCGCGGGGAACGGCGCCAGATCGCCACGGTGTCGTCGTTCTCCGACGGCTCATCCCCGCGGGCGCGGGGAACGGGAGCCCTGGTCGGAGCGGAGCGGCAGGAACCGCGGCTCATCCCCGCGGGCGCGGGGAACGGGTCGGCCGCGGGTCAACGGCGGCCGTTGCCGGCTCATCCCCGCGGGCGCGGGGAACGGGGGCTGCGGGATGACCGAGGTCGCTCGGGCGGCTCATCCCCGCGGGCGCGGGGAACGGGGGACCGTCGGGCACTCGAGCGGTCCTCGAGCGGCTCATCCCCGCGGGCGCGGGGAACGGTTGATGCCGACGTGCGTGGCGAAGTCCGCGTCCGGCTCATCCCCGCGGGCGCGGGGAACGGACTACACGTCGGGCCCGATCAGGAGCGGCTCATCCCCGCGGGCGCGGGGAACGGTTCGTCGCGGGGGCGGTCGACCCCGTCGCCGGCTCATCCCCGCGGGCGCGGGGAACGGGGTACGCGAGATCGCTGGGGTTGGACGGCTCATCCCCGCGGGCGCGGGGAACGGCCGAACCGCCTGCTGTGGGCCAAGTGGCCCAACGGCTCATCCCCGCGGGCGCGGGGAACGGGAGGGTCGCCGTGCACTCGATCCGCCACGGCCGCGGCTCATCCCCGCGGGCGCGGGGAACGGCGCCCCCGTATGCGTCACGAGGTTGCCGGACGCGGCTCATCCCCGCGGGCGCGGGGAACGGGCGGCGAGGTCGGGGTCTTCGCGGAAGGCCTGCGGCTCATCCCCGCGGGCGCGGGGAACGGTTGTAGAAGGCCTTCAGGGCGTTGGGGATGCGCGGCTCATCCCCGCGGGCGCGGGGAACGGGCGTCCTTCATGCGCGAGCCAGGCCGCGGATACGGCTCATCCCCGCGGGCGCGGGGAACGGCCGGAGGCGCGGCGGCCGGGCCCGACGTCGATCGGCTCATCCCCGCGGGCGCGGGGAACGGGCCTGGAACCCCTCGCCGTTCGGGAGCTCCTCCGGCTCATCCCCGCGGGCGCGGGGAACGGAAGTGCTGGTGCCCGTGGATCACCGCGGCCACCGGCTCATCCCCGCGGGCGCGGGGAACGGGGGGGTCTTCTTCACGGTCACGGGTCAGGCTCCGGCTCATCCCCGCGGGCGCGGGGAACGGATGCGGCCGGCGTAGCCGTGCGCGCGCGCCGTCGGCTCATCCCCGCGGGCGCGGGGAACGGGGGAGACGTGCCAATCTCCGAGAGGTCGAAGTCGGCTCATCCCCGCGGGCGCGGGGAACGGTCCTCGGTCGAGTCGCGCGTGAGGACGTTCAGCGGCTCATCCCCGCGGGCGCGGGGAACGGTCGTGCTCCCAGCCAACCTCGACGCGGCGGGCCGGCTCATCCCCGCGGGCGCGGGGAACGGGGTCTTCGCCTCCCCGCCCTCGGTCTTCTCCATCGGCTCATCCCCGCGGGCGCGGGGAACGGGCGCGCTCGCCGACGCGCGGAGGGGAAAGACGCCGGCTCATCCCCGCGGGCGCGGGGAACGGGCGCCCTCGATGAACTGGACCACCGGCGTCTCCGGCTCATCCCCGCGGGCGCGGGGAACGGCATGCCACTCCGTGCTCGTTGCCGTCCTCGCCCGGCTCATCCCCGCGGGCGCGGGGAACGGTGGAGCGTGCCGTCCGCCGCGAAGCCGGTGGACGGCTCATCCCCGCGGGCGCGGGGAACGGAGCCGCGTCGGGTTGCCGATCGCGTGCGCGACCGGCTCATCCCCGCGGGCGCGGGGAACGGGCTTATGCGTATCGTGCGGATGCGGGCGAGTGCGGCTCATCCCCGCGGGCGCGGGGAACGGTCGACGTCGTGGAAGGAGCCCGACGTCTGGGACGGCTCATCCCCGCGGGCGCGGGGAACGGGTTCGCCCCGAAGTCCACCACGACCAGGCACGCCGGCTCATCCCCGCGGGCGCGGGGAACGGCGGTTCATCCGGGAGGGCGGCGGGTTCGAGCCCGGCTCATCCCCGCGGGCGCGGGGAACGGTGCGGGTTGCGAGCAGGGCACTCCCGCTCGTGCGGCTCATCCCCGCGGGCGCGGGGAACGGGCGGGTCCACGGCCCGTACACGAACGGCGCGCCCGGCTCATCCCCGCGGGCGCGGGGAACGGGCCAAGAACCAGGCGGGCGGCGTCTCGAGCGTCGGCTCATCCCCGCGGGCGCGGGGAACGGATGAACCGCTCGAGGGCGTAGATGAGCCCGTCCGGCTCATCCCCGCGGGCGCGGGGAACGGGAGCGCGTCGAGGGCGCGCTCGCCGGCCAGGACGGCTCATCCCCGCGGGCGCGGGGAACGGCGCAGCCGGCGGTTCTCGGCCACGAGGTCGGGCGGCTCATCCCCGCGGGCGCGGGGAACGGTTCAGCACCCCGAGGAAGTACGACATGACGTTCGGCTCATCCCCGCGGGCGCGGGGAACGGGCTGGTGGTGCTCGCGCGAGGCCGGGCGAACGCCGGCTCATCCCCGCGGGCGCGGGGAACGGTCGGACATCACCGGGGGGACGGCGTTCCCGCACGGCTCATCCCCGCGGGCGCGGGGAACGGGTGAGCTCCGCGGTCGCCTCCGCCTCCTTCACCGGCTCATCCCCGCGGGCGCGGGGAACGGGCTTCGAGCTCGACCGGAAGGTGTACCCGGCGACGGCTCATCCCCGCGGGCGCGGGGAACGGTCGGGCGTCGCGCTCGCGTCGAAGGTGGTCTTCGGCTCATCCCCGCGGGCGCGGGGAACGGCCGGCCCGCGCCGAGGCCTGCAGGAGGAGCTGCGGCTCATCCCCGCGGGCGCGGGGAACGGTCCTTCTTCTCGTCCTCGAGGAGGTCGATCCTCGGCTCATCCCCGCGGGCGCGGGGAACGGGCCGCCGGCGTAGTAGGTCGACACCTGTGGGTCCGGCTCATCCCCGCGGGCGCGGGGAACGGTGGGCGCCGGCGTCGAGCATCTGCTCGGCGAGCGGCTCATCCCCGCGGGCGCGGGGAACGGTGCGTGATCTGCGCGGCCTTCTCCGGGTCGAGCGGCTCATCCCCGCGGGCGCGGGGAACGGGGGGTCCCGCTCCGCCTGCAGGCGACTGCGCGCGGCTCATCCCCGCGGGCGCGGGGAACGGAGCACAGCCCGCGCGACCGTCGAGCGCGGCACCGGCTCATCCCCGCGGGCGCGGGGAACGGGAGGGCGCCGCGCTCGTCGCCGGTGCGCTCGGCGGCTCATCCCCGCGGGCGCGGGGAACGGTCCGCCAGTCGACTCGACGTCGACCGCGGCGCGGCGACTGCGTCGGACCGGCTCATCCCCGCGGGCGCGGGGAACGGGAGCCCACGTCGACCCGGCCCGGGCACGTGAGCGGCTCATCCCCGCGGGCGCGGGGAACGGGCTCGTCGTCGCGCTCGTCGCGCTCGCCCCGTACGGCTCATCCCCGCGGGCGCGGGGAACGGGAGGTACCGCCGATGACGTTCTGGCAGCTCGTCGGCTCATCCCCGCGGGCGCGGGGAACGGTGTAACGGAGGGTGTGTGCAGTGCCCTGTTACCGGCTCATCCCCGCGGGCGCGGGGAACGGCCCAGCGCAGACCACCCCTCGCCCACAAGCTCCGGCTCATCCCCGCGGGCGCGGGGAACGGGCATCATGGCGCGCTACCAGCGCTCCGGTGAGCGGCTCATCCCCGCGGGCGCGGGGAACGGGCGAAGCTCGCCGCGAGCGCGGCGAAGGACGGCGGCTCATCCCCGCGGGCGCGGGGAACGGGTCGCGCAGTGCGAGAAGAGCCGGAGCACGTACGGCTCATCCCCGCGGGCGCGGGGAACGGGTCACGCGCTACCTCGACACCCCGCAGCAGAACGGCTCATCCCCGCGGGCGCGGGGAACGGCTCGTCGGGCGGCTCTCCTTCGACCCGCTCGCCGGCTCATCCCCGCGGGCGCGGGGAACGGGACCGGCCGACCTCGGGCGCCGTCTTCACGAGCGGCTCATCCCCGCGGGCGCGGGGAACGGAGGCAGAGGGGGCACAGGCCGCAGAGCAGGGTCGGCTCATCCCCGCGGGCGCGGGGAACGGGTCCCAGCGCAGCCCCTCGAGCCCGTCGTCGTCCGGCTCATCCCCGCGGGCGCGGGGAACGGGGTCGCCGGGCGGTAGCCGTCGAGGTACTTGAACGGCTCATCCCCGCGGGCGCGGGGAACGGAGCGACTGGAGCGTCCGCACCATCACTGTCTCCGGCTCATCCCCGCGGGCGCGGGGAACGGCCCACGGCAGACCACCCCTCGCCGACCAACTCCGGCTCATCCCCGCGGGCGCGGGGAACGGACTTCCGAGAAACACCTGTAAGTCTGTATGAGTAATGTCAAAGAGCAAAGCTACCAACGCTCTACGTGGTCGGATGTTCAGCGGCCGGGTGTGTTCCGTCGCGAAACCATGAGCGCGTTTTCAGCCTCCACCGCCTCGGGCCCGAACGACACCAAGGTGAGCCCGTCGAAGTCCACCGGGATCCGCCGGTTGGGTCCGAACGTGGCGATCTCGAAGCCGGACTCGTTGGTCGCGCTCCACGCCCCGACTGCGTTGCCGCCGCCGAGGCCGCCCTCGACCTGGGCCCACAGCATCTCGCGAACGCGCCTCGACACGTCGCCGACGTAGACGCCAGCACGCACTTGCAGCAACCAGCACGCGAGGCGCCCTCGGAGCCGGTCCGGGGCGTTCTCAACCACGATGACCAGCATCGCCGATGCCTCCGTCGCTCTGAATGGCGGGCGGAAGCTGGTCCGGTGCCGCCCCGGGCTTCTCGATGCCGCCCGCGTCCAGGACTTCCTCGATGAGCGGGATGAGACGTTCGAGCAGCCTCGACTGGCGGAACACGTTCCGGCAAGCGAGCCTAACGGCGCGCTCGGGCTGGAACGGCACCTTCGCGGCCTGCTCGAACGCGAGCGGGACCACCGTCTCGAACTTCACGAGGTCGCCGATGTCGTAGACGAAGGAGAGCGGCTTGCCGGTATGGATGAACCCTATGGCCGGCGCATAGCCCGCCGCGAGCACCGCCGCCTCGGTGATGCCGTAGAGGCAGGCGGTGGCGGCACTCAGGCAGCGGTTGGGGAGGTCGCCGGATTCCCAGGTGTCGGCGTCGTACTCTCGGTGAACCCAGTCTACGCCGTACTTGCGTGCGAGCTGCTTGTAAGTCTCGCGGACGCGCGCCCCCTCGATGCCGCGAAGCTGCTCGACGCTCCGCCTGGCCGGAGGCTCCTCGCCGAACCGAAGCGCATACATCTTCCGGACGACCTTCAGGCGCAGCTCGTCGTCGAGGGCCAGCCGCGCCTGGAAGAGCAGCCGGTCGCTGCGCGCGCCTCCCGGCTGGCCGGCCGCGTACAGCCGGACCCCCGCCTCGCCCACCCAGACGAGCAGCGTGCCCACGCGGCTCGCGAGCGCGATGGCGGCGTGCGACACGCGCGTGCCCGGCTCGAGCATGATGCACGCAACGCTGCCCACCGGGATGTGCGTCCGGATCCCGTTTTTGTCCACGAGCACGAACGCGCCGTCGAGCACGTCCAGGTTCCCGTACTCGAGGAACACGAGCGAGACGCGCTCCTTGAGCTGGATGGGGCCCGGCGGCGGCAGCACCTCACGCCCTCCGCAGCAGCATGAGCCCGCACCCGAACGCCTTCTGCGGGCCGAATCCGGAGGCGATCCGCTCGAGGAACGTCTTCGGCTCGCTCACCTCCAGCAGCCCTTCGAACTCCAGCGTGCTGAACCGGATCGCGGTGGCGCCCCGCCGGGCAATCCGATGCTGCCGATAACCCTCGACCCGGACGGCGGCGCGAGGCCTCGGCTCGGACTCGAGGAGGCCGTCCTCGCCGATGGCGTCCACGGGAGCCTCCACCAGGCGAAAGCCGCTCCGCTGCCCCTGGGCCCCCAGCCACGCGAGGCCGGCATCCCGCGCCAGCGTCGTCGGATCAGGGAGCTGCTGGCCCCCCTCGGCGAGCCTCCTGGCCGAGTCCATCACCACGTCGTGGCGGTGCACGCGCTTGTTCTTCTTCCCGTCCACGCGGTCTCCCCGCCTGACGACGGGGCTGGCGCGTAGCCTGAAGGCGAGCCGCTGCCCCACCTTCAGGACGGGCGCGAACTGCTTAGGCTCGACCTGCCAGAGCCCTCCGACCGGCACCTCGGGGCGCTGTGCCGACAGCACGAGGAAGCTGGGCCGCCCGAGGGACTCCTCGGCCCGGAACAGGAAATCGCGCTTCTGTTCGGGTCCGCGTCCGAGCAGCCTCCAGAGCGCCTGATGGGCCCCGTAAGGCTCGGACACCTCGCGCCAGAAGGCCTCGTGGTCCGCAGCGCGAGGTCCCAGCTCAACCCTGCTCAGGAACATGGCGTCCTCCTTCCGGGCTCCAGGCCTTCTGATGCTCCTCCCGCTCTCCGAACTGCCAGCGCGCGCGGCTCGCCACGCGGTCGCGGCGCCGCGTCGTCTGGTCGGGCTCGAGCCCCTCCCACGTCCCCTCCCAGTGCACGGTCGCCCTCCCCTCGCCGCGCGACAGGACAGGCGCGAGGAGGTCGTCAGTGTGGAAGACGGCGCGGGCCATAGCGCCGACCGGGTGGGACGCCTCGATCACCTGAGGCTCCATGGGCACGTCGAGCGGACAGCTCTTGCGGCCGAGGTACGGCACGAAGCGCGGCCGGCGCAGGGCCTCGGCCACCCCGTCCAGCGACCACCGACCGGCCCCCGCCTCTGGCCGGAGCCACAGCGCCGCGGTCCACAGCGCGTCCACGCGGTACTGGCGGCTGCTGAGGAGCGTTGCGAGCTCCTGCCGCCGGAAGGCCAACTCGGCCCGCCGGGTCTCGGGGCGGCGCCAGGCCGTCCCGGCCTTCTTCGCCGCCTTCGCCCCGGCGCGGAGGAGCTTCTCGTCGGGGCCCTGCGCCGTATGGAAGTCGATGAGCAGCTCCCCGGGTGTGTCGGTGCGCGAGGCGAAGCCGAAGCACCGGTCGAGCTCGGCCTGGACATCGGCCTCGTCGCGGCGGATCCCGAGCGCGGCCGCGACGATCCCGAGGACCGCGGAGCGCGAGGCGTGGGGCGTGCTCGGCCTGCGCTCGCCCACCGCGATGTCACCCCACGAGCCGAGCGGCCCATGCAGGCGGAAGCAGAGGAAGGAGGGCATGGCTCAGGCGTTCGCCAGGAAGTCGAGGACCTCCCGCTTCGTCCCCTGGCCCGCCAGCACGTCGAAGGACCTCGACGGCGGAAGGTCCTCGTAGACCTTCGCGAGCTTTTCGCGGACGGACGCGAGGGCCTTCACCCCCTCGGCGAGCAGGTCCTCCCCGCTCACGGGCTTCAGGAAGGCGGACGCGAGCGACCGGGGCTGCCCACCGCCCTTCTCCACCAGCGCGAAGTGCGCGCGCGAGCGGGCCGCGAAGCTGTTCTGCTTGCCGTTCGGGGCCACCGTCAGGCACGCCTCGCCGAGCGCGCGGAGCGTCTTCTGGACGAGCGCCTCGTCGCCGCCGAGGTTCTCGGCCAGCAACCTGCGGTCGATGCACACGTAGTGGTAGAGCACGGCCGAGGCGAACTCCTGCGTGCCGACGTGCCCCGCACCGGCGTCCTCTTCGCCGGTATTCAGGTCGTCCACGGCCGTGAAGTAGTCGTCCTCGATCGCCACCTTGTGGATCGAGATGGCGTGCGCCACCTGGCAGGCGGCCTCGACGTTGAACTCCGTCTTGGCCGCCAGCATCCGGCCGAACAGGGAGATGTCGGCGGCGCCGAGGGCGTGGCCGACGAGCCCATCGAGCTCCTCCTTCGTCGGCTCGCGTCCGCCCTCCTTCGCGAGGGTCCGGGCCAGCGCCTCGAGGTGCCGCTTCTCCTCGGGGGTGACGTGCGCGAGCTGCTCCGTGCGCAGGCTCTCATCCTTCACCGCGCCGAACTGCTCCGCGAGCTTGCTCGCGAGCTTCTTCGCCTTCTTCTCGTCGATCCCCTTGGCGAGGATCGGCAGCACCATGTCTCCGAACCGCTTGGTGCGGGTACCGATGTGTTCCGCGAGCTCCGTCTCGAAGATCTCGGACGTCCGCCACGCGCGCTTCAGGCTCTGCGAGCTGACGCGCAGCCGCTGGCTTCCGCCGAAGAGCGCGGTCTTCGGCCGGCCGAGATCGTCGCGGTTCAGGTTGGAGGGTGCGTACGGCGTGAGGAAGTGGAGCTGCAGGAACACGTTCGCCATGGGTGCTCTCCTGTGGTGGCTCTTGGATCGGGGGCGTCGCTCAAGGCTTCTTGGCCGGTGCCGTCTCGTAGTAGTCGCGCGCCCAGCGCATCCGGGTGCGCTCGTCCCAGCTCATGAGGTCGCGGAACAGCGCCTCTACGGATGCCTTCCGATCGACCTGGCGAATGACCCGGACCAGCTCGCGCATCATCTCGTCGGGATCCTCGCTGCGAAGGAGATGCCTGAACCGGGCATCGCTCACGACGGAGGGCTGACCGTCGCCCTTGGGCCTCGCCATGCGCTTCGCGAAGGACGCGCCGTCGTCCGGCTCGCTCTCGACGTGCGCCAGCACGGCGGCGATGACCGCGACGCGGCGAGCGTCGCCCTCCCCGAGGCGGGACCCCATCCACCGGAGGAGCCGATGGTAGGGCGCGGTGAAGGCGACCTCGGCGACGGTGGCGCAGCGCCGAAGCTCGGCCCGGCCGGCCCGGTCCTCGTCGCAAAGGCTCTTCCACCAGCGCCAGATGCTCGAGTGCTCCTCGGTGGTGGCCGGCTTCTCCACGGCAGCGACGTCGCTCACGGGGTCCTCTCCTTCCTCTTGCCCGAGTTGCGCTTCTTGCCCGGCGGTTCCGGCGCGGCCTCGACCTCGAGCCCGAGCACCTTGCGGAGCTTCCGGGACGATGCGCTGGTGAACTGTTGGAGGTTCCGGCGGGCGACGACGGCGCGGCGGAGATCGGGCGCGGCGAGCTCGGCGGACACTGCGACGAACGCGTCGAAGATGGCCAGCGCGCCAAGGTGAAGCGCCTCGAGCCAGGTCTCCTTCGCCCGCCCGCGCGCCTTGGGGTCGCCCTGCTCGAGGCCGAACTTCACGGCACGCACCGCCGCGAAGAACGCGGGCTCCGTCGCTGACCAGAAAGCCGGGTTCACGCGCCCGAAGACGTCGAGGTCCATGGGGCGATCGCTCCAGGCTCCCTTCACCTGGGATGAGAGCGTCTTCCTGACCTCCTCGCTGGCGCCGACCAGCGCCTCGACGTCGGAGGCGAACGGGTCCGCGAATTCCGTGGCGATGGTGATGAGCGGCGTCTCGGCGCGGCACCAGCGCAGCGGCTTCATGTTCTCCATCGCGTAACCGAACGCGCCGAGCCGAAGCCGGGGAACGATCTCGCGGCGCCGGGTCCTCGCGGCGTGGCTCACCACGGTCGCCGGGGCTCGCGTGGCGTTGCCGGTGACGAGCAGGAGCCAGTCGCGGTAAGGCAGGCCCTCGCTGTTCCCCTTCTTCGGGTTCCAGGGCTCGTTCGGCTTCAGCTGCGAGTAAGGGGTCCACGGATGGCGGAAATCGCCCTCGTAGCTCGTGCCGTCCGGCCGGCTCACGTAAGCGCGGACGACCGGAACCGCCGAGGCGCCGGAGACACTGCAAGTTCCCACGTTGGCTTCGTCGAAGACGAGCCGCACCCGGCGCGGCAGGCCCCAGAGGTGCTGGAGCGGGTGAACGGACTTCGGCAAGGTTGACTTGCCCCCCGAAGACTCGCTGGTGCGGGTCTTCCCCATCCAGGGGAAGATCGCCGCTGGGGAGTCCTTCGACGCGTCGCCCGGCACGCGCGCCTCGAACTCCGGGCGCGGCAGGACGTTCGCCCACGCGGTGGTCCAGAGGTCGCCCGAGATGACGAGCGTCGTGAGTGGACCGCCTCCGCGGAGCGAGGTGAGCTGCCCGCGTCCCCCTGCCGGTGCGTAGCTCTGCAGCGTCATGAGCGCGGCGGCTGCCGCCGGATACCCTAGCGCCTCCACGAGTCCCGGCTTCGCGAAGAGCGTGGGCGACTCGTCGAGGCCACTCTCCCCGATGCGGTCGATGAGGAGGGCTCCAATCGGCTCCGCGCTCACCTTGGGATTCTTCGCTACGGTGAGGTCCTGCATGAACCGCGGCCCGTCGCCGTCCAGGAAGAATGCCTCGTGGACCTTCTCGAGGCGCGCCCGCATCGCCTTCACCGAGGGCGGCTTCTCGAGCTCCTTCTCCCACGCGCGCTCCGTCTCCGGCGCGGCCGCCGTCTGGAGCAGCCCGACGAGGAATTCGAGCAGCGCCCCGTCGAAGTCCGGGCGCGGGCTTGCGATCCGGAGCGGCGGATCCTCCCGCTCCACCACCTGGGCGGGCGCGATCAGCTCCGCCTTCCCGCTCTGGCGCGCGACCGGGATCCACCGCTCGTCGATGAGGTTGTAGGTCACGCTCACCCTCCCTGGTGCACTTCGAGTCCGCTCGCGGCGGAGTAGACGATCCGGACCGGCACCTCCCTCACGGCGCCGCCCCTCACCTGCTCCGCGAGCGCCCGGCCCGACCAGACGCCGTCACCTTCCTGCCGCAGGATCACCGTGACGACGTCGTCGCCGACGAACGGCTGCATGGCCTCGAGCTCCGCCCGAAGCGCCTCGTCCTCGGCGGCTGGACGCGCGACGAGTCGCCGGGCCACGCCGACTTGACTGAGCGGCCACCGCAGGTGCGGGGCGACGTCCTCGCACCAGGAATCCGCCCCGCTTCCGTCCGGCCGCGCCCTCGCCAGCCTGACGGTGGTGCTGGGCTCGCCGAGCCTCGTGGGCGTCCGCGCCTCGCTCGACCAGTCGACCCCGTCGCGCAGGTAGCCGAGGTCGAGCTTCAAGACGGCGTTCTGCGCGACCGACGCGTGCGACATGGCCTGGCCCGCCGCCGCGTCGCTGCGTGAGAGGAGGGAAGCGGGCGCGGCCGCGGCGTCCTCGCCGTGCACGGCCTCGACGAGCGCGCGCGCGTCGCGAGGCAGGACGATGGCGTCGCGCCCGTGCAGCTCGCGAACGGTGCGCCACAGCACGGCCGGATCGTCGTAGACGCGCGAGGTCCTCCGAAACGGGCCCCCGAGCCAGCCGGCCGGTGGGTCCTCGGCCCAGGCCGGCGCCAGGATCTCGATCCGCGGCGGCGACCGAGGGGGCCGTCCGGCATGTCGCTGGAGTCGCCCGGCGCGCTGGACCACGAGATCGACGGGGCAGAGGTCGGTGATCATCACGTCGAAGTCGAGATCCAGCGATTGCTCGACCACCTGGGTCGCCACGACGACGTGCCCGCGCCGGTCACCTTCCGCGCTCTTCGGGCCGAAGCGTCCGACGACCCGCTGCTCGATCTCGAGCCGGTCTCCGAGGGCGAAGCGCGCGTGGAACAGCGTCACGTTCTCCGGTCCCAGCGCGGCGGCCACGGCGTCGTAGGCCTCGCGCGCGTCGGCCACGCTGTTGCGCACCCAGCAGGCGCAACCGCCGGCCTCGGCCGCTTCGACGAGCCGGGCGACGGCGGCGTCCACGGAGGCGTGCCAGCCGATCCCGAGCATCCGTGCCGACTCCGGCCGTGGCTCCACCGCCCGCTCCAGGAGGCGCCCCCCGCCGAAGCGCGTGAGGAGGGGATACGCCTCGGCGGACGGAAGCGGCGCACCGCGCAGCCCGAGCCCCGCGGCGAACGCCGCCGTGAGCTTCCGCCGCTGCTGCAACGGCAATGTCGCGCTGAGCAGGATGGCGCTCCCGCCGAACGCGGCGTGCATCCGCAGGAGCTCGCAGAGCACGCGCAGCATGTACGCGTCGCAGGCGTGCACCTCGTCCACGACGAGCACGTGCCGGTGGAGGCCGAAGAGCCGCAGCGCGGCGTGCTTGCTCTGGAGGGCCGCCAGGAGCGCCTGGTCGATGGTCCCGACCCCGACGTCCGCGAGCAGGGCCTTCTTCCGCTTGTCGGAAAGCCACTCGGACGCCGTGCGGGTAGCGGTCGGCTGCTCGTCGCGGCTGTAGGCCGTCTCGCCCCCCCCGCCTCCGAGCGCGAGGTGGTCGCGATCGGTCAGGCGCGGGCCGCTGTGGGTAAGGAGGTACGAGGGCTCCCCCTCGAACAGCGCGCCGACGAGAGGCTGGATCCGCCCGTCCATGGCGTTGGCTGTCGCCATCGTCGGCAGGGCGAAGTAGAGCCCGTCGCCGTGCCCGGAGGACATGAGCCGGTGGGCGAGGACGAGCGCCGCCTCCGTCTTGCCCGAGCCGGTCAGGTCCTCCAGCACGAAGAGCTGCGGGCCTTCGCCGAGCTCAACCTCGGCGGCGGTGGTCTGCAACGGGCTCGGCCGGTCGATGCCGGGGAAGAGCGCGCCGAACCCGCGCGACGCTCGCGGCTTTGCGGCGGCGAGGCCGCTCCGATCCACGGCTCCGGCCGCGGCGCGGCGGGCGCGGGGCCAGTAGGCCTCAAGCGGCTGCTGCTCGGCCCGATATTCGAAGACGGAGCCGGAGCCGAGCCAGTCGCACAGAATCGTGAACCCGGCGAGCCACCAGGACGCCCGCTTCACCCGAACGAGGAGCGCGTCGACCTCGAGATCGGTCTCGAGGCGCGGTGGCGAGAACAGGTCCCGCGCGGCGAGCGCAAACGCGGCCGCGTCCGCCCTGCTGCGCGCGAGCGGCTCGTTCGCGAGCCCCTTGAAGACGTCCGCCGGCAACCGCCGCTCCTCGGGCGGCTTGCCGTGGTGGCCGAGCACCGCGGCCATCCAGCTCTGCATCACCTCGTCGAGGTCGCGGCGGTCGGCCTCCCCATCGGCGTGCCGGAGAGCGTGGAGCTGCGGCAGGAGCAGGGCTTCCCGGGGGTCCGGCCTGGGCGCAGCCCACTTCCGCCAGAGCAGATAGCCGGCGGTGTCGTGGAGAAGGTCCGAGGCTCGCGGCGGGCGGGCACCCTGCAACTTGGCGACGATCTCCGGCTTCGCGTCCTGGAACGGCTCGGAGAACTTGCCGAGATCGTGGAGCGCGAGCAGGAAGGGCAACACGCCACGGAGGCACTCGCCACTGAACCCCGAGAGCGAGGCGATCCGCGGGAGCAGGTGCACGTCGCGATCGAGGAGCTCCGCGCCCACCGCAGCCACGTCGAGAGAGTGATACGCGAGCAGGTGGAAGGGGCGCGCCGGGTCCTCCGAGCGCGCCTTGCCCCAGTAGTCGAGATACCCGTTCACGGCGTCGTGCCCCCAAGCATCGTCTGCGCGCAGTGAAAAGCGTGCACCCAATCGCGGCCCAACACTACCGCGAGGGACGGACACGGATCGTGAGACCAGGACGCGCATCCCTCCTCGGACGGGTCCGCGAGGCGGCCGCCGCAGCGGCTCTGCCGCGCTCACGGGGCAACGCGCGTCCGCACTGCTCGTGCGGGCACACCCGGGGTAGTGTCCCGCTGCGCCCCTCGGCCGCAGGCGCCACCGCCACTCGTCAGCGTGCCCCGGCGCCGCGGCGAGCGCGGAGCGGCAAGTCAGGTCGAGCCGCCGCCCGTCACAGGCGCGCGAAATGCCCTCGCTGCCAGGAGCGAGGGCTGACGCGGCCGCGCGGCCGCGGTCACGCCCGGGGCGAGGGCCAGGCCGGCTCCCGCCGCCGAGCTGGACAGGCAGGGGTGCAGCGCGAACGCTGCTCGGCTATCGACCTCGCAAGGAGCGGTGTCATGCGAAAGCTGATCGTTGGCGCGTTCACGAGCCTGGATGGGGTCGTCCAGGCCCCCGGCGGCCCCGACGAGGATCGCGACGGCGGGTTCCCGCACGGCGGCTGGCTGGTGCCGTACTTCGACGAGAAGTTCGGCCAGGTCATGACCGAGTGGACGAAGCGCGCCGGCGCCTTCCTGCTGGGGCGCAGGACCTACGAGATCTTCGCCGGCTCGTGGCCGAACGCCACCGATCCGGCCGACGAGATCGCGACGGCGCTCAACACGCGGCCGAAGTTCGTCGCGTCTCGCACGCTCCAGGAGGTGAGCTGGAACAACGCGCACCTGCTCGAGGGCGACGTCGTCGAGGGAGTCGCGAAGCTCAAGGCGCAGGACGGCGGCGAGATCCAGGTGCACGGCAGCGGCGGGCTGCTGCAGACGCTGCTCGGGCACGATCTCGTCGACACGCTACGCATCTGGCAGTTCCCCGTCGTGCTCGGCACCGGCAAGCGCCTGTTCGGCGAAGGCGCGATCCCGGTCGCGTTCCGCCTCGTCGAGAGCCAGCAGACCCCGGCGGGCGCGGTCCTGCACGTCTACGAGCGCGCCGGGAAGCTCAGGTACGGCGAGGTCGAGGTCGGGCAGGAGACGCGGGTCTTCGACGAGAGCCCGGATCGGAGCGTGCGGCGCTGACGTTCGCGCGCCCGGATCACTCCTCGCGGTACACCGCGAGCGACCCCTCGTTCTCCCACACCTCGACCTTCGAGACGGCGACCCGCCCGTCCTCGCGCTCGGCGAGCGCCCGGCGGGCCTCCACGTAGAAGAACCGCGCGAGGAGCTCCGCCGTCGTGTTCACCTCGTCGAACGGCGGCACCTCGTTCACGTTCCGGTGGTCGAAGCGCCGGCCGATCTCCGCCACGAGCGCCTGCAGGTCGGCGAAGTCGATCACCATGCCGATCTTGTTCAGCGCCGAGGCGCGGGCGTGGACGCGCACGCGCCAGTTGTGGCCGTGCAGCCGCTCGCACTTCCCGCCGTGGAGGCGGATCTGATGCGCGGCGCTGAACGTGAAGTCCTTCGCGATCTCGTAGACGGGGCCTGCCATGGAGGGGGGCAATATAGCCGCGCGCGGCCCGGCGCGCACCCGCCGCCGCGCTCGCGGGCCGCCCGGCCGCGGGGTAGCATCGCGCCGTGCGCCTCCTCGTCCACGCCGCCGCCGTCGCCCTCGCGAGCGCCGCCGTGGGCGCCGGCGCGAACGCGCTCTCGCCGCGCCCCGCCGCGCTCGCGACCGCCGTCCACTCCGCCGCCCAGCGCGCCGGCGGGATGTGCGCCGAGGCCGGCGCGCCGGCGGCCTCGCGGGCGCCGCGGATCTCCGTGGCCGAGGCGAAGGCGCTCTGCGACGCCTGCACGGCCGGGTTCGTCGACGCGCGCACGGCGACCGAGTTCGGGGCGGGCCACGTGACGGACGCGGTGCACCTGCCGCCCGCCGGCCACCCCGGCGAGGCGGCCGCCATCGCCGGGCTGCGCGCCTTCGGCCGGATCGTGGTGTACGACGGCGACTACCGCTGCGCCCTCGCCGACGAGGTGGCGGCGCGGCTCCGGCGCGAGGGGCTCCCCGACGTGCGCGTGCTCGAGGGCGCGTGGCCGGCGTGGGTCGCGGCCGGCGGCGCCGGCGCCTCGGGCTCGTGCCCGGCCTGCCGCGGGGCGGAGGGGGCCCACAGGTGAGCGCGCTCGTCGCCCTCCTCCGCGTCGCGCTCGGCGGCGTGCTCCTCGCCGCGGCCGCGACGAAGCTCCCCGACATGGCGGCCTTCGCGGAGAGCGTCGCGAACTACCGGCTCCTCCCCGCCGCGCTCGTGCCGGCCGCCGCGGCCGCCGTCGTCGGCGCGGAGCTGACGGCCGGCGCCCTCCTCGTCGCCGGCCGCCACGCGCGCGCCGCGGCGCTCGTCACGGCGGCGCTCCTCGCGGCGTTCGCGGTCGCGCTCGCCTCGGCGCTCCTGCGGGGGATCGACCTGCGCTGCGGCTGCTTCGGCGGGCAGGAGTCCGCCACCTGGCTCACCGTCCTGCGCGACCTCGGCCTCGTGGCGGCCGCCGCGCTGGTCGTCGCCCGCGGCCCGGGGCGGCTCCTCCCGTGGGGCGGCGACGCGCGAAGCCTTCTCCGCCGGACCGGCTCCAAGGACGCATGAGCGGACACGGACACGATCACGGCGGCGGTCACGACCATGGTCACGACCATGGCCACGGCAAGCACGGGGACGCCCCCCGGGACCGCCACGGCAACCCCGAGGACCTCGAGGCCTACCTCGCGCGCCTCGAGGACCCGGAGCGGGCCGTCTGGCAGAAGCCCGACGAGGTGGTCGCCGCGCTCGGGCTCGCCGACGGCGCCGTCGCCTGCGATCTCGGCGCGGGCCCCGGCGTCTTCTCGCTCCGGCTCGCGCGCGCGGTGGGCCCGCGCGGCCGCGTGCACGCGATGGACGTCGAGCCGCGCATGCTCGAGATCCTCGCCCGGCGCGCTCGCGACGCGGGCGAGACCAACGTCCACCCCCTGCTCGCCGCGGAGGGGGCGGTCGCGCTTCCGCCCGAGCCGTGCGACGTCATCCTCCTCGTGAACGTGCTCCACCACCTCGAGGACCGCGCCGCCGCGCTGCGGCGGCTGGCCGGGCGCCTCGCGCCCGGCGGCCGGATCGCCGTCGTGGACTTCCACGAGGGGGAGCTGCCGGTCGGGCCGCCGCCCTCGCACAAGCTCTCCCGCGCCGCGTTCCTCGCGGCCGCCGCCGAGGCGGGGCTCGAGGTCGCGCAGGAGCACGCGTTCCTGCCGTACCAGTACTTCGCGCTGCTCCGGCCCGCTGCGCGCGCCGCCTAGCGGGCCGTGCTCCGCGGGCCCCTCAGGCCCGGGCGAAGGGCGCGTCCGGGAAGGAGGGCGACGCGAGGGGCCCCTCCGCGTGCACGGTCACGCGCTCGCCGGAGGTCTCGACGCTGAGGTCGAGGGCCGCCTCGAAGCGGACCCGCGGGAGGCCCAGACCGCCCCGGTGCTCGGGCGCCTTGCGCATCGCGGCGAGGTAGGCGGCGAGCGAGTCGGGCTCCTCCTCCACCTCCGCCACGCGCGCGCGCAGGCGCTCGGCCTGCGCCGGATCCGTCGCGTTCGTCACGGACACCCGGACCCTGTCCGCGTTGCGATCCACCTCGAGCTCGAGCTCGACGCCGGGCGTGGAGGCGTACGCGATGGCGTTCTGGACGAGCTCGTGGGCCGCGAGGCCGACCTGCTCCTCGCGGTCCGCCCCGGGGCAGCACGCGGCGCAGAAGGACTCGATGAAGCGGCGGAGGTCGTCGACGAACATCCAGGACGGGAACATCCGCAGATAGAGGACCGTCGGGTCGCTCTGGATCTCCGCCGTCTCCATCATGGGCCCCACCTCCGTGCGCCGAGTCGCGACGCGCCATTTGATTTTTGCATCGGGCGCGCCGTCGCCGCGGATACGCATTCGGATAGTGATCCCGGCAGCTTGCGATATCGAGGGCGCGGGGTGCCGCGGGGCGATCTCGACCCGGGGTGTATGCCGGCGCCCCTGCGGACGCTCCGTCAGCCCGGCGCGAGGAAGCCCGCGAGGAGCGCGCGCACCGCGCCCGCGGCGTCGTCCCCCTCGAGCCAGGCGCGGATCGCGCCCACGCCGGCGGCCCCCGCGCGCGCGACCTCGGACGCCCGCGCCGCGTCCACGCCGCCGAGCGCGACGAGGGGGAGCCCGAGCCCGGCCGCGGCGCGCAGGGCGGCGAGGCCCACGGGGTCGCCGAACCGCCGCTTCGAGGGCGTGGCGTAGACGGGGCCGAAGGTCGCGTAGCTCGCGCCCCCGTCGCGCGCCCGGACCACGTCGGCCTGCCCGTGACAGGACACCCCGACGAGGGCCGTCGGGCCGAGCAGCCGCCGCGCGTCCTCCGCCGGGACACCCGCGGAGGGCAGGTGGACGCCGTCGGCGCCCGCGGCGAGCGCCACGTCGAGGCGGTCGTTCACCAAGAGGAGCTGGCCGTGCGCGTGGCACGCGCGCTCGAGCGCGCGGGCGAGCGCCAGCAGCTCGCGGGCGGCGAGGTCCTTCTCCCGCAGGTGCACCGCGACGTGCCCGGCGGGGATCCCGGCGAGCGCGGCGCCCGCGCGGGCCGCGAGGTCCGGCGCGAGGCGCCGGTCCGTGATGAGGTGGACAACGGGGAGGGCCATCCGTAAGCTCGCGAACGGATCCGCATCCTGGGCGAGGAGGACCGCCGTGTCGAGCGAGCTGCCGGGCTTCCTCGCCTTCCTCGAGGAGCAGAAGGCGAGGCAGGCCCCGCACTTCCCCGCGCTCCGCGTCGAGAAGGTGCTGAGCTTCATGGGCACGACGAGCCTCGCGGGCTCCTACGCGGCCTGCTCGGTGAACCGGCTGCGTCGCATCGAGCGGGGGCCGACGCCGCCGGAGCTGCGCATCGTGCTCGCCGCTCCGCTGGCGCGCGCCCCCTCGCGCGGCGAGTGCGTCACCGTCCACCTGACGCGCGTGGCGCAGTTCCAGGGCTACCAGGTGAAGACCCGCGCGCTCTCTGGCGACGCCGCGGCCTCGGACCTCGTCGAGGCCGCCGGCGACGGCCTCGCCGTGAAGGGCGAGCGGATCTTCACCGTCCACCACAGCCCGTACACCCTCAAGTTCTTCGAGAGCGTGCCGTACGAGGAGGTGGAGGACACGGTCGCCGGCCTCCCGTACGCCCTCGCGGCCGTGGGCGAGAACGCGAACCTGTCCCCGCGGTGGATCTTCCACCACGAGGTGAAGGACGGGAGGGTGCTCCTGTTCCACGGCGACGGGCTCGCCCTCAAGACGTACATGAACGTCCGCGTGAACCGGAGCGAGACGCGGCTCGTCCTCGACCTCGACGACTTCTCCGGCTACGCGCTCCGCGGCGCCGTGGAGGAGTTCGCGCCGCACCAGCACCCCGAGGCGTACGAGCGGATCTGCAACGGCTTCACCGCGGGGAGCTGGGGGAAGCCCTCGCGCGTCTTCCGCTTCACGGCCGAGTCGTTCGAGCGGATCCGGCCGGTCGGGTAGGTCAGCTCGGGTCCGGCTCCTCGGGGTCCCCGCGCGCGGCGCCCTTCCGGCCGGCGGCGCCCCGCCCCGCCCGGCGCTCGCGATCCTCGGGCTCGGGATGCGGGGGAGCGGGCGGGTCCTCGCCCGCCACCCGCGGCGCCGCGGGGTGGGGCGTGCGATCGTCGAAGCCGGGCGGGGTCGGCCCGGGTCCTCCGGCGAGCCCCTCGACCGGAGCCAGCTCGTCGTCCTTCCGTTCGTCCGGCATGCCTCGCCTCCGGGCCCAATGTCGATCCGGCCGGCCCGCGGCGGAACCCGCGCCCGGCGCGACCCGGCCGGGTCCCCGCCGCTCCGCCGCGCCGCGGTTCGGATATGAGTGAGCCATGGCCTACCTCGTGCGCTTCGCCTCGAGCTCGAAGGATCTCGACGCGCTGTACGCGCTGCGCCGCGACGTGTTCGAGGTCGAGCAGAACATCCCGCGGCCGCTCGACCGCGACCCGTACGACTTCAACGCGGACCACGTGGTGGCGTGGGACGAGCAGGGCCGCTGCGTCGGCACCGGCCGGATCGTCCGGCTGGACTCGCGCACGGCGCAGGTCGGCCGGATGGCCGTGGCGGCCGACCAGCGCCAGCACGGCGTCGGCGGCCAGGTGCTCGAGGCGCTCGAGCGGATGGCCGCCATGCGCGGGCTCCGCGAGCTCGTGGTCGCCTCGCAGCTGCCCGCCGAGGCGTTCTACCGGAACCGCGGCTTCGCGCGGAGCGGCGAAGCGTTCCTCGACCAGGGCGTGCCGCACGTCCTCATGCGCAAGGTGCTCCCGCGCTTGACGACGATGCCGTCACCTGGGCAGGACCGCTCGCCCTGAGCCTGTCGAAGGGCGAGCGGTCGGGCTTCGACAAGCTCAGCCCGAGCGGGATACGCCACGGCGCAGCCCTTCATGCAGACGCCGCGGCAGAGCGGTCCGTCAGGTGCCGATGAGCCCCGTCATCGGCGACGACGCCGACGCGTGGAGCTTCATCGGGATGCGCCCGGCGAGGTACGCCTTCCGCCCGGCCTCGATCCCGGCCTTCATCGCCTCGGCCATGAGCACCGGGTCCTTCGCCTCGGCGATGGCGGTGTTCATGAGGACCGCGACCGCGCCGAGCTCCATGGCGAGGGCGGCGTCGCTCGCGGTGCCGACGCCCGCGTCCACGAGGACCGGGACCTTCACGGTCTCCATGATGATGCGGAGGTTGTAGGGGTTCCGCAGCCCGAGGCCCGAGCCGATGGGCGCGCCGAGCGGCATCACCGCGGCGCAGCCGACGTCCTCGAGGCGCTTCGCCGTGACGGGGTCGTCGTTCGTGTACGGCAGGACCGTGAAGCCCTCCTTCACGAGGACGCGCGACGCCTCGACGAGCCCGACGACGTCGGGGAAGAGCGTGCGCCGGTCCCCGATCACCTCGAGCTTCACGAGGTCGCCCATGTCGAGCTCGCGGCCGAGGCGCGCCGTGCGGATCGCCTCGTCGGCGGTGAAGCACGCGGCGGTGTTCGGGAGGAGCTTCATCCCCTTGGGGATCCACTCGAGCAGGGACTCCGCCCCCGTCTTCGAGAGGTCGAGCCGCCGCACGGCGACGGTCACCACCTCGGCGCCCGAGGCGGCGAGCGCCCGCTGCATCGTCGGGAAGTCCGGGTACTTCCCGGTCCCGACGAGGAGCCGGCTCGTGAACGCGTGCTTGCCGATGCTCCAGCCGTCCGCCATGACGCTTACCCCCCTCCGACGAAGGCGACGATCTCGACGGAGTCGCCGGCGCCGATCTGCTGCGCCTCGTAGCGGTCCTTCGTGACCACCGCGTCGTTCAGCTCGACCGCGACGCGCGGCGCCTTCACGCCCAGGTGGGCGAGGAGGCCCGCGACGGTCAGCCCGTCGGGGATCTCGCGCAGCTCTCCGTTCAGCCTGACCTGCATGGCGTTGGGTGCCATAGCAAGCGCGGCCCGGCGCGTCAAACCGGGACGGGTCACTCCGCGCGCAGCGCGGCGAGGCGCCGGCGGCTCGCCGCGTCGTGGGGGTCGAGCCGCGCCGCCGCCTCGAGGGCGGCGATCGCCTCGGCGCGCCGCCCGGCGTGCAGCAGCACCTCCGCGTGGTGGCGCGCGAGCACGGCGTCCTCGGGCTGGAGCGCGCGGGCGCGCGCGAGCAGCGCCGCCGCGCCGCCGAAGTCTCCCTCCGCGTCCTGCAGGAGGGCGAGGTGGAGGAGCGGCGACGTCTGCTCCGGCGCGATCTCCATCGCGCGGAGGAGCGCCGCCCGCGCGGACGCCGCGTCGCCCAGGCTCCGCCGCGCGATGCCGAGGTTCACCCAGGCGCGCCAGTAGCGCGGGTGGACCGCGAGCGCCACCTCGAGCCGCTCGACGGCGCGCCGGTACTCGCCGCGCGCGGTGTACGCGACGGCGAGGTTGTTGTTCACGACCACGTCGCGGGGGGCCTTCTCGAGCTCGGACGCCCAGAGCGCGAGCGGCCCGCGCCAGTCGAGGGTGCGGACGGCGGTGCGCGCGGCGAGGAGCGCGAGCAGCGCCGCGAGCGCGAGCGGGGCCGCCCGCCCCCACGCGGCGCGGACGGACGGGGCGGCGCCGGGGCCGGCCGCGGCGACCGGCCGGACGAGGAGCGCCGCGGCGGCGAGGCAGAAGCCGGCGGAGGGCAGGTAGAGGAGCCGCTCCGCGAGCAGCACGCCCACCGGCACGATCTGGAGGACCGGCGTGAGCGCGACCAGGGTCCAGAGCAGCCCGGCGCCCGCGAGCGGCGCCCGCCGCGACAGGAGGAGCACGGCGCCGCCGGCGAGGACGGCCACCCACGCCGCCGTCGCGATCGAGAACCCCGGCGTCGGCGCGGAGAGCGTCGGGAGCCGCGCCGCGTACGCGAAGTCGCCGCCGAGGAACGCCGGGAAGGCGAGGATGCGCAGGTACTCGCCGAGCACGCGGCTCATGGTGAGCGCGACGTGCGCGCCCGGCGTGCCCACCGGGAACCACCGCGCCACGGGCGCCACCGCCACGTCCGTGCCCCGCACGAGGAAGTAGGGGAGCGCGGCGACCGCGAGCGCGGCGGCGACGCCGGCGGCCTCGAGGAGGGCGCGCCGCGCGGGCCCGCCGCGGAGGCCGGGGCGCGCCGCGAGGCCGGCGGCGCCCGGCGCGGCGAGGGCGAGGAGCGCGAAGAGCGCCGGCGCCACCATCGCGACCTCCTTCGAGAGGACGCCGCCCGCGAGGACGACCACCGCGGCCGGCAGGCGCCACCACGCCTCGCGCCAGCGCAGGGCGAGGAGGAGCGCGCCGAGCGTGAAGCACGCCGCGAGCGGCTCGGTGCGCCCGAAGATGGTCGCCACCGCCTCGACGTGGGCGGGGTGGAGCGCGAAGAGGAGCGCCGCGACGAGCGCGAGCCGGCCGGCGCGCTCCGGGTCCACCCCGCGCCCGAGGCGCCGCGCGAGGGCGAGGAAGAGCAGGCTCGCCCCGGCGTGCAGCGCCAGGTTCACGGCGTGGAAGCCCGGGGTGGCGCGGCCGTGCAGCGCGTAGTTCAGCGCGTAGGAGAGCGTGGTGATCGGCCGGTAGGGCCCCCGGACCGACGGATCGCCGGCGAACCCGTAGAGCTCCGAGAACATGCGCCCGGTGTTGCGCAGGCTCCAGACGAGCGGGTTGTCGAGCGCCGCCCAGCCGTCGTCGAGCACGGGGGCGTTGCCGAGCGTGAGGAGGTACGGCAGGACCGCCGCGAGCGCGACGGCGAGGCGGGGGTGGGCCTCGACGGCGGCGAGGGCGCGCCGCAGGCGCGGCGCGGGGGCGGAGGGACCGGCCATGGCGCGCGGATGTTAGCCGAAGGCGCGCCGCGGCGGCGCGAGCACGGGCTCCCCCGCCTTCGGCTATCATCCCGCGCGATGCTGGACCTCTCCGCGCAGGCGCCCTCCGTGCCGGCCCGGCCGGCGCGCCCCGTCGCCGTCGCCGCCGCGTGCTACGCCGCCGCCGTCGCGGCCCTCGTCGGGATCCTCGGCTTCACGGACCTCTGGTACGGCTTCCACGAGGCGAGCGACGTCCTCCTCTACCACGCGTACGCGCGCGCGCTGGCGGGCGGCGCGCGGCCCTACGTGGACCTCGCCATCGAGTACCCGCCCCTCGTCGTGCCGCTCCTCCGGCTCCCGCCGTACACGCCCGACGTCCTGACCTGGGTGCTCCGGTTCAACGCCACGATGCTCCTCGCCTGCGGCGCCGCCGCGCTCCTCACCGCGGCCGCGGCGGCGCGGCTGTGGCCCGCGGGCCGGCGGGCCGACGCCGCGGCGGCGGCCTTCGCGCTCGCCGTGCTCGCGGCGGGGTCCATCGTCGCGAACCGGCTCGACGCGGCCGTGACGCTGTCCGTGGCGGCGGCCGTCTGGCTCCTCTCCGGCCGGCGCTGGGCCCTCGCCGCCGCGGCCATCGGCGCCGGGTTCGCGCTGAAGCTCGTCCCCGCCGTGCTGCTGCCCCTCGTGCTCCTCCTCGCGCCCCGCGCCGCCGACCGCCTGCGCGCGGCGGCCGCCTTCGCGGTGGCCGCGCTCGTCCCGTTCCTGCCCTACCTCCTCTCCGCCGGGCTGTGGCGCTTCTTCGGCTACCACCTCGACCGCCCGCTCCAGCTCGAGAGCGTCCTCGCGACGCCGCTCTTGCTCGCGCACCTCGCCGGCGCCGCGCCGGCCGCGGTCGGCAGCGCGTACGGCTCGCAGTTCCTCGCCGCGCCCGGGGCGACCGCCCTCGCCGCCGCCTCGGGGCCGCTCACGCTCGCGGCGCTCGCGGCCGCCTACGCGATCCTCTGGCGCGGCCGGGAGCGGCTCCGCGCCGACCCCGCCGCCGTCCCCGTGGCGGCGCTCGCCGTGCTGCTCGCGGCGCTCGCCTTCGCGAAGGTGCTGTCGCCGCAGTACCTCGTGTGGCTCCTGCCCCTCGTCGCGCTCGCCCTCCCCCGCGCGCCGGCGATCGGGGCCGCGGGCCTCGCGCTCCTCCTCCTCACGCAGGTCGAGTTCCCGGGGCTGTACTGGCGGCTCGTCGCGCTCGAGCCGCTCCCGATCGCGATCGTGGCCGCGAGGAACGCGCTGCTCCTCGGGACGCTCGTCCTCGCGCTCCGCCACGCGGCGCGCGCCGGCGGCCCGGCGGGCGCGCGCCCCGCCGCGGCCCCCTGACGCCCGGGCGGCGCCGGAGGGGCCGGGCGCCGGCGCGGCACGGCGCACCTGGCGCCGCGGGGCGCCGCGGGTTAGGAGGTCGCGCACCCGGCCCGCCGCCCCCGCGCCGCGCGGGCCCCTCCCGGAGCCACCGCACCATGCGCCCGTCCTCCGCCCTCGCCCTCGCCCTGCTCGCCGCCGCGCCGGCCGCGGCCGCGCCCGCCGCCCCGGCGCAGCGCCCGCCGCCGTCCCCGGACGTCCTCCCGTTCCGCGCCGTCGAGCGGACGCTCCCGAACGGCCTCAGGGTCGTCGTGGTGCCGACCGGCTTCCCCGACCTCGTGTCCGTGCAGATCGCGGTGCAGACCGGCTCGCGCAACGAGGTCGAGCCCGGCAAGTCCGGCTTCGCCCACTTCTTCGAGCACATGATGTTCCGCGGGACGAAGCGCCACCCGCCCGCCGCCTACCAGGCGGCGATCACGCGGATGGGCGCGCGGCAGAACGCGTACACGTCGGACGACCTCACGAACTACCACCTCACCTTCTCGAAGCAGGACCTCGAGCAGGTGCTCGAGCTCGAGGCCGACCGCTTCATGAACCTCGACTACCCCGTCGAGGCGTTCAAGACGGAGTCGCGCGCCATCCTCGGCGAGTACGACAAGAACGCCTCGAACCCGCTCGTGAAGCTCGAGGAGGTCCAGCGCGACCACGCGTTCCGGGTCCACCCGTACCGGCACACGACGATGGGGTTCCTCGCCGACATCGAGGACATGCCCAACCAGTACGAGTACTCGCGCGTCTTCTACGCGCGCTGGTACCGGCCCGAGCACGCCACGGTCGTCGTGGCGGGCGACGTCGCGCCGGAGAAGGTGCTGCCGCTCGTCGAGCGGACCTTCGGCCGCTGGAAGCGGGGGTCGTTCGCCCCGGGCATCCCGCAGGAGCCGCCGCCCGCCGGCCCTGTGTACGCCCACGTCCCGTGGCAGACGCCGACCCTGCCCTGGGTGACGGTCGCCTTCCACGGCCCCGCCTTCTCCGACACCGCGAAGGACTGGGCGGCGGTCGACCTCCTCTTCGACCTCCACTTCGGCGAGACCTCGGACCTCTACCGCAAGCTCGTCGTCGAGGAGCAGGTCGTCGACGCGCTCCTCACCGACACCGGGCCGAACGTGGACCCCGGCCTGCACACGGTCTCGGCGCGGCTCAAGCGGCCGGAGGACGCGGTGCGGGTGCGGGACGAGCTCCTGAGGGCGTTCGCCGCCGCGCGCGCGGCGCCGCCCGACGCCGCGAGGCTCTCGGCCGAGGTCGCGCACGCGCGGAACGCCTTCGTCCGGCGCCTCGACTCGACCGACGCGATCGCGGGCGCGGTGGCCCGCTTCGCCGCCTTCGACCGCTCCTACCAGACCCTGAACCGGCTCTACCGCACCGCCGCCGCCCTCACCCCGGCCGACCTGCACGCCGCGGCGCGCGCCTTCTTCACCGACGCGCGGCTCGTCGTGACGACGCTCTCCCGCGGCCCGCTGCCCGCCGGCGTCGAGGCGGCGCCCGCCCTCGACGCGCTCGCCCCCGAGGCGGCCCCGGCCGACGTGCCCGTCGTGACCGTCCCCACCCGCCTCCCGTTCGTCACGGTGAAGCTGCTCCTCGAGGCGGGCAGCGCGCGCGACCCGCAGGGCAAGGAGGGGCTCGCCGCCCTCGCGGCCGACATGCTCGTCGACGCCGGCTCGCGCACGCGCCGCATCGACGAGATCCGGGAGGCGCTCCACCCCCTCGCCGCCAGCTTCGACGCGCAGGTGGACAAGGAGATGGCGACGCTCACCCTGAGCTTCCCGCGGGACGCCTGGGAGCGCTTCGCCGAGGTGGCGCTGCCGCAGCTCCTCGACCCCGGCTTCCGCGAGGAGGACTTCCGCCGCGTGAAGGACGATCACCGGAACGCCCTCGTGCAGGACCTCCGGGAGGCGAACGACGAGGAGCTCGGGAAGGAGCGGCTCCAGGCGAACGTCTTCGCCGGGACGCCGTACGGCCACCCGGCGCTCGGCACCGAGGCGGGGATCGCGGCGGTGACGCTCGACGACGTGAAGGCCTTCGTGCGCGAGCACTACACGCGCGCGAACGTGACCGTGGGGATCGGCGGCGACGCGCCGGCGGCGCTCCTGCCGCGGCTCCGCGCCGAGCTGGGGAAGCTGCCCGCGGGGGCGAAGCCCGCCGCCACGGCGGTGCAGGGCCGGCGGCCGAGGGGCCTCGAGGTGGAGATCGTGGAGAAGGACACGCGCGCCACCGCCATCTCCTTCGGCCACCCGCTCGACGTCCGCCGCGGCGATCCCGACTTCCTGGCGCTCTGGCTCGCCCGGGCCTGGCTCGGCGAGCACCGCTCCTCGTCGTCCCACCTCTACCAGCGCATCCGCGAGGCGCGCGGCATGAACTACGGCGACTACGCGTACGTCGAGGCCTTCCCGCGCGGGATGTTCCAGCTCTTCCCGGACCCGAACCTCGGCCGCCGCGCCCAGCTCTTCGAGGTGTGGCTCCGCCCCGTCGTGCCGGCGAACGCGCCCATGGCGATCCGCATCGCCCTGCACGAGCTCGGGCGCCTCGTCGAGCAGGGGCTCGGGCAGGAGGAGTTCGAGGCCACCCGGGAGTACCTGCGCAAGAACGTGGCGGTCATGACCGCGCGCCAGGAGCAGCAGGTCGGCTACGCGCTCGACTCGCGCTGGTACGGCATCGCCGAGTTCGGGGCGTACGTGCGCGACGGCCTCGCGAAGCTCACGCGCGAGGAGGTGAACGCCGCGGTGAGGCGCCACCTCTCGGCGACGAACCTCTCCTTCGTCGTCGTCACGAAGGACGCGAAGGGGCTCGCCGAGGCGCTCGTCGCCGACGGCCCGTCGACGATGACGTACGAGGCGGAGAAGCCCGCGGCGCTCCTCGAGGAGGACCGGCGCATCGGCGCCCTGCGCCTCGGCATCCGGCGGGACGCGGTGCGCATCACGCCTTCGGCCGAGGTGTTCGCGCGCTGAGCGGCGCCGCCGGCTGAACTAAACGGCGGATCGTGATCCGGAAACAGGTACGCAGGGTGGGGGTCCCGCGCGACAGCGTGGGGGAGGGGCGCAGCCCCTCCTCGCTGGGTGCCGCGCAAGCCCGCAATCCAAGCTTCGTCCACGCGCGGGCGCAGCGCGGCGGGACCCAGCGCAGCGGGGGTGGGGCCCCGGCGGCTCCGCCGACGGGGCGGGGGTGCAACCCCCGTACGATCCTGGCCTAAACGGCCGTCGCGGTTCGGGACAGCGAAGCTGATCCCGAATCGCGCACGGTCGTTTAGCGCCGGCCGAGCTGCAGCGGGACCATCGCGCCCACCGGCTCGCCCCGGAACTGCGGGAAGGACATGCGCGAGGCGGCCCGGCGCAGGCACGTGCCGAGCGCCGACCCGTCGAGGGCCTCGTCCTCGAGGGCGGCCTCGGCGCGGCCGCTCGGGGAGACCAGCAGGATGAGCGAGATCTTGCGCCCGGCGTAGCTCGAGGTCATCGGGTCGGTGAGCGCGCGCGTGGCGCAGTCCTCGAGGGCGGCGCGGTTCGCGCGGATGACCGCCTGCAGCTGCGCCGGCTCGAGCCCCTCCGGGCGCGCGTCGACCGGCGCGGCGGAGGCGACGCGCCGCTCGGGGGCCGCCGCGCGCCGCGCCTCGGCGGCGAGCTCCTCCTCCACCTGCCGCTTCGCCTCGGCCGCGCGCTCCGCGGCGAGCTCGGCCTCCACCTGCCGCTTCGCCTCGGCGGCGCGCTTCGCGGCGTCCGCGTCCGCCTGGCGCCGCGCGTCGGCGGTCCGCCGGGCCTCGCGCGCCTCCTCCGCCTGGCGCCGCGCCGCCGCGGCCCGCTCGGCGGCGAGCTCGGCCTCCACCTGCCGCTTCGCGTCGGCCGCGCGCGCGGCGGCGGCGCGCTCCTCCGCGAGCCGCTCCGCCGCGGCGGGATCCGGCGCGCGATCGGCGCGGGCCCGTCCGGCGGCGGCGCGGTCCGGCGCGGCGCGCGCGGGGGCGCGCTCGGGGGCCGGTGGCTCCGGGAGGACAGGGGCGGCGGCGACGGCGGGCGCTGGGGCCTCGACGGGAGCGGGCGGCGCGACGGGCGCCGCGGCGGGCGGCGACGGCGCGACCGGCGGCGCGGAGGCGGCGGCGGCCGCAGGGGCGGCGGGCGCGGGTGCGGGTGCGGACGCGACGAGCGGCGCCGACGGCGCCGGCGCGCTCCCGCGCCCCAGGAGGACGTACGCGCCGGCCGCTCCCGCGACGCCGAGCACGATGCCCGCGACGGCGGCGAGCTGCAGGGCGCGCCGCCGCGGCGGGATCGGGAAGTGCTCCGGGACCGAGAGCTCGATCGAGCTCTCCGGCTTCGCGGCCATCGCGGGCTGGGTCCGCACGGGCGCCGCGGGAACGAGGATTGGCGCGGGGCGGGGGGCGGCGCCGGCGCGGCGGTCCCGAACAGATCGTCGGCCGACAGCCCGGCGGACGCCGGCGGCGGCAGGAAGGGATCGAGCGGGACCGGCCCGGGCGCCGGCGCGCGCGCCGGCCCCTCCAGGTCCAGGCCCGAGCGCGCGGGCGGCAGCGGCCACGGCGCGGGGTCGACGGGAGCCGGCGGGGCGTAGGCCGGGCCGGAGAAGGGATCCGCCGCGGGCGGCCGGGGAGCGAACGGATCCGGCCCGGCCACCGGCGCGAAGGGATCCGCCGTGGGCGTCGGCGCCCCGAGCGACTCCGCCCACGGCGCGGGCGCCCCGAACGGATGCGTCGTCGGCGTGGCCGCCGCGAAGGGCTGCGTCGGCTGCGTGGCGACCGCGAAGGGCTGCGTCGTGGGCGTGGGCACCGCGAACGGATCGAACGCCGCGGGGGCGGCGAAGGGGTCCGCGGTCGGATCGAAGGACGAGATCGGCGTCGCCTGCGGGTGCAGCTCGGGAGCGGGCGCGCGCGGCGGCGCGGGCCGGCGCACCGCGGCGGGCGTGCGGGAGGCGGCGGCCTCCACGGGCGCGGCGGCGTCGCCGGCCGGCGTCGCGCTGCGCGCCGGCTGGGCGGGCGGGCTCGCCGTGCCCCTGCGCGGCCGCGGCGCCGGCGGCGCGAGGCCGGGCGCCGTGACGGTGATCGGATTCCCGCACTTGCACTTGATGCGGTAGACGCGGCCCGGCACCGGCTCGTCGGTGCTCGAGAAGCGCTTTCCACACTTGTCGCAGGCGAACTTCAAGCGCGTCCTCCGAGCGCCCCCGCGCGCGGGCGCGGGGGTTTCCGACCCTAAGGTACCCCGACACTGCCCGTGGGATCGAGATGCTGGTACAGTGCTCCTTCGGTATCGAGGGATACCTGCCGCCGGGCGCGTTTCCGGCGGCCCGGGGTCGGGCGGGCGCGGGGCGCCCCGAGGTTGGCGGGAGGCGGCGGGATGGGCGGGGTGTCGAGGATCGTGTCGCACGCGCGGGCGGATCGCCCCAGGCTGACGCCGTTCCACCAGCGGGTGGCCGCCGAGGCGCTCACCGCGCGCGGCGGCGGCGGCGCGTCGCGGCTCGCGCCGGCCCTCGCCCACTCGGCCGTCGACCTGAACCCGCACCAGATCGAGGCGGCGGCCTTCGCGCTCGCGTCGCTGTCCACCGGCGGCGCCGTGCTCGCCGACGAGGTCGGGCTCGGCAAGACGGTGGAGGCGGGGCTCGTGCTCGCCCAGCTCGCCGCCGAGGGCAAGGGGCGCGCCGTCATCCTCGTGCCCGCCTCGCTCCGGGCCCAGTGGCGCGACGAGCTCTCCTCGAAGTTCGGCCTCGACGCGGACGTCGTGGACGGCGACAGCGTCCGCGCCGCGGAGCGGCACGGGCTCAAGACGAACCCCTTCGACACCGGCGGCATCGTGATCTGCTCGCACCCCTTCGCGGCGATGCGGGCCGCCGAGGTCGAGCGGGTCCCCTGGGACGTCGCCGTCATCGACGAGGCGCACCGCCTGCGGAACGCCTACCGCCGCGATCACCGCACCGGGCAGGCGCTGCGCAAGGCGCTCCGGAAGTGCCCGAAGCTCCTCCTCACCGCGACGCCCCTCCAGAACGACCTCATGGAGCTGCTCGGCCTCGCGGCCTTCATCGACGACGCGCTCCTCGGGAACGAGGAGGCCTTCCGGCTCCAGTACGCGACGGGCGAGCTCGACGAGGACCGGGCCGCCGACCTCAAGGCGCGCCTCGCCCCGGTCGTGGTCCGGACCCTGCGCCGGCAGGTGAAGGAGTACGTGAAGTTCACGGCGCGCCGCTCGATCGTCGAGGACTTCGCGCCGACGCCCGAGGAGCAGGGGCTGTACGACCGCGTCTCCGAGTACCTCCGCCGCGAGGACGCGCAGGCCATCCCGCAGGCCCGGCGCGCGCTGTTCGTGCTCGTCTACCGCAAGATCCTCGCGTCGTCGTCCTTCGCCCTCGCCGCCACGCTCGACCGGCTGGCCGACTCCCTCGAGGGGAAGCTCGCCGGCGCGGAGTGCGCCGCGCAGGCCGACCTCCTCCTCGACGCGGACGGCTTCTCCGAGGAGGCCGAGGAGCTCTTCGACGACGGCCCCGCCGCGGGGCGGGCGAAGGGCCCGGCGGCGGTGCGGGCGATGCGCTCGGAGCTGACCGAGCTGCGCGCCTGCGCCCGGCTCGCCCGGACCATCAAGTCGAACGCGAAGGCCGAGGCGCTCGTGCGCGGCCTCGACCGCTGCTTCACCGTGGCGAAGGCGTGCGGCTGGCCGGAGAAGGCGGTGGTCTTCACCGAGTTCCGCCGCACGCAGGACCACCTCGCGAAGCTGCTCGAGTCGAAGGGCTACTCGGTCACCTGCCTCTCCGGCGACGTCTCCGGGACCGACAAGCGGCAGGGGCTCGTCGAGGCGTTCCGCGACCGCACGCAGATCCTGCTCATGACCGAGGCCGGGGCGGAGGGGCTGAACCTCCAGTTCTGCAACCTCGTCGTGAACTACGATCTCCCGTGGAACCCGCAGCGCGTCGAGCAGCGCATCGGCCGCTGCCACCGCTACGGCCAGCAGCGCGACGTCCTCGTCCTCAACTTCCTCAACCGCGCCAACGCGGCGGACGCGCGGCTCTACGACCTGCTCGCCCAGAAGCTCGCGCTCTTCGACGGCGTCTTCGGCTCGTCGGACGAGGTGCTCGGCGCGCTGGGGAGCGGGATCGACTTCGAGAAGCGGGTCCTCGACATCTACCAGTCCTGCCGCTCGAGCGAGGAGATCGACCAGGCCTTCGGGCGGCTCCGGGCCGACCTCGACGGGCGCATCACCGCGCGCCTCGCCGCGGCCCGCACGCTCCTCTTCGAGCGCTTCGACGGCGAGGTCCGCTCCAAGCTCCGCCTCGCCGAGCAGAAGGCGAAGGAGGCGGTGGCGCGGCGCGAGGCCGAGGAGGACGCCCTCGTCGCGGCGGTGTTCGACGAGGAGCCCGAGGCGGACGCCGGGCCGGCGCAGGCGCGCAAGGGGCGCGGCAAGCTCGTGCGCGCCGCCGCCGAGAAGGTCCGCGCCCGCGCGCAGGACGCCGTCTCGTTCCTCGAGGTCCCCTCGCGCCACCTCCCCGCCTCGCTCGGGAAGATCGCGGGGCGCGAGGGCTGGTGGTTCGCCTACAAGTTCTCCTTCGACACCCTCGTCTCCGAGGAGAAGGTCGTCCACCTCGTCCTGTGGTTCGACGGGGAGGGCTTCCACGCGCTGGCGCAGGAGGACGCCGAGGCGTTCGCGGCGCTGCCGGCGCAGGAGGCCAAGGCCGGGCCGCGGGGCGCGACCGCCTCCATCGGCGCTGCGCAGGAGGAGGCCCTCGCCGCGCTCCACGCCCGGCTCCTCGCCGACGTGCAGGAGCGCAGCCAGGCCGCGTTCGACGCCTCGCGCGAGCGGTGGGACCGCTCCGTCGAGGACGGCCTCGCCGCCCCGCGCAAGGCGGTGGAGGAGGCGCGCGCCGCCTGGGGCAAGGCCCGCGGCGCGCTGCACGACGACGGCCTCCCGCTGCGCGACCGCCGCGCCCTGCTCGAGCGCGCCGAGCGCGAGTACCGGCGCAAGCTCGAGGACCTGCGCGCGACCGAGGCCCAGCGCTACGCCGAGAAGGACCGCGCCATCGCCGAGCTCAAGCGCCGCGCGGAGCCGAAGGAGAAGCGGACGCTCGTGGCGACGGCGTACTGGCGCTGCCCCTAGGCGGCCGGCGCGACCCTCAGGTCAGCGTCCCCACGAGCCGGGCCGCGCCGCGGACGAACCCCGGGCAGCGGGTGCGGAAGAGCCCGGCGTCCTGGGCCGCCTGCTGCCCCTCGGGCGTGCCGATGTCCACGCCGAGCAGGTCGCGGCAGGCGAGCGCGCCGTGCTCCGCGCGGAAGCGGTCGAGGAAGGCGCGCGTGGCCTCGTACGTCTTCTCGCGCGCCGCGAGGTCCTCCACGCGGGTGCGGCCGTGGGCGAGCCCGATGGCGACGAGGGCGCCGTTCACCGCGCCGCAGGTGCCGCCGGTGCGGGCGACGCCGCCCCCGAAGGCGCACGCGGCGCGGAGCGCGGCGTCGCGCTCGAGGCCGAGGCGCGCCGCGTGGGCGGCGAGCACCGCCTGGCCGCAGGTGAAACCCTGCTCGAAGAGGGCCGCGGCGAGCGCCTCGGCGGCGGAGGTGTCGGGGATCCGGTCCATGGCGCCGAGCATACGCGGCGGGCCGCGTCCGCGTCACGATCGGTGTGGACGGGCCGGCTCGGCGATGCACGCCGCGCCCCGGCGCGGGCCGCGCGGCGCCCCTCAGGCCGGCGCCGCCGCCACCCGCGCCCCGCCCGCCCCCGCCGCCGCCGCCGTCGCCGCCGGCGCCGCCGAGCGCTGCGCCGCCGCCCCGATCTCGGCGAGGGCGCGGTCGAGCCTCGGCAGCACCTCCTCCTCCGTGTAGCGGACGAGGTGCTCCCCCAGGATCGCGAACGTGACCGCCCGCGAGAGGCCGGGGAGGCCTCCGCGGATCCCCTTCGCGAGCAGGCGCCAGAAGTGGCGGCGCCGGCGGCCGAGGACGCCAATCCGCCACACCGCGCGGGAGAGCGCCGCCCAGGAGCCGCGCCGGAGGGCCGCGCGGGCCGGCAGGGGCGCCTCGAGCGCGAGCCGGCAGCGCGCGTAGTAGGCCTCGTCGGTGTAGAGCGCCGCGACGAGGCGGCGGTACCCCTCGACGAGGGTCCGCTCGCCCATGGCGGGCTCGAAGTTCGGCCGATCGAACTGGTCGCCGTTCGCGACCGAGCGGAGCCGCCCCTCGCGCTCGAGCCGCCGCCAGAGCGCGGTGCCGGGGAGGGCGCCGAGCGTCCCGACCATGGCGCGGGCGACGGGGAGCGAGGAGATGAGCTCGAGCTGCCGATCGAAGATGCCCGCGTCGTCGGCGTCGAAGCCCACGATGAACCCGCCGAACACCTCGAGCCCGGCGGCGGCGATCCTCCGCACCGCCTCGCCCACCTCCATGCGCAGGTTCTGCTTCTTCCCCGTCTCCTTCAGCGCGGCCGGGTTCGGCGTCTCGATCCCCACGAACACCGCGCTGAACCCCGCCTCCGCCATGGCCGCGAGGAGCGCGGGCTCGCCCGCGAGGTCGAGGCTCGCCTCGGTCATGCAGTCGAACGGCCGCCCGTGCTCGCGCTGCCAGCGGGCGATCTCCGCGAGGATCCCGGCCGCCAGGCGACGGTTCCCGATGAAGTTGTCGTCGACGAGGAAGAGCGCCCCGCGCGCGCCGAGCCCGTGCAGCGCCTCCAGCTCCGCGACGACCTGCGCGGGCGACTTCACCCGCGGCACCCGCCCGAACACCTCCACGATGTCGCAGAACTCGCAGCTGAACGGGCAGCCCCGGGAGACCTGGATCGCGTAGGTCGAGTAGGCGTCGAGCTCGAGCAGGTCGAAGCGCGGGACGCGCGCCTGCGCGAGATCGGGCCGCGCGTCCCCCGCCGGCGACAGGATGCGCGGCGGCGCGAGGGCGCGCCCCTCGAGCGCCTCGACGAGGAGGTCGAGCCGCCCCTCCGCCTCGCCCTGGAAGAGGAAGGTCGCCTCGGGGAACGCGCCGGCGCTCGTGGTGGCGGCGGGGCCCCCGAGCACGCTCGGCACGCCGATCCGCTGCGCGGCGGCGAGCGCCTCGCGGATGGACCGGACCTGCACGAGCATCCCCGAGACGAGCACCGCGTCCGCCCAGCGCAGGTCCTCGTCGCGGAGCGGCGCGAGGTGGAGATCGCGGACGCGAAGCTCCCACCGCGCCGGCAGGTGCGCGGCCAGCGTCGCGAGCCCGAGCGGCGGGAGCGTGGCCCGGCTCCGGATGAAGGGGAGGCTGTGCTGGTAGCCCCAGTAGGTCGGCGGCGTCGCCGCTTGCACGAGGAGGGCGCGCATCCGATGGATCTGCGCCCGCGGTGTCACCAGCCAGTCACCGGGCAGGGGCTCCGCGCGGGGCACGCCCGCCCGGGACGCGGCCGGACGAGCGGACGCGGTGCGTCAGGAAGGGAGCGTCCGTGCGATCGCCTCGGCCCGCCCGCGTCGAAGGGCTCCTCGACGCGCGGCGGCGCGACCGTGGCGGCGCGGTCGCCCCCCCTACTCCGCCCGTGCCGGAAGCTGCGCCAGGATCTGCTCGAGCGCAGCGAGATCCGCCGGCTTCGCGAGGTGCCGGTCGAATCCCGCGGCCCTCGCCCTCTCGACGTCTTGCGGCAGCGCGTACCCGGAGAGCGCGACGAGCATGATGTCGCGCAGCGCGCCGTCCGACCGGAACGCGCGGGCGACGGCGTAGCCGTCCATCCCGGGGAGGCCGATGTCGCAGAGCACCACCTCCGGCCGGAACGCGCGCGCCATCTCGAGGCCACGGACGCCGTCGAGCGCGATCGCCACCTCGTGCGCGGCGAGCTCGAGCGCCTGCTTGAGGCTCTCGGCGGCGTCCGCGTTGTCCTCGATGACGAGCACGCGCCGCGCGCGCTCGGACGGCCCCGCAGGCTCCTGGGGCGCGCGCGAGGGCACCGGGCTCGCGTCGGCGGGCAGCCTCAGCGTGAACTCGGCCCCCGCCCCAATCCCCTCGCTGTGCGCCGAGACCTCGCCCCCGTGCAGGTCGACCAGGGACTTCACGAGGGCGAGCCCGAGCCCCAGCCCACCGGCGCTCCGGTCCAGCGTCCGGTCCGCCTGGGTGAACGGCAGGAAGATGCGGCCGAGCAGGTCCGGCGCGATCCCGACTCCGGTGTCTCGCACGCTCAGGACCGCGGTGTCCCCCTCCTGCCGGAGCGTCACCGACACCGAGCCGCCCTCGTCCGTGAACTTGGCGGCGTTGTGCAGGAGGTTGCCGAGCGCCTGGCCCAGCCGGGCGACGTCACCGTTCACCCACACCGGACGCGGGGGTCGCTCGGCGCGGACCGCGATCACGCGCGCGAGGAAGATGGAGCCGTGATCCTCGAGGGTCCGACCGACCACCTCGCGCAGGTCGACGCGCTCGCGCCGCAGCTCGAACTTCCCCCGGGTGATGCGGCTGACGTCGAGGAGATCCGAGACGAGCCGGGTCATGTGCGCGACCTGGCGGCCGATGATCTCCTGGGCACGGCGCGCTTGCGCGTCGCCCGGCGCCGCCCGCTCCAGCACGTAGAGGCTGTTCTTGATGGGGGCGAGCGGGTTGCGCAGCTCGTGGGAGAGGACGGCGAGGAACTCGTCCTTGCTGCGGTCGGCCTCGGCGAGCTGGAGGTTCGCGGCCCGCAGCGCCGCCTCCGACTGCCGCGCCCTGGTGATGTCGTTGAACAGGATCGCGACCTGCCGGCCTTCCGGCCTCCCGAAAGGAAAGGCGTAGACGTCGTACCAGCGGTGCAGCTGCTCGGCCACGTTCTGGAAACGGGCCGGCTGCCCGGTGAGCGCAATCCTCCCGTACGCCTCGAACCAGTGCTCCTCGTGCTTCGGGGCGAGCTCGCGCATCGTCTTGCCCTTCGCGCCGGCGAGCCCGGTCTGCCGGTCGAACGCCGGGTTCGTCTCGAGGAACCGATAGTCGACCGGCTTCCCCGCGGCGTCGAAGAGCACCTCCACGATGCAGAAGCCCTCGTCGATCGACTCGAACAGCGTGCGGTACCGCCGCTCGGATTCGCGCTGCCGCTCCTGGGCGCGGCGGGCCGCCTCGTGACGCGCCCGGAGCACCCTGGCGGTCCGTTCGGCGCGGAAGACGGACTCGCGAAAGAAGGCGCAGAGGAGCGCGCCCATCGATCCCCCCACGACGAACAAGGCCGTCGCGGTGAGTTGAGGGCGGGCGGTCGCCCAGCCGCCGTCGCCGAGGAAGACGTAGTTCCCCACGGCCGCCGAGAGCGCGACGGCGAGCAGCCCGGGCAACCGGCCACCCACCCACGCGGCGAGGATCGGGCCGACGTAGAGGAAGACGAACGGCGCCACGCCGGGGTCGGGAAAGAGTCCGAGCTGGGCGAGGGCGACGAGCAGCGTCGCCGCCGGCGCGCTCGCGAAGCGCCAGGCAGCGGCCCCTCGCGGCGGGGGCGACACGTTCAAGCCGTTCAGCATGCGTACGCAGGCGGGGACTCGGGCGCGTGACGAGCGGCCTGACGTTGGAGCGCCGGGCGTGGGAGCCTCGCGGCGATCCCCTAACCGGCCTGCGGGAGCGTCGCCGCCCTTCGGCGGCCTCCGAGGAGCCGCGCCCTGCGGGACCCCGCCCACGCCTCGCGTGGACCGGCCTGAGACGGGCGATCCCGGTCCGGAAGGGTTGGGCGGCCCCGCGCGACAGCGTGGGGGAGAGGTGGAACCGCCGTACGATCCTGGCGAAACGGCCGTCGCGGTTCGGGAAAGCGAAGCCATCCCGAATCGCGCACGGTCGTTTAGGACACGAGCGTCCGGACGAGCGCCTTGAGCCCGTCCGCGTCGAAGGGCTTCTCTACGCGGGGCAGCGAGACCCTGCCGAGGAAGTCGCGGCCGCACTGCGTGAACGCCCCGCCCGTCAGCACGACCATGCGGCGCGCCTGGTCGGGCGCGAGCCGCTCGAGCGTCGCGTGCAGGTCCATGCCCGTCATCTGCGGCATCATGAGGTCGCACAGGATCGCGTCGAACCGCTCGCCCCGCGCGATCGAGTCGCGCGCGTCCGCCGCGCGCGTCAGCACCACGACGTCGTGCTCGCCCGCGAGCAGCCGCTGGATGGCGGTCCCCACGATCGGCTCGTCGTCCACGACGAGGATCCTCCCCCGCCGGCCCGGCGCCTCGCGCGCCTGTCCGGGCGGCTCCTCCGCCGCCGGCGTCGAGTTCGCCGCCGGGAGCGCCACGCGGAACGTCGTCCCGGGTCCCGCGCGCCGCTCGGCGACGATCTCGCCCCCGAGCGCGACGACGATGCTGCGGCAGATCGCGAGCCCGAGGCCCGTCCCGACGCCCTTCGGCTTCGTGGTGAAGAACGGGTCGAAGAGCCGCTCCACGGGGCCGTCGGGCAAGCCGCACCCGGTGTCGGACACCTCGATCACGGCGCGCCCGCGCGCGTCGGCGCCCGTCGACACGCGGACCTCGTGCTCGTCCGGGTGGCCCTCCGGGATCGCCTGCGCCGCGTTGATGAGCAGGTTCAGCACCACCTGCCCGAGCCGCGCCTCGTTCGCCGCGACGGGCGGAGAGCGCCCGTAGGCCCGCGCGACGCGGGCGCGGCTCCTGAGCTCGCTCGCGGCGACGTTGAGCGCCGACTCGACCACGGGGCGCAGCTCGATGGGGCCGCGGCGCTCCTCGCGCATCGAGGAGAACGTCCCGAGGTCGCGCACCACGTGCCGCACCCGCGCCGCGCCGTCACGCGCCTCCGCGAGCGCATGCAGCGCCTCTTCCCTCGCGGGATCCCCGGCGGGCGCGAGCTCAGGCAGCCGCTTCGCGAGGAAGTCCAGGGCGGCCACGAGGTAGGCGAGCGGGTTGTTGATCTCGTGCGCGGCGCCCGCCGCGAGCATGCCGATCGAGGCGAGCCGGTCCGCCTGCATGAGCTGCGCCTGGACGGCCTTCCGCTCGGTGACGTCGATGGCGGTGCCGACCAGCCGCACCGGCCTGCGGACGCCGTCCACCTCGACGAAGCGGGCGATCCCGTGCGCCGAGACCCAGCGGACGCTCCCGTCCGGGCGTAGGCACCGGTACTCGCCGTGGTACCGGCCGTCGCCGCGCTCGTCGAGCCAGCGCGCGCAGTCCGCGCGCACCTGCTCGCGGTCGTCGGGGTGGACGAGGCGCAGGAAGGCCTCGAAGTCGGAGAGCCGTTCGCCCTCGGCGAGCCCGTAGAATCTCCCGCCCCCGCGGCGAGAGCTCCAGCGGACCCCACGGCACCGCGTGGAAGGTCCCCAGGCCCGCCGCCTCCACCGCGAGCGCGAGCCGCTCCTCGCTCTCGCGCAGGGCCTCGTCCGCGACCTTGCGCCGGGTGACGTCGCGCACGACGCTGACGATCACCCGCGCGCCGTCGAGCGTCGCCCCGTCCGAGCACACCTCGACCGGGAAGGTGCCGCCGTCCTTCCTGCGGTGGATGGTCTCGAAGCGGATCCCGCCCCCGTCGGCGGCGGCCATCTGCGAGGCGAGGAGCCCCTCCGAGCCCGGCGCCCGCAGGTCGTACGCCGTGAGCCCGCGCAGCTCCTCGCGCGTGTAGCCGTAGGCGGCGCTGGCGGCGGCGTTCGCCTCCAGGATCCGGCCGTCCGCCGGCCGGACGAACAGGATCACCTCGTTCGCGTGCTCCGCGAGCACCTGGTAGCGGCGCAGCGCCTCGCCGGCGCGGTGGAGCCGCTCGCGGGTGCGGCGGTCGCGGGCCACGGTCCACCGCAGGCCGGCGTGGAGCGCGAGGGTCGTCAGGGCGACGAACCCGAGGCCCTTCGCCATGGACCAGCTGGCCTGCACGTCGACCGACGGCGCGATGGCCGCGACGAACGCGTCGGACAGGGCGATCCAGGCGCCCGAGACGGCGGCGTAGCCGAGCGGCACCCAGAGCGCGAGCCGCGACTCGGCACCCGCCGCGGGATCGCCCCCCTCGCTCGGCCCGGGGGGCGCGCCGCCCTCGGGTTCGGTCATCGGTGTCCCCTGCCCCGCCCGCCGCGCGGGCGCTCCCGTCGGGCGCCGGACGGCGTCCGCCGGCCATTCTCCTCTCGGTGCGAACGCGAGCGCAACGGGGCGGGCGGGACGAGGTGCGAGAACCGCTCACCCGGCCGCCCTGCGGCGCGCCGGGGGACGAGCGGGGCCGACGCGCCGCCTCAGCGCGAGGCCGGAGCCTCGGGCGACGCGAGCTCGAAGCGGATCGGCACCGCCGCCTTCCCGCCCTGCGCGGGCGCGAGCGGCGCCACCACCTTCTGCACGCAGACGGCGAGCGCGGCGTCGCCCACCGAGTCGCCGGCGATGGCGGCCCGCGCGCCGCCGAAGTCGGCGACGAGGACGCCGTCGAGCGAGGGGTCGCGCTTCAGCGCCTCCGCGTAGCAGGCCTCCAGCTCGCCGCCGTGCGCGAGCACCGCCTTCCGCGCCTCCGGGGGGCCCGCGATCGGCTCCCCGACCTGCACCGTCGGCCGCGCGCCCTGCGCGGCGGTGACGGCCGGCCGGTCGGCCGCGGCGCCGCCGGCCGCGAGCGGCGCGTCGCCGTCGAGCCACCGCCACGCGACCGGCTCGACGGGCACGGTGAAGCGCTTGCCGCGCGCGCCGGTCCCGCAGGCCGCGTCGTCGGGCAGGTCGAAGACGAGCGCGAGCGCGAGGGTCCCGCGCCCCCTCGCGGCGAGCACGCGCCGCACCGCCGCGGGCTCCGCCACGACCGCGAGGCCGCGCTCCTCCGTCGGCCAGAGCGTGGCGGTCCCGTCCGCGACGGGGAGCTGCACCGGCTCCTCGAGCGAGAGGCGGCGCTCCGGCCCGTCGTAGGGCGCGAAGGCGAGCTTCGACGCGGGCACCCGCGCCTCGTACCGCGCGCGGATCGCCTCCTCCCGCGCGGCGGCGTGGCGCGCCGCGGCCTCGCCGCGCTCCAGGGCGTCGCCGGCGGGGCGGACCCGCTCGACGGGCGTGAGCGCGCGGCACAGCGCGGCGAGGTCCTCGGCGGTCGCGAGCGTCATGGGGGGCCGGTCCGGGCCGGGATCGTCCTGCCGGATCACGGCGCCGGTGCCCTTCCCCGCCGGGGCCGTCACGGCGAGGGACACGAGCAGGGAGGCGAGCGGGAGCGTCATGGCGTGATTGTATGCATCCCCGCGCCGCGCGCGACACGCGCGGCTCGATCTCACCCGACGCGGACCTTGAGCGCCCCTGGCAGGATGGAGATGCGCGCGGGCAGCCGCCCGGGCTGCTCGCCGTCCACGTCGAGCAGCACCGGCCGCTCGTCGAGGGGCTCCGCGTCTACGGTCCTCGCGCGCAGGACCCGGGTGTTCGGGAGCGTCACGTGGGTGCCGTCGTAGAGCATCCGCTTCTTCGTGACGAAGTCGGCGAGGCCGAGCCCCGACCAGACCACGACGTCGAAGAGGCCGTCGTCGATGCGCGCCCCGGGCGCCACCTGCATGCCGCCCCCGAAGTAGCGGCCGTTGCAGACCGAGAGGGACGTGATCGCCTCCTCGACCCAGGGTCCACCGTCCGCGCGCCAGCGCACGCGCCGGTCCGTCCAGCGCAGGAGGGCCCGCGCCGACGCGAGCATGAACGAGAGCTTTCCGCTCGGGAGCCTCGGCCCGCGGTTCACGTGGTCCACGACGACGCCCGCGACCCCGAAGCCGGCGACGTTCGCGAAGTGGCGCACCGCCGGCGCGCCGTCGTGGCTCGTGTACTCGATGCGCCCGAGGTCGCACACCAGGGCGTTCCGGCTGGCGAGCACGCGCGCGGCGGCCTCGAGGTCCTGGGGCAGGCCGAGGGTGCGGCGCAGGTCCCCGCCGGTCCCGCGGGGGACGAAGCCGAAGAGCGCGTCGGGATCGCGGGGCGTGCCGAACGCGGTGAGCCCGTCCACGACCTCGCTCGCGGTGCCGTCGCCGCCGACGGCCACGACGAGCTTGCCCCCCGCGGCGACCGCCTCGCGCGCGAGCCGCGCGCCGTCGCCCCGCGACTGCGTGAAGGCGCACTCGAAGTCGCCGACCGCCGCCCGCACCGCGCGGGCGATGCGGTCGAACTGGCGGCCGGTGCGCCCCGCGGCGCTGCGCGGGTTGACGATGAGGAACGGCTTCACGGGCGGGAGGATAACGCGCGCGGCGCGCCGGGACCGGGGGAGGAGGCGGCGCGCTCCCGGAGGTGCCGCACGATGCGCGCGATGGGCACCCCGGTCGGGCACAGCGCGTCGCACCCGCCGCACCCCGCGCACGCCGCGAGGGCCTCCGCCGCGAGCGGCAGCTGGGCGCCGTTGCGCGAGTAGAGCCGGAACGCCGCGTGGAGGCCGAGCGCCCGCAGCGGGGGCGACGCGCGGGAGAGGTCGCAGCCCGTCTCGCACAGGCCGCACGCGATGCAGCCCGCGGCGGCCTCGCCGACGGCGCGGTCCTCCGCGGAGGTGGGGACGAGCCCCTCCGAGACGTAGGCCGCGGAGAAGCGCTCGAGGCCGGTGCCGCGGCGCCGGAAGAGTCGCTTCAGCGGGTGCGCCACGAGGGCGCGCCAGCCGAGGTACGCGAGGGCGCGGAGGGAGGGCATCAGCGTCCCCCTCCCCCGGCGGCCGCGCGGCCCGCGAGCACCCCGGTGAGGATCGCGACGCCGAGGCCGGTGCCGTCCGTCGCCTGCTCGTGGCCGCCGATCACGGCGCCGGCCGCGAAGAGGCGCGGGTGGACCGGCCGCCCGCGCTCGTCGAGGGGGCGGAGCGACGCGTCGACGCGCAGGCCCGCCGAGAGGAGGGGCTGGGGCGCGCGCCGGTCCCGCACGGTGAGCGAGGCGGCGGGCCGGCTCGAGAGGTGGACGCCGGCCTCGCGCCCCTCCGCGGCCTGCACCGGGAGCCCGAGCGCCGGCTCGACGAGGACGCCCCGGCGCGCGACGCCGCCCCCGACGAAGCGGCCGGTCGCGAGGATCCACGTCCCGGCGCGGATCGCGCGGCCGCCGGCCTCGACCGGGGAGCCCGGCCCGCGCGCGCCGGCGAGCGCCCCGCGCACGACCTCGACGCCCGCCTCGGCGAGCCGCGCGTCGAGGGCGCGCTGCAGGCGGAGGCCGGGCACGCTCGGCACGTCGGAGAGCGTCTCCGCGACGGGCACCCCCGCCGCGGCGGCGATCCGCTCGACGACGCGGGCCGCCGGGTCGAGGCCGAGCACCGGCGGCAGGAGCGCCGCCGAGGCGCCGGCCGGCAGCGCCGCGCGCAGCGCCTCGCCGAGCGCCTCGGCAGCGCCCGGCGCCTCGAGCGCGCGGGCGAGCTCGTGCGGGCGCGCGGCCGGCTCGACGAGGCCGGGCAGGTCGAGCTCGACGGCGCGCACGGCCGGACCGCCCCGCGCCGCGTAGCGGGCGAGCCCCGCCGCCACGAGGGCGGCGTCGAAGGCGAGGTGGCCGCGGAAGCCGGCCACGGCGAGGAGCCCCTCCACGGCGAGGAGGTCGCCCGCCTCCATGGAGCGCTGGCAGAGCGCCGCGCCGACGGCGGTCCCGAAGGCGGTCGCGTGGAAGCGGCGGCGCTCGAGGGGCGCCGAGAGCAGCGGGGCGAGCACGCGCGCCGCGAACGCGAGCGCCTCGCCGAGCGCGGCGGTGCCGACCACGGCGTAGGGGTGGTCGGGCCGCGCCGCGGCGAGGCGGGCCGCCGCCTCGAGCGTCGGGCGGCGCGAGGCCAGGGGCGCCCCGGGCACGCCGGCGAGGTCGGGCGCGACCGAGATCGCCCCCGACGAGAGCGCCGTCGCGCCCGGCGAGCGCGCCACGAGCGCGACCCCCGCGCCGTGCCGGCGCGCGGCGAGCGCGGCGAGGGCCCCGGCCATGCCGCCGCCCACGACGAGGACGTCGGCTTCGAGCGCCGCGCTCACCACGCCACCTCGAGAGGCCCGGTCGCGCCGCGGACGAGCTCCTCCTGCGCGAGCTGCGCGCCGTCCGCGATGGCGCGGCGCTCGCGCCAGCCCAGGTCGAGCAGGTCGGCCAGCTCCGCCCGGATCCGCCCGGCGTCCCAGCCGAGCTCCCGGCCGGCGAGCTGCGCCGCGACGCGCGCGCAGTCCACCCCGCCGCAGCCGCCCAGGGCGAGGCGGCAGCGCCGGCGGAGGTCCTGCAGGCGACGCACCTGCTCGTGGCGGGCGCAGTGGACGACCTCGGCGGCGAGGATCGCCTCGTCGCGGCAGAGGACGAGGCCGAGGCGCGGGTCGTCCTTCACGAGCCGCAGGACGTCCCGGGCCCGGCTGCCGTGGCGGTAGACGAGCCGCGCCGCCACCGGCGCCGCCACCGGGAACTCGCGGGCGAGCGCAACGGGATCGGGCACCTCGTCGCCGCCGGGCAGCGGCTCCTCGTGCGTGCGGCACGGGACCTTCGGCCGGCCGAGGAGCGCGAGGATCCGGTCGGTCGCCTCCTCGGACTGGGCGCGGTAGGAGGCGAGCTTCCCGCCCACGAAGGAGAGGAGCCCGGCGGCGCCGTGGGGCGCGCCGTCGTGGAGCTGGTGCTCGCGGGAGAGCGCGTCCTCGTTCGGGCCCCAGGCGTAGAGGGTGGTCCGCAGCCCGCACCACGCGCGCGTGATGCGGGCCCGGCGCACGTCCGGCACGAAGGAGGCGGCCCCCTCGAGCAGGTACTCCACCTCGTCGTGGGTCGCCTCGAGGTCGTCCGGGTCGCCGTAGGTGTCGTCGTCGGTCGTGCCCACGATCGACTCGTTCTCGTGGGGCATGACGAACATCTGCCGGCCGTCCACCGCCGCGCAGATGACGCCGTAGTTCGAGAGCCGCCGGTCGAGCGTGAGGTGGACGCCCTTGCCGGGCCGCATGGGGACGATGACGCCGCTGCGGCGCGCCAGGGCGGGCGACCACGCGCCGGCGGCGTTGAAGACCACGGGCGCCAGCGCGTCCGACTCCTCGCCGGTGAGGACGTCGCGCAGGCGGACGCCCCGGACGCGGCCGCCCTCGCAGAGGATCTCGCGCGCCTCGGTCCAGGTGCGGACGTCGGCGCCGCGGGCCCGGGCGTCGAGGGCGTTGAGCGCGCAGAGCCGGAAGGCGTCGATCCCCCACTCGTCGAGGGTGACCGCCCCGGCGAGCCCGGGGCGCAGCCCGGGCTCGAGCCGGTAGAGCTCCTCGGCGGTGAGGCGGGCCGAGGGCTTCCCGCGCTTGAGCGGCTGGTAGAGGTCGTAGGTGCCGACGTAGACCTCGGTGCCGTACCAGGTCGCGCGGTCGAGCAGCGTCGTCCCCTCGCGCGACGAGGCGAACGGCATGAGGAAGGGGATCCGGAAGAGCAGGTGCGGCGCGATCCGCTGGATGTAGCCGGAGTCCCGGCAGGCGAGCTCCGTCACCTTGCGGTCGGTGAGCATGTAGCGGATGCCGCCGTGGATCATCCCCGAGCTGTTGCCGGAGGCCCCGACGCCGAAGTCCGCCTTCTCGAGCAGGAGCACCTTCAGGCCGCGCATCGCGCAGTCGCGCGCGACGCCCGTCCCGTTCACGCCGCCGCCGAGGATGATGACGTCGTAGCTCACCCGCCGGAGCGTATCGCGGTCCGGCCTGCGACTCGCGGAAAACCGCCCCGGCCCGGCGGCGGCCCGGCGGCGAGGGCGGCGAGGGCGGCGGGGCCGCGTTAGACGACCGGCGGAGGTGCCGCGCATGTCCCGCAAGCCGCTGTCGCTCCCCACCGCCGCCGAGGCGCTGCCCGGCCGGCCGCATCCCCGGCCCGTCCCGGAGCGCCACTTCGTCTCCGGCGCCCGGATCGTGCCGCCCTTCCCCGAGGGGCACGAGGTCGCGGACTTCGCCCTCGGCTGCTTCTGGGGAGCGGAGCGGGCCTTCTGGACGCTGCCCGGCGTGTACACCACCGCCGTCGGCTACCAGGGCGGCCTCACCCCGAACCCCACCTACGAGGAGGTCTGCACCGGCCGGACGGGCCACGCCGAGGTGGTGCGCGTCGTCTTCGACCCGCGCCGGATCGCCTACGAGGACCTCTTGCGCGCGTTCTGGGAGTCGCACGACCCGACGCAGGGGATGCGCCAGGGGAACGACGTCGGCACGCAGTACCGCTCCGCGATCTACGCGCACGGGGACGCCCAGCGCCGCGCCGCGGAGGCGTCGCGCGAGGCCTACGGGCGCGCCCTCGCCGCGCGCGGCTTCGGCGCGCCCACGACGGAGATCCGCGAGGCGCCGCCGTTCCACTACGCGGAGGCGTACCACCAGCAGTACCTCGCGAAGAACCCGGGCGGCTACTGCGGGCTCGCGGGGACCGGCGTCTCGTGCCCGATCGGCACCGGGGTCTCGAGCGGGGCGGGGCAGCACGCCTGAGGGCCGGCCTCCCGCGCCCCGGGCGGCGCCCTCGCGCGACGGGACCGGGCGCGCGGGGCGCGCCTCCTGTACCATCGTGCACCGTGGGTCGATCGACGTCACGCCGCCGCGCCGCCGGGGCGCTCGCCCTGGTCGCCGCGCTCGCGGCGTGCTCCGGGCGGCACGGCGCGGGGCCCCGCGCGCCGGGGAAGGGCGACCGCCGCCACTACGCCTTCCAGGTGCTGGAGCTGCGCGACGCCGCGCTGAACGCGCACGACCTCGAGGCGGCCGCGCGGGCGTACGCCCCGGACGCGGAGGTGATCGACCGTGACACGGCGGCGGTCGTCCTGCGCGGGCGCGACGCGATCCGCGGCGCGCACGCCCGCTTCCTCGAGGCCTGCCCGCGCGGCCGGGTCGAGGTGCTCGACCGCTCGTACGCGGAGCGCGGCCGCTACGTGACGGACGTCGAGCGCGTGCACTGCGACCGGCCGCCGCCGGTGGACGGGTGGGTGCGGTACGAGGTCGAGGGCGGGGCCATCGTCCGCGTGCTGAAGCACGCCTCCCCGCCGTTCGGCGGGTGAGCCTACTTCCCCGGCTCGTACGTCGACTTCACGTACAGCTCGCGGAGCTGCTTCGCGTCCACGTCGCCGGGGGCGCCGGTCATGAGGTCGGTGCCCTTCTGCGTCTTCGGCCAGGCGACGACGTCGCGGAGCGACTCGGCCCCGGTGAGGAGCATCACGAGCCGGTCCATGCCGAGGGCGATGCCGCCGTGCGGGGGCGCGCCCATCTTGAGGGCGTCGAGGAGGAAGCCGAACTTGCTCTTCGCCTCCTCCGCCGAGATCCCCATGGCCTTGAAGACGCGGGCCTGCACCTCGGGGTCGTGGAGGCGGATCGACCCGCCACCGATCTCGAAGCCGTTCAGCACGAGGTCGTAGCGCCAGCAGTAGACCTTGCCCGGGTCGCTCTCGAGGAAGGGCAGGTCCTGGTCGCGCGGGCGCGTGAAGGCGTGGTGCGCCGCCGCCCACTGGCCGGCGTCCTCGTCGTACTCGAAGAGCGGCGGGTCGACGACCCAGAGGAAGTTCCACTTCCCGCCCGAGCCGTACTCGGGGATGAGCCCCATCCGCTTCGCGAGGTGGACGCGGAGGTTCGCCATCACGGTGTGGACCACCGACTCCTTGCCGAACTGGAACAGGAGCAGGTCGCCCGGCTGGGCGCCGACGGCCTCGTTGATGGCCTTGCGCAGCTCGGGGGTGATCGACTTCGCGAACGGCGACTGGGTCCACTCGCCGGCCTCGCCGACCTTCGCGCGGGCGAGCCCCTTCGCGCCCATGCCGCGCACGTACTCCTCGAGCTTGTCGATCTCGGTGCGCGAGAAGCTGGCCGACGCGGGCACCCGCAGCGCCTTCACGATCCCCTTCGCCTTCACCGCCTCGTCGAGGAGCGGCACGCCGCCGCCCTCGTGCGCCTTCACGAGGTCGGTGAGCACCACGTGGGGCATGTCGAAGCGCAGGTCGGGCTTGTCGTTGCCGTACTTCGCCATCGACTCGTCGAACGGCATGCGCCGGAACGGCCGCGGGATCTCGACGCCCAGCATGTCCTTCCAGAGCCCGACGATGAGCCCCTCCATCACGTCGAAGACGTCGCCCTGCTCGACGAAGCTCATCTCGACGTCGATCTGGGTGAACTCCGGCTGGCGGTCGAGGCGCAGGTCCTCGTCGCGGAAGCAGCGGACGATCTGGAAGTACTTGTCGAAGCCCGCCACCATGTAGAGCTGCTTGTAGAGCTGGGGGCTCTCGGCGAGCGCGTAGAACTTGCCCGGGTTGAGCCGGGACGGGACGAGGAAGTTGCGGGCGCCGCCGGGCGTGTACTTGCCCATGAACGGCGTCTCGAGCTCGAGGAAGCCCTTCTCGGTGAAGTAGTTGCGGGTGAGGTGGTTCACCTTCGCCCGCGTCATGAGCGTCTTCTGGAGGGGCGCCCGGCGCAGGTCGAGGAAGCGGTAGGCGAGCCGCTTGTCCTCGGCGGTGTCCAGCCGGTCCTCGATCTGGAACGGCGTCGGCTCGGACTTGTTGAAGATCTCGAGCTCGGTGGCGTGGATCTCGATCTCGCCCGTCCTGAGCTTCGGGTTCACGTTGCCGCCGCGGGAGACCACCTTCCCCCGCAGGCCGACGCAGTACTCGAGCCGGAGCTGCCCGGCGAGGACGTGCACCTCGGGGCGGACGTCCTCCTCGAAGACCACCTGCGTGACCCCCTCGCGGTCGCGCAGGTCGATGAAGACGGCGCCGCCGTGGTCGCGCCGGTTGTTGACCCAGCCGAAGAGGACGACCTCCTTGCCGATGTCGCCCTTCGTGAGCTCGCCGCACGAATGGGTGCGCTTGATGTCCGTGATGAAGCGGGGCAAGGGGTCCTCCGGGTCCGAGGGAAGTGGCAGCTAACACTCGGAAACCTTGGGCGTCAAGGCTCGGGATCCCTCCCGGGCTGCGGCCCCGGCCGCCGCCCGCGGCCCCGGCGTGCCCCGCTTTTTTCAGGCCCGGGGCTGCAATTCCGACAGCGGCGCGGGCCCCCCGGCGCGCGCATCGCCGCGGGCGCGGCGCCGCGCGTGGCCCTCCCGTTGCAGTGGGAGGCGGCAGGCGAACGGCACGGGGAGGCTCCATGGCGAGCGTACGGGACGACGGCGTGTCGATCGACCCCATCTGCGGCAAGCCGGTGATCGAGGGGGACTCTGCCTCGTTCGAGTACAAGCGGCGCACGTACTTCTTCTGCTCCGAGCGCTGCCGGGGGCGCTTCGAGCGCCAGGCCGAGCGCATCCACGTCGGCGAGCTCGCCAAGACGGGCTCGCTGTTCGGCGAGCACAAGGCGCGCTGGGGAGTCGCCTGATCCCCTGCGCCGTGCGGGCACGGCGTCCCGCGCGAGCGGTACAGCCCGGCTGCATCCCACGGTCGGAGGATACGCAGGGTCCGCCCCTCCGGTAGGGTGTCTCCATCCAGGCGGGGGCCAGCCGGCCGCCCGCCCGCGAGAGGACCCCCATGCGCCAGCTCCGGACCGTCGTCGTCAGCGCGGCGCTCGCCGCGGGCTGCGTCCCCGCGGAGCCGCCCCCCGCCGAGCTCGCGGGGGGCGCGCCCACCCGCGTCGTCGCGACCTTCACGGGCGAGGCGGACGTCGCCGCGGGGACGCTCGTCGTCACCTCGCTCGACGCGTCGAGCGGCCAGGCGCTGCAGGACATCCCGGTGGTGCGGGACGGCGTCCCCGGCGTCGGGCCGGACGACACGGTCGAGCTCGTGACCGAGGGGGCCGCGACCGTCGCCGGCGGCTGCGGCGCGGTGGACGCGTTCGAGGGGCGGATCCGGCTCCGCTCGTTCTACGTCTCCTCGTGCCTGCGGAACGCCCACGCCGAGATCCTGCAGCTCGTCCCTTCCGGCCGCGAGGCGTGCAACTCGGCGCCGGCGGTGTCGGGCGTCTCGAGCGCGCGCGGGCTCTTCTCGTACGGGACGCTCGCGAAGAAGGGGCTCGCCGGGAGCAGCGCCTCGGCGGTGTGGCGCTTCAAGCTGCCGGACGCGACCGCCTTCACCTTCCGCGGCCGCATCGTCGCGGACGTGGTGCCCGAGTGCACGAGCCCGGGGCTGCCGGGGACGCCCGCCGTCGCCCTCCCGCGCGCCCCCGCCGGCGTCGCCGCGGGCGACCTCGCCGGCGACGCCCTCCCCGACCTCGCCACCGTCTCGAGCGCGGCCGGCTCGGCCTTCCTCGACGTCGCCGCCGGGGCGGGCGGCGGCCGCTTCTCCGCGCCTTCGTCCACGGCGCTCGGCTCGACCTTCACCTCGCCGGTGCGGACGGCCCTCGCGAACGTGAAGGGGAGCGCGGCGCTCGACCTCCTCTACACCGACGGCTCGGGCAACCTCGTCGTGCACGAGAACCTCGGCGGGGGCGCGTTCGGCGCCGCCAGCGCGTACGCGGTGGCCGGCGCGGCGGCGCTCGCGACGGCGGACCTCGACGGCGACGGCGATCGCCGACGTGGCGGTGGCGGGGACGCAGGTGAACGTGTTCGTGAACGCCGGCGGCGCCTTCCCGACCGTGCTCCAGCCCACCTCGGCGCTCCTCCTCGGGCCGCTCCGTCGATGGTCGGCGACGAGAACGGGGACGGCCGCCTCGACATCGTCACCGTCGAGCGGCCCGAGCATCGTGCTCGCCCGCCGAGGACAAGCGTCGGAGAGGCTCGGCCTTCACGAACGTGGCTGCGCGACGCAGGTGCCCATCGGCGGGCGCCGACCTGTGGTCGTGGCGCTGTGAACGTGGACCGGCGCCCAGCTCATGCCTTCGCGGCGAACCACGGCAACTCCTGCGTCGCCCGGTTCTGGGGGAACGCGGTCCGCTACCTCTACGACGACTGCGTCGCGCTCCCCTCCCGCCGGAGCGGATCGTGGCGGCCGACCTCGACGGGAGACGGCTCGCTCGACCTCGCGGTCGCCGGGCGCGGCGCGGTCTCGACGCTCCTCACCGACGGGACGCAGGCGAGCGGGTTCCGGAGTCACGACGTACGGCGGCGTGCCCGCGCCCACGACCCTGCTGGCGACCGACGTGAACGGCGACGGCATGCGCGACCTCGTCGTCGACTCCGCGACGGCCCGGGCCCACGCGGTGCTCCTCAACGCCGGCGCCGGCGCCCTCCGCGCGCCTCTCCGCGTCGCGACGGGCGCGGGCGCCGACGGCGTCGCGGCCGCCGACCTGAACGGCGACGGCCTGCCCGACCTCGCCGTCGCGAACCGCGCGGCGGCCACCGTCACGCCGGTCCTCGACGGCGGCGGGGGCATCCTCTCCGCCGGCGCCGCCGTGACGCTCCCCGCCGCCCCGGTCGCCATCGCCGCGGGCGACGTGAACCGCGACGGCCGCGCCGACGTCGTCGTCGCGCTCGCCGCGACGAGCCAGGTCTGCGTCCTCGCCGGCAACGGCGCCGGCGCGCTCGGCGCGCCCGCCTGCGTCGCCGTCGGCGCCGCACCCGCCGGCCTCGCGCTCCTCGACCTCACCGGCGACGGCGCGCTCGACGCCGCCGTCACCCTCGGCGACGCGGCCGGGAGCGTGCGCGTCCTGCGCAACGACGGCGCCGGCGCCCTCTCGCGCGCGCCGCTCCTCGACGCCGTCGCGGCGCCCTGGGCCGCGGGGCTCGCCGCCGCCGACCTGACCGGCGACGGGCGCGCCGACCTCGCCGCAGCGGGGGACGCGCTCGCCGTGCTGCCGAACACCGGCGCGGGCCTCGGCGCCGCCGTCCTCGCCTCGCACGACGCCGGCGCGCGGGCGCTCGCGGTCGGCGACCTCTCGGGGGACGGGCGGCCGGACGTCGTGACGACGGGGCCCGACGAGGTCCAGATCTTCCGGGCGGACGGCGCGGGGGGCTTCGCCTTCGAGGCGGCGCTCCCCTTCCCCGCTCCCGCCGCCGTCGCCGTCGTCGACCTGAACGGCGACGGGATGGCGGACGTCGCGGCGACGTCGTCGTCGCGCGGGATCGTGGGCGTCTTCCGCAACCCCGGGACGCGCGCCTTCTCGGCGGCGCTCGACGCCTGGACCGCCTACCCGGCGGGCGCCGCGGGCGCGGGGCTCGTCGCGGCCGACCTCGACGGCGACCTCCGCGGGGACCTCGCCGCGGCCGACTCCGCGGGCGGCGCCGTGGACGTGCTGCGCGCCGTCTGCCTGCCCTGACGGGCGGCGCCGCCCGTCAGGACGCCGGCCGCACGTCCCGCAGCTTCAGCTGGAGGCGGCGCGCGCCGTCCCACTCGTCGAAGCCGATCGTGAAGGCCGCCTCGACCGGCCCGCCGCAGGCGCCGAGCCGGTCGCCCATCCCGAAGCCGATCGCGTCGAGCTTCCCGAGGGCGAGCTTCAGGTGCGCGCCGTTCGCGCCGACGGTGCGCGCCCGCGCCGCCGCGCCCCGCAGCGCGAAGACCGGCTCCGGGTGGCCCGCCCCGAACGGCCCGAGCCGCGCGAGGTCCTCCGCCGCCCGGTCCGTCACGTCCCGCTCGCCGACCCACCCGTCGATCCGGCAGCGCGGCACGAGGTCCTCGTCCGTGAGCCGCGCGCCCGCGTGCGCCTCGAACGCCTCGCGGAACGCGGGGAGCCGCTCGCGCTCCACGGTGATGCCCGCGGCGTGGCGGTGACCGCCGAAGCGCGCGAGGTGCTCCCCGCAGGCGGCGAGCGCGTCGTAGAGGTGGAAGCCCTCGATGGAGCGGCCGCTCCCCTTCCCCGCCCCCTCGCCGAGCGCGACGAGCACCGCCGGGCGGTGGAACCGCTCCACCACCCGCGAGGCGACGATCCCGATCACCCCCGCGTGCCAGCCGTCGCGGGCGAGCACGAGGCCGCGGGCGCCGTCGCGCACCCGCGCCGCCGCGTCCTCGAGCGCCTCGGCGAGGATGGCGCGCTCGAGCTCCTGCCGCGCGCCGTTCTCGCGGTCGAGCTCCTCGGCGAGCGCCCGCGCCTCGCCCGGATCCGAGGCGAGGAGGAGCCGCACGCCGCGCCCGGCGTCGTCGAGCCTCCCCGCCGCGTTGATGCGCGGGGCGAGCCGGAAGCCCACCTGCCCGGCGCCGACCGCCACGCCCTCCGGGATGCCCGCCACGCGCTTCAGCTCCCGGAGCCCGGGGCGGCGGGTGCGCGCGAGAACCTCGAGCCCGGCGCGGACCAGGATCCGGTTCGCGCCCACGAGCGGCACGACGTCGGCCACCGTGCCGAGGGCCACGAGGTCGAGCGGGTCCTTCAGATTCGGCTCGGCGCGCCCCTCGAAGCGCCCGCGCTCGCGGAGGCGCCGCCGGAGGGCCATCGCGAGGGCGAAGGTGACCCCCACCGCGGCGAGGTCCTTCGACGGGTAGGCGCACCCCGCCTGGTGGGGGTTCAGGATGGCGGCCGCCGCGGGCAGCTCGACCGGGACGGTGTGGTGGTCGACGACCACGGTGTCGACGCCGAGCGCGCTCGCGGCGCGGACCTCGGGCGCGCTCGTGATGCCGCAGTCGAGCGTCACGAGCAGCCGGACGCCCTGCGCCGCGAGCCTCGTCACCGCCGCCTCGTTGAGGCCGTAGCCCTCGACGAGCCGGTGCGGGACGTAGGTGACGACGTCCGCCCCCACCGCGCGCAGCAGGCCGGAGAGCAGGGCCGTGGAGGTGACGCCGTCCACGTCGTAGTCGCCGTAGCAGGCGATCCGCTCGCCCGCCTCCACGGCGCGGACGAGGCGTGCCACGGCGGCCTCCATCCCCTTCATCGAGAAGGGGTCGGGCAGGTCCTGCACGCGGGCCGCGAGGAACGCCTCGGCCCGCTCGGGCTCGGCGAGCTCGCGGCCGGCGAGCACGCGCGCCGCGAGGGGGTGCAGCCCGAGCGCCGCCGCGAGGCGCGCGGCGCCGTCGCCGTCCACCCGCGCCTCGACCCACCGCCGCCTCGCCACGCCCTCCACGGAGCGGTGGGTAGCACGCCCGCCTGACACTCCGCGGGCGCGCCCGCGCCCCGCCTCACCCCACCCGCGCGGCGGGCGCCGGCGCGACCTCGGCCGCGTCGAACGCGATCGTCACCTCCGTGCCCTCGCGCGGAGCGGACCGCACGGCGATCCTCCCACGCGCCCGCTGCACGACGTGCGCGACCACCATCAGGCCGAGGCCGGTCCCCTTCCCCGGCGGCTTCGTCGTGAAGAACGGCTCGAACATCCGCGCGCGGGTGTCCTCGTCCATGCCGACCCCGGTGTCGCGCACGGAGAGCAGGACGGCGTCCCCCTCGCGGCGCACCCCGACCGACACCGTGCCGCCCCCCGGCATGGCGTCGCGCGCGTTCACCGCGAGGTTCACCACCACCTGCTCGAGCTCGATCCGGTCCACCCGGACGTGCGCGGCCTCGTGTCCGACCACGTCGAGCCGGACCCCGCTCCCGAGGACCCGGCGCAGCACCGGCGCGAGGGCCCGGATCGCGTGGCGCACGTCGATGGGCTCGGCGGGCGCGCCGGAGGGCCGCGAGAGCATCACGAGCTGCCGGGAGATGTCGCGGGCGCGCTCGAGCGCCGCGTCGAGGTCGTCGACCGCTGCCACGCAGCCGACGCACGCCCCGCCGTCGTGCCTCGCCGCGAGCCCCCGCACGCACCCGGCGCAGGCCTGCGCGACCGCGAAGAGGTTGTCGAGGTCGTGGCCGACCCCGCCCGCGAGGCGCGCCATCGCCTCGAACCGCGCCTCCTGGGCGGCGGCCAGGCTCCGCGCCATCGAGCGCTCCCGCGCGCGCGCCGCGCGCAGGGACGCGAACAGCGCGCCGAACGCCGCGCCGACGAGCGCCGGCGTCACGAGCGTGGCGGGCCGGGGGAGGATGTGGAGGACGAGCCGGAACTGCACGACCGCCATCAGCACGGTCGCGGCGGCGAAGCCCACGATCGTCCGGACCGCCGCGCCCCGGCCCGGGACGGGCGCGGTGCCCGGCTCGCGTTCCCCCGCACTTCTCATCGACCCCGTCGTATGCCGCCTTGGCCCGCTCGTCCCATGTGGTCGAAAGCCGCACGACGAGCGGTGCGACGCTGCGGTGTCCACGCGCCGCCCGGTGTACGGTAAGTGCGTCCGGCCTCGGGCCGGACGGAGGCCCCCCCCTGGACCTGCGCCGCGCGCTCGCGCTCCTCGCGCCCCTCGCCCTCGGCGGCTGCCTCGCGCACTTCCCGCGCCCGGACGAGCCGACCCCGTTCGTGGAGCGCACGACGGTGGGCGTGTCGCCGGGGTCCGGCCAGCTCTTCGAGGCGAGGCCCGCGCTCCACGTCTACTTCGCCAACGGCCTCGACGACGAGGCGGTGCAGGCGCGCGGGGGCTGGGCGGTCTCCACGGCGTTCTCGCTGCTCGGCGCGGTGCGGATGATGGACGAGCCCTCGACGCCGATCCGCACGCCCTCCTACGAGCCCCGCCTGCGCCTGCAGCTGCTCCGCCTCGGGGAGCCGCGGATCACCGGGCGCGGCGCGTCGCGGCTCCTCGGCATGCTGGAGCTCACGGCGGCCCACTACTCCAACGGCCAGAAGGGCTGCGCGCTCGCGGACCACCTGCGCGGCTCGGGCTACTCGGACTTCGACTGCATCCCGCAGACCGACCCGCCCTCCACCGCCCTGAACGTCGTCGACGGGAGCTTCACCACGAACTACCTCGGCGCGACGCTCGCGGGCCGCCGCGTCGCCCTGCCCCTGGACGGCGGGCCGGCGACGTGGACGGCGGCGGCCTCGGCCGGGGTGGAGTGGCACCTGCCGTGCCGGTTCTCGGGGTGCATGGACCCTCCCATGCGCGCGCGGTACGGCGAGGTCGTCGCGCGCTGGTCGGCGGAGGTGGACCTGCTCCTCGTGCGCGGCCGCTCGCCCCCCGTCCCGCTCCTCGGCGGGATGCCCGTCGACGCGCGGCTCCGCGCGACGGCGCAGGGGCGCGTGCACTTCTCCTCCGCCTCGGGCGTGTTCGGCGACGTGGCCGTCGAGGCGGCGCTCGTGCAGCGCACCCCGCGCGGCTTCGGCGTCGGTCCGTTCGTGCGCCTCCACCGCGGGCGCGACGACCTCAACATCCGGTTCGAGGAGCGGCTCGACACCTGGACCTTCGGCGTCGTGATCGACTCCGCGCCGGCCGAGGCGCTGCCCGCGCCGGCGACCCCCGCCAACTAGCGCTTCGGGGCGGGCTTCCCCTGCCGCGCGAGGATCTTCTCCATCTGGTCCATGATGGCGTTCATCTCGGCCATGGCCGCGTCGAAGGGCTTCGAGGTGGTCATGTCCACCCCCGCCTGGCGCAAGAGGTCGATCGGGTACCGGGACCCGCCGGCGCGCAGCAGGCCGAGGTACGCGTCGCGCGCCTTCGTCCCGCCCTTCGGGGCCTCCTCCCGGATCGCCTTCGCGAAGGTCATCGCCGCGACGAGGCTCGTCGCGTACTGGTAGACGTAGAAGTTCATGTGGAAGTGGGGGATGAACGCCCACTCCGTCGAGACGAGCTCCGGCACCTCGCAGACGCCCGCGTCGTGCCCGTACATCCGGCGCGTGATCCCGAGGTAGAGGCGCGAGAGGTTCTCGCCGGTGAGCGTCTCGCCCTTCTCCGCCTGCTCGTGCAGGGCGAGCTCGAACTCCGCGAACTGCGTCTGGCGGAAGAGCGTCGTGCGCATCGAGTCGAGGGCGCTGCCGAGCAGGAAGAGCCGGGTCGCGTCGTCCTTCGCCTTCCCCAGCATGTGGTGGAGGAGGAGGTTCTCGTTCAGCGTCGAGGCGACCTCGGCGACGAAGATCGAGTAGTTCGCGGTCGGGTACGGCTGCGCGCCGTAGGCGAGCCACGTGTGGAGCGAGTGGCCGGACTCGTGCGCCAGCGTGGAGAGGTCGTCGTAGCGCCCGTTGAAGTTGAGGAGCTGGTACGGGTGCACGCCGTAGACGCCGGTCGAGTAGGCGCCGGACCGCTTCCCGGTCGACGGCAGGTAGTCGGTCCAGCCGCTCTCGAAGCCCTTCTTCAGCCCCTGCACGTACTCGGGGCCGAGCGCGGCCACGGCGGCGAGGGTGAGCGCCCGCGCCTCCTGCGGCTCGAAGCGCATCTCGGCCGCCGGCACGATGGGGACGTAGAGGTCCTGGTAGCGGAGCTTCTCGAGGCCGAGCATGCGCTTGCGCAGCGCGAGGTAGCGGTGGAGCGTCGGCAGGCTGCGCCGCACGTCGGCGAGGAGCTGCGTGTAGACCGCGGGCGGGATGGCGTCGCGGAAGAGGGCCGCCTCGAGCGCCGAGCCGAAGCCCCGCGCGTTCTTCTCGAAGAGGTGCGCCTTCACCGTCGCGTAGAGCGACGCGCCGAGGGTCCGCTGGTAGGCGGAGAGCGAGGCGTAGAACGCGTCGAACACGCGGTCGCGGTCGGCGCGCTCGGGCGACGCGCGGTGGAGCGAGTACCCGGAGGGATCGAGCCGCACCTCCTCGCCCGTCGAGAGCTTCACGCTCGGCCAGGGGAGGTCCGCGTCCCGGAGCACGCCCGCGATGTCGTCGCCCGCGGTCGCGAAGCTCGCGGCCTCCGCCGCGACGCGCTCCTCGCCGGCGCCGAGCGTGTGGGGCTTCCAGCGCAGCACGTCGTCGAGGAAGAACGCGTACGGCGCGAGCCCCTTCTCCTCGCCGAGGAAGCCGCGCACGCGCGCCGGATCGAGGGTCAGGAGCTCGGGGCGCAGCCAGGAGAGCGCCGACTCGAGGTCCACGGCGAGCTGCTGCGCCGACTGGCGCATCTCCCGCGGCGGGGCGAGGCGGGTGTCCTCGTCGCCGCGCGCGCTCGCGTAGACGAAGAGCCGCTCGAGCGCGAGGCGCGCGCCGAAGACGTCGTCGAGGGCGAGGCGGAGCGCGCCGGCCGACTGGCCGAGCTTGCCACGGTGCGCGGCGAGGCCCGGGATCCGCTTCGCGAGGTCGTCGCGCGCCGCCCGCCACGCCGCGTCGGACGGGAAGAGGTCGGCGAGGTTCCAGCGGTACTGCGGGGGGATGTCGGCGCGCTCCCGCGCGGCGGCGGGCGCGGCGGCGAGCGCGGTGGCGGCGACGACGGCGGCGACGAGCGGGCGGAGCAGGCGAGCCATGGCGACCTCCGGGACCGGGCCGCGACAATGTACGCGCGTCGCCGGCCGCCCGCCGCAAAAACGGGAGGCCCGCCGCCCTCGCGGGACGGCGGGCCTCGGACGGGGGCGCGCGCTACTGCCCGACGGCGGGCGCGTACGCGGGGGGCGCGTCCATGGCGGGCGCGATCGTGCCGTGGCGGCGGCGGCCGCCGAACGAGCCGCCGATCTCGAAGGAGAAGAAGTTCTTCGAGAGCTTCTTCTCGATGGTGCCGTTCACCGTCTGGGCGACGACCACCTGGTCGCCGCCGGCGATGATGTGGTAGGTGCCGGCCAGCCGGAACCCACCGAAGTTGACGCCGAACTGGGGGGCGACGCCGAAGCCCGAGAACGCCTCGGCCTGCTGCACCACCACGGGGTCCGAGCTGCCGCCCGACTGGACGTCCTGCGAGGCGCCGCCGATGCGGAAGTAGCCCGCGCCGAGGCCGACGAACGGACGGACGGCGGAGGTCGTGAGGTAGAAGTCGGCCTTGGCGAGGACCGTCGTGACCGCGCGGACGCCCTGCGACACCGAGACCTGCTGGGTGTCGTTCGCGGGGACGTTCATGTCCGCCGTGACGAAGATCGCCTCCTCGAAGCGGACGCCGACCGCGAGCTGGTCGAGGACGAGCCACTTGGGCTCGAGCGCGAAGCCGCCGCCCCACGCGTTCGCGTCGCCCGAGGCGTACGCGCCGTAGAGGGTCACGTCGAACTTGAACGGCTTGTAGCTCTCCGAGGCGCGCGCGGCGGGCGCGGCGAGGGCGAGGGCGAGGACGGCGAGGGCGAGGCGCTTCATGCGGTGTCTCTCCGGTGGTGGCCGCTGGGGTCGCGTGGTCGCGCCCCGGGCGGCTCTCGCCGGGGCGCACGGGTCGAAGGTCGAGGGGCGGCGGCTCACGGGCCGGTGCAGGCGCTCGTGCAGGTGCAGGTGCCGACGTTCGCGCAGTCGACGCTGCACGTCCCCGCGGCGCACCCGGACACCGAGCAGTTCCCGGTGTTCGCGCACGAGAGCGCACAGCCGTGGCTGCACGTCGAGACGCAGTTCCCGGTCGTGCCGGCGGCGCAGTCGATCGCGCAGCCGCCGCCGTCGCACGAGAAGACGCAGTTCGACTGCGCGCCGAGGCAGCGCATGGTGCAGCCGCCGCCGGGGCAGTCGAAGACGCAGTTGCCGGTGACGGTGCAGTCGCAGGGCTCCCCCGCGACGCAGGTCCTGAAGGCGTTCCCGTAGATCGGGGTCGAGTCCACGCCGATGCAGCCCGCGGCGAGCGCGGCCGCGAGGGCGAGCAGTCGGATCTTCGTCGGCAAGAGGCCCCCCTCGTTCACGTCGAAGCACAGACACCGTACGTGAACGGCCCCGCTTGGGCAACCTCCACCCGCCCCGACAGCGGACCACATGACGGGTGGACGCAGAAGAGCCCCGCCGCCCGCAGGGCGACGGGGCTCCGGGAGCGGCAGGCGCGGCGGGCTACTTGCCGGCGGCGCGCGCGGCGGCGGCGGCCTGGTCCGGGGCACCGCCCCTCGCCTTGCGCCGCTCGGCGCGCTCCTCGAGCCAGATGGTCATCGGGCCCGCGATGAACCAGGTCGAGTAGGTGCCGGAGATGATGCCGATGAGCATCGCGGAGGCGAAGTCGAAGATCGTCCCGACGCCGTAGACGAGGAGGCCGACGAGAGAGAGCGCGGTCGCGAAGGACGTCATCGCGGTGCGGCCGAGCACCTCGTTGAGGGAGAGGTTCACGATCTCGCCGAGCCCCTTGCCCTTGTACTTCCCCTGGTTCTCGCGGATGCGGTCGTAGACGACGACCGTGTCGTTCACCGAGTAGCCGACCACCGTGAGGATCACCGCGATCGAGGTGAGGTTGAACTCGCGCCCGGTGAAGGCGAAGTAGCCGAGGGTGACGATCGCGTCGTGCACGATGGCGATGATGACGCCGGGGCTGAAGCGGAAGTCGAAGCGCAGGCCCACGTACACGACGATGAGGGCCATCGCGTAGAGGATGGCCTTGAACCCCTGGTTGCGGAGCTCGCGGCCGACCGCCGGGCCGACGTACTCGACGCGCCGCACCTCGGGGGAGGCGTCGGCGAAGCGCGCCGCGAGGTCGCGCTCCACCTTGTCCTGGATGCCCTGGGTGATGACGGCGTAGGAGCGGGTGCCGGCGGTGAGGCCGGCCTCCTGGCGCACGTCGCGGACGCGGACGCCCGCCGCCTCGACCGCGGCGCGCACGCCGTCGGCGGGCGGCGGCGCCTTGAACTGGAAGTCGATCTTGTCGCCGATCTCGGGGTTGTAGCTCCAGCTCTCGACCGGGTACCGCGCCTGGACCGCGTCCACGACGCGCTTCACGTCCGCCTCGGTCATGAGCGTGATGCGGCCGACGCGGATGAGGAAGGTGTGCTCCGCCTCCGGCCCGTAGGTCTGGACCGAGGCGTCCTTGAAGCCGAGGTCCTCGATGCCCTGGCGGATGGCGCCGGGGTCGACGGGCTTGCCGAAGCGGACCTCCATCTCCGTGCCGCCCGCGAAGTCCACGCCGAAGTTCAGGCCGTGCACGAACGGCATGGCCCAGGCGATGACGGCGAGGTTCACGATGAGCGAGAGCACCACCGCGATGTGGCGCTTCCCGACGAAGTCGAACGTCGTGCCGTGGGGGATGAGGTCGAAGCTCTTGAATTTCATCAGACGCTCAGGCGCGCCGTGTCGTGGCGCGTGAAGAACTCCATGATCGCGCGGGTCACGACGATCGACGTGAACATCGAGGCGACGAGGCCGATGATCAGCGTGACCGCGAAGCCGCGGACGGGGCCGGACCCGTACTGCATGAGGACGACGCCCGCGACGAGGGTCGTCACGTGGGCGTCGACGATCGTCCAGAACACCTTGTCGTAGCCCTGCTGGACCGCCTGCTTCACGGTGCGGCCCCCGCGCAGCTCCTCGCGGATGCGCTCGTTGATGAGCACGTTCGCGTCCACCGCCATGCCCAGGGTGAGGACGAAGCCGGCGATGCCGGGCAGCGTGAGGGTCGAGCCGATCATCGCCATGACCGCGAGGACGAGGATGCCGTTCAGCACCAGCGCCACGTCGGCGACGAGGCCCGAGGCGCGGTAGTAGAGCACCATGAAGACGAGCACCGCCGCGAGGCCCACCAGCGCGGCGATGGTCCCCTTCTTCACGAGCTCCGGCCCGAGGGTCGCGCCGACGGTGCGCTCCTCGGAGATGGTCACCGGCGCGGGGAGCGCGCCCGCCTTGAGGACGAGGGCGATGTCGTTCGCCTCCTCGAACTGGGCCTGCTTCGTCTGCCCCGAGCCGAGGGTGATCTGCCCGCTCGTGGAGATGCGCCCCTGGATGTACGGCGCCGTCTCGACCTTGTCGTCGAGCACCGTCGCCATGCGCCGCCGCATGTTCTCGGAGGTGAGCTTGTCCATGAGCCGCCCGCCCTCGGGCGTCATCTTGAAGGCCACCACGGGGCGGCCGCGCTGCAGCGCGTCCGAGTTGTCCTGCGACACGAACGCGTCGGCGATGTAGTCGCCGGTCAGCTCGGTCTTCGCGCGGAGGAGGTAGGTGCGGTAGTAGCGCGCCTGCACCGCGCCCTGGGCCACGGAGACGGCGTGCTCGCCGATGCCCATGACGTTCTTCTGCGGGTCGAGGACGGGATTCGCCTTCTCCTCGATGAGCTTCTCGATCTCGCCGCGCGTGTTGGCGGCGAGCATCGTGACCGCGCGCGTGCCCCCGCTCGGCAGCTCGATCGACTCGACCGTCCAGCAGCCGCTCTCGGGGAGCGGCAGGGTCAGGCCGGAGCGGTCGCCGGGGCACTGCGCCACGGTGGCGCGGAGCGGGTCGAGCGCGGGGTTCTCGTCGTCGGCGATCTTGAACTCGAGCTGGGCGGTGCGGCCGAGCAGCTCCTTCGCCTTCCCCGGGTCCTTGAAGCCCGGGAGCTGGATCTGGATCTGCGAGTTGGCCTTCCGCTTGATGTCGGGCTCGGTGACGCCCCACTTGTCGACGCGGTTGCGGATGGTCTTCTCCGCCTGCTCCACCGCCTTCGCCTGGAAGTCGCGCAGCGCCTGGTCCTTGAACGCGAAGCGGACGGCCCCCTCGCCGGCGCCGCCCGGCGCGTACATCTCCTGCCCGTAGGCGTCGAGGAGGGTCTCGCGGACCTTGCCCGGGTCCGCGCCCTTCACCTCGATCTGCCGGCCGCCGTCGATCGCGCGGCTCTCCTCGAACGGGACCTCCTTCGACTTCAGGAAGTCCGCGAACTCGTCGGCGCGGCGCGCGACCTTCGCCTTCACGGCGCGGTCGACGTCGACGCCCATGGCGAGGTGGATGCCGCCCTGCAGGTCGAGCCCGAGGTTGAGGTGGCGCTTCGCGGCGGGCGCCCAGCCGGGCACCGACTGGTCGTACGCCTCGGTGTTGCGCTGGTCGGGCGGCAGCTTGAAGTAGAACCAGCTCGGGACGAGCTGGTACAGGGAGAAGAGGGCGACCGCGACGATGAGCGCGACGCGCCAGTGCCAGGAGCGTTCCATCTACTTCTTCGCCTCCGCCTTGACGGACTGGGCCTCGGCGACCTTCCACGCGCCGGCCACGTTGCCCTTGATGACCCTGAGCTTCGTCCCGCCGCCCACGTCGATCGTGACCGTGCGGTCCTCGACCTGGAAGACGGTCCCCACGATCCCGCCCTGCGTCACGACCTCGTCCCCCTTCTTCAGGGCGCCGAGGAACGCCTGGTGCGTCTTCGCCTGCTTCTGCTGGGGGCGGAAGAAGACGAGGTAGAACACGACGGCGATGAGGATGAAGGGCAGGAACTGGACGATGGGGTTCGCCGGTGCCTGGCCCGCGGGGGCCGTCTGGGAGAAGAACGCGTGGAGGACGGGGTGCATGGGGGTTCCCGGGTGAGAGGCGGCGCGTGGCGGAAAAGCGCTGTTTTCTAGCCCGATTTCGCGAGACTGTCTACTGCGACTCGCCGGCGCGCCAGGCGCTCAGCCGCTCGGCGCGGAAGGCCTCGAAGCGCTTATCCTCGATCGCGCGCCGCGCGCCGTCCATGAGCGACAGGTAGAAGTGCAGGTTGTGGAGGGTGTTGAGGCGCAGCCCCAGCATCTCCCCCGCCTTGAACAGGTGGCGCAGGTAGGCGCGGCTGAACGTCCGGCAGGTGTAGCAGGCGCAGGCGGGGTCGGGCGGGCCCTCCTCGTCGGCGTGGCCGGCGTTCCGGATGGTGAGCTTCCCCCGGCTCGTGAAGAGCAGGCCGTTCCGGGCGGTCCGGGTGGGGAGGACGCAGTCGAACATGTCGACGCCCGCCGCGATGCCGGCGAGGAGGTCCTCCGGCGTCCCGACGCCCATGAGATAGCGCGGCTTGCCCGCCGGCAGGAGCGGCGCGTCGCGCGCGACGCCCTCCCACATCCGCGCCGGCGCCTCGCCGACCGCGTAGCCGCCGAGCGCGTAGCCGGGCAGGTCCAGGGCGGCCGCCTCCTCGATGGCGCGGGCGCGCAGGTCCGGGAACAGCCCGCCCTGCGCGATGCCGAAGAGCGAGCAGGGCGCGGCCTCCCCTGCCTTCCCGGCCTCCAGCCCCTTCCACGCGTCGCGGCAGCGGACCAGCCAGCGCTGGGTGCGGGCGAGCGAGACCTCGTGGTAGGCCCGGTCCGCCAGCGAGGGCGGGCACTCGTCGAACGCCATGATGACGTCGGCGCCGAGCGCCTCCTGCACCTCGATGGCGCGCTCCGGCGAGAGGAACTGGCGCGAGCCGTCGAGGTGCGAGCGGAAGGTGACCCCCTCCTCCGCGATCTCGACGAGGCCCGGGCCGGCGCGGTCGCGGCCCGCGGCCCGCTCGCCGAGGCTGAAGACCTGGAACCCGCCGGAGTCGGTGAGCACCACGCCCGGCCAGGACATGAAGCGGTGCAGCCCGCCCAGCCGGCGGATCCGCTCGTGCCCGGGGCGGAGGAACAGGTGGTAGGTGTTGGCGAGGACGATGCGCGCGCCGAGCGCCTCGAGGTCGCGCGGGTCGAGCGTCTTCACCGTGGCCGCGGTGCCCACCGGCATGAAGACCGGCGTCTCCACCGCGCCGCGCGCGGTGGCGAGGCGGCCGCGCCGGGCGGCGCCGTCCGTCGCGAGGAGCTCGAAGCGGATCACGGCCGGGGGTGTCACCCGCGCGGGCCGGCGTGTCAAGGCGCGCGGCGCGTCAGGCGCGTCGCGCGCCGGAGGCCGCCACCTTCTCGACGAGCGCGCGCCAGGCGCGCCCGCCCCGTCCCTCCGCGGCGACGCGCAGCCCTACGCTTCGCTCGACCGGGCCGCCGGGCTGGTTCCAGCAGACGATGGCCCGGGCGGCGGGCGCGAACAGGCCGCGCCCGAGCCGGAGCGCGACCACGTCGCCGACGAGCGGCAGCTGGCCGGGCCAGCGGACCGCGCAGCCGCCCTCCGAGACGTTGACGGTCGTGACGCCGACCTCGGCGCCGCCGTGCTCGACGGAGAGCGCGACCTCGTGGGCGTAGCGCGGCAGGCGCTCCTTGAAGGAGACCGGCTCCCCGCGCGCGGCCATGGCGAGGAACCCGGCCGCGGCGACGCTCGGCGCGTCGAGCTGCAGCTCGACCCCCGGCGGCAGCGCGGGGCGACCCACCCGGCGCACGCTCGAGATCCTGCCGAAGAGGGTGGCGCGGATGGGCTGGCCGAGGATCCCCACGCGCACCGCCACGTCCTCGCCGACCCGCGACGAGGCGAGCGTCGGCAGGAACAGCGTGCGCGCCTCGGGGCGGTAGCCCGCGAGGTATGCCGCCGACTCGACGTTCACGGAGACGCTGTGCACCGGCCATCCCCCCGGACAGGCGATGGCATCCTATAGCACACCCGGACGCGCGCCCGGCGCGGCGGAGAGCAGCAGCATCGCGTCGCCGTAGCTGAAGAAGCGGTAGCGCCGCGCGACGGCCTCGCGGTACGCGGCGAGCACCCGCTCCGTGCCCCCGAACGCGCAGACGAGCATGAGGAGCGTCGAGCGCGGCAGGTGGAAGTTCGTGACGAGGGCGTCCACCGTGCGGAAGGCGTGCCCGGGCCGGACGAAGAGCGACGTGCGCCCGGCCCCCGGCGCGACCTGCTCGCCGTCGAAGGCGCTCTCGAGGGTCCGGACCGACGTGGTCCCCACCGCGACGACGCGGCCGCCGCGCGCGCGGCACGCGGCGATCGCGGCCGCCGCGGCGGGCGACACCTCGTAGCGCTCGGCGTGCATGCGGTGCCCCTCCACGGAGTCGCCGCGGACCGGGAGGAACGTGCCCGGGCCGACGTGGAGCGTGACCGCCGTGCGGGCCACGCCGCGGGCCTCGAGGCGCGCGAGGAGCGGCTCGGTGAAGTGGAGGCCCGCCGTCGGCGCCGCGGCGCTGCCCGGCGCGCGCGCCCAGATGGTCTGGTAGCGCGCGCGGTCGAGCTCGCCCGGCGCCCGGCGGATGTACGGCGGCAGCGGGATACGCCCCGCCCGCTCGAGCGCGGCCTCGAGCGCCGCGCCCTCGCGGTCGAGCTCGACCGCGTAGAACCCCTCCCCCTCCGCGGCGAGCACCCGCGCCTCCAGCCCCTCGAAGGCGAGGCGCGCGCCCTCGCGGATCGGCTTCGACGCCTGGCCCATGGCGCGCCAGCGCCGCCCGAGCCCGCCCTCGAGCGGCTCGCAGAGGAGGAGCTCGACCTTGCCGCCCGACGCCTTGCGGCCGACGAGCCGCGCCGGGATCACCTTCGTGTCGTTGAACACGAGGAGGTCGCCGGGCGCGAGGAGCGCGTCGAGCTCGTCGAACCGCCGGTGCCCGGCGGGCCCCGCGGGCGGCAGCACGAGCAGGCGCGAGGCGTCGCGCGGGGAGACCGGCTCCTGCGCGACGAGGTCCTCGGGGAGCGCGAAGTCGAAGTCGGAGAGCTTCACGGATCGCTCAGTACATGCGGACGACGTCGGCGCCCGGGTAGTAGAAGGCGAGGATGTCGCGGTAGCCCTTCCCCTCGCGCGCGAGCCCGGCGGCGCCCCACTGGCAGAGCCCCGCCCCGTGGCCCCGCCCGCGTCCCTCGAAGGCGAACCCCTCGCCCGCCGGGCGCACGTCGAAGGCGAGCGACGGCAGGCGCGACCACCCCAGCCGGCGGCGGAGCTCGACCGCCGGGACCGAGGCGGCGCGGCCGCCCGCCGCGATCTCGACGCGCTCGGCGCGGCCGCTCGCCGAGCGCGCGGCGACCCGGGCGGCGGTGGCCTTCCCGCGCAGCCCCGCGAGCGCGGCGACCTCGCGGGCCGTCGCCTCGACCCGCCAGCGCACCCCCGGCGCGCGATCGCAGCGGCCGCACTCCACGGCGACGAGGTACGGCAGGTCGCGCCCGAGCGCCGGCAGCCCCGCCTCGGTGCGGCCGCCGCAGGCCGCGTGGAAGTACGCCTCCACCGGATCCCGCCCGACGACCAGCACCTCCCCGGCCGTCGCCTCCGCCGCCGCGCGGGCGGCGGCGCTCGGGCGCTCCGTCCAGACCTGCGCGACCACGCCGCTCGCGATGTCGTGGTCGCGCCCCGCCGCCTGCGCGTCGAGCTTGCGCGTGAGCGCGAAGCTGCGGGCCGCGACGGCCTGCGCCTTCAGCGCCTCGGGCGGGAAGCTCGCCGGCATCTCGCCGGAGACGACGCCCGCCACGTAGTCCTCCAGCCGGAGCTCCTTCACCTCCACCTCGCCCGAGCCGGGCGTCCGCACCCGGATCAGCTCCTCCGCCGGGGCGCGCGCGGCCGCGGCCGCGGCGAGCAGGACGGCGAGCGCCCGCGCGGCGCCGCGACGGGTCGATCCCGGGGCGCGATTGGCTTCCCGGCGAGCGGGTGTGTATACGAGGGCCGTGGAACTCATCCGCTGGTTCGTCGAGCTCATCCGGGATCCGGGGGAGCTGATCCGCTGGGGTGGCTATCCCGCGCTCGCCCTCATCGTCTTCCTCGAGACGGGCGCCCTCGTCTTCTTCCTCCCGGGTGACTCGCTCCTCGTCATGGCGGGAGTGTACGCGGCGAACGGCAACCTCTCCATCTGGGCGCTGAACCTCCTGCTCGTCCCCCTCGCCGTCCTGGGCGACGCGACGAGCTACACCATCGGAGCGCGGGCGGGCCCCCACATCTTCAACCGGCCCCGCTCGCGCCTGTTCCGGCCCGAGCACGTGCGGGCGGCGCACGAGTTCTACGAGCGCCACGGCGGCAAGGCCATCATCCTCGCCCGCTTCATGCCGCTCGTGCGGACCTTCGTGCCCGTCGTCGCGGGCGTCGCGAAGATGCGGTACCGCGACTTCGCGGCCTACAACGTGGTGGGCGCGACCGCGTGGGTGCTCTCGATGACGCTGATCGGCTTCGGGCTCGGGAACACCATCCCGAACCTCCAGCACCACATCGAGAAGGTCGTCATCGCGGTCATCCTCCTCTCCTTCGTCCCGGGCGTCGTCGAGTACGTCCGGGCGCGCCGCCGGGCCGCCCGCGCCGCCGCGACGCCCCCCGCCCCCCGCCCGGCCGACGTGGAGTAGCGCCGCTACTCGCCGTAGAAGATCCGCTCGTACGGGCAGGCGAGGTCCGCGCCGGGCGGGTCCGGGTAGCTGAACCGCTCCCCCCGGTGGTTCCGCAGCACGTGCACGCCCCCCTCGCTCGCGACGAGGTAGCTGGGCTGGAGCGTCACCTTGCCGCCGCCGCCCGGCAGGTCCACGGCGAGGTGCGGGATGGCGAGGCCGCTCGTGCGCCCGCGCAGCTCCTCCAGGATCGCGACGCCCGCGGCGAGCGGCGTCCGCAGGTGCGCGGTCCCCTCGGCGAGGTCGCCCTGGTGCAGGTAGTAGGGGCGGACGCGGAAGGTGAGGAGGCGCTCGAAGAGGTCCTTCAGGATCCGCGCGGAGGAGTTCACGCCGCGGAGCAGCACGGTCTGGTTCTCGACCGGGACGCCGTGGTCCACGAGCGTCTCGCACGCCGCCCGGGCCTCCGCGGTGCACTCCCTGGGGTGGTTGAAGTGGGTGACGACGAAGAGCGGGGCGTGGCGGCGCAGCATCGCGGCGAGCGCCGCGTCCACGCGCATCGGGCAGACCACCGGCGCCCGGGTGGCGACGCGGAGGATCTGCACGTGGGGCACCGCCCGGAGCGCGCCGAGGAGCGCGTCCAGCCGCTCGTCGGAGAGGACGAGCGGATCGCCGCCGGACACGATGACGTCGCGGATCTCGGGGTGGGCGCGCACGTAGGCGACGGCGTCGCCGAGGGCGGCCCGGTCGATCCCGGCCGACTCGCCGAGGGTGAGCCGCCGCCGCGTGCAGTGGCGGCAGTAGACCGGGCAGCGGTCCACGGCGAGGAGCAGCGCGCGATCGCCGTAGCGGTGGACGAGCGCCGGGGTCGGGCTGTGGACGTGCTCGCCGAGCGGATCGGCGAGGTCGCCCGGCGCCGGCTCGGCCTCCGCCGCCGAGGGGAGCGCCTGCAGCCGGATGGGACAGGAGGGGTGCGCCGGGTCCATGAGCGACGCGTAGTACGGCGTCACCGCCACCCGGCTGCGGCCCGCGGCGAGCTCGAGGCCGCGCCGCTCGGCGGGCGACAGCGCCACCACGCGGGCGAAGTCCTCGGCGGACGAGAGCGCGCTCCTCCACTGCCAGCGCCAGTCGCGCCACTCGGCCTCGGTCGCGGCGGGGAAGCGGGGGATGGTCATGTCGCGGCCGCGGAAGCTAGCGAGGGGGGCCCCCCGAGTCAAACCAGGCAGGCGACCTCGCGCGCGCGCCGGGCGTGTCAGGGTCGGGCCCGGGTGTTAAATGGAGGGCATGGTGAGCCCGAACGTCCGCTCGCGGTTCAGGCCGGGCCCTCGCGGGATCTGGAGCGAGGTGCCGGACGCGCTGTGGAACGACTGGCACTGGCAGCAGCGGGAGCGGGTGACGCGGCTCGATCAGCTCGAGCGGGTGGTCCACGTCACGCCCGACGAGCGCCGGGCCGCGGTGGAGACCGAGGCCGAGTTCCAGATGGGCATCACGCCGTACTACGCGGCGCTCATGGACCCGGACGACCCCGCCTGCCCCATCCGGCTCCAGTCGGTGCCGCAGATGGACGAGACCGTCGTCGCCGCCGCCGACCTCGAGGACCCGCTCGCCGAGGAGCGGGACATGCCGACGCCCGGCATCACCCACCGCTACCCGGACCGCGTCCTCTTCTACACGACGCACAACTGCCCGGTGTACTGCCGCCACTGCACGCGCAAGCGCAAGGTGGCCGACCCGACGAGCACGGCGGCGAAGCGGCAGATCGAGGACTCCCTCGCGTACATCGAGAAGCACGCCGAGATCCGCGACGTCGTCATCTCGGGCGGCGACCCGCTCTCGCTCTCCGACGACCGGCTCGACTACATCCTCGGGCGGCTCCGGGCCATCCCGCACATCGAGATCTTCCGGCTCGGCACGCGCAACCTCGTGACGCTCCCGCAGCGCGTGACGGACGACTTCGTCCACATGCTGCGCGAGCACCAGCCCGTCTACGTGAACACCCACTTCAACCACCCCAAGGAATGCACCGCCGAGGCCTTCGAGGCGGCGCGGCGGGTGGCCGACGCGGGCTGCCCCATCGGCAACCAGATGGTGCTGCTCAAGGGCGTGAACGACGACCCCGCGATCGTGAAGGAGCTGAACCACAGGCTCCTGCTCATGCGGATCCGCCCCTACTACATCTACCAGTGCGACCTCGCGAAGGGGATCAGCCACTTCCGCACGCCGGTCGAGACGGGCATCCGCATCATCGAGAGCCTGCGCGGCCACACCTCCGGCCTCGCCGTCCCGCAGTTCGTCATCGACGCGCCCCAGGGCGGCGGGAAGATCCCGGTGAACCCGAGCTACGTGGTGCGGCACGAGGGGAAGCGCTGGGTGCTGCGGAACTACGCGGGCAAGGAGTACGAGTACCTCGAGCCGTAGGCGCGCTCAGTCGAGGACGGCGACCGCGTCGATCTCGACGCGCGCGCCGCGCGGGAGCGCCGCCACCTGCACGGTCGCGCGGGCGGGTGGATCGGCGGGGAAGGAGCGGCCGTACACCTCGTTCACCTTCGCGAAGTCGGCGAGGTCGGCGAGGTAGATGGTGCAGCGCACGACGTGCTCGAACCCCGCGCCGGCGGCGGCGAGGACGGCGCGCAGGTTCTCCATGACGCGCGCGGTCTGCGCGGCGACGTCGCCCGCGACGAGCTCGCCCGTGGCCGGGTCGAGGGGGATCTGCCCCGAGAGCCACAGGGTGCGCGCGCCGCGCGCCTCGATGGCCTGGCTGTACGGGCCGATGGCCCGCGGCGCGCCGGACGCCTGGATGGTCCGCCTCACGTGTGCTCCTGGACGCGCTTCACCGACTGGACCCCCTCGATCCGCTCGATGCTGCGCATGACCTGGTTGAGCTGCTTGAGATCCCCCACCGTCACCTCGAAGTCGTTCACCGCCCGCTCGCCCGGGGTGGTCGAGCGGCAGCTCGCCTGCGAGATGTTCACGCCGGCCTCGCTGAAGGTCTGCGAGATCTTGGCGAGGATGCCGGGGCGGTCCGTGGTGATGACGCGCAGCGAGACCGGCCGCTTGAAGTCGCCCTTCACGTCCCAGGCGACGTCGACGCGGCGCTCGGGGTCCATGCCCATCACCTTGTCGCAGACCGCCGTGTGCACGGTCACCCCGCGCCCCCGGGTGATGAAGCCCACGATCGCGTCGCCCGGCACCGGGTTGCAGCAGCGCCCGTAGCGGACGAGCACGTCGTCGATCCCGCTGATCCGCACGCCGCCCGTCGCGGGCAGGCCCGCCACCTTCCGGAAGATCTCGGTGATGCGGCTGGTCGGCACCGGCGTCGCCGCGGGGCGCGGCTCGGCGAGCTTCTCCGCCGGGACGAGGTGCCGGAGCACGTCGGCGGGGCTCACCTTGCCGTAGCCGATCCCGGCGAGGAGGTCGTCGGAGATGCGGTACCCGAGGGCGTTCGCGGCCTTCTCGAGCTCGCCCCCCTTCTGCACCTTGTTGAGCGTGATGCCGAACCGGCGGAACTCGCGCTCGGCCACGTCGCGGCCGATCTCGATGGAGCGGCGGTGCTCGGCCTGCCGGATGAACTGGCGGATCCGCGCCTGCGCGCGGCTCGTCTTCACGAAGGTGAGCCAGTCCTTCGACGGGTGGGAGTGGGGCGAGGTGAGGATCTCGATGGTGTCGCCGTTCTTCAGCTTGTAGCGGAGCGGGACGAGCTTCCCGTTCACCTTCGCGCCGACGCACTGCTCGCCGATCTCGGAGTGGATGGTGTAGGCGAAGTCCACCGGCGTGGCGCCGCGCGGGAGGCTCTTCACCGCCCCCTTCGGCGTGAAGACGAAGACCTCGTCGGAGAAGAGGTCGACCTTCACCGTCTCGAGGAACTCGCGCGGGTCGGCCACCTCCTTCTGGAACTCGACGAGCTGCCTGAGCCAGCCGAAGGAGGCCGCGTCCTTCTTGGAGAGCGCCTCGCCGCCCTTCCCGTCGCGCCCCTTCTCCTTGTAGGCCCAGTGCGCGGCGACGCCCTGCTCGGCGATCTTGTGCATCTCGCCGGTGCGGATCTGCACCTCGATGCGCTCGCCGGCGGGGCCGACCACGGTCGTGTGCAGCGACTGGTAGAGGTTCGGCTTCGGGATCGCGATGTAGTCCTTGAACCGCCCCGGCACCGGCTTCCACAGCGAGTGGATGACGCCGAGCGACTCGTAGCACTGGGCGACGCCGTCCACGATCACGCGGAAGCCGATGACGTCCTGGATCTGCTCGAACTCGACGTCGAGCTGCCGCATCTTCCGCCAGATCGAGTAGATGTGCTTCACGCGGCCGGAGACGTCCACCTGCGCGAGGCCGGACTCCGCGAGCTTGCCGCGGATGAGCTCCACCACGTCCTGGACGAACCCCTCCTTCTCCTTCGCGCGCGCCTCGAGCTTGGCGGTGAGGTCGTTCCAGTCGTCCGGGCGCAGGTACTTGAAGGAGAGATCCTCGAGCTCGCTCTTGACCCACTGGATCCCGAGGCGGTTCGCGAGGGGGGCGTAGATGTCGAGCGTCTCGCGGGCGATCCGCTCCTGCGACTCCGGCTTCATCACGTCGAGCGTCCGCATGTTGTGGGTGCGATCGGCGAGCTTCACGAGCAGGACGCGGATGTCCTTCGCCATCGCCACGACCATCTTGCGGAAGTTCTCGGCCTGCTTCTCCTCCTGGGTGTTGGCCGCGGTGAACTGCGAGAGCTTCGTCACGCCGTCCACGAGGTCGGAGATCTCGACGCCGAAGAGCTCGGCGATCTCCGCCTTGGTGGCGAGCGTGTCCTCGATGGTGTCGTGGAGGAGCCCGGTCACGACGGACGCCTCGTCGAGCTTCAGCTCGGCGAGCAGGCCGGCGACCTCGAGCGGGTGGACGAGGTACGGCTCGCCCGACTTGCGGATCTGTCCCTGGTGGACCTTGGCGCTGTAGACGTACGCCTTCTTGATGAGGTCCAGGTCGGGGTCGGGGTGGTAGGTGGCGACCCGGTCCAGGATGTCGTTGAGCCGCAGCAAGGCGATCTGGCAAGCCTAGCGGTTGCAAAGCCTGCGCCGCAAGTGTGCCGCACGATCCGTAACGCAACGCGACAGGCGGCGCCAGGGCACCCGCACGGTCCGGCGCTCCGGCAGCGGCCGTCCGCGCGGGAAGCCGCCGGCCCGGCCCACGGCGCGGCGCGGCCCGGTTGAGCGCCGGGGGAGCGCGGGGTAGGTTCGCTCGCGGAGGTATCCCGTGAAGTGCAAGGGCTGTGGCGGCACGCTCGAGCTCACCATGAGCGCGTGCCCGGCGTGCGGCGCGGAGGTGGAGCTCGGGCGGCTCACGGGCATCCTCGGGATCGTGTGCCGCGCGTGCGACGCCTACAACGAGCCGGGCGCGAAGGCGTGCGCCGCGTGCGGGAAGCCGTTCGGCGTCGAGCCGGCCCCTCCGCCCGTTCCGGCGGCGGCCGCCCCCGCGCCCGCCGCCCCGGCGCCCGCTCGGCCCCCCGCCTCCTCGGCCCCGGCGGCCGCTCGCCCCGCCCCCTCCGCTCCGCCCGACGCCGGCGGGCCGGTGGTGCGCGCCTTCCCGCGAGCCGGCGGAGGGTCCGCGACGCGCTTCGTCCCGCCCGCCGCGCGCGCGCCCGCGGCGGCCGCGCCTCCGCGCCCCGCCGAGCCCATCCCGCTCGTCTCGGCGTGCCCGCGCTGCGGCGCGAAGGCCGGCGCGGCGCGGTTCTGCTCGAGCTGCGGCCAGGCGCTCGGGACGCGGGGGACGCAGGTGCTGGCCGCCCCCGGCGGCGCGGGGGCGACGCCGTTCGGCGCGCTCGCGCCCGGCCGCGCGCGGCTCGTGCTCGAGGCGGGCGAGGGGACGGCGGGCACGACCTTCCCGCTCGACGCGGAGCGCGTCGCCGCCGGCCGCGGCGAGGGGCCGATCCGCTTCCCCGGCGACGGCTGCCTCGCGCCCCACCACGCCACCTTCCTGTTCCGCGACGGCGGGCTGCACGTGCGCGACGAGGGCGCGGCGGGGGGCGTCTTCCTGCGCCTGCGCGGCATCTCGGTCCCGCTGCGGCCGGGCGATCACTTCGCGATCGGGGACCGGCTGCTTCGCTACGCCGGGCCGCTCCCGCCGCCGCCGACCCCGCCGCCCGACGGCACGCGCCGCCTCGGCGCGCCGCGGCCCGACGCGCCGGCGATCGCGGTGGAGGAGTGGCTCGAGGGCGGGACGGGCGGGCGCGTCTTCGTCCGCGGCGGTCCCTCGGTGACCATCGGCCGCGCCGGCTGCGCCGTGAGCTTCGGGGACGACCCCCACGTCTCGCAGGCGCACGCGGAGATCCTCGTCGACGCGAGCGGGGGAGCGCGGCTCAAGGACCTCGGCTCCTCGAACGGCACGTACCTGAAGCTCCCCGCCCGCGCCGAGCGCGAGCTGCACGACGGCGACTGCGTCCGCCTGGGGCACGAGGTCCTGCGCGTCGCGAGCGGCGCGCCCTAGCGGGGAGCCCGCGGCGAAGGGGGAGAGCGATGGCGGTCGTGTTCCTCACCATCACGCCGCTCGGCACGGCCACGCCGAGCGTCTCGCGGTACGTCGCGGGGGTCGAGCGGATCCTGCGCGAGACGAAGCTCACGCACCAGCTCACCGCCATGGGCACGATCATCGAGGGCGACCTCGACGAGATCCTGGCGGTCGTGCGCCGGATGCACGAGCACCCCTTCGCGCAGGGCGCGGTGCGCGTCTCGACGTCGCTCCGCATCGACGACCGGCGCGACAAGGAGCACACCATCGCCGGGAAGATGCGCTCGGTGGAGGAGAAGCTCCGGTAGCCTAGCGAAGGGTGGAGAGGATCGCGCGGACGCGGTCGGCGTCCTCGGGATCGGTGGCGAGGTAGCGCCGGTACCGCTCCGCCGCCCGCCGGGTGTCGCCCTTCAGCTGGTAGCAGAGGGCGAGCTTCTTCTGGAGCTCCGCGAGCTCCGGATCCGCCGCCTCGGCCTGGAGGTAGAGCCGGATGGCGCCGTCGACGTCCTGGGCCGCGCGGCGCGCCTCCGCGCGCCGGAAGAGCCGCCGCGCGGCCTGCCGGTCGCGGCGCGTGACGGGGGCCGGCTCGTCCCGGCCGCTCTCCGGCTGCTCCGCCGCGTAAGGGTACGGCGCCGCGGCCCGAGCGGGCGTCGGAGCGGGGGTCGGCGTCGGGGTCGGCGTCGGGGTCGGGGTCGGGGTCGGGGTCGGGGTCGGGGTCGGGGTCGGGGTCGCGGTCGGGGTCGGGGTCGGGGTCGGGGTCGGGGTCGGGGTCGCGGTCGCGGTCGCGGTCGGGGTCGGGGTCGCGGTCGCGGTCGGCGTCGCGGTCGCGGTCGGCGTCGCGGTCGCGCTCGCCTGCTCCGGCGAGATCGTGTCCGGATGCCCCCGCCGCTCGGCCACGCTGCGCCTGCCGAACGCCGCGACGCCCCCGCCGCCCGCCAGGGCGAGGGCCATCACGGCGGCGAACGCCCAGAACAGCCGGCGCGAGCGGCGCGGGGCGGGCGCCGGGGCGGGGAGCGCCGCCGCGGGGGCCGGCGCCGGCGCGCAGGCGAGGAGCGCGGCGCGCATCTCGTCCGCCGACTGGAAGCGCCGCGCCGGGTCCTTCTCGAGCGCCTTCGCGATCACCGCGTCGAGGGCGGGGGAGACCTCCACCTCGGGGTTCCTCGCCCGCGCGGGCGTCGGCGCCTCCGACAGGTGCTTCGTGAGGAAGCCGACGGGCGTGTCCGACGAGAACGGCAGCGCGCCCGTCGTCAGCTGGTAGAGGATGACCCCCGTCGAGTAGAGGTCGCTGCGCAGGTCGAGGTCGGCCCCGCGCGCCTGCTCCGGGCTCATGTACTCGGGCGTGCCGCAGACGAGCCCCGCCTGCGTGAGCTTCGGCTCGTCCGCGCCGGGCGCGGTGATCTTCGCGATGCCGAAGTCGAGCACCTTCACGAAGTCCCGCTCGCCGCGGCGCGGCTCCACCATCACGTTCTCGGGCTTGAGGTCGCGGTGCACCACCCCCTGCGCGTGGGCCTCCGCGAGCGCCGCGAGGATCTGCGCCCCGATGCGGACGATGCGCGCCTCCCCGAGGGGGAACTCCTCGGCGACGACGCGGCCGAGGTCCCGGCCGCCGAGGTGCTCCATCGCCATGAACAGCGTCCCGTCCTCCGCCTCGCCGAAGTCGAGCACCGCGATGGAGTTCGGGTGGTCGAGCCGGGAGGCCGCGCGCGCCTCGCGCTGGAAGCGCTGCACGACCTGCGGGTCCCCCGAGTAGCCGCGGTGGAGCATCTTCAGCACCACCGGGCGGTCGAGCGTGAGGTGCCGCGCCCGGTAGACGCGCCCCATGCCCCCTTGGCCGACGAGCGCCTCGATCCGGTACTTCCCGTTCACGACGCGCCCGAGCCACGCGTCCTCGGCCCCCCCGGCGGCGGCCGCCGCGGCGCCGCAGTGCGGGCAGAACCGGGCGGCGTCCTCGATGGCGTTCTTGCACTCGGGGCAGGCGCGCATGGGCCGCATCTTAGCGGAACGCGGCGCCCGGGGCGGGAGGGCGGCCGCCGGCGCGGGCGAGCGCGGCCGCTCCGCGCGTCCGGTACAATGCCGGCCATGGCGAAGCCCACGAAGTGCGCCCGCTGCGGCCGGGAGAACGACCCGAGCTTCGCGTTCTGCCTCGACTGCGGGGGGTCGCTGCGGGCCACGCCCTCCCCTTCCTCCACGACGTGCGCGTCGTGCGGCGGCGCGCTCCAGCCCGGGTTCCGGTTCTGCGGGGTCTGCGGGAAGCCGGCGCCCGCGCCGCCCGCGGCGCAGGGCGGCGAGGCGCCGAAGGGGACGAGCCCGCACGTCGCGCGCCCGCTCCCGCCGGCCGACCCGCCGCGGCCGCGCTTCCGGCTCGCCGCGCGGCGGAGCGACGGCGGGCCGGGCGCGGCGTTCCCGCTCGAGCGGGACGAGGTGCTCTGCGGCCGGACGGAGGGCGAGGTGCGGCTCGCGGACGACCCCACGGTCTCGCCGCGCCACGCCCGCTTCACGCAGGTGGCCGGCGTGCTCCACGTCGAGGACCTCGGCAGCGTGAACGGCACCTTCGTGCGCCTCCGCGGACCCCGGCGAGTCCAGGTGGGCGACGAGCTCCGGGTCGGCCGCCAGCTCCTGCGGCTCGAGCCCCTGCCCCGGCCTGCCCACGCCGACGACCGCGGCGTGCGCGCGTGGGGCACCCGCGACGCCGGCTGCCGCTTCCGCCTCTCCCAGCTCCTCGAGGGGGGCGGCCTCGGCGAGGTGTTCCCCCTCCGCGAGGGCGCGAACGAGATCGGCCGCGAGGCCGGCGAGGTCACCTTCCCCTCGGATCGCTACGTGTCGGCGCGCCACGCGCGGATCGAGGTCGGGCCGGACGGCCTCACCGTCGCCGACGCGGGCAGCGCGAACGGCACGTTCGTCCGCATCGCCGGGCGCACCGACCTCGAGCCCGGCGACCAGCTCCTCGTCGGCGCCCAGCTGCTCTGCGTCGAGGCCTGACCCCGGAACGCGCGCGGCCGGGCGCTCGGCCCGGCCGCGGGAGGACGGCGGGGGCGGCGCTCGCGCCTACCCGAACGACTTCTCCTTCTGCTCCTGCTCTTCCTTGCAGCGGATGCAGAGGGTCGTCACGGGCCGCGCCTCGAGGCGCTTCATCGAGATCTCCTCCTCGCACTTCTCGCAGATGCCGAAGGTCCCCGTCTCGATGCGGGCGAGGGCCTTGTCGATCTTGGCGAGCAGGAACTTCTCGCGGTCGCGCAGCCGGAAGATCATCGACTGCGTGTACTCGCTCGAGGCGAGGTCGATCTCGTCCGGGAGATCGTCGGTGTCGAAGCTCGACTCCTCGGTCAGCGTCTTGCGGGCCGAGACGAGGAGCTGGCGCTTCGACTCCTCGAGCATCGTCTTGAATCGCTTCGTGTCCTTCTTGTTCAAGCGACCCACCTCGCCGTCCCCGCGAAAGGGCCGGTGGAAAAAAGAGCGGAGAACCTAGTCCGCGCCGCCCGCCCATGTCAAGGCGACCCGCGCCTGCGCGGGGGCGCGCAACCTCGCGACGCGAAAGCTTTACTCGGCCGGCGGGCCGCTCCACACTCCGCCCATGCCCGAAGGCAAGTTCGACCGGGATTTCCTCCGGGGAGCCCTCGCGCTCACGGGCCGACCCGACGTCGACCGCCTGCTCCTCGTCTCGGATCACCCCCTCTCGCCCGCCGAGATCCGGGGCCGCCCGATCAAGCGCAAGCTCGTCTACGCCGTCTCGAGCGACGGGCTCGCGAACCAGCTCCGCGCGAAGAAGTACCAGGCGGTGGTCATCCCCCCGTACGACTACACGCGCATCGAGAAGATCAAGGTGGCGGTGGTCGCGGCGCAGGCCGGCGGCCTCGTGCACAACGGCGACACGGTCCTCGCCCTCACCGGTCCGGGCGAGGACAAGGTGATGGACACGCTCGTCAAGGTGGACATCGGGTCCGAGGACCCGGAGGAGAAGATCCGCGTCGACACCCTGGGCCTGCCGGCGGAGTTCTCCTCGCAGGTGGTGGAGAGCCTCATCCACACCGCCATGGAGATCGGAGCCGAGGGCTACGAGGGCCACCCGGTGGGCACCATCATCGTGGTCGGCGACGCCACCGCGGTGATGGAGAAGAGCCGCCAGCTCACGCTCAACCCGTTCCAGGGGATCAGCGAGGCGGAGCGCAACGCGCTCGACCCGCCCATCCGCGACGCGGTGAAGACGTTCTCCGCCCTCGACGGCGCGTTCATCATCCGCGAGGACGGCGTGGTGCTCGCCGCCGGCCGCTACCTCCTCACGATGTCGCGCGACGTGAAGCTCCCCATGGGCCTCGGCGCGCGCCACAGCGCCGCCGCCTCGATCACCGCCGAGTCGAACTCGATCGCCATCACCGTCTCCCAGACCACCGGCACGGTGCGCGTGTTCAAGCAGGGCGAGACCGTGCTGGAGCTCCGCCAGAAGCTGCGGCGCGTCTAGCGGGTCGCGCCTCGCCGGCGCGCGCCGGCCCTGCGCGGCGGCAGGCCGGGGCGAGCGGGCACCCGGCGCAGCGCGCGCGGTCCGGGCGCGCCGGGCAGGCCCCGCTCATCCCGAGGTGGCAGAGCGCGAAGTCGAAGCGGACCGGGTCCTCCGCGTCCACGCGCCGGAGGGCCGCCGTGATCTCCTCGGCGGTCCGCCAGCTCGCGTCGCGCCGCCGCGTGAGCCCGAGGCAGCGGGCGACGCGGTGGACGTGGGTGTCGAGGGGCACGACGAGGGCGGCGCGCGGGACGAGGCCGCGCCACGCGCCGAGGTCCACCGCGTCGGGGCCCCGCACCATCCAGCGGAGGTAGAGGTTCCAGCGCTTCGACGCGCCCGGCCCCGCCGCGTCGGGGAGGAGGTGGAGCAGGCCGCGCCGGCCGCGGCGCCGCAGGAGCGGCCCCACCGGCGGCGCCTCGCGGAGCTCCCGCGCGAAGCCGGCGAGCGCGGCGCGCAGGGCGCCCGGCCCGGGGGGCGCGGCGGCGAAGAGCGCGCCGAAGCGGGCGCCGAGCGAGCCGTGGGAGAGGGCGACGTGCCCCGCCGCGGCCGCCAGCGCCGCGAGGTCCTCGGGGCGGTTGAAGCGGTAGGCAGCGCCCTCGAACGGCGCGGGCCGGGGGGTGCGCGCGAAGGCCCGCACGAACCGCCCGGGCGAGGGCCCCATGGCGTCGAGCACGCGCGCGAGGACCGGCTTGAACACGTCGGCCCGGCCGTAGGCGAGGCTCGCCGCGAACAGCGCCGCGACCTCCTGGTCCTCCACCGCCGCGTAGCGGCGGGGCAGCTCCACGGGATCGGCCGCGATCCGCGCGCCGCGGTCGAGCCCCGCGTCGAGCGCGTCGAGGAGCGGCCGTAAGACGGCCGCACGCGCCGGGGAGAGGGGGGGAGGAGGGCGGTCCACCCCCCCGATCTACCCGGCGCGGCGGCCTCGCGCCGAGGGCCGATCCGGCATGGCCCTCACCCGCGCGATCCCGGAGAGGTCCTCGCGTGCGAGGCGGTCGAGCGGCGCGCCCGGGCGCGGCGCCGCGTCGATGGACGGCGGGATGGCGATCCCCTGCTCGGCGCAGCCGGCGCAGGGGTGGCGCGTCCCGAGGGACCAGCCGCCGGGCGCCTCGCACACGGGCAGGAGCGCGCACCGGGCCGGCGTCCGCGGCCCGTCGCACCCGAGCTCGTAGAGGCACAGCCCGCCGCGGTGGCCCGCGTCGCCGTAGGCGCGCGCGAACCGTCCCGCGTCGAAGTGCGGGCGCCGCGGGCAGTCCTCGTGGACGACGCGCCCGTAGGCGAGGCGCGGGCGCCCCAGCGCGTCGAGCGCAGGCAGCGTGCCGAACGTGGCGAGCTGCAGGACGATGCCGAGGAGCCGCCGCGGGTCCGCCGGGCAGCCGGGGAGGGAGACGACGCGCGCGCCGTCCAGCACGAGGCGCGCGGCGCCCGCAGGGGGCGGCGCGCAGGAGCCGACCGCGACCACCGCGGCCGCGGCCGCGGCGAGCCGGCGCGCGCGCTCGCCCGCGCCGGGCTCTGCGACCGGGCACTCGAGGGCGCCGTCGGGGCGGCGGCAGGCCCCCTCCAGCACGAGCACGAAGTCGCCGCGCTCGATCGCCGCGTCGAGCGCGTCGCCCGCCGCGCCGGCAGGCGGGTCGCGGCCGTCGAGCGCGGCCACCTCGAAGAAGAGGGCCGCGCCGGCGCCGTCGACGGCCCGGAGCAGCGACTCGGCGCAGCCGGCGCACTCGCTCAGGCGGAGCCAGGCGACCACGGGCCGCTCGGCCGCCGCGGCTCGCTCCGCCATCTTCTCGCCGGCCCAGGCCGGGAACCCGACGGCCGCCGCGGCCGCGGCGCAGGCCTTCGCGAGCTCTCGCCGCCCGGGTCCGGAGGCGCCTGCCGCGGTCATCGAGAACCCCATCCCGCCTCCTTGGAGTGCGGGCAGATGTCGCTGCCCGAGGCCGGTGAATCCTGACGCAGTCGGCCGAACCGGTTCGTTGACCCATATCAAATGACGAAAAATTCGCGCGCAATTGTTGCGATACCTCCTCAAATCAGGTGGTTGCGAGGTCGAAAGCGGCGCGGAAATGGGGTCCGTCCGACTCGGAAGGCGGCCTTCCGCGCTCCCGCGGGGCGCCAAGCGCCGGGGAGAAGGCCCGCGCGCAATTACTCTGGGTCTGGAGGCCGGCCGTCCTTGCGGAGCTCGCGCACCACGTGCCCGACCTCGGGCGCGATGAGCCGCTCCCAGGCGAGCCGCACGGCGGCCGTCGAGCCCGGCACCGAGAAGACCGCGCGCCCGCCCCAGGTGCCCGCCACGGCGCGGGAGAGCATCGCCGCCGAGCCGATCTCGGCGAAGGAGAGCATGCGGAACAGCTCGCCGAAGCCGTCGAGCCGCTTCTCGAGCACCGCCGCGACGGCCTCGTAGGTGCGGTCGCGCCCGGCGATGCCGGTGCCCCCGTTCACCACGATCGCCTCGGCGCCGGCCCGGGCCGCCTCGTCGAGCGCGCCGCGGAGCGCGGCGGGCTCGTCCCGCACGACGCGGTAGCCGACGACGGCGTGCCCGGCCGCCGCCGCCGCCGCGCGCAGGTACGCCCCGCTCGCGTCGTCCGCCTCGCCGCGCGTGTCGGAGGCGGTCACGACGAAGATCCGCACCGACCGCGGCCCCTCTCGCCTGTGCTCCTCGTGGCTCATCGTCCCTCCGGGCGCGCCGCGTCCTCGCGCGCGGCCTCCAGCCGCTCCGCCACCGCGCCCGCGTCCGGGGCGTCCGGGGCGAGCCGCAGGTACTCCGCCCAGGCGTCCGCCGCGCGGTCCGCGTCGCCGAGCCGCGCGAGGGCGTCGCCGCGGGCCCGGTGCGCGAGCGGGAGGCCGGGCTCGAGCGCGACGGCGCGCTCCGCGTAGTCGGCGGCGTCGCGGGGGTCGCCCTCCGCCGCGAGGAAGGCGGCGGCGAGGGCGAGCCCCTCGGCGTCGTCGTAGTCGAGCGCGCCCGCCGCGGCGAACCCGACCGGCCGCAGCGCCTCCGCCACCCGCGCGCCCGCGAGGTCCCGCTCGGCGAGCGGCCGCCGCGACGGCTCGTAGCCGGCGGCCACGACGGCGAGGACGTGCTCGTCCCCGGGCGGCGCGGCGACGGCGCGGCTGCCCGGCCCGAGCGGCACGCCGTCGAGCGTCACGTCGGCGCCCCGGGGCAGCACCTCCACGAGGACCTCCGTGGGGCGCGCCCGCGCCTCGCGGCGCGCGCCTCCGCAGCCCGCCGCGAGGGCGAGCGCGAGGGCGCCTGCGAGGCGCCGCTGCGTCCCGAGCCCGAGCATCGCGCCGACCCTATATAACGCGCCGATGCTGGACAAGTTCGGGATCGCGCGCGCGCTGCGGGAGATCGGGGGGCTGCTCGAGCTGGAGGGCGAGAACCCGTTCAAGGTGCGCGCGTACGAGAACGGCGCCCGGGCCGTGGAGGGGCTCGCCGAGGACCCGGGCGCCCTCGCCGCGGCGGGGCGGCTCACCGAGGTCCCCGGCATCGGGGAGGCGCTCGCGAAGAAGATCGGCGACCTCCACCGCACCGGGACGACGGAGCTCCTCGACCGCCTGCGGGGCCGGCACCCGCCGGGCACGCTCGAGCTCCTCGAGGTCCCCGAGCTCGGGCCGAGGAAGGCGGCCGCCCTCCAGGCCGCGCTCGGGATCGGCGGCGTGGCCGACCTCGAGCGCGCCTGCCTCGAGGGGCGCGTGCGCGCGGTGAAGGGGTTCGGCGAGAGGACGGAGGCGCGGATCCTGGAGGGGATCCGGCGCCTGCGCGAGCGCGCGTCGGACCGCCGGGTGCTGCTCGCCGCCGCGCTCGAGGCGGGCGAGGCCCTCGCCGGGCACCTCGCCGCCTCGCCGGCCGTGGAGCGCGTCGAGATCGCCGGCTCCGCGCGCCGCTTTCGCGAGACGGTGGCGGACCTCGACCTCGTCGTGGCCTCCCGCGACCCCGCGGCGGTGGTGGCGCGCCTCCTCGCCTTCCCGCTCGTGGCCGAGACGCTGGCGCGCGGCCCGACCAAGACCTCCGTGCGGCTCGCCTCCGGGCTGCAGGTCGACCTCAGGATCGTGCCGCCGGAGGACTGGGCCACGCTCCTCCACCACCTGACCGGCTCGAAGGCGCACCACGTGAAGCTCCGGGGCATCGCGCGCGAGGCGGGGTACACCCTGAGCGAATGGGGCCTGTTCCGGCTCCCCGCCGGCGCGCGAGGCGGCCGGGGCCGGCGGGACTCCCGCGGCGACCTCGACGCCGACCGCGACCTCGACGCCGACCCCGATCGCGACCTCCCCCCCGGTCCGGGCGGCCGCCTCGATCCTGCCGCCAAGGTGGCGATCGCGAGCGAGGCCGACCTGTACGCCGCCCTCGGCCTCGCGTACGTGCCGCCGGAGCTGCGCGAGGACGAGGGCGAGCTGGAGGCGGCGAGGGACGGCACCCTGCCGGACGACCTCGTCCGCGCCGAGGACGTCCGCGGCCTCGTCCACTGCCACACCACCTGGTCCGACGGGCGCGCCACGCTCGCCGAGATGGCGCGGGCCGCCGACGCCCTCGGCGCCGAGTACCTGACCGTCACGGACCACTCGCCCTCGGCGGGCTACGCCGGCGGCCTCGACGAGGACCGGCTGCGGCGGCAGTGGGAGGAGATCGCGCGGGTGCAGGAGACCGTGAAGGTGAGGCTCCTGCGCGGCACCGAGGCGGACGTCCTCGAGGACGGCGCCCTCGACTGGCCCGACCGGATCCTGGAGGCCCTCGACGTCGTCGTGGCGAGCGTCCACTCGCGCATGAGGATGGACGAGGACGCGATGACGCGGCGCCTCGTCCGCTGCATGTCGCTCCCGGTCTTCAAGATCTGGGGGCACGCGCTGGGGCGGCTCCTGCTCGATCGACCCTCCTTCGCCTGCCGCGTCGAGGAGGTGCTCGACGCGCTGGCGGGCCGCGGCGCCGTGGAGGTGAACGGCGACCCGCGGCGCCTCGAGCTGGAGCCGCGCTGGCTGCGGGCCGCCGGGGCCCGGGGGATCCCGGTCGTCCTCTCGGTGGACGCCCACTCGGTGCGGGACCTGGGCGTGCTGCGCTTCGCCGCCGGGATCGCCCGCCGGGGCTGGGTGCGGCGCGGGGCGGTGCTGAACACCCTCCCCCTCGAGCCGTTCCGGCGGGCGGTGCGCCCCGCCGGCGCGGCGCGCTGACCGGCTACTCGCTCGTCGGGGCGATGAGGAACGCCCGCACCTTCGGCGAGCGCCCGAGCACGTCGGCGAGCCGCGTGAAGTTCTCCGAGCGCACGGTGCGGATGGTCATGCGGTACTCGAAGAGCTGGTGGTCGTGCGAGAGCTCGTAGGCGAGGTTCGAGATCTTGAACTGCTGCTCCGCGAGCAGCGCGCGGACCTCCGCCTCGGAGAGCGCCGCGTCGCGCGCGAAGCGGAGCACGTGGTGCGCGTAGCGCTCCGTGGGGAAGCGCATCTCGATCTGCCGGAAGACGGAGAGCACGCCGAGCGTGAGGACGGTCGCGACGACGCCCGGCAGGTAGAGCCCCACCCCCATGAGCACGCCGACCGCGGCGGTGGTCCAGATCGAGGCGGCGGTGGTGAGCCCCCGCACGGTGAGCCCCTCGCGGAAGATCACCCCGGCGCCGAGGAAGCCGATCCCGGTCATGATCCCCTGCGCCATGCGCGTCGGATCGATGCGGACGCCGTCCTCGATCCCCGACGGGAACCAGTAGCCCTGATAGAGCGTGACGAGCATCAGCACGCTCGAGGCGAGGCAGACGAGGGTGTGGGTGCGGAACCCCGCGGCGCGCCCGTGGAAGCTCCGCTCCGTGCCGATCAGCGCGCCCGCGACGAGCGCGGCGAGCAGGTGCTTCAGGATCCCGGCGAGCGTGAGCGTCATGGCGTCTCCCCCTCGAGCGACGGCACGCATCGTACCTCGCGACGGCCGGGCCGTCCGATCGGCGGCCCGCCGTTCCCCGGCGCGGGCCGCCGCCGCCCGCCCGTGACTTGTCCGCGCGCCGCGGCGCGTCTAGGCTCCCGGCACCTTGGCGAACGCCCTCCGCTCGAAGCGCGTGCAGGTCCTCGGCGCCCTCTCCGTCTCCTCGGGCATGCCGCTCGGGTTCGTGTTCAACAGCTTCCAGATCTTCCTCCGCGGCGCGGGCGTGGATCTCAAGACCATCGGCATCCTGTCGGCGGTGTCGATGCCCTGGAGCGTGAAGTTCCTGTGGTCGCCGCTGGTCGACCGCTTCGCCCTGCCCCGCCCCGGCCGGCGCCGGAGCTGGGTCCTCGTCTCGCAGGCGGCGCTCGCGCTCGGGTTCTTCGGCCTCGCCCTCTTCGCCTGGCGCGCGCTCGGTCACGACCCGGCCACCGGGCGGCAGTCGCTCGCCGCGGGGGCGGCCACCACGGCCGGGCTCATCGCCCTCTTCATCACCTTCTGGTCGGCGACGCAGGACATCGCCCTCGACGCGTACGCCGTCGAGGTGCTCGAGCCCGCCGAGCAGGGGCCGGCGAGCGGTCTGCGCGTCATGTGGTACCGCATCGGCATGCTCGTGGCGGGCGCGCTCGCCATCTTCGCGGCGCAGTGGCTGCCCTGGCCGGTCGTGTTCGCCCTGCTCGGCGTCCTGTTCCTCGCCTCGATGGGGCTCACGGTCTGGGCGGACGAGCCCGCCCGCCCGGCCGCGCCGCCGCGCTCGCTCGGGGCGGCGGTGGTGGAGCCCTTCCGCACCTACTTCTCGCAGAAGCAGGCGGTGACGGTGGCGCTCTTCCTCGTCCTCTACAAGTTCGGCGACAACGCCGCCGGGACGATGGTGAACCCCTTCCTGAAGGACATGTGCTTCTCGAACGCCGAGATCGGCCTCGCCGTGAAGGTCATCGGCACCGCGGCCACCATCGCCGGCACCGGCGTCGGCGCCGCGCTCATGGCCCGCCTCGGCCTGGGCCGGGCGCTGTGGGTCTTCGGGGTCGCGCAGGCGGCCGCCATCGGCCTGTACGCCGCCGCCGCCGCGTCCCGCGGCGCGCCCATCGACGTGGCGCTGTGCGCGACGCTGGCCCCGGTGGGCGCCGCCGCCCGCGCCTGGACCTACGTCGGCATCGCCGCGGAGTACGCGTCGCAGGGCATGGGGACCGCGGCGCTGCTCGCCCTCATCCTGCGCGTGTGCGACAAGCGCTACAGCGCGACGCAGTACGCGCTCCTCTCCTCGCTCTTCGGCCTCGGCCGCACGCTCTCGGGGATCCCGAGCGGCTTCCTCGCCGAGCGGCTCGGCTACGCCGGCTTCTTCGCCACCTGCATGGCGCTCGCGATCCCGGGGTTCTTCGTGCTGCAGCGGATCGCGCCGCTCGCGCAGCGCGACGTGCTCGCCTCGCCCGCCGGCGATCCGGCGGGCAACGGCTAGCCCCCGACGGCGGTCGCACCCGCACCCACCGCGCACCCACACCGCCCGCGCCACCCACACCCGCGGCGCACCGCCACGTCGCACGCCGAGTCGACGGACGCCCCGCCTGGGGTAACATGGCGCCCTCACGATCCTACGGAGACTCCATGCGCATTCTCGCCACGCTCGCCGTCATCGCCGCCACCCTCGCCGCCCAGCCCGCGCTCGCGCAACGGCGCGGCGCCCCCGCCCCCGCCCCGGTCCAGGACCAGGCCTCGGTCTCGCCGATCCGGCTCGGCGCGCTCCTCGGCTTCGAGAGCGTCGACCTCTCGACCGGCGTCGCGCTGCGCGCCGACGCGGAGTTCCCGCTCCAGCAGATCGCGCCGATGGTCGGGCTCTCCATCGTCGGCTCGCTCGGCTACAGCCACTTCGGCGACGACGGCGCGTACTACGACTGGTACGGGTACGGCTACCAGGACACCTGGGAGTCGTCGCTCGGCATCGTCAAGGTCATCCCCGCCGCGCGCTTCACCTTCGGAAACATGGCGCGGCTCCGCCCGTACGCCGACGCCGGCCTCGGCCTCTACTACGCGTCGTGGAACCACAAGGAGACGACCTGGACGGACACGGGCTACCCGTACTACTCGCCGTACTCCATCGAGACGGAGTACGACGACTCGCAGATGGGCGTCGTCCTCCGGTTCGCCGGCGGCGTCAACTTCGACGTCGCCCCCCGGTTCTCGATCGGCGGCGAGCTCGGCTTCACGCCGTACCTCGGCGATCTCGCCGACGGCTCGGGCTTCCAGGCGATGTTCTCGGCGCAGTTCCGCCTCTAGCCGCTCCGCAGCCCGCGGGCGCCGCGCGTCCGGGCAGGTCCCGGTGCTCGCGGCGCCCGTTCCTTCTCCGGAGCTCGCCGCTCGCACCGTCCGGCGTACCGAGCCGGAGCACGTCGACGGTCTTTCGCCGCTCGACGGGGTGGACCGGCCACAGGTGGAAGGCGCGGAGCCACTTCTCCGCCTGCGCCTCCTCGCCCGCCGGGCGGCAGATCCTGAGCTCGGCCCGGGGCAGCGCCGCCCACTGCGGCACGGTGGGGTTCGTGCGGTGCGAGATCCCCCAGACCGCCCGCGGCGCGCCGCGCTCGCGCGACACGAGGGCGGCGTGCCACACGGCCGGCCAGACCGACCAGTAGTCCCCCGCGACGAGCTGGCAGCCCGCGGCGAGCACGTCCTCGGTGTGCCGGCCCGCCACCCGGTCGAGGTCGGCGCGCACGCGCCCCGGCGACGGCGGACCGTACGCGAGGAGCGCCGCGGCCGGCACGAGGGCGAGCGCCGCCGCCCCCGCGGCGCCGGCGAGCCGCGGCAGGCGCCCGAGCGGCTCGGCGAGGAGCGCCGCGGCGGCCACGTGCACGAGGACCGCCGAGGGCGCGAGGTAGCGCCAGTGGAAGGCGTTCTCCTCGACCCAGCGGAGCGTGCCCGCGAAGAGCGCGTACGCGAGCGCCGCGGCGAGGAGCGCGCCCGCGCGCAGGAGCGCCGGCGCGAGGTGCCCACGGAGCGGACGGGCGGAGAGGAGCGCGGCGCCGGCGAGCCCGGCCACCGCGAGCGCCGCGCCCCACGCGCTCGCGTCGCGCCAGGCGTTGCCGAAGAAGGCGCCCCAGGCGTGCGGCCAGGCGGCGGGCGGGAGCGGCCCGAGGTCGAGGCGGAGCGGGTGGCCGGTGAGCGGCGCGTAGAGGCGCAGGAAGAGCTGCCCGGCGAGGAGCCCGGCGGCGAGGAGCGCCCCGTCCCCGGCGAGCCGGGCCCGGACGCGCGCCGGCGGCTCACCCTCCAGGAGGTCCACGCCGGCGCGCGCCGCGGCGAGCGCCGCGAGGAGGAGACCGGTGGCCGCGTTCACCCAGTGGGCGAGGACGACGAGGACGAGGGCGAGGGCGAGCCGGCGGGGCGACCGGCCCGCGGGACCGGCGCGCCCAGCCGCGGGGCGCGGCTCGGCGAGGGCGAGCCCGGCGAGGGCGAGCGCGAGCGAGAGGCCGTAGGGCTGGTCGCCGAGGTACTCGAACAGCCACGGCGCGGGGGCCAGGGCGAGGAGGCCGCCCGCCGCGAGCGCGCCCGCGAGCGGCCAGTCGCGCCCGGCGAGGACGTGGCGGGCGAGGAGCACCACCGCGGCGAGCCCGGAGAGGACGAGGAGCCCGCGCTGGGCGAGCAGGTTCCAGAGCGGGTCGCGCAGCGGCAGCGCGAGGAGCGGCACGAGCATGCCGTAGCGCTCCTGGTCCCAGTAGAACGGGGTCCAGCGCTGGAGCGAGACGAGGACCGGCACGAGCGAGTCGCCGTGCTCGAGGGCGTGGAAGCTCCCGAGGTCCACGAGCGCGGCCGCGAGGGCGAGCGCGGCGAGCAGCACGCCGGCCCGGCGGCGGGCCCAGAACAGAGAGGCAACCCCGGCCGCCGTGAGGGGCGGCCGGGGTCGTCGATGCGGCGGACGGGCTCGTGGCGCCTACCGGAGCCGCTCGGCCCGCTCCTTCGCCTCCTGCGCGAGCGCGCGGACCGAGAAGCCCGGCGTCTGCGAGGCCTCGTCGGTGGCGACGTTCGGGAACGGCCGCGCGCGGGCGCGCATCTCGGCGAGCTTCTCGGCCGGGATGGAGGGCGAGCCGCGGCGGAGCCACGGGTCGTACTGGTACGAGATCGGCGGGCCGCGCAGGAGCCGCTTCTCGTCCCAGATCTGCGCGGAGCGCTCGTACGACGGCGGCGCGTGCTCGCCCGAGTCCATGCGGATGGCGTCCTTCGGGCAGGCCTCCACGCAGAAGCCGCACACGATGCAGCGCATCTCGTCGATCACGAACTTCGTGGGGTACTTCTCGACGGGATCGTCCGGGTACTCGCCGGCCTCGATGTAGATGCACTGGGCCGGGCAGGCGGTCGCGCACATGTAGCACGCGACGCAGCGGGGCCGGCCGTCCTCGCGCGGCACGAGCCGGTGCAGGCCGCGGTAGCCCGGCGGATAGGGGATCTTCTCCTCGGGGTACTGCACCGTGACGACCTGGGAGCGTCCGCCGCGGGCGAGGATGTCCGGGTTCGCGTCGCGCGACCAGAACAGGTTCTTGAAGAAGTGGCGCGCGGCGATGCCGATGCCCCGGAAGATCTCCGGGAAGTACATCTGCTCGCGCAGGTCGTTCGGACGGTTGTCGACGTTGTAGGCCATGTCAGTGTCCCGCGACGACGTGGGCGGCGCCGTGCTCGCCGTGGCCGGCGGGCTCCGGGGCCGGGCCGCGGCCGGCGGCCGTGACGAGGATGCCGACGAGGGCCAGGAGGCCGAGCCCGATCCAGGCGAGCAGCCGGAGCGACGGATCGAGGAGGACCGCCGCGCCCGTGACGAAGACGTTCACGATGGAGACGGGGAGCAGGAGCTTCCAGCAGAGCTGCTGGATCTGGTCGTAGCGGAACCGCGGCAGCAGCCAGCGGATCGTCATCTGCAGCCACATCACCGCGATCATCTTGGCGAGGAACGCGCCGCCGCAGACCGCCGCGAAGGCGAGCGGCGTCAGGTGCGCGCGGAGCCACCCCTCGAAGACGATGGGGTGCCAGCCGCCGAGGAAGACCGCCGTGATCACCGCGCCGAGGATCACGATCTCGACGAACTCCGACAGGAACATGAGCCCCCACTGCATGCCGGAGTACTCGACGTTGTAGCCGACGATCTCGCTCTCGCCCTCGGGGAGGTCGAAGGGCACGCGCTTCGTCTCGGCGAAGGCGCTCGCGAAGAAGACGAGGAAGCCGATCGGCTGCAGGAGCAGGCCGAGCGCGGGGATCGGGCCGATCACCGCCTCGCCCTGCGCGATCACCATCTGCTCGAGCCGCAGGGTGCGGAAGGCGATCATCGTCCCCACGAGCGACAGGCCGAGCGACACCTCGTAGCTGATCATCTGCGAGGAGGCGCGCACCGCGCCGAGCAGGCCGAGCTTGCTGTTCGACGCCCAGCCGGCGAGGGAGGTGCCGTAGACGGCGAGCGAGGAGAGGGCGAAGAGGTAGAGGAGGCCCGCGTCCGGGGCGGCGAGCTGCAGCGCGATCCCGACCTGCCCGAGCGCGCCCGGCGCGTCCAGGATGTTCCGCAGCGGGAGCTGCGGACCGACCGGGATGATGGCGAAGAGCGCGAAGACCGGGGCGAAGGAGAGGATGGGCGCGAGGTTGAAGAGGAACTTCGACGCCGCCGCGGGGCGGAAGCGCTCCTTCGTCAGCATCTTGATGGCGTCGGCGATGAGGAAGGGGATGCCGCCGACCGCCGAGCCGAACACCCGGATGCGGTTCGCGCCGATGCGGTTCTGGATGAGGGCCGCCCACTTGCGCTCGGCGACGGTGAGGAGCGACGCCGAGATCATGAGGACGACGAGCATCAGCGTGAGCAGGTTCGCGACCGCGGCGCCGAACTGCGGCGGCAGCCCGAGGGCCGCGAAGCCGAGCGCGAGGGCCCCGGCGAGCAGGTAGAAGGCCCACGACAGGACCACGACTCCCACGAGGAGCCCGGCGATCGTGATGATCATTCCGACGAGACGGGTCACGTTTCGCCTCCTCTACGACGTCCGCGCGATGCCGCGCCGGTAGTCCTCGGTGGTGTCGGCCGGCACGCGGTCGCGGTTGCCCGCGAGGCGCCCGTCGACGGTGCCCGCGGCGAGCGGGACGATGCCGAACCGCTTCCCCGTCGAGGGGAGCGAGTCCCAGCGGAAGTCGCCGAGGGCGGCGCCGAGGCGGCCGCCGAGCGCGGCGAACACGTCGCGCGCTCCCGCGAAGCGCAGGTCGAGCCCGAGCGCGCGCCCGAGGTCCGCGGCGAGCGCCCAGTGCGGCCGCGCCTCGCCGCGCGGGAAGTACGCCATCTCGAAGCGCTGCGCGCGCCCCTCGAAGTTGACGAAGGTGCCGTCCATCTCCGAGTGCGGGGCGGCGGGCAGCAGGATCGTCGCGTGCCGGGCGAGCACGCCGTCGTTGTACGCCTGGACGACGAGCGTCTCGGCGCCGGCGAGCTTCTGGGCGACGACCTCGTCCGGGGTCTCGGCGCCGACCGCCCAGATCGCCTTCACCTTGCCCGCCGCGACCGCGGCGGCGAGGTCGGCGACGGGGCGCAGCGCGAGGCCGAGCGCCTGCGCGACGAGCTCGAGCCCCTTGCGGTTCGGGTTCTGGTCGGCGCGCTTCAGGAAGTCGTCCTGCCAGCCGTCGGCGCGGCCGCCCACGAACGCCTCGCGGGCGCCGAGCGCCTCCTTCGCCACCGTGGCGGCGACGAGGAGGTCCTCGAGGGAGGCCGCCGGCGAGAGGAGCACGCCGAGCGTCCCGGCCTTGGCGTGGGCGTCGAGCGCCTGCGCCGCCCTGGCGACGGCGGCGTCCCGGGCGGCGGGCTGCGCGCCGGGCCCGTGCCCCTCGCGCGCCGCGAGGACGCGCTCGGCGTTCAGCGGCTTGTAGGTGGCGCGCCCGTCGTCACACATCCACTCCTGGTTCACGGCCTCGTTCTCGCGCGGCCGGTAGCGGTAGGTGACGTCGTTCAGGTAGTCGAGGAAGGTGTTGCAGCCGCGCGCGCAGCCGGTGCAGACCGAGCGCGCCGACGACATGAACCAGACGCGGCCGCGGAAGCGGAAGTCGAGCGAGGTGAGCGCGCCCACCGGGCAGACGTCCACGACGTTGCCGGCGTACTTCGAGTCGAGGGGCCGGCCGGGGAACGTGGTGATGAAGGACTCGTTGCCGCGCTCGGCGACGCCGAGCTGCGGCTCCTTCGCGATCTCGCGCATGAAGCGGACGCAGCGCGTGCAGAGGATGCAGCGCTCCTGGTCGATGACCACCGACGGCCCGAGCTGGACGCGCTTGCCCTTCACGACCTTCGGCACGTCGAGGCGCGACGGCTGGCGGTCGTGCTTCATGTAGTAGTCCTGCAGCTTGCACTCGCCCGCCTGGTCGCAGATGGAGCAGTCGACCGGGTGGTTGAGGAGCAGGAACTCGAGGACGGCGCGCTGCTGGTCCTTCACGCGCGGCGTGTCCGTCTTGACGGTGATCCCCTCCGCCATCGGCATCTGGCAGCCGGGCTGGAGCTTGCCCATCGGGGCGTTCGACATCTCCACGAGGCACATGCGGCAGTTGGCCGCGATGGAGAGCCGCTTGTGGTAGCAGTAGTACGGGACCTCGATCCCGAGCGACTTCGCCGCCTCGATGACGGTCGTGCCGGGCTTCACGACGACTTCCCTGCCGTCGATCGTCGCGGTGACGAAGCCGGGGTTCTTCGGCGGCGGCGGCGGCGGCGGGCCCGCCGGCTTCGGCGGCGCGGCCGCGGGCGCTGCGGGCTTGTTCTCTTCGGCCATCGGTGTCTCGCTCCCTGCGTCGGGTCAAGGGTGCCGCGACCGCTACTGCTCCACCTCGCCGGCGATGTAGTTGATGCTGTCGTACGTGGGGATGAGGTCGGCGAAGAGCCGGCCCTTCGCCATGCCCGGCAGCGCCATCAGCATCGGCCAGACCGGCGCGCGCAGCCCGATCTTGTACGGGCGGCCGCCGCCGTCGGACACGAGGTAGAAGCCCAGCTCGCCGTTGGCGGCCTCGGTGTACGAGTACGCCTCGCCGGCGGGGACCTTGATCCCCTCCATGATCTGCTTGAAGTGCGCCATGACGCCCTCGATCGTCCCGTAGACGAGCGGCTTCGGGGGCAGCGCGTAGCGGAAGTCCTGCACGATGATCTCGCCGGGCTCCATCTGCCGGAGGCACTGGCGGACGATCCGGTCGGACTGGCGGGCCTCCTCGATCCGCATGAGGTAGCGGTCGAAGGTGTCGCCGTTCGTGCCCACCGGGACGTCGAAGTCGAGGCGGTCGTAGACGAGGTACGGCGACGCCTTCCGGACGTCGTAGGGCTCGCCGCACGCGCGCAGGCACGGGCCGGTGAACCCGTACTCGATGGCGTCCGCGCGCGAGATGGCGCCGACGCCGCGAATGCGATCGGAGAAGATCCGGTTGCGGTTGAGCAGCGTCGCGATCTCGTCGCGGATCTCTGCGACGCGATCGAGCGTCTCGAGCGTCTTCGCCGCCCAGCCCTCGGGCAGGTCCCGCGCGACGCCGCCGATGCGGCAGTAGTTCGAGGTGAGCCGGGCGCCGCACAGCTCGGTGAGCCGGTCCCAGAGCAGGTCGCGGGCCTCGACCGCGAAGATGACGATCGTCATCGCGCCGAGCTCGAGGCCGGTCGCGCCGATGACCGTCATGTGATCGCAGATCCGGTGCAGCTCGGCGCTGACGACGCGCAGGTACTTGGCGCGGTCGGGGATGTCGAGCTTGCAGAGCTTCTCGACGGCCAGCGCGTAGCCGACGTTGTTCATGATCGAGCTGACGTAGTTCAGGCGGTCCGTGTACGGGAACACCTGCGTCCAGGTCGAGCTCTCGCAGCTCTTCTCGAAGCCGCGGTGGAGGAACCCGATCTCGATCTTGCAGTCGGTGACCGTCTCGCCGTCGAGCTCGACGACCATCTTCGTCACGCCGTGGGTGGCCGGGTGCGACGGCCCCATGTTGACGACCATCCGCCTGGTCGGCAGCGGCGCGTCGAGGGGGCTGTCGGCGACGACCTTCGCCGCCGGGACCTCCACCGCGTGGTGACCTGCTCCGTTCGTGTGGCTGGCCATGGGCAGCGCCTCCGACGCTAGTCGCGCGTCGCGGGCCCCGGCCCGCGGAAGATGTCGTGCACCTCGCGCTCCGGCACGAGCGGCTGCCGGCCGCGGAGCGGATAGTCCTTGCGGAGCGGGTTCCCCACGAACTCGTCGTACATGAGGAGCCGGCGGAGATCGGGGTGCCCGGTCACGCGGATGCCGTACATGTCGAAGCAGTAGCGCTCGGGCCAGTCCGCCCCGCGCCACACCGACGTGACGCTCGCGAGCTCCTCGCCCTCGCCGACCTTCACCCGCAGGCGGACGCGGACGTTGCGCTTCGTCGAGTAGAGGACGTAGACGACCTCGAAGCGCGGCGTCTGCCCGAGGTAGTCGACGGCGGTGATGTACGGCGCCATGTCGAAGGCGGCCTCGTCCTTGAGGAAGCGACAGACCTCGACGATCGACTCGCGCTTCACGAACGCGCAGTCGTCGCCGCCCACGCCCACGTAGGGCTCGTAGACGGCCCCGGGGAAGCGCTCGACGAGCGCGTCGATGACGGCCTTGGCCATGTCTCCCCTCGCTAACGCTCGCCGGCGCCCTGCCCGATCACGGGCAGGTGCTGCCGGTCGCCGAGCTTGTGCGGCTGGTCCTGGATCTTCTTCTGCAGCAGCATGATCCCGTCGATCACCTGCTCCGGCCGCGGCGGGCACCCCGGGATGTAGACGTCCACCGGGAGGATGCGGTCGATGCCCTGCACGGTCGCGTAGTTGTCGTAGAAGCCGCCCGAGCTGGCGCAGACGCCGAACGCGATGACCCACTTCGGCTCGGCCATCTGCTCGTAGACGCGCTTCAGGATCGGCGCCTGCTTGCAGTTGATGGTGCCGACGACGAGGAGCAGGTCGGCCTGGCGCGGGGAGAAGCGGGGGAAGGCCGCGCCGAACCGGTCGAGGTCGTAGCGGGCCATGGAGACGCTCATGTACTCCATGCCGCAGCAGGCGGTGACGAAGGGGTACTGGAAGATGGAGTACTTCCGGCCCCAGCCGACGCCCTTCGAGACCATCTTCTGGAGGAAGCCCTGCGCCTCGTCGCGGCGCGTGGCGATGACCGGGATGCCGTCGAGCTCGGATGCCATGCTCACTCCCCGCTCCACTCGAGCACGCCCTTCTTCCAGACGTACACGAGCCCGGCCACGAGCGTGGCCGCGAAGATGCCCATCGACACCATGCCGCCCCAGCCCAGCCCGGCGTAGCCCTCGCTCGGCAGGAGGAGGACCGCCCACGGGTAGAGGAAGATCGCCTCGATGTCGAAGACGATGAAGAGGATCGCGACGACGTAGAACTTCACGCCGAACCGGTCCCGCGCGGAGCCCATCGGCTTCGACCCACACTCGAACGGGGCCTGGTGCACCTGCCCGTACCGGCGGGGAGCGATCAGGCTGGCGATCGCCAGCATCACCAGCGACAGGACCAGCGCAAGCAGCAGGACGATACCGATGGGGAAGTACGTCTGCAGGGGTGTCATAAGGTGGGCGGGGATCGAAGTAGGGGCCCTTAAGTGCCTTTGCCGCAAGGGATTGTCAACGGGTTTCCTGCCCTTGACAACCCGAGTCCCTTCTGTAGACTCCCGCCGCCTCTTTCCCTAGATTTGCCGACAGGATAGGTCCACAAAAGGGTTCCGACATGGGTTTTGACTTCGGTGCCGTCCTCGTCTTCGCGATCGTGGCCGTCGCTTTCGCTCTCGGTGGCATCACGGCATCGCGGGCAGTGGGTCCGAAGATCCCCAACCCGGAGAAGGCGTCCATCTACGAGTGCGGGGAGCGCCCCATCGGCGTCGCGTGGTTCAACTTCAACCCGCGCTTCTACCTCGTGGCCCTCGTCTTCGTGATCTTCGAGGTGGACATCGCGCTCACCTTCCCGGTCGTCACGGTCTACCGGGAGTGGGTGGCGGCGAGCCCGGCGATGGGCTGGGTCGCCTTCGTCGAGCTCTTCCTCTTCACCGGCATCCTCGTCGTCGGCCTGGCGTGGGTGTGGGCGCACGGGGACCTCGACTGGGTGAAGAACCTCACCGCGGCGTCCTACGAGGCGCCCGCCTCCGGCTCGGACGGCGAGCGGCGCAAGGCGGCGTGAACGCGGGCACCCCGGCGGCTCAAAGGATCTGAGGACTCGAGAGATGGCCCAGCAGAAGATGGACTCCGGCATCGGCGGCGACGTCACGCTCTTCCACACGAGCCAGCTCGACAAGCTGATCAACATGGCTCGCGAGAACTCGCTCTGGTACCTGCTCTTCGGGCTCGCGTGCTGCGGCATCGAGCTCATGCAGACGGGCGGGCCCCGCGCCGACGTGATGCGCTTCGGCGCGATCCCCCGCGCCTCGCCCCGGCACGCGGACTTCATGATCGTGGCCGGAACGCTCACCTACAAGATGGCCGAGCGGGCGAAGCTGCTCTACGACCAGATGGGCGAGCCGAAGTACGTCATCTCGATGGGCTCGTGCTCCAACTGCGGCGGCCTCTTCCAGCTCGGCTACTCGGTCTGCAAGGGCGTCGACAAGGTCGTGCCGGTGGACGTCTACATCCCCGGCTGCCCGCCGCGGCCCGAGGCGCTCACCGAGGGCCTGCTGCGCCTCCAGGAGATCGTGCGCAGCGAGCCGTGGTCCACGAAGCGTCGGGCACAGGGCAGCGCGGGGGCCGCGTAGCGGCGAGCCTTGGGACATAGCGCTTTCACGTTCGGTGTTCTGGACGGGGCGAGGGGGCACGCGGGAGCGGCCCGGCTCGCCCCGGGCCATGTCGAGGGAAGCAAATGACGACCAATGAGATCCATGAGCGGCTCAAGGCGCGGTTCGGCGACGACGTCGGCCCGCTCTCCGAGCCCAAGATGGACGCGTCCTGCGTGGTGAAGGCCGAGCGGATCGTCGAGGTGTGCCGCTTCCTCAAGGCGGAGCCCGGGCTCGAGCTCGACTTCCTCGAGGACGAGACCGCGGTCGACTGGCCGAAGCGGAACGTGATCGAGGTCGTCTACCACCTCCTCTCGTACAAGCACCGCCACGCCATCGTCCTCAAGGTCGAGGCGGACCGCGCCGCTCCCTCGGTCCACACCGTCGAGTGCGTGTGGAAGACCGCGAACTGGTTCGAGCGCGAGATCTACGACCTCTTCGGCGTGGACTTCCCCGGCCACCCCGACCTGCGGCGCCTCATGCTGCCGGACGACTGGGTCGGGCACCCGCTCCGCAAGGACTATCAGGAGACCGGCGGCTGGCACGGCATCTCGAACGTCCGCGAGAACCCGCTCGTCGAGCTGAAGCGGCTCGACGACGCGAGGCGGGCGGAGAAGCCGCCGCCCGCGCCCGGCCCCCAGGAACCCGCGAAGGCCTAGGGAGACGACATGGAGAAGCTCATCCTGCGCCGCGTGGACCGGAACAACGAGGAGATGATCCTCAACTTCGGCCCGCAGCACCCCTCCACCCACGGCGTCATCAACTTCATCGTCGAGACCGACGGCGAGGTGCTGAAGCGCGCGATCCCGGACGTCGGGTACCTGCACCGCTCCATCGAGAAGATCGGCGAGATCGTCGGCTACCCCGGCTTCATGCCGTACACCGACCGCATCGACTACGTCGCGGCGATGTTCGCGAACGAGGGCTACGCCATCGCGGTCGAGCGGCTGCTCAAGCTCGAGGTGCCGGCCCGCGCCCAGTGGCTGCGCGCCATCAGCTGCGAGCTCTGCCGCATCGCCTCGCACCTCGTCGCCGTCGGCACGATGACGATGGACATCGGCGCGTTCACGCCGATGGTCCACGGCCTGCGCGAGCGCGAGACCATCAACGACCTCATCGAGGAGCTGTGCGGCGCGCGGCTCACCTACAACTACCACCGCATCGGCGGGGTCGCGTTCGACATGCCGGAGGGGTGGCGGGACAGGGTCCTCAAGTTCCTCGACCACTTCGACCCGTTCCTCACCGAGTTCGACCGCCTCATCACGTTCAACCAGGTCTACGTGAAGCGGCTCGCGAACGTCGCCACGATCCCGGCGGCGCAGGCGATCGACTACGGCCTCGTGGGCCCGAACCTCCGCGGCTCCGGCGTGGACTGGGACCTCCGCCGCGACCTGCCGTACGGCGCGTACCCGAACTTCAAGTTCGGGATCCCGGTCGGCAAGGGCTGGTTCGGCGCCGTCGGCGACTGTTTCGACCGCTACTACGTGCGCTGCCTCGAGATGGCGGAGTCCTCGAAGATCGTCCGCCAGGCGCTCGAGTCGATGCCGGAGGGCGAGATCCTCGCCAAGGTCCCCCGCAACATCAAGCCCGAGGCGGGCGAGGCGCTCGGCCGCGTGGAGTCCGCGCGCGGCGAGATGGCGTACTACGTGGTCTCGGACGGCACCAACAAGGCGTACCGCATCCGCGCCCGCACCGGCTCCTTCACGGCGATGGGGATCATCGAGGACATCTCGGGCGGCCTGATGGTGGCCGACCTCGTCGCACTCATCTCAAGCTTCGATGTCGTCGCGCCGGAGATCGATCGATGACCGCGAATCCCCCCGCCACCCCGTACGTCCAGAAGCGGGCCTCGAAGGGGCTCGTCCTCGTCACGCTGGCGGTCGCCGTCGGGCTGCCGCTCGCGCTCTTCGGCGGCATCCTCGTGCTCTCGCCGCTCACCAAGCCCGAGATGGCGGCGGCGTTCGTGCGCGAGGTCCTCGGCCACGATCCGGCGACCTGGCCGTACACGTCGCTCCTCTACGGCGCCTTCGTCGCGGTGCTCGCGCTCCTCCTCCTCACCTTCGGCGCCGTCGTCTCCGGCACCACCGTCTGGTGGGAGATGCGGGTCAGCTCCCGCATGCAGAGCCGCATCGGCTACAACCGCGTGGGCGCCGCGGGCTTCTTCCAGTGGATCGCGGACGCGGTGAAGCTCCTCCTCAAGGAGGACCTCATCCCCGCCGAGTCGGACCGCCTCCTCTTCCGGGTCGCGCCGTACTTCGTCTTCTCCGGGTTCGCCCTCGTCTTCGTGGCCCTGCCCTTCGGCGAGAGCGCCATCGCGGCCGACCTGAACGTCGGCATCTTCTACATCACCGCGGTGACCGCCCTCGTGGTGGTCGGCATCCTCCTCGCCGGCTGGTCGTCGAACTCGAAGTGGGCGCTCTTCGGCGGCATGCGATCCGCCGCGCAGGTCATCTCCTACGAGATCCCCGCCGGCATCGCCCTCATGGTGCCGGTGCTCATGGCCGGGACCCTCTCGATGCAGGGCATCATCCGCGCGCAGGGCGCCTGGCCGTGGGAGTGGTTCGTGTTCACGAACCCCTTCGCCACCGTCGCCTTCGTCATCTTCTTCATCTCGCAGCTCGCCGAGGGCAACCGCACGCCCTTCGACCTGCCCGAGGCCGAGTCCGAGCTCGTGGCGGGCTACCTCTCCGAGTACTCGGCGTTCCGCTTCGCCATCTACTTCCTCGTCGAGTTCGGCAACGTCTGGGTGATGTCCGCCATCTCGGTGACGCTCTTCCTCGGCGGCTGGCAGGTGCCCTTCGTCGGGCCCGAGGCCTACGAGGCGGCGCGCGGCGCCGGCACCCTCCCCGGCCTCGGCTGGTGGGGCCTGCAGGCCCTGTCGATGGGCGTCTTCGTCGTGAAGACGCTCCTCGTGCTGAACCTGGTCGTGTGGATCCGCTGGACGCTGCCGCGCATCCGCGTGGACCAGATGATGACGCTCTGCTGGAAGTACCTCGTCCCCTTCGCGTTCGTCTGCTTCGTCGCGACGCTCCTCTGGGAGATCCTCGCCGCCCGCGCCCCGGTGATCCGGCCCGCGACCGGCATCGCGCTCACGGTGATCGGCGCGATCCTCACCGTGCTCTTCCTGAGGCAGACGAAGGCCAACATCTCGGCGGTCGGCGATCGCGTCGACCTCTCCAACTGGTAACGGGGGCAAAGCGCGAAATGGCCACCATGACGGTCAGCTCGTACGCCGGCGCCATCAAGGACACGGTCGTGTCCTTCTGGCACGGCCTGTCCATCACGCTCTCGCACCTCGCCCGGCGCCCGATGACGGTCCAGTACCCGGACCGCACGCCGCTGCCGGTGCGCGACATGCTGCCGCCGCGCTACCGCGGCTTCCTCGAGGTCGACACCTCCATCTGCACGGGGTGCCAGGCCTGCGAGCGCGCCTGCCCGATCGGCTGCATGCAGATCACCCTCGAGAAGGACCCCACGAACCCGAAGCTCCGCGCCGTCACGCAGTTCGACATCGACGAGGCGAAGTGCATGTTCTGCGGGCTCTGCGTCGAGCCCTGCCCCACGGGCGCGATCCAGCACACCCGCGAGTTCGAGGGCTCCACGCGGCACATCCGCAACCTCGTCTTCCGCTGGGCCAATCCCGAGAAGCCGTTCCCGGTCTACAAGGTCGACAAGAACGCGGAGTACTATCCGCGCGCGCCGCTCGGCTCGCTGCTGCGCGCCCGCCTCGAGGCGCGCGACTGGAGCGCCCCGGCGCCGGTGTTCCTGCCGCCCGCCCCGCCCTCCGAGAAGCCCGCCGCCAAGCCCGCCCCGGCCGCCAAGGCCGCCGCCGCGGGCGCCCCCGCCGCCGCTCCCGCGGCCGCGAAGCCCGTCGCGGAGGGCGCGCCCGCCGCCGCGGCGCCGACCCCCCCGAACCCCGAGACCAAGTGAGGGCACCCCAGATGAAGCCCACGTCCGGCAAGCTCGCTGCCTGGTTCCTCGCGTCGCTCCTCGTCGTCGTCTTCCTCGGCTACATGGTGACCGAGGTGATCCGCCCCGCCGCCCTCGAGACGCCGGTCCCCACCGGCGGCCCGGTCGGCGTGCGCGAGGTGCTCTTCTACCTCCTCGCCGCGCTCACCGTCCTCGGCGCCGCGGGCGTCGCCCTCTCGCGCAACATCCTCTACTCGGCCATCGGGCTCCTCATGGCGCTCCTCGGCGCCGGGTCGCTCTACGTCTTCCTCGCGGCCGACTTCGTCGCGGTGACGCAGCTGCTCGTCTACATCGGCGGCGTCCTCGTCCTCATCCTCTTCGCCGTGATGCTGACGAACCGGATCGACGAGGTGACGCTCTCGAACTCGAGCCTCGGCCAGTTCGGCGGCGTCCTCCTCTTCGTGGCGGTCCTGCCGGTGCTCCTCGCGGTCGCGGCGCTCACGCCCTGGGGCACGAGCGCGTACCCGGCGCTGCCCGCGACGGCCGCCGCGATCGGCCACGGCTTCCTCACCAAGTGGCTCCTCCCCTTCGAGGTCGCCTCGCTCGTGCTCCTCGCGACCCTCGTCGGCGCCGTGGTCATCGCCCGCAAGGAGATCAAGGCCGACTGACGGCCCTGGAGATCCCATGCTCTCTCTCACGCACTTCCTCGTCGTCGGCGCGCTGCTCTTCACGTTCGGCCTCGTCACGGTCGCGACGCGCCGGAACGCCGTGGGCATCCTGATGGGCGTCGAGCTCATCCTGAACGGCGCCAACGTGAACTTCGTCGCCTTCAACCACTACGTGGTCGGAGGCATCTCCGGGCAGGTCTTCGCCCTGTTCGTGATCGTCCTCGCGGCGGCGGAGGCCGCGGTCGGCCTCGCGATCGTCCTCGCCATCTTCCAGACGTTCAAGACCATCGACGTCCGCTTCGCGGACCTCATGCGAGAGTAGACGATGGAACACGAGACCATGCAGATCGCCGGTCACGCGGCGCACGCGGCGGAGGAGCTCGGACGCCTCGCCGTCCACCACGTGTCGTACCTGTGGCTCATCCCGCTCTTCCCGATCGTCGGCGCGGTGATCAACGCGATCGTCGGCTGGAAGCTCCAGCAGCTGTTCGGGAAGAAGATCGTCCACCGCCTCGCGGTGACGGCGATGTTCCTCTCCTTCGGGACCGCGGTGTACGCGTTCTCGCAGATGCTGGCGCTGCCCGCCGAGGAGCGGTTCCTCCAGAACACGCTCTGGAACCTGCTCACCGCCGGCCGGCTCACGGTGGACGTCGGGTTCGCCCTCGACCAGCTCTCCATGATGATGGTCCTCATCATCACGGGCATCGGGATGCTCATCCACGTCTTCTCCATCGGCTACATGGCCGACGAGCCGGCGTACTGGCGGTTCTTCTCGTACCTGAACCTCTTCGTGTTCGCGATGCTGCTCCTCGTCATGGGGGACAGCTTCGCGCTGATGTTCTTCGGCTGGGAGGGCGTCGGCCTCGCCTCCTACCTGCTCATCGCCTTCTGGTACACCGACCCCGAGAAGGCGGCGGCGGGCATGAAGGCGTTCGTCGTGAACCGCTTCGGCGACTTCGGCTTCCTCGCCGGGCTGTTCCTGCTCTTCTGGGCCCTCGGCGGCGCCTGGCAGCCCCGCGCGGGCGTGCTGCGCACGACCGACTACGTCCCGGACGCCGCGCTGAACGCCACCGCGGCCGCCGCGACCGCCGAGCAGTCGAACGCGCTCGCGCCGCGGCACGAGGAGATCAAGCTCGGCCCGACGATGAACTTCCGGGAGCTCCGCGACCAGATCGCCGTGGAGTCCACCGGCGTGAAGGAGCGGCTCCTCCACGCCGAGATCTGGGGCGTCCCGATCCTGATGCTCATCGGGATCTTCCTGTTCGTCGGCGCCATGGGCAAGAGCGCCCAGCTCCCCCTCTACGTCTGGCTCCCCGACGCCATGGCCGGCCCCACGCCGGTCTCCGCCCTCATCCACGCCGCCACCATGGTGACCGCCGGCGTGTACATGGTGGCGCGGCTCAACTTCATCTACGCGCTCTCGCCCTCGGCGATGGGCTGGGTCGCGCTCATCGGCGCGATCACCGCGATCTTCTCGGCGTCGATCGGCTTCTTCCAGTACGACATCAAGAAGGTCCTCGCCTACTCGACCGTCTCGCAGCTCGGCTTCATGTTCATCGGGGTCGGCGTGGGCGCCTTCTGGGCCGGCACCTACCACCTCCTCACCCACGCGTTCTTCAAGGCGACGCTCTTCCTCGGGTCCGGCTCCGTCATCCTCGGCTGCCACCACGAGCAGGACATGCGGAAGATGGGCGGGCTGAAGAAGCACATGCCCATCACGCGGCTCACCTACCTCTACGCGTGCATCGCCATCGCGGGCTTCCCCATCGCGAACGGCTTCTACTCGAAGGACGAGATCCTCTGGAAGGCGTTCACCTCCCGGGGCCTCGCGCTCTTCGGCACGCCCACGCCCTGGCTCGGGCCGCTCATCTACGTCCTCGGCATCGTCGCGGCGACCGGCACCGCGTTCTACATGTACCGCTCGTACTACATGACCTTCACCGGCGAGTACCGCGGCGGCGCGGGTCACCACGACGAGCACAACGAGGATCCGCACTCCGCGATCGCGGCCCCCGTCCACGCCTCGTCGCACGCGGTCCACGCCTCCGACGGCGCGGCGCACGCCCACGGCCACGTGGCCGGCGCGCACGGCCACGACGCTCACGGCCACCCGACGCCGGCCGCGCACGGGCACGACGCCGGCCACGCCGCCGCGCACGACGATGCGGCGCACGGCGCCGGCGCGCACGGGCACCACGGCGGCACGCCGCACGAGTCGCCCTGGACCATCACCCTCGTCCTCTCGCTCCTCGCCATCGGCTCGGGCCTCACGCTCTTCCTCGGCATCCCGTACGCCTGGACCCACCGCCCGCCGCTCCTCGAGCACTGGCTCGAGCCGGTGATGACCGGCCGGGTCACCTTCGCGGAGATGCCGCACGTCCTCGAGTACGTGTTCCAGGGGCTCGGCGTCCTCGCCGCGACGGTGGGCTGGCTCGCCGCCCGCGCGCTCTACAAGGACGCGAAGAGCACGGTGCCGGCGCGGCTCAAGGAGCGGTTCACCGGGATCTGGACGCTGGTCTACAACAAGTACTTCGTCGACGAGCTCTACGCGCGCGTCGTGGTGAACCCGTCCATCGGCGTCGCCCGCGCGTTCAGCCGCTTCGACGGCACCGTCATCGACGGCCTCGTGAACTTCGCGGGGGCGGTGGGCCGCTTCCTCGGCCGGATCGACGCCGCCATCGACCAGTACCTCGTCGACGGCGCGGTCAACGCGGTGGCCGCCGCCACGCTCGGCGCGGGCAGGTCCATCCGCACCATCCAGACCGGCCGCATCCAGACGTACCTCTACGGCGCGCTCGGGGGCGCGCTCGTGGTGGTCCTGCTCAACTTCCTCATCTCGTAGCCACACAGGAGCGTCGAATGTCGTTCTTCAACGCAGGGAACGTCCTCAGCTGGGCCACCTTCTTCCCGGTCATCGGGTCGATCGCCATCGTCGTGCTGGTGATGGTGAGGTACCTCGCCCGGCTGCCGAAGGGCTTCGTCGACAACGCCTCCCGCGTGATCGCCCTCGTCACGAGCTTCCTGTCGCTCGTCGCCGCGGGCGTCGCGTGGAAGCTCTTCGACGGGAGCAACGGCGGCGTGCAGCTCGCCCAGCAGCTCACCTGGATCAGGGCCTTCAACGTCGAGTACTACGTCGGCGTCGACGGCCTCTCGATCTCGATGGTGCTCCTCTCCGGGCTCGTCTCCTTCGTCGCGACCATCGCCTCGATGCCGTGGTGGTCGGGGGCGAAGGCGGGCGAGATGGCCGGGATGCACGACGACGGCCACGACGATCCGCACCACCCCAAGCACTTCTCGGTGCGCATGGTCCCCGGCTACATGGCCATGCTGCTGCTCCTGCAGACCGGCATGATGGGGACCTTCGTCGCCCTCGACATGTTCCTCTTCTACGTGTTCTGGGAGGTCATGCTCCTGCCGATGTACTTCCTCATCGGCATCTGGGGCGGCCCGCGCAAGGAGTACGCGGCGATCAAGTTCTTCCTCTACACCCTCGCCGGCTCCGTGCTGATGCTCCTCGCGATCATCGGCATCTACTACACGAGCGGCGGCTACCACCTCGCCGACGGCACGCAGACGCCGCACACCTTCAACCTCATCGAGCTCGCGCGGCAGGGCCACGCCGGCCAGTTCGGGCGCGCCTCGCCGATCCTCGGCTTCGCCTTCGACAAGCTCGTCTTCGTCTTCCTCTTCATCGGGTTCGCCATCAAGATCCCGATGTTCCCCTTCCACACCTGGTTGCCCGACGCCCACGTGGAGGCCCCCACTCCGGTCTCCGTCATCCTGGCCGGCGTGCTCCTGAAGATGGGCATCTACGGCATCCTGCGCTTCAACTACCCGATCCTGCCCGACGCGACGATGTGGGCCGCCAACGCCATCGCGATCTTCGGCGTCATCAACATCGTCTACGCCGCCTTCGTCTGCCTCGGCCAGACGGATCTCAAGAAGCTCATCGCCTACTCGTCCGTCTCGCACATGGGCTTCTCGCTGCTCGGCATGGCGGCGATGACGCCGCAGGGCATCTCCGGCGCGGTGCTGAACCTCTTCACCCACGGCATCATCAGCCCGATGCTGTTCCTCATCGTGGGCGTGATCTACGACCGCGCCCACCACCGCGAGATCGCCAAGTTCGGCGGCCTGGCCCAGGAGCTGCCCGAGTACTCCGCCATCATGGGGCTCGCCTTCTTCGCCTCCCTCGGCCTCCCCGGCCTCGCCGGCTTCATCTCCGAGTTCATGGTGTTCTCGGGCGCGTTCCCGGTCTTCACGCTCTACACCATCATCTCGGCGACGAGCGTCATCATCACCGCCGCCTACTACCTGTGGGCGATCCACCGGATGTTCCTCGGCAAGCTCAACCCCGCGTACAAGGGCTACCCCGACCTCAACTGGCGCGAGCGGCTCTCGCTCTACCCGCTCGGCGCCATCGCGATCTTCCTCGGGTTCTACCCGCAGGCGATCCTCAAGGTCATCAACACCACCCTGCACGCGCTCATCCAGAACATCCGGCCGCTGTAGCCGCCGGGAGAGACCGCGATGGAATCCTTCCTCCCCCTCGTCCAGAACAACGTGGCGTCCGCGCTCTGGTTCCAGCCGGAGCTCGCGCTCACGTTCGGGACGCTCTTCCTGCTCGTGCTCGACCTGTTCTGGAAGAAGAGCGCCGCGCGCGTCGCCTTCCTCACCGTGGGCGCGCTCGCGGTGCTGGGCATCGCCGCGGCGCTGCTCGCCGGGCAGCCGCAGGAGGCGACCCCGCTCTTCAACGGGATGGTCGCGAACGACGCGTTCGCGAACTTCTTCAAGTGGCTCTTCCTCGCCGCGGGCGGGCTGACCGTCCTCATCGCCTCGCAGGGGAAGGACTTCCCCCCGCAGCGGATCGGCCAGTTCTACGCGCTGCTCGTCGCGATCGTGCTCGGCATGTTCCTCATGGCGAGCGCGACCGACCTGCTCATGATCTACCTCTCCATCGAGCTCGTCTCGATGGTGAGCTACGCCCTGGCGGGCTTCCGCAAGGGCGACCGGAAGGCCGCCGAGGGCTCGCTGAAGTACGTCATCTACGGCGGCGTGGCCTCGGGCGTCATGCTCTTCGGCATGAGCTACCTCTACGGCCTCGCCGGAACGACGAGCCTGCTCGACCTCGGGCCGCGCATCCTGGCGCTGCAGGCGTCGGGCGCGTCCCTCGCCGCCACGCGCATCGCGCTCGTGGTCTCCGTCGTCCTCGTCATGTCCGGCATCGGCTACAAGGTCGCGGCGGTGCCGTGGCACATGTGGTGCCCGGACGTGTACGAGGGCGCCCCCACCCCGTTCACGGCGTTCCTCTCGGTCGGCCCCAAGGCGGCGGGCTTCGCCCTCGCCCTGCGCTTCTTCACGTCGGCCTTCGCCGGCCCCACCTCGGCGGCGACCGGCTTCGCCGAGGCGCTCGCCGGCATCCCCTGGCCCGCCGTGGCCGGGGTGGTCGCCGCGGTCACCATGACCCTCGGGAACTTCACCGCGCTCTCGCAGACGAATCTGAAGAGACTCCTCGCGTACTCGTCGATCGCGCACGCGGGGTACATGCTCATGGGGCTCTCGGCGAACTCGGCGCTCGGCGCCCAGGGCGTGATGATCTACATGCTCGTGTACCTCGTGATGAACCTCGGGGCCTTCCTCGTGGTCATCCTCGTCGCGGAGGGCACGGGCTCGGAGTCGATCCTCGACTACAAGGGGCTCGCGAAGCGCCAGCCCGTGGCCGCCGTGGCGTTCGCGATCTTCCTGTTCTCGCTCACGGGCATCCCGCCGTTCGCGGGCTTCGTAGGGAAGTGGTACCTGTTCTACGCGGTCGTCGAGCGGATCCCCGGCCCGGGCGGCGGCTGGTACGCGGTGCTCGCCCTCATCGGCGCGCTCAACACGGCGGTCTCGCTCTACTACTACGTGCGGATCGTCCGGGCGATGTTCATCGACCCGGCGTACGTCGCGGACCCGCCCGCCCTGAAGCCCCGCGTCGGCTACCAGCTGCTCCTCGGCGCGTTCTCCGTCGCGGTGCTGGTGTTCGGCATCTGGTGGGCGCCGATGGTCGAGTGGACCGGGGCGTCGCTCCAGATGTTCCGCGGATAGGCGCCCGCGCCCACCCCTGCTTCGGGCGCGTCGATCGCGGCCCGGCCGGTGCTCCGGCCGGGCCGCTTCATTTCAGGGGGAAGCGCCCGGCTCGCGCCGCGCTGGCCGCCCCTGCGCGCGCCCCGCGTGAACGCTACGGCCGGCGGGCCTCGAGCCGCGCCAGATCGTCGCGCGACATCGTGACGTCGCCGAGGTGCCGGTCCGGCGAGACGGTCTCGCCGTGGTAGTCCGAGCCCGCCGTCGGGACCATGTCGAGGCTCTCGGCGAGGCGCAGGAGGCGCTCGCGGGTGCCCGGGTCGTGGTCGGCGTGGTGCACCTCGAGGCCGTCCACCCCGGCGGCGCGCAGCCGCCCGAGCTCGCGGGCGTCGAGCCTCGACACGCCGGGGTGCGCGATGGTGGCCGTCCCGCCCGCGCCGCGCACCAGCGCCACGGCCTCGGGCACCTCGAGCCTGAAGCGCCCCACGTAGGCCGGCTTCCCCTCCCCGAGGAACCGGTCGAACGCCTCCTTCACCGTCGCCACGTACCCCGCCTCGACGATCGCCCGGGCGACGTGGGGGCGGCCGAGCGTCTTGCCGCCGCTCCACCGCTCGACGTCCCGCTCCCGCACGTTGACGTTGAGCGCCTGCAGCCGCTCGACGATGCGCTTCATGCGCCCCCGCCGGTGCTCCGCGAGCAGGTCCTCGAACGCGCTCAGCGACGGGTGGGCGGGATCGAGGAAGTGGCCGAGGACGTGGATCTCCTTCTTCTCGAGGAAGGCGGACAGCTCGATGCCCGGCACGAAGCGGAGCCCGAGCCGGGCGGCCGCGTCCGCCGCGTCGGGGAGGGCCGCCACCGTGTCGTGGTCGCACAGCGCCCAGACGGCGACGCCGGCCTCCCGGGCGCGCCGCGCCACGTCCGCGGCGGCCAGCTCGCCATCGGAGGCGAGGCTGTGGGAGTGAAGATCGATTTTCCCGTCGACGGCCGGACCGGGCTCGCCCATGAATTGTGGACCTCTCCCGTGGTAGGATAACCGGACTTTCACGGCGACGCGCCCGGTCCAGACGTGGTCGACGGCGCGCGGGAAGGACCGATGCAGCACGTACTCCGGATCTCGCGGAAGATCGACTACGGCCTCCGGGCCATGATCTACCTGGCCTCGATCCCGCAGGAGTCGGTCGTCCCGTTCCGGGAGATCGCGCGGCAGATGGACGTGCCGGAGGACTTCCTCGCGAAGATCCTGAAGACGCTCGTGGATCAGGGCCTCGTCCGGTCCACCCGGGGCCCCCACGGCGGCTACGCCCTGGCGAGGACGCCCGCCGCCATCAGCTTCCTCGACGTGATCGAGGCCGTCGAGGGGCCGGTGGCCCTCAACGTCTGCCTCGACGGCGAGGACGCCTGCGGCCACTCCACCTCGTGCACCATGGTGTCGGTGTGGCGCCTCGGGCAGGAGCGGATGCTCGACGTCTACCGGCAGGCGCGGCTGTCGGAGCTCGCCTTCAAGCCGGCCGACGACGGGCAGATCGGCCTCGTGCAGCTGCACGTGCAGCCCGCGATCCGGACCCCGACGGTCTGAGCGGCGCAGCGCCCGCGACGGCGCCGCCGCGCGGCCGGAGCTGCCCCTCCCCCACACCCCTGCCTCGGCTGCCCCTCCGCTCGCGGATTCGCACGGATGCCGCACCCACGGCGTTGTTGACCGTGAACGCCACGGCGGCTAACGTCCGCGCGCCATGGCCAAGTCCCCCAAGGAGCTTCGCAAGCGCTACCTCTCGCGCCCGCCCGTCGAGCCGATGCGGCTGCGGCCCAAGATGTCGGTCGAGGATCTCGTGGACGTCTACCGCCGCGCCGGCGCCTTCAACGGCGGGCGGCTCGCGGAGGGCTGCGACCTCTTCGGGCGCATGATCGACGCGAAGGCGACGATCGCGCTCACCGTGACGGGCGCCATGTCGCCGGCGGGGATGGGCGGCGCCATCCAGGCGATGATCGAGGCGGGCTTCGTCGACCTCATCGTCTCGACCGGCGCGAACCTCTACCACGACCTCCACTTCGCCCTGAAGCTGCCCGTCGTCCAGGGCCACTTCCAGGTGGACGACCGCGAGCTCTACCGCGCCGGGATCGAGCGGATCTACGACATCTTCATCACCGAGGAGTCCCTGCTCGACACCGACGCGTTCGTCCGCGAGGCGCTCGAGAAGGCCCCGGAGGCGCTGCGCGGCCCCATCTCCACGCCGCAGCTCCACCACTACCTCGGCCACCTCGTCCTGCAGCACGCGCCCCTGCCGGAGCTGAGCTGGGTCGCCACCGCGGCGAAGTACGACGTGCCGGTCTTCACGTCCTCGCCGGGCGACTCCTCCATCGGCATGAACGTGGCGGCGATGAAGCTGCGCGGCGGGCTGACCACCGTCGACCCGGACCTCGACGTCCTCCAGTCCACCGCGATCGTCTACGACGCGGACGTGAACGGCGTCGTGATCCTCGGCGGCGGCTCGCCGAAGAACTTCTACCTCCAGACCCAGCCGACCCTCTGGCAGATCCTCGACCTCAACCGCGGGGGTCACGAGTACGTCCTGCAGATCTCCACGGACTCGCCGCAGTGGGGCGGCCTCTCCGGCGCCACGCCCTCGGAGGCGATCAGCTGGGGCAAGGTGCAGGCGAACATGATGAAGAACCACGTCGTCGTCTACTCCGACGCGACGGTGGCCGCCCCCGTGGTCTTCGCGAACGCGCTCTCCACCCGCAGGAAGCGCAAGCCGAAGCGGCTCTACCGGCGCCTGCCGGAGCTGTACGAGGCGCTCCGCAAGGCCCACGCGAAGCGCCACCCCGGCACGGGCGCCATGCCCGAGCTGAAGGAGGAGGCGAAGACGAAGACGGTCGGCCCGGGGCGCGCGCTCCCGCGCCGGTAGCTTCGCCGGCGGCGGGGCGGCGCGCGCCCGGCGGCGCGCTCCACGGGCGCCCGCAGCCCGCCCCGCCCCTCGCCGTCGATCGCGATGTCGTGAGTGCGGCGGCGACGCCTCCGCGCCGCCGCTCGCCGCTCCCCGCCGGCACCTCGGGAGCTCCGCGCCCCCCGGGTTGCGGGGCGACCCCGGCGGGCCGACCGTAGTGGGGTGAAGACCCCTCCCCGCCTCGACGGCCTGCCGCAGCTCCTCACGCCCCGCCGGATCGTCGAGCAGCTCTCGCGCTGGGTCGTCGGGCAGGAGCGGGCCAAGCGCGCGCTCGCGATCGCCGCCTACAACCACCTGAAGCGCACGGCCCTGCGCCGCGCCCGCCGCGGGGCGCCCGGCATCCGCAAGTCGAACGTCCTCCTCGTGGGCCCGACCGGCTGCGGGAAGACCCACCTCGCCCGCACCCTCGCGCAGATCCTGGACGTCCCCTTCCACGTCGCCGACGCGACGGAGTTCACCGAGGCCGGCTACTACGGCAAGGACGTGGAGGCCATCATCGCCGAGCTGCTCGGGAAGGCCGGGCACTCCGTCGACGAGGCGCAGCGCGGCGTCGTCTTCATCGACGAGGTGGACAAGATCGCCCGCCGCTCGCAGGGCCAGCGCGCCGGCGCCGCGGCGCGCGACATCGGCGGCGAGGGCGTGCAGCAGGCGCTCCTCAAGATCCTCGAGGGGCGGGAGCTCGTCGTCCCGCTCGGCCCCGCGCTCCAGTGGCAGCGGAGCGAGCAGGTCACGGTCGACACGACCGACGTGCTCTTCGTGTGCGCGGGCACGTTCACCGACGTGTTCGCCTACTCCGGCGCCGGCGCCGCGCGGGCGGTGGGGTTCGGCGCGCGCGACGCCCGGCGCGCGGCCGGCCGGCGGATCCGCCAGAAGGACCTGCTCGAGTACGGGATGCTGGCCGAGTTCCTGGGCCGGCTGCCGGTGGTCGTGCAGCTCGAGGAGCTCGGCGAGGACGAGCTCCTCCAGGTGCTCACCGGGCCGCCGGACGCCGTGGTGCGCGAGGTGAAGGAGCTCCTCTCCGCCGACGGCGTGGAGCTCGCCTTCACCGACGGCGCGCTCCGCGAGATCGTGCGCCACGCCGTCGAGCGGGGCGCCGGCGCCCGGGGCCTGCGCGCCATCGTCGAGGAGGTGGTCGCGGACCTGCTCTTCGAGGCGCCGGAGCGGCCGGGGACGCGCGCCACCCTCGACGCCGCCTCGGTCCGCCGCTCCGTCGCCCGGATGGACCCCGCCGCCCTGTCCGAGCCCTGATTCAGCGCTGCCCGCCTTGGATTCGAGCTCCGAGCCCGAGCCCGAGCCCGAGCCCGAGCCCGGCCGTTTCGGGCGCGGGGTTCACGGGATCGAGCACCCGAGCGGTGCCACGATCACGAGCCCGAGCGGTCCCCCCCTCAAGGGGACGAGGTGGCGCGCCCGGCCAGCCGCTCGACCAGGGCCCGGATCTCCGGATCCTCGAGCGCGCGGGCGGCCCGCTCCTCGTCGAGCGGGGCGTCGCGCCCGCCGCGCTCGACGGCTCGGACGCGCGGGTCCGCGAGGAGGCGGGCGCTGTCGGGATCCTGCGCGAGCCTCCCCGCGCGCTCCGCGCGCCGCGCCGCCGCGAGGGCCCGCGCGAAGGCCTCCGCAGCGTCCGGGTCGAGGCGGACGAGGAGGTTGTGCGCCGCGGCGAGGCCGGCGAGATCGCTCCCGCGCGCGGCGCGCCGGACGGCGTCGGGCGCGGCGGCGCCCGCGAGGGCGACCGCCGAGAGCAGCACCCACGCGGCGAGCGTCCCCTTCGCGCCGCCGAGGAGCGCGCCGGCGCCGCGGTCGGCGGGGCCGTGCACCACGCGCGCGAGGCCGGTGCCCCGCAGGATCACCGCGCCGGCGAGCGAGGCGAGGGCGGCGACGCCGAGGAAGAGGAGGAGCGGGGCGACGAGCCGGGCGGCGGGGCGGAAGGTGCGCGAGAGGCCCGCCGCGACGTCGTCCGTCCAGGCGTGGGCCGCGACGGCGCCGAGCACGACGGCGGCGAGCGAGACGACCTGCCGCAGCGCCCCGGAGGCGGCGCCGAGGAGCGCCGCGACGGCGAGGAGCGCGAGGACGGCGAGGTCGAGGGTCATGGCGCCCCGCGACCCCCGGGCCGGCGGGTGGGGGCCCTCACTTGATGCGGAACTGATCGCCCTTCGTCCGGGTCTTGTCGAGCTCCTTCTCGACGAGGGCGGCCTGCTCCTTGAAGCGGGCGTTCGCGGGCTCGTACATGAGCGCGCTCTTCAGCGCGCGCAGGGCGGACTCCCAGCGCTGCGCCTGGATCTCGACGAGCGCGGTCGCGAAGAACTTGCGGCCGTTCGGGGTGGTCCCGAGCTGCTCGTCGAGCTTCTTCTTCTGCTCCTCCTTCACCGCCGCCTCCTCGGCCTCGGTGAAGCGGAGCTTGCGCGCGCGCTCCGGCCCGTTCACGTCCTGCACGTACCTCGCGCGCTTCTGGTCGTCGCGCAGCACGGTGTACGCCTCGTTCACCCGGCGGTAGATGCGCCCGACGAGCTCGCGCAGGGCCGGATCCGGGTGGGCGGCGAAGCGGTCCGGGTGGTAGGCGCGCGACTCGCGGTAGTAGGCGGCCTTGATGTCCGCCGGCCCGGCCCCCTGCGGCACCTTGAGGAGGCCGAAGTAGTCGAGCTGGTCGAGCGCGCCCGCGAGCGCCTGGACCTCGATGAGGAACCCTTCGTCCATGCGTCTCCGTGCGCCTCGCGGGCGGCTACGCCGCGCGCCCGCGCGCGAGCTCGATGTCCGCGTTGTGGCCCTTCGCCGCCTGGATGTCCGCCTCGGTCAGGCCCGACGAGAGGCTGATGGTCGTCGAGGTCCGCTGGCCCGTCTCCACGTCGGTGGCCGACACGTTCACGATGCCGTTCGAGTCGATCTCGAAGGTGACCTGGATCTGCACCTCGCCACGGTAGCCGATCCGGAACCCGGTGAACTCGAACTCGCCGAGGAGCTCGCAGCCGTCGGCCCGGTTCGACTCGCCCTGGTGCACGCGGATGCGCACGCGGTCCTGGCCGTCGCGGCTCGTCGTGAAGGTCTTCGACTTCTCGATGGGGATGGGGGTGTTCTTCTCGATGATCTTCTCGGTGAACCCGCCCACCGTCCCCACGCGCAGCGACAGCGGGGTCACGTCGAGGAGGTAGCTCGCCTGCCCGTGCACCGCGGCGCTCGAGTTGATGAGCCCGTGCGCCTGGATGGCCGCCCCCATCGCCACCACCTCGTCGGGGTCGATGCCGGCCATCGCCTCCTTCTGGAAGTAGTGCTTCACGCTGTTGCGCACGATGGGCAGCCGCGTCGGGCCGCCCACGAGGATCACGGCGTCGACGTCGCCGGCGCTGAGGCGGGCGGACTGGAGCGCCTCGTCGCAGACCTTGAAGGTCCGCTGCACGAGGTCCATCACCATCCGGTTGAACTGGTCCTGCGAGAGCCTGGCCTTCAGGTCGAGGACCTCGCCCTCCGGCGACTGGCAGATCCCCTGCACGAGGACGTCGGCGACGCCGTCGCGCCCGACCTCGATCTTCGCGCGCTCTCCCGCCTCCTTGAGCATCTGCAGGCAGAACTTGTTCTGGCGCAGGTCGAGCCCGTGCTTCGCGAGGAAGTCGTCCGCGAGCCACGTCATGATCCGGTCGTCGAAGTCGTCGCCGCCGAGGTAGGTGTCGCCGGCGGTGGAGAGCACCTCGAAGACGTCCTTGCCGATCTCGAGGATCGAGACGTCGAAGGTGCCGCCGCCGAGGTCGTAGACGCAGATCTTCTGCGAGATGTCGCGGCCGAAGCCGTAGGCGAGCGCCGCCGCGGTCGGCTCGTTGATGATGCGGAGCACCTCGAGGCCGGCGATGCGCCCGGCGTCCTTGGTGGCCTGCCGCTGGTTGTCGTTGAAGTAGGCGGGGCAGGTGACGACGGCCTTCGTCACGGGCCGGCCGAGCGCCGTCTCCGCGATGGCCTTCATCTCCTTGAGGACGAGCGCGGAGATCTCGGGGACGGCGAGCACCCGGTTCTTCACCTGCACCCGCACCGAGTTGTTCGGCCCCTCGACGATCCGGTAGGGCATCACCGCCTGCGCCTTCTTCACCTCGTCGGAGAAGAAGAACCGGCCGATGAGCCGCTTCGCCGAGTAGACCGTGTTCTCGGCGTTGGTGATGATGTTCTTCTTCGCGTCGTTCCCGACGAGGGCCGTGCCGTCGTCGAGGAACGAGACGACCGAGGCGTGGGTCCGCTCGCCCCACTCGTTGAGGAGCACCTGCGGCGCCCCGTCGGGGCCCGTCACCGCCGCCACCGCGCTGTAGCTCGTTCCGAGGTCGATCCCTACGGCGATGTCGTCGCTCATGGATGGTTCAACCAGGGGTTTCGGCAGGTTACGGCATCCTATCGGCGGCCCGCGGAGGCTGTCAAACGCCAGGCCGCCCGCCGGCGCGGCGGCCGATCGGGGAGCGATGTCCGCGGCGGCGCGTCCCGTTATTAGTGTGTGGGACGGCGAGGAGAGTTGTGGTCGCCACCCCGAGCCAGAAAGAGTCGAAGCCATGGGCGCGCTCGTCGCGATCCTCCAGAACGACCCCAACCTGCTGCGCTGCCAGCTGAAGCGGCTCGAGGCCCACGCCTCGCTCGCGGACGGCGACCGCCTCCCCGACGCGTACGGCTTCGGCCACTACAGCGGCGGCAGCGTGCTCCTCGGCAAGCGGCCCACGGGCGCGCCGGTGGCGCTCTCCCTCCCGGAGCTCGTCGGCAAGGCCGAGTCCGAGGCGATCGTGGTCCACGCGCGCCGCGCGACGGTCGGGAAGGCGAAGGACGAGAACACCCAGCCCTTCCGCTTCCGGCGCTGGCTCTTCGCCCACGACGGCACGATCGAGGGCTTCGAGCGCGTGAGGCCGAAGCTGGTCGCCGGCCTCCCCGACTTCCTGCGCCGCAACATCGCGGGCGACACCGACTCCGAGCACGCGTTCATGTGGTTCCTGAAGCTGCTCAAGGACGAGGGGCGCATCGACGACCTCGACCTCGACGCGCAGACCGCCGGGCGCGCCCTCGCGCGCACGGTGCGGCAGCTCGAGGCGTGGTGCCGCGAGGCGGACGTCCAGAAGCCGAGCGGGCTCACCTTCGTCGCGACCAACGGCCGCTCGATGGCGGCGACCCGCCGCGGCGGCCCGCTCCACTACGCGCTGCTCGAGGGGATCGTCCCCTGCGTCCTCGACGGCATCACCCTGGCGACGCCCGAGAGCGATCCGCGGCTGCGGCCGCACCGCCTCGTGAAGGCGGTGGCCTTCGCCACGCGCCTCGGCCAGGCGGGCGGCTTCATCGAGGTGCCCGAGGGGAGCGTGGTGGCGGTGAGCCGCACGCTCCAGGTCACGGTCTCGCCCATCGGCAACGGGACGCAGGCGCAGCCCGGACGGCCGTAGCAGCCGTTGTCCGGAAGCAGGTACGCAGGGTGGGGGCCCCGCGCGACAGCGCGGGGGAGGGGCGCCGCCCCTCCTCGCTGGGTGCCGCGCAAGCCCGCAATCCAAGCTTCGTCCACGCGCGGGCGCAGCGCGGCGGGACCCAGCGCAGCGGGGGTGGGGCCCCGGCGGCTCCGCCGACGGGGCGGGGGTGCAACCCCCGTACGATCCTGGCCTAAACGGCCGTCGCGGTTCGGGACAGCGAAGCTGATCCCGAATCGCGCACGGCGTTTAGACCAGCCCCCACGGGCGCGGCACGAAGAGCGACTCCCAGGTCGCGAGCGCGAAGCGGTCGGTCATCCCGGAGAGCCAGTCCGTCGCCGCGCGCTCCACGGTCTCGCCGGGGCGCTGCGCGAGGCCCGACCGCTGCGCCAGCCGGGCGGGGTCCTCGAGGCACCACGTCCACAGGTCGCGGAGGATCCGCTGCGTCTTCACGAACTCGTCGTGCACGACCGGGTTCTCGTAGACGCGCGCGTAGAGGAACTCGCGCAGCGCGAGGAGCGCGCCGTGCACCTCGGGCGACATCTCGATGTGCCCGCCGCCGTCCACGTCGGAGTGGCGGATGACGTCGTGGACGAGGGTCCGGAAGCGCGCCCCGCGCGCGTCGCCGAGCGCCTCCCGGATGGGGCGCGGGACGTCGCTCTCGGCGAAGAGGCCCGCCCGCACCGCGTCGTCGAGGTCGTGGTTCACGTACGCGACGATGTCCGCGATGCGGACGATCTCCGCCTCGAGGGAGAGGGCCTTCTGCCCCGTGCCGGCGAGGAGCACGTTCCCGCGCCCCTTCGAGTGGCGCAGGATGCCGTCGCGGACCTCGGCCGTCAGGTTGAGGCCGTTCCCGTCGTTCTCGAGGACGTCCACCACCCGCACCGACTGCACGACGTGGTGGAAGCCGCCGGGGACCACCTCGGAGAGGAGGCGCTCGCCCGCGTGGCCGAACGGCGTGTGCCCGAGGTCGTGGCCCATCACCATCGCCTCGACCAGCATCTCGTTGAGCCGCAGCGCCCGCGCGACGGAGCGCGCCACCTGGGCCACCTCGAGGGTGTGGGTGAGCCGCGTGCGGTAGTGGTCGCCGCGCGGCGCGAGGAACACCTGGGTCTTCCCGGCGAGCCGGCGGAACGCCTTCGAGTGGACGAGCCGGTCGCGGTCGCGCTGGAACGACGGCCGCTCCTCGTCCGGCGGCTCGGGGCGGGCCCGCCCGCGGGAGCCGGCGGAGCGCGCCGCGCGCGGGTGGAGCGTCTGCTCCTCGAGGTCCTCGAGCATCTCGCGGATCGTGCCCGCCATGGCCCGATCCTTACCGCCCGCCGCGGGACGTGTCACCCGTAGAAGCTCGCCTCGAGCGTGGCGATGAAGACGTTCGAGACGGCGTGCAGGACGACCGGCGCGGCGATGCTCCCGGTCCGCTCGCGGAGCCAGCCGAAGAGGAGCCCGGGGAAGAACGTGCCGAGGCGCCAGGGCTGCAGCACGACGAGGTGCCCGGCCGCGAAGAGCAGCTGCGTCCAGAGGAAGCCGGCGCCCAGCCGGGCGCCGAGGATGGTGACGCCCTTCTCCGGGGCGCTCCGCGCCCAGGCCGTCTGGACGAACCCCCGGTAGAACAGCTCCTCGGGCAGCGCGACGACGAGGAGCTGCACGACGGCGAGGAGCGGCAGGCCCGGCGGGAGCCGCGCGGCGAGGCGCGGCGAGCCCGCGTACGGCGCCACGGCGCGCGCGAGCGCCGGCGGCAGGTGGGGCAGGAGCTCGGCGTAGGCCCAGAAGCCCGCGGCGAAGACCGGGAAGACCAGCGCCGCCACCCCGAGCCCCGCGAGCGCGCCGCGGCCGAAGGCGCGCCAGGTGCGGCGGTCCCGCAGGCCGTGGAGCGGGGCGCCGTAGTCCGGCCACTCCTCCCCCCGCGCGCGGAGCCGCCCGTCGGGCAGCGCGATGAACAGGAACGCCGCCACGCCGGCGAGGTTCGCGCGCAGGAGCCCGGTGGGCTCGAGGGCCGAGGCGGCCTTCGCGAGGGCGAGGCCGCCCACCGCGAGCGCCCACAGCCGGACGAGCTCGCGGGGCGGCGGCGGCGGGGCGAGCGGGCGAGCGGTCGGGAGCGGCGCCGTCACGCGACCGGCATGACACGCGGCGGCGGCGCGGTCAACGGGCTAGGGCAGCGCGGGCCGCGGGCCCGACGCCTTCTCGACGAGGGCGACGACGTGGTCCGGATCGAGGGGCTTCTTCAGGATCTCGTCGGCCCCGAGGCGGCGGTACATCTCCACCTCCTGATCCGTCACCCGCGACGACATGAGCACGAGGTACGTCTTCTTCCAGTGCGGGTGGGCCTTCACGAGGCGGCACACGTCCGCGCCGTTGAGCCGCGGCATGTAGATGTCGAGGAGCAGGGCGTCGGGGTCGACGGTGGAGAGCTTGCGGAAGACCTCCTCGCCGTCGCTCGCCGACGCGACCTCGAAGCCCGCCTCCTCGAACGCCCCGCCGAGGACGTCGAGCACCGCCCGCGAGTCGTCGACGATGAGCACCGTCCTGCGCCGCTTCGTCTCGGCCATCTCGAGGGCGTTATACTAGAACGCGTCATGGACCGGGAGCCCGCGGTCGCCGGACGCTTCTACACCGACCGGCCGGACGCGCTCCGCCGCGAGGTGGACGGGTTCCTCGAGGCCGGCGGCGAGCGGGTGCGCGCGAAGGGGATCGTCGTTCCGCACGCCGGCTACGTCTACTCCGGGGCGATCGCGGGGGCGGTGTACGCGCGTGTGAACATACCCGCGCGGGTCGTCGTGCTCGGGCCGAACCACACCGGCCGCGGCGAGGAGGTCGCGCTCTGGCCGGGCGGCGCGTGGCGGCTGCCCACGGGCGCCGTCCCGATCGACGCCGCCCTCACCGCCGCCCTCGCGGCCTCCCCGCTCGTCGACGCGGACGCCGAGGCTCACCTCCTCGAGCACTCCCTCGAGGTGCAGCTGCCGTTCCTCGCGCGGGCGCGGCCGGACGTCGCCATCGCGGCCCTGTGCCTCGGCCGGCTGCGCTTCCTCGACTGCGAGGCCCTCGGCAAGGCGGTGGCGCGCGCCGCCGCCGCCGCGGACGCGCTCGTCGTCGCGTCGTCGGACATGAGCCACTACGTCTCCGCGGCCGAGGCGCGCGCCAAGGACCAGCTCGCGCTCGACCGGATCCTGGCCCTCGATCCCGAGGGGCTCTACGCGGTGGTCCACCGCGAGCGGATCTCGATGTGCGGGATCGTCCCGGCCACCGTGATGCTCGTCGCGGCGCTGGAGCTGGGCGCGACGCGGGCCGAGCTCGTCCGGTACGGCAGCTCGGGCGACGTCACCGGCGACACCCGGCAGGTGGTGGGGTACGCCGGCGTGCTCGTCGCCTGAGGAGGCCGGCGCTCACCTTCGGCGCGCGCGCGGCGCCGCGGCCACAGGGCCGCGACGGCGAGCAGGGCCGCGAGCGCGTCCGGCGCGCCCCCCGCCCCGCACCCGCACCCGCCGCCCGACGAGGAGTCCGGATAGATCGCGCAGACGCCGGCGACGTCGTCGGGATCGAGCGTGCGCTTCGCGACGTCGCCGGGCGCCGTGAGCGGGTACATCGTGATCTGCTCGTACGACGGGTTGCAGGGAGGCAGGTCGACGTCCGAGCCGCCTCCGCCCGCGTCGCAGACGTGGCGCAGGCCCACGAAGTGGCCGACCTCGTGGGTGAGCGTGTTCCGGAGGTCGGCGTAGTAGCAGCCCGCGTCCCCGTAGTCGGCGCAGCGGGGCAGCGCGCCGGCCTCGCCGGCGCGAGGGTCGTCGCAGGTGAAGTACCAGCCGTGCGCCGGCGGCGCGGTGCCGCTCTCGATGGCGGTCCCCGCCCCGCGCCCGTCCCAGCCGTTCATCTCGACGTCCGCGTCCACGATGCGGCCCGTGTCCGGGTAGTAGAGGACGCTCGTGAGCGCGAGCGTGCGCCAGTCCTCCGTGCCGTGGTCCTCGAAGCAGTCGTAGAGGGCCCCGCAGTCGACGTCCGGGTCGGTCATGCAGGCGTCGTTCCTCGCGTCCGGGTCCATCGAGCACCAGCCGCGCCGGAAGACGACCAGGTTCTCGCTCGTGCCGCCGAGGCCGGTCCGGATCTCGTCGAGCGGCCCGCCGTCCACGAGCCGGAGGTCCGAGCAGGAGACCTGCCACGCGGCGAAGCTCGCGCGCACGGCGGCGAGCGCCGCGTCGCCGGCGGCGCAGCTCGGGGCGAGGAACGCCTGCGCGGAGCTCTCGTGGTAGGAGACGAGCGGCACCGGCCAGGCGAGCGGCACGCCGCGGTCGGTGGCGGAGCGCACGTACGCCGCGGCGGGCCCCGCCGCGACGAGGAGCGCGAGCGCCGCGGCGAAGCCCCTCACCGCGCCGCCCTCACGCGCCGCTCCAGCTCCTCGACCGGCATCGGGGCGACGAGCCGCTCCCCCGCGGCGGTCTCGCGCGGGACCACCCGGGCGGCGCCGAGCCCGGGGCGCGCGTCGGCGCCGACGACGCGGAACTTGCCCTGGCCGTAGCCGTTCACCCGCCACGCGGGCCCCTCGCGCACGAGGAAGACGACCACCTCCTCGTCCGGCGCGAAGGTGGGGGCGCCCTCCACCCGCAGGGCGATCCCCCCGAGCGAGCCGCCCGGCACGACGATCCGCACCGTGCGCTCCGGCGCGCCCTTCCAGGCGCTCGCCACCTCCACGTCGACGTCCGTGACGATCCGGCCGTCCCGCGTGGTGCGCGCGGCGGCGGCCACGACGCGGCCGCGGACCACCGCCGCCGAGGAGCGCGCCACCTCCTCGACGGTCGCGGCCACGAAGGTGGACGCGGCGGCGGGCGCGGCGATCCCGAGGAGCGCGAGGGCGAGCAGGCGGCGCATTCGGCGCGATTGTAGCTATGGTACGTTCCGCCGGCCATGGACAAGCCCCGCGTACGCTTCGCCCCCTCCCCCACCGGATACCTGCACATCGGCGGCGCGCGCACGGCGCTCTTCAACTGGCTGTGGGCGCGGCGCACCGGCGGCACCTTCATCCTGCGGATCGAGGACACGGATCGGGGGCGCTCCACCAAGGAGGCGGAGGCCGCCATCTTCGACGGCCTGCGCTGGCTCGGCCTCGACTGGGACGAGGGTCCCGAGGTGGGCGGCCCGCACGGCCCGTATTTCCAGATGGAGCGGCTCGACCTGTACGAGGCGCACGCGAACAAGCTCATCGCCGAGGGCAAGGCCTACGCGTGCACCTGCACGAAGGAGGAGCTCGACGCGGGGCGCAAGCAGGCCGAGGCGGAGAAGCGGCAGTACCGCTACCCCGGCACCTGCCGCGACGAGGCGCGCGACCGCTCGAAGCCGCACGTGGTGCGCTTCCGGGTCCCCGAGCACGGCGCGACCGGCTGGGACGACCTCGTGAAGGGCCCCATCTCGACGCCCCACGAGACGCTGCAGGACGAGGTGATCCTGCGCTCCGACCGCGTGCCGCTCTACAACTTCGGCGCGGTGGTGGACGACGTCACCATGCAGGTGAACCTCGTCGGCCGCGGCGACGATCACGTGAACAACACCGCGCGGCAGATCCTCATGTACCGCGCCCTCGGCTACCCCGTGCCGGCGTTCGCGCACTTCCCGATGATCCTCGGCGCCGACAAGACGCGCCTCTCGAAGCGGCACGGGGCCACGAGCGTCACGGCCTACCGCGACATGGGCTACCTCCCGCAGGCGGTGGTGAACTACCTCGTGCGCCTCGGCTGGTCGCACGGCGACCAGGAGCTCTTCTCGCTCGAGGAGCTGGTCCGGCTGTTCGACCTGAAGGGCGTGGGCCAGACCGCGGGCGTGTTCAATCTGGAGAAGATGGCCTGGGTGAACCACGAGTGGCTGAAGCAGCTCCCCGTCGAGGAGCTGGCGCGGCGGGCCCTGCCCCACTTCCGCGCGGCCGGCCTCCCCGCCGAGGACGACGCGAAGCTGCGCCACGTGTGCGCCGTCGCGCGCGAGCGGGCGAAGACCCTCGGCGAGTACGCGCAGCAGTTCCGCTACTTCTACGCGCCCCCGACGCTCGATCCCAAGGCGAAGGACAAGTTCCTCACGAAGGACACCCGGCCGATCCTCGAGGCGATCCGCGCGGGCATCGCCGCGCTTTCGGCGCTCGACACCGCGCCGCTCGAGCAGCTCTTCCAGGCCGAGGCGGAGAAGCGCGCCCTCGGCCTCGGCAAGATCGCCCAGCCCGTGCGCGTCGCGCTCACCGGCGGCACCGCCTCGCCGGGCATGTACGACGTCGTGCAGATCCTCGGGAAGGACGAGACGCTCCGGCGGCTCGACGAGGCGACCCGCCTCGCGGGCTGAGCGACCCGCTCCGACGCGTTGCGCGCACCCCGGGGCCGCGCCGACCTCCGACGTTTCGCCACACCCAGCGTGTACTCGCGCGAGAATCCTCGGAGAGGAGCCGCTCGCGCGAGGCCTTCGCGTTGCATGTCCGTGCGGACTCAGGGAGGTGCACACATGCGACGGATCATCATGGCTCTCGTGTTCGTGGGACTTGCGGTGCCCGGCCTCGGCAGTGCGCAGGTCGTCTATGGAGGCTCGAGCACCCTCGCCGACACGGTGCTGCAAGGAGGCGCGATCCAGGGCTTCCAGGGGAAGACCGGCGCCAAGTTCCAGGTGGCGGACCTCTCCGGCACGGGCAAGGGGCTGAAGGCGCTCGCGGAGGGCAAGGTCAACCTCGTCGGCGCGGGGCGGACGCTCACCGGGGAGGAGAAGAAGGCCGGCCTCCTCGGCACGATCGTGGGCTACGACGGCCTCGCCGTGTACGTCAACAAGGCGAACCCGGTGAAGGACCTGTCGAAGGAGCAGCTCAAGGACCTGTTCACCGGGAAGGTGAAGAGCTGGAAGGCCTTCGGCGGCAAGGACGTGCCGATCGTGGCGATCATCGAGCCGGTGGCGAGCAAGCGCGCGACCGTCCAGCTCGTGCAGGAGCTCGTGAACGACGGCGCCGCGTTCGCGCCGGGCATCCGCGAGATGGAGCAGCTCGGGGACCAGGTCTCCGAGGTGGCCCGGAGCGAGGGGGCCGTCTGCGTCGCGTCGATCGGCTTCCTCGCCTCCGCCGACGCGCGCATCAAGGGCGCCGTGCGGGCGATCTCGATCGACGCCACGGAGCCCAGCGACGCCAACATCCGCTCCGGCGCGTACCTGCTCTCGCGCCCGATGCTGCTCGTGACGAAGGGCCTGCCGGGCGGCGACGTGAAGCTCTTCGTGAACTACATCACCTCGCGCGAGGGCCAGGCGTTCGTCGAGAAGTTCTTCGTGGCCGTGAAGAAGTAGCGGCGCGGCGCCACCGCCGTGCCTCGCCCTTCGGACTGCGGAGACAACATGCTCGGCTCGACCAAGACGCGCCGCCTGGGGCGGCTGGGGATGCGCACCAAGATGTTCCTGGTCGCGTTCGGGGCCCTCACCGGCATGGGGCTCACGCTCGCGGCGCAGCTCTGGACCGTGGAGACCGTGAAGGTGGGCGGGCCGCTGTACGCGCAGATCCGCGAGCGCAAGGATGCCCTCGAGCGGCTCGCGATCCTGCGCGCGGACCTGAACCAGGTCCGCGCCGAGCTGGCCGCGCTGGTGAGCGAGGCCAACCCGGAGCGGATCGCGCCGCTCAAGGACCACCTCGCGGAGGTGAAGCAGGTCGTGGTCGACGACTTCGCGGCGGTGCAGGGCGCCCTCCACGACGACCTCGACCGGAGCGCCATGGAGGACGCCCGCTCCACGTGGGACGAGTTCGCCACCATGACGGACGACGTGCTCGTCCCGGCCGCCGAGGCCGGGCGGCAGGCGCAGGCGCTCCGCCTGCTGCAGGGGCCGCAGCGGAAGCGCTACGAGCGCTTCAACGAGCAGCTCGGGTCGCTCGTGGACAAGTTCAAGCTCGAGATCGCGCAGCTGGAGGAGGCGACGCTGGTCCGGGTCCGGCGGGCCTCGCTCGCCTCCACCTCCGTCGCCGCGACGCTCTTCCTGGCCATCTTCGTCGCGCAGATGGCGTTCGCGCGCTCCACCTCTCGCCGCATCGCGGCGCTGCGCGACGCGGCCGCCCTGCTCGCCGACGGCGAGCTCCGCGGCACGATCCAGGACGAGGGCGGGGACGAGCTCGGCGAGCTCGCCGCGGCGCTCCGGCGCACCACCGAGAAGCTGAACGAGGTGACCGGCGCGGTGAAGAGCACCGCGGAGATGCTCGCCAGCGCCAGCCAGGCGATGAGCGCGGCGGCGAGCGGCGTGTCGCAGGGGGCGTCGCTGCAGTCGGCGTCCGCCTCCGAGGCGTCGACGTCGGTGGAGAGCGTGACCGTCGGCGTCGGGCAGAGCGCGGAGAACGCCGCGCAGACGGAGGCCATCGCGCGCAAGGCCGCCGCCGACGCCGTGGACGGCGGCGAGGCCGTCGCGCGCACCGTGACCGCGATGCGCCAGATCACCGAGCGCATCGACGTCATCGAGGAGATCGCGCACGCGACCAACCTGCTCGCGCTCAACGCCGCGATCGAGGCGGCGCGCGCGGGCGAGCACGGCCGCGGGTTCGCGGTGGTCGCCACCGAGGTGCGCCGGCTCGCGGAGCGCTCCAAGGTCGCCGCGGTGGAGGTGGCGAAGCTCTCCGGGGAGAGCCGCGACGTCGCCGAGCGCGCCGGCGCGCTCCTCGGCCGGATGGTCCCGGACATCCAGCGGACGGCCAACCTGGTGCAGGAGATCAGCTCGACGAGCCGCGAGCAGGCGGACGGGGCGGGCCGCATCACGAGCGCGATCGGCGAGCTCGAGCGCGTGATCCAGCAGAACGCCGCGTCCTCCGAGGAGCTCGCGACCACCGCGGAGGAGGTCGCGTCTCAGGCGGAGGAGCTCCGCTCTGCGATGTCCTTCTTCAAGATCCGCGACGACGCCGGCCGCCCCGCGGGCGGCTGAGGCGCGGCCCGCGCCCGGGAGGGGAGCGGCCCTCGCCGCGGCGCCCGGAAAAGAGAAGCGCGGCCGCGCCCTCGGGGCGCGGCCGCGCGGTCACCCTGGCTCGAGCTACTTGATCTTCTTGTCTTCCCAGCCCTCGCCGAACGGGTTCGCCCAGTCGTCGAAGCGCATCTTCACCTTCACCCCGCGGTCGTCCCAGTAGACGTCGTTCGAGCGGACGTAGCCGCGGTACGCCTCGAGGATGCGGACGAAGTCGGTCTGGTCGACGCCGAGGCTCGTGTCGTTCGCCCGCGCGTTCAGGAACTCGATGGTCGCGTCCCGGAGCAACGCCTGGTCCTTCTTGGGCCAGTCGACGAGGACCATGTCGTTGTCCGGGTTCCCGTCGGCCTTGTTGGCGTTCAGGATCGTCCTCATGGCGGCGCCCTGCTTCCGCATGTTCTCGCCGTACGACGAGATCACGTGGTCGCGGGCGACGGAGAGGAGCAGCGTCTGCTGCGCGGTGCTCATCGAGTTCCACACCTGCTTGTTGATGATCATCCAGGTGATGAGGAACTGCTGCTGCCAGCCGGGGAGGTGCACGTAGCGGACGCCGACGGTGCCCGGGTTGTCCGCCGTGTTGAAGAGCTGCGAGACGTCGTCGATCGGCGTCGCGAACTCGAAGCCCTGGAGCTGGCCGATCTTGACCGCGTTGACGAGCGAGCCGCCGCCCGGGATGGCCGCGATGAACGAGATGTTCTTGGCCGGGATCACGCCGCGCGCGACGAGGTCGTCGCACGCGCGCCCGAGCACGTTCTCGCCCGGCGGCAGGTAGCGGAGCTTCCAGGGCTGCTGGCAGAAGCCCTCGAGGCCGATGCCCTTGACCCCGGGCGCGTCCCCGATGGGCTGGTAGAAGTAGCCGGAGAGCTGCTCGGAGCTGCCGACGACCGGGACCACCACGACGTTCCGGTTGTTCTGGTCGAGGACCGACTGGATGAGCTCGAGGCCGGTCAGCTGCCCGTTGTCGACGGACTTGCCGTACAGGAAGCCGAGGTGCTCGTCGAAGTTCGGGCCGAAGGGGACGCCCGAGTTGTAGATGAAGCCCCAGGCGCGGTTGAGCTCGCTCCCCGAGTTGTACGCGGCGTCGAAGCCGCCGTTCGCGGCCCCCGCGCCGACGGCGGTCACGATGTCGCCGAAGGCCGCCGGGATGGCCGGCATCGGCGTCATCTTCGTGAACTTGATCTCGCCGGCCGGGCCGATGACGGTCCGGCTCATGTCGAGCAGCTTGGCCGCGTACGCGTCGGCCTGCGGCCCCATCGAGGCGGAGCCGCTGAAGCTGCGGAACCTGATCTCGATGGCGTGCGCGGCCGGCGGCAGGATGAGCGCGCAGGCGGCGAGCGAGGCGGCCGCGAGGCGAGTGCAGGCGTGGAGCATCCTCATAGGAGCTTCTCCTTCCCCCGTGATGGTTTTCACCAATTGAAACCGTTCACGCTGGGATAATGGCGCCGAGCGTAGCAGCACGTGCGACCGCGAAGATCCACATTCGCACTGCGCCGCAAGGAGTCCGTCACGCACACTGTAGGTGACCGCCTCCAGATTGGCGCACATGGCGTGCTGGGTGAGAGATGTGCGCTCGCCTCACCGCCTGCACGCCGGTGCACCCGAGGCGCGGGTCGGGAGCGCGCTCACGTTCGCGCATGCCCCGCCCGCGTGCGCATATTTGACTCTGCGAGTATCGGGCCGTTACGCTCCGTGTCTCATCCGCCGTCGGGTGGTGCACGCTCGGACGATCGGGCGAAACGCATCGCGAGCCTCCAACCCAGGTACTCCGCACATGCAGACAGCGACGAGCACTCCCGGATCTGGACGCCCCGTCGAGCCGGGCGAGGCCGGCGGCAGCCGGCGCCGCCTCGGCCTCACCGTCAAGATCCTGGGGATCGCCGGGTTCTCGATCGCGCTGGTGGCGCTCATCCTGGTCCTGTCCTTCGGGCGCGAGGTCGAGAAGATGCTCCAGCAGGAGCTCACGACCCGCGGCAGGATGGCCGCGCTCGCGGTCGCGAACACCTCGGCGACCCTCGTCTTCGCGCAGGACTTCTTCGGCCTCGAGTCGCTCGCCTCGGCGACGCTCGCGGACGTACCCGGTGCGGCCTACGTCATCGTGCGGGACGAGCGCGGCCAGACGATGGCCGAGGCCGTGAACGACTCGTTCGGCAAGGCGCGCCCCGACCCGGTGCCGCTCGCGGAGATGGACCTCGGGAGCCGGCTCCTCGAGCGCACCGTCACGGTCGGCGGCGAGAAGATGCTCCACGTGGTGGCGCTCATCAGCTTCAAGGGCAAGGCGGAGGTGCAGTACATGGATCCGCTCGGCCTGAGCCCCGGCACCGGCGCCGGCACCGCGGGCGTGAAGGTGCTCGGCTCCGTGGAGATCGGGTTCCCCCTGGCCGACCTGACGCGGCAGATCGCGAAGGCGAGCCGCCGCTCCGTGGGCGTCGCGGCGCTGGTGTTCATCGCCTGCCTCCTCGCCATGCTCCCCCTCGTGCGCTTCACCACGAAGCCGCTCGGCGACCTCTCCCGGGCCGCGCTCGGCATCGCGCGGGGCGACCTGCGCCAAGACGTGAAGCGCACCGGGAACGACGAGGTCGCCGACCTCGGCCGGAGCTTCGCCCGGATGGTCTCGGAGCTGCAGGCGATGCTCTCCGAGCTGAAGGAGGCGGCCTCGACCCTCGCGCAGGAGTCGGACGCCATGCTCGCCTCCGCGACGAGGCAGGCGGCGATGGCCTCGCAGCAGTCCGCCTCCATCGCCGAGATGAACGTCTCGATCCGGGAGATCGCGCAGACCTCCAGCACCGCCACCGATCACGCCGATCGCGTGATCGCGGTGACGCAGACGGCCGAGGAGTCCTCTCGCGCGGGCGAGGGGATCGTCGAGGAGGCGGTGAGCAGCACGACGCACGTCGAGCAGCACGTCTCCACCATCGCGGCGCGGCTCGGCGACCTCTCGAGCCGCGCGAACCAGATCGGCGACATCATCGCGACCGTCAAGGACCTCGCGACGCGCTCCAACGTGCTCGCCCTGAACGCCGCCATCCAGGCGGCGCGCTCCGGGGAGTCGAGCGCGGGCTTCTCGGTGATCGCCCGCGAGATGCGCGCGCTCGCGGAGCAGTCGAGCGGGACCGCCGGCGAGGTCCCGAAGCACCTGGGGGAGATCGTCGACTACACGCAGGCGGCGTCCGCGGCCACGCAGCAGGGCGCCGAGAAGGCGCGCTCCACCGCGGAGCTCGCGCGCCGCGCCGGCGCGACCATCGGGAACCTCGCGAACGTCTGCCGCGAATCGTCCAGCGCGGCGCGCCAGATCGCGGAGAGCTCCCGCCAGCAGGCGACCGGGGTCAACGAGGTGGTGGCCGCGCTCGCCCAGCTCGCGCGGGTCGCCGACGGAAACGTCGAGGGCAGTGAGGAGATGAGGAGGGTGGCGGAGCGGCTGAAGGCCGTCTCCGGCAGGCTCACCCGCCTCGCGGAGCGTTACCGCAGCTAACCGAGGAGGAAGACATGGCCACGAAGAGAAGGCTGTCCGGGGGTCTCGCCGCGGTGCTCGCCGCCGCCGTCATCCTGATCGCGGGCCCCGCTCGCGCCGAGGATCCCGTCTACGAGTTCGGCGTCCTGCCGCAGGTCGCGACGGGCAAGCTGGCCGAGATGTGGGTGCCGTTCCTCGACAAGCTGAGCGAGGCGTCCGGCGTGCACCTCAAGTTCGTCACGGCCCCGAGCATCAGCGACTTCGGCACGCGGGCGGCGGCGGGCTCGTACGCGTTCTACTACCACAACACCCTCGCCTACGTTCAGCAGGACGACCGCTACGTCGCCTTCGCGCGGGAGGTGGGGGCGAAGACGAAGGGCGTGCTCGTCGTGCTGAAGAGCAGCAAGCTCTCCAGGCTCTCGGACCTCAAGGGCGGCACCGTCGCGATCCCGAGCGCCGGCTCGTTCGGCGCCGCCGTGCTCCCCCTCTTCGCGATCCAGCAGGAGGGCAGGCTCGACCTCCAGAAGGACCTCAAGGTCGTGATCTCCGGCTCGCACGAGGCCGGCTTCCAGGCCGTCCTGCAGGGCAAGGCGGACGCGTCGGGCGGCCTCACCCGCACGTTCGAGCTCCTGCCCGACGCGGACCGCGCCCGCCTGCGCATCTTCCACACCACGAAGGAGTACTCGCCCCTCCCCTTCGCCGCGCGCAAGGACGTGCCCGCCGACGCGGTGGCCAAGGTCCAGAAGGCGCTCGTGCAGTTCTCGAAGGATCCGGCGAACGCCTCCATCCTCGCGGCCCTCAACATGAAGAAGGGGTTCGAGGCGGCCCAGCCCTCGGACTGGGACGACGTGCGCCGCGCGCGCGACGAGCTCGTCCGCGTGTCGAAGGCCATCGCCCCGAAGTGAGCGTTCAGGTGGGGGAGCGGGCGGACACGCAGGACGTCACGGCGCGCCGGCGGGCGCTCGTGGAGGAGCTCCGCGCGATCGAGCGCGAGTGGGCGCGCGTTCGCGCGGGGCTCGCCTCGCTCGGCCCGGGAGAGCGGCTGCCCGGGCTGTACCTCGTCGTGGGCGTCGCCGAAGGGCGCGTGCTCCTCCCCTGCGCCCGCATCGCGGAGATCGCGCGCATCGTCGCGTGCGACCCCGTCCCCGGCGCGGCGGCGTCCATCCTCGGGAGCTTCGTGTTCAGGGGGCGGCCCGCCCTCGCCGTCGACCTCGCCGCGAGGCTGGGCGGCGCGCCCGCGGCCTCCCTCGAGGCGATCATGGTGATCCTCGACGGCGCGCCGACGGTCGCCCTCGTCGTGGACGAGGTGCGAGGCCTCGTCGAGGACCCGCTCCTGGCCGACGGCGCGGCGTCCGCGGACCCCCGCCTCGTCGTCGGCGCCTGCCGCGTCGCGGACGAGGCCGTGCCCGTCGTCGCCCCCGAGGTGCTCGAGCGCGAGGCCCAGGAGCTCGCGTGAACGAGACGCTCCCCCCGTCCGCCCTCTCCGAGGCGGCGCGCTCCCTGGAGCGCGCCTGCGGGATCGTGTTCTCGAACCGTCACGGCCAGCCGCTGCGCTCCGGGCTGACCGCCGCCGCCGCCGCGCTGGGGATGCAGCCGGCGGCCTTCCTCGAGCGGATCCGGGCCGGCGACGAGCCTGCGCTCCGCGCCCTCGTCGACTGGTCGGTGGTGGGCGAGACCTACTTCTTCCGGCACCCGGAGCAGCTCGCGGCGGTCCGCAGCGCGCTGCGCGGCGAGCCGCGGGATTGGCCGCTCCGCGTCTGGTGCGCTGGCTGCGCCTCGGGGGAGGAGGCGTACACGATGGCGTCGATCCTCCTCGACGACGGGCGCGCCGGCGCGGCGTTCGTCCTGGGGACCGACGTGTCGGCCCGGGCGATCCAGGCCGCCCGCCGCGGCCGCTACGGCTCCTGGTCGCTCCGGGGGCTCGCGGGCCTCGTCCGCCCGCCCTGGCTGCGCCCCGAGGGCGGCGAGTGGACGATCGCCCCCGAGGTGTCCCGGCTGACGGTCTTCCGGACGCACAACCTCGTCGCGGATCCGCCGCCCTCCTTGGGCTTCGACCTGGTCCTGTGCCGGAACGTCCTCATCTACTTCGACCGCGCCGTCGCGGACGGCGTGGTCCGCCGGCTCTTCGACGCCGTCCGGCCCGGCGGGTGGGTCGCCCTCGCTCCCGCCGAGAACCTCTTCGCCGAGCCGCTCGGGTTCGAGCGGGTCGATCACCGCGGAGGAGCGCTCTGGCGCAAGATCGCCCGGGAGCGCCGGGCTGCGGCCCCGGCGCCGGCGCCGAAGCGCGCCGTGGCGCAGGCCCGCCCCCTCCCGCCGCCGCCCGCCTCCGAGGCGCCTCCGATCTCCGCAGCCGACGGCGCGTCCGCCGGCCCGGACCCGCTCGAGACGGCGCGCCGCGCCGCGTCCGAGCAGCGCTGGGGCGACGCCGAGCGCGAGGCGAGCGACGTGGGCGAGCGGCAGGTTCGCCCGGAGCCCTTCCTGTTCGCGGCCGCGGCCGCGGAGGCCCGCGGCGACCTCTCCGCGGCCGTCCGGTGGCTCGGGCGCGCCCTGTTCCTCGATCCCGGGCACGTGCTCGCGCGCGCGTCGCTCGTTCCGCTCCTCGAGCGGGTGGGCGATCGCGCCGGGGCGGCGCGGGCGCGCCGGCAGGCCCTCGCCGCCCTCGCCTCGGTTCCCGACGACCAGCTCCTGCCCGGGGTCGATCCCGTCGCGGCGGGCGCCCTCAGAAACGCCCTCGCCAGCGGCCCCTGGTGTCGCCTGGAGGTGAATTCGTGAACGCCCTCGACAGCCCCTTCCCGGACCGCCCTGATCGCGAGACGCGCTTCGCGCTCCCGCTGCGCTGGGGGATCGTCGCCCTGAGCTGGTGCGGGCTCGCCGCCGGCGCCGCCGCGACCCAGCTCTCCGGAGCGACGATGGCCCTGGCGCTCGCGGTCGCCGCCGTCGCGCTCGCGCTCGCCGCCGGCGCCCTGGCGAGGCCCGCGGAGCACCTCGCCGCCGCCGCGGAGGCGGCCGCTCGCGGCGACCTCTCGCACGAGCTCGAGCCCGGCGGGCCGGCCGAGGTGCTGCGCACGGCCCGTCACCTCGGGTCGATGCGCGGCGCCCTGCGCGACGCCCTGGACCAGCTGTCGGCCGGCTCGACCGCGCTCGGCACGGAGTCGCGCGCGCTGCAGGAGGGGCTGGCGCGGCAGAACGCCCTCACCACGCGGCAGTCGGCCGCCGTGACGGAGACGAGCGCGACGGCCGCGGAGATCGCCCAGACCTCGAGCGCCGCGGCGGCGCACGCGGAGGAGGTGATGCAGGTCGCGCAGCGCTCGGAGGACCTCTCCGCCGAGGGGCAGCAGGTGCTGGAGCGCACGGTGGAGACGATCCGCGGCCTCGCCGACCAGGTCCGCGCGCTCTCGGGCGCCATCGCCGAGTCGGCGCAGCGGTCCCGCCAGATCGGGGCGATCGTCGCCGGCCTGAAGGACCTCGCGGAGCAGACCAACCTGCTCGCCCTGAACGCGTCGATCGAGGCCGTCAAGGCGGGCGAGCGGGGGCGGGGGTTCTCCGTGGTCGCGACCGAGATGGGCACCCTCGCCGAGCAGTCGAAGGCGTCCGCCGGGGAGGTCCGCACCATCCTCGTCGACATCGAGAAGGGGACGAGGGCGGCGATGGCGGTGGCCGAGGAAGGCTCGCGCCGCGCCCGCGGCGCCCTGGACCTCGCCGCCGAGGCCGCCAACGCCATCTCCGGGCTCACGCAGGCGATCCGGGACTCCTCGGTGGCGGCCCGGCAGATCGCGAACAACACGCGGCAGCAGGGCATCGGCGTCGCGCAGATCGTCGCGGCGCTGGCGGACATCTCCTCGGCCTCCGAGGAGGTCGTCACGGGGACCGCGGACGTGGAGCGAACGACGACGGCGCTCTCCGCGCTCGCCCAGAAGCTCGGCGCCGCGAGCGCCCGCAACGCCTCGGAGGAGCGCGCATGAAGGTGCTCATCGTGGACGACACGAACACGCTCCGCTCGCTCGTCCAGATCTTCCTGCTGAACGAGGGGCACGAGTTCGCGGAGGCGCAGGACGGCGCGGAGGGGCTTCGCAAGGTCCGGGAGCTGCGGCCGGACATGGTGATCTCGGACGTGAGGATGCCGTTCATGGACGGCTTCGAGCTCTGCGCCGCCATCCGCAGCGATCCCGAGCTGAGACGGATCCCGGTCCTGCTCCTCACGATGCTCGGCGACGAGGCTTCCCGCCAGCGCGGGAAGCTCGTCGGGGCGAGCGCGTTCCTCACGAAGCCGATCTCGCCGGAGATGCTCCGCGAGGCAGTCCGCGCGGCCGCCCGCGCCAAGGGGGGCCGTTGAGCGGGACCGGGCCGGGCTCCGCGCCACCCGCGGTGGACGCGGCGCGCCGCGAGGCGATCCTCCGCGAGCGCGCGCGAGAGCTCGCCCTGGAGCGCGAGACGCGCGGCGTCGAGACGGTGCCGCTGCTCCCCGTCGAGGTGGGCGGCGAGCGGTACGCGCTCGAGGTGATGGACGTCCACCAGGTGCTGGACGCGAGGGCCATCGATCCGCTGCTCGGGGCGCCGCGCGGCGTGATCGGCGCGATCGTCGCTCGCGGACGCCCGGTGGCGGTGCTGGACCTGCGCTCCCTGCTCGGCCTGGACGGCGGCGGCCTCAACGACCTCACCCGCGTGGTCGTGGTGGACGACGGCGGCGACCTGTTCGCCTTCGCCGTCGAGCGTCTCGCGGCGCGGCTCGACGTGCCGAAGGCCGACCTGCGACCCGCCGAGTCGGGTCCGTTCCGCTGGATGGCCCCCGATCGGCTTCCCGTCCTCGACCCCTCGCGCCTCGGCCTCGGCGCCGCGGAGGGCGGATGACCCCGTCGGACCTGCTCGAGCAGGTGTGGCCGGTGTTCGAGGCCGAGACCCGCGAGCAGCTGCAGGCCCTCTCCTCCGGCGTCATGGAGATCGAGGACGCCTCCACTCCGGAGCGCACCGGCCCGCTCCTCCGGCTCGCCCACACGATCAAGGGGTCGGCCGCGAGCGTCGGGGCGAGGGACATCGAGCGGCTCGCCCACGCCGTCGAGGACGTCCTCGCGCTGGCCGGCGACGGCCGGGGGCTCCCCGGCACGGCGGTCGAGGCCGTCCTCCGCGCGGCGGCCGCGATCGAGGAGTCGCTCTCGGCGGGCGCGCTCGGCAGGATCGTGGACGTCGATCGGGTGCTCGCCCAGCTGCGCGCCGCACGCCCCGCGGGCGGCACGGCGGCCCCGGAGGTCGGGGCGGAGCCCGCTCCGCACGACGGGGCGCGCGACATCGACGTGCTCGCCGCGGAGGTCGGCGCGCTCTGCACCGCCGACGGCGCCGAGCGCGCCGCGCGCGCGGGACGGGCGCGCGCGGCGGCGGAGCGGCTCTCCTCGCTGCTCACCGGCCACGCCGCGGAGCTCGCGTCGCGCCTGGCGCGGTCGGCGGGCGAGCTCGAGGCGGGCGGCGGCGCCGACGTCGCGCGCCTCATCGCGAGAGCCGCCGCGGACGTGGTGGAGCTGCGCGGAGCGCCCGAGCCGGCGAAGGAGCCGCTGGCCGCGAAGCGGAGCGAGGAGCGCAGCATCCGGGTGGACGCCGCGCGCCTCGAGGAGGTCGCTGCCGGCGTGGATCAGATGGTCGTCGGCGTCTCCCGGCGCGACCGCCGTGGCCGCGACCTCCAGCGCCTCGAGCAGGCGCTCCGGGAGGCGGCCCTGCTCCTGCAGCGGGGGCTCGCGGAGGCGGGGGTGCGCGAGGACGCCCGGCCGCGCGCGCTCTCGGAGGCCTTCGATCGCGTCCGGAACGCCGGGGCCGAGCTGGGCCGGCACGGCCGCGAGCTCCGCGGCGAGTCCGACCGCGAGCGCGGCTTCGCCCTGGCGCTTCGCGACACCCTGCAGGACCTCCGGATGGTGCCGGCGCAGACCGCGCTCGACGCGCTCCGGGCCACGGTTCGCGACGTCGCGGCGAACCTCGGGAAGAAGGTCTCGCTCCACCTCCTCGGGGGCGAGGTGCGGCTCGACCGCCGCGTGCTCGAGGAGGTGAAGGCGCCGCTCCTGCACCTCGTGCGCAACGCGCTCGACCACGGCATCGAGCTGCCCGAGGCGAGGACCGCGGCGGGGAAGGCTCCGGAGGCGTGCCTGGAGGTGCGGGTCGAGGCGCGCCGGAACCACGTCGTGATCACCGTCCGCGACGACGGCGTCGGGCTCTCTCCCGAGCGGCTCCGCGCGGCCGCGGTCCAGCGCGGGCTCGTGTCGCCCGCCGAGGCGGGGCACCTCACGGACGCGGAGGCCGCCCAGCTCGCGTTCCGCCCGGGGATCTCCACCGCCTCCCAGGTCACGGCGCTGTCCGGACGTGGCGTCGGCCTGGACGTCGTCGCCGAGGCGGCGCGCCGGCTCGGGGGGTCGGTGGACGTCTCGTTCGAGCGCGGCCGCGGCACCTCCTTCGTCCTCGAGGTCCCCCTCACCATCGCCGGCGCGAGCGGGGTCCTGTTCCGCGGCGCGGGGGGTCTCGGGATCATCCCCGCCGACGCGGTCGAGCGGGTGCTCCTCGTCGCTCCCGCCGACATCAGGACCGTCGCCGGCCAGGCCACGGTCCTCGTGGACGGCGCGACCGTCCCGTTCTCGTCCATGGCCCAGGCGCTCGGGACGGACGGCGGCCCCGACCTCAAGGGGTCGACGGTGGCCCTGCTCGTCGCGTCCGGCGGCAAGCGGGTCGCCCTCGCCGTGGACGACGTGCTGGGCGAGCACGCCATCGTGGTCTCGCCGCTCGGCCGCCGCATGTCCGCGGTACGGCACATCGCCGGGGCGACCGCGCTCGACGACGGCCGCGTCGTCGCCGTGCTCCAGCCCGCGCACCTCCTCGGCGCTGCGAGGGCCAAGGAGCCCGGCGCGGCGCCCCTGCGCCCGCGCATCATCGTCGCCGACGACTCGCTCACCACCCGCACCGCCGCCAAGGCCCTGCTCGAGATCGCCGGGTTCCAGGTGCTCCCCGCGGCGGACGGCGAGGAGGCGCTGGCGCTCGCCCGCGACCCGGGCTGCGACCTCGTCGTGACGGACGTGCAGATGCCGCGCCTCGACGGCCTGGATCTGACGCGGCGGCTCAAGGCGGACCCCGCCCTCGCGCGGCTCCCCGTCATCCTGGTGACCTCGCTCGACGCCCCCGAGGACCGGGCCGCGGGCCTCAAGGCCGGCGCCGACGGCTACCTCGTGAAGCGCGAGGTGCAGCAGGGCAAGCTCCTCGAGCTCGTCCGGCAGCTGCTCCCCGCATGATCCGCTGCCTCGTCGCCGACGACGCGCGCGCGTTCCGCGCCGTGCTCAGGCACATCCTCTCCACCGCGCCCGGCGTCGAGGTGGTGGGCGAGGCCTGCGACGGCCGGGAGGCGGTGGCCCTCGTCCGCTCGCTGCGGCCGGACGTCGTCACCATGGACGTGCGCATGCCCCACCTCGACGGGCTGGCGGCGCTCGAGGAGATCATGCGCGTCGCGCCGACGCCGGTGATCGTCGTGAGCGCCGACGCGGACGGGGCCGCCCAGCAGCTCCCCTTCCGCGCCCTGCAGCTCGGCGCCATCGAGGTGCTCGCGAAGCCGCGCGACCCGGGGACGCCGCGCTTCGAGCGGCAGGCGGAGGCGATCCGCCAGGCGGTGCGCGCCATCGCCGGGCTCGTCCTGGTGGGGCGCCGGCGGGCGTCGGCGACGCCGCCGCCGCCTCCGCCCGCGGTCCGCCCGAGGCCGCCGGCGCGCGCGACGGCGCCGGCACGGTCGCCCGAGCGGGCTCCCGAGGTCGTCGCCGTGGCGGCCTCCACGGGCGGCCCGGCCGCGCTCGTCCGCATCTTCGCGCAGCTGCCGCGGGACCTCCCCACCCCCGTGCTCGTGACCCAGCACATCGCCGCGGGGTTCGAGGGGGGGCTCGCGAAGTGGCTGGGGGCGGCGACGACGCTCGACGTGCGGATCGCCGAGGACGGCGCGCCGCTCGCGCCCGGCACGGTCTACCTCGCGCCGGAGAACCGGCACCTCGGCGTCGCCCGCCGGCGGATCCGCCTCGGCGACGAGCCGCCCATCCACGGCTTCCGGCCGTCGGCCACCCACCTGTTCGCGTCGGTTGCGCGCGAGTACGGCGCGCGCGCCGCCGGGTTCGTCCTCTCGGGGATGGGCAGCGACGGCTCCGACGGGCTCGCGCTTCTGCGCGCCGCGGGCGGCTACACGGCCGCGCAGAGCGCCCGGTCCTCGGTGGTGTTCGGCATGCCGAAGGTCGCCCTCGAGTCGGGCGCGGCCGAGCACGAGCTCGACCTCGACGACATCCCTCCGGAGATCGTGAGGCTGGCCGGCGCCGCGCCCGACCGCCCGGGCGGCGGCTGACGGCTCGCCCTGCCCGACGCGCTGCGGCTGCGCGCCGCGCGTGTCTACATTCTGCGTCGGACCCGAAGCGTCGTACGACACGAGCGGGCGGCGCGGCGACGCGTCGCCGGGGGGGACGCATGGCACGGTGGAACGAGGAGCAGGAGCGCTGGACGGGCGGTCGCGGCCGGCAGGGCGAGGAGGGGCGCGGCGAGTGGCAGGGGAGCGGCCGCGACTGGGAGGAGCGCGGGCGCGAGCGGTGGCTGGGCGGCGAGCACCGCGGCGAGGAGGGGCGCGGCGGCGGCCGGGGGGAGGAGTGGCGCGATCGCGACCGCGAGCGCTGGACGACCGGCGGCGAGTACGGCCGCGGCGGGCTGGGCGGCGAGCGGGACCGCGAGCGCGAGGGGCGCATGGGCCGCGGCTACGGGTACGGCCAGGGGCGCCCGGACGAGCGCGGGTACGGCGAGGGCTGGCGGGGCGAGGCCGAGTACGGGGGCGAGGGCGGCTCCTCGTACGGCGCGGGCGGGACGTACGGGGGCGCCGGCGGCATGTACGGCGGCACGGGCGGCGCGTACGGCGGCTCGTCCCCGGGCATGCGCCGCGGCGGGAGCGGCTACGGCATGGGCGAGTACGGCAGCGGCGCCGGCGGCTGGGAGCGCGGCCGCGAGTGGCGCGGGGAGACCGGCGGCTGGCGCGACACGAGCCGGGACTTCGGGCGCGACCTGCGGCGCCACGCCGGCGAGGACGAGGGGCCGCTCGAGCGCATGGGCGAGCGGATGAAGGAGGGCTTCCGCAAGCTCGTCGGGCGCGGGCCCAAGGGCTACAGGCGCTCCGACGAGCGGATCCGCGAGGACGTCTCCGAGCGCATCGCCCGCAGCGGGGTGAACGCCGACGAGGTGGAGGTCAAGGTCGAGAAGGGCGAGGTGACCCTCACCGGGTTCGTCTTCAGCCGCGAGGACAAGCGGATGCTCGAGGACCTCGCCGACGACGTGTTCGGCGTCGACGAGGTGAACAACCACCTCCGCATCCAGCGCGAGGAGCGACAGGTCTTCACGGCGGGGCAGTCGCAGACGGCGCAGGGGATGACCGGCCAGCAGGGCCAGCGCACCACGCAGGGGACGCAGGCGCAGCCCGGGCGCCACTAGGAGGCGGGGTGCCCTCCCGCGGCCCGAGGGGCTGGGTCCGCCCGGACGAGCGGATCCTGGACGAGCTGTGCGAGCGGATCGTCCGCGCCGGCGTCGACGCGTCCGACCTCGCCGTCGAGGTGGAGCGCGGGGAGGTGTCGCTGGAGGGTGACCTCGACACGCGGGAGGAGCGCCGGTACGTGGTGGACCTCGCGGAGCGGATCCTGGGCGTGACGACCGTCACCGCCGACATCCGCGTCCGCGAGGCCGGGGAGGTCGAGGAGGCGCCGGCCCCGACGTGGCACTAGAGCCGAGCCCAGTTGTCCTGATCGCGTCGCGAGGCGCGCGATGGCGTCGGCGAGCCGGGCACACGAGGACCGAGCAGCGGAGGCGTGCCTGTATGGCACGTCGAGCAGCGCAGGGACGAGTCTGCCCGGCGCAGCCAGCCAGCGTGCGCCGCAGCAGCGAATCAGGGCAAGTGGTCTCGGCCTTGGCTACGCCGGCGCCGGCAGCCTCGGCTCCTGCTGCGAGAGGCAGTGGAGCGTCCCGAGGCCCCAGACGAGGTCGAGCGCGTGGATCCCGACCACCGGCCGATCCCGGAACAGCTCGGCCAGGATCCCGAGCGCGACGCGGTCGTTCGGGTCGTCGAACGTGGGCACCAGGACCGCGGCGTTGCAGACGTAGAAGTTCGCGTAGCTCGCCGGCAGCCGCTGGCCGTCGAAGACCACCGGCGCCGGCATGGGGAGGGCGACCACCTCCGGGCGCGCGCCGTCCTGCAGCCGCGCCGACTCGAGCCGCTCGCGGTTCTCCTCGAGCGGGCGGTGGTTCGCGTCCCTTCCGTCCGGCTCGCGGCACAGGACGATCGTGCGAGGGGAGGCGAACCGGGCGAGGTCGTCCACGTGGCCGTGGGTGTCGTCTCCGGCGATCCCCTTCCCGAGCCAGACGACGTTCGGCGCGCCGAGCGCGCCGGCGAAGACCGCCTCGTAGTCCTCCCGCCCGAGGCCGGGGTTGCGGACCTGGACGGCCGGGTCGAGCAGGCACTCCTCGGTGGTGAGGATCGTCCCCTCCCCGTTCACGTCGATGGCGCCACCCTCGAGCACGACGGGGCGGCCCCGCCGCTCCACGGGCAAGAGCGGCACGCCGAGCGCCTTCGCGGCGCGCTCGGGCAGCTTCACGTCGTTCTTCCAGTCCGGGTACTTGGCCCACGCGCTGAAGCGGAAGCGGGCGATCGCCTTCCGCCCGTCCCGCGCGACGAAGATCGGGCCCGAGTCGCGCGTCCAGACGCGGTCGGTGCGAACCCGGCGGAGCTCCACGCGCTCGAGGCCGACGCCCGCCCGCCCCAGCACCTTCCTCACCTTCGCCTCGTGGGCCGCGTCCTCCACGAGGAGGCGCACGGTCTCGCCCCGGGCGACGTTCCGGACGATCTCGGCGTAGACCCAGGGGATGGGGGCGAACTTCCCCGGCCAGTCGTGGACGTTGTGCGGCCAGGCGAGCCACGTCGCGTCGTGGGGGCCCCACTCCGCCGGCATGGCCTGCCGGCCGGCCGCCGGGGCCGGCTCGCCGAGGGTCGCGGCGGGGCTCACTCGAGGAACCTCCGATCGATCCCCTGGTACGCGTCGATGCGCCGGTCGCGCAGGAAGGGCCAGCCGCGCCGCACCTCCTCGATGCGCGCGCGGTCGATCTCCCCGACCAGGATCTCCTCGCGGTCCGTCGAGGCCTCGGCGATCACCACGCCGAACGGATCGCACAGGAAGGAGGTGCCCCAGAACTCGAGGCCCGCCTGGCCCTCCGGCCCGGGCTCGTGCCCGACCCGGTTCACCGCCGCGACGTAGCAGCCGTTCGCGATGGCGTGGCCGCGCTGGATGGTCCGCCACGCGTCGCGCTGAGAGGCGCCGTGGCGCGCCTTCTCCGCCGGGTGCCAGCCGATCGCGGTCGGGTAGAAGAGCACCTCGGCGCCGCGGAGCGCGGTGAGCCGGGCGCCCTCGGGGTACCACTGGTCCCAGCAGATGAGCGTCCCGATCCTGCCGAAGCGGGTGTCGATCGCCTGGAAGCCGAGGTCGCCGGGCGTGAAGTAGAACTTCTCGTAGAAGGACGGGTCGTCCGGGATGTGCATCTTCCGGTACAGGCCGGCGGTGCGGCCGTCCGCGTCGAGCACCACGGCGCTGTTGTGGTAGAGCCCCGGCGCCCGCTTCTCGAAGATCGGCACGACCACCGCGACGCCCGCCTTGCGCGCCACCGCCGCGAGCCGCTCGGTGCTCGGCCCCGGGACCGGCTCGGCGAGATCGAAGAGGGCGGCGTCCTCCCGCTGGCAGAAGTACGGGGAGCGGTAGAGCTCGGGGAGGCAGACCACCTCCGCGCCCTTCCTCGCCGCCTCCTCGACCCGGGCGGCCGCCTTGTCGACGTTCTGCTGCGGGTCGGCGCTCATCGACATCTGGACGAGCCCCACCTTGAACTTCGCTGTCATCGCCGGCGCTCCCACGCCCGCCGGACGCGGCGGGGCGAGGGATTCTAGACAAATCGGGCGGGGCGCGCGACGCGATCTCGCCGCGGGGTCCCTCAGCGGGAGTGCGCGTGGATCTCGCCGCCGACCGCCCGCTCGAACTCGTCGGCGGTCCGGAAGGACCGCTCGAGGATCGGGAGCAGCACCTGCTCCTCCTCCTCCCAGTGCGCCTCGATGAGCCCGAACAGCCGGTCGGCGCTCCGCGCGAACCAGGCCACGTCGGGCGCCGCGGACCCGGCGTTGACGGCGAGCTCCTCGATCCAGCGGTCGACGACCGCGTGCTCGCAGCGCATCGTGGCGGTGAAGGGCTCGCCGCCGCCGACGAGCGCGTCGAGCAGCGGGTAGAGCTTCACCTCCTCCCAGCCCGCGTGCGGCCTGATCTCCTCGTCGAGGAACACCACCGCGCGGGCCATGGTCGCCTCCGCGACCTCCCGCGGCTGGCGGAGCAGGCCGCCGACGCCGGCCTTGTGGACCTCGAGCTCCTTCCTCAGCGCCGCGTGGCCGTCGCGGACGCCCTGGGTCACTTTCCTCGTCTCGGGCATGCCGACCCTCCTCTCCTCGTCCTCCTCTAGCGGGACGGGGGTGGCCGCGCGACGGGGAGCGAACCCCCGCCGCCGCGAGGTTGCGAGCGCCCTCCCGCTGGGATACCACCATCGGCTGCATGGCCGACGCCCCTCGCCCCTCGAACTTCCTCGCCGAGATCGTGGAGGCCGACCTCGCGGCCGGCCGGAACGGCGGCCGCGTGATCACCCGCTTCCCGCCCGAGCCGAACGGCTTCCTGCACATCGGCCACGCGAAGTCGATCCTGCTCAACTTCGGCCTCGCGAGGGCCTACGGCGGGCGCACCCACCTGCGCTTCGACGACACGAATCCGGTCACCGAGGAGACGGAGTACGTCGAGGCCATCCAGGGCGACGTGCGCTGGCTCGGCTGCGACTGGGGCGAGCACCTCCACTACGCGTCGGACTGGTTCCCTCGCATGTACGAGTGCGCCGAGCGGCTGGTGCGCGACGGGAAGGCCTACGTCGACGCGCAGCCGCAGGAGAAGATCCGCGAGCAGCGCGGCTCGTTCGACCGCCCCGGCACGAACGGCCCGTTCCGCGACCGGCCCGCCGCCGAGAGCCTCGCCCTCCTGCGCCGCATGCGGGCGGGCGAGCTGCCGGACGGCGCCATGGTGCTCCGCGCCCGGATCGACATGGCGCACCCGAACGTGCTCATGCGCGACCCGCTCCTCTACCGGATCCGACACGCGCACCACCACCGGACCGGCGAGGCCTGGTGCATCTATCCGATGTACGACTTCGCCCATCCCCTCGAGGACGCGTTCGAGGGCGTCACCCACTCCATCTGCACCCTCGAGTTCGAGTCCAACCGCGAGCTCTACGACTGGGTGCTGGACGCCCTCGGCCCCTGGGACCCGCGCCCGCGCCAGTACGAGTTCGCGCGGCTCGCCCTCGGCTACACCGTGCTGTCGAAGCGGAAGCTCCTCCAGCTCGTGAACGAGAAGCGCGTCCAGGGCTGGGACGACCCGCGCATGCCGACGCTCGCCGGGATGCGGCGCCGCGGCGTCACCCCCGAGGCGCTCCGCGACTTCGCCGACCTCATCGGCGTCGCGAAGAACAACAGCGTCGTGGACATCGGCAAGCTCGAGTTCGCGATCCGCGGCGACCTCGAGCGGCGCTCGCCCCGCGCGCTCGCCGTCCTCGACCCGCTCCGCCTCGTCGTCACGAGCTGGCCGGCCGGGAAGACCGAGGAGCTGGACGTCCCGTGGTGGCCGGGCGAGCCGGGGCGCGGCGGCCGCAAGGTCCCCTTCGGCCGCGAGCTCCTCGTCGAGCGCGACGACTTCTCCGAGGATCCGCCGAAGGACTGGAAGCGGCTCGCCCCGGGGCGCGAGGTGCGGCTCGCCGGCGGCTACCTGGTCCGCTGCGACGAGGTCGTGCGCGGCCCCTCCGGAGAGGTGGCGGAGCTCCGCTGCACCCACGACCCGGCGTCGCTCGGGGATCCCGCCGCGTCGCGGCGCGCGTCGGGCACGATCCACTGGGTGCACGCGGCGCGCTCGGCGCCGGCCGAGGTGCGGCTCTACGACCGGCTCTTCCGGGTGGAGCTGCCCGACGCGGAGCAGGACTTCCTCCAGGCGCTCAACCCCGACTCCCTCGCCGTGGCGCGAGGGGCGCGGGTGGAGCCGGCGCTCGCCGCCGCCGAGCCCGGGACGCGCTGGCAGTTCCTGCGCCAGGGCTACTTCTTCGTGGATCCGGTCGCCTCGCGGCCGGGCGCGCCGGTCTTCAACCGGACGATCACGCTCAGGGACGCCTGGACCGCCAGGGCGGCTCCGAAGGCCGCGGAGGAGCGGCGGCGCGAGCGGAAGGCGGCGCCCGGCGAGGCGCCGGCCGCGCCGCGAAAGACGCGCGCCGAGTTCCGTGCCGAGGCGCGCGCCGCCGACCCCGCGCTCGCGCGGCGCCACGCCGCCTACGCGAAGGAGCTCGGCCTCTCGCCGGAGGAGGCGGACCTCCTCGCGGGCGACCCCGTCACAGCGGCGTACTTCGACGCGGCCGTCGCGGCGAAGGCGCCCCCGGCTCCGGCCGCCCGCTGGCTCCTGAACGACCTCGCCGGCCTCGCCGGCGACCGGCCCCTCGACGCGCTCCCCCTCCCCGGCGCCGCGTTCGGCCGCTTCGTCGCGCTCGTCGACGCGGGCCGGCTCGCCGCGGCCGCCGCGAAGGCGCTCCTCGCCGACCTCGTCGCCGGCGGGGGCGAGCCCGAGGCCCGCATGAAGGCGCTCGGCCTCGAGAAGGTGGCGGACCGCGGCGCCCTCGACGCCGCCGTGGCGCGCGCCCTCGCCGCGCAGGCGCCGATCGCCGCGCGCTACCGCGCAGGGGAGAAGAAGCTCTTCGGCGTGCTCCTCGGGGCGGTCATGAAGGAGACGCAGGGCGTCGCGGACCCGGCCCTGGTGCGGAAGGCGCTCGAGGAGAAGCTGCGCTGACGCGCTGACCCCTGCGGACGGGTGGGTGGGTGAGACTCGCCCCTCGCGGCGCCCCGCCGGAACCGCTAACGTTGCGCCGTGGAGCTCCTCTCGTTTCACGCCGGCGGTCACGCCTGCGCGCTCGAGCTCGCCCGGGTCCGCGAGATCCTCCCCGTGCCGCCCGTGACGCGCGTCCCCTTCGCGCCCGCGGCGGTGCGCGGGCTCGTGAACGTGCGCGGCCGGGTGGTGCCGGTGGTCGACGTCGCCGTTCGCCTCGGCGCCGCGCGCTCGCGCATCGGGCGCGCGTCGCTCCTCCTCGGCGTGGAGGCGCGGGTCGGCGGCGTGGCCACGCCCTGCGCGCTCCTCGTGGACGCGGTGGGCAGCCTCGTGGAGGCGGCCGCGGCCGCAATCTCGCCGCGCCCCGCGACCGGTCCCCTCGCCTCGGCGGACGCGGTGAGCGGCTTCGTCGAGTCGGCGCCACGAACGCTCCTGCTCCTCGACCTCGACCGGCTCCTCGATCGCGAGGACCTCCACCGGCAGGCCCCGCCGCGCGAGGAACCCGCCTCGGCCCCCGAGGCCGAGGCGGCGCAGGCGGCCGGCGCGCAGGCCGGAGCGTCGAGCGCGGGGGCCGGCCGGCCCGCTTCCGCGGACGCCTCCTCGGACACTGCTGCGGGGCCGCACGCCGCACGCGCCGCGCCGCAGCCCGCTTCCGCGGACGCTGCCGCGGGGCCGCGCGCGGCGCCGGGCCCGCCCAGCCCGCTCCCCGCGCGCCGTCCGCACGGCGGCGCCGCGCCTCGCCGTGCCTCGGAAGGCCCGCGCCACCCGGCGCTCCACGCGGTGCCCCCTGCGCGCCACCCCGCGGAGCGGCCCGCGAGGGCGGCGCGCGGCATCGCTCCGGCGAGCGCCGACCGCGTCGTCGTTCGCGGCCCCGAGCGGTTCGCCGCGCTCGTGGAGCCGCGGCCGGCCGGGAACGCCGCCGCGGCCGCGGCGCCGAGCGGCGCGCTCCGCGCCGTGAACGCGGTCTCGCCGCCGGCGCCGCCTCCGACCGCTCCCGAGACGGCCGACCTCCCGTCTCCCCTGCCGCGGGACGCCGAGGGCAAGCCGCGCGCGCGTCGTTCCCTCCTCCCGATCGTCGTGGGCGCGCTGGTCGCGATCGCGGTCGCGATCGTGGGCTGGCACCTCGCGGGTGAGAACGCGACCTCGACCAAGGCCCGCGTCGGTTCTTCCCTCTCCCTCCGTGCAGCGGGGGGAGAGGGGGGCGTCGCGCGCGACGGCACGTCCGTGATGTCCACCCCCTCACCCCGGCCCTCTCCCCCGCAGAGCGGGGGAGAGGGGGGAATTCACTCGACCCCAACCTCGACATCGACCGCGACCCCGACCTCGACCGCGACCCCGACCTCGACCCCGACCTCGACCCCGACCTCGACCCCGACCTCGACCGCGACCCCGACCGCGACCCCGACCGCGACCGCGACCCCGACCTCGACCTCGACCTCGACCCCGACAGCGACCGCGATCCCGACCTCGACCTCGACCGCGATCCCGACCCGCCCCGGACCCCGCCCTCGACCCCCTCCCCGCCCCCTCCGCCCTTGCCTCCCGGCCACCGCATGGTCGTGGTCCGGCGCGGCGACACGCTGTGGGGGCTCGCCGGCCGTCACCGCCACGACCCCTTCAGCTGGCCGGTGCTCTACCGGGCGAACGGCGAGCAGGTGCACGATCCGGATCTCATCCGGCCCGGGCAGCGCCTCGCCGTCCCGGACCCCGTCGCCGGACCGTGAACGGCGTCACGGGGGTCGCGTGGCCCCGGGGGCGGCGGCCCGGCCGGCGCGGAGCCCCAGCCGCTCCGAGAGCGCGCGCTCGACGGCGGCCGCGATCTTCCGGGTGCCGCGCGCGCTCGGGTGCCGCTCCAGGAGCCCGGGCAGCAGGTCCTCGGGATCGAGGTCCACGCGCACGAACGGCAGCGCCTGCCGGACGAAGAGCTCCTCCACGACCCAGGCCTCCCCCCCGTCCTCGCGGACGCACGCCGGGCCGTAGTTCGTCACCACGAACAGCGGGTACGCCCCCCGCGCGCGCGCCGCCTCGGCGGTCGCGTGGAGGATCGCCGCGGTGACGCGCAGGGGCTCGTCGCCGCGATACGGCAGCTGCCGGAGGAGCCTCGCCACGTTCGGTCCGCGAGACGCCGGCACGGCGACGAGCGCGCCGTCCGGACCGCGCCCGAGGCGCGTCCGCCAGGGATCGACGTTGCGCGCGATCTGGCCGGGGACGAAGAGGGACACGACCGCGAGCGGACGGGAGAAGCGCGGGAGCGCGTCGAGCACGCGCAGGTGGGCCTGGTCGCTGCCGTACCCGACGACCGCCAGGTTCACGGCCTGGACCCCGAGGTCGCGCCCGACGAGGGCGGGGAACGTCTCGTCGTACGGGAGGCCGTACCCGAAGGCGATCGACTCTCCGGCGAACAGGACGGTCGGCCGTCCGGGATCGGGGCGGTCGCCGCTCGCGGCGGCGCGATCTCCGTCCGCGTCGATGGCGTAGGCCACCTGCCGATCGCCGGATTCCACCCAGGTGGTGCGGGCCGGGACGTAGGCCCAGCCGAGCCGCGGATCGACCCGCGTCATGGGCGCCCCGGCCTCCAGGGGCGCGATCCGGACGCCGAGCATCAGGCGCTCGTGGAGCGCGCGGGCGGCGAGCTCGCCGACGCCGAGCGCCGCGAGCACGGCGAGGGCGATCCGCGCGAGCGGGCCGGCGTGCCTGCGAGCGGAGAACCGCCCGGCGAGGCGCGCCGCCGAGGGCGCGAGCTTCCAGATGGCGACGAGGCCCAGCGCGGCGGCCAGCCAGGGCGCCGCGCGCGCCAGCACCCACTCGCCGCGGCTCGTGGCGCAGTAGGCGCCGAGGACGTGCCGCTCCGCCCAGCGCGCGTCCGCGGCGAAGGCCCACGCGACGAGGGCCGCCCCCGCGAGGGTGGTCAGCGTCCGGGCGGCGAAGGCCGCCGCGCGAGCGGTCGTTCCCTGCAAACCTCGACACCCTTCAGAGCGCGTACCCGGCACCGGGCGTCCCGCATCTAATCGCCATGCAGGACCGCCGCGCGTCCTCGCTGGAGCGGGCTCTCCGTCCGGTGCACCGGTGGGTCTGGCGGGACGCGCACCGCTGCGCGCGCAAGCTGATGACGTTCGCCGCCACCGAGGCGGACGGAGGGCGCGACCTGTCGCGGGCGGCGGAGCTCACCTCGGACCCGCTCCTCCGGCGGCTGCTCCTGCGGCACGCCGCGGACGAGCGCCACCACGCCGAGCTGTTCCGGGCGCGCGGCCGGACGCTGCTGGCCGCGCTCGGGGCCGGGCGGTCCCCGCCGTTCGAGGCGCGCTGGCTCACCCCCGGCGAGCGCGGGCGCGACGACCTGCGGGTGGAGGACGAGGGGGACGCTCCGCTGCTGGCCTTCCTCCACCTCTCCGAGAAGGTCGCCGCCTCGCGCTTCGAGGTCTACCGGGACGTCGTCGCGGACGAGGGCACGCGCGAGGTCTTCCGCCGGGTCCTCGCCGACGAGGTGTTCCACATGCGCTACACGCGAACCCAGCTCGAGCGCGTCGCGCCCGCGAGCCACCGCCGGCACCTGTGGCTCGCCCGCGCCGCGCGCCTGTGGAGAGGGTACCTCCGCGTCGCGACCGCGATCGCGGGCGTGCTCGGCACAACCCTGCTCCTCGCCCAGTACTTCCTCGTCCTGCCGCTCTTCGTGCTCGCGGCGAGGCGCGCGGCGCGCCGGGAGCCCGCCGGCTGGAGCGAGCCCCGGCGGCGCGAGGGGCCGGCCGCGCTCGAGAGCCAGTACTGAGCCATGAGGATCCTCGGCGTCTCCGCGCACTACCACGACTCCGCCGCGGCGCTCGTCGTCGACGGCCTGCCCGTCTGCGCGATCCAGGAGGAGCGGCTCTCGCGCCGGAAGAACGACGCCTCGTTCCCGCTCGCCGCGATCGAGTGGTGCCTTTCGGAGGCCGGCCTCGAACCCGAGACCCTCGACGCGGTGGTCTTCTACGAGAAGCCGATGCTGAAGCTCGAGCGGATCCTCGTGACCGCGCTGCGGGCGTTCCCCCGCTCCTGGCGGAGCTTCCCGCAGGCGATGAAGAACACCCTCGGCGAGAAGGCGTGGGTGAAGGGCATCATCGCGTCCCGCCTGGGCGTCCCGTGGCGACGGATCCTGTTCACCGAGCACCACCAGTCCCACGCGGCGGCGGCCTTCCTCACCGCGCCGACGCGCGAGGCGGCCATCCTGACCGCCGACGGCGTCGGGGAGTGGGCGACGCTCACGATGGGGCGCGGGCTCAGGTCGCCGGGCGGCGCGTGCACGATCGAGCTCCTCCGGGAGCTGCGGTTCCCGCACTCGCTCGGGATGTTCTACTCCACGTTCACCGCCTTCCTCGGGTTCGAGGTGAACGAGGGCGAGTACAAGGTGATGGGCCTCGCCTCGTACGGGCGCCCGCGCTTCGAGGCGCAGGTGGGCGCGATCCTCGGCGCCGCGCCCGACGGCGCGCCGCTGCTCGACCTGAGCTTCTTCGACTTCCACGCGTCGGGCCGGCGTGCGTGGTCCACGCGCCTCGAGGAGGTCTTCGGCCCCCCGCGCTCGCCGGACGAGCCCATCGACCCGGCCACGCCGGCCGGGGCGCGCTGGGCGGACCTCGCCGCGAGCGTGCAGCGCGTGCTCGAGGACCGGCTCGTCGAGCTGGCCCGCGCGCTGCGGAAGGAGACCGGCCTGCGGGACCTCTGCCTCGGCGGCGGCGTGGCGCTGAACGGCTGCGCCAACACCCGCATCCTGCGCGAGTCCGGGTTCGAGCGCGTCTTCGTCCCGCCCGCGCCGGGGGACGCCGGCTGCGCGCTGGGGGCCGCCCTGTACGCCGATCGCGTCCACTTCCGGAACCCCGACCGGGCGGTGCCCGATCACGCGTCCTGGGGCTGCGCGGTCGACGCGGGCGAGCTCGAGCGCATCGCGCGCGAGGACGGGCTCCCCGTCGAGCGGGCCCCCGACGATCGCGCCCTGCTCGAGCGGCTCGCCGGCGAGCTCGCGAGCGGCCGCATCGTCGGGTGGATGGACGGCCGGTGCGAGCTCGGGCCGCGCGCGCTCGGGAACCGCAGCATCCTCGCCGCGCCCGGGAGCGCGGAGACGCGCGACCGCCTCAACCGCGACGTGAAGTACCGCGAGGAGTTCAGGCCCTTCGCGCCGGCGGTCCCCGCGGAGGTGGCGGACCGCTACTTCGAGCTGCCCCCGGGCGGCCTGCGGCTGTGCCGCTTCATGTCCGGGGTGTTCCCGGTCCGCCCCGAGTGGCGCTCGCGCCTCGCCGCGGTGACCCACGTCGACGGGACGGCGCGCGTGCAGGCGGTGGACGCCGGCGTCTCCCCCCGGTTCCACGCGCTGCTGCTCGCCTTCGGAGCCCGGACCGGCGTGCCGGTGCTGCTCAACACCTCGTTCAACCTCGCCGGGGAGCCGATCGTGGCCCGCGCCGTCGAGGGGTACTCGACGTTCCGCCGCTCGGGCATCGACCTCCTCGTCGCGGGGCGGTGCGTGGTCGGGAAGGCGGCGGCGCGCGAGCGCGGTCTCGAGGAGGCGGTGTCGTGATCCGAAGGCACGGCAGGTTCCGGAACGGCGTCGTGGTCGCGGCGAGCATCGTGCCCTCCGCGGCGCACCTGGTGCGCGGGCTGTGGCAGGACCGCGCCCGCAAGCGGTGGCTCGTGCCGCTCGTGGTCTTCCTCTGCCTCACGGCGGTCCTGCTCCTCCTCGCGGCCAGCGTGGAGGCGCTCGCGCCGTTCATCTACTCGATCTTCTGATGGCGACCGTCGCGCCCGATCTGCTCGCCTTGCTCGCCTGCCCGGCCTGCGGCGGCGCGCTGGACGCGGGGGCCGCGATCCTGCGGTGCGGCGCCTGCGCGCGCAGCTTCGAGGTCGCGGAGGGGATCCCGCGCCTTTGCCGCGAGCTCGAGCCGCGCGTCGAGGAGGTGCGGGCGCTCTACTCGGCGGCGCCCTTCCCCGGCTACCCCCCGCGCAGCAGCTGGGCGGCGCTCCGCGCGCGCGCGGAGCGGAGCGCCTTCGCCCGCCTGCTCGACGGCGCCGTCGCGCCGGACGCGACGGTGCTCGACGTCGGCTGCGGGACCGGCCAGCTCAGCCTGTTCCTCGCGACGGGCGACCGGCTCGTCGTCGGCGCCGACCTGACGCGCGCGTCGCTCCGGGTCGCGGCGGAGGCGGCGCGGCGGTTCGGCGTCTCGCGCGTCCGCTTCGTCGAGACGGACCTCCGCGCCCCCGGCCTGCGCGAAGGTGCGTTCGACGTGGTGACGTGCTCCGGCGTGCTCCACCACACGCCGGATCCCGAGGCCTCCTTCCGCGCCGTGGCGCGCCTCGCGCGCCCGGGCGGGTTCGTGGTGGTGGGGGTCTACAACGCGTACGCGCGGCTCCCGCACCGGCTGCGGAGGGCGGTGGCGCGGCTCAGCGGGTTCCGCTGGTTCCCGCTCGATCCGGTGCTCCGCGACCGCGCGGCGGAGCCCGCCCGGCGCGCGGCGTGGCTGCGAGACCAGTACCGGCACCCCGAGGAGCACCGGCACACGCTCGCCGAGGTGCAGCGCTGGTTCGACGCGTGCGGCGTCGCGTACGTGCGGACCTACCCCAGCACCATCACGGCCGAGGCTGCGCTCGGGCCGGGCGGCCTGTTCACACGGGCGGAGGACGACTGGGCGTTCGAGAACGTCCTCCACCAGCTGTCCTGGTCGTGGACGCTCGGGCGTGAAGGGGGCCTCTTCGTGGTCGTGGGGCGCTCGCCGGGGCGCCGGGACGCCCCCGGCCGGCGGAAGGGAGGATCGCCATGCGAGGACTCGCCGCAGTCGCCGCAGCCGCCGCCGTGACCGCGACGGTCGCGCGCGCCGAGCAGTGGGAGGCGGACCCCGGCGCCGAGGACCGCGTCGTCGTCCACGTCCGCAAGAAGGGCGTCTTCTCCGCCTTCGCGCACGATCACCACTTCGAGGTGACGCGGTGGCGGGCGACGGCGCGCGGGCCCGAGGGGGCGCCCGCGCCGTCGTCGGCGGAGGTCGTGCTGTTCGCGGACTCGCTTCGCGACCGGCAGGAGAAGCTGTCCGAGGGGGACCGCCGCAAGGTCGACGCGCAGGCGGCCGGACCGGAGGTCCTCGACGCCGAGCACCACCCCCGCATCGAGTTCCGCGCGGAGCGGCTCGCGCTCGAGCCGGGAGGCGGGCCCGGGCGCCTGCGCGGCGCGGTGCCCGGGACGCTCACGCTGCGCGGCCGCAGCGCCCCCGTGACCGTGGACGTCGAGGCGGAGCGCGCCGCGGACGCGTGGCGCGTCCACGGCCGCGCGCACCTCAAGCAGTCGGCCTTCGGGATCGCGCCGTTCCGGGCGGTCGGCGGCGCGGTCGGCGTGAAGGACGAGGTCGAGATCGAGCTCTCGCTGACCTTCCGGCCCCGCGCCCGCTGAGCCGGCGGGCCGTTTCCCGTTCTCGAAAAGAAAAAGCCCCGCCAGCTCTCACGGCTGGCGGGGCACGACTGGTGACCCCTACGGGACTTGAACCCATGTTTTCGACGTGAGAGGCCGACGTCCTAACCGCTAGACGAAGGGGCCACGAACTCTGCTTTCCTACTCGCGAGCGCTGCGGCAGTCAACGCCCGATCATTCGTTTGGCTGGGGGACTAGGATTCGAACCTAGATAGCCAGATCCAGAGTCTGGCGTCCTGCCGTTAGACGATCCCCCAAAGACTCATCTCTGCTTCACGAGCACGAACACCCTCGTCTCGTTCTTCAGCTCGTAGACGTTCAGCCCTTCCCACTGCCCCGGCTTCGCCTCCGGGTTCGCGATGTGGACGGCCTTCACCGCCGCGGTGGCCGCGATGGTCCGCCGCGTGTACTTCGAAGGACCGTACACGGTCCTGAAGAACTTGAGGGTGTCCTCGTAGCTCTTCGGGACCCGATACCGATTCTCCCCGATCTTCTCGGCTTCGTCCGGGAGGATCGCGCCGGCCACCTTGTCCGCCAGGGCGAGGCCCGGGACGGCGAGCGAGAGCGCGGCGAGCGCGGCCTTATAGCGAGGGACGGGCCTCATGGTCAAGCCGGACCTGTGTACCCACCCCCGGCCCCGGCGTCAACCGCGTGGGTCAGCGCCACACCCCCACGGTCTTGCCCTTGTGCCCGGCCTCGCGCAGGACGAGCTCACCGCGCTTCCAGGCCGCGGCGGCGTGCGGTCCCACCCAGAAGCCCTTCGGGTCGCTGCGCCGCCAGTTCTTCCGGAAGAGGTCGTGGATCTCCTGGAAGAGCGCCTTCAGGGCGCGCGGCTTGCCGCGCCGGTCGTCGGGATCGTCGGTGACGTCGAGCTCCGCCCACAGCCGCCCCGCGACCAGCTCGCCGGCGTCGTTCCGGACGGACCGCTCGTAGTGGAACACGGGCGAGGGGATCTCCTCGATGGCGAGCATGCCCTTGTCCGGCCCCCGCTTCAGCGGGTGGACGACGACGGGGCCGAGCCGCTCCAGGGCGAGGTACCAGGCGGGCTGGTCGAGCTTCTCCACCGCGTGCTCGTCCACGCGGATCGGCGCGTAGCCTGGGGGGACGAGCTCGGGGTAGGCGGTCAGCTCCCGCCGGGCGAGGTGGCGGAAGAGCGAGCGCTCGTCGTCGGGGAGCATGAAGTAGTGGAGCGTGGCGGCCATGAGGGGCGGTCCGGCGAAGGGTGCGGGTGGGCGGGGTCGAGAGCGAGGTCGGGTCGGGGTCGTCACCGCACGCGGGCGAGCAGGGCGTCGTAGCTCTTCGCGATGCGGGTCGCAAGGATGAGGAGCTCGCCGACGCCGCCCGCGTCCACCACGCCCCCCTTGCCGTTGTCGGCGTAGAAGACGTTCACCACGCGGCCGGTGGCGAGGATGGGGACGAGGAAGGCGTTCCCCGGGACTCCGCCGCCGAGGGCGCGCAGGAGCCGGATGTTCGCCTCCGTCTTCGGGATGGGGCCGAGGAAGTGGGCGCGGGTCGAGACGACGGTGTCCACGATGCCGGGCGCGCCCAGCAGGACGTGGATGTGGCGCACCGCCTCGGCGCCGAGCCGCTCCCCGAGCCCCGCCCAGCCGTGGGCGGCGCCCCGGTGGACGGTGAGGAGCACCGCCCGCTGGAACCTGGAGCGGGCGTAGCGGAGCACCGTCCTCGCGATGGCGTTCCGCTCGTCCACGCCCTCGAGGAGGCGCACCGCCTCGTCGAAGTCGACGGGCGACGGCTCCGGCTCCTCGGCGGGGGCGGGCGCGGCGGCGCGCGCGGGCGGCGCGTGGCCGGGGCCCGCCGAGAGCGCGGCGAGCACCTCCGCGGCGAGCGCGGGCGGCGCCGCGGGAGCGGCCGCGGGGGCGAGGAGGTCCGTGAGCTCGACGACGTCGTCGCCCTCCACCGGCGAGGTCGGGCCCGCGGGCGGGGGCGGCGGAGCGGACGCGCCGCGCACCCCGTACAGCGCGTCGAACGCGCCCTGGTCCATGAGGTCCTCGGCCACGGAGCGGACCACGGCCGGGGCGGCCTCGGGGAGCGCGCGCGCTGCGGCCACCTTCCCGAAGTCCACCTCGATGCCTCGCAGGTGGCGCTCGATCCCGTACGTGCGGCGCAGGAGCGCCCAGACCCGGGCCTCCGGCACGACGATGGCGTGCACCCGCTTGCCGGTGGCGAAGGCCACCTCGTCGAGCATCGCGAGATTCCTCGGGTCGACGACGAGGAGCGCGAGCCGGCGGTCGGCGAGCACGTACGGGACGGCGTCGTGGCGGTCCGCGATCTCGCGGGTGAGGAGCGCCGTCGCCGCGGGGTCTAGGCGCAGGTCGCCGCTGAGCGCGGGCACCCCGTGCTGCAGCCCGAGCGCGCGCGCGAGGGCCTCCTCCGAGACCGCCTGGATCTCGAGGAGGTTCGTGCCGAGCCGCCCGCCGAAGATGATCTGGTTCTTGAGGGCGTCGCGGAGCGCGTCGGCGGTGCACGCGCCGTCGCCGACCAGGATCTCGCCGAGGCGCGGGGGCACGGGCGGATGATAACCCGGCCTACGCCCGCCCGGGCCGGGTGAGCTTGCCCGCGTCGAGGATCCGGCGCGCCTCCGCCGGGGAGAGCCCGCCCACCTCGACGGCCAGCTCCACGATCGACCGGCCGCTCCGCACCGACTCCTTCACGATCTCGGCGGCCCGCGCGTACCCGAGGCGCGGCGCGAGCGCGGTGGCGAGGCTCACCGTGCGCTCGGCGAAGCCGCGGCAGCGCGCCTCGTCGGCCTCGAGCCCGCGCGCGCAGCGCCGGTCGAAGGCGCGCGCCGAGGCCGCCATGATCCCGAGGGCGTGGCAGAGGTCGAAGGCGACGAGGGGCATCATGACGTTGAGCTCGAGCTGCCCGCCGCTCGCGGCCCAGGCGACGCCGGCGTCCATGGCGATCACCTGGTAGGAGGCCATGGCGAGCATCTCGGCCATCGAGGGGTTCACCTTGCCGGGCATGATCGAGGAGCCCGGCTGCACCGGCGGGAGCCTGAGCTCGCCGAGGCCGGTGTTGGGGCCGCTGCCGAGGAGCCGGACGTCGCCGCCGATCCGGAGGAGCTCGAGGGCCGCGGTGCGGAGCGCCCCGGAGAGCGCCACGAACGGCGCGAGCGACTGCATCGCGTAGAAGAGGTTCGGCGCCGGGGTGAGCGGGACGCCGGTGAGCCGCTCCAGCTCGCGCACCACGAGCGGCCGGTAGCGGGGGTGGGCGTTCAGCCCGGTGCCCACCGCGGTGCCGCCCAGGCCGAGCACCGACAGCTCGGGGAGCGCGTCGCGGATCCGCCCGGCGGCGGCCCGCAGCGCCGCCGCCCAGCCGGAGACCTCCTGCCCGAGCCGGATGGGCGTCGCGTCCATGAGGTGGGTGCGCCCCGACTTCACGACGCCCTCCCAGCGCCGCGCCTTCCCCTCGAAGGTGGCGGCGAGGCCGGAGAGCGCCTCGACGACCGCGGGGGCGAGGTCGAGGGCCGCGAGGCGCATCGCGGTGGGGACGACGTCGTTCGTCGACTGCGCCATGTTCACGTCGTCGTTCGGGTCGACGAGCCGCGCCGCGCCGCGCCGCCCGCCGAGGAGCTCGGTCGCGCGGTTCGCGAGCACCTCGTTCACGTTCATGTTGTGCGAGGTGCCGGCGCCCGCCTGGTACACGTCCACCACGAAGTGCTCGCGGTGCCGGCCGGCGAGCACCTCGCGCGCGGCGGCCTCGATGGCGCGCGCCTTCGCGCGGGGGAGCAGCCCGAGCCGCGCGTTCACCCGGGCGGCGGCGAGCTTCACGCGCACGGTGGCGTCGACGAAGGCCGGCGCCGCGCGCAGCCCGGAGATGGGGAAGTTCTCCACGGCGCGCGCGGTCTGCGCGCCGTAGAGCGCCGTCGCCGGCACCGGCATCTCCCCCAGGGTGTCCTTCTCGATCCGCGTGCGCGGCTTCCGGCTCGCCATGTGTGTCGCCCCCCTCGCCGCGGGAGCGTAGATCAACCCACGACGAGTCTCAGCGGACTTTCGAGGATGGCCTTGAGGGTCTGGAGGAAGCGCGCCCCGGTCGCCCCGTCGATCACGCGGTGATCGCAGGAGAGCCCGAGCCGCATCCGCTCCATGGCCACGAGCGCCCCGGTCGCCTCGTCGACCCAGGGGACCTTCTGCACCGCCCCCACCGCGAGGATGGCCGCCTCGGGCGGGTTGATGACCGCGTAGAACGCCTCGACGCCGAACATGCCGAGGTTCGAGATGGTGAAGGACGCGCCCTGGTACTCGTCGGGCGCGAGCTTCCGGTCGCGCGCGCGCGCGGCGAGCGCGCGGATCTCGGCCGCGATCTCGCCGACGGTCTTGCGGTCCGCCTCGCGCACCACCGGCGTCACCAGGCCGTCGTCGAGCGCCACGGCCACGCCCACGTCGACGCTCCCGCGCCGGACGATGGCGTCGGCGCCCCAGGCGGCGTTCACCTCCGGGTGGCGGGCGAGCGCCTCGGCCGCGCCCTTCACGACGAGGTCGTTGAACGAGACGGGCCCCTCCTCCAGCTCCTCGAGCTGGTCGCGCAGCGCCACGAGCCGGCGCATGTCCACCGAGGTCTCGAGGTAGAAGTGGGGCGCGCCCGGCTTCGAGGCCGCGAGGTTCCGCGCGATCGCCCTGCGCATCGGCGAGAGCGGGAGCGTCTCGTCGCGCAGCTCGACCCGGGGCGGCAGCGGCCGGCGCTTCCTGCCGCCCGCCGCGGCGGCGGCGCGAGGCTCGGCCGGCGCGCCCGGCGCGGGGGGCGGCGCGGCGCGGGCCGCGGCGGCGCCCTCGAGATCGCCGAGCACGATCCGGCCGCGCGGCCCCGAGCCCTCGAGGTCGCCGAGGTCGATGCCGCGCTCGCGGGCGCGCTTGCGCGCCGCGGGGGAGGCGACGACGCGCCCGGGGCGGGCGGCCGCCTCCTGCGGCACGGCCCGCGCGCCGCGGGACGGCGGCGGGCCCGGCTCGGCGCGCACCTCCACCCGCCGCGGCTCCGGCCGCGCCTCGCGCGCGCGCCCCTCCGGGCGCGCGGCGCCGGGCGCCGCCTCCTGCCGCGCGGCGGGCGCCTTCGACTCGGCGGGCGCCTTCGCCTCCGCGGGCGGGGCCGCCTGCGTCGAGACGTGCGCCACCTCCCCGCCCGCCTTCGCCTCCTTCGCCGCGTCCGGCGCGTCGCCGGCCCCGGCCTCCGCCTCCGGCACCTTCTCGCCGCGCGCGCCGAGCCAGGCGATGGGCCGCCCCACCGGCGCGGTCTCCCCCGCGCGGACGACGAGGCCGATGAGGACGCCGGACTCGAAGGCCTCCACGTCGAGGGTCGCCTTCTCCGTCTCGACCTGCGCGACGACGTCGCCGGCCTTGACCTCGTCCCCCTCCTTCTTGAGCCACTCGGCGATCTTGCCCTCGGTCATCTGGTCCGAGAGCTTCGGCATCTTGATCGGCTTCGCCATGTCGGGGCCCTAGTCGCGGTAGGTGACCTGGCGGACCGCCTGCTTCACCCGCTCGGCGGACGGCAGGACGACGTTCTCGAGCGGCTTCGCGTAGGGCATCGGGACGTCACGGCCGGTCACGCGCACGACCGGCGCGTCGAGGTCGTCGAAGCCGTGGCGCTGGACCGAGTCCGCGACCTGCGCGCCCGACCCCATCCACGGCCACCCCTCCTCGACCACCACGCAGCGGTTCGTCCTCGCCACCGACGCGAGGACGGTCGCGAGGTCGAACGGGCGGAGCGTGCGCGGGTCGACGACCTCCGCGTCGATCCCCTCCTCCGCGAGCTCCTGCGCCGCGGCGAGCGCGACGAAGCGCATCTTCTGCCAGGCGACGATCGTCACGTCGCGCCCGGGCCGCACGATCTCCGCCTGGCCGAACGGGACGAGGACCTCCCCTTCCTCCACCTCGCCCTTCGAGCCGTACAGCACCTCGGACTCCATGAAGACCACCGGGTCCTCGTCGCGGATCGCCGTCTTGAGGAGCCCCTTGGCGTCCCGCGGCGTCGCCGGGACCGCGACCTTGAGCCCCGGCACGTTCGCGTACATGCCCTCGAACACCTGCGAGTGCTGCGAGGCGAGCTGGTGGGCCGCGCCCTGCGGCCCGCGGAAGACGATGGGCACCGAGAGCTGGCCGCCCGACATCTGCCGCATCTTCGCGGCCGAGTTCACGATCTGGTCGATCGCGAGCAGGGCGAAGTTCCAGGTCATCACCTCGATCACGGGGCGAAGGCCGTTCATCGCGGCGCCGACGCCGACGCCGGCGAAGCCGAGCTCGGCGATGGGGGTGTCCACGACGCGCCAGGGGCCGAACTCCTTGAGGAGCCCCTGCGTCACCTTGTAGGCGCCGTTGTACTGCCCGACCTCCTCGCCCATGAGGAACACGCGATCGTCGCGCGCCATCTCCTCGCGCATCGCCTGGTTGAGCGCCTCGCGGTACGAGATCACCGGCATGGGGCCAATCTGGGCAAACGCGCCGTCCCCGTGCAACGAAAACGCCCGACCCCGTGAAGGGCGAGCGTCCCCGCCTCCGCCCGCCGGCGCGCCCGCCCGGCGAGCGGGGGGACAGCCACGCATGCGGTCCGCCCCGTTCCGGGGGGCGCCGCCCCTCCTGCGGCGTCCCCATCATTCGCGAGGCGTGTGCGCGCACGTGCGCGCGCGAACCGGGCGAGCCGCCAGGCGGCGGGGGGAGGGTTCGATGAGGACGTGGCGCTTTGGGGCAGCGGTGGGGGCCGTGGTCGCGACGCTCGTGATCTCGAGCGCGAGCTGCGGCGACGACGACGACAACGGCGGCGGGGCGGCGCCGCCGCAGGTGGACGCGGATCCGCTCCACCTCGAGATCCAGTCGGTGACCATCCCGGAGGGCGCCAACCCGCGGCCCGTGGTCCGGTTCCGCGTGACGGACCAGGCCGGCGCGCCGGTCGATCTCATGACCGAGCTCGGCAACTGGAACCTCGGGATCCCGACCGCCGCCAACCGCACCGTCCCGAACACCGTCCCGCGCTTCACGCTCGCGCAGCTCGAGGACGACGGCGACTACCACTCGCTCTACTCGGCCACCGTGGCGGCGAAGGCGTTCACCTCTCCCGGGGGCCCGGCGCTGCCCGCGGCCGACGCGACGCAGGCCGCCTACGAGCCGCCGGCGCGCGCCGGCACCACCCCCGTGGCGTGGCCGATCGCCGACCTCGTCGCGGTCGGCAACGGCGTGTTCGACTACACGATGCCGGCGGCCACCGACGCCGCCATCGACCGGACGAAGACCCACACGGCGGCCGGCTGGATCGTGCGCGCGCGCACCGCGCTCGACAGCGACGTCGCCTACGACTCCTTCAACTTCGTCCCCGGCGGCGGGACGGCGCAGCTCGACGAGGTGGTGAGCGACGGCGCCTGCAACCGCTGCCACGGCGTGCTCCAGGCCCACGGCACCCGGCGCGGCACGCAGCTCTGCATCACCTGCCACTCGCCGCAGACCACGGATCCCGAGACGTCGCGGACGGTGGACTTCAAGGTGATGGTCCACAAGATCCACATGGGCGGCGACCTCCCCAGCGTGCAGCAGGGGAACCCGTACTTCATCGTCGGCAACAGCCAGAACGTCGCGGACTTCTCCGAGATCGCGTTCCCGTGGCACGACGGCGTGCAGCACTGCACCGTCTGCCACACGGGCGGCGAGGACTCGGACAACTGGCGGGCGCGGCCGAACCTCGCGGCGTGCAGCTCCTGCCACGACAACGTGAAGTTCGACGGCTCGGCGGCCACGCCGTGCGTGCCGGCGCCGACGCCGGGCTACTCGGACTGCAACCACGCGGGCGGGATGATCTCGGTCGCGAACACCTCGGATTCCGACCTCCTGTCAGACCTGCCACGGCGTGGGCGCGGCGAACGCCGTCGAGCGCTACCACCACGGCGGCTAGGCCCGGCAGCGGGGCTCGCAGGGCGATCGCCCGGCCGGCGCCGTCCGGCCGGGCGATGCCGTGTCTGCTTCCGGAGCCGGGGGGGTGGCCGGCGCCCGGGCCGAGGCGCAACGTCTGCCCCGGAGGGACGACCGATGAGAATCCGAGGTAGGTGGGCGATGGCGGTGGTGGCGGCCGGGCTGGGGCTCGCCGGGTGCGGGAACGACGACGACGACGGCGGCGGCGGCGGAGGCGGCGGCGCCGCCCCAGCCCCGGCCCAGTGCGTGCCTCCGGCGACCGCGACGGTCACCTTCGCGGCGAACGTGCACCCGATCTTGAGCCGGACGGGGCAGCTCGCGAGCGCGACGACCACCGGGTGCGGCGACTGCCACGGCGCGTCGTCCAGCCTGCCGAAGTACGGGTCCGCGACGCTCGCCGAGTCCTACGCGGCGGTGAGCGCGGCCGTGAACACGCAGGCGCCCGACGACAGCCTGCTCCTCAAGAAGGGCAACGTCACCACCGGGACGACGCACGCCGGCGGCGACCGGCTCTCGGACGCGGAGGCGGCGGCGATCCGGCAGTGGATCGCGGAGTGCGCGCGGAACAACTGACGCCGAGCGTTGCGACGATCGACGAGCGGCCGGGCGTGACGCGCGCCCGGCCGCTCCCGTTCCGCCGGGCCGCCGCCGGCGCTAGACGTCGTCCCGGAGGAGCGCGGGGTCGTCCTCCGACGCGTAGACGTCGCGCCAGATGGCGCCGGGCTCGGGATCCGGGCTCTCCTCCGCGAAGCGCACCGCCGCCTCGACCTCGCGGGCGACCTCCTCCTCGAGCCGCTCGAGCTCGCGCTGCGGCAGCTCGGCGCCCGAGGCCTTCGCGCGCTGCAGCAGGACCTCGAGCGGATCGCGCCGCTTCTCCTGCTCCACCTCTTCCCGCGTCCGGTAGGTGGCGGGGTCGGCCATGGAGTGGCCGCGGTAGCGGTACGTGCGCGCCTCGAGGAGCACGGGCTTCCCGTCGCGCGGCCGGCACTCCTCGGCGGCGCGGGCGACCGCGTCCCGCACCGCGAGGACGTCCATCCCGTCCACCGCCTCGCCGCGGATGCCGTACGCCGACGCGTGCCGCCACGCCTCGGGCACGGCGGCGGTCCGCTCGATGGCGGTCCCCATCCCGTAGCGGTTGTTCTCGCAGACGAAGATCACGGGGAGCTTCCAGACCGCCGCCATGTTCACCGACTCGTGGAAGGCGCCGTTGTTCACGGCGGCGTCGCCGAAGATGGCGACCACCACGCCGTCCTTCTTCTGGTACCGCTGGGAGAACCCGACGCCGGTGGCGAGGGGGAGCTGGCCGCCCACGATGCCGTGCCCGCCGTAGTTGTGGCGGGCGGCGTCGAAGAGGTGCATCGAGCCGCCCTTCCCCTTCACCGCCCCGGTGGCCTTGCCGTACAGCTCGGCCATCACCGCGCCGGGCTCGGTCCCCCAGGCGATCGCGTGGCCGTGATCGCGGTACGCGTTCACGAGGAAGTCGCGCTCGCCGTCCAGGGCGCGGCGGACGCCGACCGCCACCGCCTCCTGCCCGATGTACAGGTGGCAGAAGCCGCCGATCTTGCCCTCGGTGTAGACGCGCCCGGCCGCCTCCTCGAAGCGCCTGAGGAGGAGCATCTGGCGGTAGATCGCGAGCAGCTCGCCGCGCGGGTCGGCGCGGCGCTCGCCCGCGCGCCCCTGCGGCCGCGTGATCCCCGTCTCGGGTGTCATGGCTCGTTTCGTAAGATGGCGCGCCGCGGAGTCAACGGAAGCGGACGCGCGCGCGGCCCGCCGCCCCCGTCGGGGGCCGGGCCTCACCGGAGGCGCTCGGCGAGCCGCCTGAGGGCGATCTCGGTCTTCGCGTCCTCGATCTCCCCCGCCTCGCACGCCGCGATGGCGGCCTCGAGGCCGCGCCACTGGAGCACCGCCCCCTCCTCGAGCGGCGAGCCGTCGCCGTCGCCGGGCGCGTCGTGCGGTCCGTCGACCGCCCCCCGCTCCACCTCGCCGGCGAGCAGGTGGATCTTCTCGGAGGCGATCCCCGGCAGCGGGAAGAAGGGGCCGCCGAGCGGCACGAGCCGCTCCGGGGCGATCGCGACGCCCGCCTCCTCGCGCGCCTCGGCGGCGCCGCGCCGGCGGAGCGCGTCGAGGCCACGCTCGCCGGGCTCGAGCACCCCGGCGACGAGCTCCTCGACGAGGAGGTACTCGCGCTCGGGGAGCGCCGGAGTCTTCCCGCGCCGGAAGTACGCGGCCGGCCTGAGGCCCCGGCGCGTGAGCACCTCGACCCCGCGCGGGGTCCGGGCCCACAGGCACACGGCCACGGCGTCGAGCGTCGGGCGGTCGATGAGGTCGATGGGGTACTCGGGCGAGAGGGAACCGTCCGCGCGGCGGTTGCGCGCCCGCAGGCGCTTCAGGCGCAGGAACCCCTCGTCGCACCGCGCGCTCGCGGTGCGGTCCTCGACGATCTCGATGGCGTCCACCCTGGGCATGGGGAGAGGGTGCACCGGACCGCCGCCCGCGGAAAGCCCGGAGGCGAGGGCGCCCCGGTCGCCGCCCGCGCGGCCGGCAAACGGGCGCTCCCTTCCGGGAGGTGTGAAATGGCCGGTGCGCCCCCAATTTTGCCGTCGGAGGAGAACGATGGACGCACCGCAGCTCGCCTCGGAGCTCTCGCGCCTCTACTCGCTCGAGGTGGAGGCCGCCCAGGCCTACGCCGCCGGGGTCCGCGCGCTCGCGGCCGGCCCCATCCGCGAGCAGCTCGCCGGCTTCTGGATCGAGCACCAGCGGCACGTGCTGGAGCTGCACCGGGCGCTCCTCGACCGGGGACACGTGCCGCCGGTCGTGGACCCCGACGTGAAGGGGGTCGTCATCGGCGCGCTCACCCCGCCGCGCCGGCGCCTCACCCTCGAGGACGTGCTCGAGGGGCTGCGCGGCGACGAGCAGCTCACGAGCGCGCTCTTCGCGAAGGCGCTCGCGGCGCCGCTCCCGCCCGACGTGCGCGAGCTCGTCGAGCGGCTGGCCTCGGACGAGCGCGGGCACCTCGCGTGGCTCGACCGGGTGGTCGCGCGCCGGGTTTGGGAGGCGGGCGGCGCCGCGCATCCGTAGATTCGAGGCGACCGCCGAGGGGGGCGGGCACCATGACCGATGCGGAGATCGCGGCCGAGCTCTCGGCCCTCGTACACCTCGACGTGGACGCCGTGCTCGCCTACGACCGCGCCATCACCGCCATCGGCGAGGGGCAGGTCTCCCGCACGCTCGCGTCGTTCAGGCTCGACCACCAGCGCCACGTCCTCGAGCTCTCCGGCGCCCTGCTCTCGCGGGGCGTCGCGCCGCCCCAGGCGCGGCCGGACCTGAAGGGCTCGATCCTGGGCGGCGTCACGGCGGTGCGCGCGCGGCTCGGGACGGAGCAGGCGCTGCACGCGATGCGCACGAACGAGCAGCTCACCACCTCCTCGTACGCCCGGGCGCTCGCGAAGCCGCTCCCCGACCCGGTGCTCGAGATCGTGCGCCGCGGGGACGCCGACGAGCGGCGCCACCTCGCGTGGATCGAGCGGGCCCTCGACGAGCGGTCCTGGGAAGCGGAGGGGGCGGGTGCCCGGTGAACGAAGGGCCGCGCCCCGTGAGGAGCGCGGCCCTTGAACGCCGGTATGCCGTCGGCCGCTACGCGACCACGCGCATCTTCTTGCCGGCCGGGGCGTACCCGGCGAGCTCGTCGAACTGGAGGTAGCGGTACACCTTGTCCGCCTTCGGCGCGATCTTCTCGTTGAAGACCTTGAAGTACTCCTCCTTCGTCGGCAGGCGGCGCGAGGGTCGCCGCCACCGCGCCGAGCTCGGCGGACCCGAGGAACACCTTCGCCCCGTTGCCGATGCGGTCGTCGAAGTTGCGGGTCGAGGTCGAGAAGACCGTCGCCTGGTCCGGGACGCGCGCCTGGTTGCCCATGCAGAGCGAGCAGCCGGCGATCTCGATGCGGGCGCCGACCGCGCTGTAGGTCGAGAAGTACGACTCGTCCTTGAGCTGCTGCTGGTCCATGCGCGTGGGCGGGCAGATCCAGGTGCGGACCGCCGGGTTGAACTTCTGGCCCTTCCAGATCTCGCCGGCGGCGCGGAAGTGGCCGATGTTCGTCATGCAGGACCCGAGGAACACGTCGTCGATCTTCGTGCCCTGCACCTCGGTGAGGACCTTCACGTCGTCCGGGTCGTTCGGGCAGGCGAGGATCGGCTCGGTGATCTCGGCGAGGTCGATCTCGATGACCGCGGCGTACTCGGCGTTCGCGTCGGCCGCGAGGAGCTGCGGCTTCTTCAGCCACTTCTCGGCGGCGGCGATGCGGCCCTCGAGCGTCTTCTTGTCGCCGTAGCCGTCGGCGATCATCTTCCTCATGAGCGCGACGTTCGAGCGCAGGTACGTCGCGACCGTCTTCTCCGACAGCTTGATGGCGGCCGCGGCGGCGGAGCGCTCGGCGGCGGCGTCGGTGAGCTCGAAGGCCTGCTCGACCGTGAGGTCGGGCAGCCCCTCCATCTCGAGGATCCGGCCGTTGAAGACGTTCTTCTTGTTCTTCTTCGGCACGGTGAGGAGGCCCTGCTTGATCGCCCAGAGCGGGATCGCGTTCACCACGTCACGCAGCGTGATGCCCGGGTTGAGCTTGCCCTTGAAGCGGACGAGCACGGACTCCGGCATGTCGAGCGGCATGAAGCCGAGGGCGCCCGCGAAGGCGACGAGGCCCGAGCCCGCCGGGAAGGAGATGCCGATGGGGAAGCGGGTGTGCGAGTCGCCGCCCGTCCCGACCGTGTCGGGGAGGAGGAGGCGGTTCAGCCACGAGTGGATGACGCCGTCGCCGGGGCGGAGCGGCACGCCGCCGCGCTCCTGGATGAAGGCGGGCAGCGTCTTGTGCATCTTCACGTCGGCCGCCTTCGGGTACGCGGCCGTGTGGCAGAACGACTGCATGAACATCGGCGCCTGGAACTTGAGGCAGGCGAGCTCCTTCAGCTCGTCCGACGTCATCGGGCCGGTCGTGTCCTGCGAGCCGACGGTCGTCATCCTCGGCTCGTAGTAGCCGCCGGGGAGGACGCCCGGCAGGCCGCACGCCTTGCCGACCATCTTCTGCGCGAGCGAGTAGCCCTGGCTCGCCTTCGGCACCGGGTTCACGACCTTCGCGAAGAGGTCCTTCGGCCCCTTCTTCGTGAGCTTCTGCGCCTTCTCGGTGAGGGCGCGGCCGATGGTGAGCGGGATGCGGCCGCCGGCGCGGTACTCGTCGGCGAGGGTGTTGGGCGCGAGCTTGAAGGTCGCGAGCACCTCGCCCGCCTCGCTGCGGATCTGGCCCTTCACGGTGTCCACGGTGACGACGTCGCCCATCTTGAGCCGGGAGACGTCGGCCTTGATCGGGAGGGCGCCCGAGTCCTGCGCCGTCGCGAAGAAGATCGGGGCGATGACGCCGCCGATGATGACGCCGCCGCGGCGCTTGTTCGGGACGAACGGGATGTCGTCGCCGATCGCCCACTGCACGCTGTTGCAGGCGGACTTGCGGGAGGAGCCGGTGCCGACCACGTCGCCCACGAACGCGACCTGGAAGCCCGCCGCGCGGGAGTCGGCGATCGCCTTGAGGCCGCCCGGGAAGCGGGTCTTGCCCATGGCGAGCGCGTGGAGCGGGATGTCCGGGCGCGTGGAGGCGTCGCCGGCCGGCGAGAAGTCGTCGGTGTTGATCTCGCCGTCGACGCGGAAGACCTTCACCTTGATCGTCGCCGGCACGCCGGGCTTCGAGGTGAACCACTCGGCGTTCGCCCAGGACTCGATGACCTCCTTCGCGGCGGCGTTCTTCGCCTTGGCGAGGGCGGCGACGTCGTCGAAGGCGTCGTAGACGTAGGTGAGGCCCTTCAGCGCCTTGGCGGCGTCGGCGGCGAGCGCCTTGCTCTTGAGGGCCGCGACGAGCGGCGGGACGTTGTAGCCGCCGCCCATCGTGCCGAGCAGCTCGACGGCCTGCTGCTTCGTCACGAGCGGCGACTTCTTCGAGCCCTTCACGACGTCGGCGAGGAAGGCGGCCTTCACCTCGGCGGCGGGATCGACGCCGGGGGAGACGCGGTCGCGCAGGAGCCCGAGGAGGAACTCCTCCTTCCCCTTCGGCGGCTTCTGGAGGAGCTTCACGAGCTCGGTCGTCTGCTCCGGGTCCAGGGGCTTCGGCGGGACCCCGAGCTCCTTCCGCTCGGCCTCGTGCTTCAGGTATGCCTCGATCACGCGCTCCTCCTTCGTCGCGGGGTCTCCCGCGAGGGGTTCGGGTGGGGAGATTGGAAGCGATGCCCTATACCACGGCGGGAGGTGGGTGTCAGCCGCATCCCCCGGAAAAATGGTCGGCGGAACGGGCGCTTACTGACTTCTCAAGTCCACAATCGCTGCTCAGCGCCCCCGGTCGCCCCGCGGCGCGGCCGGACGCCGCGGCGGCTCGCCGTCGTCGTCGTCCAGCATCCGGTACTTCGGCCCCTCCGGGTCGTCGTACTGCCCGCTCCGGACCGTCCAGACGAAGAACAGCCAGGCGGCGACGCCGAGCGCGAGCGACAGCGCGATGAGGGAGCCGAGGGACATCGGCCGAAGAGCCTAGGCCCGCCACCCCTTCCGCGCAAAGCGGGGCGCGGACCTCACGCCGCCGGCGCGGCGGGCGTCGCGGCCCCGTCGCGGCGCTGCCGCCGCGGCACGCGCACCTCGAACTCGGCCCCCGCGCCAGGCGCGCTCGTGACGCGGAGGGTGCCGTGGAGGCTCTGCACCACCCGCCGCACGATGGTGAGGCCGAGCCCCATGCCGCTCCCCTCGCCCTTCGTCGTGAAGAACGGCGTGAAGAGGCGCGCCTGCACCTCGGGCGGCATCCCCGGCCCGTTGTCCTTCACGGCGACGACGAGCCCGTCCCCGTCCCCCCGCCCGGTCACCGCGACCCGGCCGCCGTCGGGCACCGCCTCGATGGCGTTCTGGACGAGGTTCGTGAGGACCTGGTTGAACTCCTCCGGCACGCACTCGAGCGTCCCGTCGCCCTCGAGGTCGAGCGCGACCTCGACGGCGCGGCCGGTCGCGGGGAGCACCACGCCCACCACCGTGCGCACCGCGTCCCACGCGTCGAGCGCGACGACCTCCCGGCGGAAGCCCGCGCGCCCGTAGCGGGAGAGGAGCTCGACGGTGCGGCCGATCCGGACGAGGCCGGAGGCGGCCACGCCCAGCATCTCCTGCATGCGCTCCCCGGTGCGCTCGAGCTCCCACCGCTCCGCGCCGTCGAGGGGGCGGGTGCGGGCGAGCGCCGCGAGCGCGATCGCGCGCTCGACGTCGAGCCGCACGCGCGCGAGCGCGTTGCGCGCGTAGTTGAGCGGGTTGTTCATCTCGTGCGCGAGCCCGGCGGCGACCATCTCCAGCGACTCCATCCGGCGCGTCAGGACGAGGTCGGCGGTCTGCTCCTCGGCGCGGACGAGCTGCCGCGCGCAGGTGATGAGCTCGCGCGGCGAGAACGGCTTCGTGAGGTAGGCCGAGACGCCGGTCTCGAGCCCCTTCACGCGGTCGTCCAGCTCGCCGCGCGCGGTGAGCATGAGGATGGGGATGTGGCGGGTGCGGGGGTCCGCCCGCAGCCGGCGCGTCAGCTCGAGCCCGTCCATGCCGGGCATCATGAGGTCGGTCACGATCAGGCTCGGCTGCTCGCGCCCGACGAGCTCGAGGGCCTTGTTCCCGTCCGCCGCGGTCAGGACCTTGAACTCCCGCCGGAGCGACATGTGCACGACCTGCAGCACCTGCGGGCTGTCCTCCACGACGAGCGCGGTGTGGGGCCGCGCCTCCTCGTCGGCGTCGCGCTCGACGACGCGCCGGTCCGTCGCCTCGTCGATGTCGAGGAGCCGGAACTCGTCGCGGCGCTCGAGCTGCACCGTCCAGTCCACCCCGCCCTCCTGCGCCCCCGGATCGGGCGGTGGCGTCGCGAGGTCGCCCTCGGAGAAGGCGGGCCGCTTCGGGAGCGTCACCGTGAAGCGCGCGCCGTGCACGCCGTCGCTCCGGGCGTGGATCGTGCCTCCGTGCAGCTGGACCAGCTCCCGCGCGAGGGCGAGGCCGATCCCGGCGCCCCCGTACCGGCGCGTCGACTCCATGTCCACCTGGTAGAAGCGCTCGAACAGCCGCTCCGCCTCCTCCGGCGGGAAGCCCGGGCCGTCGTCCTGGACGACGACCTCGACCGCCTCCGGCGTCTCCGAGAGGGAGACGTCCACGTGACCGCCCGAGGGGGTGAACTTGATCGCGTTCGAGAAGAGGTTCACGAAGACGCGCTCGAGCCGCTCCAGATCGCAGCGGACCGTGACCCGGTCAGGGACGGGGCGGAACGAGAGCGCGATGTCGCGCCGCCGCGCGAGGACCTCGCTCTGCTCGACGAGCGTCCGGAGGTACCCGACGAGCTCGTGGTCGGCGGCGTGCAGCCGGAGCCGGCTCTCCTCCAGGCGCGACAGGTCGAGCAGGTCGTTGATGAGCTTCAGGAGCTTGAGCGCGCTGCGGTACATGCTGCCGAAGGAGTGGCGCTGCGGGTCCGTGAACCGGCCCATCTCGCCCTCGAGCAGCAGCTCGAGCGGCGTGAGGATCATCGCGAGCGGCGTGCGCAGCTCGTGCGTCATGTTCGCGAAGAAGCGCGACTTGAAGGCGTCGAGGCGCTGCAGGTCGGCGTGGGTGCGCTCGAGCTTGGCCGTCGCGTGCTCGAGCTGGACCCGCTGCGCGAGCTGCTCGCGCTGCGTGAAGAAGGAGAGCGCCTGCCCGGCGCCGGCGATCAGCGCGACGGCGGACAGGAAGGCGAGGTTGGAGAGGCCCGCCCGCCCGACGCTCACCGTGAACGCGTTGACGGCGAGGAAGGTGAGGACGATGGACGCGTTCGTCACCAAGATGACGCGGGGCTCCCAGACGAGGAGCAGCCCGCTCGCGAGCACGACGAGCGTGAGGCCGGCGTAGTAGGGCGACGCGAGCCCGCCCATGTACGTCGTCATCACGCTGATCCCGGCCCCGGCCAGCCAGGCGTAGGCGGCGGAGGCGACCTGGATCCACCTCGCGAACCACGGCGCGCGCAGCAGGAAGAGGAGCACGAGGGTGACGGCCGCGATGAGGCCGCGCGTCAGCCACAGCCACTGGAGGGCGTGGCGGGGCGCGAGCAACCAGTCGAGCACGCCGAACGCCGGGTAGAGCGTGCTCCCGAAGAGGAGCGCGGCGCGCAGCCCGCGGCGGTTCCGGTCGAGGAGCCACCGGCGCCACTGCTGCGCGACGTCCGCGTCGAGGTCCGCCATCTACCCGCGCACGATCTCGAAGAACGGGTTGATCCCGCTCGCCTCCTCGAGGAGCCGCGACGCGTCTCGGGGGGCCGCCCGCCGCGCCACCTCGAGCAGCTGCTCGCGCGTCCGGTAGACGAGCGGCCAGTCGAGGTGGAAGTCGAGCAGCCAGCGCGACGCGTTGTCGACCATGTTCGCGACGAGGAGGCGGCCCCCCGGCGCGACCGCGCTCGCGAGGTGGCGCGTGAGCCCGATCGCCGTCCGCTCCTGGAGGTAGTCGTAGAGCCCGCAGGAGTAGACGAGGTCGAACTTCCCGAACTCCGTGAAGAGGCCGGGGTCGCGCAGGAGGCGCTTGATGGAGTCGTGCAGGAACCTGAGCCGAACCTTCCCCGCGAACCTGGTCTGCGCGAGCGAGCCGAGCCGCCGCCAGGCGTGGGCGAGGGCGTTCTTGTCCTGCTCGAACAGGACCACCTCGATCGGCACGCGCAGGTCCTCGAGCCCGGAGAACAGCTCGGCGAGCTCCTGGGCGGGCCCCGCCGCGATGGAGAGCACGCGCACGGGGCGGCTCGTTCCGGCGCGCTCCGCGAGGAGCGCCGCGATCTGCTCCTTCACCAGGTCCTTGCGCCCGCGGACGCCCTGGCAGCTGCGGACGTGCGCGAACCCGAGCTGCACCGTGCGCGCGAACAGGTTCGCGCCCTCGAAGTTCCGCTCGTAGATGAAGTCCATGACGCCGTAGTCGCCCGGGTACCCGAAGGGCTTGCGCAGCGCCCGGTGGCAGCACGGCGACAGCATGATGAACTCGTGGACGTGCCGCCGCGACCACTCCTTCGCGAGCGGGTTCGCGAACGCGCCGGGGACCTCGCGCAGCGCGGCGTCGATCTTCTCGGTGAGCCCGACCGCGTCCGTGACGAACTCGCCGCGGAGCTGCTCCAGGAGCGCCTTCCGCGCCGGGTTGTCGGCGGCGTGCAGCACGTGCCACGGGAGGCTCTGCTCCAGCGCGTCGAGCTGCTCCCGCGCGTCCTCGTAGAAGAGCCGGAGCTCCGCGACGAGCGACTTGTAGCGCTCGCTGCCCTCGAGCGTCCACGGGCGCCCCTCGAGCCTGAAGCTCGGCCGCAGCCGGCGCCACCGCCGCATGTTGCGCAGCTCGAGGACCTCGTCCACGTCGAGGAGGAAGTCGTTGAACGAGACCCCGACGACGAGCGCGCCGTCCTGCTCGCGGACCGAGCCGACGAGCGCCTCTCCGCGGTAGGCCTCGTGCTCGTCGAACCGGAGCGAGAGCTCGAGCCGCTCGCCCGCCGCGGGGGCGAGCCCCGGCGGCGCGTCGAGCGCGAGCCCGCTCTGCGACACGTCCCGCACGGCGCACGCGTGCTCCGCGCCCCCCCAGCGGACGACCGCCTCGCCGCGCAGGGGGAGCAGGTCGGCCGCGGAGTGGCGCTCGGGGCGGAAGAACACGGCGCGCCCCTCGGCGCCGTCGAGCTCCTCGTAGTGCCGGACGGGCTCGGGGACGGGGTGCGGTCCCCTCCGCTCGAGCGCGGCCGCGACGAGGGGGGGAGGGGTGCCGGCCCGTGGCCCGGGGTCGCCACGTCCACGTCCTCGCCGTCGACACCTGCGGGGGTGGGTCGCTGCTGCGCCTTCATCTCGTCGCTCCTGACGGGGCCGGTACCGGCCCGCGTGCCTTCGTCGGAATGACCACCTCGAACCGCGCGCCGCGCGGCCGGTCCAGCAGGTCGAGCCGCCCCCCGTGCGACTCGACGATCAGCCTCGCCATGTACAGCCCGAGCCCGAGCCCCTCGTCGCCCTTCGTGGACGCGAACGGCTGGAAGAGCCGCGCGCGCACCGCGTCCGGCACGCCCGGGCCGTCGTCCTCCACCGCGATCACCACGTCGGCGTCGCGCGCCGCGCCCGCGACGCGCACCGCCTCGTCCGGCCTCGTCGCGTGCAGCGCGTTCCGCACCAGGTTCACGACGACCTGCGTCAGCTTCTGGCGGTCGCCGTACACGGCGGGCAACCCGTCCGGCACCTCGCAGGCGACGACGTGCATCTTGAAGGCGGGGTCCATGCGCGCGATGGCGATCGCGTCGCTCACGACGGCCGCAGGATCGGTGGGGCGCAGGTCGAGCGTCATCGCCCCCGTCTTCGCGAACTCGTGGAGCGTCCCGAGGGTGCGGAGCATGTTCTCCACGCCGGCGAGCCCGAGCGTCACGATCTCCCGGAGCCCGTCGGGCACCGTCGCGGTCGACATCTCCCACTCGGCGGCGCGGAACGCCACCATGACGTTGCGCAGGTCGTGGGTGACCCCGGTCGTGAGCTTCCCGATGGTCCCGAGCCGCTCGAGGTGGAGCATCAGCTGCTGCTGCGCCCTGAGCTCGTCGAGGGAGGCGCGCAGCTCGTCGCTGCGCACCGCGAGCAGCCGGACGAGCTGCTCGATGGTGCGCCGCTGGACGACGTGGGCGGTGGCCTGCTCGAGGACCGCGACGATCTCGCCGGGATCCCAGGGCTTGCGCATGAAGCGGAAGACGCTCGCGCGGTTGATGGCCGACTCGAGCGCCTGCATGTCGGCGAAGGCGGTGAGCACGATGCCCGCCAGGTCGGGGCGGCGCCTGCGCAGCTCCTCGAGCAGCTCGACGCCGCTCATGCCGGGCATGCGCTGGTCCGCGACGACGACGTCGAGCGGCACGCGCGCGGCGATCTCGAGCGCCTCGGCGCCGGAGGTGGCCTCGTGGACGGTCCACCGCTCGTCGAGGAACCCCCGCAGGACGCGAAGGTTGAGCTTCTCGTCGTCGACGAGCAGCACGCCCCGCGTCTGCTGTGGCTCCACTCCGAGCCGCTCGACCAGTGCGGCGATGTCCGGGTCGCTCAGCAACCGCCCTCCTCTACCCACCCGGCCCCACACTATAGGCGAGCCCCACTCGTGAACGAAATCCCGAGCCGGAACGATATCCCCGGGTCCGGGCGACCCCGGCGCACGCGACCCCCCGCCCGCGCGCGCACGATCGTCGCGCCTCGGGGCGAACTGCCGCACCCTCGCCCGCGCCGGCGGGGGTGGGGCCGAGCCCCGCTCCCCCTCGCCGCAGCGTTCGGACCCGAGGCCACGGGCGGCTCGGCGCGGACGCCGCGAGCCGGTGAACCCAGCGTGAATCCGTCCGGCGGGCGTCGCGAGGACCGCGGACGCGCCGAGCCCGGGTGCCCTCACCGCCTCCCCGCCCGCTCGAGGCGCTCTTCCACGCTCGGCGCAGGCCTCGCGGCGAGCCTCTCGCGCGGGCGAACCTTCCCTCCTCCGGGTGAGAAATGACCTTCCCTGGAAAAGATCGGCGGGGGGTGCCAACCGGTGGGGGCGTGCATAAAGTCGCCCGTAGCCGACTGGACGGCCGACCGAGCGGGGCCTCCGGAGTGCCGGAGACAGCCGCCACCGACCCCCAGCCATCCCCGTGCAGGAAGGACCGACGGATGCCCCACATCGACATCGAGATCCTCGCGCCGTTCGGCGCGAAGTTCATGGAAGGCACGAACCTGACTCCGGCAGAGCGCGCCGAGGTGCTGCGGATCGCGCAGGGGTTCGCGTGCAAGGACTCGGCCGCGGCCGCGGGCGTGTCGCCCGAGACCATCCGGGCGCGCCGCAAGCGGATCTACCGGAAGACCGACGTCGCCGGGTCGGGCGAGCTCATCGCGTCGCTGCTCGCGCTCTCGCTCCAGATGCTCGCCAAGGGCGAGAAGATCGAGGCGCGTCCCGCCGCCGCCACGCAGGCGCAGCCGCAGGCCGGGACTTCGTCCCTCATCGCCGTGAGCTGAGCCGCCGTCGGCCCGGGGTCGGGGCCGCGCCCTCGCGGGCGCGGCCCTTCTCCGCGGAGCCGCGACCGCCCGCCTCTCAGCGCTCGCCCGCGAGGCGGAGCGAGTTCGCGACGACGAAGATCGACGAGGCCGCCATCGCGGCCGCCGCGACGATGGGGTGCAGGAGCCCCGCCATCGCGACCGGGATCGCGACCGCGTTGTAGAAGAAGGCCCAGAAGACGTTCTGGCGGATGACGCCGTAGGCGCGGCGCGAGCGGCGCACGAGGTCCGGCACGAGCCGGAGGTCGTCGCGCACGAGGACCGCGTCGGCGCTCTCCAGGGTGACGTCGGTCCCGCGCCCCATGGCGACGCCCACCTCGGCCTGCGTCAGCGCGGGCGCGTCGTTGAGCCCGTCCCCCACGAAGAGCACCCGCCGCCCGCGGGCCTGGAGCTCCGCGACGATCTCCCGCTTCTCGACGGGGGTCGCCTCGGCGACCGTCCCGAGACCCAGCCGCGCCGCGACGGCGCGGGTCGTGACCTCGCCGTCGCCGCTCACGATCGAGACGGCGAGTCCCAGCGCGCGCAGCGCCGCGACCGCCTCCGGCGCCTCCTCCCGGACGGCGTCGGCCACCGAGAGCAGGGCCGCGAGGCCGCCGTCGACCGCGAGGAATGCGACCGTCTCGCCGCGGGCCTCCGCCGCCGCCGCGCGGGCCTCCGCGGCGGGGGGTACGGCGACGCCGCGCTCCGCGAGGAGCGCGCGGTTGCCGAGGAGGACCTCGCGGCGCGGGGGGGGCACGGACGCGCCGCCGTCCGCGCCGGTGGAGCTCACGGTCGCGACCACGCCTCGCCCGGGGATCGCCCGGAAGCCCTCCACCGCCGGCGCTTCGGCCAGCTCCATCGCGCGCGCCGCCTCGACGATCGCGCGCCCCACGTGGTGCTCGCTGCGCCGCTCGACGGCCGCGGCGAGCGCGAGCGCGGCGTCGCGGGCGAGGCCGGGCGAGAGCGGCGCCACCTCGACGAGGGACGGCCGGCCCCGCGTCACCGTGCCGGTCTTGTCGAGCAGGACGTCCGTCGCCCGCGCGGCACGCTCGAGCACGTCGCCGCCCTTCAGGAGGAGCCCCCGGCCGGTGGCGGACCCCGTGGCGACGATCACCGCGACGGGCGTGGCGAGGCCGAGCGCGCAGGGGCACGCGATCACGACGACCGAGATCCCGGTCATGAGCGCCTCGCCGGGCGGCGCGCCGCGGGCGGCCCAGACCGCGGCCGTCCCGGCGGCGAGGACGAGCATGGCGGGGACGAAGACCCCCACCACCCGGTCCGCGACCGCCTGGAGGCGCGGCTTCGCGGCCTGCGCCTCCTCGACGGCGCGGACGATCGAGGCGAGCACGGTGTCCTTCCCGACCCGCGTCACCTCCACGACCAGCGCGCCGAGCTGGTTCACCGTGCCGCCGATGACCGCCGAGCCCGGCCCCTTCGGCACCGGCCGCGACTCGCCGGTGACGAGCGACTCGTCCACCTCCGAGGCGCCTTCCCGCACCCGGCCGTCGAGCGGCACGCGCTCGCCGGGCACGACCTCCACGAGGTCGCCCACGGCGATCTCGCCCACCGGCACCGCGCGCCGCTCCTCGCGCCCGCCGGGGCCGCGCGCGAGCCGGCGCGCCTCCGCCGGCGCGAGCCGCGCGAGGCGCGCCACGGCCTCGGAGGCGCGCCCCTTCGCCGCCGCCTCGACGTAGCGCCCGGCGAGGACGAGGGTCGGGATCATCGCGGCGGTGTCGAAGTAGACCTCGCCGCCTCGGAACATCTGCCAGACGCTCGCGACGAGCGCCGCGCCCGCGCCGATCGCGACGAGGGCGTCCATCCCGAAGGAGAGGCGCCTGAGGCCGCGCGCCGTCGCCGCGAGGAAGGGCGCGCCCGAGTAGAAGTAGACGGGCAGCGCGAGCGCGAGGGAGATCACCTCGAGCCAGCGGCGCGTGCCCGCGTCGATGCCCTGGAAGTACCCGGCGTAGAGCGCCGCCTGGTAGATCATGAGCTGCGAGGAGAGGAACGCGGCGGTCCCGAGCCGGACGAGGAGGTCCTTCGTCCCGGCGCGCCGCGCCCGCGCCTGCTCCGTCTCGGACCAGGGCTTCGGCTGGTAGCCGGCGGCGCGGACGCGGTCGAGCACGCGCGCGAGGTCCACCCGCGCCGGGTCGAAGCCGACGCGGGCCCGGTGCGTCGCGTAGTTCACGCGGGCGGCGAGGACGCCGGGCGTCCGCTGCAGGATCCGCTCGACGAGCCAGACGCACGAGGCGCAGCGGATGCCGTCGACGTAGACCTCGATCTCGTCCTCCCCCTCGCCGTGGCGGACCGCGCCCTCGAAGGGCGCCGCGGAGCCGCCGGCCGCGCCGTCGCCGACGGGCGTGCCCGGCCCGTCCCAGCGGCGCGTCTCGTACCAGGCGCCGAGCCCCTCCTCCTGCACGAGGAGGAACACCCCGCGGCAGCCGCCACAGCAGAAGACCCGCTCCGCTCCGCCGACGACCTCGCGGATCGCGTCGCGCGCCGGGACCTCGAGGAGGCAGTGGTCGCAGCGGAGCGCCGTCCGCCCGGCAGGGGCCGTCACGGCGGCACCACCCCCGCGCCGCGCAGCACGAAGAGGACGCCGAGCAGCGCCACGAGCACCCCGCCCGCCCGCGCGAGCAGCCCGCGCCCGCGCGCCCCCAGCGCCGCGCCCGCGGCCCCCACCGCGAGCAGCGCGGGCACGGTGCCGAGGCCGAAGGCGAGGGCGAGGAGGAAGCCCTCGGCGACGCTGCCCGTCCCGGCGGCGCCGAGGAAGGCGGTCCAGGAGAGGCCGCACGGGAGCAGCCCGAGCGCGAGGCCCGTGGGGTAGAGCCGGCCGGCGCCGCCGCCGTCGAGGAGGCTGCGCACGACCCCCACGACGCGGGCGGAGGCGCGCGCCTCCACCCGCTTCAGCCCCGCCGACAGGCCCGCGGCGCCGAGGCCGAGCAGGACCATGAGCGCGCCCGCGAGCACCGCCACGGCCTGCTGCACGCCGGCGAGGCGCCCCGCGACGTTCACGAACGACCCGGTGAGCCCCATCGCGGCGCCGAGCGCCGCGTACGTGGTGACCCGGCCGGCGTGGTACGCGAGCTGGCCGAGGACGGCGCGGCGCGCGCCGAGCGGCCCGGCCGCGAGCGCGAGCGAGCCCACGAGCGGGCCGCACATGCCGACGCAGTGGCCGAAGCTCCCGAGGAGCCCCGTCGCGAAGGCCATGGCGACGGCGCTCGTCACCGGCGCTCCCCGGGGAGCGCCAGCGCGAACCGCGCCGCCCGCGGCGGCCCGCCGGCCGGCGTCACGTCGACCTGCACGACCCAGTCGCGGCGGCCGCTCGGGCACCGCACCAGCACCGCCTTCCCCTCCCAGGCGCCGTCGCCGGCGGGCGAGAGCACCACCCGGTTCTCGCCCATCTCCATGCCGGGCATGGAGAACGAGACGGAGACCGCGTCCGGCGCGGCGGCGAGCGCCGGGGTCGGGGTCGGGGTCGCGGTCGGGGTCCCCCCCCTCACCACCACGCGCACCCCCAGCTCGCGCATCGCGGCGAGCGGCCGCGGGGAGAGCTCGAGGACGACCTCGCCGCCGCCGGTGAGCGGCCTCGCGCAGGGGCCCGCCGCGAGATCGCACGCGTGCAGCACGACGACGCGCCGCTCCAGCCGCACCCGCCGCTCGCCGAGCGTCACGTCGAAGCGCACGTCCCACGGCCCCGGCGCCGGGAAGGCGAGCTCCGCGGCGAAGCGCCCTCCGCCCTCGGCGCGCGCCCTCGCGGCGAGCGTGCCGCGGCTCGTCTCGGGCCGGCTCGCCTCCACCGTCACCGCGGCGCCTTCGACGGCGCGCCCGGCGCGGTCGGCGAGCGCGAAGCGGAGCGGCCCCGCCCCGGCCTCGAGCGGCTCCCCCGCGACGGACACGGCGAGGCCGAGGTCCGCCCGCGCGCGCCGGTCGGCGTCCTGCGCGAGCCCCTCCTCGTACGGCCTCGCGACGACGGTGTCCTCGCGCACGTGGGCGCCCACCCAGAGGGTCGCGCCGATCGCGCCGAGCCCGGCGACGACGGCGGCGGCGAGGGCGGCCGTGACGCGCGTCACCTCGCCTCCGGGACGACGAGCGCGACGCGCTGGGTGCGCCGCTCGACGGCGCCGCCGGCGGTCCGCGCCGCCGCGGAGAGCTCCCCCTGCACCCGCCCCGGCGCGAGCCCGCGCGCGGCGGCGACGACGCGGAGCTGGCGGCGCTCCCCGGGGGCGAGGGCCACCGCGTCCGGGCGCACCGCCGCCTCGCCGCCCGGGAGGGCGAGCGCGAGGGCGACGGTCACCGGCGCGCGGGCGTGGTTCTCGAGGGCGACGGCGTAGGCGTTCACCGCCGCGCCGTCGGGGCCGAGGCGCGGGCGGAACGTCTCGTCGGGGAGCGCCGTCAGGTCGAGGAGGGCGCGGGTCGCGACGACGGCGGCGAGGAGCGCGGCCGCGGCGAGCGTGCCCGCCCCCAGGGCGAGGACGCCGGGGCGGAGCGGCCGCGGCCTCGCCCCGGGCTCGCCGTGGAAGTAGCCGACGAGGTCCGGCGCGCGGCCGAGCCGCGACATGACGGGCGCGCACGCGTCGATGCACGCGGCGCAGGCGATGCACTCGGCCTGCAGGCCGTCGCGGATGTCGATGCCGGTCGGGCAGACCCGCACGCACGCGCCGCAGTCGACGCAGTCGGCGTCGCGGCGCGCGTCGTAGGCGACGAGGAGCGTCGCGCGGTCGAACATCACGCCCTGCAGCTTCGCGTACGGGCAGGCGGTGGCGCAGAAGTCCGCCCGCAGGAAGGCGAGATCGAGGAAGAGGACGATGGAGAGCGCCGCCCAGGAACCCCCGAGCACCGGGCCGAGCGCGCCTCCCGCGAGGCGGGCGAGGAACTCGCCCGGCGGCACGAAGTACCAGAGGAGATCGGCGGCGACGCCCGCCGAGACGAGCGCGACGAGGGCGAAGCCGAGCCGGCCGGCGCCAGCGGCGCGGCCGCCCGCCGCCCCGGGGCTCGACCCAGGCGGTGAGATCGCCGAGCACCGTCTGCGGGCAGGCCCACCCGCACCAGACCCGCCCGAAGAGCAGCGTCACGAGGAGGAGCGCGAAGGTGGCGAGGAGGGTCGCGGCGAGGACCACGAACGCCTCGTCGATGGCGTAGGACGCGCCGAAGGCGTGCAGCCGGCCGGCGGGGACGTCGAGCCGGAGCGCGCTCTCGCCGCCCACCCGGACGAAAGGCAGGCCGAGCGCCACGAGGGCCTGCGCCGCCGCCGCGATCCGCCGCCACCGCTGGAAGCGCCGGGCGCCCCCCGTCGACCTAGTCGTCGTCATCCTCGAGCATCTTGTGCTTCGGGGCCTCGACGCGGTCCCTGCGGTGTCCCCTGAAGTAGAAGACCGCGATGGCCGCGAGCGCGACGGTGAGGGTCGCGCCGAAGACGAGGTAGGCGAGGTCGCCGCCCATCGCTAGGGCTTCTTCTTCCGGCGCTGGGCGAGCGCGAGCCCGAGCGCGACGGCCGCCGGGATCGCCGTGAAGGCCACGGTGGCGAGGAGGTTCGCGCCGAGCGTCGCGCCGCCGCCCTCGAGGTCCTGCGCCTGCGACCAGCCGCCGAGCGCCGGCGAGTAGGTCCACAGGTACCAGGCGCCCCAGACGATGAGCCCCCAGAACAGGAGCAGCCAGCCGGCGGGGAGCTTGCGGGAGGTCTCCTTCGACTCGAACTGCGACAGGTCGTCCAGCTCCGGCTCGTGGGCCATGGCGTCCCCCTACTCCTTCTTCCCGTGCTCGGCGCCCTCGTGCCCCGGGCTCTCCGCGGCCTCGTGGCCCTTCTGGTTCCGCAGCCACGCCACGATCGACCAGACGTCCTCGTCCGAGAGGTCGGCGCCGTACGCCTGCATGCCGCCGTCCGGCATCCCGGGCCGGCCGAGCGCCTTCTTCACGTCGCTGCCGCCCTTGATCATCGCGAAGTAGGCCGCGTCGGGCAGGTCGCCGGGCGCGCCGAGGAACGCGTCGTCGACGAGCGCCGGCGCGACGCCCTCCTGGCCGTGCGCCTCGTCGCCGTGGCACGCGGCGCAGCCGTTCGCGTCCCAGAGCGCCTTCCCCTTCGCGACCGCCTCGATCGAGGCGGCGAGCGGGTTCGGCGCGTCGAGCTCGACGTCGAGGCCGCCCGGCGCGGCGCGGTTCACGGCCCGGCCGAGCGAGAGGGTGTAGGCGACGAGGCCGTCCATCGCCGTCTTCCCCTCGACGGCGGCGGGCGCCGCGGCGACGTCCGCGTCCGTGTACGGCACGCCCACCCGGCGGAGCGCGCGCATGTGCGCCTGGAGCTCCGCCCCGTCGATCGCCTCCTTCGCGAGGAACGCGTAGGCGGGCATGTTCGACCGCGCGACGAGGGCGCGCGGGTCCGCGTAGTGCGCGGCGTGCCACTCCTTCGACGGCTTGATCCAGCCCTCGAAGGCGAGGTCGGGCCCGGTGCGCTTCGAGCCCCACAGGAACGGGTGGTCGTAGGCGAACTCGCCGGCGAGGGAGTAGCGCGCGGCCGGCTCCTCGGCGCGGCTGCCCTTGTAGCGGACCACCTCGCTCTTCAGCGGGCGGACGGTCTGCGTGTGGCAGTTCACGCAGCCCTCGCGCTGGTAGACGTCGCGCCCGGCGAGCTCGAGCGGGCCGAGCGGCTTCAGCCCGTCGACCTTCACGTGCATCTCGGGCCGCAGGATGGGCCACGCCATCGTGACGATGGTGCCGACGAGGACGGCGACGGTGGTCATCACCGCGAACGGGAACGCCTTCGAGTAGATCTTGCCGGCCATGGTCGTCCCCTCCTACGCCGCCGCCGTGGCCGCCGGAGCGCCGGGCGCCTGCGTTCGCTCGAGCGCCCTCCCCTTGCGGATCGTCATGAGCACGTTCACGACGAAGAGCACCATGCCGGCGGTGAAGACGAGGCCGGCGAGCGTGCGCGTGTGCCAGTACGGGTAGTTGCCCACCACGGTGTCCATGAAGCTCCGGTAGACGAGCCGCCCCTCCCCGTCGGTCGCCTTCCACATCCACCCCTGGCGGATGCCGGTGATCCACATGGTGATGGAGAAGAGGAGCTGGCCCGCGGTGGCGAGCCAGAAGTGCGCGTTGGCGAGCCGCTCCGAGTAGATCTCGGTCCCGTAGATCTTCGGGATGACGTAGTAGATCGACGCGGTCGTGACGAGCGTCACCCAGCCCATCGTGCCCATGTGCACGTGGCCGGGGATCCAGTCGGTGTAGTGGACGAGCTGCGAGACCACGCGGAGCGCCTGCGTCGGCCCCTGCACCGTCTGCAGGCCGTAGAAGGTGATGCCGAGGACGAAGAACTTGGTGAGGTAGTTCGTCCGCATCCGGGTCCAGTCCTGCCCGACGGTGTAGTAGCCGTTCACCACCGAGCCCCACGACGGCGCGATGAGGAAGAGCGTGAACACGATCGCGAGCGTCTGGATCCAGTCGGGGAGCGGCGTGTAGACGAGGTGGTGGGCGCCGGTCCAGAGGTAGGCGAAGACGAGGGACCAGAAGGCCACGATGGAGAGGCGGTGGCTGAAGATCGGCAGGCCCGTGGACTTCGGGAGGAAGTAGTAGAACATCGCCAGGATGGGCGTGGTGAAGACGAAGCCCACGGCGTTGTGGCCGTACCACCACTGCACGTTCGCGGAGTTCACCCCGGCGAACACGTGGTAGCTCTTCCCGAGCCCGGCGGGGACCGCGAGGTTGTTCACGAGGTAGAGCACCGCCACCGCGATGACCGTCGCGATGACGTACCAGAGCGCGACGTACATCTGCTGCTCTCGCCGCCTCGCGATGGTCCCGAAGACGTTCACCGCGAACATCACCCAGAGCACGACGATGGCGACGTCGAGCGGCCACTCCAGCTCCGCGTACTCGAGCGACTGCGTCCAGCCGAGGAGGAGCGTCACCGCGGCGAGGGCGATGCCCACGTTGAACAGCCACAGCTGCACGCGCGCGAGCCGCGGGAACAGGAGCGGCCGCTTGCAGAGGCGCATCACGATCCAGTAGCTGAGGCCGAAGATCGCCCCGACGCCGAGGCCGAAGGCGAGGCCGTTCGTGTGGACGGCGCGCAGCCGGCCGTAGGTGAAGTACGGCGCGACGTTCGCCCCGGGCGCCCAGATCTGGATGGAGATCCAGAGGCCGACGAGGATGCCCACGACCCCCCAGAAGATCGCCGAGAGGATGAACCCCTGGACCGTCTGGTGGTCGTACCGGTAGTCGTTCATTCGGAGGTCCCCGTGCGGGTTGATCGGGCGCAAAGGATACATGACCCGAGCCCTCCGCAAACAGGCGAGCTGCCGAGGGCCCTGATCGGGGGCAACCGTTGGAAATACTGCGGCTTGTAGTCACCTCAGCGTGCGTCCCAGCGAACCTCCCAGGCCTTCACCTCCGCGGCGTCGTCGTCCGCCGGGCAGCGGATGCGCTCGCGCCGGACGGCGCCGCCAGCGTGCCGGACCTCCACCTCCACGGGGTAGCGGCGCCGTTCCTCGGGCACGCGCACGACGACCCGCCCGTCGGGGGCGACGGCCACGGGATCCCCGTTCACCCGGACCTCCGACGCGACGTCGACCTGCAGCGCCGCGCAGACGCTCCTTCGCCTATCGGCGAGCGCGTGGGCGAAGCGCAGCAGCACCGCGGGCGGGATGGGGCGCGCGGGCAGGGGCGCTGCGCCGCGCCAGGCCGCCGACTCGCTGCCGCGCGGGACGTCCACCGCGACGCCCGCCGACTCGAGGCGCACGGCGCCGTCGTGCGCCGCCACGGCGAGGCTGCCGCGCGACGCGACGGCGGACCAGCGCCCCCCCTCGCTCGAGGCGAGGATCGTCCCCGAGCCGTCCTCGACGCGCAGCACGCGCGTGCCGTCGCGGCGGTGCTCGACGCCGATGCGCCCGCGCACGAGGCGGATCTTCTGGGCCACCGCGTCGAGCTCGCGCACGGTGACCTCGGAGCGCTCGTCGACGACGAGGCTCGTGCCGCGCCCGAGCGAGACCTCCGCCGTGCCGCCCTTGCCGGTGCGGATCGCGTCGGCGAGGCCGAGCGCGTCGCCCGCGCGCGCCGGAGTCCAGGCGCCGCCGCTCGCGGAGCGCTCGACCCGCGGGCCGGCCGAGACGATGGCGGCGCCGGCCTCCGCGGGGGGCCCGCCGACGGCCGCGTCGGGCGTGCGCGACGCAGGCCACCAGCGGACTGTGGCGAGGACCGCGGCGGCCGCCGCGGCGACGAGGACGACCCTGCGGATGGGCATGCGCCGCTACACGCGTGAGACGGCGCCGATGCTACGCCGCGTGCCGGGATCCTCCTACAATTCCGCCGCAGGCCGCGCGGAGGGCCGTGGCGCCGGGGCGGGCCGGACGGCTTCGCCTCGACCGGCGCACACCGGCGCCGCTCACCCGGCGCGCACGTCCACGCGGTTGTCGTAGAACGTGGAGCCCGCTCCGCGGTCCGTGAGCCGCTGCGAGGTGAGCGCGTTCACGTTGCGGTCGCCCGGGGCGTGGGCGAGCCAGAAGACGCCCTCGGCCACCGCGACCCCGTCCGGCACGCGGTCGGTGACGCGCAGGAGGAACGTCGCCTCGCCGAGCTCGTTGAACGCCACCACCCGCTGCCCGTCCGCGACGCCCCGCGCGCGCGCCTCGCCGGGCGAGAGCTTCAGCGCCATGCCGCCGCTCCGCGCGCGCAGGTCGGGGCGCTCCATGAACGTGGAGTTGAGGGTGTGGAGCGCCGGCGCGGTGACGAGCCGGAGCGGGGGCCCGCCGGCGTCCGCGTACGCCGGCAGGTGGCGCGGCACGGGCTCCGGCTCCGCCGGGTTCACGAGCTCGATCCGGCCGGACGGGGTCGCCCAGCGCCGGCCGGGGGGCGGAGAGAGCACGACCGCCCCGCCCTCCGCGAGGCGCGCGGCGAAGTCCGGCCCGCGCCAGGGCGAGGGGCGGGCGAGGAGCAGGTCGATCACCTCGTCCGCGGAGAGCCGGAACAGCGGCTCGTCGAACCCCATCGCCGCGGCGAGGCGGCGGAAGACCTCCCAGTTCGGGAGCGCCTCTCCGAGCGGCGGGAGGGCGGGGCGCACGCGCTGCACGGCGTACTGGCCGTACGAGCGGTAGAGGTCGGCGTGCTCGAGCGACGTCGTGGCGGGGAGCACCACGTCGGCGAAGCGCGCCGTGTCCGTCATGAACCGCTCGTGCACGGCGAGGAACAGGTCCTCGCGCGCGAGCCCGCGCAGCACCGCGTTCTGGTCCGGCGCCACCGCCGCCGGGTTCGAGCACCAGACGTACATGGCGCGGACCGGCGGGTCCGAGAGCTCGCCGAGCGCGCGGCCGAGCTGGTTCATGTTCACGGTGCGCGTCGGACGCGGGAGCAGGTCCTCGCGCACGAGCGGCGAGAGGTCGAAGGCCTGCGACGAGTGCGTCGAGGCGAAGCAGCCGCCGCCCTTGCGGCCGAAGGCGCCGAGCACCGCGGCCAGGGCGACGATGCTCCGCACCGTCATGGCGCCGTTGGCGTGACGGGACGGCCCGCCGCCGATCCGGATGAACGGCGCCCGCGCGGCGGCGAGGGCGCGGGCGAGGGCCTCGATCCGCGCGGGCTCGAGGCCGGTGGCGGCGCTCACCGCCGCGGGCGCGCTCTCGGCGAGGCAGCGGGCGCGCAGCTCGGGCCAGCCCACCGTCTCCGCCGCGAGGAAGGCCTCGTCGGCGAGCCCCTCGCGCGCGAGGACGTGGACGAGGCCGAGCGCGAGCGCGCCGTCCGAGCCCGGGCGGACGAGGATCGTCTCGTCCGCCACCGCCGCGGTGTCGTTGGCGTACGTCTCGAGGAGCAGCACCCGCGCGCCGCGGCGCCGCGCCTCCTTCACGCGCTGGACGAAGTGGAGGTTCGTCGCGACGGCGTTGATGCCCCACAGGACCACGAGGTCCGAGTCCACGGCGTCGTCCGGGCTCGGGCCGGGCGTCTCGCCCATGACCGCCCGCCACCCCTCGCCCTGCGCCGGGGTGCAGATGGTCCGCGCGAGCCGCGACGCGCCGAGCCGGTGGAAGAAGGGCATGCCGGCGTTCCGCTGCACGAGCCCCATCGAGCCCGCGTACGAGTACGGCAGGATCGCCTCGCCGCCGTCGCGCGCCAGGATCTCCTTCCAGCGCCCCGCGACGAGCGCGATCGCCTCGTCCCAGCTCGCCCGCCGGAAGCGCCCCTCGCCCTTCGGGCCGGTGCGGACGAGCGGGTGCAGCAGCCGGTCGGGCGAGTGGACCGTCCGGTCGTACCCGTTCATCTTGGGGCAGAGCGTGCCGCGGCTGTACGGGTGCTCGGGATCGCCGCGGACGCGGACCGCGCGGCCGTCCTCGACCTCGACGAGGAGGCCGCAGGCGTCGGGGCAGTCGTAGGGGCAGACGGAGCGGGCGACCTTCACGCAGGCAGGATAGCCGCGGCGTCCGCTGGCCGCGAGGGTCGCTCCGCGGGACGGACGCGGGCCGACCGGGCGGCCGGCCGCCGCCTAGCGGCGCCGCCGGCCGGAGCGAGCCGCGCGAGCCGGGCCGCGCCGGCGCCGGGCGGCAGGCGCCGGCCCGCGCTCAACGGCCGAGCCGTCAGAAGCGGCCCTGGAAGACCGGGAAGATCTCCCGCGCGCTCTGATCGCGGCGGCGAACGTCGAGCGACATCGACTGCCCGTCGTGCACCGGCGACCGCGAGATCCTGCCGTAGCTCGGCCCCGAGGTGGCGTCCACGATGCCCCAGATCAGGCCGGCCCCGAGGCCGATGGCGGCGCCCCACGCGAGCGTCCGCTCCCAGTTGTAGTCCTCGTTGTCGTTGACCCCCATCTCGTAGAGGATGATGCCGCCGGAGACGGCCGAGCCGACCAGGCCGCCGGCGATGGTGTTGCGCAGCACGGTGCCGGCCGGCGAGCCGCGCCGCTCCACCGTCACGTAGTCCTGGGCGAACGCCGTCGAGGCCGAAAGGCCAAGGATCGCGATCGCCACGACGAGAGCTTTCCCGATTTGCATGCGTCTCTCCCCCTCGCGCCCGCCGGGTGGGTTCCCGTCCAGGTCGCCAGGTGAACGGTAGTGACGCCCGCCCGGGCCGGACAACCGGCGAGCGCCCGCGCGCCGTGCCGCCGGGCGGGCGCCGCGCGAGGCGTTGACCGCCCGGCCGGCGCGTGGTTCGGTCGCGCCCGATGCGCGCGCTCGTCACCGGCGCCGGCGGCTTCCTCGGGGGCGCACTCGTGCGCGCGCTGCGCGCGCGCGGCGACCAGGTCCGGGCGCTCGTGCGCGCGGCCCCGGCGTCGCCGTGGCCTGCGGGCGTCGAGGAGCTCCGGGGAGACGCGACCAATCCGGCGGCGGTGCGCGAGGCGGTCGCCGGCTGCGACCTCGTCTTCCACCTCGCCGGCGTGCGTCGCGGGAGCGACCCCGCCGAGTTCCTGCGCGTGAACGCCGGCTCGACGCGGCTCCTCCTCGAGGCGTGCCTCGCGCGCGCGCCGCGCCTCGCGCGCTTCGTGCTGGCCGGCTCGCTGGCCGCCGCCGGCCCGTCGCGGCGGCCGCGCCGGGAGGACGAGCCGCTCGCGCCGGTGGAGCCCTACGGCGCGTCCAAGGCCGAGGCCGAGCGGATCGCCCACTCCTTCCGCGATCGGCTGCCGGTCGCCGTCGCGCGGGCCCCGCGCATCATGGGGCCCGGCGACCGCGAGAACCTCCTCTTCTTCCGGATCGCGCGGGCCGGCCTCGCCCTCTCCTTCGGCGACCGGCCGCTCTCCTGGATCGACGTGGACGACTGCGCCCGCGGCTTCCTCCTCCTGGCCGACCGGCCGGAGGCGCGCGGCGAGACCTTCTTCCTCGCCTCGCCGGAGACGACGACGGCGGAGGGGCTCATGCGCGAGGCGGCGCGCGCCCTCGGCGTCCGACCGCGGCGCGTCCCGGTGCCCGCGCCGCTCCTGCGCGCCCTCGCCGCCCTCGCCGACCTCGCGGGCGGCGCGACCGGACGGCGTCTCCCGCTGAGCCGGAAGCTCGCGGCGCAGGTCCTCGCCGAGGGCTGGGTGTGCGATCCGTCGAGGGCGCGCGAGCGGCTCGGCTTCGAGGCGGGCACGCCGCTCGCGGCGTCCATCGCGCGGGCGGCCCGCTGGTACCGCGAGCGCGGCTGGCTCTGACCGCGCGCCCTCACATGGTGGCGTCGCCCACGTCGCGCAGCTTGCGGACGGAGGCCACGCCGCAGCGCTCGCCGCAGGCGGCGCAGACCTCGTACGTCATCTCCTTCACGACGAGGACGTCGGGGTGCCCCTCCGCCGGGGCGAGCCGCGCGCCGCAGGTGGGGCACGACAGCTCCGCCACCCGCTCGCGCCGGGCGAGCACCTGCGAGCGCCGCGCGTCCGGCGGGCAGCGGCTGCACTCCACGCCGTAGAGCCACCCCACCTCGTGTCCCGGCGGCGTCTCGTCCAGGTCCACGCCGCAGTACTGGCACACCTCGGAGGCCACGCGCTCTCGACTAACGGGCGCGCGGCGCCTTCACAACCCCGCGGCGCAGGGCGGCGGCGTCGGGTTCCCGGGCGGCGTCGCCCCGCGCTCGACGAGGTCGTCGATGGCGCAGGTGAGCGTCTCGATCTCGAACGGCTTCACGAGCACCGCGTCGACCGTCCGGGTGACGTCGGGCGGCACCGGGGCGCCCGTCATCAGGATCACCGGCAGCGGCGCGAGCGTCGGGTCCTCGCGGACGGCGTCGACCAGCTCGGCGCCGGAGAGCACGGGCATGTGGAGGTTCAGGAGCACCGCGTCGGGGCGCACGCCGAAGGCGAGCGAGACGAGCGCCTCGAGCCCGTTCTCGGCGCCGGTGACCGCGTAGCCCTCCTCCGCGAGCGCGATCAGGAGGATCTCGCGGAGATCGACGTCGTCCTCGACCACGAGCACTCGGGTGGGCACGGCGCGGAATGTTACGCGAAGTGGAAAGAATGCGCGAAGCCTCCCGGCGGGAGCGGGTCCGTGGCGCGCCGGGCGGCGCACGATCTTCGCGAACGCCCGGGCTCCAGGCCGCGCCGGTGCGAAACGGCCGAAAAGCCTGGGTGCACGTGGAGTGCGAGCAGGTCTCAGTGGGCGGCGCGCAGCCCGGCGGTGCACCGCGAGTGCGAGCGGGTCTCAATGGACGGCGGCGTCTCGACGGAGGCCGGCGCCCCCGCCAGCGCCGCCGGGCGGGGCGTCGCGCGATGGCCGGCGCACCGGAGCGATGGCCGGCGCCGGGCGGACCGCGGGGACGCAGCCGGCGTGAGCCGTGCCCCACGTCCTGGCGGGCCGCTCGCGAGCGCCCCGCGCCGGGGGGAGAGACTTTAGGCACCGCCCGGATTCGAACCGGGGAATGAAGGTTTTGCAGACCTTTGCCTTACCACTTGGCGACGGTGCCGTACCGGCGACCGGTTCTAGCGGAGGGGCGGGGGAAGGTCAACGCGCGCGCCGCCGGGCGCGCCGCTCCGCGGTCGTATCCCGGCGCGCGCGACCGCGATGCCCCGGCGGCCGAGCGCGGCGACCAGCCCGGGCAGCCCCTCGGCGCAGGCGCCGGCGAGGCGGCGATCGGCGCGGAGCACCAGCTCGAGCCCGCCCGGCGCGAGCCGCAGCTCGATCCCCAGCGAGCGCCCGAGCGCGAGCGCGAGCGTCGCGCCGTCGCGGAGGCGGGAGCCGTCGATCGCGAGGGGCAGCGCGCGGGCGAGCGCGCGGAGCGCTGCCGGAGGCGCCGCCGGGCCCGCCGCGGGGGGCGGCTGCCGCGGCGCCGCCGGGGCGGCGCGCTGCTCCTCCGGAAAGCCGTCCCGCCGCTCCGCGCGGCCCTGGTCTTCCCGCTCCGCCTCGGCGCGGCGAGCGGCGAGCGTCGTTCCCGCTCCCCGCCGAGCACCCCCCACCTGAGGTCGGCCCTCGCCCGCCTTCCGGAGCAGCCCGCGGAAGCCCGGAGCGCCAGGCGGACGCTCGCTCGCTCGCCGTGCCTTGCCTTCGCTCACCCTCATCGCGTCTCCCTGGTCGCTTCGAAGCGCTCGCCGCACGGTCTTGCAGCGACGATGCCGCGCTCTCGGCTGCGAATCCGCTGGATATTTCGGATCGCTCGCCGGGCGCCGTCCGGCTCCGTGGGCCGCCACCCGGACGCCGCGCCGCGGATCGGCCGTGGCCCGGCGCCGGCGGGCGAAGGGCCGCTGTACGGGCATGCGGCCGATCGCCACATTCACCGTTAGAACGGGCGCTTCCACGCTCGTCCGGCGCGGTGACGCATCCCTCCCTGCCGTGCTAGCGTCCCGCCTTCATGGGACACCCGCGGACCGACACCGGCTCGAAGGTGGCGACGTGTGCGCTCCTCCTCGCCATGGCGCTCGGATGCGGCGGAGGCTCGTCCCCCACGCCCACGCCCGCCGGCCCGCCCGTCCCGGTGGCGCCGGGGACCCGGCTCGGCGTGAGCAGCGCGAAGCTCATCGGCTCGGGCGGCGGCTACGTCACCTCGGGCGACGGGGTGCTCACGGTCTCGATCCCCGCCGGCGCCCTCCCCGCCGACGTGGACGTGACGATCGAGGTCATCACCAACACGGCGCCCTCGGCCGTCGGGAACGCCTACCGGATCGTCGCCCCCGCCGGCACCGTCTTCGCCGCGCCGGTCGCGCTCGTCTTCACGCCCGTCTCCAGCACGTCGCTCGCGGACCTGTCCCTCGCAACGCACGTCGTGCCGCAGGACGCCAGCAGCGGCTTCTGGGTCCGCCAGCAGGGCGTCACCCGCGACGCCACCGCGGGCACGCTCACCGTCACCACCACCACGCTCGGCGACTGGGCCGTCGTCGGCCTGCCGACCGGCCGCGACCTCATCGGCATCTTCCACGTCGAGTCCACGGCGGGGGGCTTCCCCGTCAAGGCGGACGGCAAGTCGGCCATCAACTTCCACTCCGGCGACGCGACGACGGGCTGGTACCTCCAGTCCGGGGAGCTCACCGCGCAGTCGCCGCTCGCCGCGGGCGGCGCGACGTGCAGCGCCGAACGCGCCGACGATGTCGCTCGCCCCGAACGTCGCCGAGGTGCTCGGGAACCCGGACCGCTTCCGCTGGGCCGTGGACGGCCACTGGGACCTCACCTGCTCGCCACCCGGCCCGCCGCTCGCGTACGTGAGCTTCGACACGACGGGCATCAACTACCTCGAGTGCGCGCGCGGGTACGTCGGGACGCCGCTCATCACCCCGGAGAAGCTCCTCGGCGAGTACGCCATCAACTGCGGCACCGGCGGCCAGGTCACCGCCAACTGGCACTTCGAGATCTGCAACCTGGGCGAGCCGTGCCCGTCCTCGAATCAATGCCACACGGCCGCGATCACGTGCGACACGGGGCTTCCCCTGTGCGTGGACAACGGGAACGTGCCGAACGGGCTCTCCTGCGATCTCGTCGCCGGGGTGAACGAGGTCTGCGGCGACGGCGTGTGCAACGTGTGCCGGATCGACGAGGCGTGCGCGCCCGCCGCGAACTTCTGCCACGTCGGCAGCTACACCTGCGACACGGGCTTCGAGATCTGCACCGACACCGGCGCGGCGGACCTGGACAAGAACGGGGTCACCTGCGACGTCGACCCGGCGCAGCCCGAGGTGTGCGGCAACGGCACCTGCAACGTCTGCTACGCGGGGAAGACCTGCGCCACGAACCCGAACCCGTGCGTCGCGGGCACGACGTCCTGCACGACGGGCTTCGAGACCTGCGTCGACACGGCGACGCCCATCGCGGCCGGCACGGCCTGCAACCTGAACCCGCTCGTGGACGAGGTCTGCAACGGCACCGGCACCTGCATCGCCTGCACGGCGGGGCTCGCCTGCTCGACCAACTCGAACGTGTGCGTCGCCGGCGTCACCTCCTGCGCCACCGGCGGAGAGACCTGCGAGAACACGGCGACGCCCATCCGGACCGGCCTCGTCTGCGACGTGAACCCTTCGGTCCCGGAGGTCTGCTTCAACGGCGTCTGCAACGCGTGCACCGCCGGGAACGCCTGCTCGACCAACCCGAACACGTGCGTCGCGGGGGTGACGAGCTGCACGACGGGGCAGGAGGTGTGCGTCGACACGACGACGCCGATCGCGAACGGCACGACCTGCGACGTGAACCTCTCCGTGCCCGGAGGTCTGCTTCAACGGCGTGTGCAACGCGTGCACCGCCGGGAACGCCTGCTCGACCAACCCGAACAACTGCGTGGCGGGCACGACCTCCTGCGCGACGGGCGTCGAGACCTGCGTGGACACCTCGACCTCGATCGCCGCCGGCACGATCTGCGGCGTCAACAGGTCTGCAACGGGACGGGCACGTGCATCGCTTCTGCACGTCGGGCCTCGTCTGCATCGACAACGTCAACGAGTGCGTCACCGGCGTCACCTCGTGCGCGACCGGCGCGGCGGACGTGCGAGAACACCGCCGACGCCCGATCCCGAACGGCACGACCTGCGACGACAACACGTCGGTCCCGAGGTCTGCTTCAACGGCGTCTGCGACGCGTGCACCGCCGGGAACCGCCTGCGCCACGCAACCCGAACCCATGCGTCGACGGCGACCACCTCGTGCACCACCGGAACGTCGGACGTGCGTCGACACCGCGACCGTGAAGCCGAACGGCACGACCTGCGACGTGAACCCGTCCGTCCCCGAGGTCTGCAACGGCGGCACCTGCAACGCCTGCACGGCGGGGCTCGCCTGCGCCTCGAACCCGAACCGGTGCGTCGCGGGCGTGACGAGCTGCACGACGGGCACGCAGCAGTGCGTGGACACGGCGACGCCGATCGCGCCCGGCACGGCCTGCGACGTCGTCGCGGCCGTGGACGAGGTCTGCAACGGCACCGGCGCGTGCGTCGCGTGCACGGCGAGCCTCGCCTGCACCACCAACTCGAACAAGTGCGTGACGGGCGTCACCTCCTGCGCCACCGGCGGGGAGACCTGCGAGAACACCACGACGGCCATCCCGAACGGCACGATCTGCGGGACGAACCTCGTGTGCAACGCGGGCACCTGCTCCTCCTGCACCGCCGGCGAGTCCTGCGCGACCAACCCGGACGCGCTCTGCCACGACGGCGTCACCTCGTGCGCGACCGGCGCCTCCGTCTGCGTGGACTCCACCGCCAAGGCGAACGGCACGACCTGCGGCACGAACATGGTGTGCAACGCCGGCACCTGCTCCTCCTGCACCGCCGGCCAGTCCTGCTCGACCAACCCGGACACCCTCTGCAACCTGGGCGTCACCTCCTGCGCGACCGGCACGTCGGTCTGCGTGGACGGCGCCGACCGGCCGAACGGCACGACCTGCGGCGCGGACATGGTGTGCAGCGCCGGCGCCTGCTCCTCCTGCATCGCGGGCCTCTCCTGCGACGACCAACCCCGACACGGCGTGCAACCTCGGCGTCACGTCGTGCGCGACGGGCACCTCCGCCTGCGTGGACGGGGCCGACCGGCCGAACGGGACGAGCTGCGGGACGAACCTCGTGTGCAGCGCCGGCGCCTGCTCCTCCTGCATCGCAGGCCTCTCCTGCGACACCAACCCCGACACGGCGTGCAACCTCGGCGTCACGTCGTGCGCGACGGGCACCTCTGTCTGCGTGGACGGCGCCGACCGGGCGAACGGCACGAGCTGCGGGACGAACCTCGTCTGCAGCGCCGGCGCGTGCTCGTCGTGCACCGCCGGCCTCGCGTGCGCGACCAACCCGGATCCGTGCCTCGGCGGCAAGACCTCGTGCTCGACCGGCGCGTCGGTGTGCGTGGACGACCCGCTCGCGCACGAGGCGGACGGGACCGCCTGCGGCACGAACCAGGTGTGCAGCGGCGGGGCCTGCACGTCGTGCACGGCGGGGCTCGCCTGCGACACGAACGCCGACCCGTGCCTGGGCGGCGTCACCTCGTGCGCGACCGGCACGTCGGTCTGCGTGGACAACCCCGTCGTCCACGAGGCGGACGGGACCATCTGCGGCACGAACCTGGTGTGCAACGGCGGCGCGTGCGTCTCGTGCACCGCCGGCGTCGCCTGCGCCACGAACCCGGACCCGTGCCTCGGCGGCGTGACCTCGTGCTCCACCGGCGCGTCCGTCTGCGTGGACGACCCCCTCGCCCACGAGCCGAACGGGACGATCTGCGGCGCGGGCTCGGTCTGCAACGACGGCGTGTGCAGCGTCTGCAACGCCGGGCTCGCCTGCGACACGAACACCGACCCGTGCCTCGCCGGCATCACCTCCTGCACCACCGGCACGCAGACCTGCGCGAACGACTCCACCACTCCGGAGCCGAACGGCACCGCCTGCGGCACGAACCAGGTGTGCAGCGGGGCGCGTGCGTCGGCTGCACGGCCGGGCTCGCCTGCGCCGACGAACCCGGACCCGTGCCTCGGGGGCGTCACCTCGTGCGCGACCGGCACGTCGGTCTGCGTGGACAACGCGCTCGCGCCGGAGCCGAACGGGACCGCCTGCGGCGCGAACCAGGTCTGCAACGCGGGCTCGTGCGCGTCGTGCACCGCGGGACTCGCCTGCACGACCAACCCGGACCCGCTCTGCCACCAGGGCACGACCTCCTGCGCCACCGGCACCCAGACCTGCGTGGACGCCGCGGCGAAGACCGACGGCACGAGCTGCGGGACGAACCTCGTCTGCAACGCGGGCGACGTGCACCTCGTGCACGGCCGGGGTCGCCTGCACGACCAACCCGGACCCGCTCTGCAACCAGGGGATCACGTCGTGCGCGACGGGCACCGCGGCTGTGCCTCGACGGCGCCGACAGAGGCGAACGGCACGAGCTGCGGGACGAACCTCGTCTGCAGCGCCGGCGCGTGCACCTCGTGCACGGCCGGCCTCGCCTGCGCCACCAACCCGGACCCGCTCTGCAACCTCGGCGTCACGTCGTGCGCGACGGGCACCTCCGCGTGCGTCGACGGCGCCGACCGGGCGAACGGCACGAGCTGCGGGACGAACCTCGTCTGCAACGCCGGCGCGTGCACCTCGTGCACGGCCGGCCTCGCGTGCGCGACGAACCCGAACTCCGCGTGCGCCTTCGGCGTCGACGTCGTGCGCCACGGGCACGCAGACGTGCGTCGACGGCGCGGCGAAGCCCGCCGGCACGACCTGCGGCACGAACCTCGTCTGCTCGACGGCGGCGGCCTGCGTCGCCGTGCACGGCGGGCGTGCCTGCGCCACGAACGCGGACGTCTGCCTCGCGGGCACCACGTCGTGCACCACCGGCACGCCAGACGTGCGTGGACGACCCGCTCGCGCCCGAGCCGAACGGCACCGTCTGCGGCGCGAGCCAGGTCTGCAACGGCGGCGTCTGCGGCACCTGCGTCGCGGGGGTCTCCTGCACCGGGAACCCGAACCCGTGCGTGGCCGGCACCACGTCCTGCTCGACCGGCACGTCGGTCTGCGTCGACTCGCGGCACCGCGATCGCGAACGGGACGACCTGCGGGACCCGACCTCAGGTCTGCAACGCAGGCACGTGCTCCGCCTGCACCGCGCGGGGCTCGCCTGCAGCACCGAACCCCGATCCGTGCCTCACCGGCGTGACCTCTTGCAGCACCGGCGACGCAGACCTGCGTGGACAACGCGGCGGCCCCGGAGCCGAACGGCACGCTCTGCGGTACGAATCTCGTCTGCAGGGCGGCACGTGCACCTCGCTGCATCGCGGGGATCGCCTGCTCCACGAACCCGGACACGCTCTGCCACCGGGCACGACCTCCTGCGCGACGGGGGCCGCAGACCTGCGTGAACGCCGCCGCCAAGCCGGCCGGCACGAGCTGCGGGACGAACCTGGTCTGCTCGACGTCGGCGACGTGCGTCTCCTGCACGGCGGGGGCGGCCTGCACGACCAACCCCGAATCCGTGCCTCGGCGGCACCACCTCGTGCAGCACCGGCAGCCCGACCTGCCTCGACAACGCCGCGGCGCCCGAGCCGAACGGCACGTCCTGCGGCACGAACCTCGTCTGCAACGGCGGCGCCTGCAGCGCGCTGCGTGGCGGACGCGGCGTGCAGCACGAACCCCGACCCCTGCCTCGCCGGCACGACCTCCTGCGCGACCGGCAGCCCAGACCTGCGTGAACGGGACCGCCCACGACCGCGAGCGGGACGGTCTGCGGGACGAACCAGGTCTGCAACGCGGGCGCGTGCGTCGCCTGCACGTCGGGCCTCGCCTGCACCTCGAACCCGGACCCCTGCGTCGCCGGGACGACGTCCTGCTCGACCGGCACGGAGGCCTGCGTCGACACGGCGACGCCCATCGCGAACGGCACTACCTGCGGCACGGACCAGGTCTGCAACGCCGGGAGCTGCGTCGCGTGCACCGCCGGCGCCGCCTGCGCCACGAACCCCGATCCCTGCCGCACCGGCACGACCTCCTGCGCGACCGGAACCTCGGTCTGCACCGACTCCGCCACGCCGGAGCCGAACGGCACCTCCTGCGGCACGGACCAGGTCTGCAACGGCGGCGCCTGCGTCGCCTGCGTCACGGGCGCCGCCTGCCAGAACCCTGGCTCGTGCCTCGCCGGCGCCACCTCCTGCGCCACGGGCGCCTCGGTCTGCGTCGAGGGCGTCGACGCCGCTCGCCGACGGCACCTCCTGCGGCGCCTCCTCGCTCTGCCAGTCCGGCGCCTGCGTCTCCGTCCGGACGGTGAGCGGGATGCGCCTCGAGGGCCACTGGACGACCGGCGGGACGTGCAGCGCGGCCGCCCCGTGCAAGGAGGACGTGGTCCCCGACGACGTGCTCGGCGGCACGGCGCAGGTCTGGGCTCGCCCGGCCGCGGGCGGCACCTGGGCCGAGATCGCGGGCACCCTCTCGGCGAGCGGCGCCTACTCGATCCTGAACGTCCCGGCCGGCCCCTACCGCCTCGTGCTCCGCGACGGCCGCGGCGTCACCCACGTGATCGAGACGTCGTCGTCCGACGTGGACCTCGGCTACGACGTCCTCGGGCGCAACGGGCTTTCCCTCGCGGGCGCCGGGACGAACGTGACCTTCGACCTCACCGGCCTCACCGCCTGGCTCGCCGAGGACGAGGTCGAGGCGACCGCGTTCGACGTGGACGTGTTCGACGTCCCCGTCGCCGGCGCCGACGTGCTGACCGGGCAGACCGTCGGCGGCGCGATCGAGGACTGGTCGGCGGGCTCCGCCGGGCGCGCCCTCGCCCTCCTCGCCGGCACGGACGTCCTGCACCTCCACCAGCTCTCCACCGGCACCGCCACGGACGGCGTCACCGCCTACGCCTACCAGCGCGCGACCGTGTCCGCCTCGGCCTCCGGCTACCCGCTGGCGAGCGGGCAGCCCGCCACCGTCCTTGGCGCCCTCGCCCCGATGACCGACAGCGGCACGGTGACCGTGAGCTGGGAGCCCGAGCAGTTCGAGGCCCTCCTGCCCGCGCTCGGCCCCGCGGCCACGCCCGTCCCGAACCCGCACCGGCTCCTCGTCGAGACGGCGCCCTACGCCTCGCTCCCCGCGGCGCCGGTCGCGGCGTACGGCACGCCGCAGCTCTTCCGCATGGTGCGCGCGCACGGCGGCGCGGAGGCCCTCGCGCCCATCTCGCTCGCGCCCATCACCTACGGCCGCTTCCTCGACGTGGCGCTCGCCTCCGAGTGGCGGCGCGCCGAGTTCGCCGCGACCGTGCCCTACACGGCGCCCGGCGCGACCACGCCGCTCGACGTCCTCGCCTCGGTGGGCCGCCGCGACCGGATGACGCCCGCGCCGGCCACGCCCATCGTCCCCGCGGTGGGCCCGGTGCAGGCGCCGCTCGTCGCGGGCCAGGCCGCGCTCGGGGCGAGCACGCTGACGGGCGTCACCGCCACCCCGGCGATCTCCTGGTCGGCCCCGGCGATCGGCGCGCCGACGCGCTACGAGGTCCGGATCCTCGAGCTCGTCGCGCAGGGCACCGCGACGACCGCGGTCCCCGTGGCGGCGCTCCACGTCGCCGGGACCGGCACCTCGGTCGCGGTCCCCGCGGGCGTCCTCGCCGGCGGCAAGACCTACTTCGCCGAGATCACCGCGATCCTCGTCGCCGACGAGCGGTTCGACGTCGCTCCGCTCCGCGCGACGCAGGTCTTCTCGCACGCGACGACGCTCACGTCGCCGTTCACGCCGTAGCGGCAGGCGGTCGAGGCGTCCCCCTCTCCCTACCTCTCCCCCCGCTGACGCGGGGGGAGAGGTGGAAGGGCCGACCAGCCCCCACGCTCTGGCCGTGAGCCGCCCGCCCGTGCCCACGCGGAGGCGGCGCGCAGGCGAGCCTCGCGAGCGGCCGCGCGCCACCCTTCGGATCGGACCTGGAAGGAGGCGCGCATGGCGGAGCAGGGCGGGAAGGGCGGCAACGAGGGCGAGGGGAACCGCACGGCGGACCGGGAGTACCGCAAGGGCGTCGAGGAGCACCTGCGGAAGGGCCACGTCGAGGAGGAGGCCGAGCGCGCAGCGAAGGAGCTCGACGAGCGGCCCGACGAGCTGCGCGAGGCCGAGGAGGAGGGCAGGCGCAGGAGCGCCGGCGACCTCCCGAGCGATCTCGGGCGGTGAGCGGGCCGGCCGCCGCGTCGACGGGCGCGCCGGCCACGCGCGCCCGGACGCATGCACGCATCGTGAAGAAGGGTCGAGGACCCGCCGGCGCCGGGCGCGCCCCGCCGCGCGCGCCTAGATGACGGGCGCCCGCGCGCGTCGGGCGAAAGGAGACCTCCGATGAAGGCGCTCGTCTATCACGGCCCCGGGAAGAAGGCGTGGGAGGAGAAGCCGCAGCCCAAGCTCGAGGAGCCGTCCGACGCGATCGTGAAGGTCACCGCCACCACGATCTGCGGGACGGACCTCCACATCCTGAAGGGCGACGTCCCCGCCGTCACCGACGGCCGGATCCTCGGCCACGAGGGCGTGGGCGTCGTCCACGAGGTCGGCGCGGGCGTCTCGTCGTTCAGGAAGGGAGACCACGTCCTCATCTCGTGCATCACCTCCGACGGGAAGTGCGACGCGTGCAAGCGCGGCATGTACTCCCACTGCGAGAAGGGCGGCTGGATCCTCGGCCACCGCATCGACGGCACGCAGGCGGAGTACGTCCGCATCCCGCACGCGGACACGAGCCTGTACCGCGTCCCGCCGGGCGTCGACGAGGAGGCGCTCGTCATGCTGAGCGACATCCTCCCGACGGGGTTCGAGGTCGGCGTGCTGAACGGCAAGGTGAAGCCGGGAGACACCGTGGCGATCGTCGGCGGCGGACCGGTCGGGCTCGCGGCGCTCCTCACCGCGCAGTTCTACTCGCCGGCGGAGCTCGTCATGGTCGACCTCGACGACAACCGGCTCGAGGTCGCGAAGAAGCTCGGGGCGACGAAGGTCGTGAACAGCGGCGACGGCAAGGCGGTCGAGAAGGTGATGGCGCTCACCGGCGGCAGGGGCGTCGACGTGGCGATCGAGGCGGTGGGCATCCCCGCGACCTTCGACGTCTGCCAGGACGTCGTGGCGGCGGGCGGGCACGTGGCGAACGTCGGCGTGCACGGGAAGCCCGTCTCGCTGAAGCTCGAGAAGCTCTGGATCCACAACGTCACCATCACGACCGGGCTCGTCGACACGAACACGACGCCGATGCTCCTCAAGAACGTCGTCGCGGGGCGGCTCGAGCCGAAGAAGCTCATCACCCACCGGTTCGCGCTCGACGAGCTCGTGAAGGCGTACGACGTCTTCGGGAACGCCGCGAAGGAGCGGGCGCTCAAGGTGATCCTGCGCGCCCGCTGAGGCGCTCGAGCGGCGCGCTCCCCGGGCTGCTCCTCGGGCGCCTCGGGCGCGCCGCCCGCGCGGCTCAGTAGTCCCTCGTCACCCCCGACGCGCCCGCCGAGCCGGAGGGCGCGTTCCCGCCTCCCGGGTGCGCGCCGCCCGCGCCCCCGGCGCCGCCCGCGCCGGGCACGCAACCGACGGAGGCCAGCGAGAGGCCGCCGCCCACGCGCGCGACGCAGACGGACGGGCCGCCCGCGCCGCCTGCCCCGGCGCCGCTCGCGGTGCCGGAAGCGCCCGCGCCGCCGGCGCCGCCGAACCCCGCGGAGCTCGAGCTGCCGGCGTTTCCGGCGACCCCCGCCGAGCCCGCGCCGCCGGCGGCGCCGTCGCCGCCCGCACCGCCGGCGCCGCCCGCCCCCGTCCCGAGCTCGCTCTCCTCGATGACGACCGCCGAGCTCCGGGCCACGACGGCGAAGCTCGCGCCGCCGCCGGTGCCGCCGCCGGCGGCGCTGCCGCCACAACCGCCCGCGCCGCCGACGCCACCGGTCCCGCCGGTCGAGTAGCTGTAATTGCCGAAGCAGTAATTGGTTCGCCCGCCGCCGCCACCGCCGCCCCCTCCGCCGCCGCCCGGCGAGCCGGCCTGCCCCGCGCCGCCGTTCCCCGGCACGTAGCCCGTGCCCGCGAGGATCCCGGCGGTCGCCGCGCCGTTCGCGCCGGTCGGCCCGACCGTGCCGTCGTAGCCGCTCCAGCCGGAACCCGCGGTGCCGGTGGAGGTGCAGCCGCTCGTGAAGATGCCCCAGCCGCCCGAGCCGCCGTAGCCGCCGAGGTACGTCGAGGACGGCCCGCCCCTCTGGCCGGTCGATCCCGTGCCGTTGCCGTACGCCCCGCTGCCCCCCGCACCGCCGTAGGCGCCGCAGGCCGACGTCGCCCCGACGCCGTCGGCGCCCGCGACGCCGTCGGCCCCGTCGACCCCCGCCGCGCCGGCGCCTGCGATCGCCGTCACGCGCCGGAGCGTGACCGGCCCGAGGACGTCCGAGATCCAGACTGCCGTGCTGCTCGCGCCCGGGGCGGCGCCGGCGGGCGAGCGGACCTCGACGAGCTGCACCTCGATCGGCCCCACGATCCCGCTCGCGACGAGCGCGGGCGACGCGCCTGCGATCACGGTCGCGCTCGCGGCCGAGCGGGTCCAGCCGTTCGCGGCGTCGTAGCCGCCGTAGAGGCTCACGCCCGACGCGAGCGAGACCGGCCCCGCGTACGAGCCCGCCGCCGCGAGCACCGGGGCGGGCACGGGGCGCGCCGCCGCCGCGGCGATCGCCGCCTGGAGCGTCCGCATCGGGAGCGCGCGCGTCCCCGGCCAGAGGTCGTCGCCGCCGGGAGAGACGAACACGGCCGCGGCCGCGTCGCCGTCCACGCCGTCGCAGTCGCCGTCGGCGAAGGCGACGTCCGGCACGTCGGCGCCGGGGAGCCGCTCGCACTCGCAGCCGTTCGCGGGGTCGCCGTCCACGTCCACGCGCGCCTCCGCGCACGCGGTGCGGCAGCCGCCCCCCTCGCAGAGGGCGACCTGGCCGGGGCCGGCCGCGCAGACGGTCCCGCAGCCGCCGCAGTTCAGCGGATCGGTCTGGAGGGAGGTGCAGGTGGTGCCGCAGAGCGTCGCGCCGGGGCACGACGCGGCGGCGCAGGCGCCGTCCGTGCAGACGTACCCCGCGTCGCAGGCGACGCCGCACTCGCCGCAGTGACGCGCGTCCGTCCGGAGGTCGGTGCAGAACGCCTCGGCGCCGGCGCCGCACACGTCGGGCTCGGCGGTGGGGCAGAGGCAGCGGGCGGCCACCTCGCCGTCGGGGACGCCGCAGCGCTGTCCTGCGCCGCAGGAGGCGCCGCAGGTCCCGCAGTTGCGCGGGTCGGTGGCGAGGTCCGTGCAGAACGCCTCGGCGCCCGCGCCGCACGCGTCGGGCTCGGCCGCGGGGCAGCGGCAGCGGGCGACCGCCTCGCCCTCCGGGACGTCGCAGCCCTGTCCGGGAGCGCAGGCGACGCCGCAGGCGCCGCAGTTCTCGGGATCGCGCGAGAGGTCGGCGCAGGCGGCGGCGCCGCCCGGGGCCGGGCACGCGGTCTGCGAGGGCACGCAGGTCAGCGCGCACGACCCCGCGGAGCAGACGGTCCCCGGATCGCAGGCGACCCCGCAGGCGCCGCAGCTCTCGGGATCGCGCGAGAGGTCGGCGCAGGCGGCCGCGCCGCCCGGGGCCGGGCACGCGGTCTGCGAGGGCACGCAGGTCAGCGCGCACGACCCCGCGGAGCAGACGGTCCCCGGATCGCAGGCGACCCCGCAGGCGCCGCAGTTCAGCGGGTCCCGCGCGAGGACGGTGCACTCCCCGGCGCACGTCTGCGATCCGGCCGGGCATGAGGCCCCCTCGTCGCCGCTGCACGCGAGCACCGCGGCCGAGAGGAGCGCGAGCAGGAGCGCCGGCGACGGCGCGCGGCCGCGGAGCCGGGCGAGCCGGGACCGCCGCGAGTGACGGCCGCCGCGTGTGACGGACCTCGGCGTCTCGAGCACGGCGCACCTCCACGGCGAGTGACGAAGCTCGCGAGAGCGTAGCAGGGGGCCGCCGGCGACGCCTGCCCCCTCCGGCCCTGCGCCGCGCGCACACTTTCACGCCGGGTGATGTCCCGCGTCCACCGTCCAAGGGACACGAGGGCGCCGTCGCCGGGCGGCCGCGCGGCGCCGGCGCAGGAACGCCGGCGGCCGGTGGGCAACCCCGCCCGGCCGGACCGAGCTCGCGATCCGGCGGGCAGGCGCACGCCCGCTCCGACGGTGGACCGGGCGCGGGCAACGCGAGGTCGCGGTCCGCCGCCGCCCCCCGCCGACAGGGCACCGGCCGATGGTCCATGGAGGAGAGGAGAGCCCCGCTCCGGCGCGCCCCGCTCACCTCCGCCGCGGGCGCCCGGCCTTGCGGCGCGGGGCCGCGCGCTTGCGCGCCGGGGCCTTGCGCGCCTCCGCCGCCCGCCGCCTCGTCCGGCCCTTCGCCTGCGCCGCCCTGGCGGCGGGAGCGCGCCTCGCGCCGGCGGCCTTGCGGCCGCGCAGCGCCCCGAGCTTCCGGGCGGCGGCGGCGAAGAACCCGGCCCAGTCCGCGCCCGCGACGTCGGCCTCGTCGAGGCGGCCCTGCAGGTGGAACTGGACCTCCCGCACGCCGACCTCGCGCGTGTTGCCGCCCTCCGCCTCCATGAGGATGTAGGGGTCCTTGAACTGCGTCGCCGCGGTGGGGATGCGGAGCGACAGGCCGACGCTGCGGTCCTCGCCGCGCTCGAGCAGGAGCTCGACGACGTGCGCGCCGATGCGGCGCCGGCACAGGCAGGCCGCCCTCGCGAGCCTCCGCGCGAGGCGGCGGTCGGCGGCGGTGAGGACGAGCGCCTCGGGGAACGCCTCCACCGGGACGAGCGGCCTCGCGACCCAGACGCCGGAGAGGATCAGGTCGCGGTCGCCGTCCGGCGGGGTGGCAAGCGGCGGGAGCGGGCTCGGGTCGCGCTGGGCCATGCCGCGACGCTAGCACACTCCGCGTGCACCCCCGCGCGCGCGCAGGCCCACATGCGGCGCCCATCGGCGCCGCGGTGGGGCGGCGTCGCACGCGCCGGCCTCACTCCGCGCGCGCCGCCGCGACCCCGCGCCGGAACGCCTCCTCGTTCACCTCCCAGCCGGCCCGCTTGCCGCCGAGGGCCTGGCGCATCGCCGCGAGGAGCGACGCCTCGGGGAGCAGCCCGGTCGCGCCCGCCAGGGCGCCGAGGGCGACGATGTTCTTCACGAGGGGCTGGCCGAGCGCGCGCGCGATCTCGGTGCAGGGGATCTCGAGGACCTCCACCGACGCGTCGAGGACCGGCGGGTCGCGCACGACCGAGGCGTCGTAGAGGACGACGCCGCCCGGCGCCACCGTCGGGGCGAACTTCGCGACGCTCGGGGCGTTGAAGGCGACGAGCACGTGGGGGTGCGGCACGTCGGGCGAGAGCACCTCGCGCTCGGCGACCCGCACGTCGGCGTAGGAGGTGCCGCCCCGCGACTCCGGCCCGTAGCTCGGGATGTGCGTCGCGTCGAAGCCCTCGTTCACGGCGGCCTTGGCGAGCAGCATCGCCGCGGTCTGCGCGCCGTCGCCGCCCGCGCCGGCGACCTTCACGCCGACGTCGTCGCCGAAGCGCGTCCTCGGGAAGCCGCTCGCGTGGCGCGGCGGAGGCGCGGCGTCGGCGCCGATGGCGGAGAGGAGCGGGGCGGGGTCGAAGGCGGGCGTGCGCAGGGTGCCGTTCCAGTCGAAGCCCGGGACGTCCTTCTTCACGCCGAGCGGGAACACCGGCAGCATCTGCTCCACCACCCAGCGCTCCGCCTGGGCCGGGGTGAGCTTGAGGTGCGTCGGGCACTCGGAGAGCACCTCGATGAACGCGAAGCCGGCGTTCCGCGCCTGCAGGTCGAGCGCCTTGCGGATGGCCTTCGCCGCGCGCTTGCGCTGCTTCGCGTCGAAGAGCGCGACGCGCTCCACGTAGGCCGGCCCGTCGAGCGAGGCGATGATCTCGGCCATCTTGAGCGGCGCGCCCTCGAGCCGGCCGCGTCCCTCGGGCGTCGTGGTGGTCTTCTGGCCGAGGACGGTGGTCGGCGCGAGCTGGCCGCCGGTCATGCCGTACACCGCGTTGTTCACGAAGATCACGGCGATGGGCACGCCGAGCTGGGCCACCTGCATGATCTCGAGGAGGCCGATGGCGGCGAGGTCGCCGTCGCCCTGGTAGGAGACGACCACCGCCTCGGGGTTCGCGAGCTTGTGGCCGAGCGCCACCGCCGAGGCGCGGCCGTGGGCCGCAGAGGTGTTGCCGACGTCGAGGTAGTAGTAGAGGAAGACCGCGCAGCCGACCGGCCCCACCGCCACGGTCCGCTCCTGGATCCCGAGGTCCTCGATGGCCTCGGCGAGGTAGCGGTGCACGAGGCCGTGGCCGCAGCCGGCGCAGTAGTGGGTGGCGTGGGCCTTGAGGCCCTGCGCGTGGTCGTGCCGCTCGAACCGATCGTAGAAGACGCTCACGCCGCCTGCTCCTTCTCCGCCGCCGCGCGGGCGGCCTCCACGATCTCGCGCTGGCTCGGCAGGATGCCGCCGAGGCGGCGCACGTGCCGGATCTCCACCGGCCGCGCCCCCGCGTGGGAGAGGGCGAGCCGCAGCTCGTCCTCGAGCTGGCCGTCGCTCGCCTCCACGACGACGAGGCAGCGCGCCCGGTCGAGGATGGGCAGGAGCGCCTTCACCGGGAAGGGCCAGACCGTCTGCGGCCTGAAGAGGCCGGCGCGGATCCCCTCGCCGCGGAGCGTGCGGACCGCCCCCTTCGCGATCTGCGCGGGCGTGTTGCACGCCACCACCACCACCTCGGCGTCGTCGCACAGGTACGGCGCGGCCCGCTGCTCGGCGGCGGTCATGCGCGCGTACTTGTCGACGAGCACGCGGTTGTGCCCCTCGAAGTCCGCGGGGTCGAGCAGGATCGAGGTGACGAGGTTCCGGCGGTGGGCCGCGTCGCCCGGCACCGCCCAGCCCGGCAGGCCGGGGCGGACGAGCCGCTCGGGGAGCACCACCCGGCCCGTCATCTGGCCGAGGTAGCCGTCGGCGAGGACGATCACGGGGTTCCGGTAGCGGAAGGAGAGCTCGAAGGCGAGCATCGTGAAGTCGAGCATCTCCTGCGGCGTCGAGGGGGCGAGCGCGATGGCGTGCGTGTCGCCGTGGCCGAGGCCGCGGCAGGCGAGCTTCAGGTCCGCCTGGGCGGGCCCGACGTTGCCGAGCCCGGGCCCCGCGCGCATCACGTTCACGAACACGCCGGGGAGCTGCGCGCCGATGAGGTACGAGAGGCCCTCGAGCATCAGGCTGAAGCCGGGCGAGGAGGTGAAGGTCATCGCCGGCCGGCCCGCGGCGCCGCAGCCGAACATCATGTTCACCGCGGCGACCTCGCTGGCCGCCTGCAGGAAGGTGCCGCCGAGCTTCGGCAGGAGCTTCGCCATGAGCTCGGCGCCCTCGGTCGAGGGCGTGATGGGGTAGCCGAAGAAGTGGCGGCAGCCGGCGAGCAGCGCGCCGAGCGCGCCGGCGTGCGCCCCCTTCGCGACGAGCTGCAGGCCCGGGGGCAGCGGCACCGAGGCGGCGGGGACGTCGGCGGGCGGCCGGGCGCGGGCGAGCGCGTCGGCGCGGCGCGCGGCGGCGCCGGCGAGCCACTCGGCGTCCTCGGCGGAGACGAGCCCCCAGGGCTCGGGGCAGGCCTCGACGCACAGGCCGCAGGCGTTGCAGCGCTCCGGCTCGAGCGTCACGGGCGTGAACCCGCTCGCCGGGTGGATCTCCGTCCCGAGCGCGAGGGCGTCGCGGGCGCACGCCTCGAGGCAGCGACCGCAGGCCTTGCAGTACTCCGGGTGGAGCACCGGCTTCGAACGTGGCTCGACTTCGCTCATTCGACCTCCAGGGGGGCGCCATTCTGCCATACGGACGCGGTCGGACAAACGCCCGCCCCTTCACGGACGGCGCACCGCGTCGAGCGCGCTCGTCTCGCGTTCACCGTGCCCGGTCCGCGAGCAGCGGCGCTCAGCTCCGGTAGTCCGCGTTCTCGGTCACGTACTCGTGGGTGAGGTCCGCGCCGAGGACCGCGCACGAGGCGCTCCCCAGGGCGAGGTCGATCTCGATCTCGACGCGGCGCTCGTGGGGCGGGTAGTCGAGCGGTGGCCGGAACGTCATCCCGTCGGCGGGCGCGGCGCTCGCGTAGAGCTCCGCCGACCTCAGATGGGCGACGAGGCGCGCCTCCTTGGCGGGGTCGAGCGACATCGCCCCGCCCGCGAGGACCACCTCGCCGCCGACCTTCATCGTGACGCGCGCCGGGTCCATGGGGATGCCGGCGGCGCCGGCGTGCTTGCCCGCCGCGCAGAGGAGCCGGCCCACGTTCGGATCGTTCCCGTTCACGGCGGCCTTGAGGAGCGGCGAGTTCACGACCGCCTTGGCGACGCCCCGCGCCTCCTCGAAGGTGCGCGCCCCCGAGACCACCACGCGCATGACGTGGTGGACGCCCTCGCCGTTGCGCACCACGTCCTCGGCGAGGTCGCCGCACACGCGGGCGAGCGCCTCCGCGAAGGCGCCGCCGGCGGGCGCCGGCCTGCGGCGCGACGAGACGGCGAGGACCGTGTCCGACGTGCTGGTGTCGGAGTCCACCGAGATGCAGTTGAAGGAGGCCTCCACGGCCTCGGCGAGCGCGGCGCGCAGGGTCGAGCGCGGCACGTCGAGGTCGGTGAGGAGGTAGACGAGCATCGTCGCGAGGTTCGGCTCGATCATGCCGGCGCCCTTGGCGATGCCGACGATGCTCCCCTCCCCCACCGCGGCGCGGCGGATCTTGGGGTAGAGGTCGGTCGTCATGATCGCCTCGGCGGCGGGCAGCGCCGAGCCGCCGCGGAGCGCGCCGGCGGCGCGGGGCAGCGCCGCCATCATCTCCTCCACCGGGAGCCGCCAGCCGATGACGCCCGTGGAGGAGGGCAGCACCTCGCCCGGCGCGAGCCCGAGGAGGCGCGCCGCCTCGGCGCAGAGGCGCTCCGCCGCCTCCACCCCGCCCGGCGCGCAGACGTTCGACACCTTGTTGTTCACGAGGATCGCGCCCAGGGCGGGCGCGTCGAGGCGGCGGCGCCCGACGACGATCGGCGCGCCGGGGAAGGCGTTGCGGGTGAACGTCGCCCCGAAGGACGGGCTCGGCGCGTCGAGGGCGACGAGCGTGACGCGCATGCGGGCGGGCCGGGGGGCCTCGACGGGCACGAACTCGAGCGCGGCGGTGCCGACCCGGAAGCCCTCCGGCAGCGCGGCCTGGGTCTCCAGCCAGGCGCGGTGCTCGGCGCGGCCCGGGAAGGTGAGGGAGGTGCTCGGCATGGGGCGAGTCTTTACCACGGCGCCGCGCCGCCGCCGGGTCTTCGCGCCCGCGATCCGGGTGGGCTACGATGGCCGGGCGTGTCCACCGTGAACCCCCTCGCGCGGGAGATCTCCGCCAAGATCGTCTATTACGGCCCCGGCCTGTCCGGGAAGACCACCACGCTCCAGAAGATCCACGCGAACGTCCGCCCGGACTCCCGCGGGCAGCTCATCAGCCTCTCCACCGAGGGGGACCGCACCCTCTTCTTCGACTTCCTGCCCCTGCGCATCGAGCAGGTGCACGGGCTCACCCTCCGGCTGCAGCTCTACACGGTGCCCGGGCAGGTCTTCTACGACGCCACCCGCAAGCTCGTCCTGAACGGCGCGGACGGCGTCGTGTTCGTCGCGGACTCGCAGGAGGCCGCCCGCGACTCGAACGCCGAGTCGATCTCGAACCTCGAGACGAACCTCTCCGAGCTCGGCATCGACCTGCGCCACTTCCCCCTCGTCGTCCAGTACAACAAGCGCGACCTGCCGACCGCCCTGCCGGTGGCGGAGCTGCGGCGCGAGCTGAACCGCGTGGGGGTGCCCGAGTTCGAGACGGTCGCGAGCCGCGGCGAGGGGCTGCTGCCGGCGCTGCGCGAGATCACCCGGCTCGTGGTGAAGGAGCTGAAGGCGCGGCAGCCGCACCGGGGCGCGCCGGCGCAGCCCATGGTGCTGTCCGACGGGCGCTCGGAGCTGGCGTCGCGCATCTCCGACGCCGCGGACGAGCCGGCCGAGGCCGCGGCGGATCCCGGCGTCCTCGCCGGCGTCTCCTTCACGCGCCTCTGCCCGGCGAACGGCACCGCCATCGCCGCGGTGGAGCACGCCCTGCGCGAGCGGACGTACGGCGCCGCCGTACGCACCGCGGCCCAGGCGGTGATGGACATCCTCGGCGCCCTCCCCGTGGAGGACACGCGCTCGTCGGCGCGCGCCGCGCTCCTCGGCCTCGACGGCCGCGAGTTCCTGCGCCTCGGGCGCCTCGCGCAGAAGCCCGACGCCGGCGTCGCCGAGCAGGACGCGCTCTTCGCGCTCTACCTGCTCGTCTCCGCGTCGGTGAAGGCCGAGCGGATCTGAGCGGATCTAACCGGACCCAGAGTATTTCGGTTCGGACGGCCCGGTCGTTCCGCGGACCGGCCGAACGTCGCGGGCGACGGCAACTCCCCGAACTCTCTGCCCCCCGCCCCGGCACGGATGCTGCGGGACCTCCCCGCATGACCGCACCCCGCCAGGTCCTCGCCGGCACGACCTACCTCGTCACGCGCAGATGCACCCAGCGGCAGCTCCTGTTGCGCCCGGGCGCCGCGACGAACGGCATCTTCCTTTACGTGCTCGCGCTCGCCGCCCGCCGCTACCGCGTGCTGGTCCACGCGTTCTGCGTGCTCTCGAACCACTTCCACCTCGTCGTCACCGACCCCGACGCGCGCCTGCCGGCGTTCGAGCAGTACCTCGACGCCCTCGTCGCGCGCGCGGTCAACGCCTCGCTCGGCCGCTGGGAGTCGTTCTGGGCGCCGTCGAGCTACAGCGCGGTCGCGCTCGCCTCCGACGAAGACGTCGTGAGCAAGGTCGCCTACGTGCTCGCGAACCCCGTCGCTGCGGGCCTCGTCCGGCGCGCCAGCGAGTGGCCTGGCCTCTGGAGCGACCCGCGTCGGTTCGGCGAGACGCTGACCGCGCACCGGCCGGCGAAGTTCTTCCGGCGGAACGGCTATCTGCCCGAATCCGTCGACCTCGAGCTGTCGGTCCCGCCGGGCTTCGCCTCCGCGCAGGACTTCCGCGAGCGTGTCTCGTCCGCACTCGAGGAGCTCGAGGGGACGGCCCGCCGCGAGCGGCAGTCCGCAGGGCGCGGATTTCTGGGCGTGGCCGCCGTGCTCGCGCAGAAGCCCTGGAAGCGCCCCGCGCCGAATGAACGCAGGCGGAACCTCTCGCCACGCGTCGCGGCGCGCGACAAGTGGAAGCGCGTCGAGGCCCTTTCACGGCTCGTCGAGTTCCTGTCCGCGTACCGCAGCGCGTGGGCCGCGCTGCAGCGGGGCGTCCGCGACGCGCTGTTCCCACCCGGCACTTATCTGCTGCGCATCATGCACGGGGTTCGGTGCGCTGAGCCCGCCTAGGTCTTCGACCGCGAGACGCAGCGCGAGGACGCGTCGGCCGAGGTGCAGCCAGCACCGACGCCTTGTACGTCTGGAAGTCCGCCGCGAGCGCTCCCGAGGAGCCGTCGGGTGGCGTCGCGCGCCTCGCCTCGCGGCCGTCTGACGGGTCGCTGAGGCGGCTTTCGGGCCCCGGGGACCGCGATGGCACTCCAGAACGCCCTCGCTCAGGCACGATTACTCTGGGTCCGGTTCGCGCGCGCGCGCGCGGATTCGCGGTTCGCGTGGAAGTCCGCCGCGAGCGTGCCGGCGTGTCAATCGCGACGTCGTCGCGGAGCCTCGCGGTCGCTTCGCGCGGTCGCCGCGGCGTCTTTTGGCGATTTGGGCTGGGATGGCGCGCATGACACCCCCATGCTTCGGCACGGTGTGGACCCTCCGGGTCGGGTTGCTGCGCGATTACTCTGGGTCCGGTTCAGCGCGGTTCAGCTCCGATTACTCTGGGTCCGGATCAGCCGCGCTCGATCAGGTCCAGCAGGCCGAGGCGGACGAGCTTGCGGAGCGCCTTCAGGGTCTCGACCTCGCGCAGCGGGCTGGCGAGCGCGATGGACGCGACGTCCCAGCGGCCGTTGACGCGGCCGGCGACCTCGCGGTCGATCGAGCCGAGCCGCCGGCCGGCCGGGGAGTCGAGCGACGCCGGGCCGCCGAGCAGGACCGGGACCGCCACGGGCGAGAGCTCCTCGTAGAGCGCCGCGACCTGCTCGCGCTCCGCCTCCCGCAAGAGGTTCCGCACCCGCCGGTCCGCCGGGTCGGCGGCGAGCAGGCTCTTGAACACGATCGCCGCCTCGTCGAACTGCCGCTCCGCGACGAGCGCCTGGGCCTGGTCGACGAGCCGCGCCACCGGGTCCGCGTGCGCCGCGACGCCCTCGACGTGGGCGAGGCCGACCTCGCGGAGCGCCTCCACGCGCCTGAGGACGGCGGGGCGCGAGAGCGAGAGCGCGAGCCGCGCCTCCGCGATGGACACGCGGCGGCGCGCCGCCTCGAGGAGGGCGCGCTGCCCGGGAGTGCGGGGCCTGCCGGCGCCGTCCGCGCACAGCAGCGCCGACTCCGACGGGTAGCGCCGGTCGAGCTCGCTCCACTCGTCGAGGCGCCGGAGCCCCTCGAGCGTCATCTGCGCGAGGCCGAGGTCGAGCGGCACGCCGTCGTCGAAGCCGGCCGCGTCGGCGACGAGCGTGAAGCGGCCGTGCGCCGGCGCGAGGAAGAGGTCGACGATCCGGTCCGCGCACGCCTCGGGCCAGAGGACCTCGGGCGGATCCGAGGGGCGCCAGCCGGCGAGCGTGCCCAGCCCCGCCGGCTCGCCGGGCGGGCGGGCCGACGTGACGATGCGGCGGTCCCGGAGCTCGATCCAGAACGGCGCCCCGTCCGCGGTGTCCACCTCCACCACGCCGGACCGGCGGCTCTGATCGAGCCACTGGAAGAGGTCCGCGAGCGGATAGGTGGCGAGGTCGCCCTGGAGCATCGGTCGCGCGATTGTCGCCGCCGCGCCGGGCGGGCGCCAGTCCCTGGCCCCCCCGACCCGGTGCCCCCCGCTCCACGGCTTGGCCGGCGGGCCGCGCGGGACCACGTTCTCGTGCGCGGCCCTGGGCGACCGCGCGAGGGGGCGTCGGGATGGCGAGGCTCGGGTGGGTGGCGGGGGCGATCTTCGCGCTCCAGGTGGCGTGCGGGAGCAGCGGTAGCGGCGCCGCCGCAGGGGGCGGCGACGGCGGCGGCGGGGGAGGGGGTGGCGGAGGGGGTGGCGGCGGAGGCGGGCCGATCGTCCAGCCGCCCGTCGTGAGCGGCGCCTTCACCTTCTACGGGCAGGACCAGGGGCTCTCCGCCGACGTGTGGGACGTCTCGGCGGACGAGGGCGGCAACGCGTACGTCGCCGCGGGCGACGCGGTCTACGCGAAGCGGCGGGACGACCCGGACTTCCTCCGCTTCGACCCCGCCGCGGCGAAGCTCACCACCAACTGCGACGAGGGCGGCACCGTCGCGTGCCCGATCGTGTCCGTGGCGGGCGGGGCCCCGGGGGTCGCGATCGTCGGCTTCAAGGGGATCGGCACCGACGGCGACTCGGACCCCGACTGGCAGATCGACTCGGGCGGCGCCGATGTGCTCGCCTTCGACGGGAAGGCGCTCGCGCGCACGCGCCACGTCCAGGTGGCGGGGATGCCGGAGCGGTTCTGCGAGGACCACAGCGCGCCGCCCTGCTACATCGGCGACCAGACCTGGGAGAAGGGCCGCCGCAAGGTGCGCCAGGTGCTGCGCCTCGCGGTGAGCCACCGCACGGGCTCACTCCAGTACGGCGACGTCTGGATCACGGGCTCGCACGGCACGTTCTCGCTCCTCGTCGCGAGCCCCGAGGCGCGCGGCTGGGTGGATCTCACGCCCCAGTACCCGGGCACCGAGGACCGCCGCTACGTGTGGGAGCACGATCACCCCGCGCCGTACCTGCCGGCCACCATCGGCGGCGTGAAGAAGTGGGCGTTCCTCACGGGGGACAGCAGCACCGCCCTCGCCATCGACCCGACGACGGGCGACCCCTGGGCGTCGAACCACGTGCGCACCGCCTCGAAGCGCGGCTACGGCGCCGCGCGGAGCGGCTGGAACGTGGAGATGTGGCCGCCGTACGTCGAAGGGGACCAGATCGGCTCGTGGCTCGACGTCTGGCCCGACCCGAAGCCCTCGCCGGTGACGCTCGACAACTTCGACGCGCTCGATCCTTCCTACACGGACGCCGTCATGTCGCTGTCCTTCTGCGACGACGGGACGATGTGGATCGCGTCGGCGCTGCACGGCCTCGCGCGCCGCGCGCAGGACGGCACCCTCTCCTACGTGGACCTGCCGGCCGGGCTCGGGAACAACGCCTCGGCGGTCGCCTGCGACCCCTCGGACGGCTCGGTCTGGGTGGGCTTCGGGTGGGGCGGCTTCGGCCGGTACGACGGCGGCTGGTGGATCTTCCACGACGCCGCCGCGCCGGCGTTCGCGTGGCAGAGCCCGGTCCGCAACATCCAGATCGACCGCTGGGCGTCGCCGCGGATCGTGTACGTCGCCCACTCCGCCTCGCGCTTCGGCCCGGGCGGCGTGACCCGGTACGACGGCCCCTGAGCGAGCGGGCCGCCCGCCGGACGCGAGCGGACGCGCCCCTCACGCGCTCGTGTAGTCGCGCTCCAGGACCTCGCCCGGCCGCGGGTCCGCGAGCAGGAGCCCGAGCGCGTCCATCAGGATCCACTTCTGCAGCGCGGCGTCGTCCGGCCGCCCGAGGGAGTGGCCGGCGACGAAGCCGCGCGGCGCGAGCGCCCGCGGCGGGCGCGCCTGGAGCGTCTCCTCGGGCTCCACGGTGATCACCACCGTCGGGATCCCGACGAGCTCGATGGAGCGCTGCACGGTGACCACCGTGCGGTGGCAGAGGCGTCAGCCGCCGGTGAGGAGCACCGCCCCGGGCCGCTCGCGGTCGATCTCGCGGACGAGCGCGGGGATGGTCTTCTCCCTCAGCTCGCGCAGCGCCTGGCTGTAGCCGAGGGAGAAGTGCCGGGCGGTGAGCCCGCCGATGCGCCGCTCCGCGTGCAGCTCGCGCAGCCGGTCGATGGGGAAGACGCAGTTCAGGTCCCGGTCGACGCAGGCGTGGTCGTAGTGCGCGTCGTCGAAGCGGAGGTCCTTCGCCTCGGCGTCGCCCGAGATGGCGCGCCACGACGTGTCCCCGTCGACGTCGAAGGGCGCGTCGTCCTTGCCCCGCACCCCCGCCGTCGAGACGAGGCACACCGTCGCGTCCTCGAGGCGGCCCTTGAACGGCGTGAAGGGCACGCAGTAGCGGGACAGCTCGAGCGGCTTCGCCTCGGCCGGCTGCGCCATGGCGCCCCGCTACTTCAGCTTGTCGAGCGCCGCCATGATCCGGTCGGTGGGCGGCTGCTCGCCGATGTCGTGGATGTCGACGTAGGCGATCTTCCCCTGCTTGTCGACGACGAAGATGGCCCGCTCGCAGATGCCGTTCTCGCCGCGCAGGACGCCGTACAGCGCCGCGACGAACCCGTGGGGCCAGTGGTCGGAGAGGAGCGGGTACGACAGCCCGCCCATCGACTTCGCCCACGCCTCGTTGGTGGGGACCTGATCCGTGCTGATGCCCAGGACCTGGGCATTGCGCCGCTCGAACTCGGAGAGATCCTCCTCGTACGAGGGCATCTGCACCGTTCAGACGGGCGTGAACGCCGCCGGGAAGAAGGCGAGGACCACGTTCTTCTTGCCGCGGTACTCGGAGAGCCGTACCTTCCGCCTCGGCCCACCTTTACCCGCAGTGTCCCCCGTCGCCGCCAGCTCGAAGTCCGGCGCCTCGTCGCCGACCTCCAGCCGCCAGACGGGCTTCGACTTGGCTGCCATGGGACCTCCCGGAATGCCTTTGGGACTCGAACGTTAACCACGCTCTCACTGTCCGTCGACATCGAGCGGGGGGCGCCCCTAAAAGGACGCTGTCCCCGCCGAGACCATTTGCTATCCGTTTCGTATGGATCTGCTGACGAGATTCGCCGGCAACGTGCGTCGCCTGCGGTCGAGGAAGAAGCTCAGCCAGAAGGCGCTCGCCGACAAGGTCGGGATCTCCGTGTCGTACGTCTCGATGCTCGAGCGCGGGCAGCGCTCGCCACCCCTCGAGACGATCGAGAAGATGGCGAAGGCGCTGGGCGTGCCGCCCGCCGCCCTCCTCGGGAAGTAGCGGCCGGAGGGCCAGCCCCCGAGCGTCGGCTCGCCGGGGCCCGCCGCGGGGGGCGCGGCGGCGCGGCGCGTGCCCGCGGCTCGCGCGGCAGCGGCGCGACGGGATGCCGGCCGTGCGCCGGCGGCGACCGGGGCGCGCGGACCTTGGCCGGCCCGGATCCTCGAAATTCACCATCGGTCATCTCCCGCCTTCGACCGGGTGCAAGCGCACCGGTCCCCGCGCCCGCAGCGCCTCGACCGCGCGACGTCCGCGGCGCGTCCGCCGGCCCGGCGTGGTGTGCCCCGCCGGTGGAATCGACGGCGGGCGCCGGCGGTTCCAGCTTGCATCCACCCCATGACCTGGACGATGCGGCGCTTCGGTAGGCGGCGGTTCCTCGGGGGCGCCGCGGTGCTCGGCGCCGCCGGCGTGGTGGGCGCCCTGCCCGCGATGGCCGGCGAGCTCGAACGCGGCCCCGTCGCGGAGACGCCGACCTTCGTGCTCCCCGGGCTCGATCCGGCGCACGACGGGCTCCGCATCGCGCAGCTCTCCGACCTGCACGTCGGCCCGCGGACCGCGCCCGCGACGATCCGCGCCGCCATCGCGGCGGCGAACGCGTTCGAGCCGGACCTCGTGGTGCTCACCGGCGACTACCTCTCGCGGCGCCGCGAGGAGGTCGGGGCGATGCGCGAGCAGCTCGCGGGCCTGCGCGCCCCCACCGTCGCCGTGCTCGGGAACCACGACGTGTGGGTGGACCCCCACGGCGCGGCCGCGGCCCTGCGCGCCCTCGGCTACGAGGTGCTGGAGAACGCCTGGACCACCGTGCGCGTCCGCGGCGCCCCGCTGGCCGTCGTCGGCGTCGGCGATCACCTCACCCGCCGCGACGACGTCCTCGTCGCGACGCGCGGGCTCCGCCGCCCCGGGCCGCCCCTCCTCGCCCTCGCGCACGGGCCGCGCACGGCGGAGAAGCTGCAGGCGCTCGGCCGGCCGGCGCTGTGCCTCTCGGGCCACACCCACGGCGGCCAGATCAACCTGCCCCTGCTCACGCCGCTCCTGCTCGCCTCCGTCCGCGAGCCGTACGTGCGCGGGGCGTACCGGCTGGGGGACGTGCAGCTCTACGTGAACCGCGGGGTCGGCATGTCGGGCATCCGCCTGCGGGTGAACTCCCCGCCCGAGGTCACCCTCGCGACGCTGCGGCGGGGGGAGCCGGAGCCTGCCCCCGCCCGAAGCGGGCGCGAGCGCCTCGCGGCGGGCTAGACTCCGGCCAGGGGCGACCCCGCCCCGCGGACCCATGGCCGAAGCCGCCTCCCTCGCCCCGACGGGGCCACGCGAGCTCGACGCCGCCGTCGCGCGCGTCGCGGAGGCCGCGCCGCGATGGGCGCGCGCGTCCCTCGAGGAGCGCATCGAGGTCGCCCGCGCGATGCTCGCCGGGATGGACCGGCAGGCCGAGCGCGCGGCGCGGGTCGCCTGCGCGGCGAAGTCGATCCCCTTCGACTCGCCTGCGGCGGGCGACGAGTGGCTCGCGGTGTACGTGACCGTGCGGATCCTGCGGCAGCTCGTCGACGCGCTCCGCGCCATCGCGCGCACGGGCACCACCCCGCTCGGCCCGCTCGGCGAGACCCTCGACGGCCGGGTCACGGCGAAGGTGTTCCCGCCGAACCTCCTCGACGCGCTGCTCTTCTCGCGCACCCGCGCCGACGTGCACTTCGTCGAGGGGGTCCGCCCCCGCGACGTCGAGGAGCGGCGGGCCCGCTTCCACCGCGCGCCCGGCCACGCCGGTCGCGTCTGCCTCGTGCTCGGCGCCGGCAACTTCAACGCCATCCCGCCCACCGACGTCGCCACGAAGCTCTTCAACGAGGGGAAGGTCTGCGTCCTCAAGATGAACCCGGTGAACGCCTACCTCGGGCCCGTGCTCGAGGACGCGTTCGCCGAGGCGATCCGGCGCGGCCTCCTCGCGGTCGTGTACGGCGGGGCGGACGTCGGCGAGGCCCTCGTCCGGCACGCCGGCGTGGACGAGGTGCACATCACCGGCTCGAACGCGACCCACGACCGCATCGTGTGGGGGCCCCCCGGGCCGGAGCGCGAGGCGCGCCTCGCGCGCGGCGAGCCGCTGCTCCGGAAGGAGATCACGAGCGAGCTCGGCGACGTGTCGCCGGTGCTGGTGGTGCCGGGGCCGTGGGACGCGCGCGCCCTCGCCTTCCAGGCCGAGAGCGTCGCCGGCATGGTGACGGTGAACGCCTCCTTCAACTGCCTCTCGCTCCAGGCGATGGTGCTGCCCGCCGGCTGGCGCCACCGCGACGCGTTCCTCGGCGCCATGGAGCGCGCCATGAACGCGACGCCCGCCCGGGCGGCCTGGTATCCGGGGGCGGCGGAGCGCTACCACCGGCTCACCGACGGCCGTCCGGGGCTCCGGCGCGGCGCGGCGCGGCCCGGCGCGCTGCCCTGGACGATCGTCCCCGGCGTCGACGCGGGCGCCGACGACCCCCTGTGGCGCACCGAGGCCTTCTGCGCGCTCGTCGCCGAGACCTCGGTGGGCTCCGAGGATCCCGTGGAGTACCTCGAGCGGGCAGTGGACTTCGCGAACGACCGGCTCCGCGGCACCCTCTCGGCGAACGTGGTGGTCCACCCCCGGACGCTCGCCGATCCCGGCGTGCGCGCCGCCTTCGAGCGCGCGCTCCGGCGGCTCCGCTACGGGACGGTCGCCGTGAACACCTGGACCGGCTACGGCTTCGGGTTCGGCACGACGCCCTGGGGCGGCTTCCCCGGCCGGCCGCTCTCGGACGTGCGCAGCGGGCGCGGCTTCGTCCACAACACGCTCATGCTCGAGGGCGTGGAGAAGACGGTGATCCGCCACCCCGTCTCGCACCCGGTGAAGGCGCTCTACTTCCCGACGCACCGGACCGTGCAGCGCCTCGTGCCGCACCTCGTCGCGGTCGAGGCGCGCCGGCGCTGGCGCTCCCTCGCCGCCGTGGTGCCGGCGGCGCTGCGCGGGTAGGCGCGGGCGGTCCGCGCGGCCGGGCGACCCCTGCGGACGGGCGGGCGCGCGGCCCGGAAGCCGCGCGGCCCGCTCGTCGCGGCGCGCCCGCGTCAGCGGAAGATCAGGTACCGGTTGTTGTCCCACTCGCCGGTGACGAGCATGTCGCCCTCGAGCAGCACGCTCCCGGGGCAGCTCATGCCGGCCGCCGAGGTCGCGCCGACCGAGGAGACGAAGTCCGCCTGGCCGAGCACCGCGTCGGCGGGGGCGCCGTTCGTCGTCGGGAACGCGTTCCACACGAGCACCCGGTTCGCGTTGCAGTCGGCCACGGCGATCTGGGTCCCGTTGGAGCTGACCGCGGAGGGCCACAGCATGCCGGTCGCCGTCACGGCGCCGGCGTTGGTCCCGAAGCCCGCCTGGCCGAGCACCACGTCGGCGGCCTCGCCGTTCGCGGTCGGGAAGGTCGTCCACAGGAGGACGCGCGCGTTGTTCGAGTCGGCGACGAGGAGGCGCGTGCCGTCGGTCCAGACCCCCTCCGGGCGGCTCATGCGGGACGCCGAGAGCCCGCCCGTGTTCGCGGTGCAGGTCGTGAAGTCGGGCTGCCCGAGCACGAGGTCCGCGGCCTGGCCGCTCGCGGTGGGGATCGTGTTCCACACGAGCACGCGGTGATGCTGGGTGTCCGCCACGACGAGCTTCCCGTTCGCGGTGGCGACGCCCTCGACGATGTGGGTGGACGAGGCGGTGCAGGCGATCGCCGTGCTCGTCAGGTCCGGCTTCCCCACCACGACGTCGGCGGCGACGTTGGTCGACGTCGGCACCGCGTTCCAGACGAGCACGCGATAGTTGTCGGCGTCGGCCATGACCAGCTTGCCCGCCGAGGAGGCGACGGCCTCGGGGCTCGAGAACCGCGTGGCCGAGACCCCACCGGTGTTCGAGATCAGGTCGGCCTGGCCGAGCACGAAGTCCGCCACGGCGCCGTTGGCGGCCGGGACGGCGTTGAAGCCCAGGACCCGGTTGTTGCCGTAGTCGGGCAGGTAGAGCCGCCCGCCGACGACGGCGGGGTTGCCCCACGGGTAGGCGATCGTGTTCGCCGCGACGGCGCCGCCGCGGTTCGCGCTGCCGACGGTGAAGCTCGCCTGCCCGATCACGACCTGGGCGGCCTCGCCCGTGGTGAGCGCCGCCGTGACGGGCGGGGCGGGCGGCGAGTCGTCCCCGCCACCGCTGCACGCGGCGAGGAGGAGGGAGAGGGGAGCGGCGAGGACGGCGAGGCGGACTGGACGATTCACGTGGACCCCCGGTTGCGCGGCGAGGCGGTTGCGGAGCCCACGACAGCACCATCAGTAGCGTACCGTCGCGTCCCGTGATCGAGGGTCAGCCTCGCGGCCCGGCGTCCATGGCGGGAAGCCGCCGCGCCCTCACCACACCTCGCAGCGCTCCGCGGCGGGCCGGACCATCGGCGACCCCTCCCGGCAGCCGAACGCGGCCGCGAACTCGGGCAGGTTCGAGAGCGGGCCGTTCACCCGGAAGCGGGCGGGCGAGTGCGGATCGGTGACGGCGCGCAGGCGCAGCTCCTCGTCGCGGTACTTCGCGCACCACGACTGCGCGTACCCCACGAAGAACTGCTGCGCGGGGCCGAACCCGGCCACCGCCGCCTCCGCCTCGCCGCCGCGGCGCGCCGCCTCCATCGCGGCGTACGCGAGCTTCAGCCCGCCGAGGTCCGCGAGGTTCTCGCCCAGGGTGAGCTCGCCGTTCAGCCTCGTGCCGGGGACGCTCTCGTAGCGCGCGTACTGCGCCGAGACGCAGGCGGCGCGCCGGTCGAACTCCTTCGCGACCTCGGGCGTCCACCAGTCGGCGAGGTTCCCGAGGGCGTCGTACTTGCGCCCCTGGTCGTCGAAGCCGTGGGTGAGCTCGTGGCCGACCACCATCCCGATCGCCCCGTAGTTCACCGCCTCGGGCGCGCTTCGGTTGAAGAACGGCGGCTGGAGGATCCCGGCCGGGAAGACCATCTCGTTCATGGGCGGGTCGTAGTAGGCGTTCACGGTGGGCGGGCTCATGAGCCACTCGCTCCGGTCGAGCGGCCTGCCCACCTTGGCGAGCTGGCGGTCGGTCTCGAAGCGGGCCGCGGCGAGCACGTTCTCGAAGAAGGACGCCCGCGTCACCTCGAGGGTGGAGTAGTCGCGCCACACCTCGGGGTAGCCGACCTTGTTCACGAGGCTCGCGAGCTTCCGGCGCGCCCCCGCCTTCGTCGCCTCGTCCATCCACGGCAGCCGCTCGACGTCGCGCCCCATGGCCTTCTGGATCTCCCCGACGAGCCGGGTGGTGCGCTCCTTCCCCTCGGGCCCGAAGTGGAGCCGCACGTAGGCCTCGCCGAGGGCGAAGCCGAGCGCGTCGTCCGTGGACGCCACGCAGTGCTTCCAGCGGGGCCGGAGCTCCTTCGCCCCCGAGAACGCCTTCGAGGTGAAGCCGAAGCGCTCCTCGACGAAGGCCCGCGGCACGGCGCGCGCGTCGGCCATCGCCGAGAGGAGGTGCCAGCGCAGGTACGCCTTCCACGCCTCGAGCGGCGCCGCCCCGAAGAGCTGGCCGGCGCGCTCGACGAACCGCGGCGTGGTGACGTTCACGGCGGCGAGCTCGGGCCGCCCGAGGCCGGCGAAGAAGCGCGCCCAGGGGAAGACCGGGGCGAGCTTCTCGAGCCCGGCCCGGTCCACGCGGTTGTACGTGCGGGCGGGATCGCGCGCCTCGGTCTGCGTCCAGTGGGTCTCGGCGAGCGCGCGCTCGAGCTCCTCCACCGCCCCGGCGTCGGCCTCCACCCGCGCGGCCGGGACGCCGGCGAGGGCGAGCATGCGGCGCAGGTGCCGGGAGAAGTCCCGGCGGATCTCGACCTTGCGCTCGTCGTCCTGCAGGTAGAAGTCCCGGTCCGGCAAGGACAGGCCGCCCTGCACGATCGTGAGCACGACCTCGGTCGCGTCCTTCGCGTCCTGGTCGGCGGAGAGCCGGAAGGGCGCCTGCGCGCCGGCGGCGTGCAGCCGCGCGAGCGCGTCGGCGAGGCCCGGCCGATCCTGGATCGCGTCGATGCGCGCCCACTCGCCGGCGAGGTCCGCGAGGCCGCGCGCCTCGACGCCCGCCTCGTCCATGCAGGAGGCGTAGTAGGCCCCGAGCTTGGCGCCGAAGCGGCCCGCGTCGTCGAGCGTCCCCGCCGCGGTCGCGTCGAGGATCTTCCGGAGCTGCCGCTGGTTCCGCTCCTCGAGCTCGGCGAAGCCGCGGTGCCAGACCGAGCGGTCGCGCGGGATCTCGGTGTGCGCGAGCCAGCCCCCGCAGGCGAAGCGGAAGAAGTCGTCGCAGGGCGAGACCCCGCGGTCGAGCGCCGCCTCGTCCAGCGCGGGCGGCGCCGCGTCGTCCGCCCGGGAGCGCGGCGCCCTGTGGCACGCGGCGAGCGCGACGGCGAGGGCGAGAGCGGCGAGGGCGGGGCGGCGCACGCGGGACCTCCTGCCGGGCGTCGAGTCGCCCGGGCGGCGCAATATGGCCCCGCCCTCCGGCGGCCTTCAAGCGAATGCCGCGGTCGCGCGCGGGCCCCGGACGGGCCCCACGGACCGCCACCGGGCTCTCAGGGCGCGCGCAGCGCGATCCGCAGCTTCCGCCGCATCTCGCGGCGCAGGTTGGCCTCGCGCTCGCGGCGGCGCTCGACGTCCGTCTCGGGCAGGACGGGCGGCGGCGTCGTCGGCTTCCCGTCCGGCCCGAGCGCCACGAACGTGAGGTACGCGTCGCAGCACTTCTGCCGCGCGCCGGTCATGGGGTCCTCCGCCACGACCTCGACGCCGACCTCGAGCGACGTCGCGAAGACCGCGTTCACCTGCGCCGTGAGGACGACCTGCTGGCCGATCCGGACGGGCGCCAGGAAGGAAAGCTGGTCGATGGCCGCGGTGACGACCGGCAGCCGGGTGTGGCGCATCGCCGACATGCCCGCGGCGAGGTCGGTCCACTGCATGATCACGCCGCCGAACGCGGTCCCGTGCGCGTTGGCGTCCCCCGGCATTACGAGATGGTTCACCTCGACGCGCGACTGGGCAGCAGGCTTTCCGGCCGTCATGGCGAGGTGGTACGTAAGCACGCCATGCCGCTCGAAGTCACGCTCCTCGACTACGCCCGGGACCCGCTCCAGAAGCTCTACGGGGCCTACCGCACCTGCTACACGCCGAAGACCCCGGCGGAGGTGTGGGGCGAGATCCGCGAGGGGATCGTCTCGGCGGAGCCAGATCCGGGAGTTCATCGCCGAGCGGCTCAAGACGGGCCACGCGTCGCCGCTCGAGCAGGTGGTCTTCTGGTTCGGCATCTCGGGCGTCTCGAGGGCCCTCAGCCACCAGTTCGTGCGGCACCGGATCGGCATCAGCTTCGAGCAGCAGTCCCAGCGCTACGTCCGCTACCGCGAGGAGCGCCTCGACTACGTGATGCCGAAGACGTGGGAGCGGCCCGAGGGCATGGCCGACGAGTACGACCGGCTCATGCGGGAGATCACCCGGGTCTACGAGCTCGCCCTGGCGAAGGGGATCCCCGCGGAGGACGCGCGCTTCGTGCTGCCGAACGCGACGCCCACGAACTTCCAGGTGATGGTGAACTTCGCCGAGCTCCTCCACATCGCCGACCTGCGCCTCTGCTGGCGCGCGCAGTGGGAGATCCGCCACATGGTCGCCCTCATGCGGCGCGAGGTCGTGAAGGCGGTCCCGGAGATCGGCGGCTACCTGCAGCCGAAGTGCGGCGACAAGCGGATGGGGTACTGCGACGAGCCGGTGAAGGAGTGGGAGAAGTGCCCGCTCGGGAAGGTCCGCCCGCACAAGGAGCAGATCCTGGACGTCTTCCGCCAGTACCGCTCCGGGAACCTCGTGCCGCTCGGCGAGGAGCACCTGCGCGCCGTCGAGGACGCCGGCAACGAGGAGTGACGGCCGACCCGTCCGGGCCCGCCGCTCCTCCCGGGCTCGGGGGCCGGTGACGGCGCGCTTCCCCCGCCGCGGCCCCCCAAGCCGACCGCGCCGGCCGACCGGCCGGGCGCTAGAATCCGGCTCCGCCCCGGAGCCACCATGACACGCTTCGTGAAGGTCGCCGCGGCCGCCGCGGCCCTCGCCGCCGCCGCGCCCGCCGCCGCCCAGGTCCTGAACGCCCTCGACCGCCAGCGCGGGGTGCCGGCCGGCCTCGCGCTGCCCGTGCCCGGGGTCGCCGTCGCCGAGACGCCCGCGGGGCTCGGGACCACGCCCGCCGCCGCCGGGTTCGTGGGGTCGCTCGCCCTCGAGTGGTTCCGCGAGGGGAACGTGACCGAGTCCTCGAGCGCGGACGGCCTGTACCTCGCCTCGGGCCTGGGCCCCCTGGGGGTCGGCTACGCGGTCGAGTGGGTCCGGCCGGGCGAGACGGGGCGGCGCTACCGCCGCAACAGCCTCGCGCTCGCCACCGGCGACCACCGCAGCTTCTCCCTCGGCGTGGCCTGGAACCACTTCACCTCCCCGGATCCCGCCGTCGAGCCGCTCGCGAGCTGGGACGTGGGGCTCACGGTGCGCCCCTGGCGCCACCTCTCCCTCGGCGCGGCGATGCTCGGCCGCGACGCCCGGCTGGGCGGGGCGCGGCTGCCGCTGCGCTACGACCTCGGCGCCGCCACCCGCTTCTGGGACGACGCCTTCACGCTCTCCGCCGACCTCGTCGCCGACGACCGCGCCCGCGACGACTTCCACGCGACGCACCTCGCCTTCGGGGCGGGCGCCGAGCTGCGGAAGGGCGTCGGCCTGGGCGTCCAGGTGCTCGTGCCGCTCCGCGACGAGGCGGGCGTCTCCCGCGATCCGTCGGCGGTCGTGGCGGTGAGCTGGAACGGCCCGCACTTCGGCCTCGCCGGCGGCGTCACCGGCACGCCCGACCGCACCGGCGGGCTCGGGGGCGTGCGCGTCTCGTCGGAGCGCTACCGCGCCGCCGGGAGCGGCCGCGACGTGCCCGAGATCGACGTGGAGCGCGAGCTCGAGCCGAGGCGCTTCCTCCTGTTCACCATCGGCGACCGGGACCCCTACGGCCTCCTCCTGCGCCGCCTGCAGGCCCTCCGCGCGGATCCCGACGTCGCCGCCGTGGCGGTGAAGATCGAGGGGCTGCCCCTCGGCGCGGGGCGGATCGAGGAGCTGCGCGCGGCCCTCGCCGCGATCGCCGAGCGGAAGCCGGTCCTCGCCTACCTCACCGGCGGCGGCACGACCGAGTACTGGCTCGCCACCGCCGCGACGGCCATCGCGGCGCCGCCGGGCGGGACGCTCGACGTGAGCGGCCTCGCCGTCTCCCGGCTCTACCTGAAGGACGCCCTGGCCCGGCTCGGGGTCGCCTTCGAGGTCGTCGCGCGCGGGCCCTGGAAGAGCGCGCCCGAGCAGCTCGTGCGCCAGGGGGCGTCGCCCGAGGCGCGCCAGATGACCGACGCGCTGCTCGACGACGTCTTCGCCCGCTTCGTGGCCGACGTCGCGGCCGCGCGGCGGCTCCCGCCGGAGCGGGTGCGCGCGCTCGTCGACGAGGCGCTCCTCTCGGCCGACGAGGCCAAGCGCGCGGGGCTCGTGGACGAGGTGATCTGGCCGGACGAGGTGGAGGGCTGGGCGCGCGCGCGGGCCGGGCGGGGCGCGCGCCTCGCCGGGCCGTACCGGCCGGAGCCCGAGCGCGCCGCCCAGCGCTGGGGCCGCCCGGCGGTGGTGGAGATCGTCCGGGTCGAGGGCACGATCGTGTCGGGGAAGAGCCGCTCCTCCCCGGCCGGGGGCGAGGCGCTCGCCGGCGCCGAGACCCTCGTGGAGCAGATCCGGCGCGCCGCGGAGGATCGCCAGGTGAAGGCGATCGTCCTCCGCGTGGACTCGCCCGGCGGCGACGGGCTCGCCTCGGATCTCGTGTGGCGCGAGGTGGTGCGGGCGCGCCGCCGCAAGCCGGTGGTCGCGTCGATGGGCGACGTCGCCGCGAGCGGCGGCTACCTCGTGGCGGTGGGCGCCGACGCGATCCTCGCCGAGCCCTCGACGCTCACCGGCTCGATCGGCGTCTTCGCCCTGAAGCCGGACCTGTCCGGGCTCCTCGCGAAGCTGCAGATCGCCCGCGAGGCGACCCCGCGGGGGGAGAACGCGCAGCTCGCGTCCATCGCGAAGCCGTGGAGCGCGTCGGAGCGGCGCGCGGTCGAGCGGCAGATCGACGTCTTCTACGGCCTCTTCGTCGATCGGGTGGCCGAGGGGCGCGGGCTCGCGCGCGAGCAGGTCGAGCCGCTCGCGGGCGGGCGGGTGTGGACCGGCCGCCAGGCGCTCGACCGCCACCTCGTCGACGCGCTCGGCTCCCTGAATGACGCCGTCGCCCTCGCGCGCGCGCGGGCGGGGCTCGCGCCGGGGGCCTCGGTCGAGGTCCGGCGCGCCGGGTCGGGCGAGGACGGGTTCGCCGGCGGCGCCCGGCTCGACGCCCAGGCGGCGGCCCCGCGGGCGGCGCTCCTGGACGCGGCGCTCGCGCTGCCCGAGGTCCGCGCCCTCGCGGCGCTCGGCGAGATGGGGACCGTCGTCGCGCTCCCCGTGGAGTGGGTGCTGCCGGGCGGGGTGGCGCCCTGACCGCGAAACGCTCGCCCGGGCCGCCGGTTTCTGCTAAAGTGTGGATTGTCTCCCTGCTTCGAGCGAAGTAGGTTTCACGCGGCGGGGCGACGTACCCCCAATCGATCGGCTCCTGGCTTCCAGCGCAGCCCGTGACGCCGCGGAACCGCGGCGCGCCAGCGACCGGATCGGGGGGGAGGCGGTTCGCGGACCACCGACACCCACAGCAGCCGCGGACGCCGCAGATCCAGAAGCGAGAAGCACGTGTCGCCAGGGGCGATCCTCGCCCCGCGACCGGAGCAGACGACCGCATGAGCGACAACGAGCAGTCCCCGACCGCGATCGCGAGCGGGGCCCCCCAGACCCAACAGGCCCAGGACGGCGACGCCACCCAGGGCCCGGGCGGCCAGCCCGGGCAGAACCGGCGGCGGCGCCGCCGCCGGGGGCGGCGCGGCCGCGGCCCCGGCACCGGTCCGGGCGGTGGAGGTCCGCAGCTCGTCGGCGCGAACGGCCAGCCCGCGCCCGGGCCCGGCGGCGGCGCCCCCGCCGCGCAGCCGCAGCCCGGCGCGCAGGCGCAGCCGGAGGTGACCGAGGAGGTCGAGGGCATCCTCCAGTTCGAGGGCAAGGGGAACGGCTACCTGCGCGACCCGAAGCGCAGCTACCTCCCGCAGCCCTTCGACGTCGAGGTGCCGCGCTGGCTCGTCGACCGCATGCACCTGCAGCCCGGCCTCGCCGTGAAGGGCGTCGCCGCGGTCCGCAACATGAAGCGGGTGCTGACGCGGGTCGACGCGCTCGAGGGCACGGACCCGATGGCGGTCGCGCGCCGCACCCACTTCCAGAACCTCACCGCCACCGACCCGACCGAGAAGCTCGTGATCGAGACGAGCCCCGGCGAGCTCATCGGGCGCGTGCTCGACCTCATCTCGCCCGTCGGCCTCGGCGCCCGCGGCCTCATCACCTCGCCGCCGAAGGCCGGCAAGACCATCATGCTGCAGCGGATCGCCCAGGCGATCACCACGAACCGCCCTGACGTGCACCTGACGGTGCTCCTCGTGGACGAGCGTCCCGAGGAGGTCACCGACATGAAGCGCAACATCAAGGGCGAGGTGGTGGGCTCCTCGAACGATCGTCCCACCGAGGAGCACATCCACGTGGCCGAGATGGTGCTCGAGCGCTCGAAGCGGCTCGTGGAGGCCGGCAAGGACGTCGTCATCCTGCTCGACTCGATCACGCGCCTCTCGCGCGCCTACAACAAGGAGGTCGAGTCCTCCGGCCGGACCCTCACCGGCGGCGTCGACAGCCGCGCCCTCGAGCGGCCCAAGCGGCTCTTCGGCTCCGCGCGCAAGGCCGAGGAGGGCGGCTCGCTCACCATCATCGCGACGGCCCTCATCGACACCGGCTCGCGGATGGACGAGGTGATCTTCGAGGAGTTCAAGGGCACCGGCAACATGGAGGTCGTCCTCTCGCGCCAGCTCGCGGAGCGACGGATCTTCCCCGCCATCGACATCGGCGCGTCGGGCACCCGCAAGGAGGAGAAGCTCTTCTCGACGAAGGAGATCGAGAAGGTGCGCCGCCTCCGCGGCGCCCTCGCCTCGCTGAAGCCGGTGGAGGCCATGGAGCGGCTCCTCAAGAAGCTCGGCGAGTTCGACACGAACGAGGAGTTCCTCTCGAGCTTCTGAGGAGCGCCCCGGCCGGTGCGCCCCCGTCCGGTCGTCCCGCGATCGCGGGGCACGGCGGGCGCCACCCAGGGTGCGACTTCCTCGCGGAGAGGCTATCATCCGGCCGGCATGGAACTGCGGGTCGCCCCGTCCAGCACCGTGACGACGCCGTCGGCCGGCGGCGAGCGCGTGCTCATCGTCGACGACGACGAGCTCATCCTCAAGGCGCTCGCCCGGATCCTCGAGTCCGCCGGGTACGAGCCGCGCTGCTTCCTCTCCCCGGAGGAGGCGCTCGCCGCGATGGACGGCGAGGCGCCGGTGGTCGTCATCTCCGACTACATGATGCCGACCATGGACGGCATCACCTTCCTGAAGCACGCCCGCGCGCGCTTCCCGGGGGCGGTCCGGATCCTGTGCACCGCCGCGGAGGACTTCCGCATCGCGCTCCAGGCGGTGAACTCCGGCGAGGTCTTCCGGATCATCTCGAAGCCGTGGCACCAGCAGGAGCTGCTCGCGACCGTCCTGCAGGCGGCGGAGGCGGCGCGGCTCCGCCGGGAGAACGAGCGGCTGACGAACGAGGTGCAGCGGCAGAACGGGCAGCTGCGCGAGATGAACGGGCGGCTCGAGGAGATGGTCCGGGCGCGCACGCAGGCCCTCCTCGAGGGGCTCATCGCCGCGCTCGACTACCGCGACGCCGAGACCCAGTGGCACTCGCGGCGCGTCTCGCTCTACGCCCGCCGCCTCGCCCGCCAGCTCGGGCTCACCGAGCCGGAGCTGACGGTGATCGAGCACGGCGCCCTCCTCCACGACATCGGCAAGATCGGGGTGCGCGACGGCGTGCTCCTCAAGCCGGGCCCGCTCACCACCGACGAGTGGACGGAGATGAAGCGCCACCCCGAGCTGGGGTGGGCGCTCCTCCAGCGCGTCGACTACCTGCGGCCGGCGTCCTCGATCGTGCTCCAGCACCAGGAGAAGTGGGACGGGACGGGCTACCCCCGCGGGCTGCGCGGCGAGACGATCGTGGTCGGGGCGCGGATCTTCCACGTGGTGGACACCCTCGACGCCATCACGAGCGACCGGCCGTACCGGCGGGCGCGCCCGTTCGACGAGGCGTGCGGGGAGATCGTGCGCTGCCGCGGGACCCAGTTCGACCCGCGCGTGGTGGACGCCTTCCTCGCCGTGCCGGCGGAGGACTGGGAGCGCATCCGCCTCGACGTCGAGACCGTGGCCGTGCTCTCCGCCGACCTCGCCGAGGTGCCCGCCAGCGCCGAGGCCCTCGCCGCGGCGCTCGACGCCACGGCCCGCGCCTGAAGGAGCGGGCCCGGCGGGCTCGCTCCCCTCCCCCCTCACGAGTCGCGATCGCCCGCCTGGCCCCCGGCCGCCACGCGGCGGAGCCGGGCGAGGCGCTGCTCCTCGGCCCGCAGCGCGTCCGGGAACGCGCGCGCCATGGCCTGCGCGAGCGGCGCGCGGTCGTCGGGGGCCGCGCCGCGGGCGAAGGGGACGAGCGCGTCGCGCAGCTCGCTCGCCCACGCGAAGCGCGCCTCGGGCTCGCGGGCGAGCGCGCGCAGCACGATCGCGTCGAGGCCGGGCGGCACGTCGGGGTTCCTCGCCGAGGGCGGCCGCACCTCCGCGGCGCGCACCCGCTCCATGACCGCGAGCTCGGACGGCCCCGTGAAGAGCCGCTCGCCCGTCAGCACCTCGTGCAGCACGATCCCGAGCGCGAACACGTCGGAGCGCCGGTCCACCGGCAGGCCGCGCACCATCTCCGGGCTCATGTAGCCGAACTTGCCGCGCAGCACCGCGCGGTCCGGGCCGGCCCGGAAGGCGGCCTGGGCGATGCCGAAGTCGATCACCCGCACGCCGCCGTCGAACCCGACGAGCACGTTCGCCGGGGACACGTCGCGGTGCACGACGCGCAGCTCGCCCCCGCCCGCGTCGCGCCGGCGGTGCGCGTGGTCGAGGACGTCGGCGACGCGGCAGGCGACGTGCGCGGCGAGCGGGACCGGCACCCGCTCTCCCCGCTCCCGCGCGTGGCCGACGAGCGCGCGCAGGTCGAGCCCCGCCACGTAGTCCATGGCGATGTAGTACCCCGCGCCCTGCCGCCCGAGCTCGTGCACCGGGACCACGCCCGGGTGATCGAGCTGCACGACGAGCCGCGCCTCGTCGAGGAACATCCGGACGAGATTGCCGTCCTCGGCGAGCGTGGGGAGGATGCGCTTCACGGCGTAGGGGCGCCCCGCGGGATCGCCCGAGCGCACCGCCGCGAAGATCTCGGCCATCCCGCCCACCGCCACGCGGTCGACGAGCAGGAAGCGGCCGAATGGGATGGGCTCTCGCATCGCCACCCTTCCCCCCTGCCGCTATGATACCGCCATGGCGACGACCTGCTACCGGTGCGGGGCGACCCTGCGGTTCGACGGCCCCGTGGGTCGCCGCGCCGCCTGCCCGGAGTGCGACGCCGACCTCCACGCCTGCATGAACTGCAGGCACTGGGACGAGTCCGCCGCCCACGAGTGCCGGGAGCCGCACGCCGACCACGTCGTGGACAAGGAGGCGTCGAACGCCTGCGAGCTGTTCCAGCTCGGCGACGGCGCGGCCCGGCGGCGCCAGGGCTCGGCGGCCGCCCGCGAGCGGCTCGCCGCGCTGTTCGGCGAGGCGCCCGCTCCGGCGCAGGACCCGAAGAACGCGCTCGACGCGCTCTTCCGGAAGAAGTGACCCGGGGGGCGCGACCTGATTCGTGAACAGGCGAGCGAAGCGAGCCCGCCGGGGCGTCGCCGCGGAAGCGGCGCAGCCGCTCGCGGCGGCGCACGGGACCCGGCCAGCAGGGTGGGGCCCCGGCGAGCTCCGCTCGACGGGGCGGGGCGCAGCCCCGTGAGATCTCGCCTGGACGGCAGCGAGATTTGCGACACCGAAGGTGATCGCGAATCTCGACCTGTCGTTCAGGCGCGCTCGCCGGGCGCCGCCCGCTCGCGGGGGCGTCCGGCCCGCTCGAGCACCGGGCCGAGGCGGTTCGACGCGAGCGTGAGCGCGAGGGCGAAGACGGCGGCGGCGACGCCGAGGGCCGCGTCGTAGAAGGCCGGCGCGGAGAGCGCGACGCGCAGCAGCACGGTCGCGACGGCGAGCGCGGAGTTGCGGAAGACGACGTGGTACGCCGCGCTGTAGCGCAGCGAGAGGAAGACGAGGAGCACGTCCGCGAGGACGAGGACCGTGTAGAAGTCCTCGAAGAAGCCGCCGCGCTCGAGGAGCGCCGCGCGCACCGCGAGCCACGCGAAGACCCCGAGGAGGACGAGCGCGACCCCCTTCTTCGCGGCGACGAAGCTCTCCCGGTCCGCGCCGTCGGCGAGGGCCCGGTGCCGCTGGGCGGCGTAGTAGAACCCCAGCACCACGAAGATGAGGAGCGCGCCGAAGCCGTTGGAGAGCATCCGCAGGACGGGCCCGCCCGCGTGCTGCCACACGATCGGCTCGCCGAGGTTCCCGAACTCCTCGAAGGAGTGGCGGAGCAGGATGAGCGAGAAGATCTCGAACTGCTTGCCCGCCGCGTTCGCGACGGACCGCGCGATGCCGAGCACGAGCCCCACGACCTCGTAGGAGAGGAGCAGGTACACCGCGAGCTCGACGGCGAGGTAGTGGCCGTGGGTGGAGCGGAGCCGCAGCGACGCCGGGAGCAGCCCGCGCTGCGAGAGCTCGATGGCGAGGAGCGCGGAGAGGTAGCCGCCGGCGAGGACCCCCGCGACGACGCGGCGCGTGCGCGCGCTCTCCCAGAGCGCCTCGATGCGATCGAAGGCCGCGGCGGCGAGGCGGAGCATGGAGCGCGTCTACCGCACGCCCGCGCCGATGGGAAGCCGGCACGATGCCGCCGCCCCGAGGGGCGGCGCGCGGCGGCCGGCGCATGTCGGCGGCGACCAGGGCGACGTGTCGCATCACGACCGGGTGCGCCGGCGCGGCGAGCAGGCGCGCGACTTATGGTGGAGCCGTGCGAGGCGCCCGCCCCCAGCGGAACCGGAGCCTCCGCGGCACGCTCTTCGCGCTCGCGGCGAGCCTGGCCATCCATCTCGCGGTGCTGGCGGCGGCCGCGCGGCTTGCCTCGGAGCCAGCCCGGGCGCCGGCACCGGGACGGCCCTTCGCCGTCGAGCTGTACCGCGTACCCTCGTGGAGCTCGACGAGGTGCTCGGCCTGACGGACGTGCGCGTGCCGCTGGACCGACGGATCCGGAAGCGGGTGCGGCTCGTCGCGGTGGACTGACGTCGCGCGTCCCGAGGGGCGGGAGCGCGGCAGGTCACCGCGTCTCGGCGGCGAGCCACGCGAGGTACGGGGCGCTCCCGGCCTCCACCGGGAGGGCGAGCACCTCCGGCACCTCGTACGGGTGGAGCGCGAGGACGCGCTCGCGGAGCGCCTCGAGCCGGGCGCGCGTCGTCTTGAGCACGAGGAGCGCCTCCGCCTCGTCCTGGACCTTCCCCTCCCAGCGGTAGATCGACCGGATCGCCGGCAGCACGTTGCCGCACGCGGCGAGCCGCTCCTCCACGAGGGCGCGCGCGATCTCCGCGGCGCGCTCGGGCGTCGGCGTGGTGACGAGGACGACGAGCGCGTCGGTCACGGGGCCTACCTCCCCACGAGCGCCTGCTTCAGGTCGGCGTCCGCGGGGCTCGGCCCGAGCCAGTTGCGGAACATCGCGTCGGCGAAGTCCTTGCCTTCGATCGTCACCGGCGAGCCCCCCGCGGCCGCGACGGTCGTCCCCTGCCCCGGCACGTAGGTCACGAACATCTCGCCGCCGCGCCGCATGTCCACGATGGCGGGCGCGATCCGATCGAGCTTCGCGAGCAGCCCCTGAAGCGCCGGCCCGGCGGAGTTGGCGTGGAAGCCCTCGCGGTAGGTCTCCATGATCTTCCCCTTGTCCACGTCGCGCAGGAACACCATGCGCACCCGCTTCGGCGCGTCCGCCGCGAGGATCGCGCCCGCGTCGCGGCTCGGCTCGGCGAGGTAGAGCCCGCCGGCGTAGACCTTGACGACGAACTTCTTGCGGATCCCCGCGCCGTTCAGCTTCAGCTCCTGGCCGGCGACCTGGATCGCGTCCGGGAACTCCACGCCCCCCACCTGCCGGGCGAGCGCGGGGGCGGCGACGGCGAGGGCGGCGAGCGCGGCGAGGAGCCTGGGCATGGGTGACTCTCCGTGACGGGGTTCCGGCACTCTAGCGCGGCCGCGGGGGCGGCAGGAGGCCTCCTCGGAGGCGCACCCGCCCGGGGCCGCGCCGCCGCTCCGCGCACGCCGTCCCGGCCGCCCTTCCCTGCGGAGGCCGGGACCCGCCCGCCCGGACGCGCGGAGGGGGAGCGCCCGTGGCCCCTCCGGACGGGCGGAGCCCGCCCCCCCGGGCGGGAATGGACGCGCCAGCGCAGCGCGTTGCACCGGCTCGGGGGAACCACGTTGCAGCTTCTCGGCACGATCCGCGGCCGCCTCATCCTGCTCGCGCTCCTGGCGCTCGCGCCGCTGCTCGTCGCCCTGGCCCACGTGGTGCGGGAGTCCGAGCGCGCCCGCGCCGAGGCGCAGGCGACGGCCGACCTCGAGGTCGCGCGCTCGTCGGCCGCCGCCGTCGCGGCGTTCGTCCGCGACGTGTGGCGGACCGCGCTGCCCATCGGTGAGGCGATCGTGAACGGGGCGACGCCGGAGGAGGCGACGGCGCTCCTCGTGCGGACCGCGGCGGCCTACCCCGCCCTGCGCGAGCTCTCCTTCGCGTCCGCCGGCGGCGAGGTGGTCCTCTCGAGCGACGCGCGCGCGATCGGCACCCGCGTGGCCGATCGCGACTACCACCTGCGCATCCTGGCGGGCGACGACGAGGCGGTGAGCGACCTCCTGCTGCCGCGGACCGGCGACGCGCCGTCGTTCGTGATCGCGCGCGCGGTCCGCGCGACGGGCGGCCGGCTCCTCGGGACCGTCCTCGGCGTGGTCGACCCCGAGCGGCTGGCCGCGAGCGCGCTCGGCCTGCGCAGGGAGGGTGGCGCGGCGTTCGCGCTCGTCGACCGCTCGGGGCGGCTCGTGTACCGCTCGCCGCCGCTCGAGCTCCCCTTCGGCGCCCGCGCGTTCGCGGGCCGGGAGGAGCTCGTGCGCCGGGCGCTCCGCGGCGAGGAGGCCGTCGGCCCGTTCGTCGGGGAGGGCGGGGACGCGCGGCTCGGCGCGGCCGTGCCGGTGGAGGGCATCGGCTGGGTCGCCCGGGCGAGCCGCGGCGCGGCCGCGGCGGCCGCCCCGGCGCGCGAGGCGCGCCTCCGCATGGCCGTCGTCGCCCTCGTCGCCGCCGCCGCCTCGCTCGGCGCCTCCGCGCTGTTCGGCCGCCGCCTGGTGCGCGCGCTCCACGCCCTCGAGGACCACGCCGACGCCCTCGGGCGGGGCGAGGCGCCGGCGCGGCCCCCCTCGACGGTGCCGGAGCTCGCCCGGCTCGCGGAGACGACGACGCGGATGGCCGAGCGGCTCGGGGCCTCTCGCCGGGCGCTCCAGACCGCCTTCGAGTCCGCCCCCGCGGGCATCGCGCTGCTCGACGGCGAGACGCTCCGCGCGCGCTGGGCGAACCAGGCCTGGCTCGAGCTCCTCGACGAGCCGCGGCGCAGCGCCGGCGTCGCCGGCGTCGCCGGCGTGCCCCTGGAGGAGCTCCTCCCCGCCGCGGAGGCGCTCGGCCTCGTCCACGAGCTCCGGCGCGTCGCGGGGGGCGCGCCGCCGCACCCGAGCACCGAGGTCCGCGTGGACCGGCTCGACCGCGGCCCCGCCTGGTGGCGGTGGTCGGTGCGCGCCCTCCCCTCGAGCGAGCGCGCGGGGGGCCACGACCTGCTCGTGCTCGCCACCGACGTGACGGAGCAGGTCACGGCGCGCCGGCGCCTCGAGGAGGACCGGCGCCGCCTCGAGGCGGTGCTCGGCGCGCTGCCCGCCGGCGTCGTCATCGCCGATCGGGACGGGCGGATCGTGGAGGCCAACGAGGCCGCCCGCGCCGCCTGGGGCGGGGTCCTGCCCGTCGGGACGGACGGGGTCGTGGCCTGGTGGACCGACTCGGGGGCCCCGCTCGGCGCGGACGACTGGCCGCTCGCCCGAGCGCTCTCCCGGGGCGAGACCTCGGCGGGCGAGATGATCGACCTCGGGCGGGCCGGCGGGGGGCGCGCCACCGTGCTGGTCGGCGCCGTCCCGATCCGCGGCGCGGGCGGCGCGATCGAGGGGGCCGTCGCGGCGCTGCAGGACGTCTCCGAGCTGCGGCGCGCGCAGCGCCGCGAGCGGATCCTGATCGACGCCGGCGCGGTGCTCGCGGAGAGCCTCGAGCTCGACCAGGCGGCCGTCCGCCTCGCCCGCTTCGCCGTGCCGCTCGTCGCCGACTTCTGCGCCATCGACGAGGTGCTGCCGGACGGCACGCTCCGCCTCGTCGCGCTGGCGCACCCGGACCCCGCGCGCGAGGCGTCGGCGCACGCCGCCCTCCAGCGCCTCGGCGCGGCCGGAGGGCGCGCCCTCGCGAGCCGCGCCCTCGCCGGGCGGGCGACGGTCCACGTCCCCGACGTGCTCCGCGCGGAGGGCGGCGGCGAGGAGGCCGAGCACCTCGCCGAGCTCCGGCGCATCGGGGTCCGCTCGTGGATCGCCGTGCCGCTCGTCGCGTCGGGCACCACCGTCGGCCTGCTCACCGTCGCCACGGCGGAGTCCGGGCGGATCCTCGACGCGAACGACGTGCGGCTCGCCGAGGAGCTCGGCGGGCGCGCGGCGCAGGCGCTCGAGAACGCGCGCCTCTTCGGCGAGGCCCAGGCGGCCGTCCGGGCCCGCGACGACGTGCTCTCGGTCGTCTCCCACGACCTGCGCAACCCCCTCGGCGTCGTGACGCTCGGCGCGCGCGTCATCGGCGCGCTGCCCGACGGGCCGGACGCCCTCGAGCGCGCCCGCACGAACGGGCGCCGCATCCAGGCCGCCGCCGAGCGGATGGGCCGCCTCATCGGCGACCTCCTCGACCTCGCCGCGCTGCGGGCGGGGCGGCTCGCGGTGGAGCGGGTCGCGTGCGCGCCGGCCGACCTCCTGCGCGAGGCGGTGGAGGAGGCGCGGGGCGCCGCGGCCGATCGCGGCCTCGAGCTCGCCCTCCGCGCCGAGCCGGGGCTGCCGCGCGTCGCCTGCGATCGCGGCCGCGTGCTCCAGATCCTCGGCAACCTCGTCTCGAACGCGGTGAAGGCGACGGAGCGTGGCTTCGTCCGCGTGTCCGCGACGAACCGCCCGGGCGCGGTCGAGTTCGAGGTCCGGGACAGCGGGCCCGGGATCTCGCCGGAGGAGCAGGCGCGCCTCTTCGAGCGCTTCAGCCGCGGCAGGAACGCGGGCTACCCGGGCACGGGCCTCGGCCTCGCCATCGCCCGCGCGCTCGTGGAGGCGCACGGCGGGCGGATCTGGGTGGAGAGCCGCCCGGGGGAGGGCGCCGCGTTCCGCTTCACGCTGCCCGCGGCGGAGGGGAGCGCCCCATGCCGCGGCGAGCCCGGGCCTCACGCGCGCGGCGGGGTCGCGCCGGGCGAGGCCGCCGGCGCGCGGTGACCGAGCGCGGTCCCCCAGGCGACGCCCGCGATCCCGACGACGATGCCGGCCGCGCCGGCCGCCGAGACCCGCTCGCCGAGCAGGGCCGCGGCGAGCAGGTACTGCGCGAGCGGCGTGAGCTGGAGCCACACCGCCGCCTCGGAGATCGCGAGCGCGCCGTAGGCCTCCGCCATGGCGACCTGCGCCACGAACGCGGCGAGCGCCATCGCCCCGGCGAGCCCCCACTGCGCGAGGCCGGCGGGCCAGGCGCCGAGCGCGAAGGGCAGCGCGACGGGGAGGCCGCCCAGGCAGAAGTAGAAGAAGATCGTCGCCGCGTTGTCGGTGGCGCGCATCGCCCGGATCGTCACCGACGACACCGCGGCGAAGAGGGCGGCGCCCACGGCGAGCGCCTCGCCCGCGCCGAGGCCGAGGTGCAGGGAGCCGTTCCCCAGCACGAGCGCGACGCCCGCGGTCGCGACGAGGAGCGCGAGGCCGAGGTGCACGGTGGGGCGCTCGCCGAAGGCCCACAGGCTCATCGCGGTCGCCGCGACCGGGAAGAGGTTGTAGAGCATGCCCGCCTCGCCCGCGGGGATGCGCTGCAGGGCGAGGAAGTAGAGCACCACCACGATGCCGCCGGACACCCCGCGGCTCCAGAGCAGCCGGCGGTTGCGGGGGCGGTAGAGCCCGGGCCGCAGCCGGAACGCGACGAGCGACACCGCCGCGCCCACGACGAAGCGCACCACGGTGAGCTGCCCGGCGGAGAAGCCGTCCGGGCCGCGCGAGAGGCGGCGCGCGAGCACCGCCATGAGCCCGAAGGAGACCGCCGACAGGAGGAGCAGGAGGCGCGCCCGCGCGCGGCCCGCGCTCACGGGGCGGTCACGGCTCCTCGAAGGGGATGCCCTTGGCCATCTCCGCCTCGGGCGAGCGGGCCTCGCGCGGCTCGTGGCCCAGCACGCTGCCGTACACCACGCCCGCGACGCCGAGCAGCACGCCCAGCACGGTCGCCCAGCCGATCCCCTCGCCGAGCGTGAGCGCCCAGAGGTAGCTCGCGATGGGCGTGAGCTGCTGCCACAGCGCCGCCTCCGGGACCGAGAGCGCGCCGTACGCCTCGGTCATGAGCAGCTGCGCGGCGAAGGCCGCCACGCCGACGCCGAGGGCGGCCCCCCAGGCGAGCGGCGCGGAGGGCCACGCTCCCCCGGCGTACGGGAGCGACACCAGCACCCCGCCCACGGCGAAGGCGAAGAAGATGGTGGGCGCGTTGTCGGTCCTGCGCAGCGCGCGCATCGAGGTCACCGCGACGCCGCCGGTGACCGCGGAGAGGATCCCGAGCAGCTCGCCCGTCCCGAGGCCGAGCCGCACTCCCCCGCCGCCGAGGACGAGGAAGACGCCGGCGCTCGCGATGGCGAGCGCGACGCCGAGGTGGACGGTGGGGCGCTCGTTCAGGAGCACGAGCGAGAGGAGGACGGCCCAGATCGGGAAGGTGTTGTTGAGGAGCGTCGCCTCGCCGGCGGGGATCCGCTCGATCGCGAGGAAGTAGAGGAGCGCGGCGACCGCGCCGAAGGCGCCGCGCGAGACGAGCAGCCCGCGGCGCACCGGCCGGAACGTCCCGGGGCGGGCGGCGAACAGGGCGACGATGGTGGCGAGGCCGAACGCGAAGCGGACCAGGGTCACCTGCCCGCCGTTCATCCCGGAGCGGGTCGCGAGCCGGACCAGCACCGCCGAGAGGCCGAAGCACACGCTCGACCCGAAGAGCAGCGCGCGGGCCCGCGTGCGGAGCGCGTCGGGGTCGGCGAGCGCCCCGGCGAGCGAGGGAGCGCTCGGGCGCAGCTCTCCAGGATTCGCCATGAGTTCCGCGGTCGTACCACGCCTCCGCGCAGCTGGCCAACGGGGGACGGGCGAGTTAAGTAGACGCCTCACATGAGCGAGCCCGAGTTCATCACCGTCAAGGGCGCGCGCGAGCACAACCTCAAGTCGGTCACCCTCGAGATCCCGAAGAAGAAGCTGGTCGTCTTCACGGGCGTGTCGGGGTCGGGGAAGTCTTCGCTCGCGTTCGACACCCTCTACGCGGAGGGGCAGCGCCGCTACGTCGAGTCCCTGTCGTCCTACGCCCGGCAGTTCCTCGGGCAGATGGAGAAGCCGAGGTACGACACCATCCGCGGGCTCTCGCCCACGATCTCCATCGAGCAGAAGGCCGCCTCGAACAACCCGCGCTCCACCGTCGGCACCATCACCGAGGTGCACGACTACCTGCGCGTGCTGTACGCGTCCATCGGCATCCAGCACTGCCCGTCGTGCGGGCGGCAGGTCGGCAAGCAGACGGCCCAGCAGATCGTGGACGCGATCGCGGCGCTCCCGGAGGGCAGCCGGATCCTGGTCCTCGCGCCCCTCGTCCAGAACCGCAAGGGCGAGTACCGGGACCTGCTCGGCGACGTGCAGAAGCGCGGCTTCGCCCGCGTGCGCGTGGACGGCATGATCCACCAGCTCACCGAGCGGCTCCACCTCGACAAGAAGCTGAAGCACGACATCGAGCTCGTGGTGGACCGCCTGGTCGTGAAGGACGGGATCCGCGCGCGCCTCACCGACTCCGTCGAGACCGCGCTCCGCGAGGGGAAGGGGACGCTCGTCGTCGCCGAGGCCGACAGGGAGCAGCGGGTCGGCCCGGGCATCGACCCCGAGGAGTACAAGAAGCACGATCGCTTCCACTCCGAGCTGAACGCCTGCCACGCCTGCGGCCTCAGCTTCGGCGAGCTCTCGCCGCCGGCGTTCTCCTTCAACTCCCCGCTCGGCTCCTGCCCCGACTGCCAGGGGCTCGGGACCCGCGCCGAGATGGACCCGGACCTCATCGTCCCCGACCCGTCGCTGTCGATCCGCGCCGGCGCCGTCGAGCCCTGGGCGAGCGGGATGGAGCGCGGCGAGGGCTGGACCTTCGAGTTCGTCGAGCACCTCGCCCGCTCGCTCAAGATCGATCTCGACCTGCCCTGGGCCGAGCTGCCGAAGCGCGACCGCGAGGTCGTCATGCTCGGCACCGAGGCGGTCGGGAGCGGCCGCTCCTGGCGGATCGAGTTCGAGGGGGTGGTGAACCAGCTCTACCGGCGCTTCAAGTCCACCGGCTCCGAGGCCATGCGGCGCTACTACATGCGCTACTTCTCGGACAAGCCGTGCCAGACCTGCGGCGGCGAGCGGCTCAGGCCCGAGAGCCGCGCCGTGCGGATCCGCGGCAAGGGGATCGTCGACCTCTCCCGCCTCACCATCCAGGAGACGCACGCCTGGCTGTCCTCCCTCGGCCTGCGCGGGAACGAGGCGCGCATCGGCGAGGAGCTCCTCAAGGAGATCCGCAACCGCCTCAAGTTCCTGCTCGACGTGGGCCTCGGCTACCTCACCCTCGACCGCCCCGGGCCGTCGCTCTCGGGCGGCGAGAGCCAGCGCATCCGCCTCGCCTCGCAGATGGGCTCCGAGCTCACCGGCGTCATCTACATCCTCGACGAGCCGTCGATCGGGCTCCACCAGCGCGACAACGGCAAGCTCCTCGCGACGCTCAAGCGCCTGCGCGACATCGGGAACTCCGTCATCGTCGTCGAGCACGACGAGGAGACGATGGAGGAGGCGGACTGGCTCGTGGACTTCGGGCCCGGGGCAGGCGCCCACGGCGGCGAGATCGTCTCGGCCGGCACGCCCGAGGAGGTGAAGCGCGACCCCGCCTCCCTCACCGGCGCCTACCTCTCGGGCCGGCGCGAGATCGAGGTCCCGGCGCGGCGCCGCGCGAGCGACCACGGCGCCATCACGATCGTCGGCGCGCGGGAGAACAACCTCAAGGACCTCACGGTCTCCTTCCCGCTGGGCCGGATGATCGCGGTGACCGGCGTCTCCGGCGCGGGGAAGTCGACCCTCGTGAACGCCATCCTGCGCCCCGCCCTCATGCGGCTCCACTACGGCACGCGCGAGGTGCCCGGGAAGCACCAGGCCCTCTCCGGCCACGAGCTCGTCGACAAGGTCATCGACATCAACCAGCAGCCGATCGGCCGCACCCCGCGCTCGAACCCCGCGACCTACACCAAGGTGTTCGACTGCATCCGCGAGGTCTTCGCCCAGACGCCCGAGGCGCGCGCCTTCGGCTACCAGCCCGGTCGCTTCAGCTTCAACGTGAAGGGCGGCCGCTGCGAGGCGTGCCAGGGCGACGGCATGAAGCTCGTCGAGATGCACTTCCTCGCGGACGTGCTCGTGCCCTGCGAGATCTGCGGGGGCAAGCGCTTCAACGAGGCGACGCTGCGGGTCGCGTTCAAGGGGAAGAACGTCGCCGAGGTGCTCGACCTCTCCGTCGTCGAGGCCAAGGCGCTCTTCCAGAACCACCGCGAGATCGCGCGCATCCTGACCACCCTCGAGGACGTCGGCCTCGGCTACATCAAGCTCGGCCAGCCGTCCCCCACCCTCTCCGGCGGCGAGGCGCAGCGCATCAAGCTCTCCCGCGAGCTGGCGCGCGTGGGGACCGGCAAGACGCTCTACATCCTCGACGAGCCCACGACCGGCCTCCACTTCGAGGACGTGAAGAAGCTCCTGGTCGTGCTCGATCGGCTCGTCGACGCCGGGAACACCGTGGTCGTCATCGAGCACAACCTCGACGTCATCAAGTGCGCCGACTGGGTCGTGGACCTCGGCCCCGAGGGTGGCGGCGAGGGCGGCCGGATCATCGCGGAGGGCACGCCCGAGGAGATCGCCCGCGTGAAGGCGAGCTCCACCGGCCAGTACCTCGGGAAGCTGCTCGCGGCGCACCGCGCCCGCGCCCGCGCCCCGGCGGCGGAGCGGTCGACGGTCGGGGCGTAGGGGCGGCCGGCGCCTGCCGCGGGCGGCCCCGCGCCCCGGTGGGGCCCCGCCGACCCCCGGCGCCGCCGGGTCCGGCTGGCCGCGCCGGGGCGAGATGCCGTAAGCTCGACCGGTCGTGGGGGCGACAACACCTGCAGTGCTCCTCGCGGTCGGCAGCGCCGCGGTCGGCGCGTTCGTCGCGATGACGTCGAGCGCGCTGGGCGCGTCGCCGGGCTGGCGCGACGTCCGCTGGATCCCCCTCGCCGCCTGGACCGCGAGCGCGTTCGCGACGTGCAGCGCGATCGCGCTCGTTTCCTCCTCGCCGCGCGTCGTCGTCGCCGCGACGGGGGCCCAGTACGCGCTCGCCGCGCTGCACGTGCAGGCCTGGCTCCTGCACTCCGCGCGGCCGCTCGCGCTGCGGCCGCGCGTGGTCCGCGCGTGGACGGCCGTCGTCCTCGCGCTCTCGGCCCTCCTCGCCGTCCCGGGCGTCGCGTTCGAGGAGCCCGTCCGCACCCGCACCGTGGCCTGGCTCGGCACCTACCGCGATCCCACCCCGCGGCTCCTCCCGCACCTCTCGGCGGCGCTCCTCGTGTCCCTCCTCCTCGGCCTCGCGGTCCTCCACCTGCGCGAGGGGCGGCGGCGCAGGCCGGGCGCGCTCGCGGCCGCGGGGGCGATGGCCCTCCTCGCCCTGGGCGGCGTCCACGACGCGCTCTCCCTCGCGGGCCTCGTCGAGGCGCCGGACCTGCTCGCGCCCGGGGCGCTCGTGCCGCTCGTGGCGGTGGCCTGGCTCTCCGCGTCGCGCTTCGTCGCCGAGGCGCGCGAGCTCTCCGCGCTGCGCGATCGCCTGGGGCGGCGGATCCGCGGGCGCACGCGGGTGCTGGCGCTCTCGCGCGAGGCGCTCCAGCGGACGGAGGCCCTCGCGTCGCTGGGGCGGATCGCGCGGCGGGCGGCGCACGAGGTGAACAACCCCGCCGCGAGCGTCGTGGCGAACCTCGCGTACGCGCGCGACCAGCTCGCGTCCGAGGGCCCGGCGCAGGACCTCGCCGACGCGCTCGCCGACGCGCTCGACTCGGCGCGGCGCGTGCGCGCGCTCGGGGGGCGGCTCGCGGAGCTCGGGGGCTCGCCCCCGCCGGAGCAGCGGATCGCCGTCCCGCTCGAGCGCGCCGTGACCGAGGCGCTCGCCCTCGCGCGCCAGCGCGTCTCGGGCGGCGACGCCGTCGAGGTCCGGGTGGACGCCGCCGGCGAGGCCCTCGCGGACGGGCCGGTGCTCGTGCGCACCCTCGAGACCCTCCTCGAGAACGCGCTGCGCGCGGCGGCGGCGCGGCCGCCGGGGTGGGTCGTCGTGCGCGCCGAGCGCGAGGGGGCGCGCGTCGGCCTCCGCATCGAGGACCGCGGCCCCGGCATGGAGGAGGCGGTGCTCCTGCGCCTCGGCGAGCCGTTCTTCACGACCCGGCCGTTCGAGTCGCACGGGCTCGGGGTCGCGACGGCGCGGGCCCTGGCGGCGTCGCTCGAGGGCGAGCTGCGCTTCGAGAGCGCCCCCGGCGAGGGGACGCGCGCGATCCTGGAGCTGCCCGCGGCCGCGGCCGTTCCGGCGCGGGCGGCGAGGGGCTGAGGGCCGGCATGGGGACCATCGCCAACGTCGCCGCCGCGTTCGCCGGGTTCGCCGCCGCGGCGCTCGCCCTCAAGCTCTCGCGGGCGCCGGGGTGGCGCGAGCTCCTCCCCGCCGCGCTCGTCGCGGGGGCGAGCGCCGTCTTCGGGGTCGTCGCGGCGGCGCTCGCCGACGCCCGCGCCGCCGCGCTCGCGCCGATGCTCGCGGACCTGCGCCTCGCCGTCGGCGGGGCGGGCGTCGCCGCCTGGCTCGCCTGGGCGCGCCGCGACCTCGGGGACGTCCGCCCCCGCGCGCACCGCGCGCTCCTCGCGGTCGCGATCGCGGCGGGGGCGCTCGCCGCGATCCCCGGCGTGGCGTTCAGGGCGCCCGTCGTGACGCGGCCGTGCGCGGCCGTGGGGGCGATCTACTTCGACCCCACCCCCACCCCGGCGGCGGCGGTCCTCCAGGGCGTGCTCCTCGCCCTCCTCCTCGCGATCGCGGCGAGGTACGCGGCCGCCGCGGCGCGCCAGGGGGATCCCTCGCTCGCGCTCCACGCCGGCGCGTTCCTGCTCCTGTTCGCCGCCGGCGTGAACGACGTCCTCGGGGTCTCCGGGGTGCTGGACACGCCGTACCTCCTCGGGATCGCCGCGCTCGCGCCTGTCGCGGTCGCCTCGTTCCGGCTCGCGCGGCGCTTCGCGCTCGAGTCGGCGGCGCTCGCCACGCTGCGCGACGGGCTCGAGCAGCTCGCGGAGGGGCGCGCGCTCGAGCTCGCGCGCGCCGACGAGGCGCTGGAACGCGCGGCGCGCCTCGCGGACCTCGGCCGCGCCGCCGCCTCCATCGGCGAGGGGCTCGCGGGCCCCTCCGCACAGGCGGAGCGCACCATCGAGCGCGCCATCAGCGGCGCTCGCGGCCGGCGACCGGCGCGGGGCGGCGGCCGCCGTGGACGCCGCGCTCGAGGCGGCCCGCCGGATCGCCGAGGTGGTCCGCGCGCCGGCGCTCCGCATCCCGGACGGGCGGAACTGACCCTCGGCGCGTCCCCGCGCGCGCTCACACGAGGGAGAGGAGCACCGTCAGCGTCGGGAGCGACAGCACCGTCGAGAGCAGCACCGCGGCGGTCACGAAGCCCGGGGCGACGTCGTACTCCGTCGCGATGATGGCGACGAGGATGGCGGGGGGCATCCCCGCCTGCAGGATCCCGGTGGCGCGCTCGAGGCCGCCGAGGCCGAACGGGGCGGCGAGGATCCAGGCGAGGGCGGGCGCCCCGGCGAGGCGCAGGAGCGCGACCACGCCCACGTCGGCGGTCGGCCTGAGCGCCCGCGTCTGGGCGAGCTGCACGCCGAGCACGAAGAGCATGACGGGGATCATCGCGCCGCCGAGGAGGCCCACCGTGCGCGACACCACGAGCGGCAGGTCGGTCCGCGCCGCCGAGACGAAGGCCGCGGGCACGGCGACGAGGAGCGCCGGCGTCCGGAACACCGACGAGACCGCGGAGAGGCCGCCGCCGCGGGTCCAGGCGGCGACGCCCACGCAGACCACGAACGAGGTGAGCAGGATCACCACGAAGTAGATGGTGGCCGGCGCCAGCGCGGCGTCGCCGAGGCGGAAGGTGACGAGGGCGAGGCCGAAGTTCCCCACGTTCCCGAACACCGAGAGCATCACGTACGCGGCCGTCACCTCGCGGGAGCGCCGCAGCAGCCGCGCGAGCACGAAGGCGATCGCGCCGAAGGCGAGGTGGGTCGCGATGGCGTAGGCCGCCATGCGCCCGGCGCTCGCGAGCGGCACGCGCGAGCGGCTGATCACGTCGAAGGTGAACGCCGGCACGAACACGTAGTAGGCGGCCCGGGAGAGCGTCTTCGCGTCGAGCCCGAGCCGCGGGCCGACGACGTAGCCGATCGCCACGATCGCGAAGACCGGGGCGACGACGTCGAGGAAGACGGAGAGGAGCTCGGCGGCCATGGGGGCGTCCCTCCCACATTACCGCCGGGCGCCCGCGCCGCGCCCACGATTCGCCGCCGCGCATGCGTCCCGCGTGCCGCGCGGGGCGAGTCGGAGCCACCCCGGAGCTTGCCTCCACGTCTCCCGCAGTGAAGAATCCCTGCGAACCTCGAGGAGGCCGAGCATGGTCGATCCCACCCTCATCGACGACGGCGACGTGACCCCGCTGCCGCCCCCGCGGCGGTCCGCCACCCCCTGGCTGCTCTTCGTCCTCGCCCTCGCCGGCGGCGCGGCGGCCTCCTGGTTCCTCTGGACCCGCCTCGATCGCGCCCTCGACGAGGGCGCGGCCGCCACCGCAGCCCTCCAGGCGGCGCAAACCGAGAGCGGCGAGCTCGCCCAGCGCCTCCAGGCGATCGAGGCCGAGAAGGCGGACCTCCTCGCGCTCCGCAACGAGCTCTCCGTGCAGGTGCAGGCGAAGGAGGAGGAGCTCGCGAAGCTGCAGGGCACCTACGAGGACCTCGAGACCAAGATGAAGGAGGAGATCTCGAAGGGCGACGTCCGGCTCTCGCAGGCGGGAGGGCGCATCAAGGTGGACCTCGTCGACCGGATCCTCTTCGACGTCGGCGAGGCCTCGGTGACCGAGCGGGGCGCGGAGGTGCTCTCGCGGGTGGGCGCGGTGCTCGCCGCGGTCGAGGACAAGAAGATCCAGGTCTCGGGCCACACCGACGACCTGCCCATCTCCGAGCGGCTGGTGGATCGCTACCCGACGAACTGGGAGCTCGCCGCCGCGCGCGCGTCGAACGTGGTGCGCTTCCTCGAGGAGAAGGCGAAGGTGCCGGGCCGCCGCCTCGTCGCCGCGGCGTACGGGCCGTGGGAGCCCATCTCGTCGAACAAGACCGCGAGCGGCCGGGCCCGCAACCGCCGCATCGAGATCGTCCTCACGCCCGCCCTCGCGCCCGCCCCGATCGACGGCCCGGCCGCGGGCGCGGTGATCCCCGCCAAGGCGACCACCGCTGCGAGGCCCAAGGTCGCGAAGGCCGTCGCGCCGGCGCCGAAGAAGGCGCCCGCGCGCAAGCCGCGACGTTAGCGGCTATTTGAAGACCGCGTCGTAGCCCCGCTCGAGCACGGCGAGCTCGCCCGTGCCGATGTCCATGACGAGGCCGTGCACCGGCAGGTGCCTCGGCAGGAACGGGGCGGCCCGGATGGCGGCCACGGTCTCCCGCAGCGCGTCCTCGACCGAGGGCACGAGGCCGAAGAAGCCCGCGAGGTCCGCCGGGATGGCGGCGTCGGCGACGCCCCGCGCGCGCATGACCCGCCTGAGCTCGGCCTCGGTCACCCGCGCGACGCCGCAGTCGGTGTGCGCGACCACGGCGATCTCCTGGCAGTCGTTCACGTAGATGGCGGCCCCCAGCGCCCGGAGCCCCTCGGAGCCCGCCTTGAGATGCGCGCCGGGGACGCGGATCGCGACCGCGTGCCCGCGCTCTACGCCGAGCACGTCCGGGAAGAACCGGGTGAGGCGCGGGTCGACGCAGGTGACGATGCAGAGGTGCCGGTTCGCGATGAACGTGCCGACGTCACCGCTCGTCGAGAGGTGGCGCCGGTTCGCCTCGAGGAGCTCGTCGAGCAAGGCCATGCGGGGCAGGTACGCTAGCCGCCTCCCCCGCCGCCGCGCAAGGGCGTGCGCGCGTCGGGCACTTCCTCTAGCCCTTCTTCGGCGCTTCCTTCTTCTCCGCCTTCTTCGCGTGGCAGTGCGGGCACTCGCAGTTCGGGCCGCACTTGCACTCCTTGCCCTCGCCCGCGCAGCTGCAGCCCGCGGCCGCCTTGGCCGGCTCCGCCGGGTCCTTCTTCTGCGCCGGCTCCGCGGCGGCGCTCTTGTCGTGCGGGCAGTTCTTGCAGTCCGGGCAGGCGAACGCCGGGGCGGCGCTCCCGAGAGCGAACGCGGCGAGGGCGGCGAGGGCGATCCGGATCATCGGCTTCTCCTTGGAGACGGCCGCCGAGCGGCCTCGAGAGGTTCGGAGGGCGAGGGTACGGATCGTGCTTGCGCAAAGTCAAGCGGCCCTCCCCGCGCGGCACTAGATTGCCCGTCGAATGGCGACCCTCGACGCCGACCGGCTCCTCGCGATGCTGCGCGATCCGAACGTGGAGAGCCGCGACGTCGCGGCCGCGGCGGGCGTGCCGCGGGAGGAGGTGGGCCGCGCCGCGCGCCTCGTCTCCGCGATCGCGAAGGCGAGGCCGGAGGAGGCCCTCACCCTCCCGGGCCTCCTCGCGGCCGCGGTGGCGCGCGCGGCGCTCGCCGCCTCGCGCACCGACCTCCTCGCCGCCCTCGCCGCGCACCCGCAGAAGGACGTGGCCAAGGAGGCGAAGCGCGGCCTCCACCTCCTCAGGGCGCGGGGCGTCGCGGTCCCCGAGCCGCCCCGGCCCGCCGCCCCCGCGCCCTCGGCCGCGCCGGAGCCGCCGCTCGCCGCCTACGCCTCGGCCATCGACGGGCGCGGCGAGCGCGCCGTGTGGCTGCCCCGCAGCGTCCCGGGCAAGGGGATCGAGATCGCGCAGGCGGTCCTCTCGGACACGCTCGGCCTCGTCGAGCTGCAGGTCGGCGTCGTGGGGCGCAAGGAGTGGCGGGGCATCGCGAAGGGGCTCGTCGCCGAGGGGGCCGCGATGGGGGTCGGCGAGGTGGACCGGGAGCGGGCGAGGTCGCTCGTCGTCGCGGCTCGCGCGCTGAACGACGCGTCCGGCGGGCGCGTGCCGGAGGGCGCCGACCTCTGGCTCGCGCAGCTCGGCCCCGCGGCGCCGCCGCCGGAACCGGCCGCGGGCTTCCCGCCGCTGCCCCCCGACGAGGAGCGCGCCGCGCTCGCCGCGTCGGCCGCCCTCCACGAGCTGCCGCTCCTCCAGGGCTGGCTCGCCGACGAGGGGTTCCTGCGCGGCGTCGCCGCGAAGCTCGACGAGGCGGCGGTGTCGCCGCTCTTCGTCGACGAGCGGCAGCGCGCCGAGCGGATGGCGGGGATCGTCGCGGAGGCGGTGGACGCCTGGCTCGATCCGGAGCGCCGCCGCCTGCTCGCCGCGCGGCTCTTCGCGGTGGCCGAGCACCTGCGCGACCGGGGCGACGGCGAGCGGGCCCACGCCGCGGCCGCCGCGGCGCGCGCGCTCGCGGCGGGCGCGCCGGCCGCCGCGGTGCCCTTCGCGCGGCGCCTCGTCGAGAAGGCCTTCCCCGCGGCTCCCCCGGGGGAGGCCGGGCCGCCGCCCGGCCCCGAGGCGTCCCCCGCGCCGCCCCTCATCGTCGCGCCTCGTTGACCCTCGCCCCCCAGGCACGCTAGGTCTCGCCCATGCCCCCGCCGCGCGGACCCTCTCCCACCGTGGACGTGGTGATCGCCCTCCCGGGCGATCGGGTCGTGCTCGTGCGCCGGGCGCACCCGCCGCCCGGCTGGGCGCTGCCCGGCGGGTTCGTGGACGAGGGCGAGACGCTCGAGGCCGCGGCGATCCGCGAGGCGCGGGAGGAGACCGGGCTCGAGGTCACGCTGACGGACCTCCTCTACGTCTACTCCGACCCGCGCCGCGATCCCCGCCGCCACACGGTCTCGGCCGTGTTCCTCGGCCGCGCCGCCGGCGAGCCCGTCGGCGGCGACGACGCGGCCGAGGCGCGCGCGGTCCGCTGGGACGCGCTGCCCGCGCCCATCGCCTTCGATCACGGCGAGATCCTCGCGGACGCGCGGCGCCTCCTCCTCACCGGGGCGCGCCCCAGGCCATGACGCCGCTCTCCCCGACGGACCGCGCCGCCCTGCTCGGCATCGCCCGGGGCGCCGTGCTCGCGCACCTCGGCCTCGCGCCGGCGCCCGCGCTGCCCGAGGCGGGGCCGCTCGCCGAGGAGCGCGGCGCGTTCGTCACCCTCCACGTCGGCCGCGAGCTGCGCGGCTGCATCGGCACGTTCCGGCCGCGGGGCTCGCTCGCCGCCACGGTCGCGCGGATGGCGGTCGCGGCCGCGACCGACGACCCGCGCTTCCGCGCGGTGGCGCCGGAGGACGTGGCGGAGCTGCGGGTGGCGGTCTCGGCGCTCGCCCCCCCGCGGCCCATCGCCGACCCGCGCACGGTCGAGATCGGCCGGCAGGGGCTCGTGGTACGCCGGGGCTTCCACCGCGGGACGCTCCTGCCGAAGGTGGCGGTCGAGCACGGCTGGGGGGTCGAGGAGTTCCTGAAGCACACCTGCCTGAAGGCGGGGCTCCCGCCCCGCGCGTGGGAGGAGCCCGACGTGGCGATCGAGGCGTTCGAGGCGGAGGAGTTCGGCGAGGGGGCGGAGGAATGACGGGCGCGCTCGCCGTCGTCGCGGCGGTCCTCGCCGTCTCGCTCCTCATCGTGATCCACGAGGCCGGGCACTTCCTCGCGGCCCGCGCCGCCGGCATGCGCGTCGAGCGCTTCAGCGTCGGCTTCGGGCCGGTGGTCCTCGCGTTCCGCCGCGGCGAGACCGAGTTCGCGATCTCCGCGCTGCCGCTCGGCGGGTACGTGAAGATCTCGGGCATGTCCCCCGGCGACGAGGACCGCGCCGGCGACCCCGCCCTGTTCTCCAGCCAGCCGGCGTGGCGGCGCTTCGCCGTGATCCTGGCCGGGCCGGCCATGAACTACCTGACCGCCGTGGTCGTCGCGTGGGGGCTCATCGCCACCGTCGGCCTCCGCGCGCCGGATCCGTCGGCGCGGGTGGGGGCGCTCGTCCCGGGGATGCCCGCCGAGGCCGCCGGGCTCCGCCCCGGCGACCGGATCGCGGCGGTGGCCGGCGCGCCCGTGGACTCCTGGGAGGCCCTCGTGCGGGAGCTGCAGCGCCACCCCGGCGAGGAGATCGCGCTCGACGTCGTCCGCGGCGAGGGCGAGCGGCTCGCGCTGCGGCTCACGCCGAAGGACGACGGGGGCGTGGGCCGGGCCGGCTTCGCGAGCGCGGCCATCCTCGTGAGGAAGGGGGCCGGCGGCGCGCTCCTCGAGGGCATCGGCCGGACCAACGCCAACGCCGCGCTGCAGCTCGGCGCGTTCGGCTCGCTCTTCTCGAAGCGGCAGCAGGTGGAGGGGCCGGTGGGGATCGCCCGCGGGCTCGTCCGCGGCGCGCGGGAGGGGCTCGAGCCCTTCCTCGGCCTCGTCTGGACCATCTCGGTCGCCCTCGCCATCCTGAACCTCCTCCCCGTCCCGGCCCTCGACGGCGGCCGGCTGGTCTTCCTCGGGTACGAGATCGTGACGCGCCGCCGGGTGAACCAGCGGGTCGAGGGCATGCTCCACTTCGCCGGCTTCGTCCTCCTCGTCGGCCTCATCCTCGCGGTCACCCTCTTCGGGGACCTGCCGCGCCTGTTCGGGCGCTGACACCCTCGCGCGGCGGGCCGGGCGGGCTAGGATCCGGGCGTGGCGATCGAGATCCTCTACTTCGGCGGCGCCCGAGACGCGGCCGGCACCCCGCGCGAGCGGCTCGCCGAGCGGCCCGCGACGGTGGGCGACCTGCGCCGCGCGCTCGCCGCCGCGCACCCCGGGCTCGCCCGCGTCCTCCCCCGCTGCCGGATCGCGGTGGCGGAGGAGTTCGCCGACGACGCGGCGCCCGTGCCGGACGGCGCGGAGGTGGCCATCGTGCCGCCGGTGTCCGGCGGCGCGGCCGGGCGCTTCGCGGTGGTCGAGCGGCCGCTCACCCTCGCCGAGGTGGTGGAGGCGGTCGCCTCCCCGGCGCGCGGCGGGATCGCCACCTTCACCGGCACCGTGCGCGACGCGACCCGGGGCCGGCGCGTCGTCCGCCTCGAGTACGAGGCCTACCGCGGGATGGCGGAGCGCAAGCTCGCCGAGATCGGGGGGGCGGTCGCGGCGGCGCACGGCGCCGAGGTCGCCATCGTCCACCGCGTCGGCGTGCTCCTCCCCGGCGAGGCCGCCGTGGTGATCGCCTGCGCCGCGCCCCACCGGACCGCGGCGTTCCGGGCCTGCGAGGAGTGCATCGAGCGGCTCAAGCGCGACGTCCCGATCTGGAAGCGCGAGGTGTACGAGGACGGGTCGGAGTGGGTGGGGCTGGGCCCCTGACGCCCGTGGTATCCTCGCCCACCGGGGGAGCCTTGAAGGTCCTGATCGCAGACGACGACCGGCTCGTCCGGACGATGCTCGGCGACATGCTCGCCGAGCTCGGGCACTCGGTCGTCGCCGCCACGAACGGCGTCGAGGCCCTGGAGCTGTGCGCCCGCGAGGCGCCGGACCTGCTCATCCTCGACTTCCTCATGCCGAAGCTCTCCGGCCTGGACGCGCTCGCCACGCTGCGCGGCCGGGGGGTCCGGGCGCCGGCGGTCCTGCTCACCGCCATCAGCGACGGCAGCTTCCGCGCGGTGGAGGGGGCCGACGCCGTGGACGTGCTGCTCGAGAAGCCCGTCACGCGCCGCCGGCTGGAGCGCGCGCTCGCCCGCGTGGCGCGGAGCCAGGACGTCCGGTGAAGCTGCACCGCTCGATCCTGCTCTCCGTGCTCGTCGCGAGCGCCGCGCCCACGGGGATCGCGGCGCTCGTCGTCCTGCGCGCGCCCGGCGGCCTCGACCGGCCCGCCCTCGCCGCGGTGGCGGCGGCCTTCGCGCTCGCGGTGGTCCTCGCCGCCGCCGTCGCGCGGAGCGTCACGCGGCCGATCGCCGAGTGCGTGCGGGGGGCCCTCGACATCGCGCGGGGCCGGTTCGGCCGCGAGGTCCACGTCGCGGCGCGCACCGAGATCCGCGACCTCGCCTACACCTTCAACCACATGTCGCGCGAGCTCGCGAGCTACGACGCCGAGAACCGGCGGCTCATCGAGGCGCTCGAGCGCGGGTACGTCGACACCATCCGCGCGCTCGCGGCGGCGGTGGACGCGAAGGACCCGTACACCCGCGGCCACGCCGAGCGGGTCGCCGCCCTCGCCGTCGAGATCGGCCGCGAGCTCGGGCTGCCCGCGCGCACGCTGAAGGCGCTCGAGCACGGCGGGATCCTCCACGACATCGGCAAGATCGGCATCCCGGACACGATCCTCGGCAAGCCCGCCCCCCTCACGCCCGGCGAGATGGCGCTCGTGCGCGCCCACCCCGCCATCGGCGCGGAGATCGTCGAGGGCGTCGAGTTCCTCGGCGACGCGGCGCCCGCGATCCGCAGCCACCACGAGCGCTTCGACGGGACCGGCTACCCCGACGGCCTGCGCGGGGAGGCGATCCCGCTCGTCGCGCGCATCGTGAACATCGCCGACACCTGGGACGCGTGCACCTCCCGCCGCCCGTACCAGGACGCGATCCCGGACGACGTGGTCGTGGCGATCCTGGACGGCCTGCGGGGCGCGCAGACCGATCCCGCCGTGCACGACGCGCTCCTCGCCGTGCTGCGCCGCCGCGGGGCCGGGGACGCCCCCGCGGCGGGGACGGCGGCGGACGAACGTGCGCTTGCCTAACGGCTCGGTTGGCCTAAGCTCGCGCCCATGACGAAGCGCACACTCGCCTGCCTCGCCGCGCTCGCGGCGCTCGCCGCGCGCGGCGCCGCCGCGGAGGATCCCACCGAGCGCGGCTTCGACGCCGACCCCTCCCGCCTCGCGCTCTCCCTCGACGGCGGCTTCGCGGTGGAGACCGCCGCGGCCGAGCCCCGCGGCACCGTCGGGCTCGCGGCGATCCTGGACTACGCCGACGGCCTGCTCGCGCTCGAGCTCGCGGGCGAGCGCCGGGACCTGCTCGAGTCGCGCCTCTCGCTCCACGTCCTCGGCGGCTGGTCGCTCGGACGCGTCGAGCTCTCGGCGCACGTCCCGGTCGTGCTGTGGCAGCGCGCCGACTTCTCCCTCCTCGAGGCGCAGGGGGTCCCCGCGGACAGCCCGCTCGTCGCCCCCGTGTCGCGCACCGCCCTCGGCGACCTCCGGCTCGGGGCCAAGGTGCCGATCCTCGACGCCGCCCGGTTCCCGCTGGGCCTCGCCGCGCTCCTCGACGTGCGCCTGCCCACGGGCGACGGCGACGCCTTCGCCGGCGACGGCGCGGCGGTCGCCCCGACCGCCATCGCGACCCGGGCCTTCGGCCCGCTCCGGGTCGACGCCCAGCTCGGCTACCTCGTGCGCGGGCGCGGCCAGTACGCCCAGCTCGTGGTCCACGACGGCTTCACCTGGGGCGCGGGCGGCTCGCTCGACCTCCCCTCCCTCGCCGCCGTCCGGCGCTGGCGCGCCATCGCGGAGGTCACGGGCGGCTGGCCCCGCGGCTACGACCTCGAGGGCTCGCGGTACCGCGCGCCGCTCGCGGCGCGCGCCGGGCTGCGCGCGTGGCTCACCGACGCGCTCTCGGTGGAGGTGGGCGGCGGCACCGGCCTCGGCGAGGCGGGGTACGGCCGCGAGAGCTGGCGCGTCTTCGGCGGCGTGCGCTGGCGGCAGGCGTCCATCGGCCGCCCGGACGAGGACTTCGACCGGGACGGCGTCTCCAACCTGAAGGACCTCTGCCCGCGCGACGCGGGCCCGGCGGAGCTGGACGGCTGCCCGGACACGGACCTCGACCTCATCCCGGACCGTGAGGACCGCTGCCCCCGCCAGGCGGGGCCCGCGGAGAACGACGGCTGCCCGGTCTCGGTGGACGAGCCGGTGGTCGAGATCGAGAGCCAGCGGCTCTCGCTCAAGGACTCGATCCAGTTCGACACCGGGAGGGACTCGATCAAGGCGGGCTCCTTCCCCGTCCTCGACCAGATCGCGAAGCTCCTCCTCGAGCACCCCGAGTTCAAGCGCATCCGGGTGGAGGGGCACACCGACAACGTCGGGGGCGCGGCCTACAACAAGGAGCTCTCCGAGCGGCGCGCGGTCTCCGTCGTCCGCTACCTCGTCGGCAAGGGCGTCCCCAAGGAGCGGCTCTCCGCGGCGGGCTTCGGCTTCGAGCGCCCCGTCGCGTCGAACGCCACGGCGCTCGGCCGGGCCAAGAACCGGCGCGTCGAGTTCACCATCCTCGCGGAGTGAGACCCAGGACGGTGCCGCGCCTCGTCGTCTTCGACCTCGACGGCACGCTCGTCGACTCGCTCGACGACCTGCACGCCTCGGTGAGCCACGCGCTCGGGGCGCTCGGGCTGCCGCCGCGCTCGCGCGCGGAGGTCCACGGCTTCGTGGGCGAGGGGGTGCGCCTCCTGCTCGCGCGGGCCATCGCGCCGCACGACGACCTCCTCGAGGCCGCCCTCGCGGCGTTCCAGCCGCACTACGAGGCGCACTGCCTCGACCGCACCCGCCCCTACCCCGGCGTGGAGGCGATGCTCGCCGGCGCGCGCCGGACGCTCGCCGTGAACACCAACAAGCCGGGGGCGATGGCCCGCGAGATCCTGGGCGGCCTCGGCCTGCTGCCGCGCTTCGCGGCGGTGGTGGGCGGGGACGAGGCGCCGCGCAAGCCCGACCCGGCGGGCGTGCTCGGGATCATGGCCCGGGTCGGCGCGGCGCCACGGGAGACGACGTTCGTCGGCGACAGCCGCGTGGACGTCGCGACGGCGCGCGCCGCGGGCGTCGCCATGGTCGCGGTGACCTGGGGCTACGGCTCGCGCGCCGAGCTCGCCGCCGCGGGGGCCACCGCCTTCGCGGAGGACGCCTCCGCGCTGGGGCCGCTCGTGGGCTGAGGGCCCCGCGAGGGCGGGGCCGGAAACTCGCCCCCGCTCGCGCCCCGTGCTACCCGGGAGCCATGTTCCGCGTCGCGCTCAAGCTCGCCCTCGCGGCCGCGGCGGTCTGGGCGGTCTTCACCTACGTGCCGATCCGCGGCCGCACGCTCGCCGCCCGCTGGGACGACGCCCCCACGGCGTCCGCCTTCGTCGAGCGCGGCCTCGCCGAGCTGGGCGTCGGGAAGGCCGCCGCGAGGCCCGACGGCCGCGCCCAGCGCGGCGTCGCGCGCGAGCGGCCGACGGAGGGGCACACCGAGGCCGACCGCCGGGCGATCGACCGGCTCCTGTCCGAGCAGCTGGCCGGGCGCCGCTGAGCCTGGGGCGCCGCCGGCGCCTGGGCCCCCGCCGGTTCGCCCGCCCCGGGAGCACCTGGCGAGCCCGCCCACCCCCGGTTCGCCTTCTTGCGCGCGTTCGCGCGCGGCCCCCACCTTGTGCGGGAGCCCGCGATACGCGCGGCGGAGGTGGACATGGGGTGGGCGGCCATCGTCGCAGCAGCGGTGTCTCTCGCGGTACCGGCCGCCGGATCGAAGCCGCTCTTCACCGAGGTCAAGGCGCCCATCGCGGCGCCGCCCGGCGCGGCGGGCCTGCCCGAGCTGTCGAGGCTCGCGGAGGGGGCGATGCCCGCGGTGGTCGGCGTCGTCACGACGCAGGCGCCGCCGACCGGCTCCGACGACGCGCAGCTGCGCGAGCTGTTCGAGCGGCTCCACGACGGCCCGCGGCGGGGGATCGGCTCCGGGTTCGTCATCCACCGCGACGGCTGGGTGCTCACGAACGCCCACGTGGTCGAGGGGGCGGCCACGGTGGAGGTGGACCTCGGCGGCGGCACCCCGCGCCTGCCGGCGAAGGTGGTGGGCTCCGACTCGGAGGCCGACGTCGCCCTCCTCAAGGTGCAGGGCGACGGCCCCATGCCCGTCGTGCCGCTCGGCGACTCGGACCGCGTGGCCGTGGCGGAGTGGGTCCTCGTCATCGGCAGCCCCTTCGGGCTCGACCACTCCGTGACGCTCGGGATCGTGAGCCACACCGGGCGCGCCGACATCTCGCCGGTGGGACGGCCCGGCACCTACGACTTCATCCAGACCGACGCCTCGATCAACCCGGGGAACTCGGGCGGCCCGGTGCTGAACCTGCGCGGCGAGGTGATCGGGATCGCGACGGCCGTGAACGCCACGGGCCAGGGCATCGGCTTCGCCATCCCCATCAACATGGCGAAGGAGATCCTGGGGCAGCTCCGCGAGAAGGGGCGCGTGGTCCGCAGCTGGCTCGGCGTCGCCGTGCGCGACGCGCCGCCCTCGGCCGGCGCGCAGCCCGGCGTGGTGGTCACCGACGTCACGAGCGGCGGCCCCGCCGCGGCGGCGGGGGTGAAGGTGGGGGACGTCATCACGGGGTTCCAGGGGCACGAGATCCGGACCCCGGCGCGGCTGCGCTGGTACGTCTCCACGGCGGGGGTCGGGCGCGAGGTCGAGGTCCGGATGCGGCGCGGCCCCGGGCCGGAGCGGTCGGTCAAGGTGTCGCTCGCCGGGGTGCCCCCGGCCGAGGAGGCCCGCGCCCAGGCCCGGGCGGCGCTCGGCGAAGATTGACCCGGCTGTGGGGCCCTGCTATCTAGCGCGCTCCATATGGCCGACGCGAAGAAGACCCAGAAGAAGAAGGCGCCGGCGGCCAAGGGCCGCGGCAAGAAGACCTGCTCCGCCCCGGGCTGCAAGCGCGCGTACCGGGCGAAGGGGCTCTGCTTCTTCCACTACAAGAAGTGGCGGCGCGGCGAGCTCGAGGCGCAGCCCCGGCGCTACGTCACCTGCGCGAAGCCCGAGTGCAAGAAGAAGGTCCTCGCGCACGGCCTCTGCCAGGAGCACTTCGAGGCCTGGAAGAAGGCGCGGAAGAAGAACCAGGGCGCGGCCGCTCCGGCCGAGGCCCCTGCCGCCGCCGCGTCCTAGACGAGACCCCGAAGCGATCCGCCGCGTCAGGCGCGGCGGTCGCGCACGATCCGCTCGAGCGCGCGCACGGCGCCCGCGAGCAGCTCCGCCTCGCGCTGCGTGGGCTCCGCGCGCGCGAGGACCCTCCTCAGCTCGGCCAGGATGTGCTCCGGCGCCTGCGGGTTCAGGAACCCCGCGGCGGCGAGGAGCGCTCCCGTCCGCTCCCAGAGCGCCTCGATCGTGGCGTGGCGGGCGGGCTCCGCGGGGCCGGAGGGCTCGGGCGGCGGCGCCGCCGCGACCTCGTAGGCGATGACCGCCACCGCCTGCGCGAGGTTCATCGAGTCGTAGGCCGCCGTGGTGGGGATGGTGCAGACCGCCTGGCAGAGCGCGAGCTCCGCGTCGGAGAGGCCGCGCCGCTCCTCGCCGAACACGACGGCCACCTCCCCCGCCGCGCTCCGCCGCGCCACCTCGGCCGCGAGCGCCCGGGGGCCGAGGCGCGGCCGACCCTCCACGTCGCGCGAGGTCGTCCCGCACACCCAGGTGGCGGGGCCGAGCGCCGACCTGAGGTCCGGGTGGAACGCCGCCGCGTCGAGGAGGTCCGAGGCCTTGCGCGCCATGCGCCGGGCCCGGTCGAGGACGTCCTCCCGCGCGCTCCCGGCGCCGCCACCCCGGGGGGCCCCGCCCCAGGCGAGCGGCGCCACCACGGCCAGCCGGCTGAGCCCGAAGTTCTTCATGACCCGGGCGGCAGCGCCGACGTTCTCGGCGCTCTGGGGGCGGTGCAGCACGAAGGTGACTCGCGTCGGGTCCATTCGAGGGGGGCCGGGGCTCGCCGGGCGGGGCAGCGCGACGGCTGCCCCACGGGGCGAGATCACGTATAACATCGCGCGCCATGATCCCCGACGCCCAGCTGCACGCCCAGCTCCCCCACACGCTCGGCAAGATGGACCTCCCGGCCCTCGGCGACCTGTACCGCGGCAAGGTGCGGGACAACTACTCGCGCGGCGACCGGATCGTGATGATCACGACGGACCGGGTCTCCGCCTTCGACCACGTGCTCGGGACCATCCCGTTCAAGGGCGAGGTGCTCTCCCGCCTCACCGCCTTCTGGTTCGAGAAGGTGAAGGACATCGCGCCGACGCACCTCGTCGAGGTCCCGGATCCGAGCGTGATGGTGGTGAAGAAGGCGAAGCCGCTGCCCATCGAGATCGTGATCCGCGGCTACATCACGGGGTCGCTGTGGCGCGACTACGAGGCGGGCAAGGCCGGCGCCTACGGCATCGCCTGGCCGAAGGGGCTCAGGAAGGACCAGCGGCTCGCCGCGCCGCTCGTCACCCCCTCCACCAAGGCCGAGTACGGCAAGCACGACGAGCCGATCAGCGAGCAGGAGATCCTCGCGAAGAAGCTCGTCGCGCCGGAGCTCTGGAAGGAGGCGACCGCCGTCGCCCAGCGGCTCTTCCAGCGCGGCCAGGAGTGGGCCCGCACGCGCGGCCTGATCCTCGTCGACACGAAGTACGAGATGGGAGTAGCCGACGGCAAATTGGTGGTGATCGACGAGATCCACACGCCCGACAGCTCGCGCTACTGGGTCGCCGACGGCTACGAGGATCGCTTCGCGCGCGGCGTCGACCAGGAGATGCTCGACAAGGAGAACATCCGGCAGTGGCTCATCAAGGAGCACGGGTTCTCCGGCCACGGGAAGCCGCCGCCCCTCACCGACGAGGTGCGGGTGATGCTCGCGCGCAAGTACATCGAGGTCTACGAGCGGCTCACCGGCGAGGCCTTCACCTCGGCGGTCGGCTCCGTCGCCGAGCGGATCGAGCGGAACCTGCGGGCGGGGAAGTACCTCCAGCCCGCCTAGCGCAGCAGGGCGTCCACCTCGGCGCGCAGCGCCTCGAGGTCGCCGTCGGCGAGCCAGGCGGTCACCTCGAGGGGCTCGCCCCGCGGCGCGACGAGCACGACCCGGCGCAGGTGGTCGTTGGCGCCGGGGGCCTGCGGCGGCGACAGCCAGGCGGGCATGTCGGCGCCGCCGCTCCGCTCGCGGTAGCGGCGCGCGAGCCGCTCCGCCTTGCGGCGGCGGGCGTCGGCGATGGTCTCGACGCGCGCCTCGACGAACTCGGCGAGGGACCGCTCCTCGCGCCCGACCGGCGCCCCGCGGACGAGGACGCGCCCGCCCGCGAAGCGCGCCCGCACGGTGCGGCCGCCGAGGAGCACGACGAGCGCCGCCGCGACGGCGAGGGCCGCGGCGACCGGCGGCGAGCCCCGGAGCGCCGCCGCCACGCCGAGGAGGGCGCCGGCCAGCACGCCGACGGCGGGCGCGCGGGCGAGGCGTGAGACGAGGGTCACCGCCCCGGCGCGGCGCTCCACGCGGACCATCCCGCTACGCCCCGGCGAGCCGCACGCGGCCGGCGCGGGCGAGCATCGCCTCGATGTCCTCCAGCCGCGCCGGCTTGGGGAGGTGCGCGTCGAACCCCGCCTCGTGCGCGCGCTGCAGGTCCTCGGGCAGGGCGTACCCGGTGAGCGCGACGAGGAACGTGCCGCCCTGGCCGTCCGCGCGCAGCCGGCGAGCCACCTCGTACCCGTCGATCCCGGGCAGGCCGATGTCGCAGAGCACGGCGTCCGGCCGCCACTCCGCCGCGACGCGCACCCCCTCGTCGCCGTCGTGCGCCACCTCGACCTCGTGACCGCCGAGCCGGAGCACGTCGGCGAGGGTCTCGGCGGCGTCGACGTTGTCCTCCACGACGAGCACGCGCCGGCGCGGCCCGGCGGGCGCGGAGGCCGGCGCGGCGACCGAGGTGAGGACGCCCTCGAGGGGCAGCTCCACCGTGAACTCCGCGCCCTTGCCCTCCCCGTCGCTCGCCGCCCGCACGCTGCCGCCGTGGAGCTCCACGAGCCCCTTGACGAGCGCGAGGCCGAGGCCGAGGCCGCCGCGCGTCCGCGCGAGCGAGCTCTCCGCCTGCGTGAACGGCTGGAAGAGCCGGGGCAGCACGTCGCCGGGGATGCCCACGCCGCTGTCGCGCACCCGGATCACGGCGCGCCCCGCCTCCTCGGAGAGGCTCGCGTCGACGCGCCCCCCCGCCGGCGTGAACTTGGCGGCGTTCTGGAGGAGGTTGCCGAGCACCTGCGAGAGCCGCGCGCCGTCCACGTCCACGCGGAGCGGCGCCTTCGGCACGGCGAGCTCGAGCGCCACGCCGCGCTCGGCGAAGACCGCGGCGTTGTCCTCCGCCGCCTGGGTCACGAGCGCCCCGAGGTCCAGGCGCGCCCGCCTGAGGTGGACCTTCCCGCGGGTGACGCGCGTCACGTCGAGCAGGTCGTCCACCAGCCGCACGAGGTGCCCCACCTGGCGCCCGACGATCGCCCGCGCGCGCCGGAACTCGGGCCCGCCCGGTTCGGACCGCTCCATGACGTGCAGGCCGGCGACGATGGGGGCGAGGGGGTTGCGCAGCTCGTGGGACAGGACCGCGAGGAACTCGTCCTTGTGGCGGTCCGCGTCGCGCAGCGCCTGCTCCGCCGCGCGGCGCTCGGTGACGTCGAAGAAGAGCGCCGCGAACTGCCCCTCCTCCGGGCTGAAGGCCACCACCTCGAAGTAGCGCCCGAGCGCGCCGGCCCAGCCCTCGAACCGCACGGCGCGGCGCGTGCGCGCCACCTCCCCGTAGCGCTCGAGCCACTCCGGCTCGAGGCCGGGGATGAGCTCGCGCACGGTGTTCCCGACGACCCGCTCCCGCGGGAGGCCGGTCAGCCGCTCGAAGGCGGGGTTCACCTCGACGAAGCGGTAGTCGACCGGCGCGCCGCCGGCGTCCCAGACCATCTGGTGCAGCGCGAAGCCCTCGCTGAGGTGCTCGAACAGGTGGCGGTAGCGCTCCTCGCTCTCCCGCAGCCGCTCCTCGTTCCGCCGGAGCTCCTCGGTCTGGGCGGCGAGCTCCTCCTGCTGCGCCTGCAGCTCCTCGTTCTGGGACTGCAGCTCCTCGCCCTGCGCCTGCAGCTCCTCGTTCTGGGACTGCAGCTCCTCGCCCTGCACCTGCAGCGCCTCGTTCCGGACCCGGAGCTCCTCCCCCTGCTCCGTGATGCGCCGCTCGCGGCCCTGCAGGTCGAGGGCCATCCGCCCGAAGGCCCGCCCCAGCTCGGCGAGCTCGTTGCGATACGCGGGACGGCCCTCGGGCGGGGAGGCGAGCGCCGCGGCCGCGGCGTAGTCGCCCCTCCCCAGCCGCCCCGCCGCGTCGACGAGGCGGAGGGTCGGGCGGACCACGCCGCGCGCCACGAGGAGCGCCGTGGCGGCGAGGGTGAAGAGGACGAGGACCGCCGCGAGGACGAGCGTCCTCACGGCGCGTTCGCGCGTCGCGTGGATCGTGTCGCCGGCCTCGGCGAACTTCCGCGCCATCATGGCCTCGTACTCCTGCAGCCGCGCGGTCACGATCTCCCGCCGGGCCGCGAGGACGAGCTGCGCCGCCTTCACCTCCTCCTGCCGCGCGCCGCGCGCCACCATGGCGACGAGGCCGTCGCTCGCCTCCTCGTAGTTCCGCGCGAGGAGCGCGACCTCCTCCGCGATGGCGGCGCCGTCGGGCTCCTTGGGCATCGCCGCAAAGACCGTCCGCGCCTCGCGGAGGCGCGCGTGCGCCTGCCGGTAGGAGGGGAGGGTCCGCTCGTCCCCGGCGATCGCGTAGGCGCGCGACGTGATGCCCACCCGCAGGAGCTCCGTCTCGAGCCGGGCCGCCGCGGCGGCGCGCGGGGCGACGTACTCCGTCTGCCACCGCTCGGCCGCGGCGATCCGCTCGAGCAGCACGAGGGACAGCCCGAGGACGACGGCGAGGAGCACCGCCGCCGCGCCGAACCCGACGCCGAGCCAGACGCCGATGCGGTGATCGAGCTTCCTACGCATCATGGGCGCCCTCCGCGGACGCGAGCCGGAAGAGCCGGGCGCGGCGGTCGAGGGCGACCAGGCGCGCCGCGGATGGGCCGGCGGGCCACTCCGCCTCGCCGAGCCAGAGAAGGCCTCCGGGCACGAGCGACGCGCACAGGAGGGTCAGGGCGCGGTGCTGGAGCGGCGGATCGAAGTAGATGAGGGTGTTCCGGCAGGCGACCAGGTCGAAGGGGCCCCCCCAGGCCGGCCGCACGGCGCGGGCGAGGTCGTGCCGCTCGAGCGAGACGCGCCGGCGGATCTCCTCGGCGACGCGCCAGCGAGGCCCTGCCGGCGAGAGGACCGGCCCGAACCAGCGCGCCCGGGCGGCGGGCGGGACCTCCTCGAGGGCCGCCGGGTCGTAGGTGGCCCTGCGGGCGGCCTCGAGGGCGCCGGGGTCGACGTCGGTCGCGACGACGGCGGGGGGCCCGGCCGCGAGCTGGCCGAGGTCGGCGAGGACCATGGCGAGCGTGTAGGGCTCCTCACCCCGGCCGCAGCCGGCGCTCCACACGCGGAGCCGCCTCGGCCCGCGGCCGACCGCGCCCGCGAGCGCGCGCGACACCGCGAGGACGGCCTCCCGGTTCCGGAAGAAGCGGCTCACCTTGATGGTGACCCGGTCCAGGAGGAGCGCCGTCTCCGCCGGATCCGCCCGCAGCCGGGCGACGTACGCCGCGAGCGTCGGCTCCCCGGAGGCGATCACCCGGTTCTGCACGCGCCGCGCGAGGGTCGAGCGGCGGTAGCCGGAGAGATCGAGGCCGTCGCGCTCCAGGAGGACCTCGAGGAGCGACTCGAGCGCGGCGGGATCGACCGAGGGAGGGGCGCCCTCCGCCGGGCCCCTCCGATCGGACGCCGCCGCCGATGCCGCCACGCGCCGCACGAAGCTCCTCCTGCCGGGGAAACTCCGCCGCGATCTCCGGGCGTTCCGGCGGACCCGCCCATCGTCCGCATCGGGCCGGGCGTGTCAAGGCGGGACGCCCGCGCGGGCGCGCCCCGGAGGGGTCGCAAAGGGGCGGGCGACCTCTCCTCAGGCCTTCCCGAAGACGCGCTCGAAGATCGTGTCGACGTGCTTCAGGTGGTACTCGAGCGCGAAGCAGGCGTCGACCTCGGCGTCGGAGAGCGCGCGGCGGACGTCGGGGTCGCGCTTCAGCGCGGTCCGGAAGTCCACCTTCTCCTCCCACACCTTCATCGCGTTCCGCTGCACGTAGACGTAGCCCTCCTGGCGCGCCACGCCCTTGCCCACGAGCGCGAGGAGGACCCGCTGCGCCTCGTAGAGCCCGCCGGTGAGGTCGAGGTTCTCCTTCATCCGCTCGGGGTACACGCGCAGGTTCTCGATCATCCCGGCGAAGCGGCCGAGGGCGAAGTCGAGGGCGATCGTCGCGTCCGGCCCGATCACCCGCTCCACGGACGAGTGGCTGATGTCGCGCTCGTGCCAGAGCGCCACGTCCTCGAGGGCGGCGAGGGCCCAGGCGCGCAGCAGGCGCGCGAGGCCCGTGAGGTTCTCGGAGAGGATGGGGTTGCGCTTGTGCGGCATCGCCGACGAGCCCTTCTGGCCCGCCGTGAACGGCTCCTCCGCCTCGCGCACCTCGGTGCGCTGCAGGTGCCGGATCTCGGTCGCCTGCTGCTCGAGGGTGGCGCCGGCGACGGCGAGCGCCGCGAAGTACTCGGCGTGCCGGTCGCGGTTCACGACCTGCGTCGCCGCCGCCTCGCCGCCGGCGAGGCCGAGCTTCTCCACGACGAAGGCCTCGACGCGCGGGTCCACGTTGGCGAACGTCCCCACCGCGCCCGAGATCTTGCCCACGGCGACGGTCTCCCCGGCGCGGGCGATGGCCTCGCGGCGGCGGGACCAGGCGTCGTACCAGCCGGCGAGCTTGAGGCCGAAGGTGACGGGCTCGGCGTGGATGCCGTGGCTGCGCCCCATCATCGGGGTGCGCCGGTGCTCCAGGGCGCGCTTCTTCACCGCCGCCATGGCGCGGTCGACGCCGGCGAGGACGAGCGCGGTCGCCTCCTTGAGCTGCACCGCGAAGGTGGTGTCGAGGACGTCCGACGAGGTCATGCCCCTGTGCAGGTGGCGCGCCGCCGGGCCGCCCCGCTCCTCGATGAAGGTGAGGAAGGCGATCACGTCGTGCTTCACCGTCCGCTCGATCTCGTCGATGCGGGCGACGTCGGCGGCGCCGAACTGGAAGCCTTCGAAGGCCTTGCGCAGCGTCTCGTAGTCGCCGGGGGGCACCTCGCCGAGCCGCACCATCGCCTCGCAGGCGGCGAGCTCGACGTCGAGCCAGATGCGCAGGCGCCGCTCCGGCGCCCAGATGCGGCCCATCTCGGGGCGCGTGTACCGCGGGATCATGTGTCCTCCCTCTTACTGGCCGGTCGAGCCGAAGCCGCCCGTGCCCCGGCCGCTGTCCGACAGCTCCTCGACGAGCTCCACGCGCGCCTGCACCACCGGCGCGACGACGAGCTGGGCGATCCGATCGCCCCGGGCGAAGGACGCGGGGGCGTCGCCGAGGTTCACCAGGATCACCTTCACCTCGCCCCGGTAGTCCGGGTCGATCGTCCCCGGGGCGTTCACGATGGCGATGCCCTGGCGCGCGGCGAGGCCGGAGCGCGGGCGCACCTGCCCCTCGTGCCCGGGGGGCAGCTCCAGGGCGAGGCCGGTCGGCACGACGCGGCGCTCGCCCGGGGCGAGGGTGAAGGGCTCGTCGGCGCGGAGGTCCATGCCCGCCGAGCCCGCCGTCTCGTAGCGGGGCAGGTCGAGCGGTGGGCCGCGCCGGCCCACCCTCGTCACCTTGACGGTCGGAACCATCCGCACGGCCTACTTGGCCGGCTCGCCCTTCGCCGCGGCGGGCTCGCCCTTCTTGCCGGCGGCGTCCGCGAGCGCCTCCTTGCGCGAGAGGCGGATCTTCCCGGCGCGGTCCACCGAGATGACCTTCACGAGCACCTCCTCGCCCTCGGAGAGGACGTCGGAGACGCTCTTCACCCGCTTGTCCGACAGCTCGGAGATGTGGATGAGGCCGTCGGTGCCCGGGAAGATCTCCACGAAGGCGCCGAACTCGGCGATCTTGCGGACCGTGCCGAGGTAGGTCTTCCCCACCTCCGCCTCCTGCGTGAGGCCGCGGATCATCTTGATGGCGGCCTCGACCTTCTCCTGGCTGGGAGAGGCGATCGACACGGAGCCGTCGTCCTCGATGTTGATCGAGGTGCCGGTGCGGGCGGTGATGTCCTTGATGGTCTTGCCGCCGGGGCCGATGATGTCCTTGATGCGCTCCGGCCGGATCTTGATGGTCGTGATGCGCGGCGCGTAGGCGCTGATGTCCGCGCGCGGCGCGGCGAGCGCCTTCGCCATCTCGCCGAGGATGTGCTTGCGGCCCTGGGCGGCCTGGGCGAGCGCCTTCTCCATGATCTCGCGCGTCACGCCGCCGATCTTGATGTCCATCTGGATGGACGTGATGCCCTCGGTCGTGCCGCAGACCTTGAAGTCCATGTCGCCGAGGTGGTCCTCGTCGCCGAGGATGTCGGAGAGGATGGCGATCTTCTCCCCCTCCTTGATGAGCCCCATCGCGATGCCCGCGACCGGCGCCTTGATCGGCACGCCCGCGTCGAGCAGCGAGAGGGTGCCGCCGCACACGGAGGCCATCGAGGACGAGCCGTTCGACTCGGTGATGTCCGAGACGATGCGGATCGTGTACGGGAACTTGTCCTCCGCCGGCAGCACCTGGCGGAGCGCGCGCTCGGCGAGGACGCCGTGGCCGATCTCGCGGCGGCCCGGGCCGCGGAGGAACTTCGCCTCCCCGACCGAGTAGGGCGGGAAGTTGTAGTGGAGCATGAACTTCCTGAAGTGCATGCCCGTCAGCATCTCGACGCGCTGCTCGTCCTCGGAGGTGCCGAGCGTCGCCGCGACGATGGCCTGGGTCTCGCCGCGCGTGAAGAGCGCGGACCCGTGGACGCGGGGGAGGAGCCCCACCTCGCAGGTGATCTTCCGGATGTCGGCCGTCCCGCGGCCGCCGATCCGCCGACCCTCGTCGGTGATCATCTTGCGCATGTACTCGTACTTCACGTCCTCGTAGTAGCTCTTGATCTCCTTCTCGCGCACCGCGAGCGTCGCGAGCTTCGCGGCGTCGCCGGCGGCCTCCTCCTTGAGGGCGGCGATGAGCTCCTTCTTGATCTCGGAGAGCCGGCCGTAGCGGTCGTGCTTCTCGTCGCGCGAGTAGGCCTGCTTCACCTTGTCCCAGGTGAGCGCCTTCACCTTCGCCTTCAGCTCGACGTCGTTCTTCGGCGGCTCGAACGCCCGCTTCGCCTTGTTGCCGGTGGCGGCGCGGAGCGCGTCCTGCGCGTCGATGAGCGGCTGCACCGCGCCGTGGCCGAAGAGGAGCGCGTCCACCATGACCTGCTCGGACACCTCCCGCGCGCCACCCTCCACCATCAGGATCGCGTCGCGCGACGCCGCGATGATGACGTCGAGCTCGCACTCGGCCCGCTGCGCGACGGTCGGGTTCGCGACGAACTCGCCGTTCAGGCGGCCCACCCGGACGCCGGCGAAGGGCGCGCCGAACGGGATGTCGGAGATCTGGAGCGCCGCCGAGGCGCCGGTGAGGCCGAGGATGTCGCTGTCGTTCTCCTGATCGAAGGAGAGGACCGTCGCGATGATCTGCGTCTCGTTCGCGTAGCCGTCGGGGAAGTTCGGCCGGCAGGAGCGGTCGATCATGCGCGAGGTGAGCGTCTCCTTCTCGGTGAGCCGCCCCTCGCGGCGGAAGAAGCTGCCCGGGATCTTGCCCGCGGCGAACATCTTCTCCTGGTAGTCCACGGTGAGGGGGAAGAAGTCGATCCCCTCCTTCTTCTCGGCCGCCGAGACGGCGGTCACGAGCACGATGGAGTCGCCGAGGCGGACCCACACCGCGCCGTGCGCCTGCTTCGCGACCTTGCCGGTCTCGAGCAGGATGTCCTTGCCGCCCACGCGGGCGGTCTTCTGGATGGGAGTCACGAGCACCTTTCGTCGGGCGGCTTGGGCGCCGTTGCGCCGTCCGCCCGTCAGGGCCCGCGAGCCGTTACGCGTCGGGAACCGAAAAGCGCCTCCGGTCCTCACTCCGCCGCCTCTCCTCGAGGAGAGGTGGCCCAGTCGGAATCGGAAGCGACCCTCGGGTCCGTGTTGCGGCCCGGCCAGCGGGCGCGTTGTCACTGCGCTGTCACTGCTTCCGCGCCCCGGGTGCCCCGAAGCGCGAGCGCCCCGGCCGCTCGGCCGAGGCGCCTCGTTCCACCGCTACTTGCGGATACCCAGCTGGTCGATGAGGGACTTGTAGCGCCCCTGATCGGCGGTCCTCAGGTAGTCGAGCAGCCGGCGGCGCTGTCCCACGAGCTTCAGGAGGCCCCGGCGGCTGTGGTGATCCTTCTTGTGGGTCTTGAAGTGCTCGGTGAGGTACGTGATGCGCTCGCTGAGGAGCGCCACCTGCACCTCCGGAGACCCGGTGTCCTTGTCGTGCCGCTTGTACTTCTGGACGAGCTCCTGCTTCTTCTCCTGCACCAGCGCCATAGTCGCTTCTTCCTTTCGGTTTTCCGGCCACCACCGCGGGGGCGAAGGCGCGCGCCGCGGGCGGTCGTGTCCGTCGTGGAAGCGGGGTCTTAAGCGATTCTGGGGGGTGAGTCAACCACGGGACGGTGCCCAGGGGGTGCCGGGTGCGGCTAGGATGGGGGGCCCCCGATGAGCAAGCCCACCACCCCCCGCGCCCCGCAGGCCGAGATCGGCGTCGGCACCGTGCTCGGCAGCTGGGAGCTCGTCGCCGAGCTCGGGGCGGGCGCCATGGGGCGCGTCTACCGCGCCCGCCACGCCCGGCTCGGCCGCGAGGTCGCGATCAAGGTCCTGAACCCGGAGCACGCGGCGCGGCGGGACGTCGTGGAGCGCTTCTTCCGGGAGGCGCGCGTCGCGAACGAGAATCGACCACCCGCACATCGTGGAGGTGACCGACTTCGTCGAGGCCCCGGGCGCCGCCTACCTCGTCATGGAGCTCCTCGAGGGGAAGAGCCTGCGCGACCTCACCGCCGCCCGCGGGGAGGGCTACCCGTCGATCGCCCGCCTGGTCGCCCTCCTCGGCCAGGTCAGCGACGCCCTCCACGCGGCGCACGAGAAGGGCGTCATCCACCGCGACCTCAAGCCGGACAACGTGTTCGTCGTGGAGCGCGACGGCCGCGAGTTCGCGAAGGTGCTCGACTTCGGCGTCGCGAAGCTCGCGGATCCCGCCGACCACGCCGCCACCACCGCCGGGATGATCCTCGGGACGCCGCACTACATGGCGCCCGAGCAGGCGCTCGGGCGGGAGGTCGACCGCCGCACCGACGTCTGGGCGGCCGGCGTCGTGCTCCACGAGCTCCTCGCCGGCGCCGTGCCGTTCAAGGCGCGCAGCTTCGTCGAGCTGGCGATGGCGATCCGCGAGCGGCCCCCCGCGCCGCTGCCGGAGAGCACGCCGGGCGGCGAGCGGATCCCGGCGGACCTCGCGGCGGTGGTGGCGCGCTGCCTCGAGAAGCGGCCGGCGGACCGCTACGCGACGATGGCGGAGCTGGCCGAGGCGCTTCGCGGGCGCCGCGCCGCCGCGCGGGCGCCGCGCTCCGGCGCCGGCGCCTCGTCGCCGCGCCCTCGCCGCGCTCGCGCTCGCGGGCGGGGGGGTGGCGGCGCTGTGGCTCGGGCTGCCGCAGCGGCTCGGGGGCGAGGTCGCGCCGGCCTGGAGCGCGCTGCGGCAGCGTGTCGACGACGCGACGACCTCGACGCGGGTCCAGCCCGCCCCTGCGCCGAAGGCGGCGGCGCCCTCCCCCGCGCCCTCGACGCGCCCCGCGCAGAAGGCGGCGCCGGCGCCCGCCGCGCGCCCCGCGCCCAGGCCGACGGTCGAGCTCTTGCTGCGCTCGACCCCGCCCGGCGCGCGGGTGGTCCGCCTCGACACCGGCCAGCGGCTCGGCACGACGCCGGTGCGGGTGAACGTCCCCCGGAGGGCGGCGTCGATCTGGATCGAGATGACGGCCCCCGGGTTCCGCCCGGTGAAGTTCCAGGTCGACCTGCGGCGCGACACGACGGCCAACGTCGCGTTCGAGCGCGCGTCGCGCCGGACGAGCCGGCGGCGCTGACCCACCCTCCCCGCGCCGCCGCGGTCAGGGCCCGAGGCCGGCGATCGGCTGGCCGAAGGTGAACTCGACGCGGTGCCCGTCGGGATCCCGCAGCATCGCGACGTAGCCGATGTCGCCCCCGCCGTCGAAGGGGCCCTCGGCCAGGATCCCGAGCCGGGCGCCCTCCGCCGCGACGCGGTCCACCTCCGCGCGCGACGCGCACTGGAAGCCGAGGTGGTCGACGCGGCAGTCCACCGCGGTGAGGTACAGGACGAGGACGAACGGCGGCGGCGCCCCGGCGGGCGGCGGCGCGGCGAGCCAGACGGTGTGACCGGCGGGGCGGCCGTCGCGGACCACCTCGAGCGCGCAGAAGCGGCGGTAGAACGCGATCGAGCGATCGAGATCCGAGACCTTCAGCACGACGTGGGTCCAGCGCACGGGCATGGCCGCAGTATCCGACGAAGCCGGCCCGCCCATCACCCGAGCTCCGCCGGCGAGACGAACACGCGCACCGGCCTCACGCCGCCCCCGGTCGGGGCGCAGATCGCGACGAGCGTCCCCCCCGGCCCGAGGGCGCGGACGAGGGCGCCCGCCGGCGGGTCGCGCGGGAGGACCTTCCCCTGCGCGAGGGCGCGGGCCTCCGGGGCGTCCACCGCCAGCGCCGGCAGGAACCCGAGCGCCTCGGCGGGCGGGACGAGCCGCGCGCGCAGCGCCTCGCGCGAGCCGCGGCCGAGCGTCTCCACCTCCTCGAGCGGGATCGACTGCGCGAGCCCGAAGCCGCTCGCCGCGGTGCGCCGGAGCGCGGCGAGGTGCGCGGGGACGCCGACGGCGCGGCCGAGCTCCGCGGCGAGGGTGCGGACGTACGTCCCCTTTCCGCAGCGGACGCGCAGGCGCGCGCGCACGAGGCCGTCCGGGCCCGGCGGCTCGAGCCCGTCGAGCTCGAGGGCGTCGATGCGCACGCGGCGCGGCTCGCGCGGCAGCTCCTCGCCGTTGCGGGCCGCCTCGTGGAGCCTTCGCCCGCCGACGCGCACCGCCGAGAACATGGGCGGGACCTGGTCGATCTCGCCGAGGAAGCGGGGCAGCGCCGCGCGCACGTCCGCGGCGGAGAGGCCACCCGGGTCGCCGCGGGCCACGACCTCGCCCTCCCCGTCCTCGGTGGAGGTCGCCGCGCCGAAGGCGACCGTCGCGTCGTAGGCCTTGTCGCCGTCCGAGAGCCACTGCTGGAGCTTCACCGCGTCGTCGACGCACACCGCGAGGACGCCGGTGGCGGCGGGGTCGAGCGTGCCGGCGTGGCCCGCCTTGTCGGCCGCGAGCGCGCGCCGTACCCGCCTCACCACCTCGAAGCTCGTCGGGCCGGCGGGCTTGTCGACGACGAGGACGCCTCCCGACAGGCCCACGGTCAGGGCTCGCCGCCGTGGGAGTCCTTCTCGCGCGCTTCCTTGAGGAGCCGCTCGATGCGGTCGCCCCGCGCGACCGACTCGTCGTAGACGAAGCGGAGGTGGGGCGTGTGGCGGAGCTTCAGGTTGCGCGAGACCTCGCGCTGCAGCCACGTCGCGGCGGCGCGCAGCCCCTCGAGCGTGCGCTCGCGCTCCTTCTCCTCGCCGTGGATCGAGACGTAGACCGTGATCTCCTTCAGGTCCGGCGCCATCTTGGCGCCGGTCACGGTGATGAAGCCGGTGACGCGGGGGTCCTTGAGCCCGCGCGCGAGGATCGCCCCGAGCTCGTGCCGGAACTCCTCCGCGACGCGGGCGGGCCTGCTGTGGGTCGTCACGTGTCGTCCTCCGCCTTCTCATCTCGCCGGTCGTCGCCCCAGCTCTGCTCGTAGCGCGCCTCGTCGCGGGCGGCGTCGGCCTCCGCCTCCGCGAGCGTGCGCGTCTCGCCGCCGCCGATCCCGTCCCCGTACGAGACGATCTCGAGATCCCGGCCGGTCACCTGGATCTGCCCCCCGTGCATGGACGCGACGAAGTCGGCGACCTTGTCGAGCGACTCGTTGACGAACGCGTGGTCGTTCCCCACGGCCGCGACGCCGAGGACGCTCTTCTGCCAGAGGTCGTTCTCGGCGACCTCCGCGATCGAGACGTTGAACTTCGCCTTCACCCGGTCGATGGCCGAGCGCACGAGGTGCCGCTTCGACTTGAGCGATCCCGGCTCGGGCAGGAACAGCGTGAGGCGGAGGACCCCCACGAACATGGCGTTCATCATAGTCCCGACGAGGCGCACGAGCCCGAGCCGAGGTCGGGCGCACGAGGAGCGAGCAGCGCAGCCGTACTTTGTCCGTACGGCGAGCAGCGCAGCGACGAGCCCGGCCGGGATCGGCCGGGATCGTGCGCCGGCCTAGTCCAGGCTCGGCCGGATCTCCTCGAGCTCGAACACCTCGAGGACGTCCCCCGGCTTCACGTCGCCGAACCCCTCCACGCCGATGCCGCACTCGAACCCGGCGGCGACCTCGCGGACGTCGTCCTTGAGCCGCTTCAGCGAGCCGATCTTGCCGGTGTGCAGGACCTTGCGGTCGCGCATGACGCGCACCTGGGCGGCGCGCTTGATGACGCCCTCGGTCACCGCCGAGCCGGCGATGGCGCCGATCTTCGGGATGTTGAAGAGCGCCCGCACCTCGGCCTTGCCGAGCGGCTTCTCGCGGATGATCGGCTCGAGGAGGCTCGCCATCTCCTCCCGGATCGTGTCGACGGCCTCGTAGATGATGTTGAAGAGCAGGATCTTGACGCCCTGCTGGCTCGCGATCTGGTCGATCTCCGTCTCGGGCTTCGTGTTGAAGCCCACGATGACGGCGTTGCCGGCGGCCGCGGTGAGCACGTCCGACTTCGTGATCGCGCCCACGCCGGAGTCGAGGATCTTCACCCCGACCTTCTTCGTGGCCGCCTTCTGGAGCGCCTGGGTGACCGCCTCGGACGAGCCCTGCACGTCGGCCTTCACGACGACGTTCAGCACCTTGCCGCCGCCGCTCTTGGCCTGCGCGAAGAGGTCCTCGAGCGTGGCCTTCTTGACCGAGCCGAGCTCCTTCTGCCGGGCCTTCTCGGCGCGGTGCGTGGCGACCTCCTTGGCCGCCTTCTCGTCCTCGACGACGTTGAACTCGTCGCCCGCGACGGGCACGCCGGAGAGGCCGAGGACCTCGACCGGGTAGCCCGGCCCGACGTCGTCCACCTGCTCGCCGCGCTCGTTCATCATGGCGCGCACGCGGCCGTAGTGGCTGCCGGTGACGAGGGCGTCGCCCACGCGGAGCGTGCCCTCCTCGACGAGCACCGTCGCGACGGGGCCGCGCCCCTTCTCGAGCTTCGCCTCGACGACGCGCCCCGAGGCGAGGGCCTCCGGGTTCGACTTGAGCTCGAGCACCTCGGACTGGAGCGCGATGTACTCGAGCAGCTCGGGGATGCCCTGCTTCGTGCGGGCGGAGACCTGCACCATGATGGTGGTGCCGCCCCACTGCTCGCCGACGAGCTCGTACTCGGTGAGCTGCTGCATGACGCGCTCGGGCGTCGCGCCCGGCTTGTCGACCTTGTTGATGGCGACGAGGATGGTGACGCCGGCGGCCTTGGCCGCCTTGATCGACTCGACCGTCTGCGGCATGACGCCGTCGTCCGCCGCGACCACCAGCACGACGAGGTCGGTCACCTGCGCGCCGCGCTGGCGCATCGCGGTGAAGGCCTCGTGGCCCGGCGTGTCGAGGAAGGTGATCGGGCCGTGCGCGGTCTGCACCGAGTAGGCGCCGATGTGCTGCGTGATGCCGCCCGCCTCGCCCGCCGCGACGTCGGCCTGGCGGATGGCGTCGAGGAGCGAGGTCTTGCCGTGGTCGACGTGGCCCATCACCGTCACGACCGGCGGCCGGATGACGAGCTTCGACTCGTCCACCTCCACCTCGGGGATGTACTCCTCGACCTCGAAGCCCTTCTTCTCGACCGTGAAGCCGAACTCGGTCGCGAGGAACGCGGCGGTGTCGGCGTCGATCTGCTGGTTGATGGTGGCCATCTTGCCGGCCTGCATCAGCTTGCGGATGAGGTCGGACGCCTTCACGCCCATCGTCCGCGACAGCTCGGCCACCGAGATCGACTCCTCGATGCGGATGACCTTCTTGTGCTCGGCGCGCTCGGTGATCTGCGTCTTGGCTCCCTTCTTCGTGGGCTTCTTCTTCTTGCCGCGGACCGGGATGTACGTGCGGTCGGCGGTGGCGGCCTGGAGCAGCTCCTTGCCGGAGAGGTTCTTCGCGGCCTCCTCGGAGACCGGCCGGCCGGCGCCGCGCCCGCGCTTCTTGTCGCGCGAGACGTCGATGAACTCGCGCTCGCGGCCGAGCGAGCCCGGGACGACCTTGAGCTCGCGCACCTCGCCGAGCGCCCGCGGGCCCGGCGCGGCCGGGTAGGCCGAGCGCGAGGTCGTGGGCGGCGTCACCCGGCGGACCGGCACGGTCGGGCGGGAGATGACGACGGCCTGCGTCGAGGTGGGCCGGAGCGTCTTCGGGTCGACCGCGGGCCTCGGAGGCGGCGCGTGGGCCGCGGCGGCGGGCTGCGCCGGCGGGCTCGCCGGAGCGGGCGCCGGGGCGTGAGCGGCGTGAGGGGCCGGGTGCGCCGGCTGGGCGGCCTGGGCGGAGGCCGGCGCGGCGGGCTGATCGCCGGGCGCGGGCTGCGCCTGGGCGGCGACCTGCGCCGGCGCCTCCTCGGCGCCGCCGGCCTGCGGGGCCTCGTCCTGCGGGACGAGCTCGGGGGCGGCCTCGAGCGGCTCGGCCTCCGGCTCGGGCTCGGCCGCAGTCGGCTCCAGGTGCGCGGCGGCGGGCGCCTGCGGCGCGGGCGGCGGCTCGGTGTGGACCCGGCGCCGCACGACGAACCCGGGGCCCGTCGCGCGCACCGGCGCCGGCTTCGGCTTCTTCTCGGCCAGGATCCTCTCGAGCGCAGACTGGGCCTGATCGTCCTCGAGGGAGGACGAGTGGCTCTTCACGTCGTAGCCGAGGGCGTGGAGCTTCTCGACGAGCTCCTGGTTGGAGAGCTCGATCCCCTGCTCCTTGAGCGCCTTGGCGAGCTCGTGGACCCGCTTCTTGGACATTGCGGTGACTCCTAATCCTTACGGGCACTTCCCGTCAACTCGACGCCCAGCGCGGCGGCGTCGATCGACGCGGCCCTTCCCCGGAACGCTCTCGCGAACGCGCGCCGCCTGATCGCCCGGTCGAGGCACCCGGCGGACGCGTGCAGCCACGCCCCCCGCCCCCCGCTCCTGTTCCGGTCGATGACCACGCGCTCTCCCTCGATCCTCAGCCTTGCGAGCTCTCGCTGCGCCGCCTTCGCCCCGCATCCCACGCAGGTCCGGACGGGTTCGGCGGCGCCCATTCCCTAGATGATCCCGCCCGTTCCCCTGGCCTTCTCCGCGTCGAGCTCGGCGCGGAGCTTCGCCTCCTCCTCCAGATAGACGCCCACGGCGTGCTTGATCTGGCGGGCCTTCTTGATGCCGAGGCCGGAGCTGTCGGCGAGCTTCATCATGTCCGACTCGGCGTGGATCGCCTCGACCGTCGGGTACCCGGCGCTCTTCAGCGACTCGATGGTCTTCTCCCCGACGCCGCGGACGCGAGCGAGCCGCTCCTCCTGCGTGAGCCCGTCGGGGTGACGCCGCGCCTCGGCGAGGCGGGCCGCCTCGCGCTCCTGCTCGAGCTGCATCTCCTTCTCGGCGTCGGTGATCGACTGGTCCCGCGCCCGCTTCTGCAGGTCGGGGATCATGTCCATCGTGAAGCCCGGGAACTGCGTCAGCATCTCGGGCGCGGCGTTCGCGAGGTCCTGCGCCTTGCGGAAGCCGTGCGAGTAGAGCATCTCCTGCGTCTGCTCGGGGATGTCGATGGCGTTGAAGCTCTCGGTGGCGAACTCGCGCATCTCCTTCACGCGCGACTCCGAGTTGATGTCGAGCTTCCAGCCGGTGAGCTGGGAGGCGAGCCGGACGTTCTGCCCGCGCCGGCCGATGGCGAGCGAGAGCTGGTCGTCCGGGACGATGATCTCCATGGCCCGGTTCTGGTCGTCGAGGAGCACGCGGGAGACCTCGGCGGGCGCGAGCGCGTTGCACACGAAGCGCGCCGGATCGTCGTCCCAGGGCACGATGTCGATCTTCTCGCCGCGGAGCTCCTGCACGACGGCCTGCACGCGGCTGCCCTTCATGCCGACGCAGGCGCCGACCGGGTCGACGTCCGAGTCGCGGGAGCTGACCGCGATCTTCGCGCGGCCGCCCGGCTCGCGGGCCGCCGCCTCGATGACCACGACGCCCTCGGCGATCTCCGGGACCTCCATCTCGAAGAGCTTCTTCAGGAGGTCCACCGAGGCGCGCGAGAGGATGATCTGCGGGCCCTTGGACTCGCGGAGCACGTCCATGACGTACGCCTGGATGCGGTCGCCCGCGCGGTAGCTCTCGCGCGGCACCTGCTCGCGCACCGGGAGGACGGCCTCGGCGCGGCCGAGGTCGACGATGACGTTGCCGCGCTCGAAGCGGCGCACGATGCCGGTGATGACCTCGCCCTTGCGGTCCTTGTACTCGTTGAAGACGTTCTCGCGCTCGGCGTTGCGGGTGCCCTGGATCATCACCTGCTTCGCGGTCTGGGCGGCGATGCGGCCGAAGGAGCGGCGGAAGGTCTTGAGCTTGAGGAGGTCGCCCCACTGCTCGTCCTGGGCCTTCGCCTCCGCCTCGTCCTCGGTCCGGTAGTAGATGGGGAAGTCGAGCTCGTCGCCGGGCTCGACCTCGATCCCCTTCTCGTGCGCGATCGAGACCGGCACCATGTTCACGGGGTCGGGGAGCGGCGCCTCCTCGGTCGGATCGTGGACGATGGTGAGCACCTGGAACAGGTCGATCTGGCCCTTGTCCTCGTCGTAGCGGGCCTTGAGGTTCCGCTCGAGGCCGAAGTGACGCTTCGCGGCGCTGGCGATCGACTCCTCGAGGATCTCGACGAGCTTCTGCCGGTCGATGCCCTTGTCCTTGGCGACCTGGTCGAGGATGAGGTTCAGGTTCACGTTCTGCTGCATGGTCAGTCCTTCCTGCGCAGGTCCGCCTCGTAGTCGTACTCGAGGTGGGCCTTCGCGATCTGATCGTGCGGGATGCGGTGGAGGACGCCGTCGACGTCGACCTCCACGGCCCCGTCGGCGAAGCCCTTGAGCGTGCCGGTCCAGCCCTTGCGCGCGGGCGATCCCGCGGCGGTGCCCGCGACCGGGCCGTAGGCCTTCACGTGGACGCGCTGCCCGGCGTACCGGGCGAAGTGCTCCGGGGTGCGGAGCGGCCGGTCGAGGCCCGGGGAGGAGACCTCGAGGTCGTAGGCCGGCTCGATGAAGTCCTCGACGTCGAGGATGGGCTCGACGGTGCGGGAGACGAGCTGGCAGTCGTCCACGTTCACGCCGCCCGGGCGATCGATGAAGACCCGCAGCGTGAAGCGCCCCGCGCCGCGCACCCACTCGACGTCCACGAGCTCGTAGCCGTCGCGGACGAGGACGGGCTCGAGCGTGCGGCGCACGCGCTCGACCACCGATTCCTGTCCGATGCCGGTCATCTCGAGGCGTCCGCCCTGAAAAAGAAAAAAGTGGGCGCGACGGCGGCCCACTTTCGTAACCCGGTGATCCCGGGAGCGAAAATGTCGGCGTGTAGGTAGCAGAAGGACTGCCGGAAATCAAGGAATCCGGGCGGAGGGGCCCTCCCCTCGCCCTCCCCCGCCGGGCCGCCCCTCGGGCGGCCAACCCCGGGAGGACCGTTGACCTGAGCGGGGGGCGGTCACGATCGTCCGTTCGATCCCCGGCCGCGAGGTGGAGCCATGCCCGAGTACGAGTACTTCTGCCGCCGCTGCGAGCAACCGTTCGTCCAGACGATGCACGTCGCCGAGCACGAGGCCGACGTCCCCCCGTGCCCGAGGTGCGAGAAGAAGGACGAGATCGAGAAGCGCATGTCCTCCTTCACCCCCGTGACGAGTCACAAGTCCGCGGGGTACTGAGCCCCGACCCGACCCGGCTCACCCGAGCCGCAGCCCGAGCAGCCACTCGCGGTTGCCGGCCGGTCCCTCGATGGGCGACTCGGCCTCGCCCACCACCTCGAAGCCGAGGGCCCGGGCGGCGGCGACGATCCCGTCGAGCGCCGAGCGGCGCTTGGCCTCGTCGCGGACGACTCCGCCCTTGCCGACCTCGCCCCTCCCCACCTCGAACTGGGGCTTCACGAGCAGGATCGCCTCCCCGCCGGGCCGGAGGATCGCCTTCACGGCCGGGAGGATCAACCGGAGCGAGATGAAGGAGAGGTCGCCCGTGACGAGGTCCACCTGCTCGCCGAGCGACTCCGCCGTGAGCGCCCGGGCGTTCTCGCGCTCGCGCACGACGACCCGCCCGTCGCCCCGGAGCTTCGGGTGGAGCTGGCCGTAGCCGACGTCCACCGCGTACACCTTCGCGGCGCCGCGCTGGAGGAGGAGGTCGGTGAAGCCGCCGGTGGAGGCGCCGAGGTCGGCGCAGACCTTGCCGCGCGGGTCGATGGGGAAGGCCGCGAGCGCCCCCTCGAGCTTGAGGGCGCCGCGCGAGACGTACCGCTGCGGCGCCGCGTCCTCCTTGAGCCGGATCGGGAGGGCCGGATCGACGAGCGCCCCCGGCTTGTCCACCCGGGCCTCGCCGACGACGACGGCGCCGGCCATGACGAGCGCCTGCGCCCGGGTGCGCGACTCGGCGAGGCCGCGCTCCACGAGCAGGAGGTCGACGCGCTGGCGCTTCGTGGTCATTCGTGGCCGGGGGCGGCCGCGCCCCCCGGCTCCCCCCGCTCGCTCACGCCACGCCGCGCGCCTTGCGGTCGCCGGCGAGCTCGCGGCAGGCCCTGGCGATGCCGGCCGCGTCGATGCCGAGCTCCGCCCGCTGCTTCGCCTGATCACCGTGGGTGACGAAGGCGTCCGGCAGGCCGAGGCGCCGCACGACGATCCCCCCGCCCGCCCCCTCGAGCAGCTCCAGCACCGCCGAGCCGAAGCCGCCCGGCAGGCAGCCCTCCTCGACGGTCACGACGCGCCCGGCGCGCCGCGCCTCGGCGAGGACGAGCGCCTCGTCGAGCGGCTTCACGAACCGCGCGTCGATCACCGACACCGCGATCCCCTCGGCGGCGAGCGCCTCGGCGGCGGCCACCGCGGCGCGCACGGTGGAGCCGACGGCGACGACCGCCACGTCGAGCTTCCCCGGCACGGCGCGGGCGAGCCGCCCCTTGCCGACCTCGAGCGCCACGGGCTCGGCGTCGAGCGGCACGCCCTCCCCCGCCCCGCGCGGGAAGCGGAACGCCGCGGGGCCGTCGAGGGCGAGCGCGGTGTGCAGCATGTTCCGCAGCTCGTTCTCGTCCGAGGGCGCCATCACGACGAGGTTCGGCACGCAGCGCAGGTAGGCGAGGTCGAAGGCGCCCTGGTGCGTCTTGCCGTCGGCCCCCACGATCCCGCCGCGGTCGAGGGCGAACGTCACGGGGAGCCGCTGGAGCGCCACGTCGTGGATGATCTGGTCGTAGGCGCGCTGCAGGAAGGTGGAGTAGATGGCGACGACCGGCCGGATCCCCTCGCAGGCGAGCCCCGCCGCGAACGTGACGGCGTGCTGCTCCGCGATGCCGACGTCGTAGGTCCGGTCCGGGAACTCGCGCTTCGCCTTGATGAGGCCGGTGCCCTCGAGCATGGCGGCGGTGATGGCGACCACCTTCTCGTTCCGCCGCATCTCCTCGCAGAGCGCGTCGGCGAAGAGCTCGGTGTAGCCCTTCGCGCCGCCCTTCTTCACGGGCTTCCCCGTCGCGACGTCGAAGAAGGAGAGGCCGTGGCCGCGCGTCGCCTCGTCGGACTCGGCGGGCTCGTACCCCTTCCCCTTGGTGGTGATGGCGTGGAGCAGCACCGGGCCGTCGAAGATCGCGAGCTTCTGGAACGCCTCGACGAGCTTCTCGACGTCGTGCCCGTCCACCGGGCCGACGTAGTGGAAGCCGAGCCCCTCGAAGAGGATGCCGGGGGTGACGAGCGCCTTCGTGGCGTTGATGCCGTGGCGGATGACCTCGATCGCCTGGGTGCCCTTCGGCAGCTTCGCGAGGAAGTCCTTCACCTGGTGGCGCCAGCGGTTGTACGTGCGCGAGGCGAACTTCTTCGAGAACCACTCCGAGAGGGCGCCCACGTTGGGCGAGATCGACATCTCGTTGTCGTTCAGCACGACGAGGAGGTCCCGCCCGAGGTAGCCGGCCTGGTTCAGCCCCTCGAACGCGACGCCGCCCGTCATGGCCCCGTCGCCCACCAGCGCGACGACCTTGCCCGGCTCGCCGGCGAGCCGCTTCGCCTCGAGCATGCCGAGGGCGGCGCTGATCGCGGTGGAGGCGTGCCCGACGCCGAAGGCGTCGTGCTCGGACTCGTGGCGCTCGGGGAAGCCGGCGAGCCCGCCCGGGAGGCGGATCGTCCGGAAGCTGTCGCGCCGGCCGGTGAGGAGCTTGTGGGCGTACGCCTGGTGGCCGACGTCGAAGACGAGCCGATCCCTCGGGCTCTCGAAGACGTAGTGGAGCGCCACGTTCAGCTCGACCGCGCCGAGGGACGAGCCGAGGTGGCCGCCGTTGCGGGCGCAGGTCTGCACGATCTCGTCGCGGAGCTCCTGGCAGAGCCGCGGCAGGTCCGCCGGTGCGAGGCGCTTCAGATCGCCAGGCGAGTCGATGTGGTCGAGCAGGCGGTCCATCGAGGGGCTCCTCTTCGCTCCTACTTCTTGCGCGACAGGACGAACCGCGCCAGGGCGCGGAGCGCGTCGGCGCTCGCGCCGAGGGGCGCCATCGCCGCGAGCGCCTCCTCGAGGAGGGCCTGCGCGCGGCGGCGGGCCTCGTCGATCCCGACGAGGCCCGGCAGCGTGGACTTTCCGGCGGCCGCGTCCTTCCCCGCCCGCTTCCCGAGCGTGCCGGTGTCGGCGGTGAGGTCGAGCAGGTCGTCCGCGATCTGGAAGGCGAGGCCGAGCTTCAGGCCCCAGGGGTAGACCGCCTCGGCGGACGCCCCGGCGGCGTGCGCCCCCCCGGCCACGGCCGCGGCGAGGAGCGCCCCGGTCTTCGTCCGCATGAGCTCCATCACCTCGGGCTCGGCGAGGCGCGCGCCCTCCCCGGCCATGTCCCGCGCCTGCCCCTCCACCATGAGGGTGGCGTTGCGGGCGAGGAGCCGGGCGAGCCCGGCGGCGCGCGCGTCGTCCGAGCCGAGCAGGTGCTCGAAGGCGAGGGACTGGAGGGCGTCGCCGACGAGGACGGCGGTCGCCTCGTCGAAGGCCTTGTGGACGGTGGGCCGGCCGCGGCGCAGGTCGTCGTCGTCCATCGCGGGCAGGTCGTCGTGGACGAGCGAGTAGGTGTGGATCGCCTCGAGCGCCACGGCGAACCGCATGGCGAGCGACCCGTCGGAGGCGTCGCCCCCGTGGGCCTCGCACGAGGCGAGGACGAGCGCCGGGCGCAGCCGCTTGCCGCCGCCGAGGAGCGCGTAGCGGATCGCCTCGACGAGGCGCGGCGGGCCCTTGCCGGCGCGCGCGCCGGCGAGCGCGGCGAGGCGCGGCTCCACCCGCGCCGCCACCGCGGCGAGGGCGCTCTCCACCGGAAGGTCGGGGCCCAAGCGGCGTACCTCATAACACACGGGCGGGCCGCGGGCACGCCGCCCCGGACGGCCGGCGGGCGGGCGGCGCTCCCCTAGAGCACCGCCTCGATCTGGGCGAAGATCTGCTGGTCGTTGTACTGGCGCGTCTGGATGGCGCCCGAGGGGCACGCCACCGCGCAGCAGCCGCACGCCTTGCACGCCGCGCTCACGATGCGGCTGCGGTGCTTCTCCTCGTCGTAGGTGATGGCGGCGTAGGGGCAGACCCCGTTGCACCTCCGGCAGCCGGCGCACTGCTTCTCGTCCACCTCGGAGTAGACGGCGTCCACCGCGACCGCGCCCTGGGCGATCTTGGCGAGGATCCGCGCCACCGCGGCCCGCGCCTGGGCGACCGCCTCCGACACGTCCTTGGGCGCCTGGCACGCCCCCGCGATGAAGATGCCGTCGGTGGGGGTCGCCACCGGATCGAGCTTGGGGTGGCTCTCGATGAACCAGCCCTCCCGGTCCCGGCTGATGTTGGCGATCTGCGCGACCTTGCCGGAGTCCTCGCGCGGCTCCATGGCCACCATCAGCACCACGAGGTCGGCGGGCACCTCCACGTCCTCGCCGGACAGCTGCTCGCGGAGGCACACGAGCATGGCGCTCTCGTCGCCCGGCGGCGCGAGCCGGACGGTCGGGGGCTCGCGCTTGTCGAACTGGAGGAACATCGCCCTCGCCTCGGCGGTCCTGCGGTAGAGGTCCTCGCACCCCTTCCCGAAGGCGTTCATGTCCGTGTAGAGGTCCGCGACGTAGGCGTCGGGGAGCGCCGCCTTGAGCTGGTGGACGTACTTGAGCGCGCTCGCGCAGCAGACGCGCGAGCAGCCCCGGTGGAACTCGTCGCTGCGGCTGCCGACGCAGTGGACGATGGCGACGAAGCGCGGCCGCTGGCCCGCCCGGGTCTGGACGCGCCCCTCGCGCAGCATGGCCTCGAGCTCGAAGGACGTGACGACGTCCGGCAGGCGCCCGTAGCCGGTGCGCTCCGCGCGCGCCGCGTCGAAGTCCTTCGCGCCGGTGCAGATCACCGCCGAGCCCACCTCGAGCTCGAGGACCTCCCCGCCGGCGGTCCTGATCTTCGGCCGATAGCTGCCGATGAACCCCTTGAGCTCGAGCAGCTCGGCCCCGAGGAGCACCCGGATCCGCGGCGAGCGCTCCACGCGCGCCACGAGCTCCTCCACGACGTCCCGCGCGGAGTCGAGGTGGGGCGCCGTGAGGTCGAGGCGCGCGAGGTTCCCGCCGAGCCGCGCGGAGCGCTCGACGAGGATGACCTGCTGGCCCGCCCCGGCGAGCTCGACCGCGGCGGTCATCCCGGTGACGCCCCCGCCGAGCACGAGGGTGGCGGGGCACATGGGGACCGAGCGCTTCTCGAGCGGCTCGTGGAACTTCACCCGGTAGATCGCGGCGCGCACGAGCGCCTTGGCCTTCTCCGTGGCCTCGACCGGGTCCTCGTGGATCCAGCTGCACTGCTCGCGGATGTTGGCCATCTCGAAGAAGTACGGGTTGATGCCGCCGCGCTCGAGCGCCTTGCGGAAGGTGGCCTCGTGCATGCGGGGACTGCACGCGGCGACGACCACCTTCGTGAGGCCGAGCTCGCGGATGTCCTTCGCGATCATCTCCTGGCCGGGGTTCGAGCACATGTACTTGTACGATCGTGCGCTCGCCACGCCGGGGACGTCGGTGGCCGCCTCGGCGATCGCGCTCGCGTCGACGATCCGGGCGATGTTGGTGCCGCAGTTGCACACGAAGACGCCGATCCGCTCCTGCGCCATGGCAGCCTCCCGTCCCTCACGCCGCGCGCAGCGGCACCGCCGTCGCCGCCGCCGCAGCCTCGGCCGCGGCCGCCTCCTGGACCCTCGCGAACCAGATCGCGAGCGGGCGGTAGGCCATGTGCGACCACTTGCCGAAGGGCACCTGGCACAGCTCGAACGGCGCCACCGCCATGAGGTGCACGACGTAGGCGACGTTGGCCGCCGCGGGCAGCCCGGCCCGGTGCAGCACGTGCTGCACGATCCCGGTGACCACCACGAGGAGCAGCACCCCGAGGAACACCCAGTCGGAGGGGTGCGAGCGGGCGTGGTGCGGCGCGTCCTTCCGCAGCCGGCCGCGGAGGGCGACGATCACCCCGACGAGGAGCCCGGTCGCGGCGAGGTACCCGAAGACGTGGACTCCCCAGCGCACCTCGGGGCCGTGCTGCATCTGCGGCAGGAAGAACACGATGAGCACGAGCATCGTCACGTAGCTCAGCATGAGGGCGAGGTGCGTCGCCCACGGCCGCCGGCTGCTGCACTCCCGGTAGCGGGGCTGGGTGAAGAAGTGCAGCGGCAGCAGCGCCGCCGCCCTCGCGTACTGCCAGGCCGGGGCGGGCACGGCGCCGCTCGCGCGCATCGTGAAGCGCCACATGCGGACGCAGTTCACGAGGAGGAGCGCGAGCAGCGCGCCGCCCATCCCCCAGTCGAACACGTGCACGGCGCGCTCCGGCAGGAAGGCCCCCGGGCCGTCGTACACCGAGAGGTCGCCGCCGCCCCACCCGAAGCCGTAGGCGAGGAAGCCCGCCCCGGTGAGGAGCGCGATGACGATCATGGCGGCGAGCTGCGTCCAGGGCGAGCGGTAGAACCGCTTCGCGATCCCGGTGAAGTCGTACTGCGCCGTGAGCCAGCGGCGCATGCTCATCATCGTCTCGCCGGGGTCGGCGCCCCGCGGGCACTGCGCGGAGCACTCGCCGCAGTAGTAGCAGAGCCACGGGTCCAGGCTCGCGCGCAGGCGGCCCTCGAGCCCGAGCTGCAGGGCCCGCATGGACGCGCGGGGGATGGTGAAGGGGTCCTTCGAGAGCCGGCACGCCGCGGTGCAGTTGCCGCAGTGGTAGCAGCGCGACACGTCCTCGGCGCCGTAGCGCCTCAGGTCGTCGACGAGCCTCGGGTTTGCACGGAGCGCCATGGTCGTCCTCGCGTTCAGGTCAGGGCCGGCGCGTCGGGCGCGCCGCGCCGTCGAGCTCCACCGGGGTGAGCGCGCGCGCCCGGAGGTCGATGTCCGCCAGCGAGAGCTCGCCGCGGCCCCGCGAGACCGCGCCGCAGAGGATGCTGCGCAGCACGCGCGCCGCCGCGGCGGAGGCCTGGGCCACCGTGTCCGGGATGTCCTTCGGCCCCTGGCACGTGCCCGCCACGAAGATCCCGCCGCGCTCGGTGGAGCTCGGGTCCGTCGTCGAGGAGAGCTCCTCGAGCCAGCCGTCGCCGCCCCGCCGGAGGCCGAGCTTGCCGGCGAGCTCGGCGGTGGCGTCGCTCGGCTGCAGCCCCACCGCGAGCAGCACCATGTCGACCGGCTCCTCGACGAGCCGGCGGGCGCGCACGTCCTCGCCCCGCACGTAGAGCTGCCCGTCCCGCTCGACGACCTCCGCCGAGCGGCCGCGCACGAGGTGGACGTCCTCCTCCTCCACGCGCTCGAGGAACTCCTCGTACCCTTTCCCGTAGGCGCGCAGGTCGATGTAGTACTCGGAGCACCTCGCCGCGGGCAGCTTCTCGCGGACGAGGTGCGCGAACTTGAGCGAGTACATGCAGCAGACGCGCGAGCACCACGCGTTGTGGTTGCGGTCGCGCGAGCCCACGCAGTGGACGATGGCCACCGAGCGCGGCGGCGGGCCGTCGGGCTCGAACACCCAGCGCTCGGTCTTGGTGCGCTTGTCGAGCCTCTTCGTCTTCATGACGATCTTGCCGCCCGTGGGCCCCGACGCGTTCGAGAGCCGCTCGAACTCGAGCGCGGTGAGGACGTTCGGGTGGCGGGCGTAGCCGTAGCGCGGGATGCGGCGGGCGTCGAAGGGGTCGTACCCCGTCGCGACGACGATGTTCCCGACCTCGAGCTCCACCACCTCGTCCTGGGCGTCGAGGTGCACCGCCTCCTTCGAGCACTTCTTCGCGCAGGCCCCGCACTTCTTCCCCCCGCTCTGCACCCAGGTGCACGCCGCCGGGTCGACCACGTACGCGTTCGGCACCGCCTGGGGGAACGGGATGTAGATCGCCTTGCGCGTGGCGATCCCGACGTCGAACTCGTTCGGGACCGTCACGGGGCAGAACTGCGCGCAGTCGTTGCAGGCCACGCACGCGCTCGCGTCGACCCGCGTGGCGTGCCGGAGCACCTTCACGCGCCAGGCGCCGGGCTCGCCCGAGACCTCCTGCACCTCGGAGAGGACCATGAGGTCGACGTTCGGGTGCTTGCCGACCGCCACCATCTTCGGCGTGAGGATGCAGGCGGCGCAGTCGAGGGTCGGGAAGGTCTTGTCGAACATCGCCATGTGGCCGCCGATGGTGGCCGTGCGCTCGACGAGGTGGACCCGGTACCCGGCGTCCGCGATCTCGAGCGACGCCTGGATGCCGGCGATCCCCGCCCCGATCACGAGCGTGGCGGGGTTCACCTTCGCGGTGGGCGGCTCGGCGGCGAGGCCGAAGGGCACGCCGTGCACCGCGCAGGCGACGATCGCCTTGGCGCGCTCGAGCGCGCCGTCCCCGCCGGCGCCGTGCTCGCGGAAGGAGGCGAGCCGGATCCGCCCGGCGTCGCCGCCCACCAGGGCGAGCGCCCGGGCGAACGCGTCCTTGAAGAACCCGGGCGACTCGCCGGCGACCACGACGGCGTCGAGGCGCTCGAGCCAGAGCTGCTGGGCGAGCGCCAGGGGGTCGAGGTCCTCCGGCGCCGACACGACGCGGACCAGGCGCACCCCCGGCAGCGGGGCCGCGAATTTCGCCAGGGCGTCCAGGTCCACCTCCGCGCCTGCGCCGTCGCGCCGGCAGAGGTACACGCCCATCCGTGGTGACGTCATGGGGTCACCCTCTCCTGTCTTCCGGGTCGCGGGCCTGCGGCGGTCGGCGTCGTCGGACCGGTCCATGGAGGCCTCAGAACTCCGCCGGGAGCCGCTTCATCTCGGCGAGCGTGAACACGGGCCCGTCCTTGCAGACGTAGACCGGGCCGATGTTGCAGCGGCCGCACTTGCCGATGCCGCACTTCATGCGGTTCTCGAGCGTGGTGTAGATGTGGTCGTCGGGGAACCCGAGCTTCGAGAGCACGGGGAGCGTGAACTTGATCATCACCGGCGGGCCGCAGACCACCGCGAACGCGTTCGCGGCCGAGGGGGCGGCCTTCTCGAGCACCTTCGGGATGAGGCCGACCTCGCCCTTCCAGTCCGGCGTCTCGCCCCCGGGATCCACCGCCTGCCACAGCTTCACGTCCGGGCGCTTCGCCCACTCGGCGAGCTCGCGCTTGTAGACGAGGTCGCCCACCGTGCGCGCGCCGTAGACGATGGTCACGTCCTCGAACTGGTCGCGGAGGTCGAGGACGTTCCAGATGACGCAGCGCACGGGCGGCAGCGCGATGCCGCCGGCCACGAACACGAGGGAGTGGCCCTTCATCGCGTCGAGCGGGAAGGTGTTCCCGTAGGGCCCGCGGAAGCCGAGGGTGTCGCCCACCCCGAGCCGGCGCATGGCCTGCGTCACCTTGCCGACCGCCCTGAAGCTGCACTCGATGTAGCCCTTCCGCGTGGGCGGCGAGGCGATGCAGAAGGTGCTCTCGCCCTCGCCGAACACCGAGTACTCGCCGAACTGGCCCGCGGAGAACCGGAAGTCCTCGCGCAGCCGCTCGTCCCGGAAGGCGAGCTTGAACGTGCGCGTGTCGAAGGTCTCGTCGGTGATCTCCTCGATGCGCATGGGGTGCGGCTGGTAGACGTTCATCGGGCGCTCCCTTCCGCGTGCGGCCGCGCGAGCGGCGCGGCCGTGACCGGCTGGACCTCGGCCTCGGCGTCGGCGAGCCGGGCGAGCTGGCCGAGGACCTCGCGCAGGCTCATGCCGGCGGCGCAGGCGCGGGCGCAGCGCCCGCAGCCCGTGCAGAGGATCTGGTCGAAGCGGCTCGGGTAGACCGAGAACTTGTGCATGACGCGCTGGCGGAAGCGCTCGGTCTGCGTCTGGCGCGGGTTGTGCCCGGAGGCGTGGAGCGTGAACCTGGCGGTCTGGCAGGAGTCCCAGTTGCGCCGCCGCGCGCCGCAGTCGTAGCTGTCGTGCTCGTCGACGATGTCGAAGCAGTGGCAGGTCGAGCAGACCGCCGCGCACGCGCCGCAGCCGTGACAGCGCAGGGCGAAGGACCGCCACAGCGGGTGGTCGAAGTTCCGCGCGAGCCAGCCCGGCAGGCGCGCCGCCCCCGTCCGCGCTCCCGCCTCCTGCGGCGGCTTCGCCGCGACGGGCTCGCCGCCGTCCGCCGCCGCCCGCGCGACCTCGACGTCGAGGCCCCGCGAGAGCGTCTCGCCCTCCTGCGGCGGGAGGATCGCGAGCTCCTGCCTCACCCGGTCGCGCGCGGCCCGCGTGAACGCCTCCGCGCGCCGCCGATCCCAGGGCGTCCAGGCCCGGCCGCGCCCGGCGAGCAGCGCCTCGCCCCGGGGGGTGACCGGGTGCGCGAGGTACCCGGCCGGCGCCGGCCGGGGCGCGCCGTCCCGCGCCTCGTCCTCCGCCGCGCCGGGGAACGGCTCCGAGTCCTGCAGGAAGGCGTCGACCGAGCCCTCGAGCTCCCGGGCGACCGGCGACGCCGGCGCCTCCCGCTTCCGCGCCGCGCCGTCGAGCGGCACGAGGAGCACGTCGGAGCCCCGGGTCGAGTCGGGGCCGAGACCCACGGCGGCGCAGAAGCACGAGCTGTCCACGCCGCGGCACGCGAGGCTCACGATGGCCGTCGCCTCGCGCCGCCCGAACCACGGCTCGTCGCGCTGGCCCCAGCCCATCACCGCGTCCAGGGTGGCCACCCCGGCGGCGTCGCAGGGCCGCGCCCCGAGGACCACTCGCGGTGGGAACGCCGTGGGGACCTCCTCCAGCTCCACCCCGTCCTTCCGCTGGCGGTAGCGCAGCAGCACCTCGGAGGGCGGCAGGAAGAGCTCCTTCAGCGACCGCCGCGGGAGCGCGCCCCCGAGCGCCGCCTGCTCGAGCCGCTCGATGGGCCGATACTCCGCGTGGAGGGCGCCGTCGCCCGCGACGGGCGCGACGACCTGCGTCCCCTCGCGGACGAGGTCCGCGACCCACGCCGCCATGTCCGCTTCGGAGAGCACCTTGCTCGTCACGGGAACGCTCCTCGGGGCGTCTTGCCGCCGCCTGCGGTTCAGTGCGCCGCCATCGGGCTGAAGCGCGTCGAGAGCTCGCCGGTCGCCAGCTCGACGAGGTGCGCGAGGGTCTCGGGCAGGTTCATGCCCGCCTGGCACACGCGGGTGCAGCGGCCGCAGCCGGTGCACAGGACGCCCTCGTGGCGCGCGGGGTGCTCGCAGAACTTCCGCACGACGCGGGTGCAGAACCCCGCGCCCGTCCGCTCCTCTGCGCGGCAGCGGGCGTCGTCGCGCTCCGAGGCGGTCGAGCACACGTCGAGGCAGGCGCTGCAGTGCAGGCACCGCGACGCGAGGGAGTCCCACAGGGCGTGGTCCGCGTTGCGGGCGATCCAGTCCGCCAGCTGCCGCGAGAGCAGCGGGCTCGTCCGCTCCACCAGCTCGCCGCCGTCCGCGCCGGCGATCCCGAGCTTCGCCTCGAGCTCCCGGTCGAAGCGGTAGGACTTCCTGCGCAGCCTGAGGACCGCCGGGTTGCTCGCGGCCGTCTTCCGCGCGGCCCGCACGAACCCCACGGCGTTCGCGACCTCCGCCGGCGCGCTCGCCCTGCCGCGGCCGGCGAGGAGCGCCTCGCCCTTCGAGGTCACCGCCTGCGCGAGGTACTCGGTCTCGGGCGGCGGCACGGGCGCCTCGGCGGCCTGCAGCGCGGCGGCCCCCGGGAACGGCTCGCAGTCGACGAGGTACAGGTCGACGGCTTGCCGCAGCTGCGCCACCGTCCGGCGCTCCGCGGGCGCCGGGCCCCACGAGCCGGCGAGCGGGAAGAGGAGCACGTCCGAGCCCCTCCGGGAGTCGGGCGCGAGCCCCACGGCGGTGCAGAAGCAGGACGGATCGACGCTCCCGCAGGCGAGGCTCACGATCGTCGTGGCGGCCCGGCGCTCGGACCAGAGCGCGCCCCGGCGGTCCCGCGCCATGAGCTCGTCCAGCGTCTCGAGGCCGGCCGCGTCGCAGGGGCGCGCGCCGAGGACGAGCTGCGGCGCGGACGCCTCGCGCACCTCGGCCGGCAGCCGGAAGAAGCGCGTCAGCGAGCCGCGGGGGAGGCCGCCGCCGAGGGTCGCCTCCTCGAGCCGCCGGATGGGCCGGAACTCGGTCCGCTCCCAGCGCTCCCCCGCGGGCACCGGGGCGATCACCCACGTCCCCGCGCCGACCTGCTCGTCCACCAGCGCCTCGAGCTCCGAGTGAGACAGGATCGTGGTCGTCATAGGATGAACTCCTCCTGGTCATCGCTGCGGTAAACGCCCATGGGCGCGGGCACGGCGGGGTCCTGGCCGGCGACGTAGCCGAACCGCCGCTGCACCACGTCGGCGACGTGCCGCCCGAGCAGGCCGAGCGGGAGGTGCTCCGGGCACGCGCGCTCGCACTCGAGGCAGTCCACGCAGCGGCCGGCCTGGTGCAGCGCCCGCGTGAGGTGCCACGCGAGGTTGCCGCGCGGCGTGGGCGAGGTGTCCACCCACTGCGGCCGGTTCCGGTCCGCGAGGCACTGCACGCAGAAGCACATGGGGCACGTCTCGCGGCAGGCGTAGCAGCGGACGCAGCGCGCGAGGTGCTCGCTCCAGAACGCCCAGCGCGCCGCCGCGGGCATCGCGCGCAGCGCCGCGAGCTGGTCGGTCCGCCGGGTGCTGGCGGGCGGCGCGGGGGGGAGCGATCCCACGAGGTGGTCGAAGAGCGTCGGCTCGCGCTCGGTGCACCCGGCGCAGCGGTCCGAGACGGTCTCGAGGGTCAGCTCCGGCCCGAGCGCCGGGCCGCGCACCACGCCGCCGCAGCGCACCCCGATGAGGACCACGTCCGCGCGCGCGAGCTGGCACTCCCGGATGAGGCCGGCGACCGCGCGCGCGTCGCACCCCTTCACCACGACGGCCGGCCTCCCGAGCTTCCTGAGGTGCGCGCGGCGCGGGCTGAGGTACGCGGCGAGGTTGTGCACGCAGCGGGCGTCGAAGACGAGGCGATCGGCGTCCTCGGGGCGCGTGACGAAGCTCGGGCGCACGCCTCGCGGCCCTTCCTCCGGCCAGCTCGGGCCGTCCGCCGCCTCCCAGCCGATCACGACCTTCACCGTGCCGTCGGCGAGGAGCCTCCGGGCGAGCTCGCGCAGCTCCTTCATGGCCGGACCGCCTTCCGCGCCGCGAGGGCCGCTCGCGCGGGGTACTCGCTGAAGGGCCCGAGCGCTCTCACGCGGGCCGCGGTGTCGTTGACGACCTGCTGCCACTTCGGCCCCTCGGAGGCCGACACCCAGGAGAACGTGATGCGCGCGGGATCGACGCCCATGAGCTCGAGCAGCTCCCGGAGCACCGCGAAGCGCCGCCGCGCGAAGAAGTTGCCGGTGCCGTAGTGGCAGTCGCCGGTGTGGCAGCCGCTCACGATGATGCCGTCCGCCCCGCGCTCGAACGCCTTGATGACGAACAGGGGGCTCACGCGGCTGCTGCACGGCACGCGGAACACCCGCACGTTCGCGGCCATCTTGAGGCGGCTCGTGCCCGCGAGGTCCGCGCCGGTGTACGTGCACCAGTTGCAGACGAACGCCACGACCTTCGGCTCGAACGCCGGCGCCGCCGCGGGCGCGTCGGGCGGGTGGGAGGAGGCGGCGGGAGGCGGCGGCTGCGGGACGGCTCGGAGCTCGGTCATGGCGCGGCTCGCGTGGGGTTCTCGTGGGGGTCGGCGGCGACGTCCAGGGTGCCGATGACGGGGTGGGCCCGGAGGCGCAGCACGCCCGGCGCCGCCCGGACGCGCGAGAGCGCCTGCTCCATGCCCTCGGGCGTGCGCGCCTGGAGGAGCAGGATGGCGCTCTGGCAGCCCTCCGTGAGGTCGCAGGCGACCACGGCCTCGTCGAGGTACAGCCGGCTGTAGACGGGAGCGAGGTGCGCCGCGACGTCGATGTCCACGACGGCGTAGGCGGACACGAGGGCGCGGCGACCGGGGGCGCAGCACGGCTCCGAGCCCTGCTCGAGCTCGCGCGTCCGCTCGTAGCACCGGATGAACGCCTGGACCTCCTCGCTCATCCACGGCCGCTCCGCGTGATGGAGCTCGTACGCCTCGACCTCCGCGCAGGCGAGGTGCTCGCGCGCGAGGCGCTCGATCCCGGCCCGGTCGGCGGCCTGCAGCAGGAGCACGACGTCCCAGTCGCCGGCCACCGCGTCGCAGCAGCACACCCCGTCGGCCACGAAGAGGCGCGTGAAGCAGCGCGCGAGGTCCACGCCGGGCCTCCGCCGCACGAAGGCGTGCGCGATCGCGGCTCGCCCCTGCATCCCCTCGGTCGAGTCCGGCTCGCGGCGCGTCACGGGGCCTCCGGGCGCTCTCCCGCTCGTCTGGGGCGGGCTCGCGCGTCGAGGTGCTGCTTCGGTCGGGGAGGCCGCACGGCGCGGCGCCCTCCGCCACCCCAGTCCTCAGCACCGCGCGTGCCAGGGCCGCAGGCGGGCGATCGCCGCGAGATCCGGCGCGGACGGCGGCGGCACCGCCTCGTCACCGCAAGCTAACTTTACGGTGTGTAACGTTTCCTTCCACGGACCCGCCGGCCCCGGCACCCGGGACGGGACCGGCCGTCCGCCGGGCCCACCGCGGACGCCCCGGAGCGATCCTTCACGCTCCGTGACTCCCGGACGGGCACCGCCAGGGCCCGCTCAGCGCCGCGCGTTCTGCCGCACGTGGGCGGGGCGTCCGGCCGGCTCGACGTCGATGCCGAGCCGCTTCAGCTTGGCGAGGAGCCCGACGCGGGAGATGCCGAGGATCCGCGCCGCCGCCGTGCGGTTGCCGTGGGTGTGCTCGACGACCGCGCGGACGTGCTCCGCCTCGACGTCCGCGAGCGTCCGCTGCACCTCGCGAGGGACCCGGGGCTCGTGCGGCGCCGTCGCCTGGCGCAGGTAGGGCGGCAGCGCCTGCAGCCCGAGGGCGTCGGTGCCCTCGAGGACCACCGCGCCCGCCACGATGTTCTCGAGCTCCCGCACGTTGCCCGGGAAGTCGTACGCCTCGAGGAGCTCCATCACGGCGTCCGAGATGGAGTGGATCTCCTTGCCGTTGGCGCGGGCGTGCTTGTCCAGGAAGGAGTACGAGAGCAGCTCGACGTCCCCCTTCCGCTCGCGGAGCGGGGGCAGGAAGACGGAGCTGATGTTGAGCCGGTAGTAGAGGTCGCGCCGGAAGCGCCCCTCCTCGATCTCCAGGTCCAGGTCCTTGTTGGTGGCGGCGATGATCCGCACGTCGGCCCCGCGCTTCTTGGTCGAGCCGAGCCGGAAGTACTCGCCGCTCTGCAGGACGCGCAGGAGCTTCGACTGCACCGGCAGCTCGATGTCGCCGATCTCGTCGAGGAAGAGCGTCCCGCCGTCGGCCTCCTCGAACAGGCCCTGCCTCGCGCTGTCGGCCCCGGTGAACGCGCCGCGCTCGTGGCCGAAGAACTGGGAGTCGAACAGCGCGGAGGCGAACGCGGGCGCGTTCACCGCGATGAAGGGCTTTTCCGCCCGGGAGCCGATCTGGTGGATGGCGCGGGCGACGAGCTCCTTGCCCGTCCCGCTCTCGCCCCAGATGAGCACGTTGTTCTCGCTGCGCGCGATCTGCTCCACCTTGCCCAGGATCCGCAGCGTGTTCGCGTCCTGCGTGACGAAGCCCTTGAAGGCCTCCTTCGCCCGCTGCCCCTGCGCGCTCACCTGCTCCCGCAGGCGGCGGAGCTCGTCGCGCATCCGGGACCGCTCCAGCGCCCGGTCCACGCAGGTGACGAGGCGGTCCGCCTCCACGGGCTTGCACAGGTAGTCGTAGGCGCCGAGCTTCATCGCCTCGACGGCGAGCTCCACGTCGCCCACCCCCGTGATCACCACGACCTCGAGGTCGGGGTAGCGCTGCCCCACGTGCTTCAGCACCTGCATGCCGGACACCTCCGGCATGTCCATGTCGAGCAGGACGAGGTCGAAGTTCCCGCCCGCGAGGGTCTCGAAGGCCCGGGTGCTGTCGCTCAGCACCTCCACCACGAACCGCTGCGCCTGCATGAGCAGGACGAAGAAGCAGTTCAGGACCGCCTTGTCGTCGTCCAGGATCAGGATCCGGCTCATACCCCTCCGTTCCGCCGCAGCGGGAGCAGGAAGTGGAAGGCGGTGCCCGCGCCCACCTCGGTGTCCACCTCGATCCGGCCGTGGTGCTGCTCGACGATCCCGTAGGTGATGGCGAGGCCGAGGCCGGTCCCCCCCGTGCGCTGCCGCGTGGTGAAGAACGGGTCGAAGATCCGGTCCCTCACCTCGGGCGCGATCCCCGGCCCGTTGTCCTCGATGGAGAGGCGCAGGCAGTTCCCGTCCGGCTCGAGGCGCGTGCGGACGCGGATCTCGCCGTCCGCGCGCCCGTCCAGCGCCTGGGTCGCGTTCTCGACGGCGTTCACCACCACCTGCTCGAGCTGCGTGAGGTTCCCCAGCAGCCTCGGCAGCTCGGGCGCGAGGTCCTCCTTCAGGCGGAGGCGCTTCAGCGGCCCGTGGAGGAGGCGCAGGGACGCCCGCACCGCCTCGTTCAGGTCGACGCTCTCGTCGAGCCGGCCCTCGTCGCGCCGCGCGAAGGTCTTGAGGTCGCGCACGATGGCGCCGATGCGGGCCGCGCCGTCGGACATGTCCCTGAGGAGCACCGGGAGCTGCTTGCGGAAGAAGGGGTACTCGAGCCGGGCGATGCGCAGGCCGGGCTGGGCGGCGCTGCGCTCGTCGAGGACCGGCAGCACCTCGCCGAGCGCCTCCGAGACGACGGCCATGTTCGCGTGGATGAACTGGATCGGGTTGTTGATCTCGTGGGCGATGCCGGCCACGAGCTGGCCGAGCGACGCCTGCTTCTCGTTCTGCACGAGCTGCTTCTGCTTCTCGGTGAGCGTCGCGTAGGCCTGCGCGAGGTCGTTCGACTTCTTGACGAGCTCGCGCTGCGCGGTGACGAGCTGCTGCTCGCGCATCCGCAGGTTGGTCACGATCGCGCACGTCACGGAGATGACGCTGAACAGCGTCACCCCGAAGGCGAGCAGCGTCAGCGCCAGGAACGGCACGTTCCGGGACATGCAGACGCTGGACAGCGCCGCGACGTGCCAGTGCGCGAGGAGGCCCCCGTACTCGAGCCCGGTCATCAAGACGAACATCGCGAAGGCGACGAGCCCCACGAGCCACGCCTCGCGCCGGGTGAGCAGCGTGCTGCCGACGATCGCGTGGAACAGGTAGAAGCTGACGAACGGGTTCTCGACGCCGCCCGTGAAGTGGATCAGCGCCGTGAGCGCGAGCAGGTCGAGCCCGATCTGCAGGGCCGCCTCCACCCCGCTCGTGGTGAGCCGCGGGATGCTCCGGCGGCGGTGCAGGCGGTGGTAGAGGATGAAGAGCAGGTTGTAGCAGACGACGACCGCTCCGACGGCGAGCGTGTGCGCCACCGGGAGGTCGACGCGCAGGACCGACGTGGCCGCGAGCACGATGACGCCGAGCCCGGCGACGAGGAGCCACCGCACGCGGATGAACCAGCCCAGCCGATGGAGCAGCTCTCGCTCGTGGAGCGCCACCTGCGGCATGGCCGACAGCCCACCACATGTAGCCGCCGCGCGAGAGCGGCTCGCTGCCTCACCCCCGTAAAAGGGATCCCGTCGTACCTCGACGGGAGCCGGCCCTCCGATCGGGTCGCCCGGTGGGGGGTCCCGCGATCGCGCGCGGGCGAGCGCCTCAGGCCGGCGCGGGGACGGCGCCGGCGCGGCTCTCCAGGATCTGGCGGATGCGCGCGACGAGCCGGTCCATGTCGAGCGGCTTCGGGAAGTAGTCCACCGCGCCCGCGTCCATCCCGGCGCGCTCGTCCTCGAGGCTCTTGCGCGCGGAGATGAAGATGACCGGGATGTCGCCGAAGGTCGGGTTCTTCTTGATGGCGCGGCAGAGCTCGAAGCCGTCGATCCAGCTCATCATGACGTCGAGCAGGATCACGTCGGGCCGATCGACGTGCATCGCCGAGATGAGCCGGAGCCCGTTCGCCGCCTGGCCCACGTCGAACCCCTCGAGCTCGAGCGCGAGCGTCAGCATCTCGCGCGTGTCGCGGTCGTCGTCGACGATGATGACCTTCGGGTTCTTCATCTGGTCGTCGCCGGGCATGCGCGGTTCGGATCAGGTCCCTCGTCCGCTGCCCGGCGCCTGCGCCTCGAACGGCACGGTCTCCTCACTGCCGTCCGGCCCGCGCACCAGCAGGTCGATCCGCCGCTCCGCCTCGTCGAGCTTCCGCGAGGCGTCCTTCGCGAGGCGCACGCCCTCGGCGAACTTCTCGATCGACTGCTCGAGCGTGAGCTGTCCGGACTCGAGCTCGCCCACGACGCGCTCCAGCCGCGCGACGATGGCGTCGTACGATTCCTGAGCCGCGCCCTGCGCCAGTCGCCCGGTGCCCTCGCTCACGCTCACGCGACCTCCAGACATATTCAATTAACCGCGCCCGCGGACCGGATCAACCGCGGCCCCGCTTTCCGGGACGTCCCCGGCGGGCCGGGCGCGGCCCGGCAGCGGGTCCGCGCCGCCGTCGCGGGCGATGACTCGCGCGTCGATCCACCCCTCCGCGAGCGCGATGCGCAGCGCGTCATCGACCCCCGCCTGCCCGCTCCTCGTGACGAGGTGCCCGTCCTTCAGGACGAGCGCGAAGCCGCGCGACAGGAGCTTCGCCACGTTGGCGGGCTCGAGCCGGGCCTGGAGCCGCTCGAGGCGCAGGCCCTCCCGGCGGAACCAGGCGGCCTGCCAGGCGCCGAGCCGGCGGGTGGCGGCCTCCATCCGGGCGATCACCTCGCGCACGCGCCGGCGCGGCTCCTGGCGGGAGAGCCGGGCGCGGAGCCGGTCGAGCCGCTCCCGCTCGCGCCGCCGCGGCGCGACGGCCGCGGCGCCGGCGCGGTGGACGAGGTCGTCCACCCGGTGGCGCTCGCGGGAGAGGAGGTGGGCCGGATCGGCGAGCTCGGCCCGCAGCGCGCGCAGCGCCCCCCGCCGCCGCTCCACCTCGCCCGCGAGCGCGCGCCCGGCGCGGGCGCGGAGCGCGGCGAGGCCGGCGGCGAGCTCGTCGCGCACCGGCGCCACGAGCTGCGCCGCGTGGGTCGGGGTGGCGGCGCGCACGTCGGCGACGAGGTCCGCCACCGTCACGTCCACCTCGTGGCCCACCGCCGAGACCACCGGCACCGGGCACGCGGCGAGCGCCCGCGCCAGCCGCTCGTCGTTGAACGCCCAGAGCTCCTCCTGCGAGCCGCCGCCGCGCGTCACGACGACGACGTCCACCTTGGCGCGGCACAGGGCGCGCACCGCGGAGATCACGGTCGCCGCCGCCCCCTCCCCCTGCACGCGGCAGGGGGCGACGAGGACGGGGAGCGAGGGGAAGCGCGCGTGGAGCACGCGCAGGAAGTCCCGGAGCGCGGCGCCGGTGGGGCTCGTCGCGACCCCGACGCGGCGGGGGACGAAGGGCAGGCGCCGCTTGCGCGCGGGATCGAGGAGCCCGTCCGCCTGCAGCCGCTCCTTCACCTGCTGGAGGAGCACCGCGAGGGCGCCGGCGCCGCGCGGCTCGACCTCCTGCACGGAGAGCTGGTACTTGCCGTGCGGCGGGTAGATCTCGACGAAGCCGCGCGCGAGGACCTCCTGCCCCTCCTGCAGGGCGAACTTCACGCGCCGGGCCTGCGACGCCCACAGCACGGCGCCGATCGTCGCCTCGTCGTCCTTCAGCGTGAAGTAGACGTGGCCGCTCCCCTGCCGGCGGAGGTTCGCGACCTCCCCCGCCACCCACACGTCGCGGAACTTCGGCTCCACCGCGTTCTTGAGGGCGCGGGTCAGCTCCCCGACCGACCACGGGCGCGGCAGCGCCCGCTCGAAGAGGTCGCCCGTCGCGCCGGGCGCCGGCGGGCGACGGGGCGCGCTCACCTTCGCCCCCGCCGCCGCGCGGCGGGCGCGCGGCGCGGCGGCGCCGCCGGCGTGCGGACCAGGCGCGCGAGCAGCCGGTCGACGTCGGCCTGGGCGCGCAGGCACCACGGCGCGAGCGAGGGACCCTTCCCCACGTGGATGCCGAAGACGAGCGGGGGCCCGACCGAGAAGGCGTCCTCGTCGGTCACGTCGTCGCCGACGTAGAGCGCCGCGTCGCAGCCGAGCCGGGCGACGAGCGCCCGCACCGCGTCGCCCTTCGAGGGGAAGTCGCGGGGCAGGACGTTCAGCACCCTCTTGCCGGGGATGAGCCGGGTTCCCTCGAGCTGGTTCGCCGCCTCGTACACCGCCCTCTCCGCGCGCCGCCAGGCGCGGGAGAGGCCATAGTGCACGGCCAGCGTGGAGCGCTTGTCCTCGAAGTGGATCCCCGGCACGCCTGCGAGCGCCCGCTCGAGGCGACGCCGCCACCCCCGCACGGCGCGCACCACGGCGGCGGGCACCGGGGCGGGGCGGCCCAGCTCGAAGCCGTGGTTGCCGACGAGGGTCGGGACGAGGTCGCCCACGAACGCCCGGACGTCCTTCCAGGCGCGCCCCGACACGACGGCCACGGGGCGGTCCTTCGCGAGCCGGCCGAGGAGCGCCCGGGTGCGGGGGCGCATGACCGCCCCCTCCGGCTTCTTCACCAGCGGTGCGAGGACGCCGTCGTAGTCGAAGGTGAAGAGGATGCGGGCGGGGCCGCCGTCGGGCCCGTGGAGGAAGCGCTCGAGCGCGGCGCGGTGGCGGAGGACGTCCTTCATGGCGCGCGGGGCGGGGAGTCTAGCACCGGGGGCGGACGGCGGCCCGGTCGTCTTTCCGGGTCGGCGCACGTAGAATCGCGCCGTGGCTTGCATCCTGCTCGCGGAGGGCCATCGCCCGACGCGCGAGTTCGTCGCCCAGCGCCTCGCCGCCCTCGGGTTCGAGGTCCTCTGCGCGGAGGACCCGCAGCACGCGTACGAGCTCTACGCCTCGCAGCGGCCGGTCGCGGTGGTGCTCGCGGCCGACTTCGCCCACCCCGCCGCCGCGGCCCTCGCGCAGCGGCTGCGGGCGGTGGACCCGCGGGTGCTCGTGGTGGTCGCGGACAAGGAGCACCTCGGCAGGGCGCGCGGGCTGCAGGCGGTGCTGCCGATGAAGGCGAACGCCTACGTCGCGGACCCGACCGGGAAGGAGCTCGCGGACAAGCTCCGGCACCTCCTCTCGCAGAGCGTGGCGGCGCACGCGGCGCTGCGGGGCACGCGCCTCGTCCTCTCGCGGGCGCCCTCGGAGCGGGGCGACGTCCGGCCCGGGATCGTCGCCCGCCTCCTCCACCAGCTCTGGCGCGCGTTCTCCGAGGGGATCCTCGTGCTCGAGGAGGGCGGGCGCGAGCGCCGGCTCTCCCTGCTCCGCGGCACGCCGGTGGCCTTCCAGTCGCCCGACCCGGCCGACTCGCTCGTCGGCTGGATGGCCGCGAGCGGGCGGCTCGACGCGGCGGCGCGGGCGACGGCCCTCGAGGGGATGGCGGGCGGGCTCACGCCCGGCGCCGCCCTCATCGCCGCCGGCGTCCTCGAGCCGGGAGCGCCCCTCCAGGCGGCGCTCCGGGCCCACCTCGGGGCCATGGTGGTGCGCGCGGTCGGGGCCAAGGAGGGGCGCTGGCGGTTCCACCCGGGCGCCGAGTTCGCGCCGGAGGTCCACCCCGTCGAGATCCTGCCGCTCGCCGCCATCCTCGAGGGGGCGCGCGCGGGGCTCCCCGCCCGCCACTTCCTCGACGCGCTCAGGGCGGTGATGGAGGCCTACCCGGCCCGCACGTCCGACTTCCAGCGGCTCTTGCCCGCCGCCGCCCTCTCGTCGCAGGACCTCCGCCTCGCGCTCGCGCTCGACGGCCGCGTCACGACGCGGGAGTGGCTGGACGGCCGCCAGCGGGAGCTCAAGGACGCCCTCGCCCTCCTCTGGTTCCTGTCGCTCGTCGGCGCGGCGGCGTTCCACGACGACCCGGTGCAGGGCGACGGCGCGTACGGCAAGGCCGCGCCGCGCCGGAAGAAGCCGCTCCCGTCCGACCGCGCCGAGGCGCTGCGGCGGGCCGCGCTGCAGATCCTGCCCGGCACCTACCTCCACGCCCTCGGCGTCGACGTCGCCGCCGACGGCCCGGAGGTCGAGCGCGCGTACCAGGAGGTGGCGAGCCGCTTCAACCCCGACGGCTTCGCCGAGTACGACGTCGGCGACCTCGCGGACCTGCTCGCGGCGGTGCAGGACAAGGTGACGGCGGCGTACCGGGTGCTCTCGAACGACGAGAAGCGCCGCGGCTACCTCGCGTTCCTCGTGCAGAAGGCGGAGCTCGCCGGCGTGCGCCGGGAGGGGATCGACCTCGACGCCGAGATCTCCCTCAAGCTCGGGGAGCGCGCCCTCCTCGCCCGCCGCAACGCCGAGGCGGTGTCCGCGCTCCGCGCCGCCGCGCAGCGGAACCCGCGGGAGCCCGAGTACCACGCCATGCTCGGGTTCGCCGAGCTCCACGATCCGCTGCGGGGCCCCGCGGAGCGCGCGGCCGAGGCGCGGAAGAGCGCGCGGCGCGCGCTGCAGCTCGACCCGGACCACTCCCGCGCCTCCGCCGTGCTCGCCCTCGCCGAGCAGCTCGCGGGAGACCTGCCCGAGGCGCGCAAGATCGCGGTCGCCGGCCTCAAGGCGCACCCCTCGAGCGAGGTGCTGAAGGCGGTGCTGCACCGGCTCAACCGGCCGGGGGGTTAAGGCTCATCTCGCCTCGTCGTCCATCACGAGTCCGGCGACCGTTCCGCCGGGAACGGCCGTGCTCGCCAGGCGGGCGGCCCCGAGGCTGGCTCGAGACGAGGGGCGGCCCGGACCGCCACCGAGGACCGAAACCGTCGCCGCGCGATCGGCCTCCAAGAAGCTCGAAGGCGAGACGGTGCATCAGGGCCGATCGGCTCGGGCGCGGCACCCCGGATGGCGGCGAAATACAGTTCACTGAAAGCGCATCGTAAGCCTCTGCCGACGAGCAACCCATTTGCCCATCGCAACCCATCGCAAATCGGTTGACGCGGGTCTCGTGCACTTCGCCTTCGGCGGCGCGAGCAGCACGAGAACACGCGCCTCAGAGCGCTTGTGGGCCACCCGGCGGCTTCCGCGCGGCGCGGGAGGGGTCGCGGCACCCCTGCGCTGCCGTCGCGCCTCGCGCCTTCCTCGTGCGCTCGGCGAGGGCCGAAATTCGCATGAGACACTCCGTGCATGTCCACTGCACGCGAGCTCACGAACCACCTCGTCCGCCTCCTACGCGAGGAGCAGGGCGCCATGGCCGATTTCCTCCTCGCGCTCGCCGACTTCGATCGGAAGAAGCTCTGGCGCGAGCTGGGCCACACCTCGCTGTTTTACTACCTCCACCGCGAGCTACGGCTCTCGAAGGGCGCCGCCCAGAACAGGAAGACCGCGGCCGAGCTCATCCAGGCGTTCCCCGAGGTCGAGGCGGCGCTGCGCGCGGGTGAGCTGTGCCTCTCCACCGTGAACGAGCTCGCGAGGGTGCTCACGCCCGAGAACCGAGCGCAGGTGCTGCCCCGGTTTTTCGGGCTCTCGCGCCGCGAGGCCGAGGCGGTCTCCGCGTCGCTCCGGCCGGCCGAGGAGGTGCCCAGCCGCGACGTCATCACCGCGGTCCGGCCGACCGCCTCGGCGCTCCGAGCGGCCACGGTCCATGCGGCGCTCTCGGCCGCCCCGCCCGAGTCGCCCGCGCTTCGAGTTCACCCGGATGAACCGGTCGTGGTTCACCTGGATGAACCGCCCGTCGTCGTCGCTGTACCCATGCCGGCTCTGCCGGCTCCGCCGCCACCCCGCGAGTCCGTGGAGATGCTCGACGCCGAGCTCGCCCGCATGCACGTCACCGTCTCCCGCCGCTTCCTCGAGAAGCTCGAGGCCGCGAAGGACGCGCTCGGGCATGCCTGCCCGGGGAGCAGCGCGGCGGAGATCCTCGAGCGCGGCCTCGATCTCGTCCTCGCCCAGCACGCGAAGCGCCAGGGTCTCGTCGAGAAGCCTCGGAGGGGCCGCCGGCCGTCCCGCAGCGACACCATCCCTGCCGAGGTGAAGCGGGAGGTGTGGCGCCGCGCGGGTGGGCAGTGCGAGTGGCGGTTCGAGTCCGGTGAGCGCTGCGGCTGCCGCCGGCGCCTGGAGTACGACCACATCGAACCCCTCGCGCTGGGCGGGGCGTCCACGATCGACAACGTCCGGCTTGCGTGCCGTCCCCACAATCTTCACTCGGCCCGGCAGGCCTTCGGAGACGCGGTGATGGACCGCTACGCGCGCCGGCCCTCGACGCCGGAGCAGAACCTGCTGTTTCGTGCGACACGCCCCGCACCAGCGGTCGGTGGTCTCACGCCGCGGTCAGCGCCGGTGCCCACGGTTTCGTCCGCGTGATCGCTTCACTCCCGTTGCGACGGAACGGCACCCGGCGCGCCCTGGAGCTGCGGGGTCGCGCCGTGCCGCGCCGCCCGTACGGGTTTCTCGTGAGCCGGTCGCGCAGCACCGGTTCCGACATCCGGCGCCGGTCCGATCCTGGCCCTCGTCGTGAGCCAATTCGAGGCGTAGCCGCGCGACATGACGCGCCCTCGTCGGCGCAGCGCACCCCGCTACGGCGCCGCTGCCGACGCCGCCTCGAACCCCGCCTGCCCGGCCATCCCGGCCCGCACCACGTCCGCGAGCGCGGCGACGAAGTCGGGCCGCGTGCCGAGGGCGGGCACGCGCAGGAACACGCCCGCGCCGGCCTCCGTGGCGGCGTCCTTCGCGAGGATGTCGAGGTCGTAGAGCGTCTCGAGGTGCTCGGAGACGAAGGCGATGGGCACGGCGACGATGGCGCGGCCGCGGGCGTTCGCGCGCAGGAACTCCACGGTGTCGGGGCCGAGCCACTTCGCGGGCCCGACGCGGCTCTGGTAGGTCACCTGGAACGCCGGCGCGCCCGCGCGGCGCGCGGTCTCGCGCGCCGTGTACTCGATGTACGACGGGTACGGGTCGCCCTTGCGCACCTGGCTCAGGGGGAGCCCGTGGGCGCTGAACACGACGAGCACGCGCTCGCGCAGCCCCGCCGGCACCTGCGCCAGCGTCTCGCGCAGCGCGGCGGCGGACGCGTCGAGGTAGCCCTCGTGGTCGTGCCAGGTGCAGACCTCGGCGAGGGGCCGCTCCTTCGGCCAGCGCCGGCGCAGCTCGAGGAGCGAGGAGCGGGTGGTGGCGTTCGCGTACTGCGGGTAGAGCGGCAGCGCGACGGCGCGCTCGGCGCCGGCGGCGAGCGCCTCCCGCACGCCCTCCTCGGTGCTGGGGTGGCCGCAGCGCATGGCGAGGTGGCAGGTGAAGCCGGCGCCCAGGACCGCCGCGAGCGCGCGGGCCTGCGCCTCGGTGCCCTCGACGATCGGCGACTTCCCGCCGATGAGCGCGTACTTCTCCGCGGAGGAGGGGGCGCGCGTCCGCGAGATGAGCTTCGCCAGGAGCGGCCGGAGCGGGCCGAACGGGGCGGTGATGACGAGCGGGTCCGAGAAGAGCTCGTAGAGGTACGGCTCGACCTCGTCGAGCGAGCGCGGCCCTCCGAGGTTCATGAGGAAGACGGCGGTGCGCGGCATGCGATGAATTCAGACCGTCCGCGAGAACTGGTTCTTCGTGCCCGCCTTCTTGAGGTAGGCGTCGAAGAGCATCGCGACGTTCCGGACGAGGAGCTGGCCGAGCGGCGTGACGCGCAGGAGCGACCCGTCGAAGGTGACGAGGCCGTCGTCCTGCAGCTCCTTCACCCCGGCGCGCAGGTCCCGCTCGATCGCCTCGCGCGACGCCTTCCCGAACTTCTCCTCGACCTCGCGGAGGTCGAGCCGGAGCAGGCACATGACGCGGTTGATCACGAACCGGCGCATCACGTCGTCGTCCGACATCGCCGCGCCGCGCTCCACCGGAATCACGCCGGCGTCCACCTTCTCCCCCCACTCCTTCAGCTTGTGGAAGTTCTGGACGTACGCGCCGCCGATGTCGGAGATGGAGCTGATCCCGAACGCCACCGTGTCCGGTGCCGGACGGATCGTGTAGCCCTGGAAGTTGCGGTAGAGGTACCCGCCGTCCTGAGCCTTCGCGAGCTCGTCCGACTCGAGGGCGAAGTGGTCGAGCCCGATGAGGCGGTAGCCGGAGCGCGTGAACGCCTCCACCGCGCCGAGGAACAGCTCCACCCGCTGCTCGGTCTTCGGGAGCGCCTCCTGCGGCAGGAGCCGCTGGTGCGGCTTCGACCACGGGACGTACGCGAACCCGAACACGGCCATGCGGTCCGGGCGCATCGCGACGATGCGGTCGAGGGTCTTCTTCCACGTCTCGGGCGTCTGGTAGGGCAGGCCGTAGATGAGGTCGAGGTTCACGCCGTGGAAGCCGTTGTCGCGCGCGGCCTGGACGAGCTCGGCCGTCTCCTTCTCGCCCTGGATCCGGCCGACGACCTCCTGGACCTTCGCGTCGAAGTCCTGGACGCCCATCGAGATCCGGTTGAACCCGAGCTTCCCGAGCGTCTCGATCTGCGACCGGGTCGTGATGGCGGGGTCGATCTCGACGGCCTTCTCCGCGTCCTTCGTGAACGTGAAGTGGCGGGCGAGGATCTCGTGGCAGCGCGTGAGCTGCTTCTCGTCGAGGAAGGTCGGCGTCCCGCCACCCCAGTGGAGCTGTGACGCCGCGCGCCGGCCCGGGAGCTTCGCCGCGACGAGCGCGACCTCCTTCTCGAGCTGATCGAGGTAGGCGTCCGCGCGGGTCCGGTCGTGGGTCGCCACGACGTTGCAGCCGCAGAACCGGCACATCTCGCGGCAGAACGGGAGGTGGACGTAGATCGAGAGGGGCGCCTGCTGGCGGTCGGCGCGGGCGAGGTGCTCCGCGTACACCTCGGGCCCGAAGCTCTCCTTGAACTCGACGGCGGTCGGGTAGCTCGTGTAGCGCGGCCCGGGCCGGTCGTACTTCTGGAGGAGCTCCCAAGACGGGATCTGGATCACCTGGACCTCACTTCCAGCTGAAGGCGTGAACCGCGTCCACGACGGCCTTCACGGTCTCGGGGGGCGTGGGGGGCTGGAGCCCGTGGCCGAGGTTGAAGATGTAGCCGGGGCGGGGCCCCGCCGCCCGCGCGATGCGCAGGGCGCGCTCCACCGCCACCTCCTTCGGCCCGAGGAGGACGGTCGAGTCGAGGTTGCCCTGGACGGCGACCCCGGGCAGCCGCGCCCGCGCCTCCTCGATCGGCATGCGCCAGTCGACGGAGACGACGTCGAAGCCGAGGGCGGCGATGCGCTCCAGGTGCCCCCCCATGCCGGTGCCGAAGAAGATCACGGGGACGCCCGCGCGCTTCACCGCCTCGACGATGCGCGCGAGGTACGGGAAGCTGAACTCCTCGAGGTCGTAGCGGTCGAGCTCGCCGAGCCAGCTCTCGAAGATCTGGGCGGCCTCCGCGCCGGCCGCGATCTGCTCCTCGATCTGGACGATCGCCGCGCGGGTGAGCTTCTCGAAGAGCGCGTGGGCGGTCTTCGGCTCCGCGTAGAGCATCGTCTTCAGCCGGTTGAAGCCCTGGCTGCCGCCCTCGACGACGTAGCTCGCCACCGTGAAGGGGCCGCCCACGAAGCCGATGAGCGGGACGCGCCCCTTGAGCGCGGTGCGGATCCCGCGCACGCCGTCGAGCACGTACGGCAGGTCCTTCTTCGGCTCGGGGATGCGGAGCGCGGCGACGTCGGCGCTCGTCCGCACCGGGTTCGCGATCTTCGGGCCGCCGTCGCCCTTGCCCTTCTCGCCCTTCTCGAAGGAGAGGTCGAGCCCCATGGCCGGCAGGTGCACGAGGATGTCGGAGAAGAGGATCGCGGCGTCGAAGCCGAACTCGTCGATGGGGGCGACCGTCACCTGCGCGATCAGCTCCGGCGAGCGGCACAGCTCGAGGAAGCCGACCTTCTGCCGGACGGCGCGGTAGGAGGGCTGGTAGCGCCCGGCCTGGCGCATCATCCAGACGGGGAGGCGGTCGACGGGCTGCTGCCGGCAGGCGGCGAGGAATCGGTGGGTCATGAGGGGCGGCATCTTAGTCCAGGTCGTCCGCCGAAGGACACCCGTCCGCGGCCTCCGAGGCCGTGCGCCGAAATGGCGCTTGCGGCCCGCCCGCGCGGCCCTGGCCCGTGCCGCGGCGCCGGCCGGGGGCGCCCGCCGCGACGCCCCCACCGGCGCGCGCTCGGGTGGCGGGGCCGGGGCAAAGGATCCCGGGTGCACGTGCAGCGCACGCGGGCCGTCCTGGCCGCCCTCGCCGGGCTCCTCGGCGCCTGCCTGCACGACGTCCACCGCATCGGCCCGATCGCGCCCGCCCCTCCCCCGCGCCCTCCGGCGGTGCGCGTCCTGCTCTTCGGCGACTTCGGCTTCCGGTCCCTACAGCAATGGCTCGTCGCGCGCGCGATGCGGCGCGCCCACGGGGAGCGCCCCTTCGACCTCGCGCTCCAGCTCGGCGACAACGTCTACCGGTGCGGCCCCGACCCCGCGCGGCCCGGGGCGGAGGCCTGCCGCTTCGCCGAGGACGGGGCGGCGGTGGCTCCCGGCCCGGCGCCGCCGGACGACCCGGCGTTCCGCCTGAACGAGGCGCCGCTCCGGGCCCTGAGCGAGGGCTCGGGGACGCCGCTCCCCATCTTCCTCGCGCTCGGGAACCACGACATCGGCTGGGGCGGCCGGGGGTGCGCCGTCCCCGGGCTCTCCGGCGACGAGGCGACGAGGCGGCGCGCGTGCCTGTCGGTGGCGCACCGCGCGCCCGGCTGGACCATGCCCGCGCGCCACTACGTCCTCGACCGCGGGCCGGTGCGGCTCGTGGTCCTGGACACGAACGTCGTCGTCGCGGACTACGGCGGCTTCACCCTCGACGGCGAGCTCGCGTTCCTCCGCGAGGCGCTCGCGCCGTGCGGCCCGGAGCGGCTCTGCTTCGTCGCCGGCCACCACCCGCCCGCCGCGGTCCACGGCTACGGCGGCAGCCGCTCGCCCTACGGCGGCCGCATGGAGCGGCTCCTCGAGGCCGCGGCGGGACGCGCCGAGGCGTTCTTCGCCGGCCACGTCCACACCCTGGAGCACCTGTCGCTCGACGGCCTCGAGGTGTTCGTGTCGGGGAGCACGGCGATGGGCAGCTTCGGGCGCTTCCGCTTCCGCGTCCCGGCGCGCGCGCAGCTCCGCTTCGCGACGACCGCCTGGGGGTGGGCGGAGCTCGAGGCGGACGCGCGCGGCTGGAGCGTGCGCTTCCGCGACTTCACGGGGGCGGCGCTCCACTGCTGCACCGCGGAGCGCGGCGGCCCGTGCCGGCCGGTCGAGTGCGGGTGACGGCGCGGCCCCCCGCCCCGACGACCCCGTGCTCGCGTGGCGTCACCTGGCGCCGCCGGAGCGGGCCCGCTCTTGCCCGGCGGCGAGGGGCCGGCGCGCCTCCCCCGCCTCGGTCCCGTCCGGCTCCGGCGCCGCGCGCGCGGGCGCGTGCTTCAGCGCCCCGAAGACGTCGTGGAAGTCGTCGGTCCAGGCCCTGAACGCGACCGGCAGGACGACGGGCCTGCCGCCGCCCCCGCGCAGCGCCCGGATCACCTCCGGGCTCGCGCTGGCGATCACCCAGTCGGACGTCCGCAGCGCTCCGCCCTCCGGCTGCGCGTCCACGACCCGCACGGCCTCGAGCCCGAGCGCATCCGCCAGCCCGCGCACCACCGGACCGAGCTCGAGGTAGTTGTTGCTCACGTGGAAGGCGAGGACGCCCCCCGCGGCGAGGTGGCGCCGGTAGGCGGTGGCGGCCTCGAGGGTGAGGAGGTGGGCCGGGATGGCGTCGGAGGAGAACGCGTCGACGACGAGCAGGTCGTAGCCCCGAGGCGGCTCGCGCTCGAGGCTGAGCCGGCCGTCGCCGAGCACGGTCTCCACCGTCGCCCCGCTGTCGCGGAGGAACGAGAAGTGCGCCTGCGCCTGGCGGACGACGTCGGGATCGAGCTCGTAGAACGTGAACAGGTCCTGCGGCCGAGCGTAGGCGGCGAGCGTCCCGACCCCCATCCCGACGATGCCCACCTTGCGAGGGCGCGCGGGCAGGGCGGAGAAGGTGCGGCCGATCCCGGACGTCTCGCCGAAGTAGGCCGTCGGGGCGCGCCGCCGCGCGGGGTCGAGGTGCTGCTCGCCGTGGAGCGTGACCCCGTGGACCATGCCGAGCCGCGCGTCCGGGCCCGGCATCGCCTCGATGCGGAGGGTGCCGTAGAAGCTGCGCGACCGGGCCACCGTCCCGGTCGCCACGAGCTTCACCTGGACGACCGCGAGGGCCACGCTCGCGAGGAGCGCCGCCGCCCCCGCGAAGCGGAGGCGCCCGGCCGGGGCCGCGTACGCGACGAGGGCCAGCGCGCAGAGCGCGAGCGGCAGCTCCGCGTGCCACGAGAAGACGAGCGGCGCGACGATCCCCACGAAGACGCCGCCCGCGGCGCCGCCGAGGGACAGCACGAGGTAGAAGCGCGTCAGGTGGGCTGGCGCGGGCTTCCGCAGCGCCAGCTCGCCGTGGCAGACCATGCAGGCGGCGAAGAGCCCGACCCCGTAGAGCGGGAGCGCGCGGTGGAGCGCGAGGAACGGCGCGGCGCGCCAGGGGAGCGCGCCCGCCAGCATCGCGACCGCGGACGCCGCGGCGAGGACGGTGTACGTCCGGCGCAGGTACCAGCCTCTCCCGTCGAAGCACAGCACGAAGGTCAGGAGGTAGATCGAGAGCGGCAGCACCCACAGCAAGGGGACCGGCGCGACGTTCTGGGTGAGGTGGGTCGTGACGACGAGGAGCAGCGTCGACCCGAGCATGGCGAGCGCGAACCAGGACGCGCTCTCGCGCGCGCCCGGGGCCGCGGCGGGGCACCGGACCGCGAGAGGAGCGCCGGCCGCGGCCGGCGCCGGAGCGGCCCCGCGCGCGCGCCGGAGCGTGCGCCACGCCGCGCCGCCCACGGCGACCGCGAAGAGCGCGTAGCCCGCGCTCCAGGCGAGCGCCTGCGTCCGCCCGGTCGTGCGCGGCTCGACGAGGAACGGGTAGCTCGCGAGCGCCCCGAGCGAGGCGACGTTGGAGAGCGCGTACAGCCGGTAGACCCGCGCGCCGGGGGAGACCCGCGCCGACCACGCCTGCACGAGCGGGCCGGTGGTGGAGAGGAGGAAGTAGGGGAGCCCCACGGTCACCGCGAGCAGCCACAGGATCCGCAGCGCGGGCATCGACGCGTCCGCGGGCTTCAACGACTCCGCCGGGACGATCGGCAGGAACAGGAGGCTCAGGGCGACGAGCGCGAGGTGGAGCGCGAGCTGGCGCCGCAGGGACAGCCGCCGCGCGACGACGTCGCTGTAGGCGTACCCCGCGACGAGCGCGACCTGGAAGAACACCATGCAGGTCGTCCAGACGCCGGCGGACCCGCCGAACCACGGGAGGATCCGCCGCGCGATGATCGGCTGGACGAGGAAGAGCAGGAAGGACGACAGCGTGATCGCCACCGCGTGAAGGGCCATCCCGGCTCCCGGATCCTCGGGTGGACGTCGCGGCGCCGCGGCGTCAGCGCACGAGCCGCGGCTGGCTGGCGGTCGTCCCGAAGAAGTTGCAGCCGCCGATCGGCGCGTTCTTCCCGGCCCACTGGCACTCCGTCTGGAGGATGATCTTGTTGACGGGGGGCCCGTAGACCTCCTGGATCGTGAAGCTCACGAACCCGATCACCGGCGCCGTCGTCGCGTGCGCGTTGAACTTCGCCTCCGGGCCGCACTCGCCGAGGTTCACCACCGGCGCGGTGACCGTCTTCCCCACGAGCGTCGAGAACGCCGCGAACACGGGGCCGAGGTTGTTCCCGTTCGAGACGCCGATGCTCGCGTCCACCTCGGTGCCGGTCGCGCAGTCCTCCCCGTTCCCGATGAGGTTCCTGATGACGTTGGTGCTCACCGTCGGGTCGTCGGCGAGGTTCGTGAACCCGATGTTGTCCGTGTTGTCGCTGTTGAACTCGAGGACGCTGTCGCAGTTGAGCTCCTTCGTGACCGGGTCCTGGATGATGCAGCTCGAGAAGGCGATCGGGACCGCGCAGTAGGTCTCGCAGGCGCCGCCGAACACGGCCACGGACGCGGCGGTGACGTCGGTGGCCTTCCGGTCGAAGAGGCCGGTGATCGTCCTCACCTCGTTCTGACGCGCGGCCTCGCGCCCGTCCTGGACGAGCACCGCGTTGATCCAGTTCAGGTCGGCGGGCGTCCTGCCGAGGATCTCCTCGAACGCGGTGGCGCGGGGGCGGTTCGACCACCAGTGCCCGAAGATCACGTCGGCCTGCGGGTCGATCAGGATCCGCGGCTCGCCGTTCTCGAGGCCGTCGGTCTGGTGCTGCCCGGCGTACCCCGCGGCCATGACCCTCGCCGTCGCGAGGCCGCCGTCCGTCCCGTTCAGCTCGCGCGCCGCCGCGAGCGCGGCCGAGTCCGTCGCGTTGTGGAGCTGGGCCCGCACCGTCTGGAGGTGCCCGACGTTCATCACGAGGGCGAGGAAGCTCGCCATCGCGACGAGCACCAGCGCCACCACCACCGCGGTCGCGCCGCGCTCCGTGCGGCGTCCGTCAGGCTTCGTCATGGCGATCTCCTCAATCCTTCGGCACGGACGGCGCGAGCGGCGGACGGGCGCCGTGGCTCGTCGGCTGCTCCACGAGGAGCACCTGGGGCTCCTCCCGCTGCCCTGCGTCCTTCGGCGCGAGGCCCTGCCGGTAGGAGCGGGCGACGATCGCCGCCTCCTGCGCGTCGAGCCCCTTCTCCGCCTCCTGGTAGGGCGGCGTCGCGGCGGCACGGTGGAACGCCTGCCGCTCCAGGAACGCTCGATACGAGCGGCCGTGCTCCCGGGTGAGGTGGGGGTTCCCCGAGCACCCCGCGAGCCCGAGCGCGACGACCGAGACGACCGCGTAGACGTTCACGACCCTCCTCCTTCCGGAGCCACCCCGCCGGTCCCCGCCACGTCGGGCGGGATGGCCCTCCCCGTGGTGCCCGCGACGCGCGCGAGCCCCTCGCGCGCCCGGAGCGAGGCCGGCGCGATGCGCACCGCCTCGAGGTACAGCTCGAACGCCTGCTGGAGCGACCCGGACTTCTCGTACGCGTAGCCCAGGTTGATCCGCGCCTCCGAGGGCGTGCCGCCCGCGTCGAACTGGCGCTTCGCGCGCGCCCAGTCCCCCGTCACCGCGTAGGCGAACCCGAGGTTGTTGCGCACGCGGCGGTTGACCGGGTCGTGCCGGAGCGCCTCGAGGTAGAGCGGGATCGCGGGCCTCGCCTGCCCGTGCGTGAACAGCGAGAAGGCGAGGTTGTTCAGGTAGCGGGGGCTCTTCGGCTCGAGCTCGACCGCGCGCCGGTGGTGGCGCTCCGCCTCTTCCGGACGGCCCTCCACGTCGTGGAGGACCGCCAGCGCCGAGTGCGCCATGGCGAGGTCGTCGTCGAGCCGCAGCGCCTCCTCGAGGTCCAGCCTCGCCTCGTCCGGGAAGCCCCGCTCCCGCATGACCACGCCGCGCAGCGCCAGCGCCTCGGCGTCGCGCGGCCGGGCGCGGCAGACGGGGTCGATGAGGGACCAGGCCGCGGCGTGGTCGCCCTTCGCGATGAGCGCCCGGGTGAGGTCCTTCTGCGCGCCGACCACGTCACCCTTGAGGCGCGCCTCGCGCGACGACGCGCACGCGGAGGCGACGAGGACTGCGACGACGAGCGCGCGGCGCGGCATCAGCGGCCTCCCAGGTTCGGCATGAGCCTCTCCATGATGTTCACGATCCCCGGGCCGATGATGACGGCGAAGAGCGAGGGCAGGATGCAGAACACGAGCGGGAGCGTCATCTTGACGGCGACCTTCGCCGCCCGCTCCTCGGCCCGCTGCATCCGGCGGACGCGCATGCCCTCCGACTGGATCCGGAGCGCGAGCCCCACGCTCGTCCCGAACATCTCGGTCTGCGTGAGCGTCGCCGCGAGCTGCTTCAGGTCGTCGACGCCCGTGCGCTCCGCCAGCCGGCGGAACGCGTCGACGCGGGGCATGCCCGCCTTCACCTCGAGGTGCGTGAGCTCCAGCTCCTCGGCCAGGATCGGGTGCGCCCGGCGGAGCTCGCCAGAGACCCGCAGCACGGCGGCGTCGAGCGCGAGGCCGGCCTCGACGCAGGTGACGAGCAGGTCGAGCGCGTCGGGCAGCGCGCGCTCGACGGCGCGCTGCCGCGCGGTGACGCGCGAGGAGAGCCACAGGCTCGGGGCGTAGAAGGCCGCCGCGCAGACGATCACGCCGACGAGCCCGGCGTTCGGGATCGGCCGGACCCTGCTCGCGTTCAGCCAGACGAACCCGGCGAGCGCGCCGAACAGGAGGATGACCTTCGTCGCGAGGAAGGCGGTGACGGCGTAGTCGCGCCGGAACCCGGCGTTCGCGAGCCGGAGCCGCAGCCGGAACCGCTGCTCCTCCCCGGTCGGCGCCGCGAGCTGGGCGAGGGGCCGGAGCTGCTCCGCGAGGGCGCGGCCCACGCCCGCGCCGGCCAGCGGCGCCTCGGCCGCGCCCGCGGGCCGGAGCGCCAGCCGCTGCAGGAGGAGCTGGCGGTGCTGCGCGCGGCTCGCGCGGACGGCCCAGGCGGCGGCGGCGACCGCGAGCACGAGGACCGTCGAGGCGCCGAGCGCGATCGTGTCGAGCGTCATGCGGGCTCCTACAGGTCCACCTTCGACAGCCGCTGCAGCCACGCCACCCCCGCCAGCCAGCTCACGACGGCGAAGACCAGGATCCCGTGCCCGGTGGGGTTGTCGACGAGCCTCGCGAGGTAGCTCGGGTTGGTCGCGGAGACGAGGACCGCGACCCCGATCGGGAGGAGGCCCAGGATGACCCCGGAGACGCGTCCCTCCGCGGTGAGCGCCTGGACCTTGCCGAAGAACTTGTACCGCTCGCGGATCGTCCCCGCGATCTGGTCGAGGATCTCGGCGAGGTTGCCGCCCGTCTCGCGCTGGATCACCGTGGACACCGCGAAGATCTTGAGGTCGCCGTTCGCGGGGGCGCGCGCCGACATGTGGACCACCGCCTGCTCGAGGGAGAGGCCCAGCTTCTGCTCCTCGAAGGCGCGCGCGAACTCGATGCTGATCGGCTGCGCCATCTCCCCGGCGACCACCTGGAACGACGCCGGCAGCGCGTGCCCGGCCCTGAGCGAGCGCGCCATCATGTCGAGCGCCTCCGGGAGCTGCTCCGACAGCCGGCGGCTCCGCCTGGCCGCGCCGGACGAGGAGCGCCGCCGTCGGGATCGCCGCCGCGGCGAGCGGCAGCACGGCCAGCCCGGCCGCGCCCACCCGCAGCACCCCGCCCGCGACGAGCGTCACGGCCGCCGCGGCGGCCGACCACACGATGACCTGGGCGGCGGTGAGCGGCGCGTCCGCCTGCTCGAGGAGCGCCTCGAGGCGCGCCGCGCCCGGGACCCCCCGGAGGAGCCGCGCCAGGCCGGGGCTGGCCGCGAGGCGGCCCCGGCGCAGCAGGACCGAGTCGAGCTGCCCTTCCCGGCCGACCGCCCGCAGGCGTCGCCGCAGCTCCGCCGCGCGCCGGTCGGTGAACCACCGGACCGCGAAGTACGCGGCCTCCAGCGCGGCCAGGACCGCGACGCTGCCGAGGATGAGGAGGGCGAGCCGCATCCGTCACCCCGCCCGGTTCGCCTGCACGAGCGCCGCCACGTCGACGCCGAAGCGCTCGATCCGCTCCATCGACTTGGGCCGGATGCCGGTCGACACGAACTCGCCGATCACCCGCCCGTTCGCGTCCACCCCGCGCTGGTCGAACTTGAAGAGCTCCTGCATCGTGATGGTGTTGCCCTCGGTGCCGGTCAGCTCGGCCACGCTGGTGAGGCGCCGCTTGCCGTCGATCCCGCGGTTGAGCTGGACGATGACGTTCAGGGCCCGCGAGATCATCTGGCGGATGGCCGCGTCGGAGAGCGGGACGCCGCTCATCCCCACCATCGCCTCGAGGCGCGAGAGGGCGTCTCGCGTCGTGTTGGCGTGGATGGTCGTCATCGAGCCCTCGTGCCCCGTGTTCATCGCCTGCAGCATGTCGAGCACCTCGCCGCCGCGGACCTCGCCGACCACGATGCGGTCGGGCCTCATGCGCAGCGAGTTGCGGACGAGGTCGCGCGCGAGGATCTCGCCCTTGCCCTCCACGTTGGACGGCCGCGTCTCGAGCCGGACCACGTGCTGCTGCTGGAGCTGGAGCTCGGCCGAGTCCTCGATGGTCACGATGCGCTCGTCGCCGGGGATGAACGCGGAGAGGGCGTTGAGGAGGGTCGTCTTGCCCGCGCCGGTGCCGCCGCTGATGAGGACGTTCAGCTTCGCCTTCACGCACGCGGCGAGGAACCCGACGGCCTCCTCGGTCAGCGCGCCGTTCACGAGGAGGTCCTTCACCTTGAGCGGCGAGACCCCGAAGCGGCGGATGGAGAGGATGGGGCCGTCCACGGCGAGCGGCGGGATGATCGCGTTCACGCGCGAGCCGTCGGGCAGGCGCGCGTCGACCATCGGCGAGCTCTCGTCCACCCGCCGGCCGACACGCGACACGATGCGCCCGATGATCCGCAGCAGGTGCTCGTTGTCCCGGAACCGCGCGGCCGTCAGCTCGAGCTTCCCGCGGCGCTCGATGTAGACCGTCGAGAAGGTGTTCACGAGGATGTCGGAGATGCCGTGATCGCGGAGGAGCGGCTCGAGCGGCCCGAAGCCGGTGAGCTCGTCGAGCAGCTCCTGCAGCATGCGCTCGCGCTCGACCTGGTTGAGGGGGATCGGCGCGCTGCTCACCATCCCGGCGAGGACGGAGCGGAGCTCGTCCCGGAGCCTGTCGGGCGGCAGCTTCTCGATCGTCTTGAGGTCGAGCTTGTCGATGATCCGCCGGTGCAGGTCCGCGGTGAAGTCGTGGTAGCCCTCCGGGGTGGCCTCCTGCGGCCCCCCCGGCGACCCGCTCGCCGCGTCCGCCGGGGCCTCTCCGGCGGGCGCGCGCCGCAGCCGCTCAGCGAGTCCCATGGGCGGCCGCCCTCCCCGGGAAGAGTCGCGCCATCATCGAGCGGGGCCGCGCCTCCTCGGCGGAGCCGAGGCCCGCGAGCGGCGCCAGGGCGTGCACGTCGCGCGTCACCTGCGCCCGGGGCGCGTCCTCCACCAGCACGGCGCCCTTGCCGACCGCCCGGGAGACGGCGGCGAAGTCGTTGGCGACGGTGGCGCCAATCGGCACGCGGAGCGTCTCCTCCACGATCGCGGGCGCGATGGCCGCGCCCTTCTGGTACCGGTTGAGCACGACCTGCACCTTGTCCTGCGCGTACCCGAGCTTGCCGAACACCTCCAGGCAGCGCTGGGCGTTGCGCACGGCCGCCACCTCCTGCGTGACCAGCAGCAGCACCCGGTCGGCGGCGTCGAGGACGGCGAGGGCGCGCTCGTCGAAGGCGTGCAGGCCGTCCACGACCACCGCGTCGTAGTGGCGCCGCAGGACCGCGATCAGGCCCGCGACGGTCACCGCGTCGAGCCGCTCGGCGGCCTCGATGTCCTCGCCCGGGGCGATGACCCAGACGCCCGAGGCATGGCGCGGGACGGACGCGTCGATCAGCTCCCGGTCGAGCCGGCGCATGTTCGCGACGACGTCCACGATCGTGTAGGCCGGGGCGAGATCGAGCATGGCGCAGACGCCGCCGAGCGCGGGGTCGAGATCGACCACGCAGGCGCGCCCGCCGCGCTGCGCGACGGAGGCCGCGAGGTTGGTCGCGAGCGTCGTCGCCCCGAGCCCGCCCTTGGCGCCGAACACGGTGCTCACCCGCCCGCGCACGTCGGCGGCGCCGTTCGCCTGCGGCGAGAGCGCGCGGCGGAGCCCCTGGTCGTCGCCCGCGACCACGAACTCCTGCGCGCCGGACCGCATCGCGGCGAGGATGAGATCGGCGTCCTTCGAGGGGCCCCACACGACGACCCGCGTCCCGGCGCGCGCGAGCGCGGAGACCACCTGGAAGGCGTTCTCGACGTCGCGCCCCGCCGACACGATGGCGACGTCGCCCGCCGCCGGCGACCGGGCGGCGTCCGGACCGAGGGCGCCCTGGACGGCGCGCAGCCCGAGCTCCTGCGCGAGCGCGGCGACGAGGCGCTCCGCGTCGGGCGGAAGTCCGTAGGTCACGAGGGATCGCGTCTCCATCGTCTCTCCGTCGAGCTCAGCGCTCGAAGCCGGTGGCGCCGGTCGGCCTGGCCGCGCCCGGCGCCGGAGGCTGCCGCGGCGTCGCCGAGGAGCCCTCGATGCCGAGGAGGAACAGCGCGAGGTCGCTCGGGTTGTTGTCCTCGTACTCCGTGGGGAGGGGCGGCACCTGGTGCGGCGCGAGCGGCTCGACCAGGCGGGCGGTCACCACGACGAGCAGCTCGGTCTCGTTCCGCTGGAACGACGTCGAGCGGAACAGGGCCCCGAGGATCGGGATCTCGCCGAGGAGGGGCACCCGGTCGATCTGGGATCGGACCTGCTCGGAGACGAGGCCGGCGATCGCGAAGCTCTGGCCGTCGCCGAGCCGCACCGTCGTCTCGGCCTGCCGCGAGGTCAGGCCCGGGATGGTGGTGCCGGCGATGGTGACCGCGAGGTTCTGGTCGAGCTCCGACACCTCCGCGGCGAGGTCGAGGTTGACCGTGCTCCCCGCGATGACGGTGGGCGTGAAGCGGAGGAGGATCCCGAACTTCTTCCACTCCACGCGGATCCCGCCGAACGTGGACGAGAGCGGGATCGGGATCTCGCCGCCGGCGAGGAACCGCGCCTCCTGGCCGGTGAGCGTCACGAGCGTGGGCTCGGCGAGGACCTTCGCGAGGCCCCTCCCCTCGAGGAGGCTCAGGATCGCGCTGAAGGGATACTCGCCGAACGCGGAGACGAAGAAGTTGAACGTCCTCGCGAACTGGGGCTGGGCGACGTCCGGCGGCTGGCCGGGCCCCGCGAGGCCGCGCGGACCCGTCCCGGGGATGTACGGCGGGTCCGCGGTGTTGAGGAAGTCGCCCGGGAACGTCGGCGGCCCGACGAGGCCGCCCACCCGCTGCCCGTCGCGCGAGGCGTGGAAGAGGTTCACCCCGACCTGCCGGAGCCCCTCGCGCGAGACCTCCGCGAAGCGCACCTCGAGCTGCACCTGCTGCTCCCCGCTCACCTTGACGAGGTTCGCGACCTTGTCGCTGTGGAGCCGGGCCACCTCGGCGATCCGCTCCGGCATCCGGACGTCCGACACCTCGCCCGTGAGGACCACGAGATCGCCCGCGCTCGAGATGCCGACGTTTTCGTTCGGGAAGAGCTCCTTGAGCTGCTTCCGCAGGCCCTCGAGGTCGCGCGTCACCCTGAGCGCGATGACGAGCGGGTCGTTCGCGCGCGTCCAGAGCGTGAGGTCGGTGCTCCCCACGCCCTTCGCCGTGAGGAGCACCTGGGTCTGCGTGATCACCTTCAGGTCGGCGACGGTGGGGTCGGCGACGGCGATCCGGCCGATCTCCTCGGACAGGACGAGGAGCCGGTTCTGGCCGGCCTCGAGGACCATCTCGCGGAAGGCCCCGACCTCGCGGTCGATGCGGAGGACGGGCGGCGCGGCCGGGATCGCGCTCCGAGGGGGCACGCCCGGCGTCGCGGGCCGGGCCGGCGCGGCCGGCGCCGCCTGCGGATGCGGCGGGACCGGCGCCTGCGCGAGCGCGGGGCTGGCGGCGAGGGCGAGGAGCAGGACTGCGCGGCGCGGCGTCATCGGCCCGCTCCCTTCTGGAAGTCGCGCTTCTCGAAGAGATCCCCGCGGATGACCTCGACGACCTGGTTCGGCTCCGCGGGAGCGATGGGGACGACCTTCGGCTCGGGGCGGCGGGAGCGGCCCGCCGCGCGCGCCGGCGGGGATGGCTTGACGACGGCGACGGTCGCGACGGCCGGCGCGCCGGCGAGCAGCACCGGGGGGGTGATCCCATCGCTGTCGACGTCCGCCAGGTCGAGCCTGCTCCGCAGGGAGAGCAGGATCTTGCCCTTGGTCGAGGCGAGGGCGAGCTTCTCCGACTGCTCGCTGTCCACCATCAGGGTCGCCACCGTCGCCGGGTTCGTCTTCTCGACGTTCCGCTCGGCCTGGGTGACCTCCTTCCCCACGGCGAGGACGCGGATGTTCTGCAGGATGATCTTCGAGACCGTCGGGGACTCCCCGTCGTCGCGCGGCTTCATGGTGACGATGACGTCGACGTTGTCGCTCGGGTGGAGGAACCCGGCCACGCCCACGACGTCGTCGACGCGGACCGCCACGGCGCGCATCCCCTCGGGGAGGAGCGCCGCGAGCCCGCTCCCGGCCTCGGACGACGCGAGCTTCGCCTCGAGGATGGGCTCGCCCTTCAGGATGGGCGTGATCGCGACCCGCCCGACGAGCGAGGCCGGATCCGAGGCCGCCCGCTCGGGGCGCGCCGCCGCCGGCCAGTCCACCACCTTCAGCGCCTCCGACCGGAGCGCCGTCGCGATCGGGACGTCCAGCGCCGCGACGACCACCTTCTCGGTGGGCACGCGCGCCGCGGCGGTGCGCGCCTCGAGGTACCGGGTCAGGACCAGCGCCGTGGCGACCGCCGCGACGAGCGCGAAGGCGAGGAAGATCGCGGCGCGCAGGCCGGAGCGCCGGCGGGGGCGCTCGGCGGCGCGCCGCAGGCCGCCGGGAGACGCGAGGGGGGCTGGCTGGGTCATCGGGTCGCCTCCGTTCAGCGCCGCATCACTGCGACGGCCTGGGCCTGCGCCGGCATGATCGGGACGAGATCGAGGAATCCGGTGACCGAGCCGGTCGGGTAGGTGACCACGACCCTGACGGACACATCGCCTGCGGGGCCCACCTGGTTGCTCGTCGCCACGCCGGCCGTCCCGGCGACGAGCCCCGCATTCTCGATGTACGCGGTCGCGACGGTCACTGCGTCGCCCTGCGCCACGACGTCCGCCCCCGGGTTCAGGGGGTCGAAGGGCGTCAGGCTCCCCACGCGCGCGGCCTCGCGCGCCGCGTTCGTGACCACCTGCTGGACGAAGAAGTAGTACCCCCAGTCGATCGAGCCGAGCACGATGAGGAGGAGGACCGGGACGACGAGCGCGAACTCCACCGCCGCCGCGCCTCGCGGGATGCCGAGGGGACCTCTCCGCGACGTCATCACGTCACCATCCGTGCTGCGTTGGCGAGGAAGGCTCCCGCCGCGAACGCCGCCCCCGCGGGGAGCGGAGCGCGCCCCTCGCCGGGCTGCGTCGCGACCGAGACGGGCAGCCGGTGGGCCGCGAGGAGCAGGTTCGCCCGCACCTGCCGGCGCGCGGCCGGCGCGGACGCCACGTAGCAGCCGACCGCGAGGAAGCCCGCCGCCACCGCGGAGGCGAGCGCGTACCGGGGGAGCCCCGCCAGCCCCACCCAGGCGGCGGCCGCGGCCGCGAGCTTCAGGTCTCCCCCGCCTATCGCGCGGCGCGTCCAGGCGGGGAAGAGGATCGCGCCCGTGAGGCCGAGCGCCGCGAGCGCCGAGAGGCCGCCCGGGATCCCTCCGTCGATCCAGCGCGCCAGGATCGAGCACGCCGCGATGGCCACCGGCAGCCCGTTCGGGATGCGGTGGCGCGACACGTCGGAGGCGGCGGCGACCGCGAGCAGCGTCGCGATCACCGCGAAGAGGGGGTCCCAGGACATCGCCGATCCTCGCGTGACTTCAGAGACCCCGGCGCAGGCGGCGCGCCGCGCCGGGGCGCCGACCGGGCACTACGGCATCTTCGCCGCGACGTTGTTGAACGTCGTGTTGACGTTCGTGCCGAGCAGGCCCGCCCCGACGATGATGATGACCGCGATCAGCGCCACCATGAGGCCGTACTCGACCGCCGTCGGAGCCGCCTCGTCCCTCCACAGCATCTTCAGCTTCTGCATCATGGATTGCCGCCTCGTCCTTCCGGCCTCGTCCGGGGCCTCGTTCGGTTCGACGGAGACGACACCCGCCCGTGGGCGGCCGAGACCCTCGGCCGTCCGGGACCTGTTCACGTTTCGTGTGGGAGGGTGTCTCCGAGCTGCACAGCCGAGGCTAGGAGCGCCCGCCGTCCGGGACAAGGTCTGGGCGGGTACCCGAGGCGCGCAGCCGGAACGATTCCACGTACCGTGATGCACCGACACGAGGTGCGCGGAGAACTGCGCGGGGCGCGAGACCGGCGGGCAGGGCCCGGGCGGTGCGCGCGCCGGCGGCTCGGCGCCGGAGCGCCGGCTCAGGGCCAGGCGAGCCCGGTGAACAGCCCGAGCACGGCCTGGCCCAGCTGCCCGACGCCCACGATGATCACCGCGGCGACGGCCGCGACCATGAGCCCGTACTCGACCGCGGCCGGCGCGCGCTCGTCGTCCCAGAGCGCGCCGAGGGCGGCGCCCGCGCGCGCTGCGACGTCACGAACGCTCCCGACGATCACGATCCCGCCTCCGGCGGCCGCGCTCCCGCGCGTGCCCGCCCGTGATGGTTGGGGGCACGCTCCCGGCCGGCAAGCCGCTCGGGCGCGGGACACCCGCCTGCGACGGCGCCGTTCACGCTCCGTCGCGCCTGCTAGAACACCCAGGGGAGGAGCCGCCACCGGGTCCGGGCCTTGTACTCGGCGTACGCCGCGTATCCCGAGAGCAGCCGCTCCTCGTTGAAGATGCGGGACACCTGGCAGGCATACCCGGTGAGGACGACCGCGAGGTTGCCGAGCGTGAAGTTGCTGGCGAGGTAGCCGGCCGACATCAGCGCGTAGGCGGCGTAGAGCGGGTGCCTCACCCATCGATACGCCCCCGTCGTCTTGATGGCGCGGTGCGCGGGGAGGAGGCCGAAGCTCCGGTTGAGCGAGAGGGTCCCGTACACCGCGAGGGCGATCCCGACCACCTGCAGGAGCTGGCCGGCGGGCACGTCGCGGACGGCCTCGCCGGGGCGCAGGAACGTCGGGAGGAACGTCCCCCCGACCGTGCTCGCCCACGCCCACGGGGAGAACGCCGTCGCGTCGGCCGGGGCGCGCGTCAGGAAGAAGAAGGCGAACAGCGCCTCCATCCCGACGACGAGGAGGATGCTCGGGCGCTGGAAGCGCGCGAAGGCCCGGTAGTGCGCGTACGCGAAGAGCAGGAAGAGCGCCGCGAGGGCGACGTCCGTGAACGCCGTCGCCAGGCCTGCGCGGGTGACCCTGCCCTTCATCGAGACGAGAAGAGTCACCGCGCGCGAGCGCCGCCTCGCCCTCGAAGGGTCGCGCCCCCGCATGGCGGGCGGCCCGAGACGCCGTCCCCGGCGCCGGCCGCCGCGGCGGCGCCGCGCGCACGCCGGGGCGCCCGTCCATCCCGCGGCCTCGGCGTGGCGTCCCACGGACGAGGGGCTGCGCCGCGGCGCGCACGTGACCATCCCACTGCGAAGCCGCCCCCGGCCCCCACCCGTGCGTCTCGAGGTCCCGAACATGCCGCGTCTCCTCGCAGCGATCGCCCTCCTCCCCACCCTCGCCCTCGCCGAGAACCCCGTGAAGCTCGTCAGCGTCAACGGCGGCGACACGTCCACCGCCGGCGCGTTCGACGTCGTCGTGCAGGTGTCGAAGGGCTTCTACGAGCAGGTCGTCGTCCCGGATCCCGCCTCGGCCGTCACGGTCCAGGTGACCGTCGACGGGTGCGCCCTCTCCCCGGCCACCTTCTACATCCCGAACGTCCAGACCGCCGGCGACGTGGTGCCCGTCGCGCTCAACGCCCAGGGGAAGCCGACCGGCGGCTACCTCTGGACCGTCGCCGTCGACGTGACCGCCTGCGCCTGCGTCACGGGCGGCGTGGCCGTGACGCACCACTGCGACGGCTGCGGCCGCAGCTTCGACACCTGCGAGGCCGCGGGCGACGCCGGCTGCGCGCCGCGCGACGTGACGGTGACGCTCGCCGCGACCAACGGCGCGGGCCGCAACGCCTGCACGACCTCCCCCTGCGAGGTGAGCGCGCTCGTCCTCGCCCCGCTCGAGGGCGGCTCGACCGAGCGGTGGGTGCCGGAGAACTTCTGGGAGAACGACCACACCCTGTGCGTCACCCGCTCGAGCAGCGGCGTCCGCGGCGCAGAGCTGCAAGCCGATCCCGTCGCAGGGCGGCGAGAGCTGCGCGCCGTAGCGGGCCGCGCCGGTCAGCGCCGCAGCTGCGCGGCGAAGACGAGGACGGCGAAGAGGAGCATCCCGGCGGCCCAGCCGAGGAGGACGAGGCCCGCGCCGACGGCACGGGCGCCCGTCACCGTGCGCCCCTGCACGACGGTCGAGCGCCGCCGGATGGCCCCGAAGCCCTTCGCGCCGATGAAGAGGCCGGGCACCGCGAGGAGCGCGCAGGCGAGGAGGAGGAGCGCGCGGGCCACGGTCACTCCCGTCGCGGCGCGCGCTTCGCCTGGGGCGCCGGCGCGGCGGCGGGCGGCGCGGCGGCCAGCAGGCGCCCCGCGGCGGCGCCGGCGTCGAGCCCCGCCACGCGGACGCGCTTGCGCCGCCCGGTCTCGCCCGCGAGGAGCGCGACGTCGGCGCGCTTCACGCCGAGCACGTCGGCGAGGTACGCGAGCAGCGCCGCGTTCGCCTCGCCGTCCACCGGCGGGGCCGCGAGCTGGACCTTGAGGCGGCCGTCGTGCTCGCCGACGACCCGGCTCCGCGACGCGCGCGGCTGCGCGAGGATCTCGAGGACGGCGCCCCCGGCGCCGTCGCGCGCCCACGCCGGCGTCACGGCCGCACCCCGAGGACCACGATCTTCGCCCGATTGGCCTTCTCCACCATGCGCGTGAGGTCCATGACGAGCGTCGCGCCCGCCTCCACGGCGAGGACGCGGCCGCCCGCCTCGCGGATCGTCTCGACGGTGTCCGGCCCCACCGCGGGCAGGTCGAAGCGACGGTCCTGGCCCGGCTTCACCGCCTTCGCCACGACGAAGCCCCCGGCCCGCGCCAGCTCGCCGCCGCGCCGGATGCACGCGTCGGTGCCCTCGAGCGCCTCGACGGCGAGGGCCACGCGCCCCTTCACGACGACGGTCTGGCCGAGGTCGAGCCGGCCGATGCCGCGCGCGAGCTCGAGCCCGTAGCGCGCGTCCGCGAGCTCCTCGTCGGTGGGCTGCTGCGCGCCGAGGACGCCCTCCGGCGCGAGCCGGTCGGCGAGGAACGGGGTCGGGTCGGTGATGGGCACCCCCTCCTCCTCGAGGAAGCGGGCGAAGGCGCGCAGGAGGTTGTCGTCCGAGCGGATGGCGACGCGGGCGAGGACCTTGAGGCCCGTGACGTCGAGCATCGCGTCGGCGAAGAAGCGCTTCTTGGTGATCGCCCCGAGCATCACCGACTGCGTGGCGCCGCCGGCCTTGAGCGCCTCGAGGACGTGGCCGATCTGGCCGAGCTTCACCCAGGTGAGCGCGTCCACGCGCTCGGCGAGGGCGGGGTCCGTCTCGTTCTTGTGCGCCACCGCGACCACCCGGTGCCCGGCGCGCCGCGCGCTCTCGGCGAAGAGCAGCGGGAAGCGCCCGCCCCCGGCGATGAGCCCGATGGTCGCCATGCGCCTACCGGGTGATGCCGCGCTGCGAGCCCCGGATGAAGGTCACGAAGTGTGCGATCTCCGGGTGCGCGCCGAGCTCCCCCTCCACCTGCGCGAGGGCCTCGGCGAGGACGAGGTTCGAGCGGAACAGGATCTTGTAGGCCTGCTTCACGCGCCCGATCTGCTCCTCCGTCATGCCCACCCGCTGCATGCCCACGGCGTTCAGCCCGGCGAGCTCGGCGCGGGCGCCCACGGCGGTGCAGTACGGCGGCACGTCCATGGTGACGCCGGTGAGCCCGGAGACGAAGGCGAGGCGCCCGATGCGGCAGAACTGGTGGGCCGCGGCGAGGCCGCTGAAGTGCACGTGCTCCTCGAGCGTGACGTGCCCGGCGAGCGCGACCGAGTTCGCGATGATGGCGCCGTCGCCGACGCGGCAGTCGTGGCCCACGTGGCTGTACGCCATGAAGAGGCAGCCGTTACCGATGACCGTCTCGCCGCCGCCCTGCACGGTGCCGAGGTTGATGGTGACGCACTCGCGGAAGGTGTTGCGGTCGCCGATCACGAGGCGGGTGGGCTCGCCGCGGTACTTGAGGTCCTGCGGGATCTCGCCGATCACCGCGTGGGAGAAGACGCGGTTCCCCGCCCCCAGCGTGGTGTGCCCCTTCACGATGGCGTGGGCGGCGACCGAGGTGCCGGGCCCGAGCACGACGTCCGATCCGACGACCGCGAACGGACCGACCTCGCAGGTGGGATCGACCCGAGCCCCGGACTCGACGACGGCGGTGGGGTGGATGGCCATCTCTCGCCTCCGGTCTCTCTACTGCTCGCGGTCGGCGAGCATCGCCAGGAACTCGGCCTCGGCGACCGTCTGCCCGTCCACGACGGCGGTGCCCTTCTGCCGCCAGATCGCCGCCTTGCGCTTCACCACCTCGACGTGCAGCTCGAGGCGGTCGCCCGGGACGACCGGCCGGCGGAACTTCGCGCCGTCGATCGACATGAGGTAGGTGATCTTCTCGTTCACGTCCTCGTCCGGCCGCATCGACTTGAGGGCGAGCAGCGCGCACGCCTGGGCGAGCGCCTCCAGGATGAGGACCCCGGGCATGACCGGCTTGCCCGGGAAGTGGCCGGTGAAGAAGGGCTCGTTCATGGTGACGCCCTTCCAGCCGACGAGGCGCACCCCCGGCTCGAGCGCGACCACGCGATCGACCAGCAGGAACGGGGGGCGGTGCGGGAGGAGCGCCTGGATGGCCTCCACGTCGAGGATGGGCTTCGCCGGCGTCGCGGTCTCGCTGCTCATGTCCCCTGCTTCTCCTTGTCGGCGCGGAGCTGCTCGACTTCCTTCCGGAGCTCGCGCAGCTCCTTGCGCATCTCGGTCAGGCGGTTGAAGACGGCGGAGTTCCTCGCCCACTGGACGTCCGTGGTGGCGGGGGAGCCCGCGACGCGCTCGCCCGGCTCCAGGTCGCGCCCGACGCCGGCCTGGGCCATGATCATCGCCCGGTCGCCGATCGACACGTGGCCGACCACGCCGGACTGGCCCCAGGCCACGACGCCCATCCCGAGCTTCGTCGAGCCGGAGATGCCGACCTGCGACGCCAGGATGGAGAGCGGGCCGACCTCGACGTTGTGGGCGATCTGCACGAGGTTGTCGATCTTGGCCCCGCGGCCGACGCGGGTGACGCCGAGGGTGGCGCGGTCCACGCAGCTGTTCGCGCCGATCTCCACGTCGTCCTCGATCACCACGATCCCGACCTGCGGCACCTTGAAGTGCCGCGGGCCGCGGCCCTCGCCCTGCATGTCCAGGGCGAAGCCGAAGCCGTCCGAGCCGACGATGCAGCCCGGCTGGAGGATGACCCGGTCGCCGACCACGCAGCGCTCCCGGATCACCACGTTGTGGTAGACGAGGCAGTCCTCGCCCACCCGCGCGTCGTCGGCGACGTGCGCGCCCGGGAACACGACGGTGCGCGCGCCGACGTGGGCGTTCGGCCCGACGCAGGCGAGCGGCATCACCTGCGCGCTCGGGTGGACGCGCGCGGTGGGGTGGATCGCCGCGAGCGGCGAGACCTCGGGGAGCGCCTCGCGCGGCGGGTTGAAGAGCGTCGAGATCTTCGCGAACGCGAGGTAGGCGTTGGGCGCGGCGAGCACGGTCCGCCCGGCCGTCACCGCCGTGCCGGGCTCGACGATCACGGCGCCCGCGCGCGACGCCTCGAAGGCGCGGCGGTACTTCTTGTTCGAGAAGAAGGAGAGCTGGGCGGGCCCCGCGTCCTCGAGCGGGGCGACCCCCTCGATCCGCAGCGCCCCGTCCCCATGGACCTCGCCGCCGACGCGGCCGGCGAGCTCCGCGAGCGTGAAGGTGGCCACGGCGCCCTACTTCTTCGGCGCGGCGGCGTCGGCCTTCTTCGCCGGCGCGTCCGCCTTCTTGCCGCCGGGGAAGCGGGCGTTGAACTTGCGGATGAGCTCGTTCGTGAGGTCGAGGGAGGGCGGCGCGTACACGAGCCCCGCCCCCTTCTCGATCACGATGGTGAAGCCGTCGGCCTCGGCGATCTCGCGGACGATGGCGCTCATCTTGTCGAAGATCCCCCGGGTCGCCTGCTGCTCGCGCTCGGAGAGGTCCTTCTGGAGGTTCACGAAGAGGGCCTGCAGCTCGCGAGCGCGGCGGTCCAGGTCCTGGGCCTTGTCGCGCTTCGCCTGGTCCGACATCACCACGGCCTGCTTCTCGAACTCGGCCTGCAGCCGGTCGAACTCGGTCTTCTTGCCGTCGAGCTGCTTCTGCTTCTCGTCGAAGTCGCGCTTGAGGAGCGCCTTCGCGGCCTTCCCCTCGTCCACCTCGTTGAGCGCGCGCTGGAGATCGACGTAGCCGATCTTCTGCTCGGCCCGGGCGGCCAGCGGGGCGAGGGAGAGCGCGAGGGCGAGGGCGGCGGTGAGCGAGCGAGCCATGTTCCTTCCTTCCTTGCTGTTCCTCAGAAGAAGTTGCCGATCGTGAACTGGAAGTCCACGGAGTCGTCCTCGACCACGCCGGTCACCGGGTTCTTCCGGCGGTCGAGCGGGAAGCCCCACTCGAAGCGGAGCGGGCCGATGGGGCTGAACCAGCGGAACCCGAAGCCGACGGACTTGTAGAGCGACCACGAGACGTTCGGATCCGAGAACTCGCCCGGCGCGAAGGAGTTGCCCATGTCGGCGAAGAGCACGCCGCGGACCCCGACCGTCTTGAAGAGCGGGAACTCGAGCTCGAGGTTGAGGACCGCCTGCTTGTCGCCGCCGACCGCGATCTCGGTGGTCGTCGCGGCGGGATCGAACGACGCCATGACCGTCTGGCGCGGCGAGATGGAGAGGTAGCGGTAGCCGCGCACGGAGTTGATGCCGCCGACGTAGTAGAGCTCGGAGATCGGCACCGGGTGGTCGGCGTCCCAGTCGCGGATGAGGCCGAGCGTGAGCTTGCCGCGGGCCACGAGGCCCAGGGGGAGCGGGTGGTAGTAGCGGGCGTCGAGGCCGTAGCGCGTGAAGAGGTTCACGCGCTGGCCGAAGAGCGATCTGGGCGCGAGGAGCGGCGGCGCCGCCTCGGCCGACCCGGACAGGAAGAACCCGTTGGTGGGGAAGATGCGGTTGTCGCGCTTGTCCCACTGGAGGGAGAGCCGGGCCGAGCTCGTCGTCCCGGAGTTGAACCGCTCGCGGGCCGTGGTGGAGAGGCTGTCCGCCGTGACGTCCACGCGCTCGTTCGTGTACGTCGCGAAGAGGCGCATGTCCTCGAGGTGCTTCGCGAACGACCACCACGCCGCGAGGCCGGAGAGCTCGTAGCCCCACGTCATCGAGCCGCCGAGCGACTTGCGGGTGAACGTCGTGTAGATGGCCTCGGTCATGTACAGGTCGAAGGCGAAGGTCCAGCGCGTGTCGAGGAAGTAGGGCTCGACGAACTGGATCTGCCCGAGCTGCCGGATCGAGGACCACTGGATCTGCAGGGAGAGGGTCTGCCCCCAGCCGAAGAAGTTCTGCTGGGAGATCTGCCCGGTGAGGATGAAGTTCTCGTAGGAGGAGAAGCCGGCGCCGATCTGGAAGGTGCCGGTGGCGCGCTCCTTCACCTCCACCGTCGCGATCACCTTGTCGTCGGCCGAGCCGCGCCTGGTCGAGATCTCGACGGTCTCGAAGAACCCGAGGGCGTTCACCCGCTGCTTCGAGACGCGCAGCCCGGTCCCGCTGAACCGCTCGCCCTCGTAGATGCGCAGCTCGCGGCGGATGACCTTGTCGCGGGTCTTGTCGTTCCCGACGACCTCGATCCGCTCGAAATTGGTGAGGAGGCCCGGCTGCACCTCGAAGGTGAGGTCGAGCACGCGCTTCTGCGCGTCGGCGTCGGTGAGGGGGGTGACGTTCGCGTAGGCGTGGCCGAGGTCCTTGAAGACGTCGCCCACCGCGAAGAGGTCCTGGCCCACCACCGCGCGGGAGAACCACTCGCCCTTGCGGGTCTTCACGATCTCCCGGAGCCGCTGCTCCTGCCCGAGGAGCTCGCCCGCGAACTTCACCTCGCCGATGCGGTACCGCTCGCCCTCCTCGACGGGGATGGTGACGAAGATGCGCCGCTTGTCCGGGGAGAGGGCGACGGCGGGCCGCCCCACCTTGACGGTCACGTAGCCGCGATCGAGGTAGGTGGCCTGGAGGTTCTGGAGGTCGCGCTCGAGCGCCTCCATCTGGAACGTGCCGGACGAGTTGAGGAACGAGAGGTAGCTCCCCGCCCGCGTCTGCATGACGGCGGAGAGGTCGTCGGCGGAGACGTGCGCGTTGCCGATGAAGCGCACCTCCTTCACCTCGACCTTGGCGTGCTCGTTCACCTGGTAGACCACGTCGACCTGGTTCTCGGGCTTCTCGTCGATCCGGGAGGTGACCTCGGCGAGGAAGTACCCCTTCTCGACGTACTTCTCCTGCAGCTTCTTCACGTCGCGCTGCACGGCGGCCCGGTCGAGGACCCCGCCCGTCTTGACTGAGACGAGGTCCTTCAGGTCGTCCTTGCTGAGCGCCTCGTTGCCGGAGACCCGGGCCTCGTGGACGGTCGGCAGCTCGGTGACGCGGTAGACGAGGACCGGCGCGTCGTCCGTGCCCTCCACCTCCACCACGACGTCGGAGAAGAACCCGAGCTTCATGAGGGCCTTCACGTCCTTCCCCACGCTGCGGGGGTCGAACGGGCGGCCGGGCTTGTTCGAGACGGCGTTGCGGACGGCGTCGGACTCGACGCGCCGGTTGCCCTCCACGCGGACCTCGCGGACCACGGGGTCGGCGGCGGCGGCGGTCGCCGGCGCCAGGGCGAGGAGGAGCGCCGCCACGAGCCCCAGGGCGATCTGGGTCGCCCGCTGGCCGGTCGCGGCGGACGTTCGGCGCGGTCGGGCGCTGGTCGGGAGGCGGGGCACGCGAGCGGCGGAATCTAAACCGTCGTCCCGAAAAGCTCAAACATCATCTTCCGCGCTAGACTCCGCTGCCGCCGCGGCCCGTCGGCCCGCGGACGCGCGAAAGGACCTCCCCATGACGCTCCGGCTCACCGTCGTTCTCGCCACGCTCCTCGCCCTCGCCCCCGCCGCGCGCGCCGCGGACCCGGGCGCCGCCTTCGCCGAGAAGGCGGCGAAGGAGAAGGGCGCCGTGAAGACCGCGTCCGGGCTCGTCTACAAGGCGATCGTGGAGGGCAAGGGCGCGAAGCCCGCCGCCACGAGCACCGTGAAGGTGAACTACAAGGGGACGTTCCCGGACGGGAAGGTCTTCGACGAGTCCCGCGGGAGCCCGGTGAGCTTCCCGCTGAACCGCGTCATCAAGTGCTGGACCGAGGGCGTGCAGCTCATGAAGGTGGGCGGCAAGGCCCGCCTCGTGTGCCCGCCGGCGATCGCCTACGGCGAGCGGGGGGCTGCGGGCGTCATCCCCCCGAACGCGACGCTCGTGTTCGAGGTGGAGCTGCTCTCGTCGAGCCCTAGACGATCGTACGGGGGTTGCACCCCCGCCCCGTCGGCGGAGCCGCCGGGGCCCCACCCCGGCTGCGCTGGGTCCCGCCGCGCTGCGCCCGCGCGTGGACGAAGCTGGGGACTGCGGGCTTGCGCGGCACCCAGCGACGAGGGGCTGCGCCCCTCCCCCACGCTGTCGCGCGGGGCCCCCACCCTGCGGACCTGCTTCCGGATCACGACCGGCCGTTCAGACCAACCGCCCCTCGACGATGCGAAGCCGCCTGGGCAGCGCCTGGGCGAGCCGCTCGTTGTGCGTCACGACGACCGCCGTGATCCGCAGCCGCGCGTTCAGGTCGGCGAGGAGCGCGTGGATCCCCTCGGCGGTCTGGGGATCGAGGTTGCCGGTCGGCTCGTCCGCGAGGAGGAGGCGCGGCGAGAGGCAGAGCGCGCGCGCGAGCGCCACGCGCTGCTGCTCGCCGCCGGACAGCTCGCCGGGGCGGTGCTCCACCCGGTCGCCGAGCCCGACGTGGCCGAGCATCTCCGTCGCGCGGCGGCGCGCCTCCGCCCTCGGCACGCGGCGGATGAGCGCCGGCATCATGGCGTTCTCGAGCGCGGTGAACTCGGGGAGGAGGTGGTGGCTCTGGAACACGAACCCCACGGTCTGGTTCCGGAAGGACGCGAGCCCCTCCTCGCCGCGCTCGAAGACGTCCTCCCCGTCGAAGAGGACGCGCCCGCGCGTCGGCACGTCGAGCGTGCCGAGGAGGTGGAGGAAGGTGCTCTTCCCGGCGCCGGAGGGGCCGGTGAGCGCGACGAGGTCGCCCTCGGCGATCTCGAGGTCGATCCCGCGCAGCACCTCGAGGCGCCGGTCGCCCATGAGGTAGGTCTTCGCGAGCCCCTCGATGCGGACGAACGGCGGCACCGGGATCACTCCGTCCTCAGGCCGTCGACGGGGCGCAGCCGCGCCGCCTTCGTCGCCGGGTAGATGGTGGCGAGGAACGAGAGGACGAGCGCGGTGAGCGCGACGCCCGCGAACTGCGCGGGCTCGATGAGCACCGGCAGGTTCGAGATGTAGTAGACCTCCGGGTCGAGCGGGATGCCGACGCGGTCGATGAGCAGGCAGGTGCCGTAGCCGAGGATGAGGCCGAACGCGGTGCCCACCGCGCCGATGATGATGCCCTCGGCGACGAAGATCTTCATGACGCTCGGGACGCCGGCGCCCATCGACTTCAGCACGGCGATCTCCTTCGTCTTCTCCAGCACGAGCATGATGAGCGTCGCGACGATGATGAAGCTCGCGACGAGGACGATGAAGCCGAGGATCACCGCCATCACCACCTTCTCCATCTGCAGCGCGGAGAAGAGGCTGCGGTTCAGCTCGCCCCAGTCCTTCGCCCGGAACGGCCAGCCGCCCAGCTCGAACACGACGCGCGCCATCACGCTCCGCGCGGCGTCCACGTCGTCCACCTTGAGCTCGAGCCCCGTCACCGCCTCGCCGGTGCCGAAGAAGCGCTGCCCCTCGGAGAGGTCCATGTACGCGAACTTCGAGTCGTACTCGTACATGCCGCTGTAGAAGATCGCCGCCACGCGGAAGGGCCGGGCCTTCGGCTGCGGGCCGGCGGGGCCGAGGTCGCCGAAGGGCGAGACGACGTTCACCTGGTCGCCGACGAACACCCGCAGCGACCGCGCCAGCTCGCGCCCGACCACGAGGCCGGGGAGGGGCCGCCGCCCCCGGGGCGCCGCCTCGGCCGGGGCCGGCGGCTCGGCGCCCTCCGGCTCGCCCGCGGCGCGCGGCCCGTGCGGGATCGCCTCCGGCTCGCGCAGCCACTCGAGCTTGCCGTCCTCGAGGTTGGCCGGGAGGTCGGTGACGGTCCCCACCGTCTCGACGTCGATGCCCTTCAGGATCGCGCCGGTGAGGTTCTGCCCGGCCGAGAGCATCACCTCGTTGTAGAGGAACGGGGTCGCCCCGGCGACGCCCTTCACCCCGAGCACCTTCTCGCGGGTGCCGCGCCAGTCGTCGAGCTCGTTCTGCCCGTAGGTGAGCACCATGCCGTGGGCGTTGTGGCCGAGGATCTTGTGCTTCAGGTCGGCCTCGAAGCCGCTCATCACCGACAGCACCACGGTGAGCGCCCACACCCCGATGGCGACGCCGCCGATCGAGATGAGGGTCATGAGGAGCGTGGCGGGCATGCGCCCGCGCCGGAACAGCTCGCCGCGGCGGTAGGCGCGCCGCTCCTTCACGTCGCGGACGAGCGACCAGCCGAGGGCGACGAGGAGCCCCGGCACGAGGCCCGTGACGACGATGCCGAAGAGCGCGGCGACCGTGCGCAGCGAGAGCCGCAGGTGGCTGCGCGCGACGAAGAGCTCGTAGGAGAGCGACGGGTCGAAGCGGCCCGTGCCGATCGCGAGGTAGGCGAGCGTCGCGCCCGCGAAGACCGCCGTGGCGGACAGGAGCCCGGCGCCGAGCAGGCCGAGCACGACCACGAGGGTGCCCTGCGCCTCGAGGCCGTGGAGGGGCCCGATCGCGCGCAGCTGGGGCTGGGAGGAGACGAGCGCCGCCGCGGCGGCCCAGAGGAGCGCCGCCGCCGCCACCTCGTAGAACGCGAGCCGCCGCGAGACCACCGCCGCGAGGGCCCCCACCGCGCCGCCGAACAGCGCGGCGGCGAGGGCGGCGAGCCCGGTCGCGAGCGCGTCGGGGAGCGCCAGCCGGTCGCCGAAGAGCGTCGCCGCGAGGGGCGCCACCGCGGCGGCGCCGAAGGTGCCGATCGTGACGAGCACGAAGGCGAGCGGCGAGAAGACCGGCGGCGCCGGGTGACCCGCGCCCGGGCCGGGCACGGCCGCGGGCGCCGCCGGAGCGTCCCCTCCCCCGCCGGCGGCGGGGGGCGCGGGCGCGGGCTTCAGGGGCTCGGCCATCGCGGGCTAGCCCTTGGCCTTCAGGAGGGGGAACAGCATCACGTCGCGGATCGAGGCCGAGTCGGTGAGCAGCATCGTCACGCGGTCGATGCCGATCCCCTCGCCCGCCGTGGGCGGCATGCCGTGCTCGAGGGCGCGCACGAAGTCCTCGTCGTACGGCATCGCCTCCTCGTCGCCCGCGGCCTTGTTCTTCATCTGCGCCTCGAAGCGGGCGCGCTGGTCCACCGGGTCGTTCAGCTCGGAGAACGCGTTCGCGACCTCCATGCCGCCGGCGAAGAGCTCGAAGCGGTCCACGAGGCGCGGGTCGGCGTCGCGGCGGCGGGAGAGCGGCGAGGTCTCGGAGGGCCAGTCGACGACGAAGGCCGGCCGGTCCTTCGGCAGCCTCGGCTCGCCGAACACCTCGAACGCCGCCGCGATGGCCTCGCCCGGCGACTTCTTCGCGGCCTGCTCGAGCTTCCACGCGTCCTCGGACTCGTTCTCCCGGGCGGCGGCGCGGGCGAGCGCCTCGCCGAGCCCCCTGCCCGCGAGCGCGTCCTCCACCGAGAGCCCGAGCGCCTTCGCCCCCTCGGCGACGAGGGACACGCGCGGGAAGGGCGGCGTCAGGTCGAGCTCCTGCCCCTGGAACGTGATCCGCGCGGAGCCCGTCACCTCGACGGCGAGCTGGTGGAACAGCTCCTCGGTGAGCTTCATGAGGTCTTCGTGGGTCGCGTAGGCCTGGTAGAACTCGATGGTGGTGAACTCGGGGTTGTGGCGCCGGTCGATCCCCTCGTTGCGGAAGATCCGGCCGATCTCGTAGACGCGGTCGAAGCCGCCCACCACGAGGCGCTTGAGGTGCAGCTCCGTCGCGATGCGGAGCTTGAGCGGCATCTCGAGCGCGTTGTGGAAGGTCTCGAAGGGCCGCGCCGCGGCGCCCCCGGCCTCCTCCGGCTTGTGCAGCGTGGGCGTCTCCACCTCGAGGTAGCCGCGCGCGTCGAGGAAGCGGCGGATGGTCGAGACGATCCGCGTCCGCTTGCGGAAGACCTCGCGCACGCCCGGCGTCACCACGAGGTCGACGTAGCGCTGGCGGTAGCGCTGCTCGATGTCGGTGAGGCCGTGCCACTTCTCCGGCAGGGGGCGGAGCGCCTTCGTGAGGATGGTGAAGCGGGCCGCCTCGAGGGTCAGCTCCCCCGTCTTGGTGCGGGTGGCCGGCCCCTCCGCGGCGACGACGTCGCCGACGTCGAGGAGCTTGAAGATCTCGAACCCCCGCTCGCCCACCTTGTCCTTCTTGACCCATATCTGAAGCTCGCCCGAGACGTCGCGCACGCGCAGGAAGGCGGCCTTGCCGAAGGAGCGCACCGCCAGGACCCGGCCGGCGATCGACCAGGCCCCCGGGTCCTTCCCGATCTCCTCGGCCGGCGCCTCGCCGTAGCGGCGGACGAGGTCCTCCGCGCGGTGCGCGGGCGCGTGGCCGTTGCCGAAGGGGTTCACGCCGAGGGCGCGGAGCGCCTCGGCCTTCCTCGCGCGCTGCGCGATGATCTCGCGCTCGGTCGCGCCGAGGTCGTCGCCGCCGGGGGTGTCGTCGTCTCGCATCTGTCGGTGGACTCTCGGGAAAACCAGCCTCGCGAGGCTAGTCGGGAGGGCCCGGCGCGTCAACGCGAACGACGCGGGCGCGCGCCACCGCCTGCCACGCCGCTACCGCGGCGCGGCCGCCGCGGCCGCGACGACCGCCACGGCCCGCGGCTCGCCGTCGGGCCCCACCGCGTAGGACACGAGGGCGCCCGAGGCGTCGCGCGCGAGGTGGACGAACTCGCCGCCCGCGGCGGGGCGCTGCTCGACGAGGGCGAGCGCGAGGAGCGACCCCACGACGCGGCAGTCGCGCACCGTGCCCGCCGGGTCGACCGAGTGCAGCACGATGTCGCCCGAGGGCTCGATCAGGCGCTCGGTCGCCCAGCCGCCCGGCCGCTCCACCCGCTCGAGCAGGAGCGGGCCGGACTCCGAGAGGGGCGGGCCGGGCGGGGCGGCCGCGAACGGCGGCGCGACGTCCGCGGGCGAAGGCGCCTCCTCGTCCGGCGCGGCGTCGCGCGCCGCCTCGGCGCGAGCGTCCTCGGCGGCGAGCGCCGGGGCGGCCTCCGGCGCGGCGGCGGCGGCCTGCGGGAGGCTGTCCGTGTCGGGGGAATCCGGGACAGGGGCCGGCCCGTCGCCCGCCGCGACCGCGGCGAGGAGGGACGCGAGGATCGCGCCGAGCGTCACGATGGGGAGCACCTCCGGCCGGCGGGGGAATCCGGCCGCACCGCACGCTTGGGCGTGCCCGGCGCTTCGGCCAGCCCGCCGCGCGGGGAGGCTTCACCCGGTGCGCGCGGCAGAGGTGGGCGGGGCACCCCCGTGCGCCGGCGCCTCGCGGCCCGCGGCGGGAGGCCCCGTACCATGCGGCGGGGACCGACAGGGTCCACTCGCCGTGCCAGCATCGCTGCGTTCCCGGATTTTCGCCGACACGGCCCGGCCTCACGCCACGAAGTGGAGGAGATGAGATGAAGACCCTGAGAAGCGTCCTCGCGGTGCTCGCCGCCGCATCCCTCGCCGCCTGCAGCAGCAGCAGCGACGATCCTCAGCCGCCGGCCCACCGGCTCTTCGCCACGACCTACGGCGCGAGCAAGCTCGTCGAGCTCGACCCGAGCACCGGCGCGTTCATGCACGAGATCGGGATGGTCGGCTACCGCGTGAACGGCCTCGAGTACGATCCGACGACGGACAAGCTCTTCGCCACGACCTCGACGGGCGACGGCAACTTCCCCGACGGCCTCATCGAGATCAACATGACGACGGGCGCGGGCACGCCGATCGGCACGGGGGCCGCCATGCTCGTGAACAACCCGACGGTGTGCCCGTCGGGCCAGATGTACGCGTGGACCGAGGACTCCGACGACCCCGTCACGATGGACAAGACGACGGGCCTCGCCACGGTCATCGGGGACTCCTTCCTCGACACCGCCGAGCACGGCTTCCGCTGCGACGCCGCCGGCGTCCTCTGGTTCGTGAACTACACCGGCGAGATCTTCACCATCGACGCGACGACCGGCGAGGGCACCCTCGCAGGCGACATCGGCGTCATGGCCCACCACGGCGACTTCCATCCGGTGACCGGCGCCTACTGGGGCCTCGACACGACCGCGAGCTACGGCACCACGCGCAACCTGCTGGTCGTGGACGTGGCGACGTCCACCATCACGGCGACCCTGCCCACGTACGACAACCTGATGGCGATCGCGTTCAAGTAGCCGCCCACGGCCAGCGGCTCGCGGCCCCCGGCGCGGACGTCGCGCGCCGGGGGCCGTTCCGCGTGAAGAGTCGCGCTCCGAGCGACGCGGTGACGCTGCCCTCCGTGGCGGGGAGGTCCTGGCTGAAGAACTCGAGGTTCTGGCAGTAGTCGAAGACGTAGAAGAACGCTTGTGCTGGTCGGGGCCGAAGAGCTCGCGGCAGAGCCGCGTCCCCGCCCGATCATCTGCCAGAACTTCGTCTTCGAACGGACGAGCTTGAAGAAGACGAGGTTCACGACCTCGGGCACGTCGATGCCCGTGTCGAGCATGTCCACCGAAATCGCCACGTGTGGCATCTTCTCCTTGCAGGAGAAGTCGTCGATGAGCGACTGCGCGTACTCGGTCTTGAACGTGATGACCCGCGCGAAGGCGCCCTTGAACTCGGGGTAGTTCGCGTCGAAGCGCCTCGCGATGAACTCGGCATGGGCGTTGTTCTCGCGAAGACGATCGTCTTGCCGAGGCGATCCCCGCCGGCAACCTTCTGGCCGCGCCTCATCACGTGCTCGAGAACCTTGTCGACGGTGTCCTCGTTGAAGAGCCAGCGGTTGACGGCCTCGGGATCGATGGCGGCCGGCGGCCCATCGTCGCCCCAATCGAGCGAGTCCCACTCGTCCTTCTCCGCCTGGGACAGCTCGTCGTAGCGGAGGCCCCGCTGCGGGATCCTGAGGGGCACGGATACCGCTCGAGGCGGGACGAGGAATCCGTCCCTCACCGCCTCGTCGAGCGCGTACGCGTCGGTCGGGACACCGGGCTCCAGGTCGAAGAGCGAGTAGGTGTTCCAATCGACCTCGTCCTTCGGAGTCGCGGTGAGGCCGACGAGGAACGAGTCGAAGTACTCGAAGATGGCACGGTACTTCTGGAACACCGACCGGTGCGCCTCGTCGATGATGACCACGTCGAAGTGCCCCACGCCGAAGCGGCGCTCGCCCTCGAGCGTCTCGTCAATGAGCCCATCATCGTGGGATACGTCGAGACGTAGACCCTGCCCTCGGTGTCGCCCTCCGTCACGAGGTTCACGGGTGAGCTATCGGGCAGGTGTGTCTTGAAAGCATTCACCGCCTGCTTCACGAGCGCGACGCGATCGGCGAGGAAGAGCACGCGCTTCGCCCAGTTGCAGCGCATGAGCAGGTCGACGAGCGCGACGACCGTCCGCGTCTTCCCAGCGCCGGTCGCCATGACGAGGAGCGCCTTCCGCTGGCGCTCGGATTCGAACGACTCCGCGATGCGCCGGATGGCCCGCCACTGGTACGGGCGTTCAACGATCCTCTTGTCGATGATCGCGCTGGCGAGCTGTCTTCGCGTCTCGCGTCGCTGGAGCAACAGCTCCAGCTCCGGCTTCTTGTAGAAGCCCTGCACCGGGCGCGGCGGGTAGCTCGCGTCGTCCAGATCCAGTGGTCGTAGCCGTTCGAGAGGAAGATCATGGGGCGGCGGCCGTACCGCTCCTCCAGACAGTCGGCGTATAGCTTCGCCTGCTGCTGCCCGGCCTTCGGGTCCCTCTTGTCTCTTCGCGAGACGGAGGCCGGCGGCCCCTACCGCGGCGCGTACACCCGGTAGTCGATCTCCGGGAAGATGTTGTCCTTCTGCTCCGCGTGCGACAGCCAGCCCTCGTCGATCCGGCCGGCGCGCACCTGGTCGTGGAGGCGCGTGAAGCGCAGCACGTGCTCCTTCGTGCGGCGGATCGCGTAGTCCACCATCGTCCCGGTCTTCATGATGAAGGCCCAGTCCGACGACTGCGCGAGCAGCAGCTCGCGCGCGGCCTGGTCGAGGGCGCGGCGCTCGAGGGGGCCGGGCTCGCGGTAGTCGCGGGCCAGCGCGATCATCCGCTCGGTGGCCTTGTGCAGGTGGCGGTAGATCCAGTCGTTCGAGCCGTCGAGCCACACGCCGGCGTAGCCGCCGGCACCCCAGGAGCAGAGCGGCGGCGTCGCGAGCTGCTGCTCGGGGTTCTCCCTGAGGTAGTCGGACGGCGTCGCGAGGCGGAACACGCGCTGGTCGAACGCCACCTTGCGCACGAGGAAGTCGATGAAGAGCGGCCCCTCGTACCACCAGTGGCCGTACAGCTCCGCGTCGTAGGGCGACACGACGATGGGGCGCACCCCCGGCATCCGCGACGACAGGTGCTCGATCTGCCGCTCGCGGTTGAACATGAAGTTCCCCGCGTGCGAGGCGGCGCGCTCGCGGGCGCGCCCGGGGTCGTACGGCTCCTTGTGCGCGGTCTTCCCGGTGATGCGGAAGTACTTGATGCCGACGTTCTTCCGCTGCCCGGTCGGCTGGATGTAGGGCTTCACGTAGTCGTAGTCGAGGTCCCAGCCGACGTCCCGGTAGAACTCGCGGTACTCGGCGTCGCCGGGGTAGCCCGACTCGGCGCTCCACACCTGCATCGACGACTCGGGGTCGCGGGCGAAGGCGGCCGGGCCGGTGGGCGTGTAGATGGGGGCGTAGACGCCGTAGCGCGGGCGCGGCGTCGCGTCGGTCACGCCGTGGGTGTCCACGAAGAAGTAGCGGATGTTCTGCTCGGCGAGGAAGGCGTCGAGGCCGGGGAAGTAGCCGCACTCCGGCAGCCAGATGCCGACCGGGTCCTTCCCGAAGTGGCGGCGGTGGCTCGTCGCCGCCACGGCGATCTGCGCGCGCACGGCCTCGGGGTACTGCTGCATGAGCGGCAGGAACCCGTGCGTCGCGCCGCAGGTGAGGATCTCGAGCCGGCCCGCCTCCTCGAGGCGGCGGAACGCGGCGACGAGGTCGCGGTGGTAGCGGTCGTTGAAGAGCTGCCGCAGCTCTCGGAACTCCTGCTGGTAGTGGAGCGCGAGGCCCTTGAACGTCGCGTCGTTCCGGGTGCGGTGGACCTCCTTGTCCGCGAGCTCGCACAGCGCGTCGAGCCGGCGCGCGTAGCGCCCCATGAGCAGCTCGTCGCGGAGCATCGCGACGAGCGGGGGCGTCATCGTCATCGAGACGCGGAACGCGATCCCCTCGTCGGTGAGCCGGTCGAAGATCTTGAGGAGCGGGAGGTAGGTCTCGCTGATGGCCTCGTAGAGCCAGTCCTCCTCGAGGAAGTCGTCGTACTCCGGGTGACGGACGAAGGGGAGGTGGGCGTGGAGGTGGAGCGAGACGTAGCCGAGCGGGCTCATCGCTCCTCCCCGCCGCCGCGCCCGGACGGCGAGGACGCTGACGAGGTGGGGGACGACGGCGCGCCCCTCCCGCCCGCGCTGCCGCCCCAGGTCTTCCCGCCGAAGCGGCTCCAGTCGGACAGCCGCGCGAGGAGCGCGCGCGCCTCGTCCGAGAAGGGCCCGCCCGCGTGCCCGGGCCCGAGCAGGCGCCCGAGCGGCATCTCCCAGGGGATCCGGATGAAGCGGTCGTCCACGACCGGCGAGGGTCCGACCGGCGGGAGCGTCACCTCGTTCGACGGCTTCCCCACGAGCCGGTCGGCGCCGCCGCGGCCCACGGCGTGGATCTCGGCGCGGTAGGTGCGGCCGGGCTCGAGGTCGTGGACGTAGTAGCCGCGGGACTCGAGCGCGAAGTCGACGGAGCGCAGCCGCTCCCACCCGCCGCCCGCCCGGGCGAACACCCAGAGCTGCGCGTGCGGCCCCTCGATCCCCTCGAAGCCGCGGGCGGCGGTCTCGCCGGAGAGGTCCCAGTAGACGAAGAGCGTGCGCGGGTCGCGCGGGAGCGCGACGAACGCGTCGTCGCCGTAGCCGGGCGGGAGCTCGCCGAGCCCCTCGTCGTGGACCGGCGCGCCGACGCCCTCCTGGAACCGCTGCGGGGCGTCGGACCCCGCCTCGCACATGGGGTGCGGGGCGTCGCGGACGGCGTCCTCCCCGCGGACCCGCGCCACGAAGTACCCCTCGGCGTCGGGGCCGGCGTCCTCCACCGCGCCCCGCGTCCGCCTCGCCGCGGCGGCGGCGCCCGCGACGGCGCCCGCCGCGGCCGCGGCGGCCTTCGCGAGCTTCCCGCCCTTGCGCGCGCGGGCGACCTTCGCCCCCGCCTTCGCGCCCTCGGCGGCCCCGCCGGCCGCCGCCTTGCCCGCGCGAGCCACGCGGCGCGCGCCCTCGCGCGCCGCCTTCCCTGCGTCGCGGACCGCGCCCTTCGCGGCGCGCACCGCCTTGCCGGTCGCGGCGGCCGCGCGGGTGGCCGCGGCCTGCGAGGGCTTCGGACCCGGCGCCGGCGCCTCCGCGTCCTGCAGGGCGCGGACGAGGTCCGCCTTCGTCTTCAGACGGGACTGGCCGGGGCCGAGGGCCTTGCGCGCGAGCTCGCGCAGGCGCTCGACCGTCATCTTCTTGAAGTCGGGCATGGCTCTTCGGATCCAAGAATCAGGGCTGTGCCGGAGCGTCAAGGGTTTTACGGGGGCGTCGCGGCCGCGCGTCCGGACGGCGCGCCCCGCTCCGGCGCGGGACGCCGCCGCGTCGCGCTCCTCAGGCTCCAAGGGTCGCAACGGCGGCGGAGCGGCGCACGGGTCCGTGGAAGGGCTCGCCCCGCGCGGCGCGGGCTGAATTCGGGGGAGGTGCCGGCCGTCCGTGGGGCTAGAATCGCCCGCGATGAACGCGCCCCTCCACGCCGTCGTGCTCGCGCTGGTCCTCTCCGCGCCCGTGGCCGGCGCGGCGGAGCCGCCCGCCCAGGATCCCGCGGCGCCGCCGGCCCCGCCCGCCGACACCGAGCCCGCCACGCGCCGGTACCAGATCGAGCGGATCCGCGTCTCGGGGCTGGACCACGTGAAGGAGCACGAGGTGCTGCGCCGGCTGCTCGTGTCGGAGGGCGAGCTCCTCGACGAGGAGCGGGTGCTGCTCTCCCGCCTGCACCTCCTCCAGCTGGGCTGGTTCTCGCGGGTCGAGACCCGCGTGGAGCGCGGGTCCGAGCGCGGCCTCGTCGTGCTCGTCTTCGACGTGACCGAGCGGAACACGGTGCTCGTCACCGACCTCATCCTCGGCTCGACCGGGCCGCAGCCCCTCTACGGCGGCTTCGGCGTGTCGCAGCAGAACTTCCTCGGCCGCGGCTTCGGGCTCTCCGGCGCCTTCGTGTACGGCGGCTCTCCCAGCGGCCGCCCGGACGACCCCGACCGCCTCGCCCTGAGGGCGAGCTTCTTCGCCCCGGACGTGGCGGTCCCCGGGCTCCGGCGCGGGCTGGTCCTCGGAGCCACCCTGCTCTTCCTCCGCGGCGAGGAGTTCGTCTGCGACGATCCCGACTGCGACGCCTTCTCCTCCGACTACGGCGCCGCCCCCGTCATCCGCACGCAGCGGCTGGGCGGCGAGGCCACCGTCGGCTTCCGGCCGGGCCCGTTCGAGCGGCTCCACGCGACCTACCGGTTCGAGCGCCTGTCGGCGGAGGAGGCGGGCCACCCCGCGCTGGCGGGCGTGGCCGCCCCGGCCATCGTGCCCGACGACTCGACCCTCTCCGCCGTGACCGGCACGTACGAGCTGGACACGCGGGAGGACTTCTTCTTCCCGCGGGAGGGCATGCGCGGGCTCGCCCAGGTCACGTTCGCCTCGCGCCTGCTCGGCGGCGACTACGAGTACAGCCGCTACCTGCTCGGCCTCGAGACCGCGTTCTCGCTCCTGCGCCGGCCGCTGCGCTTCCAGGCGACCCTCGGCGCCGTGCAGGGGAACGCCCCCTACTTCGAGCGGTTCTACGCCGCCGACTACGCCTACTTCGCCATCGGCCCGGCCCTCGCGCGCGCGCTCGAGCTGAACTTCTCCACCGACTCGCGCTACGACGCGTTCCTCGGCATGGCCGGGCTCGAGTACGGGGTGCCGCTCTGGAGCACCGGCGACTTCTTCCGGCGGGGCTACCTCGCGCTCGGCGTCCGCGGCGTCTACTCCACCGCGACGCTCGGCGGCGGCCGCACCGCCTTCTCCCGCACGCCGTTCTCCGGCGAGGCGGCGCTCCGCCTCGACACGCCGGTCGGGGCGTTCAACGTCTCCGTCGGCTACGCCCTGGACAACTTCCTGTGACCTCGGCCCGGACGATCGGCGCCCTCGCGGCGCTCGCGGTCGCCCTCGGGGCGGGGCCCGCCGCCGCGTCGCCCTCGCCGCTCGAGGCGAAGCTCTCCGGGCGCAACGCGCGGCTCACCGCGACGGTGAACCTCGCGGCGGCGTTCCCCGAGGCGCTCGAGCGGCAGCTCGGGAACGGCCTCACGAACGTGGTCGCGCTGTACGTCGCGGTGACGCCCGCGGGCGGCCGCCACCCCGTGCTCCTCTACGGCCGGGTGATCGAGATCCTGTTCGACGTGTGGGACGAGACCTACGCCGTCACGGTGAAGGACCCGCACGTGCCGCAGGGGGTCCGCCTCGCCCTGCCCGACTTCGCCGCCCTGCGCAGGTTCCTCTCCGACGAGCGGGAGCTCGACCTCGGCCCGGTCGCCCTCCTGCCGCAGGGCCCCTTCGTCGTCGAGGCGCGCGTCGAGGTGAACCCCGTCTCGAAGGAGCAGCTGCAGCGGACGCGCGAGTACATCGCGAACCCGTCGGGCGGCGCGCGCGGCAGCGGCGGGTCGCGCAGCGTCCTCGGCGCGGTGGCGAGCTTCCTCCTGCGCGAGCCCGACCCGGGCTCCGACGTCCACCTGTTCCGCTCGCGCGCCTTCCGCCCGGGCGAGGTGGCCGCGCGGTGACCGGGGCGCCGGGGGGCGGGCGGACCGGGCGCGCCGCGCGCTCTCGCACCTGCGCGTCTCGCGCTTCGAGCTGCGCATCGCCGCCGCGCTCGTGGTGGCCGCGACGCTGCCGCTCTTCGGCGCGCTCTTCCTCGCGAGCCGCGTCGCGGAGGAGAACCTCGACCTCGGGCTGCAGCCGCGCGTGGTGGAGCGGCTCGAGGCGGTGCCGACCCTCTACGGCGACCTGTTCCAGGCGCGCAAGCAGCTCTACGGCGAGCAGGCGCGGGCCGTCGCGCGCGGGCTCCCGGCCGACCGCCGGCGCGGCGCCGCCTACCTCGCGGCGGCGGTGGAGCGGACGCCGCGGCTGCGCCACGCCGCCTGGATCGGCGCCGACGGCGCGACGATCGCCGAGGCCGACGACCCGACGCCCGAGGCCGGCGGCGAGTGGCGCGACGCGCCGGCGCGCGTGGCGCTCCCCGGCGGCGGGAGGCTCGAGTGCCTCTTCGAGATCGAGGCGCGCTTCTTCGCCGAGCTCGACGAGGCGCGCGAGGTGGGCGAGCTCGTGCAGGGCGTCCACGCGCTGCGCGGCGAGATCCGGCGGAGCTACGTGCGGGCCTTCGGCGCGCTGCTCGTCGCCATGGCCGTCGCGGCCGCCGCCATCGGCATCCTCCTCGCCCGGCGCACCACCCGCCGCGTCTCCCAGCTCGTCGCCGCGGTCCGCCGCCTCGCCGCGGGCGACCTCGCGGTGCAGGTCGATCCGGGGGGCGCCTCCGACGAGGTGGCGGGCCTCGCGCTCGCCTTCAACGCCATGGTGCGCGAGGTCCGCGAGAGCCGCGACCGCATCGTCTACCTGGAGAAGATCTCGGGCTGGCAGGAGGTGGCCCGCCGCCTCGCGCACGAGATCAAGAACCCGCTCACGCCGATGAAGCTCGCCTTCCAGCAGCTCGAGGCCCACTGGCCGCGGTCGGCGGCGCGGGACAAGGACCCCGCCTTCGGCAAGCTGCTCGCCGCCGCCGGCGAGATCGTGCGCGACGAGGTGGGCACGCTCCAGCGCCTCGTGGACGAGTTCTCGGCGTTCGCCAAGCTGCCGGACGTGCGCCCCGAGCCCGCCGACCTCGGCGAGTTCGTGGAGGACTTCCTGCGCACGAGCCCGGACGTCGCCGCCGCGGCGGACGTGGAGGTCGTGAAGGCGAGCCCGTCGACGCCGGTCTCGCTCGACCGCGCCCTCATGCGCCGCGTGCTCGCGAACCTCTTCTCGAACGCCGTCGAGGCGGCGCTGCCGGCGCGGGCGCGCGTCCACGTCGGGGTGGCGCGCACGCGCGATCGCGCGGTGCTCACCGTGGCCGACGAGGGACCGGGCATCGAGCGGGCGGCGCGCGAGCGGATCTTCGACCCGTACTTCACGACCAAGAAGACCGGCACCGGCCTCGGCCTCGCCATCGTGAAGAAGATCCTGCTGCAGCACGGGGGCGACGTGCAGGTGGGCGAGCGTCCCGGCGGGGGGGCGTCCTTCTCGCTCGTCCTTCCGCTGCGCGGGACCTGAGCTAGCATCCGTTCATGACCCACGACCTCACCGGCAGGATCGCCCTCGTCACGGGCGCGACGAGCGGCTTCGGCCTCGACACCGCGGAGGCGCTCGTCCGCGCCGGCGCCCGCGTCGTCGCGGCGGGGCGAAGGCGCGACCGCCTCGAGGCCCTCGCCGCGCGCCACGCCGGGAAGGTCCACCCCGTCGTCGTCGACGTGCGGGACCGCGCCGCGGTGGAGGGGCTCGTCGCCGCGCTGCCGGCGCCGTTCGCGGCGGTCGACGTCCTCGTGAACAACGCCGGCCTGGCCCTCGGGCTCGAGCCGGCCCAGCGGGCGTCGCTCGACGAGTGGGAGACCATGATCGCCACGAACTGCCGGGGGCTCGTCACCATGACGCGCGCGGTGCTCCCGGGCATGATCGAGCGGAACCGCGGGCACGTCGTGAACGTCGGCTCGGTCGCGGGGAGCTACCCCTACCCCGGCGGCAACGTGTACGGCGCGACCAAGGCGTTCGTGCACCAGTTCACGCTCAACCTGCGCTCCGACCTGCTCGGCACCGCGGTCCGCGCGACCTGCATCGAGCCGGGCATGGCCGAGACGGAGTTCTCCCTGGTCCGCTTCCAGGGCGACGCCGCGAAGGCGTCCAAGGTCTACGAGGGCGTCACGCCGCTCTCGGGGGCCGACGTCGCCGAGGCGATCCTGTGGTGCGTCTCGCTCCCGGCCCACGTGAACGTGAACGCGGTGGAGCTCATGCCGGTGCAGCAGGCGTTCTCGCCGTTCGCGATCTCGCGGCGGACCTGAGGTCCGCCCATCGCAGGCTCGGGGCGAGCGGCGCCTGCTTGCTCCCTGCCCTCTCGTCACGGGTCGAGGTCGGCCGGCGACGAGACGGGCCAGCCCACCTCGTCGGCGAGCGGCTGCAGGTCGCGGCGCAGCTTCTCGAGCGCGCGGATCTCGAGCTGGCGCGCGCGCTCGCGGGAGAAGCCGAAGTGCTGGCCGAGGTCGCGCAGGGTCTCCTTGCCGTCGCCCATGATGCGCGCCTCCACGATGTGCCGCTCGCGCGGGTCGAGGCGGGACATCGCCTCGTTGACGCGGCGGTGCACGATGGCGTCCTCCTCGGCCCGGGCGAGCTCCTCGTCCTGGGGCTCGCCCTCGCCGGGCGTGAACTCGAGGTGCGTGCTCGACCCGTCGGCCACCGGGGCGTCGAGCGAGAGGTCGCGCCCTTCCATCCGCTGCGACATCTCCACGACGTCGGAGGGACGGACGCGGAGCTTCTTCGCGACGAGGTTCACGTCGATCCCCTCGTGCTCGAGGCCGGCGCCGGGCGAGAGGCGCTCGATCTCGTGGCGCGTCCGGGCGAGCGAGAAGAACAGCTTCCGCTGCGCCTGGGTGGTCCCGATCTTCACGAGCGACCAGGACTTGAGGATGTGGTTCTGGATGTAGGCGCGGATCCACCACACGGCGTAGGAGATCAGCCGGATCTCCTTGTCGGGGTCGAACTTCTGCACCGCCTTCATGAGGCCGATGTTCCCCTCCTGGATGAGATCGGCCATCCGCAACCCGTACGAGCGGTACTCGAACGCGACCTTCACCACGAAGCGGAGGTTCGCCTCCACCAGACGGTGGCCCGATCGCTTGTCGCCCTGGTCCCTGAACTCACGAGCGAGGCGCCGCTCCTCCTCCACCGTGAGGAGCGCGACCCGGTTGATCTCCCGGAGGTACTGGTCGAGGGTGCTGCTGGCGGTGCTCGTCCGATTCATTCTTCCTCCTGGCGCGGTCCGAAGCTGACGTGGCCGGCATCCGGCCCAGCAATGGCCGTGCCGCGCAGCGGATCGGTGCGCAGCGCGCAATCCGGGGGAGTGCCGCGCCGGCGGAGAGGACGCAGTCTGTAAGATCGACGCGCGTGGATCGGTAAGCGCGACAGGAGCGGCCGCCGGAGGGTGCCCCGAGCGGCGCCGGAGGGCGGCGCTCGCCTCCTCGCGCGGGGGGCGAGCCGAAGCCGCGCCCGCGCTCCGACCGCGGCCCGGCGCGGGGCGCGCGCGTGACGGCGCGGGTCGTGGCGGGATGTCGCGCCTGCCTCGCTCCGCGCGGGAGCGGTCGCGAGCGGCGCGGGTTCCCGGGGGCGCGCTGCGCCCCTCGCGACGCCACACCCGGTCCGCTCGCGCTCGGGCGCGCCCGGTGCGGGAGCGCCGCGCTTTCACTCCGAGCAAACCATGGCGGGGACACCCCCGGGAGCGCCGGCGCCTCCCCGCGGGCCGCGCTCGCACGGCGTCCCGTGCGTCCACACATTTCCCTCGCCCGGGGACGAGGCGGGCCACCCATGGACGGCGAGCCGATCTGGCCCGGGAGGCCCTTCCCGCTCGGCGCGACCTTCGACGGCGAGGGGACGAACTTCGCGGTCTACGCGCGCCACGCCGAGGCGCTCGACCTGTGCCTCTTCGCCCCGGACGACCCCGGCCGGGAGCTGCGCCGCGTGCGGGTCTGCGAGAAGACCGGGCACGTCTGGCACGTCTACCTGCCCGGCGTCCGGCCGGGCGCGCTGTACGGGTACCGCGCCCACGGCCCCTACGAGCCGGAGAACGGCCTGCGCTTCAACCCGTTCAAGGTGCTCGTGGACCCGTACGCCCGCGCGATCTCCGGCGAGGCCGACCTCTCGGGGCCGATCTACGCCTACCGGCCGGGCGCGCCGGAGCAGGACCTCGCCTTCGACGACCGGGACGGCGCCGCCGCGGCGCCGAAGTCCGTCGTGGTGGGGAACCACTTCGACTGGGGGAACGACCGCCGGCCCGAGACGCCCTGGCACCGCTCGGTGATCTACGAGGTCCACGTGAAGGGCTTCACCGCCCGTCACCCCGAGGTGCCGCCCGAGCTGCGCGGCACCTACCAGGGCTTCGCGTCGCCCCCGGCGGTCGAGCACCTCGTGAAGCTCGGCGTCACCGCGGTGGAGCTCCTCCCCGTCCACGAGCACCTGGACGACCCCTTCCTGAAGGCGAAGGGGCTCACGAACTACTGGGGCTACTCCACGCTCGGCTTCTTCGCGCCGGAGCAGCGGTACGCCCGCGCGAGCCGCGGGGAGCAGGTCACGGAGTTCCGCGAGATGGTCAAGGCGCTCCACGCCGCGGGCATCGAGGTGATCCTCGACGTCGTCTACAACCACACCGCCGAGGGGAACCACCTCGGGCCGACCCTGTCCTTGAAGGGGCTCGACAACCCGACCTACTACCGGCTCGTGGCGGAGTCGCCGCGCCACTACTCGGACTCCACCGGCTGCGGCAACTCGCTCGACACCACGAACCCGTGGACGGTGAAGCTCGTCATGGACTCCCTCCGCTACTGGGTGGAGGAGATGCACGTGGACGGCTTCCGCTTCGACCTCGCCGTCACCCTCGCGCGCGACCCGGACGACTTCGACGAGCGCGCCCGCTTCCTCACCGCCGTGCACCAGGACCCCGTCCTCGAGCGCGTGAAGCTCATCGCGGAGCCGTGGGACCTCGGCCCCGACGGCTACAAGGTGGGCGCCTTCCCCGTGCGCTGGTCGGAGTGGAACGGGAAGTACCGCGACGTCGTGCGCCGGTTCTGGAAGGGCGACGAGAGCCAGCAGTCCGAGATGGGCTTCCGCCTCACCGGCTCGGCCGACCTCTACGAGCCCGCCGGCCGCAAGATCTACGCGAGCGTGAACTTCGTGACGGCGCACGACGGGTTCACCCTGCGCGACCTCGTCTCCTACGACCGCAAGCACAACGAGGCGAACGGCGAGGAGAACCGGGACGGCGCGGACGACAACCACTCCTGGAACTGCGGGGCCGAGGGGGAGACCGGCGACGCCGCGGTGCTGGCGCTGCGCGACCGCCAGGTGCGCAACCTCCTCGCGACGCTCCTCGTCTCGCAGGGCGTGCCGATGATCGCCGCCGGCGACGAGATGGGGAAGACGCAGGGCGGCAACAACAACGCCTACTGCCAGGACAACGAGCTCTCCTGGCTCGACTGGAGCCTCGACGACCGCCGCCGCGCCCTGCTCGGCTTCACGCGGCGCCTGGTGCGCCTGCGCCTCGACCAGCCGGTGCTGCAGCGCCGCCGCTTCTTCAGCGGCCGGCAGCTGTGGGACTCGTCGGTGAAGGACCTCGCCTGGTTCCGCCCCGACGGCTTCGAGATGACCGAGGAGGACTGGCGCCAGCCCTCGGCGCGGTCGGTCGCGTTCCTCCTCGGCGGCGACTCGATCGCCGGCGTCGACGAGCAGGGGCAGCGCATCGTGGGGGACACGCTCCTCGTCCTCGTGAACGCCTGGCACGAGCCGGTCACCTACGTGCTCCCCGAGATCGAGTGGGGGCGCGAGTGGGAGATCCTCCTCGACACCGCCGGGGCGAGCGACGCGAAGCGCGACCTCGTCGCCGCCCGCGGCTCGGTGGCCGTGGAGGCGCGCTCGCTCGTGGTCCTGTCGCGGCCCGCCGCCCGGTAGCCCTCGGCCGGCCGCGCCGGTAGACTCCCGTCACCATGGACGGGACGAAGCAGGTCATCCTCGTGGTCGACGACGAGCCGAACATCCGCCGGGCGCTGCGGATGGTCCTCGAGCCCGAGGGGTACGCGCTGCTCGACGCGGAGAGCGCGGAGAAGGCGCTCGAGGTGCTCGCCGCCGAGCCGGTGGACCTCGGCATCTTCGACATCCGCCTGCCGGGCATGGACGGGCTCGCGCTGCTCTCGAAGGCGCGCGAGCTCTGGCGCGAGCTGCCGGTGCTCGTCATCAGCGGCCACGCCGACTCGAGCGACATCGTGGACGCCATGCGGCGCGGCGCGGCCGACTTCATCCCGAAGCCGGTCGACCGCGAGCGCGTCATCGTCTCGGTGAGGAACGCGCTGTCGCGGCGGACCCTCGAGGAGAAGGTGCAGTCGCTCTCCGCGCGCGAGCGGCGCTTCGCCGACGAGATGGTGGGCGACAGCCCGGCGATGCGGAAGCTCCGCGAGGAGATCGCGAAGGTGGCCCCGACGAGCGGGCGCGTCCTCGTCCTCGGCGAGTCGGGCAGCGGCAAGGAGCTCGTCGCCGCCGAGCTCCACCGCCTCTCGAAGCGGGCGCAGGCGCCCTTCGTGAAGGTGAACTGCGCCGCGATCCCGGCCGAGCTCATCGAGTCCGAGCTCTTCGGCCACGAGAAGGGGAGCTTCTCGGGGGCGGCCGCGCGCCGCCGGGGCCAGTTCGAGGTGGCGCACGGCGGCACCCTCTTCCTCGACGAGATCGGGGACATGAGCCTGTCGGCCCAGGCGAAGGTGCTGCGCGCGCTCCAGACCGGCGAGATCACCCGCGTGGGCAGCGAGCGCGCGCTCGGCGTGGACGTCCGCATCGTCGCCGCCACCAACAAGGACCTCGACGCCGAGGTGCGCGAGGGGACCTTCCGCGAGGACCTCTACTTCCGCCTGAACGTGGTCCCGCTCCGGGCGCCGCCGCTGCGCGAGCGGCTCGAGGACGTGCCGCTCCTCGCCGAGCGCTTCTTCCAGCTCGCCTGCCGCGAGAACGGCGTGCGCCCGAAGCCGGTGGACCCGGCGGTGTACGAGCGGCTCCGCGCCTACCGCTGGCCCGGCAACGTCCGCGAGCTGCGGAACGTCTGCGAGCGCATGGTGATCATGAGCGGCGACCGGATCGGGCCGGCCGACGTCCCGGAGAGCGTGGGCCCCCGCGCCGCGGCGCCGCCCCCGGCCGCCGGGAGCGCCGACCTCTCGCGCTACGGCGAGGTGCCGCTCAAGGAGCTGCGCGACCTCGTCGAGCGCGACTACATCCTGAAGAAGCTCGAGGAGCACGACTGGAACATCACCCAGGCCGCGCAGGCGCTCGGGGTCGAGCGCACGAACCTCCACAAGAAGATCAAGCAGCACGGCCTCTCCCGCGCCGGGCGCGCCGCGCCCGCCGAGGCCGAGGACGACGCGGACGCCTGAGCGGGACGCGCCGATGCGCCAGAGCCACCTCAGCGACGGCCTCCCGCCCGTCGAGCCCGGCCCCGAGTCCGCCGAGCGGCTCGCGCGCCTCGCGAAGCGCTTCCCCGGGCGCGTCGAGGAGCTCGGCGCCGCCGTCCGGCGCGCGGCGGATCCGGACCTCGCGCTCGCCGGCGTCGAGCGCTGGGTGGACGGGGCGGGCGCGCTCCCCGCCGACCGCGACCTGCTCGAGGCCCTCGTCCTCCTCTCCGGCGCCTCGCGCATGATCCCGGCGCTGCTCGCCCGCGACCCGCGGCTCCTGCCGCGCGCGGCGCGCTCCCCCTTCCTGCTCCGGCCGCGGAGCGAGGAGGACCTCCGGCGGCTCCTCGCCCGGGCGGCCCGCCCGCTCGACCCGGACGACGCGGCGGGGTTCGACCGGCTGCTCCGGAGGGTGCGCGCGCGCGAGGTGGTGCGGATCGCGCTGCGCGACCTGCGGCGCGCCCGCGTGAAGGAGGTCACCGGGGAGCTCTCCGCCCTCGCCACCGCCTGCCTCGACGCGGCGATCCGCTTCCACGATCGGCGGCTGCGCGCGCGCCACGGCCCGCCCGCGGGCCTCGAGGCGCGCGAGCCCGGCGCGGGGTTCTGCGCCCTCGCCATGGGCAAGCTCGGCGCGCGCGAGCTCAACTTCTCGTCGGACGTGGACCTCGTCTACGTCTACGAGCGCGACGGCGAGACCGCCGGGGCGAAGCCCGTCACCCACTTCGCCTACTACGCGAAGCTCGCCGAGCACGTGACCGAGTCGATCGCCCGCCCCACCGAGGACGGCTTCGTCTTCCGCGTGGACCTGAACCTGCGCCCCGACGGCCAGAACGGCCCCATCGTGAACTCGCTGCGGGCGGCGGAGCTCTACTACCAGACCTTCGGCCGCAGCTGGGAGCGCAACGCCCTCGTGAAGGCGCGCCCCGGCGCCGGCGACCTCGCGGTGGGCGAGGAGCTGCTCCGCCAGCTCGACCCGTTCATCTGGCGCCGCAGCCTCGACCTCGACGTGGTCCAGGAGATCCAGGCGATGAAGGCGCGCATCGACGCGCGCGCCGGCGGCGAGGGCGCGGACGACCTGAAGCTCGGCGAGGGGGGCATCCGCGAGGCCGAGTTCTTCGTCTCCGCCCTCCAGCTCCTCCACGGCGGGCGCGACGAGACCCGGGGCCTGCGCGAGCGCGCCGTGCTCCCCGCCCTCGACCGGCTCCTCTTCGCCGGCGTGGTGGTGGAGAAGGACCGCGACGAGCTCGCCGACGCCTACCTCTTCCTGCGCCGCGCCGAGCACCGCGTGCAGATGCTCGACGGCGCGCAGACCCACCGGCTGCCCCCCGCGGGCGCGCGGCGCGGCCTCGCCCGCGCCATGGGGTACGCGACCGAGGAGGAGCTCCAGGCGGCCCTCGCCGCCCACCGCGCGCGGGTGGCGCGGCTCTTCGACGACCTCCTCGGCAAGGGGACCGGCGCGGTCCCGCTCGACCCCGAGCTGTCGCTCCTCGCCGACGCGCAGGTGGAGCGCGAGCGGCGCGCGGAGATCGCCGCCCGCCGCGGCCTCGTCGACCCCGACCGCGTCCTCGCCGCCCTCGACGCCATGGCGCGCCGGCGCACGCCCTTCTCGCCGCTCGGCGACCCCGCCGCGGCGGTGGCGCTCCTCACCGACGCCCTCGGCACGCCGGACCCCGACCAGGCGATCACGCACCTCTCCGACTTCGCCGCCGCGCTCTCGGAGCCGGGCCCCTACTTCAAGATGCTCGCGGAGCACCGCCGCATCGCGCGGCTCCTGCTCTCCCTCTTCGGCACCTCCGACTTCCTCTCGAAGCGCTTCGTCCGCCACCCCGAGCTCATCGACATGCTGCTCCGCGAGGACCAGAGCCAGCTCGAGAAGGGGAAGGACGCCTTCCGCACGGACGCCGAGGAGCGGCTCGCCCACGTGGATCCCGCGCTGCCGGTGGACGACCTCCTCGAGCGCCAGCTCGGCGAGCTGCGGCGCTGGAAGAACGAGGAGGTCCTGCGGATCGCGATCCACGACATCGCCGGCACCATCGACCTCGGCAGCGTCGCGACCCAGCTCACCGGCCTCGCCGAGGTGAGCCTCGAGCGCTGCCTCGCCCTCGCCGAGCACGAGGCGCGCGCGAAGGGGATCGCCCCGCCCGCGCGGCTGTGCGTCATCGGCATGGGCAAGCTCGGCGGCCGCGAGCTCGGCTACCACTCCGACCTCGACCTCGTCTTCGTCTATCCGGCTGGCCCTGCGCTCGCCGGCGGCCCCCCGTCCGGTTACGAGCGGTACCCCCGCCTCGCCCAGCGGCTCATGTCGTTCCTGCAGATGCCCCTGCGCGAGGGGCGGCTCTACCAGATCGACACGCGCCTGCGCCCGTCGGGCAACCAGGGGGCGCTCGTCATCGGCGCGGAGGCGTTCATCCGCTACCACGCCGGCGACGGGAGGGGCGCGGCCGGCGCGGTGCAGAGCCACCTGTGGGAGCGGCAGGCGCTCCTGCGGGCGCGCCACGTGGCGGGCGACGCGGCGCTCTACGCGGAGCTCGAGGAGAAGGCGATCGTGCCGGCCGTCTACGGCCCCCGCGAGGATCGCGCCGCGCTCGCCGCCGAGATCCGGCGCATGCGCGAGCGGATGGAGTCCGAGCTCGGGCGGGAGTCGTCCCGGGGCAAGAACCCGAAGACCGGCCACGGCGGCCTCGTCGACGTCGAGTTCGCGGCGCAGTTCCTCCAGCTCGCGCACGGGCACGACCACCCCGCGATCCGCACCGGCACGACGCCCCTCGCCCTGCGCCGGCTCAGGCAGGCGGGCCTGCTGCGCGAGGCGGAGTTCGCGCCGCTCGTCGAGGGGTACGACTTCCTGCGCCGGGTGGAGCTGCGGCTGCGCATCGTGCACGACTTCGCCATCGACCACCTGCCGGAGCGCGGCCCCGCCCTCCGCCAGCTCGCGCGGCGCCTCGGCTACGCGGGCCCGGACCCGGGCGCGCGCTTCCTCGGCGAGTACGCCCGCGTCACGGCCGCGGTCCGGCAGGCCTTCGAGGAGGTCGTCCGGTAGCGTGGCCCCCGCGGACGACGAGCTCGACGCGCTGCGCGCCCGGGTCCGGCCCTTCGAGGACGCGGAGCTCGCCCTCGTGCGCGCGATCGTCTCCTCGCCGGCCTGGATCTCCGAGGCCGACGAGGCCGGCCTGCGCTACGCGCTGAACCTCGCCCGCGTCGGCCTCGTGCGGGCGCCGGACGGGACGGACGTGGACCTCGAGCCCTTCCTCGCGCCCTACCGCGAGGACGTCCTCGCAGAGCTCGTGCCGCCGCTCACGCGCTCGGTGCGCGTCGATCGCGAGGAGACGGCGCGCGCCGTCCCGAACGTGCTCGCGCACGCGCGGGCCTGGCGCGCCCGCGCCGCCGCGCGGTACCAGGGCCGGCTGCCGCCCGGCGCTCTCGACCGCGAGATCTGCGAGAAGGCGCTGGTCCTCGTCTGCGGCGGCGGCGGCGGGGTCGCCTGGTCGTACCTCGGCGCGTTCGCGCTGCTCGAGCAGTACGGCCTCGTGCCGCGGCTCCTCGCCGGCACGAGCATGGGCGCGGTGCTGCTCCTCTTCCGGGCGCGGCGCCTGCGCTGGAACGACGAGGACGTCTCCGAGGCGATGCGCGGCCTCTCCTTCAAGACCCTCTTCCGCTTCCTGCAAGGGGAGTCGCGCTACGGCCTGCCGGCGGCGATGCGCCTCTACCTGCGCGCCGCCATCGGGGACTTCCTGAAGGGCCCGGACGGCCACCCCCTCACCCTCGGCCAGCTCGCGGTGCCGCTCGTGGTGGCGGTGACCGGCGTCCGCAACGGCGCGCTCCCGCGCGACCCCACCTACTACGAGCACCTCCTCGACCTGCACGGCCGCGAGCCCCGGCCGAACGTGGTCTCGCGCATGATCTCCGAGACGTTCCAGGCGATCGGCGAGCTCGTCGTCCAGCGGGACCGCCTCGCGCGCGTCTACCTCGGGGCGGACGACGAGACCCGGGCCTTCGACGCCATCGACGCGGTCGGCTTCTCCTCGGCGCTCCCTGGCGTCATCCACTACGACGTCGTCCGCGACGACGAGCGGATGCACGCGCTCCTCGCCGCGCTCCTCGCCCGCCACGACGTCGCCCGCCTCGTGGACGGCGGGCTCGTGGACAACCTCCCGGCGCGGGCGGCCTGGGGCGCCGTGCAGCGGGGCGCGATCGGCACCCGCAACGCCTTCGTCCTCGCGCTCGAGGGGTTCGGCCCGAAGCTCTCCCAGCCGCTCTGGCTCGGCCTCGCGCAGCTCGCCGCCCAGAACGTCGCCCGGAACCGCCCCTTCGCCCACCACCACCGCTCGTTCCAGCGGGTGCTCTCGCCCCTCGAGGTGGTGCCGGACGAGGCCGGGCTCCAGCAGGCCATCCAGGCCGGCAAGGCGGAGCTGCACCCGGACATGGGCCTCGTCTCGCGCATGTGCCGGCCCTTCCCCGCCCTGGACAGCTGACCGGAAGGTCAGCGCGCCATCGCACGTTTACTTCGTCATCTCGCGGTGTTGCGTCGAAGGCGGGAACAATGCCGGCCGCTCGGCCGTTCCTGTCGTGAACGGCAAATTCATTGACCTTTCGAGATCGATTCGGCTAGATTCCCCCCGCCCTCGGGCGCAGCACTGAAAATCCCAAGACAAGACGGGATGTTGCGCTCGCGAACCGGTTCGACGGTCCGGCGAGGGGCTCTGAGGCACCGAGGAGTGGCTGCGATGAGGACCCGTTTCGTCGACATCGACGATCGCATGGACAATCTGGCCGACCGCATGCGCGGCGACCCGGACCTCGCGGGGGAGTTCCTCCGCCGCTACGAGCTCTCGTGGCTGTACCACGAGAACGCGCTCGAGGGCGTCGTCTACACGAGCCAGGAGCTGGCGACCGCGCTCGACAACCCGCCGCTGGCCGACGCCTCCTTCGTCTCGTCGCTGCAGGACATCCGCAACCACAAGATCGCGGCCGACCTCGTCCACGAGGAGGCCAAGTCGAAGAAGGTGCGGGTGAACCTCACGCTCGTGCGCAAGCTGCACGAGACGCTCCTCGGCGGCCCGGACGCCAAGGGCGCGGGCGAGTTCCGCAAGGACATGCCGCTCCACCGCGCGTACTTCCACGAGATCGCGCAGCCGGCGAAGATCCCGGCGCTCCTGCAGAAGGTGCTCGACGCCTGCGAGTCGGCGGACTTCCGCAACGCGCACCCGATCCAGCGCGCGGCGAAGCTGCACCACGGCTTCATGCAGGTGTTTCCCTACACCGAGACCTCGGGGCAGGTCGCGCGGCTGCTCGCGAACCTCGTGCTGCTCCAGGCCGGCTACCGCATGCCGTGCATCATCCACGCGACCGACCGCCAGCGGTACTACGAGTCGCTCCGGCTGCCCGAGGCGATCCTCCGGGACCTCACCTCCGAGGCCATCGTGAACGCCCTCGATCAGGCCGAGAAGTTCTTCCGCGAGACCCCCTCCCGGGGCCGCAAGGCCGCCCGCTAGCGGGATCCCGTCCGGGGCGTCCGCGGGCCGACTCACCGGCCAACCTACCGCCTGCTCAGCGCTTTTCGGGTCCTCGCGCCCGCGCCCGGTGAGGCGTGGCGGCGCCAGGGGCGGCTATTGTATAGGTACGCCCCCCCTATGCTCCTCGGAGCCCACGAAGGCATCGCCGGCGGGGTCTCGAAGGCGTTCGCGCGCGCCGAGGCCGACGGGGCGGACTGCCTGCAGATCTTCACGCGCAACGCGCGGGGCTGGGCGGCGAAGGCCCTCGAGGACGCCGAGGTCGACGCGTTCCGGGGCGAGGCGCGGCGGACGGGCAAGCCCGTGGCGGCCCACTCGTCCTACCTCATCAACTGCGCCTCCGCCGACCTGGACTGCCGCAGGAAGAGCTGGGACGCCCTCCGCGACGAGCTCGGCCGCTGCGAGCGCCTCGGCATCCCCGCCCTCATCTTCCATCCGGGGAGCCACGAGGACGAGAAGGAAGGGATCCGGCTGGTGGGGGAGGCGATGACGCGGGCGCTCGACGAGGTGCCGGGCAAGGCCCGCCTCGTCGTCGAGACCACCGCCGGCCAGGGCGCGAGCCTCGGGTGGCGCTTCGAGCAGGTCGCCGCCATCCGCGACGCCGTCCCGGCGAAGGCGCGGCGGCGGACGGGGGTGTGCGTCGACACCTGCCACGTCTTCTCCGCGGGGTACGACATCGCGACCGAGGACGGCTACGCCCGCACCGTCGAGGAGCTCGACGCCGTCGTCGGGCTCGGAAACGTGCGCGCCTTCCACCTGAACGACTCGAAGAAGCCGCTCGGCTGCCGGGTGGATCGCCACGAGCACATCGGCGAGGGGACGCTCGGCCTCCGGCCGTTCCGGCTCCTCGTGAACGACCCCCGCTTCGCGGAAGCGCCGGGGTTCGTCGAGACGGAGTCCCGCTTCAAGGAGAACATCGAGGTCCTCCGCGGCCTCGTCCGCCGATGAAGTCGAACGTTCCCATGCGTCAGCCCGGAGACGAGCCCGCCCGCGCCCGAGGTCGCCCCGTGCGCACCGCGCGGATGGCCCTCTTCGCGCGCCCCGGCGGCGAGCCCACCAAGGCCAAGCTCGACCGGCTCATCCAGTACGCGCGCTCGCACAAGCGGGCGCTCATCCTCACCCACGACAACCCGGACCCCGACTCGATCGCGGCCGGCGTCGCCCTCGCCCACCTGCTCGACAAGCTCGCCGGCGTCGAGGCCATCGTGGCGTACGGCGGCATCGTCGGGCGCGCCGAGAACCGCGCGCTCGTCCGCGTCCTGCGCCTGCCGGTGGTGCCGGTCTCGCGCGTCGTCTTCGACGACTTCGACCTCATCTGCATGGTCGACACCCAGCCGGAGCAGGGGAACCACTCGCTCCCGGCGCGGCACTTCCCGGACGTCGTCATCGACCACCACCCCGAGCGGCCCGACTCGCACCTCGCGCCGATCGCCGACGTGGGCGGGCGCCTCGGCGCCACCTCGACGGTGCTCGCCGAGTACTTCCGGGCGAGCGGCCTCAAGATGTCGGCGCAGGTCGCGACCGCGCTCTTCTACGGCATCAAGGCGGACACCCGCGACCTCGGGCGGCAGACCACGAAGCAGGACGTGGACGCGTACCTGTGGCTCTTCCCCATGACCGACAAGGACGCGCTCGGCGAGATCGAGCACCCGCGCCTGCCGGCCGAGTACTTCCGCCTCTACCACACGGCGATCGAGAAGGCGCTCGTGTACGAGGACGCGGTGGTCTGCGACCTCGCCCAGATCTACGCGCCCGACATGGTGGCCGAGGTGGCGGAGCGCTTCTCGTTCCTCGAGGACGTGAAGTGGTCGCTCGCCTTCGGCGAGTACGAGGAGTCGGTCTTCTTCTCGCTCCGCACGAGCGACCGGCGCATGAACGCCGGGCGCCTCATCCGCGACGTGGTCGAGGCGAAGGGCGGGTCCGCGGGCGGCCACGGGACCATGGCCGGCGCGCGCCTCTCCGTGAAGGGGCTCTCGGCGGCGGCCCGGCGGCGGCTGCGCGACGACGTCATCCGGGCGTTCCTCGACGCCTTCGGCGTGCGCGCCCGCAAGGGGAAGCCGCTCGCCTGACCTCCCGCTCGGGGTTCGACGGGCTCACCCCGAGCGGACGCCATGATCTACCTCGATCACAACGCCATCACGCCGGTCCGCCCGGAAGCCAAGGCGGCGATCTCGGCGGCGCTCGAGGCCTTCGGGAACCCCTCCTCGGTGCACCGGGCGGGCCGCGCGGCGCGCGACCTGCTCGACCTCGCCCGCGAGCGGGTGGCGCGGGCCCTCGGCGCCGCCCCCGCGGACGTGGTGTTCACCTCCGGCGCGACCGAGGGGGCGGCGCTCGCCGTCCGCGGCGCGCTCGGCGCGGCCCCGCCCGGCCGCCGCCGCCTCGTCGTCACCGCCGTCGAGCACCCCTGCGTCCTCTCCCTCGCGCGCGCCCTCGAGCGCGGCGGCACGCCGCTCACGGTGGTCCCGGTGGACCGCAGGGGCGAGGTCGATCCCGCGGCCTTCCGCGCGGCGCTCGGCCCCGACGTCGCCCTCGCCTGCGCCATGCGCGCGAACAACGAGACCGGGGTCCTGCTGCCCGTGCCGGCGCTCGCCGCGGCGGCGCGCGAGGCGGGCGCGCTCTTCCTGTGCGACGCCGTGCAGGCGGTGGGCAAGATCGAGGTGGACGTGCGCACGCTCGGGGCGGACCTCGTCCTCCTCACCGGCCAGAAGCTCGGCGGCCCCCGCGGCGCCGGCGCCCTCTGGGTCGCGCCGGGGACGCGCCTCGCGCCGCTCTTCGGCGGCGAGCAGGAGCGCGGCCGCCGCGCCGGCACCGAGAACCTGCCCGGCGTCGCCGGCCTCGGCGCCGCGATCGAGGCGGCCGTCGCGGCCCGGGCGGCCGAGGCCTCGCGGCTCGGCGCGCTGCGCGACCGGCTCGAGGCGGGCCTCCTCGCCGCCGTGCCGCGGACGCGCGTGAACGGCGCGGGCGCGCCCCGCCTCCCCGCCACCGCGTCGCTCGTCTTCGAGGGCTGCGACGGCGAGGCGCTCCTCATGGCCCTCGACCTCGAGGGCGTCTGCGCGAGCGCGGGGTCGGCCTGCCACTCCGGCTCGACGAAGCCGTCGGGGGTGCTCCTCGCCATGGGCCTCTCCGACGCCGACGCGCGCGCGACGATCCGCTTCTCCCTCGGCTGGACCACCACCGAGGAGGACGTCGCCGCCGCGCTGCGGCTCGTGCCGCCGCTCGTCGAGCGGGTCCGCCGCGAGATCAGGATGTAGCCGGCGCCCTCAGGCGCCGAACAGCCCGCGCACGACCGCCCCGATGGCGAGCGGCGTGCCGACGGCGGGGTCGTAGCGCGCCGCCAGGTCCGCGCCGACGGCGGCCGCGGACGGGTAGCGGTCGGCGGGGTCGGGGGCGACGCAGCGGAGCACCACCTCGTCGAGCTCGAAGGGCACCTCGGGGCGCAGCTCCGAGGGGGCGCGCAGCCGGCCGGCGAGGATCCGCTGCCCGACCTCCTTCGCGTCGCGGCCCGGGAAGGCGGGCTCGTTCGTGAGCAGCTCGAAGATGACGGCCCCGAGCGCGAAGAGGTCGGTCTGCGGGGTGGGCGGCTGGCCGAGGATCTGCTCGGGGGCGAGGTAGCGCGGCTTGCCGACGGGGCCCACGCCGGGCGTGTTCCGCACCGCGCCCTCGGTGAGCGCGACACCGAAGTCGCCGAGCTTCACCTCGCCGACGCGCGAGATGAACACGTTCGAGGGGGACACGTCGCAGTGGACGATCCCGAGCGGCCGGCCCGCCTCGTCGGCGCCGGCGTGGGCGTGGGCGAGCGCCTGGGCGAGGACGTGGGCGACGTAGGCGCCGAAGTCCACGGGGAGGAGGATGTGGCGGGCGGCGCACTGCGCGAGCACCTGGCGGAGGTTCCGCCCGTCCACGTACTCCATGACGATGAACGGCGTCCCGCCCGCGACGCCCGTCTCGACGACCTCCACGATGGCCGGGTGCCGCAGCCGCCGCGTGATCTCGGCCTCCTGCTCGAAGAGCGCGACGTACGCGGCGTCGCGGGCGAGCGCGGGGAGGAGCCGCTTCACCGCGACCCGCCGGCCGGCGCGCGGCCCCTCGGCGACGACGGCGCGGTACACCTCCGCCATGCCGCCCTTGCCGACGAGGGCCTCGAGCTGGTAGCCGGCGAGCCCCCTCGCCTGCTGTCCGCCGTTGCCCACGACCATCACATCTTCGCGCGCACGAGCGCGCGGTAGCCCGGCTCGGCGCGCAGGCCCTCGAGGTCGGGGTCCGCGTCGATGCCGCCGGCGGTGGCGTAGCCGTTCAGCGCGGCGATCTGGAGGTAGCGGAGCGCCATGTCCTTGCGGCCCTCGAGCGCGTAGACGCACGCGATGTTGTAGTAGGCGTCGCCGAAGTCGGGGTCCACGGCGAGCGCCTTCTTGTACCACTCGAGGGCGCCGGGGAGATCGTTGCGCATCCGGAAGGTGACGCCCACGCCGTTGTAGGCCTCCGGGACGCGCGGGTCGGCGAGGACGGCCTCCTGGAAGCGGCGCCGCGCCGCCTCGAAGTTGCCCTCGGAGAGCCAGGCGGCGCCGTCGCGGAGGAGCGCCCGCGCGCGCTCGCGGGCCGGCTTCGCCGCGGCGCCCGGGGCGGCGGCGGTCGCCCCGCCCGCCCGCGCGAGCACCAGCCCGCCCCGCTTCCCGAGCGGCGCGCGGCAGCCCTTCGCGGCCACGTGCACGGCGCCGGAGAGCTTCCCGCCCGCGGCGAGCAGCACCGCGCTCGACCACTCCTCGCTCGCGCGGCAGCCCGGGCCCGCGAGGCACACGCGCACCTGGCCGGCGAGGGAGTCGTCGAGGAGCGTCGCGCGGAGCACCTCCTCGCCCGGGCGGAACCCGCACGCGCGGCCCGGGGCGACGAGCACGCCGCGGAACGCGGCGCCGTCCCCCTCGACGCGGACGCGCCCGAGCGGCGAGTCGTACTCACCGTGGATCTCCAGCGCCTGCGCGGGGACGCCCGAGAGGAGGAGGAGGGCCCCCAGGCCGGCCGTCCGGAGCGCGAGCATGCGCGATTGTACCCCCGATGACTGCCGGGCCCGCTTGACAGCCGCGCCCCGGAGCCCTAGGATCGGGGTATCAAAAACTCTGCGTACTTACGCGGGGTTGAGTTCTTTCTCCGCTTCGACCTGCCCCCTGCCGAGTTCGTGCTTGGGCCCCGCGTCGTTTGGGCCGACTTTGAGCCAAAGCGGAGCGCCCGCCCACGTCCATGAGCAAGCTCCCAGCAACGAGGGAGAAGCCTACGGACGCTGGGTACCGGGTGCCCCACCTGTAGAAATACAGGTCCAGACAACCGGGCCACACGGCTCACGCGGGGGGCTTTTTTTCGACCGGAGGGCGGGTGAAGGCGGGATCCGACACGCCGTCCGAGACGAAGCGCGCGCTGCGGGCCGAGCTCTCCACGCGGCGCGCGCGGCTCGGCGCGGACGAGCGGGCCGCCCACGCGGAGGCCATCGCCGCGCGCATCGACGCCCTCCCCGCCTTCCGCGACGCCGGCACGATCGCCCTCTACGCGGCGATGGGCGCCGAGGTGGACGCCACCCGCCTCACCGGCGCCGCGCTCGTGCGCGGCGCGCGGGTCGTGTTCCCGCGCGCGGTGCCCGGGAGCCGCCGCCTCGCCTTCGCCGTGTGCGACCCCGCCGACCTCGTGCGCGGCCCGTTCGGCGCCGCCGAGCCGCCCCCGGGCGCGCCGGAGGTCGACCTCGCCGAGATCGGCTGCGTGGTGCTGCCCGGCGTGGCGTTCTCCCTCGACGGCCTGCGCCTCGGGCGCGGCGGCGGGCACTACGACGCGACGCTCGCGGCGATGCCCGGCGCGGCGCGCGTGGGCGTCGCCTTCGAGGTGCAGCTCGTGCCGGCGCTGCCGCGCGAGCCCCACGACGCGCGCCTCGACGCGGTGGTCACCGAGGAGCGCACGCTCCTCTTCCCCCGCGAATCCCGCTGACGCCGGCCGCGGCGACGGGCTATACCTCCCGGACCTTGAAGGTCCTCTTCCTCGGAGACGTGTTCGGAAAGCCCGGCCGCCAGGCCGTCCAGCGCCTCGTGCCGCGCCTCATCGCGAAGGAGGGGCTCGACCTCGTCGTCGCGAACGCGGAGAACTCCGCCTCCGGCATCGGCGTGACGCCCGAGTCGGCCGACGAGCTGCTCGCCGCGGAGGTGGACCTGCTCACGAGCGGGAACCACATCTGGGCGAAGCGCGAGATCGTGCCGTACCTCTCCCGGCCCGAGGCCCGGCTCTTGCGGCCCGCGAACTACCCGCCGGGCGCGCCGGGGCGCGGCCGCGCCGTCATCTCGACCCCCGACGGCCGCAAGCTCGGCGTGCTGAACCTCGAGGGGCGCGTCTTCATGAAGGCGCTCGACGACCCGTTCCGCGCCGCGGAGGAGGGCGTCGCCGCGCTGCGCGCCGAGGGCGCGACGGCGATCCTCGTCGACATGCACTGCGAGGCGACGAGCGAGAAGAACGCCATGGGCTGGTTCCTCGACGGCAAGGTCTCGGCGGTGCTCGGGACGCACACCCACGTCCAGACCGCCGACGCGCGCGTCCTCCCCGGCGGCACCGCCTTCGTCACCGACGTCGGGATGTGCGGGCCGTGGGAGTCGGTGATCGGCGTGCGGAAGGAGCTCGTCCTCGAGCGCTTCCTCTCCGCGCGGCCGGTGTCGTTCGACCCGGCGAAGCGCGACGTGTGGCTGCAGGGCGCCATCGTGGACATCGACGACGCGACGGGCCGCGCCCGCGGCATCGCGCGGGTGCAGGAGCGGCTGCCGGACGCGACCTGAGCGGCGCCGCTAGCCCTCGAGCACGAGGAGGGCGTGGTTCCGCTTGCCCTTCTGCAGCATCACGTACGCGCCGTGGAGCACGTCCGCCGCGGAGAGCGCGCGCTCGGGCGCGGCCACGGTCTCGCCGTTCACGAGGAAGCCCTTCCCGGCGATGCCCCGGCGCGCGTCGCCCTTCGACGAGGCGAGGCCCGCCTTCACGAGCGCGTCGAGCACCGGCAGCCCCTCGAGCTCGGCGCGCGGGAGGCGCACCACCGGCAGCTCGCGCGAGAGGACCTCGAGCACCTCGCGCCCGGCGGCGCGCAGGTCCGTGCCGCCGAAGAGGAGCCGGGTCGCCTCGACGACCGCGCGCGCCGTGTCCGCGCCGTGGACCCGCGCGGTCATCTCCTCGGCGAGCCGGCGCTGCGGCGCGCGCTTGCCCGGGTCGCGCCCGTGCTCGGCCATGAGCGCGGCGATCTCCTCCAGCGGGAAGAACGTGAAGTACCTGAGGAGCCGCTCGACGTCGCGGTCGTCGGCGTTCACCCAGAACTGGAAGAACTGGTAGGGCGAGGTGCGGGCCGGATCGAGCCAGACGGCGCCGCCCTCGGTCTTGCCGAACTTCTGGCCGCTCGCGGTGGTGAGGAGCGGGAAGGTGAGGCCGTGGGCGCTCGCCCCGTCCTTGCGCGAGATGAGCTCCGCGCCCGCGGTGATGTTGCCCCACTGGTCCGAGCCGCCCATCTGCAGCTCGCAGCGCTCCGTCTTCCAGAGGTGCCGGAAGTCGTACGCCTGGATCAGCATGTACGTGAACTCGGTGTAGGAGATGCCCGTCTCCATGCGGCCCTTCACCGAGTCCTTCGCGAGCATGTAGTTCACGGTGAAGTGCTTGCCGACGTCGCGCAGGAACTCCATGAGGCCCATGGAGCGGAGCCAGTCGGCGTTGTTCCGCACCCGCGCGCCGTTCGCGCCCTCGAAGGAGACGAAGCGCTCGAGCTGCGCCCGGATGGCGGCGACGTTCCGGTCGATCTCCTCGACGGAGAGCACCGGGCGCTCGGTGCGCTTGCCGCTCGGGTCGCCCACCATGCCGGTGCCGCCCCCGACCACGACGATGGGCGTGCCGCCGCAGCGCTGCAGCCAGGCGAGCGACATCACGGCGAGGAGGTGGCCGACGTGGAGCGAGTCGGCGGTGGGGTCGAAGCCGACGTAGCCGGTGACCGGGCCTTGCGCGAGCCGGTCCTTCAGGCCCGGGGTCTGGTCGTGGATGAGGCCGCGCGGCGTGAGCTCGTCGAGGAGCGTGGACATGGGGCGCGAATATTAACGGATCTTCGCGCCGCGGTAGCCCTTCCCGAGGACGTAGACCTCGTACGACGACTCCCGCGTCGCCTGCGGGCGGACCACCTGCACCGTGTCGAACCGGGTCTGCAGCTCCTTCTTGAGCCCCGGGAAGTCGCCCCCCATGAACACCTTCGCGACGAAGGCGCCGCCCCGCTCGAGCGTCGCCTCGGCGACCCGCAGCGCCATGCCCACGAGCTCGAGGGAGCGCGTCTCGTCGGTCACCTTCACGCCGATGGTCTTCGGCGCCATGTCGCTCGTGACGAGGGCGAAGCGGCCGGGGTGGAGGGCGCGGATCTTCTCGAGGGCGTCGGGCGCGAGGAGATCCACGATCGCCGTCCTCACCCAGGGCTTGCCGAGGTTGCGGATGGGCTCGAGGTCCACGCCCACCGCGATCCCGCCCTCGCCCACCGCCTCGGCGAGGATCTGGAGGAAGCCGCCCGGCGCGGCGCCGAGGTCGAGGACCGCGTCGCCCTTCCGGAGCAGGCGGTGGCGCTTCAGGATCTCGTCCACCTTGAACGCCGAGCGCGCGCGGAGCCCCTGCTTCTTGGCCTTGCGGAAGTAGAAGTCCTTCGGGTCGTAGGGCTTCGCCATGATCCGCGGTATCCTGCGCGCTGCCGCGGGGCAGTCAAGCCGACATGACGCGCACGAAGATCCTCCTGCTCTGCGCCCCGCTCGCCCTGGGCGGCCTCGGCCTCGCCGTGCACGCCACCTTCCGCGTGAACGCCCTCGAGGGCGAGCTCGCCGCGGCGACGAGCGCCGGGCGGGCGGCCGGGGCGTCGTTCGTCCAGACGCTGCAGGGGGAGCACGCGGAGCGCCAGCGGCTCGCCTTCGACCGCCGGCGCGACGTCGTGCTGCGGCTCGCGGCGGCGCGCCGCGACCGGCTCCTCGGCTTCCTCGGCGTGGCGGCCTCGGGGCTCGCCGGCGCTGCACTGTCGGTGATGGCGCGCATCTCGGCCGAGGTCGAGGAGGATCGGCGCCACGTGGGCGAGGGCCGCGGCGAACGCGGACCGGATCGGTCCTGAGGAAATCCCCCCGGATTTACGGGCGGGCGCGCCATCTCGACCGGAACAGTCGGGATTTGCGAAGGAAAATCGCGGCCGGGCTGTTGACTTCGCGGGGCCCGACGTGGGATCTAGCGGCTCCGTTTCCGTCACCGCCGCGAGGCGATCAAGAAGAGAGGAAGAGAGAGCGATGGCCCTGAAGATTACGGAAGAGTGCATCAACTGCGGCGCCTGCGAGCCCGAGTGCCCCAACGGCTCGATCAGCCAGGGTGACGAGCTGTACCTCATCGACGCGGCGAAGTGCACCGAGTGCAAGGGCCAGCACGACTCGCCCGCCTGCGCTGCGGTCTGCCCGGTCGACTGCTGCGTCGCCTCGTAGCTCCGAAGCCCCTGGGAGCGGAACAACCCCGCTCCGCCAGATTGTTGTCCGGACGCCCCGCCCGTGTACCCACGGCCGGGGCGTCGCGCGTCGTATGCTGTGCGGCCCGAGGACCCCCTTCGTAAGGAGAGCGCCATGGCGACTGTCATCACCGAGGAGTGCATCAACTGCGGCGCCTGCGAGCCCGAGTGCCCGAACAGCGCCATCTCGCAGGGCGACGACATCTACGTGATCAACCCCGAGCTCTGCACCGAGTGCGTCGGCTTCCACGGCGAGGAGGCCTGCGCGGCCGTCTGCCCGGTGGACTGCTGCGTGCCGGACCCCGCGCGCACGGAGACCGAGGAGCAGAACTACGCGAAGCTCGGGAAGATCCACGCGGGGAAGCAGTTCCCGTCGCTCGCCGACCTCACCGCCGAGCTCTCCCGCTTCCGCAAGTAGCTTAGCGCCGAGCGGCCCGACGCCCCGCGTGCCGACCCGAGGCGCGCGGGGCGTTCGCTTTTCGGACGTCGGCGCCGCGCCCGGCGCTAGGCTTCGCAGACGGAGGTCTCGATGGAGACGCTCACCGGCGGTCGCCTCGTCGCACGCATGCTGAGGAAGGAGGGCGTCTCCACCGCCTTCACGCTCTCCGGCCTGCACGTCGCGCCCATCTACGCGGGCTGCGTGGACGAGGGCGTGCGCCTCGTGGACACCCGCCACGAGCAGGCGGCGGCCCACGCCGCCGACGCCTGGGCGCGGCTCACGCGCGGCGCCGGCGTCGCGATCGTCACCGCCGGGCCGGGCGTCACCGACGCCGTCACCGGGGTCGCGAACGCGTGGGCGGCGTGCTCCCCGCTCGTCCTCCTCGGCGGCGCGGCGCCGACCTTCAACCAGGGGCGCGGCTCGCTCCAGGAGATGCCGCAGGTCCAGCTCTTCCAGGGCATCACCAAGTGGGCGGACCGGGTCCCCTCCCCCGACCTCATCCCGAGCTTCCTCGCGAAGGCGTTCCGGGTGGCGCGCGCCGGGCGCCCGGGGCCGGTCTTCCTCGAGCTGCCCTGGGACGTGCTCTCGAACGGCGCCGACGAGGCGCTCGCCGAGGCGCAGGTCCGCTACCGGACCGACGCGCGGCTCCCCGGGGATCCCGTCGCGATCGAGCGGGCGCTCGCGCTCCTCGCCCGCGCCGAGCGCCCGGTGCTCGTGGGGGGGTCGTCGGTGTGGTGGGACGACGGCGTGGCGGCGCTCGAGCGGCTCGCCACCGCGAGCGGCATTCCGGTCTTCCTGAACGGCATGGGGCGCGGCTGCCTCCCGCCCGACCACCCTTCCTCCTTCCACCTCTCGCGCAAGGAGGCGCTCGCGGCGGCGGACGTGGTGGTGGTGGTGGGGACGCCGCTCGACTTCCGGATGGGCTACGGCACCGAGCCCACCTTCGCGGCGGGCGCGAAGGTCGTGCAGGTGGACGTGGACGCCACGGAGATCGGGCGGAACCGGCCCATCGAGGTGGGCATCGTCGGCGACGCGCGGAGCGTCCTCGAGGCGCTCGCCGCCGCGCGGCTCCCGCCGGCCGCGGCGGCGTGGCGGACGTTCCTGCGCGAGCAGGAGCGGGCGCGCGAGGAGAAGCAGCGCGCGTTCGAGGAGAGCGACCAGACGCCCATCCACCACTTCCGCCTGGCGAAGGCGATCGAGACCGTCGCGGCGCGGGCGGGGGACGTCACGTTCGTCGGCGACGGCGGGAACGTCGTCGCGGTGGCGGCGAAGACCCTCCGCGCGCGGCGGCCCGGGCGCTGGCTCGACCCGGGCCCGCTCGGCACGCTCGGCGTCGGCGCGCCCTTCGCCATCGCCGCGAAGCTCCTCGCCCCCGAGCGGCCCGTCTGCGTCGTGCAGGGCGACGGCTCGTTCGGCCTGAACGGCATGGACTACGAGACCGCGGTGCGCTTCCGGCTGCCCATGGTGGTGGTCGTCGGCAACGACGCCGCCTGGGGGCAGATCCTCATCCCCCAGCGCGGCCTGTACGGGGAGGAGCACGCCGTCGCGACCCGGCTCGCGCCCACGCGCTACGACCGGGTGGTGGAGGCCCTCGGCGGGAAGGGCGAGCACGTGGACCGGCCCGAGGACCTCGTCCCCGCGCTGGAGCGGGCGTTCGCGTCCGGGACCGTCTACTGCGTGGACGTCGCCATCGACCCCGAGGCCGCGGCGGCGAGCGGGGCGGCGGGTTACGCTATCTAGACGAGTTCCTCCCAGGAGACGCCATGGCCACGACCCCGAAGCCGCTCAAGCTCGACCGCGCGAAGGCGCTCGTCCTCGTCGTGGACGTCCAGTCGCGCCTCACGCCCGCCATGCCCGCCGACGCCCTCGCGCGCGTCGTGAAGTACGGCCGCGCCCTCGTCGGCGCCGCGAAGGAGCTGGGGCTGCCGGTCGTCGCCACCGAGCAGTATCCGAAGGGGCTCGGCGAGACGATCCCCGAGCTGAGGGAGGTGCTCCCCTCCCCGCCGCTCGTGAAGATGCACTTCTCCTGCGGCGCCGACCCCGCCTTCGCGGCCGCGCTCGAGGCGACCGGCCGCCGGCAGATCGTCGTGTGCGGGATGGAGGCGCACGTCTGCGTCTTCCAGACCGTGCGCGACCTCGTGGCGATGGGGTACGAGGTGCACGTCTGCGCCGACGCGGTCTCGAGCCGCGCCGAGGTGCACCGCGCGAGCGGGCTCGACCTCTGCCGGCAGGCCGGGGCGGTGATCACGAACGCGGAGACGGTCATCTTCGACCTGCTCCACGTCGCAGGGACGGCGGAGTTCAAGAAGGTCTCGGCGCTCGTGAAGTAGGCGCCTCGCGGCCTCACCAGCCGAGGTCGATCACGGCGCGGAGGAACTCCGCCTCGTGCACCTCCGCCCGCGCCTGCACGCCGGCGACGTCGAGGAGCGCGCGCGTGAGCGCGCCGCAGTGGAACGCCGGCAGGAGGAAGTCTCGCTCGAACGAGACGCGCGCGTGCCGCTCCGCGAGCCACTCCACCTTGCGCACGCCGTAGCTCACCACGTTCCGGTAGGCGGCGGGGGCGCTCGTGAGCCCGCGCCGGGCGTCTCCGCCGGAGATCGCCGACATGACGCGGCCGAGCGGGGAGGCGAACCAGCGCATGGCGCAGCGGCTCCCGATCTCCCAGAACGCGCGGTCCCGCGAGCCGAGGCGCGCCTCGAGCAGCGCGACCGCCGCCCACGCGACGCGGAGGTAGTCCGCCACCGGGTACGAGAAGAGCTCGTGGCGCTTCGCGGTGCCCGCCGGGTCCGTGCGGGCGGCGGCGGAAGCGCCGGCGAGCTCGCGGACGAGCGCGAAGGTGGCGTTGAAGGCGAGGCCGCGCACGGTGTCGCGCGGCGTCGCGGCCGCGATGCGCCGCTGCAGGTCGTCGGCGTCTGCCGGCATCGGGCCCCGGTTCCTCCGCGGCGTCGCGGCCTCGCTCGAACGGCTACCGCCCTGGGGTGCTGCGGCGAGCGCACACTCCCGGTGCACAACCTCTTACTCGGCGCGGCCGTTGGCTCGGCCCCTCACACCAGGGGTCCCGCCGACAGCGGAGGCGCAGGACACGGGCGGGCTGCGCCGCGGCGTCAGGCGCCGCACACCGCCCGGCGAGGCAGTCGCACGGTGAAGGCCGTCCCCTCCGCGTCGGTCGACGTGAAGGAGATCTCGCCGCCGTGGGCCCGCGCGATCTCGTGGGCGATGTAGAGCCCGAGGCCGAGCCCGCCCGTCGCCGCGCGCCCCGAGGGCTGCGCGCCGCGGCGGAAAGGCTCGAAGAGGTGCGCGCGCAGCTCCTGCGGGATGGGCGCCCCCCAGTTGTGGACGCGGATCGTCACCGTGTCCCCGTCCGCGGCCCACGCGATGGACACCGGGCGATCCGCCGCACCGTGCCGGAGCGCGTTCACGACGACGTTCGAGAGCAGCTGGCCCACGCGGTCCGGATCCCAGTCCACGGCCGGATCGCCCTCTCCGTCCACCCGGATGTCCCGCCCCGCGTGGGCCGCCGCGGCCTCCTCGACGGCCGCGGTGCAGAGCGCGTCGACGCGCGTCGCGCGGATCTCGACCGGCATCGTCCGCGCGGCCTCGAGCCGCGTGAGATCCATGAGGTCGCCGACGATGCGGGCGGCCTTCGCCGTGCTCGCCTCGATCCGCGACAGCAGCCCGCGCTGGCGCTCGTCCAGCTCGCCGGAGCGGGCGAGCAGGCGCGCGTTGCCGAGGATCGCCGAGAGCGGGTTCCGCAGGTCGTGCCCCACCACGCCGAGGACGTTCCGCCGGAACGCGTCGGCGCGCTTCAGCTCCGTGACGTCGCGCGCGACGAGGCCGAGCCCGACGGTCTGCGTCCCCGCCACCACGGGGTACCAGCTCTCGAGCCAGGTGCGGGTGAGGCGCGGGTCCGACGCGTCGGGACCGCGGACCTCGACGTCGATGACCGGCTCGCCGCTCGCGAGGACCCGCCGCCACGCGCGCTCCCGCTCGGCGGCCCGCTCCGGCAGGAGGTCGCCGATGGTCACGCCGGCGCAGGCCTCCGGCGTGGTCGCGTACAGTCGGGCCCAGGCCGCGTTCACGTGGACGAGGCGCAGGCTCAGGTCCGCGAACGCGAGGCCGATGGGGATGCTCGAGAAGAGCGTGTCGAGGAGCGCCGAGGTCTTCTCGGCCGACGCGCGCAGGAGCGCCTGCTCCTCGTACAGCCGGGCGCGCTCGAGCGCATGCGCGCACTCCTGCGCGAGCGCCTGGATGAGGCTGCGGTCGGTCGGCTCGAAGTGCGCGGCCTCGGCGAACTCGAGCCCCAGCACGCCGATGGGCGCGCCGTCCCGGAGGAGCGGGACCGCGGCGCTCGCCCCCGCGGGACGGGCCGCGAGCGCCGACGGGCCGTCGAGGGGCCGGCGGGCGGCGGGCGCGGCGCACTCGATCCACACCGGCGCGCGCGTGCGGAGCGCCTCGAGGAGCGGCGCCGGCAGCGGCTCCCTGCGCGAGCGCCAGGCGGCGAGCGTCGCGTCCGGGTAGCCGCAGGCGTCGAGCACCTCCAGCTCTCCCGCCGCGACCGCGCGCGAGATGCTGCCCGCGCTCGCGTCGACCAGCCCGACGCCCTCCTCGAGGACGACGCGCGCGACGTCGGCCGGGGTCGCGGCGCCCGCGAGCGCCGCCGTGATCGCCTGGAGGCGGATGAGCGCCTGGAGGGCGCCCTCCTCGTCGAGGTGGGCGCGCTGGTGGGCGTCCTCCTGCCGCTGTCTCTCGGTCACGTCCACGGCCACGAGGGCGACGGCGACGACGTCGTCCGCCTGGCCGCGGACCGGGTGGCAGCTCGTCACCCAGTACCTCACGTCGCCGGACGCGGGCGGCCACTCGCCGGAGAGCGCGCGCCCGGGCGTCGGCTCGCCGCTCGCGAGCGTGCGCCGCAGATCGGCCACCGGCACGAGCCCCGCGGCGCCCACGACCTCGTCCACCCGCCGCCCGAGGTGCTGCTCGACGGGCTCGCCCACCATCCGCGCGAACGTCGGGTTGAGACGGACCCAGCGCAGCAGCCGGTCGACGACCGCGATCCCGATCGGAGCGTCCCACAGCGCGTCGAGGAGGCCCGCAGAGCGGCCGTCCCCGGCTCGTTCCGCCCAGACAGCATCCAGCTTCGTGGCGTCGGTCCACGCCATCGGCGTGCTGATGAACCTGAGGGCACGGGCGCTCCGTCGCAACGGTCGAATCGCGCGCTTCCGCGACCGGCGCTCGCACGCACGCCGTCCCCCTCGCGCGGGCCCGGGCCGCAGGCCGGGCGCGGGTCCGCCGGCCGCCGCTCCCGCCGAGCGCGGCGGCCTCGGAGTCGACCGGACCGCCCGCCTCGCGACCGTTGACCCTGCCCTCTGCCGATGCTACCTATCCCCTCCCCAAAGGCTCCGGGGCGTAGCGCAGCCTGGTAGCGCACTTGCTTGGGGTGCAAGTGGTCGCAGGTTCAAATCCTGTCGCCCCGACCATCTGAAGGCCGCAGATTCGCTCGGGAAGCCGGCGGGCCTGCGGCCTTCACCTTTTCCGGCGTCCGGCGTCCACCAGGAAATCCTGCGCACCGACGAAGACGGGCCGGCCGTGCTCGCGAGCGTGCGCGTCACCGTGACGCCGCTGACCATCGTCGGGCTCGGTCCGCCGCTCCCCCGTTTGCGAGAGTCATCGCCCGAGCAGCCGGTCGATCTCCGCCGGGTTCACCGGCTTGGCGATGTGCTCGTCGAAGCCCGCGTCGAGGGCTCTCTTGACGTCCTCGGGCTGGGCGTATCCGCTCAGGGCGATGATCCGCATCCCCGCTCCGCCGTTCGCGCGGAGGCCCCGAGCGACTTCGTAGCCGCTCATGCCGGGCATTCCGATGTCGCACAGCACGACGTCGGGCGGGTTGGCGCGCGCCTTTTCGATCGCGCTCGGGCCGTCGTGCGCGACCTCGACGACGTGCCCCAGCAACGTCGCGATCTCGGCGAGCGATTCGGCTGCATCGGCGTTGTCGTCCACGACCAGGACTCGACGTCCTCGGCTCGGTCGCACGACGGCAGGCCGCTGCCGCGGCTCGACGTTCGCTGAGGGCACGAGCGGCAGCGCGACGACGAACTCCGCGCCCTTTCCGGTCCCCGCGCTCTCGACGCGCACCTTCCCTCCGTGCAGCTCGGCGATGCCCTTCACCAGCGCGAGCCCGAGCCCGAGTCCGCCTTCGGTTCTCGCCAGCGTCCGGTCGCCTTGTACGAACGGATCGAAGACCTTCGGCAGCAGCGCGGGGTCGATCCCGGTGCCCGTGTCCTTGACGCGGATCTCCGCCTCGTTCTCACCCACCTTCCGCAAGGAGAGCGTCACCTCGTCGCCCCGCCGCGTGAACTTCGCGGCGTTGTGAAGCAGGTTGCCCACGAGCTGCGTGATCCGCGTCGCGTCGGCATTCGCCCACAGGCTCGCGTCCGGGACCCCGAGGCGATACTCGATGCCCCGGTCATGCAGGAGCAGCCGGAAGTCGTCCGCTGCGTGCGAAACGACCTCCCGGAGATCGACTCGGGAACGGCGCAGCTCGATCTTGCCGCGAGCGATGCGCGTCACGTCGAGAAGGTCGTCTACGAGGCGCGTGAGGTGCTCGGTCTGTCGTTCGATGACGCCGTGCGCTCGGCTGGCCTGCTCGCCGCCAGGTTCGGCGTGGCGGAGCAGGTAGATGGAATTGCGGATGGGGGCGAGCGGGTTGCGGAGCTCGTGCGAGAGCATCCCCAGGAATTCATCCTTCCGCCGGTCCGCCTCACGGAGCGCCTCCTCCGTTCGCTTGTTCTCGGTGACGTCCCGGACGATCGCCACGGCCCCGGTGATCGCCCCACGCGCATCCCGCATCGGCGCGCAGCTGAACTGCCGGTAGCGCAACCTGCCACTCGCGCGGTCGCGCATCATCTCCTCGCCGCGAACGACCTCGCCCGTGCGAAGCGATCGCAGCAGCGGCGCGTCCTCTGCCGACCGCGGCCGCCCGTCGAGGGAAAGGATTTCGACTTCCTCGGTCACCTCCTCGACCGTCTTCCCCTCGAACTCCTCGAGCCCCATCGCGGTCACGTCGGGAAGGTTCATGAGGCTCATCTTGCCGCTTGCGTCGCAGATCCAGACTTCGTCCGCGATCCCCTCCACCACGCCTCGCCAGCGCATCCGCTCGGCGTCGAGCTCCAGCTCTGCGCGCTTGAACTTCGTCGTCTCTCGCAAGGAGAAGACGAGGCCCTGGACCTTCGCGGAGCCGTCCTTCGTCGGCACGAGGCTCCAGTCCCAGTACGTCACCCCCCGCTGCGGCTGGTCCGGAAACTCGAACGGCTTGTCCCTGTAGAAGACGGCCTCCCCCGTCTCTCGCACGCGGCGGAAGATGGCCTCGTTCTCCGCGTGCGGGTACAGGGCGAAGTGGTTCTTCCCGACCATCTCCTCCGGCGTCATGCCGCAGGTCGCCGCGTAGGCGGCGTTGACCCACACGAAGTTGAAGTCCGGGTCGAGATACACCAGCATCACGTCCGTCGCGTGCATCACGCTGGAGAGGAGGTTCCGTTCGCGATGGAGCGCCTCCTCGGCCACCTTCCGGGCCGTGATGTCCTGGGCGTAGACGTTCACCTCGGGTCCGACGGGAACGACGCTGACCGAGAAGGAACGGCCGCCGCTGGCGATCTCGGTCCGAACACGCTGCCCGGCCGAACGAGCGGACGAGGCGGCATCCGCGATCGCGACGGGCGCGGGCATTCCCGGCTCGATGCAGAGGTCCTTCAGCGACCCCCGGGCCGCGTCGTTCGCGTACGTCACCGTGAGGTCGCTCGCGAGACGAAGAATCGGGTCCGGGTTCTCCTTCGGGAACCGCGCGAGGGACTCGGCACGTGCCTCCGCCTGTCGGCGCCGGAGCGACCCTTCCGCGAGGTCGGCGATCACGCGCGCGAGCGCGGTGTTGTAGGCGAGGATGTTCTCGACTGACGCACGGCTGAACACCGGCACCCGGGCGAGCGCGGCCAGGTATGCCGCCTCGTCGAAGCCAAGCTCTGTCGCCTGGCGGACGAAGAACTCGCGATCCGGCGACTCACCGTCATAGAAGAACTGCCCGAGGAACAGCGTCGCGAGGTGGACGCCCGCGACTCGGATCGGAACCCCGATGTCGCGGAGTCCGTTCTTGCACCTGTACTCGCACGGGGTGGTCTCGGACAGGTGAGTCTTGATGTACTCGTCGCTCTCGCGGCAGCGCTCGGCAGATATGGCATGGGCTCGGTGGTACATCACGCAGATGTCCTGCCATCCGAACCCGACCAGCACGGACCCGTCCACGGCGTCGATGATGCCCACGGGCATCCCGGTCGCCTTGTGGTTCGCTTCCGCGAGGCGCTCGAGCACCGAGATGTCCAGGAGGTCTCCGAGCCGCCGCACCCGTCCAGACTACCGCCAAGACGCGAGCCACACAGTCGCCCCGAATGGTCCCGCACCTACGGTGCACCTCGACCGACCCGGCGGCCAACCGCTGTCACCGAGCCTCGCGACGACGAGCCTCGTTCTCGTCGCGATGCGACCGTGCGATGCAGACGAGTAGCCGCTTCCGTGGCGGCTCGGTGGGGACGCAGGAGGACGCAGGAGTGGGAACGGTGCCGGACATTGCGGGCGACGGAGCGATGTCCGGCACGCCCGCGCGGCCGGCGCCGCGGCCCGCGGCCGGGCTTCCCGGACGTTCCTCCGCGAGCCGCCGCTCACGCCGCGCGCGCGTCCACCACGGCCCCCCCGAACCGGCCCTCCGCCCATACCGCGCCGCCCACCTCCCAGACGAGCGCGTCCGGCGCGCGACCCCACACGCGGATGTACCCACCGTGAATGCCGCGCAGGTGGTGGCAGGCGCAGAGCGCGACCAGGTTCTCCGCCACGTCGAGCCCGCCGCGTGAGCGCCGCTCGACGTGGTGGGCGTGGACCGCCCTCCGGCTGCAGCCCGGCACCTGACACCGCCCCAGATCGCGCTCACGGACCTTCTGCGAGAGGGTCCTCGCCTTCTTCGCGTGCGGCCTCCAGATGTCGCCGAAGTGCCGGGCCAGGCAGACGAGGCACCTCCCGTCGTGGAGGAGCCTCCCCTCGACCGCCCGCACCGCCCGGAAGGCGTCCTGGAGGAGGAGCGCCGTCCGGACGGGGACCCTCGCCCGCAGCACCCTCGCCGCACGCATCTGCGCCTCGTCGCGATCCTCCAGCGCCGCCCCGAGCGCCACGCAGGTCAGGACCCGCGCCCTCGGGAGCCAGCCCTCGATCTCGCGATCGGGGAGCCGCGCGAGCAGGCGCACCTTCTCGTAGGAGAGCCCGCCGTCACGCGCGGCCCGGAGCGCCGGCACCTGCCAGAGGCGCCGCTCGAGGGCGGCGCGCTGCTCCACCGCCCGCGGCGAGAGCCCGAGCCGCTCGGCGCAGTAGTGCTCGAACGATGCGAACCCGGCGACGTGCCAGAGGCCGCTGCGCCGGATCACGTACGCGCACCATCCGAGCAGGCGGTCCCAGGAGTCGCGCCGCGCCGCGAGCACCCGGAGCGCGCGGTCGATTTCCTCGGCCGACGCCGTTTCCTCGAGGCCGAGGCCGCCGCCGGGCGCCGCGACGTCCCTCACGCGCGGGAGATACGACCAGCGCTCGGTCTCCGCCTCGAGCTCGGCCTTCCGGCGCTCGAGGCGATCGCCCTCCGGCCGAAACGCGCCGCGGGCCGCGCCGCCGCCGTCCGGCGCCTCGAGCGGATGCTCCGCGAGGTACTCCTGCGCCAGCGCCTCGAGCCGCTGCGGCCGCGTGGAGCCGGGCATGACCCCGCCGGCGATCGCGAGCGCCTCGTCGACGGTCGCGCGGTCCTCCGGGGAGAGCCGGACCCGAAGCCGCGTCCACCCCTCCTCCTCCTCGCCGCCGGCGCGCGCCGCGCGCACCGCCCTCTCGAGCGCGCGCACCGTCTCGACGCGGGCGCGCTCCACCCACTCGGCCTCCGCTTCCCCCACGGCGACCGGCAGCACCGTCTGCGCGCTCCGGGGGCGGACCTCGCCCGCCCGGACCGCCGCCCGGAGGAGCGGCCGCGAGCGCAGCCCGCGCGAGAGGCGCGCCATCGCCTGCGCGGCCCGCTCGCCGATCCCGAGGACCTCCCGGGCGTAGTCGCGCAGGCTCGAGAAGCCGAGGCGGATGAGCCGATCTCCCAGGCCGAGGGCCGCCAGCCCGTCGCCGATCTCGAGCTCCAGCGCTCCCTCGACGCGCGCCACCTGCGCGAGCAGCGTCTCGGCCGCGTCCGAGTCCGTCTGGCCGCCGTGGACCAGCGCGCGGAGCTCGGCCGGCGCACACGGCTCCGGCGGCGGGCGCGGCGCCAGCGCCAGGCACGGGCCGGCAGCACCGAGGGAGCCGCCGGCGTGACGCGATCCGGCTTCCATCGATTCGGATTCTTGCACGCCGGTCTGACACCGACGGTCAAGGGATACAGCGCTCTCCGGCACGCCCTCCACCGCAATGTCATCCGGCGCGGCCGCGGGTGGCGTCGGCCTGGGTGACGCGGCGCCGGCGGCACCGGCGTGATGCCGCTGCGCTAGGCGCGCGTGCTCGCCGCATCCGCGCGCATCGCGTGGGTGCGCGCTTCTTTGGGCGTGCGGCCGGTCCAGCGTTTGAAGGCGCGGTTGAAGGTGCTCTGATCCGCGAACCCGAGCAGATACGCGATCTCCGCGAGCGCGATGTCGGGTTGGTCGAGGTACAGGCGCGCCGTCGCCTCGCGGACCTCGTCGGCCAGGGCGTTGTACGTGTAGCCGTGCTCGCCGAGGTGCCGCTGCAGGCTGCGCTCGCTCATGCCGAGCTCGCGCGCCACGCTCCTGAGGGAGGGGTCGCCGCCGCGCAGGCGCCCTCCGATCGCGCGCCGGGTGCGCTCGATCAGATCGGGGCCGCGCGGGAGCCTCGACAGCAGGAGATCGGCGTGCTCGCTCAGCACCGCGAGCACGCCTGAATGCGCGCCGCTCGCGGGGGTCTCCCAGGCGGCGCGATCGATGTACAGACGGTTGCGCTCCGCCTCGAATTGCACGGGGCAGCCGAAGACCCGCTCGTGCTCGCTGACGTCGGGCGGGAGCCGGTGCGTGAAGGTGACGCGCCGCAACGGAAATGCCGCCGTCCCCCCGCGCACGTGCAGCACGAACACCGCCAGGCAGAACTCCGCGTAGGGGCGCGAGACGCCGGCCGGGCCGCTCTCACCCTCCAGGTCGAACGTCACCGGATCGCCGGAGTCATCGATCGACACGCGCGCGGCGGTGTTGATCAGCGGGAAGTAGCGCGCCGAGTAGCGAAAGGCTTCGCCCACCGTGCGCGCGCTCGTTCCCATGTAGTCGATGACCTTGTACGCCCCGACCGGGCAAGCCTCCGCGACGTGCAGCGACAGCACCGGATCGCCAGACAGCTCGTAGGCCTTCGCCCAGAGCGCGCCGGCCTCGCGGTTCTGCAGGCGCGCATCCGGATCCTCGAGCGTCTGTCGCTGGATCGCGACGGACCGCAGCATGGCCTCGGTGTCGATGCCGAGGCGCTCGCACGCGGCGACGAGCGCTCGGCTCGAGACCGTCAGCACGGTGCCGTCGTGGGGCCACATGAAGTGCTCGCGCTCCCGCTCGAGAGGGGTTGGCGTGCGCGGCACAGAGCTTGGCGTTCCCGGCAAAGCAACACCGGCCCTGCCGCGCGCAAGCTCGCCGCGTCACGTCACCTGAACACCTGGGGAAAGTCCCGGTGGCGATTGTCCGCACCATCGATGCCCGCCGTCAAGGCGTGCACCGAGCCGGCCTGTTCCCTCCCGGCGCTCTCTCACGGAGGCATGGATGAAGGCAGCAAACCGAACAGCGGTCGGGCTTGCGCTCGCTCTCTGCGCGACCGCGTGCATGGACCCCGACGCCCCGGGGAACCTCGTCCCCGCGACCGTCGAGGACGATCCGTCGCTGCCGCGCATCGAGGTCAACGGCACGACGCTGCACGCCGAGGCGTTCGGAGACCCGAGCGCGCCGATGATCATGGTGCTGCACGGCGGCCCGGGCGGCGATTACCGCTCGCTCCTGCCGTACCGCGCGCTCGCCGACGACGGGTACTACGTCGTCCTGTGGGACCAGCGCGGCTCGGGGTTGTCGAAGCGTCACGACGCGTCGAGCTACACGTTCGACCTCTACCTCGAGGATCTCCGTCTGGTGATCGAGCACTTCAGCAGCTCGAGTACCCAGCCGATCGTCTTCGTCGGCCATTCGTGGGGCGCGATGTACGCGACCTGGTTCATCAACGAGCACGGCGACTACGGCGGCCGCGTGGCGGGCGCGGTGCTCAGCGAGCCAGGCGCCTTCACCAGCGACGGCCTCGACGACTACATGGCCGAGATGTATCCGCCCTGGGGCTACACCAGCGAGGAGCTGAACGACGTCACGTGGTCGGATCAGTTCATGTCGCCGAGCGATCACGCGCGCGCCGACTTCATGTACGCGGCCATGGCGTTCGCGAACTTGCCGAGGGAGCACAACGACCCGAACAACCTTCCGCCCTTCTGGAGGCCCGGGGCCGTCGTCAACGCCAGGCTCATGGAGCTCGGGCTCGACGAGGGCTTCGACTGGACCACGCACCTCGGCGAGTTCCCGCACAAGGTGCTGTTCCTGCGCGGCGAGCTCAACGAGAACATGCCGCTCGCGCACCAGCAGGAGCTCGCCTCGCACTACGCCTCCAGCGAGGTGATCACCGTCCTCGGCGCCGGGCACGAGGCCATCTGGGAGAAGCAGGACGAGTTCCTCTTGCACATCCGCGCGTATCTCGCGGAGGTCGGCGTCGCGCCGATGCTCCGCCTCGGAGATGCGCGATGAAGCGGCTCGCCATGGCAGCGTCCGTCGTGCTCGCGGTGGCCGCCGCGACGAGAACATCGGCGCAGGAGCTCAACCTCGCGACCACGAGCACGGCTCGGCCCAGCATCGTGGAGGTGCGCACCGGGATGGACCACGCGCTCCTGGGTGAGGTCGGGTACCGGCGCGTGCTCGCCTGGGGGGATCGCCAGATCTTCGTGGGCGGAGACGTCGCCTCTCCGTGGGCAAAGATGGATCTCGGCGACTATCGCCTGCGCGCGACCGTGGGCGTGCCGCTCGGGACGCAGCACTGGAAGCTCGCCGGCTGGCTCGCTCCGACGCTGCGCGGCACCGAGAATGCCGCGAGCCGGATGGCCGCGCTCGGCGCCGACGTGCGCCTCACGGGCGGCTACTACGCGCGACGCTGGTTCGCCGCGGGCGAGGTGGGGCTCGACTGGATCGCGGCGACGCACATCACCTTCAGCGATGCCTACCGGACTCGCGCGTACGCCGGCGCGAGGGACGGCTGGTACCGCCTCCCGGGCGGCACGGCCTACGCGGGGTTGCACGCAGGCGTGTCCTTCTCGTCGTTCGACGTGATCGTGCGCGCCGGGCACCCGCGCACCACGGCGCTCGAGTCGCAGACTGTGCCGCTCTACGTGACCGTGGGCGTGAACGTGGCGCTGCC
>CAVTRR010000007.1:0-550375 GCA_963737085.1 uncultured delta proteobacterium
GTCACGTCCGTCAAGGTGGTGTACGTCGCGTCATCCGGTTTGACTGACTACGCGGCGTGCTTCCTGGGCGCCGGCTTCAGCGCCTTCGGCTCCTCCTCGGGCTCCTCGCGGTTGATGGTCATGTAGCGGCGGACGACGGCCCAGTCGTCGTGGATCTCGCAGAGCACGGCGCCGACGAGGCGGATGATGGCGTCGCGGTTCGGGAAGATGCCGACGACGTCGGTGCGCCGGCGGATCTCGCGGTTGAGCCGCTCCTGCGGGTTGTTCGACCAGATCTGACGCCAGTGCTCCTTCGGGAACGCGGCGAAGGCGAGGAGCTCCTCGGCAGCCTCCTCGAGCAGCGCCGCGGCCTTCGGGAAGCGGTTCCGCAGCTGCTCCACCGTGCGGGCGTGCTGGGCGCGGACCGACTCGGCATCCGGCTGCATGAAGATCGTCCGGACGTAGGTGGCGACGATGGCGTGGGCGGCCTTAGGCACGCGGGTCAGCAGGTTCCGGACGAAGTGCGTCCGGCAGCGCTGCCAGGACGCGCCGCGCAGCACCGAGTCGATGGCGTCCCGCAGCCCAGGGTGGGCGTCGGAGACGACGAGCTTCACGCCCTTGAGGCCGCGCGCCCGCAGGCCGCGCAGGAACGCGAGCCACCCCGCGCCGTCCTCGGCCGTGACGACGTCGAGGCCCAGGATCTCGCGCCGGCCGTCGTCGTTGACGCCGACGCCGACGAGGCAGGCGACGTTCACGATGCGCCCGCCCTCGCGGCACTTCATCACCAGCGCGTCGAGCCACAGGTACGTGAAGCTCCCGGCGAGCGGCCGCTCCCGGAAGCTCTTCACCACGCCGTCGAGCTCCTTCGCGAGCTGCGAGACCTGGCTCTTCGAGAGCTTCTCGATCCCGAGCGCCTGGACGAGGTCCTCGACCTTCCTCGTCGAGACGCCGAGCGCGTACGCCTCGGCCACGACGGCCGTGAGGGCCTTCTCCGCTCGCCGGCGCGGCTCGAGCAGCCACGTCGGGAAGTAGCTTCCCTGGCGCAGCTTCGGGATTTGCAGGTCGATGCTGCCGACCCGCGTGTCCCAGGGCCGAGCTCGGTAGCCGTTCCTCGAGTTCGCGCGATCTGCGCTGCGCTCGCCGTACCCGGCGCCGCAGACCGCGTCGACCTCGGCGCCCATGAGGACGTTCACCATCTCCGTCAGCATGGTCCTGAGCCCGTCCGGCGCTGCCTCCACCTGCTTGCGCAACCACTCGATAGCGTCGATGCTGGCCGTGGCGGCCATCGTCTCTCCTTGTTGGGAATCACACCTGGCAGGGTGTTTCCTCAAGGATGACGCAATGGCCGCCGTTCTCTACTTCACGGCTGGTCTCGTACACCACTCAAACGGACACTACTCATGAAATGGTCCACGCCGCCAAAGAAGGCATCTGCCAACGCCTCGACGGAGACGATCACCGCCTCGGGATCCCCCGGCAGAAGTTCCACGGGCGGCCCCGGACGCCGGTACTTGTAGAGAACGTGTCGCGCGTCGCCCTTGCGGCTCAGCCGCGACGCGGTTCCGTAGGTATGGACGATGCCACAACGGGCGCCGTACAGGTCGCGACCCGTCAACTGGAGCAGGCCATCGAAACGGATAAAGCGCTCGCTCCAAGCGATGAAGTCGGAGCCGCTGACCTCGACGCGCTCTGGCGGAAGGCCGAGGTACGCCATCGTGTCCATGCCGGCTAACGTCAGAGTCACGGCGGCCCGCCAGCGCCCGATCTCGAGGACTGCACGCAGATCGCCTTTGATACCTTCCTGCACCACGTTCATCAGCGCGTCGTGCGTCGGATCGACCATAGCGATCCGCAGCGTATCAGGCCGCACAGACGAAGGGCCGCCCCGCCGCCGAATCGGTTCCGCGTCCTCGTCAGGGGCGCCCAAGCTTTCGAGACTGGCGCACACGCGCCGGTGTCGCTCAACGATCCGCCGCGTCCGCTCTGGCCAGTCTCCGTTCCCACGAATCCGTGCTCGACCTGATCGGGCCCGCTCAGCGAGCGTGAAGAACTAGCCAGCGAGGCCAAGATCTCGCCGACGTCGATCGACGTGGCGCTCATCCGGTGCGGAGCAGGGGCACGGCCAAGATCAAGCCGGAGCGCAGCCGGGGGGAGTAGTTTGCTTCAACCCGCCGGAGGCACGTCGATGCCGCTCTCGCCAGATCTTCCCAGCACGAATCCGAACGATGATCTCTTCGGCCATGCGCCATTCGCAGCGCAGTTGGCAAACAGCATCGCGCAACTGACGAGCGAAGCGGGACTTGTCTTGGCCCTCGATGGCCCGTGGGGTTCCGGGAAGTCGACGGTTCTCGCGTACGTGCGGCACTACCTGGCGCACCAAGAATCCGCGAAGAATTTAGTCGTGGTGGAGTTCAACCCCTGGTGGTTCGCAGGGCGCGACGACCTTGCACAAGCGTTCCTGCGCCAACTTCAGGCTGTGCTTCCGAAGCGAGACGAAAAGCTGAAGACCGTGGGTTCACTCTTGGGCGAGTTCGCCGATGGCATTGGGGGCCTGCTCGAGTGGGCCGGCTTGCCTGCGCCCCTACGACATCTCGCCGGCAATCTAATCGGCACGCTCAAGCCGAAGCCGAAGGATGTGCCCGCGCTCAAGGCGAAGATCGCTGAAGGGCTGCGCAAGGCACAGGTTCGAGTTCTTGTGATTGTCGACGACATCGATCGCCTCGACAACTCCGAAGTCCGCCAACTCTTCACGGTCATCAAGGCGCTCGCCGACTTCCCGTACGTTACGTACCTGCTCGCGTTCGACCACGAGGTTGCCGCGAGCGCGATTCACGCGGAGACCCATCTGCCAGGAGATCTCTACCTCGAGAAGATCATCCAGGTCCCATTTCATATCCCCGCGGTGGATCGCGTTGCTCTGCAAGACGCGTTCTTCAGGCGCCTGAACGAGGCTCTGGGCAATGCGGACATCGACAAGGACTACTGGACTAACGTGTACTACGGCGGACTGGACTCCCTGATCCGGGTTCCGCGCGACATCGTGCGACTCACCAATACCCTGTCCGTCACATACTCAGCAGTTGCCGGCGAGGTGAACCCGATCGACTTCGTTGCGATCGAGGCCATCCGCGTCTTCGTCCCGAGCCTCTACGATACCATCCGGGCGCATCCAGACATGTTCGCTGGTCAGTCATCGGATCGAGAGGACCGGGAGGCTCAGCAGCCATTTCACGCGAAGTGGATCGCAGACGTTCGGGAGGAATGGAGAACGGTCGCAAAGAGCCTTGTGGAGAGGCTGTTTCCGAAGACTGGCTTTATGACGTTCGGCACGGAGTCCATGAACGAGTGGCGCAGGGATCGGCGCGTATGTCACCCGGAGGTTTTCCCGGTGTACTTCCGGCTCTCGCTGCCGTCGGGTGCGGTCGGCCATGCCGAGACCATGGCTTGGGTCGAGTCGCTGAAGAATCCGAGCGAGTTTAAGGGGCGCCTACTCGCCGCGGCCAGCCAGCACCGACCCGACGGGATCTCGAAGGCGCGCGAACTCCTTGAGCGCCTCATGGACCATGTCCAGAAGGACATTCCCTTGGCTCAGGTCCCGGTAGCCATCGAGGCGCTCTTGGATGTCGGGGACGACCTTGTCGAACCTACTGAGCAGCGCCCGATGTTCGACCTCCCCAGCGACACGCGCGTCGCTCGTCCCGTCTATCACCTCCTGAAGCGCGTGAAAAAGGACCTGCGCCGCGAAGTTCTTGAGCGGGTCATCAGGAGTTCTCCCGGACTCGTTATCTCCGGGACGCTGCTGCGATCGCTCGACAGTGCGGCAAGTAAGCCGAGCCCCATCGACCCTCCGTTGCTTGAAACAGAGGACGTCAGGTTTCTTCAGCACGTATGGATTGATCGGGCGCGCGTGTTGCTGCCTTCCTTGACGGGCAACCCGGAATTCCGATGGCTTCTGGAATCGTGGCGACAGTGGGGCGACGTTTCGGAGGTGCGCAGCGTATGCGAATCGCTGATCTCTAGCGAAGAGGGGTTGCTGGCGTTCCTGAACGCATTCCTTGGTTACACGCAGGTCGCGTCCGGCCGAACTGTAAGACGGACGCCGCGTCTGGATCCGGCATGGCTGGAGCCGTTCATCGATACGGAGAACGCGGCAGCGAGGCTGCGTGACCTGCTCCGCCGCGGCGAGGTCCGCGATCCGATGCAGGTTGCGGCGACTCAATTCTTGAAGGAGCGTGACATGCGGGCTGCCGGGAAGAACCCGGACTCGCTCAACTGGCCCGACGACGAAAGGGAATAGAGAGGGCCTCCCGGCAGTCCCCGGCGAGCCGCGCACGGTTCGTCTCGCGCCAGTGCCGGAGCGGGCGACAAGCGCGCCGGGGACCGGCTGCCCCAAGGCGGGCTCAGCCCGAGATCGGCATCTTCACGAGGCCGCGGTGATCGAGCGCCTTCACCCGGCGGTGTGGCGGATCTTCCACCGGGACTCGTCCGTGTCGAAGCCCTGCTCGGTCTCGACATGCGGCCCGCCGATGTTCTCCTCAAGCAGGCCCATCTCCACGGTGTCCACCTGGGCCGGGTCCGCGGCGAGGTACATGGCGGTGCTGGCGAGCCGCGGCTCGACCACGAGCTGCAGCGACGCGAGCCACTCCGCGGTCGTCTTCTCCGCGGTCATGCGCCGGGAGGCGTTCGCGAGGAGCACCTCGGCGGCCGTCTCCTGCTCCGGGGCGACGAGCCAGAAGCGCGCCACGAGGCTCAGGTAGCTGGTGCTGCTCGCCACGCCGCCGGCCTCGAGCCCGCCGAGCGCCTTCTGCTTGCGTAGGAGCGTGCGGCCCGCGGCGAGCAGGGTCGCGTCGAACGTGCCGGAGCTCGTCACGTTGCTGTGCCCCGCGACGAACAGGTTGCTGCCGTCCGACATCGCCGGGCCCTGGCCCGAGTTGAGCGTGAACAGGCTGCGAGCGGCCGGCCTCGAGCCGGCGCGCCGCCCGCCCCAGCGCCGGCTGCACGCGCAGGAACGCGCCGAGGTTGTCGTTGACGAGAACCTCCCAGGTCAACGCGACGATCTTCCCGTATTGAACCTTGTGGCCCGTCCCCTCGCCCTGTGCGGATTTCGGTCGATGGTGAACACGCGGATCGGCGCATCGTGAACAGCCGGATCGGGGAAACGTGAACGCCGGGATCGGCGTTCATGAACACCGAGATCGGGCATCGTGAACACGCGGATCGGCCATCGTGAACAGGGCCGCCGCGTCACCCTACCGGGGTAGGGTTCGCGCCTCACCGAGGCGCGGAGAGCGGTCCCGGCGAAGCGACGCTGGACGGTAGCCAACCCGTCCCGCGCCTCCACCACGGAGGCGGCGGGATGGCGACGGAGCGACTGTCCATGCGAAAGACGCGAGAGATCTTGAGGCAGAAGTGGGAGCTGGGGCGCACGCACCGCGAGGTGGCGGCGAGCGTGGGGCTGTCGCTTGGCGCCGTCGCACTCACGCTCGGGCGGGCGGCTGCGGCCGGGCTCGACTGGGCGGCGGCGCAGGCGCTGTCGGAGGGGGCGCTCGAGGAGCGGCTCTACGGGCCTCGCGACGAGGCCCGCGTGCGGGCGATGCCGGACTGCGAGTACCTCCACGCGGAGCGGAAGAAGCCGGGCGTCACGCTGGAGCTGCTTCACCACGAGTACCTGGAGAAGCATCCGGACGGCTACCGGTACACGCAGTTCTGCGAGCGGTACCGGGAGTGGCTGAAGCGGCGGGGGTCACGATGCGGCAGGAGCACCTCGCCGGCGAGAAGCTCTTCATCGACTACGCCGGAAAGAAGCCGCACATCGTCGACCCGAGGACCGGCGAGGTGATCGACGTCGAGTTGTTCGTCGCGGTGCTCGGGGCCTCCAACTACACCTACGCCGAGGCGACGGCGACGCAGCGCGGCCCGGACTTCATCGCGAGCCATGTGCGCGCGCTGCGGTACCTGGGCGGCGTGCCCGCCGCGCTCGTGCCCGACCAGCTGAAGAGCGGGATCACCAACGCCTGCCGCTACGAGCCGGGCATCCAGCGCACGTACGAGGATTTGGCGCGCCACTACGGCACGACGGTCTTGCCGGCGCGGCCGCAGCGGCCGCGCGACAAGGCGAAAGTCGAGGTTGCCGTGCAGATCGCGGAGCGGTGGATCGTCGCCCGGCTTCGGCACGAAACCTTCTTCGCGCTCGAGGCGCTGAACGAGCGCATCGCCGACCTCCTGGCCGACCTCAACGGGCGGCGGATGCGGGTCTACGGGGCGAGCAGGCGAGAGCTGTTCGAGCGCGTCGACCATCCGGCGCTGAAGCCGCTTCCGCCCGAGCCCTACGCCTACTCCGAGTGGAAGACCGTCCGGCTGAACATCGACTACCACGCCGAGATCGACCACCACTACTACTCGGCGCCGCACGCGCTCGTGCACGAGCAGCTCGACGCCCGACTGACCGCGATTACCGTCGAGCTCTTCCACCGCGGCGAGCGCGTGGCATCGCACGTGCGGAGCTACAAGCGCGGCGGCCACACCACCGTCCCCGAGCACATGCCGAAGGCCCACCAGAAGCACCTCGAGTGGACGCCGACGCGCATCGTGCACTGGGCCGGCTCCATCGGGCCCAAGACCCGCGAGCTCGCCGAGGCGATCCTCGCCGAGCGGCGTCACCCGGAGCAGGGCTACCGCTCGTGCCTCGGCATCCTGCGCCTCGCCAAGCGGTACGGCGACGAGCGCCTGGAGGCGGCGTGCGCTCGCGCCGTCGCGGTGCACGCCCGGTCCTACCGGCACGTCGAGTCCATCCTGAAGAACGGCCTCGACCGGCTGCCTTCGCCGGTCGAGGAGCAGGCAGAAGAGGGCGCCCCGCGTGCCGCCCACGAGAACATCCGGGGCGGCGGCTACTACCACTGACGAAGGAGAGGCCGTGCTCAACGAACCCACCATGGAGAAGCTGCGGGCCCTGCGCCTCGAGATGCTCGGCGCCGCATGGGACGAGCAGCAGAGGAACCCGGAGGCGCAGAAGCTGTCCTTCGACGAGCGGCTCGGCATGCTCATCGACGCGCAGTGGCTCCACCGCGAGAACAAGCGGCTCGCCCGCTCGCTGCGGGAGGCGAAGCTGCGCATCGGGAACGCCTGCATCGAGGACATCGACTACCCCGCACGCCGCGAGCTCGAGAAGGCGGCCATCCGCCAGCTCGCGACCTGTCGATGGGTGGAGGAGCACCAGAACGTCGTGCTCACCGGCGCGACGGGGACCGGGAAGACGTACATCGCGTGCGCCCTCGCGCAGCAAGCGTGCCGCAGGGGCTACCGCGCGAACTACCGCCGCGCCACCCGCCTCAACGACGAGCTCATGCTCGCGCACGCGGACGGCACCTACTCCAACCTCCTCGCGCGCCTCGCCAAGGTCGACGTCCTCGTCATCGACGACTGGGGCCTCTCGCCGCTCAAGGATCAGGAGCGGCGGGACCTCCTCGAAATCGTCGAGGATCGACACGGCGTCCGCTCCACCATCATGACCAGCCAGGTGCCGCCGTCGAAGTGGCACGACCACATCGGCGACCCCACCAACGCCGACTCCTTCTGCGACCGGATCCTCAACAACGCCCACCGCCTCGTGCTAAAGGGCCCCTCCAGGCGGAAGGAGACCTCCGAGACCGACAAGTGAACCAGCCAGCGTCGCTTCGCTCCGATCACGATGACCGATCTCGGCGATCACGATGCGGCGATCTCGGTGTTCACGTTGGCCGGAATCCGCAGCCCTGGAAGCCGTGCCGGTACTCCGAGCCTTCGCCGAGCTTGTCGAGGCCCGGCGCGGAGCTGAGGGCACTTGGCCTCCCGGGGACGAACGGCACGACGCGCACCCACCCGCGGTGGCTCTCCGGCTCGTCCTCGTAGCGGCGCCGGATTGACGAGGGGAGCGCGCCCTCGATGATTGCCGAGAAGTCGGAGGTCGTCGCCGCGCGCTTCAGCAGTTTGGGGCCGCGGCCTCGCCGCCGTGCCAGCGCGTGGCGCTCTTGCCGGCGCGGGAGAGGCGCGCCCGCGCGGCTCCACCCGATATACTCGGACACACACCATTCACGTTCGGTGGATTGGGTCGATTTAGCCATGACGGCCCCTACCCACCGTTCACTGGAACCCTCATGAGGAATTCTGTCGCCGCCGTAGCTGTGTCCCTGCTCACCGCCGGCTGCGCCACTCCAGCTACGCGGTCCTACACGTTGGCCTTGGAGATTGACCAGAACGGAGCAGCGCACCAGAGCGACCGGATTGGGGTCCACCAGGAGGAGGTCTACGAAGGGACCGAGGTGAACCCGAGGAACGGGGCGCATACTCCCTACAGGCGCGTCGATCGCCGACTCTACTCCTGTTACCGTACGTCAACCCCTGGGAACCCTGTCTGCTACCAGGCGAAGATCATCGAGGCCGAGCACAAGGAATGAGCGATGCGCCTCCTCACGCGAGCGTCGGCACCTTGGCCGGGGCGGAGTGCGTCGCGTGGAACTCGCGCGTTGTCCGGGGCGAGCGGTGCCAGGAACGCCGCGACCATCGCGGGGTCGGCGCCGGAGTCGATTGCCCACGAGGCGACGGAGTGACGGAGCCGGCCGGGCGTGAAGGTGGGGATCCCCGCCTCGCCGTCGGGCCGCTTCACGACGGCACACGCGGCGCCACGCCGCGGTCGTACCACTCCCACGAGATGGGGCCGTGCGCCCGGAGCCGCTTCGCCGCCTCGAGCACCTCGGGGCCCACGCGCGTCCGCTGCGGCTCGCCGCTCTTGCGCATCGGGCACACCACGACCCCGGCGACCCCTTCCTGCGCGGCATGCTTCGGGAGGGGCTCCAGGGCCCCCTCGGCCGCGAAGCGGAGGATTGCGCCAGGGCGCGGAGTTGCCCTCCGCGGCGGAGTACGCGAGGTACTCCGTCACGAGCTCCTCCGTCAGAAAGAGGTGCCCTCGCGCGGCGCGTCGCCCGCCGGGTCGTAGCCCTCGGGGTCCGCCTCGAAGCGTCGTAGCTGGGCGTGGGCTGCGCTCTCGCCCGTCGCCGGGGTGCGGACCTCGAACCGCCGGCCTCCGACGCGGCGCCGGATGTAGTAGGCGGCGACCTTGCCGTCCTCGCCGATCCACTTCCGGCCACCCTCCCACGGCTCCCAACGTCCGCGTCCGGCGTCGCGCTTCCCCACGTCGCCCTCCGGCCCCGGGGTAATGGCGGGGTAGGACGACACGACACCAGATCACCAAAAGCAACGGGCGCCGTGAAGCGCCCGTGTTTGTTGCCTTTCCTGATGTGGTGAGGGGGAGAATCGAACTCCCGACCTAGGGATTATGAGACCCTCGCTCTAGCCGACTGAGCTACCTCACCGGTCCTGAGAACGCGGGTTTATAGGCGTCCGGACCGGAGCCGTCAAGCGACGGCGTGGCGCCGTTGAGCGGGCGCGGGAGCACGCGCGGGACGGCGTCCGCGGCGGGCCCGGGACGCCGGCGCGACGCGCGGGTCCGATTTTTTGACCCCCGAACTCCTCGTGATACACGGGAAGGCGCCGGACCCCGATATCGGAGGATTGCGCATGGCGAAGCCGCTCCCCTCGCTGTCGACGCGCACGGAGGAGTTCACGCCGCGCGAGCTGCCGCTGCGGGCGCCCTCCGCCCCTCCCCCTCCGGTGCACGTGCCGGAGCGCCGTCCGGCGGACCGCATCAAGGAGGCCCTCCTGCGCTGGCTCGAGGAGGAGCTGTGATCCCGGAGCTGCCCTTCGACGACGCCGACCGCGCGGCGCTCGACGACGGCTTCGCCGCGGTGGACCGCGAGCTCGACGCCCTCTTCCTCGAGGAGGTGGGCGCCGTCCTCCGCCGGCTGCGCGCCGAGCGCGCCGAACGCGCCGCCGCCCCGGACGGCGCCGCGGCGTAGCCTCACCGCAGCCCTACCCCTCGCGCCGGTACTCGACCTCCTCCGCCTCGAGCCCCGCGCCCACCGCGCCCGGCGCGCCGGTGAGGCGCCTGAGCTGGATGTGCCGCGAGAAGAGGAAGAAGAGGCCGAGCGCGGTCACCTGCGCGAGCTGCGCCGCCCACAGCACGTTCGCGTAGGCGGTCCCCCGCGTCGCGACCACGTCCTTCGGGGCGAACAGCGCGAGGCCGATCAGGATCGCGCCCTGGAACGTCCCGACCATCCCCGGCCCCGCCGGGATCATCACGCCGACGACGAGCACGCCGAGCACCGCGCAGCTCTCCACCACGCCGAGCTGGAGGCCGAACCCGCGGGCGAGGACGTTCATCCCCCAGGCGTTCAGGCCCCAGTAGAAGACGGTCAGCGCGACGAAGGCCGCGGCCTTCCGGCGGGTCGGCACGAGCCGCAGGCCGTGGATGAACGCGTCCAGCATGCCGGCCACGCGGTCGGCGAGGCGCGGCGAGAACGGCCGGAGCGCGCCGGCCGCCAGGCGGGTGGCGAGGCTCCGGTTCCGGTAGGCGACGACGAGGAACGCGAGCGCGCCGAGGAACGCGAGGCTCACGATGACCCCGCCGGTGCGCAGCACCCGCACGGCCGGTGCGCCGTCCGGCACCGCGAGCAGCGCCATGACGAGCAGGAGCCCCATGAAGATCCCGTCGGCGATCCGCTCGGCGACGACCGACGAGAGCGCCGCCGACACCCTGAGCTTCCCGGGCTCGGCCACGAGGTACGGCCGCGCGAACTCGCCCAGGCGGAACGGCAGCAGCGAGAGCGCCATGAACCCCACCGCCGAGACGGCGTTGAGCCGGGCGAACGGCACCTTCGCCACGGGCTCGAGGAGGAGCCCCCACCGCACGGTCCGGGCGAGGTGGATGCCGAGGAGGATGAGGAAGTAGGGCGCGAGGTACCGGTAGTCGGCGGCGCGCATCGCCGCCCAGACGTCGCCGAGGTCCTTGCCGCGCAGCGTGAGCCAGAGCGCGAGGCCGGAGACGGCGAGCCCGGCGGCGACCTGGACGAGCCGCTTCACGACGCGAGGTCCTCGCCCGCGAGGATGCGCCGCGGGTTCTCGCCGAGCAGCCGGTCGAGCGCGGCGGTCCCCGCCCGCTTCTCCAGGGCGGTGAGCGCCTCGTCGAGCCACTCGCGCACGCCGTCGGCGCGGTGCAGGTCGGTCGAGGCGACCGCGTAGAGCCCCTCGGAGAGCAGCCGCTCCGCGACCTTCCGCGCGGGCCGCCCGTAGACCCCGGCGAGCGCGCCGGCGTTGAGCTGGAGCGCGCCGCCGAGCCGCACCACCTCCTCGGCCCGCCCCGCCCGCTCGAACTCCACGCAGCGCTCGGGGTGCGCGAAGAGCGGGGAGGCGCCCTTGCGCTGGAGGGCGAAGACGAGGTCCGGGAGCGAGGGGACCGCGGCCCTGAACGGCAGCTCGACGAGCACCCAGCGCTGCGTCGGGCCGATCCCGCGCCGGCCCGCGCCGCCCGCCCGCGCGAGGAACTCCTCGTCGAGCCGGTTCTCGGCGTTCGCGTGGAGCGCGAGGGGAACCCCCTCCCGCTCGAGCAGCGCCGCGGCCTCCGCCCGCCGCGCCTCGGCGCGCGCCGGGTCGCCCGAGGGCAGCCCCGGCACAGCGTGGGGGCTCGGCGCGGCGTCGCTGAAGCCGAGCTCGACCAGGAGCCGCGCGGCCGCGAGCGTCTCCTCCGGAGTCTCGCATCCGTCGTCGAGGTCCCAGAGGAGATGGCAGTGGAGATCGACGTACCGCATGGCGGCCGCGGCGCTTCTAGCACGCGTGGCCCCCCGCGGGGAAGCCAAGCCGCCCGGCCGCCGCGCCCGCGGCCGCGATCAGGGCACGGCGTGGCGGGGCGGCTCGCCGCGGGCCACCCGCAGCGCCTCGTCGAGCGTCATGCGCGCCATGGCGGCGCGCGTCTCGCGCGTCCCGGAGCCGAGGTGCGGCGTCAGCACCACGTTCGCGAGGGCGAGGTACGCCTCGGGCACCCGGGGCTCGTCGCGGAACACGTCGAGCCCCGCCGCGGCGACGCGCCCGGAGCGCAGCGCCTCGGCGAGCGCCGCGTCGTCCACCACCCCTCCGCGGGCGGTGTTCACCACCACCGCCCCCGGCTTCAGGCGCGCGATCCGCTCGCGCGAGAGGAGCCCCTCCGTCTCCTTCGTGAGGGGCGTGTGGAGGGAGACGAAGTCGCTCTCGGCGAGCAGCGCCTCGAGCGGCGCGTGGCGCGCGCCCGGGAAGTCCACGGGGCGGGGGCTCGCGTACACGATCGTCATGTCGAAGCCGCGCGCCCGGCGGGCGAGCGCCTGGCCGATCCGGCCGAAGCCCACGATCCCGAGCGTCTTCCCGGTCACCTCGGTGCCGAGCATGTAGGCCGGGTCCACCGCCTTCCAGCCGCCGGCGCGCACGACCCGGTCGCCCTCGGCGACGCGGCGCGCCGCGGCGAGGAGGAGCGCCATGGCGTGGTCCGCCGTCGCGTCGGTGAGGACGCCCGGCGTGTTCGTGACGAGCACGCCGCGCGCCCGGCACGCGTCGAGGTCGAGGTGGTTCACGCCGACGCCGTACGACGCGACGTGCCGCACCGTGGGGAGCGCGTCGAGGAGCGCGCCGTCCACGCGGTCGATGTAGGTCGGCACGAGCACCGCCGCGCCCTTCGCGGCCTCCACGAGCCGGTCGCGGGGGAGCGCGGTCGGGCCGCCGCCGCGGACGTCGAGCACGGCGCGCAGCGGGGCGAGGTCCTGCCCGGGCAGGTCGCGCACGAGGTACATGATCGGCTTCACGCGTCGTCCTCCTCCTCGCCGGGGCCCTGGGCCGGCGCGCCGTCGCCGGGGCGGGGGCCCGGGATGCGGTACGCCTCGCCCAGCCACTTCGCGAGATCGACGAGCCTGCACCGGTCGGAGCAGAACGGGAAGGCCCGGTTCGCGTCCCTGGGAGGGACCGGCTTGCCGCAGATCGCACAGGCGCGGGACATGCCCCCCATCTACCGCGAGGGGCGCCGCCCGCGCACGCCTTCTAGCCGCGGGCGGGGCAGGAGGCGGGCAGGAGCGGGCGCATCGCCTCCTCGAGCTGCCGGCGCGACACCGCCCCCTGGAAGACGCGGCGAACCTTCCCCTCCGCGTCCACGAGGTAGGTGCGGGGATACCCGGCGACCTTCCAGGCGGAGAGCGCCTCGGCGCGCTCGTCCAGGAGGACCGGATAGGGGATCCGCGCCGCCATGCGCTGCACGTCCTCGCGCGCCGACTCCTCCGCGACGCCGAGCAGCTCGAAGCACCGGTCGCGGTGGCCGGTCCAGACCTCGGCGAGCTCCGGGAGCTCCGCCTCGCACGGGCCGCACCACGTCGCCCAGAAGTTCACGGCCACCACCCGCCCCTTCAGCCCGGAGAGGTCCACCTTCCGGCCGGCGAGATCGGGCAGCGCGAGCGGCGGCGCGATCGACGCCTCCTCGAGCACCGGCTCGGAGCGCTGGACGAAGAGCTGGACGATGACGACGGCGGCGACGGCGAGGGCGGCGAGCTTGATCCAGTGGGTCATGTCGGACTCGCGAGGAGTATAGGCAGGCCCCGCGCCCTACGTATGACCCCGCGCCGCCCGCGAAGGGTTCCGCCCGCGGGCGGGCGTGCTCGCGCGTCCGGCCGCTACCCGCCCGACGGCACCGCGCTGCCGGCGCCGGAGCCGAGCAGGGTCTTCAGGTCGTCGTCGGTGAAGTAGACGCCGAGCCCGAAGAACACGTCGGTGCCGATGTTGAACGAGCGGCCGCCGGGGTAGTTCCCCTGCTCCCAGCTGTTCAGGAAGTCGTCGGCGCCGGTCGTGACGAAGAAGTTGTCCATGAAGTAGTAGTTCAGCCACACCTTGGCGCGCGGGTAGAGCGTCGCCGTCGAGCCGGTGAGCCGGGACTCCTGGAACGCGCGCGAGAACTGGTAGATCGACGCGGACACCTGGAGCTTGTCGTGCAGCAGGTGGAAGTCGATCCCCGCGCCGCCGGACCCCTCGATGATGCCGCCGCGGAAGGTGGCGGGCCCGTAGCGCTTCGCGATCTGGAGCGAGAACGTGAGCTTGTCCTCGTTCAGCGTGCGCGTGCTGATGGTCTGCTCCGTCGTCCCGTCGGGGAGCAGCGAGGTCTCGGACTCGGTGGTCACCGTGTCGACGCCGCGCGGATCCGAGACCACCTCGAGCAGGTAGTACTTGTCCGGGCGCGGCAGGAGGCGGATGCCGAAGTAGAGCTTCGTGCCCGGCCGGCCGTCGTTCTGCAGCGTCTGGTTGAGGAGCCACTCCGACCGGAGCTGCAGCTGGATCTGCATCTTGAAGATGCGGTCGAGCTGGTCGGCGACGTCCTCGATGGCGGCGCCGGTCTTGCGGCCGAGCCGCTCGTCCACGAGGAGCCGCCCGGCGATGCTCTTGCCCTCGTTCACCTTGTCGATGAGGGTCCCGAGGCTCTCCAGGCTGCCCGTGAGCTTGTCCACGGCCTGCTTGACCCCGCGCGCCTGCTCCGCGGCGACGGCGCGGTCGGCCGGCGTCGCCTTCGCGAGGGCGTCGCTCACGCCGGGGGGCACCTCGCCGCCGGACGGGGTGGCGGTGGCGCCGGGCGCGGCGGAGCCGGGGTCGATGATCTCCTGCAGGCTCGTCGCCATCACGTTGAGCTTCTGCGTGAGCTGCTCGAGGTTCGTGGCGATGCGGCCGATCTTGTCCTTGTCGCGCCCGGAGATCTCGCGGAGGTCGGCGGTGAAGTCGCGGGTGTTCGCGAGGATGTCGGCGAGGTTCTGCTCGTTCTCGGCGATGGCGTCGTCGATCCGCTTGGTGGCGGAGGCGAGGTTCTCCACGATCTCGCGCAGCCCCTTGTCGCCGGCCACGGTCTGGGCGAGGTCGTTCGTGACGAGCTGGACGTCGGCGGCGATCTTGGCGAGCGAGTCGAGCAGCTGCTGCACGCTCGTCGCCTCGCGGACGCAGGTGATGATCCGCTGGTCCTCCGGCAGCGACTCGAGGAGCGGCTTCTGCGGCGAGCCGGGGACCACCTCGAGGAGCGCGTCGGGGAGCAGCGCGGACGGGAAGGTCTTCGTGAGGCACGCGTCGGTGTGCAGCTCGACCCCGCGCTTGATGCGGATGTCGAGGCGGGCCTTCGCCCCGAGGAGCGCGATGTCCACCACCTCGCCTATCTGGATGCCGGCGATCTGGACGCGGCTCTTCCAGGTGAGGCCGGTCGCGTCGGAGAAGTCGGCGTGGACGAGGTAGCTGTCCTTCTCCGAGTAGCCCCCCTTGCGGAAGAACGTGAGGGCGAGGACGAACGCCGCGAGCGTGACGGCGCCGAGCACGCCGACGGCGAGCGCTCTGTTCCAGGCGGGCTTCAAGGGTGGCGTCCGGGGCAGGTCACTGCTTGGCGAACCAGAGGGAGAGGAAGCGTTGCACGAACGGATCGGGGCTTTGCCGGACCTCCTCCGGCGTCCCCTCCGCGGCCAGGTGGCCATCGTAGAGCACGGCCAGCCGGTCGGCCACCTTGAAGGCGCTCGCGATGTCGTGGGAGATGACCATGCTCGTGATGCCGAGCTTCCGCTTCGCGTTCAGGATCATCCCGTCGACGTAGTCGGTGGTGATGGGATCGAGGCCGGTCGTCGGCTCGTCGTAGAGCACGACCTGGGGGTCCGAGACGAGGGCCCGCGCGAGGGCCACCCGCTTGCGCATGCCGCCCGACAGCTCCGACGGGAAGCGCTGGAGGACCTCCTCGCCGAGGTCCACCACCTTGAGCTTCTCCACGACGCGCGACCGGATCTCGTCGGGGCGCGGGCGCTCCCGCCAGCGCTTCTCGGTGAGCGGGAAGGCGACGTTCTCGTACACCGTCATGGAGTCGAAGAGCGCGGCGCCCTGGAAGACCATGCCGAAGACCTGCCGGGCCTCGTTGAGCGGCTTCCCCTCGAGGGAGGAGATCTCGTGGCCGGCCACCCGGACCGTCCCGCGGTCCGGCTTGAGGAGCCCGATGACGTGCTTCATGAGCACGGTCTTGCCCGACCCCGAGCCGCCGAGGACGACGAAGGTCGTGCCCTTCGGGATGCTGAGGGTGATCCCCTTCAGCACGTGGTTGTCGCCGAACGACTTCCAGAGATCGGTCACCTCGATCACGGTCAGGTCCCCACCGAGATGAACGTGATGACGTAGTCGGCGAGCAGCACCGCGATCGAGCTCGACACCACGCCGCGCGTCGTCCCCTCGCCCACGCCCTTCGCGCCGCCCGTGGCGGCGTACCCGCGCCACGTGGTGATGACGGAGACGATGAGCCCGAAGATCACCGCCTTGACGAGCCCGTGCATGATGTCGCCCGGATCCATGAACTCGCGGGTGTGCTGGACGAAGGGGCCGATGGGGATGCGGGCGACGTAGACGCCCATCATGAACCCGCCCCCGTAGCCGATGACGTTGAAGACCATCGTGAGCACCGGGAACATGAGCACCGCCGCGATGATCCGCGGCACGACGAGGTACTGGATCGGGTTCACCGCCATGGACTCCATGGCGTCGATCTGCTCGGTCACCCGCATCGTGCCGAGCTCGGTGGAGATGGCCGAGCCGGCGCGGCCGGTGACCATGAGCGCCGTGAAGATGGGCGCGAGCTCGCGGGCGAGCGAGAAGGCGACCGAGCCCCCGACGAAGCCCTCGGCGGCGAACTGCTTCAGCGCGTAGTTCATCTGCAGCGCGAAGACCATGCCCGCCGCGAGCCCCGTCGCCCCCACGATGAACGCGGAGCCGACGCCGATGAAGGCCATCTGCGCCACGATGAGGTCCGGACGGAACGGGGGCCGGAAGGCCCAGGCGACGGCCTCGACCGAGAAGAGGATCATCCGGCCGAAGTCCTCGAAGGCGGCCCACACGCGTCGCATGGCGCGCGCATTCTCGCACGGGGGCGGGCGGGACGCCCGTTTCGCGCCGCCGGATTTCGCGAGGGAGTGCGGCCCGCGAGCGTCGCCGCTATACTGCGCGCCCCCATGCTCAAGGTCGGCGGCGAGGTCGATGCGCTCTGCACGAAGTGCCAGCTCACGCTGGCCCATACGGTCCACGCGGTGGTGGCCGGCAGGCCCGTGAAGGTGGAGTGCAACACCTGCCACGCGGTCCACCGCTATCGCGGCACGGCCGGCGCGACCCCCGGCCGCTCGGCGGCCGCGCGCGCGGCGGCCCCGGCCCGCGAGAAGGCCGTCGCGATCGGGTTCGAGGAGCTGCTCGCGAAGCGGAACGGCACCGCGGCCCAGGCGTACTCGCCGAAGCGCACGTTCGCCGTGGACGACGTCCTCGACCACCCGATCTTCGGCCGCGGCTTCGTCTCCGCGCTGCGGGACGGCGGGAAGATCGAGGTCACCTTCCGCTCCGACGTGAAGCTGCTCGTGCACGCCCGCGGCTGACGCGCGGCCCGGCGGGCGTCCGACTTGGCCCCGGCCGGAGCTTCCGGTACGGTTCCGGCCGGAGGCCCACCACCCGATGACCCGCATCGCCCGTCTCGCCGCCGCGCTCGCCGTCTCCCTCGCCGCCTGCGGCAAGAGCTCCTCCCCCGCCCCGGCCGGCGCCGACGGCGCCGCCCCCCAGGCGGCGGCCGCCCCGCTCGCCGGCGCGGCCCACGTCTCCTCGGCGACGACGCTCCGGCGCGAGCCGCTCGACGCCCCGCGGGTGAAGGGCCCCTCCGGCAAGGACGTCTCGAACACGCTCGCCGTCCTGCAGCGAGGCGAGAAGGTCGCGCTCCTCGAGGTCCGCGAGGACTGGGCGCGCGTCCGGTCGTCGGACGACCGCGAGGGGTGGCTGCGGCGCGCCGCCCTGCTCGAGGGCGACGAGGTCGCCGAGGCGACGGTGCTCGTCCCCGCCGACGTCTTCGACCGGCCCGACCTCCTCGCCGCGAACGCGCGGCGCAAGCTCGAGGCCGGCACGCTCCTCCTCGTCGTGAAGGCCCGGGCGCCGTTCAGCGAGGTGAACGTCTCCTCCGGCCCGAACGCGTGGGTGCTCTCCGAGCGGCTCGCCACCGGCGAGAAGGAGGTCTCCGTCGCGAAGCTCGCCGAGAAGGCCCGCTGGCTCAAGCGGAACGGCCGCGAGGAGGAGGCGAAGCAGATCCTGGCCCTCGCCCGGCAGCACTTCGCCGACGTCCCGCTCGTCGAGGCGGTCGCCGCCGAGATCGAGGGGCCGCCCGCCGGCGAGGTCGTGCCCGCCTCGGCGGCCGTGCCCTCCGGGCAGGAGTAGGCGAGCCGCTAGGCCAGCGCCCGCAGCGCCTCGAGCGCCGCGGCGAGATCCGCCGGCAGCGGCGCCTCGAGGACGAGGGGCGCGCCGCCCGCGGGGTGGCGCAGCTCGAGCCGCGCGGCGTGGAGCGGGGTCCGCGCGAGGAGCGTCCGCCCGTCCGGGCCGACGAGCGGCGCGTCGTCGGCGTAGTCCGGGTCGAGCGCGAGGGGGAACCCGGCGGCGGCCAGGTGGACGCGGATCTGGTGGGTGCGCCCGGTCTCCGGCAGCGCCTCCACGAGGGCGAGCGGCCCCCCCGTCCAGGGCCGCGCGGGGAAGGTCTCGAGGAGACGCACGAGCGTCGCGGACGCCTTCCCGCGGGGATCGCCGGGGCGCGCCGGGCGCATCCGCCCGCGCCGGGCGGGCGCGAGCGCGAGGTCGATGCGCCGCTCGGGCGGGGGCGCGCCGCGGACGAGGGCGAGGTAGCGCTTCGCGGGCTCGCCGCGGTCGAAGCCGAGGTTCAGCGTCCGGTGCGCCTCGGCCGTGCGCGCGAAGACGAGCACGCCGCTCGTCCCCCGGTCGAGCCGGTGCACCACCCAGAGCCGCCCGTGGATCGCCTCGAGCTCCTCGCGCAGGCTCAGCTCCTCGGTGCCCCGCCCCGGGATGACGAGCCGGCCCGCCGGCTTGTCGACCGCGAGGAGGTGGCGGTCCTCGAGCAGCACGCGGATCGGCGCCCCCTCCCCCGGCGCCGGAGGCGGGATCACGCGAGCTTCCTCGCGGGGACGACGGTCACGGGCCCGAACCGCTCGAGCGACCGCGCGATGGCGCGCGCAGGTCCGACCGCCACGACCACCCGGCGGTCGAGCGGGAAGTAGCGGCGCCCGGCGTCGCGCGCCTGCTCGGGCGAGACCGCCACGACGCGCTCGCGGAAGGCGGCGATCTCCTCGTCCGGCAGGTCGTAGAGGGCGAGGTCGGCGAGCTTCTCGGCGACCTGGTCGTGCGTCTCGAGCGAGAGCGGGAACAGGCCGCAGAGGTAGCTGCGCGTCCGCTCGAGCTCCTCCGGGCGCGGCCCCTCCTCGCAGAACCGGGCGGTCTCGTCGAGCGTCACCTGGACGAGCTCGGCGGTGGTCTCGACCTTCGTGAAGCTCGAGACGAAGAAGAGGCCGCCCACGGCGCTCGTGGCGAAGCGGCTGCGGACGCCGTAGGAGAGGCCGCGGTTCACGCGGATCGCCTCGACGAGGCGGGAGGTGAACCCGCCGCCGAGCAGCGCGCTCGCCACCATGCCGGGGAAGTAGTCCGGGCTCTTGCGGGGGAAGCCCGCCGAGGCGATGCGCACCTGCGCCTGGGTCACGTCCGGCTTGTCCACGACGAGCACCGCGGTGCGAGGCGGCGTGGTCGGCGCGAGCGGCTCGAGGACGCCGTCGGGCGCGCGCCAGCCGCCGAAGCGGCGGCGCACGAGGGCGAGCGCCTCGCCGGCGTCGACGCTGCCCACGAGGACGAGGATCCCCACCGAGGGGCGGTAGCGCCGGGCGTGGAAGGCGGTGACGTCGGCCCGCCGGATCGCCCCGAGCTCCCGCACCCTGCCCTCCGGCGGGTGGCCGTACGGGTGGTCCCCGTAGGTCGCCTGCAGCATGGCGCGGTCCGCGACCACCGCGGGCTCGTCGAGGTCGTGGGCGAGGGAGGCGATCTCGCGCCGCCGGAGCCGCTGCACCTCGGCCGCCGGGAAGGCGGGCGCCGTGGCCACGTCGGCGAGCAGCTCGAGGCAGCGCGGCAGCTCCTCGGCGGGCGCGGAGAGGCCGAAGTAGGTCGCGTCCTCGTCCACGCCGGCGCCGAGCTCCGCCCCGAGCGACTCGACCGCGAGGTCGATCTCCGGCCCGGTGCGCCGGCGCGTCCCGCGCCGCGACGTGAGCGCCACGAGGTGCGCGAGGCCCGAGCGGCCGGGCGGGTCGAGCGACGCCCCGCCCCGCAGCACCAGCCGGGCGGCGGCGAGCGGGACCCCGGGGCGCTGGGCGACGACCACGCGCAGGCCGTTCGGGAGCGTCTCCCGCCGGATGGGCGGGAGCGGAATGCGATCCGCGCGGGGGCTCACCGGCGCACCTCGGGCTCGAGCACGACGACGCAGCGCCGCGAGGGGTCGAGGTACTCGGCGGCCACCCGGCGGACGTCGCGCGGCCCCACCGCGGCGTAGTGCTGGAGCGCGCGCGCCGCCTCGCGCCAGTCGCCGATGAGCGCCTCGGCCTGGCCGAGGGCGTGGGCGACGCCGTGGTGGGTGGCGAGCTCGTGCAGCACCGAGCTGCGCAGCAGGGCCTGCGCCCGGCGCACCTCGGCGGCCGACACGCCCTTCGTCGCGACGCGGTCGAGCTCCTCCCAGAGGATCGCCTCGGCGCGCTCCGGCCGGACGCGCGGCGCGAGCTCGGCGAACGCCAGGAAGACGCCGGGGTCGATCCTCCAGCCCCAGGAGATCGAGATGGAGACCGCGAGCTCCTCCTGCTGCACGAGGCGCCGGCGCAGGCGCGACGCCTCCCCGACGGCGAGGCAGACCTGGAGGACGTCGAGCGCCGAGGAGTCCGGGCTCCGCGCGGGCGGTCCGCGCCAGCCGGCGAGCAGCGCCGGGGCCTGGGCCGGGTAGCGGACGACGGCGCGCCGCTCCCCGCGCTGCGGCGGCTCCCCGAGCGGCACGGGAGCCGGGCGAGGGCCGGCGGGGATGGACCCGTAGTGCCGCTCGACGAGCGCGAGGGCGTGGTCCGGGTCGAGGTCCCCCACCGCGTACACCGCGGCGTTGCCGGGCGCGTAGTAGGTGCGGAAGAAGGCCTCGCAGTCCTCGCGGGTGATCCGCTCGATGTCGTCCATCCATCCGATGACCGGCCAGCGGTACGGGTGGGCGAGGAAGACGAGCGCCTCGAGCTGCTCCTCCATGAGGCCGAAGATCGAGTTCTCCGTGCGGAGCCGGCGCTCCTCCTTCACGACCTCGCGCTCCTGCTCGAGGGACTCGGCGGTGAGCAGCAGGGAGCGCATCCGGTCGGACTCGAGGTCGACGACGGTCTCGAGGGCGTCGGAGGCGAAGTCCTCGTAGTACGCGGTGACGTCGTTCGAGGTGTAGGCGTTCGAGTGGCCGCCCCGGGCCTCGAGGACCCGGTCGAACTCCTTCGGGCCGTACTTCGCCGCGCCGTTGAACATCATGTGCTCGAAGAGGTGGCTGATCCCCGTCGTGCCGAGCCGCTCGTTGCGGGAGCCGACCTGAAAGAACGTGTAGTAGCTCAGCGTCGGCGCGGCGGCGTCGCGGAGGAGGCGGACGCGCAGCCCGTTCGGCAGCGTGTGCGCCCGCACGCGCTCGAGGTCGATGACGGCGGGGTGCGGGCGAGGACTCTTCATGGGCCGCCGGAAGATAGCCCCCGCCCGGTCGCCCGTCCACGAACGCGGGTGGCTCCGGCGGACGGACCGGGAGGGGCGCCCGCGTCCGGAATGTTCCGCCCCTGCCGGAGGGTTCGACGCTGCGCACCACGAACACAGAGTCGGTGGATCGCATCCGGCCGACGCCTTAAACGAATTCGCAGGGCGTCAAACCCCGCTCTCCGACACTGCAAGGAACGCCACCGAAGATGCCCAACAAGACCAGGACCCAGCGCGACCCGCGGCGCGACGACCTCAGGCGCCTCGGCGAGCGGGTTCGCGAGCACCGCCGCAGCCAGGGGCTGACCCAGGAGGCCCTCGCCGAGTCACTCGACCTCTCGGTGGCGTACGTGAGCCTCATCGAGCGCGGCGGCCGCAACCCTCCGTACACCACGGTGGTCGCCATCGCGCGCGCGCTCGGCGTGCCCGCGTCGCGGATCGTCGTCGACGAGTAGCGCCCGCCCGTCCTCGGCGGGCCCGGGGTGGCGCGCTCGCCGTCAGAGCGACGCGACGGGGCGTCCGCACGCCGCGCAGCGGCCCGCGCGGCGGCGCAGCGGGAGCCCGCACCCGGGGCAGCGCTTCACCCCCGCGGCGCGCTTCACGGCGCTCGCGCGGCCGTCGCCCGGCGGCGCGCGGCCGCTCTCCAGCCGCGCGACGCGCTCCTCGAGCGACGCGAGGCGCGCGGCGAGGCCGGCGAGCGTGGGGCGGCGCTTCGTGACCAAGGCGGGTCGAGGGTGCCACGCCACGGACGCGGGTCAACTTCCCGGCGCGCGCGGCCGTTGAGCGTCCCGGCGGCGTGGGTTATCACCGACGGCGATGGACACGCCCCAAGGCCCTCCGGTCCGCGCACCCTCCCCCTCCGACCCCGCCACCCCCCGCGCCTACGACGCGCCGGCCGTCGTCTCGCTCCTCGCCTCGCCGCACGCGCCCCACCGCGAGGTGCCGCGCACCCGCCAGATCTTCGTCAACCGGAACCTGCGCATGGACAAGGTCGAGGCCGTCGGCTTCGACATGGACTACACGCTGGCGATGTACCACCTGCGGCGCCTGGAGACGCTCGCGTTCCGGATGACGCTCGACCGGATGATCTCCGCGCTCGGCTACCCCGCGGAGGTGGCCGCGCTCCGCTACGATCCCGAGTTCGTGATCCGCGGCCTCGTGGTGGACAAGCAGCACGGCAACATCTTCAAGATGGACCGCCACAACCACGTGGGGCGCTGCTACCACGGGCGGCGCCCGGTGCCGGACGACGAGATCCGCCGCCTCTACCGCAACGAGAAGGTGCACCTCTCCTCCCCGCGCTTCGCCTGGATCGACACGCTCTTCGCGCTGCCCGAGGCCTGCCTCTTCGCCGAGATCATCGAGAAGCTCGAGGGCGGCGGCGCGCAGGTGGACTACGGCAAGCTCTTCGACGACATCCGCGAGTCGATCGACACGGTCCACCGCGACGGCTCGCTCAAGGCCGAGGTGCGCAAGGACCTCGGCCGCTACGTGGTGAAGGACCCCGAGCTCGGTCCGGCGCTGCACAAGCTCCGCTCCGGCGGCAAGAAGCTCTTCCTCCTCACGAACTCGCTCTGGGACTACACCGACGCCGTCATGTCGTTCGTGCTCGACGGCATGCTCCCGGAGTACCCGAGCTGGCGGAACTACTTCGACGCCGTGGTGACCGGCGCGGCCAAGCCGGCGTTCTTCTCCGAGCGGCGGCCCGTGCTCGCGCTCGGGCCGGACGGCGCGCCGCTCGGCGAGGCGACCGTCCTCGAGCGCGGCCGCACCTACGAGGGCGGGAACCTCGTCACGGTGGAGAAGCTGCTCGGCATCTCGGGCGACCGCATCCTCTACGTCGGCGACCACATCTACGGCGACATCCTCCGCTCGAAGAAGAGCTCGCTCTGGCGCACCTGCATGGTGGTCGAGGAGCTGGAGCGCGAGCTCGCCTGGCTCGAGCGCAACCACGACGCCCTCGCCGAGCTCGCCCGGCTGGAGGAGCTGCGCGTCCGCGTCGAGGACGAGATCTCGGTGCACCGCTCCGGCCTGAACGCCCTCGACCGCCGCCTCGACCGCGACGCGCCGGACGCGCGCGAGCGCGAGCGGCTCGACGCCGAGCGGCGCCGCCAGAAGCAGGAGCTCGACCAGCTCCGGCGCGCCTGCCGCGAGGCCGACGCGCGGGTGCACGAGCTCGAGGTGGCCGTGGAGGCGGGGCTCAACCCGTACTGGGGGCTCACCTTCAAGGAGGGAAACGAGAACTCCCGCTTCGGCGAGCAGATCGAGGTCTACGCCTGCGTGTACACGAGCCGGGTGTCGAACTTCGTCTTCTACTCGCCCATGCAGTACTTCCGCTCGCCGCGCGCCGCCATGCCGCACGAGCGGGCCGCCGTGTCGCGCATCTCGCCGTGGGGCGACGAGCACGCCGCCCCGGTCGCGGGCGACCGGCCCTCGAAGGCGTCCCGGGCCTCGAGGTAGCGCCCCAGGTCCGCCCCGCCGTCGCTTGACGGTGGGTCGGTCGCCACGTACACCGGACGGCGGCAGAGCTTCCCAGGCTGGTGCCGGGCCCGGTCTTCAAAACCGGTGGATGGTGCTGAGAGGCGCTGTTGGGGGGTTCGATTCCCCTGCTCTGCCGTTCTCTCCCTGCCCGTGCCCGCGCAGCGCCGCGGAGGGCGGCAGGCTCCTGTGCGTCACCGGCGCACCGCGTCCCACCCGCCGCCGCGCACGCGCGTCGGGCCGACGTCACCCTTGGTGTATGTTGCCCGGCGGGAGGGAACCCAATGCGCCGCGCACCGCTCGTCCTCGCCCTCATGCTCGCCGCCTGCTCAGGCGGTTCCTCGAACTCGACGACGCCTCCGCCTCCGGCGTGCACGCCCGCGTCCGCGGCGTGCTCGGCGCCCTCGGAGTGCTGCACCGGCTCGTGCCCGGCGGGAACGTGCGCGACGAGCCTGACGGGCGGGGCCTGCGGCACCACCGCGGACTGCGCCCCGCCGCTCACGTGCCTCGACGCGATCTGCGCGGCCCCGGGTTGCCGGGCGAACGGGAGCGCGTGCACGTACTCGAGCCAGTGCTGCGCCGGCAGCTGCCGCGCGGACGACACCTGCGGACCGAACCGCGCGCCGGTGGCCTCCGCCGGCCCCGACGCCCAGGCCTTCAGGTTGACGACCGTGACGCTCGACGGCACCGGCTCCTTCGACCCGGACGGCGATCGCATCTACTACTCGTGGACCCTGCAGCGCCCGGCCGGCAGCTGGGCCTCCATCTTCTCGCCGGACGCGGCGAGGACGTCGTTCCAGACCGACGTGGAGGGCACCTACGTCGCGACGCTGCAGGTCTGGGACGGCCTGCTCTACTCGAGCGACAGCATCACCATCACCGCCCCGAACCGGGCACCCGTGGTGGTCGCCGGCGCGGACCGCGAGGTCATGCGCAACACCATCGTGACCGTGAGCTCGGTGGGGACGTACGATCCGGACAACGACACGATCAACACCATCTCGTTCTCGCTCGAGCGCCCGGCGGGGAGCGCCGCGGTGCTCGAGTTCAACGGGTGGTACGACGAGCGCACCTTGCGCCCCGACGTCGTCGGCGTCTACACCGTGACGGTCACCGCGAGCGACGGGAAGCTGACCGCCTCCGACTCCGTCGTGCTCACGGCGGTCAACGCCGCGCCGGAGGTGACGGTCACCGCGGTGGCCGCCGTCAACGCGCCCGAGCGCGTGGACGTGACCTCGTGGAGCCAGGACCGGAACAACGACACCCTCACGCGCGCGTGGCGCCTCGTCACCCCCGCGGCGTCCGCCGCGACCCTCTCCGCGACCACGGGCACCACGACCTCCTACGTCCCGGACGTGGCGGGCACGTACACCGTGTACTTCGACGTCTCCGACGGCTTCGTCACCACCACGGTCTCGCGGGAGACGGTCGTCCACCCGCGCGTGCTGAAGCTCGCCCACGACGTGGTCGAGGCCGTGTGCAACGACTTCTGCAGCACGATCTACATGGCCTCGAGCTCCCCCGCGAACGAGCTCTGGAGGTTCTTCGTCGTCCCGGGCACCGCCGAGACGAAGCTCACCGCGCTGTCCGGGCCGGCCCTCGCGCTCGGATCCACCGGGGACGGCCCCGCGGTGGGGATGAGCGGCAAGGTCGGCGCGTTCATCGGGACGACCTATACGGAGTGCCCGCTGCCGCAGTGGACGGACTCGAGCGGCACGGTCCGCACGTACGACGCGGGCGGCGTCGCCATCGGCCCGGCCATCACCGTCGGCCCCAAGAACGCGACCCGAACCGCCCGGTTCGCGTACGTGGTCCCCGCCGCGACCGCGAACGGCGGCAAGGACCTCCTCTCGGTGGACGTGAGCGCGGGGGGCGGCTGCGCGGTCACGGCGGCCGCCGGTCCGCTCGAGGGGTTCGACGGCGCGGTCGCGCTGCGTCCGGGGACGAGCTCGCTCTACGTCGTCGACGCGTCCTCCGGCCTGGTCCGGATCTACGACGTCACGAGCGGGCCCGCGACGCTCACGACCACCGCCACGATCTCCGGCGCGCCGCGGAGGTTCTGGTTCATGGACGGCGGCGCGCGCTTCGTCACGCCCGAGGGGACGGTCTACGGCGCCGACGTGGTCGGCGGGGCCATCCCGCTCGCGGGCGAGCTCGGGAATCCCGCCGTGGGAGACCCGAAGCACCTCGTGGTGCACGCGAGCTCGTCGGCCGCCGCCGCACGCATCGCGGCCATCCCGGCCACCGGCCTCTCGGCGACGCCGCTCGACGTCCAGCTGAGGACCTACGACGCGAACACGCTCGACCCGCTGGGCGCGCTCGCTCTCCCGGCCATCGTCAAGTCGGGGACCGTCTACCCGGCGCGGGGGCGCTTCGCCGCGCACCGGACGCCGTACGAGTCGACCGTCTGGGTGATCGAGCGGAGCGAGCCGGGCGTCACGCCCGAAGCGTGGGGGCTCGCGCCGCTCGAGCCGTAGCGCCGGCGCCCCGATCCGCGCTACACACGGCATCGTCCGGCATGGTGGGGAGAATTCGATTCCCCTGCTCTGCCGTCGCCACTCGCCGCCGATGCCCACGAGATGACGGACGCCGCCGACCAGGAGTTCCTCGACCGAAGCATCCCGGGCTACCTCGCCACGCGCCGCTCGCGCTCTGCCTGCGCGAGCTGAACCGGCTCGTCGCGCTCCGCTGGATCGAGGCGACCTACGGCGGCCTCGAGGGGCCGATCCTCGACGTCGGGTGCGGGGACGGCTTCTGTGGACGTTCCTCGACCGCCGCGGCCGGGAGATCCACGGCGTGGACGTCTCGGCGCGGGAGCTCGACCAGGCGCGCGCGGTGCTCGACCGCGTCGAGCGGGCGGACGTGTCGCGGCAGCTCCCGTTCGAGGGCGCCCGGTTCGCGAGCATCATCGGGAACTGCTCGCTCGAGCACGTGCCGGACATCGACGGTGCCCTGCGGAACCTGCGCCGGGCCGCGGCGCCGGGCGGGCGCCTCGTCATGTTCGTGCCCACCCCGACCTGGGCCATCCAGGGCCACGGGCAGCGCCTGCTGATGCGGCGCTTCCCGCGGCTCGCGATGGCCTTCGCCGGCGCGCTGAACGGCTTCTTCCAGCACTGGCACGTCTACCACCACCGGCGTCTGGGCCTCGCTCCTCGCGGCGAACGGTCGGCGTCGAGGCCGTGCACGGCCTCGGGGGCGCGCTCCGAGTCCCTCTTCCGGCTCTTCCTGCGGCCGGCCATCCTCGCGTCCTCGTGACGAGCGTCACCGGCGGCCACCGAACCGGCTCATGCGACCTGCCGGGCCGCTGCTCGCCCCGTTCGTCTCGCAGGGTCCGCCGCGCGATGGCCTCGCCCATCGTCGGACGCGGAGGACCGAGGCCGCGTACGAGCTCGTGCTCGTGGCGCGCGCGGCCGAGGTTCCATGAGCTCCGACTACTTCGTCAACCACCCGCGGGCCGCGCGGTTCCCGTGGTCGATCTACCACCGCGCCCTCGAGCGGAGCCTGGCGCGCTTCCTCGCCGAGGTCGCCGTCGGCGCCGACGGCGCCCCGCGTCGCTGGTGATCGGCGGCGGGCTACCTGACGAGCTCCCGCTCGTGCCGGCCGCCGTCCGGCTCACCGTCGCTGGACATCGACCCCCGCGTCGTGGACCACCTGCGCGGGCTCGCGCGACCCGAGGATCGAGCGCTCGCCTCGTGGTCGAGGCGAGCCCTCCGACCTCCTGCCGCTCGGGCGCTTCGACGGGATCTACGGCAAGGAGGTCATCGAGCACGTCCCCGACGCCGAGCCCTACCTCGCGACCCTCGCCGGCCGGCTCGCGCCGGGCGGCCGGCTCTGGCTCAGCACGCCGAACTACGGCGATCCCGTGCTCCCGCTCCTCGAGTCCACGATCCTGGAGCTCATCGGGCGGCTGTCCGGGTACTCGCGCCGGGACATCCACCCCTCGCGCTTCTCGGAGGATCGCCGCGCGCGCGCGCTCCGGGCGGCGGGGCTCTCGGGGGTGGCGGTCGCGAAGACGCCCTTCCGGCTCGCGCTCGTCGGCACGGGCCGTCGCGCCGCCGCCTGACCTCGGGCGCGGCCGGGGTCAGTCGCCGGGGATGACGACGGCGGTCCGCCCGTTCTCGGGCATCCATTGCACCGGGTGGACGGGCAGGTCGGCCATGGTGATGACCACCTGCCGCCCCGTCTCGCGGTGGTAGTCGAGCAGCCACTGGACCCGCTCCGAGCGAGCGCGCCAGGCCCGGTCGGGCCGGTCGTACCGCGCCGGGAACGCGGCCGCGAGGTGCAGCGCGAGGATCGTCGCCGCGCCGTACCGCAGGGCGGCGCGCCACGGGCGCCCGGCGCGCGGCCGGAGGAGCCAGCTCGCCCAGATGAAGGTGGCGAGCGCGGCCGGCAGGAAGGAGTAGCGGACGTGCGGCAGCAGGGTGCCCGAGTCGCGCAGGAGCAGCAGCACGTTGTACGCGCGGGCGATTGCGACGAGCCCCAGCAGGCCGACGGTGCCGGCGTAGCCGAGCACGAGGACCGCCACCCCGTCCCGGTCGGCGGCCGCCTCGCGCACCGCGAGCCACGCGAAGCCCTCGAGGCCTGACGCCAGCACGGTCCGGTAGCCGCCGCGGGTGCGAGCTGGAGCGCGCCCGCGGGGCCCGCGCCGAGGAACGGCAACGCGAGGAGTCGCGCGAAGCCGTTCTCGACGAGGATGGACGGCAGCTGCGCGATCCCGCCGAAATCCAGGATGCCGGCGGCGCTCGACGCGTCCCGCGCCGCCGTGTTGAGGCACCCCATCCCCGCGAGCATCGCCGCCGCGGCGGCGTGGCCGCGCGAGCGGGCGAGCCACGCGATGAGGGCCGCGCGGGGAGCCAGATCAGGGCCTGGCCGGCCGACGCCGCGATCACCGCGAACGCCACGAGCTTCGGCCAGGGCATCCGGAACGGGCGCTCCACGAGGAGCAGGAAGCCGAGCAGCGCGAGGGGGCTCGGAAGGTTCGCGAGGTTGAGCGCCACGTCCGCCGTCCCCGGGCCCACGGCGAGGAGCATGGCGAGGAGGACGCGCTGCCACCGCCGTGGCGCGATCCAGGAGAACCCGTCCCTCGCGAGGTAGGCGAGCGCGGCCGCGGCGGCGGCGAGGGAGAACCACGCGTAGACGTACGGCGCGTAGAACACCGGCAGGAACGTCGCCCCCCAGGCCACCGCCCGCTCGAGGAGGAAGTGGTAGCCGTAGACCGGGACGACGAGGCTCCTGGCGCCGAGCGACACGGATCCGAAGAAGAACTCGGTGGCGTCCTCGGCCCAGAACTCGGCGCGGAAGAGGGCCGTCGGGTTGCGCACGGCCATGACCCCGGCGACGAGGAGGACCGGCAGCGCCGCGCGGAGCGCGGGCCAGAGAGATTCGGCGGGGGCTCCGGGGGGCCGGCTCGACGGCCGCGGGCGGGGGCAACGCTGGGGCGGGCTCCATCGGCCGCCGAAGATGCCATGAACCGGAGAGTCGCGCCATTCCGGGGGCTTAGCCGCCTCCCCGTGGCGGATTGACGCACCTCGCGCCGGCACTGTACGGTCGCGCGCCGTGACCCGCCGCCTCCAGCTCGCCGCCTGCTCCGTCTTCTTCGTCTCCGGCGCCGCCGGGCTCGTGTACCAGGTCGTCTGGTCGCGGCTGCTCAACCAGGTGTTCGGGATCTCCGCGCACGCCATCGCCGCGGTGCTCGCGACCTACCTCGGCGGCCTCGCCCTCGGGAGCTCGCTGCTCGGGCGGCTCGCGGACCGCCACCCGCGGCCGCTGCGCCTCTACGGGCTCCTCGAGCTCGGCGTCGCGGCGACGGCGCTCGCCGGCGCGTGGCTCGTGGGCGCGATCGAGCCCGCCCACGCGTGGGCGGCCTCCCGGCTCGCGCCCGACTCCCTCGCCCTCATCGCGCTGCGCGTGCTGCTCGCCTCGGCGGTCGTGCTGCCGCCGACGTTCCTCATGGGCGCGACGCTCCCCGCGATGACGCGGGCGCTCGTCGACCGGCTCGGCAGCCTCGGCCACCGGGTGGGCTCGCTCTACGCGCTCAACACGGCCGGCGCCGTCGCGGGCAGCGCCGCGGCCGGGTTCGTGCTCATCCGCGCGGTCGGCGTCCACCCCACGCTGTGGCTCGCCGTGGGCGCGAACGTCGCGGTGGGCGCCGCCGCCCTGCTCCTGTCGCGGGGCGCCCCGCGGCCCGCGGAGGCACCGCCGGCGCCAGCGCCCGTCCCCGCCGCCGTCGTCACGGCCGCCGGACCGCGCGACGCCTGGCTCCTCGCCGCGATGGCGCTCTCCGGGTTCGCGTCCCTGTCGCTCGAGGTCATCTGGGCGCGGATGCTCGTCCTCGTGCTGGGCACGTCCACGTACGCCTTCGTGACGATGCTCTCGACGTTCCTCGTCGGCATCGCGCTCGGGAGCTGGCTCGCCCGGCGCGCGGTGGACCGGCTCCGCGACCCGCGGCGCGCCTTCGGCTGGCTGGAGGTCGCCATCGCGGCGACGACGCTCGCCACGATCCCCCTCGTCCGCGCCGTCCTCGCGAACGCGTCCTCCTGGTTCGCCTCGCTCGAGGCGGGGGGCGTCGGCGCGATCGCGGGGCAGCTCGCGGTGAGCTTCCTCGTCATGCTCGTGCCCACCACGCTCGTCGGCGCGACGTTCCCGCTCGCGGCGCGGATCCGGGTCCGCGACCTCGACACGCTCGCCGCCGGGCTCGGCCAGGTGTACGGCGCGAACACGGCCGGGAACATCCTGGGGGCGATCGCCGGCGGGTTCGTCCTCCTCCCCCGGTTCGGGATGCAGCGCGGGATCGCGATGCTGGTGCTCGCGAACCTCGCCGCGGCCGCCTGCGCGCTGCTGCCCGCGCGCGAGCGGTGGCTCGACCGGCGGGTGATCCTCCGCGCCCTGCCGGTCTCCGCCCTGCTCTGGACGTGCGCGACGCTCCTCGCCCTGTGGCGGCCCGCGCCGCTGCCGGGCACGGGCCCCGGCCCCCACGACACGATCCGCTACTACCGGGAGGGGCTCGTCTCCACGGTGAGCGTCTTCCAGCGCGCCGACGACGGGCGCCAGCTCGTGATGGCCGTGGACGGCATCACCATCGGCCAGAGCGCGGCCGGGGTCGACCGCAAGCAGCAGTTCCTCGCCCACGCGCCGTTCCTGCTCGCGGCGCGCCCGCCGCGGGACGTCCTGTCGATCGGGCTCGGGACCGGGATCCTCGTCGGCGAGGTCGCGCGCCACCCCGGCGTCGAGCGGGTCGACTGCGTGGAGCTGTCGCCCTCCGTGATCGAGGGGGCCCGCGCGTTCGCGGAGCACAACGGCGGCGTCCTCGCCGACCCGCGCCTGCGCGTGGTGAACGACGACGGCGTGAACTTCCTGCGCCGGAGCGCCGCGAGGTGGGACGCCATCGTCTCCGACGGCAAGTCGCGCTCGGGCCACGCGGGGAACGCCGCGTTCTACTCCGCCGACTACTACGCCAGCGCGCGCGCGCACCTCGCGCCCGGCGGGCTCATGATCCAGTGGGTGCCCCTCGACGTCGCGCCCGAGGACCTGCGGGTCATCGTGCGGACGTTCGACGCGGCCTTCCCGCACGCGTACCTCCTGCTCGGGCCCGAGTCCTGCTTCCTCGTGGGGACGCAGGCGCCGCTCGTCCTCGACCTCCCCCGCGCGCGCGGCGTGCTCGATGACCCCGCCTCGGAGCACCTCCGCCGCCACGGCTGGCGCGACGAGGCCGAGCTCGCGGCGTTCCTGCTCGCCGACGGCGCCGCGCTGTCGCGCTGGGCCGGGGCGGGGCCGGTGAACTCCCTCGAGCACCCCGTCCTCGAGTTCCACGCGCTCGGACGCGCCGGGAACCACCGCGACCGGCTCGCCACGAACCTCGAGGCGCTCGCGGCGCTCCGCCGGGCCGGCGCGGCGGACGCGCGCGTCACCGGGGCCGACGAGCGGACCGTCGCCGCCGGGCGCGCCGCCGGCGCGCTCCTCGACGGGCTCGCGCTCCTCGCGCGCGGGGACGCCCGGGGCCCGGCGCTCCTCGGCGCGGCGGTCGCCGAGGCGCCGCCCGCGGCGGGCGCGCTGCGCCAGCTCGCGGGCGAGGCGCTCGCCAGGACGGGGCGGGAGCGCGACCTCGAGGGGCGGCTCGCGGAGGCGGCCGCGCTCTACGAGCAGGCGCTCCTCGCCTGGCCGGAGCTCGTGGAGGCGCACCTCAACCTGGCGCGCATCGCCGGCCTGGAGGGGCGCCGGGAGCGGGCGCGCGACCACCTCGCGCGGGCCCTCGCGGCGAACCCCCTCTCCGGCTCGGCGCACGCGATGCTCGGGCGGCTGTACGCCGAGGAGGGAGACGCCGAGCAGGGCGCCCTCCACCTGCGCGAGGCGGTCCGGCTCGCGCCGCTCACGGCCGACCTGCACGAGGACCTGGGGCTGTCGCTCGCGGTGACGGGGCGCTCCACCGACGCCCTCCGCGAGTTCCAGGAGGCGCTGCGCCTCGCGCCCGACTGGCCCGCCGCGCTCGACCGGGTGGCGCTGATGATGGCGATCGACCCCGACCCGCGGGAGCGCCGGCCGGACGAGGCGGTCAGGCTCGCCGAGCGCGCGCTGACGCTCGCGGGCGGCGAGGATCCCATGAGCCTCGAGGTCGCGGCCGTCGCGTACGCGGCGGGCTCGCGGTTCGCGGACGCCGAGCGCACCGAGCGCAAGGTCCTCGACGTGGCCCTCGCGAAGCACGACGAGGCGCTCGCCGCGGCGGCGCGGGCGGCGCTCGAGCTCTACCGGCGCGGCCTGACGCTGCCGTCCGACCTCGCGGGCCTCCCGCGCTGACGATGACGGAGGGCTCGCACCGAGCCGCCCTCACCACCCGAGGAGCCGCAGCAGCGCCGGGACCACGAGCGCGGTCACGATGGCGTTCAGCCCCATGGCGAGGCCGGAGAAGGCCCCCTGGCGCTCCCCGAGCTGGAACGCGCGCGCCGTGCCGATGCCGTGCGACGCGACGCCCATGGCGAACCCGGTCGCGACGGGGTCCCGAACGCGCGCGAGGCGCAGCACCGCGGGGCCGGCGATCGCCCCGAGGATGCCGGTGAGGATGACGAGGGCGGCGGTGAGGGACGGCAGCCCGCCGAGCTTCTCCGCGATGCCCATCGCCACCGGCGTCGTCGTGGACTTGGGCGCGAGCGAGACGAGCGTGGCGCGCGAGCCCCCCATGAGCCACGCGACGCCGACCGCGGTCACCACGGCCGTCACCGATCCCGCCACGAGCGCGATCGTGAGCGGCACCGCCCGCGCCCGGGCCCGGCGCAGCTCGCGGTGGAGCGGCACGGCGAGCGCGACCGTCGCCGGGCCGAGCAGGAAGTGCACGAACTGGGCGCCCTCGAAGTAGGCGTCGTACGGGGTCCCCGTCGCGATCAGCACGCCGAGGAGCAGCGCGACGGCGATGAGGACCGGGTTCGCCGCCGCGCTCCGCCGGGCGCGGCGGGAGAGCGCCTCGGCGAGGACGTAGGCCACCACCGTGAGGGTGAGCCAGAGCAGCGGCGCCCGCGCGAGGTAGACCCAGATCTCCCCGAGCCGCGCGGTCACGGCGCCTCCCCTCGCTCGCCCCGCCCGCGCGGCAACCGGTCCGCGATCCACCCGGTCACCGCGAGCGTCGCCACGGTGCTCACCGCGAGCGAGACGAGCAGCGCCGGCCACTCCGCGGCGAGGCGGCGCGCGTGCAGCATGATCCCCACGCCGGCGGGGACGAAGAGCAGCGACAGGTTCGAGAGGAGCCCGCGCGAGACGGTCTCGAGCCCCTCGTCCGCGCCGCCGCGCAGCTCCAGGGCGACGAGCAGGAGCGCCATCCCCACCACGGGGCCGGGCAGCGAGAGCCCGGCGGCGCGGACGACGGCCTCGCCGGCGAGCTGGAGCACGAGCAGGACGGCGAGGCCGCGGAGCACGGCACGGAGGATAGCGCAGGCGGGCCCGGCCCGCCCGGCGCGCTACGGCGACGGCGCGAACGTCGCCGTCAGCGTGTGATCGCCCCGGATGTCGGCGAACGTGGTGCTCGGCACGGCCCCCACGGAGGCGCCGTCCACGAGCACGTCCGCGACGCGGTACCCCGCGTCGGGCGCGATGCCGTACGTCTGGCTCGCCCCCGCGACGAACCCGCCGAAGGTGGCGCCGGAGATGCGGCCGTGGGCCGTCTGCGTCACGGTGATGGTGTACGTGATCGGCACGAAGTCGGCCGCGATCGTGCAGTCCCTGCGGACGTCGCCGAGCGTGTAGCTCGCCGGCGTCCCGACCGACGCGCCGTTCACGGCGACGTAGTTGATCCGGTAGCCCGGCGCGGGCGCGATGGAGAAGGTCTGGCTCCCTCCCGCCGGCACGACCGTCACGCCGGCCGGCGCGATGGTGCCGCTGCCGCCCGCGAGGCTCGCCGTGAGCGTGTACTCGTCCTTCGCGAACGTGGCGCCGATCGTGTGGTCCGCGGAGACCGCCGCGAAGGTGTAGCTGGTGACGGGCCCCACCGCGACGCCGTCCACGGCCACCGCGGCCACCCGGTAGCCGCTGCTCGGCACGATCGCGTACTTCTGGTCGACGCCGCCGAGCAGCGTCGTCGCGCCCGCCGGCGAGATGCTGCCGTTCGGGCCCGCCGAGGCCAGGACCGTGTAGCTCGGGTTCGCCGCGAACGTCGCGGTCAGCGTGTGATCGCCCCGGATGTCGGCGAACGTGGTGCTCGGCACGGCCCCCACGGAGGCGCCGTCCACGAGCACGTCCGCGACGCGGTACCCCGCGTCGGGCGCGATGCCGTACGTCTGGCTCGCCCCCGCGACGAACCCGCCGAAGGTGGCGCCGGAGATGCGGCCGTGGGCCGTCTGCGTCACGGTGATGGTGTACGTGATCGGCACGAAGTCGGCCGTGATCGTGCAGTCCCTGCGGACGTCGCCGAGCGTGTAGCTCGCCGGCGTCCCGACCGACGCGCCGTTCACGGCGACGTCGTTGATGCGGTAGCCCGGCGCGGCCGCGATGGAGAAGGTCTGGCTCCCCCCCGCCGGCACGACCGTCACGCCGGCCGGCGCGATGGTGCCGCTGCCGCCTGCGACGCTCGCGGTGATCGCGTAGCCCGGCGCGAACGTCGCGGTCGTCGACGTCGCGGCGGAGACCGTCACCGCGCACGTCTCGGACGATCCGGCGCACGCGCCCGTCCACCCGGCGAAGACCATCCCGTCGGCCGGGGAGGCCGTGAGCATCACCGTCGTGTCCACGTCGAACGCGCTCGAGCAGCTCGTGCCGCAGTCGATTCCGGCCGGCGACGAGCTCACGCGCCCGCTGCCTCCCCCCGCGAGCGAGACGCTCAACGTCCGCACGATCCGGCCGACGGCGAGGTTGTGGGCCCAGCCGGCCGAGATCGCGGTCACGTCGACGAGCCCCTCCGGCACGTCGAGCGCGCCGAGCCCGCCGTAGCCCCAGGCGACCACCGTCCCGTCCGCCCTCAGGGCGAGGACGTGGCTCGCTCCCGCGGCGATGGCGACCACCTGCCCGAGGCCGCTCGGGACGTCGAGCATTCCACCGGCGTCGTCACCCCAGCCGACCACCGTCCCGTCGGCCTTCAGCGCGAGGCTGTGGTAGCCGCCCGCGGCGATCGCGACCACGTCCTCGAGGCCCGCCGGAACCGTCGCCTGCCCGTAGTCGTTCCGGCCCCACGCCACGACGGTCCCGTCGTTCCGGAGCCCGAGCGAGTGGAAGAAGCCCGCGGCGATGGCCTTCAGATCGACGGCCTCGGCGGGGGGCTCGAGCTGACCCTGCGAGGCGTCACCCCACCCCGCGACCGTCCCGTCGGCGAGGAGCGCCAGGCTGTGCCCCACCCCGGCGGCGATCGCCTTCACGGGGCCGAGGCCGGCCGGCACGTCGGTCTGCCCGTAGTAGTTCCAGCCCCACGCCACGACCCCGCCGTCGCCGGTGAGCGCCAGCGAGTGGTAGTACTGGCTCGCGACGGCCGTCACGCCGGCGAGCCCCGGCGGCACCGCCACGCGATCGAGGTCGCTCGCGCCCCAGGCGACCACGGTGCCGCCGTCGAGCAGCGCGACGGAGTGCTCGGCGCCCGCGGCCACCGACACGGCGGTGAGCCCCGGCGGCACGGTCGCCTGCCCGTAGCTGTCGAGGCCCCAGGCGACGACGCGCCCCGTGGGTCCCTGCTCGGGCGTCACCGCGAGGAACGCCGCCTGGAAGGAGACGGCCCGCGGCTCGACCCCCGTCTCGTCCGCCTGCCGCAGCCGCACGCCCAGGGCCCTCCAGCCCGACCAGACGGCGCCGTTGAAGACCTGCGTCACGTCGACGGCGACCGGGACACCGATCCCCACGTAGTCGTCGCGGAGGAAGCGCCCGACCTCGACGCCGGGGGGCTCCTGGTAGTCGGCGAAGTAGTCCTGCACGCCGTTCGCCTCGTACACCTCGACGACGACCTCGAAGTTCGAGCCGTACTGGACGTTCACGGCCGACAGGTTGAGCGTCGCGCTGGAAGCCCGCGCGGCGGTGAGCGGGAACTCGATGACGCCGCGCATGTCCGGATCGCCCGGATACGACAGCCACTCGTCCCCGACGTAGGCCACGCCGTAGGTCGCGTACCCGCCCACGCCGCTGGCGTTGGCGGTCGAGCCGAACGTCCGGATGAAGAACGGCTCCAGCGTGGCGGCCTGCGCGAGCGCAGCCGCAGCCGTGAGCGCGATCGCCGCAGCGAGGCGCAGCGAGGCCTTCGTCGTACTGGTCATGAGGCTCCCCCCCCGGGCCGCCGGCGTCGTCGCGCCCGCGGACCCTGCGCCTCGCGGGCGCAGGGTAATCACGTTGCGTGAAGTTGCGGTGTGTCTCTCTGTGGGCATCACACCTGCTTCCGCGCAGGGTGTGCGCTCCCGGATGGGTGCATGGGGTAACTGCGCGTGAACGTGCGGAGAACTCGCCGTCTCGACCCTCGAGCCGGCGCGACGCACCGCGGCGGGCGCGTCGCGTCGCGCCGCGCCGGTCGCGGGCGACGCGGCTCCCCTGCGCGCCGCCCACGTCTCAGGCCGCGCTCGCGCGCTCCCGGTGCCGACGGCGCGTCACGGCGACGAGCGCCGCGCCGTAGAGCGCGAAGGCGAGGAAGAGCGTCGCCGGGCGTCCCCGCGGCAGGTCCTCGAGCAGGATCTTGAGCCCCGTCGCGGCGAGCACCGGGTACACGAGCCAGCCCGCCTCGCGCCACGCCTCGCGCCGCCCGAGCCAGCCGAGCGCCATGGCGCCCGCGACCCACACCGCGGTGCGCACGGTGGCGACCGCCCCCGCGCTCGCGGCGGGGGGCGTCCCCGCGAGCGGCGGCACGAGCGCGCCGATGGCGACGCCGGAGGCCGCGCAGGCGAGCGCGGCGACGAGGACGAGCTGGGGGACGCGCTGCGGGACGCTCGACCGCGCGCACGCCCCGGCGGCGAGCGCCGCCGTCGCCGCCACCGCGGCGAGGACCACGAGCCCCGGGATCGTCACTCCCGGCCACGGCTCGCCGGGAGCGCCGAACGACGCGTCGAAGGCGTTCCCGAGGAGCCCCGAGGCGAGGGCCGCGGCGACGCCGTAGACGGCCGCGTGGATCGGGAGGGTGCGCCGCATGTGGCGCCGCGCGAGGACCGCCGTCACGACCCCGAGGGCCGCCCAGGCGAGGGGCAGCGCCGCGCCGGGGAGGACGAGGGCGGTGCCGGCGAGCACGAGCGCGATGGCGGCCGAGGCGTAGAACGCGAAGTTCGCCTGCGCCTGCCGGTGGCGCTCCACGAACGCGAAGGCGACGCCGTAGGCGCCGAGCCCGAGCGCGAGGCTCACCCCGCCGAACGCACCCGCCCCGCCGCCGGTGCGCGCCGCGACGAACGCCGCGCCCCCGAGCCCCACCGCGAGCGCCGCGGCGGTCTGCACGATCTCGAACGGCACCACCTTGCGCTCGAGGAGGAGCGTCCGGGCGGCGATGCTCCCGAGGTAGACGAGCATCAGCGCCGCCTGCGCGACGAACGCTGCGCCCGGGCCCTCGCTCGCGCCGGCGGAGACGGCCCGGATCGCGACGAGCGCGACGAGCAGGTCCGCGGCGAGCGCGATGGGCCAGCGCGGCCCGTGCCAGTCGAGGACGTAGCCGAGCCAGAGGGTCGCGCCGCCGAGGAGGACGACGGTGAGCGTGGGGAGCAGCGCGCGGCCGGTGAGCGGGGCGAGGGCGAGCGCCGCCGCCGTCGCGACCCCGGCGAGCGACACGAGCCAGGCGAGCCCCTCGAGGCGCCGCCGCGCCGCCACGCCGAGCGCGACGCCGGTGAGCGCCGCGAGCAGCGCCGCCGCCGCGCCCGGCGAGAGCAGCCGCAGCCGGAAGGTCGCCTCGAAGACGAGCGGGAACCCGAGCAGCGCCGCGGCCACCCCGTGGAACCCGGCGCTCCACTGCGCGCCGCCGCGGCCGGCGAGGTCGGCGAGGGCGATCCAGGTGCCCGCGTAGGCGAGGCCGAGCGCGACGCCGAGCGGCGCCGGGAGCGTCCCGGCGTCGGTGAGCGCGCGCAGGACGAACCCGCCGGCGAGGACGAGGAGCGTGCGGCCGACGAAGCCCACCGCGGTGGCGGGCGACGGGACGTCGGACCGCGGCGCCGCGGCGGCGGCCGGGAGCCCCCCGGCCGAGGCCGCCGCCGCGCGCCGCGCGGCCGGGGCGCGCCCGGAGGCGCGCTCCACGGCCGCGAGCCGCTCCTCCACCCTGCCGAGCCCCGCCGCGAGCGCGTCGACCTTCGCCTCCAGCTCGGCCACGCGATCGGTCACGGTGCGCCTCCGCGCTAGGCGGCCTCGCCGCGCGAGACCGGCGAAACCTGGGATGCGGGGGCGTCGTGCGCCGCGCCGGGAGGCTCGATGGAGAGCACGCGGTCGAACACGTAGAGCAGGACGAACGGCGCGAGGAAGAGGGCGATCGCCATGAGGATGCCCTCCTGGCCGAAGAGGTGCGGCTCGTAGGCCGAGCGCAGCCCGCGGAAGGACTTCGAGAGGAGCTGGCCGCCGATGACGACGTTCCAGCGCATCGAGAAGACCTGCACGAGGAGCAGGAGCGAGGCGAAGAACGTGAGGGTGTTCCGCAGCCGGTCGTGCAGGTAGCGGTTCATCATCACCACCACCGCGAGGAGGATGAACGGGATGAGGCTCCCCACGATCATCTGGATGGAGATGAAGGAGAACTGGAGCCGCGTGGTGAGGAGCGGAGAGATGATCGCCCACTCCTCCGACCGCTCGTAGGCCAGCATGATGATCTCGAGGAGCTCGAGCGTCACCGTGATGATGAGGAAGAACCAGAGCCAGCGCGCCATGCCCTGGACGGTGTCGCGCTCGACCGGCCGGCGCTGGAGCTTCGAGGTCACCTGGTAGAGCAGGATGAGGAGCGCGATGCCCGACACCGCCGCGGAGAGCAGGAAGATGACGGGCATGAGCGGCGTCGACCACCAGGGGTTCGCCTTGATGCCGCCGAAGATGAAGCCGACGTAGCCGTGCAGCATGCAGGCGGAGGGGAGGCCGATGGCGGTCAGGATCTTCACGGCGCGGTGGTCGATCTCCACCGCCTCGGGCGAGGTGTCGTAGGTCCAGAGCGCCATGGCGGCGTAGAGGCGGCGCTTCAGCCCGCGGCTCCGGCGGGCCGTCTCGATGATCTCCTTGCGGAAGACGAACCAGACCTCGAGCGCCACGATCATGAAGTAGAAGCTGTAGAGGATGCCGAACCCGGCCATGGCCGAGGTGAAGTTCGGCGTCACCATCACGAAGAGGCCGCGCAGCGGGTGGCCGAGGTGGAGCTGGAGCGGCAGCGCCGCCACGAGCAGGAAGCAGAAGGACGCGCCGAGCGCGAGGCGGGCGACGGGCTCGAACTCCTTCTTGCCGAAGAGGTGGTGGAGGGAGGTGACGATGAACGAGCCCGCGACGAACCCGGTGATGTACGGGTACATCACGATCATCAGCGACCAGTGGACGTGGATGTCGTTGGGGAACGCGTACCCCGTGATCTCGGGCATCACCGCACCTCCTTGTCGAGGCCGAGGTAGAAGCACTGCGGCTCGGTGAGCAGGTGCTGCTGCAGCACCGCGACCCGGTCGTGCTCGAGCGCCTGCCGCACGGGGTCGTCCTCGCGGAGCATGTCCCCGAACATGCGCGTCTGGGTGGGGCACACCTCGACGCAGGCCGGCTTCAGCCCCTTCGTCACGCGGTGGTAGCACCACGTGCACTTCTCGGCGGTGTGCGTCACCGGCGAGAGGAAGCGGCTGCCGTAGGGACAGGCCTGCACGCAGTAGCCGCAGCCGATGCAGCGCTCCCCGTCCACCAGCACGACGCCGTCCTTCGTGCGGTAGGAGGCGCCCACCGGGCAGACCTGGATGCAGGGGGTCTCCTTGCAGTGGTTGCACATCTTCGGCACGAAGAACGCCTTCGTCGCCTCGAAGCCGGGCTCGACGGGCGGGAAGCCGTCCTTGCCGCCGTTCGGCGAGTCCACGTGGGACTGCTCCGCCGAGAGCACGTAGCGCTCCACCCACGTGCGGAAGAAGCCGTCCGGCACGGCGTTCTCCGCGGCGCAGGCGCGCACGCACGAGCCGCAGCCGATGCACCTGGTCGTGTCGATGAGGTAGGCGTAGCGGTGCGCCTCCCAGTCGTACCGCTCGGCGGGGTGCTCCTCGGCCGCGAGCGACGTGCCCGACAGCAGGACGAGGGCGCCGCCGCCGAGGCGGATCGCGCCTCCGAGGAAATCCCGCCTGGTGGAACCCGAGTCGTCCATCTCGACCTCGCTAGAGCTTCGGGGAGTGGGGATCGTGGCACTCGAGGCAGACCTTGCCCTCGAGGCGTGAGGCTGCGCCCTGGTCGTGCAGGTGCTGCTCGAGCACCACCTGCGGGAACTTCTCCGGCCGGCCCGCGATGCGGCGGTGGCAGCGCGCGCAGAGCGTGAAGGAGCGGTCCACGGCCATCTCCGCGATCACCTCGCCGTCGTTCACGTGGCGGCCGGCGGGGCCGTGGCAGATCTCGCAGGAGACGCGCGCGTGCACGCCCGCCGACAGCGCCTTCGCCCGATCCTCGTGACACTCGGCGCAGGCGGCGACGCCGCGGTGCAGCGGCGTGCGCGCCTTCGCCTGCTCCGCGACGTTGTCGTGGCGGTACGGGCCGTAGAGCCCGTACGACTTCGGCACGAGCGCGGTCCGCCCGAGCACGAACACCACGAGCGCGAGCAGGAGGACCGAGAAGGCGCGAAGGACGTGTCGAGCGTGCTCCATGCTCACCTCACGGGGGCGGATCGAGGGACTCCGGGCGGAAGATCCAGCGCAGCCAGCGCTGGCGCGGGTGGCGAGGCGCCGCGGCGGGCGCCTCGGGCAGCGACTCGGGCGCGAGGAGCGTCCGCAGGATCCCGGCGCGCCGCGGCTGCGCGGGGGGCTCGGGGTCGAGCGGGAGCGCCTCGATCGCGAACAGGGCGCGGAAGATCGAGAGACGCGGTCTCTCCGCGCGTGGGGGCGCGGGGAGCGTGTCGAGTCGCTCCCGCGCAAACAGATTGCGCAGAATTTCGGGTATGACGCGCAATGCGTGCGCGATCGACATGACCGCAGCGAACCACAGCCCGGGCGCGATCTCAACCGGCTCGGCGGAAAAACAACTGGACTGTCGCGGTCTTGGAAAGCATGGCCCCCGCGGCGAATTGCCGCATGTGGGCGGAACCACGGACGATCTCCGGTAAGGGCGGCTACTGGACCGGTGGAGTCGTCAATGTCCGTCTTCCGGGGGAGATCGCGCGCGTCAGGGCGCGGAGAGCGGCAGCTGCGCGGCGAGCGGGTCCGGCCCGGCGAGCACCGCGGCCCCGTACGGCCCGGCCCGCGCGCACGCCGCCGCGATCGGCAGCCCCGCGGCGAGGAACCAGGTCATCGCCGCGGCGAAGCTGTCGCCGGCCCCGTAGGCGCTCCGCGCCGCGCCGGGCGAGGGCGGCGCGGCGAAGCGCACCGTCCCGCCCGCGGTCTCGATGCGCCCGCCGGCGGCGCCCTCGGTGAGGACGAGCGCGTCCGGCGCCACCGGGTAGTCCGCGCGCGCGGCGACCTCGCGGGGATCGACGGCGCTGCCGACCACCACGTCCGCGCGCACGCCCGAGCGGACGAGCGCGGCGCGGCGCCGCGCCGCGACGACGAGGACCCGGGCCGCGCGCGCCGCGCGGATCAGCTCCGGGTCCTGCGCCGTGAAGTAGGCCGCGTCGCAGCGCGCGAGGAGGTGCCAGGGGAGCGGGTCGTCGTGGCGCGGGTGCAGCGGCTCGCCGACGACGACGATGGTCCGCTCGCCGCCGGGGTCCACCATCACCACGTCGCGCGTGTGCGGCAGCTCCCGGCGCGCCGCGTGGAGGCGCCCGCCGGCGCCCGCGAGCGCCGCGGCCACCTCGCGGGCCGCCTCGTCGTTCCCGAGCGCGGTGAAGAGGTGGACCTCGGCGTCACCGCGGGCGAGCTGCAGGAACGCCACCCCGCCGCCGCCGCCCGGGAACGTGCGGGGCGCCTCCAGGTGGGCGATCTCGCCCGCGCGCGGCACGGCCGCGACGCGGCCGAGCGTCACGTGCTCGACGTGCCCGACGACCGCGAGGCGCAGCCGGCCCATGTCGCTCCCCTCCCCCGCCGCGTCAGTCGCCGAGGAGCCCGGCGGCGCGGGCCGCCTCCTCGATGGGCCGGTAGGCCTCGGGCGAGGTGGGGACGAACCGCGTCGCCCGCTGCAGGTCCAGGATGGCCCGGTGCTCCGGGTTCGCCGGGTCGAGCGCGAGGAACGCGGCCCGCAGCTTCGCGACGAGCTTCGGGTCGAGGTCCCCGCGCACCGTCCAGTTGTAGTCCGGGTACTCCGGCGTGGTCCACAGCACCCGCACCTTCGCCGGGTCGATCTTCCGCTCGTCGAGGAGCCGCTGCCAGATCGACTCGTTCAGCACGCCCGCGTCGACCTTCCCCGCCTCCACCCACCTCGCCGTCACGTCGTGCGCGCCGGAGAAGGCGACCCGCGCGAAGTCCCGGTCCGGATCGACGCCGTTCCGGAGCAGGAAGAAGCGCGGCATGAGGTGGCCCGAGGTCGAGGAGACCGAGCCGAACGCGAAGCGGGCGCCCTTCAGGTCCTGGAGCGTCCGCGCCCTCGACGCCGCGGGCACGATGAACTTGGAGTGGAAGTGAGCGTCCTCCTCGCGCTGGACGAGCGGGAGGGCGTTTCCGGTGCGCCGCCGCGCCTGCACGAAGGTGAACCCGCCGTACCAGACGAGGTCGAGCTTGCCGGCGGCGAGCCCCTCGACCGTCGCCGCGTAGTCGGCCACGGGCACGAACGACACCTTCATGCCGACGGCCTTCTCGAGGTACGCGCCGAGCGGCGCGAACTTGCGCTGCAGCTCGGTCGGCGCCTCGTCGGGGATGGCGGAGACGCGGAGCTCCTCGCCGACGGCGAGCGGCGGCAGGAGGGCGAGGGCGAGGGCGGCGACGATCGGGCTGCGCATGGATCCTCCCGGAGGCGTGCGACGAACCCTAAGGGCCGAGGCCCGCTCCGGCCAGCGCTCAGTAGGCCTCGACCGCGCCGGGCACGGGGGCGGCGGGCGGGGCGGCCTCGTCCGGGGCCCGCCCGCGCGCCGGGCCGCCCTCGAGGAGCCGGCGGCGCAGCGCGCCGGAGACGAGGTCCACCGCGGTGACGAGCGCGACGACGACGAGCACGAGCGTGAGGGTGCGGTGCTCCTGGAAGAGGCCGAGCGAGACGTGGAGGAGCTCGCCGAGACCGCCGGCGCCGACGACGCCCAGCACCGCGGAGGCGCGGATGTTCACCTCCCAGCGGTAGAGCGTGTAGCTCGCGAGCTGGGGGAAGGCCTGCGGGAGCACGGCGAAGAGCGTCACCCCGGCGTCGCCCGCCCCCGCCGCGCGCAGGGCGGCGACCGGCGCCGCCGGGACCTCCTCGAGGACCTCCGCGTAGAGCCGGCCGAGCACGCCCGCGGTGTGGATGCCGAGGGCGAGCGCGCCGGCGAACGGCCCGAGCCCGACGGCGAAGATGACGAGGAGCGCCCAGACCAGCTCGGGCAGCGTGCGGGCGAGGTTCGACAGCCCGCGCGCGGTCCACGCGACGGCCGCCGACGCCGCGCGCCGCGCCCGCGGGCGCGCCGGGCCGCCGGCGGCGAGGTGGCCGCGCGAGGCGGCCGGGACCGCGAGGGCGAGCCCGAGCGCCGCCGCCATCGCGGTCCCGAGCACGGACACCGCGAGCGTCTCCACGACCGCCGGCCCGAGGCCGCGCAGGAAGGCGGGATCGAGGTCGGGGGGCGAGGCGCGGGCGACGAAGCGGGCGAGGGCGCGGAGCGGGGCGAAGGAGAGGAGCTCGCCGAGGGGCAGGTCGAGGAGCGCGACCGAGCCGGCCCCCAGGGCGGCCGCGGCGAGCGCCCCCGCGGCGCGCGCGGGGAAGGCCCCGCGGATCCCGGGGAGGACGCCGCGGCCCTCCCGGAGGCGCCGGCGCACGAGCCCGGACGCGAGGTCCACGAGGGCGACGAGCGCGAAGAGCGCGAGGACGATGGTCGCCACCTCGTCCCAGGCGAGCATCCTGAGGGAGAGCTCGAGCTGCATGCCGATCCCGCCGGCGCCCACGAGGCCGAGCACCGCGGAGGCGCGCAGCGCGCAGTCGAAGCGGTAGAGCGCGTAGGAGGCGAGGAGCGGGAGCGACGAGGGCACGGTCGCGAAGACGAAGGCGCGCAGCGGGCTCGCCCCCGCGGCGAGGAGCGCCCGGGCGGGCTGGCGCGGCGCGGCCTCCAGGATCTCGGCGAACACCTTGCCCACCACGCCGCCGTAGGCGATCCCGATGGCGGCGACCCCCGCCGCCGGCCCGAGCCCCACCGCGCGCACGAGGACGAGCGCCCAGACCAGCTCGGGGACCGAGCGCATGAGGTTCAGGATCGCCCGCGCGCCCGCCCAGGCGAGCCGCCGCGCCGCCGGCGGCGCGCGCCCCGGCGTCTCGAGCGCGCCGGGCGCCATGGCGAGGAACGCGAGCGGCAGCGCGAGCAGGAGGGCGAGCCCGAGGCCGACGACGGCGATGGCGACCGTCTCCGCGAGCGGCCGCGCGAGCAGCGCGAGGAGCTCCGGGGAGTGCGCGGGCGGCCAGAAGCCCCGCGCGAACTCCGCCACGGCGCGGCGCGCGCCGGGGCCGAGGAGCGCCGCGAGGTCGCCCTCCGAGCGCCGGTAGGCGAGGGCGACGGCCGCGAGGAGGACCAGCCCCGGCCAGCGCAGGAGCGCCGGCAAGGGCGGCCGCAAGGGGTCCCTCCCCTCCGCGCCCGGCCGGAGCCGCGGGGACCGCCTCACGCCTTCCCCCTCCGGAGCGCCGCCGCCCGGGCGAGCTCGACGAGCCGGCGCGCGGCGAGGCCGGGCGGGCGGTCCGAGCGCCAGGCGACGAACAGCCGGCGCGGGATCGAGACCCCCTCGATCGCGACGAGCCGCAGGCGCCCCGCCTCGACGTCGTCCTGCGCCGCGGCGCGCGAGAGGAACGCGACGCCGAGCCCGGCCACCGCGGCCGCCTTCACGCCGCCGAGCGAGCCGATCTCGAGCACCGCCGCGCCCGGATCGAGGGGCGTCCCGAGGTTCGCGAAGGTGTCCTCGACGACGGCGCGCGTGCCCGAGCCCGGCTCGCGCTCGACGCGCCGCAGGCGCGCCGCCGCGGCGGCGTCCAGGGGGCCCTCCGGCAGCGGGAAGGACGGCGCCGCCACGAGCACGATCTCGTCGTCCGCGAGGTCCTCGTAGTGCAGGTCCGGGTGCGGCGCGCGCGCGCCCACGAAGCCGACGTCGAGCCGGCCGGCCACGAGCTCCTCGGCGACGGCGGCCGAGTCCCGCACGGCGAGGGTCACGCGCACCCCCGGCACCGCCGTCACGAGCTCGCGCACGGCCCGCGGCAGGACGAACTCGCCGGGGGCGGTGGAGGCGCCCACGGCGACCGAGCCGGCCGGCGCCTCGGGGGCGGGGAGCGGCAGGCGGCGAGGGCTCGGGGCCGGGCCGCCGCGCGCCGAGGCGTAGAGGCGCGAGAGGTCCTCGACGGTCAGCGCCGCGGCGGGCTTGTCGAAGGCGACGGCCCCGTCGCGGAGCCCGACGACGCGCCCGACGTGCGGCAGGACCGGCTCGATCCGGTGGGTGGACACGACGAGGGTGCGCCCCTCGAACGCCTCGGCGAGGAGCGCGGCGATCTCCGCGGCGCGGGCGGGGTCGACCGAGGCGAGCGGCTCGTCGGCGATCACGACCTCGGGGTCCTGGTAGAGGGCGCGGGCGACGGCGACCCGCTGCTGCTCGCCGCCGGAGAGCCGGTCCACGCGCTCGTGGAGCGCGTCCGCGATGCCGAGCCGGGCGAGGAGGGCCCGCACGCGCGCGGCCTCGCGGCGCGACCCGAGGGCGAGGAGCGCGCGCAGGAGCGAGGTCCGCCCGAGCCGCCCCGCCACCACGTTCTGCATGGCGGTCGCGCCGGGGACGAGGCAGAGCTGCTGGTAGACCGTCCCGATCCGCGCGCGCAGCGCGCGCAGCTCGCGCGGCGAGAGCCCCGCCACGCGCCGCCCGAGGACCAGGACCTCGCCCGCGCTCGGGGCGAGGGAGGTGTTGAGGAGGGCGAGGAGGGTCGACTTCCCCGCCCCGCTCGCCCCCACCACCGCGACCCGCTCGCCGGCGGCGATCTCCAGGGTCGTCGGCAGGAGGGCGTCGACGTCGCCGTAGCGGCGCGCCGCCGCGCGCAGCGCGAGCGCCGGCGGCGCGCCCGCCGACGGGCGCGGCGCGCGCGACGTCGCGGGGGGCATCCCGGGCCGGACCGGCACCCGACGCGTCTAACGCGGCGGGCGGGGGGCGGCAACCCGGGCGCGCCGGCATCCCGGTCCGGGCGGGAGTTGGTCTATCATGTCGGGCCAATTTCCCCCCAGCCCGGACCCCGACCCATGATCACTGTCGAGAAGATCGGCGGCACCTCGATGTCCCAGTTCGGCGAGGTGCTGAAGAACATCATGCTGCGCGACCCGAAGGACGTTTACGGGCGCGTCTACGTCGTCTCCGCCTACGCGGGCGTGACGAACGAGCTGCTCGAGCACAAGAAGACCGGGGCCCCGGGCATCTACGCGAAGTTCGCGCAGGGCGACAACTACGGCGCGGCCATGGACGCCCTGACGGCGAAGCTCGAGGGGATCAACGGGGGGTTCGCCCCCGTCGGCCTCGACCTCGCCGTCGCCAACGGCTTCATCGACCAGCGCATGCGGGAGCTCAAGGCCTACCTCGACTCCATGCGGCACGTGCTGGCGAGCGGCTACCTGAGCCGCGACAACGTCCTGCTCGCCGCCCGCGAGATGCTCGCCGCCGTCGGCGAGGCCCACAGCGCCTTCAACGCCGTGGAGATCCTGAAGGGCAAGGGGTACCGGACCTTCTTCATGGACCTCTCGGGCTTCGACGACGACGAGGCCTGGTCCATCGACGAGCGCATCCACCGCAAGTTCCAGGACGTGGACCCCTCGAAGCAGATCGTGGTGGTCACCGGCTACACGAAGGGGACCGAGGGGATCATGCGCGAGTTCGACCGCGGCTACTCCGAGGTCACCTTCTCCAAGGTGGCGGTGGAGATCGACGCGGACGAGGCCATCATCCACAAGGAGTTCCACCTCTCCTCGGCCGACCCCGAGATCGTCGGCGCCGGGAACACCGTCAAGGTCGGCCAGACCAACTACGACGTCGCGGACCAGCTCGCCGACGTGGGGATGGAGGCCATCCACCCCAAGGCGGCGAAGCCCCTCGAGATGGCGGGCATCCCCATCCGGCTCAAGAACACCTTCGAGCCCGAGGACCCGGGCACCCTCATCACGAAGAGCTACGTCGGCCGGCAGGCGCGCGTCGAGGTGATCGCCGGCAGCCAGAAGGTCACCATCGTCGACATCCACGACCCCTCGATGGTCGGGGCGATCGGGTTCGACTTCGGCATCCTCGAGCTCTTCAAGAAGCACGGCGTCTCGTACATCCTGAAGGCGACCAACGCGAACTCGATCACCCACGTCATCCCGGACAAGGCGGCGAAGCCGGCGCTCATGGACGAGCTGAAGGCCCGCTACGCCCAGGTGATCGCCGCCCCCGCCGCCGTGGTCTCCGTCATCGGGACGAACATCGCCATCCCCGGCGTCCTCGCCCGCGCGACCAACGTCCTCGCCGAGAACAAGGTGAACGTGATCTGCGTCTCGCAGGCCTACCGGCAGATCAACATGCAGTTCGTGATCGACCGCGCCGACTACAAGCGGGCGGTGTCGGCGCTGAACCTCGCGCTCTGCGTCCACAACGGCGCCCACTAGCGCCGCCGCCCCTCCCCGACGCGCCCGCGCCCACCCCGGGCCGGGCGCGTCGCGTTCAGGGCCTCAGGCGAAGTGCGCCGCCACGATGGCGCGGGCGAGCTCCATCGAGCTCGTGAACGCGGGGGAGATGGGGTTCATGACGTGGACCGACCCGTCCTTCGCCTCGACGAGGAAGTCCATCACGAGCTCCTTCGTGCGCCAGTCCACGAGCTGGGGCCGGATCCCCACCTTGTCCGCCGGGCCGAAGAGGCGCGGGTCGTAGGCGCGCACGAGGCGCGCCGCGTCGCGGTGGAACGCCGCCGGCCAGTACTTGCGCGGCTCGGTGAGCGCGACGCTCCGGAAGCCCGCGTTCCGCACGAACAGCGCCGCGTCGGAGGCGAGGATGGAGAGCGCCTCCACGCCCGCGCCGCGGAGGAGCCCGTAGTTCTCGCGCCCGAGGGCCGGGATCGCCGTCGGCCCCACGTAGACGTCGCCGGTGGCGCTCCGCGAGAAGTGCACGCCGAGGAAGGGGTTCCGCACGTCCGGCACGGGGTAGATGTTGCCGTTCACCGGGAACGCGGCGCCCTTCCGGAGCTTCCGGTAGATGCCCTTGAACGGGATGAGCCGGTACTGCTGCCCCACCCCGAACGCGCGCGCGACCTCGTCGCAGTGGGCGCCGGCGGCGTTCACGAGCCGCCCGAAGCGGATCCGGCCGAGGCTCGTCTCCGCCACGTCCGGCGCCGCGAGGCCGAGGAAGCGGCAGCCGGTCACGATGCGCACGCCCGCCGCCTCGAGGTCGGCGCGCAGGCTCCGGAGCACCGCCTTCGGATCCACGGCGGCCGTGTCGAGCGAGTGGAGCGCCTTGCCCGTGGTGCGCGCCATGGGCTCGAGCTCGGCGAGCTCCTGCTCGTCCACGAAGGCGACCCGGGCGCCGTTCGCCGTGGCGCGCCGGTGCAGCTCGTCGAGCGTCGGCAGCTCCGCCTCGCTCCGCGCGACGATCACCTTCCCCGTCTCGAGCAGCGGGAGCCCCTTCTCCCGGCAGTAGGCGCGCATGAGCCGGTTGCCGGCGAGGCAGGTGCGGGCCTTGGCCGAGTCGGGGGCGTAGTAGATGCCGGCGTGGAGGACGCCGGAGTTCCTGCCCGAGGCGTGCCGGCCGAGGTCCGGCTCCTTCTCGAGGACGAGCACGCCCCCTCGCCCCGCGGCGACGAGGGCCCGGGCGAGGGTGAGGCCGACGATGCCCCCGCCGACGACGAGGATCTCCGCGCGATCCGGGATCATGGCGGGGGAGCTTACCCCCGCGCCGGTCGCGGCGCGACGCCGTCAGTGCTCGATCTTGAAGCCGATCCGGACGGTGACCTGGAACTCGGAGACCTTCCCGTCCCTGATGGCGCCGCGCAGCTCCGCCACCTCGAACCAGCTCGTGTTCTTCACGGTCTTCGCCGCCTCCTCGATCGCGACCCGCGTCGCGTCGGCGAAGCTCTCCTTCGAGGTCCCGACGACGTCGATCTTCTTGAACACCCCGGACATGCGCGGCTCCCTTCCCTCCCGGCGCCGCCGCGTGGCGGTCGCGGGCCATGGTTGACGTTCGGTAACCATGTCTCGGGCGGTGCCCGGGGGCCGTTCCCTTCTGGGGGTCGCCGCGGACGCCTCAGGGCGCCCCGGCCAGCGCCTTCAGCGCGCGCTCCCGCGCCGCCTCGAACTCGTCGCCCCGGCGCCAGCGCGGCATGTCCCGCGCCTCGGCGATCTTCACCGCGAGGAAGAAGACGAGCCGGGCGTCGTCCACCATGCCGGAGAGGTCCCAGGCGTCGCTGTATTCGTCGGAGGGCTGGTGGTAGTGCTTCGCGGTCCACGCCTCGTTCACCTCCACGCCCCACCCCGGCGGCCGGCCCACGTAGTCGGTGCCGCCGTCCACGTAGGCCGCCGGCACCCCCACCCGCGCGAGCGGGAAGTGGTCGGACCGGTAGAAGCTCCCCTTCTCCGGGAACGGATCGCCCTTCACCACCCGCCCCTGCGAGCGGGCGAGCGGCACGAGCAGGTCGTCGAGCGAGGACTTGCCGAGCCCGACCATCGTCACGTCGCGGGTGCGGCCGAACACGTTCATCGCGTCCATGTTCACGACGGCCGCGATCCGGCCCACCGGGACGGGCGGGTGCCGCGCGAGCCACTCCGAGCCGAGCGTCCCCTGCTCCTCGGCCGCCAGGGCCGCGAACACCAGGGTGCGCGCCGGGCGCTGCGGCAGGGCCGCCGCGGCGCGCGCCGCCCCGAGCAGCGCGGCGACGCCGGTCGCGTTGTCCACCGCGCCGTTGTAGATGGCGTCCGCGCCGGGGGCCGCGCCCGGCTTCACGCCGAGGTGGTCGTGGTGCGCGGTCACGAGGACGACCTCGCCCGCCCGGCGCGGGTCGCGCCCGGGGAGGCGCGCCATCACGTTCGCGGTCTCGACGTGCGTGACCTCCGCCGAGAGGCCGACCGAGAGGCGGACGCCCAGGGGGACGGCCTTGAAGCCGCGCTGGGCCGCCGCCTTGCGGAGCGCGTCGAGGTCGTGGCCCCCGAGCGCGACGAGGCGGCGCGTCGCGTCCTCCGTCGTCCACAGCCGGGCCTCCACGCGCGGCTCGGGGTCGTCCGGCAGGTCGTACTGCGGCCCGGCCCAGGAGGTCTGCACCACGGACCAGGGGTAGGCCGCCGACGGCGTCGTGTGGATGACGATGGCGCCGGCGGCGCCGTGGCGCGCCGCCTCCTCGTACTTGTAGGTCCAGCGCCCGTAGTAGAGGCGGGTCTTCCCCGCGAAGAGCGCGGGGTCGTCGGAGGGGTCGTCGTTCATCACGAGCACGACCTTCCCCTTCACGTCGGCGCCGGCGTAGTCGTCCCAGCCGAACTCCGGCGCCACGATGCCGTAGCCGACGAAGACCACCTCGGCGCCGGACAGCTTCACCGCTTCCTTCGGCACGCCGACGTTCGCGACGAACTCCTCCGGCTTGAGCTCGAAGGCCCCGCTCAATCCCCCGAGCACCGGCGGGGCGGTCACCTTCGTCTCGACGCCGACGAGCGGCACCTTGTCGAAGAACCCGCCGCCCGGCGCGGCCGGCTCGAGGCCCAGCGCCTCGAGCTCCGTCGCGATCCACGTCTCGGCGAGGAGGTCGCCGTGCGTGCCCGGCGCGCGCCCCTCGGTGAGGTCCGAGGCGAGGAACTTCACGTGGGCGCGGAGCAGCGCGGGGGTGATCGCCTCGGCGGCCCTGGCCTCGGCGGGCGTGGGCGCCACGGGCGCCACGGGCGCCGCGGGCGCCGCGGGGGCGGCGGGTGCCGCGCGCGGGAGCGCGGCGGCGAGGGCGAGGGCGAGGGCGAGGGACGGCGTCTTCACGTGGACCTCCGGGCGGGGCTTCGGACGCCGGCGCCGCGGCGGGCGTCGCGCCAGCGCGCGAGCACCCGCTCGACGTCGAGCGGCGCGAGGGTGGTGGGGGGGGCCACGGTCCCTCCTCTAACGCCGCAGGCGGAGGGCGGCATAGGCGAGGAGGGCGAGGGCGAGCAGCGGCCCGACGACCCACGCCGCCCCCGCCGCGGCGCGCCCGAGCGCGGGCGAGACGGCGCCGAGCGCGGTGGGGAGGAGCCCGAGCGCGACCACGGCGAGGAACACGATCCCGCCGAGCTGCAGGCGCCTCACCAGGGTGCGCGCCCCGCGCGCCCGCTCGGCCTCGTCGAGGTCGCCGGGGGTGCGCTCGGGGCGCGGTCCGCCTTCGGGATCCGGCACCGGGCGGCAGCTCAGGGGCCGACGAGGTAGGTGTAGCCCTTCATCACCGCCTCGTAGAAGTCGGCGAGCCCGACGCCCTCCTTCGGGCGGATCGCGCCGTCCTTCACCTTCTGGTCGAGGGCGACCTTCACGCGCCGGAACAGCTCCGCCGGCTGGTACTGCACGCGCGAGAGCACCTTCTCGATGGTGTCCCCCGGGATGACCTCCTCGATGTAGAAGTCCTCCGGGTCCTCGTCGTCCACGAAGACGTGGATCTCGTTCACCCGGCCGAACAGGTTGTGCATGTCGCCCATGATGTCCTGGTAGGCGCCGGTCATGAACATGCCGAGGTAGTACGGGTCGCCCGGCGAGAGCGGGTGGAGCGAGAGCGTCTCGTCCACGCCGTCGTTCTCGATGAAGCGGTCGATCTTGCCGTCGGAGTCGCAGGTGATGTCGACGATGGTGCAGTCCTTGTTCGGGACCTCGCCCATGCGGTGGAGCGGCACGATCGGGAAGAGCTGGTCGAAGGCCCAGTGGTCGGGGGCGCTCTGGAAGAGCGAGAAGTTCGCCATGTACTGATCGGCGATCTTGTCCTCGATGCCGCGCGTCTCGCGGGGCGCGCGCTTCTTGCCCGCGGTTCAGGTCGGCGATGCCGCGGGCCAGCTTCCAGAAGAGGCTCTCCACCACCGCGCGCTCCTCCAGCCCGAGGATGCCGAGCTTGAACATCTGGAGCGCCTCCTCCTTCTTGGCGGCGGCGTCGTGGTAGGTCTCGGCCCGGTTGCGCGGGGTGAGGCTCTGCACGATCTCGCGCATCTCGCGCACGACCTTCGGCTCGCCGGGATCGGGCTGCGAGGCGGCGGCGATCTCCTCCTTCGACCCGATCTCGATGTGCCCGAAGACGTTCATGATGATGCAGGAGTGGTGGGCGGTGATCGCGCGCCCCGACTCCGAGACGATGTGGGGCTCGGGCACCCCCTCGTTCACGCAGACGCGCTGCACGTTGTAGACGATGTCGCCGACGTACTCCTCCATCGTGTAGTTCACGGACGAGGTGTAGCCGTTCGAGTGGGTGCCCACGTAGTCCACGCCGAGGCCGCCGCCCACGTCGAAGTACTCGATGGGGAGCCCCATCTTGCGGAGCTTCGCGTAGACCCGCGCCGCCTCGTTCACCGCGTCCTTCACCACGCGGATCTCGGTGAGCTGCGAGCCGACGTGGAAGTGGAGGAGCTTCGCGCACTGCTCCTTGCCCGCCTCCTTCAGGATCTTCACCGCGTGGATGAGCTCGGGGACGGTGAGCCCGAACTTCGCGAAGTCGCCGGACGAGCCCTCCCACTTCCCCGTGCCGCGCGTCGTGAGCTTCGAGCGCAGGCCGACCATGGGCTCGACGCCCATCTCGTCGGCGAGGCGCAGGAGCTGCGGGAGCTCGGAGAGCTTCTCGATGACGACGATGACCTTGCGGCCGAGCTTGCGGCCGAGGAGGGCGAGGCGCAGGAACTCCTCGTCCTTGTAGCCGTTGCAGATGGTGAGCGCCTCGGGGTCGGTGTTCATGCCGAGGACGACGAGGAGCTCGCCCTTCGAGCCCGCCTCGAGCCCGTGGTGGTACGGCGCGCCGGCGTCGAGGATCTCCTCGACCACCTCGCGCATCTGGTTCACCTTGATCGGGTACACGCCGAAGTAGCGGGCGCCGTAGGACATCTCGGCGACCGCCTTCCCGAACGCCTCGTTGATCTGCTTCACGCGGGCGCGGAGCACGTCCTGGAAGCGGACCACGCAGGGGAAGCCGATCTTCCGCTCCTGGATGTCCTCGACCACGTCCATGAGGTCGATGGTCGGGCCGGGCTGTCCCATGGGGTGGACGACGACGTGCCCCTTGTCGTTCACCGAGAAGTAGCCGGCTCCCCACCCGGCGACGTTGTAGTACTGGGTCGCGCGCTCGATGGACCAGTCGGAAGGCGCCATCGCGGTCGTCGCGTCGCTGCGTCGGTCAGGAACGGTCATCGCCCGCTTATCTACGACACCGCGCCGCGGAAAAAAAGGCGCGCGACTCCGCGCGGCCCCGTGCGCGCCCGGCGCGCGGTCGACTTCGCCGCGGCCGTCCGTTAATGATGCGGTCCGCCCGTGCCCGCAAGGCGATTCCACCCTCCCCCCGCGCCCGCCGACGCCCGCACGCTGCGCGAGCGGCTGCGCGGCGCCCGCGCCGTGTTCCGGCAGGTCCCGGGGACCCTGCGCCTGGTGCGGGAGGCCGACCCGCGCGGCGCCGTCGCCGTCGCGGCGCTGACCCTCGCCCTCGCCCTCCTCCCCGCGGCCATCGCCTGGGTGGGGAAGCTCATCGTGGACGGCGTCGTCCTCGCCGCGCGCACCGGGGCCGACGTGGACCGGGCCCGCGTGATCCGGCTCGTCCTCGGCGAGCTCGGGCTCATGGCGATCCAGCTCGCGGCCGGGCGCCTGCTCGCCCTCCGCCGCGAGCTCCTGCGCGGCGCCCTCGGCAACCGCGTGAACGAGCGGATCCTCGAGAAGGCCCTCGAGCTCGAGCTGCGCCACTTCGAGGACGCCGGCGTCTACGACAAGATGCAGAACGCGCGGCGGGAGGCCTCCGCGCGCCCCCTCTCGCTCGTCATGCAGGTGTTCGGGGTCGGCCAGAACCTCGTCACCCTCGCCGCCCTCTCCGGCCTCCTCCTGCGGCTCTCCCCCGCGAGCGTCCTCGTCGTGGTCGCCGCCTCGGTGCCCGCCTTCCTCGCCGAGGCGCGGCTGTCCGGCGAGTCCTTCAGGCTCTGGACCTGGCGCGCCCCCGAGGGGCGGCGGCTCAACTACCTCGAGTGGATCCTGACCCGCGACAGCCACGTGAAGGAGGTGAAGCTCTTCCACCTCGGGCCGCTCGTCCTCGGCCGCTACCGCGCGCTGTTCCGGAAGTTCTTCGACGAGGACCGGGCCCTCGCCGTCCGCCGCCTCCGCGCCGGCCTCGCCTTCGGCGCCGTCTCGCTCGCCGCCTTCTACGCCATGTACGCCCTCATGGCCGGGCGCGCGGCCCGCGCCGAGATCTCGCTCGGCGACCTGGCCCTGTACATCGCGGTCTTCCGCCAGGGCCAGGGCGCGGTCCAGGCCATCCTGCAGGGCGTCGGCGCGATGTACGAGGACGCCCTCTTCATGTCGAACCTCTTCGACTACCTCGCCATCCCCACGGGCGGCGAGGCGCCCCGGGTCGCGCCCCCCCGCGCGCCGCCGCGCGGGCGGCCGAGCGCCATCGAGCTGCGCGGCGTGTCCTTCCGCTACCCGGGGCGGGAGGAGTGGGCGCTGCGCGGCCTCGACCTCACCCTCGCCCCCGGCGAGAAGCTCGGGCTCGTGGGCGAGAACGGCGCGGGCAAGTCCACCCTCGTGAAGCTCCTCATGCGGCTGTACGACCCGACCGAGGGCGAGATCCGCTGGGGCGGCGTGGATCTCCGCGACATGGACCCCCGGGAGCTGCGCGGCCGGATCGGCGCCGTCTTCCAGGACTTCGTGCGCTACCAGTTCACGGCCGCGGAGAACATCGGCGTCGGCGAGCCCGCGCACGTGGACGACCGCCTGCGCGTCGCCGCGGCGGCGCGCCGGGGCGGGGCCGCCGCCCTCGTAGAGGCGCTGCCGCAGGGCTACGAGACCGTGCTCGGCGGCTGGTTCGAGGCGGGCCACGAGCTGTCCGCCGGCCAGTGGCAGAAGCTCGCGGTCTCGCGCGCGTTCATGCGCGAGGAGGCGGAGGTGCTGATCTTCGACGAGCCCACCGCCGCCATCGACGCCGAGGCCGAGCACGAGCTGTTCCAGCGCTTCCAGGCGCTCGCGGCGGACCGCACCGCGCTCGTGATCTCGCACCGCTTCTCGACCGTGCGCGTCGCCGACCGCATCGCCGTCCTCCACGCCGGCGCGCTCGACGAGGTCGGCACCCACCGCGACCTCGTGGCGCGCGGGGGCCGCTACGCGCGCCTCTTCGCGCTGCAGGCGGCGGGGTACGCGGACTAGGGAGCCCCCGTGCGCGGCCTCGAGCAGATCCCCTGGCTCTACGACCTCGGCATGGCGCTCCTCGAGCGCGGCGGTCTCGGGCGCTGGCGCGAATGGCTCGTGCGGGGCGCCGCGGGGCGGACCCTCGACCTCGGCGCCGGGACCGGCCGCGACCTCCCGCTCTACCCGGCCGGCGCCTCCCCCGTGGGCGTGGATCCCCTCCCCGAGAACCTCGCCCGCGCCAGGGCGCGGGCGCCGGCCGTCCCGCTCGTCCTCGCGCGCGCGGAGGCGCTGCCGTTCCGCGACGGCGCCTTCGACACCGTGGTCTGCGGCCTGGTCCTGTGCAGCGTCGACGACCCCTCCCAGGCGCTCGCCGAGGCGCGCCGCGTCCTCCGCCGCGGAGGCACGCTCCGGCTCCTCGAGCACGTGCGCGCCCACGGCGTCGCGGGCGCCCTGCAGGACCTCGCCCAGCCCGCCTGGACCGCGATCAGCGGGGGGTGCCACCCCAACCGGGAGACGGAGCGCGCCGTCGAGGCGGCGGGGTTCGACGTCGATCGAGAGAGCGTCCGGGCGCGCGGCGTGATGCGGCGCCTCGAGGCGCGGGCGCCTTCCGCCGCGACGCCGCGCCGCGCTCGCTGACCCCACGCTGCACTACCCGGCCTGCCGCGCAGCGGCTAACGTGACCCGCCCGTGGCCCGCTCGCGCCTCCTCGCCCCGCTGCTCGCCGCGTGGGTCGCCCTGCCCGCCGGCGCCCTCGCCGCGGACCCCGAACGTCCGGCCGCGCCCTCCGAGGGGAAGCCGCCCGAGCCGCCCCCCGCGCCCGCTCCCCCGCCCGCCGCTCCCGCGGAGGAGGACCGCGACGGCTGGCTCGACGTCGGCCACGCCTTCATCGAGCACCGCGTGTTCGCCCCGATCCTGCGCCTCGACCGCTTCTTCTCGGACGAGCGCGAGCTGGACGCGGAGCGCGCGCGCTCGTTCCTCCGCTGGCGCAACGAGGTCAGCCTCACCGACGAGTCCTCGCAGCCCTCCTTCACCACCGGCGTGCGCGCGACCCTGCGGCTCCCGGGCCTCAACAAGCGCCTCCGGCGGCTGCGGATCGTCATCGCGGGCGAGACGCGCGACGCGGTCTCCACCCTCTTCCCCCGCAACGAGCCGACCGAGGAGGAGGGCGCCGCCGTGGAGCCCACCACCGCGGACGAGGACCTCTCCCGCGGCGACGCCGGCCTCCGCTTCTTCCTCTGGGACTCCCTCCTCTCCCACGCGGACCTCGGCGGCGGCGTCCTCGTCAGGCTCCCTCCCGGCGGGTACGGCAGGGTCCGCTTCCGCTGGGCGATCCCGGTCCGACGGCTCCTCCTCGCCCGCGCCGCCGTGACCGGCTTCTGGCGCACCGACGTCCACTTCGGCACCTCCGCCGCGGCGGAGGTCGAGCGCCCGATCACGTCCCGCGTGGCGGCGCGGCTCGGCGGGACGGGGATGATCAGCGAGGAGAGCGCCGGCGTCGAGTGGAGCGGCGAGCTCGCCGCCCTCGCCACGTTCGGCGAGCGCCTCGGCGCGCAGGTCGGGGTCGGGGTGAAGGGCGCGACGGAGCCGTTCCCGCTGGAGGGGACGGCCGTGGTGCCGCCCGACGTGGAGCGGTACCGGATCTACACGCGGCTGCGCCGCGACTTCTACCGCCGCTGGATCTTCCTCGAGCTCGAGCCCGAGGTCGCCTGGCCCTGGGACGTCCCGCACCGCCGCCACGCGGTGTGGGGGGTCGCCTTCAGGCTCGAGGTGCAGTTCCACGGCAACGAGGCGCCCCCGCGGCCGCCCGAGCCTCCGAAGCCTCCGGAGCAGCGGGAGCCGGCTGGCCCGGCGCCCGCGGACGAGCCGCCGCCCGCCGAGCCGTCCGGCGGCTAGCGGCCCTGCGGGGCGGCGGACCGCGTCAGGCGCCGCGCCGGAGCACCGCCAGCCCGCGCCGGAGATTGGCGGGGAGCGGCGCCTCGAAGCGGACGCGCCGGCCGGTCCGCGGGTGGTCGAAGGCGAGCCGCGAGGCGTGGAGCGCCTGGCGGCCGATCGCCTCCGCGGCGCGCCGCACCGGGCCGTCCGGGGGGAGCCGCGCCTCGCGGCGCGTGCCGCCGTACAGCGCGTCGCCGAGCAGCGGGTGCCCGGCCTCGGCGAGGTGGACGCGGATCTGGTGGGTGCGGCCGGTGTGGAGGGTCACCTCGACGAGCGCCGCCGCCCCGCCGAACGCCTCCAGGACGCGCCACTCCGTCACCGCCCGGCGCGTCCCGCGGCCGCGGCCGGTGAAGCGGATCCGATCGCGCGGGTGGCGGCCGTAGGGGGTCTCCAGCCGCCCCTCCGGCGGCGGCACGCCGTGGCAGAGGGCGAGGTAGACCTTCTCCACCGCGTGCGCCTTCCACTGCGCCTGCAGGGCCGCGAGGGCCGCCTCGGTCCGGGCGACGACGAGGCAGCCCGAGGTGTCCTTGTCGAGCCGGTGGACGAGCCCGAGGCGGGCCAGCCCGCCTCCCGCCCCCGGAGACCCCCAGCGCCCCAGCAGCGCGTTCACCACCGTGGAGTGCGGCGAGCCCCGGGCCGGGTGGACCACCATCCCCGCCGCCTTGTCGAGCACGGCGAGGTCGCGGTCCTCGAAGAGCACCTCGAGCGGCAGGTCCTGCGCGAGGACGTCCGTGGGGGGCGGCTCGGGCACCTCGACCTCGAGCGGCGCGCCCGCCCGCACGCGCGCCGCGGCCTTCGCGGCGCGACCGCCGAGCCGCACGCGCCCGTCGGCCACGAGGCGCTGCACGCGGGCGCGGGAGAGGTCGGGGGCGAGCCGGGCGAGCGCGACGTCCAGGCGGGCGCCCGCGAGGTCCGGGGGGACGGTGAAGGTGCGGAGGGAGGCGGCGGGCGCCGGCGGCGAGGGGGCCGGGGGGGCCCGGCGCGGGGTCACCAGATCCTGGACTTCACGTGCCCCTTCGACTTCAGGATCACGTCGATGATGGCGCGGTCGTAGAAGTTCGTGCGGCCGTACAGCTCCGGGGCGACGCGCGAGCGATACAGCTCCCGGCCCTCCTCGAGCTCGTCCTTCAGGGCGTCGAAGAAGTTGTCCTGCTCGATGCCGCGGACGATCTTCTCCTCGTTGTAGAGCGAGACGTCGGAGCAGATGGCCCGCGCGAGGCGCATCGCGGCCTCCGGTGCTTCGATGAGCGGCATGGCGCGAATCGTAGCCGCGGCCCCCCGGTCGGTCAACGAACGGGGCGCGCGAGGAGGCGGCGAGCGCGGCTAGCGCGGCTTCCCGGCCGCCGCGGCCCGCTCGAGGTACGCGCGCGCGACCCTCTGGCCGTCGAGCCGCAGCTCGCGCGCCATCGCGAGGAGGATGCCGCGCAGGTAGACGGCGGCGGGCAGCGCGCCGAAGCGGTCGGCCTCGATGTTCTCGATGTGGTGGCGCGTGACCTTGGTCCGCTCGGCGATCTGCTGGACGGACAGGCCGCGCGCCTCCCGCACCTGCCGGAGCGCGTCGCCGCTCCAGACGCCGCCCTCGGGGGCGACCGGGGGCGGCGCCGGCGGACGCACGGGGAGCGGCGGCGGCGTCGCCGCGGGGGCGGGCCGCTCGTCCGCCGCGGGCGCGACCTCGCGGCTCAGCGGGATGGGCTCGGGCGCGGGAGCGGCCGCCGCCGCGGGCACCGGCGCCTCCGCGATGGCGGCGAGCGGGATGGGCGTGGGCGGCGGCGTCGGCTCGATGGCGTCCTCGTCCTCCTCGCGCGCGCGGAGCGGGGGCAGCTGCACCGCGGGGATGACCGGCGGGGGCTCGCGGGTCGGTGCGGCGCCGTTCGAGCCGGTCGCGGCCCGCGCCTCGGCGGGCCTGCGCTGCAGCTCCTCGTCGTAGAGTGCCCGAAGGTCGGGATCGAGCAGGACGGTGCGCGCCTCCTCGATGCGCCGGGTGAGGAGCTCCGCCTCGTCCGGGGACATGAGCGAGTACGTCGCGAGCGAGCCGGGGCCGTAGAGCGCGCTCGCCCGCTCGCACGCCGAGCGGATGTCCGCCGCGGCCGCGTCCTCGCGGACCTCCAGGATCTCGTAGAGGGTCTGGTCGGCCAGCCGCTTCACGAGGCCACTCCCGGGCGCCCGACGGTGTCGAGCGCGAGGAGCGAGTCGGCGATGGTCGCGAACGCCCGCGCCGCGGGCGCGTCCGGGCGCTCGAGGAGGAGCGGCCGGCGCGCGCGCACCGCGCGCCACATGTCCGCGTCGTAGGAGATGAAGCCGAGGTAGTCCATCTCGAGCCCGAAGTACTTCCGCCACGCGGAGACCACGGCGCGGCCGATGTCGGCGTCCTGGTCCGTGCGCGCCTGGTTCACCACGAGGCGGGGCCGGAACGACGCGAGGTGGCGGGAGAGGCTCGCGCCGGCCTCGGGATCGCGCTCGGCCAGCGTGGCGACGATCTCGACGGGGCTCTTCACGCCCCCCGCCTCCATCACGCGCTGCAGCAGCGGCTCGTAGCCGTACACCTGCGCGACGTTCCGCATGCGCCGCCAGAAGGCGGCCTTCACGAAGCGGTAGGCGTTCTCGACGGCGGTCGGCTCGGGCACGAGCACGAGCACGCCGTGGTCCGACACGAGGAAGAAGTCGAGGACGTTCGCGTGGGTGCCCGCCCCGAGGTCGAGGATCGCGTAGTCCACGTCCATCTGCTGCACGTGGCGCAGGAGCCGCATCTTCTGGGCGTAGCGCGGGTTCGCCGCGTCGAGGTGGTCGAGCGCGCCGGAGACGAGCCCGAGGTTCGGGACGCCGGTGGGCGTCACCACGTCCTCGATGCGGGCGACCTTGCGCTCGATGAAGTCGGAGAGCGTGCGGCGCGGCAGGTCGATGCCGAGCGTCGTGTGGAGGTTCGCGCCGCCGAGGTCCGCGTCGATGAGGACGACGCGCCGGCCGCGGCGCGCGAGCTCGATGGCGAGGTTGGCGGAGATGAGGCTCTTGCCGATGCCGCCCTTGCCGCCGCCGATCGAGATGAGCCGCCGGGTCCCGCGCCGCGGGGCCGCGACGACCGGCCGCCGGACCGGCTCCTCCGGGTCCGTCCGCACGAGCTTCAGCGTGGGAGCGTCGGCCATCCGGGCCATCCTAAGCGATCGCTCCGGCTAGTCCAAAAGCTCGGCGTTCCAGTAAGCGGCGTCGGCGAGCGACAGGAAAGGCCGCCACTCCCGGTAGAAGGCGCGGCGCGTCGCGCTGCGGAACATCGGCGTCCACCGGGGCCGTGTGGGAGAACGGAGCAGCTTCATCCCCGCCTCCTCCGGCGTACGCCCACCCTTGCGCAGGTTGCAGGCGATGCAGGAGCACACGACGTTCTCCCAGGACGTCGAGCCCCCCCGCGACCGCGGGATCACGTGGTCGAGGTTCAGCTCCGCGCGCCGGTACTTCGTGCCGCAGTACTGGCAGATGGACGCGTCGCGCGCGTAGATGTTGAAGCGCGAGAAGCGCACCCGCGCCTTGGGGAGGTGCTCGTAGGCGAGGAGCACGATCACCCGCGGCACGCGGATGCGCCGGCCGATGGTGCCGATGGAGTCGTGGTGCGCGGCGGCGAGGGCGGCCCAGCTCTCGAAGTCGAAGAGCTTGAACTCCTCGTCGATCACCCGGGCGGCGCCCTGGTACAGCAGCGCGAACGCCCTCCGCACCGACGTGATGTGGACCGGTCGGTAGACCCGATTGAGGACGAGGACCCCGGTGTCGAGCATTCCGCCACGGGAGCTTAACACCGGCCCTCCCCTCCCCGCACACGGTGCGTGGGCAAGCCCGCCCGGCTCGGCTCAGTCCCTGGCGGCGGCCGTCCCGAGGAGGCGGGTGGCCCCCGGCTCGGCGTCCGTGCCGTAGAGGAGCCGGTACGCGGCGTAGGAGCGCAGGACGCGCTTCACGTAGCCGCGGGTCTCCTCGATCGGGATCTCCTCGACGAACTCGTCGAGCTCCGCGTTACGGCGCTCGCCCAGCCAGCGGGAGACCGCTCCCCCGCCGGCGTTGTAGGCGGCGAGGGCCAGGGCGACCGAGCCGTCGAAGCGGCGGATGAGGCTGCCGAGGTAGCGCGAGCCGAGCCGGATGTTGAGCGACGGCTTCGCGAGGTCGGCCTGCCCGAGCCGGCCGAGGCGGAGCTGGCGGGCGACCTCCCGCGCGGTCGGCAGCATGAGCTGGGTGAGGCCCACCGCGCCCGCCGGCGAGACGGCGCGCGGATCGAGGGCGCTCTCCTCGCGCATGAGCGCCTGGACGAGGTCGACCGGGACGCCGGCCGGAGGCGCCCAGCGGCGGACGTCCTCCCGGAAGGCGGGCGGGTACGCGATCCGCCAGGCCCGCAGGTTCTCGCCCTCGGGCGGCCGCCGCAGCGCCCCGCGCGCGCGGGTGCGGAGGAGGTTGTGCGCCGCGCGGTGGTCGCCCTCGCGGTCGAGCAGGTGGGCGACGAGGAGCACCGCCTCCGGCGTCGCCACCGCGGCCTCGCGGAGCCGCCGCTCGTCGATCGCGCCGAGCTCCTCGGCGGCCTCGCGGGCGAGGCCGAGCCGGTGGAGGAGCAGCCCGGCCCGGAAGTGCGGGTCCGCGCGGAGGTCGCCGGCGTCCCAGGCGGCGGGCTCCACCTCCTCGGACGCCGCGAGCACCGGCGACGGCAGCGCGTCGCCCTCGCCCTCGGAGAGGCGCGCGCGGGAGAGGAGCCCGTAGTAGTCGGCCGGGTAGCGCGCGACGAGATCGGCCCAGAGGTCGCGCGCGGCGCGCGCCCCCTGCTCGCCGCGGGACGCGAGCAGGCGGGCCCGCCAGTACGCGGCGCGGGCGTGCTCGTAGGGATCGGCCCCCGCCTCCTCCTCGATGGCGAGGAGCTGGGCCATGGCGGCGTCGGCGTCGCCGGCCTGCTTCGCGAGCCAGGCGAGCCGGAAGCGGGCCTCGTCGCGGAAGTCGCCGTGGCCGTGGTCGCGGGCGATGCTCGCGAGCGCCTCGCGGGCCTCCTCGGTGCGGCCGGCGCGGGCGAGGAGGTCGGCCGCATAGAAGAGCGCGTCGTCCGCGAAGGAGTGGCCGGGGAAGTCGCGCGCGAGGCGGCGGTAGAGCGCCACCGCCTCCAGGCGATCCCCGGAGATCGAGGCGGCGCTCGCGAGCAGGTAGAGGGCGCGCACGCGCACCTCGGCGTCGCCGCAGCGGTCGGCGACCGGCCGGAGCAGCTCGATCGCCTTCGCGTGGTTGCGCTCCTTGCGGTGCGCGCGCCCGGCGGCGGCGCGCACGCGGCACGCGAACGGCTCGTCCGGGCCGGCCTCGGGGAGCCCCTCGAGGACGGGGCCGAGGAGCGCGAGGGCGGCCTCGTTCCGGTTCGCGTCGAGGAGGGCCTCCGCGCGGCGGACGGCGTCCTCGGGGCCGGGGGGCGCGCCGTGGGGCGCGGGGAGCGCGTCGAGGGCGGCGCGGCACGGCGCGGCCTCCGGGGCGAGCGGGTGCTGCGACCAGCAGGCGAGGAGCGCGGCGCGCGCGTCCGCGGGGGCGGCGGCCGAGGCGTGGACCCGGCCGGCGAGGAGCAGCGCGGTCGCGCCGGCGTCGGGCCTCGAGAGGTCGGCCGGGGGACCGAGGGCGACGAGCGGCGCGAGGGCCGCGAGCGCCGCCGCGCCGTCGCCGAGCGACGCCGCGGCCCGGGCGCGGTCGAGGCGCGCCTCCGCGGCGAGGAGCGACCCGTCGGGCACCGCCGCCCAGGCCGCGATCGCCTCGCGCGGACGCCGCGCGGCGAGGAGCGCCTCGCCCCGGAGGTACGCGATCCGGTCGGCCACGTCGGGGAGCCGCGCCTCCAGCCCCTCGAGCGGCGCCACGGCCTCGGCGGGACGCCCCGCCTCGACGAGCGCGATCGCGCGGAGGAACGCCGCGCCCGGGGTCCGGCCGCGGGCGAGCTTGGCGACGGCGTCGGCGAAGCGGCGCTCGGAGAGGGCGGCGCCGCCCTCCGTCTCGAGCCCGGCGCCGAGCAGCGGGGCGAGGTCGGCGGCGGTGATCGGCGCGGCGGCGGAGACGAGCGCGGAGAGGAGGACGGCGAGCATCGGCGGGGGAGAGTGCGGCTCGGGGGAGCGCGCGGTCAAGGGGGCGGCCGGACCGGGACGCCCCTCGCGAAACCTCCGGCCCGGCGCGTGGATTCCCGCGGGCGGGCGGCCGGGCCGCCGGCGAGCGCGCGGGCGGAAAACCGTCTAGGATCCCGGGAGCGTGGACATCAGGACCCAGGCGGCGCTCCTCGCCGCGATCGTGACGCTGGCCCTCGCGGTGGCCGCGCTCCTGCGCGACAACCGCTCGCGGGTGTTCACGCTGTTCGCCGTCTTCTCGGCGGACCTGTTCCTGTACTCGCTCGCCCTCTTCTTCCTGCGCTGGCACGAAGCCTTCGGGGCGGTGTGGTGGGAGCGGCTCGCCGTGGCGAGCGGCGCCCTCATCCCGGCCGCCGCGCTCGCCTTCTTCCTCGAGTTCCTCGGCGTGGCCCGCCGCCCCGCCCGGCGCGCGCGCAACGCCATGCTGGCGGGGTCGCTCACCGGCCTCGTCGTGGCGGTCACGCCGCTCGTCCACGTGAAGCCCGCGAAGCTCGTGGTCGCCGCCTACGTGTTGGGCGGGCTCACCGCGGTGCTCTCCGTGCTGTGGGGCAAGATGCACGCCTCCCAGACCCGGGTCGAGCGCGCCCGGCTCCTCTACCTGTTCGCCGGCGCCGTCGTGGCGGTGGCCCTCTCCGCCCTCGACATGACGCCGCGCTTCGGGCTGCCGTACCCGCCCGAGGGGCTCGGCTCGATCGCGCTCACGCTGTTCATGTTCTTCCTGTCGCAGACGCTGCAGCGCCACCGGCTGCTCGACCTGCACGAGTTCCTCGGGAAGATCGTGGTCGTGACGGCGCTCGGCCTCGTGCTCGTCACCATCTACGGCGGGCTCGTCTCGTGGGTGGGCGACCGGCCGGAGCTCTTCTACTTCAACACCGTCGTCGCCTCGTTCGTGATCCTGTCGCTCTTCGACCCGCTGCGCGAGAAGGTCGAGGAGTGGGTGGTGGCGACCCTCTTCCGCGAGCGCTACGAGCTCGTGCGCCGCCTCGAGAGCCTGCGCGACCGGACCGGCAACGTCATCGACCCGGCCGGCCTCGCGGCGGTGGTGCTCGACGGCCTCGTCGAGACGCGGCGGGTGACGCACTGCTCGCTCTGGCTCCTCGCCGACGATCGCCCCGGCTACCGCCTGCTCGACTTCCGCGGCCCGCCCCCCTCGCCCTTCCTCGAGCCGGCGACGGCCCGCGCGCTGCTCGCCGCCTCCGCCTCGGGGCAGAAGGCGGTCCTGCTCGAGAACATCGAGCGGCGCTCCGGCGAGCTGCGGGCGCTGCTCCCCCCGGGGCCGACGGAGCAGGAGCGCCGCAGCGGCCGCGGCGCGCCGGCGGCCATCGCCGAGGAGCTGAAGCGGCTCTCCGACGCGGCGGCGGTGATGGCGGCCATGCGCGCCGGCATCTGCATGCCGCTCCTCGCCGGCGACCGCGTGGTGGGCTTCCTCTCCTGCTGGGACGAGCGCGTGCAGGAGGCGTTCGCCTCGGACGAGATCGCCTCGCTCCTCGAGGTCGCGGACCGCTGCGCCCTCGTCATCGAGAACTCGAAGCTGTACCAGGCGATGAAGGAGCGCGACCGGCTCGCCGCCCTCGGCGAGATGTCGGCGGGCCTCGCCCACGAGATCCGGAACCCCCTCGCGGCGATCAAGGGCGCGGTCCAGTACCTCGACCCCGCGAAGCTCCCCGCCGAGGACCGCGAGTTCCTCGAGATCGTGATCGAGGAGGTGAACCGGCTGAACGGCGTGGTGAGCCAGTTCCTCGACTACTCGCGCCCGCTCAAGCCGTCGCTCGCCCCCACCAGCGTGAACGAGGTGCTCCAGCGCACCTTCAAGCTCCTCGAGAGCCAGACGCCGCCCTCGATCACGGTGGCGCTCGACCTCGCCGACTGGGTCCCGCACGTGCAGGCGGACGCCGAGCAGCTGAAGCAGGTGTTCCTCAACATCGCGCTGAACGCGTTCCAGGCGATGCCCGGGGGCGGCCGGCTCGCCGTCTCCACGCGCGTCGCCCGCGACGAGCTCGCCTTCTGGAGCGGCGGGTCGCGCCGCGCCGACCTCGTCGAGATCCGCTTCCGCGACACCGGCCCGGGCATCCCCGAGGAGGCGCGGGAGAGCATCTTCGTCCCCTTCTACACGACCAAGGAGAAGGGCACGGGCCTCGGGCTCGCCATCAGCCAGCGGCTCGTCAAGGCGAACCAGGGGACCATCGCGGTCCGCCCGGCGGCCGGCGAGGGGGCCGAGTTCCTCGTCTCGCTGCCCGGCCTGCGCGAGGAGCGGCCGCCGGACGCGCCGCCGCGCGCCCCCCTCAGCCCCGAGGAGCGGGCCCGCGAGCGCGAGCGGCGCCGCGCGAAGGCGGAGGAGCGGCTCCGCGGCCGCCGCCGGCGGAAGCGGCAGCAGGCCTGAGGGAGCGGCGCCCCCGCCGGAGGCGGAACCCCGGGGGCGCGAGGGAACTGCGCGAGCCGCCCGGATCGTGTTAACAACCCGCCGTGCCCCACGTCCTCATCGTCGACGACGAGGTCAACATCCGCAGGGTCCTCGCGGCCATGCTGAAGCGCGAGGGGTACGAGGTCACCACCGCGGCGGACGGCGAGCAGGCGCTCGCGGTCCTCCACAAGACCCCCGTCCACGTGGTCGTGAGCGACCTCGTCATGCCGCGCCTCGGCGGCATGGAGCTCCTCCGCCGCGTGGCCTCCGACTTCCCCGACGTCCCGGTGATCGTGATCACCGCGCACGGCTCGGTGGACAGCGCGGTGGCCGCCCTCAAGGCGGGCGCCTTCGACTACATCACGAAGCCCTTCGAGCAGGACGACCTGAAGAAGGTCATCGCGAAGGCCGCGCGGGCGCACGACCTCGAGCGCCAGAACGTGCACGGCACCCTGGGCGAGGGCGAGCGCCCGCCGCTCGTGGGCGACTCGCCGGCCATGCGGTCCATCTACGAGATGATCGCCCGCGTGGCGGACTCGCCGTCCACCGTGCTCATCACCGGCGAGAGCGGCACGGGCAAGGAGCTCATCGCGAAGGCGCTCCACCGCGGCTCGTCCCGGCGCGACAAGCCGCTCATCAAGGTGAACTGCGCGGCGATCCCGAAGGACCTCGTCGAGAGCGAGCTGTTCGGCTACGAGCGCGGCGCCTTCACCGGCGCGGTCGGGTCGAAGCCGGGACGGTTCGAGCTCGCCGACGGCGGCACGCTCTTCCTCGACGAGATCGGCGAGGTGCCGGTCGAGATGCAGGTGAAGCTCCTGCGCGCGCTGCAGGAGTCGGAGTTCGAGCGGGTGGGCGGCATCAAGACCCTCAGGGTGGACGTCCGGCTCGTGGCCGCGACGAACCGGGATCTGAAGCAGCTCATCGCCGACGGCCGCTTCCGCGAGGACCTCTACTACCGGCTCGCGGTGGTCCCCATCGCCCTGCCCCCGCTGCGCGACCGGCGCGAGGACATCCCCCTCCTCGTCCGCCACTTCATCCAGAAGTACGACGAGCGGCTCGGCAAGCACGTCGAGGGCATCGAGGACGAGGCGCTGCAGCTCCTCGTCGGCTACGCCTGGCCGGGAAACATCCGCGAGCTCGAGAACCTCATGGAGCGCTCGGTGCTGTTCGCCGACGGCCCGCTCATCCAGGCGAGCGCGCTGCCCGACGCGCTGCGCGAGCGCGGCCCGCAGCCGGCGGTGCCCATCGCCGCGGTGGGCCCCCTCGGCGCCATCGCCGCCCCGAGCGGCGCCTCGATGAAGGAGATCGTCCGGCACGCCCAGGCCGAGCTCGAGAAGGAGCTCATCACCCGCGCCCTCGAGGAGACGGGCGGGAACGTGACCCGCGCCGCGAAGCGCCTCCAGATCAGCCGCAAGTCCCTGCAGGTGAAGATGAAGGAGCTCGGGCTGCGCGGCGTGAGCGACGCGGAGGACTGAGAGCCGCGCGGGGCCGCCCCCCTCACCCCGGCCCTCTCCCCCCGCGGCGCGGGGGGAGAGGGAGAGTCCGGGCGAGGGCGCCAGCGCAGCACGCCGCGCACGTCGCTCCTGTCGCAAGGCGAGCACTCCTCCGGACAGACGTCCTGCCGCTCACTTGACCGCCCGGGGGGCCGCTGCTAGCGTCGAACGCGATTTTCCCGCGTTTTTCGCGCGCTTGCGCACGGAGGAGAGCATGCGGTTTCGCCTGGGCGCCGTCGCCGCCCTCACGGTCGCGGCCCTCGCGGGCCGCGCCGGCGCCGCGGAGATGACGCGGGTCGCCTCGCGAGGCGAGGCCGGGAACCCGTTCGACCTGCACGTCTCGCTCCGCTGGGACCGCCTGCAGGAGCGCGCGCAGATCACGCGCGAGGTCCCGGACGGCGCGACCATCATCGACGGGGACGAGCTGCGCTACGTGCGCACCGTGAACGCGCTCGTGCCGCGCGTCGCGGTGGCCATCGCCGAGGACCTCGAGATCCACTTCGAGTGGCCGTACGTGCTCGGCGACGACCGCGAGTGGCGGTTCGGGATCGTCGGGTCGGCGCCGTCGGGCGGCATTCTCGGGGCACGAGTCCTCGATCGAGAACAACACCGTCGACGCGGACGGCCAGCCGCTGACGGGCTGTCTCGACACGAACGGGGACGGGGCCCGGACTCCTGCGCGCCTCTTCCCCGTCGCGCCGTCGACGACCGTCTACCACGGCGGCAAGGCAGGCGACCTCAAGGGCGGCATCGCCTGGGGCATCTTCAACGACCGGAAGGACCCCACGAAGCCGTTCTGGCTCGTCGGGCTCGACGTCACGTTCCCCACCGCGGCGCGCTACGACCCCGCCGCCGACCGCGGCACGCAGTGGTCGTCGCCGAACAACGTGCCCGGCAACCCCGGCGCGTTCGGCGAGAAGATCTGGAAGTGGGACCTCTACACCACCCTCTCCCGCCGCCTCGGGCCCATCGACCCCTACGTGAAGGCCCACGCGACCCTCATGACGGAGTCGAGCTCGACCTACTCGAACTGCGAGCACGCGACCGAGCTCGCCGATCCGCTGCGCGCCGGAGGTCATCCAGATGAACAGCGCCGCCCCCGCGAACTGCGCCGACCCGGCGTGGGCGGACGACGCCGGCGCGCGGCTGCCGTGGGTCGCGGGCCTCACCGTCGGGACCGAGCTCATCCCCTGGGAGGACGACGCCGCCCAGCAGCGCGTCGCGATCGACGTCCGGCTCTTCGGCGACTACACGTCCTCGCAGCGCTTCTACAACGAGCTGACGGACGCCTCCGGCCGCATCCACGAGACGAGCGACTACCTCACGCTCGGGGGCTTCTTCGGCTTCTACGTGCGCGCGTCGAACTACGTCTCGCTCCACGCCACCGCCTCGATCGCGACCAACACGGCCCACTGGCTGAGCGGCGAGGCGACGGGGCGCGACGGGTCGTGGGCCGCCGTGGGGGCGAACGGCCTCCCCGCCGACCCCACGCAGATGAACCCGAACTTCGACTGGCGCTACGACGCGCCGGGCCGGCGCTTCCGGATCTCCGAGGTGGCGGTCTTCCAGCTCTCGTTCGGGGGCACGCTGCGCTTCTAGGGCGCCGGCGCGCGCCTCCGCGGTTACTCACCACCGCGAGGAGGCGCGTCGATGGCGGAAGGCTCGGCGGGAGTGCGCCCGCTCGCCGGAAAGGTCGGCCTCGTGGCCGGCGCCACGCGGGGCGCCGGGCGCGGCATCGCCGTCGAGCTCGGGGCGGCAGGAGCCACCGTCTACGTCACCGGGCGGACCACCCGGGAGCGTCGCTCCGAGTACGGCCGCCCGGAGACCATCGAGGATACCGCAGCGCTCGTGGACGAGGCCGGCGGCCGCGGGATCGCGGTCCCCGCGGATCACCTGGAGGCGCCGCAGGTGGCGGCGCTCGTCGCGCGGATCGCGCGCGAGCAGGGCCACCTCGACGTCCTCGTGAACGACATCTGGGGCGGCGAGCACCTCGTCGAGTGGAACAGGCCGGTGTGGGAGCACTCGCTCGAGAAGGGCCTCCGGCTCCTCCGGCTCGCCGTCGAGACGCACCTCGTCACGAGCCACCACGCGCTCCCGCTCCTCCTCGCGCGCCCGGGCGGGCTCCTCGTCGAGGTCACCGACGGCACGGCGGAGTACAACCTCACCCACTACCGGCTGTCGGCGTTCTACGACCTCGCCAAGGCCTCGGTGATCCGGCTCGCGTGGGCGCTGGCGCAGGAGCTCGCCGCGCACGGCGGCACGGCGGTCGCGCTCACGCCGGGGTGGATGCGGTCGGAGATGATGCTCGAGCACTACGGCGTGACGGAGGCGAGCTGGCGCGCCGCGACCGAGCGCCAGCCGCACTTCGCGATCTCGGAGACGCCGCGGTTCGTCGGACGCGCGGTGGCGGCGCTCGCGGCCGATCCCGCGAGGGCGCGGTGGAACGGCCGGTCGCTGTCGAGCGGCCAGCTCGCCGGCGTGTACGGCTTCACGGATCTGGACGGGTCGCGCCCGGACTGCTGGCGCTACCTCGTCGAGGTGCAGGAGGCCGGCAAGCCCGCGGACGCGACCGGGTACCGGTGACCGCTTCGAGCGAGCCGCGGCGCTTGCCGCGCCTCACCGCCCCTTGAGCCGCTCCAGCGCCGCGTAGACGTCCGAGCGCTTCAGCCCGCGCGCCCGCGCCACCTCGCGGGCGACGGCGGACGGCGGCTCCCCGGCCGCGATCCGGCGGGCGAGCTCGGCCTCGAGCGGCTCGGCGGGCGCCTCGGCCGGCGCGACGGCCCCCTCGCCGGAGATCACGATCGTCACCTCGCCCCTCACCTCGCCCGCGAACCGCGCCGCGAGCGCCGAGAGCCGGCCGCGGGCGAGCTCCTCGTGGAGCTTCGTGAGCTCCCGGCCCACGAGCGCCTCGCGGTCGCCGAGGGCGGCCGCGAGGTCGCCGAGCGTCGCCGCCGTCCGGTTCCCCGCCTCGTAGAGCACCACGGTGCAGGCGGCGGCCGCGAGCGACCGGAGCGCCTCCGCCCGCGCACCGCCCTTGCGCGGCAGGAACCCCACGAACAGGAAGCGGTCCGCCGGGAAGCCGGACGCGGAGAGCGCCCCGAGCGCCGCGCTCGGCCCCGGGATCGGCACGACGCGCGCCCCCGCCTCCCAGGCGGCCGCCACGAGCGCCGCGCCGGGGTCGGAAACGCCCGGCGTGCCGGCGTCCGTGCAGAGCGCGACGGAGTCGCCCGCCCGCAGCCGGTCCACGATGCGCGCGACCCGCCCGCGCTCGTCGAAGGCGGGCAGCGAGAGGAGCTCCGGCGCCGGGACGCCGAGGTGGGCGAAGAGCTTCAGGGTGCGGCGGGTGTCCTCGGCCGCGACCGCGCCGACCGCGCGCAGCACCTCGGCGGCGCGCGGCGAGAGGTCGCCGAGGTTCCCGATCGGCGTCGCCAGGACGTAGAGGGTCCCCGGGGGACCGCCGCGCGCCTCGCCCGTCACCAGAGCCCCGGCCGGCCCGACGCGTCGAACGCCGCGCGGAAGTGCTCGAGGCGCGGCGCCCCTTCCCCGAAGGTGACGGCGACGACGTCGAAGCGGATCGCGCGGTCGAGCCCGCCGTTGCGCACCGCCCAGTCGGTCGCGGCGGCGACGACCCGTCGCGCCTTGAGCCGGCCGACCGTCTCCTCGGGGCCGCCCTGCGCCGCGGAGGTGCGGCTCCGCACCTCGACGAAGCAGAGGACGTCCCCCTCGCGGCAGACGAGGTCCACCTCGCCGCGCCGGACCCGGTGGTTGCGGGCGATCACCTCGACCCCCCGCTCCGCGAGGTACGCCGCCGCGAGGTCCTCCGCCTCGCGGCCGCGCGCGCGCCGGTCGTCGGCTCCGGGCACGGGCTCAGGCGGAGTGGTCCGCCGCCTCCCTGAAGGCCGGATCGCTCGTGGCGTGGAGGAGCTGCCCCGGCTTCGCGAGCTGCTTGAGCAGGCGGGCCGCGAAGCGGCGCGCGCCCTCGGAGAGCCCGCCGAACGCGTCGTCCACCACGGCGACGAGCTTGCCGCCCGCGAGCGCCTGCTCCACGAGCGCGAGCTTCAGCGCGACGTAGACGAGGTCCTTGTCGGCGGCGGGGAGCGTCAGCGCCGGGATGGCGCGGCCGCCGCTCTGCACCTGCACGTTGCCGCGGTCGTCCACCTGGATCGCCTGCAGGCGCTGGAAGGACAGCCCCACGAGCGCCTGCGAGGCCTTCTGCGAGACGGCGCGCGCGGCCGCGGCGGGGCTGCCGCCGAGGGCGGCGCCGGCGCGCTCGAGCAGGCCGCGGAGCGGCTCGCCCTGCGCGGCCGGGCGCGGCGGCGGCGGCGCGGCCGCGGGCGCCGGCGGCGCGGCCGCCTCGGCCTCGAGCCGGCGGATCTCCGACTCCACCGAGCGCACGTCGCGCACGAACCCGCCCGCCTCGGCGGAGAGCTTCGCCTCCACGGCGTGGATCGCCTCCTGGACGCGCGCGCGCTCGGCGAGCGCCCCCTTCGCGTCCGGCGAGGCCTCCCAGTCGGCGATGCGGCGGCGCCACTCGGCGACGACCGCGTCCGCGTCGGCGACGCGGACGAGCGCCTCCTTCAGCTCGGCGGGCTTCGACAGGCCGAACGCCTTCACCGCCTCGCGGAGCTCCGCCGCGTCCCGCTCGTACTGCGCCTCGACCTTCCGCTCCCACTCGTCCACCACGCGGCGGCGGCGCCCGGCGCGCTCGCTGCCCTCGAGGTCCGCGACCCAGCGCAGCGCGACCCACGCCCCCCAGCCGAAGGCCGGGACGTCCAGGATCGCGAGGTAGCGCAGGTCGGGGTGCGATCGTGGCCCCGACGAGCCCGGCGAGCGCCAGGGCGACGCCCCCGCCCGCGCCCGCCCAGAAGCGCGGCGTCCTCCAGAACGGCTCGGGCGCGGCGGCCTCGCGCTCCTCGCCGAGCGCCTCGCGCTCGGCCGCGACGCGCTGGGCCGCCTCCTCGCGCCTCGCCGTCGCCCGCTCGAAGGCGGCGAGCTTCGCGTCCGGATCGCCGAGGCGGTCCGCGATGGCGGCCGCCTCGCCCAGCTCGGCGCGGGCGGCCTCGGCCTTCTCCAGCCCCTCGCGGAGCTTCGCCAGCCCCTTGAGCGACTCCTCGGAGCGGAAGAGCTGCGACTGCAGGCCGTCGAGCTGGTACTGGAGCTTCTCCGCGATCTTCGCCTTCTCGAGCTCGCCCCTGAGCTGCGCGATGCGCTTGCGAGCCTGGTCGGGACTGAGGGCGGGGCGGGGCGGGAGGACGGTGCTCGCCGCGGCCCCCTCGGCCTTCGAGGGCAGCTCGGCGGCGGCGAGGGAGAGGAGCGCGCCGAGCCGCGGCTGCGGCGGCACGCCCACGGTCTGCTGGAGGAAGGCCCCGATCTCGGCGAGCTCCTGCGAGACGAGCGCGAACGACCGCTTCTCGGCGTCGAAGCGGTGGAGCTGCGCGCCCGTCGCGAAGTCGCGGACGAGGCGGTAGGTGATCCGGTCGTTCCCGACGAGCGTGAGCCCCGCGCGCATCGGCGCGTTGGCGGGGCCCGCGCCGGCGCGCGGGAGGGCGTCCCCGTCCCGGGGCGAGGGGTACAGGAGCGCCTCGACGAGGCGCCGCAGGGCGGCGCCGTCGGCGGCGACGACGTTGTAGCCGGGGCGCAGCGTGGCGCGGCCGCCGGCCGGCGCCACGCCGCGGACGCCCTGGGCTGCGAGCTCTAGGAGGATCACCGCCGGCGATGTTACCGCCCGCGCCCCCCAGCGGGAAGCGCGGCGCGCGGCCGGAGGCGGGGCGGCGCGAGCGCCGCCCCTGTCCTCCCGGGCTACTCCGCGGCGGGGGCCGCGGGGGCGGCGGGGGCGGCCGGCGCCTCGGCGGGCGCGGTGCCGTGCGCGGCGCCGGGGCCCTCCTCCTGGTGGAGGCGGGCGGCCTTCCCCTGCAGGCCGCGCAGGTAGAAGAGCTTGGCGCGGCGGACCTCGCCGTGGCCGAGCACCTCGACCCGGTCGATGCGCGGGCTGTGCACCGGGAACATGCGCTCCACGCCCACGCCGTAGCTCACCTTCCGCACGGTGAACATGGAGCTGCCCGGCGTGCCCTTGCGGTACGCCATCACGACGCCCTCGAAGATCTGGATGCGCTCCTTGTCGCCTTCCTTGATCTTCGTGTGGACGCGGACCGTGTCACCCGCCCGCATCTGCGGGAGATCCTTGCGGGCGTACTTCGCCTCGATGTCGGCAATCGCCTTGCGCAGCATGTTCGTGCTCTCCTTTACAGCTCGTCTTCTCCGGCGTCGATCAGCCGGAGGTCGGTCTCCGAGAGGTGGAGCCTCGCGAAGAGGTCCGGCCTCCGCTCGCGCGTGGCGCGCAGCGACTCGCGCCGCCGCCACCGCTCGATGCGCCGGTGGTCTCCCGAGAGGAGGACCTCCGGAACCTTCATCCCCCGGAACTCCGGGGGTCTCGTGTAGTGCGGGTGCTCGAGCAGCCCCTCGTCGCCCGCGAAGCTCTCGGCGCCCGCGGACGCCTCGTTGCCGAGGACGCCGGGGACGAGGCGCGCCGCGGCGTCGACGACGCAGAGCGCCGCCAGCTCGCCGCCGGTCAGGACGAAGTCCCCGAGGGAGACCTCCATGTCGATCGCCTTCATCACCCGCTCGTCCACTCCTTCGTACCTGCCGCACACGAGGATGAGCCTGCCGTGCTCCGAGAGGCGCCGCGCCAGCGGCTGGTCGAGCCGCGCGCCCCGCGGGCTCGTCAGCACCGCGAGCGCGCCGGGGAGCCTCGCCCGCGCCGCCTCGATGGCGGCGGTGAGCGGCTCGGGCTTCATCACCATGCCCGCGCCCCCGCCGTACGGGGCGTCGTCGGTGACCCGGTGCCTGCCCTCGGCGTGCTCGCGGACGTCCGTGACCCTCGCCTCGAGGAGGCCGCTCTCCCGCGCCTTCCCGAGGATGCTCTCGGCGAGGTAGCCCTCGCACATCCGGGGGAACAGCGTGAGTATCTCGACCTGCAGCATGGCTCCTCTCGGTGGGCTCCGGCTCGTCCCTCGCGCGGCCTCCTTCCTCGTCTCGCTACTCCAGCAACCCCTCCGGCGGATCGACCACGATGCGCCGGCCCTTCAGGTCCACCTCGACGTACGGCGCGAGCGGCACGAGCTGCTCGCCCCGCTCGCCGGTCACCACGAGCACGTCCACGCCGCCCGTCTCGTAGAGCCCCGTCACCTCTCCGACCGCCTCGCCCCCCGCCGTGAACACGGGGAGGCCCTCGAGGTCGGCCCACCAATGTCTGTCCTCGCCGGCGTCGCCGAGCTCCTCGCGCGGCGCCAGCACCTCCGCCCCGACGAGCCCCTCCGCCGCCGTCCGATCCGCTATCCCCTCGACCTGGACCGCCCAGATGCGGCCCTGCGGCCTCGCCTCCAGGACCTTCCTGAACTCCGGCTCTCCCCGCCCGCGGCCGAGCGCGATCCGGTCGAGCCCCGCGAGCGTCCCGTCCGACCCGGCCACCCCGAGGTGTCCCTTGAGGCCCACGGCGCGCACCACCTTGCCGAGGCGGACGAGGGACATCCGCTAGTCGAGGATGTCGAGGACCGCGCGCCGGCCCTCGCGCCGCGCGGCGGAGTCGAGGACGGTCCGCAGCGCCTTGGCGGTGCGGCCGCCGCGGCCGATGACGCGGCCGAGGTCGTCCGGAGCGACCGTGAGCTCGAACACCGTGGAGCGGTCGCGCTCGAGGGCGTCGACCTTCACGGCGTCCCTGTCTTCGACGAGCTCGCGGGCGAGCCAGAGGACGAGGTCGCGCATCGTCGCCTAGGCCTTCTTCTCCGCGGGCTGCTGGCCCTTCACCCGCTTGAGGAGCATCGCCACGGTCTGGCTGGGCTTCGCCCCGGCCTTGATCCAGTGCTCGATGCGATCGGCCTTGAGCGTGAGCCGCTCCGGCTTCTGCGTCGGGTCGTACAGCCCGACGTCCTCGATGTACCTGCCGTCCCGCGCGTTGCGCGAGTCGGTCGCCACCACGTGATAGAAGGGCGCCTTGTGCGTGCCCGCGCGCGAAAGCCGAAGAACCACCGCCATGAGATCTGCCTCCTAAATTCCCGGAACCGCGGAAGGTTTTCCCGCCGAGGGCTCGGCGTTCCGCGAAAAGTGGGATTCTTTACGCCAACTTAGCGTCAGAGTCAAGCGGAAGGCGGGCCCGCCAGCGCGTCGCCGGCGCGCACCCTCCGCGCCGCCCGCAGCCGGGCGAGCCTACCCCGCGGAAACAGCAGCGTTCCGCCCACCCAGGCGGCCCCCGCGAGCGCCGCGCCGAGCGCCCCGCCGGCGGCGAGATCGGGGGCCCAGTGGGGCCCCGCCACGGCGCGGGCGGCCGCGAAGACGAGCGCGAAGAGCAGCGCCGGGCGCGCCCGCCGGCCGTAGGCGAGCAGCGAGTAGCCCGCGAAGACGGCGACGCCCGCCACCTGGCCGCTCGCGACGGCCCGCAGGAGCAGCCCGGCCGCCCGCGGCTCGTCCCCGGCCACCGGCCGCGGCACCGCCCCGAGGGCGCGCGCGAGGAGCGCGAGCCCGGCCGCCGCGGCGAGCGCGGCGGCGAGCGGCACGAAGACCTCGACGACGTCGCGGACCTCGCGCTCGAGCCACGCGTAGAGCGCCAGGGCGACGAGGGCGAGCACCCACACCTCGCTCGCCACGTCGGCGAGGGCGATGGGGACGTCGAGCCAGCGCCACGCGCCCCCGTGCTGCACGGCGGAGAGCGGGTCCTGCGGGTAGAGCGGCGGCATCTGCGGCATTCTTACCAGCGCGCCGGGGCGCCGGGAAGCGGCGGCGGGAAGCGGCGGCGGGCGAGGCGCCGGGGGCGCGCGGCGGCCGGGAGGCGGCGCTCCGCGGGGAACCTGCGGCTCGCCCGCCCTTCGGTCGCCCTTGCCCTCGGTCGATCCGGCGGCCTATGGTCGTCGAGGGGATCTCCGGACCGGGCCGTCGCGACGGCTTCACTCACCGCTCACCCGCGCGGGCCCGGGCATCGAGAAATGACGGGCGATCGCACGCGAGCCGAAGGCGCTGCACTCGTCGCCGTGGCGGCCGCATGGATCCTGCTGCTGTACGCCGGCTTCAACCCGCTGATGTACGGCGACAGCCCGGGCTACGTCGCGCCGGGGTGCATGCTCTGGGGCCCGATCGGCGTGCGGGACTACGACGGGGCGAGGACCCCGCTCTACCCGCTCTTCCTGTCCGCCCTGCAGCACCTCCACTCCGGCACGTGCCTGCTCGAGCCCGCGCCCGGGGCGCTCGAGCTCGTCACGGCCGTCCAGCTCCTGCTCCACGTGGCGTCGATCGCGTACCTCTACCGGGCCCTCGCGGGCACCGGGCGCCTCGTCCGGCTCCTGGGGATCGCGGCGATCGCCTTCTCGCCGCTGCAGGCCCTCGCCACGCGGCAGATCCTGAGCGAGGCGCTGGCCGGGCCGCTCCTGCTGGCGTTCCTCGCCCACCTGCTCCGCTTCGCGCGCGGCAGGTCGGAGCGGGACGCGACCCTCGCCTTCGCGCTGCTCGCCCTGCTGACCCTCACGCGCCCGAACGTGCTCGTGCCGCTGCTCCCGGCGGCCGCGCTCGTCCCGTGGCTCGGGGGCGATCGGCGGAGGCTGCTCGCGCGCGCGGGTCTCCTCGTCGGCCTGCCGCTGCTCCTCCTCGCGTGCTTCAACTTGGCGAACCGTGGCCACTTCAAGCTGACCAACTTCGACGGGTTCGCGAAGACGCACGTCGTCTACAACCTGTTCGACAGGGTGCACGAGGAGGACCGGGTCCTCGGCGAGATCATGAGCCGGCAGCACCAGCTCGACCTCGCGAACGGCGCGGCGGACGGCCAGGTCGTGTGGCGCTCGATGCCGGAGATCTGGAAGGCCCTCGACCGGATGCCGTTCGAGAAGCGGGCCCGCCGGTCGGCGGGGAACTCCGATCTCAACGCCTACCTCGACGAGGTCTCCGGGTACCTCATCCGTGAGCACCCGGACGTCGTCGTCGACAACGCGCGGAGCTCCTTCCTCCGGCTCTTCCACGTCGGCGTCCTCGCCGTCCCGCCGCACGGGCAGGACCCCCGCTCCCCCGGTCACGACGGCAACGTCCGCAGCGACGCCGTCCACCGCGTCTTCCTGGGCGCGCAGGACGCCTACAACGGGATCGTGCGCCTCGCCGTCGCGCTCCTCCCGATCCTGCTCGTCGTGGGGCTGTACCTCCGGGGCCCCGCCCGCATGGCGCTCCCGGTCCTGTTCTACGCCGCCTACCTCGGCAACATGGCGATGGTCGCGATGCTCAACGTGATCCAGGCGCGATACCTCACGCTCGTGCAGCCGCTCCTGGCGCTGTCGCTCTGCATGTCGCTCCAGTGCCTGCTGGACGAGCTGAGGGCGCTCGCGAGGCCCGAGGCGGCGTAGCGGTCGCGCGGAGGGACCCGCCGCGCGCGGCCCCGTCCCCCGAAACGAGGAAGGGCCGCGCGCACGGAGCACGCGGCCCTTCCGGACGCCGAGCGGTGCCCGGGCTACTTCGTCTCGGGCTTCGCCTTCTTCGCCTTCTTCTCGGCCTTCGGCTTCTCGGCCTTCTCGGCCTTGGGCGCCTTCTCGGCCTTCGGCTTCGCCGGCGCCTTCGCCTTCGCGGCCTTCTTGGCGCCCTTCTCCTCCTCGGCCGGAGCCTCGGCGGGAGCGCGGTCGACGAGCTCGATGACGGCGAGCTCGGCGTTGTCGCCGGCGCGGCGGCCGACGCGGACGAGGCGGGTGTAGCCGCCCGGCCGCGCCTTGAACCAATCCGCGATGGCGCCGAAGAGCTTGTTCAGCACCTCGACGTCGCGGATGTCGCGGTTCGCGATGCGCCGGTGGTGCGGCGTGCCCTTCTTCGCAAGGGTGACGAACTTGTCGGCGAAGCGCTTCAGCTCCTTCGCCTTCGGCGTGGTGGTCGTGATCCGCTCGTGGCGGAACAGCGACGTCACCATGTTCCTCAGCATGGCCGTGCGGTGCTCGGTGGTGCGATCGAGCCGGCGGCCGACGACGCGGTGCTTCATCTCGTGATCTCCTGTGGGTGCCGGCGGACGGCTAGACCTTGGGCGCGCCCTGCGGGGCGGACTTGGGCGGCCAGCTCTCGAGCTTCATCCCGAGCGCGAGCCCCATCTCGGCCAGGATCTCCTTGATCTCCTTCAGCGACTTCCGGCCGAAGTTCTTCGTCTTGAGCATCTCGGCCTCGGTCTTCTGGACGAGGTCGCCGATGGTCTTGATGTTCGCGTTCTGGAGGCAGTTCGCGCTGCGGACCGAGAGCTCGAGCTCGTCGACCGAGCGGAAGAGGTTCTCGTTCAGCTTCTGCTCCTCGATCGGCTTCACCTCCTCGGCGGGCTCCTCGGCCTCGTCGAAGTTGATGAAGATCGAGAGCTGCTCCTTCACGATCTTGGCGGCGTAGGCCACCGCGTCGTTCGGGGCGACCGAGCCGTCGGTCCACACCTCGAGGGTGAGCTTGTCGTAGTCGGTCTGCTGTCCGACGCGCGCGTTGGTGACCTGGTAGTTCACCTTGCGGATGGGGCTGAAGAGCGCGTCGATCGGCACCGTCCCGATCGCCTGCCCCGCCACCTTGTTCTTCTCCGCCGGGACGTAGCCGCGGCCGCGCCGCGCCGTCATCTCCATCCGCACCTTGCCGCCCTCGCTGATGGTGAGGACGTGGTGACCCGGGTTCAGGACCTCGACCTGGCCGTCGGCGATGATGTCGCCGGCCTTGATCTCGCGGGGCCCGTCCGCCTCGATCCGGATGGTCTTCACCTCGTTGGTGTGGATCTGGAGGAGGACCTCCTTGAGGTTCAGGATGATGTCGGTGACGTCCTCCGCCACCTCCGGGATCGTCATGAACTCGTGCTCGACGCCCTCGATCTTCACCGCGGTGATCGCGGCGCCCTGGAGCGACGAGAGCAGCACGCGGCGCAGCGAGTTGCCGAGCGTGATGCCGAAGCCGCGCTCGAGCGGCTCGGCGACGAACTTCCCGTAGGTGTTGGAGAGCGACTCCTGGTCGACCGTGAGCCCGCGGGGCTTGATGAGGTCGCGCCAGTTCTTCGTGACGATGGGATCCACTGCCATGGGCTGTTCTCCTCGGCCGCCGCCCCCTCCCCGCCTCGCTCAGCCATGCGGGCGGAGAACCGTGGGACGCGCGACGCTCTCGAATGAATGCGGGCCGGCGACTCCTCGCGACCGGCCCGCCTTGCGACCTCGGGCGGCCGGACTCCCGGCCGCCGCCCCGAGCCTCCCGAAGGGCTACTTCGAGTAGAGCTCGACGATGAGCTGCTCCTGGATCGGCATCGTGATGTCCTCGCGCGCGGGCGCGGTCTTCACGGTGCCCTTGAAGCCGCCCTTGTCCAGATCCAGCCAGGCCGGCACGCCGCGCCGGTCGACGGACTCGAGGGCCTCGTTGATGCGGACGACCTTCTTCGAGCGGTCCTTCAGCGCGACGACGTCACCGGCGCGCGCGAGGTAGCTCGGGATGTTCACCTTCCGGCCGTTCACCTGGAAGTGGCCGTGGCGGACGAGCTGCCGCGCCTCGTTCCGCGTGTCGGCGAAGCCGAGGCGGAACACGACGTTGTCGAGGCGGAGCTCGAGCGTCTGGAGGAGGTTCTCGCCGGTCTTGCCCTTCGCGGCCGCGGCGTCGTGGTACGCGTGGCGGAACCCGGCCTCGAGGAGGCCGTACATCCGCTTCACCTTCTGCTTCTCGCGGAGCTGGACGCCGTACTCCGAGAACTTGGTCCTGCCCTGGCCGTGCTGGCCCGGGGGGTACGGACGCCGCTCGATGGCGCACTTGTCCGTGTAGCAGCGATCCCCCTTGAGGTACATCTTGAGGTTCTCGCGACGGCAGAGCCGGCAGACGCTTTCGTTGTAGCGAGCCACTTCGTTCTCCTCAGGTGCTCAGACGCGGCGCCGCTTGGGCGGCCGGCATCCATTGTGCGGGATCGGGGTCACGTCGCGGATGAGCGTGATCTTGAGCCCGGCGGCGGACAGCGCGCGGAGCGCGGACTCGCGGCCCGCGCCCGGGCCCTTCACGACCACCGACACGGTCTTCAGGCCGTGCTCCATCGCCTTCGCGGCGGCGTCGCCGGCCGCGACCTGCGCGGCGAACGGCGTCGACTTGCGCGAGCCCTTGAAGCCGCGCGCGCCGGCGGAGGACCACGAGAGCACGTTCCCGGACACGTCGGTGATCGTGATCATCGTGTTGTTGAAGGTGGAGGCGATGTGGACGATGCCCATCGCCACGTTCTTCTTCACCCGCTTCTTCCCCTTCTTCGGGGTGACGGGCGAGGCGGTGATGGGCTCGATGCCGCCGAGGTTCGGCACCGCGGGGGCGCTCGACTCCTCGACCTTCGGCTTCGCCGGCTCCTTCGCCGGCTCCTTCGTCTGCTTCTCGTCGGCCACTCTTCGTCTCCGGTGTGCGTTTACGTTCGGTTACGTTGCGTCAGGCCTTGGGCGCCGGCGCGGCGGCGGCCGGGGCCTTGCGGACGAGCCCCTTCTTCGGCCCCTTCCGCGTGCGCGCGTTGGTGTGCGTGCGCTGGCCGCGGGCGGGCAGCCCCTTGCGGTGGCGCAGGCCGCGGTAGCAGCCGAGGTCCATGAGCCGCTTGATGTTCATCGACACCTCGCGGCGGAGGTCGCCCTCCACCTTGAGGTTCTGCTCGATGGTCTCGCGGATGCGCCGGACCTCGTCGTCGGTGAGGTCCTTCGTGCGCGTCTCGACCTTCACGCCCGCCTTGTGGCAGATGGCCTGGGCCGTGGTCTTGCCGATTCCGTAGATGTACTGGAGCGAGACCTCGATCCGCTTCTCACGGGGAAGGTCGACGCCTGCGATGCGAGCCATTCAATCTCTCCGAAGGACCATTGATCTCCCCTCTCCACGCCGAGCGTGGGGAGGGGCCGGGGGGAAGGCGGTTAGCCCTGGCGCTGCTTGTGACGCGGGTTGGCCGGGCAGATCACCCGCACGGTCCCCTTGCGCTTGACCACCTTGCACTTGTCGCAAATCTTCTTGACCGACGCGCGGACCTTCATGTTCGGCAGACCTCGTTCGCGCTCTCGTGAGCGTATCCAAACCTCGAAGACGAAAAACCCGCCTCGACGGCCGGCGGGGTGCGGCGGGATCGCTGGTGCCGATCCAACCCCGGCTGCCCGTATTCTCCGGGCCTTACCGGACGTGGCCGCCCCTCACCGCGCGGCTTTGCGGAGGGCGCCCTATAACACGGGCATTTTTCCGGTGCAAGTCGAACGCTTGCACGATCCCGGCGCCCGTCCGGGCGAGGCCCCGCCCCCTCCGGGCTAGAACGGCACCCCCACGGGCAAGGTCAGGATCTCCGGACCGTTTTCGGTGACCACCACCGTATGCTCGAAATGGGCGGACAGGCTCCCGTCGGCGGTCACCGCGGTCCACCCGTCGTCGAGGATCTCCACCTCGGGACCCCCCACGTTCACCATGGGCTCGAGGGCGAGCACGGTGCCGGGCCTGAGCGTGCGACCGCTCCCCGGCGTCCCCCAGTTCGGGACGTGGGGCGGCTCGTGGAGCCGCCGCCCGATGCCGTGGCCGACGAACTCGCGCACCACGGAGTAGCCCCGACCCTCGACGAGGGCCTGCACCGCCGCCCCCACGTCGCCGATCCGCGCGCCGGGGCGCGCCGCCTCGATCGCCGCGCCGAGCGCCGCCCGCGTCGTCTCGAGGAGCCGCGCCGCCTCGGGGCTCGCCCGGCCGACCGCCACCGTGCGCGCCGAGTCGCCGTAGAAGCCGCCCAGGACGACGCCGAAGTCGAGGCCGACCACGTCGCCCGCGGCGAGCGCGCGCCGCGGCGACGGGATGCCGTGGACGACCTCCTCGTTCACCGAGACGCAGAGCGAGGCCGGGTACCCGTGGTACCCGAGGAAGGCCGGCTCGGCGCCCCGCTCGCGCGTGCGCGCGAGGGCGAGCCGGTCGAGCTCGGCGGTGGTGACGCCCGGCTGCGCGGCCCGCGCCAGCTCGTCGAGCACGTCGTGCACGACGAGGCACGCCTCGCGGATGCGCGCGATCTCGTCGGCGGACCTGAGCGTGACCCGCTCTCGAGCGCTCGCGTCCATCGCCGCCCGCCGCTAGCGCCCGAGGGCGCGCTTCGTGACGGCGAGGATGCCCTCGGGCGTGCCCACGCCCTCGATCTCGGTGAGCGCGCCGCGCTCGCGGTAGAAGCGGCGGAGGGGCTCCGTCTTCGTGCCGTACTCGTGCAGCCGCTTCTTGACGCTCTCCGGGCGGTCGTCTTCGCGCTGCACGAGCCCGGCGTCGTCCCGGTCGCAGAAGCCGTCGCGCTTCGGCGGGCTCTGCGACACGTGGTAGACCGCGCCGCACTTCGGGCAGCTGCGGCGCCCGGAGAGGCGCTCCACGAGCACCTCCTCGGCGACCTCGTAGGAGAGGGCGCGGTCGATGGAGCGCCCCATCGACTGGAGGAGCTGGTCGAGGTACTCGGCCTGCGCGGTGGTGCGGGGGTAGCCGTCGAGGATGAAGCCCGCCTTCACGTCGGGGCGCGCGAGGCGGTCCTTGACCATCGCGTTCGTCACGTCGTCGGTGACGAGGCCGCCGGCGTCCATGATGGCCTGCACCTGCCTGCCGAGCTCCGTGCCGCGCGCCTTGTGGTCGCGGAACATGTCGCCGGTGGAGATGTGCGGGACGCGGAGCTCCGCGGCGAGGAGCTTCGCCTGGGTACCCTTCCCCGCGCCGGGGGGGCCGAGCAGGATCAGGATCACGGTACGTCCTCCGGAGACGCGAAGGGCCTCGCCGCGCGAGGCCCCCGGCGTCACGCGCTGGCGACCTGACCGGTCGCGAGGCGGCGTCCGCGAATGCGCGGGCCGCGCGGGCCGGTGAAGCCCTCGTAGTGGCGGGTGATGAGGTGCCCCTCGATCTGCTGGACCGTGTCGAGCGCGACGCCGACCACGATGAGGAGCGAGGTCCCGCCGAAGTAGAACTGGACGTTGAACTCGTTCGTGATGATCGTCGGCAGCACGCAGACGGCGGCGAGGTAGATGGCGCCGCCGAAGGTGATGCGCGAGAGCACGAAGTCGATGTACTCGGCGGTCTTCTTGCCCGGGCGGATGCCGGGGATGTAGCCGCCGTACTTCTTGAGGTTGTCCGCGACGTCGACCGGGTTGAAGGTGACCGCGGTGTAGAAGTACGCGAAGAAGATGATGAGGACGACGTAGATGACGTCGTAGATCCAGGTGCCCGGGCGGATCGCGTCGTTCACCGCGCCGAGGAGCGGGAACCAGCCCGCGAGCGTCGCCGGGATGAGGAGGAGCGACGAGGCGAAGATCGGCGGGATGACGCCCGAGGTGTTCACCTTGAGCGGCAGGTGCGTGGACTGGCCGCCGTAGAGCTTCCGGCCGACCACGCGCTTCGCGTACTGGATCGGGATGCGCCGCTGGCCGCGCTCCACGAAGACGATGAGGGCGACCACCACCACCATCACCGCGACGAGGATGAGCAGCCCGAGCTCGGAGAGCTGCGAGCCCGGCGCGCTGAAGGCGAGGTAGGTCGAGTACATGGCCGCGGGGACGCGGGCCACGATGCCGGCGAAGATGATGAGCGAGATGCCGTTGCCGACGCCGCGCTCGGTGATCTGCTCGCCCATCCACATGATGAAGGCGGTGCCCGCCGCGAGCGAGACCATCGTGATGAGGCGGAAGCCCCAGCCCGGATCGGAGACCACCGAGAGGCCCGCCGGGTCGCGGAGCGACTCGAGGTAGGTGGCGATGCCGTAGCCCTGCAGCGCCGAGAGCACGACCGTGCCGTAGCGGGTGTACTGGGTGATCTTGCGGCGGCCGAGCTCCCCCTCCTTCTGCATCTTCTCCAGGGCCGGGACGACCACGGTGAGGAGCTGCAGGATGATGGAGGAGGACACGTACGGCATGATGCCGAGGGCGAAGATCGAGAGCTGCTCGAACGCGCCGCCGGAGAAGAAGTTGAGGACGCCGAAGAAGCCGCCGCCCTCCGCCACCACCCGGCGCATGGCGAACCGGTCGACGCCCGGCGTCGTCACGTAGATGCCCAGGCGGTAGACCGCGAGCATCCCGAACGAGAAGAACAGCCGCTTGCGCAGCTCGGGGATGCGGAAGATGTTCGTGAACGCGCTCGACGCCATTCGGTCCCCTTTGCTCGCCTCGAGCCCGTCGAGGCTCGCCCGCCCCGGCCCTGCCCGAGGGCGCCTACTTCGCCTGCGCCGACGCCGCCCGCTTCGCGGCCTTGGCCTTCTGGTACATCGTGACCGGCGGCGGGATGAGCTCCACCTTCCCGCCCGCCTTCTCGATCGCGGCGCGGGCGCCGGCCGTCACGCGGTGCACCTTGAGGGCGACGGCGCTCTTCAGCTCCCCGCCCGCGAGGACCACGACGCCGTCGCGGTTGCCGCGGACGAGCCCCGCCTGCTTCAGCGCGGCGGGGTCGACCGTGCCCTGGAGGCCCTCGAGGTCGCCGACCTTGACCTCCTCGTACTCCCGGCGGAAGAAGTTCTTGAAGCCGAACTTCGGCAGGCGCCGCTGGAGCGGCATCTGGCCGCCTTCGAAGCCCTCGAAGTGCATGTTGCCGGACCGGGCCTTCTGGCCCTTGCCGCCGCGGCCGGCGGTCTTGCCGAGGCCGGAGGCCTGGCCGCGCCCGACGCGGGTCTTCTTGCGGTTCGCGCCCTTGGGCGCCTTGAGATTCGACAGCGACATGAAGGAGTCTCCTTTTATCACGCGTCGCGCGACCGTCGAGGGCCGCGCGCGCGGTCAGGCCTTGCGGGCCTTGCGGCCGACGGGCGGAGGGGCGTCCACCCGCTCCCACGCCACGAGGTAGGAGACCTTGTCGATCATCCCCATCGTCTGCGGCGTGTCCGGGAGGAGCTTCGTGGAGTCGTGCTTCTTGAGACCGAGGCCCGCGACGATCGCCCGGTGCTTCGCCGGACAGCCCGCGAGGCCGCGGACGAGCTTCACCTTGATGGCAGCCACGTTCGTTCCTCCTACGCGCCCGTCTCGGTGATCTCGGCGGCCTGCTTGCCGCGGAGCCGGGCGGTGTCGTCCACCGAGCGGAGCCGCTTCAGGCCGGCGACCGTCGCCTTGAGGACGTTGTGGGGGTTGCGCGAGCCCTGGCACTTCGTGAGCACGTTGCGGATGCCGGCGGCCTCGAGGACCGCGCGGACCGGGCCGCCGGCGATGACGCCGGTGCCGTCGCCCGCCGGCTTGAGCAGCACCCGGCCGGCGCCGAAGTGGCCGAGCACCTCGTGCGGGATGGTGGTGCCGACGAGCGGCACCTTGAAGAGCGCCTTCTTCGCCTGGTCGCCGCCCTTGCGGATGGCCTCGGGCACCTCGTTCGCCTTGCCGAGGCCGACGCCCACGTGCCCGGCGCCGTCGCCGACGACCACGAGCGCCGAGAAGCTGAAGCGCCGGCCGCCCTTCACGACCTTGGCGACGCGGTTGATGTGGACGACCTTGTCCTGAAGGTCGAGCTCGTTCGCGTTGATGGGAGTAGCCATTCGTTTCTTCCCCGTTCGTCCTGAGCCTGTCGAAGCCCTGAGCCTGTCGAAGGGCTAGAACTTCAGCCCCGCCTCGCGGGCGGCGGCGGCCACCGCCGCGACGCGGCCGTGGTAGTCGAAGCCGTTGCGGTCGAACACGACCGCCTCGATGCCCTTCTCCTTGGCAGCCCGGGCGAGGGCCGCGCCGACCTTCTTGGCGGCGCCGGTCTTGTCGTCGTCCGCGACCTCGCCCTTGAGGGCCTTCGAGGTCGTGCCGACCGACACGAGCGTCGTGCCGCTCGCGTCGTCGACGAGCTGCGCGTACATGTGCTTGAGGCTCTTGTAGACGGTGAGCCGCGGGCGCTCGGCGGTGCCGGACAGCTTCCGGCGGATGCGGGCCCTGCGCTTCTCGCGGGTCGTCGTGATCTTCGCCATGGTGCTCCTCCTTGCGGCGGCGACGGCTCAGCCGCCGCATGAGCGGTTCGGGTGCCCGGCCTACGCGGCGCCGGTCTTGCCTTCCTTGCGGCGGATGATCTCCTCCGCGTACTTGATGCCCTTGCCCTTGTACGGCTCGGGCGGGCGGAGGTCGCGAATCTTCGCGACCGTGAGGCCGAGCAGGTGCTTGTCGACGCCGCGCACCGTCACCTTCGTCTGCTTCGCGTCCACCTCGGCGGTGATGCCCTCGGGGAGCGGGAAGACGACGGGGTGCGAGAAGCCGAGGGCGAAGTGGACGTTCTTGCCCTTCACCTCGGCCTTGAAGCCGACGCCGCTGATCTCGAGGACGCGCTCGTAGCCCTTCACGACGCCCTCGACGGCGTTCTTCACGAGGGTGCGGGTGAGCCCGTGCAGCCCCTTCGAGAGGCGGGTCTCGTCCGGGCGGGTGACCTTCACCTCGCCCTTGTCGACCGCGATGGCCACGCGCGGGTTGAACGGGAAGGACATCTTCCCCTTCGGCCCCTCGATCTTCACCAGATGGCCGTCCACGGAGACCTTCACCTTCTCCGGGATCTTGACCGGCATTCTTCCGACTCGAGACATGGGTGACTCCGTTACCAGACCGTGCAGATCAGCTCGCCGCCGACCTTCTGCTTGCGCGCCTCGCGGTCCACCAGGACGCCCTTCGACGTCGAGAGGATCGCGATCCCCATCCCGTTCAGGATGCGGGGGATCGAGTCCGTAGGGACGTAGCGGCGGAGCCCAGGCTTCGAGACCCGCTTGATGTCGCTGATGGCCGGCTCGCGGTCGGCGCTGTACTTGAGGAGGACGGTGATGGCGCCCTGAGGGCCGTCCTCGTGGACGACGAAGTCCTTGATGAAGCCCTCTTCCTTCAGGACCTCGGCGATCCGGATCTTGAGCCGCGACCTCGGCACGAGCACCTTCTCGTGCCGCGCGGAGGAGGCGTTCCGGATGCGCGTCAGCATGTCGCCAATGGGATCGGTGAAGCTCATCGGTAGGTCTCCTACCAGCTCGACTTGATGACGCCGGTGATCTCGCCCTGCAGCGCCCGCTTGCGGAAGCAGAGGCGGCACATCTGGAACTTGCGCAGGAAGGCCCGCGGGCGACCGCACAGCGGGCAGCGGTTGTACTGGCGCACGGGGAACTTCAGCTTGCGCTTCGCCTGCGCCATCTTCGAAAGCTTCGCCATCGTCCTCTCCTTTACTGACGGAACGGCATGCCGAGGTGGCGCAGGAGCGCTCGGCCTTCCTCGTCGTTCCGGGCGGTGGTGACCACCGTGATGTTCAGCCCTTTGATCTTCTCGACCTTGTCGTAGTTGATCTCGGGGAAGATGACCTGCTCGCGCACGCCGAGGGTGTAGTTGCCCTTGCCGTCGAACGCCTTGGGCGACACGCCCTTGAAGTCGCGCACGCGGGGCAGCGCGACCGACACGAGGCGGTCGAAGAACTCGTACATGCGGTCGCCGCGCAGGGTCACCATCGCGCCGATGGACTGGCCCTGGCGGAGCTTGAAGTTCGCGATCGACTTGCGCGCCTTGGTCACGACCGGCTTCTGCCCGGTGATGGACGCGAGCTGCTCGACCGAGGCGTCGATGATCTTGCCGTTGTTGATCGCCTCGCCGAGCCCCATGTTCACGACGATCTTGTCGAGCTTGGGGACCTGCATCGGGTTCTTGAACCCGAGCTCCTTCATGAGCTCGGGCAGGATCTCCTTCCCGAAGCGCACGCGAAGCCGCGCGGGCGCGGCCGGCGCCTGCGGCTCCCTGGCGGCGGCCTTCTCCGCGGGGGCCTGCCCCTCGGCGCCCGCCTTCTCCGCGGGCTTGGCCTTCTTCTCCTTCTTTTCCTTCTTCTCCTCGGCCATCTCGTCTCTCCTTGCCTTCGGCCGGCGCCTTCGCGTGCCGGGCGATGCGGTTTCGTGATGGGCCGCTACTTCGCGGCCGCCCTCTTCTCGCGCTTCGCCTTCTCCTTCGCGCCGAGCTCGCGGGGGATGCCCTCGCGGCGGACGGCCTTGCCGTCCTTGCCGACCACCATGACGTTCGAGAGGGCGATGGTGCCGTCCTTCTCGATGATGCCGCCCTCGGCGTTGGCCTGGCTGCGCCCCTTCTTCAGGTGGCGCTTCACGGTCATGAGCTTCTCGACCCGGACGCGCCCCTTCTCGCGGAGCACCTCGAGGACCTTGCCGCTCTTGCCCTTCTCCTTGCCGGCGAGGACCTTGACGGTGTCGCCCTTGCGGATCTCCATGGCTACAGGACCTCCGGCGCGAGGCTGATGATCTTCATGAACTTGCGGGCGCGGAGCTCGCGAGCGACCGGCCCGAAGATGCGCGTGCCGATGGGCTCGTTGTCCTTGTTGATGAGGACCGCGGAGTTCCCGTCGAAGCGGATGTAGCTGCCGTCGGGGCGCTTCACCTCGCGGCTCGTCCGCACGATGACGGCCCGGGCGACCTCGCCCTTCTTCACCTTGGCCTGCGGGATGGCCTCCTTCACCGAGACGACGATGACGTCGCCGATGGAGGCGTACCGGCGGCGGCTGCCGCCCAGCACCTTGATGCACTGGACCCGCTTGGCGCCGCTGTTGTCGGCGACGTCGAGGTTCGTCTGCTGCTGGATCATGGCTAGACCTCCGCCGCCTTCTCGAGAACCTCGGCGACGCGCCAGCGCTTGTCCTTCGACGTCGGGCGGGTCTCGACCATCCGGACCTTGTCGCCGATCTGGCACTGCTGGGTCTCGTCGTGCGCCTTGTACTTCTCGGCCTTGGTCACGATCTTGCCGTACTTCCGGTTCGCCACCCGGCGCTCGACCTTGACGACGACGGTCTTCGTCATCTTGTTCGAGACCACCACGCCGATGCGGGTCTTGCGGTTGCCGCGCTCCATGTCGGTCACTCCTTCGCCGCGCCGGCCGGGGCCGCAGCGATCTCCTTCTCACGGGCCACGGTGAGGATCCGCGCGATCTCGCGCCTGGTCTTGTCGAGCTCGGCGGTCGAGTCCAGCACGCCCGTCGAGTGCTTGTTGTTGAGATCGAAGAGCGTCTGCTTCAGCTCCGTCGCGCGGGCCCTGAGCTCCTTCGGCTCGAGCTCGCGCAGCTCCTTCACGGTCGCCATGGGTCGGTCCTCTCCTACAGGGTGGCGCCGCGCTTCACCATCTTGGTGGAGACGGGCAGCTTGTGGGCGGCGAGGCTGAACGCCTTCTTCGCGGACGCGTCGTCCACGCCGGCGAGCTCGTAGAGCACCCGCCCCGGCTTCACCACCGCGACGTAGTACTCGACCGCGCCCTTGCCGGTGCCCATGCGCGTCTCGGCGGGCTTCTTCGTGATGGGCTTGTCCGGGAAGACCCGGATCCAGAGCTTCCCGCCGCGCTTCACGTAGCGCGTGATGGCGACGCGGGCGGCCTCGATCTGCCGCGCCGTGAGCCAGCCGCACTCCGTGGCCTGCAGCCCGTACTCGCCCTGGTTCAGGTCCGAGCCACGGTAGGCCTTACCGCGCATGCGGCCCTTCATCATCTTCCGGTACTTCGTTCGCGCCGGCTGAAGCATGTCGCTGTCTCCTCGGAGGGCTCTCTGCCGCTACGGCCGGGCGCCGGCCGGGCGCGGAGCGCGCGGGGCGGACGTCTGCGGCAGGACCTCGCCGCGCATGATCCAGACCTTGCAGCCGATCTTCCCGTAGGTGGTCTTCGCCTCGGCGAAGCCGTAGTCGATGTCCGCGCGCAGCGTGTGCAGCGGCACGCGCCCCTCGCGGTACCACTCGTACCGCGCCATCTCGGCGCCGCCGAGCCGGCCCGCGCAGGCGACGCGGATGCCCTTCGCCCCGAACTTGAGCGAGGTCTGCACCGCCTTCTTCATCGCCCGCCGGAACGCGATGCGCCGCTCGAGCTGCGTCGCGATGTTCTCGGCCACGAGCTGCGCGTCCGTCTCGGCCTTACGGACCTCGACGACGTTCAGGTAGACCTCGTTCTGCGTGAGGCCCTGGAGGTCCTTCTTGATGGTCTCGATCCCCGCGCCGCGCTTGCCGATCACGATGCCCGGGCGCGCGGTGTGGACGTTGATCTTGACCTTGTTCGCGGCCCGCTCGATCTCGATCCGGGAGATGCCGGCCTGGCCGAGCTTCTCCTTCACGAACTCGCGGAGGCGGATGTCCTCGTGCAGCCACTTCGCGTAGTTCTTCTCTTCGTACCACTTCGAATCCCAGGACCGGATGACGCCGAGCCGGAACCCGATCGGATGGACTTTCTGTCCCATGCTTCTCTCTCCTCGTTCCCTTGGGTTCCAGCCGCCTAGGCGGTGCCGAGCTCCACGTACACGTGGCTCGTCTTCTTCTCGACGCGGTACGCGCGCCCCATGGCGCGCGCCATGAACCGGCGCATCTTCGGCCCCTGGTCGACGGTCAGCGTCTTCACGAACAGCGCGTCGACGTCGACCCGGCCGCCCTTCTGCTCGGCGTTCGCCACCGCGGAGCGGAGCAGCTTGGAGAGGTGCTCCGCCGCCGCCTGGGGCGTGTACTTCAGCATCGCGAGCGCGTCGCCGACCTTCTGGCCGCGGACGGCGTCCGCGACGAGCCGGACCTTGCGCGGCGCGACCCGCAGGAAGCGCAGGTGGGCGTGCGGGCCGGGGGCGGGCTTCGCCGGACGGACCTTGCGGGCGCGCGCCTTGGGCGCGGCGGCCGCGGCGGCCGCGGGCGCCTCGGCCGCGGTCGTCTCCTCGGCCTTCTTCGCCCCGGGGGCGGCCTTCTTCTCGCTCTTCTTCTTCTCGGCCATGTCTCGTCCTCGCTACTTCCTCGCCGGCGGGGCGCTCGGCGCAGCGGCGGCCTTCTTCTCGCCGGTGTGCCCGTGGAAGGTCCGCGTAGGCGCGAACTCGCCGAGCTTGTGGCCCACCATGTTCTCGGTCACGAACACGGGCACGAACTTGCGCCCGTTGTGCACCGCGAAGGTGTGGCCGACGAAGTCCGGGAGGATCGTGCTCCGCCGCGACCAGGTCTTGATGACCGACTTCTTGCTGCCCTTGTTCGCGTCCTCGACCTTCTTGGTGAGGTGCTTGTCCGCGAACGGGCCCTTCTTGATCGAACGCGCCATGGTCCGTTATCCCTTCCCGCCCGCTACTGCGGAGTGTTCCGCACGCCGGGCCGGCGCCGCGACACGATGAACTTGTCGGTCCGGCGGTTGTTCCGGGTCTTGAGGCCCTTCGTCTTCTGGCCCCACGGGCTCACCGGGTGCGGGTTGCCCTGCCCCGACTTGCCCTCGCCGCCGCCGTGCGGGTGATCGACCGGGTTCATGGCGAGGCCGCGCACGGTCGGCCGGATGCCGAGCCAGCGGCTCTTGCCTGCCTTGCCGACGCGCACCGAGGAGCTCTCCACGTTCGAGAGCTGACCGATGGTCGCCTTGCAGTCCTGCTGCACCTCGCGGACCTCGCCGGAGGGCATGCGGATCTGGGCGTAGACGCCCTCCTTCGCCATGAGCTGCCCGAAGGAGCCGGCCGCGCGGATCATCTTGCCGCCGGAGCCGGGCTGCGCCTCGACGTTGTGGATCACCGTGCCGAGGGGGATCGACTTGATCGGCAGGGCGTTCCCCGGCCGGATGTCGACCGTCTCGCCGGAGAGGAGCGTGTCGCCGACGCTCACGCCGACCGGGGCGAGGATGTACCGCTTCTCGCCGTCGGCGTAGTGGAGCAGCGCGATGCGCGCGGTGCGGTTCGGGTCGTACTCGATCGCCGCGACCTTCGCGGGCACGCCGTCCTTCTCGCGCCGCCAGTCGATGACGCGGTAGCGCCGCTTGTGGCCGCCGCCGACGTGCCGGGTCGTGATGTGCCCGTGCGCGTTGCGCCCGCCCGACTTCTTCATCGCCCGGGTGAGCTTCTTCTCGGGCTTCGACTTCGTCACCTCGGCGAAGTCCGCCACGGTCATGTGGCGGCGCGCCGGGCTGGTGGGCTTGTATTCCTTGAGGGCCATGGTGGTTCTCCCGTCCCCTCGCCTACGTCCCCTCGAAGAGGGTGATGGTCTCGCCCTGCTTCAAGGTCACGAAGGCCTTCTTCCAGTTCGGGCGGCGGCCGACGTTCTTGCCGACGCGCTTGTTCTTGCCGCGCGCGATCGTGGTGCGGACCGCGAGCACGTGGACGTTGAAGAGCTTCTCCACCGCCTGCTTCACCTGGATCTTGGTGGCGTCGCGGTGCACCTCGAAGGCGAACTGCCGCGCGGCCTCGCGGGCGCGCTCGTTCTTCTCGGTGATGAGCGGACGCTTCACCACGTCCTGGACGGCGAGGTTCACGAGAGCACCTCCTCGAGCTTCTTCGCGGTCGCGGCGGTGAGCACGAGGGCCTCGTGCCGCAGGATGTCGTACACGTTGAGCCCCTCGACCGGGAGGAAGTCCGAGCCGGCGAGGTTGCGGACGCTCTTCGCGAGCGCCTGGTTCGCGGACGCGTCGACGACGAGGGCCTTCCTCGCGCCGAGCTTCGCGAGCACCTTGCCCGCCGGGCCGGTCTTCGGCGCCTGCGGGGCCCACTCCTGCACGATGAGGAGCTTGCCGTCCTGGTTGCGGAGGGCGAGCGCCGCGCGGAGGGCGGCCTTGCGCACCTTCTTCGGCACGTCGTAGGCGTAGTCGCGGGGCTTCGGCCCCATCGCCTTGCCGCCGCCCACCCACTGGCTGGCGCGCGTCGAGCCCTGGCGGGCGCGGCCCGTGTGCTTCTGCTTCCAGGGCTTCTTGCCGCCGCCGGAGACGAGCGAGCGGTTCTTCACCGCGTGGGTGCCCGAGCGGTCGGAGGCGAGCTTCGCCTTCACCACCTCGTAGAAGAGGTGCTCGTTCACCTCGCCGGCGAAGACGGCGTCGGCGAGCTCCAGCTCGCCCACCTTCTTCTTGTCGAGGTCGTAGACGTCGAACTTGGCCATGGTTGCCTCGGCTACTTGATCTCGACGTCGACGCCGGCCGACAGGTCGAGCTTCATGAGCGCGTCGAGCGTCTGCGGAGTCGGCTCGAGGATGTCGAGCAGCCGCTTGTGCGTGCGGATCTCGAACTGCTCCCGCGACTTCTTGTCGACGTGCGGGCTGCGGAGGACGGTGAACTTGTTGATCCGCGTGGGCAGCGGGATGGGGCCGGCGACCTTCGCGCCGGTCCGCTTCGCCGTCTCCACGATCTCGCCGGCCGACTGGTCGAGCAGCTTGTAGTCGTAGGCCTTGAGCCGGATCCTGATCTTCTGAGTCGCCATCGGAAACCTTCCGTACGTCACTCGGCGCGGCGCGGGGCGGGCCTCTCGCGAGGCCCGTTCCGCCGTTCGCCAGTGGTGTTACCTACTCGATCACCTCGGCCACCACGCCCGCGCCGACGGTCCGGCCACCCTCGCGGATGGCGAACCGGAGCTCCTTCTCCATCGCGATGGGGGTGATGAGCGTCACCTCCATGGCGATGTTGTCCCCGGGCATGATCATCTCGACGCCCGCGGGCAGCTGCACCGACCCCGTCACGTCCGTCGTGCGGAAGTAGAACTGGGGGCGGTACCCGTTGAAGAACGGCGTGTGGCGGCCGCCCTCCTCCTTCGTGAGGACGTACACCTCGGCCTTGAACTTCGTGTGCGGCGTGATGGAGCCGGGCTTCGCGAGCACCTGGCCGCGCTCCACCTCCTCGCGCTTCAGGCCGCGGAGCAGCGCCCCGATGTTGTCGCCCGCCTGCCCCTCGTCGAGCAGCTTGCGGAACATCTCGACGCCGGTCACCACCGTCTTCTGGGTGGCCTTGAGGCCGATGACCTCGACCTCCTCGCCGACCTTGATGATGCCGCGCTCCACGCGCCCGGTGGCCACCGTGCCGCGGCCGGAGATCGAGAACACGTCCTCGACCGGCATCAGGAACGGCTTGTCCGTCGCGCGCTTCGGCGTCGGGATGTAGCTGTCGATGGCGTCGAGGAGCCGCTGCAGCGACGGCTCGCCGAGATCGCCCTTGTCGCCCTCGAGCGCCTTGAGCGCCGAGCCCTTCACGATGGGGATCTCGTTGCCGGGGAACTTGTAGGCCGAGAGCAGCTCGCGGACCTCGAGCTCGACGAGCTCGAGCAGCTCCTTGTCGTCCACCATGTCCACCTTGTTCAGGTAGACCACGATGTACGGCACGCCGACCTGGCGGGCGAGGAGGATGTGCTCGCGCGTCTGCGGCATCGGGCCGTCGGCCGCCGAGACCACCAGGATCGCCCCGTCCATCTGGGCGGCGCCGGTGATCATGTTCTTCACGTAGTCCGCGTGGCCCGGGCAGTCGACGTGCGCGTAGTGGCGCTTCTCCGTCGAGTACTCGACGTGCGCGGTCGCGATGGTGATGCCGCGCTCGCGCTCCTCCGGCGCCTTGTCGATCTGGTCGTACGCCATGAACTGCGCGAGCCCCTTCGACGCGCAGTACTTGGTGATCGCGGCGGTGAGGGTCGTCTTGCCGTGGTCGACGTGACCGATGGTCCCGACGTTCACGTGCGGCTTGTTTCGCTCGAACTTCTCCTTGGCCATGTCTCCCTCTCTTCCGTTTCGATCTCGGCGACTACTTCGTGCCGGTGGCGGTGCCCTTCGCCTTCGTGACGATGGTCTCCGCGATGCTGTTGGGGACCTGCGCGTAGTGCGCGAACTGCATCGTGTACGTCGCGCGGCCCTGCGTCTTCGAGCGCAGGTCCGTCGCGTAGCCGAACATCTCGGCGAGCGGCACGAGCGCCTCGATCATCTGGACGCCCGTCTGCGGGTTCATCGCCTGGATCTTGCCGCGGCGCGAGTTGAGGTCGCCGATGACGTCGCCCATGTAGTCGTCGGGCGTCACCACCTCGACCTCCATCATCGGCTCGAGCAGGACCGGGTGCGCCTTGGCGGCGCCGTCCTTGAAGCCGATGGAGCCCGCGATCTTGAACGCCATCTCGGACGAGTCGACGTCGTGGAAGCTGCCGTCGAACACCTCGACCTTGAGGTCGACCATCGGGTAGCCGGCGAGGACGCCGCTCGTCATGGCCTCCTCGATGCCCTTCTGGATCGGGTTGATGAACTCCTTGGGGATCGAGCCGCCGACCGTCTCGTTGACGAACTCGAAGCCCTTGCCCGGCTCCTGCGGGACGAGGCGCAGCCAGCAGTGGCCGTACTGGCCACGGCCGCCGGTCTGCCGGATGTAGCGGCCCTCCGACTCGACCTGCTTCGTGATGGTCTCGCGGTAGGCGACCTGGGGCTTGCCCACGTTCGCCTCGACCTTGAACTCGCGGAACATGCGGTCGACGAGGATCTCGAGGTGGAGCTCGCCCATGCCGCCGATGATGGTCTGGCCCGTCTCCTCGTCGGTGTGGACGCGGAAGGAGGGGTCCTCCATCTGGAGGCGGTTGAGCGCCATGCCCATCTTGTCCTGGTCGGCCTTCGACTTCGGCTCGACCGCGACGTGGATGACGGGCTCGGGGAACACCATCCGCTCGAGGATCACCGGCGAGTCCTCGTCGGTGAGCGTGTCGCCGGTGGTGCTGGAGCGAAGGCCGACCGCCGCGGCGATGTCGCCCGCGTAGACCTCCTTGATCTCCTCGCGCTTGTTGGCGTGCATCTGGAGGATGCGGCCGATGCGCTCCTTCTTGTCCTTCGTCGCGTTCGTGACGTAGGAGCCGGCCTCGAGCTTGCCCGAGTAGACCCGGAAGAACGTGAGGTTCCCCACGAACGGGTCGTTCATGATCTTGAAGGCGAGGGCGCTGAAGGGCTCGTCGTCCGCGGTGCGGCGCGTGATCTCCTCGCCCTTCGGGTTGATGCCCTTCACCGGCGGCTTGTCGAGCGGGCTCGGGAGGAAGTCGACGACCGCGTCCAGGATCTGCTGCACGCCCTTGTTCTTGAAGGCGGTCCCGCAGATCACCGGGAAGAACTTCATCTCGAGGGTGCCCTTGCGCAGGCCGCGCAGCAGCTCCTCGTCGGTGAGGGGGCGGCCGTCGAGGTACTTGTGCATGAGGTCGTCGTCGACCTCCGCCACGCCCTCCTCGAGCTTCGCCCGGTACTCCTTCGCCTGCTCGACCAGCTCCGCCGGGATGGGGATCTCCTGGTACTTCGCCCCCATCGTCTCGTCGTCGAAGGTGATCCCCTTCATCTTGAGGAGGTCCACCATGCCGCGGAACTTGTCCTCGGCGCCGATGGGGATCTGGATGGGGAGCGGCTTCGCGCCGAGCTTCTCGACGATGGTCTGCACGGAGCGGAAGTAGTCGGCGCCCACGCGGTCCATCTTGTTGATGAAGCAGATGCGCGGGACCTTGTACTTGTCCGCCTGCCGCCAGACCGTCTCGGACTGCGGCTGCACGCCCTGCACCGCGTCGAACACCGCGCAGGCGCCGTCGAGGACGCGGAGCGACCGCTCGACCTCGATGGTGAAGTCGACGTGGCCGGGGGTGTCGATGATGTTCAGCCGGTGATCGCGCCAGAAGGCGGTGGTCGCGGCGGACGTGATGGTGATGCCGCGCTCGCGCTCCTGCTCCATCCAGTCCATGACGGTGGTGCCCTCATGGACCTCGCCGATCTTGTGCGTGACGCCCGTGTAGAAGAGGATCCGCTCGGTCGTCGTGGTCTTCCCGGCATCGATGTGAGCCATGATGCCGAAATTGCGATAGCGCTCGAGGGGATTGTTGCGGGGCATCGTCGTCTCTTCCTTCGTGTTCCTTCGATTCCGTTTCCGTCGTGCGTGCGCAGGACCCGGGCCGCCGTAGGGCGGCACCGTCACCAACGACCGAGCTGTCAAAGAGCGAAAGCGGGTCTCTTCCTCTATCGACCCTGGCCGACCGAGCCGGCCCCTGCGCTCACTCGATCCTCCCTAGCTCCCTCTCACCAGCGGTAGTGCGCGAAGGCCTTGTTGGCCTCGGCCATCTTGTGGGTGTCCTCGCGCTTCTTCACCGCGTTCCCGCGGTTCGAGGCGGCGTCCATGATCTCGCCTGCGAGCTTCTCCTCCATCGTCTTCTCGCCGCGGCCGCGCGAGTAGTCGATGAGCCACCGCATGGCGAGCGCGGTGCGGCGGTCCTGGCGGACCTCGACCGGCACCTGGTACGTCGCGCCGCCGACGCGGCGGCTCTTCACCTCGACGACGGGCTTCACGTTGTCGAGCGCCTTCTTGAAGACCTTGAGCGGATCGTCCTTGAGCTTCGCCTCGACCTGATCGAAGGCGCCGTAGATGATCCGCTCGCCCGTCGACTTCTTGCCCTTGCGCATCAGGTTGTTGACGAACTTCGCCACGATCCGGTCCTGGAACTTGGGATCGGGCAGGATCTTCCGCTTCTCGACTTCGCGACGACGAGGCATCGAAACGTTTCCTTAGCTCGGGCGCTTGGCGCCGTACTTGGAGCGGCTCTGCTTGCGCCCCTGGACGCCGACCGCGTCGAGGGTGCCGCGAACGATGTGGTAGCGCACGCCCGGGAGGTCCTTCACGCGGCCGCCGCGGATGAGGACCACCGAGTGCTCCTGGAGGTTGTGCCCCACGCCGGGGATGTAGCTCGTCACCTCGAAGCCGTTGGTGAGGCGGACGCGGGCGACCTTGCGGAGCGCGGAGTTCGGCTTCTTCGGCGTCGTCGTGTACACGCGGGTGCACACGCCGCGCTTCTGCGGCGACTCCTTGAGCGCAGGCGCCTTCTTCTTCACCGAAAGCTTCTCGCGCCCGGAGCGCACCAGCTGGCTGATCGTCGGCATCGTGTGCGTGTCTCTGTCTTTTCCCAACAAAAACGCCCCTCGGGAGTGGTACGGGGGCGCTGCGTGAGACAACCCGTCGTAAGGGCGGCGAATTATACGGATGCGCCTCGAGGTGTCAAGGCGATTCGCGGAGTTGCGTACCGACCGCCGCGCGGCTGCGTCATCCCACCGCCTCCGCGCGCGGCGTTGTAGCAGAGTCCGGGCGTGGAGAGCAAAGAACGTAGTGAAAGACGTCCTTCTTCCCCTGCTCGCTGTACCCCCAGTGGGCGTGCAGCTCGTGGAAGCGGATCTCGAACCCGGCCCGGTCGAGCTGGCGATCGAGGGCCTCCTGCGACGGAAACCAGCGCGACTGGCCGTCCCAGTTGATCCAGACGTCCGGCCGGTAGAGCGGCAGCCCCTGCCCCTCCCACACCGATCCCGACCCCTTGATGCCGAAGGCGAAGAACCCGGACGCCGTGTCGAGCAGCAGCCGCCGCGCGAGCGCGAAGATGCGGGCGAGCTCGGACGAGGAGAAGTAGTGCAGGCTCGAGTACGAGTAGACGAGGTTCGCGCCGGCGGCCGCCGCGGGCGGCGACGCGAGCGCGTCGGCGAAGTCCCCCTGGACGAGGACGGGGCGCACCGGCGGCCGCTCGCGCTCCCAGCGCTCGTCGAAGGCGCGCAGCGCGTCCGCCGACACGTCCACGCCCGCGTACGCCTCCACGATGGGCGCGCCGAGGAAGCCGAAGGCGTCGTTGCCGACCCCGCAGCCGAGCTCGAGGACGCGCAGGCGCGCCCCGCGGGCGCCGAGCTCCTCGAGCAGCCGCCACACGAGCGGGTTCGGCTCGCGGGGGCGGGTGAACGCGTAGGCGAGGCGCGGGTCCTGGTAGACGCGGACCCAGTCGAAGCGCAGGTCGAGCATGAAGCGCGCGAAGGCGAGCGCGTCCCGCTCGCGCCCCGCGCCGGCGAGCGCGTCGAGCACCGCGAGGAGGAAGCCCGGCAGGTCGAGCGCGTCGCCGTGCTCGGCGCGGGCGAGCCAGAGCGCGGTGGCGAGATCGCCCGAGCGGACGGTCACGAACTCGGGGACGTGGCGCGCGAGGCGGAGCTGCTCGGAGGGGACGCGCGCGAGGCGGGGCGCGAGCAGGGCGCGCAGCGCGCCGAGGCCCTCGGGCGGCGCCGAGGCGCCCCACCGCGCCGGCAGGCCGAGCGCCGCCACCTCGCGGCCGAGCGCGTCGAGGGCCGCGTCCGGCGCGGCGAAGCCCGCGTCGAGGAAGAGGTCGCGCCGGCGCGTGAAGTTCGCGGGCATGCGCCCATTCTCTAGCAGGCGCGGCGGCGGGCGTCAGATCTCCGCGAGGAGCGCCCGCACCGCCGCGGGCACCCCCCGGCCGTCGAGCGCGCCCTCCGGCGCCCAGACGAGGCCGTCGCGCCCGCGCAGGACCGGCCTCGGCGGCGCGCACCGGAACGCGCGCAGCGTGAGGGCGCGGTGCGTGAGGGTCCGCTCGCAGGCGCCCAGCTCGGGCCCGACCGCGCAGCGCAGCCCGTGTTCGCGAAGGAGCGCGCTCGCGAGCGCCACCGCCGCGTCGCTCCCCTCCTCCACCTCCGCGCAGGGCGGCGCCCAGAGCCCGCCGAAGAGCCCCCCGGCCGGACGCCGCGCGAGGAGCAGGCGACCGCGCTCGCGCACGATGGCGCAGGCGAGGACGAGCGGGCGCCGCGCCGGGCGGCGGCGCGGCGCGGGGAGCTGCGCCGCCCGCCCCTGCGCGCGCGCGGCGCAGACGGACGCGACCGGGCAGCGGCCGCACGCCGGCTGGCGCGCGCAGACCGTCGCGCCGAGCTCCATGAGGGCCTGATTGAGATCTCCGGGGCGCGCGAACTCCCGACCCCGACCCCGACCCCGACCGGCGCGCCTGCGCCGCTCCCACGAGATCGCCCGCGATCTCCTCGATCCGGCGCCGGAACGGGACCGCCGCGGGATCGCCGCCCACGGCGAAGAGCCGCGCGAGGACGCGGGAGACGTTGCCGTCCACGGCCGGCGCCGGGATGGCGAAGGCGATGGAGGCGACCGCGCCCGCCGTGTACGGGCCGAAGCCGGGCAGCGCGCGGAGCGCCTCGAGGCTGGCGGGCAACCCCCCGTGCCGCGCCCGCGCCTCCCGCGCGGCGGCGAGGAGGTTCCGCCCGCGCGCGTAGTAGCCGAGGCCGCTCCAGAGCGCGAGCACCTCGTCCTCCGCGGCCTCGGCGAGCGTCGCGAGCGAGGGGAAGCGCCCGACGAAGCGCTCGAAGTACGGGACGACGGTGGCGACCTGCGTCTGCTGGAGCATCACCTCCGCGAGCCAGACGCGGTACGGGTCGGCGCCGCGCTGCGGGGCGCGCCACGGCAGCGGGCGGTGGCCGGCGTCGTACCAGGCGAGGAGCCTCCGGCGGAGCGCGGCGCGGCGCGCGGTGGGGATGGCCACCCGCGGAGGCTACGGTCGGCCGGAGGCCCGGTCAACGCGGGCGCCGCGAGCGCGGCCGTCGCGCTTCTGCTGCCCGTACGACCGGCACGAGCTCTTCGGCCTCGAGGACCAGCCCCCCGTGTATCGGCCATTTCACCGCCGCGCCGTGCGCAGCTTTCCTCCATGAGCGTGCCGGGCGAGGCCGTGCGGGAGGTCGAGCGGGCGGGGGCCCGCCAGGCCGAGCGGCCGTGGGTCAAGGCGATCGGGCGGGCCGGGTACGTCGCGAAGGCGTGCGTCTACGCGGTGATCGGCGGGCTCGCCCTCCGGCTCGCGCTCGGCGGCGGCGGCCGGGCGACGGACTCCCGCGGCGCCGTCGCGACGATCGCGCGGGCGCCCCTCGGGAAGGCGCTCGTCCTCGTCCTCGCGGTCGGGCTCGCGGGCATGGCCCTCTGGATGATCGTCGAGGCGATCGGCGACCCGGGGCGGACCCGCCGCTCCGGGCTCCTCGGCGCCGCGTCGCGCGCCGGCGAGGCGATCGCGGGGCTCGGCTACGTCGCCCTGGCCGTCGTGGCGGTGCGCCTCTCGCAGGGCGGCAGCGCCGGCCCGCGCGGCGAGGCCGCCGCGGAGAGCTGGACCGCGCGGGCGCTGGAGCTCCCCGGCGGGCGATGGCTGGTGCTGGCCGTGGCCGCCGTCGTGGTCGGGGTCGGCGTGCGGCAGATCGTGAGCGGCGCGCGGCGGAGCTTCCTCCGGCAGCTCGACCTCTCGTCGGCGAGCGCGCGCCTGCGGCGCTGGACGGTCCGGCTCGGCGTCGCCGGCCTCTGCGCGCAGGGGGCGGTCTTCGCCCTCGTCGGCCTCTTCTTCGCGGCGGCGGCCGTCCGGGGCGACCCCGGCGAGGCGAGCGGCTTCGACGGCGCCCTCGCCGCCATCGCCCGCCAGCCCCACGGCGCGGCGCTCCTCGGCGCCGTGGCGGTGGGGCTCCTCGCCTTCGCGGCGTTCTCGGCCGTCGAGGGGCGCCACCGCCGCCTCGGCCTGCGCTGAGTCCGGACGCGGCGCGGCCCGGACCGCCGCGAGGGCGAGCCGGGCCGCGATCCCTGCGACGCGAGCTCAGGCGAGCCGCTTCTCGCACGCCTCCCAGCTCACGTTCTTGAGGAAGGCGTCGAGGTACTTCGCCCGCTCGGTGGCGAGGTAGTCGCGCATGAAGGCGTGCTCCCAGCCGTCCATCACGAGGATGGGACGGAAGCCCGCGGGCAGGTTGTTCTGGTGGAGCTCCACGAAGTGGTTCGAGAGCCAGCCGGTGCTCGGGTCCTGGAACAGGAACGCCCAGCCGATGCCGGGCATCGTCGCGACGGCCCGGAAGTCGGCGAGCCAGGTCTCGTACTTGCCGAAGGAGGCCTCGATCGCCTTGCGGAGCTTCGAGCCCGCCGGCGGCTCGGCCTGCGCGCCGCCGACCATGTTCTCGAAGTAGTACTCGTGGTTCACCATGCCGCCGTACTCGAAGCCGAGCCGGCGGGTCAGCTCGGCGTAGACGGGGTCGGCGCCCGACGCCTTGCCGTCGTTGCAGAAGGCGAAGAGCTTCTCCGTGAGGGCGTTCGTGCGCTTCACGTACCCCTCGTAGAGCTTCAGGTGCTCCTCGATCTGCTTGTCCGAGATGCCCGTGAGCCCCCGGACCTTCGTGTAGTCGCGCGGGGCGTACTTCTTCGGATTGGCCATGTCGTCTCCTCCAGGGGCCCCCTCGGGCCGGACGGTCGGTGGTGATGGGATGTGCCCGGGAGGTACTCACCGGGGTGCGGTGCGTCAAGGCGCCGAACGGGTCCCCGCCGGGGCGTCCTGTTCACCCACAGACACACCGAGCCGCGCCTGCGCGCGCCGCGCGCGCGTGCGGCGCCGCCCTCAACGGCAGGCCACGAACCGCAGCGCCTCGCGGGTGTCCGCCAGCGCGGCGCGGATGCGGAGGAGCGCCTCTTCCACGTCCGCCTCGGCGTTGCCGGCGCCGAGCGAGAACCGCACGGTGCAGTGGGCCTCCTCCGCGCCGAGCCCGACGGCGAGGAGCGCCGCCGACGGCTCCGGGTGCCCCGACTTGCACGCGGACCCCGAGGAGAGGTGGACCCCGCGGCGCGCGAGGTCGAGCACGAGCGACTCCCCGCGGAGGCCCGGCAGCGTGATCGAGAGGAGGCCGGGGATCGCGGCCTCCCGGCTGCCGTTCCGGCGCAGGCCGGGGACGAGCTCGCGCAGCCCGGCCTCGAGGCGGGCGGCGAGCCGCGCGAGGCGGACCCCCTCCCCCGCGTTGAGGCGGCGCACCGCGAGCTCGCAGGCCCGCGCGAACCCGACGAGGCCGGCCACGTTCTCCGTCCCGGAGCGCAGCCCGCCCTCCTGGCCGCCGCCGCGCACGAGCGGCGCGAGCGCCACCCCCTCGCGCACGTACAGCGCGCCGACGCCCTTCGGCCCGTGGATCTTGTGGGCCGACACCGACAGCAGGTCGACGCCGAGCGCGGGCGCGTCGACGAAGATCTTCCCGAGCGCCTGGACCGCGTCGGTGTGGAACACCGCCCCGCGCTCGTGGGCGGCCCGCGCCAGGGCCGCGACGGGCTGCACCGTGCCGAGCTCGTTGCTCGCGAGCATCACCGAGACGAGCACGGTGTCCTCCCTCAGCGCCGCGGCGAGCCGCTCCGGGCGGACGACCCCGCCCGCGTCCACCGGGACGAGCGTGACCTCGAAGTCGAGCTCCTCGAGGGCCCGGCACGCCTCCAGGACGGCCGGGTGCTCGATCGCGCTCGCCACCACGTGGCGGCCGCGCGCCCGCAGCGCCCAGGCCGCGCCGCGCACCGCGAGGTTGTCCGCCTCGGTGCCCGAGCCGGTGAAGACCACGCGGCGCGCCGTGCACCCGAGCGCGCTCGCGACGGCGCGCCGCGCCGCCTCGACGGCCGTGCGCGCGCGGGCGCCCGGCCCATGGATGCTCGACGGGTTCCCGTGCTCCTCCTCGAGCCACGGGCGCATCGCCGCGAGCACCTCGCGATCGAGGGGAGTCGTCGCCGCGTGGTCGAGGTAGATGGGGCGGGGCGCGGGAGGCGGCGCGCTCCGCGCCGGCCGCTCCGCCTCCGCGCGCACCCCCGGGCGCGCCGTGCCCTCGACGCGCCGCACCTCGCAGAGGAGCGCCTTGTACACCGGGAACCCCGAGACCGGGTCGAGCTGCGCGGGGTCCGTGAGCGCGTTCACGTTGCAGCCGCGCCAGGCGGCGGAGCCGAGCGGGCCGCCGCCGCCCATCATGGCATCCACCGCGCCGCGCACGATGTCCGGCGTCACGCTCGCGCGGAAGCGCGCGGTGCCGCGCGCGGTCACCACCTCGACCGGCGCGCCGTCCTCGATGCCGCGGGCGGCCGCGTCCTCCGGGTGGACGAGCACGAGCGGCTCCGGGAGGCTCGCCGCCAGCTCCGCCACGCCGTGGTGCTGGCTGCGGAAGTCGAAGCGGGTGCGCGTCCCGGTGTCGAGCACGAGGGGGAACGCCGCGGCGAGGTCGGGGCGGCTCAGCGGGCTCTCCGGCGGCTCGACGTACTCGGGGAGCGGCTCGTAGCCGTGCTCCTCCAGGATGGACGAGGCGATCTCGAGCTTCCCGCTCGGGGTCTCGAAGCCCGCCCGCCCGTCCGCGCGCAGCGATCCCTTCTCCCACTTGCGGTACTCGGGGAAGGCGGCCGGCAGCCGCACGGTGCCGCCCGCCCGGCGCACCTCCTCGAGCGTGAACCCGCTCCCCTCGAGCGCGTGGCGGAGCAGCTCCTCCTCCGTCTGCGGGTAGAGGTGGCCGTACCCGAGGCGGCGCGCCAGCTCGGCGAGGATGGCGAGGTCGCTCCGCGCCTCGCCCTGCGGGGGCAGCACGGCCTCGCGGATCCGGAACGTGCCCCCGGCGCGCACGTACGAGACGCTCTCGAAGCCGGTGGTCGCCGGCAGGACCACGTCCGCGAAGGCCGCGTCGGCGGTGAGGTGGCGATCGATGCAGACGAGCAGCTCGAGCCCCCCGAGGGTCCGCCGCCACAGCTCCGGATCCGGCCAGGCCGTGAGCAGCGACGCCCCGAGCACCACGAGCGCCCGGACGCGGTACGGCTCCCCGTCGAGCACCGCGCGCGGCAGCGCGACGGCGTGGGACTCGCCGCGGTAGCGCGTGTAGAGCGGGAACCGCTCGCGGCCCAGCGCCTTCTCGACGGCGGGGTTCGCCTGCAGCCGCGTCCGGTTCTGGGGGAAGACGCCACGACGGCCGCGGAGCAGCAGCCCGCCGGGGACGTCCAGCTGGCCCGCGAGCGCCCACAGGACGAGCAGCGCCCGGACGGCCTGGACCCCGTTCCCGGAGTACTCGAGCCCGGTGTAGGTGAGCGGGACGGCGCCCCGCGCCGCCGCGATCCGCCGCGCGAGGCTGCGGACGGTGTCGGCGGGGACGCCGGTGATCCCGGCGACCACCTCCGGGCGGTAGTGCTGGACGAGCCGCCGGAGCCCGTCGAGCCCGACGGTCCACTCCCGCGCGAAGCGCTCGTCGTGGAGCTCCTCGGAGAGCAGGACCTCGAGGAGCCCCAGCGCGAGCGCGCCGTCCGTGCCCGGGCGGATGGGGATCCACTCCGCGCCGGCGGCGCGCGCGGTGTCGTTCCGGCGCGGGTCGATGGCGATCACCTCCGCGCCGCGGCGCCGCGCCTCGAGCACCTCGTGGTGGAGCCGCGGCGGCGAGTCGGTCGCCGGGTTCGCGCCCCACAGCACGACGAGCTCGGCGCGCTCGACGTCCGGCTCCATGCCGAGGAGCATCTCGCCGAGCGTCACGTGCGGCGCGATCATGGCGAAGGCGACGTAGCAGAGCGCGCCGACGCCGAGGGTGTTCGGCGAGCCGAAGGGGAACAGCACGCTCGACGCCGACGAGACCGCGACGCCCGCCGGCTGGAAGACGTCGCACAGGGCCATGTCGAAGCTGCCGCGCCCGGTGTAGATCGCGACCGCCTCGGGGCCGCTCTCCTCGCGGATGCGCAGCAGGCGCTCCGCGACGAGCCCGAGCGCGTCGTCCCAGCCGGCGGGCTCGAACGCGTGCGCGCCCTTCGGCCCCGCGCGCCGCAGCGGCGTGCGCAGCCGGGCGGGGTCGTGGACGACCGCGGGCGCGTGGAGCCCGATGGTGCAGATCGCGCCGGGAGGCGCTCCGGGCGGGGGCTCCACGGCCACGAGCCGTCCGCCCCGCACGCGCGCGCGGACGGGGCACCCGGCGGGACAGATCCCGCAGAGCGTGTCGCGCACCTCCTCGCCGGGATCCTCGCGGTGCATGGGCCGTCTCGTGCTGCGACGCCCCGAAAACTTCCGCTTGCCCCCGGCGCCCCGCACCGCTCCGGGCGGGGGCGGCCGCGGAAACGGTCCGCGGGGGCGCGTCCGCGCCGCGCGCCCGCGCGGGCGACGTCCCCGGGCAGGTGCGGTCGCGAGGCCACCCGGTGTAAGTTGCGCGCCGTGCGAGCGAAGACGAAGCGCCTCACCCGGCGGGCGGCGCTGGCCGCGGGCGCCGTCGCCCTGGCCGCCGCCTCCCTCGTCGCGGGCCTCTGGCTCGCGCTGCCGGACCCGGCGCCGCTCGCGCGGCAGAACCCGCGGACGACCGCCCTCGTCGAGCAGCGCCGCGCGGAGGCGCGCGCCCGCCGGCGCCCGTTCCACCCGCGACAGGCGTGGGTGGGGCCCGAGCGCATCCCGCCCGTCGTCGTCCACGCGCTGGTCCTCTCCGAGGACGCGAACTTCTTCGGCCACGACGGGCTCGACTGGGACGCCATCCGCGAGGCCGCCGAGCACGACCTGAAGGCCGGCCGCTTCGCCCGCGGCGCCTCGACGCTCACCCAGCAGCTCGCGAAGAACCTGTGGCTCGGGACCGAGAAGAGCCTCTGGCGAAAGGCGAAGGAGGCGGTGCTCGCGGCGAAGATGGAGCGGGCGCTCACGAAGGCCCGCATCCTCGCGCTCTACCTCAACGTCGTGGAGCTCGACGACGGGGCGTTCGGGATCGAGGCGGGCGCCCGCGAGCGCTTCGGCACGAGCGCCGCCGCGCTCACCCCGGCCCAGGCGGTGGTGCTCGTCTCGCTCCTCCCGGCGCCGCGACACGTCGACCTCGCCCGGCCGTCCACCTGGCTCAGGAAGCGCTCGCGGCGGCTGCTCGACCGGCTCCGCGACACCGGGCGGCTCTCCGCCCAGGCCCACCTGCGCGCGAGCGCCGAGCTCGAGCGCATCCTCGCCGGCCCGGCGCCGGCCGACGACCGCGACGAGCCGCCCGAGGTGGAGGAGGAGCGCGTGCCGGCCGCGGCGGAGCCCGCCCCGCCGGTCGCGTCGGCGGCGCCCGCCGCCTCTCCCGCCGGCGGCGCCCCGGCCGGCGACGCTCCTCCGCCGGCCCAGCCGGCGGGGAGCGACGGCTCGGCGTCCCCGGCCCCTCAGGGCGGGAACGGCGAGACCGGCAGGCCCGGTGCGCAGGCGCCCTCGGCCCCCATGCTGCAGGGCCAGTCCGCCGCCGGGCAGGAGTAGTTCCCCGGGTCGTTCACGTAGACGAGGCAGGCGCCGGCGTCCCAGCACTGCTCGAACGCGCCGTTCACGCCGCCGCCGGCGGGCACGAAGGCGACGCCGGCCCGCCCCTCCCCGGCGGCGAGGTAGCGGGTCCGCACGAGGAGGGTGTTCGAGCTCGCGTCCCGGAGGGCGTAGTCGAAGACGCCGTCCCCGCTCGCCCAGCCCGCGAACTGGTAGTAGAAGGCCTCGTTCCCGAAGGCGCTCTGGTCGAGGTAGAGCTGGAGCTTCACCGGGTCGGCCGTCCGGTCGTAGCCGATCCACATCGTGCCGACGGGCGTCGTCGCGTCCTCCATGCCGAGGGCCCGCACCGCGTCGAAGTCGAGGGCCAGGGCGCCGCGGCCGTGCTCGGCGGAGCCCCCGTCGAAGGTCCCGAAGATGATCGTCGTGAAGTCCGGGGTGCCCTTCACCCGCGCCTGGAACGCGTAGACGTGGCGGGGCGCGCCCCCGAGCTCCTCGGGGTACGTCCTCGCGATCCCGATCAGGAGCTCGCGCCCGGGGTGGTTCTCGTCGTCGAACGGACCCCAGGCGCGGGCGTCCTCGCCGCGCCACGAGGGCGGGTACCCACGCACCACGTCGATGAGCCCGACGACGACGTCCACGCCCGCGTTGAGGTTGTCGGAGGTGGGCTTCGCCCACTCCCAGATCTCGGCGGCGCCCCCCGGGCACGCCGCCGTGATCGCCTCGGCGCCGGCGGCCCCCTTCGCGACGGCCGCCGCCGACGCCGGCACCTCGACCTTCAGGTCCGAGCGCTTCGGCAGCGCCGCGAGGAAGCGGAGGTCCTCCGTCGAGTAGTCGCCGCAGCCCGCGAGCGCGAGCGCGGCCAGCGCCGCGCTAATCACCGAGCGCATATTCCACCCCCAGGAACGCCTCGCCGAACCCGAGGCTCCGGTTCTCGTCGACGTTGTAGAACAGGTACGACACCCGCACCCGCGCGAGGGCGGAGAGCCGCCGGCCGAGGCGCCACGCGGCGCCGCCGGTGAGCCCGGGCGTCACGGTGAAGAAGTACTGGCTGGGCAGCTCCTCGGCCTCGGCGAAGCTCCGGTGGAGCCAGGTGAACCCCACCCGCACGCCGCCGGACAGCGTGAGCTGGCGGCCCAGGTGGAAGTCCTTCCAGAGCGCGGCGCCCCCCGCCACCTCCACGAACTCCACCGCGATCGGCTCCACGTCGGGCATGCGCAGCTCGCCCCGGCCGCCGCCGAACGCCGCGTCGAGCCCCCAGGCGAGGCCGCGGCCGAGGTCGTCGCGCACGGCGAGCTCGAGGCCGCCGAGCGTGGCGGGGGGGAAGAGGCCGTCGCGCGCCGCATGGGAGAAGAAGCGCTGCATGCCCGCGCCCGCGAGGAGCGCGACGTGCCGGCCGGCCCAGCCCTTCTGCGGATCGCGGTCGAGGGGCAGCCGCTCGAGGCGGGCGTCGTCCACCGCCACAGGCGCCTCGGCCACGTCGACCCGGCCGACGAGGAGCCCCGACTCGTCGGGGAGCCGCTTCTTCAGGACGTAGCGCCCCCTCGCGAGGGCGATGCGCCGCTCCAATCCCGCCGCCTTCGCGACCTCGGCGACGGCCCTGCCGGAGCGGTCGAGCACGACGTAGAGCCCCTCGCCCGCGGTCGGGAAGACGAGCCCGCCCGCCACCGGCGCGAGGTCGGCGAGCACGACGTCGCCCGTGCCGCCCAGCTCGTAGAGGAAGACCGGGTGCTGCACGCCGCCGGCGCTCGAGGCGGTGGACCCGACCGTGCGCGCGTAGGCGTAGGCGTACGCCTCCGAGAGCGTCACCCGGCCGTCGCCGGTCGCGTCCGCGCCGCCGAGGAGGCCGGACGCGAGGTGGTGGGTGAACCAGCTCGCGCCGATGGCGTCGGACTCCTGCGAGTCCTCGTCCGCCGCGGACGAGGCGATGAGGACGAGGCCGCTCGGGCCGGCGTCGGCGGCGCTCACGTCGAAGGCCGGCGCCGGGCGGACCCCCTTGGCCCGGGCGATCGCCCCGGAGCGGCACGAGTCGAGGAGCCCGATGCGCACGTCGGCCGGGGCCGCCTCGAGGGAGGCGCGCAGCTCGTCGAGCGGGAGGCGGCCGCCGCCGAGCCGCAGGGCGCCGTCCTTCGCGTGGCCGGAGTAGTAGACGAGCAGGAGCGTCCGCTCTCCCCGGCCGCGCGCCGCCGCGGCCTCGCGCGAGAGCTCGGCGAGGGCGCGCCGGAAGGCGGATGCCCCGGCGGAGAGGAGGAGGCGCGCGTCCTCGGGACGGACGCCTCCCAGCTCCGTGAGGATGGCGTGGATGCGCCGGGCGTCGCGCTCTGCATAGCGGAGGCGGACGGTTCCGCCGCCGCCGTCCGGCTCTCCGGCCACGAGCGCGAAGCGCCGCTCCGCCGCCCCGGCCCCGGCCGGCGACGCCAGGGCGAGCGCGAGCGCGAGGGCTGCGAGGCCCGCCCTCACCGGCCGCCCCTGCGCAGCGGCCGCACCAGCACCTCCGCGCCGCCGCCCGGCGACGCGGCCTCGGGGCCCCCGCGGGCGAGCCGGTCCGCGAGCGCGGCGGCGTCCACCGGCGCGTCGGCGAGGACCGCGACGAGGGTCCCCTCCCCTGGCCCCGTCCACTCGAAGGCGCCCGGGAGGACGCCCGGCTCGGCGCGACCGGCGTGGAGGATGACCGCGCCCTCCGCGTCGACGAGCGCCACCGCCGCGAACCGGCGGCCCGCCGGCGAGAGGCCGACCCGCAGCGCCGCGCCCGCCGGGATCGGCTCCCCCGGCGCGAGCGGCCGCGCGGCCGCGCCCTCCCGCACGTACACGGACAGCGCCGCGCCGCCCTTCAGCCGCAGGGGCGACTCCTCGCGTGCGACGTGCAGCACGGCGGGCACCGCCGCGGCGAGGGCGAGCCCCGCGGCGAGCGCGAGCCCCACCGCGCGGAGCCGGCGGGGCCGCGCCGGCGCCCCCGGCGCGGCGAGCCGCTCGGCGACCCCCGCCGCGAACCGCTCGAACGGCAGCTCCGCCGCGAGCCGCGCCCGCTCGGCGTCGAGCTCCCGCGCGACGCCCTGGCAGCGCCCGCACGCGGCGAGGTGCGCCTCGGTCCGCGCCCGCTCGTCCCCGGCCAGCTCGCCCGCGGCGAGCCGCCGGACGCGCATCGCGGAGCACGCCACCCCCGGCCCTCCGAGTCCGACGCTCATGGCAGCTCCTCCGGGTCCGGCAGGACGAGGTCGGGCAGCGCCTCGGCGAGCGCGCCGCGGGCGGCGGCCAGGAACTCGCGCAGCCGCTTGCGCACGGTGGGGAGGCTCCGCCCGGTCGCCTCCGCGATCTCCGCCTGCGTCAGCTCGTCCACGAAGTAGAGCACCGCGATCTCCTGCGCCTCGGGCGCCGCCGCGCCGAGGAGCGCGCGCACCAGCTCGCGGGCGTCCGGCTCGATCCCGCGCTCGGTCCGGTCGCGCCCGACCCGCAGGACCTCCTCCCGCCAGCTCGCCCGCGACGCTCGCTGGAGGTTCAGGCAGTGGTTCGTCGCCATCCGCAGGAGGAAGGCGGTCGGCGAGAGCGCCGCCCTCAGCTCCGGCAGCGCCCGCAGCGCCCGCACGAAGACGTCCTGGGTCGCGTCGCGCGCCCCGTCCTCGCTGCGCAGGAGGTAGCGGCAGCGGGCGTGCACGGTCGCCGCGTGCCGCCGGTAGAGCTCCTCGAGGAGCCCCGCCTCCCGTACCTCCCGCGCCTCCCCCGGCGCGGCGAGCGGGCCGGACGCCGGTCCGACCCGCCCGCCGGGGATGGCGACGAGCCTCGTCACTGCGGCAGCACGACGTCCGCGTAGAGGGCCGAGGCGTACGGGCTGCACGCCGACTCGGGGCCGATCGCGGGGTACTTCGAGTCGTAGACCTCCTCGAAGTCCTGCGCGTGGCCGGCCCAGCACTCCGACGCGAAGTAGTCGACCCGCCCGCCCGCGCCGTTCGGCCCGTTGTAGTGGGCGTCGGCCCGGCCCGCGCCGCCCGCGCTCCAGCGCGTCCGCAGCGTCACGTTCTCGGCCGTCTGGAGGTCGGCGAAGGCGACCTGCAGCTCGCCGCCGGAGGCGGCGTCGTCGAACGCGTAGATCGCGTCCATGGGGTGGCCGGTGTCGTCGCTGCGCGCGCCGACGAAGAGGGCGTCGACCGAGACGTTCGAGGTGTTGTCGTAGTCCACCACGATCTGCCCGTAGTCGTCCTTCACCCAGAGGTCGCCGTGGTCGAGCGCGTCCTGGGCGTCGAAGTCGATGGTGAAGGTGCCGCTGCCGTGGGTGCGGTCCACAGGGTAGGCGGTGCCGAAGAGCACGTCCACGAACGCGGCGGTCGGGTCCGAGCCCGGCTGCGCCGAGAGCGCGTACGCGTAGCCGTCGCCCGCCTTCTCGACGTGGAGCTGCCACCGGTTGAGGCCCTGGTCGTCCACCCACGGGCCCCAGGTGCAGGAGACGTCCTCGACGCACGCGGTGGCCGGGTACGCCACGATGAGCTGGACGAGGCCGAGCGACCACGCGACGCCGCCGTTCATGGTGAGCGCGAGGTAGTAGCTCATCACGGCGTACTCGGACTGCAGCATCGCCGTGTCGCCCTTCGCGACCGCCCCCGGCGCGGCGGCGGTGGCCGGCGCCTCGCTCTTGTACGTGTCGACGCGCGCCGCCTCGGGCTTCGGCAGCGCGTCGCGGAACTGGTCGGCGGGGTCGGTGGTCTCGCCGCAGGCGGCGAGCAGCAGCGCGGCGGCGAGCAGGGTCGTCCTCTTCATCGGTGGCCTCGGCGTACGCGGCCGGACCATTCCGGACCGCTCTGAGAGGAGGACACGTCGGCCCCCCCGCGATGGAAAGGCTGCCAGCACGGAGAGGCGCCGCGGAAGGGCGAGGATGTGCGGCGGGGTGCGCGGGGCGGAGGCCGCCGCGGCGGTGGGGAGGCGCGCCGGCGGTGCGACCCTACCGCCGGGCCCGGAACCACTCGAAGGTGCGGGCGAGCCCCTCGGCGAGCGCGACCTGCGGCCGCCAGCCGAGGACGCGCGCCGCCTCGGCCGGGTCGATGCACGAGCGCTTCTGCTCGCCGAGGCGCGCCGGCGCGTGCTCCGCCGGGCGCGTGACGCCCGCGGCGCGGGCGAGGTGCCCGTACAGGGCGACGACGTCGGTCTCGACGCCGGTGCCGACGTTGAGCGGGCCGTCGTGGCGGCGCTCCGCGGCGAGGAGGTTCGCGCGGGCGACGTCGCCCGCGAAGACGTAGTCGCGCGTCTGCCGGCCGTCGCCGAAGATCGTGCAGGTCTGCGCCTCGAGGAGCCGCCCGCAGAAGATCGCGACCACCCCCGCCTCGCCGTGCGGGTCCTGGCGCGGCCCGTAGACGTTGGCGTAGCGCAGCGCGGTGTACGGGATGCCGAAGTTCGCGCGGTAGACCCCGAGGTACAGCTCGCCCGCCGCCTTCGCGGCGCCGTAGTGCGAGACCGGCCGGTGCGGGTGGCCCTCCGGCGTGGGGATGACGTCGGTGTCGCCGTAGGTGGCGCCTCCGGAGGAGGCGAAGAGGACGTGCTCGACCGAGCGCGCCTCCACCGCCGCCTGCATGAGGTTGAGCAGCCCGCCGACGTTCACGTCCGCGTCGAAGCGCGGGTCGCCCATCGAGCGGCGCACGTCGATCTGCGCCGCCTGGTGGCAGACGACCTGCGGCCGCTCCTTCAGGAGGACCTCGTGCGCGGCGGCGCTCCGGACGTCCACCGGGTAGAAGCGCGCCCGCGCCGGCACGTTCTCGCGCTTGCCGGTGGAGAGGTCGTCGAGCACCGCGACGTCCCAGCCCGCCTCGAGGAACAGGTCGGCGATGGTCGAGCCGATGAACCCCGCCCCGCCGGTGATCAGGATCCGCTTCGCCAAGTCCGCTCCTCCCGGGTGGCGCCGCGCGCCCGACCCGCTCGCCCGTCCGTCCCGCCGGACGCCCGCCCGTCCGTCACGCCCCCTTCACCTGCTCCCTGAACCAGGCGATCGTCCGCCTCATCCCCTCGTCGAACGGGATCGCGGGCTCCCAGCCCAGGACCTCCTTCGCCCGGGAGATGTCCGGCCGCCTGACCTTCGGGTCGTCCACCGGCAGCGGCTTGTGAACGATGGGCACGTCCGTCCCGGCGAGCCGCTGAACGGCGCGGGCGAACTCCAGGATGGTGAGCTCGTGCGGATTGCCGATGTTGACCGGCTCCAGGTACGTCGAGTGGAGGAGGCGCCAGAGGCCGTCCACCTCGTCCTCCACGAAGCAGAAGCTCCGCGTCTGGGACCCGTCCCCGAAGAGCGTGAGGGGCTGCCCGCGGAGCGCCTGCGCGACGAAGGCCGGCACCACGCGGCCGTCGTCGAGCCGCATGCGCGGGCCGTAGGTGTTGAAGATGCGGGCGATCCGGACGTCCACCTTCTCGTAGCGGCGGTACGCCATGGTGATCGCCTCGGCGAAGCGCTTCGCCTCGTCGTAGACGGCGCGCGGGCCGATCGGGTTCACGTTCCCCCAGTAGCTCTCCTTCTGCGGGTGCTCGAGGGGGTCGCCATACACCTCGGACGTCGAGGACAGCAGGAACGTCGCGCCCGTGCGCTTCGCGAGCTTGAGCGCGTTCTCGACCCCGATCGAGCCCACGTGGAGCGTCTCGAAGGGGCGCTCGAGGTAGTCGACGGGCGAGGCCGGCGAGGCGAAGTCGAGGACGGCGTCGATGCGCCCCGCGAGGTCGAGCGGGTCGCAGATGTCCGCCTCGACGAGGTCGAAGCGCGGCTCCCGGGCGACGTGCGCGAGGTTGCGCTTCGTGCCGGTGACCAGGTTGTCCACGCCCGTGACCCGCCAGCCCTCGCCGAGGGCGCGGTCCACGAGGTGGCTGCCGATGAACCCGGCCGCGCCGAGGATGACCGCTCTCTTTTCGCTCATGCCCGAGGAAACCTACTTCTTCGCGCCCACGTCATCGAGCGAGAGCTGTCCGGGGAGGTCCCCGCGGTACTTCTGGAGCACGAGATCGATCCCCTGCCGGATGTACTCCGCCACCGGCACCTTCGTCCGGCCGTGCAGGACCTTGAGCCGCTCGTCCTGCTCGGGCGTGATGTAGACGGTGGTCGAGATCTTCTTGCGGGCCATGCGGTCACCCAGAACCTATGTGACCCTTGGTATAGTGTCAAATATCGCCACGCCTCCTCGACCCCCCGCGAGCGGGCGGGCTAGAATCCCGGACGCCCCCGAGGTCCCCATGCGCCGACTCGCCCTCTCCCTCGCAGGTCTCGCCGCCGTCTCCTGCGCGGGGCTCGGGTCACGCCCGGCGAGCGCCCCGGCGCCCGCCGCCCCGGTCGTCCTGGTGCCGAAGGGCTTCGAGCCGACGCCCGGCGAGGCGCTGACCGAGTACGACCTCACGCACGACGGCAAGCCGGACGTGTGGAAGTACTCGCTGAAGGACGCCGCCGGGAAGGAGACGGTCCTGCGCAAGGAGAAGGACCTGAACGGCGACGGCCGCCTCGACAGCTGGGAGAAGTACGCGCCCGACGGCACGCTCGCGGCGGCGGTCTACGACCTCGACTTCGACGGGAAGCCCGACGAGACCCTCTTCTACGAGAAGGACCAGCTCGTGAAGAAGGAGCTCGCGCTCGGCTTCGACGGCGTGCCCCGCACCTGGAACTACTACGAGAAGGGCAAGCTCGTCCGCAAGGAGCGGGACACGAACGGCGACGGCAGCGTCGACACCTGGGAGTACTGGGAGAACGGCGAGGTCGACCGCATCGGCGTGGACCAGGACGGCGACGGCCAGGTGGACCGCTGGGACGCCCGGAAGTCGGCGGCGCCCGCGGAGGGTCAGGACGCGAAGCCGCCCGCGCCGAAGTGACGCCCGAGCGCCGAAAAGGCGAACGCCGCCGGCCCCGAGGGGACCGGCGGCGTCGATCGTGCGAGCCGAGGCGTCTCCGCCCGGAGGCGGGCGCCGGCTAGGCCTTCGCGAGCAGCTTCTTGCCGTACGCGAAGCCGCGGTCGAACGCCTTCATGTTGAGGTCGACGGTCGCGGGCGGCACGGAGTCCTTCACGGCCTCCTTGGCCGCCTTCTCCGAGACGAGCCCCGTGACGGCCGTGAAGAACCCGACCATCACGATGTTCAGCACCATCTTCCGGCCGAGCTCCTCCGCGATGCGCGTCGCCGGGACGGCGAACACCTTCACCGTGGGGGGGAGGCCCTCGGGCTTCACGAGGTCCTCCTCGACGAGGAGCGTCCCGTCCGGCCGGAGCTCGGGCGAGAACTTCTTGAACGCGTCCTGCGACATCGCGACCATGATGTGCGGCTTGTGGACGTACGGGTACAGGATGGGGTCGTTGTCGACCACCACCTGCGCGCTGCACGCCGAGCCGCGCGCCTCAGGCCCGAACGCCTGCGTGAGGCAGGAGTGCTTGCCGTCGAACAGCGCCGCCGCCTTCCCGATGATGATGCCGCCGAGGATGACGCCCTGGCCGCCGAGGCCGCCGACCTTGATCTCCGTGGGACCCATGTTTGTCAGTCTCCCTTGATCACGCGCGCGGCGACATCTTGCCGGGCTGCTTGTAGGGCACGTACTTCGCCCCGAGGGCCTCAGTCATGCGCTTCTCCATCGACTCCTCGAGCGTGGGGCGCTCGGCGTCGACGAACTTCCCGACGATGATCTCCTCGCGGTAGTCGAGGCCGACCTCGGACGGGTTCGCGCCGTTCTTGATGACGCTCTTCTCCTGGTAGAACTTCATCTCGTCGAGCCCCTCGCCGAGCCGGTTGCGGCGCAGGTAGAGGGTCGGGCACGGCGCGATGATCTCGATGAAGCGGAAGCCCTTCTTGGAGAGGGCCTCGCCCATGGTCTTCGCGAGCTGCTTCACGTGGTACGCGGTCCAGCGGGCGACGAACGTGGCGCCCGCGGCGGCGACGACGCCGGGCAGGTTGAACGTCTGCTCGTAGGCGCCGTACGGCGTCGTGGAGGCGATCGCCGGGTACGGCGTGGTCGGCGTCACCTGCCCGCCCGTCATGCCGTACGTGAAGTTGTTCACGCAGACGACGAGGAGGTCGGCGTTGCGGCGCGCGGCGTGGAAGAGGTGGTTGCCGCCGATGGCCGAGAGGTCGCCGTCGCCGGAGTAGACCACCACCTTCAGCTCGGGGTTGGCGAGCTTCAGGCCGGTCGCGAACGGGATCGCGCGGCCGTGCGTGGTGTGGAACGAGTCGAGCTTGAGGTAGCCCGCCACGCGGCCGGTGCAGCCGATGCCGGAGACGATCGCGACCTTGTCGAGATCGAAGCCCGAGCCGTCGAGGGCGCGCGCGAAGCAGTTCACCGTCGTCCCGATGCCGCAGCCCGGGCACCAGATCGACGGCATGCGCTCCATGCGCAGGTACTTCTCGACCGGATTCTCACGGACGATGGTCATCGAACCGCCTCCTGGATCTTCTTGAGGATGACGCTGGGGTCGTGGACGGTGCCGCCGACGTGCGGGACCGGGATCGTGCGGCAGCGGCCCGCGGCCAGGCGCTCGACCTCGAGCACCATCTGGCCCAGGTTCAGCTCGGGCACCACGAACGCCTTCACCTTCTTCGAGAGCTCGGCGATCTGCTTCTCGGGGAAGGGCCAGGCGGTGATGAGGCGGAACGAGCCGACGCGCAGCCCCTGCTCGCGGGCCTGCTGGATCGCCTTCTGGGCGATGCGGGAGGTGATGCCGTACGAGACGACCACCACCTCGGCGTTGTCGAGGTCCGACGCCTCGAAGCGGACGATCTTGTCCACGTTCTTCGTGATCTTGTCGAAGAGGCGGAGCTGCATCTTCTCGTGCGCGGGGATCGTCATGTTCGGGTAGCCGCGCTCGTCGTGGGTGAGCCCCGTGACGTGGATGCGGTACCCGTCGCCCGCCTTGACCATGTCCGGCACGAGCCCGCCGTTCGCGTCGAACGGCTGGTACTCGCCCGGCTTCTTCTTGGTCCAGCGCCGCTCGGTCACCTTGATCTTGTCGGCCGGCGGGATGACGACCTTCTCCGTCATGTGCCCGACGACCTCGTCGAGCATCACGATGACCGGGACGCGGTACTCCTCGGCGAGGTTGAAGGCCTCGACCGTGAGGTCGAAGGACTCCTGCGGCGAGTTCGGGCAGACGGTGATGAGGCGGTAGTCGCCGTGCGAGCCGAACCGCGCCTGCATCATGTCGCCCTGGGCGGGCTGCGTCGGGAGGCCGGTGGACGGCCCGGCGCGCTGCACGTTCACGAAGACGCAGGGCGTCTCGGTGATGGCGGCGAGGCCGATGTGCTCCATCATGAGCGAGAAGCCCGGACCCGAGGTGACGGTGATCGTCTTCGCCCCGCCCCAGGTCGCGCCCTGGAGGGCGATCGACGCGGCGAGCTCGTCCTCGAACTGCTGGAACCGGCCCCCGCACTGCGGGAAGCGCTGCGAGAGCCGCTCGACGACCTCGGTCGAGGGGGTGATGGGATAGCCCGAGGCGAAGCGGCAGCCCGCGGCGATGGCGCCCTCGCTGCACGCATGGTCGCCGTCGAGGTAGTGACTGCCGGTGAGAACTCCGGAGGATTCGGCGTTCGACATGGTCTGGTCGCTCCTAGGCGGCGTCTTCGAGCTTCTCGCGGTAGCCGTAGATGGCGAAGTCGGGGCAGTAGAGGCCGCACATGTCGCAGCCGTTGCAGACCTCGGGCTTCGCGAAGAAGGGCGGATGGTAGCCCTTGGCGTTGTAGCCCTTGTCGAGCTCCAGCGCGCCGAGCGGACAGAACTCGACGCAGAAGCCGCAGCCCTTGCACACTTCGTGTTTGATCACCACCACGCCGCGAAAATTCTTCTTCTTCGCGACGGGCTTGGTGTCAGTCGTCATGGGTTTTTGCTCCTGGGAGAGCGTCGGCCGGAATTGACCGGCTCGTTCGGAGAGAGACGGCGTTCCTACTACACGCGCCCCGCGCGGAACATGGATCCAGATCAATTCGCCCAAGGTTTTCCCCGAATACTTAAGGCGATTTCATCGACCCGATTTGTCGACCTCCCGTCCGCGAGCGGCGGCGGCCGCCCATGGACCTCCGCGGTCCAGGAAGCAGGAAACCCCCGGCAGGGGCGGGTTTCCGCGCGGGAGGGAGGAACGAGGAAGGCCCTCCCCCGCGGACGGGAGAGGGCCTCGGTACTTCTCCAGGAGTGGAGTCGGGGTGCGCTCGCTGCCCTAACGAATCTCCCAGGTGTCGCCCGCCCCGAGGAGCTTCTTCATGTCGCCGGGGCCCTTCGCCTTCGTCTTCTCGATCATCTCCCAGGTCAGCTCGTCGGCGGTCGGCCGGCGCACGTCGCGGAAGATGCCGACGGGCGTCGGGAAGCCCGGCTTCTCGGCGAGGTTCGCGAGCATGAACGCGAGGGTCGGGTCCTCGCGCTTCGCGTCGTGCACGAGGACGTCCTTCTCGGTCACGCCCTTCTCGCCGACCGTCACCACCTCGAGCTCGGCGGTCTGCCCGTTGAAGCGGATCCCCTTCTTGTTGTCCTTGCCGAAGAGGAGCGGCTTGCCGTGCTCCATCCGGAGCTGCGCCTCGGCCTTCACCGCCTTGTCGGTGATGAACGCGTAGGCGCCGTCGTTGAACACCGGGCAGTTCTGGAAGATCTCGACGAAGACGCTGCCCTTGTGCTCCGCCGCGGCCTTGATGATGCCGCCCATGTGCGCGCCCTCGACGTCGATGGTGCGCGCGACGAAGGTGGCGCCCGCGCCGAGCGCGAGGGCCGGCGGGTTGAACGGCTGGTCCGGCGAGCCGTGGGGCGTGGTCTTCGTCTTCTTGCCGAGCTCGGAGGTCGGCGAGACCTGGCCCTTGGTGAGCCCGTAGATGCGGTTGTTGAACATCAGGAGCTTGATGTCGAGGTTCCGCCGCATCGCGTGGATGAAGTGGTTGCCGCCGATGGCGAGGGCGTCGCCGTCGCCGGTCATCACCCACACCATCAGCTCGGGCCGCGAGACCTTGATGCCCGACGCGAAGGACGGGGCGCGGCCGTGCAGCGTGTGCATCCCGTAGTTGTTCATGTAGTACGGGAAGCGCGAGGAGCAGCCGATGCCGGAGACGAAGACGATGTTCTCCCGCGCGACGCCGACGTTCGGCATCGTCTTCTGCACCTGGTTGATGATGGAGAAGTCGCCGCAGCCGGGGCACCAGCGCGGATCGACGCCCGACTCGAAGTCCTTCTTCGTGTAGACCGGGAGCGCGGTGCTCACCGTCTGGCCGTTCGTGCTCATGTTCGCTGTCGTCCTTTCGAAGGTCTAGAGGACCTCGAGCGCCTTGGCCGCGAGCTCGGAGATCTTGATGGGCTTGCCGTTGATCCGGTTGTACTGGAGGGGATCGAGGCCGGGGAACCTGGCGCGGAGGTAGAGCGCGAGCTGCCCGTCGTTCACCTCGGGCACGAGCACCTTGCCGAACCGCTTCAGGACCTCGCCGAGGTTCTTCGGGAGCGGGTTCAGCCAGCGCAGGTGGACGTGGCCGACCTTCTTCCCCTTCGCGACGAGCTCCTCGGCGGCGCCGTGGACGGAGCCGTAGGTGCCGCCCCAGGAGAGGAGCAGCAGGTCGCCCGACTGCGCGCCGAACACCTCGACATCCGGCACGTCCTCGACGACGTTGCGGATCTTCTGCGCGCGGGTCTTCACCATGCGCTCGTGGTTCATGCCGTCGTAGGAGACCATGCCCGACATGGAGTCCTTCTCGAGGCCGCCGATGCGGTGCTCGAGGCCCGGCGTGCCCGGGATGGCCCACGGCCGGATGAGCTTCGCGTCGCGCAGGTACGGCATGTACGCGCCGTCGTGGTTCGGCGCCGTCTGGTACTTCGGCTCGACCTTCGGCAGGTCGGAGGGGTCCGGGATGCGGAACGGCTCGGAGCCGTTCGCGAGGTAGCCGTCGGTGAGGAGGATCACGGGCGTCATCCACTTCACCGCGATCTTCATCGCCTCGATGGCCGACCAGAAGCAGTCGCCGGGGCTCTGCGCCGCGAGGACGGGCAGCGGCGCCTCGCCGTGCCGCCCGAAGAGCGCCATGAGCAGGTCCGACTGCTCGGTCTTCGTCGGCATGCCCGTGGACGGGCCGCCGCGCTGCACGTTCACGACGACGAGGGGGAGCTCGGCGATCACGGCGAGGCCGAGCATCTCGGTCTTGAGCGCGAGGCCCGGGCCCGAGGTGCTCGTCACCGCGAGCGCGCCGGCGAAGGACGCGCCGATCGCCGCGCCCACGCCGGCGATCTCGTCCTCCGCCTGGAACGTCACGACGCCGTGCTCCTTGAAGTGCGACATCTCCTGCAGGATCTCGGTGGCCGGCGTGATCGGGTAGCTGCCGAGGAACACCTGGCGGCCGGTCTGCTTCGCCACGGCCGCGAAGCCGAGGGCGGTGGCGTAGTTGCCGGTGATGTTGCGGTAGGTGCCCGGCTGGAGCTTCGAGGCGGGCACCTCGTAGCGCTGGAAGAAGACCTCGGAGGTCTCGCCGAAGGCGTAGCCGGCCTTGAAGACCTTCCGGTTCGCCTCCGCCATCTCCGGCTTCTTCGCGAACTTCTTCCCGATGGACTCGAGCTGCGCCTCGGGGGGGCGGCTGTAGAGCCAGTACATGATGCCGAGCGCGAGGTAGTTCCGGCAGCGCGCGATCTCCTTCGACGACAGGCCCGAGCCCTCGAGCGCGTGCTCGGTGAGCTTGTTCATGTCGAGGTTGAAGATCTTGTAGTTCTGCTTCAGCGCGGCGTCGTCGAGCGGGTTCGCCTTGTAGCCGGCCTTCTCGAGGTTCGACTCGGTGAAGGCGCCGCCGTTCACGATGAGCATCCCGCCGGTCTTGAGGTCGGCGAGGTTCGTCTTGAGCGCCGCGGGGTTCATCGCCACGAGCACGTCCGGCGCGTCGCCCGGCGTGTGGATCTCGCGCGACCCGAAGTTCACCTGGTAGCCGGAGACGCCGGCCAGCGAGCCGGCGGGGGCGCGGATCTCCGCGGGGTAGTCGGGGAAGGTCGCGAGGTCGTTGCCCGCGAGCGCGTTCGCCTTCGTGAACTCGGTGCCGGTGAGCTGCATGCCGTCGCCCGAGTCGCCGACGAAACGGATCGTGACGGTCTCGACCTTGACCTTGCTCTTGGCGGTGGATGGGGAGGACATGTCGCCGGGGATCTCCTTGGGAGGGTGTTTCGGTTGGAAGCCGCGTTCCCTGAAAAGGGGTTGCCTGTATGCCCCAACAGCGGTCCAAAGTCAAGGCGCCCACGGGCCTCAACGTGCTGGAACCACTCAGGTAATTAAGCCCTGAGCCGCGCCCCATCAGGTGCCATTCGGGTCTCTTCGGCCGGAGGAACAAACGGCGGCGCACCCGCCATTCGGGGCGCGGATTGAGCTTGATCACGAGGAACGACGCGAGGTTGCAGCCTGCGCCGGCGCCTACCGCATCGGGGAAGATCTTCCCGGGGTTGAGCAGGCCGAGCGGATCGAAGAGCGCCTTCAGCCGGCGCTCGAGCGCGACGACCGCCGCGCCCTGCTCGTACTCGAGGAAGTCGCGCTTCGCGAGGCCGACCCCGTGCTCGCCCGTGATGGTGCCGCCGAGGTCCACCGCCGCGCGCAGGATGGCCGCGACGGCGAGGTCCACGTTCGGCCGCTCCTCGGCCCGGTCGAAGAGGACGTTGCAGTGGAGGTTCCCGTCGCCGGCGTGGCCGTAGGTCGAGACGAGGAGCCCGTGCCCCCGGCCGATCTCCTTCGCCCGCGCCACCATCTCCGGGATGCGGGAGCGCGGCACCGCCACGTCCTCCGAGAGCTTCATGGGGTGGAGGGCCTTCAGGTTCACCGAGAGGAACTTCCGCGTCTCCCAGATCTCCCGGCGCTGGGCCTCGTTCTGCGCGACGATCACCTCGCCCGCCGCGTCGCCGCGCACCGTCTCGGCGACCCGCACGATCTCGGCGAAGACCTGCTCCTCGTCGTTCCCGTCGGCCTCGACGAGCAGCGCCGCCCCGGCGTCGGGCGGGAAGCGGAAGGGCGAGCTCCTCGCGGCCGCGGCGAGCGCGACGTCGTCGAGCAGCTCGAGGCAGCGCGGCAGCACCCCCGCGGCGAGCACGCGCGACACCGCCCGCGCCGCCACCTCCACCGACGCGAAGGCGACGAGCGCGGTCGCGACGTGCCGCGGCCGCGGCAGGAGCTTCAGCGTCACCTCGGTCACGATCCCGAGCGTCCCCTCGCTGCCGACCATGAGCGCGGTGAGGTCGTAGCCCGCGACGCCCTTGATGCTGCGCCGCCCCAGCTTCAGCACCTCGCCCGTGGGGATCACGGCGGTGAGGCCGAGGACGTACTCGCGCGTCACGCCGTACTTGAGCGCGCGCGGCCCGCCCGCGTTCTCGGCCACGTTCCCGCCGAGGGTGCAGGTGTCGAGCGAGTTGGGATCGGGCGGGTAGAACAGGCCGTGCTTCTCGACCTCCGCCTGCAGCACGCCGGTCACGACGCCCGGCTCCACCCGGGCGACGAGGTCCTCGGGGGAGATCTCGAGGATGCGGTTCATCCGCTCGAGCGAGACGGCGATGCCGCCCTGCACCGCGAGGACGCCGCCGGACTTGCCGCTCCGGGCCGCGACCGGGATCACGGGCACGCGGTGGCGCGTGGCGATGGCGAAGAGGGTCCGCACCTCCTCGGCGCCCTCGACGAGCACGGCGGCGTCGGGCGGGAACGTGCCGAGGTCGGACTCGTCGCGCCCGTAGCCCTCGAGCCGGTCCACGTCGCCGAGCACGAGCCGCTCCGGCGGGAAGGCCGCGCGCAGGTCGGCCAGGGCGCCCGCGGGGATCACCCGTGCACCTCGAGGTTCGCGCCGGTGGCCGCGTCCGGCGCGTCGAGCGCCGCGAAGACCACGACGCGCGCCACGTCGTCCGCGGTCATCTCCGGCGCGAAGGGCGTGCCGCGCAGCATCGCCGTGTCGACGCTCCCGGGCGACACGCCGAGGCACTGCGCGCCGTGCGGCCGCAGCTCCTCGGCGAGGCACCTGGTCAGGCCGACGAGCCCCCACTTCGAGGCGTTGTAGGCGCTCCCCTCGACGGTGCCGAGCGTGCCGGAGATGGAGGTCACGTTCACGATGCGCCCGCGCCGGCGGGCCTTCATCCCGGGCACCACGGCCCGGGCGCAGAGGAACGCGCCCGTGAGGTTCACCTCGAGCACCTCGCGGAAGGCCGCCGGGGAGAGGTCCTCGACGAGGGCGCGCCGCAGGATGCCCGCGCCGTTCACGAGGACGTCGACCGGCCCGAGGGCGCGCTCGTGCGCGGCGACGAGGCGCGCCACGTCGTCCTCGCGGGACACGTCGCCTGCGACGGCGAGGGCGGCGCCCTCCTCGGCGACCACCCGCTCGACCTCGGCGCGCGTGCGGGCGAAGACCGTGACGGCGAGGCCGCGCCGGGTGAGGGCGCGCGCCACCGCCGCGCCGATGCCGCGCCCGCCGCCCGTCACGATCGCCGTCCGCGCCGCCGTCACCGCCGCGTCCTCCGGCGCGGGGGGCCCTCCGCCTTCCGCCCGCGCCCCCGGCCGGACGCCCGGGCGCGCCCCGCGAGCGCCTCGAAGCGCCGCCGCGCGGCGCCGTCCCGCGCGAGCACCCCCGCGTACGCCTCGGCGTGCGCGCGGGCCCCGGACCGGCGCTCCCCGCGCACGGTCATGCAGAGCTGCTCCGCCTCGAGGACGCACGCGGCGCCCCGCGCGCCCACGTGCTCGACGAGCGCGTCGGCGATCCGGCGGGCGAGGTCCTCCTGCAGCACGAGCCGGTGCGCGAGCGCGTCCACGAGCCGCACGATCTGCCCGAAGCCGACCACCCTCCCCCCCGGCACGTAGGCGACGTGGGCGACGCCGCGGGACGGCAGGAGGTGGTGCGGGCAGACCGAGTGGAAGTCGATGCCGGTCACGGCGACGAGGTCGCGGCCGTCGCTCGGGAGCGCGTCCGCCAGGATCTCCGCGGGGTCCTTCGCGTACCCGTCGACGAGGTCGCCGAGCCACGCCTCGGCGACCCGCCGCGGGGTGAGCTCGAGGTCGGGCGCGCCGCGCACCTCGGACGGCAGGCCGAGCGCGTCGAGGAAGCGGGCCACCGCCTCGGCGGCGAGCGCGGGCGCGGGCCGCGACCGCGCCGCGCGGAGCGCCTTCGGGCTAGCGCCCACCGGGCCCCCGGTACGTGACGCACGAGTCCGGGATCTCGTAGAGCCGGACCTCGCACAGGCCGGGGAGCTTCTCCTCGAGCGCCTCCCAGATGAACCGGGCGATGTTCTCGGCGGTCGGGTTCTCGAGGAACTCGTTCAGGTCGCGGTGGTCCACGCGGGCGAGCACCTGCGCCTGCACCGCCGCCTTGACGTCGCCGAAGTCGGCGATCATCCCGGTCCCGGGGCTCACCTCGCCCTCGACCCCCACGAGGAACCGGTAGTTGTGGCCGTGGACCCGCGAGCAGGGACCGTCGTAGCGCGGCAACCGGTGGGCCGCGGCGAAGCGGAACTCCACGTCGAGCCGCATCCGCCGCGCGTCGAGGTAGTCGGTCGGCGCCATGCCCCCGTTATAGCTGCGAGCGGCCTCGGCCGCGAGGGTCCGGCGGCGGCGCTAGGGCACCGCGGCGGACGCGTGCGCGCAGCTCGGCGAACAGGCGATGCGACCCGCGCCGGCGTCGATCCCGCGCCCGAGCACCTTCGCGCCGCACACCCAGCACGCCGGCGCCGCCTGCACGACGGCGCACCCGAACGAGCAGAACACCGACTTCCGCCCGCGGTAATCGAGATGGATCGGATGGGGGCCGAGTCCCCCGCCGCAGCACGCACACCTGTCCATTGCCGTCCTCGCGGCGCTCGCTGCGCCGGCGATGAACCTAGCCCTCGCTCCCCGTATCGGGAGGGCCCCGGGGGTGGCGTGCGGTGCTTGTCTAGGCTCCGGTGGCCGACCCGGACTCGGCCGGCTGCTCGGTGCCGTTCAGCGCGTTCTTCAGCACCTGGCTCGGCCGGAACGTCAGGACCCGGCGGGCGCTGATCTCGATCTCCTCGCCCGTCTGCGGGTTGCGGCCCACGCGAGACTTCTTGTCGCGCACGATGAAGTTGCCGAAGCCGCTGATCTTGATCTTCTCGCCGCGCTCGAGGGTCTCCTTGATCGTGTCGAACACCATCTCGACGATCTCGGCGGCCTCCTTCTTGGAGAACCCGACCTTCTCGTAGACGCTCTCGATGATATCGGCCTTGGTCACGCGTGCACTCCCGGTCCGCGTCCGGCTAAGTAGTGAATTCGTTAGCTGATTTCCCGTCGCCTGTCAAACCGATGGTTCACTTTCGCGGCGGCGGGCCGGCGCCCTCGCCCGGCGCCGCGGGCCGCCCGCCCGCCCGCCCCCCTTCCGAGCGATCGAGCGCCTCCAGCTCGGACCGCGCGCGCTCCCGGGCGGGGCGCGTCCGCTCGGCCGCCTGGTCGAGCTCGCGCCCGACCTCGCCCCTCGGGGGGACGGTCACGACCGGCACCCCGCCGAGCTCCCGGCCGACCCCGGCGGTGAGGGCGAGGACGAGCCCGCTCGCGAGGATCGCCCCCGCCGAGAGGGCGATCGCGCTCGCCGAGATCGCGCGGCGGCGGCCCTCCCCGCTCCTGCGCAGGGCCCGGACGGCGATCGCGAGCGACGCGATCCCGACGACGAGGCCGAACGGCGCCGAGATGGGGTTCCAGGAGGAGAACGCCGCCGCGGCCGCGAACCCGAGCGCCACGACGGGCAGCCGGCTCCGCTCCTCGGGCACGCGCTACCCCCGCAGCTCCGCGCCGAGCCGCGACCGGAGCCGCTGCACGATGCGGGCATGGGCGGCGTCCGCCTCCGCGTCCGTCAGCGTGCGGTCCGGGGCGCGGTAGGCGATGGCGAAGGCGAGGTTCTTCTTGCCCGCGGGGAGCGGCTGGCCGCGGTAGACGTCGAAGAGCGTCACCGCCTCGACGAGCGGCTCCTCGCGGACGAGGGCCTCGACCGAGGCCGCCGTCGCGGCCTCGTCCACCACCACCGCCACGTCGCGCAGCACCGCGGGCAGCCGCGGGATGGGGCGGTGCTGCGGGACGAGGCGCGCCGCGGCGAGGAGCGCGTCGACGTGCAGCTCGAAGGCGAGCACGCCGCGGGGCAGCTCGAAGGCCGCCGCGACGCGCGGGTGCAGCTCGCCCACCTCGCCGAGCACCCGCTCGCCGCCCTCGGCGAGGATCGTGGCCGAGGTGCGCGGGTGGAGCCAGCCGTCGCCGCGCGCGCGCCAGCGCGCCTCGACGCCGAGCGCCTCGAGGACCGCCTGGACCGCCGCCTTCGCGTCGAAGAAGTCCGCGACGTCGCCGCCCACCGCCCAGCCGATGGGCGAGCGCCGGCCGACGAGCACGCCGGCGACCCGGAGCGCCTCCAGGGAGGGCTCCGCCGCGCCGTCCTCGGGGTGGGGGTGGTAGGCGCGCGCGATCTCGTAGAGCCGCACGTCGTCGACCCGCTGGCGCCGGTTGTGGACGGCGTTCCTGAGCAGGGACGGGACGAGGCTCGTCCGCATGACCGCGAGGTCGGCGCTGATCGGGTTCTTGAGCGCGACGCCGAGCGCGCGGCCGCTGCCGTCGCCGGTCGCGACCAGCCGGTCGAAGGGCTCGAGCTCGCGCGCGGCGACGAAGCTGAAGTTCACGGCCTCGCTGAACCCCGAGGCCTCGAGGGCGGCGCGGACGCGGGCGAGCGCCTCCGCCTCGCGGTGCTCGGCCGGCGTCTGGACGGCGATCCGCGGCAGGGTCTCGGGGATGGCGTCGTAGCCCTTCGTGCGGACGATCTCCTCGACGAGGTCCTCCTCGAGCGAGACGTCCACGCGCCAGCTCGGCACGGCGAAGGTGACCCCCTCGCCGTCCGCGGCGCGCTCCGCGAAGCCGAGGCCGGCGAGGATGCGGCGCGCCTCGTCCTTCGCCACGTCCATGCCGAGCATCTCGGCGGGGCGGCGCCAGCGGAGCCGCACCTCGGGCGCGCGCACCGTCCGCGGGTGGGCGTCGACGATCCCCGGGCGCACCGTGCCGCCGGCGAGCTCGGCGATGAGGGCCGCGCAGCGGTCCGCCGCCGGGATCACCATGCCGGGGTCCGCGCCGCGCTCGAACCGGTACGACGCCTCCGTCTTGAGCCCGTGCCGGCGCGAGGTGCGCCGCACGCCGCCCGGCTGGAACCAGGCCGACTCGAGCAGGACGCGGGTCGTGCCGGCGGAGATCTCGGAGTCGCCGCCGCCCATGACGCCGGCGAGGGCGCTGCCGCGGTCGCGGTCGGCGATGAGCAGGTCCTCGGGGTCGAGCGACCGCTCCTTGCCGTCGAGCGTCACGAGCTTCTCGCCCGGGCGCGCGGTGCGCACCACGATCTCGCGGCCGGCGACCTTGTCGAGGTCGAAGGCGTGCAGCGGGTGGCCGAGCTCGAGCAGGACGAAGTTGGTGGCGTCGACGACGTTCGAGATCGAGCGGACGCCGCACGCCTCGAGGCGGCGCGCGAGCCAGCCCGGCGACGGGCCGATCTTCACGCCCTCCACCACGCGCGCGGCGTACCGCGCGCAGCGCTCGGGCGCCTCGATGCGCACCTTCACGGCCTCGCCCGCCGCCGCGCCGCGCTCCTCGAGCCTCGGCGCCGGCATCGTCACCTTCTTCCCGAGCAGCGCCGCGAGCTCGCGGGCGATGCCGACGTGGGAGAGGCAGTCCGGCCGGTTCGGCGTGACGTTGACCTCGAGGAGCACGTCCTCGAGGGCGAGGGCGCGCGCGATCGGGGTGCCCGGCGCGGTGGCCCGGTCGAGGAGGAGGAGCCCGGAGGCGTCCGGGTCGAGGCCGAGCTCCTTCGCGGAGCAGAGCATCCCGAACGACTCGACGCCGCGGAGCTTCGCCTTCTCGATCTTCGCGCCGCCCGGGAGCGTCGCGCCCACCGTGGCGAGCGGGACGACGTCGCCCACCTGGAAGTTCTTCGCGCCGCAGACGACCTGGAGCGGCTCGCCGCGCCCGGCGTCCACCCGGGTCACCTGGAGCTTCTCGGCGTTCGGGTGCTTCTCGGCGGCCACGACGCGCGCCGCCACCACGCCCTCGAGCCCCTGCCCCATCCGCTCGATCGCCTCGATCTCGAGGCCGACCGCGGTGAGGCGGCGGGCGACTTCCTCCGGGGCCGGAAGGTCCGGGACGTAGTCGGAGAGCCAGTTGAGCGAGATGCGCATCGGCGTCGTGCCCGGGGGTCAGAACTGCTCGAGGAAGCGGAGGTCGTTCTCGAAGTAGAGGCGGAGGTCGTCGATGCCGTAGCGGAGCATCGCCATGCGCTCGACGCCCATGCCGAAGGCGAAGCCGGTGTGGCGCTTCGGGTCGATGCCGCCGTTCTCGAGCACCTTCGGGTGGACCATGCCGGCGCCGAGCACCTCGAGCCAGCCGGTCTCCTTGCACGTCCCGCAGCGGCGGCCGTCCTTCTTGCCCGTGCCGCCGCAGATGGAGCAGGAGACGTCCACCTCCGCGCTCGGCTCGGTGAAGGGGAAGTAGCTCGGCCGGAAGCGGGTCTTCGTGCCGGGGCCGAAGTAGGCGCGGGCGAAGGCCGCGAGCGTGCCCTTGAGGTCGGCGAAGGTGATCCCCTCGTCGACGCACAGCCCCTCGACCTGGTGGAACATGGGCGAGTGGGTCTGGTCGTAGTCGGAGCGGTACACGCGCCCGGGGCAGATGATGCGGACGGGCGGCGCGCCGATCCGCAGCATCGAGCGGATCTGCACGGGCGAGGTGTGCGTGCGCAGCAGGGCCGCGCCGCGGCGCTTGCCGTGGCGCAGCGTCGACTCGTCCACGTAGAACGTGTCCTGCATGTCCCGCGCGGGGTGATCCGGCGGGATGTTGAGCGCCTCGAAGTTGTACCAGTCGAGCTCGATCTCCGGCCCGCTCGCGACCTCGTAGCCGAGGCGGGCGAAGATCGCCGCGATGTCCTCGGCGGCGCGCGTGATGGGGTGCCGGTGGCCGCGCGGCAGGAGCCGGCGGCCCGGGAGCGTCGCGTCGATCGGTGGGCCGGCGAGGTCCGCCTCGAGCTTCGCGCCCTCGAGGCGGCGCTTGGCCCCGTCGAGGAGCGCCTCGACGTCGGCCTTGACCCGGTTCGCCACCTCGCCGACGCGCGGGCGCTCCTCGGCAGGGAGCTGGCCCATGCCGCGGAGGACCGCGGAGAGCTCGCCCTTCTTGCCGAGGAAGCGGACGCGCAGCTCCTCGACCGCCTTGTCGTCCGCGGCGCGTGCGATCGCGTCGCGGGCGCCCGCGGAGAGCGCCTCGAGCTGTCCGAGGAGGTCGGCCAAGAGGGACCTCTAGGCCCGGGCAGCCTTGACGACGGCGGCGAAGTCGCCGGGCAGCGCGAGCGCGAGCTCGGCGAGGATCTTGCGGTCGATCGCGACGCCGGCCTTCTTGAGGCCCGCGGCGAGCTTCGAGTAGGTCGTGCCGTTCTGGCGCGCGGCCGCGTTGATGCGGACGATCCAGAGGGCGCGGAACTCGCGGCGCTTCCGGCGCCGGTCGCGGGTGGAGTAGTTGAGGGCGCGCTCCACCGCCTGGTTCGCGCGCTTGTAGCAGTTCTTCCGGCGGCCGCGGAACCCCTTCGCGAGCTTCAGCACGCGGTTGCGGCGGCGACGGGCCTTGAATCCCTTCTTGACGCGCATCTTCCTTCTCCTTCGCCGGCGGGAGACGCCGCGGCCCGTCACCCTGCGTGACGGGCCGTGCGTTCTTATGGGCCCCGCTTGGGCGCTAAGCTCCCCGTTCGTCCCGCGGCCCGTCGAGGGGCCGCGGACGCGCTAGCGCGCGTACGGGAAGCATTCCTTGATCTTCTTCGCGTCCATCCCTGTCAGGTGGTCCGTGCCGCGCAGGCCGCGCTTCTGCTTCGGCGTCTTGCCGAACGTCGCGAGGTGGCGAGACCCGGCGCGGCGGAACTTCACCGCCCCACCCTTCTTCGGCACGAAGCGCTTCTTCGCGCCGCTCTTCGTCTTCAGCTTGGGCATGATCTCCGTCTTCCTTCTGCGTTTCCTCGCCGCTCGGGGCGGCGAATGCTCTACCGCGCGGCGCCGGGCGGCGGGGCCGCCGGGGCGGCGGGCTCCGTGGCGGCGGGAGCCGGGGTCGGGGCGGCCTGCTCCGCCGGGGGCGCCGCGCCGGGGGCGGCGGCGCCGGCCGCGGCGGCGGCCTTCTCGGCCTGCGCGGCCTGGGCCTTCGCCTTGTCGCGGGCCGACTGCAGCATCTTCGGGTTGGGCGCGAGGATCATGAACATCTGGCGCCCTTCCATGCGGGGCGCGGACTCGATGACCGCCACGTCGCGCAGGTCCTCGATCACCCGCTGCAGCACCTTCTGGCCGAGCTCGCGATGGGACATCTCGCGGCCGCGGAACATGACGGTGATGCGGGCCTTGTTGGCCTCGGCGAGGAACTCGCGGACCTTCTTGAGCTTGGTCGTGTAGTCGTGCTCCTCGGTGCGCGGCCGGAGCTTCACTTCCTTGAGCTGGACGACGACCTGCTTCTTCTTCGCCTCGTTCTGCTTCTTCTTCTCGAGGTACTTGAACTTGCCGTAGTCCATGATCTTGCAGACCGGCGGCTTCGCCATCGGGCTGACCTCGACGAGGTCCATCCCGAGCTCCTGCGCGCGCGCCAAGGCCTGATCGATCGGAAGCACGCCGAGCTGCTCGGCGTCGGGACCCACGACACGCACCTCACGCGCCTTGATGCGGCGGTTGGTGCGCGCGTCCCTGTTCGTTCCCCCGCGACTATCTCTCTGCTGGATCGCCATGCTCCTCCGGAGCTTGGAAAAAGACGTCGTAGGATAAGGATTTCGGCCGGTAAGTCAACGAGAACGGCCGGGGACCGTCCGGGCCCCGGCCTTCTCGGCCGTCCGAGGCTGCGGCCCCCGGGGAGCGGGCCGGCACCTCTCGCCTCGCGAGAGGTGCCTGGCCCGGAGCCCGGAGCGGCCTAGCGCGCGTTCGGGTCCGACGAGTCCTTCTTGGCCTCGCGGATCCAGCTCATCATGTCGCGCAGGCGCTTGCCGACCTCCTCGATGGGGTGGGTCGCCTCGATCGCGCGGAAGCGGTCGAGCATCGGCGCGCCGGCCTGGTTCTCGAGGATGAACTCCTTCGCGAACTGGCCGGACTGGATCTCCTTGAGGATCCTCCGCATCTCGTCCTTGGACTCGGAGTTCACGACGCGGGGGCCGCGCGTGTAGTCGCCGTACTCCGCGGTGTCCGAGATGGAGTGGCGCATCCAGGCGAGGCCGCCCTCGTACATGAGGTCGACGATGAGCTTCAGCTCGTGGAGGCACTCGAAGTAGGCGCTCTCCGGCTGGTAGCCGGCCTCGACGAGCACCTCGAACCCGTTCTTCACGAGCGCCGCGGCGCCGCCGCAGAGGACGGCCTGCTCCCCGAAGAGGTCGGTCTCCGTCTCCTCCTTGAAGGTCGTCTCGAGGACGCCGGCGCGGCTGCCGCCGATCCCCTTCGCGTAGGCGAGGCCGAGCTGCTTCGCCTGGCCGGTCGCGTCCTGGTGGACCGCGATGAGGCAGGGGATGCCGCGGCCGTCCTGGTACTGGCGGCGGACGAGGTGCCCGGGGCCCTTCGGGGCGACGAGCAGGACGTCCACGTCGGCGCTGGGGCGGATCTGGTTGAAGTGGATGTTGAACCCGTGCGCGAAGAGGAGCGCCTTCCCCTTCGTCATGTGCTGGGCGATCTCCTGCTCGTAGACCTTCCGCTGCGTCTGATCCGGGATGAGGATCATGACGACGTCGGCCTCCTTCGCGGCCTGCGCCGGGGAGACGACGGGCAGGCCGGAGCCCTCCGCCTTCGCCTTGGACTTCGAGCCCGCGGCGAGGCCGACGCGCACGTCGACGCCCGAGTCGCGCAGGTTGAGCGCGTGGGCGTGGCCCTGCGAGCCGTAGCCGATCACCGCGACCTTGCGCTTCTTGAGGAGGTCGAGGTTCGCGTCCTTGTCGTAGTAGATGGTCGCCATTTTCGTTCCTTACTTGAGGTTCGGGGGGGCCAGGGTCTTGAAGCCGCGCTCGAGCGCGATGCGCCCGGAGCGGCACAGCTCCTGGATGCCGAAGGCGCGGAGCCGCTCCTCCAGCGCGTCGAGCTTGCCGGCCGTGCCGCTCGCCTCCACGACGAGCGCGTCCGGCGAGACGTCCACGATGGTCGCCTCGTAGGTCTCGGCCAGCGCCCGGAGCTCTGCGTGGTTCCGCTCCGGGGTGTGGATCTTCACGAGCATGAGCTCGCGCTCGATGAGGTCCTGGGCCACCAGCTCCCGGACCTCGACGACCGGCACGAGCTTCTGCACCTGCCGCACGACCTGCTCCACGGGCTTCGAGGAGAGCCGCACGACGATGGTCATCCGCGAGTACTCGGGCCGCTCGGTGGGGCCGACCGTGAGGCTCGCGATGTTGTAGCCGCGCCGCGAGAAGAGGCCGGCGATGCGGTGCAGCACGCCGGGCTTGTTCTCGACGAGGAGGCTGATGGTGTGGGTGGAGCCGTTGGGGCGTTCCTCGTTCCGTTCCATGGCTAGTCCCCTCCCCCGTCGATCATGTCGTTGAGCGGCGCGCCCGCCGGGACCATGGGGAACACCTTCTCCTGCCGGCGGACCCGCACGTCCACGATGGTCGGCCCCTTGTCGTTCGCGAGGGCCTGGTCGATCACCTTGTCGAGCTCCTCCACCGTGTCGGCGCGCAGCCCGAGGCAGCCGTAGGCGTCGGCGAGCTTCACGAGGTTCGGCCGGTCGCTGAGCGGCGTCTCGGCGAAGCGGCGGTCGTAGAACAGCTCCTGCCACTGACGGACCATGCCGAGGAAGAGGTTGTTCAGGATGAAGATCTTGATGGGCAGCGCCAGGTCCACCGCCGTGGCGAGGTCCTGCAGCGTCATCTGGAAGGAGCCGTCGCCGTCGATGCCGATGACGAGCTCGCCCGGGCGGCCGAGCTGGATCCCGATCGCCGAGGGCAGGCAGAAGCCCATGGTGCCGAGGCCGCCGGAGGTGATGAACGAGCGCGGCTCGGAGGTCTTCCACCACTGCGCGGCGAACATCTGGTGCTCGCCGACGCCGGTCGTGACGATCGCCTTCCCGCCGGTCTTCTGCCAGATGCGATCGATCACGTACTGCGGCAGGAGGTACTTCTGCCCCTCCTGCTCGTACTTGAGCGGGTGCTTCGTCCGCCACTCGTCGATCTTCTTCCACCACGCCGAGAGGTCGGGCTTGCCGTGCTGGGCGAAGACCCGGCGGACCTCCTCGGTGAGCTGCGGGAGGAGGAGCTTCAGGTCGCCGACGAGCGGCACCGTGGCGGTGACGAGCTTCGAGATCTCCGCCGGGTCGATGTCGAGGTGGACGATCTTCGCCTCGGGCGCGAACGTGGAGAGCTTCCCCGTCACGCGGTCGTCGAAGCGGGCGCCGAGGGCGATGATGAGGTCCGAGTTCTGGACCGTGTAGTTCGCGAAGCGCGAGCCGTGCATCCCGAACATGGCGAGGCACTGCGGGTTCGTCTCCGGGAAGGCCCCCTTGCCGTGCACGGTGGTGACGACCGGCGCCCCCACGAGCTCGGCGAACTGGAAGACCTCCTTGTGCGCGTTCGCGATGCGGATGCCGCCGCCGAGGTAGATCACCGGGCGGGTGGCGCTGCGGACGAGCTGGGCGGCGTCCTTGAGGCGCGGCTCCTCGCGCACCGGCGGGTGGTACCCCGGGATGTCGACGGTCTCCGGGTACCCGTCCCACTCGAACTCGGTGATGAGGATGTCCTTCGGGATGTCCACGAGCACCGGGCCGGGCCGGCCGGTGCGCGCCACGTAGAACGCCTCCTTCATCACCCGCGGGATGTCCCGGGCGTCGGTCACGAGCCAGTTGTGCTTCGTGATCGGCATGGTGATGCCGGTGATGTCCGCCTCCTGGAAGGCGTCCGTGCCGATGAGCGCCGTGGCGACGTTGGCGGTCACCGCGACGAGCGGCACCGAGTCCATGTAGGCGTCGGCGATGGCCGTGACGAGGTTCGTCGCGCCGGGGCCGGAGGTGCCCATGCACACGCCCACCCGCCCGGTGGCGTGGGCGAACCCCTCCGCCGCGTGCCCGCCGACCTGCTCGTGCCGGATGAGCACCATCTTCGGCTTCTCGCAGCGGAAGAGCGCGTCGTAGAGCGGCAGGATGGTGCCGCCGGGCATGCCGAAGAGGTACTCGACCCCCTCGGCCTCGAACGCCCTGCGCACCGCCATCGCGCCGCTGATCTTCTCCTTTGCCATGTGTTCCTCGTTGACGTCGTGTTCGGGTTGCCTGAGCTCGCTCGCTGCGGATCGGAGGACGGCGGACCGACCGCGCCGCGCGCCCGATGGCGCGCGGCGGCGGCGCGGCCCGCCCCTATACCTTCGACTCGAACTTCGCGATGACCTCCTCCTGCGAGAGGAGGAAGCCGAGCTCGTCGACGCCGTTCATGAGGCAGTAGCGGGAGAAGCCGTCGATCTGGAAGGACGCCTTCGAGCCGTCGGGGAGCGTGACGGCCTGCGCGCCGAGGTCGATCGTCACCTTCTCGCCCGGCGCCGCGAGCAGCTTCGCGACCGCCGCCGGCTCGAGCACGACCGGGAGCAGGCCGTTCTTGAGGGCGTTGTTCCGGAAGATGTCGGCGACGCGCGTCGAGATCACGGCCTTGAAGCCGTAGTCGACGAGCGCCCACGGCGCGTGCTCGCGGGAGGAGCCGCAGCCGAAGTTGTCGCCGGCCACGAGCACCGTGCAGCCCTCGGCCGCCTTCGTGTTGAGGACGAAGTCCGGCCGCGGCTTCCCGGCGGCGTCGTAGCGCCAGTCGGAGAAGAGCCCCTTCCCGAGCCCCTTCTTGTCGGTCACCTTGAGGAAGCGGCCGGGGATGATCTGGTCGGTGTCGATGTTCTCGCGCGGGATGACGACCGTGCGGCTCTCGATTTTGCGGATCGGTTCCATGGCTAGTTCTCGACCTCCACCAGGCGACGCGGGTCCGCGACCGCGCCCTGGACGGCCGCGGCGGCCGCGGTCGCGGGGCTCGCGAGCAGCGTCCGCCCGCCGGGCCCCTGGCGCCCCTCGAAGTTCCGGTTCGACGTCGACACGCAGTACTGCCCGGGCTGGAGCATGTCGCCGTTCATGGCGAGGCACATCGAGCACCCGGGCTCGCGCCACTCGGCGCCCGCCTCCCGGAAGATCCGGTCGAGCCCCTCGGCCTCCGCGGCCTTCTTGACCGCGTGGGAGCCCGCCACGACGAGCGTGCGCGTCTTCACCTTCCGGCCGCGCATCACCCTCGCCGCCTCGCGCAGGTCCTCGAGCCGGCCGTTCGTGCAGCTGCCCACGAAGACCACGTCCACCTTCTGGCCGAGGATCGGCTTGCCGGGCGCGAGCGCCATGTAGCGGAGCGCGCCCTCGAGCGTCGCCCGCGCCGCGGGGTCCTTCTCCGCGGCGGGGTCCGGCACCCTGCCCGTCACCGGGATGCCCTGCGACGGGTTCGTGCCGAAGGTGACCATCGGCTCGAGCTTCGAGACGTCGATCGTCACCTCGCGGTCGTAGCGCGCCCCCGGGTCGCTCGGCAGCTCGCGCCACCGGGCCACCGCGGCGTCCCACGCGGCGCCCTTCGGCACCCGCGGCTTGCCGGCGAGCCACTCGAACGTGACGTCGTCCGGCGCGACGAGGCCGGCGCGGGCGCCGCCCTCGATCGCCATGTTGCACAGGGTCATGCGCCCCTCCATCGTGAGGGCGCGGACCGCCGGGCCGAGGAACTCCATGACGTGGCCGGTGCCGCCGCCGACGCCGATCCTCGCGATGATGGCGAGGATCAGGTCCTTGGCGGTGACGCCCGGCTGGAGGCTCCCCTCCACCCGGATGGCGAGCGACCGCGGCTTGCGCTGGAGCAGGCACTGGGTCGCGAGGACGTGGCCGACCTCGGAGGTCCCGATGCCGAACGCGAGCGCGCCGAAGGCGCCGTGGGTGGCGGTGTGGCTGTCGCCGCAGACCACCGTCATCCCGGGCTGGGTCGCGCCCATCTCCGGACCGAAGACGTGGACGACGCCCTGATGCGGGTCGCCGAGGCCGTGCAGCTCGACCCCGAAGTCCTTCGCGTTCTTCTCGATCTGGGCGACCTGCGCCTCGTTCTGCGCGTCGAAGAACGGCCAGCGGCCGTCGGGCAGGCGCGGGAGCGTCGGCGTGGAGTGGTCGGTGGTGGCGAGGGTGCGGTCGGGGCGGCGGACCTTCAGGCCCCGCTCGCGCAGGAGGGTGAACGCCTGCGGGCTCGTCACCTCGTGCATGAGGTGGAGGTCGACGTAGAGGACGGCCGGCGTGTCGGCCGTCTCGGCCTTCACGACGTGCGCGTCCCAGACCTTCTCGAAGAGGGTGCGAGGCGCCATCTCAGGGGGTCCCCATCTCGGTGCGCGCCTCGCTCGGCTTCGGCGGCGTCGCCTTGAGCGCGATGCGGTTCATGACGTCGAGGAAGGCGCGGGCCGATCCCTCGATGATGTCGGTGGAGAGCGCGCGGGCGCGGTACATGCCGCTCGGGTGCTCGACCTCGATCGAGACCTCGCCCTGCGCGTCCTCGCCCGTCGAGATGCTGACGATCTGGTAGTCGCGCAGCTTCACCTGGATGCCGGTGATCTTCTCGATGGCCTTGAACACCGCGTCCACCGGGCCGTCGCCGGCCGCCACCTGCTGGACGCGGGCGCCCTCGGCGGAGCGGAGCGCGATGGAGGCGCACGGGATGGTGCCGGTGCCGGAGGTCGTGGAGAGGGCCTCGATCTCCCAGGCCACGTTCCCCTTGCCGAGGATCTGGCCGTGGACGACGAGCGCCTCGACGTCGGCGTCGTAGATGTCCTTCTTCTTGTCGGCGAGGACCTTGAAGTCGGCGAACACCTTGTCGATGGCCGCCTCGTCGAGCTGGTAGCCGAGGGCGACCAGGCGGTCCTTCAGCGCGTGGCGGCCGGAGTGCTTGCCGAGGACGAGCTGGCTCTTCGCGAAGCCGACCTCCTCCGGACGCATGATCTCGTAGGTCTCGCGGTGGGTGAGCATGCCGTGCTGGTGGATGCCCGCCTCGTGCGCGAAGGCGTTCTGGCCGACGATGGCCTTGTTGCGCTGGACGTGCAGGCCGGTCACCTGCGAGACGAGGCGGCTCGTCGGGTAGAGGCGCTCGGTGCGCACCCCGGAGCGGACGCGCAGCACGTCGGCGCGGGTCCGGAACGCCATCACGATCTCCTCGAGGGAGGCGTTGCCGGCGCGCTCGCCGATGCCGTTGATGGTGCACTCCACCTGCCGCGCGCCCGCCATGACGCCGGCGAGGCTGTTCGCGACGGCGAGGCCGAGGTCGTTGTGGCAGTGGACCGAGAGGATCGCCTTCTCGATCCCGCGCACGTGCTGCTTCAGATACCGGATGGTCTCGGAGTAGGTGGTGGGGAGCGCGTAGCCGACGGTGTCCGGGATGTTCACCGTCTGGGCGCCCGCCTCGATGACCCGCTCCACGACCTCGGCGAGGAACTCGAGCTCGGTGCGGGACGAGTCCTCGGCGGAGTACTCGACGTCCTCGAACTTCTCCCGCGCCATCTTCACGCCCTCGACCGAGCGCTTGATGATCTCGTCCTTCGCGAGCTTCAGCTTGAAGTCGCGGTGGATGGGCGAGGTGGCGAGGAAGACGTGGCAGCGGCGGCGGGGCGCGTCCTTCAGCGCCTGCCAGGAGGCGTCGATGTCGCCCTTGCTGGAGCGCGAGAGGCTCGCGATGATCGGCCCCTCGATCTGCTGGCTCACCGCGCGGATCGCCGCGAGGTCGCCCGGCGAGGCGGCGGCGAAGCCGGCCTCGATGACGTCCACCCCGAGCTCGCGCAGGGCGCGCGCGACCTGGAGCTTCTGCTCGAGGTTCATGGAGGCGCCGGGGGACTGCTCGCCGTCTCGCAGCGTGGTGTCGAAGATGACGACGCGGTCCTGGGCGGCTTCGCTCACGGCGTCTTTCCCTCTCTTTTCGCTGGCTTGCGCATCCGCAGATTTTTCGGAGCCGCGCATCTTAGCAGAGTCCCTCGAGAATGAAACCGACGGGGGGCTCGGCTGCGCGCTGGGGTCGTTGGGGATCGACATGACAGGTCCTCGGCTTTGTTTGGGCCGGAGGAGCTGTCTCGCCTTTTCGAGGGCAACCTCTCCGGCCGGGGGACGGCGGAAGAGGTCGCGGGCGCGTCAGCGTGCCCGGACGGCCTCTGCCGCCGGGCGAAGAAGTCGATGCTGACGTCGTACGAAAGACACGGAGCGCGAAGATTAGCGGCGCGGGCGTGCCCAGTCAAGCGGAGCGCTCGCTCCCCCGCTCGTCGCGATGCCGGCCCGCTCGCCCCGACCCTTCGACAAGCTCAGGGCGAAGGGCGGGCGGGGCGGCTCCGAAGGGCGTCAGTACGGCGCGGTCGCTTCCCGCTTCATGAGCGCGACGAACGCGTCGAGCGTCATGCTCTTGAGGTCCTCGCCGCCGTGGCGCCGCGGCGCGACCCCCCTCGCCTCGACCTCCTTCTCGCCGACGACGAGGGCGAACGGGATCTTGTCGAGCTGCGCGGTGCGGATCTTCGCGCCGAGCTTGTCCGAGGAGCCGTCGAGCTCCACGCGGAACCCCTCGGCGGCGAGCCGCGCGTGGACCTCCTTCGCCCACCCCTCGAAGCGGTCCGAGACCGTGACGACGCGCGCCTGCACCGGCGCGAGCCAGGCCGGGAACGCGCCCGCGTAGTGCTCGGTCAGGATCGCGATGAACCGCTCGAAGGAGCCGTACACCGCGCGGTGGATCACGACCGGGCGGTGCTCGTGGTTGTCGTCGCCGACGTAGGTGAGGTCGAAGCGCTCCGGCGCCGCGTAGTCGAGCTGGATCGTGCAGGTCTGCCAGGAGCGGCCGAGCGAGTCCGTCACGACGAAGTCGATCTTCGGCCCGTAGAAGGCGCCGTCGCCCGCGTTCAGCTCCCAGGGGAGGCCGAGCTTGTCGAGGGCGGCGCGGAGCGCCCCCTCCGCCTTGTCCCAGAGCGCGTCGTCGCCGATGCGGTCCTCCGGCTTCGCCGGGCGGGTCGAGAACTTGAGCGAGAACTCGAGGCCGAAGGCGCCGTAGACGACCTTCATCAGGCCGACGATCCGCTCGACCTCGTCCGGGATCTGCGACTCGGCGAGGTAGATGTGCGAGTCGTCCTGCGCGAACTGCCGGACGCGGGTGAGGCCGCCGAGCGACCCCGAGAGCTCGTTCCGGTGGAGCACGTCGATCGTGAAGTAGCGGATCGGCAGCTCGCGGTAGGAGCGCTTCCCCATCCGGTAGATGAGGTGGTGCGAGGGGCAGTTCATCGGCTTGAGGCTCATGGAGAGCCGCTCGTCGACCGGGAGCGCGGGATCCGACTCCTTGTCGAAGACGAGGAACATGTTCTCGCGGTAGACGCCCCAGTGGCCGCTCTGCTCCCAGAGCTTCTTGTTGAAGAGGAGCGGCGTCTTCACCTCCTGGTAGCCGTTCGCGACGACGAGGCGGCGCATCGCGTCCTCGAGGACGTTGTAGAGCGTCGTGCCGCGGGGCAGCCAGAAGGCGGCGCCCGGCGCCCACTCGTGGAAGGCGAACAGGCCGAGGGCCGGGCCGAGCTTGCGGTGGTCGCGCTTCTTCACCTCCTCGAGCCTCGCGAGGTGCGCGTCGAGCGCCTTCCTGTCGAAGAAGGCGGTGCCGTAGATGCGCTGGAGCATCGCGTTCTTCGCGTCGCCCCGCCAGTACGCCCCGGCCACGCTGAGGAGCTTCACGACGCCGATCCGGCCGGTGGACGGGCCGTGCGGCCCGAGGCAGAAGTCCACCCAGTCGCCGTGCTTGTAGAGCGTGAGGGTCTTCGCGCCCTTCGCGGCGATGTCCTTCACGATCTCGACCTTGTACTTCTCGCCCTTCCCCTCGAAGAGGCCGAGCGCCGCGTCCATCGAGATCTCGTCGCGGACGAAGGGCAGGTCCTGCGCGATGGCCTCGTTGGTGGCCTTCTCGATCTTCTCGAGGTCCTCCGGCGTGAAGGGCGTGTCGCGGGCGAAGTCGTAGTAGAAGCCGTCCTCGATCGACGGGCCGATGGTGACCTGCGTCCCGGGGTAGAGCTTCTGGACCACCGACGCCATGACGTGCGCGGCGTCGTGGCGCGCGACCTCCAGCGCCTCCGGGCTCTTCGTCGTGACCACCTCGAGCTTCGCGTCCCCGTCGATCCGGCGCGAGAGATCCACCGGCTGGCCGTCGAGCTTCGCGAAGTAGGCGGCCTTCGCGAGGCCGGCGCCGATGGAGGTGCGGACGAAGTCGAGCACGGTCGTGCCGCGCGCCGCCTCCTTCTGGCTGCCGTCGGGGAGGGTCAGCTTGACGAGATCGCTCATGGTCGTGATCGCCCGTGCAGGCGGAGCCGGCCAGCGCGGCCGGATCACCAGCGCCGCAGTCAGTAGCAGCCGATCGGGGGGGACGCAAGGAGCACGCGCCGCGGCCGCGCCTCAAGCGGCGGCTCCTCACCGCGGCTCGGACCCGGGCACGGCCCGGAGGTCACGCGACGTGCCGCCCGGCTTCCGCGGGCGCATCCCCGGGGGCGGCGGCCAGCGGCTGCGCGAGCCGAGCCGCGGGTCCAGTCTCGCGCCGGAGCCACCAGGCCGCGACCGCCCAGAGGACGCCGAGCGGCACGAGGGACGCCCAGCCGCTCGGGAACGGCAGGCCCGGGTGAATCTGCGACAGCACGCTGCTCAGGTTCGAGAGCTCGCCGGCGAGCAGGGTCGGAAGGACCTCGTCCCGCAGCGGCCGCTGGATCGTGTAGAGCGTCGTCATCGTCGTGGACGCGCACGCCCAGGACAGCGCGACGCTCGCGGCGAGCGCCGCCCCCATCGCCACGCGGAGCCTGCGCTCCGCCGGCCAGATCCACGCGAGCGGGAGACAGGCGAACGCGAGCGCCGGGGTCAGGTGCCGCGGCCCGGTCGAGCCCCCGCCGTCCCAGTACGCGTAGGACGCGTTGAACGCGACGAAGAACAGGACGATCGCGAGGGCGGCGCCCCAGTACAGGGGCGGCATCTCCCGGCGCGCGCGCCAGAACGCGAACGGGACGAGCGCGGACACGGGGGAGAGCCAGAGCAGCCCACGCCGCTCCGAGAGCAGGATCCCCCAGAGCGCCTCGGCGCGGGGATACGTCACGCCCATGAAGCCCTGCTTCATGCCGTCCCAGCCGACGACGTGCTCGTACGACAGGCTCCACCACGATCCGGAGACCGCGCGGTTGTAGGCGAGCAGCCCGAGGGCGGGCACCGCGGCGCCGAGCGCGATCCCGAGCACGGTCCTCGCCGCGCCGCCGTGGCGGCGCGCGCCGAGCGCGGCCATCCCCGCCACGATCGCGGCGGGGACCACGAGCGGGTACTCCGTCAGCACCGCGTAGCCGAGGAGGAACCCCACCGCGCTCCAGCCCGGGAGCCCGGCGCGCGCTCGCTCGAGCCGGGAGATCGCCAGCGCGAACGCGATGAAGGCGAGGGCCCCCGCGAGCGCGTGGCCGAAGAACGCGGTCGCCCACCCCCACGCCGGGGTGCCGAGCGCGAACGCGAGGGCGGCGACGAGGGCCGACCGCGGGCCGCGGCCGAGCCGCCGGGCGAGGAGGTACAGCGCGCACGCCGCGAGCGCCGTCGCGACGCCGTTCAGCAGCGGCGTCGCGACGAGCGTCAGCGACGCGAACCGGAGGGGCGAGGCGGCGAGCTCCTCGGCGGTGCCGCCGCCCGTCGCGGCGACGACGGCCGCCACGATCGGCACCGCGGCGAAGCTCAGCCCCGGCGCCTTGTCCGAGTAGGTGCGGCCGTCCCGGAACGCCTTGTCGTTCGTGAGCTGGTCGAAGGGCTCGATCGCGAGCCGCCCCTCGGTCGCGATGCAGGCCGCGAGCCCCATGCGGGAGACGGCGTTCACGTTGTACGGGTTCTGGGCGCCGTAGGCGTACGTGAGCAGCAGCGCGAGGAAGAGCGGCACGACGACGCGCCGGCGCTCGACGCGAGAGGGCTCGGAGGCGGCCGGCATGAGGTCTCCTGGGGAGGTCCGGGGGCTCACGGCGTGCGCCCGGCGATGGCGTCCCCGTCGAGTCGGAACACCCAGGCGACGGCCTGCCCGTCCTGCGTGAGGTCGCCGGCCCGCGGCAGCCGCTCGAGCAGGGCCGCCGTCTCCGCGGGGATGTCGCCGCCGAAGAGCACGAGGTGGGTGGCGCCGTGCGACGCGAGGCTCGACAGGACCGCAGGCGTGAGCTTCGCGGTCCGGACGTTCCAGCCCTGGCGCCGGGCCCCGTACAGCATCGACGGATCGGAATACGCGAGGTCGCTCCCCGCGATGACGACGACGCTCCCCGGCGGCGTGGCGCCGCCGATGGCAGGGCCGTAGCCGTTGATGAGCGGGCACGGCACGTAATAGTGGTGCGTCTCGGCGTACGCGACGCTCTCGACGCTCAGCGCCAGCACGAGCGCCGCCGCGGCTGCGGCGCGCCACCGCGGGAGCCGGGCGGACAGCGCCACCACGCCGCGCGCCACGAAGACGGCGGCGGGCGCGAGCAGCGGGATCTGGTAGTAGTCGTGCACCACGTTCGCGTTGAAGAAGATGGCGACGAACGCGAGCGCGCCCGCGAGCCACGCACGCAGCGCCCCGAGCTGCTCGCCCTCCGCGCGCGGGGCGAGCAGTCCCACGGCGAAGAGGCCGAGCCCGACCCAGCCGAGCACCTCGTCCGCCACGCGCCGCGCGAGCCGGGCCCAGAGCGCCGGGTCGAGCCGCTGCGCCCAGGTGCCGAAGTAGAACTCCCACTCCGTCATGGCGTCCGTCGGCGGCGCGCCGGCCGGGATGTGCGGGAACACGGGGCCGGAGTGGTTCAGGACGTCGGCGTGGTGGCGCCAGGCGAGGAACACGGCCACCGGCACCGCCGCCGCGAGCAGCCAGCGGCCCGCGTCGCGGAGCGAGACCCTCGGCGCCGCGAACGCGGCGAGCGGCAGGGCGAGGTAGAACGCGTAGTGCGCCTTGACGAGGAACGCGGCGGCGGCCGCCGCGCTCCCCACCACGAGCCAGCGGCGCCCCTCCCCGCTCGCGGCCCGCAGGAAGGCCCACAGCATGGCGTGCGAGAGGCAGACGGCGGGGAAGTCGACCTGGGCGGTGCGCGAGAAGAACTGGCCGAGCGGCATGGCCAGGTACGCGAGCGTGGCGATCGCCGCGGTCGCCGGCGCCGACAGCCGCCGCACGATCGCGAACAGGAACCCCGCCGAGGCGACGAAGGAGGCGAGCGAGACGAGGCGGTCCCACACGACGCTCTCGCCGAAGGCGCGGTACAGCAGCGCCGACACGGCCTCGACGAGCGGGAACTCGAACGCGTGGAGGCCGTTCGGTCCGAGCCAGGTGACCGTGGGGTGGAGGAGGTCGATCCCATGCTCGTAGAACGCCCGCGTGAAGCCCGCCGTCTCCGCCTGGCGCCAGGCGTGCGGAAGGTCCAGCGGGCCGAGGAGGTGGAAGAAGCGCACGCCGAGCAGCGCCGCCGCGGCGGCGAGCACGGCGGTACGCTCTGGGGTCGCGGCGATCCGGCGAAGCATCGAAGGTCTCCGGCGCCGGAAGGTACAGGCGCGCGCCCCGCGCGATCTCGATCTCGATCAAGCGCCGGGCGGAACGGCGCCCGGGCGCCCGCCCGCCCGCCGCGGCGCCGTGCCGGGTATGCTCGCCGCATGAGCGCCCAGGGCGACCCGCGTGGCTTGCCGCGCCCCACGACCGCCGCTGTGGCGCTCGCCCTCGCGCTCGCGACGCTCGCCCTCTACGCGCGCGTCGCCGGCCACGCGTTCCTCTTCTTCGACGACGACCTCTACGTCCACGCCAACGAGCGGGTGCGCGCCGGGCTGTCCTGGTCGGGGGTCACCTGGGCCTTCACCACGCTCGACGTCGCCAACTGGCAGCCGCTCACCTGGCTCTCGCACATGCTCGACGTGGAGCTGTTCGGCGTGACGCCGGCCGGCCCCCACCTCGTGAACGCCGCGCTCCACGCGGCGAACGCCGCGCTGCTCTTCGCCGTCCTGCGCGCCCTCACCGGCGCCCCCGGGCGCAGCGCCGCCGTGGCGCTGCTCTTCGCCGTCCACCCGCTCCACGTCGAGTCGGTGGCGTGGATCGCCGAGCGCAAGGACGTGCTGAGCACGGCCTTCGGGCTCCTCGCGCTCGCCGCGTACGCGGTACGCGGCGCGCCCGGCGCCGCGCCGCCTCGTGCCGGTGGCCGCCGCCTTCGCGCTGAGCCTCATGGCGAAGGCCATGTGGGTCACCCTGCCCTTCCTGCTGCTGCTGCTCGACTTCTGGCCGCTGCAGCGCGTGGCGGGCTCGCCGGCGGCGCGGGATCCCGAGCCGCCCCCACGCCCCCCGGTGTCCCTCCGCCGCGCCGTGCTCGAGAAGGTGCCGCTGCTCCTCATGTCCGCCGCGGCCTCCGCGGTGACGTTCGTCGCGCAGCGGCGCTCGGGCATGATCGCCCCGCTCGACTTCGGCCCCGGCCAGCGCGCCGCGAACGCGGCCGTCTCGTACGCGCTCTACCTCGCGCGGACCGTGTGGCCGTCGGGGCTCGCCGTCCACTACCCGCTGCGCCGCACGCTCCCGGCCTGGGAGGTGGCCGCGGCCGCCACCCTGCTCGCCGCCCTCACCGCCGGCGCGCTGTGGCTCGCGCGGCGGCGCCCGTTCGTCGTCGTCGGCTGGCTCTGGTTCCTCGGAATGCTCGTGCCCGTCGCCGGGCTCGTCCAGCTCGGGGGGCAGGCGATGGCCGACCGCTACACCTACGTCCCGCTCGCCGGCGTCTTCGTCGCCGCCGTCTGGGGCGGGGCGCTCCTCTTCCCGCGGCGGGCCGCGCTCGCCGCCGCCGCCGCCGCGGTCGCGGCGCTCTCGGCGGCGACGTGGGTCCAGCTCGGCCACTGGCGGGACGACGAGACGCTGTTCCGCCGCGCCCTCGCGGTCACCGAGGACAACGGGCTCGCGCACTACAACCTCGGCACCCGGCTCGCGATCGCGGGGCGGCTCGACGAGGCGAGGCCGCTCCTCGCCCGCGCGGCCCAGCTCGAGCCGGGGAACGGCGGCGCCTGGAACGCGCTCGGCAACTTCGCCCTGCTCGACGGCGACCTCACCGGCGCCGCCGACCTCTACCGCCGCGCCGGCGACGTCTCGCCCCGGCTCCTCGAGGCCCGCTACAACCTCGCCACCACGCTGGCGCGGCTCGGGAGGTGCGAGGAGGCCCGCCGGGAGGCCGCGGCCTTGCGCGACGGCGGCCCCGAGGAGGCGAAGCTCCGCGGCCGCATCGCGGCGGCGGGGGATCCGCTCGCGGAGGCGCTGCGGCAGGTCTGCCCCTGAGCCGGCGCGCGCGGCGAGGAGGGCGCGCGCGCGGCGTGGTAGCATCCACGGTGCGTGCGGATCCTGCGCCGAGCGGCCCTCCACCCCATCGCCCCCTGGGCCGCCCTGCTGCTCCTGGCCGGGGCCGTCTATGGCAACTCCCTCGCGAACGGCTTCGTGGCCGAGGACGGCCTCGTCGTCGTCGACAACCCCGCCACCCGCGACCTCTCCCGCCTGGGCGAGGTGCTCCTCTCGCCGGACGAGGTGCCGCCCTACTACCGTCCGCTGAACCGCGCCTCGTACCTCGTGGACCACCGGCTCTTCGGGCTCGACCCGCGGGCCTTCCACGCCGTGAACGTGCTGCTCCACGCGGCGAGCGTGCTCCTCCTCTACGCCCTCGCCCGCCGGCTCTTCGAGCCGCGCTGGCCGGCGCTCCTCGCGGCGGCGCTGCTCGCCGTGCACCCCATCCACGCCGAGGCTGTGAACTTCGTCACCGCCCGGAACAACCTCTTCGCGCTCGCCTTCGCCCTCGCCGCGCTCGTCCTCTTCGTGGACGCGACGCGGCGGGCTTCGCACGCGCGCGCCTGGCTCTCCGGCGCGGCGTTCTTCCTCGGGCTCGCGAGCAAGGAGCAGGCGGCGATGGTGCTCCCCGTGGCGGTCGCGTGGCCTTTCCTGACCGGGACGGGGGCGGCCTGGCGCGGGTGGCGGGCGTGGCGCGCACTCGTCCCCCACGCCTGCGCGCTCGGCGCGTACCTAGCGCTCCGCACCCTCGCGCTCGGGGGGCCGGTGGCCGCGGCGCCGGCGGCCGAGGGCCTCCTCGCGCGGCTCGCCCAGAACCTCTGGATCATGCCGCGGTACCTCGCGCTCGTCCTGTGGCCGGACCGGCTCGCGTACTACCACGCGCCGGCGCCCCCGGAAGGCCCCGCGGCGGTCGCGGCGCTCGCGATCGCGTGGGCGGCGATCGCGGCCGTCGCCGTCGCCCTCGCGCGCCGCCCGAGCCTCGCGGCGACGGTGGGCGCGCTCTGGCTCGCCGCGAACCTGCTGCCCATCGCGAACCTCGTCCCCATCCCCGCCACGTCGCCGATGGCGGAGCGCTTCTTCCACGCCCCGGCCGTGGGGCTCTGGCTTCTCGCCGCCGACGGCGCGCTCCGGCTCTCGCGCGCCGCGGGCGCGCGGCTCGCGGCCGCGGGCGCCGTCCTCGCCGCGGCGCTCCTCGCCCTGCTCGCCGCCCGCACCGTGGCGAGGAACCGGGACTGGCACGACGACCTCGCGCTCGCGCGGAGCGCGGCCGCCGCCGAGCCGCGCGCGGCGCGGGCGTGGGCGTTCCTCGGCAACGCGCTCAAGGACGCGGGCGACGCGGAGGGCGCGCGGCGAGCGTGGCTCAGGTCGCTCGAGCTCGAGCCGCGCAGCGCGGGGACGCTCATGGAGCTGGGCACGCTCGCGGCCGTGGGCGGCGACGTCGCGCAGGGCGAGGCGCTGCTCCGCCGCGCCCTCGACGTGGACCCCGGCCACGCGGGCGCGCTCAACGGGCTCGGCAACCTCGCCCTGTTCTCGGGCGACCTCACCGGCGCCGCCGACCTCTACCGCCGCGCCGGCGACGTCTCGCCCCGGCTCCTCGAGGCCCGCTACAACCTCGCCATGGTGCAGGCGCGGCTCGGCCGCTGCGAGGACGCCCGCCGTGAGGCGGCGGCGCTGCGGGGCGAGCTGGAGGGCGGGCAGGCGAAGCTCCGGGCGCGGATCGCGGCGGCGGGCGACCCGCTCGCCGACGCCCTGCGCCGGGCTTGCCCCTGAGCGCCGCCGGCGCGCGGCGGCGCTACAGCGAGGCCGCGACGCGCGCGCCGGAGGTCACGTCCCCCTGCGAGAGGCTCACGGTGACCGTCCGGGCGCCGGCCCGCACGAGGGCCGCGCTCGCCTCCACCGCGCCGTTCATGCCGGTGGCGTACGGCACCGGCAGCACCGCGACGCCCGCCGCGTCGGCGAGCGCGGAGGCGCTCCAGAGCGTCTCCCGCCCCTGGTTCGTGCGCAGGATCACCGAGACCGTCACCTCCTCCGACGGCGCCGCGCCGGCCACCCGCAGCTCGGCGCCCTCGGTCACCTCGAAGATCTTGATGCGCTGCCCGTCCGACTCGTAGACGAGCCGCTCGCCGCCGATGGGCAGGACGGTGCGACCGGGGCCGGCGCGCCCGTCGAGGTAGTACAGCCGCGCGGCCATCCCGTCGAAGTAGGGGGGCGTGAAGTCGAGCGCGCGCCCGGCCGACGCGCTCCAGCGGGACGTGACGGGAGGCACGTCCCCGGGGCCGAGGACGAAGCCCTGGTCGATCATCACGTTGAGGAGCGGGGCCGACAGCACGACGAACCCGATGCGCCGGCGCCGCAGCAGCTCACCCGCCGCCCCCGGATCCGTCGCGAGGTCGAAGCGCGCCGTGTCCACCATGGCGTCCTCGCCTCCGTCCGTCCCGAAGGGCGTCGCGACCACGGGCCTGCGCGCGAAGTAGTGAACGAGGTGCCCGAGGTCCCACGTCGAGAGCACCCCTTCCCTCCCCGGCACGACCGGCTGCCCGCCGAGCCACGCCATCGCGCGCGAGGTCGCCCTCGGGCTGCGTCGTCACGCCCTCCGCGTGCGCCGGGGCGGTCGGGGCGAGCACCACCGCGGCGGCGATGGCCGCGATCACCGGCGCCACGGCCCGCCGCGCGGGCGCGAGGCGCGCCTGGAGGCGGGTGGCGAGCCACCACAGCCCCTCCGACGTGAGCAGCGCGAGCGGGATCGCGAGGTACGGCGCGAAGCGCCGGCGCACGACGGCGAGCACGAGGACGGGGACGAACCAGCACGCGAGGAAGAGCACGGCGGCGCGTCCGGCCTCGCCGGCGCGGGCGCGCCGCACCAGCGCGGGGACGGCCAGCGCCGCCGCGACGAACGTGAGGCCGTAGGTGCCGAGGAACATCCGCAGGTCGTCGGGGAGGGAGTACAGCCCGGAGAAGAGGAGGTGCCGGTACTCGTTGATCTCCGGGTACCAGGGGTTGGCGGCCGCGAGCGCGGTGACGCCGTGGCGGACGCCGCTGCGGAGCACGGGGAACGGCCCCAGCGCGAGCGCCGCCGGCACGGCGAGCGCCGCCGCCACCTCGGCGACGCGGCGGGCGGGGCCGGCGCCGCCGCCGCGGCGCGCCGCGCGGACGAGCAGGAGGCAGGCCCCGAACGCCGCCGCGCCCGCGGTGATCGCGACGTGCAGCGCGGTCACCCCGGCGAGCCCGCCGCGGGAGAGCGCGCCGGGCGGGCCGAACAGCGCGAGCGAGGCGGCGAGCAGCGCGGCGCCGGCCCCGAGCCCCTCCGCGAGCGTCCGGGGCGCGCGCGCGGCCACCTCGTCCCCCGGGAGCAGCACGTGCGCGGCCGCCGTGAAGGCCACGGGGAGGACGAGGTTGAACGCCGAGCCCTGCCAGTTCCAGAACGCGGCCGCCGCCGCGACCGCGAGCGCGCCCGCCGCCGCCCGGCGCGCGCCCGCGCGCCGCGCCCGCCACCCGGCGACGAACGCGAGGAGGACGGCCGCCGAGAGCAGGATCTCGAGGACGTGCTGGTCGGCGGCGCCGATCGAGCTCCACAGGACGGCCGGGGGGAGCACGGCGACGACGAGCGCCGCGCCGACGCCGTGGGCGCGGCCGAGCAGCAGCGCGCCGAGCCCGGCCGCCGCCGCCACGGTGAGCAGGCCGATCGGCACGGGCAGCCATGCGGCGACGAGCTCGAGCTGCGCCCGCGAGGCGCCCGCCCCGTAGGCGAGCCGGGCGGCGCCGGCGATGACGAGGTCCCACAGCGGCGGCCAGAGCACCACCTGGCCGAAGGGCCAGTTCATGGCCGGGTCGAGCCAGACGCTGCGCCCCTGGAGGAGCCGCTCGGCCTGGAGCACGTGGTAGTAGGGATCGGTGTCGAAGGCGAGGCGGACCCCGCGGTCGGTCATGATCCTCGGCCACGCGTAGAGCCGGGCGGCGAGCGCGGCCGCGAGCGCCAGCAGGGGCCCGAGCGCCGCCCACCACGGCGGAACCGCTGGCGCGGGGGACGCGTCGGGCCCCGGGTCGGGCGGAGCGGGGAGGGGGTCCGGCGTCATCGCCCTACACTACCGCGGCCTCCCCGCCGCGCGCCCCCGCGAATGCGCCCGCGGCGACCCGAAAAGAAGAAGGCCAGCCCGCGAAGGCTGGCCTTGGAGTAGGCCCGGTCGGTATCGAACCGACGACCCCTACCGTGTCAAGGTAGTGCTCTACCACTGAGCTACGGGCCTGTTCCGAACGGCGACGCGCGTTTATAGCGCGACCGCGCGGGGAGTCAACGGTCCCGTACCTCGTTCGCCGGCGGCGAGCGGCGGCGGCCCGTCCGGCTGCCCCCTGCGCTATCATCGCGCCGGAGCGCCGGCGCCGCGCGCACTGCGCCGGGGGACACCCGCATGATGGACGCCCACGCAGCCGAGAGGGCCCCGGCGACGCCGCCCGAGCCGGCCTTCGCCGCGCAGGCGCCCGCGCCGCCCGGCCGGATCGCCACCTGGGCGGCCCTCGCGTTCGCCCTCGCGTTCCTCCTGCGCCTGCCGCTCGTCAACGCGGGGCTCTTCCATCACGACGAGGTGCAGCTCGCGCGCGCGGTGGAGCGGACGCTCGCAGAGGGGGAGCTCTTTCCGGCGGTGAAGGGGCGCTACGGCGCGGTGCTGCTGGGCGTGGCCTTCCACGCGCCATACCACCTGCTCACCGGCCGCAGCGCGGAGCCCGTGATCCCGTTCGTCGGGATCGTCGGGGGGGCCCTCCTCGTCGCCGCGCTCTTCCTGCTCGCGTTCGAGCTGACCCGTGACCGGCTCGCGGGCGCGCTCGCGGCCGGCCTCGCCGGCACGAGCACGCTCTTCCTGACGTCGTCGAGCACCGGCAAGGAGAACGCGCCGCAGCTCGCGTTCGTGGTGCTCGCCTGCTGGCTCCTCGCGCGCGGCGCGCGCTCGGGCTCGACGGCGAGCCGGCTCGCCGCCATGGCGCTGTTCTCGTTCGCGCTCACGATCCACGAGGGCGGCGCCCTGCTCGTCCCGCCGCTGGCGCTGTTCACGGTCGCCGTCCACCTCGCGCGCCGGGGCGCGTGGAAGGCGCTGGCCCTCGACCTCGCCGCGCTCGCCGTCGCGGTCGCCGGACCCGTCGCGATCTCCGATCTGGGCGGAGCTCGTGCGGAACACGCAGGTCGTGGGCTCGAACAGCACGACCTTCCTCGGGCTCTTCTCCCCGCTGCTGTCGCGGGCGCTGGCCGACGCCCCGCCGGCGCTCGGCGCCGCGGCGCTCGCGCTCGCGGGGGTGGGGCTCGTCCGGGCCGCGGCCTCGCGCGACGTCGCGCTCCTCGGGATCGCGCCATGGCTCCTCGTGGTCCTCTACTTCGGCAACGTCAGCTCCTACGGCCCCCGCTACCTCCTCTACGTGCTGCCCCCCGTCGCCGTCCTCGCCGGCGCCGGAGCGGCCTGGCTCGTGCGGCGGCCGCCCGGCCGGCGCGCGCGCACCGCGCTGGCGGTGGCGCTCCTCGCGGCCGCGGCCGTGCCCGGCGTCGCGCGCGCCTGGCCGCTCCTCGCCGCACGCGCGGCGCATAGCGGCCCCAAGGCGATGGCGCTCCTCGTGAGGGAGCGCACCGAGCCGGACGCCGTCATCGTGTGCATGGACGACTCGGTGTTCCTCGACTACTACGCCGGGCGGCGGACGCTCACGCACCCGGTGGGCGACCCCGCGGCGATCGCCGCGTTCGTCCACGCGCTGAAGGGCAGGGTCCAGGGCGGAGAGCGCGTCTACCTCGGCTCCTACGCGTTCACGTACGACCGCTGGGGCCACTTCAAGGAGCTCGTCGAGGCCGCATTCGTGCTCGTGCCCGTCGGACAGGTCGTGAACGAGTGGTACTACCGGCCCGAGCTCGAGGACGTCTCCTTCGACGACGTCCTCTACCGGCTCGCGCTGCGCTGACCGCCGCTAGAAGAAGACGTCCTCCGCCGGCCTCGACAGCCCGCGCCACTCGCGCAGCCGCGTCCTCGGCCGCCCGTCCACGTACTCGACGTGCGCGTAGGTGAGCTGCTCGGTGCGGCCGAGGTTGCCCACGTCGAGCGAGGTCATGGCGTTCCAGGTCCCGGTGTTCACGTAGATCCGGTCCCGCCCGTACTCGCGGTACTGCGGCACGTGCGTGTGGCCCATGATCACCGTGTGGTAGCCCTTGCGCGCGAGCAGGCGCCGCGCCTCGTGCTCGAGCGTCGGGAACGCGGTGTAGCGCACGAAGCGCTTCAGCATGTCCGCGAGCGGCATCGGGTCGAGGTGGGGCAGCCGCTTCAGCGCCGCCGCCGCGACGAACGCGATGGAGCGCACGGTGATGCGCAGCACCGCCTCCGGGTCGTTGAAGAGCGCCCAGCGGTAGTAGCTCGCGAACGGCGCCACCTTGTCGATGTACGGCCGCTGCGCCTTCTCCTCGTTGAGGACGTGGATGATGTAGCGGGAGCCGAGCGGCAGGTTGAGGCACACCTCCCCGTCCCGCTCGGCGAAGTAGCGGTTCGGGTTGAAGGCGTTCATCGGCTCGCGCTGCATGCCGTGCTCGACGTGCACGCCGTCGAAGTCGTAGGCGTCGAGCATGAAGCGGTGCGTGCCGCGGACCCGGCTCGAGATGGCCGCCCGCACGCCGTCGAAGAGGAGGCCGGGGTCGTGGTTCCCCATGATGAAGGTGACGTTCCGCCGCCCGTCCGCGGCGAACCGCTCCAGCGCGTCGAACACCTGGGGGTGACCGCGCAGGATCGCCTCGGTCTTCTCCACCGACACGCGCTCGGTGATCGCCTCCTGCATGCGGCCGTCGAGGTCCACCGAGAGGAGGTTGAAGAAATCGCCGTCGACGATCAGCTCCACCTCGGCGTCCCGCCACTCGCCGTCGGAGTGGTAGTCGAGGAACTGCGCGAACTTCGCGTCCTGCCGGAAGTCCTCGAACACGTTCACCGAGCCGTCGTCGCGGTACGGGCCCTTCCCGAGGTGGAAGTCGGAGACGACGAGCTTCAGCTTCCGCGGCTGCACGCCACGATGATAGGCACGCCCGCCCGGCCGTGAAGGGGCCGCCCGCCGTGGGGACGGTCAGGGGGGCGAGCGGACGGCGCGCAGAAAGAACAGGAAATACTGGGCGAAGGAGATGGCCACGCACTCCGCGGCGAGGAGGGCGAGCGCCACGACGAACGGCCCGACCGCCCCGCTGGGGTAGGCCCCGTAGTCTCCGGCGAGGGCCACGACCACCGTGGCCGCGAGCGCCACTGTGGCGTACTTCCCGATGCGGGTCGGCGCGACGGGGACGGCGCGGTGCGTCGTGCGGAGGAACGCGGCGGCGCCGAGCTGGGCGAGGTCGCGCGACACGACCAGCGCCGGGAGCCAGGCCGGGAGCCGGCCGGTGGCGGCGAGCGCGACGAGGGCGCAGGCGGCGAGGAGCTTGTCGGCGATCGGATCGAGGAAGGCGCCGAGCCGGGTGCGCTGCCGGAGCACGCGCGCGACGAGCCCGTCGAGGACGTCGGTCGCCGCGGCAGCCGCGAACGCGGCGAGCGCGCGCAGCCGATCGCCCTCCACGTAGAGGACGAGGAACACCGGCGCGAGGACGATGCGGAGCGCGGTGAGGCCGTTCGCCAGGGTCCAGGGCGAGCGCACCTCGTCGCTCACCTCGTCGCGTCCCGTCCCCTGTTCCACTCCTCCCATTCGTCTCCACCCGCCTCCGCCAGCGCGAAGGCCTCCGGCTCGGTCGCCACGCCCCGCGCGGAGACGCGGACCGCCATCATGCTGGTCACGATGCGCTCCCACTGCTCGCGGGAGACCTCCTCGGGGCCGGCCACCTGGCGGCGCTCGGCCTTGCCGTCCGCGTGCTCGGGCCGTGGGAGCGCGCCCGCCGCCACCGCCACCGTGCCGCCGTACACCTTCACGACGACGGAGCGGTCCTTCGCGGCGTCGACGCGGAAGGTGGTGCCGCGAACGCCGGCGACGGCGTTCTCGGTGCGGATCTCGAAGCGGGCCTCCCCGCCCACCGCCTTCGCCACGTTCGCCCACACCTGCCCGACGAGGAGCTTCGCCGAGACCTGGCGGTCCTCGGCGGTCGCCCCGAACGACGCGCGCTGCACGACGGCGCGGGAGAGCGGCCCGAGGCGCAGCACGCTCTGGTCCGCGAGCCTCACCTCGAGCCTCGTCCGGCGGCGCGTCTCGAGCACGTCTCCCGCGTAGACGAGCGTCCCGAGGGCGAGCAGCTCGGTCCGGCCGCCCGCGGTCGCCTCCCCCGCGACGAAGGTGACGGTGCCGGCGGGGGTCCGCGGCGCGGCGCGGGCGGCGGAGGCGAGCAGGGCGGCGCCCGCGAGCGCGGCCAGCATGGGGATCGGGGCGCGCATGGCTACTTGAGCTCCACCTCGACCGCGCCCTGCGTCACCTTCCTGACCTTGAGCGTGAAGCCCTGGAGCTTGCGGGTGGCGAGCTCGGTCGCGAAGGCCTGGCTCGTCCCGGCGAGCGTCACGTCGAGCTCGGCGCGGCCGTTCTCCATCGAGCGCTCCTGCACGTCCTTCACGCCGCGCACGCCCTGCACGAGCGCGCCCTTGAGCGCCGCGAGCCGCGCGTAGTCGTCCACGCCGGTGACCGCCAGGGCGATGCGCCGCGCGCCGGACTGCTCGCGCGCCCACACCCGGCCGATCTTCGCGAAGAGGTCGCGGGCGAGCTGCCGCCCGCCCTCGGAGAGCGCGTTCCGGCCCGCGGTGGTCTGCTCGAAGCCGCGGCCGGCCGGGCTGGTGAACTCGGCCGTCGCCACGATCTCGCCGGTGTCGGTGCGGACCGCCCGCGCCGAGACGTTCGCCACCGCCGCGAAGAGCGTGCCGTTGTCGATCTGCAGCTCGCCGAGCGGCTTCGCGACGGCCCGCCCCACGATCACGATCTCGGCGCCGGTCTTCACCCCGACCTCGCGCGCCTGCTGGAGGTTCGGGTCGGCGCCGATCGCCTCGAGCCTCACCTTGCCCGCGAGCACCTCGGGGTCGACGAAGGCGAAGCCGGACTTCTCCATCCGGTCCATGAAGGCGTTCTCGACGACGCGCAGGTCGGCGGCGTTGCCGCCCCCCTGCCACCACCCCGTGGCCTTCGTGGCGTCGATGGCCTGCTCGGCCACGAGCACGAAGACGCGCGGCATGCCGGCGCGCCGGTAGGCGATGCCGAACGCCATGAGGTCCTCGTCGAGCTTCGCCTCGGAGACCTCGCAGCGCACCCGCGTCGTCCAGGTGTTCCCGTCCTGCCGGTCGTCGAGGACCTCGACCTTGCGCACGTAGCCCACCGAGTGCGCGTAGACCTTGTCGGAGAGGAGCTGCGCCTGGTCGGTCTCGGTGGCGGCGGTGACGATCGTCGTCGCCACCTGCTGGACGCAGCCGCGGAGCGCGTCGTCCTTCGCCTGGGCCTTCGCGGCGAGCGGGTCGCCCGCGAGGGCGGCCTGGCCGACGGCCTCGGTGGTGCGGAAGTCCTCGCCCCGGGCGGCGGGCGCGAGGGCGAGCAGCGCGAGTGCGAGAGCACGCTTCATGTCGGTCTCCGGTCCCTAGTCGCCGAGGATGACGACCTTGCCCTCGGCGAGGAAGGCGAGGCCCTGGCCGGCGAGGGTCGCCGCGTCGGCGCTGGAGAGGACGAGGTCCGAGCCCTGCGCCCGGACCGCCTTCACGACGAGGGGGCGGTCCCCGAGCTTCCCCGCGAGCGCGGCCCTCGCCGAGTCGAGGTCGCGCGCGTAGGCGGCGCCGCCCGCCTTGCGGCCGGCCTCGCCGAGCGACGCCGGCCCGTACAGCTCCCCGCCCGCCTCGTCGAGGATCCGCGGCGCCAGCGCGGGCACGACCTTCAGCCCGCGCGCGTCCACCACGAGGGAGGTGCCGGCGGGGGCGGCCGCCGCGGCGGGCGGCTTCGGCTCCGCCTTCGGCAGGAGCGCGTCGGAGAGCGCGCCCTCGAGCGGCACCTCGACGTCCAGCTCCACGCCGCCGTCCGAGAAGTAGCGCGGCTTGCCCACCACCTGGAAGCCGCGGACGAGCCCCTCCACCTTCCCGGTGAGCGCGCCGTCCGACTGGAGCGCCCCGCCCACGGTCTGGCCGGACTGGAGCTGCACGCCCTTCAGCGCCTCCAGGCAGCTGCGGAGCGCGTCGAGCTTCGCGGCCCGCTCCGCGCCGATGCGGGCCACGGCGGGGTTGCCGTTCGCGTCGCGGAGGTTCGCCGCGCCGCTGCCGGTGCACTTCACGACCTTCCGCTGCCAGTCCACCGAGCCCGGCGACGCGCGCCCGGCGGCGGGCAGCGCGGACAGGGCGGCGACGGCCACCGCGAGGGCGATGCGCATGCGGCTCCTCCTCCGTGCCGGCCTCCGCTCCGCGGACGCGCCGGCAGGCCCGAAAGTCTATCACCCGCCGTCGCGCCCTCCCGCGCGGATGCGCGCGCGCGCCCTGCGCCGGGTGTGCGCTAGGCGCGGTCCCGCAGCCCCCGGAGCGCCGCGAAGACGTCCTCGTCCCTCGTTCCAGGGACACGGGCGCGCGCGAGGATCGCCGCGCGCAGGCCGGGCTCCCGGACGCGCAGGAACGGGTTCGCCGCGCGCTCCTCGTCGAGGGTGGGCGCGCGGGGCTCCTCCCCCGCCGCGCGCGCGGCCCGCGCCGCCTCGAGGCGCGCCCGCGCCGCCGCGTTCCCCGGCTCGAGGTCGAGCGCGAAGGCGAGGTTCGCCTCGGCGTAGTCGTGCCCGGGGTGGACCTCGAGCGCGCCGTCGAGCGAGGGGAACACCGCGAGGAAGCTCCGCGCGAGCGTCCCGAGGTCGCCGCCGCTTCGGCAGTTGCCGCACCCGCCCCAGAACAGCGTGTCGCCGGTGAGGAGCCGCCCCGCCCACTCGACGAGGACGGAGCCCGGCGTGTGGCCGGGGACCTCGTGCACGCGCAGCCGGAGCGCGCCGACGAGGACCTCGCCGCGGCCGGCGAGGTCCTCGTCGGGCGCGAACCACCGCGCGTCGGCGGAGTGGCCGAGGACCCGCGCCCCGAGGCGGGCGCGGATCGCGGCGGACCCGCCGGTGTGGTCGGCGTGGCCGTGGGTGTGGACGACGGCGGCGGGCCGCAGGCCGTGCGCCGCGGCGAGGCCGAGCGCGACGATCGGGTCGCCGGGATCGACCAGCACGGCGTCCGCGCCGTCCGCGAGCAGGTAGACGTAGTTGTCCCTCCCGTAGCGGCGCCGGTCGAAGATCATGCCCCTCCCCTAACGCGAACCGGCCGGGGCGGCAGCCCGCCTCGCCGCCGCCGCGTCACCGCCCGGCGGCGCCCCCGGCCCGGCCGGCGGCCATCGCGCGCTTCGTCCGGACCATGACGAGGTTCTGGACGGCCTCCGGCGTGGGCAGGATGCGGGCCGCCTCGAGGTACTGCCGCTCGGCGTCGTCCCAGCGGCCGCGCACGTCGTACGCGAAGCCGAGGTTGAGCCTGGGCGTGTAGAGCCGCGGCGAGCGGCGGACCGCGTCCTCCCACAGCGCGACCTCGTCGCGCCACACCTCGGCGCGCCGCGAGGCGGCGACCCCGGCCGCGACGGCGACCGCCGCCGCGAGCGCGACCGGGACGGCCGCCGCGCGCGGGTGCCCGCGCGCGCGCAGCGCCTCCCGCGCCCGGCGCACCGCGAGCCCCGCGAGGACGAACGCCGCCACCCCCGGCGCGTAGAGGTAGCGATCGTTGTAGTAGGTGTTGAGCGGCAGGAGGTTCGAGGTCGGCAAGAGGCAGATCCAGAACCACGCGAACCAGAACCGCACCTCGCGCGATCCGCGGGTGAAGACGAGCGCGGCCAGCGCCGCCCACGCGGCCACCGCGGCGACGACCGCGGGGTCGAGCCAGCCGTGGAGCGCGGTGTCGTAGAACGCGCTCAGCTCCGAAGGCCACGCGAGGAGCCGCACGTACTTCCACCACACGACCACCGCGGTGGGCCACACCGTCCCGGCGAGCGTGGCCGGCGCGAGCGACTCGGCGGGGATCGAGCCCGCGAGGTGGGCCCAGATCGTGGGCACGGCCGCCGCGGCGGCGACCGGGACGAGCGGCAGCGCCAGCCGGACGCGGGGGTCCGGCCGCAGCCAGCGCTCGTAGGCGGCGATCGCGAGCGGCAGCACCACCGCCGTGGGCTTCGCGAGCATGGCGGCGGCGCCGAGCACGGCCGGCCAGGCCCAGGGCACGCGGGCGCCGCGCTCGCGCGCGCGCACCCAGGCGAGCACCGCGCCGAAGAAGAGGAGCCCGGAGAGGATCGTCTTCCGCTCGGTCACCCACGCCACGTTCTCGACGTTCACGGGGTGGACGAGGAAGAGGCCGGCCGCGATCGCGGCGACGAGCCCGCTCGCGGAGAGCGCGCGCACGAGCAGGAAGAGGACGAAGGCCGCCGCGGCGTGGAGGACGACGTTCCCGAGGTGGAACGCGGCGGGGGAGAGCCCCCAGAGCGCGTGGTCCACCGCGAACGAGAGGGTGGTGAGCGGCTGGTAGAGCACGGCCGTCGTCCGCGAGAACGTGCGGACGACGCCCGCCGCGGAGAGGTCGCGCACGTCGGGGTTCCCGAGCACGGTGTCGCCGTCGTCCCAGCTCGGGAGCAGCTCGAAGCCGGCCGTCTTGCCGTAGATCGCCGCGCTCGCGAGCGCGATGGCCAGCGCGGCGGCGACGACGTTTCCCTTCCTCACGCGCCGACTTTAGCACGCGCGTTCGCCCCGGCCCCCCGCCGTCACACGTCGTGCGGGTGGTGCGTGAGCCCGATCCGGTTTCCCTCCGGATCGTGGAAGTAGATCGTCCAGCGCGTGCGGTGCACCACCAGCACGCCGGCCGCCTCGAGCCGGTCCTCCCACTCCCGCCGCTCGCCGGGCGCGATCCGCAGCGCGAAGAGGTGGAGCCCGGCGGCGCCGTCCCGCCACGGGCGCGGCTCGGGCGGCGCGTCCGCCCGCTCGAGGGCGAGGAAGCTCCCGGCCTCGCCGTCGCCGACCGCGAGCCAGACGCTGCGGTCGCCCGTCCCGTCGTCGCGCGGCCAGCGGCGCAGCACCTCGAGGCCGAGCACCTCGCGGTAGAAGCGCTCGCAGCGGCCGAGGTCGGCGCACTGGATCGCGAGGTGGTGGAACGGGAGCGGCACGGCAGCCGAGGTTAGCGCCGGCGCCCGGCGGCGCCAAGGCGTCGCCCCGGCGAGGCCGCCCCCCGCCGGCGGCGCCGCCGGGGGTGCGTGGTACATTCCGCCCCGACCGTGTCCTCCCCCCTCACCGGCAAGCGCCTGCTCCTCGTCGCCGAGGACGCCGATCTCGCGGCGCTCGTGCGCGGGGCCGCGGAGCGGCTCGGCGCGCGCGTCCTCGCCGTCCCCTCCGGCCGCGCGGCGCTCGACGCGCTCGCCCGGGTCCGCCCCGACGTCGCCATCCTCGATCTCCCCCTCCCGGACGTGCGCGGCAGCGACGTGCTCGCCGCGCTCGGCCGCGGCGCGGTGCCCGCGCTCGCCGTCTCCGGCGTCTACCGCGGCCCGCGCGCCGCCGAGGAGGTCCGCCGCCTCGGCGCCGCCGACTTCTTCGAGAAGCCGTTCGCGGTGGACGCCCTCGCCGCCGCCGTCGCCCGGGTCCTCGGCATCGGCGTGCCCGGGCTCGAGGAGGAGGCGCGGGACGAGGTCACGGGCTCGCGGCCCCTCCGGCCCGAGGAGATCCCGGCGGGGATCGTCGCGGCGGCGCCGCCGGCCCTCGAGCACCGCCCCATCGCGGACGGCCCGGCGGTCCGGCGCGAGGGGCTCGCGGCGCCGCTCCCCGAGACGGCGCCCGCCGTCGCGACCGCCCTCGACGTCCCGCCCGCCGCGCGCGGCGATCTCGGCCAGACGAGCGTCCCCCGCCTCCTCGTCGCCATCCACGAGGGCCAGGCGACCGGGGCGCTCACCCTCGCGCGCGGCCCGGTCCGCAAGATCCTCGTGGTCGAGGGCGGCGCCCTCGTCTACGCGGCCTCCAACGTCGGCGCCGAGCGCTTCGGGGCGATCTGCGTGCGCCGGGGCCTCGCCTCGCAGGAGCAGCTCGACGCCCTCCGCCGCGCCGCGCCCGCCACGGCGCGCACCGCCGACCTCCTCTCGGAGGCGGGCCTCGTCCCCGCCGCCCGCCGGCCGGAGATCCTGGCCGGCCAGATCCGGGCCCTCGCCTGGTCCACGTTCGACTGGCGCGAGGGCGACTACGAGTTCCAGCTCGGGCGCCCGCCCGCGTCGCGCGTGCCGCTCCGCCTGCCCATGGGCGACCTGCTGCTCGAGGGGATGCTGCGGACGGCGACGCTCCAGCGGCTCGCCACCGAGCTGCCGCGCACGGCCCACCTCGCGCCCTCCCCCGCCCCCGCCTTCGAGCTCTACGCGCTCGGCCTCCGGCCCAGGGAGGCCCACCTGCTCGCCCTCGCCGACGGCACCAAGTCGGTGGACGACCTCCTCCGCCTGTGCGAGCTGCCCGAGCGCGACGCGCTGGCGTTCCTGCAGGCCTGCCGGGTGATGCGGGTGCTCGAGGACGTCGAGCGGGTGCTCGCGTCCACCCGGCGCATCGGCTTCATGTAGGCCGCCGGCGGCGCCGGAGCGCGAGCAGCGCGAGGGCGAGGAGCCCCTCCGCGCCCGCGGCCCCGCCGCAGCCGCAGCCCGGGAGCGCGCCGCCGCCGGCGCGCGCGCCGGCGCCCGGCGAGACGAGGTGGCCGCCGGAGGAGCGGACCTCGACGGCCGACGCGCCGCGCTCGCCGGCCGCGCGCACCGGCAGGTCGATCACCACCTCGACCCCGCCCGCCGGGAGCGCGTCGAGCACCACCTCGGCGCCGCCGCGGAGCGTCGCGACGGCGGCCGCGCCGGTCACCACGGGCGCGCCCGCGGGGACGAGGCCGTCGAGCACGTCCACCACGTGCGCCTGCGGGAGCGCGACCGAGAGCCGGCTCCTCACCGTCGTCCGCAGCACCGCGACCTCGCCCGGCGCGAGGGCGGAGAGGTCGGCGGAGTGGACCACCTCGGCGAGGCCGCTCGCGTCGAGGACGAGCGCGAGGGAGGCGGGCGCGCTCGCCACCGCGCCGTCCTCCGCGACGAGCGTGACCGTCGGGTCGGGGCCGGCGAGGAGCGCGGGGTAGATCGCCTCCGGGAGGTCCACCGTGCGGCGCGTCGTGGTCGCGGTCCCCTCCTCCACGAACGGCGCCGCGTCGAACAGCGTGCCGCCCCAGGTGAAGACGGGCGGGCCGCAGCCGGCCTCGCTCGCGCCGTCGAGGACGGCGCTCGTGCCGCCCGGCGGCAGGACGAGCGTGCCGCCCGGGACCCCGGAGAGCGCGAGGGCCGGCGCCGGGTAGGCCACCTCCAGCCGCGTCGCGAGCTCCGCGAAGACGCCGAGCGCGTCGGTGGCGCGGACGGTCACGTCGAGCGTCTGCGGCGGCGTCCCGCAGAGGAGCGCGCCGGGGTGGACGTACGACCGCGCCTGCGCCGCGCCGGCCGGCACGGCGGCGGTCGCGATCGCCGCGCCGTAGGGATCCCCCACGAACCACTCGAGCGCCACGTCGCCGTCGGCGTCGCCCGCCTCCACCGCGAGCGTCAGGTCCCGGCCGCGGACGGCCGGCCCGGGGCTCCCCGCCGCCCAGGCGAGCGCGGGCGAGGCGTTCGCGAGGTCCGGGTAGACGAGCACGTCCTCGGCGGCGACGACGAGGTCGGGCGCCGCCGAGCCCACGACGTCGGCCACCCGCACGTCGCGCACGCGCCGCCCGGCGGCGTCCCCGCGCCAGACGTGCAGGGCGCCGCCCTCGGTCCAGAAGACGACCACCTCGTCGAGCGCGCGATCCCAGACCGCCGCCGCGGGCGCGCCGGAGATCTCGAGGGGCCGCAGCGTCACCGGGTCGACGAGCCCGAGGCGCGGATCGCCGGTCACGTCCTCCCAGGGGGAAGTGGCGAGGTCGCGGGCGTCGCCGGTGCCGCGCACGAGGAGGAGGTGGTTCGGGACGAGGCCCCCCTGCCCGTCCGCGACGCCGGGCGCCGAGCCGTAGCTGAAGAGGAGGTCCGGGAGCCCGTCGAGGTCGAGGTCGACCGCGGCGGCGCCCAGCGCGTCGCCCTTGCGCTCCACCGTGGCGGGGAGCCACGGCGGGCGATCGAGCGTGGAGGCGCCGCCCACGCGGACGTCGGCGAGGGCGATCGCGGAGAGCGCCGTGGGCGCCGTGGGGTAGAGGAGGTCGGCGCTCGCCGTCGGCACGTGCGCCGCGAGCAGGACCCCTCCGTTCGTGGGCAGGGCGAGATCGTCGAGGCCGAGGGCGCGCGCCGCCGCGGAGAGCCGCACGGGGAGGAGCTCGTGCGCGAGGCCGTCCATCCCCTCGAGGCCGTTCGCCCACCAGAGCCGGCTCTCCGCGGTCCCCCCGAGCGACGAGGTCTGGAGGTCGACCGCCTGGAGCCAGCCCGTGCGCGAGCCGATCGTCGCGCTCGGGCAGACCAGCACGTCGCCCGCGTGGGCGAGGAGGTGCGCGAAGGAGACGACGCCGGGGGGGCGCGGGGAGAGCGGGACGGTCAGCACCTGCAGCGGCACGACGAACTGGATCCCGATGCCCGTCGAGACCGGGTAGACGACCTCCGAGACGGCGTCCGCCGCGCTCGCCTGCGTGCGCCCGGCCCGGTAGGTGGCGCCGCCCGGCAGCACGCCGGCGTACGACACCGGCGCGAGCAGCGCGCGGTAGGTCCGCAGCTCCCCCACCCCGGTCGCGCGGTCCACGGTGACCAGCTCGCCCGGCGTCGTCGCGCTCGTGAAGCGGCCGGGCAGGACGTCCGCGTCGAGCGCCGAGGGGACCGCCATCGGCGACGGCCGGAACTGGGCCGACGCCGACGCCGGGGCGGCGGCGAGCGCTGCGAGCGCGAGGGCGGCGGCGCGCGTCATCAGTACGTGACCTGCGCACGCACGTAGAGGCGGGACGTGTCCGCCGCGGGCGTGAGCCCGTCTCCTCCGAAGCCGACGAGAGTGTACCCCAGCGCGAGCCGGCTCTCACCCTGCGTGACGCCCGCCTCGGCGCGCACCGCGTGCAGCGCGCCGAGGTCGCCGCCGTCGAGCGGGGCGCGCCGGGCGTACTCCACGGCGGCGTCGAGCGGCCCCGCCACGGCGACGCGCGCCCGCGCGCTCCCGGTGATCCGGTCGTCGCGCCCGCCCCCGACCTCCTGGATCGCGAGCGCCCCGCCGAGGCCGAGCTCGAGCCGCGCGGCCACCGCCGCGGTGCCCGCGAGCCGCGCGATCACCGCGTCGCGCCGGCGCGGCGCCCGGGCGCATGTCGGCGAGGCGGGCGACGCTCGCGAGGAGCGAGCGGCGGTCCGAGCGGAACGCCCCGGAGAGCGCGGCGTCGAAGCCGAGCGCCTCGCGCCCGTCCAGCGTGCCGTGGAGCCAGCTCGAGCGGAGCGCGAGCACGACCGCGCGCGACACGACCCACTCCGCCGAGGCGCCGGCCCCCGCCTGCGCGTCGTCGCCCTCGGTCCGGACCTCGCCCCTCAGCGCGAGCCGCACCGGGCCGCGCACGAGCCCCGCCGTCCCCGCCGCCGCGCTCCGCGCCCTGCGCGAGCCGTCGGGGCGGAGCCGCTCGCCGCGCTCGCCGGAGACCGACAGGCGCAGGCCGCGGAGCGGCTCCACCGCGGCGCCGAACAGCCGCGAGGCGCGCAGGCCGAGCGCGTCGCGGGCGAACTGCTCCTCGGTGAAGATCTCCGCCCCGCCGGCGCGGCGGCGCGCCCCGAGCGCGCTCGCCCTCTCCGCGCCGGGGAGCACGTCGGGCGCGTCCGGGTCGGCCGTGAAGGTCCCGTAGACGGCCTCGTCCGGCCCGCCCCGCTCGCCGCCGACGAGCAGGCGCGGTCCGAGCGTGGGCCCCCAGCCGCCCTCGACCGAGAGCGCGCTCCGTCCCTGCCGCAGGGTCGCGCCCGCCGACGTGAAGGTCGGGTCGAGGGCGGCGCCCGTGGTGCGGAGCCCCTGGTGGTGCGCGACCTCGAGCTCGAGGGCGGGGTCCACGCGCCACGAGGCGCGCGCGCCCGCGGAGGTCTCGTCCCCGCGCACGGGCGCCTCGCGCTCGACGCGGACGCCCTCGAGGACGAGGCCGAGCCGGGGGCCCGACCAGCCGGCGCGGGCGACGAGGGTGCGCACCTCGAGGAGGCGCAGGCCGCCGGGATCCTCCGGGTCGGCGCCCCGCCGCTCGGCGAAGAGGAGCGCCCCCCCGAAGCCGGCCGCCTCCGCGGAGACCTCGGCGCCGCGCTCCCGCGCCGCGCGCGCCTCGTCGAACTCGGCGTCGGAGTACCCGGCGCCGCGCTCGCGCCACCAGCCCAGCGCGCGCACGGGGCCGGCCGCGCTCCGCGCCTCGAGGTGGAGCGCGTCGGCCTCCTCGTCCCCGCCCCCGCCGGCGCCGCCGAACGCGTAGCCGCCGTCCGCCGAGCGCGAGAACCCCGCCGCCCCGCCCCGCGCGAAGAGGGCGCCCTGGCTCCGCGCCGCCTCCGCCCGCAGCGAGAGGAGCGGCCCGAGGTCGAGCGCCGCCGCGCCCGCGGCGAGCCGGTAGGCCCCCTCCGGCCGGTCCTCGCTCGCCCCGTGGACGGAGAGGGACAGGGGGCCGAGCCTCGCGCCCGCGCGCCCGCCGTGGAGGTCCTCCGCGGCGGAGGCGCTCGCGGCGTGCAGGTAGTCCGCGACGAGCGCGGCGCGCGGCGCGCCGAAGGGGCCGACGGTGCGCAGCGAGGGCGCGCCCCCGACGCTCGGCAGCGGCGCCGCCAGGAGGACGCGGCCGCTCGTCCAGTCGAGCTCGTAGTCCACGCCGCGGACGAGCGCGCGCCCGCCGGCGAGCCGCCCGGTGACCGGGTCCCGCCACTCGACGCGGAGCGCCTCGCTCCCCGGCACCACCTCGCCGTGCGCGAGCCAGAAGGCGGCGCCGCCCGACGCGGAGAGGACGTCGTGCGCGGGCACGGGGGGCACGTTCCCGCCCGCGTCCTCCCTGAGCGTCGCCCCGAAGGCGCTCGCCTCGAGCGCGACCGGCCCGAGCGCGCCCTCGGCGGCGGCCTTCGCGCCGTGGAGCGCGCGGTCGTAGCGGCCGACCTCGCCGCCGGTGAGCCCGGCGCGCGCGCCGCCCACGTCGAGGCGGGCGCCGCCGGCCTCCACGCGGCCCCACACGCGGCCGCGGCCGGCGTTCCGGTCGCCGGCGGCGGCGTCGTCCCCGGGGGTGGCGAGCGAGCGCTCCGGGTCGAGGGCGTGCTCCACGGTGAGCGCGTCGCGCGGGCGGAGGAGGTCGGCGAGGCTCCCGTGCCGGTCCCGGTCGTCGAGGTCGACCCCGGCGGCCAGCTCCACCGGCCCGAGCCGCGCGTGCGCCGTGGCCGCGCCGCGCCCGGTGACGAGGACCCCGGGGTCGCCCAGGAACGAGACCTCCACCTCGGCGAGGGCGGCCGCGGCGCGCAGGCCGGCGACGGGCTCGACGGCGAGCGCGGCCCGGGCGACGGGGCGTCCCGCGGCGTCGTCCACCTCGACCGACGCCCCGGCGCCGGCCGCGAACGCCGCCACCTCGCCGTCGCCGCCGGGGACCGGCGCGAGGCCGGCGAGGCGCAGCCGGCGCCCCGGCTCCGGCCGGCCCACGAGCAGCGCGCCGCCCGGGCGACGGAGGATCGCGAGCGTCGCGGCGAGCTCGGGCCTGCCCGGCGCGACGAGCTCGCCGCCGCGCGGGCGCCGGACGAGGTCGACCCGCCAGGCGTAGACCGCGCCGGCGCCGTCCGGGGCGACGACGGCGGCGCCGAGGACGTTCTCGCCCGGGGCGAGCCACACCTCCACCGCGAACGTCCCGTCCGCCGCCGCGACGGCGCGGGCGCCGCCCACCGACACGGTCGCGCCCGGCGCCGTGCGCCCGCCGAGGTCCCAGCGCAGCCGGCCGTCCGCCGCGCGCTCCGGCGCGCGGCCGGGGGCGGCGGCGGGGGCGAGCGGCGGCGGCGGAAGGCGCGGCGGCGCGGGCACTGCGAGGTCGACCTGCGCCGCGCCGGCGAGCCCGAGCTCGAAGGCGCGGCGGACGCCGAGCCCCTCGACGGCGAGGGCGTGCCCTCCCCAGGCGACGCGGTCGGAGCGCAGGGCGCGGCCCGGCACCTCGAGCAGGTGGAAGCGCCCCTCGCCGTCGGAGACGGCGAGCTGGCCGCCCTCCGCGACGACGCGCGCCCCCGCGACGCCCCGCTCCCCGGGCCCGCAGCGCCCGTCGCCGTCGCCGTCCAGGCAGACCCGGCCGATCACCGTGCCGCCCGGCTCCCGCGCGGCGCCGATGGAGACGGTTTGCCCGTGCGCGAGGGCGGGGAGGAGGACGGCGGCGAGCGCCGCCGCGCGCGCCGCCTCCGCGCGCCTCACCTCACCTCCACGACGGCGGAGACGCCGGTCGCCTCGTCCACCACGGCGACGAGGCCGCGGCCGCCGCGGATCGCCGCCCGCCCGCCGTCGCCGTCGCGCTCCACCGGGCCGAGCACGACCGCGCCGGCGCGGAGCGCCACCGGCCGGGCGGCGAGGGGCCGGCCGTCCTGCTCGACGCGCCAGCGCAGCAGCGCGCCCTCCACCTGCACGACCACGTCCACCGGCGTGGGCGGGCGGAGCGCGACCACCACCGTGCGCGCGAGCGCGAACGGCGAGGGCGGCGGCGTCACCCCCTCGAAGCCGGCCGCCCGCGCGCCGTTCGCGGCGGCGACGGTCTCCTGCGGGCCGGCCGCGGATACGCGCGCCTCGCCGCGCGCGTCGGTCGTCGCCTCCCCTCCGGCGCCGAAGCGGAGCGGGACGCCGGCGGCGGGCCGCGCGTCCACCGTGCGCGCCGCCGCGACGAACCACGCCCCGTCGCGCCGGAGCGAGAGCGTCGCGACCTCCGCGCCCGGCTCGAGCGAGAAGGCGAGCGGCGCCGGCTGGGCGAGGTCGCCGCCCTCCCTCCGCGCGACGAACCGGTCGGGCGCGACGAACCCCTCCTCCGCGCCGGGCGGGCCCGAGGGGCGGCCGAGGAGGTCGCCGTTCCGGTCCCGCACCGCCGTCTCCGCCGGGACGCGGGCGCCGAGCGCCACGGGCTCGCCGGCGACGGTCGCCACGAGCTCCGCCGGGGCGAGCGTCGCGAGGCCGATGCGCAGGTCGTCCCCCGAGGCGCGGCCGCCCTCCGGCCAGCGCGCCGCGACGATCGCCTCCCGCGCGCCGCCGGCCGGGGCCCGGAAGCGCGCGCTCTGGAGCGCGCCGCGGCACGGCGTCGCCGGCCCGACCTCGCCCGCGCTCGCGGACAGGTCGAGCCGCGCGCCCGGGACGCCCTCGCCCGCCTCGGTCGAGGCGACGCACCAGACCGACGCGACGCTCCGCCCGTCGGCCGGGAGCGCCTTCGGCCAGGACGCGCACGCGAGCCGGTCCACCGGCGGCAGGCCGAGGTCGAGCCGGCGCTCCGTGCGGTTCCCGAGGGCGTCCACCGTCTCGGCGGTCGCGACGTGCGCGCCGGGGGCCACCACGACCGGCACCCGGAAGCGTCCGCGCGCGTCGGCGGTCACCGGGCCGAAGCGCCTCCCGCCCATGGCGACGGTGGTGCGCGACCCCGGCTCGGACTCGCCCGGGAGGTCGATCGCCGCGGCGAGCGGCACGACGGCGTAGCCGACGGCGCGCGGCGTCGGGCAGAGCGGGCAGCGCGGCGCGAGGGCGACGAGGACCGCGACCTCGGGATGGCGCGTCGCCGCCGGCTCGTACACCGCCCGGAAGCGGCCGGGCCCGTCCGGCGCGACGTCGCGCACGCGCCCGGAGGACGCGACGATCTCGGGCGGCCGCGCGTCGAGATCCGGCCGGCCCGGCACGGGCGGGACGGCGAGCGCGAGCTCGACCGTCCCGCCGCGGCCCTTGAGCGGCGGCGGGCCGCGCAGCGCGATGGCGATCTCGCCGGGCGCGGGCTCCACCGCCGCGACGGCGGCGGCCCCGCCCGCGGAGAGGCGCACCTCGACGACCCCGGGCGCGGGCTCGACGCGGAACAGCCCCGCCGCGACGGGCTCGACGCGCGCCCCCTCGGCCAGGAGCGCGGCGCCGCCGCGCACGGCGACGAGCTCCCCGTCCGCCGAGAGCGGCCAGGGCGGCAGCAGGATCCGCGGGGACGCCGCGAGCGCGAGCGCGAGGAGGAGCGGCGCCGGCATCGCTCCCACCTCCCCGCGCCCTAGGCGCGGCAGCGGCGGCGCGCCGCGAGGGAGAGGAGCGCCAGGAGGGAGAGCAGGCCGGCGTCCACGCCGGTGCCGCACCCGCTCCCCTCGAGCTTCGCCCGCGAGAGGCTGGCCGCGCGCGGGTCGGGCGCCGGGACCGGGGCGACGGGCGCGTCGCGCGACGGATCCACCACGATCCGCGCGCGCAGCCACGACCCGGGCTTCCCCGCGAGGACGCCGGAGAGCCGGGCGGTGCCGGAGTCCAGGCTGGCGGGCCGGGCGAGCGACACGACCGAAAGCTCGAAGTCCGCCGGCGTCGCGATCGCGACGTCGTCGAGCACCACCCACGCCGCCGAGACGTGCTCGGCCTCGATGCACACCACGACCGGCAGCGGATCCGCGCCCGTCACGGGCACCGCGACCTCCACCTGCCCGGCCTCCGGCTGCCCCGGCGCCCTCGCCAGCTCGAGCGTGGCGAGCGCCGGCGTCGCCGGGTCGCACAGGGCGGCCTGGACCGGCTCGGCGTCCGCCAGGGGATAGCCGTCCGGCTGGTCGTCGAAGAGGATCTCCGGATAGACGTCGAGGACGTAGAGCGCGATGTCCCGCCCGGACTCCGGCCGCTCGGTGTCCTCGAAGACGAGCCGGACCTCCTCGGGGAAGAAGAACGAGAGGTCGTTCAGGATCTGCTGCGTCTTCGTGGGGTGCGGCACGTAGACGAGCCCGGTCACCCAGTTCCAGAGCACCACCTGCGAGAGCCCGGTCGACACGTCCTCGAACGCCACCCACTCCCGCGAGAGGTGCGGGCGCTGCTGGACCCCCGGGACGCGGAGGGCGGCGAGGAGCGCGCCCCCGAGGTCGTACACCTCGACGTCCGAGTCGTGCTCGGGCGCGGCGCGCGCGACGGCGACGACGCCGCCCGCCTCGCCTTCCCCGAGGGAGAGCCCGCTCGCCCTGCCGGCGCAGATCCGCCGGGAGCCGCCGGCCGCCGAGTCGTGCACCCACACCGAGTCCTGGTCCCGGCCGTCGACGTACCCGACGAGCGCCCCCCACACCGCGGGCGCGTACTGGTCGCCCACCGGGTCGCCGCCGTCCGGCGCGCGGAGCGTGTACTCCTCCCCGGCGAGGTAGCGGCTCACCCGGACGTCGCGGCCGCCCTGGGGCCCCACCTCCCAGGCCGCGACCGCCTCGCCGATCGCGGGCGCCCCGACGGCGCCGTCGCCGGCCGGCGCGCGCAGGCTCTGCGGGGGATCGATCGCGCGGATCGAGACGCCGCCGGGCTCGAGGAAGATGGCCGCGTTCCGCCAGACGTCCGGCGCGAGCTGCTCCCCCGGGCCGCCCGCCACGACGCGCACGAGGCCGGACGCACCGTCGTAGAGGAGGACGTCGGTCCCGCCGTCCGGCCCCGGCCCCGCGAAGATCACGTACTCTCCGTCAATGGACGGGTCGGTCTGGTCCCCGGCGTCGTTCACGACGAAGCGGAAGGACCCGACGGGCCTTGCGCTCGTGGTGAACGGCAGCATCGCCAGCAGCGCGGCGACGACGATGTGGCGCGCCGTCCTCAGGAGCCCCTCTCCCTCTGCGTACCGGGGTTTCGGGACGCATCATTCGTGTCGCCGAGCGGGCGGTCAAGCGCCCACTCCGTCCGACGCGGAGGAGGGTTGTCGTCAACTGTCGGAGATGTCGTTCACTGTCGCGGGCGCACCCACAGGTCGCGCGTCTCGAAGCGCGCGTCCGGCGCGCGCGTGTCGAGCACGACCACGGGGCCTCGCGCCGCGGCGGAGCCCGCGACGCCGTGGGCGCTCGCGGTGAGCTGCTGGCGCCCCTCCCTCAGCACGACGACGTGCGTGAAGCGGCCGTCGGGCTGCACCTCCACCGGCTCGCCGCCGAGCAGGACGCTCGCGCCGGGGGCGGTGTAGCCGGTCACCACGATGCGCCGGCTGTTCGTCGAGCGGGCGTCCGGCCAGCGCACCTTGAGCAGCAGCGAGGTGGGCAGCGGCGCGGGCTTCGAGGGGGGCCCGCCGGCGGCGGCGAGCGACTGCTCCCGGTCGCCGAGCACCACGGTGCGCCCGCCGGCGCTGAACTCGGCCGAGCCGCGGCGCACGCCGACCGCCATGACGCCGCCCGCGCGCGACACCGACAGCTCGCCGCCCCGGGTGCGCATGACGGCGTCGGGCGCCGCCTCGAATCTCGAACAGGCGGGCCGGATCGTCGCCGACCCGCGCCGACACCGCGCCGGCGCCGAGCCTGAAGCGCGACAGCTCGGCCGTGATCTCCTTCACGTCGAACCGGCCGCCCTCCTCGAGGGCGACGTCGTAGCTCCCGCCGGCCAGCTCGACGCGCGCGCCGGGCGCCGTCTCCAGGGCGTCCTCGGGCCTGAGCTCGTCGCCCACCGCGGCGCGCGAGCGGACGCCGGCGCGGACCACGGTGACCTCGCCGGTCGCCTCCTTCACGGTGAGTCGCAGCGCCGGATCGGCCGGCGGCGCGACGGCGGCGGGCGGGGGGATGGGCGCGCTGCCGGGCTCCGGGCCGAGCAGGAGCCGGTACGCGACGAAGGTCCCCGCCGCGAGGAGCGCGATCCCCGTCCAGAAGGCCGCCCGCTGCCGGCTCGCTCCCATGGGGAGCGACTATACCGTCGCGGCGCGCGCGAGCGGGAGCCGAACGACGAACAGCGTCCCCTCGCCGGGGCGGCTCTCGACGTCGATGCGGCCGCCGTGCTCCGCCACGATCCGGTACGAGACGGAGAGGCCCAGCCCGACGTTGCTCCACAGGTCCTTCGTCGTGAAGAACGGCTCGAAGATGCGGGGGAGGTGCTCGGGGTCGATGCCGCGGCCGCCGTCCCGCACCCGCAGCTCCACCTCGTCCCCCCGCTCCACGGTGGAGACCGAGATCCCCGCCCCCGCCCGCCCGGCGCAGGCGGTGCGCGCGTTCGAGAGGAGGTTCAGCACCACCTGCACGAGCTGGCCGGGGTCGCCCGTCACGCGCGGCCCGGAGGGCGCGAGGTCCACCTCGAGGCCGATGCCGGCCGCGCGCACCTGCCCCTCGGCGAACGCCACCGCGTCGGCGACCACGCGGTTCAGGTCGAGCACGTCCACGGCGGGCGTCGCGCGCTGCTCGCTGAAGCGGAGCAGCCGCAGCGTCACGTCCCGGCAGCGGCGGGCGAGCGCCTCGATGGCGGCGAGCGGCGCGCGCCGCGGATCCTCGGGCGGCGTGCCCTCGAGGAGGAGCTGCGCGTTGCCGAGGATGCCGGTGAGCGGGTTGTTGATCTCGTGGGCGACGCCCGCGCCGAGCTGCCCGACCGCCGCGAGCTTCTGCGCCTCGACGAGGCCGGCGTGCGCGCCCTCGAGCTCCTTCGCCCGCAGGCCCACCTCCCGCCGCAGCTCCTCGTTCCAGCGCTCGAGGTGGAGCCGCGCGCGCTGCAGCTCCGCCGCCATGGCGTTGAAGGTGCGCGACACCTGGGCCACCTCGTCGGCGCCGCCCTCGGGGAGGCGCACGGCCAGCTCCCCCGTGCCGAGCGCGCGCGCCGCCGCCTCGATGCGGGCGAGGCCGCGGGTCGTGCCGCGCGCGAGGAGGTAGGAGACGAGGAGCACCCCGGCGAGCACCGCCGCGGAGGCGGCGAGGACCCCGCGGCGCATCGCGACGACCCGCGCGTAGGCGCGCGCGGCGGGGACGGCGACGAGCACGCTCCAGCCGGTGCCGTCGTCGAGCGGCGCCCAGGCGGCGAGCACCGCACGCCCCTCCACCGATCCGGGGCGCGAGGGGTCGAGCCGGCCGGACAGCTCGGCGCGCTGGTCGGCCGGCAGCGGCCCCGAGCCCGTCGAGCCGAGGATCACCTGGTCGGCGTCCACGAGGTACGCGGCGCCGCCCTCGGGCACGGCGGCGTCGAGCCGCGCCCGCACGCGCTCGGGCCCCACCCGCGCGCCGACGAGCCAGCTGCCGCCGTCGCGGGCCGAGACCGCGCGCAGCGCGGCGAGCTGCCAGCCGCGCGCGGGGTCGTCGTAGGCGCGCAGGGCGAGGCGGCCCGCCGGCGTCGAGGCGGACGCGCGCAGCGCCGCGACGAGGGCCTGCGTCGAGGCGGCGCCCCCCTCTCCCTGGACGGCGCGGGCGATGCCGTCGGCGTCCACGATGGCGCCGCCGTTCGAGGCCGGGATCTGCCGGGAGAGGACGAAGAGGAGGCCCGCCAGCTCGCGCTCGCCCAGCGCGTCGGGGCGCCAGCCGTCGGAGAGCGCCTCGAGCGCGCCGGCCACGGCGGCGATCTCGGCGGCGAGCGCCGTCGCGGCGGAGCGGGCCCTCGACTCCTGATCCGTCACCGCCCGGCGGCCCAGCTCGCGCTGGGTGCCGGCGAGCACCGCGAAGCCCACGCCGGCGAGCGGCGCGACCGCGGCGAGGACGAGGAACAGGGCGAGCTTGCGCTGCAGGGTCATGCCGACGCCTCGGCCAGGCCGTCGTCCACGAGGTGCACGCTGCCGGGGATCCGCTTCGCGCGGTCCTTCAGCTCCGCCGCGACGCGGGCGAGCGCCGCGTGCTCCCCGAAGCGGGCCGGCGAGGCGAGCACCGTCGCGATGGAGAGGGACAGGATCGAGAAGCGCCGCCGCGTCCCGTAGCGATCGGCCGCCTCGATGTACCCGCGCTCGCGGTCCTCGCGATCGTAGTAGAGCGGGATCACGCGGTCGAAGGCGGCGATGATCTCGTCGCAGAGCGTCTTCGCGCGCTGCGGGCTCGAGAGCAGCACGAAGTCGTCGCCGCCCACGTGGCCGATGAAGGCCCCCTCGCCGCCGAAGGCGGCGACCGCCTCGCGGAGGATGCCGGCGGTCTGCAGCACGACGCCGTCCGCCTTCGCGTAGCCGTAGGTGTCGTTGTAGGCCTTGAGGTTGTCGAGGTCGACGTAGGAGAGGGCGAAGGGCGTCCGCCGGTCGAGCCGGCGCTGCACCTCCTCGTCGATGGCGCGGCCGCCCGGGAGCCGGGTCATGGGCGAGGCGTGCAGCGCGGCGTCGCGGCGGCGCAGCACCGCGTCCACCCGCGCGACCAGCTCCTGGGCGTCGAACGGCTTCGTGAGGTAGTCGTCGGCGCCGAGGCGCAGGCCGCGGACCTTGTCGGCGGTCTCGCCGCGCGCGGACAGGAACACGGCGGCGAAGGGGTCCGCCGCGCGCCGCTCGGCGAGGCCGGCGAGGAGCGAGAAGCCGTCGCCGTCGGGGAGCTGCACGTCCACGAGCACCACCTGCGGCCGCCGCTCGACGACGAGGCGGCGCGCCGAGGCGCAGTCGCCGGCCTCGTCCACCTCGTAGCCGTGGCCGCGCAGCACCTCCGCGCAGATGGCGCGGATGGCCGGGTCGTCGTCCACCACCACCACGCGCGCCCCGGTGGCGCGGCCGCGGCGCAGGAGGCCGGTGGCCGCCTCGGCGAGGGCGGCGGCCCCGGCGGGCTTCTCCAGGAAGGCGTCCGCGCCGCCCCGGAAGGCGAGCTCGCGGCCGAGGGGCAGCGAGAAGGCGAGCACCACCGCGCGGCGCGTGTCGGCGTCGTGGTGCAGGATCTCCGCGAACGGCACGCCGCGGAGCGCGGCCAGCATCGGGTCCCAGACCACGAGGCGCGGGTGGCAGCGGCGGGCGACCGCGAGGGCGTCCTCCGCGTCGTGCGCGCACCGGCAGGCGAGCCCCGCCGCGCGCAGGATGCCGCACACGAGGGCGGCCGTGTCCGGCTCGTCGACGACGAGCGCCACCGGCGCGTCGGCCCCGAGCGGCGGCCGCTCCAGGGGCTCGGCGGGCGGCTCCTCGCTCAGCGTGACCGCGAAGGTCACGCCGCCGCCCGGCGGGCTCTCCGCCCAGATGGCGCCGCCGTGCGCCTCCACGATGCCGCGCGAGATGGGGAGCCCGAGGCCCGTGCCGCGCACGCGCCGCGTCCGCTCGCTGCGCGACTGCTCGAACTTCTCGAAGATCCGCTCGAGGTCCTCCTCGGCGATCCCCTCGCCCCCGTTCCACACCGTGAAGCCGGCGACCCCGGCGACCGAGGACGAGCGCAGCACCCGCACCTTGATGACGCCGTTGTCCGGCGTGAACTTGATGGCGTTCGTGAGCAGGTTCGAGACCACCTGCCCGAGCCGCGCGGCGTCCCCGACGATGCGCTGCGGGCAGGCCGGCGCGTCCACCACGAGCTCGTGGCCGCGCTCCGCGGCCGCCGGGGCGTACCGGTCGGCCGACGCGCGGATCACCTCGTCGAGGACCACCACCTCCGGCACCATCTGCAGCTTGCCCTTCTCGAGCCGGGCGACGTCGAGGAGGTCGTCCACGAGCCCGTTCAGCCGGTCGGCCGACTCCCGGGCCATGCGCAGGTAGCGCGCCTGCTTCGGCGCGATCTCTCCGGCGAGGCCCCCGAGGACGAGGTCGAGGGCGCCGGTGATGGAGGTGAGCGGCGTGCGCAGCTCGTGGCTCACCACGTGGACGAACTCGTCCTTGCGCTCGTCGAGCAGCTTCTGCTCGGTGACGTCGCGCAGCACCACGGCCACGCCGGCCAGCTCCCCGCCCCGCTCCGAGACGGCGGAGACCGTGGAGGCGAGCGTCCGCCCGGCGATGCGGACCTCCTCGGTGACGTAGGCGCCCTCGGGCGTCGCCTCGTGCCCGCGCACGAGGTCGAAGGGGTAGAAGCCGAGCGCCTGCTTGAGCCAGCTCGCCTGGAGGGTCCCGTCGAGCGGCGCGCCCAGCATGCGGCGCGCGGCCGGGTTCGCCACCACCTCGTCGCTCCCGGTGGGCGCGTAGAGGAGGCCGTCGGCGAGCGACTCGACGACGCGCGAGAGCCGCTCGCGCTCCCCCGACAGCCGCGCCGAGGTGGCGCGGAAGGACTCCGTCATCTCGTTCACGAGGAGGTCGAGCACGCGCCCGTCGCCGTCGCCGAAGGCGTCGGCGGCGGCGCTCGCCACGAGCACCGCGCCCGCGGGCACGCCGTGGAGCAGCGCCGGCACCTCGAGGCGCGAGGCGAACGCCGCGGCGGGCCCGCCCCGCCCCGGCCCCGTGACCCTGAGCTTCAGCGCCGCCTCGTCGAGCGGGACCCCGGCGTGGCGGCGGTGCGCCGCGATGACGTCCTCCTTGATCTGGAGGAGCGCGCCCTCGGAGAGCTCGGCCACCGGCCGGATGATGAGCGTCGGCGCCTCGCCGGGCGCGGCGAGGAGCGCGGCGGCGACGTCGCAGGGCACGACGAGCGGGATGTGCTCCACCACGCGCTCGAGGAGCCGCGCCGGCCCGTCCGCGGCCCCCACCTGGCGCGCGATGTCGAGGACCGCCTTGAGGGCGGCGAGGCGGCGCTCGGCCTCGCCGAGCAGCCGCGCGCGCTCGCGGCGCAGGGCGACGTGCTCGAGGGCCCCGGCCACCGTCTGGCGGAGGTCCGCGACCTCCCAGGGCTTCACGACGTAGCGGTAGACCTGGCCGCGGTTGATGGCGTCGACGACGTCGCGGGGGTCGGTGTGGGCGGTGAGCAGGATGGCGCACAGGTCGTTCTGGAGCCGCCGGGCCCGCTCGATCAGCTCGACGCCCGTCATCCGGGGCATGCGCTGGTCGGTGACGAGGAGGTCGACGGGGCGCGCGGCGAGGACGGCGAGCGCCTCCTCGCCGTTCGACGCGCCCAGGATGTCGTAGCCGTCCACGGCCGAGAACGCACGGCGCAGCAGCCCGAGGACCTCGGGCTCGTCGTCCACGAAGAGGATGACGTGCGGCATCGCTGTGCGCGCTCCCCCGCCCCGGAAGCCAGAAGGCGCACATGCTAGCACGCGCCCGGTGGACGAAATTTACACCGGCGCCGTTTAGCTTGCGGCGGATGGCCGCAAAGGACTATAAGTTCCGGCCTTTTGCGCCCGAAAGACTCCCAATGATCCCCCGCGAGCAGATCCGCAACGTCGCCATCGTGGCGCACGTCGACCACGGCAAGACCACCCTCGTCGACTTCATGCTGCGCCAGGCCGGCGTGTTCCGCTCGAACGAGCTGCTCGTCGAGCGGGTCATGGACTCGAACGATCTCGAGCGCGAGAAGGGCATCACCATCCTCGCGAAGAACACCGCGGTCACCTACCGCGGCGTGAAGATCAACATCGTGGACACCCCCGGCCACGCCGACTTCGGCGGCGAGGTCGAGCGCGCGCTCCGCCTCGTGGACGGGGTGCTGCTCCTCGTCGACGCCGCCGAGGGGCCGCTCCCGCAGACCCGCTTCGTGCTCTCGAAGGCGCTCGCCCTCGGGCTGCCGTCCGTGCTGGTGGTGAACAAGGTGGACCGGCAGGACGCCCGGGCGAAGGAGGTCCTCGACCTCGTCTACTCGCTCTACATCGACCTCGGGGCGAACGAGCACCAGATCGACTTCCCGGTGATCTACGCCATCGCGCGCGAGGGGCGGGCCGCGCACACGCTCGAGGGCGCCTTCAAGGCGGACTCCCTGCAGCCGCTCTTCGACGCGATCCTGACGCACGTGCCGCCGCCGCCCGTCGGCGACGCGACGCACGTGCAGATGCTCGTCGACAACCTCGACTACGACGAGTACGTCGGCCGCCTCGCCATCGGGCGAGTCAACTCCGGCGTGCTCCACGAGGGCGACACGATCGCGGTCATCCGCGAGGAGAACCGCGTCGTCCCGGCGAAGATCGTGCGGCTCTACGTCTACGACGGCCTGAAGCGCGTCGAGGTGCCGGACGCCGGGCCGGGCGAGATCGTCTGCATCGCGGGCGCGGAGGAGATCGGCATCGGCGACACCATCGCCGACCCGGCGAACCCCCTGCCCCTCCCCCGCATCAGCGTGGAGGAGCCCACGATGTCGATGGTCTTCCGCGTGAACGAGGGGCCCTTCGCCGGCAAGGAGGGGAAGTACATCACGAGCCGGAACCTGCGCGAGCGGCTCTTCCGCGAGGCGTACAAGAACGTCTCCATCCGCGTCGAGGAGACCGACACGCCCGACGCGTTCAAGGTGGTCGGCCGCGGCGAGCTGCAGCTCGCGGTCATCGTCGAGAACATGCGGCGCGAGGGGTACGAGCTCACCGTCTCGAACCCGGAGCCCGTGCTGAAGACCGTCGGCGGGGAGCTGCACGAGCCGATGGAGCTCCTCGTCTGCGACCTGCCGGACGAGGGGGTGGGCGGCGTCACGCAGAGCATGGGGACCCGCAAGGGCCGGATGGTCGACATGCAGCCGCTCGGGTCGAAGCGCACGCGGCTCCAGTTCCGCGTCCCCGCGCGCGGCCTCATCGGCTTCCGCTCCGAGTTCCTCACGCTCACCCGCGGCGAGGGGATCATGTCCTCGCAGTTCGACGGCTACGAGCCGTGGCAGGGGCGGATCGAGAAGCGCCAGGCCGGCGCGATCGTGTCCGACCGCGAGGGCGACGTGGTGGCCTACGCCTGCTTCTACGGGCAGGAGCGCGGCTACCTCTTCGTGAAGCCGGGCGACCGGGTGTACTCGGGGATGATCGTGGGCGAGCACAGCCACGACAACGACCTCGAGTTCAACATCTGCAAGGAGAAGAAGCTCACCAACATCCGCGCGGCCGGGCGCGACGAGAACATCATCCTCACGCCGCCCCGCGACATGAGCCTCGAGAAGGCGCTCGAGTGGATCGCCGAGGACGAGCTCGTCGAGGTGACGCCGAAGTCGATCCGCCTGCGGAAGAAGACGCTCGACCAGACCGCCCGCTACAAGCTCGAGCGCGACCGGAAGAAGCTGGGGACGACGGCGTAGGCGGCGGGCGCGGCGAGCCCGGGCCACGGGCTGCTCACCTTCGCCCAAGTGACTGGCATGGGGGCTACGGGCTCGCCGCGCCCCGCCCCGCGAGCCAGCGCTCCGCCGCCTCGCGCTGCGGCGCGAGCTCGGCGCCGGCGGTCCCGAGGAAGCGGCGGTACGCGTCGGCCGCGCGGGCGGGATCGCCCGCGGCGTCGGCGGCGAGGGCGAGGTTGAAGAGGAGCCGCGCGTCGCCGGGCGCCTCCCGGTCGAGCCGCTCGGCCTGCGCGAGCGCCGCCGCCGGGTCGCCGGACGTGAGGCTGCACACGACGAGGTTGGTGCGCGCCTCCCGGCTCCGGGGCTCGACCGCCACCTCGGCGCGGAACTCCCCGCACGCCTCCTCGACCCGGCCGGCCTGCACGAGGACGCGCCCCAGCTCGAGGTGGGCGCCCGGGACGCGATCGGGGGTCGAGGCGATCCCCTCGCGCAGGGCGCGCTCGGCCTCGGGGAGCCGCCCCACCTTCGCGTAGGCGACCCCGAGGCTCAGCCGCGCGAGCGGCGTCGGGGGGCGCAGGCGCGTGGCGCGCTCGAGGAGCGGGATGGCGCGCTCGGGCTCGCCGCGCGCGACGAGCGCCTGCGCGACGTAGAGGTGCGGCCGCGAGCGCTCCGGCGCCTTCGCCATGGCGTCGCTCCAGAGCGTGAGCGGATCGCGCCACACCTCGTTCCGCGCGAACGTCGCGACCGCGAGGAGCAGCACCCAGGCCGCCACGGCGCCGAGCGCGAGCCGTCGCCCGCCCGCGCCGAGCCGCTCCACCCCCGCGGCGACGGCGGCGCCCGCGGCGACGAAGAGCCCCATCGACGGCAGGTAGACCCGGTGCTCGACCACCAGGTCGGCGAGCGGGACGACGCTCGACTCGACCGCCATCGTCACGGCGAACCACGCGATCCCGAACAGCGCGATCCGCGCCTCGGGGGAGCGCCGGCGCGCGCGCCAGGCGAGCCAGGCGCCGCCGCCGAGGAGCGCGGCGAGGAGCGCCGCGGAGAGGAGCACCCCGGGCTCGAGGAGCGAGGCGGGCACCGGCGGATCGTGATCGACGCTCTGCCCCACCGGGAGGACGAGGAGGCGCAGGTAGGTCAGGAGGGCGGCGGGCTGCGCGGCGGCGTAGGCCGCCCAGGCGGGCAGCGGCCGCGACGCGGCGGCCGCCGCCGCGGGCGCCGCGGGACCGCCGAGCGCCTCGAAGCCGCCCGCCGCCTGCCGCGCGGTCGCGCCGGGCGCGAGGGCGAGCACCGCCGCGGCGGTGAGCGCCACGAACGGCGCGAGCCGCGACGCGCGCGCCCTCCCGCTCCCGGGCAGGAAGGCGAGGTCCGCCACGGCGAGCGCGGCGGGGAGCGTGACCGCGTTCTCCTTCGTGAAGATCGCGAGCGCCGCGAGGGCGAGCGCGGCCCCGTACGCGAGCGCCCTGCGGCCGGCGCGCGGCTCGAGCGCGGCGCGCGCGTAGGCGAGCACGGCGGCGACGTAGAGGAGCGCCGCCAGCGAGGCCATCCGCTGGACGACGTAGGTGACGGCCTGAGTCTGGAGCGGGTGGGCGACGAAGAGCGCCGCCGCGACGAGGGCCGCGAGCGGCGCCCCGCGAGCGAGGGTGGAGCCCGGCGGCGCCGCGCGGCGGCACGCGAGCGCGGCGAGCGCGTACACCGCGAGGGCGGCGGCGAGGTGGATGGCCAGGTTCACCGCGTGGTAGCCCCACACGGCCTGGCCGCCGAGGGCCCCGTTCACGGCGAAGCTCGCCATCGCGACCGCGCGCCGCGCGGGCGGATGGCTCGCGAGGAAGGAGGCCACGTCCGCGACCGCCGGGTTGTGGACGATCTGGTCGCCGTCGTCGAACTGGAACGGGACCCCGAACGAGCCCGCGTACGCGGCGGCCCCGAGCGCGAGCACGATCCCCGACGCCGCCGCCGGCCGGAGCGCGGGGTGGGCGGCGCTCGCCGGGTCGGGCGGACCGCTGCCGGGCGGGCGTGAGTCCTCTCGCATGCGCGACGACTACCCCGGCGGTGCCCGGGCTGGCAACCGGTCGAGATCCGCTGCTACAGTCGGCCGGCCCATGCGCGTCGTCGCGATCGTCCCCGCCCACAACGAGGTGCGGAACCTGCCCCGGCTCGCCCAGGCGCTCCGGGCCGCCGCGCCGGGGTGCGACGTCTGCGTGATCGACGACGGGAGCGACGACGACACCGCCCGCGTCGCCGCCTCCTTCGGGTGGCACGTCCTTCGCCTCGCCATGAACCTCGGCATCGGCGGCGCCGTGCAGGCGGGGTACCTGTGGGCGTGGGAGCGCGGGTACGACGTCGCGGTCCAGGTGGACGGCGACGGCCAGCACGACCCCGCCTACATCGACGCCCTCCTCGAGCCCATCCGGAACGGGCGCGCCGACCTCGTCGTCGGCTCCCGCTTCCTCGAGCGCGGCGGGTTCCGCTCCACGCCGGTGCGGCGCGCCGGGATCGCCTACCTCTCCTGGTTCCTGCGGCTCCGCTGCGGCGCCCGCGTGTCCGACCCGACGAGCGGCTTCCGCGCCGCGAACCGCGACACGATCGGCCTCTTCGCCCGCTACTACCCGTCGGACTACCCGGAGCCCGAGGCCATCGCCCTCGTCCGGCGGGCGGGGCTCCGCATCGCGGAGGTCCCGGTCCTCATGCACGAGCGCGCGCACGGCGCGTCGTCGATCACCGCGCCGCGCACGCTCTACTACCTCGTCAAGGTCTCGCTCGCGCTCCTCCTCCTGCCGCCGCGCAGCTTCGCCGCGGGGCTCCAGGCGGGCGGCGAGGGGGCGCCGCCGTGACCCACGATCTCATCCTGCCGGTGCAGATCCAGGTCATCTCGCTCGCCGTCCTGCTCGCCTTCAGCGGCTGGGTGGTGTGGCTCATCCGGACGCAGCGGCTGCACCTCCGCGAGAGCCTCCTCTGGCTCCTCACCACGGTGGCGGCGATCACCGTCACCGCGTTCCCGAGGCTCCTCGCCTGGGGCGCACACCTCGTCGGCGTGCAGGTGCCCGCGAACGCCCTCTTCGGCGCCGGGCTCCTCTACCTCGCGGTGAACGTGCTCTCCGTCACCATCGCGGCCTCGCGGAACACCACGCGCGTGCGGCGGCTCGCGCAGGAGTGCGCGATCCTGCGCGCCGAGGTGGAGGCGCTGCGGGCCGCGCGGGCGGAGCCGCCCGTCGCCGGCGCGCCCCCGGCGAAGCCGGCCGAGCGGAGTCGCCTCGCGCTGACCGCCCCCTAGCCGAGCAGCGGCCGCAGCACGCGCCAGAGGAGCGCCATGGGAGGCCGCAGCAGGCGGGGCAGCCACGCGCCCTGGAGCCCCTCGAACTCGATCGCCGGGGTGAACCACCGCCCCAGCTCGCGATCCGGGATGCGCCGGAGCGCCCCGACGCGCCGGCGCTCGCCGCGCACGTGCGCGCGGAGCGCCGGCGAGAGGAGGGCGCCGTAGGCGCGGAGCTTCTGCGGGAGCCATCCCCCGGCGACCGCGAGGCCGAGGAGGCCCAGCTCGGCGAGGAGGAGGAACGGCGCGAGCACGAGGAGCGAGCGCGCCTCGAGGTTCTTCGCGAGGACGACGTGGCGGTTGCGCTCGAGCCAGAAGTACTTCGCGCGGCTGCGCGAGAAGGCGTAGTGGTGCCAGACGAGCGAGCGCGGGGCGAGCCGGGCTCGCCAGCCGGCGAGGCGCAGGCGGATGCCGAGGTCCTGGTCCTCCTGGTACATGAAGAGCGCCTCGTCGAGGCCGCCCACCTCGCGCAGCGCCGCTGCGCGCAGGAGCACCGCGGCCCCGGACGCGAAGGGGATCTCGCGCGGCTCGTCGGGGACGTCGGCGCGGCGCGCCCGGTACGAGCCGCAGTACCCGAACCCGAGGAAGTGGATGGCGTTCCCGGCGGTGTTCACGAGGTCGCGCTCCGGGTGGAGCAGGACGAGCGACTGCACCGCGGCCGCCCGGGCGTCGGCCTCCGCCACCGCGAGCGCCTCCTCGAGGAAGCCGGGGTCCACGTCGGTGTCGGGGTTGAGGAGGAAGACCCACTCCGCGCCGCCCTCGAGGGCGCGCCGGACGCCGAGCCCGTTCCCGCCGGCGAAGCCGAGGTTCGAGCCCGCCTCGAGCACCGTGACCCACGGGAAGCGCTCGCGCACCCGCGCGGGCGTCCCGTCGGCGGAGGCGTTGTCCACCGCGATCACCTCCGCCCCGTGCAGCCGGGCGGCGGCGAGGCTCCCGAAGCACGCCTCCACGTCGCGGGCCGAGTCGTAGGTGACCACCACGATGCAGACGCGCGGCATGCGCGGGCCAACCTACCTCACCCCGCCCCGATCTAGAATGCCGCCCTCCCCTCCCCGGACCCCCACGATGCGCATCGCCGTGAGCCTGCTCGCCTTCCGTCCCGGACGGATCGGGGGCACCGAGACCTACCTCCGCAAGCTCCTCGAGCACCTGCCCGGCGAGGCCCCCGCGGACTCGCTCGTCGCGGTCATGGACCGCGACGTCGCCGCCGAGCTGCCCACGCCCGGCTTCGAGCGGGTGATCGTGCCGAAGGGCGCGGGGCGCATCGTCGCCGAGCGCATCCTCGAGGCGTTCACCCCCTGGCGCGCGCGCGACCTCGAGCGGACGTTCGACGCGCTGCGCGCCGACGTCGTGCTCTTCCCGCAGCAGTCGCTCTACCCGCGGCGCGTCCGGACGCCGGCGGTGCTCACCGTGCTCGACGTGCAGCACCTCGTCTTCCCCGAGTACTTCGCGCTGTTCGACCGGCTCTACCGGCCGCGCATCTACCCCCACAGCATGGCGGCCGCCCGCAAGCTCCTCGCCATCTCCGAGTTCACGCGGGCGGAGGTGGTGGCGCGCTGCGGGATCCCGCCCGACAAGGTGGTGGCGGTGCCGCTCGGCACGACGCCGCTCGACGCGCGCCGCATCGAGCGCTACCCCGGCCTCGACACGCCCTACGCCTACTACCCGGCGGCGACCTTGCCTCACAAGGAGCACGCCACCCTCTTCGAGAGCTACGCTGCGCTCCGGCGCGCCGGCCGCATCCCGCACCGGCTCGTCCTCTCCGGCATCCAGACGAAGCACTGGCGCAGGCTCGCCGCGCGCCTCGAGACGCTCGGGCTCACCCGCGACGTGCGCCACCTCGGCTACCTCTCCTACGCGGACGTCCGCCGCGTCTACGCCGGCGCCGACGCGGTGCTCTTCCCCACCCGGTACGAGGGCTTCGGCCTGCCCGTCACGGAGGCGGTCGAGCACGGCAAGAAGGTGATCGTCTCGCGGATCCCGGTCTTCGAGGAGCTGGGCGTGCCGCCGGAGTGGCGGATCGACTTCTCCGACCCGGACCAGCTCGCGGCCGCGCTCGCCCGGCCCGGGCCGACCGTGCTCGCGCGCCGGCCCTCGAGCTGGGCGGAGTGCGCGCGGCGCACCGTCGAGGCCCTGCACGAGGTGGGGGCCGGTCACGGGCCCGGCGAGCGCTGCCCGAGCTTCCCCTCGAAGTAGTCGCGCGCGCCGCGCCAGATGGCGCGGGCCCCGGCGCGCTTGTCGATGCTCATGGTGAAGAGCCCGAGCGCGGAGCTGGCGAGGACGGCGAGGGTCCGGAGCGCCCGGCGCCGGGAGCGGGAGCGGGTGGTTGCGGTCGAGGCAGAGCAGGACGTTGCGCACGAAGTAGTAGAGGGAGACGCCCGACCGGCTCCCGCCCGAGGAGCGCGACACCTTGTGCCAGACCTTCGAGCCGGGGACGTAGAGGACCTCGAACCCGGCGTTCCTCGCGCGCATGCCCCAGTCGAGGTCCTCGCAGTAGCAGAAGAAGTCCTCGTCGAGCAGGCCGACCTTCTCGCAGAGCGCGCGGGTCACCATGAGGGAGCAGCCCGTCGGACGGTTCGTCGGGACGACGGCGTCGAACTGGCCGGCGTCGCGCTGGCCGGTGCCGCGGTTCCTGCCCCACCCCAGCCACTCGTACGTGTGCCCGCCCGCGTACCAGAGCCGGTCCGGCGCGTCGAAGTAGTAGATCTTCGAGACGAGCATGCCGGCGGCGGGGGCCGCGGCGGCCGCGCGCACGAGGGCGTCCACGAAGTCCGGCGCGACGACCGTGTCGTTGTTGAGGAGCAGCACGAGGTCGGCGCCGGCCGCGAGGGCGTGCCGGATCCCGACGTTGTTCCCGCCGGCGAACCCGAGGTTCCGCCCGGTCTGCACGAGCTCGACGTCCGGGAAGCGCCGCCGCAGCTCCGCCTCGGAGCCGTCGGTCGAGCCGTTGTCCACGACGAGGAGCCGCAGCGCCGGGTACGCGATCTTCCGGCACGACTCGAGGCACTCGACCGTGTCGGCGAGCCCGTTCCAGTTGAGGACGACGACGTGGACGGTGGGGGACATCTCGTTCGCGGCGCCGGCTCACCGCGCCGCGCGCACGACCTCCTCGAGGCGCCGCTCCAGGCGGTCCGCCGCAGACTCGAGCGACCAGCGCTCCGCGGCGATCCGCCTCCCGTTCTCGCCGAGCGTGCGGCGCAGGGCCGGATCCCCCGCAGCCGCCCGATGGCGCCGGCCATGGCCTGCTCGTCCTCCTCGACGAGGAGCCCGTTCACGCCGTCCTGCACCGTCTCCCTCACCCCGCCCTCCGCGACCGCCACCACCGGCAGGCCGCAGGCGTTCGCCTCCAGCGGCCCGTACCCGAAGGGCTCGAGCCGCGGCGCGTACACCGCCATCGAGGCGCGGTTGAGCGCGTCCACGAGGGCCTCCTCGGAGACGAGCGTCCGGGCGTCGAGCTCCACCCCGAGCGACGCCGCGAGCGCCCTCAGCCGCTCGACGTAGTCCGGGGCCGCGGCGTTGCCGATCCAGACGAGCCGCGGCCGCGGCGCGCGGACGCGCGCCACCGCCCGCACGACGAATTCGATGTTCTTCGCAGGGGTGAACGACCCCACGCCGATCACGAAGTCCTCGCGCCGCTCGCCGCGGTCCACGAAGTGCTCCGTGTCGACCCCGAGGTAGCACGTCCGCGCGTTCACGCCGTAGGCGCGGAGCATGCTCTCGCGGCTGAAGAGGGAGTTCGCGAGGACGCGGTCGTAGGCGGCGACGTTCCTCGCCTCCTCCCGGGCGAGCGCGATGAACCAGCGCAGCCGCACCCGCTGCGCCACGTGGTCGACGAGGAGGCCCGGCCGGGTCAAGGACGCGGCGGAGAGCCGCGGCGGGATCCACGGCCAGCTCGGCATCGCCTCGTACAGCACCCGCTGCGGCTCCTGCAGGTACAGCACCCGCGGCACGCCGACGAAGCGCGCGATGGGCGCCACGGCCAGGAACGCGCTCGAGTGGGCGAGGAGGAGGTCGAACCCCCCGCGGTCGATCTCGCGGCCGCAGTCGCGGCAGTGCCGCTCCAGCGCCGCGAGGTTGCGGTGGCGGTCGGCGATCGCCCAGCGGGCGGCGGCGACGAGGCTGCCCTTCGCCGCGCCCGGATCGCTCCAGCGCAGCGGGAGGACGTGCTCGGGCGCGAGGTCGGCCGTGGGAAGGTAGCCGCGGTCGGCCGTGGAGGGGCACCAGACCTCGACGCGGTGGCCCTGGCGGACGAGGCCGCGGATCTGGTCGTGGAGGGCGCGCTTGCCCCCTCCGCTCGGCAGGTTGTGCCAGATCGCGATCTTCATGGTGCCCGGACGGCTCTCGCGGCCGCTAGCCGCGTCCCCCGGCGACGCGCCGCTCCGCCGCGACCATCCTCCGCACCGCCTCGTCCATCTTCACGGTGGCCCGCCAGCCGAGGACCCGGGCCGCCTTGTCGGGGCTGGCGTGGTTCGCCTCGACGTCGGTGGGGCGGTAGAGCGACGGGTCGAGGTCCACGTGGTCGCGCCAGGCGAGGCCGACCGTGGCGAAGGCGACGTCGACGAACTCCTCGAGCGCGCGGGTCTCGCCGGTGGCGATCGACGTAGTCGTCCGGGCGGTCCTGCTGGAGCATGCGCCACATCGCGTCGACGTACTCGGGCGCCCAGCCCCAGTCGCGCTTCACCCGCGTGTTGCCGAGGCGGAGCCGCTCCCGGCTCCCGCCGCGCGATGCGGCAGGCGGCCGCCACGATCTTGCGCGTGACGAACCGCTCCGGCCGAAGCGGCGACTCGTGGTTGAAGAGCATCCCGCTGCACGCGAAGAGGCCGTACGCCTCGCGGTAGTTCGCGACCTCGAAGTGCGCGGCCGCCTTCGCCACCGCGTACGGGCTGCGCGGCCGGAACGGCGTCTCCTCGTCGGCGGGACGGCCGTGCGTGTCGCCGAAGCACTCGCCCGAGCCGGCGTTGTAGAAGCGGACCTTGCGCCGCGTGAAGCGGATCGCCTCGAGGATGTTGAGCGTCGCGATGCTGATGCTCTCCATGGTCTCGACGGGCTGCTCGAAGGAGAGCCCGACCGAGCTCTGGCCGGAGAGGTTGTAGACCTCGTCCGGCTCCACCTGGACGAGCGCCGAGAGCGCGCTCCGGAAGTCGTTGGGCGCGACCGAGAGGAGCTTCACGCGCTCCCGGATGCCGAGCCGCGCGAGGTTCGCGAAGGTGGAGAGGTTCGCGTCGCGCGACGTCCCGTGGACCTCGTAGCCCTTCCCGAGCAGGAGCTCGGCGAGGTAGGCCCCGTCCTGACCCGAGACCCCGATGATCAGCGCGCGCATTGGGTCGCCATCGTAGCATCCCCGCCCGCGCGTTCAGGTCGCCTTCACCGCCGCCCGGACAGGCGCCTGGCCAGCGCGAGCGACCCCCGGGCCAGCCGGATCGACCGCTGGAAGAGCGTCGAGCGGCGCCGGGCCCAGAGCTCCTCCAGCTCCGCCGTCATCTGCGCGACCGCGATCGCCTCGAACCCGTGGCGCATCTGCACGGCGTGCAGCTCCGCGAGCGACCGGCCCGGCTTCGCCGAGGTCTTGGCGTCCTCGTGGATGGTCTCCTCCGCCCACAGCTCGTCCACCGCGACGAACGGGCCCTGCTGCCGCACGCGGACGAAGAAGTCCACGTCGAAGCTGGAGTGGAGCCCCTCGTCGAGCGGCCCCGCGCTCTTCACGGCCTCGCGCGAGAAGAAGCAGGCGGGCTGCGCGAACCGCTCCGGCGGGTACCACGCGGCGAGCGCCGGGAAGTCGAGCCCGCGCGGCGCGACCTCCTGGAGGACGCGGCCGAAGACGTCCACCGAGCGGCAGCGGCCGACCCACGCCGCCGCGTCGCGCCGGGCGATCGCCGCGCGCGGCCACCGCGTGCAGCGTCCCCGGGGGATAGCGGTCGTCGCTGTTCAGCCACGCCGACGATCTCGCCGGTCGCGCGGGCGAAGCCGCGGTTGATGGCGTCGCTCTGGCCGCGGTCCCGCTCGGACGTCCAGCCGGCGAGCCAGGGAGCGTACCGCTCGACGATCGCGCGGGAGCCGTCGGTCGAGCCGCCGTCGAGGACGAGGTACTCGAGGTTCGGGTAGCCCTGGAGGAGGACCGAGCGGAGGGTCGCCTCGACGAAGCGCGCCTGGTTGAAGGAGGGCGTGACGACCGTGATCTTCGGCAGCGCCCGCCCGTCGGACGCCGGCGCCGGCCCGGGCGCCTCCGTCCACGGCCAGCCGGTGCGGCCGGACGGGGGAGCGGGCAGGTCGCCCGGCCGCAGGGGTTCTGGGGGCATGGAGGGCGCGCATTGTAAGCCGCGACGTGCGGAGCCGTCACGAATCGTGCCCTCCAGCGTTCGCTCCCCGGGCGGCGGGTCCCGCGGGTTTACGTGCTTCCTGGTTTCAGGTTAACTGCTGCCGGGATGCCCGACGACCCGCAGCTCGTCGCCCGAGGGGCCGCATGGGGCCTCGCGTCCAGGCTGGCAGCGCAGCTGCTCCAGATCGGCGGCTCGATCGTCCTCGCACGACTCGTGGCCCCCGAGGCCTTCGGGCTCGTCGCGATGGTGGCGACGGTGACGGCATTCGCCGGGATGATCGTGGAAGCCGGGTTCACGACGGCGATCGTCCAGCGGCCGGATCTGACGGACGAGCACGTGAACGCCGCCTTCGCGGTCACTCTCGCGTGCGGCGCGATCATCTCGTCGGTCCTGCTCGCCGCTGCGCCATGGGTCTCCAGGTTCTACGGGCCCGCGGTCCTTGCGCCGCTGACTCGCCTCGGGGCCGTCGGCGTCCTGATAGGCGCCGTCTCGGTCGTTCCGCGCGCGCTGCTCGTGCGGAAGCTTCGGCTCAAGCGCGTCGCGCTCATCGACCTCTCGGGCGCGGTGGTGTCGATCGCGCTCTCCATCGCGCTCGCCCTTGCAGGATACGGTGTCTGGGCGCTCGCCCTGCCCGCTCCTATCGTGGCCGCGATCGTCGCGACGCTCACGCTCACCGCCGCCCGATGGAGGCCTCGGACTTCGATGTCCGCAACCGCGGCCGCGGCGTTGAGCCGGATCGCGCTCCACCTGCTCGCCTTCAACATCGTGAACTACTGGGCGCGCACGCTGGACAACGTCCTCATCGGCGCGTGGATCGGCGAGCGCGAGTTGGGGCTGTACGTCCGAGCCTACGCGCTCATGCTGCTTCCGATCACCGAGATCACGAGCGTCCTCGCCACCGCGATGCTCCCTGCGCTCTCGCGCGTCCAGCGAGACCACGCCACGACGCGGGCGACGTATCTGAAGACGCTCGGGCTCGTGGGACTCGTCGCGTTCCCCGCCATGCTGGGGCTCTCCGTCGTGGCGGAGCCGTTCGTGGCGCTGCTCTACGGTCCACCGTGGGCAGGCGTCGCGCCGATGCTGCGAATCCTCGCGATCGTCGGCGCGATCCAGGCGGTCATGAGCCCGGTCGGCTGGCTGTACAACGCTCAGGGCCGGACCGAACTCATGTTCCGATGGGGGGTCGTGGCGACGGCGGTCGTGACCGCCGCGCTCGCTTACGGTGCATGGCTCGGCTCGGGCGTCCAGGTGGCGGTCCTCTACCTGGTCGCGAACGTGGTGCTCTTCGTCCCGCCCATGCCGTCGCGGGGAGGACGGTCGGGCTTCGGTTCCGTGAGGTTCGTTCCGCGATCGTCGCGCCTGCGGTCGCCGCCGTGACGATGGCGGCCGTGGTCGCGGCCCTGGATCACGCGGCCGAGTCCTGGCTGGGCGCCGCGCCCCGGCTCGCGCTGGACGTGGGGGTTGGACTGCTGGTCTACGGCGCTGCCTGTCGTTGGCTGAAGGTGCGCCAGGCGCGGGATGCGGTAGACCTCCTCCAGCAGCTGAGCCCGCGATGGGCGCGGAAGCTCGCGCCGGCGCTCGTGCGCGCCGTCGCCCCGCACGCAGGGACGGGCGGTTGAGAGCCGCCTGCCGCGTCTTGACGACCTCCGGATCCACGTCGGAGACTCCCGGCGCGCACCGCTTCGCCCCTGACGATGACGGCGGCGTCACGGTAGGTCGTCGAGACGGAGCCGAATGAGGATCGCCCACGTCAACACCTCGGACATCGCCGGCGGCGCCGCGCGCGCCGCGTATCGGCTGCACCGGGGGCTTCTCGACGAGGGCGTCGAGTCGTCGATGTTCGTCCGCGACCAGCGGTCGACGGACGAGACGGTGCGGAGCCTCACCTCGGTGGTCGCCACGCTGCGGGTGTACGCGAACACCGCGGCGGTGCTGCCCTACCGGAGGCGCACCGGCTCTCTTCAACGCCGCGCCCCTGCCGGAGCGCGTGCTCCGCACCGTTCGCGCCTGGGACCCGGACGTGGTGAACCTCCACTGGATCGCGGACGGGTTCGTCGCCCCGCGCGGCCTACGCGCCGCGGGGCGGCCGCTCGTCTGGACGCTCCACGACGCGTACGCCTTCACCGGCGGCTGTCACTGTCCGCTCGACTGCACGCGCTACACCGGCCGGTGCGGCGCGTGCCCGGTGCTGGGGTCCTCGTCGGAGCGCGATCTCTCGCGCGCCGTGTGGACCGGAAGCGGCGCGCCTGGCGCGATCTCGATCTCACCATCGTCACGCCGAGCCGGTGGATGGCCGCCTGCGCCCGCGACAGCTCACTCTTCCGCGGTCGCCGCGTCGAGGTCATCCCCAACAGCCTCGACGTGAAGGCTTTCCGGCCGATTGCGCGCGAGGTCGCGCGCGACGTCCTGCGGCTCCCGCGGGATCGCCGGTACGTGCTGTTCACCGCGGTCGGCGGCGCGTCCAACCCGATCAAGGGCTTCGTCCACCTCGCAGCCGCGCTCCGGACGCTCGCGGCGAGCGGCGCGGCGGCCGGGCTCGAGCTGCTGCTCGCCGGATCGTCCGCGCCCCGGGCGTCGACTGCGGCGTCCCCGTGCGGTGCATGGGCATGCTCCACGACGACGTCTCGATTGCGCTCCTCAACTCCGCCGCCGACGTGGTGGCGGTGCCCTCGGTGCAGGACAATTTTGCGAACACGATCCTCGAGGCGCTCGCCTGCGGCCGCCCCGTCGCCGCGTTCCGGATCGGCGGCAACCCCGACCTGATCACGGACCGCGTGGACGGCGTCCTCGCCGAGCCCTTCGATCCCGGCGAGCTCGCCCGCGGCCTCGCCTGGATCCTCGAGGACGAGAACCGATGGCGAGAGCTGTCCGCCTCGGCGCGAAGGACCGCGGAGACGCGTTACGCCCTCGACGTCCAGGCGCGCCGCTACGAGGCGCTCTATCGCGAACTGACGGACCCCGCGAGGCGCCTCAGCCCCGTCCCCTCCGCGGCCTGAGGCGGGCCGTCGCTACGCCGGCGGCCGCGTCGAGGACGGAGCGGCGTCGCCCGCGGCCGATGGGCAGGCCCGCTCGACGCGCTCCCGTGCCGCGAGCAACCGGCTCAGGACCACCCGCACGCGCTCGCGCAGCGGCGGAACGCGGAAGGTGGCGAGCAGCGCCCGCCCGACGCGCCATTCGGCGCCCGTGACGAGCCCCTCGTCGCGGGCCCGCGACCACACCTGGAGCGCCTCGGCGCGGTCCCCGATCCCGACGTGGCGCTCCGCGACGAAGAGGTAGAGCCTGGCGAAGAGCCGCGCGCGCGTGCCGTTCAGCAGGCCGGCGGCGCGGAGGTGCGCGAGGCCGGACTCGACGGCCACCGGCCAGGCGCGGACGTGCTTCGGGGACCACGCGCCCGAGATGTTCTCGTGCCGCTCGGACGCCACCCGGACGAAGAAGCGCGGCGCGTCGCGCGCGGCGCAGGTCGGCCGGAGGCAGAGCGCGCGCAGCCCGAACTCCCAGTCCTGCCAGCTCGCGACCTGCTCGTTCCAGCCGCCCAGCCGGTCGAGGAAGCGGCGGCGCCAGACCGCGCTCCCCGTGTGGAACGGCGGCTCGATGCGCAGGTAGCTGTCGATGGCGGCCTCCGACGCGAACGCCCGGTGCGGCGCGGCGAGGTCGCCGGGCGTGACCCGGAAGCGCTCGTAGGAGAACACGACGAGGTCGCGGTCGGGGGCCTCCTCCATGGCGCGCACCCGCGCCTCGAGGCAGGTAGGCGAGAGGAGGTCGTCGTCGTCGAAGAAGAGGACGAGGTCGGCCCGCGCGGCGCGCGCGCCGATGTTCCGGCAGCGGCAGGCGCCCTGCGGCTCGCCGTCGCGCTCGAGGACCCTGAAGCGCGGATCCGGGCGGGTCAGCTCCCGCACCTCGCGCGCCTGCGCCGGGTCCGAGCCGTCGTCCACGACGATCGCCTCCCAGTCCGCGAGCGACTGGGCCCGGAGCGTCGCCACGAGCTCGCCGAGGCAGCGCGCCCGGTTCCGCGTCGGGATGACGACCGAGATCCTTGGGTTCTGCATCTTCCTGACGCCCGCTCCCTGCTCCACCGCGCCTCGCCTCAATTACGACGCCGATGACGGCGGCGCAAGCAACCGCGCCGCGTGCGGGTCGTTCATTCACCGTGGCATGCGCGCCACGAGCACGTATCCGAGAGGGAACCGCTCGGCGGTCCTGCTCCTCACGATCCTGGCGAGGGCCGACTTCTCGAAGATGGTCGCCAGGAAGAGATGCACCGCGGACAGGATGCGCGAGCGGTCCAGCTGCTTCGCGGTGAGGTCGAGAAGGACCTCAGCGACGCCTCCATAAGGCTCGAGCCGCTCGACCGACATTCCGGCTCCTTCGCAGAGGCCCCGCAGCCTGTATCGCGTGTAGCGGTGGTAGTCGTGCGGCTCTTCGTGCACTGCATAGAGGAACGGCGCCCCCAACAGCAGCGCTCCCCCTGGGCGCAGCACGCGCGCGACCTCCCCGACGAAGATTTCAGGCTGCGGAAGGTGCTCGAGCACGTCCGTCGCGAGCACGGTATCGAAGGACGTCGACTCGAAGGGGAGGATACCGTTGAGATCGCACGCGACGTCCACGTGGCGAGACGAGTGCGCGGACCCCGGCCAATCGCACAGGAGGGTCTCGCTAACGAGTGAGCGATAGCAGCCGTACAGAGGCGCCGGCCCGCACCCGGCGTCGAGCAGCCGCCCGCGCGCGTGGGTCTGCAGCAGCTGCTGATAGACGGGTGCAACCACGTCGCAGATGAATCGGCTGCCCCGCCCCACGCACCGGACGTCTCGAGAGCCCCTGAGCGCACCGCGGTCCGAGACGTACTTCGTTTCACGCCACGTTTGACCGTCGCGCACTGTCAGCTCCCGAAGACGTCTTCCACGTAGCGCTTCCGCCGGAGCCGCCGACGAAGGCCCTCCCGCAGGCGGGTCACCTCGCGGCCGATCACTCCGAACGGTGGCGCGCGCGGTGCGATCGGCTGGCACGGGATCCGCTTGCGCAGCTCGCAGTGGACGTACTGGTTCGTCATCCATACGTCCACGTAGCGCCACGCCGAGACGCTCCACCCCGCCGCTCCGGCTACGCGTTCGATCTCCTCCAGCTCGACCGACTCATCGACGGGCTGCAGCTCGCCCGGATCGTGGTCGGCCAGGTATCGCTGGTAGACGGGGCTGGGGAACGTGAGGAGCACACGCGCGTCTTCGCCAGACACGGCCGCGATTCGCTGGAATACCAGAGGCCAAGACTCTTTCGGAAGGTGCTCGATGACGTCGATCAACGTGACCACGTCGACGGGTCGCGCGACGAGCGCGCGCAGCTTCTCCCAATCGGCGATCGCGTCCAGCTCGACGAAGCGGACGTTCGGGAGCCGCACGGTCCGGCTCGCATACCACACGTTCTTCGCGCCCAGATCACACCCGAGGACCGATCCGCGCGCCGCCTTCCTCGCGAGCCGCTCCGTCACGATGCCGATACCGCAGCCGATATCGAGCACGTGGCTGTCCGGCGCTACGGCCGCCTCCGCAAACTCCATCGCTCGAAGGAGCCGCGGATTGTCGTCGAGCCGGTACTTCACCATGCGCGTCTGGAGGAACTCGTCGTAGAACTGGCGGGCTCCCGCAGGTCTCGCACTCGGCGCGGCCGCCACCGAGCGATACACCTCCATCACCGCCGGGATCGTCTTCGCGACGTTGAACTCTGCCTCCACGTAGGCACGCCCGCGATCGGACAGCGTTCTCAGCTCCGCGCTGGACATCCGTCGCAACGCGCCGATCCGGTCGGCGATTCCCCCGACGTCGCCCTCCTGGGCGAGGAGCGCGTGGTTCTGGGCGGGGATTCCTTCGGGGATGCCCCCGTGGCGAGTGCTGATGCACGGCAGCCCGAGCGCCTGCGCCTCCATGAGCGCGACCGGGATCCCCTCCTCGTCGCCGTCGGGCGAAGTCTTGCTGCACAGGAGAAGCGCGTCGGCGCCTGCCAGGTGCTCGAGGCTGCGCGCGTGCGGCAAGCCCCCGAGGAGGTGAACCGCGTCCGTCAGGTCTCGCTGTGCGATGAGCCCCTCGAGATCGGGCCGGAGCGGGCCGTCACCGATGATGTCGAGGGTCACGTCATGACCCGCGGCGCGCGCCCGGGCCACCGCCTCGACCGCATCGGCGTGCCCCTTCTTCTCGACGAGGCGGCCCAGGGCCACGAGCCTGGCGACAGGAGGAGTCCTCGACCGGAACGACAGCGCATCGACGTCGCAGCCGACATGCACGACGCGAACCTTCTCGCGTGGACAGCCGAGCGCGACGATGCGGTCCACCTGGTGCCCGGCCACGACCGTCAACGCCGACGCGTCCCGGAGCATGCTGCGGTAGCGCTGCGACCACGAAGCGGAGAGAAGCAACTGGGAAACGTCGAACCCGTGGAGCGAGACCACCAGCGGAATTCCCCGCGCCTTGGCGACCGGCGCAGCGATTACCCCCGCCGGGCCGAAGTGCGCGTGGAGCACGTCATAGCGGTCTTGCGCGAGGGATTCCGCGAGCCCCAGCCGCAAAGCATTCCACGCCGCCTCATCGGGATCCTTTCCCATCACACGCGCGCCGATCCGCTGTGCGATGGCGCTCGGCCGCCATCCCGACGGACCCCGAATGACGTGGACGGGGTCGAACGGGCGGGCCGCTTCGTTCGTTCGCTCGAGTGTCAGGACGGTCGAGTCGACCCCACGCGCCCGCAACCCGACTATGAGCTCGTATACGAAGGTCTCGGAGAGCGGGGAGAACGACTGGACGAACTGCGCGACACGCATTGCCCCCTCCCCGAGTGCGCCGAGCATGGCCCGGCACCGTAGCACATCGTCCCGGAGAGTCGTCCGAGCGGACCGTACGCCCGAAACGTGAAACGCGCCGCCCCGCTTCCGGGACGGCGCGTCGCGTGCGGCCTGCTCGTCGAAGCGCCTAGACCTTCGGCTTCGCGCGGGCGCGCTCTTCCTGCTTCTGCTTCGGCTTCGGCTGGCCCTTCGCCGCGGTGTTCACGAAGAGGAGGCCGTCGGCGTGGCCGGGCACGGCGCCCTTCACGAGGAGCACGTTCTGGCCGGCCTCGACGCCCGCGACCGTGAGGTTCTGCACCGTCACGGTCTCGTTGCCGTACTGCCCCGGCATGTGCTTGCCCTTCCACACCTTGCCGGGCGTCTTGCGCTGGCCGATCGCGCCGATGTGCCGGTGGTGCTCGTGCGCCGTGGAGCTGTCGCGCGCGGCGCCCTTCATGTTCCACTTCTTCATGACGCCGGTGAAGCCGCGGCCCTTGGTCGTGCCGGAGACGTCGATGCGCTGGTTCGGCTTGAAGACCTTGTCCACGGTGAGGACGTCGCCGGCCTTGAGCTCGCCGAGCAGCTTCGCGTCCTTCACCCGGATCTCGCGCAGGTGGCGGAAGATGCCGGTGCCCGCCTTCTTGAAGACGCCGACCTCCGCCTTCGTGAGCCGGTGGGCGTGCTTCTCGTCGACGGGGCCGTAGCCGAGGAGCACGGCGTCGTAGCCGTCCTTCTCCGCCGTCTTGCGGCGCACCACCGTGCAGGGGCCCGCCTCGAGCACCGTCACGGGAACGCAGTCACCCTCGGGGGTGAAGATCTGCGTCATCCCGACCTTCTTCGCCAGAAGACCTGTCGCCATGGAACACCTCGCATTGGTCCGCCGCGCGGCGTGAGGGCCGCGGAGGACGTGCCGTTGGAAAGGCGGGCTTTCTACCCTCGCGCGCGCGGCCTGTCAAGCGAAGCCCGCGTCGCGAGAGGTGTTTTCGGCCGCGGGCGTCAGGTGGCGGCGCGCGGCTCGCGGATTCCGGTGAGCGCGCCGACGTGCGCGAGGAGCGTGTCGATGTCGAAGGGCTTCGCGAGGTAGGCGCGGGCGCCGACGGAGGCGGCGCGCTGCGGGTTGCCGTCCGCCGAGATGACGACGATGGGCACGTCGCGCGCCGGCCGCTGCCGCAGGGCCTGCGCGAAGGTGACGCCGTCCATCACCGGCATCATGAGGTCGAGCAGGATGGCGTCCGGACGCTCGGCGTCGACCTGCTCCAGGGCCTCGAGGCCGTTGCGGGCCTTCGCCACGCGATAGTCCTCCACCTCGAGGATGTCGCAGATGGCCTCGAGGATGTCGGGGTCGTCATCGACCACGAGGACGAGCGGATGGTTCATGGGTTCGCTGGGGCGCCGGGCCGCGGAGCATAGTCCCCCGCCCGCGGGAGCGACAGGGCATAGCCCTCCGGGGTCGCCTCGAGCGCGCCACCCAGCGCCGCGGCGATCCGACGGGCGAGCGGCAGCGCGAGCGCCCTCCCCCGCTGATCGCTCGGCGAGCCCTTGGCGGGATCGCGGAGGGCGTCTGGGAGCGGCGGTGCGCCGGACACGGCGACCGTCACGCTGGCGCCGTCCGCCCGCATGGTGACGCGCACCGGCGCCGCGTCGCGCTCGGCGGCGGCGACGAGCGCGTCGACGGCGCGGTCGAGGAGCAGGCGGTCGGCCTGGATGACGACGCCTTCGCCGAGGTCGAGCGACACCGGCGCCTGGTCCTTCGCCCGCCGCTCGAGCACGGTCTCCGCCACCTCGCGGGCGGGCACGGGCTCGAGCTTCAGCGCGAGGCCGCCCGCGTCGAGCCGCTCGCAGAGGAAGTGATCCTCGATGAGCTGGCGGACGCGCGAGATGGACCGCATGCACATGCCCGTGAGCTTCTCGCCCCGGGCGCCGCCCCGCTCCTCGGCGGAGAGGCGCGCGAGCAGCTCTGCGCTCCACAGCGCGGTGGAGAGCGGGTTGCGCACCTCGTGGGCGACGAAGCCGAGGAACGCTCCCCGCTCCTTCGCGCCTCCGGCGCCTCCCTCGTCGTGGTCGCCCTTCACGCTCTCCCTCCGCCGGCACCGAGCCGGCCCCATGAGTTCTAAGAGACGAGATCGAACCACGCGCCAAAGGCCGACCGACCTGCCGCAAAAGGGGCTGCCGACCGCCGGCGAGCCGGCACTTCTTACAGTCGAAAACCCCAGCGAGGTAGGGGGTTCCGCGAACACCCTGTAATGATTATAGGCTGGGCGCCTCAGCTCACTGGGCGGCGCTCCTGGCAAGCCATTGATTTAACGTCTGTATCCATCGGAGCCCGATCGGGCATACAGGTTGCTATTGGGTGTTCCCGAGTAGGCACCATCGCACCCCTTGGAGGCCAGATGAAGCGCACGACCCTCTCGAGCACCGGCACCTCCCTGGAGATGTACCTCTCGGAGATCAACCGGTACCCGCTGCTCACCGTCGACGAGGAGCAGCGCCTCGCGCGGGAGTTCGCGGCGAGCGGCGACACGCGGGCGGCCCACCGGCTCGTCACCGCGAACCTCCGCTTCGTCGTGAAGGTCGCCTACGAGTACCGCTCGTACGGCTTCAAGGTCTCGGACCTCATCCAGGAGGGGAACATCGGCCTCATGAAGGCCGTGCAGAAGTTCGACGCGGACAAGGGCATCCGGCTCATCTCGTACGCCGTGTGGTGGATTCGCGCGTACATCCAGAACTACATCCTCAAGTCCTGGTCGCTCGTGAAGCTCGGGACCACGCAGGCGCAGCGCAAGCTCTTCTTCTCGCTCGCGCGCACGCGCCGCGAGCTCGACAAGACCTCCCTCGAGCACGGCTCCGACTCCGACGGCCGCGACGCGAACAAGGTGGCGAAGAAGCTCCGCGTGAAGCCGAGCGAGGTGCGCGAGATGGAGCTGCGCCTCGAGGGGCGCGACCTCTCCCTCGACGCGCCGATGGGCGACGACGCGGGCAGCTCGCACGTGGAGTTCGTGGTCGGGGACGAGCCGTCGCCGGCGGAGGAGCTGTCCGACGCGCAGGAGCGCCAGGTGGTGACGACCCGCGTCGGCGCGGCGCTCTCGAACCTCGACCCGCGCGAGCGCTTCATCGTCGAGCAGCGCGTGATGAGCGAGCGGCCCATGACGCTGAAGGAGCTGGGCGAGCACTTCGGCTTCTCGCGCGAGCGCGCGCGGCAGCTCGAGATCCGCGCGAAGGAGAAGCTGAAGGAGCACCTCCGCGAGCTGGCCCACGAGATCGACTGGCCGACGGACGGGGCGCCGGTCGACGTGGAGGACGCGGCGGCGTAAAGCCGAGACCGCGTGACCGCTCGCCCTTCGACAGGCTCAGGGCGAGCGGTTTCTGCCATGGCCAGCGGTTCCTGCCGCCAGCCGCGGGCCCCGCGCCTCACCGCGCGCGGGCCCGCTCCTCGACGAACGCGGCGAGCTGGGCCGCGCGCTCGGGGGCGAGCCGCGCCAGCGCGTCGATCTCGCGCTGCGCGCCGGCGCGGTTCGACACCATCGCGTACGCGACGCCGAGGTTGAAGCGGGCGTCGGCGCTCGACGCCAGCGCAGGGCCGGCGCGCTCGAGGCGCGCGATCGCCTCGTCGAAGCGGCCCAGGCGGTTGAGGGTGGCCGCGAGGTTCGCGTACGCCGCGGCGTGCGACGGGCGCAGCGCGATCGCCCGCTCGAACGCCTCGACCGCCTCGGGGGCGGTGTCCGGCGCGTCCATGAGGACGCAGCCGAGGTTGTACCAGGGCTCCGGGAGGTCGGGCCGCCCGCGGATCGCCTCGCGCAGCCAGCCCGCGGCCTCCTCGGGCCGCCCCAGCTCCCGCAGCGCCGCGCCCATGTTCACGTAGACGTCCACCTGCGACGGGTCGGCGCGATTGGCCGCGGCGAACGCCTCCACGGCCTCGGGCAGGCGCCCGGCCCTCGCGAGGGCGACGCCGAGGTTCAGGTGCGGCCGCGCCTTGCCGGGCGACTTGCGCGCGGCGTCGCCGAAGAGCGCGAGCTCGTCCTCCCAGACGCGGTTGCGGGCGTGGGCGGCGAGGGCGAGCGCGAGCGCGACGAGCGCGCCCGCGACGACGAGCGCCCGGCGGCCGCCGGCCCGCGCCCGGAGGAGGAGCGCCGCCGCGGCGGCGACGCCGGCGAGGAGCCCCGCGAGCGGCAGGTACGCGCGGTGCTCGAACATCGGATCCACGATGGGGATGACGCTCGACTCGACCGAGATCGTGACGAAGAACCAGACGATCCCGAAGGCCGGGAGCCGCCACGCCGGGTCGGCCGGCCGCGCCGCCCGCGAGGTGCGCCACAACGAGAAAGCGGCCAGCGCGGCGAGCGCGAGGAGCAGCGCGCCGGACGCCAGGACGTCGGGCGCGAGGAACGTGTGGCGGATGGGCACGTCGTGGTCGACGTTCTGGCCGATGGGCAGCACCACGAGCCGCAGGTACGTCGCGACGACGGGGAGCTGGGTCGCGAGGTAGTCGGCCCGGGAGATCGCCGTCTGCACCCGGGTCGCCTCCGCGGCCGCGGAGACGACGGCGTCGAGCGGCGCGGCGGCGGTGCCGAGGCGGGCGAGCGGGACGAGGGGCAGCGTCGCGAGGAGGGGCGCGAGCGACCGCGCGCGCAGCCGCCAGGGCCCCTCCATGAAGATCGCCTCCCACGCGGCGGCCGCGAAGGGCAGCGTGAACGCGATCTCCTTCGTCCTCATGGCGAGCGCCGCGGCCGCGAGGATGCCCGCCCATGACGCGGCGTCGCGCCGCGCGGAGCGCCCTCCGTCCGCCCGCCACACGCGCCACGCCGCGTACTGCACGACGGCGAGCAGGTAGAGGAGGGTCGCGAGCGAGGTGAAGCGCTGGACGATGTAGGTGACCGCCTGCGTCTGGATGGGGTGGCAGGCGAACAGCGCCCCCGCGACGAAGCCGATCTCCCGGGACCAGGGCGCGACGCTCGAGGCCCGCAGCCGCGGCGTCGCGAACGTCACCACGACGAGCGCGAAGACGAGGAGCGCGCTCGCCACGTGGATCGCCACGTTCACGGCGTGGTACCCGGCGACGTCCACGCCGCCGGCGGCGCGGTTCAGCGCGAAGGTGAGGTAGCCGAACCAGCGGTTGTCCCAGAGGATGCGCGCCGGGTCGTGGAAGAACGTCCCGAGGCTGCGCAGGAGCGCGTTGTCGCGCACGATGCCCACGGAGTCGAAGACGAAGTCGCCCCCGAGGGCGCCCCCGTACGCGACGAGCGCGAGGGCCGCGATCGCCGCCGGGGGCAGCGCGCGCCGGAGCCACGACGACGCAGCAGGCCGGGGGGTGGGAGCGCCGGCGGCGGGCGTCACGGCGCGCTTCCGATCACCCAGGCGACGCCCGCGTAGGCCTGAGCCAGCTCGGGCGCGGCGGCGCGGGCCTCGGCGAGCGCGGCGCGAGCGCCGCGCAGGTCGCCCAGCTCGAGGAGCGCGATGGCGCGGCTGTAGTCGGCGTGCCGCGGCGGGTCGTTCTGGTCCTTCACCACGTCGGCGAAGCGCAGCACCGCCTGCCAGGCGTCGGCGGCCGGGACCTCCGCGGCGCCCGGGGGCAGCGGCAGGCGGGCGAACACGAGCCCGTCGCGCGCCTGCACGAGCCGCCAGTCCGGGCTGCGGAGGAACCAGGTCACCGCCGGCACGAGCCGCCCGCTGTTCCGGTAGAGCGGCTGGAGCAGCACCGTCCGGAAGCCGCGCCGGGCCAGGGCCGCCTCCGGCGCCGGGCCGACGACCTCGTCGTGCTCGTCGAGGGTGCGCCGGTCGAAGAGGCGCCCGTCGAGGAACGTCCGCGGCCGGCCGTTCCACGCCCAGGCGAGGTAGCCGCCCCAGTCCCAGGAGTTGAACACCGGCGCCTCGAGCGGCGTCGCCCGCACGTACTCCGCCGCCTCCCGCGGGTACTGCCGCCAGTCGGGGCCCACGCCGAAGCGGTAGTCGCGGTCGTGCAGCACGAGCGCGAGGAGCGCGAGGACCGCCGCCGCGGCGGCCCCGGCGAGGACGCGCTCGCGGCCGGGGGCGCCCGGCGCGCGCCGCGGCGCGGTCGCGAGGCCGTCGAGCGCGGCGGGGACGAAGGCGAGCGCGGCGAACGCCACGTTGCGCACCACCACGGTCCCGAGCGCGACCGCCACGGCCCACACCGCGAGGCGCGCCGGGCGGCGCTCCCGGCCGCCCCAGGCGAGCGCGAGCCCGGCCGCCGCGAGCGCCGCGAACGGCCAGGCGAGGGACGGGAACCGCCACGTCGGCTGCATCTCGGTGACGCCCGCGAGCATGCCGCCCCGCAGCTCCCGGAGGACGAACGCCCCGAACCGCGCGGCGGGCACCGCGGCGAGGAGCGCCGCCGCGGCCGCGGCGAGGCGGAGCGGGAGGGGCTGGCGGCGCAGGAACTCGCGCCAGGGGCCGGCGGCGATCGCCGCGCCGGCGAGCGCGGCGCCGAGGACCCACGTCGGGTGCAGGGGCCGCCACACCAGCAGGACCGCGAGCAGGCCGAGGAGGAGGCTCCAGCGCGGCCGCTCGACCCAGCGGAGCGCCAGGACGAGCGCGAGGGCGAGCAGCACCGCGGCGGGCGCCTCCGGCCGCGGCGAGAACCTGAAGCGCGCGACGTAGATGGCGGCCGCCGCGAACGCCACCCCGAGCGCCGCCCGGCCGGCGCCCTGCTCGCGCCGGAGCCCGCCCGCGAGCAGCGCCGCCGCGAGCGCCGCGCACGCGGCGACGGCGAGCGACACCGCGGCGTGGCCGCCCACCCGCTCGACGGCGTAGACGCCGAGCTGGAACGGCCACTCCGTGGTCGAGACCGCCGCGTCGAAGAGCCGCGCGAAGGTCGTCTCGGGCACGTGCGGGAGCGCGCCGCGCTCGACGAAGGGCTCCCCGACGAGCAGGGTCCGCGCCGAGACGAAGGCCCGGCCGAAGGCGAGGTGCGTCCAGTAGTCGAGGCCGTCGATCTTCCGCAGGCAGGCGAGGAACGCGAACGCGACGACCGTTCCCACCGCCGCCGGGCCGGGCCTCGGCCCCGCCATCACGCCATCCCGTGCTTCTTCAGGCGGTAGCGGAGCGTGTCGCGCGACACGCCGAGGAGGCGCGCCGCCTTCGACTGGTTCCCGCTCGCCCGCTCCATCGCCTCGCTGATGAGCTTCTTCTCGACGTCGTCGAGGACGAGCCCCTCCTCCGAGACCGGCGGGACGAGCTTGTCGTTCCGCTTCGCCGGGGCCGCCTTGCGCAGCTCGGGCGTGAGGTGCTCGGGGCGGATCTCGTCGGCGCCCGCGTGCAGGATGAACGCGCGCTCGATGACGTTCCGCAGCTCGCGGACGTTCCCGGGCCAGTGGTAGCCCTTCAGGATCTCCATCGCCGGCGCCGAGATGCCGCGGACCTGCCGCTTCAGCTCCTGGTTGAAGCGCGCGATGAAGTGGGCGCACAGGGTGGGCACGTCCTCGAGGTGCTCGCGCAGGGCCGGCACCGCGACCCGCACCACGTTGAGGCGGAAGAAGAGGTCCGCCCGGAAGCGCCCCTCCGAGACCCGCTCCTCGAGGTTCACGTTGGTGGCCGCGATGACGCGCACGTCGGTGCGGAGCTCCTGCACGCCGCCCACGCGCCGGAAGGTCTTGTTCTCGAGGAGGCGCAGGAGCTTCGCCTGGCCGCCCGGCGGCAGGTCGCCGATCTCGTCGAGCATCACCGAGCCGCCCTCGGCGCTCTCGAAGAGGCCGCGCTTCTGGACGTGGGCGTCGGTGAAGGCGCCGCGCTCGTGGCCGAACAGCTCGGACTCGAGGAGGTGCTCGGGCAGCGCCGCGCAGTTGACTTGAAGGAAAGGCCGCTCGGCGCGCGCGCTCTGGAAGTGGATGGCGCGCGCCACCACCTCCTTGCCGGAGCCGCTCTCGCCCTCGATGAGCACCGTCGTCGTCTCGCTGCTCGCGAGCCGGCCGGTCATGTTCCGCACCTGCTCCATCGCGGCCGAGGCGCCCACCAGGGCGTCGCCCGCCTCGACGGGGCGGCGGTCCGAGGTGAGCGTCGCGATCTGGCGGCGGGTGCGGGCCGTGGCGATGGCCCGCTCCACGGCGGCGTCGAGCGCCTGGAACGGGAAGGGCTTCACGAGGAAGTCCACCGCCCCGTGCTTCATGGCGTCCACGGCGATGTCCACCGTCGAGTGCGCCGACATCATGAGGACGGCCAGCTCGGGGTGCAGGGAGAGCGCGCGCTGCAGCGTCTCGACGCCGTCGATGCCGGGGAGGCGCACGTCCAGCAGCATGAGGTCGGGCGGCGCCGCGGAGAGCATCTCGAGCGCCTGCTCGCCGGACTCGGCGGACTGGACCTCGTAGCCGTCGCGCTGCAGGCGCTCGGCGACGGACCAGCGGATGAGCTTCTCGTCGTCCACGACGAGGACGCGAGCGGGAGACGTCATGCGGCGTGCTCCGTGGCGCGCCCGGAGCGCGCCTGCTGCAGGGTCACGGTGAAGGTGGTGCCACCCTCGGGCGGGCATCTATACCCGATGTGGCCGCCGTGCTCCGCGATGATTCGCGCGGAGATGGCGAGCCCGAGGCCGTTGCCCTGCCGCTTGGTCGTGAAGAACGGCTTGAAGATCTGCGCGCGGACGTCGGGGGGGATGCCGGGGCCGGTGTCCTCGATCTCGACCACCACCGTGCCGTCGCCCGAGCGGGACCGCACGGTGAGCGCGCCCCCCTGCCCCATCGCCTGGCAGGCGTTGAGGCAGATGTTGAGGAACACCTGCTCGAGCTGGAACGGGTCGGCGAGGACGGGCGGCAGGGGCTCGTCGAGGTGCGACTGGACCGCGACGCACCCGCCGCGCGTCTGCTGGTTGACGAGGAACAGCACCTTCTCGATGGAGCCGTTCACGTCGGTGGCGCGCAGCTTCGCCTTGGCGGGGCGGGCGTAGCTGAGGAGGCTCTCCATGGTCTGGGTGAGCCGCTGCACCTGGTGGGTCATCTCGCCGACCATCTCGGAGTGGTGCGGGTCGCTCTGGAGGTCCTCCGCGAGCAGCTCGAGCGCGCCCGAGAGGCCCGCGAGCGGGTTCTTGATCTCGTGGGCGAGGCCCGTCGCGATCTCGCCGACCGCGGCGAAGCGATCCGCCCTCACCATGCGCTCGCGGTAGAACGCCTCGAGCTCGCTCTGGCTGCGCCGCAGCGCGGCGAGCGTCGCGTCGAAGCCGCGCGCCGCCACGCCCAGCTCGTCGGGGCGTCCCTCGTCGGCGCGGACGGTGAGGTCCCCGGCCTCGGCGCGGCTCATGACGTCGACGAGCCGCTGGAGCGGCGTCACCGCCTCGCGGCCGAGGAGCCAGAGGGCGATGCCGAGGAGGATGACGAGCGCCGCGCCCGCGGACAGCGCGAGGGTGCGCGCGAGCTGCGCCTGGGCCTGCAGCACCGGCGCGCGGGAGAAGCGCAGGTCGAGCCAGCCGTTCACCTTCGCCTCGCGCTCGTGGCAGCGCGCGCAGGCTTCGACGTTGGCGATGGGCTGGAGCACGGCGTACTCGGCGCGCCGCCCCTCGGGCGCGCTGACGACGGTGGTCCTCATCAGCTTGCCGGGGTTGCCCCACGGCATCGCGCCGAGGAGCGCGGGCGAGGAGGACGCCGAGATGTGCCCCGACGGCGAGACGAGACTGGCGGCGAGCAGGTCGGAGCTGTGGGCGACGAGGGTGTCGAAGAGCGCCGGGACCTCGTTCGGGTGGCCCGACAGCATGACGTTCGAGACCGCCCCGGCGACCATCCCCGCGAACACCTCGGCGCGCTCGCGCCGGCCTCGCTCCATGTCCTCGCCGTAGAAGTGCACCGCCGCCGCCACCATGGCGGTGAGCGTCACGGCGAAGAGCACCGCGGTGGGGAGGAGGATGCGCGCCCTGAGGCTGGCATCCAGCCGCCGGTACGCGCGATCGAGGAGGTTCATGCAGCTCGGGGCCCCGGGCGAAGGGTGTCCGCCATCATCTCAAGGACGCGCGCCGCCGGGAACCCCCTGCGGCGTCGGCTCTAGGCCAGGTTCGTGGGGCGGGTGGGGTCGCAGCGGAGGTCGAAGATCTGCGCCGCGGCGGTGAGGAGCGCCTCCCCGGCGCCGCCGTCGGCGACGGCCTGGCGCAGCCGGGCGCTCGGCTGGTGGAGGATCTTCGAGACGATGGAGCCGGCCATGGCGTCGAGCCGCTTCGCCAGCTCGGGATCCTCGCCGATCCGCCTGAGCGTGCGCTCGACCTCCTCGCGCGCGATGGCGCTCGCGCGCGTGCGGATCTCCTTGATGAGCGGCGCCGCGCGGCGCTCGGCCTGCTCGCGAGCCCACCGCGCGATCTCCGCCGCGATGATCCGCTCGGCGTCCGCGGCGGCCGCGCCGCGCTCGTCCTGGGCGGCGGCCATCACGCGGTCGAGGTCGTCCACGTCGCACAGGTAGACGTCGCGGACCGCGCCCGTCTCCGCCGGGATCGCCCGCGGGACGGCGAGGTCCACCATGACGAGCGGGCGCCGGCGGGCCTTCGCGGCCGCGGCCATCGCCTCGGGGCGGAAGGCGGCGGGCGCGATGGGCGCCGCGGAGACGACGACGTCGGCGCGCAGGATCTCGGCCTCGAGCGCCTCGAGGGCGTGGGCGGTGCCGCCCACCTCGGCCGCGAGCGCCTCGGCATGGGCGAGCGTGCGGTTCAGGACCGCGATGGTCGCGCCCTGCTGGGCGAGGTGCTGCGCGGAGAGCCGCGCCATCTCCCCCGCCCCCACCACCGCGACGCGCCGGCCCTTCAGCGGGCCGAGCACCTTCTCGGCGAGCGCGGCGGCCGCGTGGCCCCACGAGACGCCGGCGCGCCCGATGGCGGTCTCGGTGCGGACGCGCTTCGCGATCTGGAGGACGCGGTTCAGGACGGAGGTGAGCTCCCGTCCGGCGACGCCCGCGTCCGCGGCGCGCTGGAAGGCGTCCTTCACCTGCCCGAGGATCTGGGGCTCGCCGACGATGGCGGACTCGAGGCTCGAGGCGACGCGCACGAGGTGCCGGAAGGCCTCCTCGCCGTGCAGCTCGAAGAGTGGGACGTCGCGGCCGGCGCGGGCCAGCAGCGTCTGGCGCAGCGCGAGCGTCGCGGCGGCGGGGCACGTCGTCGAGGCGAAGATCTCGACGCGATAGCACGTCGAGAGCACCGCGACCTCTTCGATCCCCCCCAGTGCGGAGTAGCCCGCGAGGGCGGCCTCGATCTCGCCGGCGGAGAGCGCGAGCAATTCGCGATCCGAGACGGTGGCGCCCTTCTGGTTGAGACCGACGGCGACGAGCACCGGCGCTCCTTTCTCCAAAAGCCGATGCGGACTTAGCAACGTTCGTGCCCGTTCCAGGGCGCCAGATTTCGCGACACTAGCGGGTCAAATGCCGCAACGGTTGCGTCTTTTCACCCGCTGGCAGGGGAGCGGCGAAACGGCTGCATGTGCGGAGATGAGCGCAGAAATATTCGACAAATGGGCCGTAACGCCCGCCTGCTCGCCCGGCGCCAAAGATATCCGGACTAAACGCGATGTAGGTCCCCGTCGGGGGCCTCTGGGCACCTCGATTGCAGCCGAGGCGACCGCCAGAGTCCGCCGTCCAGGGAGCGACGTTCGCGTGCCCAACTCCTCCAACGAGAACCGTCGCTTGCACACATCTGCCGAGTCGTTGAAACGCGGGACGTCGCGCCTGACGACGCTCTGCGTCTCGCTCTCTGCGTGTGTGCTCGCGGCGTCCGCGCCGGCGCTCGCCGGCGACGTGCCGCTCCCCCCGCCTCCCCCCGGGATGAAGCGCATCCCGCTCCCGCCTCCCCCGCCGGGCATGTCGCTCAGGCCCTCCTCGGCCGCTCCCGCGGAGCGCTGCACCGGCTGTCACTCGCCGATCACCCAGGGGCGCGTCGTCCACGGCGCGATGAACAAGAACCCGTGCTCCGCGTGTCACAAGGCGGTGACGGGCCAGGCCGGGAAGTGCAAGTCGCGCACCGCCTCGAAGTGGATGCTCGTGAAGGCGGAGCCGGATCTCTGCTACGGCTGCCACGCGCGGAAGGACCAGACGAAGTCCGTCCACACCGTGGTCCGCCAGGGGAGCTGCCTCTCCTGCCACGCGGCGCACTCGTCCAACTTCGCGGGGCTCATCTCGCTGCCGCGCGAGAAGGTCTGCCTCGAGTGCCACGAGGTCGAGTCGGTCATCACCAAGTCGGTGAAGCACGCGCCCGTGCTCGAGGGGCGCTGCGCCGACTGCCACGACTCCCACGGCGGGCCGCTCCCGAACAACCTGAAGGGCACCGTCGCCGGGGCGCTGTGTCTCAAGTGCCACGACGCGAAGGCGCCCACAGGCCCCGGCACCCCGGGCCCCACCTTCCGCGTCGACCTCTCCAAGAAGGTGGTCCACCCCGCCTTCAAGCGCGTCGACTGCCTCGGCTGTCACGACGGCGGCCACTCGTCCGACAACCTCAAGTTCCTGAAGAAGAACGTGGTGGACCTCTGCTACGGCTGCCACGAGCGGAAGGACAAGGCCAAGTTCCCGCACGGCGCCGTGGTGGTCGGCGACTGCGCGGTGTGCCACGACCCGCACGCCTCCGACCAGCCGAAGCTCCTCGTCAAGGCCACCGCGGCCGAGACCTGCTTCATCTGCCACCAGGACGACCTCACCGGCCGCAAGGCGGTGCACAAGCCGCTCGAGAAGGGCTGCGACCAGTGCCACGCGCCGCACGGCTCGCAGTTCCGCAACGGCCTCAAGGCCGGCGAGGGCAAGGACGGCTGCTACAAGTGCCACAAGCCGGTGGACACCGGGAAGGTGAAGCACGCGGCGCTCGAGCGGTACGGCTGCGCCGGCTGCCACGACCCGCACGGCGGCGGGAACCGGGGGCTCGTCGCACCGTCGGTGAACGCGGCGTGCATCGCCTGCCACCCCGGGCAGAAGGACGGCTCGCACGTCTCGCCGATGGCCAAGAACCACCCGGTCGGCGGCAACCTCAACGACCCCAAGCGCCAGGGCCGGGACTTCACCTGCGCGAGCTGCCACAACCCCCACGGCTCGGACAACCCGGACTTCTTCTACTACGGCGGCATCGCCATGGAGTCGTGTGCGTGGTGCCACGGCGACAAGACCGGCAAGCGCCCCGAGCTGAGGGACGTCCACACGAGCGCGAGGCGCGCGACCCCGAGCGGCGCGGGCGCCGCCGGCGGCGGGACGGGAGGCGGCGCGGGCGGGTCCGGGTCGCCCGGAGCCGGCGGCTCGCCCGGCGCGGGCGGCGGCATTCCCGGCTCGGGGGGTGGGCTCCCGGGCTCCGGCGGCGGCGCGGATCCATCCATCGAAGGCATCGGAGGTACGTCCAAGTGAGCTTCGTCCCGCTTCTCGTCGCCGCGCTGGTCTCCTCGGGCGGCGACGACGTCATCGCCCGCGTCGACCAGGCCACCATCACCCGGGCGGCGATCGCCCGCCGCGTCGAGCTCGGCGCGCGGATGCAGCCGCCCCTGAGCGAGGCCCAGGCCCTCGAGAGCCTCGTCAACGACGCGCTGCTCTCCGCGGAGGCGCGGCGCCTCGGGCTCGGCGATCCGAAGGCGATCGCGGCGCACGTCGACCGCGAGCTGCGGGACGCGGCGGTGGCCTCGCTCGTCCGGTCCATCGTGGCCGCCCGCACCCCGGACGACGCCACGCTCCGCGAGATGTTCCACTCGACCGCGGACTTCGTCGCCTACGAGCTCCTGGCGTACGGCACCGAGCAGGAAGCCCGCGCCGCCCGGCAGCGCATCGACAAGGGGGCGAAGCTCGAGGCGGAGGCGGCCGGCGCGGTGATCTCGCGCCTCTACCCGAAGGCGGCCGACGCCCCGCTCACGATGCGCGCGCAGCTCGGACCGCTCGCGCCGGCCCTGTTCGCCGCCGCGCCCGGCGGGATCGTGGGTCCCGTCGCGGACGACAAGGGCTGGATGATCGCGCGCGTCCTCCGGAAGGAGCTCGGGAGCGAGGCCGACTTCACGGCACGCCGCCCCGCGCTCGTGAAGGCGTTCGACAAGCAGACGCTCGACTCGGGGCGCTCGCACCTCGTGGAACAGCTCCGGGCGAAGGCGAACGTGAAGATCGACGAGGCGTTCCTGGGCGGCCTGACGGGCCCCGCGCCCACCCCGGCGCAGCTCCAGCACACCGTCGCCACGGTGGCCGGCGCGCCGGTGCGCTACGCAGACCTCTACCCGAGGATCGCCTCCCTCGGCGGGCAGGGCGGGCACATGGCGCGCGCCGCCGTGAAGGTCCAGATCGCGATGTCGGTCGTGGACGAGCGGCTGCTCGAGGCGTTCGCGCTCGAGCGCGGGTTCGACAAGGCCCCGGAGGTCGCCGGCCAGCGGCCCGAGCTCGAGCGCAACGCGCTCGGCGGGCTCGCCCTCGGCCGGATCCACTCCGGGGTGAAGCCCCCCACGAGCCGCGAGATCAAGCGCCACTACGAGGAGAACCGCGCCCGGTACCCGAGGCCGCTCGACGCGGTGCGCGCCAGCGTGGAGGACGAGGTCCGCCGCCGGAAGGCGGCCGACGCCGTCGAGGCGCACCTCGCCGAGCTGCGCGCGAAGGCGTCGATCGCGATCGACGAGGCCGCGCTCGCGCGCCGCACCGCGAACTAGCTGCCGGATCGAGGGGACGGTGAGGCGCACGTCGGCACACGAGATCAGGGGTCCGGGCGGCGTGCTGCCCGTCCCTCCGAGCGACGACGTGGCGCTCGATCTCGTCATGCTGATCGACGGCGAGACGAGCGGTCGCGCCCTCGACGACGTCCTCGCGCAGTACGGCCGCTCCCGGAGCACCTACTACGAGAAGCTGCGCCGGTTCCGCGAGGGCGGGGTCGAAGGGCTGCTCGCGCGCCCGCCCGGGCCGCGGAGCGCGTGGCGACGCCCGCTCGAGGTGGTGCGCTACATCGTGACGACGCGGCTGCGCCACCCGGAGCGGAGCGCCGCGTCCATCGCGGACGAGCTCACGGCCCTCGGACACCGCGTCAGCGTGCGCAGCGTGGAGCGGACGCTCACGCAGTTCGGCCTCACGCGGCGCTCCCCGGGCGCGCGCACGGAGCGCGTCGTGCCGGACAGGGCGGGGGGCGCGTGAGAGCGATCGCCGCCGCCATCGCCCTCGCCCTCGTCGCCTCTCGCGCGAGCGCCCAGCCGTTCCCCGCCCGCAGCGGCGAGACCGGCATCGTGGACGTCCCGGACGGCGAGACCTCCGGCGCGGGCGGCGGCCAGCTCGCGACCGAGCTGCGGTTCGACCACAGGCCCGGCGCGCGCGACGAGTACGGTCCGCTGCCGCTCTATGCCGTGGGGGGGCTCTCCGACCGCCTCGACCTCGGCCTCACCCTGCGCGAGTCCGGCCAGCCCGGCGATCCGCGGCCGTCGCGGGCGCTCTTCGGGGCGGCCCTGAAGCTGCAGGCGCTCCGGGGAGAGGGCGCGTTCCCGTCGGCGGCGCTCGGCGCCGTCTTCGACCGGATCAACGACGAGGGCGTGCTCGGGGCCCGGCTCTCGCTCTCCGCGTCGATGCGCCCGCTGCGCCTCGCGGCGTTCGCCGGCGGCGAGGCGGAGGTCGCCGCGTTCCGGAACGCGGGCCCGACCGCCGGCCTCGCGGCGTCGCTCGGCATCGCGGGCGGGGTGGATCTCGCCCTCGAGGCGCTCACCGGGCCGCGGGGCGAGAACTTCGGCGCCGCCCTCCGGTGGTACGACGGCAGGTCGGTCGGCGTCTCGGTCGGAGGCAACTACTTCCCGGGCGAGGAGGCCTTCCGGGTCGCCGTGACGCTCGCGTTCGCGCAGCCGCGGGCGCGCAAGGTGGTCGTGGTGAAGCCGGTCGAGTCCGGCCCCACGCCCGAGGAGATCGCGGCCGCCACCGGCCCCCGCTTCCTCGACGATCGGCCGCGGTTCCGCCTCCGCGTCCCGCTGTCCGGGGTGCAGCAGCTCGGCGCGGCCGGCAGCCAGCACGGCCCGTTCGTGGCGCCCACCGCCGTCGCCGCCGCCCCCGCGCGGCCCGTCGAGGCCACCGGGGCGAAGGCCGCGGCCCCGAGCCTCGAGGACCTCGCGGAGGCGCAGGTCCGCGATCAGGAGGCGCTCGCCGCGGCCCGCGGGCGGCGCGTGGGCGCCGCCGGAGAGCAGATCGACGCGCGCGAGGAGGCCGCCAAGGCCGAGGCGGCTCGGCTCGACGGGCGCGAGCGCGCGCTCACGGCGCGGGAGCAGGAGCTCGAGGCGCGCGAGCGGCGCTCCGTGGTCCGCACGCCGTCCCAGCCGCAGCGCCAGCTCGAGTCGCTCATCGCGCAGATCGCCGCCGAGGAGCGGAACCTCGCGGCGCAGGAGAAGAGCTACGTGCCGGCCCTCGACGCCGCCTCGGCGCGCGAGCGCGCCGCCGCCACCCGCGAGCAGGAGGAGGGCGCGGAGGCGGCCCGCCTCGCGGCCTCGGTCCGCACCGACATGCCGCGCGCCGCCCAGGTCGAGGTGCGCAAGCAGGCGCTCGCCGCCAGGAACCGCCAGCTCGCCGCGATGGAGACGCGCCTGCTCGCCCGCGGCGAGCGGGTCGACGCCGCCGAGCGCCAGCTCCGGACCCGCAGCGCGCGCGTGGACGCCTGGGCCCGCCGCCTCGACGCGCGCGTGGAGCGCCTCTCGCTCATCGAGAAGCTCCTCGAGCCCGGGCGCGTCACGCCCGTGGCGGCCCCGCCGAAGCCCGAGGGGGCCGCGGCGCCGCCCAAGGACAAGCCCGCCTTCGTCATGGTCGTGAAGGCCCCGACGGCCGTGGTGCAGGAGCGCGCCGAGGGCGCCGCGCCGGCCGGGGTGTCCGGCGGCTCGAGCTCCGGGGTGGCCGTCGAGAAGGCCGTCATCGCCGCCACGGTGGTGATGTTCCCGACGCCGGCGACGCAGCTCTCCGAGCTCGACCGCGAGACCCTCGACAACATCGCGAAGCTCGCGGCGAAGAGCCAGGGCGAGCTGCTCATCTGGGCGCGCGCCAAGGACCCGAGCCTCGTGGCGGAGGCCGAGCGCCGCGCGGCCGAGATCCGGGCGCGGGCGACCACCGCCGGGCCGCTCGACGCGAGCCGCATCACCACGCGGGTGACGATGCGCCCCGGCGCCGCGGGCGTGGACGTGGTCGTGTCCGCGCTGCGCGAGACGGCGAAGCCGCGCACCGAGGCGCCCGAGACCGGCGGGGCGCCGCGCCTCGAGTCCGGCGAGAGCGGCAAGCGGCAGCTCCGCGACGCCGTCGTCGCCGCGCAGCCCTCCATCGAGGCCTGCATCGGGGAGCACCTGCAGCGCCGGCGCGCCCAGCGCGGCGAGGGCCTCCTCAAGGTGTCGGTCTCGCCGCAGGGACGGGTCACGAAGGTGGTCGCCTCGGGCGGGGACCTCAGCGGCGACGAGCTCGACGCCTGCCTCGCGGCCGCCGCCGCGTCCTGGCGGTTCCCGGGCGGCGAGGCCGCCTACGCCGTGGACGTCCCCATCACCGTGATGGCCGGAGGGAGCGCCAGGTGAGGATCCGCGACGCCACGAGAGCGCTCCTGCTGGTCGCGGCCGCCGCGGCGCCGGCGGCGGCGGCGGCGCTGAGCCTGACGGCAGACGCCGGGCTGCAGTACTCGCGGTACGACGGCTGGTCCGCCGGCGGGCGGCGAGGTCACGATGCCTCGCCTCGACCTCGACCTGCGCCTCGACGCCCGCGGCGCCATCGTGTCCCGCGACGTCTTCGACTACGCCCTGCGCGCGGCCTGGGGCCGCATCACGAGCGACAGCGCCGGGGGCGCGACCTCGACGCGGGACAACCTCTCGTACAGCGGGCGCGCGTCGCTCCTCGCCAACGCCGTCAGCCCCGTCTCCCTCTCCGGGTTCGCGTCGCGCGGCGAGACCGACTTCTCGTCCAGCGCCAGCCCGGACTCCTTCGGGCACGGCGTCGCGACCTCCACGGGAGGCTCGCTGGGCATCAAGGGCGAGGGGCTCCCGACGTTGAGCGCCGACTACATGGTCACCACCTCGGAGAGCGAGATCGCCGGCCTGCCGCTGCGCGAGCAGACGTTCCACACCCTCACCTCGAACCTCTCGTTCGGCACCGCCGCGTTCCAGCTGAACGCGAGCTACTCCGGCGAGTTCCGCGACGGCTCCTGGGACACGGACAGCTACACGAGCCACGGCATCCTGCTCAACGCGCACGGGTCGCTCGGCGGGAACACCCTCTCGCTCCAGTCGAGCTCCACGTTCAGCCTCCCCGACGAGCTCGTGGCCGGGACGTTCGAGCAGCGGGCCACCTCGTTCTCCGCCCTCATCAACGCGGGAGGCGCCGGGACCCGCCGCAACTTCTCGTACGGGTACGGCCACTCCACGACGGAGTCCCCGGGCGTCCCGACGATCGAGGCCACGCACCAGAGCCTGAGCTACGAGGGCGACCACTTCGTGACGAGCTCGGCGTTCTTCACGCGGTGGCTCGTGAGCGCGTCCACGGGGGAGGCGCGGTCGGGCGACGACGAGCCGCTCCGCTCGACCGGCGAGACGCTCGGGGCCTCGCTCTGGTGGCGCCGGGCCCGCCCGGAGTCCACGCTCGAGGTCAACGCGGGCCCGCGCGTGTCGCTGTACCAGACGGAGAACGATCGGGGAGGCGGCCTCGGCGGGTCCGCCGGCGCCCGGATCTCCCGGCCGTTCGGCGACCACGCCTTCCAGTTCAGCTGGACGGGGAGCTACGGGCAGAACCTCTTCGCGACGATCGGCTGGCAGTTCTCGCAGGAGCTGGGCATGACGCTCAACGGGCCGGCGTCGACGGCCCGCTACAACGCGAACGTGCACGCGAGCTCGTTCCGGACCCACAGCCCCGTGACCGGCGACGGCGCCGGCCGCTCGATCGAGGCGTCGGGATCCCTCTCCATGCCGCGGACCTCGCTCGACGCCCGCGCCAATTTCTCCCAGGGGACGCTCGGCGCGACCCAGCAGCAGTTCACGAGCGACGGCCTCATCCTCCCCGCCCCCTTCGACTCCACCCAGGTGGACGTGTCGGTCGGCGGCGTCTTCAAGATCTACCCGGGCCTCGGCAGCGGCCTCCGCTTCCGCCTCGCGCGCTCCGACATCCCGGGCAGGCCGGTGCTCCACGAGGTGGGCGCGTCCGCGTCCCTCTCCTACCGGTTCGGCGCGCTCGGGTTCACGCTCGAGGACCGCGTCGGCCGGACCGAGACGGCGGGGGGATGGGACACGTCGAACCTCGTCATGTTCAGCGTGCACCGCTCGCTGGCCTGGTAGGGCGCGCGATGGGCCCGCCCCGCATGCAGCTCCTCGCCGCCCTCGCCGCCGCGTGCGCGTTCGCGCACGCGCGGCGCGGCGGCGCCGGAAGCGCCGGCGGCCGTCGACGCGGGCGCGGTCTGGCCGCGGCCGCCGGCGGCCCCGCGCGCGCGGCGCGTCGGCGCGGCGACGCTGGCCCGCCGCCCGGCGGGCACGAGCTGGTGGAAGAAGGCCCTGCGCTTCGTCGCCGGGGTGGGCTCCGAGGACGCGGCGGCCGACGCGCTGGTCCGGCCCTTCGACGTCGCCGTCCGCGCGGACGGCTCGTTCGTGCTCGCCGACCCGGACCGGCCGGGCGTCCTCGACTACGCGCGCGACGGGACGTTCGCGGCCGAGCTGAGCTGCGCGAGCCACCCGTGGGCGTCGCCGATGAGCGTCGCCCTGTCGGACGACGGCGCGGTCTGGGTGGCCGACGCCGCCGAGGGCGCCGTGGTCCGCTGGACGCCGCAGGGCTGCCGCGTGCTGCGGCCCGAGGGGCTGGAGCGGCCGACCGGCGTCGCCGTCGCCGGCGGCAGGATCTCGGTCGCGGATCCCCCCGCCCACCGCGTGGTGGTCCTCTCGCCCGAGGGCGAGATCCTGGCGCGCCTCGGCGCCCGCGGCGGCGGCGACTCGGAGTTCAACTTCCCGAGCGACGTGGCCGCGGCCCCCGACGGCTCGCTGTACGTCGTGGACGCGCTCAACTTCCGCGTCGTCCACCTCGCCGCCGACGGCCGCTGGCTGGGCGCGTTCGGCTCCCCCGGAGAGCGCGGCGCCGGCCTCGCCCGCCCGAAGGGCGTGCACGTGGACGAGGCCGGTCGCGTCTACGTGACCGACGCCCAGCGCGACGTCGTCCTGGTGTTCCGCCCGGGCGGCGACCTGGAGTACCTTCTCGGCGAGCCCGGAGCGGAGCCAGGCCAGCTCGCGCACCCCGCGGGCCTCTCGACGCGCGGCGGCCGCCTCGTCGTCGCGGACAGCGTGAACCGGCGGGCCGAGATCTACGAGCTGCTCGGAGGCGCCCCATGAAGCGACCGATCGCGATCGCCCTCCTCTTCTTCGCGTTCGACGCAGCGGCGGGGACCCTGGCCGGATCCAAGCACGATCTCTCCGCCCGCGGGCCCGGCGAGTACCGCGCCGAGACCGAGACCGACCCCTGCATCTTCTGCCACATCTCCCACCGGGGGTCCGCGGAGACGCTCTCGAACCGGCCCGAGACGAGGGCCGAGCACCGGCCGTACGAGAGCACCACCGCCACGTCGCGCGCCGCACCGCCGACGGGGTCGAGCCGGATCTGCCTGTCGTGCCACGACGGGACGATCGCCGTGGGCCACACGCGCAACGGCACCATCCAGATGCGGGGGGGCAAGAAGGCGCTCGCGCCCGGCCGGCGCTCGAACCTCGGGACCGACCTGCGGCGGAGCCACCCGATCTCGATGAACACCCCCGCGTCGGGGAAGGTGCACGTGCCCGCGAGGGGCGACGCCGTCCGGCTGGATCCGTCCGGGCTGGTGCAGTGCACCTCCTGCCACGATCCCCACGACGAGTGGCGCGACCCGGAGGTCGGCAAGTTCCTGGTCAAGCCGTCGGCGCGGTCGGCGCTCTGCCGCTCCTGCCACTCCGCCGGGGTCAGCGCCTCCGGCGCCACGCACATCTCCGCGCCGGGGTCCGCCAAGGGCGCCGAGGCCGTCGTCTCCAAGATGCGCAGGAGCGCCGCCACGCCCACGGGCCTCGGCTGCGCGTCCTGCCACGTCTCGCACGGCGCCGACGTGCGAGGCCGGCTCGTGAAGGAGGACCTCCCCGAGGACGACCTCTGCCTCACCTGCCACGGCAGCACGACGCAGCGGCTCATCTCCACCGATCTCGCCAAGGCCTCGGCGCACGTCACGCCGAACCGGGGGCGCCACGACGCCGGCGAGGGGCCGGACGCGCCGGACTCGCGCCGGGTGCCCGAGGCCGCGCCGGGCGCGCTCCGCCACGTCACCTGCATGGACTGCCACGACCCGCACTCCTCGAACCCGCGGACGGCGCGGGCGCCGGACGCGCCCGGCCCGCTCGCCGGCGTGTGGGGCATCGACCTGAACGGCCAGCGCGTGAACGTCGTCCGGTACGAGTACGAGGTCTGCTTCAAGTGCCACGGCGACAGCGCCAACAAGCCCCAGGCCTCCCAGCTCGGGCTGGGAAGGGTCCGGCGCGCGCAGCAGGACGCGAACCTGCGGCTCGTGTTCGCGCGCGACGCGGCCTCGTCCCACCCGGTCGCGGTCCCCGGGAGGAACGTGAACGTGCCGAGCCTCAAGGCCCCCCTGAACGCGACGTCGCTCGTCTACTGCACGGACTGCCACGCGTCGGACACGGGTCCCGGCGCGGGCGGCGAGGGCGCGCGCGGGCCCCACGGCTCCCAGTACGCGCCGCTGCTCGAGCGCCAGTACCTGACCGGCGATCTCACCGCCGAGAGCGCCGCCTCCTACGCGCTCTGCTACAAGTGCCACGAGCGCGAGGTGCTGCTCTCCGAGCGCTCGGCGTTCCCGTCCCACCGGGCCCACGTCGTCGAGCAGTCGACCCCGTGCTCCGCCTGCCACGCGGCGCACGGCGTCTCGCGCGACGCCGGCAACGAGCGGAACAACGCCCACCTCGTCTCCTTCGACCTCGCGATCGTCTCGCGCGGCGAGAGCGGTCCCGCCACCTACGAGACCCTCGGCGCGGGCCACGGCACCTGCGCGCTGAGCTGCCACGGCGTGACGCACCGCCCGTCGGCGCCGCCGCAGGCCGAGGCGCGTCACTTCGTGAACTCGTCCTACTGATCCCTGGAGGGGGATTCCCCTGGAGCCATCGATGCCTCACGCCTTCGCCCACCCCGCCCGCCGCGCCGCCCTGGCCCTGGCCCTCGCCTTCCTCGCCTCCGCCTGCGCGACGGCGAAGCGCCCGGACGTCTTCTTCCCGCCGCCCCCGGACAAGCCGCGGATCAAGTGGATCCGGTCGATGCAGACGGAGGACGACCTCAACCAGAGCACCTGGCGCAAGATCTGGAAGGCCCTCGTCCCCCACGACTCGAGCAACGCGCTCGCCGCTCCCACGGGGCTCGCGCTCTCGCCGGACGAGAAGACGCTCTACGTCGCCGTGCCGCACCGGGCGCGTGTCGTCCTCGTGAACCTCGAGAAGGGCACGTTCTCGGCGATCGGCACGGGCGGCCGGAACACGCTGGCCCGGCCGATCGGCGTCGCCGTGGACGCGACCGGGGCCCTCTACGTGAGCGACAAGGACGGGGGCGCGATCTTCGTCTACGCGCCCGACGGGAGCCTGCTCCGCAAGTTCGGGCGGGAGCAGCTCAGCGAGCCCACCGGGATCGCCGTCGACCGCAAGCGGCCAGGTGCTGTACGTCGTGAACGACGCCTCGAAGCACGAGGGGCGTCACTCGGTCGAGGTGTTCTCGCTCGCGGGGAAGCACCTCCGGACGATCGGCGGGCACCGCGCGGCGGAGCCGGGGTTCTTCAGCTTCCCCCGGTCGGTGACCGTGTCCCGCACCGGCGAGCTGCACGTCGTGGACATGCTCAACTTCCGCGTGCAGGTGTTCGACCCGGCGGGCGCCCTGATGCGGTTCTACGGCGCCGTCGGGTCGGGGTTCCCGGGCCAGTTCGACAAGATCCACTCGCTCGCGTTCGACACCTTCGACAACGTGTACGTGGCGGACGCGGTGCAGGGCGTCCACATCCTGAACCCCGACGCCAAGCCGCTCATGCTGTTCGGGGCGCCCGTGATCCGCGCGCCGAGCGCCATCGTCATCGACTCGAAGAACACGATCTACGTCGCGGACCTGCTCCACGCGGTGCACCAGTTCGAGCTCGTCAACACGAAGGCCGCGGACAGCTACGCGGCGCCGGCGTCCTCGAGCGCGGCGCCGCGGCCGAGAAATTGACCGCTTCACCACACCGACGTACACGGAGGGTGTCATATTCCGCAGGCCGTGGGGCATCTCACCCAGCTAGGTGCAGCCCTTACCCCTCTGAATCCGGGCGGTTAGCACTCAGCAGGCCGGCACGTCGTTAGCAGTGTCGTAGCGGCGCCCCGCGACGGGGAGCCATCAAACCGAAAGGGAAGGGAACCGTCACTATGAAGAAGATTCTGGTTGCGCTCGCGATCGCGGCGTTCGCCTCGACGAGCTACGCGATCGTCGACAACTCGGCGCACGACTTCAACGACTCGACGACGTACGGCATGGCCCTGGCGTCTCGCTGCCAGTACTGCCACGTGCCGCACGCCGCGAAGACCTGGGCGAACACGGCCCTCTGGGCGACGAACGAGGCGTCGGGCGGGACGTTCGAGTACTACTCGAACAACGACTACAAGGTCGCGTCGGTCAACGTCGCCGAGTCGCAGACCTGCCTCGCCTGCCACGCCGACGGCACCACGGCCACCACGGGCCTGAAGGCGAACCTCACCGGCGTGAAGAACGTCGGGTTCGACCTGCGTAACGACCACCCGATCGGCAACGAGGTCATCATCGGCGGCAACACCTCCGCCGCCCTCGCCTCGACCGTCGTCATCGGCCGCTTCACGTACTCCGCGACGAACCAGGGCACGGTCGAGTGCGCGACCTGCCACAGCGTGCACGGTCCCAGCAGCCGCACGATCCAGGGCCGCAAGCTCCTCTACGGCGACGGCAACTCGGGCGACACCGCCGGCTGGGCGAGCGCGACGGACTTCTGCGCCATCTGCCACAAGAACCGGTAACGAAGTCGTAGCCTGACGAAAGGGACGGGGACCGCGAGGTCCCCGTCCTTTTTCTTTCGTGCGAAGATGCGGCTGCCGCCGCCGCGGCGCCCCGTCCGCCCTCATGAACGACCCCACCCGCCGCGAGGCGCGCCCCTGGGCCGAGAGCGCCCGCGCCGCCCTGCCGCTCGCCGCCGTCGTCCTCGCCGCGGTCGCGGCCTACGCGAACACCTTCGACGTCCCGCTCGTCTTCGACGACCAGCACCTCCTCGAGCGCAGGGAGCTGCACGCCGAGTCGCTCTCCCCCTCCGCGCTCGCGCCCGCCGCGGCTGGCTTCCCGCTCCACCGCTGGCTCCCCTTCGTCACCTTCGCCGCGAACCACGCCGTCCACGGCCTCGAGCCGGCGGGCTACCACGTGGTGAACCTCGCCATCCACGCGGCCGTGGCGCTGGCGTTCCTCGGCGTCGGCCTCGCGCTGCTGCGGCGGCTCGGGATCGGCGACGAGCCGCGGCGGCGCGCCGCCGCGTCGATCGCCGCCCTCCTCTTCGCGGTCCACCCCGTCCAGACGATGGCGGTGACCTACGTCATCCAGCGGATGGCGTCGCTCGGCGCGCTCTTCGCCCTGGGCGCGCTCTGGCTCTGGCTCAGGGCCCGCGACCGCGGCGGGCTGCGGGCGGCGCCCGCGTTCGGGGCGCTGCTCCTCTGGTGGCTCGCCGTGTCCTGCAAGGAGGGCTACGCGGCCCTGCCGGCGCTCGTCCTCGCCGTCGAGTGGTCCGCCGGGCTCGACCCGGTCGCGAGCGTGCGCGGGCGGCCGCTCGGCTGGAGCGCGCTCACCGCGGCGAGCGCGGTCGCCGCCGCGGCCGTCGCCGGCGCGGCGTACGTCGCGTGGAGCTACTGGCCCGACCTCCACACGCCGCGCGCCGACTACGCGATCCCGGTCGCCGACCGCCTGCTCACCCAGCCGCGCGTGCTGTGGCACTACCTGTCGCTCCTCGCCCTCCCCCTGCCGTCCCGGCTGCACGTGGACTACGCCTGGCCCGCGTCCACCGGGCTGCTCTCTCCGCCCACGACGCTCGCGGCGCTCCTCGGCCTCGCGGCCCTCGCCGCGGCCGCGATCGCGCTCCGCCGGCGCGCGCCGCTCGCGACGCTCGCCGTGGCCTGGTTCCTCGCCGCCCTCGCCGTCGAGCAGTCGGTGCTCCCCATCGACCTCGTCTTCGAGCAGCGGCTCTACTTCGCGGCGCTCGGCCTCTTCCTCCTCGCCGGCTGGGGGCTGGCCTCGCTCCGCCTGGCGGGCCGCCCGGCCGGCGCGTGGGCGGCGGCGGCGCTCGCCGCGGTCCTCGCGCTCGCGACACACGCCCGCAACGAGGTCTGGCGCGATCCCGTCCGGCTCTTCGCCGACCCCGCTGCCGCGGGCCCCGGCCGCAGCCGCGCCCTCGTGAACGCCGGCAAGGAGCTGGTGCGCCGCGGCCGGCTCGACGACGCGGAGCGCCTCCTCCGCCAGGCCCTGGTCCTCGATCCGGCCGAGGCGCTGGCGCGCGCCCACCTCGGCCGCATCGCGGAGGAGCGCGGGGATTTGGAGGGCGCCGCGACGTGGTACCGGAACGCCATCGCGTCGGGCTGCGCCGACCCGAAGGTCCCGTTGGCCCTGGGCGACGTCCTGAAGCGTCTCGGCCAGCCCGGCGAGGCGCGCCACGCGTACCGCTACGCGCTGGCGGCCGACCCCCGGCTCACGGCCGCGCGCGTCCACCTCGCGCTCCTCTCCGAGGCCGAGGGCGACCGCGCCGCCGCCCTCGCGCTGCTCGACGAGGCGCTCGCCCTCGAGCCCGGCTCCGGCCTCGCCCTCATGAACCGCGCGCTCCTCCGCGCGGAGGCCGGCCGCGACGCCGACGCGCTCGGCGACGCGCTCGCCGCGCTGCGCCTCCTCCCGGGGAGCGCCGACGCGCACGCGACCCTCGCCGCGGTCCACCGCCGCGGCGGGCGGGCGGCCGAGGCGCGCGCCGAGGCCGCCGAGGCGCTGCGGCTCTCTCCGGGCCACGCCGACGCGGCCGCCGTCCTGGCGGCGATCGAGTCACCGCCGCCGCGGTGATCCCGGGGTGCCGCTCGGGGCTCACGCCCGCCACGGTATGATGCGCGGATAGCCGGCAGCCATGATCGCGACCCCGTCCGCCGACCCCTCCCCGCCCCCGACGCCGGCCGCCGCCGCGCGGCCGGCGCGCGGCTTCTCGGCCGCCGGCGGCGCGCTCCTCGTGGCGCTCGTCGCGCTCGCGGCGAGCTGGAACGTGCTCCTCAACGGCTTCGTGTGGGACGACGGCGCGAACGTCCTGCTGAACCGCTGGGTCCGCGAGCCGGGCCGGGTCCTGGAGGCGTTCACCCACGACATGGCGGCCTTCGACCCCCGCCTCGCGTCGAGCTACTACCGGCCGGTGATGCACGTCGTCTACGCGGCGACGTACGCGGTGGCCGGGCCGCGGCCATGGGCCTTCCACCTCGTGAACCTCGCCGCCCATGCGGCCGTGGCGGCGTGCGTATACCTCGTCCTGCTGCGCTGGTCGGCGCCCGCTTCCTCGCGCGCCGGCGGCGCGGAGGCGCCCGGCCCGGGCGAGGCCCGCCCGGCGGCGATCGCGTGGGGCCCGCTCGTCGCGGCGCTGCTCTTCGCGGTCCACCCGATCCACGCGCAGGCCGTGGCCTGGATCGCCGGCGTCGTCGACCTCTCGTACTCGCTCCTCTTCCTCGTGGCGTTCCTGTGGGCGACCTCCGAGGGCCCGCGCCGGATCGTCCCGCTCGTCGCCGCGCCCGTGGCGTTCTTCCTCGCCCTCCTCTCGAAGGAGCCGGCGATCATGCTGCTCCCCGTGGTCGCGGTCGCGCTCGCGCTGCGGGGGGCCCACCGCGACCCGGCGCGCCGCCGCGAGGCCGTCCTGCGGCTCGCCGCGCTGTGCGCCGCGGTCCTCGCGTACCTGGCGCTGCGCGCGAACGCGCTCGGCGGGCTCATGCGCGCCTCCCGGAGCGGCCTCCAGCTCGGGCTCGAGGACGGCGCCGCCACCGCCCTCGTCCTGTTCGCCGGGTATCTGAAGGCGCTCGTCGCGCCGCTGCGCCTGGGCGCGCTCCACGACCTCGAGCTCGTGCCGCGCCTCCTCGATCCGCGCGCGCTCGCCGCCCTCGCCGCGATCGCCGTCCTCGCGACCGTGGTGTGGAGCCTGCGGCGCCGCGCCGGCGCCGTGCTGGGGAGCGCGCTGCTCGTCCTCCCGCTGCTGCCGGCGCTGTACGTGCCGCTGCTCGGGGACAACGCCGGCGCCGAGCGGTACGCGTACCTGCCCTCCGCCGGCGCGGCGCTCGTGCTCGCGAGCGCGCTCGAGGCCTGGCGCGCGCGCGCGTGGGCACGAGGCCTCGCCGTCCGCCTCGCGGCGGCGGGCGCCGCCGCGGCCGTCCTCCTCGCCGCCACCTCCGCGACCCTCGCGCACAACGCCGTGTGGCGGGACGACGTGACGCTCTGGACCGACGCGGTCGCGAAGGCGCCCTCGAGCGCGTCCGCCCACGAGGCGCTCGGCACCGCGCTCATCGTCGCGGGCCGGCCCGGTCCCGCCGTCGCCGCCCTCGAGCGGGCGATCGCGCTCGCCCCCGAGCGCGCCGAGCCGCGCCTGAACCTCGCGTCCGCCCTGGTCTCGGCCGGACGCGCGGACGAGGCGCTCGCCGCCGCCGAGGCGGGCGTGCGCGCGCTGCCGTCGGTCGCCGAGGCGCACGGGATCCTCGGGCTCGCCCTCGCCGCGAACGGGCGTCACGCGGAGGCGGTGGCCGCCTACGAGCGTGCCCTCTCGCTCAACCCCGCGCTGCCGGACGTGCACGACGCGCTCGGCGCCGCCTGGGAGGGCCTCGGGCGCCGCGACCTCGCGGTCCAGCACGTCCGGGAGGCGCTCCGGCTCCAGCCCGAGAACCCGCGCTACCAGCGCAACCTCGCCCTCCTCCTCGCCCGGTAGCGGCGACCGCCCCCTCACCCTGGCGAGGGGCGGCCCGGACCGCCACCGAGGACCGAAACCGTCGCCGCGCGACCGGCTTCCAAGAAGCTCGAAGGCGAGACGGCGCACCAGGGCCGGCTCGGCTCGCGCGCGGCACCCCGGGTGGCGGCGAGAGCAGTTCACTCAGAGCGAATCGTGAGCTTCTGCCGACGAGCAACCCATTTGCCCATCGCAAATCATCGCAAATCGGTTGACGCGGTTCTTGTGCATCTCGCCTCCCGCGGCGCGAGCGGCACGAGAACACGCGCCTCGGAGCGCTCGCGAGCCACCCGGCGGCGTCAGGGCCGCGCGGGAGGGGTCGCGGCACCCCTGCGCCTTCATCGCGCCTAGCGCTTTCCTGGTGCGCTCGGTGAGGGCCGAAATCGGCATGAGACACTCCGTGCATGTCCACCGCACGCGAGCTCACGAACCACCTCGTCCGCCTCCTCCGCGAGGAGCAGGGCGCCATGGCCGATTTCCTGCTCGCGCTCGCCGACTTCGATCGGCAGAAGCTCTGGCGCGAGCTGGGCCACACCTCGCTTTTCTACTACCTCCACCGCGAGCTCAAGCTCTCGAAGGGCGCCGCCCAGAACCGGAAGACCGCGGCCGAGCTCATCCAGGCGTTCCCCGAGGTCGAGGCGGCGCTGCGCGCGGGTGAGCTGTGCCTGTCCACCGTGAACGAGCTCGCGAGGGTGCTCACGCCCGAGAACCGCGCGCAGGTGCTGCCCCGGTTCTTCGGGCTGTCGCGCCGCGAGGCGGAGGCGGTCGCCGCGTCCCTCCGGCCGACCGAGGTGATGCCCACCCGAGAGGTCATTACCGCGATCCGCCCGGCCGCCTCGGCGCTCCGAGCGGCCACGGCCCAGGCCGCGCTCTCGGCAGCCTCGCCCGAGTCGCCGGCGCTTCGGGTGCACACGGATGAACCGGTGGCAGTTCACCTGGATGAACCGCCCGCGCCCATCGCGGTCGCTGCCCCCGTGCCGCCTCCGCCGGCTCCGCCACCCCGTGAGTCCGTGGAGATGCTCGACGCCGAGCTCGCCCGCATGCACGTCACCGTCTCCCGCCGCTTCCTCGAGAAGCTCGAGGCGGCCAAGGACGCGCTCGGGCATGCCTGCCCGGGAGGCAGCGCGGCGGAGATCCTCGAGCGCGGCCTCGACCTCGTCCTCGCCCAGCACGCGAAGCGCCAGGGTCTCGTCGAGAAGCCTCGGAAGGGCCGCCGGCCGTCCCGCAGCGACACCATCCCTGCCGAGGTGAAGCGGGAGGTGTGGCGCCGCGCCGGCGGGCAGTGCGAGTGGCGGTTCGAGTCCGGCGAGCGCTGCGGCTGCCGCCGGCGCCTGGAGTACGATCACATCGAGCCCCTCGCGCTGGGCGGGGCGTCCACGATCGACAACGTCCGACTTACATGCAGGCCGCATAATCTTCTCTCGGCCCGGAAGGCCTTCGGAAACGCGGTGATGGACCGCTACGCGCGCCGGCCCTCGACGCCGGAGCAGAGCCTGCCGTTTCGTGCGACAGGCCCCGCGCCAGCGGGTGGTGGTTTCACGCCGCAGTCGGCGGCGGCCCCCACGGTCTCATCCGCGTGATCACTTCACTCTCGTTGCGACGGCACCCAGCGCGCCCTGGAGCTGCGGGGTCGCGGAAACCGGCCGCCGTACGTGTGACGAACCATCAGCCACGCGTGGGGGGAGAGGCCGGGTGAGGGGGGCCGTCAGTGCCGGCCGTGGCAGGTCCTGCACAGCTCGTTGAACGGCTTGCGGAGCACGCTCCGCTTCTGGTGCGGGTCGTGGCACGTGTGGCACGCCACCCGTCCGTCCGCCAGGAGCGGGAGGCCGGGCGCGGGCTTCTTCTGGATCACGGCGACGGGGTGGTTCCCGTGCCGGAAGCTGTGGCACTCCGCGCAGAGGGCGTTCGGGTCGGCCGCGAGCTTCCCGTCGAGCGCGTGGCAGCGCTGGCAGAGCGGCTTGCCCCGGTAGTCGTGGGGATCCTTCACGCCGGCGACCTCGGCGGCCGGGTACGGCGTGAAGAGCGCCCTCGCCGCGGGGGCCTCGGGGGCGGTGCGGGGGCGCGGCGCGCACGCGAGCGCGAGCGCCGCGGCGAGCGCGGGGGCGACGATCCGGGCCATCGTGGACCGGGAGCCTACCGCGGATCCTCGGTGAGCGAGTTCGAGTCGGCGTTGTGCGGGTGGTGGCAAGTGAGGCAGGTCACCTTGCCGCCGGAGCCGAGGACGAGGTCGTTCGTGGCGATGCCGTCGCCCGCCGACTGCGCGGTGCCGTCGGCGTCGAGGACGCCGCCGGCGGGCGGGACGCGGAGCGCCTGCCCGACCGGGTGGCTGAACACCGTGTTGCCGAGGGAGACCGTCTTCAGGCCGCCCGACACGCCGTTCGCGTTGCCGCCTTCCACGTCCTGCCAGTACATGTGGCGATCCTGGTGGCAGGTCGTGCACATCTCGCCGTCCTTGTTGGCGACGCGCAGGTACGGATAGGAGACGTAGAAGCCCCACCGGTCGCCCGCGACGAAGGCGCCCGCGTCCTCGAAGGCGACCGTGACGTTCCCGCCGTCGTTGAGCGGCACGGTCGGACCGGCCTGGCACGGGTTCGCGGCGTACGTGACGTAGGGCGTGTAGGTCGTCGGCGCGCTGCAGCCGAACCAGCTCTTGCCGTTGTCGTTGGACAGCCTGAACGTCGCCGTCGTGCCGGAGCCGCCGGCGACGATCTCCACGAGGTAGCCCTTGGCCGCAGCCGCGGCGCCCACGGGCCCGACCAGCGTCAGGGTGCGCCCCGTGCCGCCGGTGGTCGGGTTCTGCGGCACGTCCACGACGTAGGACGTGTGCTGGGAGCCGACGTTGGCGGGATCGGCGGGGCTGCCGAGGAGCGCGTCGGCCTGGTGCTGGTCGTGGCACGTCGAGCACTGCAGCTTGCCGCCGGAGAGGCGGGACGCGTCGCCCATCGGGCCGGTGGGCGGGGTGGCGCCGAGGTTCGTGGCCGTCGCGTCCCACCGGTGGGAGCGGCCCTTCTCGCCCGGCACCGCCTGGTCCGCGTCGGACCACGGGAAGCCGAACTTGCCGGGGTGCTGGACGTGGCAGCTCCCGCAGAGGTTCGCGTTGATGGCGTCGTTCGTGAGCTGGCTGCCGAAGGCGTTGTGGCCCATGTGGCAGTTCGAGCAGTCCCAGTTGCTCTCGTGCGGCGCGTCGACCGCCGTCGCGAGGAGGGGAGCCGCCGCCGCCAGGGCCGCCGCGGCCAGGAACCGGAAGACACGCATCACGGAGCCTCCTGCGCCGCCACCACGTTCACCTCGACCCGCGCCGGCGCGCCGCGCGCCGCCCCGTCGCCCACCTCGAGCTCGAACGCGTACGCCCCGGGCACGAGCGGCCGGAACGTGGTGAGCGCGGCCTGCTGCGCCGCGATCGCCACCCACGGCCCGCCGACCTGCGTCCAGCGGTACTGCGTCGCGCCGGTGCTGGCGCGCCCGTCGAGGAAGACGAGCTGCCCCACCATGGCCTCGGCGCCGCCGGGCGCGGTCGCCCGCGCCTGCGGGAGGGTCCGGCCGGAGGCCCGCGCCTCGAACGCCACGCGGTAGGGCCTGCTCTCGGCCCCGGCGGCGTCCTTCACGGCCACCTCGAAGACGTAGAAGCCGGGCGCGAACGGCACCGCGTTCGCCGACGCGCGGTCGGCCGAGGTGAGGCCGGCCGCGGGGCCCGCCACCTGCCGCCAGGCGTAGTCGAGCGCGCCGCCGCTCCCGGTCGCCTCGAGCGCCGCCGGGACGTTCACGGCGACGACGGCGGGCGCCGTCGCGGTCACCGCCGGCAGCGCCGACCCGGCGGGCGCGACGAAGACCTCGACGCGCGCCGGCGGGGAGCGGACGCCCGCGCTCGTCACCGTCGCCTCGAAGGCGTAGCGGCCCGGGGACGGCGGGAGGAACCAGGCCACCGCCTGATCCGGCGTCTGCGAGGGATACCGCGGCCCCGCCCACCTGCTGCCAGGCGAAGCTCGCTCCCGGGTCCGGAGACGCTGGCGCCCGCGTCGAGCGTCACGGTGGAGCCCACCTCGCCCTCGGCCGGGATCGCGGCTGCGACGGCGGTCGGTGCGGGGCCCGCCGTGACGAGGACGGGGACCTCGGCGGTCGCCGAGGCGCCGCCCGGATCCGCCACCGTGACCTGGAACGCGTACAGGCCGGCGCCGCGCGGGCGCGCCGTGACGGCGCTGCCGGTCTGGGTCTCGAGGAGGGCCGGGCCGAGCGTCTGGTCCCAGGTGAAGGCGAGGGCGTCGCCGTTGGCGTCGCTCGCCGCGCCGCCGTCGAGGGTGACCGCGCTGCCCGGGACCGCGACGAGCACGCGCGCGGGCCCGGGCCGCGGCGGGACGTTCAGCACGCGGACCGCCACCCGCTTGCCGGCACCCGCGACGCCGTTGCAGCTCGGCACCGCGTCGAACTCGTAGGTGCCGGCGGCGCGCGCGACGAACGAGGGCGCCAGCGTGGCGGCGTCCTTCAGGGTCACCGCGCGGCCGGAGGCCTGCGCCCACTGCACCGAGCAGGTGCCCTCCCCCGACGCGACCGCCGAGAGGCGGACGAGGCCGGGCGGCGTCTCGCCGGGACCGGAGGCCGACACGCCGGGCAGGTGGTCGCCCGGGTTCGCGGGATCGAAGCCGGAGGCGAGCTCCGCGTCGTCGGAGTACCCGTCGCCGTCCGAGTCGGTGCTGCGCGGGTTCGTGCCGTGCGCGTACTCCTCGGCGGTGTTGAGGCCGTCGCCGTCGAGGTCCACGAGCGCGTCGCCCGCCCAGCCCGGGTTGAGGCCGTTCGCGAGCTCCCAGCCGTCGAGGAGCCCGTCGCAGTCGGCGTCGCCGGCGCACGTCGGCGCGGCGACGCCCGAGCCGAAGCGGTCGACCTTGCCGAGCGCGGTGTTCGCGACCGCGAGGTCGCCGTTCGCCATCAGCGCGAGGCCCGTGGGGTTGACGAGGGTCCCGGCCGCCTTGCCGCCCAGGGCGTCGAACGTGCCGATGGAGCCGAGGGGGGCGCCGGCCGCCGAGAGCACCTGCACGGTGCCCCAGTACGGATCGGACAGGTAGACCTTGCCGCCGCCCGCGGCGACGCCGTCCCCGCGGGAGAGCTGGCCGGCGGTCGAGCCCATCGGGACCGAGGACCCGACGTACTGGCCCGACAGGTCGAACGCGTGGAGGAAGCGCGCCGCGGCGATGGGGAGGCCGTAGAGCTCGTCCTCCCGCTTCGCGCCCGAGGCGAGCACCCACGCCCGGCCCCCGTCGATGGCGACGTCGGAGGGGGCGAGCAGCGGAGCGCCGCCGGCGGAGGCGATGACGCCGGCGGTGGCGCCGTCCGGGCGGATCACCCGCACGCGCCCGGCGTCCGCGTCGGCCACCCAGAGCGTCAGGGTCGCGGCGTCGAACGCCACGCCCACCGGCTTCGTGAACGGGCCGCCGGCGAGGGCCACCTTGCCGAGGTTCCGCCCGGTGGTCGGGTCGACCTTGTAGACGTTCCCCTTCGCCGTCGTCACCCAGAGCACGCCGGCGCCGTGCGCGATCTGCGAGCGCGGGCTCGGGGATCGTGGCGAACCCTTTCGCGTCGCCGCGGGCGGTGAGGAGGCCGATGCTGCCCGTGTCGCCCTGCCGCCCGTCCACGACGAACAGCGCGCCCGAGTCGCCGGCGCACACGCGGCGCGGCGCGACGAGGGGGACGGCGAGGGAGGCCTGGTACTCGGCGAGGACGACGGTCACCGACTTCTTCACGAGCGTCGAGCCGGCGGGGCTCGTGACCGTGACGGCCACGTCGTACGCGCCCGCCTGGTCGGGGGCCTCCCACGTGGCGCTCGCGGGGTTCGGGGCGTCGGCGGTGATCGCTCCTCCGGTGACGCTCCAGGCGTACGTGAGCGGCTGGGGCGGGGTGCTGGGGTCGGTCGCCGTGACGCCGTAGACGGCGGCGGCGCCCGCGACGACCTGGGCCGGGCCGGTGATGGCGCTCACCACCGGCGGCAGCGCCGCGGCGATCGTGGTGAGGGAGGCGGAGTTGCTCGTGACGGTCCCCGTCGAGCCACCGCCGAAGGGACCCGTCGTGACGTAGCTCGCGGTGCAGCTCGCGCTCAAGGTCGCCGGATTGGCCGGGGTCGTCCAGCTCACCGAGCCCTGGAACACGTTGCAGCCGCTCGCGCCGGCGTTCACGGCGAGCTGGCAAGCCACCGGGCTCGCGACGGCGCCGGGGATCTGGGTGGCGCTCAGCGTGCCGCCACCGACGATGTTCACGGCGATCGACTGGATCGTCTCGCCGCTGCCGAAGGCCGTCGCATTACGTCCCTCGGCGAAGCAGGTGATCTGCACCGTTGCGCCGGCGGCAACGCCCGCGGTCGGGGAGACGGTCGCGATCGCACCGGCGGTCGCGGCGGCGACCGCCGGCGCGCCCGTGACGATGGCGAGCGCTGCGTACACGAATGCCCGGATCCTCATGGTTCCTCCGGAACTGCAAGCGCCACGCCCCGCACCTTCGCGAATCGTCAAAGAGATTTCGGGATTTGGCCCTCCGAACCCCCCGCGACGAGAGGGGTCCTGCGCCGCTCCCGTCCACCCGGTCCGACGGCGCTCCGCGCCGTCCGCGCGAAGGTGGGTGATTTCGCCCAACGCCCGTGCCTTTTGACACATGTCATGCCGAAATTCGGCGTGAGGTCGGCTACTTGTGGCACGTTGGCGCCAGCGGACCCACACGCGGGAGCGCGGTCCCGGCATCCACTGACCGTGCGCCTCATGCGGCGGCGTCCTCGCCCGACCCGGCGCCGTCCTCCGTTCCCTCGCGGACGCGCCACGCCACGACGTCGCCGGGGTGCGCCACGTAGAGCGGCCCCCAGGACGGGTTCCGGTCGTGCATCGCCTTCAGCGCGACGAGCATCCGCTCCATGAGGCGGCGGACGTCCGCCCCGGGCGCGAGCGCCGCGGTCACGGCGGCGGCCACCACGTGCGCCGCGTAGATGCCCGCGGCGTAGCGCGTCGGCACCGGCCTCGCCGAGCGCAGGACGCCCCGCAGCGCCGCCACGATGGCCTCGTCGCCGTCGCGCCAGCCCTGGATCTCGCCGAGCGCGTGGCGCTCGAGCGACTCGAGCCGCTGCTCCACGATCGTCCGCGCCACGATCGCCGCCGACCGCCGCGCCACGTCGTTCGTCACCGCGGCGCGCCCGAGCCGCACCTGCCCGAGGTCCCGGTCGGTCTCGGCGACGAGCGCCTCGGCCCACGCCCTCGCGCCGCCGAACGAGAGCAGGCGCACGGTCTCCGCGCCGAGCCAGCCGCGGGCGACGTCGGCGGGGTGCGGGTCGTCCTCCCGCCCCACGTTCCTCAGCGCCGCCCTCCCCGCCCGCGCGCCGTTCAGCGCGCGGAAGTAGCCGACGAGGCCGATCGCCGCCGCGGGGCCCATGTTGAGGACGCCGAGGACGTCGGAGGCGGTCTCGTCGAGCCGATCCGCCCAGTAGTCGGCGAGGGCGAGGCCGAGCTTCGCCGCCACGAGCTTCTCGCGCAGCGCCTTCGCGAGCTCGTCGTGGAGCCCCTCGTCCGCCGCGAGGACGTCGTGCCCCACCGTCTCGTGGGCGAGGGCGGACCAGGCGAGGAGGCCGCGCCGCGCGTTCGCGGCGGGCAGGCTCACGATGGGCGCCTGCACCTCGAAGCTCGCGGTGGCGGTGACGGGCCAGGTGTACGGGCCGTCGTCCGCGCTCCCCCACTTCACGAGCGGGGGCACCACGCCGTGATCGGGCGGCTTCACGCCGCGGCGATCCTCGGCGGAGAGGAAGCCGTCGTAGAGGTCGCTCACGACCTCCTGGAAGCCGTCGGTCGCGCGCGCGCGGTACCCCTCGCCGTTCTGGAGGATGGCCTGCGCGACGTCGAGCAGGAGGCGGGCGGCGCCGACGCGCTCCCGGTCGTCGGCGAGGACCTCGCCGAAGCCGCGCGCGCCGAGCTCGTCGAGGACCTTCGAGAACGGGTCGCCCACGGCGCGCCGGTAGAGCGGCGGCAGCTTCTCGCGGGCGGCGGCGAGGCGCGCGCGCAGGCCGCGGAAGACGGTGGGGTCCGGCGGACCGCCGTCGCGGTCGAGGGCGGCGGCCCGCGCGTCGGCGATGCACGCGGCGAGGTTCTCGAGGGTGACGGGATCGGTCCGCGCGGGGAGCGCGGACGCGGAGGGAAGCGGGACGAAGGCGGCGGCGCGCATGGCGGGTCTCCCGGTGGCTCGCCCGGTGATGCCATGCCTACACGTAAAGTGCGTGGCCCCTTTCGGGGCCACTCCCGCGCCGGGGGAGGCTCAGCGCTCGTGCAAGGCGCCGACGACGAGGTTGCGCGCGTTGTGGAACTCGACGACCGGCAGATCGTCCTCGTACGCGCGCTCGTACGTCGGGGGACGCGGCGCCGCGTCGGCGAGCGCGACCTGGAAACGCCCCTTCGCCTCCGGGGTCGCGAGCTCGGCGAGGCGCGCCACGTCGCCCTCCGCCGGGTAGGCGGCGGCGTTCGAGCCGACGAGCACGACGTCCCCGCCCGGCACGTTCCAGCCCGTGACGTGCCGGAAGTTGCGCGCGAACGCCCGCAGCACGCGGCTCATGTCGGCGCCGTCCATGATCGAGTAGTCGACCCACACGCCGATGACCCCCTCCGGCGAGAGGTGTCGCGCCGCGATCTCGAAGAACTCGCTCGTGAGCATGGCGGCGGATCCCGCCTCCACCGCCCACGACGGGCTCACGACGATGAGATCGTACGGCTCGCGGTGGACGAGGAGGTGGTTGCGCCCGTCCGCGTGGAAGTGCCGGATCCGCGGGTCGCGGAAGAGCCCGGGGTTGAGGAAGCGCCGGTTGGCCTCCAGGATGCCCGCGCCGATCTCCACCGAGTCGATCGTCTCGACGGGCGTGCCGGCCAGCGCGCGGAGCGTGTGCCCGGAGCCGAGGCCGATGCTGAGCGCGTTGCGGGCCGGGTGCACGAGCCTGCTCGTGAACCACGGCAGGTACGCGAGCAGCGCGAACGACGGCGTCTCCCCCGCCTCCAGCTTGCTCCCGTTCACGAGCGTGAGGTCTCCGGCGCCGCCGGGAGCGCGGAGGAGCCACACGTCGCCGTCGACCCCCTCGTCGTGGAAGACCACCTCGGCGTGCGCGCCGCGGCCGCCACGCGCTCCGCGAAGGCGGCCGAGCCGAAGCGGCCCGCGTAGCCGTACGAGAAGGTCGGCGCCGCGGTGGCGAGCGCGGACACGGACACGGCCACGGCGACCGCGACGAGGGCGCCGGCCCCCGCCGTCCGAACGCGCCGCAGCAGCGCAAGGACGAGCAGCGCGTTGGCGACGTCCAGGGTGGCCGCGATCGCAGCCGTCCGCGTCACGCCCACGAGCGGGATGAGCAGGAACCCGGCCGCGAGGGAGCCGGCGATCCCGCCGAAGGTGTTGACCGCGTAGAGGCGTCCCGCCTGGCTCCCGGGCTCGCCGCGCCACTCGGCGAAGAGGCGCACCACGAGGGGGAAGGTCATGCCCATGAGCGTGGTGGGGATCCCCATGAGCAGGTACGCGATCAGGAACTGGACCGCGTAGAACACGGCGAACGATTCGTGAAAGGCGTAGTAGCTCGCGATGTAGAGCGGCGTGAGGCTGCGCATCAGCGGAGCCACGCCGAGGCCGGCGAGGCCGATGCCCAGCTCACACAGGGCGAAGGCGCGGACCGGATCGCGCACGCGGCGGGCGGCCACCGCGCCGAGCGCGCCTCCCGCGGACAGGCCCGCCATGAACGCCGCCAGCATCGTGGACAGCGCGTAGGTCGAGGAGCCCATGACCGTCGAGAGGGTCCGGGTCCAGACCACCTCGAACGCGAGCGCGCTCGCGCCGGACAGGCCGAACGCGACGACGACGGTGGGGCGGAGGAGGCGATCCCGGCCTGTCATGGGGTGGTTGGCGCGAAGGACGCGCCCAGTCTAGCGGGGCGCGCGACCTGTGCCAAACTGCCGCACCCCACGGCGCGGCGGCGCTAGGCGACCTCGGCACGCGCCGCGGGCGCGTCGAGCTCCGCCCGCACCGCGGCGACGCGGCGCCTGAGGCGCAGCCAGAAGGCGGCCCCGGCGCCGACGAGCGCGAAGGCGACGACGTGCTTCACCACGAGCGCCGTCACCTGCGCGCGCCCCGCCGCGTTCGCCCACTCGAACTCGCCGTACCAGATCGTCCGCGGGATCCCGCCGAGCACGATCCAGGCGAGCGAGAAGCGCGCGAGCCTCGCCATGCTCCGCTGGATCTCGAGGAAGTAGCGGGCGGCGTCCGGACCGCGCGGCCCGGCCTCGTAGCGGCGCAGCATCGCCCAGAGCGCCACCGCGCTCGCGGCGAGGAGCGCCGTCGCCACGTCGTGGAAGTAGTTGTTCATCATCAGGGCGACGCCGGCCGCGGGGCTCATGCCGCCCTCCCCGCGCCCGCGAGCCGCCGGCCGCTCTCGGCGGCGCGCTCTGCGTGCTCGCGGGCGTACTGCTTGAACGCGCGCCCCTGCGGGAACTGGATCATCCAGGAGGTGATGTGGCTCATGGGGAACCCGCGCCAGCCCACCTGCGCGACGCGCGAGAGGATGCGCGGCAGCGTGAAGAGGCGCGCGCGCAGGTCGATGATGAGGTCCTCGCGCTCCGCCGCGCCGAGCGTCGGGTGGTCGAAGACCGCGTGGTTGCCGTCGTAGCTGTCCCAGTCGAAGCCGGGGCGCAGATGGGGCCGGTACTCCTCGTACAGCGCCGTGCCGGGGAACGGCGTCGTCATCACCGGGTGGGCGGACACCTTGAGCTCGTCGCAGAGCGCGAGGAGGCCGTCGTAGTCCTCGCGCACGTCCTCGCGGCCGCCGAGCATGGTGAAGAGCATCACCTCGATGCCGTGGTCGCGGATGCGCCGGATGTGATCGCGGCGCTGGCGCCCCTGCTTCGAGACCGCCTTGTAGGCCTCGAGGCTCCTGAGGTTGTTCGACTCCCAGCCGACGAGGACGGCGGTGAGGCCGGCCCGGCGGGCGTTCGACAAGAGCTCGTCGGCGCGCTCGTGGTCGAGGGTGACGAGGTCGCCCGAGCCGAACCACCACTTGCCGCGCACCGTCCTGCGCCATCTCGGCGTAGAGGTCGATGGAGCGCTTCACGTTGACGCCCCAGATGTTGTCGTCGATCCCCCAGAACAGGCGCCGCTTCGAGGAAGCGAGCTCGGTCACGACGTCGCCGATGGGGCGCACGCGCGCGCGCCCGCCGAAGAACTCGTGGACCGAGCAGAAGGTGCAGCGGTGCGGGCAGCCGCGCGACGTCTGGAAGTAGCCGTAGACGTACTTCGTCTTCCAGAGGTCGGTGACCGGGTGCGGCAACCCCTCCAGCTCCGGGAAGTGGCCGTGGTAGGCGGGCTCGAGCGCGCCGCGGGCGAGGTCCTGGAGGAGCCGGCCCCAGACCGTCTCCGCCTCGCCGACGACGATCGCGTCGGCGTGCGCCTTCGCCTCGTCGGGCAGCGCCGAGACGTGGATGCCGCCCAGGACGACCTTCTTGCCGAACGCGCGGAGGCGGTCCGCCATGCGGTACGCCCAGGGCGCCTGCGGCGTGAGGACCGTGAAGCCGACCGCGTCGGCGGTCACCTCCTCGGGGACGAGCGTCTCCTTGTTCGCGTCGAGCAGCTCCACGGCGACGGCGGGGGCCGCCTGCCGCGTGAGGCCGGCGAGGTACTCGAGGACCGGCGGGGCGATGGGCAGGCCCTTGGACTTCTGGCCCTTTTCGCCGAAGGGGGGCGAGACGAGGAGCAGCTTCATCGGCCCGAGAATGTAGCAGACGGGGGCGCCCGGCCGCGAATCGGGGCCGCGCGAGCCGGAGCGCGGCCGGGCCGCGCTCGCGCCAGGCGGCGAGGAGGCCGGTCCGCGGTAGACTCCGCGCCGGTGTCGTCGCCTCCCCTCCCCGCCGCCTCCGGCCGCCGCTTCCTGCGACGATCCGATGTCCTGGTGGCGCTCGCCTGCGCGGGCGTGGTCCTTGCGGCCTGGCACACCGGGCGCTCCGCGCGGAAGGTGCTCGCCGAGCCCTCCGTGGTGCGCTGCCTGGTCCCGGAGGACGCGCTCGGGAGCTGGCGCCGGGCCGAGGTGCGCGGGCGCGTCCTCGTGCACTTCGCCCGCAGCATCGCCATGGCGGAGGAGCCGGGCCCGCCCTCGCCGCACAACTACCTGGCGCGCGCGCTCGGCGAGGGCATCATCCGGCGCGTCTACCACGTGATCCCCGACGAGGCGTGGCCGGAGGTCCGCGCGACGCTCGCGGCGCGGCCGGAGGTGGCGCGCGACGGCGAGCGGTTCACGCTCCACAAGGCGGGCGCCCCGATCCTTGTCCTTCCCCGCACGTCGCTGCCGCGCCTCGACGAGCCGGCGCTCGTGACGATCGAGGGCGAGCGGTGGTCCCCGGAGGCGCTCGCGGAGATCGCGACGCTGCTCGGCGGAACGCTCCGGCACGACCTCGTCACCTGGTACGCCAGGTCGCCGGACCGCGTCGCCGTCCTGGAGGGGCTCGCCCGTGCCGCGCCGTGACGTCGTCCTTCTCGCCGCGATCGTGCTGTTGTCCCTCGGGCTGCGTGCCTGGGGAGCCGGCGAGCCGCCGACGTACACGGGAGACGAGCCGTACCACGTGCCCGCGGCGAAGGCCTACGTGGCGAGCGGGCACACCGAGGACACGACCTGGAGCCAGCCACCGCTCGCCCCGGTGCTCCTCGCCGCCTCCATCGCCGTCTTCGGCGACGACGCCTGGGGATGGCGTCTCCGGAGCATCGCGCTCGGCGCGCTGACGGTGCTCGCCGTCGCGCTGCTCGGACGGGCGCTGTATCCCAATCGCCCGCGCGCCGCCTGGATCGCCGCGCTGCTCCTCGCGATCGACCCGCTCCACGTGCTGCTCTCGCGGGCGACGCTGGAGGAGGTCCAGGCCGCCTGCTTCTTCACGCTCGCCGCGTGGCTCGTGGCGCGGCACCTCCGCACCGGGCGCGGCGGGCTCCTGCCCGCCGGCGTCCTCCTCGGCGCCGCGCACGCGTCGAAGGGTTACTACCACCTCGCCGGCCTCGTGCTCGTCGTCGCGGTCCTCGCCGCGCTCCGGCGCCGTCGCGCTCCGCCCGCCGAGTACGTGCACGCCGGCGTGTCGCTCCTCGCCGTGCCCGCGGCGATCTACGTGGCGGCGTACCTGCCGTGGTTCGGCCGCGGGTACGGCCTCGGCGAGCTCGTCGAGCTCCAGCGCGCCGCGCTCCGCGACCTCGCGGGGAAGACCGTGGAGACGTTCCGCAACGGTCCGCTCCTCGCGAGCGGCGGCGCCCCCGCGTCGTGGTTCGTCTGGCCCGCCCTCTTCGGCGTCCAGCTCCCGTCGCCCCCGGGGGAGCTGCGGACGATCCTGTTCGCGAAGAACCCGGCCGCGTGGGCAGCCGTGGTCCCCGCGCTGGCGCTGCTCGCGGTGCGCGCCCGCCGCGCCGAGGAGCGCGGGGGCCTGCTGCTCCTCCTCCTGCTCGCGGCGACGTACCTCCCGCTGCTCGCGCTCGATCGCCCCATCTTCCTCTACTCCGCGGTCGCGGTGCTCCCGCTCGCGTTCCTCGCGGTGGGGCGGGCGCTCGACGCGCCGACTCGCGGCGCGGCCGGACGCCGCGGGCGCGGTGCTCGCCCTCGCGATCGCCGGGGCGGCGTACCTCTACCCGCTCGCGACCGGGAAGCCGGTCCCCGAGTCCGTCTACGCGCCCGTCGTCTCGCGCGCGTCGCTCGCCGGGGACGGCTGATCGGGTGGCGCCGCCGCGGCGCCGGGCTCGCCCGCGCCGAGCGCCGCGCGCAGGCGACGCTCCAGCGCGTCCATCTCGTCGTCGAACAGCGCCCGGTAGTACTCGGAGCGGCCGGCGACGTGGAGCACCGCCCCGCCCTCGGCGCGCTCCACCTCGAGGACCCACTCGCGCCGGTAGAGGAGCAGGCGCGTCGCGAGCGCCGCGGCGGCGAGCCCGAAGCCGAACCAGAGCAGGCCGATGCCGCGCTCGGCCCGGACGTACAGCCGGACCCAGTAGCGCCAGTCGGCGAAGGTGACGCTGTACGGCCCGAGCAGCATGGTTTCGCCCGGATGCAGCGACGCCGCGACCGTGCGGCCGGCCCGCGATCTCAGCGTCAGCCGCAGGACCGGATCCCGCATCTGCCGCGAGCGCGTCCGCTCCTGCCCGCCCTCGACGGCGTACTCCGGGAACAGCTCGGCCTCGAACTGCTGGCCGAGCAGCTCGAGCGGGGCCTTGCGGCCCTGGAGGACGTCGAGGCGGACGTACCCGCCGAACAGCTCGCGCCCGTCGGCGTCGTGGACGACGAGGAGCGGCGCGACGCCGAGGTTCCTGAACACGAACGCCGCGTCCCCGACGCGGTAGGGCTGGTTGATCTCGATGACGTGCGAGAGCAGCTCGGCGTCCCGCACGTGGACCTGATGCCCACCGGGACGTCGCGCTCGAACTGCGGCTCGATGCCCTCCACGAGGAAGCGGGCGCGCGGCGGGTCCCCCCACCTCGGGAGCCGCGGCGTCGGGGCGTACTGCCGCGGATCGCCGGTGAACTGCTCGCCGACGCCGAGGTCGACCGAGCCCTCGAACCGGGTCACGGCGCTCAGGTACCCGCCCGCCGCGATGAGGAAGAAGCTCAGGTGGAACGCGAGCGTCGCGGCGGGCGCGAACCGGTACCTCACGGCGCGGAGCCGGCCGCCCTGCGAGAAGAGCGCGAGCCGCCGGCCGCGCAGGAACGCCGGCAGCGCCTCGGCCCCGCCCTCGCGGAGCCGCACGGCGCGGCGCGCGCCGAGCCCCGGCGCGGAGCGAGGATCGGGGACGTCTCGGTCGATCCGGATCCGCTCGCGCACCACCGGGACGCGGCGGACCATCACCACCACGAGGTTCGCGAAGAAGAGGAGCCAGAGCCCCTTCGCGAGCCACGAGCCGTAGATCTCCGTGAGCCCGGCGCCGTCGAGCAGGGCGACGAGCCCGGGGCTCTCCCGCTGCCAGGCCTCGTACGCCTCCCGGCCCAGGAGCTGCTTCTGCGGCAGCGCGAGCCCGGCGAGGAACAGCGCCGCGAGCGCGACGAGCAGCCCGAGCGTCAGCCGGAGCGACGCGAGCGCGTCGAGGAGCCTCCTCACGGGCCGCCCCTCCGCTCCGCCGCCCCGAGCGCGAGCGCACCCGCGAAGAGCGCCGCCGCGAGCGCGAGCCCCGGCCAGGCGGGCGGCGCGTGGTGCACCTCCACGCGCGCCCAGAGGTCCCCGGGTCCGAACGCGAACGAGAGCCGCTCGAACGTCACTCGTTCGCCGGAGGCGAGGTCGCGCTCGAGCACCCGGAGCTTGCCGCGCTGGACCCGCAGGTGGAGGCGCTCCGGGGACCGCGGATCCGCGCCGCCCTCCCCCTCCAGGACGCGGAGGTAGAGCCGGTGCGGCAGGATGCCGACCATGAACCAGTCCCGCTTACCGGGGTCGATCTTGACGAGCCCCCTCTCCACGAGGGCGCCATCCGGCCCGCGCACCTCGAAGGACGGCGCGGGAAACGGTCCCTGGACGGCGACGCGCGTCCCGCCGCCCACCTCCGCCGTGCGTCCGAGCGGGAGCGATACCTCCCGGCCGTCGACGAGGAGCCGCGCGGATCCGCCGGGAGCGGACCGGTAGGTCCAGCACCTCGACCGATGGCGATCGCGCGAGCGGCCCCGCGTCGATCCGCTCCCACGGAGCGCGGGGCTCGCCGACGCCCGCGTTCAGCGTTCCGTCGAATCGCCACGCCGCCCAGACGAGGCCCTGCGCGAGGACGGCGGCGAGCGCCAGCGATGCGAGCGCCGGGGCGAGGCGGCGCCGGCGGAGCGCAGACGCGATGCCCGCCACGGCGCAGAGCCCCAGGGCGCCGGCCCAGAGGCGGACCGACCAGGCCGCGGCCGCCCGCTCCGGCCGAAGGACCCCGGCCGCGATCGCCGCCGCGACGAGGGCGAGCGGCGCGGCGAGGCTCGCGACGGCGAGGGGCGAGCCGATGCGCGCGGCGAGCCGCTGGCCCTCGGGCGCGTGGGCCGGGCCGCCGCTCACCAGTTCTCCACGAGGCCCGTGGGGGCCGGCACGTCCTCCACGTCCCAGGACGCGACCACCCACCGGCCGCTCTCGCGCGCCACCCGGTAGCGGAACCCCTGCCCGAGCCCGCGGACCTCGGAGACGAGCTTCCGATCCGACTTCCGCTGCAGCGTCCAGTTCCACTCCTCGAAGACGAGGACCTCCGCCGTCCCGGGCGCGACCATGGACGCGTCGAGCAGCGTGTTCGCGGCGAGGTCCTGCACGAGGACGAGGCCGGCGTCCCGGAGGAACCCGATGTCGCGGAAGATCTGGTGCTTCGCGGCCTTCGTCGCGGGGATGGCGTCCAGGAGGGCCGGATCGCCGCCCGTCGCGTAGAAGTCCTGGTACGCGACCTGGTAGTCGTGGATGGCGCCGAGGATCGCCGGCTCCTCCGACGGGCTCGGGCGCGCGGGGTGCGCCGCCGCGAGCGTGCCGCGATCGAGCGCGGCCGCGACGCACGCGAAGGCGGCGAGGCTCGCCGCGACCCGGAGGGCCGGCCCCCTCCACCCGCCGTCCCACGGGCGCGCCATCGCTCACCGCACGTTGAAGAAGTGGTTCGACGTCTCGACGACGAACGTGACCCCGAAGAAGGTGATCACCATGCCGGCGATCGCGAACACGGCCACCCAGGCGAACCGCGCGCCGCGCCAGCCGCGCGTCACCCGCAGGTGGATGGCGAGGCCGTAGACGAACCAGGTCACGAGGGACCAGGTCTCGACGGGATCCCACGACCAGTACGAGCCCCAGAGGTCCCGCGCCCAGATCGCGCCGGAGACGATCATGACGGCGTCCGTGACGAACCCGAACACGATCCACCGGAACACCAGCTCGTCGAGCCGCTCGAGCGACGGAAACCGGTCGTAGAAGGCGGCGCCCGCGCCGGCCGCGCGGCGGCCCGCCGCTTGAGGAGCCACACGATCCCGCCGCCCATGGCGAGCGCGTAGGCGCCGAAGGCGAGCCAGGCGAAGAAGACGTGGACGGCGAGCCAGTTCGACTTGAGCGAGGCCTCGAGCGGCGTGAGCACGGGGTTGCGCATCGCGCCGTACCCCATGAGCAGGAAGGCGAGCGGCAGGGTCGCGACCGCGATCACCTGCAGCGCGCGCTGCCGCCAGGCGACGGCGAGCGTGAACGCGACGATGAACCAGCCGCCGAACAGCCCGTTCTCGTAGTCCCCTGCCCACGGCAGGTGCCCCTGGGCGAGGTAGCGGGCGGCGATCGCGCCCCCGTGCGCGACGAAGCCCACCGTCCCGAGCCGGATCATGTGGCCGATGAAGCGCTCGTTCCGGAACACGAGCGCGTAGACGATGCCCCCCGTGGCGAGGGCGTACAGGGCGACGGCGCCCCAGAACAGGATCGCTTCGGCGGGAGCCACGAGCTCTCGTGGACGATCTCACGGCTGCTGCGGCGCGGGCAAGCGCACGAACCTGCGCGTGGAGGCCGGCCCGCGCCAGCAGCGCCTGCGCGACGCGAGACGTGATCCCGCGCGCGCAGAACACCACGATCTCGCGATCGCGCGGCAGCTCGGCGACGCGCTCGGGCAGCTCGGCGATCGGGATGTGGCGCGCCCACGCCGGCCGGAACGCGCCGGCCGCGGGCCGCACGTCGAGCAGCAGCGGCGCTCCCGGGAGCTCCGCCCTCGCGCCAGAGCCGCATGAAGTCGCCTGCGCAGATCTCGCCGTGGAGCGGGATGCACGGCACCTCGTCGAGCGAGCCGTGCGGCGTCTCGACGGCGCCGCCCGCCGCCACCCACGCCGCGAACCCGCCCTCGAGGATCTGGATCGTGCCCGCGGGAAGGCTCTCCGAGCTGGGCTGCCAGAGCCGGAGCTTCTCCGCCAGCTCGACGGGCGCCGGGTCGGCGCCGTCGCGCCCCACCAGGACGAGCGGCGGCATCGGGGGGCGAGTCGTTCCATCCGCGCGGGTGCAACGCCGCCGGCGCGACCGACGACGCTCCGCGGCGAGCGAGCCGCGGCCAGCCTCGTCCGCCGGGCGGGCATCGACGACCACCAGCGGCTCGGATCCGAGGCGCCGCGCGAGATCGCGCGCCCGGACGAAGGTCGCGCGGTTCTCCTCCGCCCACTCGCGGTATCCGCCGACGTAGAGGCGGGCGTTCCGGTAGCCGAGGCGCGAGGGCGGCCCGCAGCGCCTCCACGCTCGCGGCGTCCTGACGCGAGGCGCCGTACAGGACGAGGGGAGCCTCCCGGTCGGCCGGGAGGGTCGAGGCGAGGCGCGTCCTCCAGTCCGGCGCCGAGATCGCGCCCGGGAGGTGGCCCCGCTCGAACGCCGCGGCGCTCCTCAGGTCCACGAGGGTCGCCCGTCCCGCCGCGTCCTGCCGCGGCGCGAGGAGCGCGAGGATCTCGCCGGGAGTCACGCTGAGCTCCGGCGCGGTCGCGATGCTGGGGAGCAGCTCGAGGCTCGTCGCGAAGCGGACCCCTCGCGCTTCACGGACGGGCGAGAACCGGACCCGATCACCGCTCCGGAGCTCCTGCGGGCTCGAGATCCCCGCGAGCGTCGCGCCCCGCTCGAGCGCGACGACCTCGGCGCCCTTCCCGGTGCGGACGAGCACGAGCCCGCTGCTCGTCGTCATGACGAAGTCGGCCTCGACGCGCTCTGCGGCCTGGATCGGCGCGGCGAGGACCGCGCCGATCCAGGCGACGAGGAGCGGGATGCGTCGCAGCATCAGTAGTTCAGGCTGTTCGTGGTGCCACGAGCACCGGTGAGCGCCGTGTTCTGGTTGCCGCTGTGCTGGCTGCAGCCTCCCCACGCGGTGTAGCCGTTGACGTTGTTGATGTTGTAGCAGTTTCCGCTCGCCGCGCCCAGCCCAGTTCGAGGCGGCCGCCGTGTCATCCGGGCTGTAGAACGGGTACGACGAGCCCGACCCCATGAACCGGTACATCTTGGACGGCGTGGTCCCCTCGAGAGGATAGTACGTCTCGTTCGTGCCGTGGATCAGGCCGGGGCCGAGGTTCGTGTCGCCGTGGCCGCCGTGGCACCCGAGGCACGTGAGCGTGGGTTCGAGGTACGTGATCCCCGTCGACCACGGCGAGCCGAGGCGGGTCAGCAGCACCCAGTTGGCGTTACCGGAGGTCTCGCGCGGACAGTCCGTGTGGTTCGCGCGGGAGCTGGTGCTGGTCGCGCCGTAGACGGTGGCGGGGTGACACCTCGCGCAGTTCCCAGTGAAGGCGTTCGTGCCGGCGCCGGTGACCGGCGACGTCGAACGGCTCGTTGTTCGCCGTCGAACCCGCGACGGAGCCCGCGAGCATGTACCAGGTGTTCCGCGTGCCGTGGGCGTTCGTCTCGTTGAGGTGGCAGTCCGAGCAGTGCAGCCCCGCGACCTCGCCGCCGACGCCGGCCGTCGCGCTGTTGAGCGTCACGCCGTCCTTCGTCGAGTACGCCGCCCAAGCGCCGGTGGGCAGCGCCTTGGCCGCGTAGCGCTTCGTGAACTGGTTCAGGTTGTGGTGGCTCGCGAACTCGCTGCCGACGAGGTTCCTCGAGTTGAACTGGCTCTTGACGTTGACGACCTTGTTGTTCGTCGCGCGCCAGAGGCGGACCTGGTGCGAGCCGTTCTCCCGGGCGTTCTGGAGCGTATCCGCCACGTTGAACGGCGTCTTCGCGCGCGCGGAGGTCCTGACGAAGTACTGGCGCTCGCTGCGCGGGATGGTCCCGGCCGTGCCGCTCTCGGTGTAGGTGAACTGCGTCGGGCTCACGACCGTGATGGTCTTCCAGCCACCGCGGAACATGTCGTGCCCGGGCGTCAGCGCGACGACCTCGTTGTTGCCGAAGCCGTGGTTCGTGGTGGTGTTCACGGTGACGGTCGACCCGGTCCGGGCCAGCGGGGCGCTCGCGGGTGCCGCCGTCGGGTTGAGCGCGACGCTCACGAGCGCGGAGCCGGCGCTCGTCCCACCCCACGTGTACGAGACGGCGTGCGACTCGGAAGCGCTCGCGACGTTGTTCCGGTGGAAGACGTCGAGCGCGGCGTTCGTCCCCACCACCGCGAGCTGGCGGTGGAAGGCGCCCGTCGTCGGGGCGGGGACCACGCCTGCGGTGGCCGTGTTGAGGCCGCCGTACGCGACGACGTGCGTCCCGGCAGCATTCGTCGACAGCGCGGCGGCCGCGAGCGTCGCCGTCGTGCCGGCGGCCCCGTTGCTCGCGCTGACCAGCGTGGTCTGGTTGACGCCGGTGTAGAACGCCGCGCTGGCCCGCGCGCCGGCGATCGTGCCCGCCGCGATCGTGGCGGACAGCGCCGGGGGCGCACCGGTCGCGTTGTTCACGGCGGCCTCGTTGAACAGCACGATGCACGTCTTCACGCGGCTGCTCGTCGCGCCGGACGCGTACGCGGCGGTCTGGGCCTGCCCGCCGTACGTCGCGGTGCAGGTCGGCGCGGTCGTGTTCGCGACCGCGACGTTCCCGGTGATCGCGACGAGGAGCACGCGGTTCGCCCCGGGGTCCTTGACCTTCCCGCCCGTGAAGGAGACCGTGCCGCTCGCCGCGGCGGCGGTCGTCCAGCCTCCGGTCGAGAGGGCCACCGGCTCGTTCGACACCGCCGGCACGTACCGCCGGAACGACGCCGTCACGGCGCGAGAGGCGATCGCGGCGGGAGCCGGCTCCTCGTACGTGAACTGCGTCCCGCTGGCGCTCGCGACCTTCTTGATGCCGGGCCTGTAGTCGACGGCGGTGCCGCCCGCGTTCGTGATGGCCGAGGTGAGGTTCACGGCGTCACCCACCAGGAGGGTGTTCGCCGCCGTGACGGTGACCACGGTGGTCGTGCGAGCGATCGCGGTGGCGACGATGGCCGTGGAGGTCTCGAAGCCGGTCGTGGTGCCGTTCACCGAGAGCCCTGCCGCACCGTCGCCGTCGTGGCAGGTGAGGCAGAACCAGTCCATCTGGTCGCGATCGAACGCCGTGATCGTCTGCGCCGCCTTGCGCTGACCCGGCCAGCTCGCCGCGACGCCCGAGCCGTCGGAGCTATCCAGGTCGCGGAGGTCGACCGTCGGGCTGTTCGTGCCGTGGCGGGCGTCGTCGCGGACGGGCTTGATGTCGCTCGTGTCGGCGGTCGAGGCGCTGACGCTGCCCTCGGCGTGGCAGAGCACGCAGTCGGCGTTCTTGACGTTCGGCGTGCCGCTCACCGTCGTGCCGTCCGAGACGTGCCGGCTCGGCCGCAGGAAGTCGTCGCCGTCCGTGTTCGTCGTGCTCACCGCCGTGAGGCCGAGGATCTGGGCGCGCGTGATGCCCGTGGTGTCCCCCACCTGCTCACCGGAATGGCACCCGATGCACGTCGCCGACGACTCGACCGTGCCGTTGAGGTGCGTCGTCGTGTTGACGGTGCACGCCGCGAGGTCGGAGGTCACGCACGCGTAGCCGGGGTGGCATCCGACGCACGACGTCTGACCCGCGTGCGTCCCGTTCGACGGCGGCGCCTTGTGGCAGCTCCCGCAGGTCATCGCCCCGCCCGTCCAGCTCGGCGTGATCGCGGTGCCGGCGTGGGTCGCGAGGAGCGCGCCGACGTACTTGCCGCCGTGGCAGTAGACGGTCGAGCAGCCCGTCCCCGCCGAGTAGGACGGCACGAGCCCGCCCGTCTCGGCGAGCATGGCGCTCGCGCCGCCGGTCATGTCGACCGCGCCGGTGCCGTTCGCGTGAAGGGTGTCGTTCGTCGAAGGCACCGCGTGGCACTCGTCGCAGGCGATGGTCCGGCCCAAGTACACCTTGCCGGTGCCCTGGAGGTGCTCGCGGTGCGCGCCCACGTGCGTGCCGCCGGTCGTGAGGCCGGACGCGTCGCGGCCCGTGACCGCCGTGCCGTTGTAGTAGCCCGGCGCCGCCTTCACGTCGGTGTTCGCGACGCCGTCCGTGCCGAAGTCGCCGTGGCAGGCCGTGCAGCCCGTCCGGAGGACGTCGACGCGCCCGTTGAGGTGGCGCGAGGCGAGGTTCGAGGGGATCGTCACGCCCGTCGGCGCGCCGGTGGTGGGGATCGCGCCCGACGGATGGCAGTCGTCGCACCGCGTGTTCGGCGGGTGCGGGTTCGACGCGCTCGCCGCCGGAGGCTTGCCGTGGCAGGCGTCGCAGCCCCGGTAGGTGTCCCCCGGGTCCGTCCAGACCGGCTGCTTGAGCGTGCCGCCCCACGTGTTCTGCGCCTTCGAGGTGAGGCTCGCGCTCGCGTCGTTCTTGTAGATCGGCGCCGTCCCGGTCGTGTCGCCGTGGCAGTAGATGCCGGCGCACTTCGAGGTGGCGGAGGTCCACCCGACCGCGGCGAGCACGTTGACGGTCCCGTCGGCGTGCAGGTTGTTCCCGGTGTTGTCCGGGTGGCACTGCGTGCAGAGGTAGGCGCCCGCCTTCGTGTTCATGAGCGCCGCGTCCACGTGCACCTGGTGCGCGCCCACCGCGTTGACGCTGCCGTTGTTGGCGGCGTCGGGCGGGGCGAAGTTCGACGCCGAGCCGTGGCAGCTGTTGCAGGCGAGGGTGGAGTCCACCGTCGCGTCCACGTGCTGCGTCACGCCGCCCGACCACACGATCGCGCCGAGGTTATCGACGGTGTTCGCGTGGCAGCGGTTGCAGTAGGTGGCCGAGGTGTAGCCGCGGCTCGTCATCCAGAGGTGATCCGTCGTCGCGGGCGGCGCCGCGTGGCACTTGTCGCAGCCGCCGGCGGAGGTCCAGGCGATGGAGTCCGTGCCGCCGAACGGCGACGTCGTCGACTTGCCGTTGGAGTGGCAGTAGGTGCTGTTGCACTTCTCGGTGAGCGGGGACGTAGGCCGCCACCGGCTGCGCGATGGGCGTCGCGCCGAACTTCACGTCGCCGTCGACGTCCGCGTCGACGTGCTGGGTCACCCCGGCGGACCAGACGATCTGGGTGCCGTTCCACGTCGCCGTGTGACACGTCTGGCAGGGGAGCGCGTAGCCGCCGCTCGTCGTCGCGTTCACGTGCTTGCCGTGGGCGCCGGTGAGGGTCGTGCCCGTCCCGCCGCCGCCCGCGTGGCAGCTCGTGCAGGAGGACGCCTGGTTCCACGCGAGCGCCGTCAGCGGCGCGTTGAACGGCGACACCTGCTTCTTGCCGTCCGAGTGGCAGTAGGTGGCGGAGCAGGTCCCGGCCGTGCCGCCCGAGTAGGAGGAGCCGGGCTGGGCCACCGGAGAGGCGTTGAACGCCACGTCGTACCTGTCGCCGTCCACGTGCTGCGCCTTGCCGAGCCCGGCCCCGCTCGCGAGCGACGAGCTGCTCGCGGCGGTGCTCGCGTGGCACTTCTCGCAGCCGTAGTCGTACGAGCCGGCGGCGTTGGTCGTGTGCGTCGCGTGGGCGTACGGCAGCGCGGTGGTGCCCTTGCCGTTGGCCGTGTCGTGGCAGGCGCCGCAGCCGAGGGTCTGGGTGGTGTTCCAGCTCACGGCCTTCTTGTCGATGCCGGTGTACGCCCCGCCCTGCGGGTCGTGGCAGTAGGTGTTGGAGCAGGCGCCGTCCTGCCAGCCGAACACCAGCCCGGGCGGCGTCGGGCCCGTCTGCGTCGCGGCGGGCGGCTGCGCGATGGCCGGGTACGTCGCCGCCGTGCCGTTGTCCACGTCGAACGCGACGTCGGCGCGGTAGGGATCGCCGGCCGTGCCGCCGCCGTCGTCGTAGTGGACCGCCGTCGGCGTCGCGTGGCACTTGCCGCAGCCGAAGTCGTAGTCGGTCGTCGTCGAGTGGACGGCGGTGTCGCCGTACGTCTGCGAGGGCGTCGCCGAGAGGTGCGAGGCGTGGCGCGCGCCCGGGATCGCGGGGTGGCAGGCGCCACAGTTGTTCGTCGCGTCGATCTGCTTGAACGCGAGGTTCGTGGCCTGCTCGTGCGCGTGGCACGCGCCGCACCGCGTGGCGCCGTTCTGGTGGCCGCCGGCGGAGCCGTCCGCCTTCCAGAACGTCGTGCTCGAGTGGCACACCTGGCACACGCCGGGGGCGGGGTTGCCCGCGCCGACGTAGTCGGCGCCGTCGAGCGCGGCGGTGTCGCCGCCGGTCGCCTTGTTGAAGTCCACGTTGGCGGCCGCGAACGTGCCGGAGGCGCCCCACGCGTCGGCGGCGTCCTTCGTCGGCCTCGCCTGGATCATGAAGGCGATCGAGCGGCCGGTCGGGACGACGTCGTAGTTGGCGTCGCCGTGCGGATCGTGGCAGTCCCAGCACAGCGTCCCGCCGTCCGCGAGCGCGCCGTGCTTCGCGCCGGCGTGGGCCTCGCTGATGCGGTGGCTCGCGAGCTTGCCCGTCGACGGGAAGTCCACGCCCGCGGCGCCGTCCGGGTCGAAGCCGGTCGCGCCGCTCGCGGCGTGGCACACGAGGCAGACGCCGTTCTTGCCCTTGCCGTTCCAGTTCGTGTTGGCGAGCCGGAAGGGGTTCGTGCCGTCGGTGACGTTGGCGTGCTTCGAGGTCTGCCCGCCGCCGAAGAGCGCGGTGTCCGGCGCGTGGCAGTAGTAGCAGCCCTCGACCGTCGAGGTGACGGGGAAGCCCGCGCCGGCGTAGCCGCTCTGGTCGTAGTTGCCCGCGTTCCCGTGGCCGGTGCTCGCCCACTCCTCGCGGTCGACGAACGACTTGTTGGCGCCGCCGCCGTAGACGGGCGGGAGCTCGTCGCGGTCATCGCCGACGCCGACATTCGCCGGCGCGAGGTGGCAGGACGAGCACGCGCCCGCGCCCTGGAAGGCGTTGCCCGGGGGCTGCTGGTGCGTGTGGCACGTCATGCAGTCCTGGTCGGCGTTGTGCGGCCCCGTACCGTTCGAGAGCCAGTACTGCATGCTCGTGGCGGTGCCGAGGTGTCCGGTCGCCTCGTGGCAGACCTGGCACACCCCGTCGTACGGGGCGACGGTCTTCGCGTAGCCGCCGATGTCGCTCAGCGTGAACGTCACGGCCTGCGCGGCGCGCGTCCCGACGAAGCCGTCGGCGTCGCCCCACACCAGGACTTCCTTGCCGACCATCTTGATGTTCGAGCCGTCGCCGTGCGGATCGTGGCAGTCCCAGCAGCGCTTGCCGCCGTTGTCGTCGCCGTGCTTGCCGCCGCCGTGGTACGCGTCCACGCGCAGCGTCGCCGGGCCCACCTTCGGCTGCGGGCCCGCGCCGTCCGGGTCCACGCCGTTCGCGCCGCTCACCGCGTGGCAGTCGAGGCAGATCGCGATGGTGGCGAGGCTCGTCCCGTTGGCGTAGAGCGCGGTCGCGCCCGCGGCGTCCGACGCGCCGCGCAGCCGGAACGGGTTGCCCGACTGCTTGTGGTTCGCCGACGCGTTCTGGTCGTCGTGGCAGTAGACGCAGCGGTTGGTGACCCCGGACGCGAGGTTGAACTCGTCGAAGGCGGTCGTCGTCTGCCCGTGGCCCCGGTCCGCCCACTCGCCCGAGCTGATGGCGGACGCGGAGTCGTTCGTGATGCTCGTGAAGTCGTCGGAGTCGTTCGTCGCGAAGTGGCAGCTGTCGCACGCCTGCGGCGGGCCGCCCCACTGCGGCTGGCCGACACCGTGGCACGAGACGTTGCTGCAGCGCTTGTTCGCGTCGTTCGAGTAGGTCGCGCTGGAGCCGGCCTTCGTCGAGTCGAAGGAGACCTGGCGGTTCCCGTCGAGGTGCGCCGTGCTGCTCGTGACGATGGCGTCGCCCGTCGCGTTCGCGGTGCCCTTGTGGCAGACGTAGCAGTCGGCGCCGGAGCTGACGTGCTTCTTGTGGCTGTTCGCCGTGGCCGCGGCGGTGCCGCCGCTCACGTAGTTCGGCGCCCCGTAGGTGGTCGTGAACGCCGGATCGGCCGGGCTGTAGCGGCCGTGGCACTGCTTGCAGTCGTTCGCGAGCGGCGTGCCCCACGCCATGTCGGAGTAGTGCTGCGGCGACGCCGCCCCGCCCTGGCCGGACGAGTGGCAGTAGGTCGTGCAGCCGCCGCTCGCCCAGTTGAGCGTGGCGGCGGGCGTCACGTCGGCCGCCATGTTCACGTGGAGCGTCGTCGAGGCGATGCTGCTCCCGTCGGTGGTCGTCGACGCGTGGCAGGTCTGGCAGCCGTAGGTCGTCGCGTAGGTGCCCGCCTGGTTCACGTGCGCCGGGTGCGAGCCCGAGAGGAGGGCGGTGCCGGCCTCGTGACAGGCGGTGCAGCCGCCGCTGCCGGCGTTCCAGGCGCGCGAGGCGGCGGACCCGAAGCCGCCGGCCGGATCGCGGTCCTGGCCGTTCGAGTGGCAGTAGGTGCTGGCGCAGGTGTAGAGGGCGCCGTCCCAGGTGCCGGGCGCGACGTAGGTGTCGGTGCCGTCGAACCCGACGTCGTTCCCGCCGCTCACGTGCGCCCCGCCCCCCGACACGATGGTCGTGCTGGTCGCGGCGGTGGCGACGTGGCAGGCCTTGCAGCCGACGCCGTAGGTCGTGACGTGCTTCGCGTGCGCGTTCGTCTGCGGCGATCGCCGCGTGGCAGTCCGAGCAGCCGAGCGCGGGCGGAGTGCCCTTCCACGCGATGGCCGGGCCGGAGCGACACGGTGCCGCCGATGGGCTTGCCGGAGGAGTGGCAGTAGTTCTGGCAGCTCTCGCTGCTCCAGCTCGGGGAGACGGCCTTCGCGTTGGCGGGCGAGGTTCCACCCGATCGTGACGGCCGCGTCCGCGTGCGCGGTGTTGCCGTCCAGCGGCGTGGACGAGTGACAGACCGCGCAGCTCGTCGCCGGCCGCAGCCCGGCGTTCACGTGCTTCACGTGGGCGCCGACGCCGACGTCCGCGCGATCGGCGCTGCCGCGCGTGTCCACCGCGCTCGGAGTCGTAGCCGGGGGCCGCGCGCGCGTCGCCGCTCGGGGCGAGGTCGTCGGGGTTGGTGCTCGTGCCGACGAGGAGGCCGTGGCAGGCGTTGCAGCCCGCCGCCGGGCGGTTCAGCGTCCCGTCGATGTGCTTCGACTTCGCGGGCTCGGCGATGCTGCCCGCGCCGAGGGCGTAGCCGTAGCCCGCGCCGTGGCAGGAGGCGCACGCCTGGTTCTGCGGGTGGATGCCGGCGGACGCGCCGCCGACGGGCGGCAGCACCGCGTGGCAGGTGCCGCACGCGGCCTGCGCGGGAGCGGTCGGGCCGTCGATCCAGCTCGGGGTGCGGTTGCTGCCGCCGCCCTTCGCGAGCGACGCGCCGTGGCAGTAGTTCGTGCAGCCCGGGCTGCCCGGCCAGCCGGCGTCGAGCGGGCCTGCCAGAGGCTGCGGGGTCACCGAGCCGGAGCTGGCGAGGCCGGTCCAGGCCAGGTCCGTCTGGCTCGGCAGCGACAGGTCCTTCTGGTGGACGTTCGGGCTCGGGTGGCAGTGCGCGCAGGCGAGCGGGTTGGTCCGCAGCGTGCGCTGGTTCACGTGCGCCACGTGCGCGCCGCCGCCGGCGGAGAACACGAGCGCCTCGGGCGCGACGACCGGCGGCGCCGCCGCCTGCTTCGCGTCCGCGCCGGTGGTCGACTCGCGGCTCTCGGTGCCGTGGCAGCCGGTGCAGCTCGCCGCGAGCCCCTTCGCGTGCTTGTGGCAGCCGGCGCAGGGGGTCTCGTAGTGGGCGGCTCCGCCGCCGCTCGAGAGGTAGTAGGTGGTCCGGGTGTGGCACACCTGGCACGGGCCGGTCGCGCCCGTGGCGCTCGCGTACGAGCCGTCGGCCCTGCCGGTCTTGTCGTAGAAGACCACCGGCTTCGGCGTCTGCGCGCCCTCCCGCGCGGGCGGCGTGATCTCCGGGGCGATGAGCGCGATGTTCTTCGTGCCGTGCGGCGAGTGGCAGTCGCGGCAGTTCGTGGACCAGGAGCCGTCGTCGCTCCCCGTCGTCTCGCTGGTGTGCCCCTTGTGCGCGTGGCAGTCGGAGCAGAGCTGGCTCGAGTTGTCGCGCACGAGCAGGCGCCCGTCGCCCTTGCGCGCGGCGGCCGCGGTGACCGGCACCGCGTTCGAGAGCACGTCGGCGGCCTTGGCGTTGGAGACCTTCGCGCGCAGCGTGTACGCCCCGGCGGTGGGCGCGAGCCGCACCTCGTAGGTCCGGCCGGTGAGCGTGCCGTTCGTCAGCGTGTCGTACGCCGGGAGGGCCGCCGCCACGACGTCCACGGGCACCCACGCGCCGCCCTCCGTCGTCCGGTACTTCAGGGTGTCGGCGGTGAGGCCCGCGATGCCGCCCTCCGCCACGGAGTTGAAGACCCGGATCTGCACCCGGAACTCCCCGCTGACGACGCTCCCCTTCAGCGGGTTCACGATGGAGACCATCGGCGCGCCGGGCGTGGTGCTGCCCTCGGCGACGAACGGGCCGCTCGGGGACTGCGCGGACGACGGCACGCCGGCGTCGTAGTTGCCGCAGCCGTCGAGCGCGTACAGGCGGTACACGTAGGTGTTCCCGTTGGCGGCCGTCGAGTCGGTGAAGTCCACCGTCGCGCCGGGCGTGCCGGCGCGCGAGTAGACGACGCTGCTGCCGCCCGCCGTGATCGTCCCCTCGCCGGGGGCGGCGGTCCCGTCCGCGAGCGTCTCGGTGAACGCGGCGCTCGTCTTCCGCCGGAGCACCACGATCTGCGAGAGGGCCGCGCCGGGGTCCGCCGCCGGGTTCGTCCACTGGAGCTGCACCTGGCCGTCGCCGGCCGTCACGGTGCCCCAGGCGGCGGACGCGAGCGGCTCGTCGTCGATCGTGAACGGGTTGGCCGAGTCCGAGCCCTGCGGCGGGTGCGTCGCCGGCGTGAAGGAGGAGACCTTGGCGGTCACGCCGTAGCTGCCGGCGGCCGCGATGAGGGCGTGGATCTGCGGCATCACGTAGATCCGGTAGGTCGAGCCGGCGGTCGCCGAGGCGAGGGGCCCGGCGGACCCGAACGTCACCGTGTCGGCGCCCGGCGTCACGGCCTGGCGCGGGGACAGCGAGGTGCCGCCGCCGTCGCGGAGCTCCACCTCGGCGATGGCCGCGCTCGCGCCCGTGCCGAGCGCCACGTCGAGGGAGGTCACGGTGTCGGCGGTGGGATCCGAGGAGAAGACGAACTGGCCGACGTAGGCGGCCTCGCCGCCCGGGCAGAGCGGCGCGCCCGGGGTGGCGCTGGGATCCGACCCGGTCGCGAGGAGGGTCCGGGCGGACGAGGAGGTCGTCTCGCTGCTCCACGCGGAATTCAGGGAGGCGAGGCCGGTCCCGTTGATCGCGCGGACCCGGAAGAAGTAGGGCGTGTTCGCGGCGAGGCTCGGGACGAGCGTGCTCGTGCCGGTGAGGCCGTTCGTCGTCTGGAGGTCCGTGGTGAACCCGGAGTCCCGGGCGCGGTCGAGCGAGTACGACGAGATGGCGGCGTTGCCGGTCGGCGCCGTCCAGCTCACGGTGATGCTCGAGGAGGTCTTCGCGGGGTACGTCGGCGCGGCCGGCGGCGGATCGGCCACCGTCGTGCCGGTTCCGGTGCTCGACCAGTCCGACGTGCCGCCCGTGCCCGTCGCGCTGACCCGCATCCAGTAGACCGTGTTGGGCGTGAGGCCCGAGAGCGCGATGGAGGTCTGGGTCGCCGGGCTGGGCGTGAACGGGCTACCCGCCACCTGCGTGGTGAGGCCGCTGTCCGTGTAGACCTCGAGCGTGTAGCTCGTCGCGCCGGTGGAGGCGCCCCAGCTCGCGGTGAAGCCCGTCGTCGTCCACGACGCCGTGGCGCCCGGGACCCCCGGGATCGGCGGCGGGAGCGAGCCCGTCGTCACGCTCGTCGCCGCTGCCCACGCGCCGGAGCCCGCGCCGTTCGTCGCCTGCACCCGGTAGAAGTACGGGGTCGAGGAGTTGAGCGGTCCGGCGTCGCCGCAGCTCGTCGCGGTCGGCGCGGTGCACGTGATGGCGCTCCACGCGCTCCCGTCCGGGCTCCGCTGCACCGTGTACGAGAGGCCGGTGACGTCGCCGCCGAGCGTCCAGTTCACCGTGACGCTCGTGCTCCCGACGTTCGTGTACGACGCCATGACCGGCTGGTCCGGGAGCGTGCGCTGGGTGGTCGTGCCGGACGTGGCGCTGCCCTGCGAGTTCGTCGCGACGATCCGGAAGTCGTAGTTGGTGTTCGCGGAGAGGCCGGAGCCGGTGCACGGCGGGGCATTGTCCGCGACGCAGCCGGCGACGTCGCTCCACGAGCCCGCGCCCGCGAGGCTCTTCTGGAGCGTGTAGGTCGGGGCCGGCGAGCCCGTCACCGACGTGCTCCAGGTCGCCGTGAGGCCCGTCGCGCCGACGCCGCTGAGGCCGGGGGCGCCGGGCTGCGAGGGGGCCGTCGCCGTGTACGTGACGACGATCCATGCCGCGTTCCAGTCGAGCCGTGATAGGCGTCGGTTGCCCCCGACTTCACCGTCACCCCGCGCACGGCGAGCGTCCCGACCTGCGCCCAGCGTCAGGGCGCCCGCTCGAGAGGCTCGCGGTCTGTCGGCCGTCACGTTGTGAGCGTCGCGGCGCACGATCGTGCTGCTGAAGGTGGTGCCGTTGATCGCGGCGAGCGAAGGGAGCTACGTGTCGTTGCTCGGCGCGAAGCCGACGTCTTGTACTTCATCGTCACGACGGTGACGTCGGTGATCGTCCCGAGGGCGGCGTTCGCGAAGCCGGAGGCGGTCTCGGAACCGATGTTGCGTTCGCCGAGATCCGGGCGTAGTTCGCGTCGTCGACGTACACGTTGTCCGGCTCGTCACCGTCCCGGTGATGACGTTCGCGCTGGGCGGGATCGCGGGCGAGGTGACCGCGATCGCGATGCCCACGCCAGCCACGAGGAGCAGCGCGGCAGCGAACGCTCTCAAGATGCTGCGGGCCATCGACCGCCGTTCGGCGATCCGCCACCACGCCCGCATGTCAGCGCTCGAACGAATCTCGTCCGTCATCGCACTCTCCCCGCCTCGCATACACGAATCCGACCGCTGGAGTGCAAAACGCGATCCCGCGAGGGCTCCGCGGCCGCGCACACAGGCTCACATGTCCGAGGACGAAACGCTACGGAAAGCGCCGATGCAACTGCACTTTCAGCTAATGGAGCGGCGCGCGTCTGCGCGCTATCCCCCACTGCGTGATTTCACCCAGCCGCGGTCTGTCGTCCCAGCGCGGCGAGGAGGTTCTTCACCTCCTCGGGCATCGCGAGCCCGAGCATCTTCTTCTTCACGAAGCTCGACTGCATGATGAGCTTCATCGAGCGGTACACGTACTCCCGGCGGAAGCCCGGCTTCATCGCGAGGAGCTGCTTCCCCTTGGAGAAGTAGAACGACCGGTAGCAGCCGATGATCGCGTCGTCGATGTCACGGAGCGTCATCGCGACCGGCTTCACCACCGGGTCGATGAGGTTGTAGCGGCGCCAGTCCTTCGAGACGACGTGCGGCTCGAGGTCCTTCCACATCGACGCGTACGGCCAGGGCGCGATGGCGAGGAAGTGGGCGAAGTCCGGGTCGTACTCCTTCGCGAGCGCGAGCGTCTCCTTCACGCGCTCGGGCGTCTCGTGGGGGAAGCCGAGCACGAACGACGTCTCCGAGACGAGGTCGTGCTCGCTGAGCAGCCGGAGCGCGAGCTTGTTCTCGTCGACCGTCGTCTCCTTGTTGACGAGGTTCAGGGTCGCCTGGTCCGTCGCCTCGATCCCCACGTAGACGTGGACGACCCGCGCCTTCGCGTACTTCCAGAGGATGTCCCGGTCGCGGACGATGTCCGGCACGCGGGTCTCCATGAGGAGGTCCACGCCGAGGTCGAGCTCGATCATCCGGTCGAGGAACGCCTCCCAGCGCGGGCGATCGCCGGTCGGGTACTCGTCGGTGAGGAGCACGACGTCCACGCCGTGGTCGCGCTGCAGCGCCTCGATCTCCGCCGCCACGCAGCGGGGGTCGCGGGCGCGCCAGGTCTTCTCCCAGAACTGCGTCTGCGAGCAGAAGCCGCAGGTGTACGTGCAGCCGCGCGACGACGAGACCGCGCCGAGGCGCGAGCCGGGCTTCACGAAGTAGGTGTAGGGCGACCAGTCGAGGAGGTCGAAGGCCATGGGCAGGCCGTCGAGCGACGCGAGCCGCGGCCGCGGCGGCGTCTTGAACGGCGCCCCGGCCTTCACGAACGCGATCCCCGCCACCTTCGACGGATCGTCCTTCGCCTCGAGGCAGCGGAGGAGCGCGACCAGCGTCTCCTCACCCTCGCCGGTCGCGACGTAGTCCACGCCGCCCTCGGCGAGCACGTCGCGCCACATGAACGCGGCGTGGACGCCGCCCATCACCGTCGTCGCGCCGCGCGCCTTCGCCGCCCGCGCCACCTCGAGCGCGTCCAGGTACGTCGCGGTGATCGCGGAGACGCAGACCACGTCGGCCTTCGCCTCGTCGAGCTTGCGCTCGATCTCCGCGTGGCCGACGTCGAGCGACATGGCGTCGTAGATCTCGCAGTCGAACCCGGCCGCGCGCGCGGCGCCGGCCAGGTAGACGTACATGAGCGGGATCCACCGCCCCGCGACCTCCACGACGCCGCAGTGGTAGGGGGGCGTGACGAACAGGACCTTCATCGATCCATCTATATAGGAGCCGGCGCGATCGGCAAATCCCCTCCCCCGAGGACACGGAAGGGAAACGGGCACTTACGCGCGCACACCGCCCCACCCGCCGGCCGCGCCTTCACGCTGGGTCCGCGAGGCCGCCGCCGTCCGCGCCCTCCCGCGACGCCGCCGCCACCGCGGCGCAGGCGAGCCCCACCGCGAGCCAGTAGTAGTTGCAGAACGCCTGCTTGCTGAGGACGACGAAGACGGGCCAGGCGAGCGCGGCGCCGAGGAGCGCGCGCGCCACGGTGACGCGTCCCCGGCTCGCGCCCGCCACCACCGCCCCCGCCGCCGCGAAGGCGATCCACGCCGGCGTCGTCGCGCCGGCGAGCCGGAACAGCGCCGCGGGCCAGGAGAGCGCGTCGGCCCTGAACGGCTGCTGGATCTGGAAGAGGACGACGCCGCGCACGAAGCCCGCGGGGTCCCACGCGAGGAACGGCAGGGTGATCGCGGCCGCGGCCGCGGCGGCGAGCCCGGCGGCGCGGAGCCGCGCGCCGCGGGGAATCGCGAACGCGAGCGGCACGAGGAGCAGCGGCGTGTACTGCTTGATGGCGAGGGCGCCCGCGCCGGCGAGCGCGACGGGCGCGAGGTCGCGGAGCGCGAGGGGGCGGCCGGGGCCGGCGGCGGCGCGCGCGCGGAGTCGCGACACCGCGAGCGCGGCGAGGAGCAGGAGGGCCAGCACGAGCGGCTCGGTCCAGGCCTGCTCGAGGACGAAGAGCCCGCGCGGCTGGACGAGGAGGAAGATCGCCGCGAGGCTCGCCTCCGCGGAGCCGCGCCCGAGGCGGCGGACGGCCCAGGCGGCGAGGAGCGTCGCGGCGAGCATCGCCCAGCGCGGGTCCGACGCGAGCGCGACCGCGGGCGCCACGAGGAGGAGGGTGAGCGGCGTGTAGGGGAACGCGAGCACGTACCGTCCGTCCGCGCTGAGCAGCTCGCCCGCGAGGAACGGCGTCGCGGAGCCGTAGACGTTCGGGTAAGCGACGGAGTACGGGTTCACGCCGTCGAGCAGCGTCTCCGCGCCGAGCCGCTCCATGAACCACACGTCGATCATCGGCCTCGGCGCGGCGCGGATCACGAGCGCGGCGAGCAGCCCGGCGACGGCGAGCTCCGCGGCGAGCCGGAGGCCGGCGAGGCGCGTCGCCGGCCGCCACGCGTGCGTCGCCACGAGCGCCGCGAGCACCCCGAGCAGCGGCGGGAACGCCCCGAGGCGCGCGCGATCGACGTCCATCCCCGGAAGCACGATCAGGTCGAGCGCGAGGCTCGCGACGACGCCGCCCCAGAGGATCGCGCGCGTCCAGCGCCGTCCGGCCCCGCCCGCCGGCGCCTCGGGGCGGCCTCGCGCGAGGAGGACCGCGCCCAGCAGGGCGGCGATCGCGACCGTCACGCCGGCGAGCGAGACGGGGTGGTACGTGCCGTTCTCCAAAAGGAGCGCCCCCGCCACGAGGACGGCGGCGCCTGCGGCGAGCGCGCTCGAGAGCGCCGGACGCCACGCCGCCCCCTGCGGCCCGCCCGCCACCGCGGCCTCCGCGCCGCGCTCCGCCGCGCCTGCCATGGCCTCTTCCATCCCGCGCCAGCATAGGCGAAAGAGGGGCAAGGGGTCGCGCGCCCGAAGTTCGGGGGGTTGGGAGCGGCGCCGCCCGCCCTCGGGTGCGGCGCAGCCGCGCATCGGGAGTCCGCCCGAGGCTCGCTCCGGAATCCACCCGCCGCGCCTCGGATCGGCGCCGCGGCTCCCCCCCGGCGCTCCTGCCCTCCCCGCTCCGGCCCGCGCCCCCCGCGCGCTCCTGCCGGCGCACCCCCGCCCCCCGGACTTTTTCCGGCGCGATTGGGCACTTGCCCCAATTTCGAAACGCCGGGGTTTGCGCGAGATTGATCATCGAAAGGAGACACACCATGACGACGATGACCTTCGCGAGCGGCAGCGCAGTCCCGAGCGGCTACTACCTCGACGCGAGCCGCTGGCACCTCGAGCCCGTCGCGAACGACGGCGACCGCCTCCCGGCCGGCAAGGGGACCTGGCTCCGCATCCCGACCGCGGCGGCGCTCCTCCTCGTCCCGATCCTCGGCGCGACCTTCCTCGTGTTCCTCCCCCTCATCGGCTTCGTCCTCCTCGCGCACGCGGCGGCGCAGCCCCTCGTGAGGATCTTCCGCGCGCAGGCGCAGCAGCTCGCGGCGACGGTGACCCCCGGCTGGCAGCCCGGCGAGGCGCACTTCACCGGCAAGCGGCCGGAGAACGCCGGGGTGGAGGAGAAGGGGCCTTCGACGAGCGGCGACGCGCTCGACGCGCTCGCCGCGGAGATCGAGCGGCGGCGGCGCAACCGGTAGCGGCGGCAGCGAGCACGTCAACCTCCACGCAGCACCCGAAGGAGAAGATCATGGCCCGGTACAACGGCGGAATGCAGGTCGAGGGCGGCTACTACTGGAACCCGAGGAGCTGGGAGGTCGAGGTCGTCGCCTCCGAGGGCGGCAAGCTCAAGGGCGCGGCCGAGGCGAAGTACCTGAAGCTCCCCTTCCCGCTCCTCTTCGTCGTGGTCCCGCTGCTCGGGGCGCTGTTCCTCATGTTCCTCCCGCTCATCGGCTTCGCGCTGTTCGGCTACGCCATCGTGAAGAAGGTCACGGGCGGCGTGAAGCAGGGCGCGACGGAGCTCGCCTCCACCATGGCCCCGGGCGGCTTCGCCACCGGCGAGGCGCACTTCACCGGCAAGCCGGGCGAGGAGAAGAAGGGCGCGGGCGAGGCGAAGACCCCCGCGGAGATCGAGAAGCTCGCGAAGGAGATCGAGGAGCGGAAGGGCCAGAAGTAGACCCTGCCCCTCCGGGCGGCTCCGGGCGGCCGGCGGTCATCCGCCGGCCGTTCGCGTTTCCTCCGCTTCCACGGTGAGTTCGCGCAACGTGGGTGAAATCCCACACCCTGCGCCATTTCGCGCAGCGCGCCCGCCGTCTCGTGCCCCCTCGCACCCCTGCGGGCGCGCTCGTCCAAGGTAGGCCCCGGTGCGCGGAATCGCTATACTGCGCGCGTGATCCGGAGGGCCCTCTGCACCGCGCTCGCGCTCTGCGCCGTCGGCGTCGCGCCCGCCTCGCGCGCGGCCGACGCGACCGCGCCGGAGGAGGCCGCCGCGTCCGTCGTGGACCTCGGGCCGGAGGTGCTCGCCTCGGACTCGCTCTCGCTCTCGTCGCACGCGGCCAACGTCGCCTCGGCGCTCGACATCCCGCCGATCTGGCTCGAGGCGCTCCCGCCTCCGCCGAAGACGGTCACCCGGCAGACGAAGATGTACGGGACGGTCACGATCGACCACGTGGCGCACCTCCAGCGCCGGGTCGCGTGCAGGGCCTGTCACGGCCCCGGGCCGGTGAAGCCCATCGTCTACACGCCGCGGGTCGCGCACGACCGCTGCCGCGGCTGCCACGCGGAGATCGCGCGCGGCCCCACCGACTGCCGCGGCTGCCACGTGGTGCCCAGGCCCGCCGAGGCCCTCGCGATCGCCCCCGCAGCCGCGCCCGTCGCGCCCGTCGCGCCGCCGCCGCCGCCCACCCTCTCCCAGCAGCTCGCCGCGCTCGTGCCCGACGCGCCGCCGTCCTTCCACCGCACCGCCGAGCTCGGCGTGACGACGCTCGTCTCGCAGGGCCAGTTCTTCCACGGCCCCACGGTCCACCTCGTCGGCCACTACGGCGACGACCTCCTCACCTACACGCTCTCGATCCCGGGCGGCCCCACGCACGGCCGCACCCAGTTCCTCGTCGGCGGTGGCCACGAGTACGCCCTGTCGCCGCGCCTGCGCTGGTCGGCGCTCGGCGTCGCGGGGCTCGACGCGACCTACGACCCCGGCATGGTGCTTCCGGGCCTCGGCCTCAGGCTCGGGCTCGAGCTGACGGGCCCCTGGAGGGCGTTCCGGACGCTCGCCTTCCAGGTGACGGCGCTCGCGGACCTCGCGAGCAGCGCGGAGGCGGGCCGGAGCCGGGGCGACGTGTCGGTCGGGTTCACGCTCAGCGCCGGGATGCCGATCTCGCGCTGAGGCCGGGCCCCGTTCGCCCGCCCCTCGACAGGCTCGGGGCGAGCGGCCCCTGACGTCCTCCGCGCAGTCCTCGACACGCTCCGGGCGAGCGGGGCCGCCATCCACCACCGCCCTTCGACAGGCGCAGGGACCGTGAATCAATCCCCGGACCGAGCCACCCGGTCGAGACGCGAGCAGCGCGAGGCGCGACGACCGAGACCCGGAGGGTCTCATCTCTCATTCGTCACAAGTCCGGCAACCGTTCCGCCGGAACGACCGTGTTTGTAGGGGGTCGGTCCCGAAGCTGGCTCGAGACGAGGGCAGGTCCGGACCGCCACCGAGGACCGGAACCGTCGCCGCGCGACCGGCTTCCAAGAAGCTCGAAGGCGAGACGGCGCACCAGGGCCGGCTCGGCTCGCGCGCGGCACCCCGGGTGGCGGCGAGAGCAGTTCACTCAGAGCGAATCGTGAGCTTCTGCCGACGAGCAACCCATTTGCCCATCGCAAATCATCGAGGCGGCGCTGCGCGCGGGCGAGCTGTGCCTGTCCACCGTGAACGAGCTCGCGAGGGTGCTCACCCCCGAGAACCGCGCGCAGGTGCTGCCCCGGTTCTTCGGGCTCTCGCGCCGCGAGGCCGAGGCGGTCGCCGCGTCGCTCCGCCCGGCCGAGGTGATGCCCACCCGCGACGTCATCACGGCGGTCCGGCCGGCCGCCCCGGCGCTCCGAGCGGCCACGGCCCAGGCCGCGCTCTCGGCAGCCTCGCCCGAGTCGCCGGCGCTTCGAGTTCACCCGGATGAACCGCCCGCGCCCATCGTGGTCGCTGCCCCCGTGCCGCCTCCGCCGGCTCCGCCGCCACCCCGCGAGTCCGTGGAGATGCTCGACGCCGAGCTCGCCCGCATGCACGTCACCGTCTCCCGCCGCTTCCTCGAGAAGCTCGAGGCCGCGAAGGACGCGCTCGGGCACGCCTGCCCGGGCGGCAGCGCGGCGGAGATCCTCGAGCGCGGCCTCGACCTCGTCCTCGCCCAGCACGCGAAGCGCCAGGGTCTCGTCGAGAAGCCTCGGAAGGGCCGCCGGGCATCCCGCAGCGACACCATCCCTGCCGAGGTGAAGCGTGAGGTGGTTCGGAGATGGGCTGATGGACCGCTATGCGCGCCGGCCCTCGACGCCGGAGCAGAGCCTGCCGTTCCGTGCGACACGCCCCGCGCCAGCGGGCGGTGGTTTCACGCGGGAGTCCGCGGCGGCGTCCACCGCCTCATCCGCGTGATCACCCTCACTCTCGCTGCGACGGAACGGCACCCTGCGCGCCCTGGAGCTGCGGGGTCGCGCCGTGCCCCGCCTCCCGTGCGGGCTTCTTGCGAGCCGATCGCGCGGCACCGGTTCCGACATCCGGCGCCGGTCCGCTCCCGGCCCTCGTCGCGAGCCAGCCTCGGCGACGCGCACGGGCGGAGACGCACTTGCCGCGGAAACCGGCCGCCGTACTGGTGACGAGTCCTGACGAATCCAGGCCAGTACGGTTTGTAGGGGAGGAGCAACCTAGCGATGCGGGCCGGATCGGCCGCCGCGGCGACCGGAGGGGATTGCTTCACGCTCTCTCTCAGGGCGAGCGGTGTCCGCGCGGCGCGCGCCAGCTCACACCGCTGCCGGTGGGCCGACGCGGGCCACGCTCACTCGCCGGCCACGCTGGCCGAGCGGCCCGCGGTCCGGCCCCCTGCGTCACTTCCCGGTGGAGAACGCCTGGACGCGGTTGTTGTACCGGTCCGCGATGAACGCGGCGCCGCTCTCCGTGACGCAGAGCTGGGCGGGGTAGTTCACGAGCCCGTCGCTCCAGCCGATGCTGAGCTGCCGGCCCTGGTAGCTGCCGTCGATGCCCAGGATCACGATCCCGTTCCCGTTCTGGTCGACGAGGAAGAGGCGGCCCTTGTAGGCGGTGATGTACGACGGGAAGCTCGCCCGGTCCTTGAGGCTCGGGGTGAGCGCCCTGAACGTCGTGGCGCCCTTGTCCGCGGCCCAGACGACGGCGTTCACCGCGTCCACGGCGTAGAGGATGCCGCCCGCGCCGATGGCGATGTCGGTGACGACGCCGCTCTCCTTCGGGAGCTGCACCTGCGCCGTGACCGTGCCGGCGGCGTCGAGCACGAGCACGCGCCGGCCCTTGCCGTCGAGCAGGTAGACGTTGCCGTTCGGGTCGAGCTTGAAGCTCGCCGGCACCACCGCGGCCGCGTCCTCGATCCCCTTCGGCTGGATCCAGGCGCCGAAGGCGCCGCCCTGCGTGACGCGGACCACCTTGCGCGTCTTCAGGTCGAGGGCGAAGAGGTCGCCCTTCGCGTCGATCTGCACGCGCTGCGGCGCGGTGAGCTGGTCGAGCTTGATCTCCTTGCCGCCGCCGAGCCGGCCGTCCTTGAAGGTGTAGAGGACGAGCCGCTTGTTGCCCGTGTCCGCCACCACCACCCAGCCCGCGTCGGTGCAGGCGACGCCCTCGGGCGCGTTGAGCGGCTTCTCCTCCGCGTCGGCGTAGAGGCTGCCCTCGTGCGTGAAGACGACCGACTGCCCGCGCGCGACGGCGGGGACGAGCCCGAGGGCCAGCGACAGGGACAGGAACCGGGCGATCGCTCTGGACACGGTCGTCACCTCTTGAAGTTCTCGTGGCACTTCGTGCAGAGCTCGGTCGTCACCGGGTACGGGATGAGGTGCTTGTACTCGGTGCCGTGCGAGCGGTGGCACGACAGGCACTGCAGCCTGAGGTTCTTGTTGCGCGGATCCGCGAACTTCTCGCCCATCGGGTGCGAGGAGTGCTTGAGCCAGTCGTGACACTTGCCGCAGGTCTCCACGACCTCCGGCTTCACGAGGGCGAGCGCCGCGTTGGAGGCGTGCGGGTCGTGGCAGGCGGTGCAGTTGCCCTTGCGCACGGGCTCGTGCTCGGTGGGCGAGAGCGCCTGGCGCCGGATGGTGTCGGCGTGGCAGCGCCCGCAGACCTCGAGGGTGGTCCCCTTGAGGAGCCCCTTCTCCTTCGCGGCGTGCGGGCCGTGGCACACGAGGCAGTCGCCGTCCGCCACCGGGCGGTGGAGGCGCGACTTCTCGCTCATGAAGGTGAGGCGCTGCGCGTGGCAGCCCTTGCAGAGCTGCCCGCCCTGCGCCTTCGTCCTGAGCGCCGTCGGCGAGGTCGCCGGCTCGTGGCACTGCGCGCACATCTGCTTCGCGACCGGCGGGTGCACGGCGTTCATGAGCATGCCGCGCTGGTTCGAGCCGTGCGGGTCGTGGCAGCTCGTGCAGTCCGCCTTCGCCACGGGGTAGCCCATGTGCTGCTTCGCGAAGATCGGGCGATCCGCCTTGTGGCACCCGAGGCAGAGCCCCGGGACCTCGGTCTTGAGGAGGGCGGCGCTCTTCGCCGAGCCGTGCGGATCGTGGCAGGCGACGCAGCTATCGAGGACGGGCTTGTGGCTGAACTTCACCCGGTCGGCGCCCTGCGCGATGGCCTTGTGGCAACCCCCGCAGAGCTCGTTCCCCCCGCGCACGAGGCTCCACTTGAACGCGGAGGCGTGGGGGTCGTGGCACTCCGCGCACTTGCCCTCGGAGACCGGCTTGTGCGTGCTCTTCGCGGCCGCCGGGACGATGGTGGCGTGGCACTTCGTGCAGACCGCGCCGCCCTGGGCCGCGAGGAGCTTGCCGTGGTTCGAGGCGTGCGGGTTGTGGCAGCCGGCGCAGTTGCGCGACCTCACCGGCGTGTGGACGAACGCCTTCTTCAGCACCTCCTCGAACTGCGGGTGGCAGTCGAGGCAGAGCTTGCCCTCGGCGCCCGGCTTCAGCTTGTAGCTCGGCGCGGCGGGGGCGGCCGCGGCCGGGGCGGCGGCGAGCGCGAGGAGGAGGACGGCGGCTCTCGAGGTCATGGCGGGTCCCCGGCTACTTCGTCACGTGGCACGTGTCGCACTCGCGCGCGGCGAAGGGCGGGTGGATCTGGGCCTTGAAGAACTTCGGATCCTTCGACGCGTGCGGGTCGTGGCAGCTCATGCACTTCACGGAGGACGGGGCGAGCCCGAGGTGTGCCTTCCCGAAGGCGGCGTCCTTGGTGTCGTGGCACTGCGCGCACAGGTCGGCGACCGGCTCGAGGGCGAGGCTCGGCTGCGCGGACCCGTGGGGCGAGTGGCAGGTGAGGCAGGTCTGCGCCGGCTGGTGCACCTTGTCGGCGGCCATCCGCGCCTTCAGGTCCTTGTGGCACGAGAAGCAGAGGTCCGGGGCCTGGGCGAGGAGCAGCGTCTTGAGGCTCGCCTTGTGCGGCGCGTGGCAGCTCGAGCAGTCACCGCGCGCGAAGGCCGCGTGCACGCTCTTCGCGGTCGCGACCTCCTTCCCCTGCTTCGCGTGGCACTTGAGGCAGAGGGACTTCTGATCGCTCACCAGCATCCCCTTCACGTTCGTGCCGTGGGGGTCGTGGCAGCCTAGGCAGTCGCCCTTCTCGAAGGGCGGGTGGTTCGAGCCGGTGCCCGGGCCCTTCATGAGGTCGGCGTGGCAGCCCTGGCAGAGCTTCGCGCCGGTCACCTTGAGGAGCTTCGGCTCCGACGTGGCGTGGCCCGCGTGGCACGCGCCGCAGTTTCCGTCGAGCACCGGCCGGTGCGTGTGGGTCTTGATGAAGCGAGCCTCGGCGTCGCGGTGGCACGAGTAGCAGACCATGTCGCCGCGCGCCTTGAGCATGTCCGGCGTGTTCGAGCCGTGCGGGTCGTGGCAGCTCGAGCACAGGCCCGCGGTGAAGGGCTGGTGCTTCACCTTCTTCTTCGCAGCGGCCTCCGTCGTCTTCGGGTGGCAGCCCGCGCAGAGCGCCGCGCCCTCGGCGTTCACGAGGCCCTTCACCTTCGCGGCGTGCGGCGGGTGGCAGGACGCGCAGCCCTTGCCGGTGGTCACCGCCTTGTGCGGCACGCCGACGGCCTCCGCCCGCTGCGCGTGGCAGCGGACGCAGAGCGCGTTGCCCGGGGCGCGCGTCAGCTTCGCGGCGCTGCCCGCGTGGGGATCGTGGCAGGTGGCGCAGTCGCCCTTGGCGAACGGCTGGTGCTGCACGTTGCCGCCGCCCGTGAGCTTCGCCTGGTCGTGGCAGTTCATGCAGAGCTTGGCGCCCTTCTCGGACACCGCGAACGGCTTGCTCGAGCCCTTGTCGGCGTGGCACGAGTCGCACCCGCCGTTGCGGATCGGGTCGTGCACCGAGGCGCGCAGCAGCTTCAGCCCCTCGGAGGAGTGCGGGTCGTGGCAGGTCGTGCAGCTCTGGCTCGCGACGGGGTAGTCGCCGTGCGCCTTCTTGAAGCCGCCCGCGCCGGCGGCGTGGCACTTCGTGCAGAGCTTCGTCTCCTCCAGCACGAGGAGCTTCTTCTGATCGGAGGCGTGCGCGACGTGGCAGGCGCGGCACCCCTCCTTCGTCATGACGGCGTGGACGTTCTTCTTCTCGAAGACCTTGCGGTCGTGGCACTCGTAGCAGGACTCGGCGCCTTCGGCCTTGAGCATGAACCGCGCGTTGGAGCCGTGCGGGTCGTGGCACGAGGTGCAGTTGCCGTTCTGCAGCACCTTGTGGACGTTCGGCTTGTCCATGCCGATCGCCTTCTCCTTGTGGCACTCGTAGCAGAGGGCGTTCCCCTGCTTCTTCAGCACGAGGGCGGGGACGATGCCGTGCCGCAGGTGGCAGTCGTCGCACCTGCGCGCCTTCACCCCGGAGTGCTGCACCTTGGTCGCGTCGTACTTCTGCGCGAACTTGGTGTGGCAGCTCAGGCAGTCCTTCTGCTTGAAGCCCTTCTGGGGGGCGGCCTCCGCCCTTTCCGGCAGCGCGAGCAGGGACGCCGCGACGAGCGCCCCGAGCGCGAGAGTGCACCAGCCACGCGTCTTCCTGTTCACGGACATGCCTCGCTCCGTCGGTCCCGCGTTCAGCTGCCGATCCGCGTGAGGAAGACCTTCACCTCGCGCGCCTTGCGGAGGGTGTCCGCCCACTTGCGGATGCCCGCGGTGATGCCGTCGTTGTAGAGCCGCTGGGAGATCGTCTCGCGCACCTCTTCGAACGGCTGCTCGGTGGCGCCGATCACGTCGACGACGTGGATCGCGTAGAACTGCGAGTCCGGCCCGGCGTGGAGCCGGTAGTCGTCCCGCTTCGTCCCGGCGAGGATCGCGGCGACCTCCTTCGGGAGCGCCGTCGCGGCGAGCGTGCCCTCGATGCCGAGCTTCCGCTGCGCGGGCTTCACCTGCCCCTCGGCGTTGGCCACGAGCCACTTGAAGTCGGTGCCCGAGCGGAGCTTCTTCACCGCCGCCTCGGCGTCGCCGAGCTTGCCGAAGGCGAGGCTCTCGACCTTGTAGAAGGTCGGGTACATGAACTCGCGCTTGTGCTCGGCGTAGTACTTCTTCAGCTGCGGCTCGGACAGGTCGAGCTTCGGGATGACCGCCTTCTCGATGAAGCGCGAGAAGAGCAGCCCCATCTCGTAGTCGGTGAGGCGGCGCGCGAACTCGGGGGTCTCCTCGAGCCGGTCGGCGCGGACCTGCAGCGGGATGATGCGCTTCGAGAGCATGCCGTCGAAGACGTCCGCCTTCTGCCGGTTGATCTTCTTCTCCCGGAGCGCCGACTCGGCCCCGTGGTAGAAGCCGCCCATGAGCGTCTCGGTGAACTCGCCGACGGTGATCGGCTTCCCGCCCTCGATCGTGACGAGGACGCGCGTGTCCTTGGCGAGCGCCTGGAGGCCCGGCTTCTTGGCGTGGTAGTCGAGCCGCTTGAAGAGCGCCTCGTCGATCTTCGCGTACCGCTTGGTCAGCGCCTCGTAGTAGTCCTTCAGCGCCTTCTCCTGGCGCCTCGCGAGCGAGGCGCCCTGCGCCTCGGCGCGCGCCTTCGGGTCGTCCGGATAGCGGATCTCCTCCACCTTGAGGACCGCGAACCCCTCCTGGACCTTCACCGGCGCGCTCACGTCGCCGACCTTGAGCTTGTCGAGGGCGGCGAGGACCTGCGGCAGCATCTGGGCGCGCGGCAGCACCTGCGCGTCTCCCCCGCCCTTGGCCTTCTTCTCGGCGACCAGCTTCTTCGCGAGGGCGTCGAAGGCGCCGGGCGCCTTCAGCTTCGGGGCGTTCTCCTTCGCGTCGAGCTCGCCCCCGAAGAGGACCGACTTCACCTTCCACTCGCGGACGGCGCTCCGGTAGAGCCGCTCGACCTCCGCCGGGTCCGGCTTCACGGCCGCCATGACGCGCGCCTTGAGGAGCTCCTGGCCCGTGGCCACCTTGAACTCCTCCATCGCCTGCTTCGTCTCGGCCAGCTCGTCGAGCCCCATCTCGCGCGCCTCGGCGGCGATGAGGCGGACCTCGATCATCCGGTCGAGGACCGGCGTGAAGTCCTTCTTGCCGCCCTTCGTCGCGTCGTCGCCGATGGTGCCGTGCGCCGCGGCGAGCGCGGCCATCAGCTCGGCGAGCGTGATGTCGCTCTCCTCGACCCGCGCGATGACGGTCTTGGCAGAGTCCTCGGCGAAGAGCGGCACCTTCACCGAGGCGCCGTCGGCGCGCGTGACGTAGGCGTACGTGGTGTCGGCCCCCGGCGCCTTCGGCGCCGCGGGCGCGCTCGCGCGCGGGGGACGCGGGCGCAGCGGCAGCCGCGGGAGCCTTCGCGGCGGGGGGCGCCGAGGGGGCCTTGTCCGGCGTCGCCCCCACCAGCGCGGGGACGATCCCGAGGCACGCGGACAGACAGAGCCGTCTCAACATGGTGCTCCCTTCAGGCCGTTCGGGCCGCTGAGCGAGGTTCGCGTCCCGGAGGCGAGATCCATCGAAAACCCGGCGAAACGACATGGCGACCGCGGCGTTTGTGCAACCGATATGCCTTGGCGGATGGTGTGGATTTCACGGAGTGTTTTCATCACTCGTCGTCGGATGTGGCCGCGGGCGCGCAACGCCTGCGCATGTCGCTCCCGCCCGGGCCATCCGTGCGCGTCGCCGTCGGACTACCGCGCCCCCGACCCGCTGCCTGCGGTCGAGGGCCCGCGCGCCTCGCGGCCACCGTTCGTGAGCCGGCGAATCTCCGCCTGTCCCTCGCGCGGCGCCGCGGCGACGGTCGCCCCCGGCCGGCCGAGCCGATCCACCACGTTCGCGACCATGCGGCAGGTGAGGTCCTGCGAGTTCCCGATCCGGCCGAGCCCGAAGAAGAAGACGCCGTCGTCCCCGCGGTTGTACGAGCCCGAGCTCCAGATCACGTCACCGCTGCCGCCCTCGAGGAGCGTCGCGGTGAAGCGGACCGCCGGGACGGCGCGCTGGCCGCTGTCCTCGAAGTCGAGCACCACGCCGGACATGACCACCTCCGCCCCGAGCGCCCCGAGAAACAGGCGCGTCGTCTCGAGGGACACGCCGCCCGGCATGATGACGCGTGCCCGGAGCAGGTAGTCGCGGACGACGCCGGGCTCGAGCACCCGGAACCGGCCCGACGCGACGAGCTGCCGGACGAACTCGAGCGCCACCACGTCGCCCGCCCTCGAGCGCCGCGAGAGGTTCAGGAAGGGCACGACCGCGAGCGTGCGCCGCGTGCCGTCGTCGAGGAACTGCGACCGGTAGCGCACCTTCGGCTCGTACCAGAGCCCCTCGTCGCAGGGGGCCTGCCCGTGCCGGCCGGCGAGGAACGCGTCGAGGCTGCGGGTGAGCTCCCCGAGGACGCGCCTGCGGATGGGCTCGAAGCGCCTGACGAGGCCGAGGCCGAGGAGACCGGGCGCCTGATCCCCGGTGCGGACGGCGGACTCCATCCACAGGATCGTCGGCTCGTCCTCCGTCGAGACGAGCCGCATCGTGATGCCGAGCGCGGGGGAGTCCCCGTCGCGGTACACCTGGAGCGACGTGATGAGCACCGCGTCTGCGCCGAGCTCCTCGCGCGCGGCCCGCGCCGCCTCGCCGTCGAGCCCGCCCGAGTAGCGCAGGCGGTGACGCGCGAGGAACTTCTCGAGCGGATCGCCGGAGAGGAGCTCGACCCGCTCCCCGAGCGCGGCCCCGACCGCGGCGCGCAGCTCGCCGGTGGGCGCGAGGCCCGTGGCGAGGTTCTCGATCGGCATGAGCACGACGCGCGGGCGCTCGCCCGGCCGGGCGCTGCCGATGGCCGGGCCCGCGGGGCCGGCGGCCCCGTGACCGCACGCCGCCGCGAGGAGGGCGGCGAGCGCGGCGGCGCGCGTGCGAGGCGCGCGGCTAATCGAACATCTTGCCGAGGAGGTCATCGACGGCCGCCTCCGTCGCGTCGTTGAGGGGGACCCCGCCCCCGCCGAGGAGCCGGTCCTTGAGGCTCACGCCGCCCTTCGTCGTGGACCCCGCCCAGACCACCTTCCCGGTGGCCGTCTCGATGAGCTGCACGCTCATCGAGATCACGTTCCCGGTCGCGGCCCCCGACCGCACCTCCCCGTACTCCTTCACGACGCCGACCACGACCGCGTCCGCCTTGAGCGCCGTCCCGAGCTTCAGGACGTCCTCCGTCGCGGGGATCGACGCCGTCACGATGCCCGCCTTGCCGACCGTGCGCATCACCTCGCCGTACGGGATGACGTACACGGCGCCGGTGGCGAGGAGCATGCTCGCGAAGACGTCGCGGACGCGGTCTGCGGCGAGGTTGTCCCGGCTCAGGTTCTGGAACGGCAGGACCGCGACGGTCCGGATCGACCCGAAGTCCATCTCGCGGTCCTGATACCGGTGGCCGCTGCCGCCGCACGCTGCGAGCGCGAGCAGGAGGATGATGGGAGCGGTGCGCAGGCGGGTCTTCCTCGTCATGGCGGCCTCTGTAGGTCTCCAGCTTACCCTATCAGCGGAAAGTGATGAGCAGGTTGGCGCTCGCCGTGCGGCTGTGCTGAACCGCCGCAGGCGCGCTCGTGTCCATGAACGACAAGGCGCCGTCGAGGTACCAGCCCGTACGGATGTTCCAGCGCGCCGTCGGTCCATGGGAGCGGGTCCGCAGGTCGGCCTCGACGTCGAGGGACTCCTGGTAGCCGTAGCGGAGCTGGAGGTCGCCCCCGCGAAACGGCGAGAACGCGCCGGCGAAGCTCGCCAGCGTGGCGGTCCGCCCGACGCCACCGAACTGGCGGCTCACGGAGCCGGACAGCGCGAGCGCCGGGAACGGCGAGAGCGAGGCGCCCGCCTCGACGGAGCCGCGGCGGTCGCTCGCGTCGGGCTTGCCGCCGCCGCGCTGCGTCGAGGTGGTGTACGAGACGCTGCCGCTCAGCGAGACGGCCCGGTTCGGCACGATCGAGGTGCTCGCGGACACGAACAGGGAGCGGGAGGTGACGTCCAGCTCGTTGCGGCCGATGCTGCCGGTGGCGAGCCCGTTGACGGCGAGCCCGGGGTAGAGGTCGGCCCGCGCCGACAGCGTGGCCGAGTTGGAGATCGCGGTGCCTCCCCCGACCTCGGCGAGCTGCCCGCTGTAGCTGACGAGGCCCCCCAGCGTGGGCAGCGGATCGGCGGAGAGCGAGGCGCTCCAGCGGTTCGCCGAGTCGTGCCCGGCCCCGAGGTTCGAGTCGGAGCGATCGACCCGGGCGGCCGCCGCGAACACCGGGCTCAGGCGGCGCGACAGCGAGAGGCCGTTCACGACCGCCCAGGTGACCGGACGGTCCTGACCGTGGGTCAGCGTCCCCGAGAAGTCGTAGGAGAAGCCCAGGTCGGGCACGAGCAGGATCCGCGTCGTTGCGCTCAGGTTGCCTCCGACGTCCGACGTCGTTCCTCTCGCCACCTCCGGGGGGATCAGGTCATAGAACTGAAGCTCGGTGACGAAAATTTCCCGATACGCCGGATCCACCGTCAGCGTGGAGGAGAGCGGCTTGGTGACGACCTTGAGGTAGCGGGCCTGCGTCTCCTCGATGGTGAGCTCGAAGCGCAACGCCACGGCGTTGAAGCTCACCGCGGTGCGGACGACCGGCGTCCACTGGATGTTGTCGCTGCTCTGGTAGACGTCCCAGGTGAAGAGGCCCCGGGCGTCCGCCGGCACGTCCCTGTCCACGTAGACGTAGATGGCGGCCACCTTGGTGATGACGTCCTGGAACTGCACGCCGAGATCGCGGTACGCGATGGGCGCGGTTCCGGCGGCGGTCCCGAGGTTGATTCCCGCGCTCGTCGCGACGTCGCCGTTCATGAGCAAGGCGGTTCGGCTGTCCCTGAGGTCCACCTGGAACGGCGACATGACCGGGAAGGCCTCGATGACGCGAGAACCCCATCAGCGGAAACTGCTGGAGCGCCACGGGGCCCGCCGAGTCGGGCGCCCGGGTGTCCATGGTCCGCGCCGAGATCCGGTAGCCGAGGTAGGCGTTGCCGCGCCCTTCGAGGAAGCGGCCGCCCCAGGAGGCCTCGAGCGAGTTCACGAGCTGCGTCCGCGTGACGCCGGTGATGTGATCCTCGAAGCCGCCGTAGGCCAGCGAGTACGCGAGGCTCAGATCCTTGACCGGATCGTAGGCCACCGCCGCCGTCGCCTCGTCGGACGTCTGATCCATCGTCGCCCGCGCGACGTCGTGTGCGGTGGAGCGGCGCAGGCGGAGGGCGAGCGAGGGCAGGTCCGCCGGGCGCCACCCCGCCGACAGGCCGAAGGCCTCGCGGACCGCGCCGGGCGCCTCGCTCGTGATCCCGCCGGTGCGCGTCTCCGCGTCGTCCCAGGTCCGCGAGTAGTCGAGCCCGCCGTTCAGGACCGGGCCGCCCCACGCGAGCCGCGCGAAGGTGCTCCAGCGCCGGTTGTCGAACTCCGAGAGCTGCCCCCCCGTGGCCTCGGAGGAGCCCATCGTCCAGAGGAGGTTGCCGCCCGCGCTGAAGGTGAGCGTGGGGTAGAGCTGCTGCTCGACCCCGAGCCGGTAGCGCTGCACCCACTGCTCGGAGTCGAAGCGGCTCTCCGTCCCGGCCGCGTCGCGCGAGGTGGTGGTCGAGCTCTGGTACCCGGGCTGCATCTGCGCGCTCACCCCGGCCCTCGCGGCGCGCGGGGCCACCCCCCAGAGGAGCGCGACGAGCGCGGCGGCGAGGCGGAGACGGGACACGAACGCCTCAGAACCGCTCGCCGATGAGCGCGGCCTGGAACGGCTCCGCCCCGACGTCGATCGTCGCGACGAGCCGCTTGCGGGTCACGTCCACGAACGCCACCTGGCGGCGCTCCGGGAGCACCGCCACGAGCGCGTTCTCCACGTCGTCGAGCGCGAGCCAGGACACGGGGCCGGGAACCTCGATGGAGTCCACCGGGAGCGCGGAGAAGGGCTCGAAGATCTGGATGCGCCCCTCGTCCGCCCTGCCCACGTACACGAGATCGGTGCGGGGGTCCACCTTGAGGGCGCCCGCGCCGAGGCCGACGAAGACCGTCCGCTGCACCGTCATCTCCGGCACCTGGAACACCGTGAGGTAGGCCGAGCCGCGGGCGATGAGATAGAGGCGCGTGCCGTCGCGGCTGAGCTGGGCGCGCAGCGGCTCCGGGTCCGTCGGCACCGTCGCGACGACGGCGCGGTTCGCGAGATCGAGGACCGTGAGGCTGCGCGAGCGGCGGTCGAGCACGTACCCCCGCCGCCCGCCGCGGTCGAGGAGCAGCGAGGACGGCGCGTCGCCGGTGCGCACCGTCCCGAGGACGACGCCGGAGGCGGTCTCGACGAACGCGACGGTGCCCGAGCCGGCGTTCACGGCCACGAGCAGCCCCCCGTCCGGGGTGAGCGCGAGCTCGCGCGGCTCGTCTCCCGCGCGGAGCGGGATCCGGCGGAGCTCCTCGCCCGTGGCGAGATCGAGCACCTGGATCTGATCCTCGCCGCCGAGCGCCACGTAGGCGCGCAGCGACGGCGCGTGGAGCGCGATCCCGTGCGGCTGGCGGCCGGTGGGGAGCACGGCGCTCACCTCGTGGGCGCGGCGGTCGAAGACCGCGAGGCCGGCGAGGGCGGGGAGGGAGCAGTAGCCCGCGAGCTGGACGGTGCTCGCCTCGGGGGCGAGGGCCATGCCCGAGAAGGCGTCCTGGAGCTGGAACTCGTGCGCGAGCGCACGGCGCGGGGAGAGCGAGAGCCGCACCACGATCGCCCTGCCCCGCTCCACCTTGAACGGGACGTCCACCTGCACCGGTCCCTCGGGAACGAGGAGGTCGGAGACGCCGGCGTCGCTCGCGAGCGTCGCCCGGGCGATCTGGAGCGCGACGCCCGCGTACTGACCCGGGGGGAGGCGGCCGAGCGCGAGGAGGCGCTGTCCGCTCGCCTCGGCGCCCGACACCTCCGGCAGGCGCACCTCGAGCGGCACGTCCGGACCGTCCGGCCGCGAGGCGGAGACCGCCGCGGTCGAGAAGGCGAGCCGGGCGGCGTCCTCCGGGAGCGGCTGGAGGTAGACCCGCACCTCGCCCTCGTCCGAGAGCGCCGGCAGCGCCGCCGGCCCCCGGGCGCGGACGTGGCAGCCTGCGAGGAGCGTCAGCGCGACGGCCGCGGTGAGGCGTGTCATCGGATCTCCGGTGCCAGAGACGGAAGAAGGGGGACCGCGCGAGCGGTCCCCCTCCCTATCACGTCAAGCGGGGATGCCGCCGACTAGTCCTTCGCGTGGCACTTGTTGCAGCGCAGGCGGGCGTACGCGCCGAACTCGGTGGCGGGACGCTCGTAGTACGCGCGCTGCGTCTGGCCCTTCGTGAAGCCGAGGTGGATCTTGCCCTCGGTCCCGTTGAGGCCGTCGGTGCCGTCGTAGGCGGGCGAGAAGTCCGTCTTCGACGTCGTGACCGTCATGAACTCGTTCAGGTAGAAGAACCGCAGCATGGACTCGAAGCCGCCCGCGTGGACGCGGTGGCAGGAGACGCAGGCCACGTTCGCCGTCGTCGACGCCGAGCGGTCGACCGCGCCCGTGAGGTTCGCCTTCGCCCTGAGGGCCGCGTAGTCGGCGCCGCCGACCTCGAACGCGGCGAGGGTCGAGTACGCCTTGTTCACGTCGATGTTCGTCATGATGCCCGACGTCACGTACGCGTTGTAGTTCGTGACGATGAAGTCCTTGAGCTTGGCGCTGTTGCCGGCCGGGTGGCGGAGGCCGGGCATGCCGGACGTGTAGCCGTTCGAGAGGAACGCCGTGTGGCAGTTCGCGCACCACTCGGACATGCCGGAGCCGTAGGCGACGAACGTCGAGTCAGGCTGCGACGTCTCCTGGCGGTTGTAGTTCGACGGCGCGACGGCGGCCGGGACCGAGTTCGCGAACGCGTAGGAGCCGACGAGGGACTTCGGCTGGTAGCCGACGCCGCCGAGGATGCGGTACACGCCGACGGCGTTGCGGCCCGCGACCGGGTCGGCCGAGCTGTTGTACGAGCCGGAGGCCCAGATCGGGAGGCCGGTCTTGGCGACCGTGCCGTCCGCGAGGCGGCGGTAACGGCCGTGCGGGTCGTGGCAGGACGAGCAGGCGAGCTTGTCGGCCGGGTAGGTGCCGCCGGGGGCCTGCGTGAGCTTCGGGTCCGCGACGTAGCCGAAGTCGGTGGCGACGATGTTGTGGCCGCGGCGCTCGCCGAAGCCCGTCTGCCACTCCTTGCGGACCGTGAAGTTGGTCGTGAGCTTCAGCCAGCTGAAGTCGCCGCCCGGCGTCATGTTCGTCGGGGCCTTCGCGGCGTCGAGGAGGACGCCGGCGTCGCTGGTGGAGACGTGGTAGCCGGAGAGGATCGGGCCCTCGTGGCAGTTCAGGCAGGCGCCGGACTGATCGTTCGCCTTGAGGAGGTACGGGCCAGAGCCGTCACCGTAGGACGTCCCGGTGACCATCGTCTCGCCCTCGAACGAGTTGTGCATCGAGTGACAGCCCTCGCACTCGGCGACGCCGCCGGAGTGGAAGGCGTACGCGCTGCTCCAGGCGAGCGCGACCGCGGACATGACTGCGACCTTGAGGAACTTCATTCGTTGGACTCCTGCGCCGAAGCGCCGTCGGGTGGGTACAGCCAGTGGCCGCCCCCTTGTGCACGGCGCGTACCGCGCCCACGGTACGGGGCCGATCCGGCACAAGTGCCGGGAAGCCCCTCGAAATTGGGACGACGGACGCGCTTCGAGCGGCGATGGGGTCCTTGGGGGATATCCCCACACGCGATCGCCACCTGGGGGAAATACCGCACCCAGTCCCCGACCGGGGGCGGTGTGGGTGCGGCAGAAGTACGCAGGATTACGCAGGTATTGCGCGCAACCTGCGCGCCGACCTCGCCGATAACTGACGCCGATCAGGGAAACGGCCGCGCGGAGCTGCGGAAGGCGCTCACGCCGCCGTCCGCCGAGACCTGACGCAGGTCAGGGAGCGGCCGGGCCGACGCGGAAGACGCTCACGCCCCGGTTCCGGCGGTTCGAGACGAAGAGCTTCCCCTCCGCCGCGAGGACCTCCTCGGGCGTGACGAGGTTGCCGGGGCCGCGGCCGCGGTACCCGAACTCCTTCACGAACTGGAGGTCTCGGTCGAAGACGATGACCGCGGACTTGAGCAGGTCCGAGACGTAGATGTTGCCGGCGTCGTCCCGCGTGATCCCGCCCACGATGTTGAACCTGCCCGGCGCGCCGCCCTTCTGGCCGAAGCCGCGCAGCTCTCCCTGCGGCGACATGACGAACGCGCGGAACAGCGGCTGGATGGTGAAGAGGAGGTTCCCCTCCCCGTCCACGTTGAACCCGCGGAGCCCGAGCTCGGTCCGGTCCACCGTCCCCTCGAGCTTCTCGGCGACGTCGTAGGACGCGACGTACTCGCCGCCGACGTCGAGGACGAGGATCCTCATGTCCACCATGTCGGCGAGGTAGATCCTGCCGCCGCGGTAGCGCATCACGCTCGGCGCGAAGCGGGAGAGCGAGGCCGGCACGTTGCGGGGTACGATCTCCCGGAGGAACTCGCCGCGGAAGGTGCACCGGAAGATCGCGAGCCTCCCCTCCCGTCTCGCGAAGGCGATGAGGTCCCCGTCGTCGAGCGCCGCGATGCTGCGGACGCTGCCGAGGTCGGGCGAGTCCGCGAAGGAATACACCTCCATCCCGGCGTCGTTGAAGACGCGCAGCGGCCCGTGCCCGGTCACGTACAGCTCGTGGTGCACGGGGTCGTAGCTCAGGCCCACGTCGTTCAGCGGGAGCGTGCCGAAGTTCGTGGAGAGGCTGTAGAGGAAGGAGGCCTCGAACGCCGGCGCGACCCCCGCCCCGGGGCGGGGCTCCCCGGCGGATGCGGCGAGGAGGAGCACGGTGGCGAGGGCGCGGACCATTCCGGATACCGATAATCACACGGGGCTGCACGCATCAACAGGCAGACGGCCTCGGCGATTCCGCCGCCGCCGTGTCCGCGGTGCCGAGGCGGGCCCGCGCGACGCGCGGATCGGCCGCACCCTCGTGGTGCCCTCCGGAGCGCCGGCCATCGCAGCGAGAGGACGACGCGCAGTGGCGTGGTAACCTGCGCGCGGCGATGAACACCTCCGGCCGCCTCCTGACCGCGCTGGCCCTCGTGGCGATGGCGGGCGCCGCCCGCGCCTTCCACGACGGCGGGGTGGGCGAGTGCGAGGGGTGTCACACCATGCACGGGAAGGAGACGGGCGATCCCGTCGGCCCGACGCTGCTCATCGGCTCGGACCCGAGCTCCACGTGCCTCACCTGCCACGGCGGCTCGACCCCGGGGACCTACCAGGTGCTGAGCACGTTCCTCTCGCAGACGACGCCGCCCCGGAACTTCACCCCCGGTGGCGACTTCGGCTGGCTGCTCAGATCGTACAGCTGGACGGGCGCGAACGGGACGTCGGTCGAGACGAGCCCGGGCTCGAGCCACGGGCACAGCGTCGTCGCCGTGGACACGCTCCTCGAGGCCGACTTCCTGCGCACGATGGCGCCGGGCGGGTCGTACCCGTCCGACCGGCTCTCGTGCATCAGCTGCCACGATCCGCACGGGCGCTACCGCCTCGACGCCAACGGCTCGGTGGACACGCGGGGCAGCGCGACCCGGTCCACCGGCTCCTACGGCGGCGCGCAGCTCGCGCGCCCGGCGCCGGGCAGCGCGGTCGGCGTCTACCGGCTCCTCGGAGGCGTGGGCTACGCGCCGAAGTCGGCGGGCGCGGTCGTGCCCCTCGCGACGAACCCGCCGGTGGCGCTCGCGCCGCAGCTCTACAACCAGAGCGAGCGCACGGCGGAGGTCCGCGTCGCGTACGGCGCGGGGATGTCCGAGTGGTGCCGGAACTGCCACGGCCTCATCCACTCGCCGTCGGCCCAGAACACCACGAGCACGTTCTCGCACCCGGCGGGGAACGAGGCGCGGCTCGCCGCGGGCAACGAGCTCGCCATCTACAACGCCTACGTGCGGTCGGGCGCGCTCACCGGCCTGCAGACCGCCTCGTACACCTCGATGGTGCCCTACGAGGAGGGCACGACGGATCGCACGTTGCTCGCCCCGCACGCGGTGAGCGACGGGAGCGTCCGCTCCGGCCCGGTCACGGGGCAGGAGACCGTGATGTGCCTCTCCTGCCATCGCGCGCACGCGACGGGCTGGGACCACGCGCTCCGCTGGAACAACCCGCCGTCGGGCTTCATCGTGGTCGGCGGATCGTGGCCCGGCATGGACGCGACCGGGAGCCCGGCGCTCCCCGAGTTCGCGCAGGGGCGGACGAAGGCGGAGACGCAGGCGGCGATGTACGACCGCGACGCGAGCGTCTACGGCGCCTACCAGAAGGTGCTCTGCAACAAGTGCCACGGCGAGGGCTGAGGCCGATCCCGCGAGCGCGTCTCGTGCCGGGCCTCGGGTGTCCTGCTACGCTGCCGGGCCGATGAGCACGCCCCCTCGCCACCGCGCCCTCCGGGCGATCGGCCCCCTCGCGAGCCTCGCGGCCGTCGCGGCGGCGTTCCTCCACTCCGCCGCGATCGGCTGGGGGCGCTGGGGAGACGTCCTCACCGACACGGGCCGGGAGCTGGAGGTCCCGCGCCGGATGCTCGAGGGCGAGCACCTGTATCGCGATCTCCGCTGGTACTACGGGCCGCTGGCGCCGTGGGTGAACATGTGGCTGTACCGCGCGTTCGGCGTGCGGATCGAGGTCCTGGCGCTCGCCGGGATCCTCTCCGCCGCGCTGCTCGCGCTCGCGCTCTGGCTGATCGTCCGCCGCTTCGCCGATCGCCTCGCGGCGACGATCGTCGTCGTCACCTTCACCTACGCGTGCGCCTTCTCCGCGACGGCGGAGAACCTCATCTTCAGCTTTCCGCTCCCCTACACGTTCGCGGCGACGTACGGGATGCTCGTGGCCGCGTGGAGCCTGTACTTCCTCCTGAGGCACGTCGAGACGGGCCGTGCCGCGGACTTCCACGCGTCCGCCGCGCTCGCCGCCGTCACCGCGTTCACGAAGGTCGAGGTCGTGGTGCCGCTCGCCGGGGCACACGCGGTGTTCGCGGTCGCCGCCGCCCTCCGGCGCAGGAAGCTCGGGTACGCCGCCGCCGGGTACGCGACGGCGGCGGCGTTCGTGGGGGCCGGCTACGCCCTCCTCTTCGCACGGAACGGGGCCGCCCTGTGGTCGCGGAACCTCGCCGGGGTCATGAACGACGCGGCGATCACGTTCATCCGCTTCATGATGGGGCTGGATCGGCCGCTCCCGAATCTGATGGCCATGACGGGCGTGACGATCCTCGTGGTGGCGTGGACCGCCGCCGGAACGTGGCTCGCACGCCGTATCCGGTGGGACGCGGTCCCGGCGGCCCTCCGGTTCGGGCTGGCAGGCGGGCTCTTCGCCGGCTCGGTCGGCCTGGCGCTCTGGTTCCCGTCGGACGTGCCGTTCCTCGCGTCCACCCCGGTCGCCCTGGGGTCGCTGGCCTGGCTCGCCAGGCGCGTGACGACCGCGCCGGCCACGGAGGCCGACGGCGCGCTCGCGCGGCTGGTCCTGTGGACGTTCGCCGCGGCCTGCCTGCTTCGCATCTTCCTGCGGCCGACGCCGGTCTTCTACGGCTTCTACCTCCTCGCGCCGATGATCGCGTGCCTCGGGATCCTCCTGCTCGCCGACCTGCCGGGGCGATTCGCCCCGCCGGGCTGGGCGCGCCGGGCCGTGACCGCGCAGGCGTCCGGTCTCCTCCTCGGCGCGGCGCTCTCCGCGCTGCTGGATGCGCGGACCATGTACGCCGAGCGCTCGTACCAGATCAGCGGCGAGCGAGGGAGCTGGGCGACGCAGTATCCCGATCTGCAAGGCGCGATCGACGCGATCTCGCGCCAGCCCCCCGGGGCCCGCGTCCTCGTGGTCCCCGAGGGGGCCGCGCTGAACTTCTTCGCGGGACGGCGCGGCGCGGACAGCCAGTTCTCCTATCTCCCCATGGAGCTGGCGAGCCCCGAGGACGAGGCCCGCCTCGTCGAGGCGTGGACGCGCCGGCCACCGGACGCCGTGGTCCTCCTGTCCCTGCGCAACGCCGAGTTCGGCGCCGGCTGGTTCGGCATCGACTACGGCCGCCGGTGCGGTGCCTTCATAGAGCGCAACTATCGACCGCTGCCGATGCTGGCGCCCGGAGTCAGCGTGGCCGTCCCCGCATGGCGAAGCCCGTGACCGATCCGGCGAGCGAGGCGCACCTCCGCCACCGCCGGCTGCTCGGCGCGATCTTCGCGCTCGGCGCGCTGCTGCGGATCGCGCTCGCGTGGCGCAACCCGCCGTTCAACGCGTGGGACGACCACTACGAGCCGATCCTGCTGCTGCTGACGGGCGGCGGCATCCCCGGGAAGCTCGCCTGCTTCCAGTGCTACCACCCGCCGGTCTTCTACCTGGCCGCGGGGGCCCTGGCCTGGACCGCCTCCGCCGTGGGGATCGGGGGCGACGTCGCGCTCAAGCTGCTCCAGTACCTGAACTGCGCGTTCGGCGTCGCGACCCTCCTCGTCACGCTCGCCATCCTAGAGCGGATCCCCGTCCCCCGAGGCGCGCGGCTCGCCGCCGCCCTCGTCGTGGCCGTCCTGCCGAGGCACGTCTACGTGTCGGCGGTGTTCGGCAACGACGGGCTCGCGGTGCTCCTCGTGACCACCGTCGTCTGGCTGCTCATGCGGCTCCGCGACGATCCGGGCTCCTGGCCGAGGTACGCCGCGATCGGCGCCGTCGCCACCCTCGCCGTCTTCACCAAGTACAACGCCCTGATCGTGCTGCCGGGGATCGCCGTCGCGCTCGCCGCGTCCCCGGAGCTTCGCAGCGCCCTGCCTCGCCGCGCGGCGGCGGGGCGCGCCGTGCTGGCGCTCGGGATCCCGGCCCTCCTGCTCGCCGGGGCCATGGTCATGAACGCGCGCGAGTACGGCGCTGCGCTGCCGGGAAACGACGAGTACGCGAGGCGCATGGCCGGCGCGGGGAGCTTCGTCGCGCGCCAGCCGCGCGACGCGCCGCACGTCGACTTCCTGCGCTTCGAGCCGTGGAAGTTCGTCGCCCACCCGCTCCTCCGCCCGGGTCAGCTCGGCCAGTTCTGGACGTTGCTCCACGCCGGGCTGTGGTTCGACACGGACGCGAAGCTCGTCCAGATGGTCGCCTCGGAGGCGTGGGCGGGGGGCTACTACGCCTGGCTCGGCGGAGACGGCCGGATCCCGGAGGTGGACCGAGGTCCGGCCATGCGCTGGGCGCTCTGGCTGGGAGCCGCCCTCGAGGCGCTCGGCGCCGCGCTGCTCGTGCCCGCCGCGCTCGGGGCCGGGACGCTCCTCCTCTCCTCGATCCGCCGGGGAGGGACCGCGGCGCCTGCCGTCCCCGCGGCCGGGCCCATCCTCGTGATGGCGCTCTTCAACGTCCTCGGGGTCGCCTACTGGGCGGCGCGGGTGCCCGTGTACAGCGCCATGAAGGCGACGTTCCTGCTCCCCTCGATGGGCGCGATGGCGATCTCGCTGGCCCTGGGGTTCGCCGCCGCGGAGCGGAGGCGCGCCACGTGGCTCCTCGCGCTCGCGGGCGCGGGCGCGCTCGCCGTCGCGGCGGCCGCGCACGTGGCGCAGCTCGTGCTCGCCCCTCGGTGATCCGGCACGGTCACGGCTCCGAGAGCTGGATCCGCTTCTTCCCGAAGCAGAACGCGAAGCCGACGTCCTTGTACCAGAGCACGAAGTCGGAGTCCGAGCGCGCGTCGACGGCGTTCTCGAAGAACGAGAGCGTCCTCGGGACGGGAGGGATGCGGGGCACCAGGCATGCGGGCCACCGGCACGCACCGATGAGCCGATAGCGCTCCTGCTGGGCCAGGTCGTACCGGCGCGCGTCGCCGGACGCGAGATCCCCGACGGCCGCACGCAGGTTCGAGTCCGGCAGCAGCGTCCAGAGGACGGCGGCGGCGACCGCGATCGCGCGCAGGGCGCGCGGGGTGCGCAGGGGCCCCCAGCGCGCGGACGCCCAGGCCGCCGTCGCGTACAGGGTCCAGAAGAAGCCGACGAGGAAGAAGCCGTAGATCGGGTTCACGCTCCTCGACTCGAGCGATGCGATGATCGTCTCGGCGTCCACCGCGGTCACGCCCGCGTACAGCGAAGGGAAGAAGGAGGCGAAGTAGACGAGCAGGAACCCCGCGCCGAACAGGGCGGGGTGCGTCGCCGGTCGCGAGGCGCGCCGCGACAGGTCGGCCAGGAGCGGCGCGGCGAGCACCGCGATCGGCACGAGCGGCCCCTTCGCGAGCCACTCCCAGAGGTAGGCCAGCCCGACCTCCAGGCTCCGGATCGCCGCGCCTCCGGCATCCCGCTCGGCCATGCCCATCCTGGTCCCGTTTCCGGGCGACAGGAGCGCCACCGCGGACGCCGCGAGCCCGACGGCGAACAGGCACGCGAGCCGCCGGTCGATCCGCCGCGCGCGCCTCCACTCGACCCCCAGCGCCGCGCCGAGGAACGCCATGCACTGGAGCACCACGATCTCGCTCGTGCCGGCGACCGCCACGACGAGCAGGGCGCCGGCGACCGTCAGCGCGAGCGCGCCCCGCCTCGCCGGAGCGTCCCGCAGGCGGAGGGCCGTCGCGGCGACCAGCAGCGACAGCGCCGCCCCGCACTGGTACGTCACGGCCCCCGCCAGCCAGTAGATGCCCTGCGGCAGGTTCGGCATCCCGAAGAGGAACAGCGCGACGAGCGCGAGCGCGAGGGACCAGCGCGTCACCCGCGGCGTCCCGGGAGGCGCGGCCGCCGTGACGAACGCGACCGCGGCGCCGCCCAGGATCGCGATCACCGCCGCCGGCACGAGCTTGTAGGCGGCGAGCCAGCCGAACACGACCGGGCTCGCGCTCAGCGCGGCGGTCGCGAGGTATCGTCCCGTCCAGGTCGCGTACCACTCGATGTTCGCGCCCGCGAACCCCAGTCGCTGCGCCTGTGCCGCGTAGAGGTAGTCGTCGTTCTGGGGATGGCTGAAGAACGAGAGCGCCACGAACGGCGCGATGATCAGGACGCACGCGGCGAGCACGACGACCTGGCCCGTGCTCGTCCGAACGTCGGTCTCCGATCCGCACGTCGTCATGTCGCGTTCTCGATCGCCTGGCGCGGTGACAACATACGCGACGCCGGGGCGTCGAGCACGCCCCCGCTGCTTGACCCTCACCCCGCTCCCTCCTTACAGTCCTCTCCGGTCCCAACACTGGATCTGGAGAGCCCTCGATGAACCGTGTCGTCTGGGCCGCACTGGCCCTCCTCGTTTCCGTCCCGTCGTTCGGGACGGCACAGCAGGCGAGCGGAACCGCCGCGGCGAAGCCCGCCGCCCGCGCCGCGAAGGCCGGCGACAAGGCGGCGGCGAAGCCGCCCGCCGCGAAGGACACCTCGGGCGCGAAGGCCGCGAAGGCCACCCCGGGCGCGAAGGCTGCGAAGGCCGCGAAGCCCCCCGCGAACGCGGCGGCGCTCGCCCTCGCCCGCCGCAGCAGGTCGGTCTTCCTGTACGCGGTGGACTCCTGCGAGCAGTCGAAGAAGAGCTGCGACACCGCGCTGCTCGACGACGCCGAGCAGCGCTTCATGGACGCGTGCGGCGCCTGCGCCCCCTTCCAGCGGTGCGAGGAGTCCCGCCAGGCGATCCGCGCCGGGAGGTCCCGCGAGGTGGCGGACCCCTGCGCGCAGTAGTCACGCAGTAGTCGCGGGCACGGCGAGCAGCCCCATCGCGAGCGCCCTCGCCCGGAGCCTGCCGCGCGCCCGCCCGGCCGCCCGCCGGCTCCCTTGCGCTATACTCCCGCGCCGTCCCGAGCACCCGGAGCCACCCGATGCTGTCAGGAAAGCGCGTCTGCGTCGTCATGCCGGCCTACAACGCGGGGCGCACGCTCGCGCAGACGGTGGCCGAGATCGACCGCACCATCGCCGACGACCTCATCGTGGTGGACGACGCGAGCCGCGACGACACGGTGGAGGTCGCGCGCGAGCTCGGGCTCCACGCCATCGTCCACCCGAGGAACCGCGGCTACGGCGGGAACCAGAAGACCTGCTACACCGAGGCCCTGGCGCGCGGCGCGGACATCGTCGTCATGGTCCACCCGGACTACCAGTACTCGCCGCTCCTCGTGCCGGCGATGGCCTCGATGGTGGCGAGCGGGCACTTCGACTGCGTGCTCGGCTCGCGCATCCTCGGCGTCGGGGCCCTGCGGGGCGGGATGCCGCTCTGGAAGTACGTCGCGAACCGCGCGCTCACCGCCGTCGAGAACCTCCTCCTCGGCTACAAGCTCGCCGAGTACCACACCGGCTTCCGCGCCTTCTCCCGCCGGCTGCTCGAGACCTTGCCGCTCGAGGAGAGCTCGGACGACTTCGTGTTCGACAACCAGATGCTCGCCCAGACCCTCTGGTTCGGCTTCGACATCGGCGAGCTCTCCTGTCCGACGCGGTACTTCGCCGCGGCGTCGTCCATCAACTTCCGCCGCAGCGTGAAGTACGGCTTCGGCGTGCTCGGGACCGCCGTCGAGTACCGGCTGGCGCGGTGGGGGGTCGTCCGGCCGCGCCGGCTCTCGAAGGAAGGCCGGCGGCTGGCGCTCCCGGAGCGGGCCGAGGCCGGGCGCGCCGCGCCCGAGCCGCACACCGCCGCGCGCTGAGGTCCGGAGCCGGCGCGTGGAACGGGAGAGCGACACGGCAGTCATCGACGGACGGGCGTCGAGCCCGGCGTTCCCCTGGCTCCCGGCGTCGTGGAGCGCGCGCCGGTCCCGCGGCGTCGTCGCCGCCGCGCTCGCGCTCGGGACGCTCCTCGTCTACGCCTCGGCGGCGGGGCACGGGTTCGTCGACTACGACGACAACCGCTACGTCACCGAGAACCCCGTGGTGCAGGGCGGGCTCGGCTGGGCCGGCCTCGCGTGGGCATTCACGACCTTCCACGCGAGCAACTGGCACCCGCTCACGTGGCTCTCGCACATGCTCGACGTGCAGCTCTTCGGGCTCGCCCCGGGCGCCCACCACGCCGTGAGCGTGCTCCTGCACGCGGCGAACGCCGCGCTCCTGTTCCTCGTGCTCTCGCGCACGACCGGCGCGCCGGGGCGGAGCGCCGTGGTCGCGGCGCTCTTCGCCGTGCACCCCACGCACGTCGAGTCGGTGGCCTGGGTGGCGGAGCGCAAGGACGTCCTCTCCACCCTCTTCGGCCTGCTGGCGCTCCTCGCCTGGACGCGCTGGATCGAGCGGCCCACCGCCCGCCGCTACGGGGCGGTCGCGCTCGCGTTCGCGGCGAGCCTCCTCTCGAAGCCGATGTGGGTGACGCTGCCGTTCCTCCTGCTCCTCCTCGACTGGTGGCCCCTCGGGCGCGTCGCGGGCGGCCCTCCCGCCGGCGCCGGGGGCGGCGCCGCCCCCCTGCCGTGGGCGGCGCTCGTCCGCGAGAAGGTCCCGCTCCTCGCCCTCGCGGCGATCTCCTCCGCGGTGACGGTCGCCGCGCAGCACCGCGGCGGCTCGGTCACCGGGCTCGACCTCGGCGTCGCGGCGCGGCTCGGCAACGCGGCGGTCTCGTACCTGCGCTACGTCGGGAAGACCGCGTGGCCCTCCGCGCTCTCGGTCTTCTACCCGCACCCGCGGGACGGGCTCCCGGCCTGGCTCATGGTCGCCGCGGGCGCGCTGCTCCTCGGCGCGACCGCCGCCGTCCTCGCACGCGCCCGGCGGGCGCCGTGGCTCGCGGTCGGGTGGTGCGCGTTCCTCGGGACGCTCGTCCCCGTCATCGGCCTCGTGCAGGTCGGCACGCAGGCGATGGCCGACCGCTACACGTACCTCCCGTCGCTCGGCCTCTTCGTCGCCGCGGCCTGGGGCACGCACCGGGTGGCCGGGACGTGGCGGCGGGGCGCGCCGCTGGCGGCGGCCGCGGCGCTGGCGCTCGCCGCGCTCTCCGCCGCCACGGTGCGCCAGCTCTCCCACTGGCGCACGCACGAGCTGCTCTTCCGCCACGCCGTCGAGGTGGCGCCGGACAACGCGCACGCGCACGCGGTCCTCGCGAAGGAGCTGCGGGCCCAGGGCCGGTCCGACGAGGGGCTCCTCCACGCGCGCGAGGCGGTCCGGATCGATCCGGCCGACTCCCGTTACTGGGTGAACCTCGCCGTGGCGGCCCGGGGGCTCGGGCTGGGCGCGGAGGCGAGGGACGCCGTCGAGGGCGCGCTCCGGGCCGACCCCGGCGACCCGGGCGCGTGGATGAACCTCGGCCTGCTGGCGCAGGACGCGGGCGACCTCGCGGCGGCCGAGGCGGCGTACCGGCAGGTGACGCGCCTCGCCCCGGGCATCCCCGACCCGTGGTTCCGGCTCGCGGCGATCCAGGCGGCGACGGGGCGGCGCGCAGAGGCCCTGCTCACGGCGGCCCAGCTCGAGGGCATCGCCCCCGCGTTCGCGGCGGAGCTCAGGGCGCGCCTCGCCGAGACCCCCTGACCCCCCGACGATCGACATGCCCGGACCAGAGACGAGCTCCACCGCCACGCCCGCGATCGCCGCGGGCGCCCCGGGGGCCGTGCGCCCGGATCCGGCGGCGCGCGCGGACGCCCGCGGCGAGCGGGGCCGCACGGCGGGCGTGGCGGCCGGCCTCGCCGCTCTCGTCCTCGCGGTCTACGCGGGCGCGGGCCGGCTCGGGTTCGTCGGCTTCGACGACGCCTCGTACGTGACGGACAACCCGGTGGTGCGCCGGGGGCTGACGCGGGAGGGATTCGCATGGGCGTTCACCGCGTTCCACTCGTCGAACTGGCACCCGCTCACCTGGCTCTCCCACATGGCGGACGTGGAGCTGTTCGGGCCCGCGGCCGCCTGGATGCACCGCGTGAACGTCGCGTGGCACCTCGCCGGCGTGGTGCTGCTCTTCCTCGTCCTGCGCCGGGCCACGGGGGCGCTCTGGCGGAGCGCCCTCGTCGCCGCGATCTTCGCGGTCCACCCGCTCAACGTCGAGTCGGTCGCGTGGGTGGCGGAGCGGAAGAACGTGCTGAGCGGCTTCCTCTGGATCGCGACCGTCGGGCTGTACGTGCGTCACGCGCGGCGCCCGCGGGTGGCGTCGTACCTCTCCGTCGCGGCCTGCTTCGCCCTGGGCCTCCTCGCGAAGCCGATGCTGGTCACCCTCCCCGCCGTCCTCCTCCTCCTCGACGTCTGGCCGCTCGGGCGGGCCCGCCTCGACGCCTCGCTCCGGCACACCGCGCCGCGGCTCCTCGCGGAGAAGGTCCCCCTCCTCCTGCTCTCGGCGGCCTCCAGCGCGGCCACGGTGCTCGCCCAGGGCACCGCCCTCTCCACGATGGAGGCGCTCCCCCTGGGCACGCGCGTGGCGCACGCCGCGCTGGCCTGGGTCTGGTACCTCGAGAAGCTCGCCTGGCCGGCGGGGCTGTGCGCGTTCTACCCGCACCCGGCGTGGCGGCCGGGAGGGCTCGGCGCGGGCGGGGTCGCCCTCGCGACGGCGGTCCTCGCCGCCCTGACGGCGGTCGCCGTCCGCGAGCGGCGCGCGCGCCCGTGGATCGCGGTGGGCTGGGGCTGGTACCTCGTCGCGCTCCTCCCCGTCATCGGCATCGTCCAGGTCGGCCTGCAGGGCACCGCGGATCGCTACGCCCACCTCCCGATGATTGGCGTGCTCCTCGCGGCCGTCTGGTCGATCCCCGAGCCGCGCGCCCGCTGGAGCCGGCGGGCGGCCGGGGCGGGCGCCGCCGTCGTCCTCGCCTCCCTCGCCGTCACGGCCCGCGCGCAGGTCGCCACCTGGCGCGACGAGGAGGCGCTCTTCACCCGGGCCGTCGACGCCGTGCCCGGGAACTGGCTCGGCTGGAAGAACCTCGGCGCGCTCCGGTTCGGGCAGGGGCGCCACGCCGAGGCGGAGCAGGCGTTCCGGACCGCGCTGCGCTGGCGGCCGTGGGATCCCGACCTGTGGTACGACCTCGCCGCCCTCGCCGCGCTGCGGGGCGACGCCGCCGCCGTCGCCGCGCACCTCGAGCGGGCGCTCGCGCTCGCGCCGGACGACGACGAGGGCTGGGTCAGGCTCGGGGAGACGTACGCCGTGTCGGGCCGTTACGCCGAGCTGGCGCGGCTCCGCGCGCGCCTCGCGGCCGAGCGTCCGGGGGCGTCGCGCGCGCTGGAGGCGCGGCTCCGCCCGCCCGGAGCGCCCGCGCCCTCACCCTGAAGCTCTCGGCGCCGGCGCGCCTCACCGGCCGCGGCGGTCGAGCTCCCGCAGGCGCTCCTCCACGCGCTCCCGCTGCCCGGGGTAGACGCCGTACCGCGCGCGCTCGAGGAACGCCCGCCAGGCCTCTCTCGCGCGCGCGAGGTCGCCGCGCCGCTCGTACAGCTCGCCCAGCGAGAGCCACGGCCCGGCGCTCTGCGGGGAGAGCTGCGTCGCCCGGATCCAGAGGGCCTCGGCGGCGGCCGCGTCGCCGCCCTGGTAGCGGGCGATGCCGAGATCCGTCAGCGCCTGCGCGTGTCCGGGCGCGACCGCGAGCGTCCGCTCCCAGAGCCGCGCCGCCTCGTCGCGCCGCCCCTGCGTCCAGCGCACCACGCCGAGCCGCCACAGCGCGTCGGGGTGGTCCGGGTGGCGCCGCAGGAGGTCGCCGTAGATCGCCTCCGCGTCGGCCGCGCGGCCCGCGCGCTCGTAGGCGACGCCCAGCTCGAGGAGCCGCTGCGGCGTGGGGTCGGCGAGCGGCGCGAGGCGACGGACGCCGTCCTCGAGCTCCGCGATCCCCTCCGGCACGCGGCCCGCCTCCATGAGCGCGGCGCCGAGGAGCGCGTGCGCCTTCGCGGAGCCGGGCACCGCGCGCACCGCCTCCCGGAAGAGCGACACCTCGTCGGACCAGGCCGCCGCGTACGCCACCGTCCGCCCGGCGAGGAGCGCGGCGGCGGCGAGCCCCAGCGCCGCCGCCGCGCGCCGGACGCCGCGCCGGGGCTCGTCGAGGAGCCGCCCGGCGAGCGCGGCCGCGGCGAGCGCGAGCGCGACGCTCGGGAGGTAGAGGAGCCGCTCGCCGAAGATCGTGCCGACCGGCACGAGCAGGTTCGAGGTGGGGAAGATCGCCCCCGCGTACCAGAGCGCCGCGAGCGCGACGACCGGAGCGCGGCGCCGGGCGGCGAAGGCCGCCCCCGCCAGCGCGACGAGCGCGGCGGCGGAGAGCGCGAAGCGCGGGTCGAGCGGCGACGCGACGGCCGGGATCGCGTCGAACGAGTAGTCGGGCGAGAGCGCCGCCGGGAACGCGAGGAGCGCGAGGCCGCGGCCGAGCACCGCCACCGCGGTGAGGAGGCGCGGCCCGGCGGCGAGGTGCGGCAGCGGGTTCTCGACGAAGGGGATGCCGGCGAGGGGAACGCCGAGGGACCCGACGGCGCTCCGGCGCGCCCAGAGGTACAGCGCGAAGACGGCGCCGTAGGCGGCGTAGAGGAGCAGCGCGCGGCCCCTCCGGCGCCCCCACGCCGCGCGCCCCGGCAGCAGATCCCACGCCACGAAGGCGGCGAGGGCCGCGACGCCGCTCTCCTTCGAGAGGAGGGCCGCCGCGAAGGCGAGCGGAGGGAGCGCGAGCCAGGCGCGACCCTCCCGCTCGAGCGCGGCCGCGTGGGCGAGCACGGCGGCCAGCACGAAGGCGGTGGCGAGCGCGTCCTTGCGCCCCGCCACGTTCGCGACCACCTCGACGTGGACGGGGTGGATCGCGAACAGGATCGCCCCGATCGCCGCGGCCGCCGTCCCGAGGCCCGCCCGGCGGGCGAGGGCGAGGACGAGGAGCGAGGCGATCGCGTGGAAGACGACGTTCCCGAGGTGGAAGCCGAGCGGCGAGAGCCCGCCCAGCGCGTGGTTCAGGGCGTAGCTGGCCGTCGTGAGCGGCCGGTAGATCGCGGCCTCCTGCCCGGCGCCTGCCCAGGCGCCCTCCGCGAACAGCGCGGGGACGCTCGCGAGCGAGCGGATCCGCTCGTTGCGGACGACCTCGGCGGCGTCGTCGAGGGCGAAGCCGTGGCCGAGCGTCCCCGCGTACGGGAGGACCGCCGCGAGCGCGACGGCGGCGGCGGCCGCGAGGAGGGGCCGCCGCGCGAGCGGAGGAGACGGCATCCGCCGGGATTCTAGTCGCGATCCGCGATGGCCAGCACCCCGTTCCTGCCGAGGGCCGCGCCCGGACGGCGGCCGTGCCGGGCCCCTCGGCTCCGCGGCGCGGCGCGCCGCCGGCCGTCACGGCCGCGCGGCGGCGTCCGCGGCCGCCCGCAGCTCGCGCTCGCGGGCGGGATCGATCGTCCGCAAGGCCTCGAGGCTCTCCTCGAGCCCGCGCCGATCGCCCGCGAGCAGGCTCGCGATCCCGAGGCTCGTCCAGCCGCGGGCGTCGTCCGGCCGGAGGCGCACGGCGGACCGGAAGCACTCGGCGGCGCGGGCGTGCTGCCCCAGGGCCGCCCACGCGGTGCCGAGGTTCTGCCAGGCGTCGGCGTACCGCGGCCGGAGCCGCAGCGCCTCCTGGAGCGGCGCGATCGCCTCGCCGGGCGCGCCGAGCCGCCCCTGCGCCGCGCCGAGCCCGTTCCAGGCCGAGGCGAGGCGCGGGTCGAGCCTCAGCGCCTCGCGGTACGCCGGGATGGCCTCGGCGGGCCGGCCGGCGTCGGAGAGGGCGTCCCCGAGGCCGTTCCACGCGTTCCAGTTCCGCTCGGTCACCGCGAGCGCGCGGCGGTGGAGCGACAGGCTGTCCTGCCAGGTCTCGGCCTGACGGTGGGCGGCGGCGCCGAGGGCGACGAGCACGACCCCGAGCGCGCCCGCGACGGCCCACCGCGGCAGGCGAAGTCGCTCGACCACCTCCGCGGCGCCCCACGCCGCCGCGACGAGGAGCCCGACGAGCGGCAGGTACGTGTAGCGATCCGCGAGCCCCTGCGCCCCCACCTGGACGAGGCCGGCGACCGGCACGAGCATGCCCGCGAACCAGAGCCAGCCGAAGAGCAGCCACGGGCGGCGCGACCGCTGCCGCACCGCCGCGGCGGTGAGGCCGCAGAGGAGCGCCGCCGCCCCGAGCGTCTCCCACGCCGGGATCCCTCCCTCGGCGAGCGCCGGGTGCGGGTAGAACGCGGCGAGGCCCGAGGGCCAGACGGTCCGGGAGACGTAGAGCACGTACGAGACGAGCGCGTTCGACACGCGCCCGCCGAGCGGAATGGCCTCGAGCGCCACCACCGCGTCGCCGGACTCCTGGGCGAGCCAGGTCGCGACGGACGACGCGAGCGCGAGGGCGAGCAGCGGGAGCTTCTCGACGACGAGCGCCGCGAGGACCGGGCCGCGCCTTCCCCCGCCTCCCGCTCGCAGCCGGCCGAGCGGCCAGAAGTCGAGGAGCAGGAGGACGAACGGCAGCGTGACGAGCATTGGCTTCGCGAGCAGGCCGAGCGCGAAGAGCCCGGCGGCGGCGAGGTACCGGGCGGCGCCGCCCCGGCGCACCCAGCCGAGCCACGCGTGCAGCGTCAGGAAGAAGAGGAGGCCCGAGAGGACGTCCTTCCGCTCCGACACCCACGCCACCGACTCGACGTGCAGCGGGTGGATCGCGAAGAGCGCCGCGACCGCCGCGCTCCGCCACGTCGCCCCGGTCGCGCGGCGCAGGAAGGCGAAGAGCAGGACGGCGTTCAGGGCGTGGAGCGCGGCGCTCACGAGGTGGTGCGCGCCGGCGTCCAGGCCGAACAGGCTCACGTCGGCCATGTGCGAGAGCCAGGTGAGCGGGTGCCAGTTCGCCGCGTGGAACGTGCCGAACGCCCAGGCGAGCCCCTCCGCGTGGAGCCCGCGGAGGACCGCCGGGTTGGCCGTCACGTACTGCGGGTCGTCGAGGTTGACGAACGCGAACGCGCGCGCCTGCGCGTAGACGACCGCGACGAGCGCGAGGAGCAGCGCCGAGACGGCGAGCGGGACGGCGCGGCTCCCCGGCGAAGCCGAGGCCGCGCCGGGCGGGCTCACCGACGTGTCGAGCGGAGCGCCGGCCATGGCGCGCGAGGCTACCACGCCCCCGAGCCCCGCCTGCCCGCCAGGCAGCGGGCTGCCCCGCTCGCGGCGATCAGTGACAATTGCAGCCGCTGTTGCGCCGCGGCGCCACCTCGACGACCCCGTTCACGTGCTTCGCCGCGTCGGTGATGGTCGCACCGCCCGTCGCGGCGGTGCCGGTCGCGTCGGGATGGCAGGTCTCGCAGGCGCGGTGCGCCGCCACGTTGCCGTGGCCGGTGCTGTGCCAGTAGCCGCCGGGCGGGTTGCCGTGGCACGAGCCGCACGTAGGCGTTACGTCCGTCCACTGCACCGTGGCTCTCTTGCCGGCGTACGGCACGCTCACCGGCACAGCACAGCCCTCGCCGCCATCGCAGCCCCAGTCCCAGACGTCGTACGTGTACATGCCGGAGTAGTTCCCGTGGCAGTACGTCGCCGAGCAGCCGGTCGCGGCGTCGTACGCGGGCGACGCGCCGCCCGTCACCGCCCGCCCGCCGAACGCGACATCGATCGTGGAGGACGCGTGCGCGATCGACGTCGGGATCTTCCCGCTATGGCACTCCTCGCACTGCGCGGGCCGGGACCGGAGCACCGCGGGGCTCACGTGCGCGAGGTGCGCGCCGGCGGACCCGCCCGTCGCGGTGACCGGCGGGGCGACCTTCAGGTTCGGGTCCACGCAGAGCGGGCTGGAGGTGGGGCAGGTGGGCAGGGCGGACGTGCGCGACGCGTCGCCGTGGCAGGAGGTGCAGGTGAGGTTCGCGTCGAGCTGACCGTTGAGGTGCGTCGCGAGGTTGACGCTCGTGCCCGTGTACCCCGGATGGCACCGCTCGCATTCGGTGTTCTGCGGGTGCGTGCCTCCGGGCGGCAGGCCGTGGCAGGTGCCGCACGCGTTCACGGCGGGGCTCGTCCAGGTCGGCGCGTTGCCGGCGTTTCCGAGCCTGAAGTTGCCGTGGCAGTACGTCGCCGAGCAGGTGAGGTCGGCCGGGTTCCAGCTCCCCGTCCCGCCGAGGACCGCCTTCAGCTCGACGGCGCCGCTCGGGTGACCCGTGCCCGCGCCGAAGTCGGCCGGCACGACGTGGCACTCCTCGCAGGCGAAGCCGGCGCTCACGGTCCCGCCCACGAGGTGGAGCTGGTGCGCGCCCACGGCGCGATCCGTGATCGCCGTCTCGCCGCTCGTCCCGAAGGGCGGGGCGGCGGGGAGCTGCGGGTTCGTCGCGGTCGCCGCGCGCGCGCGGTCGCCGTGGCAGGAGAAGCAGTCGAGCGTGGGCGCCTCGACCGTGCCGTCGATGTGCGTCGCGAGGTTCACGCTCGTCGCGGTGTAGCCGAGGTGACAGCTGCCGCACTGCGTGTTCGCCGGGTGCGTCCCGAGCGGCGGTGTCCCGTGGCACGTGCCGCAGGTCGCCTCCGCCACGCCGCCGGTCCAGCTCGGGGTCGTGTTCGTGCCCGCGGACGTCGCCGAGAAGGTCGCGCCGTGGCAGTACACGGAGCAGGTCGGCGTCGCCCGGTCCCACGTCGAGCCTGCGCCGTCCGTCACGGCGATCCCGGTGAACGCGACCGACGCCGTGGGCACGGCCGTCCCGGTCACGGCGTCGATGTGGCCCGGCGAGAAGGGATCCGCCGGCTTCACATGGCAGACGCCGCAGTCGATGGGCCCGAGGACGGCGCTGCCGCTCACGTGCGCCGTGTGGCCTCCGACGCGGACGGCGTCGGCGCCCTGGCCCCAGATCGCCTTCGGCGGAGCGCCCGTCGCGTTCGCGACGCCGCCGTGGCACAGGGTGCAGCCCGTCTTCCAGCTCGCGCCGTGACAGGTCGCGCAGGCGACGCCGACGAAGCCTCCGGCGAGGTCGGCGCCGTGGCAGCCCTGGCAGGCGGCGAGGCCGCGGTCGGCGGAGAAGGCGTGGAACTCGGGGCTGGCCGGGGTCATCCAGCCGGAGGAGTGGCTGCTCATGACGCTGATGCGGCCGTCGAGGTGCGCGCCTGCGGGCGCGGGCACGACGGTGCCTTCCGCGGTGATGCTGTCCGGGTGGCAGGCGTTGCAGCCGCGGAGATCCTCGCTCACCGCCGGGTGCGACCCGCCGGGCGGGAGGCCGTGACACGTGCCGCAGGCGTCCGCGCGCGGTGCGGTCCAGATCGGCACGTTGGTCGGCGCGTAGGCGCTGTGGCAGTACGACGTCGCGCAGCTCGCCGTGCCGGCGTTCCAGCCCGGGTCGCGCGAGGCCGCGATCCACGCCTCGTCCGCGCCCGTGTACGCCGTCACCGAGGTGGCGCCGCCGTCGAGGTGACCGGCGTCGAAGACGTCCGCGGGCTTCACGTGGCAGAAGACGCAGTCGATCGCCCCGGAAGCCGGCGACGCGTCGACGTGGCGGCTGTGCGCGCCGACGCCGATGGCGGTGACCGCGGTGTTGCCGGCGAGGTCCGCGGGCGGCGCGCCGCGCGGATCCGCGACCCGGCCGTGGCAGGTGTTGCAGGTCTTGGTCCAGCCCGGGCCGCCGTGGCAGTCGGAGCACGTCCGAGCCGCCACCGTGGCGGGCGGCACCGCCGCATGGCAAGCGAGGCACGCGCTCCCGTCCTGGGCCGCCGCGGCGCCGTGCTGCGTCCGCAGGATCCAGCCGGCGGGGTGGCTCGCCGCCGCCGCGGTCTGCGGCTGCCCATCGACGTGCTTGCCGCCTTCGACGATCGCGCCGGAGGCGTCGACCGTCTCGGGGTGGCACGCGGCGCAGGCGGTGTTCGTCGCGGTCGCGGCCAGCGCCGGGTGACCTGTCCTGGGCAGCGCGGTCGCGGTCGCCGCCGGGTTCCCGTGGCAGGTGCCGCAGGCGTCCGCCGCGGGGTTCGTCCAGGTGGGCGCGTAGGTGGCGTTGCCGAAGGCGAAGTTGCCGTGGCAGTACGTCGCCGCGCACGTGAACGTCGCCGCGTTCCAGGTGCTCGAGGCGCCCGCGAGCGAGCCCCACGAGAGCTCGACGTCACCGCTCGGGTGACCGGTGCCCGCGCCGAAGGCCGTCGGCACGGCGTGGCACTCCGTGCAGGCGACGCCGTCGCTGAGCGTTCCGCCGACGAGGTGGAGCTGGTGGGCCCCGACGCCGCGGCTGGTGGTCACCGTCTCGCCGTTCGTCCCGACGGGGGGAGCGGCGGGGAGCTGCGGGTTCTTCGTGGTCGGCGCGCGCGCGCGATCGCCGTGGCAGGAGAAGCAGTCGAGGGTCGGGGGCTCGACCGTGCCGTCGAGGTGCGTGGCGAGGTTCACGCTCGTGCGCGTGTAGCCGGCGTGGCAGCTCCCGCACTGGGAGTTCGAGGGATGCGCCCCGCCCGGCGGCGTCCCGTGGCACGTGCCGCAGCTCGCCTCGGAGGCGCCGCCGGTCCAGCTCGGGGTCGTGTTCGTGCCCGCGGACGTCGCCGCGAAGGCCGCACCGTGGCAGTAGACCGAGCAGGTCGGCGTCGCCCGGTTCCACGTCGAGCCCGTGCCGCGCGTGGTGGCCAGCCCCGTGAACGCGACGGACGCCGTGGGCACGGCCGTCCCGGTGACCGCGTCGACGTGACCCGCCGAGAAGGCGTCCGCGGGCTTCGTGTGGCAGACCCCGCACTCGATGCGGCCGAAGACGGCGCTGCCGTTCACGTGCGCGCCGTGGCCGCCCGTCCGGACCGCGTCGCTCCCGTAGCCCCAGATCGTCCGGGGCGGAGCGCCGGTGGCGCCCGGATCGGCCTTGTCGCCGTGGCACATGCGACAGCTCGTCTTCCAGCTCTCGCCGTGACAGGTCGCGCAGGCGACGCCGACGAAGCCTCCCGCGAGGTCGGCGCCGTGGCAGCCCTGGCACGCGGCGAGGCCGCGGTCGGCGGAGAAGGCGTGGAACTCCGGGCTCTCCGGGGTCATCCAGCCGGCGACGTGGCCGCCCATGACGGTCACGCGGCCGTCGAGGTGGGCGCCCGCGGGGGCAGGCTTGACCTGCCCGTCGGCCGTCATGCTGTCCGGGTGGCAGACGTTGCAGCCGTGGAGGTCCTCGCCCACCGCCGGGTGCGAGCCGCCGGGCGGGAGGTCGTGGCACGTTCCGCACGCGTTCGCACGCGGCGCCGTCCACACCGGGACGTTCGCCGGCGCGTAGGCGCTGTGGCAGTACGAGGTCGCGCACGTCGCGGTGGCGCGGCTCCAGCCCGGGTCCCGGCCCGCCGCGATCCACGCCGCGTCGGCGCCCCGGTACGACGTGACGGTCACCGCGCCGTCGAGGTGGCCCGCGTCGTACGCGTCCGCCGGCTTCTCGTGGCAGAACACGCAGTCGAGCGGCGCCGACACCGCCGACGCGTCGACGTGCCGCCGGTGCGCGCCGACGCCGACCGCGGACACGGCCGTGCTGCCGTGAACGTCGGCGGGCGGGGCGCCCCGCGGGTCGCCGGCCTGGCCGTGGCAGCCGTTGCAGGTGGTGGTCCAGTCCTGCCCGCCGAGGTGGCAGTCCGCGCAGGTCACGCTCGTCACCGTCGCGGGCTGGCGAACCGCGTGGCACGCGTCGCACGCGTGCGGATCCCGGGCGGCGATCTCGCCGTGGAACGCAGGGCTCGACGGATCCGCCCAGCCGGCGGGGTGCTTCACGTCCGCGACCCCGTTCACGTGCTTCCCGCCGGGGACGATCTTCCCGGTCGCGTCCACGGTGTCGGCGTGGCACTCGGCGCAGCTCGCGTTCGTCGCTCCCACGGCGATGGCCTGGTGGCTCGAGCGCGGCAGCGCCGGGGCCGCCGCCGCCGGATCGCCGTGGCAGGTGCCGCAGGCGCCCTGCCCCTGGCCCGACGCCGTCCAGACCGGCGCGTTCGCGGCGTTCCCGCCGGTGAAGGCGCCGTGGCAGTAGACCGTGGTGCAGCCGTGCCCCGCGTCCGCGGCGTAGGCGGGCGAGAGCGCGCCGTTCGCCGTGGTGAGCGGGCCCCAGACGATCGCGACCCGGCCGTCCACGTGGCCGTCGTCGGAGCGCGCCGGCTTCACGTGGCACGCGCCGCAGTCGACGCCGGCGGCGACGTGGGCGGCGTGGGCGCCGACCGAGGGCAGGGACGCGTCGCTGCGCCCGAGGACGTCGCGGGGGGGCGCGCCGCTCTGATCCAGCGCGCCGCCGTGGCAGCGGGTGCAGCTCGCGCTGGACGGGCTCTCGGAGTCGACGGGACGGCTCGCGTCGCACGCGGCGAGGAGGAGCGTGGCGACACCCAGCGTGAACCTTCCGTGAATCCTCATGATGCTCCCTGCCCGCCGCGCGCGAGGGGCCTGCCGCCGCTCGCCGCGGATGTGGGTGCTCCTGCCCGGCTGTCGGACGGGGGATTCTAGGGTGAAGGGGGTCCCCGCCGTTTGCGCGGGATCAACTCGACGGGGCGGTCGAGCGCCGCAGCCGGCCTCACCGGAGGACGATTGTGAGCTCGGCGGCGCTCGCGCCGGCCTCGTACGCCTCGGCGGACATCAGCCGATAGCGGAGGGTCCAGGTGCCGTAGCCGAGCCCCTCGGGGATGGCGGCGACGTCGGCCACGCGCTCCCGGCAGCGCCAGCGGAAGAACGAGCAGCGGCGGTGCGAGGGGCCCGCGTCGAGGGCGCGGTGCAGGACCTGCTCGCCGTCGCGCAGCAGCAGGACCTGCCAGTGCTCGAGATCGGCGTCGGCCCGGTTCTCCGCCTGCAATGCGGTGACGAGCCGCGCCTCGAGGTTGTCGAAGGCGGTGCCGGCGGAGCCGGTGCGCAGGCAGCCCTCGAGGCGCACGCGGTGGCCGGCGGGGTTCTCGACGCTCGTCCCCGCGCAGACGCCGTGCGGGCGGCGGAGCGCCTGCACGCTCTCCTCGCGCACCGGCGGGGCGCCCGCGCAGCCGAGGAGCGCGGCGGCGAGCGCGAGGACCGGGCGGAGGGAGCGCGACCGCATGCGCGGGATGATAGCGGATCCCGGCCCCGCGCCGTTCGTGCGGGCCGCGGCGCCCTCCCCGCGCGGACGGGAAGGCCCCGCGGCGAGCGCCGCGGGGCCCTCGGGCGTTCTTCGGGCGGCGGTCACCTGCGTCAGTGGCAGCCGCAGCCGCCGGTCCAGCGCGGCGTCACCTCGACGATGCCGTTCACGTGCTGCGCCGGGCTCGTGATGGTCATGTCCGTCCGGTTGACGCTGCTCGCGTCGGGGTGACAGAGCTGGCACTGCCGCTGGGCGTCGACGTAGCCGTGGCTGGGGCTGTGCCACCAGCCGCCCGGAGGGGCGCCGTGGCACGAGCCGCACGTCATCGGCCCGTCGTCCCAGCTCGGCGTCGCGCGCTTGCCCGCGTACGGCGCGTACTTCGGGACCATGTCGTCGATGCTCCAGTCCCACACGCCGTACACGTACGTGCCCGTGTAGTTGCCGTGGCAGTACGTGCTCGAGCAGGTGCCGTCGGCGCGGCTCCAGGCCGGCTGCGCGCCGCCCGTGACCGCCCGCCCGCCGAAGGTGAGCGTGGCGAGCGCGTCGTTGCCGTCGATGTGGCCGGGCGAGAGGGCGTCCGCGGGCACCACGTGGCAGGTGTCGCAGGCGATCGGCGGCATCAGCGTGGCGCCGAGGTGCTTCGTGTGCGCGCCCACGCGGAGCGGATCGGCGACGCCGCCGCCGCGCGCCGGGTCGCCCGCGAAGCCCCAGAGCGCCTTGGGCGGCGCGCCGGTGGCGTTGTCCGTGCCGCCGTGGCAGAGGACGCAGTTCCACGCCGCCGCCTGGGTGCCGTCGTGGCACTTCGTGCAGGCGACGCGGGTCGCCCCGCCCTCGAGCTGGGCGCCGTGGCAGCCGGTGCAGCCCTCGAGGTTCCGGTCCACCGCGTAGGCGTGGAAGCTCGAGCTCGACGTATCCATCCAGAGCTGGTCGTGCCCCATCGCCTCGAGGGTGCCGTTCAGGTGCTTGCCGCCCTCGCGCGGCGGGATGAGCCGGCCGGTCGCGTCGATGGTGAGCGGGTGGCACGTGGAGCAGGGCGCGAGCCCGGCCGTCGTGTCGACCACCGGGTGCGGGGCGAGCGGGGGGATGCCGTGGCAGGTGCCGCAGGCCGCCTCGCCCTGGCCGACCTTCGTCCAGTCCGGCGTGCCGCCGGTGCCGCCGGTCATGCCGGCGCCGTGACAGTAGGTGTTGCTGCACGTCGCGGAGGTCCGGCTCCAGGTCGGCGCCGGAGTGCGGCCGTTCACGGCGAGGCCGCCGAAGACGACCTGCGCCGTGGTCTGGTCGTCCACGTGGCCGGGCGCGAAGATGCTCGCGGGCGTCACGTGGCAGACGGCGCAGCCGAGCTCGGGCGCGAGGTCGCTCTGGGCGACGTGCGCGGTGTGCGCGCCCACGCGGACCGGATCGGCGACGCCGCCGCCGCGGTTCGGATCGCCGGCGTTGCCCCAGGTCGCCTTGGGCGGCGCGCCGGTGGCGTTGTCGGTGCCGCCGTGGCACAGCACGCAGCCCCAGGCCCCCGCGACGGCGCCGTCGTGGCACTGGGTGCAGGCGACGCCCGTGGCGCCGCCGCTCAGGTCGGGCAGGTGGCAGCCCTGGCACTTGCCGAGCCCCTGGTTCGCGGTGAACGCGTGGAACGTGGGCTTGGTCCGATCGACCCAGTCGGCGTCGTGGCCGGCGATGGAGACGGTGCCGCTCGTGTGCGCCGTCATGAGGTGGCAGGCCTGGCAGTAGTCGCGGGGCGCGTCGGGGCTCACGGCGGGGTGGCCGGGCGTGCGCGTGAGGAGCGTCGCCACGTCGTGGCACGCGGTGCACGCGAGCGGCCCCGTCGCGTTCCAGGAGACGGCGTGCGCGGGCGAGCCGAGCGGGCTGTGGCAGCCGACGGAGCAGGAGGGGGGCGTGGTGCCCGCCCGCGGCGTGAACGTGCCGCCGGCGCTGGTCGTGCCGCCGGGATACGTCACGGCCGCGCCGAAGCCGAAGGCCCCGCCGCACGGATGACACGCGACGCAGGCGACGCTCGCCGCGGCGTGCCGGGCGTGGGCGTCGGTGGAGATGCACGCCTGCACGGTGTTCTCGCCGATGGCGTCCGAGCGCGAGGCGCGCTGCGCCGGGGTCTCACCGCAGCCGGACGCCGCGAGCGCGGCGAGGGCGCAGAGGAGTTGAAGGGCGAGCCGGCGGGGCGAACGGTGCGAATGCATGGGCGGATCCCCGGTCAGTTCCGGCGGCGGGCGGCCGCCGCGAGGTTCGAGTCCACTGCTAGCCTACGCTCCTGCGCGACACCGACCCCGATGTGAGCAGGCGGAGCCGGTGTGTGGCGCCACGAACTTGTAGCACGGTCGTCGACTTCGCATTGCGCTTCAATGGGAATCTCGGGATGCGCGATTGCGCGCAGACGTGACGAGAGGCCTCCCGATTGACCTCCGTCAATCCCGGCGGGCACACCGCCCCGAACGAACGCACCGGCGCCACGCGTCGCCCGGGGCGGTGCGCGGGCGCGGCGGCACCGCGGCGCGTGCGAGGGAAGGCGCCGGGACGCGAACGGCGGCCCCCTTCCACGCCGCCGTTCGCACCCGAGGATCGCGTAACGCATGCCCCGTACCGGGCTCCTCTCTGCGGAGCAGCGTCGATGACGCGCCATTTTCGAGGGGTTAGCGCGGCTGCGCCGGGTCGACCGTTGGGCAATTGCCCCGGGTTTCCATCGGATTGCGCGAACTCACCCACCCACCCGGTCCCTCCGCCGGCGCCGCCACCGCGTCCGCATCCCCGCCCTCCTCGTGGTGGTGCGCCGGAGCGGCGTGCTCGAGGAGCCGCGCGCAGGCTTCCGGCGGGAACACCAGCACGCGCCCCCCGGTCACCTCGCGGTAGAAGAAGGGCTGCGCCGGGAGGGCGAGCGCGGCGCCGGCGGCGGCGGCCACGGCGAGCGCGACCGGCCACGACGGCGCCGCCCAGGGAGACGGCGCCCGGAGCACCGCCGCGGCGACGCCGGCGGCGGCGGCCCAGCCGGCGGCGGGGAAGACGAGCCGCGCGGGGTGGACGTGCCCCGCGCCGCCCATGGTGCCGCGGAGCTGCGCCCCGGCCCGGACGGCGTCGGCGCCCGGCGGATCGCACAGCACCGCGTCCCTGCGCGGGAAGCTCGTGATCACGGGCCCCCGCCAGGCGCCGAGGAGCGTCCGGACCGAGAGCGCGATCGAGACGACGAGCGCCACCGCCGCGAGGAGCGCGGGCGCGTGCCGCGGGAGCGGCAGGCCAGCGGCCCCGCCGGCGACCGCCAGGGCGAGCGCGAGCCACGCGCTCACCGCCCCCGCCGTCATCCTCGAGCCGTGCCTCAGCCGCATGGGCCACCCTCGTGGGCGCCCTGCGTTGCAACGTTCGGTCCTCCCGGGCGACCCGGGCCGCCGCCCCTTCAGCGCGCCGGCGACCCGTCAACCGCCGGTTTTCACTCTGCGAGCATGCCACCTTGGCGGCGGGTGTGCGCCCCCCGGCTCGCGTGGGTTGAGTCAAAAGCCGCATCGGGTGGGTGATCGTGCGCACCCAGGCCGGACGCAGGGTTGCGCCCGGCGCCGCGCGCACCGCCTGCCGGGGGTCAGTCCTCGACGCGGATGACGCCCTTCTTGATGGCAAAGCGGACGAGCTCGGTCCGGTTGTGCACGCCGAGCTTCTCCATGACGTGCTCGCGGTGGCTCATGGCGGTCTTCACGCTGATGCCGAGGATCTCCGCCACCTCCTTGTTGCTCTTCCCCTCGGCGACGAGCTTCAGCACCTGCTTCTCGCGGTCGGTGAGCGCTTCGTAGGGGTCGGCCTCGGCCCCGGGCGCGGACGGGCCCGCCTCCTCCATGGCGGTGCGCGCCACCTCCGGATCGAGCACGAGCCCGCCGCGGTGCACGGCGCGGATGGCGTTCGCGAGCTCGGCGCCCGCGGACTTCTTGAGGACGTAGCCCGAGACGCCGGCCTTGAGGAGCCGCCGCACGTACTCCCGGTCCTCGTACTGGGACAGGATCAGGATCTTCGCGCGCCGCCCCTGCTTCTTCAGCTCGAGCGCCGCCTCGATCCCGCCGAGGCCGGGCATGGCGATGTCCATGAGCACGACGTCGGGGTCGAGGCGCGCCGCGGCCTCGATGGCCTCGCGCCCGTTCGACGCCTCGCCGGTCACCTCGATGTCCGCCTGGAGCTGCAGGAGCGCCCGCACCCCCTCGCGCAGGATCGCGTGGTCGTCCACGATGAGCACCCGGATCTTCCCGCTCATGCCGCTCCTCCCTCGGGGACCGCGACGCCCGGCCCCGTCCCCCCGCCCTGGGCGCCCTCGCCCGTGCCGCCCGCCGAGGGCGGCCCCGCCGGGGGCAGCGGGATCCGCACCTCCACGTGCGTCCCCTGCCCCGGCGAAGACTCGATCCGCGCCGTGCCGCCCAGGATCTCGGCGCGCTCGCGGATGCCGAGCAGGCCCCACGAGCGGCGCCCCTCGCGGCGGGCGACGGCGCCGGCGTCGAACCCCTTCCCGTCGTCCTCGATGTCGATGACCACCTCGCCCTCCTCGACGCCCACCTGCACGAGCACCGCGGTCGCCTGCGCGTGCCGCGCGACGTTGCTCATCGTCTCCTGGCACATTCGGAAGAGCGCGGTCTCCATCTCGGGCGGAAGCCGCGGCAGCTCGCCGAACTCGCAGCGGACCGAGATGCCCCGCGTGGAGAGCTGGCGGTCGGCGTACCACTGGATGGCGGAGAGCAGGCCCAGGTCGTCGAGCACCGAGGGCCGCAGGTCGAGGATGAGGCGGTGCACGTCCTCGAGGGTCCGGACCGCGACCGCCTTCACCTCGTCCAGCCGCGGCGTCCGGCCGGCGCGCAGCGCGTCCTGGGCCGCCTCGAGCCCCATGGCGAGCACCGCGAGGGCCTGGCTCGTCTCGTCGTGGAGCTCCCGGGCGATGCGCTTGCGCTCGTCTTCCTGCGCGGTGATCACCTTCCGCAGGAGCTGGCTGCGCGCCTCCTCGCGCTCGGTGAGCTGCGCGTTCGCCTCGTTCAGCTCCTTCGTGCGGTCGGCGACGCGCTGCTCGAGCAGCGCGTTCGACTCCGCGACGCGGGCGATGAGGGTGCCGAGGTTCTGGCGCATGCGCTCGAGGGACCTGCCGAGGCGACCCACCTCGTCCTCGCCGAGCTCGGGGATGGGCCAGGCGAGCTCGCCGCCGGCGATCCGCTCGGCGTGCTCGGTGAGGACGCCCACGGGGTGCGTGACGCTCCGCGCCGCGCCCCAGCCGAAGAGGCCCGCGAGCGCGAGCTGGAGCGCGAGCAGCCCGAGCCCCGCGTACCACGGGAGCATCCCCTCGAGCGGCAGCGCCTCCGCCGCGTCCTGGCGCACGACGACCGCCCACGGCGCCGCGCCGATGGCGGCGAAGGTGAGGTGCTCGCCGGGACGGAGCGGGACGCCCTCCTCCGCGTGACAGTCCGCGCAGCGCGCGGAGAGCGTCCGCTTCTCGGCGGCGAGCCGCCCGAAGCGGCGCGCGCACTCGGAGAGGCGGCCCGCGCGCCCCGGCTCGGTGCTCGCGACGATGCGCCCGCTCTCGTCCACCACCTCGGCGAAGCCGCTCTGCCCCCGCCTGAGGTGGCGGAGCATCTTCTCGAAGTCGCGCCGCTCCGGGCGGAACGTGCCGCCCGCCACGCCCACCACGTCCCCCCGCCAGTCGCGGATCGGCACGAGCTCGTGGACGACGGCGCCGCGCTCGCCGAGGACGAGCCCGGACATTCGCGGGCGGCCGCCCTGGAGCACCTCGTCCACGAGCGGGATGGCGTCGCGCGGGGCCTCGGAGAACCGCCCCTGCGGCTCCTCCGCGACGACCGTCTTCGCGCGGTCGAGGAGGAACACCGCCTCGCGGTGGCGGAAGGCCGGGAGCGCGTCGCGCAGGAGCTGCCGCTCCGGGGCGGGATCGCCGTCGTCGAGCGCGGGCGCGGCCGCGCTGGCGAGCCGCTGCAGCACCTCGAGGTCGAGGGTGAGCTCGGAGTCGAGGTGGGCGGCGACGGCGCCCGCCGCGGCGGCGCGGCCGGTGACGAGGCGCTGGTCGAACGAGCGCATCCAGACGAACCCCACCGTGCCGAGGACGAGCACCGGGATGAAGGTCCCGATGGCCATGAGCAGGTAGACGCGGCGGCGCAGCGAGGTCGCGGCGCTCGGCGCCGGCGAGGCGGGCGCCGGCGCCCGCGGCGGCGCGGCGCCGGCCGCGGCGGCGCCGGCGGGGGGCGGCGCGGGCGCGGCGCCGGCCGGAGGCGGCGCGGCGCTCATCGTCCGCCCTCGCGGTGAGCGCTCTTCGCCATGCGGAAGAGCTCCTCCACGTCGCCCGCCGAGCGCAGCACCATGGCGCGCCCCTGCAGCTCCCAGGCGAGCTCGCGCTCGCGCTGGCCGCCGGCCAGGACGTCCGAGAGCGTCGCCGGCCGGCCGCCCACCGCCGCGGGGCTCGTCTGGAGGACGGTGCGGCCCTCGAGCAGCTCCGGCGCGACCGGCGTGCCCGGCTCGATCGCCTGCAGGAGCACCACCGGCGGCCCTCCGTCGCGGCAGCCGAAGGCGAGCAGCACCGAGCCGTGGCGCCCCCCGGCCACCCGGACCTCGACGGGCGGCCAGGAGAGCCGCTCCGGGAAGTAGCCGGGGACGAGCACGCGCGCGCCGAGGCGGCGCTCCGCCTCCTGCACGGTCGCGACGTGGACGGCGCCCTTGCCGCCCCCGAGCCAGACGGGGAGCCACCCGAGCAGCGCGAGCGACGCCAGGGTCGCGCCGAACACCCAGAAGAACGACGCGAGCATGCGGGCGAGCTCGGAGCCCGGGTCTCCCGCACGTGCGGCGCCCGCATCCACGCTCGCGGTCATACCACGAAGAACAGGAGCGCCGTGAGGGACGCGGCCGCGAGCGCGACGCGCAGCCCGCCCCAGCGGAGCGACGCGGGCGGGCCGTCGAGCAGCCGCCGGCAGCGCACCTCCACGTCGAGGGAGCGGGCCCGCGCGAGGGGCTCCTGGAGCGCGGTCGCGAAGGGGAGCGTGCGCGGCACGGCGGCGCGCCGCGCGGTGGCGCGGTGGAGCTTGATGAGGCCGCTCGCGAGCGCGAGCCGGTCCCCGCACACCGCAGCCGCGCGCTCGTCGGCGAGCCACTCGGCGTCCTTCGCGATGGCGCGGGAGAGGACCTGGAAGGCGGGGTTGAAGAACATGAGCGCGCGCGCCCCCATCACGACCCAGCTCGCCGCGGGGTCGTGGCGCGCCAGGTGCGCGAGCTCGTGGGCGAGCGCGCTGCGCAGCTCCTCGCGGTCGAGGAGGCGCAGCGCGCCGCGGGAGATCACCACCGTGTGGCGCCGCACCCCGGTGCAGAAGAGGACCGGCGCCGCGCGGTCGAGGAAGACGACCGGCGGCGGCCGGACGCGGAGGCCGGCGGCGACCCGCGGCAGCTCCTCGCCGAGGGCGGCGGCGCTCTCGGCGTCGGGCTCGCAGGGCGCCGGGCGCGGCCGGCGCAGCGCGGCGACGAGCGGGACGAGGTCGAGGAGGAACAGCGTCGTCCCCAGGCCGACGAAGGCGCCGAGCCACCCACGGAAGAGGCTGACGCCGAGGACGCGCACCTCGTCCCAGTGGCGCCCGGCGAAGAGCGCGGCCTCCCGGAACTCCTCCTCGCCCCGCGCGGGGAACAGGAGCACCAGGGCCGGAAACAGCACCAGCGGATAGCCCAGGCCGACGAGCCTGAGGGCCATCCGCTGGAGGGGCTCGCGCACGCGCCAGCTCCGCACCAGCGCCTCCACGAACAGGGAGGCGACGAGGGTGTGGAAGATGGCCTGCGCCAGGACCTCAGCCCAGTTCGCGCTTCCCATGCGCCGGCGCGGCGTGGTGCCCGTGCGCGTCGGGGGGCATGCCGCCCTCGAGGCGGGCGAGCTCGAGCGGGTGCTCGTGCACGTACCGCTCGCGCGCCACCTTCCCCGTGAAGATGGAGGCGTCGAACGGGAAGACGTCGGGGTTCAGGTGGGCGTTGAAGATGTGCCAGATGGTGATGACGAAGAAGGCCATGAGGCCCTCGTTCGAGTGCGCCACCTTCGCCGCCGGGATGAACTGGCCCGGGATGAACGCCGCCGCCTGCACCGGGAAGAAGAGGATGAACCCGGTGAGCACCATGATGACGTTGCCGACCACGAGGCCCCAGTACTCGAACTTCTCCTTGTACGTGAAGCGGTCGTACTGGGGGTGCTGGTTCGTCATCCCGAGGTAGTACTTGAGCTGCTGGATCGCGTCCTCGAAGTCCTTCTTCGTCGGCACCATGCTGAAGTACTGCTTCTTCGACAGCATGATGAGGATGCCGTTCGTGAAGTGCACGACGGTCGAGAGCGCGAGCGTGATGCCGGCGCCGCGGTGGATCCAGCGCGTCGAGTCGACGCCGCCGAACACGGCCACGAGCGTCTGCGCCCAGCCGGTCTGGTAGAACTTCTGCGGCAGGCCCGTGAGGCACAGCAGCGCGAACACCACCATCGTGATGAAGTGCTCGATGCGCTGCTGCAGGCTGAAGCGGACGATGTAGTTGCTCATCGGTTCACCACGACGCGCCAGAGGTGCAGCGCGATCTGCAGGACGAGCCCGCCCACCATGAACGGGATCATCAGCTTGTAGAAGAGCATCACGCCCCAGACGATCGGGGCCTTCTGCGGCGTCGGCTCGTAGTGCGAGAGCCAGGCCTTCGGGAAGCTCTCGCTCGCGCCCTCGTGGCACTTGCCGCAGGTCTTCTGGAGGTTCGCCGACATCACCGCCGAGTTGGGCGAGTCGGACTTCTCGATGTCGTGCACGCCGTGGCAGTCGGTGCAGACGGCCGCGAGGCGGACGCCCGGCCCCTTCTTCTGCCCGCGCTGGAGCGTCGAGGCCATGCCGTGGAAGTCGGCGAGGTAGGTGTCGACCACCTTCGTCGAGAGCCCGTAGCGCGACATCAGCTTCTCGTCGGTGTGGCAGCGGCCGCAGATCTCCGGCGTGCGCATCGCGAGGGCGCCGTCGCGCGGGTCGGTGGTGTCGTGGGCGCGGTGGCAGTCGGTGCACACGGGCACGTCGCTGCTCGTCTCCGCCATGCGGCCGTGCACGCTCTTCGCGTAGACCTCGGCCTCCTTCGCGTGGCAGGTCGAGCACATCTTCGAGATGCGCGTCCGCGGCTGCCCCGGGCGGGAGATGTCGTGCGCGCCGTGGCAGTCCACGCAGAGGGCCGCCTTCTGGTTGCCCTTCGCCATCACCGCGAAGTGCACGCCGTCGAGCGTCTTCGTGTAGTTGGCGAAGTGGCAGCCCTTGCACTGCTCGTAATACTTGATCGTCACCTCGCGGCGGTTCTTGAAGCCGAGCTCGCCGGTCGCGTGATCGCTCGTCTTGTCGGTGTGACACTCCGTGCAGCGGAGCGTGTCACCGTGCACCGACTTCGCGAACGCGTCCTGGTCGATGCCCAGCGAGAGCTTCTCGCCGCTCGGGAGATCGAAGGTCTCCTTCGGATCCGAGTGGCATCCGAGGCAGTCCTCCTCCTCGGCGGGGATCCCGGCGAGGGCCGGGACTGCCAGGGCCCCGAGCACGAGCGCCATCCACATTCTTGCCATTGAGTCGCACCCCTCTAGGTAGTTCGGCAATCCGTGACCTAGAAACGGAGCGCCTTCCTATCAGGGTGTGGGGGATTTGCGCAACCACCCCACGGCGATAAGCGTGGAGAAACCGGGTGGAATTGATCTGCGCTCCCCCGGCGGGACTCCGCAAATATCGCGGACTTCGCAGCCTTTCCCGGCTGTGCGCGCAAATATCGACCGCGCCCACGCTCGCCGGAGGCGTATTGTTTTGAGTCAATTGATGCGAAAAACCTCCCGTTGCGGGTGCGACAATGCGCCGCGCACGAATTTCCAACCGAGCTTCGCCACCGCCTCCGCGATCGTCGCAATTCCGCAGAGCGGCAGGAGGATCGCGAAGACGGCCCCGGCGAGCCCGGCGAGGGCGAGCACGGCGGGAGCGAGCAGCACGCGGACGACGACGGGCCAGCTTCGCGCGGCACCTTGCCGCACGTCGCGCGGGCCGCCGCCCTCTACGAGCGGCGGCGCCGCGAAAGTCGTGCGGGACTGGACGGGATGTCGCACCATGGCGTCCTCGCGCGCGGGCGCATCAGGCGGCGAGGAACTCGGCCGTGAGCGCCCGCCACCCCTCCTCGCCGACGAGCCACGGCGCCGGCGCGACGAGCTCGCCGCCGTCCGCCGCGGCGAACCCGAGCCGCTGCTCGAAGAAGGCGCTCCAGCGCGCCGCCTCCTTGCGGATGAAGGTCTCCGCCTCGGCGGCGCGGGGGAGCTGCTCCCAGGCGGCGTCGGCGGGGGCGATCGCGACGAGCCAGCCGCGCGCGTAGCCGTCGCGCTTCACGAGGCCGGGATCGCGCAGCACCGCCGCGTTCACCCCGAGCACCGTCCCCGCGATGGGCGCCGGGATCCTCACCTCGCGCCCGCCGCCGTGGAGGACGGCGATGGGGTCGCCGCGGCGCACCGCCTTGCCGGGGTTCGGCAGCTCGACGGCCGTCACCGACGGGAGGAGCCGCTGCGCGAGATCGTCGAGGCCGAGCTCGAGGCCCCGCCCGCCCTTGCGGGCGTTGAGCCAGGTGTGGCCCGGCGCGTACGAGAGGTCGGGCCGGAAGAGGATGCCCGCGACGCGCCGCAGCCCGAGCGCACGGCGACGGCGCGCGTCGACCGCGCGGATCGCGAGCGCGAGGGCGAGCGCCGGCACGACCAGCACCGCGAGCATCGCGACGAAGAGGCCGAGCCGGGCGAGCAGCCCCCCGACGAAGACGCCGACCGACTGGAGGACATCGATGATGGCCGTCATGGCTTCCTCCCGTTCGCTGCGGTGGACCCGGCGCGCCCCGCTCCCCCGGCCCGTCGCCCGGGGAGCGGGCGCAGGGGGTCACATCGCGTGGCACATCGTGCAGTCGTCGAAGTTGAACGCCGCCTTGCCGTGGCAGGCGCCGCACGCCTCGCCCTTCTCCATGGCGGCGTGGGTGATGGGCTTGCCCTGCTTCGCGACGGAGCGGCCGAGGATGCTGAAGAGCCGCGGGTGGCAGGAGACGCAGGCGGGGCTCGAGGTGTCCACGTGCATGTCGTGGTTGAAGGTGACGACGCCGGGGCTCTCGCCGGTCTGCGCGAGCTTCAGCGCGCCGGGCAGGTTCGGCAGGTCGTCCGCCAGGGCGGCACCGCCCAGGAGGAGCGCGGCGAGCATCGGGATGAGCGTCCGAGAGGTCATGATCGGCTCCGTTAGGTGAGGAAGAACTGCCGCGCGAGGCCGGCCCAGTCGTCTCCGGCGAGGGCGCGGGCGATGCCGTGGACCGGCGCGCCGCCGTCCTGCAGGACCGCGCCGAGCTCGGGGGCGAGCCGGAGGGCGATCTGCGACTCGGCCTCCTCCATGTACCGGCGCGCGGGGCCGTCGGTGAGGAGCTGGCGCAGGTTCGCGGCGAGGCGGGGTGCCTTCACCTTGAAGAGCCAGCCCCGGCCGTACGGGTCGCCGAGGCCGTTCGTCTCGTCGCGCAGCGCGGCGTTGACGGCGACCACCGTGCCGTCGATGGGCGACAGCATCGGGACGTCCTTCTCGCCGTCGCCGAGGTCGAAGGCGGGCTCGCCCTGCGCGACGTGGGCGCCGAGGGCGGGCAGCCCGACCTTCGCCGCGCCCACGAGCTTGTGGGCGAAGTCGTCCGCGCCCACCGCGACGAGGCCGTCGCTCTCGAGGCGCGCCCAGGTGTGGCCGGGGTGCAGGTGGACGCCCGCGGGCACCTGGAACCAGCCCGCGGTCGCGCCGGCGTGGCGCGCCGACGGCCGGGCGTGCGCGGAGGCCTTCACCGCCACGGCCTCCTCCTGCCTGCGCCCGCCCTGGACGTAGCGCCAGAAGGGGATGAAGAGGAGCAGGTAGCCGATGGCGAGCAGGTATTCGAAGCTCTTCGCCGAGTAGATGGACAGGAAGTCGTGCTCCATGGCGTCCTCCTCAGTGTTCCTGCGGGAAGCGCGGGTCGGCGCGCAGGATGGGCATGCGGTTCACGATCCACCGGAACGCCAGGACGCCGATGGTGACGAGCGTGACGGAGACCCAGACCTCCATCCAGCTCGGCACGTAGCGGACCGGCAGGTTCCAGTTGTAGGCGATGACCGAGACGTTCAGGCGGTTCAGGATGATGCCGAGCACGCCGATGACCGCGGCGACCTGGACGAGCTTCACCTTCCCGTTCCGCGAGCCGTACGCGAACATCAGCGCGGGCAGGAGGACGAAGCCGAGGATCTCGAGGAGGAACCAGGCGCCCCAGCCGGTGGCGAGGTAGCCCCAGGCGTGCCCGTCGATGACGCCCTGCAGCTTGAGGAAGAAGTACGCGAACATCACCAGCGCCGCGGCCTTGCCGAGGCCGAGCTGCAGCTTGTCGGCGTCGATGTGCTGCCCCTCGAACTGCTTGTGGAAGACCCTGTGCGAGATGCTCGACTCGAAGATCACCATGCACAGGCCGGCGATGATCGCGGAGATGAAGAAGAAGATGAAGATGTAGCCCGAGTACCAGAGCGGGTGGAGCTTGGTCGGCGCGAGCAGGAACAGCGAGCCGAGCGCGCTCTGGTGCATGGTCGAGAACATCACCGACAGCACCGTGAGGCCGATGAGGGCCTTCTTCATGATGCCGTGGAGCTTCTTCCAGCCGAGCCACTCGAAGAACGGGACGGTGAACTCGAGGCCGAGCACCGTCGTGTACATCGTCACGCACCAGGCGACCTCGAACAGCGCCGACTGCGTGCCGACCGTCGGGTTGATCGGGAAGAAGGCGATGTTCCAGGGCCGGCCGAGGTCGGCGACGAGGCCGATGACCGCCATCACGTAGCCGAGGAACGCGGTCAGGATCGCCGGGCGCTCGATCGGGTGGTACTCCTTCAGCCCGAAGATCTGCACCGTCGCGCCGATGGTGAAGCCGCCCGCGGCGAGGACGATGCCGGTCATCATGTCGAACCCGATCCAGAGGCCCCACGGGGCGGTCTGGGAGAGGTTCGTGGTCGCGCCGAGGCCGACCGCGAAGCGGAGGACGAGCAGCGGGATGCCGACGCCCAGGATGATCGCGGCCACCGCGTTCCAGGGCGTGCAGCAGGAGCGCACGTACTCCCGCGTGCCCATCCCGAGGAGGATCTTCTCCCTCACGAAGCCGGCCGGCGCGGGCGCCGCCATCGCGTGTCCGTTAGCCATGGTGATCCTCCTTCTTCTCCGCGTCCGAGTGCGCGTCGCCGCCTTCGCGGCGCTTCGAGAACATGTAGATGCCCATCAGGAGCGGCGGCCAGAGCGTCATGACGAAGGGCGGGGCGCCGAGCGCGCCGGCGACGAGGCTCGGGACGTCCTTCTCCGGCGTGCCGCTGCGGAGCGCGAGCTTCTCGAGGGGGACGTCGGCGATGTAGAGCCAGCTCGTCCCGCCCGCCTCGTGCTCGCCGTAGACGTGGTGCACGTACTTGTCGGGGTTCGTGTAGATGCGGGTCTTCGCGACCTCGAGGAGCTCGCTGCGGCGGCCGAAGGTGAGCGCGCCGGAGGGGCAGACCTCGGTGCACGCGGGCTTGAGGCCCGCGGCCTGGCGCTCCGCGCAGAACTGGCACTTGCGGACGCGCGGCGCGTTCGAGTCGTACTCGTACTTCGGGATGTCGAACGGGCACGCGACCATGCAGTAGCGGCAGCCCAGGCAGTTCGTCGGGTCGTAGGTGACCGGCCCCTCGGGCTTCTTGTCCATCGCCCGCACCGGGCAGGCCGACGCGCACGCGGGCGAGAGGCAGTGCATGCACTGGCGCTTCGCGAAGCGGTGCTCGACGCCCTCCACCTTGTTCACCACCGTGTAGGCGTTCTGCGTCGTCTCGCGGCGCGTGGCGAGGACGTCGTCGCCCTCGGGCGGCGCGGGGTTGTGGTTCGCCTCGGCGCACGCGGCCTCGCAGCCGCGGCAGCCGACGCAGAGGGTCGTGTCGACGAGCACGCCGGGCCCGTCGGCCGCGCCCTCTGCGGCGGTGGCGGAGGACGCCCGGACCTTGACGGCCCCGGCGGCGCCCGCGCCGATGGCGGCGATCTTGAAGAACCCTCTGCGTCCGATGTTCATGATCGTCTCCGGACTGTGGGCGCGCGCTAGCTGCGGGCGGCGACGAGGTTGAGGGTTCCGAGGACGGCGACTCCGACCAGTGCGAACACGAACGCGAACATCATGGCGTCGCTCCTTTCGGTGCTGCGGGGGTGGGGTTCTCTTCCTCGGCCGTCGACCGCTCGACTCTCGTCGCCGCGTCCCTGAAGAGAGGGCACTCCTTGAACTCCCCCTCGCAGGTGCTGGCCGTCGTGACCCGGTCGATCGGCACCGGCTTCTTCACGGGGTAGGCCCGGCAGAAGACCATCGAGACTTCTTTCAGGTACGGGCAGGTCATCTCCGCGTCTCCTCGAGCGCTCCCTATCGCAAGCGAGGGGCCATCCCCGCCGCACGGGACACGAGCAAGCGATCGCGAGCATTCACGGTGGGTTACGGTCGCATGCGCGCGAGCGCGCGGCGGCAATCCGCCGCGGCGCGATCGCCAGGCGTTTAGAAGCACGACGCCCCGGCGTGCGGGCCGGGGCGTCTTCTGCTGCGATCACCTGGGGTTGAGCGACGTCGCGGCCGGGGTGGAGAGTTCCTCCACGGCCGCTGAGGAACTCAACGGGATTCGGAGCCCACCGGCTCGGGCGGCGTGTCCTCGGGCTCGCCGTCGCGGCGCAGCCCGTACTTCCTCATCTTGTTGTAGAGGGTGACGCGATCGATCCCGAGGATGCGGGCGGACTGGGAGACGTTTCCTCCGGTGTGGGCGAGCACCGCGGCAACGTGCCGCTTCTCGACCTCCTCCAGGGACGCGAGCGTCCCCGGCTTCGGCGGCGCCTCGGCGCGCGCCGGCAGCCCGAGGTCGAGGAGCTGGATCACCGCCCCGGTGGCGACCACGGCGCCGCGCTCGAGGACGTTGCGCAGCTCGCGGACGTTGCCCGGCCAGTCGTGGGCCATGAGCGCGGTCATCGCCTCGGGGGAGACCCCGTCGAGCCGCTTCTTCATCTCGACGGCGAGCCGCTCGACGAAGTTCTCGACGAGCAGCGGCACGTCCTCGCGCCGCTGCCTGAGCGGCGGGATGAGGATGGGGATGACGTTCAGCCGGTAGAAGAGGTCCTCCCTGAACTTGCCCTCGACCACGGCCTTCTTGAGGTCGCGGTTGGTGGCCGCGATGATCCGCACGTCCACGTCGATGGGCTCGTTCCCGCCGACGCGCTGGAGCTTGCGCTCCTCGAGCACCCGCAGGAGGTCGAGCTGGAGCTTGGGCCCGATGTCGCCCACCTCGTCCAGGAACAGGGTCCCGCCGTTGGCCGCCTCGAACTTGCCCTTGCGGCGCGCGACCGCGCCCGTGAAGGCGCCGCGCTCGTGCCCGAACAGCTCGGACTCGAGCAGGCTCTCGGTGAGCGCCGCGCAGGAGACGGCCACGAACGGGCCCTCCGCGCGCGGGCTCTCGCCGTGGATGGCGCGGGCGAGCACCTCCTTGCCGCTGCCCGACTCGCCGAGCACGAGGATCGTGGAGGCCGAGCGGGCCGCGGTGCGGGCGAGCTCGAACACCGACTGCATGGCGGGGCTCTTCGAGAGCAGGTCGCGGAAGCGGTACTCCTGCTTCAGGGCCTGGCGCAGCACCGCGTTCTCGCGCACGAGGGTCTGCTGGCTGACGATCTTCTGCATCATGATCGACAGCTCCTCGGGATCGAACGGCTTCACGAGGTAGTCGTACGCGCCGGCCTTCATGGCGGCCACGGCGGTGTCCACCGTGGCGTAGGCGGTCATGATGACCACCGCGAGGTCGGGCTGGAGCTTCTTCGCCTCCTCGAGCACCTGCAGCCCGTCCATCCCGGGCATCTTGAGGTCGACGATCATGATCGACCAGCGCTCCGACTTGATCTTGCCGATGGCGGAGGGGCCGTCGGGGCAGCAGCAGATGGTGTAGCCGTCCTTCTCGAGCCAGCCCCCGAGCGACTCGCGGACGATCTCCTCGTCGTCCACCACCAGGATGCGGGTCCTGTCGTTCGCCATGACGTCACGTCCCCTTGCTGGGCTCGGCGAGGCGCGCGCGGCACTCCTCGCAAGGCTCCGAAGTCTTCTCGTCCACCTCGCGCACCGCCGGCGAGCGCCCCATCACGCAGCCCTCGTTGGCGCAGTGCACGAGGCCGAAGGCGTGGCCCACCTCGTGGACCGCCTCCTTCGCGAGCCGGTCGACGAACAGCTGCGGCCCGAACAGCTCGACGTCCTCGTAGAGCCGCGCGGTCGACACCAGCGCCGCCCTCCCGCCCAGCTGCGCCTCCCCGAACACGTAGGTGAGGATCGGGATGAACAGGTCGCGGTCGGTGATCCCGAGCACCTTGCCCTCCGCCGGCCCGTTCTCGAGGAGCCAGCGCAGGATGACCCCGGAGGCGTGCTGCTTGCGCCGCGGGTCGAGGGCGTGGCGCGGCCGCCCGTCGCCCTGCCAGGGCACGGCGGGGACCCGGAACGCGCGGGTGAGATGGGTGCGAACGTGCTCCATGAGGTCTGGGTCGACCTCCTCCTCACCGATCCACCAGACGAAGACGGGCGGCATCCATCAGTCGATCCGGGGGGGCGCGGAGAGGCTGCGCCCCCCCGGACCCCCCGCCAGGCTGCGCCCCCCCGGGCCTTCTGCCAGGCTGCGCCCCCCCGGGCCTTCTGCCAGGCTGCGCCCCCCGGGCTCCGAGAGCCGAGTCCCGCCGGACGGGGTCAGGGCGGGCGCGGGCGTCGTCGCGGGCGCCTCGAGCTGGCGCTGGCCGGGCCGCGGCGGGAGGCGGATCGCGATGCGCGTCCCCTTCCCGAGCTCGGTGTGCAGGTCGATCGTGCCGCCGTGCCGGTCGACGATCCCGTAGACGACCGAGAGGCCGAGGCCGGTCCCCTTCTCCTTCGTGGTGAAGAACGGGTCGAAGATCTTGGTCAGGTGATCGGGCGGGATGCCCGGGCCGGTGTCCTGGAAGGCCATCTCCACCCACCGCCCGTCCTCGACGAGCCCGCTCGTGATGACGAGCTTGCCGCCGCGGGCCATGGCCTCGCAGGCGTTCATGATCACGTTCACGCACGCCTGCCGGAGCTGGCCGAAGTCGGCGTCCACCATGGGCACCGGCGTCGGGCGCCGCTCGAGCGAGACGTTCTGGATCTGGATCTGGTTCTGCAGGAGCTGCACCGCCTCGTCGATGACGAGGTTCACGTTCACGTCCTTCAGCGCGAGCGGGCGCTCCCGGGCGAAGTCGAGGAGGTTGCGCACGATGGCCGAGCAGCGCTCGGTCTCGCGCTGGACGAGGAGCAGGTGCTTCACGAGCGCCTTGCGCGTGGCCTCGTCGGGCGGCCCCTGCTCCAGCGTGCGGACGATGAGCTTCGCGAAGGTGAGGATGCCGGCGAGCGGGTTGTTGATCTCGTGGGCGATGGACGCAGACAGCTTGCCGAGCGAGGAGAGCTTCTCGCTGCGCACGAGCTGGTCCTGCGCGGAGCGGAGCGCCGCGGTCCGGTCCTCCACCTGGCGCTCGAGGCCGTGCATGAGGGTGTCGAGCTCGCGCTTCGTCGTGCGGAGCGCGCGCGTCATGTCGTTGAACGAGGCGGCGAGGATGCCGAGCTCGCCGTTCCAGGTGACGGGCACCTCGAGCTCGAGCTGGTCCTTCGCCACCCGGCGGGTGGCCTGCACCAGGGCGGCGACGGGGCGCATCACGTGGTGGCGCGTGAAGAGCCACACCAGGAAGCCGAGGAGGGCGGCGGCGAGCGCGGCCGCGGCCAGGGTGCGGGCGCGGAACCCGGAGGTCTCGGCGTCGAGGCGGGAGAGGGAGACGCCCACGTCGATCACCCCGAGCACCTTGCGGTCCGGCGGGTGCGCGTGGCACGCCGCCGTCGAGCACGACCCCTCGTTGTACATGGGGGTCACGATGCCGAGGACGCGGTGGCCGTTCGACCGGAACACGCGGCTGCGGTCCTGCAGCTCGATGCGGTGGATGGGCTGGTCGTCGGCGTGGCAGCCGGAGCAGGCCTCCGCGCGCCGGTCCACGAGCTTGCCGACCTCGTCGCGCTCCGTCGAGAAGGTGATGAGGCCGTCCTGGTCCATCATGCGGACCATCTCGATGCCGCTCTGGCGGCCGATGTCCTGCATGATGAGGTAGGCGTCGCCCCGCCGGTCCTGGAGCATGGCGCGGTGCAGGGCGTTGCGGATGGTGTGGCTGAGGAGATCCGACTCGGCGACCACCTGCGAGAGGAGGTGGCGCTGCACCGAGACCTCGGCGAAGAAGAACGCCGCCACCGTCGCGAGCGCCACGGCGCCGGTCATGGCGAGGAGCTTCGTCGAGAGCCGGTGGTGCCAGGGGATCTGCAGGCCGATCGCGTCGAGCGAGCCGGGCGCGATGTCCCTGGCGAGCTGGGCGAGGACCGAGTCCTCGCTCCCCTGCGACGGCGGGCGCGCGGCTCCCTCGCGGGCGTCGGGCCCGCCGGCACTCCCGCTGTCGGGGTTCGTCGCGGGCGTGGCCATCAGACCTCCTCACCGGCCGCCAACGCACATGCTGCGAGGGCACCATACGCCCGGTGGAGGGGCGGGAGATTGCCGCGTATCAATCACCGTTGCATTTATGGGCAGAGAATCATTGCACCCGATGAGCGCGGCTGCGACGATCCGGCGCAGCGGCGCGTGCGCCAGCGCACAGGCGTGCGCGTGCGCACAGGGTGGAGCCCTCTGCGTGCCGCTCCGCCGCGGCCGGCTCCGCCCCCGCGGGGCCGGAGCCGGCGCCCGGACGGCGTTCTCGCATCCCGTTGATCCGAGATGGGTTCCTGCGTACCCTCTGCGCCCCGATGACCGATCCGCGCGCCATCCTCCTCGTCAAGTGCCCCGACCGCCCCGGCATCATCGCCGCCATCTCGAGCTTCCTGTTCCGGCACGGGGCGAACATCACCGACTTCGACCAGCACACGTCCGACGACGGCGAGGGCACCTACTTCACGCGCCTCGAGTTCCAGACGAGCCGCATCGACCTGCCGCTCGCGGACCTCCAGGAGGCGTTCGGGCTCGACGTGGCCCGCCCGTTCGCGATGGACTGGCGGCTCACGAACCCCAGCGCGCGCAAGCGCGTCGCGGTCCTGGTCTCGAAGCACGACCACGCGCTGCTCGAGCTGCTCTGGACCTGGAAGCGCGGCGACCTCCGCGCCGACGTGACGACGGTGATCTCGAACCACCCCGACCTGCGCGAGGCGGTCGAGACGTTCGGCGTCCCCTTCGTCCACGTGCCGAACGACCGCAACTCGCGCGCGGCCGCCGAGGCGCGCATGTCCGAGCTGCTCGACGGGAAGGTCGACGTCGTGGTCCTCGCCCGCTACATGCAGATCGTCTCCCCGGAGCTGGTCGCGCGGTGGACGAACCGGATCATCAACATCCACCACTCCTTCCTCCCGGCGTTCGCGGGGGCGGATCCGTACCGGCAGGCCTACGACCGCGGCGTGAAGATCGTGGGGGCGACCGCCCACTACGTCACCGCCGAGCTCGACGGGGGGCCCATCATCGAGCAGGACGTGGGGCGCGTGTCGCACCGCGACTCGGTGGACGACCTGAAGCAGCTCGGCCGCGACCTCGAGCGGCGCGTGCTCGCGCGCGCGGTGCGCTGGCACTGCGAGGACCGCGTCATCGTCCACGGGAACAAGACGGTCGTGTTCTCGTAAGGGCGCCGGGCCGTCTCCGCCGTCTCTTCCACCTTTGCCGTTCACGTCTCCGCATCCGCGCGTGCCCCAGCCTCGATCCTGCGGGCGGGGTTGCGGGGGGCTCGGGACGGGGTGTCGCGCCTGCGTCGCTTCGCGCTTCTGTGACGGTGCGGACGTGGAGGCGGCGCCGCGTGCTCGGGGGCCGCCGCAACGCCTTGCGTGCCGCCGCGCCGCGCGAGGCGCACGTGGCGACCGGGACGAGCGGGAGCGGCGGCACGCCCGTTGCGAGGCGGGCCGTGGGTGGGGCGTGCAGTGAGGCGCGCTGCGCTCCTTACGGCGCGACACCCCAATCCCTCGCCCTCGGACGTAGTGGAATGCGGTCGGGGGTCGAGGTCGGGGTCGAGGTCGGGGTCGAGGTCGGGGTCGGGGTCGGGGTCGGGGTCGGGGTCGGGGTCGGGGTCGAGGTCGGGGTCGAGGTCGAGGTCGAGGTCGGGGTCGGGGTCGGGGTCGGGGTCGAGGTCGAGGTCGAGGTCGAGGTCGAGGTCGGGGTCGGGGTCGAGGTCGAGGTCGAGGTCGAGGTCGAGGTCGGGGTCGGGGTCGGGGTCGGGGTCGAGGTCGAGGTCGAGGTCGAGGTCGAGGTCGAGGTCGAGGTCGGGGTCGCGGGTCGCGGGTCGGGGTCGGGGTCGAGGCCGACCTCGCGCCCCCCGCGGGAGGTGCACCGGGCGTCCGGCGCCGCCACCTTCCTCCCCCGTGCCGACTCCTCTCCCCGCCGACGCGCTCGAGCGGATCCGCGCCGAGACGGCGCGGATCGCGGCGGCGCTGCAGGCGGAGCTCTGCGAGGCGCTCGAGCGGCTGGACGGCTCGGCGCGGTTCTCCACCGACCGCTGGGAGCGTCCGGGCGGCGGAGGGGGCGTGTCGCGGGTGCTGCAGGGCGGTGCGGTCCTCGAGAAGGCCGGCGTCAACGTCTCGGACGTGCACGGCCCGATCCCCTCCCCGCTCGCGGCGCGCCTCGGCGCGGAGGGCGGCACCTTCGGCGCCGCGGGGCTGTCGGTGGTCGTCCACCCGCGCTCGCCCATGGTGCCGACGGCCCACGTCAACGTGCGGTTCGTGGCGCGCGGCGGGACGGGCGGGTTCGGCGGCGGCGCCGACCTCACGCCCTGCTACCTGTTCGAGGAGGACTGCGTCCACTTCCACCGCGTGCTCCGCGCGCTGTGCGAGCGCCACCTCCCCGGCCGCCACGCCGCGCTGAAGCGCGCGGCGGACGGCTACTTCTTCCTGCCGCACCGGGGCGAGCACCGGGGCGTGGGCGGGATCTTCTTCGACGATCTCGACGCCGAGCCCGAGCGGGCGCTCGCCCTCGTGTCCGAGCTGCCGCGGGCCTTCCTCGACGCCTGGCTGCCCATCGCCGAGCGCCGCGGCCGGCTCCCCTGGGGGGAGGCGGAGCGGCGCTGGCAGGAGATCCGGCGCGGGCGCTACGTCGAGTTCAACCTCGTCCTCGACCGCGGCACGCTCTTCGGCCTCGAGACCGGCGGCCGCACCGAGTCGATCCTCATGTCGCTCCCGCCGCGCGTCCGCTTCCCCTACGACCACCGGCCGGCGCCGGGCAGCCGCGAGGCGGCGCTGCTCGAGGTGCTCCGCGCGCCCCGCGACTGGGCCTGAGCGAGCGGACGAGCCGCCCCGCCCTCACGCGTCCGTGCTGGGCGGCGACGGCGGCGCGGGGATGCGGTCCCCGAGCCGGCGCGTCCTGTAGAGCGAGTACCCCATCGCGGCGCCGAGCAGACCGACGACGACGGCGAGCGAGACGAGCGACGAGATATGGACCCAGCGCGAGATCGTCATCTTCGTGCCGATGAAGACGAGCACCGCGGCGAGCCCGGTCTTCAGGTACTCGAACCGGCCGATGAGGTTCGCCATGGCGAAGTACATCGACCGGAGCCCGAGGATCGCGAACATGTTCGAGGTGAAGACGATGAACGGATCGAGCGTGACGCCGAAGATGGCGGGCACCGAATCGAGCGCGAAGATGACGTCGGAGATCTCGATCAGCAGCAGGCAGAGCAACATCGGCGTCGCCACGCGGCGGGCGTTCTCGCGCGTGAAGAAGTGGTTCCCGTGCAGCACCGCCGTCGCGGGGATCACGCGGGTGAGGACCCGGAAGGCGAGGTTCTTCTCGGGGGCGTGCTCTTCCTCGTCGTGGAAGAAGAGCTTCACTCCCGTCGCGAGCAGGAAGATGCCGAAGACGTAGATCAGCCAGTGGAAGCGCTGAAGGAGCGCGGTGCCGCCGATGATCATCCCGCCGCGCAGGACGAGGGCGGTGGTGATGCCCCAGAACAGCACCCGGTGCTGCAGGTGCGGGGGGATGCGAAACGTCGCGAAGACGATGACGAAGACGAACAGGTTGTCGACGGAGAGCGACCACTCGATGAGGTAGCCGGTGATGAACTCCACCGCCCTCGCGTGGCCGAACCTCCACAGCACGAACCCCCCGAACGCCAGGGCCAGGACCGCCCACACGACGACCCACGACATCGCCTCGCGGGCGGTGACGACCTTGTCCTTCTTGTGGAAGATGCCGAGGTCGAGCGCGAGGAGCCCGATGATCACGAGGATGAAGCCGCCCCACAGCCAGGGGTTGCCAACGCTCTCCATTCAGGTTCTCCCAAGGGTCCGGCGGCCCTTGTAGCGCCTCGGCGATGCTTCGAGGGTGAGAAACTTTCGCGGGTACGGTTAGATATTCCGAGCGATGGAGTGGCTCAACTACCACCACCTCTTCTACTTCTGGACGGTGGCCCGCGCAGGGAGCATCGCGCGGGCCGGCGAGGAGCTGCGCCTCGCCCAGCCCACCATCTCGAACCAGCTCAAGACCCTCGAGGCGAGCCTGGGCGTCAAGCTCCTCGAGCGGCAGGGGCGCAGGCTCGTCCTGACCGACGTGGGGCGCACGGTGCTGCGCTACGCGGACGACATCTTCCGGACGGGGCGCGAGCTGCAGCGGGCGGTGAAGGGGCTCCCGACCGGGCAGCGGCTGCGCCTCGTCGCCGGCGTCGTGGACGTCATCCCCAAGCGGATGGCGGCGCTCCTGCTCCAGCCGGCCGTGGACGCGCACCCCGACCTCGTCATGGTGTGCCGGGAGGGGCCCCTCCCCCAGCTCCTCGCCTCGCTCGCCGTCCACGAGCTCGACGTGGTCATCGCCGACGTGCCCGCCACGGAGGAGGTGAAGGTGAAGGCCTTCAACCACCGCCTCGGCGACTGCGGCACCACCTTCTTCGCCGCCGCGCGGCACGCCCACCTCAAGAAGGGGTTCCCGCGCTCCCTCCACGGCGCCCCGGTGCTGCTGCCCTCGCCCGGGACGGCGCTGCGGCGGGCCCTCGAGGCGTGGTTCGCCGCGGCCGGCGTGCAGCCGGCCATCGCCGGCGAGTTCGACGACAGCGCGCTGATGATGGCCTTCGGCGCGCGCGGCTCCGGCGTCTTCGCGGTGCCCCGCGTGCTCGAGGACGACGTGCGGGCGCAGCACGGCGTGCAGGTGGTCGGGCGCGCCGAGGACGTCCGCGAGGCCTTCTACGCCATCACGGTGGAGCGCCGCCTGCGCCACCCCGCCGTCGTCGCCGTCGTGGAGGCGGCGCGCGACGCGATCTTCGGGCCCCGGGCGGCCTGATCTGTGGTTTTGTCGCAGTCCTTGCGCGACATTATCTATTAGACGCAGTATCGCCCCGGCCGCATGCTCTCTCCGTCACGACGGAGGAGCCCATGCGGAACCAGCTCAAGACCATCCTGCTGCTCGGCGCCCTCTCGGCGCTGCTCGTCGCCTTCGGCGCGCGCCTCGGCCCCGGGTACCTGTGGGGCTTCACCCTGCTCGCGCTCGGCATGAACCTCTTCGCCTACTTCTTCTCGGACAGGCTCGTCCTGCGCATGCACGGCGCCCGCGAGGTCTCGAGCGCCGAGGCGCCGCGGCTGCACGCGCTCGTCGCCGAGCTGGCCGGCCGCGCCGGCCTCCCGAAGCCGCGGGTGTTCCTCATGGACGACCCGCACGCGAACGCCTTCGCCACCGGCCGCAACCCCGCGCACGCGGTGGTGGCGGTGACGCGCGGGCTCCTCGCGCTGCTCGACGAGCGCGAGCTGCGCGGCGTCCTCGCCCACGAGCTCGCCCACGTGGCGAACCGCGACATCCTCGTCGCCTCGGTCGCGGCGGGGCTCGCCGCCGCCGTCTCGAACCTCGCGCACGCCCTCGCCTTCGCGGGGGTCCTCGGCGGCCGCTCGTCCGACGAGGACGGCCACCCTGCGCAGGGGCTGCTCTTCATGCTGCTCGCCCCGGTGGGCGCGATGCTCGTGCAGCTCGGCATCTCGCGCTCGCGCGAGTACCTCGCCGACGAGACCGGGGCGCGGCTCGCGGGCGACCCGCTCGCGCTGGCGGGCGCGCTCGAGAAGCTGCACCGCGCGGCGGAGGCCGTGCCGAGCGCGGCCACGCCCGCGACCGCGAGCCTCTTCGTCGTGAACCCCTTCGGCGCGATCGGCTCGGGCCTCGCGCGGCTCTTCTCGACCCACCCGCCCCCGGAGGAGCGGATCCGCCGGCTCGTCGAGCTGGCGCGCACCGCGCGCGGCGCGCCGTTCGACCCGTCCGCCGGCCCCCGCTCGCGGCTCGTGCGGGGGTGACCGGGATCGGCTAGAGATCCTCCCATGGCCGCACCCAAGGTGACCGTGTACACGAAGCAGAACTGCCCGTTCTGCGTCCGCGCCAAGCGGCTCCTCGAGAAGAAGGGCGTCCCCTACGAGGAGATCGCCGTCGAGGGGAGGGACGACCTCCGCACCTGGCTCGTCGAGAAGACGGGGCAGATGACGGTGCCGCAGGTCTTCGCCGGCGAGCGATCGCTCGGGGGCTTCTCGGACGTCGACGCCCTCGACCGGGAGGGGAAGCTCGATCCGATCCTCCGCGGCGAGGTCGAGACCGCCTGAGACCGGGCCGGCCGGCGTAGGTCGGCCGCTATCGCCTTGGCGGCGCCGCGGGACCGCGTCCGTTGACTGGGCGTGCCCGGTCGTCCAAATAGAGGGACCATGCCGGCTCGTCGCTCGCCCCCGGGCAGGTGGCCGCGGGCCGCCCTCGCGGCGGCGGCCCTGGCCGCCGCCGCGTGCCTGCCCTCGCGCTACGTCGCGCGCCACGCGCCGCCGCCCGCGGAGGTCGCGCGCGACGCCGCCCGCGCGCCCGACCCGGCGCCCGCGCCCGCCCTCCCGCCGGAGGCGCCCGCCGCGCCGCGCCCGTCGCCGCGCTCGCTCGGCGAGCTCGTCGATCTCGCGCTCTCGCGCGACCCCTCCACCCGCGCCGCGTGGCAGGACGCGCGCGCCGCCGCCGCGCACGCGGGGGCGCTCCGGAGCCTGTACCTGCCCTCCCTCGACGCGAGCGCGAGCCTCGCGCGCCAGCGCCCCGCGAGCGGCCAGGGACGCCCGACCACGCGGCAGACCACCGCCGGCGGGACGGCCACGCTCACCTGGCTCCTCCTCGATCTCGGCAGCCGCGGCGCCCAGGTCGACGAGGCCGACCGGCTCCTCGCCGCGGCGCGGCTCGCGGAGCACGCCGCCGTGGCGGACCTCGTGCTCGCGGTGCAGGAGAGCTACTTCGGCTACCTCGCCTCCCTCGCGCTCGTCGAGGCGGAGGCCGCCGCCACGAGGCAGGCGGAGGCGAGCCTCGCCGCCGCCGAGGGGCGCCGGCGCGCGGGGCTCGCCACGATCGCGGACGTGCTCCAGGCCCGGACGGCGCTCTCCCAGACGCGCCTCGCGCTCCAGCAGGTCGAGGGGCAGTCGCTCGTCGCCCGCGGCGGCCTCGCCACGCTCGCGGGGCTCCCGCTCACGGCGGAGCTCGAGCTCGGGACGCTGCCGGCGCAGGTGGACGCCGGCGCCGCGCAGCCCGCCATCGAGGACCTGCTCGCGCGCGCCGCGGCCCGCAACCCCGACGTCGGCCGCGCCCGCGCGACCGCCGAGGCCGCCGAGGCGCGCGCCCGCGCCGCGTCCCGCGCGCTCTACCCCGACGCTCTCCTTCCAGGCGAGCGCCTCCCGCTCGTACGTCGTCGCCTCCCCGGATCCCGCGGTGGACGAGGCCTGGGGGACGACCGGCTGGAGCGCCGGCCTCGTGTTCCGGCTCCCGCTCCTCGACGGCCTCGGCGTGCGGCCGGCGTACGAGGCCCTCGCGGCGCGCGCCTCGGCGGAGGCCGCCCGCGCCCGCGCCGACGCCCAGGGCCAGCGCGTCGCCCTCGACGTCTGGACCGGCTTCCAGGGCGCCCGCACCGCGAGCGGGCGCCTCGCGACGACGAAGGACCTCCTCGCCTCCGCGACGGCGTCGGCCGAGGTCGCGCGGGGCCGCTACAAGGAGGGGGTGGGCTCCATCGTCGACCTCCTGAACGCCCAGGCGGCGCTGGAGCTGGCGCGCGCCGAGGACGTCCGGGCCCGCGCCGACTTCCTGGTCTCCCTCGCGCGGCTCGCGCGTGCGTCGGGGCGGCTCGACCTGCCGGAGCCGCCGAGCCTCCCGCCCATCGCGGCTCCCGAAGGAGGGAAGTCCCCATGACCCCCCGCGCCGCCCTCCTCGCCGCCCTCGCGCTCGCCCTCGCCTGCTCCCGCGGGGACGGGAAGGCCGCCGGCGCCGGCCCCCGGCCCGTCGCGGTCCGCGCCACCGCGGCGGTGCAGAAGGACGTCCCGGTGGAAGTGCGCGCCGTCGGCAAGATCGTGTCGGCGCAGTCCGTCGCGATCAGGCCGCAGGTCTCCGGCACGCTCGTCGCGGTCCACTTCACGGAGGGCCAGGCCGTGAGGAAGGGCGACCTGCTCCTCGAGATCGACCGCCGCCCGTTCGCGGCGGAGCTCGCCGAGGCGACCGCGAAGCTCGCGCAGGACCGCGTGCGCGCGGAGAACGCGCGCGCCGACGCGACGCGCTACGCGGAGCTGGTCGAGAAGGAGTTCGTGACGCGGCAGCAGCACGAGGCCGCGAAGGCGAACGCCGGCGCGCTCGAGGCGCAGGTGGTGGCCGATCAGGCGGCGGTGGAGCGGGCGCGGCTCAACCTCGCGTACGCGGCGATCCGCGCGCCCATCTCCGGGCGCACCGGGCGGCTGCTCGTGCACGCCGGGAACCTCGTCTCCGCCGGCTCGCCGGACCCGCTCGTCACCATCGAGCAGGTGAAGCCGGTCTTCGCGGAGTTCTCGATCCCCGAGTACCACCTCGCGGCCCTGAGCGGGCGCAAGGAGGCGGGCGCGGCGGTGCGGCTGCGGGTCTCCGGCGGGCAGGAGGAGCTCGAGGGCTCGCTCGCCTTCGTGAACAACGCCGTCGACCCGGCCACGGGCACGATCCTCCTCAAGGCGCGCTTCGCGAACGAGGACGAGCGGCTCTGGCCCGGCCAGCTCGTGGACGTGCACCTGCGGGTGGCCGAGCGGGCGCGCGCGGTCGTCGTGCCGGCGTCCGCGGTGGCCACCGGCCAGAACGGGGACTACGCCTACGTCGTGACGGCGCAGAAGAAGGCGGAGCTGCGCTCCGTGCAGGTGGCGCAGACGAGCGACACCGAGGTTGTCATCGCGAAGGGGATCTCCCCCGGCGAGCTGGTCGTCACGGAGGGGCAGCTCAAGCTCCGGCCGGACGCGCCGGTCGAGCTCCTGCAGGAGCCGCAGGCCGTGAGATGAACCTCTCCGCGCCATTCATCCGCCGGCCCGTCATGACGACCCTGCTCATGGCGAGCTTCACCGCGTTCGGCCTGTTCGCCTACCGGTCGCTGCCCGTGTCCGACCTGCCGGTCGTCGACTTCCCGACCATCCAGGTGAGCGCGAGCCTGCCCGGGGCGAGCCCGGAGACCATGGCGGCGTCGATCGCCACGCCCCTCGAGCGCCAGTTCTCGAACATCGCCGGGATCAAGTCGATGAACTCCTCGTCGAGCCAGGGCTCGACGAGCATCACCCTCGAGTTCGATCTCGCCCGGAGCATCGACGGCGCCGCGCTCGACGTCCAGTCGGCGATCTCGGCCTCGCTGGGGCGGCTCCCGCCGGACATGCCGTCGCCGCCGACGTTCCGCAAGGTGAACCCGGCCGACCAGCCCATCATCTTCCTCTCGCTCACCTCCGCGACGCTCCGGCTCTCCGACCTGAACCGCTACGCGCAGGACTTCGTCGCGCAGCGCATCGCCACGGTGCCCGGCGTCGCCGAGGTCGCGATCTACGGCGCGCAGAAGTTCGCGGTCCGCATCGAGCTCGACCCCCGCGCCCTGGCGGCGCGCGGCGTCGGCCTCGACGAGGTGAGCGCGGCGGTGCGGGCGGCGAACGCGAACCTGCCGACGGGGCTCATCGAGGGGCGCGACCGCGCCTACACCGTCGAGGCGACGGGCGGGCTCCTCGACGCGGCGCAGTTCCGGCAGGTGACGGTGGCCTTCCGCGACGGCGCGCCCATCCGGCTCGGCGACGTCGCGAACGTCCGCGACGGCGTCGAGACGGAGAACGAGGCGTCGTGGTTCGTCACCGAGGGCCGGGACCAGCGCAGCATCACGGTCGCGGTGCGGCGCCAGCCCGGCACGAACACCGTCGAGATCGCCCGGCAGGTGAGGGCCCTCCTCCCCTCGGTCGAGCGGCAGCTGCCCGCCGCCGCCGAGATGAAGCTCCTCTTCGACCGGTCCGTGGCCATCGAGCGCTCGGTGAACGACGTCCAGTTCACCCTGCTCCTCACCCTCGGCCTCGTCATCCTCGTCATCTTCCTCTTCCTGCGGAACCTCCCGGCGACGGTGATCCCGAGCCTCGCCCTGCCCGTCTCGATCGTCGGCACCTTCGCGATCATGAGCGTGTTCGGCTACTCGCTCGACAACCTCTCGCTCATGGCGCTCACGCTCGCGGTCGGCTTCGTCGTCGACGACGCCATCGTGATGCTCGAGAACGTCGTCCGGCACCTGGAGCGCGGCGAGCCCAGGCTCGAGGCGGCCTTCCGCGGCTCGAAGGAGATCGCCTTCACCATCGTCTCCATGACGATCTCGCTCGCCGCGGTGTTCCTGCCCGTGCTGTTCATGGGGGGCCTCGTCGGGCGGCTCTTCAAGGAGTTCGCCGTCACCATCGGCGCGGCGATCCTGGTCTCGGGGGTCGTCTCCCTCACGCTCACCCCGCTCCTCTGCGCGCGCTTCCTCCGGCACGCCCCCTCGGAGCGGCACGGCCGCCTCTACCGGGCCACGGAGCGCGGCTTCGAGTGGGGCCTGCGCGCCTACGAGCGCGGCCTCGTCTGGTCGCTCGACCACCCGCGCAGCGTGGTCGCGTTCTCGGTCGCGATCCTCGTCGCGATGGTGCCGCTCTGGCGCGCCGTCCCGAAGGGCTTCCTCCCGAGCGAGGACACCGGCCGCGCCGTCGTCAACACGGAGGCCTCGGAGGGCACGAGCTTCGAGGCGATGTCGCGGGCGCAGCGCGAGGTCGGGCGGATCGCGACCTCCCACCCGGCGGTCGAGGTGGCGAACTCGCGCGCCTCCAGCCGCGGCACCTCCGGCGTCGGCTTCGTGTTCATGAAGCTGCGCGACGGGAAGCGGCCGCACGTCGACCGGGTGATCGCCGACCTGCGCCGCGACATCGCCAGGGTCCCCGGCCTGCGCACCTTCATCGTGAACCCGCCGCCCATCTCCCTCGCGAGCGGCGGCTCGGGCCGGGCGCAGTACGCGTTCACGCTCCAGGACGCGGACCCGGACGTCCTCTACAAGGCGGCCCCGGCCCTCGAGGCGCGCATGCGCGACCTGCCGGGCCTCGTCGACGTCACCTCCGACCTCCGCCTCAGCTCGCCGCGCGTGACGGTGGACATCGACCGCCAGCGCGCCGCGGCGCTCCAGGTCTCGCCCCTCGCCGTCGAGGACGCGCTCTTCACCGCCTTCGGGACGCGCACCGTCTCCACCATCAACGCCCCCGAGGACCAGTACGACGTGATCATGGAGCTCGACCCGGCGTTCCGCGCCGACCCCGCCTCGCTCTCGCTCGTCTACGTCCGCTCCGCGGCGGGGAAGCTCGTCCCGCTCGACACGCTCGCGCGGGTGGGCCGGAGCGTCGGGCCGCTCTCGGTGAACCACGCCGGCCAGCTCCCGGCGGTGAACCTCACCTTCAACCTGAGGAGCGGGGCGTCCCTCGGTCCCGCCGTCTCCGCCGTCGAGGCCGCGGCGGCGCAGGTCCTGCCCGACACGGTCGCGACCCGCTTCCAGGGCACGGCGCAGGCGTTCCAGGAGTCGATGAGCGGCCTCGGGCTGCTCCTCCTCATGGCCGTGATCGTCATCTACATCGTGCTCGGGATCCTCTACGAGAGCTTCGTCCACCCCTTCACGATCCTCACCGCCCTGCCCTTCGCCGGCTTCGGCGCGCTCCTCACCCTGTGGGTGTTCGGGGTGGACGTCTCGCTCTTCGCCTTCGTCGGCGTGGTGATGCTGGTGGGGCTCGTGAAGAAGAACGGCATCATGATGGTGGACTTCGCCCTCGAGGCGCAGCGCGGCGGCAAGGCGCCGCGCGAGGCGATCCACGAGGCCTGCCTCGTCCGCTTCCGGCCCATCATGATGACGTCGATGGCCGCCTTCTTCGGCACCCTCCCCATCGCCATGGGCCTCGGCGCCGGCGGCGAGTCGCGCCAGCCCCTCGGCCTCGCCGTGGTGGGCGGCCTCGTCTTCTCGCAGTTCCTCACGCTCTACGTGACGCCGGTCTTCTACGTGCTCTTCGAGCGGCTCCGCGGCCTCGGGGGGAGCCGGCGCTCCGGCGCGGGCGGCCTGCCCGAGCCCGACCGCTCGGCCGCCGCGCCGGCGAAGTAGGCCGCGTCCGGCGGGGCTGCCGCCGAGCGCCCTCCCCCGCGACGCCCTTCCGCCCCGTCACCCGGGCCTTCCCGCTCCGGCGGCCCCACCTTGAAACCACAGGGGGAGCCATGGACAAGGACCGCATCAAGGGGAAGATCGAAGAGATCAAGGGCGACGTGAAGCAGCGCATCGGCGGCGCCACCAAGGACCGCTCGACGCAGGCCGAGGGCTGGGTGGAGGAGAAGAAGGGCCAGATCCGCGGCGGCGTGGGCGAGCTGAAGGACGAGGCGCGCCGCGAGCGGAAGGATCCGGACCGCGACGTGTAGCGAGGCTTCGTAGGGCGCGCCGCGGCGGACCCTCGGGCCCGCCGCGGCGCGCCTTGCCTCTCGACAGGCTGCGCGGTGAGCGGCCGCCGGCGGCTTACCGCCGTAGGAAACCGGGGCCGCTCACCAGCCGCACGTGCGGCCGGCGTTCTGCTTCTTCAGCCACGCGCGCAGCGGCGCGTAGTACGCGAGGAGCGCGGTCGCGTCGGCCCTGCGCTGCCCGGTGAGCGCCTCCATCGCGTCCGGCCAGGGGCGCGAGGCGCCCATCGCCATCATCGCCTGCAGGCGCTTCCCGGCCTCCTTCGAGCCGTAGATCGAGCACTCGTGGAGCGGCCCCTTCCACCCGGCCGCCGCGCAGAGCGCCTGGTGGAACTGATACTGGTACACGCGCGCGAGGAAGTAGCGCAGGTACGGCACGTTCGCGGGGATGTGGTACTTCGCGCCCGGATCGAAGTCGGCCTGCGGGTCGCGCGGCGCCGGAGCGGAGACGCCCTGGTACTCCTCCCGCAGCTCCCACCACCGCGCGCCCCAGCGCTCCGGCGGCACCTTCCCGGCGAAGACCTCCCAGCGCCACTCGTCCATGAGCCGCCCGAACGGCAGGAAGGCGACGCCCTCGAGGGCGTTCTTCATCTGGTGGTTCAGCACCGCGCGCTCGTCGTGCGGCACCGCGCCGACGAGCCCCGCCGCCTTCAGGTACGCGGGCGTCATCGAGAGCGGCGAGACGGTGTCGCCGAGCGCCTCGTGGAAGCCGTCGTTCGCGCTGTCCTGGTACAGGAACGGCAGGTGGACGTAGGCGTGCTGGTAGTAGTTGTGGCCGAGCTCGTGGTGGATCGTGATGAAGTCCTCCTCGATCGGCCGGATGCACATCTTGATGCGCAGGTCGTCCGACCAGGTCACGTCCCAGGCGCTCGCGTGGCAGACCACCTCGCGGTCGCGCGGCTTCGTGAGCATCGACCGCTCCCAGAACGTCTTCGGCAGGGGATCGAGGCCGAGCGAGGTGAAGAAGCCCTCGGCGCGCCGCGCCATCTTCACCGCGTCGTACCTCTGGCGCTTCAGCGCCACGCCGAGGTCGGTGGAGCCGACCCCCGGGTACGGCTCCACGTCCGGGTAGAGGTTCTCCCACCCCTGCGCCCAGATGTTGCCGAGCAGGTGCGCCGGGATGGGCTTGCCGTCCGGGACCTGCTCCTTGCCGTAGATCCGCTGGAGCCGGCCGCGCACGTAGCAGTGCAGCTCCTCGTAGAGCGGCTTCACCTCGCCCCAGAGCCGGTCCACGTCCGCCTCGAGCTCGGCGGGCGCCATGTCGTACTTCGAGCGCCAGAGCGCGCCGAGGTCGTCGAAGCCGATCTCGCGCGCCCCCTCGTTGCCGAGCTCGACGAGCCGCGCGTACAGCGGCTTCATCTCCCGCGAGATGGAGTGCCAGCCGAGCCACGCCTCGCGGAGCGCAGCCTCGTCCCGGCTCTTCTGGAAGATCTCCTCCGTCGCGAGGATGTCGCGGCAGACCGGCGGGCCCGCCTTCCCGCGCGGCGGGGCGCACCACCGTCCCTTGCCGTACAGGCCCTCGATCCGCGTCGAGATCGCGGCGAGCTCGCGCCGCCTCGCCGCGTCGCGCGGCGCGGGCAGCGTCGAGCCGAGCTTCAGGAGGCGGAGCATCCGCGCCGTGTCCGGATCGACCGCCACCCCGTCGAAGCGGGCGGCCTCGGGGACGATCCGCGAGCGGTACGCCATGAGGTCCTCCTTCATGGCGGCGGCGTTCCGCTCCGTGTCGTCCGTGATGTACGTCGCCTGGATCCAGTCGGCCGTGTCGGCGCGGATCTGGAGCCGCTTCAGCTCCTCGCTCGCCTCCGCGACGAACGCCTTCGCGGCGGCGGCGGTGGGCGGCGCGGAGGCCGGGAGCGGCTGCGCGGCGGCGGAGGCGGCGAGCGACGCGGCGAGGAGCGCCGCGGACGTGCGGGCGAGCGGGCGAGAGATCATGGCGGCAGATGGTAGCCGCCGCCCCCGTGACGCGCACGGGCCGCCGTCACGGGATCGCGGGGGGCGTCAGGGCTGCACGCCGCCGCGGCGCTCGTTCGCGAACACGCCCGCGAAGTCGCGCGGCGCCTCGTGCTCGCCGAAGAGCGGGCACTTCTCGCAGGACCAGCTGTCCCAGTCGAGCTTGACCGCGACGTCGAGGCACGCGTCGTAGTGGAGGCAGTACAGGTTCCGGTGGCCGGACACCGTCGTCTCGGACCTGATGAGCTGGGTGAGCGGTGTGGGGTGAGGCAGCACGATGTCGACCTCCGGTTCACCTGTCGCGCGAGCGGGCGGCCGGGAATGGCCCGATCTCCACCGCCGGTCGCACCGAAGTGGCGAGAAGGTGCATGGTCCCGACCGGCGCGGAAAGCCCCAGTTGGGGCGTGCGGCGTTGCCGCAGGGCCGTACTTCTCTGCTATGACGCACGCTTGCACGCGCGGCTGCCCGTGCGCGCTCCGTCTGGGACGCTTTTCACCCAACGTGATTGATCCTTCGTCGCGGCACGGTGCCGCAGGGAGCTCCGCCTGACTCACGACCCGACCTGCCTCGCCTGCCGGATCGTCCGCGGCGAGCACGCGCCGCCCGGAGGCGTCCTCCTGCGCGAGGGCGGCTTCGTGCTGCACGCCGTCGCCGACGCGACGCCGCTCCGGGGCTGGCTCGTGCTCACGAGCGAGCGCCACGCCCGCGCCCTCGACCACCTCGACGCCGCCGCCCTCGCCGCGCTCGGCCCGCTCGCGGCGCGGGTCGTCGCCGCGCAGCGCGCGGCGCTCGGCGCCGAGCACGTCTACGCCTTCTCCATCGGCGACGCGGTGAGGCACTTCCACCTCCACCTCGTGCCGCGCTTCGCCGACACGCCGGAGCGGCTCCTGGGCCGCCGCTGCTTCGAGGGGCGTCCGGAGGACATGCTCGCCGAGGCGGAGGTGGTGCGCGCCGCGCGCGCGGTGGCGGCCGCGCTCGAGGCGGGCTGAGCGCGGCGACCTCGACCTCGACCCCAACCCCGACCTCGACCTCGACCTCGACCTCGACCTCGACCCGGCCTCACGGCACGAGCGGCGCGAGCCCGTCCCGGAAGGACGGGTACGCGAGCGCGATCCCGAGCGCCGCGCGCGACGCCGCGGAGAGGACGCGGCGGTTCGGGCCGGGCGGCGCCGTCCCGGCCCGCCCCGGCGCGACGCCGAGCCGCGCGGCGACCCACTCCACCACCTCGCGCCGCCGGGCGGGCGCGGCGTCGCTCCCGTGCAGGATCGCGCCGGGGCGGCCACGCTCGAGCGCGGCGAGCACGAAGGCGGCGGCGTCCTCGAGGTGGCAGAAGTTCATCCAGGCCTCGTCGCCGGGGCCGAGGGCGAGCGCGCCGGAGCGGACCCGCTCGAGGAGGCCGGCGCGGCCGGGGCCGTACAGTCCGGACAGGCGCACCACCGAGGCGCGGAGCCCGTCCCGGGCGGCCTCCGCGACGAGCCGCTCCGCCTCGACGAGCACGGCCGCCGTGGCGCCCGCCGGCGCGGGCGGCGTCCCCTCGTCCACGTCGGAGCCGTCCCGCTGGCCGAAGACGCCGGTCGAGCCGGTGTAGACGAAGGCCCGGGCGCCGCCCCGCCGGGCGGCGGCGAGCAGCGTCCGGTTCGCCTCGACGTAGGCGGCGCGGTAGGCGGCCTCGCCGTCGGCCGAGGCGGACTGACAGGCGACCACGGCGTCGGCCTCCGGGAGCCGCGCCTCCGCCCCCGGCGCGGAGAGATCGAGCGCGAGCGGCTCCACGCCGAGCGCCGCGAGCGCCGCCGCGCGCGCCGGATCCCGCCGGATCCCCGTCACCCGCTCGCCGCGGGCGACGAGCCGCCGCGCGACCTCGGTCCCGAGCCACCCGCATCCCGCCACGAGCACGTGCATGGGCCCCGTATTATGACCGGCCCGGCCGCCCGGCGCCCGTCGCCGGACCGGCCCTCGGGCTCGAGGAGGCTTCATGGCGGCGAGAGCGCTGACCCCGTCCAGCACGGTGACGCTCCGGGGCGGCGTCGAGATGCCGGTCCTCGGCCTCGGCGTCTGGCAGGCCGCCCCGGGCGAGGAGACGCGCGGCGCCGTCGCGGAGGCGCTCCGGGCGGGCTACCGGCTCGTGGACACCGCCCGCGCCTACCGGAACGAGGCCGACGTGGGCCAGGCGCTGCGCGAGAGCGGCGTGCCGCGCGACGAGGTCTTCGTCACGACCAAGCTCTGGAACGCCGACCACGGCTACGACCGCACGCTGCGCGCGATGGACGAGAGCCTCGAGCGGCTCGGGCTCGAGCGGGTGGACCTCTACCTCGTGCACTGGCCCTTCGAGGGGCTCCGGCACGAGAGCTGGCGCGCGATGGAGCGGATCCTCGCCGACGGCAAGGCGCGGGCCGTCGGCGTCTCGAACTACACCGTCCGGCACCTCGACGAGCTGCTCGCCCGGTCGAAGGTGCCGCCCGCGGTGAACCAGGTGGAGCTCAGCCCGTTCCTCCACCAGCGCGACCTGCTCGCGCACTGCGCGCGCCTCGGCATCCAGGTCGAGGCGTACGGGCCGCTCGTCCGCGGCCAGCGGATGGACCACCCCGTCCTCGCGCGCATCGCCTCGAGGCACGGCCGGACGCCGGCGCAGGTGCTGCTGCGCTGGGGGCTGCAGCACGGGCTCGTCGTGATCCCGAAGTCGGTGCACCCGGGCCGGATCCGCGAGAACGCCGACGTGTTCGGCTTCGCCCTCGACGCCGCCGACATGGGCGCGCTCGACGTGCTCGACGAGGGGTACCGGACGAGCTGGGACCCGACCGCGGCCCCCTGACGCCCCTCAGCGCGGCGCGGGGCCGTCCTCGGGGTAGAGCCGATCGAGGTCGTGGTCCGCGAGCGGCGGCTCGTCCCGCCCGCCCTGCTCCCACTCCTTCACGGCGGGCAGGTCGAGGAGCGCGCGCGCGTAGTCGCCCGCCGCGCCGGCGAGCTCCACGCCGTAGGTCCTGAGGCGGAAGGCGACCGGGGCGTAGTAGGCGTCGGCGACGGTGAAGCTCCCGAAGAGGAGCGGGCCGCCCGCGCCGAAGCGGCGGCGGGTCTCGGTCCAGAGCGCCTCGATGCGCGCGAGGTCGGCGCGGACCGCGTCGGACCGCTTGCGCTGCGGCCTCCGGGCGCGGATGTCCGTCGACATGCCGGCGCGCAGCGCGGCGAAGCCGCCGTGCATCTCGGCGCAGATGGAGCGCCCCCAGGCGCGCGCGGTCGCGTCCCCGGGCCAGAGCCCGGGGTGGCGCTCGGCGAGGTACTCGGCGATGGCGAGCGAGTCCCACACGAAGGTCGAGCCGTTCTCGAGGACCGGCACGCGCCCCCCGGGGAGCCGGGCGAAGCGCTCCGCCTTGCCCGCGTCGGGCTGGAGCGAGACGAGGTGCTCGGTGAAGGGGATGCCGGCCCCGCGCATCAGGATCCACGGGCGCGCCGACCAGGAGGAGTAGTTCTTCTCGCCGATGTGGAGGACGTAGGGCACGCGCCGGGTTTAACGCGTCCCCCGCCGCCCCGCCAGCGCCCGGGAGGTCAGCCGTGGACGGCGGCGCCGAAGGCGCGCATCCGCGCGAGGTCGGTTTCGGCGAGCGGCCCGCGGTCGACCGCCGCGAGGTTCTCGCGCAGCTCCGCCGCGCTGCGGGGACCGCTCAGCACCACGTCCACGTGCGGGCTCGCGAGCACGAAGCGGTAGCAGTCCCCCGCCGTCATGGCGGGCCCGGTCCAGCGGCGCGTCGGCTTCAGGAGCTTCCGCCACGCGGTGGCGGTGTAGGCCACCACCGCCGGACGCCGCCGGGCGAGGTGGGGGAAGACGTCGCGCTCGGCGCCGGGGTGGGCGGCGTTGTAGCGGATCATGAGCAGGTCCAGGATCGAGTCCTCGGCGAGGCGCCCCGCCCGCGGCCGATCGTGGATCGAGACCCCCACCGCGCGGACCTTCCCCTCCGCCTTGAGCCGCAGGAGCTCCTCCTGCACGGCGCCGGTCAGGGCCGACATCTTCGAGAGCCAGTAGAGCTGGAGGACGTCGAGGTGGTCGGTCCCGAGCGTGCGCAGCGCGCGCTCGGCCGCCCGCCGCACCGCGCCCGGGAACCAGCCGACGAGCGGCCCCGCGGACACGACGTAGCGCTCGCGGTCCCGCCGCAGCGCGTCCCGGAGCGCCGGGGTGAGCCCCTTCATGTGCGGGCTCCAGAACACGTACTGGACGCGCTCGAGCGCCTCGCGCGAGGCGGCCTCGTCGAGGCCGAACGAGCCGGAGAGCCCGAGGCGGAAGACGCGCTTCCGCAGCGCGGGGACGTCGCGGACGAGGAACGCTGCGGTCATGTGCGCGATGATCTCGTCCGGCGCCGCATCCGGCAAGCGTCCGACGGCCCCGGCAGGTCGGTTGCGCGGCCGCAGGCGCTTTGCTTTGACTGAGGGCACATGACCGCCTTCGTGCGCTTCGCCTGGGCCGTGCTCGGCTACAACCTCCTCGTCGTCGCGTGGGGCGCCTTCGTGCGCGCCACGGGCTCGGGCGCCGGCTGCGGCCGGCACTGGCCCACCTGCAACGGCGAGGTGGTGCCGCGCGCGCCGCGGATCGAGACCGCCATCGAGTTCGCCCACCGCGCGACGAGCGGGATCGCCCTCCTCGCCGTCGTCGCGCTCCTCGTCTGGGCGTTCCGCGCCTTCCCGCGCGGCCACGCGGCGCGGCGCGCGGCCGCCTGGGCGATGGCCCTCATGATCGCCGAGGCGCTCGTGGGCGCAGGGCTCGTCCTCTTCGGCTGGGTGGCGAAGGATCCCTCCGCCGCGCGCGGGTGGGTCATGGCCGTCCACCTCACGAACACGTTCCTCCTCCTCGGCGCCCTCGCCCTCGCGGCGGACTGGGGCCGGCACCCGGGCGGCCTCGCGCTCGCCGGGCGGGGCCCCGTCGCCGCCGCCCTCGGCACGGCGGCCGCCGTCGTGCTCCTCGCGGGCGTGACCGGCGCCATCGCGGCGCTCGGCGACACGCTCTTCCCCGCGACGAGCTTCGCGGAGGGGCTGCGGCAGGAGACGGCGCCGGAGGCCTCGCTCCTGCTCCGGCTGAGGCTCCTCCACCCCTTCGCCGCCGTCGCGGCCGGGGCGGCCGTGCTCGCCGCCGCCCGCGTCGCGCTGCGGGCGCGCCCCGAGCCGCGCGTCCGCTCGGCCGCGCTCGCCGCCGCCGCGTTCGTCGCGCTCGAGCTCGGCCTCGGCGTCGCGAACGTGCTGCTGCTCGCGCCGGTCGCGCTGCAGCTCGTGCACCTCCTCGTCGCCGACCTCGTCTGGCTCTCCCTCGTGCTCCTCGCGTCGGCGAGCCTCGCGCCGGGCGGGGCGACCGCCGGCGCGGGGGCGGCCCGTCCCGCGCCGGCGACCTGAGGCGCCCGGCGGCGCCGCTCGCGCCGCCCCGCCCGTGCGGCTACACCTCCGGCATGGACCTCGTCGTGCTGGCCGGCCTGCAGGGCGCGGGGAAGAGCACGTTCTTCGGTGCGCGGTTCGCGGAGACGCACGCCCACGTCTCGCGCGACCTCTTCCCGAGCGCGCGCGACAAGGACGCGCGGCAGCGCGCGCTCGTCGAGGCGGCGGCGCGGTCGGGCCGCCACGTGGTCGTCGACAACACGAGCGTGCGGCGGGAGGACCGGGCCGCGCTCGTCGCGCTGGCGCGCGCGCTCGGCCTGCGCCCGGTCCTCTACTGGTTCCCGCCGGACGTGCCCGCCTCCCTCGCCCGCAACGCGGGCCGCGCCGGCCGCGCACGCGTGCCGGCGGTCGCCATCCACGCGACGCGGAAGCGCCTGGCTCCGCCGGAGGCGTCGGAGGGGTTCGAGGCGGTGTACGAGGTCACCGTCACGGCGGAGGGCGGGTTCGTGGTGAGACCGCGGCCGGAGCTGGCGGGGGGAGTGCGGGGGGCGTGAGCGAGCGGGGGGGGCGCGGTCGAGGTCGGGGTCGAGGTCGGGGTCGAGGTCGGGGTCTGGGGTCGAGGTCGAGGTCGGGGTCGAGGGGTCGGGGTCGGGGTCGGGGTCGGGGTCGGGGTCGAGGTCGAGGTCGGGGTCGGGGTCGAGGTCGGGGTCGGGGTCGGGGTCGAGGTCGGGGGTCGAGGTCGGGGTCGGGGTCGAGGTCGGGGTCGTTCGGCGGCGGCGGCTGGCTGGGTGCAACCTCGTGCCGCCTGCGGCGTCACTGCGGTTGCCCGGTCGTCGTCGCGTCGCCGCCGCCACCTGCGACGCTGGGGCGGTCAGGGCGGGCGGGTCGTTCATGGCGCGGCTCCTTCAGCGGGGTGAAAGGAGCCGCGCCATGAACGACAACCTTCCTCGCGATTCCCACTCCGTATTCGCTTCCCTGCCTCCCTCTCCGTCTCGCCTTCCCTCCTCTCCGTCTCACCCTCCCCCGGTCCTCCCCCACCACAAGCTCATCGCGTTCTCCGTCGCGCGCTCGCTCCTGCTCGCGGTCCTCGCGTGCCGCATCCGGGACGCGAAGCTTCGGGATGAGGCCGTGCGGTCGGCGAAGTCGGCCTGCCTCAACTGCGCGGAGGGCGCGGGGCGGGTCACGCGCGCGGACAAGGCCCGCGCGTTCGCGATCGCCCGCGCCGAGGCCGTGGAGGCGGCCGCAGCGGTGGAGATCGCGGCGCTGTGCGGCGACGCGCCGGAGGGCGGTGCGCGCGAGGTGGCGCGCCACGCCGACCGGCTCGTGGCCCTGCTCACCGGCCTCGTCCGGTAGCGCGGAGGAGCCCGCGGAGCATCGCGCGGAGGCGCAGCGCCTCCGCGTGGATCTCCGCGGACTCACGGGATCCGACCGCGCCGATCGCCTCGGCGAGATCGACGGCGCCGGCGGTCTCGTGGAGCGAGCCGTCGGCCTGCGCGAAGTACTTGCGGCGCATGGCGGGCCGGTCGTCGGGGAGACCCTCGGAGAGATTGAGGAACGCGCTCTTCGCGGCGCGGGTGGCCTGATCGCGGAGCTCCGCGTCGCGGATGGCGGCGCGGTGGACGAGGGCGGCAGGGTGCGCGCGGAGCGGTACACGTCGAGGCGCTGGAAGGGAAGAGGAAGGGGGAAGGAGAGACGGAAGGAGAGGCGGAAGAGGAAGGAGAGGCGGAAGGGGAGGTGGAGCTGCTCGAGGGGATGGAACGGAGCGTGGAACGAGTGTCGTCTGGCATCGCCGCCTCCTTTCACCCCAGGGACAAGGAGGCCGCGAGGCCAGACGCGCCCGAACCGACCGCCACTTTTCGAGCGGCCCACTCGCGCAGGACCCGAGCGCTGCAGGCGCCGTGAACCGGCGAAGCCGGGGCGCGGTGACTGCTGAAAGGCCGACGGCGACCTCGATGAGGACCTCGACCTCGACTTAAGACGACGGCGACGGCGAGAGACGACCTCGACGGCGACGGACGGAATCGAGGTCGGGGTCGCGGTCGCGGTCGGGGTCGGGGTCGCGGTCGCGGTCGCGGTCGCGGTCGCGGTCGGGGTCGGGGTCGGGTCGGGGTCGGGGTCGGGGTCGGGGTCGGGGTCGAGGTCGGGGTCGAGGTCGAGGTCGGGGTCGAGGTCGAGGTCGGGGTCGGGGGTCGACCTCAGGCCCTGAGCGCCGCCGCCACGATCGCCCTCGCCTCCTCGAGGATCCGGCCGAGGTGCGCCTCGTCCCGGAAGCTCTCCGCGTAGATCTTGTAGACGTCCTCCGTGCCGGACGGTCGCGCGGCGAACCAGCCGTTGGCGGCCACCACCTTGAGTCCCCCGATCTCGGCGCCGTTGCCGGCGGCGCGGGTGAGCTTCGCCTCGATCGGCTCGCCGGCGAGGGTGGTCGCGGAGACGGCGGCGGGGGAGAGCTTCTTCAAGACGGCCTTCTCCGCGGGCGTCGCCGGCGCGTCCACGCGCGCGTAGACGGGCGCGCCGAGCGCGGCGACGAGCTCGCGGTGGAGCGAGCCGGGGTCCTTGCCCGTGCGGGAGCGGATCTCGACCGCGAGGAGGTCCATCACGATCCCGTCCTTGTCGGTCGTCCACGCCGTGCCGTCGCGGCGCAGGAACGTGGCGCCGGCGCTCTCCTCCCCGCCGAAGCCGAGCGAGCCGTCGAGCAGCCCGGGCACGAACCACTTGAAGCCCACCGGCACCTCGACGAGCCGGCGCCCGAGCCGCGCCGCCACGCGGTCGATGAGCGCCGAGGAGACCAGCGTCTTGCCCACGGCGGCCGAGGCGGGCCAGCCCGGCCTGCTCCGGAAGAGCCAGTCGATGGCGACGGCGAGGTAGGCGTTCGGGGTCATGAGGCCGGCGGTCGGCGTCACGATGCCGTGGCGATCCGAGTCGGCGTCGTTCCCGAAGGCGATGTCGAAGCGGTCCTTCATCGCGACGAGGTTCGCCATGGCGAAGGGCGACGAGCAGTCCATCCGGATCCGGCCGTCGTGGTCGAGCGGCATGAAGCCGAAGGTGGGGTCGACGACGGGGTTCACCACCTCGAGGTCGAGGCCGAAGCGCTCGCCGATCGTCCCCCAGTAGTGCGCGTTCGAGCCGCCGAGCGGATCGACGCCGATCCGGATCGGCGCGCCGCGCGCGGCCTCGAGGTCCACCACCGTGCCGAGGTCCTCGACGTAGGGACGGACGTAGTCCCGCGCGCGCACGCCCGCCGCGGTGCGCGCCCGCTCGAAGGGGATCCGGCGCACGCCGCGGTTCCCTGCCGCGAGGAGCGCGTTCGCGCGCGCCTCGATGGCGGCGGTGACCGCGGTGTCCGCGGGGCCGCCGTCCGGCGGGTTGTACTTGATGCCGCCGTCCTCCGGCGGGTTGTGCGACGGCGTGACGACGATGCCGTCGGCGAGGCCCGCCGTCCGGCCGCGGTTGTGGACGAGGATGGCGTGGGAGACGACCGGCGTCGGCACCGGCGCGTCACCCTCCGAGACCACCACCTCGACGCCGTTCGCGGCGAGCACCTCGAGCGCGCTGCGCTCGGCGGGCTCGGAGAGCGCGTGCGTGTCCCGGCCGAGGAAGAGCGGGCCGGAGACGCCGGCGCGGGCGCGGTGCTCGCTGACGGCCTGCGCCACCGCGAGGATGTGCGCCTCGTTGAAGCTCCGCCGCAAGGAGGAGCCGCGGTGGCCCGAGGTGCCGAACGCGACGCGCTCGGCGGGGTTCGCGGGGTCTGGCGCGTCGGCGAAGTAGCGGCGGACGAGGTCGGCGACGTCGACGAGCAGCTCCTTCGGGGCCGGCTTCCCGGCGAGCGGATGGGGCATGCCGGGATCCTGTCACGGGACGGCCTCTTGTCACCGTCTCTGGTGGGCTCGACAATGCGCCGGCATGCTCGTCGTCGCGATCGTCGCCGCGCTCGCCTGCGCCCAGGCCCCCGCCTGGCGGGCCCTCGAGCCCGGGCTCGACTACGGCCTCTTCGACGGGCCGCCCGGGCCGGGCGACCGCAAGATCGCGGTCGTGCGCATCGACCCTGCGCGCTTCGACCTCAGGCTCCTCAACGCGTCCGCGCCCGGGCAGGACGGGACCCTGAGCGTCCGCGCGTGGGCCCTGCGCGCCGGCGCGTCGGCGGCCATCAACGCGAGCATGTACCAGGAGGACTACCGGACGAGCGTCTCCCTCATGCGCACGCGCGACCACGTGAACCAGCGCCGCGTGTCGAAGGACAAGGCGGTGCTCGCCTTCGACCCGCTCGTCTCGGGGGTCCCGCCCGCGCGCATCGTGGACCGGGAGTGCGAGGACCTCGCCGAGGCGGAGAAGCGCTACGGAACCCTCGTGCAGTCCATCCGGATGGTCTCGTGCGACCGCCGCAACGTCTGGGCCCAGTCGGAGCGCCGCACCTCGACCGCCGCGGTGGGCGTGGACGGGCGGGGGCGGCTGCTCTTCGTGCACGCCCGCACGCCCTGGACGGTGCACGACCTCGTGAAGGCGCTGCTCGGGCTGCCCATCGACCTCGTCCAGGCGATGTACGTGGAAGGGGGCCCGGAGGCGCAGCTCTTCGTGCGCGGCGGGGGGATCGAGGTGGAGCGGGTCGGCGGGTTCGAGGGCGCGCCGCGGGCCGCCGACAACGCGCAGGCCTGGCCCGTGCCGAACGTGATCGTGGCGGTGCGGCGGAAGTGACCCTGCCCGCGACCGCGACCCCGACGGCGTGAGCGCGGCGAGGATCCCTAGCGGCCCTGCCGGTCGTCTTCCTGCGGGCACGCGGCGCCGTGGAGCTCGCAGGCGACGCCCCGCCCCGGCGGGTGGTGCGGGAGCGAGAAGCCGAGGTTCGAGAGCAGCTCGCGGATGGCGGCGCGCAGGTCGGCGAGGTGCTCGGGCCGATCCAGGTCGAGCCCCAGGCGCAGGAGCGCCTGCATCCGCTGCAGCGCGGGCTCGACCTCCTTCGCGCCGCGGACGAGCCGCTTCATGGCGCGGAACGCGGGGCCGTACTTCACGAGCCCCTCGCCGAGGAGCGCGTTCACCTCCGCGGGCGTGCCCTTCGCCCGCAGCGTGCGGAGCGCGTCGGTGCAGAGGAACACGCCGAGGAGGTTGCCGCCCTCCGTCACCTGCTGCGCGAGCTCGCTCGAATCTCATGGCTCTCCTCTAGCAGCTTTCCCGCGCCGCGCCCGCCCGGCGCGCGCGCCGCGGTCCGTCACGCCCTGGCCGGCCTCCAGCGCGCGAGGAGCGGGCGGAAGGTCGCGTAGAGCGCCAGCGCCACGGGGGGCGCGAGGAGCGCCCAGGCGACGACGGCCCGGAGGTTCGCGCCGGCCCAGACGACGGCCGTCCCCCACGGGTCGCGCGCGAGCGCGGCGCGGGCGTCGGCGAGCGTGAACGCGACGGGGGGCGCGCCGAAGAGCCACGCGCCGGCCTTGAAGAGCGGGACGAAGAGCGCGAGCTGGACGGGGTAGGCGGCGTAGTTCGCGACCTGGATCGCGGGCTGGTTCAGCCCGAGCGCGACCCCCGCGAGCGCGCAGAGCGCCGTGGTCGCGCCCAGGATCGGGATCGCCCCGAGGACGAGCCCGAGCGCCAGCGCGAGCGCGAGCCGCGACGGCGAGGCGCCCTGCGTGAGCTGGCGCGAGATCGGCTCGAGGAGCCGCCGCCGGAGGAAGGCGCGCATGGTGCTCCGTTCGTAGCGCCCGGCGGCTCCCTCGACAAGGGGGCGCACCGTCAGAGCGGCAGCCGCGCCCCCTTGGCGTAGCCGGTGAGCTCCACGTACCCCTCCCCGGCCGGCGCGCCCCCCGGGCCGACGACCCGCACCGGCCCCTCCCAGTAGGAGAGGCCGGGCAGGGTCGCCGAGCGGTTCTCCGCCGCCGGGACCTCCGGCGCGACCTCGAGCCGGAGACCCGCCTCCGCCACCTCGACGGTCCAGCCCGACGGGTAGACGGCTCCGCTCGAGGGGCTCGTCCAGGTCCCCGTCCCGCGCACCGAGAACGCCTCGGGCGCGAGGAGCCGCACCGTGCCGTCCCGCTCGACGAGCGTGCCCGTCCGCCACGAGGCGCTCCCGTCGGCGCGGCGCAGCACGTAGAGCATGAGGTCGCGGCCGTCGGCGAGGCGCAGGCTCCACCAGTCCCAGCCCACCTGATCCGGCGCGAGCTGCGAGGAGCCCCGCTCCTCGTCGAGCCAGCTCTCGCCGCGCACGCGCACGTCGCGGCCGTCCACCCGGAGCGTCCCCTCGGTCGCGAGGCGCGGCAGGGAGAGGTAGAGGCTCGCGTGGGCGCCGTCGGCGGACTTGCGCGAGAGGCCGTTCGGCCCCTGGAGCGCGACCGGCTTCGTGGGGCGCGCGGCGAGCTCGAGCGCGACGCCGCGAGCGTCGTCGCGCGCCTCGAGCCGGAACGCGCCGCCCTCGAGCGAGAGACGCCAGCTGCCGTCGGTCCCCGCCGGCGCGCGCGCCCACGCGAGGGCGGGGTCTGGCGCCGGGGGGAAGCCGCCCAGGAGCGGCACCGCGCGCCAGATCACCTCGGAGAACACGTGGGTCCCGGCCGCCACGTCGGTCACGGCGAGGTGGCCCATCACCGCGTCGCTGGCGGCCCACGCGGAGTCGACGGGCGGCGGCGCGGGGAGGAGCCCGACGCGGAAGAAGGTGAGCTGGAAGCCGAAGCGACGCCCGGGGTCGCCCTCGGCGACGAGCGTGCCCGTGAGGTACCACCACTCGTTCCGGTAGCCGGGGTGCGCGTGGTGGTCGCGGGGAAACTGCCAGCGGTGGGCGGGATCGGCGGGGCGCCAGGCCGCGGCCGCGGCCGGGGTCGAGGTCGGGGTCGAGGTCGAGGTCGGGGTCGAGGTCGAGGTCGAGGTCGGGGTCGAGGTCGAGGTCGAGGTCGAGGTCGGGGTCGAGGTCGAGGTCGAGGTCGAGGTCGAGGTCGGGGTCGGGGTCGGGGTCGGCGTCGCCCCGGCGAGCACCGCAGCGAGCGGGAGCAGGACGCTAGATCGCATCGCGCGACAGCTCCGCGGCCGGCGTGCGGCTCGCGCGCACGGCCGGGTAGAGGCTCGCGGCGGCCGCCGCGGCGAGGATGGCGAGCGCCTGCGCGCCGAGGAGGGACCAGGGGACGTCGAGGCCGAGGGTCCACCCGAAGAAGGCGGGGTTCACGACGCCCACGAGCACCGCGGCGAGCGCGCCGCCGCCGAGCGCCCCCAGCGCGAGGCCGCCGAGGCCGATGGCGAGGCCGCGCCCGAGGAAGAGCGCCGCGAGCTGCCCGCGCGACGCCCCGAGCGCCCGGTAGAGCGCGAGCTCGGCGCGCCGCTCGCGGGCGAGGACGAGCAGCGAGAGCGTCACCCCCGCCGCCGCGATGACGAGCCCCACCGCCTGCAGCAGGCGCGTGACCGCGAAGGTCTCCTCGAAGATCTCGAGCACCTCGGCGCGGAGCGCGCGGTTCGAGCGCACGAGGAGCGCGTGGCCGGCGAGCGCGTCGCGCAGCCTCGGGACCGCCGCCTCGACGTCGGCGCCCGGCACGAGGGTGAGCGACGCGTTCGAGGGCGGCCCGTCCCCGAAGACGCGGGCGAAGGTGGCGAGGTCCAGGAGCGCGGCGCCGCCCTCGGTGCCGTAGTCGCGGTAGACGCCGGCGATCGGCAGGGTCACCTCGCCCTCCGGGCCGCGCAGCGCGAGGCGGCCGCCCGCCGCCAGCCCCGCCTTGCGCGCGAGCGGCTCGGAGACGAGGGCGGCCCCCTCGCGGAGCGCGCGCATCGCCTCCCGCGCGTCGCCCCCCGCCAGCTCGACGCGGCGCTCTCCCCCGGGGAGCGCCGCGTCGATGCCGCTCACCGAGACGCGGCGCCCGCCGGCCCAGGCCTGCACCTGCCGCAGCAGGTCGACCGCGGCGGCGCCCTCGAACGCCCGCAGGCGGGCCACCACCTCCGGCGCGAGCGTCGCGTCGCTCCGCGCGCGCCGCCAGGACGGCGTCGTCACGTACACGTCCGCGCGGAGGGTCGCGTCGAGCCAGCGCGCGACCGAGGCGCGGAAGCTCCCCACCATCGTCGTGACCCCGACCATCATCGCCACCGAGACGGCGAGGGCCCCGGTCGCCACCGCCGCCCCCGAGGGCCGGCTCCCGAGCGTGCGGATCCCGAAGCGCACGCCGAGCCGCGCCGGCCGGCGCGCCCGGCCGAGCGCGGCGAGGAAGGCGGGGGCGGCGAGCGGGACCGCGGCGAGGACGCCGAGGGCGAGGACGAAGGCCGCAGGCGGCCACCGCGCGCCCACGGCGCGCTGCACCGCGAGGCCGCCGAGCGCCGCGGCGATCCCGGCCGCGAGGAGCCGGCCGGCGCCGCGGTGGGCCCGCTCCTCGAGCGAGAGGGAGGAGAGGAGCGCGCGCGGATCCCGCCGGCTCGCGTCGAGCGCGGGCAGGATCGCGCCCGCCACCGCGCCCCCGACGCCGGTCGCGACCGCGAGGAGCAGGGTGCCCGGCCCGAGCGCGACCCGCTCGATGCCCTCGAGCAGGTAGACGTTCCGGAGCGTCCCGCTCACGGCGGCCAGGTTCGCCCGGGCCGCGGCCCAGCCGAGCGGGAGGCCGGCCGCGGTCCCCGCCGCGCCGAGGAGCGCCGCCTCGGCGAGGACGAGCCCCAGCACCTGCCCGCGGGTCGCGCCGACCGCGCGCAGCACGCCCAGCTCCTCGCGCCGCCGCGCGAGCGAGGCGCGCACCGAGGCGTAGACGAGGAAGCCGCCCACGAGGAGCGAGACGAGGGAGAGCGCGGTGAGGTTCAGCCGGAAGGCGGCGAGGAGCCCCGCCGCCTCCACCGTCCGCTGCTCCGGGGTGGCGACGCGGGCGCGCCCGCCGAGGCGGGCCGCCAACCGCCCGGCGAGCGCCGCGACGGGCACGCCGTCCGCGGCGAGGACGTCGATCTGGTGGATCCGGCCGCGCACGCCGAGGAGCCCCTGCGCCTGCGCGAGGTCCATTATGGCGAGCCGCCGGCTCGCGAGCGGCGCGAGCCGCTCGAGGTCCACGAGCGCGCCGATCTCCAGCGCCGCGCGGCGCGAGCCGAGCGAGACCTCGACGCGCGTGCTCTCCCGCCAGCCCATCTCGCGGGCGAGCCGGGGCGTCACGGCCACCCATCCCGGTCGCCCGAGGGCGTCGCCCAGGTCGCCCGGCGGCAGCGCCCACCGCGCGCCCGCGGCGGCGAGGAGATCCGCCCCGACGAGCTCGAGCCCCTCACCCGGCCGGCCCTGGAGCGCGGCCTCGGCGCGCCAGAGCGGGATGGCGGCGCGGACGCCCGGGACGGCGAGCACCTCCGGCAGGAGCGCCTCGTCGAGCGCGCCGGCCCAGCCGAGCACCGACAGGTCCGCCTCGCCCGAAACGGCGCGCACCGTGCCCGAGAACGCGCCGAGCGCCCCCTGGTTGAGGAGCTGGATGGAGAGGACGGAGCCGACCCCGAGGGCGACGCCGGCGACGGCGAGCGCGAAGAGCGCCCGCCCCGCGCGGAGCTCCTTCGCCGCCGCCCGGACCGCGTAGCGCCTCACCGGGACGCCTCGAGGACGCCGGAGTGGATCGTCCAGACGGCGTCGGCGGCCTCGGCGATCTCGCGGCTGTGGGTGACGTACAGGACCGCGCTCCCCTCGTCGCGCGCGAGGCCGAGGAGCAGCTCCAGCACGCGGCGGCCGTTCTCCTCGTCGAGGTTCCCGGTCGGCTCGTCGGCGAGGAGGAGGCTCGGGCGGCGCTGCAGCGCCCGGCAGAGCGCGACCCGCTGCATCTCGCCCCCGGAGAGCTTCTGGGCGGGCTCGGCGGCGCGCTCGAGGAGGCCGACCCGGTCGAGCAGGGCTCGGGCGCGCTCCTCGGCGGCGGCGGGGGGATCGCCGGCGACGAGCGAGGGCACGAGCACGTTCTCGAGCGCGGAGAGGTGGGGCAGCAGGTGGAAGAACTGGAACACGAGGCCGACGTGGTCGCGCCTGAGCCGGGTCCGCTCCCGGTCCGGGAGCGCGCCGAGGGACCGCCCGAGGAGGAGGACCTCCCCGGTCGTCGGCTCGTCGATCCCGGCGGCCAGGTGCAGGAGGGTGGACTTCCCCGACCCGCTGCGCCCCGTGATGGCGACGGCCCGCCCCTGGGGGACCTCGCCGCTCGCGCCACGCAGCGCCCGCAGGACCGCGCCGCCGGCGCTGCGGTACTCGCGCGAGACGTCGCGGAACGCGAGGACGGGCGGCACGCGCTCTCAGATGGCCGCCCCGTGGGGCCGGATCAACCGCTTTCGCGCCCGGCGGCCGGCGCACCCCTACCGCCCTTGGGGGGGGCGGCGCTCTGCCACGGCCCCAACTGACCGGCCCGTGCGCGCGCGAGATAGGATGTCCGGGGTGCACAGCCTCCTCGTCTCCGTGGGAGCGGGTCCGGACGGCGCTCGCGAGGTGCTCGCGGCGCGAGGGCACGACCTCGCGACCGCGCGGTCCGAGGCGGAGGCGGTCGAGGCGCTGGCGCGCGGTCCCACGCCCGACCTCGTCGTCGTCACCGCCGGAGACGCGGCGGCCGCCGCAGGCGCCATCGCGGCCGTCCGCTCCCACGTGCGAGGGGAGGCCGTGCCGATCGTCGCGCTCGTCCCCGAGGCCGCGGTCGAGGCCACCCTGGACGCGGGCGCGCTCCTCGCGCTGCCGGGGCCGGGCACCCCGGCGGTGCTCGGCGCCGCCGTCGCCGCGGCGGAGCGGGCCGCGGTCCGCCTGCGCGCCGCGGAGCCCCGGGTCGAGGCCGGGCACGAGGCGCTCTTCGCGAAGAACCCGCACCCGATGTGGTTCTTCGACGTGGACACGCTCCGCTTCGTGGCGGTGAACGACGCCGCGGTGCAGAAGTACGGCTGGTCGCGCGAGGAGCTCCTCGCCATGACCATCAAGGACATCCGCCCGCGCGAGGACGTGGGGCGGCTCCTCCGCGCGACGGGCCACGTCGCCAGCGGCCTCGACCGCACCGCCGGCTGGCAGCACCGGGCGAAGGACGGGCGGATCTTCCACGTCGAGATCATCAGCTACCCCGTCCGGTTCGGGGGGCGCCCCTGCGAGCTCGTGCTCGCCCACGACGTCTCCGACCGGGTCGAGGCGGAGCGGAAGCTCGAGGTGCTGCGGGCGCAGCTCGCCGTGGCGGACCGCATGGCCTCGGTGGGCACGCTCGCCGCAGGGGTCGCCCACGAGATCAACAACCCGCTCACGTTCCTCCTCGCGAACCTCGCCTTCGCCGGGGAGCGCCTGCGCGCGGCGGGGCCGGAGAGCGCGGAGGCCGGCCGCGTCCGCGAGGCGCTCGACGACGCCGTCGACGGGGCGCGCCGCGTGCAGGAGATCGTCCGGGACCTCCGGGCGTTCTCCCGCGCCGACGACGCCTCGTGCGGCCCGGTGGGCCTCTCGCGCGTCGTCGAGGGCGCCCTCGCGCTCGCGGCGAACGAGCTGCGCCACCGCGCGCGCGCCGTCGTGGACGTCGCCGGCGCGCCGCCCGTGCTCGCCAACGAGGCCCGCGTCGGCCAGGTCCTCCTGAACCTCGTCGTCAACGCCGCCCACGCCATCCCGGAGGGCGACGTCGCGGGGAACGAGGTGCGGATCGGGGCCCGGGCCGAGGGGGACCGCGTGGTGGTGGAGGTCTCCGACACGGGCACGGGCGTGCCCCCCGAGATCCGCGCGCGGATCTTCGAGCCCTTCTTCACGACGAAGCCCGTCGGCGAGGGGACCGGGCTCGGCCTGTGGGTCTGCCGGCGGATCGTGGCGGCGCTGGGCGGCACCATCGAGCTCGCCCCCTCCCGCGCCCGCGGCGCCACCTTCCGGCTCGTCCTGCCCCGGGCGCCGGCGGGCGACGCGGCGCCGGCGCCGCATCCGCCCCCCCGCGCGCCGGCCCCCGCGCGGCGGCCGCGCCTGCTCGTCGTGGACGACGAGCCGCTCGTCGGCCGCGCGCTCCAGCGCGCGCTGCGCGGCGACGCCGACGTCGAGGTGGAGGTGTCCGGCGCCGGGGCGCTCGCCCGGATCCGCCGGGGAGAGCGCTTTGACGTGGTCCTGTCGGACGTGATGATGCCGGAGCTGCCCGGCGCCGATTTCCACGCCGAGCTGCAGCGCTTCGCCCCCGAGGTGGCGCGCTCCGTCGTGTTCATGACGGGCGGCGCGTTCTCCCTCCGCGAGCGCGAGTTCCTCGCGGGCATCCCCAACGCCTGCCTCGACAAGCCCCTGGATCTCGAGCAGCTCCGCGCGCTCCTCCTCGGGCGCGGCTGACGGCCTCGCCGGAGGCGCGCCGCGCGGCCGCCCGGTCGGCGCGGAGAGCGCTCCCCGGCCCGGGTGGGCACCCCCCGGACGTCGCGTTATGTTCCGCGCATGAAGGTCGTCCTCACGATCGCGGGCTCCGACTCCGGCGGCGGCGCGGGCATCCAGGCGGACCTCCGCACCTTCGCCGCCCACGGCCTGCACGGCACGAGCGCCATCACGGCGGTGACCGCGCAGAACTCGGTGGGCGTCCAGGCGTGGGTCGCGCTCGAGCCCTCGATGGTCGCGGCGCAGGTGGAGGCCGTGGCGACGGACATGCCCGTCGCGGCGGCGAAGACCGGGATGCTCGCGAACGCGGGCGTGATCGCGGCGGTGGCCGGCGCCGCCGCGCGGCTCGGCCTTTCCCCGCTCGTCGTGGACCCCGTCATGGTGGCGAAGAGCGGAGACCGGCTCCTCGACGCCGCGGCGGAGCGCGCCTACGTCGAGCGGCTCTTCCCGCTCGCGGCCCTCGTCACCCCGAACCTCCACGAGGCGGGGGCGCTGCTCGGGCGGGAGGTCCGGGACCTGGCGGCGATGCGCGCCGCCGCGCGGGACCTGCGCGACCTCGGCGCGCGCGCGGTGCTCGTGAAGGGCGGCGCCCTCGCGGGCGACGCGGTGGACGTCTTCTTCGACGGGGCGCGGCTCGTGGACGTGCCCGCGCCGCGGGTGGACACGGCGAACACGCACGGCACCGGGTGCACGCTGTCCGCCGCGATCTGCGCGCGGCTCGCCCTCGGCGACGAGCTGCTCGAGGCGGTGCGCGCCGCGAAGGCGTACCTCGTCGAGGCGCTGCGGCAGTCGTACGCGGTCGGCAGGGGGCGCGGGGTTCCCCAGCACCTCCACCTCCTGCGGCCCCGCTGACCGCCTCGCCCGGCGGCCGCCGCTACCGCGAGTACCCGGCGGCGCGGTAGACGAGCCGGCCGAACAGCTCCCTCAGCGCGCCGGTGCTCTTCGCGAGAGCCGCGGCGCGCGGGAGCAGCCCTCGGCCGGCGCCGTCGCCGGCCCGGAAGTCCACCGGGAGGACGTCGGGCGCGATTCCCACCGCCCGGAAGCACCCGAGCGCGCGCGGGACGTGCGCGGCGCTCGTCACGACGAGGAGCGTGCGCCAGCCCTTGGCCGCCGCGATCCGGCCGGCCTCGATGGCGTTCTCCCGGGTGTTGCGGCTCGTGGCCTCGACCACGATCTGCCCCGGCGGCACGCCCCACTGCGCGAGCTTCGCCGCGAGCCGGTCCGCCTCCGCCACGTCGCCCTCGCGCGGCGCGACGAGCCCCCCGGTGAGGAGCACGTTGCGGGCGCGCCCCGCGCGGACGAGCTCGAAGGCGCGGACGATGCGGTCCGCCTCCTCCGTCAGCTCGGCGTCCCCGCTCGCCCGCGACGCGGCGGCGTCCACCATCCCGCCGAGGACCACCACCGCGTCGTAGACGACGTCGGGCCGGAAGGTGCTGCGCCCGCCCCGCTCGGCGAGCCCCTGCAGGCGGTCGGCCACGGCGTCGATCGAGAAGAGGACGAGGACGGCCACGGCCGCGCCGGCGAGGAAGCGAGGGGTGCGGCCGCGGCGGCGCAGGACGGCCGCGGCGAGCAGGAGGAGGAGCGCCCAGGACAGCGGCGCGACGAACCAGTCGAGCACCTTCGAAAGGAGGACGAACACGGCGGCATCATACGACGGGCCCCTCCGGAGGCGCCCGCGCCCTCGCAGAGAGGCGCTCACCGTCCCGCCCGGAGCTTCCGGAGCGCTCCACGGAATCGCACCTTCGCGACGGGGATCTCTCGATGCTGCGCGAGCTCAAGGAGTTCATCGCCCGTGGCAACGTCCTCGGCCTGGCCGTGGCGGTCGTCATGGGCGCGGCCTTCGGCGTGGTGGTGTCCTCGTTCGTGAAGGACATCCTGATGCAGCTCGTCGCCGCGCTGGGGGCGGCGCCGAGCTTCGACGACCTCACGTTCACGCTCAACGGCGCCGAGATCCGCTACGGCGCCTTCCTGAACGCGCTCGTGATGTTCCTCATCGTGTCCGTCGCGATGTTCCTCGTCGTGAAGGGCTACAACCGGATCGTCCGCGAGAAGGAGAAGCCGCCCCCCGGCGAGAGCGAGGTGGAGCTGCTCAAGCAGATCCGCGACGCCCTGGAGCGCCGGCGCGCCCAGGTCTGATCGCGCCCGACCCGCGCGGCCCGGTCGTGCCTCCACTGGCGGAGGGGCGGCGGGGCCTTCGGCTCCGCAGCTTCTCGACGGCCAGGTCGAGCTCCACCTCGTCCGCGACCGCGATCCGCCGCCCGCCTCGAGCGGCCGATCCGTGGCCGGGCCGCGCCGGGGGGGGAGCGTCTCCGCGGCCACGGGTCCCGTGTCACGCGGGCCACGCCGGGGCGACTTCCCGTGCAAACGCGCGGGCCCCGGCGCGGGCATGCGCGGTGCAAATCGGTTCCTCGAACCCGCTTCCCGAGGAAACCGATGCCGCGCATCTACCTGCCCCTTCTTCCCCTCCCCGTGCTCGCCGTCCTCGTCGTCGCGTCCGCGTGCTCGAAGCCGCGGACGGAGGAGACGACCCACGTCATCCCGCCGCCCGCGCCGTACGCCGCCCCCGCGGCGAACACCACCCCGCCCGCCCTCGCCGCGGCGCCCGCCGCGACGAAGCCGTCCGCCGAGGACGACGCGCCGTCGGCCGACGAGGTGAAGGCGTTCGAGCGGCCCGTCCTGAAGTGAGGGGAGAGGGAACGGGGCCGGAGGCGCTCGAGCCGGCCACGAGCTCGAGGCGAAGACGATCGCGACCCCGACGCCGACGCCGTCGCTCGACCCCGACGCCGACGCCGACCTCGACCTCGACCTCGACCCCGACCTCGACCCCGACCCCGACCCCGACCTCGACCCCGACCCCGACCCCGACCCCGACCTCGACCCCGACCTCGACCCCGACCTCGACCCCGACCCCGACCCCGACCGCGACCGCGAGCCGTCCATTTCGCCCCGAGGGCGAGGGATCGGGTGTCGCGCCGTAAGGAGCGCAGCGCGCCCCGCTGCACGCCCCACCCTCGGCCCGCCCTGCAACGGGCGTGACGCTGCTCCCGCGCCTTCCGGTCCCCTCGTGCGCCGCATCCGGCGCAGCGGCACGCAAGGCGTTGCGGCGGCCCCCGAGCACGCAGTTCCGCCTCCACCTCCGCACCGCCACTGAAGCGCGAAGCGACGCAGGCGCGACACCCCGTCCCGAGCCCCGCGCAACCACGCCCCCAGGACACCGAGTCGCAGCCGGCGCGACGCCCCGTCCCGAGCCCCCACGCAATCACGCCCGCAGGACACGAGCGGATCCCGACTCGACCCCCGGCGCCCTCACGCCCAGCGCAGCTCCGCCGTGAAGTGCCGCAGGGTCGGCGACTGCCGCTCGATGCGGACGCCCCGCACCCCCGCCGCCCTCGCCTTCGCCTCCACGATCACCTCGGCCGCGTAGTCGAAGTGGCTCTGCGTGTACACCCGGCGCGGGAAGGCGAGGCGCACCAGCTCGAGGGGCGCGAAGGTCTCCGTGCCGTCGGGGAGCCGCTTGCCGAACATGACCGACCCGATCTCCACGCCGCGGATTCCGCCCTCCAGGTAGAGCGCCAGGGAGAGCGCCCAGGCCGGGTAGTCCTCGGGGCGCAGGTGGGGGAGGAAGGCCCGCGCGTCGAGGTACACCGCGTGGCCGCCCGTGGGCTCGACGATCTGCACGCCCGCCGCGAGCAGCTTCTCGCCCAGGTACTCGGCGGTGCGCAGCCGGTAGGCCAGGTAGTCCTCGTGGAGCACCTCCTCGAGGCCGACGGCGATCGCCTCGAGGTCGCGGCCGGCGAGCCCGCCGTAGGTGGGGAAGCCCTCGGTGAGGATGAGGAGGTTGCGGGCGGCCTCGACCCAGCGCTCGTCCCTGAGCGCGATGAAGCCGCCGATGTTCGCGAGCCCGTCCTTCTTGGCCGAGACGAGGCACCCGTCCGCGAGCGAGAACGTCTCGCGCGCGATCTCCCTCACCGGCCGCTCCCCCTGCCCCGGCTCGCGCAGCTTCACGAACATCGAGTTCTCCGCGAAGCGGCAGGCGTCGATGACGAGCGGCTTCCCGTGCCGGTGGAGGAGGTCCGCGTACGCGCGCAGGTTCGCGAGCGAGACGGGCTGGCCGCCTCCCGAGTTGTTCGTCACCGTGATCATCCCGAAGGGCACCCTCTCCCCGCGCTCCGCGAGGAGCCGCTCGACGCGCGCGAGGTCGACGTTGCCCTTGAACGGGTGGCGCGTGCGGGGCTCCAGCCCCTCCGGGATGACGAGGTCGATCGGCTCGACGCCGTCGTACTCGAGGTTCGCGCGCGTCGTGTCGAAGTGGGTGTTCGACGGGACGACGTCGCCGGGCCTCGTGGCGACCTCGAAGAGGATCCGCTCCGCGGCGCGGCCCTGGTGCGTCGGGATGACGAACGGGTAGCCGGTGAGGTCCTTCACGGCCGCCTCGAAGCGGAAGAAGCTCCGGGCGCCCGCGTAGCTCTCGTCCGCCTCCATCATCGCGGCCCACTGCCGCGCCGACATCGCGCCGGTGCCGGAGTCGGTCAGGAAGTCGAGGAGGACGTCCTCGGCGCGCAGCCGGAACGGGTTGAGGCGCGCCTCCTCGAGGAGGCGCGCGCGCTCCTCGCGCGTCGTCACCCGGATCGGCTCGACCGTCTTGATGCGGAAGGGCTCGATGATGGTCCGCGGCATGCGGAGCAGTCTTTCGCGGCGCGCCCCGCTCCGCCGCGCGTCCGACGTGGCACCCCCCAGGAGGGAAGCGGAGGCGGCCGACCCCGACCCCCCGACCCCCCCGACCTCGACCTCGACCTCGACCCCGACCTCGACCCCGACCTCGACCCGACCCCGACCCCGACCTCGACCTCGACCCTCCGCGCACGGCCCTCGCCCCCTCGCCCGCCGCCGCACGTCCGCCTCCCCCCGGGGCCGCTCTTGTGCGAAGCTTCGCGCCCGCATGGAGTCGCTCACCCGCCTCAACGCCTGCGTCTTCGTCTACGTGCTGGAGCGCGTGCCGGCGTCCCAGGACGGCTTCACGTGGACGTTCCCCGGCGCGCCGGCCCAGGCCGTCGGCGCCTCGCGGCTCACCGTGGATCCGGGCGCCGCGGTGGTCTTCACGCTCGGCGGCCTCGGGTCGCGCGTGGTCGTCACGCTCACCGACGCCGAGCCGGGGCGCATGGCGCCGCTCCTCGCGCGCATCGAGCGCGAGGCGCCCCCCGGCGCGGAGGCCGCGGTGCTGCCCCTCGACGACCCGTGGGTGCTCGAGAGCGGCCGTGCCGGCGTCGCGCTCCTGCGCCCGTCGGACACGCGCTTCTTCCCGAAGCTGCCGGACGCGATCCGCCTCGAGCAGTCGGTGCTGCTCGTCTCGGCGGCGATCTTCCTGTCGGCCGACGAGCTCGCGGTGGCGCGCGCCCACGGCGCCGAGGCGCTCGCCGAGCGCTTCCGGATCGCCGGCCGCAACATCGTCCGCTTCGCGCACCGCGCGAGGCCCTGAGGAGCCCCGGATGTCGTCGCCCGCCTACGTCTCGATCGTGGTCGTGTACGTGCTCGTCATGCTCGCCGTCGGCTGGGTGAGCATGCGCCGCACGAAGGACGCCCGGGACTTCTTCATCGGCGGCCGCTCCCTCGGCCCCTGGATGAGCGCCTTCGCCTACGGCACCACCTACTTCTCCGCGGTGCTCTTCATCGGCTACGCCGGCAAGCTCGGCTGGGGCTTCGGCATCCACACGATGTGGATCGTGGTCGGCAACACCCTCGTCGGCACCCTCGCCGCCTGGTGGCTCCTCGCCGGCCGCACCCGCGACATGACGGCGCGGCTCGACGCGATCACGATGCCCGAGTTCCTCGCGGCGCGGTACGGCTCGCGCGCCCTGCAGGTCGTCTCCGCGCTGGTCGTGTTCGTGTTCCTCGTCCCCTACTCCGCCTCCGTGCTCATGGGGCTCTCGTACCTGTTCGAGATGACCCTGCGGATCCGCTACGAGACGGCGCTCCTCCTCCTCACCGGCATCACCGGCGTGTACCTCGTGATGGGCGGCTACCTCGCCGTCGCGGTGAGCGACTTCATCCGCGGCATCGTCGAGTTCGCCGGGGTGATGATCATGGTGTGGCTCCTCGCCCACCGGCCCGAGATCGGCGGGTTCCTCCCCGCCGCCGGCCGCCTCCTCGGCGACACCGCCACCATGGCGCCCGCCCTCGCCGGCACGAAGGCCCTCGGCGCCGGCGGCCCCCTCGCGCTGCTCGCGCCGGGCTGGCTCACCCTCGCCGCCCTCGTCCTCATCACGAGTCTCGGCCCGTGGGCGCTGCCGCAGATGGTGCAGAAGTTCTACTCGATCCGCAGCCGCGCGGACGTGACGCGCGCCCTCGTCATCGCGGGCGCCTTCTCGCTGTTCATGGCGTTCGGCGCCTACTTCTCCGGCGCCCTCACCCACCTCTACTACGGGCCGTCGCTGCCGGCCGAGCTCGTCGGGCCGAAGGGGCCGATCTGGGACAAGATCATGCCCCACTTCATCACCACGAGCGGCCTGCCGGAGGCGCTCGTCCTCGTCATCGTCCTCATGGTGTTCTCCGCCTCGATGTCGAGCCTCTCCTCGCTCGTCCTCGTCTCGAGCTCGGCCGTCGCCATCGACATCTACGGCGCCTTCGTCGACCACCAGAAGAACCCGCGCCGCACCGTGGCGCTCCTGCGCGTGCTCTGCGCCGTCTTCGTGGGGCTCTCGCTCTTCATCGCGCTCGCGAAGCCCGCGGTGATCGTGAACCTCATGGTGATGAGCTGGGGGGCGCTCGCCGGCGTCTTCCTCGCGCCGTACGTGTACGGCCTGTTCTGGCGGCGGGTGACCCGCGCGGGGGTCTGGGCGGGCGTCGCCGCCGGCCTCGGCGCGTCCTTCGTGCTGTTCCCGGCGTGGGGGCAGGATGGGGTGCCGCTGGCCGGCGCCGTGGTCATGCTCCTGCCCCTCGCCGTGGTGCCGGTGGTGAGCCTCCTCGGCCGGCCACCGGAGGCGGCGCTCGTGCGGCGGGCCTTCGGCGAGGCGGAGGAAGGCGCCCCGCCCGAGGGCCGCGGCGCGGCCGCGGCCTGACGCCGCGCGCGAGCGGGGGTACGACACTGTAAGCGCATGCGCGACGCCGTTCACTCACGGTGACGGTGGTATCGTGTGGTCCTTGCGGGGCAGGCCTTTGGTCTGCTTTCGTCCAGTCACTGGGCCACAGTCGACACGGGAGACCAGGCATGCGCATCCAGTGGACGCCTTCGCTGTCGGTGGGGATCGACGAGATCGATCGGCTGCAGCGCGACTTCTTCGCGGCCGCCGAGCGCGTCACGCGGACGACGACCGCGACGGACGTCGTCTTCGAGGCGGCGCTTCGCTCGCTCCTCGACGTCGCGTGCACGCAGTTCGCCGCCGAGGAGCGGTGGCTCCGCGAGGCCGCGGATCCCTCGCTCCCCCGCCACGAGCTCGAGCACCGGCGCTTTCTCGCCGACCTCGCCTCGTACGCGAACCAGGTCTCGCACGGGCAGCGCGCCGGCGTCGACGCGCTCCGCCTCTCCGGCTTCGTGGCGGACTGGGTCGCCGCCCACGTCTCGGGCGTGGACCGCGACCTCGCCCGGGCGGCCCGGACCGCCCCGGAGGCGCGGCGCGCGAAGATGAAGCTCGCCTCGGCCTGAGCCGACGCCGTCCAGGCGGTGGGCTGGGCCCGGTGCCGGTCGGTCGACCGCCGCCGGCTGCCGTCGGCCGTTCGGGCTGGGCTCGTCGCGCGCCCCTCGACAGGCTCGGGGCGTGCGTTCCCGGCCTGAGTGGCTGGCATCGGGTTCAGCGCGAGCCGCCGGGGGGCGCCGGAGCCGGCGCGACCTGCGCCGCCGGCACGGCGGCGGGGGCCGCGATCGGCGGCGGCGCGGCGGGCGGCGGCGGCGGCGCGATCTCAATCGGGCGGGCCGGCGGCGCGGGGAGCGCCGCCGGCGCCGCGTCGCCCTCGATCCGGACGCCGGCGGAGGCGCGCCTCGCCTGCCGCAGGAGCGACGTCAGCGCGTCGAGGTCGCTCGAGATCGTGAGCCGCACCTGGACGTCGCGGTAGACGACCCCCGGCTGCGGGTGCCGGGGGAGGTTCACCCGCTCGACCTTCCACACCGTGCGGCGCCGGCCGGTGCCGTGGAGGACGAGGTCCACCTCCGGCACCTCGTCGAACCGGAGCGCGTTCGCGCGGACGGTGGCGACGAGCTCCAGCTCGGGGCCGGAAGGTTCCGGCTCGCCCGCCTCGCTCGGGACGCCAGCCGTGTCCGGCGTCTCGGCGCAGGCGAGCGCGACGGCGAGGGCGACGAGCGTCGGATCGTCCGCGAGCGGCGCCGGCCCGGCCGCCTGGGCGACCGCGAGGGCGGGCGCGCCCCCGCCGAGCGCCGCCACGGCGGCCGCCGTCACCCACCGCCTCGCGCGGATGCCCATCGCTCGCTCCACCGCACCCCGATCCGGCGCCCGGCCGGGGGCGCGGCAAGCGCGACGGTGCGCATGGCCGGCGAGCGGCGGCGACTCCCGTCGCGGAGTGGCCCCATCGGGCCGGCCCGCGCGCGAGCCGGCGGCGCGGTCCCGGGCGAGCTGGGCCGGCGGTGGCGGCCCGCGGAACGCAGAGGGCCCCGGCAGCGTGCGCCGCCGGGGCCCCCGGGCCGAAGAGGATCGCGCCTACAGCTGGAACATCGCGCCCGCCATGACGGCGAACGTCGTGTCGTTGTAGTCGCCGAACATCGGGTCGAGCACGAGCTGCCCGCCGAGCCTGATCAGCGGGGTCACCTGGAAGAACGCGCCGACGGCGAAGCGGAGCATGAGGCCGACGGAGGAGTCGTCGAAGTCGTTGCCGTAGCCGAACCCGTAGTCGAAGCTCACGCTCGTGTAGTGGAGACCGAGGCCCGCGTCGCCGAAGAAGCTGAGCTGGGGGTTCAGGGGGAACGTGAAGCGCGCCGCCGGCACGATCTTGAGCCGGTTCACCGAGATGTCGCCGCCGAACGTGTCGTAGCCGGCGAACGTGTACCCGATGCTGCCGACGAGCGACAGCTTGAGCTGCGGCGTGAGCTGCTGGAACGGCAGCTCGCCGTCCGCGCGAAGCTGGAAGCCGTCGGCGTCGCCCGTCTCGTAGCCGAGCCAGCCGCCGAGGGAGAACGAATCCGCGGCGGGGGCCGGAGCGGCGGCGGCGGGCGCCGCGCGGGACGGGGTCCGCCTCGTCTGGGCGGACGCGGCGAGCGGGACGAGCAGTGCGGCGAGCGCGACGGCGAGCAGCGAACGGAAGTTCATGTTCTCCCTCCGGGGGTGTGATCCGCCCCTTCGACGGCGGGCGTCGCCGGGATCCATGACACGCCCGGTGAGCCGCTCCAACTATTTTCCGCGGCGCGCCGCGGCATCGACACGCGGCGGGATCGATGGTTTCCTTCCCCGGGCCGCACTCTCGGGAGGCGCGCGGAGATGAGCGAGGCGGAGCGGAAGGAGCCGGCGGAGCGGCGGCGGATCCGGGCGATCCGCAACATCGGCATCATGGCGCACATCGACGCCGGGAAGACCACCCTCTCCGAGCGGCTCCTGTTCGCGGCCGGGCGCACCCACAAGATGGGCGAGGTGCACGAGGGCGCGGCGGTGATGGACTGGATGGAGCTCGAGCGCGAGCGCGGCATCACGATCACCTCCGCGGTCACGAGCTTCGACTGGCGCGGCCACGAGCTCCACCTCATCGACACCCCCGGGCACGTGGACTTCACGGTCGAGGTCGAGCGGAGCCTGCGCGTGCTCGACGGCGCCGTGGCGGTGTTCGACGCGGTGAACGGCGTCGAGCCCCAGAGCGAGACGGTGTGGCGCCAGGCGGATCGCTGGGCCGTCCCCCGCCTCGCCTTCGCGAACAAGATGGACCGCGTCGGCGCGGACCTCCCCGCCACCCTCGCGTCGATGCGGCGGCACTTCCCGGACCACCGCATCGCGGCGGTCCAGCGCCCCATCGGGGCCGAGGCGGCGTTCGCGGGGGTGGAGGACCTCGTGGCGCGCCGCCGCGTCCGCTTCCCGGACCCGGAGGATCCCCGCGCCGCCGAGGTGGAGGCGGGGCTCACGCCGGAGGGCGAGGCGGACCGCCGCGCGCTCGTCGAGGTCCTCGCGGACCTCGACGACGCGATCGCCGAGGCCGTGCTCGGCGATCGCGACGCCGACGCCGCCGCGCTCTCCGCCGCGATCCGCCGCGCCACCGTGGCGGGCCGGTTCGTGCCGCTCCTCTGCGGCGCGGCGCTCCGGAACAAGGGGGTGCCGCAGGTGCTCGACGCGGTGTGCGACTGGCTCCCCTCCCCGCTCGACCTCCCGCCCGTCGCCGCCCGGCGCGTGGACACCGGCGAGGCCGAGCTGCACGCGCCGGACGACCACGGGCCGCTCCTCGCCCTCGCCTTCAAGGTGTCGCTCCTCGACGAGAAGCGCCGCCACGTGTTCGTCCGCGTCTACTCCGGCCGCATCGCCGAGGGGGACGACGTCTGGAACGCGGACCTCGGCCGCAAGGAGAAGGTGGCCCGGGTGCTGCTCATGCACGCCGTGCAGAAGAAGCGCGTGCCGTCGCTCGGCGCCGGCCAGATCTTCGCGGTGGTGGGGCTCAAGGAGACCCGCACCGGCGACACGCTCTCGAGCCCCGGCCACCCGCTGCTGCTCGACCGGATCGGCAGCTACGAGCCCGTCATCTCGCAGGCCATCGAGACCGCGTCGCTGCACGATCGCGACCTGCTCCTCGAGGCGCTCGCCCGGATCGCCGACGAGGACCCGAGCTTCCGCTTCGGCGAGGACGCAGACACGGGGCAGCTCCTCGTCTCCGGGATGGGGGAGCTGCACCTCGAGATCGTGGCGGAGCGGGTGCGGCGGGAGTTCGGCCTGCAGGTCCGCACCGGCCAGCCGCAGGTGCTGATGCGCGAGACGCTCACCGCCGAGGCGGCCGGCGCCGGGACCTTCGCCCGGCAGATCGACGACGCCCCGGTCTTCGGGCACGTCGAGGTCCGCGTGGGGCCGCTGCCCCGCGGCGGCGGCTACCGGTTCTCGATCGCGCCGGAGGCGGCGGCGCTGCCGTTCCTGCGGGAGGAGACCCGCCGCCTCGTCGAGGAGGGGGCGCGCGAGGCGGCGGAGGGGGGCGTCCTCGAGGGCTACACGCTCCAGGACGTGGAGGTCGTGCTCACCGGCGCCACGTGGCGCGAGGGGGAGTCGAAGCCGTTCGCGTACAAGGTGGCCGCCGCGGACGCCGTGCGCGAGGCGGCGGCCCGGGCGCGCCCGGTCCTGCTCGAGCCGATCGTGCGGGTGGAGGTCGTCACGCCCGGGGAGCACCTGGGCGACGTCCTCGCCGGCCTCGACCAGCGCCGCGGGACGATCCTCGACGTCGCGGACCGCGGCGCGGCGGTGAAGGTGATCGCGGGCGAGGCGCCGCTGCGCCGGATGTTCGGCTACGCGACCGAGCTCCGCTCGGCGACGCAGGGGCGCGCGATCTTCACGCTGCGCTTCGATCGCTTCGACGCGGTGCCCTGACCGCGCGCGGCAGGGGCGGACGCGACGCGGCCCCGACCGCCGCGAGGGCAGCCGGGGCCGGAGGAGCCGCGGGAGCGCGCTAGCCGAACGCCGGCGCGCGCTGCGCGCGCCGCTGGCGCAGCACGACGTAGCCGACGGCGGCCGCGATGACCGGCGCCCCCACGACCCCGATGACGAGCGCCACGGTCACCACCGACAGGCCGATGAACGCGACGGCCGCGGTGAAGACGAGCCCGCCGACGAAGGCCTTCGTGCGAGCCGCCCAGCTCGACGCGAGCTCGGCGGAGAGTTCCGGAATTTGAAGAGGGACTGCCGTGGGGTCGCCCATCGTTCGTCCTCCTCCGCGCGGCCGGGCCGGGCGCCGGCGGGGTTGTCACGAACATCGATACTCCCTCTCAATGGCCGTCGCCACCCCCGTCCCTGCGACACATTGTCGCTCAAACCCAATAATTAAGAATGGTTAGGAAGATCCGCACTTTGATGCACGTCAAGATGCGGACGTTCGAAGGTGCAGCAATCCGGTGTCGACACAACGACATGGACCGCTCCGGTCAATATGGACCCGGTCGCTCCTGTACGAACGCTAAACACGCCAAAAGGCGGGCCCAGCGCGAGCGAACGCGCCCCGAGCGCCCCATGCGTGCCGTGCGGCCCCCTCGCCCGGGCCCTCTCCCCCGCGTCGCGGGGGAGAGGGTCGGGGTGAGGGGGAGGATCCGCCGAGTTGGGCGCGGCTTCACCGGAGGGCGCGCGCGCCCGCCCGGCGGCCGGTCCGGCGACGCGCTGCGCCGCCCGGATCAGGCCGGCAGGCGCCGCACGATCTCGTCCGCCATCTGCCGCGTCGAGAGCTTGCCGCCGAGGTCGCGCGTGCGGCAGCCCTCGGTGATGGCGCGGTCCACCGCGTCCTCGATCCGCTTCGCCACGGCGGGCAGGTCGAGCGAGTGGCGGAGCAGCATCGCGGCCGAGAGGATCATGCCGACCGGGTTCGCGACGCCCTGCCCGGCGATGTCCGGGGCCGAGCCGTGGATGGGCTCGTAGAGGCCGGGCCCCGCGTCGCCGATGGACGCGGACGGCAGCATCCCCATCGACCCGGCGAGCACCGACGCCTCGTCGGTGAGGATGTCGCCGAACATGTTCTCGGTGACGACGACGTCGAGCGAGGCGGGGCTCGTGACCAGGCGCATCGCCGCGGTGTCGACGAGCATGTGGTCGAGGGCGATCTCCGGGTTCGCCTTCCCGATCTCGGCCGTGATCTGCCGCCACAGCCGGGAGGACTCGAGCACGTTCGCCTTGTCCACCGAGGTCACCTTCTTCCTCGGCCGCGCCTTCGCGAGCCGGAACGCCAGCTCGACGACGCGGCGCACCTCGAAGTCCGAGTACTCGAGGGTGTCCACCGCCCGCTCGTGGCCGTCCTTGCGGTCGCGCCCCTTGGGCTGGCCGAAGTACAGGCCGCCCGTCAGCTCGCGGATGACCAGGATGTCCACGCCGCGGAGCCGGTCGGGCTTCAGCGGCGAGGAGTCGAGGAGGCTCTCGTGGACCCGGACCGGGCGGAGGTTGGCGAACACGCCGAGCCCCTTGCGCAGGCCGAGGAGGCCCTGCTCCGGCCGCACCTTCGCGGTGGGGTCGTCCCACTTCGGCCCGCCGACGGCGCCGAGCAGCACCGCGTTCGACGCCTTGCAGGCGGCGAGCACCTCGTCGGTGAGGGCCACGCCGTGGGCGTCGATGGAGCAGCCGCCCATGAGGTGCTCGGTGAAGCGGAGCGCGTGCCCCGCGCGCTTCGCGACGAGGTCGAGGACGCGGACGGCCTCGGCCGCCACCTCCGGGCCGATGCCATCTCCGGGCAGGACGACGATGTTCGCGTTCAAGGCTCTCTCCCGTGCAGCGGGCCCTCGGGCTCCGCGCCGACCGTGAGGCCGTACTCGATCGCGTCCGTGAGGGCGCGCCAGCTGGCCTCGATGATGTTCGTGCTCGCGCCGACCGTGCTCCAGCGGCGCTTGCCGCACTGCGTGTCGACGAGGACCCGCGTCGTCGCGGCCGTGCCGCTCGTGCCGTCGAGGATGCGGACCTTGTAGTCGACGAGGTGCAGCTCCTTCACCCGCGGGTAGCGGCCGGCGAGCGCCTTGCGGAGCGCGGCGTCGAGGGCGTCGACCGGCCCGTCCCCCTCCGCCGCCGTGTGGAGCACCTCGCCCTCGATCCGCACCTTCACCATCGCCTCGGAGAAGAGCCCGCGGCCCGACCGGTGCTCGACGTTGACGAGGAAGTCCACGAGCTCGAAGGGCGCGCGGTACCCGGCCTCGGCGCGCTTCATGAGGAGCGCCACCGACGCCTCCGCCGCCTCGAACGAGAACCCCTTCGCCTCGAGCGCCTTGATCTCGTTCAGCACCCCGCCGACGTCGCCGCCCGCGATGCCGAACTCCTCGGCCTTCGAGAGCAGGTTGCCGCGGCCGGACAGCTCGGAGACCACGACCCGCTGCTCGTTGCCGACGAGCTCCGGCACCACGTGCTGGTACGACGCCGCGTTCCGGCGCATGGCCGCCACGTGGATGCCGCCCTTGTGGGCGAAGGCCGACTTGCCCACGTAGGCGAGGTGCTCGTCCGGGGCGAGGTTCGCGACCTCCGCCACGAAGTGGGCGACCTCGGTGAGCGACTGCAGGTGGCCCTCAGGCAGGCAGGGCTTGCCGAGCTTCAGCTCGAGCGCGGGGATGATCGAGCAGAGGTTCGCGTTGCCGCACCGCTCGCCGTAGCCGTTGACGGTGCCCTGGACCTGGATCGCCCCCTCCTGCACCGCGGCGAGCGAGTTCGCCACCGCCGTCTCGCTGTCGTTGTGCGCGTGGACGCCGAGGGGGTGCTTCACCACCGCCGCCACGGCCCGGACGATCTCCGCGATCTGCCACGGCATGGAGCCGCCGTTCGTGTCGCACAGGACGAGCGTCTCGGCGCCGCCCCGCGCGGCGGCCCTGAGCGTCTCCACGGCGTAGGCCGGGTCGGCCCGGTAGCCGTCGAAGAAGTGCTCGGCGTCGTAGACGACGCGGCGCCCCTTCTCGCGCAGGTACGCGAGGCTCTTCTCGACGATGCGGAGGTTCTCGTCGAGGGTCGTCCGCAGCACGTCGGTGACGTGGAGCGTCCACGTCTTGCCCACCACCGTGCAGACCGGCGCGCCCGAGTCGAGGAGCGCCTTGATGTTGGCGTCGTCCTCGGGGCCCCCGCCCACCCGGCACGTCGCGCCGAAGGCGCAGATCTTCGCGCGCTGCCACTCCATGTCGCGGGCGCGGTCGAAGAACTCGGCGTCCTTCGGGTTCGACCCCGGCCAGCCGCCCTCGATGAACGTGACCCCGAGCTCGTCGAGCCGGCGCGCGATCCGCAGCTTGTCGTCGCAGGAGAGCGAGATCCCCTCGCGCTGCGTACCGTCCCGCAGCGTCGTGTCGTAGATCTGGATCATGGGGCGGGGAGTATACACGACCAGGTCGCTCCGGCAGGCGGAGCGACGGCAGCCGCGCGGGCGCGCGGCCGGACGTCTGGGCTACTCCCTCAAGGCTTCGGCGCCACGGCGGGCTGCGTCGCCGGCGGGGCCGCGCCGGCGGACGCCGCCGCGGGGACGGGGGCGGTCTCGGCCCCGGGGGACGCCGGCTCCGCGGCCTTCGCGGTCGCCAGGGCGAGCCGACCGCCCACCTCCCGGACGTACGGGTCCTCCGGAGCGATGGACGACGCGGTGGCGTGGGCGGCCGCCGCGCCGGCGAGGTCCTTCAGCGCGATGCGGGCCTGCGCGAGCGACGCCCAGGCGCGAGCGTTCTTCGGGGCGAGGACCACCGCCCGGGCGAAGCCCTTCTCCGCGTCGGCCCAGCGCGCGAGCCGCATCTCGATCGAGCCGGCGAGGAGCAGCGCCTGCGGGTCCTCCTGGATCTCGTTCACCTTGCGGAAGTCGGCGAGCGCCTCCTCGAGCTTGCCGAGCTCGCGGCGCGCCACGCCGCGCTCGAAGTAGAGCCGGGCGCCGGCGCGTCCCGCGTCGACCTCCGCCGAGGCGATGGCCTCCGCCTTCGCGAAGTCCCCCGCCTGGCGCGCGGCGTAGGCCGCGGCGGCGGGGTCGGGGCGCGGCGCGGCGGGGCTCGCCACGGGCTTCGCGGCGCCGGCGGCGCAGCCGGCGAGGGCGATGAGCGCGGCGGTGAGGGCGATCGAGCGTGTCGTCATGTCTTCCCGTCCTCCTGGCGGTGGCCGGGAGGATATCAGGGGACGGCCCGGACGGGAGCGCTCTCAGCCCTTCGGCACCGCGCCGCCGACGATCCGCTTCGCGGTGCGGCCCGCCTCGAGCTTCCCGCCGTCCGGCACGCCGTTCACGACGGCGACGACCTCGACCGGCACGGTGGACGGGAACTGCGCGTTGAACTCGGCGACGGTCATCGCGCGGGGCACCTTCACGAGCTCGACGCGCGCGGGCTGCACCGCGAGCGCGGCCGGGTCGGTGAGCGGCCCGAAGCTCGCGAAGGAGCGCTGGAACGTCGGGCCGTAGGCCTCGAGCTTCTGCGCGCCGGTGTACCCCACGAGCATGAAGGTCGCGCCGCCGTGCGCGACGAACGAGACGAGGCCGCGCACCGCGCCCTGCTCGGTCTGCGCCTCGAACCAGCTCGCGGTGGCGGGGAGGCCGGAGACGGCGCCGCTCGCGAACGTCGCCGCCTTCACCCCCTGCTGCGCGAAGAACTTCCGGCTCGCCTCCTCCGGCGAGAGCTTGCCCGCGGACGAGAGCTGGACGGCCGCGTCCTTCTGCGGGCTCACGGCGACGACCGCGGCGGCGGTGTTGGCCTTCTGCCAGCCCTCCGGGAGGTCCACCCGGAAGCGCAGCCCGGGGTGCAGGAACGCGTTGCCCTGGAAGAACCCCTGCCGCGGATCCTCGCCGAAGGTCATCCCGCCGAGGTGGCCGACGTACGCCTCGTGCTCGGACCTGAGCTGCGCCGCGTTGGCGACGCCGGCGGCGCGCTCCGAGGCCTTCTTCGCGCGGTCGCCCGGATCCGGGTGCGTGGAGAGCCACGCGGGCAGGCGGCCGGCGCCGGCCTGCGCGCTGGTACGGTCGAGCGTCTTGAACACCTCCGCCATCTGCCGCGGGTCGTAGCCCTGGTTCACCATGTACTTGAAGCCGAGCTTGTCGGCCTGCCGCTCCGCGTCGCGCCCGAACTTGAGGAACATGAGCTGCAGGCCGGCGCCGGCGGCCTGCCCGAACTGGCGCAGGTCCTCGCTGACGATCATCCCGACGCCGAGGCCGAGCTGGGCGAGCTGCGCCTTCGAGATCTGCTGGACCGAGTGGCGCGCCGTGATGTGCCCGATCTCGTGCCCGAGGACGGAGGCCAGCTCCGCCTCGGAGTTCAGGTGCGTGAGGATCCCGCGCGTCACGAAGACGGGGCCGCCGGGGAGCGCGAAGGCGTTCACCGTGGGATCGTCGAGGACGGTGAAGGACCAGGGCAGCTGGGGCCGCTCCGAGGCGGCGGCGAGCTTCTTCCCGATCCCCTCGACGTAGGCCTGGACGCCCGGGTCCGGGTAGCGGCCGATGCTCTGCGTGACCTGCTCGGCCGACTCCTTGCCGAGCGCGATCTCCTGCTCCGTGGAGACGAGCGAGAGCTGGCGCTCGCCGGTGACGGGGTTGCGGGCACACGCGGCGAGGGCGAGCGCGGCGGCGAGGGCGGCGAGGCTGCGAGTCATGTTCTCCTCCGGGTGGCCCCGTTGGGACGAGCCCTGCGGCCGGAAGCTTCACGGCCCTCGAAAATCTAGGGCCGGGCGGGCGGGCGAGGGACGCCACGTTCGGGCCATCGCGGAGCGCCCGCCCCGGCCGGCGAGGACCGTCACTGACGGTGAGCCCCGACCTCGACCCTCGACCCTCGACCTCGACCTCGACCCCGACCTCGACCTCGACCCCGACCTCGACCTCGACCCCGACCCCGACCCCCGACTGCTCCAATCCCGGACACGACTCGGCCCCGGCCGCCGCGAGGGCGACCGGGGCCGAGGGACTTGGCCTGCGCCCGGCGGGCTAGCAGCCGAGCTTCTTGAAGAAGTCGTTGCCCTTGTCGTCGACGAGGATGAACGCGGGGAAGTCGACGACCTCGATCTTCCAGACCGCCTCCATGCCGAGCTCGGGGAAGTCGATGCACTCCACCTTCTTGATGTTCTCCTCGGCGAGCACCGCCGCGGGGCCGCCGATCGAGCCGAGGTAGAAGCCGCCGTGCTTCTTGCACGCGTCGGTCACCTGCTGCGAGCGGTTGCCCTTCGCGATCATCACCATCGACGCGCCCTTCGACTGGAGCAGATCGACGTACGAGTCCATGCGGCCCGCGGTCGTCGGGCCGAACGAGCCCGACGCCTTCCCGGGCGGCGTCTTCGCCGGGCCCGCGTAGTAGATGGGGTGCTTCAGCAGGTACTCGGGGACGGGCTTCCCGGCGTCGATGATCTCCTTGAACTTCGCGTGGGCGATGTCGCGGCCCACGACGATCGTGCCGGTGAGGAGGAGCGGCGTCGAGACCGGGTGCTTCGCGAGCTCGGCGAGGATCTCCTTCATCGGCCTGTTCAGGTCGAGGCGGACGCCGTGCGCGTGCTTCCCCTTCTTGTACTCGAGGGGGATGAGGCGCTGCGGCGCGTGGTCGAGCTCCTCGAGCCAGATCCCGTCGCGGTTGATCTTCGCCTTCAGGTTCCGGTCGGCGGAGCACGAGACGCCCATGCCCACCGGGCAGGAGGCGCCGTGGCGCGGCAGCCGCACCACGCGGATGTCGTGGGCGAAGTACTTGCCGCCGAACTGCGCGCCGATGCCGAACTCGTTCGCCGCGGCGTTGAGCTTCTGCTCGAGCTCCACGTCGCGGAACGCGACGCCGTGCTCGTTCCCCTTCGTCGGGAGCCCGTCGTAGTACTTCGCCGACGCGAGCTTCACGTGCTTGAGGCACGCCTCGGCGGAGGTGCCGCCGACCACGATGGCGATGTGGTAGGGCGGGCACGCCGCCGTGCCGAGGTGCTTCATCTTGTCGACGAGGAACGCGAAGAGCTTGTCCGGCGTGAGGAGCGCCTTCGTCTCCTGCCAGAGCATGGTCTTGTTGGCGGAGCCGCCGCCCTTCGCGACGAAGAGGAACTTGTACTCGGCGCCCTCGGTCGCGTAGAGGTCGATCTGCGCCGGCAGGTTCGTGCCGGTGTTGATCTCCTTGTACATGTCGAGCGCGACGGTCTGCGAGTAGCGCAGGTTCTCCTTCGTGTACGTCTGGTAGACGCCCTCGGAGAGGAACTGCTCGTCCTTCGCGCCGGTCCAGACCTGCTGGCCCTTCTTGCCGACGATGGTCGCGGTGCCCGTGTCCTGGCAGATGGGCAGCTCGCCCTGCGCGGCGATCTCCGCGTTGCGGAGGAACGCGAGCGCGACGCCCTTGTCGTTCTGGGAGCTCTCCGGATCGGCGAGGATCTTCGCCACCTGCTCGTTGTGTGCGGGCCGCAGGAAGAAGGAGACCTCGCGCATCGCCTCGCGGGCGAGGCGGGTGAGGGCGGAGGGCTCCACCTTCAGGATCTCCTTGCCGTCGAAGCTCGCGACGGAGACCCCTTCCTTCGTGACGAGGCGGTAGCGGGTCTCGTCCTTCGCGAGGGGGAAGGGGTCCTGGTACTGGAAGGCGGGCGTCGGCATGGCGGACGAGCTCCTTTGGTCGTGGAGGGGTAACTCGGGGCCGCCAAGCAAACCACACCCCACCACCCCCGGTCGAGGCGCGGACAGGTCCAGAATCGGGGGTTAGGGAGAGCCTGCGCCGGTTCGCCACCCCCGGCGGAGGACCCTCCGATGACGCAAGCGCTCGACCCCCGCACCCTCTCGCTGCAGGACGCCCTCGACCTCGCCATCGCGATGGAGGAGGAGGCGCGCCAGCGGTACGACGAGTTCACGCGCGTCGCCGGCGGGCGTTACCCGGGCGACGCCGCCGACATGTTCCGCGCCATGGCGGGCTACGAGGCGAAGCACGGCGCCGAGCTCCTCGAGCGGCGCCGCCAGCTCTTCGGCGACGCGCCCGCGCGGATCACCCCCGATCAGCTCGACGACGCCGAGGCGCCGGACCGCGGGACGCCGCGCGTCTTCATGTCCGCCCGGCAGGCGATGGAGGTGGCGCTCGCCTCGGAGGAGAAGGCCTGGGACTTCTTCGACGGCGCCCTGCGCGACGTGACCGACGAGAAGGTGCGGGCGCTCTTCGAGGAGCTGCGCGGCGAGGAGGCGCGCCACGCGGCGCTCGTCCGCGAGCGGCTCGAGCGGCTGCCGCCCGGGCCGGACGTCGAGGAGGACGAGGCGGACGAGCCGGGGTCCGATCCGGGCAACTGAGGCCCGAGAACCGCCCTACCCCCGGCGCCCCTCCACCCGCGCGAGGCCGCGCTCGAGGTCGGCCACGAGGTCGGCGGGGTCCTCGAGGCCGATCGACAGCCGCACGAGCGCGGGCGGCGCCTCGGGGTCGTGCTTCCGGCGCCACTCGGCGAGCGACTCGACGCCGCCGAGGGAGGTCGCGTCGCGGAAGAGCGCGAGGGCGCCCGGCAGCGCGCGGGCGGCCTCCTCGCTCCCGAGCTCGAGGGAGAGGATCGGCCCGGGGCCGCGCATCTGGCGCTGGCAGAGCGCGTGACCGGGGTGCGAGGCGAGCGACGGGTGCCAGACCCGCGCCACGCGGGGCTCGAGCCACGCGGCGAGCGCCGTCGCGGTCTCGGTCTGGCGGCGCACCCGCAGCCCGAGCGTGCGCAGGCCGCGCAGGGCGAGCCAGGTCTCGAGCGCGCCCGGCACCGCGCCGGAGACGGTGCGCGCCGCCCGCAGCGCCGCCGCGACCGCCGCGTCGCGCGTCACGAGGACGCCCGCGAGCGCGTCGGAGTGGCCGGCGAGGAGCTTCGTCACCGAGTGCAGCACGAGGTCCGCGCCCAGCTCGAGCGGGCGCTGCAGGACGGGCGTCGCGAAGGTGCCGTCCACCACCACCACCGCGCCCGCGGCGTGGGCGCGCGCCGCGTGCGCCGCCACGTCCTCGAGCTCGCAGGTGGGGTTCCGCGGCGTCTCGAGCCAGACCACGTCGCCCTTCGCGGGGGCCGCCTCGAGCGGCACCTTCGCGACGCCGAGCGGGGCGAGCGCGTCCACGGCGGCGTGCGTCCCGTGGTACCCCCCGCGCGCGATGGCGACGCGGCGCGGCCGCAGGTGGAGGAGCGCCGCGGTGGCGGCGGCCTGGCCGGACGCGTACACGACCGCCTCGCCGCCCTCGAGGGCGCCGAGCACCGCCTCGAGGCGGCGGCGCGTCGGCTGCTCGGCGCGCGCGTAGACGAGCCCCTCCGCGTTGTCCGCGTCGAAGGTGGTGGAGACGTGGATGGGCGGCGCGACGTCCGCGGCCCGCTCGAGGCCCGCGTCGGCGTGGAGCGCGACGGTGTCGGGGCGGAGCGGGTCGGCCATGGCTGGCCGCTACGTCGGGTAGCGGTCCCCCTCGTGGATGACCTGGAGGAACGTGACCGAGCGGCGCGTCAGCATCGCGTAGAGGCAGCGGGCGTACGTGCCCGGTCCCCACAGCCGGAGGATCGTGATCGAGTGCCTGATGACGTCCCGTCCGGTGATGATGCCCTTCATCCGCGACGCTCCCGGCCTGTGGCGCGCGGCATACTAGCGGGTCGGGGCGCGCGAAAACAATCGGCGACTTGATAGGCTTCGTCCGTGCCCCGGCCCCGCGACCCCTCCGAGCGCGTGTTCGAGCTGACCGGCTGCTTCGGCGTCCGGCTCGACGAGACGCGCACCGCCGAGCTGCAGGCCTTCTACGAGGGCTGCGCCGACTATCTCGAGCTCGTCACCGGGCAACCGCCCGGGCCGGACGAGGCCGCGGATCTCCTCGGGAGCCTGCCGCGCGGCAAGGGGCGCGAGGACAAGTTCGTCATCGGGCTGTTCGACGCGCCCGGGCACCAGGTGGGCGTCCTCGACGTGATCCGCGACTACCCGCAGGCCGGCGACTGGTACCTCGGCCTCCTGATGTTCGGGCCGACCTGGCGCGGCCGCCGCCTCGGCGAGCGCGTCTACCGCCGGCTCGAGGAGTGGGTCCAGGAGCTCGGCGGGACCACCCTCCACCTCATCGTCCAGGAGCAGAACCCCGCCGCGCTGCGGTTCTGGCAGCGGATGGGGTTCGAGGTCCGCGGCATGGGCAAGCAGGTGCTGAAGGGGCGCGAGAGCGTCTTCCTCCGGATGACCCGCGAGCTCACCCCGGCCCCGGAGCCCACCGGCACCTTCGTGAAGAGCTGGCTCGCGGCCTGGCGGCGCGCGCGCGGCGGCTAGCGGGCGTCCCCCGCCCGGCCGTAGGCGTCGTCCGGATCGAGGCCGAGCCGGGCGAGGGTCTCGCGATCGGGGAAGCCCGTCTCGGCGAGCCCCGCGTCCCCCTGGAACGCGAGGAGCGCCTTCGAGGTGGCGTCGTCGAGCTCGCCGCGACGGTGCCGGCCGAGGTAGCCGTGCCGGACGAGCGCCTCCTGGAGCTTGCCGACCGCCCCCTCCGCGAGGAGCGCCTCCGGCGAGGCGGGCACCCGGGGCCGGCCGGCGCCGGGCGGCACGCCCTTCTCCGCGGGCTGGTCCGGCGCCTCGGGACGCGCGGCCCGCTCCCGCGCCCCGGACGCCTCGCCGGCGCGCCGGGTCCCGCCGCAGGCGGCCGCGCCGGCGACGAGCGTCGCGAGCATCAGCCCCCGCCCCCGCCACCTCATCGCTTCTCCCCCTTCTCCGGCTGGGCGCGCGGCGGGCCGCGGCCCGTGGAGAGCGCCCGCCGCGCCTGCTCGAGCGTGCCCTCGCGCTCCTTCGCCTTCGGCGGCGGCAGGCCGGAGAGCGAGTCCGCCAGCCCGCGGACGAAGGCGTTCCGGAGGATCCCCATGATCGTGGGCATCGCCTGGGCCTTCGGGTCGCGGACGGAGCCTGCGAGCGGGATGGTCGTGGCGACCGCGTCGCGCCCGGGCACGTCGTCGCTGAAGAGGTTCAGCGCGGCGTCGGTGAGGCCGGACTCGAGCTTCGCCTTCAGGCCCGGCCTCGCCGGGCGCGTCCCCGGGTCCTTCAGGATGGGGCGCAGTCCGCCGCTGATCCGCCCGTTCACGGCCTGGAAGCGGAGGGACATGTCGAGGACGCCCTTGTCCGGCACGAAGCCGGTCTTCGAGCGCACGAGCTCCCCGAGCTCGACGAGCTTCAGCCCCTCCACCCTGCCCTGCCCGGCGAAGGTGAGCCCCTTCGCGAGCGGGTCGGCGGTCGCGAACACCTGGACCCTGCCGGTCCGCTGGACCGTGCCGCGCGCCGCGAGGACGGTCGGCTCCCCCTTCGCGAGCGCCGGCCGGGTGGCGAAGTTCTCGAGCGTCGCCTCGATGCCGTGGAACCAGAGCCGGGGGCGCTCGGGCTCCCGCGCGTCCACGAACAGGATCTCGCCGTCCTTCACCTGGGCGCGGTCCACGAGGAACGGCGCGAGCTCGGCGAGGCGGCGCCCGACCTTCGGCGCCTCCTCGATCTCCTGCCCGCCGCCGGACGCCTTCGTCTCGCCCTTCGCCTCGACCACGTTCAGCTTCGGCGCGTCGAGGTCGATGCGCGCGACCACGTCCCCCCGCAGGAGCTCGCGCCAGTGGAGGCCGAAGCGCGCCCGCGCGACCTCGAAGAACGGGAGGGCCGCGCCCCCCGCCGAGACCTTCTCGATGCGCAGATCGCGGATGGCATAGGAGAGGTCCACGAGGCGGACCTCCACGTCGGCGAACGTCCCGCGCATGCCGTCGAGGCCGGTGAGCACGCGCCGCGTCCGCCACGTCGCCAGCGGGTCGAGCGCCAGCCTCCCCGCGAGCAGCAGGAGCCCGATCGCTGCGACGACCACGGCCCGACGCGGAACCCGGCGCATCCCACCCCCCCTCACAAAGTAGGGAGCCCCGCCAGCCCCGAGGGGATCGGATGTCCCGGGACGTTGCGACGTTGCGCCGCAGCTGAACGTGCGTATACAAACAAGACGGGCGAGCGAGCGATGCGCCGAACCACGCAAGACGTGACCATCCGTAACCGCGCCGACGGGCTCGTGGAGCTCGCCCCGCTCGCGCCGCTCACCCCCGCCGACAGGCTCCTCGTCGTCGGGACGCTGATCATCGCCGCGTCCGGCCTGTTCGTCTGCGGGGCGATCCGCCCCGAGGCGGTCGCCGCGATCGTCGTCTCCTCCCTCGCCGGCGAGCTCGTCCTCGCGGTGAAGGGCGCCGTCCTCGCGCTCGTGCGGCCCCTCGCGCAGGTGCACGAGGTGCAGCGCTGGCGCGACCGCCGACGCTGAGCCCGTCAGTGCGAGGGCAGCGGGACGGCGGCGCTCCGCTCGACGGGGAGCCCCCGGGCGAGCCAGTCGGGCATGCCGTCGCGGTAGAGGAGCAGGTGCGTGTAGCCGAGCTGGTGGGCCGCGCCCGCGGCCTCGAGGCTCAGCGTTCAACCGGGGCCGCGGCAGTAGAAGACGATGGGCGTCGCCTTGTCCTTCGGCAGCCGCCGCGCGTCGGCCTGCACGCGCTCCGGCGGGAGGTGGATGGCGCCGCGGATGTGCGCCTGGTCGTACTCCTCGGCGGTGCGCGCGTCCACGACGACGGCCTTGCGCGGCGCGCGCATCGCGGCGAGCACCTCGTCGGCGCCGACCACCGCGTGCTGCGCGAGGGCGACGGCGGGGGCGAGCGCGAGGAGCGCGGCGAGGGTGCGAAGCGGCCGGATCGGCATCTGGAAGCCTCCACCGGGGAGAGAGCCCGCGGAGGCCCAAGGGGTTCGGCTTCCGTGCTAGAGCACTCGCCATGACGGCCCCGGGAACGCCAACTCCCCTCAGCCGCTTCGCCTGGCTCTCCATCGGCGCGGCCGTGACCACCATCGCCCTGAAGACCTGGGCCTGGAGGCTCACCGGGTCCGTCGGCCTGCTCTCCGACGCGATGGAGTCGGTCGTGAACCTCGCCGCGGCGGCCCTCGCGCTCGCCATGGTGACGATCGCCGTCCGCCCGCCGGACGAGGACCACGCCTTCGGCCACGGGAAGGCGGAGTACGTCGCGAGCGGCGCGGAGGGGGCGCTCATCCTCCTCGCCGCCGCGGGGATCGCCTGGGCCGCCGTGGGCCGCCTCCTCCACCCGCAGCCGCTCGAGCGCGCCGGCCTGGGCCTCCTCGTCTCGGCGGGCGCCTCGACCGTGAACCTCGCCGTGGGGCTCGTCCTCATCCGGGTCGGGAAGCGCCGGCGGTCCATCGCGCTCGAGGCGGACGGGCACCACCTCATGACCGACGTCTGGACCTCGGCGGGCGTGATCGCGGGGGTCGGCGCCGTCCTGGCGACCGGGTGGGCCCGGCTCGATCCCATCGTCGCGCTCGCCGTGGCGGCGCAGATCGTCTGGTCGGGCGCGAGGCTCCTCCGCCGCTCCTGGCTCGGCATCCTCGACACCGCCCTGCCGGCGGCCGAGCGCGCGGCGGTCGACGCCGTCCTGGCGACGTATGCCGCCTCTTCCGAGGTGCGCTTCCACGCCGTCCGCACCCGGCAGGCGGGCGCCCGGCGGTTCGTCTCGATGCACGTGCTCGTGCCGGGCGAGTGGTCGGTGAGCCGGGGGCACGCGCTCCTCGAGCAGATCGAGCGGGACGTGCGCGAGGCGATCCCGGGAGCCGGCGTGGACACGCACCTCGAGGCGCTCGACGACCCGGCCTCGTTCGAGGATCAGGACCTCGACCGGGTGCTCCCCGGCACGCCCCCGCCGCGATAAGTTGTCCCGACGGCATGGACGAAGCGCTGACCTCCGCGCGCGGCGTGCTCCGCGGGCACGCCGCTGCCCTCGTCGTGCTGGTGACGGGCGTGGCCGTGGCGTTCGGGGCGGCCGGGTACGTCGCGCAGGCGGTCGAGGCCCAGCAGCTCGCCCGGTTCCGCGAGGTGGTGGGCGCGAGCGACGCCGGGCTGCGCGCCCGGATGGACGCCTACACCGCGAAGCTCCGCTCGGCGCGCGGGCTCTTCGAGGTGCTCGGCCGCGACCCCACGCGCGAGGAGTTCCGGCGGTTCGTCGGCAGCTTCGAGCTCACCCGCTACTACCCCGGCATCCAGGGCGTCGGCTGGAGCAAGGCGCTCCGGCCCGGTGAGGTCCCCGCGCACGAGGCGGAGGTCCGCGCCGCCGGCTGGCCCGACTACCACGTCTGGCCGGAGGGCGAGCGCGACCTCTACTCGAGCATCGTCCAGCTCGAGCCGCTCGACTGGCGCAACCAGCGCGCGCTCGGCTACGACATGTACTCCGACCCCACGCGGCGCGCGGCGATGGACCGGGCGCGCGACACCGGCGAGGCTACGGCGACCGGCCGCGTGGAGCTTGTCCAGGAGGCGGGCGCGCAGCGGCAGGCCGGGTTCCTCGTCTACGTGGCGGTCTTCGAGCGACCGCCGCGCACCGCGGAGGAGCGCCGCGACCTCCTGCGGGGGTGGGTCTACGCGCCGTTCCGGGCGGCCGACCTCCTGAACGGCACGCTCGGGACCGAGGCGGCCCGGGCCATGGGGCTCTCGGTCTACGACGGCCCGAGCATGGACCCCCAGGCGCTCCTCCACGACTCCGGCATCGCCGGCCCCCCCTTCGTGAGCGCGACGCGCCACGTCGAGGTGGCCGGCAGGACGTGGACGCTCGGCTACGCGGCGAGCTCGGCGTTCGCCACCCGCACCGAGCGGGCCCTCCCGGGCACGGTGCTCGGGGCCGGCCTCCTCCTCGCCTTCCTGCTGTTCTGGGTGGTCCGCGAGGACGCCAAGGCCCGCCGGCGCGCCGAGCGCGCCGCGCGGCGCGCCTCGTTCCTCGCCGACGCCGGGAAGGTTCTCGCCTCCTCCACCGAGTACGCGCGCACGCTGCCGGACCTCGCGGCCCTCGCCGCCGACCGGGTCGCCGACGCCTGCCTCTTCCACCTCGCGCACGGCTCGGGGCCGGCCTGGACCGTGGGCCACCGCGACGGCGCCCTCGCCACGCGGGTGGCCGAGGGGCTCGCGGGCGCGGGCCTCGACGACGCCGACGTCCTCGGGGCGGGGGCCGCCCTGCGCCGGGGCGAGCCGCAGATCCGCGCCCTCGACCCGCGCCGCCTCGCCGCCGCGCCCTCGCCGCTCGCCTCGGCGGCGCGGGCGCTCGGGGCCCGCGCCGCGCTCGCGGCCGGCCTCGCCGGACGGGGTCAGGCGCTCGGCGCGGTCGTCCTCCTGCGCGCCCGCGGGCGCTTCGTCGCCGACGACGTCCCCCTGGCGGAGGATCTCGCCCGGCTCGTCTCCGCGACCATCGACAACGCGCGCCTCCACGAGCGGGCGCAGGAGGCGGTGGCCGCCCGCGACGAGTTCCTCTCCATCGCGTCGCACGAGCTCAAGACGCCGCTCACCTCGCTGCTGCTCCACGCGGACAGCCTGCGCGCCGCCACCCGCCGCGGCGAGGTCGAGCAGGTCGCGAGGAAGGTCGAGGTGATCCGGCGCAACGTGGACCGGCTCTCCCGCCTCGTCACGAGCCTGCTCGACATCTCCCGCATCAGCGCCGGCCGCCTCGACCTCGAGCTCGAGGAGGTCGACCTCGCCGAGGTCGCGCGCGAGGTCGCCGCGAGGTTCGAGGACGAGGCCCGCCGCGTCGGCTGCACGATCCGCCTCCGCGCCGACGCGCCGCTGGTCGGCCGCTGGGACCGCATGCGGCTCGACCAGGTGGTGACGAACCTCCTCTCGAACGCGCTCAAGTACGGCGCCGGCAAGCCGGTGGAGGTGATCGCCGAGGGCGACGGCCCGCGGGCCGTCCTCTCGGTCCGCGACCACGGCATCGGCATCAGCGAGGCGGACCAGCGCCGCATCTTCCAGCGCTTCGAGCGCGCGGTGTCCAAGCGCAACTACGGGGGCTTCGGCCTCGGGCTCTGGATCGTCCGACAGATCGTGGAGTCGCTCGGCGGCGTGGTTCGGGTGCAGAGCGCGCCGGGCGGCGGGTCGCTCTTCACGGTCGAGCTCCGCCGCGCCGCGCGCGACGAGCTCCTGGCGGGCGGCGTGGAGGAGCGGCCGGGCGCCTCTCCTCCCAGCCCCTGACGGGACCTCGCGCGGCGCCGCGCCCCCGACGGGCACGCCTTCATTTCGCCGCGCGGGCAGGGCATGCTGCGCCGATGCGCGTCGCGCTCTTCGTCCCCTGCTACGTGGATCAGCTGTGGCCGCGGGTCGGGCTCGCGGCGGCGCGCGTCCTCGAGCGGCTCGGGGCGGAGGTGGTCTTCCCCGAGGAGCAGACCTGCTGCGGGCAGCCGATGGCGAACGCCGGCCTCGCGGACGCGGCCGCGCCGCTCGCCCGGCGCTTCCTCGAGATCTTCGGCGGGTTCGACGCGGTGGTCTGCCCCTCGGGCAGCTGCACCTCGATGGTCCGGAACCACTACGACCGGCTCCTCGCCGGCCGTCCCGGGCTCGATCGCCTGAAGCGCGTCACCTTCGAGCTGTGCGAGTTCCTCGTGGACGTCCTCGGCGTCACGACGCTCGCCGGCCGCTACCCGCACCGGGTCGGCCTCCACCAGAGCTGCCACGGCCTGCGCGAGCTCGGCCTCGGCACGCCGAGCGAGCTGCTCCTGCCGCGCACGTCGAAGGTGGCGGGGCTCCTCGGCTCGCTCGAGGGCATCGAGCTCGTGCCGCTCGCGCGCGCCGACGAGTGCTGCGGGTTCGGCGGCACCTTCGCGGTCGCGGAGGAGGCGGTCTCCTGCCTCATGGGGAAGGACCGGATCGCCGACCACGCGCGCGCCGGGGCCGAGGTCGTGACGGGCACCGACGTGTCCTGCCTCATGCACATGGACGGGCTCGCCCGCCGCGAGGGGGTGCCGCTGCGGTTCGTGCACGTCGCCGAGGTGCTGCAGGAGGCGATGGGGTGAGCGCGGGCCACCCCGAGCGCGCGGCCGCCTTCGCCGCCGACGAGGCGCGGGCGCACTGGCACGACCAGGCGCTCTGGTTCGTGCGCGAGAAGCGGGATCGCGCGGCGGCGCTCGTGCCGGACTGGGAGGCGCTCCGCGAGGCGGCCGCCGCGATCCGCGCCCACACCCGCGGGCGGCTCGCCGACTACCTCGAGGAGTTCGAGCGGAACGCCGTCGCGCGCGGCGCGCAGGTCCACTGGGCCCGCGACGCCGCCGAGCACAACGCCATCGTCCACCGCATCCTCTCCGAGCGCGGCGTGCGACGGGTCGCGAAGTCGAAGTCGATGCTGACCGAGGAGTGCGGCCTCAACCCCTTCCTCGAGGCGCGCGGGATCGAGGTCGTGGACACCGACCTCGGCGAGCGGATCGTCCAGCTCGCCGGCGAGCCGCCGTCGCACATCGTGTTCCCGGCGATCCACCGCAAGCGCGAGGAGATCGGCGACCTCTTCCACGCGAAGCTCGGCACGCCCGCCGGCCTCGCCGACCCGAAGGCGCTCACCGAGGCCGCCCGCGGCCACCTCCGCGAGAAGTTCATGACCGCCGACGCCGGCATGACCGGCGTGAACTTCGCCGTCGCCGAGACGGGCGGCATCGTGGTGTGCACGAACGAGGGGAACGCGGACATGGGGACGCACCTGCCGCGCCTCCACGTCGCCTGCATGGGCGTCGAGAAGGTGGTGCCGCGCCTCGCCGACCTCGCCGTCTTCCTGCGGCTCCTCGCGCGCTCGGCCACCGGGCAGCCCATCACCTCGTACACGAGCCACTTCCACGGGCCGGTGGCGGGGGGCGAGCTGCACGTCGTCATCGTGGACGCGGGCCGCTCCGCGATCCTCGCCGACGCCGCGTACCGCCGCTCCCTCGCCTGCATCCGCTGCGGCGCCTGCATGAACACCTGCCCCGTCTACCGGCGCAGCGGCGGCTACAGCTACGCGTACGTGGTCCCGGGCCCCATCGGCTCGCTCCTCGCCTCGGCGCGCGACGGCCGCGCGCACGCGTCGCTCCCCTTCGCCTCGACGCTGTGCGGCTCGTGCGACGACGTCTGCCCGGTCAAGATCGACATCCACGAGCAGCTCCTCGAGCGCCGCCAGGACCTCGCCCGGCGCGGCATCGTCCCGCTCCCGAAGCGGCTCGCGCTGCGCGCCGCGGCGTGGGTCCTCGGCCGCCGCTGGGCCTACGAGCTGGCCGGCCGGATCGCCCGCTGGTCCCTGCGGACCCTCCCGCGCCCGCTCCTCTACGCGCGCTGGAACGCCTGGGGGCGGCGGCGCGAGCTGCCCGAGGCGCCCGCCGAGAGCTTCCGCGACGCGTGGCGCCGCACGCGCGGGGGGAAGCATGGCTGACGGCAGCCGCGAGGCCGTGCTCGCCGCGCTGCGCGCGGCCCGCGCCCCGGAGCGGCCGGCGCCCGACCTCTCCGGGCTCGGGGTCCGCTTCCCGGACCCCGTGGCGAAGCTCGCCGACGCCGTCGCGGCGGTGGGCGGCGCGCTCGTGCGCGTGGCCGGCCCCGCGGCCCTGGGCGAGGAGGTGCGCGCCCTCGCCGCCCGCGTCGGCGCCGCCCGCGTCGCCTCCGCCGTCCCCGGGGTGGAGGGGGACGTCCGCCTCGACGACCTCCCCGACCCGCACGCCCTCGAGGGGATCGGCCTCGCGGTCCTCCCCGGCGCCTTCGCCGTCGCCGAGAACGGCGCGGTCTGGGTGCCGACCGCGGGGCTGCGCCACCGCGGCGTCTTCGTGGTGGCCGAGCACCTCGCGCTCGTGGTCGCCGCGGCCGACGTCGTCCACGACATGCACGAGGCCTACCGGCGCGTCGCCTTCCCGGGGGCCGGCTTCGGGACGTTCGTCGCGGGGCCCTCGAAGACCGCCGACATCGAGCAGGCGCTCGTCATCGGCGCGCACGGCCCGCGCTCCTGCGCGGTGCTCCTCGTGGGGTGAGCGCCGGTGCCGCGGTTCTCCGCCAACCTGACGATGCTCTTCACCGAGGTGCCGCTCCTCGACCGGTTCGCGGCGGCGCGGCGGGCGGGGTTCACGGCGGTCGAGCTCGTCTCGCCGTACGAGCACCCGGCGGCGAACGTCGCCGCGGCGGCGCGCGACGCCGGGGTCGAGGTGGTGCTCTTCAACCTGCCGGCGGGCGACTGGGCGCGGGGGGACCGGGGCATGGCCTGCGATCCCGCGCGCGCCGGGGAGTTCCGCGCCGGGGTGGCGCGCGCGCTCGAGTACGCGCGCGCCCTCGGGTGCCCGCGGCTCCACGCCATGGCGGGGATCCGGCCGCCGGACGCGCCCGAGGCGGCGGTCCGCGCGGCCTACCTCGAGAGCCTCCGCTTCGCGGGGAGCGCGCTCGCGGCGCACGGGCTCACGCTCCTCGTCGAGGGGATCAACGGGCGGGACATGCCCGGCTACTACCTGCAGACGTCGGCGCAGGCGTTCGCGCTCATGGACGAGGCCGGCGTCCCGAACCTCATGTACCAGTTCGACTGCTACCACATGCACCTCGTGGAGGGAGACCTCGCCCGGACGCTCGAGCGCCGCCTCCCGCGCATCGGCCACGTGCAGATCGCCGACGCGCCCGGCCGGCACGAGCCCGGCACCGGCGAGATCGACTACCGCGCGCTCCTCCCGCACCTCGACCGCATCGGCTACCGCGGCTTCGTCGGCTGCGAGTACCGGCCGCTCGCGGGGACGGAGGCGGGGCTCGCCTGGATGAGGGAGACGGCATGAGCGACGTCGGCTTCGTCGGGCTCGGGATCATGGGGCGGCCCATGGCGCTGAACCTCCTGAAGGGTGGCCACGCCCTGCACCTCTTCAGCCGCAGCGGCGTGCCCGCGGACCTCGTCGCGGCCGGGGGCGCCGCCTGCGCGAGCGGCCGCGAGGTGGGCGAGCGGTCCGAGGTGATCTTCTCGATGGTCCCGGACACGCCCGACGTGGAGCGCGTCCTCTTCGGCGAGCGCGGCGTGGCCGAGGGGCTCGCGCCGGGCAAGGTCTTCGTGGACACGAGCTCGATCTCGCCGCTCGGCACGCAGGCGCTGGCGAGGCGCGTGAACGCCCTCGGCTGCGAGTACGTGGACGCGCCGGTGTCCGGCGGCGACGTCGGCGCCCGGGACGCCACGCTCACCATCATGGTCGGCGCGAGCGACGCGGGCTTCGCGCGGGTGAAGCCCCTGCTCGGCCTGCTCGGCAGGAACGTGACGCACGTGGGGCCGAACGGCGCCGGGCAGACCGCGAAGGTGGCGAACCAGATCGTCGTCGCGCTCACCATCGAGGCGGTCGCGGAGGCGCTCCTCTTCGCGGCCGGGGCGGGGGTCGACCCGGCGAAGGTGCGGCAGGCGCTCCTCGGCGGGTTCGCCTCCTCGCGGGTGCTCGAGGTGCACGGCCAGCGGATGATCGAGCGGAGCTTCGAGCCCGGGGCGCGCATCGAGCTGCACCAGAAGGACCTCGAGAACGCCCTCGCGGGCGCCCGCGCCATGGGGCTCTCCCTCCCCGGCACCGCGACCGCGCAGCAGCTCTTCAACGCCTGCGTGGCGCACGGCGGGGCGCGCTGGGATCACTCGGCGATGCTGAGGGCGCTCGAGCTGCTCGCCGGCCGGACCGTGGCGGGGTAGCCGCGGCGGGCCGCCCGCGCCGGACTCAACGGGCCCGGAGGATCAGGGCCACGTCCGTCACGACGCCGGTCGCGGCGAGGGCGAGCCCCGTCGCGCGCGGGCGCAGCGCCACCGCGGTCTCGACGCGCGCCGCGGCCACCGGCACCCCGGGCCGCCGCGGCGGGAGGGCGAGCTCCGCCACGACGCCCCCCTCCACGAGGCGGAGCGCGGACGGCGCGGCGCCCTCCACCCAGCCGGCGGGCTCGGCCCGAGGGCCGGTCGCGAGATCCGCGACCGCCACCGGCTCGCCGAGGTAGACGGGCGGCGGCGCCGCGAGGCGGACGAGCCGCCGGGCGCGGCGGTCCGGCTTGCGCGCGGGAGGCTTGCGCGGCAGCAGCCCCGCCCGGGCCCGCGCCGCGTTCCGCTCCTTCCAGCCGGCGGCATCCCGCGGCCCCTCGACGGAGACCTCCGGCCCCGCGAGGAGCGCGAGGGCGGCGACGAGCGCTGCGACGAGGCCGGGCACGGGGCACCTCCGCCGCGCCACGATGGCGACGGCGCGGGGGCGCCGGAAGCCCCCTCGCCGCGCGCCGGCGGGGGTGGCCGCGGCGGCGCCCCGCGCGCTGCGCGCCCGCGCGGGCGCCGCGGTCAGCGCACCCGCTTGCGCGAGGGGAGCACGCCGCGCAGCACCTCGTGCGCGCTCTTCAGCATGTCGACGGTCGCGTCCCAGCCGACGCAGGCGTCGGTCACCGAGCAGCCGTACCTGAGCTTCGACAGGTCCTCGGGGATGGGCTGGTTTCCCGGCTCGATGAAGCTCTCGATCATGAGCCCCACCACCGAGCCGTTCCCCTCGCGGATCTGGTGCACGACGTCGCGCAGGACGAGCGGCTGCAGCTCCGGCTTCTTCCAGGAGTTCGCGTGCGAGCAGTCCACGACGATGTTCCGCGGCAGGCCCGCCTTCGAGAGCGCCTGCTCCGCGAGGGAGATCGACACCGTGTCGAAGTTCGGGCGCCCGCCGCCGCCGCGCAGCACGAGGTGGCCGTAGGGGTTCCCGCGCGTGCGCACGATGGCCGAGCGTCCCTGCATGCTGAGGCCGAGGAAGCTGTGCGGCCGGCTCGCCGAGAGGATGGCGTTCACCGCCGCGTCGAGGTCGCCGTCGGTGCCGTTCTTGAAGCCGACCGGCGTGGAGAGGCCGGACGCCATCTCGCGGTGGGTCTGCGACTCGGAGGTGCGCGCGCCGATGGCGGTCCAGGCGATGAGGTCGCCGTAGTACTGCGGGGCGTTCGGGTCGAGGGCCTCGGTCCCCGCCGGCAGCCCGAGCTCGTTCACGTCGTGGAGGAAGCGGCGGGCGCGCTCCATGCCGACGTCGATGCGGAAGGAGTCGTCCATGAAGGGGTCGTTGATGAACCCCTTCCAGCCGAGGGCGGTGCGCGGCTTCTCGAAGTAGACGCGCATGACCACCTGGAAGACGTCGGCCACCTCGTCGGCGAGCCGCTTCAGGCGGCGGGCGTAGTCGAGACCCGCGACGGGGTCGTGGATCGAGCAGGGGCCGACGACGAGGAAGAGGCGCGGGTCGCGGCCGTCGAGGATGGCCTCGATGGTGCGGCGCCCGGCGACCACGGCGTCGGCGGCGGCCTCGGTGGGCGGCACGCGCGCCTTCACCTCGTCGGGCGAAGGCATCACGTCGAGCGAGGCGACGTTCAGGTCTGCGGTGCGCTGGGGCATCGGTGGGGTCCTCTTGCGGGACACCGAAATACCGCATCGCGGGCCCGGATGCACCCCGCCGAGCGCCCGTCCGCCCCGGGCGCGGCGCGTCAGATCGCCGCGCGGCCGGGCCGGTGGCGCGGGCTGCGCCGCGGGCCGCGCGAGACCTCGAGCTGGAGCGCGACCATGCGGCGGAACGCGTCGATCATGGGCGCGAACCGCGCCGGGTCCCGCTCGAGCGCGCCGAGCGCGTGCGCCACCGCCTCGATCGTGGAGAGGTGCCCCTCCGCCGGCTCGCGCCGCAGCTCGCCGTAGCCGCTCTCGCGGCCGGCGAGCGTGAGCCGCGGGAGCGCCGCGAGCGCGGGGTTCAGGGCGAGCATCTTCCCGGCCTGGAGCCAGGTGCCGTCCACGACGAAGAGGGTGCGCGGCGGCGGGCCGGCGAGCGCGTCGACCGGCGTGGCGTCCGCCCCCGGGAAGAGGAGCGCCGCCCCGGGCTCGGCGAGGCGCGCCGCGACGCGCGGCTCCGCCGCGAAGCGGACGCCGCGGTGGAGCTCGGCGTTCTCGAGCGCGACGCGCGTGAGCCAGGCCGAGCAGATGGCGAGGCGCGCCTCGCGCGGGTGCTGGAGGAGGACGACGCGCGTCCTCGACGGGATCGGCCCGAGCCCGGCGCAGACGCAGAACGCGTCGGGGCGCAGGCAGCGGCGACAGGTGGAGCGCATGTGCCGGCGGAGGAGAGCACGCGGGCGGCCTCGCGTCGAGGCCGGGCTCGGGCGGGCGGCGCCGCGCCACGCCGCCCCGCCGGGGGTCGCCCGTGCCGGGCGCTCGGGGCGGGCGCCCGCCCGCCCGGCCGGACGGATAGTCGGGCCCAGCCGCGCGCGGGCGGCTAGATCGCGGTCCGCGAGGAGGCTCGATGCGCGACAAGCTCGTCCTGTCGGAGCAGGAGTGGCGGAGCCGGCTCACGCCCGAGGAGTTCGACGTCCTGCGGCGCCACGGGACCGAGCGGCCGTTCAGCGGCTGCTTCCTCGGGACGACGGAGCCCGGCACGTACGTCTGCGCCGGCTGCGGCAACCCGCTCTTCCGCTCCGGCGGGAAGTTCGAGTCGGGCACGGGGTGGCCCTCGTTCACCGAGCCGCTCTCGCCCGACGCGATCACCGAGCACGTCGACGGCTCGTACGGCATGCGCCGCACGGAGGTCCGCTGCGCCCGCTGCGACGGCCACCTCGGCCACGTGTTCCCGGACGGCCCGCCGCCGACGGGGCTGCGCTACTGCATGAACTCGGTGGCGCTCCGGCACGTGCGCGAGGGCGAGCCGCTCGAGGCCGCGCCCTGAGATACCGCGCACGCCGGGGGCCGGTGAGTCCGGCCGCGGGCGGCGACGGCGAGGCGGAGCTTCAGGGGGAGACGAACCCCTTGCGGCGGAACACGACGAGGTCCGCCACCGGCGCGTCCACCGCGGCGTCGCCCCAGACGTACTCGGTGCGCTCCGGGCCGAGGATCGCCACGGCGCCGACGACGTCGTAGTTCGAGGCGAGGTACTCGCCCGACCACGCGAGCAGGTGGCGGTCCGAGCGCGGGGTGGCGAGCCACGAGGTGGACACGTCGACGAGGACGACGAAGGCCGGAGCGGCGTCCTCGATCTCCGCGATCATCTCCTCCTGCATGCGCCGCGCGAACGGCTGCGGCTCCATCAGCCCGTAGGTGTACAGGTAGCCCGTCGCCGAGCGCCGGCGCGCGTAGAAGAGGATCTCGGGCTCCGACCCCAGCACGGCGATGCGGTCGTCCGGGCGCGTGCGCTCGGCGACCCAGCGCGCCACCTCGATCGCCTCGGGGAACGGGTTGTTCGCGTAGAGCGCCCTCGACACCTGCGCCGGCGAGAGCTGGAACAGCACCTCGCGGGACGCCCACGCGCCGGAGGCGCACGCGAGGACGACGAGCGCCGCGACGGCGCGGCGGGCGGCCGGCGTCCGCAGGCGCGCGAGGGCGGCGGCCACCGCGGCGCCCACCATGAGCGCGACGGCGGGGAGCGCGAGGATGAAGTAGTGGGGGCGGAAGTAGAACCCGGGGCACACGCCGGCGGCCGAGAACGCGAGCAGGGCGAGCAGGAGCCCGCGGTTCGGCACGGCGGCCGCGCGCAGGGCGGCGGCGACCGTCCCGGCCGCCGCGAGGGCCCACAGGGCGGCGTCCGGGGGCACCACCCGGGCGAGCGCGAGCGCGAGCGACCGCGGCGCCTGGTCGAGCGGGATCACGCCGGCGTAGGCACGCGCGTACTCGACCACCCAGAACCAGAAGCGTCCGAGCGTGCCCGCGGCGGCCACGATCGCGACGCAGATCGCGACCGGGACGGCGGCGCCCGCGAGGAGCGTCCCCTCCTCCGCCGCGAGCCGCCGCGGCGACGCCCCGGGCGCGCGCAGGCGGTCCCACGCGAGCCACACCACGGCGAACGCCAGGAACACGCCGCCCGGCTGCTTCATGAGGAAGGCGAGGCCGAGCAGGACGCCCGCCCCGAGCCAGCGGAGCGGCCGCGGGCGCGCGAGCGCGCGGAGGAACGCGAGGAGGCCGGCGGCCCCGAAGAGCGCCACGAAGTGGGTGGCGTGGCCGAAGGTCCCGGTGACCGCGGGCGAGAGGGACAGGGAGGCGAAGGCGATCGCCGCGGAGAGCCCGCCGGCCGCGCCGAGCAGCGCCCGGCCGAGGAGGAACACGAGGACGATCGTCGCGAGGTTCGCCACGACGACCCCCGCGCGCGCGCCTTCGATCGTCTGGCCGACGATCGCCATCGAGGCCGCGTAGGCGGCCGCGGTGCCGGGCAGCTTCATGTTGTACGCGCCCTCGAACGGCGGCGTCCCGTCGAGCAGGAGCTGCGCCGTGTAGGCGTACTCGCCCTCGTCGCGCTGGAGCGGCACGTCGAGGAGCCGGACGCGCGCGGCCGTGACGAGCGCCAGCACCGCGATCAGCGCGGCCCACTGCCAGTGTCGAGCGAGCCGGTCGAGCGGCGTTCCGTCCATGGTGGGCGCGTCCAGCCCCGGCCCGCGCCGGCGCGCCGGGGGAGCCGAATCTACCAGATCGCGCCGTGCGGACGGCGATGGCGCGGATCGCGCGGTCGCGCTAGACACCGGGACCCGAGAGCGAGGCCCGCGCATGTCCGATCCCTCCGCACCGACCGCCGTCGCAGCGCTTCACGCCTCCGAGGACCGCGCGTTCTTCGGCCACCCCCGCGGCCTGGCGCTCATCTTCGGCGTGGAGATGTGGGAGCGCTTCTCGTACTACGGGATGCGCGCCATCCTCGTCCTCTACCTCGTGAACGGGCTGCGCTGGGACACGGCGCGCGCGGCGGGGCTCTACGGCACGTACACGATGGCCGTGTACCTCACGCCCCTCGCGGGCGGCTACCTCGCCGACCGCTGGATCGGCACGCGGCGCTCGCTGTTCATCGGCGGGCTCGTCATCGCCGCGGGGCACTTCGCCCTCGCGTTCCCCGGGATGGGGTCGTTCTACCTGGGGCTCTCGCTCATCGTGATCGGCACGGGCTTCTTCAAGCCGAACGCGTCGACCATCGTGGGCCAGCTCTACGCGCCCGGCGACGCGCGGCGCGACGCTGGGTTCACGCTCTTCTACATGGGGATCAACCTCGGCGCGCTCCTCGGGCCGCTCGCCTGCGGCTACCTCGCGCAGAGCGGCCGCTTCGGCTGGCACTGGGGCTTCGCCGCCGCGGGCGTCGGGATGGTGCTCGGCCTCGGCATGTACGTGTGGGGGCGGGAGCGCTACCTGCACGGCGTCGGCGAGGGCGTGGCGGGCGGGGCGCGGCAGGGCGCGGCGCGGCCGCTCGACCGGAGCGGCGCCGCGGCGGAGCCCGACCGCGCCGCCGCGCCGCGCGGCCACGCGCCGACCCACGCCGTCCTCGGCGCGGCGGCCGGCGCGGCGCTGGCCGCGCTCCTCACCGGCGTCACGCCGCTGGGGATGGTCGTCGGGGCCGCGGTCGGCGCCACCTTCGGCGTCACCGTCCTCGGCACGCGCGGCGACGAGCGGCGGCGCGTGCTGGCGCTCTTCATCATCGTCTTCTTCGTGATCTTCTTCTGGGCCGCCTACGAGCAGACGGGCTCGTCGATGAACCTGTTCGCCGACAAGAACACCGACCTCGGGTTCTTCGGCTGGACGATGCCCTCGTCCTGGTTCCAGTCGTTCAACCCGCTCTTCATCCTGATCTTCGCCCCGCTCTTCGCCGAGCTGTGGCAGGTGCTCGGCGCGCGCCGGCGGGAGCCCTCGACCGCGCTCAAGATGGTGCTCGGCCTCTTCCTCCTCGGCGCGGGCTTCCTCTTCATGCTCGCGGGCGGCGCGCGCGCCGACGCGGGCGTGCTCGTCTCGCCGATCTGGCTGACCCTCGCCTACCTCTTCCACACCTGGGGCGAGCTCTGCCTCTCGCCGGTCGGGCTCTCCTACGTGACGAAGGTCGCGCCCGCGCGCTTCGCCTCGCTGCTCATGGGCGCCTGGCTCCTCGCGAACGCGGCGGCGAACAAGATCGCGGGCGCGCTCGCCGCCTACACGCCGGTGCCCGGCGAGGCCCGCGCGGCCGAGGCGGGCGGCCTCGGCGGGTTCCTGCAGCACGTCTCGTCGACCTACCTCGGCTTCTACTCGATCTTCGTGGTGTCGAGCTTCGCCGCGGCCGGCCTGATGCTGCTCTTCGTCCCGCTCCTCAAGCGGCTCGCGAAGGGAGTGGAGGGGGCGGCGTGAGCCGCGGCGCGCCCGCTCCCGCGGGAGACCTCGGCGGCGATCACCGCCCCCCCGCCACGAGCTCGACCATCTCGCGCCACCGCGCGATCCCCGGGCGCCAGTCGAGCGTGTTGTGCCCCGCCCGCGCGTCGACCCAGAGCCGCTTCCGGCCCGGGTAGGCGTCGAACAGCGCCCGGCCCAGGTCGGCGAACACCACCTCGTCGGCCCCCGCGACGAGGAACGCGACCGGGCCGCCGTAGCGGGGCAGCGCGCGGTCGGCGCGGTACGCGTCGCGGTGGACGAAGGCGGGCAGGAACGGGTAGTGGCGGCGCGCCACCGACGGCACGCTCGCCAGCGGCGTCACGAGGAGGAGCCCGTCCACCTCGCCGGGCGCGGCCGCGGCGGCGAGCGCGGCGACGCCGCTCCCGATCGACTCGCCGGCGACGAGCACCGGTCCCGCGCCGTCGCGGCGCGCGACGGCGATGGCGCGGCGCGCGGTCGCGACGAGCGCCGCCTCCGAGGGCGACCCCGGCCGCGGGCCGTAGCCGGGGTACTCGACGAGGTAGACGTCGAGCGGCAGCGATGGCGCCGCGGAGGCAAAGGCGTCGACGAAGTAGGCGCGATCGAGGGCCGAGCCCGCGTTCCCGTGCAGGACGACGAGCCGGCCGCGCGCGCCCGCCGGGTGCCGCGCGCGCCAGCCGAGGAGCTCTTCGCCGTCCGTGAACGGCTCGAGGCCGAGCGCGCGCGCCCGGCGCTCCGCCGACGCGCGGTCCGTCCGCTCGGGGAAGTACAGGAGGCGCCGCTGCGCGAGCCAGACGAGGAGCAGCCCCGCGGCGGCGGCGAGGCCGAGCAGGCCGAGCGTGCGGAGGAGGCCGGAGGTCATGACGCGACGGTGGCGCAAGGAGCCGCCGCCGTCCATCATGCCACCCCGCATGGCCCTGCAGATCCCCGCCCTCCGCGAGACGCCCCTCTCCCCCCGGCTCCTCCTCCTCACCCTCGGCGGCGACACGCCCGCGACGAGCTACGGCACGAACTGCCTCGCGCTCGCGGGCCCCGACGCGACGCTGCTCGTGGACCCGCTCATCGCCCCGGCGCACGCGCGGCTCGTCGAGGAGGCTGTGCGCCGGCGCGGCCTGCCGCCGGTCCGGCACGTCGTCCTCACGCACCACCACACCGACCACGCGCTCGGCGCCGGCTGGTTCGCCGCGCGGGGCGCCGCCGTCGTCGCCCACCGGCGCTGCGCCCGCGGGATGGCCGAGCAGCACGCCGGGCTCGTCGCGGCGCGCCGGAAGGTCCCCGCCCTCGCCGCCCTCTTCGCCGACGCGGAGCCGTACGCGCCCGCGGCGCTCTTCGACGAGGCGCACGTCGTCGAGCTCGGCCGCGGGGTGCGCGCCGAGGTCCGCCACCTCGGCCCCGGCCATACGGCCGGCGACGCGGTCGTGATCTTCCCGTCGGAGGACGCGGCGGCGGTGGGCGACCTCGTGTTCGCCGGGTACCACACCAACTACGAGGAGGCGGACCTCGCCGCGCTTCCCCGGCGGCTCGACGCGCTCGGCGCGCTCGGCGTCTCGCGCCTCGTGCCCGGGCACGGGCTCGCCGGCGGCCCGGAGATCGCCGAGCGGCAGTCGGCGTACCACCGCGAGGTCGCCCGGCTCGTGGCCGCCGCGGCGGGCGCCGCCGGGGCCCGCGCCGCGATCCTCGCGCGCTTCCCCGGCCTCCTCCTCGAGGAGGCCGTCGAGAGCGCGATCCTCGCGTACGCGCCGAACGGGCAGTAGGATCGCCGCCGCGTCACGCCCGGGAGGGAATCGATGCAGCCGAGCCCGCCGCTCCTCACTGCGCCCGCGCCCCCCCGCTCCGCGAGCGCCGCCCCGAGCGACACCACCGCGAAGCTCGTGTACGTCCTCTACCTCGTCTCGCTCGTCGTCGGGCTGACGGCGCTCGTCGGCGTGATCGTGGCGTACGTGAACGTGGGCGACGCGCCCGAGCCGCTCCGCTCGCACTACCGCTTCCAGATCCGGACCCTCTGGCTCAGCCTGCTCTACGGGATCGTCGCCGCCCTGCTGGTCGCCGTCTGGTGGCTGTCCTTCCTCGCCGGCGCGATCGGCGCCGCCTCGCTCGCCTTCTTCCCCATCTGGTTCATCGTCCGCTGCGCGAAGGGGCTCAAGCACCTCGCGCGGCGCGAGCCGTATCCGAACGTCACGACCTGGCTCTGGTGAGCAGCCGCCCCACGGCCTGGCGGGGCACGCCTCGCCGGAGCGCGGCCCGCGACGATCGCGCGCCCTAGGGTGTGATGTCCCCGAGGTCCGCGTCCGGTGATCGTCGCCCTGCTGTGGATCTTCCCGCTCGCCGCCGCTGCGCTCGTGCCGTGGCTCGCGCGCGCGCTCGCGCCGTCCGAGCGGGCGCTCGTCGGCGGCGCGGCCGCGCTGTGCGCGGCGGTCGCGCTGCTCGCGCCGGCGGCGCCCGTCCACGACCAGTGGACCCACTTCGTGCACCTGCGCGAGGCGCTCGCCGACCCGGTGCGGCTCCTCGACCCCTGGGACCGCCCCGGCTTCACGCTCCTCTACGCCGCGCCGGCCGCCCTCGGGATCACGGCCGCCCGCCTGACGAGCGCGCTCGCCGCCGCGGTCGCCATCGCGGCCACCATCCGCGCGGCGCGCGCCCTCGGGCTCCCGCGGCCGTGGGCGGCGGGGGCCCTGCTCGTCGCGCAGTACGACTTCTTCGGGCAGGCGGCCTCCACGATGACCGAGCTCCCGTTCGCGGCGGCGCTCGCCGTCGCCGTCCTCGGCTGGGCCGAGCGCCGACCGTGGCTCGTGGCGGCTGGGCTCGGCTGGTGCAGCGTGACGCGGCCCGAGGGGGTCGTCTTCGCGGCGCTCGGGGCCGCGGCGCTCCTCCTGCGGGAGCGGCGCGCCGGGCCGCCGGCGCTCGCCGCTCTCCCGCTCGCCCTCTGGGCCGCCGGGGGCGCGCTCGCGCTCGGCGACCCGCTCTGGTTCCTGCGCGCCAACCCCTACGAAGGGCTCGTGGCGCCCCGGCTCGAGCTCGCGCAGCTCGCGCGCAGCTACTTCTTCGAGGCCCTGTGGCGAGGCCAGCCGCCGGTGCTGCTCGTGGCCGAGGCCGCGGGCGCCGCCCTCGCCGCGGCGGGGCGGGAGCGCCGCCTGCGGTTCCTCCTCGGGCCGCTCGCGGTGAGCTTCCTCGTCCTCACCTTCGTCCGGATCGGCGCTGGCGACGACTGGCGCGAAAGCCGCTACCTCGTCGCGATCGCGCCGGCGCTGGCCCTGCTCGCGGCCGCGGGGGTCGACGCCGCGCTCGCCGCCTTCCCGCGCGCCGCGGCCCCCGCGCTCCTCGCGCTCGCCGCGGCGGGATCGGCCCGGGAGCTCGCCTGGAACTGGCGAGCCGCGCTGGGCGAAGGCCCCTTCCTCTGGGGGGCCGTCTACGCCACCCTCCTGGCGGCGGCCGCATTACTCTGGGTCGGGAGGGAGCGGTGGCCGGCGCGGCTGTCGCTGGCGTTTCTGCTCGCGATTCCGTTGGCTTGCTCGCCTCCGGGGGTTTACGGAAAGCTGAGGCCGGAGCAGCTATCCCCCGTTCGAGGTACGGACGAGAGAGTCCCAAAACGGGTATTTTCCATTCGTGCGACTTTCGGCCGCAGCCCTGATTCTCGCGCTCGACCTGGCCGCCCCGCAGACCGCGGCCGCCTTCCGTGACGTGGCGGTCGGGGCCCAGGTCCGCAACCGCGACATGCGGACGATCGAGGGCAAGACCGTCCCCCTCCTCACCTCCGCCCGCGCGAACGTCTTCGTCTTCTTCCGGTCCGGCCAGGACCACTCCGAGCAGGCGCTCGCCCAGCTCGCGACGCTCGAGGTGGAGTTCCGCGGGAAGCCGGTCCGGTTCGTCGGGATCGTCTCGGACGCCGACTCCCTCCCCGACGTGGCCGCCATGGTCCGGGCGTCGGGCATCCGCATGCCCGTCGTCATCGACACGCAGGACGCGTGCTACGGCGAGCTCGGCGTGTCGATGCACCCGTCGGTGGGGATCGCGGACGAGCGCCAGAAGCTCGTCGCCTACCAGCACTTCCGCAAGATCAACCTCCTCGACATCCTGCGCGGCAAGATCCAGGTCGTGCTGGGGGAGATCTCCGAGGCGCAGCTCCAGGCCATCATCGAGCCGCCCGCCGCCGAGGTGGCGGTGAACCGCGCCCGCGCCCGCATCAACCTCGCGAAGTCCCTCTTGTCCGCGGGCGACGTGGACGGCGCCGTGGAGAGCGCCCGCGCCGCGGTCAAGCTCGAGCCCGCCCGCGCCGACACGCACGCGATCCTCGCCGAGACCCTCGCGCAGGCCGGAAAGTGCGAGGAGTCGACGCGCGAGGCGAACCAGGCGCGCTTCATCGACCCGCGGGCGGCCGCGCCGTCGCCCTGCAAGCGCTGACCCGGCCCCCGGCACGCCGATCGCTCGCGAGCGGCTCGCGGGATATCCCTACCCGTGCGTCGGCATGGCGAAGGACGCGCGGAGCTCCTCGTCGCTCGCCGGCCAGCGCGTGGTGACGACCTTGGTGCGCGTGTAGAACGCGATGCCCTCGGGGCCGTGGACGTGGAGGTCGCCGAAGAGCGACTGCTTCCAGCCGCCGAAGGAGAAGAACGCCATCGGCACCGGGATCGGGACGTTCACGCCGACCATGCCCACCTGCACGTCGCGCGCGAAGCGCTGGGCCGCGGCGCCCGAGCGGGTGAAGACGGCCGTGCCGTTCCCGTAGGGGTTCCGGTTCACCACCTCGAGCGCCTCGTCGAGCGTCTCCGCGCGGAGCACCACCAGCACCGGGCCGAAGATCTCCTCGCGGTAGATCGACATCGCGGGCGTCACGCGGTCGAAGAGCGTCGGGCCGACGAAGAACCCCTTCCCGCCCTCCGGGACGCGGAGCTTCCTCCCGTCCACGACGAGCCGCGCGCCCTCGGCGACCCCCGCGCCGACGAGGCCCACGATGCGGTCGCGGTGCGCGGCCGTGATGACGGGCCCCATCTCGACGCCCCGGGCCGTGCCAGGCCCCACGGGCAGCCTCTCCGCGCGCTCGGCGATGGCCGCGACGAGCGGATCGCCCGCCGCGCCCACGGCGACGACCGCCGAGATCGCCATGCACCGCTCGCCCGCCGAGCCGTAGGCGGCGCCCACGAGGGCGTCCGCGGTGAAGGCGAGGTCCGCGTCGGGCAGGACCACGGCGTGGTTCTTCGCCCCGCCGAGCGCCTGCACGCGCTTGCCGTTGCGCGTCGCGGTCTCGTAGACGTGGCGCGCCACCGGCGTCGAGCCGACGAAGGAGACGGCGGCCACGTCGGGGTGCGCGAGGAGCGCGTCCACCGCCTCGCGGTCGCCCGGCACGACGTTCAGGACGCCGTCCGGGAGGCCCGCCTCCTGGAAGAGCTGCGCCAGCCGCAGGCTCGTCGACGGGACCTTCTCCGAGGGCTTCAGCACGAAGGTGTTCCCGCAGGCGATCGCGACGGGGAACATCCAGAGCGGCACCATGGCCGGGAAGTTGAACGGCGTGATGCCCGCGCAGACGCCGAGAGGCTGGAGCGCGGAGTGCGTGTCGATGCCGCGGCCGACGTCCTCGGCCCGCTCGCCCTTGAGCAGGTGCGGCGCGCCGCAGACGAACTCGACGACCTCGATGCCGCGCTGCACCGAGCCGGCCGCGTCGGGCAGGGTCTTGCCGTGCTCCTCGCTGACGAGCCGGGCGAGCGGGTCGCGGTTCGCCTCGAGGAGCTCGCGGAAGCGCGCGAGGATCCTGGCGCGCCGGACGGGCGGCGTGTCGCGCCAGGCAGGGAAGGCCGCCTTCGCGGCGGCGACGGCGGAGCCCACCTCCTCCGCGCTCGCGAACGGCGCCCGCCGGACGACCTCGCCCGTGGCCGGGTCGAACACGTCGCCCGCGCGGCCGCTCGTGCTCCGGACGGGCTTCCCGCCGATCCACAGATCGAGCATGGGCATGGGCATCGGGCCTCCGGCACCGGGGTTCGAGGGTGGGCGACCGAGGACTCCTAGTCGTCGCCGGCTCGCCCCGAAACGGCACGTTCGCCCGCCGGATGGGGCGTGCCGTCACGCGGCGAGCGGAGCCGCGCGGGCACGACGCGCCGCAGCATGCCCTGCGCCTTCAGCGGTCAGCGCATCAGGCCGCGGACCACGCCGTCCATGTCCTGCGGCGCGAGCCCGGCGTCGCGGAGCACCGTGCCCCAGGTCCCGGCGCCGCTCCGCACCCGGGCCAGGAGCGGCATCGCCGGCGTGCGCAGCCGGACCGAGAGGACGGCGGCGAGCACGACCTCCTCGGATCGCGCGTTCGCGGCGCGCAGCAGGGCGAGCTCCTCCGCCGGGACGCCGAGGCGGCCCACGAGCACGTCGTCGACGGCGAGCGCGGCGAGGGTGGCGTCGGACGCGGCCGACGCGAGGGCGCGGTCGAACGCGGCGCCGAGGTCCTTCGACCCCGCGAGGACCGCGCGCCAGGAGCCCTTCTCCTCCTTCGCGGCGAGGAGCGCGTCGCCCGGCCTCCCCGTCCGCGCGCCCGCCCAGTGCGCGACCCACAGGTCGTCGGGCGCCGTGCCGCCCATCACCGCCTGGACGAGGCTCCCCTTCCCCGGCCCGAGCGCGGCCGACAGGAGCGAGCTGCGCGTCGTCGCGAGGATGTACGGGTCCGCCGCGCCCGGCCTCGCGGGATCGAAGCTGCGATCCTTGAAGCAGTGGCAGGTGGCGGTCGGCAGGGCGCGGCCCGCGGCGGGGACGGCCGCGGCGGCGAGGAAGGCGAGCAGGAGCGGGCGCATTTCGGGGGTTCCTCGGGGGGCGCCGAGCGTACCTCCGCCGCCCGCCACGGGCCAACTCCACCCCGGGGCCCCTCGCCGCGGGCGCCGCCCCCGCCGGTGCGCTAGAAAGGGCGCCATGTCCGTCCTCGACTGGCTCGGCCTCGGCAAGCGCTCCTCGGGGGGCGAGAGCGACGTCGTCCACCGGATCGTGCGGGAGCTGGACGCGCTGGAGCCGCGCCAGGCGCGCCACCTCGCCCTCTTCGCCTTCCTCCTCTCCCGCGTCGCCAACGTGGACCAGGACATCAGCCCCGACGAGACCCGCGCGATGGAGAAGGTCGTCGAGGCGTTCGGCGGCGTCTCGCCGGCGCAGGCGGCCCTCGTCGTCGCCATCGCCCAGGCGCAGAACAAGCTCTTCGGCGAGACCTGGAACTTCCTCGCGGCGCGCGAGTTCCGCGACCTCGCGACCGAGGATCAGAAGCGCGACCTGCTCCACTGCCTCTTCGCGGTGTCCGCCGCGGACGACTCGATCTCGATCGCGGAGGAGGAGACGGTGCGCTCGATCTCGCGCGAGCTGCTCCTCACGAACGACGAGTACCTCGCGATCCGCAGCGCCTACCGCGACAGGCGGGCGGCGCTGAAGCGCCCCTGACGGCGGGCGCGAGGGCGTCGCCGAGGTCGCGCCGAAACGCCGCGCCTTTGCCGCCCCGATGTTATGAAGGGCCGGTGACGCTCCTCCACGCCGCCGGGCTCGGCCTCTCGTTCGGCAGCCGCGCCGTCTTCGACGCCCTCACCTTCACGATCGACGAGGGCGAGCGCGTCGGCCTCGTCGGGGTGAACGGCTCCGGCAAGTCCTCGCTCATGCGGATGCTCGCGCGGGCGGCGGAGCCGGACCAGGGGGAGATCCAGCTGCGGCGCGGCGCGACGGTCACGTACCTGCCCCAGGAGCCGGCGTTCCGCGAGGGCGCGACGGTGGCCTCGGAGCTCGAGGTGGCCCGCGCGGCCCTCCGCGACGCGATCGACGGCCACGCCGCCCTCTCGGCGCGGCTCGAGCGGGAGCGGGACGAGGCGGTCCACGACCGCCTCCTCGGCGAGCTCGCCGCGCTCTCGGAGCGCATCGAGCACCTCGGCGGCTGGGACACCGCGCACGAGGCGCGCCGCCTCCTCGACCGGCTCGGCGTGAAGGAGTGGGACCGGCCGGTGGCGGAGCTCTCGGGCGGGACCCGCAAGCGCGTCGCCATCGCCCGCGCGCTCCTCACCCGGCCCGACCTGCTCCTCCTCGACGAGCCGACCAACCACCTCGACGCGGACACGGTGGACTGGCTCGAGGAGGAGCTCGACGGGCTCACCGGGGCGCTGCTCCTCGTCACCCACGACCGCTACTTCCTCGACGACCTGGTGGACCGGATCGTCGAGATCACGCCCGGCGCCGGGGTGACGAGCTATCCCGGCAACTACGAGGCCTACCTCGAGCAACGGCTCGAGGCGGACGCGATCGCCGCGGACGCCCAGCACAAGCGCGACCGCTGGATCGCCGAGGAGGTGGCGTGGCTCCGCCGCGGCGTCGAGGCGCGGCGCACGAAGAGCAAGGCGCGCATCGAGCGCGCGCGGCGCCTCATGGCGGAGCGGGGCTTCGCGCGCCCGCGGGTGGCCGCGCTCCAGACCGCGGCGGCCCCCCGGCTCTCCCACGTGGTCCTCGACGGCCACGGGCTCGCCAAGGCGTTCGACGGGCGGACGGTCCTCGAGGGCGTCGACTTCAAGCTCCAGAAGGGCGAGCGCGTCGGCATCGTGGGCCGGAACGGCGTCGGGAAGACCACCTTCCTGCGCGTGCTCCTCGGGGAGCTCCCGCCCGACGCGGGCGAGGTCGTGGTCGGCAAGCGGACGAAGATCGCCTACCACGACCAGCAGCGCGCGACGCTCGACCCGGAGCAGACGGTGTACGAGGCGGCCGGCGGCGGCCCGCCCGGGCGCGCGGGCGAGGACTTCGTCGAGCTCTCCGGGCGGCGCATCGCCCTGCGCGACTACCTCGACGACCTGCTCTTCCCCGTCTCGATGCAGCGGCTCCAGATCAAGGCGCTCTCCGGCGGCGAGCGGAACCGGCTGCTGCTCGCGAAGCTGTTCCTCGAGGGCGCGAACGTGCTCGTCCTCGACGAGCCCACGAACGACCTCGACCTCGTCACCCTGAACGCCCTCGAGCGGCTGCTGCTCCAGTTCGACGGGAGCGTGCTGCTCGTCACGCACGACCGCTACTTCCTCGACAAGGTCGCGACGGCGATCCTGGCGCTCGAGGGAGACGGCCGCGCGGTCCGCTACCCGGGGAACTACGAGACGTACCGCACGCTCAAGGAGCAGGCGGAGGCGGCCGCCGCGGCGGAGCGCGCGGAGGCCGCCGCGCCGCGCGGGGCGCGCCCCGCGGCGGCGCCGGGCGCCGAGGGGCGGCCGGAGCGGGCCCGCAAGCCGGGCAAGCTCACCTTCAAGGAGCAGCGCGAGCTCGAGGGCATCGAGCCGGCGATCCTCGCGTCGGAGGAGCGGAAGGCGGCCATCGAGGCCGCGCTCGCGGATCCGGCCACGTACCAGAAGGCGGGCGACACCGTCGCGGCGCTCCGCGCCGAGCTGGACGGCGTGTCGGGCGAGGTGGAGCGGCTCTACGCGAGGTGGCAGGAGCTGGAGGGGCTGCGCGAGGCGAAGGCCTCCGGCCGGGAGTAGCGCCGGTCTCCGGCGGGGACGTCCGGCTCCGCTCGCCCTTCGACAGGCTCAGGGCGAGCGGACGGCCGGAAGGCCCTGGCGCTCGCGGGCTACCGCCGCCGCTTCCCGCCCCACGAGCCGACGAGCTTCGACTTCTGCGCCCCGCCGCCGCCCGACGCCGAGGCGGCCGCGCCGTGACCGGAGCCGCCGCCGTCGCGCGCCGGCGCGTGCCGCCCGCCGCCGGCGCGTCCCCCGCCCCTGCCGTGGCCGCCGCCGTGCGCGGGCCGGCCGCCGTGCCCCTGCGGCGGTCCCGAGGTCGCCCGCGCCGTCCGCGACCGCTCGAGCTCCGCCGTGAACGTCGCGGAGTCGCGCGGCACCTCGGCGCGCGCGAGCTCGACGCGGGTGAGCCGCTCGATGCCGCGCAAGAGGTCCCGCTCCTCCGGGGCGGCGAAGCTCGAGGCCCGGCCGCTCGCCGCCGCCCGCGCGGTCCGGCCGACGCGGTGCACGTAGTCCTCGGCGACGTGCGGCAGGTCGAAGTTCACGACGTGCCCGATCTCCGCCACGTCGATGCCACGCGCGGCGATGTCGGTCGCGACGAGCACGCGGTACTGCCCGTCCTTGAAGCCGTCGAGCGCCATCCGGCGCTGCCCCTGCGAGCGGTCGGCGTGGATGCGCGCGACCTTGTGGCCGGCGCGGTCGATGGCCTTCCACACCTTGTCGGCCCGCCGCTTGGTGCGGGTGAAGACGAGGGTCGAGAGGTCGTCCGCCTCGAGCAGGGCGAGGAGGAGCGGCAGCTTCTCCTCCTGCGTCGCGAGGAACACGTGCTGCACCGCGCGCTCGGCGGTCGTCCCGCTGCGGGCGACCTCGACCCTGACCGGGTCCTTCAGGTGCGCGCGCGCGAACTCGGCGACCTCGGCGCCCATCGTCGCCGAGAACAGGAGCGTCTGGCGCGCCTTGGGCAGCCGCGCGAGGATGCGCGTGAGCTGGGGCTTGAACCCCATGTCGAGCATCCGGTCGGCCTCGTCGAGCACGAGGACCTCGATCTCGTCGAGGCGCGCGGTGCCCTGCGCGAGGTGGTCCACGAGCCGGCCCGGGGTCGCGACGACGATCTCCCGGCGCTCCTTGAACGCGGCGGTCTGCTGCCCCATGCCGACGCCGCCGATGACGACGGCGCCGCGCACCTGGCGGCCGCGGCCGAAGCGATCGACCTCCTCGCCGATCTGCAGCGCGAGCTCGCGCGTCGGCGCGAGGACGAGCGCGCGGGTGCCGTGCTTCCCGGTGAGCCGCTCGAGGATGGGGAGCACGAACGCGGCGGTCTTGCCGGTGCCGGTGGCGGCGGTGCCGATCACGTCCTTCCCGGCGAGCGCGGGCGGGATCGCCTGCGCCTGCACCGGGGTGGGGTGCTCGAACCCGGCGCGCTCGAGGGCGGCCAGGGCCTTCGGCGACAGGCCGAGCTCGGCGAACGACTTGGACATCGAATCTTCCTTTGGGGGACGCCGCAGGCAGCGGAGGGCCGCCCTCGGGCGGCCCGCGAGAGGGGCGCAACATAGCCGGGAGCGCCGGGTAATGCACGCCAGGCTGCGGCCGGCCGAGCGACTGCCGAGCCGTCGGAGTATCGCCGGCGGCGCACGCGACCCCGACCCCGACCTCGACCCCGACCCCGACCTCGACCCGACCTCGACCTCGACCTCGACCCCGACCTCGACCCCGACCTCGACCTCGACCCCGACCTCGACCTCGACCTCGACCCCGACCCCGACCTCGACCTCGACCTCGACCCCGACCTCGACCCCGACCTCGACCGCGACCCCGACCCCGACCCCGACCCCGACCCCGACCCCGACCCCGACCCCGACCCCGACCCCGACCCCGACCGCGACCGTCGACCCCGACCGCGACCTCGATTCCGTCCGTCGCCGTCGAGGTCGTCTCTCGCCGTCGTCCCTCGAAGTCGAGGTCGAGGTCCTCATCGAGGTCGCCGTCGGCCTTTCAGCAGTCACCGCGCCCCGGCTTCGCCGGGTCACGGCGCCTGCAGCGCTCGGGTCCTGCGCGGGTGGGCCGCTCGGAAGGTGTCGGTCGGTTCGGGCGCGTCTGGCCTCGCGGCCTCCTTGTCCTTGGGGTGAAAGGAGGCCGCGATGCCAGACGACACTCGTTCCACGCTCCGTTCCGTTCCCTCGAGCAGCTCCACCTCCCCTTCCGCCTCTCCTTCCTCTTCCGCCTCTCCTTCCGTCTCTCCTTCCCCCTTCCTCTTTCCCTTCCAGCGCCTCGACGTGTACCGCTCCGCGCGCACCCTCGCCGCCCTCGTCCACCGCGCCGCCATCCGCGACGCGGAGCTCCGCGATCAGGCCACCCGCGCGGCGAAGAGCGCGTTCCTGAACCTCTCCGAGGGTCTCCCCGACGATCGGCCCGCCATGCGCCGCAAGTACTTCGCGCAGGCGGACGGCTCGCTCCACGAGACCGCCGGCGCCGTCGATCTCGCCGAGGCGATCGGCGCCGTCGGCTCCCGCGAGGCCGCGGAGATCCACGCGGAGGCGCTGCGCCTCCGCGCGATGCTCCGCGGGCTCCTCCGCGCTACCGGACGAGGCCGGTGAGCAGGGCCACGAGCCGGTCGGCGAGGCGCGCCACCTCGCGCGCCCCGCCCTCCGGCGCGTCGCCGCACAGCGCCGCGATCTCGACCGCGGCCGCCGCCTCGACCGCCTCGGCGCGGGCGATCGCGAACGCGCGGGCCTTGTCCGCCCGCGTGACCCGCCCCGCGCCCTCCGCGCAGTTGAGGCACGCCGACTTCGCCGACCGGACGGCTTCGTCCCGGAGCTTCGCGTCGCGGATGCGGCACGCGAGGACCGCGAGCAGGAGCGAGCGCGCGACGGAGAACGCGATGAGCTTGTGGTGGGGGAGGACCGGGGGAGGGTGAGACGGAGAGGAGGGAAGGCGAGACGGAGAGGGAGGCAGGGAAGCGAATACGGAGTGGGAATCGCGAGGAAGGTTGTCGTTCATGGCGCGGCTCCTTTCACCCCGCTGAAGGAGCCGCGCCATGAACGACCCGACCGCCCTGACCGCCCCAGCGTCGCAGGTGGCGGCGGCGACGCGACGACGACCGGGCAACCGCAGTGACGCCGCAGGCGGCACGAGGTTGCACCCAGCCACGCCGCCGCCGAACGACCTCGACCCCGACCCCGACCTCGACCTCGACCCCGACCCCGACCCCGACCTCGACCCCGACCTCGACCTCGACCCCGACCCCGACCTCGACCCCGACCTCGACCCCGACCTCGACCTCGACCTCGACCCCGACCCCGACCCCGACCCCGACCCCGACCCCGACCCCGACCTCGACCCCGATCGCGATCGTCTCCTCACCGCGCGACGGGCTTCACGCCGAGGAACACGACGTGGCGGACGCCCTTCGACGTGCCGCTCCGCGCCGGCACGGCCTGCACCTCCGCCGCGAGCCCGGCCTTCTCGAGCCTCTCCCGGTAGCGCTCGTCGGGCCCCGCGGACCAGACCGCGAGGACCCCACCCGCGCGGAGGGCGTCCCTGCAGGCGCGCACGCCCTTCCCGCCGTAGAGCCGCTCGTTCGCCGGATGGGCGACGGGCGATGGGCCGTTGTCGACGTCGAGCAGGATCGCGTCGAAGGCGCCCTTCGCCTCCGCGATCCGGCCGAGGACGTCGCCCTGCTGGAGCCGCGTGCGCGGGTCCTCGAGCGGGCGGCCCGCGAGGTGGGCGACGTGCGTGCGGTTCCACTCGACGAGCGGCGAGACCAGCTCGGCGACGACGACGCGCGCGTCCTGCGGCAGCCGGTCGAGGGCGGCGCGCAGCGTGAACCCGAGGCCGAGGCCGCCCACGAGGACGGTGGGGCTCGGCGCCGGCGCCCGACCTTTCCGCCGCCCGTCGCCGAGCCGCCCGAGCGCGAGCGCGGCGAGCGCCTCCTCGGAGCCGTGCTGACGCGACGACATGAGGACGCGCCCTCCCGCGCGCACGACCCACTCGTCGCCCCGCCGGGCGAGCGCCCACTCGGCGCCGCCCGGTCCGGCGGCGCGCTCGACGATCTCCCACGGCAGCATGCCGGCCCCGCCGCCTACCCGCCGCGCCGCTTCGCGAACGCGACGTGGAACTCGCCGAGCCGCCGCACCACCGCCTCGATCTCGTCCATGGGCGGCAGGATCGTGGTCCGGAAGTGCATCGTGCCGGGGTCCTGGCCGAAGCCCGAGCCCGGGGCGACGCAGATGCCGGTCTCCTCGAGGAGCGCGAGGCAGTATTCGTCGTCGGTGACGCCGGGCGGCAGCGTGATGCGGGGGAACGCGTACATCGCGCCGGCCACCCGGTTGCACTGGATGCCGGGGATGCCGTTCAGGCCGCGCTCCACGATGGCCGCCTTCCTGCGGAGCGCCTCGAGCACGTCGCGGCGCTCCTTCTCGTAGAGCGCGTGGGAGGGCTCGCCGGGGCGCGGCGGCCGGACGAGCAGCCAGGTCGCGATCTGCCCGACCGAGTTGGCGCAGAGCGAGATCGACTGGAGCTTCGTGATCTCGTCCATGGCCGGCGGCGGCACGTTGCGGCACTCGAGGTACCCGCCGCGGTGGCCGCACTCGCCGAGATAGCCCTTCGACACCGAGTGGAAGCTGAAGAGCGACACGTCCTCGATGCCGCGCCGCTCGAGGACGCTCGCGAACGACACGAACCGGTCGCCCTGCAGCCACACGTTGTCCTGGTAGACCTCGTCGGCGAGCACGGAGAGCCCGCGCGCCTGCGCGAAGTCGAGCACCATCTCCACGTTCTTCTCGTCGAGGACCGCGCCCGTGGGGTTCCCGGGGTTGATGACGCAGACCGCGCGGGGGCGCACGCCCTTCGCGCGCGCGGCCTCGTACGCCGCCTCGAGCACCGCGCGCGGCAGCTTCCAGTCCGCGCTCTCCACGAGGTGGTACGGCACGATCGCGCCGCCGTAGAGCGTGATCGTCGCCGAGTAGAGCGGGTACTGCGGGATCGGGATCATGATCCCGTCGCGCTCGTCGGAGACGAGGAGGCGCAGCACCGACTGCACGCCCTTGCTCGCGCCGTCGGTGAGGAAGATCGCGTCGGGGTCCGAGGCGATCCCGTCGCGGGCGCGGATGAACTCCGCCACGGCCTCGCGGACGAAGCGGTAGCCCTTGCTCTCGGTGTACGCGCCGAGGCCGTGCTGCGTCCCCTCGAGGACGCGCCGGGCCGCGGCGACGGCGTCGGCGGGGAAGAGCCCGGCCGGCGCCTTGTCGAGCAGCTCGGGGTACTCGGCGAGGGCGAGCACCTGCCGCACCCAGGTGATCGGGCGCTGCCCGAGCGACTGCGGGTTCCCGATGTTGCAGTAGATGATCTTGCGCCCCTGGCGCTCGAGCTCCTGCGCGCGCGCCACGATGGGGCCGCGGACCGCGTACGCGGCGTCGCGCACCGCGCGCCCGATGTCTTCGTAACGGATCACGGGTTCTGCACTCCTCGACGGATGGGGGATCGACTCTACCAGACCTCCCGGGGGCGGGCGCGGCGCCGCGAGGCCCGGCGGCGGGAGCGGGGCGGGGAGCGGGCTCGTCCCTGCGCGGGGCGTCCGCGGTTCGCACGGCTGTGCCGGGGCGTCACGTCGCCGGTGGCGAGCGCCCGCTCGAATGTGCAATGATTTCCGCCAGCTGGGCTGCGCCTCGGGTGGTCCGCGACGTGCAGAACACCCGGTCGGCCGGGCGGTGGCCGGCCGCCGAACTGGAGGACACATGTCTCGCAAGCTCGCCCTCGCGCTCCCCCTGCTCCTCTCCGCCTGCGTCGCGACGACCACCAGCACGCGCACCTGGGGCGAGCCCTACGGCGCGGACTGGGCCCGCTACGGCCACGTCGAGTCGGTGCGCGAGACGGTCCAGCGGCAGCAGGGCGATCCGGCGGGCGGCGCCATCGCGGGCGCCATCATCGGCGGCATCCTGGGGAACGCCTGGACCGGCGGCCGGCACGGCGGCGCGGTCGCCGGCGCGATCGGCGGCGCGATGGTCGGCGCGGCCTCGAGCCAGGGCCAGGCCGAGCAGCGCATGTACGAGGTCTTCGTCCGGTTCGACGACGGCGCCCTCGAGACCTTCGTCTACCAGGGCTACCTCCCCTTCGCCGTCGGCGAGCCCGTCGCGCTCACCGCGCAGGGGCTCGCGCGGACGCGGTAGCGCCCGGGCTCACCCCCGCAGCTTGTAGCCGGAGCGCAGCAGCGCGTACGCCACCGTCACCGCCGCCGCCGCCAGCGCCGCGAGGAGCGCCGCGCCCGCGCGCGGGTCGGTGTCCGAGACGCCGAGCATCCCGAAGCGCACGCCGTCCACCATGTAGAAGATCGGGTTCGCGAGCGTGAAGCTCCGCAGCGAGGGGGGCAGCATCTCGACCGAGTAGAAGACCCCGCCGAGGAAGGTGAGCGGCGTGATGAAGAAGGTCGGGATGAAGTTCACCTGCTCGAACGTGGACGCCCAGATGGCGGTCACGAGCCCGAGCGCCGCGAAGAGGATCGCCGCGAGCAGGACGAGGCCGAGCGCGACGAGCGGGTGCGCGAGGCCGAAGCCCTCGAAGGCGCCGGCCACGATCCACATGACGCCGCCGACGACGAGGCCGCGCAGCACGCCGGCGGCCACGAACGCCGAGAGGATCTGCCCGTACGAGAGCGGCGAGACGAGGAGGTCCACCACCGTCCCCTGCAGCTTCATGACGAACAGCGACGAGGCGGTGTTCGAGTAGGCGTTCGTGACCACCCCGAGGGCGACGAGCCCCGGGACGATGTAGCGCGCGTAGGGCACCCCCTCGACGTCGCGCAGGCGCCCGCCCAGCGACCAGCCGAACACCACGAAGTAGAGCACCGTGGTGACGACCGGCGAGAGCAGGGTCTGGCCCGGCACGCGCATGAAGCGCCGGACCTCCTTCACGAAGAGCGTCCACAGCCCGTACGAGATCACGCGCGGGCCTCCCCGGGCACGCGCGAGACGAGCCGCACGAAGACGTCCTCGAGCGTGGTGCGCCGGGTCTCCACGTCGAGGACCCCGACGCCGGCCGCGGCCGCCGCGGCGAGCACCGGCCCCGCCGCCGCGCCCGGCGGCAGCTCGACCTCGAGCGCGCCGCCGCCGGCCGCGAGCCGCGCGCCGAGCGCGGCGAGCGGCGGCGGCACCACGCCCGCCGGGCCGTCGATCGCGAGCCGGAGCGTCCTCGCCCCGTGCCGCCGGAGCAGCGCCACCTTGTCCTCCACGACGAGCAGCCGCCCCCGGTCGATGACCCCCACGCGATCGGCCAGCTCCTCCGCCTCCTCGAGGTAGTGCGTGGTCAGCACGATGGTCGTGCCGCGATCGCGCAGGGTCCGCACGTAGCGCCACAGCGAGCGGCGCAGCTCCACGTCGACGCCCGCCGTGGGCTCGTCGAGGAACAGGATGCGCGGCGCGTGCACGAGGGCCTTGCCGATGAGGAGCCGCCGCTTCATGCCCCCCGAGAGCGCGCGCGTGTTCGTGCGGCGCTTCGCGCCGAGGTCGAGGGCGTCGAGGAGCTCGACGAGCCGCTCCTCCCCGAGGCGCACGTCGAAGTAGCCTGCCTGGATGCGGAGCGACTCCTCCACCGTGAAGAACGGGTCGAAGTTGAGCTCCTGCGGGACGAGCCCGATGGCGCGGCGCGTCTCGCGGTAGTCGGCGACCACGTCCTTGCCGAGGACCCGCACCTCGCCCGCGGTCGCGCGGAGGAGCCCGGCCACGATGGAGATGAGCGTCGTCTTCCCTGCGCCGTTCGGGCCGAGCAGCGCGAAGATCTCCCCGCGCGCGATGTCGAGGTCGACGCCGTCGAGCGCGACGAGCGCGCCGAAGCGCTTCGAGACCCCCCGGACGGCGACGACCGAGTCCATGGACTGCGCACTCTAGCGGGCCGACCGCCCGCCGTCCCGTCGGACGACCGCCGGCGACTCGCCGCGGTCGCCGCCGCGGCCCCCCCCGGGGGCGTCGCACCGGCTGCGACGGGCCCTGGAGGAACGTTGCCGCTAGAAAGATCGGCGCGTGTCGAAGGCGTTCACGAGCGAGGAGACTCCGGACACGGCGCCGGTCGTGCGCACGCCGCCGCGGCTCGCCCCGGGCGAGGTCAGGTACGTGACGCCGGAGGGCCACGCGGCGCTGCGCGCCGAGGTGGCGCGGCTCCACGGGGAGCGCGCCGGCCTCTCCGCGCTCCCCGCGACGGAGCGGGCGTCGCGCGCGGCGGACCTCGAGGCCCGCGCGTCGGTCGTGGAGGCGACGCTCGCGGCCTCGACGGTGCTCGGGCCGGAGGCCGCGCCGGAGGGGCGGGTCGCGTTCGCCCGCTGGGTGACCGTCGAGGACGACGCCGGGACGAGGACCACCTGGCGGATCGTCGGGCCCGACGAGGCGGATCCTCGCCGCGGGCTCATCAGCGTGGCCTCGCCCGTCGCTCGCGCGCTGCTCGGGCGCGAGCCCGGCGACGTCGTCGGGGTGCAGCGCCCCGGCGGCGCGAAGGAGCTCTCGATCGTCGAGGTGCGGCGGTCCGCTCCCGAGCCCGGTGCGCCTGCGCGATCCGACGAACGGACGCGCGGTCCGTGAGGCGAGGTGTCGCGCCTTTGGGTGCGGGCGAGTGTGTACGATCGTCCGCAGCGGCTTGGGTTCGACGGAGGGGAGGCACGCCGCGGCTCCGGAGACGGTCAACCCCGATCCCCGCGCGATCGAGCGTCCCCTCGCCGGGTGGGACCGCCTCTCCCGCCTTCCACCGTGGGCGGGCTACGCCCTGCTCGGCGGCGGGTACTTCGTCCTCGCGGAGCTGGGCTACCTCCTCCTCGACCCGGAGTCGGGCGTGGCGGTCTGGTGGCCTCCGAGCGGCCTCTACCTCGCGGCGCTCATCCTCGCGCCGCGCCGGCGCTGGCCCCGCGTGGTCGCCGCGATGCTCCCCGCCGCGCTCCTCGCGAGCTTGCTGCGCGGCCGGACGCCGGCGCTCGCGGCGTGGTTCTTCGCCGGGAACACGCTCGAGGCGCTCGCCGGCGCGTGGCTCGTGCTGCGCGCCGCCGGGCCGCGCCCCTCCGCCTCCACCGTGCGCGGCGCGTTCGCCCTCGCCTCCCTCCCGGCCGTCGCCGCGGCCGCGATCACGCTCGCCCTGGGTGCCGCGCAGGTGCTCGCGGAGGGAGGGCAGCTCGCCGCGCGGCTGTGGGTCTTCTGGGGCGGCTCGTCGCTCGGCGCCCTCGTGGTCGCCCCGCTCCTCCTCGCGTTCGCCGAGCCCCCCGGCCCGATCCGCCTCCGGGCCCGCCGCGCGGCGGAGCTGGCCGGGCTCTGCGCCGCCTTCGCCGTCGCGCTCCTCGTCGCCGCCGCCGCCCGCGGGCCGCTCCCCTGGGTGCACGAGGTGGCGGTGATCCTGCCGCTCCTGTGGGCCGCCGTCCGCTTCGGCGTGCGCGGGGCGACGGTCGCCCTCGCCGCGGTGGCGGTGGCCACGGTGCGGCTCGGCGCCGCCGGCCCGTCGGTCGCGAGCGCCCAGTTCCTGCTCGCCGTGCTCGTCGTGGCGGTGCTGCTCGTCGCCGCCGCCGGCGAGGAGCGCCGGCGCGCCACGGACGCCCTCGCGCGCAGCCGCGATCTGCTCGACGCGTTCTTCGCGCGGAGCCCGACGGGCATGTTCATCAAGGACGACCGGCTCCGCTCGGTGGTGCTCTCGAGGGACTTCGGCGCCCTCCTCGGCGCGCCGGGGAAGGACGTCCGCGGCCTCACGAGCGAGGAGGCGATCCCCGGGGCCGAGGGCCGGGCGCTGTTCTCCCTGGAGCGGACCGCCCTCGCGGGCGGCGCCCCCGTCGAGCAGGAGGTGCGGATCGGCGACCGCACCTTCCTCTACGGCCTCTTCCCCATCCCGCGGCCCGGCGGAGGGCCGTACCTGGGCGGCTTCGCGGTCGAGGTCACCGGCCGCGTCCGCGCGGAGGCGGCGGTGCGGGCGAGCGAGGAGCGGCTGAGGCTCATCGAGGCCGCCCTCGACCGGTCCTCCGACGCGGTGGCGGTCCTCGACGAGGAGGGGCGGCACGTCTGGTCGAACGCGATGGCGGCCCGGATCCTCGGGCGTACGCAGGAGGAGGTGGCCGGCACGCCCGTGCTCGAGCTCGTCGCGGCGGACGCGCTCGCCTGGCGGGCGCGCTGCGAGGAGACCCTGGAGCGCGGGGTGGTGCTGACGGAGCAGCCGCTCCGGTGGGCCGACGGCCGGACGGCGCCGGCGGAGGTCGCCTCCGTCGCGGTCGAGTTCGGCGGGCGCCGCTACTTCGTCCTCTCCGCCCGGGACGTCTCGGACCGCCGCCGCGCCGAGGAGGCGGCGCGCCTCGCCGGCATCGGCACGCTCGCCGCCGGGGTGGCCCACGAGATCAACAACCCGCTCGCCTACATCCTGGCGAACCTCTCCTGGCTGCAGGAGCAGCTCGGCGAGGGCACGGCGGGCGCGGTGACGGCGGAGGTCCGCCAGGTGATCGGGGAGGCGCAGGACGGCGCCCTGCGGGTGCGCGACATCGTCCAGCACCTCCGCCTCTTCGCCCGCCCCGACGAGACCGTCCGCCGGGTCGACGTCCGCGCGGCGGCGAGGTCCGCCATCGCCCTCGTCCAGAACGACCTCCGCCACCGGGCCGCCCTCGCGACCCGCTTCGCGGACGACGTGCCGCCCGTCCTCGGCAACGAGAACCGCCTCGCCCAGGTGTTCCTGAACCTCCTCACCAACGCGGCGCAGGCCATCCCCGCCGGCCACGCCGACCGCGAGGCGATCCGGATCGAGATCCGCGCGGGCGACGGCGGCGTCGTGGCCGAGGTGTCCGACACCGGCAGCGGGATCCCGGCGGCGTCGCGCGACCGCATCTTCGAGCCGTTCTTCACGACGAAGCCGGTCGGCGCGGGGACGGGGCTGGGCCTCTTCGTCTGCCACGAGATCGTGTCGGCCATGGGCGGGCGCATCGAGGTGGAGTCCGAGCCCGGGGCCGGGAGCACCTTCCGCGTCGTCCTGCCCGCCGCCGCCGCGGAGCCGTCCCGCGCGACCCCGCCCGGCGCGCCGCCGGCGGCGCCGCGGCGCGCGCGCGTGCTCGTCCTGGACGACGACGAGCGCGTCGCCGCCGCGCTCCGGCGCATCCTCGCGCGCGACCACGACGTGGACGTCGAGACCGATCCGCGCGCCGCGCTCGGGCGCGTGCGGGCCGGCGAGGCGTGGGACGTCGTCTTCTGCGACCTCATGATGCCGGACATGACCGGCATGGAGTGGTTCGAGGAGGTCCGGGCCGCCGCCCCGGCGCTCGCGCCGCGCGTCGTGTTCGTCACGGGGGGCGCCTTCACCGACGCGGCCCGCGAGTTCCTCGAGCGCGTGGAGAACCCGAAGCTCGAGAAGCCCTTCGGCCCCGCCGACGTGCGGGCGCTCGTGGCCGCGCAGCTCGCCGCCTGAGCGCACGGGCGCCGCCGCGCCGCCCGTGCTAGACGAGGGAGCCATGGCGAGCGAGCGCAACCCGCAGCGCGACCAGATGGCGGACGCGTCCATGGTCCGGAACCTCGAGTTCCAGGCGCGGGCGCTGTGGCCGCAGGAGGCGGCGCTCCTCCGGCGCTACGGCCTCCCCGCCGCGCCCCGCGTGCTCGACGTCGGCTGCGGGACCGGGGAGATCGCCTCGCGCCTCGCCGAGGCGCTCCCGGCCGCGCGCGTCGTCGGGGTGGACCTGCTCGAGGGCCACCTCTCGCTCGCCCGCGCCCGCTACGCCCGCCTCGCGCCGCGCCTCTCCTTCGCGCGGGGCGACGGGTTCGCGCTGGCGTTCCCCGAAGGCGCGTTCGACCTCGCCGTGTGCCGGCACGTGCTCCAGTCGGTCCCCGAGCCGGAGCGCGTCGTCGCGGAGATGGCGCGCGTGGTCCGCCCCGGCGGGTGGCTCCACCTCCTCCTCGAGGACTACGGGCTCCTCCACGCCTCGCCGGCCTCGCCCGCGCTCGAGCGCTTCTGGCAGCACGTGCCGCGCGCCTTCGGGGACGCCGTCGGGACGGACATGCTCGTGGGCCGGCGCGGCTTCGCGCTCCTGCGCGGCGCCGGGCTCGAGGAGATCGCCCACGAGGACCTGATCGTCGACACGCTGCGGGCCCCGCGCGAGGTCTTCGCCGGCATCATCGAGGCGTGGCGCGACGGGTTCTCGGCCGCCCTCTCCGAGCACGCCCGGATCCCGCCCGGAGAGGTGCGCGCGTGCTGGGAGGAGCTCCTCGCGGTGATCCGCGATCCCGCGGGCTACGCGGCGTGGCGCGTGCCGGTCTGGAGCGGGCGCGTCCCCGCCTGAGCCGGCGAGCGCAGGGGCAGCCGGATGAGGCTGCCCCCAGGCGAGCAGGAGCGTGGGGGATTCCAAGGGTAGGCGAGCGCAGGGGCAGCCGGATGAGGCTGCCCCGGAGCGAGCAGGGGGCGTGGGGGAGCGCAGGCTCCCTCGGCGAAGCGAAGCGAAGCCCGAGGGAGCCGAGCACTCCCCCACTTCAATGGCCCTCGAGCCCGTTGTCGGGGACGGCCGGATGGCGTAAACACCGCGCCCGTGACCGTGACCGCGGACCCTGACGGCGGAGGCACCGCGCGCGTGCGCCTCGCGCGCGCGGCCCGGATCGGGGGAGGCCTCCTCGCGCTGGCCGCCCTCGGCTGGGCGGCGGCGCTCGCGGCGGTCTCCACCCCCGCGGTGGAGGCGCGGCTCCGGGACCGCCTGTCCCGCGCGCTCGTCGAGCGCTTCCCCGGCGCGACCGTCGGCGAGGTGTCGGTGGACTGGCGCTTCCGCCTGCGGGCGGGCCCCGTCCACGTTCCGCCGCACGCCGGCCGGCCGGGCCTCGACGTCGGGTGGCTCCGCGTGGCCGCGTCGACCCGGGCGCTCCTCTCCGGGCGCGTCGCGCCGGGCGCGATCGCGCTCCGCGGCGTCCGGCTCGCGGACCCCCTCGCGCTCGGTCCGCTCGACGTGGACCTCTCGCTCTCGCGCCCGGAGGGGGGCGAGCGCGCCGAGGGCACCGCGCGGCTCGCCCGCGGCGGCCGCGCGGCGTGGGTCGCCTCGCGCGACGCGGGCGGCTGGCGGGTCCGCCTCCGCGCCGTGCTCGGGCCGGAGGACCTGCCGGCGCGCCTGCGCGCCGAGGCGGCGCGGGTCGAGCGAGGCGAGGCGCTCCTCGAGATCTCCGCCGAGGCGCCGCCCGACCTCTCCCGCGCCGAGGCGCGCGTCGGCCTGCTCGTCCACGACGCGTTCCTCGCGGGCGAGCGCATCGCGCCCGAGCCGGTGGGCCCGCTGCGCGCGGCGGCGTCCGGCCTCGTCTCCTGGGACCGCCGGGACCGGCGCGTCGCGCTGCGGGACGGCGTCGTCTCGCTCCTCGGCGCCGTGCCCCTCGCGCTCGCGGGCGAGCTCCGCGCCGCGGCGGACCTCCCCTTCTCGCTCTCGGCGAGCGCCGAGGCGGTGGACTACCGCGCCCTCGTCGCCGCGCTGCCTCCGGGGCTCGCGCTCCCCCCCGCCGCCCCCCGCCCGCCGGGGAGCCTCGCCGCCCGGCTCGACCTCGCCGGGCCGCTCGCGACCCCCGCCGCCTGGACCGTCGCCGCGCGCCTCGATCTCGCGCGCCTGCGCGAGGCGGGGCGCCGGGCGCCGTCGCCGCTGCGGGCCCCGTTCGTGCACCGGCCCGACCCGGCGGACCCCGCCCGCGCCCTCGTCGTCGGGCCCGCGAGCCCGGACTTCGTCCCCATCGGCGAGCTGCCCGAGCACGTGCTGCGCGCGGTCACGACGAGCGAGGACGCCGGCTTCTTCGGCCACGACGGGTTCGACTTCGACGAGCTGCGCAACGCCCTCGCCGAGGGGGCGGAGGCGGGGCGGGTGGTCCGCGGCGGCTCCACCATCACCCAGCAGCTCGCGAAGAACCTGTTCCTCTCGCCCGAGCGGACGCTCGCGCGCAAGGCGCGCGAGGCGATCGTCGCCGTCGGCCTCGAGGCCGAGCTGCCGAAGCGCCGGCTCCTCGGAGATCTACCTGAACGTCGCCGAGTGGGGCCCCGGGCTGTGGGGCATCGGCCCGGCCGCGCGCCACTGGTTCGGCAAGGACGCGCGCGAGCTCTCGCCGAAGGAGGCCGCGTTCCTCGCCTCGATCATCCCGAGCCCGATCCGCTACCACGCCATGTACGCGCGGGGGTTCGCGTCGGAGGCCTGGGAGGCCCACGTGAACGACCTGCTCTTCCGCATGACCGAGCAGGGCGCGCTCACCGAGGACGAGCTCGTCGAGGGGCTCGCCGCGCCGATCTTCTTCGCGGGCGGGTGACGGGGGGGGCGAGGGCCGCCGGCCGCCTCCCCGCGCCGCGCGCGCCTCGGGTCAGGCCACCTCGAGCCAGGCGAACCAGACCGGGTGGTTCGCCTTGTACCACTCGAGCACCTTGCGGATCGCGGCCTGCTTCTCGCGCGAGATCACCTTCTCGTCGACGCGATCGAAGTGGACCCGGATCTTCTCGCCGTCGTGCTCGAGCGCCTGGGACAGGATGGTCTGCAGCTCGTTGCGCAGGCGACCCGAGTCCGAGACCTTCACCGGGCGGGAGGCGGGGTCGACGCCGGCGAGGAAGCGCGAGAGCAGCGGGCTGAAGACGAGCCGCGCCTCGTCCATGGGCTCCATGAGCCGGAAGGTGAACGTGATGAGGGCCGAGGCGTGCCGCGCCGCGAGCCGCGTCGTGACCTTGTAGACGCGGTCGGACACCTGCGTCACGCCCGGCGCCCCGGTGTACGGGTCGTCGGCCATGTAGCCGACGCTCGCGAGCACGCTCCAGTCCTTCTGCGGCATGAGGTCGTCGGCGCGGAGCACGCGCCCGGCGAGCGGCAGGTTGGTCGAGCGGGCCTCGCGGATCGCCTCGGCGTACGCCTCCACCTTGCCGAGCTCGATGTCCCGGGCCCCGAACAGGGCGGCGAGCCGCGCGGCGAAGTCCGTGGCGTCGGGGTCGAGCTGCATCGCCTTGCCCTCGTCCGCGCACGGCAGCTCGAAGCTCGGCGAGAACGCCGACATCGTCGAGTCCACGTCGAGCACCTCGGCGAGGCTCGCCGCCTGCATGGCCTCCGCCGTCGCCGCGTAGCCGTCGCAGAGGAAGACGTGCGGCGCGCCGGCGGCGTCGTTCCAGCTGCCGACCAGGAACGTCGGCGCGTAGGTGCCCGAGTCGGTGAACACCGGGATGCCCGAGGGCGCCTTCCAGCCGTCCTCGACGAGGTGGGCGCCGAGCGCCTTCCACTCGTCCCAGAGCTTGCCGAGCCGCGCGAGGCGGCTCTTCCCGCGCAGCGTCCACACGTGGATGTTGCCCCGCGCGATGCCGGGGTAGGCCCCCTCGATCGCCTCGACCACCTTGGCGCGCGGCGTGCGGTAGTCGACGAGGAGCGAGGCCTTCTCGGCGGCCTCCCGCACCCGCCGCGGGATCGTGAGGCACCCCATGTACGACTCGTACGGGCGCGTCACCTTGAGCGGGGAGTCGAAGAGGTGGAACACCGCCATCGGCCCGGTGGGCTTCCCCTCCGCGAAGCGCGAGGTGTTCTCGAGCGTGTCCACCGCGGCGCCCCACAGCGTGATGCCGCGGTCCTGCAGCCAGCCGTGGAACTGCTCGAAGGTGTGGCCGGGCTCGTTCAGGAGCCGCCGCACGCGCCGGTCCACGAGGCGCGCCACCTCGGGGCGGGCGTAGACGCGGCCGAAGCCGAGCAGCGGGTTCGCCCCCATCTCCGGGGTCTCGCCGGCCTTGGGCATGAGCCCCTCGCCGAGCGACACCATGATGGCGTGGTTCTCGGGCAGGGTCCGGGTGAGGTGCCAGAGCCCCTCGCTCATCACGTAGGCGCTGATCGCGTCGGCGGCCTTCTTCACCTGGTTGTAGGCGGCCTTGTCCTTGCCGGCCCCGGCGCCGAAGTCGCCGAAGAGCCGGGTCCCGAGCGCCGTCGCCGCCGAGGTCATGGCGAGGCAGCGGGCGATGCCGCGGGGCGTGAACGTCATCGCCGAGACCGGCTCGGCCTGCGCGCGCTCGACCTCCACGTCCTCGAGCCACAGGTGGAACCTGAGCAACACCGGACGGGTGTCGAAGGCCCACTGCGCGATGATGTTCCGCTTGTCGGTTTCCGGCATGTGAGCAGCTCTCCGGGGCGGCGTGGGGGGGAAGGTTCACGGCATTCTAGAGGAAACGCCCGGCGTCGGACGGGCGGAAGCCCGCCCCGGGGGGGCCGGCGGGCGCCGGACCTCGCGCCACCGCCTCTGGTTACGCGAGGACCGTGCCCCGCGTCCAGATCGATCTCCCCGAGGCGTTCCCTCCCGGACCGCCTGCGCCGCGCGCGAGGTCGTGCCCATGCCTCCCGCCTCCGCGAGGTGTCGACGGGGCGCCGCGGCCGGACGTCCGGGCGGCCGGGCGACGGCCCGCCGGCGGGGAGACGTCCGGCGGGCTCACCAGGCCGAGCGCGCGAGGGCGAGGAGGTCGGCCGCCGTGCACGGGCGCGGGTTCGTCCGGTGCGAGGCGTCCTCGAAGGCCTTCTCCGCGATGCGCGGGAGCGCGTCCTCCCGCACGCCCACGTCGCGCAGCCGCGCCGGGACGCCGGCGCCGCGGGCGAGCGCGCGGACCCGCTCGACCGCGCGCTCGGAGAGCGCCTCGTCGCCGTCCCCGTCGGGCTCGCCGAGCGCGACCGCCACGCGTGCGAGGCGCGCCGCCGCGGCGGGGCGGTTCCACTCGAGCACGGCGGGGAGGACGACGGCGTTCGCGAGGCCGTGGTGGACCCCGGCGAGCGGCGTGAGCGCGTGGGCGAGCGCGTGCGATGCGCCGAGCCCCTTCTGGAAGGCGGTCGCCCCCTCCATGGCGGCGATCATCATGTCGGTCCGGGCGGCGAGATCGGCGCCGTCGCGCACGGCGGCCGGCAGCGCGCGGGCGACGCGGCGGACGCCGTCGAGGGCGAGCGCGTCCGCGAGGGGGTGGAACCCGGTCGCGAGGTACGCCTCCACCGAGTGCGTGAGGGCGTCCATGCCCGTCCAGGCGGTGAGCGCCGGCGGGAGCCCCACCGTCAGCTCGGGATCGCAGATCGCCGCCCTCGGCATGAGGTACGGGCTGAAGATGACGGTCTTCCGGCCGGTCTCGGGGAGGATGGCCACGCTCGAGCGGCCCACCTCGGAGCCGGTGCCCGCGGTGGTCGGGATCGCCACGAGAGGCGGCATGGTGTCGCGCACGAACCGGTCGCCCCCCGCGGCGTCGTCGTAGCGCGAGAGCGGCGGCGCGTGGGTGGTGAGGAGCTGCACGAGCTTCGCCGCGTCGATGGAGCTGCCGCCCCCCACCGCCACGAGGCCGTCGCACTCGCCGGCGCGGAACGCGGCGAGCCCCTCCGCCGCGTCGCGATCCGTCGGGTTCGCGCGGACCTCCTCGAAGCGGGCGAAGCGAAGCTCCTCCTCGCCGAGCGCCGCGTACACGCGCTCCGCGATCCCCGCCGCGACCACCCCCCGGTCGGTCACGACCAGCGGCCGGCGCACCCCGAGGCGCGCCACTTCGCCCCCGAGGCGCGCCAGCGCGCCGGGGCCGAGCACGATGCGGGTGGGCCACGCCATCACCGTGATTCCCGGCGAGGCGGGGAGGTCGAAGAAGGCGCTCATCCTGCGCTCCCGTCCGCTTCAGATGATCTCGAGGTACCGCTCGAGCTCCCAGGTCGTCACCGCGCGCTCGAACTGGCGCACCTCCCAGTCGCGGGTGCGGACGAAGTGGTCCACGAACCCCTCTCCGAGGACCTCGCGCGCGCGGTCGGAGCGCCGCAGGAGCTCCACGGCGTCCTTGAGGCTCCGCGGCAGCGGCGCCGCGCCCGCGGCGTAGCCGTTGCCGTCGCACGGGGGCGGGGGCTCCACCTCGTGCTCGATCCCCCAGAGCCCCGCGGCGAGCGAGACGGCCATCGCGACGAAGGGGTTCACGTCCGCCCCGCCCTGCCGGTACTCGATGCGGGTGGACTTGGGCGAGTCGCCGATGACGCGGATGGCGCAGGTCCGGTTCTCGCGGCCCCACGTCGCGGTCGTCGGCGCCCAGGTGTTCTCGACGCTCCGCTTGTAGCTGTTGACGGTGGGCCAGTAGAGGGCGGTCAGCTCGGGCATGAGCGCGAGCTGCCCGCCGACGTAGTGGCGGAGCGCGTCGCTCGTCCCCCAGCGCCCGCCCGGGTCGTGGAAGGCGTTGCGGGCGCCGGCGAGGTCCCAGAGCGACTGGTGGACGTGGCCGGAGCAGCCCGGCAGCCGCGCGTTCCACTTCGCCATGAAGCAGGCGGTGAGGCCGCGCCGGGCGCAGATCTCCTTCACCGCCGTCTTGAACAGGGCGGCCTGGTCCCCGGCGCGCTCGAGGTCGTCGTAGCGCACGGCGGTCTCGTAGACGCCGGGCCCGGTCTCGGTGTGCATGCCTTCCACCGGGATGCCGAAGGCGTCGCAGCCGTCGATGATGGCGTGGACGAGGCCGGCGTTCGCGGAGCTGCGCAGCCACGAGTAGCCGAACATGCCGGGGGTGAGCGGCCGGAGGTCCCGGAAGCCCTTCTCGCGGAGCGACCGCGGCGTCTCCTCGAAGACGAAGTACTCCCACTCCGAGCCGAAGCGCGGCAAGAACCCCATCGCCCGGGCCTTGCGGCCCACCCGGTGGAGGAGCTGGCGCGGCGACGCCTCGAAGGGCGAGCCGTCCTCGTTCACGAGGTCGAGGACGAGCGCGGCGGTGTCGGGCTCCCAGGGGATGACGCGCGCGGTGGAGGTGTCGACCACGGCGCGGGCGTCCGGGTAGCCCGTGTGCCAGCCGGTCACCTTCCCGTTGTCGTAGAGCTCGTCCGCGACGTCCCAGCCGAACACGACGTCGCAGAAGCCGAGCCCGCCGCGGACCGCCGAGCGGAGCTTCTCGAGCGAGACGTACTTGCCGCGCCAGACGCCGTCCACGTCGAACGCGCCAATCTTCGCCTTCGCCACGCGCTTCGCGGCGAGCCAGGCGTCGAGCCGGTCGGCCTCGCTCGCCGGCGCGAGCGCGCGGGCGGCGCTCCGCGTCCCGGCCGTGCGGGCCGCGGCGTCCGGCGCCCGCTCCGGCTTCCTCGCCTTCACCACCGCCATCTTCCGCATCGTCACTCCGGGAGCCGCGTCCAGACGGCCTTCGTCTGGAGGAAGCCGTCGAGGGCGTGGTGCGAGAGGTCCCGCCCCCAGCCCGACTCGCCGACGCCGCCGAACGGCGCGGCGTCGTCGAACTCGTTGAAGCAGTTGATCCACACCACGCCGGAGCGGACGCGGCGCGCGAGGGCGTGGGCGCGGGCGACGTCCGCGGTCCAGATCGACGCCGCCAGGCCGTAGCGCGTGCCGTTCGCGATCCTCAGCGCCTCCGCCTCGCCCTCGAAGCGCAGGCAGGCGAGCACCGGGCCGAAGATCTCCTCCTGCGCGATGCGCATGCCGGGCTTCACGTCGGCGAAGACCGTGGGGCGGACGAAGCACCCGCGCGCCTTGCGCCCCTCGACGTCGCGCTCGCCGCCGGCGACGAGCCGCGCCCCCTCCTCCCTGCCGCTCCGCACGTACCCGAGGATCGTCTCGACCTGCCGCGGGGAGATCTGCGACCCCATCTCCGTCGCGGGGTCGAGCGGGTCCCCGACCGCCATCCGGCGCGCGCGCTCGGCCAGCTCCGCGACGAAGCGGTCGTAGCCGTCGGCGTGGACGAGGACGCGCGAGCCGGCGTTGCAGGTCTCGCCCTTGTTCCCGAAGATGCCCCAGAAGCAGGCCTCGATCGCCCTCGCGCGGTCGGCGTCCGGGAAGACGATCTGCGGGCTCTTCCCGCCGAGCTCGAGCGTCAGCTTCTTGAGGTTCGTCTCGCCCGACGCGCGCAGGAGCCGCCGCGCCGTCCGGATCGAGCCGGTGAAGCTCACCTTGTCCACCTCCGGGTGGCGCGCGATGGCCTCGCCGGCGGGCTCGCCGTAGCCGGGGAGGACGTTCAGGACGCCCTCCGGCAGGCCGGCCTCGAGGGCCAGCTCGCCGAGCCGCATCGCGGTGAGCGGCGTGTGCTCGGAGGGCTTGAGCAGCACCGTGCAGCCGCTCGCGAGCGCGGGGCCGAGCTTCCAGCAGGCGATGCAGGTCGGGTAGTTCCACGGCACGATGGCGCCGACGACGCCGACCGGCTCGCGGAGGACGTAGGTGTGGAACGGCCCGTCCACCGGCAGCACCTCGCCGAGGATCCGCGTCGGCGCCTCGGACCACCAGGCGAGCGTCGCCGCGCCCGGGCCGACGTCGCCGCGCAGCGCCTCCTTGAAGGTCTTGCCGTTCTCGAGCGACTCGAGGAGCGCGAGCTCCTCGCGGCGCGCCCAGACGAGGTCGGCGAGGCGGCGGAGGAGCTTCCCGCGCTCGCGGGCGCCCAGGGTGCGCCAGGGCCCGTCGTCGAAGGCGCGGCGCGCGGCGCGGACGGCGAGGTCGACGTCGCGGGGGCCGGCGGCGGGCGCGTCGCAGAGCTTCTCGCCGGTGGCCGGGTTCAGGACCGGCAGGGTGCCGCCCTCGACGGGGTCCACGAGCCGTCCGCCCACGAGGAGCTTCGCGGCGGGGAGCCGCGGCGTCAGGGCCCGGGGATCGGTCATCGCCGTGGGACTTCTGCACGACTGCGGCGACCTGCCACGCCTGCGCGGGGGTGGGCGAGGTCCCCGGCGGGGCCGCCTGGCGACCGGCCCGGACCCGACCGAAGCGGATCAGGGGGTCGCTCGCGGCGCGGGGACCATCCGCGCGAAGAGCCGCTCGAGCGCGCGCGCCGGGTCTTCGCAGAGGCCGGAGTGGACCGGAGAGACCTGGATGATCGTGCTGCGCGGCGCGACGAGCCAGTGGAAGCGCTCGCGCGTCGTGAGCCTGCCGATGGGGCCGCTCCCCTCCCCGCCCGCGGCGATGCGCGGCACGGCGGCGAGGTGCTCCTCGACCACCGCGAGGTCCACGTCCGGCGAGAGCGCGCGGAGCCGCTCGCGGTCGAGCGCGACCTTCGCCCCGAGGAAGTCGCGCTCCGAGCAGAAGAGGACGACGCCCGCGTTCACGAACTCCTCGCGCTCGACGCGGGGGACGACGCGCACGACGGCGTAGTCAAACGAGGGCTGCGCGGGCACGCTCCGCCTCCTCGACGAAGGTGGGCGCCGCGGCGAGGCGGCGCGCGAGGTGGTCGACGTAGGCGGCGCGGTGCGCCGCGGGCGTCGGGAAGCGCGGCTCCCCCTCCAGCCAAGCGTCCGGCACGGCCGCGACGGCGCGCTCGAGCACCTCGCGCCCGAGCCGCGGGGCGAGCCGGGCGCCCGCGGCGGCGATCCCGGACGCCCAGGGGAGGAGCACGTGGTCCTTCACCGCCGAGAACGGCGAGCGCGCCGCCTCGGCGGCCCGGTCCCAGGCGTGGTGGAAGTAGAGCGCCGCGCCGTGGTCGATGAGCCAGAGGTTGCGGTGCCAGACGAGCAGGTTCGGGTTGCGCGGCGTGCGGTCGACGTTCGAGACGAGCGCGTCGAGCCACACGATCTCCGAGGCCTCCGCGGCCGCGGGGGCCGCGCCGACGACCGGGTCGAAGCAGACGCTGCCCGGCAGGTAGTCGAGGCCGAGGTTCGTCCCGGCGCTCCGCTTCAGCAGCTCGCGGATCTCGGAGTCCGGCTCGGCGCGGCCGAGGGCGGCGTCGACCTCGACGAGGACGAGCTCGGGGACGCGCAGGCCGGCGGCGCGGGCGAGCTCCCCCGCGACGAGCTCGGCGACGAGCGCCTTCGGCCCCTGCCCCGCCCCGCGAAACTTGAGGACGTAGAGGCCGTCGTCGTCCGCCTCCACGATGGCCGGGAGCGACCCGCCCTCGCGGAGCGGGGTGACGTAGCGGGTGGCGAGGACGGTGCGCATCGCGTCCACGGTAGCGCGGCGGCGGCGGGCGGACGAGGCGAATCACCGCGAGCGGCCGGAGGGCGGCTCGCGCCGGGGCAGCGGGTGCGGCACGGCCGCTCCCGGCCGGCGCCGTCAGCGCCGCGGGGCCGGCTTCCAGAGCGCCAGCGTGGCGCCGGTCGGATCGACGAGGATGCCGAACCAGCCCATGCCGGGCACCTCGGTCACGTCCTTCGCGACCGTGGCGCCGAGCGACCTCGCCTTCTCGAGGGTGGCCCGGACGTCGTCGACCAGGACGTAGGCGAGCCAGGCGGAGGCGGCTCCCGGCATCGGGTGCTTCATGAGGCCGCCGCCCGTGCCCTCCCCCACGTCGATCATCGTGTACGTGCCCCCGCTGCCCTCGAGGTCCTCGAGCTTCCAGTCGAACAGCTTCCCGTAGAACGCCTTGGCCTTGGCGGGATCGGTGGTGCTCAGCTCGACGTGTACGAACGGGTTCGCCATCGCGCGCTCCTCCTCGCCGCGTGACTAAGCGGAGGAGCGCCGGCGGACACGGCTCAGCCGAGATCCCCCGTGGGCACACGCCGCGGCCGGGGCGGACGTGCCGTGCGCCGCCCGCCGCCTCGCCGGGCGCGCGCGCGCCCGTCCGCGCCGCCGGCCCTGGCCGCCCTGCCGCCCGGCCGGGCTACCGCCGGACCGGCGCCGCCCGCAGCCCGGGCGCCTCGCGGCCCGTGCGGGCCACGTACTCGGTGTAGCCGCCGCCGTAGGGGATCGGCCCCTCGGGGCCGAGCTCGAGCACGCGGTTCGAGAGCGCGGCGAGGAAGCGCCGGTCGTGGGAGACGAAGAGCATCGTCCCCTCGTAGCCCCGCAGCGCGCGCACGAGCATCTCCTTCGTCGCGACGTCGAGGTGGTTCGTCGGCTCGTCGAGGACGAGGAAGTTCGGCGGGTCGTAGAGCATGAGCGCGAGGACGAGCCGCGCCTTCTCGCCGCCGGAGAGGACGCGGCAGGCCTTCTCGATCTCGTCGCCGGAGAAGCCGAAGCAGCCGGCGAGCGTCCGGAGCGAGCCGATGGAGGCGCGGGGGAACGCCTTCTGGAGCGTGTCCCAGACCGTGTCGGTCGGCTCGAGGAGCTCCATCGCGTGCTGGGCGAAGTAGCCCATCTTGACGCTTCCGCCGACCGTCACCGCGCCGGCGTCGGGCGTCGACTCGCCGGCGACGAGCTTCAGGAGCGTGGTCTTCCCGGCGCCGTTCGCGCCGAGCACGCACCAGCGCTCGCCGCGCCGGACGAGGAAGTCGAGGCCGCCGTAGACCGTCCGGCCGCCGTAGCGCTTCACGACGCCCGCGAGCTTCGCGACGTCCTCGCCGGAGCGCGGCGCGGCGCGGAACTCGAAGTCCACGGTCTTGCGGACCTTGGGGGGCTCGACCTTCTCGATCTTGTCGAGCTTCTTCACGCGCGACTGCACCTGCGCCGCGTGCGACGCCCGCGCCTTGAAGCGCTCGATGAAGGCCAGCTCCTTCTTGAGCATCGCCTGCTGCCGGTCGAAGGCGGCCTGCTGGTGCGCGTCGGCGACCGCGCGCTCGCGCTCGTAGAAGTCGTAGTCGCCGGACCAGGTCGTGAGCTCGCCCCGGTCGATCTCGATGATCTTCCCGACCACGCGGTTCATGAACTCGCGGTCGTGCGAGGTCATGAGGATCGCGCCGGGGTAGGCGCGCAGGAACTCCTCGAGCCAGATGATCGACTCGAGGTCGAGGTGGTTCGAGGGCTCGTCGAGGAGGAGCGCGTCCGGCGCCATGAGCAGGATGCGCGCGAGCGCGACCCGCATCTTCCAGCCGCCGGAGAGGGCGCCGACGTCGCCGTCCATCATCTCGGGCGAGAACCCGAGGCCGGCGAGGATCTCGCGGGCCCGCGCCTCGAGGCCGTAGCCGCCCAGCTCGTCGAAGCGCGCCTGCACGTGGCCGAACCGCTCGACGAGGGCGTCGAGCTCGTCCGCCCGGGCGGGATCGGCGAGGGCGTGCTCGAGCGCGTGCAGCTCCGCCGCCACGGCCGAGACCGGGCCGGCGCCGTCCATCGTCTCCTCCACCGCGGTCCGGCCCGACATCTCGCCGACGTCCTGCGAGAAGTGGCCGACGGTGACGCCGCGGTCGATCGAGACCTGCCCCTCGTCCGGCTCCTCCTCGCGCGTGACGAGCCGGAAGAGCGTGGACTTGCCCGCGCCGTTGGGCCCGACGAGGCCGACCTTCTCGCCGCGGTGCACGACCGCCGAGGCCTCCACGAAGAGGATCTGGCGGCCGTGCTGAACGGAGATGCCGTCGAGGCGGATCACGGGGGCCGCGTTCTCGCACGGACCGGGCGCCGGTTCAACCCGGCCGGTCCGGCGCGCCGCGCGCCGGACCGGCTTCGCTCCGGCCCCGGGCGGCCGGGTGAGCCGCCGCCCGGCCCGGTTCCGGACGCGCGACGGCCCGAGCGCGCGGGCGGCCCGGCCCTTGGCCGAGGGCGGCGGGCGCTCAGCGGCGGCGCCAGCCCGGAGGCGGCTCGGCGAAGCCGCTGCCGCGGAACGGCTCGGCGGTGTCGCGCAGCCAGGCGTCGTCGCGGCGGGCCATGCGGCCGTCCACGTCGATGCCGAGGGCGACGAGGCCGGCGCGGTCGTCGTACCGGAGCGACAGCACGGCGGGGGCCCCCTCCGCCCGCTCGAAGGCGACCTCGGTCACGCGCGACTCGCGCTCCTCGCCGAACTCGGTCCCGAGGCCGGGCCGCTCCTGGGGGGCGGCCTTGCCCGCGTGGCGCTCGGCGGCCTCGGGCGCGGGGGCGGGGGCGGGCGCGGCCGAGGCGGAGGCGTCCGCGGGCGCTGCCGGCGGCGGGGCCGGGCGCCGCCTCCGCGCGGCGCCGGGCGTCGGCGAGGGGGCGGGGCGGGACCTGCCGCTCGAGGAACACGGCCGCGCCGACGACGCCCACGTCGCGCGCGTCGCCCATCCGGCCGGCGTAGGAGTCGCGGACGCTCGAGAAGCGGAACGCCGCCACCGCCGCGTCGCTCAGGCGGAAGCCGTCCACCACGATCTCGCCGTACGGCGCGACGACGTAGCCGCGCTTGCCGAGCGCGGCCGGCCGCCCGTCCACGACGTCGCGTCCGTCGACCGAGACGACGATCTCGGCGCGGCGCGCGGAGCCGTTGCGAACGCGGACCTGGTAGCGGTCGCCGAGGCCGCCGAGGACGAACGTCCGGCCGCGGTGGTGAAAGGTCGGCAGGACGGCGCCGCCGGCGTCGAGGAGCTCGAGCGTGAACGGGCCCGAGCGGGCGGGGGTGGAGTGGGCGCGCGCGAGGGCCGGATCGGCGCAGGCGGCGAGGACGGCGAGGGCGAGGGGGGCGAGGCGCATGGAGAAGCTCCTTTCCCCCATGCGAACGGACGGCGGCCGGAAGGGATCTGCCCGGCCGGCGCGGGCCGGCGCCTCACCAGGGGGTGGGCCGGTAATCCTTGAAGAAATGGCCGGCCGCGTGCCTTCCTGTGCGGAACCCGTCGACGATGGGGGCCACGATCCGGGCCGCGCCGTCCACGATGTCGAGGGGCGGCGAGAAGGCGTGCTCCTCCGTCTTGCGCGCGGCGAGGTGGGCGGGGTCCTCGTCCGTCACCCACCCCGTGTCGACCGCGTTCAGGTGGATCCCGTCCCGCGCGTAGTCCGGCGCGCTCGTGCGGACGAGCATGTTGAGCGCCGCCTTCGCCATGTTGGTGTGGGGGTGCCTGTCGGTCTTGTGCTCGCGGTAGAACTGCCCCTCCATCGCGGAGACGAGCACGACGTGCTTCGCGGGGTCGCCGCTCGTCGCGGTGCCCGGCGGCGCCTCGCGGGCGCGGAGCATGAGCGGCTTGAGGCGGCCGGTCATGACGAACGGCGCCGTGGCGTTCACGAGGAGCACCTCGAGGAGCTCGAGCGTCGGCACCTCGTGCAGCGCGAGCCGCCAGGAGTTGTGCGCCCGCAGGTCCACCTGCTGCAGGTCCTGGTCGAGCACGCCGCGCGGGAAGAGGTCGAGGGCGCTCTTGCCCGGGAGCAGCAGGTCGGCGTCGGTCGAGGCCTGCGAGAGCAGCGCGGGGCTCGTCACGCCCGCCGCCGGGTGGTGGCCGGCGAGGGCGGCCTTGAGCTCCTCGTAGCCCTCGAGGAGCGGGCGTTGCGCGGCGGGCACCGTGCCGAGGGATCCCTGCTCGGCCTCGACGAGGTGGGCGTAGAAGCCCGGCGGGCGCCGCACGGTCTGGCAGGCGTTGTGGAGCTGGAAGTCGAGGCGAGGCAGCGTCCCATCCAGCCGCTGGCAGAGCAGCTCGACGCTCGGCGTGTGGCGGAGGTCCACCCCGTAGATCGAGAGCCGGCCGTTCCAGTCGCCGAAGTCGGGCTCTCGGGCGTAGCGCGCCGCGGCGTCGCGGGGGAAGCGCGTCAGCGCCACCACGCGGCAGCCCGCGCGCAGGAGCAGGATGGCCGCCTGGTAGCCGATCTTCACCCGCGCCCCCGTGACGAGCGCCACGCGCCCGCGCAGGTCGGCGGTCGCGGTCCGGTGCGCGAGGTTCTCGTCGCCGCAGGCCGGGCAGAGCTGGTCGTAGAACGGGTGGAGACGGCGGTACGGCGCCTTGCAGACGTAGCACTTGCGCGGCGCACCCAGCTCGGGGACGTCCGGGGTCGGGGTCGGGGTCGGGGTCGCGGTCGCGGTCGGGGTCGCGGTCGGGGTCGGGGTCGGGGTCGGGGTCGGGGTCGGGGTCGCGGTCGGGTCGAGGTCGAGGTCGAAGTCGCGGTCGGGGTCGGGGTCGGCAGCCTCGGCCACCACGCCGCCGCGTCGGTCCCCGGCCGCGGCAGGGGCGGGAGCGGCGTCGCGAACACCGGGACGGCGCGGAGCCGCTGGATGCCGGTGTCCTGGCGCAGCGCCTCGTCGCGCGCCTTGCGGTCCGCGTGCTCCTGCCGGAGGAGCGCCTTCTGGAGCTTCTTGCGCATCTTGAGATCGGGGCGCGCGACCTCTCCGGCGAGGCGCTGGAGCGTCCTTCGCGCCTCCTCGTCGACGCCCGCGAGGATCGTGCGATCCTCCGCGACGCGCGCGAGGACGCGCAGCGCCGCTGCGAGCTCCGCGGCGTCGATCCGCCGCGTCGGGTCGTCGCTTCCGTCCGGCATGGCGCTCCCATACCGCGCGAGGCGGGCTCGTGCCCAGCGCCGCCCCCCCGAACTCCCGCTTGCGCGCCGCGCCGATCCGCCCTTAAGAGGTCGTCGCTCTCACCGTCACGAGGAGAAGACATGCCGACCGTCAAGGCCTGGGCCGCGCCCGCCGCGAAGGCGCCGCTCGCCCCGTTCCAGATCGAGCGCCGCGAGCCGGGCGACCGCGACGTGGTGATCGACATCGCGTTCTGCGGCGTCTGCCACTCCGACATCCACCAGGCGCGCGACGAGTGGGGCGGCGCGCTGTTCCCGATGGTGCCCGGCCACGAGATCGTCGGGCGCGTGGCGAAGGTGGGCAAGGCGGTCCGCAAGCTGCGCGCCGGCGAGCTCGCCGGGGTCGGCTGCATGGTCGACTCCTGCCGCACCTGTGACAGCTGCCGGCGCGACCTCGAGCAGTTCTGCGCGCGCGGCGCGGCGATGACCTACAACGGCACCGAGATGGACCGGAAGACGCCGACCTGGGGCGGCTACTCGAAGCAGATCGTCGTCGACGAGGACTTCGCGCTCCGGATCCCGGAGGGCCTCGATCTCGCCGGCGCCGCGCCGCTCCTCTGCGCCGGCATCACGACCTACTCGCCGCTCCGCCGCACGAAGGTGAAGAACGGCGACCGCGTCGGGGTCGTCGGGCTCGGCGGCCTCGGCCACATGGCGGTGAAGCTCGCGGCCGCGATGGGCGCCGAGGTCACGATGCTCTCGACCTCCCCCTCGAAGGAGGCCGACGCCCGCCGCCTCGGCGCGCACGCCTTCGCGCTCACCTCGGACCGGGACACGCTCAAGAAGCTCGCCGGCCGCTTCGACGTGATCATCGACACCGTCTCCGCGCCGCACGATCTCAACGCCTACCTCGCCGCGCTCCGCGTGGGCGGGACGCTGGTGCTCGTCGGCGTGCCCCCGGAGGCCGCCCCCGTGCACGCCTTCTCGCTCATCGGCGGGAACCGGAGCCTCACCGGCTCGCTCATCGGCGGCATCGCCGAGACGCAGGAGATGCTCGACTTCTGCGCGGCGCACCGGATCATCTCCGACGTCGAGGTCATCCCCATCCAGAAGATCAACGAGGCCTACGAGCGCATGCTGCGGAACGACGTGCGCTACCGCTTCGTCGTGGATCTCTCGAGCCTCTGAACGGGGGTTGCACCCCCGCGCGTCGGCGGAGCGAGGGCTACGCCCTCATGATTCAACACAACCCGGCATGCGTTCCGACGCGAGCGGCCGTCTTCTCCGGGCGGACGGCTCCGGAGCTGCTCGAGACGAGGCGAAGCCCGGACCGCTTGCGACGACCGGAACCGTCACCCCTCGATCGGCTTGCAAGAAGCCAGACGGCGACACGCCGCACGTCGACGGGCTCGGGCTTGGGGGCTCGGACGGATGCCGCCGCGGCGGCGCGTGAAGCGAGGGTCGGCGGCGCACCTCGCGAGCGGGAGCGGGGGTCGCGCGAGCTCGCTTTCGCGACCGCTTCATCCGAGCGGCGGTGCCGAGCCCACCGCGCTCCCCATCCCCGCTCGGCGGGCGGCGTCCGCGCGAGGGTTCGGGGTGAACTGATCCATCCACTCGTCGCCGAACACCTCTCGCGCGGCGAGGAGGTTGTGGAACGCGCAGAGGATCCGGATGTTCACGAGGTCCGAGGTCCCGCCGATCGCGAGCGGCTGGATGTGATCCGGCTGGAGCCGGCGTCGCGAGCCGCACACGCCGCCCGAGGCGAGCCTCCACTCGCAGCAGTGGCCGGCGCGCTCGAGCGCGGCCGCGAGGACGTGCGCCGGGACGTGCTCGCGCCTGGAGGGACGCGGCGTCCTCGGCCGCCGCGTGCCGAGCCCCTTTCGCTTCGCCGCGCGCTCGAGCAGCGCCTCGAGGGCGAGCTCCAGGATGTCCCCGTCGCTCGCGTTCGGGTGCGCGTGCGACAGGGCGTCACGCGCCTCCTCGAGCCTCGCGTGGAAGCCGCGGTCGACCGTGACGTGGATCCGGCTCCGCTCGGCGGTCAGCGGCTGGACCTCGGCCCGGGCGGGCGGTTCGACCGGACGCGGCGCGGGCACCGGAATGGGGCTGGAGGTGCCTACCGGTAGGCACTGCGCGTCCGGCGACGGGGCGGCGGCGACCGGGGCTGCCGGGGTGGCCTCGCTCGCCTCCGGCACGAGGACCATCGCCGAGGGGGCCGGCTCGCGTACGGGCGTCACGACCGTGCGCTCGGGAACGACCTCGGCGGGCAGGATCGAGGCGGCGACCTCCATCGCCTCCCGCCGCGACAGCCCGAAGAACCGGGGAAGGACGTCATCGAGGTTCTGCGGGGTGAGCACGCGGGCGAGCTCGAACGAGGTGGTGAGGCAGAGCCGGCCCGACCGGAAGGCCACCTCCACCGGGGGAAACCGCTGGATGAGCTCGACCGCAGTCTTCCGGTAGTGCGCGGCGCTCCGCGAGAGGCCGAGCTCGCGGTGGAGGTAGGCGAAGAGGCTCGCGTAGCCGAGGTCGATCCAATGGCGCCTGCGGTCGAAGTCCGCGAGCGCGAGAAGAAAATCGGCCATCGCCCCCTGTTCGGCGCGGAGCAGGTCGGCGAGGCGGGAGGAGAGCTCTCGTGCGTTCGTGTTCATGGCGGAGGAGAGTGTCGCATGCGTTTTCGAGCCCTCCGGAGACGCACGAGGACGGGCGGTGAAGCGCGAACGCGGGGAACGGGCGGTCCGCGCCCTCGACGGGCGACCGCATCACAGGACGGCCCGCTGCGCGTCGACGCGGGCCTTCCGTGCACGCCTTGGCCGCGGGATCCGGCTTCGGGCGAGAACCCTGTCAAGAACGGGCCGCGATCCGTTGGGTTCGCCGATTCGAGTCATTCACGATTAGTGATTGCTCGTCCGTGCGCGGCGGCAGCTCGCGTGGACAGGCTCTCCGACCGGCGTGACGCGCCGCCGGTGACGCCGCAGTCTCGGCACGCGCCGCCGGGTCCGCGCCGTGCGCGCTTCGTCAACTGGCTTCTCGTGAGCCGATCGTGCCGGTCCGGTTCCGGCACGCGGGACGGTTCGCTACTCTTGTCCTTCGTCTGAAGCCAGCTCGATGACGCTCATTCGGCGGAGACGCACCCGCAGCAGGGGGAGGCCGAAGTCGTGACGAATCCCGAGGGCTGCGCCCCTCCCCCGCGCTGTCGCGCGGGGCCCCCACCCTGCGGACCTCTCTCCGAATCACGGAAGGCCGCTCAGCGCCGGCGCCCGAGCGCCCGCACCGCCAGCCCCAGCGCCACGAGGCCCACGACCGGCGCCGCCGCGCGGAGCGCCCGGGCCGTCCGGTGCTCCCAGAGGTCCACGCGGTCCGCGAGGAGCAGCAGCGTCCAGTGGCGCACGAGGTGGTCCGGGTAGCGGTACGCCGTCCTGCGCACGAGGCCCGAGAGCCCCCGGGGCGGGACCGCGGTGCCGAACACCGGCGGGAGCCGCCCGCGGCGACCGCCGTGCGCGAGGACCTTCACGCGGCTGAGCTGCCGCTCCGGCGGGAACAGCGTGTTGGGCAGCGGGCGCGGCGCGTGCATCCGGGGGACGCCCGGGCGGCGCGCCGGGTCGCGATCCATTCCCCGCCCCGCCTCCACTGCAGGGGGCGGCCGGCCCGGGCGCTGCGTCGTGGTCTCGTCCATGGCGGCTCCTCGCGCCTTGCCTAGTGAAGCGTGCGGTGCGGCAGCAGGACGGGCTTGATGCACCCGTCCTTCTTGCGCGCGAACGTGTGGTAGGCCTCCGACGCGCGCTCGAGCGGGTAGCGGTGCGTGATGAGGGCGCGCGCGTCGATGCGTCCGGCCCGGACGTGCTCGAGCAGGCGGGGCATGTAGCGCCTGACGCTGCACTGGCCGGTGCGGATGGTCTGGCACTTGTTCATCGCGGTGCCGAAGTCGACGAGGTTGAAGGGCGGCCCGTAGACCCCCACCACCGAGACGGTGCCCCCCTTCTTCGTGGCGTGGAAGCACGCGTTCAGCGCGGCCGCCGAGCCCGCCACCGCCTTCGCGTGCACGCCCGCGGCCCGCTGCATCGGCGAGCCCGCCGCCTCGCAGCCCACCGCGTCGATGCAGGCGTCGGCGCCGCGCCCCTCGGTCAGGTCCTTCATGGCGGCGACGACGTCCACCTCGTCGAAGTTCAGGGTCTCCGCCCCCGCCCAGCGCCGCGCGAACTCGAGCCGGTAGGGGACCTTGTCCACCGCCACGACGCGCCCCGCGCCGAGGATCCACGCCGAGCGCATGGCGAAGAGCCCGACCGGCCCGGCGCCGAACACCGCCACCGTCTCGCCGCCCTGCAGGCCGCACATCTCGGCGGCCTGGTAGCCGGTGGGGAGCGCGTCGGTGAGGGCGATCACGTCCTCGTCGGTCATGTCGTCCGGGACCCTCATCGGGCCGACCCCGGCGAACGGCACGCGGACGTACTCGGCCTGGCCGCCGTCGTAGCCCCCGGTGGTGTGGGAGTAGCCGTACACGCCGCAGGCGACGTCGCTCGAGGGGTTGGTGCTCTCGCAGCAGGCGGTGAGGCCGCGCTGGCAGTAGTAGCAGCCGCCGCAGGAGATGTTGAAGGGCACCATGAGCCGGTCGCCCGGCGAGACGCCGGCGGCGTGCGGCCCGACCTCCTCCACGATCCCCACGATCTCGTGGCCGAAGGTCGAGCCGATGCGGGTGTCGGGGACGAGGCCGTGCAGCAGGTGCAGATCCGAGCCGCAGATGGCGGCGCAGGTCACCTTCAGGATGGCGTCCTGCGGGTGCTCGATGCGCGGGTCCGGCTTCTCCTCGACGGCGACGTGCGACGGCCCGCGGTAGCTGAGCGCCCTCATGCCGGCAACGTGGTCACGGGCGCCGGGGGCTGAAGGCGTGGCTGCGCCCTCGGCGGGCGCTCCCCCGCCGCCCCGCCTCCCCTGGCGTCTCCGCCCTCGCGCGGCGATACTCCCCGCCCGTGCCGACGCTCCGCGAGTGGCTCGCCGAGGGGCCCTTCACGCTCGGGCTCTCCTCGGGGTTCTTCGGGTTCTTCGCCCACGCCGGGGTGCTGGCCGTCCTCGAGGAGGAGCGGCTCGCGCCCGCCCGCGTGGTGGGCTCGAGCGCCGGCGCCCTCTCCGGGGGGCTGTGGGCGGCGGGGCTCCCGGCGGCGCGGCTCCGCGAGGAGCTGCTCGCGCTGCGCCGCGAGCACTTCTGGGACCCGAGGCCCGGACTCGGCCTCCTGCGCGGCGCCCTCTTCCGCGCGCGGCTCGAGGCGCTCCTGCCGGTCGGCACGTTCGAGGCGTGCCCGCGGCCGCTCGCGGTCTCCGCGTTCGACCTCCTCGCCCGCCGCACCGCGGTGCTCGAGGCCGGCGCGCTGGCGCCGGCGATCCACGCCTCGTGCGCCGCGCCCCTCCTCTTCCAGCCGGTGCGCATCGGACGGCGCGCCTACCTCGACGGCGGCGTCCTCGACCGGCACGGGCTCGCCGCGCTGCGCGGCGGGGAGCGGGTGCTCTACCACCACCTCACGTCGCGATCGCCCTGGCGGCGCCGGGGCAGCCCCGCGCTCCGCGTCCCCGCGCTGCCCTCGCTGCGGGCCGTCGCGATCGACGGGCTGCCCCGGCTCGGGCCGTTCCGCCTCGGGCGGGCCGCGGAGGCGATGGAGCGCGCGGCGGAGGGGATGCGGGCGGCGCTCGCCGGCGAGGCGTGAGCCCGCGTCACGCCGGCGCCGCGGCGTCCGGCCCGGCGGCGGCGACCCGCGCGCCGCGCGCCTCCGCCACCGCGGCGAGGAACGCCCGCGCCGAGCGGACGTCCGCGAGGCGTCCGGGCGCGCGGCTCGGCGACGGGCCGACGTGGAGGGCGATCGCGCCCGCGGGCAGCGCCGCGAAGAGGTCCTCGTCCGTCCGGTCGTCGCCCATGGCGAGGAGGAGCGCGTCCGGCGGCGCGCGGCGGGCGGCCTGCGCCGCGACGAGCCCCTTGTCGACGCCGTGGGGACGGAGCTCGAGGACGCGATCGCCCTGCAGGAGCTCGACCGGCGCGTTCCCGAGGACGGTCGCGAGGTGCAGCGAGAGCTCCTTCGCCTGCGCCGCGCCGTACTCCGGATCCGCGGCGCGGTAGTGCCACGCGAACCCGGCGGTCTTCTCCTCGACCAGCGAGCCGGGCGTGCGCTCGGCGAAGTCGCGCAGGATGGCCCGGACCGGCTCGCGCCACTCCATGCCGCCCGCGATCTCCACCGCCTGCCACGCGCCCGCGGGCGCGCGCGACCAGAGCCCGTGCTCGGCGTGGAGCCACAGGGGCAGCGCCCCGAGCCAGCGCCCGAGGGTGTCGCGCTTGCGCCCGCTCACGACGTGCACCTCCGTGGCGTGCAGCGCCGAGAGCCGCCGCAGCAGGACGAGCAGCGCGGCGTCCGGCACCGCGAGGTCCGGCGTCGGCGCGAACGGCACGAGCGTGCCGTCGTAGTCGAGGAGCAGCACGAGCCGGGCCGCCGCCGCCGCCCGCTCCACCACGGCGCGGAGCTCCCCCGGCGCCGACACGGCGCCGCGCGCCTCGGCCGTCCCCCCGGCCCGCTCGAGCCGGGCCACGAACGCCCGCGCCCAGCCGTGCACGTCCCAGGCGAGGACCCGCTGGCGCAGCACGGCCATCCGGGTGCGCCGCTCTTCCTCGGGCATCTCGAGCGCGCGGTGCAGCGCCTCCCCGGTGCGCTCGACGTCGTAGGGGTTCACGAGGAGCGCCTCGGAGAGCTCCTGCGCGGCGCCGGCGAACTCGGACAGGACGAGGACGCCGTCCCCGTCCACGCGCGAGGCGACGAACTCCTTCGCCACGAGGTTCATGCCGTCGCGGAGCGGGGTGACCACCACGGCGTCCGCCGCCCGGTAGAGCGCGACGATCTCGGGCTCCGAGAGGCCGCGGTGCAGGTAGTAAATGGGCGACCAGCTCGCCGTCGCGTGCTCGCCGTGGATCCGGCCGACGAGGGCGTCGACCTCCTCGCGCAGCTCGCGGTAGGCGTCGACGTTCTCGCGCGAGGGGACCGCCACCTGCACGAGCTTGACGCGCTCGTGGAGCTCGGGGTGCGCGCGCAGCAGCGCCTCGTAGGCGAGGAGGCGCCGCGAGATGCCCTTCGTGTAGTCGAGGCGGTCCACGCCGACGAGGAGGCGCATGCCCTGGGCCCGGTGGGACCGGACGAGCGCCTCCACCTCCGTCGAGGCCGCCACCTCGCCGAGGTGGCCGGCGTCGACGCCCATCGGGAACACGCCCACCGAGACCTCCCGCCCCTGCCAGCGGAGGCGGTCCACCTCGGTGGCCGCGCCGGCGAGGCGCAGGGCGGCCGACGCGAAGTGGCGCAGGAACGGCGGCGCGTGGAAGCCGACGAGGTCCGCGCCGAGGATCCCCTCGAGGACGCGCTCGCGCTGCGGCAGGATCCGGAAGATCTCGGAGGAGGGGAACGGGATGTGGAGGAAGAAGCCGATGCGCGCCTCGGGGATCCGCTCCCGGAGCATCCGCGGCACCAGCATGAGCTGGTAGTCGTGGATCCAGACGAGGTCGCCGGGCTGCCAGCGCGCCGCGACCGCGTCGGCGAAGCGCGCGTTCACCGCCTCGTACGCGTCGAAGTCGCGGACCTCCGCCGGCAGGCGGGCGATGGCGTAGTGGAAGAGCGGCCACAGCACGCCGTTCGAGTAGCCTTCGTAGTAGCGCGCCACCTCGTCCGCGGAGAGCGGCACCGGGACGAGGCGCAGCGCCTCGAGGCGACGGTCCACCTCGGCGCGCGCGCCGGCGGACACGTCGGCGAGCTCCCCGGGCCAGCCGATCCAGAGCCCGCCGAGCCGCTCGTGGGGGCCGCGCATCCCGGTGGCGAGCCCGCCGCTGCTGCGGACCGCCTCCACGCCGCCGCCCGCGGCGGGGCGGACGGTGACGGGGAGCCGGTTCGAGACGATGAGGAGGCGCGGCATCGGTCGGGCCCCGCGGTGAGCCCGTCCTCGAAGCGTGCGCACGACGGGCGCGGAGCGTGAGCGCCCGCCGGCGCCGCGGCGAGGCGCCCGGTCGCTCGCCGGCGGCCCCGGGCGGTCCTCGTGCGCAGATAACTGGTGTGAATGCGGCGCGCAATCCGCTGGCCGACCTCATGGAGCGCCACGCCGAGGAGATCGTGCGGCGCTGGTGCGGGCGGGCGAGCGCCGGGCCGGGCGCGCACCTGCGGGGCGCGCAGCTCGTCGACCACCTGCCGGCCCTGCTGCGCTCGCTGGCGGAGTCGATGCGCGCCGGGCGCGCCGTCGCGGGCGCCGCGCGCCGGGGCGGCGATCACGGCGAGCAGCGAGAGCGGGCCGGCTCGGACCTGGAGCAGATCGTCCGGGAGTACGGCCTGCTGTGCTCGGTGATCGCCGAGGTCGCGCAGGAGACGGGCACGCCCATCTCGCCGCGCGACTTCGCGGTCTTGGGCGACGTCGTCTTCGACGCGCTCGCCGGCTCGGTCACCGAGTTCGTGCGGGCGCGCCAGGAGGCGCTGCAGGAGAGCGAGGAGCGCTACCGCACCCTCTTCACCAACATGACCGAGGGCTTCGCGCTCGGCGAGGCGATCCCGGACGAGGCGGGGGCGCCGCGCGACTTCCGGATCCTCGAGATGAACGAGGCCGGCGAGCGCCAGACCGGGCTGCGCCGCGAGGCGGTGCGCGGGCGCGCCCTCACGGAGGTGCTGCCCCACGTGGACCCGGACGCGGTGGCGGCCCTGGGGCGCGTCGTCGCGACCGGCGAGCCCGTCCGCTTCGAGCGGTGGGACCGCGACCTCGACCGGCACTTCGAGGTGTTCGGCTACCGGCCGTCGCCGGGCCGGTTCGCGGTCCTCTTCACCGACGTGACGGAGCGGCGGCGCCTCGACGAGGTGCTGCGCGAGAGCGAGGCGCGCTTCCGGGTCCTCGCCGAGGCGATGCCGCAGATGGTCTGGACCGCCGACGCGGAGGGCCGCCTCGAATACCTGAACTCGCGCTGGCTCGCGTACACCGGCGCGTCCGGGGAGGACGCGCTGGCGAGCGCGTGGAGCGCCCTGCACCCCGACGACGTGGCCGGCGCGCGCGCGCGCTGGGAGGCCTGCGTCTGCACCGGGGAGCCGTTCGAGATCGAGTACCGGCTGCGGCGCCACGACGGCGTCTACCGCTGGCAGCTCGCGCGCGGGCTGCCGCTCCGGGGGGCGAACGGCGGGGTCGTGCGCTGGTTCGGGACGACCACCGACGTCGACGAGCTGAAGCGCCTGCACGAGGCCGTGAGCGAGGCCGACCAGCGCAAGACCGAGTTCCTCGGCGTCCTCTCCCACGAGCTGCGCAACCCGCTCGCCCCGATCCGCGCCAGCCTGCACGTGCTCGAGCGGGCGGCCCCCGGCAGCGAGGTCGCGGCCCGGGCCGGGAAGGTCGTGCGGCGCCAGACCGAGCACCTCACGCGGATCGTCGACGACCTCCTCGACCTGACCCGCATCTCCCGCGGGAAGGTGCAGCTTCGCCGGGAGCGGGTGGAGCTCGCCGAGATCGTCCGCCGGGCGGGGGAGGACCACCGCCCGCTCTTCGAGGAGCACGGCACGGCGCTGCGCGTCGCGGTGGGCGGCGGGCCGCTCTGGGTCGACGGCGACGCGACGCGGATCGCCCAGATCGCCGGGAACCTGCTCCAGAACGCCGCCCGGTTCACGCCGCGGGGCGGCGAGGTGACGCTCTCCGTGGGCCGTCAGGGAGACGCCGCCGAGCTGCGCGTGCGCGACACGGGCGCGGGGATCGAGCCCGCCCGCATCGCGGCGATGTTCGAGCCCTTCGCGCAGGGCGAGCAGACGTTCGCGCGGACCGGCGGCGGCCTCGGCCTCGGCCTCGCCCTCGTGAAGGGCCTCGCCGAGGCGCACGGCGGGTCGGTCACGGGGTCGAGCGGGGGGCCGGGGACCGGCACCGAGATGGTGGTCCGCCTGCCGCTCGTCGCGGCGCCGCGCGGCGACGATCGGCCGGCGCGGCCCGCGTCGACGCGGCGGGGCCTGCGCGTGCTCGTCGTGGACGACAACCACGACGCGGCCGACTCGCTCGCCGAGCTCGTGGAGCTGTTCGGCCACGAGGCGGAGGTGGCGTACGACGGCCCCTCCGCGCTCGCCCTGGCGCGGACCCGCCCGCCCGACGTGGTGCTCTGCGACCTCGGGCTCCCCGGGATGAGCGGGTACGAGGTCGCCCGCGTCCTGCGGAGCCAGGGCGCCGCCTCGCGCCTCGTGGCGGTGAGTGGCTACGCGCTGCCCGAGGACGTCCGGCGCGCCGCGGACGCCGGCTTCGAGCGGCACCTCGCGAAGCCCCCCAGCCCGGACGAGATCGAGCGGCTGCTCGTCTAGACGCGATGCCGCCGGAGGCGACGCGAACCTCGAGCCGTCGCTCAGGCCGCGCGCACGACCACGCCCGTGGCGGTCTCGGCGAACGAGAGCTCGGGGTGGAACCGCTCGGCGGTGCGCAGCGCCCACTCGCGGTCGAAGAGGACGACGGCGCGGTCGCGCACGTCGAGCACGACCAGCCCCTCCACCGCGGCGGAGAGGTCGTCGAGGTCGAGCGGCGCGCCGTCGGCGCGGGAGACCCAGCGCGCGAGCTGGTAGGGGACCGCCTCGAGCCGCACCTCGACGCCGTACTCGGCCTCGAGCCGGTACTTCACCACCTCGAACTGCAGCTGGCCGAGCGCGCCGAGCACGAGGTCGCCCGCGCGGCCCGCCGGCGGCCGGTACAGCTGGACGGTGCCCTCCTGCGCGAGCTGCTCGATGCCGCGGGCGAACTGCTTGCGGCGCAGGGGGTCGACGAGGGCGAGCCGCAGGAAGTGCTCGGGCGCGAAGCTCGGGATCGGCTCGTAGGAGAACTCCGACCCGCCGGTGAGGGTGTCGCCGATCTCGAGGGTGCCCGTGTCGTGCACGCCCACCACGTCGCCCGGGAAGCCGTCGTCCACGACGCTCCGCTCGCGCGCCATGAACTGCGTCGGGTTCGCCAGCCGGACCTCGCGCCCGGTGCGCACGTGGTGGACCTTCATGCCGCGGCTCAGCCGGCCGGAGCAGATGCGCAGGAACGCCACGCGGTCGCGGTGCGCCTTGTCCATGTTCGCCTGGATCTTGAAGACGAACCCGCTGAACTCCTCCCGGGTGGGCGGGATGGGCCCCTGGTCCGAGGCGCGGGGCCGCGGCGGGGGCATGAGCTCGCAGAAGGTCTCGAGGAACGCCTCGAGCCCGAAGTTGTTGATGGCGCTCCCGAAGAACATCGGGGAGAGGCTGCCCGCGAGGAAGCGCTCCCGGTCGAACTCGTCGCCGGCGGCCTCGAGCAGCTCCGCGTCGTGGCGCAGGCGATCGTAGCCGGTCGCGTCGAGCGCCTCCCGCACCGCGGGGTCGTCGATCCCCGTCACCTCGACGGGCGGGCGCTCGGCGCCCACGCCCGCGGACGAGCCGGCGTGGCCCGCGTCGAAGACGTACACGCGCCGCGCGAGGCGGTGGTACACGCCGCGGAAGGTGCCGTCGCGGAACACCGGCCAGGTGACCGGGAACACGCCGATGCCGAGGACGCTCTCGACCTCGCCGACGAGCTCGAACGGATCGCGCCCGGCCCGGTCCATCTTGTTCACGAAGGTGAAGATCGGGATCGACCGCTGCCGGCAGACGCGGAAGAGCTTGCGCGTCTGCGCCTCGACGCCCTTCGCCGAGTCGAGGAGCATCACCGCGCCGTCGACCGCGTGGAGGGTGCGGTAGGTGTCCTCGCTGAAGTCGGCGTGGCCGGGGGTGTCGAGCAGGTTCAGCTGGAAGCCGCGGTAGGGGAACTGCAGCACGCTCGTCGTGATGGAGATGCCGCGCTCCCGCTCCATCTCCATCCAGTCGGAGACCGCGCTCGCGCGGCCGCGCTTCGCCTTCACCGCGCCGGCGAGCTGGATGACCCCGCCGTAGAGCAGGAGCTTCTCCGTCAGGGTCGTCTTGCCCGCGTCCGGATGGGAGATGATGGCGAAGGTCCGGCGCCGGGCGATCTCGTGAGCGCTCATCGCGGGGCGCCTTCTATCCGAGATTTCCTCCGGAGTCTCGCCCTTCTGGCCAGCGGTCGCCCGCTGCCTCCCTCCTTCGTCGTAACGTGGGGGTGACGGGTTGCCGCACGGCCCGCCCCATGGTGAACTGCGGCCGGATGCCGCAGCGCACCGTCCAGATCCTGCCCGTCGTGCGGCGCGAGCTGCCGTGGTTCGCCCTGATGGCGACCTCCCTCCTCGGCACGTTCGCCCTCTCCCACTTCGTCATCCGCCGGGGGATCCTGCTCCCGTCGCTCGCGAACGGCGGCGGCGCGCCGCCGTGGGTGTGGGCCGCGCTCTACGCGCCCGAGCTCGTGGCGGTCCTCATGGTGGGCTGGCGGCTCCGCTCCTGGGTGCTCGTCGGCGTGTACGCCGGGGGCGCGGCGGCTTTGCGGGAGGGCTTCCACCTCGCCCTCCGCTGGACCGGAGCGGCCCCCGACCACAGCCGCTTCGCCTCCGCCGCGGCCGAGCTCGCCATCGCCCTGCCCGTCACGCTGTTCGCGTACGTCATCGTGTTCGCCGCCGCCTCGGCCACGGGGCGGGACGAGTCCGCCGCGAACGGCGCCTGACGGGCCGCTCTCGGCACTTGCGCGGATCCGCCCTCGTGCGATATCCGCCCGCTGCGGGTTCCGGGCGGGAGCCGCGAGAGAGGACTCCATGGGACGCATCTTCGAGACGCGCAAGGCCACCATGTTCGCCCGGTGGAACCGGATGGCGAAGGTCTTCACCCGCATCGCGAAGGACATCGCGATCGCCGTGAAGACGGGCGGCCCGAGCTCCGACACGAACGCGGCGCTGCGGCGCGCGATCCAGAACGCGCGCGGCGCGAACATGCCCAAGGACAAGGTCGAGGCCGCCATCAAGCGGGCGAGCGGCCAGGACCAGCAGGCGTACGAGGTGGTCCTCTACGAGGGGTACGCGTCGCACGGCGTCGCCGTGGTGGTCGAGACCGCCACCGACAACGTGGTCCGCACCGTCGCCAACGTGCGGATGCACTTCAAGGACCACGGCGGGAACCTCGGCACGACCGGCAGCGTCGCCTTCCAGTTCCAGAAGATGGGGGTCTTCCGCCTCGCGCCCGAGGGCATCGACCAGGACGCGCTCGAGCTCGACCTCATCGACCACGGCCTCGAGGAGATGGGCGAGGGCACCGGCGAGAAGGGCGAGAAGCAGCTCGTCATCCGCTGCGCCTTCGCGAGCTTCGGGCAGATGCAGGCGGCGCTCGAGGAGCGCAAGCTGCCCGTCCTCTCCGCCGAGTCCGAGTACGTCGCGCAGACGCCGGTGGAGCTCCCCGAGGAGCAGGCGAAGGAGGTCCTCGCCCTCGTGGACGCCCTCGAGCAGGACGACGACGTGCAGCGCGTGTTCCACAACCTCGCCTGACGGTCGCCCGGCGCGGCGGTTGCGCGTCAGTCCGAGGTGAGCCGCTCGAGCTCGGCGGCGAGCCGCTCGGGACGGAACGGCTTGGCGAACGTCCGGTCCGCGTCCACGTGCGGAAGGTCGTCGAGGTAGGCGCTCGCGACGATCACCCGCCGGTGGGCGTGCTTCGGCTGCTCGCGCATCCACGCGAGGAAGGACGCACCGTCCATGCGGGGCAGCGAGAGGTCGAGGAGGATCACGTCGGGCTCGAGCCCCGCCTCGAGCAGGTCCACCGCGTCCTTGCCGTCCGCCGCCTCGACGACGAAGTAGCCCTTCGTCTCGAGCCAGCGCGCGATGAGCTCGCGCAGCTCGTGCTCGTCCTCCACGACGAGCACGCGGGCGCGCGCCTCGAGGCGCGGCTCGCGGTCGGCGACGACCTCGCGCTCGGCGGTGCCCGGTCGGGGCGCGCCGGGCTGGGCTCCCTCGGTCATTCCGGCAACCTTGCGCTGCGGGCGGCCGGGCGCAAACGAAAGCGCCGGAACGCCCCCAAGAGCGCTCCACGCCCGCGGCGGGGGACGGAGGGGGGGCGGCCTTACCGCCCGCGGTCGGCCAGGTAGAGCACGAGGGCCTTGCGGCCCCCGGAGAGCCTCATCTTCGAGAGGCGACGGCGGTTGCGGTAACGGACGGCAGCCACGACCACCGCCCCGGTGACGACCAGGGCGGGGAACAGCGCGGTGACCAAAGGGGACGCTCCTTGCGAGGGCCTGCGTATCTAGCACGCGGGCGGCCGCGCGGCGAGAGCGAGCCGGGCAGGGGCTCGCCCGGGCGCCTGCTGGCGCCTGGCGGGCGGGGAGCGCGGCCGCCGCGAAGTGGAGCGCCGAGGGAGCGGAAGCTACCCTCGCCCCATGACGGACAACCTCCTGCAGGGCATCACCCACACGATCCAGCTCGCCGTCGCGCCGGTGTTCCTGCTCACGGCGCTCGGGACCACGCTCTCGGTCCTCACGACGCGCCTCTCGCGCATCGTGGATCGGGCCCGCCGGGTGGAGGCGCGGCTGCGCGACGAGGAGAGCGGCACGCGCGAGCGCTCGATCCAGGAGCTCGGGATGATCGAGGGGCGCGTGCGGCTCATCCACTGGGCGATCAGCGCGGGCACGACCGCCGCGCTCCTCGTGTGCCTGCTCATCGCCGTCGCCTTCCTCGGCTACCTCTTCGACGCCCGGGTCGGCACCGCGATGGCGCTCCTGTTCATCGCGGCGATGGTGGCCTACGTCACCGCGCTCGTCTGCTTCCTGCGCGAGGTGTTCATCGCCATCGCGACGATGCGCTTCCAGCTGCCGCCGCACGTGCGGCGGCCGGAGCGGGCCGCGCCGTCGCCGTGAGCGCCGGGCGCCCGGCCCGGGATCAGGGCACGCCGAGCGGCGCCGCCGCCGGGGCGGGCCTGCGGGCGCGCAGCGAGCGCACGGCGCTGTACGACGCCACCGCCACGAACAGGCCGCGCAGCGTCCCCTCGTCGAGCCGGAGCGCGACGGTGCTGCCGAGCCAGGTGCCGAGGAGGATGCCCGGCACGAGGCCGGGCAGGAGCCGGCGCACCACGTTGCCGAGCCGCCAGTGCTCGTGGGCGCCGGCCGCGCCGGCAGGCACCATCGCGAGCAGCGAGGTCCCCTGCGCGAGCACCTGCGGGAAGCCCGCGAGGAGCACCATCGAGGGCACCATCACGTTGCCGCCGCCGATCCCCATCATGCCGGAGAGGAAGCCGGTCGCGGCGCCCGCGACGGCGAGGACGGCGACCTTGCCGGCGCCCTGCGCGGGCACGGAGAAGCCCATGAGCCAGGGCTTCAGCACGAGCAGCGCGATCACCACGACGAGGAACGCCCCGAAGGAGCGCTTGAGCTGCCACTCGGGCAGCGCGTGCGCGTAGCGCGCCCCGAACCGCGCCGTCGCGACGGCGGGGACGGCGAGCGAAAGCGCCGCGGCGACGTCCACGTGGCCGTTCGTCGAGTACGTGATCGCGCCCGCCACGCCGGTGAACACGAGCGAGACGAGGCTCGTGCCGTGGGCCTGGTGCTGCGTGATCCCGAGCACGCCCACCATCAAGGGGATCATCACCACCCCGCCCCCGACGCCGGCGAGACCTCCGAGCGTTCCCGCGGCGGCGCCGATCAGGAACGCCGTGAAGAGGTCCTTCATGGGGCGCGAAGAGACCACGGATTCCGCCGCCCTGTCATGCCGAGCCGCGCCGGGCGGGATCCGCGCGGCGCGGCGATCCAGAGACGTGCCGCGAGCGCTGGCTCTCCCCCGAAGGAAGCGAGGCGAATCCGCGTTCCTGGCCGGCGGGTCGCCCCGACGCTCCGTTTGGGGCGCGATTAATGCGCGAACACATTGCGTGGGCCGTTGACATCGCTCTCCGACGGTTTGTATACAAGATACACGATGCAAGTCATGCGCGAGCAGCATCGTCTCCTGCAGCCCGGTGCCCCATCCGAGCGCTCCTGGCGCACCCGCGAGGCCGAGAAGGCGTCGCGCGTCGCGCGCGCAGCTCCCCTCGCCCGCGGCAAGGTCCTCGACGGCGCCCGGATCGTGGAGGCGCTCGAGGCGCTCGTCGCGCCGCGCGATCGGGTCGCGCTCGAGGGGAACAACCAGAAGCAGGCCGACTTCCTCTCGCGGGCGCTCGCGCAGGTGGACGCGGCGAGGGTGCACGACCTGCACATGCTCGTCTCGAGCGTCAGCCGCCCCGAGCACCTCGCCCTGTTCGAGCGCGGCATCGCCCGCAGGATCGACTTCTCCTACGCGGGCCCCCAGAGCCTGCGGATCGCGCAGCTCCTCGAGGACGGCAAGCTCGAGATCGGCGCGATCCACACCTACATCGAGCTCTACGCGCGGATGTTCGTCGATCTCACGCCGCAGATCGCCCTCGTCTGCGCGGAGAAGGCGGACGCGAGCGGCAACCTGTACACCGGCCCGAACACCGAGGAGACGCCGACCCTGGTCGAGGCCGCCGCCTTCCGCCACGGGATCGTGATCGCGCAGGTGAACGAGCTCGCGGACGAGCTGCCGCGCGTCGACATCCCGGGATCGTGGATCGACTTCGTCGTGGTCGCCGACCGGCCCTTCGTGGTCGAGCCGCTCTTCACGCGCGATCCCCGCCACATCAACGAGCTGCAGGTGCTGATGGGGATGATGGTGATCCGCGGCATCTACGAGCGGCACGGCGTCACCTCGCTCAACCACGGCATCGGCTTCGACACCGCTGCGATCGAGCTGCTGCTGCCGACGTACGGGGAGTCCCTCGGGCTGCGCGGCAAGATCTGCCGCAACTGGGCGCTCAACCCCCACCCCACCCTCATTCCTGCCATCGAGAGCGACTGGGTGGAGAGCGTGCACTGCTTCGGCAGCGAGGTCGGGATGGAGGAGTACGTCCGGGCGCGGTCCGACGTCTTCTTCACGGGCCACGACGGGAGCCTCCGCTCGAACCGGCTCCTGTGCCAGCTCGCCGGCCAGTACGGCGTGGACCTCTTCATCGGCTCGACGCTCCAGATGGACGGGGACGCCAACTCCTCCACCGTGACGCTCGGGCGGCTCGCCGGCTTCGGCGGCGCGCCGAACATGGGCCACGATCCCAGGGGCCGGCGGCACGCGACGCCGGCCTGGCTCAGCCTCATCACGGCCGAGGGCGAGATCGTGAGGGGACGCAAGCTCGTCGTGCAGCTCGCCGAGACGTTCCAGAAGGGCGGCCAGCCCGTGCTCGTCGACTCGCTCGACGCGGTGCAGGTCGGGAGGTCGGCGCGCATGCCGATCGCCCCGGTGATGATCTACGGCGACGACGTGACGCACGTCGTCACCGAGGAAGGGATCGCCTACCTCTACAAGGCGGGCGGGACGGAGGAGCGGCGGGCGGCGCTCGCGGCGATCGCCGGCGCGACGCCGGTGGGGCTCCGCGCCGACCCGGCGCGCACCGCGGCGCTGCGCCGCAGCGGCGTGGTCGCCTTTCCGGAGGACCTCGGCGTGCGCCGCGGCGACGCGAAGCGATCGCTCCTCGCGGCGCGCAGCATCGAGGACCTCGTCGAGTGGTCCGGCGGGCTGTACGAGCCGCCGCGCCGGTTCCGGAGCTGGTGACCATGCCCGCCCCGACGCTCGCCTTCCCCCTGCGCCCGCGCCCGCCCGAGCCGGCGCGGCTCGCCGACGAGGCGGTGGCGGCCCTCGTGGACGAGGCGCAGCTCACCCCGAAGCCGGGGCTCGTGGACCGGCGCGGCAGCGGCGCGCACGCGGACCTCGACCTCGAGGCCATGCTGCGCTCGGCGTGGGCGCTGCACGGGACGTTCGCGGCGATCGCCGCGCGCGCCGCCGGGGAGCGCCCGAGCCAGGCGCTGCGCGAGGACCTCGCCGCGATCGGCCGGGAGGGCGAGCGCGCGATGCTGGCCGCGACGGGCGGCAGCAACGCGCACCGCGGCGCGATCTGGAGCCTCGGCCTGCTCGTCGCCGGAGCCGCCCTCGACCCGTCGCGCTCCGCGCCGGCCGCGGTCGCGGCGCGCTCCGCCGCGATCGCCCGGCACCCGGACCGCTTCGACCCGGGCCAGGCGACGAACGGCGCGCGCGCCTGCGCGCGCTACGGCGTCGCCGGCGCGCGCGGCGAGGCGGCGAGCGGGTTCCCGCACGCGGTGGCGATCGGCCTGCCGGCCCTGCGGGGCGCGCGGCGCCGCGGCGTGCCGGAGGAGAGCGCACGCCTCGACGCGCTCCTCGCCGTCATGTGCTCGCTCGAGGACACCTGCTTGCTGCACCGCGGGGGGCCGGCGGCGCTCGAGGCGGCGCGCCGGGGCGCGCGGGCGGTGCTCGACGAGGGCGGCGCCGCGACCGCGCGCGGGCGGCGCGCGCTCCTCCGCCTCGACGGGGCGCTCCTCGCGCGGAACGCCTCGCCGGGAGGCAGCGCCGACTGTCTCGCCGCGGTCCTGTTCCTCGATCGCCTCTCGGAGCCCGGCCTCGGCCGTTCCCCACGGAGATGATCATGCAAGCCTACGCCTTCAGCTACCCGGCCACCGAGCGCGTCGCGCGGCGCGCGCACGTCGGCGTCGTCGGCTCGGGCGACCTCGAGATCCTCCTCGAGCCGTCGGACGACGGCCGGGCCCACGTGACCATCCGCACGAGCGTGGACGGCTACGACCAGGTCTGGAAGAACGTCCTCGACCGGTTCTTCACGCGCTTCGCGGGCGCCGCGACCATCGAGATCAACGACTTCGGCGCGACGCCCGGGATGGTGATGCTCCGCCTCGAGCAGGCCGCGGAGGAGAGCCGGCCGTGAGCGCCTCCGCCACGCTCGAGCGCCTCCTCGCGCGCCGCAGCTTCATCGAGCTCGGCGCGCGCCCGCGCGCCACGGCGGTCCTCGACGCGGGCACGTTCCGCGAGCTCGTCGGCCCCTTCGACCGCGTCCACTCGCCCTGGCTCGCCATGCAGGGGATCGTGCCGCAGGAGGACGACGGCGCGGTCGTGGCGCGCGGGCGCGTCGACGGCCGCCCCGCGGTGGTCGCGGCGATCGAGAGCGCGTTCCAGGGCGGCAGCCTCGGCGAGGTCGCCGGCGCCAAGATCGCCTGCGCGCTCGAGCTGGCGATCCGCGACTGCGAGCAAGGCAGCCCGACCTGCGCCGTCCTCCTGCTCGAGACCGGCGGCGTCCGGCTCCAGGAGGCGAACCTCGGGCTCGCGCTGGTGGCCGAGATCCACGCGAACATCGTGGCGCTGCGCCGCCGGGTGCCGGTGGTGGGCGTCGTCGCCGGGATGGTCGGCTGCTTCGGCGGGATGTCGCTCGCCGCGGCGCTCTGCAGCCGGCTCGTCGTCACGCGACAGGCGCGGCTCGCCATGAACGGTCCCGAGGTGATCGAGCAGGAGGCCGGCATCGGCGAGCTCGACGCCTCGGATCGCCCGCTGGTCTGGAGCCTCGTCGGCGGCCAGCAGCGGCTCGCCCTCGGCATGGTCGACGCCCTCGTGCCGGACGAGGTCGAGGCCGTGGCCCGGGCGGTGCGCGAGGCCATCGGCCGTGGCGTGCCCGACGAGCACCGCACCGAGCAGGTGGCGCTGTACCGCGAGCTGCTGTCCCGGGTCGACCCCGCCGCGCCCATCGACCCGGCGACGCTCCCCGCCCTGTGGCGCCGAGGAGAGAGCGCGTGAGCCCCCCCGCCCCCGCCCCCGGCCCCGGCCCCGGCCGCGGCGCGACCTGGTTCGCGGCCCTCGCCGGTCGAGGCGCGGCCGTGCCGGGCGGTCCGGCGTCGGTCCTCGTGGCCGACGCCCCGCTCGGCGAGGAGCAGGCGCGCTTCGTCGCGGTGGTGCCCGACCCGGCGAGCCGCTTTCCCCGCGCGCGGCGCGGCGAGGTCGGGGTCGAGCAGGGGTGGGCGATCGCGGAGCACGTCCGCGCCGCGCTCAGGGCGGACGCGCACGGCCCCCGGCGCCCCATCGTCGCGATCGTGGACGTGCCCAGCCAGGCTTACGGCAGGAACGAGGAGCTGCTCGGGGTCCACCTCGCCTGCGCGGCCGCGGTCGACGCCTACGCCTCGGCGCGGCTCGCCGGGCACCCGGTCATCGCCCTGCTCGTCGGCGGCGCCATGTCCGGCGCCTTCCTGGCCCACGGCTATCAGGCGAACCGCATCCTCGCCCTCGACGACCCGGGCGTCCTCGTGCACGCCATGGGGAAGGACGCCGCCGCGCGCGTCACGCGCCGCTCGGTGGCCGACGTGGAGCGGCTCGGGGAAGAGGTGCTGCCGATGTCCTACGACGTGCGGCGCTACGCCCGGCTCGGCACCCTCCACGCGCTCGTCTCCGGCGTCGACGCCCAGGCGCCCTCCCCCGACGACGTGGACACGGTGGGACGGGCGCTCGTCGCGGCGGTGGCGGACGCGCGCGCCGGCGGGCGCGACCTCGCTCACCGCCTCGCCTCTGACGCGGCGCGCGAGTCCCGCCGCGCCACCCTCGAGGTGAGGACCCGGATGTACGCGCAGTGGTCGGAGACCTGACTTCACCGCCGCGCTCGGAGGCATCGCGCCCCCGCGAGCGGCTTCACTCGGTGCGCAGGAGAACGATATGCGTTCGAAGCTGTCGGCCGTCGTCGCAGTACTCGCCGCGCTCGCCGTCCCCTCGATCGCGCCCGCCCAGGCGGTGCTTCGCGCGTCGCACCAGTTCCCCGGCGGGAAGGGGGACCCGCGCGACGAGATGGTCCAGATCATCGCCCGCGAGGTCGAGAAGGCGAACGTCGGGCTCAAGGTCCAGGTGTTCGCCGGATCGTCCCTGTACAAGCCGAACGAGCAGTGGGGCGCGCTCACCAAGGGCCAGCTCGACATCGCCTCCTTCCCGCTCGACTACGCGTCCGGGCGGAACCCGCAGTTCTCGGCCACGCTGATGCCGGGGCTCGTGCGCAACTTCGACCGCGCCAAGCGACTCAACGCGTCGCCGTTCATGGCCGAGATCAAGTCGCTCATCGAGGGCGCCGGGGCGGTCGTGATCGCCGACGCCTGGCTGTCGGGCGGCTTCGCCTCCAAGAAGACCTGCATCCGCGGGCCCGACACGATCAAGGGCCAGGTCACCCGCGCGGCCGGCCCCGCCTTCGAGCAGATGCTCGCGGCCGCGGGCGCCTCCATCGCCTCCATGCCCTCCTCCGAGATCTACTCCGCCATGCAGACCGGCGTGCTCGACGCGACCAACACGTCCGCGGAGAGCTTCGTCTCGTACCGGCTCTACGAGCAGGTGAAGTGCCTCACGGCGCCGGGCGAGAACGCGCTCTGGTTCATGTACGAGCCCGTCCTCGTCTCGAAGCAGACGCTCGAGCGGCTCAAGCCCGAGCAGCGCAAGGCCCTCCTCGACGCCGGCAAGAAGGCCGAGGCCTGGTTCGACCAGGAGATCCGCAAGGGCGACAAGAAGCTCGTCGACACCTACAAGGGCGCGGGCGTGGAGGTGACGGAGATGTCCAAGGCGGACTTCGACGCCTGGCTCGCCGTCGCGAAGGCGTCCTCCTACAAGAACTTCTCCGAGAAGGTGAAGGGCGGCGACGCGCTCATCAAGAAGGCCTTGGCGGTCGAATGATGCCCGCGCACGTGGTCACCGCCCCGCCCGACGCGACGCGCGAGCGCTCGGCCGTCGCCCGGCGCTTCGTCTCCGTCGTGAACGCCCTCTCGAGGGCCTTCGGCGTCGTGTCCGCGGCGCTGTTCGCGGCGTCCATGCTCGTCATCTGCCACATGATCCTGACGCGCTACGTGTTCCGCTCGCCGACCATCTGGCACACCGACTTCGCCGTGTACGCCGCCACGGCCGCGGTGTTCCTCGGAGCCCCCTACGTCCTCCTGAAGAAGGGGCACGTGGGGGTGGACGTGGTGGAGACCCTCGTGCCGGCCTGGACGCGAGGGATCCTGCGCACCACCGGCAACGCGTTCGGGCTCCTGTTCTGCGGCGCGATGCTCGTCGCGAGCGCCCTCTTCACCTACGAGGCGTGGGCGAGCGAGTGGCGCACGGCCGGCGTCTGGCAGATCCCGCTGTGGATGCCGACGCTGCCGCTGCCGGTCGGCTTCGCCCTCCTGTGCCTCCAGTACGTGGCCGAGATCCTCCAGCCCGACGCGCGGAGCGAGAAATGAGCCCGACCACCTCCGGCCTCCTCATCGTCGTCGCCCTCTTCGTCTTCCTCGGAACCGGGATGCCGATCGCGTTCGCGCTCGGCCTCTCGGCCGTCGGGGCGCTCGTCCTGAGCCAGGGCTTCGGCGTCTTCGACGTGCTCGCCGAGACGATGTTCGCGGGCATCGGCAACCTCGCCTACGTGTCGATCCCCATGTTCGTGCTCATGGGGGCGGCGGTCTCCGCCTCGCCGGCGGGCCGGGATCTCTACGCCGCCCTCGACCGCTGGCTGAACCGGGTGCCCGGCGGCCTCGTCCTGTCCAACATCGGCGCGTGCGCGATCTTCTCGGGCATGACCGGCTCGAGCCCGGCCACCGCTGCGGCGATCGGCAAGCTCGGGCATCCCGGAGATGATGCGGCGGGGCTACCCCGGCTCGGTCGCGACGGGGTCGATCGCCGCCGGCGGCACCCTCGGGATCCTGATCCCGCCCTCGGTCACGATGATCGTCTACGGCATCGCGACCGAGACCTCCATCGGACGGCTCTTCCTGGCCGGCGTCGTCCCGGGCGGGATGCTCACGGCCATGTTCATGGTGTGGGCCCTCGTGGACTGCAAGCGCAAGGGCTACCGGCTCGAGGGCGCGGACCTGCGCTACACCATGAAGGAGCGGTTCGCCGCGCTGCCCCGCGTCGCGCCGCTCCTCCTCGTCATCCTCGCGGTGCTCTACGTGCTCTACGGCGGGGTGGGGACGCCCTCCGAGGCGGCGGGCGCGGGGGCGTTCCTCACCCTCGTGATGGTCGTGGTGGCGTACCGGATCTTCAAGCCGCGGCCCATCGCCGGGATCTTCGCGACGGCGATGCGCGAGAGCGTCATGATCATGATGATCATGGCGTCGGCGGAGCTCTTCGCCTTCGCGCTCTCCTCGCTGTTCGTCACCCAGACGATCGCGGCGGGCATCGCGACGCTCGCGGTGAACCGCTGGGTGCTGATGCTCATCATCAACCTCTTCCTGCTGGTCGCGGGCATGTTCCTGCCGCCGGTGGCGGTCATCGTGATGTCGGCGCCGCTCCTCTTCCCCATCGTCACGCAGTTCGGGTTCGACCCGTACTGGTTCGCGGTGGTGCTCACCATCAACATGGAGGTGGGGCTCATCACCCCGCCCGTAGGCCTCAACCTCTTCGTCATCAAGGCGATCGCCCCGGACGTTCCGACTCGCGACGTGCTGTGGGGCTCCCTGCCCTACGTGCTCGTGATGCTCCTCGGGATCGTGATCCTCTGCGGGTTCCCGCAGCTCGCGACGTGGCTCCCGGACAGGATCATGGGACCGGCTTTCTGAGGGAGGCGGCACGCCCGCCGTCGCTTCGCGAAAGGGAGGACGATTGGCCTCGCACCTGTTCGCTTCCATCGTCGACCGCGTCGAGGACGGCGCGCGCACGTTCATCGAGACGCCCGCCGGGCGGCGCATCACCTACGACGAGGTCGTCGCCGAGTCGGGCCGCCTCGCGGGCGCGCTGCGGTCGCTCGGCGTGGGGATCGGCGACCGCGTGGCGATCCAGGTCGAGAAGAGCCCGGAGGCCGTCCTGCTCTACCTCGCCTGCGTCCGCGCGGGCGCGGTGTTCCTGCCCCTCAACACCGCCTACACGCTCGCCGAGCTCGACTACTTCTTCGGCGACGCCGAGCCGGCGCTCGCGGTCTGCGATCCGGCGCGGGCGGAGAAGGTCCGCGCCCTCGCCGCCGCCCGCGGGGTGAAGGCGGTGGAGACGCTCGGGGCCGACGGCGGCGGGACGCTCGCCGGCCGCGCCCGCGGGCTCCCGGCGGGCTTCGCCGACGCGGACCGCGGCCCCGACGACCTCGCGGCCATCCTCTACACCTCGGGGACGACCGGCCGCTCCAAGGGCGCGATGCTCACCCACGAGAACCTCGCCTCCAACGCCCGCGCGCTCGTGGACCTGTGGCGCTTCACCCGCGACGACGTGCTCCTCCACGCGCTGCCCATCTTCCACACGCACGGGATCTTCACCGCGGCGACGACGACGCTCTTCGCGGGCGGGTCGCTCCTCTTCCTGCCCCGGTTCGACCCGGACGAGGTGGTCCGGGCCCTGCCCCGCGCCACCTCCATGATGGGCGTGCCGACCTACTACGTCCGCCTGCTCCAGCACCCCGGCCTCACGCGCGAGGCGACGCGGCACGTCCGCCTCTTCACCTCCGGCTCGGCGCCGCTCCTGCCCGAGACCCACCGGAGCTGGCAGGAGCGCACCGGCCACGCCATCCTCGAGCGCTACGGGATGACCGAGACGAACATGACCACCTCGAACCCGTACGACGGCGATCGCGTGCCGGGCACCGTCGGGTTCCCGCTGCCCGGCGTGGAGCTGCGGATCGCGGACCCCGAGACGGGGAAGCCGGTCCCGGCCGAGGGCGTCGGGATGATCGAGGTGCGCGGGCCGAACGTCTTCCAGGGGTACTGGCGCAACCCGGAGAAGACGCGCGCCGAGTTCCGCGAGGACGGGTTCTTCGTCACGGGCGATCTCGGCAAGATCGACCGGCGCGGCTACGTCCACATCGTGGGGCGCGGGAAGGACCTCATCATCAGCGGCGGCTACAACGTCTACCCGCGGGAGGTCGAGGCCGAGATCGAGGCGCTGCCGGGCGTGCTCGAGAGCGCGGTCGTCGGCCTGCCGCACCCGGACTTCGGCGAGGGCGTCACCGCCTTCGTCGTCCCGAGCCGCGAGGGCGCGCCGACCGAGGCGGACGTGATGCGCGCGCTCGAGGGGCGGCTCGCCCGGTTCAAGCACCCCAAGCGCGTCCTCCTCGTCCCCGAGCTTCCGCGCAACGCGATGGGGAAGGTCCAGAAGAACGTGCTGCGCGAGACCCATGCCGCGCTCTACGCCCGCTGAGCGGCGGCCGCTTCGCCCCGCCGACTTCCTGCCGCACGATCTCGTCGAGATCGCGTCTCCGGCGGCCATCGAGGCGGGGGTCCCGCCGCCGCAGTGGGTGCGCGCGAGCCTCGAGCGCGCGCCGTTCGTCGTCGTGCGCCGATGCGCTCCCGGCAGCGCGCTCGTCCCGGTGGGCGTGCGAGGGGAGCGCCGGAGCGAGCGGTTCGCCACGTGCCTGCCCGCGGCGAAAGCCCTGCGCCGGATCCGGCCCGAGGACCTGGCCGCGGAGCGCGCGTGGCGGGGGAGCCGCTCGCCCCAGCTCTCCGCCCTCGACGAGGTCGAGCGCCTCATGGCGGCGCACCGCCTGCGCTGGGGGCCGGTCGGCAGCGTCGGGTTCGAGCTCGCGACCGGCGTGGCCTGCGTGACGCCGGGCAGCGACCTCGACCTGATCGCGCGCGTCCCCTCCCCGCTCTCCCGGGACCGCGCCCGGCGGCTGCACGCGGCGCTCGCCGGGCTCCCGCTCCGCGTAGACCTCCAGCTCGAGACGCCCGCCGGCTCCGTGGCGCTCGCCGAGTACGCCGCCGCCGCGCCGCGCGTGGTGCTGCGCACGCGGGAGGGACCGCGGTGGGTCGCGAGCCCCTGGGGCGAGGCGGGGCTCCCCCCGTGAGCGTCGCCTTCCTCTGCCCGGGCCAGGGGGCCCAGGCGCCCGGGTTCCTCCATCGCCTCCCGCGCGACCCGGAGGTCCTGCGGGCGCTGGACGCGGCGACGACCGCGCTCGGGACCGACGCGCTCGCGCTCGATTCGCCGGAGGCGCTCCGGTCCACGGTGGCCGTGCAGCTCGCGACGGTGGTGGCCGGGGTGGCCGTGGGGCGAGCGCTCTCGGCGCGAGGGGCGGACGCCGACGGCTTCGCCGGCCTTTCCGTGGGGGCGTTCACGGCGGCGGTGCTCGCCGGCGCGCTCGAGCTGGGGGACGCGCTAAGGATCGTGCGGACCCGGGCCGAGCTGATGCAGGCCGCCTTCCCCCGGGGGTTCGGGCTCGCGGCCGTCGTCGGGCTGGGCGAGCGGGCGGCCGCCGAGGTCGTCGCGGCGGCGACGAGCCCCGCGGCGCCCGTGTACCTCGCGAACCTGAACGGCCCCACGCAGATGGTGATCGCCGGCGCCGACGCGGGCCTCGAGCGCGCCCTCGCGCGCGCGGCGGACGCAGGCGCCCAGCGCGCGGAGCGGCTGCCCGTCGCGGTGCCGTCGCACTGCGAGCTCCTCCGCGGCGTCGCCGAGGCGCTCGCGGCGTCGCTCCGGGCCGTTCCGCTCGCCCGCCCCCGCGGCGCGTACGTGACGAACCTGCGCGCCCGCGCCACCTTCGACCCCGGCGCCATCCGCGACGACCTCGCGCTGAGCGTCCAGCACCCGGTGCGCTGGCACGACATGACGACGCTGCTCTACGAAGCCGGGACCCGCCTGTTCGTCGAGGTGCCGCCGGGCCGGGTGCTCACCGGCCTCGCGGAGACCGCGTTCCCCGAGGCGCGCGCGGTCGCCGCGGAGGAGACCGCGCTCGAGACCATCGCCGTGCTGGCCGGCCGGGAGCGCGCGCTCGAGGGCGCACGCTGAGGCCCGCGCCCGTCGGGCTACCCCGGCAGCTGCGCGGGCCGGCGCATCGCCGCGACGAGCTTCGCGAAGCGCTCCCCCTGCACGGTGATGTGGGCGCGCACGCGGGCCGCCGCCGCCTCCGCGTCACGGCGCAGCACCGCCTCGACGACCGCGCCGTGCTCGGTGAACGAGCTCCGCATGCGCCCGGGTACGCGGAGCTGCAGGCGCCGGTAGGGATGCAGCCGCCGGTGGAGCTGCCGGGCGTGCTCGGCGAGGAAGCCGTTGCCGCAGGCGTCGTAGAGGGCGTGGTGGAACTGCTCGTTCAGCCGGTAGTAGGCGTCGGGGTTCTTCGCCTTCACCGCCGCCTCGCACGCCTGGTGCGCGGCGACGAGCGCCGCCCGCTCCGCGTCGCCGGCGCAATCCGCCGCGAGCCGGGCGCACAGGGCCTCGGTCTCGGCCATGACCTCGAACATGTCCTTGAGCCGCTCGGGGGAGACCTCCGCGACGACCGAGCCGCGCCTCGGCCGGCTCTCGACGAGTCCGGCGGAGGCGAGCTGGATGAGCGCCTCGCGGATGGGCGTCCGCGAGACGCCGAAGGCCTCGGCGATCTCGACCTCGTCGAGGCGGGAGCCCGGCGGATAGGCGCCGGTCACGATCCGCTCCTCGATGGCGTCCCTGAGCTGCTCCGACAGCTTCATCCCGATGACGGACTTCACGGACCCACCCCCGCCTGCCCGGCGGCTGCAGACCCCTCCAATATACAGCATACACGGAAGCGCGCGCCTCGAGACACGCCCCCACAGGGCGCGCGACGCACGCCCGCCCAGTGCAGAACGATCCCATGGGATGCCGCGCATCATCGACACCGAGGTGAACCTCGCGCACCCCCTCGGGCACCACCTCCACTGCCTCATCGCGCAGATCCCCACGCGGACCCGCCACTCCGCCGAGGGCTGGCGCATCACCGACCCGGACGCGCAGTGGCGCACCGTCCGCTCGGTCCTCGAGCTCGTGGCCCAGGGCCCGGGGAACCTGAAGCGCCTGCACTTCCTCGTGCTGCCGGAGAGCGCCGTCCCCCACGCGCGGCTCGACGACGTCCTCGACCTCGTCGCCGCGCGGTTCAGGCCGAACACCGTGACCCTGTTCGGCCTCGAGCACGTGCGGCTGCGCGACTACCGCGCGCTCCTCGAGCGGTTCGGCGCGGACAACGGCGAGGCGCTCGCCCTCGTCGACCGGGACGTCGAGGCGGGCGACATCCTCGACGTGCCGGTGAACGCCATCTGCGCGGCCGTGAAGGAGGCGGACGGGAGGCTCCGCGTCTTCCTCGAGGCGAAGACCCACCCCTTCCACGGCGAGGAGTTCCTCGACGCGTGGGAGGACCTCTACCGCGGCCGGCACGTCTACCTGTTCCGCAGCGCGGCGCGCCCCTTCAACTTCATGGCGCTCGTGTGCCTCGACCTCGTCTACCGCGACCTCTACGCGTCGAACATCCGGCAGATCGTGGACCACGCGAACCAGCTCTTCTTCCGGACGCGCCAGACGCTCGACGTCCTCTTCGTCGTGCAGGCGAACCCGAAGCCCGATCACCGCGTCTTCCGCGACGTGCTGGCGGGGCTCTACGGGGAGTACCTCGAGGACACGCCGGGCGTGCGGGACACCGTGACCGTGCTCGCCAACTGCTCGGACGAGAGCGCCGTGGGCGAGGTCGGGCCGGGGGCGTTCGGCGGGTCGTCGGTCGTGATCAGCCACCGGCACCGGCTCGCCCACGGGAGCGGCGGCCCGCGCCACGCGGAGTACGCGACGGACGACTTCGACGGCGCGCCGCTCTGGCGCCTCAGGTTCGGGACGGGGACGCGGCTCTACTACCTGAACGTCCCCACCACGCACGAGGTCGACCCGCGCTCCTCGCGCCTGCCGCTCAAGGTGCACGCCGTGATGCGGAGGGTGGGCGAGGGCTGGGCGATGGTGCGGCCCGCCCCCGCCGAGGGCGACGACGCGGAGCTCGCCCGCGCGCGCGACGCGTAGCCGCCTCCGCCTGCGGGCGACCGGCGTCGCCCCGGGGCGGGCGGCGCGCGCGTCGGCGGCCGCGCGCGGCCCCGCCGCTCAGTCCTCGTCGCCGGCGCCGAGGAGCGCCGCGAGCGCCTGCCGGGACTGGCCCGAGCCGAGCCGGCGGACCGCGTCGAGGTGGTGCAGGAGCAGCTCGCGGTTGTCGCCCACGGAGAGGTTCTGCAGCTCGAGGGCGCCGATGCGGTCCTCCGGCGTGAAGGCCGGGTCCTCCACGCGCTCCATGGAGAGCTTGTGGGGCGCGTAGCTCATGTACTGCGCCTTCGTGTCCAGGATCGTCCAGTCGTCGCCGCGCCGCAGCTCGAGGGTGACCTGGCCCGTCACCGCGGGCGCGACCCAGCGGGTGAGCGCGTCGCGCAGCATGAGCGCCTCGGGGTCGAACCACTTGCCCTCGTAGAGCAGCCGGCCGAGGCGGCGGCCCTGGGTGAAGTAGATGTCGAGGGTGTTCTCGTTGTGGATCGCCGAGAGCAGCCGCTCGTAGACCACGTGGAGGAGCGCCATGCCCGGCGCCTCGTAGACGCCGCGGCTCTTCGCGTCGATGACCCGGTTCTCGATCTGGTCGCTCATGCCGAGGCCGTGCCGCCCGCCGATGCGGTTCGCCTCGAGGAACAGCTCGTAGGCCGACGGGAAGCGCTTGCCGTTCAGCTCGACCGGCATGCCCTGCTCGAAGGCGACGGTGATCTCCTCCGCCGCGATCGCGACCTCCGGCCTCCAGTGCGCGACCCCCATGATCGGGTTCACGATCCGCATGCCGGTGTCGAGCCGCTCGAGGTCCTTCGCCTCGTGCGTCGCGCCGAGCACGTTCGCGTCGGTGGAGTAGGCCTTCTCCGTCCCCATCTTGTAGGGGAGCTTGCGGCGCTCGAGGTACTCGCTCATCTCCTTGCGCCCGCCGAACGCGGAGACGAACGCCTGGTCGAGCCAGGGCTTGTAGATCTTCAGCTCGGGGTCGACCAGGATCCCGTAGCGGTAGAAGCGCTGGATGTCGTTGCCCTTGTGCGTCGAGCCGTCGCCGAAGACGTGGACGCCGTCCTCGCGCATGGCGCGCACGATGGCGGTGCCGGTCACCGCGCGGCCGAGCGGCGTCGTGTTGAAGTACTTCTTGCCGCCCGACGAGAGGTGGAAGGCGCCGCTCTGGATGGCGGCGAGCCCCTCGCGCACCATCGCGTCCCGGCAGTCGACGAGCCGCGCCTTCACCGCGCCGTGCTGCAGCGCGATGGGCGGGATGTCCGCGGGGTTCGCCTCGTCCGGCTGGGCGAGGTCGGCCGTGTACGCGTGGACGGCCATCCCCTGCTCGGACATCCAGGCCACGGCGCAGCGGGTGTCGAGGCCACCGCTGAAGGCGATGCCGATGGCGGTGCCCTTCGAGGGGAGCGACTTGTAGATCCGGCTCATGGGTCGCCCACGTAGCAGAAAATCCGGCGGCGTTCCAGCGCCGCCTCGCGAGCGGCGGGGCGCGAGGCGGGCGCCTCCTCAGCCGTGATCCGCGCGGGGGTCGGCGGCGGGCGGCGCCGCCGCGGGGCGGGCGGGAGGCGGCGCGGCGATCCCGGCGTACCAGTCGGCGCGGCAGCGCGGGACGTCCTCGGCGCGCCCGCTCGCCGTGCGCCTCGCGAGGAGCAGCTGGAACACGCTCGTGCGGCCGAGGCGGAACCCCACCGCCGAGGCGGCGAGGTAGAGCCGGTAGAGGCGGGCGCGCCGCTCGCCGGCGATGGCGGCCGCCTCGGCGAACCGCGCCTCGAGGCGGCCGAGCCAGGCGGCGAGCGTCTCGGCGTAGTGCTCCCGAAGGCACTCGAGGTCGCGCACCTCGAAGCCGGCGCGCTCCGCGGCGGCCACCGTCTCCGAGATGGAGAGCAGCTCGCCGTCGGGGAACACGTAGCGCCAGATGAAGCCGCCGCCCGCCTGCCGCGCCCAGGGCAGCGTCCCGCCCCGGCCGCCCGCGTAGGCGATCGCGTGGTTCAGGAACAGCCCGCCGGGGCGGAGCAGCCGGTGGATGGCCGCGAAGTAGGCGTCGAGCCGCGCGCGCCCGACGTGCTCCATCATCCCCACGCTCGCCACCTTGTCGAACGGCGCGTCGGCCCCGACCGTCCGGTAGTCGTCCGCGCGGACCTCGGCGTCGATCCCCCCGGCGCGCGCGAGCCGCGCCCGCGCGGCCGCGAGCTGGTTCGCGCTCACCGTGATCCCGACCGCCCGCGCCCCGTGGCGCAGCGCCGCGTGCTCCACGAGCGCCCCCCACCCGCAGCCCACGTCGAGGAACCGCTCGCCGTGGTCGAGGCGGAGCTTGCGGCAGACGAGCTCGAGCTTCGCGCGCTGCGCGTCCTCGAGCCGCTCCCCTCCGCGCGGGTAGAACGCGCACGAGTACACGGCCCCCTCGTCGAGGAACAGGCGGTAGAAGTCGTCCGAGACGTCGTAGTGGTGGCGGACGGCGTCGCGGTCGCGGCCCAGGCTGTGCCGCCCTCCCCCGAGGCGCGCCTCGAGCGCCCCGCGCCGCCCGGCGCGGAGCGCGCGGCGGAGCAGGACCTCGACCAGCGGGACGGCGAGGGCCGCGCGCGCCCGCGGCCCCTCCCACCGCGCGGCCGCCTCGACGAGGGCGATGGCGTCGCCCTCGAGGTCGAGCAGGCCGTCGAGGAAGGCCTCCGCGAGCCGGTGCTCCGCCGCGGGCGGCAGGAAGGCCTCGAGCGCGCGCGGGTCGCGCAGCACCACCGCGCCGCGCACGCCGTCGTCCTTCTCGGGAGGGAGGACGCTGCCGTCCCAGAGCCGCACCGCGAAGGTTCGCGAGGGGGAAGAGAACAGCTCGAAGGCTATCCGCGCCGGTTCCATCGCCTGCACGCATAACCTGCGCTGGGCCGCCCCTTGAACGTCCCGGCAGGGGTACCCCCTGGCGGGCGCCACCTCCGGGGCTCGCAGGGGCCGCGGGCCGCGACGGGCAAGGCTCCGACGCGCGCCGACGCGCCCGGCCGAGCCTCAGGCGGGCGAGAGCACCGCCGTGCGGCTCCGGACGATGCGGGCGGCGGGCCCGGCCCGCAGGCCGGCGTGGCGCGCCGCCTCGAGCTCCGCCGCGAAGGCGGCCTCGCCGACGTGGCCGCTCGGCTCGACGAAGAGCACCCTGCCCTCCGGCGCGAGCGCGCGGCGGAGCTCGGCGAAGAACGGGCCGGCCTCGGGGAGCTCGTGGACGACGGCGAAGACGAGGGCGAAGTCCACCTTCCCGGCGAGATCCTCGATGGGCATCCGGTTCGCCGGCGCCGGCCGCGCCTCGATGCGCCCGTCGAGCCCCGCGCGCCGGGCCCGCCGCGCGAGGCCCGCGAGCATGCGCGGCTGGACGTCCACCGCGACCACCCGGCCGCCGGGACCCACGCGCCGCGCGAGCTCGAGGGTGAAGAAGCCCATGCCCGGCCCCGGCTCGAGGACCGTCATCCCCGGCCGGACGTGCGGCGCGAGGATGGCCGCCGGGTCCTGCAAGAGGCGCCGGAGCGGGCTCGCGAGCAGCGGGCCGAGCCACCAGGGACAGACGTGCGCGCTCGAGGCGAGCCTCCCTTCGGAGAGACAGCGCCGCATCCTCGCACGCGCCGCTGCGGGCGGGTGGGGCGCGCGCGCCTCCCGCCCCGTCCGGACCCTCCGCGCCGCGCGCCGGCGTGGCGGACCTGGCCCGTCCGTCGTACCTTGTCGGGCCCCGCGCCCGAGCCGGGACGGCGGGAGCGCCACCGGAGGCCCGACATGCCGCTCGTCCGCATCGACACGACCCGCCGCCTCGACCCCGAGCAGCGCCGCGCGCTCGGCGACGTCGTCCACCAGGCGATGGTGGACACGCTCAAGGTGCCCCCCGAGGACCGGTTCCAGGTGATCGTCGGGCACGAGGGTGGCGCGCTCGTCGTGGCGCCGAGCTACCTCGGCATCGCGCACGGCGAGGACGTCGTCCTCGTGCAGGTGACGCTCAACGCCGGACGGAGCACCGACCAGAAGCGCGCGTTCTACCGCCGCGTCGCCGACGACGCGCACGCGCGGCTCGGGGTGCGCCGCGAGGACGTCATCATCTCCCTCGTCGAGGTCGCGAAGGAGAACTGGTCCTTCGGCAACGGCGACGCGCCGTACGCGGGGTGAGCGCCCGCCGGCGGGTCCCTCTCCGCGCCTCGCCCCGCCCCCGCTGCGTCCACCTACGGCGGCGAGCTGCGCACACGCGCCTGCACGCGCGCACCCCGCGCGGCCCACGAACGGCTGACGAGCGGCCGACCGTTCGCTAGGATGAAGTACCCGGCCGGGTTCCCTCGCCCGCGCCATCCCTCCCCATGCCCTTCCTCGCCGCCCTGGTCCTCCTTGGCCTCGCCGCTCCGCCTGCGCTCCGCCCCGCCGCCGCCGCTCCCCCGGCCGCGCGGCGGCGCCCGGCCACGCCGTGCTGGCGCTGCCACGAGAAGGCCCTCGCGCCCGAGCTCGCGCGCAAGGTCGTCCACGCGCCGTTCGCCGAGGGCTGCGCCGCGTGCCACCGCCCGCACGCGCGCAGGGGCGACACGCCGCCGCTCGCCGCGCCGCGGGCGAGGCTGTGCCTGGGCTGCCACCGGGGAGACCTCTCGGGCTCCCACGGCGGGATCGCCGTCGACGGCCCGCGCTGCCTCGGCTGCCACGCGCCGCACGCGAGCGCGGCGAAGGGCCTCTTGCGCGAGACCGTGCACGACGCGATGCCGGACTGCTCCGCGTGCCACGCGCCGGCGCCCGGAAAGCCGTTCGCGCTCGGCCAGGGGCAGCCGGCGCTGTGCCTCCAGTGCCACGACGGCGTCGAGAAGGAGCTCGCCCTCGCGGCGGTGCACCCGCCCGCGAAGGACGGCGACTGCACGTCCTGCCACGCGCCGCACGCGGGCGATCGCAAGGGGCTCCTCGTCGAGCCGCTCCCGGCGCTCTGCGTGGGGTGCCACCGCGAGCTGAAGGGCAAGGTCGCGGCGGCCCGTCACCGCGCCGTGAGGGAGGGCCGCTGCGGCGAGTGCCACGCGCCGCACGCGTCCGGCGGCCGGGACCTCGTCGCGGACCCCGCCAACCTCTGCGTCCGCTGCCACGAGGCGGCGAAGGGGTGGGCGACCGCCACCGCGAGGCACGAGCCCGTGCGCGCGGGGCGGTGCGCGGACTGCCACGATCCTCACGGCACCGCGCCGGGGCTCCTCGCGAGGAGCGGCACCGCGCTCTGCGCGCAGTGCCACTCCGTCAGGGCGGACGAGGCCAAGCGGGGCGCGAAGGCGCACCCGCCGGTCGCCCGCGGCGGGTGCGACACCTGCCACGCCGCGCACGCGTCCACCTACGAAGGGCTCCTCGTCGAGGGGTCCCGCACGCTGTGCGGGCGCTGCCACGCGCGGTTCTACGCGAAGAAGGTGGAGGCGCAGGAGACGCTGCACCACCCGTTCTCCCTCGGCCGCTGCACCGCCTGCCACGGCGGGCACGGCGGCGGCGAGCACCTCCTGAAGCCCTCCCCGTGCGCGCGCTGCCACCCCGGGGCGGAGGCCCGCTGGGCGCGCGCCACCTCGCGGCACCCGCCCGTGGCGGCGGGCCGCTGCGGCGAGTGCCACGATCCGCACGGCTCGCCCGAGCCCCACCTGCTGCGCCGCCCGGGCGCCGCGCTCTGCCTCGGCTGCCACGAGCCGCTCGCGAAGCGGATCCGGCTCGCGAAGGCGGTCCACGGGCCACTGAAGGAGGGCGCCTGCGACCGGTGCCACGATCCCCACGCGAGCGGGGTGCCGAGGCTGCTCACCCGCCCCGTCGCCGCCCTCTGCCGCGAGTGCCACGACCTCGACGCGGCGCCGTTCGCCGACCTGCACGCCCCGGCGCTCGAGAAGCAGCTCGCCTGCACGAGCTGCCACGATCCGCACGCGTCGCAGAACCCCCGCCTCTTCGCGAAGACGGGCGTGGCGCTCTGCGACGGGTGTCACCGGCCGGAGGAGTGGAAGCAGGTCCACGAGCGCCATCGCTTCGTGGGCGGCTCGTGCGCGGAGTGCCACGAGACGCCGCACACGCGCTCGGCGCTCTGACGGCGCGAGCCGTGCGCGTGCGACCGCCCGCCCTTCGACGGGCTCGGGGCGAGCGGTCACCGGCAAGGAGGTCCGGCGCTCCCCTCCCCCGCCACGCCGCGGGCCCGGGGAATGCGGAAGCCCCGGCCTCCTCGCGGGGACCGGGGCTCCGGGCGGCCGGGACGGTCCCGGCGCCGATCAGTTCGAGGCGGGCGCCGCCGCGGCCGGCGTCACCGCCGCGGGCGTCGCGACGGCGGGGGGCGCGTCGGCGGGCGCGAGCACGATCTCGATGCGGCGGTTCTGGCTGCGCCCCTCCGGCGTGTCGTTGGCCGCCACGGCCTGGTACTCGCCGTACCCGGCGGCCGCGAGCCGCCGCGGATCGACCCCCGCCTCCTGCAGGAAGCGCACGACCGAGAGGGCCCGCGCGGTCGAGAGGTCCCAGTTCGAGCGCGCCGTGCCCGTCGGCACGTTGTCGGTGTGCCCCTCCACCCGGATGACGCGCCCCTCGACGCCGCGCAGCACCTCGGCGACCGAGGCGAGGGCCTCCTTCCCCTCCCGGCCGAGCGTGGCCGAGCCGGAGGAGAAGAGGATCTTGTCCTTCATCTTCACGGTCATCTTGCCGCGGAGCTCGGTCAGCTCGACGCGGCCGGAGTCGATCTGCCGCCGGAGCGCGCTCGCCATCTTCTCGTACTCGGCGCTCTTCGTCTCGAGCTCCGCCTTCTTCGCCTCGAGGCGGCTCTTCGACGCGGTCATCTCGTCGACCGAGGCCTGGAGCTCGGCGCCCTTCTCCCGCGCCGCCTTGAGCTCGCCCTCGCGCTCGGCGAGCGCCGCCTCGAGCTCGGTGCCGCGCGCCTTGAGCGTCTGGGCCTCCGCCTCCTTCTGGCGGAACTTGTCCTGCGAGACGCAGCCCGTGGCGAGCCCGATCACTGCGAGTGCCATCACCCTTCGCATGCGCGACCTCCTGTGGAAGAGGGCGCGATTGTACCGTCCGCGAGGGACATGGGAAGCAAGCCGCCGCGGGAGGTGGGATGATGTGGGCGCGGGCTGCCGCCGACCTTAGGCCGCCGCGGTCCCCGGGATCATGCGGGCGAGGAAGCTGCCCTTCTTCACCACGGGCAGCGCGTCCACCTCCGCGAGCGCGGCGGTCATCTGCGCGAAGGACGCCTCGTGGGTGACGATGAGGATCGGCACCCCCTCCTCGCCGCCGTCGCCCCGCTCGCGCTGGATCACCGAGGCGATCGAGATGCCGTGGCGGCCGATGACGCCGGTCACGGCGGAGAGCACGCCGGGCCGGTCGAGGGCGGTGACGCGCAGGTAGAACTCGCTGCGCGCCTCGCCGTGCGGCCGCACGCGGCTCGGCTCGCGGCGGCGGATGCGCGCGCCGCTCGCCGGCATCCGGCTGACCGCGCCGGAGAGGATGTCGCGGCCGACGGAGACGAGGTCCGCGACCACGGCGCCGCCGGTGGGGAGCGCGCCCGCGCCGCGGCCGAAGTAGAGCGAGGGCCCGAGGTTGTCGTCCTCGAGGTAGACCGCGTTGAAGACGCCGTCCACGGCGGCGAGCGGGTGGTCGAGGGGGACGAGGGCGGGGTGCACCCACGCCTCGACCTGCCCGTCCTCGCTCCCCGCCGAGCAGAGCAGCTTCATGCGGTAGCCGAGCTCCTCCGCCGCGGCGAGGTCGAGGGGCGTCACCGCCGTGATCCCGCAGCGCGCGATCGCGTCGGGGCCGAGGCTCGCGTCGAAGCAGAGGTCGGCGAGGATGGCGAGCTTCTGGGCCGCGTCGATCCCCTCCACGTCGAGGGCGGGGTTCGCCTCGGCGTAGCCGTGGGCCTGGGCGTCGGCGAGGATCTCCGGGAACGGCCGCTTCTCGCGCGCCATCCGGCTCAGGATGTAGTTGCAGGTGCCGTTGATGATGCCGGTGACGCGCCGGATCCGGTTCGCGACGAGGCCGCGGCGGATCGCGTGGATGAGCGGGATGCCGCCGGCGACGGCCCCCTCGAAGTACAGCGAGACGCGGCGCTCCTCGGCCCGCGCGACGATCTCCTCCCAGTGCGTCGAGAGGAGCGCCTTGTTCGCGGTGACGACGTGCTTTCCCGCGTCCATGGCGGCGAGGATCAGGCTGCGGGCCGGCTCGATGCCGCCGATGAGCTCCACGACGACCTGCACGGCGGGGTCGGTCACGACCGCCCGCGCGTCCGTGGTGAACACCGAGGCCGGCAGCCCGAGCCGCTCCGCCCGCCGCGGGTCGAGGTCCGCGGCCCGCGCCACCTCGAGGGGCACGCCGAGGCGGCGCTCGATCAGATCGGCGTTGCGCCGGATGATCTCGAGGGTGCCCGCGCCGATGTTCCCGAGCCCGAGGAGCCCGACCTTGATCGCCTTCGTCTCGCCCATTTCGCCTCCGAGGGCGACAGGTGTACCACGAGCGTCCCGCCCGGCGGCGCGGCGAGCGCGTGGCCGCTCGGGATCATCGTCGCGCTCGTGGGGCTCGTCTTCCTCGTCGGCGCGTGGCTCGCGCACGGGCGCGCCGGGCGCGGCGGGCCCAACCCGCTAGCCGTGCCGCCCGGGCTCGATGAGCTCGACGAGCACGCCCGCCATGCGGCGCGCCTCGGCGTCCACGCCCGCCCGGTCGAGGACCCGGCGCATCGCGGCGAGCTGGGCGAGCACGCGCCGCTGCCGCTCCGGCCAGTCGCGGACGGCGTCCGTGCCCGCGGCGTAGACCGCCTCCACGGCGTCCAGCGCCGCGCGGATCACCGCGTCGAGCTTCGCGCCGTGGCGCTCCGCGAGCTTCGCGCCGCCGCCGTCGGCGGCGAGCGCCGCCAGCTCGCCCACCGCCCGCGAGAAGCGGGAGGCGATCAGGATGGTCTCGTCGCCCACGCGGCGATCCTCACAGCCACTCGATCTTGCCGGTGGCGAGGTCGTAGACGGCGGTCACGACCCGCAGCTTGCCGTGCTCGGCGAGCTCCCTCAGGACCGGGCTCCGCTCGAGGAGCGCCGCCGCGGTCCTGCGCGCGTTCGCGTGGACGGCGTCGTCCTCGAGCCCCTCCCTCGGCGCGCCCTGCCGCGCCTCCGCGACGGCCGGCGCGATCTCCGACACGATGGCGCCGAGGTTCCCCTCCACCTTCGCGCCCTTCGCGACCGCCTCCGCCGTCGCCTTCACCGCGCCGCAGCCGTGGTGCCCGAGGACCACCACGGCGGGGACGCCGAGGTGCTCGGCCGCGTACTCCACGGAGCCGAGGTTCACGGGGTCGGCCACGTTGCCGGCCACCCTCACCGTGAAGAGGTCGCCGAACCCCTGATCGAAGAGCAGCTCGGGGGGCACGCGCGAGTCGGAGCAGCCGAGGATGGTCGCGAACGGGCGCTGCCCGCGGGCGAGGTCCTGGACGCGCTTCAGGCCCTGGTCAGGGTGGCGGGGTTTCCCACCGACGAAGCGGGCGTTGCCGTCCTTGAGCGCCTGGATGGCCTCGGCCGCCGTCGGCCCGCCCGCCGCCCCGTGCCCCTCCGCGAGGGCGAGGGCTGGGAGGGCCAGGGCGAGCAGCGCGAGCTTCGTCGGGATCATGTGCGGGTCTCCGTCGACGGGGAAGAGGGCGGCGCGCAGCGTCGCCCCTCGAGCCCGCGTTGGCAAGGAGATCCCGAGCGCCGGCGCGCCCCGACGAGCGCCCGGCGCGGCCCGAGCTCCTAGGTCAGCTTCCTGTGAACGAGGTAGAGGACCCCGACGATCAACGGGACGGCGGCGAGCGACAGCCAGCCGGTGGTGCTGATGCCCCCGGGATCGGCGAGGGCCACGGGAGAGGCGCCCAGTCCGGCGATGACGAAGGCGGCGCGAATCGAGTCGAAGCGCTTCATGTCGTGCTCCTCGGGGATGAGCCACCCCCGGCCACGCCGGCGCCCTTCGGCGCCGGGCGGGACGTATGTCCCACGACGAACGTCCTATCACCGCGGAATAGGCGTCACAATCGGAGACGCGCATTTTGCGCGCAAGGCGTGCGTACGGACCTGCGTACGCCAGGTAAATCAGGCGCTTGGCGATCGCATCCCAGGTGGGCATCTGCAGGCGCGAGGAGGGTTCCCGCGCGCGCAGACGCGAGAAAGCGACGCGCCCGGAGACCTGAATCGATCCCGGGACCGACCCCTCAGTGCCGCGGCCGCGCGAGGCCGCGCTCGAAGGCGTACACCACGAGCTCGAGGCGCCCGGAGACCCCGAGCTTCTGGAACACGGCCGTGAGGTGGTTGCGGACGGTCTTCTCGCTGATCCCGAGCCGGCGCCCGACCTCCTCGTTCCGCAGCCCCTCGGCGACGAGCGTCACGATCTCGCGCTCGCGCGGCGTGAGCTCGCCCGCCTCCGCGGCGCCGCCCTTCGCCGGCGCGGCGCGGCGCGGCGTCGCGAGCACGCGCGGGTCGAACCACAGCGCGCCGTCTGCGACCGAGCGGATCGCCTGCAGGAGCACCTCCGGCGCGGCGTCCTTGAGCACGAGGCCGCGCGCCCCCGCCCGCAGCGCCTCCTCGTCGCGCGCCCGGTCCCTGAGCGCCGTGAGGATGAGGACCCGCGCCGCGGGTGCGGCCGCCGCGACGCGCGGCAGCCAGACGAGGCCGTCCTCCTCGCCGAGGTCGAGGTCGAGGAGGATCACGTCCGGGAGGAGCCGGGCGAGCGGGGCGAGGGCGCCGCTCGCGGTGGGGCTGCTCCCGACGACCCCAATCTCCCCCGTCGCCTCGACGAGCATCTTGATCCCCTCGCGGAGGACCGGGTGGTCGTCGATCACGAACAGGGCGGTGGGGGCCACGTTCTCTCCGGCGTCAGAGGGGGATCTCGATGCGGACGGTCGTCCCGCCCGCCGGCGGCTGCTCGACGCGCACGCTGCCGCCGAGCGCGGCGGCCCGCTCCCCGAGCGAGCGCGGGAAGAACCCCGGCTCCCCCGGAGGCGCGTCGTTCGCCACGGTCACCTCGAGGCGGGTGTCGGTCGAGCCGAGCCGCACCGACGCGGCCCCGGCGGTCGTGTGCCGGCGGACGTTCGACAGCGCCTCGGCGACGAGCTGGAACACCTCCGCCGCGAGGCGGTCGTTCCGGACGCCCGCGCCCTCGGTCGCCACCTGGACGCGGATCCCGGTGGCCTCGGCGAACCGGCTGCAGAACCGCCGCACGCCGGCGTCGAGCAGCCCGCCGCCGGCGCCCGCCGCGCCCTCGCGCAGCCCGCGGACGTACCCCCGCAGCGTCTGGATCTCGCCGTCGGCGAGGTCGACGAGCCGGTCGACGTTCGCGCGCCCCTCGTCGACGCGGCCGGCCGCGAGGGCCTTCTGCGCGGCGGAGAGCCCGAGGCGCAGGCCGAGGTACGGCTGGATCACCGAGTCGTGCAGGTCGCGGGCGATGCGCCGGCGCTCCTCCTCCGCGGCGTCCGACGCGAGGCGATCGACGAGACGGATGTTCTCGAGCACCGGCACGACCTGGTCGAGCAGGTGCCGCACGAACTCCACCTCGCCCCGGTCGAACGGCCGCTCGCGCCCGCGGGCGACGTGGATCCGCCCGGCCGCGGTGGCGTGGTAGCGGAACGGCACCGAGAGCAGCGCGCCGGCGTCGAGCGCGCCCGCGAGCGCGGCGGCGATCGTCCGCTGTTCGGTGCTGGGCGCCGCGGCGCCCTCGGTCTCGATCTCGGGCCGCGGCTCCGCGCCGGCCGCGCGCCCGGGCCAGCGGCGGTGCGCCCCCACCCGGAGCGCGAGGCCGGGCAGCTCCGGGAGGAGGACCCGCGCGAGGTCCGGCGGCACGGCCACCGCCTCGCCAGGCCCGCCGGCGCCGCGCGAGGCGGTGCGCATCCAGCGCGCCCCGTCCTGCGGCTCGACGACGAGGCGGCACGTCTCCGCGCCGTAGAACCCGCGCACGGCCTCGAGGAAGCGCCCCACCGTCCGCTCGATCCCGAACCTCGGGTTCGACAGCGAGGTGACGTCGCGGAGCAGCGCGAGGCGCGCCCGGGCGGCGACCTCGTGGTCTCCCCACACGGCGATGACGTAGCCGAGCAGGAACAGGTAGAGCGGGCGCGTGACGAAGGCGTTGAGCTCGAGCTCGGGGCCGCGCGGGGCGGTGGCGGCGCCGACGATCGCGAAGCTCGCGACGGCGCCGAGCGCGAGCGTGATCCCCGAGCGGAACCCGCTGCCGAACGACGCGTGCAGGATGGGGAAGAGGTAGAGCGGGAAGAAGATGCTGCTCGTCCCCTCGCTCACCGCGACGAGGAGCGTCACCCACCCCACGTCGATCCAGGCCGCGCGCGTGGCGCGGACGTACCGCCCGCGCTTCACCCCGAGGGCGTACAGCACGACCGCGTACGCCAGGTACGCGACGAGCACCGCGATGGCGAACGGCCGCCGGGCGGGGTGCTCGCTCGTGTCGCCGAGGTAGATGAGGAGCCCGGAGAGCGCGAGCGCGACGCGCAGGGCGCTCCGAAGCCGCTCGTGCCCCTGCAGCGCCCTCGTCACGCCCCGAACGTACCACGACGCGCGCGCCGGCTCGCGCCGCGGAGGGCCCGCGGGCCCGCAGCGACGAAGGCCCCGACCGCGCGAGCGATCGGGGCCTCCTGGACCGCGCCGGCGGGGAGCCGGGCTACTTCAGGGTGGCGACGAGGTCCTTCACCGCCTTGACCGACTTGTCCATCATCGCCTGCTCCTCGGCGTTGAGCTTCAGCTCGAGGACCTTCTCCGCGCCGCCCGCGCCGATGACGACCGGCACGCCGACGTAGAGCCCGCTCACGCCGAACTCGCCGTTCAGGTAGACGCAGGTCGGGAGGACGCGCTTCTGGTCCTTGAGGAAGGACTCCGCCATCGCGATGGCGCTCGAGGCCGGCGAGTAGAACGCGCTGCCGGTCTTGAGGAGGGCGACGACCTCGCCGCCCGCGCCGCGGGTCCGCTTCACCATGGCCGCCATCACCTCGCCGGCCTTGGCGGCGTTGCCGTACTTCCGCTCGAGGAGCTCCATGACCGGGACGCCGCAGACCGCCGTGTAGCGGACGAGCGGCACCATGTCGTCGCCGTGGCCGCCGAGCGTGACCGCGGAGACGTCCTTCACGGAGACGCCGAGCTCCCACGCGATGAAGGCCTTGAAGCGCGCGGAGTCGAGCACCCCGGCCTGGCCGACGACGCGGGCGTGCGGGAACCCCGTGATCTTCTGGCAGAGGGTCACCATCGCGTCGAGCGGGTTCGAGATCACGATGACGAACGCGTTCGGGGCGTACTGCTTGATGCCCTCGGCCACGCTCGTCATGATCTTCGAGTTGACGGAGATGAGGTCGTCGCGGCTCATGCCGGGCTTGCGGGGAAGCCCGGCGGTGACGATGACGACGTTCGCGCCCTTGATGTCCTCGTAGCTGTTCGTGCCCTTGAGGTTGACGTCGTAGCCGTCGACCGGCGCGGCCTCGGCGATGTCGAGCATCTTGCCCTGGGGCAGCCCCTCGACGATGTCGAAGAGGACCACGTCGCCCAGCTCGCGCAGCGCGCACAGCTGCGCGAGAACGCCGCCGATCTGCCCGCCACCAATCAATGCAATCTTCGGTCTCGCCATATCCCTCTCCTCGAGTGGTTGGGTTCGCTGCGTGAGCTACGCGATGGCATCAACGATTGCGTTCAACGTCGGGCTGGGCCGCATCGCCGCACCCGTCTTCTTCGGATCGGGCCGGTAGTAGCCGCCCATGTCCACCGGCTTGCCCTGCGCCGCGATCAGCTCCGCGGCGATCTTCGTCTCGCTCTCGGCGAGCTGCTTCGCCACCTTGGCGAACTTCGCCTGGAGCTCCTTGTCCTTCGACTGCGCCGCGAGCGCCTCGGCCCAGTAGAGCGCGAGGTAGAAGTGGCTGCCGCGGTTGTCGATCTGGCCCACCTTGCGCGCCGGCGACTTGTTGTTGTCGAGGAACTTGCCGATCGCCGCGTCGAGGGTCTCGCCGAGGATCTCCGCCTTCTTGTTGCCGCTGGTCCGGGCGATGTGCTCGAGCGACGCGCCGAACGCCGAGAACTCGCCGAGCGAGTCCCAGCGCAGGTAGCCCTCCTTCACGAACTGCTGCACGTGCTTGGGGGCGGAGCCGCCGGCGCCCGTCTCGAAGAGCCCGCCGCCGTTCAGGAGCGGCACCACGGAGAGCATCTTCGCGCTGGTGCCGATCTCGAGGATGGGGAAGAGGTCGGTGAGGTAGTCACGGAGAGCGTTCCCGGTGACCGAGATGGTGTCCTTCCCGGCGCGGATGCGCTCGAGCGAGTAGCGCATCGCCTCGACGGGCGCGAGGATCTTGATCTCGAGCCCCTTCGTGTCGTGGTCCTTCAGGTACTTCTCGACCTTCGCGATCACCTGCGCGTCGTGCGCGCGGTTCCTGTCGAGCCAGAAGACGGCGGGCGCGCCGGTCGCCTTCGCGCGCGTGACGGCGAGCTTCACCCAGTCGCGGATCGGCAGGTCCTTCGCCTGGCACATGCGGAAGATGTCGCCCTCCTCGACCTTCTGCTCGAGCAGCGTCGCGCCGCTCGACGCGTCGACGACGCGCATCGTCCCCTTCGCGGAGGCGACGAAGGTCTTGTCGTGCGAGCCGTACTCCTCCGCCTGCTGCGCCATGAGGCCGACGTTGGGCACGGTGCCCATCGTCGCGGGGTTGAGCGCCCCGTGCTGCTTGCAGTTCTCGATGACCTCCTTGTAGATCGTCGAGTAGCAGCGATCCGGGATCACCGCCTTCGTGTCGTGGAGCTTGCCGTCCGGGCCCCACATCTGGCCGGACTCGCGGACGACCACGGGCATCGACGCGTCGATGATGATGTCGTTCGGCGCGTGCAGGTTCGTGATGCCCTTGTCCGAGTCGACCATCGCGAGCGCCGGGCGCTTCGCGTACTCGGCCTTGATGTCGGCCTCGATCTCCGCGCGCTTGTCGGCGGGCAGGGACTGGATCTTCTTGTAGAGCTCGCCGAGCCCGAGGTTCGGGTTGACGCCGGCCTGCTTCAGCGCCGCGCCGTGCTTCTCGAAGACGTCCTTGAAGAAGACGGTGACGAAGTGGCCGAACATGACGGGGTCGGAGACCTTCATCATGGTGGCCTTGAGGTGCACCGAGAACAGCACCCCGGCCTGCTTCGCGTCCGCGATCTGCTCCTCGACGAACTTGCGGAGCGCGCGAACGCTCATGTGCGTCGAGTCGATGATCTCGCCCTCGAGCAGCGGCGCCTCCTTCTTGAGGACCGTCGCCTTGCCGCCGGCGTCGACGAACTCGATCCGGTACTGCGTCGCCTTCGGGATCGTGGTCGACGTCTCGTTGCCGTAGAAGTCGTCCGCGGTCATGTGCGAGACGTGCGCCTTGGACTCCTTGCTCCACGCCCCGAGCTTGTGCGGGTTCTTCTTCGAGAACGCCTTCACGGAGAGCGGCGAGCGGCGGTCGGAGTTGCCCTGGCGCAGCACCGGGTTCACGGCGCTCCCGAGCACCTTGGCGTAGCGCGCCTGGATCGCCTTCTCGGCGTCGTCCTTCGCGACCTCGGGGTAATCGGGGACCTTGTACCCCTTGCCCTGCAGCTCCTTGATCGCCTCCTTCAGCTGCGGCACCGAGGCGCTGATGTTCGGGAGCTTGATGATGTTCGCCTCGGGCGACAGCGCGAGCTCGCCGAGCTGGGCGAGGTAGTCCGGGATGCGCTGGGCCGGGGTCAGGTTCTCGGGGAAGGCCGAGATGATGCGGCCGGAGAGGGAGATGTCGCGCATCTCGACCTCGACGCCGGTGCCCTTCGTGAAAGCCTGGATGATCGGAAGCAGCGAGTACGTCGCCAGCGCAGGCGCTTCGTCGATTTCGGTCCAGATGACCTTGGAGGTCTTCGTCGTCATGTCCTCTTCCTTGGTTTTCCTGCGTTCCTCGAGAGTGGCGAAACTTCACTTTCCGTACTCGGTGCTTCTCACCTTGTGCCCAAAGGCAGGTCTTCGACGCAGAGGGTGAGGCTCCGGCGGGAGCCCGGGGTGCTTCTCCTCCGCGTCGGCCGGTTCTCCTTGGAAACCCGCGGAAACTATATGATCTGCCCGTCGCTTTTCTTGATGGCGGTCACCTCGCCGGGCGGCTCGGCGGACGGGCGGGCCGACGCGCGCGCCGGGCACGGCGCTCGGGCGTCGCGGCGCCGCGCGAGCCCGTGACACGCGCCCGCGCGGCGGTTCGCCTCCCGGACCACGGCGACGGGCAAGCGCGCGAGGTGAGAACGTGATTCGCCGCCGGCGGGTCCGGCGCGGCGCCGCCTCGGGCGGCGCTCGCGGCCTTCGCCGCGGGGCGGAGACCCGCTGGACGAGCCGGCGACTCGGCGAGCCCGCGGCGATCTGCCGCGCCCACCGCCCCACCTTCGCGCGCCTGCCGCGCGGACGCGTGGGGCCCTTCCCGCCGGGCGACGGCCGCGCGCCCGAGAGCGCGGAGCCGTAAGCGTCCGTTCGCTCCCGCCCCGCGGAGCGCCGCCAGGCCGCGAGAGCGGCGGCGCGGTCACGGCGCCGAGGGGCCCCGGCGGAGTACGCCCCTGCGGGTCCGCCGCGCGTTGCCCGCGGGGCGGCGGCCGCGCGGGGCCACCCTGGCGACGGTCCGTTCGAGCAGGTGTCGCGCCCGCGCCGTCCGCGCATCTTGCCGCGGGAGGCTCGCGCGCGTGGCTCATTCACGGACCGTCTCGATGGTGGCCCTCGGGCTCGCGGTGGCCGCGTGTGGTCGCAACGACGTCGTCGAGGAGGCGCGGTGCGGCCTCCGGGTGGCGGGACCGACGTGGACCGTCGAGGGCTCCTCGGTGCGGGTGCCGATCGCCTGCGCGAGCGGCGACCCCCTCCCCGCGGAGCCGACCCTCCACGGGCTCCCGGCGGGCGCTCGCTGGGACGCCGGGGACGGCGCCGTCGCGTGGACGCCGACCCTCTCGGACGCGGGCGTCTACGACCTCGAGGCCCTGCTCCCGAGCGGCGAGCGAACGGTGGGGCGCCTCGGCGTGGCCGACGCCTGGAACGCGAGGGGCAACGTCCGCCCGGATCCGGTCCGGTACACGGAGGAGTACGGGCTGCCCGTCGTGCACCTCGACCACGCGCAGGCCCTCTCGGACGCGTACACGGTGCCGGCGACGCTCACGTACCGCGGCGAGACGTACGCGATCGACGTGAAGGTCCGGGGCAGCCGCTCGCTGGAGTTCCCGAAGAAGAGCCTCACCCTCGCGTTCCCGGACGCGAAGCGCTTCTCGGATCCCGCGCTCGGGATCTCCGGGCGGAAGAAGATGGTGCTCGTCACCACCTTCGACGACCAGACGAACGTCCGCGATCGGCTCGCCCTCGCGCTCTGGCTGCGGCTCGCGGAGGGGCGCTTCGGCGTCCGGACGGCGAGCGCGGTGCTCTACGAGAACGGCGCGTTCCAGGGGCTCTACGTGCTCTCCGAGAAGCTCGGCGGGCAGGTCCTCTCCTCCGCGGGGCTGAACGGGGACGGGAACCTGTACCAGGGCACGACGCACGCCGCGAACTTCGACGCGACGCTGCCCGACGGGACGCCGAAGCTCACCTGGCACGACGGGTACGAGAAGGACGAGGGGACGCCGCTCGAGGGGCAACCCGGCGCGTTCGACGACCTCGACGCCTTCGTCGAGTTCGTCGCCACCGCGGCCGACGGCCGGTTCTCCACGGAGCTGCCCGGGATCGCCGACGTCGACGAGTACCGCGACTGGTGGGTCCTCGTGATGCTCGCCAGCTCCGCCGACTGCGTCGGGAAGAACGGCATGGTCTACCACGATCCCCTCGGCGGCCTCTGGCGCGCGAGCGTGTGGGACTGGGGCGCGAGCCTGGGCCAGGACTGGCAGACCTTCCGCACCTCGCCGCGCGACGGCTGGGAGTACACGGGCCCGAACAAGCTCTTCCGGCGGCTCCTCTCCCCGCCGTTCGACGTGGACACCCGCGCGCGGCTCGGCGCGGCCGTGCGCGCGCGCGTGCCGATCGAGGACGTGCTCGCGCTCTACGACGGGATGGTCGCCGAGACCGCCGACGTCGCCCGCCGGGACGAGGCGCGCTGGGGTGACGCCCAGCGGGCGTTCTTCACGGCGGAGGGCCGGACCGACTGGGGAAGCGCGGCGGCCGAGGTGGCCTACGTGCGCCGCTGGCTGCAGGACCGCTGGACGTTCCTGTCTTCGTACTGACGGTACAAGCGCCCGAGCGCGAGGCCGAGCCCGAGCCCCAGCCCGAGCCCGAGCCCGAGGGGCCTTCTCGGGCGCGGGCTCGGGCTCGTTCCCGGGATCGACGCAGCCGAGCGGCGCCGTGAGCGGGCGAGCGCACGCTCGGCCTCCGGCCGCCGGCGTCTGGGACGCCTCCGGCGGGCGCCCGCCCCCCCCGCGCTCGCTCGCAAGCCCGGAGAGGGAAGAACTCGCCGCTCGCACGGGTTGGACGACCGCGCCACGCTTGGGGCTGGTCCCCGGCGTGGGTGCGGAGACCCCCCGCATGCTCGCTCGCCTCACGCTCCTCGTCTCCGGGCTCGCGCTCGCGATACCCGCCTTCGCCGCGCCCTCGCAGGTGCACCTCGGGTGGCAGGGCCCCACCGACACCACGATGACCGTGACGTGGCGGTCGTCCGAGCCCACGGGGCAGGTCGCGTTCGGCGAGACCTCGGGCTACGGCCGGGTGGCCGCGGCCACCTCGGCCGCCTACGGCGGCTCCTGGCTGCACGAGGCCCAGCTCACGGGGCTCGCCCCCGGCACGACGTACCACTACCGCGCCGGCGCGGGCACGAGCCTCACGCCCGACCGGACCTTCACGACCGCGCCCGTCCGCTCCGCGAGCGCCTCGTTCCGCTTCGCGGCCTACGGCGACAGCCGCACCGACGACGCGGCGCGGGCGCGCGTCCGCGCCGCCGTCCAGGCGCGGCAGCCCGCCTTCTCCGTGGACTCCGGCGACCTCGTCGAGGACGGCGGCAACCAGGCGCTCTGGGACGAGTGGTTCGGCACGATGGAGCCGCTCGTCGCGACGAGCCCCTTCGTCTCGGTGGTCGGGAACCACGAGGTGAACTCGCCGCGCTTCTACCAGCAGTTCGCGCTGCCCCGCCGCGACGGCTCGGCCGACGCGGAGGCCTACGCGTCGTGGGACTACGGCAACGTCCACTTCCTCTCGCTCAACACCGAGATCGCCTACGGCGCCGGCAGCGCGCAGTACCAGTGGATGGAGGCGGATCTCGCGCGCGCCGCCGCCGACCCGCGCGTGCGCTGGATCGTGGCGGTGTTCCACCGGCCACCCTACTCGTCGGGCAGCCACGGCAGCGAGATGGGCGTGCGCGAGGCCTGGTCGCCGCTCTTCGAGAAGTACGGCGTGAGCCTCGTGTTCAACGGCCACGACCACCACTACGAGCGGAGCCTCGCGTTCGCGAACGGCGTCGCGCAGCGGGACGGCACCGGCGTCGTGTACGTCGTGGCGGGCGGCGCCGGCGCGCCCCTCTACGGCGTCTCGGGGAGCGCCTTCACCGCCTTCGCGCGCTCCGTCCACCACTTCGTCCAGCTCGACGTGACGCCCACGTCGCTGTCCCTCCAGGCGATCGACGTGAGCGGCAACGTCATCGACCGGCTGACGTTCGCGAACGACGCCCCGCTCCCGCAGGACGATCCGGCGACCGCGCCGGCGGTCGATCCGCAGGGCGACCCGCCGGTGACCCCCGGCGACCCGGCGCTCGACGTCACCGCGGTCGACCCGTCCCTGGGCGGGGGCTGCGCCTCCGGCGGGCCGGCGGCGCTCGGCTCCGCGCTCGCGCTGCTCCTCGCGGCTTTCCGGGGGCGCCGCCGCCGCGCGTGAGCCGGCCCGCCCTCCGCGCCGCGCCCGCCGGGCGGGCGCCGCGGAGGGCAGGGATGGGCAAGCCGGTTCCACGGGCGGGCAAGAACCGCCTCCGTCCGCCGAGCGGCGCGGCGCGTTTGCGCGGGGCATCGCCGTTGCACTCGGCGACGCGGGTTGGAACCGCTCCGTCACTCGCTCGTCGCCTTCGCGTTGGCCGCCACGGCCGTGCTGGGAGCGCCCGCAGGGGCGGCGTACGCTTCGCTCGGGTGCGCCGAGCTGCGCGACCCTCCGCCGGGGGCGGAGCCCGCCCCGGACGCCCTCGCCCTCGAGCCGATCCCCGCGGCGCTCCCGGCCGGCGAGCGCCCGGCTCCCGCCCGCGCGCGGCTCGCGGCAACGCCCGGCGCCGGGCCTGCCGGGCCTCCCGAGCCCGCGACGGCCGCGCCCGGCCCCGCGCCGCCCCACCGCGGCGCACGCAAGCTCGAGCTCGACCTGCCGCTCGAGCTCGAGGTCCACGGGCGCGTGCTCATGGACCTCGGCGCCGACGAGCGGGACGGCTGGGCGCGCTCCCTCGGGATGAGCTCCGCGCGCCTCGGCCTCGAGGCGCGGCTGCCGGGCGTGAAGACGGTCCTCCAGGCCGACCTCGCCGAGGACCCGATCGTGCAGGACGCCTACGTCCGGCTCGACGGCCCCGGCGCGACGCGGCTCACCGCCGGCCGGTTCAAGGCCCCGTTCTCCGAGCGGCGCCTCGCGTCCGCCTGGCGGCTGCCGCTCGTGGATCGCGGCCTCGTCGACCACTACCTCGTGAAGCGCAACGGGCTCGGGGGCCGGCGCCTCGGCGTCGCGGCCACCCTGCGCCCCTGGGACGGCCGCCTCGACGCGACCGCCGGCGTGTTCGCGGGGGACCCGCAGGCGCTCGACGCGGGGAGCGACACCGGCGAGGACTGGGCCGCGCGCGTCGCGGTCCGCCGGGGGGAGGCGCTCGAGCTCGGGGTGGGCGGCTACCGGGCGGGCCCCGGCAGCGGCCCGGACGCGGCGCCGGCGCGCCACGCGGGGAGCGTGTTCGCGAACCTCGACCTCGGCCCGCTCGAGGCGGCGCTGGAGGGGTTCGCCGGGCGCATCGCCCAGGGGCCCTTCGCGGCCGGGACGGCCCTCGTCGGCTGGAAGCTCCGGGCCCGCAGCCTCCACGTCACGCCCGTCGCGGGGGGCGAGGCGCTGGAGGTGCGCGGCGCCGGCGGCGGAGTGGGGTACGGCGCCATCGCCGGGGCGGTGCTCTCGTGGACCGAAGGACTCAAGGTGAAGCTCCAGGGGGAATGGGCGCGCCGCCCTGGGGACGAGTCCCCGGCGAGCGCGGTCGCCGTCGAGGTGGGGACGGCGTTCTGAGGGGGCGGGGATGAGGACGTTGCCGTTCGCCGACGCGGGCATCACCCGCATCCGGCGCGAGACGAAGCTCCTGCTCGAGCCGGAGGAGGCCGAGTGGATCGCCCGCGCCCTCCGCGTGGACGCCGCCCCGTACGCCTGCCGGGTGGCGGCGGTCTACTTCGACTCGCCCGGCGCGGTGCTGGCGCGGCGCGCCGCCTCCACCCCGGACGACTGCGTGAAGGTCCGCACCAAGGCGTACGACCCGGACCTGGGCGGCCACGCCGGGGACGTCGCGCTGGACGTGAAGCGCGAGCGCGCGGGGCTCACGTCGAAGGACCGACTCTGGATCCCCAGCGAGGACGTGCCGTACGAGGTGGAGCGCCGCCTCGTCCCGATCTTCGGTCCGCTCGCCCCCTGCGTGGCGTCGTCCTACCGCCGGCGCGTCTTCCAGTGCTCGCCGGCCTGGCGCGTCACGATCGACGACGACCTGCGCTTCCACGACGCCGGCTGGGAGCTCTTCCTGCCGGGGAAGCGGCCGTCCGTGGACGCGCTCCCGCCGCCGTTCGGCGCGGAGCGGCGGACGGTCGTGGAGCTGAAGCACGCGCCCGGCGCCCTCCCGAGGTGGCTCGCGGCCATCGGCGAGCTGCGCGGCACCCCCTACAGCAAGTTCGCCGCAGGCACCGCCGAGGGCGACGGCGTCGGCTCGTCGCGCGCCTGAGAGGGAGCCGTGTTCATCGCGTTCGAAGGGATCGACGGGAGCGGCAAGACCACCCTCTCGAACCTCGTGGTGGAGCGGCTGCGCGCCGGGGGCGGCGACGTCCTGCACGCGCGCGAGAAGGGCGTCCTCGCCTCCGCGGTCGCCCGGCGCGTCCGGGACCTGACGCGGGACGCCACCCTCCTCGAGATGTCCCCCCGCGCCGAGCTGTTCCTGAACCTCGCCCGCGAGGCGCAGCAGCTCGACCAGGTCGTGCGGCCCGCGCTCGCGGCCGGGAAGCTCGTCGTCGCCGACCGGAGCCTCCACACGCTCGTCGCGCTCGCCGCCGCGGGGCGCGCCCTCCCCCGCGCGGAGGTGGAGGCCGCCGTGCGCGTCGGCGCGGGCGGCCTCCGCCCCGACGTGGTGGTGCTCGTGGACGTCGATCCCGACCTCGCCCGCCTGCGGAAGCGGGTGGGCAAGATCCTCGACGGGCGGGACCGGGAGGCGGAGTCGCGCAAGGGGCTCGCCGGCGCGGGGCTCCAGGTCCGTATCCGCCGCCACCTGCAGGCCGAGGCGGCGGCCGACCCGGCGCGCTGGATCGTCGCGGTGAACGAGGGGCGTCCCCTCGCGGCGCTCGCCGAGGACGTCGCCGCCGAGATCCTGCGCCGCCGCTCGGGGACCGCGCCCGCCGCGGCGCGCCCGCCCGCGCTCAACGTGGCCGTCGACCCGGAGCTGCTGCTCGACCCGTCCCCCGGCCGCGTCGCCGCCCGCTTCCGCGCCGCCGTGCAGCGGCTCGCCGAGACGGAGCCGGCCCTCGCGGCCTACCTGCTCGCCGGGATCCCCGGCGCCGCGGAGCACGCGCTCCGCGCCGCCCTCGCGCCGCGCGCGCCGCGGCTCGTCGCGCGGAGCCTGCGCGGCCTCCACGACGCGGAGGCGGACGCGCTCCGCCGCGCGCTCGCCGCGAGCGTCCCCGAGGACGTCGCGCACGGCCTGGACGTCGACGCGTCCCCGGCGGCGATGGCGCTGCGCGCCGAGCTCCTCGCGGCCGCGCCGGGCGCCGCCGTCGCGGGCCTCGCCGGGAACGACGGCGCCGAGGCGTGGGCGCTCCGCCGCCGCGCCGTGGAGCGAGGCGCGCTCGACGCCGCGCTCGAGGGGCTCGCCGGCGTGGCGGCGCCCGCCGCGTGGGCGCTGCGGGCCGAGGGCATGCGGCGGGAGCTCTGGGGCGCCGTGGGCAAGAGCCTCGCCCGCGTCGCCGGGCGGGAGGCCGACGCGCTGCGCGCCGCGCTCGCGGAGCGCGACCCGGTGGCGGCCATCCGCGCGACGGAGGGGCTCGACGGGGAGGCGGTCCGCGCCCTGCGCGAGCGGTTCTTCGTCCACGCGCCGAAGCGCGTGCTGCGCGCCCTCGCCGGGGTGGACGCGCCCTACGCGTGGGCCCTCCGGCAGCGCGCGCTCGCCGACACGAAGGAGGCGCTCGACTCGGTCGACGGCATGGACCAGCCGGCGGCGTGGGAGCTGCGCGAGGCGGGGGTCCCGGCCTGGCCGGCCACCGCGGTGTCGTCGCTCCGCGCCCTCGCGCCCTCCCCCCGCGGCCGCGCGGTCGTCGCGCGGGCGCTGCGCGCCGCGCCCTGCAGCATCGCGGTCCTGCGAAACGCCCACGCCGCGTTCGCGCGCGCCGAGGCCGGGCTGGCCGACCCCGCGCCGGCGGTCGTGGCGCGGCCCGGGCCCGCCGCCCCGGCGCCGCCGCGCCCCCTGGAGGAGACATGTTCGATCTGATCCCCGCCGGCGCGGACGGCGGCCTGCTGCACGCGCTCCGGATCGACGCCCTCGTGCCGCGGTTCGCCGCCGCCGTCGCGATCGGCGCGCTCGTCGCGGGCCGCCCGTGGCGCTGGCTCATGGGCCGCCGGACGCCGCGCCCCGAGATGGTCCAGGCTCAGATCCTCCTGTGCGTCGCCGCCGCCATCATCACGGTGGTCATCGGCGACAGCGTCGCGAAGGCGTTCGGGCTCGTCGGGCTCGGGAGCTTCGTGAGGTTCCGCTCCGGGCTCAAGGACCCGCGCGACGCCGCCGTCCTGTTCCTCGTCATCGGGCTCGGGATGGCCTGCGGCCACGGCGCGCTCGGCGTGGCGACCGCCGGCGCGGTCTTCGCGTCGCTCCTCCTCGCCGTCCTCGACCTGTTCAACGTCCCCGACGTGCCCCCGAAGCCCGAGAGCGAGCCCGCCGCCGGCGTGGCCGCCTCGCCGCTGGGGGCGGCGTCCCCGAAGGAGACCGCCTGATGCGCGCCGCGCTCGCCTCGTCCCTCGCCCTCGCCCTCGCCGCCTGCGGAGGCGGCACCCTCCCCGACGGCGGCGGCACGCTCCAGGGCCCGCCCGTCCTCGCGCCGCTCGGCACCGGCGCCCGCTGGACCTACCGGGTCACCGACCCCGTGACCGGCGTCTTCCAGAAGCAGGTGGAGGTGCTCGGCCCCGAGAACGTGCCGCAGACCACCACGACCGCGATCCTCGTGCGCGACGTCGAGCCGACGAACGAGGAGCGGGCCTGGCTCGAGGTGAAGGACGGGTTCCTCGTCAGGCAGCGCGAGGAGGACTGGAAGACCGGCCTGCTCGTGCGGGCCACGAGCTGGTCGCCCCCCGCGCCGAAGACCCTCGCCGTCGTGGCGGAGGCGGGCTACTCGACGCAGCTGACGGTGACCGAGCACGAGTGGCACCCCGACGGCAGCGTCACGACGAAGGACCAGATCTACGCCTTCACGGTGATCGCGACCGGCGTGGCGGTGACGGCCCCCGCGGGCACCTTCACCTGCGTGGAGGTCGAGCGGCGGCGCGTGGACAAGCCCACCGATCCGAAGCGCACCTACTGGCTCGCCCCCGGCGTGGGCAAGGTCCGCGAGGAGGGCGAGCGGATCGAGGAGCTCGTCGAGTACGTGCCCGGGGCCTGAGGCCCGAGGGTCCGCCGCGGGGCCGGCCGCCGCTCACCGCCGCCGGCGCGGCCAGCCGCGCCGGCGATCCCGCAGCATCTCCCGCGCGGCGTTGTAGCCGCACGCCCCCATCACGCCGCCGCCGGGGTGCGTGGCCGCGCCGCACAGGTAGAGGTTCCGGATCGGCGTCCGGTAGTCGGCGTAGCCGGGCAGCGGGCGCATCGAGAACAGCTGCGTCGGCGTCATCGCGCCCTGGAAGATGTTCCCGCCGGTGAGGCCGAAGCGGCGCTCGAGGTCGACGGGCGTGAGCACCTCGCGGGCGAGCACGGAGCTCCGGAACCCCGGCGCGTACTCCTCGAAGACCTCGAAGCACCGGTCGGCGAACCGGTCGCGCTCCGCGTCCCAGCTCCCGCTCGCGAGGCGGTAGGGGGCGTACTGGACGAACATCGACATGAGGTGCTTGCCGGCCGGGGCCACCGTCGGGTCCACCGCGGACGGCAGCGTGCACTCGAGGACGGGCGCCGAGGACGGGCGACCCGCGCGGGCGTCGTCGAACGCGCGCTCGAGGTAGGCCATCGAGGGCGCCACGTGGACGGTGCCGCGGTGCTGCGGGCCGGGCGCGTCGCCCGCCGACGGCAGGGCGCGGAAGCTCGGCAGGCGATCGAGCGCGACGTTGATCTTCACGGAGCCGCTCGCGTAGTCGATCCGGCGGACCGCCGCGGCGACCTCCGGCGCGAGGTGCCGCTCGCCGACGAGGCCGAGCAGCGTCCGCGTCGCGTCCGCGTTCGAGGCCACCCGCCGGCTCCGCAGCTCGGTGCCGTCCTCGAGCACCACGCCCGCGGCGGCGCCGCCCTCGATCAGGATCCGCGCGACGGGCGCGCCGACGCGGAGCTCGGCGCCGGCAGCCCGCGCCGCGGCGGCGATCGCCTCCGGCAGCGCGCCCATCCCGCCGCGCACGTACCCCCACACGCCGCGGGCGCCGTCCACCTCGCCCATCACGTGGTGGAACAGGACGTACGCGGTGCCCGGCGTGGACGGCGCCGCCCACGCGCCGATGATCGCGTCGGTCGCGAGCGTCGCCTTCAGCGCGTCGGACTCGAACCAGCGGTCGAGGACGTCGCGCGCGGCGCCGGTGAGGAGCTCGACCGCTCGCGGCCCGTCGCGGCCGAGCCGCAGGAAGCGCAGGCCGAGCCGCGCCAGCCGCAGGGCGTCGCCCCAGCGCCCGGAGAACGGGTCCGGCGGCGTGGCGAGCAGCGTCGGCTCGATCGCCGCCGCGATCCGCTCGAGCGTCGCCTCGTACTCCGGGAGCCGCTCCGCGTCTCGCGCGGAGAGCTTCGCCACCTCGCGCCGCGTGCGCGCGCGATCCGGCCCGAGGAGCAGGTGGCGGCCGTCCGGGAACGGCGTGAACGACGAGGGATCGCGCGGCAGGACCGCGTAGCCGTGGCGGGCGAGCTCGAGGTCCCGGACGATCTCCGGGCGGAACAGGCTCACCACGTACGCCGCGGTGGACACCCGGAACCCGGGCCAGGTCTCCTCCGTCGTGCACGCGCCGCCCAGGCGGTCGCGCGCCTCGAGGACGAGCACCCGCTCGCCGGCGCGCGCGAGGTACGCCGCGAGCACGAGGCCGTTGTGCCCGCCGCCCACCACGATCGCGTCGTACTCGCGCAACGAGGCTCCTCGGGCGACGGGTCGCGCCGCGGGGCCAGGGCCTCGGCGCGCGGGCGCTCACGCCCGCGTCGACGAGGGCGCCTCGCTCCCGTTGAGCTCCCGGTCGCGCCAGCCCTCGCGGCCGTCGTCCATGGCCGCGACGAGGAGGGCGACGCCCGCCGCGATGAACAGGAGCGGGACGACGTCCACGCTCGCGTCGAGGTGCTTCCAGGCGCCGCCCGCGGCGAAGAGGCACCCGGTCACGAGCCAGAACGGCTCCACGCCGAGCGCGAGGTACCTGCGCGCCGCCTGTGCACCGAAGGTGATGACGCCGACGCCGACGAGGGCGACGCCCCAGCCCATGTCGCCGAGCAGCACGACGCCGGCCCAGGTGAAGAACAGCCCCCAGGCCCCGACGCCGAGCTTCCTGTCCAGCCGGCGTCCGCTCGCCGCGTCCGGCCCGGCCTCGACGAGGATCTTCATGGGGCACCTCCCCGCCACGCGAGGGCGGCTCTCGGACGAGCGCCGCTCACGGAAGCACGAGGAATCTACCCCGCGCTCGGGGCGCGCTCGCCGGCGAATGCGGGTCACGCCACGTCCGGCGAGCGGCGGGGGTGCCGAGCCGCCGGTCGCCGGGCGGGCCGGTGGGCGCCCGGTCCCCCGCCCCCTCGCCGCTCACGCCCTGCGGATGGCCTCCGCGATCTCGGGCAGGGAGGCGCCGCCGCCGCCCTCGCCGAGGGCCTGCACGCCCCGGCCCGGGCGCTGGCGCGGCAGCACGTGCACGTGCAGGTGGAAGACGTGCTGGCCCGCGTCCCTGCCGTGATTCCACCCGACGTGCATGCCGGCGGGACGGAGCGCGTCCGAAACCTTCCGCATCACGGTCTTCACGGCGAGGAAGAGGCCGCCCACCGCGCCGTCGGCGAGCTCCGGGAGCGTCGCGGCGTGGACCTTCGGGATCACCACCACGTGGCCGCGCGCCGCCGGGTGAACGTCGAGGAACGCGATCGCGTCCGGGGTCTCGAGGACGACCTCGGCCCGCGTCTCCCCCGCCGCGATGCCGCAGAAGATGCAGTCGTTCATGCGCCGTCTCCTTCGGCTGCGCGGGCCTCGCGCTCCGGATCGCGGTCCACGGCGAAGACGTTCACGTCTCGGGCATAATGGCGCGGCGGCGACGTCGCAGCCCTCCACGCGGCGCGCCTCGCCGAGGTGGTCACCCGAGCGCCCATGGACCCGCGAGCACCGGCCCGCCATCCCTTCCGCTTCCTCCCGCCCGGCGCCGCGGCGGCCGCGCCGACCGACCTCGTGCTCGAGGGGAGCGCGTTCGGCGGCGGCACCCACCCGACCACCGTCAGCTGCCTCGAGGCGCTCGACGGCGCTCGCGCCCCTGGCCGGCCTGCGGGTGCTGGACCTCGGCGCCGGCACGGGCATCCTCGCCCTCGCCGCCCTGCGCCTCGGCGCCGCCTCGGCCGTGTGCGTGGACGTGAACCCGGACGCCGTCGCCAGCGCCCGCCGCAACGGCGAGGCCAACGGCGTCGGCGATCGCCTCGAGCACCGCTGCGGGAGCGCCGACACGGTCGAGGGCGAGCGCTTCGACCTCGTCGTCGCGAACATCGGGGGCGAGCTCCTCCTCGACGAGGCGGCGCGGATCGCCCCCCTCGCCCGCCGCGGCGGACGCCTCCTCCTCTCCGGGCTGCTGCGCGGCTGGGCGGGCCAGCTGGAGGAGGCCTACGCGCGGCTCGGCGCCAGCGTCCTCGAGCGGCGCTTCCCCGGGGAGTTCTGCACGCTGCTGCTGCGGCGCGCGTGAGCACGCGGGTGGGCGAGGCGACGAGGGGAGGCCCGACCCCCGCTCCCGGACGTGCGGCGCGCGGAGCGCGCGCGCTCGAACGGGTCGACGAAGGACGTCCGGCGCTCCTCGCCGCCGTCGGGCGTGTCGATCCCGCGGCCCGAAGCCGGCGGCGGCGGTAGGACTCCGAAGACCTGGAGGCCCGATGGACGATACCCAGCTGGTGTCGCGTTGGCGATCGTGGAGCCCGCAGCTGCTCAGCGTGCTCCGGATCGTCACCGCCTTCCTCTTCATGCAGGTGGGGACGGCGAAGCTGTTCGCGTTCCCGGGCGCGATCATGCCCGACGGGGGCACCGCGCCGGTGGCGTCGCTCGCCGGGGTCGCGGGCGTCCTCGAGACGTTCGGAGGCCTGCTGCTGCTGCTCGGCCTGCTCACGCGGCCCGTCGCCTTCGTGCTCTCGGGCGAGATGGCCGTCGCGTACTTCTACGGCCACGCCCCCATGGGCTTCTGGCCCGTCCTCAACCAGGGCGCGCCCGCGGCGCTGTACTCCTTCCTGTTCCTGTACCTCTCGGCGGCGGGAGCGGGGCCATGGAGCCTCGACGCGCTCCGGCGACCCGGCGGCGCCTGGCGCCCGCAGGACGAGCCACCGTAGAGCGCGTTCGCCACGGGAGGCTACGCCGCGTGGCTCGCGAGGGACTCGGCGCCTCGCGCCAGGCCTGGTGCTCAGGCTCGACGCGCTCGAGCACCTCGACGACGACGACGCGGCGTTCGCCCCGCCTCGGCGCGCGCCCGGCGCGCGAGCCACGCCGCCGCGAGGGCGAGCAGCGACCCCGCCGCCCCGCCGTCCCCGGAGCCGCAGCCGCCTCCTCCGCCGGGGGGCGTCGCCGCCACCGCCCCGCCGGCGGAGACGCGGAGCGAGCCCCGCAGCCGCGCGTCGCGCGAGGAGCTCGCCACGAGCACCGGGAGGTCGCACGCCGGCGTGACCCAGCCCTGCGCCTCGTCGCTCCAGCGGCTCAGCGCCTCCGGCGCGAGCTCGACGCGCACGCGCGCGCGCTCGCCCGGCGCGAGCCGGACCTTCGAGAAGCCCGCGAGCTGCAGCGGCGCGGCGTCGCCTCCGCACGCGCCGACGTAGAGCTGCGCCACCTCCGCGCCCTCGCGCGCGCCGGTGTTGGTCAGGGTGAAGGAGACGCCCGGCCGGGGCCCCGCGCCGCCCCCGGCGGCGCCGGGCTCCACCTCGAGGTCGTCGTAGCGGAACGCGGTGTACGAGAGGCCGAAGCCGAACGGGAACAGCGGGTCGATCCCCTTCGCGTCGTACCAGCGGTAGCCGACGAGGGTCCCCTCGGCGTAGACGTCGGCGCCGTCGGCGGCGGGCGCCGCGCCCCCGGGCGTGTCCTCGAGCCGGCGCGGGAACGTGATGGGCAGCTTGCCGGACGGGTTCACGTCCCCGAAGAGGAGGCGGGCGATGGCGCTCCCCTGCTCCTGCCCTGCGTACCAGGCCTGCAGCACCGCCGGGACGGCGCCCAGCCAGGGCATCGCCGAGGGCTGCCCCGTCGTCAGCACGACGACGGTGCGCGGGTTGGCCGCGGCGACCGCCCGGACGAGCTCGTCCTGGCCGTTCGGCAGCGCCAGCTCCAGCCGGTCCCGCTCCTCGGTGCCGTAGTCGCGGACGACCACGATCGCGACGTCCGAGGCCGCGGCCAGGTCCACGGCCTCCCGCACGCCCGGGGTCACGGCGCCGGCGGGCGGCGCCCACCCGAGCTTCACGTCGCCGCCCACGTCGGTCGCCACGCCGATGGACGGCGCGGACGCGGCGTAGTCCACGCGCAGCTCGTGCCGCTCGCCCGCGACGAGCTGCACCCTCGCCGAGCGCATGTCGAGCTCGTGCTCGTCCGAGTGATCGAGGATGAGCGCGCCGTCGAGGTACACCCAGCCGCGGCCGCGGCTCGTGAGGGTGAACGTGTACGCGCCCGTCGCCGGCGCCGTGAGCGTTCCGGTGAAGCGCGCGGAGAACTTCGCGAGCTGGTACTGCCGCGGCACCGCGGGCACGGACGACGCGTTGACGCTCTGGTAGCTGAAGAAGCCCGCGGACGCCGCGATCCGCCGGGCGACGCCGGTGTCCGTGGGCGCTCCCTCGAAGCGCGGGTTGGGCCAGTACTCGACGCGCAGGCCGCGGCCGAAGGGATCTCCGGGCGGCGACAGCACCGAGGACGGCACCGCGAGCGGTCCCGGCAGGAGGTCCGCCGGCACCACCGGGTCGGTCCCCTCGGCGTGCTCCACCCGCACGCCGCCTCCGGCTCGCCGGCGGATCGCGTCGAGGGGGCTCACGGCGTAGGTGGGCTCGACGCGCGCCGCGCCGCCGCCCTGCGCGCTCGCGTTCGCGGCGTCGGCGCCGATCACCGCGACCGAGCCGAGCGCGCCGGCCGCGAGCGGGAGGAGCTCCCCGTCGTTCTTGAGGAGGACGGCGCCGCCCTCGGCGATCTCGCGCGCCTTCGCCCCGTTCGCCTGCACCGGCAGCGGCTCGACCGTGGCGCGTCGATCGAAGAGGCCGCCGCGGAACATCGCGCGCAGGATCCGCCGCGCCTTGTCGTCCACCACCGCCTCGGGCACCTCGCCGCGGCGCACGGCGTCGCGGAGCTTCCGGCCGAAGTACTTCTCGAAGGCGAGCTCCTGGTCGAGGCCGGCGAGGGCGGCGTCCGCCGTGCCGTGGATGGCGCCCCAGTCGCTGAGCACGAACCCCTGGAAGCCCATCTCGCCCTTCAGGATCCCGTCCAGGAGGCGGCGGTCCTCGCACGCGTACGCCCCGTTCACGCGGTTGAACCCGCACATCACGGTGGCCACCGCCGCCTCCCGCACCGCCGCCTCGAACGGCCGGAGGTAGATCTCGCGCAGCGCGCGCTCGTCGAGCTGGGCGTCGACGCTCCAGCGATGGTCCTCGCGCCCGTACACGGCCCAGTGCTTCGCGCTCGCCAGCACCGGGCTCGACTGGATCGCCCGGATGAGCGGCACCGCGAGGCGCGAGACGAGGAGCGGGTCCTCCCCGAGCCCCTCGAAGGTCCGGCCGGCGAGCGGGTTGCGGGCGACGTCCAGCGTCGGGCCGAGGAGGACGTTGTGCCCCGTCGCGAGCGCCTCGCTGCCGAGCACCTCGCCCTGCGTCTCCGCGAGCGCCGGGTCCCACGCGGCGGCGAGCGCGATGGGGGCGGGCAGCTGCGTGGCGCGGCCGCCGTTCACGCGCTGGTACGGGATGCGGATGCCCGCGGGGCCGTCGGTCATCGTGAGGGCCGGGATCCCGAGCCGATCGATCGGTGCGTTGTAGTAGCCGTAGACGAGGCACCGCTCGCCCGTCGCGAGGTCGACCTTCTCCTCGAGCGTCATCTCGGCGAGGAGCCGCTCCGCCCGCTCCTCCGCCGGGAGCGACGGGTCCCTCCACGGCGTGGCCGCGGGCGGCGGTAGCGCGCTCGACAGCGTGGGGCCGGGGCACGCCGCCGGGCGGGCGGAGGCGGGCGCGAGCGCGGCGAGGACGGCGAGCGGCGGCACGATCCACGCGGCGTTCACCGGCGATCACTCCCTCACGAGCGTGCGAGCTGCTTCACCCACGGCCGCGGGCCACCCCGAGGATCGAACCTGCGCATCACGCCCGGGCGGGGCACCCGCGCGCGGAGGCCGGCGGCGCGGGCGTCCGCCGGCGTGCGGCGACGCGGCGGGCGCGCGCGCGACGGCCGCGCGGGCGGCGCGCCGCTCCCGGGGCGATCACCCGCCCACGGCCCTGCGCCGCGGCCGGGCCGCCCGAGGGCCGCCCCGCGGCCGCGCGGACGGCCGCTCGCGGCGCGGCGCGGCGGCCTGCGCGTCCGCCTCGACCGCGAGCTCCACGACCGTCCTGCGGAACCCCATCCCCTCGAACAGGGCGAGCGCGCGCGCGTTGCGCGCCGCCACCTGGATCACGACGCGCGGGGCGCCGCGCCCCAGGAGCTCGCGGACGAGCGCCTCGAGCAGGAGGCGCCCCGTCCCGCGCCGGCGCGCCGCCGGGACGACGTAGAGGTCGATGCCCACGCCGGCGCGGTCCCGCAGCGTGTTCCAGTCGCGGCCCTCGAGCCGCCCGTAGGCGTACCCGACGAGCCGCTCGCGCCCGCGCGAGAGAGAGACCGCCGCGAGCACGACCGCCTTGCGGGTCCGGGCCTCCCGCGCGAGCCACGCGGCGTAGCCCGCCTCCATCCCGCGGCGGGCGAAGAAGCGCCGCGGGTCCATCCGGTGGTGGAGACGGGCCAGGGTCGCGCCCATCCCGCCGAGCGCCCGGGCGTCTTCCGGCCGGGCCGGACGGATCTCGATCGCGCTCACCCCGGGAGCGTAGCGCCGACCGGGCGCGCCGCCACCAGGAGCGCGGAGCTGCCCCACGGGAGCGGGAGCCGCCCCCAGGTGCGCTGCTCGAGGAGGCAGAGGCGGTAGAGCGCGCCCTCGAGCCGGCCGGAGCCGAGCCGCGGCGGCGCGGGAGCGCGGGGGCGGAGCCGCTCGAGGGCCGCCACCGCGAGCTTCGGCAGGACGAGCCAGTTGAAGAAGTACGACCGGTGCAGGACCATCAGCCCCGCCTCCTCCGCGACCCGCGCCAGGCCGCCCGCGGTGTAGCGGCGGCGGTGCGCGTTGAGGTCGTCGTGCCCGGTCCAGAGCGCCTCGAACGCCGGCGCGGTCGCGAGGAGCAGGGCCCCGGGCTCGAGGAGCGTCGCTGCGTGCCGGAGCGCGGCGAGATCGTCGTCGAGGTGCTCGAGCACGTCGAGCATCAGCACGAGGCCGTAGCGCTTGCCGGGCTGGAAGCGGTCGTCGAAGGGACGGGCGTGGACGACCGACCCGACGCGCTCCGCGGCCGCGGCCGCGAGCTCGGGATCCGCCTCGAGCCCCTCCGGGCTGCCGAAGGCGCGCAGCCGCTCGAACCAGAGCGCCTCGCCGCAGCCGACGTCCAGGATGGGCCCGAAGCCCCCGGGCGGCGCGAGGCGCGCGAGCCACCCGAGCAGGTACCGCTCCCGAGCCCGCCACCACCAGTGCCGCTCGTGCAGCGTCCGGTAGACGCTGGCGTAGGAGCGATCCATCAGCCGCGTCCGATGATGCGGGCCACGACGTAGACGGGCCGACCCTTCGCCTCCTCGTAGACGCGCCCGACGTACTCGCCGATGAGGCCGAGGAACAGCAGCTGCACGCCCGCGAGGAAGACCACCGCGAGGAGCAGCGCCGTGAACCCCTCCGGCGACTGGTCGAGGACCAGCCGCTTGTAGAGCGCGTACAGCGCGAACAGCGAGGACGCGAGGATGGCGAGGCCGCCGAGCACCGTCGCCGCGCGCAGCGGGACCATCGAGAAGGCGAAGATCCCGTCGAAGGCGAGCTTGAGCAGCTTGATGGGCCCGTACTTCGGGGAGCCGGCGTGACGCTCCTCGCGCTCGACGTCGATCCCGAGCTGGCGGAACCCGACCCACGAGCGGAGGCCACGCACGAAGCGCAGCCGCTCGGGCGTCGCCTTGAGGGCGTCGACGACGCGCCGGCTCATGAGCGAGAAGTCTCCGGCGTCGAGGGGCACCTGCACCGACGAGAACGACGCCAGCAGGCGGTAGAAGAGGAAGTAGCAGAGCCGCAGCAGCACGCCCTCCTTGCGCCGGACGCGCCGCGCGTAGACGACGTCGAAGCCCCGCGCGTGCGCCTCGAGGAAGCGCGGGATCGCCTCGGGGGCGTCCTGCAGGTCGCCGTCCATCACCACCACGACGTCGCCGCGCGCGGTGTCGAGCCCGGCGCAGATCGCCTGCTGGTGGCCGAAGTTGCGCGAGAGCGACACGACCACGATGCGCGCGTCGCGCCGGGCGGCCTCCTCGAGCAGCTCGAGGCTCTTGTCGGCGCTGCCGTCGTCGACGAGGACCATCTCGTGCGGGCCGCCGGGCAGCGCGTCGAGCACCGCCGAGGTCCGCCTGAGCAGCTCCTCGATCCCCTCCTCCTCGTTGAAGATCGGGATCGCGACCGAGACGCGCGGGCTCATCGCCTGGGCTTCCCCTGGAAGTAGAGCATGTTCCATAGCGTCGCCCCGAGGAAGCGCAGCGGGTAGCGCTCGAAGACGACGGGCTCGTACGCGGCGCCCAGCAGCCGCAGCCAGTGCGGCTCCTCGCGCGGATGGTCGCCGCGATCCATCCGGGCGAGCGCGCGCGCGATCCCGCGCTGCCGCGGCAGGACGAGATCGAGGACGTGCAGGCGGCCGTCGGGTGCGACGGTGCCTCGAAGCGCCTCGAGGAGGCGCGCCACGGCGGCGTCGTCGAGGTGGTGGAGCAGGCTGTTCAGCAGGACGAAGTCGTGGGCGCCGGACGGCAGCGGATCCCGCACGACGTCGACGACCTCGAAGCGGCCGGGGAACCGTCCGCGCGCGTGGCGGATGTAGGCCGGGTTGACGTCCACGCCGAGGTAGTCGGCGTGCGCGAAGTGCGCGGCGTTGGTGCCGGGGCCGCAGCCGACGTCGAGCACCCGGCGCACGCGCGCAGGGTCGACGTGCCGCCAGATGGGCGCGAGCTTGTCCTCGGCGAAGGGCGCCTGGATCAGCCGGTAGGCCGTGGTGTTGTCGAAGAGCCTCGCGAGGCCGCTCATGTCCGCCACATTACCAAGAAGTGCCCGACGGTCCTCATCATCGGGTAGCGCCGCGCCAGCTCCTCGACGAGCCCCGGGGCGACGCGCGGCGAGAACTCCGGCGACGCGGAGAGGACGACGACGCGGACGCCGCGCTCCGAGAGCGTGCGCAGGAGCCGCCCCTCGCGCAGGGCGGGCTGGGCGGCGTCCTCGTCGAACACGTCGTAGAAGGTCCGCGTCGGGTTCCTGCGGCCGGACAGGAAGTACACCTCGGGGCAGTCGGGCGCCGCGTAGATGAACTCGCCGGGCGCGGCGTGGCGGTCGATCTCGGCGACGAGGGCCTCGTAGACGGCCCCGTCGTAGAGCGGCACCTCGATCCCCGCGCGGGGCAGCTCGAGCGGCCGGCTCGGCGGGCTCGCCACCCACGTGCCGCCGATGGTGCGCACCCAGCCGGTGTTCAGCCACAGGAGCGCGAACGCCGCGAAGAACGCGAGGGTCGGCACGTAGAGCCAGGCGAGCGGCGCGCGGCCCCGCTCGCGGACGGTCCACGCGGTGGCGAGCAGGACGAGCGGGGCCGTGTAGCAGAAGTAGACGCTGAAGGCGTACGGGTACTGGAGCAGGCCGACGAGCGAGGCGAGCCCCAGCAGCAGGAAGCCGTCCCTCGCCTCGGCGAGCTCGGGCAGCGGCCGCCGCGAGAGCGTGACGCAGCCCAGGACGACCGCGAACGGGGTCAGGGGCCGGACCGCGTACCAGATCGCGCGGTAGACCGGCTCCCGGCCCGCGAGCGCGAGGAGGACGCCGCCGAGCGCGATCGCGGCGCCCCCGAGGATCCAGGGGCGCAGCCGCCCGAACGCCGAGGGGAGCGCGAGGGGGATCGCGAGGGGGAGCGCGGCGGCGGCGGTCCACACCGGCGGCAGCGGGAAGCTCGCGTGGTCGAAGCGCCGCTGCGGGAGGACGAACGTCCCGCGCCAGAAGTCGTCGAGGCTGCCGCTCAGCGCGTAGGGGACGAGGAACAGGGCGATCGGGACGGCGGCCCCCGCGGCGAGGGCGAGGCCCCGCGCGAGGAGCCGGCGCGCGCGCGGCGCGCCGCCCGCGAGCCGCGCCTCCTGCCGCAGCAGCAGCCCGGAAAGCGCCGCGCTCGGGACGAGGTAGAGGAGCACCTCCATCGGTCCGAGCTGCCGCGCGACGAGCGCGAGCAGCCCGGCCAGAAAGAGGACGAGCGCGCCCGCGAGCGGCCAGAGCAGCGATCGGGAGGGCTGCGCCGGGGGCTCGCGCGCGGCGAGCGCCTGATCGTCGAAGACGAGGAACAGGAAGGCCGCCGCGAGCAGGAGGATGCCCGGGGTCTTGGCGAGGAAGGCGAGCCCGGCGCAGGCGCCCGCGGCGACGAGCCACCCCGCCCGTCTGCGCCTCGCGTACGCCGACAGGAAGACGCCGCCGAACGTCCAGAGGAAGAGCACGTACCAGCTCGGGAGCGCGGCGAAGTAGTTGGGCAGGCTCCACGCCACCCCGGCGATCGACAGCGCCGCGGCGAGCGGCGGCGCGGCGATCCGGCTCGCGAGGACGTAGAGGGCGCACACGAAGGCGAGCGCGAAGGCGAGCAGCGTCCAGCGCAGCGAGGAGAGGTCCTCCCCGAGGAGGCGGAAGGCGGCCGCGTGGAGCAGCTCGAGCCCGCCGGTGTAGGCGGCGTCGAAGTCGCGGTGGGGCAGCTCGCCGGCGAGGACGCGCTCGGCGGACTGCGCGAGCAGCCCCTCGTCGTGCGGGATCCACCCGCGCCGCGCCGAGGACACGAGGAGCGCTCCGCCGGCGAGCAACGCCACCGCGCCGAACGACAGGAAGACCCCGCGGCCGCCCATCTTCATCACGGACGGGTATACCACCGGGCCTGCGCTTCCCGCGGCGACCGCCGGCGATCGGGCGGTCGGTGGGGAGAGGCACGCTCGCTGGGTCTCCCAGCACTCAGATTGTCGAGGGGGTGCGCAACATTTTCGCGCCGAAATATCCAAGAAATCCAAGCAAAGCGCCGACTTTACGCGTTTGGCTGTCCCTCATTCACGGGATATCGCTGGGTTGACATGCACCCACACGGATCGGTTTCGCCCTTGCACTGAGGGCGCTTCACCCGAGGCCCGCGGTCGGACAACCGAGGGCACATGTCGATGCGACTCGCGAATCGGCACGCGCGCGCAGGCCCCTGCGCGCGCGACGGGAGAGTTGCGCGCTCGGCAAGGCGCGCGCGAGGCGGTCCACCCCCGAACGAGGAGACGTGATGAGAATCCTGCGTTACCTGAGCTTCGCGCTGGCGCTCGCCGCCGGCATCGGCTTCGCGCCCCAGGCTCACGCTTACTCGAGCTACTACAGCTCCGCCTGCGCCGGCTGTCACGGATCGACGGTCACCACCTGCAACGGCTGCCACGCGCACGGCACCCACTCCAGCACGACGAAGGGGGCCATCAGCCTCGTCGCCAGCGCGAACAAGACGTCGTACGCGCCCGGCGAGACGGTCACGGTGACCCTGACCGGCGGCTACCGGAACGGCTGGGTCCGCGCCGTGCTGTTCGACCAGGGCGGGAACGAGCTCGCCCGCAGCAGCTGCCCCGGCGGCATGGGCGCCTGTAGCACGAGCGTCCTCCCCGCCACCCTCACCGCGCCTGCGCCGAGCGTCGCCGGCTCGTACGGCTGGGCCGTCGCCTGGTACGGCAACGAGCGCGACGCGAGCGGCGCCTCCTACGGCGCCGGCAGCTCCGCGACCATCAAGGTCGGGGCGTTCACCCCTGATCCGAACAACGCCGGCCACGGCTACCAGACCGTGGCGGTCCCCGCCTTCACCGTGACGGCACCCTCCGCCCCCGCCATCGCCCTCGACCCCGGCACGCTCAACTTCGCCAGCGTGAACGTGGGCGCGAGCGCGTCCCTCGTCGCGCAGGTGAGGAACACGGGCACCGCGACCCTCACGATCAGCGCCGTCGCGCGCTGCACGAGCCCGGCCACGAGCACGGAGTTCACGTGGTCGCCGACCGCGCTCCCGATCTCGGTGAGCCCGGGCGCGAGCGCGAGCCTCACCGTGAGCTACGCGCCGTCCGCCGCCGGGTCCGACACCGGCTGCATCGCGCTCACCAGCAACGCCTCGAACGGCCCCACCACGAACCTCGCGGTGAGCGGCGCCGGCGTCGTCCCCTCCGCCCCGAAGATCGCGGTGAGCCCCGGCTCGCTCGCCTTCGGGAACGTCACCCTCGGGGCGACGGCGTCCGCGACGTTCACCGTCTCCAACACCGGCACCGCCCCCCTCACCGGCACGGTCGCGCGCGCCGCGGGCACGAGCACGGAGTACGGGCTCTCGCCCGCCACCTTCAGCGTGGCCCCGGGCGCCAGCCAGCTCGTGACCGTGACCTACGCCCCGGCGGACATCACCCCCGACGGCGGCTCGCTCACCGTGAGCAGCAACGACGCGGCCCGCCCGAGCGTGAGCGTCGCCGTCTCCGGCACGGGGGTCGCCGCGCCCGTCCCGAGCATCGCCCTCAGCCCGACCGCCCTCCCCTTCGGGAACGTGACCGTCGGCGGCTCGGCCTCGCTGACCACCAGGGTCCAGAACACCGGGACGGCCCCGCTCGACGTCACCTCGATCGCACGGTGCGCCAGCCCGGCGACGAGCGCGGAGTTCACCTGGTCGCCGGCCGGGCCGCTCACCGTCGCCGCGGGCGGCAGCGCCACGGTCACCGTGACCTATGCCCCGACGGCCGCGGGCGCCGACGCCGGTTGCATCGCCTTCTCGAGCAACGACGCCGCCAGGCCGACGGTGAGCGTGGACGTCTCCGGCACGGGCCAGCTGCCCGCCGCGCCGAAGCTCGCGGCGAGCCCCAGCACCCTCGCCTTCGGGAACGTCACCGCCGGCACGTCGAGCTCGAAGACGGTCACCCTCTCGAACACCGGTAACGCCACCCTCACCGGGACCGTCGCGCGCGGCGCCGGCACGAGCGGCGAGTACGCCTTCTCGCCCTCGACCTTCAGCGTCGCGGCGGGCGCGAGCCAGGTCGTGACGGTGACGTACGCCCCGGTCGACACCACCACGGACAACGGCTCGCTCGTGGTGAGCAGCAACGACACGACGAGCCCGAGCCTCCCGGTCGGCCTGTCCGGGACCGGCGTCGCCGCGCCGACGCCGGCGATCGCGCTCTCGCCCGGCTCGCTCGCCTTCGGCACCGTCACCCTGGGCGGCGCCGCGACGCTCTCCGCGCAGGTGCGCAATGCCGGGACGGCGACCCTCGCCGTGACGGGGATCGCGCTCTGCTCCGGCACGAGCGCGGAGTTCGGCTGGGCGCCGGCCGCGCCGCTCTCGATCGCGCCGGGGCAGAGCGCGACGGTGGCGGTGACCTACCGGCCCACCGCCGCCGGGACCGACTCGGGCTGCCTCGCCCTCTCCAGCAACGACCCGGCGAGCCCGACGGTCAACCTCGGCCTCGCCGCCACCGCGGCGGAGCAGGCGATCCCGGCGATCGCGCTCGATCCCGCCGCGATCGACTTCGGGACGGTCGTGGTCGGGAGCACCGTCTCCCGCACGGCCCAGGTCAGGAACGCCGGGAACGCCACCCTGCACGTCACCGGGATCTCCGCGTGCGCCGGCACGCCGTCCACGTTCGCCTGGTCGCCGGTGGCGGGCTTCAGCGTCGCGGCCGGGCAGAGCGCCGAGCTCACCGTGAGCTACGCCCCGACCGCCGCCGCGACCGACGGCGGCTGCCTCGCCGTCGCGAGCGACGACCCGGCGCACCCGCGGGTCGAGCTCGCCGTCGGCGGCGTGGGCGTCCAGCCGCCCGTCCCGAGCGCCGACGCCGACATCGACATCCTCGCCCTGAGGATCGCGGGGCGATTCAAGTGCGAGACCCGGCCGGTCACGCCCCGGGCCGTGCTCAAGAACGTGAGCGCGGTGAGCGGCACGGCCAGCGCCACGCTCCAGGGCGTGCTGGGCGGGGTCGTCGTCTACGAGAACACCGCCTCCGTCGAGCTGCCGGCCGGCGGCCAGCAGGAGGTCGTGTTCCCGTCGTACGTGCCTCCGCCGAGCGGCCAGGGCGACAGCGTCTCCTGGACGCTCAGGGTGACCGACCGTGATCCCGACGTCGACGAGGCGACGGCGAGGACGGTGATCGCCTATCGGGCGAGCTGCACCGTCACGACCGGCGTCGTCGGCGCGATGAACACCCTGTTCCTCGAGAGCGACGAGGAGCCGTCCGCCGCCACCGGCGGCGGCTGCAGCAGCGGCGGCGCCGGCGGCGGCCTCGCCGTCCTGCTGGCCCTCGCCCTGCTCATCGCGCGGCGCACGGCGCGCGCCGCGGGGCGGATGAAGGCGTAGCAGGCCCGCGCCGCACCTGGAGGCCCCGGCCACCCCCGCGGTGGCCGGGGCCTCTCCCCGTTCGCGGCTGGCCCACGCTGGGGCCCCTCACGTCCTCGCGCCGGGCTCCGGCCGGTCGCGCGCCTCGGGCGCGAAGATGCGGGACAGCTCGTACGCGGGGGCCTCCTCGAGCTGCGCGTACGTGCAGCTGCGCGGCGAGCGGTCGGGACGCCAGCGGAGGAAGTGGGTGGCGTGGCGGAAGCGATCGCCCTGCAGGTGGTCGTAGGCGACCTCGCAGGCCCGCTCGACGCGCAGCGGCTCCCAGGAGAGGTCCTTGCCGCGGTTCCAGCGGCTCTTCGCGCCGGGCAGGCGGCGATCCGGCGCGCCGCCGTCGGCCCACTCGGCCCAGTCGCGCCAGGGGTGGCCCTCGGCCGCGTTCGCGCGCAGCGGCTCGAGCTCCCGGACGAGCTCCCTGCGGCGCGCCGCGGTGAAGCTCGCGCAGATGCCGACGTGGTGGAGCTCCCCCGCCTCGTCGTACAGCCCGAGCAGGAGCGAGCCCACCATCGTGCCGGGGCCGTCCTTGTGCCAGCGGAAGCCGCCCACGGCGCAGTCGGCGGTGCGCGCGTGCTTCACCTTCGTCATCGCGCGCACGCCCGGCTGGTAGGTCCCGTCGAGCCGCTTCGCCACGACGCCGTCGAGGCCGGCGCCCTCGAACCGCGAGAACCAGTCGGCCGCCACCGCGGGATCGCGCGTCGCCGGCGTCACGAGCACGCGCCCGCCGGGGTCGCCGGGGGCGAGGGCGCGCTCGAGCAGGGCCCGGCGCTCCGCCAGGGGCGCGCCGCGCAGGTCGCGGTCCCCGAGCGCGAGGAGGTCGAACAGGACGAGGCTCGCCGGGCTCAGGGCGGCGAGCTGCTTCACCCGCGAGGCGGCGGGGTGGATGCGCAGGAGGAGCGCCTCGAAGTCGAGCCCGCGATCGCCGGCGATGACGATCTCGCCGTCGACCACGCAGCGCGCCGGGAGCCGGGCGCGCAGCGGCGCCTCGAGCTCCGGGAAGTAGCGGTCGAGCGGCTTCAGCTCGCGGGACTGGAGGTGAAGCCTCGGCCCGTCGCGGAACACCATCGCGCGGAAGCCATCCCACTTCGGCTCGAACAGCCAGCCCTCGCCCGCGGGGAGCGCGTCGCTCGCCCTGGCCAGCATCGGCGCGACCGGCGGGGGGATCGGGTAGCTCACCCCCCGCTCTTAGGCGGCGGCGGGCCTCGCCGCACCCCCTGCGCACCTTCGGCGCCGCGGTGGGTGCCGCGGCGGAAATTGCCCTGCCGCGGCCCGCGCTTGCAGCGTGGTACAGAGGAGATCGCGCCGGCCCCGGCGCCGGATCGCCGGCGCGCGGCGGGGAGCAGCCGAGCGGGGTTCCCGCGAGCACATCCGAGGAGGACGTCATGAGAGCGACAACGATCGTCGGCATCGCCTGCTTCGCCGCGGGGTGCGCGCACGGACCGCCGGAGGTGCTCGAGGCCGACTACGGCCGGCTCAAGCCCGACCAGACGGTGGCCGTGGACTCCGCGCGCGCCGAGCTGGCGAGGGCGCACGAGGAGCTCGCCGCGGCCAGCTCGAAGATCGCCGAGGCGCGCCGGGAGGAGAAGCTCGCCGAGACCGACCGGGACGCGGCCAAGCTGGAGATCGATCGCGCGAAGAAGATGGTCGAGACGGCCGAGGCGCGCCAGAGCGCGGCGGACGCCCGCGGGGACTACGCCGAGAAGCTGACCGGGGCGCGGGAGGCGGCGGAGGAGGCGGCGCAGCGGCGCGTCGAGCTCGCGAGCGCCAAGGTCGAGCTCCTGAAGCTGCAGGCGCTCGAGCAGGCGAAGCTGCAGCCGTCGCAGACCTACGACGACAAGGCGTTCTACGGCCGCGTGGCCGACCTGCAGAAGAAGCTCGACGACGCCCGGGCCAAGGTGAAGCAGCTCGAGCAGGAAGCGAGCGACGGGCAGCGGCGCTGGGACGACCTCACGCGCAGGGTCCCCGTCCCCGCCCAGTAGCGGCGGCGCGCGGAGCGCGGCAGGCCTTCGGCCCTCCCCCTCGCGACGGCCCCGTGCGGGCCGCCGCGCTCCCGCCGCGCCTCGCGCGCCCGTGGGCGCGCGCCTCGACGAGTGGCAAAAAACGCCAGCCGCCGCGAAGGGGTTGGGCATCGCCCCCGTGGCGGCTCGCCGCATAGAGTTCGTGGAGGCATCGCGAACTCCCACCCGCCGAGGTGCCCATGTCGAGCGCCGCCCGCCCCTTCCTCGAAGCCCGTGACTTCCTGCTCGCGCACCGCACCGACTACGCCGCGGCGCGCCGCGGCTTCCGCTGGCCGAGGCTCGACCGGTTCAACTGGGCGCTCGACTACTTCGACGAGCTGGCGAAGGGGAACGACCGCCCCGCGCTGTGGGTGGTCGACGACGCGGGCGAGGTGAAGCTCACCTTCGCCGAGATGTCCCGGCGCTCGAGCCAGGTCGCGAACTTCCTCCGCGCCCAGGGCGTCCGCCGCGGCGACGCCGTGCTCCTCATGCTCGGCAACGTCGTGCCGCTCTGGGAGGTCATGCTCGCCTGCATGAAGCTCGGCGCGGTGATCATCCCGGCCACGACGCTGCTCAACACGGACGACCTGAGGGATCGCTTCGACCGGGGCGGCGTGCGCCACGTCGTGGTGGGGGTGGCCGACACCGGGAAGTTCGACGCGCTCCCGGGCGACTACGGCCGCATCGTGGTGGGCGGCGAGCGCGCGGGCTGGGTGCGCTTCGAGCGCGCGCGCGAGGCGCCGCAGGAGTTCACGCCCGACGGCCCCACCGCCGCCGGGGACCCGCTGCTCCTCTACTTCACGTCCGGCACGACGGCGAAGCCGAAGCTCGTCTCGCACACGCACCAGAGCTACCCGGTGGGGCACCTGTCGACCATGTACTGGATCGGCCTCATGCCCGGCGACGTGCACTTCAACATCAGCTCGCCCGGGTGGGCCAAGCACGCGTGGAGCAACCTCTTCGCGCCGTGGAACGCCGGCGCCACCGTGTTCATCTACAACTACGCCCGCTTCAACGCGAAGGCGGTGCTCGACGTCGTCACCCGCTGCGGCGTGACCTCGCTGTGCGCCCCGCCCACCGTGTGGCGCATGCTCATCCAGGAGGACCTCGCCGCGTGGAAGGTGAAGCTGCGCGAGCTGGTCGGCGCGGGCGAGCCGCTCAACCCCGAGGTCATCGAGCAGGTGAAGAAGGCCTGGGGCATCGTCATCCGCGACGGCTACGGCCAGACGGAGACGACCTGCCAGGTCGGGAACTCTCCCGGGCAGGAGGTGAAGCCCGGCTCCATGGGCCGCCCCATGCCCGGCTACGACGTCACCCTCCTCGGCGACGACGAGCGGCCCGCGAAGGAGGGCGAGATCTGCCTCTCCCTCGACCCGCGGCCGGCGGGGCTCATGACCGGCTACAAGGACGACGCCGCGAAGACGGGCCACCTCATGCGCGGCGGCCACTACCACTGCGGCGACGTGGCCTCGGTCGACGAGGACGGCTACCTCACCTACGTCGGCCGCATGGACGACGTCTTCAAGTCGTCGGACTACCGCATCAGCCCCTTCGAGCTCGAGAGCGCGCTCATCGAGCACGAGGCCATCGCGGAGGCGGCGGTCGTGCCGAGCCCCGACCCGCGCCGGCTCACCGTCCCGAAGGCGTTCATCGTGCTGCGCGACGGCTACCAGCCGTCGCCGGCGCTGGCGCTCTCGATCTTCAAGCACATCCGGACGGCGCTCGCCCCGTACAAGCGCATCCGCCGCATCGAGATCGCCGACCTGCCGAAGACCATCTCCGGGAAGATCCGCCGCACGGAGCTGAGCCGGGCCGAGAAGCAGCGGCGCGACGCCCCCGCGGCGCGCGGGGAGCGGGAGTTCTTCGAGGAGGACTTCCCGGAGCTGAAGGGATGAGCCCGATGAGTCACGCTCAGGCAGGGCAGCCGGACCTCGCAGCGGTCGCCGAGTACCGGCCGAAGCACAAGGTCCGCGTGGTCACCGCGGCGGCGCTCTTCGACGGCCACGACGCGGCCATCAACATCGTGCGGCGCATCCTCATGGACAAGGGGGCCGAGGTGATCCACCTCGGCCACAACCGCTCGGTCGACGAGATCGTCACCGCCGCCCTGCAGGAGGACGCCCAGGGCGTCGCCGTCAGCTCCTACCAGGGCGGCCACCTCGAGTTCTTCAAGTACATGATCGACTCGCTCCGCGCGCGCGGCGGCGAGGACGTCCAGGTCTTCGGCGGGGGCGGCGGCGTGGTCGTCCCGGCCGAGATCCGCGAGCTGCAGGCGTACGGCGTGGCCCGGATCTACAGCCCCGAGGACGGCCAGCGGCTCGGCCTGGAGGGCATGATCGGCGAGATCGTGCGGCGGTGCGACACGGACCCGTCGCCCCGCGCCCCGCGGACGCTCGACGAGCTCGGCGGCCACTCCGACGCGGCGTGGCGCGCGCTCGCGCGGCTCGTCACCGGCCTCGAGAACGGCAGCGCGGACGCGAAGCTCGTCATGGCGCTCCACGCCCAGGCGCGGGGCCGGCGGGTGCCCGTCGTCGGCGTCACCGGGACCGGCGGCGCGGGCAAGTCCAGCCTGACCGACGAGCTCGTCCGCCGCCTGCGCCTCGACCAGGACGACGCGCTGCGCGTCGCGGTGATCAGCATCGACCCGTCGCGGCGCAGGAGCGGCGGCGCGCTGCTCGGCGACCGCATCCGCATGAACGCGATCGGCCCCTGGTCGAGCGGCCCCCGCGTCTGGTTCCGCAGCCTCGCCACGCGCGACACCGGGCACGAGGTGAGCCCCGCGCTCCCCGACGTGATCGCGGCCGCGAAGGTCGCCGGGTTCGACCTCGTCGTCGTCGAGACGCCGGGCATCGGCCAGGGCGACGCCGCCATCGCGCCCCTCGTCGACGTCCCGCTCTACGTGATGACGCCCGAGTTCGGGGCCGCGAGCCAGCTCGAGAAGATCGACATGCTGGACTTCGCCGAGCTCGTCGCGATCAACAAGTTCGACCGCAGGGGCGCAGCCGACGCCCTGCGCGACGTCTCGAAGCAGGTGCAGCGGAACCGGGGCGCCTTCGGCGAGCGGCTCGAGGCCATGCCGGTGTTCGGCACCATCGCGAGCCGCTTCAACGACGACGGCGTCACCGCGCTGTACCAGGCGCTGAAGGCGCGCCTGCGCGAGCTGGGCCTGCCGTGCCGCGAGGGGCGCCTCCCCGAGGTGAAGACCCGCCACAGCACGAGCCAGGTCCCGCTCGTGCCGCCCGGGCGCGTGCGCTACCTCGCCGAGATCGCCGACGCGGTGCGCGGCTACGAGCGGCGCGCCGCCGAGCAGGCGACCCTCGCGCGCGAGGTGCAGCAGCTCAGGGCGTCGCAGCGGATGCTGCTCGCGGCGCACCCGGACGGCCCGGCGGCCGCGGCGAAGCTCGAGCCGCTCGCCGAGTCGCGGGAGGCGCGGCTCGACGCCGCCTCGCGGCGGCTCCTCGCCTGCTGGCCCGAGCTGAAGAAGGCCTACGCGGGCGACGAGTACGTCGTGAAGATCCGCGACCGCGAGGTGCGCACCGCGCTCGTGCACCGGTCGCTCTCCGGCACCCGCATCCGCAAGGTCGTGCTGCCGCGCTGGGAGGACGACGGCGAGATCCTGAAGTGGCTCCTGCTCGAGAACGTGCCGGGCTCGTTCCCGTACACGGCCGGCACCTTCCCGTTCAAGCGCGAGGGGGAGGACCCCACCCGGATGTTCGCCGGCGAGGGCGACGCCTTCCGCACCAACCGGCGCTTCAAGCTCGTCTCCGAGGGCATGCCGGCGAAGCGGCTCTCCACCGCCTTCGACTCGGTCACGCTGTACGGCTTCGACCCCGACGAGCGTCCGGACATCTACGGGAAGGTGGGCAACTCCGGCGTCAGCATCGCCACGCTCGACGACCTCGAGGTGCTGTACTCGGGGTTCGACCTGTGCGACCCCGCGACGTCGGTGAGCATGACCATCAACGGGCCGGCGCCCGCGATCCTGGCGATGTTCATGAACGCCGCGATCGACCAGCAGCTCGAGAAGTTCGCGGCGGAGCACGGGCGCGCGCCCACGGACGCCGAGGCGGCGCAGGTCCGCGCCCGCGCGCTCGCGAGCGTGCGCGGCACCGTGCAGGCCGACATCCTCAAGGAGGACCAGGGCCAGAACACCTGCATCTTCTCCACCGACTTCAGCCTGAAGGTGATGGGCGACATCGCCGAGTGGTTCGTGCGCCACCAGGTGCGCAACTTCTACTCGGTGAGCATCAGCGGCTACCACATCGCCGAGGCCGGGGCGAACCCCATCAGCCAGCTCGCCTTCACGCTCGCGAACGGCTTCACCTACGTCGAGGCGTACCTCGCGCGCGGCATGCACGTGGACGACTTCGCGCCGAACCTGAGCTTCTTCATCAGCGCCGGCATGGACCCGGAGTACACGGTGCTCGGCCGGGTGGCGCGCCGCATCTGGGCCGTGGCGATGCGCGACCGGTACGGCGCGAACGAGCGGAGCCAGAAGCTCAAGTACCACGTGCAGACCTCGGGCCGCTCGCTGCACGCCCAGGAGATCGCGTTCAACGACATCCGCACCACGCTGCAGGCGCTCGTCGCGATCTACGACAACTGCAACTCGCTCCACACCAACGCCTACGACGAGGCCATCACCACGCCCACCGAGGAGAGCGTCCGGCGGGCGATGGCGATCCAGCTCATCATCAACCGCGAGTGGGGCCTCGCGAAGAACGAGAACCCCAACCAGGGCGCCTTCGTCGTGGAGGAGCTGACCGAGCTCGTGGAGGAGGCGGTGCTCGCCGAGTTCGAGAAGCTCGCGGATCGCGGCGGCGTGCTGGGCGCCATGGAGACGGGCTACCAGCGCAGCCGGATCCAGGAGGAGAGCATGCACTACGAGCTCCTCAAGCACACCGGCGAGTACCCGATCGTCGGGGTGAACACCTTCCGCAGCCCGCACGGCGACGCGGTCCCGGACCACGTCGAGCTCGCCCGCTCGACCGAGGAGGAGAAGCGCTCGCAGCTCGCCCGGCTGCGGGAGTTCCACGCGCGCCACGCCGCCGAGGCGCCCCTGCTGCTCGGGCGGCTGAAGCAGGCCGTCATCGAGAACCGCAACGTGTTCGAGGTGCTGATGGACGCGGTGCGCGCCTGCTCGCTCGGGCAGATCACCGGGGCGCTGTTCGAGGTGGGCGGGCAGTACCGGCGCAACATGTAGGCGGGGCCCGGCCCCGCTACAATGAGGACGTGACGCGTCCTGGAGAACCGAGATGAGAGACTACGCCGCCCCCCTCCGCGACATGCAGTTCGTCCTCCGCGAGCTCGCGCCGCTCGACGACGTCGCCCGCCTGCCCGGCTGCGGGGACGTGAACCTCGAGCTCGCCGAGGCCATCCTCAAGGAGGCGGGGAAGCTCGCCGCGGGGGTGCTGTCCCCCCTGAACGTCGTGGGCGACCGCGAGGGCGCCCGCGTCGCGGACGGGGAGGTCACCACGCCCAGGGGCTGGCGGGACGCCTACCGCCAGTTCGTCGACGGCGGCTGGAACGCGCTGTCGTGCAACCCGGAGTACGGCGGCCAGGGGGTCCCCCGGCTCGTCTCGGCGCTCGTCGAGGAGATGTGGAACGGCGCGAACGTCTCCTTCGCGCTCTGCCCCATGCTCACGCGCGGCGCCATCGAGGCCCTCGAGCTCAAGGGGTCGGAGGAGCTCAAGCGGACGTACCTGCCGAAGCTCGTCTCCGGCGAGTGGGCGGGCACCATGGTGCTCACCGAGCCCCAGGCCGGCTCCGACCTCTCCGCGGTGCGCACCCGCGCGGTGCCGCAGAAGGACGGCACCTACCGGCTGGAGGGCCAGAAGATCTTCATCACCTACGGCGAGCACGACCTCACCGAGAACATCGTCCACCTCGTGCTCGCCCGGACCCCCGACGCGCCCGAGGGGGTGAAGGGCATCTCGCTCTTCGTCGTCCCGAAGTTCCTCCCCAAGCCCGACGGGACGCCGGGCGCCCGCAACGACGTCCGCTGCGTGTCGCTCGAGCACAAGCTCGGCATCCACGCGAGCCCGACGGCGGTGCTGGCCTTCGGCGACAAGGAGGGCGCCGTCGGCTGGCTCGTGGGCGAGGAGAACCGCGGCCTCGAGTACATGTTCATCACCATGAACGCGGCCCGGTACTCGGTGGGCCTCGAGGGCATCGGCCTGTCCGAGCGCGCCACCCAGCTCGCGGCCGCGTACGCGCGCGAGCGCCTCCAGGGCACCGAGCTCGGCACCCGCAACAAGGAGAAGGTGGCGATCGTCCGCCACCCCGACGTCCGCCGCATGCTGATGCTGATGAAGTCGCGCACGGAGGCGATGCGCGCGCTCGCCGCCGTCGTGGCGGCCGCGACGGACACGGCCCGCTGCCACCCCGAGGCCGAGCAGCGCGCCCGCAGCCAGGCCTTCGTCGACCTCATGATCCCCGTCGTGAAGGCCTGGTCCACCGACAACGCCATCGACATCGCGTCGGTCGGCATCCAGGTCCACGGCGGCATGGGCTTCATCGAGGAGACCGGCGCGGCGCAGCACCTGCGGGACGCGCGGATCACCGCCATCTACGAGGGGACGAACGGCATCCAGGCCGCGGACCTCATCGGCCGCAAGGTCGCGCGCGACCGCGGCGACGCCATCCGCCGGGTGATCGCCGACATGCGCGGCGTCGAGGCCGAGCTCGACCGGGCGAGGTCCGAGACCCTGTCCGCCGTGGCCGGGCGGCTGCACGACGGCGTCGCCGCGCTCGAGCGGGCGGTGGAGTGGGTCGTCGCCACCTACGGCGCCGACGTCCGCCGGGCGTCCGTCGCGGCGGTGCCGTTCCTCGAGCTGTTCGGCGTCGTCGCCGGCGGCTGGCAGTCCGCCCGCGCCGCGCTCGTCGCCCACCGGCGGCTCGCCGAGGGCGCGGCCGACGCCGGGTTCCTCCGGGCGAAGCTCGCCACGGCCCGCTTCTACGCCGACCACGTGCTCACGCGCGCCGCCGGCCTGGCGCAGACGGTCACCTCCGGCGCCGAGGGCGCCCTCGACATCGAGGACGACCAGCTCTAGCGCGGGGGATCCACCGGGCGGGCGGCGGAGGGGGAGGCCCCCGCGCCGGGCGGCGGGGCGAGCACCGCGCGGCGGCGGTACTCCCCCGGCTGCACGCCGCTCCAGCGCTTGAAGGCCCGGTGGAACGCGCTCGTCTCCTGGAAGCCGAGCGCGCTCGCGATGTCGGCGATGCTCAGCCGCGTGCCGCACAGGTGGTGGACGGCGGCGTCCCGCCGCAGCTCGTCCTTGATGCCCTGGTAGCTCGTCCCCTCGGCGTCGAGCCGCCGGCGCAGCGTGGTCGGCGACACGTGCAGCTCCCGCGCGACGTCCTCGAGCACGGGCCACTCCGCGCTGCCGATGCTGCCGCGGAGCCTCCGGCGGAGGCGCGCCGTCCAGCTGTCCTCGTCCTTGTACTTGAGGAACACCGAGCGGGGCGCCGTGCGCAGGAACTTCTTGAGGGTCGCCTCGTCCTGGATCACGGGCGCGGCGAGCTGCCCCGCGTCGAAGTGGACCGCCGTGCGCGCCGCGTCGAAGCGCAGCCGCTCCGAGTACATGACCCGGTACTCCTGGGCGTGGGGAGGCACCGGGTGGGCGAACTCCGCGAGCGTGAGCGGGATCCGCCGCCCCACGAGCCAGCACACGAGCCCGTGGACGAGGATGAGGAACGTCTCGTCGGCGAAGCGGCGGGCGTCGCCGTCCTCGATGCGGTTCGTGAGCTCGACCACCGCGTCGCCGCCGTCGACCCGCAGCTCCGCGCGGACGTCGTCGAGGAGCACCGCGAAGCCCTGGAGGATCCGCCGCAGGGCCCGCTCGAGGGTCCCGGCGTGCAGCGCCGCGTGGCACAGCAGGGCGAAGCTGCCCGACTTCATGCGGCGCCGGTCCAGGCCGAAGAACTCGTCGTCGAGCTCGCGCGCGACGGCCAGCCACAGGGCGGAGTACGACTCCGCGGGCACGCGCGCGTGCGGCGCGCCGAGCAGCTCCGGCGGGATCCCCGCCGACGCGAGCACCCGCCCGCGCGCGGCGTCCGACAGGCGGGCGACCGCGGCGTCGACGAAGTGCATCGAGACGGTGTCCTTCTCCGGCGCGCTCAAGGCCGCAGATCCTACTGCGGCGCCGCGGAGGCTGGCAAAGCGCGCCGGGCGTCCCGGGGGGCGGCGGGGCCCTCAGCGGCCCGCGGCGGCGCCCGCCAGCGACTTCTCGATGAGGAGCAGGTCGGCGCTCTCGGGATCGCGGCGGAAGGTGAAGCCCAGGCGCGCGAGGAGCGCGCGGATCGCGGCGTTCTCGGCGAGCACCTCGCCCTCGAGCCGGACGATGCCGCGCGCGCGCGCAGCCTCGAGGAGCATCCCGAGCAGCCGGGCGCCGATGCCCCTGCCCTGCCACGCGTCGGCCACGACGATGGCGACGTCCGCGCGCTCGCGGTCCGACATGACGTACCGGGCCACCGCGATCTGCGTCTCCTTGCCGCCCTGCTCGACGAGGCCGACGAGGGCGAGCTCCCGGTCGTAGTCGATCTGGGTGAACCGGACGAGCATCTCCCGGGTGAGCTCCTTCACGGTCGTCATGAAGCGGAAGTGGCGCGCGGCGTCCGAGAGGTTGCGCACGAAGCTCGCCTCCATGTCCGCGTCCTCGGGTCGGATGGGCCGGACGGTCACGGTGTCGCCGCCGGGGAGCCGCCAGCGGGCGACGACGTGGCTCGGGTAGGGGTGGATCGCCATGTGGTCGTAGCGCCCCGCCCCGGCGGCCGGCGGGGCGATCGCCGCCCGCGCGCCGGACGCGTACACCTCGCCGTCCGCCACGAGGAGCGGCGAGATCTCGAGCTCCCGCAGCTCCGGCAGCTCGCTCACGAGCTCGGACAGCGCCCAGAGCGTGCGCTCGCAGGCGGCGACCTCCGGCCCGCTCATGCCGCCCGCCGCGGTGAACGCGGGCGCGTCGCGGCTCGTCCGCACGAGCGTCTGGATGATGGCGGTGTCGAGCGGGGGGAGCGCGACCACGGGCTCGCCGGCGAGCCCCCCCGCGCCGCCCCGGCCGAAGCGGATGACCGGCCCGAAGACCGCGTCGCGCGCGACCCCCACGTACAGCTCGGTCCCCCTCACCCGCTGCCCGGCGGCGCCGCGGTCGCGCACGCCGATCGCGGCGAGGAGCCGCTGCAGCTCGGCGGTGGTGAGCCCCTGCCGCCCCCGCGCGAGCGCGCCCGCGACGATCTCCCGGGCGCGGTCGAGCCGGGGGACGGCGTCCGCGGCGAGCGGCCCGGGGACCTGCCGCAGCAGGCGCTGGTTCCGCGCGTAGCTCGCGAGCAGCCCGAACGCCTCCACCGCGCTCTCCGGGGCCGCGAAGGCGGGGAGGCCGGCCTCGACGAAGCGCGCGTGGGCGCTCCGGACGAGCTCCTCGCCCATCCAGCAGGCGACGATCGGCTTCGCCTTGCCCCGGCTCGCCGCGATCACCGCCTCCGCGCTCTCCGCGGGCCTCGCGAGCGCCTGCGGCGCGAGCATCGCGAGCACCGCGTCGACGCCGGGATCCGCGAGGCAGAGCTCCACCGCCGCGCCGTAGCGCGCCGGGTCGGCGTCGGCGAGCAGGTCCAGCGGGTTCGAGGGCGAGGCCGCGAGGGGGAGGAGCGCCTCCCGCGTCGCGTCCGCGAGCGGCGGCACCGCGACGCCCAGGTCGGCCGCGCGATCGGCGGCGAGCAGCCCGGGGGCGCGGGCGTTCGTCAGGATGGCGAGGCGGTTGCCGCTCACGGCCCGCGGCGTCGCGAGCAGGCGGGCCGCGGCGAACATCCGGTCGATCGACGTGACGCGCACCGCGCCGGTCCGCGCGAGGGCCGCGTCGAACGCGTCGTCGGAGGACCGGGCCTCCGCCGTTCCGTGGCGGCCCGCCTTCACCACCACGACGGGCTTCAGCCGCGCGGCGAGCCGCAGGCCGCTCAGGAACGCGCGCGCGGACCGGACGGTCTCGACGTAGAGGAGGACGCTCTTCGTCGCGGCGTCGAGGGCGAGGTACTCGAGCACCTCGCCGAAGTCGACGTCGAGCGCGTCCCCGAGCGACACCACCGTCGAGAACCCGACGCGGTGCGCCGCCGCCCAGTCGAGCGCCGTCGCGCAGACCGCACCGGACTGGGACACGAGGCCGAGGGAGCCGGGGCTCGCGCTCCCGTTCGTGAAGGTCGCGTTGAGGCGCGCGCCCGGGCGGATCAGCCCGACGCTGTTCGGCCCGAGGAGGCGCAGCCCGCCGCGCGCCGCGTCGAGGAGCGCCCGCGCCGCCCCCTCGTCGAGGACCCCGCCCGCCCCGGGGCCGGAGGCGCCGACGGGGATGACGGCGCCGCCGACGCCGCGCTCGGCGCAGGCGCGCACCGCGGCCGGGAGCGCCGCCGGCGGCGACGCGAGGACCGCCAGGTCCACCTCGCCCTCGACCTCGGCGAGCGACCCCCAGGAGCGCACGCCGGGCAGGCCCTCCCCGCCGACGCCGCCGATCGCGTGGATCGCCCCCGGGAACCCGCCGGCGACCACGTTCCGCAGCACCCGCGCGCCGGCGGAGCCGGCCTCCGCTGCGCCGAAGACCGCGATGGCGCGGGGCGCGAAGACTCGCTCGAAGGGGTGCGGGCGCACGCTCGGGGTCGGGGCCTCCGGGGCCATCGTACCCCGCGGCGGACGGCGGCGGGCGCGCCTCCGCGATCGCTCCGGCTACTCTTCCGGGATCCGCAGCGGCGTGCGGGCGAGGCGGCGATAGTAGAAGTTCTGCCCGTAGAGGACGGCCGCGGGGTTGTGGCCGGTGACGCGGTCCTTCGCGACGAGGGTGGTCACCGGCGCCGCGGAGTGCCTCGAGAAGAGCATGTCGTGGCCGACGCACAGGCCGACGATGACGTTCAGGTCGGTCCCGGCCGAGTTCAGGATGCGGGCCTGGGCCACGGGGTTGCAGGCGGGCTCGAAGGTGCCCGGCCGCACCTTCTCGCCGTCGGGGACGCCGAGCTTCTCCTTGTCGACGCTCCCCACCTTGCAGCAGACCGAGACCGGCTCGAGCCCCTGCGCCCTCAGGATCTCCTCGAGCCGCGCGCTCTCGTCGAGCAGGCCGATGCAGGTGGCGATGCCGACGCGGCGCCAGCCCATGAGCTTCGCGAACGCGATGGTGTCCTCGACGCGCGTCCAGCGGGCGTGGATCGACCCGTCGCCCACCTTGTCGTAGCAGAGCCCCTCCACCGTCGCGGCCACGCGGGCGAGGCGCGCGTCGTCGCTCCCGTCGAGGTAGCCGGGCAGCGTCGCCGCGACCGCGTCCGCGTGGACGCGCCCGGGGCAGGCGCCCGGGGCCGGCGGCGCGGCGGCCGGCTCGCTCCAGCAGTGCGTGGTGCCCTTCTTCCGCTGCACCGCGGCGCAGCTCGCGCAATCGGGATCGCGGGGACGTTCGTCGGCCATGGCTCCTCCGGCCGACGAGCGTGCCCGGATCGCGGGCCGGGCCGCAAGGGGGCACGGAGCTCAGCGTGACGGCTGCTGCGGCTCGCCGCGCTGCTGCCGCTCGGCTTCGCGAAGCACCTGCACCGAGATCGCGGTCGGCTCCGTCCCCGACATCTCGTACGAGACCCGGGCGTCCTCGCCCTGCTGGAGGTCGGACGCGGAGGCCTGGCGGCCGCCAATCTCGATCCGCGTCCGTTGCGTGACGCGGAACTTCATCGTGTCGCCGCCGCCCGAGGGCTGGACCTCGAGCTCGTCGTTCGTCGCCCGGAGCACCTGACCGGAGAGCGCCTGCTCGCCGCGCGTCATCTGCTCGGACTGCCGTCCGAGCGCTCGTGACGCGTCCTGCTGCGAGCGGTTGGCCTCCGCGCTCGCGCGCTGGGTGGCCTGGGTCGCCTCCTGCTGGAGCTGACGCGCCTTCTCCTGCTCCGCCTTCGACTTCTCCTGCGCCTGCGCGAGGCGCGCCTGCAGATCGACGACTTCCTTCTGGGCGTCCGCGGCGCGGCGCGCCTGCTCCGAGGCCTTCTTCTGGGCGTCGCGCGCCTGCTCGAGCGCGCGCTCCGACTGCGCCTGGGACGTCTGCACCTGGCGAGCGCCCGGATCGGCGCTGGCCTTCTCCCCCCGCATGGAAGCGCAGCCCACCCCGCCCGAAGCGAGCAGGCCCGCGCAGGACAGCGCGCACCACGTCCTCTTCTTGTTCGTGCTCACGGTCACACCTCCCTGAGATTCGTACCCAAAGTCTGGGAGGTCGCCCCCGCCCCGGCAAATGGCGCCCCGGCGCGGTGGGCGCGGGAAGGCACGGACACCGATGAACGCCGCGGTGGTGGCGAGGTGGACGCCCGCCGCCGTCCACCTCGCCCGAGGTCACTCGACGTCGATCGGGACCTCGTAGATCTCGGCCGTCGCGTGCCCCGCCCGCTCGTGCACCTTGAGGACCGCCTCCTTGCTGGGACCCTCCGAAAGGCAGAACGCCTTCCCGCTCGCGGGGTCCGCCCACGCCTTCACGAACCTCACGCCCTCCTCGCGCTCTATCGCCTGATCCTTCCGATGCGCCTCGGCGAGCTGCTCGCGCGTCACGCCGTTGAAGCCGCTGTGCACGTCCATGAACCGCTTCATGACCGCTCCTTTCTCCTGGCGGCGATAAGGTGCGCAGCCCGGCGCAGGACGACACGCGCCGCGACGGGCGGGCGCCCGCGAAGCGGTGGCGGGACGCTACAGCCGAGCCCAGTCGTCCTGATCGCGTCGCGAGGCGCGCGATGGCGTCGCCGAGCCGGGCACACGAGGACCGAGCAGGTCGCCTGGGGCCCAACATCCGATCGCAGGTCCGGCAACTGTTCAGCCGGGAACGGCCGTGTCCGCCAGGCGGGCGGCCCCGAGGTTGGCTCGAGACGAGGGGCGGGTCCGGACCGCCACCGAGGACCGAAACCGTCGCCGCGCGATCGGCTTCCAAGAAGCTCGAAGGCGAGACGCGGCACGGCGCCAGTCGGGCTCGGGTACGAGTCCTCGGGTGGCGGCACATCGTGTTCACTCACGGCGAACTCGCACGGCTTTCGTCGTCGTGGTCAGAACAACCCATTTGCCCGTCGTAAGCCGTCGCAAACCGGTTGACACCGTTCTCTTGCAGCTCGCCTCCCGCGGCGCGAGCGGCACGAGAACGCGCCTCGAGCGCTCGCTCCGGCCCCCGCGCCTTCGTCGCGCCTCGCGCCTTCCTCGTGCGCTCGGCGAGGGCCGAAATCGGCATGAGACACTCCGTGCATGTCCACCGCACGCGAGCTCACGAACCACCTCGTCCGCCTCCTCCGCGAGGAGCAGGGCGCCATGGCCGATTTTCTGCTCGCGCTCGCCGACTTCAATCGGCAGAAGCTCTGGCGCGAGCTGGGCCACACCTCGCTCTTTTGCTACCTCCACCGCGAGCTCAAGCTCTCGAAGGGCGCCGCCCAGAACCGGAAGACCGCGGCCGAGCTCATCCAGGCGTTCCCCGAGGTCGAGGCGGCGCTGCGCGCGGGTGACCTGTGCCTCTCCACCGTGAACGAGCTCGCGAGGGTGCTCACGCCCGAGAACCGCGCGCAGGTGCTGCCCCGGTTCTTCGGGCTCTCGCGCCGCGAGGCCGAGGCGGTCGCCCTGTCGCTCCGGCCGGCCGAGGTGGTGCCCACCCGCGACGTCATCACGGCGGTCCGGCCGGCCGCCCCGGCGCTCCGAGCGGCCACGACCCAGGCCGCGCTCGCGGCAGCCTCGTCCGAGTCGCCGGCGCTTCGAGTTCACCCGGGTGAACCTGTCATGGTTCACCTGGACGCACCGGCCGCGCCGGTCGTGGTCGCTGCCCCTGTGGCGCCTCTGCCGGCTCCGCCGCCACCCCGCGAGTCCGTGGAGATGCTCGACGCCGAGCTCGCCCGCATGCACGTCACCGTCTCCCGCCGCTTCCTCGAGAAGCTCGAGGCCGCGAAGGACGCGCTCGGGCATGCCTGCCCGGGAGGCAGCGCGGCCGAGATCCTCGAGCGCGGCCTCGACCTCGTGCTCGCCCAGCACGCGAAGCGACAGGGTCTCGTCGAGAAGCCTCGGAAGGGCCGCCGGCCATCCCGCGGCGACACCATCCCTGCCGAGGTGAAGCGGGAGGTGTGGCGGCGCGCCGGGGGGAGGTGCGAGTGGAAGTTCGAGTCCGGCGAGCGCTGCGACTGCCGGCGGCGCCTGGAGTACGATCACATCGAGCCCCTCGCGCTCGGCGGGGCGTCCACGATCGACAACGTCCGACTTACATGCAGGCCGCATAATCTTCTCTCGGCCCGGCAGGCCTTCGGGGACGCGGTGATGGACCGCTACGCGCGCCGGCCCTCGACGCCGGCGCAGAACCTGCCGTTCGGCGCCACACGCCCCGCGCTAGCGGGCGGTGGTTTCACGCCGCGTCCAGCGGCGGCCCCCACGGCCTCATCCGCGTGACCACTTCACTCTCGCTGCGACGGGACGGCACCGGGCGCGCCCTGGAGCTGCGGGGTTCCGCCGTGCCCCGCTTCCCGTACGGGCTTCTTGCGAGCCGACAGCGCGGCACCGGTTCCGACATTCGGCGCCGGTCCGCTCCTGGCCTCGTCGTGAGCCGACCTCGGCGATCAGGTAAGTGGTCTAGGCCTTACGGCACCACCGCCGGCGCGATCGCGGCGCTCGCGGAGATCGTCGCCTGGAGCCCGCGCTCGAGCACGTCGTCGTGCCCGGCCCCGTCCACCAGGACGAGGCGCTTCGGGTCGTGCGCGGCCCGGTAGACCTCCTCCCCCATCCACGTCGGCACCCTGCGGTCGTCCGTGCCGTGGACGACCACGACGGGCAGCGGGACGGCGCCGATGCGCGAGAGGGTGTCGAGCTCGGCGTCCGTGTGCCAGTCCGCGGGGACGCCGTACGGCGACGAGAGCTCCACCATGTCGGTCATCGACGTGAACGGCGCCATCATCACGAGCAGGGCCGCCGGCGCGTCGAGGGCGAGCTCGCTCGCGACCGCGGTCCCGAGGGAGTGGCCCCAGAGCACGAGGCGGCTCGCGTCGAGGCGCGGGTCGGTCTGGGCGAGCGCGAACGCGGCGCGAGCGTCGAGGTACAGCCCCGCCTCGCTCGGCTCGCCCTCGCTCTTCCCGTAGCCGCGGTAGTCGACCACCACCACGTTGTACCCGGCGTCCCAGAGCCGCTGGACGTCGGGCCAGGCGACGTCGATGTTGCTCGCCTGCCCGTGGAGGTAGAGCGCCGTCGGGCACGCCGCCGGGGCGGGCTGCACCGCGGAGACGGCGGCGATCCTCACCCCGTCCGCCGCGACGAGCGCGTGCTCCTGGATGAGCTCGGCCGGGACGTGGTTCCCGGGGAACGTGTACCGATCCGTCCGGATCGGCGCGAAGACGCCGAGGTCCCGGGGCAGGCACCCGAGCGCCAGCAGGAGCGCGACGCCGATCCAGCGCGTCCGGACCACCCTTCTCCTCTCCATCCAGGCCTCCCGCGCCGGCCGCGCGCGACGCCCGGCGAGCGCTCAGGGAGCGCGCGCCGGACCGGGTGAACCTCCGAAACGATACGCCACGCACCAGGACATCCAGAGCGCCCCGCGCCCGGCGACGCCGAGGTAGGGCTGCGTGTAGTCCCGGCCGTGCACGTTCAGGCCGGCGACGCCGGACTCGAGGGACAGGTCCCACCGCTCCGACAGGCGGAGCTGGACGCCGGCGAACGCGGAGGCCAGGACCTGCCCGTCGGCGAGGATGACGGCCTCCTGCTGGACGGCGTACGGCCAGAGCCACGGCAGCGGCTCCCAGTGCACGGTGACCTCGGCGGTCCACGCGCCGCGCAGCGCGTGCCCGAGGCCGTCGCCGAGGTGGGCGGGCGCGGCGAGGGTCGAGAGCTCGCTCCCGAGGTGGAGCGCGGGGATCCAGCCGTCCGCCGGCCGCGCGTGCCAGGCCACCCCGCCCTCGAGCCCGACGATCCGCGCCGGGAGCAGGGCGGGGTACCAGCGCACCGCCAGCTCGAGGTCGTGCGCGAAGCCGCGCCTGAGCCCGAGCGCGGGCGCGCCCACCGGGAAGGTCTGCTCGCCCCGCAGCCACACGCCGGGGACCGACACCTCCGCCGCGTACGTGGCCGGCGGGAGCGGGCGCAGCGGGCGCGCAGCGCTGCAGCCGGCCACGGCGAGGACGAGCGCGAGCGCCGCCGGGAGCGGTCCGCGCGGCGCGACGCGGCGGCGGCGCCCCATGGCCGGGCCGGGCCGCCCTCAGCGCCCGACGACCGAGCCGCGGAGCGCGACCCCCACGACGACGTTGCCGGCGTTGCACACGTACTGCGTCGCGCTCGTGACCTCCCGCCGCCTGTCGACGCTCGTGATGCCGGCGACGGCGTGCCCGCCCTCCTTGCGCGCGCGCTGCTGCAGCGCGAGCGCCGCGCTCAGGAACGCCCACTCGCAGGCCTCCTTGTCCCCACGGCCCATGGAGTTCGTCTTGCGGTTCGCGGTGTACCGGCGGCCGCCGGCGCCTCCGCCCCCGAACGACAGCCTGATCCGCGGGTCGAGCCTCCCCGCCCCCGCCCTCAGCGCGTCGCCGATGGGGAGCAGCAGCCGGTCGTTGCGGGCTTCGGCCGACCCCGCCGCCGAGACGAGCAACGCCACGATCATGCATCGGACTGTGCGCATGTGTCCCTCCCAGGACGTGGTGCCCCGCTGCACTGCAAGCGACGATCCGCTAGACGCTCCGGAACAGGAGCGAGGTGTTGAGGCCTCCGAACGCGAAGTTGTTGTTCATGATGGTCCGCGGCGCGGCCTCGCGGGCCGGGCCGACGACGTAGTTGAGCCGCGCGCAGTCCGGGTGGACCCGCGCGAGGTTCCGGTTCGGGGCGAGGAAGCGGTCGCGCAGCATCGCGAGGCAGAAGACCGTCTCGATCGCGCCGCACGCGCCGAGCGTGTGGCCGGTGAACCCCTTCGTGGACGACACCGGCACGGTCTCCCCGATCACGCGCTGGGTCGCCTGGCTCTCGCAGACGTCGCCGATGTCCGTCGCCGTCGCGTGCGCGTTCACGTAGTCGATCTCGGAGGGGGCGATCCGGGCGCTCTCGAGGCAGAGCGAGAGGGCCCGGGACATGCCGTCGGCGGTGGGCGCCGTCATGTGGTAGCCGTCGCAGTTGGTCCCGAACCCGATGACCTCCGCGTAGATCCGGGCGCCGCGGGCGCGCGCCCGCTCGTAGTTCTCGAGGATCACCGTCCCGGCGCCCTCGCCCACCACGAGGCCGTCGCGGTCGGCGTCGAACGGCCGCGGCGTCTCGTCCGGCCGCTCGTTGTAGCGCGTCGAGGTGGCGAACATGACGTCGAACACCGTCACGTGGACGGCGTCCAGCTCCTCGGCGCCGCCGCAGATCATCGTCTCCTGCACGCCCTGCCGCACCGTCTCGTAGCCGTACCCGATGGCCTGGCTCGACGAGACGCACGCGGCGCACGTGGTGATCACGCGCCCGCGGATGCCGAAGTACACGGCGAGGTTCGCCGCGCAGGTGTGGCTCATGAGCTTCGGGTAGGTCGCCGACTGGATGCCGTCGACGGTCCGGTTGACCATGAGCTTCCGGACGTAGTCCTCCACCGCGCCGCTGGAGGGCCCCGTCGACCCGTACGCCAGGCCGACCTTGTCCGAGCGGACGTACTCGGCCTCGAGCCCGGCGTCGGCGATGGCCTGCTCGGTCGCCCACGTCGAGAGGAGCGCCACGCGTCCCATCGTGCGCGTCCGCTTCTTCGGCAGCCCGTCGAGCTTCACGTCGACCGGCGCGGCGACCCGGGTCTTCATCCCGGAGTAGTCGCCGAAGTGCGGCATGACGCGGACGCCCGAGCGGCCCCCCCGCAGCGACTGCGACACCTCGTCGATCGAGTTGCCGATCGGGCTCGTCAAGCCTACGCCGGTGATCACGACTCGGTTCTCAGCCACCCGATCTCCCCTTGTGGGCGCGCTCAGGCGAGCCCGCCGTTGATGCCGATGACCTGGCCCGTGACGTACGCGGCCTCGTCGCTCGCGAGGTAGGCGACGAGGCTCGCCACCTCCTCGGGGCGGCCGACGCGCCGCGCCGGCACGAACTTCAGGATCTCCTCGATCGGCGCGCCCTGGATCATCTCCGTCTCGATGAGGCCCGGCGCGACCGCGTTCACGGTGACGCCGCGGTGCGCGACCTCCTTCGCGAGCGCGAGGGTGGCGCCGATGAGGCCCGCCTTCGCGGCGGAGTAGTTCACCTGCCCCCGGTTCCCGGTCACGCCCGACACCGACGAGATGTTGACGATGCGCCCCCACCGCCGGCGCACCATGGGCATGACGAGCGGGCGGGTCACGTTGAAGAAGCCGTCGAGCGTGGTCCGCGTCACCTGCTCCCAGTCCTCGCGCTCGAGCGCCGGGAACGGGCCGTCCCTGGCGATGCCCGCGTTGTTCACCACGACGCCGATGGGCGCGTCCTCGTCCTCGAGCAGGCGCCCCAGCGCCTCGTCGGCCTCGCGCGCGTCGGCGACGTCGAAGCGCGCGAGCTCCACGACGCCCCCCGCCGCCTCGATGCGGGCGCGGACGGCGGCGGCCGCCTCGTCGTTGGATCTATAGTTGAGGATCACCGGGTGGCCCGCCTTCGCCAGCGCGACGGCGATGGCGGCGCCGATCCCCCGGCTCCCTCCGGTGACGAGCGCTCTGGGCTTCACGACGGAGGCACCTCGCTTCCCTGGTAGACGTTCACGAGCGCCGACGCCACCGCGCGGCCGGCGCGGGACACCACGCACTCGAAGCTGCCGAGCTGCTCGTCGCCCCACACGTGGCGCGCCTCGACGACGAGCTCGTCCCCGGCGTCGAAGGCGTCGAGGCCCAGCGAGAGATCGCGCGTGCCGAGCAGGTACCCGATCCGCACCGGCTGCCCGGCCCCGATCGCCCGCAGCCCGGCGTACGCGCCGATGGTCTGCGCCATGTACTCGATCGCGACGAGCGCGGGGATCCGGCCGCCCTCCGCGAAGAGCGAGGCGGCGTGCAGCCGAACGCGCGTGACGATGCGCCCCTCGGCGTGCTCGACCACCTCGTCGAGCAGGACCATCGCGCCCGAGTGCGGGAGGAGGTCGGCGATGGGCGGGAAGGGGGTCACGCGGCGCTCACCGGCTCGAGGTCGACGATCCAGCCCTCGCCCGCGGCCCCCAGGGGCACCGGGCCCGCGCGCCGCGCCGACGCGGCGGCGACGAGCGCGAAGCCGCCCGCGCAGGGGTGCGCGGCGAAGCCTTCGGGCATGCGGACGGCGGGGGCCGTCCCGCGCCGCAGCCCGCTCAGGCGCGCGCGCGCGGAGGGGCCCGGGGCGGCGGACAGGACGAGGGCGACGGCGCCGGGCGCGAACGGGCGGAGCGGCGCGAGGGGCGGCGGCACCGCCTCGTCGGCGAGCGCGAGGAGCACCTCGCCGCCGCGCTCCTCGAGGACGCCGAGCGCCTCGAGCAGCGCCGCGCCGGCCGTGTCGTCCCCGGCCGCGACGGCGGTGGCGAGCCCGTGGTTCCCCGCCGCCATCGACGCGTACGCCACGGCCGTGTTGTGGACGCTGTTGTGGAACCGCGTGGGCGAGGGCATCCCCTCGCCGTCCCGGAACGACCGGATCATCTCCACCGCGGCGCCGATCTCCCCGAACGCCGAGCCGAGCACGATGGAGACGCGCCCGAGGTCGGCCCCGCTCCCCGCCGCCGCGGCGCTCGCGGCCTCCGCGACCATCCGCGAGAGCGCCGACGCCCGGCGCCGCAGCGCGGCCGGGAGGAGCTCGGCGGGGGCGGAGGCCACGGCGGGATCGGGCTCGCCGCGGAGCCACGCGCCGGCGTCGCGGAAGCCGGGCGCCCACAGGCCCTCGCCGATCACGAACACCGCGCTCAAGACGGCCCCCCCAGGACCACCGCGACGTTGCTGCCGCCGAAGGCGAACGAGTTGCTCAGCACCACGCGACACGCTCTCCGCCGCGGGGCGAGGGATACCTCGACCTCGACCCCCGCGTCGAGCGGGACGGCTCCGAGGCTCGCCGGGACGAGCCCCCGCTCGATGGCCATGATGGCGAAGACGGCCTCGGTCGCGGCGGCGGCGCCGAGCAGGTGCCCGGTGTAGCCCTTGGTGGAGGCGACGAGCGCCCCGCCGCCGAGGACCGCCGCGATCGCCCGGGCCTCGATGACGTCGTTCGCCTGCGTCCCCGTCCCGTGGGCGTTCACGTGGTCGACGCGCTCCGGCGGCAGGCCCGCCTGCCGCAGCGCCTCCGCCATCGCGAGCCGGGCGCCGAGCCCCTCCGGGTGCGGGTGGCTCATGTGGTGGGCGTCGGACGTCTCGCCCACGCCGAGCAGGCGGGCCGGCCCCTCGCCCTCGCGCTCGAGCAGCAGGAACGCGCCGCCCTCGCCGAGGCTGATCCCGTCGCGCTCCGCGCTGAACGGGCGGCAGGGGCGCGACGACAGCGCCTCGAGGCTGCGGAACCCCCGCAGCGTGGTCTGGCAGAGGGTGTCGACGCCGCCCGTGACGACCGCGTCCGCGCGGCCGCTCGCGAGGAGCCGGCGCGCCGACCCGAGCACCTTGCCGCTCGACGAGCACGCGGTGGACACGACGTAGCCCGGCCCCCGCGCGCCGGCGCGGCGGCGCACCGCCTCGAGGAGGCCGTGGAACGCGTGCTTGCGCTCGAGGCTGAAGCCCGCGGGGAGCGCGCCGGCGGCGGCGTGCGCGTCGAGCGCGCCCTCGGTCTCGAGGATGCCGCCCGTGCTGGTGCCGAGGACGATCGCGACCCGATCGCCTCCCCACCGCCGGACGGCGCGCTCGACCGCGCTCGCGACGCCCTCGAACGCGGCGAGGGCGATGCGGACGAGGCGCGTGTCGAACGGGGCGAGCGAAGGCGGGACCGGCTCGAGGACGTCCGGGAAGTGCCCGGCCGCCGTCTCGAACGGCACGTCGAGGCGGCACGGGCGCAGGCCGGAGGTGCCGCTGGCCAGCGCGTCGGCGACCTCGGTGGAGCGGGCGCCGAGCGCGTTCGCGACCGAATACGCGCTCACCGTCGGCGGTTCGGACGGTGACGGAGCGCCGGCGAGGCCCCCTGCCCGCGATTCGGAAGATCTGGTCAAATCCGGATTCTCGTCCTCGGGGGGCGCCACCCGCTCCGTCCCCCGGGGAGGGGGCGACCCGCCGTCTTGATCGGTGTACCCGACAGGGGATAGTTTCGCAACGGGTCGGCAGACGGCCGGAGCGAGCAAGCGGTCGGCCTTCCAAGGCATTCGAGCGGTCGTGCGGGCATGCGCAGCGTGGGGACCGACATCGTGGAGATCGAGCGGCTCGCCCGCAGCCTGAGGCGGCAGCCCGCGTTCGCGAGCACCGTGTTCTCCGAGGGAGAGCGCCGGTACTGCGACGCGCAAGCGCGCCCGGAGCAGCACTACGCGGCGCGCTTCGCGGCGAAGGAGGCGTTCCTCAAGGCGGTGGGCCGCGGCGTGCTCGACGGCGTCGCCCTCGCCGACATCGAGGTCGTGCGGGATCCCGAGCGCGCGCCCGCCTTCCGCCTGGGCCCGAGCGCCGCGGCGGCGCTCGCCGAGGCCGGCGGGCGCGACGCGCTCGTGAGCCTCTCTCACGACGGCGGGATGGCGCTCGCCTTCGTCGTGGTGTGCGGATGACGCGCTGGCTCGAGCGCGCACGGCGCACCGTGCTCACGGGGTCGGCGTTCGTCCTCTTCTTCTTCGGGGGGACGCTCCTGTCCTACGTGCTGCTCCCCGTCGCGTGGCACCGGCGGCGCGGCGACCGCGCCGAGGCGGCCCGCCGCTGCCGCGCGATCCTGGGCGGCTCCTGGAGATTCTTCCATTGGTACATGACCGCGTGTGGCCTCCTGCGGTATGACCCGCGCGCCACGCGCCTCGAGCTGCCGGAGGGCCCGTTCGTCCTCGTGGCGAACCACCCCACCCTGGTCGACGTGACGGCCATCATCTCCGCGTACCCCGAGGTCGTGAGCGTCGCCAAGTCGATCATGTTCCACAGCCCACTCGTCGGCCGCCTGCTGAGGTACTGCGATCACATCGACGCGGGCGACGGCTCCGCGTTCGCGGGGGTCGCCGTGGCGAACCAGACGATCGAGCGGCTGCGCGCGGGCACGGCCGTGCTGATCTTCCCGGAGGGCACGCGCTCGCCGGAGCGCGGGCTCGGGCACTTCCGCCCGGGCGCCTTCGAGCTCGCCGCGCGGGCCGAGGTGCCGATCGTCCCGCTCTTCGTCACGTGCGAGCCGCCCACGCTCATGCGCGGGCAGCGCTGGTACGAGATCCCGGAGCGGACGGCGACCCTGACCGTGACCCAGCTCCCCACCATCCGGCCGCCGTTCGACGCGCGCGAGACGGCCCGCGCGCTCCGGTCCGCTTACCTCGAGCGGCTGAAGGCGCTCCCGGCGCCGGCGGGCGCCGAGCGCCCCGAGCCGCGCGTCGCCCCCGGTTCACCTGCAGCACAGTGAGGATCCCATGGAAGCGCTCGAGCACGAGCTGAAGCAGCTCATCATCGACACCCTGAACCTCGAGGGGAAGACGCCGGAGAGCATCGCGGCCGACGCCCCGCTCTTCGGGGAGGGCCTCGGGCTCGACTCCATCGACGCCCTCGAGCTCGCCCTCGCCATCCGGAAGCGCTACGGCGTCCGGACCAAGGCGGACGACGCGGAGAACCGGAAGATCTTCGCGTCCGTCCGCTCCCTCGCCGCACACGTCGCCGCGAACCGGTAGTCCCAGGAGTCCCCGTGACCCGAGACCAGATCTTCGAGAAGGTGACGCAGAAGATGTCGGACCTGTTCGACATCGACCCGTCCAGAATCAAGCCGGAGTCGAGGTTCGAGGACCTCGAGCTCACCAGCCTGGACGCGATCGACCTCGTCATCGAGCTGCAGCAGATGACGGGGCGCAAGGTGAAGGAGGCGGGCCTCCGCTCCGTCCGCACGGTGGACGACCTCGTCAACGTGGTCGTGACGCACCTCTCCGAGGCCGCGGAGCCGCCCGGCCCTCCCCGCTCGGCGTGAACGGCTCGTGAGGGTCCTCCTCATATCGGTGAACCGGAGCGGCTTCCCGTATCCGGTCTACCCGCTCGGCGTGGATCACGTGGCGGGGGCGATCTCGCCGCCGCACGAGGTCCGCATCCTCGACCTCTGCCCGCTCCCGGACGACCGGGTCGACGCGGAGATCGACCTCGCGATCCGCGAGTTCGCGCCGGGCGCGGTGGGCCTCTCGATCCGGAACATCGACAACAACGACGCGACGGCCGTGGAGGCGTTCCTCGCCCCGGTCCGCACGATCGTGGAGCGGATCCGGTGCGCCACGCGCGCCCCCGTCGTCCTGGGCGGCGCCGGGTTCACGCTCTTCCCGGACGAGCTGATGCAGCTCCTCGGCGCCGACTACGGCGTCGTGGGCGAGGGGGAGCAGGCGCTGGCGCTCTTCGACGCCCTCGCCGGCGGGCGGAGCCCCGAGGGGCTCCCGGGCGTGGCGGTGAGGGGACGGCGCGCGCCGCCCCCGGTCCCCCAGGCGGTCGTCGCGCCGAAGCGGGCCGCGCCGGGCCAGAACCCGGCGCTCGACTTCTACAGGGCCCGCGGCGGCATCCTGAACCTCCAGACGCAGCGCGGCTGCCCGTTCCGCTGCGTCTACTGCACCTACCCCTCCATCGAGGGGCGGCTCGCGCGGCGCTTCCCGCCGGACGAGGTCGCGCGCGTCGCCCGCGAGCTCGAGGGCGTGGGCGCCCGCTTCCTGTTCCTCACCGACTCCGTCTTCAACGGGGACCCCGCCCACGCGGAGGGCGTCGCGGAGGCGTTCCGGCGGGCGGAGCTCGGCGTCCCCTGGGGCGCGTTCTTCGCGCCGACGGCGCCGCCCGAGGGCTTCTACGCGCGCATGGCGCGGGCGCGCTGCTCGCACGTCGAGTTCGGCACGGAGTCGCTCTCCGACCGCATGCTCGGGCGGATGCGAAAGACCTTCCGGCAGGCCGACGTCCTCGCCGCGCACCGCGCGGCGCTCGACGCGGGGATCCACGTGGCCCACTTCCTCCTCCTCGGCGGCCCGGGCGAGACCCCGGAGACGCTCGAGGAGACCCTCTCCGCCGCGGAGGCGCTGGACGGGGCCGCGCTCTTCTTCTTCTGCGGGATGCGCATCTACCCGGGCACCGAGCTCGAGGGGATCGCCCTCCGGGAGGGCCGGCTCGAGCCGGGGAAGAGCCTCCTCGAGCCGGTGTTCTACGAGCCCCCCGCGCTCTCCCTCGCGACGATCGCCCGGCTCGTGGAGCAGCGCGCCGACGGGCGCGTGAACTGGATCGTCGGCGCGGGCTCGGGGCGCGCGGCGGCGCTGGTCGCGCGCCTGCACGCGCGCGGCCACGCGGGGCCGCTCTGGGAAAGGCTCGTGGCGTGACGGGCGCGGGGGGTGCACCGTGACGCGCCTGCGCGCGCTGCTCCGCGCCGCGGCCGTGGTGCTGCAGGGGGCGCTGCTGGTCGCCTTCCCGCTGCTCGTGTTCGGCGGCGTCTCGCGGTTCGGCGCGCGCCGGACCGCGCTCGCGCTCGGCGTCCTGCTCCTCCCGGGGCTCGTCCGCGCCGCGCGGCAGGGGCGCGCGCAGCTCCTGTCCGCGCTCGCGCTGCCGGCGGGCGCCGCCCTCCTGCTGGCCCTCGCGGCGGTGCTCGACGACGGGCGCTTCATGCTCGCCTACCCCGCGCTCGTGAACGCCGCGCTCCTCGCCCAGTTCGGGCTCTCGCTGCGCGGGGAGCGGCCGATCGTGGAGCGGATGGCGAGGCTGAGCGTCCCGGACCTGTCGCCGGCGGAGCAGCGCTACTGCAGGTCGGTCACCCTCGTCTGGTGCGCCTTCTTCGTCGTGAACGGCGCGGCGGCCGCGCTGCTCGCCGCCTTCGCGCCGCGCGGCTGGTGGGCCGGCTACACCGGCGTCGTGTCCTACGTGCTCGTCGGGGCCCTCTTCGCGGCCGAGTACGTCGTGCGCAAGGCCCGGTTCGGCCGCTTCGGCCGCGGCCCCGTCGACCGCCTCCTCGCCACGTTCCTCCGGAAGCCGGCCACCGAATGATCCGCCATCTCCTCGCCCGGTCCCCGGCCCAGCTCGTGGCGGTCGGTGACGCCGGGCCTCGCACGCTCGCCGACCTCCTCGCGGACTCCGCGCGGATCGCGCGCGCGCTCCGGGGCCGCCCGGCCGGCGACGTGCTGCTCATCTTCGAGGATCGCTACGCCCTCGCGGCGGCGCTCCTCGGGGCGTGGCGGGCGCGCCGCGCCGTCCTGCTCCCGCCGAACGGCCAGCCCGCCACGATCCAGGCGCTCGCGCGCCGGGAGGGCGTGGCGGCCTTCCTCCACGACCGCCGCGGGTCGCCGGAGGGCGAGGACCTCTCGTCGCTGCTCGGCGGACCGCCCGCGGAGGACGCCGTCGAGCCCATGCCGGCCGCCGTCCGCGTGGCGACCCTCGCCACCTCCGGCAGCACCGGCGATCACGCCTTCCTGCCGAAGACCGCCGGGCAGCTCCTCGGAGAGGCGCGGACGCTCGTCGCGGAGTTCCGGATCGGCCCCGCCGCCCGCCTCCTCGCGACGGTGCCCTCGCACCACATCTACGGGCTGCTCTTCGGCGTGCTCGTCCCGCTCCAGGCCGGCGCGGCGTTCGTGCGCGAGACCCCCGTCCACGCGGAGGCGGTCGCCGCCGCGGCGCGGCGGCACGGCGCGACGCACCTCGTGAGCGTGCCCGCCCACCTCCGCGCGCTCGAGTCCCTCGCGCCTTCGCCGTTCCCGGTCGAGGGCGTGTTCTCGTCGGGGGCGCCGCTCCCCCCCGACACCGCCCGCATGGTCCTCCGCGTCCTGGGGCGCCCGGTCGTCGAGGTGTACGGCTCTTCGGAGACCGGGGGGATCGCCTGGCGCGACGAGGCGGGCGGGCGGTGGCGGCCCTTCCCCCGCGTGACCGTGACGACCGGCTCGGAGGAGCGCCTGCTCCTCGACTCCCCGCTGCTGGCGCCGGACGCGGCGAGGCCGTTCCCCTGCTCGGACCGCGCCGCGCTCCACGAGGACGGCCGCTTCACCCTGCTCGGCCGCACCGACGGCACCGTGAAGGTGGGCGGGAAGCGCGTCGCGCTCCAGGAGATCGAGGCGCGCGCCCTCGCCGTCCCGGGCGTGCGCGACGCCGCCGCGCTGGCCGAGGAGGTCGGCGGCGCCCGCGGCACCGAGGTCTGGCTCGCGGTGGCCCCGGCGCAGGTCTCGCCGGAGCTCGTGCGGAGCGAGCTCGCGCGCTGGCTCGACCCCACCACGCTGCCGCGGCGGGTCCGCGCCGTCGAGCGCCTCCCGCGCGAGGACAGCGGCAAGCTCACGCGGCGGCGGCTGCGGGCGCTCTTCGCCGCGGACGCGCGGGTCCTCGACCTCGAGCCCCTCTCGGACACGGCCCGGACGGACGCCGAGGGCCGCGACGTCCGGACCTTCGAGGTGCGCGTGCCGCCCGACCTCTTCTACTTCGAGGGCCACTTCCCGGAGCGGCCCGTCCTCCCGGGCGTCGTGCAGCTGCACACGCTCGTGCTCCGCCGGGTGGCCCGCAGCTGGCCCGACCTCGGCGCGCCGACGAAGGTCCTCCGGCTCAAGTTCAAGCGCATCATCTCGCCCGGCGACCGGATCGCGCTCCGGCTCGTGCGCGCGGCCGGCGAGGCGCGCGTGGCGTTCGAGATCGAGAGCGGGGGCGCCGGCTGCGCCTCCGGGACGCTCGTCTTCCCGGGCAAGGCGGCCGCGCCGTGACCTCGCCGCGGTACTGCGGGCTCGTCCCCACCTACGACAACCCGCGGACGGTGCGGGCGGTCGTCGAGCGCGTGCGCGCGCACCTGCCCGACGTCGTCGTGGTGGACGACGGGAGCGGAGAGGCGGCGCGCGAGGCGGTGCGCGGGCTGGAGCGCGACGGGCTCGCCCACGTCGTCTGGCGCGCGCGGAACGGCGGCAAGGGCGCGGCGGTGAAGGACGGGTTCCTCGCCGCCCGGCGCCTCGGCTTCACGCACGCGGTCCAGCTCGACGCGGACGGCCAGCACGAGATCGCGGACGTCCCGCGCTTCCTCGAGGCCTCGCGGAAGGACCCGGAGGCGCTCGTCCTCGGGAGCCCGGTGTTCGACGGGACCGCCCCCCGGGCGCGCCTGCGGGGGCGCCTCGTGAGCCGGTTCTGGACCGACCTCGAGACCGCCGGCCGGATCATCGCGGATCCGCTCTGCGGCTTCCGCGTCTACCCGGTGGACGCCGCGCTCCGCGCCGGCACCCGCGCCGACCGCATGGGGTTCGACGCCGAGATCGCGGTGCGGATGATCTGGCTCGGGAGCCGCGCGGTGAACCTCCCGACGCGGATCCGGTATCTCACCGCGGAGGAGGGCGGCGTCTCGCACTTCCGGATGTTCCGCGACAACGTCGAGATCAGCTGGAGCCACACCCGCCTGTGCACCGCCGCGCTGCTGCGCGTCCTCACCGGGCAGCCGCTCAGGCCACCGCCATGAGCACGGGGACGCGCTGGCACGAGGTGGCCGAGAAGGGGTCCGTGCTCGGCATCCGGCTCGTCGTCGTGCTGGCGACGATGCTCGGGCGGCGCGCCACCCGCGCGGTGCTCCCCCTCATCGCGGCCTGGTACGTCCTCTTCCACCCCACCGTGCGCCGCGCCTCGCGCGACTACCTCGCGCGCCTGCACGGGCGCGCCTCCCTCGGCGACGTGTACCGCCACGTCCTGTGCTTCGCCCGGGTGACCCTCGACCGGCTCTTCTTCGCCCGGGGCATCACGGCGCCGTTCGCGCTGTCGTTCCACGGCGAGGAGTACCTCCGCGCGCTGCGGGCGAGCGGGCGCGGCGCCCTGCTCGTCCTCGCCCACCTCGGGAGCTTCGAGGTGCTGCGGGCGAGCTCGGGCCTGCGCGACCTCCCGGTCAACTTCCTCGGGTACTTCCGCAGCGCCCGCATGATCAACGCCGCGCTGCGGGAGCTGAACCCGGACGTCGACGCGCGCCTCATCGAGATCCGGCCCGAGGACCCGACGTTCGTCCTCGACGTGGAGGAGCGCATCGCCGCGGGCGACGTCGTCGGGACGATGGGCGATCGGGTCGGTCACGACGGCAAGGCCGCGGTCGTCCCGTTCCTCGGCGCGCCGGCCGCGTTCCCCACCGGCCCCTACCTCCTCGCCGCCGCCATCGGCTGCCCCGTGTACCTCGCCTTCGGCCTCTACGAGGAGCCGAACCGATACGCGCTACACTGCGAGCCCTTCGCGGAGCGGGTGGTCCTGCCCCGCGCCAGCCGCGCCGACGCCGTCGCCGCCTACGCGGCCCGCTACGCCGAGCGGCTGGAGCACTACTGCCGTCTCGCCCCGAACGACTGGTTCAACTTCTTTCCCTTCTGGAGCTCCCGGTGACCCGCACCGCCCCGTCCGTCATCGCCGTCGGCGAGACCCCGCTCACGATCGAGGACGTGGTGGCCCTCGCGCGCGGCGAGGCCCGCGTCGTGCTCGATCCCGCGCCCGCCGTCCGCGCTCGCATCCGCCGCACGGTGGCCTCCCTCGACGGGCGGCTCGCCCGCGGCGAGACCATCTACGGCGTGACGACCGGCTTCGGCGACTCGTGCGAGACGGCCGTCGACCCCGCGCTGGCGCTCGAGCTGCCCCGCAACCTGGTCCGCTTCCACGGCTGCGGGACCGGCCGCCACCTCGGCGACGAGGAGGCCGCCGCCGTCGTCGCGGTGCGTCTCGCGACGCTCGCCCGCGGGCACTCGGCCGTTCGCGAGACCCTCGTCGAGCGCCTGTGCGAGCTGCTGGAGCGCCGCATCCTGCCGGTGATCCCCGAGGAGGGCTCCGTCGGCGCGAGCGGCGACCTCACCCCGCTCTCGTACCTCGCCGCGCTCGTCATGGGCGAGCGGGAGGCGCGGGTCGAGGGTACGGTCCTCCCCGCCGCCGAGGCGCTCGCCCAGGCCGGGCTCGCGCCGCTCGGGCTGCGGCCCAAGGAGAGCCTCGCCCTGATGAACGGGACGAGCGTCATGACCGCGCTCGCCTGCCTCGCCTTCGAGCGCGCGCGCAGGCTCGCCCGCACTTCCTCGACGATCACGGCGCTCGCGAGCGACGTCCTGCGCGGCGAGGCCGCGCACTTCGACGCCCGCATCTTCGAGGCGAAGCCGCACCCGGGACAGGCGCTGTGCGCGCGGTGGATCCGGGAGCACCTGGAGTACGACCCCGCGCGCGGCCGCACCGCGCGGCGCGTCCAGGACCGCTACTCCATCCGCTGCGCCCCGCACGTCATCGGCGTGCTGCTCGACGCGCTGCCCGCCATGCGGCGCTCGATCGAGATCGAGATCAACGGCGCGAACGACAACCCGCTCATCGACCCCGACACCGGCGACGTCCTCCACGGCGGCAACTTCTACGGCGGGCACATCGCGTTCGCGATGGACGGGCTCAAGACCGCCGTCGCGAACGTCGCCGACCTCCTCGACCGCCAGCTCGCCCTGCTCTGCCACCCCGGGACGAGCAACGGCCTCCCCGCGAACCTGGTGGCGCGCACCACGCCGGACCGCGCCGCCCACCACGGCTTCAAGGCGATGCAGATCGCGGCGTCGGCGCTCACCGCCGAGGCCCTGAAGCTCACCATGCCCGCGAGCGTGTTCAGCCGCTCCACGGAGTGCCACAACCAGGACAAGGTCTCGATGGGCACCATCGCCGCGCGCGACGCCCTGCGCGTCCTGGAGCTCAGCGAGCGGGTGGCCGCCATCGTGCTCCTCGCCGCCTGCCAGGGCGTCGACATCCGCGGCCCCGCGGAGTGCCGCGCCCGCACCCGCGCCGTCCACGCCGAGGTGCGGGCGAAGGTGGCGGTGAACACCGCCGACCGGCGGCACGACGGCGACATCGAGCTGACCGTGGCGCTCCTCCGCGGCCGGGCGGGGTCGTCGCTCGGGGAGCCGGGGGAGCCATGACCCGCAACGGCGGGCCGCCCGCCACGGCAATCTCGATCGACCTCGAGATCCCGTTCCACGACGTCGACCTCCTGCAGGTCGCGTGGCACGGCCACTACTGCAAGTACCTCGAGCTCGCGAGGACCGCGCTCCTGCGGGGGCGCAACCTCGACGCCGCGGACATGCTCGCGCTCGGGTACCGCTTCTACATCACCGAGAGCCACGTCCGGCACGTCTTCCCGATGCGCTACTCGGAGCGCGTGCGGGTCTCGGCGTGGTTCCGCGACGTCGAGAACAAGCTGCACATCGCCTACGACCTCGTGAACCTGACCCACGGCCGCCGGTGCGCGCAGGCGTCCACGGTCCTCGTGACCACCACCGCCGACGGCACGCTCTGCCTCGAGACCCCCGCGCCGCTGCTCGACCGCCTCCGCTCCCCGGGCCCGGGGCAGGCGCCCTGACGGAGGACCCGCCATGCTCGCGTTGCTCCTCGCCGCCGCGCTCGGCGCCACCTCCGGCAACCTCACGCCCGACGCGCTCCGGGCGCGCTACGCCGGCCTCCGCTCGCTCTCGGCGGACGTCGTCCAGGTGAAGGAGGGGCGGTTCTGGGCGAGGCCGCTCGAGAGCCGCATCCGCCTCCGCTACACGCCGGAGCGCATCGTGTGGGAGACGGTCTCCCCGGTCCGCTCCTCGGTGGTGATCGAGGGCAACCGCCTCAGCGTCTCCGACGCGTCCGGCCGGCCGCGGGACATGGGCGCCTTCGCCGGCGATCCGCGCGCGGCGGCGCTCCTCGGCTTCATCCGCTCCCTCATCTCCGTCGACCTGGACGCGCTCGACCGCGAGCTCACCCTCCAGTACGGCCCGGGCGAGCTCGTCGCGGTCCCGCGCAGCGGCTCGAAGCTCGAGCTCTTCACGCGCATCCGCCTCCGGTTCGACGCCCGCGACGACCTCACCGACATGGAGCTCGAGACGCCGAACGAGCGCACCCGGCTCTCCTTCCAGCGCGTGGTGCGGGATCCGCCGGCCCCCGAGCGTGCGGAGCGGCGGTGAAGCGCACCGCCCTGATGCTCGCCGTGACGGGCGCCCTCGCGCTCGTCGTCGCGCGCACCTTCACGCTGGACGACGATCCGATCCGCTCGCTCGTCCACCCCGACCCCGCGGTCGCCGCGCTCTTCGACCGCTTCCAGGCGCGGAGCCCGTTCCGCGGGAAGATCTTCGTCGAGCTGGGCGCCCTCTCCGCCGCGGAGCGCGAGGGGATCGCGCGGCGCCTGGAGGCCGCCGGGTACCGCGAGGAGCCGCTCTTCGAGCCCCCCTCCCCCGCTCGGCTCCTCGAGCTCGCGCCGCTCCTCCCGGCGGAGGACCTCCGCGCCCTCCTCGGCGAGGAGGCCATCCGGCGGCGCGCCGACGAGGCGCTCTCCGTCGCCGGGCTCCCGGGCGGCGACGCGTACCTCGCGACCGTCCAGGCCGATCCCGCCGGGCTGGGGCCCGCGCTCCTGGCGCGGCTCGTCGGGGGGCCGGGCGGCGCCTCGCGGCCCGGCGCCGAGCTGCACGTGTACCGCAGCCCGACGCCGCTCGACTACGAGCGCGTGGGCGCCGTCTACGACGACCTCGTCGCGCTCGGCGGCCGGGCGCACTTCATCGGCACCGACTTCTTCGCCGTCGAGAACTACCGCGCGGTGAAGCGCGACATGCTGGTCTGCTCCGCCCTGACGCTCGTCCTGAACCTGGCGGTGTTCTTCGTCTTCACCGGCCGCTGGGTGCTCGTCGGCCTCCTCCTCCTCGGGACGGCGATCTCGTACCTGACCGGGCTCCTCGCCATCCGCGCCTTCTACGCCCAGGTGTTCGCGGTGGTGCTCGCCTACACCTCGACCTTCGTCGGGTTCAACAACGAGTCGCTCGTGCACCTCGCCGGCATCGAGGAGTCGCACCGCCACCGCTCGCTCCTCGGCGTCTGGTCCGCGGTCGGCACGACCGTCATCGGGTTCCTCGTCCTGCTCTTCGGGCGCTCGGTGATGATCCGGCAGATGGCGCTCGCCTCGCTCGGGGGGACCGCCGGGTTCCTGCTCTTCCTCGCCGCCTACCGGCACGTCCTGCGCGGCGTCCGCTTCCGCGCGCTCGACTGGCCGAAGGTCACGGTCTCGCCGCGCTGGATCGCGGCGGGGTGCGCGGCGTGCACGCTCGGGGTGGCCGCCCTCGGCGTGCCCCGCGTCGCGACCCGCATCGAGGACTTCCGCTTCCAGACCCCGGCGCTGGACGAGCAGGTCGAGCACTTCTCGAAGGCGCTCGAGGCGCTCTCGCTCGAGAACGTCATGGCCGCGCCCGTCACCGGCGCGCCCGGCGCCGCGCTCGCGGGGCTCGGCGCGCAGGGGCTCGTGGACCCCGCGCGGCACCCGCTCGCGCGCTGGCGGCCCGTCGCGGCGCAGGAGGAGAGCGTGCGCGTCCTCCGCGACGAGTACCCGCGCGCGGCGGCCCGGCTGCGCGGGCTGCTCGCCGGCGCGGGGCTCCGGGTCGAGCCCGCGGCCCACGCCGCCTCGGCGCTGCGCCCGCTCGGCGAGTGGGAGTTCCTGGAGCGCCTCGGCGCGATCGGGCCCATGCGCTGGGCGGACGAGGTGGACGGTCGCCGGTTCCTCCTCGTGGGCGTGCGGAGCGGCGTCGTCGTGCCGCCCGGCTCGACGCTCCTCCCGATGAGCCCGCGCCACCACTACGACGCGCTCCTCACCGGGCTGTCCCGCGAGCTCGGCTGGCTCTTCCTCGCCGGCCTCGTCGCGATGGCCCTCTACCTCGGCTTCCTCCAGCGGCGCGCCGCCCGCGTGCTCTACGTCTTCGCCCCGCTGTTCCCGTGCGCCCTCGCGTTCGCGGCGTATGCGCGGCTCACGGGCGCGACACTCAACATCGTGCACTTCATGGGCTTCTCGCTCGTCATCGCCCTCGCCCTCGACTACACGGCGGTGGCGGTCTCGAGCGATCACCGGCCCGTGGAGCTCTCGAAGGTGCTCCTCACCGGCGTCTCCACCCTGGCCACGTTCGGCGTCCTCGTGATCGCCCGCCACCCGGTGATGCGCGATCTCGGGACGACCGTGGCCATCGGCTCCGGGGTGTCGCTCCTGCTCGCGCTGTTCGTGCGCCTCCCCGCGCGGCTGGAGGACGGCGCGTGAGGCGCCTCGCGGCGGCCGCGACCGCCCTCCTCGCGCTGGCGTGCGCGCACGGCGGAAGCCCGGCGGGGCCGGCGTTCGCCTTCCCCGGCGCGTTCGACGCGAACCAGCTCGTCGAGATCCGGACGGCCGGCGAGACGCGGGAGGTCCTCGCGAGCCTCCGCCGGCGAGGGGGCGACTTCGACGTCACCCTCTTCGACCCCGTGTTCGCGGTGCCGCTCCTGTCCGCGTCCAGCCGGGGCGGCGCCGTCCACGTCGAGGCGGGACCGGCCCCGGGCCGGGGCCCCGGGCCCGAGGAGGCCACCCAGCTCCTCTCCCTGCTCGCCGACCTCTACGGGCGCACCTTCCGCGCGGCGGGCGCCGATCGCTTCGAGACGAGCTCCGGGCGCTTCAGGTTCGGCCTAGTTGGCGTTCGCCCGAGAGACGGGTGCCCGTTCCCGGACCGGATCGAGGTTTCGCCGCGGCTGGGCTCGGCCGTTCACCTGCGGGTCGACACGATCGAGGTGAGCTGCGTACCGCCCGGGGGGACCGGGCAGTGAGGCGAACCAGTCCAGGATCGCCGTCCAGGCCTGGTCGGACGCGAGGACGTCGCCATGGCCGGCGCCGTCCACCTCGACGAGCTCCCGGGGCCCCTGGAGGGCGCCGTAGATGCGCTCGGTCTGGTCGAGCGGGGTGAATCGATCGAGGGTTCCGTGCAGCAGGAGCACCGGGACCTCGATGCGGCGCGCCGCCGCGACCGCGTCGACGTCCTTCACGCGGATGTTCGCCCGCCGCTCCACGGCCCGGAGCGCGCCCCGGATCTGCCCCGCCGGGATGAAGCCGGGGAGCCGGTCGCGCACCACCTCCTCGAGGCTCGCGAAGCTGGAGATGGCGATGACGCCGGCGACGCGCGAGTCCTCGGCGGCCGACTGGATGGCGACCGCGGCGCCGAGCGACACCCCGGCGAGGAACACGCGGTCCACGCCCAGGAAGTCGATGGCGCGGCTCACGTCCCTCTTCTCGTAGTAGCCGAAGGTCGTGTACCTGCCCCCGGACTCGCCGTGCCCGCGGCTGTCGTAGGCGAGGACGTTGTACCCGAGCGGCACGAGCCGCTGCGCGACCACGACGCTGGTGTCCCGGTTCTGGTTCCTGCCGTGGAGGAAGATCACCGTGCCTTCGACCGGCCCCTCGGCCTGGAAGATCCAGCCGTGCAGCTCGACGCCGTCGCCCGGGAAGACGACCTCGGCGTGCGGAGGCTGCTGCTGCGTCTCCTGCACGACGCGCCGCTTCGGCTCGAGGATCATCTTCGCGGCGAGGGAGGGCGGGAGGCAGGCGGGGCCCGCGAGCAGCAGGGCCGCCAGGAGCCCCACCCGGCCGCCCGGCGCCCGCGCGCGCCCCGTCGTCCGCACCATCTTCGTGATCTAGGGACGGCGGCGGCGCCCCATCGCAAACCCTTGGGGGCCGACCCGAACGGAAGCGCGGCGAGCACGTCGCCCTGCGCGGCGGGGAAGCGCCGCGCCGCGCGTGCGCTCACCGCTGCGCGGACGATTCCGCTCGGTGAACCCGCCCCGCCGCCTCGTCCATGAGCCGGTTCAGCGTCCTCGAGACGTCGCCGCTCAGGAGGATGCTCCGGTGGTCCTCGAAGTAGCCGTGGATCCCGGCGGCCTCCTCCTGCGCGGCGGGATCGAGCATGCTCTGCAGCGTCACGGAGCGATCGGAGTTCTCGCGCATCGTCAGCGTCTCCCCGCCGCGGTACCCGAAGAACAGGTGGTAGGCGACCCCCGGGGGGAGCGGCGACGCGCGGAGCGTCGCCAGGAACGCGCTGCCCGGCGCCATGTCGTTCCAGGACGGGATGACGACCGGCGAGTGGCGCACCCCGAGCCCTGCGGCGTCGTGCCCCAGCCACGGGGTCGAGATCGTCACGAAGAGGCCGACGCCGCCCTCCGCGGCGCCGGCGCGCCGCTGCAGGATCGCCATGCGCGACACGAGGCCGCCCATGCTGTGGGCGACCACGAACACGGTCGGGACGTGGATGCGGTCCCGCAGCTCGTCCAGGACGTCGGCGAGGACGTCGGCCGCGACCTGGAGCCGCTCGCCCGACGGATACTGGAACACCCACGGCTGGAAGCGCGCGCGATCGAGGCCGGCCACGAGCGGGCCGAACTCCTGGGGATGGCCCGACGCGCCGTGCACGAACAGCACGGGCACCTTGGCGGGGTCGTAGGGCTGCAGGAAATAGACGCCCGCGCCGTAGCGCTCCATGAACAGCGACGGATCCCACAGGCCGAGCCTGCCGGCCTCCGCGGAGAAGCGGGGGTTGTCGAGGCGCGCGACGTCGCCCGCGTGCCGCTGCCTCGCCAGCGCGCGGAGGTCGACCCTGGCGAGGGCGTCCGCGCCGCGCGCGTCGGTCCGGGCGTCGGCCCGGGGAGGCAGCGCCACCTCGAGCCCCTCGAGCGGCGTCCCCGCGACGGCCCGGAGGGCGGACGGCGCCCCGTACCAGCCCACGGGCTCGCCCCGCTGGAAGGCGAGGTCCTCGTTGACGTCCACGAACGCGAACAGGCGGTACGTGCCGGGCGGCCGCAGGAACGCGAACGGCCCGGGGCGATGGAGGACCCAGTACGCCGCCGCCCTGGCGCCCCTCCCCGCCTCGTCCTCGAGCAGGACGACCACGATCGGCTTCGCCGTCGACGCCGGGGCCGTGACCGTGCCCGAGATCGGCACCGACACCTGGTTCCCGATCAGATCGTGCCTGAGCGCGCGCAGGTTCGGCCGCACGCCGCGCAGCGCACAGGACGCGAGCAGCAGGGGGACGCTCACGCCCAGGATCCACCGGCGGACCCGCGCCGCCCGGCCCCCGCGGCCGGCCGCCTTCGAGCGCCCGGCCCGACGTTCGAGCGTGCCCGGGTGCGACGATGTACGTGTCGTTCGGATGGAGGAATCGTAGCACGCCATCGAGGTCCACCTCCCTCGGCGCCCCTCCCGCGGGGCGCGCGGATCTCCTAGACTCGACGTCGTCTTCAACGCCGCACCGAGGGGAGAATTCCGGCGCGCGGCCGCGCTCCTCGACAAAGGGCGGCCAGGGCGCAGATCCTTCTTCGCCGCCGCGCGTTCACCTCGACGGCGCCTCACCCGGGCGGCCGGGAGCCGCGAGGCCGTCGAGGGCGGCAAAGGCGCCTCGACGTCGGACGCGGCGGTCGGGCGCCGCGAGGGAGATCGCATGCGCGTGCTGCTCGTCGGCCCGGATCAGGAGTCGAACCTGTCGCTCCTCTACCTCGCGGCCTCGCTGCGGGCGGCGGGGCACGAGCCCGCCCTGGCCGCATTCGACGGCTGGGGTGACGCGCCCGCCGTCCTGCGCGCCGCCCGGGGCGCCGACCTCGTCGGCCTCTCCATGTGCTTCCAGGTCCGCGCGGGCGAGTTCCTGGCCCTCGCCGACGCGCTCGACCGCGAGGCGCCGCACCGCCCGATCGTCGCCGGCGGCCACCACGCCTCGTGCGCCGCGACGGAGCTGCTCGACGCGTACCCCGCGCTCGACGCCATCGTGATCCACGAGGGGGAGGAGACGCTCGTCGCCCTCGCCGACCTCGGCGACGCGCTCGTGGCGCGCGCGGGCGAGGTGCCCGGCGTGGCCCACCGCCGCGACGGGAGGGCGGTCCTCTCCCCGCCGCGCCCGATCGCCCCGGACCTCGATCGCCTGCCGCGCCCGGATCGGAGCGGGCCGGCGCGCCTGCTCTGCGGGGTGCCCACCGCCTACCTCATGGGCAGCCGCGGGTGCGTCTCCGCCTGCGACTACTGCTGCATCACGACGCTCCACCGCCTCGCCCCGGGGCCGCGCTTCCGGCAGCGGACGCCCGAGGACGTCGCCGACGAGATGGCGGACCTCTACCACCTGCGCGGCGTGCGCCAGTTCGTGTTCCACGACGACAACTTCCTCGTCCCGAGCCGCGCCCACAACCGCGAGCGGATCGGGCGGCTGGACGCCGCGCTCGCCGCCCGCGACGTGCGCGACGTGGGCCTCGTCCTGAAGTGCAGCCCGCGCGACGCGGAGCGCGAGGCCCTCGAGGCGCTGCGGCGGATGGGGCTCCTGCGCCTCTTCATGGGCGTGGAGTCCGGGAGCGCCTGCGGGCTCGCGTCGATCGGCCGCCGCCAGAAGGTCGAGGAGTCCGAGCGCGCGCTCTCGCTGTGCGAGTCGCTCGGCGTCTCCACCCAGTACACGCTCATCGTCTTCCACCCCGAGGCGACGGTCGAGAGCATGCTCGCCGACCTCGCGTTCGCGGCGCGCCACCCCGCCCACCCGATGAACTACTGCCGCGCCGAGATCTACGCGGGCACGCCGCTCGAGGCGCGCATGCGCGCGGCGGGGCGGCTCGAGGGCACCGCGCTCGCGCCGACGTACCGGTACACGGACCCGAAGGTCGCCCTCGTGTGGGCGCTCGGGAGCGAGCTCTTCGCGGGCCGCTGCTGGGGCGAGGGCGAGCTCCTCGGCTCGGTGATCCGCCTCGACCACCAGGTCGCGGTGCTCGATCGGTTCTACGACGGCCCGCGCGTGCGCGCGCTCGCGGCGTCGTTCCGCGCGTGGCAGGTGGACCTGAACCTCGAGACCGCCGGGCTCTTCCGCGAGCTGGTCGTCGCCTGCGGCGAGGCGCCGGACGAGGCCGACCCCGCCCTGCGGCGCGCCCTCGCCGAGCTCCGCCGCCGCGAGGGGCCCGCCCGCGCCGCCCGGCTGCGCCAGGCGTGCGAGTACCGCGGCGCGCTCGCGCGCTACGCGGAGGCCTCGGTCGCGCTCGGGCGGCGCCACCCCGCCGCGGCCGCCGCCGGTCGCCGCCCGAGGGGGCCCCGCCACGTCGCCGCCGTGGCCGCGGCCATCGGCGTCCTCGGCTGCGCGGTGGCGCACGACCGCGGCGTCGCGGAGGCGGCGCCGCCCCCGCTCGACCGGCCGCCCTCGGGGGCCCCGCCGCCGCCGCGCGAGCCCGCCCCGGGCGCGTGCGTGGTCTCCCCCGCGCCGGCGCCCTCCCCGCCCCCGCTCGAGGCGCTCGAGCCGCCGTACCGCCACGACGTGGGCGTCGCCGAGGCCGCTCCCCCGCCGTACCGGCACGACATGGGCGTCGCCGAGGCCGCGCCGCCCCCCTACGACCGGCCGATCCGCCCGGCGGTGGCGCCGGCGTTCGAGATCCGGACCGTGCCGGCCGTGCCGCTGCGGTTCCGGGGCGCTCCCGTCGCGCAGCCGTTCGCGTACCTCGCCGCGCACGGGGAGCCGCTCGTCGTCGGCGACGGCGCAGGGGCGGTGCCCATCGTCGCGCGCGTCAGGATCAGCCGCGCGGGCCCCGAGGCCACGCGTGTGACCGTCGAGTCCGGCGCCCCGCTCACGGTCCGCTGCGGCGACACGTCGTCGGCGGCCCCCGCCAGCGTCATCCTGCGCGACCCGCCCGCCGGCCCGCGCTGGTTCGTCCTCGAGGACCCCCGCTCCGGCGCGCGGGTGGAGATCCACGTCGCGCCGCCGCGGTGAGGGCGCCTCGCGCGCGCCGAGGTGGCGCCGAACGGACGCCGGGGTTTGCCTCAGCGGGCAGGGACCACGCCCCGCGCCGCCCACGCGCGCGCGCCGAGCGTGAACGGCCCGTCCTCGCGCCCGCCCAGCAGCCGCTCGCGGAGCGCGGCCGCGAGCGCGGGCCGCGCCGCCGGCGGCAGCGCCGCCACGAAGGCGCCTGCCGGCCCCTGGCCGCCGAGGAACGGCGACCAGCAGTCGTCGAACGACGGGCACGGCCGGGCGGCGGCGAGCGCGAGCGCGCCCGTCCCGCAACCGACGTCGAGGACCGCGTCGCCCGGGCCGACGGACGCGAGCTCCACGAGGAGCGGCGCCACCCGGCGGCTCCAGCGGCCCATGAACCGCTCGTAGGCCTCGCTCTCGGCGAAGAGCTCCTCCGGCGGCGTCATGGCATGGCAGCCCTCCGCGACCGCATCTAACCGGCGAGACGGCGCCCGCCCGCGATTCGATCTCGCGACGGCGCGACCCGCGGCCCGGAGAGGTAGACTCCGGCCATGCCCTTCCCCGGATCCACGAGCCCCGGCGCCGTCACGCGGTCCGACAGCGGAGCACTCGCGTCGCGGTTCGAGGGGTTCCAGCGGCTCACCGTCCGCCAGCGCAAGCGGTGGGCGGAGATCCTCCTCTCCTTCGAGATGCACAACCAGTACGACGTCTTCGACCAGACGCAGCGGCCCGTGCTGCACGTCCGCGAGGAGGGCTCGGGGTTCCTCTCCTTCCTGAAGCGCGTCCTCCTCGGACCGAGCCGGCCGTTCACGGCGTCGGTCACCGATCCGTCCGGGGCCGAGCTCTGGATGCGGCTCAGGCGGCCGTTCCGCTTCGTCTTCCACCGGCTCGAGGTGCAGGGCCCGGACGGCCGGCCCGCCGGGGCCATCGAGAAGCGGTGGAGCTGGATCCGGCGCGTCTACGCCATCGAGGACGGTCGGGGAGCGGTCGTCGCCGAGCTGTTCGGCCCGATCCTCAAGCCCTGGACCTTCGAGATCCGGGTGCGCGGCCAGGCCCGCGGCGCGATCCGGAAGCGCTGGAGCGGGTGGGGCAAGGAGCTCTTCACCGACGCGGACCACTTCGGCGTCGAGCTCGCGAGCCTCGAGCCCGAGCTGAAGGTGCTCGCGTTCGCGGCGACGGTCCTCGTCGACGTCGTGCACTTCGAGCGCAGCAAGGGCTGAGGGGCCGTGAATCAATCCCCTCCCGTCGCCGCGGCGGCCAATCCGCGTCGCATCGCTTCGTTGCTCCTCCCTCACATGCCAGCGAGGCATGCTCGGTCGTCGCGCCTCGCGCTGCTCGCGTCTCGACCGCCTGGCTCGGTCCGGGGATTGTTTCACGGCCCCTGAGGGCCCGGCGGCGCGGGTGGAGAGGGAGGGCCCGCCCTCCCGGCGCACGCGACCGTGCGCCGCGGCGCGGTCGCGTTATCCGGGTGCGTGGATCACCGGGAGGGGCGACCATGCAAGCATCCATTCCTGCGCAGATGAAGGCGGCGGCGTTCGACAGATACGGAGGGCCCGAGGTGCTCCACACCGAGACGCTCCCGGTGCCGCGGCCGGGGGGGAAGCAGGTCCTCGTGCGGCTCGACTCCGCGGGGATCGGGGTCTGGGACCCGGAGGTCCGGTCCGGCGAGATCGAGCTCGGGCCGAGCGGGTTCCCGCGGATCATCGGGAACGACGGGGCCGGCGAGGTCGTCGCGGTGGGAGACGGCGCGCGGCGCTTCCGCGCCGGCGATCGCGTCTACGCGTACTCCATGGAGGGCGGGTTCTACGCGGAGTACGTCGCGCTCGACGAGGACGCGGTCGCGCCGATCCCGCCGGGGCTGAGCGCCGAGGAGGCGGGCGCCCTCGGCGCCGACGGCGTGACGGCGCTGCGCGGCCTGGACGATCAGCTGCACGTGGCCGCGGGGCAGGCGCTCATGGTGTACGGCGCGAGCGGCGGGATCGGCCACCTCGCGGTGCAGCTCGCGAAGCGCATGGGCGCGAGGGTCCTCGCGGTCGCCTCGGGCAGGGACGGCGTCGCGCTGGTCCGGAAGCTCGGCGCGGACGCGGCCGTCGACGGCAAGCGGGGCGACGTGGCCCGGGCGGCGCGCGACTTCGCGCCCGGCGGCCTCGACGCCGCGCTCGTGCTGGTCCACGGCGAGAGCCTCGGCCCCGCGCTCGCCGCGGTGCGCAAGGGCGGCCGCGTCGCGCACCCGAACGGCGTCGAGCCGGCGCCGAGCGCCCCCGAGGGCGTGACGGTCCTGGCGTACGACGGAGAGCCGAGCCCCGACGCGTTCGAGCGGCTCAACCGGCTCGTCGCCGCCGGTCCGTTCCACGTCGAGCTCGGGCGCGTGTACCCGCTCGAGGACGCGGCCCGGGCCCACCGGGAGATCGGCAAGCACCACCTCGGCAAGCTCGCGCTGCGGATCCACTAGACCAAGGTTCGCGATTCGACGTCGACGCGCACGCGCTCGCCGGACGCCGGATCGATCCCGGGCGGCCCGCGGAGGGTGCCGGAGCGGCCCGGCCGTGGCGACGGTCGCCTCCCGGCGCCAGCCCACGTGGACGCTCGCCGCGGCAGGCCAGGCGGCCGCTGCCGCGGGCGGCGCGCGCTCCCTCGCCACGCCGGCGACCGGAGCCTTCGCCGGCGGCTGGCCGCATGGGTGCCGGCATGGGCGCATGGCATGGGTGCCGGGCGTCGGCGCCGACCCGCCCGAACGGCCCGCCCCCGAAGAGCCCGGCACGGACCGCTGGCGGCGGAAACGCGCTGTGGACCTCGTGCATCCAGCCCTCGGAGGCCTCGCCATGCCCAGCAGAAGCCCGTTCCGTCTCGCCGCCGCCGTCCTCGCCCTGCTCGCCGTCACCCCCGCGCGCGCCGATCACCACACCGTGAAGGTCGCGTCGAAGAAGGACGTGGGGAGCTACCTCACCGACGCGAAGGGGATGACGCTCTACGTCTTCAAGAAGGACTCCCCGGGGAAGAGCGCCTGCGCCGGCGACTGCGTCACGCGCTGGCCGATCTACTTCCGGGAGAAGGTCGCGCCCGCCGGAGGCCCGAAGGAGAGCGACTTCGGGACGATCACGCGGGACGACGGCCAGAAGCAGACGACGTACAAGGGGCTGCCTCTCTACTACTTCGCGGGCGACAAGGCGCCGTCGGACACGAGCGGCCAGGGCGTGAAGGACGTCTGGACCGTCGCCGCGCCCTAAACGACAGTTCGAGATTCGCGATCACCTTCGGTGTCGCGAATCCAATCACGATCGCCCGTTCAGCGAGGGCGCGCGTCAGCGGAAGTCGGTGAGCTTCTTCCTCGACGCCCCGCGCTTCGGGTCGCGCTTCGCCTGGCAGGCCACGCAGAGGGTCGCCCAGGGCACGAGGGCGAGCCGCTTCGGGGCGATCTCCTCCTCGCACTCCTCGCAGAGCCCGAAGTCGTCGGGCGCGCCGCCGAGCTTCGCGAGGGCCCGGTCGATCCGGCCGAGCAGCGCGGCCTGCCCCTCGTTCCGCTTCGAGGCGAGCACCTGCATCATCTCGGAGAGCGCCTGTGCGTCCTCGTCGGCGACGCCGGTCGTCGCCGCGTCGCGACGGTTCGGCTCGATGGGCGCCGGACCGGCCCGGAGGACCTCGGCGCGGAGCCGCTCGAGCGTGGCCCGATGGGCGAGCCGCTGCTTCGGGGTCATGGCCTCCGTCTTACCCTCGGCCGCCGGCGGGACGCCACCCCCGTGAACGCTCGCCGGGCCCTCCGCCCGTCAGAGCACCCGGTCGATGGTCACGACGTCCACGAGGCCGAGCACGTGGTAGAGCGCCGGGATCACCTTCTCGGGCGGGTGGCGCCGCCGGAGCTCGGCCACCTTCTCGGTGCCGGCGCGGTAGCACGGCAGGTACATGCGCCCGTTGAGCGGGTGGCGGCCCCAGGCCCCGGAGAGCTTCCCGGCGCGCTCCTCGGAGCACAGGTACTCGCTCCGGAGCACCCGCGCGACCTCGTCCTGCGGGCGACCCTCCTCCCAGGTGAGCCACGACGACTCGTTCTTCGCGTCGTCCTGGAGGAGCGCCAGGAGCGTGCCGATCTGCAGATCCGGGTCGGGCAGCTCGGCGACCTCCTTCACGCCGAACGCCATGAGGATGGCGTTGTTGGCGAGCCCCTCGGACAGGGCCGCGCCCCGCGTGTTCATGGTGAGGACGGTGCCCTCGAAGCCGAGCTTCCCCTGGACGTACAGGGCCTGGGCGAGGGCGAAGTCGGTCGCGTGGCCGGGGACCACCTCGTGCGCGACGAGGTCCACGAGCTCGGGGACCGAGATCTCGAGCGCGGCGTTGATCTCGTAGGTCGCCTCGTACCGCGGCGAGCCGTCCGGCGCGCGGGCCCGGCCGAGGTAGTTCATGGAGCCGGAGAACGGCGCGTTCTCGATCCGCAGGAACTCGACGTTCGCGCGCGGGACGGCGTGGAGCGAGCCCGGCAGGTGCGGCACCACGTGGCGGCGCGTGCCCTCCTGGAGCTGGGCGATGAAGGCGCCGGCGAGGAGCCTCATCGCCTCGCGGGGCACGAGCCGCCGGCCGCGCCAGGCGTCGACCGCCGGGAGGAGCCGCTCCGGCGCGTCCGGCACGCCGAGCAGCTCCGCGAGGAGCTGCCGCTTCGGCCCGGGGCGCGAGGGCTCGGGCGACCTCCCCGTCGAGGCGAGGACGCACCGCTCGTAGGGCACCTTCGGGCCGCGGCCGCGCAGCTCCTCGGCGAGCTCCCACATCACGCGGAGGGAGTCGCCCAGGCCGGCGAGGTAGGCGCCGCGCAGGCCTCCCAGCGCGCGCCCCTGGGCGGCCAGGTCGTCGATCGCGCCCTTCACGTCCACCGCCGCGAGGTAGGCGTCGAGGGCGGCCTGGTCCGGCGACGGCGCCGCGACGCCGCCCGTCTCCCGGAGCCGCGGCGCCGCCGGGTGCGTGTACGCCGCCGGGAGCGGCGCGTCGGAGAACCAGGAGTCGGCGATGTACCGGCCCGTGCCCGAGGGGTTCATGACGTCGCCGCCCCAGAGCGTGTCGATCCCCAGGATGGCGCTCGCGATCGTCCCCGTCAGCTCGGCCTCGTCCGGCACGCGCGACCTCCGTTTCCCAGCTGCCCTCCCCCTTCGCGGCCGGCGGCGGCGTCCTCGGGTGCCCGTGCAACGCGCCCAGCCTGGCGGAGGGCCTTGCCGCCGACGATATAGCACCGGCGCCCGCGCCGGTCCCCGCCGAGCCTCCGAGCGCCCGGGTCACCTTTCGGGGACGGGGGCTCCGGGCTAAGCTCGGGCCGTGCGGGTCGTCCTTCTCCTCCTGGCGGTCGCCCTCCCGTCGCGCTCCCTCGCGATGGGCGGTCACGACGCGATCGGATGCGCGGGGTGTCACTCCACGCACGCGGCGCGCGGCGAGGCCCTCTTCGCGCTCGCCCCGAACACGACGCTGCGCGACCCGCGCACGGGCAAGGCGAACGAGTCGCTCTCCTCGCTCTGCCTGACCTGCCACGCCGAGACCGGCGAGGGCGGCCGCGGCGTGGCGCCCGTCTCGAACCACTTCCACCACCCGTTCTCGGTCGCGAAGGTGAACCCGAAGCTCGCGCGCGTTCCTCCGGAGCTGCTGCGCGAGGGCCGGTTCGAGTGCATCGGCTGCCACGACCCGCACCCCTCGAACCCGAACTACCGCTACCTGCGCATCGCGGTGTCGCGCACCCCCGCCCTGTCCGAGCTCTGCGGCGTGTGCCACCCGCGGAAGGCGGACCCGACCGCGCCCGCGCCGCGGCTGTTCTCGAGCATGGACGAGCGCGCGGCGCGACCCGCGGCGCCCGTGCCGTAGACGGCCCGGTCCTCGCGCGGCCGCGTCGGCCCGCGCGCCCCGGCGAACGCGCCTAGGCGCGGCTCGTTGCGGAGGTCGCGCGGACGTGCGTGCGGAGCGTCTCGATCCCGGCGATGCGCCCCTCGGCATCGTGGTGCACGACGCAGGTGGCAGCGCTCCGGCCCGCCTCGATCACCTGCTCGGGCAGCTCGAAGTGGCGCGCGTACTCGGCGAGTGGCAGCGCGTCACCTGTGCTCGCCCTGCGGACGGGGAGGCTGCGCAACATCACCAGGGTCCCCGACGTCCCCGCCAGCGCCACCAGCGACAGCGGAAGGCCCGCCGCACCCGTGACGGGGAGCACGCTCGCGAACCAGGGCGGCAGGTGCACGGCGAGTCGGGCCAGCGAACCGCCGGGCTTCAGCAGCGGCGCCCAGAGCCAGAGCCAGCCCCCCCACAGCGCGGCCGTAGACGCCTCGCAGGCGAACCGCCGATGCCAGCCGAGCCGGTCCCGCGCGTCGATGATGAGGGAGGTGCTCATGGCGCTCGCCTTGCCCGCGGTCGCCGGATGCCCGGCACGCGCGTCGGCACGCGCGTTTCGCGTGTCCGGCGCGTCCGAACGCCCGGCACGCACGCCTGCGCGCACGCGCGCAAGCTCGACCACGGATCGCGGCGATGTACCCGAATCAGTCATCCTCGTCCAGTGGGACGGCGCAGGGGGTGGGTTCATTCAAGCCGGATCCCCCGGTCCGGACTGACCCACCTCGCACGCGCGCTGCGGCCGCGGGCCAGCGCCCGCGGGTATGCGACCACGGTGGTCGCACAGCTGATCATCCAGAACGCGACCGGGTACCAGATCATCCAGAACAGGTTGCGCGCGAGGTCGCGGTCGTAGCGGGAGTCCATCCAGGTGCTGAAGCCGAACTGCAGGAGGCAGGCGGCGCCGAGCACGACGCCGCCGGCGTGCGGGAGCAGGGGCGAGCCGAGCGCCGGCACCGTGCCCACGGGCAGCGCGAGGCCGGCGAGCCAGGCCACCAGGAGCAGCAGCATCCCGTAGGACCAGGCCAGGCTCGCGATCATCTCGAGCAGCAGCGGCCAGACGAGTCGCTGGGTCGGGTGGATCCACGCGTCCAGGTTCTTGAGGAACACCTGCGCGCCCCCCATCGCCCACCGAAGCCGCTGCTTCCACAGGCCCCGGAGCGTCTCGGGCATGAGGATCCAGGTCAGCGCCCGCGGCTCGAACCCCACGTCCCACCCGGCGCGGTACAGCTTCCACGTGATGTCGATGTCCTCGGTCAGCACGTCGGTGCTCCAGTAGTCGACCTGGTGCACCGCCGAGCGCCGGAACGCCGTGATGACGCCGCTGACGGTGAAGATCCTCCCGAAGGTGCGCTGCGCCCGCTTGATGGTGCCGACGATGCAGGAGAACTCGCCCACCTGCACGCGCCCGAGCAACGTCGACCGGTTGCGGATGCGCGGGTTGCCGGTCACCGCCGCGACCTCGGGGTGCTCGACGAAGTGGCGCACGAGCCAGTGGGCTGCGTGGCGATCGAGGAGGGCGTCTCCGTCGATGCAGACGAGCAGGTCGTGTCGGGCGAGCAGCGCCCCCGCGCGCAGCGCGATCGCCTTCCCCTGGTTCTCCGCGAGGTGGATCACCCGGAGGCGCGGGTGGATCGCGGCGAGGTGATCGAGGACCGCGCCGGTGGCGTCCAGGCTGCCGTCGTTGATCGCGATGACCTCGAACTCGGGGTAGTCGAGCGCGAGGGCGTGGGTGACGGTCTCCTCCGCGTTCTCCTCCTCGTTGAAGCAGGGGATGAGCACCGAGACCGGCGGGGAGCCGGGGAGCGCCAGCGGCTCGTCCCAGGCCGGCTCGGGACGCTCCTGCCTCCACCAGGAGAGCGCCGCCCCTGCCATCCAGGCGAGGGACATGAGCAGCGGATACCAGAAGACGAACGCGACGAGCCCCTGCAAGGCGATCGCGAGCCGGTCCACGCGCCCTCCTAGCGACCCTGCGCGGATGGGCGGGCGTCGAGCGCGGGCCGGAGCACGCGCGCGTCGGGATGCTCGCGGAAGAGGGCGTCGGGGTAGTAGCCGACGTGCTGGACGCCCATGGCGTAGAGCGCGCGGATGGTGTCGGCCAGCTCCTCGGTCGGGATCAGCCGGTTGTCGTTGCGCCAGTCCACCGTCTGCAGCTCGAAGACGACGCGCTTCAAGGCGTCCCGCCGATCGACGGCGCTCACGAGGTCGCGGTAGAAGGCGGCGGGGTCGGCGGCGCGCTCCATGTAGGGCATCGCCATGATGGCGGTGAAGTCGAAGCGGGCGACGGAGTTGTCGAGCGACTGCGCGTACCAGGACTCGGCTCGCGGCTCGAGCGCGACCCGGGCGTAGAGGTTCCGCGCGATCTTCACGGCGGGCTGCTGCTCGCGCACCACGGCGGCGAGCTCCAGCGCGAGGTCGTCGAGCGCGTTGATCTTGAAGATGGTCCAGCGCCCCACGAGGTCGTCGCTCCGGCGGATCTCCTCCACCGAGCCCGGCAAGCCCCACGACCGGTAGGCGGCGAGGGCCGGGGCGCTCGCGTCCTCCAGGTCGGAGAGGGTCAGGTCGTCGTGGAAGATCAGCCCCTCGAACGGCGCCGCTCGCGCGAGGTCCTCGTAGATCTCGCGCACCGCCTGGCGCGCCCGGGCCGAGAACGGGGAGAGCCGCCGGTACCCCATGTTCACGCGATCCGGATGGGCGCCGGCGATCGCCTGCACCAGGTCCCCGGCGGCCGGATCTCCCTTCGGCAGCTCCCACCCGAGCGCCGGCATCCACGCGTAGAGCCGCCTCACCTGCGTGCGGGTGCGGATCTGCCATGCGGCCCGGTTGAAGAAGTCGGCGCGCATCGGCAGCCGGCGGCACGGGAAGTAGACGGCGTCGGCCGAGCCGTTGCCGTCCGGATCGGAGAACGCCTGCAGGTAGACGGTGTTGACCCCGAGCTTCTGCAGCCGGTCGAGCAGGTGGCCCAGGTTGCGCTCCTGCTGCGCGGGGTCGGCGTCGTACAGGTAGTCGAGATCGACGTGCGCGATCACCTGCGGGCGGTCCTGATCCGAGAGATCCTGCTCGCGCGCCTCGAGCTCGCGGGCGAACTCCGGGAGCGACATGCTCCGCTCCACGAGCAGGCGGCGCAGCGCGAAGAGCGGAGTGTCGCGGGTGTTGCCGCCGTCCTCGAGCGTGAGCCCGACCTGCATCCCGAGCCCGAGGGCGACGTCCCGGGTCACCGCGTTGTAGCGGCCGTACGGCCAGGCGATCACGCGGGGGGCGCGGCCCACGCGGCGCCGGATGAGGTCGCTGTTCCGCTCGAGGTCGGCCCGGACGCGGCGGCGGTAGGCCTCCTCGCTCTCGTACTGCTTCTGGTCCGGCATCCAGCGCCGCGTCGTGCCGGCCGGCTCCAGGTTGCCCTGCGGATTGCCCTGGATGCCGCGGTGCAGGTCCCAGGAGTGGCTGCCGACCTCGACGAGCCCGCTGTCCACCATCTCCCGCAGCGCCTTCCAGTCGATCAGCGCGGCGCGCGGCCGCGCCCGGCCGTCGAAGTCGATCGTGTCCTTCGCCTCGAGCCAGTTCCCCACCACGTTGACGACGGCGGGGATGCGGAACATCCGGAGCACCGGCCAGGCGTGGACGTAGATCAATCGGTAGGCGTCGTCGAACGTGACGAGGATGGCCTTCTCCGGCAGGGGCCGGCGACCGTCGCGGCTGGCGAGCACGTCGTCCACGCCCACGAACCGGTAGCCGTGGTTGCGGAGCCAGTCCATCTGCCGGAGGAAGTTCGTGGGAGTGACGGCGTAGGCGGGCGACAGCGCCTCCGCCTCGTCGGCGATCTCGTGGTAGCTGAGCACGGTCACCACGGACCGCGCCGCGGCGGCGGCGCGAGGACCGGGCAGGAACAGGAGCAGCGTACTGAGCAGGCGGAGGAGTCGCATCGGCGTGCGGCATCCTACCGCAGGCCGGGTTCGAGTTCGCGGGGGCGGGGCCCGCTCGCGAGATACCCGGCACCGCCCGCCCCCCCCGGGCGCGAACCCGCGCTCAGGGAAGGTGGTGGAGGCCGCCGGCGTTCGACACGTCGGCGTAGCCGGCCTTCCTGAGAATCCGCGCCGCCATCGCGCTCCGGGAACCGGAGGCACAGTACACGACGACGGGTCGATCCTTCGGGATCCGCTGGAGCCTGCCCGAGAGCGCCTGGAGCGGCACGTTGATGGCACCGGGATACCCGCCGCCCCGGAACTCGGCCTCCGAACGCACGTCCACCACGGTGGCGCCCGCCCTGAGCTTCTCCGCGACGACGGTTGCCGGCGCGCGCCGCGTCAGCACGACCCTGACGATCAGGACCGCAGCAACGACGACGATGATGAGCGTGGTGAAGTCGAGGGGCAAAGTGAGCCTCCGGGTTGCACCGTTGAGAGCCGAAGGCCGCCTCGGGGATTCGCGCTGGGCGTTCGACGCCGCGCTTGACCACATCGACCACGTCCGCCGACTCGAGACGGCCGGCGCGCGTCCTCGCCCGAGGATCCGCAATCGCAGCGCGGCAGCATGCGCTCTCCTGCTAGCGTGTCCTGTCAAACGGGAGGCGTCATGTGCGCAGTCGCTCGTCCCCTCCTCGTGTTCGGCGGCCTGGTATGCGCGGCGCACGCCGTGGCGCCCCTCGCCGCCGAGGCGCGCGCGGGGTCGTTCGAGAGGGAGCAGCGAAGGGTGCCGCGCGTCGAGGCTGCGCTCACCGCACGGAAGCCCGCGCTGAACGCGCTCTTCACGGCCGCCGGTGCGCCTTTCCCGCCCAAGGGCATCCTGCTGCGCGCGTTCAAGCGCGAAGCGGCCCTCGAGCTCTGGGCGGATCGCGGCGACGGGCGCTTCGTCCTCGTTCAGACGTACGGCATCTGCGCTTCATCCGGAGCGCTCGGTCCGAAGAGGCGCGAAGGGGACGGGCAGGTCCCCGAGGGCTTCTACCGCGTGACCCACTTCAACCCGGCGAGCGCATTCCACCTGTCGCTCGGTATCGACTATCCGAACGCGGTCGACCGCCGCGCATCCGGGCCGCGTCCGGGCGGCGCGATCTACATCCACGGGAGCTGCGTCACGATCGGCTGCCTGCCCATCACGGACGAGAAGATCGAGGAGGTCTACGTCGCGGCCGTCCTCGCGCGGGACGGCGGCCAGGCCGCCATCCCCGTGCACGTGTTTCCCGCACGGCTCACCGAGCCGTTCTTCGCCCGGACGCGCGCCGCGCCCCCCGCGCTCGTCTCGTTCTGGCGGAACCTGAAGGAGGGCTTCGACCTGTTCGAGCGCGATCGCCGGCTTCCCCGGGTCGTCGTCGGACACGACGGCCGATACCGCTTCCAGTGACGGGCTCCCACCGTGCCTGCGAGCCCGTCCGCTCGGCCGCCGGCCGTGCGGCGCACGCTGCCGCGAGGAACGTACCCAACAGGTCCTGCGTCGCGCCTGGCGGCCCGACCCGCGGAGCGTCATCTGGAACGCGGCGCCGCGACGCGGGCGCAACGAGGTGACCATGGCGAGCGAGAGGACCGTCCTCGTGACAGGGGCCACGGGGAAGCAGGGCGGCGCCACCCTCCGGCACCTCGCGGCGAGCGGCGGCGTGCGGCTCCGGGCCATGACGCGCAAGCCGGAGAGCGAGGCGGCGAAGGCGGTCGCAGCGCTCGGCGCGGAGATCGCCCAGGGCGATCTCGACGACGCCGCGTCGCTCGAGCGTGCGCTGGCCGGCTGCTGGGGCGCGTTCGCCGTGCAGAACTCGTGGGAGGCGGGCGTCGCGCGCGAGGAGGCGCAGGGAAAGCGCTTCGCGGAAGTGGCGCGCCGCGAGGGCGTGCAGCACTACGTCTACACCTCCGTCGGATCGGCCCACCTCCGCACCGGAATTCCGCACTTCGACAACAAGGCGCGGGTGGAGCAGGCCGTGCGCGGGCTGAAGTTTCCGTCCCACGTCATCCTGCGGCCGGTGTTCTTCATGGAGAACCTCGTCACCCCGTCGTTCCTGCAGGGCGACAAGCTCGTGACGGCGATGCGCCCCACGACGAAGCTGCAGATGATCGCGGCCGACGACATCGGACGGTTCGCGGCGCAGGCGTTCCTCGAGCCCGATCGGTGGCGCGGCGTCGAGGCGGACCTGGCAGGGGACGCCGTCACGATGCCAGAGGCGGCGGCCGCGGTGAGCGAACTCGTCGGCCGGACGATCACGTTCGAGCCCATCCCCATCGACGCCGTGAGGAAGAGCAGCGAGGACTTCGCCGCGATGCTGGAGTGGTTCGAGCGCGTGGGCTACTCCGTAGACATCCCGTCGCTCGAGGCGCGCTGGGGCATCCGGCCGAGGACGCTCCGCGAGTGGGCGCGGCAGCAGCGCGGAGGGTGAACGCGCGGGCATGCAACCGGACCGGAGCCGCCGCGCGCTCTCCGCGCTGTCCGCCTTCGTCCAGACGCCGCTCTCGCGCCTGCTGGACGAGCACGCCCGCGCCGACCCGTTCCCCGCCGTCCTCGCCCTCTTCCGCGACGCGGCCGCGACCGTGCCCGCCTACCGGCAGCTCCTCGGCGAGCACGGCATCGACCCCGCGACGGTGGCCACTCCCGAGGACTTCGCGCGGCTGCCGCTCCCGACGAAGGACGGCTGCGGCGATGATCGCGCGGGTGCGCGACCTCGGGCTCGACGCCGAGGCCCCGGGGACTAGATGGACTCGACCATGCCAGCGCGAGCCCTCCTCCTGACCGGCGCGACGGGGTTCGTCGGCGGCGCCGTCCGGCCTGCGCTCGCTGCGAGCGGGTGGCGCGTGAGGTGCCTGACCCGGGACGCCGCACGGGCCCGCCGGCGCGCGCCCGCGCTCGAGTGGGTCGAGGGCGACGTTGCGGATCCCGCCTCCTGCGCCCGTGCGCTCGAGGGGTGCCGGGCGGCGCTCTACCTGGTGCACGGGATCGGCGAGGGCGCGGACTACCACCGGCACGAGGTGATGGCGGCCTCGACCTTCTCCCAGGCGGCCGCCCGGGCGGGCGTCGAACGGATCGTGTATCTCGGCGGCGTCGCCCCGGCCGGCACGGCCTCCGAGCACCTGCGCAGCCGGCTCGAGGTGGGCGAGGCGCTCCGTGCCGGGCTGGTCCGGACCATCGAGCTGCGGGCGAGCATGATCGTCGGGCACGGCAGCCTGAGCTGGCTCATCGTGCGTGACCTGGCCGCCCGCTTGCCGGCCATGGTCCTGCCGCGATGGCTGAAGTCGCGCACGCAACCGATCGCGATCGACGACGTCGTCGTCGCGCTCGTGCGGGCGCTCGAGCTGCCGCTCGAGGCGAGCCTGTGCTTCGACGTTCCGGGACCCGTCACGCTCTCCGGGAAGGAGATCCTCGAGGAGACCGCGCGCGTCATGGGGCTCGAGCACCCCCGCATGCTCGAGGTGCCCCTCCTCTCGCCGCGGCTTTCCTCTCTCTGGGTGCGCTTCGTCACGCGCGCCAGGTGGTCCGTCGCCCGCGAGATCGTCGTCGGCCTGACCGAGGATCTCCTCGCGCGCGATGAGTCCTTCTGGCGGCTCATAGACCATCCGAACCGCCGGACGTTCGCCGAGGCGGCCCGGCTCGCCCTCGACGCCGAGCGTTCCCGCGGAGCCGTGCCGGGCACCTGGGGCGCCATCGAGCGTGCGCGGGGCCTCGCGCAGAGCTCGGCATGAACGGCGACGTGAGCGAGGGCGCCGCCCGGGATGCCGGCTCCGCGTCCCTCGCAGCCGCGTGCGTCGTGGTGTGGGTCGTCGCCGCGAGCACGGGTCCGGGCGCGCTCGGCGCGGCAGCCCTCGCGCTCGGCGCGGCCGTCTGGGTGCTCGACCGCGCAGCAACCCGAGGGATCCTTCGGCCGAGGGCACCGCTCGTCCTCCTGGGTGTGGTCGCGGGCGGCTCGATGGCCGCCCTCACCTACCTCCTCTACCCGATCCTCGCGCGCGTGCTGCCGTTCATCGCGACGGACACCGCGCTGCTCTACTCGGCGCTCCGCGCGCCATCGCCGGTCGTCGCGTCGTTCGCGCTCGCCCCGGTCGTCCTCGGAGAGGAGCTGGTCTGGCGAGGCTCCGTTCAGAGCGCGATCGTGCGGCGCCTCGGGTCCCGGACGGGCGTCGCGCTGGCGGCGCTGGCGTACGGGCTCGCGCACGCGCCGCTGCGCTCGCCCGTCCTCGTGGCGGTGGCGTTCCTGTGCGGGATCGTCTGGGGCACGCTGCGCGCCGCGAGCGCGAGCCTCGTGCCCACCCTGGTGGCGCACCTGGTGTGGGACGTGCTCGTGCTGCTCTGGGTGCCGCTGGTCGCACCTTGAAACGATCGAGTCCGGCGAGCACCTCGACCTCCGTCTCCCCGCGGTGCCCGATCTGCACGGGGGTGAGCCGCGCCTTGCCCGACTCGACGCGGAAGACGGCCCAGCCGTCTCCGTGGCGGAAGGCGGCGCCCTGCGGGACCTTCAGCACGTCGTCGCCCTCCCAGAGCACGAGGCGCGCCTCGATGCGGAACCCGTCGCCGAGCGCGGCCCAGTCCCGCCGCGGATCCGTGAAGGCGGCGATGACGTTGACCCGCTGCTCGTCGACCCCCAGCGCCGACAGCTTGGTGAACGCGGACGGCTCGACCTTGCGCACCCGCGCCGCCAGCGCGCGGTCCGAGGAGCAAGACTCGCTGGCCATCCTCTCGCTGGCGGCCACGATGGTTCCGTGCCGACCGACGGCGCTCACGGACCGTTCCGCGCCTCCGGCGAGCACTGCGTCCGCGAGCACACGAAAGTGGTCGGGAAGGCCGTCACCCGTCGCGCCATCTCCGAGCCAGCGCGCATGAGGTGGAACGCGAGCGGGTAGCGCGCCAGCGACGCGGCGTTCGCCAGCGGGCCATCGCGGACGCCGCGGCGCTCGAGGAACAGGATCACCGCAGTCTGGGGTCGCTGCGCCGAGAGCCGCTCGAGGAGCCGGTGACAGGCCGGGCACCATGACGCGACGACGACGACGCGTGTCGGACCCTGGCCGAGCACCTCGTCGCTCGGCATCCACGCACCGCGAACCACCCGCCCCTCGCGGATTGTGAATGCCGCGGCGAAGAAGAGCGGCCTCCGCTGCGACTCGAGCGATGCGCCCCCCGCCGGGACCTCGTACACGAACGGGTCGCCCGCCGCGGACAGCGCGAGGGCGGCGACGAGAATGGCGGGCGCGCTCACGCGGGGTTCCTTCTGGGCGATCCGCGCGAACCTGTGGTGACGCAGCGCCAAAGGCAACGGGCGCGCTCGGGGTGCGGCGATTCGGAATCGATGGCCGCGGCGGTCCCTGCCGCACGCCGGCACCGTGCTAGGCTCGCGGAGCCCCGAAGCTGCGCTCGAACAGCGCACGGATCGCCGCGCGGCCGTCGTCGGACAGGGAGCGCGTGCCCGCGCCGGCGAACCGCTCGCGCGTGATGACGGGGGGCGCCTCGGCGACCCAGTCCCGCTCGTCCCACCGGAACCAGCGCTTCCGCTCCTGGTCGAACAGGTGGACCGGCTTCCCCCAGTGTCGCGCCAGCTCGACCGCCCAGCCGGTCCCGCCGTGGGCCGTCTTGTCGGGGTTGACGGCGCCGACGGAGAACACCTCGCCCGCCGTGCTCACCTGGTGCCAGATGGCCTGGAGCACGCGCCGCAGCTCCGGCGGCTCCGAGAACGCGCGGTGCATGTGCGCCTTCACGTAGGCGGCGCTGACCTCGCCGGCCCGGAGCTCGTCCTCGCTCAGCTCGACGAGCCCGCGCGTCCGGGCGATCTCGTGACGGCCGCCGAACGTGAAGTTCACCTCCTGGACGCCCCACCGCTCGGCGCAGGCGCCGAACTCCTCCTCGGCGCCGGCGGACCCGCTCGCGAGCAGCGTGAACTCCCCCGGGGAGAGGCCGAGCGTGGCCGGCGCCTCGTCGTCGTCGGGCAGCCGCAGCGTGCCGCCCTCGAGCACGAGCGGGACGTCGATCGCCGGGAACCGCCCGAAGTCCTTCACGAGCGTCAGCCGGACGTGCCGTCCGTGCGGCTCGAGGAAGACGCCGACGTCGACGAGCGCGGCGCAGCCGTCCGACAGCGGGGCGATGCGCGGGGCGGTCATGGGGTCGCCGCTCCCCGCCTCGCGCGCGGTCATCCAGAGCTCGGCGCCCGCGCGCGCCGCGCTCGCCTTGGCCGCGCCGACCGTCGCGGTCGCGCCGGGCTCCTCCCAGCCGAAGCCGTCGACCAGGATGACGGAAGGCTCGAGCCCGAGGTGCGCCCGGAACGCAGCCAGCGCCTCGTCGAGCGCTCGCGCGCCGGGGGCACCGTCCATCGCCGACCAGATGAGCCGGCGGTGGGCGATCGCCTCGCGCACGCCCCGCCGGTCGGCCAGGTCCACGCGGTCGGCGAGCTCGTCGAAGAGCGCGTCGTAGCGCGCGGAGACGTGCTCCACGGCCTGCCCGACCGCGACGTGGAGGACGGCCTTCCCGCGCAGCAGGGCGTCGAGCCCGATCTGCACCAGGCAGGCGGACTTGCCGACGCCCGCCGGCGCCATGATCACGCCCAGGTGACCCTTGCCGAGGCCGCCGCGGATCGAGCGGTCGAGGATCCGCAGCGGGCTCTGGAGGATCGCTTCCTGCCGGATCATGGCCCCCTGGGGATCTTACTTCTTGCCGGCCGCGGCCGCCTTCTTGCCGGCTTCCTTCTTCATGAGCTCCTCGGCCATCGCCGCGGGGACGGGCAGGTACCGGGAGAACTCCATCGTGAACTCCGCCTTCCCCTGCGTCGAGGAGCGGAGCGTCGTGGAGTAGCCGAACATCTCGGCGAGCGGGACCTCGGCCTCGATCCGGGACAGCTGGCCGTCCTCCTGCGAGCCGATGATCATGGCGCGCCGCTGCATGAGCCCGCCGAGGACGCCGCCCGAGAACTCCGAGGGCGTCTCGACCACGACCTTCATGATCGGCTCGAGGAGGCGCGGCTTCGCGCGGTCGAAGCCCTCGCGCCACGCGCCGCGCGCGGCCTCCTGGAACGCGATGTCGGACGAGTCGACCGCGTGGCTCGCGCCGTCGTTGATGACGACGCGCACGTTCACCACCGGGAAGCCGAGCAGCCGGCCCTTGCCGAGCATGGACTTGAAGCCCTTCTCGACCGCGGAGATGAACTCGCGGGGGATGGCGCCGCCGACCACGTCGTCGACGAACTCGTACGTCTGCTCGCAGGGCTCGATGTACCCGCACACCCGGCCGAACTGGCCCGACCCGCCGGTCTGCTTCTTGTGCGTGTAGGCGAAGTCGGCGCGCTGGCTGACGGTCTCGCGGTAGGCGACCTGCGGCGGCGACGCCTCGACGATCGCGTTGTACTCGCGCTTCATCCGCTCGATGTAGACCTCGAGGTGCAGCTCGCCCATCCCGCGGATGATCGTCTCGCTGCTCTCCTCGTCGACGCCGGCGCGGAAGGTCGGGTCCTCGCGGGTGAAGCGCCGGAGCGCCTTCCCCATGTTGGTCTCGCTCTTCGAGTCGACCGGCTTGATGGAGAGCGAGATCACCGGATCCGGGACGTGCATCGAGGTCATGTTGAGCTTGACCGTGCCGTCGGTGAACGTGTCGCCCGAGTTGCACTCGATGCCGAACATGGCGACGATGTCGCCCGACCCGGCGGCGTCGATGTCCTCCATCTCGTCGGCGTGCATGCGCGCGAGCCGCCCGATCCGGTGGTCCTTCTTGGTGCGCATGTTCGTGATGAACATGTCGCGCTGCAGCCTGCCCTGGTAGATGCGCAGGTACGTGAGCTGGCCGTACCGGCCGTCCTCGAGCTTGAACGCGAGCGCCACGGTCGGCTTGTCGTTGTCGATCGTGAGGACGACCTTCTGCTCGTCCTTCGCGAGGTCGTGCGCCTCGTTGACGACCTCGGTCGGATCCGGGAGGTAGTCGACGACGCCGTCGAGCAGCTTCTGGACGGCCTTGTTCTTGTACGCCGAGCCCATGAAGACCGGCGTGAGCTTCAGCTCGATGGTCCCCTTGCGGATCGCCGCCCGGATGAGCTGCTCCGTGACGCGGTCCTCGAGGATGGCCTCGGTCAGCTCGTCGGAGAACATCGACGCGGCGTCGAGCAGCTCCTCGCGCGCCTTCGCCGCCTCCGCCTGCATCGCGGCGGGGATCTCGGACTCGGTGATCTCCTGGCCGTCCTCGCCGCCGAAGCGGACCGCCTTCATCGTCACGAGGTCGACGACGCCCTCGAACTTGTCCTCGAGGCCGATGGGGAGCTGCATCAGCACGGGGTTGTGCTGGAGCTTCTCGCGGAGCTGGTCCTTCACCCGGAGCGGGTTCGCGCCGGAGCGGTCGCACTTGTTCACGAACGCGAGGCGCGGGACCTTGTAGCGCCGCATCTGCCGGTCGACGGTGAGCGACTGGCTCTGGACGCCGGCGACGGCGCAGAGCACCAGGATCGCGCCGTCGAGGACGCGCAGCGACCGCTCGACCTCGATCGTGAAGTCGACGTGCCCGGGGGTGTCGATGATGTTGAAGTGGAGCCCCTTCCACTCGCAGTGCGTCGCGGCGGAGGCGATGGTGATGCCGCGCTCGCGCTCGAGCTCCATCGAGTCCATCTTGGCGCCGACGCCGTCCTTGCCCTTCACCTCGTGGATGGCGTGGATCCGGTTCGTGTAGAAGAGGATCCGCTCCGTCAGCGTGGTCTTCCCGCTGTCGATGTGGGCCGAGATCCCGATGTTCCGGAGCTTCGAGAAATCCGTGTACACGTCGTACCTCCACCCGCGGGGCGGACCGCAACCTGGGTGAATTGGAGGCGGCGTCGCTCGCCTCACCGCTCGGCGGCCCAGCATGGACGCCGCTCGTACCGAACCCGGCGCGCGTCGCGTTCATTCTCGACAGGCGGGGGGTGCGGAAACGCGCGCCGTTCACCCACATCCCCGGCGTCGCGCGCGCGCAAACTCGCACAATCCGGTGTCGTAAAGCAACTCGCCGGCCGGCGGCGCTCGCCGACCGAGGCCCCCCGAGCGCCAAGTCCTCGCAGCGAGGGGCATTTTGGGCGCATCGAGAGGCGTCGTGGCGGGCTATCGTCGTGGTTACATTCTGGACGTCGTCGAGGGGCGCAAGTGACCAAACGACCCGAAGAGAGCGAGGGTTCCGACGTCCGGCGATGGCGCGACGGACCGTACGAGATCAACACCGACCGCTCGCGGCTCGACGTCGAGCTGATCCACGGTTTCCTCTCGCGCGAGTTCTGGGACAGCGCCGGGATCCCGCGCGACGTGGTGGAGACCTCGATCGAGCACTCCCGCTGCTTCGGCGTCTACGAGGGCGAACGCCAGGTCGGATTCGCGCGGGTCGTGACGGATCGCGCGACCTTCGCGTTCATCTCCGACGACTTCATCGTCGAGAGCCATCGCGGGCGCGGTCTCGCGAAATGGCTGATGAAGTGCATCCTCGCGCACCCCGATCTGAAGGGGGTGCGTCGGATCATGCTGGTCACCCACGACCAGAGGCTCTACCTGAAGGCGGGCTTCACCGCGCTGAAGGACCCCCAGACCTACATGGAGATCCTCGACCCGGACCCCTACGCGCCCGGCTCCGGCGAGGAGGAGTGAGGCCGCTCGCGCTCGGGGGCCTCGGCCCACCGTCGGCGATCAGCGCAGGCCGCCGCCCGGGAGACCGGCGACGGCGCGCCGGGCCGCTCCGAAGAGCCCTGCCCTCCCGTCCACGACGACGCGCACCGGGACGTCCTCGAGCAGCGGCCGAAGGCGCCCCTTGTCGACGAAGGCCGCGAGGAACGGCGGCCGCGCGAGCCAGGGCAGGATCCGCGGCGCGATCCCGCCGCCCAGGTACACGCCGCCCGCGGCCAGCGCTCGCAGGGCGAGGTTCCCGGCCTCGGCACCGAGGACGGAGACGAAGAGGTCGAGCGCCTCGGCGCACACGCGGGAGCGCCCCTCGAGCGCGGCAGCGGAGATCGCGGCGGCGGGGTCGCCCGCCCGGAGCTCCTCCGCGAGCCACGCCGGCTCCTCACCTCCGCCCGCCTCGCGCAGGAAGAGATACACGTCGTGCAGGCCCGGACCCGAGAGCACGCGCTCGTAGCTGACGCGGCCGTGGCGGGCGATGAGCCAGCGCAGGAGCGCGATCTCGCGCTCCGTTCGTGGCGCGAAGTCGGCGTGCCCTCCCTCGCTCGCGAGCGCCACCGGGCGTCCGGCGATCAGGGCCAGCGTCGCCTCGCCGAGCCCGGTCCCGGCGGCGATGACGGCGCGGTGCCCGGTGAGGCCGGCCCGTCCGGGCTTGAGCTCCACGATCCCCTCGGCGGGGAGGAGGTCCAGGGACCAGGCGAGCGCCTCGAGGTCGTTCACGAGCACGACGTCGCGAAGCCCGAGCAGGCGCGCGAGCACGCCGGCGTCCACCACCCACGGGAGGTTCGTGGTGGCGACGCGCCCCTCGGCCACGGGTCCGGCGATCCCCAGCGCGGCCGCCAGGACGCGGCCGCCGCCGTGGCGCTCGCGGAAGCGCCGCACGATCTCCTCCAGGCCGCCGTGCTCGCGACTCGGGTACGTCTCGAGCGCCACGAGCGAGGGCACCCCCTCGCCCGGCTCGAAGAGCGCGAGCCGCGCGTTCGTGCCGCCGATGTCACCGGCCAGGATCACGTCGCGCCCCGGATGGCCGCGTCCTCCCTCAAGGCGCGGCCGGCGCGCCGAGCTGGGCGCGCCGCGAGTCGATCGTGGTGAGGAGCTGCCGGAAGGGCTCCGCGAACTTCCGGACGCCCTCCTCGAGGACCTCGTCGGTGACGGTGTCCATCGAGATCCCGAGCGCCTCGAGCGCCGCGAGCTGGGCGCCGGCCAGCCCTGTCGCCTCCTCGAGCGTGCCGCGCACGGTGGCTCCGCGGCGGAGCGCGTCCAGCGTGGCCGGGGGGACCGTGTCCACCGTGTCGGGCCCGACGAGCGCCTCGACGTACATGAGCTCCGGATAGCGCGGGTCCTTGACGCTCGTGCTCGCGAAGAGCACGCGCTGGGGTCGCGCGCCACGGGTGGCGAGCCCGGCCCAGCGCTCGCTCGCGACGAGCTCCTTGAAGTCCTGGTAGGCCAGCTTCGCGTTCGCGATCCCGGCCTTCCCGCGCAACGCCTCGATGCGGTCGCGCTCGCCCGCGTCGGCGGCGCGCCGCGCCCTCTCGTCGAGGAGGGGGTCGACGAACGTGTCGATGCGAGAGACGAAGAAGCTCGCCACGCTCGCGGCCCTGGAGAGCGCCTCGCCTCTCCGCGCCCGCGCCTCCAGCCCGGCCATCCAGGCCTCCGCCGCCCGGCGGTACGCGGCGCGGGAGAAGAGCAGCGTGACGTTCACGTTGACGCCCTCCCCCGCCAGCGCCTCGATGGCGGCCATGCCCTCGGGCGTGCCCGGGACCTTGACGAAGACGTTGGGCCTCGCGAGCGCCTTCCACAGGCGGCGCCCCTCCTCGATCGTCCCGCTCGTGTCGCGGGCCACCAGCGGCGAGACCTCGAGGCTCGCGTAGCCGTCGCGCCCCCCGGTCTCGTCCCACACCGGGCGCATGAGATCGGCCGCCGCCCGCAGGTCCTGGATCGCGAGCGCCTCGTAGATCGCCTTCGCGTCGAGGCCGCGAGCTCCGAGTGCGGCGATGTCGTCGTCGTAGTCGCCCGTCCCCGCGATCGCCTGCTGGTAGATGGCCGGGTTCGTGGTGAGGCCGCGGACTCCGTCGTCGATGAGCCCCGCCAGCCCTCCGGTGTGGAGCAGGTCCCGCTTCAGTCCGTCGTACCAGACGCTCTGGCCCTGGCGAGCGAGCTCACGGATCGGGTCGATTATGTCGCGCC
>CAVTRR010000008.1:0-237500 GCA_963737085.1 uncultured delta proteobacterium
GTCGCCACCCTCGCGCTCAGCGCGCCCGTGCCGATCGAGCGGCTCACGAAGGTCGCCGAGGACGAGGTGAAGCCGCGCCTCCAGCAGATCGCCGGCGTCGGCTCGGTGACGCTCGTCGGCGGCCGCAGCGCGAGCTCACCGTCATGGTGAGCCCCGATGCTCGCGAAGGGCTACGGCCTCTCGCCCACGGACGTCGTCGCGGCGGTGCGGGCGCAGTCGGTGGACGTGCCGGGCGGCCGCACCCTCGAGCCCGGCGTCGAGCGGACGGTGAAGCTCGCCGGCGAGGCGCGCACGGTGGAGGCGCTCCGCGCCCTCATCGTGGCGAGCCCGGGCGGCGTGCCGGTCCGGCTCGGGCAGGTGGCGGAGGTCGTCGACGGCCCCGCCGAGGCGCGCAGCAGCGCCCGGCTCGGCGGCGAAGGGCGCCATCGGCCTCGTCGTCCTGAAGCAGTCCGGGTCGAACACCGTCGCGGTCGCCGAGGCGGTGAAGGCGAGCCTCGGCCGGATCGAGGCGCAGCTCCCCGAGGGGAGCCGCATCGCGATGGTCGTGGACGGCTCGCAGTTCATCCGCGCGTCCATCAACTCCGTGAAGGAGGACATGATCCTCGGCGGCGTCCTCGCCGTGCTGGTCGTGCTCCTCTTCCTGCGCAACGCCCGCTCGACGCTCGTCGCCGCCGTGGCCCTCCCCACCGCCATCATCGGCACGTTCGCCGTCATGCACGCGCTCGGGTTCACGTTCAACGTGATCACGATGCTCGCGCTGACGCTCTCCATCGGCCTCCTCATCGACGACGCCATCGTGGTCATCGAGAACATCGTGCGGCACGTCGAGCACGGCGAGACCGCCTGGGAGGCGGCGCGGAAGGGGACGGGCGAGATCGCCCTCGCGGTGCTGGCGGTGACGCTCGCCGTGGTCGCGGTGTTCGTCCCCGTCGCCTTCATGAAGGGGATGGTGGGCCGGTTCTTCTACCAGTTCGGCATCACGGTCGCGGTCGCGGTGCTCATCTCGTACCTCGTCTCGATGACGCTCACGCCCATGCTCTCGGCGCGCGTCATCAGGCCCCACGCCGCGCACGGGCGGGCGTTCCTCGCCATCGAGCGCGCCCTCGCCAGGCTCGACGCCGTCTACCGCCGCGCCCTCGGCTGGGTGCTCGACCACCGCGCCGTCACCCTGGGCGCCGCCGTGGGCGTGCTCCTCCTCACCTTCGCCCTCGCCACCCAGCTCAAGTTCACCTTCATGCCGGCGCAGGACATGAGCCTCGTGAAGGTGACGCTCGAGCTGCCCTCCGGGACCGCGCTCGAGGCGACGCGCCGCGAGGTCGAGGACCTGGCGGCGCAGATCCGGGCGGTGCCGGGCGTCCGCGAGACCTTCGCGATCGCCGGCGGCGGCGCGCTCGAGGAGGTGAACAAGGGCGAGATCACCGTGGACCTCGTCCCCATCAAGGCGCGCGCCTACGGGCAGCAGGACTTCAAGGAGTACCTGCGCAAGACCCTGCGGGTTGGGGCGTCGCGGGGCGCACGAGCCGCCGCCGCCGTGGTCGCGGTGCAGGACTTCAACGCCATGGCGGGCGGCGGGAACCGCGCCCAGCCGCTGCAGTTCAACCTCCGGAGCACGAACCTCGAGGAGCTCCTCGCCGCGGTGGAGAAGACGAAGGCGAAGATGCTCGCGAACCCGGGCCTCGCCGACGTGGACACCACCTGGCGCGGCGGGGAAGCCCCAGCTCGACGTGGTGGTGGACCGCGAGCGCGCCGCGGCGCTCGGCATCCCGGCCGCGTCCCTCGGCCAGAACGTCCGCGCGCTCATGGGCGGCGACAAGGTGACCGACTTCCACGAGGGCGGCGACACCTACGACATCAAGGTGAGGCTCCCGCCCGCGATCCTCGCGGACCCCGGCGCCATCGGCGCCATCGCGGTGCGCTCGCCGTCGGGCCAGCTCGTCGAGCTGCGCACCATCGCCGACGTCCGGCCGTCCGTCGGGCCTTCGCAGATCGACCACCAGGCGCAGGTGCGGCAGGTGACGCTCCTCGCGGAGCTGAAGGGCTACGCCCTCGGCGACGCGATGGCCTACCTGAACGACTTCGCGAAGAAGGAGCTGCCGCCCTCCGTCACGTACGACTACGACGGGCAGGCGCGCGAGCTCGGGAAGACCGGCAAGGAGTTCGGCCTCGCGCTCCTCCTCGGCATCGTGCTCGTCTACATCGTGCTCGCCGCGCAGTTCGAGAGCCTCGTCCACCCCTTCACCATCATGATGTCGCTCCCCTTCGCGGTGATCGGCGGCATCGGCGGCCTGCTCGTCGCCGGGCAGTACCTGTCGATGATCGCGATGATCGGCTTCATCATGCTGATGGGGCTCGTCACGAAGAACGGCATCCTGCTCGTCGAGTTCACGAACCAGCTCAAGGCGAAGGGGAAGTCCACCCGCGACGCGCTGCTCGAGGCCGGTCCGGTGCGGCTCCGCCCCATCCTCATGACGTCGGTGGCGATGATCGCCGGCATGATCCCGGTCGCGCTCGCGCGTGGCGACGGGGCCGAGACGCGCGTCCCGATGGCGGTCGCCATCATCGGCGGCCTCCTCACCTCGACCGTGCTGACGCTCGGGGTCGTCCCCGCCGTCTACTCGGTGATCGACGGGCTCCGCAGCCGGGTGTGGAAGCCCGCCCTCGCGGACGGCGCCGAGGAGGAGCCGACGCCGGTGAAGCCCGCCGCGTAGCTACCGGGCGCCGCCCACCACGTGGAGCCCGGCCCGCCGCCGGGCGCGCCGCGCGATCCTTCGTGCCGCGCCCGCGCCGCCCCGGGTCGAGCGCCAGAGGACCCAGACGACGAGCGCGCCGCCGAGCGGCGTCGCGACGAGCACGAGGAGCAGGAGGAGCACGACCGCGACGGCGCCGGCGGCCACCGCCGCGAGGGTCAGCGCGAGGTGCGCCACCACCTCGCGCGCGGCGAGCGCGAGCGCCACGTGCCAGGGCGTGTGGAGCGCGGCGGGGTGGAGCACGACGGCTCGTCCGGTCTGCATCGCGCCCTCCCAGATCGCGCAGGGTCTGCGCGCAAGTAGTGCGCTATTTGTATGTGAGCACGTTCGCAGCGAATTGTCGCGTCCCCGGCAAACTACTCTGGGTAGGGGAAGAGGGACGGAGGGGCGGGCGGGGTGCCCGGTCCAGGTCCTTGGAGTCGCCGGGAAAAGGGCAGGCTCAGCGGGCGTCGGGGAGCCAGACGTCCACGGTCGGCGAGGGGCAGCCCGAGTCGATGAGGTAGCGCTTGCGGGCGGCCTGGTCCGGCAGCGCCTGGTAGGCCGCGTCCACCCGCTCCCAGCAGGCCTGGGTGTCGGGCTGGCCCGCGCACGCCTTCGACACCACCGGGCGCCGGCACGTGTCGAGCGCGGCCTGGTCGACGCTGGAGAGGCCGAGGAGCTTCGTCGGGGTCGGCGTCGTGGAGCACCCGGCGAGCGCGAGCGCGAGCGCGGCGAGCGTCGGGGCGGTGAGCGTTCCGGATCGCATGCGGCACCGTACGCCGCCGCCCGGGCCGCTTCAACGCCGATCGCGGCGAGCCTTCCGCGCCGGGCGAGGCGCTACAGGTCCACCGCGTCGACGAACAGCACCTCGTCGGTCCGCCCGCGGATGCGGGCCACCAGCTCCGCGGGAGGGTGCTCGTCCACGTCGATCGTGCAGGAGGCGGCCTCGGCGTGCTCGAAGATGGTGTTCTGCACCTCCTCGACGTTGATGCCCGCCTCGCGGATGAGGCCGAGGACGTTCGCGAGCACCCCGACCTTGTCGTAGTGGCGCACGACGAGGCGGGACTTCGCGGGCGTCTTCCGCGCGACGTTCACGCAGTTCGGCACCTGCCCCGCGCGCACGAACCGCTCGACGATGCGCACCGTCTCGCGCGCGATGGCGTCCTGCGCCTGCTCGGTGGAGGCGCCGACGTGGTGCGTGCCGTACACGCCGGGCAGCTTCGCGAGCTCGCTGTGGAACTCGGCCTGGCCCTTCTCCGGCTCGCCCGCGAACACGTCGGTGCCCACCCGGAGGCGGCCGCTCCGCGCGAGCTCGAGGAGCGCGTCCTGGTCGACGAGCTCCGCGCGCGCGGTGTTCACGAGGGCCGCGCCGGGCCGCAGCGCGGAGAGCACCTCGCGCGAGACGATGCCGCGGGTCTCCTTCGCGAGGGCGAGGTGGAGCGAGAGGTAGTCCGCCTCGCGCGCGAGCGCGAGGAGGTCGGGCGCGCGCTCGATGCCGAGCGCCTTCGCGCCCTCGTCGCCGAGCGAGCGCGACCAGCCGACGACGCGCATGCCGAGGGCGCGGCCGCGCGCGGCGACCTCGCGGCCGATGGCGCCCAGGCCGGCGAGCGCGAGGGTGCGGCCGAAGAGGCCGCGCGCCTCGGAGAAGCCCTTCTTGTCCCAGCGGCCCGCCCGCAGCAGGGCGACCTCGTCCGGGATGCGCCGGTCGAGGGCGAGGACGAGGCCGATGGCCAGCTCCGCCACGGCGATCGAGTTCTGGCCCGGGCAGTTCGCGACGTAGACGCCGCGCCGGGACGCCGCCGCGACGTCGATGGTGTTCACGCCGGCGCCGGCCCGGACCACGAGCGAGAGCGCCTCCGCGCCCTCGAACACCTCGGCCGTGACCTGCTTCGAGCGCACGACGAGGATCGAGGCGTCGCGCGCGGCGGCGGGCAGGTCCTTCGCGGCGAGGTCGGGGCGGTGCTCGACGGCGCGCACGAGCTTCGCGAGATCGGCGAGCCGCTCCTTCGGGAACGCGTCGGCGACGAGGATCTTCATGCAGGCGTGCTAACCGGGCCGGCGCACCGGCGCTCGCCGCCGGCCACCGGGCCACGGGCCGGCCCCGCCCGGGGCGTGCGCCTCAGGGACCGTGAAACAATCCCCGGACCGAGCCAGGCGGTCGAGACGCGAGCAGCGCGAGGCGCGACGACCGAGCATGCCTCGCTGGCATGTGAGGGAGGAGCAACGAAGCGATGCGACGCGGATCGGCCGCCGCGGCGACGGGAGGGGATTGATTCACGGTTCCTCAGACCGGACGAACCGCGAACGCCTCGGTGAGCTCCCGGGCCTTCTCGCGCGCGAGCGGCAGCGCGGCCTCCACCTCGGCCGAGAGCCCCTCGCCGAAGGCGAACTCGCGCCCGGCCACCGTGACGAGGCCCGCGGGCGGCGCGCGGCCGTGGAGGGCGCGCGCGAGGCCCAGGATCTCCTCGGGCGTGAGCGCGTGCAGGAGCGCCGCCCGCGCGGCCCTCGGCACGAGCAGCGCCGCCTGGATCTCTCCGGGCTCGCCGGCGACGGACGCGTCGAGGAACAGGACGCCGGCCGCGCCCGCCACGGCCTCCGCGTGCTCGGGCCGGAGCTCGGCCGCCTCGACGACCTCGAGCCCCGGGACGAGCGCCTCGAGCCCGCGCGCGAGCGCGAGCCCCGCGCCGTCGTCGGCGCGGAACGCGTTTCCGAGGGCGAAGGCGAGGATCCTCACGGGTGGCTCCCGGGCGCCGCCGGGTGCGGCGACGGCAGGAGCATCATCCTACGCGCCCGCGGCGGCTCGGACGAGAGGGGGCGGGCGGCACGACGCCGCGGCCCCGACCGAGCGGGGAGCCCCTCGTGGAGCGTGGGCCGGGGCGTCAGCGCCAGGCGCCGGCGCGCGCGTAGACGAGCGCGACGGGGACCTCGTCGACGTAGACCCCGGCCGCGGGGCGCGCGGTGCGCAGGGCGCCCCACGCGCGGTACTCCGCGTCCCGATCGCGCGGATCGATCGCCACCACCGCGACGTCGGCGTCCTCGGGCCCGCTCGCGACGCCGAGATCGGCGCGGACCCGGCCGCCCCGCGCGTAGAGCGCGATCGCCGCGGGCGAGGCGCCCGGCCACCAGACCCGGGCCCCGGCGCGGGCCCGCCCGTTCACCGCCGCGAGCGCGGCGCCGACGGCGTCGCCGCCGTCCTGCCGCGGCAGCCCGCGCGACGCGGCGCCGGGCGCGCCGCCGGCGAGCTCGCTCCACGTGGCGGTGCCGAGCGGGAACGCGTGGACCGTGGCCCGGAGCGCAGGGTAGAGGACGAGCAGCGCGACGGCGGCGGCGAGGGGCGCCTCCCGCCGCGGCCAGGCGAGGCTCGCGGCGCGCAGGAGCGCGCGGGCGCCGAGGAGCGCGAGGAACGGCGCGGCGTGGAGCGCCGGCCGGGCGCCGGGCGGCGCCGCGGCGAGCGCGGAGCCGGCGAGCGCGGCCGCGGCGGCGGCGAGGAGCAGCGCGTCGTCGGCGCCGGAGGGGACGGGCTCGCCGCGGAGCGCGCGCGCGGCGCGCGCCGCGGCGTGGCCCGCGCCGGCCGCGTAAGCGAGGAGGAGCGTCACCGGCACGGCGAGGAGCGCCGCGAGCGGTGCCGGCAGCGGACCTTCGCGCGGCGGCAGCCACGGGGCGAGGCCCGCGCGCAGCACGCCCGGCCAGATCGCGACGGTCGCCGCGGCGGCGACCGCCGCCACGATCGCGAGGGCGGCCGCGGCGCCCGGCGGAACGGCGGCGGGCGCGCGGCGGCGGAGGACGGCGAGGAAGGCGGCGTGGAGCGCGAGCGCCGGCAGGAGCACCCACGCGTCGGCGCGCGCGGCGACGGCCGCGCCGAGGAGCAGGCCCGCCAGGACGGCGGCGCGCAGCCGGCCCGCGCGCCCGCTCGCGCCGGCGGCGTGGCGCCAGGCGAGGACGGTGGCGACGGAGAGCGCGGCGAGCGCGAGGTCCGGCGTCGCGACCAGCCCCGCGTGCAGGTGGCGCGGCGCGAGCCAGAAGAGGGCGGGCGCGAGGAGGGCGCCGGCGGGGCCGGCGAGGGCCCCGGCCGCGAGCGCGAGGAGCGCCGCGAGGAGCGCGCCGAGGAGCGCCGAGCCGAGCCGCAGCGCGCGCAGCGGCGGGAGGCGCGCGCCGGTCGCCGCGTGGCCGGCGCGGGCGAGGAGGGCGGCGAGCGGGGGCGCCGCGCCCGGGGCGGGCGCGCCCAGCGCGACGGCGGCGACCGCCGCCTCGTCGCGCGAGATCCCGGGCCCGTCGCCGAGCGCGAGCAGCGCCGCGAGCGCCACGACCGCCCAGGCCGCCGCGATCCGGCCGGGGCCGGCCGCGAGGACGCGCGACGCGCCGGGGCGGACGTCCCCGCTCACGGGAGGGTCTCCGCGTCGAGGCACACGTCGGCGCCGCCGGACGGCGTGAGGATCAGCGCGACGCGGCGGACCGCGCCGCCGAAGCGGGTGGTGTCCACCTCGAAGGGCACGAACCCCGGGCCGGTGAGCTCCGCCGCCCCCGCCTCCTCCCCGTCCACGACGACGGAGAGGCGGAGCGGCGCGCCGCCGGCCCCGAGGCGGCCGCCGTGGCCGCGGACGCGCCGCCCGACGCGCACCGGCGGGAACGCGATCGCGAGCGGCGCGCCCTCGTCGAGCGCGGCGACGAGGCAGGGTCGCGGCGCGCCCCCCACGTCGCGCACCTCGCGGGCGACGCGCCCTCCCGTGCACCGGAAGCCGCCGCTCGGGTCGGGCAGGCACGCCTCCGCGCCGCGCGACACCTCGGCCTCCGCGAGGCGATCGGGGAGGAAGGCGAGGGGGAGGGTCGGGGAGGCGAGGTCGTAGCGGGCCAGCTCGAACGCGCCGATCCGCTCGGCCGGCCGGGGCCGCGTCGAGCGCCGGAGGAGCCCCGCCTCGAGCTCCCACGAGAACCCCGGCGCGCCCGGGATCGACAGCACCCAGATCCGGCGCACGCCGGGGAGGTCCTCGCCGTCGTAGCGCGCGCTCGCGAGGACCGGGAGGGGGAGGGCGGCGCGCGCGCGCTCGGCCCAGGGCGGCGACAGCGCGACGGCGTCGCCGGGGCGGCCGTCGCGCTCGAGCAGCGCGGCCACCGCCGCCCAGTCGCGGGGGGACGGGAGCCGGCCGGGGAGCCCGGCCTGGGCGAGGACCGCGAGCGCGCCGGTGGCGAGGGCGGCGGCGACGGTGGCGATCGCGACGAGGCGCGGCGAGGCGGGACGGCGCGCCCACAGCGCGCGGGCCGACGCGCGGGCGCGGCGCAGGGTCTCGCGCGCGCCCTCGAGCTCGCGGCGCAGCACGCGGGCGGCGAGGCCGCTCCCCGGCTCGCGCGGCGGTGCTCCGGCGCCCATGCCTAGGTCTTCGCGAGCCGCACCTTCCGCTCGCTCTTCTCGCGGCAGAAGGTGCACAGGTCCATCTCCGGGCTCGCCGGCAGGGACGGCGACCACGACGGGTGCATCGCGCAGCGCGCGTCGTAGCAGTGGTGCAGGTCCCACAGGTGCCCGATGGCGTGGATCGCCTCGCGGGCGAGGCGCCGGCGCCAGGTCTCGATCGACGCCTCGGTGACGCCGCGCGCGGGGAGCTTCGAGGTGGTGAGGACGGCGCGCGTGCCGCCGTACTCCGCGAACCCCCAGCAGGGCGGCTCGCCGAGCGGGCCGGGCTTGAGCGCGAGCGGCGAAGAGGTGATGTAGAGCACCTTGTCGTCGGCGAAGGTCCGTACCGGCTGGACCTCCTTGAGGAGCCTCACCGCGTCGAGCCGGCCGTCCTTGGTCTCGACGTCGGCGGGGACCGGGCGATCGCCGGCGTGCTCCGTGCCGACCCCGAAGGCGCGGTAGAGCGTCCCCGTCAGGAACGCCATGTCGGCGGGGTCGATCCGATCGAGCGTGACGATGCGGATCACTTCTTCTTCCCTCCGCGCTTCGCGGCCGCGGCCGCGGGCCGGGCCGGCTTCTTCGCGGCCGCCTTCTTCGCCGGCGCCTTCTTCGCGGGGGCGGGCGCCGCCTTCCTGATCGCGGCCTTCTCCTTCTTCGCGGGCGCGGCCTTTGCCTTCACCTTCGCGGCCGGGGCGGGCTTCGCCGGCCGCGCGGGCCGGGCCGCGGGGACGGCCTCGTGCTCGCCCTCCTCGGCGCCCTTCTCCTCCGCTTCCTTCTCCTCGCCGTCCGCCTCGCCCTCGGTCTCCTCGCCTTCGACGTGGGCGGCGGGCTCGACCGCGACCTCCGCGCCGAGCTCGCCGATGGCGAGATCGCCGAGCCCGAGGTCCGCGAGGCCGAGATCGTCCTCCTCCTCGGCCACCGGGCGGCGCTTCTTCGGGCGGGACGGCAGGAGCACCGGCTTCGGCGGCGGCTTCAGCACGAACTTCACGCCCGCCGGCGGCATGAGGGCGTAGTCGACGTAGTCCTCGGCGAGGCCGGGCGGCACGGCGAGCGACACGGCGACCTCGTGGACGAGCAGGTGGCGCGCGTTGTCGTACTGCTCGCGCTCCTTGGTGGGGAGCGGGCGGATGCGCGACAGCGAGTGGAGGCCCTTCACCACCTCGGCGACGCCGAGCACGCCGCCCGCGATGAGCCGGTCGGCGTTGTCGCGGTGCCGGACCTTCCAGTCGAGCTCGGGGTCGTCGAACTGGGCGGCGAGGTAGTGGAAGACGCCCTCCATCTGGTCGGCGGTGGCCACGCGGCGCAGGCCGATCGACGGCACCTTGTTGCGCGCGACGTGGACGAGCGCGCCGTCCTCCTCGCGCTGCACCGAGACGAACTGGAGCTTCGTCCCGGAGACCTCCATGTCCTTGAAGCCCACCACGGCGCAGACGCCCTGGTTCGGGTAGACGACGCGGTCCCCCACCTTCAGCTCGGCGGCGTCGGCGATGACGCCCTCGACGGCCGGAAGCTGCTCTCGCTGCTCGTCGGGATGGCGGGGAGGCGGCCCTCTCACGGTCCCCCTCCTACCACGCGACCCCGGGGGCGGCAATCGCCGGAAGGGCCGCGCCGCGGGGCGCGCGGCCGCGTGGCGCGCTCGCGCGCGGGGCGTCTCAGGAGGCGCGCTCGGCGGGGAGGGGCTCCGCCGCCCGCAGCCTGCGCGCCGCGAGGTCCACGTACGCGGGATCGCTCTCGATGCCGAGGAAGCGGCAGCCCGCGCGCAGCGCTGCGACCCCCGTCGTCCCGGAGCCCGCGAACGGGTCGAGGACGAGGTTCCCCTCGCTCGCGCTCGCCGCGAGCACGCGCTCGAGGAGGGCGAGGGGCTTCTGGGTCGGGTGCCGCCCGTGGATCTTCTCGCGCGGGCCGGGCGTCGGCAGCGACCACACCACCTGCTCGTCGCCCGGCGCCGGCGCCTCCCAGATCTCCCAGAGGTCGCGCATCTGCTTGCCGCCGTTCGCGGCCTTCATCGCCTGGTAGTTGAAGCGGTGCTGGAGGGGCCGCGTCTTCGCCGGGCTCGCCCAGAGCAGGATCTCGGTCGAGTGGGTGAAGAAGCGGCAGGCGAGGTTGGGCGAGGCGTTCGGCTTGTACCAGGTGACCGTGTTGAGGAGGTGGAAGCCGAGCTCCTGCAGCGCGAACCCGATGGAGAAGATGACGTGCTGGGTGCCGGACACCCACAGCGTCCCGGACGGCTTGAGCACGCGGCGCACGGCGCCGAGCCAGCGCGCCTGGAAGGCGTGGTCGCCGGCGATCCCGCGGGACGCGTCCCAGCGCCCCTTGTCGACGCTCGCCCGCTTGCCGCTCTGGCAGGTCGTCCCGCCGTTCGACAGCATGTACGGCGGATCGGCGAAGGCGACGTCCACCGAGTGCGGGGGCAGCTTCTCGAGCGCCGCCACGCAGTCACCCCGCACGAGCGACCAGCCGCGCCCGCGCTCCGCCGTCCCCGGCAACCCGTCCCACGAGTGAAGCTCGAGCCTTCGCGCCATATCGACGCATGGTAAGGGGGCCGATCGATATCGCCAGTTTTCGACCGGCCGGGCCGCCGCCGGGTTAAAGACGGCCTCGTGCCCGCGCTCGACACGCCCCTCGTGAAGGCCGCCGCCCGCCGGGCGGGGTTCCACGCCTGCGGCGTCGCGCGCGCGGCGCCGCTCGACCCGGGGCCCCTCGATCGCGTACTCGCGGCGGGCGCCGAGGCGGACATGGTCTGGCTCCGCACGCAGCGCGCCGAGCGGCTCGATCCGGCGCTGCTGCTGCCCGGCGTCCGGAGCGTCGTCGCCGTCGCGCTCGCGTACCACGCGGGCGAGGCGCCGCCCCCCGTCGAGGGCGCGGGCCAGGTCGCCCGCTACGCGCGCGGCCGCGACTACCACGCGGTGATGAAGCGGCGGCTCCGCGCGCTCGTCGAGGAGCTCGCCGCGGCGGACCCGGCGGCGCGGGCGCTCCCCACCTGCGACGTCGCGCCGGTCATGGAGAAGGCCTGGGCCGAGCGCGCGGGCATCGGCTGGATCGGGAAGAACGGCTGCCTGCTCACCGTGGACCACGGCAGCTGGGTGGTCCTCGGCACCGTCCTGCTCGACCGCGAGCTCGAGCCCGACGCGCCGCACCCGGACCGCTGCGGCTCGTGCGAGGCGTGCCTCCCGGCCTGCCCCACCGGCGCGATCCCGTCGCCCGGGGTGGTGGACGCGCGGCGCTGCATCTCCTTCTGGACCATCGAGCGCCGCGGCGAGATCCCGCCCGCGCTGGCGGGCCGGCTCGGCGGCTGGGTCTTCGGCTGCGACGACTGCCAGACCGTCTGCCCCTGGAACGCGGCGGCGAGGCCGGGCTCCGACCCGGAGCTGCTCCCCCGCCCCGGGCGCGAGGCCCTCCCCCTCGACGACCTGCTGGCGCTCTCCGAGGAGGAGTACCGCCAGCGCTTCTGGGGCACCTCCCTCGCGCGGGCGCGCTACGACGGGCTCCTGCGCAACGCCGTGCTCGCGGCGGGGCGCGCCGGGGATCCCGGCCGCGCCGAGGCGGTCCGCCGCCACCTCGCGAGCCCGTTCCCGGGCGTGCGGGCCGCCGCGGAGTGGGCGATCGCGCGGCTCGCACGCTGAGCGGGCCCGCGCGCGCCGGCGCCGAGGAAGGGCGCCGCCGGGGGGGCCGTCGTCAGCCCTCGACCCCGACCTCGACCTCCGCACGCCCGCCCGACTACAGTCCGCTCCCCCGTGCTCCACCTCCTCATGATCGTCCACTCGGCGCTCTCCGCCGGCACGTACATCGCCGGCAAGCGCGCGCTCGCGGAGCTGTCGCCGGCGGACGTCGCGCTCTCGCGCTTCGCCCTCGCGGCGGCGGTGCACGGGGTGGTGCTCCGGCGGCTGCGCGCGCGGTTCGAGCGGCGGGATCTCGTGGCGCTCGCCGGGCTGGGCGTCCTCGCGGTCGCGGTGAACCAGGCCTTCTTCCTCGGCGGGCTCGCGCTCTCGACGCCCGGCCACGCGGCGCTCCTCTACGCGATGACGCCCCTCTTCGTGTTCCTCGTCGAGTGGGCGCGCGGCCGGGAGCGCGCCACGGGGACGAAGCTCGCCGGCATCGCGGTCGCCTTCGCCGGCACCGTGGTCGTCCTCGCCGGGCGCGGCGTGCTCGGCGTCGCCGGCGCGCGCGACGTCCTCGTCGGGGACGTGCTCCTCCTCTTCGCGGTGATCAGCTGGGCGCTCTACGCGGTGGGCGGCAAGGCCTACGCCGCGCGCTACGGCGGCCTCGCCACCGGGTCCGTGACCCTCGTCCTCGGCACGCTCCTCTGCGCGCCCGTGGGGATCGCGCTCGCCGACGGCGGGCGGCTCGCCGCGCTCTCCGGCTGGGGCGCCGCGAGCCTCGCCTACCTCGCCGTCGTGACGAGCGTCCTCGCCTGGCTCATCTACTACTGGGCGCTCGGCCGGGCGGAGGCGAGCCGCGTCGCGATCTGGTCGAACCTGCAGCCGGTGCTGACCGCGCTCATCGCCTGGGCCGTCTACGGCGAGGCGCTCACCGCCCCGTTCGTCGCGGGCGGCGCCATGGTGGTCGCGGGCGTGCTCCTCGCGGAGCGCGCCGGCTGAGGTGCGGGCGGCGCCGTCCGCCGGTAGGATCGGGGCGATGATCTCCGCCGAGCAGCTGCACGCCGCGCGCGCGGCCCTCGCCGTGGGGCCCGTCGAGGCCCCCGCGATCCTGCGCGCGACCGGCAAGGACGCGAAGGACTACCTGCACCGCGTGACGACGCAGGACGTGAACGTCCTCGCGCCGGGCGCCTCCGCCTACACGGCCGTCCTGAACGCGAAGGGGCACCTCCTCGCGGACGCGCACCTCCTCGTCGAGCCGGACGGGATACTCCTCGTGATGGACGCGCACGCGGCCGCCGGGGCGCGCCCGCACCTCGAGCGGTTCGTGATCATGGACGACGTGACCTTCGAGGACCGCTCGGCCGAGCTCCGGCTCCTGCCCGTGCTCGGCCCCGACGCGGCGGCCCGGCTCGAGGCGCTGGCCGGGGGGCTCGCGCGGTTCCCGGACGGCCGGCGCGGGGCGCCGTGCGTGGACGTCCTCGTCCCGGCCGGCGACGCCCCGGCGCTCCGCGCAGCGCTCGTCGAGGCGGGCGCCGCCGACCTCGGCGAGGGCGAGCTCGAGGCGCTCCGGATCCTCGGCGGGCTCGCGCGCTTCGGCGCGGACATGGACGCGACGCGCCTGCCCATGGAGGCGGGGCTCACCCGCGCCGCCATCTCGTTCACGAAGGGCTGCTACACCGGGCAGGAGGTGGTGCTCCGCGCCACGGCGCGCGGCCACCTGCAGCGCGGCCTCGTGCAGCTCGACCTCCCCGCCGGCGCCGGTCCCGGCACGCCGCTCGTCTCCGGCGGGCAGGAGGTCGGCGCCGTGACGAGCGCCGCCGACACGCCCGAGGGACGCGTCGGCCTCGGCTACCTGCGCCGGGCGCACTGGCGGGCCGGCGAGCGGGTGCAGGCGGGCGGCGCCGACGCCGTGGTCCGCCGCGTGGTCGTCGAGGACGGCGTGGGCTGACCGAGGCGGGCCGCCGGCCCGCCTCAGGCCTCGGCGACCGGGGTCTCCGGCCCCTCCGTCCGGTCCTGGCGCGACGGGAGCGCGTCGAGCTCGCGGTGGACCTGCGCGATCTCCTCGCGCAGCTCGGCGCGCACGGCGCGGATCTCGCTGCGCACGTCCTCGATGGTGTAGCGGATCTCCTCGGGGGAGATGCCGAGGACGCGGCGCCTGAGGGCGGCGACGGCGGCGGCGAGCAGCTTCATGGCGTCACCCCTTCCCGGGCACCGGGCAGGCGGCGATCGCGCCGCTGGGGTTGATCGCGTCCCCCCCGGTCACGACCTCCTTCACCGTCCCGTCCCGATCGACGACGAACGTCGCGCGGTGCGCGAGGCCGAGCACGGCGATCGTTCCTCCGTACTGCTTCGCGACCTTGCCGCCCGCGTCCGAGAGGAGCGGGTAGGGCAGCGCGTACTGCTCCTTGAAACGCTTCAGGGTCGCCGCGTCGTCGGTGGAGATGCCGACCACCTGCGCGCCCTTCCCGGTCACCTGGGCGTACTGATCACGGTACGCCTGCACCTCGCGGGTTCAGCCAGGGGTGAACGCCTTGACGAAGAAGGCGAGGATCACCGGCCCCCTCTCGAGCAGGGCGGACAGCCTCACCGGCTTCCCGTCGGTGTCGGGGAGCGTGAAGTCCGGGGCCCTGTCGCCCACCTTCAGCGCGGCGGAGCCGAGGAGCATGGCGATGAGCGGGATCTTCATGGGCGGCACTCCTTGCGCCCGCTTCTCTAGCGGGGCCGCTTGCGGCGGGCAACGCGCGGGCGGGGCGCACGGCGTTTCCCGCCGCCGGGTGCGTCGCTCCGCCCGGCCGTGGTAGCCGCCGACGACCTCCGCCACCACCACGCGGCGGAGCTCGAGGGCGATGGGCACCACGTCCACGCGCACGATCACGGCGAGGCCGGCACGCGCGCGGCGCGGTTCACGCGCGCCGCGAAGGAGCGGGCGCGCTCGAGCACGTGGGGGCTCGTGGTGGGAAGGCCGACGACGTCGACGCGCGGCACCGGGCCGTGGGCGTCGGCGAGGCGGAGCGCGAGCACGCGCCCCGGCTGCGGCAGGCGCGCGGCGATCGCCGCGGGCTCCGCGCCGCCGGCGGCGGCGACCGCCGTGGTCGCCCGGAGCGCCTCGGCGAGCAGGCCGAGGACCTCCTCGCCGGCGCCCGCCGAGGCGTCCACCGCGAGGTCCGCGCCGGTGAGGGCCTCCTCGAGGTCGGGGGTGAAGAGCAGGCCGTCGAGGGTGCGCTGGCGCTCGCCGCGCGTGACGACGCCGGAGGCGAAGGCGAGCTCGATCCGGCGCCGCACGCCGTCGAACGCCCGCGCGAGCGCGGCCTCGGAGGGGTCGAAGAGCCGGACCGTGCAGCCGGCGAGCGACGCGAGGAGCGCGCAGGTGGAGCCGGTCTCGCTGGCGCCCACGACGGCGACGGTCTCGATCGGCATCATCCGGAGGCGCCCCCTGCGACATGTACCCACCCCGGCGGGCCGCTGGCAAGCGAGGGGCGCGGCCGGTTACGTTCGGGGGCGTTTCCCCAAACCCACGCCCCAGGAGGCGGCATGAAGGCGATCGCGATCCGCGCGCACGGTGGTCCGGAGGCGGTGAACGTGGAGGACCTGCCCGATCCGCAGGCCGGGCCCGGGCAGGTGTTGGTGCGCGTGAAGGCGGCGGCGCTGAACCACCTCGACATCTGGGTGCGCATCGGGTGGCCCGGGCTGAAGCTCGCCTTCCCGCACGTGCTCGGCTCGGACGTCGCGGGCGTGGTGGAGGCGGTCGGCGCCGGCGTGGACGGCGTGAAGACCGGCGACGCGGTGGTGGTGAACCCGAGCCTCGGCTGCGGCCGCTGCGAGCGCTGCCTCTCGGGCCACGAGAACCTCTGCCGCCGCTTCGCGATCCTCGGCGAGCACGTGTCCGGCGGCCAGGCCGAGCTGCTCGCGGTGTCCGCGCGGAACGTCATGCCGAAGCCCGCCCGCCTCTCCTTCGAGGAGGCGGCCGCGGTCCCGCTCACCTTCATGACCGCCTGGCACGCGCTCGTCCAGCGCGCGAACGTCCGGCCGGGCGAGACGGTGCTCGTGCACGCGGCGGGCTCCGGCGTGGGCGTCGCCGCCGTGCAGATCGCGAAGCTCCTCGGCGCGCGCGTCATCGCGACCGCGGGCTCCGACGCCAAGCTCGAGAAGGCGAAGGCGCTCGGCGCGGACGAGGTCGTGAATTACGAGACGCAGGACTTCGTCCAGGAGGTGAGGCGCCTCACCGACAAGAAGGGCGTCGAGGTCGTGTTCGAGCACGTCGGCAAGAAGACCTGGGAGAAGTCGATCCTCGCTGCCGCCATCGGGGGGCGGATCACCACGGTGGGAGCCACGACCGGGTTCGACCCCCTCACGGACCTGCGCCACGTCTTCTTCCGGCAGATCTCGATCCTCGGATCCACCATGGGGACGGCGGGCGATCTCCTCGAGGTGCTGAGGTTCGTCGGCGAAGGGAAGCTCCGGCCCGTGGTGGACCGGGTGCTGCCCCTCGCCGAGGCCCGCAAGGGGCAGGACCTGCTCTCCGAGCGGGCGCAGTTCGGGAAGATCGTGCTGAAGCCGTGAGGCTTCGGAGGGCCGAGAGATGAGGACCCGGAACGCCGTCGTCGCCGCCGCGGTCGCGCTCGTCGCGGCCGGGTGCGGAGAGGACACCTGCCCGACCGAGACGCCGCAGGTCTCGCAGGTGGCGGACTGCACGGTCCGCCCGGGGGCGGCGGTGAGCTATCCGGTCCAGCTCTGCCCGACGTGCAACCAGACGGGGGCGACGTGCGACGTGGACACGTCGGCGGTGGGCGCCGGCTCGGGCGACATCTTCCTCGACCCCAAGGTCGAGGTGTGCACGCAAGGCAACACCTGTCCCCCGACGTGCGAGGCCGCGGCGTTCGCGTGCACGTTCACCGCGCCTTCCGCCGAGGGCGACTACACCGTGTCGGTCGTGAACGGGGCGACGGGCGGGGTCGTGACCCGCACGCTCCGGGTGTCCTCGACCGAGCCGGTCAGCTGCGCGTTGTCGCCGACCTGACGGGTCGAACCTCCGCCGCTTCTTGCGGGTCAGGCGTACCGCATCCCCCGCTTCATCTCGCGGAGGCGCCGCACGCGCTCCTCCACGGCCGGGTGCGTCGAGAAGAGCTTCATCACCGTCGAGCCCGCCCCGCGGAACGGGTTCACGATGAAGAGGTGCGCCGTGGCCGGGCCGCCGAACTCGTAGGGGCGGCGCTCGTTCCCGGCCTCGAGGGCGAGCAGGGCGTCGGCGAGCGGCTCGGGATCGCCGACCAGCGCCGCGCCGGAGGCGTCCGCGCCGAACTCGCGCGAGCGCGAGACGGCGAGCTGGATCACGAGGGCGATGATCGGCGCGAGGATCGCCCACGCCAGCGCGGCGAACACGTTCGAGCCGCCCTCGTCGTCGTTGCTGCGGCCGAACCCGCCGAGGATCGCGCCCCACTGGATCATGTGGCCGAGGGAGGAGACGAGGCCGGCGATCGCCGCCGCCATGGTGGCGATGAGGATGTCCCGGTTCTGCACGTGGGAGATCTCGTGGGCGAGGACGCCCTCGAGCTGCCGCCGGTCGAGGGCCGAGAGGATGCCCTCCGTGACCGCGACCGCCGCGTGCGCCGGGTTCCTGCCCGTCGCGAAGGCGTTCGGGGCCGCCGAGGGGATGACGAAGATGCGCGGCATCGGCAGGCCGGCCTTGCGGGTGAGCCGCTCGACGATCTCGTAGACCTGGGGGAGCTGCTCGCGCGTCGCCGGCCGGGCGCGGTGCGCCATGAGCGCGATCTTGTCCGAGTACCAGTAGGAGAGGAGGTTCAGGACGAGGCCGATGCCGCCGAAGAGGAGCATCCCGCCGGTCCCGCCGGCCATCTGCCCGCCGATGGCGAGGATCGCGATGAGGAAGCCCATCAGCATGGCGGTCTTCGCGTAGTTCCGGCCGAACCCGCTCGTCCTCGTGGCCTGCTGCATCCCGCGCGGCGTCGACGTCTGGTCCCAGGGCATGAGGCCTGTTTAACCACTCGCCCCCGGCAGTCAATCCAGGCGGGCGGGCGTCCGCCGGCGCGGCGTGCGGGGCTCGACGGGCTCACCCCGGGGATTAGGCAGCTTTCTCGCGTGGATCCGCCTCCCGTGCTAAAGCCGGACAGGCGATATCGCGAGGTCCGAACGGTGATGGCGGCACGCAAGGCGACGGTGGCGAAGGGCAAGGCGAAGCCGGGCAGGCCGGCGTCGAAGCAGCTCGAGCTCGTGGCGGTCCCGCCGGCCCCGAGGAAGGGCCGCGCCCCGGCCGCGGCGCCGGCGAAGGTGGCGCGCCGCCCGGCGCCCGCCCCCGCGCCGCCCGAGCCCGTCGTCGTGCCCGTGCCCGAGGCGCCGGAGAAGGGGCCGCGCCGGCGCGCCAGCGCCGAGCAGATGGCGGCGAAGCAGCGCGAGATCTCGATCTCCGAGTTCTTCACCAAGAACCGCCACCTCCTCGGCTTCGACAACCCGTCGAAGGCGCTCCTCACCACCATCAAGGAGGCCGTCGACAACTCGCTCGACGCCTGCGAGGAGGCGGGGATCCTCCCCGAGATCACGATCGAGGTGCGCGACCTGGCGCTCGACGAGAAGGGCGCCGGCGATCTCACGAAGGGCGAGGGGAAGTTCGTCGTCGTGGTCGAGGACAACGGCCCCGGCATCGTGAAGGCGCAGGTCCCGAAGATCTTCGGGAAGCTCCTCTACGGCTCGAAGTTCCACCGCCTGAAGCAGTCGCGCGGGCAGCAGGGCATCGGCATCAGCGCCGCGGCGATGTACGGCCAGCTCACCACCGGCCAGCCGATCCGCGTCACCTCCCGCACCGGGAAGGGGAAGCCGGCGCACTACTTCGAGATCCAGATCGACACGCGGAAGAACAACCCCGTCGTCACGAAGGACGAGCAGCTCGACGACTGGCACCAGGAGCACGGCACCCGCGTCGAGCTCGAGATCGTCGCCAACTGGCAGGCCGGGCAGCGGTTCGTGAACCGCTACGCCGAGCACACCGCGCTCTCGAACCCGCACTGCACGCTGCGCTACGTGCGGCCGCGCCAGGAGCCGCTCCTCTTCCCGCGCGCGACCGACGAGCTGCCCAAGGAGGCGGTGGAGATCAAGCCGCACCCGCACGGCGTCGAGCTCGGCGCGCTCATGCTCATGGCGGGGGACTCGAAGAGCCACGACGTGAAGGGGTTCCTGCAGACCGCCTTCTCGCGCGTCTCGCCGACCGTCGCCGACGAGATCGTGAAGCGCTCGGGCCTGAAGGGGCGGGTGCGCCCGCGCGACGTCGCCGGGGACCACGAGCTCGCCGTGAAGCTCCACGAGGCGATCGGCGCGACGAAGATCATGAACCCGCCGACGAACTGCCTCTCGCCCATCGGCGACGAGCTGATGAAGCGCGGGCTCGTCTCGTTCCTGAACGTCATCGAGAGCGAGGGGCCGGAGTCGAACGGCGACGCCCAGCTCGACCTCGACCAGGCCTCGAAGAAGAAGGCCTCGAAGAAGGAGAAGCAGGCGAAGGCCGCCGCGCCCGAGGTGCCCGACGCGCCGCCCGAGGAGGGCGTCGAGAAGATCAAGGGGCACAACTACTTCATCGCGACCGTCACGCGCCCGCCCAAGGTCTACCGCGGCAACCCCTTCCAGGTGGAGGTCGGGCTCGCCTACGGCGGCTCCTGGCCCGCCGACAAGCCGGTGGAGCTGTTCCGCTTCGCGAACCGCGTGCCGCTCCTGTTCCAGAAGGGCGCCTGCGGCATGACCGAGGCGGTGGTGAAGACCGACTGGCGCAACTACCTCCTCTCGCAGCCCAAGGGGTCCCTGCCGGTCGGCCCCATGGCGCTGCTCGTGCACATCGCGTCGGTGTGGGTGCCGTTCACCTCCGAGGCGAAGGAGGCGGTGGCGCACTACCCGGAGATCACCCGCGAGATCCAGCTCGCGGCGCAGGAGTGCGGCCGCAAGCTCGCGGCGCACATCCGCAAGCGGCAGCACGCCGACTACCAGGCCCAGCGGCGCTCGATCTTCGAGCTCTACATCCAGGAGGTGGCGCGCTCGATCGGGAACATCACCGGCAAGAGCGCGGACCCCATCAAGCGCGAGTTCCTGCGGCTCGCGAACAAGATGACCGAGGCGGAGCTCGCCGAGCAGGATCAGGCCCTCGAGGAGGCCTCGAAGAAGATCACGAAGCGCCCGCGGCGGGCCGAGCAGGAGGACGAGTAGCCCATGGCGCGCCTCGACGCGGTCGACAAGAAGACCATCCAGAAGATCGAGCGGCTCGCCGAGACGGTGGTGCGCTCGGTGAAGGGCGGGAAGAACCCGTTCCTCGAGATCCCCATCCGCTCCCTCGCCAACGTGAAGTTCAACGAGAAGCGGCGGCTCATCGAGCTCGGGGGCCAGCGGCAGCGGCGCTACTTCTTCAACGTCGGCATGGCGAAGAAGTTCATGCAGACGTTCCTCGTCTCGGAGGCCTGCAAGGAGCTCATCGACTCGGGCAAGACGACGAGCATCCGCGACCTCTACTACATGACGAAGCACACCCTCGGGGAGACGAAGCAGAACACCTTCGAGGAGCAGGAGGAGTCCGACCCGATCATCGAGGACCTCGAGGTCGCCGTGGACTCGCTCCGCGAGGAGCTGCACCTCTTCGCCACCGGCCGCGGCTCGATGGTCGGCCCGATGACCATCCGGGACTCCGGCGACACCATCGACCTCCGCCGCATGGGCTCGGGCGGCTGGTCCGTGCCGTCCATCGTCGAGGAGCACGTCGTCCAGTTCGGGAAGACCGAGGCGAGGTACGTGCTCCTCGTCGAGAAGGACGCCGTCTGGAAGCGCTTCAACGAGGACAAGTTCTGGCAGCGCGAGAAGTGCATCATCGTGACCGGGCAGGGGCAGCCGCCGCGCGGCGTGCGCCGGCTCGTCCAGCGCCTGCACTCCGAGCTGAAGCTCCCCGTCTACGTGCTCGTCGACAACGATCCGTGGGGCTTCTACATCTACTCGGTCCTGAAGCAGGGCTCGATCAACCTCGCCTACGAGTCGATGCGCATGGCGGTGCCGGCGGCGCGCTTCATCGGGCTGTCGTCGTTCGACAAGGTCACCTTCAAGCTGCCCTCGAACGTCGCGATCAAGATGAACGACCAGGACGTCGCGCGCGCGAAGCAGATGCTCGCCTACCCCTGGTTCCAGGCGAAGCAGTGGCAGACGGAGATCCAGGAGATGGTGAAGAGCGGGCAGAAGTTCGAGCTCGAGGCGCTCTCGCGCCGCGGGATCAGCTTCATCACCGAGGAGTACCTGCCCAAGAAGCTGAAGGACCGCGACTGGCTCGAGTAGCCGGCGCTCACCCGAGGAGGACACTTATGGCCGCAAAGCGTGGGAACCGCTCGAAGAAGAAGGTGGCGAACCGCTCGAAGACGAAGCGCGCGCAGGCGACGCGCAAGCGCGCGCTCAGCATCAAGCGCAAGCGCCGCGCGAAGCGCGGCGCGTAGGTTTGCAGCACGGGGGCGGGCCGGCGCGCCGTGTCGTCGGGTCGGCGCGCCGCGCCCGCCGCCAATCGCCGCTCCGCGGCGCCGCGCTCAAACGGCGCGCAGCTGCGCGCGCCCCGCGCCGAAGAACGGCGCGCAGCGCTCGAGGAACGGGTCGAGCACCGCCCGCTCCGCGGGCGGCAGGCGCCGCGCGAACAGCGCGGGGAGCGCCTCGCGGGCGAGGGCGGCGCTCTCCGCGTAGCCGTCGGGCGTGAGCGATCCCTCGACGAGCCGGAAGCGGAGGAAGAGCAGGAAGGTCTGCACGACGTCGGTCATGCAGTAGGCCGCGATCCGCTCCAGGGCCCCCTGCGCGTAGAGCGCCTGCACGTCGCTCCCGGCGACGTCCTCCTTGCCGGGCAGGCCGACCAGCTTCGCGTACAGGTCGAGCGGCGCCGCGGGCGCGGCCCCGTCGGCCGAGAGCACCTCCTTCATGTCGAAGTGCTCGGCGACGGCCGCCCTGCGGCGCGCGTCGAGCCGGCCCGGCATGGGCACCTGGTGCTTCAGCGAGCGGAGCTCCAGCACCGGCACGTCGAAGCCCTTGCCGTGGAAGGTGACGAGGGCGGCGCCGGCGAGCCGGTCCCAGGTGCGGGCGAGGAAGTCCGCCTCGTCGCCGCGGCCGTCGGTCCACGCGGAGACGTCGGTGACGCGCACGATCCCGCCGTCCTCGACCGCCTCGAGCAGGCAGGCCGCGACCGGCCGGTGGTAGGGGAGCGGGAGGAAGTCGCTGCGGCCGCCGGTGCGGGCGCGGCGCGCCGCGAGGACGCGGCGGAGCTGCTCGGGGAACGGGCGGGTCGGCTCGCCGTCCACGGCCGAGACGAGCGCCTCGTCCGCCACGGTCTCCAGGTCGAGCGTCACCAACCGTCTCACGTGCGCGAGTGTGTCAGCCTGGTCTGACAGCCGATCCCGGACGGGGCCCGGCCCACCGGAACTCGCCTCCGGCGGCGGTTGCGCCCCTGTTCGGGAGGCCCCCTCTGGTGCGCTGCCGCTGGTGACGCGTTGCGTCTACGCTCCGCCCGTTCCCCAGCAGGAGGCACGACGATGAGGCTGCAGGACCGGATGAGCACGCTCGAGGCGCACGCGCGGGATCGGCTGCGGGGTGCGCTCGAGGCGGGCAACGAGAAGCTCATGGAGCTGGACGGCGCCCTCGCGCGCGTCGCGAAGGACGACTGGTCCGTGCCCGGCCTGCGCCGGCACCTCGACGAGCTGCGCGCGCGGGCGGAGGACCTGCGCGCGACGGCGGTGAAGCGCGCCGGCGAGCTCCCCGGGCAGGCGATGACCCGGCTCGCGACGCGGACGCGCGCGCCGGTGCAGACGCTCGCGCGCGAGCTGGCCGAGATCGCGCGGCGGTTCCAGCCGCCCGCGCCGGCGAAGCCCACCGTGGTGAAGCCCGCCGACGACGAGGGTGGGCCGGCCGCGAAGGCGTCGTAGCGGCGCCGAACCCTCCCCGGCCCGGGAGGCTCCAACGGGCATGACGGCAACCCTCCCCAGCGCGAGCGAGATCCGGTCGGCCGTGGGCGCGCGGTACGCGGAGCTGTCGTCGTCCTGCTGCTCGCTCTCGTGCGGCTCGGCCCTCGACCTCGCCGCGCCGGTCCCCGGCGAGACCGTCGTGGACCTCGGCTGCGGCCGCGGGCAGGACGTCGTCCGCGCGGCCGGCCGCGTAGGCGCCGAGGGGCTCGCCATCGGCGTCGACCTCTCCGAGGAGATGCTCGAGAAGGCCCGCCGCACGATCCCGCCCTTCCTCCGGAACGTGCGGCTCGTCCGCTGCGACCTCGCCGCCCTCGACCTGCCCGACGCGGTGGCCGACGTCGTCGTCTCGAACTGCACCATCAACCACGCGCGCGACAAGGCCGCCGTGTACCGCGAGGTGCACCGGGTGCTGAAGCCCGGCGGCCGCTTCGTCGTCTCGGACGTCGTCGCCGAGGCCGAGCTGCCCGAGGGCGTGCGGAGCGACCCCGCCGCCTGGGCCGCCTGCTACGGCGGCGCGATCCCGGAGGCCGAGTACCTCGCCGCCGCCCGCGGGGGCGGGTTCGGGCGGCTCGAGGTGCTGGAGCGCAGCGCGCCCTACGACAAGGGAGGCGTGAGGGTGCTGAGCCTCACGCTCAAGGGGACGAAGTCATGAAGACGACCCGGCTCGAGCTCGAGCAGCGGGACCTGCGCATCCTGGTCCAGTCGCTCGAGAACTGCCTCAGGACGTGCGAGACGAGGGGAGTGAAGCCGGACGCGCCGTGCGAGGACTGCGACGCGGCCCGGACGCTGAAGACGAAGCTCGAGAAGGCCATCCAGGCCTGAGCCACGACAGGGAGAGACCGCGGATGAAGATGCTCACGAAGCCGAAGAAGAAGGCCTGCTGCGCGGAGAGCGCGGCGCAGTGCTGCGCCAAGTCGTCGCGCCTCGTCACGGGCTGCCACGACTAGCAGCGACCGTTCCACCTTCGGGCCCGCGCGGGAACCGCCCGCCGGGCCCGTTCCATCGGAGGAGACCGACATGAGCGATCACGTGAGGGAGATCGGCGCGGCGGACTACGAGCGCGAGGTGCTCGCGGCGGACGGCCCGGTGATCCTGGACTTCTACTCGACCGAGTGCCCGCCCTGCGAGGCGCTCGCGCCCAAGTACGACGCGGTGGCCGAGGCGTTCGCGGGCCGCGTTCGCTTCCTCAAGATCTTCAGGCAGGGGAACCGCGAGCTCGCCACGCGCCTGGGGGTGACGGGCAGCCCGACGCTCGTCTTCTTCAAGGGCGGCCTGGAGGTGGGCGAGCGCATGACCGGCGAGGAGATCAAGAGGACCGCGCTCAAGGCCCGGGTCGAGGCGCTCGCCGGCTAGACGGGGCCGCCGCGAACCCCAGGCGCGCGCCCCGTCTCTCACCGTCCGGAGGGCCAGATGGCCGAGCGATACGATCTCATCATCGTCGGGGCGGGGCCCGCGGGGCTCGCCGCCGCGATCTACGCGGCGCGCGCGCGCATGCGGACCCTCGTCGTGGACGAGAGCGTCCCCGGCGGGCAGGTGAAGACGACGCACAAGGTGTCGAACTACCCGGGCTACGCCGCCGACGTGTCCGGCAAGGAGCTCGCCGGCGCGTTCGCCGCGCAGGCGGAGCGCTTCGGCGCGAAGCTCGCGAAGGCCGTCGAGATCACCGCGCACGACCTCGGGGGAGCGGAGAAGCGGCTCGTCCTCGACGAGGAGGACGAGGTGGTCGCCCCGGCCGTGATCGTCGCGACCGGCGCGAAGCCGCGCGAGCTCGGCGTGCCCGGCGAGTCGCGCTTCCGCGGGCGCGGCCTCTCGTACTGCGCGACCTGCGACGGCGCCTACTTCGACGGGAAGGACATCCACGTGGTCGGCGGCGGCAACTCCGCCGTGGAGGAGTCGCTCTTCCTCACGCAGTTCGCCCGGAGCGTCACGATCGTCCACCAGTTCGAGGAGTTCCAGGCGGAGCCCGCCTCGGTGCAGGAGGCGCTCGCGCACCCGAAGATCCGGGCGCTCCTCGCGCACGAGCCGCGCGGCTTCTACGGGGAGAAGGGGCTCGAGCGGCTCGAGGTCGAGGATCTGAAGACGAAGGAGCGGAAGGTGCTCCCCACCGACGGCGTCTTCGTCTTCGTCGGGATGCAGCCGCGGACGGAGCTGCTCGAGGGGCTGGTGCCGCTCGCGAAGGGCGGCTACGTGGAGACCACCGAGGCCATGGAGACGCCGGTGCCGGGCCTCTACGCCGCGGGCGACATCCGGGTGAAGCGCTTCCGCCAGATCACCACCGCGGTCGCCGACGGGACCATCGCCGCCCTCGCGGCGCAGCGCTGGGTGAAGGAGCACCGGTCGTGAAGGCCCGGCTCGGAGCGCACTGGCGCACCGCCCTCGGCGCCGCGGTCGGCGCGGCGGGCGGCGCCCTCTACGCGCACTTCGTCGGCTGCCACACCGGCACCTGCGCCATCACCTCGAGCGTCTGGACCGCCGGCGCCTTCTTCGGCGTCACCGGCGCGATCGTCGGAATGCCCGGCCCGCGGAAGGACGCCCCCGGCCGCGCGGCCGGCGATCCCGACTGATTCGCCCGGGCCGGCGGGCGCGCGCGCGTCTGGGGGGAGAGGCCGGGAGAGGGGGGCGGCGCTCTACCCGGATCCGCGCTCGCCTCGCGCGAGGGGCGCGAGCGGCGGGAGCACCGCGGGCGTTCGCGCGCGCCCGAGCGCCGCACGGAGGGCGCGCCGCGCGGGCCGCTCCAGCCCCACGGAGACGCCGACCGCCGCCGCCACGGCGGCCGCCGCGAACGCCGCGACGAACGCGGCCGAGGGCGCGCCGGCGCCCCCGGCGAGGCGCCGCGCCCACTGCCAGAGCGGCTCCTGCAGCGCGTAGAGGGCGAAGCTGGCGTCGCCGAGCGCCACGGCGGGGCGGGAGGCGAGCGCCCGGCCGAGCGGCCCGCGGGCGCGCGCGAGCCCGAGGACGGCGAGCGCCAGGAGCGGGAGCAGCGCGCCGTTGTGGAGGAGGACGTACGGCACGCCGCCCCACGCGAGCAGGGCGACCGCGGCCGAGAGCGCCGCCGCGGCGACGAGGCCGCCGCCCCGCGCGAGGACCACGCCCCGGCGGTCGAGCAGGCCCAGGGCGACGCCCGCCACGAACTCGCCTGCGCGCGCGAGCGGATGGAACTTCAGCGCCGCGAGCCAGGCGGGCTCCCCCCAGCCAAAGGCCTGCACGGGGCCGTCCGGCGAGATGACGAGGTAGGCCGCGGCGAGCGAGAGCGACCCGAGCCAGGCGCCCGCCGCCGCGACGGCGAGGCCGCGGCGCGACAGCCGGGCGAGGCGCGCCGCGACGAAGGGGAAGAGCGCGTAGAAGGCGGCGACGGCCGAGGTGGACCACCCGGGCGCGTTCCACAGCCGGGCGATGGGCGGGATCCAGGCCTGCACGAGGAGCAGCGACGCCGCCGCGACGAGGGCGACCTTCGCCCCCGCGAGCGCCCCTCCCTCCGGCCAGCGGTCGAGCGCGAACGGGGCGGCGAGCAGGAAGGCGAGCAGGTAGGCGGGGTAGAGCCGCGCGGCCCGCGCCGCCCAGAACGCGCGGCGCTCGTCCGGCCCCATCGGCGTCGGGTGGGCCCGCCCGAGCACGAACCCGGAGAGCAGGTAGAACAGCCCGACCCAGACGTGCCCGCCCTCGCGGACCCAATCCACCCAGGCCGGCGCCCAGGCGACGAGCGGCTCGCCGTAGTGGAAGAGGAGGATGCCGAGGGCGGCCGCGAAGCGGACGCCGGTCAGGGGGGCGAGCCGCTCGGTCCGGGAGGCGTCCATCCCGAGGAACGATGCGGCTCGCGGCCTCCGGAGACGAACCCCGTTCGAGCCCCCTCAAGCGAGCGGGGAGCCGCCGGTCACGCCGACGATCTCGCCGGACACGTAGCTCGCCTCGTCGGAGGCGAGGAAGACGAAGACCGGCGCGACCTCCGCGGGCTGACCGGCGCGCTCGAGCGGCGCGCTCTGCCCGTGCTTCGCCACCTTCTCCTCGTCGAAGGACTGCGGGATGAGCGGCGTCCAGATCGGGCCGGGCGCGACGCCGTTCACGCGGATGCCGCGCTTCGCGAGCTCCTTCGCGAGCCCCTGCGTGAACGTCCGGATGGCGCCCTTCGTGACGGCGTAGTCGAGGATCTGCGGGTTCGGGTGGTACGCCTGGATCGACGTGGTGTTCAGGATCACCCCGCCCGCCTTCATGTGGGGCAGGGCGTGGCGCACGAGGTGGAACATCGCGAGCACGTTCGTGCGGAACGTCCGGTCGAGCCGCGCGGGGTCGAGGTCCTCGAAGCGCTCCACCTGGCGCCCCTGGAACGCCGCGTTGTTCACGAGCACGTCGATCCGGCCGAAGCGGTCCACCGTCTCGCGCACGACGCGCGCGCACTGCGCCTCGGTGGCGAGGTCGCCCGCGACGAGGAGGGCCTTCCGCCCCGCGGCCTCGACGACGCGGCGGGTCTCCGCGGCGTCCTCGTGCTCGTCGAGGTACGAGACGGCGACGTCCGCGCCCTCGCGCGCGAAGGCGAGGGCCACGGCGCGGCCGATGCCGCTGTCACCGCCCGTCACGATGGCGACCCGGTCCGCCAGGCGGCCGTGGCCGACGTAGCTCTCCTCGCCGAAGTCGGGGCGCGGGCGCAGCTCGCGCTCCGAGCCCGGCGTCACCTGCTGCTGCGCCGGGTACGGCGGCCCTTCCCCCTTCTTCCTCGGATCCTCGCCCCGCGCGCCCGGCATCGCCGCCCCTCCCGAGGTGAAGGTAGGGCGGCGGCCGTGCGCGGGCCGCCGGCGCGCGCGCGGCGCCCGCCGCTCGCCGGCGCGCGCCCCCGCGGGCGGGCGCTCGCCCTCTACGCCTCCTCGCCGAGGCGGTAGTAGCGCGCGCCGAGCCCGAGCAGCGGCGCGACGGGGCGGCAGTCCGGCCCGCCGACGCCCTTCCCCTCCGCGTCGGCGAGCGCGCCGCAGCCGCCCCCGCACAGGGGCGCGGCCGGGCAGCCCGCGCAGCCGGGGATGGTGGCGGTCGAGCGGGCGCGCCACGGCGCGATCGCCGCCTCGTCGAGGACCAGCTCCGGGTGGAAGGTCCCCAGCCGGTGGCGCGGGTTCCCGACGGTGGCGGTGCAGCCGTAGAGCCCGCCGTCCGGCGCGAAGGCCCACTCCTTCTTCGCGGCGGGGCAGGCGTCGAAGTTCGGCACGGGCAGCTCGCCGGCCTCGGCGAGGTGGCGGGCGCCGTGGAAGCGCGGCCGGTGGAACCGCCGCAGCACGGGCTCCGCCTCGGCGAGCCGGACCCACTCGGCCCACAGCTCGACCCGGTCGAAGAGCGCGCCCCTGCGCTGCCGGCTCGCGCAGCCGAACAGCTCGTAGTTGCGCCCCACCTGCGTCTTGAAGCGCCCCTCGGGCAGATCGAGCCAGCCCCGCGCCTCGGCGAGGCGCGCGAGGGCGGGGAGGGCCGGGAGGTTCTCGCGGTCGGCGACGACGCGCAGGTTCACCGGCACGCCCGCGGCGACGAGCGCGTCCACGCCGCGCACGATCCGCTCGAAGGTGCCGCGCCCGGAGCCGTGGGGCCGCCGCGCGTCGTGGACCGCCGCCGGGCCGTCGATCGTGACCTGCACCTCCTTCACCGCGGCGGCGGCGAGCGCGGGGACGAACGCCTCGAGGTCGTAGCCGTTCGTGACGGTCGCGACCCGCAGCCCGCGCGCGCGGGCGCCCTCGAGGTACCGCGCCAGCCGGTCGTGGTGCGCGGGCGTGTCGACGAGCGGCTCGCCGCCGAACAGCGTGAGGTACGGGCGCGGCGCGTCGTCCGCGTGGAAGCGGTCGACGAAGGCGAAGAAGGCGTCGATCACCGCGGGCGCGACGAGGCCGCGCGCGGAGGGGTCGAAGACCTCCTGGTAGCAGTAGGTGCAGCGCAGGTTGCAGCCGAAGGTGGGCACCACCACGAGCTGGGTCGGCGTCCGCTCCGCCTCCGCGGCGAAGTCGGCCCAGGCCTCGGCGAGCAGCGCCCGATCCTCGTCGTCGGAGTCCACCACGAAGCGCGCGTCCCGCAGCGTCTGCTCGGGGAGGCTCGGCGGGATCGCGCCGGCGGCGAGCCGCTCGGCGTCGGCGGCGCCGACGAGCGCGACCTGGCCGGTGAGCGGCTGGACGAGGAGGACCTGCGCGCGTCCGGGGACGGGGGCGAGGAGGGCGCTTCGGCTGAGTCGCATCGTGGGATCCGGGTCGGGAGGGCCGCCGGCCGGGAGGCCGCGTCGCGTGGGAGCCGCGGCGGCGCCGCCCGGTTCGGGCCCCGAGACGGCGACGGCCGGGGCCACTCAGGCCCCGGCCGCCGGTCAGGCTCGCCGCGAGCGGACGCCTACCAGGCGCGCGTCTCGTGGCAGATGGACGTGCAGGTCCGGTTCGTCGCGTCCCACCCGATGATCGGCCCCTTGTCGACGGTGCCGTTCACGTGGAGCGACTTGTCCGCGAGGACCGGCGTGTACGTCCCGCCGTGGCAGGTGCTGCAGTCGAAGTCGTGCTGCGCGACGACGGCCGGGTGCTTCCCGGTGGTCGGGCTCGCCTCGTGGCAGGAGCCGCAGTCGAGCGCGGCGCCCCGCGTCCAGGCCGCGAGCGGAGGATCCTGCGCCGCGCGCGCGTCCGCGAGCGGCAGCGTGGCGCCGTGGCAGTAGTTGGCGCAGGTGAGCGCGGCCGGGTCGAAGCTCGGCGCGATCCCGTTGGACGCGCGGGGACCCCACACGAGCTGGACCGAGCGGTCGACGTGCGAGAGGTCCGAGCGGGCGGGGTGGCACTCCGTGCAGGCGACGGCGTTCGCGATCGTGCCGCCGGTCAGGTGCTTCTGGTGCGCGCCGACGCGGGGATCCGAGGGGTCGACGACGCCGTCCTCGACCGCCTCGGGCGGCGCCACGAGCCGCGCCGGCTGCGCGGTCGTCCAGCCGGGGGTGCGGGTGCCGTGGCAGAACGTGCAGTTCGTCTGCCAGTCCGCGTAGCCGATGGAGCCGTGGCAGGTGTTGCACGAGGGGCCGATGCCGCCGGCGTAGGTCGCGCCGTGGCAGACCGCGCAGGCGGTGACGCCCTGGAGCGCCGCGGCCCGGTGCTGCGCGAGGTAGGGCATCGGGTGCGCCGCGAAGTCCACCTGGCCGTTCATGTGCGCGCCGCCCGGCACGAGCTCGGTGCCGGAGACGACCGTCGCGCCGTGGCACACCTCGCACGCGGTGCTCTGCGGATGCGACGCGGCCGAGGTCAGCACGCCCGGCGGCGGCGGGAACCCGTGGCACCGCGCGCACTGGGTCACGGCGGAGCGCTGCTCGATGGGCCGGGCCGAGTCGCAGCCCGCGGCGAGGACGGCGGCGAGGACGGCCACGAGGGGGACGAGTCGCGTGGAGCGCATGGTGCGGTGACCTCTCGGTGCAGGCGGGATCCACCCGTGTTTCGCAGGGTTCGCGGGCGGAGAATGCCCCCGGTCATGCGGCACCGACCTTGATCTGGCGCAAGAAAGGCTGTCCCCCGTACGACTTACGTGGGCCTTGCCCCCAGAGGGCTCCCGCGAGGCGACGGCCGCCGCGTCCCGGCGAGGTCGCGGCGAGGCTCCAGGGCCGGAGAGCGGGCGGATGCCCGCCCGGCGTCACGGGGGAGGGCGCCCGCCCTGGCCGAGCGCTCTCGCGAGGGCGCGCGCCGGCGGCGCTCGCTGCGTCACCAGGTCTCGCCGCCGTGGCAGCTCAGGCTGGAGCAGGACCTGCTCGACACGTTCCACGTGCCGGTGACGGCCCGGCTGTTGTAGGTCCCGCCGAAGTTCACGTTGTCCACGCCGTTCACGTGGAGCGTCGCGTCCACGAAGCCGTTCGTCGAGGTCACGACCGCGTTGTGGCAGATGTTGCAGCCGAACCTGCTGGTGTGCCTCGAGTGTTCGCCCGTGGAAGGGGCCATCGCGTGGCAGGAGGTGCACGACACCTGCGCCGTGCTCGTCCAGCCCACCGTCGCGCCGCTGCCGCTGTTCGCGCCGCCCGAGAACCGCCCGTGGCAGTAGGTGGACGCGCAGGTGGCCGACGTGGCGCTCGCGCGCGCGTAGGTCGCGGGCGCGCCGCCGGTCTTCGCGAGCGTGCCGAGGACGACCTCCGCCACGCCGTCCCCGTCGACGTGCGCGGCGTCGGTGACGACGTCCGAGCCGGCGCGGTCCGGGTGGCACTGCGTGCAGGCGAGGGGAGCCGAGATCGTCGTCCCCACGTGCGAGGCGTGGACGCCGACGGAGACGTTCGTCGCGGCGGTGCGGCCCTGGGTGTCGACGGGCGGCGAGGCGGGGCCGGAGGGGGAGGTGCCGTGGCAGAAGGTGCAGCTCGTCCGCCACGCGGTCCCGCCGTGGCAGCTGTCGCAGGAGACGCCGCTCGTCCCGCCGTCGAGGCCCGTCCCGTGGCAGCCCTTGCACGAGGCGAGGCCGCCGGCGTTCACGGCGTGGCCGTGCACCGCCGGGTCGGACCAGCCGGCCTCGTGGCCGCCGCCGTCCACCGTGCCGTCGAGGTGCGTCGCGGCGTTCACGCTCGTCGCCGTGTAGCCCGCGTGGCAGTCCTCGCAGCTCGTGCTCGCCGCGTGCGGCGCCGGAGGCGGCGCGCCGTGGCAGCTCGTGCAGCCGAGCGCGGCGGTCGACGACCACGCGGGCGTCGCGGCGGGGCCGCCCCCGAGCGTCGCGCCGTGGCAGTAGACGCCGGAGCAGGTGGCGGAGCCCGGGTTCCACGAGGGCGTGGCGTCGCCGGCCCTGGCGAGGCCGGCCATGGGCACCTGGACGACGCCGTCGGCGTGGTCGACGAGCGCCGGCACGTCGTGGCACTCCGCGCACGCGAGCGGAGCGCGGAACGCGCTCCCCGTCAGGTGGGCGAGGTGCGCGCCCGCGGCGCCGCCGAGGGCGGAGGCGGGCGGTGCCGCACGCACGAGCGGCTCGCCCTCGCGGGCGGCGTCGCCGTGGCAGCCGGCGCACGCGCTCAGGTCGCCGCCCTCGGCGGCGACCGGCCGCACGCTGTCGCACGCGGCGAGCGCGAGGGCGGCGCCGAGGAGGGCGAGGGACGGGGTCGAGCGGGTCATCACGAGGGCTCCTGGTCCGTGCGGTCGATTCGAGCGGCCGGCCCGTCGACGGGCCGGGAGGGGGAAGCAAGAGCAACCGCGGTGCCTGCGGCGACGCGGAGTCGCGCGACGGGATCGCTCTGTCCCTGAATCCGGGTACATGAGAGATGGCGGCCGCGGCGCGGCCCGGCCGCCGCAGCGCAGCGTTCGCGCGCTGCGGCGGGGTGCCGCAATCTTTTCGGGTAGGAAATGCGCCTACTTCGCCGCGGCGCGCCGCCTCAGAGCCCCCAGGCCTTCCCGCCGTGGCAGCCGCCGACGAGGCTCGAGCACGATCGCGTCCCGGCGTTCCAGGTGCCGCTCACGTTGATGGTCACCCCGTCGATGGTGCGCGTGCCGCCGAACTTGACGTTGTCCGCGCCGTTCACGTGGAGCGCCGCGCCCGTGGCCGCGATGCCGTCGTTCGTCGGGTTCGAGACCGCGTTGTGGCAGTTGAAGCAGGTGATGGGGAAGGCCGCGCTGACGTGCGTGTAGTGCAGGCCCGTGTTCGGCGGGTTGCCGTGGCACGAGGTGCACGTCGCCGGAGCCGTCGAGGTCCAGCTCGGCGTGGCGTTGGCGCCTCCCGTGAACTTCCCGTGACAGTAGGTCGAGCCGCAGGTCGCGGAGGTGTCGCTCGCGCGGACGTACTGGGCGCTGGCGCCCGCGAGGGCGCCGAAGGCCACCTCCGCCCGGGCGTCGCCGTCGACGTGCGCCGCGTCCGTGATCACGTTCGACGCGGAGCGGTCCGCGTGGCACTGCGTGCAGGCGAGGGGCGTCGCGATCGTCGTCCCGACGTGCGCGGCGTGGACGCCGACCGAGACGTTCGTCGCGACCGAGCGCCCCTGGGTGTCGACGGGAGGCGAGGCGGGGCCGGAGGGCGAGGTGCCGTGGCAGAAGGTGCAGCTCGTCGCCCAGGCCGCGTAGCCGGCGGTGGTGTGGCACGCGGTGCAGGACGGGAGCGTCGTCCCGTGGCAGGTCTTGCACGAGGCGAGGCCGGTGCGGTTCGCCTCGTAGCCGTGGACCGTCGGGTCGGCGTAGCCCGCGGCGTGCGGGCTGCTGTAATCGACCGTGCCGTCGAGGTGCGTGGCCGGGTTCACGCTCGTCTGCGTGTAGCCCGTGTGGCACGCGCCGCAGGCCGTGCTCTGCGCGTGCGGGTCCGCGGGCGGCGCTCCGTGGCAGGAAGTGCACCCGGCCGCGAGCGGGCTCGTCCACACGACCTCGCTCGCGCCGTGGCAGTACGTCGCCGAGCAGGTCGAGAGCGTGTCGCTCGTGCGCGCGTAGGCGGCCGGGGCGCCGCCGTGGGTCGCGAGGGCGCCGAACTGCACCTCCGCGATCCCGTCGCCGTCCACGTGGGCCGGGTCGGTCGAGGCGTTCGAGCCGGCGCGGTCCGCGTGGCACTCCGTGCAGGTGATGGGGCTCGCCGTGATCGCGGTCCCGACGTGGGCGGCGTGGGCGCCGACGGAGACGTTCGTCGTGACCGAGCGCCCCCGGGTGTCGACCGGCGGCGAGGCCGGGCCGGCCGGCGAGGTGCCGTGGCAGAAGGTGCAGGTCGTCTGCCAGGTCGTGCCGCCGTGGCACGTGTTGCAGGACGCGAGCGCCGTCCCGTGGCAGCTCTTGCACGACGCGAAGCCCGCCTGGTTCACCTCGTACCCGTGGACGTTGCCGGCGGAGTAGCCGGCGGGGTGCGGGCTCGTGTACTGGGGCGTGCCGTCGATGTGCGTCACCGGGTTCACGCTCGAGGCGGTGTAGCCGGGGTGGCACGCGCCGCACTCCGCGGTCGCCACGTGCGACGCGGGCGGCGCGCCGTGGCAGGACGTGCAGCCGAGGTTCGCCGTGCTGGTCCACTGGACCGTCGCCGTGCCGTGGCACGCCGTGGACGAGCAGGTGGCCGAGGTGTCGCTCGCGCGCGCGTACGTGGCGGACGCGCCGGCGCGGGCGCCGAAGACCACCTCGGCCCGCGCGTTCCCGTCGATGTGGGCCGCGTCGGTGGTGACGTTGGAGCCCGTGCGGTCGGGGTGGCACACCGTGCAGGCGATGGGGGCGGTCATCGTCGTCGCGACGTGGGCCGCGTGCGCGCCGACCGAGACGTTCGTCGTGACCGAGCGCCCCTGGATGTCCACGGGCGGGGAGGCCGGACCGGAGGGCGAGGTGCCGTGGCAGAAGGTGCAGTTCGACTGCCAGCCGCTGTGGCACGAGCTGCACTTGGCGAGGTCCGTGCCGTGGCAGCCCTTGCACGAGGCGAGGCCGCCGCGGTTGACGTCGTAACCGTGGACGTTGCCGGCGGAGTACCCGGCGGCGTGCGGGCTCGTGACCTGGGGCGTGCCGTCGATGTGCGTCGCGGCGTTCACGCTCGACTGCGTGTAGCCCGGGTGGCACGCGCCGCAGGCCGTGCTCGTCGTGTGCGGTGCCGGCGGCGGCGACCCGTGGCAGGACGTGCAGCCGAGGTTCGCCGTGCTGGTCCACTCGATCGCGGCCGCGCCGTGGCAGGCCGTGGAGGAGCAGGTGGCGGAGGTGTCGCTCACCCGCGCGTACGTGGCGGACGCGCCGGCGCGGGCGCCGAAGACCACCTCGGCCCGCGCGTTCCCGTCGATGTGGGCCGCGTCGGTGGTGACGTCGGACCCGGTGCGGTCGGGGTGGCACACGGTGCAGGCGAGGGGGGTCGTCATCGTCGTCGTCACGTGGGCCGCGTGCGCGCCGACGGAGACGTTCGAGGTGAGCGAGCGGCCCAGGATGTCCACGGGCGGGGAGAAGGGGCCGGACGGCGAGGTGCCGTGGCAGAAGGCGCAGTTCGTCTGCCAGCCGCTGTGGCACGAGCTGCACTTGGCGAGGTCCGTGCCGTGGCAGGTCTTGCACGAGGCGAGGCCGCCGCGGTTCACGTCGTAACCGTGGTTCGCCGGCAGGAGGTAGCCGGCGGCGTGCGGGCTCGTGTACTGGACCGTGCCGTCGACGTGCGTCGCGGCGCTCACGGTCGTCAGCGAGTAGCCCGTGTGGCACGCGCCGCAGGTCGTGCTCGTCGTGTGCGGCGCGACGGGCGGCGAGCCGTGGCAGGACGTGCAGGTCATCGCGGTCGTGCTGGTCCAGCTCACCGTCGCGGCGGTGCCGCCCGTGAACTTGCCGTGGCACCAGGTGGAAGCGCAGGTGGCGGACGTGTCGCTCGCGCGCGTGTAGGTCGCGGCGGCGCCCTTCGTCTTCGCGAGCGTCCCGAGGACCACCTCGGCGACGCCGTCGCCGTCCAGGTGGGCGGCGTCGGCGGTGACGTTCGAGCCGGCGCGGTCGGGGTGGCACTCCGTGCACGCGAAGGGGGTGGCGAGCGCCGTCCCGACGTGGGCCGCGTGCGCGCCCACGGAGACGTTGGCCGCGAGCGAGCGGCCCCGCGTGTCCACCGGCGGGGAGGCGACGAGGGTGGACGGGTTTCCGTGGCAGAACGTGCAGGTCGTCTGCCAGGCGGTGCCGCCGTGGCACGTGTTGCAGGACGCGAGGGCCGTGCCGTGGCAGCTCTTGCAGCCCGCGAGGCCGAGGCGGCTCGCGTCGTAGCCGTGGGCCGACGGGACGATGTATCCCGACGCGTGCGGGCTGGTCGCCTGGGGCGTGCCGTCCAGATGGGTGACCGGGTTCACGCTCGACTGCGTGTAGCCGGGGTGGCAGCCGCCGCAGTCCGCGGTGGACGCGTGCGAGGCGGGCGGCGCGCCGTGGCAGGACGTGCACCCGAGCGCGAGCGGGCTCGTCCACTCCACCGTCGCCGTGCCGTGGCAGGAGGTGGACGCGCAGGTGGCCGAGGTGTCGCTCACGCGGACGTACGTCGCCGAGGCGCCGGCGCGAGCGCCGAGGACCACCTCGGCGCGGCCGTCGCCGTCCACGTGGGCGGCGTCCGCCACGACGTTCGAGCCCGCGCGATCGGGGTGGCAGTCCGTGCAGGCGATGGGCGTCGCCGTGAGCGTCGTCCCGACGTGGGCCTCGTGCGCGCCGACGGAGACGTTGGTCGTGATCGAGCGGCCCTGCGTGTCCACGGGCGGCGAGGCGGGGCCGGAGGGCGAGGTGCCGTGGCAGAACGTGCAGGTCGTCTGCCAGTCCGGGTAGCCGTTCGTGGCGTGGCACGCGTTGCACGACCTGCCGCTCGTCCCGCCGTTCAGGTCGGCCCCGTGGCAGGCCTGGCACGTGTCGAGGCCGAGGCGGTTCGCGTCGTGGCCGTGCGCGGCCGGGTCGGCGTAGCCGGGCGCGTGGCCGGCGCTCGCCTGCGGAGTGCCGTCGAGGTGCGTGGCGGGGTTCACGCTCGACTGCGTGTACCCGTCGTGGCAGCCGCCGCAGTTCGTGCTGGAGGTGTGCCCGTTGGCCGTGGGCGGCGCGCCGTGGCAGGAGGCGCAGCCGAGCGCCGCCGTGCCGGTCCACTCGATCGCCGCCGTGCCGTGGCAGTACGTGGACGCGCAGGTGGCGGAGCCGTCGCTCACGCGGACGTACGTCGCCGAGGCGCCGGCGCGGGCGCCGAGGACCACCTCGGCGCGGCCGTCGCCGTCCACGTGGGCGGGATCGGTGAGGACGTTCGAGCCGGCGCGGTTCGGGTGGCAGTCCGTGCAGAGGAGCGGCGCCGCGATCGCCGTCCCGACGTGGGCCGCGTGAGCGCCGACGGAGACGTTGGCCCTGTCGGAGCGGCCCTGCGTGTCCACGGGCGGCGAGGCGGGGCCGGAAGGCGAGGTGCCGTGGCAGAACGTGCAGGTCGTCTGCCAGGCGGTGCCGCCGTGGCAGCCGTTGCAGGAGATGCCGGCCGTTCCGCCGTTCAGGTCGGCCCCGTGGCAGCCCTGGCAGGTGTCGAGGCCGCCACGGTTCACTTCGTGGCCGTGCACGGCCGGATCGGCGTAGCCGGCCGCGTGGCCGCCGCTCACGTCGTTCGCGCCGTTCAGGTGCGTCGCGAGGTTCACGGACGTCTCGGTGTAGCCCGCGTGGCAGAGGCCGCAGGTCGTGGTCGCGGCGTGCGGCGCCGGCGGCGGCGCGCCGTGGCAGCTCGCGCAGCCGAGCCCGGCCGTGGACGACCACTCGGGCGTCCTGGCGGGGCCGCCCCCGAGCGTCGCGCCGTGGCAGTAGACGCCGGAGCACGTGCCGGACGCCGCGTCCCACCCGGGCGCGGCGCCGTCCGCCGCCGCGAGGCCGGACATGGGCACGGCCACCACGCCGTCGGCGTGGTCCACGAGCGTGGGGACGTAGTGGCACTCCGCGCAGGCGAGCGGGGCGCGGAAGGTGCCGCCCGCGAGGTGGGCGAGGTGCGCGCCGGCGTCCGCGCCGAGCGCCGAGGCGGGGGGCGCCGCGCGGACGAGCGGCTCGCTTTCGCGCACGGGGTCGCCGTGGCAGCCGGTGCACGCGTTCAGGGCGCCGCCGGAGTCGGCGATGGGGCGCGCCCGGTCGAGGTCGAGATCGAGGTCGTCGAGGTCGCACGCAGAGAGCGAGAGGGCGGCGCAGAGCAGGGCGAGGAAGGAGATCGAGCGGGTCATGGCAGGGCCTCTCGCGAGCGCGTCGCGGGTGGGCGGGGGTGATCCGCGCCAACCGTGGAATTCGAAGGGCGAATCCGTGGAATGGAAGCAACCGGGGTGCCCGGCCGGGCCCGGGGGCCGTCCGGCGAGGTTCGTACCGGATTTCGGGGACATGGCGCCGGACGGCGCTCTCGCGGCGAAACGCCGCCGCGCAGCCGTCGCGGCGGCGCGCGCCCGCCCGCAATCTTTACGGGTAGGAAATATCGCACTTCACTCGCAGGAAATGGCGCGATCCGCGGGTGGGAGGGTGTGCGCCGCGCCGGCCGCCTACTTCGCGAACCGGAGGTACTGCTGCACGGCCTCGCCCTCGCAGAGGGCGACCGCGGGCTTCGACTCGTGCTGCACGCCGATGCAGTGCGTGAGGAGCGCGATGGAGGCGGCCCCGCACGGCTCGAGGCCGAGCGCGTGGTTGCGGCCCACTTCGCGGCTGCGCTCGAGGATCTCCTCGGTGTGGCGCAGCTCGCTCTGCAGCGCGTAGAGGGCGAGCTTGTCGCCCGAGCCGAGCTTCAGGAGCGCCTCCTCCGAGGCGATCTGGTTCTCGAGCGCCTCCTTGTGGTCGCGGTGGTAGCACGCGAGGGCGCTGTGGACGATGCGCATGAAGCCGCGGTCGCGGGCGTGGGCGCGGTCGAGCGCGGCGTGCGTCGCGGCCATCTCCGCCTTCATCCCCTCGGCGAGCTCGGCCCGCTCCTCGCGGGTGAGCGAGGCCGGGTCCTTCGAGGAGAGCCGCTCGAGGCGGACCTCCCGGCGCGCCGCCGCGCGCTCCTTCTCGGTCGCGTTCGGCCCGGCGCGCCGCGCGATGTCCTCCACCTCGCGCCGCGCGTCCTCGGCCTCCTGGCGCCGGGCCCGGAGCCGCAGGCGGCACTCCATCACGGCGCGGAGCTGCGACGCGTTGCGGCGCTGCACCTCCTCCTCCGGGAGCCCCTCCCGCTCGAACAGCCGGCGCCGGCGCTCGAGCGTCTCGAGCTCGTCCGCGCAGAACGTCGCCTCGGTCTCGGGCGCTGCGGGGGACTCGGGGGCCTGCGCGGACGCCGGCTCGGCGAGCACGAGGGGGAGGAGGAGGGCGATGCCGCGCATGCGAGGCGCCGGGGCCGCCGGCTCCCTATTCCTGTAGCAGAATGCGGTCCACTTTGGGTGCAGGCGCCCGCCCTCCGCGAGACTTCCGGGCGGCGCCTCGGTATGCTGCCGCCCTACATGGCGGCGAAGGAGCGGCGCGTGACGCAAGCGGAACGGCTGGCCCGGCGCGCGGAGCTGCGCGCGGACATCGCCCGGCTCGAGGTCGAGCTCGCCTCGCTCCGCGAGGCGGAGGCGCGGCTGCTCGAGGACTGCGAGCACGCGTACGCCGACGGGCGGAGCGCGGGCGCCGGCGGGCAGGTCCGCATCTGCGCCATCTGCGGCCACGTCCTCAAGCACCGGGACGAGAAGCTCTGGGGCTGACGAGCGGCGCGGCGCGTGCGGCCGGGCCGGGCTAGACTCCACGCGCCATGGCCACCCTCGCGCCCTTCCGCGCCCTCCGCCCGCCCGCCGCCCTCGCGGCCCGCGTCGCCTCGCCGCCCTACGACGTCGTCTCGACGCGCGAGGCCCGCGCCCTCGCCGCGGGCAACCCGGACAGCTTCCTCCGCGTCTCCCGCCCCGAGATCGATCTCCCCGAGGGCACCGACGAGCACGCCGACGCGGTCTACGCGCAGGGCGCCGCGAACCTCGCCGAGCTGCGGCGGCGCGGGGTCCTGGTGCAGGACCCGGAGCCGCGCCTCTACGTCTACGCGCAGCGCATGGGGAGCCACCGGCAGACCGGGCTCGTCGCGTGCGCCTCCGTGGACGAGTACGACCGCGACGTCGTCAAGAAGCACGAGAAGACGCGGGCGGACAAGGAGGACGACCGGGTCCGGCACGTGGACACCCTCGCCGCGCACGACGAGCCCGTCTTCCTCACCTACCGCGCCGACCCCGCGATCGACCGCGCCGTCGAGGAGGTGAAGCGCGCCGCCCCGGAGTACGACCTCGTGACGCCCGACGGCGTGGGGCACCAGCTCTGGGTGGTGCCGCCCGCCGCCGGCGCGCGCATCGAGGCGCTCTTCCGGGCGGTGCCCGCGCTCTACGTCGCCGACGGCCACCACCGCTCCGCGGCGGCGTCGCGCGTGCACGCGCGGCGCAGGGGCCAGCCCGGCGACCACGGCGCCTTCCTCGCGGTCGTGTTCCCCCACGACCAGATGCAGATCCTCGCCTACAACCGCCTCGTGCGCGATCCGCGGCGCCGCTCTCCCGCCGCGCTCCTCGAGGCGCTGCAGGGGATCCTCGACGTCGAGCCCGCCGCCGCGCCGCGGCCCGACCACCCGCTCGCCCTCGGGATCTTCCTCGGCGGCCGCTGGTGGCACGGCCACGTGCGCCCCGGCACCTTCGACGCGAGCGATCCGGTGGCGTCCCTCGACTGCTCGATCGTGCAGGAACAGCTCCTCGCGCCGCTCTTCGGGATCTCCGACCCGCGCACCTCGAAGGACGTGGACTTCGTCGGCGGGATCCGCGGCCCGGAGGAGCTGGAGCGCCGCGTGGGCGAGGAGGGCTGGTCGCTCGCCCTGCACCTGTTCCCCACCCGGATCGAGCAGCTCATCTCGGTCTCCGACGCCGGCAAGCTCATGCCGCCGAAGAGCACCTGGTTCGAGCCGAAGCTGCGCTCGGGGCTGTTCGTGCACCCGTTCTGACGGGCGGCCGCGCGCGCTCCTCCCGCGGGCGCGGCGGGAGGCGGGCGGCCCGGGCGCGCGCCGCGAGGGCGGCGCCCGGACCGTTCGCTCGGTTCACGCGCCCGCGTGGCAGCGGGCGCAGTCGGAGAACGCGCGCTTCCCGTCGTGGCAGCCGAAGCAGCGCGTCCCGGCGTCGTGGTCGGACCGGGCGGTGAGGCCGGTGCGGCGGGTCGGGAGGAGGCCCGCGTGGCAGTCCGCGCAGAGGAGGCCCGCCTTCCGGTGCACGCGCGCGTCGAAGACGACCTTGCCGCGGTCGCCGCCCCCGTAGCGGATCACCGCCCCGTCCGGCGAGGCCCGGGCCGCGGCCGCGACGGCGAGCGCGGCGGCGGCGACGAGGAGCCGCGCCTGCCTCACGCGTGGCCCCGGGCGGAGAGGATGGAGCGGCTCACCTTCGAGACGGAGGGGGTGCCGGTGAGGGTCATCGCCTCGACGAGCTCCTTCTTCATCTTGTCGAGGATGAGGGCGACGCCCTCCGGGCCGCCGCCGTGGGCGCCCCGGATGATCGGCCGTCCCACCATGACGATCTGCGCCCCGAGGGCGAGGAACTTCAGCACGTCCGCGCCGTAGCGGATGCCGCCGTCGGCGAGGATGACGGCGCGCCCCTGCACCGCCGCCGCGATCGCGGGCAGCACCTCCGCCGAGCCCGGGGTGTGGTCGAGGCACCGGCCGCCGTGGTTCGAGACCACGATCGCGGCGGCGCCGGAGTCCACCGCCACCCGCGCCTCATCCACCGTCATCACGCCCTTCACGATGAAGGGGAGGCGGGTCGCCTTCACGAGCTCGCGGAGCTGCCTCGCCGTCTTCGGCTCGATCACCTGGCCGAGCTTGGCGGCGCGCGCCGCCCGGCCCGCCGAGTCCACGTCGACCGCGACCGCCAGCGCGCCCGCGTCCTCGACGAGCTTCATGCGCTCGATGATGTCCTTCTGCGCGCGCGGCTTGATCACCGCGATGCCCCGGTTGCGCCGGATGGCGGCGAGCCGGATCTTGTACGTCTCGAGGGGGTCCTCGGTCCCGTCCGCGACGAGGCCCATCGTGCCGGCGAGCTTCGCGCCCCCGAGCGAGGCCTCGATGAAGTCCTCCTCGCTCATCTTCGCGCCCATGTTGTACGTGGTCCCGGCGAGCGACGTGCAGAGGATGGGGATCTCGAGCTTCTCGCCGAAGAGCGTGGTCGCGGTGACCGGGCGCGAGACGTCGTGCAGCGTCCGCATCTCGAGGTGGAGCTTCTGCAGCGCGAGGACGTTGTTGCGGAACGACATCCCGCTGCCGATGCCGCCCATGCCCGGGACCTCGCCGGCGCACGCCTGCCCGTCGCACTCGGGGCACACCCGGCAGCGCGGGTAGAGCTTCTCGCGCGCGATCCTGAGCACCTCCTCGAGCTTCTTCGCGCCCACGGCGGCGGCCTTCTGCGCGGCCGGCGCCGGGCCGGCGGGCGGCGTCGCGCTCCCGCCGGCCGGCGGCGCGGCGGGGGTCGAAGGCGGCGAGGCGGGCACGGCCTCGGCGGCGGCCGCGCTGCCGGCGAGCGCGACGGCGCCCACGCCCGCGACCGTCGCTCCGTGAAGGAAGCTGCGACGCCCCATGCTCCTGCGGTGCTCGTCCATGTCGGGCTACCCCTGTGTCTTCGCCGCGCCGCTCGGGAAACCGGCGCTGCCGCGAGTCGAGCGGCACGACACCACCCCGCGGGACACCGGGCCCTGATCGGGCTCACTCGAAGTGCGGAATACCCTGCGGCACGTTGCCTCGGGCGCGGTGACAAAACGCGGCGGCGGCGACGACGCGCTAGAGCCCGACCCTGCGCAGCATCGCCAGGAGGTCCTGCACGCCGAACGGCTTCGTGAGGACCCCGTCCGCGGCCGCGAGCCTCGCGCGCACGCCGGAGGCGCCGGTGGTGATGACCACGCGGACGCCCTCGAGGCGCGGGTCCTCGCGGATCCGCGCGAGGAGCTCGCCGCCGTCCATCCCGGGCATCATGAGGTCGAGCAGCACGACGCGCGGCAGCGGCTCCTCGGCGAGGCGCGCGAGCGCTCCCGCGGCGCTCGCCACGGCCGCGACCGCGTAACCCTCCAGCTCGAGCGCCTCCACGATGTTCTCGCGGAGCGCGTCGTTGTCGTCGACGACGAGGATGGGGGCAGGCTCGGCGGTCATCCGGGCAGGCTCGTGCCTCGTTCTAAGGGAGTGCCCCCCGGGTGGGCAACCCCGAGACGCCCCGCCCGGAGGAATGGCCCCCGCCCGGGCGGCGTGCGGAGAGGGGCCTGGTCGTCCGCTCGCCGACGCGACGGCACCCGGGCCCGCGGCCCCGCGGCCGCCCTTGCGCGCCCGGCCCGCGGGGCGCTAGATCGACGCCCGCGCCGCTCGCCGGCGCGTCCGATGACGGTCTAGCTCCCGAGCCAAGGTCCCCTCGACCCCCCGCGCCGCGCGCCCCGCGCGCGGCGCCTCTCGCGGAGCATCGCCGTGCCCTCCATCCGTCTCGAGCGGGTCGCGTTCGCCCACGCGGACCACGCCCCCATCCTCTCCGCCGTCGACCTCTCGCTCGGCGCCGGCTGGACCGCCGTCGTCGGCGAGAACGGCGCCGGCAAGACGACGCTCCTGCGCCTCGTCGCGGGCGAGCTCTCGCCCGGCGACGGGCGCGTCCGCGTGGAGCCGCCCGGCGCCCGGATCGTCCTCTGCCCGCAGGACGTCGACCGGCGAAGCGCGGACGTGGACGCGCTCGCGGCGCGGAGCGACGGCGAGGCGCGGCGGCTGCGGGGCGCCCTCGCCCTCGACGTCGCCGGGCTCGCGCGCTGGGAGACGCTCTCGCCGGGGGAGCGGAGGCGCTGGCAGGTCGCCTCGGCGCTCGCCGCCGAGCCCGACGTCCTCCTCCTCGACGAGCCCACGAACCACGCCGACGCTTGCGCGCGCGCCCTCCTCGCCGCGGCGCTGCGCCGGTTCGCGGGCCTCGGCCTCGTCGTCTCGCACGACCGCGCCCTGCTCGACGCGCTCGCGCCCCGCACGCTCCGGCTCCACCGGGGCGCCGCGCGGCTCTGGCCGCTGCCGTACGAGGCCGCCCGCGAGGCGTGGACGGCCGAGGAGAACGCCGCGCTCGCGAGCCGCGCGGCCGCGCAGGAGGACGCCCGCGCCGCGCGGGCGCGGCTGGCCGAGGCGCGAAGGACGCGCGACGCCGCCGACCGCGCGCGCAGCGGCCGCGGCCGCGATCCCGGGGACCGCGACGCCCGTACCCTCGGTGCGAAGACGCGGAGGTCCTGGGCGGAGGCGCGGCTCGGGCGCGACGTCGGGCGGCTCCGCGCCGCCGCGGAGCGCGCAGAGTCCGCGGTCCCGGACGCGGCCGCGCCGGCCCCGGGCGGCGCGGTGTTCCTCGGATGGGAGCGCGCGCCGCGGCCGTGGCTCCTGTCGCTCGCGGGGGCCGACGTGGTCCGCGGGGGCCGCGCCGTGCTCGAGGGCGTCGGGGTGCGCCTCGGCCGCGAGGACCGCGTCCGCGTCGAGGGGCCGAACGGCGCGGGGAAGTCGTCGCTCCTCGAGGCCCTGCTCGAGGCCTCCACGCTCCCGCCGGACCGCGTCCTCCACCTTCCGCAGGAGCTGCCCGCCGGCGAGGGCGGCCGCCTCCTCGAGGAGGTCCGGGCCCTCGCGCCGGCCACGCGCGGGCGGGTGCTCTCGGCCGTCGCCGCGCTCGGGGCGGACCCGGCGAGGCTGCTCGCGTCGCGCGCCCCCTCGCCGGGCGAGACGCGCAAGCTCCTCCTCGCGCTCGGCCTCGGCCGTCACGCCTGGGCGCTCGTCCTCGACGAGCCCACGAACCACCTCGACCTCCCCACCGTCGAGCGGCTCGAGACGGCGCTCCGCGCGTACCCGGGCGCGCTGCTCCTCGTGACGCACGACGAGACGTTCGCGGCGCGGTGCGCGCGGTCGCGCTGGCGCGTGGCGGCGGGCAGGGTCGACCCGGCGTGACCCGGGCACGGGCGGGGGCGTTGGCGACCCGGATCGGCGTGGTTATCCGAGGAAGGGTGCCGGCGCCGCCGGCCCGCGCGGGGGCGACGAGCGATGACGGGGAGCGGGGACGGAGGACCCATGACGCCGACCGAGCGCGCGATCGCGGCGCTGCCGCCCCACCTCCGCCGCTTCGTCGTGACGCAGGACTACGGCGCGTACACGCCGCGCGATCAGGCGGTCTGGCGCCACGTGCTCCGCCGGCTCACCGCGCACCTCGCCGAGCGCGCGCACCCGCGCTACCTCCACGGGCTCGCCGCGACGGGCATCGACGTGGAGCGCATCCCGAGCATCGACGAGATGAACGTGAGGCTCGCGCGGGTGGGCTGGTCCGCCGTCGCGGTGCGCGGCTTCATCCCGCCGGCCGCGTTCACCGAGCTGCAGAGCCGGCGCGTCCTCGCCATCGCCGCGGACATCCGCACGCACGAGCACATCGAGTACACGCCCGCGCCGGACATCGTGCACGAGAGCGCCGGCCACGCGCCGTTCGTGGCCGATCCCACCTACGCCGGCTACCTCGAGGCCTGCGGCGAGGCCGGGTTCCGCGCCATCGCGTCGCTCGAGGACCAGGCGGTGTTCGAGGCGATCCGCAACCTCTCCGTGGTGAAGGAGGACCCCGCCGCCACGCGCGACGAGGTGACGCTCGCCGAGGAGCGGCTCGAGGCGGCCTCCGCGAGCGCCCGCTACACCTCGGAGGCCACGCGCGCGAGCCGGCTGTACTGGTGGACGGCGGAGTACGGGCTCGTGGGGCGCCTCGACCAGCCGCGCCTGTACGGCGCGGGCCTCCTCTCCTCGATCGGGGAGGCGGTGCACTGCCTCACGCCGCGCGTGAGGAAGCTGCCGCTCGGCCCGGAGTGCGCCGACGTCGCCTTCGACATCACGCGCATGCAGCCGCAGCTCTTCGTGGCGCGCGACTTCGACCATCTGTTCGAGGTGCTCGACGCGTTCGTCGCGACGCTCTCGTGGCGGCGCGGCGGCGACGCGGGCCTCGACGAGGCGATCCGCGCCCGCACCGTGAACCACCTCGTGCTGTCCGGCGGGCGCGAGCTCTCCGGCACCGTGGTGGAGCGCGTGCCGTCGTGGGGGCCGGCCGCGCCCGGGCTCGGCGCGGCGCTCGCGCGGCTCGCCGGCCCCGTGCTCGCCTCGCGGGGCGGCCGCGCGGAGGGCCGGCCGTGGCCGGGGGAGGCCGTGGTGGCGTTCGGCGAGGGCGAGCTGCCGGAGCGCGGCGCCTTCGACGTCGGCCTCGCGTCGGGCCTCGAGCTGCGCGGGTTCGCGGTGGGGGGCGGCGAGGTGGTGCGCCTCGAGGCGACGCTCCGCGGCCGGCGGCTCGCCGTGCCGTCCTGGGCGCTCCTCTTCCTCTCCCGCGACCTGCGCTCCGTGGCGGGCGGGCCCGCCGACCCGGCCGCGTGGGACCGCTGGTTCGGCGAGCTCTCCTCGTTCGCGGCCGGGGAGGGCGAGGCGCGCGCCCGGGCGCACAAGGCGGCGGCGCTCTCGCCCAGGCTCGCGGGCCTCTACGCGGAGGTCCGGCGGCTGCGCGAGCGGGGCGAGGCGTCGCGGGAGCGGCTCGCCGCGATCCGCGACGCGGCGGCGGCGTTCCCGGACGACTGGCTGCTGCGGGTCGAGGTGGACGAGCTGCTCGCGTCCGCGGACGCCCCGGCGGCGCACCTCTGATGGCCCTGCCCACTCGCCCCGAGCCCCGACGGCTCGAGCCGTGAGCGGGGAGGGCGGGGCTCGGGCCGGACGCGGCGCGCGCCGCGGCACCGCTCAGGAGAGGCGGTGGCGGGAGGGCTTCCCGGGCCGGGCGCCGCCGGCTCGGGGCGAGCGCCGGCGCGCGAGGAACTCGCCGAGCGGCGCGTCGTTCACGCGGATGTGGAAGCGGAGCCACTCGGGCAGGCGCCGGAGGATCCAGGCCTCCACGTCGGGCGTGGGCCCGAGCCGGGCGAGCTCGGCGCGCATCTGCGAGAGGTCCGCCACGAACATCTCGTGCGCGGAGCGGTGGCGCACCCGCTCGGGGTAGAGCGTCTCCTCCATGATCTGCTCCTCGGCCGAGAGGTGGTCGAGGAGCGCGTCCGTGAAGGCCGCCACCGTGGCCTCGAGGAGGGCGCGGTCGGCGCGCAGCGCCTCGCCGGCCTCGGCGAGGCGCCGGAAGACCTCCACGTGCTGCGCGTCGAGCAGCTCGTGGTTCAGGATCAGCTCCGGGCTCCACTCGGCGGCCATGCGTTCACTCCGGGGCGACTGCCACGGCCGAACGATCCTGCACCGCCCCCGGGGGAGCAAGCCCCGTGTCAGCGGGACCCCGGCCGGAGGTCCGCGCGCCGGGCCCGGCCGGGCGGCCGCCCCGCCCGCGCGCTACGCTCCCCTCCATGAAGAGCCACACGCGCTACCTGACGTTCGACCTCCCCCGCCGCCGCGGCCTCGTCCGGATCACGGACGAGGTGGAGCGCTGCCGGGCGGAGGGGGGCATCGAGGAGGGGATGGTGCTCGTCTCCGCGATGCACATCACGGCGGGCGTCTTCGTCAACGACGACGAGCCCGGCCTCCACGAGGACATCGAGGCGTGGGTGCAGCGGCTCGCGCCGGGCCCCTCCGCCGACGGCCGGGTCCCGGGGCCGGACTACCGCCACCACGCGACCGGCGAGGACAACGGCGACGCCCACCTCAAGAACCTGCTCGTCGGCCACCAGGTGATCGTGCCCGTCACCGGCGGCCGGCTCGACCTCGGCCCCTGGCAGCAGGTCTTCTACTTCGAGTTCGACGGCCGCCGGCAGAAGCGGGTGATCCTCAAGGCGCTCGGGGAGTAAAGCAGCCTCTTCGCGGCGGCGCCTCCGTTCGGCTACGATGGCCGGATGGCGCAGTTCATCGTGAACCCGCGCCGGGCGCCTCGCGCCCCGGTCCGTTGCGGGGTGACGGTCGTGTGCGCGGCGGGGACGTTCGAGGCCGCGACCGAGGACATCGGTCCGCGGGGGTGCCAGCTCGTCACGCCGTCGCGGCTCTCGAAGGGCGCCGCGCTCGAGCTCACCATCGCGAGCGAGGCGGTGCCCGCGCCGCTGCGCATGCCCGGGGTGGTCGCGTGGGCGAGCCCCCAGCCGCCCTGGCGCGCGGGCGTCGCGTTCGACGAGGCGCTCGGGGCGGTCAGCAGCCGCTGGTTCGAGCGGCTCGTGGACGCGAGCCCGGGGCTCACGACGTACCACCGGGTCCCCGAGCGCATCCCGCTCGACGCGATGGTGTACCTCGGCCCGCCGCCCCGCTTCCTGCTCGACTTCACCGTGAACGAGGCGGCGATCCTGCGCGCCATCGCGAGCGGCGTGCGGCTCGACGAGCTCCAGGCGCGCCTGCGCGCCGACTGGCCCGCGGCCCAGCTCGCGCTCTTCTCGCTCATGACCCGCCACCTCGTCACGCTGTCGCGCGGGCAGGCCGCCCACCCCGACGCCTGGAAGACGATCCTCGCCGAGATCGAGGCGGCGGTCGCCCTCGAGTCGCTCGGCGGCGGCGCTCCCGCGTCGGTCACGGTGAGCCCTCCGCCGCGCCCGCCGCCCCCCGGGCCCCGTCCGCCCGCGCCGCCGACCGCCGCCACCCCGACGCCGGCGCCGATCCCGACCCCCCTCCCGGTCGCTCGCAAGGCGCCCGCCGCCCGCGCCGCTCCGCCCGACGAGTCGTCGTGGGGCCTGCCGGTCCAGGATCCCCACCCGCTCCTCGAGCTGGAGGAGGACGACTCGCCGGGGCTCGACCTCCTGCCGTTCGCGGCCGATCCCATCGCCGCGGACCCCGGGCCGCGGGCCGCGCGGGGCCCGCGCGGGCGGAGCGCGGAGGCGCAGGCCGCCTTCGAGCGCGCCCTCTCCGAGCTGCAGCACGGGAGCGCCGCCGGCGCGGCGTCGCTCCTGCGGCGCGCCCTGGCCCTCGCCCCCGGCGATCCCGAGATCTCCGCCGCCCTCGCGCGGCTCGCCCCGCGCGGCGGGTAGAGTGCATCCCGTAACCCGGCGCCGTCGCGAGACGCACGATGGCGTCGCCGAGCCGGGCACACGACGACCGAGCAGCGGAGCCGTACCTGTTGGTACGGCGAGCAGCGCAGGGAGGAGTCTGCCCGGCGCAGGCAGCCAGCGTGCGTCGCAGCAGGCGTCCCGGGTTATGGGATGCGCTCTTGCGTTCGGACGCGCGGGCGCTCGCTCCCTGCGTCCGGAGCGGCGCGGCGACCCGCGCCCGCCGTCGCGGCGACGTCCCGGCGGCCGCATAGTGGACCGGATGTATCTGGAATTACCGCTGAAATTCCGCGGCCCTCCTTGACGCGTCCCCGCGCGGGCTGATACCACGCGGCCCTCCCACGCACCCATTTCCGGAGGGATCGGACCCCGATGTCGTACTCCATCGTCCGCCGCGAAGCCTTTTCCGACACGACGTTCCTCTGGGACGTCGAGGCCCCCGACGTCGCCGCCGCGGCCCAGCCCGGCCACTTCGTGATGGTCCGCCTGCGCGAGGGCGGCGAGCGCATCCCGCTCACCGTCGCCGACTTCGACCGCAAGAAGGGCACCATCACGATGGTCGTCCAGACGCTCGGGAAGACGACCCGCGAGATGATGACCGACTTCAAGGAAGGCGACACGTTCGCCGACTTCGTCGGTCCGCTCGGCATGCCGCAGCACGTGTCGAAGATCGGCCACGTGGTGCTCGTGGGCGGCGGCCTCGGCGTCGCGCCGGTGTACCCGCAGCTGCGCGCCTTCAAGGAGGCGGGCAACCGCACCACCGGCGTCATCGGCTTCCGGAACAAGGACCTCGTCTTCTGGGAGCAGAAGTTCGGCAAGTACTGCGACGACCTCGTCGTCTGCACCGACGACGGCTCCTACGGCAAGCCCGGCTTCGTGACCGCGGCGCTGAAGGAGATCCTGGAGAAGGACAAGCCGGACCTCGTCGTCGCCATCGGGCCGCTCCCGATGATGAACGCCTGCGTGGAGACCACCCGGCCGTTCGGCGTGAAGACGATGGTGTCGCTCAACGCCATCATGGTCGACGGCACCGGCATGTGCGGCTCGTGCCGCGTCACGGTGGACGGCAAGGTCTCCTTCGCCTGCGTCGAGGGGCCGGACTACGACGGCCACAAGGTCGACTTCAAGGAGCTGCTCTCCCGCCAGAAGCGCTTCAAGAGCCAGGAGGCGCGCGCGACCGAGGACTACGCGCACGTCTGCAACCTCGAGAAGCAGCTCTTCGAGGAGAACAAGAAGAACTACCGCAAGATCAAGGACCTCCCCCCGAAGCAGACGCACATGCCGGAGCGCGACGCCCACGAGCGCGCCCGCAACTTCAAGGAGGTCAACCTCGGCTACACGCTCGAGGACGCCCTCGGCGAGGCGGAGCGCTGCATCCAGTGCGCGAAGCCGACGTGCATGTCGGGCTGCCCGGTGTCGATCGACATCCCGCGCTTCATCAAGTACGTCGCGGTGCGCGACTTCGACGGCGCCCTCGACGTGATCAAGGAGGCGAACGCCTTCCCCTCGATCTGCGGCCGCGTCTGCCCGCAGGAGTCGCAGTGCGAGGCGCAGTGCGTGATCGGCAAGAAGGTCGAGTCGGTCGGCATCGGCCGCCTCGAGCGCTTCGTCGGCGACAACGCGAAGGCGAAGCCGGTCGCCCCCCCGCGCTTCGCGAAGAAGCTCGGCAAGGTCGCCATCTGCGGCTCCGGCCCCGCCGGCCTCTCCGCCGCGGCCGACCTCGTGAAGTACGGCGCCGACGTCACCATCTACGAGGCGCTCCACGTGGTGGGCGGCGTGCTCCAGTACGGCATCCCGCCCTTCCGCCTCCCGCGCGACATCATCGCGCGCGAGGTGAAGAACCTCACCGATCAGGGCGTGAAGATCGAGACCAACAAGGTCATCGGCAAGACCTTCACCGTCCCGCAGCTCATCGAGGAGAAGGGCTACGACGCCGTGTTCCTCGGCGTCGGCGCGGGCGCCCCGGCGTTCATGGGGATCCCCGGCGAGTACGCGAGCCAGTGCTACTCGGCGAACGAGTTCCTCACCCGCGTGAACCTCATGGGCGGCAACGTCTTCCCGTTCAAGGACACGCCCATCACCCTCGGCAAGAGCGTCGCCGTCGTGGGCGCCGGCAACACCGCCATGGACTGCCTGCGCGTCGCGAAGCGGCTCGGCGCGCCGACCGTCCGCTGCGTCTACCGCCGCACCGAGGCGGAGGCGCCGGCCCGCATCGAGGAGATCCGCCACGCGAAGGAGGAGGGCATCGAGTTCTTCTTCCTCCACGCGCCGGTGGAGATCTACACGGACCCCGACGGCAACGTGAAGGGCATGAAGGTCGAGGAGATGGTCCTCGGCGACCCGGACGAGAAGGGGCGCCGCAAGCCCATGCCCACCGGCAAGTTCAAGGACCTCGACTGCGACACCGTCATCGTCGCGCTCGGCACCAAGGCGAACCCGATCGTCACGAAGTCCACGCCCGGCATCGGCCTCACCAAGTGGGGCAACATCGCGGCGGACGACGGCAAGCCCGAGTCCACGCAGGCGACGAACCTCCAGGGCGTGTTCGCGGGCGGCGACATCGTCACCGGCGGCGCGACCGTGATCCTCGCGATGGGCGCCGGCCGCCGCGCCGCGAAGTCCATCGCGACCTACCTCTCCTCCGGCAAGAAGTGGCCCATCACCGCCGAGGACGTGGCGAAGTTCGAGCCGATGAAGCAGCTCGGCGGCGCGTCGAACGGCCACGCGGCCGCCGGCGCGCAGGCGCTCTCCGTGAAGGTGTGCCCGAAGTGTCGCCAGCCGGTCGAGGGCGACGAGGAGTACATCTGCTGCGGGAACGCCACGCTCGAGTGGCGCTGCGACGCCTGCGGCAAGGTCTCCGAGGGCTTCGCCTTCCCGTACGGCATGTGCCCCGCGTGCGGCGGCAAGCTCGCGGTCCTCGACCCGCGGAAGATCGAGGAGGCGGCCGCGCTCGAGGCGGTCCGGATCGCCTTCGAGATCGAGCTCGGCGGCATGGCCTTCTACACGCGGGCCGCGAAGGAGACGAGCGACCCGCTGCTGAAGGAGCTCTTCGGGAAGTTCGCCGGCATGGAGAAGGAGCACATGGCGACGCTGTCCCGCCGCTACCACGCGGAGGTGCCGCCGCCGAGCCAGGACTTCAAGGTGGACCGCGCCGCGATCTACGCGGGCATCCCGAACAAGCCCGAGGACCCGGCGAACCTGTTCCGCATCGCGATCGCGTTCGAGAAGCGGGCCGTGAAGTTCTTCGAGGAGCGCGTGGGCGCGACGGCCCAGGGCTCGGTGGAGCGCCAGCTCTACAAGGAGCTGGCGGCGGAGGAGCGCGAGCACGTCGACCTCCTCACCACCGAGTACGAGCGCTGGTCGAAGGGCAAGCCCGGCCTCCTGTAGGCGTCCGAGCCGGGTCGCAGGCCGCGCCCGCCGGTCCGTGCCGAACGCACGGGCGGCGGGCGCGCCGCGTTCGAGGCCAGGCGGCCGGCCGCGGGCTTCCGCCGCCCGCGCCCCGGCGGTAGGCTCGCGCGCGGTGTCCCGGCACGTCTACCGCAAGCAGCACGTCGTGACGTCCGTCGTCGCGGTCATCGTCGACGAGGCGGAGCGCGTGCTCCTCACGCGCCGCGCCATCGCGCCGTTCCAGGGGCTCTGGGTGATGCCCGGCGGCAAGATCGATCTCGGCGAGCCGATCCTGGAGGCGCTGCACCGCGAGGTGCGAGAGGAGATCGGGATCGACGTGACCGTGGGCGGGCTCGTGGACGTGTTCGAGCACCTCACGCCCGGGCCGGACAACGACCACTTCGTGATCCTGTACTACCGCTGCCGCCCGCTCGCGCTCGAGCTCGCGCCGAACCCGGCCGAGGTCGCCGACGCGCGCTGGGTGCCGCGCGCCGAGCTCGACGGCTACCCGACGCCCGAGGGGACCCGCTACATCCTCGGCCAAATCTTCCCGGAGCTCGCCGCGACCGGGGGCGACCGCCGGAAGCGGTGAGCCCCGGCTCCCCCTCGCGCGCGCCTAGAGCCCGAGCACGCTCCAGAGCAAGGCGGCGCTCGAGACGAGCACGACGAGCACGAACGTGATCACCCCGAGCTCGGGGGCGGCGGACGGCGCGTGCAGCTGGATGGCCTTCGCATGCCTCATGTGACCTCCCGCAGCGAGGTCGATCATTCCGCGCTCTTCCGGAGAAGTCCATCTCCCCCGCGGTGGACGGCGTGTCGCTCGCACGCCCGGAGTACGGCAGGCCGGCGCGCGTATTTCGCCCCGCCGAGGGCGGTGGGCGGTGGGCGGGGCGGCGCGCGCAGGGCCCGCCGTGCGGGGAGCGGCGAGGCGCGCCCACTCCCGGCGCGTCGCTGGCGCGCGCCGCCGCGGCTCAACGCCGCAGCCGCGGCCGCGCCCGGCGGGCGACGACGGCGAGCTTCTCGGCCCGCGTGAGCCGCTTGAGCGCCGCCTCGCGGCGAAGCGCCGCGCCGCGATCCGGGGCGCGCTCCGCGTGCACGAGCTCCACCGGGAGGCGCGAGCGGGTGTAGCGCCCGCCCTTGCCGCGCGCGTGCCGCTCGACCCGGCGGGCGAGGTCGTTGGTCGCGCCGGTGTAGAGCGAGCCGTCGCCGCAGCGAAGCACGTAGACGTGCCAGCCCGCGCGCCGCGCGGCCATCGATGCTAGCGGCCGCGCTGGGCGCCGCGCTTCGACTGCTGCTGCAGCGCGACGAACGGGTTCGTCGGCTTGCCCATGCGCACCGGGCCGTGGGCCGGCTTCTCGTCCGGGCCGTGCGGATGCTCCTCGCCCGCGACGGGCAGGCTGCGGTGCACGGGCTTTCCGTCCTTCTTGCGCTTCTTGCTCACGGGCATCGTTGCTCCGGGAAAAGGGTCGACCCCATCCGTACCTCCGGCGCGGCCGGCGCGCAACGGGGTGGAGACCGCCGAGCGCGGGCGCCGGCGTCGCCCACGCGGGGCGGGGGAGAGGGAGGACTTCACGCCAAGTCGACCCCGACCCCGACCCCGACCCCGACCTCGCCCCCGACCCCGACCCCGACCCCGACCCCGACCCTCGACCCCGACCTCGACCCCGACCTCGACCTCGACCCCGACCCCGACCCCGACCTCGACCCCGACCCCGACCCCGACCTCGACCCCGACCCCGACCCCGACCCCGACCTCGACCCCGACCTCGACCTCGACCCCGACCTCGACCTCGACCTCGACCCCGACCTCGACCCCGACCTCGCCCCCGACCTCGCCCCCGACCCCGCCCCCATCCCATCCCCACCGCGACCATCACGCCCCGACGCCCGCTCACGCTTTTCCCCGAGCGCCGCCGGCGCCCCCATCCCCCTCGCTCCCCACATTCCCGCCGCTTCCCCGAAACCCTCCGCGCGCCAGCGGCTCTGACCGTCCGTGACCCGACAGCCTCCCCTTCACGGCGGAGGGCGCTCGCCCTCCGTGCGGACGATCCTCGCCCTGGCGGCGCTCGCCGTCGCCGGCTCCGCCCGCGCCGGCGGGACCCTCACCCTGGAAGACGCGGTCCGCGCGGCCTGGTCGCGGCACCTCGGCCTCGCGGCGGGGGCCGCCGCCGTCGAGGCCGCGCGCGCCGACGCGGACGCCGCCGCGGCCGGCTGGCTGCCCACCCTCGCCCTCACCGCGCGGGGCGTGCGGACCGACCAGCCGATGATGGCCTTCGGGGCGCGACTCGACCAGGGGCGCATCGCGCCCGAGGACTTCGACCCCGCGCGCCTGAACGACCCCGCGGCCGTCTCCGCCGTCGGCGCGGGGGTCACGCTCACGCAGCCCATCTTCGCGGGCGGGCGCATCCTCGCGGGCCGGCGCGCGCTCGCCGCGCAGGCCGACGCGGAGGCGCGCTCGCAGGAGCGGCGCGCGCAGGAGCTCGCCGCCGGCGTCGTGGAGGCCTACTTCGCGAGCGAGGTCGCCGAGGAGGGCGTGCGCCACGCCGACGACCTGCTCGCCCAGGCGCGCGAGACCGAGCGCTTCGTCCAGGCCCGCAACCGGGAGGGGCTCGCCCTCGACTCCGACGTCGCCCGCGCCACGGCGTTCCGCGCGCAGGCCGAGGCGGAGCGCGCGAGCGCCGCCCAGCGCCTCGAGACCGCCCGCTCCACGCTCGTGCTCCTCGCCGGGGACGACGCCGCCGGCGCCCGGCTCGCGACGCCGGTCGCGGACGGCGCCGCCCCGCCGCCCGTCGCCGCGGCGGTCGAGCGCCCCGACGTCGCGGCGGCCCGCGCGAGGCGCGACGCGGCGCGGGCCGGCGTCGCCGCCGCCCGTGGGAGCCTCCTGCCCGAGGTCGGCGCGCAGGCGTCCGTCGAGACGTTCCGCACGCCGGAGCTCGACGAGGGCACCTCCTGGTACGCCGTGGGGCTCGTCGCCCGCTGGCAGCTCTCCGTCCCCGACGCGAGGCGGCTCCGCGCCGCGAAGGCCCGCGCCCGGGCCGCCGAGGCGGCGCTCGGCTGGCAGGTGCGCGAGGCGGGGCGCGACGGCGAGGAGGCCCGCCGCGCGGTGGAGACCGCCGACACGCGCGTGCGCTCCGCGCTCGAGGCGGTCGCCGCCTCCGAGGCGGCCCGCACGCTGCGCCTCGCCCGCCACCGCCAGGGCCTCGTCCCGCTCACCGACGTCCTCGACGCGGAGACCGGCCTCGCCGGCGCCCGCGCCCTCCTCCTCGCCGGCCGGCTCGAGGCGCGCGTCTCTCGCGCCCGGCTCGCCCTCGCCCTCGGCACTCCCGTGGAAGGACTGACCCCATGAAGAAGACCGTCGCCGTCTCGGCCGCCGCGCTCCTCCTCGCGCTCGCCGCCCCCGTCCTCGCCCGTGAGGCAGCCGCCGTGCCGCCGCCGGCCGCGCGCGTCCGCCTCGTCTCCGGCGGCCCCGCCAGCGCCGGGCGCTGGGTCGCGGCGAACGTGCTCGCCGCGCGCCGCGCCACCGTCTCCACCCGCCACTCCGCGACCGTGAAGGCGGTCCACGTGCGCGAGGGCGAGGCGGTCTCCAGCGGCCAGCTCCTCGTGTCGCTCTCCGACGACGATCTCCGCGGCGGGCTCGACGCGGCGCGCGCGGCCCTCGCCGGCGCCGCGGCCCACGAGCGGCGCATCACCGCGCTCGCGAAGGAGCGGGCCGCCACGCCCAGCGAGCTCGACGGCGCGGTGTCGCAGCGGGCGCAGGCGGAGGCCGCGGTGGCCGGCGCGCGGGCGCAGCTCGCGCACGCCGAGATCCGCGCCCCGTGGGCGGGGACGGTGCAGGCGCGCCGGATCGATCCCGGCGACCTCGTCGGCCCCGGCCAGCCGCTCCTCGAGCTGGTGGGCGGGGGGCTGGAGCTCGTCGCGAGCGTCTCCGAGTCCGAGGCCCGGGGGCTCGCCCTCGGGAAGGAGCTGCGCGTGCAGGCGGGCGGCGTCGAGGGGCGCGCCCGCATCGTGGCGCTCACCCCCGGCGGCGACCCCCTCTCGCACCGGCGCGGCCTCCGGGCGCGGCTCCTCTCGCCGCCGGGCGAGCTGCGCACCGGCGCCTTCGCGCGCCTCGAGGTGCCCGGGGACGGCTCCGCGCCGGGGAGCGTGTGGGTGCCGCGGAGCGCGCTCGTCGAGCGCGGCGACCTGACCGGCGTGTTCGTCGCGGCCTCCGGGAAGGCCGAGCTGAGGTGGATCTCCGCGGGGGAGCCCGTGGGCGACCACGTGCCGGTCCGCGCCGGGCTGAGGTCCACCGAGGCCGTGATCGACGCCCCGGGATCGCTCCGCGACGGCCAGGCGGTCGAGGTGATCGATGCGCGCTGACGCGAGGCTCGGGGCCGCCGGCCGGCTCGCGCGGCCGTTCCTCCGCTCGAAGCTCACGCCGGTCATCGTCCTCGGCTCGATGCTGCTCGGGCTCGTCGCGGTCGCGCTCACCCCGCGGGAGGAGGAGCCGCAGATCGTCGTGCCCATGGTGGACATCCTCGTCCCGATGCCCGGCGCCTCGCCGAGCGAGGTCGAGACGCTCGTCACGACGCCCGCCGAGCGGCGGCTGTGGGGCATCCCCGGGGTGGAGTACCTCTACAGCGCGAGCCGTCCGGGCGCGGCGCTCATCACCGTGCGGTTCAAGGTGAACGAGCCGCTCGAGCCGTCGCTCGTCAAGGTCCACCAGGAGATCGCCGCCCACCCCGAGCTGCTCCCGCCCGGCGCGCTGCGCCCGGTGGTGCGGGCGCTCACCATCGACGACGTCCCGTTCCTCACCCTCACGCTCCACGCCGCCGAGGAGCTGCCCGCCGGCGAGCTGCGCAAGCTCGCCGACGAGGTGGCCCGCGAGATCGCCGACATCCCGCGCACCGCGAACGTGACCGTGCTCGGCGGCGCGCGGCGCACGGTGCGCGTCGAGCCCGATCCCGACCGGCTGCGGGCCCTGGGGGTCTCGATCGGGGAGATCACGCGGTCGGTGCAGGCCGCGCAGGCGCAGCTCCCGGCCGGCGCGCTCGTGGAGGACGGGCGGCGCGTCGAGCTCGAGGCGGTCGGCCTCGTCCGCTCGGCGGGCGAGCTCGGGAACGTGGTCGTGGCGGTGCGGGACGGCCGCCCCCTCTACCTCGAGGACGTCGCGCGGGTCACCGACGGCCCCGAGCCGGATCCGGCGGTGATCCTCACGGCGGCGCGCGGCCAGCCCGGCTTCCAGCAGGCCGTCTCCATCACCGTCGCGAAGCGCCCCGGCACGAACGCGACGGCGCTCGCCGGGCGCGTGCTCGACAAGGTCCAGGACCTGCGCGGCCGCCTCGTCCCCGGCGCCGTCGCCGTGACGGTGACCCGCGACTACGGCGCGACCGCGGGGGAGAAGTCGAGCGAGCTCATCGAGCACCTCGTCATCGCGACGCTCTCCGTCATCGCGCTCATCCTCCTCGCCATGGGCTGGCGGTCCGCGGTGGTGGTGGGGGTCGCCGTGCCGGTGACGCTCGCGCTGACGCTCCTGCTCACCTACCTGAACGGCTACACGCTGAACCGCGTCACGCTCTTCGCGCTCATCTTCTCGATCGGCATCCTCGTCGACGACGCCATCGTGGTGGTCGAGAACATCCACCGCCACCTCTACCTCCCCGGCCCGAAGCGGAGCTTCGCGCGCGTCGTGCTCGACGCCGTGGACGAGGTCGGGAACCCCACCATCCTCGCGACCGTCGCGGTGATCGCGGCCATCCTGCCCATGGCGATGGTGCGCGGGCTCATGGGACCGTACATGCGCCCCATCCCCGTCGGGGCGAGCCTCGCGATGATCTTCTCGCTCGTCATCGCCTTCGTGGTGTCGCCCTGGGCGGCCCTGCTCGCCTTCAGGAAGGAGGCGCACCTGCCCGAGCTGGACGGCAGCGGCCTCCACCCGTCGGATCCCGAGCGCGACGCCCCCGAGCCGGAGCGGGACCAGCCGGACGCGCACCCCGAGAGCGGCCCCGACGGGCGCGTCGCCCGCCTCGACCGGCGCGTCACGCGGGCGCTGCTCGGCTCGATGAAGGTGCGCCTCGCGTTCGCCGCGGGCGTCGTGGTCCTGCTCGCCGGCGCGGTGGCGCTCCTCGGCGCCGGCGTCGTGAAGGTGAAGATGCTGCCGTTCGACGACAAGAGCGAGCTGCAGGTGCAGCTCGACCTGCCGGCCGGCACGGCGCGGGAGGAGGCGCTCGCCCTCGGCCAGCGGGTGGCGCGCCGTCTCCTCGAGGAGGCGGAGGTGAAGGACGTCCAGGTGCACTCCGGCGTCGCCGCCCCGTTCACCTTCGTCGGCATGGTCCGCCACTCGTTCTTCCGCGACGCGCCGGAGCAGGTCGACCTCCAGGTCAACCTCCTGCCCAAGGGCGACCGCGACGCCTCGAGCCACCAGCTCGCGGTGCGGCTGCGGCCGGAGATCGAGCGGCTCGCGGCGGGCAGCGGCGCGCGGCTGAAGGTGGTCGAGATCCCGCCGGGGCCGCCGGTGCTCGCCACGCTCGTGGCCGAGATCTACGGGCCGACGCAGGCCGAGCGGGACCGGATCGCGGGCGAGGTGCGCGAGGCGTTCCGCACGGTCCCCGGCGTGGTGGACGTCGACTCCACCCTGAACGACACCGCCCCCAAGCTCGCGCTCGCCGTCGACCGCGAGAAGGCCGCCCTGCACGGCGTCCAGGTGGACGCGGTGGTGCAGACGCTCGCCGCGGCGGGGGGCGGGGCGGAGCTCGGGTCGTTCCACGTCGGCCGCGGCCCCGGCCAGGTCCCGCTCGTGCTGCAGCTCGACGCCGGGCACCGGGCGCGGCTCGATCAGCTCCTCTCCCTCGCCGTGCCCGGCGCGCGCGGGCCGGTCCCGCTCTCCGAGCTGGTGCGCCCGGAGGCGACGCGGGTCGCGCGGGACATCCAGCACAAGAACCTGAAATCGGTCTCGTACGTCACCGCCGAGCTGGCGAAGGAGATCGAGAGCCCGCTCTACGCGATCCGGGCGCTCGAGAAGAAGCTCGAGGGCCTCCGCGGCGACGGCGGCGAGGTCGTGGCCCGCCACGGCCTCTCGCACCCCGAGACGACCGAGCACGCCGCCCTCAAGTGGGACGGCGAGTGGCACATCACGCTCGAGGTGTTCCGGGACCTCGGGCTCGCCTTCGCGGCGGTGCTCGTCCTCATCTACGTGCTCATGGTGGGCTGGTTCCAGAGCTTCTCGATGCCGCTCGTCATCCTCGTGCCCATCCCGCTCTCGCTCGTGGGGATCCTGCCGGCCCACGCCCTCGCAGGCTCCTTCTTCACGGCGACGAGCATGATCGGCTTCATCGCCGGCGCCGGCATCGTGGTGCGAAACAGCATCATCCTCGTGGACTTCGCCGAGCTGAAGCTGCGCGAGGGCATGCCGCTCGCCGCGGCGGTGGAGGAGGCGGTGGTGGTGCGCTTCCGGCCGATGCTCCTCACCGCGGCCGCGGTCATCGTCGGCAGCGCCGTGATGCTCGCGGATCCGATCTTCCAGGGGCTCGCCATCGCGCTCATCTCGGGGGCCGTCGCGGCGACGCTCCTCTCGCGCTACGCCGTGCCGGTGCTGTACTACCTCGTCGCCCGTCGCGGCCGGGCCGCCGACCTCCAGCGGGAGGGGGCGCTCACGCTCGCCGCCGCGAACGAGGCGAGGCCGAGCGCCGAGGTCGCCTGACGGAGGCCTCCCGGGAGCCGATCGTGGTATCTGCTCCGGACCCCGTTCCGGAGGAGCCATGCCCACCACCCAGGAGAACCTCGCCACCGCCTTCGCGGGCGAGAGCCAGGCCAACCGCAAGTACCTCGCCTTCGCCCGCCAGGCGGAGAAGGAGGGCTACGCCCAGATCGCGAAGCTCTTCCGCGCCGCCGCCGAGGCCGAGACGCTCCACGCCCACGCCCACCTCGCGAACATGGGAGGCGTCGGCTCGACGCTCGACAACCTGAAGGCCGCCGTGAAGGGCGAGACCTACGAGTTCACCGAGATGTACCCGCCCATGGTGGAGCAGGCGAAGGCCGAGGGGCACAAGGCGCGGACGATGCTCGACTTCGCGAATCGCGCGGAGAAGGTGCACGCGGGGCTCTTCCAGCAGGCGCTCGCGGCGCTCCAGGCCGGCAAGGACCTCTCGCAGATGGAGGTCTACCTCTGCCCGGTGTGCGGCGACGTCGAGTTCGGCGTCCCCCCGGACAAGTGCCCGATCTGCGGCGCGCCGAAGGCCAGGTACCAGAAGATCGGCTGACCGGGGCTCCCGCCCGCGGGCGAGGCGCCGGGCCCGGGCGGCGGCGGCCACCGAGTTCACGCTCCGTATACCATGCGCATGGGGCTTCCACTCACCGTTCCGTCGTGCTTTCGTGGTACCCCGGACCGGTGTCCCACACCGGCGCCTCACGCTGGCACCTCACACTTTCGCAGGGAGGGTTCATGAATCGCTCGTTCGCGCTGGTCCTCGCCGTCGCCGCCACCACCGTCCTCGGATGCCGGGGCGTCCCGCGCGCCCGCGTCGCCCCCGGCACGCGGGTGGCGGTCGTGCTCGACCGCGCCATCGCCCCGGACGCCCGGGATGGGCAGGCCAACGCGCAGCAGCAGATCGGCGACTGGATGGAGCGCGACCTCGTCAACGTCCTCGGCTCCGCCGGGTTCGCCGCCGGCATCGTCGCCTCCCCGAACCACGCCCCCCCGGGCGAGGACAGCTACGTCCTCGCCGTGAAGCTCGTCCGCTACAACCCGGGCAGCAAGGCGGCGCGCATGTTCGTCGGCTTCGGCGCCGGCTCCGCCGGGCTCGACATCTCGTACGAGCTGCGCACGTCCAACGGCAGGGTGCTGCTCGCGCAGGCCGACGGCGTCAGCTCGAGCATCGACTGGCGCAAGATCGCCCGGAAGCTGAACGTGAACATGACGCGCGCCGTCTCGGGCGTGCTCTCGCGCTAGCCCGCGCCCAGGATCGGAAGACGAGGGGCCCGGCGCCCGGCGGACGACGCCGGGGCGACGGGCCCTTCGCGCGGACGCGAGCCTCACGTGTGGGCGTCGAGCTCGGCCAGGAACACGGCCGGGACCGCGATCTTGAGCCCGGCGTACCCGTCGAGGGGCGTGAGGTGTCGGGTGTTGCCCGTCACGACCCAGCGCGCGCCACCGGCGAGCGCGGTCGCGAGGTACACGTTGTCCGAGGGGTCTGACTTCACGACGTCGATCGTGGGCAGGAGCTCGGTCGCGACGATGTGCGCGCTGTCCATCGCACGCTCGACGAGGAGGCGGGGATCGGTTCGGAACTTCCCCGCCAGCTTCGGGTACGCGATCACGCGCAGGCACTCGGCCACGATCGGCGGGGACCAAACCAGCTCGAAGCCGTTCCGGAGTCGCGCGCGCCGCAGGAGCTCGGCGCACTTGCCCTCGGAGAGCGCTGCGGTCACCACTACGTTGCAGTCGAGGACCGCACGGATCACCGGCTTCTCGTCGCCCGCTTCGCCTCGTCGACGAGCGCCATCGCCTCGTCCTCGGTCAGGCTCGCCGGCTTCGCGGCCGCGAGCTGGTCGCGCAGCTGCAGCGCGGCGACGTCGCGGCGCAGCTCCGCCTCGATGATGGCGCGTCCCCACTCCGACGCGTCCTCGCCCTTGGCGGCGGCGACCCGCTTGATGGCGGAGAGGGTCTTCTTCGGGACCCGCATACGGTAGACGGCGTCCTTGCGCATGAACGGGAACGTAGCCACATCGTGGCTACATTTCAACCAGCTCCGCGAGCGCGCCGCCAGGGAGCGGCTCCCTCGATCCGCCGCATAGCTCGTCGGCGTGCGTCGGGGCTCATCCTTGGTACAGCAGCCCGACCGCACCAAGACGAAGGCCGGGACCCCGTCGCTGAACGCTCGGAGATCCCGGCCTGTGAGGTGGCGCGCGGTACAGGATTCGAACCTGTGGCCTTCGGCTCCGGAGGCCGACGCTCTATCCATCTGAGCTAACCGCGCTTTAGGGCGCAGGTTCTAGTGCAGGGCTCCCGGGAAGGCAAGGAGCTTCGCGGATCTGCGGCGGGCAGCCGCCTGACATCGCGCCCGCGGCAGCTCGCGGAGCCTGCGGCATGTCGTCGCAGTATGGGGTTGAACCCTTGACCCCCGACATGCTAGCAACCGCGGACCGTGTTCCAAATCCACACGCTCGAGCAGCTGCTCAAGGCGACGGCGCTGGTGGCGTCCGTCATCTCGATCCTCATCCTCGTCTGGTACCTCGCCCGGCGCCCACCCCTCGGCCGGATGACGAAGGTCCTGCTCCTCTTCGGGCTCGGCATCATGCCGCTCGGCGTGGCGCTCACCGGCAACATCGCCGGGTTCGAGTACACGCTGAAGCGCGAGTTCTGCGGCTCCTGCCACGTCATGCTGCCGTACACCGAGGACGCGGCCGACCCCGCCTCGACGAGCCTCGCGGCGGTCCACAGCCGCAACCACAGCTTCGGCGAGGAGAGCTGCTACACCTGCCACGCCGACTACCAGCTGTTCGGCGCGATGACCACCAAGGTCAACGGGCTCAAGCACCTCTTCTACTACGTGACCGAGTACGCCAACACCGGTCCGTACGGCGAGGGCGGCAAGCCCATCCACATGTACAAGCCCTTCCAGAACACCATGTGCACGCGCTGCCACTCGACCACCGGGCCCCGCTGGCTCGCGGTCGACGAGCACGGCGGCATGCTGGAGGACATCCGCAAGGGCGACGCGAGGTGCGTGGACTGCCACACCGGCGACAAGGTCCACCCGCGCGCGTTCGCCCATGGCGGCAGCGGCCGGCCCCCGGCCGCGACCGCCGCGAAGGAGGAGCAGCCGTGATCTCGAAGCTCACGATCCGCAGGCTCGTCCTCATCTCCACCATCACGACGCTCGTCTCGCTCGGGCTCATGGTGATGGGCATCGTCTACCCGAAGCCCATCCTGCTCGTCCTCGCGATGAGCCTCGGGCAGCTCTTCGGCACGCTCTCGCTCGCCCTCTACCTGCTCGCCATCGTCCTCGACCTCCAGGGCGTCGGCGAGCACGACGAGATCGCCCCGCACATCGGCTTCGAGGGCAAGGAGTCGGACGCCGGCGACGAGAAGGCGTAGGGGCCGGCGAGCGCCAGCGCCCCGGCGCGCTCCCGCCGCCGGGGCCGCCGGAACGCGCCCACGGACTCGGGCTCGAGGTCGGGGTCGGGGTCGGGGTCGGGGCTTCACACCCACCGAGCGCGGCTGTGAGACGGAACGGCCGCCCGCGTGCCCGCGGGCGGCCGTCGCTCGCTTCCAGGACCTGGCGCCCCGGCCTAGCCGACCGGCTTGCAGGTGCACTGCGCCGGGTCGGTGGACGTGCAGGTCGCCGTCCCGCCGTTCTGGGCGCAGTAGCCGCCGCAGCACGTGACGAGCGTGGAGCAGGCCGCGTCCATCGGGGCGCATGCCGTATCCGTGTCGCAGAAGCAGTTCACCGACCCGGGCGTGCAGGTCTGCCGCTGCTCGAAGCTGTCGACCGTGTAGCAGCCCAGCGGCGCGCAGCACTCGCCGCCGCCGGAGGTGCAGAGCTGGCCGTTCTCGGAGCAGACCGGCGGCGGCGTGCAGACGCCCGCGTCGCAGGTTGTCCGTCGGCGCGTTGCAGCAGGGCAGGGTGAGGCACGACTGTGACGTCTCGGCGCAGGTCGGCGGGACGACGCCGCCCGTGCAGGTGCCGCTGGTCGAGCCCGCGGGGATGTCGCAGGTGAGCCCGGCGCAGCAGTCGGCCGTCTGGGTGCACGTGCCCTCGGCGGGCATGCACGAGACGCAGTGCGTGCCGTCGCACCTGCCGCCGCAGCAGTTCGCGTTGGTGGTGCAGGTCGCCCCGTCGTTCGCGCAGGGGGAGCCGCAGGCGCCGCCGTTGCACGCGCCGAAGCAGCAGGGGGTCGAGCCGTTGCAGGTCTGGCCCTCGAGGGCGCAGGGGCCGATCGCGGTGGCGCAGGCCCAGCCCACCTCGGGGATGTCCTGGCACGTGGTGCCTTCACAGCAGGACGGCGTCCCCCCGACCGAGCAGGTGGCGCCCTGCGGGAGGCAGGAGTTCGGCGCGCAGCGGGGGATCCCCTGCGCGTCCTTCACGCACGGCGCGTTGCCGCAGCACTGATCGGTGAAGTCGCAGATGTCGCCGACCTGGATGCAGCAGTCGGGATCGGCTCCGTCCCAGCCGCGGGTGCAGCAGGGGTTCCCCGGCGTCTCCACGCAGGTCACGGGGTCCGCCTGGCCGCCGAAGCAGCGCTGGATGCCGTTCGAGTCGAAGCGGCAGACCTGCGAGCCGCTCCCGGTGCCGGTGTGGCAGCAGTTCTGCGAGGCCTTGTAGCCGCAGATGTTGCCCGGCGGGTTGCACGACTGGCCGCCCGAGCACGTGCGGTCGTCCTGGCTCCTCGTGTCCCACTCCGGCGCGCCGGGGTGCTCCCCCCCGGGCCCGTCGCAGAACACGCCGTACTCGTTCGCCAGCGAGGGATCGGTCGGGTTCACGCCGCCGCAGCACGACGCGGTCGAGTCGCAGTAGTTGCCCGTCATGCGGCAGCCGCCGGACATCTTGCAGACCTTCGCCCCGGTGCCGAGGTCGGCGCACTGCTTCGTGCAGCAGTTCGAGTCGGCGCTGCACGGGTAGCCGTCGAGGCCGCAGCCGCCCGATGCGTCCTCGCACCGGCCCGGCTGGCCCGCGGCGGACTGCGCGCAGATGCCGGAGCAGCAGTCCTCGGTCCGGACGCAGACGTCGCCGGACGCGTTGCAGGACGCGCTCGGCTTGCAGGTCCCGCTCTGGCAGTTCGTCGAGCAGCAGTCCGTGCCGAGCGTGCACGCCTCGCCGAGCGTCTTGCAGGTGGCGCCGGTCGAGCCGGACGGGAGCGGGTCGCAGACGCCGCCGAAGCCGCAGAGGAGCGAGCAGCACTGCGAGTCGTCCGAGCACGACTCGGTGGCCTGGCGGCAAGCCACCGAGGAGCAGGTCGCGCCGGGCGTGCCTGCGTTGGGGCAGTTCTGTGAGCAGCAGTCCGAGGCGGTGGTGCAGGCGTGCCCGGCGTACTCGCACACCTTCCCGGTGGGCGCGCAGCCGCCCGTGCCGCAGACGTCGGAGCAGCACTGCGAGTCGGCGGTGCACGAGCCCGTCTCCTTGCACGTGGGCCCGGCGGGCACGACGCACTTGGAGGTCGTGCCGTCGCAGGTGTTGTTGTCGCAGCACTCCGAGGTCGCGGCGCAGGTGTCCCCGAGGGGCACGCAGAGGGTGTCGGGCTCCCGGCAGGTCTGCGACCCGATGGTCCCGCCGCAGACGCCCGCACAGCAGTCCGTGTTCTCGTCGCAGGACGCGCCGACGTCGCCGCACCCACCATTCGGATCGACGCACTTCACGCTGTCACAGGCGCCGAGGCAGCACTCGTACGGGTGTCCGCACGCGGCGTCGAGCGCGCCGCACTCGCCGGGCGGCTCGACGCAGGTCTGGTTCTGGCAGTTGCCCGAGCAACACTCCGCGGGCGCGCCGCAGGCGTCGCCCAGCTGCCCGAGCGTGCACTGGGGTTGGGCCGGCGACTCGTCCGGGCTCGAGCAGGCGAGGGCGAGCGCGCCGGCGAGCAGGACGGCGGAGACGAGCGGAGAGAGCCTGGGCGTGCGCATGGAGTTCCTCCCCCGGGTCGGATGAGACTCCGAGCGGGCGGTCGGCAGTTTTCCACGTTTCCACGCGGTGTTCCATGTGGTTGCCGGTGGGTGAGAGGAGGCATGCCAGTCCCTTCCGCGTGGTACGCGGCGCCTTGACCCTCGAGGGTAGGGGCTGCTACTGCTACGAGCTTGCCAGCACGCGCTCCAGGGGTGGACTCGATGGCAATCCGGGCGATCGCGGTCGAGGACGATGAGGCAGTCGCGAAGCTCATCGTCCAGGTCCTGTCGAGCAACGGCTTCGAGGTGTGCGGCACGGCCAGCACCGGCGAGGACGGCGTCTCGCTCGCGCGCCGCGAGCGGCCGGACGTCGCCCTCATCGACCTCGGCCTGCCGAGGATGAGCGGCGAGGACGTCATCGCCGCGATCCGCCGCGAGCTGCCGAAGACGGCGTGCATCGCCCTCACCGCCGTCGACATCCCGGCGCGCGTGCTCGGCGCGATGCGCGCGGGCGCCTCCGGCTACATCCTGAAGCCGTTCCACGCGAGCGAGCTGGCCCGGTCGATCGAGGAGGTCCTCTCGGGCGAGGCCGCGCCGATCAGCCCGCGCGCGGCGAAGGTGCTGCTCCAGGAGCTGCGGGGCGATCCGCCGGACCAGCGGGCGAAGGACGGCCCGGCGCTGTCGAAGCGCGAGCTCGAGGTGCTGCAGCTCCTCGTGCACGGCCACACCTACGCGGACGTCGCGCAGGCGCTCGGCATCGCCGAGGGCACGGTCCAGACCTACGTGAAGCGCATCTACGAGAAGATGGACGTCTCCACGAAGGCGGAGGCGGCGCTCCTCGCGGTGGCGCGCGGGCTCGTGAAGCCGTAGCCGGCGGGCGGCCGCTCGCGCGTCCGCGTGAACCGAGCCTGCCCGGGGGATTCCGGCAGGTTACATACGAGGGCCCCACATGACCGGGCGCGGAGGGCGGGGTGCGGCGCGCCGCCCCACCGCGCCTTGACTTCCCGGGATCGCCCCCTATAATGAGGCCCCTTTTCGCGCCGCCGGAAGCGGCATAAATGCGCGTCAATATTGACGAAATCAAGGAGTCCGGACTCCGACGGGCCTGGGACGTGAGCCGCGAGCAGCTCGACGAGATGGTCGCCGGCGATGCGGCCGGGTACCGCGCGCGGGGTCCTGCGCACGTGGACGCCCACCTGGAGAAGGTGGAGCGCCGCGTGTGCGTCGAGGCGACCGCGAAGGCGGAGCTGCAGGCGGCGTGCGGCCGCTGCCTCGTGCCGGTGAAGCTCGACGTGCCGGTCGAGTTCGAGCTCACGCTCGTCCCCGCCGACGAGTACGAGGACGGCGCGCGCGACGAGAAGGACCCGAACAAGGGCGTGGTGGGCGGGAGCTTCGCGACCCACGCGGCGGAGGAGGACACGTACTCGGGGAAGGTCATCGACCTCGACCCGATCGTCCGCGAGCAGGTCCTCCTCGCGCTGCCGCAGTACCCGGTCTGCGCCGACGCCTGCAAGGGACTCTGCCCCGTGTGCGGGGCCAACCTCAACGATCGCGAGTGCGGCTGCGATCGCCACGTTCCGGACCCGCGCTGGGCGGGGCTGAAGAACGTGAAGCTTTAAGCGGCCGTACCGAGCCGAGCAAAGGAGCAACCCGTGGGTCTGCCGAAGAAGAGGACCAGCAGCACGCGCCGCGATCGCCGCCGCGCGTCGAACTTCAAGCTGAAGCCGGTGAACGTGACGCGGTGCCCGAAGTGCAAGGAGCCGGTCGTCGCGCACCGCGCGTGCCCGTCCTGCGGCACGTACAAGGGCGAGCAGATCACCGAGGCGAAGTAAGCCCCGATGATCGAGAAGGTCGCGCCCGTCGCCGTCGATGCGATGGGGGGAGATCACGCCCCCGGCGCGATCGTGCAGGGTGTCGTTGACGCAGCGCGCAAGGGGTACCCGGTCATCCTGGTCGGCCCCGAGGCGCGCGTGCGCGACGAGCTCGCGCGCTGCGGCGCCTCGCCGTCGCTCCCCATCGAGCTGCACAACGCCACCGAGTGGGTCGAGATGGACGACCACCCGGGCCAGGCGATGCGCCGCAAGAAGGACAACTCCATCCGCGTCTGCTTCGAGCTCGTCGCCTCGGGGCGGGCGTGCGCGATGGTGTCCGCCGGCAACTCCGGGGCGGTCATGGCGGGCGCCATCTTCGTGCTCGGCCGGCCCGCCGGCGTCGAGCGCCCCGCCCTCGTCACCCCGCTGCCCACGCTGAAGGGCGCCTCCATCATGCTCGACATGGGCGCGGTGGTGGACGCGAAGCCGATCCACCTGGTCCAGTTCGGGCTCATGGGCGAGGTCTGGGCGCGCCGCGTCCTCGGCGTCGCCCGCCCGCGGGTCGCCATCCTCGCGAACGGCGAGGAGGACTCGAAGGGCACCGACCTCACCCGCGCCGCCGCCGCCGCGCTGCGCCGCTCGACGATCGACTTCGTGGGCTACTGCGAGGGGCGCGATCTCCTCACCGGCGAGTTCGACGTCCTCGTGACCGACGGCTTCACCGGCAACGTCGCCCTGAAGGCGATGGAGGGCACCGCCAAGGTCTTCGGCGAGCTCCTGAAGCGGGCGTTCCATAGCTCGCCCCGCGCCAAGGTCGGCGGGCTCCTCGCCAGGCCCGCCCTCGAGGCCATGAAGCGCCGGATGGACTGGCGCGAGGTGGGGGGCGCGCCGCTCATCGGCGTGAACGGCGTCGGCTACATCAGCCACGGCAGCTCCGACGCGCTCGCCATCGAGAACTCGATCCGGCGCGCGGGCGAGGCGGCCCGCAGCCACTTCACCGAGGAGATCGCGCAGGCCGTGGCCCCCTCCGAGGCCCTGCTGGCGGCCGCCGAGGCCGCCGCGATCCCCCCCACCACCGCGTCGCGCGCCACGCCGGGCGACGCCTGACCCCGAGGATCCTGATGCGCTCGCTCATCGCCGGTACCGGGTCGTTCGCGCCCGACAAGGTCGTCACGAACGCCGACCTCGAGAAGCTGGTCGAGACCAACGACCAGTGGATCCAGGAGCGGACCGGCATCAAGGAGCGGCGGATGATCGCGGCGGGGGAGGGCACCTCCGACCTCGCCCTGCGCGCGGCGACCCGCGCGCTCGAGCAGGCGAAGCTCGACCCGAAGGACGTCGAGATGATCGTCTGCGGCACGGTCACGCCGGACTACCCGTTCCCGTCCCTCGCCACCGTGCTGCAGGGCAAGCTCGGCAACAAGAAGGCCTTCGCCTTCGACGTCTCCGCGGCCTGCGCCGGCTCCATCTACGCGCTCGCGGTGGCCGACCGCTTCATCGTCTCCGGGGCGGTGAAGAACGCCCTCGTCCTCGGCGCCGACGCGCTCACCCGCATCACCGACTGGACCGACCGGAACACCTGCATCCTCTTCGGCGACGGCGCCGGCGCGATGGTGCTCCGGCCCACCGACGATCCGCGGCGCGGCCTCCTCCAGGCCCGCCTGCACGCCGACGGGTCGCACGTCTCGATCCTGCTCCAGCCGGGCGGCGGGTCGAAGGACCCCATCTCGGAGAAGGTGGTCCGCGAGAAGTCGCACTTCGTGAAGATGAACGGGCGCGAGGTCTTCAAGATCGCCGTGCGCGCCCTCGAGGAGACCTGCCGCGACGTGCTCGCCGCAGAGAAGCTGACGCCCGGCGACGTGAAGTACGTGATCGCGCACCAGGCGAACAAGCGGATCCTGGACGCGACGCTCAACCGCCTCGAGATCCCGGCGACGAAGTGCTGGATGAACCTCGAGAAGTACGGGAACACCTCCGCGGCCAGCCTCCCGATGACCCTCGACGAGGCGAACCGCGCCGGCTGGTTCCAGCCCGGCGACACGATCCTCATGATGGCCATCGGCGGCGGCATGGCCTGGGGCGCCGGCGTCCTGCGCTGGTGAGGGGCGAGGGCGGAGACGACATGGGCAAGCTCGCGTTCATCTTCCCCGGCCAGGGCTCGCAGGCGGTCGGGATGGGCAAGGACCTCCACGACGCCTTCCCCGAGGCGCGCGCCGTGTTCGCCGAGGTGGACGCGGCGCTCGGCGAGGCGCTCTCCGCGCTGTGCTTCGAGGGGCCGGAGGAGAAGCTCAAGCTCACCGCCAACACCCAGCCGTCGATCCTGACCGTCTCGGCGGCGGCGGCGGCGGTGCTCGCGCACCAGGGCGTCGTCCCCGACCTCGTCGCGGGGCACTCCCTCGGGGAGTACTCCGCGCTCGTCGCGGCGGGCGCCTGCGGCGCGGCCGAGGCGGCGAAGGCGGTCCGGGCGCGCGGCACCTTCATGCAGGAGGCGGTGCCGCAGGGGAAGGGCGCGATGAGCGCCGTCCTGGGCCTCGACCCCGCGAAGGTGCGGGAGCTCTGCGCCGCCGTCGAGGCCGAGACCGGCGAGGTGGTCTCTCCCGCGAACTACAACGAGCCCGCCCAGACCGTGATCGCCGGCGCCGCGGGCGCGGTCGAGCGGGCCGGCGTGCGGCTCAAGGAGGCGGGGGCGAAGCGCGTCCTGCCGCTCCCGGTGTCCGCCCCCTTCCACTGCGCGCTCATGGCCCCCGTGAAGCCCCGCCTCCAGCCGGTGCTCCAGGGCATCGCCTGGCGCGCGCCGCTGCGCCCGATCGTCACGAACGTCGAGGCGAAGGCGAACGCCGACGCCGCGCGGATCGTCCCGCTCCTCGTCGAGCAGGTCACCTCGCCGGTGCGCTGGATCGAGTGCGTCCAGGAGCTCGTCCGGCAGGGCGTGACGCGCATGGTCGAGGTGGGCCCGGGGAAGGTGCTCTCCGGCCTCGCGAAGCGCATCGACAAGTCCGTCGAGGTGTGGAACGTGGAGGACCGCGCCTCGCTCGAGAAGACCCTCGCGGCGCTGAAGGCCTGATGGGAGACGGCATGACCTACGACTTCAAGGGGAAGACCGCCCTCGTCACCGGCGCCTCGCGCGGCATCGGCCGCGCCATCGCCGTCGCCCTCGCCCGGGGCGGCGCGAGCGTGGCGCTGAACTACGCCGGGAACGAGGCCGCCGCGCAGGAGGCGCTGAAGCTCGTCCTCGAGGCGGGCGCGCCGAAGGCGAAGCTGTACCGCTTCGACGTGGCCGACCCCGCCGCCTGCAACGCCGCCGTCGAGGCCGTGATCGCGGACCTCGGCGCGCTCGACGTCCTCGTGAACAACGCCGGCATCGCGGTGGACCAGCTCGTCATGCGGCTCAAGGACGAGGACTGGAACCGCCAGCTCCAGGTGAACCTCACCGGCACCTTCAACCTCATCCGCGCGGCGACGCGCCCGATGATGAAGGCGCGGCGCGGCGCGATCGTCAACCTCACCTCGGTGGTCGGCGAGATGGGCAACGCCGGGCAGGCGGCCTACTCCGCCGCCAAGGCGGGCCAGATCGGCCTCACCAAGTCGGTCGCGCGGGAGCTCGCGTCGCGCAACATCCGCGTGAACGCGGTGGCGCCGGGGTACATCGACACGGACATGACCGCCGGCCTCCCGGAGGCCGCGAAGGCGAAGATGAAGGAGCTGATCCCCCTCGCGCGGCTCGGCGGGGCGGAGGACGTCGCGAACGCGGTGGCGTTCCTCGCGAGCGATCAGGCATCGTACGTGACCGGCGAGGTCCTGCGGGTCAACGGCGGGATGTACATGTAGCCGCGGCTCCACGGCGGCGGACGCACCACCCACACGGAGGAGACACCATGTCGGCAACGATCGAGCAGAAGGTGAAGAACATCATCGCGGACCAGCTGGGCGTGGGCGAGGAGGAGATCAAGCCCGCCTCGTCGTTCATCGAGGACCTCGGCGCGGACTCCCTCGACATCGTCGAGCTCGTCATGGCGATGGAGGAGGAGTTCGAGGTCGAGATCCCGGACGAGGAGGCCGAGAACATCAAGACCGTCCAGGACGCCGTCAACTACGTCACGACCCACAAGAAGTAGGTAGGCGGCGCCCCCGGGCGGTGCGTCCGGGGCTGCGCCCGCAGGGCCGTGGAGGGGGCGAGGCGGGGGGCCTCGCCGTCCCGTGCTCCCGTCGTCTCGTCTCGAGGTGAACCGCATGAGCAGGCGCCGTGTCGTCGTCACCGGGCTCGGGCTCGTCTCGCCCGTCGGCATCGGGGTGGAGGAGTCGTGGAGCGCGCTCGTCGCCGGCAAGAGCGGCATCGCGCCCATCACGCTCTTCGACGCCTCGAGCTTCCCGACCCGCATCGCGGGCGAGGTGAAGGGGTTCGATCCGGCGAAGTTCATGGATCGCAAGGAGGCGCGTCGGAACGACCGCTTCATCCAGTTCGCGCTCGCCGCGGCGGACATGGCCGTGAAGGACGCCGGCCTCGACATGTCGAAGGAGGACCCGACCCTCGTCGGCTGCATCGTCGGCGCGGGGATGGGCGGCCTCGGCACCATCGAGGAAGAGCACCAGGTGTTCCTGCAGAAGGGCGTCCGCAAGATCGGCCCGTTCTTCATCCCGAGCCTCATCGTCAACCTCGCGCCGGGCCAGATCAGCATCCGCTACGGCATGAAGGGGCCGAACTTCTCGCCCGTCTCCGCCTGCGCGACCGGCAACCACTCCATCGGCGACGCGATGATCTACATCGAGCGCGGCCTCGCCGACGTCATGCTCACGGGCGGCTGCGAGGCGACCATCACGCCCATGGGCGTCGGCGGGTTCTGCGCGGCGCGCGCGCTCTCGGAGCGGAACGACGCGCCGGAGAAGGCGAGCCGGCCGTTCGACAAGCACCGCGACGGCTTCGTCGCCGGCGAGGGCTCGGGCATCCTCGTCCTCGAGGAGTACGAGCACGCGAAGCGGCGCGGCGCGCGGATCTACGCCGAGGTCGCCGGCTACGGCGCCAGCGCCGACGCGAGCCACATCACCTCGCCCGCGCCGGAGGGCGAGGGCGGGCAGCGGGCGATGCGCATGGCGCTCCGCGACGCCGGGGTCGCCCCGGAGCAGGTCGGCTACGTGAACACGCACGGCACCTCGACGCCCGCGGGCGACGTGGCCGAGTGCCAGGCGATCAACCGGGTCTTCGGCGAGCACGCGAAGAAGGGGCTCATGGTGTCGTCGACCAAGTCGATGACGGGGCACCTCCTCGGCGCCGCGGGCGGCCTCGAGGCGGTGGTCTCGGTCCTCGCCGTCGCGAAGGGCGTCCTCCCGCCGACGATCAACGTCGAGGAGCAGGATCCCGAGTGCGCCCTCGACGTCATCCCGAACGTCGCCCGCGAGCGGCGCATCGACGTCGCCATCTCGAACTCGTTCGGGTTCGGCGGCACGAACGCGGTGATCCTCTTCAAGCGGGTCTGATCGAGGCGCGGGTTCGCGCAGGTCGGCGCCGCCCCGGCTCGTCCGCGGCGGCGTCGCTCGTTTCGGGACCTTCGGGCGCGACGACCCCCGCCGGGGGCTGCGCCGGGCTGGCGCACGCCCCCTCGTCGCCCTCCCACGCGGTGCTCCCGGGTGTCTACATTCGCCGCCGGAGGGTCACACTTGCCGGAGCGGAGCCCGGCCGCGGTCCCGGGCGTGGGCGCGGCGTCGATGTCACGCCTCGGGGTCACCGGCGCTCCGCCGCGCTGGCGAGCGCTCGCCTCCCCCGTCGTGCTCGCCGCGTACACCGTGGCCGCGGCGATCGGCGCGCTCCTCGCGCTCGCCCCCGTCTTCGGGCGCGGTCCCGCCGGGCGTCCTCGCCGGCGTTCGATCATGTCGAGGAGCACGGCCGGCTCCCCGTCGGCGGCCGAGCCCGGTCCGAACGCGGTGCCCGGCGCCGAGGACCGCGCGCCCCTGGGCGGCTGATCGCCCGGCGCTCGAGGCGAGATGCGCATCGCGATCGTCACCGAGTACTACGCGCCGAGCATCGGCGGGATCCAGGAGCACGTCCGCCACTTCGCCCGGGAGGCGCGGCGCCTCGGCCACGAGGTCACCGTGGTGACCGGCGCGATGCCGGACCTGCGCGGCGCCGGGGCGGAGCCCGCCCCGCACCCGGACGATCCCGCCGTCGTGCGGATCGGGCGGAGCCTGCCCATCTACAACAACGGCGGCGTCGGGCGCGTCACCGTCGGCCCGCGCGTCTCCGCGGCCCTGCGCGACGTGCTCCGCGACGGCGGCTTCGACGTCGTCCACGTGCACGCGCCGCTCACCCCCGTGCTGCCCCTGCTCGCGCTCCACCACGCGGCGGCGCCCGTCGTCGGGACCTTCCACACGAACTGGCGGCCGGGCGCGGCGTTCCGGCTCGCCGGACGCCTGCTCCAGCGCTACCTCGACCGGCTCGACGCGGCGCTCGCCGTCTCGAGGGCGTGCGTCGGCGCGCTCGGGCGGCTGCGGGCGGACTTCCGCATCGTGCCGAACGGCGTCGACGTGGCGCGCTTCGGCGGCGGCCGCCGGCTGCGGCGCTTCGACGACGGCAAGGTGAACCTGCTCTGGGTGGGGCGCGTCGAGCGGAGGAACGCGCTCGACCGGATGCTGGCGGTGCTCGCCGAGGTGCGGCGCGACGTGGACGCGCGGCTCCTCGTCGTCGGCGACGGGCCGCTCCTCCCGCGCTACCGGGCCCGCGTGCCGCCGGAGCTCGAGGCGCACGTCGTGTTCGCCGGGCGCCTGCTCGACGAGCGTCCGGACTGGTACGCGAGCGCGGACGTCCACTGCGCGCCCACCCGCATCGCGAGCTTCGGCGTGACGCTGCTCGAGGCCATGGCGGCGGGGGTGCCGGTGCTCGCCTCGGACATCGAGGGGTTCCGGGAGGTGCTGCACCACGGGGTGGAGGGGGAGCTCGTCCCGGCCGACGACGTCGGCGCGTGGGCGCGGGCGATCGTGCGGCTCGTCGAGGACCGCGGGCGCGCCGCGGCCTACGGCGAGGCGGGGCGGCGCACCGCGCGCCGCTACGACTGGCCGATCGTCGCGCGCGAGGTGCTCGGGGTCTACCGCGCGGTGGGGGCGGGGGGGTAGGTAGGGACGTGCCGTGGCGGAAGCGGCTCCTCGTCCTCCTCGCCGCCGCGGCCGCGCTGGCGCCGCTCGCGCTCGCGGCGGCCCGGGCGCGGCGCGGAGAGCCCTGGCCGGCGCTCCTCCTCGCCGCCGCGGGCGCGGCGGTCGCCCTGGGGCTCCTCCACGCCTTCTGGCCGGCGTTCGACCTCGCCGGCCGCACGCTGCGGCGCGGGCCGCGCGGCGCGCGCCGCGTGGCGCTCACCTTCGACGACGGGCCCTCGGAGGACACGCCGGCGGTGCTCGACGGGCTCGAGCGCGCCGGGGTGCGGGCCACGTTCTTCGTGCTCGGCGAGGCGGCCGAGCGGCGCCCGGACCTCGTCCGCGAGATCGCGCGGCGGGGCCACGCGGTCGCGCTCCACGGCCACACGCACCGCCGGCTCCTCCTCGCCGGGCCGCGCACGGTGGCGCGCGAGCTCGACCGCTGCGCGGCGGCGATCCGGCGGGCGGGCGTCGAGCCGGCGCCGTGGTTCCGCGCGCCCCACGGCTGGAAGGGGCCCTTCCTCGCGCCGGCCCTGAGCGCACGCGGCCTCACCCTCGTCGCCTGGACCCGGGGCGTCTGGGACACCGAGCGGCCGGGCGCGGCCGTCATCGCCGCGCGCGCGTCGCGCCGCCCGCGGCCGGGCGAGATCCTCCTCCTGCACGACGGCTGCGCGACGCCCGGGATCGATCCCCGCCGCGACCAGACCGCCGAGGCGGTCCCGGAGATCGCCCGCCGCTGGCGCGCCGCCGGGTACGCCTTCGTGACCCTCGACGGCCTCGGCCCCGGGGCGGCGGGCCGGTGAGCGGCGCCGTCCCCGCCGGGGAGCGCGCCGCCCCCGCGCGGGGCCGCGCCCGCGCCCTGCGCGCCCTGGGGCTCCTCGCCCTCGCCGGCGGGGCGGCGCTCGCGCTCCGGCGCGTGGACGTCGCGGAGGTCCTCGCGAGCCTCGCGGCGGCGCGGCCGGGCTTCCTCGCCGCGGGCGCGCTCGCGAACCTCGCCTCGCTCGCGGCGCACGCCGCGCGCTGGCGGGCGGTGGTGCGGGCGCCCGGCGCCGCCGTGCGCTACCGCGACGCCCTCGCCGCCCTCGCGGGAGGGTTCGCCGCCGGGATCGCGCTCCCCGCCCGCGGCGCCGACGTCGTCCGCGCCCACCTCCTCGCGCGCCGGACCGGCCTCTCCACCGCGTCGCTCCTCGTCGCGTCCGCCCTCGACTACGTCGTCGGGGCGGTGGCGCTCGTCGCCCTGGCGGCCGCCCTGGTCGTGGCGGTGCCGCTGCCGCCGTGGGTGGGGCGCGCGATGGCCGCCGTCGCGGCCGCCGCCGCGCTCGCCGCCCTCGCGGCCTGGCTCCTGCGGCCGAGGGCGGGGGACGGCGAGGCCGTCGGGCTCGTGTCGCGGTTGCGCGCCGGGCTCCACGCGGTCCACGAGCCGAGGGCCCTCGCCGCGGCGCTCGGCTGGGCGTTGCTGGGGTGGACGGCGGAGGTGGGGATCGCGCTCGCCACGCTCCACGCCATGGGGCTCCCGCCGACGCTCGCCGCGGCGTCGCTCGCCGTGCTCGCGGGGACCGCGGCGGCGGCGGTGCCGGTCGCGCCCGGGAACGCGGGCTCGTTCGAGCTCGCCACCGCCCTCGCCATCTCGGGGACCGGCGCGCCGGCCCCCGCGGCGCTCGCGTTCGCGGTGGCCTTCCACCTCGTCCACCTCGTGCCGGTGGCCCTCCTCGGCGGCGCCGTGCTGGTCCACGAGGGGGTCGGCCGGAACACGTAGCCGGCACGCGGGGCGCGAGGGCGGCCGGCCGCCGGCCGGGCGCCGGGCCGCGGATCCCGCGCCCGCCGGGGCGCTGCCGCGGCCGGCCGGGATGTGGAAGAATGCCGCCCCTGCGACGACGGAGGACGCGATGGCGGACAAGGCGATCGCCGGCTCGGACCACGCGGGGCTCGTGCTCCGCGCCGAGGCGGTGAAGGTGGCGAAGGCGGCGGGGCTCGAGGTCGAGGACCTCGGGCCGTTCTCGGGCGAGAGCGTCGACTACCCGGACTACGCGCGGCAGGTGGCCGAGGCGGTGGTCGCCGGGCGCGCCCGGCTCGGCATCCTGGTCTGCGGGACCGGCATCGGGATGTCGATCTCGGCGAACAAGGTGCACGGCGTCCGCGCGGCGCACTGCACGACCGAGTTCGAGGCGCGCATGGCGCGGGCGCACAACGACGCGAACGTGCTCTGCCTGGGCGAGCGGGTGGTCGGGCTCGGCCTCGGCGCCGCGATCGTGAAGGCCTTCCTGGAGACGCCCTTCGAGGGCGGGCGCCACGCCCGCCGCGTCGAGAAGATGAAGGCGCTCGAGCGCTGACGCGCGGTCCCCGCTTCCCCCCGCCGCCGGCGCTCCGGCCCGCGCGCCGCGGCGCGTCCCGGCCGTTGCCGGCGCCCGTGCGGCGCGGTATGTACGGCCACCCGAAACGCCCTTTCCCACGGGAGAAGATCCGATGATGCCGAAGACGCGCCTCGCCGAGGCGGACCCCGAGATCTCGAGGCTCATCCGCGAGGAGACCCGCCGCCAGGCCGAGGGGCTCGAGCTCATCGCGAGCGAGAACTTCGTGTCGCCCGCGGTGCTCGAGGCGCTCGGCTCGGCCCTCACGAACAAGTACGCCGAGGGCTACCCCGGCAAGCGCTACTACGGCGGCTGCGAGGTGGTGGACAAGGTCGAGCAGCTCGCCATCGACCGCGCCAAGGCGCTCTTCGGCGCGGACCACGCGAACGTCCAGCCGCACTCGGGGTCGCAGGCCAACATGGCGGCGTACTTCGCGCTCGCCACGCCGGGCGACACGCTGCTCGCGATGAGCCTCAACTTCGGCGGGCACCTGACGCACGGATCGCCCGTGAACTTCTCGGGCAAGCTCTTCAAGATCGTGCCGTACGGCCTCGCGAAGGAGAGCGAGACCATCGACATGGCCGAGGTCCGCCGCCTCGCGAAGGAGCACCGGCCGAAGATCCTCGTGGTCGGCGCGAGCGCCTACTCGCGCACGCTGCGGTTCGCCGAGTTCGCCGAGATCGCGAAGGAGGTCGGCGCGGCCCTCGTCGTCGACATGGCCCACATCGCCGGGCTCGTCGCGGCGGGGCTCCACCCGAGCCCGGTGCCGTACGCCGAGATCGTCACCACCACGACCCACAAGACGCTGCGCGGCCCGCGCGGCGGCATGATCCTCTGCCGCGAGCAGTACGCGAAGACCCTCAACTCGCAGATCTTCCCGGGCATCCAGGGCGGCCCGCTCGAGCACGTCATCGCGGCCAAGGCCGTGGCCTTCCAGGAGGCGCTGCAGCCCGAGTTCAAGGAGTACCAGCGCCGCATCGTGGAGAACGCGCAGGTGCTCGCGGAGGGGCTGAAGGGCGCGGGCCTGCGCCTCGTCTCGGGCGGCACCGACAACCACCTCATGCTCGTCGACCTCCGCCCGAAGAAGCTCACCGGGAAGATCGCCGAGGAGGCGCTCGGGAAGGCGGGCATCACCGTGAACAAGAACATGATCCCGTGGGACCCGGAGAAGCCGATGACGACCTCCGGGGTCCGCGTCGGGACGCCCGCCCTCACGACGCGCGGCATGGGCGCGCGCGAGATGACGCTCGTCGCGCGGCTCATCGGCCGCGTGCTCGACGCGCCGGCCGACGACGCGGTCCTCGGGAAGGTGCGGGCCGACGTGAAGGACCTGTGCGCGCAGTTCCCCATGTACGAGGACCGGATCTGACGCCCTCTCCCTCCGCGCGCGGGGGGAGCGGGGAGGCCCCGCGGACATGCGCTGCCCCTGGTGCGGACACCTCGAGGACAGGGTCGTCGACTCCCGCGAGGCGCAGGAGGGGCAGGCGACCCGCCGCCGGCGCGAGTGCCTCGCCTGCGCGCGGCGCTTCACCACCTACGAGCGCATCGAGGACGTCCTCCCGCAGGTCGTGAAGAAGGACGGCCGCCGCGAGGCGTTCGACCGCGCGAAGATCGTGGAGGGCGTCGCGACGGCCTGCCAGAAGCGGCCCGTCTCCGCGGAGCAGGTCGAGGCGCTCGTGGCGGGCGTCGAGCGGCAGCTCCAGGAGCTCGGCGAGCGCGAGATCCGGACCGCGGCCATCGGCGAGGCGGTGATGATGCGGCTGCGCAAGCTGGACGAGGTGGCCTACGTCCGCTTCGCCTCCGTGTACCGGGCGTTCCGCGACGCGGACGAGTTCATGGCGGAGCTCGAGGGGCTGAAGCAGAAGGGCGGCGCCGGGGGGCCGGAGGGGCGATGAGGATCGTCGCCCGCGGCGGCCGGACCCGCGCCCCGCGCCGCGCGGCGCCGAGGGCGCTCCTCGGCCGCGCGGCGTCCGAGCTCTTCATGCGCGCGGCTCTCCGCGAGGCGGCGAAGGGGCTCGGGCGCACGAGCCCGAACCCCGCGGTGGGGGCGGTGCTCGTGAAGAACGGGCGCGTCGTCGCGCGCGGCCACCACGCCCGGGCGGGCGGGCCGCACGCCGAGGTCGTGGCGATCCGCGCGGCGGGGGGGCGGGCGCGCGGCGCCGACCTCTACACCACGCTCGAGCCCTGCGACCACTTCGGCCGGACGCCCCCCTGCTCGCGGGCGGTGCTCGAGGCGGGCGTGCGGCGCGTCTTCGTCGGCTCGGCCGACCCGAATCCGCTCGTGAACGGCCGGGGCATCGAGCGGCTGCGCCGGGCCGGCGTGGAGGTGGTCTCGGGCGTGCTCGGGGCCGAGTGCGACGCGCTGAACGCCCACTGGTTCCGGTTCATCCGCGACCGGCGCCCCTACGTGACGCTCAAGGCGGCGGTCACGCTCGACGGCCGCATCGCGACGCGCACCGGCGACGCGCGCTGGGTGACGGGCGAGGAGGCGCGCCGCCGGGTCCACCGCCTGCGCGACCGCGTCGACGCGGTGCTCGTGGGCGCCGGGACCGCCCGCGCCGACGATCCCCGGCTGACCACGCGGCTCCCCGGCGGCGGCGGCCACGACCCCGTGCGCGTGGTGCTCGACACCGGGCTCTCCCTGCCCGCCCGCCTCGCGCTCTTCCACGCGCGCTCCGCCGCGCCCACGGTGGTCGCCCACGCGTCCGCGCGGACGCGCCGGCTCGGGCCGGGCGTGGAGCTCCTGCGCTGCCGCCGCGGCCGGGGCGGGGTGGACCTGCGGGACCTCCTCGCGAAGCTCGCCGCCCGCGGCGTCACGCACCTGCTCGTCGAGGGCGGCGCCCGCGTGCACGCCCGCTTCCTCGCCGAGGGGCTCGTCGACCGCGTGGTCGTCTTCGTGGCGCCCAAGCTCGTCGGGGGCGACGGCGTGCCGCTCCTCGCCGGGCCCGGCCCGGCGCGCATGGCGGACGCCGTCCGGCTCGACGAGGTGACGGTGGAGCGGGTCGGCGACGACGTGCTCGTGCAGGGCCGCCCCGTGCGCCCGGCGGCGGCTGCGCGCCGTCCCGCCGCCGCTCGCGCGGCCCCCGCGGCGCCGCCGCGGCGCACGGCGGGCCGGTTGGCGAAAAACCGAGGACGCGGCTAGGATTGCGCCGGAAATGTTCACCGGTCTCGTCTCGGACATGGGGGTGGTCGATCGCATCGCCCCGCGGCAGGGAGGCGCTCGCCTGACCCTCGCGCCGCGCGCGCTCCCCGTGGACGAGCTCGCCCTCGGCGAGAGCGTCGCGTGCTCGGGCGTCTGCCTCACCGTCGTGGAGCGCGGCGGGGGCCGGGTCTCCTTCGACGCGGTGCCCGAGACGCTCGCCCGCACCACCATCGGCGGCTGGCGCCCGGGGTCGGGCGTGAACCTCGAGCGCGCGCTCCGCCTCTCCGACCGCCTCGGCGGGCACCTCGTGCAGGGGCACGTGGACGCGGTCGGGCGGGTCCTCTCGCGCGCCGCGGAGGGGCAGGGGGCCCGCCTGCGCGTGGAGCTGCCCGCCGCCATCGCGGCGCTCGTGGCGGAGAAGGGCTCCATCGCGGTGGACGGCGTCTCCCTCACCGTCGCCGCCGTGGCGCGCGACTGGCTCGAGGTGGCGCTCATCCCCGAGACGCTCTCCCGCACCACGCTCGGCGCGGCGCAGCCCGGCACGGCGGTGAACCTCGAGGCCGACGTCGTGGCGCGCCACGTCGCGCGGCTGCGCGAGCTCGGCGAGGGGCCGGGCGTCGCGGCGGGCGACCTCGCGCGCTGGGGCTACGGAGGCACGCGGTGAAGGATCACGCCCGGCACGCGGTGGAGCGGGTGGAGCGGGCGATCGCCCACGTCCGCGCGGGGAAGATCGTGATCCTCACGGACGACGAGGATCGCGAGAACGAGGGCGACCTCTGCATGGCGGCGGAGAAGGTGACGCCGGCCGCCGTGAACTTCATGGCGAAGTTCGGGCGCGGCCTCGTGTGCCTGTCGCTCACCGAGGAGAAGGTCCGCAAGCTGCGGCTGCCCCTCATGGTGGACGACGCGTCGAACTCGTCCTCCTTCGGCACCGCCTTCACGGTCTCCATCGAGGCGCGCGAGGGCGTGACCACCGGCATCAGCGCGAAGGACCGCGCGCACACCATCCAGACCGCGGTCGCCGACGCCTGCCGTCCGGAGGACCTCGCCCGGCCCGGCCACGTCTTCCCGCTCCGCGCGCGCAAGGGCGGGGTCCTCGTCCGCGCCGGCCAGACCGAGGGCTCCGTGGACCTCGCGCGCCTCGCCGGCATGAAGCCGGCGGGCGTCATCTGCGAGGTGATGAACGACGACGGGACGATGGCGCGGATGCCCGAGCTGCAGGCGCTGTCCGCGGAGCACGACCTCCCCCTCGTCTCGGTGGCGGACCTCATCGCCTACCGCATGATGAAGGACGCGCTCGTCCGGCGCGGCGCCGAGGCGCCGCTCCCCACGGTGTACGGCGACTTCCGCGCCGTCGCCTACGAGAACGACGTCGACGGGCACCACCACGTCGCGCTCGTGAAGGGGCGCTGGCGCGAGGGGGAGCCGGTCCTCGTCCGCGTCCACTCGAAGTGCCTCACGGGCGACGTGTTCGGCTCCGAGCGCTGCGACTGCGGCCCCCAGCTCCACGCGGCCCTCGAGCAGATCCAGCGGGCCGGCCGGGGCGTGCTGCTCTACCTCGACCAGGAGGGGCGCGGCATCGGCCTCGTGAACAAGCTGCGCGCCTACAACCTCCAGGACCAGGGCTACGACACGGCCGAGGCGAACGTGCAGCTCGGCTTCAAGCCGGACCTGCGCGACTACGGCATCGGCGCCCAGATCCTGCGCGACCTCGGCGTCCGCAAGATGCGGCTGCTCACCAACAACCCGAAGAAGATCATCGGGCTCGAGGGGTACGGCCTCGAGGTGGTCGAGCGGGTGCCCATCGAGATGACGCCCACCCGCCGCAACCGCGCCTACCTCGCGACGAAGCGCGACAAGCTCGGCCATCTCCTCACGCTCAAGCCCGCCGTCCCCGCCCGCGCCGCCCGCGCCGGCGCCGGCGCGAAGAGCGCCCGCGCCCGGCGCGCGCGCGCGAAGGGAAGGAACGGACGATGAACGTCTACGAGGGATCGCTCGTCGCGACGGGGCTCAAGGTCGGGATCGTGGTGGCGCGCTTCAACTCGCTCGTGACCGAGCAGCTCCTCTCCGGCGCCGCGGACGCGCTCCGCCGCCACGGGGTGAAGGACGCCGACGTGGACGTCTTCCGCTGCCCCGGCACCTTCGAGCTGCCGGCGGTGCTCCGCCGCGTCGCGCGCAGCGGCCGCTACGACGCGGTCCTCGCGCTCGGCGCGGTGATCCGTGGCGGCACGCCGCACTTCGAGTACGTCGCCGCCGAGGCGACGAAGGGCGTCGGGCACGTCGCCCTCGAGGCGGACTGCGCCGTCGCGATGGGCGTGCTCACCTGCGACACGCTGGAGCAGGCGCTCGAGCGCGCCGGGGTGAAGGCGGGGAACAAGGGGGCCGAGGCGGCCGTGGCCGCCATCGAGCAGGCCAACGTGCTGCGCGAGGCCGGCAAGCTCCCCTCGCGGCGGGCGGAGTAGCCCTTGCCCGCCAGGCGGACGAAGGCGCGGGAGCGGGCGCTGCAGGCGCTCTACCAGATCGACGTCGCCGCCGAGGGCATCGACGACGCGCTCGGGCGGTTCTGGAGGAGCTTCGAGCCGGTGGAGCGCGAGGTGATGTCGCTCGCGGAGGCGCTCGTGCGCGGCGTGGCGCTGCACCGCCGCGCCATCGACGACACCATCGAGCGGGTCTCGACGAACTGGCGGCTCGACCGCATGGCGAAGGTCGACCGGAACGTGCTGCGCATGGCGGTCTACGAGCTGCTCGAGACCGACGTGCCCCTGAAGGTCGTGATCAACGAGGCGATCGAGCTCGGGAAGAAGTACGGCTCCGAGAGCAGCGGGGCGTTCGTGAACGGCGTCCTCGACAAGGTGGCGGCGGACCTGCCGGCGGCGCGGCGGGCGGACCGGTGACGGTGACGCGGGAGGCGGCGTGGCGCTGAGGATCGAGGTGGCGGAGCTGGGGCTGCCCGTGATCGACGGGCTCGACGTCGACGCGCTCGCGGTCTTCGTCGGCCCCGAGCGCCCGCTGCAGGGGTTCGCCGGCTTCGCCGACTGGCGCCTGTGCGGCGCCATCTCGCGGGCGATCCGCGGGGGCGTCTTCGCCGCCGCGCCGGAGGAGGCGCTGCTCCTGCCGTCCGGGGGGCGGGTGGCGCCGCCGCGGGTGTTCTGCTTCGGCCTGCCCGAGGTGCCGCTCCCGCCCGAGGCCTTCCTCCACGCGGCGCGCTCGGCGTGCGAGGCGCTCGCCCGCGCCGGGAGCGAGGCGTTCGCCACCGCGCTCCCGCCCCTCGCCGGCGGCGACGGCGCGGTCGCCGCGAAGCTGTGGCTCGAGGCGAGCCTCGTGCGCCCCGTCCGGCGGCAGGTGCTGCTCGGCGAGGCGCGCGCGCTCCAGAAGGACCTCACCGCGGCGCGCGACGCGCGCGGGGCCGAGGTGGAGATCCTCGCGCCGCCCTCGCGCGTGGAGATGCCGTCGCGCGGGCGCGCCTTGCCCCACCTCGGCGCCGTGGTACGCTGACCGGCGGTGGTCGGCCCCGCGAGCGCGGGGACGCCCGTTCCGGGCGCGAGGCTCCCCGCGGCGCGAATGGCTGACCGGTCCCAGAGAGCGCTCGCCGACTTCGTCTCGGAGGCCCAGGAGACGATCGACGCGCTGGGGCGCGATCTCATGCGCCTCGACGCCGGGGGCGAGGAGCCCGCCCCGGACCTCGTCAACGCGGTCTTCCGCGCCGCCCACTCGCTGAAGGGGCTCTCCTCGATGTTCGGGGTCGAGCGCATGGCGCGCCTCGCCCACGCCCTCGAGGACCTCCTCGACGACGTGCGGATGGGGCGGCGCGCCCTCGACCGCCGCGCCACCGACCTCCTGCTCGAGGCGCCCGAGGTCTTCTCCCGCATCATCGCCGAGGAGGCCGCCGGCGAGGCGCCGCACACCGCCGGGGCCGCGGCGAGCCTCGCCGACCGGCTGCGCGCGGGCGAGGCGTCGCGCCCGGCCTCCGGCGGCGACCCCCTCGCCGCCCTCCGCCTCGGCCCCGAGGTGCGGGGCGTGCTCACCGAGTACGAGGAGCACCGCCTGCGGGCGTGCGTGCAGCGGGGGCTCGCCCTCTACCGCGTGAAGGTGAGCTACCCCCTCGCCTCCTTCGACCGGGAGCTCGGCGCGCTCACCGGGCGCCTCAAGGCCATCGGCGAGGTGGTCTCCACGCTCCCCGCCGCGGACGCGGGCGATCCCCAGGCGATCGGCTTCGAGCTCCTGTTCGCGTCGCAGGAGCGGGCCGCCGCCGTCGGGCGGGAGGCGGGCGCGGGCGCCGCCGTCGAGGAGGTGGCGCGCCGCGAGGCGGAGGCGACCGGGGCCGCGCCCCGCGCCGCCGCGCCGTCCACGTCGCCGCAGCCCGAGGAGGCGGCCGGCTCGCTCCGCTCCGTGTCGCAGGCGGTCCGCGTCGACATCCGCAAGCTCGACCGCCTCATGAACGGCGTGGGCGAGCTCGTGATCGTCCGCTCCTCGCTCGCGGCCATCGCCGAGCGGCTCAAGGCGGCGGGCGGAGACCCGGCGCTCGCCGCGGACCTGCAGCTCGCGACGCGCGCGCTCGGGCGCCGGCTCGACGAGCTGCAGGCGGGCATCCTCGAGGTGCGGATGGTCCCGCTCGAGCAGGTGTTCGACAAGCTCGCGCGCATGGTCCGCAAGATCGCCCGCGAGGTGGGCAAGGAGATCGACCTCCACGTCCAGGGCGGCGACGTGGAGCTCGACAAGCTCATCGTCGAGGAGCTCGCCGACCCGCTCATGCACCTCATCCGGAACGCCGTCGACCACGCCATCGAGCCGCCCGAGCAGCGCGCGCGCGCCGGGAAGCCGCCGGCGGGCCAGCTGCACCTCACCGCCGCGCAGAAGGGGAACCACGTCGAGATCGGCGTGGAGGACGACGGGGCCGGCATCGACGAGGACCGCGTCCGCGAGGTGGCGGTGCAGCGCGGCCTGGCGAGCGCGCAGGCGGTGCGCGAGATGTCCCGCCGCGAGGTGATGAACCTCATCTTCACGCCGGGCTTCTCCACGGCCCGGCAGGTGACCGCGCTCTCCGGGCGCGGCGTCGGCATGGACGTGGTGAAGAACAACATCGCGAACCTCTCCGGGATGATCGACCTGCGCACCGAGCGCGGGAAGGGGACGCGCTTCGAGCTGACGCTGCCGGTGACGCTCGCCATCGTGCGCGCGCTCGTGGTCCAGGCGGCGGGCCGCACCTACGCGGTGCCGCTCAACAGCGTCCTCGAGATCCTGGAGGTCCGCGCCCGGGACGTGCGCACCCTCTCCAGCCGCGAGGTGATCTCGGTCCGCGGGGCGACCCTCCCGCTCGTGCGCCTCGCGCGGACGTTCGGCCTCGAGGGGGATCTGCCGCCGGAGCCGTTCTTCGTGGTGGCGGTCGGGCTCGCGCAGGAGCGGCTCGGCATCGCGGTGGACGAGCTCGTCGGCCAGCAGGACATCGTGGTGAAGCCGCTCGGCCCGCACCTCCAGGGGGTGCGGGGGATCGCCGGCGCCACCAATCTCGGGGCGCGCCGGACCGTGCTCGTCCTCGACGTGGGGGCGATCGTCGAGGACGTGGTGACCGGGGACGGCCGCCGCGAGCCGCCGCCGGGCGAGGCCGCCGGCCGGCGCGCCTGAGCGGGCGCGGAGCGCGCATGTACCTCGAGCACTACGGCCTCTCGCGGCGGCCCTTCTCGAAGACCCCGGATCCGGAGTTCCTGTTCCCCTCGCGCCAGCACGCCGAGGCGCTCGCCCGCCTGTCGCACGCCCTCGAGGAGCGGGAGGTGGCGGTGCTCACGGGCGAGATCGGCGCCGGGAAGACCACGCTGTCCCGCGCGCTCGTCGACGCCTTCGCGGAGCGCTGCCGCTTCAGCTTCGTGGTGAACCCGGCGCTCCCGCCGGCGCAGCTCCTCGGCGCCGTCGCCCAGGGCTTCGGCCTCTCGCCGGGGCGGCGCAAGGCCGACGCGTTCGCGGCGCTGGCGGAGCACGTGGCCCGCCTCGACGCCGAGGGCGCCTTCGGCGTGGTGGTGGTGGACGAGGCGCAGCTCCTCCCCGGTCGCGCCGCCTTCGACGAGCTGCGGCTGCTCACCAACCTCGCCGCGGACGACCGCGCGCTCGTGGGGCTCGTGCTCGTGGGCCAGCCGGAGCTGCGCGCGCGGCTGCACGACAAGGGCGGCGAGGCGTTCGCGCAGCGGGTCGGCATCGCCTACCACGTGGGGGCGCTCGACGCGGGCGAGACCGGGCGATATCTCGCCCACCGGCTGGCGGTCGCCGGACGGACGGCGCCGCTCTTCGACGACGGCGCGGTGGCGGCCGTCCACCGCCACTCCGGCGGCCTGCCCCGCCGCATCAACCAGCTCGCGGCGAACGCGATGCTCGAGGGGTTCGCGCGGGAGGCCGAGGGGATCGGGGCGGAGGTGGTCGAGGCCGCCGCCACGGACCTCGCCACCCACATGGGAACGCGGGTTCGGGCGCGCTAGACTCGGCGGGCGTGGATTTCCTGAAGATCCGCAAGAAGGCCCGCGAGCGGGCCGCGGCGGCCCGCGGGGCGGAGCGCGCGGCGCCGCTCGCGCCGCCGCCGGATCCGGCGGAGCGCGAGACGCCGCCCGCGACGCCGCCTTCGGATCCGGTCCTCACCCCGGCGGACGTGCTCGAGGGGGAGCTCGCCGCGCGCCTGCAGGGGCTGCCCGCGCCGGGCGAGCGGTTCACCACGTGGCGCCCCGGCTCGGGAGAGCCGCCGCGCGTCGATCCCGACCCGCCCGCGCCCGCCGCTGGGCCCCCCGACGACCTCTCGGCGGTCGCCGCGCTGCGCGGCGCGCTCCGGCCGCTCGGCGCGCCGCCGGCCCGGCGGGAGGCGCCGGCTCCCGCGCGCGATCCCCTGGACGAGTTCTTCTACCGGGACGACGAGGAGGCGCCGCCGCTCCCGAGCTTCGGCGGGGGCGCCGCCGCGGCGCCCGAGCCGGAGCGCGCCGGGCGCGCGGAGTACCTCACGTTCCTCCTCGGCGCGGAGACCTACGCGCTCCCCATCGAGCACGTGCGGGAGGTGCTGAAGGCCCCCCCCGTCACCGAGGTGCCGCGCGCGCCCTCGCACGTCCTCGGCGTCGTGACGGTGCGGGGAGAGGTGGTCGCGGTGTGCGACCCCCGGCGCCGGCTCGACCTCCCCGGCCCGCCGCCGGAGGGGCCGTCGGCGCGCCTCGTGATCGCGGACGCCGGCGAGGGTCCCTGCGGGCTGCTCGTGGACGCCGTCGCCGGGGTGGTCCGCATCGCGCGCGGCGGCCTCGAGCCGTGCCCGCAGGGGATCGGGGGCGCCGGCGCCGAGTGCCTCGCCGGCATCGGCCGCGACGGCGACGCGCTGTTCACCGCGCTCGACCTCGGCGCGCTGCTCCGGCGCGCCGACGCCACCGCCGGCGGGGTCGCGGAGGTCCGCCGTGGCCGGGCGTGATCCCGCGGACGCGGGCGCGGCGCCCGCCGCCGACGCGCTCGTGCAGCTCTGCTCGTTCCGGATCGGCGGCGAGGACTACGCCGTCGACCTCATGCGCGTGCGCGAGATCATCCACCCGCTGCCGATCACCCCGGTGCCCCGCGCGCCCGCCTCGGTGGAGGGGGTGGTGCGGCTGCGCGGCGAGGTGGTGCCGGTGCTCGACGTCCGCAAGCGGCTCGGCGTCCCCGCGGCCCCGCCCTCGCGCAAGACCCGCTTCCTCATCGTGAACGTCGCGCGGCGGCGCATCGGGCTCGTCGTCGACGAGGTCTGCGAGGTGCTGCGCCTGCCGCGCCGGGACCTCCGCCCGGCGCCCCCCCTCCACGAGGAGGGGGCGCCCCGCTTCTTCCTCGGCGCGTGCGGCGGCGAGGGCGCGCCGGCGGGGAGGCGAGGCGGCGCCGCCCGGCTCCGGCTCCTGCTCGACGTGAAGGCGCTCCTCGACCCCGCCGTGCCCGGCGAGGCGGACGCCGCCCGCGCGCAGGCGGAGGCGTGGCGCGCCGGGGCCGCGGAGCGGCGAGACCCGCCCGCGAGCCCTCCCGCCGGGACCGAGCCCGCATGAGCCGCGCCGGCGACGCCGGGCGGCGGCGCGCGCTGGCGCGCCACGCCGAGGAGGAGACCCGCTACCGCGCGGTGGCCGCCCTCGATCCCGCGGACGGCGAGGACCGCGCCGTGCTGCTCGAGCGGCTCGCCGATGCGAGCTGGCGCGTGCGCAGCGCGGCCGTGGAGCGCCTCGCCGCGGCCGCCGACGCGCTGCCCGCGCTGCTCGAGGCGCTGGCCGCGGGGCCCACCGTGGGCGCCCGCGAGGCCGCGGCCGCGGCGCTCGGCCGGCTCGGCGCCGTGGCCCTCCCGGCGCTGGTGGAGCGGCTCGGCGCGCCCGACCCGGACCTCCGCCAGGCCGCGGCGGGGGTGCTCGGCGACCTCCGCGACCGCCGGGCCGTGGCGCCGCTCGTGGCGCGCCTCGCCGACGCCAATCCGAACGTGCGGGCCGCCGTGGCGGAGGCGCTCGCCCGGGTCGGCGGGGCGGAGGCGGCCGCGGCGCTGCGGGCGGCGGCGGAGTCCGACGACCCGACGCTCCGGGCGAGCGCCGTCGAAGGGCTGGTGGAGCTCCGCGCGAGCGTGCCCGTCGGGACGCTGGAGCGGCTCCTCGCCGATCCCGCGGTGCGCCGCCCCGCGTGCCGGCTCCTCGGCGCCTGCGAGGCGGACGGGGTCGTCCCGCTCCTCGTGCGCGGGCTGTCGGACGGGGCGCGCTCGGTCCGGGAGGCCGCCCTCGCCGCGCTCGCGCAGCAGCGGGCCCGCCTCGCCGGCGCATCGGCGCCGCTGCTGCGGGAGGTCCGTGCGGCGGCGGTCCGCGATCCGGCGCTCGCCGACGCCTGGGCCGGGGCGCTCGCCTCGGAGGAGCCGCTCGCCGTCTCGGGGGCCATCGCGGCGCTGGCGGCCGCCGGCGCCGTGCGCCACGTCCCCACGCTGCTCCGGCTCGCGGAGGACGACGCGCAGCGCCCCCTCGTCGAGGAGGCGCTGGAGGGGTTCCCGCCCGGGCCCGAGCTGCGCACCGCCCTCGCCGAGGCGCTCCCGGCGCTCGGCCGGCTCGGGCGCCTCGTGGCCCTGTCCGCGATCGCGCGGCTCGGGAGCCCGGCCGCGCTCGAGAGCCTCGTCCGCGAGGCCAGCGACCCCGGGGCGTACGTCCAGGCCGAGGCGATCGCGGCGCTGGGGCGGCTCGGCGACGCGCGCGCCGTCGGGCCGCTCGCGGGCCTGCTCGGCGACGGCGCGCCCGGCGTGGCCGGCCCGGCCTCGGCGGCGCTCGTCCACCTCGCGGGGCGGAGCGGCGTGATCTGCGCGGCGGTGCTCGCGGCGCTGCGCGACCGCGCCGGGGCGCTGCCCTCGGCGGCGCTGTACCGCGCCCTCGGCGCGCTGGGCGGCGCGGAGGACCTCGAGCGGCTCCGCGGCGGGCTGCGCGCGGACGCGGTGGAGCGGCGCCGGGCGGCCGCCGCGGCGGTGGCGGCGCTCGGGCGGCGCGGGCTCCTGCCGCGCGCCGGCGTGCCGGAGCTCGCCGGGGCCGCGGCGGATGCCGCGTGGGAGGTCCGCGCCGCGGCGGCGCAGGCGCTCGGCGCGATCGCGGGCGGGGCGGGTCCGGGCCGGGCGGGTCCGGGCCGGGCGGGTCCGGGCCGGGCCGCGGCGCTCGGCGCGCTGCGGGCGGCGCTCGAGGACCGGGAGCCCGCCGTCCGCGCGGCCGCGGCGGAGGCCCTCGGCGCTTGCGGCGAGGCCGGGGACGCCGCGGCGCTTGCGGCGGTGGCGGGAGATCCGGACGCGCCCGCGCCGGTCGTCCTGGCGGCGCTCCACGCGCTGCGCGCGCTGGGGACGGCGCCGCGCGCGCTCGTCGTGGCGGCGGCGCGGCACGCGGATCCGGAGGTCGTGAAGGAGGCGGTGCTCGCGGCGGCGCGCCTGCCGGCGCCGGAGGGGGAGGGGATCGTGCGCGAGGCGGCGCGGAGCGCGCGGTGGGACGTGCGCCAGGCCGCGGCGCGCGCGATGGCCGAGCGGGGCGACCCGGCGCTCGCGGGGGAGGCGGCGGCGCTCGCCGCGGCGGAGCCGGACCCGCTCGTCGCGCGCGCGTTCGCGGCCGCCGCGCGCGCGCTCGGGGCGGGGTAGCCCGATGTGGCGCCCGGGGACCGAGGCCGCGCCGATGACCGACGAGGAGTTCCGGCTCCTCCGGGACCTCGTGCAGGGCCACTGCGGGATCGCGTTCCGGGACGAGACGAAGTACCTGATGGAGCGGCGCCTCGGCCCGCGGCTGCAGGCCCTCGGCCTCGCGAGCTTCGCCGCCTACCACCGCTTCCTCCGCTACGACCCCGGCCGAGAGGCCGAGCTCGAGGAGGCGCTCGACCTCCTCACGACGAACGAGACCTACCTCTACCGGGAGCCGCCCCAGCTCCGGGCGTTCGCGCGGGAGATCCTGCCGGCCCTGGCCGCCGCGCTCGCGCCGCGGCGGCGCCTGCGCATCCTGTCGGCGGGCTGCTCCACCGGCGAGGAGGCCTGGACCCTCGCCATCCTGGTGGAGGACTCCGGCCTCTTCGAGGGCTGGGAGGTGGAGGTGGTGGGCGTCGACCTCTCGCGCCGCTGCGTCGCGGCGGCGCGGGCCGGCGCCTATGGCGAGCAGGCGTTCCGGAGCCCGGAGGCGGAGCCCCTGCGCCGCTGGTTCCGCCTGTGCGGCGGGAAGTGGGTGATCGACGACGGCATCCGGCGCCGCGTCCGGTTCGCCCGCGAGAACCTCCTCGACGCGCACGCCCTCACGTCGGTCCCCCGCGTCGACGTCGCCTTCTGCCGCAACGTGATGATCTACTTCGATCCCGCGGCGCGGCGCCGGCTGCTGGCGCTCCTCCACCGCAAGCTGCGCCCCGGCGGCTGGCTGCTCCTCGGCCACGCCGAGTCGCTCCTCGACTTCACCGCCGACTTCGAGCTCGCCCACCTGCGCTCGCACCTCGCCTACCGCAAGCCCGCCCCCGCGGCGGTGGAGCGCGCGCCTTGACGGCGGATCGCGCCGCCCCGCGGCTCCTCCGCGTGCTGCTCGTCGAGGACTCCGACGCGAGCCGGGCCGTGCTGCGGCGCATCCTGGAGGACGCGTGCGGCGCGCAGGTGGTGGGCGCCGCCGCCGACGGCGAGGAGGCGCTCCGCGCGGCGCTGGCGCTCCTCCCGGACCTCGTCCTGCTCGACCTGCAGCTGCCGAGGATGGACGGGTTCACGTTCCTCCGCCTGCTCATGGCGCGCCGGCCGACGCCGGTGGTGGTCCTCTCCTCCCTCGCGCGGCGGACCGACGTGTTCAAGGCGCTCGAGCTCGGCGCCCTCGACTTCGTCGCGAAGCCGGAGGACGGCGCGCTCGCCGCCGTCGCCGACGCGCTCGTCGAGCAGTGCCGGACGGTGCGCGCGCTGCGCGTCGAGAGCCTGGGGCCGCCCCCGGCGGCGGAGGAGCACGGCGTCCGCCCCGGCGCCCCGCTCACCGAGCCCGCCGGCGTCGTGGCCGTGGGCGCCTCGACCGGCGGGCCGCTCGCGATCCAGCGGCTCCTCGCGGAGCTGCCGGGCAGCCTGCCCGTCGGGATCGTGGTGGCGCAGCACATGCCGGAGCGGTTCACCGCGGCGTTCGCGGACCGGCTCTCGCGCACGACGCCGTTCAGCGTGCAGGAGGCGGCGGGCGGCGAGGTGGTCGCCGCCGGCCGGGTCCTCGTCGCGCCCGGCGGGAGGCACCTCGAGGTCGTGCGCGGCCCCGATCGCACGCTCCGCGCGGCGGTGCTGGCGGCGGGCGTGCCCCGCGGCGCGTGCCCGTCGGTCGATCGCCTCTTCGCCTCCGTGGCGCGCACCGTGGGGCCCGCCGCCTGCGCGGTCGTGCTGACGGGGATGGGACGGGACGGCGCGGCGGGGGTGGCGGCCGTGAAGGCGGCGGGCGGGCTCACCCTCGCGGAGTCGCAGGAGAGCGCCGTGGTATACGGGATGCCGCACGCGGCGGCGGAGAGCGGCGCCCTCGACGAGACCCTGCCGCTGGCGCTCCTGGCCCGGCGCATCGCCGCGCGCTTCGGCAGGACGTGAACGGACCATGGCGCACCTCCACGCCCTCGTCGTCGACGACAGCTCCGCGATGCGGCGGCAGCTCGCCTACGCGCTCCGGCGCGTCGCGGGCATGGACACCGTCGAGGCGGCGGACGGCGCGGACGCCTGGCGGAAGCTCTGCAGCGCGTCGTTCGACATCGTCCTCACCGACATCAACATGCCGCTCCTCGACGGGCTGAAGCTCGTCGCGCTCCTGCGCGCGGGCGGCCCGCACCAGCGGGTGCCGGTGGTGGTGATCACGACCGAGGGCGCGGAGGCCGACCGCCGGCGCGCGATGGGGCTCGGGGCGAGCGCGTACCTCGTGAAGCCGGTGCAGGCGCAGCAGGTCGTCGAGACGGTGAGGTCGCTGCTGAACGTGCCGTGAGGCGCGCGCCCTGAGGTCGAGGTCGAGGTCGGGTCGGGGTCGGGGTCGGGGTCGGGGTCGGGGTCGGGGTCGGGGTCGGGGTCGGGGTCGGGGTCGGGGTCGGGGTCGGGGTCGGGGTCGGGGTCGGGGTCGGAGTCGGGGTCGGGGTCGGAGGATCCGCGCTTCACCCGATCACGGCGTGATCCGCTCCATCATCCGCGCGAACGGGATCGTCTCCCGCACGTGGTGGAGCCCGCAGATCCACGCGACGCAGCGCTCGACCCCCATGCCGAAGCCGGCGTGCGGCACCGTCCCGTAGCGGCGCAGGTCGAGGTACCACTCGAAGGCCTCCTTGGGGAGCTTGTGGTGCTCGATCGCGGCCTCGAGCGTGGCGAGGTCGTCCTCGCGCTGCCCGCCGCCGATGATCTCGCCGTACCCCTCGGGCGCGAGCACGTCGCAGCCGAGCGCGACCTTCGCGTCCTGCGGGTCCTTCTTGAAGTAGAAGGCCTTCATCTCGGCCGGGTAGCGGTGGACCATCACCGGGCGGTCGAACTGCTTCGCGACGATGGTCTCCTCGTCGCCGCCGATGTCCTCTCCCCACGTCATCGGGTGGCCGGCCTTCCGGATGACCTCGACGGCCTCGGTGTACGTGATCCGCGGGAAGGGCGGCTTCACCTGCTCGAGCTTCGCGACGTCGCGCTCGAGCACGGTCACGAGCTCCTTGCGGTGCTTCGCGAGGACGGTCTGCACGACGTAGGAGACGAACTGCTCCATGAGCTCCATGTCGCCCTCGAGGTCCATGAAGGCGACCTCGGGCTCCACCATCCAGAACTCGGTGAGGTGGCGGCGGGTCTTCGACTTCTCGGCGCGGAAGGTGGGGCCGAAGCAGTAGACCTTCCCGAGCGCCATCGCGGCCGCCTCCATGTAGAGCTGGCCGGACTGGGTGAGGTAGGCCTTCCCGAGGTCGAAGTAGGGGACCTCGAAGAGCGTCGAGGTGCCCTCGCAGGCGGACGGCGTGAAGATGGGCGCGTCGACGAGCGTGAAGCCGCGCTCGTCGAAGAAGTCGCGGATCGCCTTCTCGACGGTGTGGCGCACGCGCAGGATCACCTGCTGCCGCTGGGAGCGCAGCCACAGGTGGCGCTGTTCCATGAGGAACGCGACGCCGTGCTCCTTGTGGCCGATGGGGAACTCGCGGGCGGGGCGCGCGACCACGGCGAGGCCGCGGACGTCCAGCTCGAAGCCGATGGGCGAGCGCTCGTCCTTCTTCACGAGCCCGGTGACGGCGAGGCTCGTCTCCTGGGGCAGGTGGTCCGCCTCCTGGAAGACCTCGGGGGTGACGTTCCCCTTGAAGACGACGCACTGGATGGTGCCGGTGCCGTCGCGGACCTGCAGGAAGTGGAGCTTGCCGGAGGAGCGGCGGGCGTGGAGCCAGCCGTGGAGCGTGACCTCCTTCCCCTCGTGGCGGGCGATGTCGGCGACGTGGACGGGAGGGAACATGTCGGGCTCCGGCGCTGGGGGCCGCGAATATAGCCCGGCGGTCCCTCGAATGCGTGCGGGGGCGCACGGCCGTCCGGCCGCACGCCCCCGCGGGAGCCTCGACGCGATCCGGAGCGGCTAGAAGCGGTACGCCAGGCCGAGGTCGAAGACGAGCTGCGACATCGTCACCTCGTACGCGCCGATGTACTGATCAGCGTTGGCGCCCTTCAGCGTCGCCTCGGGCGAGTACTGCGCCGCGACGTTCACGGTCAGGTTGCCGGTCTCGTAGCCGGCGCCGAGCGTGAAGTGGTGCTCCGCGATCGCCGGGAAGGCGATGTTCTCGAACGCACGGTCCTCGTTGAGCGGGCTGGCGCCGTAGTTGTAGCCGGCGCGGACGGCGAGCCCCTTCACCTGGGGGACGTCGACCTGCGCGCCGATCTTGAACACCCACTGGTCGGACCAGTCGAGGTTCCAGGGCTGGCCACCCGTGGCGCTGACCTCGTTCTGGAACTCGGGCTGGTTCCGGCCGTTCGTGTCCGACCAGTTGATCCACTCGGCGTCGACGGCGATGAGCAACCCGTCGATGGGGCGTCCCGCGAGGCCGATCGTCGCGACCATCGGCTGGTCGAAGTCGAGCTCGTCGGTGCCGGCGTCGAAGTGCATGATGACCGGGTTGCCGACGCCGTCGAAGCCGACGAACTGGTCGTGCTCGGGGACGTCGAACTTGAAGTTCTGGTAGTAGCTCCTCGACTCGTAGGCGGCCGCGAGCGAGAGCTGCTTCGACACCTCGTAGCTCACGCCGACCGTCGCGCCCAGGCCGAGGGCGCCGACGCGATCGCGCGACGCCATGCCGCCCGCCTCGTACGACATCATCGCGTACTCGACGTTCGCGGCCACGCCGACGGAGAGCTTGTCGTTCACCTTGTACGCGGCGCCGGGCGCGACGCGCATGTTCATGTAGTTCGTGTAGTTCCGGGAGCCGTAGAGGCCGTCCATGCCGGCCGGGTACGAGACGCCCATGCCCGCCGTCCCGAGGGCGGCGAAGCCGACGGTGAGCTTGTCCTCGACGCGGTAGACGCCGGCGAGCGTCGGGATGACGTCGGTCGGACGCTCGGACTCCTGCGACGGAGTGCCGGACATCGGACCCATCTCCCACGAAGCGTCGTACTTCACCGTCGGCATGAAGGCGGTGCCGGCGAGATCCACCCGCTGCCCGAGCGCGGACAGGCCCGCGGGGTTCGTGACCACCGTGGTGGCGTCGAGCGGGGCGGCGAGGCCGGCGCCGCCCATCGAGTTCTGGACCGGCCCGAAGCCGATCATGCGCATGCCGTTCGTGGCGGCCGCGGGCGCCGCGACGGCGATCATCGCGGACGCGAGTCCGATCTTGAGCGAGAAGCGGTTCATGTGTCCTCCCGGGGTGGATCCCCGAGCGCGCATTGGGCGTCGGCGCGGCCATCTTTGTCAAGTGACCTCGCGACATAGCAATATTGCGATACACAAACTGCGTCAATCCGCCCAATCGCCGACGCAGAAATGGCGCGCACCGCCTGCGTCGTCCCGGGGGCCTGCGACAATGCGCCGCGGGTCTTGGGCCTATTCGAGGAGGCGCAATGGACCGACCCGCGAGTCGAGATCGCACAAGCTCGGTCGCGGTCGAGGTCGAGGTCGGGGTCCAGGTCGCGGTCGAGGTCGCAGGTCGAGGTCGGGGTCGAGGTCGGGGTCGAGGTCGGGGTCGGGGTCGGGGTCGGGGTCGCCCCCGACCGCCGAAACCCCCGTCGCGACGGGCGCCTGCCTCCGCCCGGTCCGTCGCGCGAGCGAGACGACAGGGCGCCGGTCCGGTTAATATCCCCGCCCTCCTATGTCCATGAACGAGCGCTACGAGCCCAAGTCGATCGAGCCCCGCTGGCAGTCCCGCTGGGAGCAGGCGGGCGCCTTCCGCGCCGGACGGCGCGCCGACGCCGAGAAGCGGTACGTCCTCGAGATGTTCCCGTATCCCTCCGGCGCGATGCACATGGGTCACGGCCGCGTCTACACCATCGGCGACGCCCTCGCCCGCCAGCTGCGCATGCGCGGCTTCGACGTGCTGCACCCCATCGGCTTCGACGCCCTCGGGCTCCCCGCCGAGAACGCCGCCATCAAGGACGGGCGCCACCCCGCGGAGCGCACGCGCGAGAACATCGTGTCCTTCCGCGCCGAGATGAAGCGGCTCGGCTACTCGTTCGACTGGGAGCGCGAGATCGCGACCTGCGATCCCGAGTACTACCGGTGGAACCAGTGGTTCTTCCTGCGCATGCTCGAGCACGGGATCGTCTACCGGCGCGAGGGCAAGGCGAACTGGTGCACCGGCTGCGCGACGGTCATCGCGAACGAGCAGGTCATCGACGGCACCTGCGAGCGCTGCGAGTCGCCGGTGGTCGAGAAGGTGATCCCGGAGTGGGCCTTCCGGATCACCGCCTTCGCCCAGGACCTGCTGGACGGCCTCGACGGCCTCACCGCCTGGCCCGAGCGCGTCACCACGATGCAGCGGAACTGGATCGGCAAGAGCGTCGGCGCGGAGGTGGACTTCGCCGTCCCCGGCGCCGAGCCGATCAAGGTCTTCACGACCCGCGTCGACACGATCTTCGGCTGCACCTACGTCGTCCTCGCCCCCGAGCACCCGCTCGTCGAGCGCGTCACGGCGCCCGAGCGGCGCGCCGAGGTCCGCGCCTTCGTCGAGCGCATGCGCAAGACCGAGGCGGCCGAGCGGACCGGGGAGGGAGCGCCGAAGGAGGGCGTCTTCACCGGCGCGACCGCCGTGAACCCGTACACGGGCGAGCAGGTCCCGGTCTGGATCGCGAACTTCGTGCTCGCCGAGTACGGCACCGGCGCCGTCATGAGCGTGCCGGCGCACGACCAGCGCGACTTCGAGTTCGCGCGCAAGTACGGCCTGCCGGTGCGCGTGGTGATCCAGCCCGCGAAGGGCGAGAAGCTCCCCGCGGGCGAGGCGCTCGCGCAGGCGTTCACCGAGGACGGCGTGCTCGAGGCCTCCGGCCGCTTCACCGGGCTGCGGAGCGCCGCGGCCCGCGAGCAGCTCGCGGAGGAGGCGCGCGCGAAGGGGTTCGGCCAGCCCACCGTGCGCTGGCACCTGCGGGACTGGGGCTTCTCGCGGCAGCGGTACTGGGGGACGCCCATCCCCATCGTCTACTGCCCGGAGCACGGCGCCGTGCCGGTGCCGGACGACCAGCTCCCGGTGGTCCTGCCCGACGAGGCGATCATCACGGGGAAGGGGGAGCCCCCGCTCGCGAAGGTGCCGGCCTTCGTGAACACGACCTGCCCGCGCTGCGGCGGCCCGGCGCGGCGCGAGGTCGACACGATGGACACCTTCGTCGACTCGTCCTGGTACTACGCGCGCTACCTCTCGCCGAAGGACGCGGCGCGGCCGTTCGATCCGGAGGCGGCGAAGCGCTGGCTCCCGGTCGACGTCTACGTGGGCGGCCCCGAGCACGCGGTGATGCACCTGCTCTACTTCCGCTTCTGGCACCGGGTGATGCACCGGCTCGGGCTCGTGCAGGAGGACGAGCCGTGCCGGCGCCTCGTCACGCAGGGCATCGTGAACGGCCCCGACGGCCGGAAGATGTCCAAGCGCTGGGGCAACGTGGTCCAGCCCGGGCCGATGGTGGACAGGTACGGCGCGGACACGCTGCGCCTCTTCATCCTGTTCGCCGCGCCGCCCGAGAAGGACATCGACTGGTCCGACGAGCAGGTGGACGGCCTGTTCCGCTTCCTCGCCCGGGTCTGGCGCCTCTTCCACGCGCGCCAGGACTGCTTCGGGGTAGGAGACGCGGCCCTCGCGCAGGCGAGCGGCGAGTGGCTCGAGCTCCGGCGCCGCACGCACCGGACCCTCAAGCGCGTCACTGACGCATTCGAGGGGCGAGCGCAGGGGCAGCCGGATGAGGCTGCCCCGGAGCGAGCGGGGGGTCCGGGGGGGCCGGCTTCAGGGCCCCCCCGGTATGAAGTCGGTGAGCTCAAGTTCAACACCGGCATCGCCGCGCTCATGGAGCTCGTGAACGCGCTCTACGCGGTCGAGCCGAAGGCCGAGCCCGAGCGCGCCGCCGTGCGCGAGGCGCTCGTCGCCCTCGCGACCCTGCTCGCGCCGTTCGCGCCGCACGTGGCGGAGGAGCTCTGGCACGAGGTGCTCGGCGCCGGTGCGCGCGACCGGCTCCTCGCCGACGCGCCCTGGCCGGCGTTCGACCCCGCGCTCGTCGTCGCGGACACCGTCACGATCGCGGTGCAGGTGAACGGCAAGCTGCGCGGCGAGGTGCAGGCGCCGGCCGCGGCGGGGGAGGCGGAGGTGCGCGCCCTCGCAGAGGCGGAGGAGCGGGTGAAGGGCCACCTCGCCGGCAAGACCATCCGCAAGGTGGTGTTCGTGCCGAAGCGGCTCATGAACTTCGTCGTGGGGGGGTAGCCGGATGCGGCGCCTCGCCCTCGTGATGCTGCCTGCGCTCGCCCTCGGCGCGTGCGGGTACGGCTTCTCGCAGCGGTTCGTCGCGCGCGGCGGCGCGGAGCGCGTCCACGTCCGGACCTTCGAGAACCTCTCGACCGAGCCGGAGCTCGGGGCGGCGCTCACGGCGGCGCTGCGGAGCGAGCTGGGCCGGCGCGGCGCCGACGCGGGGGAGGGCGCCCCCGCCGCCATCGAGGGGGACGTGCGCGCGACCGAGCCCGTCCCCGTCGCCGCCCCGACGGCGCGGGTGCCGACGGCCGCGGCCCCGGGCGCCGCGCAGGTGGGCGGCGGCGCGTGGCGGATCGGCCTCGAGGTGCGGGCGCGCCTCGTCTCGGGCGGCGCCGTGGTCGCGGAGCACCGCGCCCGGACGGAGGCCGACTACGTCGGCGGGGCGGATCCGCTCGAGACGGAGGGACGGCGAGCGCTCGCGCTGCGGCGGCTCGCGGCCGACGCGGCGGGCGGCATCCTGCGCGCCTTCGAGCGCTGAGGACCGCGGGCGCTACGCCTTGGCGGCGGCGCCGGTCTTCGCGACGGACTTCGCGAGGCGCGAGATGCGGCGCGACGCGGCGTTGCGGTGGAGCACGCCCTTCGAGCCAGCCTTGCCGATGGCGCGCTCGGCGGCGAGCAGCGCCTCGCGGGCGGCGGCGGTGTCGCCCTTCTCGACGGCCTCGCGGACCTTCTTCACGGCGGACTTCACGCCGGTGCGGACCTGGACGTTGCGGGCGCGGCGCTTCTGGGCCTGCCGGTTGCGCTTCTCGGCCGATGCGGTGTTCGCCAAGCTGACCTCTTGCGTGGGGAGTGCGAGGGCGCGCTAGATACCGCCCATCGCGAGCGTCGTCAAGGGGTTATCCCGCGCCGCGGCGGGCCCTCGCACCCGCACCGACAGCCCGATCGCGAGCCTGCGCTACGGCCGCGTGGCGACGGCGCGCGAGTGCGTGGCACGCCCTACGGCCAAGCGGCTTTGCCGAGCACGCCCTCGTACGCCGCTTGCGGCTCAAGGTCGGGCGCGAAATGCGCGCGTCGGGGCCGCATCCCAAGCGGGCGCCCAAAGCGGGGCGCCATGCGGAGTTATCCACCTCCGGAGGAACCCCCTCGCGCCCCGCCGGGCAGTTGACGCCCCCGCGTGGATTCCTCGGCGGACATCGCCACTCAAGTGCTCGTAGTTACTGCGAAATGGCGCCGCTGCAGGTCGCCGCGGCGGGGGGGATCCGGGTGGAATGCCGGCGCCGGAAGGGGGTGCCCACAGAGTTATCCACGGTCTTTCCCCAAGGGCGGCGCGCTGCCCGATGCCCGTGGGACGGCTCCGGTTTTCGCTTGACGCTCCAGCGATTTCGCCTCGTCCCAGAGCGCGTCCATCTCGGCGAGGGTTGCCTGTCCGTGCGGGACGCCGCGGCGGGCGAGCTCGCGCTCGACGTGGCCGAACCGGGAGACGAAGCGCGCCACCGTACCCCGCAGGGCTTCCTCGGGCGGCACGCCGAGCTTGCGAGACAGGTTCGCAGCGGCGAAGAGGACGTCGCCGAGCTCGTGCTCGATGGCGTCCCGGTCGCCGGCCTCGACCGCCCGGTCGAGCTCCCCCAGCTCCTCGTCGAGCTTCTCGCGGGCGCCGCCAGGGTCGGGCCAGTCGAAGCCGACGCGGCTCGCCTTCTCGGTGAGCCGGTCGGCGCGCGCGAGCGCCGGCATCTCGCGCGGCACGCCCTCGAGGACGCTCTCGCCCCGCCCCTTCGCCTTCTTCTCCTCGCGCTTCAGCGCCGCCCACTGCCGGAGCACCGCGTCGGCGTCCGTGGCGATCGCGCTCCCGAACACGTGGGGGTGGCGCGAGACGAGCTTGTCCGAGATGGCGTTCGCCACGTCGGCGAAGTCGAACGTGCGCTCCTCCTTCGCGAGCTGGGCCTGGAAGACGATCTGCAGGAGAAGGTCGCCGAGCTCCTCGCGGTGCTCGGCGGGATCGCCGCCGTCGATGGCCTCGAGGACCTCGTAGGTCTCCTCGAGGACGTAGGGGCGGAGGCTCCGCAGCGTCTGCTCGCGGTCCCACGGGCAGCCGCCGGGCCCCCGCAGCCGCTCCATGATCCCGAGGAGGCGCTCGATGGCGTCCTGTGCGCGCGACATCGTCCCTTCTTAGCCGAAAGGGGGCCGTGCTAGCATCCCGTTCTCGAAGTGGCGACCCGCGCAACGATCAGGATTCTCGCCGTCGCGCTCGCGGCGGCGCTGCCGGCCGCCTCGCTCGCGCAGGTGAAGGCCCCGCGCCTCGTCGAGGACGAGGCGGCGGAGGCCGAGCGCGCCCCGGAGCCGGAGCCCTGGCCGCCCGAGCCGAGCCGCCCTCCCGTCCGGCCCGGCGCGCGCCCGGACGTCGCCCCGGCGGCGCCGTCGCCCGCGGCGCGCCTCGCCGCGCCCGCCCCGCCCCCCGCCGCCCCGGCGCCGCCCGCCGCAGCCGCGGCCGCGGCCGGCGGCGAGCCCGCCGCCGCCCCGGCCCCCGCCGCGCCGGCGCCCCCACCCGCCACCTCCGACGCGCTCGCGCGGCGCATCGTCCCGGTGCAGACGTCCTACGCGCGGCTCCTCGAGCTGTGGGCCGAGCGGCGCACCGCGAGCCGCGAGGCCGACGCCGCCCGGGCCGAGGCCGCCGAGCGCGCGCTCGTCGACGCGAAGCGGGAGCTCGCCATCGAGAACCTCGTCGCGCTCTCCGCGGCGGAGCTGCGCGAGGCGTCGCGCGCCCTCGCCTCCAACCTGCCCGGGGAGGCGGTGGCGCGCGCGCGCGTCGCGGTCCGGCTCGCCCCGGACTTCGCCGGCGCCCACCTCGGCCTCGCCCGCGCGCTCCTCGCCGAGTCGCCGGGGAAGCCCGGCCCGGCGCTCGCGGCGCTCGGCGAGGCGATCGCGGCCACCGTCCGCGAGCCCCGCACGGCGCGGGCGTTCGTCGGCGACCTGGCCGCCGCCGGGTTCGCGGCGATCTTCGCGGCCGCGCTCGCCACCGCGCTGCTCCTCGCGCTGCGGCGGCTGCGCCTCTTCCTGCACGACTTCCACCACCTGCCGCTCCTCCGCGGCACCGCCCCGGTGCAGGCCGGGTTCGTGGCCCTCGTGGTGCTCGGCGTGCCGGTGGCCTTCGGGCTCGGGCCGTTCTTCGCCGCGGCGGTGGCGCTCCTCGCGGTGTGGCTCTACCTCGGCCTCGCCGAGCGGCTCGTGGCGACGGCGGCGCTCCTCGCGCTCGTCGCGCTGCCGTGGGCCTCCGGCGCGGTGGCGCGGGCCACCGCCTGGACGGGCAGCCTGGCCGAGCGGGTGCACGCGGTCGAGCAGGGCGAGCTCTCCGAGGAGGAGGCCGCGGAGCTCGCCGCGCGCTTCGCCGGGACGCCGGCGCCGGCGCCGGTGTACGCGGCGCTCGGCCGGCACCACAAGCGGCGCGGCGACCTCGAGGCGGCGCTCCGCTTCTACGCGCTCGCCGCGGCGGCGGACGCCCACGCCCCGGGCCTCCAGGTCAACGTCGGGAACGTGCTCTTCCTGAAGGGCGACCTCGACGGCGCGAAGGCGGCCTACCTCGCGGCGACCGACCGGGCGGGCTCGGACCTCGTCGTCCTCGCGGCGGCGCACTACGACCTCTCGAAGCTCTACCTGCGCACCTCGGACATGGAGAAGAGCGCGGCGGTGCGCGAGAAGGCCGAGCGCGAGGCGGGCGACTTCCTGCGCCACTTCGGCTCCGACGACGACTTCTCGGCGAACCGGTACCTCGTGGACGTGCCGGTGCCGGCCGGCGAGCTCCGCGCCCTCGCCGCGGCCGACGCGAGCGTCGACGAGCTCGGGGACTGGGTGCGGCGCCGGCTCGCCGGGCCGCTGCCGCGGGCGGCGTGGCCGTGGGCGCCGCTCGGCGCCGTGGCGCTCCTCTGGGCGTTCGCGCTCGCCGGCCGCCGCCTCGGGCCCGCGACCTGCTGCGAGCGCTGCGGCGGGGCCGCCTGCCGCCGCTGCGACGGCGCCGCGGGCGCGCTCTGTGGCCAGTGCGTGAACGTGTTCGTGCGCAAGGGGGTGGTGGACGCCCGGGACCGGCTGCGCAAGGAGGCGCAGGTGCGCCGCCACGGCAGGCTCCGCCAGCACGCCACGCGCGTCCTCGCCGTCGTGGGCGGCGGCGCCGGCCACGTCTACGACGGCGCGCCGGCGAAGGGGGCGCTCCTCCTCCTGGGCGTGCTCTTCGCGGGGTTCGTGCTCTGGTTCTGGCGCGGGATCATGCCCCCGCCGTACCCCTCGCCGTACGTGCTCGCGGGCAAGGTCGCGGTGGCCGTGCCCCTCGGGCTCGCGGTCTGGGCGATCGCGGTCCGCGACGCCTTCAAGCGGACGTCGGACTAGGGGGGACCCGTGGCGCTGAAGGGCACGCTCAAGGACTTCGGGATCGCCGAGATCCTCCAGCTCATCGGCCAGCAGGCGAAGAGCGGCGTGCTCCACCTCGAGGCGCGCGACGACGTCATCCACATCGCGCTCGCCGACGGCAACCTCGTCCGCGCCGAGTCGGCCGGCCGCAAGACGCGGGAGCGGCTCGGGAACATGCTCGTCCGCGCCGACATCATCACGAAGGAGGAGCTCGCCTACGCCCTCGAGCTCCAGAAGAAGAGCCTGCGGCGCCTCGGCGACATCCTCGTCGAGCTCGACTTCGTCGCGAAGAAGGACCTGCGCGAGATGACCGCGCTCCAGACCACCGAGACGGTCTACCGGCTCTTCCACTGGAAGAGCGGCACCTACGAGTTCGAGCCGGGCGACGTCGAGTGGGACCGCGACACCGTCACGCCGCTGCGGGCGGAGTCGGTGCTGATGGAGGGCTTCCGCCAGGTCGACGAGTGGCCGCTCATCCGCCGGCGGATCACCTCCACGGCGATGACCTTCGAGCGCCTGCGCGCCCTCGAGCCCGAGCCCGGCGGCGGCGAGGACGGGGGCGGCGGGCAGGAGCGGCGGGTCCGCGGCGGCGAGTTCGCCTCGCTCGGCCGCAACGAGCGGCGCGTCCACGAGCTCGCGATCCCGGGGCGCACGGTCGAGAAGATCGTCGACCTGTCGCGCCTCGGGGAGTTCGAGACGTGCAAGGCGCTGCTCTCGCTCGTCAACCTCGGCTACCTGAAGGCGCTCGCGCCGTCCGGGCGCGCGGCGGCCGCCGTGGGCGCCTACGCGCAGGACTGGCGGGCGCGCCTGCGCCGCGGCGCCGGGCGCGCGCTCGCGACCGTCGCCATCGCCGCGGCGCTCGCGGCCCTCGTCGTGTGGGTCGACCGGCGCGGCCTCTCCGCCGGCGGCGCGGGCGCCGTGGGGGACAACGCCGCGCAGCGGTTCCTCGCGCGCTACCAGCAGGACCGGCTCCGCGGCGCGCTCGAGGTGTACCGGCTCGAGCACGGCGAGTACCCGGAGCGGCTCGGGGCGCTCGTCGACGCGGGCCTCGCGAGCGCGCGGGACCTGCGCCACCCGTGGACGGCCGAGTACTTCTACCGCCGGCAGCCGGGCGGGCGCTTCGTCCTCCTGCCCCCCGTCGAGTGATCCGGCGAGCCCGCGGTGCTTCGCGGGGCGGAGCCGGTTATCGTGCCGGGAGGGGGGCGCGAGCGCACCCCCGCGGTCACACGGAGGAGGAGGCCTTCACTTGGCGCAGAGCGCGGCTGAACCCCTGAAGTCGGCGCGGATCGAGTTTCCGGACAACGACAAGGTGCGGGCGCTGTGCGGCGCCCACAACGAGCACCTGAAGCTCATCGAGAAGCGACTCGGGGTCCAGCTCGGCCTGCGGGGGGGACAGATCGTCGTGTCGGCGGCGGAGGAGGCCCGCCTCCACCTCGCCGAGGGGCTCGTGCGCGAGCTGTACGATCTCGTCGTCGAGGGGTACCCGCTCTACCTCGAGGACGTGGACCAGGCGACGAAGCTCGCGGGCCAGGGGGTCCCCCTCAAGGAGATCTTCGGCGACACCGTGTTCGTCTCGTCCCGCCACCGCGTGATCACGCCGAAGGGGCTCGCGCAGAAGCGCTACATCCAGGCCATCCGCGACGAGGACATCGTCTTCGGCATCGGCCCCGCCGGCACCGGCAAGACCTACCTCGCGATGGCGATGGCCGTGTCGTTCCTCGTCGAGCGCAAGGTGAAGCGCATCGTCCTCACGCGCCCCGCGGTCGAGGCGGGCGAGCGGCTCGGGTTCCTCCCCGGCGACATCGCCGAGAAGGTGAACCCCTACCTCCGGCCGCTCCACGACGCGCTCTTCGACATGGTCGACTACGAGAAGGCCACCGCCTTCATCGAGCGCGGCACCGTGGAGGTCGCCCCGCTCGCGTTCATGCGCGGCCGGACGCTCAACGACGCCTTCATCATCCTCGACGAGGCGCAGAACACGACCGAGGAGCAGATGAAGATGTTCCTCACGCGCCTCGGCTACGGGTCGAAGGCGGTCGTCACGGGGGACATCACGCAGGTGGACCTGCCGTCGGGGCGCGGGTCGGGGCTCATCGAGGTCCAGAAGGTGCTCCGCGGGGTGGAGGGCGTGACGTTCTGCCTGTTCAGCGAGATCGACGTGGTCCGGCACCCGCTCGTGCAGGAGGTGGTCCGCGCCTACGACGTCTACGAGTCCGACCGGCGCGCCCGCGCGGAGGCGGCCAAGGTGGGGCGCGACGCGGGCCGCGGCGACCGGGCGCCCGCCGCCGGGGGCGGGGAGCCGGAGTAGGCGGCGGCGCACCCGCGCGGGAAACATCGGAGGCCCCGGAGGGTTCAGCCCAGGCCCCGCAACGGCGTTGCCTTCGCGCCGGACGGGTGACACGCTGCCGAGCCGTGCCGAGACCCCCCGACCCACATCCGCCCACGTCGCGCGGGCTGCTCGCGCGCCTCACCGCGGGCGACTGGGTCGGCAAGCTCGTCCGCGCCGCCCTCGTCGCCGTGGTCTCCGGCGCTGCGGCGATCCTGCTCGTGCCCGCCGGCGCCCACCGCCTGCCCGGCGCCGACGCCCTCGGCATGCCCGCGCCGGCGACGATCAAGGCGGACCGGGACTACGACATCGTGGACGAGGCCGCTACGGCCCGCCGCCGGACGGAGGCGGCCGAGGCCGAGCGCCCCGTCTACCAGCACGACGCCGGCGCCGCCGACGAGGCCGACGCGCGGATCCACGCCGCGTTCGAGCTGATGCGCGCCGAGGAGGCGGCGCTCGCGCCCGGGCGGGCCGGCGCGCGCGACGGCGAGCTGGCCCGGCGCTACGCGGCACAGCGCGACGCGTTCGTGGCGCGGCTGCAGGTGGTGGTCCGGGAGGACGATCTCGCGGCGCTCGGCGCCGCGCGCTTCTCGGAGCCGGTGGAGCGGGAGCTCGCCGGGCTCGCGCGCAAGGGGCTCACCGGGATGGTCGTGCAGGACGAGGCCCTCCTCGCCGCCGACCGGGACCGGGGCTTCGTCGTGCGCACCGTGAGCGACGGCGCCCCGCAGGGCGAGCGCGTCGTCTCCGACCTCGCGCTCGTCCGGGCCCTCGCCACGGCGCGCGACGAGGTCGTGCGGGCCGCCGAGGTGAGGCTCGAGCGGGAGCCCGCCGCGCTGCAGGCGGCGGTGCGGCGGCTCGCGACGGCCATGGTGCGGCCGACGCTCGTGCACGACCAGGCGGAGACCGGGCGCCGGCGCGCGGAGGCGGCGGCGCGCGTCAAGCCGGTGGGCATCCCGGTGAAGCGCGGCGAGAAGATCATCGGCGACGGCGAGCGGATCGAGAAGCGTCACCTCGTCGTGTTCGACGGCATGCGCGCGCTGCGCCGGGGCGAGGAGCTCGGCGTCGCCCGCGCCGGCGCGGGGGCCCTCGTCGCGCTCATGGTCGTGCTCCTCTGGCGCTTCGCGCGCCGCAGCCTGCGCCGCTTCCGGCCGGCGCGCCGCGACGCGATGCTGCTGGCGGCGCTCCTCGTCGGCACCTTCGCCCTCGGCTTCGTGGGCTTCGCCATCGCCGACGCCCTCCAGGAGCGGTTCCCGGTCTTCGCGCCCGCGGCGCTCCAGTACCTCGTCCCCTTCGCGGCCGGCGCGATGATCGTGCGCCAGGTGATGGCGGCGGAGACGGCGCTCCTCTTCGCCCTCGCCGCCGGCCTCGGCGCGGGGCTCCTCGCCGGGCAGTCGATCTCCTACGCCGTCTACGCGACGCTCACCTCGGTCGCCGCGGCGGGCGTCGTCTCGGGGAACCGCGATCGCGCCGGGCTCTTCCGGGCGGGGCTCGGGGTGGGCCTCGTCGGCCTCGCGCTCGTCGTCGCCATCGGCCTGCACGGCGGCCGGGGGGTGGGGGAGGTCGCGGTCGGCGCGCTCGCCGCCCTCCTCGGCGGGGCGGTGCTCCTGCCCGTCGCCGTGGTCGGCGTCCTCCCCGTCGTCGAGGGCGCGTTCGGCTACGTCACCGACGTGAAGCTCCTCGAGCTCGCGAACCTGAACCACCCCGCGCTGAAGGAGCTCATCGTCCAGGCGCCGGGCACGTACCACCACTCGATCCTGATGGGCTCGCTCGTCGAGGCGGCCGCGCAGGAGATCGGCGCGAACCCGCTGCTCGCGAGGGTGTGCGCCTACTACCACGACCTCGGCAAGATCCGGAACCCGCTCTACTTCGCCGAGAACCAGCGCGGCGAGAACCGCCACGACGGCCTCGCCGCCTCCATGAGCGCGCTCATCGTGAAGCGGCACGTCACGGACGGCCTCGAGCTGGCGCGGCAGTGGCGGCTGCCGCGCGTCGTGCAGGACGCGATCCCGCAGCACCACGGGACGCGGCACGTCGGGTACTTCTGGGCGAAGGCGCAGCGGCACGCCGAGGAAGGCGGGCCGCGCACCGGGGCCGACGAGGGCGTGTTCCGCTACCCCGGCCCGAAGCCGCAGAGCCGCGAGGTCGCGCTCGTCATGATCGCCGACGCGTGCGAGGCCTCCGCGCGCGCCCTCGAGGACCCGAACGACGCGGCGCTGCGCTCCCTCGTCGCGAAGCGCATCAACGAGGTGTTCAGCGAGGGGCAGCTCGACGAGTGCGAGCTGACGCTGCGGGACCTGAACGCCATCGCCGCCGCCATGGTGCGCGCGCTGGAGGCGATCTACCACACGCGGCCCGAGTACCCGCGCGGGTCGTCGGGCGAGGTGCGAGAGCCGACCCGCCCGCCCGTCCAGCTCGTCGTGAAGACGTGACCGTCCGCCTCTCCTGCGAGCACTCCGGGGGGCGCGCGCTCGCCCGCCGGATCCGCGCCCGCGCCGCGGCGTTTCTCGCCGCGCTGGGCCGGGAGGAGGCGGAGGTGTCGATCCTGCTCGTGGGGGACCGGCGCATCCGCGCCCTGAACCGAGAGTGGCGGTCCGTCGATCGGCCGACCGACGTCCTCTCCTTCCCGCTATCGGATCCGCCCGGGATTGGGCCGCTTTTGGGCGACGTGGTAATGTCCGTCGAGACCGCCGCGCGCCGCGCCCGCGACGAGGGGCGGCCTGTTGCCAAGGAATTGGAGCGCTACCTCGCGCACGGGCTCCTCCACCTGCTCGGGTTCGATCACGAGCGGCCGGGGGACGCGAGGCGGATGGCCAGGATCGAGGCGCGGCTCGCGGGCGACGAGGGGCTCGTCGGCGCGGCGCTGCGCGAGCGAGGGAAGGACTCCCCCGCGAGCAAGGAGCGATGGACCCGTTCGCCGACATCGACCTCGACTCCGAGTCGGTCTGGCTCGACGGCGCGTGGTACACGCGCCAGGAGCTCGCGCGCCGGATCAAGGAGATGATCGAGACCGGCGACTTCAGGGTCTCGCGGCCGAGCCAGGCGCTCGAGCGGCTCGAGGCGGCGCTGGCGCAGGCGCGGGCGGTCACGGTCCGCATGCCCGTGGACCTCACGCAGGCGGTCGAGGCGGCGGCGGGTCGGCTCGGCCGGCCGGTGGGCCACCTCGTGCGCGAGGCGGTCGCCTACTACCTCGCGGCGGCGGCCGCCTACGACGCGGCCCAGGGGCGCGGCGCGCCCGACGCCTCCCACGACGTCGACCTGCAGATGGACGGCGACCTCGCGAAGAAGGCCCGCTGACGGCGCCGTCCCCAGCGACCTCAGAGACCCCCGACGATGAAGCGCGCACTCCCCTACGCCGCCGCGGCCGCGTCCGGCGCCGCCATGGCGCTCGCGCTGCCGCTCGCGATCCCGCTCGTCTCCCTGCGCGAGCTCGACCCGGCGGGGCGCCTCGAGCCGCTCGCCTTCGTGGCGCTCGTGCCGGCCATCCTGGCGGTGCGGGTCGCGCCGTCGCTGCGCGCCGCGCTCCTGCGGGGGCTCGTCGCGGGGCTCGCCTACTTCTACGCGGCGATCTGGTGGGTCTCGCACGCGATGACCGCGTTCGGCGGCCTCTCGTTCGGCTTCTCGTTCGTCGCGCTCTCGCTCCTCGTCGGCTACATGGCGGTGCACTGGGCGGCGGCGTTCGGCGTCTCCTTCGCGCTGCGCGCGCGGCTCGGCTGGCCCCTCGCCCTGCACCTCCCGCTCGTGTGGGCGGCCCTGGAGCTCGTCCGCAACTACCTGCTCACCGGCTTCCCCTGGGCGAACCTCGGCTACACGCAGGCGCGCACGCCGCGGCTCGCGCAGCTCGCCGCGCTCGGGGGCGTGTACGCGATCGCCGCGCTCGTCGTCCTCGTGAACGCCGCCCTCGCCGAGGCCCTCGCCGCCCGCCGCGAGGGGCGCCCGCTCCCCCGGCGGACCCTCGCCGTCGCGGCGGCCCTCGTCGCCGCGGTCGCGCTCCACGGCGAGCTCCGGCTCCGCGCGGTGCGCGCGCGGATGGCCGCGGCGCCGACGATCGCCGTCGGGATCGTCCAGCCCAACATCGACCAGTCGGTGAAGAACCGGGCGCGCGACCGGGCCGACTACATCCTGTCGAGGCTCGTGCCGCTCACGGTCGAGGCCGACCGCGCCGGGGCGGACCTCGTCGCCTGGCCGGAGGCCACGTACCCGCTCTACGTGCCCCCCGGGACGCGGTCGTTCGCGACGCGGGACTCCGGCCTCCCGCCGCTCTCCCGCGCGCACCTCCTCATGGGCGCCGTGACGTACGAGACGTCGCGCGGCCCGCGGGGCGAGCGCGTGCGGCACGTCGGGAACGTGGACTTCCTGCTCACGCCCGGCCTCCAGCGGCTCGGCGTCTACCAGAAGAACCACCTCGTGCCCTTCGGCGAGTACGTGCCGCTCGCGAGGTACCTCGGGTTCCTCGGGCAGGTGGTCCCGAGCCTCGCGCCGGCGGCGCCGGGGAGCGAGCTGACGGTCCTCGAGTTCCAGCCGACCCCGACCCCGACCTCGACCCCGACCTCGACCTCGACCTCGACCCCGACCTCGACCCCGACCTCGACCTCCGACCCCGACCTCGACCTCCGACCCCGACCCGACGCCGTGGGCGGCCGATCCCGTCCGCCTCGCGCCCATGATCTGCTTCGACGCGATCTTCCCCGAGATCAACGTCGCCTTCGCGCGCAAGGACCCCGAGCCCGAGATCCTCGTGAACCCCACGAACGACGCCTGGTACGGCTACTCCTCCGGCCCCTACCAGTTCCTCGCCATCGTCCGCCTGCGCGCCATCGAGGCGGGCAAGGCGGTGGTGCGGCCGGCCTACGCGGGCGTCTCGGCGGTGGTCCTGCCGACCGGCGAGCTCGCGCCGGGCGCGCTCGAGGTGGGGCCGGTCGATCCGGAGCTCGCGCCGGATCCGGCGGAGCCGCCGCGGCTGCTCCTCGCCGAGGTGCCTCGCTTGCGCGGTCTCACCCCCTACACTAGATTCGGCGACCTCTTCGCGTACGCCTGCGCCGCGTTCACCGCGGCGGCCCTCGTCGTCGCGGTCGTCAGGGGCCGGCGGGCCGGGGCACGCTAAAGGGAGACAAAGGTCATGGCGGGTTCCACCCAGGAGCGCATCGCAGAGCTGGCGAGCCGCCTCGAGGCGCTCCGGGGGTCGCTTTGACGTCGAGCGCAAGCGCTCGCGGGTCGCGGAGATCGCGCGGCTCTCCGAGGACCCGGGCTTCTGGTCCGACAACGCGAAGGCCCAGGCGCTCCTCAAGGAGAAGGCCCAGCTCGAGCTGGTGACCCTCGCGTACGACCGGGTCCGCCGTGGGCTCGACGACGCGCAGGCGCTCCAGGAGCTCGCCGACGAGGCGCGGGACGAGCCGACGCGCGCCGAGGCGGCGCAGCACGCCGACGCCGTCGAGCGCGACGTGGAGGGGCTCGAGTTCGAGCGCATGCTGTCCGGGCCGCACGATCGCGCCGGGGCCATCGTCGAGGTGAAGAGCGGGGCGGGCGGCGTCGAGGCGATGGACTGGGCCGCGATGCTGTACCGCATGTACAGCCGCTACTGCGAGCGGAAGGGCTGGGAGGTCGAGCCGGCCGACCTCACCGCGGGCGAGGAGGCGGGCATCAGCTCCGCGTCGTTCATCGCGCGCGGCGACCACGCCTACGGCTTCCTCAAGGCGGAGCGGGGCGTCCACCGCCTCGTGCGCATCAGCCCCTTCGACGCCGCGGCGCGGCGCCAGACGAGCTTCGCCGCCGTGGACGTCACGCCCGAGATCGAGGACGACATCGTCATCGACGTGAAGGAGGCCGACGTCCGCATCGACACCTACCGCTCCTCCGGCGCCGGCGGCCAGAAGGTGAACAAGACCGACTCCGCCGTCCGGATCACGCACCTGCCGTCCGGGATCGTGGTCGCGGTCCAGAACGAGCGGAGCCAGCAGAAGAACCGCAACGTCGCCTGGAAGATCCTGCGGTCGCGGCTCTACGAGCTCGAGGAGCGCAAGCGCGCCGCCGCGCGCGACGTCGTGGAGGCCGCGAAGAAGGACATCGACTTCGGCTCGCAGATCCGCAGCTACGTCCTGCAGCCGTACCGGATGGTGAAGGACCTCCGGACCGGGGTCGAGACCGGCAAGGTGGACGACGTGCTCGACGGCGACCTCGACCAGTTCGTCCAGCCGTACCTGCTCGGCGTGCGGCGGACGGATCGGATGGTCGAGGACTAGGCCGGGGCGACGCCCGACCTCCGACTCGTGGAGTAGGCCGCAGGGCGGGCCGGCACGTTTCGCTCCGCGAAGAGTGCCTGGCCCGGAGATCGAAACGACCTACAGCGGCGTGTACACGATCGGCTGCCGCGCGAGGATGAAGCGCTCGATCGTGTCGATGGCCCAGCCGGGCACGGCCACGAGCCGCACGCCGCAGCCGGTGGGCTGGCGGCCGATGGTGGCGCTCTTCTCGCGGACGAAGGCGACCTCGCCGTCGAGGTCGATCTTGCGCCCGTCGGCGAGGCCGAGCCTGACTTGAAGCCGCGTCCCCACCGGCGGCGGCATGGCGGTCGCGATGAAGACGCCGCCCGAGTCCATCCGGCGCGTGCGCCCGACGTAGAAGTTGTGCTCCGAGACGAGGCTGACGTTCACCTCGACCCGGGTCGGCAGGGGGCGCGCCTTCGGCTCGTCGACCAGCTCCTCGTCGATGAGCGCCATGAGGTCGACGCCGGAGCGGGCCCGCTGGGCCGCCGCGGGCGAGGCGGGGTCGAGCGCGACGGGCGGGGGCGGCGGCGGGCGCGGCGGCCCCGCGGCGGGAGGCGGCGGGATGACCGGCGCCTGGCCGCCCACGAGCCCGGGTCCGACGGCGCGCTCCACCACGCTGATCGGCCGCGCGAGGACGTCCGCCCGCGCGAAGGCGCGCTCGGCGCCCGCCACGGCGGCGAGCGGCTCGACCACCTCGCGGGAGGGGGCCACCATCACCACCCGCACGCCCACCTTCGCGGCGTTCTGCGCGGTGGTGAGCGCGCCGCCCCAGGTGCCGTCCGGCGCGGCGGGGAGGATGAGCACGATGACGTGCGGCGCCACGACGCGCGCGATCGCCTCCACGTCCTGCGGCCGCGGCAGGCAATAGACGACGAACCCCGCCCGCTCGAGGTGCAGGTGGAGCGCGATGGAGACGTCGGCGTCCTGCCCTACGACGAGAACGCGCGACGCCCCGGCGGCGCCGGCAGGGCTCACGCGGAGCGGCCTCCCGTCTCCATCATGATCCGGCGCTCCAGGTCGGCCCGGTTGGTCGCGTTCGCGAGGGCGGAGTCGAGGGAGATCCGCTTCGTCTCGTGCAGCTTGTACAGGTACTGGTCGAAGCTGTGCATGCCGAGGTCGGAGCCGGCCGTCTCCATGTACGACTTGAGCTCCTGGACCTTGGTGCCGTCGCGGATCAGCTCGCGCACCGTGGAGGTGGCGAGCAGCGCCTCGACCGCCGGGATGAGGCCGGTCGCGTCCGCCCGCATGAGGAGCCGGAGCGCGATCACCGCCTGCAGGTTGTCGGCGAGCCGCGCGCGGACGCTGTCCTGCTCCTCGGCGGGGAAGAGGCCGGTGATGCGGCCGATGGCGCGGGGCACGTCGGGCGTGTGGAGCGAGGTGATGACGAGGTGGCCGGTCTCCGCCGCCTTGAGGCAGATGTCCGCCGCCTCGCGGTCGCGCAGCTCGCCGACCATGATGATGTCCGGGTCCTGGCGGAGCGCGGCGCGCAGCGCGTCGGAGTAGCTCGCGGTGTCCGAGCCGACCTCGCGCTGGATCACGAGCCCCTTGCCGCCGGCGAAGATGAACTCGATCGGGTCCTCGACCGTGACGACGTGGAGCCGCTCCTGCTTGATGATGAAGTCGATGAGCGAGGCGATGGTGGTGGACTTGCCGTTGCCCGTAGCCCCCGTCACGCAGACGAGCCCGCGCCGCGCCTCGGCGATGGTCTTGACCACGGCCGGGAGGTTCAGGGTCTCGAAGTCCGGGATCTGGAAGGGGATCGTCCGCATCACCGCGCCCCAGCTCCCCCGCTGCTTGAAGATGGAGGCGCGGAAGCGCGAGACCCCGGGGAGCGAGTAGCTGCGGTCGACCTCGCGGAAGTCGAGGGGGCTGAAGCCGGAGCCGGGCGCCTGCAGCACGAAGTTGGCGATCGCCTCGGTGTCGGCGTGGGTGAGCGGCGGGTACTTCGCCGCGAGCAGCTCGCCGAAGACGCGGTACGTCGGCGGGTAGCCCACCTCGAAGTGGACGTCGCTCGCCTGCCGCTTCACCGCGAGCTGCAGGAACGAATGGAACATCTCCTCGCTGAGCGGACCCTGGCCTTCCATGGCGGTCGAGTGTACCCGGAGCCCGCGCGAGGCACCACGAGCGCCTGCTCCCCCGTGTCCCACATCGGCGGCCTTCGCCCGCGGGCGCGCGCGGCGGAACCGTGGGCTCCGCCGGTGGTCCGAGGCGGGGTTCGCACCTACCGTTACCGCGTGCGGATCGCTCTCGTCTCGACGCCGTTCGTGGCGGTGCCTCCCCCTGCCTACGGCGGGACGGAGCTCGTCGTCCACGCGCTCGCTCGCGCGCTCGCCTCCGGAGGCCACTACGTCAGCGTCTTCGCGACGGGCGACTCCCACGTGCCGCGCCTGCGCTCGATGTTCCCCTCGCCGGTGTGGCCGCCCGACCCCTACGTCGAGCTCCTCCACTGCCGCTTCGCGGCGCGCGAGATCGCGGCCGGCGGCTTCGACGTGGTCCACGCGCACGCCCCCGCGATGCTCGCCTTCGCCGACGAGCTCGCGGCGCCGCTCGTGTACACGGTGCACCACGCGGCCGACCCGGCGCTCGCGCGGTACTACCGCGCCGCGCCGCGCGCCCACCAGGTGGCGATCTCCGCGCGCCAGGCCGCGCTCCTCACCCCGTCGCCCCGCGACGTGGTGCACCACGGGCTCGATCCCGCGATGTACCCCTCCTGCGGCCGGGGCGGGGACGCGGCCTTCTTCCTCGGGCGCCTCGCGTGGGTGAAGGCGCCCGAGCTCGCCATCGAGGCGGCCCGCCGCGCCGGGGTCCGCATCGTCGTGGCCGGCCGCGCTCACCGCGGCGACGAGGCGCCGACCGGCTGGCGCGAGGACGTCCTCGAGCCGGCCCTGCGCGGGGCAGGGGTGTCGTGGCTCGCGCGCGCCGACCTCCCCATGAAGCGCCGCCTGTTCGCGCGGAGCCGGGCCCTCGTGGTCCCGCTGCGGTGGGAGGAGCCGTTCGGGCTCGTCATGATCGAGGCGCTGCTCGCCGGCTGCCCGGTGGTGGCCGAGCGGCGCGGGGCTGCCCCCGAGATCGTCGAGCACGGCGAGACGGGGTTCCTCGTGTCCGGGGTCGAGGAGATGGCGGACGCCCTGCGCCGCGTGGCGACGCTCGATCGGGCGGCCATCCAGGCGCGGGCCCGCCGGCGCTTCTCCGCGGAGCGCATGGCCGCCGAGTACCTGGCGGTCTACCGCGCCGTGGCGGCGACCGGGGTCGACCTCGGCGGCCGCGTCGGGGCGGCGGAGGACGGGTGGACGACGCACGCGCACTGACCCCGCCCCGGGCGGAGGACCTCCTCGGCTACGCCGACCCGTCCGCCCAGCCCGAGGCGACCGGTGTCGACAAGCTCGTGCTGAAGCGCGGCAACCTCTTCCTCGTCGCGAACTCGCTCGGCGACGTCGCCCCCGCGGGAGCGCGCGACCTCGGGCTCTTCCTCACCGACACGCGCCACCTCTCCGCCTGGCGCCTGGCCGTGAAGGGGGGGCCGCCGCTCGTCCTCTCCTCGCAGGTCTCGGCGGACTACATCGCGCAGATCGACTTCACCGTGACGAGCCTGCACGACGGCGACCTCCTCGGGCGCGAGCCGGTGAACTTCGTCCACCTCCGGCGCGACATGCTCATCGACGACGTGCTCGTGGACCGGCTCGTGCTCACGAACTTCCTCGGCCGGCGGATCGGCTTCTGGGTGGAGATGACGTGGGCCGCGGACTTCGCCGACGTCTTCGAGATCCGGGGCGCGCGCCGCCCGGTGCGCGGGACCTACGCGCTCCCGCAGGTGGAGCGGGACCGGGCGGTGCTGGCGTACGAGGGGCGCGACCGCCGCCGCTACGTCACGGAGGTGAGGGTCGACGGCACCTCCCCCGAGCCGGGCGCCCCGGCGCACCTCTCCCGCCTCGGCGGCCGCGGCGCGCGCGTCGAGCTGAACCTCGCGCCGGCGGAGCGGGTGGAGGTGACCTTCGTCGTCGCCGCCGGGATCGAGGGGGGCGTGCGGAGCGCCCGCGGGCTCGACGAGGAGCGGCCGCTGCCGCGGGGGCCGGCGCGGTCGTTCGAGGAGCGTGCCCGGCAAACCCACGAGGCCTACGACGCGTGGGCGGCGCAGGCCACCCGCTTCCATACCTCGAACGAGATCTTCGACCTCGCGCTCGAGCAGGCGGTCGCCGATCTCAAGGCGCTCAAGGTCTACCACTTCGGCGCGCCGGTCGTGTCCGCCGGCATCCCCTGGTACACCTGCCCGTTCGGCCGCGACTCCCTCATCACCGGGTTCGAGGCGCTCGCCGCCACGCCCGACGTCGCCCGCGACGCGCTGCGCTTTCTGGCGCGGCTGCAGGGGACCGTGGACGATCCCGCCCGCGACGAGCAGCCCGGCAAGATCCCCCACGAGATCCGCTTCGGCGAGATGGCGGCGGCGGGCGAGGTCCCGCACTCGCCGTACTACGGCTCGGCGGACGCCACGCCGCTCTTCCTCGTGCTGCTCGACGAGTACGAGCTGTGGACCGACGATCGCGAGACGGTCGACGCGCTCCTGCCCGCCGCCGAGGCTGCCCTCGGCTGGCTCGACGCCAGCGCGGACCGCGACGGCCTCCTGGCCTACGAGCGGCGCACGCCCAAGGGGCTGCGCAACCAGGGCTGGAAGGACAGCCACGACGGCGTGCCCTTCGCGGACGGCACGCCCGCGGAGCCGCCCATCGCCCTCGTCGAGGTGCAGGGCTACGCGGTGGACGCCCGGCGGCGGATGGCGGCGCTCTACGCGCGGCGCGGGCGGCACGAGGAGGCGGAGCGGCTCCTCGGCCTCGCGCGGGCGCACGCCGCCGCGATCGAGGAGCGGTTCTGGATGGAGGAGAAGGGGACCTACGCGATCGCGCTCGACCGCGCCAAGCGGCAGGTCGACGCGGTGACCTCGAACCCCGGCCACCTCCTCTTCTCGCGGGCGATCGGGGACGAGCGGGCCCGGTCCGTCGCGCGCTCCCTCCTCGGTCCGGCGATGTGGAGCGGGTGGGGGATACGTACGCTCGCGGCGGGGCAGCCCGCCTACAACCCGCTGAGCTACCACGACGGCACCGTGTGGCCGCACGACAACGCCCTCTGCGCCGCCGGGCTCGCCGCCTACGGGATGACGGTCGAGGCCGGGGAGGTGCTCTCCGGCCTGTGGCAGGCGGCCCAGCACTTCAGGCGTCTCAGGCTGCCGGAGCTCTTCTGCGGCCTCGGCCGCGAGGGGCACGACTTCCCCGTGCACTACCCGGTGGCGTGCTCGCCGCAGGCCTGGTCGAGCGCGGCGTGGTTCTGCCTGCTGCGCGCGTCGCTCGGGATCTTCCCGGACGCGCCGGCCCGCACGCTGCGCATCGCCTCGCCGAGGCTTCCGGCGTGGCTCGACGAGGTCGTGCTCGAGGGGCTCCGCGTGGGCCCCGCCCGCGCGACGATCAGGTTCGTCCGGGGCCCGAAGGCCGCTTTCCCCGAGGTGGTCGACGTGACGGGGGGGCCGCTCAAGATCCGGATCGAGGTGTGAGGTCGGGGCGGGTCGGGGTCGACCCCGAAAAGAGCGGGGGCCGCGGGTTGCCTCCCCGCGGCCCCGCACCCGGCGCTCGCGCGCCGCCTATGACGTTCCGCCGTACGCCTCGAAGGAGACGATCGGCGGTGGGAGGAGTCGAGCTTCCGACCTGGCTTCGACTTGGACGTGACACGGGAGGTGGGCCCCGGGAATCGAGCGTTCTGGTGGGAGCGTCTTCATTCAAGGGTCCGTGATCGGCCTCCGGCGGGACTCGATGCCACCGGGTACAAGCGGCGTGCCGTGGTCCCGCGCGGGCGACCACCCGAGGATCCGGGCCCTTGCGCGCCCCCGACCCGGGACGAGGCTGTAAAACCGAGGGGGCGCCCGGCGCCGCCGGGGTGTCCCCGGCCCGCGCGCTCGATTAACCTCTCCTCCATGTTCACGTCGGTGGACGAGACCTCCGAGCGCCTCGCCGCGGCCGGCTACCTGCCCTCCCGCGAGATCGCGACGTCCGTGTTCCTCGCGGACCGGCTCGAGAAGCCGATCCTCGTCGAGGGCCCCGCCGGCGTGGGGAAGACCGAGCTCGCGAACGCGTTCGCCGCGGCCGCCGGGCGCACGCTCGTCCGCCTGCAGTGCTACGAGGGGCTCGACGACGCCAAGGCGCTCTACGAGTGGGAGTACGCGAAGCAGCTCCTCTACACGCAGCTCCTCGCCAGCCGCATCGGGGACACGGTCCGGGCGGCGAAGGGGCTCGCCGAGGCGGCCGACGCCATCGCGGCGGAGGGCAACGTCTTCTTCTCCGAGCGCTTCCTCCTGCCGCGCCCCATCCTGCGCGCGATCACGAGCGAGACGCCGGCGCTGCTCCTCGTGGACGAGATCGACAAGGCGGACCCGGAGCTCGAGGCGTTCCTGCTCGAGGTGCTCGCCGACTGGGCCGTGACCGTCCCCGAGATCGGCACCCTCCGGGCGCGCCACGTCCCGCGCGTCGTGCTCACCTCGAACGCCTCCCGCGACCTCTCCGACGCCCTGAAGCGCCGCTGCCTGCACCTCTTCATCGACTTCCCCTCCCGGGAGCGCGAGCTCGCCATCGTCCGCGCCCGGGTGCCGGAGGCCGCCGAGGCGCTCGCGCGGTCGGTGGTGGCCGCGGTGGCCAGGCTGCGCACGCTCGACCTCAAGAAGCCCCCCTCGATCTCCGAGACGCTCGACTGGATCCGCGCGCTCGCGGTGCTGAACGCGGAGCGGCTCGACCCCGCGCTGCTCGACGACACGCTGAACCTCGTCCTCAAGTACGAGGCCGACGTCGCGCGGGCGCGGGAGCGGCGGACCGACATCCTCGCGGCGGCGCAGCTCGCCTGAGGACCGCCTCCGGGCGCGCGTGGCCGCGCCCGGGGGCCGTCGTCGCCGCGGGCGGCTCCCCCCGGCCCGCCCCGCCTCCGCCGAAGGGGGTGTCGTCCCGCGATCATGCGAGGGGGAGGCCGTGAGCCCGGCCGGCGTTCTACGGTAGGATGAACCGGTCAAAGGGGCATCGATGCGAGATCGCGACCGCCAGCCGGCACCTGACCAAGCGCCGCCGGGCCGCCGGACGGAGACGCGCGTCGAGGATCGCTACGAGCCGCCGCGCATCCTGAAGAAGCGCGCCGTCGCCCACATCGCCCAGACCTTCTCCGGCGCCGGCCCGTCCGCCTCTCCCGGTCCCTTCCTCGTCGGCAACGGGTAGCGTGTCGCGCGCCTTCGTCGCCTTCCACGTCACCGATCGCTGCGCGCGGTCCTGCGCGCACTGCCTCAGGGATCCGGCGCAGGCGCCGCGCGACCTGCCGGTCCCGCTGTTCGCGCGGGTGCTCGACCAGGCGAAGGAGGCGTACGGGATCTCGCACGCGGGCCTCACGGGGGGCGAGCCCACGCTCCACCCGGCGCTCCCGGCGCTCCTCGACGCCGTCGCCGCCCGCGGCATGACCGCCCACCTCGTGTCGAGCGGGAGCGGCTTCCCGCGCCTGCTCGACGCGCTCGACGACGCGGCGCCGCGCCGCGAGGCGATCGAGGCCGTCGACCTGTCGCTCGACGGCGCGACCGAGGCCTCCCACGACGCGATCCGGGGCGCCGGCAGCTTCCGCGAGGTGAACGCCGCCGTCCTCGCCTGCCGCGCCCGCGGGATCCGCTTCGGCGTGCAGATGGCGGTGAACGCCCGCAACGAGGCGGAGGTGGAGGCGGTCGGGCTCGCGGCGGCGCAGCTCGGCGCGGAGCGGGTCGGGTTCGGCATGACCTTCCCGACCGGCACCGCCGCGGACGCCGCCCTCTTCCTGTCCCCGGAGCGGCTCGCGGCCGTGCGCGATCGCGTGGAGCGGCTCGCCGGCGTGCTGCGCGTGCCGGTGACGATCGCGGCGGGCTTCCCCGAGCGGCCGGCGGCCCGATCGTGCCCGCCGTTCCGCGGCGAGATCCTGCACGTCGACGTGCGGGGGCGCCTCTCGCTCTGCTGCAACCACTCCGGCACGCCCGGTCCGGAGGAGGACGCGGTGGCCGACCTCTCGGCCACCTCGCTCCCGGCGGCGCACCTGCGCCTGCTCGAGCTCGTCCACCGCCTCGAGCGCGAGACGGTCGAGCGGCTCGCGGCGGGGCCGCTCGCCGGCTTCGAGCTGTCCGCCTGCAACCGCTGCCTCGCGCGGCTCGGCAAGCCGCACTGGACCGACGGCGGCGCCGCCGGCCCGAGCGCGCGTCGCGGCTACTCGCCGTCCGGCGCGTCGAAGAAGCCGGCGTAGCGGGAGGGGACGGCGGCGTCGTCGAAGGGGGCCCCCGGGCTGCGGTCGACGACCTTCCACTGGGAGTTCACGCGCGCGACGAGGTACTCCGAGATCGTCCGGTCGAGGCTCGCCCCGGGACGCCAGAACCGCTCCTTCACCGTGACCACCACCGCACCCTGCGGGGCGCGGCGCACGCCCACGAGCTGGAAGGACTCGAGCACGCGGGCGCGGGCGGCCTCCCGCCACGGCGCCAGCGGGTGATCCTCGCCCTCCGCGGCGCGGCGGGCGATCTCCTGGAGGGTGCGGGGGGCGGTGAGCGCCTTCGCCTTCGCGTAGTCCTTCTCCCGAGCGTCGAGCCGCTGCGCCATCGCGGGGACGGGACGCGGCCCGGCGAGCCGCACGGCGTCGAGGTAGCGCAGCACGCAGCGCGCGGGTCCCGCGAGCAGGTTCTCCGGCGCGTGCGACACCTCCGCCGGTGCGGGGCCGGAGCCCGCGATGACGGCGAGAAGGAGTGGGAGTAGGTGCATGTGATCCCGGCGGAATTCCCTGATCGCAGCCCCCACGTTCGCGATGGTCGGCCGCCGCGGCAACCCGGTAGCTCGGCGTCTCGCACCGGCCGTATGGGTTGGGGACGCGGCGCGGACGGGTAGGGCGGCCCGGATCGCGGTCGAGTGTCGCGGTCGGGGTCGAGGTCGAGGTCGAGGTCGAGGTCGGGGTCGGGGTCGGGGTCGGGGTCGGGGTCGAGGTCGGGGTCGAGGTCGAGGTCGAGGTCGAGGTCGAGGTCGAGGTCGGGGTCGAGGTCGGGGTCGAGGTCGGGGTCGGGGTCGGGGTCGAGGTCGAGGTCGAGGTCGGGTCTCTCCGCCCCGTTCGGTCCTCCGCCGCGGTCTCGTCCTCCGCTCGTGGTGAGCCTGTCGAACCACGAGCGGGATCGGCCGTCCGCTCTTCGACAAGCTCGGGGCGAACTGCCCCCGGAACGGTCGAGGTCGAGGTCGCGCTGGGGGTCGATCTGGGCCGAGGTGGGTCGGGGTCGGCGTCACGGTCGTCTCGCCGAGCGCAGCCGGGGCGTGTGACGTCCCGTCCGGTCACTCGACGTGCCGCGCGTCCACCGCCCATGCCTAGATTGCCGGGGACGCCGGAGATAGACTCCTGGACCCACCGGGGCGGTCCTCTCCTCAGCCCACAGCATGGATCCGAAGCGCGTCCTCATCGTCGAGCCCGACAACGCGTTCGCGCTCTCCCTCGCGTCGCTGTTCCGCGACGACGGGTGCGCGACGGCCGTCGCGGCGAGCGCGGCGGAGGCGGAGCTCGACATCGCGAGCCGCCGCCCCGACCTCTGCGTCGTGCGCGCGGAGCTCCCCGACCTCTCGGGCTTCTCGCTCTGCGCGCGGCTGCGCCACGACGCGGCGACCGCGCGCCTGCCCCTCGTCCTGTACGCGTCCGAGACGCCCCCCGAGGCGCTCGCCGAGCACGCCCGCACGCCCTGGGCGGCGGACGGCTACCTCGCGATGCCGCTCGACACCGACGCGCTCCGCAGCCTCGCGGCGCGGATCCTCGCGGCCGCGGAGCCGGTCGAGAGCGCCGACGAGATGGTGATCGAGGAGGCCGACGAGGTCGCCGCGGTGGAGGCGGGCGCCGAGACGGCGGGCGCCGGGGAGGTGGCCGCCGAGGCGGAGGACGCGGCGCCCGGATCGCCCGCGCCCGGCGTCGGGGACGAGGCCGCAGCCGCGCCGGCGGACGCCGCGGGGCCGCCCGAGGGCGGCGGCGAGGCGGCGGAGACGCCGCCCCCGGTGCCGCAGCGGCCGCACCGCACGGTGCTCACGGACGACGACCGTCTCTTCGCCGACCGCGTCTTCCGCTCCGTCGCCGAGCACCGCGACGCCCTCGTGGCGGAGGCGCACCACCGCCGCCCGCCGCCCCGGCGCGACCTCCTCCAGACCCCCGAGGGCAGGCTCCAGCTCCTGCGCGAGGACCTCAAGTGGCGCGAGGCGCAGCTCGCGCGCCTCGCGGAGGTGTGGGAGGTGCGGGAGCGGGAGCTCTCCACCTTCGACGAGCGGATCCACGACAAGGACGTGGAGATCCAGGGGCTGAAGGGGCAGGTGGAGGACCTGCTCCGCCGGCTCGCGGGGGCCCGCGACGTCTTCGTGGCGAAGGAGCGCGAGTACGGCGCCTCCATCGACGGCCTCCTCCTCGAGAAGTTCGGCCAGGAGAAGGAGCTCATCGAGGTGATCGCGGCGAACGAGCGCCGCATCCACGAGCTCGAGCGCGAGGCGCGCCGGCGCGACGACGACCTCGCGCAGCGCCGCATCGCGCTCTCCGAGGCCGAGGAGGAGGTCGCCCGCCTCGAGCGGCAGGCGCGGGCGGACGCCGCGCGGAACGACGACCGCGAGCGGGAGCTGCAAACGGAGCTCGCGCGGCGGGCCGAGGAGCTGGCGAGCGCCGAGGAGGCCCTCGCGGCGTCCCGGCGCGGCGCGGAGGAGGCCGATCGCGCGGCGCGGGCGCTGCTCGACGAGGCGGCCACCCGGCAGCGCGCCCTCGAGGCGGACCTCGAGGGGCTCCGCACGGAGCGGGCGGCCGAGGCGCGAACGGCGGAAGAGTCGCGGGTGGCCGCCGCAGCGCGGATCCGCGGGCTCGAGGCGGAGCGGGACGAGGCCCGCGCGGCGGCGGAGGCCGCGCGCGCGGCGCTCGAGGACCGGCTGCGCGGCGTGGAGGCCGCCCTGGCCGAGGCGGAGGGCACGCGCGACCAGGGCGCCCGCGCCGCCCGCGAGGCGGCGGACGCGTTCCGCGCGCGCATCGACGAGCGCGAGGCGGCGATCCGCGACCGCGAGCAGCGGCTCCGGCTGCTCGACGAGGAGTACCGGCAGTTCCGCGACGGGGCGCGCGCGCGGGAGGACGACCTCACCCGCGAGGTCCAGGACCACCTGCAGCAGATCGGCTCGCTCGAGGGGGAGATCGAGGGGCTCGCCCGCGAGATGGCCGAGCGGGAGGAGGAGATCCGCGCCGAGGTGGAGGAGGCGCGCGAGGCCGCGCTGGCGCAGGGCGCCGGGCTCGAGCGCGACGCGCGGGCGGCGGCGGCCGCCGCCACGACGCGCGCCGAGGCGGCCGAGCGGATGCTCGCCGGGGCTGAGGCGTCGCTGCAGGAGGCGCGAGCCCGGGCGGCGGCCCTCGAGGAGACGCTCGCGCAGGTGCGCGAGGGCGAGGCGACCGCCGAGGCGGCGAGCGGCGCAGAGCGGGAGGCGCTCCGCGCGGAGCTCGCGGCGGCGCGCGAGGAGTCCGAGCGCCAGCGGGGCCTCGCCGAGGGCGTCGCCCGCGAGCGCGACGCGCTCCGCGCGGCCGTCGCCGAGCGGGACGCCGCCCTGTCCGCGCGCGGGGACGAGGCGCTCGCGGCGCGCCGCGAGGCCGAGGAGGCCCGGGCCGCCGCGGGGCGGCTCGAGGCGGAGCGCGAGGAGCTGGGCGCCCGCGCCGGCGCGGCCGAGGAGCGGGCGCGCGGGCTGGCCGACACGGTGGAGGGGGCGCGCGCGGCGGTGGCGCGGCTCACCGGGCGGCTCGGCGAGGTGGAGGGGGCCGCCGCGGCGCGCGCGGGCGAGCTCGAGGCCGGGCTCGCGGCCGAGCGCACGCGCGGGGCGGCCCTCGAGGCGGAGCTGTCGTCCGCGCGCGCCGAGCTCGAGGCGCTGAGGGCCGGCTCGGAGCGGGAGCTCGAGGCGGCCCGGGCGGAGGCGGCGCGCGCCGCCGAGGCGCTCGTCGAGACCCGCCGCCACGCGCAGCGCCGCGAGGGGGAGCTCGCGCTCGAGATCGCGGCCCGCGCCGAGCACGTGCAGCGGGCGGACGCCGCGGTCGCCGAGGCCGCCGCCGCCGCCGAGGAGCGCGCCCGCCGCGTGGCGGCGCTCGAGGACGAGCTCCGCCGCGCGCGCGAGGCGACCGAGGCGCTCTCCCGCGAGACCGAGCGCAAGGTGGCCGAGCTGGAGGGGCGCCTCGAGGCGCAGGGCGGCCTCCTCGAGGAGGCGCGGCGCGCGGGGGCGCGCCTCGAGGCGGAGCTCGCGGAGGCGCAGGAGGCGGCCGCGGGCCGCGAGGTCGCGCTCACCGCCGAGGCGCAGGCGGCCCGCGCGCGCGGGGACGAGCTGGCCGCCACGCTCGAGGGCGCGGCGCGGGATCGCGACGAGGCGCGTGCCCAGCGCGACGCCCTGGCCGGCGAGGTCGAGGCGCGCGAGGCCGAGCGGGCGTCGCTGCAGGGCGAGGCGCGCTCGGCCGCGGTCGAGGCGGAGCGCGCCGGGGCGGAGCGCGCCCGGTTGGAGGCGGAGCTGAAGCGCGAGGCCGACGCGCGCGCCGAGGCGGTGGCGAAGGAGCGCGCCCACGCCGCGGCCCTCGAGGCCGAGCACGCGCGGCGGGAGGAGGAGCTGCTCGCGGAGCTGTCCAGGAAGAGCGAGGCGGCCGAGGCGCTCGGCGAGCAGTTCGAGCGGCTCGAGGCGGAGCGCGCCGCGCGCGAGGGCGCGGTGCAGCAGGAGCTCGCCGCTCGCGTGGAGGCGCTGCGGGCCGCGGAGCGCCGCGAGAAGGGCGGCCGCCGAGACGGCGGCGGCCCGGACCGAGGAGGCGCGCCGCCGGATCGCCGAGGCGGAGGAGCGGATCGCCTCGCTCGCCGCCGCCCGCGAGGCGAGCGACGGCGCCGCGGCCGAGGCGAGGCGCCGGCTCGACGACGCGCAGGCGCGGCTCGCCGACGCGGCGCAGCGCGCCGAGCGCGCCGAGGCCCGGGTGCGCGAGGCCGAGCAGTCGCTCGCGGCGGCGCACCGGGACCGCCAGCGGATGGAGACGGAGCTGCAGGCGCGGGCGACGCGCGCCGAGACGCGGGCGAACGAGCTGGCGGCGCGGGCGGATCAGGCGGCGCGGGAGGCGTCGGCCGCGCAGGCGGCGCGGGCGCGCACGCAGGAGCTCGAGAGCGCGCTGGTGCAGGGCGGCCAGGCCCGGGCGCGGCTCGAGCGGGAGCTCACCGCCCGCGCGGCGGCGGCCGAGTCACGCGCCGCCGAGGCGGCGCGGCGGGTCGACCAGCTCGCCGCGGAGCGCCGGGAGGCCGAGGCCCGCGGGTCCCGCGCGGTGGAGGAGGCGCAGACGCGCTTCCGCGACGAGCTCGCGCGCCGCGACCAGCTCAGGGCGCAGGAGGTGCAGCGGCTCCAGGCCGCGCTGCAGGAGCGCGCGCGGCGCGAGAAGGCGCTCGAGATGGAGCTCGCGCGGCTGCGGGGCGGCGGGCGCGGGCCGGCGCCGGAGGAGAAGCCCGCCGGGACGGTGGCGGCGTCGGCGGGCGGACCCGAGAGGAAGTAGGGGCGGGGTAGGGGGCGGGGGGTCGAAGGTCGGGGTCCCGGTCGGCCCGCTCGTCCCGTGCGGTGATCCGCCAGCGGCTCGTCTTCCGCTCGTGGTGAGCCTGTCGAACCACGAGCGGGATCGGTACCGTCCGCCCTTCGACAGGCTCGGGGCGAACGGACCCTGGAACGGTCGAGGTCGAGGCCGGGAGCGAGGTCGGGGTCGGGGTCGGGGTCGAGGTCGGGGTCGGGGTCGGGGTCGGGGTCGGGGTCGGGGTCGAGGTCGAGGTCGGGGTCGAGGTCGGGGTCGAGGTCGAGGTCGGGGTCGGGGTCGGGGTCGGGGTCGGGGTCGGGGTCGGGGTCGGGGTCGGGGTCGGGGTCGGGGTCGGGGTCGGGGTCGGGGTCGGGGTCGAGGTCGAGGTCGAGGTCGAGGTCGAGGTCGGGGTCGTTCGGCGGCGGCGTGGCTGGGTGCAACCTCGTGCCGCCTGCGGCGTCACTGCGGTTGCCCGGTCGTCTCGGGTCGCCGCCGCCACGGGATGGGCTGGGGCGGTCGGGGCGTGGGTCGTTCATGGCGCGGCTCCTTCGACGGCGGGTGAAAGGAGCCGCGCCATGAACGACAACCTTCCTCGCGATTCCCACTCCGTATTCGCTTCCCTGCCTCCCTCTCCGTCTCGCCTTCCCTCCTCTCCGTCTCACCCTCCCCCGGTCCTCCCCCACCACAAGCTCATCGCGTTCTCCGTCGCGCGCTCGCTCCTGCTCGCGGTCCTCGCGTGCCGCATCCGGGACGCGAAGCTTCGCGATGAGGCCGTGCGCTCGGCGAAGTCGGCTTGCCTCAACTGCGCGGAGGGCGCGGGGCGGGTCACGCGCGCGGACAAGGCCCGCGCGTTCGCGATCGCCCGCGCCGAGGCCGTCGAGGCGGCCGCCGCGGTCGAGATCGCGGCGCTGTGCGGCGACGCGCCGGAGGGCGGGGCGCGCGAGGTGGCGCGCCTCGCCGACCGGCTCGTGGCCCTGCTCACCGGCCTCGTCCGGTAGCGCGGAGGAGCCCGCGGAGCATCGCGCGGAGGCGCAGCGCCTCCGCGTGGATCTCCGCGGCCTCGCGGGATCCGACGGCGCCGATCGCCTCGGCGAGATCGACGGCGCCGGCGGTCTCGTGGAGCGAGCCGTCGGCCTGCGCGAAGTACTTGCGGCGCATGGCGGGCCGGTCGTCGGGGAGACCCTCGGAGAGGTTGAGGAACGCGCTCTTCGCGGCGCGGGTTGCCTGATCGCGGAGCTCGGCGTCGCGGATGGCGGCGCGGTGTACGAGCGAGGCGAGGGTGCGGGCGGAGCGGTACACGTCGAGGCGCTGGAAGGGGAAGAGGAAGGGGGAAGGAGAGGCGGAAGAGGAAGGAGAGGCGGAAGGGGAGGTGGAGCTGCTCGAGGGAACGGAACGGAGCGTGGAACGAGTGTCGTCTGGCATCGCGGCCTCCTTTCACCCCAAGGACAAGGAGGCCGCGATGCCAGACGCGCCCGAACCGAGCGATACCTTTCGAGCGGCCCACCCGCGCAGGACCCGATCGCTGCAGGCGCCGTGACCCGGCGTAGCCGGGGCGCGGCGACTGCTGAAAGGCCGACGGCGACCTCGATGAGGACCTCGACCTCGACTTCGAAAGACGACGGCGACCGCGAAGGACGACCTCGACGGCGACGGGCGGAATCGAGGTCGCGGTCGAGGTAGAGGTCGGGGTCGGGGTCGGGGTCGAGGTCGGGGTCGAGGTCGGGGTCGAGGTCGAGGTCGAGGTCGAGGTCGGGGTCGAGGTCGGGGTCGGGGTCGGGGTCGGGGTCGGGGTCGGGGTCGGGGTCGGGGTCGAGGTCGCGGTCGAGGTCGCGGTCGAGGATCGCGGTCGGTCGATCCCGACGGCCCCCCCGCTCAGCCCTCCCCCGCCTCCGCGTCCGCCGTGACCTTCACGTCCCGCCGCCGGCCGGGGTGCACCCTCATCCCGGGCTCGTGGCCGCAGACGGCGTTCCGCCCGGCCCGCTTCGCGGCGTAGAGGGCCGCGTCGGCGGCGTCGATGAGCGCGCCGAGATCTCCGCCGTCGGCGGGGAAGACCGCGAACCCCACCGAGATCGTGACCCGGCCGCGCTCCGCGGCGCCGTGCGGGATCGCCGTGGCCTCCACCGCCGCGCGGAGCCTCTCGGCCGCGTCGGCGGCCGCCTGCCGGTCGGCGCGCGCGAGCACGACCGCGAACTCCTCGCCCCCGTAGCGCGCGACGAGGTCCACCTTGCTCACCGCGCCGGCGAGGATCCCCGCCACGCGCTTCAGGATCCCGTCCCCGGCGGCGTGCCCGAACGCGTCGTTGTACTGGCGGAAGCGATCCACGTCGACGAGCGCGAGCGCCATCGGGTGCTCGAAGCGGCGGCTCCGCTCGAGCTCGAGGTCGAGGCGCGCGAACAGGCTCCGCCGGTTGTGCGCGCCGGTGAGGGCGTCGCTCTGCGAGAGCCGCACCATCTTCTGGTGGAGGCGCGCGTTCGCGATGGCCATCGACGCCTGCGCCGCCACCGACTCGACGAGCCGCGCCGCGTCGGCGTCGAGGGGCGCGCCCCCGGTCCGGCGGAAGGCGAGGAGCCCCGCCGCCTCCTCGCCCGGCGCGAGCGGCACCGTGACGAAGCCGGGGAGGGGATCGCCCGGGCGGCGCCGCGTCCCCAGCGCCGCCTCGCCGTCGCCGTGCGCCGCGCGGAGCACGAGATCTCCCGTGGCCTCGTCGGCGAGGTAGACGCGCACCGCCTCGAGCCGCTGCGCGCGCCCGAGCCGCTCGACGAGGGCGCGCAGCAGCTCCTCTAGGTCGAGCGTCGACGCGAGGGTCCGCCCGAGCTCCACGAGGAAGGACATCTCGCTGGCGCGCCGCTCCGCCTCGGCGCGCACGGCCAGCTCGCGCTCGAGCGCCTCCATCGCCCGCTCGTCCTCGATGCGGCGCGCGTGCAGGTCCGTCACCGCGGCGAGGGTCTCGTTGTACGCCACCGCGAGGCGGCCGAGCTCGTCCTCGCCCACCACCGGGACGCGGTGCAGGAAGTCGCCCTCGCGCGCCCTGCGCATCGCGGCGACGAGCCGCTTCAGCGGGTTGCGCACGAGCAGGCGGATGACGAGCACGTAGGTCACGCCCATCGCGGCCGCGAAGACCACGAGGGCGGCGAGGGCGGTCCGGAAGACGCCCTCGAGCCCGGGGGCGAGCAGCCTCGTCTGGTGGCGCAGCCAGAGCACCCCGACGAGCGCGAAGAGCAGCGACGGCAGGCCGACCGCGACCATGAGCTTGCGACCGATGGAGCGGCGGAGGTAGCGGAGCATGGGGGGAGCACGGTTATAACCGGGAACGATGCGGATCATCCAAAGCCCCCGCCTCGCCGGCTTCCCCCACGGCTTCACGACGCGGCAGGGCGGCGCCTCGACCGCGCCGTTCGACACGCTGAACCTCGGTGGCCAGGTGGGCGACGCGCCGGAGCGCGTCGCCGAGAACTGGGCGCGCCTCGAGCGGGCGACCGGGCTGCGCTTCGCCCGCGTGCGGCAGGTGCACGGCACGCGCGCGGTGCGGGCCCGGGCGCCCTGCGCGCCGGAGGAGGAGGCGGACACCGTCCTCTCTCTCTCGCCCGGCGTCGCGGCCTGCGTGTCGGTCGCGGACTGCGTCCCGGTCCTGCTCGCCGATCCGGACACCGGCGCGGTGGCCGCGGTCCACGCCGGCTGGCGCGGGACCGTCGCGCGCGGCGCGGCGGAGGCGGTGCGCGCCCTCGCCGCCGAGGCCGGCGCCCCCGCCGCGCGCCTCCTCGCCGCCGTGGGCCCGTCCATCGGGCCCTGCTGCTACGAGGTCTCACCCGAGCTCGCGGCCCGCTTCGCGGCGGAGCTCGGCCCCGCCGTCGTGCGCGACGGCCCCGCGCCGCGCCTCGACCTGTGGGCGGCGAACGTGGCGGTGCTCGCCGCCGCCGGAGTGCCGGCGGAGCGGGTCGAGGTCCTCGGCCGCTGCACCGCCTGCGAGCGGGACCTCTTCTTCTCGCACCGGCGCGACGCCGGCAGGACGGGTCGTCAGATGGCCTTCATCGCCCCACGCCCTCCCACGGGCGGGGGGCCCCTTCCTTGACGAAAACCCCGGTTCACCTAGAATTTTCCGAGCTTTGAAGATCCTCGCGCGAGAAGCCCCCGCGGCGCTTCTCCTGCTGCTCGGCTGCGCCGGCGGCGGGGACGCCGCGCGACGTGACCTCGACAGCCTCCGGAGCGAGGTGCGCGCGCTGAGGAGCGACAACGAGGACCTCACTCGCAAGGTGGCGGCGCTCTCGGGGAGGGTGGAGGTGCTGACGGTCCGCCTCGCGCGCGCCCCCGCCTCCGCCGACGCGCCCGCCGCCGCCCCCGCCGCGCCCCTCGTGCCGCCCGATCTCGCGGTGGTCCGCGTCGAGCCGCAGGCGCGCGGCGCGAAGGCGCCGCCGCCCGTCCCGACCGGCGTCGAGATCGCCGAGCCGGATCCCGATCGGCTCGACGCGCTCTCCCGGCGCAGCAGCCGCGAGATCGCCGCCGACGCGGACGACGAGCTGAAGCGGGCGCGCAAGCGCAGCGGCGCGCCGCGGGCCCACGCGCTCGAGGACTTCGTCGAGCGCTACCCGCGCCACCCCTCCGCGGACAACGCGCTCGTGGAGGCGGCCGCCGCCTACGCCGACGCCGGCCTGGCGACCCCCGCCTGCGGGCTCGCCCGCCGCGCCGCGGCCGACTACCCCGCCGGCGACGCCATGAGCGAGGCGCTCGAGCGGCTCGCCTGGTGCGAGGCGCGCGTCGGCGCCGGAGACGCCGAGCGCCGCCTGCTCGAGCGGCTCGTCTCGGAATTTCCGAGGACCCCGGCCGCGGAGCGCGCCGGGACACGCCTCGCCACCATCTCCGGGCACGGCGGCGAGACGCCGCCGACAGGTCCGGCAAGGAGCGGTCCATGATCCGCACGTACCTCGTCGCCGTGCTGGCGTTCGTCCCGGCCGCGGCCCTCGCGCAGTCGCCGCCGCAGGGGGGGGCCGCCGGCTCGACGGCGCCGGACATCGTCGACGGCTCGACGGCGCCGCTCGAGGGGACCGCGACGAGCGCCGACGAGGGGCGCGGCCAGGTGCCGCCGCCGGACACGTACACCGTGCGCTCGGGCGACACGCTCTGGGACCTCTCCGGCCGCTTCCTCAACAACCCGTGGTACTGGCCGAAGATCTGGTCGTACAACCCGGAGATCGCGAACCCGCACTGGATCTACCCGGGCAACGTCCTCAAGTTCTACCCCTCGGCCGAGGAGGCCCCGACGCGCGTCGAGCCGATGGACGCGGTCGCCGCGGAGCAGGCGGAGGAGGCGCCCGAGGCCGTCCACGAGCTCGAGGACTTCTCGCGCGCGAACCTCGGCGGCCAGGCGAGCGTCGAGGAGCAGGACGCCGTCGCCGTCTCCGGCCCCTACAAGATCGCCTACGTCCCGCCGCGCACGGCCTTCGCGCGCCACGACACGTTCGTCACGCCGCGCGAGCTCGCCGAGTCCGGCGCCATCCGCGCCGCCTTCGAGGAGAAGATCATGCTCTCCGCGCAGGACCGCGCCTACGCGCGGTTCGAGAACGCGGCCGGCGTGAAGGCGGGCGAGACCTACGTCGTCTACAAGACGGAGCGGCCGATCTACCACCCGCTCACGAAGGAGCTCTTCGGCTACCAGTCGGCGGTGCTCGGCGCGGCGAAGGTCGTCGCCGTCGACGACAAGGCCGCGACCGTGATCATCGTGCAGTCCTTCGAGCCCATCGAGCGCGGCGCGATGCTCGGGCCGTGGACCGAGAAGCTTTACCGCCCGGTCGCCCGCAGGGCGAACCGCCGCGCGCTCGAGGGGCGCATCATCGCCACGCAGACGGACGTCATCACCATGGTCGGCGAGCACCACGTCGTGTTCGTCGACAAGGGCGAGGTGGACGGCGTCGAGGAGGGGAACCTCCTGACCGTCGTCCGCTCGGGCGACCTTTACGACAAGAACCCGTTCGCCGCGCCCTGGGACGCGAACCTCCCCCGGGAGGACGTCGGGAACCTGCTCGTCATCGACGTGAAGGAGCGCGCCTCGGCGGCGCTCGTGACGAAGAGCCTGACCGAGCTGCTCATCGGCGACCGCATCGAGATGCGGTCCGACGGGGCCGGATCCGGCGGGAACTAGAGGCGAAACCCGGTACGGCTCGTGCAGCGCCCCGGGGGTGGGCGGCTTGACCGCGTGTCACCCCGCCGGTATATGCCGCGACCTGCATGGAGGCGCCCCGCACCATCCGGCCGGGCGACGGCCCCTACCCCCGCGCTCTCGCGAAGGTCGCCGAGCGTCCGCCCGAGCTGAGGCTCCGCGGCTCGCTCGGCGTCCCCCGGGCCCGGGTCGCCGTCGTGGGCGCCCGCCGCTGCGACGAGTACGGCGCGGACCTCGCCCGGGAGATCGCGGCGGGGCTCGCCCGCGCCGGCGTCTCGGTCGTGTCGGGCGGCGCCCGCGGCGTGGACGCGGCGGCGCACGAGGCGGCGCTCGAGGCCGGCGGTCACACCGTGGCCGTGCTCGGCACCGGCGTCGACGTGGTCTACCCGGCCGAGCACCGCGACCTCTTCGAGCGGATCCTCGCCGCGGGCGGCGCGCTCGTGTCGGAGCAGCCCGACGGCACCCGGGGGTGGAAGTCGAACTTCCCCAGGCGGAACCGGATCATCTCGGGGATGTCCGACGCGGTGGTGGTCGTGCGCGCCGGCGAGCGGAGCGGCGCGCTCGTCACCGCCGCCTGGGCGGCGTCCCAGGGCGTGCCGGTGCTCGCCGTGCCCGGGGACGTGCGCGACCCGCTCTCCGCGGGGACGCTCGCGCTCCTCCGGCGGGGCGCCCGGGTCGCGGCCTCGGCGGACGACGTGCTCGCCGCGGTGGGGATCGCGGCGCCCGCGCCCCGCCAGGTGGAGCTGCCCGAGCTGGGGACGGGGGCGTCCGCGCTGATGTCCGCGCTGGGCCGCAAGCCGCGCCACGCCGACGAGGTCGCGCGGGCGGCGAGGCTCGCGCCGGGGGCCGCGCTCGCCGCGCTCCTCGAGCTGGAGATCGAAGGCCTGTGCGAGCAGCGCCCAGGCCACTACTTTCTGCGCCGTATCTGAGGGGACGGGATGGCACGAGCCAGGAGCGGCACCGCGGGAGAGGCGACGAAGGCCGAGGGGGCCCCGAAGCGCGCCCGGATCGCGAAGGGCGGGGCGAAGGCGGCGCCGAAGCGGGCCGCGGCCGCGGCCGCCGGGCCGGACGGCGAGACCCCGGCGCCCGCGCGCGCGAGGAAGGCCGCCGCCGGCGGGTACCTCGTCGTGGTCGAGTCGCCCGCCAAGGCGAAGACCATCAAGAAGTACCTCGGCCGCTCCTACGACGTGCGCGCCTCGGTGGGCCACGTGAAGGACCTGCCGAAGTCCAAGATGGGGGTGGACATCGAGAGCGGCTCGTTCGAGCCCGAGTACGACGTGATCAAGGGGAAGGCCAAGGTCCTCTCCGAGATCAAGCGCGCCGCGCGCACCGCCGAGCGCGTCTTCCTCGCGACCGACCCCGATCGCGAGGGCGAGGCCATCGCCTGGCACATCTCGGAGGAGATCGGCGCCGGGGGCGGCGACGCCCGGGTGCGGCGCGTGCTCTTCAACGAGATCACGAAGAGCGCCATCCAGAAGGCGATCGAGCACCCGATCGACCTCGACCGGAAGAAGTTCGACTCGCAGCAGGCGCGGCGGATCCTCGACCGGCTCGTCGGGTACCAGATCAGCCCCATCCTCTGGGACAAGGTGCGCCGCGGGCTGTCCGCGGGCCGGGTCCAGTCGGTGGCGGTGCGGCTCGTGGTGGAGCGCGAGCGCGAGATCGAGGCCTTCCTCCCCGAGGAGTACTGGACCCTCGACGCGGACCTCGCGGCGAAGCTCCCCCCCGAGTTCACCGCGAAGCTCTGGCGGGTGGACGGCGAGAAGGCGGCGCTGAAGGACGAGGCCACCACGAAGGGGCTCGCCGCCGAGGTGGAGAAGGCCAGCTTCGTCGTCCAGACCGTCGACCGCAAGGAGCGCAGGCGCAACCCGCCGCCGCCCTTCACGACGGCGAAGCTCCAGCAGGACGCGGCGAACCGGCTCGGCTTCTCGCCGAAGAAGACGATGACGCTCGCGCAGCGGCTCTACGAGGGCGTCGAGCTCGGCGACGAGACGGTCGGCCTCATCAGCTACATGCGCACCGACTCGGTCCGGCTCTCCACCGAGGCGGTGGACGCGGCGCGGGTCTTCATCGGCGAGAAGTACGGCAAGGACCACCTGCCCGAGACGCCCAACGTCTACAAGACCAAGGCGAAGTCGGCGCAGGAGGCGCACGAGGCGATCCGGCCGACGGACCTCCAGTGGGCGCCCGAGCGCGTGCTGCCGTTCTTCGAGGCGATCGGCGAGCGCGACATGTACCGGCTCTACGAGCTCATCTGGAGCCGCTTCGTCGCCTGCCAGATGGTGCCGGCGGTCTACGACCAGACCACCGCCGACATCTCCGCCGCCCGCGCCACGTTCCGCGCCACGGGCTCCATCCTCAAGTTCCCCGGCTACCTCGCGGTGTACGGCGCGAAGCCGCCCGAGGAGGAGGCGGGGGCGGAGGAGGAGAAGGCGGAGAACGGCAACGGCCCGACGGACGGCGAGAAGAAGAACGAGGAGCGCCAGCTCCCGCCCCTCGAGGCCGGCATGGACCTGCGCCTCGTGAAGCTCCACCCGGACCAGCACTTCACGCAGCCGCCGCCCCGCTACAACGAGTCGTCGCTCGTGAAGGAGATGGAGCAGCGGGGCATCGGGCGCCCCTCGACCTACGCCGCCATCCTCGAGACCATCCAGGAGAAGCAGTACGTCGAGAAGGTGGAGAAGAGCTTCAAGCCGACCCACCTCGGCACGCTCGTGACGGACGAGCTCGTCCGCGCCTTCCCGCGCGAGATGGACGTCGCCTTCACCGCCGGGATGGAGGAGAAGCTCGACGAGATCGAGGACGGCAACGCCGCCTGGCGCACGGTGCTGCAGGAGTTCTACGGCACCTTCAAGGAGGACCTCGCCAAGGCGAAGGAGAAGATGCGCAACGTCAAGCGCCAGGAGATCGAGACCGACCTCGTGTGCGAGAAGTGCGGCGAGCGCAAGATGGTCATCAAGTGGGGGCGCAACGGCGAGTTCCTCGCCTGCCCCGGGTACCCGGAGTGCCGGAACACGATGAACTTCCGGCGCGAGGACGGGAAGGTCGTCCCGGAAAAAGAGGAGGAGGTCGCGGTAGAGGACAAGTGCCCGGACTGCGGCGCGGCGATGGTGATGAAGCGCGGACGCTTCGGCCGCTTCCTCGCCTGCACCCGCTACCCCGACTGCAAGGGCACGAAGCCCGTCTCCATCGGCGTCACCTGCCCGAAGGAGTGCGGCGGCTACATCAGCGAGAAGCGCTCGCGCCGGGGCAAGACGTTCTACGGCTGCTCCTCGTACCCGAAGTGCGACTTCGTCTCCTGGGACCGCCCGCGCAACGAGCCGTGCCCCACCTGCGGCAGCGCGTATCTCCTCGACAAGTACTCGAAGAAGACCGGCCCGTTCGTCGCCTGCCCGAACAAGGAGTGCGACTACCGCCGGGAGGCGCCGCCGTCGGCGGAGGCGTGAGCCGGCCCGGGCGAGCGCCGCCGGCTCCCCGTACCGGCGCCCGGCCGCTTGACCTCCGCACGGGCTGCTGGTAGGAAAATCCCCTGTCCATTCGCGGAAGTCGCGCACACGTCGTGCGCGGCTTCCCCACCCACGTCCCCCGGGGGTCCGATGCTCCAGACGCTGGCCGAGTTCTTCAAGGAGGGCGGCCCGTTCATGTTCGTGAACGTCGCGACGAGCGCCGTCGCGATCGCGATCATCGTCGAGCGGATCCTCGTCCTCGCCTTCCGCCTGAACCTGAACGCCGCGCCGTTCATGGAGCAGGTGCAGAAGCTCGTCCTCTCCGGGAACGTCGACCGCGCGGTGAAGCTCTGCGGCGCCGCGCCGACCGCGTCGCTCGCCCGCGTGATCCGCGCCGGCCTCACCCGCGCGAGCAAGGGCGAGCAGGAGGTGGCGCGCGCCCTCGAGGAGGCGGTGCTCGAGGCGACGCCCGCCATCTCGAAGCGCATCGCGCCGCTCTGGTCGCTCGCGAACATCGCCACGCTCATCGGGCTCGTCGGCACCATCACCGGCCTCATCGGCACCTTCAAGGCGCTCGGCGCCGCGAGCCCCGAGATGAAGCAGCTCATGCTCACGAAGGGCATCTCGGAGGCGATGAACAACACCGCGTTCGGCCTCACCATCGCGGTGGCCTGCATCGTCGCCCACCTCATGCTCTCGTCGAAGGCGAAGTCGATGATCGAGGAGATCGAGTACAACGCGCTGCGCCTCGAGAACCTGCTCGCCCGCCAGGCCGCGGGCGAGACGAACCCCCTCGAGTCGGCCGGCTAGCGGCGTCCGTCCGCCCAGCCCCGGGACCCCATGCGGCGCCGGATACGCGAGGAAGAGCACACGGGCGAGCTGAACATCGTCCCGTACCTCGACGTGGTCGTGAACCTCGTCATGTTCATGCTGCTCAGCATGACGGGGCTCATCGCGCTCGGCGTGCTGAACGTCTCCGCGCCGAAGATCGGCGGCGAGGCGGCGGCCGCGGGCGCGGCGGACCAGCCGAAGCTCCTGCTCACCGTGGCCATCGCGAAGACCGGCTTCTACGTCGCGGGCGCGGGCGGCGTGCTCGGCAAGGAGCCGGAGACCCCGGCCGCGACCCGCCCGCCCACCATCCCGCTGCGCGACGGCAAGTACGACTACGCCGCGCTCGGCGAGCAGATGAAGACGATAAAGACGCAGTTCCCGAACGAGACCGGGGTCATCCTCTCCGCGGATCCCGAGATCCTCTACGACGTCCTCATCCAGACCATGGACGCCTGCCGCGAGGCCTCGGTGAAGCGGCCGGACGGCTCCTCCGAGCGCAAGCCGCTCTTCTTCGACGTCTCGCTGTCGTTCGTCGGGTGAGCCGATGCCGACGCCCCCCGCCCCGCCCACCCCCGAGCAGCTCCGGCGCGAGAAGGAGTCGCGGAACTACCGCCGCGCCCGCCGCAAGGCGCGCGAGGCGGCGGGCGAGATCAAGGAGCTCAACATCGTCGCGATGATGGACATGATGACCATCATCCTGGTGTTCCTCCTCAAGTCGTACCAGACGTCGACGATCAACGTGAACATGGGCGAGGACCTCTCGATCCCCCAGTCCACGACGCAGCTCCACCCGCAGGAGAACATCACCGTCACGGTCACGATGCGCGAGGTGACGGTGAACGACCGCAGGGTCGTCGAGGTGGCGGGCGGCGCGATCCCCGCGGTCGCGAAGGAGGGCGGGCGGGCCGACGGCTTCTACGTCGGGGCGATCTACGACGCGCTCAAGAAGGAAGTCGACAAGCAGAAGTACATCGCCCAGTACAACAAGGCCGCGCCGTTCACCGGCCGCGTGAACGTGGTCGCCGACAAGAAGGTGCCGTACCGGACGCTCATGGAGGTCCTGTACACCGCCGGCCAGGCGGAGCTCGGCGAGTACAAGTTCATGGTGCTGAAGGCGGACTGATCCCTCAAATCCCGGGCGGCTCCTGCACCACCGCGCCCGGCGCCCGCTCGCGCCGCGTCGCGCACTCGGTGCACAGGAGCGCGTACGGCAGCGCCGCCAGGCGCCGCGGGTCGATCTCCTGCCCGCAGTCGGTGCACAGGCCGTACTCCCCCTCGTCGAGCCGGGCGAGGGCGGCGTCGATGTGCTGCAGCTCGCGGCGCTGCGTCTCGCCGAGCCGCGCGAGCGTGAAGGCCTCGTGCTCCGCCTGCGCCCCCTCCTCGAACTCGGGGTCGCGCTCCGCGGCGCGCAGGGCGTCGAGCTCCGCGGCGGCGCGCCGAGTCGTCTCGAGGATGACGCGGCGGCGGCGCTGCAGCTCCGTCCTCAGCGTCTCGGGGTTCATCTCGGGCACGTTGCGTTCCTTTCCGCCAGGCGGTATGGACCGGCCTCCCCCGGAGGTCCGCGTCGGAATGTGCGCACCCCTGCGCGGCGTGGCCAGGAGCGGCGGGGCTTCGCGGGAGACGGTAAGCCCCTGCCTGCCCGGGTGCCACGCCGGGCGCCGGCACCGGGCGGGTCCCTTGGCATGCAGACACGCGTCACGATCATCGGAGGCGGTCTCGCCGGCGCGGAGGCGGCGTGGCGGCTCGCGCGCGCCGGCGTTCCCGTCGAGCTCCGGGAGATGAAGCCGGTGCGCCGCTCGCCGGCCCACGTCCTCGACGGCCTCGCCGAGCTGGTCTGCTCGAACTCGCTCCGCTCCGACAACCCGGCGAACGCCGTGGGGCTCCTGCACGAGGAGCTGCGCAGGCTCGGCAGCCTCGTGCTCGCCGCGGCCGACGAGACTCGCGTCCCGGCGGGGGACGCCCTCGCGGTCGACCGCGAGCGCTTCAGCCTGCGCGTCACCGAGCGGCTCGCGGCCCATCCCCTCGTCCACCTCGTGCGGCAGGAGGCCACGGCCTTGCCGGAGCCGCCCGGCCTCGCCCTCGTGGCCACGGGGCCCCTCACCTCCGACGCCCTCGCGGCGGAGCTCGCCGCGCTCGCCGGCGACCGGCTCCACTTCTACGACGCCATCGCGCCCATCGTGGCGGACGAGTCCATCGACCGGACCATCGCCTACGCGCGCTCCCGCTACGGGAAGGGGTCCGGCGACGACTACCTGAACCTCCCGCTCGACGAGGCGCAGTACCGCGCCTTCGTCGCCGCGCTCCTCGCCGGCGAGAAGGTCGTCCCGCACGCCTTCGAGGAGGCGCGCTACTTCGAGGGCTGCCTGCCGATCGAGGTGATGGCGGAGCGGGGCCCGGACGTGCTCGCCTTTGGTCCCATGAAGCCGGTGGGGCTCGAGGACCCGCGCACCGGGCGGCGCCCGTTCGCCGTGGTGCAGCTCCGGCGCGAGGACGCGGCGGGCACCGCCTGGAACCTCGTGGGCTTCCAGACCCGCCTCACCTGGCCCGAGCAGCGCCGCATCTTCCGGACCCTCGTCCCGGGGCTCGCGAACGCCGAGTTCCTGCGGCTCGGGCAGGTCCACCGCAACACCTTCGTCGATGCGCCCCGCGTGCTCGCGCCGGACCTCTCGCTGCGGGCGCGGCCCCACCTGTTCCTCGCCGGCCAGATCACCGGCGTCGAGGGGTACGTCGAGTCGGCGGCGTGCGGCCACCTCGCCGCGCGCGCGATCCTGGACCGCCTCGCGGGACGGCCCTTCCGGCCGCCCCCGGCCGCCACCGCGATCGGGGCGCTCCACCGACATCTCACCGGCGAGGCCCATCCGCCGGGGTACGATTACCAGCCGACGAACGTCGTCTTCGCGCTGTTCCCCCCGCTCGTCGGGCGCCACCGCGGCAAGGCCGCGCGCAAGGAGGCGCACGCCGAACGGGCACGAAAGGAGATCGAGCCGTGGCTCGACGACGCACCGCTGCCCTCCTCGGCCTGATGGCCGCCGCCTGCGGCGCCGGCGCGAAGGCGCCGCCGACCGGGCTCGGGAAGCCCGTCTTCGAGGGGCCGGTGCGGGCGCTGTCCGCCTCGGCGGACGGCGCGTTCCTCGCCTTCCTCGACGGCTGCCGCGACGTGAACGCGCCGTTCCTCCCGCCGCGCACGGCGACCTGCGACCTGCGCGTGGTGGCGAGCGGGGGCGGGGAGGCGCGCCGCGTCGCGGGCGCGGTCCCGACGCTGCCCCACGCGGTCGCCTGGAGCCCGGCGGCCCCGGTCCTCGCGGCGCTCGCCGAGTACGAGTTCCCCACCGCCACCGGCGCGCTCGTGCGGTGGGACGCGGCGGGCGGGCGCACCCTCGCGCAGGGGGTCACGTTCCACGGGCTCGGGGAGCACGGCGAGCTGGGCTGGATCGCCGGCGGCCGCCTCTCGGTGCTCCTCCCCGGCGAGGCGGAGCCCCGCGCCCCGCAGGGCGCCGACGGCGTGGCGAGCTTCGACCTCGCGCCCGACGACCCGGCCCGCTGCGGCGCGGACGGCCCGGCCGTGCGCCTCGTCGCGCGCCGGAGCCACGCGGCGGGCGGCCAGCTCCTCGCCCTGGGGTGCGATCTCGCGGAGGCGCGGCCGCTCGAGCGCGGCCAGGTGGGCGAGTACGGCTTCGCGCGCGCGGCGCCGCACCTCGCCTGGACGGTGCAGGGCCGGGAGGGCGCCGAGCTGAAGCTCGCGCCGACGGCGGGGCGCGCCCAGGCCGTGACGCTCGGCCGCGGCGCGCAGGAGTTCGCGTTCGCCCCGGTGGGACGCAGCCTCGCCTTCGTCGGCGAGGTCGCGCCGGGCAAGCAGGGGAACCTCCACCTCGCCGAGCCGGGGCGCCCGGACGCGATCCTCGCGCGCGAGGTGGGCGAGCTGCGATGGGCGCGCGACGCGGCGCGGCTCGCGTGGCTCGAGCGGTACGACCCGCGCGTGCGCTCGGGCACGCTCGGGGCGGGCGGGCCGGGGCTCGCGCCGCGCACCTTCGGCGCGAACGTCTCTGACTTCGAGCTCTCGCCGGACGGCGCCCACCTCGCCTTCCTGCAGCACACGACCCGCGGCGGCTACTCGGTGGACCTCGCCCTCGCGCGGCTCGACGGCCCGGCGGACGCGAAGCCCGAGGCCGTCGCGCGCGGGGCGTTCGGCTTCTCCTTCTCGCCCGACGGGCGGTGGCTCTACTACCGGACCCGCTGCGTGCGGAACGGCGAGGCCTGCGACCTCGAGCGGATCCCGGCCACGGGCGCCGCCGGCGCGCCGCCCGAGGCGGTCGCGCAGGGGGTGAAGAGCTTCGAGTTCGACCCGCGCAACCCCGCGCGGCTCCTCGTCACCTGGCAGCGCATGGACATGGTGGCGCTCGACGTCGCGGTGTGGGAGGGCGGCAAGCTCACCTCGATCGACACGGCCGTGCTCCCGGGCTCGGCGCGCTTCCTCGGGCCGGACTCCCGGCGGATCGCCTACGTCGTCGCCCACCCGAAGCGGCAGGGGGTGTACGTGGCGGAGCTGCCGCGCTGAGGGGGCGGTCGAGATCGAGATCGAGGTCGAGGTCGAGGTCGAGGTCGAGGTCGAGGTCGAGGTCGGGGTCGGGGTCGAGGTCGAGGTCGAGGTCGGGGTCGGGGTCGGGGTCGAGGTCGAGGTCGGGGTCGGGGTCGAGGTCGGGGTCGGGGTCGGGGTCGGAATACTCGCGCCCGCCCGTCCCCGGTGGCACCCTCGCCCCATGGCCGTCGACGTCGAGGCGCTGCCGCCGGAGATGCAGCGGTTCGCCGCCTACCTCGAGACGGAGCGCCGCGCGGCGGTCCCGACGGTGAAGGCGTACCTCGGCGATCTCGCCCAGTACGCGGCGTACCTCGCCGAGCTGGGCGCGCCGGTGGTGCCCTCGTCCCCGGCCCTCGTCCGCGGCTTCGTCGCGCGCGCCTCCGGGAGCGCGGGGGCGACGAGCCTCGGCCGCAAGCTCTCGGCGCTCCGCTCCTTCTACCGCTTCCTCGTCCGCGAGGGGCTCGCGCCGGGCAACCCGGCGCGCGCGGTGTCGAGCCCGAAGCGGCCCCAGCGCCTCCCCGAGGTCCTGCCGGAGCAGGAGGTCGCCGCGCTCGTCGAGGCCCCCGGCGCCGAGGGGGGTGCGCTCGCGCTGCGGGACCGCGCCATCCTCGAGCTGCTCTACGGCGGCGGCCTGCGCGTCTCCGAGCTCACGGGCCTCGACCTCGACGACCTCGATCTCGCGGGCGGGCTCGTGCGGGTGCTCGGCAAGCGCGGCAAGGAGCGGATCGTCCCCTTCGGGCGGGCGGCGGGGGAGGCGCTCCGGCGCTGGCTCGCCGAGGGCCGCCCGGCGCTGGCAGCCGCGCGGCGGGGCGCGCCCGCGCCGGCCGCGTTCCTGAACGCGCGCGGCGGCCGGCTCACGCCGAGGTCGGTGGCCCGCCGCCTCGAGCGCTGGGTCCTCGCGGCGGGGCTGCCGCGCCACGTCCACCCGCACGTGCTCCGCCACTGCTTCGCGACCCACCTCCTGGGCAACGGCGCGGACCTGCGCGGGATCCAGGAGCTGCTGGGGCACGCCTCGCTCGCGACGACGCAGCGCTACACGCACCTCGACTGGAAGCGGCTCGCCGAGGTCTACGACCGCGCGCACCCGCGCGCGAAGGGGTAGGGGGCCGGCGCAGGGGCCGCCGGATCCGTCGTTGCCCCGGCGGGCGCGGGGCGCTACGACTCCCGGATGCCCGCGTTCCACGGAACGACGATCCTCTGCGTGCGCCGCGACGGGAAGGTCGTCATGGCCGGCGACGGCCAGGTCACGATGGAGAAGACCGTGATGAAGTCCACGGCGCGCAAGGTCCGGCGGCTCGCCGAGGGCGGCGTCCTCGCGGGCTTCGCCGGCGCCACCGCCGACGCCTTCCAGCTCTTCGAGCTGTTCGAGAAGAAGCTGAAGGAGCACGCCCGCTCGCTGCCGCGCGCGTCGGTGGAGCTCGCCAAGCAGTGGCGCACCGACAGGCTGCTCCGGCGCCTGGAGGCGCTGCTCGTCGTCGCGGACCACGAGCACATGCTCGTCCTCTCGGGGGCGGGCGACGTCATCGAGCCCGACGTCGTGGCGGGCGGAGGGGCCGTGGCGATCGGCTCGGGCGGCCCCTACGCGCTCGCGGCGGCGCGGGCGCTCCTCGCCCACTCCGGCCTCGGCGCCAGGCAGATCGCCGAGGAGGCGATGAAGCTCGCCGCGGAGATCTGCATCTACACGAACGCGAACCTCACCGTCGAGGAGCTCTAGCCCGTGAAGCCCCAGGACCTCGTCCCGAAGGAGATCGTCGCCGAGCTGGACCGCTACGTGATCGGCCAGGCGAAGGCGAAGCGCGCGGTCGCCATCGCGCTCAGGAACCGCTGGCGCCGGCAGAAGGTCGCGGCCGAGCTGAAGGACGAGATCCTGCCGAAGAACATCGTGATGATCGGGCCGACGGGCGTCGGCAAGACCGAGATCGCGCGGCGGCTCGCGCGGCTCGCCGGCGCGCCCTTCGTGAAGGTCGAGGCCTCCAAGTTCACCGAGGTCGGCTACGTCGGCCGGGACGTGGACTCGATGATCCGCGACCTCGTCGAGGCCTCGGTGAAGCTCGTCAAGGAAGAGGAGATGGAGAAGCTCCGCGACCGGGCGCGGGACGCCGCGGAGGAGAAGGTGCTCGACGCGCTCGGCTACGGGTCCGGGTTCGGGCTCGGCTTCCGCAGCGCGGTGTCGCGCGTGCGCGGAGAGGGCGAGGCGGAGCACGGCGCGGCGCAGGCGGGCGGGCGCGAGAAGGCGAGGGCCCAGCTCCGCGCCGGCACGCTCGACGACGAGCCGGTCGAGATCGAGCTCACCGAGCGGCCGCCCGCGGCGATGCCCTTCATGGCGCCCGGGATGGAGGACATGGCGCAGGGGCTCCAGGACATGATGCAGTCCATCGGCAACAACCCCATCGTGTCGATGCTCGGGGGCGGCCCGAAGAAGCGCAAGCGCAAGGTGAAGGTGAAGGAGGCGGTCGAGCTCCTCGCGCAGGAGGAGGCGGCGCGCATGGTGGACATGGAGCGCGTCGTCCGGGAGGCCCTCGACCGCGCCCAGAACGCCGGCATCGTCTTCATCGACGAGATCGACAAGATCGCCGGCCGGGACGCCGGGCACGGCCCCGACGTGTCGCGAGGGGGCGTGCAGCGCGACCTCCTGCCCATCGTGGAGGGCTCGAACGTCAACACGAAGTACGGGATGGTGAAGACCGACCACATCCTCTTCATCGCCGCCGGCGCGTTCCACGTGGCGAAGGTGGCCGACCTCATCCCCGAGCTGCAGGGCCGCTTCCCCATCCGGGTGGAGCTCGAGCCGCTCTCGCGCGAGGACCTCGTCCGGATCCTGAAGGAGCCGCGCAACTCCCTCGTGCGGCAGTACACGGCGCTCCTCGCCACCGAGGGGGTGGACGTGTCCTTCCGCGACGACGCGGTCGAGGAGCTCGCCCGGATCGCCGCCGAGGTGAACGAGCGCATGGAGAACATCGGCGCGCGCCGGCTCCACACGGTCATGGAGCGGCTGCTCGACGAGGTGTCGTTCGACGCGAGCGAGCTGCGCGGCCAGCGCATCGTCATCGACGCCGCGTACGTGAAGGCCCGCCTCGAGGGGATCGCCCAGGACGAGGACCTCTCCCGCTACATCCTCTGAGGGTTCCCCGCCGTGGTGGCGTGATATAAGCCCCGAATGAACGCGCAAGACCCGATCGTCCAGCGGGCGCAGGCCGTCTTCACCCCGAACTACCGGCAGGCCCCCGTCGTGCTGGTGCGCGGCGAGGGGAGCCGCGTCTTCGACGCCGACGGCCGCGAGTACCTCGACTGCATCGCGGGCATCGCCACCGTCGCCCTCGGCCACTGCAACCCGGTGCTCGTCCGCGCCCTCGAGGACCAGGCGCGCACGCTCTGGCACGTCTCGAACCTGTTCTACACCCCGCGCGCGGTGGAGCTCGCCGAGGCGCTCGTCGCGTCGACGTCCTGGGCGAAGCGCGTCTTCCTGTGCAACTCCGGCGCGGAGTCGAACGAGGCGATGCTGAAGCTCGCCCGGAAGTTCCACGCCGACCAGGGGCGGCCCGAGCGCAACGAGATCGTCGCCTGCGAGAACTCCTTCCACGGGCGGACGATGTTCGCCCTCTCCGTCACGGGCCAGCCCAAGTACCACCACGGCTTCGAGCCGCTCGTCCCCGGCGTGCGGTTCGTGCCGTACGGCGACGCCGGCGCGCTCGAGAAGACCCTCGGCCCGCGCACGGCCGCCTTCATCGTGGAGCCGATCCAGGGCGAGGCGGGGGTGCTGCCGGTGCCGGCGGGCTACCTCGCGAAGGCGCGGGAGCTCACCCGCAAGGCGGGCGCGCTCCTCTGCCTCGACGAGGTGCAGACCGGCATGGGCCGCACCGGGAAGATGTGGGCGCACGAGTGGGAGGGCGTGACGCCCGACCTCATGTCGTCCGCCAAGGCGCTCGCGAACGGCTACCCCATGGGCGCGCTGCTCGCCACCGAGGAGGCCGGCGCGCACCTGACGCCCGGCAGCCACGCGAGCACCTTCGGCGGGAACGCGCTCGGCGCGGCCGTCGGGGTGGCGGCCCTCGCCGAGATCCGGCGGGTGCTGCCCGAGGCGGAGCGGGTCTCCGCGCGGCTCTTCGAGCGGCTCCGCGCCCTCGCGACGCCCGGGGGGCGGATCGCCGGGGTGCGCGGGCGGGGGATGCTCGTCGGCGTGCTGGTGCGCGGCGTCGACGCCGGCGAGGTGGTGCGGCTCGCCCGGGACGGCGGGCTCCTCGCGAACTCCATCGGGAGCGACGTGGTCCGGCTCGCCCCGGCGCTCACGCTCACGGCCGCCGAGGCCAATCTCGCGGTCGAGCGGCTCGCCGCCGCGGTGGCGGCGGCGCCCGCCAAGGCCTGAGGAGGCCGCATGGCACGGACGGCACGGACGAAGCGCGACTTCCTGCGGCTCACCGACCTCGACCGCTCCGAGCTCCTCGAGCTCATCGAGCGCGCCGCGGAGTGGAAGCTCCTCGGCAAGAGCGGGCCGCGGCCGCTCGAGCGGATGACCATCGGGCTCGTCTTCGAGAAGGCGTCGACGCGCACGCGCGTCTCCTTCGAGGTGGCGGCCCACCAGCTCGGCGGCGGGGCGATGATGCTGTCGCCGCGCGACACCCAGCTCGGCCGCGGCGAGCCCATCCGCGACACCGCTCGCGTGCTGGCGCGCTACCTCGACTGCCTCGTGGTGCGGACGTTCGAGCACGAGAAGCTCGAGGAGATGGCGCGCTACGCCGACGTGCCGGTGGTGAACGCGCTCACCGACTCGTCGCACCCGTGCCAGCTCCTCGCCGACCTCCTCACGATCACCGAGCGCTTCGGCGCGGACGCGCTCTCCAAGGGCGGGCTCCAGGTCGCGTGGATCGGCGACGGCAACAACATGGCGAACAGCTGGCTCGAGGCCTGCGTCCTGCTCGGCTTCGAGCTGCGGATCGCGTGTCCGGCGGGGTACGACCCGGACCCCGCGCTGCTCGCGCGCGCCGGCGCGAAGGCGAGGGTGGTCCGCTCGCCGGCCGAGGCGGCGCAGGGGGCGCACGTGCTCAACACCGACGTGTGGGCGAGCATGGGACAGGAGGAGGAGGCGGAGGAGCGCCGCCGCCGCTTCGAGGGGTACATCGTCGACGAGGCGCTCGTCGCCAGGGCGCGCCCCAACGCGATCGTCCTCCACTGCCTGCCCGCCCACCGCGGCGAGGAGATCGCGGACGCGGTGCTCGAGGGGCCGCGCTCGGCGGTGTTCGACGAGGCGGAGAACCGCCTCCACGCGCAGAAGGCGCTCCTCGAGCTGCTCCTCGCGCAGCGCTGAACGGCCGCGCCCGGGTGTCCCGGGCTCATGGCACCCCCTGCGCGCCGCCTGACGCGTTGACCCTCGGCGGCGGCGGTCGTTAAGCTCTCACGCAGAGCGTGTGGGCGCACGGGGGTCGCAGCGTTGAGCGTCGATCGGTGCCAGGACTTCGCGGTGGATCCGGCGGCCCTGGCCGAGGACGTGGAGCTCGACGTCGAGCGGCGCAGGGAGATCCTGGTCGCCGAGGGCCGCGTCGGGCGCTGGACGCACTGGGAGGCGCTCGGCCTCCCCTGGGACGCCCCGGTCGCCGACGCGAGGGCCGCGTACCTCGAGCGCGTGCGGGTGTTCCACCCCGACCGCTACCCCGGGAAGCGCCTCGGCAGCTACCGGGCGCGGCTCGATCGCGTCTTCCGGGCGATCACGGCCGCGCGCGACGTCCTCGCCGACGAGGCGCGGCGGGCCGCGTACGCGCGGGCCACCGCCTCGCCGGAGGAGGTCGCGCGGCTGGAGGTGCGGCGCCTCGACGACGAGCGGCGCTCCGAGGAGCGGCGCGCGCGGCTCGCGAAGGCGAACCCGCTCGTCGCGCGCGCGGGCCGCGTGCAGGAGCTCGTGCGGCGCGGCAAGGCCGCCCTCGCGCAGGGCGAGTTCCAGGCGGCGGCGAACGACCTCGCCCTCGCGCAGGGGCTCGACCCGCGCAACGCGGAGCTCGCGCCGCTCGCGGCCGAGGCGCGCAAGCGCGCGGTGGCGGGGAAGGCGAACGACCTGTTCCGCAAGGGCCTCGAGGCGGAGGCGCTCGGGAGGGTCCCCGCCGCCCTCGACGCGTACCGGGAGGCGCTCCAGCACGATCCCCGCCACGTCCGGGCCGCCGCGGCGGCGGCGAAGGCGGCGCTCGGGGTCGGGGACCTCGCCTCGGCGCGGACGCTCGCGGCGGCGGCGCTCGAGGCCGGGCCGGGGGCGGCGGTCGCCCACGAGGCGCAGGGCCTCGTGCTCGAGGCGGACGGGAACCGCAAGGAGGCGAAGCGGGCGCTCGCGAAGGCCCTCGAGCTCGACCCGCGGCTCGAGACCGCCCGGGCGCGCCTGAAGAAGCTGCGCTGGAGCTTCCTCGGATGAGCGAGCTCGAGCCCGTCGTGGGGATCGACCTCGGCACGACCAACTCGGTCGTCGCCACCGTGCGCGACGGCGTGCCGCGCGTCATCCCGAACCGGGCCGGCCAGCTCCTCACCCCCTCCATCGTCGCCGTCGCGAAGAACGGGAAGCGGCTCGTCGGCGCGCTCGCGAAGCGGCAGGCCATCACCAACGCGGAGAACACGGTCCACGCCGCGAAGCGGCTCATCGGCCGGCACTGGGGCTCGAAGGAGGTCGAGGACGCGCGCCGCGTGCTGCCGTACAAGCTCGTGGCCGGCCCCGAGGGCTACGACGTGCGCGTGGAGCTCGAGGGCCGCGCGCTGTCGGTCTCGGAGATCTCGGCGATGATCCTCGCCGAGCTCAAGGCCGACGCCGAGGCGTGGTTCGGCGGGCCGGTGCGCAAGGCGGTGGTCACCGTCCCGGCCTACTTCAACGACGGCCAGCGCCAGGCGACGAAGGACGCGGGCCGGATCGCGGGGCTCGAGGTCCTGCGCATCATCAACGAGCCGACGAGCGCCGCGCTCGCCTACGGGTTCGGCAAGCAGCTCGAGAAGAAGGTGGTGGTGTTCGACCTCGGCGGCGGCACGTTCGACGTCTCGGTGCTCGACATCGGGCGGAGCGTCTACGACGTCATCGCCGTGGGGGGCGACACCTACCTCGGCGGCGAGGACTTCGACCGGCGCATCATGGACTGGCTCACCTTCGCGTTCGCGAAGGAGAACGGCGGCGTCGATCTCCGCCAGGACAAGATGGCGCTCCAGCGGCTGAAGGACTCCGCCGAGAAGGCGAAGTGCGAGCTGTCCGCGGCCCCCACCGCGTCCATCCACCTGCCGTTCCTCGTCGCGAGCGGGATCGGCAAGGGGGCCCTGCACCTCGACAAGCAGCTCTCCCGCGAGCAGCTCGAGGAGCTCACGAAGGACCTCGTCGACCGCTGCATCGCGGTGACCGAGCGGACGCTCAAGGACGCGGGCGTGCGGCCCGCGCAGGTGGGAGAGGTCGTCCTCGTCGGCGGGATGACCCGCATGCCCCGCGTGCAGAAGGCGGTGAAGGACTTCTTCGGGAAGGACCCCTGCCGCGGCGTCCACCCGGAGGAGGTGGTCGCCCTGGGCGCCGCCATCCAGGGCCACGCGCTGCTCGCGCCGCAGGCGCGCGGGGAGGAGGTCCTGCTCCTCGACGTCACGCCGCAGAACCTCGGCATCATGGTGGTGGGCGGGTACTTCCAGACGGTCATCCCGAAGAACACCACCGTCCCGACGAGCCAGACCCACCTCTTCACGACGGTGCAGGACGGGCAGACCTCGGTCCGCATCGCGGTGCTCCAGGGCGAGAAGGAGCGGGCGGTCGACAACGAGCTCCTGGGCGAGTTCATCCTCGAGGGCATCCGCCCGGCGCGCCGCGGCGAGGTCTCCATCGAGGTCACGTTCGAGATCAGCGCCGACGGCATCGTGGGCGTCTCGGCCCGCGACGTGGACACCGGCCAGCAGCAGTCGATCACCGTCACGGCCACCTCCGGCCTGACCGAGGACGAGCTGAGGCGCATCCTCGACGAGCAGATCGACGACCTGCTCGAGCGGAAGGCGACCGCCGGCGAGCGGGACGAGCGGCGCGCCGGCGTCCTCGCGGCGATCGCCGAGATCGAGGCGCTCCGGCCGGCGGTGCTCGAGTCGCTGGAGCGGACGCGCTTCGGCAAGGACGCGGTCCTGAAGGCGGACGGCGTGGTCGCCCGCGCCCGCGCCGCCGTCGAGTCGCGCGACGCGGCGGCCCTCGATCGCGAGGCGGAGCAGCTCGATCGGACCCTGCAGCTCTTCAAGGGGCTCGCCGCGCAGGCGCGGCAGCCGCCGGGGGCTTGACGGTGACCGGCGCGCGCGAGCTCGTCGAGGAGGGCGTCCGCCACGTGGTGGCCGGGCGCCTGCGCGAGGCGCGCGTCGCCTTCGAGCGCGCCCTCGCGGCCAATCCCTCGGACGAGAAGGCGCGCGTGTACCTCGCGGACCTGCGCGAGCCCGCCCCGCCGGGCTCCGCGGCCCCGCGCCGCCCCTCGCCGGCGCCGGGGCCCGAAGGGGAGGAGTACGCGCGCTCCCCGTGGGACGAGGGTCCCGCCTCGGGCGCGACCATCCAGGTCGAGGGGACGGGCGGGCTCGACCTCACCGCGGTCTCGGAGAAGTCCGACATCACCCCGCTCGTGCCGGCCACCGCGGCCCCGGCCGCCGGCGGCTCGCCGAAGGGGGACGTGGAGGTCTGGCTCTCCGCGGCGAAGGAGCTGTTCGCCCTCGGCGACTTCTCGGGCTCGCTCGAGCTCATCGAGAAGATCCTGCAGGTCGACCCCGGGCACGGCGAGGCGCGCGAGTACCTGCGGCAGAACGAGGCGACGCTCGTCGCGATGTACGAGTCGAAGCTCGGCTCGCTGGCGCGGATCCCCCGGCTCGCCATCAAGCCGGAGGAGGTGATGTGGCTGAACCTCGACCACCGGGCGGGGTTCCTGCTCGCGCAGATCGACGGGGCGGTCGACTACGAGGCCCTGTTCGCCGTCTCGGGCCTGCCGCGCCTCGACACCGCCCGCATCCTCGCGAACCTCATCGCGGACGGCGTCATCCTCGGGTGAGGGGGGCGGGACGGCGGGCGAGCGCCCGCCCGGCTCGCCGCGTGGTCGCGCGGCGGCCCGGTGCCCAACGTCCGGGCGCATGCGCGAGCGCGGCGCGACGAGGCCCCGGCGGTGAGCGCGGGCGCGCTCCGGAGGGCCCGCGGCTGGCTCGCGGCGGAGCTGTGGGAGGTCCGGCTCCGCGATCTGCCGGCGCCCCGCGCCGCGCTCACCTGGGTGGTCCGCGTCGTGGCGCTCACCGTGCGCGGCTTCCTCGATCAGGGCCTGAGCTTCCGCGCCGCCGCGCTGACCTACTTCACCGTCCTCTCGGTGGTGCCGTTCCTCGCCTTCGCCTTCGCGGTCCTGAAGGGCTTCGGCGTGTACCGCACCTTCGTCGAGGGGACCGTCCAGCCCTACGTGGACGAGACCTTCGCCGCGAACGAGGCGCTCTACGACGCCATCGGCCACGTCCTCCGCTTCGTCGAGGAGACCGACGTGTCGCGCCTCGGGGTGCTCGGCGTCGTCTTCCTCGCCTACGCCGCCGTGACGATGATCGCGAACGTGGAGGTCGCGCTGAACGACATCTTCGGCGCGAGGTCGCGCCGGCCGGTGCTCCGCCAGATCACCGACTACGTGACGCTCCTCGTGACGGCGCCCATCCTCCTCCTCGCCGCGACCACCCTCTCGGCCGCGGCCCAGAGCTCCAGCGTCGTGCGCTTCCTGCGCGAGTCGCTCGGGCTCGGGCCCGTGATCGACTTCGCCCTCGGCCTGGGCGCGCTGGTGGTCGTCGCGGTCGCGCTCTTCGCCATGTACGTGATCCTCCCGAACGTCCGGGTGCGGCCCTTCGCGGCGCTCGTCGGCGCGACCCTGGCCGCGCTGCTCTGGCAGGGGGCGCTCGTGCTCCACGTGCGGCTGCAGCTCGGCGTGGCCCGCTACAGCGCGCTGTACTCGGTGCTCGGCGCGATCCCGATCTTCCTCGTCTGGACCTACGTCTCCTGGCTCGTCGTGCTCGTCGGCGCGCGCCTGGCGGCTGCGCACCAGTCGGAGGACGCCTACGCCCGCCAGGCCGGGAGGGCGCCGCCCGCCGACCGGGCGCTCGAGGAGGCGCTCGCGGTCGCCCTCGCCGCCCAGGTGGCACGGAGCTTCGTCGCCGGCGGCCGCCCGCCCCGCGCGGCGGTCCTCGCCGAGGAGCTCCGCGTCCCGCCCCCGCTCGCGGAGGCGCTGCTCGACGCGCTCGTCCGCGCCGGCCTGCTCGCGCGGGTCGTCTCCGGGCCCGACGCCGGCTACGTGCCCGGACGCGACCCCGACGGCATCCGGGCGGAGGACGTGCGGGACGCGCTCCGCCGCGAGCCACGGGTGGACGCGCTGCGGGCCGCGGTGGAGCGCCGGCTCGCGCCGGGGGTTCGGCGCGCCGTTCGCGCGGCGGACGAGCAGCGGCGCCGCTCGCCCGCCAACCTCACGCTGCGCGAGCTCGCGGCCGCCGAGGACGAGGTGCCGCTCGCCCACGGCGGCGAGCCGCCGGACGGGGGAGGGGATGACGACGACGGCCGCGGCGCGGTCGTCGACGAGAAGCAGCCGGACCTGCCGGCCTGACGGCGGGGACCGCTCGCCCCGAGCCCGCCCAAGGGCGTGCGGCCGCGCGCGACGAGCCCGGGCCCGGGCGGGCTGGATCACGAGCCGGCGGGCGCCGCGGCGGCGGTCAGCCGCGGACGATGGCCGTCCAGGCGCCGCGCACGACCACGCGCCCGTGCTGGTTCGTGCTGGTGCTCGCCACCTCCAGGAAGTCGAGGCCGCCGCGGTCCTGGATGCGGGTGATCTCGCCCGTGGTGGTGAGCACGTCCCCCGGGCGCACCGGCTCGAGGAGCTCGAGCTCCTGCTCGCCGTGGACGAGCCGGAGCACGTTCAGCTCGAGCGCGGGGTCGGCGCACGCCCGGGCGAACGGCTCGATGGCGAAGGCCGCGGCGAAGCCCGGGGGCGCGACGATGCCGCCGTGCGGCCCCGCGCGCGCCGCCTCCTCGTCCCAGGTGAGCGGGTGCGCGCGGTCGGGCGGGCCGGCGAAGACGTGCCCCGGCACGCCGCCGCCCGTCGCCGCCACGAAGCTCCGCACGTGCTCGAGGCCCACGTGGAACACGTACGGGCCGTAGCGGCGGCCGAGGTGCTTGCGGTCGATCACCTTCACGCCTCCCGGACGAGCCCCTCGGCGACCACCGACCTCAGCACCTCGTCCCCGCGCTGGTTCGTCGCCGTCACCTCGAGGCGGAGCCGCGCGCCCTCGATGGCGGTGCAGCGCCCGGCGAAGCGGATGACGTCGCCGACCTGCACGGGCTTCGTGAACCGCGCCCGGACGCGGGCGAGGCGCGCGGGGTCGTCGAGGTACTCGACGCAGGCGTCGGCGAGCCAGGCGTACGTGCACATGCCCTGCAGGATCACGCCCTGGTACCCGGCGGCCCTCCCGACGGTCGCGTCGATGTGGATGGGGTTGAAGTCCCCGGAGACGGCGGCGTAGTAGACCGGCCGGTAAGGGTCGACCTCCCGGACGGACTCGAAGGTGTCGCCCACGGTGAAGTCCTCGAGACGCTTCATCGCTCACCTGTAAGGGAGCGCCGGCCGGAGCACAAGCGCCTCGCTGCGGGGCTGCCGGGGTTCGACAGGCTCACCCCGAGCGGCGGGGCTCTACGGGCTCGCCCCGGGCGGAGGGAGCGACGGGCTCACCCCGGACGGCGGGTGCGGCCGGCTCAGCGGCGGCGCCGGTCGGCGCCCGCGGGCGGCGCGGGGCGCGGATCGAGGGGGTCGTCGGCCTCCGCGTCGAGCTCCTGCTCCCGCCGCCGCGCGTACGTCGCCTGCACGAACTCGGTGAGCCGGTCGAGGTAGCTCGCGATGGGCGGGCAGCGGATGCCGGTGCCGTCGAGCAGCTCGAGGAGGTTGCGGCAGTTGTAGATGGCGAGGTGGTTCACGTACTCGATGGCGGGCCGGTGGACGCGCGAGAGCCGCTCGAGGAGCGGCAGCTGGAGGAGCCCCTGGATCACCCGCGACGGCAGCGAGACGGTGGGGAGCTTCTTCCCGGCCCGGTCCGCGATCATCTCGTAGACCCGCCGCGCCGAGAGGGGAGAGGGATCGACGAGGTGGACGGTGCGCCCGGCGCCCGCGGGGTTCGCCGAGATCGAGAGGGCGGCGTCCACCGCGAAGTCGACGGGCACGACGTTGAGCGGCGCCACCGCGTCGCCGGGCAGGGGCAGCGGGACGGCGAGCGGGGACGCGACGAGCAGGATGGCGAGGGCGTAGGGCCCCTCGAAGCGGTCGATCTCGCCGGTGCGCGAGTCGCCCACCACGATGCTCGGGCGGTAGACGGTGGCGGGGATCTCCGCCTGCGCCCGCCGCACGAGCAGCTCGGCCTGGTACTTGGTCTCCTCGTAGGGGTTGTGGAAGCGCTGGCCCATCGCCAGCTCCTCCTCGAGGATGACGCCCACCCGGTCGCCCGACACGTACGCCGTGGAGAAGTGGTTCAGGCGGCGCAGGCGCCGCGCCGCGAAGGCGAGGTCGAGCACGTTGCGCGTCCCCTCGACGTTCACGCGCCGGAACTCGGCGCGCTCGGCGCCGAGGAACGTGCGCGCGGCGAGGTGCCAGACGTCGGTGACGTCGCGGGCGAGCGCCTTGAACTCCGCCCCGGAGAGGCCGAGGTGCATCTGCTCCACGTCGCCCTCGACGACGTCTGCGCGCTCGGCGCCCTGCTCGGCGAGGTCGGCGCGCGCCGCCGCCGCGCTCCTCGGCTGCACGAGGAGGACGAGGCGGTCCTGGCCGCCCCGGAGGTCCTCGACGAGGCGGCTCACCAGCCGCTTCCCGATGAACCCGGGGTAGCCCGTGACGAGGTGCACGCGGTCGGCGACGGCCATCGGGGCGGTCAATAACGCAGGGGCGCCGCGTTGGGAAGCCTGCGCCCGCGTCCCGCGCGCAGGTCGGCGAGGAGCCGGTCGGCCTTCGCGTCGAGATCCGCGGGCGCGCCCACGTTCTCCACCACGAAGTCGGCGCGGGCGGCCTTCTCGTCGATGGGGAGCTGCGCCGCGAGCCGCGCCTCCGCCTCCGCCCCGGAGAGGCCGTCGCGGGCGGCGAGGCGCGCGCGCTGCACGTCGCGCGGGGCCCAGACCACCACCACGGAGTCGAGGGCGCCCTCGAGCCCCACCTCGTAGAGGAGCGGGGTGTCGTAGAAGGCGAGGGGGTGGCCCGCGGCGGCGAGGCGGGCCGTCTCCTCGGCCATCCCGCGCCGCACCGCCGGGTGCGTGATCGCCTCGAGCCGGCGCCGGGCCGCGGGGTCGGCGAAGACCACGGCGGCGAGGGCCTTGCGGTCGAGGGTGCCGTCCGCCGCCAGCACCCCCGGGCCGAAGGCGCGGGCGATCTCGGCGAGCGCCGGGGCCCCGGGCGCGACGGCCGCGCGGGCGAGGGCGTCGGCGTCCACGACCGGCACGCCGCGGACGCGGAGGACGCCGGCGAAGGTGGTCTTGCCGCTCGCGATGCCGCCGGTGAGCCCGACGACCCTCACGCCTACCTGGGGGCGGCGCCGCCGGCCTGCGGCGCGGTGTCGGCCGCGGCGGCCGGGGTCGCCTTGGGCGCCGCCTTCGCGCCCGGGCCGAAGGTGAGCGCCTCGACGTTCCCGTCCTTGCCGAAGTAGACCGTCACGCCGGACTGCGGGTAGACCCAGACCTTCTGGAAGGTGTCCTCGACGAAGGTCCGCTGCGGAGGCTTCCCGTACGTGCCCTCGATCGAGTCCTGATCGAGCTGGGCCGTGAGGAAGATGGTGATCTCGAGGACGACGCCCTGCGCGTCCACGTGGAACTGCGCCTGGCGGGTGCCCTCGAGGGCCTGCTCCCCGTAGTACGCGAGCACGGTCCGGCCGGTACGCTTGGTCCGGGTGGTCGGCTCGCCGAACCGCTCGACGACCTCCTGCAGCGTGCTCGTCCCCGGGTTCACGCCCTTCCAGGGCTTGGCGCCGGCGAGGACCGGGGCGAGGGCCAGGAGCAGCAAACCCACCTGTGCGAAGCGCATGGCGCATTATACTCCGGGCCCCGTGCCCCGCCTGCCCGTCAGATCCCTCCTCGCCGCCGTGGCGCTCCTGCCCTCCGTGTCCCACGCCGGCGACCATGTGGGACCCGACACCTGCAAGGCCTGCCACCCCGCCGCGTACGAGGCGTGGCTCGCCTCGCCCCACGCGCGGGCGAGGGAGACGCTGCCGGAGCGGAGCCGGAACGAGCCGCGCTGCCTCTCCTGCCACGCGCCCGACGCCGACGACGGCCTCGCCGGCGTCTCCTGCGAGGCGTGCCACGGGCCGGGCCGCGTCTACGCCGCCTCGTACGTGATGCGGGACGCCGAGCTCGCGCGCGCCGTCGGCCTCCTCGATCCCGGCGAGAAGACCTGCGCCGCCTGCCACACCGAGTCGACGCCGAGCCTCGTCCGGTTCGAGTACGGCCGGAAGCTGCCGCTCATCCGCCACTGGGAGGAGAAGCGCCCGGCGGTACCCGAAGGGAAGGGGCGCTAGGCATGCCGATCCAGGTGGTCTCGGCCGACTTCGCGAAGACGGCCACGCGGCCCGAGGAGTGGCCGCGCGGCGCGACGGCGGAGCTCGCCTTCGTCGGGCGGTCGAACGTGGGCAAGTCCTCGATGCTGAACGCGCTGGCGCGGCGGAAGGGGCTCGCCCGCGTGTCCCGGACGCCCGGCCGCACCCGCGCCCTCCAGTTCTTCGACCTCGCGTACCGGCCGACGCCGGCGGCGCGCCCGCGCCAGGTGCGCTTCTGCGATCTGCCGGGGTACGGCTACGCCAAGGTGTCGAAGGACGAGCGCGACCGCTGGGCCGCGATGATCGAGGACTACCTGCGCGGCCGCGACGTCCTCCGCGCGGTCGTCCTCATCGTGGACGCGCGCCACGAGCCGGCCGAGAGCGACCACGACGCGCTCGAGTTCCTGCGCTCCAGCGGTCGCCGCGTCATCGTCGCGGCGACGAAGATCGACAAGCTCGCGAAGACGCGCCGCGGGGCGGCGCTCCGCGGGGTGGAGGCGTCCCTGGAGCTCGCCCGCGGGGAGGCCGTGCCGTTCTCGGCCCTCGAGGGCACGGGGACCGAGGCGCTGTGGGCCCGCATCGCGGCCGCCGCGGAGGCGCCGGACGCGGGCCCCGCGCCCGCGGCTCAGTGACCCTCGGCGCGCGGTATGCCGGCCTCCGTGCCGAGATCCCGCTCGTAGTCCGGGGCCCCCCGGCCGCGGTTCTTCCACTTCTCGTTCAGGGCCGCCCGGATCTCCTCGCCGCGCTTCGGCGCGAACATGAGGCCGAGCCCGGCGCCCACGAGCACGCCGATGGAGAAGAGGCCGAGCCCGGTGAAGAAGTCACCGGCCGGCGTCCGCTCCTCGAGCCCCAGCCGCTGGAGCAGCGCATCGCGGTCCATCGCCCTGCGCATCCCCTTCCAATTCATCTCCATCGCAATCCTCCCGCCCGTCCCGGGCTCCGGCGTACAGGGTGTGCATCGCGCGGGGCGCCCACGATCACCCGAGGGGGCGGGCGTCGATCGTCGTCGTCACGCCCGCCGCCTCGATCGGGCGGGGGGCGGGCGGACGGCGGGCCGCTGGCTGCACCTCGAGCTCGACGACGAGCGGCAGGTGGTCGGAGGCGCGGCGCGCGAGCGCGGTCTGCACGACCTCGACGGACAGCACGCGGAACGCCGCGTCCACGTAGCAGTGGTCGAGGCGCAGGAGCGGGAAGCGCGCGGGGAACGTGGGCGCCTCGTTGCGGGCGGCGCGGGCGGCGTCCACGAGCTGGCGCCTCAGCCACCGGGGGACGGCCGAGCGGTTCGAGAGCGAGTTGAAGTCCCCCACCAGCACGAGCGGGTGCGCGAGCGCGGCGTCGCGCAGGATGTCGGCGGAGAGGAGCTGCGCCGCCTGCCGGCGCCGCTCGCGCCAGTGGAGGCCGAGGTGCGCCGCGAAGAAGTGCACCCGCGCGCCGGCGACCTCCACGTCCGCGCGCACGCAGCCGCGCGGCTCCCGCCCCGGCACGGACAGGTCGTAGTTGCGGACCGCGACGATGGGGTGGCGCGCCAGCACAGCGTTGCCGTACGCGAACCCCTGCCGGTGGCTCATCGTGGGCCCGAACGCCGCGTGCATCCCGACGAGCCCGGCGAGCGCCCGCGCGGGATCGCCGGGAGCGAGCGGCATCCCGACCTCCTGCAGCCCGGCCACGTCCGGCGCGGCCTCCTCGATCACCCGCGCGATCCGGGCGGGGTCGACCCGCCCGTCGGCGCCGCGCATCGCGTGGACGTTCCAGCTCATGACGCGCACGGGGCGCTCTCCCGGTCAGGGCGGCGGCGCGGCCGCGGCGGGTGCCCCGCGCGCCCGGGCGCCGTCCGGCGTGCGGTAGGTCCGCTCGAAGAACTCGAACAGCTCGGAGGGCCGGAGCGCCTCCGCGAACGGGAACGCGCAGCTCCGCGGGTGCGCCACGAAGCACTCGACCTCCTCCGGCGCCACCCCGCCGTGTGAGCCGAACTCCCACGCGTAGGCGACGACGTCGCGCCCCTCGCCGCGCCAGCCCAGGACGACGAGGTCGCCGGCGTCGGGGAGGGAGAGGAGGTCGGAGAGGTAGGCGCCGAGCAGGGCGGGCTCGGGGTGCGGCAGGCGCTCGACGTCGCGCGGATCGGCGAGGTCGAGCACGTCGCCGTGGACGAGGGCGAACCCGCGCCGGCCGCCGCGCGCCCCCATCACGCCGACCGCCGGGCTCGCCGAGAGCGCCGCGAGGACCCGCCAGTGGCGCGGGCGGATCCCGTCGAGCGGCAGCGGCCCGTCGCGCAGGAAGTAGACGTGGGCGAGGTCGCCCGCCTCGGCCACGGCGATCCCGTCCGACACCCCGCCCCCGAGCGTGCGGCCGCCGAGGAGGCCGCGGTTCGGGGTGGCGCGCGGGCCGCGGGGGAGCGGGCCGCCGCGCTCCGCGATCGCGACGTACTCGGGCAGCGACACCCCCGCGAGCGCCTCGAACGGCCGGGTCGCGACGTGGCCGTGATCCGAGAGGACGTAGACGTCGTAGCCGAGCTCGGGCACCGCGTCCGCGGCGGCGAACACGGCCGCGAGCGCCGCGTCGGCGGAGGCGAGGTGGCGCAGCGCCGCCCGCGCGTCCGGGCCGCGCCGGTGCGCGGTCTCGTCGTAGCCGATGAGGTCGGCGTACACCGCGGGGATGCCGCGCGACATGTCCACGAGGAGGCTCTGGACCGCGAGCTCCCGCAGGATCCCGCCGATGAGCACGCGGTGCGCGAGGAAGCGGGGCTCGTGGCGCGCGCTCCCCACGGCGAGCGACCAGCGCAGCCCGTCCACGAGCCCTTCCCCGACCTCGCGCGCGACGCGGAACGCGCCGCGCGTGGCGGTGACCGAGTGGGCGAGCGCCGAGGCGAGCGCGTCCCAGCCGTTCAGGTTCCGGCCGTACCCGTCGAGATCGAGGTCGCCCGCGAGCCCCGAGAGGCAGAAGTGCGGGGCCGACGCGCCGCCGGAGAACACCGAGAAGTACGACGTCCCCCCGCGGAGCAGGCCGGGCCGCCCCCGCGCGAGCAGGCGCTCGCACGCCGCCGCGTCCTCGGGGCGGTCCATGCGCACCTCGCGCCCGGTGCGCCGGTCGAACCAGACGAAGCCCGGCACGCTCGGGGCGACGCCGTAGAAGAGGCCGGCCTGGAAGGCGGGGGTGGAGGCGGGCGCCCCGCTCCGCGCGGAGGACAGCACCTGGCGGCCGGAGGCGAGGCGGGAGCGCAGGAAGGGCATGTACCCCTCCGCCATGGCGCTCTCGAGCCGGGCGCGCGACACCCCGTCGAGCTGGACGATGACGAGCCGGCGGCCGGTCCCGGAGGGGCCGGGCCCGAACCGGCCCAGGTCGGCGAGCGGGCGCAGGAGGGCCCGCATCGCGAGCCGCGCGGCGTCCGCGACCCGGCGCGCTCGCCGGAAGCCGCGGCGCGCCCGCTCGCGCGCCTCCCGCGTCCTCCACCCGCGCGTCACGGGGGAAAGGTAGGGCGCCGCCCGGCGCTCAGCCCTTGCGGCGCGCCTCCAGCACCCCCAGCAGGCGCTCGAGGCGGCGCTCCTCCTGCGACACGTCGAAGCCGGCCGCGCGCGCCCCGTCCACGAGCGCGAGGCAGAACAGGAGCAGCGCCACGTGGCTGCGGTCGGCGGGCTCGTCCGGGTGCGCGAGGAGGGCGTGCTCGAGCCGGGCCTCGGCCGCCGCGAGGTCATGGAAGCAGACCGCCGCCGGGAGCCCCTCGAGCGGCCCGGTCGCGGCGGTGAGCGGCGCGAAGGCGACGCCCGCGTCGGAGAGGGCGAGCTCCGAGCCGTCGTCGCGGCGCACGGCCAGGTACGCGCGCCCCGTGTGGGCGTCGCGCCGCTCCTCCACGGCGGCGACGCGGGCCCAGTCGAGCGGCAGCGCCTTGCCGGAGGGCACGTCGAGGAGCGTGGTGGTCGCGGCGTCGAGGAGGACGCTCGAGGGGTGCTCGCGCGCGAAGCGCTCCACGAGCGCGCGCTGGGCGGCGCGGTCGGCGGGGCCGGGGGCGGTCACTCGGCGGGCTCCGTCCAGGAGATCTCGACGACGGTGAGCTCGGCCGCTCCGGCGGGGCGCTGGACCACGGCCGTGTCGCCCTCGCGCTTGCCGAGCAGGGCGCGCCCGAGCGGCGCCTCGACGCTGATGAGCCCCTGCGCGGCGTCGAACTCGTCCGGGCCGACGAGCCGGTACGTGCGCTCGCCGCCGTCCTCGTGCTCGACCGTGACCCACGCGCCGAAGAAGGCCCGGCCGGCGGGGTGGGGCTTCGGCTCTATCACGGTGAGCGCGTCCAGGCGCTGGGAGAGGAAGCGGAGGCGCCGGTCGAGCTCGCGGAGCTTCTTCTTCCCGTAGATGTACTCGGCGTTCTCGCTCCGGTCGCCGAGCGCCGCCGCCGCCTCGACCTCGGCGACGATGCGCGGGCGCTCGTCCGTCCAGATGCGCGCGTGCTCGGCGGCGATGCGGCGGAACCCCTCGGGCGTGATGTAGCGCGGCGGCTTCGTCATCGAGCGATCCGTCGCCCACTCAATGGCCGCGGCCCGGCGTCCTGTCAACCGCGGCGACGCACCTTGCCCCGGTGCCGGCGCATTTGGTCTACTGCCGGTCGAGACGAGGGAGCCGGATGGCGGATCGATACATCTACGCGGTGGCCGTGGAGGCGTTCTTCCTGCGCGCCATGGCCGGACGGCTGGACGCCGCCGCGAAGGGGCGGCTGCGAGAAGCCGGCATCGCCGTGGACGAGCCGCTCCTCTCGGTCTACCCGGCGGCCGTCTTCCACCGCGGCGTGGCCATCGCCGCCGAGACGGCGTACCCCGGCGTGGCGCCGGAGGAGGCGCAGCACCGCGCGGGGCGCGATCACATCGACGCCTTCGTGCTGTCCTACCCGGGCAAGATGATGGCCGCGCTCGCCCGCCAGATCGACCCCCGGACCATCCTCGAGTACACCGCCACCTTCATCCGCCTCGGCAACAACTTCACCGAGTCGCGGGCCCGCGTCGCCGGGCCGGGACGCGCCGAGGTGTGGATGAACGACGTGGGCGAGGTGCCCGGCTGGTACCGCGGCATCATCCACCGCGGGATGGAGGTGGCCGACGTGCGGAGCGTCGAGGTCAAGCTCCGGCCCGGGACGGCGCCGCCGGCGGCCACCTACGAGGTCGCGTGGAGCGAGCGGTGACGTGCGGCGCTGGCGCGCCCGCGGGGCGCCGCGCTAATCTCGGCGCCGCGTGAGGATCAGCGACCTGCTCCGGTTCGCCCGCGAGCGCGGCGAGCCCGTCTTCTCCTTCGAGTTCTTCCCTCCGAAGACGGACGAGGGCGTGCGCGCGCTCTTCGAGACCGTCGAGGCGCTCCGCCCCCTCGGCCCCGCCTACGTGTCCGTCACCTACGGGGCCGGCGGCTCCACGCGCCAGAAGACGATCGACCTCGTGAAGCGGCTGAAGCGCGAGAGCGAGGTCGAGGCGATGGCGCACGTGACCTGCGCGGGGGCCTCGCGGGACGAGATCGCCGCGGTGCTGGACGAGCTGGCGGACGCCGGCGTGCAGAACGTGCTCGCGCTCCGCGGCGACCCGCCGCGGGGGCAGGACGCGTTCGTGCCGCACCCCGACGGCTTCCGCTTCGCGAGCGAGCTCGTCGAGCTCATCCGCTCGCGCCCCGAGCGCTGGCCCTTCTGCGTCGGGGCGGCGTGCTACCCGGAGGGCCACGTCGAGACGCGCGACCTCGGCCAGGACCTTCGCAACCTCAAGGTGAAGGTGGACGCCGGGGTGGACTTCCTCGTCACCCAGCTCTTCTTCGACGACGCGCGCTACCTCGGCTTCGTCGAGCGGGCCCGGGCCGCGGGGATCGCGCTGCCAATCCTCCCGGGGATCATGCCGTTCACGAACGTCGAGCAGGTGGAGCGCTTCACCGCGATGTGCGGCGCCTCCATCCCGCCGAAGCTGCGGGCCGCGATGGAGGTCCGCCGCGCCGATCCCGACGCGGCGCGCGAGCTCGGCGTCGCCTTCGCGAGCCTGCAGTGCGCCGACCTCCTGCGGCGCGGCGCGCCGGGGATCCACTTCTACACGCTCAACCGCTCGACCTCGACGCGCGCGATCCTCGCCGCGCTCAGGGCGACGGAGCCGTGGCGCGGCTGAGGCCGCTCGGGCGTCACTTCCGCTTCCGCGACCGCGCGCTCGTCTTGCCGGCCTTGCGCCGCTGCTTGTTCACGGTGCGGGCGGCGATCTCCTTGCTGCGCCGCAGGCTCGCGCCGCGGCTGCGGGCGGAGCTCTTGATGTGCTCGTACTGGCGCTTGCGCTTCGGGCTCTTCACTCCCCTCGGGGGCATGCGCTCCCTCCTCTGATGGAAAGGTAAGGGCGCGCCGGCGCCCGGAGAACCCGGACGGCCGGGCGATCCCGGAGGGGCCGGCCGGCCCGCGCGCCGCGGCCCGAGGGGACGTCAGGGGGCCGGCTCGCCGCCGATCACCACGTTCCAAGCCTTCACGCGCCACGCCGTGACGAGCCCGTTCCGGACGTAGGGGTCCTCGCGCACGAACGCCTCCACCTCCGCGGCGGTGTCGCAGCGGAAGACGAGGAGCGCGCCGTCCGGCGGGTCGAACGCGCCGGCGAGCGCGAGCTTGCCCTCGCCGTGGAACCGCCGGGCGAGGGCGAGGTGCTCGGCGCGGAAGGGCTGGCGGCGGCTGACGTAGTCGTTCACGACGTCGTACAGCAGGGCGAAGTGCATGGCGGCCTCCGCGGACAGCATGGCACGCGCGGAGGTCCGGCGCGCGCCCGTGGCGGGGCGCCGGCGCCTTGCGACGCGTCACGCTCCGTGTCACGCTCGCGGCCGTGATCCGGCGCCTCAAGGGCAAGCTCGCCGCGCTCCGCGCGGCCCTCACGCACGCCGGCGAGGAGCAGCCGCTGCACCGGGCGGCCCTCGCGGTGGTGCTCCTCCTCGACGTCTTCATCCTGATGTCGATCTTCGACGGGCTCGAGGTCCACACCCGGCAGCTCACCTCGCCGGAGGAGCGCGTCCCGCCGCTGTGCAGGGAGCTCGTCGTCGAGGGGGGCTGGACCCCCGCGCGCCGCCTCGACCGGCTCGCCGCCGAGGTCTCGTCGCGCCGCTCGCCCTACGCCTCCCACGAGGGGCGAGAGGAGCCGCTGCACCCCGCCTGCGCGCGGGTGCTCGGCGCCGTCGACGCGGTGGCCGCCTCGGAGGAGCTGGGGCGCGCCTTCGAGGAGCGGCAGCGGCTGCAGGGCGAGCTGCGCGAGACGGAAGGCGAGCTCGCGCGGCTGAAGGGCGCGTACGACACGCGGCTGCTCGAGACGATCGCCCGGCGCGGCGGCGCCCTGCCGGACGTGGAGGCGATCCGGGCGAGCGTCCACGAGCGGACCCTCGCGCTGGAGGCGGCGCGGGCCCGGCTCGCCGCCCTCGACGGCACGCTCGGGCAGGCCGCGCCGGTGGCCGCGCTGTGGGCGCGGCTCGACGCGACGGGCGACGCGGAGCGGAGCGCCCTCGCGGCGGACCTGCGGCGCCTCGAGCGCTGGTTCCCGGTGAAGCGGCTCGGCATGCAGCTCGTCTTCCTCCTCCCGCTCGTCGGGGTCTTCTACGCCTGGAGCGCCGCCAGCGTGCGCAGGCGCCGCGGGCTGCAGGCGCTCGTCTCGACCCACCTCCTCGTGGTCGCCGCGATCCCGGTCGTGCTCCAGGTCGGGGAGGCGGTCTACGACGTCATCCCGAAGCGGCTCCTCGCCCGGCTCATCGCGCTGCTCGAGTCGCTGAACCTCGTCGCGCTCTGGCACTACCTCGTGATGGCGCTCGCGGTGGCCGTCGCCCTCGGCGTCGTGGTCCTCGTGCAGCGCAAGCTCTTCTCGCGCGAGCGGCTGCTCGAGCGGCGCATCGCGCGGGGGCTCTGCCAGGACTGCGGCAGGCACCTGCCCCGCGGCGCGCACGCGTGCCCGTTCTGCGGCTTCGGCCAGTACCGCGCCTGCCCTCGGTGCAGCGGCGCGACCCACGTTCACGCGCGGTTCTGCAAGGAGTGCGGCGCCGCCGCGGCGTCGTAGGGCGCAGGGCCCGAACGGCAGGTCTCCCTCCGGGGGCTCGCGGTCCGGGACCGTCACCGTGTGGAGGAGCCGGACATGACCGACCCGACCTCGAAGGCGCCCCGCGTGCTCGTCCGCGCCGGCGAGCGCGGTCCCTCGTACCCCGCGGGCCACCCCTACAACCCGAACGCGGAGGTGCACGGCTGGATCCTGTCGCGCATGGCCGGCCTGCAGCGCATCGCGGTGAACCTCGTCTGGCTGCCGCCGGGGAAGGAGTCGGCCGTCTACCACCGGCACCACCGCGAGGAGGAGTGGGTCTACGTGGTCGAGGGGCGAGGGGTCGCCGAGGTGGACGACGCCGTGCACGAGCTCGGGCCCGGCGACTTCCTCGGCTTCCCGCCGGGCGTCGCCCACCAGGTCCGCGCCGCGCCGGCGGAGAAGCTCGTGCTCCTCGTCGGCGGCGAGGTGATCCCCGACGTCGAGGTCGCCGACTTCCCGCGGCTGGGGCGGCGGCTCGTGCGGACCGGGGCCAGGCTCGCCGTCTACCCGCTCGAGGCGGAGATCCCGTTCGTCCCCCCGGGCACCGAGCTCCCCGCGGCGTACTTCGGCATCGGCCCGCCGGGCGCGGCGCCGCGCGTCCTCGTGCGCGCCGCCGAGCGCGGCGAGGCGAGGCCCTACCGGCACCCCGAGAACCCGCGCGCCGAGGTCCACCTCACCGCGCTCTCGCGGCCCGCCGGCCTGTCGCGCGTCGCGGTCGTGCACACCCGCGTGCCGGCGGGGCGCGACTCGTTCGTGGATCACGTGCACCGGCACGACGAGGAGTGGCTGTTCGTCCTGTCCGGCCGCGGCGTCGCCGGGATCGGCGCCGAGGCGCACGAGATCGGCCCGGGGGACTTCCTCGGGTTTCCGCCCGGGGTCGAGCACGAGGTGCGCAGCGCGGACGGCGAGGAGCTCGTCTACGTGCAGGGCGGCGACGCGTGGTCGCGCTCGACGATCGAGATCGTGGACTTCCCGCGGCTCGGGCTGCGCAAGACGTTCGTCGGCACGCGCAGCTCGGCGACGTTCCCGCTCGCGGCGGCGCGGGAGAAGGCAGAGAAGTGAACGGACGGCGAGCTCGCGGGAGCCCTGGTACGAGCGGCATGCCCCCCGATCGTGCGCGCGCCGCGGTAGGATCAGGCCCAGGGGGAGCCATGACGACCTCGCGTGATCGTTCAGCGGTGGCGCGCCGCCTGCTCGCGGCCGCGCTCGCGGTGGTGATGTCGGGTTGCTCGTTCGTCTCGGTGCAGCGGCCGCGTCCGCCGACCGCGGTGGAGGACCCGCGGGTCCTCGACACCTGCTCGACGGCGTCGGCGGCGCCGGTCGCGGACACCGTGCTCGCCGCGGCGGGGCTCGTCGCGGGGTACGTCGCGATGCTGGTCTCGATCGTGGAAAGCGCCGACTGCGTCGGCACGACGTCGAGCTGCGACTCCGGGAGCCCCGCCCCGTCGCTCGCGCTCTTCGGCGCGGGCGCGCTCTACACCGGGAGCGCCGTCTACGGGTACGTCTCGACGGCCCAGTGCCGGCGCAGGGTGGTGGCCGGCGGGCGCTGCGCGAACGGCGACGTCGCCGCGTGCCTGAAGCTGAGCCCCGGCTGGTCGCCGCCGCCCGGGTGGCGCGGGGGCCCGACCCTCGCCCCCAGGCTGCCGCCCGAGCCGCCCACGGCCCCTGCGCCGAGGCCGGCGGAGTGGACGGAGCCGGCGCCGGGCACGACGGAGTGGCCGCCGGAGGGAGCGCAGCCCGCCGCGCCGCCGCCCGAGCCGCCCGCCTCCGCGCCGAGCACGACGGAGTGGCCGCCGCAGCCCTCCGCGACGCAGCCCGCGCCGGACGTTCTCTGAACGCGCGCCGGAGGCGCGCCGACAGAGGCCGGGAGTTGAGTGACCCCACGGGGATTCGAACCCCGGTTACAGCCTTGAAAGGGCCGTGGACCCTAAGGCCCCTCCGACGCCGGCGAAGCCATCGTCCGCGCGCCGGAGGCGCGCCGACAGAGGCCGGGAGTTGAGTGACCCCACGGGGATTCGAACCCCGGTTACAGCCTTGAAAGGGCCGTGGACCCTAGGCCCCTCCGACGCCGGCGAAGCCATCGTCCGCGCGCCGGAGGCGCGCCGACAGAGGCCGGGAGTTGAGTGACCCCACGGGGATTCGAACCCCGGTTACAGCCTTGAAAGGGCCGTGTCCTAGGCCTCTAGACGATGGGGCCGCAGCCGCGCGGAAACGTACTGGGCGCCCCGGGGCCTGTCAAAACGGACCGGCACCCGGGCGCCTCGCAATACGTTGACCCCACAGGGATTCGAACCCCGGTTTCCGCCTTGAGAAGGCAGCGTCCTGGGCCTCTAGACGATGGGGTCGGGCGGTCTAGTACCCGACCCGCACGCCCGTGTCAAAGGGTGCGACGCCTCATCCACGGGTGAAATCCGCAGTCCTTACGCTCGCGACCGTTCACGCGCGCCGGGGCACCGGCGCCTGCGCCTGCGGGGCGTGCTCGCGGTGGATGGTCCCGCGCAAGAGGTCCCAGAGCGGCACCGTCACGTTGAAGTTCCAGTGCTGCATGAGGTGCGGCGTGTGGTGGCGCTCGTGGTGCCGCCGGAGCCGCTGCGTCACCCGCAGCCCGCCCACGAAGCCCTCGGCCGGGAGGTGGTAGGCGAGGTGGAGCCACTCGTAGGCGAGGACGTAGGAGACGACGCTCGCGACCCACAGCGCGGCGAGGTTCGGCTGGCCGGCGAGCCAGAGGGCGAAGGTGATCGGGGAGGTCACGCCCACGAGCCCCACGACGCCGTAGGCCGGCAGGAGCACGAACTTCAGCTCGCGCCAGTCGCGGATGAACATGTCGCCGGACACGTAGATCGCGTGGTGCTGCGGCGTGTGGCGGACGTAGAGCACCTCGAGCGGCCAGGTCCGCCTGTGGAGGAGCCCCCGGTGCGCGTGCCACTCCACCGCGTTCCCGAAGACGAGGAAGACGGGGACGAAGAGGAGCTGCCAGGCCCTCAGGTCCTCGATGCGCGACAGCGCGAGGGCGAGGATCGCGATCCCCGACGCGGCCGGGATCGCGAGGTGGAGCCAGGGGGAGTACCAGCGCGGGACGCGACGGAGCAGCTCGGCCCGCAGCTCGTCACGTGCCCCTTCCTTCATGCCGGAGGCTCCTCTCAAACGAAAAGTAGGGACGAGGGGGCGAGCGAGCCAGAGGGGGACGTCGCCCCGGCGGGGAGCGGCCGCTCCGGCGGGCGCGCCGCTTGCTCCGCGCGGGTGCATGCGTAGCCCCGCCCTCGCCGCCCTCCTCCTCGCCGCCTGCGTGCCGGAGCTCGGGCCCCCTCCGCGCGAGGACCGCGCCGCGGCCGCCGTCCGCGTCGCGACCTGGAACGTCCACGACCTGTTCGACGCCGACGACCGGCTCGTCCCGCCGGGCGACGAGGACCCCGTGCCCGCCCCGGAGGAGGTCGAGGGGAAGCTCGACCGCGTCGCGGCCGTGCTCCTGCGGATCGACGCCGACCTCGTGCTGCTCGAGGAGGTGGAGAACGCCGCGCTGCTCGCGCGGCTCGCGGCGCGCGCGGGCTACCCGGCGGCGCGGCTCGTGGAGGGGAACGACCCGCGCGGCATCGACGTCGCGGCGCTCTCGCGGCTGCCGCTGCGCGCCTACCTGAGCCACGCGGGAGAGCTGGCGCCGGACGGCCGGCGGCTGTGGCCGCGGGACTGCGTCGAGATCCTCGCCGAGGCGTCCGGGCGGCCCCTCGTCGTCGTCGGCAGCCACCTCAGCTCGGCCCTCTCGGATGACGGCACGCGCCGGCGCTGGCAGGCGGCGAGGCTGCGCGAGCTCGCGGACGGCGCGCTCGCCGCCGACGCCGCCGCGGTCGTCCTCGCGGGCGGCGACCTCAACGACGCGCCGGAGAGCGACGCCCTGGCGCCGCTCCTCGCCGACGGCGCCTGGATCGACGCGGCGCCGCCGGGGGAGCCGACGTGGGTGGGCCCCTCGGCGGCCGCCCGGCTCGACTACCTGCTCGTCGGCGCGCGCGGCGCGTCCGCGCTCCTCGCCGCCGGGATCGATCGCGGCGCCGACGTGGCCGCCGCGTCCGACCACCGCCCGGTGGTCCTCGACCTCCGCCTCGAGTGACGCGGACACCCGCCGGTCCCAGGTTGAAGGGGGAGGTGGATATGGGGCGCGAGCTCGCGGGCAAGGTGGTGGTGGTGACCGGGGCCTCGGCCGGCGTTGGACGGGCGATCGCGCGGGCGTTCGGAGGGCAGGGCTCGAGGGTGGCGCTCCTCTCGCGCAACGCGGACGCCCTCGAGAACGCCGCCCGCGAGGTGCGCGCGGCGGGCGGCGACGCCCTCGTCCTCGTCGCGGACGTGGCGGACGCCGCGGCGGTCGAGGCCGCCGCCGACGCGGTGGTGAGGCGCTGGGGCCGGATCGACGTCTGGGTGAACGACGCCATGGTGAGCGTCTTCGCGCCGGTGATGGAGACGACCGCGGAGGAGTACCGGCGGGTCACCGAGGTCACCTACCTCGGCTACGTCCACGGCACGCGCGCCGCCCTCCGGCACATGCTGCCGCGCGACGAGGGGCACGTGATCCAGATCGGCTCCGCGCTCGCCTACCGCTCCATCCCGCTCCAGAGCGCCTACTGCGGCGCGAAGGCCGCGATGCGCGGCTTCACCGACTCGCTCCGCTCCGAGCTCGCCCACGACCGCAGCGCGGTGCGGCTCTCCGCGCTGCACCTGCCCGCCGTGAACACCCCGCAGTTCGAGACGGTGCGCACGCGGCTGCCGGGGCACCCGAAGCCGGTCCCGCCCATCTTCCAGCCGGAGGTGATCGCGCGGGCGGTGCTCCACGTCGCGCGGCACCCGACGCGCGAGCTGTGGGTCGGCTGGAGCACCACGCGGGCGATCCTCGGCCAGAAGGTGATCCCGGGCCTCCTCGACCGGTACCTCGGCAGGATCGGCTACGCGGCGCAGCAGGCGGACCGGCCGCCGGAGCCGGGGCGCCCCGACAACCTCGACCGGCCGGTGCCCGGCGACCGCGGGGCCCACGGCGAGTTCGACGCCGAGGCGCACGCGCGCAGCCCGTACACCTGGCTCCGGCTGCGGCGCCGGCCGCTCGCGGCGGCGGCCGCCGGGCTCGGCCTCGCGCTCGCCGGCTGGCGCGCGCTGCGGGCCTGATCAGCGCCGGCCGCCGGCGCGGAGGGCGCCGTCGCCGAGGGCGGCCCGGACCGCCGCGATGAGCTCGGCCTCGCCGAACGGCTTCGCGAGGAAGAGCCCCGCCCCGGCGCCGAGCAGGTCCTGCTCGCTCCCCGGCCGCCCGGAGAGGCCGATGATCGGCATGGCCCGCAGCTCCGGGCGAGCCGCGGCGCGCAGGAGCCGCACGAGCTCGGCGCCCGTCATGCCGGGCATCCACTGGTCCACGATGGCGAGCGCGGGCAGCGTCTCGTACGCGAGCCGCAGCGCGCCCGGACCGGCGTCCGCCTCGACCACGACGAACCCGCGCGCGCGGAGCGCCTGCGCGAGCAGCGCGCGGACGGCGTCGCTGTCGTCGACGACGAGCACGCGCGGGGAGGCGTCGGTCACGGTCAGTGACGATACCAGCGACCGCGCGCGCCGTCGCGGGGGAGCGTCGCGCGGAGGCGCGCCGCCGGCGCTCCGCTGGTGGGCGCGCTCCCTACACGCTGCGTGCGACGCGTCGCGCCTTTCAACGGCGACCGCGCCCGTGAGAGCGTCGGAGTCCGGGCGACACCCGTGGGTCGCCCCCGGAGGATCCCGCCATGGCGAGCAGCCGCGCCGCGACCGCCGCCTTCCTCCTCCTCGCGACCCTCGCCGCCTGCGCGGCGACCCGCGACGACGACCTGTACGGCGTCGTCCTCGACGTCGAGTCGGACCAGCCGTTCGTGCGCGACGAGGACTTCGCGCAGCGCCTCCACGGCGTGCTCGAGGCCTCCTGCGCCCACGTCGGCGTCGACACGAGCCGGCTCTACGGCCTGCGGCTGCGGATCGTGGACGGCCCCATCCCCTGCGGCGCCGTGGCGGCCGCCCGCGGCTGCACCCGCCTCGACGGCGCGGAGATCGTCGTCTCCACCCTCGCGTGGATCTCGACCTCGCCGCCGGTGCCGTGCGTCGAGGACACGCCGCTGCCGCACGAGATCCTCCACCTCCGCATCGGGGACGCCGCCCACGCCGACCCGCGCTGGGACGACCCCGACTACTGGCAGCCGCTCCAGCGCCGGCTCGAGCACGCGGACTGCAGCGGAGAGCCCGCGACCCGCATCTGGAAGCCCGGAGCCGACGGCCCCGTCGGGGCCGGGGCCGCCGCGAAATAGGCGCGCGGCGCCACGCGTAGGGGAGGGGATTGGAGGCTCGCACCATGTCGACCCGTACCGCCGCCGCCGTCGCCCTCGTCGCCGCCGCCGCCCTCGCCCTGGAGGCCGGGGTCCTGCACGCCGCCGTCGCCGCCCCGCTGACCTCGGCGATGCGCGCGATCCACGGGCCGGCCACGGGCGTCACCTTCGAGGAGAGCATCACCGTCGTCGCGGAGCGCCGGCCGGCGAAGGCGAGGCCGGCCTCCTGAGCGACGGCGCGCGCGCCGGGCGCCCCGCCTACCGCGCCGGCGCCGCGTAGAGGTCGAGCACCCGCGAGAGCCCGCGGCGGCACGCCGCGCAGAAGGGCACCGGGTTCCGGGTGAACATCACGCAGTCGATCTGCGAGCGGTAGGCGCCGGCCGGCTCGTAGTTCGCCCCCTCGAACGCCCCCACGTCGCGCGCGTGCGGCGCGGCCGAGAGGAGCGCCGACTCCTCCTTCTGCTCCTCGAGGAGGAGCGCGTCGAGCTCGGCCTCGGGCCGGTTCTCGGCCCGGATCTTCATGCGGCGCTCGAAGATCTCCCGCGCGCGGGCCGTGAAGACCTCCTTCGGCCACGGCGTCGGCAGCGGCACGTCGGGCGTGAGGAGGTCCTTCCACTTCGCCGCGCGCGGGTCGACGGTGACGTTCGGCTCCCAGGGCTCGACCCGCTCCTGCGGCGGCAGGTAGGCGGTGTCCGAGGTGAAGTACTCGTCGGCGAGCGCGGCGAGGGAGTGCCCGAGCTCGTGCACGAAGATGTAGCTCGACCAGCGGCTGTCCGCGGCCACGGTGGTGTAGAGGTTGAAGATGCCGCCGCCGCCGTAGGTGCCGGAGTTCACCAGGATGGCGAGGGCGTCGTAGGGCGCGAACGACGCCACGTCGCGCAGCGAGCGGTTCTCGAAGGAGAGGACGTAGCGCTCCGAGCCGAAGGCGTCGTAGGTCGCGCCGATGCGCGTGCGCCGGTGCACGCCGGTGAGCGGGCGGGAGACGCCGCGCTCCTCGGCCGGCGGGCAGAGGCCGAAGACGTTGAAGTCCTTGCGGCGCCCCTTGAACGGCTCGTGCTGGAAGAGCGCCTCGAGGAGGCGGCGCGCGTCCTTCTCGAACTTGCCGCGCTCGGCGGCGGTGTAGCCGTCGCCGAGCAGGAGCAGGTCGAGCTTCGCGGCCGGGTCGCCGCTCCGCAGCAGCTCGACCACCGGGCCGGGGGAGGGTGGGCGCGCGTCGTCGACGGTGCGGTCCCTGGGGTCCACGACGAGCGACCAGACCTCGCGGAAGGTGGCGTCGGCGGCCCGCCGCTTCACCACCACCTGCACCGGCGACGGAGGGGCGGGGAAGCGCAGGGACTCGGAGAACGTGCGGCTCTCCCTCTTCGCCTCCGCCGTGGTCTCCCACTCGCCGTAGATCGACGCGAACCCTCGCGAGTAGAGCAGCCGCTGGGTCGCGACGTCCCGGACCTCGAAGAGGAACTTGCCGAGGTTCGTGTCGTCGAGGGCCCGGTCCGGCCGTCCGGGGAACGGCAGCGGCTCGAGGACGAGCCGGTCGAGCGCGAAGCGCTCCTCGGTGGCGTTGCCGGTGTGGAAGTAGTCCACCCGGAACGTGCGGGGAGCGGCGGGCGGCGCGGCGAGGGAGAGGCCGAGGGCGAGCGCGAGGGCGGTCATCGGCGCCGGAGTCTACCCGCCCGGGCGCGCCCGCGCTCCCGCCCTGCCGGGGATCGAGGGCGAGGGCGCGGGCCGGGCCGAGCGGCCCGCGGCATCCGCGGAAGCCGAGAGCCGCCGCCGTCATCTCCCCGTACGCTGGCGCCGCCCGCGCCGGTCGCGTGACGCGATGTACTCCGAGAGCCAGGCCCTCGAGCTCAGCCACAGGCGCCCGTCACGAACGGCGTGGAGACGCTTGTCGAGCACGAGCCCGCGCAAGTATGCCGGAGAGTATGGGCTTCCCACCGCCAGCGCCGACAGCGGCACGAGCTTGGCCTCGCCCGCGAGCTTCGGGATCAGAAAGCGATTCAGAGTGTCGTGCACTGCACGTGCGACGACTTCGGCGAGTGGATTCGCGTTTCCGTCGTCGGCGATCTGCAGCGCCTGCAGGTAGCGCTTTCGCTGCGAGAGGTGGATGACGGCGGGTGGGTAGCCGTGCTGGAGAAGCATGAAGTTGAGCACCAATCGCCCGGTCCGCCCGTTGCCGTCGACGAAGGGGTGAATCCGTTCCAGCCACGCATGATGGTGCGCCGCATGGACCACGGGGTGTCGGTCAGCCAGGTTCGACGTCGAGCGACTCCAGCCGTCGAGCTCGGCCGGAATCACGGCTGGCATCGGCACCTGCACGGCGCGAATCTTGACGCCGCCGTTGCGCCAGGCGCCCGGCCGATCGCGTGTCACGGGAGGTTCCATCGCCCACGCGAGCCCGACCGCGACCTTGTGGATCTCGCTCAGCACCGCTACCGGAACCCCCGCGTAGTCCCGCGCATGCTGGTACGCCCAGTCCGCGGCGCGCGCATAGCCCTCGACATCGAGGTTCTCCAGGAGGAGTCCCGAAGCCTTGCGCCGCTCGACCAGGTCCACGACTTGCGCCCTCGTCATCGTGTTGCCCTCGATGGCGGTCGAGTTGTGGACGTCGTCGATCCAGATCTGTCGCAGGATGTGATCGGCCTCGACGGCGCGCGGCAGACCACCGAGGTGATCCCGCAGCAGCCGGACGTGCTCATCGAGCACGGCGAGGAGCTCGACGAGCGAGGGGCGTCCAGCTTTCCTGCGATCCTGAAGCATGGAATCTCCACCGCAGGAATAGCAGTTTCCTGCGGTCGACGGCAACCGAATCCGTACCGCAGGAAAAGGAGATGAGACCCACACGGGAGGGACGCGCTCAGGAGGCCAGAACGAGGGGTCCCGGTCCCCGCCTGCGACCTCGCCGTACTCCCGCCTCGGTCATCGTCGCGGTTGCAACCTGCCGCCGCCTCTTCCTCTCGCGACCATTGCGCGGAGGGGCTCTCGCAGTGGCGTCAGCGGACCGCGGCGGCGATCCCGCACTCGCCGTCGCCGTACGTGGCGGTCCCGACCACGAGCCCCTTGCCCGGCGCGACGACGCCGTGGAAGTCGGGCGGGCTCGTCTGCGTGACGACCCCGTCGCCGGCGACGGTGAGCGTCGGCGGATCCGGCGGCGCCGTGACGCCCGTGGCGTCGAGCCACTCGGAGTACGTCACGAGGCCCGAGGCGTCGATGGTGGCCCGCCCGTGGGCCCAGCTCGCGCCCGCCGCGTCGTTCGCGAACACGTGGAAGGACCACGGTCCGACGAGATCGGCCTGGCCGAACCCGGCCGCGCTCCGCACGATGACGTTCAGGGAGTACTCGTTTGCGGCGGCCGTGTGCGTCGCGACGAGGATCGACTTGTCGGCGGACAGGAACCCCGACCAGCTCGGGTCGCCCGGCGTCGTCACGACGCCGTCCGCGTCGATCGCGAGCGTGCCCGCGTCCGGCACGTCCGCCTGCGCGCCGTCGGAGGCCACGATGCCGGTGCGCGAGAGGGCGCCGTCCGCCGCGACCGTCGCCGTCCCGTGCTCCCAGCGCACGAGCGCGCCGCCGCCGACGTCGTGGTAGCGCCAGGTGCCGGCGAGGTCGGACGCCGACCACGAGGTTCCCGGGACCACCTTCTGGCCGATCCGGAAGTTCCGCACCGTGCTGCCGGTCACGGTGGCCGTCGAGACGAGCAGCGTGCGCGTCCGATCGAGCTGGCCCCGGTAGCCCGTCCACGGCCCGACCGGCGCGGTGACGGCGCCGTCCGGCGCGACCTCGAGCCGGACCGTCACCGACGGCGGGGTCGTGCTGCCGAAGCTGTTCTCCGACGAGAGGAAGGAGACGTTCCCCGCGGCGTCGATCCGGATGGTCCCTCGGATCCACCCGTACGTGACGCCGCTCGCGACCGCCGGGCCGCTCTGGAGGACCGAGTACCGCCAGTCGCCGGCGAGGTCCGCCTGCGTGAACCCCCCGTCGCCCTCGTCCTCGTCGCCGGGGCAGCCGCCGAGGGTGAGGACCGCGAGGACCAGGGCCGCCGCTCGAAGCGTGCGCATACCGCCTCCCTCTGCCGAGGCTCACCGGAGCCGATGTGAGCCAGAGGATCCCACGGCGCGGGGTGTGACGGAGCACGCGAAAAGGGGCGGAGGAGCGAGGCGCCCGCAACAGAGCGCCCGTACTCCGGCTACGGGTCCGAGAAGAATTCCCCCGCCGCCCAATCGAAGTCTTCCGGAGCACTACGATTCTGCCCCCCGCTGACGCTGGAGCCGAAGCCGTCGGCCGTGTTCGACTGCCCCCCGCTGACGCTGGACAGTGTGCCGCTGGCGGTGTTCGAGCCACCCCCGCAGACACTGGAGAGGCCGCCGCTGGCCGTGTTCGAGCCACCCCCGCTGACGGTGGAGAAATTGTCGCTGGCCGTGTTGGCGACACCTCCGCTGACACTGGCGCCGAAGGCGCGGTCGCCGGCCGTGTTGCCGGAACCCCCGGTGACGCTGGAGACCGGACCGAGGATGTTGTTCCCACGTCCCGCCACGAGCCCGCCAAAGGCGCTGTACTCGTGCCAGGCGCCGATGATCAGGTTGTGTGAGCCATTCCGGTTGGAAACGGGATGGGGATCCGGCTCGTTGTAGCCGATCACCAGATTCCCCAAACCGGTGAGGGGCCCGAGGGGGATCTCGGGAAAGAAGTCGTCGTCGAAGCTTCCGTCATCCGTGGCGCCCGAGCCACTGCGGACGTGGACGTTGATCCCGGTGAAGAACACGTGGGGGCCCTTGAGACCGTTCACCGGGTCAGGGTCAACGGACACGTACGGTCCCAGAGCGAGGACCGGACTCGCTTGGAGTGCAGCCACCTGAGCCTGGAGGGTCGAGATGGTGGCCTCCAGTGCCGCCACCTTGGCTGCGATGCCGTTCGGCCCCGGGTCTGGATCTGCTCTCGCACCCTGAGCTGCGAAGACCGTCAAGGCCAACACCACGGCACGAGCCGCACCTCTCGGTACACGCATCGAAATACCCCCTCTGTCTTCGGGTCAACCCCCGTTTACCGCCGGAGATTCTGTGGACTCCTTCCCCGGGCGTGGAAGGCCCGCACTCCGCGTGAGATAGCGTCTTCTTGGGGTGACCCCGCCGTGCCGGGGACGACGGCGGCGTACGGAATGATCCTCCGTGACGCTATCGGGGAGGGGCCAATGGGGCTCACCGGGCCGAGCGGGCCGGCTGGGCCCACGGGTCCGGCGGGCCCTGCGGGTGGCTCTTCCGTCGTCGGCGGCTCGCGACTCGCGGCGAACGAGGTGTCGTGGGTCGGGGCCGACGGCTCGCGGTATGCGCCAGACCGGTATTCGTTCCACGACACGCTGCTCGACGTCGACTGCTCGGTCCAGCTCGCCGCCGACGGAGAGTGGCGCTGCCTCCCCCACTACTCTCGGACGGCCAGCATGGTCGGGCTCTACGCCGACGCGGCCTGCACCGAGCGTGTCGCGGCGTTCTATTACGGCGATCAGGGGTGCGGCCCGCCGCTCTACGCGACGGAGGCGTCGACGCCCGGCTCCTGCATCGCGGACGCCGTCGCGAGGTCGTATCGGGTGTACGCGCTGGGCGCGCAGGTCTCGGCCGTGTACCAGTCGTCCTCGACCGACGCGTGCAATCCGTACTCGGCCTCTTACCCGTATCCGTTGTACGCGGTGGGCTCGGAGGTCGCGGCGACCACCTTCGTGAGGTTCACGAGGCAGTAGCGGTCTTCTGCCGGCCTCGTGAGAGGCGAAGCGGAAGTGGTGGGCCGCGGCGAGAAGGTGAGTAAGGCGCCTGGGACTCGAACCCAGAACCACCGGCTTAAAAGGCCGATGCTCTACCAATTGAGCTAGCGCCTCGAGGTACGTGACAGCTAACGGCCGATGGCCCCGTGTGCCGCGTCGCTTGATACCACGTGATCGCGGGCAGGTGGCACGCGCGAGCGCGCCGCCCGCCTTGAACGCCCGCCTTCGCCGGCCTATGTGGCATGCCGGCATCGGCGCGAGGCGAGGCGGTCATGGACGAGCACGCGGGGCACCGAGGGCACGAGGGGCATTCGCCGAGGAGCGGCGCCCCTCCGGCGGGTCGTGTGCCCGCGGAGCCCGGGTACCCCGCGCATCCGGAGCTCCCGTCCAGGGCGGGGCGGCGCGATCCGCGCGCGCACGCGGAGGCGCGCGGCCAGGAGGCCCGGGGCGGCGAGCACGAGGGGCACGATCGCCACGAGGGACACAGCGCCGGGATGTTCCGGACGCGGTTCTGGGTCGCCCTCGTCCTCACGATCCCGACGGTGCTCTGGGGTCACATGCTCGCCTCGGCGACCGGCTGGCACGCTCCCCCCTTCCCGGGCTCGGCGTGGATCGCTCCGGTGTTCGGGGTCGTCGTCTTCGTCTACGGCGGTACGCCGTTCCTGAAGGGCGCGATCCGCGAGCTGCGCGACCGGCTCCCGGGGATGATGACGCTCATCGCGCTCGCGATCGGCGTCGCGTTCGCCTTCAGCCTCGCCGTGACGGCGGGCTACCCCGGGATGCCGCTCTGGGAGGAGCTCTCCACGCTCGTCACGGTGATGCTGCTCGGTCACTGGATCGAGATGCGCTCGATCTCGCAGGCGAGCGGGGCGCTGAAGGAGCTCGCGAGGCTGCTCCCCTCGGCGGCGATCCGGATCTCCGGTGACCGCGAGGAGGAGGTCCCGCTCTCGGCGCTGCGCACCGGCGACGTGGTCCTCCTCCGCCCCGGCGCGCGCACCCCGGCCGACGGCGCCGTGCGGTCCGGCGAGAGCACCCTCGACGAGTCGATGATCACGGGGGAGTCGCGCCCGGTGAAGAAGCGCTCCGGCGACGCCGTCATCGCCGGGACGGTGAACGGGGCGGGGTCGCTCCGCGTGGAGGTGACGGGGACCGGCGAGCAGACGGCCCTCGCCCGGATCATGCGCCTCGTCGAGGCCGCGCAGACCTCCCGCTCGCGCGCGCAGGCGCTCGCCGATCGGGCGGCCTTCTCGTTGACCCTCGTCGCCGTCGCGGCGGCGGTGCTCACGGCGATCGGCTGGGGCCTCGCGGGGGCGCCCGGCGCCTTCGTGGTGGAGCGCGTCGTGACGGTGCTCGTCATCGCCTGTCCGCACGCGCTCGGGCTCGCGATCCCGCTCGTCATCGCGATCTCGACGACCCTCGGCGCGCGCTCGGGGCTCCTCGTCCGCGACCGGCGGGGCCTCGAGGAGGCGCGCCGCCTCACCACGGTCGTCTTCGACAAGACCGGGACGCTGACGCTCGGCGAGCACCGCGTCGTGGGGGTGGGGACGGTCGCCGGCATGACGGAGGAGGAGGCGCTCCGCCTCGCGGCGGCGGTGGAGCGCGACTCCGAGCACCCCGTCGCGCAGGCGGTGGTGCGCACCGCCCGCGAGCGCCGGCTCGTTCTTCCGGAGGCGCAGGGGTTCGAGGCGATCCCGGGGCACGGCGTGCGCGCTCGCGTCGAGGGGCGGGAGCGGCTCGTCGGCGGCCCGAACCTGCTCCGCCGGCTGGGGCTCGCGCTCGCGCCGGAGCTCGAGGCGTTCTCGACGACCTCTGCGGAGCGCGGCCAGTCGGTGGTGTTCCTCGTCGAGGAGGGGCGCGCGGTCGCGGCGTTCGCCGTCGCCGACGCGGTGAGGCCCGAGTCGGCGGACGCCGTGAGGCGGCTCCACGCGATGGGCCTGGAGGTCGCGATGCTCACCGGCGACTCCCGCCCCGTGGCGGAGGCCGTCGCCCGCGAGCTCGGCATCGACACCGTCCACGCGGAGGTCCTCCCGGACCACAAGGCGGAGCTGATCGAGGGACTGCGGCGAGGCGGCAAGCGCGTCGCCATGGTGGGCGACGGGGTGAACGACGCGCCGGCGCTCGTGACCGCCGACGTGGGCATCGCGGTCGGCGCGGGGACGGACGTCGCCGTGGAGGCCGGCGACGTCGTGCTGGTGCGGAACGACCCGCGGGACGTCCCCCGGATCGTGGCCCTCAGCCGGGCGACGTACCGGAAGATGCTCCAGAACCTCTGGTGGGCGGCGGGCTACAACGTCGCGGCGATCCCGCTCGCGGCCGGCGTCCTCGCGCCGTGGGGCGTCGTGCTCGCGCCGGCGGCCGGCGCGGTGCTGATGTCGGTCAGCACGGTCGTGGTCGCCGTGAACGCGCAGCTCCTCCGCCGCGCGCAGCTCTGACGAGGAGACGCCGAAGGTGCCGCGCTCAGTACCCCTGGACCCCGAGGCTCGGCGGTGGTGCATCGCCGCGGGGGCGCTGGGGCTCGCCCTCGTCGGAGTCGCGGTGATCGGCGCCGCGCTGGTGCTGCGCGACGGGATCTCCGCGCGCGCGGAGCCGTCCGCCATCGAGGCGCGGATCGCGCGCAGGTTGCGGAGCTGGGCGATCCCCTCGGAGGCTCGTGAGGCGAAGAACCCGATCCCGGCGAGCCCTGGCGTGCTCGCCGCCGGGCTCACCCACTTCGCCGATCACTGCGCGAGCTGTCATGCCAACGACGGCAGCGGCCAGACCGCGATCGGCCGGATGCTCCATCCTCGGGCGCCGGACATGCGCGGGCCGGCGACCCAGCGCCTCACCGACGGGGAGCTCTTCTACGTCATCGAGAACGGGGTGCGGCTCACGGGGATGCCGGCGTGGGGCGGCCCCGGCAGCGAGGAGGAAAGCTGGGAGCTCGTGCACTTCATCCGCCATCTCCCGAGGCTCACCGCCGAGGAGCGGGCGCGGATGGAGGCGCTGAACCCGAAGTCGCCGGACGAGTGGCGCGCCCTCGAGGAAGAAGAGGAGTTCCTGCGTGGCGAGACGCGCGTGCCAGAGCACGGGACGCCCGTGCACTGAAGGAGCGATGATGAGGTGGATGATGACGGTCGTGACCCTCCTCGCGGCGCTCGCGGCGATGCCTGCCGCCGGGCACGAGAAGGGCGATCGCGCGATGGGCGTCGTCGAGAGCGTCTCGGCGGAGCGCCTCGTGATCGAGACGGCCGACGGGCACCGGGTCGCGTTCACGATCACCGAGGACACGCGGTTCCTCCGCGGCGACGAGCTGGTGCGCCGCGAGGACGTGAAGCCCGGGCAGCGCGCCGTCGTCCGCGGGCAACGAAGCGGCGAGCAGCTCGTCGCCGTCCAGGTGAAGCTCGGATCGTCGGGCCGCAGGAGGTAGCGTCGCAACCGTGCGGTCGGGGTCCCGCCGGCGTGGCGCTTTCCCGCGAGGGTGCGACGGATCGGCGCAATCGCGCCCGCGCTCCGCGCCGGGTGACCCCGAATACCAGTGGAAACCGGAGCGACGAGTGGGAGGGTAGGGCATGCCCCGGGACCTCGAGGAGCTTCGAGCGCTCGTCCGGCGGTTGCACGTCCACTATGACGTCGAGCCCGAGCTCGACGTGCGACGCGGCGCGCGGGTGAAGGTGGGGGTGATCGTCCGTCTCTGGGGCGTGCACGCGAAGGGCGCGCGGCCTCTCCCCGGCTGCGCGAAGTGCCAGGAGATCGTCGCCCGCCTGAAGCTGGTCGCCGAGTATGCGCTCGAACGCGACCCGTCCGTGCAGATCGCGCTCGAGCGGCTCGGCCGGGCGCTCTACGACTCCCGGATCGTGCCGGGCACCGACGAGGTCGCGCTGCCGATCCGGATCACGTCGCCGGCGCGGGACGCGGCGTTGCCGAGCGGGGGCGAGGAGCGGTACCTGAAGCTCTTCCGGGCGCGGCTCAAGGAGCTCGGCGTCCCCGAGCGGTGAGGGTGGCGTGACGCGGCGGCTCCGTCATCGGCATCGCGGGCGCGAATCGGCTCGCGATGGGACGTTCGCCGTTCACGCAACACCGTCAACCCGTTAACGCTCCCCCTTAACGCCGCGGCGACGTCGCCGGGCCGCGCGACGCGCGATCTGCGGATCCGCGGGCCCGCCCGCGCGCCCGGCTGGGTGACCTCACCCGCTCGCGCGAAAACGGTGCGCCCGGCGGCCGCGGCACGGGCGGTGCTACGTGCACCGACCTGTACGTGCAGCTCACCCGACGGATCACGGTTGTTCACTACTAGTCATTAACGATGCGCGCGCCCCGGGCGCGCGCCCACGGAGGCACAGTGAGACTCATCCACGAGAGAGTGACGGGCTGGCCCGCGCTCCTCGCCGGGCTCCTGGCGGCGCTGAGCGCCGCGTGCGGGAGCGCAGGCGGCGAGGCGGACGCGGCGGCGCCCCGCGACACGTCGAGGCAGGCGCTCTCGACGCACCACACGGCCGACGCGACGGGCGCGGTCCCCCTCCGCGACCGGCTCGGCAACGCGATCGTCCGGGGCTCCACGACCCCGTACAGCCCCGAGAAGACCTGCGGCGGCTGCCACGACACGAGCGTGATCACGCAGGGCTACCACTTCCAGCAGGGCAAGGGCCTCTCGAACACCGCCATCCTGGTGTCGGACACGTACAACCCGGCGAAGCCGTGGCTCCTGTCCGACGGCATGTACGGCAAGTGGTGACCCCCCTCGTCCGACTCGAGCCAGTTGGCTCGAAAGAGCAACACGACGACGACGGCGATGGACAAGTCCTCCTTCTTCTTCACCGCGAACTGCGGTGTCTGCCACCCGGGCGGCGCGGCCACGCAGTACGACCGCACGGGCAAGCTCTACTTCGACAGGGCCACCGGCACCTACGGCTACGACGGCCAGGCGACGCTGCCCGCCTCCGCGCAGCTCGACGGTGACTACGGGTTCATCAACCCGTCGACCGGCGTCCCCGGCACGGCCAACTGGGCCAAGACGGGCGTCCTGGAGTCGGACTGCCTCATGTGCCACCTGACGAAGATCGCGACCGGTCCCGGCACGGCCAACGCCGACGCCGGCCTGTCGTGGTTCAAGCGGTCCGGCGCGCTGCGCGGCACCGGCGTCGCCGGCCTCGCCAACTTCGAGACGGCGCCCACCGCCGGCGCGGGCTGGGCGAGCCTCACCTACGTCGCCGGCCAGTCGCCGCCGATGGCGAGCGCCCTCACGGTGAACTACGAGCTCGGCCTCGCCGCAGGCACCCTCGTCGAGCAGGACGGCGCCCTCGCCATCCCGCTCGGGAAGATCGGGGCCGCGAAGGACGCGAACTGCCGCGGCTGCCACTCCACGCCGGACGGCAAGAAGGCGGGGCGTACGCTCCTCGCCACCACCGACGTGCACGTCGCGAAGGGCGTCGGCTGCACGCGGTGCCACACGACGCCGAGCACGGGCAGCCTCGACGCGCTCGGCCTCGCGAAGGCGAACCCGCACCAGATCGGCAAGGGCGACATCACCATCGGCTCCGTCCGCAACGACCTCGACGGCACCGTCCAGGACTGCGCCGAGTGCCACCTCGGCGGCGCGGACCCGCTCGCGCCGGACCCGACGCCGAAGCACCTGGCCATCCCCGAGCTGCACTTCTCGTTCATGAAGTGCCAGGTGTGCCACATCCGCCACCTCGACGACGATCCGGTCTCGCCGGGCGTCGAGATCCCGGACATCGCGTACGACATGACGTCGAACGGCACGCAGAACGCGTCCCTGTGGAACCAGTACCTCGGGACGGACCCGCTCGATCCCTCGAAGAACCTCGCCGAGCTCGCCGGCAAGCCGTTCCGCTGGTACCCGGCGGTGCGCCACTACAAGGGCAAGCTCACGACGGTGAAGCCGCTCTGGACCGCCTGGTTCGGCGAGTGGCTCGGCGGCGTGGGCGACGGCGCGGTCATCCGTCCGATCACGCTGCGGCTCGTGCGCAAGGCGCTCACGAACGCGTACGCGCCCGGCTCCGCCCGGCTCGCGTCGCTGCCGCTCACCCCGGGGTCGAAGGTCTCGACCGGCGCCCCCATCCTCCACCGGAAGGACGAGATCCGGGCGTCGCTCATCGCGCTGCGCGACGCGGCGGACACCGCGAACCCCGACGCCTCGGCGAACGACATCGTCGTGCGCCCGGTGCTCGTCCGGGCGGACAAGGTGTACTTCCTGAACGCGTCGGACGAGGTGGAGTACTTCGAGAGCCTCGTCGCCGAGAGCCACGACTTCGCCGTCAACCACAACGTGGTGGCGAAGCGCAATCCGGCCAACCCGGTGGTCACGCCCGGCCCGTACGGCTCGGGCGGCTGCAACGACTGCCACGGCCCGTCCTCGACGTTCTTCTACGGCAAGCAGCTCGCCGAGCCCGCCCAGTACGACTACCTGGACGAGGCCGGGACCATCGCGAACCCGGCGGCCGGCCAGCCGGCGTACGTCTCGCAGTACGAGCTCATGGGCTACGGCGAGACCCGCGCCGGGCTGCTCACCGGCCGGCTCGCGGCCGTGAGCCTGCAGGTCTTCGGCGCGTACGGCACCGTCACGGTGTCGGACGGCACGAGGACGGAGACGTGCGGGAGCGGCGGCTGCCTCTTCGGCGCGACGCCCGGGTCCACCGTGACCTTCACGGCGGCCGCGACCAACGGCGCCACGTTCGCGGGCTTCATGGGCTGCACGCCGGGCGCCGCCCCGGGCACCTGCACCCTCGTCGCGGGCACGCCGGCGTCCGGCCTCGCCAACACGCCGGTGTCGGTGCGGGCGGACTTCCTCGCCCCGCCGCCCCCGGCCGATCCCACCGCGTTCGCGCTCGTCGTCTCGATCAAGGGACAGGGGAACGTGACCGGCGGCGGGATCGACTGCCGCTCCAACGCGGGGACCTGCAAGCTCGAGGACGTGCCCACCGGCACGGCGGTGACGCTGACCGCCACCGGCGGCATCAACGGGTACGGGTTCGCGGGCTGGTCGGGCTGCTCGTCCGTCGCGGGCGCGCAGTGCAGCGTCACCGTGACGAGCAACCGGCTCGTCACCGCGACGTACGCCGCGCCCGTCACGCCGCCGCCGACGACGCTCTACACGCTCGTGACCTCCGTCTCCGGAGGCCAGGGCACGATCGCCGGCACCGACAACGCCATCGCCTGTGCCAGCAACGCCGGCACGTGCAGCGTGTCGCTGGCGGCCGGCACGTCGGCCACGCTGTCGGCGACGCCCGCCACGGGGTACGCGTTCGTGGGCTGGAGCGGCTGCTCCAGCGTGAGCGGCGGCCTCTGCACCGTCGTCGTGAGCCAGAGCACGCTCGTCACGGGCCGGTTCGCCGCGGCGCCCTGAGCCGACCTCGCCGCCCGCCCCCGCGGGCCACCACCGACCCGGCGGATCCGTCCGCCGGGTCGGTGCTTTCAGGGGGTCCGCGCGCCGGACGACCCTGTTCGCGGGGGTCGGCCCCGCGACACCGGACCGTGGGACTGCGCGCACGCTCCGGCGGGCGCTAGATGGATCGCGGGGGGAGAGGACGGGCGCCCGCGCGCCCGCGTCGAAAGGAGCCGGCATGCTGCCCATCGCGCTCGCCCTCGTCGCCACGGCCGCCCTCCCGGCCCCGTCTCCGGCCGTCCCGCTGCCTCCGGGGGAGCTGCGCGGCCAGATCACGCGCACGGGCGGGACACCCGTGGCGCGGTTCACCGTGAACGGGGTCGCCTTCGACGATCGCGAGGGGCGCTTCAAGGTCCTCACGCCGCCGGAAGGCGAGTTCCGGGTGGTGGTGCGCTCCGACGGGTTCGCGCCCAACGTCTTCCACGTGGAGGGCGCCTCCGGGAAGAAGCTCCGCGTGCCGGAGATCGCCCTCGGCGACGGCGAGCACGTCGTGGGCGAGGTGGTGGACGACCGCGGGGAGCCCGTGGCGTCGGCGCGCGTGACCCTCGCCGACCCGGCGAAGCTCGAGCGGCTCCGCTTCGTCCGGCCGGAGCGCGTCGCGGGCCTCGGCGTCACCGGCCGCGGCGGCTGGTTCGAGCTCCGGCACGTGCCGCGCGGCCTGCTCGTGCTCGTCGTGCAGCACCCCGACTACCTGCCCGCGTTCGTCCCGGTGAACACGCGCGAGCCGCTCCCCACGGTGGTGCTCCACTCCGGCGGCGGCGTCGCCGGCGTCGTGCGCGACGCGGCGGGCGCCGCGGTCCCGGGCGCGCGCGTCGTCGCGCTGTCCGGGGAGGCGGGGGACGGCGCCGAGGTGCACGCCGACGTCCGCGGCCGGTTCGTGATGCCCCGGCTCCGGCCCGGCCGCTACGCGGTGTCCGCCTTCGTCTTCGGCGGCGCGGTCGAGGTGAGCGGGGTGGAGGTCGCCGACGGGAGGACGGCGGAGGTCGCGCTCGAGCTCGGGAGGCGGCGCCCGATGCAGCTGCGCACGATCGAGCTCGGCCTCGCGCCCGTCCCGGCGGACGCCGTCGCGTCGCGCTGAGCGCCCAGAGTGCATCCCGTAACCCGGCGCCGTCGCGAGACGCACGATGGCGTCGCCGAGCCGGGCACACGACGACCGAGCAGCGGAGCCGTACCTGTTGGTACGGCGAGCAGCGCAGGGAGGAGTCTGCCCGGCGCAGGCAGCCAGCGTGCGTCGCAGCAGGCGTCCCGGGTTATGGGATGCGCTCTTAGCGCCGCCGCGCGGCGGGGGCGAGCTCGACGACGTCGGCGGGGTCCGCGACGGCCGGCGCGGCGACGTTCGCCGCCTGCGGCGCCGCCGTCGCGCAGCGCTGCTCGTCCGCCTCCAAACGGGCGAACCAGCGCGAGGCCGTGGCCTTGACGCGCGCCCAGCGCACGTCCTCGGCGGTCGCCATCGGGATGCCGGGGCCGGTCGCGGCGGCGCGCGCGGGCGCGTCCACGACGCGGGCGCCCGCGCGGCGGCGGAACACCTCGCCGTACAGGGAGGAGTGGGTGCGCTGGCAGAACGGGCACTGGTAGTAGCGGATCGGGCTCCCGGGAGCGGACCACGAGGTCATCACCACCCGGCAGTGCGTGCACTCGATCGAGGCTTCCATCGCTTTCGGGAGATATCACCGCCGATCGATCGGTCAAGAAAAGGGCCGGGATCACTCGGGGATCTCCATTCGGGCCGTGCCCCGCGCCGGCGGCCCCCGCGCGCGCCCGCGGGCCCGCGGCGCTATGGTGGGCGCATGCCCACCGTGGTGAACCTCGACGGGACGATCCTTTCGTCCGGCGCGGCGAGGATCTCGGTCTTCGACCGAGGCTTCCTGTACGGCGACAGCGTGTACGAGGTCGTCCGCACCTACGGCGGCCGGCCGTTCGAGGTGGCCGCGCACCTCGCGCGGCTCCGCCACTCGGCGGAGCGGATCGGCCTCGCGCCGAAGTGGGACGGGCCGCGGGTCGCCGCGGAGATCGCGCGGACGCTCGAGGCGTCGCGCGGCGGCGACGCGCCGGATCCCGAGGCCGCGCCGTGGAACGCCGGCGAGCGCTACGTGCGCGTGGTGATGACCCGCGGCGCCGGGGAGATCGGCCTCGACCCGGCGCTCGCGGTGGACCCCGTCGCGCTCGTCATCGTGCAGCCGCTCGCCGGTCCGCCGCGGCGCGCCTGGGTCGAGGGCGTGAAGGCCGCGATCGTGGGGGTGCGGCGCGCGGCGCCCGAGGCGATCGATCCGTCGGCCAAGACGGGCGCGCACCTGCCGAACGTGCTCGCGGTGCGGGAGGCGCGCGCGGCCGGCGCGCACGAGGCGCTCCTGCTCGACGGCCGCGGCTTCGTCACCGAGGGCTCCTCCTCCAACGTCTTCGCCGTGCGCGACGGGCGCGTCGTGACGCCACCCCTCGCCGCGGGCATCCTCGAGGGGGTCACGCGCGGCCTCGTGCTGCGCCTCGCCGCCGAGCTCGGCGTGCCCGCCGAGGAGGCGCCGCTCCGCCCCGAGGACCTCGAGGGCGCGGACGAGCTGTTCATCACGTCGACCGTCCGAGAGATCGTCCCCGTGACGCGCCTCGGCGCGCTCGCCATCGGCTCGGGTCGCCCGGGACCCCTCACGGCCCGGCTGCACCACGCCTTCCGCCGGGTCGCGGGCGGCCCTGTGGGCCTCGAGGCGCCGGGGTAGGGGTGACGAAGGGCAACGCGCGCGCGGCGGAGAACGGTATCCTGCCCGTCGAGCATGCGCCGACCCGACGATCGTCCTCCTGCTGCTCGCCCTCGCGGGTCCGGCGCGCAGCGACGCGCAGGTCGACGCCGCGATCCGCGCGCTCCGCCGCGACTCGTCGCTCAAGGTCCGCACGCAGGCCGCCATCGTGCTCGGCCAGCGCGGCGCGGTCGCGGGCGTGGCGGCGCTCCGCGAGGCCGTGGCGGAGGACGGCGCGGCGGCCGTGCGCATCGCCGCTGTGGTCGCGCTGTCCAGGATCGGCGACCGCGCCGCGCGCCCGACCCTGAAGCTCGCCAGCCAGGCGGACCCGGACGAGAACGTCCGCAGCGCCGCCGCCCACGCGCTCGCCGAGCTCGGGCCGCTCGCGGTGACCATCGACGAGCCCGCCGGTCCCTCGGCCTCCCGCGGCGCGCTGCGCGAGGCGCTCGCGCGCCACCTCAAGGACCGCGGCTTCGCGGTGGCCGACCCGGGGGAGCTGCGCCTCAAGCCGGCGCTCAAGATCGAGGTCGGCGACGGCTCGGGGAAGACCGTCATCGCGGTGCGGACGTCGCTCGTCGTGGTGGACGGCGACGGTCGCATGGACATGCTCGAGTCGACGGCGAAGGCCTCGGTCTCGGGCGCCGTGCCGGAGGCGAAGGTCCACGCCTACGCGGCGCGCGCCATCGACGCCGCCGCCCAGAGGCTGGCCGAGGATCTCGCGGCCCGCCTCGGAGAGCGGTAGAAGGAGGGGGATGGAACCCGCCCGGACGACCGCCGACCCCCGCGCGGCTCACCCGGAGCCGTCCGCGAACGCGCCGGACGGCCCCGGCGGCGGCCGCAAGCGCCTCGTCCGCAACTACCTGCTCGACACCGGGCTCCAGCTCCGGCTCGCGAGCTACCTCGTCGCCGTCGCGACGGCGCTCTCGCTCGCCCTCGGGTGGCTGCTCTGGCAGGCGTACCGAGAGACGAGCCGGGTCATCGCGCTCGGCAGCCCGGACGGCGGAGAGGGCATCGGGAAGGCGCTCGCGAGCGAGGACCGCTGGCGCATCGTGCTCGTCGCGCTCGCGCTCTGCGCCGTGCTCGTGTGCCTGCTCGGCGCGGCCGTCGTCGTCACGCACCGGATCGCGGGCCCCGCCTTCGTCATCGGGCGGACGGCGCGCGCGGTGGGGGAGGGGATCCTCGCCCCGCCCCGGCCGCTGCGCTCGCACGATCTCCTCGTCGACCTCGCCGACGACGTCGCCGGCATGGTGCAGGCCCTCCGGGACCGCGAGGGGCGGGAGCGCGAGCTGGTGGAGCGCGCGGTCGCCTCGCTCCGCGATCCGGCCGCCGGGCCCGCGGAGCGGACGGCCGCGATCGGGCAGCTCGAGCGGCTCGCCTCGGAGAAGGAGGCGCGGCTCCGGTCGTGACGAGGAGCCTCGCCCTCGCGCTCGTCCTCGCCGGGTGCGCCACCGGCCCGTCCCTCCCGCCCGCGGGAGAGGCGGGTGAGGCGCCGCCCGCGGCCGCGTCGCCGGAGGGGGGAGAGGGGGCGAAGGCTTCGACCCCGACCCCGACCGCGACCTCGACCCCGACCCCGACCCCGACCTCGACCCCGACCTCGACCTCGACCCGCCTCGACCTCGACCTCGACCCCGCCCTCGACCCCGACCCCGACCTCGCCCTCGACCCCGCCCTCGACCCCGCCCTCGACCTCGACCCGACTCGACCTCGACCTCGACCTCGCCCTCGACCTCGCCCCGACCTCGCCCTCGCCCTCGCCCTCGACCTCGCCCTCGCCGCCTCGCCCGCCTCGACCTCGCCCCCGCCCCCGCCCCCGCCCCCGGCGGCTCCGGCCCCACCCTCCGCGCTCCGCGCGCCACCGCCTCCACCGCCTCCCGCCGCCGCCCTCCCTCCGCCGCTGCCGGCGCCGGAGGCGCCGCCCATCGCCCCGCCGGTCGCGGTGGACCTCACCGATCCGCTCGAGCTGCTCTGGGGACACCGCCTCGAGTTCGCGAGCGGCGGGGAGCCGCTCGTCACCATCCGGCTCATGGAGCGCCAGCGGGAGATCGCGTTCCGCCCGCGCGGTCCCGCGCGCGTCGTGCTGCGGGGCGGCGGCGCCGTGGAGGTGCCGGCCGGCGCGCGGCTCACGGTCCGAGCCCGGGGCACGGCGCCGGCGGCGATCGTCCACCAGCCGCTCCTCGCCGAGGCGCCCATGGCGGACCGCGCGACGCTCGACGAGGTGCGGCGGAGCTGGGAGTCGCGCGGCGTGCTCGTGCTCTCGCGCGTCGTCGGCGGCGTATACGGCCTCGGCGGGCGCGTGGTGGACAACCGGCGCGAGCTCTTGCTCGCGGCCTCCGACGGGAGCGAGCGCGGCGCCCGCGCGGCCATCGAGGAGCTGCGCGCCCGCCACGGCGCGCGGGCGAGCCTCTACTCCGAGGTCGTCGCCCGCCCGCGCGGCACGCTCGACCTGCGGGCGGAGGCCGGCGCGCCGCTCGGCCAGGCCGACGCGGCGCTGTGGCTGGAGGTGGAGGGCGACGCGGGGTTCGTGGTGGAGGGGGTGGAGCACGAGCGGAGCCCGACCGCGCGCGCGAGAGAGGACCGGACCTACCGCGGCCGGCTGTACGTGACGCTCGACGCGGACGGCGCCCTCGCCGCCGTCCACGCGGTGTCGCTCGAGGAGCTGCTCCGCGGGCTCGTGCCGAGCGAGATGCCCGGCGGCTCTCCCCTCGAGGCGCTGAAGGCGCAGGCGGTGACGGCCCGCTCGAACGTCCTCGCGCAGATCGCGACCCGCCACCTCACCGACCCCTTCATGCTCTGCGCCGAGGTGCACTGCCAGGCGTACCGCGGCGACGCGGCGCGGACCGCCCGCACCGACGCGGCGGTGCGCGCGACGCGCGGCGAGGCGATCTTCGGGCGCGCGGACCGCACGCTCGTCGACGCGGTCTACTCCGCGATGTGCGGCGGCCACGGCGAGGACAACGACGGGGTGTGGGGGAACGCGCCGAACGCGAGCCTGCGCGGCCGTCCCGATCTCCCGCCGGCGGAGGCGGCGCGCTGGGCGGGCGGCCTCTCCGACGAGGCGCGGCTCCGCGCGTTCCTCGCCGCCGCGCCGGACGCGTACTGCCGGCGCCCCGCCGCCGCGCGCAAGGACCGCTTCCGCTGGGAGCGCCGCCTCGAGCCGGCCGAGCTCGACCGGCTCGCCGCGCCGCTCGCGGTCGGCGCCGTGAAGCGGCTGCGGGTCCTCGCCCGCGGCGTCTCCGGCCGGGCGCGGGTGCTCGAGGTGGAGGGCGAGGCGCGCAGCGCCGAGGTCGCCGGCGAGCTGCGCATCCGGCGGCTGCTCGGGAACCTCCCCTCGGCGATGTTCGTCGTGGACCCCCACGGCGGCGCGGTGGTCCTGCGCGGCGGCGGCTGGGGTCACGGCGCGGGCATGTGCCAGTGGGGCGCGGTCGGGCGCGCCGAGGCGGGGCAGGGGTACCGGGAGATCCTGCGCGCCTACTACTCGGGCGCCGAGGTCGCGCGCGTCTACTGAGCGGAGGGGTCCCGCGCGGCGCCGGCGGGACCTCCCGCGGGGTGCGCGCCGGAAGGGGTCCCGCGTCCCCGCCGAGGCGGCGCCGCCCGCGCCGCGCTTGCCCGCCCGCCGACGCTTTCGGGCCGGTGCCGGGCAAGGAAGGTCGTTCCATTTTCTCAGCGGCGGCAACACCATCGCTGCGATCGGAACCGGGATGGACAACGACTGCACCGTGCTCGTCATCGAGGACGACGATGGAGCCCGCGAGGCCCTCTGCGAGTACCTCGCCGCCGCCGGCTACCGCGTGCGGCACGCCCGCGACGGGGCGGAGGCGATCGCCGCGCTGGCGGGCCCGGCGGACGCCGTCCTCCTCGACCTCGTCATCCCCGCGCCGGACGGCTTCGAGGTGCTCCGCCGCCTCCGCGAGCGCGACGCACGCGTCCCGGTGATCGTCATGTCGGGCCTGTCCGAGGCGGAGGACGTGGTGCGGGCCATGAAGCTCGGGGCGAACGACTACCTGCCGAAGCCGTTCGAGGTGACCGAGCTCGACCTCGTGCTCCGCCGCGCCCTCGAGCGCCCGGGCCGCCGCGCGCCGGACGTCGTCGCCGCCCGGGTGCCGGCGGTCCCGGCCGAGCCGGACGCCGCCCTCGCGACCGCCACGCTCTCCGGCGCGATGGAGCGGGTCTGGTCGCTCGTCGATCGGATCGCCGACACGGACGTGCCGGTGCTGCTCATCGGCGAGAGCGGCGTCGGCAAGGACGTGGTGGCGCACCGCATCCACGGGACGAGCCACCGCGCCGCCCGCCCCTTCGTGAAGATCAACTGCGCCGCGCTCCCGGGCGAGCTGCTCGAGAGCGAGCTCTTCGGGCACGAGAAGGGGGCGTTCACGGGGGCGCACGCGGAGAAGCCGGGCAAGTTCGAGCTCGCCGACAAGGGCACCGTCTTCCTCGACGAGATCGGCGAGATGGACCCGCGCCTCCAGGCGAAGCTCCTCCAGGTCCTGCAGGACGAGGAGTTCTATCGCGTCGGCGGCAAGCGCTCGGTCCGGGTGGACGCGCGCGTCGTGGTCGCGACCAACCGCAACCTCGACGCCGCCATCCGCCAGGGCACGTTCCGCGAGGACCTCTACTACCGGCTCAACGTCGTCACGATCCGGGTGCCGCCCCTGCGCGAGCGCAAGGAGGAGATCGGCCCGCTCGTGCGCCACTTCGTCGAGAAGTACCGGGCCCGCTACCACGGCGGGCTCGAGCAGGTCCCGCCGGAGGTGATGGACCGCTTCCACGCCTATGACTGGCCGGGGAACGTGCGCGAGCTCGAGAACCTCGTGCGCCGCCTCGTCGTGCTGCGCGACCCGGCGATGGTCCTCGGCGAGCTGGGACCGACCGCTCGCTCGCTTCCGCTCGTGCCGACGAACGCGGCGTCGAACTCGGTGTCGAACTCGGTGCGCGTCCCGACGCTGCACGCCTCCCTCCCCGAGGACGCGCCGCTCAAGGACGTGGCGCGCCGCGCGGCGCGCATCGCCGAGCGGGAGGCGATCCTGCGCGCGCTCATGCGCACCGGCTGGAACAAGCGGAAGGCCGCGAAGCGGCTGCAGATCAGCTACAAGGCGCTGCTCTACAAGATCAAGGACTGCGAGATCGTGGACCCCCGCGACGCCGCGATGATCGAGTAGCGGCCGCGCGGGGCGCCCGGGCGCCCCCTCCGTCCGGCCCGCGGCGCGGTCAGGCCGACTGCTCGACGGGCACCGGCGCGCGCGCGGCGGCCGCCTGGGGCGGCGCGACGCGGGCCGGGAGCGCGGTGACGCCCGCGGTGGCGGGACGCACCCTCGCGCGGCTCACGAACAGGAACGCGACGCCGAGCGCGAGCAGCACCGCCGGCTGGATCCACGGCGCGGGGAAGATCCTCGAGATCGCCGCCCCCGCTCCGAAGAGGCCCACGCACCACCCCGTCGCCCTCAGCATTCGATGTCCCCCACGCGGTCCTGCGGGAACCGTCGGCGCGGTCCGCGTCCAGAGGGAACGTCATGCGCGCGGGCCCTCGCGGCAACGCGGGCACGCCGATTCCCCGGGTGTGGAAACGCTTCGCCCATTCGCGCCGCCGCCGCGTCACGAGCCGCCCGCCGCTCGCTCGTGCGGCGCGTGCGCGAACGCCCGCCGGCGCGCGTCTGCAGCGCCGCCGGGCCGTCGCCGTGCGCGCTCGCCGGAGGCGTGGCACGGCGTGTGCTCGATGCGGCGCCGACGCTCGGGACCGTGCCGTCCCCGGAGGGCAGTCGATGGGACCGAATAGGGCAGTCTTCCTTGGAGTCATCCTCGCCGCGGCCTGCGCCTCCTCGAAGGGGTCCGAGCGCGCCGACGCGCGCCCCGACTCGGAGTACCGGATCGGGCGTGAGGACGTGCTCGAGGTGGTCGTGTGGCACGAGCCGGAGCTGACGCGCGTCGTGCCGGTGCGCCCCGACGGGAAGATCTCGCTGCCCCTCGCGGGCGAGGTCGAGGCGGCCGGCAAGACGCCGGCCGAGCTCCAGGCCACGCTCGCGAAGGCCCTCGCCGGCTACATCCAGGACACGCAGGTGGCCGTCCTCGTCCGCGAGATCAACGGCGCCCGGGTGTTCGTCCTCGGCGAGGTGACGCGCCCGGGCGGGTTCCCCCTGCGCGGGCCCATGAGCGTGGTGCACGCCATGGCCCTCGCGGGCGGGCGCACGGAGTTCGCGGGCGACGAGGTGGTGTGGCTCCGCCAGAAGCCGGACGGCGGGGCCGATCGCGTGTCGCTCTCCTTCCGGGATCTGGTGAAGGGGGAGGCGGCGGGTGCGCTCTGGCTCAAGGGCGGCGACGTCCTGTACGTGCGGTAGCGGGACGGCGCCGGGCGGAGCGCGGGTGGTCAAGGGGCGGGCGATGGGTGCGCGGCGACGATTCGGGAAGGCGGCGCTCGGCGCCGTGCTCCTCCTCGCCGCCGCGCGGTCGGGGGCGAGCACGGTGTGGGAGCCCATCGCCCGCCTCTCCCTGGAGGGCGGCTACGACTCGAACGTGCTGTACGACGGCCACAGCGAGGACCGCATGTCGCGGATCTCGCCGGAGGCGGGGCTGCGGCTTCGCGATCACCTGTGGGACGCGAGCCTCGTCTACCGGGGCGACTGGATCGCCTACGACCAGCTCGAGCCGAACGGCACCTGGAACCACCGCGGCAGCTTCACGCTCGAGGCCCATCCCACGCGCCGGCTGGGGCTGCAGGGCGTGGTCCGCGGGTCCTGGGCCTACGACCCCGCGGGCCTCGCGCAGGCGGGCATCTTCCGCAGCGGGCGGCAGTCGGCGTTCCTCCTGCGCGGCACCGCGCGCGGCGAGTACCGCCTGAGCCATCGGGTGGACGTCGCCGCGACGCTCACCGAGCGGACCGTGCGCTTCGAGGACTCGACCGGCGGCGCGATGCACGCGCCGGGCGTCGAGGCCCTCTGGCGCGCGTCGCCGCGGCTCTCCGTCGGCGGGGCGTACCGCCTCGGCCTCTACCAGAGCTTCGCGCCGGCCGGCGACGGGCTGTCCACGTCGCACGGCCTCCGGGCGCGCGCCCGCTGGCGGGCGACGCGGCGGTTCGCCGTCGAGGCGGCCGCCGGCCCGGCGCTCTGGATCGGGGAGGATCGCGACACCGCCGTCGTCCCGGAGGCGGAGGTGGAGGTGCTCGGCTCCTCGCGCGCCTGGGACGTGCGCAGCTCGCTCTCGCACGGGCTCGGGATCGGGGCGACCGCCCATCCGGGCCTCGTCGACGCCTTCGAGGTCGGCGCGGTGCGCCGGGTGGGTCGCCGCTTCGACCTGCGCGGCGACGGCGGCGTCTGGCACTCGGGCCGGGCGCCGAGCGGGGGCGACGGCGTGACGGGCTGGGCCGCGGCGGGCGAGGCCGGCGTCCTCGTGGGGATGAACCTGCGCGCCGCGCTCGTCGCGACGCACTTCGCGCGGCTCGACAACGCTCCCGAGCTGCGGCGGACGACCATGGGGCTGAAGCTCGGCTGGGAGCTGCCCGGGCGCTGACGGAGGGACGAATGGAACGTACGTACACGCTGCACGACGTCATGACGGCCCTGAGGCGGCGCCGCGCGCTCGCCCTGCTGGTGGCGGGGGGCGTGGCCCTCATCGGCGTCCTCGCCGCGCTCGCGCTGCCGGCCGAGTACTCCGCGACGTCCGTCGTCCAGATCGAGGCGCGGCGCCTGCCCGCCGACTTCTTCCCGGCCCAGAACGGCACGGCCTTCGAGGACCGGATGCGCACCATCAAGCACGGCATCATGGCGCGCCCCGTCCTCGAGCGGGTGATCCGGGAGACCGGGCTCTACCCCGACCTCGGCACCGACATGGACGAGGCCGTCGCGCGCCTGCGCCGGGACGTCGAGGTGCGGCTCGAGGGGGAGGTCGTGGCGGGGCCGCCCGCGCTGCTCTTCGTGGTCGAGGTGCATGGCCGCGATCCCCGGAAGGTCGCGAAGGCCGCGGAGCTGCTGCCCAGGTACTACGCCGACATGACGCGCGAGGTCCTCACGGCGCAGGCGCGCGGCCTGCGCGAGACGCTCGACGCCCAGACGGCGGAGATGAGCAAGGCGCTCGCGGAGCACGAGGCGAAGATCCTCGCGTTCAAGGTCCAGCACCAGGCCGAGCTGCCCGAGATGGTGGAGACGAACGCCCGCTCGATCGGGCGCATCCAGGGGCTCATCGAGATGCGGGAGGGCTTCGTCGCCGACGCGCGGCGCCGGCGCAACGAGGTGGCCGCGTCGATCCCGGAGGGCCCGAGCGCCCCCGGCATGGCGGAGGCGGCGCTCGACGCGTCGCTGCGCCGGCTGCAGTCGCTCGAGGCGGCCTACGGCGAGGAGCACCCCGACGTGAAGCGCGCCCGCCGCGAGTGGCAGGAGACGAGGACGCGCCGCGACGAGGAGGTGGAGCGCTTCCGGAAGGACCGGGTGCAGGAGCAGCTCGGCCGGCTCGACGGCGAGCTCCGGGAGCACCAGGCCCACCTGAACGACCTCGAGAAGGAGCTGCTCTCCTACCAGCGGCGGGTGGACGCCGCCCCCCGCTGGGGGGCGGAGCTCGCCGCCCTCTCCCGCGACTACGACGTGCTGCGCACCCGCTACGTCGCGAACGTCGCGCGCCGCACCGACGCGGCGGCGGCGGAGGCGCTCCTCGCCGCCGACCAGGGCTCGATGTTCCGCACGGTGGAGGCCGCCGTCGCGCCGGCGCACCCGTCGGCGCCGGATCGCCCGAGGCTCGTGTGGCTCGCGGTGCTCGCCGCGGTCGTGGCGGGCCTCGGCGCCGCCGGCCTCGCCGAGTGGCTCGACGGCTCGCTGCGCGGCCCGGAGGACGCCGCCGCGCTCGGCGTGCCGGTGCTCGCCGCCATCCCGCGCATCGGCCCCGGCCACAAGCGCGTTTCCTGAACAGGACGGAGGAACGACCATGATGCCCGCGGAGACCCTGAAGGCGACCCACCCCGGCACGGCCCGGGAGAGCCGGCTCGTCGCGCTCGACGCGCCGGGCTCGGCCGCCGCCGAGCAGTACCGCGTCCTCCACCAGCGCCTCCTGCAGCTCGCCGCGAGGCGGCCGCTGCGGGTCGTCGCCGTCACGTCGGCGGGGCGCGGGGAGGGGCGGACCACCACCGCGGCGAACCTCGCCCTCACCGCCGCCCAGGAGGGCCGCACGACGCTGCTCGTCGAGGCCGACCTGCGGCGGCCGACCCTGGCCGCGCTCTTCGGGCTCGCCCCGCGCGCCGGCCTCGCCGAGGTCCTCGCCGGGACGGCGGAGCTCGGGCAGGCGGTCGTGCGCGTCGGCGCCCTCTCGGTGCTGTGCGCCGGCGAGGGGCGCGACGGCGAGGCGGCGCGGCGCCCGAGGACCGCCGCGGTGATGGAGCAGCTCCGCGCGGCCTGGGACCTCGTCGTCCTCGACGCCCCGCCTGCGCTCGCCTTCGCCGATGGCGACCGGATCGTGGCCGCCGCGGACGCGGCCCTCCTCGTGGTGCGCGCCGGCACGACGCCCCGCCAGGTGGTGCGCCTCGCCCTCGAGTCGCTCGGGGAGCGGGCCGCCGGCATCGTGCTGAACGACGTCGACGTCGACTCGGTGGCGCACGGCCGCTGGATCTACGCCGGCGCGGGCGACGCGCGGACGGCCTGACCGGCGCCGCGAGGAGGTGAGGGCGCCGGAGACGGCGCGGAAGAGCGGGTGGGGCGCGCCGCGGGGGCGGCGCGGGTGGCACGGGGGCGCGCCGGTCGCGGCGCGCGGGGGGAGGGGAGCGTGGTCAGGGTCTTCAACCACTGGGTGTCGCCGCGCAAGGCGGCCTACTTCCTCGCGGAGGAGTCGGTGCTGGTCCTCGCGCTCCTCGCCGGAGCCTCGCTCGGTCCCGTCGCGGCCCAGGCGAGCGGCGCCGCCCTGCCGGTGGCCCCGGCGGTGCTCCGCGCCGCGCTCGCGTCGCTCTTCTTCGCGGGCGCGCTCTACCTGGGCGACCTCTACGACCTCCACGCGGCGGTGCGGGACCGCGCCGACGGCCGGCGGCTGCTGCGCGCCATCGGGGTCGCGGCCATCGCGCTCGCCCTCGCGGACGTCGCTCTCGACCTCTTCCTGCCCGGGTGGATGCTCCACCGCTCGCTCGTCCTCGCCGCCGCGGGCGGGGCCTTCGGCGTGGTCGCCGCGCGCGCCCTGCTGCCCGCGGTGGTCGGCGCGCCGACCCGCATCTTGTTCCTCGGCACCGGCGAGCGCGCGTGGGAGCTCGCGCGCGCCGTGGAGCGCGAGGCGGAGGGGCTCTGGGAGATCGCCGCCTTCGTGCCGTCGGCGGGCGTGCCCTCGCCGCGGGCCGTGCCGGCCGGGCTCGTCCAGGAGGGCGCGCTCGACGAGGTCGCGCGCCGGGTCGGCGCCCAGGTGGTGGTCGTCGCGGTCGAGGACCGGCGCGAGGGCCTCCCGGTCCAGGCGCTCCTCTCCCTGCGCACCCGCGGCACCCGGGTGGTGGACGACGTCGGCTTCGCCGAGTCGGCGCTGCAGCGCCTCCCGCTCTCGCTGGTCCGGCCGAGCGCCCTCATCTTCGACGAGGGCTTCCGGGTGTCGCGCGCGACGCGCTTCGCGAAGCGCGCCACCGACCTCGCCGGCGCCCTGGTGCTGCTCGTCCTCGCCGCCCCCCTCATGGCGCTGGCGGCGCTCCTCGTGTGGGCGACCGACGGGCGGCCGGTGATCTACTCGCAGGAGCGGACGGGCCAGGCAGGCCGGCCCTACCGGATCCACAAGTTCCGGACCATGCGGCGCGACGCCGAGCGGGACGGCGCCGCCTGGGCGACCGACGACGATCCGCGCGTGCTCCCGGTGGGGCGCCTCATGCGCCGCTCGCGCGTCGACGAGCTGCCCCAGCTCTGGAACGTCCTGCGGGGCGACATGAGCCTCGTCGGCCCGCGGCCGGAGCGGGGCGTGTTCCTCGCCGAGCTGAAGGCGCGCTGGCCGCTCTTCGAGCTGCGCGAGCTCGTGAAGCCCGGGATCTCCGGGTGGGCGCAGCTCCGGTACGGCTACGGCTCCACGATGGACGAGCAGGCCCGCAAGCTCGAGTACGACCTCTACTACATCAAGAACACGTCGGCCTTCCTCGACCTCGTGTGCCTGCTCGCCACCGCGAAGGTCGTGCTGCTCGGCAGGGGGGCGCGATGAGCCCGCGCGAGGAGGCCGGGGCGGTGCCGGTGGCGCTCGCGACGGGGACGCCGCCGCTGCGCATCGCGGCGCTCGGGGGCGGCACGGGGCTGCCGCGCGTGCTCGCCGGGCTCGCCCCCGGGCTCGAGCCCGAGGACGACCGCCGCGTCGAGCTGACCGCGATCGTCACCACCGCCGACGACGGCGGCAGCTCGGGCGAGCTGCGCCGCGCCTACGGCGTGCCCGCGCCGGGCGACGTCCGAAACTGCCTCGTCGCGCTCGCCGCCGGGCCGAACCCCCTCGCCGGGATCTTCCAGCACCGCTTCGAGGGCGGCGGCGGCCTGCACGGCCACACCGTCGGCAACGTGGTCCTCGCCGCCCTGGCCCAGCGGCTCGGCGACTTCGGCAGCGCCGTGGCGGCCGCCGGAGAGCTGCTCGGCGTGCGCGGCCGGGTGCTGCCCGCGTCCGCCGAGCCGGTGGAGCTCCTCGCCCGCCTCGAGGACGGGCGCATCGTCCGCGGCGAGACCGCCCTCGCCCGCGCGCGCGGCCGGGTGGCCGAGCTGCGCCTCGTCCGCCCCGCCGACGCCGACCCCGCCGCGATCGAGGCGGTGCTCGCGGCGGACCTCGTGGTGCTCGGGCCGGGGAGCCTCTACTCCTCGGTCCTCGCGAGCCTGCTCGCCCGCGGGATGCGCGAGGCGCTCCGCGCCACGACCGCGACGCGCGTCCTCGTGGTGAACCTCTTCACGCAGCCCGGCGAGACCGACGGCTTCTCGGCGGCGGACCACGTTCGGGCGCTGCGCCGCCACCTCGGGGACGTCGTGGACGTGGCGCTCGTCCACCGGGGGCCGCTCCCGCCCGCCATCGCGCGCGCCTACGCCGACGAGGGCGCCGCGCCGGTCGTCCTCGATCGGGCCGCCCTCGAGGCGCTCGGCGTCGTCCCCGTCGTCGTCGACCTCCTCGCCCCGGGCGAGGTCGGCCGCCACGACCCGCAGAAGCTCGCCCGCGCGCTCCTCGCGATCGCGCGGGCGAGGTGAGGAGCGGACGGGTGCCCGGGTTCGCGAGGATCGAAGCCGCGCCGCCGACCGCCCCGGCCCGCTACGCCGTGGACGAGGTGCGCGGGCGCGCGGGGCTCGAGGCGCTCCGCGAGCGCTGGGACGCCCTCCTCGCGCGCGGGCCCACCGACCTCCCCATGATCGGGCACGCGTGGATCACCGCGTGGCTCGACGCGTTCGCGCCCGGGGCGGCGCCGCTCGTGCTCGTCGCGCGCGCGCCCTCCGGCGAGCCCGTCGGGATCGCGCCGTTCCTCGAGGAGCGCCGGGGCGGCGTGACGCGCCTCCTCGCGCCGGCGAACGACCACTCCTGCCGCTTCGAGTGGGTGCTCGGGGCCGACGCGTCCGGCGCCGCGGCGGCGCTGTGGGGGCACCTGCGCGACCGCCTGCGCTGGGACGTGCTCCTGCTGCGCGACCTGCCGCGCGACGGGCCGACCTCCACGCTCCTCGAGGCGCTCGCCCGGGCCGACCGCCACCTCACCGGCCGCTGGGAGTCGCAGCGGAGCCCGCGCGTGACCTTCGGCGGCGGCCCCGCCGAGGAGCGGGCGAGCGCGAAGTTCCGCGCCAACCTGCGGCGCCGCGCGCGGCGGCTCGGCGAGCTGGGCGCGGTCTCGCTCCGGCGCGTCGACGGCGGCCCGGAGGTGGACGCCGCGGTCGACGAGTTCCTCGCGCTGGAGGCCTCGGGGTGGAAGGGCGCCCGCGGCACCGCCATCGCCCTCGACCCGGCCGTCGCGGGCTTCTACCGCAGCATCGCGCGCGCCGCCGCCGCGCGGGGCGCCCTCGCCCTGCGCGCCCTGCTCCTCGACGGGCGACCCATCGCGGTGCACCTCGGGCTCGTGCACCGGGGGGTCTACTACCTGCCCAAGACCGCCTACGACGAGGCGCTCGGGAGCGTCTCGCCCGGGCAGCTCCTGCAGCGCGAGGTGCTCGCGGAGTGCGAGGCCCGCGGCCTCGCGGCGTTCGACTTCCTCGGCCCGGACATGGACTGGAAGCGCGACTGGGCGCCGTCCCACGCCCCCCATGACTGGCTCTACGTGTACCGGCCCTCTCTCGCAGGGCGGGCCATGCACAGCTTGAAGCACCGGGTACGACCCGCCGTGAAGGAGGCCCTCTCGTGGTGGCGATGAGTCGCGCGATCGCGGTACGGCCCTGGCCCACGGCCCGGGACGGGCGCCGGCGCTGGATCCCCGCGCTGCCGACGCTCTGGCCGGGGATGCTCTCCCCGCTGGCGGACGAGCGGCCCGCCGCCTTCCCCTTCGACGCCCCGCGCGCGACCCGCTACTACTTCGCGCGGAACGCGGTGTGGCACGGCGTGCACCTGCTCGGGCTCGAGGGCGAGGAGGTGCTCGTCCCCGCCTACCACCACGGCGTGGAGGTGGGCGCGCTCGTGCACGCCGGCGCGGTGCCCCGCTTCGTCCGGGTGGACGCGCGGATGCGCCTCGACCTCGACGACCTCGAGGCGAAGATCGGCCCGCGGACGCGGGCCATCTACGTGATCCACTACGCCGGGTTCGCCCAGCCCATGGACGAGCTCCTCGCGCTGGCGCGGCGGCGGGGGCTCTGGGTCCTGGAGGACTGCGCGCTCTCCCTGCTCGCGGCGGAGGGGGACCGGCCGCTCGGCTCGACGGGCCACCTCGGCATCTTCTGCTTCTACAAGACGCTCCCCGTCCCGAACGGCGGCGCGCTCGTCGTGAACGACCCGACGCTCCGCGCCAATCCGCCCGCGCCCGGGCCCGCCCCGCTCGCCTCCACGCTGTCGCACGCCCTCGGCTCGGTCCTCGCGAACCTCGCGCTCCGCTTCGGGGACGCCGGCGAGGCGCTGCGCACCGGCGTCCGCCGCGCCTACGCCCTCGCCCGCGGGGCCTCCGGGCTGCGCCCGGTCTCGACCGGCACGATGACCTTCGACCCCGCGGCGCGGGACCTCGGGATGAGCGCGCTCTCCGTCGCGATCGCCCGCCGCTGCGACGCCGAGCAGATCGTGGCGGCCCGCCGGCGCAACTACTTCCTCCTGCTCGGGCGCCTGCGCGACCGCGTCCCCCCGGTCCTCGCGGAGGTGCCCGCCGGCGCCTCGCCGCTCTTCTACCCGCTCCTCTGCGAGGACAAGGCGGCGGTGCAGGCGCGCCTCGCGGCGAAGGGCATCGAGACCGTGGACTTCTGGCGGGAGGGGCACCCCGCGTGCCGCGCGGACGAGTTCCCCGAGGTGGCGCTCCTGCGCCGGCGGGTGCTCGAGCTGCCGGTGCACCAGGACCTCCAGCCCGAGGACATGGCCTTCGTCGCGCGCAGCGTGAAGGAGGCGCTCGAGTGACCGCCCAGGCGCGGGCGGCGCCGGGCGGGCTCGCCGTCCGCCACAGCCACGACCCCGACCGGCTCTCCGCGCTGCGCGACGAGTGGCGCGCGCTCTTCGACGCCGCTCCGGAGCCCTCGCCGTTCCTCTCCTGGGAGTGGCTCCACACCTGGTGGCGGTGCTTCGGGGGCCGGCGCCGGCTGTGGGTGCTCGAGGCTCGCGGCGCGGACGGACGCCTCGCCGGCGCGCTCGCGCTCACCGCGCGCGCGGGGCTCATGGGCGTGCGCCGCTGGCAGCTCCTCGGGAACGGGGTGACCGGCGCCGACGCCCTCGACGTGCTCGCGCGCGCCGGCGAGGGGGCGGCGGTGCGGGACGCGCTCGCGCGCGCCCTCGCGACGGAGGTCGCGGAGTGGGACGTCGTGGACCTCGAGGACCTGCCCTGCGGCTCGCCCACGGTGAGCGCGATCCGCCGGGCCGTCACGCCGCGGGGCGTGCGCGCGCAGGTGGAGCGCGGCTTCGTCTGCCCCGCCTTCGCCGTGAGGGGGACGTTCGAGGAGCACCTCGCGCGCATCCGCCGCCGCGAGACCTACGGCCGGCGCGTGCGCTGGCTCGCGCGCCAGCCGGGGTTCGGGATCGACGTCGCCACCACGGTCGACGAGGCCGCCGGGGCGATGGAGGACTTCCTGCGCCTGCACCGCCTTCGCTGGGCGGAGGAGGGCGGCTCGTACGGCATCCCCCCCGGCCTCGTGGAGGCGTTCCACCGCGAGGTGGCGCCGCTCCTCGCGGCGCGCGGCTGGCTCAGGCTCTACCGGCTCTCCGTGCAGGGCAGGGCCATCGCGGCGGTCTACGGGATCGAGGTCGGCCGGCGCTTCTACTACTACCAGTCCGGCTACGACCCGGCCTGGTCCGCGCGGAGCCCCGGCGTCGTCCTCGTCGGCCGCACCGTCGAGGACGCCTACGCGCGCGGCCTCTCGGACTACGACTTCCTGCGCGGCACCGAGCCCTACAAGCTCGACTGGGCGGCGGACCGCCGCGAGACGTGCACGGTGCGGCTGCGCGCGCCGTCCCTGCGGGCGGGCACCGCCGCCGCCGCGGAGGAGGCCTGGCGCGCCGCGCGCGGGTTCGCGAAGGCGGTCGCCCCCGAGCGCGTGTGGGGCGCCCTCCGCCGGGCGCGCCGCAACCTCGACGTGAACGCGCTCGGGTCGGCTCGCGAGGAGTGAGGGGCCGCGCGCGCGGCCGGACGGAGGGGGAGGACTGCGATGCCCGAGAGAGCCGACGACAGCCCGAGGTGGATCCTGCGGCGCGCGGTGAAGGTCGCCGTGGCGGGGGCGCTCCGCGCCGCGGGGGCGAACCACGCGGTGCGGGCGCTCCGGCGCCGCGAGGCGGGCGGCGTGCGCGTGCTCGTCATGTCCTACCACCGGGCCACCACCGACTTCGCCGCGAGCGCGCGGGAAGGGCTCCCGTCGCTGCTCGTCTCCGCGCGCACGCTCCGCCGGCAGATCGAGCAGGTCGCCCGCACCCACGACGTCGTGTCGCTCTCGGACGCCGCCCGGATCCTCTCCGAGCCTCGCGGCACGGCGGGCTCCGACGTCGCCGTGATCACCTTCGACGACGGCTACGCGGACAACCACGCCGTCGCGCTGCCGGTCCTCTCGGCGCTGCGCGCGCCGGCCACGGTCTTCGTCGCGACGGGCTTCACCGGCACGGAGCGGCGCATGGCCCACGACCGCATCTTCGCGGCGCTCGGCGAGCTCGCGCGCCGCGGCGTCTCCCCCGAGCGCGCCGGCCTCGACCCGCGCGCGCAGGCGCTGCTCGGCGCGTGCGCCGAGCCCGGGCCGGCCGCCACCCTCGACCGCCTCATCGCGCGGCTGCCGCGGGACCAGCTCCTCGTCGTCGCCGCGGCGCTCGAGGCGCGCACCGGCCTGCGCGAGCAGGACCTCCCGGCCGGCTCGCGCCTGCTCGACTGGGACGAGCTGCGCGCCCTCGCGGCCGGGGGCGTCGAGATCGGCGGCCACACCGTGAACCACGCGGTGCTCGCGAACCTGCCGGTCGCCGAGGCGCGCCGCGAGGTGGCCGGCTGCCGCGACCAGCTCGCCGAGCGGCTCGGGCGGCCGCCGCGCCACTTCGCGTACCCCAACGGCTACCACACGCCCGCCGTGCGCCGCCTCGTCGCCGCCGAGGGCTTCCTCACCGCCGTGACCACGGAGGACCGCGAGAACCTGCGCGGCGGGGAGCTGCACGCGGTGCGGCGCAAGGTGCTGTGGGAGAACTCGACGCTCGGGCCCAGCGGCTACAGCCCGACGCTCGCGCAGTCGAGCTTCGACGGGGTGTTCCACGCCCTCGGCCTGTCGCACCCGGTCGGCGGCGAGCGCCCCGATCCGCTCGAGGGCGCGGCGGGCGGCGCGGGGGAGGAAGGGCAGGAGCGTGCCGCTTCCTGAAGGATCGCCGTGAAGGTCGCCCTCGTCGGCAACTGGCCGCCCCCGTTCGGCGGCGTCTCGGTCCACGTGGCCGCGCTCGCGGGCGTCCTCGCGCGTCGCGGCGTGGACGTCCGCGTGCTCGACATCGGCCGGGGCGATCACCGCGGCGGCGCGGTCCGCCCGGCGAGGGGCGGCCCGCGCTTCGCGGCGCGGCTGGCGGCGGCCGCCGCCGAGGGGCGGCTCGTCCACCTGCACACGAACGGCGCGAACCGGAAGAGCTGGCTCGTCGCGCTCGCCGCGGGCCGCGCCCGGCGCCCGCTCGGGCCGCGCGGCGTGCTCACCGTCCACTCGGGGCTGTGCCCGGCGTGGCTGCGGGGCTCGGCGCGCCGGCGGGTGCTCGCGGCGGTCGCCTGCGCCGGGTACGGGCGCGTCGTGGCGGTGAACGCCGAGATCGCCGCGGCGCTCGCCGACGCCGGCGTCCCGACGCGGCGGCTCGCCGTCGTGCCGCCGTTCTCGCCGGCGCTCATGGCGGCGCCCTCGCCCCCGCCCGGGCTCGAGGCGTTCCGGGCCGGGCACGCCCCGCTCTTCGCGGCGGCGCTCGCCCCCGGCCCCACCTACGGCGCGGACCTGCTCCTCCCCGCGTTCGCGGCCGTGCGGGCGCGGCTGCCGCGGGCGGGGCTCGTCGCGTTCGGGCCCGGGACCGCGGGGCTCGCCGCGGAGGGCGTCCTCGGGCTCGGCGAGGTCCGGCACGGCGCGGCGCTCGCCGCGATCGAGGCCGCCGACGTGTTCGTCCGGCCGACGCGCGCGGACGGCGACGCGGTCTCGGTGCGCGAGGCGGCGGCGCTCGGGCGCGCCGTCGTGGCCAGCGCGGTGGGCTACCGCCCGGAGGGCTGCCTGCTCGTCCCCGCCGGCGACGTGGCGGCGCTGGCGGCCGGCATGGCCGAGGCGGCGTCCGGGCCGCGCCCGGCGCCCCGGACGGGCGGCCCCGATCCGTTCGACACCCTGTTCGCCACGTACGCGGCGCTCATCGCGGCGCGCCCCCTTCCGGACGGTCGCCGGGGCCCAGCCCGAGCGCCCACCTTCTGACGTGCCGCTCTCGGGACGCGACATCGTCTGTTTTTCGAACGACTGGGACGGCGACCCGCTGTCCAAGACCCACCTCATGCGGCTGCTCGCGCGGGAGAACCGGATCCTCTGGGTGAATTCGCTCGGCAACCGGAGCCCGCGGGCGAGCGCGTCGGACGCCGTGAAGATCGTGCGGAAGCTGCGGGCCGCCGCGCGGGGCGTCGTCGAGGTGGAGCCGAACATCCACGTCCTCGCCCCGCTGTACGTGCCCGCCTACGGGAGCGAGGCCGCCCGCGCGGCGAACCGCGCCCTGCTCCGTCTCCAGATCCGCGCGGCGATGGCGCGCCTCGGCATGTCGCGCCCCATCGCCTGGAGCTTCCTCCCGAGCGCCGCGCCGGTGGTGGGCACGCTCGGCGAGTCCCTCGTCGTCTACCACGTGGTCGACGAGTTCTCCGCCTTCAGCGACGCGTCGCCGGGCGTCGCCGAGCTGGAGCGCCGCCTGCTCGAGCGCGCCGACCTCGTGGTCGCCTCCTCGCAGCGGCTCCTCGAGGCGAAGCGCCGCGTGAACCCGCGCACCGTGCTCGTGCGGCACGGGGTGGACTGGGCGCACTTCGCGCGCGCCTGCGAGCCGGGCCCGATCCCGCCGGACCTCGCCCGGCTGCCCCGCCCCGTGATCGGCTTCTTCGGCCTGGTGGCGGACTGGATCGACCTCGCCCTCGTGCGCCGGGTCGCCGACGCCTACCCCCACGCCTCGGTGGTCCTCGTGGGCAAGGTGGTGACCTCGACGGCCCCGCTCTCCGGCGCGCGCAACGTGGTGCTCGCCGGGCGCCGGCCCTACGCCGAGCTGCCCGACTGGTGCCGCGGGTTCGCCGTCGCGCTCACGCCGTTCAAGCGGAACGAGCTCGCGCTCGCCGCGAACCCGCTCAAGGCGCGCGAGTACGTGGCGGCGGGGCTGCCGAACGTCTGCACCGACCTGCCCGAGCTGCGGGCGGTGCCGGGCTGCACGATCGCGCGCGACGAGGACGCGTTCGTGGCGGAGGTGGGCCGTGCCCTCGCGGCGGGGGGCGGGCCGGAGCGGGCCCGCTCGGCGCTCGTGCGCGCCGAGGGCTGGGAGGCGAAGGTCGAGGAGCTGCGGGCGCACCTCGCGGCGCTCGCGGGACCGCAGGCGGTCCCGGCGCGGGGCGTGCGGGCGTAGGCGAACGGAGGCGTGGATGTGGGGCCAGGCGGACGTGGCGACGCTGGACGGCGCGCTCCTCGCGCGCGAGGCGTCGCTCGAGCGCGCGAGCAGGCGCTGGGGGCGGCTCGCGCACTTCGGGGCGCTCGCCTTCGTGACGATGCTGTACTCGAACCCCATGTACTGGTGGCCGTGGTTCGAGCGGCTGCGCCTCGGGTACGTGACCGCGGCGCTCTGCGCGGGCGCGGTGGTGGTGCACCGGGTCGTCTCGGGCGAGCGGATCCGGATCGGCGGATGGCCGACCCTGCTCGTGCTCGCCTACCTCGCGATCGTCCCCCTCTCGCTCGCGTGGAGCCTCGACCCGCACGCGACGCTCCGGCAGAGCGTCGAGGCCTGGAAGATGGCGGTGGTCCTCGTCGCCGTGCAGAACGCGGTCGACTCCCGCGGGCGCCTGCGCCGCTTCATGCTCGTGGCCGCGCTCGCGGCCCTCGGGCCCGCCCTCGGCGGCATCCACGTGTGGCGGACGGGCGACGCCCTCGTCGAGGGGTTCCGCACCCACTGGCGCGGCTTCTACGCCGACCCGAATCGCCTCGCCATGAGCGTCATCGCGGCGCTGCCCTTCGCGCTGTACGGGGCGTCGACGGCGAGGCGGGCGTGGGCGCGCTGGCTGTTCCTCGGCGCCGCCGTCGCGCAGCTCGCGGTGATCGTCCTCACCCACTCGCGCTCGGGGTCCATCGCCGCCGCGGTGGCGGTGCTCCTCTTCCTCTTCCGCGGCCGGGGCGGTCTCGGGCGGGGCCTCCTCGCCGCGGCGGCGCTCGCGGTCGGCCTCGCGGCGTTCGCCCCGGAGACCTTCTGGCAGCGCTCGCGCACCCTCACGCACCTCGACGAGGACGAGTCCGTCCAGGGGCGCGAGAACGCCTGGAAGGTGCTCGGCGTGATCGTCGAGGAGCGGCCGCTCACCGGCGTCGGGGGCGGCGCCTTCCTCGCCGCCTGGGCGCGCTACGCGCCGCTCGAGGCGGGCGGGCACCGCTACGTCGCCCACAACCTGCTGCTCGAGGTGGTGGGGGATCTCGGCATCCCCGCGTTCCTGCTCCTCGCCGCGTTCACGGCGTGGCTCCTCTGGCTCGTGTGGCGGACCGGGAGCGACCCGCTGGTCGGGGTCGAGGCGCGGGCGATCTTCGCCGCCCTCGCCGGGTACCTCGTCTGCGAGATGGCGAACGGCTACTCGATGTCCTGGTTCCTGTACTTCCTGTTCGCGTGCGGCCTCGCGGCCGCGCGCATGGCCCGCCTCCGCGCGGCGCTCGCGAAGGAGGCCGCGTGAAGGGTCCGGTGAAGGTGCTGGTGTTCCAGAACCGCTTCAGGCTCGGCGGCCAGGAGCGCCAGACCGTGATGAACGTCCGGACCATCGACCGGAGCCGGTTCGAGCCGGTGGTGGCGTGCCTGCACTTCGACGGCGAGCACCTCGCCGATCTCGCCGAGCTCGGGGTGCGCCCGGCGGTGTTCGATCTCGGCTCGAGCATGTTCCGCGCGAACACCGCCCTGCAGGTGGCCCGCATCGTCCGCTTCGTGAAGGCGAGCGGCATCGCACTCGTGCACAACCAGGACCTCTACACGAACGTCCTCGGCACCGTGGCGGCCCGCCTCGCGGGGATCCCGTCCATCGTCACGCGCGTCGACCTCAACCACAACGTGAGCGGCTACCGCCGGCAGGTGCTGGCGTGGACCTCGCGCCGGGCCGAGCGCGTCCTCGTGAACGCGCTGTGCATCCGGGACCTCGCCATCCGCGAGGGCGTCGAGCCGGACCGGGTGGTGGTGGTGCGGAACGGGCTCGACCTCGAGGCGTTCGACCGTGCGGCGGAGCGCGAGCCGGACGCGCCCGCGCCCGAGCCGGGCGGCGTCCTGTGCATCGCCAACATGCACCATCCGGTGAAGGGGCAGACCGACCTCCTCATGGCGATGAAGGAGGTCGTGCGGGTCCGGCCCGAGGCGCACGTCGTCTTCGTGGGCGACGGCGTGCGTCGCGCCCACCTCGAGCGGGGCGCCCGGCAGCTCGGGATCGCCGACCGCTGCCACTTCCTCGGCCACCGGCTCGACGCGCCGGCGCTCCTCGCGCGCGCCGCGCTGTCCGTCTCGGCCTCCTACGCCGAGGGGATCTCGAACGCGATCATCGAGGCGATGGCGGCGCGGCTGCCCGTCGTCGCGACGGCGGTGGGGGGCTCGCCCGAGCTGGTCCGGGAGGGCGTGAACGGCTACCTCGTGCCTCCCGGCGCGCCCGCCGCGCTCGCGCGGCGCATCCTGGACGTGCTCGCGAGCGCCCCGCTGCGCCGGCGGATGGGCGAGCGCGGGCGCAGGATCGTCGAGACCGAGTTCGGCGTGGAGCAGATGCGCACGAGCTACGACGCGCTCTACGAGGAGCTCATCGGGCTCAAGGTGCCGCGGATCATGTACGGCGCCGCCTGAGAGGATTGGCTGCCCGTCTCGCCTTCGAGCTTCTTGGGAGCCGATCGCGCGGCGACGGTTCCGGCCTCGGTGGCGACCGCAGCATGCACTCCCTGCCGCGTCTCGGCCTTGGCTCGGTCCGAGGATGACGATTCACGGACGCCCTCCGTCCCGGCGGTGTCGCGGGCGCGCGTGGCTGGCGCGCGCTGACCCGGAGGAGGCACCCCGGCGGGCCGGCGGCCTCGCTCCGGGGACGCCCTCGCACCCCCGCTGACAAGCGCCCACGGCCGTGGTCTCCTCGGAGGGATGCCCGCCGAGGTCGCGATGGTCTGCCGACACGTGCTCGACGGCGCGCCCATCCTGATCGCGGCGCGCGACGACGACCCCGCCTGCGAGTGGCAGTTCCGCTGCGGCCGCGCCGGCGAGGAGGACCCGCGCATCGTCCCGCTCGACGAGGTGGTGCGCCGGGATCCCTCCGCCGTCGAGATCGTCCTGCACCCGCGGGGCACCACCCTCGAGCGCCGCGCGCTCGCGGTCCGCTGGCACACGGGGGCCGGCCCCGTCCTCTTCCCGCAGCGCCCGTCGCGGCGATACCCCCGGTTCGATCCGCGCTTCCCGCCGCGCCCCGGCGAGACGCTCGACGCCGCCGACCTGCGCCTCATGGCCGACGTGGCGCAGTTCGGCTTCCACCTCGTGCGCGCGCCGGGGGAGGGCGAGGCCCCGGCCCGCGTCTTCACGGTCGGGCTCTTCCGCTCCTGGGACCACCCCGAGCTCGCGATGTTCGGCCTCGACGTCGCGGACCTCTCCGCGGCCGTGGTGCGGGCGGCGGAGCGCGTCCGCCACGGCGAGCGGTTCGACCACGGCGACCTCGTGGACGGGATCGTCGAGGGGCGCGCCGTCGCGTTCCGCCGCATCGTGCCGCGCCACTACGCGGCGCACCTCGGCCACGCCGTCTGGTACCACGGCGGCACGCGCTTCCCCGCGCTCCAGGCGCTCTGGGCCGACGGCGCCGGCCACTTCCCCTGGGACCGCTGGTGCGCGCGGGAGCTGCGCGACGCGCAGCCCATCCTGTTCGAGCCCGAGCCGGCGTGACCCGCTACGGCCGGACCTTCGGCGGCTCGCTCTCGAAGAACCTCATCGGCGAGCTGCGCGGCACCGTCGCGAGCGGCGCAGCGAGGTCGCCGCCCGAGAGGCTCGCGCGGAGGAAGTCGCGGTTCAGGCGCGAGATGACGTCGAGCTCGATCCCGGCCGGGCAGACCCCCGCGCACTCGCCGATGGAGGTGCAGTGGCCGAAGCCCTCCGCGCGGGCCTGCGCGGCCATGCCCACGGCGCGGGCGCCGCGCTCCGGCTGCCCCTGCGGCAGGACGCCGAGGTGCGTCGCCTTCGCGCCCGTGAAGAGCGCGGCCGAGGCGTTCGGGCAGGCCGCCACGCACGCGCCGCAGCCGATGCAGGCGGCCGCCTCCATGGCGCGGTCGGCGGCGGGCTTCGGCACCGGGATCGCGTTCGCCTCGGGGGCGCTCCCGGTGCGCACCGAGACGTAGCCGCCCGCCGCGATGATCCGGTCGAGGGCGCTGCGGTCGACGCACAGGTCGCGGATCACCGGGAACGCCGCGGCCCGCCAGGGCTCGAGCCGGAGCGCGTCGCCGTCGGCGAAGTGGCGCATGTGCGTCTGGCAGATGGTGGCGTTCGCGAGCGGCCCGTGCGCCACGCCGTTCACGAGGAAGCCGCACGTGCCGCAGATGCCCTCGCGGCAGTCGGAGTCGAACGCGACCGGCTCCTCGCCCGCCGCGACGAGGCGCAGGTTCAGGACGTCGAGCATCTCGAGGAAGGACATGTGCTCGCTCACGTCCGGGACCTCGTAGCGGACGAAGCGGCCGGGATCGCGCGCGTCGCGCTGCCGCCAGATCTCGAGGAAGATTCGCACCGGCCGGCCTCCTACTTGTAGCTGCGCTGCTGCAGGGGGACGCGCTCGAAGGCGAGCGGCTCCCTGTGCAGGGCGGGGGTCTGGCCCGCGCCCTTCCACTCCCAGGCGGCGACGTAGGCGTACTCGTCGTCGTTCCGCCTGGCCTCGCCGTCCGGCGTCTGGTGCTCGACGCGGAAGTGGCCGCCCGCGGACTCGTTCCGGTGGAGGGCGTCGTAGCAGAGCAGCTCGGCGAGCTCGAAGTAGTCGGCGACGCGCCCGGCCTTCTCGAGCTCGAGGTTGAGCTGCTCGCCCGTCCCCGTCACGCGCAGGTCGCGCCAGAAGGCCTCCTCGATGCGCGGGATCGCGTCGAGGGCGCGGGTGAGGCTCTCCTTCGAGCGAGCCATGCCGCACTCCTCCCAGAGCAGCGTGCCGAGCTCGCGGTGGAAGTGGTCCACCGGCTTCGTGCCGCCCACCGAGAGGAAGCGGCGGGCGCGCTCGACCACCTCCCGCTCGGCGTCGCGGAAGGCCGCGTGGCCCGCGTCCACCTTCGCGAGCCCGCCGCGGGCGACGTAGTCGCCGACCGTCTGCGGGACGATGAAGTAGCCGTCGGCGAGCCCCTGCATGAGCGCGGACGCGCCGAGCCGGTTCGCGCCGTGGTCGGAGAAGTTCGCCTCGCCGGCCACGAACAGGCCGGGGATCGTGCTCATGAGGTCGTAGTCGACCCAGAGCCCGCCCATCGTGTAGTGGACCGCCGGGTAGATCCGCATGGGCGCGAGGTGCGGGTCGTCGCCGGTGATCCGCTCGTACATCTCGAAGAGGTTCCCGTAGCGCTCGTCCATCACCTTCCGGCCGACGCGCTGGAACGCGTCGCGGAAGTCGAGGTAGACGCCGAGGCCGCCCGGCCCGACGCCCCGCCCCTCGTCGCAGACGGTCTTCGCGGCGCGGGAGGCGATGTCGCGCGGCGCGAGGTTGCCGTAGGTCGGGTACATCCGCTCGAGGTAGTAGTCGCGCTCGGCGTCGGGGATCTCCTCCGGCCGGCGCGCATCCCCCTTGCGCGCGGGGACCCAGACCCTCCCGTCGTTCCTGAGCGACTCGCTCATGAGCGTGAGCTTCGACTGGTACTCGCCGGAGCGCGGGATGCAGGTCGGGTGGATCTGCGTGTAGCAGGGGTTCGCGAAGAACGCGCCCTTGCGGTGGGCGCGCCAGATCGCCGTGGCGTTCGAGCCCTTGGCGTTCGTGGAGAGGTAGAAGACGTTGCCGTACCCCCCGGTCGCGAGGATCACGGCGTCGGCCGCGAGCGACCCGATCCGCCCCGTCACGAGATCGCGCACCACGACGCCGCGCGCGCGCCCGTCCACCACCACGAGCTCGAGCATCTCGGCCCGCGGGAGCTGGCGGACGGTGCCCGCCGCGATCTGGCGCTCCAGGGCCTGGTAGGCGCCGAGCAGGAGCTGCTGGCCGGTCTGCCCGCGCGCGTAGAACGTCCGCGAGACGAGCGCGCCGCCGAAGGAGCGGTTCGCGAGGGCGCCGCCGTACTCGCGCGCGAAGGGGACGCCCTGCGCGGCGCACTGGTCGATGATGTTCACCGACAGCTCGGCGAGGCGGTAGACGTTCGCCTCGCGGGAGCGGAAGTCGCCGCCCTTCACGGTGTCGTAGAAGAGCCGCAGCACCGAGTCGCCGTCGTTCTGGTAGTTCTTCGCGGCGTTGATGCCGCCCTGGGCGGCGATGGAGTGGGCGCGGCGCGGGCTGTCCTGGATGCAGACCGAGAGGACCTCGTAGCCGAGCTCGCCCAGGGACGCCGCGGCGGCGCCGCCGGCGAGGCCCGTGCCGACGACGATGATCCGGTGCCGCCGCTTGTTCGCGGGGTTCACGAGCTTCATCTCGTACTTGCGCGTCTCCCACTTCCGCTCGAGGGGTCCCTCCGGGATGCGGGCGTCGAGGCCCCCCTGCGCCGACGGGACGGTCTGCATCGCTCAGCCCCCCACCACGCCGAACAGGACCGCGAGCGGCACCGCGGCGAACCCCACGCCGAGCAGCACCGCGAGCGCCACGGCGAGGCGCTTCACCCCCGCCATGGAGCCACGGCCCGCGACGCCGAGCGACTGGGTCATCGACCAGAGGCCGTGCCACAGGTGCACGCCGAGGCCGGCGACGGCGACCACGTAGAAGACCGCCGCCGCGCCGCGGCCGAGGCTCGCGAGGAGGTTGTGGAAGACCTCGCCCTCGCGGAAGGCGGGGTTCGCGACGCCGAAGGTGAGGTCGAGCAGGTGGTAGACGAGGAAGCCGAGGACGAGGAAGCCGCTCCAGATCATGGTGCGCGAGGCGCCCGACGAGGCCACCGGACGGTACGAGCCGTAGGCGATCGGGCGGGCGTCGCGCCGCTCCGCCCAGAGCTGTATCCCGGCGACCGCGTGGACGAGGAACGCGACGAGCAGCACGAGGCGGACGCCCCACAGGAGCCCCGGAGAGACGCGCAGCAGCCGCGCGTAGCCGTCGAGGGCCCCGGCGCCCCGGAAGGCCTGCAGGTTGCCGAGCATGTGCCCGACCACGAAGACGAAGAGGACGAATCCGCTCGCCGCCATGAGCGCCTTCTTGCCGATGGCGCTCCGCCAGAGGGCGGCGAGGCGCGACGCGCGAGGGGGACGCTCGACGATCGGGCTGGCGGTGGACATGGCCAGTGGTCAGACGCTGGGGCGAGCGGGCCCGGCGGGGAAGCCCCTCGGGACGGCCGGCGGTCGATTCCGCTTCTTCGCGCGCCGGGCGCCGGCTTACCTTCGCGCCATGAAGCGGATCTGCGTCTTCTGCGGCTCGAGCGCGGGGAGGAACCCGGTCCACCTCGAGGCGGCCGCGCGGATGGGGCGAGCGCTCGCCGCCCGCGGCCTCGGCCTCGTCTACGGCGGCGGCGGCGTGGGCCTCATGGGCGCGGTGGCCGACGCGGCGCTCGAGGCGGGCGGCGAGGTGGTCGGCGTCATCCCCCGCGCGCTGCAGCTGCGCGAGCTCGCCCACGCGCGGCTGACGGCGCTCCACGTCGTCGGGTCGATGCACGAGCGCAAGGCGAAGATGGCCGAGCTCGCCGACGGCTTCGTCGCCCTGCCCGGCGGGATGGGCACGCTCGAGGAGTTCGCCGAGGTGCTCACCTGGGCGCAGCTCGGGCTCCACGTCCTCCCCTGCGGGCTGCTCGACGTCGCGGGGTACTACCGCCCGCTCATCTCCTTCTTCGACGAGGCGACGGCGGAGGGGTTCGTCCGCCCCGAGCACCGCAGGCTCGTCCTCGTGGCCGACGACCCCGACGCGCTCCTCGAGCGGATGGAGCGGTGGCAGCCGCCCGTGATCGAGCGCTGGATCGACTCCCGCAGCACGTGACCCGGCGGGCGCCGCCCCGTGAACCGGCACCACACCCCGCGCCCGGCGGCCACGGTCGAGACGCCGCGGGGCCAGGGGGCGGACCGACAAAACCCAAGGAAATCGCGGGAGCGGCCAGGCGCTGCGGCGGCGGCACGGCGCTCGCTAAGGAGGGCCGTCGACGGACGAAACGTCCACGGAGGTCCGCCCCATGCTCGCCATCCTCGCCGCCGTCCTGCTCGCCGCGACTCCCCAGCTCGACACCGTGCACACCACCGACGGCGGCCGGATCCTCGGCACGGTCGTCGAGGAAGGGCCGCAGGGCATCGCGGTCCAGCTCCCCGACGGCACGACGCGCCGGCTCCCTGCGGCGCAGGTCGCCCGCATCGAGTACGCCGACGGCTCGGTCACGACGCCGAACCGCCCCGCCCCGCCGCCGCCCGCGTACGGGCCTCCCGCCCGGGCGCAGCCGCCCGCGTACGCGCCGCCACCCGCCTACGCGCCCCCGCCCCCGACCTACGCGCCGCCGCCCGCCTACGGGCCGCCGCCCCCGACCTACGCGCCGCCTGCGTACCGGCCGCCGCCCCGGCGCGAGCCGCCCTCCACCTACGCGGGCAGGCGCAGCATGGCGCCCATCATCCCGTTCTACGGCTCGTTCGGCCTCGGCGGGGCGTTCATGTCGGGTGACGTGGAGGACAACATCCCGGCGGACCGCGTCTACGACTCGCAGCTCGACGTCTGGCTCGAGGGCGGCCTGCGCCTGAACCCGTACGTCGCGCTCGGCCTGTACGTGGACGCGGGCGTGGGGGACCCCTCGAGCGAGATCCGCGCCACCTGCCGCGCGCTCTCGGCGACCTGCACCGCCACCACCGCCCGCGTGGGCCTCCTGCTGCGCCACACCTTCACGCCGCGCGCCTACTCGACGCCCTGGGTCGCGGCGGGCATGGGGTTCGAGTTCGGCAACGTGAGCATCGACTACGACTCCCCGGGCAGCGGCTCGAGCGAGGAGCTGTTCAGCTACACGGGCTGGGAGGCGCTGCGCCTCATGGCCGGCGTCGACCTGCGCTCGAACCCCGTGTTCGGGGTGGGGCTCTACACGGGCGTCTCCTTCGGCCGCTACGACCACTTCGAGAACGCGGACGGCGAGGTGGACATCGGCAACCAGCCGTTCCACACCACCGTGCAGGCCGGCCTCCGCTTCACGCTGTTCCCCTGATCCTCTTCGCGGGGAGGGACCCGGCTCCCGCGGCGCGCAGGCGCTGCGGGAGCCGGCTCGTCTCCGGGGCGACGGCCGGGCGCGGCGAGGCGCCGGCCGGCCGGGCCCGCCCGGGCGGGCTACCCGAGCCGCGCCCGGCGCAGCCGCAGCGCGTTCGCGATCACCGTCACCGAGCTGAAGCTCATCGCCGCGCTCGCGATCATCGGGGAGAGCACGATCCCGAACAGCGGGAAGAGCGCGCCGCCGGCGAGCGGCACCCCGGCCGCGTTGTAGGCGAACGCCCAGAACAGGTTCTGGCGGATGTTGCGCATCGTCGCGCGGGAGAGGCGGCGGGCGCGGACGATGCCGTGGAGGTCGCCCTTCACGAGCGTGAGCCCCGCGGACTCGATGGCGACGTCGGTGCCCGTCCCCATCGCGATGCCGACGTCGGCGGCGGCGAGGGCCGGCGCGTCGTTGATCCCGTCGCCGGCGAAGGCGACGGCGTGGCCCGCGGCGCGCCGGCGCGCGACGGCCTCCGCCTTCTGCGCCGGCAGCACCTCCGCCTCCACCTCGTCGATCCCGAGCTGGGCGGCGACGGCGCGGGCGGTGGTCCAGCCGTCGCCCGTCACCATCACGAGGCGGAGCCCCTCGGCGTGCAGCGCGCGGACCGCCTCGGCGGCCCCGGGCTTCACGGGGTCGATCGCCTCGACGAGGCCGGCCGGGACCCCGTCCACCGCCACGAGGACGACCGTGCCCCCCTCGCCGCGCAGCGCGTCGGCCCGCGCCTGCAGCCCGCCCGCGTCGATCCCGAGCTCGGCGAGCAGCGCGGCGTTGCCGAGGGCGACGGCGCGCCCCGCGACCGTCCCGACGACCCCCTTGCCCGGCAGCGAGCGGAACCCGCGCGCCTCGGGGACGGCGACGCCGCGCGCCGCGGCGCCGGCCACGATCGCGGCCGCGAGCGGGTGCTCCGAGGCCTTCTCCAGCGCGGCGGCGAGCCCGAGGACCTCCTCCTCGCCGAACGGCGCGAGCGCCACGACCTTCGCGAGCGCCGGCTTCCCGCGGGTGAGGGTGCCGGTCTTGTCGAGGAGGAGGGTGTCCACCTTCTCGAAGCGCTCGAGCGCCTCGGCGCTCTTCACGAGGACGCCGGCGGCGGCGCCCCGCCCGGTGCCCACCATGATGGCCATCGGCGTGGCGAGGCCGAGGGCGCAGGGGCAGGCGATGATGAGGACCGCCACGGCCGCCACGAGGCCGTGCGCGAGGCGCGGCTCCGGGCCGAGGGCGGCCCAGAGCCCGGCGGCGACGAGGGCGGCGAGGACGACGGCCGGGACGAACCAGGCGGAGACGGCGTCGGCGAGCCGCTGGATGGGCGCGCGCGTCCGCTGGGCGTCCATCACCATGCGGACGATCTGCGCGAGGAGCGTGTCCTGGCCGACGCGCTCGGCGCGCACGACGAGGGCGCCCGTGCCGTTCATCGTGGCGCCGGTGACCCGGTCGCCCTCGCGCTTCTCGACCGGCACCGGCTCGCCGGTGACCATCGACTCGTCCACCGACGACGCGCCCGACAGGACGACGCCGTCCACCGGGACCTTCTCGCCGGGGCGGACGCGAAGCCGGTCGCCGGCACGGACCTGCTCGATCTCGACGTCCCGCTCCGCGCCGTCCGGCTCGATCCGCCGCGCCGTGCGCGGGGCGAGCCGCAGCAGCGCGCGGATGGCGCCGGAGACGCGGCTGCGCGCGCGGAGCTCCAGGATCTGGCCGAGCAGCACGAGCTCGACGATCACCGCGGCCGCCTCGAAGTAGACGGGCGGCGCGCCGTGCTCGAGGAACGCGGGCGGGAACGCGCCCGCCGGGAGCACCGCCGCGGCCGTCGAGAAGAGGAAGGCCGCCGCCGTCCCGAGGCCGATGAGGGTGAACATGTTGAGCTTCCACGTCCTCAGCGACAGCCAGGCCCGCTCGAAGAACGGCCAGCCGCCCCAGAGGACCACGGGCGCCGCGAGGGCGAGCTGGAGGAGCGAGAAGGCGCGGAACCCGAGCCCGTGGCGGACCTCGCCGCCGGTCGCCATGTCGCCCATGGCCACGGCGAGGACGGCGAGCGTGGGGAGGAGCCCCCACCGGAACCGGCGGCTCATGTTCTCGAGCTCGGGGTTGGGCGGCTCCTCGGCGGAGGGCGCGCCACCTACGGCGAGCGGCTCGAGGGCCATGCCGCAGATCGGGCAGGGGACGGGCGCCTTCTCGCGCACCTCCGGATCCATCGGGCAGACCCACACCACCTCGCCGCCCGGCGGCGCGGGCGGCGCCTCCTTCGGCATGCCCCCCGGCCCGTGCTCGAGGAACGTCCCCGGATCGGCGGAGAACCTCGCCCGGCACTTCGGGTTGCAGAAGTGGAAGGTGCGGCCGGCGTGCTCGAAGGAGCCGCCCTTCGGCGCCTTGGGGTTCACCTCCATCCCGCAGACGGGGTCGACGGCGAAGAAGCGCTCCGGCTCCGCGACGAAGCGCTCGCGGCACCGCTCGGAGCAGAAGTGGTAGCGGTAGCGCCCCCGCTCGACGACGCCGCCGGGCGGGCTCGCGGGGTCCACCTCCATGCCGCACACGGGGTCGCGGGTCGGGGGCGCGGGCGGCGCGGCGTCGGCGGGGGAGGTCGGCTGCATCGGGATCCTTGCGGTGGGGTCGGTCACGGTCATACCGGGAAGACGCACGGGGACGCCAAGCCTTACGAGCCGGGACGGCCCGGAGGGGTTCCCACCCGGCGGCGCGCGCCGCGGCGCTCAGGTCGACGCTGCCGGCTGCGCGGTCGCCGGGCCGAGGAAGCGATCGACGAGCGCGAGCACCTCGTCGATGTCGAAGGGCTTCGCGAGCCAGGCGTCGGCGCCGATCTCGTCGGCCCGCTGCCGCGCGTTCTCGGCGGCGGTGACCACGACGATGGGGCAGGCGCGCCCGTGGCGGGCGCGGAACTCGCGGGCAAAGTCCCAGCCGTTCATGCCGGGCATCCGCATGTCGAGGAAGACGAGGGCCGGGAGCTGCTCCTCCGCGCGCGCGAGGGCCGCCGCGCCCTCCGGGGCGGTGCGCACCCGGCGGCCCGCGTCGACGAGGATCATCTCCATCAGCGCGAGGAGGTCGGGGTCGTCCTCCACGACGAGGATCGGGCCCGCGCCCGCGATCACGGCGGCGCCTCCACGACGAGGGGGAGGCTGAAGCGGAAGGTCGAGCCCACCCCCGGCGCGCTCTCGAACCACATCCGCCCGCCGTGCCGGCGCACGATCTCGCGGCTCATGTCGAGGCCGAGGCCGAGGCCGCCGTAGTCGTCGGGCGTGCCGGCGTGGGCGCGGTAGAAGCGCTCGAAGACGTGGGCCTGCCGCTCCGGGGGGATCCCGAGCCCGCGGTCGCGGATCGAGACCGTCACCTCCTCGCCGTTCGGCTCGACCCGCGCCTCCACGGCGCCACCGTCCGGCGAGAACCGCACCGCGTTGTCGAGGAGGCTCGTGATGACGCGCCCGATCCGCTCGCGATCCGCGACCACCACCGCCGGGTGCGCGTCGAGCCGGATGTCGTGGCCCGGCGCCCCCGGGCGCATGCGGTCGAGGACCTCCGCGGCGAGCGCCGCGACGTCGAACCGCTCCCGCCGCCCCTCGCCCTCGTCGAGCCTGAGCCGCGACGTGTCGAGCAGGTGCTGGACGAGCCGGCTCAGGCGGTCGACCTGGCGCTGGATCACCGAGAGGGCCTGCGCCTCGCCGGGCTCGCGCTTCTGCATGAGCTGCGCGTACGCCTTGATGACGGCGAGCGGCGTCTTGAGCTCGTGGGCCGCGGTGGAGAGGAACTCCTCGCGGATCTCGTCGAGGCGCCGGCCCGCCGAGACGTCGCGCAGGACCGTGACGGCGAGCGGCGCCCCGCCCGACCGCTCCACCGGCGAGGCGCTCACCGAGACGAAGACGTCCGTGCCGTCGGGGCGGCGCAGGATCGCGTCGTAGCGGGTGTGCGCGTCGCCCGTGAGGGCCCGGAGCGAGGCGTAGCGCTCGAACGGCAGCACGACGCCGTCGACGGTCCGCAGCTCGAAGCGGCGCCCCCAGTCCTCGAGGGGGCCGAGCAGCGCGTCCTTCGACTCGACGCCGCAGAGCTGCAGGGCGGCCCGGTTCGCCTCGACGATGCGGCGGCCCTCGTCCACGACGAGCACCGCGTCCGCCATGCTGTCGATGGTGGCGCGCAGCTCCGAGCCGAGCGCCCTGAGCCCCCGCTCGCCCCGCCGGATGAGGAGGAAGAGGAGCGCCGAGGTGAACGCGACGAACACCGCGCCCTTGAGGGTCTGCGCGAGCTCCCGCTCGTGAGGATCCCGGACGAGGACCTCCAGCGCGCGGTCGGAGAACGCGATCCAGGAGATCGACAGGATCGCGTACGCGGCCACGATCCGCGGGGGAGAGGAGGGAAGGCGCCGCCACCAGCGCGACCGCGTGGAGGTCGTGGACGACGGGCTCACCCCAGGTCTGTAGCGGAGAAGCGGGGCGGCGGCATACGCCCCGGGGGGAGGCTCGCCGCGCGGTGGCGCGGCGGACACCGGGGTCGCCCGGCGATGGCCCGCGCGCGCCGCGCGGGGCTGCGCTAGAGTGGCCGCATGCCGCGTGCCCGGGAGCTTCCGCCCATCTCCTCCGACCCCGATCGGGCAGGCCACGTCGCCGAGGTGCTGAAGGCGGTGGCCCATCCGTTGCGGATCCGGATCGTCGCGATCCTCTGCCAGGGGGAGGAGAACGTGAGCGCCCTCGCCGACAAGGTCGGGGCGAGCCAGGCCATCGTGTCGCAGCAGCTCCGCATCCTCCGCAGCCACGGCCTCGTGGCCGCGTCCCGGGCGAAGGGCTTCGCCCGCTACCGGCTGGTCGAGCAGAACCTGCGGGGCCTCGTCCGCTGCATGGAGCGGTGCGCCGAGTGACCGCGCGGCCGCCCCGCCGCGTGTAGGGGCACTTCACCCACCGTCGCGTCAGATCCCGCACCCAGCGGCGCGCAGCTTTCGCGTGCCGGCCGTCGCCCCGGGGGCCGCCGCGCAAGCGCTGCGGGTGCGCGACGGCGCGCAGGCCCGCCGTTCCGGGGGTTTGCGGCGCTCGCGGGGGCGCGCACGGCCGGCGGCGCGCCGCCGGCCGCACGGTCCGTCCCATGCATGCGGGATGTCGCGACATAGCAATCTAGCTAGGTGGCGACATGAAGGGATCGGTCACCGGCGCGCGCGCCGAGCACATCGCGGAGGTCCTGAAGGCGGTCGCCCACCCGCTGCGGCTCCGCATCGTCGCGACGCTCTGCGCCGGGGAGGCGCACGTGAACGGCCTCGCCGAGCGGCTCGCCGTCCCGCAGCCGATCGTGTCGCAGCAGCTCCGCATCCTGCGGGGCCACGGGCTCGTCGCCGCGACGCGCGACGGCGGGTTCGCGTGGTACCGGCTGGCCGAGCCGGCGCTCAAGGACCTCGTCTGCTGCATGGAGAAGTGCGAGCGCTGACCCGGGCGGGGTCGCGCGAGGAGAGGACATGGAGCTCACCCGCAGGAAGTTCATCCAGATCGGGGCCGCCGGGGCCGGTGGCGCAGCGTTCGGCTCCGGGCTCGCCACGCGCTGGTGGGGCCTCGACCGCGACCCGGTCCCCGACCCGGGCACCCGGGGCGAGCGCGTCGTCGCGAGCTACTGCGAGCTCTGCTTCTGGGGCTGCGGCGTCCTCGCCCACGTGAAGGACGGGCGGGTCACCAAGATCACCGGCAACCCCGCCCACCCGCTCTCCCGCGGCATGCTCTGCCCGCGCGGCGCCGGGGCCACCGGGCAGCTCTACGACCCCGACCGGCTGAAGCGCCCGCTCGTGCGACGCGCGAAGCGGGGAGAGGACGTCTTCGAGGAGGTCAGCTGGGACGCCGCGCTGAACGAGGTGGCGGCCCGGCTCGAGGACGTGAGCCGGAAGCACGGCCCCGAGGCGGTGGCGCTCTTCACCCACGGCTCGGGCGGCGTCTGGTTCAAGCACTTCATGAAGGCGTGGGGCTCGCCCAACATCGGCGCCCCCTCGTACGCCCAGTGCCGCGGCCCGCGCGAGGCGGCCTTCACCGTCACCTACGGCACGCCGCTCGGCTCGCCCGAGCCCATCGACATCGCCAACGCGCGCTGCATCACGCTCATCGGCTCGCACCTCGGCGAGAACATGCACAACACCCAGGTGCAGGAGCTCGCCGAGGCGATCGGCAAGGGCGCCGGCCTGGTGGTCGTGGACCCGCGCTTCTCCGTCGCCGCCGGGAAGGCGAAGTACTGGCTGCCGGTGAAGCCGGGCACGGACATCGCGCTCCTCCTCGCGTGGATGAACGTGCTCGTCACGGAGAAGCTCTACGACGCCGAGTACGTCGAGAAGCACACCGAGGGGTTCGAGGAGCTCGCGAAGCACGTCGCCGACAAGACGCCGGAGTGGGCCTGGCCGATCACCGGCATCAAGCCCGACCTCATCCGCGCCTCGGCGCGCTTCATCGGCGGGGCGCGCCCCGCCTCGCTCGTCCACCCGGGCCGCCACACCGTCTGGTACGGCGACGACACGCAGCGCGAGCGCGCCATGGCGATCCTCGCCGCGCTGCTCGGGAGCTGGGGCCGCCGCGGCGGCTACCTCGTCACCGGGAAGTTCCCGGTCCCCGCGTACCCGCTCCCCGCCGACCTGCCCCACCACGGCGGGGCGCAGACCGCCGACAAGCCGAAGAACGGCGGCTACCCGCTCGCCACCGAGGTGCTCGCGAGCGGCCTGTGCGACGCGACGAAGCCGGGCCACGCGCTCTACGACCTCAAGGCCTGGATCGTCTACGGCTGCAACCTCATGCAGGCCATGCCCGCGCGGCAGGAGCTCGTCGAGAAGATCCAGCACCTCGACTTCATGGTGGCGGTGGACGTGCTGCCCGCCGAGATCGCCGGCTGGGCCGACGTGGTCCTCCCCGAGGCGACCTACCTCGAGCGCGACGACGACGTCTCCGCCCCCGCGTACAAGCAGCCGTTCGTGGCGTTCCGCCAGGCGGCGGTCGAGCCCATGTACGACACGAAGCCCGGCTGGTGGATCGCGAAGGAGCTCGCGAGCCGCGTCGGCCTCGGCGCCTGGTTCCCGTGGAAGGACGCGAAGGAGTACGTCCGGACCCGCCTCGCGAAGGGCGGCCTCTCCTACGAGGAGCTCGCGGCGAAGGGCGTCCTCCTCGGCAAGCCCATCGCGACCTGCGAGGAGGAGGGCGCGCCGGTCGCGACGGCCAACGAGAGCGGCAAGATCCAGCTCTTCTCGAAGGAGCTGAAGGGGCTCGGCTTCCACCCGCTGCCGGAGTACACGCCGCAGGAGGAGGGGCCCGCCGGCTCCTTCCGGCTCCTCTCCGGCCGCGCGCCGCTCCACACCTTCGGCCGCACCACCAACAACCGGCTCCTCGCCGAGCCGTTCCCCGAGAACGAGGTCTGGATCAACGCCGACGCGGCGCTCTCCCTCCCCGGCTTCGAGGCGCGGCCGCTCGCGAACGGCGAGCGGGTCGTGCTCGTGAACCAGGACGGGGCGCGCTCCACGCCGGTGCGCGCGAAGCTCACCCAGCGCATCCGCGGCGACTGCGTCTACATGGTCCACGGCTGGGGCCAGACCGCCCGCCGCCAGCGCTACGCCTTCGGGCGCGGCGCCTCCGACGCGTCCCTCACCACCCGCTACAAGGTCGACCCGATCATGGGCGGCACCGGCATGAACGTGAACTTCGTCGTGCGCATCGAGCGCGCCGAGGAGGCCGCCTGAGATGGCTCTCACCCAGCGTTACGCGATGGCGGTGGACACCCGGCGCTGCGTGGGCTGCAACGCCTGCGTCATCGCCTGCAAGACCGAGAACGCCCTCCCGGAGGGCGGCTTCCGCGACTGGATCGTGCAGGAGGTGTGGGGGACCTTCCCCGACCTCGCCATGCAGATCCGCTCGGAGCGCTGCAACCAGTGCTCCGACTCGCCCTGCGTCGCCTCCTGCCCCACCGGCGCCTCGCACTACGGGCCGGGCGGGGTGGTGCTCGTGAACCGGGCGAAGTGCACGGGCTGCAAGGCGTGCATGGCGTCGTGCCCCTACGGCGCGCGCTACGTCCACCCGGACGGGCACGTCGACAAGTGCACCTTCTGCATGCACCGGGTCGAGCGGGGCGAGCCCACCGCCTGCGTCGAGGTCTGCCCGACGCGGTCGCTCACCTTCGGCGACCGGAACGACCCCGAGAGCCCCGTCTCGCGGCTCCTCGCGGCGCGCCGCCACGAGGTGGTGAAGCCCGAGGCCGGCACCGAGCCGAACGTCTTCTTCCTCGTCTAGGAGAGAGCCATGCAGCGGAATCCCGAGAAGTACTGGAACTCGTACGCCGCGGGCGTGGCGCTGGGCCTCGTCCTGCTCGGCGCGTACCTGTTCGTCGGAAAGGGCCTCGGCGCGTCGGGCCCCGCGCTCCGGATCGACAGCGTCGTCCTGGGCGCGCTCTCGCCGGCCCACGTCGCGCACACGCCGCCGCTCGCGCACCTCGGCGCCGACGGTCACCCGCTCGACAACTACTTCATCTACGTGCTCATCGGCACCTTCCTCGGGGGCACCGTGGCGGCGTACACCTCGGGCCGCCTCGCCCACGGCGTGGTGCGCGGCCCCACGGCGAGCGTCGGCCTGAGGCTCGCCCTCGCGCTCGCGGGCGGCGTGCTCCTCGGGGTCGGCGCCCGGCTCGCGCGCGGCTGCGCGTCGGGCCAGGCGCTCACGGGCGGTGGGCTCCTCTCCGTCGGCAGCTGGGTCTTCATGTTCGCGATCTTCGCGGGCGGCTACGGGGCCGCCTGGTTCGTGAGGAGGGAGTGGCGATGATCTTCCCCATCCAGGCCATCGCGTCGAGCCGAGAGCTGGCGATGGTGGCCGGCGTCGGCGTCGGCTTCGGCTTCGGCTTCGTCCTCGAGCGCGCCGGGTTCGGGAACGCCCGCAAGCTCGCCGCGCAGTTCTACGGGACCGAGATGGTGATGCTGAAGGTGATGTTCACCGCGATCGTCACCGCGATCCTCGGCGTCACCATCATCGACGGGATCGGCGCGCTCGACCTGAGGGCGCTGGGCGACGCCGTCGCGAGCCCCACGTTCCTCTGGCCCATGATCGCCGGCGGCCTCCTCATCGGGGTGGGCATCATCCTCTCGGGCTACTGCCCGGGCACCTCGATCGTCGGGATCGCCTCCGGCAAGCTCGACGCGGTGGTCGCGTACGGCGGCGTGATGGTGGGTCAGCTCGTGTGGACGGAGCTCGAGTTCCGCGCGCCGTTCAAGGCGTTCCACCAGAGCGGGAACCTCGGCCAGTACTACCTGTACGACCTCCTGCGCGTGCCGCCGGCGGTGGTCGCCGTGGCGATCGTCGTGGTCGCCTTCGGCGCCTTCCTCGTCGGCGAGACGGTCGAGCGCAAGCTCGCCCGGGCGCCCGCGGCGATCCCGGCGCCCGGCCGCGGGCGGCGGTTCGTCTGGGCCGGGCTCGGCGCGTTCGGGGCCGTGGCGGCCGCGACCCTCGCCGTGCCGGCCCGGTCCGCGGCGGTGCCCGCGGCGCCGGCGACCATCGGCGCCGCCGAGCTCGCCCGGCGCGTCATCGACGAGCCCTGGAAGGTCCGCGTCCTCGACGTGCGCGCCATGGAGAAGTGCGCCGCGCAGCGCGTGCCCGCCGCGGAGTGCACGCCGCCGGAGGCGCTCGCGGGGCTCTACCTCGGCGACGTCGCCCCGGCCCGTGACCTCGTGGTCGTCGCGGAGGGCGAGCTCGCCGAGCTGCCCCCCGAGGTCCGCGCCTACCGCGGCCGCGTGCTCGCGCTCCGCGGCGGCTTCGAGGGCTGGCGGAGCTACGCGCTCGCCTCGCCCGAGCCGCCGCAGCCGGGCGCCGCGCCCGCGGAGCTCGAGGCGTACCGGCTCCGCGCCGGGATCCACGCGGCGGTGACCGGCGCGAAGGCGCCGCCGCCTCCGGCGGCCCCGGCCGGCGGCGCGCCGGTGAAGCGCAAGGCGGGCGGCGGCGGCTGCAGCGGGTAGGAACGGAGACCACCATGAACGAGCTCGACATCTCCCGGCACAGCCGGTTCGTCGATCCCCAGCTCCACGTGTGGGGCTGGGAGATCCCGGTGTACCTCTTCCTCGGCGGCATGGCCGCCGGCGCGATGATCCTCACCGCGCTCATGGCGGGGCGGCCCGAGCGCTCCCGCGCCGCGCGCTGGCTCCCCTTCGTCGCGCCGGTGCTCGTCTCCCTGGGCATGGGGGCGCTGTTCCTCGACCTCGCGAACAAGCTGCACGTCTGGCGCTTCTACCTCGCCTTCCGCTGGACGAGCCCGATGTCCTGGGGCGCGTGGATCCTCCTCGTGGTCTATCCCGTCACGATCCTCCAGGGGCTCGCGGCGCTCGCGCCCGACCAGGCGGAGTGGCTGGCCGCGCGAGCGGGGAAGCTCGGCGACCTCGTCCGCCGCCTCCGCGCCTTCGCGGCGCCGCGCGAGGCGGGGCTGCGCCGCTGGGCCGTCGGCGCGGGGATCGCGCTCGGCGTCTACACCGGCATCCTCCTCTCCACGCTCGGCGCCCGCGCGCTGTGGGGCTCCGCGCTGCTCGGCCCGCTCTTCCTCGTCTCGGGGCTGTCGACCGGGGCGGCGCTCCTCATGCTGTTCCGGGTGACGGCTGAGGAGCGCCACTTCCTCGCACGCTGGGACCTCCTCGCCATCGGCCTCGAGGTCGCGCTGCTCGCGCTCTTCCTCGTCGGGCTCGCGGCGGGCGGCCGGCAGGGCCAGGGCGCCGCCGCGCTCCTCCTCGGCGGGCGCTTCACCGCGCAGTTCTGGGCGCTCGTCGTGATCGGCGGCCTCGCCGTGCCGGCGCTCCTCGAGGCCCTCGAGGCGCGGCTGCACCTCCGCGCGACGTGGGTGGCGCCGGCGCTCGTGCTCGTGGGCGGCCTCTCGCTGCGCTGGATCCTGGTGGCGGCCGGGCAGGGGTAGGCGCGGTCCGTCAGCGCCGCGCCAGCCAGCGCCAGAACGTCCCCGGCCCCGGCCACAGGCGGAACGCGAGCCAGCGCACCCGGTGGCGCGCCCGGCCGCGGGTGCGCCCGAGGAGGCCCTCCACGAGCTGCCGCGCCGGGCGGTCCTGCCCGCTGCGGGCGATGAGCGGCACGAGGGCGAGGCAGGTCTCGAGGTGCCAGGGCTCGATCTCGAGGGCGCGGGAGAAGAGCTTGCCCGCGACGTCCGGCCGCCGCGCGCGCGCCTGCCGGCGGCCGCCGTCGAGGAGCGTCGCCACCGCGTCCTGCCGGCGGCCGCGCGCGACGTTCAGGCGGGCGACCTCCAGGCGGAACGCCGGATCGAGCGGGAAGACCCCCGACGCCGTGAGGTTCACCGCGGCGGCGCGGTCGGAGAAGCCCGCGTCGAGGTGGCGCTTCGCTGCGTTCCTGAAGCAGCGGGCCCCGCCCTCGGCGTCCCCGAGCTTCGCGAGGAGCGGGGCGAGCTTCACGTTCACCGCCGGGTCCGACGGGTCGGACTCGAGCGCCTTCCGGTAGCCCGCGACCGCCTTGCGGACGCTGCCCCTCGCCCGCGCGCGGTCGGCGGCGGCGACGATCTCGGAGCGGGTGGGGGGCTTCTTCGGGGCGAAGAGCTTCACGGCCGCCGATGATACCGCGATCCCCGCGCGTGCTATATCCGTCCGGGTGCCCGAGGAGATCCTGATCGTCGCCGGCGAGGCGAGCGCCGACCTCCACGCCGCGCGCGCCCTCGAGGAGCTCGCGCGGCTCCGCCCCGGCGTGCGCGCCTTCGGCGTCGGCGGCCCGCGGCTCCGCGCGGCGGGGCTCGAGGCGCTCGCCCCGGCCGAGGAGATCTCGGTGATGGGGCTCGCCGAGGTGCTGCCGCGCATCCCCCGCATCCTCGGCATCCTGCGCGCCCTCGCCCGCGCGGCGGCCTCGCGGCGCCCGCGGGCGGCGCTCCTCGTCGACCTGCCCGACTTCAACCTGCGCCTCGCGGCGAAGCTCAAGAAGCTCGGGATCCCGGTCGTCTACTACGTCTCGCCGACGATCTGGGCCTGGCGCCGCGGGCGGGCGAGGAAGATCGCGAAGGTGGTGGATCGCATGCTCTGCATCCTCCCCTTCGAGGAGCGCTTCTACGAGGGCACCGGCGTCTCGGCGCGCTTCGTCGGCCACCCCTTCGCCGAGCGCCCCGCCCCCGAGTCCGCCGAGCGCTACCGCGCCGAGCTCGAGCTCCCCGCCGCGCGGACCACCGTCGCGCTCGTGCCGGGCAGCCGCTCGAGCGAGCTCAGGCGGATCTTCCCCGCGATGCTCGACGCGGCCGAGCGGATCCGCGCGGTCCACCCGGACGTGCAGTTCGTCGTGCCGGTGGCGCCGACCCTGACGCGGGCGGAGCTCGAGCCCTACGTCGCCGCGCGCCGGACGCTCGAGGTGAAGCTCGTGGACGGCCACACCGAGGAGGTGGTGGGCGCGAGCGACGCCGCCCTCGTGAAGAGCGGGACCTCCACGCTCGAGACGGCCCTGATGCTCCGGCCCATGGTGGTCGTCTACAAGATGTCCTGGCTCACCTACGCGGTGGCCCGCATGCTCGTGCGCATCGCCCACTTCGCGCTCGTGAACGTCCTCGCGGGGCGGGGGATCGTCCCGGAGCTCCTGCAGGGCGAGGCGAGCCCGGCGCGCATGGCCGCCGAGGTGGAGCGGCTGCTCTCCGACCGCGTCGCCCGCGAGACCCAGCTCGCGGGGCTGCGCGAGGTGCGCGCGTCCCTCGGCGAGCCGGGGGCGGCGAGGCGGGTCGCCGAAGAGGTGGCGCGGGTGATGGGATGACCGGGGCCGGGGGAGGGCGCCGCGCGCTCGTGTGCGTGCCCACTTACGACGAGCGCGAGAACCTCGCGCCCATCGTGGCGGGGATCCACGCGGCGGCGCCGGAGGTGGACGTCCTCGTCGTGGACGACGACTCCCCCGACGGCACGGGGCGGCTCGCCGACGAGCTCGCCGCGCGCGACCCGCGCGTCCACGTGCTGCACCGCGCCGCGAAGCAGGGCCTGGGGCGCGCCTACCTCGCGGGCTTCGCCTGGGCGCTCGAGCGCGGCTACGGGCTCGTCCTCGAGATGGACGCCGACTTCTCGCACGACCCGGGCTACCTGCCGACGCTCCTCGCCGCGGCGGAGGGCGCCGACCTCGTGCTCGGCTCCCGCTACGTGCCGGGGGGCGGCACGGTGAACTGGGGGCTCGGCCGGCGGCTCATCTCGCGGGGGGGCAGCGCCTACGCGCGCGCCATCCTCGGCGTGTCCATCCGGGACCTCACCGGCGGCTTCAAGTGCTTCCGGCGGGAGGTGCTCGAGGCGATCGACCTCGCGGGCGTGGAGTGCTCCGGGTACGCCTTCCAGATCGAGCTCACCTACCGGGCGCTCCGGCGCGGCTTCCGCGTCGTGGAGGTGCCGATCGTCTTCTCCGACCGGCGCGTGGGGCAGTCCAAGATGTCGCGGCGCATCGTCCTCGAGGCGATGCGCAAGGTCTGGTCCATGCGCTTCTCGGCCTTCGCGCGGGGCGCCTCCGCCCGGCCCGGGCGCGCCACGTAGTTCCCGTGGCCGCCGCCCGGGGCGCGGGGTAGGCTCGGCCGGAATGGTCGGCGAGATCCTCAGCCTCTCCCTCGTCTCGCTCTCGGCGATCTTCTTCGTCGTCGACCCGTTCGCCGCGATCCCCTTCTTCCTCGCGATCACGCGGGAGGATCCGGTGGAGAAGCGGCGGGAGATCGCGCTGCGGGCCTCCGTCACCGCCGCGATCGTCCTCGCCACCTTCGCCCTCGCCGGCGCCGCGATCTTCAGGGTCCTCGGGATCAGCCTCGGCGCCTTCAAGATCGCGGGCGGCGTCGTCCTCCTGCTCCTCGCCCTCGACATGATCCGCACCCAGCCCTCGCGGACGCGCATCACCGAGGGCGAGGTGGAGGCGGGGGCGGGCAAGGAGGACGCGGCCATCGTGCCGCTCGGCATGCCGCTCCTCGCAGGCCCGGGCTCCATCGCCACCGTCATCGTGCTCATGTCGCGGGCGCGGGCGGGGCCGTGGTGGCACGCCCTGCCGGTCCTGGGCGCGATCGTGGTGACGGCGGCCGCCTGCTACCTCATCCTCGCGGGCGCCGCCCGCACCGAGCGCGTCCTCGGCCGCACCGGCCTCGCCATCCTCGAGCGCGCCGCCGGCCTGCTGCTCGTCGCGATCGCCATCCAGTTCATCCTGGACGGCCTCGGCGAGGGGCTGCCGCGCCTGTTCGGGCGTGGGTAGCTTCGCCGCCCCCGAAAGAAGCCGTGGCGCGGGCGGGCCCTCCCGTTGCATTCTACGGGCACCTCAGGCCCCCCGGAGACGACCCCCATGGCCAGCCCCAGCGTGATCCGCACCTTCTCCATCCTGGGCGCCGACGGCGCCGGGAAGACGGCGCTCGTCGAGGCGCTGCTCCGCGTCGCCGACGCCAGGAAGGCGTCGCCCGAGGGCTCGACCTCGCGCCTCGACGCCGAGCCGGAGGAGAAGAAGCGCAACTTCACGCTGTCGCTCCACCCGGAGAGCTTCGAGGAGGGCGGGCGCTCGTTCCACGTCCTCGACTGTCCGGGGTTCGCCGCCTTCCTCACCGAGGTCGAGTGGGCGCTGCAGGTCACGGACGGCGCCTTCCTCGCCATCTCGGCGGTCGACGGGGCGCACAACCGCGCCGAGCGGCCCTACGACGTGCTCGCGGAGTCCGGGCGCCCGGCCGTCGCGGTCGTGACCCGCCTCGACGACGAGCAGGCGGACTTCGGCAAGGCGCTCGCCGAGGTCGAGGCGTCGCTCAAGGTGAAGCCCGTCCCGATCCAGCTTCCCCTCGGCGGCGCCGGGAAGCCCGGCGGCCTCGTCGACCTCCTCGCGATGAAGGCGCACGTCCCGGACCCCAAGGCGTTCGGCCGCTGGACCGAGGCCGACGTCCCCGCCGAGGCGAAGGCCGAGGCGGACCGGCTGCGGACCGCGCTCGTCGAGGCGGCGGCCGAGTCCGACGACGAGCTGCTCGGCAAGTACCTCGAGGGCGGCGCGCTCACCGAGGACGAGGTCGTCCGCGGCCTCGCCGCCGGCGCGGCCGCCCAGAAGTTCCTGCCCGTCGCGATGGCCAACGCGAAGACCGGGGCCGGCATCCGCGAGCTGCTCGACCTCGCCGTGCGGATCTTCCCGGGCCCGGAGCGGCGCGAGGTGAAGGGGAAGGACCTCTCCGGCCGGGAGACGCTCCGCAGCGCCGCGCCCGACGCGCCGTTCTGCGCCCAGGTCTTCAAGACCACCATCGACCACTTCGCCGGCCGCATCGACTACGCCCGCGTCCTCTCCGGCACGCTCCGCCCCGACGCCACCCTCATGAACCCCCGGACCCGGACGGAGGAGCGCGTCGCGCACTTCCACCGGACGGACGGCGCGCAGACCTCGGAGGTGAAGGAGGCGGGTCCCGGCGAGTTCGTCGTGCTCATGAAGCTCAAGGACGCGCGCACGGGGGACACGCTCTGCGATCGCGACGCGCCGGTGGTGCTGCCGGAGTTCGCGCAGCACACGCGGCCGGTCTCCTACGCGGTCCACGCGAAGACCGGCGACGACAAGGCCGCCGCCGCGCTGCACAAGCTCATCGAGGAGGACCCCTCGCTCGAGCTCACGCGCTCGCCCGACACCGGCGAGATGCTGCTCCAGGGGATGGGCCAGGCGCACATCGACGTCACCGTCGAGCGCGTGAAGCGCAAGCACGGGATCGAGGTCACGCTCGCGCCGCCGTCGCCCGCCTACCTCGAGACCATCACCGCCTCGTCCAAGGCGCAGGGCAAGTTCAAGCGCCAGACCGGCGGGCACGGCCAGTACGGCGACGCCCACGTCGAGCTCCACCCGAAGGCGCGCGGCGAGGGGTTCGAGTTCGAGGACGCCATCGTGGGTGGCGCCATCCCCCGGCAGTTCATCCCGTCGGTGGAGAAGGGCATCCGCGGCGCGCTCGGGGCGGGGCCGCTCGCCGGCTACCCGGTCGTGGACTTCAAGGCGAAGCTGGTCTTCGGCACCTACCACGACGTGGACAGCTCCGACATGGCGTTCCAGGTCGCGGGCTCCATGGCCTTCAAGAAGGCGATGCAGGAGGCGCGCCCCATCCTGCTCGAGCCCATCATGAAGCTCGAGGTGCGGGTGCCCGAGGAGTACGTGGGCGCGGTGATGGGCGACCTGAACAGCCGCCGCGCGAAGGTGCAGGGCATGGAGCCGCTCGCCCGCGGCGTCCTCGTGCGCGCGCTCTGCCCGCACGCCGAGGCGATGACCTACGACGCCGACCTGCGCTCGCTCACCCAGGGCGTCGGCTACTTCACCATGGAGCCGTCGCACTACGACCCCGTGCCGCCGCACATCGCCCAGAAGATCATCGAGAAGCGGCGCGCCGAGGGGAAGGTGAAGGGCGTCGAGGAGTGACGCCCGCGGGGCTCGCCGGACGCCGCCCGCCGGCGGCGGCGGCCCTGCCTCCCGGCGCCAATCTGGCATAGGATGCCGGGGTCTTGTCCGTCACCCCCCGATCCCGACGGCGCCACCGCCGCGCGCGGGCCGCCCTCCCGCGCCGCGCCGCCGAGGCCCCCGCCCGGAGGGAATCCTGAGGAAGCGCGTCGCGCTCGGCGCCGCCGTGCTCGCCGGCGCCTACCTGCTCTTCGGCCTCGTCGTGCGCGCCGAGCGGGCGCCGCGGGCCGCCCCTCCGCGCGGCGAGGTGCGCGGCGCCTGGCACGTCCACACGACGCGCAGCGACGGCCGCGGCACGCTCGCCGAGGTGGTGGCGGCGGCCCGGGACGCGGGGCTCCAGTTCGTCGTGGTCACGGACCACAACGTGCGGACCGGCGACGTGGAGGGCTACCACGACGGCGTGCTGGTCGTGGAGGGCGTCGAGGCCTCCACCCGCTACGGCCACGTCGTCGCGCTCGGCGTCGCGCGCCCGCTCACCGCGGCCGAGCGCGAGGGCGATCCCCTCGGCGCCATCGCGGCGCTCGGCGGCGAGGCCGTGCTCGCCCACCCGCTCCACCCGCGCCGCCCCTTCTCCGGGTGGGGCACGGGGCCCTGGCGGGGCTTCGAGATCGTGTCGAACGACACGGCCTGGCACGCGCTCGTCCACGGCCACGACTGGGGCAAGGCGGGGGTGGCGGCGGCGCTCCTGCCCTGGGACCGCGCCCGCGCGGTGCTCGCCCTCGCCGACGACGTCGGGGACGAGCGGGCGCGCTTCGACGCGGAGCTCCGGGCGGCGCGCGCCGAGGGCGCGCGCGCGCCGGCCCGGGTGCTCCTGTGCTCCGTCGACGCGCACGGCTACCCGAGCTACCGCGCCGCGTTCGAGGCGTTCTCCATGCACCTCCCCGTCGCCCTCACGGGCGACGCCGCCGCCGACGCGCGCGCGGTGTCGGCGGCGCTCCTCGACGGGCGGGCCGCGTGCGTGCTCGACGCGGTCGCGCCGGCCGGCGGGGTCTCGCTGTCGCGGGCCCCGGGCGACGCCGCCGCCTTCGAGCTCTCGGTCGAGGCGCCCGACCTCTCGCGCGCGCGGTTCACGCTCCTGCGCGACGGCGCGCCGATCGCGCAGGCGGCCCCGGCGGCGCACGCCGGGCGCGCGGTGGTCCGCCTCGCGTGCGGGGCGGAGGGGTGCCGGGCGGGCGACTACCGGGTCGAGGGCACCTGGGACGGACGGGCGTGGATCTTCACCAACCCGGTCGGGATCGAGTAAGAAGCGCGAGGAGCCCGCCCCCCCCCGTGCACCTCCTCTACGCCATCGCGAGCTACGCGCTCTTCCTCGTCGGCCTGCCGGTGCTCCTCACCCACCCGAAGCTCCGGCACGGCATCGCGTTCAGGCTCGGGCTGTACGGGAGCGCCGCCGACCTGGGCCGCGGCACCCCCCGCATCTGGCTGCACGGGGCGAGCGCGGGAGACCTCCTCTCCCTGCAGCCCATGATGAAGGAGCTGAAGGCGCGCCTGCCGGGCTCGTGCATCATCGTGACGACCATCACGAACAGCGGCCTCGCGATGGCCCGCAAGAAGCTCGCCGAGGCCGACGTCATCCTGTACGCCCCCTACGACCTCTTCGGCGCCACGCGCCGGGCCGTGGCGGCGCTGCGCCCCGACCTCCTCGTCCTCGAGTACACGGAGATCTGGCCGAACCTCATCCGCGCCGCCCGCAAGGCGGGCGTGCGCATCGCGATCACGAACGGCCGCTTCAACCCCGCGAAGATGTCGCGCTACCGGGCGCTCTTCCGCGCCATCTCGAACCCGCTCCGGCGCATCGACTGCTTCCTCATGCGCTCCGACGAGGAGGCCGAGCGCGTGCTGGCCCTCGGCGCAGCGCCGGACCGCGTCTGGGTGACCGGCAACACCAAGTTCGACGCGCTGGTGCTCGACGGCGGGCAGGGGCGCGAGGAGGCGCTGCGCGCCGAGATGGGGCTCGACCCGCGCGCGCCGGTGCTCATGGCCGGCTCGACCCACGAGGGCGAGGAGGAGCTGCTCCTGGACGTCTACGCGCGGCTGCGGGCGCGCCACGCGGGGCTGCAGCTCGTCGTCGCGCCGCGCTACGTGGAGCGCGCCGGCCGGATCGCGGCGCTGGCGGCCGAGCTCGGCCTCACGGCGCGCCTGCGGAGCGCCGGCGCCCGCGCCGGGCGCGCGGAGGTCACGATCCTCGACACCATCGGCGAGCTCGCGGTGGCCTACCGCCTCGCCACGCTCGTCTTCGTCGGCGGGAGCTTCGTGCGGCGCGGCGGGCAGAACGTGCTCGAGCCGGCGGCGCAGGGCCGGCCCGTGCTCTTCGGGCCGCACATGGAGAACTTCAAGGACTCGGTGCAGGTGCTGCAGGGGCGCGGCGGCCTGCAGGTCGGCACGCCGGATCAGCTCCTCAAGGTGGCGGACGAGCTCCTGTCGCGCCCCGACCAGATCGAGGAGCTCGGGGCCCTGGCGCGCAGCTCCGTCGGCGCCATCCGCGGCGCGAGCGCCCGCAACGTCGATCACATGCTGGCGATGCTCCCCCGCGGGAAGGCGGCCGCGTGAACCTGCCATGACGGACCCGGCCAACATCCTCGTCGTCCGCTACAGCGCCCTCGGCGACGTGGTGCTCGCCACGAGCATCCTCGAGCCGCTGCGCGCCCGGTACCCGCGGGCCCGCATCGAGTGGGTCACGGACGCGCTCTACGCGCCCCTGCTCGAGGGGCTCCCCGAGATCGCCGAGGTGCACCGCCTCGCGCACGACGGGCCGAACGGCGCCCTGGGCGTCGCGGCCCGCCTGCGCGGCCGCTTCGACCTCGCCATCGACCTGCAGAACAAGGTCCGCAGCGCGGTGGTGGCGCGCTCCGCCGCCCCGCTGCGCACCGCGTTCCGCCGGCGCACCGCGGCGCGCGCGGTCCTCTCGCTCTTCGGCTCGGACCCGCCGCTCGTCCGGGCGCACCAGACGCGGCTCTACGCCGAGCTGCTCGCGCCCTTCGGCGTCGAGCAGCCCGGCCCGACGAAGGTGAGCCTCTCGCCGCAGGCGCGCGCGCTCGCCGCCGACGCGCTGCAGGGGGTGGAGCCGCCGGCGGTGGCCATCGCGCCCGGCGCGCGGTGGGGGACGAAGCGCTGGCCCGCGGAGCGGTTCGCGGCGGTGGCCGACGCGCTCGCCGCGGAGGGGTTCGGGATCGTCCTGTGCGGCGGCCCCGCCGATCGCGACGCGTTCGCGGCGTTCCGCGCCGCCGCGCGCGCCCCGGTGGCGGCGGACCTGTCCTTCCTCCCCATCGACGCGCTCGCGGCGGCGATCGCCCGCGTGCAGCTCCTCGTCGCGTGCGACTCGGGGCCGGTCCACCTCGCCACCGCCGTCGGGACGCCGGTGCTGGCGCTCTTCGGCCCGACCTCCACCGCGCGCTGGGGGCCGCCCGCGCCCGGCCGCGCCCTCGATCTCGGCCTCTCCTGCGCGCCGTGCTCGAACCACGGCGGCGACTACTGCCCCGAGGGCCACCACCGGTGCCTCGCCGACCTCGCGCCGGAGGCGGTGCTCGCGGCGGCGCGCGAGATGCTGCGGCGATGACGCTCGTCGAGCGGATCTGGTGGTCGCCCGCGCCCGGCCTCGCCGGCGCGCTGGCGCTGCCGCCGCTCCGCGCCGCCGAGGTCCTCTTCAGGGCCGGCGCGGCGCTGCGGGGCGCGCTCTACGCGCGCGGGGTGCTCCCGGTGGAGCGCGCCGGGGTCCCGGTGGTGTCGATCGGGAACCTCGCGGTCGGCGGCGCGGGCAAGACCCCGGTGGCCATGGCCGTCGCCCGGCGCCTGCTCGCCCGCGGGCGCCGTGTCGCCGTGCTCTCGCGCGGCTACGGCGCGACGCGGACCGACGCCCGGATCGTGTCGGACGGCGCCCGGGTGGCGCTCGACGCGGCCGAGGGCGGCGACGAGCCGGTGCTCGTCGCCCGCCGCCTGCCCGGCGTGGCGGTGCTGTGCGGCCCCCGGCGCGCGGCGCTGGCGCGGACCGCCGTGGCCGACCTCGGCGCCGACGCGCTCCTCCTCGACGACGGCTTCCAGCACCGGGCCCTCGCCCGCGATCTCGACGTGGTGGTCCTCGACGCCTCGAGCCCCTTCGGCAACGGGCGGCTCCTCCCCGCGGGCCCGAACCGCGAGCCGCGCGCGGCGCTCGCGCGCGCGGGGCTCGTGTGGCTGTCGCGGGTGGACCAGGCGGAGCCGGCGGCGGTGGAGGCGCTCCGCGCCCTCGCCCGCGACGCCAGCGGCCGCGAGCCGGTCGAGTCGCGCCACGCCCCCGTAGACGTGGTGGACGGCGGGCTCCTCCGCGGCCTCGGCGCGGGCGCCCTGCGGGGCCGGCGCGTGCTGCTCCTCGCGGGCGTGGCGCGGCCCGGCGGCTTCCGCCGCACGGTCGCGGGCATGGGCGCGGAGATCGTCGCCGAGCGGATCTTCCCGGACCACCACCGCTTCTCGAGGGGAGAGCTCGACGAGGCCCACCGCGCGGCGGAGGCGGCGCGCTGCGACCTCGTCGTGACGACCGAGAAGGACGCGGTGCGGCTCGACCCCGCCGCGGCGGCGGATCCGCGCCTCGTGGCGGTCCGCATCGACGCGGAGGTGACGCGGGGGGCGGACGTCCTCGACGCGGCGCTCGACGCGGCGCTGGGGAAGGGGCGCTCGACCGCGACCGCGACCCCGACCTCGGCGGCGCGCGCCAGGAGGCCCTGACCGTGCGCGTCCTCGGCCGGCTCTTCGCCCGGATCCCCGTCGCCTGGCTGTACGCGCTCGGCGCCCTGCTGGGCGGGCTCGTCTGGCACCTGCGGATCCGCCGCCGCATCGTGCTCGAGAACCTGCGGCTCGCCTTCCCGGAGAAGTCCGAGGCGGAGCGGCGCGCCATCGCGCGCGCCACGTACCGCAACCTCGGCCGGATGATCCCGGACTTCGTCCGGGTCCCGTTCCTCCCGAAGGCCGAGCTCGAGCGGATCTTCGTCTACGACGGGTGGGAGCGGTTCCAGGAGGCGATCGCGCGCGGGAAGGGGGTCATCGCGGCCACCGGGCACTACGGGAACTTCGACGTGCTGGCCGCCGCCCACACGCTCCGCGGCACCCCCGTCACCATGATCACCCGGCAGATGGGGAAGTCGGGCGCGAACGACCTCTGGCGCGCGCTCCGCCGGCGGTCGGGGGTCGAGGACCTCGTCGTGACGAAGGGGTCCACCCTCGCCGCGGCGGTCCGCTCGATCAAGGCGGGCCGCTTCCTCGGCTACGTCATCGACCAGAACCAGTCGCGCCGCCACGCCATCTTCCCCACCTTCTTCGGCGTGCCCGCCGCGACCGCGCCGACCCCCGCGGTCCTCGCGATGCGCAGCGGCGCGGCGGTGATCTTCGTGCTGTCGTACCCGCTCGGCGACGGCCGGCACCGCGTGGTCTTCGAGGGACCGCTCGATCCCCCCGACACCGGCGACCGCGAGCGGGACGTGCTCGCCTTCATGCAGGACCTGAACGACCGGCTCGAGCGCCACGTCCGCGCCCACCCGGAGCAGTGGTACTGGCTCCACCGGCGCTGGAAGACGCGTCCCCCGGAGCCGGCGGCGAGCGCCGGCGCAGCCGGATGAGGCTGCGCCGGCCCCCCAGGGGGCCCCCAGCAGCGAGCGCGGCTTCGCCGCGAGTACGCGTCTCGAGCGAGCGGGGGGTTCGGGGGGGCGCGAGGGCGGAGCCCGAGGTCCACGGAGCCGATGGCGAGCGCAGGCGTAGCCGGATGAGGCTGCGCCGGAGCGAGCGGGGGTCGGGGGGCGCGAGCCGAGCGTCCGTCTCGACGTTGACGCCGGCGGACGGCGCGCGGTACGTAACCCGCGTGCGCCGCCCGACTGAGCCGGAGCTCGCGTCCCTGGCCGATCTCCTGCCCGCGTTCCCGCGCGCCGAGGTCGTCGTCGTGGGCGACTTCGTCGCGGACGAGTACGTCTACGGCGAGACCGACCGGGTCTCGCGCGAGGCGCCGGTGCTCGTCGTCCGCTACGAGTCCTCCGAGCTGAAGGCGGGCGGCGCCGGCAACGCGGCGCAGAACCTCGCCGCGCTCGGCGTGCGGGTCCGGGCCGTGGGCGCGGTCGGTGACGACGCGCTCGGGACGGCGCTCCTCGACGAGCTGGAGACGGGCGGCGTGGACGTGTCCGGGATCGTGCGGGTGCCCGGGCGCCAGACGGAGGCGAAGACCCGCATCCTCGCGGGCGGCAGGTCCACCCGCCGGCAGCAGATGATCCGCCTCGACCGCTCGCCGGCGTCGCCGCTCCCGGAGACCGTCGAGCGCCGCCTCGTCCGGTCGCTCGAGAAGCTCGGCCGGCGGGCGAGCGCCGTCCTCGCGAGCGACTACGGGTCTGGCGCCCTCGGCCCCGACGCCATCGAGGCGCTCCGCCGCGTGAAGCGCGGCGGCGTCCCCGTCTGCGTCGACTCGCGCTACAACCTGCGCGCGTTCGCCGGGCTCACCATGGCGAAGCCGAACGAGGTGGAGCTGGAGGCCGCCTCGGGCGTGTCGCTCTCCGGCCCCGGCGGCGTCGAGCGGGCGGCGCGGGTCCTCCTGAAGCGGCTCGACTGCGACGTGCTCCTCGTCACGCGGGGGCGGAACGGCATGTCGGTGTTCCGCCGCGCCCTCCCGCCCGTCCACGTGCCCGCGCACGGCACGCAGGAGGCCGTGGACGTCACCGGCGCGGGGGACACCGTGGCGGCGACGTTCGCCGCCGGGCTCGCGGCGGGCGGCGACGCCGTCGCCGCGGCGCGGCTCGCGAACGTGGCGGGCGCGCTCGTGGTCCGCAAGGCGGGGACCGCCACCGTGGCGCGCGACGAGCTCGCGGCGGAGCTGCTCCGGCCGTGAGCGCCGGCACGGCCAAGCGCGTCGCGCTCGAGGGGCTGCCCGCGCTGCGCGCCGCGGCCTCCGCCGCGGGCAAGACGATCGCGCTCGCGAACGGCGTCTTCGACCTGTTCCACGTCGGCCACCTGCGCTACCTGCGCGGCGCGAAGGCGGAGGCCGACCTGCTCGTCGTCGCCGTGAACAGCGACCTCTCGACGCGCCTCAACAAGGGGCCGGGCCGGCCGGTGGTGCCCGAGGCCGAGCGGCTCGAGGTCCTGGAGGCCCTCTCCTGCGTCGATCACCTCGTCCTGTTCGACGCGCGCGACGTCGTGCCGGTGATCCGCGCGCTCCGGCCCGACGTGCACGTGAAGGGGACCGACTACACGCCGGAGACGATCCCCGAGGCGGCCGAGGTCCGCGCCTACGGCGGGCGCGTGGCGGTGGCCGGCGATCCGAAGGACCACTCCACCTCGGCGCTCATCGAGCGGCTCGGGAAGGGGAGGGAGGGAACGTGACGACGAAGCCCGAGGGGAAGCGCACCGCGCTCGCGCCCGAGCTGAAGGAGATCCTCGCCTGCCCGAGGTGCAAGGGCGAGCTCGAGTTCCGGGAGGACGAGGCGGAGATCCGCTGCCTCGCCTGCCGGCTCGCCTTCCGGATCGACGACGGCATCCCGGTGATGCTGCTCGACGAGGCGCGGGGTTTCTAAGTGGGGGAGTGCTCGGCTCGCGCACTGCTTCGCAGCGCGAGCCTGCGCTCCCCCACGCCCCCTGCTCGCTCCGGGGCAGCCTCAGCCGGCTGCCCCTGCGCTCGGTGCGGCGGCGCGGCTCCGCCTTGACGCTCACTCCCCCGGACGCTACGGTCCCCGCACTCGATGGACCCGCGGAGGGTGCGACGGTGATCCGCAGCATGACGGGCTTCGGCGCCGGCCACGGCGCGGCCGGCGGCGAGGAGCTCGACGTCGAGGTCCGCTCCGTCAACCACAAGTTCTGCGAGGTCAAGGTCCGGCTGCCGCGCGAGCTCGCGGCGCTCGAGATCGAGATCGCGAAGGCGGTGAAGGAGCGGCTCGCCCGCGGCGGCGTCGAGGTCGCCGTGCGGCGCCCCGGCCCCGGCGCGGGGCTGGCGCCGAGGGTGGACGTGGCGCTCGCGGAGTCCTACGCGCGCGCGTTCCACGAGATCCAGGTGCGGCTCGGGCTGCCCGGCGCGGTCACGCTCGGCGACGTGCTCGCCGCGGACGGGGTGGTGCGGCTCGAGGAGCGGACGGTCACGGCCGACGCGGCGCGCGAGGCGGTCCGGCGCGGCCTCGGCGCGGCCCTCGACGCCCTCGCCGAGATGCGCGCGCGCGAGGGCGAGGCGCTCGCCCGCGACCTCGCGGCGCGGCTCGACCTCGTCGAGGCGAGCGTCGCGCGGGTGGAGGGGCTCGTGCCGCAGGTGGTGGAGCACCACCGCGCGCGGCTCGCGGAGCGGGTGCTCGAGCTGACCCGCGGGGTCGCGCTGGATCCCGCGCGCCTCGCGCAGGAGGTGGCGCTCCTCGCGGACCGCACCGACGTCACGGAGGAGGTCACGCGCCTGCGCAGCCACCTCGCCCAGGCGCGCGCGCTCCTCTCCCTCGCCGAGCCGGCCGGCCGCAAGCTCGACTTCCTCGTGCAGGAGATGCACCGCGAGGTGAACACCATCGGCTCGAAGGCGCAGAGCGCGGAGATCGCCGCGATCGTCGTGGCGACGAAGGCCGAGGTCGAGCGGATGCGCGAGCAGGTGCAGAATGTCGAGTGACCCGGCGCGGCCCGGGCTGCTCCTCGTCCTCTCGGCGCCGTCCGGCGCGGGCAAGACCACCCTCGCGCACCGCTTCCGCGACGCGCACCCCGACGCCCTCTTCTCCGTGTCCGCGACCACGCGCGCGCCGCGGGGGGCCGAGCGCGACGGCGTGGACTACCACTTCGTCGCGGCCGAGCGCTTCGCGCGGCTCGTGGAGGAGGGAGCCTTCGCGGAGTGGGCGGAGGTCCACGGCCAGCGCTACGGCACGCTCCGCGCCACGGTGGAGCAGGCGCTCCGCGCAGGGCGCATCGCGCTGTTCGACATCGACGTGCAGGGCGGCGCGCAGATCAAGGCGGCCTGGCCCGACGCGGCGGCGACCGTGTTCATCCTTCCGCCGACGGTGGCGGAGCTCGAGCGGCGCCTGCGCGGGCGTTCGACCGACAGTGACGAGGTCATCCGGCGGCGGCTCGACGCCGCGCGCGTCGAGGTGGCGCGCGGGCTCGCGACGTACGACTACGTCGTGCTGAACGACGAGCTCGAGGACGCGCTCGCCTCGCTCGACGCCATCGCCGCGCACGAGCGCGCGCGGCGCGCGGGGCGCGTCGATCCGGCCGCCGTGGT
>CAVTRR010000008.1:242500-925789 GCA_963737085.1 uncultured delta proteobacterium
CATGAACCTTTACTACAACTTGCCACTGACACTAGGAATTGCTTGTGTAGGATAGGTGGGAGCCTATGAACCCTGGGCGCTAGCTCGGGGGGAGGCAACGGTGAAATACCACCCTGGCGATTTCTGGTGTCTAACCTGGACCCCTTATCGGGGTTGGGGACAATGGCTGGTGGGTAGTTTGACTGGGGCGGTCGCCTCCCAAAAAGTAACGGAGGCGCGCTATGGTTCCCTCAGCCTGATTGGAAACCAGGCGTCGAGTGCAATGGCATAAGGGAGCTTGACTGCGAGAGCGACGGCTCGAGCAGGTGCGAAAGCAGGTCATAGTGATCCGGTGGTTCTGTATGGAAGGGCCATCGCTCAACGGATAAAAGGTACTCTGGGGATAACAGGCTTATCGCGTCCAAGAGTTCACATCGACGACGCGGTTTGGCACCTCGATGTCGGCTCATCGCATCCTGGGGCTGGAGCAGGTCCCAAGGGTTTGGCTGTTCGCCAATTAAAGCGGTACGCGAGCTGGGTTCAAAACGTCGTGAGACAGTTTGGTCCCTATCTGCCGTGGGCGTAGGAGAAGTGAGAGGATCTGTCCTTAGTACGAGAGGACCGGGATGGACGCACCGCTGGTGTACCAGTTGTCTCGCCAGAGGCATCGCTGGGTAGCTATGTGCGGAACGGATAACCGCTGAAAGCATCTAAGCGGGAAGCCAACCTCAAGACGACTTCTCCCGGGCCGCAAGGCCCCTGAAGCCCCCTCGAAGACGACGAGGTTGATAGGCCGGAGGTGTAAGCGCTGTGAGGCGCTCAGCTGACCGGTACTAATCGGGCGTGCGGCTTGGTCTCCCTCTTCTCAGGTCATAGGTGACCGGGTTCGAGGCCGAGATCGAGATTCTTCGGTACGGATGACGGCCCAACGAGGCCCGCCGTGCGAGCTCTTTGCAGCATCTACCCTTCGTGTTCGGTCGTGAGAGGGCTTCTGCCTTCGACGATCTTTCAAAGTTTGCGGTGGCTATATCGGTGGGGTCACACCCGTTCCCATCCCGAACACGGTAGTTAAGCCCACCAGAGCCGATGGTACTGCACCGGAAGCGGTGTGGGAGAGTAGGTCGCTGCCGCATTTTTCTTGAACGCCCGCCGGCGTCTTCGCCGGCGGGCGTTCGCCTTTTCAGGCCTCGCCTCGCCGCCGTGGCGCGCGCGGGGGTACGCCCTCGCGCACCCTCGTTGTAGACTGCGCGCCTTCGCCGCCCGGGGGGCGGTACGGGAGGTTCGAGATGGGGCGCGCGCTCGTCGGGATCATCGGTGGCACAGGCCTCGGGGAGGCGCTCGGCGCTCTCGGGTCCGGCGAGGCCCGCGAGGTCGACACGCCCTTCGGCCGACCCTCCGGCCCGATCACGCTCGCCGAGGTCGACGGCCACCCCGTCGCGCTCCTCTCGCGGCACGGCGACGGGCACCTCCTGAACCCGTCGGCGGTCCCGTACCGCGCCAACGTCTGGGCGCTGAAGTCGCTCGGCGTCACGCACATCCTCGCGTCGGGCGCCGTGGGCAGCCTCCGCGAGGAGGTCGCGCCCCGCCACCTCGTCGTCCCCGATCAGGTCATCGACCGCACCCACCGGCGCGCGGGCACCTTCTTCGACGACCTCGCCGTGCACGTCGAGCTCGCCGCCCCGTTCTGCAGCACCCTCCGCAACGTGCTCGCGAAGGCCGGCACGGGGTTCCCGGCGCGGATCCACCAGGGCGGCACCTACGTCTGCATGGAGGGGCCGCAGTTCTCGACCCGCGCCGAGAGCGAGCTGCACCGGAGCTGGGGCGCCTCGCTCATCGGGATGACCGCCATGCCGGAGGCGAAGCTCGCCCGCGAGGCGGAGATCTGCTACGCGCTCGTCGCGCTCCCCACGGACTACGACTGCTGGAAGCCGCACCCCTCGAGCCTCGACCAGGCGAAGCTCATCGAGGAGATCCTCGGCAACGTGAAGGCGGCGACGCAGAACGCGCTCGAGCTCATCCGGCGCGCCGTCCCGCGGATCGCCGAGATCGCCGACAAGCCCTGTCCCTGCCAGTCCGCGCTCGCGTTGGCGATCTGGTCGGACCGGTCGAAGATCCCCGCCGGCGCGCGCGAGCGGCTCCGGCCGATCCTGTCGAAGTACCTGGAGGGCTAGGGCGGCGGCGGGGCGCCCGCGTCCGGCGGCGGCGCGCGCAGCGCGGCCGCGAGCCGCTCGAGGTCCTCGACGAAGCGGGCCAGCTCGGCCCTGCGGGTCTCGTCGTCAGGGGCGCGGAGTATCGATGACGGATGCACCGTCGCCATGGCGATCGGCGCGAGCGGGCTCGAGAGGACCTCGCCCCGGCGCTCGCTCACCTTGAAGCCGCGGCCGAGGAGCGCCTGGGAGGCCGTGGCGCCGAGGCACACGATCGCGCGCGGCGCGACGGCGGCGATCTCCGCGGCGAGCCAGGGCGAGCAGGCGCGCACCTCGCCGGCGGTCGGCTTCTGGTGGATCCGCCGCTTTCCCCGCGCCTCCCACTTGAAGTGCTTCACCGCGTTGGTCACGTAGGCCGAGCGCCGATCGATGCCGGCTGCCTCGAGGGCGCGATCGAGCAGGCGCCCGGCGGGACCCACGAAGGGATGACCGGCGAGGTCCTCCTCGTTGCCCGGCTGCTCGCCGACGAAGAGCACCTCGGCCCCGGCGCGTCCCTCGCCGAATACGGTCTGGGTGCCCCGCTCCCAGAGCGGGCAGGCGCGGCATCCTGCGGCGGCGCGCCGGAGCGACGGCAGGGTGGGGTGCTCGGGGACGAGCGGCGCGGCGGTCGACGCCTCCGCGCCTGGCTTCTCGCGCTGGGCCATGACGGAACGCTACGCACCGCTGGCGCGGGCGCGCACGTGGCGCCGCGCGTTCCCGGCCGCTACGGGGAGGCGGGATGAGCGTCGCGCCGAGAGCTGCCCCGGGCGCGCGAGGCGCGGCCGGGGCGCGGACGGGCAGCGCCGACCTGCCGCTCCACGGCGGCCGGGTGCCGCCCTGGCTCTTCGAGCGGATGGCGCGGCTCGGTCGCGTGCTCGCCGAGGCGGTCGTGCTCGAGTACGGCCGCGACGAGCTCCTGCGCCGCCTGTCCCATCCGTTCTGGTTCCAGTCGCTCGGCGCGCTGATGGGCATGGACTGGCACTCCTCGGGGATCACGACGAGCGTCGTGGGGGCCCTGCAGCGCGGGCTCGCCCCGCTCGAGGGCGAGCTCGGGCTCAAGGTGTGCGGCGGCCGCGGGCGTCACTCGCGGCGCACGCCCGACGAGCTCGCCGCCTTCGGCGACCGCACCGGCGTCGACGGGGCCGCGCTCGCTCGCGCGAGCCGGCTCGTCGCGAAGGTGGACGGCGCCGCGGTGCAGGACGGGTACGCGCTCTACCTGCACGCCTTCTTCGTCGCCGCCGACGGGCGCTGGGCGGTGGTGCAGCAGGGCATGGATCCCGCCGCGCGGCGGGCGCGGCGCTACCACTGGCTCTCCGAGGGGCTCGAGAGCTTCGTCGACGCTCCGCACGCCGCCATCGAGGGAAGGCCGGGCGGCGCCATCGTGAACCTGACCGACCGCAGGGCGGCGCCCTCCCGCGAGGCGCAGCTCGCGCTCGTGCGCGGCGGCCCGGACCGGGTGATCGCCGAGGTGCGCCGGCTCGCGGAGCGCGCGCCGCACCTCGCGCTGCCGTCGCGCCACGACGTGCGCGCCGGCGACGTGGTGCTGCGCCGCCTGCACGGCGCGCTCGCCGCGGCCGCCGAGCGCGGGCCCGCCGACTTCGCCGATCTGCTCCTCACCCCCGGCCTCGGCGCGCGCACGGTGCTCTCGCTCGCGATGGCGGCGGAGGTGATCCACGGCGCGCCGTGCCGCTTCGGCGATCCGGCGCGCTTCTCGCTCGCCCACGGCGGGAAGGACGGCCACCCCTACCCGGTGCCGCTGCGCGTGTACGACGAGACGCTGCGGGTGCTGCGTCTCGCCGTCGATCGCGCCCGGCTCGGCCAGGACGACCGGCTCGAGGCGATCCGCCGGCTCGACCGCGAGTCGCGCCGTCTCGAGGCGAGCGCCCGCGGACCGAGCTTCGACGCGTTCGCGGAGGGCGAGCGGGCGGCGAGCGCGGCGTACGGAGGGAGGAGCGTCTTCTCCGGCGCCGCGGGCCGGGCCCCGACCCCGACCCCCAACTCGACCTCGACCTCGACCTCGACCCCGACCTCGACCCCGACCTCGACCTCGACCCCGACCTCGACCCCGACCCCGACCTCGACCCCGACCTCGACCCCGACCTCGACCGCGACCGCGACCCGCGAAGCGGGGCGACGTCCCTCCCGCTCCCGCCCAGCTCGCCCTCTTCCGCCGCTGATCAGCCGGCCCGCGTCGCGAGCGCGATCGCCGCGAGCTGCCGGACGTTCTCCGGGCAGGAGATCCCGGCGAGGTCCTCGGCGCGCACCCACCGCGCGCCGTCCCACTCGTCGCACGCCGCGAGCTCGCGGGTGGCGACGTCGGCGACGAACGCGAAGTTCAGGTGCAGCCCCTTCGAGCCGGCCAGGTGCTCCTCGTAGCCGACGAGCCCGGGCGGCGTGCCGTCCACGCCGAGCCCCGCCGGGAAGCGCCCCTCGAGCCCGGTCTCCTCGCGCAGCTCGCGCCGCGCGGCCTCGAGCGGCGTCTCGCCCGCCTCGATCTCGCCGCCGACGGGCAGCCACGTCGCGAGCCGCCGGTGGCGCACGAGCAGCACGGCCCCGCCGTTGCGGCAGAAGATGGCCACCGAGAAGGCGCGGCGGTCCGCTCCGCGGGGCGCGGGCGCGGCGCCTCCCGCCGCGGCGTCGACGGGCGCGCCCGCCCCCCCGGCGCTCACCGCGCCTCCCGGACCGCGGCGGCGGGCGGAATCGCGTCCGGCTCGGGGGCCAGCACCGGGCGGGGCGCGCCGCGCCGCGGCGCGAGCCACCGCCGCAGGCGCTCGACCCACACGAACGCGACGGGGACCACCCACAGCGTGAGCAGGGTCGAGGTGACGACGCCGCCGATGACGGCGATCGCCATCGGCGAGCGGAACTCGCTGCCGGTGCCGCGCCCGAGCGCGGTCGGGAGCATGCCGAGGACCATGGCCGCGCTCGTCATGAGGATGGGGCGGAGCCGCCGCGGGCCCGCCTTCCTCATCGCCTCGTCGGGCGGATCGCCCTCGTCGCGGATGTGCTGCAGGGCGCCGTCGACGAGCAGGATGGCGTTCTTCGTGACGAGCCCCATGAGCAGGATGATCCCGATGAGCGAGCCCATGCTGACGGCGCGGCCGGTGACCGCGAGGGCGAGCGCCGCGCCCACGAGCGCGAGCGGGAGGGAGAGCATGATCGTGAACGGGTGCGCGAGCGACTCGAACTGGCTCGCGAGCACCATGAAGATGAAGACGACCGCGATGCCGAGGGCGAGCCCCATGTTGGCGCGGGACTCCGCCTCCTCCTTCTGCATGCCGTCCCAGAGGTAGCGGTAGCCGGGGGGAAGCTGGCGCGCGCCGAGCTTCGCGCGCAGCGCGTCCACCGCGCCGCCCAGGTCGTGCCCGGGCGCGATCTGCGCCCACACCGAGATCTTCCGCTCGCGGCGCTCGTGCTCGATCACCGCCGGGCTCGCCGCCGAGCGCAGCGTGGCGAGCTGCCCGAGCGCCACCTGCCCGCGCGGGGTGGCGATCCACATCGCCTCGAGCGCGCCGCGGGAGTCGCGGTCCTCTCCGGCGAGGCGGACGCGGATCTCCGACTCGCGCCGCCCCTGGCGCAGCTTCCCGGCGATCTCCCCCTGGGTGGCGAGCCTCACTTGAAGGGCGATGGCGCCGGCCGGCACGCCGACCCGCGCCGCCTGCTCGCGGTCCACCTCGACGTGGAGCTCGGGCTTCCCCGGCGAGTCCTTGAGCTCGATGTCCGTCAGCGCGGGGATGGAGCGCATCGCGTCGGCGAGCCAGGTGGCCTCCTCGGCGAGGCGGCCGAAGTCGCGGCCGGTGACGTGCATCAGGATGGGCGGGTAGTCGCCGAGCCCCTCGAGCATGGGCGGGTCGGAGACCGCGCGGGCCCGCAGCGTGGCGTCGCCCGCCAGGATGCCGCGGATCCGCTCGCGGGTGGCCTCGATCGACTCGTCCCGGGCGCGCTTGTCCACGAGGTTCACGCGCCAGCGCACGAGCCGCGTGTCCTCCATGTAGCCGACGGTGGCGTACACGGCGACGACGCCGGGGAGGGCCTGCACCCGCCGCTCGAGCGCCGCGCTGCGCAGGGACGCCGTCGCGAGGCTCGTGCCGGGCGGGTACTCGAGGTTCACGACGAGCTGGCTGCGGTCCTCCCGCGCCATGAACTCGCGGCCGAGGCCGCCGAACACGGCGAGCGACGCGAGGAAGAGCAGCCCCGCCGCCAGGGCGGTGGTCCTGCGGTGGCGCAGCACCGCGTCGAGGGTGCGCGCGTACAGGCGATCGCCCCGATCGAAGGCGGCGCGGAGCCGGCTCGCCAGGCGGCCCGCGCGCGCCTCGCCGCCGGCGGCGCGCGCCCGCGCGAACCGGGCCGACAGCATCGGGTCGAGGGTGAAGGCGATGAAGAGCGAGATCAGCACCGCGATCGTGATGGTGAGGCCGAACTGCCGGAAGAACTGGCCGGTGATGCCGCTCATGAAGGCGACGGGGACGAACACCGCCACCAGCGTGAAGGTGGTGGCCATCACCGCGAGGGCGATCTCGCGCGTCCCCTCGCTCGCCGCGCGCGCCGGCGGGTCGCCGCGCTCGAGCCGCCGCGTGATGCTCTCGCGCACCACCACCGCGTCGTCGATGAGGAGGCCGATGGCGAGGGAGAGGCCGAGCAGGGTGAGCTGGTTCAGGCTGAAGCCCATCGCCCACATGGCGAAGAGCGTCCCGACGACGGAGGTCGGCAGCGCGAGGGCGGAGATGATCGTGCCGCGCAGGTCGAGGAGGAAGACGAGGATGATGAGGATCGCCATCGCCCCGCCGAAGAAGATCGCGATCCACACCTCGTGCGCGTTGGCCTCGATGAGGGTGGACTGGTCGACGAGCACCTGCGCGCGGAAGCCCTGCTCCCGCTCCAGCTCGGGGAGGAGCGCCTTCACGGCGTTCGCGACGGCGGCGGAGTTGGCCCCCGCCTGCTTCACCACCTCCACGGCGACGGACTCGACGCCGTTCGTGCGCACGAGCGTGCGGGGCTCCTTCGAGCCCTCGCGGACGAGCGCCACGTCGGCGAGCCGGACGAGCGAGCCGTCCGGGGCGGCCGCGACGGGCAGGGCGCGCAGCCCGTCGACGTCGCGGAGCTCGCCGCGAACGCGCACGCCGATCTCGGAGGTCCCTGCGGCGTAGCGGCCCCCGGGCAGGTCGAGGTGCTCGTTCTGGATGCGCCGGAAGACCGCGTCGGGCGAGAGCCCGAGCGGCTGGAGCCGGTCCGGGAAGAGCTCCACGGAGATCTCGGGCTCCCCGCCGCCGACGATGCGGACCGCCGCGACCCCCTCGAGCTGCTCGAGGCGCGGCCGGATCTGGTCGTCGAAGCGCTCGCGCAGCCCGACCGGATCCTCGCCCGACGCGGCGGAGAAGACGAGGACCGGCTGCGCGGCGACGTCGTACTGCGCGACGACGGGGGCGCGCGCGCCGAGCGGGAGCTGCCCCTGCGCCACGCCCACCTTGTCGCGGGCGTTCTGCACCGCCTCGCCGAGCGAGACCGAGAGCTTGAACTCGATGAAGACCATCGAGACGTCCTCGCGCGACCACGAGAACACCTTGTCGACGCCGGGGATGGACGCGACGGCGTCCTCGATGGGGCGGGTGACGGTCTGCTCGATGTCCTCCGGGCTCGCGCCCGGGTAGACGGTCGAGATGGTGACGAAGGGGAACGTGACGTCGGGGTAGAGGTCGGTGCCGAGCCGGCGGTAGCCGAGCACGCCGAGGACCACGAGCGCGAGCGACATCATGCCGGTGAAGACCGGCCGCCGGATGGCGACGTCGGAGAGCGTCATCGGCCTGCCTCGGCGAGGAGGGTGCCCTCGGCGATGCCGAGGGGCGGCGCCACGACGACGCGCAGCCCGGCCGGCCACCCGCCGGATTCGGGGGCCACCACGGCCGCGTCGCCCTGCTCCTCGAGGAGCCGCACCGGCAGGGCGTGGGCCTTCCCGTCGGGCCCCGCCACCCACGCCGCGTAGCCGCCCTCGCGCTGCACGAGCGCCGCCGCCGGGACGCGCCAGCCGTCCCGCTCCGCGCCGCGGGGCAGCTCGACGCGCGCGAAGGCGTTCGGGAGGAAGCGGCCGTCGGCGTTCGGCACCGCGATCTCGACCGGCACGCGGTTCGTGCCCGGGTCCACGGCGGGGACGACCACCGAGACGGTCGCGTCGGGCGCGCGCGCGCCGGTCGCGGGGACGGTGACGACGGCGCGAACGCCGGGGCGCAGCCCGGCGGCCTCCTCCTGCGTGAGGGAGGTCTCGAGGACGAGGGCGCGCGTCGAGACGAGGGTGACCACGGGGACCCCCGGCGCGACCGTGATGCCCACGCCGTCCGGGACGCGCGTGACCACGCCCGCGAACGGTGCGCGGAGGTGGTGGTGGGCGAGGTGGACGCGCGCTTGCTCGAGCTGCGCCTCCGCCGCGGCGAGCTGGGCCGCGGCGAGGTCGCGCTGCGCGCGCGCCTGGAAGAGCTGCGCCTCGGAGACGCCTTCCTCCTCGCGGATGCGCGTCGCGCGGGCGAGCGCGTCCTCGGCGAGGGCGAGCTGCGCCCTCGCGGCGGCCACGGCCGCCTCCGCCTGGCGGCGCCCGGCGGCCGCCGCGCCGTCGTCGAGGGAGGCGAGCAGCGCCCCTTCGCGCACCTCCTGCCCGCGCGCCACCGCGACGCGCAGGAGCGTGCCCGGGACGCTCATCGCGAGGGGCGAGGACTGCCGCGCCTTGAGCGTCCCGGTGGCGGCGACGCGCGGGGCGTGGTGGACGCGCTCGGGCGCCACGAGGCGCGCCGGCGCTGCGCCGGCCCCGGGCTCCGTCACCGGCGGGGCCGCGGCCGCCGGCGGCGCGGCCGCCGGCGCGGGTGCGGCGGGCGCCTGCCGGCCATCGCCGCCGCAGCCGACCGCGAGGGCCGCGAGGACGGCGGCGGCGGGAAGGGCGAAGGAAACGCGAGGGCTCATCGTCTGGCTCCAGGGCGGGTGACCCGCGGGTCATCGCGCGCGGCGGCGCGCCGGGCGGCGGGCTCGGCCATGATCCCGCGGTACAGGACGGAGAGCAGGGAGCGGGTCCACGTGACGAGGTCCGGCTTCTCCTTCAGGTCGATCATGCGCCGGGAGAAGCCCTCGTACGCGCCGACCACGATCTCCGCGAACACCGACGGATCGACGTCCGTCCGCAGCTCCCCCGCCGCCTGGCGGTCCGCGATGCGGCCCGCGATGCGCGCGACCATCCGGCGCCGGAAGCCCGCGAGGAGGCCGCGGTACCGCTCGCCGCTCGCGCCCTCGACCGCGGCGAGGATCTCCCGGTTCCGCCACAGGACCTCGAGGAGATCCACGTCGAGCGCGCACTCGGCCTCGATCCGGCCGGGCAGGTCCACGGTCGCGTCGCGCGCGAGCCGCTCCTCCACCTCGCGGCGCCGCACGACGTGGTCCTCGAGGGCGCCGAAGAAGCGCTGGACGATCTCCCCGAACGCGTCCTCCTTGCTCGGGAAGTGCAGGTAGAAGGCGCCCTTCGAGAGCCCGGCGCGCCGGGCGATGTCCTCGACCCGCGCGCGCGCGAGGCCGCGGCGGGAGAACTCCTCGCGGGCCGCGTCGAGGAGGGCGTCGCGGGCGTCGGGGCGGGCGGGGCGGGCCATCGGGGCGGGGAATAGCGCGATCCAGGCCCGACGGCAAGGGTTAATGACTGTGCGGTCATGAATGCGGGCGGGCGACCGGCGGGCGGGGGCGGAGCGTCGCGCCGGCCCCCCGCGGCGCCCTCGAGCAGCTCCTCCTGGGCGCTCGCGGGCGCGGCCGGCCGCATCGAGGCCGCTCGACGAGCGCGACCGCGACGACGCCGTGCGGCTGAAGCGGGTGCGGTGCGGCGCGCCCGGCGGTGAGCGGGAAGGCGCGACGCCGGGGGCCTGCTTCGCGGTCGCTCAGGACGGCCGGCGCCAGAGCGCGTCGAGCTCGCGCGGGAGCTGGCTCGCGACGTCCTCGGCGTCCTGCTCGGGGAGCTGCGCCCGCACCGCCGCGAAGACGGCGCGGACGGTCGGCTCCACCTCGTCGGGCGAGCGGTCGAGGTCCTCGGCCACGACCTCGTAGAAGTCCTCGGCGGTGTCGAGCTTCGCCCTCGGCGCGAGGGCGTGCCGCTCGCAGGCGGCGAGGCGGGTGCGGAACGGCTCGGGCAGGAGCTCGCGCAGGAGGTCGAAGTCGGCGTGCGCGGTCCGCTGGGCGAGCGCGCACATCACCGCCTCCACGGCGCGGGTGGCCTCGGCCCGGCGGGGGAGCCCCTCGCGGGCCAGCGCCTCGACGAGCGCCCGGTAGTCCGCGTCCTCGTGTACGTCGGGAGGGGACGGCATGGCGGACAAGCTGGGCACGCCGGGGCCCCGGTCCCAACCCTCCGGTTGTGCCGCGCGCAGGCGTGCGCTAAATGCCGGTAATGGCGCACCAGAGTGCCGATCCGGCCGCATCGCCGCTCCGCGGCGTCCGCGTCCGCCCCGCCCGGGCCGACGACCTTCGCTCCATCGTCGCGCTCGACGAGGAGAACACCGGCGTCCCGAAGGGCGCCTACTGGAGGGACCGGTTCGAGTGGTACGCCGGGCGCCAGCCGGACCGCTTCTTCCTCGTCGCGGAGCGGGACGACACCCCGGTCGGCTTCATCGTCGGCGAGATCCGCGCCTGGGAGTTCGGGTCGCCGCCGAGCGGGTGGATCTTCGCGATCGGCGTCAGCGCGGCGGAGCGCCTGCACGGGCTCGGGACGCTGCTCTTCGACGAGATCTGCGTGCGCTTCCGGAGCGCGGGCGTGCAGCACGTGCGCACCATGCTCCGGAAGGACGCGCACCTCGTCATGTCCTTCTTCCGGAGCCAGGGGATGATGGGCGGCCCCTTCATCCAGCTCGAGAAGCCGCTCGAGCCATGAGGCTCCAGATCGCCACGCGCCTCGCGCTCTACGCGGTGCTCCTGCTCGCCGCGGACTCGGGGAAGCAGTTCTCGGCCGCGGAGATCGCCGCGCGGTTCGGGATCTCGGTGAACCACCTCGCGAAGGTGCTCCGCACGCTGGGGCGCGCCGGCCTCGTCGAGGCGGCCCGGGGCGCGGGCGGCGGCTATCGGTTCCGCGGCAACGCGAAGCGCGTGACGCTCCTCGACGTCATCCTCCTCTTCGAGGACGTGGGCCCCGACGCGCGCGCGGAGGAGGAGGCCGGCGCGGCGTCGCCCGAAGGTCGCGCCATCCGCCGCGTGCTCGACGAGATCGACGACATCGCGAGGGCGACCCTCGCCTCGATCACGCTCGCGACCATGGTCAGGCTGACGGGCGCGCCGGGCGGCGCCGTCGAAGCGGACGCCCCCGCGCCGGAGAGGCGCAGCCGGCGCGGAGCGGGCGCGCCGCTGAGCCGTCCCATCGGGACGAGGAGGCCGGCGGGGGGGGTGGGGTGGCCTGCGACATTTTGTTCTGGTATAGCGGTACCAGAAATCCACGAGAGCCGATCCGGCGAGGCGCCCGGATCGCGAGGAGGAGGGTGGATGGCCCTGCAACCCGTCACCGTGGACTCGAGCGTGTCTCCCTCGCGCCTGTCCTTCGCCCCCGGCTTCAACGTCGCCGTACCGTTCGTCGACCGGCACGTGGCGGAGGGGCGCGGCGGGAAGGTCGCCATCCGGAGCGCCGCCGGCGACGTCACCTACGCCGAGCTCGCCGAGCGCGTGAACCGGTGCGGCAACGCGCTGCGCGCGCTCGGCGTCCGGCGCGGCGAGCGCCTCCTCATGGTGGTGAAGGACTGCGCCGAGTTCTTCTACCTGTTCTGGGGCGCCATCAAGGCCGGGATCATCCCCGTGCCGCTCAACACCCTGCTGCGCGCCGACGACTACAGGTTCATCATCGAGGACTCGCAGTGCGCGGCGCTGGTCTGGTCCCCCGAGTACGAGGGCGAGGTGAAGGCCGGGCTCGCGGGCGTCCGCGCGAAGCCCGGCGTGACCCTGCCGGTGGAGGGCGGCGAGCGGAGCATCCGCGGCGAGCTCGAGCGCGCGGGCGCGGAGCTGGCGGCGGTGCCGGGCGCGGCGACCGCCGCGTGCTTCTGGCTCTACTCGTCCGGCTCGACCGGGCGGCCGAAGGGGACGGTCCATCGCCACCGCGACATGGTGGCCGCGAGCCAGCTCTACGGGGTGGACGTCCTCGGCGTCCGGGAGGACGACGTCTGCTTCTCCGCCGCGAAGCTGTTCTTCGCCTACGGGCTCGGCAACGGGATGACGTTCCCGCTGTGGACGGGCGGCACGGCGATCCTCCTCGAGCCGAAGCCCACCCCCCAGGGCACGTTCGAGACCATCGAGCGGTTCCGCCCGACGCTCTTCTTCGGGGTGCCGACGCTCTACGCGGCCCAGCTCCAGGCCCTCGAGAGCGCCCGCCCGGACCTCTCGTCGGTGCGCCTGTGCGTCTCGGCGGGCGAGGCGCTGCCCGCCGACATCTTCCGCCGCTGGAAGGAGCGGACCGGGCTCACCATCCTCGACGGGATCGGCTCCACCGAGGCGCTCCACATCTTCATCTCGAACCGCGTCGACGACGTGCGCCCGGGGACGAGCGGCCGCGTCGTGCCCGGCTACGAGGCCCGGATCGTGAACGCCGACGGCGCCGAGGTGCCTCCCGACGAGCCGGGACGGCTCCACGTGAAGGGCCTCTCCACCGCCGCCTACTACTGGAACAACCCGCAGAAGACCGCGGCGACGATGCTCGGCGGCGACTGGCTCGACACCGGCGACACCTACGTGAGGGACGAGGACGGCTACTTCCACTACTGCGGCCGGAGCGACGACATGCTCAAGGTGGGCGGCATCTGGTGCTCGCCCATCGAGATCGAGAGCACGCTCGTGAGCCACGCGAAGGTGCTCGAGGTCGCCGTCGTCGGCGCGCCCGACCGGAGCGGGCTCCAGAAGCCCGAGGCGTACGTCGTGCTGCGCGAGGGCGTCCAGGGGAACGACGCGCTCGCGAGCGAGCTCATGCTGCACTGCAAGAGCCGGCTCGCGCCGTACAAGTTCCCGCGCGCCATCCACTTCGTCCTGGAGCTGCCGAAGACGGCGACGGGCAAGATCCAGCGCTTCCGGCTGCGCCAGCTCGCCGAGGCGCCCGCCGCCGCGGCGGGCTCGTCCCGATGACGCCGGCGTCCGCCGCCGCGCGCGTGGCGCGGCCTCCGAGCGGCGGCGCGGTGGAGATCGTCCCCGGCGTGGTCTGGCTGCGCCTGCCGCTGCCCTACGCCCTGAATCACGTGAACGTCTGGCTCCTCGACGAGGGCGACGGCTGGACGGCGATCGACACGGGGCACGGCGACGAGGCGACGCGGGCCGCCTGGGAGGCCATCGCCCGGACCGTCCTGCGCGGGCTCCCCGTCCGGCGGGTGATCTGCACGCACCACCACCCGGACCACCTCGGCCTCTCCGCCTGGATGGCGAGGCGCTGGGGCGCCGAGCTGTGGTGCACGCGCACCGAGTGGCTCGAGGGGCGCGCGCAGTCGCTGCGGCCCCTCGCGGAGACGCAGGCGGTCGCCGCGTCCTTCTACCGCGCCGCGGGGGTGCCGGAGGCGGAGCTCCCCCGGCTCCTCGAGTGCTGCCGGTCCTACCCCGACAACGTCGCGGTCGCGCCCTCCTACCGGCGGCTGCGGGACGGCGACGAGGTCCTCGCGGGCGGCGTGCGCTGGCGCGTCGTCGTCGGGCGCGGCCACGCGCCCGAGCACGCGTGCCTCTCCGCGCCGGAGCGGGGCCTCTTCGTCTCCGGGGACCAGGTCCTGCCCAGCATCTCCCCGAACGTCTCGATCTGGCCGAGCGAGCAGGGCGAGGAGCCGCTCGGCGAGTTCCTCGCCACCCTCGAGGCGCTGCGGGCGGTCCCCCCGGACACGCTCGTGCTGCCCTCGCACGGGTCGCCGTTCGTGGGGCTGCCCCGGCGGTGCGAGGAGCTGCTGCGCCACCACCGCGCCCGGCTCGACGCGGTGCGGGCCGCCTGCGAGGCGCCACGCACCGCGTACGAGGTGATGGAGGTGCTCTTCGAGCGCGCGCTGGACCCGCACCAGACGACGTTCGGGATCGGCGAGTCGATGGCGCACCTGAACCACCTGGTGGCCGGCGGACGGCTGCGCCGGATCCGCACCCCCGGCGCCCCCGACCGCTGGGCGCCGGTCGCGCGGAGGCTCTCCTCGCGCGCGCGGGCGGAGCGGCGGAGCCGGGGCGAGGGAGCGGCGGCGAGCGAGGAGACGCAGAGGGGGGATGGCGCGGAACGGACACAGGAGGAACCCACATGATGGAGAAGGGCCCACGCAGCTCCCGCAGGACCCCCGTCGCGATCCCTCTCGCCCTCGCCGCGGCGCTGCTCGCCTCGCTGGCAGGACCCGCGCAGGCGCAGCCGCCGAAGCTCAAGGTCGGCCTGATGCTCCCGTACACCGGGACCTACGCCGGCCTCGGCAGCGCGATCACCAACGGCTTCAAGCTCGCGGTGCAGGAGAACGGCGGCAAGCTCGGGGGCCGGGAGGTGGAGTACGCCGCCGTGGACGACGAGTCGGATCCGTCCAAGGCCCCCGAGAACGCCAACAAGCTCATCAAGCGCGACCAGGTCGACGTGCTCGTCGGCACGGTCCACTCCGGGGTGGCGCTCGCGATGGCGAAGGTGGCCCGCGACACCAACACGCTGCTCGTCGTGCCCAACGCGGGCGCCGGCGACCTCACCGGCCCGCTCTGCGCGCCCAACATCTTCCGGACGTCGTTCACCATGTGGCAGTCCGGCTATGCCATGGGGAAGGTCGCCGTCGACCAGAAGAAGAAGACCGCGGTCACCTTCACCTGGAAGTACGCCGGGGGCGAGGAGTCGGTGGGCGGCTTCAAGGAGGCGTTCGAGGCCGGCGGCGGCAAGGTGGTGAAGCAGCTCTTCCTGCCGTTCCCGCAGGTGGAGTTCCAGTCGTACCTGACCGAGATCGCGGCCGCGAAGCCGGACGTCGTGTACGTCTTCTTCGCCGGCGGCGGCGCCGTGAAGTTCGTGAAGGACTACGCGGCGGCCGGGCTCAAGGCGAGCATCCCGCTCTTCGGCGCGGGCTTCCTCACCGACGGCACGCTCGAGGCGCAGGGCGACGCGGCGGAGGGGCTCCTCACCACGCTCCACTACGGAGACGGCCTCACGAACGCGAAGGACAAGGCGTTCCGGGCCGCCTACCTGAAGGCGTTCAAGGCGGAGGCCGACGTGTACGCGATGCAGGGCTACGACGCGGCGCAGCTCCTCGCCGCCGGGCTCGCCGCCGTGAAGGGCGACACGGCGAAGCGCGCCGAGCTGGTCGCGGCGATGGAGGCCGCGCGCATCGACAGCCCGCGCGGCACGATGACGCTCTCGAAGGCCCACAATCCCGTGAACGACATCTACCTCCGCCGCGTCGAGGGGAAGCAGAACAAGGTGATCGGCGTCGCGGTGCCCGCCCTCGCCGATCCGGCGCGCGGCTGCAGGCTGTGAGCCCGGGCGCGCGGGCGGGCGACGTCGCCCCCCGCGCGCCGCCGAGGTGAAGCGTGGACATCGCGTCGCTGCTCATCCAGCTGCTGAACGGCGTCCAGTACGGGCTCCTGCTCTTCCTGGTCGCCTCCGGGCTCACGCTCGTCTTCGGCGTGATGGGCATCATCAACCTCGCCCACGGCAGCTTCTACATGATCGGCGCGTACATGGCGTTCGCGCTCACCTCGGCGACGGGGAGCCTCTTCCTCGCCGTCCTGCTGGGGGTGCCGCTCTCCGTGGCGCTCGGGATCGCCCTCGAGTGGCTCCTGTTCAGCCGGCTGTACCGGCGCGATCACCTGGAGCAGGTGCTCCTCACCTACGGGCTCATCCTGATCTTCGAGGAGCTCCGCAGCCTCCTCGCCGGCAACGACGTCCACGGCGTGGCGGTGCCGGCCGCGCTCGCGGGGTCGATCCCGCTGACCGACACGCTGAGCTACCCGGTGTACCGGCTCTGGATGTCGGCCGTCTGCCTCGCCCTCGCCGGCTTCCTCTACCTCCTCATCCACCGGACGCGGCTCGGGATGATGATCCGGGCCGGCGCGACGAACCGCGAGATGGTCCAGTCGCTCGGGCTCAACGTGAAGCTCATCTACCGCCACGTCTTCGGCCTCGGCGTCGCGCTCGCCGCGTTCGCCGGCATGGTGGCGGCGCCCGCCTCCTCGGTCTACCCGGGGATGGGCACCCAGGTGCTCATCATCTGCTTCGTGGTGGTGGTGATCGGCGGCATCGGCTCGGTGTGGGGCGCGCTCGGCGCGGCGCTCCTGATCGGGCTCGTGGACACCTTCGGCCGGGTGCTCCTCCCGCAGGCGGCGGGCGTGACCGTCTACGTGCTCATGGCCGCCATCCTCCTGTGGCGGCCGGAAGGGCTCTTCCGGCGTGCCTGAGAACCGCGCGACCCGCGCCTGGACGCTCCACGCCGTGGCGGTGGCGGCCCTCGCCGCGTTCCCGCTCGGGGGCGGCCCCTTCTACGTCGAGCTCGTCACCCGGGTGATGATCCTGGCCATCTTCGCGATGAGCCTCGACCTCATCGTCGGCACCACCGGGCTCGTCTCCTTCGGCCACGCCGCGTTCTACGGCATCGGCGCCTACGCGCTGGCGCTCCTCACGCCGAGGTACGACGCCCCCAGCCTCTGGCTGACCCTCCCGGCGGCGATCCTCGCGGCCTGGGCCGCGTCGGTCGTGGTCGGCGCGCTCGTGGTGCGGGTGAAGGGCGTCTACTTCATCATGGTGACGCTCGCCTTCGCGCAGCTGTTCTACTTCCTCGCCCACGACACGGACCTCGGCGGCGGCTCCGACGGCGTCACCCTGAACTTCCGGCCGGTCGCGACGGTCGGGGGGGTGGCGCTCTTCGACCTCGGCAACGCGACGCACACCTACTACTTCGTCCTCGCCGCGATGGTCGCGGTGGCCGCCTTCGTGCGCCTCCTCCTCCGCTCGCCGCTCGGCCACGCGCTGCGCGGCGTGAAGAGCAACGAGCAGCGGATGCGCTCGCTCGGGTTCCCCGTGCCCCGCTACAAGCTCGCGAGCTTCACCATCGCCGGCGGGATCGCGGGGCTCGCCGGCTACCTCTCGGCGATGCAGTTCGGGTACGTGAGCCCGGAGACGCTCTCGTGGCACGAGTCCGGGAACGTCCTCGTGATGGTGATCCTCGGCGGCGCCGGCCGCAGCCACGGGGGCGTGGTCGGCGCCTTCGCGTTCGTCGCGCTGAAGGAGCTGTTCCAGGCGCTGACGCCGCACTGGCAGCTCCCGTTCGGCGCGGCCATCATCCTCCTCGTCATGCTCCTGCCGGGCGGCCTCCTCCCGGCCTTCGCCCGCCTCGAGCGCGCGCTCCTCGACCGCGCGGGGCGGCGCCGGGCGCAGCCGGAGCGCCCGCCGCTGGCCGAGCCCGCCGCCGCGGCCCTCGTGCCGGGCGATCTCCCCGGAGACGCACCGTGACCGCGCCGCTCCTCGAGACCGCGGGGCTCTCCCGGCGCTTCGGCGGCCTCGCCGCGGTGAGCGGGGTGTCCCTCGCGCTGCACCGCGGAAGGCTGCACGCGATCCTCGGGCCGAACGGCGCGGGGAAGTCCACGCTCATCAACCTGCTCTCGGGCGACCTCGCGGCGACGGCGGGGACGATCCGCTACCGCGGCGTCGACGTGACCCCCTTCAGCGCGGACCGGCGCTCGCGGATGGGGATCGGCCGGAGCTACCAGAAGACGAACGTCTTCCCCCGGTTCTCCGCGTTCGAGAACTGCCGCCTCGCCGCGCAGTCGCGCCTGCCGCGCCCGTTCCGGGTGTGGTCGGACGCGAACGCGTGCCGGCCGCACCGGGAGGCGGCCGAGCGCGCCCTGGAGACCGCGGGGCTCGCCGGGCGGGCCGGGCAGCTCGCCGCGGAGCTCTCGCACGGCGAGCAGCGGCAGCTCGAGATCGCGATGGTGCTCGCCACCGACCCGGAGGTCCTGCTGCTCGACGAGCCGCTCGCCGGGATGGGCGCCGACGAGGCCCGGCGGATGGTCGCGCTCATGAAGCGGCTCGCCCCGGCGCACGCGGTGCTGCTCGTCGAGCACGACATGGACGCGGTGTTCGCGGTCGCCGACGTGATGACGGTGATGGTGAGCGGGGCGGTGCTCGAGAGCGGGACGCCGGCGCAGATCCGGGCCAGCCCCGCGGTGCGCGAGGCGTACCTGGGCGGCGACCACGCCGCCGGGGGGTGGTGGGCGCGGGCGCGGCGGCGCGCGAGGACGGGAGGGTGGCGCCGTGAGCGAGGCGCTCCTGGAGGCCCGCGAGGTGCACGCCTACTACGGGGCGAGCCACGTGCTGCACGGCGTGGACTTCCGCATCGGGCCCGGGGAGGCGGTCGGCCTCATGGGCCGGAACGGGATGGGGAAGACGACGCTGCTCAAGAGCATGCTCGGCCTCGTGACGCCGCGGCGCGGCGAGGTGCGCGTGCGCGGCCGGCCGATGACCGGCGCCGAGCCCCACCTGATCGCGCGGCAGGGCGTCGCCTACGTCCCGGAGGGGCGGGGGATCTTCCCGAACCTCACGGTGCGCGAGAACCTCGTCATGGCCGCGCGCCCGGGCCACGACGGGCGCCGGGACTGGACCCTCGACCGCGTGCTCGAGCGCTTTCCCCGCCTCGCCGAGCGGCTCGGCCACGGCGGCGCCCAGCTCTCCGGCGGCGAGCAGCAGATGCTCACCATCGGGCGCGCGCTGCTCACGAACCCCGAGCTCCTCATCCTCGACGAGGCGACCGAGGGGCTCGCGCCGCAGCTCGCCCGCGAGATCTGGCGGATCGTCCGCGAGATCCGGGAGCACGGGATCGCCACGCTCGTCGTGGACAAGAACTACGCGGACGTGACGGCGCTCGCGGATCGGAACGTGATCCTGGTGAAGGGGAGGGTGGTCTTCGAGGGGGACAGCGCGACCCTCCTCTCCCGGCGCGACGTGCTGGATCAGCACCTGGGGGTGTGAGGGCACCCCCGTTCGGGCCGAGCCTGTCGAGGCCCGCTCCCGCGCGCCCCTCGCGGTGGCTCCCGGTACCGCGCGTGCGCTCAGCGTGCCGACTCGAGCACCACCGAGATGCCCTGGCCGCCGCCGATGCACATGGTCACGAGCCCGTAGCGCTTGCCGGTGCGCCGCAGCGCGTACGCGCAGGTCAGCGTCAGGATCGCCCCGGTGGCGCCGAGCGGGTGGCCGAGGGCGATGGCGTTCCCCATGGTGTTCACGCGCTCCGGCGCGATCCCCATCTCCGCGAAGTCCTTGATGCACGCGAGCGCCTGGGGAGCGAAGGCCTCGTTCAGCTCGACGAGGTCGACGTCGCGCCCGGAGATCCCGGCGCGCTCGAGCGCCCGGCGGGTGGCCGGCACCGGCCCCCAGCCCATGATCTCGGGGGCACAGCCCGCCACGCCGACGCCCGCGACGCGCGCGAGCGGCCTCAGCCCCTCGCGCGCGACGTCGCTCTCGCGCCCGATGATCATCGCGGCCGCCCCGTCCACGACGGCGCTCGCGTTCCCCGCGGTGACGATCCCGCCCGGCTCGAAGGCGGGGGGCAGGCGCGCCATGCCGGCGGGGCTCGCGTCCTCGAGGATGTGCGTGTCGTGGCGGACCGTGATCGGCTCCGCCGCGCCGTCGCGCCTCACGGTCACCGGCGCGATCTCCTCGTCGAACCAGCCCGCGTCCCGCGAGCGCTTCGCGTTCAGGTGCGAGCGCAGCCCGAACTCGTCCGCCTGCTCGCGCGAGATCCGGTAGCGCCGCGCCAGCTCCTCGGCGGTGTTGGCCATCGACATGCGCGCGCTCGGGTCGTAGAGGCTCGCGAGCAGCACGTCCGTGAGGTGGGTGCCGGAGGGCAGCGCCCTCGCCTCGAGCGGGCCGTACTTCTGGACGGCGGCGCCGACCTTCCTGCCGCGCTGGCCCCAGAGCGCGAAGGGGTACTGCATGCTCTCCGCGCCGCCGACCACCACGAAGGGGCGGGCGTCGTCGTGGCGGAGGCCGGCCGTGATGATCTCCGCGCCGACCGCGAGCGCCTCGGCGCCGCTGCCGCAGATGCGCGCCACCGTGAGGGCGGGGACGTCGTGGGGGAGGCCGCCGCGCCAGCGCATGCCCTGCGCCGCGTAGATGGAGTCCCGGTGGCTGTGCTGGGCCATGCCCATCACGACGTGCCCGATCCGCTCGGGCGCGACCCCGCTCCGGCCCAGGGTGGCCTTGATGGCCATCCCGCCGAGCTGGGTCGCCGAGAAGCGCGAGAACAGCCCCGGCTCCTTGTTGGCGACGAGGAGGTCGGCGCGCGGAAGCCGGCGCCCACCGTCGACGATCACGATCGCATCGCGTCCCATGGCGTCCTCCTCTACTCGTGCAGGAAGGCCGCGGGCACGCGCGGGCCGTTCTGGATGAAGTTCTTCATGCCGATGTCCATGTCCACCGTCGCCTTGCAGCGGCCGAACCCGCGCGCCTCGACGCGCAGCCCCTCCGGCAGCGGCAGCCGCAGCCCCTCGCGCATGACGTCGACGACGATCGCGTCGACGGCGAGCGAGCGGTGGCCGAGGTCCACCGCGGGCAGCCGCTCGGGGAGCCGGAGCGGCGCCGGGTCCGGCGGCGCGAGCTTCGCGGAGCCGTCGAGGTGCCGGCGGACGAGGTCCTTCGCCGCCGCGACGACGTCCGCGGCGGGCGCGCCGCTCGCCCACCCCCACGCGCACGCCTCCTCCGCCGAGAGCGTCCGCCCGGTCCGCAGGAGCTCGGCGGCGCGCTCGACGCCCACGAGCCGCGGCAGCCGCTGCGTCCCGCCGTAGCCCGGGATGATGCCGAGGTTCACCTCCGGCTGCCCGAGCACGAGCTGCGGGCCCACGACGCGCGCGTGGCACGCCATCGAGAGCTCCGCGCCGCCGCCGAGCACCGGCCCGTCGAGCGCCGCCACGACCGGCTTCCGCGTCGCCGCGATGCGGTCGAGCACCGCCTGGCCGGCGGCGGAGAAGGCCTCGCACGCCGCCACGTCCGGGAGGGCCGCGAGCTCGCCGATGTCGGCGCCGGCGATCGCGCCGTCGAAGCTCGTCAGCACGATCCCCCGCACTCCGGCGTCGGCGCCGAGCGCGGCGATGGCCTCGTCGAGCTCGCGCAGGGTGAGGGCGGAGAGCGCGTTGCGCACCTCCGGGCGGCGGACGACGACGACGGCGAGGTCGCCGTCGCGCTCGACGACCACGTTCCGCGCGAAGCGGGGGAGCCGCCGGTCGCGGATGCTGCGCGGCACCTCGAAGCCGGGGTGCGCCGCCGCGTACGCGCTGCAGACGCGGTGCGCCTCGCCGGCGCCGAGCCGCTCGGCGAGGTCGAGGAGCCCCGTCGAGAAGCCGAGCGCGTTGCGCGTGAGCCAGTCGAGATCGGAGGGCGCGCAGATCCCGTTGTCCGCGACGAAGCAGGTGCGGGCGAGCAGCACGGCCAGGATGCGGTCCCGGATCTGCCGCGCCACCTCGGGCGCGCACGGCGCGCGGGTCGGCTTCCCCGGCTCGTGCCAGGGCTTCACCCCCTGGGCGCGGAAGATGGCGGGCGGGTCGAACCAGGCGCTGCCGGTCGGCGCGGCGCGCATGAGCTCGAGGCAGTGGACGTTGAGCGGGTTGCCGCGGGTGAGGTCCATCACGAGGAACGGGCCGCCGCCGCCCACCGCCTCGTCGACCACCTGGTCGATCTGGGCGGGGGTGGCGAGCCCCTCCGCGAACATGCGCGCGGCCTCGGCGCAGTAGTTGACGAAGATGTCGTCGGCGGCGAAGCAGGCGACGTCGGCGGTGACGATGGGCACCTTGCCGAGCTCCCGCAGGACCGACACCATCCGCCGCCCGAGCGCGTCGTCCCCGGAGAGCACCACCTCCATGGGGAGCGCGCGCCACGCCGGGTAGAAGGGGTGGTTCACGAAGCAGCGCGCCGGGTGCCGGGCGCCCGCGGCGATCTGCGCCCGCGGCAGGCCCGAGGTGGCGAAGCCGATGAGGCAGTCGGCGGACACCACGCGCTCGAGGGACTTCAGGATCGCGCGCTTCGTCTCGAGGTGCTCGGTGGCCGCCTCGAGCACGTAGCTGCACCGCGAGAGCTGCTCCACCTCGAGCGTCGGTACGAGCCGCTGCCGCATCGCCTCGGCGTCCCGCTGCGAGAGCTTCCCCCGCGCGAGGGCCTTCTCCATGTACTTCTCGATGCGGGCCACGCCGGCGTCGAGCGCCTCCTTGCGGATGTCGTGGAGCAGCACCGTGCCGCCGCTCCTCGCGACGGCGGTGAGGAAGCCGTAGGCGAGGTCTGGTCCGATCGATCCCGAGCCGATGACGCCGACGTTCATGCTCGCTCCTGGTCGCGCTGCGAGGATTCCCGCCCGGGCAGGGCCTGCGCCGGAGCCGCCTCCGGCGTCGCCCCGCTCCCCGGCCTGCGAGGACGGGGGGCTGGACAATACCAGCTAACTCGTACCAGAATATCGTCCAACGAGCCAGCCCGACCGCGCGGGCCGCCCTCGGCCGACGGCAGGTGACCCCGCAGCACGGAGACCGGCATGCGGATCGTGATCCTTGGAGCGGGAGCGCTCGGCGGCCTCATCGGCGCCCGGCTGAGCCAGGCGGGCGAGGACGTGACGTTCCTCGAGGCGAACGTCGCGCGCGCGCGGCTCCTGGGCGAGGAGGGGCTCTTCCTCTCCGAGGCGGACAGCGGCGAGCGCCACGTCCCCGTGAAGGTGGTGACGACGCTCGAGGGGCAGCCCGCCGCCGATCTGCTCTTCGTCGCGGTGAAGAGCTACCAGACCGAGAGCGCGGTGCGCGCGGCGCTCCCGGTCCTCGGCGAGAAGACCTGGATCCTCTCGACGCAGAACGGCATCGGCAACGTCGACCGGATCCGCAAGGTGGTGGAGACCGAGCGGATCCTCACGGGCATCACCTACAACTCGATCCAGCACACGGGCCCGAACCGGATGCGCTACCGCACCGGCATCAAGCCCATCCAGATGGCGCCGGTGACCAGGAAGATCACCGACGAGGTGCGCGCCATCGGCCAGGTGTTCTGCAACGCCGGCATGCCCACCGAGGTGGTCGAGGAGGTCGACACCGTCGTCTGGCAGAAGCTCGTCCACAACTCCGTCATCAACCCGGTCTCGGCGCTCACCGGCATGAGCTGCAGCGAGCTGCTCGAGGACCCGGACCTCCAGGCGCTCATGCGCGGCGTCTGCGAGGAGATCATCGGGGTCATGAAGGCGCGCGGCACGCCCATCGAGGACGAGGAGGACCCGTACCGCCCGCTCGTGAAGTCGCAGAAGGCGCTCGGCAAGAACCGTCCGTCGATGTGGCAGGACATCACGCGCGGCTTCGCCACCGAGGTGGACGCGATGAACGGCGGGATCGTCGCGGAGGCGGCCAAGCTCGGCGTCTCCGCCCCGCTCAACTGGGCCATCACGCAGTTCGTCCACTCCCGCGAGCGGCAGCAGTCGCGCCGGCAGGAGAAGAGCGCGCACCTCCTCGAGGAGGTGAAGGCCGCCCAGGCGAACCTGCCGTCGCGGCCGACCGGGCGGGTCTCGTTCGGCGGGATGCCCTCGGGCCGCGTGCCGCTCGAGAGCGCCCCGAAGCTCCGGGAGATCATGCACGGCTACTACCGCGGCCTCGGCGAGGCCGGGCGGCAGCGGAACGTGGCGTGGTGCTCCACCTTCGGCCCGGTCGAGATCGTGCGGGCCATGGGCTACACGCCGTACTTCCCGGAGAACCACGCCGCGCTCATCGGCGCGAGCCGCCTCACCGCGAAGTACATCCGCCTCGCGCTCGCCGACGGCTTCTCGCCGTTCGCCCCGAGCGAGATGTCGAGCGACGTCGGCGCCATGCTCGCGAACGAGTCCCCGCTCGTCGGCATGCACGGCATGGACGGCGTCCCGCCGCCGCAGGTGCTCGTCTACAACACCAACGTCGGCGCGTACGTCGCCCGCTGGTTCGAGTACTACGCCAACCGCCTCGGGGCCCCGCTCCTCGGCCTCCACCCGCCCTCGGTGCTCCCGGAGGTGGAGAAGATCGAGGTGGACGCCGCCGTGCAGCAGACGCTCCGGCTCGTCGAGCGGCTCGAGAAGGTCTCCGGGCGCGCGCTCGACCAGGATCGCCTGGCCGAGGTCGTCGACCGCTCGGCGCGCGCCTCCCGGCTCTGGAACGAGATCCTCGATCTCGCCGCCCACACGCCGAGCCCGCTCACCTTCTTCGACACGCTCATCCACGTCGCGCCGATGCTGCTCATGCGCGGGACCGAGGAGGCGATCCAGTACTACGAGATCCTGCGCGCCGAGCTGAAGCACCGCATCGCCGAGAAGATCGCCGCGGTCCCCGGGGAGCGGCTGCGCCTCTACTGGGAGGGGGTGCCGATCTGGTGCGCGCTCCGGCCGCTCGCGAGCCTGTTCCTCGACGAGGGGATCGCGGTGGTCGGGTCCTGGTACTCGCAGTGCTACGCGCTCGAGGGGCTGCACCGGGACAACCCCATCGAGAGCATGGCGGCGGCCTACACCGGCATCTACACGAACCGCTCGCGCGAGTGGAAGGTGAAGTACCTGGCGCGCCAGTTCGAGCGCTACGGGGTCGACGCGGCGCTGTTCCACGACGCGCGGACCGCCCCGGAGCACAGCGCCGTCCGCTCGGGCATCCACGTGCGCCTCCGCCGCGACACCGGGATCACGCCGATCGTGCTCGAGGCGGACACGCACGACCTGCGCCTCGTCTCGGTGGACCACATCCGCGGGCAGATCCGCGAGTTCGTGGAGCAGCGGCGCGCGGCGGGCGTCCGCCGGAACGGCTTCCGCGAGGCGGCGGCACACTGATCCGAGTCGAGAGCGAGGCCGAACCCATGATCGTCGCAGGCGCGGATCTCGGAACCGAGTGCGTGAAGACGGTGGTCGTGAACGACGCGGGCAAGGTGCTCGGCCGCGCCGTCGTGCCGACGCGCGGCTACTTCCAGGACTGCTTCCAGGAGGCGATGGGCAACGCCCTCGCCGAGGCGCAGGCCACCGCGGCCGACCTGCGCGGCGTCGGCGTCACCGGCTTCGCCGCGGGCTGCGCGCCGCTCGCGTCGCAGGCCATCACCGAGACGCTCTGCCACGCCCGGGGGGCGTTCGAGGGCTCGCGGCGGGCCATGACGCTCGTCGACATCGGCGGCCGCGACCCCAAGGTGATCCACGTGGACGAGCGCGGCCACGTGACGTCCTCCCGCAGCGTCCGCAAGTGCGCCGTCGGGATCGGGACGTTCCTCATGTTCGCGTCGCGCCACCTGGACGTGCACCCGACGCGGCTCATGGACCTCGCCACCTCGGCGGAGAAGCCCGCGGCGGTGGGCAGCTACTGCTCGGTCTTCGCGGAGGTCGAGGTGATCGAGCTGCTCCGCAACGGCGCCACCGCCGGCGAGATCGCCCTGGGCTGCATGTACTCCATCGCCGAGCGGATCCTCGAGATGGACCGCCTGAAGGGGCCGGTGATGGTCACCGGCGGCGTGTGCGAGTACTTCCCCGGCGTGGTGAAGGCGCTCGCGGAGCGCTCCTCGCTGGCCGTCGAGATCGTGCCCGAGCCCATCATGGCCGGCGCGCTGGGCGCGGCGCTCTACGCGCTCGACTCGGCGCGGACCTGAGAGGAGGCGCCCATGTCCCCGCCCGCCAGAGAGCCGCGAAGCGCCGAGCCGCCGCTCGCGTCGGCCGCGCTCCTCAAGGACGTCATGGCCGGCCACTTCGCCGGGGTGGACCGGGCGGCGCGCGAGAAGACGGCGCCGGTCGCCTGGTGCACGAGCGTCGGCCCCGTCGAGCTCCTGCGGGCGCTCGGCTACGAGGTCTTCTTCCCGGAGAACCACGGCGCGATGCTCGGCGCGAGCCGCCTCGCCGGCGAGACCATGGGGCGCGCCCACGCCCTCGGCTACTCCCCGGACATCTGCTCCTACCTCACGAGCGACGTCGGCGCCTACCTCGCGAAGAAGACGCCGCTCTCGCGCCACGGCCTCGCCGGCCCGCCGCGCCCCGACCTCCTGCTCTACAACACGAACCAGTGTCGCGAGGTGCGGGACTGGTTCGAGTTCTACGGCCGCGAGTGGTCCGTGCCGGTGGTGGGCGTCACGTCGTTCCGCGATCTCGGCCAAATCGAGGAGCACCACGTCGACGCGATCGCCCGGCAGCTCGAGGCGCTCGTCCCCGCCCTCGAGGCGGTCGCCGGACGGCGGCTCGACGGGCGCGCGCTCGAGGAGGCCGTGGCGCGCTCCCGCACGTGCAGCGATCGCTGGCGCGACTGCCTGCAGACGTCCGCCTCGCGCCCGGCGCCGCTCACCTTCTTCGACGCCACCATCCACATGGGCCCGGCGGTGGTGCTGCGCGGCACCGCGGAGGCGTGTCGCTACTACGAGGCGCTGCACGCCGAGCTCGAGGCGCGCGGCCGGGCCGGGAAGGGCGCGCTGCCGCGCGAGCGCCTCCGCCTCTACTGGGACGGCATGCCGATCTGGGGCCGGCTGCGCGACCTCGCCGGCCTGTTCGCCGACCTCGAGACGGCGGTGGTCGCCTCCACCTACTGCAACAGCTGGGTGTTCGAGGCCCTCGACCCGCGCGAGCCCCTCCGTTCGATGGCGCGGGCGTCGCTCGAGCTCTTCATCGCCCGCGCCGAGGAGCCCAAGCAGCGGTACCTCGAGCGGATGGCGCGGGACTTCGCGGTGGACGGCCTCGTCTTCCACGACTCGCGCACCTGCCCCAACAACTCCAACGCCCGCTTCGGCATGCCGCAGCGGCTGCGCGCCGCCACCGGGCTGCCGGTGCTCGTGCTCGACGGGGACCTCAACGACCTGCGCTGCTTCTCCGACGAGCAGGCGCGGACCAACATCGAGGCGTTCGCGGAGCAGCTCGAGGCCCCCGGCGCGCGGCGAGCGCGGGCGGGGGACGCGTGATCGCCTCCCCGTGCTACGCCGGCGTCGACTGCGGCTCGTGGAACACCAAGGCGGCGCTGGTGGACGCCACCGGGCGCGTCGTCGCGACCGCGGTCGTGCGCACCGGCGCGGACGTGCAGGCGGCGGCGGAGCGCGCGGTCGCGGAGCTCCTCGCCCGCGCCGAGGTGGACCGTTCCGCCGTGGCGGCGCTCTGGGCCACCGGCTTCGGCCGCCACGCCCTGCGCCTCGCCTCGGGCTCGCGCACCGAGCTCGACGCCCACGCGCGCGGGGCGCTGCAGGTCGCCGAGGGGCCGCTCACCGTCGTCGACATCGGCGGGCAGGACGCGAAGATCATCCTGGTGGACGGGGAGGGCAGGCGCGTCTCGCACAAGATGAACCGGAAGTGCGCGGCCGGCACGGGCAGCTTCCTCGAGGAGATGGCGCTCCGGCTCGACGTGCGGATCGGCGACCTGCCCGCCCTCGCCGCCGCCTCCACCGAGGAGGTCGAGCTCGGCAGCTTCTGCACCGTCTTCACCGGCACCGAGGTGCTCGGGCTCATCCGCCAGGGGAAGCGGCCGGCCGACCTCGCCCGCGCGGCGTACCGCTCGGTGGTGAAGCGGGTGCTCGAGATGGAGCGCGTCGCGGGGAAGGTCGTCGCCACGGGCGGCGTCGTCGCCTACCACCCGATGGTGGTCGAGCTGCTCGAGCGGGCGATCGGCGGGCCCGTGATCGTGCCCCGGCACGCCCAGGAGATCGGCGCGGTGGGCGTCGCCATCGCCGCCCGCGCCGCCGCCGTCGAGGGCCCGAGCGCATGAACCCCGGAGCGAGCATGAGCCACGTGCTGAACGTCGGAGAGATCCTGAGCGTCAACGCGCAGCTCCACCCGGACCGCCTGGCGGTGAAGGACCTGCGCCGCGCGCTCACCTACGCGCAGTTCGAGGAGCGCGCGAACCGGCTGGCGAACGCCTTCGCCGGGCTCGGCCTCGGCAAGGGCGACCGCGTGGCGATCTACGCCTACAACTGCCTCGAGTGGATGGAGATCTACGCGGCCTGCGCGAAGAGCGGCGTCGTGGCGGTGCCGGTCAACTTCCGGCTCACCGCCCCCGAGGTGAGGTACATCGTCGAGGACTGCGGCGCCGCGGTGCTGCTCGTCGGCGCCGAGCTCGTGGACGTCGTCGCGTCCCTGCGGGCGGCGCTGCCGCTCCGGCCCGCCTCCTACATCCAGATCGGCGGCGAGCGGCTCCAGCCGGGCTTCCGCGACTACGAGGACCTGCTCTCCTTCGGCTCGCCGCGCCGCCCGCGCACGAAGGTCCGGCCCGAGGACACCTGGACGCTCATGTACACGTCCGGCACCACCGGCCGGCCGAAGGGGGCGATCCGCAGCCACCAGAGCTACGCGCTCTTCTACCTCCTGAACGCCATCGAGTTCGGCTTCGGCCGCGACGACGTCGGGCTCGCGGTGATGCCGCTCTGCCACGTCAACTCGGTCTTCTACGGCTTCGTCTTCACCTACCTCGGCGCCTCGGTCTGCGTGTACGACCGCAGGAGCTTCGACCCCGAGCACCTCATCCGCGTCCTCGCGGAGGAGCGCATCACCTTCACGTCCCTCGTCCCCACGCACTACACGATGATGCTCGACCTGCCCGCCGCGGTCCGCGGCGCGCGGGACCTCCGGCACGTCTCGAAGCTCCTCGTCTCCTCCGCCCCCGCGCGCCGCGAGACGAAGCTCGCCATCATGGAGTGCTTCCCGAGCTCGCGCCTCTTCGAGGCGTACGGCTCGACGGAGGCCGGGCTCGTCACGCTGCTCCGCCCGGAGCAGCAGTTCGACAAGCTCGGCTCGATCGGCCGCGAGATCGTCGGCACCGGGCGGGTGAGGCTCCTCGACGCGGAGGGGCTCGAGGTGCCCGAGGGCGAGGTCGGCGAGCTGTTCGCGCGGACCCCCACCGCCTTCGACGGCTACTGGAACCAGCCGCAGGCCACCGAGCGCGCCTTCTTCGACGGGTACTGCAGCGCGGGCGACCTGGCGCGCCGCGACGCCGACGGCTTCTACACGCTCGTCGATCGCAAGAGCAACATGATCATCTCGGGCGGCGAGAAGGTCTACCCGTCTGAGGTCGAGCAGGTGCTCGGCGCGCACCCGGACGTCGGCGAGGTGGCCGTCATCGGGGTGCCGGACGTGAAGTGGGGCGAGACGGTGACGGCGGTGGTCGTCCCGCGCGACGGGGCGAGCGCCGACGGTGTCCGCGCTGGTCGAGTTCGCGCGCACCCAGCTCGCCGGGTACAAGTGCCCGCGGCAGGTCACGTTCCTGAGCGCCGAGGAGATGCCTCGCACGGCCACGGGCAAGCTCCTGCACCGGGTGCTGCGCGACCGCCTCGCGAGCGCGACCGCGGCGAAGCGGGAGGCGGCGGGGGGGTGAGGGCCGGCCGCGGTTCGGGGTGGCGTCGGGCGCCGCGCCGAAAGCGGCAGGGAGCGGGCGCGGCGGGGGTGTTCGCGCTCGGGTTGAAACCAACCAGCCATCCTCGCTTTCTCGGCGCACGGGCCTCGGGGCCGGAGGCGCCGCTCGGGGGGTGGGGGCCCCGCGCGCCATTGGGACCAACCTGACTGCGCGCCTGAGCGCACCGTCGCATCGCGACACGCTCAGGTCGTCGACTCCGAGGGTCGGACCTGATGTGCTCCTCGCAAATGAGCGGACACGGGCGGGTGAGTTGGCTGCCATGGCGCGGTCGAAACCCAGTGCGCTGGACGCTCGCCCTCGCGCTGTGCGTGTTCGCAGTCATCGCGGCAACCGTCATGGGGGGAACGCGGCCTCCATCGGTCCCACCGCTGGCGACCTGGGCGGCCTTGCTCGCGCTCATCGTGGCCGCGTGGCCTTCGCGGCGGGAGCGACCGGCGGTGTGGCCGTGGCGCGGCGCCGACCCGCTCCGCAACACGGTGGCGTTCGTGTTGACGCTGATCGCCATCGCCGTCGTGCTGCTCGATGCGCTCTTGCTGCCAGGACACGAAGGCCTCGGCAGGATTCGCGCGCCCTGGGCGCCAGCCGCGATTGCCACGCTATTTCTCGCGAGCGCCCTCGCGTCAACGCGATGTGGCCGATGGGGTTGGCTGCACCGGCTCGTGTGGGCCTGCGCCGTGGGCCTGTCGTTGTGGCTCTGGTACTGGCTGAAGCGGTGACGGCGGCTCCGTTGCGAGGCGACGGCAACTCGGCGGTGCGGAGCGAGGCATGTCCCGCTTCGGGGCTCCCGGGGATCGAGACCCCGGTCACCCCGCAGCGGGCGCGCCGCTCGAGCGCGACGGCCTGGGCCCCATGCGACGCCACGCTCGGACGAGCTGGGCGAGGAAGAGCGCCCGCAAGACGATGCCCGCGGCCGAGGGGCGTGCCCCCGCCGCGAGCGAGAACGCGACCTGGGCGACGAGGAGGAGCGCTGCCGCCGCGATCGCGACGCGCAGGCCGGAGGCGGCGAGCGCCGCGAGGACGAGAGGGACGAGGACGAGCGCGCCGATGACGACGGCCGCGCCGGGCGTCAGGCGGGTCTTCGTGAAGACGCCCCAGAGCGCGACGGAGCCGCCGATCAGGACTCCGAGCAGCGCGATGAGGCTCGCTGCGCTCCGGCCGATCGTGAGCGGGTCCCAGTCGCTTCCTGGAAGGGGCGCTCCGAGCCGCTCGGCGCGGAGCGGGTCCCGCAGCTCGAGCGACCACCAGGAGCGCGGCGTCCGTTGCAGGAACAGGGTCGTTCCGTCGGGCAGCGGGACGGTGGCGCCGGCGTCGAGCTGGGACGTCGCGAACGACGTCGGCGGCGCGCCGTCCCAAGAGACCCGCACGTCGGTCCCGCGTCCCCACTCGATCTCGAGCCTCTTCGGCCCGCCCCGCTCGACCGCGTACCGCCGCCTCGGCATGAGTGCACCCCCGCGGGCGAGTGTCGCACGCCACCCGACGCCCGGGAAAGGCGCGGGAGCGCCCTGCGCCCGCGCGTGCGGCGCCGCCCTATCCGCCGCGCCGGTCCACGACGTGCCCCTTCGCGGCGGCGCCGTCCATCGTGTTCTTCTGCACGAGCTTCACCTCGAAGCCGACGCCCAGCTCGGAGGCGAGGCGGCGCTTCACCGTCTCGCGGAACTCCGCCTGGAGCTTCACCTCGTCGAAGAAGGCCGACTGCGACACCTCGACGAGCACCGTCGCCTCGTCGAGCGCGTTCCTGCGCTCGATCACGATCTGGTGCCGCGGCGCCCGCTCCCCGTCCATGTTGCGGAGCACCGTCTCGACCTGCGAGGGGAAGACGTTCACCCCCCTGACGATGAGCATGTCGTCGCTGCGGGCCTCGATGCGGCGCATGCGCACGGAGGTCCGCCCGCAGGGACACGGCTCGAAGACGAGCGAGGTGAGGTCGCGGGTGCGGAAGCGGACGATGGGGAAGGCCTCCTTCGAGAGCGTCGTGATCACGAGCTCCCCCCGCTCTCCGGGGGCGACCGGCTCGAGCGTGCGCGGATCGATCACCTCCACCAGGAAGTGATCCTCGTTCACGTGGAGCCCGTTCCGCTCGAGGCACTCGGAGGCGACGCCGGGGCCCATGAGCTCGCTCACCGCGTAGTTGTCGGTCGCGGTGACGGCGAGCCCCTCCTGGATGCGCCGGCGCGTCTCCTCGGACCACGGCTCGCCGCCGACCAGCACGCGCTTGAGCGAGAGGGCGTTCGCGTTCACCCCCATCGCGCGCAGGGTGTCGGCGAGGTGGAGCGCGTAGCTCGGCGTCGCCACGAGCGCCGTCGTCTTGTAGTCCTGCATGATCTTGATCTGCCGCTTCGTGTTGCCGCTCGAGCTCGGGATCACCGAGGCGCCCAGCCGCTCCGCCCCGTAGTGCACGCCGAGCGCGCCGGTGAGCAGGCCGTAGTCGAACGTGATCTGCACGACGTCGTCCTTCGTCACGCCGCCGGCGACGAGGGTCCGCGCCGTCAGGTTCGACCAGGTCTTGATGTCGTTCTTCGTGTAGCCCATCACGATGGCGCCGTTCCCCGACCCGCCGGTCCCGTGGAGGCGCACCACCTCGCGCAGCGGCACCGCGAGCAGGCCGTACGGGTAGGCGTCGACGAGGTGGCTCTTCTCGGTGAGCGGAAGGCGGCGCAGGTCCTCGACCGAGCCCAGCTCGTCCGGGTCGAAGCCGATCTTCTCGAAGCGCTCGCGGTAGAACGGCACGTTCTGCGCGACGCGGTTGAGGGTCCCCTGCAGCCGCTCGAGCTGGTGCTGCGCGAGCTCCTCGCGGTCCATGCACTCGGCGTCCGGCTGCCAGTAGGTGGGGAGCGCCGTCGTCGTCGTCATGAGGGTCGCCTCTCCGTCTCCGCGTTCACGTCCCTGCCCAGGTAGGCGCGCTGCATGTCGCGGTTCGCGAGCAGCTCCTCCGACGTGCCCTGGAGGACGATCCGGCCGTTCTCGAGCACGTACCCGCGGTGCGCGATCTTGAGCGCGGCCCGGGCGTTCTGCTCGACGAGCAGCACGGTGCTGCCCTCCCGGCTGATCCGGACGATCACGTCGAAGATGTCCTTCACCACGAGCGGCGCGAGCCCCATGGACGGCTCGTCGAGCATCAGCAGCGAGGGGCGCGCCATGAGCGCCCGGCCCATCGCGAGCATCTGCTGCTCGCCCCCGGAGAGCGTGCCGGCGAGCTGCTCGTGGCGGCGCTCGAGCACCGGGAACATCGCGAAGACGCGCGCGAGGTCCTCGCGCACCTCGTCGCGCTTGCCGCGGCGGTACTGGACGTGAGCGCCGAGGATCAGGTTCTCGCGCACGGTCATGTCGCCGAAGACGTGCCGCCCCTCCGGCACGAGCGAGCAGCCCATCGCGACGGTCCGCTCCGTCCGGTTGTGGAGGATCGACTGGCGGTTCAGGGCGATGTCGCCGCCGCGCGGCCGCACGAGGCCCGTCACGGCCTTGAGCAGGGTGGTCTTCCCCGCGCCGTTCGCCCCGACGATGGCCACGATCTGCCCGGGGTTGACGTGCAGCGACACGCGCCTCAGCACCGTCACGGCCCCGTACGCCACGTCGAGGTTGCGGATGGTCAGCATTCCTCGTCCCCGAGGTACACCTTCACCACCTGCGGATCCTGCTGGACCGAGCGCGGGTCCGCGTCGGCGATCTTCTCGCCGTAGCTGAGCACGAGCACCTCGTCGCAGATCCCCATCACGAGCGACATGTCGTGCTCGACGAGCAGGACCGTGATCCCCCGGCCGCGGACGCGCGTGATGAGCGCGGCGAGGTCGCGCGTCTCGCGGATGTTGAGCCCCGCCGCGGGCTCGTCGAGCAGGACCATCTCCGGGTCCGAGGCGAGCGCGCGCGCCAGCTCGACCGCGCGCTGCTGCCCGTAGGCGAGGCTCGTCGCCTCGGCCTCGGCGAGCGCCGCGATCCCGAGGAAGTCCATCACCTCGAGGGCCCGCCGGCGCACCTCGCGGTCCTCGTGCCGGGCCCGGCCGAGGCCGAGCATGCCCGCGAGGAAGCCGGAGCGGCCGCGCAGGTGCCGGCCCACCATCACGTTCTCGAGGGCCGACATCTGCGAGAACAGGCGGATGTTCTGGAACGTCCGCGACACGCCGCGCGCGGCGACGCGGTGGGGCGGGCGGCCGTGGATGGGCTCCCCGCCGAAGGTGATCGACCCGGCGTCCGGCGAGACGAGGCCGGAGACCATGTTGAAGAGGGTGGTCTTGCCCGCGCCGTTCGGGCCGATCACCGCCTTGATCATGCCCTTCTCGACCCGGAAGCTGACGTCGTTGACGGCCTGCACGCCGCCGAAGCGCTTCGAGAGGCCGGACACCTCGAGCAGCGGCATCAGCGCGCCTCCCCGCTCGCCTGGCCCTCGCCGAGCGCCAGCGCGGCCGGCTCGAGCTCGAGGTCGCGGGCGACGGGCTCGGCCTCCGGCCCGGCGTCCGTCTCCGCCTCGGTCGCCGGGGCGGGGGTCAGCCGCCGCAGCAGCTCGGCGAGCGCCCGCCGGGGGCGCAGGGCGAGGACGCCGCTGGGCGCGAAGAGCATGATCGCGACCAGGATCAGGCCGAACACGGCGTCGTCGAAGGTGCCGAAGTAGCCCCGGAGCGAGAGGAAGTTCAGGGCGAGGCTCGTGACGAGCGCACCCCAGACGCTGCCCATCCCGCCGACCGCGACGACGGCCACGTACTTGACCGACTTCATGATCGAGGCCTCGGAGGGCCCGATCCCGCCGTTCAGGTGGGTGAGGAAGACGCCGGCGACGGCCGCGAGGACGGCGGAGAGGACGAACGTCCGGAGCTTCAGGGCCGCGGTGTCCACGCCGACGGCCTCCGCGGCGTCCTCCGCGCCGTGGATCGCGCGGAGCGCGCGCCCGATGCGCGAGTGCACCAGGTTGAGGAGGAGCAGCATGCCCACCGCGAGCAGGCCGACGGCGACGTAGTAGTTCGCGACGCGCACCGAGGAGCTGCCGCCCACGGCGACGCCGGGCAGGAGCGGGAAGGGCGGGACGCCGGAGATCCCGTCGGCCGCGCCGAGCCAGCTCGTGCCGAGCGCCACGCTGAAGATGATCGTGCCGACGCCGAGCGTCGCCATGGCCAGGTAGTGCCCCTTGAGCTTCAGCACGGGGATCCCCACCAGGAAGGCGAGCGCCGCCGAGAGCGCCACGGCGCACAGGAACGCCACCCAGGGGTGGATCACCAGCGCGTCGCCGCCGAACGGCTGGGGCTGGACGATGAGGAGGCCGAGCCGGGCGAGCGCATCGACGGCGGTCGCGGCGCGGTGCGCGGTGAGATCGCAGGTGGTGAGCGCCGCGGACGTGTACCCGCCGATCGCGAAGAACCCGGCGTGACCGAGCGAGATCTGCCCCGCGTACCCCATGAGCAGGGCGAGCCCGATCACGGCCAGCGTGTAGTAGGCGGACATCGTGAGCTGCGTCAGCAGGAAGCCCTTCCCGGCGAGGACGGCGGCCAGCTGGACCGCCACCGCGACCGCCAGGAACGTCCCGACCTGCAGGTGGCGCTGGGAACGCATGGGGCTCCCTACGGGCGGTAGGCGACCCGGGCGGCGAAGAGCCCGGTGGGTCGCACGAAGAGGATCCCGAGGAGGAGCGCGATCGAGATCGCGTCCTTGTAGGCCGTCGGCAGGAGCGACACGCTGAACGCCTCGAGCACGCCGAGCACGAGCCCGGCGGTCACCGCGGCGAGGCTGCTGCCGAGGCCGCCCAGGATGGCCACGGTGAAGCCCTTGATGGCGAGGGGGGTGCCCACGTTGTACTGCGTGTAGGTGATGGGCGAGACCACGCAGCCGGCCAGGGCGCCCATCCCGGCGCTCAGGACGAAGGAGAGGGTGACGAGGTTGCGGGTCGGGAGCCCGCACAGCGAGGCGGCGACCCGGTCCGACGCGCAGGCGCGCATCTGCTTGCCCGTCATCGTCCAGCGGAAGAACCCGGTGATGAGCACCACCATGGCGGCGCACGCCCCCACGGTCCACAGGACCTGCGGGGACATGCGCGCGCCGCCGATGGAGAGGGAGCTGACCTCGTTCCCCGTGAAGTAGGGGAGGGCGCGGACGCGCTGCCCCCACACGAGCAGCGCGCCCTCCCGGATCACGATCGAGAGCCCGATGGTGATGACGATCATCCGGAGCACCGAGGGGCCCGAGAGCCAGCGGATGAAGGCGAGCTCGATGAGGGCGCCGATCGCCATCGTGGCGAGGACCGCCCCCACGATGGCGACCGGCAGCGGGACGACGGCCACGAGGGAGACCGCGATCATCCCCCCGAGCATCACGAACTCGCCCTGGGCGAAGTTGATGATGCCCGTGGCGTTGTAGATGATGTTGAAGCCCATCCCGACGACGGCGTAGATCATGCCGTACGTCAGCCCCGCCATCAGGTACTGGAAGAAGAGCTCGCCCAAAGGTCACCGCGCGAGCGGCACGAAGTGCCCGTCCTTCACGGTGAGCATCTCGAACGCGTCGATGTCGAGCCCGTTGTGGTCGGTGGCGGAGAAGTTGAACACCCCCGACGCGCCCACGAGCCCCTTCGTGCCCTCGATGGCCGCCCGCACCTTCTCCCGGTCGGGCCCGCCCGCCTTCTCGATGGCGCTCTTCAGGATCAGGAAGGCGTCGTACGCGTAGCCGCCGAAGCCGCTCGCGTCCTGCTTGAACTTCGACTCGTAGGCGGTCCGGTAGGCGACGAGCACCGGGCGCTGGGGGTGCCCGGCCGGCAGCTGATCGGCGACGTGGAGCCGGCCCGCCGGGAACAGGACGCCCTCGGCCGCGGCGCCGGCGGCCTTCGCGTACTCGACGTTGCCGAAGCCGTGGCTCTGGTAGATCGGGAGGGTGAGCCCGAGCTGGCGGATGTTCTTGATGGCGATGGCCTGGGCGGGCTCGATCGACCAGTTGAGGATCGCGTCGACCTTCGCCGCCTTCATCTTGGTGATCTCGGCGGTGAGATCGGTGGCCGCCTTGTCGTAGACCTCGCTCGCCGCGATCTCGATGCCGTACTGGGGGGCGAGCTTCTCGATCTGCTCCTTGCCGGCCTTGCCGAAGCCGGTGTTGCTCGTCAGCACGCCGATGCGCTTGATCTTGGTCTTCTGCATGTGCTGGAAGATCTTCATCGCGGCGTGGCTGTCCTTCTGCGCGGTCTTGAAGACGTGCGGCGCCACCGGCTGCACGATCACCTCCGCCGCGGCGAGGGAGATCAGGATCGTCTTCGACTCCTCGGCGATGCCCTTGATGGCCATGGTCTCGCCGCTCGTCGCCGGGCCGATGATGGCGAAGACGCGCTCCTCCTCGATGAGCTGCTTGGCGAAGGAGATGGCCTTCTCCGGGCTGGCGCTGGTGTCCTTCACGATGAGCTGGAGCTTGCGGCCCTTGACGCCGCCGCGGGCGTTGGCCTCGTCGACCAGCATCTGCAGCGTCTGGGCCTCGGGCGCCCCCAGGAAGGCGGCCGGGCCCGTCACCGCCAGGACGGCGCCGATCTTGATCGGCTCCTCCGCGAGGGCGGTGGGAGCGGCGAGCGTCACCGCGAGGAGGGCGAGCGTTCGGAACGTGGAAGTCTGCATGGGTCTCTCCGGGTAGGAACCTCGGTACACCGCGGTCACATCCTCTCGAAGCGGTCGAGCACCGTGATGCCCGCGCCGCGCAGCGCGTCCAGCGCGCGCCCGAGCTCGTCGAAGCGGAAGATGACGATGGCGCGCTCGCCGCTGCGCCGCGCCGCCGAGTACATGTACTCGACGTTGATCCCGCTCCGGCGCAGCGCGTTGAGCGTGTCGCGCAGGCCGCCCGGCCTGTCCGGCACCTCGACCGCGACGACGCGCGTCTTGTCGACGGTGAAGCCGGCCTCCTTGAGGACGCCCCGCGTCCGGTCCGGATCGTCGACGATGAGCCGCAGGATGCCGAAGTCGGCCATGTCGGCGAGCGCGAGCGCCTTGATGTCGATCTCGTTCTTCGCGAGCACGTCGATGACGTCGGCGAGGCCGCCCGAGCGGTTCTCCAGGAATATCGAGATCTGCGCGACTTCCATGTGGTCTCCCTTCGCGGCGCGAGCGGCGGCGCGGCCGGCGCCGCGCTAGAGCTTCCGGTTGTCCGTGACCCGCTTGGCCTTGCCCTCGCTCCGCGCGAGCGTCCGCGGCTCGACGAGGGTCACCTCCGCGCGGATGCCGATGACCTGCTCGATCTCGTGCTCGAGCTCGTGGTGCAGGGCCTCGAGCGCCCGGATCTTGTCGGAGAACACCTCCGGCGTGACCTCGACCTGGACCTCCAGGTTGTCGAGCCCCTTCTCGCGCGTGAGGACGATGTGGTAGTGCGGCAGCGTCCCCTTGAGCCTGAGCAGCGCGGTCTCGATCTGCGACGGGAACACGTTCACGCCGCGGATGATGAACATGTCGTCGGAGCGGCGCTCGATGCGCCGGATGCGCCGCAGCGTGCGGCCGCACGCGCACGGCGCGGTGACGAGCGTCGTGACGTCGCGCGTGCGGTAGCGGATCATCGGCATCGCCTGCTTCGAGAGGGTGGTGAGGACGAGCTCGCCCTCGGCGCCCTCCGGCAGCACGTCGCCCGAGGCCGGGTCGATGATCTCCGGGTAGAAGTGGTCCTCGAAGATGTGGAGCCCGTCCTGGTGGACGCACTCGGCGCCGACGCCGGGGCCGATGATCTCCGAGAGGCCGTAGATGTCGTAGCCGCGGATGCCGGTGTCCTCCTGGATGCGCGCGCGCATCGCCTCGCTCCAGGGCTCGGCCCCGAAGACGCCCACGCGCATCCGGGAGAAGTCGATCTTCAGCTCCTTGGCGCGCTCGATGAGGTGCAGGAAGTAGGAGGGCGTGCAGCAGATGGCGGTGGCGCCGAAGTCCTGCATCACCATGAGCTGCCGCTCGGTGTTGCCGCCGCTGATGGGGATGACCGTCGCCCCGAGCGCTTCCGCGCCGGCGTGGGCCCCGAGCCCGCCGGTGAACAGGCCGTACCCGTAGGCGTTCTGGATGATGTCCCCGCGGTGCAGGCCGTAGCAGGCGAAGGCCCGCACCATCACCTGCCTCCAGACCTCGAGGTCCGCCTCGGTGTAGGCGACCACGATGGGCTTGCCGGTCGTGCCGGAGGACGCGTGGAGCCGGACGATCTCCTCCATCGGGCTCGCGAACAGGCCGAAGGGGTAGGTGTCGCGCAGGTCGGCCTTCACCGTGAAGGGCAGCTTCGCGAGGTCCTCGAGGCGGAGGATGCAGTCGGGGGTGAGGCCGCGCTCCTCCAGCCGGTTGCGGAAGAACGGGACGCGCGAATAGGCGCGCCCGACGATCGCCCGCAGCCGCTTCAGCTGGAGCTCCGCGAGGCGAGCGCGCGGCAGGTAGTCGGGGGCGCTCGCCGGATGGAACCCGCCCGCCGGATCGTTCCAGGTGTTCAAGGCGCGACCTCCTCTCGGTGTCCGGGACCAGGCGCCCGGCACGTTCGCTGCGTCAGGCGCTCACCGACCCGCCACCGCCGCCGGCGGCGCTGCGGCGCTCGCGGCGCGGGCGCGGCCCGCCGCGAACGCCTGCTCGTTCACCGCGTGGAGCCGCTCGGGGAGCGCCGCCCTCACCGCGTCCAGGAAGACCGCCTCCGGGATCGCGAGGTGATGGCTGAGGGCGCCGAGCAGCGCGACGTTGAGGCTGCGGCGGTTCGCGAGCTCCCCCTCGGGCACGAGGTCGGGGGCGATGACCACGCCGCCCGGCCGGAGCAGCGGCCGCGTCACCTCGACCTCCGACGGGGCGAGCACGAGCAGGAAGTCCGCCTCGCCGCGCGGCACCATCGGCGACAGGACCCGCCGTCCGAACCGCACGTCGGAGGTGACCGAGCCGCCGCGCTGGCTCATGCCGTGGACCTCCGCCTTCTTCACGTCGAAGCCGGCGCGCACCGCCGCGTCGCACAGGATGTCGGAGGCCTTGATGACGCCCTGGCCGCCGAGCCCCGCCAGGATCACGTTCGTGACGCGCCCGCTCATCCGTCCACCTCCGCGCACCCCGCGCAGCCCTGCGGCGGGCGCAGCGCGGCGTTCTGCTGGTCCCACCGGCGGATGTCCGCGGCCGCGAGCACGCACGCGCGCCGCGACACGATCACCGAGAGCCGCGGCGTCGCGAGCTTCTCGACGAGGAGCTTCTCGAAGCCGGCGGGGTCGGCGAACGCGTCGACGACCACGGTCTCGACGCCCATCGCCCGGGTCACCGCCTCGATGGAGACCTGCCCGGCCGGTCCGTGCTCGAGCGAGCGGCCCGTGGCCGGGTGCTCCTGCTGGCCCGTCATGGCGGTGATGCCGTTGTCGAGCACGATGAGGACGTGGCCGAGCGGCGGCGGGTTGTAGACCATCTCCATGACGCCCGACAGGCCGGAGTGGATGAAGGTCGAGTCGCCGATGATGGAGACGACCCGCCGCGCCTGCTCGGGGGGGAGCACGTGGCGCAGCCCGAGGCCCACGCCGAGGGACGCGCCCATCGCGACGCAGGTGTCCATCGCCCGGTACGGCTCCATGACGCCGAGCGTGTAGCAGCCGATGTCGCCCGCCACGATGCAGTCGAGCTTGCGCAGCGTGGCGTAGACCGGGTGGTAGGGGCACGCGGGGCAGAGCTCCGGCGGCTTGCCCTTCGGCGCGGGCGGCTCCGGCGAGACGTCGCGGGCGAGGATGCGCCGGACCCGGGCCACGTCGAGCTCGCCGAAGCGGTACATCTCCGCCTTGGACTCCACGGCGATGCCGGCGGCGCGGAGGGCGTCGGCGACGACGGGATCGCCCTCCTCCAGCACGACGCAGCGCTTTACCCGCGCCGCGAAGGCGCGGAGCCGCTCGACGGGGAGCGGGTGGACGAGCCCGATCTTGAAGAAGCTCGCCGCGGGGCTCGCCTCGACGGCGTGCAGGTACGAGACGCCGTCGGCGACGATCCCGAGGGCCGGGTCACCGTCCGTGACGAGGTTCAGGTCCGTGGTCTCCGCGAAGGCGGCGAGCTCGGCGAGCTTCGCGCGCAGGCGCCGGTGGGCGGGGCGCGCGTACGCCGGCACCATCACGCGGCCCGGGATGTCGCGCTCGAAGAAGGGAGGCCGCGGCGGCGGGGCGGCCGGGCGCCGCCGGACGAGCGACTTCGAGTGGCAGACCCGCGTCGTCATCCGGAAGAGCACCGGGAGCTTCCAGCGCTCGGAGAGCTCGACGGCGCTGAAGAAGAAGTCGTAGGCCTCCTGCGCGTCGGCCGGCGAGAGCATGGGGAGGCCGGCCGCGACGGCGTACCGGCGGTTGTCCTGCTCGTTCTGCGAGGACGCCATGCCGGGGTCGTCGGCGGTCACCACCACGAGCGCGGCGGACACGCCGGTGTACGCCGCGGTGAAGAGGGGGTCGGCCGCGACGTTGAGGCCGACGTGCTTCATCGTGACGAGGGCGCGCGCCGCGCCGTACGCGGCCCCGAGCGCGACCTCGAGCGCGACCTTCTCGTTCGGCGCCCAGCGGGCGTTCCCGCCGAGCGCGCCGAGCGCCTCCAGGATCTCGGTGGACGGCGTGCCGGGGTAGCCCGTGCCGAGCGCGATCCCTGCGTCTCGCGCCGCGGCGGCCACGGCCTCGTCCCCGGAGAGAAGCTTCTGGTCGTCCACGGTCGGCTCCCGCTGCGGCGAGGATGGGAGGCATTCTGGTACGCCTTTACGGGAATGTAAAGTCACACCCCACGGGGGGAGATTTTGTGTCGCACGGACGCGAGTTTGTCCTCGCCCGCCGGACGCGCTTTAATAGAGTGGTAATGTCGCACCGGAAAACCACAAACCTCTCGCCGGAGCTCCGCGCGGTGCAAGTCCGAGCCGCCCGGGCGGCGGATCTCCCCGCGGTGATCGCGCTCGACGCGGAGAACACGGGGATCCCCAAGGCCTCGTACTGGCGCGATCGCTTCGAGTGGTACGCAGGGCGCCAGCCCGATCGCTTCTTCCTCGTGGCGGAGCGCGACGGCACGATGCTCGGCTTCATCGTCGGCGAGGTGCGCGCCTGGGAGTTCGGCTCGCCGCCGAGCGGCTGGATCTTCGCGGTCCACATCAGCCCCTCGGCGCGCCTGCACGGCCTCGGGACGCTGCTCTGCGAGGAGATCTGCGTCCGCTTCCGCAAGTCGGGGGTGAAGCACGTGCGCACGATGCTCGCCAAGGACGCCCACCTCCTCCTCTCCTTCTTCCGCAGCCTCGGCATGATGGGCGGTCCCTTCATCCAGCTCGAGAAGAGGCTCGACCCATGAAGCTCCAGGTCGCCACGCGCCTCGCGCTCTACGCGGCGCTGCAGCTCGCCGCCGATCCGCGCAAGCAGTTCGCGGCCGCGGAGATCGCCGAGCGGTTCGGGATCTCCGTGAACCACCTCGCGAAGGTGCTCCGCACGCTCGGGCGGGCGGGGCTCGTCGAGGCCGTGCGCGGGGCGGGCGGCGGCTACCGGTTCCGAGGCAACGTGAAGCGGGTGACGCTCCTCGACGTCGTCGAGCTCTTCGAGGACGTGGGGCCGAACGGGCGCGGCGAGGAGGAGCCGGGCGCCAGCACGGCCGAGGGTCGCGCCCTCCGCGGCGTGCTCGACGAGATCGACGACATCGCGCGCGCCACGCTGAGCTCGATCACGCTCGCGACGATGCTGAAGCTCGTCGCGGAGCCGCCCCGCGCCTCCGGCGAGCCGCCCGCGCCGCGCGACGGCCCACGGCCCGGCGCGCGGGAGCGGATGCGGGCGGCGGGCGGGTAGGGCGGCCCGGCCGCGCGCCTCGGCGCGGGAGTGGCGGGCCGCACGCGCGCGCCGCTGCGGGTCCGCGGCGCCAATCCGGCCCTCCGCGCCCTCGGGCGCCGGCTTCAGCGCTCGACCACCATCGCGATCCCCTGCCCGACGCCGATGCACATCGTGGCGAGGCCGAGGGCCTTGCCGCGCCGGCGCAGCGAGTGGACGAGGGTCGTCAGGATGCGCGCCCCCGAGCAGCCGAGCGGGTGGCCGAGCGCGATCGCGCCGCCGTCCGGGTTCACCCGCGCGTCGTCCGGGGAGAGCCCCCAGCCCGCGAGCACCGCGAGCGACTGCGCGGCGAACGCCTCGTTCAGCTCGACGACGCCGAGATCGCCGAAGCCGAGCCGGGCGCGCTCGAGCGCCTTCCTCGCGGCGGGCACCGGGCCGATGCCCATGACGCGCGGCGGGACGCCGGCGACGGCGCTCGCGCGGACGCGCGCGAGCGGCTCGAGCCCGTGCGCCCGCGCCCAGCTCTCCGAGACGACGAGGAGCGCCGCCGCGCCGTCGTTGAGGGGGCTCGAGTTGCCGGCGGTGACGCTGCCGCCCCTCGCGAAGGCGGGCTCGAGCTTCCCGAGCTTCTCGAGGGTCGTGTCGCGGCGGGGGCACTCGTCCGCGGTCACCCTCCCGCCCTTCGTCTCGACCGGGACGAGCTCCCCCTGGAACGCGCCGGCGTCCTGCGCCGCGACGGCCTTGCGGTGGCTCTCGAGCGCGAAGCGGTCCTGCGCCTCGCGGCCGATCCCGCCCTCCACCGCGAGGTTCTCGGCGGTCTGGCCGAGGGAGTCGGTGTGCCCGGCCTTCTCGAGGCGCGGGTTCGTCCAGCGCCAGCCGAGGGCGGTGTCGTAGAGCGTGACGTTGCCGCGCGGGTACGCCCGCTCCGGCCGCGCCATGGCCCAGGGGGCGCGGGACATGGACTCGACGCCGCCCGCCACGAAGACGTGGCCCTCGCCGGCGGCGATGGCGCGCGCGGCCTGCGCCACGGCCTCGAGGCCCGAGGCGCAGAGCCGGTTCACGGTGACGGCCGGCACGGTCTCGGGGTAGCCGGCGAGGAGGGCGGCCATGCGCGCCACGTTGCGGCTGTCCTCGCCGCCCTGGTTCGCGCAGCCGAGCAGCACGTCCTCCACCTCGCTCGCCGGCACGCCGGTGCGGGCGAGCACCGCCGCGAGCGGAACGGCGGCGAGGTCGTCCGGGCGGACGCCGGCGAGCTGCCCGCCCACGCGCCCGATGGGGGTCCGCACCGCGTCGATGATCCAGGCTTCCGCCATGACTGCCTCCGCTAGAGGGGGTGCGAGATGCGGACGACGCCCTGCTCGTCGGATTCGGAGAGGGTGAACCGGGCGAAGCGCTTCGTCAGCTCCAGCATCGACTCGTTCCCGGCGAGGACGTCGCCGGCGAGCTCCCGGGTGCCGCGGCTCCGGCAGTACGCGATCGCCTTGCGCAGCAGGTGCGTGCCGAGCCCGCGCCGCTTGAGATCGGAGCGGACGACGATGGACAGCTCGGCGGTCTCGTTCTCCGGATCCGCGACGGTCCGCACCACCCCGATCGTCTCCGTGCCGCCCCCGGGCCTGGCGCGGGTCGCGACGAACGCCATCTCGCGGTCGTAGTCGATCTGCGTCAGCCGGGCGAGCTGGGTGTGCGGCATGGAGCGGACGGTGTGGAAGAAGCGGAAGTGGCTGTCCTCCGGGGAGAGCCGCGAGACGAACTCGCTGTGCGCGGGCTCGTCCTCCGGCCGGACGGGGCGCAGCGTCACCGCGGTGCCGTCTCGCAGCGTGACGACCTCCTCGAGGCCCTCGGGGTAGGGGCGGACGGCGAGCCGGTCGGCGCCGCCGGCCGCCGCCGGGGCCACCGCCATGTAGCCCCCCACCGCGAGCACGCCGCGCTCGTCGGCGAGGAGCGGGTTCACGTCGATCTCGACGATCTCGGGGTGATCGGCGACGAGCTGCGAGATCTTCATGAGCGTCAGGCAGATGGCGTCCACGTCCGCCGCCGGGCGGTTCGGGCTCGCCTCGAGGAGCGCGGCGACCCGCGTGCGGGCCACCAGCTCGCGCGCGAGGGGGAGGTTCAGGGGCGGCAGCCCGACGGCGAAGTCGCGGAGCAGCTCGGTGTCGCGCCCCTCGCCGAAGAGGACCACGGGGCCGAACAGCGGATCCACGGCGGCCCCCACGAAGAGCTCCCGGGCGTAGCGGCGCGGCGGCACGCGCTGCACGCTGAAGCCCGTCACCTGGGCGTCGGGCCTCCACTCCGCCACGCGCGCGACCATGCTGCGCGCCGCCTCCTCGACGGCCTCGGCGCTCTCCAGCGACCGGGCGATCCCGCCCACCTCGCGCTTGCGGCGGACCTGGGGCGCGCGGATGGCGACGTCCACGGGGAACCCGAGCGCGCGCGCCACGTGCCCCGCCTGCTCCGGCGTCTCGACCACCTCGAGCTCGCCGACGGGGATGCCGTAGGCGGCGAGGACCTTCACCGTCTCCGCGACCCTGAGGAAGTCCCGCCCCTCGTCGAGCGCCGCGCGGATGATCCGGCGGGCCGCCTCGCGGTCGACCCGGAACTCCACCGGGACGGAGGGGGGGATCTGGATGAGGGCCTCGAAGCTGCGGCGGTGGTTCACGATCGTGCGGAACGCCCGCGCGGCCTCGGCCGGCGTGTCGTAGAGCGGCACGCCCCCGTCCACGAGGAGCTGGCGCGCGGGCGCCGCGTCGTCGCCGCCGCCGAAGGAGGCGAGGACGTTCCCGGGGTGCGCCGCGAGCGTCCGGATGATCGCGCGGGCGACCTCGGTGCTGCTCGCGAGCGTGCTCGGCGTGTGGATCGCGAGCACGGCGTCGAGCTCCTTGCTGTCGAGGAGCTCTTCCAGGACGGCCGCGTACCGCTCCCCCGGCGCGTCCACGAGGATGTCGAGGGGGTTCAGGCCGTCCCAGCCCGGGGGCATCACCGGCCGCAGCCGCGACGCGAGGGCCGGGGAGAGCCCCGCCACGCGCAGGCCCCCCTCGGCGAGCTCGTCCGTGACGATGAGGCCGACGCCCCCGCCGTTGCTCACGACCGCGAGCCGCTCCCCGGAGAGCGGGCGCGCGTGGGCCAGCGTCTGGACGGCGTCGAACAGCTCGCCGATGTCGCGGACCCGCACGATGCCGGCGCGGCGCAGGGCCGCGTCGAACACGTCGTCGGGCGCGACGAGCGAGAGCGTGTCCGCGGAGAGCGCCGAGGGGGCGTCGCCCCGCGTCGCGCGGCGGCCCGCCTTGATGGCGAGGACCGGCTTGTTGCGGGCCGCGCCTCGCGCGGCCGCCATGAAGCTCCGCCGCTCGCGCAGCGACTCGACGTAGAGCAGGATCGCCCGCGTCCCGGGATCGCTGCCCAGGAAGTCGAGGACCTCGCCGAAGCCGACGTCCGCCGCGTCCCCGAGCGAGACGAAGTGCGAGAAGCCGACGCGCCTGGGGTGCGCCCAGTCGAGCAGGAGCGTCCCGACGGCGTCGGACTGCGAGACGAACCCGATGTTGCCCGGCAGCGCCGCCACCCGCGAGAAGCTGGCGTTCAGCCCGAGGTGCGGCGACAGGATGCCGAGGGTGCCGCCGCCCAGGAGCCGGACGCCGTGCCGGCGGGCCGTGAGGAGCGTGCGCTCCTCGAGCGTGCCGCCGTCGGGGCCGCGGAGGGTCCCCAGGCCGCGCGCCACCACCACGACGGCCCTCGTGCCGAGCGCGCCGAGCTCGTCCACGAGATCGGGGATGGTCTCCGGGGGCGTGCAGAGGATCGCGAGATCGGGGACGCGGGGCAGGCTCGAGACGTCCGGGTAGGTGAGCACGCCGGCGACCGCGTCGTAGCGGGGGTTCACCGGCATGATCGGCCCCTCGAACCCGCCGGCGAGGAGGTTGCGCATGATGACGCCGCCGACGCGCCGGGGCTTGTTGTTGGCGCCCACGACGGCGACGGAGCGGGGGCGGAACATCCGCTCGAGATGGACGGCGCTCATGCGACCTCCGCGGCCGGTCCGGCCGCGCCCGGGAGGGCGCGGAGGCCGGCGCTGCGGGCGAGTATAGGGTCGCGCACCGCCCGCGCTCACGGACCGAACGCCTGGATCCCGGTCTGCGCCCGCCCGAGGACGAGGGCGTGGATGTCGTGCGTGCCCTCGTAGGTGTTCACCGCCTCGAGGTTCATGACGTGGCGGATCACGTGGAACTCGTCGGCGATGCCGTTGCCGCCGTGCATGTCGCGCGCGACGCGCGCGATGTCGAGGGCCTTCCCGGCGTTGTTGCGCTTGATGAGCGAGACCATCTCCGGGGTCGCTTTGTGCTCGTCCATGAGCCGGCCCACGCGGAGGCACGCGTGCAGGCCGAGGGTGATCTCGGTCTGCATGTTGGCGAGCTTCCACTGGACGAGCTGGTTGGCCGCGAGCGGCCTGCCGAACTGCTTGCGCTCGAGGGTGTACGAGCGGGCGGCGTGCCAGCAGAACTCCGCGGCGCCGAGGGCGCCCCAGGCGATGCCGTAGCGGGCCTTGGTGAGGCAGGAGAGCGGCCCCTTGAGGCCCGTCACGCCGGCGAGGAGCTGGTCCTCCGGGACGTGCACCTCGTCCATCACGATCTCGCCGGTGAGCGACGCGCGGAGGCTGAACTTGCCGTGGATGGTGGGGGCGGAGAGCCCCTTCATGCCCTTCTCGAGGACGAACCCCCGGACCTTGCCCTCGTCGTCCTTCCCCCACACCACGAAGACGTCGGCGATGGGCGAGTTCGTGATCCAGGTCTTCGTCCCGTTCAGCACCCACCCGCCGGGCACGCGGCGCGCCCTGGTCTTCATGCTGCCCGGATCCGAGCCGGCGTCGGGCTCGGTGAGCCCGAAGCAGCCGACGAGCTCGCCGGTGGCGAGCCGCGGCAGGTACTTCTGGCGGAGCGCCTCGCTGCCGTAGGCGTGGATGGGGAACATGACGAGGCTCGACTGCACGCTCGCCGCGGAGCGGTAGCCCGAGTCGACCCGCTCGATCTCGCGGGCGATGAGGCCGTACGCGACGTAGGAGGCGCCGGCGCACCCGTAGCCCTCGATCGTGGGCCCGAGCATCCCCAGCGCGCCGAGCTCGGTCATGATCTCCCGGTCGAAGCGCTCCTCCCGGTTCGCCGTCAGCACGCGCGGCATGAGCTTCTCGCGGCAGTAGTCGCGGGCGGAGTCGCGGACGAGCCGCTCCTCCTCGGTGAGCGCTCCGTCGAGGACGAGGGGGTCCTCCCACTGGAAGGCGGCTTCGGTCGGGGTCATCGGCGTGTCCTCGCTTCGAGCGGCTGCGGGGAGGGGGTTGACGGCCATTCGCGGATTCTGGTACTGCTTTACCAGTATCGCGCGAACGACGTCAAGACGGGCCTCGCAGCGTCGAGGCCGAGAGAACGAGGAGGCGAGGATGACGCCGCACCGCTGGATGATGAAGGCCGTGGGGGAGCCGCTCGTCCGCGAGCCGCTCGAGCTCGGTGAGGCCGGGCCGGGGAACGTCGTCGTCGAGATCGCCGGCTGCGGCGTCTGCCACACCGACCTCGGCTACCTCTACGACGGCGTGCGGACGAACCAGCCGCTGCCGCTCTGCCTGGGCCACGAGAATCAGCGGCCGCGTCGTGCAGGCGGGCAAGGGGGCCGAGGGCTGGGCCGGGAAGGCCGTGCTCGTCCCCGCCGTCATGCCCTGCGGCGAGTGCGACGCGTGCCGCCGGGGGAAGGGGACCATCTGCCCGGCCCAGAAGATGCCCGGGAACGACATCCACGGCGGCTTCGCGACGCACGTCGAGGTGCCCGCGCGCGGCCTCTGCGCGATCGACGAGGCCCGCCTCGCGAGCGCCGGCCTCGGCCTCGCGGACGTCTCGGTGGTCGCCGACGCCGTGACGACGCCCTACCAGGCGGTGGTGCAGGCGGGCGTCGGCCCCGGGCAGCTCGTGGTGGTGAACGGGGTCGGCGGGGTGGGGACCTACGCGGTGCAGATCGCCGCCGCGAAGGGCGCCACCGTCGTCGCCATCGACGTCGATCAGGCGAAGCTCGACGCGGTCGCCGCCCACGGCGCGGCGAAGACGTTCAACGTCCGGGAGACGGACCCGAAGAACCTCAAGAAGGAGATCGGTGCCTTCGCGAAGGCGAAGGGCCTCCCCTCGCGCGAGTGGACGATCTTCGAGTGCTCGGGCTCCGCCGCCGGCCAGGCCGCCGCCTTCGGGCTCCTCGTGCACGGCGGCACGCTCGCCGTGGTCGGCTTCACGATGGACAAGGTCGAGCTGCGGCTCTCGAACCTCATGGCCTTCCACGCGCGCGCCCTCGGCAACTGGGGCTGCCCGCCGGAGCTCTACCCGGCCGCCCTGGACCTCGTCCTCGATCGCAAGGTGGCGCTCCTGCCGTTCGTCGAGCGGCACCCGCTCGCGGACGTGAACCGGGTGCTCTCCGACGCCCACGCCCACAAGCTGACCCGCCGCGCGATCCTCGTCCCCGCGTAGGAGACACGCAATGTCACAGAAGACCGAAGCCGTCGTCCGCGCCTCCGCCCCGAGTCACGTCGTGGATCACGATCTCGCGCCGCTGCCGGCCTCCGGCGGCGTGCGGTACGAGAAGCGCCCGGCGCGCCGCCCGGACGGCGGCGAGGTCGCGGGCCTCTACGACGCCTGGATCACCCTCGACAACCCCGCCCAGTTCAACTCCTACACGACCGAGATGGTGAAGAAGGTGATCCTCGCCTTCCGCGCGGCCTCGAACGCCCGCGACGTCGTCACGGTGGTCTTCACCGGCGCGGGCGACAAGGCCTTCTGCACGGGGGGCAACACGAAGGAGTACGCCGAGTACTACGCGGGCAACCCGCAGGAGTACCGGCAGTACATGCGGCTCTTCAACGACATGGTGAGCAGCATCCTCGCCTGCGACAAGCCGGTGATCTGCCGCGTGAACGGCATGCGCATCGGCGGCGGTCAGGAGCTCGGGATGGCCTGCGACTTCACCATCGCGCAGGACCTCGCGCGCTTCGGCCAGGCGGGCCCGAAGCACGGCTCGGCGCCCATCGGCGGGGCGACGGACTTCCTCCCGGTGCTCGTCGGCGTCGAGCGCGCCATGGAGACGGGCGTGCTCTGCGAGCCGTGGTCGGCGCACCGCGCCTACCGCGAGGGGCTGATCACGGACGTCGTCCCGGCGCTGAAGGTGGACGGCAGGTTCGTCCCGAACCCGCTCGTCGTCACGGACCGCCTCCTCGACGAGTACGGCCGCCTCGTCCACGGGGAGCAGAAGACCGGCAAGGCGCTCGAGGAAGGGAAGGCCCTGCTGAAGCGCGGCGCCGTGGACCTCTCGCGCCTCGACGAGCGCGTCCAGGAGCTCTGCGCGAAGCTCCTCCTCACCTTCCCCGACTGCACGTCGAAGACCATCGAGGAGCTGCGCAAGCCGAAGCTCGAGCGCTGGAACGCGAACAAGGAGAACTCGCGGGCCTGGCTCGGCCTCAACATGATGACCGAGGCGCGCACCGGGTTCCGGGCCTTCAACGAGGGGACGAAGGAGGACCGCGAGGCCGACTTCGTCGCGCTCCGCCAGGCGCTCGCGAAGGCGACGCCGTGGAGCCCGGAGCTCGTCGACAGCCTCCTCCCCGCCGCGAAGAAGGAGGGCCGGTGATGGCCGCCGCCCCGCTGCGCGTCTGGCGCGAGCGCGAGGGCCGCCTCCTCCGCGTCCGGCTCTCCCGCCCCAAGGCGAACGTCCTCGACGCCGAGATGGTCTCGGCGCTCGACGAGGCCTTCGCCGCCGCGGCGCGCCCCGCGCCGGACGCCCCGGCCCTCCGCGGCGTCCTCCTCGACGCCGAGGGGCCCCACTTCTCCTTCGGCGCGAGCGTGGAGGAGCACCTCCCCGGCAAGTGCGCCGGCATGCTGCGCGGCTTCCACGCGCTGCTCCTGCGCATGCTCGAGCTGCCCGTCCCGGTCCTCGTCGCGGTGAAGGGCCAGTGCCTCGGGGGCGGGCTCGAGCTGGTCTCGGCGGGCGGCGTGGCCTTCGCCGGGCGCGACGCGAAGCTCGGGCAGCCGGAGATCGTGCTGGGCGTGTTCGCCCCGGCGGCCTCCTGCCTCCTCCCCGAGCGCATCGGCCCGCTCGCGGCCGAGGACCTCCTCCTCTCCGGCCGGAGCCTGGACGCCGCGGAGGCCCTGCGGCTGGGCCTCGTGACCGCCGTCTCCGACGACCCCGAGGCCGCCGCCCTCGCGTGGTTCGACGAGCACCTCTCGAAGCGGTCCGCCTCGTCGCTGGGCTTCGCCGTGAGGGCGGCGCGGGCGGGGCTCGTCGAGCGCGTCCGCACGAAGCTCGCCGCCCTCGAGGAGCTGTACCTCTCCGGGCTGATGTCGACCCGGGACGCAGTGGAAGGCCTGACCGCGTTCCTCGAGAAGCGGCCGGCGCGCTGGGAGGATCGCTGACCATGCTCGACTCGACCCGAACCACCGCGGCGATCGTCGCGCGCTGCCAGGCGCTCTTCGACGATCTCGCGTTCACCTCCGCCCGCGAGTGGAAGGCGGCGAGGCCGGACCGGCGCGTCGTCGCCTACATGCCCATCTACGTGCCGCGCGAGCTCATCCACGCCGCCGGGATGCTGCCGCTCGGCATCCTCGGCGCCGGGGAGAACCTCGAGGTCATCCACGGCGACGCCTACTACCAGAGCTACATCTGCCGCATCCCGCGCTCCACGCTCGAGCTCGGGGTGACCGGGCGCCTCGACTTCGTGGACGGCTTCCTGTTCCCGTCCATCTGCGACGTCATCCGGAACCTCTCGGGGATCTGGAAGCTGCTCTTCCCGAAGGTGTACGTCCGCTACTTCGACGTGCCGCAGAACTTCCGCGACGGGGTCGGCGGCGAGTACTACGTCCAGGAGCTGAAGGAGCTGCGCGAGGGGCTCGCGAAGCTCGCCGGCGTGGAGATCACCGACGACGCGCTGCGGGCGTCCATCGCGGTCTTCAACGAGAACCGCCGCCTCGTCCGCGACGTCTACGCCGCGCGCGCGCAGGCGCCGTGGCTCGCGCCCGCGTCGGAGGTCTACCTCGTCATGCGGGCGGGGATGGTCCTCCCCGTCGAGGAGCACACCCAGCTCCTGCGCGACTACCTCGCGGCGATCCGCGCCGAGCCGAGGCCGCAGCGCGACAACTGCCGCATCGTCCTGAACGGCGTGTTCTGCGAGCAGCCGCCGCTCAACCTCATCAAGGCGATCGAGCTGTCGGGCTGCTACGTCGTCGACGACGACTTCACCCTCGTGAACCGCTGGCTGCTCGACGACGTGCCGGCCGCGGGCGATCCGCTCCAGCAGCTCGCCTCGGCGTTCCTGCACCGCTCGATGGAGACCTCCGCGAAGTACCAGCCGGTCGAGGCGCTCAAGGGCAAGTTCCTCGTCGACTCCGTGCGGGAGTACGGCGCCGAGGGCGTCATCTTCGCGGCGCCGAGCTTCTGCGACCCGGCGCTGCTCGACCGCCCCATGCTGGAGAGCGCGCTCGACCGGGTCGACGTGCCGCACATCGGGTTCAAGTACGCGGAGAACTCCGCGCAGATGCAGCCGGTCCGCGAGCAGGCCGGCACGTTCGCCGATTCCATCAAGCTCTGGAGCGCGCCATGACCTCGAAGCTCTCGACCCCGCGTGCCTCGCCGTCGCCGCAGGAGGCCGTGAAGGAAGCGTCGATGGTGAAGCAGAAGGAGATGATCGCGCACAACTACGAGCTGCTCACCAGCACCGCGCAGCACGGCCGGAAGGTCGCCTCGACGTTCGTCCCGGGGAACCTGAACGAGCTGATCATGTGCTTCGACATGCTGAACAACCTCCCGGAGATCAACGCGATCCAGAACGGGATGAAGAAGCTGTCGGGCGACTACATCCAGGAGGCGGAGAAGCGCGGCCACTCCGAGGACGTCTGCACCTACGTGAAGGCGGACCTCGGGATGCTCGCGAAGGGCAACGTGGCGCCGAACGGCAAGCCCATGGGGAAGCCCGATCTCCTGCTCCTCTCGTACACGGGCTGCTTCACCTTCATGAAGTGGTTCGAGCTGCTGCGCGCCGAGTACAAGTGCCCGACGGTGATGCTCCACGTGCCCTACCAGGGCGACGGGCACCCGACGCAGAACATGCGGGACTACATCGTCAAGCAGCTCGAGACGGAGGTGATCCCGGCGCTCGAGAAGGTCTCGGGCGTGAAGTTCGACATCGACCGGCTGCGCGAGTACCTGCGCGAGTCGGCGAAGGCCGAGGACGACCTCGTCCACGTGCTCGAGAGCGCGAAGACGAAGCCGTCGCCCATCGACTCGTACTTCGGCGGCGTCTACTACATCGGGCCGATCTTCACCGCGTTCCGCGGGACGCCCGACGCGACCGAGTACTACCGCCTGCTGCGCGGCGAGATCGACGAGCGGGTCCGGCGCGGGCTCGGGCCGGTGACGCCCGAGGGCGACATGAAGCACCAGAAGTACCGCCTCGTCGTCGAGGGGCCGCCCAACTGGACCAGCTTCCGCGAGTTCTGGAAGATGTTCTACGACGAGGGCGCCGTCGTCGTCGCCTCGAGCTACACGAAGGTCGGCGGGCTCTACGATCGCGGCTTCCGCCACGACCCCGACCACCCGCTCGAGTCGCTCGCCGACTACTGCCTCGGCGTCTACACGAACCACAGCCTCCCGCAGCGGGTCGAGCTCCTCGAGCAGTACATGAACGAGTACGAGGCCGACGGGCTCCTCATCAACTCCATCAAGAGCTGCAACAGCTTCTCGGCCGGGCAGCTCATGATCATGCGGGAGATCGAGAAGCGCACCGGCAAGCCCGGCGCGTTCATCGAGACCGATCTCGTGGACCCCCGCTACTTCTCCGCCGCGAACGTGAAGAACCGGCTGGAGAGCTACTTCCAGATGATCGACCAGAAGCGCCAGTCCGTCGCCTCGGCGGCGTGAGGGGAGACCGATCATGAGGTGCTACATCGGCATCGATCTCGGCTCGACCACCACGAAGGCGGTGGTGATGGACGAGGACGGGCGGGTGCTCGGCCGCGGGATCACCAACTCGCGCTCGAACTACGACACCGCGGCGGCCGTGTCGAAGCAGGAGGCGCTCATCGACGCCCGCTTCACGCTCTTCCGGCGCGGCCTCGAGGGCGTGCGGGCGCTCTCCGGCAAGGTGGACGCGTTCCTCGCCGAGCTGGAGCGCCACTTCCGCCACGTGCAGTTCCTCGACGAGCTGAAGGACCTCGAGGACACCTCCGCGCGGAACGGCCGCGGCCTGCGGTTCGCCGGGCAGGAGAAGGCGCTCGCGCAGGCGCTCGGCGAGGTCTTCCGGGAGCTGCGCGAGGAGTCCGGCGCGCTGTTCGCGCCGGGGGCGAAGCGCAAGTCGGACTTCTTCCGGGACATCGCCGGCTCCCGGTTCATCACGCTCGCCGAGCCGCTCTGCAAGGGGGCCGGCCTGTCGTTCGACCTCATGCTGAACGTCTACGACAAGTCGATCATCGAGGTGGAGAACCGGCCGCCCGCGGGCGCGATGCAGGGGAAGTTCCTGAAGGCGCTCGAGAACACCCTGAACGCCCGCGGCACGGGATGGGCGGCGGACGGCAAGGCGATGGACGCGGACCAGGTGATCCGTCCCGTCCACGCCGCCCTCGAGATCCCGCTCGAGGAGGCCTACGTCGTCGGGACGGGCTACGGGCGCGTGCGCCTCCCGTTCCCGAAGGAGCACATCCGCTCGGAGATCCTGTGCCACGGCCTCGGCGCCCACATCATGTACGAGGGCACGCGCACGGTCCTCGACATCGGCGGCCAGGACACGAAGTCGATCCAGGTGGACAAGGACGGCATCGTGGAGAACTTCCAGATGAACGACCGCTGCGCGGCGGGGACCGGGCGCTACCTCGGCTACGTCGCGGACGAGATGAAGATGGGGCTCCACGAGCTCGGGCCCCTCGCGATGCAGGCGACGAAGACCCTCCGCATCAACTCCACCTGCACCGTCTTCGCCGGCGCCGAGCTGCGCGATCGGCTCGCCCTCGGCGACAAGCGCGAGGACATCCTCGCCGGGCTCCACCGCGCCATCGTCCTCCGCGCGATGTCGATCATCTCGCGCTCCGGCGGCATCCGCGACCAGTTCACCTTCACGGGCGGCGTCGCGAAGAACGAGGCGGCGGTGAACGAGCTGCGCAAGCTCGTGAAGGAGAACTACGGGGACGTCACCATCAACATCAACCCGGACTCGATCTACACCGGCGCCCTGGGCGGCGCCGCGTTCGCCCGGCGCGCGGTCCAGGCCTGAGGAGAGACCCCATGACGATCACGGCAGGCGTCGACGTCGGCACCGGCTGCGTGAAGGTGGCGCTGTTCGAGACGGGGGAGGGGGCCCCGCGCTGGCTCGGGCGGGCGGTGGAGCGCATCCGCCAGCGCGATCCGTACCGGCTCGCGGAGGAGGCGTACGACGGCGTCCTGCGCGAGGCGGGCCTCCGGCGCGAGGACGTGATCTACGTCGCGACCACGGGCGACGGCGAGGCCCTCCCGTTCCACACCGGCCACTTCTACTCGATGACGACGCACGCGCGCGGCGCCATCTACCTCGACCCCTCCACCCGGGCCGTCCTCGACGTGGGGGCGCTCCACGGCCGCGCCATCCGCACCGACGAGCGCGGGAAGGTGCTCACCTACCGCATGACGAGCCAGTGCGCGTCCGGCTCGGGGCAGTTCCTCGAGAACATCGCGCGCTACCTCGGCATCGCGCAGGACGAGATCGGGGCGCTCTCGAAGCAGGGCACGAACCCGGAGAAGGTGTCGTCGATCTGCGCGGTGCTCGCCGAGACCGACGTCATCAACATGGTCTCGCGCGGCATCTCCGCCGCGAACATCCTGAAGGGGATCCACGTCTCGATGGCGCAGCGGCTGGTCGCGCTCCTCAAGGGCGTGGGCGCCTTCGACGGGACCGTCCTCGTGACCGGGGGCCTCGCGCTCGACGCGGGCCTCGTCGCGGCGCTCCAGGAGGCGGCGGCCGAGGGCAGGATGCGCGTCGAGGTGAAGAGCCACCCGGACGCGATCTTCGCGGGCGCCATCGGCGCGGCGCTGTGGGGCGCGTTCCGCCACGAGAAGCTCGCCGCGAAGGGGCGGCTCGCCCTGGCCTCCTAGGGACGGAGAGACGGACATGGCCAACAAGACGACCCTCCGGCCCCTGCGGCCCGCCGACGCGGAGGCGGTGGTCAGGATCGACCGCGAGCGGAGCGGCCGCTCGAGGACGGAGTTCTACGCGAAGCGCTTCCAGACCCTGGCCGAGGAGCCGCGGTCCTTCGTGGCGGTGGCGGCCGAGCAGGGCAAGCAGCTCGCCGGGTTCGCCTTCGCGCGCGTCCTGGACGGCGAGTTCGGCGGCGCCGCGCCCGTCGGGGCGCTCGACGCGATCGGCGTGTCCGCGGAGCAGGAGCGCGAGGGGGTGGCGACGTCGCTCCTCTCCGGCCTGGAGGTGGCGCTCGCCGCCCAGGGCGTCCGCGAGCTGCGCACCCAGGCGGACTGGACCGAGCACGGGATGGCCGCGTTCTTCTCGGCCTCGGGCTTCCGGCTCTCGCCGCGCGTCGTGCTGGAGCGCTCGCTCGAGCGCCCCTCCGACGACGAGCGCTCGTGGGAGGAGCTGCCGGTGCGCTCGATGACCGAGCGCGACCTGCCCGCCATCGTCCGGCTCGATCGGAAGATCACCGGGCGCGACCGGACCGCGTACCTCACCCGGAAGGCGAGCGAGGTGATGAGGGAGTCCGCGATCCGCATGTCGCTCGTGGCCGAGGTGGACGGACAGCCGGCGGGCTTCCTCATGGCCCGGGTGGACTTCGGGGAGTTCGGGCGGACCGAGCCGACGGCGGTGCTGGACACGATCGGGGTCGACCCGGCCTGGACCCGGCGCCACCTCGGGCGCGCCCTCCTCGAGCAGCTCCTGCTCAACCTCGGGAGCCTGCGCGTGGAGCGCGTGCTCACCGAGGTGGAGTGGAACCACCTCCCGCTCCTCGGCTTCCTGGGGCGGACCGGGTTCGGCCACGCGCAGCGGCTCGCCTTCGAGAAGGCCATCGCCTGACGGAACGGAGGAGCGACGCCATGTCCGACACCCCGGCACGCGGGATGATCCGCTTCGACGGACGCACCGCGCTCGTCACCGGCGGCGCCCGCGGCATCGGCCGCGGCATCGCCGAGCGGCTCGCCCGCCTCGGCGCGGAGGTCCACGTGCTCGACCGCGAGGCCGGGGCGCCCGGCGACGGCCTGCGCTTCCACTCGGTCGACATCACGGACGGCAAGGCCGTGACGGCCGTGGTGGCGGCGCTCCCGTCGCCGCCGCTCCTGCTCGTCAACAACGCGGGCATCACCCGCGACAAGAGCCTCGTGAAGATGAGCGACGAGGAGTGGGACGCGGTCGTGGACGTGAACCTCGGCGGCGCCTTCCGGGTGCTCCGGGCGGTGGCGCCGGGGATGATCGCCGCGGGCTACGGGCGCGTCGTCAACGTCGTCTCCATCAACGGCCTGCGCGGGAAGTTCGGCCAGGCCAACTACGCCGCCTCCAAGGCGGGGCTCGTCGGCCTCACCAAGACCGCCGCCCGCGAGCTCGGGCCGAAGGGCGTGACGGTGAACGCCGTCGCCCCGGGGATGGTCCTCACCGAGATGACGCTCGCCCTCGCCCCCGAGTTCCGGCAGAAGGCGCTCGACGAGTCGCTCCTCAAGAAGCTGCCCGGAGGTGGAGGACGTCGCGGCGGCCGTGCTGTTCCTGCTCTCCGATGCAGCGCGCATGATCACGGGCGAGGTGATCCGGGTCGACGCCGGGCAGTACGTGTGACAGTGAGGGCAGAGGCCGCTCGGCCGGACCCGTCGAAGGGCGAGCGGGCGGTCAGCCCCGCGGCCTCAGCTTGCGGTAGAGCGTCGAGCGCCCCACGCCGAGCCGCTTGGCCGCCTCGCTCATGTTCCCGCCGCACTCGCCGAGCACGCGGTCGATGACCGCGGCCTCCTCCGCGCCCCGCGCCGTGCGCAGGTCCTCCGCCGCGCCGCGCCGCTCCGCCGCGGCCTCGAACAGCTCGGGGAGGACCGCGCGGAGGTCGTCCGCCGCGACCTGGTCCGGCGCGGCGGCGCGGTGCGAGTACAGCACCGCGACGCGCTCGAGGACGTTCTCCAGCTCGCGGACGTTCCCGGGCCAGGCGTAGCCCTGCAGCCAGGGGAGGATCACCGCGAGCGCGCGCGGGAGCACGCCCGGCACCCCGTGGCGGGCGAGCGCGTCGCGCAGGAGCGCCTCGGCGATGGGCGCCACGTCCTCGATGCGCGCGCGGAGCGGCGGCACGAGGATGGGGAGGATGTTGAGCCGGTAGTAGAGGTCCTCGCGGAACGCCGCCCGCGCGATCTCGCGCTTCAGGTCCCGGTTGGTCGCGGCGATGACGCGGACGTCGATGGGGGTGGGGTCGTTGCTGCCGAGGCGCAGCACCTGTCGCTCCTGGAGGACGCGCAGCAGGCGGGTCTGCAGGGTGATGGGGACGTCCCCGACCTCGTCGAGGAAGATGGTCCCGCCGTGGGCGGCCTCGAACAGGCCGGCGCGCCCGCCGCGGCGCGAGCCGGTGAAGGCCCCCTCCTCGTAGCCGAACAGCTCCGACTCGAGCAGCGCCTCGGGGAAGGCGGCGCAGTTGATGGCCACGAACGGCCGCTCCCGGCGGCGGCTCGCGTTGTGGATCCCCTGCGCGAACATCTCCTTGCCGGTGCCGCTCTCGCCGGTGATGAGCACGGTCCCCTCGGTCGCGGCGTACTGCTCGGCGAGCGACCGCGCCGTGCGGACCGCGGCGGAGCCCCCCACGATCCCGGCGAGCTCGTACCGGGCGATGAAGCGCCGCGGGCGCAGCTCGGAGCGGAGGTCGCGATCGACGCGCAGGAGGGTGCGGGAGTCCTGGCAGGTGAGCACCGCGCCCGTGAGGACGCCGTGCTGGCGCATCGGGATGCGGCTCACCACGAGGCTCCGGGCGCCCAGCCGCTGGAAGGAGCGGAGCTCCGGGGCCCCCGTCTCGAGGACCCGCGAGAGGCCCAGCTCGGCCGCGACGCTCGAGAGGCGCTTCCCGAGCAGCTCCGCGCCGCCCACGCCGAGGAGCCGCTCGGCGCCGGGGTTCACGAACGCGATCCGCTCGCTCGCGTCCACCGCCACCACGGCCTCGTCGACGTGGTCGATGACGCTCGCGAGCTGCTCGCGGCGCTCCCGCTCGGCGCGCACCACCTGCGCCATCTCGATGGCGCGCTCGATCGTCTCGCACACGCACTCGAAGGAGTAGAGCAGGACCGACTTGAGGCCGGCCGCCTCGGCCACCTCGCAGGCCGGGCCCGGGCCGACCACCACCTCGTACCCGTGCGTGGCGAGCTCGGCCACCGCGGCGCGCGCCTCCTCCGGGGTGACGTAGGCGCGCTGCTCGATCTGGACGCCGCGCAGGAGGTCCTTCCAGCGCTCGAGGCCGGGGAGCACCCGGCGGAAGTTCACGACGCCGATGCGGCGCCCGAGCGTCCGGGCGTGGGCGAGGGCCTGCAGCGCGTCCGTGGTGGAGACGTCCACGAGCGCGACGGGCACCGGCGAGTGGTCGCGCAGGTACGCGCCGTTCGAGCCGGCGGCCACGAACGCGTCGACCCGCTCGTCCGCCTCGGTGAGGGAGCGCGCCGTCTCGAGCGCGTCCTCGAAGCTCCGATCGAAGACGCGCACCTCGGCCCGCTCGGCGTAGAGCGGCGCGGCGCTCTCCACGACCTTGCGCAGCCGGCTCGCGCTGAACGCCCAGATGACCGGCTTGCGATCGCCGCGAAAGGGCATGTGCTCCTCCGCCGTGCCGCGCGCCGCCCGTCGATGCGGGACCGAGCCGGTTCCGGGACACGATGTGCCAGGAATGGTACGCGAGCGCCGGTGCCCATCGCCAGCGCCATCGCGACGAAACCCGGGACAGCAGCAAGTACGGACGGTTGCAGCGGGCGAGGCGTTTGCGCGCAGGTTTGGCGCGCGGGTTGCTCCTCTCGGGGCAGGCGGCGACTTCAACGAGAGGAGCGGCGACCGTGAGGATCCACGAGTACCAGGCGAAGGAGCTGCTGCGGAAGTTCGGCGTCGCGGTGCTGCGCGGGCGGCTCGCGCACACGCCGGAGGAGGCCGAGGAGGCCGCCGCCGCGCTCGCGACGCCCATCTGCGCCGTCAAGGCGCAGATCCACGCGGGCGGCCGCGGCAAGGCGGGCGGCGTGAAGCTCGCGCGGGATCCCGAGGAGGCCCACGACCACGCCGAGGCGATGCTCGGGACGATGCTGCGCACCGCGCAGACCGGCCCCGAGGGCCAGAAGGTCCGCAAGGTCTACGTCGAGGAGGGCTGCCGCATCCAGCGCGAGCTGTACCTCGGCATGACGCTCGACCGGGAGACCGGGCGCGTCACGGTGATGGCGTCCACCGAGGGCGGCGTGGACATCGAGGAGGTCGCGGCGAAGCACCCGGAGAAGATCCTGCGCGTCGCCATCGACCCGCTCACGGGGCTGCAGGCGAACCAGGGGCGCAGCCTCGCGTTCGCGCTCGGGCTCCGCGGCGACCCGGCGAGCCGGTTCGTCCAGCTCGCGACGGCGCTCTACCACGCCTACGCCGCGCTCGACGCCTCGCTCGCGGAGGTGAACCCGCTCGTCGTGACGGCCGACGGCGGCCTCGTCGCCCTCGACGCGAAGCTCGAGTTCGACGACAACGCCCTCGCGCGCCACCCGGAGGTCGCGGCGCTGCGCGATCCCGACGAGGAGCAGGCGCGGGAGCTCGAGGCGAAGGAGCACGACCTCTCCTACGTCGCGCTCTCCGGCGACATCGCCTGCATGGTGAACGGCGCCGGGCTGGCCATGGGCACCATGGACATCATCCAGCTCGCCGGCGGCCGGCCCGCCAACTTCCTCGACGTGGGCGGCGGCGCGAACGAGGCGCGGGTCACGGCGGCGTTCAAGATCCTGCTCTCCGACCCCGCGGTGAAGGCGGTGCTCGTCAACATCTTCGGCGGGATCATGAAGTGCGACGTCATCGCGAAGGGCATCGTCGCGGCGGCGCGGCAGGTGGGCCTGTCGATCCCGCTCGTGGTGCGGCTCGAGGGGACCAACGTCGAGCTGGGCAAGCAGATCCTCGCGCAGAGCGAGCTCGAGATCATCCCCGCCGACGACCTCGCGGACGCGGCGCGCAAGGCGGTCGCGGCGGCGCGCGAGGGCGCCGCCCGGGCGGCGTGACTCGGCACCCCACTCTCACCGTGCAGGAGGAGTCGTGAGCATCTTCGTAGACCGGAACACGAAGGTCCTGGTGCAGGGGATCACGGGCGCCGCGGGCAGCTTCCACGCGGAGCAGATGCTCGCCTACGGGACGCGGGTGGTCGCGGGGGTCACGCCGGGGCGCGGCGGCACGCGCTTCGAGCAGGGCCCGCCCATCTTCGACACCGTGGCGGAGGCCGTGCGCGAGACGGGCGCGAACGCCAGCGTCATCTTCGTGCCGCCGCCGTTCGCCGCCGACGCGATCCTCGAGGCGGCGGGCGCGGGCATCCCGCTCGTCGTCGCCATCACCGAGGGGATCCCCATCCTCGACATGGTGAAGGTGAAGCGCTTCCTCCAGGACCGCCCCGGCGTGCGGCTCCTCGGCCCGAACTGCCCCGGCGTCATCACCCCCGGGCAGTGCAAGATCGGGATCATGCCCGGCCACATCCACCGGCCGGGTCCCGTGGGGATCGTCTCGCGCTCCGGGACCCTCACCTACGAGGCGGTGAAGCAGCTCAGCGCCCTCGGCCTCGGCCAGTCGACCGCCGTCGGCATCGGCGGCGATCCGGTGAACGGCACCGACTTCGTCGACTGCCTCTCGCGCTTCGAGGCCGATCCCGAGACGGAGGCCATCGTCCTCATCGGCGAGATCGGCGGCTCCGGCGAGGAGTGGGCCGCGAAGTACATCCAGAAGAACGTGACGAAGCCCGTCGTGGGCTTCATCGCCGGCCGCAGCGCGCCCCCGGGGCGGCGCATGGGGCACGCCGGCGCGGTCATCTCCGGCTCGAGCGGCACGGCCGACGCCAAGATCGAGGCGCTGCGCGCCGCGGGCGTCGTCATCAGCCAGAGCCCCGCCGGCATCGGGCAGGCCATGCAGCAGGTCCTCTCGCGCCGCAAGGCGCGGACCGGGCCGCGCGGCGGGCGGGCGTCCTCGTCGGTCCGCCGGGGGCGCGCCACGGCGGCGACGCTGCGGTCGCAGGGAGAGCGGCGCGCCGCGCGGACGGAGTCGGGTCGCACGCGGGTCTAGCGGGGGCTGGGGTGGCACCCGGTCCGGCCTCGCGGTGCCGGGCCGGGTGCCGCCTCGCTTCGCGCCGCGAACGGTCGCGAGGGGCCCGTGCGGGCGGTCCCTGCGACACGGCACGCCGAGCGTGCGCCTTCGCACCAGGCTCGTGACCGCCCCGAGGTCCCGACGGCACACACGCGGGGCGCGGCGCATCAGCAGGACCGCCCCGGGCGCTTGACGCGGGGGATGGGGCTTTTCACACTCCACGTGAACGGTCTTCGGCGCCTCGGCGGCGAATGCCGGCGAGCGAAGGGGTGCCGGCCGGCGCGCGTGCACGTCCATCGCCGAGCGAAGGACGAAGGGGGACGTCGTGGCCACACGTGCTGCCTGGGAAGCGCTCCGTTCACGCTCGGCGTCCGTGCTCCTGCTCGCCAGCGTCGTCGGCGGAGTCTCCCTGCCTGCGTGCGGGCGGCAGGGTCCGGAGCAACCGGGCGCATACGGCACCGCTCGGAGCGATCCTCTCGTGACCTCCTCGGGGGACGGGACCCTCTCCGTCGACCTGTACTTCGACCCCGTCAGGCAGCTCCACGCGTCTGGCTGGTACGAGCCGTATGTGCACGATCAGTGTCACTATCCCGAGAGTACGAACTTCGGCGTGGGGGTCATCGACGGCGACTACCGGAACTTCCTCTCGTTCGATCTCTCGGCGGTGTCGGGCCAGGTCAGCGCCGCGACGCTCACGGTGCGGAACGACTTCCTCTTCCCGCACGATCTCTCGCCCTGCCAGGAGGCGGGGAGCGGGGTGCTCACCCTGTACGCCGTCGACACCGCGCTTCGCGAGCTCCTGGATGGAAGCAGCTGCACGACCTGGGTGGACCTCGGGTCCGGCACGGTCTACGCGTCGATGGCCGTGGAGGACGCGACGGCGGACCACATCTCGGTCGAGCTCAACGCCGCGGCCCTGGCGGCGATCCAGGCGAAGGCCGGCAATGGCGTCTTCGTGCTGGGCGGCACCTACGACCCGGTCTGGGAGTACGTTCCCTACGGCTACCTGTTTGGCTGCTCGGATGGCGCAGCCCCCGGTGCCGCTCGGCTCGTGCTCGTTACGACCCCGCCGACGTACCCGCTGACCGTCAAGTACCGCGGGGACGGCAGCGGCGTGGTCACGGGGACCGCGAACGGATCCCCGATCGCCTGGGAGAGCTGCGCCGCGGCCCAGTGCACCGCGAACGTCCCGGTGAACGCCGCGGTGATCCTCACGGAGACCCCGGACGCCGGCATGCTGTTCAGGGGGTGGGGGAACGCGTGCGCGGGCACGGCGACCGCCTGCGCGTTCGACATGGACGGCGCGAAGCGCGCCGTCGCGGTGTTCGGCAAGGTGCATCCACCGGGCGGCATCCCGTGACGGTCGCGGGCGGGAAGGGCGCCCGCGCTGCGATCCCGCTCCGGGCTCCGGCCGCGGCTGCTCAGCGCTCGGGGTAGTGCTTCTCCAGGCACTCCTGGCAGAGGCCGTGCGTGAAGCGCTTGTGCGTGAGGGAGGCGACGTAGCTCTCCACCCGCTGCCAGAACCCCTGGTCGTCGCGGACCTTCTTGCAGACGGCGCACATCGGGACGAGGTCGCGGAGCTCCCGCAGCTCGGACTGCCGCTGCTCCTCGAGGGCCCGCTCCGCCTCGACGCGCGCGGTCACGTCGATGCAGCTCCCGATGTAGCCCCCGAACCGACCCGACGCGTCGCTGAAGGGCACGCCGCGGTCGAAGATCCACCGCCACGCGCCGTCGGCGCGGCGGAGCCGGTACTCCATCTCGAAGGTGCGGCGCTCGCGGAACGCCGACGTGTAGATCTCGAGGCACCGCGCCATGTCGTCCGCGTGGACGCCCTCCGCCCAGCCGTTGCCGCGCTCCTGCTCGAGGGTGCGGCCGGTGAACTCGAGCCACCGCTCGTTGAAGTAGTCGCAGCCCATGGAGAGGTCCGCCCGCCAGATCATGATGGGCGCCTGCTCGACGATGACGGCGTACTCGGGCCAGTGGAGCATCGGCTCTCGCCTCGGTGGCTCTGGGGAAGCGGGAGTATAGGCGAGCCTCCGGACGCCGGCTGTCGGGGGGCCACGGGGCGAGGGGGCGGGCGTGACCCGCCCGCGCGAATCCGCCGCAGGGTCCGGGGAGACGCGTCCCCCAGACGACGACGGGCGCCTCGCGGAGAGCGGGGCGCCCGTCTGGAAGCTCCCCAGCGTGGACTCGAACCACGGACAAGCGGATTAACAGTCCGCTGCTCTGCCAACTGAGCTACTGGGGAATGGCAGGGGCGGGAATGTAGAGAACGGCCGGGGCCCCGTCAAGAGCCTCCGCGCCGTCCGCCGGTGGCCCTCAGCGGCCGCCCGACGCGGCCGGCGTCGAGGCCAGCCAGCCCTTGGCGGTGTGGGCGAGCAGGGCCCGGAGGTTCCGCCGCGCCGCGAGGTAGCGGGCGTCCTCGGCGTAGGTGGTCGGGTGGACCTCGGGGACCTCGAGCGGCGCGAGCGCGGCGTCCACGTTGACGAACGTGAAGAGGCAGGAGTTGGAGAGCGCCCGCACGTTCCGGTCGCGGCTCACCCGCTCGATGGAGGTCTCGACGCAGATCGCCGACCGCTCCGTGTAGACGACCCGGCTCGTGAGGTGGAGCTTGTCGCCGATGCGCACGGGGGTGAAGAAGTTGATGCGGTTCACCGCGGCGACCACCGGCCGGTGCGTGGCGACGAGCTCGGCGCAGATGGAGGAGAGCTCGAACGCCCGGCGCATGATGTAGCCGCCGAAGATCACCTTCGAGAGGTTCTCCTGCTCGGGGTAGGTGCGCTCCCAGGTCTCGGCCACGAGCGCCGAGGCGAGCGCGCCCGCGAAGCCCGGCGCCTCCTGCGCGCGGTGGAGGCGGGCGAGGGCGAGGAACTCCTCGCGCGACGGGGGCTCGACGGCGCTCTCCTCCTCGCGCCGGTACGCCGCGCGCCGCGCCCGCGCGCGCTCGTCCCGCGCGCGCTCCAGCTCGCCCCCGGGCTCGAGGGGCGGGACCTCGATGCTCCGCGCGTCGGGGCCGTCCCCGTCGCGCGCCACCATCGTGAAGTAGCAGGAGGCGACGTGGGCGTTGCCGCCGTCCTGGTCGACGCGCACGCCCACCTCCATCGACGTCCGTCCCACGTGGTTCACCCGCGCGACGCAGCGCAGGTCCTTCCCGAGGTCGGCGACGTGGCGGACGACGATCTCGTCGAGCGCGGCGGTGACCACCCGGGCGTCGGGCCGGGCGCGCCGGGCCTGGTCGAGGGCCGTGTCGGCCGCGAGCCGGTCGAGCACCTCGAGGAGCAGCCCGAAGCGGAGGTTCCCGGGGATCGGCTCGTTCAGGACCGCGAAGCGGCGCCGCAGCGCCGGGTCGGCGGACAGCGGCAGGACGGCCTCGCGGGAGGTCTCGGGGGCGCGCACGACCGAGGCAATAGCGCGCAGGCGCGGCGGAGTCCACGCACGGTTTGCTGGTGCGGCGCCCCGGGACGGGACAAACTCCCTCGCGATGCTGCTCGCAGGCTTCTCCCACCGCCCCGGCGTCCACTGCGGCTCCACGGCCCTCGCCGACGCCCTGCGGGTGCGCGGGGTCGAGCTCTCGGAGCCCATGGCGTTCGGCCTCGGGGCGGGGCTCGGCTTCTACACCCTCGCCTCGCCGGCGCTCTCCCCGAGCCACCTCTTCGTCGGCCGCACCGCGCACATGGAGCGGAACGCCTGCGAGGTGCTCGGCGCGCCGGTCCGCGCGCGGAGCGAGGAGGACCCGGCGCGGGCGTGGGCGGGGGTGCGCGAGGCGCTGGACCGCGGCCTCGCCCCCATCCTCTCGACCGACTACGCCGAGCTGCCGTACTCCCGGACGCACACCCACTTCGGCGGCCACCGCATCGTCCTCGCCGGCCACGACGAGGCGCGCGGCGTCGCCTTCCTCGCCGACTCGGAGCGTCCCGGGATCGAGGAGGTGCCGCTCGAATCGGCTCGACCGCGCGCGCGCCTCGCTCGCGCCGCCCTTCGTCTCCCCGGGCCGCCCCTGGCTCGAGGTCGACGCGCCGGCGCGCCCGCGCCCGTCCGCCGAGGCGCTGCGCGACGCGCTCCGCCTGCAGGCGCGGGAGATGCTCCTCGACGCGGGCGGCGTCTCCGGCGTCTCGGCCCTCGAGCGCTTCGCCGCCGACCTCCCGCGCTGGCCCGCCGAGGCGCGGGACGAGGCGGACCGCGCCTGGTGCTTCCGCTACGCGTACCAGGTGATCGAGCGGCGCGGCACCGGCGGCGGCCTCTTCCGCGCGCTCTACGCGCGCTTCCTCCGCGAGGCGGAGGCGGCGCTCCCCGGGCTCGCGCGGCTCGGCCTCGCCCCGCGCATGGAGGCGCTCGCCGCGGGCTGGACCCGGCTCGCGGCCGAGCTCCGCCGCCTCTCCAGCGAGCCCGGCGCGGACGTGCCGCCCGCCCTCGCCGACCTCGCCCGCGCGCTCGCGCACGACGAGCGGCGCTACCACGAGGACGTCGCGGCCCTCGTCCCCTGACCCATGACCCTCGAGAGCAAGACGCGCGCCCGCTTCGTGTCGCTCCTCGAGCGGGACCCGATCCCGCTCGACGAGGCGGCCCTCTCCCTCGCCGAGGAGGAGTACCCGCGCCTCGACGTCGGGGCGGTCCTCGCGCGGCTCGACCGGCTGGGCGAGCGCGTGCGGGCCCACGCGCCGGCGCCGGCGCGCGCCGCGAGCACCCTCAACGCGCTGCGCCGCGTCCTCGCCGTCGAGGAGGGGCTGCGCGGCAACGAGCGCGACTACCAGGACCCGCGCAACTCGTTCCTGAACGAGGTGCTCGACCGCAAGCTCGGCATCCCCATCAGCCTCTCGGTGATCTGGATGGAGGTGGCCCGGCGCGCGGGGCTCGCGCTCCACGGCGTGGGCTTCCCCGGCCACTTCCTCGTGAAGTACGTCTCCGCCGACGGGACGACGGTGTTCGTGGATCCCTACAACGCCGGCGAGATGCTCTCGGCCGACGAGTGCGTGGCGCGCCACCGGGCGCGCGCCGGCGCCCGGGAGCTCGACCGCCGCTACCTCGACGCCGTCGGGCCCCGCCAGATCCTCGCCCGGATGCTCCAAAATCTGAAGCGGATCTACCTCGAGCGCCGCGACGACGTGCGCGCGTACTGGGTGATCGACCGGCTCCTCCTCCTCGCGCCCGGCCAGGCCGACGCGCTGCGCGACCGGGGGCTCGTCGCCGCCCGCCTCGGCGCCGCCAGCGCCGCGATCCACGATCTCGAGGCCTGGCTCTCGAGCGCCGGCGCCTCGCCCGACGCCGACGAGGTGCGGGGCGTCCTCGCCGCCCTGCGCGCGCGGCGCCCCCTCGCGAACTGAACCCGGGTTCGCGATCCGCGCGAGCGCACCGCCGCTTCAGCCCTCGGGGCGGTCGCGCAGCCGGTAGCCCACGCCCACCTCGGTCACGAGGAGCCGCGGCCGCGCCGGGTCGGCCTCGATCTTCTTGCGGAGCTCCGCCATGTGCACCCGCACGTAGTGGGCCTCGGTGGCGTTCGGCCCCCACACCTCCCGCAGGATCTGCCGGTGGGTGAGGACCTTGCCGGCGTGCCGCGCGAGCAGCGCGAGCAGCCTGAACTCGATCGGCGTGAGGTGCGCCTCGCGGCCGCCGACGGTCACCTCGCGCCGCGGGAGGTCGACGCGCAGGGGCCCCACCTCGACCACCGCGGCCTCCTCGGGGGCCGCGCGGGCGTGGCGCAGCGCCACCCGCAGCCGCGCCAGGAGCTCCTCCACGCCGAACGGCTTCGTGAGGTAGTCGTCCGCCCCCGCGTCGAGGGCGCTCACCTTGTCCTCCTCGCGCCCGCGCGCCGAGAGCACGATGATCGGCGCGCGGGTCCACCCCCGCAGCGACCGCGTGAGCTCGATGCCGTCGCCGTCCGGCAGGCCGAGGTCGAGCAGGAGCAGGTCGGGGTTGTGGCTCGTCGCGAGCTGCTCCGCCTCGCGCACGCCGCCCGCCTCGACGAGGCGGTACCCGTGCGAGAGGAGGGACGCCCGCAGGAAGCGGCGGACCTGCGGCTCGTCCTCGACGACGAGCACGAGCGGGCTCGGGGAGGTCACCCGCCGCCCTCGCCCGCGGCGGCGCCCGGCCCCTGCGCGAGGGGGAGGGTCAGCCGGAAGAGGGCGCCGCCGCCCGGGCGGGGGTGGGCCTCGAGGCGCCCGCCGTGCACCCGGGCGATCGCGCGCGCGATGGGCAGCCCGAGGCCCGTCCCCGCCACGCCCGGGTGCGCGCCCCGGCGGAAGCGCTCGAACACCCGATCCTCCTCGCCGGGCGCGAGGCCCGGCCCGCGATCGCCGACCTCGACGGCGAGGCGGTCGCCCTCGCGCGCCGCCCGGACGTCGATCTCCGAGCCGGCGGGGGTGTACTTCACGGCGTTCTCGACGAGGTTCAGGAAGAGCTGCTCGAGGAGCACGGGATCCACCGAGAGCAGCGGGAGATCGTCCGGGATGGCCGTCGTCACGGCGCGCCCCGCCAGGACGCGCTCGAGCCGGGTCAGCGCCCCCCCGACGATCTCGACGAGCGGCACCCACTCGAGGCGCGGCGTCACCGCGCCGGCCTCGAGGCGCGTGAGGTCGAGGACGTTCGACACGAGGCGCGCGAGCCGCTCGGCCTCCTCGCAGGCGGACTCGACGAGCTCGCGGCGCGTCCCCTCGTCGAGGCCGGGATCGTCGCGCAGGGCGGTGACCGCGCCCGTGATCGCGGCGAGCGGCGTCCGCACGTCGTGCGACACCGCCGAGAGCAGGCTGCTGCGCAGCTCCTCCCCCTCGGCCCGCACCTCGGCGCGCCGCGCCTCGTCGGCGAGCCGCACGCGCTCGAGCGCGAGGCCCCCCTGGCGGCAGAGCGCCTCCACGAAGTCGCGCCGGTCCGCGCGGATCGGCGCGTCCGGGGGGAGGCGGAGCGCCAGCACCGCGAGCGTGTCGACGAGGACCCGCACCGGCGCGAACACCGCGCCCCGCCCGCCCGGCGCGCCCGGATCGCCCGCGGCGCCGCCGTGGCGGAACGTCCAGCGCGCGGTCTCCAGCTCCTCGGGCCCGAGCGCGGCGCCGGCGGGCGCGGCCGCGAGCGCCTCGAGCTCGCCGCCCGCGCCGGGCGCGAGCAGCACCGCCTCGGCGTGGAGGGCGTCCGACGCGGCGCGCGCGCAGATCCCGGCGATCTCCCGCGCGTCGAGGGCCGAGCCGAGCTGGCGGCTCAGCGCGTAGAGCGCGGACGTCCGCTGCTCGCGCGCGAGCGCGGCCTGCTCCTCCTCGCGCAGGCGCAGGGTGAGGGTGGAGATGACGATCCCGATGCCGAACATCATGGCGAACGTGAGGAGGTACCGCGCGTCGGCCACGCCGAGCGTCAGCGGGGGCGGCACGAAGAAGAAGTCGTAGGCGGCGACCGAGAGCGCCGCGGCGAGGATCGAGGGACCGCGCGGCGAGCTGACCGCGACGACGGTGACGCCCAGCAGGAACAGCATCTCCACGTCGGGCAGGCCGACGAGCGCCCGCGCCAGGGAGGCGAGCGCCGCGGCGATCGCCACGACCGCGACCGCCCGGACGTACCCCCCCAGCGCGCCGTCGCGCTCTCGCATGCCTTTACTGACGCATCGCGCGGGCGCGCCGTCAAGCTCGCCCGGTCTTGATGGAATCTTGATGCGGCCGCGCCGCATCTTGACGCCGTCCTCACGCCGCCGCCGGCATGCTCCCCGGCGTCATGGAGCCGCGCGCGCACCTGCACCTCGTCCCCCCGAGCGAGACGCCCGCCGCGGGCAACGGCGGCGACGTCGGGCTCCTCCTGTTCCTCCTCGCCGTGAACCTCGTCCCGATCGTCGGGGCGCTGGCGGGAGGCCGCTGGGGCGACGGCACGCTCGGGTTCACGACCGTGGCGTCCATCTGGTGCCTCCGCGAGCTCGCTCGCGAGCTCGCCGCCCGCCGCACGGGCGCGCGCTGACCGCGCGCCGCCTCCCGCCCACCTCGCCACCGGAGCCCCCGCATGCGCCCCTCCACGCCGCACGAGCAGCCGCCCCCCCCGCTCCCGGAGGCCCCGGCCCCGGCCGCGAGGACGCGGGGCCGGCTCCGCCGCCTGCTCTTCGGCGCGCCCCGGGACGTCCGGGATCCCCGCACGCACCACGCCATCTCGCTCGTCGCGCTCCTCGCGTGGGTGGGGCTCGGCGCGGACGGCCTGTCGTCCTCCGCCTACGGCCCCGACGAGGCCTTCCGCGCCCTGGGGAAGTACGGCCACCTCGCCATCGCGCTCGCGCTCGCGACGGGCGTCACCGTGCTCGTCATCTCCGTCGCCTACGCGCAGATCATCAAGCGCTTCCCCTTCGGCGGCGGCGGCTACGTCGTCGCCACGGAGCTGCTCGGGCCGGACGCGGGCGTCGTGTCCGGGTCGGCGCTCCTCGTGGACTACGTCCTCACCATCTCCGTCTCGATCGCCGGGTGCGGCGACGCGATCTTCAGCTTCCTGCCGCCGCACCTCGCGCCGTGGAAGCTGGCGCTCGAGGCCGCGGCGATCGGGCTCCTCCTCGCGCTCAACCTGCGGGGCGTGAAGGAGTCGGTGACCATGCTCGCCCCCATCTTCGGCCTGTTCGTCGTGACCCACGTCGTCCTCGTCTTCGGCGGCCTCGGCGTGCACCTGCCCGACGTGCCGCGCGTCGCCGGAGAGGTGACGCAGGGGTTCCGCTCCGGCCTCGCCGAGCTCGGCGCGGTCGGGCTCCTCGCGGTGCTCGTCCGCGCCTACTCGATGGGCGCGGGCACGTACACCGGGATCGAGGCCGTCTCGAACGGCATCCAGATCATGCGGGAGCCCAAGGTGCAGACCGCCCGGCGGACGATGACCTACATGGCGATCTCGCTCGCCGTGACCTCGGCGGGGATCCTCGTGGGCTACCTGCTGTTCGAGGTGGTGCCGGAGGCCGGGAAGACGATGAACGCCGTGCTGCTCGAGCGGTTCGCCGGGCACTGGCGGATCGGCGGGCTCGCGGTCGGCCAGGGGTTCGTCGTGGCGGCGCTGCTCGCCGAGGGCGCCCTGCTCGTCGTGGCCGCGCAGGCGGGCTTCATCGACGGCCCGCGCGTCATGGCCAACATGGCGACCGACTCCTGGCTGCCCCACCGGTTCGCCCAGCTCTCCGACCGCCTCACCATGCAGAACGGCGTGCTGCTCATGGGCGCCGCCTCGCTCGCCACGCTCTTCTACACCGGCGGCGATCTCACCCACCTCGTCACGATGTACTCCATCAACGTCTTCGTGACGTTCTCGCTCTCGCAGCTCGCGATGCTGCGGCTGTGGGTGCGCACGCGGGGCCCGGGGCGCCGGCGCGGCCTCGCGGTCCACGGCGTCGCCTTCCTCCTGTGCGCGTCGATCCTCGCCGGCACGGTCTACGAGAAGGGCGCCCACGGCGGCTGGGTGACGATCGCGGTCACCGGCGCGGTCGTCGCGCTCTGCTTCCTCATCCGCCGGCACTACCGGCGCGTGCAGGCGAGCCTCTCGCGCCTCGACACGATCCTGGAGGCGCTCCCGACGAGCGCGCCCTGGCCGCGCCGCGCGCTCGAGCGCGACGCCCCGACGGCGGTGCTCCTCGTGGGCGGCTACGGCGGGCTCGGCGTCCACGCGCTGCTCACCGTGCTGCGCGTCTTCTCCGGCCACTTCCGGAACTTCGTCTTCCTCTCGGTGGGGGTGGTGGACTCCGCCACGATGAAGGGCGTCGAGGAGGTGGATCGGGTGCGGGAGCGCACCGAGCGCGCCCTGCGGGAGTACGCCGACCTCGCCCACCGGCTGAAGCTCGCGGCCGAGTGGAGGATGGAGGTGGGGACGGAGGCGGTCGCCGAGGCGGAGAAGCTCTGCATCGCGGTCGCGAGGGACTACCCGCGCGCGGTGTTCTTCGCCGGCAAGCTCGTCTTCGAGCGGGAGCGCTGGACCCAGCGCCTGCTCCACAACGAGACCGCCTACCAGCTCCAGCGCCGCCTGCAGCTCGACGGGCTGAACGCGATGGTGCTCCCGGTGCGCGTGCTCGAGCCGCGGGCGGCGTGACGGCGCGGCGGCGGGCGCCACGCCGGCGGTCAGGGCTTCTTCAGCAGGAGCCGCTCCACCGGCTCGCCGTTCACGAGGTGGCGCTCCACGATCTCCGCGACGTCCTCCAGGCGGACGTGCCCGTACCAGACGCCCTCCGGGTACACCACCACCGTCGGCCCGTCGGCGCAGGCGTCGAGGCAGCCGGCGGCGTTCGCGCGGATCTCGCGCTTCAGGCCCCGCCGCGCGAGCTCCTCCTTGAACGCCGCCCGGATCGCCTCGCTGCCCTTCGCGGCGCAGCAGCCGCGCGGGTCGTCGGGCGGGCGATGGTTCTCGCACACGAAGACGTGGTGGCGGTAGCGCATGGGGTTCCTGTAGGCGGGCGGCCCCGCGGCCGCACGCGCGCGGCGCCGGTGCCGGTGCCGGTCAGCCGTCGCGGGGGACGATCTGCCCGCGGGGGACGACGAGCAGCGCCCCGCCCGAGACGCACAGGTCCTCGCCGACGAGGTGCGCGGAGGCCTCGCTCGCGAGGTACAGGACGGCGTGGACCACGTCCTCCACCTCGCCGACGCGCCCGTTCGGCAGGGTGGCGGCGAGCGCCGGCCCGATCTCCCGCAGCTCCGGCTCCGCCATCGGCGTGCGCACCCAGCCCGGCGACACCAGGTTGACGCGCGTCCGGGGGGCGAGCTCGACGGCGAGGCTCATGGCGAGCGACTGCAGCGCGCCCTTCGTCGCGGCGTAGTGCCCGTGGCGCGCCTCGCCGCGCTGGCCCGCCGTGGAGCCGACGAACACGACGTTGCCGCGCCCGTCGCGCCCGAGGTGGGGGAGCGCCTCGCGCACGAGGTAGAACGCGCTGAAGACGTTCACCCGGAAGATCTCCTCGAGCTGCGCGGCGGAGATCGCGCCGATCGGCCCCTCGTTCCAGATGGCGGCCGAGTGGACGAGCTGGTCGAGGCCGCCGAGGGCGCGGGCGGCCTCCGCGACGCAGGCGACGCACCCGGCCTCGGTCCCGAGATCGGCCTGGACGACCGCCGCCCGCCCCGGGTGGCGCGCCGCGACCGCCTCGGCGGCGGCGCGGTTCGACCTGCAGTGGACGGCGACGCGCATGCCCTGGGCGAGGAAGGCCTCGGCGACGCCCAGGCCGATCCCGCTCGAGGCGCCCGTGACGAGGGCGCGGCGGCCGGCGAGGTCGGAGTAGGTGGCGAGGACGCTCACCGCGCCCTCCTCCGCCGGGGCGCCGCGGCGCGGCGGGCCGGGCGCACCCAGCGGGCGCCGTCGACGACCTCGAGCACCTGCGCGAAGCTCGAGATGGAGAGCGGCCAGCGCTGCGGCGTCTCGTCGGCGACGTGGCGCCGGGTGACGGACTTCGGCGAGATGACGGCGAGCCGCTCGCGGTACTCGCCGGAGACGTAGGTGCCGTACTCGGCCCACACCCCCGCCGCGCCGCAGGCCTCCGCGACGGGCATGTCCTTCTTCACGTTGTCGCCGACGTAGAGCACCTCGCGGCCGGCGAGGTCGAAGTCGTGGAGGATGCGGGCGAGCCCGGTCGGGCTCGGCTTCTCCGCGTCGTGCGGCAGCTCGACGACGGGCGTCCGCGAGCGGTAGTGGCCCGCCTCCTCCTTCCGGCGGATCTCGGCGTCGACGTGCTCGGGGAGGGGGTAGCCGGGGAGGGTGTAGAGGGCGTCGAAGTGGCCGTCGAGCCGCAGGTGCTTGAGCCGCAGCTCGGCGGCGTTGCGCGGGGCGTCGGTGAGCCCGACCACCTTCAGCCCCCGGCCGCGCAGCGCGTCGAGCGTCTCCCGCACGCCGGGGTAGGGCTTCAGGTACTTCTCCCGCGACGCGACGAACGCGTCGCGGGCCGGCCGCAGGACGAGGGCGTTGAAGGAGTCGAAGTCGGCCTCGTAGGGCTCGAAGATCCCCGACTCCTGGATCGCGAACGGGTACTCGTTCGACTCGTACTTCGAGTAGACCGCCTTGAGCGACTGGACGATGCGGACCCGCGGCAGCCCGGTGGTGGCGGCGAGCGAGGCCACCATCGCCTCCAGGCTGGGGACGATGTAGTCCACCCACGGATAGAGCGTGTTGTCGAGATCCGTGACGACGGCCCTGATGTGCGGCACGCGCGCATCGTAGCCGGGCGGCGGGGAGGCCGCCACACGCGCCGCCCGGGCGGATCGCCGATGGGCCCGCGCGGGCGCCCCGGGCCGGTGTACCATCGGCGGGCGTGCCCGGCTCCGAGCGCCTCTCGATCGTCGCCCCCCTCCCGCCGCACGGCGACTGGCGCCGCGCGCTGGCGCTCGACCGCGGCGCCGGGCCGCCGCGCCGGGTGGTGCTCTCCTTCGCGCCGGCGGCGGTGCTCGACGATCCGGAGCGGCTCGCGGCGCTGGTCCGCGACGTGGAGGCGGCGGGACGGCTCCACCACCCGGGCGCGCTCCCGGTGCTCGGCACCGAGACCCTCGACGACCGGCTCGCGATCGTGGAGCCCTTCCGGCCCGGCGCGACGCTGCGCGCGCTGCTCGACGCCGCCGGGCGCCTCCCCGCCGACGTCGCCGCGCGCGTCGTCGTGGACGCGTGCGCCGCGGTCGCGCGCGCCCACGCCCTCGACGCGGGCGACGGGCGCGTGCTCGTCCACGGCGGGATCGGCCCCTCGCGCGTCCTCGTCGGGGAGGACGGGGCCGCCGTCGTCACCGGCTTCGGGGCCGGGGGAGGGGGCGCGCCCGACGCCGACGTCCGCGCGCTCGCCGCCGTCCTCTTCGAGTGCCTCGCGGGCGAGCCGCCCGGCGAGGCCGCCTCGCTCCTCCAGCTGCCCGGCATCCCCGCGCCGCTCGCCGAGGCGGTGGTGCGCGCGCTCGCGCCCGGGACGCCGGCGCAGTCCCCCGCCGCCCTCGCGCAGGCCATCGCCGGCGCCGGGCCCCTCGCCTCGCACGCGGACGTGGCCGCCTACGCCGACGTCGTCCGGCCGAGCCGGGAGGGCGACGAGGGCCAGGCGGACGTGGGCCCGGCCCCGCAGGCGGAGGAGATCGCCGCGGACGTCGTGGTCGAGCCGACGGACCCGGCGGTCGCGTCGCCGCAGGATCCCGCGCCCGCCGGCGTCCTCGCGGCCGCGGCGGCGGTCGGCGGCTTCGTCGAGCCGACGTTCGAGGCGCTGCCGCGCCCGCCCGCCACGCGCCCGGGGGCCGATCCCGCGGGCGTGTTCGCCGCGCCGGCGCCCCCCGCCCCCCGCTCGCGCCTGCCGTTCGCCGTCGCGGCGGTCTGCCTCCTCGCCGGGCTCGGAGGCGGCTTCGCCGCCGCGCGCGCCGGGGCCGTCCCTCGCCGGCTGTGGGAGGCCCCGCCTCCCGTCGCGCCGGCTCCGGGCGCTCCCGTCGAGCCCGCTGCCCGCGCCGCCGATCCGCTGCGGGCTCCGCCGGAGGCGACGGCCGACCTCTCTCCGGCGCCCGTGCCCGCGCCGCCGCGCGCGATCGCTCCCCCGCGCCGCGGGAAGGGCGCGCCGAAGCCCTCCGCGAAGGCGGTCCGGGCCGCGAAGGCGAAGGCGGCGGCCGCGACCCCCGCCGCCGCTGCGGCATCGCCGTCACCGAAGGGCTTCCTCGACGTCACCGCCCCGGCGGGTGCCGAGGTCCTCCTCGACGGTCGCCGCATCGGGCTCGGCGGGCTGCGCGTCGAGATCCCGACGGGGCGCCACCACGTCGAGGTGCGTTTCGGCGGGGCCAAGGTCGAGGAGGCGTTCGACCTCGGGCCCGGCGAGACGTGGACGTACGCCGTCACCCCGACCAATTGAATCGGGGGGCCCTCGGCTGCGCCTGAAGGCGCGGGCCTCGGGACCCCCCAACCCCCCCGCCGGCGACGGGGTCGACTCACTACCCGGCCGCCATGGGAGGGGCGGGCCATCGCGCCTGGTCGCTCCGCACGCCTCGGACGGGCCCCGCGGCGGAGGCGGCGTCGCATGCACGTGGGCCGCGGCAAGCCCGGACGCGCCGCGCCCGCCTGCGGCGGTCGCGTCACGTCGCTTGCAGCGCGGTTCGTCGGGGCGACGTGGCCGAGCGGGCGCGCTGCGCTCCTACGGCGCGACGGCCCGTCCCACGGGGGCGGCCGGGACACTCGGCCGGGACACTCGACGGGACACTCGACTCGGGCCGGATCTCCGGCCCACCCTAGTGCTCGTGCACGTGCGCGCCGTGCGCGTGGCCGTGCGCGACCTCCTCCGGCGTCGCGGCGCGAATCTCGCGGACCGTCACGTCGAAGTGGAGCGTCTTGCCGGCGAGCGGGTGGTTGAGGTCGATGACCACCGTCTCGGGCCGCACCTCGCGCACCGCGAACGGGACCGGCTCGCCGTCGGGGCCCTCCGCCGTGAGCTCCATCCCGGGCTGGGGGTCGAACTCGGCGGGGAACGCGCCGCGCGGGACCTCCTGCACGCCCTGCGGGTCGTGCTCGCCGTACCCGTCGCCGGGCGCCACCACGACCTGCTTCTGGTCGCCGGCGGAGAGCCCCTCGAGCGCCGCCTCGAGCCCGGGGACGATCTGCCCTTCGCCGTGCAGGTAGGTGAGCGGCTCACCGGGCTCGGAGGCGTCGACGACGCGGCCGTCCCCGAGGTGGAGCGAGTAGTCGATCTCGACGACGTGACCGCTGGCGATCTTCATCAGCCCTCCCGAGCTTGACCAACCATAAAGACAGCGCGCCGGCCGCGCCCGCCTGGGCGCGACCGGCGCTGGGTCGGGGCCGCAGCCGTGTCCGCGGCGCCGCGTGAAGCGCTGCGGCCGACGTCCGATGCAGCCTCCGTGCCCGGGCGCGCGCGCGACCGCGAGATCGCCAACTCCCCGGCGACACGCGAGGATCGCGAAGAGGGGGCGGCGCGTGGCGCGAAAGCGCTGCGCCCGCGGGCGCCCGCCTGAAAGCTTTGCGAGCCCGCGGCGAGGACGCGCGCGGCTACGCGTACCCCCAGCGCCGCCGCAGGATCCACTCGGAGGCGAGGGTCGCCGCGAGCGCGCCCAGGATCCACCACCGGTCCCAGATCGGCACCGCCTTGCGCCGCCCGATCTCCACCACCTCGGGGTCGGCGAGCCTGAGGTCGGGGAGGCCGTCGCCCGGCAGCGCGGAGAACCGCCCGCCGGTGGCCTCCGCGATGGCGGAGAGCAGCTCCGGCCGCGGCGCCGCGTCGGAGTCCTCCGGCCCGGCCCCCCGGACCGCCACGGCGGCGGTGGCGGTGTCCGCCGCGCCCCCCTCGCCGCGCGCGACGATCTTGTACGCGCCCGGGCCCGGCGGGACGAGCGAGAGCCGCACGCGCCCGTCCTCGTCGGCGACGCCCTCGGCGCGCGACACGGCGCGGCCGTCCTCGGCCACCAGCTCGGCGGAGACGCGCCGGCCGGCCGCGGGGCCGAAGTCCGGCGCGCGCGCCTCCACCGAGACGCCGACCGGCGCCCCCGGCTCGACCGCCGGCGCCTCGGGCTCGACCTGCAGCGGCGAGAGCCCCGGGTCGCGCACGAGCCAGCGCAGCGCGGAGTTCCAGAAGCGCAGGTACGCGCGGTTGCCCTGCCCGCCCTCGGCCGCCACGAACCCCCAGCGCCACGCCCCGTCGGTCGTGACGGCGAGCGTCCGCCCCGCCCCCACCTCGCGCACCGCGACGAGCGGGGCCGGCGCGCCCTGGACGAGCACGCCGGGGACGTCGAGGAGCACCGACGCGCCCGCCCCGGCCGGCAGGGCGCGGGTGAGGTTGACCGCGCCGATGGCGGGGAGGGCCGCCCACGCGGCCTCGTTCGGCGCGTCACCGGCCGTGAGGCTCGTCACCGGGTGCCGCCGCCCCTCCGCCGTGAGGCGGGGGCGGAACTCCCCCTCGGAGAGGGTCGCCCCGTCGATCGGCGCGACGGGGAGCACCTCGGCGAGCGGGGTCTCGCCGTAGCGCCCGTCGCCGAAGCTCTGCTCGCCGCCGAGCATCGCGAGGGCCCCGCCGTTCCGCACGTAGTCGCGCAGGTTCGGCAGGAACCGCTCGATCTCGAGGCCGCGGTACGGCGCGTAGGCGAAGTTCTGGAAGATGACCGCGTCGAAGGTGCGGAGCTGCTCGCCGAAGATCTCCTGCACCGGGAACGGGATGAGCGAGAGCTCGTGCTGCGGCCCGGGGTCGTCCGCGTTCGAGCGGAGGATGAAGAAGGAGACGAGGTCGACGTTCGGGTCCTGCTTGAGCAGCCCGCGCAGGAAGCGCACGTCCCAGCTCGGCCGGCCCGCGACGAGCAGGACGCGGACGCGATCGCGGATCACCCGCAGGACGAAGGAGCGGGCGTTGTTCTCCACGACCGCCTCCCCCGGCAGCACCGGGGCCGCCACCGTGAAGACGAAGGTCCCGGTGGCGTCGGGGGCGAACGAGAGCGGCACGGCGTAGCGGTCGCGCCCGCGCTCGAGCCGCACGGTGGCGGAGGCGACGATGGCGCCCTCCCGGCGCAGCAGGACCCGCACCTCCTCGCCCTCGAAGCCGCGCGCGCGGAGGGTGGCCTCGACGGTGACGGTGTTGCGCACGAAGGCGAAGTCGTCCACCGCGACCCGCTCGACGGCGAGGTCCCGCGGGGCGCGGGCGCCGACGCCGACGGCGTTCACCGGGATGCCGAGCGCGCGGAGCTGGGCGCGCCCCTCGGCGCCGAGCCCCTCGGCGAGGGCGGCGTTGTCCGCGCCGTCCGACACGACGAGCGCCCCGGCGAGGCGCCGCGAGGAGCCGCCGGCGCCGGAGGCGACCGCCTGCAGCGCGCCGAGGAGGTCGGTCTCGCCGGCGCGCGGCGGGAGCCCGCGCGCCACCTCCGCCGGATCCGCCGGGGACACGTCGCCGCCGAAGGCGTACCACTCGACGTCCACGCGGTCGGAGAGCGCCTCGAGGGCGGCCCGGGCGCCGCCGAGCAGCTTCCCCGCCGCCGCGCTGCGGCTCGGCCCGTCGAGCTCGACCGGGAAGCCCATGGAGCGGGAGGCGTCCACGAGCACGGCGAAGCGGTTCCGCACCCGCGCGGTCTGGAGCAGCTCGAGGGCGGGCTCGAGGAGGAGGAACACGGCGAGCAGCGCCGAGGCCGCCCGGAGCGCGAGGAGGGCCGCGCGCCGCCCGCGCCGCGGCTCGCTCCGGAGCCCGCGCCAGGCGAGCGCCACGGCGGCCGCCGCCGCGACCGCGAGGAGCGCCACCGCCCACGGCGGGAGCGGGGTGAGGGCGGCGAGCCGCCAGTCGTTGTAGGCCGCGTCCACGGGTGCCGCGGCTAGCTGCGCCGCCGGAGGATGAAGGGGAGGTGCACCGCGTCGTCCTTGTAGTCGGTGCAGAGCGCGTACATCGCGAGGTTCACCCCGATGCGGATCGCCGTCTCGCGCTGCGGCTCGCCCCCCGGCGAGCAGGGGTACTCCCAGTCGCCGAGCTCGGTGCGGGCCCACGCGCCGCCGAGGTCGTTCTGCGAGTAGACGACGGCCAGCCGGCCGTCGAGCGCCTGGGCCTCCAGCCACGGCTTCACGAGCACGCGGCCCCCCTGGCGATCGACGAGGTAGAAGCTCTTGTGCACGACGTGGTCGCGGGGCACGGGCGCGAGCGGCGCGGCGGGGAGCACCTGCGCGAGCTCCCGGCGGATCGACGCGTCGAACCCGCCGCCTTCGGAGCCGTCGGCGGAGTCGACGAGGAGGAAGCCGCCGTAGTGCAGGTGCCGGCGCAGCGCCGCCCGCTCGCCCTCGGCGAACGGCGGGAGGGGGCCGGCGCCGGAGAGGTACAGCATCGGCGTGCGGTGGAGGCCCTCGCGGTCGAGCCGCACCGGCACCGGCGCGTTCGTGGTCTCGATGGAGGTGCGGCGCGAGAGCTCCCAGCCGAGGCGGCGCAGCGCGGTCGGCCGCGCGTTCCAGCTCCCCCCGTGCTGCACCTGCCCGATGGCGAGGCGCGAGCCGTCGCCGAGCGCCCGCACGCGGGCGGGCAGGGCCGCCGCCGCCGCCGCGGCGGAGAGCCCGCCCAGGAAGGCGCGGCGCGAGATTCGGGGCCCGGGGGCGACGCATCGGGCTCATGTTAGGCCGGAACGCCCGCGCCGGCTCGGGATTCCCGGCGGCGGCCCTCCCGACCCGGCGTGCGGCGGGCGCGCGGGCGCGCGGACGCGCGGGTCAGCGCGCCGGCACGAACCCGGCGCGCGCCACGACGGCCTGGCCCTCGGGCGAGAGCGCGATCTCGAACAGCGCGGCGAGGCTGCCGGCCGGCGGCGCGCGCGCGACGAGGAGCAGGGGACGGGTGAGGGGATAGCGGCTGGCGCGCACGGCCGCGGGCGTGGGATCTACGCCGTCGATGGTGACGGCGCGCACCCCGGGGGCCGCGTAGGTGACGCTCGCGACGGCGACGCCGCCGGGCTCGCCGGCCACGAACGCGAGGCAGTCGGAGGGGTCCTCGCGCTCGGTGACGCGCCCGTAGGGCTCGCCGTCGAGGGCGAGGGCCTGCAGCGCCTGGAGCGTGGCCCGCTCGCTCGAGAGCCGCTCGGTGCAGGGCTTCACCGGGACGGCCGCGCCCCCGAAGGCCCTCCAGCTCGGCGGCGGCCCGGTGAAGAGGGCCTTCACCTGCGCCCGGGTGAGCGCTCGCACGGGGCTCGTGACGTTCACGTACACCGCGAGGGCGTCGTAGCCGATGATCTGGAAGTAGGGCTCGAGGCGCAGCTCGTCCGGCGTGAGCCGCCGCGACACCCCCGCGACCTCCACCTCGCCCGCGAGCAGCCGCTTCAGCCCCTGGCCCGCGCCGCTCCGCTCGATCTGGACGGGGACGCCGGTCCGCTCGACGAACCTCGGGGCGAGCTCCGCGAGGACGACGCGGGAGATCGAGGTGGACCCGTCGTAGCGGATCCTCGCCGGCGCGGGCGGCGCCGGCTCCCGGCATGCCGCCACCCAGACGATCCCCGTCGCCGCCAGGACGCGAAGCGCAGCGCGCGTCATCGCACGACCTCCCCAGCCCCCGCCCCATCCGTACCCCCTCGGCGCCGTCCCCACAAGAAAGCTCCCCGCCCGGTGCTGGCCTCGCGCGCGGAGCCGCTGGTAGATTCCCCGGCCATGTCGCGCAAGGAACGCCGCGCGCCCCGGGTGGAGCGGATTCGCGCCCTCCTCGAGGCGGGGGACCACCGGGCCGCCGGCGCCGAGGCGCGGGCGCTCGCGGCCGACGGGGGCGCGCCGGCGGAGGAGCGCGAGGCGGCCGCGGGGATCGTCGCCTCCCTCGCCCCGGACCGCGGGGCGCTCGCCGCGGGGGCGATCGGGGTGGCGATCGCGGTCGGCCTCGCCGTCGCGGTCCTCGCCCGGGGATGATCGCCCTGCGCGCGCCGCTCGCCGTCGCCTCGGGCGCCGCGGGCGCGGCGGAGGCGCTCGTCGCCCTCGCGGACGCGGTGCGCCCGTTCGGCCCGTGGGCGGGGGCGCTCGTCGCGGCGGCGGGCCTCGCCGCCCTGGCGGTGGCGACCCGCTTCCGGCGCCCGCTCGCCGTCCTCGGCGGCGCCGCCCTCGGCGCCGTCGCGGCGTTCGCGCTGCGCGGCCGCCTCGCCGCGCACCTCGGCCTCTCCGTCGCGCCCGCCGCGCTCGTCGCGGCCGTCGCCGGGGGCGCCGCGTGCGGCCTGTGGCCCTGGGCCTTCCCCGTCGCCGCCGGCGCGCTCCCCGGCGCCCTCCTCGGGGGCACGGTGCCCCTCGCCGGGCGCGCCCTCCTCGGGGCTGCCGCCGGCGCCGCGCTCGGGGGCGTCGTGGGGACCGCCTTCGCCCGCGTCGTCGGCGCGGCGTTCGCGTCCGCCGTCGGCGGCGCGCTCGCGGCGGTGGGGCTCGCCGTGGCGCTCGACGCCCACCCGCTCGCGCGGGAGATCGCGGGGCGCCCGTTCGCGCTCGCCGCGGTGGCCCTCGTCCTCGCCATCGCCGGGGCGGCCTTCCAGCTCTCGCGCCGCGATCCCGCGCCGGCGCGCGAGGCGCCGCCGCTCCGCCCGCCGGGCTAGAGCGCATCCCACAACCCCACGGCCTACTGCGGCGCACGCTTCCTGCCTGCGCCGGGCGGGCTCGTCGCTGCGCTGCTCGACGTACCGCCAGGTACGCCTGCGCTGCTCGCTCCTCGCGCGCCCGGCTCGGCGACGGAATCGTGCGCCTCGCTACGGCCGGGGGTTACGGGATGCGCTCTGGGTCAGTCTCCCGGCGGGCCGAGGAGCTCGAAGTCCGGGATCTCGGCGCGCAGGTAGTCGCGCAGCCGTCCGGTGAGCTTCGCCTCGATCTGCCGGGCGCGCTCGCGGGTCAGGCGGAACCGATCGCCCACCTCCTGCAGCGTGAGCGGCGCCTCGCCGTCCGGGGGGAGCAGCCGCTTCTCGAGGATGAAGCGCTCCTTCTCGTCGGAGACGGTCCGGGTGAAGGCCTGGAGCTTCTCGCGGAAGAGGCGGCGCAGCTCCTCGTCGCCCATCCGCTCGTCCGGCGGCGCCGCGTCGGCGGCCACCCGGTCCAGGCGGCTCGGCCCGGCCTCGCCCCCGTCGCCGTGCGCCGGGGCGTCGAGCGAGAGGTCCTCGCTCGCCATGCGGGCCGTCATCTCCTCCACGTCCTTCACCTCGACGTCGAGGTTCTTCGCGAGGAGCCGCGGCGTGGGCTCGATGCCGCGGGCGAGGAGCTTCTCGCGCTCCTTCGCGAGGTTGAAGAACAGCTTGCGCTGGGCCTGCGTCGTCCCGAGCTTCACCATCCGCCAGTTCTCCATGACGAACCGGATGATGTAGGCGCGGATCCACCAGGCGGCGTACGAGGAGAGCTTCACGCCCTTCCACGGGTCGTACTTCTTCACCGCCTGCATGAGCCCCATGTTCCCCTCCTGGACGAGGTCCAGGAGCTGGAACGCGGTGCGGCGGTACTCGTGGGCGATCTTCACGACGAGCCGCAGGTTCGAGGCGACGAGCTTGTAGGCCGCGTCCACGTCCCCGGTCTCGCGGTAGCGGACGGCGAGCGCGTGCTCGTCTTCCCGGGAGAGGACGGGGTGGCGCGCCACCTCCGCCATGTATGCGCGGAGCGGGTCGTACCGGACGAGGCCACCCTCGCCCGCGGGCCGCGGGCGGTCGGGCGCGGGGAGCGCCCGGCGCGGGCGGGGGGGCTCGTCGCGGCGGTCGGAGTCGGCCATGGGCGTCGGCGCGGCGGGGTGGCGGCCGGCCAGTCGCGTTTGATATAGATGACCGGCCGTCCGCGCAAGAGCGCAGGCGGCGCGCCCCGCGCTCGACGTGGGGCCACACCACCGGCGCATGGCGGGCCTCGCGGAACGGCGCGGGCCCCGCTCCGGAAGACGGAACGGGGCCGACGCGGTCCCTTGCGAGAGATGCCGCCATGCGCCACTTGACGTGGCGCCCCTGCGAAGGGGCGCCTGGAGTGACACATGGACAACGTGCAGGGGGAGGCGCCCTCCGGGGCGGCCTCCGATTACGTCTCCGAAGGTTCCTTCGACGAGCTCGGCCTCTCCGAGGGGCTGCGGCGCGCCATCGCGGAGCGCGGCTACACGAAGCCGACGCCGGTGCAGTCGGCGACGTACCGCCCGGTCCGCGACGGCAAGGACGTGATCGTCCGGTCGAAGACGGGCACCGGGAAGACCGCCGCCTTCGGCATCCCCATCCTGGAGCGGATCCCGGACGGGCGGCGCAAGGCGTCGGCGCTCATCATGACGCCGACCCGGGAGCTCGCCCTCCAGGTCGCCGAGGAGATGACCGCCCTCGCGAAGCACCGCGACCTCAAGGTCATCACCGTCTACGGCGGCGCCTCGATCGGCGACCAGAAGGACGCCCTCGACGCCGGCGCCGAGATCGTCGTCGGGACGCCCGGCCGCATCTACGACTTCATCCGCCGCAAGACGCTCCGGCTCGACGAGGCGATGGTGTGCTGCCTCGACGAGGCGGACGAGATGCTCAACATGGGCTTCTTCGAGGAGGTGACGCGCATCCTCGACCACCTCCCCGAGGACTGCCAGCAGCTCCTCTTCTCGGCGACGGTGCCGGCGGACATCGAGCAGATCATCCGCGAGTACCTCACCTCGCCCGAGACCATCCTGCTCTCCGGCGACGAGTACACCGTCGAGAACATCCACAACGTGATGTACCCGGCGGTGGACGCCTACCCGAAGCCGCGCAACCTCCTCTACATGATCGAGATCGAGGAGCCCGAGGCGGCCATCGTCTTCTGCAACACGCGCACGGACACCTCGCTCGTCACGGCCGTGCTGAACCGGAACGGCTACGACGCGGAGCTCCTGAACGGCGACCTGCCGCAGAAGGAGCGCGAGCGCGTGATGGCGAAGGTGAAGCGCGGCGAGGTGCGCTTCATGGTCGCGACCGACATCGCGGCGCGCGGCATCGACATCTCCGACCTGTCCCACGTCATCAACTACTCGCTCCCGGAGGACCCGGCCATCTTCCTCCACCGCGTGGGCCGGACCGGCCGCATCGGCAAGAAGGGGACGAGCCTCTCCATCGTGTCGGGCGGCGACATCCACACGCTCACGGCGCTCCAGAAGAAGTACGGCATCGCGTTCGAGGAGAAGAAGCTCCCGACGCCGGAGGAGGCGCGCAAGGTCTGGACCGACCGCCACGTCGGCGAGCTGAAGGAGGCGATGAGCTCCTCGATCTTCGAGGCCTTCATCCCCCTCGCGCAGGAGCTCCGCGGCCGCCAGGACGGCGAGTGGCTCGTGGCGTTCGCGCTCAAGTACTTCTTCTCGCACCACCGCATCGAGAAGATGACCGACGCGCAGAAGGCGGAGCACAAGCGGCTCGAGCACGAGCGCAAGGAGCGCGAGCTCGCGCGCGCCGAGGACCGGGGCGGCGAGCGCGGCCGCGGCCGCGACCGCGACCGCGGCGGGCGCCGCGGAGAGCGGCACGGCGCGGAGCGGCACGGGCACGGCGCGGAGCGGCACGGGCACGACGCGGAGCGGCACGGCCACGACGCGGAGCGGCACGGCCACGGCGCCGAGCGGCACGGGGTCGAGGGCGAGCGCGGCGCGGGGGACGAGCCCGCCGCGCGCGACGAGCGGCCTTCGCGCCGCAACGGCGAGGAGCGGCGGCCCCGCCGCGAGGTCGCCCCGCGGGAGATCTCCGTGACGGCCGAGGCCGTCGCCTCGCCGGACGCGCCGGCGGGGCAGGGCGGCGAGGGCGCGGAGGCCTCGCAGCGCCCGCCGCGCGCGCGCATCTTCCTCTCCCTCGGCGAGCAGGACGGCGCCGACGAGGGGAAGGTCCGCGAGGCCGTGGCGGCGCTCGCCCCCGGCGTCGAGCTGCGCGCCGTCGAGGTCCGGCGCACCCACAGCTACCTCGACGTCGCCCCCGAGGGGCTCGACGGCGCCGTGCAGGCGCTGCAGGGCAAGGACTGGAACGGCAAGGCGCTCACCGCCGAGCGGGCGCGGCGCCGCCGCCGCTGAGCGCGCCGGGGGCCGCGGTCGCCGCGACGGCGACCCCGGCCCGCCCCGGGGCGCGTCCCCTCACCCGGCCCTCGCTCCCGGCGGGGCCCGCTACAGCGCCGCGATCTCGCCCGCGAGCTTCGCGCGCAGCGGGGCGACCTTCTCCTGGAAGTCCGGCAGCCACTTCTCGGGGATGGGCGCCTCGCGCGGCACCTTGAGCTGCAGGGGGTTCATGAACCGGCCGTCGCGCTTCACGGCGTAGTGGAGGTGCGGGCCGGTCGCGAGGCCGGTCGCGCCGACGTAGCCGATGACCTGCTTCTGCGACACCGGCTTCCCGGCCGAGACCGCGAAGCCGGAGAGGTGGCAGTAGACCGTCTCGTAGCCGTTCCGGTGGCGCAGGATCACGGTCTTGCCGCAGCCGCCGTTCCAGCCCGCGGAGCGGACCTGGCCGTCCCCGACCGCCCAGATCGGCGTCCCGGGGGGCGCGCCGTAGTCGACGCCCTCGTGCGCCCGGTTGTAGCCGAGCACCGGGTGGCGGCGGTTGCCGAAGCGCGAGGTGATGTTCGCGTACTTGAGCGGGGACTTGAGGAAGCCGCGCCGCGCGCTCTGCCCGTTCTCGTCGAAGTAGCTCGTCACGCCGTCCGGCGCCGCGTAGCGGAACAGCCGCTTGTGGCCGGTGGCGGCGCCGTCGTACTCGGCGGCGAGGACCTCGCCGTAGCGCAGGAGCTTGCCGTCGGCGAAGACCTTCTCGACGATCATCGCCATGCGGTCGCCGCCGCGGACGTCCTGGTAGAAGTCGACGTCCCAGGCGAGCACGTCGGCGGCGAGCACGGCGAGGTTCGGATCCTCTCCGCCCTTCTGCAGCGACTCGTACAGGGAGGACTCGATCGTGACCGCGACGCGGGCCACCTCGGTCGTGAGCTGCACGGGGCGCTTCGTCCCGTGGAGCGTGCCGTCGGGCAGGCGCTCGACCGTCCACTCGTCGGCGACCCCCTGGCGGTAGCTGAAGCGGTGCACCGCGCGCTCGCCGTCGCGCCGCTCGAGGCGGAGCTGGTCGCCCGCGCGGGCGCGGTTGAACGGGAAGAGCCCCTTCAGCGCCTCGACCACGGCGCGGACCTCGGCGCCGTCCACGTCGAGCTTGAAGAGGGCCTGCGCGAGCGTCTGGTTCGGCGCGAGCCGCGCCGTCACCGCGGTGAAGCGCTCCGGCGGGACCGGGGCGATGGTCGGGGCGGTGGCGACCTCGGGCGCGGCCGCGGGGCCGGCGGCCGGGATGGGGTGGAGCGTGGACACGCGGCCCGAGGCGCCCGCGAGGGCGAGGCCGAGGATGGAGACGAAGCCGAGGCCCGCGAGCAGGATGGGGACGCGGCTCCGGCGGGGAGCGTCGGAGTCGTGCGGCATGCGCGCAATCTAACAGGTGGACCCCGTGAAACGAAATTCCACCCCGGGGGCGGTGGGAGAGGCGCCCACGCCTCGCGCGGTGCGCGTACCCCGCGTCCGGGTGGGGTCGCCCGGCGGGGCCGCTACAGCTCGACGCGCTTGTCGGAGTGCTCCTTGCCGTCGAAGCGGAAGAGGGTGCCGCGCCCCTCCACCTTCGAGACGAGGTTCACCGGGCGTCGCCACAAGGTCTGCACGTTGCGCAGGGTGTCGCGCGCGTAGTCGAGCTTCAGGTCCACCCCGTCGTGCCGGTGCACGAGGAGGATCTCGCCGCGGTTGTCGTAGTTGCCGTCCTCGATGGCGATCACCGGCTGCCCGAAGTTGGTGAGCATGTGGAGGAGCTTGTCCTTCACCTTCCTGAACTCGCGCTCCACCACCTCCCAGCGCTGGTGCTTGTCGTTGTAACCGTAGGTGAAAAGCTTCTGGTCCAGCACGAACTCGAGGGTGAGGAACTCGTCGATGAAGGTGACGTCGTTGTAGTGCTTGCGCACCTCGAAGATCTTCTCGCGCCCGAGGCCGGCCTTCTTGTCCCACTGCCGGCGCGCCACGAAGGAGTCGCACTCGTCGAACTCCTTGCCGAAGCGGCCCCGGTTCCAGCGGTCCTCGATGTCGCGCCAGAGCTCGAGGCCGAGCTTGTACGGGTTGAGCTGGCCCGGGCTCGTGGCGAGCGTGCCGGAGTGGTGGTCGGCGTAGTCGACGACCTCGGCGGCGTCGAGGGCCTTCTCGGTCATGATCTTCGAGTGCCAGTAGGTGGCCCAGCCCTCGTTCATGATCTTGGTCTGGCCCTGGGGCGCGAAGTAGTAGGCCTCGTCGCGGATGATCGAGAGGATGTCGTGCTCCCAGCGCTCGAGCGGCGCGTGCTCGAGGAGGAAGAGGAGCACGTCGCGCTCCGGGCGCTCCGGGAACTTCAGGGCGCGGGCGGCCTCGTCGTCGAGCCGCTTCTGCTGCGCCTCCATGAACGCGGGCGGGTTGATGTAGTCGCGCATGTACTCGCGCCCGTGCCTGAAGCCGCGCGCGGTCTTCCGCTCGCCGCCCTCCGCCTCCTGCTCCTTGCCCGCCCGCCGCTTCACGTAGGGCGACTGGTAGTCGATGAGGTTCTCGATGGAGAGGCAGCGGTCGATGAAGTCCTCGACCGGCTCCACGCCGAGCTTGTCCTGGGTGCGGCGGACCCGCGTCGCGTGGTTCGCCATCTGGTCCATCATCTTCCGGTTGGTGTGCCGGAACATGAAGTTGTTCTTGAAGAAGTCCACGTGCCCGAAGACGTGGGCCATGACGAGCTTCTGGTCCACGTCCATGTTCGACTCGAGCAGGTACGCGTAGGAGGGGTCGTTGTTGATGACCATCTCGTAGATCTTGGAGAGGCCGTACTCGTACCCCTTCGACAGCCGCTCGTACTCCATGCCGAAGCGCCAGTGCGGGTAGCGGTTCGGGAAGCCGCCGTAGGCGGCCACCATGTTGATCTCGTCGAAGTTCAGGACCTCGAAGACGGTGTCGTAGAAGTCGAGGCCGTAGGCGCGCGCGAAGCCCTCGACGCGCTGGCGGATGTCGTGGAGGCGGGCGGGGAGCTGGGTCGCGTGTTGCATCGTCACTTGCCCGTGCCGAGGAAGGTCTTGATGGAGGGGTAGATCCCCTCCTTGTCGGCGATCTCGGAGAGGGCGACGTCCTCGCGATCGCCGATGGCCTCCCGGAGGTCCTTGATGAACTGCCCGGAGCCGTAGGGGCTCTCCACCTGGCCGTAGCAGAAGAGGTTCGAGGCCGGGAGGATCTTCCCCTGCAAGAGCTCGAGGCAGACGCGCGTGTCGTCCGCGCTCCAGTTGTCGCCGTCGGAGAAGTGGAACGGGTAGATGTTCCAGGCGGACGGCGCGTAGTCGGCCTCGATCATCTCGAGGGCGAGGCGATAGGCCGACGAGATCATGGTCCCGCCGGACTCCCGGGTGTGGAAGAAGGTGTCGCGGTCCACCTCGCGCGCGACCGCGTCGTGGATGATGTAGCGGGTCGCGAGCCCCTTGTAGTGCTTCCGGAGCCACGTATCGATCCAGAAGGACTCGATGCGCACGATCTCCTTCTGCTCGTCACCCATCGAGCCGGACACGTCCATCATGTAGATGACGACCGCGTTCGTCTCGGGGAGCGGCACCTGCTTCCAGGTGCGGTAGCGGCGGTCCTCGCGCACCGGGACGATCACGGGCTTGCGCCAGTTGTACGAGCCGCTCGCGATCTGCCGCCGCAGCGCCTGCTTGTAGGTCCGCTTGAAGTGGCGCAGCGACTCGGGGCCGGACGGCGCGACGCCCGTGTACTTGAGGCGGGTCGTGACGATCCGGTCCTTCCCCTTCGGCTGGATGCGGGGGAGGGCGAGCTCCTCGCCGAGGATGTCGGCGAGCTCCTCGAGGGAGACCTCCACCTCGAGCAGGTGCTGCCCCTCGCCCTGGCCGGCCTTCCCCGCGCCGGCCTCGTCGCCCGGCGAGAGGGGATCGCCCGGCTCGCCCTCGCCCTGGCCGACGCCGCCCTGCGAGCGCTCCCCGAAGCGGAAGTGCGGGATGTCGATGGTCGGGATGGGGATGGTGATGAACTCCTTCCCCTTCTTCCCGATCATCTCGCCCTTCTGGACGTACTTCTTGAGGTTGCGCTTGATCCGGCCGCGGACGATGTCCCGGAACCGCGCCTGGTCCTGCTTGATCTTGAGCGCCATCCTCTCCCCGCCGTCCGCTCGCCCCGAGGCCGTCGAGGCTAGTCCTTGGCGTCGCCGCGCGCGAAGATGGAGGCGACGAAGTTGAGGACGTCGGTGGAGCAGATCTCGCAGTACCCGTAGTTCTTCACGAGCCGCTGCTTCACCACGTCGATCTTCTCCTGCGTCTCGCGGTCGACCACCGACGCCACCAGGTTCTTGAGCTTGATGGAGTCCTTCTGGTCCTCGAAGAGCTTCAGCTCCAGGGCCTTGTGGAGCCGCTCGTTCGTCCGGTAGTTGAAGGTCTTCCCCTCGACCGCGAGCGCGCCGATGTAGTTCATGATCTCGCGGCGGAAGTCGTCCTTGCGGCTGTCCGCGATGTCGATCTTCTCCTCGATCGAGCGCATCAGGCGCTCGTCGGGCTCCTCGTACTGGCCCGTGTACTTGTTGCGGACCTTCTCGCGCTGCGTGTACGCCTTGATGTTGTCGATGTAGTTCGCGCAGAGCTTCGTGATCGCGTCCTCGTCGGCGCTGATCGCGCGCTGGACCTCGTTCTTCACCGCGTCCTCGTACTCGCGCTTCACGTCGGTGAGGAGGTCGCGGTACCGCTTGCGCTGCTCCTCGGAGCTGATGAGCGAGTGCTGCCTGAGGCCGGCCTCGAGCTCGTTCAGCACCATGAACGGGTTCACGCACCCCTCGCCCTTGTCCGAGACGAGGGCGTTCGAGATCTTGTCCTGGATGTACCGGGGGCTGATGCCCTCCATGCCCTCGCGGTCCGCCTCCTTGCGGAGCTCCTTGATGTTGTCCTCGGTGAAGTTCGGGAGCGTCTTGCCGTTGTAGAGCTTCAGCTTCTGGAGGAGCGTGAGGTTGTGCTTCTTCGGCTCCTCGAGCCGCGTGAGCACGCCCCACATCGCGGCCATCTCCAGCGTGTGCGGGGCGATGTGCTTCCCGCGGATCTTGTGGCTGTTGTAGTCGCGCTCGTAGATCTTCACCTCCTCGTCGAGGCGGGAGATGTACGGGATGTCGATCTTGACCGTGCGATCGCGGAGCGCCTCCATGAACTCGTTCGACTGGAGCTTCTTGTACTCGGGCTCGTTCGTGTGCCCGACGATGACCTCGTCGATGTCGGTCTGCGGGAACTTCTTCGGCTTGATCTTGTGCTCCTGGGTGGCGCCGAGGAGGTCGTAGAGGAAGGCCACGTCGAGCTTCAGGATCTCGACGAACTCGATGATGCCGCGGTTCGCGATGTTGAACTCGCCGTCGAAGTTGAAGGCGCGCGGGTCGGAGTCCGAGCCGTACTCGGCGATCTTCCGGTAGTTGATGTCGCCGGTGAGCTCGGTCGAGTCCTGGTTCTTCTCGTCCTTGGGCTGGAAGGTGCCGATGCCGACGCGGTCCTTCTCGGAGAGGACGAGGCGGCGCACGCGCACGTGCCCCATCACCTTCTCCCAGTCGCCCTTGTACTCGGTCATCAGCTCCTTGAAGACGAACCGGCACGCGGGGCAGAGGTCGCCCGTGTCGGGGATGGTGAAGCCGGCCTCCGGCGGCGAGAGCTCCGCGTACACGCTGGCGCGCCACTCGTGCGGCACGAGGTGGAGCGGCTCCTCGTGCATCGGGCACGGCATGAGCTCCCGGCGCCGCGTCCCGTCGAGCGTCGTCCGCTCGACGTCCCAGGCGTAGGTGTAGAGCGCGCCCTCCTGCGTCTTCGAGTACGCCTCGAGCCCCTTCTTGAGGAGGCGGGCGATGGTGGACTTGGACGAGCCGACCGGGCCGTGGAGGAGGATGACGCGCTTCTCGGTGCCGTACCGCTGCGCCGCGCTCTTGAAGACGTTCACGAGCTTCATGAGCGCGATGTCGAGCCCGTAGATCGCGTCCTTGCCGCCGAAGTCCGGGTCGGTGAAGAAGTCGTAGCGGACGAGCTTCTTCTTGTTGTCCATGTACTCGGTCTTGCCGTGCGACAGGATCATGTCGTAGACGCGCTGGAAGGCGGTCCGCGTGATCTTCGGGTTCTGCCGCACGATCCCGAGGTAGTCCTCGAAGGATCCCTCCCAGTGCTGCTCGGAGTACCCCTGCCGGTCCTGCATGGAGGCGATCCGAGAGACCCATCCCGTCTGCGTGATGTCGCGCATCTCGTTGACCTCGTCGGCGGGCGAAAGCCGTCCGAGATGGAGCATAAGGAGCGAGCAGGCGCGCTGCAGAGCGCGGGGCGCCGCGCGGCGCGGCGGGACCCCGAGAGGGTGGAACCGCGCAGGGCGGCTCAGCGCCTCGCGGCGCCGCGGCGGAAGAACTCGACCTGCCACTGCCGGACGGCGGCGTTATGGCAGGCGAGGTCCGGGCAGAACACGTGGCTGCCGTCGTTGCGGGACACGAAGTAGAGGTCCGCGCACTCGGACGGCGCCAGGGCGGCGCGCAGCGCGGCCGCCCCCGCGTTGGCGATGGGCCCGGGGGGCAGGCCCGAGGTCGTGTACGTGTTGTACGGGTGGGGCTCGAGCAGGTCCGCGCGCGAGATGTTCCGCGACCAGCGCCCGGTCCGCAGCATCGTCGCGTACATCACCGTCGGATCGGTCTGCAGGCGCATGCCGCGCCGGAGCCGGTTGTGGAACACGCAGGAGATCCGCGGCCGCTCCTCCGGCCGCCCCGTCTCCTTCTCGACGATGGACGCGAAGGTCGCCGCCTCGCCCATCCCGAAGGCGACCCCGGCGCCGCGCGTCGCCTCGGCGCGGGCGTACTCCTCGCGGAAGCGCTCGACCATCGCCTCGGCGATCGTCCGGGCGCTCGCCCCGCGGGCGAACGCGTAGGTGTCGGGGTAGAGGAAGCCCTCCAGCCCGGCGTACGGCAGGCCGAGCGCGCGCGCGACCGCGGGGTCGCGCACCACGCGGAGGAAGTCCTCGGCGGTGGCGAGGCCGCTCCGCTCGACGATCGGCGCGATCTCGTCGGCCCGGAGCCCCTCGGGGACGGTGAAGCGGTGCAGCTTCACCTCGCCGCGGTAGACGCGCTCGAGCACCTCGTCCGGGAGCAGCGGGCCCGTGAAGGCGTACTCCCCGGCGCGGAACGGGCGCGGGTCGCGCTTCACCCAGCGCACGTAGCGCCAGGCGAGGGCCTCGTCCGACAGCACGCCGCCGCGGGCGAGCGTCCGGATCACGGCGCGGGCGGAGGTGCCGTTGGCCACGACCACCACCTTCTCCTCGAGGGCGCCGTACGGCGTCTCGCGGAACACGGCGAGCCTGCGCCAGGCGAGCGCTGCGGCGCCGCCCGCGGCGAGCAGCGCGAGGAGGAGCACCGCGAGCAGCCGCCTCATGGGGCCTCCCGGTCGAGCCAGCCCTGGAGGATGACGGCGGCCGCCTCGGCGTCGACCCGGGCGCGGGCCTCCTTCACCGACAGGCCGCGGTCGCGCAGGCGCGTCTCGGCCTCGAAGGTGGAGAGCCGCTCGTCGAACAGCTCCACCGGGACGCCGAGGGCGGCCTCGAGCCTCGGGGCGAACGCCCGGGCGAGGCGGGCGGAGGGCCCCTCGCTGCCGTCCATGTTGAGCGGGAGCCCGAGCACGGCCCGCTCCACCTCGTACTCCTCGGCGGCGCCGCGGACGGCGGCGAGGTCCACGGCCTCGGCCCGGCGCGTCACGACGCGCAGCGGCCGCGCGGTGCGGAGCACGTCGTCGGCGAGCGCGAGGCCGATGCGGGCGCGGCCGAGGTCGACGCCGAGGTAGCGCATGGCCCGAAAATCTAGGCGGGCGCCGACGAGGCGTCAAACGGGCCGGCGCGCGGACCGCCCGCGCGCGGGGCGGACCCTCGGGGGAGGGCAAGCCCGCGACATCCGGCCCGAGCGCGCGGGCACGGCGCGCGCTCCACCCACCGTCATCCCGCGGCCCGTGGGCCGCCCACACGAAAGGACCCCGCATGATCCCTTCCCCATCCATCGCCTCGGCTCCCGCGGCGCTCCCCGCGGAGCCGCAGGGCGCCGCCGACGCCGCGAAGGCGAAGTCGCAGGCGCCGACCAGCCGCCTGGACAAGGCCGCCATCGAGGCGCTCGTCGGCGTCGCCGTCCCCGCGCTCGTCAAGGCCGTGCGCGCCGGCACCGCCGCCCTGAGCCGCAGCCGGGGCGAGGTCGCGGGCTACGCCGCGTCCGGCCACCGGACCTCGTCGCCGGGGGCGAAGGGCCCCCTGGCCTTCCTCAAGGACCCGAAGCTCTCCATCGAGGAGAAGCTCATGCGCCTCCTCTCCCACCTGAGCGAGAAGTGGGAGAAGGAGATGCAGGGCAAGCTCGACGAGATGTCCGGCGCGGAGGGCGCGCAGTCCTCCTCCCCGTCCGCGCAGCCCGCGGGCGGCGGTGGCGGGCTGCTCCAGGGCGTCGCCCAGGCGCTCTCCGGCGCGTTCGGCGGCTCCGGCGGCGCCGGCGGCGCCGGCGGCGGCCTGCTCCAGGGCGTCCTCGGCGCGTTCGCGGGGGCGTTCGGCGGCGGAGGCGGCGGGGGCGGCGGGGGCGCGGGCGGCGGCCTCCTCGGGATGCTCGGGAGCCCCATGGTGCAGGGCGCGCTCGAGAAGCTCGGCGGGCCGGTGCTCGGGGCGGCGGCGAGCGCCCTCGGCTTCCCCGCGGCCGCGCCGGCCCTCGTCAAGTACGGGGGCCCGGTGCTCGGCGCCGTGGCGGGCGCCGCGTCCGCGTTCGGCGGGGCGCAGGGGAACGGCGCCGGCGGCGCGAGCGGCGCCAGCGGGACGGGGAGCAAGGCGATGAGCGACGCGAAGCGGCAGCAGCTCACGCTCGAGATCCAGCGCCTCTACGAGAAGCAGAAGGAGATGTTCAACCTCGTCTCGAACATCAGCCGGATCTCTCACGAGACCCGCAGCGGCGTCATCGGCAACATCCGCTAGGAGATCGCCATGGAAAACGTCATCGACGCCGTCGCGAAGGGTCGCACGCTCGCCGAGGAGCAGGGCATCACGCAGGAGATCGGCGACGCCATCGCCTGCCTCGCCGAGGCGGAGCTCGAGGCGGGGCGCGTGGACACCGCGCGCGCCATCCTGGAGGGGCTCGTCGTCACCAACCACCGCGACCCGGGCGCCTGGGCGCTCCTCTCGCGGACCCACCGCCGCCTGGGCCAGCCCCTCGCCGCGCGGTTCTGCGCCGAGGTGGCCGCAAAGCTGGCGCCGTCGGACCCGCACGTCCGGCTGGCGCGCGCGGAGAGCCTCCTCGCCGCGCCGGACGGGCGCGAGGCGGGGCGGTCGGAGCTCCGCGTGCTGGCGGGCGGCGGCGATCCCGTCGTCGCCCCCCGGGCGCAGGCGCTCCTCGGCGCGCTCTCGGAGTGAAAGGTCGGCCTTCCCCGCGGCGGGAGGCAGACCGCTGAAGTCCATATCTGCGCGCATTTTCGGCGTCGCGCGCCTTGACCGTTCCGGCGTGTTTGGGGATAGTTCGCGCCCGGGCGAGGGGTCCGTGCCCCCTGTGCCCCAGCGGGCCGACGGTCGGCTCGCCTGGACCGAAGAAGGAAGCGTGAAGCGATGGCGAACGGTACCGTGAAGTGGTTCAACGACGCGAAGGGATACGGCTTCATCTCTCAGGAGGGCGGGGAGGACGTCTTCGTCCACCACACGGCCATCCAGATGGACGGGTTCCGCACCCTCAAGGAGGGCGAGCGGGTGGAGTTCGAGGTCACCCAGGGCCCCAAGGGGCTCCAGGCGGCCAACGTCCGGAAGGCGTAAGCATCGCCTTACGTCGAGTGTTCGAGCGGCCTCGGGTGACCGGGGCCGCTCGCGCTTGAGCAAGGAAGCCCGATGAGCGAGAAGGAAGCGGGCATCGAGGCACAGGGGACCGTCGAGGAGGCCCTCGCCGGCGGGATGTACCGCGTGAAGGTCGATCAGGGTCCGGTGGTGCTCGCCTACGCCTCGGGAAAGATGAAGAAGTTCCACATCCGCATCATCCCAGGGGATCGGGTGAAGCTGGAGCTGTCGCCGTACGACCTCACGCGCGGGCGCATCACGTACCGCGACAAGTGAGCCCCCCGGCAGTCGAGCCCTCCGCGCCTCCGCGCCGCGCGTGATTCCCTCCCGGCCGGCGATCTCCTCCCGGCCGTCGTCGCGCCGAGGCGCCGCGGATCGTGCTTCGCGGGCGGGTCTCGCTCCTTATCGTGGAGCGGGATGGCCCTGCTCGGACCGAGCACCGCCCGCCGCCGGCGAGCGAGGGAGCGGCCGCTCGCGCGCAGCGCGGTCGCCCTCGGGGCGTCGCTCGTGCTGAACGCGCTCGCGCTGCTCGCCGTCGCCCGGGCCGGGGCGCTCGCCCGCCCCGGCCGTCCTGCGGTGCCCGTCGCGCTCGCCCCGCTTGCGGCCTCCGAGTGGGAGCGGAACCGCGCCGTCCGCGCGCCGCCGCCGCCCGCGCCCTCCGGCAAGGTCGTCGAGCTCTCGCCGGACCAGCCCGCCTCGAGCGAGCCGCCGGCGTCCTCGCGGTACCTGTCGGACCGGAACACCCGCGTCGAGCACGAGACCGTCTCGCGCGACGCCGGCCAGTACCCGCGCCTCGCGGCCCGGCCCGAGGCCGGCGCCCCCGCCGCCGCGGCGGCCCCGCCGCGCGGGGCGCCGCCCGAGCGCCGCGGCCGGGCCCGCCCGCCGGAGCGCGCCCCGGGCCGCCGGGACGCGGAGGGGCTGCGCCTGCCGCCCGCGCCGGGCGCCGACGTCGCGTCGAGGGCCGGAGGCGCCGCGGGAGGTGCGCCGCAGCGGCCCGCCGACCTCAGGCCCACCGCGGAGAGCCTCGCGCGCATCGCGGGCGGGCCGGGGATGGACGGCGTCGGCGACGGCCTCGACGAGGGCGACGAGACGTGGCTCGCCTCGCGCGAGTTCCGCTACGCGACGTACCTGAACGAGATGCGCCGCGCGATCGGGGCGGCGTGGTACCCGCGGGTGCGCGAGTCGGTCGAGGCGCGCGATCCCGACGGCTCGGCGCTCTTCTACCGGGAGCGGACCGTGGTGCTCGGCGTCACGCTCGGCGAGGCGGGCGACGTGAAGGCGCTCTCGCTCGAGGAGTCGTCCAAGCTCGACTTCGTGGACGCGCTCGCGCTCGCGGCGGTGCGGCAGGCCGGTCCCTTCCCGAACCCCCCGCGCGCGATGTTCGAGGGGCGCGGCGAGGTGAGGATCCCGTTCGCGTTCACCATCTACCCCGCGGACCGGCGCGGGACGCTCCGGTGGCGGCCGCCGGCGCGCTGAGCGCGGCGGCGCCCCGGGGGCGGCCCCCCTTCGGGCGCTCCCCCGGCCGGACGGTCACCGCGCGGTCTCCGGGCAGGAAACCGCCGGTGCTCCTGTTAACATGCACTGCGGATGACCGTCCTCGGCCCGAGCCTCAGGCGAGCGAAGGTGCGCGAGCGGCCCGGGCGGCGGCTCGCCGCCGCAGCCGCGCTGTCGCTCCTGCTGAACGCGGCGGCGCTCCTCTCCCTCGCGCGCGCGGGCGCGTTCTCGCTCGCCGACCGGAAGGCCGCGGCCCGGGTCGCCCTCGCCCCGATCTCCTCCGCGCAGTGGGCGGCCAACCGGGCCATCCGGGCGCCCGGCGAGCGCGCCGCGCCGACGCCGTTCGCGATGCCGCGGCCGCCGCAGCAGGCCGCGCCGCCGCCGCCCGAGCCGCGGGATCCGAAGGGCCAGGTGGTGGACGTCGCCCCGTCGCGCGACTCGACGCCTCCGGCGAACGCCCGCTTCCTCTCCGACCGCGACAACACCGTCGAGCGGGAGACGCGCTCGCGCCACGCGAAGGCGGGGTACGAGCGCACGCTCGCGGTGCCCTCCGCGCCGGGCGTCCAGACGGCGCCGCCGCCCGGGGAAGGGGGCGGCGCCGATCGCTCGGCGCCCGGCCGCGAGGGCGCGCCGGCCGCGTCGCCGCGGAGCGGCGCCCCGGAGGTCGCGCTCGCGCCCGAGGCGGGCGGCGACCTCGCGACCGACCGTCCCGCCCCGGCGCGCGAGGCAGGGGCGCCGTCGCCCGTCGCCGGCGCCGGGGAGGGCGGCCACCGGCGCGAGGGCGAGGCCTCGAGCCGCCCGCTCATCGCGCCCGGCACCCTCGCCCGCGTCGCCGGCGGTCCCGCGCCGGACCACCTCGAGGGCGTCGAGGAGGGGGAGGGGACCTTCCTCAACACGCGCGGCTGGAAGTACGCGACCTACTTCAACCGGATCAAGCAGCAGGTGGCCGCGGCCTGGGACCCGATGGCGCCGCTCGAGGCGCGCGACCCGGACCGCTCGATGTACGGCCACAAGGACAGGTTCACGCTCCTCGGGGTGACGCTCGACGGCGGCGGAAACCTCAAGAACGTCGTCGTCGCGGAGACGAGCGGCATCGACTTCCTCGACCGCGCCGCGATGACGGCGTTCAGGAGCGCGCAGCCGTTCGTGAACCCGCCCCGCGGCATCGCGGACGCGAACGGCGAGATCAAGTTCTCCTTCGGCTTCTTCGTCGAGCTCGGCCGGCCCGGCCTGCGCCTCTACCGCGCGCCGGTCCCCGGGACGCCCTGAGAGACGCTATCCTCGCGAGCCCGATGGGACCGACGCCCCCCGAGCTCGCCGCCGCCGCGCACCCCGCCCTCGCGGCGCTCCTGTGGGGCGCGGCGGCGCTGTACGCCGCGGCGGGGGTCGCCGCCGCCGCGCGCCTCCGCGCGGCGCGCGCCGTCCTCGCCCTCGGGATCCTGGTCCACCTCGCCGGGACCGCGGGCCGCGGCCTCGCCATCGGCTTCTTCCCGCTCACGAACAAGATGGAGTCGTTCAACGCGGCCGCGCTCGCCGTGGCGATCGTGGCGGCGGTGGCGTGGCGCCCGTCGCGCGCGTACCTGCTGCCGCTCCTCGCGGTGGCGGGCGCGGCGATGGCGGCGGCGCTCTCCTTCCCGGGCGACCTGCGCTGGCCGCCGCCGCTCATGCGCACGATCTGGTACCCGCTCCACGTGCCGCTCTCGTTCCTCGCCTACGGGACCTGGGCGGCCGCCGCGGCCGCCGCGGTGGCGTGGTGGGCGGGGCGGGAGGGGGACTGGCTCGCGCTGGTGGATCGCCTGGCGCTCTGGGGGCTCGTGCTGTGGTCCCTCGCCATGGTGACCGGCGGGGTCTGGGGCGTCCTCGCGTGGGGCGCCTGGTTCATGTGGGATCCGAAGGTGATCTGGTCCGTCATCCTGTGGTTCCACTACGCCACCTTCGTCCACGTGAAGCTCACGCCGTCCTTGCAGGGACGGCCCTGGATCCGGCCGGCGCTCGCCGCGCTCGGCTTCGCCTTCGTGCTCGTCGCCTACGTCGGCACGTCCTTCTTCTTCGGGCGGTCCTCCCATGCCTTCGGGTAGCCGCCTCGGCTGGCTCCGCTCGCAGGGGCTCGGCGTCGCCTGCGGCCTCGCGACGGTCGCGCTCCTCGCGGTGGGCTCGTTCGTCGTGGCGGCGACGCGGGATGGCGCGTCGGCCGGGATCGGGATGGACGACCTGCGCGGCTTCTTCGCGCCGCCGCGGGTCGAGCACCTCTGGCTGTACCTGCTCTTCCCGGTGGCCGGCCTCTACGCCGTGAACACCGCGCTCGCCACCTGGGACACGGTGACGCGCCGCTGGCGGACGGGGATCCGCGCGCCGTCCGCCTACGCCGCCTCGCTCGTCCACGTCGGCTTCCTCCTCGGGCTCGCCGCACACGCGGCGGCCGGGTTCTTCGGCGAGGAGCGGGGCGAGGTGGTGGTCGCGTCGGGCTGGCAGGAGGTGCCGGGGTTCGGGGAGGCCCGCCTCGTCTCGCTCGACGTGGACGCGATGCCGGACGGGATGCCGAGGTCGGCCTGGGCGACGCTCGAGGTGCGCGGGGCGGACGGCCGGGTCGGGCGGGAGAAGGTCGGCTACAACGCGCCGCTCTCGGGCGGCGGGGGCGCGCGGCTCGCCCTGCTCGCCGACCTCGGCCGCGTGCGCGTCGCGCGCCTCGTCTCGGGGCCGGACGGCTGCGCGGTCGCCGAGCGCGGCGCGTGCCGCGTCGGCGGCGAGGAGGTGGCGCTCCTCGCGGTCCGGCCCGGCCCGGGGGGCGCGCTCGCCGCGCTCGTCCGCGCCCGCGGGCCGTCGGGCCGGGACGAGGCGGCCTGGCTCGCGCAGGACGGAGAGCTCGCGCTCGCGGGCGGCCGCCCCCTCCAGCTCGCGGGGATCGCAGTGGAGCCCGCCGTCCTGCTGCGGGCCCGCAGCGCGCCCGGCAACCCGTGGGCGCTCGCCGCCTCGGTCGTGCTCGCCGCGGGCGTGGCGCTCCTCTGGCGCAAGCTCCTCCCGGCGCGCCGCCCACCGCCGGGGCTCGAGGGCTGAGGGGCCGTGAAGCAATCCCCTCCCGTCGCCGCGGCGGCCGATCCGCGTCGCATCGCTTCGCTGCTCGCGTCTCGACCGCCTGGCTCGGTCCGGGGATCGTTTCACGGCCCCTGAGCGTCAGAGCCGGAGCGTCCCCTTCAGCCCCGCCTGCAGCCAGCCGTGGCGCGCGCGGGCGTCGATGGCGCCGGTCGTGGGGGCGCCGTCGACCGGCCCCTCCTCGACGCTCGTGAACTGGGCGAGCGTGGCCGAGACGAAGGGGCCGAGCGTGAGGCGGCGCGAGATCCGCACGTCGACGCCGGCCTCCACGAGCGGCAGCTCGACGCCCGACCACGTGCGCTCGGAGCGCCCCGACGCCGAGGGGTCCGGCCCCTCGACGCGGAGGATCTCGACGCCCACGCCGGCGCCGAGCCAGGGATCGAGCGCCGCGCGGGGCGCGAGGTGGAGCTGCACGGCGAGGCCGAACCTGAGGTCGTACGCGTCGCACGAGCCGCCGGGGCCGCAGGCCTCGTCCGCGACCCGCGCCGGCGCGAGCTCGAGGAAGAGCTCGCCCTGCACGCGCAGGGCGAAGCGGTAGCCGAGATCGAGGCGGAGGGGGATCTTGGCGGGGACGACGTCCCGGACCGCCGGGCCGTCGCGGGAGAGATCGCCGAACGGCACGCCGTAGCCGGCGCGCAGCCCGAGCACGAGGCCGGTGTCGTCGCCCTCGCGCTGCGCCGCCGCCGGGGCCGCAGCGAGGACGAGGAGCAGGGCCGGCCACGCGCGCATCGTCGTCACCTCGACGGAGCGCCCGCGGCGCCCCGCTACTCGACCTTCATCCCCGGCCTCCAGCGCAGCACCGGCTTGCGCGCGGCGCGGGTCTCGTCGAGCCGCGCCCGGAACGGCTTCGCCGGCGCGGCCTTCACCGCCTCGGGATCCGCCTTCGCCTCCTCGGCGATCGCGCGCATCGCCGCGACGAACCGCTCGATCGTCTCCTTCGACTCGGTCTCGGTCGGCTCGATCATGATCGCGCCGTGCACGACGAGCGGGAAGTAGATCGTCGGGGGGTGGAAGCCGTGGTCGATGAGCCGCTTCGCGACGTCCATGGTGGTGACGCCGGTCGCCTTCTGGAGCGAGTCGTCGAAGACCACCTCGTGGAGCGAGTCCGTCTCGTAGGGGAGGCCGTACACGTCCTTCAGCAGGGCGCGCACGTAGTTCGCGTTCAGCACGGCGAGCTTGCCGGTCTGGGCGAGCCCCTCGGGGCCGTACTCGCGGATGAGCGCCCACGCCCGGACGAACATGGCGAAGTTGCCCCAGAACTCCCGCAGGCGGCCGACCGTCTGGGGGCGCTCCCGCGTCTCCGTGACGAGGCGGTAGGCCTCGCCCTCCTTCACGACCACGGGGAGCGGCAGGAACGGGGCGAGGGGCGCCTTCACCGCGACCGGGCCGGAGCCGGGGCCGCCGCCGCCGTGCGGCGTCGCGAAGGTCTTGTGGAGGTTGTACTGGATGACGTCGAACCCCATGTCCCCGGGGCGCGCCACGCCGAGCAGCGCGTTCATGTTCGCGCCGTCGCCGTACACGAGGCCGCCCTTCGCGTGGACGACGTCGGCGATCTCCCGGATGTGGCTCTCGAAGATCCCGAGCGTGTTCGGGTTCGTGATCATGATCGCGGCGACGTCCTCGTCCATCGCCGCCTTCACGGTCTCGGGGTGCAGCCGGCCGTCCGGGCCCGAGGCGAGCTGCACGACGTCGTAGCCGTTCAGCGCAGACGAGGCCGGGTTCGTGCCGTGGGCGGTGTCCGGGATGAGGACCCGCTTCCGCGGGTTCCCCTTCGCGGCGTGGTAGGCCCGGATCACCATGAGGCCGCAGAGCTCGCCGTGGGCGCCGGCCGCCGGGGAGAGCGCGGTCGCGTCGAAGCCGGCGATCTCGGAGAGGGCCCGCTCGAGCCGGTACATGAGCTCGAGGGCCCCCTGGACCAGCTCGGCGGGGGCGAGGGGGTGCACGTTCGCGAAGCCCGGCAGGCGCGCGAGCGCCTCCGACGACTTCGGGTTGTACTTCATCGTGCACGACCCGAGCGGGTAGAACCCGGTGTCGATGCCGTGGTTCCAGGTGGAGAGGCGGGTGAAGTGCCGGATCGCCTCGAGCTCCGAGATCTCCGGCATCCCGTCCACGCCGGCGCGCAGGAGCGCCGCCGGGATCTCCCTCGCAGGGTCGGCGTCGCCGGTGGGCTTCGGGAGCGACACGCCGCTGCGCCCCGTGGAGCCGCGCTCGAAGAGGAGCTGCTCCTCGTGGACGAGGCCGCGGGTGGCGCCGCCGGCGCCGACGTCGGCCTCCCCGGGCTCGTCCGCGGGCGCGCGTCCCTTCGCGTCCTTCTCCAGCGTCGGCTTCCAGCCGGTCGGGTTGGCCATGGCTAGCCCCTCACCGAGCGCGCGAAGAGCTCGATGAGCTCGGGGGAGTGGAGCTCGGTCGCGACGCAGAGCAGGGCACCCTTCGCGCGCGGCAGGTCGGGGTACCACCGCGCGAGCGGCGCGCCCGCTACGATCCCCTTCTTCGCGAGGCGGTGGACGGCCGCCTCGGCGTCGCCGACGTCGAAGACCGTCTCGTTGAAGGTCGGCCCGGAGAAGACCGGCTCGAAGCCGGCGCGGCCCATCGCGTCGCGCAGCAGGCGGGCCCGCTCGAAGTTGAGGCGGGCGAGGTCGGCGAGCCCCTTCTTCCCGAGGAGCGCGAGGTGCATCGTCGCGGCGAGCGCGCAGAGCCCCGAGTTCGTGCAGATGTTGGAGGTCGCCTTCTCGCGCCGGATGTGCTGCTCGCGGGTGGAGAGGGTGAGGACGAAGCCGCGCCGCCCGTGCTTGTCGAGCGTCGCGCCGCAGATCCGCCCCGGCATCTGCCGCACGTTCGCGTCGCGCGTCGCGAAGAACCCCGGGGCGGGCCCGCCGAAGCTCATGGAGTTCCCGAAGCTCTGGAAGGTGCCCACCGCCACGTCGGCGCCGAGCGCGCCCGGCCCCTGGAGGAGCCCGAGCGCGACCGCCTCGGCCGTCGTCGAGACGGTGAGGGCGCCCGCCTTGCGGGCGATGGCGGCGATCTCGGGGAGCGCGTCCACGACGCCGAGGAAGTTGGGCCAGCCGGCGATGACGCACGCCGTGCCGCCGTCCACCGCCCGCTCGAGCGCCGCGAGGTCGGTGCGGCCGTCCTGGCCGAACGGCACCACCGCCACCTCGTCGTGCGTGGAGCGCAGGTAGGTGGCGAGGACCTTGCGGTACTCCGGGTGGACCGCCGCGGAGACCACGATCCGCTTGCGCCCGGTGAGCCGCGTCGCCATGAGCGCCGCCTCCGCCGTGGCGGTGGCGCCGTCGTACATGGAGGCGTTCGAGACGTCGAGGCCGGTGAGGAGGCACACGAACGTCTGCCACTCGAAGAGGGCCTGCAGCGTGCCCTGCGAGATCTCCGGCTGGTACGGCGTGTAGGCGGTGAAGAACTCGCCGCGCAGCAGGAGCTGGTCCACCACCGGCGGCACGTGGTGCGGGTAGCAGCCGGCCCCCGCGAAGGGCGGGTGGGCGACGTCGTCCCGCGCCGCCAGCCGGCGCAGCTCGTCGAAGAGCGCGATCTCGTCGGCGGCGGGCGGCACGTCGAGGGGCCGCCGCAGGCGGAGCGGCTCGGGGATGGAGCGGAACAGGTCGTCGAGGCTCTTCGCGCCGGCGGCGTCGAGCATCGACCGGACGTCCTCGGGCGTGTGCGGGTGGTAGCGCAAGGTCTTTCCCCCGCTACTCCTGCTCCTCGACGAACGCCCGGTACGCCTTCGCGTCCATGAGCGCGTCGAGCTCCTTCGGATCCGAGGGCTCGATGACGATCATCCAGCCCTCCTCGTACGGATCGTCGTTGACGGCCTCGGGCGCGTCGGAGAGCGGGTCGTTCACCTCGACGACCTTGCCGGAGAGCGGCGCGAACAGCTCGGACACCGCCTTCGTGGACTCCACGACGCCGAAGGACTCGCCCTTCTTCACCGGGTCGCCGACGTCGGGGAGCTCGACGTACACCACGTCGCCGAGCTGGTCCTGCGCGAAGTCGGTGATGCCGACCACGACGGTGCCGCCCTTGCGGCGGGCCCACTCGTGCTCGCGCGTGTACCTGAGGTCCTCGGGGAAATCCATGGGCTCCTCCATCACTTCCGAACGTAGAAGGGGGTCTTCACCACGCGGGCCGCCGCCGGGCGGCCGCGGATCTCGACGGCGAAGGTGGAGCCCTCCGCCGCCAGCGCCGTCGGGACGTAGGCGAGCCCGACCGACGTGCCGAGGGACGGGCTCTTCGTGCCGCTCGTCACCTCGCCGACCTTGCGCCCGTCCTGCAGGACCGGGTACCCGTGGCGCGCGATGCCGGGGTCGGTGAGCGTGAAGCCGACGAGCTTCCTCGCCACCCCGGCCGCCTTCTGGCGGAGCAGCGCGTCGCGGCCGACGAACTCGCCCTTGTCGAGCTTCACCACCCAGGCGAGCCCGGCCTCGAGCGGCGTCGTCGAGTCGTCCATGTCGGAGCCGTAGAGGCGGTAGGCCATCTCGAGGCGGAGCGAGTCGCGGGCGCCGAGGCCGCAGGGGGCGATCCGCTCGGGCTGGCCCGCCTCCATGAGCGCCGCCCACAGCCGCGGGCCGGCCTCGGACGGGCAGAAGATCTCGAAGCCGTCCTCGCCGGTGTAGCCGGTGCGGGCGACGAGGCCGGCGATCCCGGCCACCTCGCCCGGCGCGAAGCGGTAGGACCGCATCGCCGAGAGGTTCACCTTCGTGAGCCGCTGGAGGAGCTGCGCGGCGAGCGGCCCCTGCAGGGCGAGCTGGGCCCAGGCGTCGGACTCGTTCGCGACGTCGGCGCCGCCCGCGTGGCCGGCGAGCCACTCGAAGTCCTTCGCGCGGTTCCCGGCGTTCACGCAGACGAGCAGGTCGTCCGCGGCGCGCCGGTAGACGACCACGTCGTCCACGATCCCGCCGCTCTCGCGGCACAGGCAGCCGTACTGGGCCTGGCCGTCGGCGATCTTCGAGACGTCGTTCGTGAAGACGCGGCCGAGGGCCTCGAGGGCCTTCGGTCCGCGGAACACGACCTCGCCCATGTGCGAGACGTCGAAGAGGCCGACGCGCGTGCGCACCGCCTCGTGCTCCTGGAGGATGCCCGCGTACTGCACCGGCATCTCCCAGCCGGCGAACTCGACGATGCGGGCGCCGGCGCGGACGTGCGTGTCGTGGAGGGGCGTTCGTTGAGGCATGGGGGGCTCGGGCGGGAGGGGCGCGGCGGGCGGATTCTAGCACCGGCCCCCCGCGGCGTCGGGGCAAACTCCGCGGCCGGCGCGCGCACCGGACGGGGCGGCAGGGGCCGCCCGCCGGTCGCAGCGGTGGACCGCCCGCCCGGACGCGCGGCAGGGGGCGGCGGCCCTCGCGCAGCGCGGGCGCCCCGCCGAGCGGGGTGGCCCAGGACCCGCACGCATCGCTCAGCGGGCGGCGCGCCTCGCGAGGTCGATGGTGTTCACGAGCAGCATGGCGCGCGTCATCGGCCCGACGCCGCCGGGAACGGGCGTGATGGCCGAGGCGCGCTTCGCCGCGGCGGCGTACTCCACGTCGCCGACCAGCTTGCCGTCGTCGAGCCGGTTCATCCCGACGTCGATCACCACCGCGCCCTCCTTCACCCAGGCGCCCTTCACGAGCTCCGCCTTGCCGATGGCGGCGACGAGGACGTCCGCGCGCGCCACCTCCGCCGCGAGGTCGGCGGTGCGCGAGTGCGCGACGGTGACCGTGGCGTGGCGCTCGAGCAGCATGATCGCCATGGGCTTGCCGACGATGTTCGAGCGGCCCACCACGAGGGCGCGCTTCCCCTTCGGATCGACCCCCGCCTCGTCGAGCATCCGCATCACCCCCGCCGGCGTGCAGGGGCGAGGCGTGCCGGAGATGCCGATGGAGAGGGCGCCCACGTTGAAGGGGTGGAAGCCGTCGGCGTCCTTCGCGGGGGAGATGGCGTCGAGCACGGCGCGCTCGTCGAGCCCCTTCGGCAGCGGCAGCTGCACGAGGATGCCGTGGACCTTCGGATCGGCGTTCAGTCGCGCGATGAGCGCCATGAGCTCGGCCTGGGAGGTCGTGGCGGGCAGGTGGTGCTCGTCCGAGCGGATCCCCACCTCCTCGCAGTCCTTCCGCTTTCCGCGGACGTAGATCGCGGAGGCGGGGTCCTCGCCGACCCGCACCACGGTGAGGCCCGGCTCCACCCCTCTGCCGCGGAGCTCCTTCACCGCCTGCGCCACCTCGCCGCGGACCTTCGCCGCGATCTGCTTGCCGTCGATGATCATGGGGCGCGCAGCTTACACCAGCGCGCCGGGCCGGTGTCCCCCGTCGTGGGCGCTTGTGACGGCCTCGCGGCGTGGCTAACCCTCGGGAGTCGTCCCGCTCCCCGGCCGCCCTCCGGAGGTCCGCATGGCCGCCCTCTACCGCTTCCTCTTCGCCCCCGTCCTCCTCGCCGTCGCGGTCGCGGCCGGCGACGTGGGCGGGGAGCCGGCGGCCGCGGCACCCCCCGCCGCCGTGCGCGAGGCGCCGGTCGCGATCCCGGCCGCGCCCGCCGGCGCGCCCGCCGCGCAGCTCGAGGCGGCGCCGGCGTCGAGCGGGCCCGACGGCGCCCGCTGATCCGCTGATCCGCGGGCGGCGCGGAGCGCGCGGCGCGAGGTCCGGGTATCATCCCGGGGCGCGCCGAGCGCGAGGGAGGACGCCATGCCGCGGTTCTGCGAGAAGTGCACGACCCCGCTCGACGACGGGGGAGGGTGCGTGACGTGCGAGGCGGACGCCGAGGGGCTGAAGCTCCTCACGCGCTCGGGCTTCGCGTCGGTGCGGGAGCTGATGGCGCTCCTCGAGGGCCAGGGGTTCCAGGCGGAGATGGAGAAGGTCCCGCCGGCGCGGCCGGCGGAGCAGGCGCAGCCGCTCTGGAACCTGTACGTCCCGGCAGCCGACGTGGAGCGGGCCTTCGCGTTCCTCCGCAAGGACTGGGCCGAGCTGCTCGAGGATCCCGGCGCTGCCGCCGCCGCCGCGCGCGGGCTCGAGGGGATCGACGTCGACGCGGGCGGGGAGGTGGCCTGCCCGGCCTGCGGGCACCGCTTCACGCTCTCCGCAGGCGCCGCGGAGTGCCCGGAGTGCGGCCTCGGCCTCGGCGCGCCCGCGAACGCCGCCCCCGACGAGGCGCAGTCCTCGTAGCGCCGCCCGCCCATGGCCCGGGAGCTCGTCGACCTGCACATCCACGTGGGCGGCGCGGTCGCGCCGCACGTCCTCTGGTCCATCGCGCACGACCAGGGCTTCAAGCTCCCGGTCTCCGACTACTGGGAGTTCAAGGAGCTCGTCTCGGCGCGCCCGGGGAAGGTGAGGTCGCTCGACGAGTACCTCGCCGTGATGCACCAGTGGACCGAGCGGATCCAGTCGTCGCCGCAGGCGATGGAGCGGAGCGTCTACGAGGTGATCGGGAAGGAGTACCGCTCCTCGCGCGTCTCGCTCATCGAGCTGCGCTTCAACCCGATGAAGCGGAACGTCGGCGGGGAGCGCGACCTCGATCACATCGTCCACGCGGCCCTGCGCGGCATGGACCGGGCCGTGCTCGAGTACGGCGTGCGCGCCGGGCTCATCTTCTGCCTCGCCCGCGAGTTCGAGCTCCGGCTCAACGAGATCCTGGTCGACAAGGCCATCAAGTACCGCCGCCGCGGCGTCGTCGGCATCGACCTCGCCGGGACCGAGAAGCACGCCCTCGAGCTCCGCCCCGAGGAGATCGGCCGCTACCGCGCGCTCTTCGCGCGGGCGCGCGCCGCGGGGCTCAAGACGACGGTCCACACGGGCGAGACCGCCGGCACCGGCGCGGAGGGCGTGCGCGCGGTGGTGGAGGCGCTCGAGCCGCACCGCATCGGCCACGGGATCTGCGCGGCGAAGGACGACCGGGTGATGGACCTCCTGCGCGATCGCGGGATCGTCCTCGAGATCTGCCCGTCCTCGAACCTCGCCACCCGCGCGGTCGCCTCGCTCGAGGAGCTCGGGGCGGTGCTCCGGCGCTTCTGGGACCGCGGCGTGAAGTTCACCATCAACACCGACGGCCCCTACCTCCTCGACACCAACATGCGCAGCGAGGTGAGGCTGCTCCGCGACGCCGGCATCCTCTCGGACGAGCAGCTCGACCAGGCCCTGCGCTGGGCGCGCGAGGCGACGTTCGTCGACGGCGCGGGGTAGTCGGCCGCGAGGGCGGGCTCCTCGACTCGCCGGCGAGCACGAGAGCTCTCGCCGGGCCCGCGTCGCGGGCCCGGGGACGCCCGCGGGCGAACCTCTAGGCCCCCCGGAGCTGGCCCGCCGCCGGCCGCCCCTGCGGGACGAGCGCTGCGCGGGGCGGCGGGAGGCCGGTGCGCGCGGGGGCGTGCGGGTACGCGGGCGCGCGCGCCGACGCCCGGCCGTCGCCCTCGCCGGTCTGGAAGAACGAGACGAGCTGCTGGAGCGCCTCGGCCTGGCTCGCCATCTCCTCCGAGGTCGAGGCGAGCTCCTCCGCCGCCGACGCGTTCCGCTGCGTCACCTCGTCGACGAGCCCCATCGCCTTGTTGATCTGCGCGACGCCGGACGACTGCTCCGCGCTCGCCGCCGTGACCTCCTGGACGAGATCCGCGGTCTTCCGGATGGCGGGGACCAGCTCCCCGAGCAGCCGGCCGGAGCGCTCCGCGACGGAGACGCTCGCCGTCGCCTCCTCGCCGATCTCCTTCGCGGCGCCCTGCGCGCGCTCGGCCAGCTTCCGCACCTCCTGCGCGACGACGGCGAAGCCCTTGCCGTGCTCCCCGGCGCGGGCGGCCTCGATGGCGGCGTTCAGGGCGAGGAGGTTCGTCTGGTAGGCGATCTCCTGGATGATGGAGATCTTCTCGGCGATGCTCCGCATCGCGGAGACCGTCTCCTTCACGGCCTCCCCGCCGTCCGCCGCGTCCCGCGCGCCCTTCGCCGCCATCTCCTGCGTCTGGCGGCCGTTCTCGGCGTTCTGCGAGATCGAGGCGCTCATCTGCTCGAGCGAGCTCGTGGTCTCCTCCACCGAGGCGGCCTGCTCGCCGGTGCCCTGCGAGACCGTCTGGGAGGTCACCGAGACCTGGCCGGCCGCCGACGTCAGCGCCTCCGCGCCGGAGCGCACCTCGCCGATCACCTGCTGGAGCTTGTCGACCATCGCCCGCATCGCGCCCTGGAGCACGCCGATCTCGTCGCGGCTCGTGACCTCCACGCGCTCGCGGAGATCTCCGGCGGCGATCCGGCCGGCCAGCGCGACGACGCCGCGCACGGGGCTCGTCACGCTGCGCGTGACGAGCACGGCCACGAGCGCGGCGAGCGCGATCGCCAGGGCGACGAGCGCGAGCGCGATCGACTTGCCCCGCTGGTACTCCTCGGAGCCGGCCTTCACGGCCTCGTTGACGTGCTCCTTCTCGTGCTCGAAGAGGACCTGCCACGTCTCCTGCATGGTGGCGCGGGCGGGCAGGACCTCGTCCCGCACGAGCCGGCGCGCCTCCTCGAGGTCGCCGTCGAGGAGGCGCTGCTTCGCGCGCGCGTAGGCCGCCGACGAGACGGCGCGGTCCGCCTGGAGCTTCTGGAAGATCTCCTTCCCCCGCGCGCAGTGCTTCACGCGGTCGGCGATCTCGCCCAGCGTCTCGTCGTTCTGGCGCGCCGTCTGCGCCATGTCGGCGATGAGCTTCTCGGCGGTGGCGCGGTCGGTCTCGAGGAAGATCCGCCCGACGCGCAGCCCGTTCTCGCCGGCGTGCGCCACGCCTTCCACGGCCAGCTGCGCGCCGCGCCAGCGATGTCCGCCGACGAGCTCGAGCCCCGTCTGCAGGCTGTTCGCGGCCGAGACGAGGAGCCATGCGAGCCCGCACGTGATCACGATGAGCGCGGTGAACGCGAGCGCGAGGCGTGCGCCGATCCCGATCCTGTTCATGTGGAGTCCCCTTCCCCCGGGCTCTGGGCGAGCATCGCGCATGCCCCGGGCGGGCTCGCGGCGTCACGCTCCTTCGGGCGAAGCTCCTTCGAGGGGGGCGACGATTTCGCTGCGTCACCGTGACGCGGCGGCGCGATGTCGCCGCGACACCTTGACGCGACCACGGCGATATCGCCGCGTCACGGCGCCGCGCTCGGCGTCGCGTTCACGCTGGAAACGCCCGACGCGCCGCGGCGTGCGCGCAGGCGCGCGGGGTCTCGCGTTGACCCTGGGTCCGCGAATCTTCACTCGCCGTCCGGCCCGCGAGCTGGGTCCGCCGCGGGTCGAGACCGCTGCCGGCAGACGAGTCCGGGGGGCCGCCCGGTCGGCTGTCCCTGCGGCGCTGCCGCGACGGCCGCGCCGCTACGGGGTGCATCCGCCGCCCACGCAGTACGGCCTCATCATCTCGTTGTCCTCGTGCGAGAGGATGTGGCAGTGCCAGACGAAGAGGCCCGGGATGTCGTAGAGGGCCTTCACCCTGGTGATCTCGCCGGGCAAGGCGACGACGGTGTCCTTGAACCCCATCTCCCATGGTTCGGGCGGGCGCGCCTTGCCGCCGCGGAACGGCTGCCGGTTCACCACCTGGAACATCACCATGTGGAGGTGGATGGGGTGGGCGTCCACGGTGAAGTTGCTGATCTCCCAGACCTCGACCTTGCCGAGGGCGGGGTTCTCGGTGATCGGAGCCATCCACGGTAGCGGGACACCCAGCCCCGTCAGCGGGTCGACGATCCCCAGCTGCGCCTCGAGCGGCGCGAGCGGCATCGAGCGCTTGGCGCAGAGAGGCGGCGTGACCCCGGGCACGTACTCGTTGTCGCGGTCGACGCAGACCTCGCCGGACATGAGCTCGTTGAGGCTCACCTTGCGGACGCCGTCGGGCTTGCGGAGCGGCGTGATCCTGGGGAGGAGCGGGATCGCGCTCGTGTCGGGGCCGGTGAGCGGCACCACGCGGAACTGCATGACCTCGCCGGTCGTGGCCGGATCCGCCCGTAGGTGTCCTGGGACCGAGCCGCCGAAGGGCGAATCGGGCCCGACGTTGAGCAGGGTGATGGTGCTGCCCGGCGTGAAGGCGGAGAAGTCGACGATCACGTCCGCCCGCTCCGCCGGCCCGACGAGGAGCTGGTCGAGCACCACGGGGGCGACGAGGAACCCGCCCTCGGCGCCGATCTGGGTGAACGTGAGCTTCGTCGTGTCGGGCTTCAGGATGTAGAACCTCGAGTCGCTGCCGTTGAGGATCCGGAAGCGGTACTTCCTCGGCTCGACGTTCAGGAACGGCCACGTCTTCCCGTTCACCACGTTGGTGTTGCCGAAGAACTCGGGGTTCCAGGTGGGCGCGATGTCGCTCGGGAACTGGGCGTCGCCGGCGTACGGCCCTTCGTAGTCGTCGAAGAAGGAGCGCGAGCGCGGATAGAACAGCGAGCCGTCCTCGTTGAACGACCGGTCCTGGACGGCGATGGGGATCTCGTAGGCACCCCCGGGGAGCCCGCCCGGAACGCCCGACGGGAGATCGTCGGGTCCGCCCCGGAGCATGTAGAAGCCGGCCGGCCCCGCGTAGACGTTGTTCCGGGTCATCCCGAGGCTGTGGTCGTGGAACCAGAGCGTCGTGGCCCGCTGATCGTTCGTGTACTCGTAGAGCGCGGCGCCGGGCTCGTCGGGCGCGCCGGGAACCTGCGTGTAGTTCGACCCGCGCGTGGCGTATCCGACCGGGATGTCGTTCGCCGCGGGGAGCCACCACGCCTCGGGGTACCCGTCGCTGTGCTCCTGGACGTGCGAGCCGTGCAGGTGGACGACGGCCGGGACGGGCCCGGTGTAGGGGTTCGGATCGAAACCCCTGCAGTCCGTCATCGGCATCATCCCCATGGCGCACGCCTGCGGCGGGTTCGCCCAGTGCAGCGTCTGGTCCACGGGCAGCAGGTGGGGCAGGTGGTTGCAGGCCGTGTCGTTCGACGGGTCCGTCGAGACGGCGCACGCGTCCGGGTCCCTGATCAGCTGGTTCATCCACTTGACCCGGACCGGCCTGTTCACGGTCGCCTCGATGGTGAACGCGGGGTAGTTGAACGTTCCCGTCGGGTTGACGCTGCCGTAGCTCCACACGGTCGTCTTCGGGAGACCGGTGGACAGGACCTGCTGCTGGAACTGCCGCACGGCGATCTCGTAGTAGTCGCCGGCGAAGCCGGGGTCCGGCGTCTTCTGCATCAGGCCCGGGATGGGCAAGGGGTCGCGGTACTTGGGGATGCTCAGCGGGTCGAGCGTGCCGCCTGGGAGCGGCGCCGCGAATGCGTCGGGTGCGGTCCACGCGCCCATCGCCAGTGCCGCGACGATCGCGGCGAAGGCCGTCCTCCAAGCGATGCTCATCTCACCCCTCCTGCACTCTCCGTAAAGCCGCTAGGTTACGACATCCACCGCCGCTTCGGGTCACGTCCGGAGACGCCGCCACGGCGCGAGATCGCTCGCGCGCGTCGCCGATGGGGGCCGTCTTTCGGTGTGCGCCGATTGACTACCTGTTGCTGCGCACGACGACCCTGCCTGGGCGAGTCTCCCTCGGGGGCCCAGGCGAGGGCCGGACCTGGCGTGCGCGCGTGGCAACCGAGGACGCGCGCTCGCGGTTTCGGATCAGCTCGGACTGTTCCGATCTTCGTGTGAAGTGGGTCCGAACGAAGGCGGCAGTCCCGCGCCCCGCGCAGTCGGCGCGGCGTGTCGGCCACGAGCCGCGAGGGCAGCCGTCGCGCGGTGGAGGGATGGCCGGCGGGGGCGACACGTCCGCGGGCGGCGCGCGCCCCGTCCACGGGGAACTCCGCCGGCCCCGCGGCGCTCAGCCGCGCTTCGCGAAGTCCTGCATGAAGGCGCAGAGCGCGTCGACCCAGGCGGGCTCGACCGCGTTGTACGCCGAGACGCGGATCCCGCCCACCGAGCGGTGGCCCTTCAGGCCGATCATGCCCTGCTTCTTCGCCTCGGCGACGAACGCCTCCTCCTGCGCCTCGGACGGCAGGCGGAAGACGACGTTCATCACCGAGCGGCTCTCCCGCTCCACCGGGCAGCGGTAGAACGCGGCGTTCGCGTCGATGGTCCCGTAGAGCCGCGCCGCCTTCTCGCGGTTCCGCCGCTCCATCGCGCCGAGGCCGCCCGTCTCCTTCAGCCACGCGAGGACGTTCCGGATCATGTAGATCCCGAACGTGGGCGGCGTGTTGTAGAGCGACTTGTTCTCCGCGTGGGTGCGGAGCTGGAAGATCTTCGGGATGTCCTTGCGGCCGCGCGCGATGAGGTCCTTCGACGCGATCGCGACCACGACCCCCGACGGGCCGATGTTCTTCTGGGCGCCCGCGTAGACGAGGCCGAAGCGGGAGACGTCGAGCTTCCGCCAGAGGAAGTCGCTCGACATGTCCACGACGAGCGGCACGCCCGGATCCGCCGGGAAGGGGCGGGCGGGATCGACCTCGAACTCGACGCCGTGGATCGTCTCGTTCGAGGTGACGTGCAGGTAGCCCGCGCGCGGGGTGGGGTTCACCTCGCCGGCCTTCGGGACGCGGACGTAGTGCTTCTCCTTCCCCTCGCCCGTGCCGGTGCTGCACGCGACGCGCACCTCGGCGCCGAACAGGCCCGCGACGACCTTCGCCTCGGCGAGCGCCTTCTCGCCCCACGCGCCCGTGACGACGTAGTCCGCCAGCCCGCCGTTCTGGAGCAGGTTCATCGGGAGCTGCGCGAACATCTGCGACGCGCCGCCCTGCAGGAAGATCACCTCGTGCGTCTCCGGGACGCCGAGCAGCTCGCGGAGCAGCGCGATGGCCTCGTCGTGGACCTTCTCGTACTCCTTGCCGCGGTGGCTGTGCTCCATGACCGACATGCCGCTGCCGGCGAAGTCGGTGAGCTCCGCCTTGGCGCGCTCGAGGGCGGGCAGGGGCAGGGCGGCGGGGCCGGCGTTGAAGTTCATGATGCGGGCCATGGCGATCTCCTCGCGGCGGGTGGGGCGGAGGCCACGTTGTGCGGCGCGGGCCGCTCCGCGTCAAGGGTGCAGCGACGCGATCCCCGAGGGGGCGTACGGCCGGGGCGGGCGGATCAGAGGCCGCGCGCGGCGAGCTTCGCCTCCGCGAGGAGCAGCGCCTCCTCGGCGCGGGCCAGCTCCTCCGAGGACCGGAAGTGACGGGGCGCGTGGGCCGCGGCCTCCACGGTGCCCCACGCCGCGCGCGGCGCCTCGAGCCCCGGGAAGTAGCGGGGCCGCCTTGCGGCGAGCGCGGCGAGCGCCTCGTCGAGCGGCGCGCCGAGGCGCGTCCCGTCGCCGGCGCGCTGGAGGATCCGCTGCGCCCGCCAGGAGAGCTCGAGGACGCGGCCGAACCCCTCCTGGAAGACGCGCTTGACCGGCGTCTCCGCGAGGACGGCGGCGGCGCGCTCCTCGTCCCGCTCCGCGAGCTTCTCCAGGCCGAGCTCGAGGTAGGCGCGCGCCGACTCGAAGGCGCTCCGCACGTCGTCGAGCTCGCCCGGGTCCACCGCGTCCGCGACGAGCACCGCGTTCGCGGCGGACACGATCTCGGCCTCGACCCGGTCGCGCTCCTCCGGCGCGAGGCGGGCGGCGGCGCGGTCGAGCAGCGCGCCGCGCGCGAGGGCGGCGAGGTAGAACCCCGCCGGCCGCCCCGGCGGGCCGGAATGCCCGGCCGGGGTCCGGGGAGGCCGGGCGAACCAGGAGAGCGCCTCCTCGAGCGAGGGCCAGCCGAGATCGCCGAGCCGGCCCGCCCGCCAGCGGAGCGCGGTCTCCTCGAGCTCGGAGGGCATCTCGTAGCGGATCGCGGAGAGGAGCCGGGTCGCCTTGAACGGGTCCTCCGCGTACAGGTCGTCGAGGAGCCCGCGGACGGCGGCGTACTCGACGCCGTCGACGTTGAACTCGATGACGTACTTTCCCTCGGGCGTCCGCATGACCCGGTCGCTCTCGAACTCCGGATCGGGATCCACCTCGAGATCGTGCAGGACGACGGCGTCGCGGAGGATGAGGAAGAGGACCTCGGGGTCGAGCGTCGCGAGCTTCTTCTCCCAGCGGGCGGCCGCCTTCGGCTCGAGGTGCGTCCCGGCGCGGGCCGCCCGGAGCCAGGGGAGCGCCCTGCGCGGCTCGAACGCGCCGCGCGACCAGGCGTCGAGGTCGAGGAACACCTGGAACTGCTTCGCGGAGGCGAGCTGCACGAGGGGGACCGCGTCACCGAGGCCGACCTCGCGGATCGTGAGGTAGAGCTCGTCCGCGGGCAGCGAGCGGACGAGCGCCTGCGGGTCGTTCGCCTCGAGGATGAGGTCGAGCCGTTTGCGACCGCGCGCCTGCGCGAGCGCCTCGCGCGCGCTGCGGAGCGCCTCGGGCGCGAGCGCCCTGTGTCTCGGTTCCTTCGCCACGGCGGCTGACCTCTCAGCGGGGACTCGACCTCGACCCCGACCTCGACCTCGACCCCGACTTCGACCCCGACCTCGACCCCGACCTCGACCCCGACCTCGACCCCGACCTCGACCCCGACCCCGACCTCGACCCCGACCTCGACCCCGACCTCGACCTCGACCTCGACCCCGACCTCGACCCCGACCTCGACCCCGACCTCGACCCCGACCTCGACCCCGACTTCGACCCCGACCTCGACCCCGACCTCGACCCCGCGGCGGGTGCCAGCGCGATCGCCGCCCGCACGTCCCACCCCGTGCGCTCGAGCGCGTGGCGCGCCTCCGCGGGCCCGAGGCCCGCGAGGGCGGAGACGTTCCGGATCGCGCGCGCGCGCAGCTTCTCGCTGCCGGCGCGCAGGGCCACCATCCGGCCGCCGCGGACCGCGCCGAGGCGGACGAACGCGGCGCTGGAGACGAGGCCGAGCGCCATCTTCGCGGCGGTGCCCGCCTTCATGCGCGTGGAGCCGGCGATCCGCTCGGGCCCGGTCGCGAGCACGACGCGCAGGTCCGCGGCGGCGCGCGCGTCGGGCGCCGAGGTGACGAGGGCGGTGCGGGCGCCGCGGCGGCGCGCCTCCTCCAGGGCGGCGAGGACGAAGGGCGTGCGCCCGGACGCGGAGATGCCGACGACGAGGTCCCCCGCGCCGGCGGCCGCCGTGCGGATCGCGGCGGCGCCCGCGGCGCGGTCGTCCTCCGCCCCCTCGACGGCGCGGCGGAGCGCGCGCGGCCCCCCCGCGACGAGCGCCACGACGCGCGAGGGGTCGACGCCGAAGGTCGGCGGGCACTCCGCCGCGTCGAGGGCGCCGAGCCGTCCCGAGGTGCCCGCGCCGACGTAGAGGAGCCTCCCCCCGGCGCGGAGCGCGCCGGCGGCGAGATCGGCGAGGGCGGAGATGCGGGCGAGGGCGCGGCCCACCGCCGCGACCGCCTCGCGGTCGCCGGCGTGCAGGCGTGCGACGAGGCGAGCCGTGGGGAGCCGCTCGAGGTCTTCGCCGGCGGGGTGGGGCGCCTCGGTGATCGGAGGGCGGCGCACCGCTCGCGCGCGCTAGGCCTGCGCGGACGGCCGGGCGTTGCCGCGGCCGGCCTTCAGGACCTTGCCGGCCTTCAGGCAGCGCGTGCAGACGCGGACGTGGCGGACCTCGCCCTTCAGGTTCGCCCGGACCGAGCGGAGGTTCGGGAGGGACCGGGTCTTGGTCTTGTTGTTGGCGTGGGAGACGTTGTTGCCCACGAGCGGGCCCTTCCCACAGAATCTCGCAGCGGCGTGCCATGGCTTCTCCGAAAACCGAAAAGAGCGCGGGATATTACGCAACGAGGGCGAAAAGGCAAGCGCCTCAGCGCAGGACGTCCTTTCGCCCGAGGAGGGCGGAGACGTGCCCCGCGGCCTGGATCCCCGCGTAGAACTCCCCCTCCACGCCGAGCCCCGGCACCACCTCGCGCCCGGCGAAGAAGAGGTTCTTCCAGGGGCCGCGGACCGGCAGCGCCGCGATCCCGAGCTTGTCCTCGCCGTCGCTCTCGTAGAGCGGGTGGACGGGCGGCATCTCCCCCCGGCGGGCGTCGGCGAGGAGCGGGGCGGACTCCGCCACGAGGTGGCGCTCGAAGAAGGGGATGGCGTCGGCCACCGCCTCGCGGATCCGCGCGGCCGCGGCGGCGAGCGCCTCGGGCCCCTCGCCGGCGGCGACGAACCCGGAGGCGCACACGACCCGCTCGTCCGGGACCGCGTCGACGGCCGGCGCCTTGTCCCCGGGCCCCCGCTTCGCGTCGCGGCGGGCGGGGAGGACCTGGAGGAAGACCGCGTTGTCGAGGCCGTCCCCGCCGGCGGCGTCGCGCAGCGCGAGCACGTTCTCGCCGAGCGCGGGCGGCAGCGCGGCGTGCTTCACGACGAGGTTCACCGAGAGGAGCTGGCGCAGCGCGCGCACGCGCCCGACCGCGCCGGAGGCCTTGGCGCGGAGGTCGCCCGGCAGGAGCGGCAGCAGCCGGCCCGCGTCGGTCGCGACGACGAACGCGCGGGCGACGTGGGCGTCCGGCGAGTCGGAGAGCCGCACCGCCTGCACCTTGCCGCCGTCTATCTCGAGCGCGGTCGCGATGGCCGGCTCGCCGGGGCCGCCGCGCAGGTCCCCGCGCGACTCGGCGATCCGGCGCCGCACCATCTCGCGGAGGGTGCCGAGGCCGCCCGGCAGCCGGTTCGTCCCGCGCAGCGCGCCGCCGAGCAGCCGGACGAGCGAGAGCGGGGAGGCGTCGCCGTCGAGGTAGGTGAGGAACCGGTGCGCGACGGTGAGCGTCCGCACCAGCTCGTGGTCCTCGAGGCCGCGGAACGGCCGCGCCTCGCCGACCGGCTCGGCGGGCGCCCCGGGCGCCGACGAGGCGAGCTTCAGCGCCTTGCCGACCGCGCGCCGCTCGCCGAAGCCGTCCGGCGGCAGGGGCGGCGCCGCCCTGAGGAAGAAGCCGGCGAAGTCGAAGAGCGCGCCGAGCCCCGTGAAGCCGGCCTCGAGCGCCTCGGCCTCGCGGGGCCACTCGCGCCGGAGCTCGGGGCGCAGCAGGGCGACCTCGCGCGAGAGGTCGACGCGGTGGCGGGGCAGGAGGAGCTGCAGGTCCGGATCCGACGGGGCGAGCGCGCGCCCCACGTCGGTCGCGAGGCCGAGCTCGGCGAGCACCGCCTCCGCGGAGGGGAGGTGGCGCGGCGAGGGGAGCACGGCCGGGCCGAAGGGCAGCACGTAGCCGTGGTCCACGTAGTGGAACCCCGGATCGTCGTGGGCGACGTGCAGGACGCGGAAGCCGCGGCGGGCGAGGAGCGCGCCGGCGACGACGCCGCCGAGCTGGGATCCGAGGATGCAGACGTCGTAGAGCCGCTGGGTCGCGGGGGGGCGGAAGGTCTGGGCCAAGGCGAGCGGAGTGTAGCACCACCCCGGCGCCGCGCCCGCGCCGCGCGGGGCGGGCCCGGTGTCGCTTCAGCCGAGCTCGACCGGCGGGTTCGTGGCCGCCGCGGTGGCGGGCGCGGCGCCCGCCACGGCCACGCGCCGGCCCTCGACGGAGAGCCGTCCCTCGGCGAACCAGTGGATGGCCTGCGGGTAGAGCCGGTGCTCCTGCTCGAGGATCCGGCGCGCGAGCGCCTCCTCGGTGTCCGCGGGGAGCACGGGGACGATCGCCTGCGCGATGATCGGGCCGGTGTCGGTCCCCTCGTCGACGAAGTGCACGGTGCAGCCGGCGAAGCGGGCGCCATACTCGACGCACTGCCGCTGCGCGTGCAGCCCGGGGAAGCTCGGGAGGAGCCCCGGGTGGACGTTCACGACCCGCGGGCAGCCGCGCGTGGAAGGCGTCGGGCCGAACGCCCGCAGGAAGGCGGGGGTCACGATCCGCATGTAGCCGGCGAGGCAGACGAGGTCGACGCGGTGCGCCCGCAGCGCCTCGACGAGGCGCAGGTCGTAGGCCTCGCGGTCCTGGACCCCCTTCGACGGGAGCACCTCGGCGGGCACGCCGGCGCGGCGCGCCCGCTCGAGGGCGCCGGCGCCCGGCACGTTCGAGATCACCACCGCGACCTCGGCCGCGATGCGCCGGGCGGCGCACGCGTCGAGGATCGCCTGGAGGTTCGTGCCGCCGCCGGAGGCGAGCACGCCGAGGCGGATCACCTCACCACCTCGCAGGTGGCCTCTCCCTCGCCCCGCTCGATGGCGCCCACCGTCCAGGCGTCGAGCCCGCGCGCCTTCAGGAGCGCGTGGGTCGCCGCCTCGTCGCCCGGGGCGACCACCGCGACGAGGCCGAGCCCCATGTTGAAGGTCCGGTACATCTCGTCGCGCGTGACCTGGCCCTCGCGCTCCACGAGGTCGAAGACGGCCGGGCGCGGCCAACGCTTCTCCTCGATGACGGCGCGGACGCCGTCCGGGAGGGTCCGCGGGACGTTGCCGGGGAGGCCGCCGCCGGTGATGTGGGCGAAGGCCTTGACCCGCACCTGCTCGAGGAGCGCGAGGACGTCCTTCGCGTAGATGCGGGTGGGCTCGAGGAGGGCGTCGGCGAGGGTGCGTCCCCCGAGCGCCTCGACGGCGCCGTCGAGCGGGCGCCGCTCGAGCGCCCTGCGCGCGAGGGAGTAGCCGTTCGAGTGGAGGCCGGTGGAGGCGATGCCGACGACGACGTCGCCCGGGGCGACCGCGCGGCCGTCCACGATGCGCGAGCGCTCGACGCAGCCCACGGCGAAGCCGGCGAGGTCGTACTCGCCCCCGGCGTAGAACCCCGGCAGCTCCGCCGTCTCCCCGCCGATGAGCGCGCACCCGGCGAGGCGGCACCCCTCGGCGATCCCCTTCACGACCTCGGCGCCCTGCTCGGCGGAGAGCTTCCCGGTCGCGAAGTAGTCGAGGAAGAAGAGCGGCTCCGCCCCGACCACGGCGACGTCGTTCACGCACATCGCGACGAGGTCCTGCCCGATGGTCCCGTGCCGGTTCGCGGCGAAGGCCACCTTCAGCTTCGTGCCGACGCCGTCGGTGCCGGACACGAGCACCGGCTCCCGGTACTTCTTCACGTCGAGGGCGAAGAGCCCGCCGAAGCCCCCGATGCCGGCGAGGACCTCGGGGCGGAGCGTGGGGCGGGCGAAGGGCTTGATGAGCTCGACGAGCCGGTCGCCCTCGTCGATGTCCACGCCCGCGTCGCGGTAGGTGAGCGCCATGGCGGGCGTCTACCGCGACGGCGCGGCCGCTGCAAGCCGCCCGGGGCGCGGCGCTTCCCGCCGGGGGCGGCCGGGGTGCTACGCTCGCGCCTCGCATGCCCCGCGTCCGGAGCGCCCTCCTCACGATCGACGCGTTCCGGCTCGCGCTCTACGTCGGCCTCGCCTTCACGGCCCTGCACTTCCTGAACGGCGTCTTCCTGGGCCGGGAGCTCGAGCTGCCCGTGGTCGCCCGCGTCGAGCACGCCGCCCAGGACTGGGCGCTCACGCACCTGCGGGGCCCGCGCACGCCCTCGGGGCGCGTCGTCATCGTCGCGATCGACGAGCGCTCCGTCGAGGCGGAGGGGCGCTGGCCGTGGAGCCGCGCGAAGCTGGCGCGGCTCGTGGACCGGCTCGCCGAGGCCGGCGTCGCCGCGGTGGGCTTCGACGTCATCTGGAGCGAGCAGGACGAGGTCGGCCGCCGCCTGGCGCGGGTGGCGTCGCTCGTCCGCGCCGCGCGGGAGGGCGCCGGCGGCGGCGAGGCGGCCCGGCGGCTCGACGAGGTCTGGGCCGCCGCGCGCGGGGCCGAGCCGGAGGCGGCGGTCGACGTCGACCCGACCGAGCTCCTCGCCGACGCCGTCGAGCGCGCCCGCAACGTCACGGTCGGCTTCATGTTCCTCTCCGAGGACGACGCGGCCCGGCCCGAGCGCGTCGAGAAGCTGCGCTTCTTCCGGACCGAGCCCGTGCACGTCCGCGACGGCGGCCGGCTCGTCCGCGCCGGCGAGGACGTCGCGCCGCTCGGCGGGTTCGGGGGGGTGGTCCCGCCGGTCGACGACGTGCTCGCGGTCGCCGACTCCGGCGGCTTCTTCACCGTGCTCCCCGACCAAGACGGCGTCATCCGCCGCTACCGGACCGTGGCGGGCGCGGGCGGCGCGATCTTCCCCGCGCTGGGCGTCGCCGTGCTCGCCCGGGCCCTGGGCGAGGGGGGCGCGCCCGCGGCGGTCGTCCCGGTGGGCGCCGCGGGCGCCCCGGAGACGCTGCAACAGGTCCGCGTCGGCGGCGCCGCGCTCGACGTCGACGACCTCGGGCGCGTGCCGCTCAACTACTACGGCCGCGCCCGCGACTTCCCCACCTGGTCCGCGACCGACGTGCTCCACGGCCGGATCCCCGCCGCCGCGATGGCCGGGAGGATCGCGCTCGTCGGGACGACCGCCGCGGGGACGTGGGACCAGCGCGTGACGCCCTTCGACGACATCGCGCCGGGGGTGATCACCCACGCCACCTTCGTCGAGAACGCGCTGCGCGGCGAGCTGCTCGAGCGCTCCGCCGCGGTGCTCGTCGCGGAGCTCGCGCTCATGCTCGCGCTCTCGGTGGGGCTCGCGCTCGTCTTCTCCCGGGTCTCCTCGCTCGCCGCCGCCCCGGCGCTCCTCGTCGCCGCGGGCGGCTGGGGGGCGGGGGCGGCGCTCGCCCTCGGCCGCTGGAACGTGGTCCTCGCCCTCGGCGTCCCCGTCGCGCAGATGGGGGCGATGTTCGTGGTGGCGACGAGCTACCGGTTCTTCTCGGAGGAGCGGGAGAAGCGGCGCGCCCGGGAGACCTTCGGCCGCTTCCTCGCGCCGGCGATCGTGGACGAGGTGCTCGCGGAGGGCGGCGCGGTCCGGCTGGGCGGCGAGAAGCGCGTGCTCACCGTCCTCTTCGCCGACGTCCGCGGCTTCACCGGCATCTCGGAGCGGCTCGACCCGCACGTGCTGCTCGAGCTGCTCAACGAGTACCTGACGCCGATGACGGACATCATCGTCTCCGGCCACGAGGGCACGCTCGACAAGTACATGGGCGACGCGATCATGGCGTTCTGGGGCGCGCCCAGGCCGCAGCCCGACCACGCGCTGCGCGCCTGCCGCGCCGCGCTCGCGATGACCGAGCGGCTCGCCGCCCTGCGCGAGGGCTGGAGGGCGCGGGGGCTGCCCGAGGTGGACGTCGGGATCGGCATCAACACCGGCCCGATGTCGGTCGGGTTCGTCGGCAGCGAGGACCGCTTCTACAACTACACGGTGCTCGGCGACGCGGTGAACCTCGCCTCGCGCCTCGAGGGCGCGAACAGGGAGTACGGGACGCGCGTCATCCTCGGCCCGGAGACGCGGGCGCAGGTGAGGGACGCGGTCGTCGCGCGGGAGCTCGACCTCGTGCGCGTGAAGGGGAAGCGCGAGCCCGTGCAGGTGTGGGAGCTGCTCGCGCTGGCGCCCGCGCCCCCGGCGCTCGCCGCGTTCGTGGAGCGGTTCGGCTGGGGGCTCTCCGCCTACAAGGCGCAGCGCTGGGACGAGGCCGTCGCGCGGTTCCGCGAGGCCGACGCCCTCCGCGGCGGCGATCCCCCGAGCCTCGCCTACGTCGAGCGCTGCGAGGCGATGCGCCGCGCGCCGCCCGGGCCGGAGTGGGATGGAGTGTTCGAGATGAAGACGAAGTGAGGAGGCGGCGTGACGCGGCGCGTCGCCACGGGCGCGACGGCCGGTCCTTTCGTTGACAGTCCTCTCGGAGGTCGGCTAACACCGGGTCGCCCGCGCCGCCGGCTCCGGGCCGCCGCGCGGCTCCACGCGCGGGGTGGGGTGCCGGGAACGGGAACATGGCCGACGATCAGCTCTTCCAGCGCTTCGGCAGGGAGTTCCCCCGCGGGACCGTCCTCTTCCGCGAGGGCGAGCCCGGCAGGGACATGTACGTCGTCCAGCAGGGGCGGGTGACGGTCTCGAAGAACGTGGGCGACGTCGAGAAGATCCTCTCGTCGATGGGGCCGGGCGAGTTCCTCGGCGAGATGTCGATCCTGAACAACCGCCCCCGCTCCGCGACCGCCACCTGCGCGGAGGACTCGAAGCTCCTCGTCATCGACGCGAAGACCTTCGAGGCGATGATCCGCGGCAACGCCGAGATCGCGATCCGCATGATCAAGAAGCTCGCCGACCGGGTCGCCGAGGCGAACGAGCAGATCGAGAACCTCCTCTTCGCCGACGCCTCGTCCCGCGTCGTCCACTACCTCGCCACCGCGGCGGAGAAGGTGCCGAAGGGCGCCGCCGGGCACGAGCTCCACGTGCTGCCGCGCGAGCTGCCGGCGCGCGTGGGCGTGAAGCCGGAGCAGGCGACCGAGGTGCTGACGAAGCTCACCCGCGCCGGCATCCTCGACATCCGGCCGGACGGGTTCGTCGTCACCGACGTCGCGAAGCTGCGCCACTTCCTCGAGTTCCTCCAGATGAAGGCGCAGTTCGGGGACCTGGCGTGAGGCGGCGGCGCGCATGAAGCTCAGGGTCCTCGGCTGCTCGGGCGGCGAGCTCCCCCGCCACAGGACCACCTGCTTCCTCGTGGACGGCAAGCTCGCCGTCGACGCCGGCGCGCTCACCGCGAGCCTGCCCCTCGAGGAGCTCGTCGAGGTGGACGACATCGTCCTCACCCACTCGCACTTCGACCACGTGAAGGACGTGCCGCTCCTCTCCGACCTGCTCGTCGGCCGGAGGAAGACGCCGCTGCGCGTCCACGCCTCGACCCGCTGCGCGCGGACGCTGCGGGAGAGCATCTTCAACGGCGAGCTCTGGCCCGACTTCACGCGCATCCCCGACGCCGGCGCGCCGGTGCTCGAGATCCTGCCCTTCGACCCCGGCCGGCCCTTCCGGGCGGGGCGCTACACCGTCTCGCCGGTCCTGGTGCACCACCCGGTGGAGTCGGTCGGCTTCGTCCTCTCCGACGGGAAGAGCGCCATCGCGGTGTCGGGCGACACGGGCCCGACCACGCGCTTCTGGAAGAAGGTCAACGCCGCGCGGTCGCTCGACGCGCTCTTCGTGGAGCTCAGCTTCCCGAACGGCATGCAGGACCTCGCCGACCTGTCCGGCCACCTCACGCCGCGCACGCTCGCCCGGGAGCTCGACAAGCTCGACCGCGACGGCTGCCCGGTCCTGCTGTATCACCTCAAGCCCGCCCACGCGGCGGAGCTCCGGCGCGAGCTCTCCGCGCTCGCGCTGCCGAACGTCCGCATCCTCCGGCGCGGGGACGAGTTCACGTTCTAGAAGGAAGCCCATGGCCTGGTTCTCGAAGCAGAAGAAGATGAAGACGAAGGAGTCCACCCCGGCCGCGCCGCCGCCGCCGGCCGCGAAGGGGGAGGGCATCTGGTACAAGTGCGACGCCTGCGAGAACGTCGTCGCGCGCGCCGAGTATGAGAAGAACTGGAACGTCTGCCCGAGCTGCGGGCAGCACGACATCATGCCGATCCGGCGCCGGTTCGAGCTCGTGCTCGACCCCGGGTCGTTCCAGGAGCTCGACGCCGACCTGAACCCGCAGGACCCGCTCGGCTTCTCCGACTCGAAGAAGTACCGGGACCGCCTGCGCTCGACCTACCGCGCGACGGGGCTGCGCGACGCGTTCGTGTCCGGCGTCGGGGCCATCGAGGGGAAGCCCGTCTCGGTCGGCTGCTTCGCCTTCGAGTTCATGGGCGGCTCGATGGGCTCGGTGGTCGGCGAGAAGGTGGCCCGCGTCCTCGACCGCGCCTACGAGCGACGCATCCCCGCCATCGTCTTCAGCTCGACGGGCGGCGCCCGCATGCAGGAGGGCATCTTCTCGCTCATGCAGATGGCGAAGACCTCCGCCGCGCTGAACCGCTTCCGCTCGGTGCGCAAGCCCTACGTCTCGGTGATGCTCCACCCGACGACCGGCGGCGTCGCCGCCAGCTTCGCGTGGCTCGGCGACGTCATCATCGCCGAGCCGAAGGCGCTCATCGGCTTCGCCGGCCCCCGCGTCATCGAGCAGACCATCCGCGAGAAGCTGCCGCCCGGCTTCCAGCGCAGCGAGTTCCTCCTCGAGCACGGGATGATCGACGCCATCGTGCACCGCCACGAGCTGCGCAGCCGGCTCGGCCAGGTGCTCTCGCTGCTCTCCTGATCGGCCGGCCCCGGCCGCCCCGGCCCCCGCGCGCCGGCGACCGCGGCCGGGCGCGGCGCGCCGCGCCATGACTCCCACCATGACGGACCCGCACCCGTACCTCGCCGGCCTCCAGCCGCTCGCGATGCGCTTCGGCCTCGAGCGGATGGACCGCGCGCTCGCCGCGCTCGGCCACCCCGAGCGCGGCTACGACGTGCTCCACGTCGCCGGCACGAACGGGAAGGGGTCCACCTGCGCCATGGCGGCCGCCGCCCTCGAGGCGGCCGGCCACCGCGTGGGGCTCTACACCTCGCCGCACCTCGTCCGCTTCAACGAGCGGATCCAGGCGGGCGGCGTCCCCATCGACGACGCGGCGCTCGCCGCGGCGGTGGACGAGATCCGGCGCGCCTGCCCGTGGCACGAGGCGGGCGGCGAGGCGGACCGGCTCACCTACTTCGAGTTCGCGACGCTGGTCGGGCTGCTGCACTTCGCGAGGGCCGGGCTCCGCGCCGTCGTCCTGGAGGTCGGCCTCGGCGGGCGCTTCGACGCGACCAACGCGGTCGTCCCCCGCGTGGCGGCCGTGGCGCGCATCGGCCTCGACCACACCCAGCTCCTCGGCGACACCGTGGAGCAGATCGCCTTCGAGAAGGCCGGCATCTTCAAGGCGGGCGTCCCGGCGGTCGCGCACGCGCACCAGCCCCCCGGCGCGCTCGAGACGCTGCGGGCCGAGGCGCTCCGCCGCGGCGCGCCGTTCACGGTCGCGCCCGCCGACTGGCCGGGGCCGATCGCGCTCGCGGGCCCGCACCAGCGCGGGAACGCCGCGCTCGCCGCGGCGGCCCTCCGCGAGCTGCGGCGCGCGGGCGTGCCGGTGGGGGAGGAGGCGATCGCCCGCGGCATCGCCACGGCGCGCTGGCCGGGGCGGCTCGAGGAGCTCGCGGGCGTGCTGCTCGACGGCGCCCACAACCCCGACGGCGCCGCCGCGCTCGCGGCCGCGCTGCGGGCGCTCCACCCCGGCCGCCCGGTCGAGCTCGTCTTCGGCGTCCTCTCGGACAAGGACCACCTCGGGATGCTGGGCGCGCTCGTGGGCGCGGTCCGCCGGCTGCACGCGGTCGCCCCCGCCACGCCGCGCGCGCGCCCGGCGGAGGAGGTCCGCGCGGCCGCCGCGGCGCTCGGCATCGACGCCGAGGCGCACGGCAGCCTCGCCGGCGCCCTGGCCCGCGCGCGGCGCGCCGCCTCCGACGGTGCGCTCGTGTGCGTCGCGGGCTCGCTCTACCTCGTGGGCGAGGCGCGGGCGCGGCTCGCCGAAGGGAGCGGGGGTAGGTAGATATCGCCCTGCAAGGGCTCGGGATTTTTTGGGGGTCGGGACCCCCGTGCTATCCTCGGCGGCGATTCCACACTGGCCGGAGCTGCCGATGTCTCTTCGCCACGTCCTCGCGCTGGTCCTCCTCGTCGCGTCCGGTGTCACGCGCGCGCAGGGGGGCGCAATCAACGTCATCACGAGCGTCAGCGTGAGCGACGAGGGGGGCTCGGTCGTGCTCTCCGTGGCCGGGTCGAATCCGCCGAACTTCACGACGTTCTCGATGGCGGATCCCCCGCGCTTCGTCATCGACCTGTCCGAGGCCAAGTTCGAGGGGGTGGCCGAGGACATCCCGGTGAACGACGGCACCATCATGATGGTGAAGAACCTGTCCTACGGCTCGGACGCCTCGTCGATCGCCCGCATCATGGTGGCGTTCGAGAAGGACGTGGACCCGCCCGACGTGCAGGCGGCGGGGAACACGCTCGTCGTGCGCGTCACGAAGCCGGGCGGGGGCGGCGCTCCCGCCGTGGCGCAGGCCGACGCCGGGCGCCGCGAGCGCGAGGCCGCCGAGGCGCGCGCGCAGGCCGAGGCGCAGGCGCAGCGGGAGGCCGAGGCGCAGCAGCAGCGCGAGCGCGAGGCGCAGGCCCAGCGGGAGCGCGAGGCGCAGCAGCAGGCCGACGCGCAGGCCCAGGCGCAGCGCGAGGCCCAGCAGCAGGCGGAGGCCCAGGCCCAGCGGGAGCGCGAGGCCCAGCAGCAGGCGGAGGCCCAGGCGCAGCGGGAGCGCGAGGCGCAGCAGCAGGCCGAGGCGCGGGCGCAGGCGGAGCGCGAGACGCAGCAGCAGGCCGAGGCGCAGGCCCGCGCCGACGCCGAGCGGCGCGCGCAGAAGGAGGCCGAGGCCGCGGCGAGGGCCGAGGCGGTCGCGCGGGCGGAGGCGGAGGCGAAGGCCCGGGCCGAGGCCGAGGCGCAGGCGGAGGCCGAGCGGCGCGCCGGGGCGGAGCGCGAGACGCAGCAGGCCGAGGCGCAGGCGAGGGCCGACGCCGACCGCCGCGCGCGCGAGGACGCCGCCACCGCGGCGGCCGGCGAGGCCGAGCGCAAGGCGCGCGCGGACCTCGAGGCCGAGCTGCGGGCGCAGGCGGAGCGCGAGGCGCAGCAGCAGGTCGAGGCGCAGGCCCGCGCCGAGGCGGCCGCGCGCGAGGCGCAGGCGAAGGCCCAGGAGCCGGCCGAGCCCGCCGAGCCGCGCGACGCCGGCCAGGGGCAGGCGCAGGCGAGCGCCGCGGAGGAGAAGGCGGCCGCCGAGGCGGCGCGCCAGGAGGAGCTCCGCCGCGCGAAGGAGGACGCGGAGCGCCAGCGGCAGGAGGCGCTCGCCGCGCGGCAGGCCGAGGCCGAGCGCAAGAAGCTCGAGGCCGAGGAGCGCCGCGCCGCGGCCCGCACCGAGGCGGACCGGAAGAAGCAGGAGGCGCTGGAGCGCCGCGAGGCCGAGCAGCGCGCGCGCGAGGAGGCCCGCGTCGCGCGCGATGAGGCGAAGCGCCAGAAGGCCGAGGAGGCGCGCCTCGCCCGCGAGACCGAGAAGCAGCGCCGCGACGAGGCGCGGGCGGCGAAGGCCGCGGCGCTCGAGCAGGAGCGGACCGCGAGGGCCGAGGCGCTCGCGCAGGAGCGGGCGGCGAAGGAGGCGAAGCGCGAGGAGGCGCGGCTCGCGAAGGCCGCCGCCCTCGAGGAGGCGCAGGCGGCGAAGGCCGCGGCGCGCGAGGAGGCGCAGCGCGCGCGCGAGGCCGAGCGGCTCGCCGCCGGCGCGCCGTCCTCGCAGCTGCGCGAGCTCGGCTTCCGCCAGCTCCCCGGCATCTCGCGCGTGTACGTGCGCACGAGCGCCACGCCGCAGTTCACGATCCAGGACCTCGGCGAGAACACGGTCCGGGTGGAGCTGCAGAACACCCGGGTCGCGCGCCGGAACGACACGCGCTTCCTCGACACGTCCTTCTTCCCGAGCGCGGTCGCGATGATCACCCCGTCCACGCGCGGCTCGACCTACGTCGTCGACATCAAGCTCAAGGAGCGGGTGCCGTACCAGCAGAAGCTCGAGGGCGACGTGCTCGCCATCGACTTCGCGCGCCCGGGCGGCGCGGCCGCCAGCGCGCCCGCGCCGGACGCCGCGCCCGCCGCGGCGGTCGCGCCGTCGGCGAGCGACGCGCCCGCCGAGGACGCCCCGCAGATCCTGGACGACGGGCCCCCGCGGTAGCGCCAGCCCGCCGCAGCGCCGGCCGGGATCGCGGCGCGGCGTGCGGAGACGCATGCACTCTGCGCGAGCGCCCCGCGGGTCCGGGGGTACAATCCCGGCCCCGTGACCCTCGCCGCCCTCGCCACCGCCGGGATCCTCGCCCGGCTCTGCGCCGCCGCCCTGCCGGCGCCGGCGCTCCCGCAGGGCGACGTCCGCATCGAGGGCGACGTCACCTACGAGCCTGGCACGGGCCGCATGCTCGTCCAGAACGGCGGGGTGCTGCGGCGCGGGGCCGTGACGGTCCGCGCGCGCTCGTTCACCTGGGACCCGGAGAGCGGCGAGATCCGCGCCGCGGGCGGCGTGCTCCTCACCGATCCGACGCGCGTCGTCGCGGCGGACGCCATCCGCGCGATCGTGGGCGGCCCGTGGGAGGCGGAGAAGGTCGTCGCGTTCGTGAAGGACCAGCCCGCGGACCTCTCCGCGGTCACGGCGGCCGAGGACGCCCGCTGCGTCGGGCGCAACCGGCTCACCTTCCGGGGCGAGCGGCTGCGCGGGGAGGCGTCGGGCGACTTCGAGCTCGACGGCGCGCGCCTCACGCTCTGCGACTGCCCCGGGGGCGGCGCGCCCTCCTGGGAGCTGAAGGCGCGCAGGGCGGACGTCCGCCCCGGGAAGCGGGCGATCCTGTCCTGGCCGGTCCTGCGCGTCACCCCGCGCTTCCTCCTCGTGGACCACCCGGTCCCCGTCCTCGTCCTGCCCTGGCTCTACGTGCCGCTCGGCGACCGGCAGACGGGGCTCCTGCTGCCCGAGATCCGCTCCGTCGACTCCACCGGCCTGCGGCTCGCGCAGCCGCTCTTCGTGACGCTGGGGCGAAGCGCCGACGCGACCCTCACGGCGGAGTACGCGTTCGGCCGCGCCTACGATCCGGGCAAGCCGCGCAACCCCAGGGTGCGAGGGCCGGGCGCCCGGCTCGAGCTCCGGTGGGCGCCCGCGCCGGAGGCCGACGGGTCGGTCGAGCTCGCCTGGCTCGACGACCTCGATCGCGAGGAGGGCGGCGAGGGCGGCGGGCGGTTCGCCATCATGGGCGCGCACGCGCAGCGCCTCTCCGCGGCGACGACGCTCCGCGCCGTGCTGCGGCTCGCGGGCGATCCGGTGTGGGTGCGCGACTTCGCGATCGGCGACGTCGCCCGGACCGTGCCGTACACGCGCTCCGACGTGCTCCTCTCGCACGCCCGCGACGCCCTGGTGCTCGAGGCCGGCGCGAGCTACCTGGAGCCGCTCCGCCCGCTCGGCATCGGCGTCGGCGCGCCCTCGACTCTAGTGTACGGCATCTCTGCGAGTCCCTCCGGGCGCGAGTACGGCACGCTCGGCGCCGGCCTCGACGGCGCGAGCCGGCTGCCGGCCCTGGGCGCCGCGCTGCTCCCCACCGCGATGGGCCCGCTCCGCCTCTCCGCGCGCGGCGGCCTCGCGAGGTACGCGCCGATCTCGGGCGACTTCGACCGGGAGGGCGGGCGTCCCGCGGCGACGCGCGCCGACGCGCAGGTCGAGGCGGCGCTGCCCCTGCTCCTCGGCGGCGCGATCTCGCTCGAGCCCTGGGCGCGCGGCGGGGGCGCCGCGTACGCGTTCGAGGACGGCGAGGACGGCGCGTCGAGCGCGTGGGGCGTCGCGGGCGCCACCCTCGGGACCGAGGTCTCCCGCCGCTTCGGCGCGCTCCGCCACGCGATCGCGCCGCGCCTCGAGTGGCGCGCCGGCACCGGCGTCGCCGGCGACCGCCTCGCCTCGCCCGCGTACGACGCGTTCGACCGCACCGGCTCCGGGCTCCTCTCCTCCGGCCCGCCGGGCACGTGGAGCCAGCTCCGCGCCGCGGTGCAGACCCGGCTCGCGGCCGGCGCCGTGGACGTGCTCCGGCTCGAGCTCGGGCAGGACTACGATCTGGGCGGCGGGCGCTTCGCCGAGACGTTCACGAGCGCCGCCGTCGCCGCGGGCCCGTTCGCCGCGGACGCGTCGGCGCGGTTCCTCGCGGTCGACGGCCGCGGAGAGCCGACCACGCCGCCGCCGTTCCCGTCGGCGTTCCTCGACCGGTTCACCCAGCTCTCCGCGGGCGTGGCGGTCTCGGATCGGCGCGGCGACGCGGTCCACGCGCGGTTCCTCGCGGTCGGCCCGGGCGGCTCGGGGTCGCTCCTCGCCGGCCTCGACCCGCTGTTCGACCTCCGCCCCACCGCCGACGCGACCGCGAGCGCGACCGCGGGCGCGCGCGTCGCCGCGGGGCCGGCGACGCTCGTGTACGAGGCGACCTTCCCGGGCCGGGAGGGTCATTCGATCTGCGCGCCGGAGCGCGTCATGGGCGCTTGGGAAGTCCGGCAGCACGCCGCGAGCCTCGCCTGGGACTCCCCCTGCCACTGCTTCCGCCTCGTCGCCGCGGTGCGGATGAACGACTGCGGCGACCTCGGCTACTCCGCGTCCGTCGATCTCTCCGGGCTCGGCGGCTCGCGCCCGGCGCGCTGAGGGTGGCGCTGCGAGACCCTCGCGACGGCACGCGGCAGGTCCCGGGCGGGTCGTCGTCGACCCGGCCTCGCGAAGCGGGGGGGGTTGCTCCGGCGGCGGCGCGATTGGAGAATCGAACGGTGAGCCGGGCTCGAACTCCACGGGCGGCGCCGAAGCCCGCCGAAGAGGTCGAGCCCGAGAAGCGGCGCGCCATCCTCCACGCCGCGGTGCGGGTGTTCGCCGAGAAGGGCTACCACGGCTGCCGCATCGCCGACGTGGCCCGCGCCGCGAACGTCGCGTACGGCCTCGTCTACCACTACTTCCGCAACAAGGAGGAGCTGCTCGAGAGCGTCTTCGCCGAGCAGTGGGCGATCCTCATCAACGCGATCCGCGCCATCGACGAGGGGCCCGGGAGCGCGGCCGACAAGCTCTCCGGCATCTACGGCTTCGTCTTCGACGTGTTCAAGACCGCCCCGGCCGCCGTGCGCGTCCTCATCCTCGAGGTGACCCGCACGCCGCACTCGCTCCGCGCCGGCTCCACGCGCGAGACGTTCGAGCGCGCCGTCCGGCTCGTGGAGGACGTGGTCCGGCAGGGGCAGGTCCGCGGCGAGCTCCGCGCCGACATGGACCCGCTCGTCGCGGCGGCGAGCCTGCTCGGGGCGCTCGAGCTCTCCGTCTCCGGCATGGTCGTCGGCCTCGTGCCCGCCGGGACGGAGGAGCAGGTCGACCGGGTGAAGCGCGACGCCATCGAGCTGATCCTGCGCGGGCTCCGCGCGCCCTGACGCCCCCGCCGGCCGCTCGCGCCGTCGCAGGCGGGGGACCCCGCGGCGGTCGCGTTGACGCGGGCCGGCGCCGTCGCTAACTCCCCCCTCCCGCACCCTCGGAGGGAAGGCGATGCCCGCGCGCGTACTCGTGTCCGACAATCTCTCGCCGGAGGCCGTCCGGATCCTGCAGGAGGCCGGCCTCGAGGTCGACGTCAGGGTCGGCCTCGCGCCCGACGCCCTCGAGGCGGCGGTCGGCGGCTACGACGCGCTCGCCGTCCGCAGCGCCACGAAGGTGACGGCGCGGCTCCTCGAGCGGGCGGCGCGGCTGCGCGTCGTCGGCCGCGCCGGGGTCGGCGTCGACAACGTGGACCTCGACGCCGCGACCCGCCGCGGCGTCGTGGTGATGAACACGCCCGGCGGCTCGTCGGTCACGGTCGCCGAGCTCGCGCTCGGCATGATCCTCTCGCTCTACCGCCACGTCCCGGCGGCCACCGCCAGCGTGAAGGCGGGCCGGTGGGAGAAGAAGCGCTTCCAGGGGAGGGAGATCGCGGGGAAGACGCTCGGCGTCGTCGGCATCGGCAACATCGGCTCGGTGCTCGTCGACCGCGCGCGGGCCATGCGGATGAAGGTCGTCGCCTACGACCCGTTCATCACCGCCGAGGCCGCGGCGAAGCTCGGTGCCTCCCTCGTCGACCTCGACACCCTCTGGCGCGAGGCGGACGCGATCTCCCTCCACGTGCCGCTCACCGACCAGACGCGCCACCTCGTGGACGCGGGGACGCTCGCGAAGATGAAGCGCGGGGCGATCCTCGTGAACTGCGCCCGCGGCGGGATCGTGGACGAGCGCGCCCTCGCCGACGCCCTCGCGTCCGGCCACCTCGGGGGCGCGGCGCTCGACGTCTTCGAGAAGGAGCCGCCCGCGGCGGACCACCTGCTCTTCGCGCAGGAGGGCTTCGTCTGCACCCCGCACATCGGCGCCTCCACCGAGGAGGCCCAGTCCGCCGTGGCGATCGCGCTCGCCGAGCAGCTCGTCGCGTACCTGAAGGACGGCGTCGTGCAGAACGCGGTGAACGCGCCGGGCCTGCCGAAGGAGATCCTGGACCGGCTCGCGCCGTACCTGCCGCTCGCGGAGAAGCTCGGCGCGCTCGCGGCGCAGCTCGCGCCGCAGGGCCCCGCGGAGGTCGCCGTGGAGGTCGCGGGAGAGCTCGCCGACGTGCCCATGCGGCCGCTCGCGGCCCGCGCGCTGGCCGGCCTGCTGCGCCACTTCCTCGACACCCCGGTGAACGACGTGAACGCGCCGGCGATCGCGAAGGAGCGCGGCATCCACGTCCGGGAGGTGCGCTCCGCGGAGCCCCACGACTGGACGAGCCTCGTGACCGTCCGGGTGCGCGGCGCGGCCGGCGAGGCGAGCGTCGCCGGCACCGTCTACGGCAAGCGCGACGCGCGCATCGTGCGGGTCGGCGGCTTCCGGGTGGAGGCCGTGCCCGAGGGCCACGTCATCGTCTGCGAGAACGACGACGCCCCCGGCGTCGTGGGGAACCTCGGCACCGCCCTCGGCGCGGCCGGCGTGAACATCGCGCGCATCTCGCTCTCGCGCCTCGACGACCGCTCCGGCGCCTTCTCCTTCCTCAACGTGGACCAGGCGCCGAGCGCGGAGGTGCTGGAGGCGCTCCGCCGCCTCCCCCACGTGCGCACGGTGCGCGCCATCCGGCTCTAGCGCTCGCCCCTCGCCTCGCCGCGGACGATGCGGCCTCCTCGTGACACTCCCGGTGCGTACCTTGGGACCGGGTGGGCGGGTGTTCCCACCCGGGGAGGTCTCGATCAATGGCATCTGTCGCTACCGAGGCAGCGGGCGGACGGTTCCTTCCGCGCCTTCACTGGAGCGCGGTCATCGCAGGCGTGTTCCTCGCCCTCGCGGCCCACGTCGTGCTGGGGCTCATCGGCGCGGCGCTCGGGTTCGCCGCCGAGCCGGCGGACTCCGAGGCGCTCGGCGCCGGCGCGGCGTTCTGGGGGCTCGTCACCCCGTTCGTCGCCTCGCTGCTCGGCGCCTGGCTCGCCGTGCGGCTGAGCGGGGAGGAAGACAAGGTCGCGTCGAACGTGCACGGCATCCTGGTCTGGTGCATCGGCCTCGTCGCCGGGGCGATCTTCCTGACCGGCACGCTCGCGACCGGCGCGATGAGCGCCGGGACGGCCGCGAGCGGCAACCTCCGGACGGCCGAGCGGATGATGGGCGGCTCGGTGCGGCCCCGCACGCCGGCGGCGGAGCAGCGCGCGGACGACGCGGGCCGGGCCGCCGCGGCGGCCACGGGCGGCGCCGCGCTCGCGGCGATCGCGGGGCTCCTCGGCGCCGTGGTCGGCACGGGCCTCGCCATGCGGCGGAGCAAGGGGCGCGGCCTCGGCTGGCGGATCGCCATCCAGCGCCACGAGGAGCGCGGCGAGCTCCGCGGCGCCGAGACCCACGCCTACGGCACGCCGTACGGCGCGACGCCGGAGAGCCGCGGCGTCCCCGGCGGCCCCGCGGCGGGCCCGCCGACCGACCCGTACCACCACTGACGCGCGGCGGGGCGGAGGGGGAGGGGACCCGCGCGAACGCGCGGGTCCCCTTCGCGCCCAGCGCGGGCGGGGTTTGCGGTAGATTCGCGCGGCGATGCTGCTCGACCTCTCCCTCCCGTCCGGCCTGCGCGACCTCCTCCCCGACCACTCGGCGCACCTCGCCGAGCTGTCGTCGAGGCTGCAGGACGTCTTCTCGCGGTTCAGGTACCGGCGGGTGTTCCTGCCGACGCTGGAGCGGCTCGACGTCGTGGAGCGCGGGCTCTCGGCCGCGGCGCTCGCCGACGTGATGAAGTTCGTCGAGCCCGGGTCCGGCGAGATGGTCGCGATCCGCCCCGACATCACGCCGCAGATCGCCCGCCTCTACGCGGCGCGGCCGGACGCGCTCCCCTCGCCGGCCCGGCTCTGCTACGACGGGCCGGTGCTCCGCGCGCGCGAGGTCCGCGCCGGGCGCCCGCGGGAGGTGTACCAGGCGGGCGTCGAGCTGCTCGGGGCCGGCGGCCCCTCGGCCGACGCCGAGGCGCTCGTCGTCCTCTCCCGCGCCCTCGAGGGCGTCGGCCTGCGCGGCGCCGTGGTCGAGGTGGGCCACGCGCGCTTCGCCGGCGCGTTCCTCGAGGCGGCGCGCCTGCCGGGGCGCGCCGCCGCGGCCGCGTGGGAGGCGCTCGCGCGCAAGGACGCCGCCACCCTCGCCGAGCTGGCGCGCAAGGGTCGGGGCGCCCCGCGCGTGCGCGCCGCGCTCCCCGAGCTCGTGACCCTGTACGGCGACGGCGCGCTCGCCCGCGCGCGCGCGCTCGCCCGCGCGGTGCCGGGGGCCCGCGCGGCGCTGCGGGAGGTCGAGGCCGCCCTCGCGCTCGCGCGGCGGCGCGGTGCCGGCCCGTTCGCGGTGGACCTCGGCGAGGCCCGCGGCCTCGGCTACTACACCGGCATCACGTTCGCGGGCTACGCGCCCGGCGCGGGCAGCAGCGTCGCGGCGGGAGGGCGCTACGACGGGCTCCTCGCCCGCTTCGGCCGGCCCGGCCCCGCCATCGGCTTCGCGGTGGATCTCGAGTTCGCGACGCAGGCGCTCGAGCGCGCGAACGGGCGCGCGCGGGGCGCGGCGGGGCGCGCGCGGACGCGCAGCCGCGGGTCGCGTCCGCGCTAGCGGTCGGCGGGGCCTCCTGCTATGGTGCGGCACCTGCGCGCCGCGCCCGCGCCCGCGATTCGGGCTGCGAGAAAGCGGACGGCACCGGGAGCCAGAGCCATGCCGAACGTGGTCGTCGTCGGAGCCCAGTGGGGCGACGAGGGCAAGGGAAAGATCGTCGATCTGCTCACCCGCGACGCGGACGTGGTCGTCCGTTTCCAGGGTGGGAACAACGCCGGCCACACGCTCGTGGTGGGGGGCGAGAAGACCGTCCTCCACCTCATCCCCGCGGGCATCCTCCACCCGGGCAAGGCGTGCGTGATCGGGAACGGCGTGGTCGCCGACCCCGCCGTGCTGGTCATGGAGATCGACCGGCTGAAGGCGAAGGGCGCCTTCCAGGACGACGGGCAGCTCGTCGTCTCGCTCGACGCCCACGTCATCATGCCCTGGCACAAGGCCATCGACGTCGCCCGCGAGCAGGCGATGGGCGCGGCGAAGATCGGCACGACCGGCCGCGGCATCGGCCCGACCTACGAGGACAAGGTCGCCCGGCGCGGGCTCCGCGTCCGCGACCTCCTCGACGAGGCGCGGCTCGCCCGCAAGGTGAAGGAGCGCCTGCCGGCGGCCCGCGAGGAGCTGAAGCGGCTCGGCGCCACGCCCGACCTCGACGAGGCGGCCATCGTGAAGGAGTACGCCGCGCTCGGCCGGCGGATCGCGCGGTACGCGACCGACGTCTCGCTCTGGCTGCACCGGGCGCTGCGCGCCGGCAAGTCGCTCCTCTTCGAGGGCGCGCAGGGGACGATGCTCGACGTCGACCACGGCACCTACCCCTTCGTCACGAGCTCGAACACCGTGGCCGGCAACGCGGTGGTGGGCTGCGGCCTCGGGCCGACGGCCGTCGACTACGTGCTCGGCATCTCCAAGGCCTACTCGACCCGCGTCGGCGGCGGCCCCTACCCGACCGAGCTGAAGGACGAGACGGGCGAGCGGCTCCGCAAGGTCGGCGGCGAGTACGGCGCGACCACCGGCCGCCCGCGCCGCACCGGCTGGTTCGACGCGCTCGCCATGCGCTACGCCGCGCGGGTGAACGGGCTGAACGGCATCGCGATGACGAAGCTCGACGTGCTCACCGGCTTCGACAAGGTGAAGATCGCCGTGGGCTACGAGATCGACGGGAAGGTCATCGACGAGATGCCCTCCGACCCCGAGCTGCTCGACCGCGCGAAGGCCGTCTACGAGGAGCTGCCCGGCTGGACCGAGAAGGTGGATCACCTCCGCACCTGGGACGACCTGCCGCCCAACGCGCGCGCCTACGTGAAGCGCGTCGAGGAGCTCGTCGGCGTCGAGGTGATCGGGGTGTCGGTCGGCGCGGATCGCGGCGAGACGATCCTCCGCAAGAACCCGTTCCGGAAGTAGCTCCGCGCACGAAAGGTGCGACACGGGCCGCAGCGCGGCCCGCGCGCCCCTTGTGTATCATCGAGCCGAATGCACGCGCTCTCGCTCCTCCTCGCCCTCGCCGCCGCGGAGGCCGCCGTCCCCGCGCCGTCGCCGGCGCCGGTCCCCGAGCCGGCGGTGGTCCCCGCGGCCGTGACGCCGCTCGTCGCGCCGTCGCTCGTCTCCGCGCCGCCGCCGGCCGGGCCGCCGTCCGCGCCCGCTCCCGTGGTCCCGGCCGACGCCACCCCGGCGCAGCCGGCGGCCGCCGCGCCGGCCGGGCCCGCCGCGCCGTCCGGGCCGGCGGTGACGCCCGCCGCGGCGGAGCCGCCCTCGCCCCCGCGACCCCCGCCGCCGCTCTCCCAGGGCGCGGTCGAGAAGCTCGGCCACGGCGATCGCGCGTTCCTCGAGCGCGACTACCGGAACGCGCTCTTCGCGTACCAGGACGCCGTCTACCTGGCGCCGCGGAGCCCGGTCGCGCGCGTGAAGCTCGGCCGCGCCTACCTGGCGCTCCGCTACGCCTCGCGCGCGATCGAGCAGGCCGAGCTCGCGCTCGCCGCGGACCCCGCGAGCGCCGAGGCGCGCCGCCTCCTCGAGGAGGCGAAGAACCCGCCGCCCCGGCCCCCGGCGGCGGCGCCCCCGGCGCCTCCGGCGAGCGCGCCGGCCCGCGCCGCCGTGACCGCGGAGGGCGGCGCCCCGCCCGCCTCCGCCCGCGTCTACCGGTTCACGCCCGAGCCCGCGCCCGCTCCGCAGCCGTCGCCCGCGGCCGCCGAGGCGCGCGGGGTGCCCGAGCCCGCCTCGGCGGCGGGCGTGGCGAGCGCGCCGGCGCCCGCGGCGGCCGAGGGCGCCCGCACGGTCGCCGTGACCGCGGTCGAGGGCGCCCGGGACCCCGCCGCGGCGCCGGCGGTCGGGGCGGTCCGCGCGTCAGCGCTACCGCGAGGCGCTCGCCCTCCTCGAGCGGCGTGACTTCGCGAGGGCCGACGAGGCGCTCACCGACGCGATCGCGATCGACCCGCGCCTCGCCGTGGCGCACGCGGCGCGCGCGAGCGCCCGCTTCGGGCTCGGGCGCTACCGCGAGGCCTCCACCGACTACCGGGCGGCGCTCGCGCTCGACCCGGGGCTCGGCACGCCCCTCTACGGCCTCGCCGAGTGCTACCGGGTGCTCGGGGACGCGCGCAGCGCCGCGGAGATGTACGAGCGCTACGCGCGGAGCGGCGCCGCCGACGTCCGCGGGGACCTGCGCGAGATCGCCGCGAAGCGGGCGCAGGAGCTGCGGTAGCCGGCACGCGGCGCGGGGCGCAACTTCCCTGCATGGACGGCGCGCGCACGTACCGCACCCGCCTGCCGCTCCGGGTGGCGGTCGCCGCCGCGGCCGCCTTCTGGGCGTTCGCGCTCGTGGCGCTCGCCTGCCTGCCCGGCGCCGAGCCGCGGCTGCTCCTCGGCGCCGCCGCCTTCGTCCTGTTCTTCGCGGCGTTCAGCGTCGTCTACGGGAAGACCTCGATCACCGTCACCGCAGACGGGATCGTCGCCGCGACGCCGTTCCGCCGCGAGCGGGTGCGCTTCGACGACATCCTGCAGATCGTGGTCCGGGACGGCCTCGGCGGGCGCGTCTACTCCGTGCTCACCCGGCGCGGGCCCGTCCACTTCACGTGCCTGTTCTCCCGCCACCGCGAGCTGTTCGAGCTGCTCCTCGAGCGCGCCGGCCTGACGCCCCGGACGGCGTGAGCCCGCTCCTCAGGAGCCGGCGACGGCGAGCGCCGCGGCGGAGAGGGCGAGCAGCGCCGCGGCCGCGAGGCGGAGCGCCGCGCGGCCGCGCCGGCCGCCGCCCGGGGACCCGGAGGGTCCGCCGGAGCCCCTCCCCGGGGCGCCGAAGCCGTCCGCGACGGCGAGCCCGGTCTCGCCGAGCACGATCTCGTCGCCCGGGGCGACCGGGGCGGGGCGCCGCGGCTCGATGCGGACCCCGTTCACGCGCACCCCGTTCTTCGAGCCGAGGTCCTCGACGGTCGCGCCGCCGGCGCCCACACGGAGGCGCGCGTGGACGCGCGAGGCGCGCGGATTGGGGATGCGGATCGCGGCGTCGCGCCCGCGGCCCACGGTCTGCTCGGGGCCGAGCGGGTGGAGCGCTCCCGCCGCGATCCCGGTGAGCACGACGAGGCGGGCCGCGGCGGGGGCCTCGCCCGCCGCCGCGTCGCGCAGGAGGGCGGCGGCGGCGCAGCGCGTCCCCGCGTCGGACGGCTGCGCGGGGCGGTCGAGCGCGATCGCGACGCCCCGGAGCTCGGCCCGCTCGCCGGGTCGGAGGAGGCGGCGTCCCCCGGGGGCGACCGGGTGGCCGCCGACGTGGACGCCGGGCGACGACGGCTGGACCACGAGCCCGGCGGGCGACGGGAGGAGCTCGAGCGCGCCCGGCGCGAGACCCGGGACGAGGATCCCGTCGGCGCGCGAGCCTCCGGCGGAGACGGCGCCCTCGACGGCGTGCCGCTCCGCCCGGGCGCCGGGCCTGCTGACGGTGATCTCGAGGCGCACGGCGCCGGGACCTCCATGCGCCGTTCCGGGAAAAAGGCGAGAGGCGCCGCGCCCCTCGCCCCGACCCCCCGGCCGCGCGGCGGACGCAGGGCCACGGGCGCGCCGGACGGCGAGCGTGGCGGGCAGGGGGTGTGGAGAGGCGCTGCGAGGCGACCGGCTCACGTCAGCGGCCGTGGGGATCGATGTCCCAGCGGCTCTCCGCCCGCGAGCGGACGGACGGGTCCCCCGTGAACCGCAGGTAGCCGTTCATCTCCAGCGTGTCGACGAGCTCCTCCGCCTCGAGCTCGGAGCAGCCGAGCTCGTGCACGACCACGTCGCGGAAGTAGCTGCGTCCCCGGAGGTAGCCCACGGGAGGCTCGTTCGGCGGGATGTGCCGCTTGATCCGCTCGGCGAGGTCCGCGAGGTCGACGTCGTCGATCGCCACGTCACAAGGGTGGGCGCGCTCGCCGAGGATCGCCAGCGGGTCGAGGGCGGATTCCGCGGGGACCCGGACGACGCGCCGCCCGTCCGAGAGGAACCGGACCGCCCCCTCGTCCGTCCGGAGCACCTGCGCCCCCACGGCACGCCAGCGCGCGAGCGCCTCCTCGTGCGGGAAGCCGTAGCGGTTCGCGGCCGCGACGCTCACGACCGCGAAGCGCGGCCGGACGGCGGCGGCGAGCGCGGCGCCGGAGGAGCGCCGGCTGCCGTGGTGCGGGACCTTCACGACGTCGGCCGCCAGCCCGCCGAGGGCGACGGCCGCGGCCTCGCCGCGCTCCTCGACGTCGCCCGGGAACAGGAACGCGGTGCGGCCGAGGGCGACGCGCAGCACGAGGGACGCGTCGTTGGGCGCGAGCGCCGTCCGGTCGCCGCCCCGCGCCTCGAACGCGACCCCCGCCCGCTCCCAGCGGGCGCCGGGGGCGAGCGGCTCCGGCCGGAGCCCGGCCAGGATCTCCCGCGGCTCGCCGTCGCCGCCGTCTCCGTTGGAGAAGATCCGCTCGACGGGGAACGCCTCGGCGACGGCGGCGAGGCCGAGCACGTGGTCCGGGTGCGGGTGCGACACGAACACCGCCGCGAGCCGGCGGACGCCGAGGTCGCGCAGGAGCGGGACCACGTCCCGCGCGCCCGGGTCGGGCCCGCCGTCCGGGGCGCCGCCCGCGTCGATCAGCACCGCCGCGCCGTCGGGGAGCCGCAGGAGGGCGGCGTCGCCCTGTCCCACGGAGACGAAGATCACCTCGAGCCCGCCGCGGGCCCGCGCCGCGGCGGCCCGGATCGGCCCGGGCAGCGCGAGGCAGGCCGCCGCGACGGCGACGGCGGCCAGGCGGCGCCACCCCCGCGCGCGCGTGGCGGCGAGCGCCGCGAGGCCGCACGCGCCGGCGCCGACGAGGCCCGGGGAGGCGAGGCCGAGGACGCCCCAGCGCGGCGTGGCCGCGGCGTCGGAGAGCTCCCGCAGCGCCCACGCCAGCGGGCGGCACGCGAGGAGGAACGGCGTCGCGAGGGGCGGCCACGCCGCCGCGGCGAGGGCCGCGATCGCGGCGAGCGCGGTGAGCCCCGAGCCGAGCGGCACCCCGGCGACGTTCGCGGCGACGCCGAGCAGCGGCAGCTGGCGGAAGTGGAAGGCGAGGACGGGGGCGGTCGCGGCGGACGCCGCGAGGGTGGCGCAGGCGCCCTGGAGGAGCGGCTCGAGCAGCCGCGCGCGCCAGCCGCCGCGCGGCGGGGCCCCCACGGGAATTGCGCGCCGCAGCGGCCCCGCCCACAGCGCGAGCCCCGCCACCGCCGCGAAGGAGAGCTGCAGCGAGGGGTCCAGGGCGGCCCCGGGGTCCGCCGAGAGCAGCGCGAGGACGGCGAGGGCGAGGACGTTCGGCGCCGTGGCCTCGCGATCGAGGATCGCGCCGCCGAACGCGACCGCGGCGGCGAGCGCGGCGCGCAGCACCGGCACGCCGGCGCCGGTGGCGAGGGCGTACAGGAGGGAGAGCGGCAGGGCCACGGCGGCCGAGAGGCGCCGCGGGTCGACGCGCGCCGCCACGGGCTCCGCCCGGAGGAGGAGCGCCCGCAGGAGGCGCTCGAGCCCGAAGGCGACCACGACGAGGTGCAGCCCGGACACGGCGAGCACGTGCGCGAGGCCGCTGCGGGCGAAGGAGAGGGTGGTCGCCGGATTCGAGGGCGGCGCGGTCGCCCGTGCCGATGGCGCGGACGAGCGCGGCCTCGCGGGGCGGGAGGGCGCGCTCGGCCGCGTCGGCGAAGCGGTCGCGGGCGCGCTCGAGCCTCGCCGCGGCGGCCGGCGGGCGCGTCCGCACCGCCGGCCCGGCCGCCACCGCCCGGAGCGCGACGCCGCTCGCCGCGAGCCGGGCGGCGGCGTCGCGGCCGCCCGGGTTGCGCGGCCCCGGGGGCGGCCGGAGGTCCGCCGTCAGGCGCACCTCGTCGCCGAGGGAGAGCGGCCACTCCGCGGGCGGCGAGGCGACCTCGAGGAGCGCGCCGCCCGCCGTCCGCAACCGGAAGAGCACCCGATCTCCGTGGCGCTCCGGCACCGAGACGATGCGGCCCTCGAGCGGGACGGCCGGCGCAGCCACCTCGGGAGCGGCCCGCCCCGACGCGGCGAGCAGCCAGCCCGCGGCGCCGAACGCGACCGGGGCGAGCGGCGGCGAGAGGGCGAGGGGGAGGGCGAGCAGGGCCCCTGCGGGGAAGCGCACCTCCTCGAGCCCGAGGACGACGCCGGCGAGGAACCCCAGCGCGGGGCGCACGAGGGGAGCACGCGCGGTCATGCCGCCCCGCGTCGGGCCACCCCTACGCAGCAGGGAATGACGGCGATTTCCCCAGTGTTATTGACCGGCTGGGGAGTCCGTGGTAGTATCCCGCGATCAAGCTCCCGCCCCGTCGTCGACCGTGCCGGTCGGTGTTCGGGACGTCGGGGGCGGAGGAAGGAATGTCCGTCATTCAGGCTACTCAGGCGTCCCCGAATTTCAAGGTCGGGGACAAGGCGGTTTACCCCGGCCAGGGCGTCGGCGAGGTGATGGGGATCGAGCACAAGGAGGTCGCCGGCCAGCGCCAGTCCTTCTACGTGCTCCGGATCCTCGAGAACGGGATGAAGATCATGATCCCGATGAACAAGGTCGGGTCCGTCGGCCTGCGGGAGATCATCGGGGAGCGCGACGTCCGCAAGGTGTACGGCATCCTCCGGGAGAAGGAGGTCTCGGTCGACTCGACGACCTGGAACCGCCGCTACCGGGAGTACATGGACAAGATCAAGACGGGCAGCGTCTTCGAGATCGCGGAGGTGCTGCGCGACCTCTACCTGCTCCGCTCGGACAAGGACCTCTCGTTCGGCGAGCGGAAGATGCTCGACACCGCGCGCTCGCTGCTCATCAAGGAGCTCGCGATCGCGAAGGAGTGCCACGAGGACGACGTCGAGCAGGACCTGAAGAAGATCTTCAACTGCTGAGGCGCCGCGCCCGCTCCGCGCGGGCGCGCGCGGGAGGTGACCGCCGCACGGACGCCCGTCCGCGCGGCGGTCGCATCTCGCGGTCGGGGCTCGCGACGTCGTGCGGGTCGGCGGCACGGGGACCGGCGGTAGCAGGGACGATGCCAGCGCGCGCGGTGCGGCGCGCGGAGGGTGAAAGATGATCCGCGGCGAGCGCGTGGCGGCGATCCTGGCGGCGGGCGGCGCCGGCCTCCGGGCCGGCGTGGCGAAGCAGTGGCTCGCCCTCGGCGGCGAGACCGTGCTGCGCCGGTCGGCCCGGCTGCTCGCCGCCTGCCCGGCCGTCGACGAGCTCGTGGCGGTCGTGCCGCCGGGGGAGGAGGGCCGCGGCCTCGCGGAGGTGAGCGGCCTCGGCCGCCCCGCTCGCGCCGTGGCGGGTGGCGAGGCGCGCGCCGACTCGGTGCGGAACGGCCTCGCCGCGGCCGAGGGCGCGGCGGTCGTGCTCGTCCACGACGCGGCGCGACCCTTCGCGACCCCGGACCTCGCCCTCCGGGTCGCCGAGGCGGCGGCCCGCGACGGCGCCGCGCTCGCCGCGCTGCCGGTCACGGACACCGTGAAGCGCGCCGGCGCGGAGGGGCCGCCGCGCGTCGCCGAGACCCTGGACCGGCGCACCCTCTGGCTCGCCCAGACGCCGCAGGGGTTCCGCCGGGAGCTCCTCCTGCGGGCGTACGCGGCGGCGGGCGCGGAGGCCTCGGCGGCGACGGACGAGTGCGCCCTCGTCGAGCGGCTCGGCGCGCCGGTGACGCTCGTCGCCGGCGAGCCGGGCAACTTCAAGATCACCGGACCCGAGGACGTGGCGCGCGCCCGCGCCGCCGCCGAGGCGCCGGTCGCCCTCGGCGTCGGCTACGACACCCACCGCTTCGCCGCGGGGCGGCGGCTCGTGCTCGGCGGCGTCGAGTTCGAGGGCGACGGCCTGCTCGGCCACTCCGACGCCGACGTGTGCGCGCACGCCATCGGCGACGCGGTCCTCGGCGCGGCGGGGCTCGGCGACCTCGGCCGTCACTTCCCGGACACCGACCCCCGCTGGAAGGGGGTCTCCTCGCTCGTCCTGCTCCGCGAGATCGCGCGCCTCGCCGGGGAGCGCGGCTGGCGCGTCGGCAACTGCGACGTGACCCTCGCCGCCCGGCGGCCGAAGATCGCGCCGCGCGCCGAGGAGATGCGGGGCCGCCTCGCCGAGGCCCTCGGCGTCTCGCCGGCGCAGGTGAACGTGAAGGCGACGACGGGGGAGGGGATGGGCTTCGTGGGGCGCGAGGAGGGGATCGCCGCGCACGCCGTGGCGCTCCTCGTGCGGGCGGCGCGATGACGGACCCGCGGCCGCCCGAGGAGACGTTCTTCGCCGGCCCGGGCGCGCCTCCGCCGCCGCCCGCCGCGCCGCCCCGGCGCGAGTCGCCGCTCCTCGCGCGGAGCCCGATCTTCGCGGTGCTCGCCCTGGCCGTCTCGGGCTGGCTCCTCGTCGAGCTCTGGCCCGACGTGGCCTTCTTCTTCTCCTCGCGGGAGCCGGTGGACCTCGGCGCCCCGGGGGCCTACCGGCTCGAGGCGGCGCGGGAGAACCGGCTCGCCACGATCCGCGGGGACCTCGCCGAGACCGTGCCGGTCACCGAGGCGCGCACCGGGGCGCGGCGCACCGTCGGCCGCGTCGCGGGCACGAGCCTCGTCGTCGACCGCCCCGGCCGCGGCGGCCCGCCGGTCTTCGAGGGCCGGCTCCTGCCGTCCTCCGCCCGCGCGGAGTACGGGGAGGCCGTGGCGGCGCTCCGCGCGCGCGGCGCGACGCTCGGCGACGGCTGGCTCGTGCTGCGCGACGGGGAGCGGCCGCGGAAACGCTGGCTTCCCGTGGCCGGCTCGGCGATTCTCGCGCTCCTCGCCCTCGTGAACCTGCGCGCCCTCGTGAGGCGCCTCACCGCCTAGGACGATCGCCCCCATGCCCATCGTCATCCACGACACGCTCGCCGGCGCGAAGAAGGAGCTGGTCCCGCTCGAGCCCGGGAAGATCCGCTTCTACGCCTGCGGCCCCACGGTCTACGACTGGTCGCACGTCGGCCACGCGCGCAGCTACGTCGTGTGGGACGTGGTGGTGCGCCACCTGCGCGCCCGCGGCTACGCGGTGACGTACGTGCGGAACTTCACGGACGTGGACGACAAGATCATCAAGCGCGCGAACGAGCGGGGCGAGGACCCGGTGGCGCTCGCGGCCCGCTTCGCCCGCGCCTACGACGAGGACATGGACGCCCTCGGGAACCTCCGCCCGGACGTGGCGCCGAAGGTCTCGGACCACGTCCCGCAGATCGTGGCGATGATCGCGCAGCTCGTCGAGAAGGGCTTCGCGTACCCCGCCTCGAACGGCGACGTCTACTACGCGGTGCGGAAGTTCCCGGACTACGGCCGCCTCGCGAAGCGGAACCTCGACGACCTGCTCGCCGGCGCCCGGGTGGAGACCGGCGAGGCGAAGCGGGACCCGCTCGACTTCGCGCTGTGGAAGGCCGCGAAGCCGGGGGAGCCGGCCTGGGAGTCGCCGTGGGGCAAGGGCCGGCCGGGCTGGCACATCGAGTGCTCGGCGATGACCCTCGCCCACCTCGGCGTGCCCATCGACCTCCACGGCGGCGGCAAGGACCTCGTCTTCCCCCACCACACGAACGAGATCGCGCAGTCGGCGGCGGCGGTGGGCGACGGCCGCACCGCCGAGAGCTTCTGCCGCCACTGGATGCACCACGGGTTCGTGGAGATCGACAGCGAGAAGATGTCGAAGTCGCTCGGCAACTTCTTCACCATCCGCGAGGTGCTCCAGAAGTTCGACGCCGAGGTGATGCGGCTCTTCCTCCTCGGCACCCACTACCGCAACCCCATCAACTACTCCGACGCGATCCTGCAGGAGGCGGAGCGGCGGCTGCGCTACCTGTACAAGACCCTCGAGAAGGTGGACCGGGTCGCGGCGGGGGCCTCGCCCGCGGGGCAGCGCGGGACCCTCGTCGACGATGCGCGCCGGGCGCTCGACGACGACTTCAACGCGCCGCAGGTGCTCGCGGTGCTCGCCGAGGCGTTCACCGCGGCGAACGCCCTCGCGGACGCCAAGGGCCGGCGCACGGCGGACGAGAAGGCGGCGCTCGCGGCGTTCGCCCGCGACGCCCGCGAGATCGGCACGACCCTCGGCCTCGTGCAGCGCGCCCCGGCGGAGGCGCTCCGCGCCCTGCGCGGCATGGCGGTCGCGCGCCGCGGGATCGACGGGGCGGAGGTCGAGGCGCAGCTCGCCGAGCGCGCCGCCGCGCGCAAGGCGAAGGACTTCGCGCGGAGCGACGCGATCCGCGACGCGCTCCTCGCCCGCGGCGTCGCCCTGCTCGACGGGCCGGACGGCACGAGCTGGGACGTCGAGTAGGGGAGCGCCCGGCGGCCGCGGTGCGCCCCCGTCGGGGCCCGGGTTGAAAGTTAGTAACTGCTAACTTAGATCACGGAGCGGCGCACGACGCGCCGGAAGGAGGACCGCCATGCCGCTCCGTTCGCTGATCCCGCTCCTCGCCGCCGCCCTGCTCGCCCCGGGGTTGGCGCGCGCACATTGCGATACGCTCGACGGGCCCGTCGTGAGCGTGGCCCGCGCCGCCCTCGACGACGGCAAGCTCGAGCCCGTGCTCGCCTGGGTCCAGCCCGGCGACGAGAAGGAGATCCGGGCGGCGTTCTCGAGCGCGCGCGCCGTGCGCAAGGGCGGGGGGGAGGCGAAGGCGCTCGCCGACCGCTGGTTCTTCGAGACGCTCGTCCGCGTGCACCGGGCCGGCGAGGGGGCCCCGTACACGGGCCTCAAGCCCGCCGGCACGCCCGACCCGGCCGTCGCCGCGGCCGACCGCGCGATCGCGAGCGGCGACCCGAAGCCGCTCGAGGCGCTGCTCGGAGGCGCGGTCCGTCAGGGGCTGCACGAGCGCTGGGGCGCGCTCCGGAAGGAGCAGCCGCCGGCGGGCGACGTCGCCGCGGGCCGCCGCTGGGTGGCGGCGTACGTGCCGTTCGTGCACTGGGCGGAGGCCGTGAACGCGGCGGCGGCCGCCGGCGGGGGCCACGAGGGGCACGCGGCGCCGGGCGCCCAGGCTGCCCCGCCGCACGCGGCTGGGCACGGCGACGCGAGGCCCGAGCCCGCTCCGCCCGGGGCGGACGCTCACGCAGGGCACTGACGGGTGAGCCGCCGCGCGGGTGCGGCGGCGCGCTGCGGCGGCCGCGGGCGGCGCCTTCGCGCGCCGGGCCCGCGGGCCGGCCGGCGCTACTCCTCGAGGATCGGCTGCGGGCCGGGGACGATGCCGGCGATGTCCGGATCCTCGCCGGGCGCGGTCGGCGGCTTGTCCGCCTTCTCCCGCTTCCGCTGCTCCTTCTTCTCTTCCTTGCGGCGCTGGTAGTCCCTGCGCGCCGCCTCCTTCTGCCGCTTGGTCGCTCCGGGGTTGAAAGCCATCGTGCTTCCTCCTGGGTCCGTCGGGGTCCCGCAAAGCGAAGGCCCGGCCGAGCGGCCGGGCCCCCTTGTGCTGCGCGGCGCCGGCTAGACCGGTCGGACGTTCGCCGCCTGGAGGCCCTTGGGGCCCTTCGTCACCTCGAACTCGACCCGCTGCCCTTCCTGCAGGCTGCGGAAGCCCTCGGACTGGATCGCGGTGTGGTGGACGAACACGTCGTCGCCGCCGCCATCCTGGGTGATGAAGCCAAAGCCCTTCGCATCGTTGAACCACTTCACCGTACCACTGGCCATCGCTACCACTTCTTTCGTGTTCGGGCGGGACTATCCCGCTCGTTCCCGAGCCGTGCTGGCACATTCGGGACCGGCGTAAATTAGTCGGGGGCCGCGAAAAAGTCGAGCCGGAACGCGGGCGGGACCCGAGGGGATCAGTGCCAGGCGATGCCGCTTCCGGGGAACGGGCATGCAGCCGCAGCGCAGTTCGGGCTGTTCGTGACGAGCACCAGCCCGACCCGGGGCTCGCTGCCGACGTAGCACCAGACGGCCGCCTGGGTGGCGGTCAGGCGGCAGAGGCACGCCACGGAGCACAGCCCCGCCGGCTGCGTCGTTCCGGACGGGCTCCAGGCCTGAGCGGCCAGCTCCGCCTGCGCCTGCGTGTGCGCGTCGATGGCCCCGCAGTCGTAGTACGTCTGCCCGAGGCCGTTCTGGTGGGCGAGGGGGCAGATCCCGTCGCCGCAGCAGGCCGTGCCCCCGGCGCAGCACGTGCCGGAGCAGCCCGGCGCCGGGCCCGCGGGGCACTGGCAGGTGCCGCTCGTGCACGCCGCGCCGGGCGCGCAGGACGAGGTCGCAGCGCGCCGCAGAACCGCTCGTCGGTCTGGAGGTCCACGCACGGCTCGCAGCACACCGTCGTCGCGCCCGATGGGCACTGGCACGCCGTGGCGCGCCGGCGCAGGTCGCGCCGGTCGGGCACACGGTGCCGCAGGCGCCGCAGTTCTGCTCGTCCGTGTTCCGGTTCACGCACGCGGTCCCGCAGGTATCCGGGAACGACGCGGGGCAGGCGCAGGCGCCGCCCGTGCAGGCCTCGTTCGTCTTCGTGCACGCGGTGCCGCAGGCGCCGCAGTTCGCCTCGTCCGTCTGCGTGTTCACGCAGGCCGTGGGCGTTGCCGCCGGGCACGCGTCCGGCAGCGTGGAGGGGCAGGCGCAGGTCCCGCCGTCGCAGACGTCGTTCGCGAGCGGGCAGACGTTCCCGCACCCCGCCGCGCCCGCCCCGCAGTTCTGCGGGTCGGTGAGGGTGTCGGCGCAGTACGTCCCGCAGTCCTGGTCCGCCGGCGCGACGCAGCCGCAGGCGCCGAGGGCGCACCCATCGCCGGGCCTCGTGCAGGCGATCCCGCAGCCGCCGCAGTTCGCGGGGTCGTTCTGCGCGTCGACGCAGCGCGGGTTCCCTTGCGGGCAGGGCGTGGCCGCCGCGTCGCACTGGCACGCGCCGGCCGAGCAGGTGCCGAGGCCGCAGGCCACCCCGCAGCCGCCGCAGTTGTCGGGATCCGACTGGAAGAACGCGCCGTCCCTGCACACGCCGTTGCAGAGGGTCTGGCCGCTCGAGCAGACGTCGTCGTCGCTCGGACAGCCGGTGGAGGCGAGCGCGAGCGCGAGGAGCAGGGCCGTCGAGGCGGGAAGCCGTCGCATACGGCGGATCATACGCCCGGACGGTCGCGGCGGGCGCGCGGCGGAGCGTCGCGATCGCCGCGCGGCGGACGCCGCTGAACGGCGGGCCGCGCCGCGTTAGAGTCCGCGGGTGCCGTTCGACCTCCAGAGCGTCTTCCAGCCGACCGGGGACCAGCCGCGCGCCATCGGCGAGCTCAACGCCGGCCTCCGACGCGGCGACCGGCACCAGGTGCTGCTCGGCGTCACCGGGTCCGGCAAGACCTTCACCGTCGCGAACGTCGTCGCCGAGGTGAAGCGCGCGACGCTCGTCATCGCCCACAACAAGACGCTCGCCGCCCAGCTCTACGGGGAGTTCAAGGAGCTCTTCCCCTCGGCCGCCGTCCACTACTTCGTCAGCTACTACGACTACTACCAGCCCGAGGCGTACGTCCCGACGACGGACACGTACATCGAGAAGGACTCGTCCATCAACGACGAGATCGACCGCATGCGCCACGCGGCGACGCACGCGCTCCTCACCCGGAACGACGTGCTCATCGTGGCGTCCGTCTCCTGCATCTACGGCCTCGGCACCGCGGAGGCGTACTACGGCCTCCTCCAGCGCATCGAGAAGGGGCAGGAGTTCATGCGCGACCGCTTCATCCGGTCGCTCATCGACATCCAGTACGAGCGGAACGACACCGACTTCCACCGCGGCACCTTCCGCGTGCGCGGCGACACGATCGAGGTCTTCCCGCCCTACGAGGAGGACCGGGCGGTCCGCATCGAGTTCTTCGGCGACGTGGTGGAGTCGATCCACGAGTTCGACCCGCTGCGCGGCGTCACCCTCGCCGAGCTCGACAAGACCGCCATCTTCCCGAACAGCCACTACGTCTCGGCGCCGGAGACGCGCAAGCGCGCCATCGACGGGATCCGCGAGGAGCTGCGCGAGCGGCTCGGGGCGCTCAAGGCGGGGAACAAGCTCGTGGAGGCCCAGCGCCTCGAGCAGCGCACGATGTTCGACCTCGAGATGCTCGAGCAGATGGGGTTCTGCTCCGGCATCGAGAACTACTCGCGCTGGCTCTCCGGGCGGAAGGCGGGCGACCCGCCGCCCTGCCTCCTCGACTACTTCCCCGACGACTTCCTCCTCGTCATCGACGAGTCGCACCAGACCATCCCGCAGATCGGGGCGATGTACCGCGGCGATCGCTCCCGCAAGGAGACGCTCGTCGAGTTCGGCTTCCGGCTCCCCTCGGCGCTCGACAACCGGCCGCTCAAGTTCGAGGAGTTCGAGGCGCTCGTGCACCAGGGCATCTACGTCTCGGCGACGCCGGCGGAGTACGAGCTGCAGAAGGCGCAGGGCGTCGTGGTCGAGCAGATCATCCGGCCCACCGGGCTCACCGATCCCGAGGTGGAGGTCCGGCCGGTCGGCTCGCAGGTGGACGACCTCCTCGGCGAGGTGCGCAAGCGCGCCGAGGCGAACGAGCGCGTCCTCGTGACCACCCTCACGAAGCGCATGTCGGAGGACCTCACCGAGTACTTCACCGACGTGGGGGTCCGCTGCCGCTACCTGCACTCCGACATCGAGACGCTGGAGCGGAGCGCCCTCATCCGCGACCTGCGCCGCGGCGAGTTCGACGTGCTCATCGGCATCAACCTCCTGCGGGAGGGGCTCGACATCCCGGAGGTCTCCCTCGTCGCGGTGCTCGACGCGGACAAGGAGGGCTTCCTGCGCTCGTCGGTGTCGCTCATCCAGACCATCGGCCGCGCGTCGCGGAACCTGAACGGGCGGGTGATCCTGTACGCCGACCACGTGACCGACTCGATGCGCAAGGCGCTCGACGAGACGAACCGCCGCCGCGAGATCCAGCGCGCCTACAACGTCGAGCACGGCATCACGCCGCAGTCGGTGAAGCGGAACATCTCCGACCTCGGCATGGCGATCGTCGAGGCCGACTACCTCACGGTGCCGATGGCCGCGGAGGGGGCCGAGTACCGGCCCGAGCAGCTCCCGCAGATCGTCGCCGCCCTCGAGCTGGAGATGAAGGAGGCCGCCCAGGCCCTCGACTTCGAGAAGGCGGCGCAGCTCCGCGACCGGATCCTCGCCCTGAAGGACCTGCAGCTCGGGCTGCCGGCGAAGGCCGCCGGCATGAAGGGCGTCCTCGGCTCGGGCGCCATCGCGAGCGCCTCCGCCATGGGCGGGCTGCGCGGCGCGAAGCGCCCCCAGCAGCGCCGCAGGCGGCGCTGAGGCCCGATCCGCGGCCGGTGCGCTCGCGGGCCGCCGCGTGATCTCTCGCCCGTTTCCGGGTAAGGCTCGTGCTCGGATGGAGCCCGCCCTCCGAAAGACGCTCGACGAGCTGCCGCAGGCGCCCGGCTGCTACCTCATGAAGGACCGCCGCGGCGAGGTGGTCTACGTGGGCAAGGCGGCGAGCCTGCGCTCGCGCGTCCGCCAGTACTTCGACGCGGGGAGCGGGGACGACCGGATCTTCGTCCCCCTCCTCGAGGACCTGCTCGGCGACGTCGAGGTCATCGTCACGCGCTCGGAGAAGGAGGCGATCCTCCTCGAGAACGAGCTCATCAAGAAGCACAAGCCGCGCTTCAACGTGCGGCTCCGCGACGACAAGGACTTCATCGTCCTGCGCCTCGACGAGCGCCACCCGTACCCGCGCCTCGAGGTGCGCCGCGCGCGGGAGAAGCGCGTCGGCGGCGCCCGGTACTTCGGGCCCTACTCCTCGGCCTCGTCGATCCGGGAGACGCTCCGGATCGTGAACCGCTTCTTCCAGCTCAGGACCTGCACCGACCACGTCTTCGCCCACCGCAAGCGCCCCTGCATCCTCTTCCAGATCCACCGCTGCCCGGCGCCGTGCGTCTACGAGGTGGCGCAGGAGGAGTACGGGCAGTCGGTGGAGGACGCGATCGAGTTCCTGGAGGGGCGCGAGCCGGAGCTGGTCGAGCGGCTCCGCGCGCGCATGGAGGAGGCCGCCGGCGCGCTCCGCTACGAGGACGCGGCGCGCCTGCGCGACCAGCTCCAGGCGGTGGAGCGGAGCCTCGAGAAGCAGCGCGTCCTCATGGCGGACCGGGCGGACCGCGACGTGGTGGGGCTCCACCGCGAGGGGCCGGACCTCGTCGTGCAGGTGCTCTCCATGCGCGGGGGGAAGCTGCAGGACTCGCGCAGCCACCCCTTCCAGGAGCAGGAGTTCCCGGACGCCGACATCCTCTCCTCGTTCCTCTCGCTCTACTACGAGCAGAACCCCGCGCCCGACGAGGTGCTGCTGCCCCTCGAGCCCGCCGCGATGGACGCGCTCGCCGACGTGCTCTCGGAGCGGCGCAGCCGGCGGGTGCGGCTCCTCACGCCGCAGCGGGGGGCGAAGGCGGACCTGCTCGAGGTGGCGGCGGCGAACGCCGAGCAGGGCTTCCGCACCTGGCACGAGAAGGACGAGCGGCGCGAGAAGGCCATGGAGGCGCTCGTGCGCGCGCTGCACCTCGCGCGGCCGCCGCGCTGGATGGAGTGCTACGACATCTCGACCTTCCAGGGCGCGCTCGCGGTCGGCTCGGGCGTGTCGATGAAGGACGGCGAGCCCGACAAGGAGAACTACCGGCGCTACAAGGTGCGCGGCGTCGCGGGGCAGGACGACTTCGCCATGCTGCACGAGGTGATCACGCGGCGGCTGCGCCGGGCGGTGGGGGAGGGGAGCTTCCCGGACCTGCTCGTCATCGACGGCGGGAAGGGCCAGCTCAACGCCGCGCTCGCCGCGGCGAAGGACCTCGGCGTGGCCACCTCGCCGCTCGCCGGCATCCCCGGCGCGCCCTTCGTCGAGATGGTGGGGCTCGCGAAGAGCCGGCTCGCGGACCCCGTGGCGCTCGGGACGACGCGGGTCGTGAAGCGCCGCGGCGGCAGGGCGGGCGCGTTCGCCGACGCGGCCGAGGCGCGCGAGCGGGGGTTCGTCGCCGAGCTGGCCCGCAGCCCGGAGCGCGTCTTCCTCCCCGGCCGGAAGGACCCGGTGGTCCTGCGGCAGAACTCGGCGGAGCTCTACCTGCTCGCCCGGCTGCGCGACGAGGCCCACCGCTTCGCGATCACCTTCCACCGCAAGCTCCGGCGCGAGCGCAACTTCCAGAGCGTCCTCGAGGAGATCCCGGGCATCGGCGAGGGCCGCAAGCGCGCCCTGCTCCGTCACTTCGGCGCGCTGAAGCGCGTGCGCGAGGCGTCGCTCGACGAGATCGCCGAGGTGGACGGGTTCGGGCCGAAGCAGGCGGCCGCCGTGTTCGCGTTCTTCCACCGGCCGGAGCCGGCCGGCGCGGCGCTCGCCGAGGCGCCCGCCGGCGACGCCTCCCCCGAGCCGCCCGTCAGCGAGGCGGACATCGACGCGGCGCTCGCCGAGGACGCCGAGGGCGCGTAGCGCCCCGCGCGGCAGGGCGCGCTTGCCTGCCGTGGGGCGTTGGCCTATGTAGAGGACCGGTTCAGTCCGGTTTGTTTGAAACGCCCGCTTACGGAGATCCCCATGCGCATCGCCGACGACATCACCAAGACCATCGGTCACACGCCGCTCGTGCGGCTCAACCGCGTGATGGACGGCGCGCGCGCGACCGTCGCGGCGAAGCTCGAGTCCCGCAACCCGGCCGGCAGCGTGAAGGACCGGATCGGCGTCTCGATGATCGAGGCGGCGGAGCGCGAGGGGAAGATCCGGAAGGACACGATCCTGCTCGAGCCCACCTCGGGCAACACGGGCATCGGCCTCGCCTTCGCCGCCGCCGCGAAGGGCTACAAGCTCGTCCTGACCATGCCCGAGACGATGAGCATGGAGCGGCGCAAGCTCCTCGCCGCGTTCGGGTCGCAGCTCGTCCTCACCCCCGGCGCGGAGGGCATGAAGGGCGCCATCAAGAAGGCGGAGGAGATGGCGGCGCAGGACGAGCGGTACCTCATCCTCCAGCAGTTCGAGAACCCCGCGAACCCCGAGATCCACCGGAAGACCACCGCCGAGGAGATCTGGGAGGACACCGACGGCAAGGTGGACGTGCTCGTCTGCGGCACCGGCACCGGCGGCACCGTCACCGGCTGCGCGCAGGTGCTGAAGCCGCGCCGCCCCTCGCTGCGGATCGTGGCGGCGGAGCCCTCGGACTCGGCGGTGATCTCCGGCGGGAAGCCCGGCCCGCACAAGATCCAGGGGTGGGGCCCCGGGTTCGTGCCGAAGGTGCTCGACACGAAGGTGCTCGACGAGACCATCGTCGTGAAGAACGAGGACGCCGGCGAGATGGCCCGCCGCCTCTGCAAGGAGGAGGGGATCCTCTCCGGCATCTCCTGCGGCGGCGCCGTCTGGGCCGCGCGCGAGGTCGCCCGCCGCAAGGAGAACGAGGGGAAGCTCGTGGTGGTGGTGCTGCCGGACAGCGGCGAGCGCTACCTCTCCACCTGGCTCTTCGAGGAGGCGAAGTGACCGCCGCGAAGACCCCGGCCATCGACCTCGTGGCGCTCTCCCCGGTGGTCGACGCCCTGTGCAAGGAGACGAAGGGGCTCGCCCAGTTCCCCGGCGGGCGCATCGTGCTGCCCTCGCGCGACGCCGTCATCGGCATCGTCGAGGACCTGCGCTCGGTGCTCTTCCCCGGCTACTTCGGCACGAGCGACCTCAACGACGAGAGCCTGCACTACTTCGTCGGCGCCACCCTGGCCCGCGCGCTGCGCCACCTCGAGGAGCAGGTCCGGCGCGGGTACGCCTTCACCGAGCGCCACGACTACGAGACCTGCGACCACTGCGCGTCGTTCGCGCAGGCCGCCACGAAGGCGTTCCTCGGGCGCGTGCCGGCCATCCGCGCGCTCGTCCACTCCGACGTGGAGGCCGCCTACGAGGGCGACCCGGCGCTGAAGAGCCACGACGAGGCGATCTTCGCCTACCCCGGCATCTTCGCGGTGACGAACCAGCGCATCGCCCACGAGCTGCACGTGCTCGGGGTGCCGCTCATCCCGCGCATCATCACCGAGCACGCCCACACCATCACCGGCATCGACATCCACCCGGGCGCCGCCATCGGCGCGAAGTTCTTCATCGACCACGGCACCGGCGTCGTCGTCGGCGAGACCGCCGTCATCGGCAGGAACGTGACGCTCTACCAGGGCGTGACGCTCGGCGCGAAGAGCTTCCCCCTCGACGAGCAGGGGAACCCCATCAAGGGCATCCCCCGTCACCCCATCGTCGAGGACGACGTGGTGGTCTACGCTGGCGCGACGATCCTCGGCCGCATCACGATCGGGAAGGGCTCGTCCGTGGGCGGGAACGTCTGGCTCACCATGGGCGTGCCCCCGGGCACCCGCGTGACCCAGGCCGAGGTGCGCGACCAGCGGCACTCGCACGGCTCGGGCATCTGAGCACCCGCGCGCGCGGCCGCGACAGGAGAGGAGGGGCCGTGGCCCTGCACCCGTGGCACGACGTGGAGCTGCCGCGCTACGTCGAGGACCCCGTGCCGGCGATCATCGAGATCCCCACGGGCTCGAAGGTGAAGTACGAGCTCGACAAGAAGACCGGCCTGCTGCTCGTCGACCGCATCCTCTTCTCGGCCGTCCACTACCCGGCGAACTACGGGTTCGTGCCGCGCACCTACTGCGACGACGGCGACCCCCTGGACGTGCTCGTCCTCTGCTCCGAGCAGATCCAGCCGCTCGCCATCATGCGCGCCAAGATCATCGGCGTCATGAAGATGCGGGACGACAAGGGCGAGGACGACAAGCTCATCGCGGTGCACGCCGACGACCCGAACTACTCCGACTACTCCGACGTCTCGGAGATCCCGGCCCACCGCCTGCGCGAGCTGCAGCGCTTCTTCCAGGACTACAAGACGCTGGAGAACAAGAAGGTGCTGGTGGAGGCGCCGCAGGGGCGCTCAGAGGCGCTGCGGGTCCTGCGCGACGCCATCGGGCTCTACGACCGCGAGCGCGATCGGCTGCGCGGCGCCGACGCCGCGGCCCCGCCCCGGACCGCATCCGATGCCCGCCCGGCCGCCGGGGCATCGCCCGGGCGCAAGGCGGCGCGCCGGCGCCGGTAGCCGCTGCGCCGCGCGCCGCCGCGCCCTATCGTTTCCCGCGTGGACGCCATGGCCCGGATCGCGGCGGCGGTGACGCCGGCGGTGATGGTCTCCGCCTGCGGCCTCGTCGCGCTCGGCCTCGACAACCAGGTCTCGCGGATGTCGGGGCGCCTGCGGGAGCTGGCGCGCGAGCACCGCGAGGGCTCGCTGACGGCGGCGCGCCGGGCGCTCGTCGAGGCGCAGGTGCGGGTGCTCGACCGCCGCCACGCGCTCTACTCGCGGGCGCTGCTGCTCGTGTACGGCGCGCTCTTCGCGTTCGTGGTCACCACGCTCCTCTGGCTCGGCGACGCCTTCCTCGCCGTCCCGCCGGCGTTCCCGATGCTCCTCTTCGGGCTGGGCGTGCTGATGCTCGCGGCGATGGCGGTGCTCGTCGTGGCGGCGATCACCCTCGCCCGGGCGACGGTGCGGGCGGAGGCCGACGAGGTGCTGCCCCGGCCCGGCGCCGCGCCGCCTCCGGGGTCCGCCGCCCGCGCGGGCGCCTGAGGAAGGGTGGCGCCTCCGCTCCCTCGAGGGCGCGGCGCGGCGGCCGAACCCTTCGCGCCCGCGCGGGCTCCCACTCCGCGATGCCCATCTACGAGTACGCCTGCGCCCCGTGCGGCAAATCCTTCGAGGAGCTGGTCATCCGGAAGTCCGACGAGGCCGAGGTGAAGTGCCCGGCCTGCGGCAGCGCCGACGTGGCGCGGCAGATGTCCCGGCCGGCGGCGACGCGCGGCGGGTCCGGCGGCGGCGAGCCGTACTCCGCGCCCTCCTGCGGCCCGGTGGGCTGAGCGATCTAGCTCTCTCGCCCGGTCGGGCGAGCCGCACCTACATGCCCGGAACTTCTGGGGAAGCGCGGAGCGCGGTAGACTCCCGGCGCGTGGCCCGGACCTATCGCGCGACCGACTACACCCTCGACTTCGTCGCGGAGCTCCTCGCGAAGGCCGGGATCCTCACCGACGACCAGCGGCGGACCGCGTTCGCCCGCGAGAACGCCCAGCGGGCGCGCCTGCTCAGGGAGCAGTCGTCGCGCTCCGGCGGGCGCGCCCTCCGGCGGGCCGAGATCTCCCCGGTCGAGGTCCTCGCCTCGTTCCAGTTCCCCGACGCGCGCCGCGAGGCGGAGGTCGTCGACGAGGACAAGGCGAGCCAGGCGGTGGCGCAGGCGGTGGGGGTCCCGTACCGCAAGATCGACCCGCTGAAGCTCGACGGGCAGCTCATCACCCGCACCCTGTCGCGCCCGTTCGCGCGGCGGCACGGGGTGCTCCCCCTCGAGCGGCGGAACGGGACGCTGGTCGTCGCCGCGGCGAACCCGTTCGACCGCGAGCTCTTCGAGAACCTGCGGGGGCTCACCGGCTCCGAGATCGAGCCGGTCCTCTCCGCGCCCTCCGACATCCACCGCGCCATCGCCGAGGTCTACGGCTTCCGCCAGCAGATCCGCGAGGCCAACGTCCAGCTCCAGGACTCGGCGGGGGCGGCCGCCGACGTCACGAACCTCGAGCAGTTCGTCAACCTCTCCGGCGTCGACGCCCTGGAGGCGTCCTCGGAGCCGGTCGTGGCGGCGGTCGAGTACCTGCTCCACTACGCCTTCGAGCAGCGCGCGAGCGACATCCACATCGAGCCCCGGCGCGAGGAGTCCATCATCCGCATGCGGATCGACGGCGTCCTGCACCCGGTCCACCGCATCCCCAAGGCGGTGCACGGCGCCATCGCGAACCGGTTCAAGATCATGAGCCGGCTCGACATCTCGCTGAAGCGCCCGCAGGACGGGCGGATCCGCACCGCGCGCGGCGACACCGAGATGGAGCTGCGCGTCTCCACCATCCCGACCACCTTCGGCGACAAGATCGTGGTGCGCGTCCTCGATCCGAACGTGCTCGTGCGCGACCTGTCGGAGCTCGGGTTCCTCCCCGACGAGCGCGACGCCTTCGAGCGCTGGCTCGTGCGGCCGCACGGCCTCGTCCTCGTCACCGGGCCCACGGGCAGCGGCAAGACGACGACGCTCTACTCCGCGCTGCAGGCCCTCGCCTCGCCGGAGGTGAACGTCGTCACGGTCGAGGACCCCATCGAGATGGTGCACGAGGACTTCAACCAGATCGCGGCGAACCCGAAGACCGGCACGGGCTTCGCCGAGGCGCTCCGCCACGTGCTCCGCCAGGACCCCGACGTGGTCATGGTGGGCGAGGTGCGCGACGCCGAGACCGCCACGCAGGCGGTGCAGGCCGCCCTCACGGGCCACATGGTGCTCACGACCCTCCACACGAACGACACCGTGGGCGCCATCGCCCGCCTGCGCGACCTCGGCGTGCCGAGCTTCCTCGTCGCGGCGACGCTCACCGGCATCGTCGCGCAGCGCCTCGTCCGGCAGGTCTGCCCGTCCTGCGCCGCGGACGTGCCGCTCACCGCGGACGAGGTGCACGCGCTCGGCGTGCCGCACCCGGAGGACTACGCGGGCCGGCTCGTCGCGCGGCGCGGGCAGGGCTGCGCGAAGTGCCGCTACACCGGCTACTACGGGCGCAGCGGGATCTTCGAGGTGCTCGGCGTGAACCCGCGGCTGCGCCACCTCATCGCCGAGGGCGCCGCGCCCGAGGCGCTGCACCGCACGGCGCGGCAGGACGGGCTGCGCTCGCTGCGCGAGCACGCCGTCCGCAAGGTGGCCGCGGGCGCCACCTCGTTCGAGGAAGCCATGCGCGTCACCGCGGACGCGGAGGGGACGACGTGATCGTCCGGCTCCGCTCCCGCTCGCGGCGCGCCGCGGACGTCCTCGCCTCCGGCGGCCGTGCCGACGGGCCATGGGCGGGGGTCCGATGACGGTCGCGCAGGAGATCGCCGAGCTCTGGTCGGCGGGGACGCCCATCCTCTACCTCGTCACGGCGGAGGAGGACCGCGCCGTGGCGCTCTGCCAGGCGGCGGCCGCGTCCTTCGACGCCCGCGCGGCGGTCTGGTCGGCGCACCGGGGCCTCGACGGGCTCGCCCCCGCCGCGAAGGACCCGGCCGCCTTCCTCGACGCCTTCGTGCGCGTCCCCGGGCCGGCCCTCGCCATCGCCCTCGACTTCCACCACGCGCTCCGCGACCCGCTCGTCGCCCGCAAGCTCCGCGACCTCCTCCCGCGGCTCGCCGACGAGGGGCGCTGCCTCGCCGTGGTCGCCCCGCGCCTGCTCGTGCCGGAGGGGCTCGAGGGGGACGTCGCCGTCGTCCGCCTCCCGCTCCCCGACGACGCCGAGCTGGCGGCGCTCCTCGACGCCGTCCGGGCGGCCGTCGCCCATCCGGCGAAGCCGCCGCCGGTCGCGCCGGAGGGGCGGCACCGGGCCCTCGTGGCCGCCCGCGGCCTCTCGGAGGGGCAGGCGCGGCGCGCCTTCACCCGCGCGCTCCGCCGCGACGCCGCGCTCGGCCAGGGCGCGGCCGCCGTGATCGCCGAGGAGAAGAAGCGCCTCCTCGCGCGCGACCTCGGGCTCGAGCTCGTCGAGTCGCACGACGGGCCGGGCGACCTCGGCGGGCTCGCCGGCTTCAAGGCCTGGATGGAGGAGCGGGCGCTCGCCTTCGACCCCGACGCCTCCCGCTTCGGCCTGCCGCCCCCGCGCGGCGTGCTGCTCGTGGGCGTGCAGGGCTGCGGCAAGTCGCTGGCGGCGAAGGCGGCCGCGGCCCGGCTCGGCGTCCCCATCCTCCGCCTCGACCTGCCGCGCGTCCTCGGCGCGTCGGCGGGCGCGGAGGAGAGCCTGCACCGCGCCCTCGAGGCGGCGGAGGCGCTCGCGCCCGTCGCGCTGTGGGTGGACGAGATCGAGAAGGGCTTCGCCGGCTCGAGCCCGGCCGACGGCGCCGATGCGCGGGCGGCGCGGCTCCTCGGCGCGTTCTCGACCTGGCTGCAGGAGCGGCGCGGGCCGGTCTTCGTGGTGGCGACCGCGAACGACGTCTCGCGGCTCCCGCCGGAGCTGCTCCGCCGCGGGCGCTTCGACGAGCTCTTCTTCGTGGACCTGCCCGACGCCGAGGCGCGCCGGGAGATCCTCGCGCTCCACCTCCGCCGGCGCGCGCGCGACCCCGAGCAGGTGGACGTCGCCGCCATCGCCGAGCTGTGCGGCGACTTCTCCGGCGCGGAGCTCGAGCAGGTGGTGGTCGGCGCGCTGCACCGGGCGTACGCGCTCGGGCGCGACGTGGAGACCGGGGATCTGCGGCGCGTCGCGCAGGACGTGGTGCCGCTCTTCAAGACGTACGAGGAGCAGATCAAGGCGCTGCGCGAGTGGGCGCGCGGGCGGGCGCGCGTCGCCGGCCGGGCGGGCGCGGTCGTGGATCTGTTCAGGCAGACGGGCGGGTAGAGGGAAGCGCACGACCCGCACGGGTACGCCGCGGTCGCCGTCCGCCCGCTAGCATCCGTCGCATGCCCGCCCGCCGTTCGAAACCGGTCGTTCGCCCCCTCACGCCGGATCGCTGGCCGGACCTCGTGAAGCTGTTCGGGCCGCGCGGGGCGTGCGCAGGCTGCTGGTGCACGTGGTGGCGGCTGGGGCGCTCGGAGTTCGACGCCGGGAAGGGCGAGACGAACCGGCGCCGCCAGGAGCGGTACGTGAAGGGCGGCCACGTCGCGGGGCTCCTCGCCTACGACGGCGGCGAGCCGGTGGGCTGGGTGGCCGTGGAGCCGCGCGAGGCGTACCCGCGCCTCGCCCGCTCGCGGACGCTCGCGCCGGTGGACGACGCGCCCGTCTGGTCGATCACCTGCTTCTTCGTCGCGCGGCCCCACCGCGGGAGGGGCTTGACCCGCGTCCTCATCGAGGCCGCGGTGCGGCACGCGCGGGAGCACGGCGCGAGGATCGTCGAGGCGTACCCGGTGATCCCCCGCGGCGAGCTCGCCGACGCGTGGATGTACCACGGGTCCGCGGCCACCTTCCTCGAGCTCGGCTTCGTGGAGGTCGCGCGCCGCAGCGCGTCGCGGCCGATCGTGCGGAAGGCGTCTCGCCCCGACCGAAAGTAGTTCGTCTCGTCTCGCCCCGACCGAAAGTAATTCGTCTCGAAAGTGATTCGTCTCACCCCTCGCCCCCGACCGGACGCCCCGGACGCCCCCGACCGAAAGTCATTCGTAGAGGAAGCCGAGCACGCGCATCGCGCTGCGGCAAGGCGCGGCGGCTCCGGCTCTTCGCTCGCGCGGATCAGGGCCGCGAGCGGGCACACGCGGCCCAAATTTGGGCGATCGCGGGCACCTCCCGCCCACCACTGGCGGATCCGGGCTTCGTCGGCCGACGCGGCCGACTCGTTTCGGGAGACTTCAAACGAAGCGGATTACACGGTCTCGGCGCACCGCGCCGCGTGCATGACCCGCAGGTGATAGGTGCCCGCCGGGAACAACACCCCGTTCACGCCCGCTCGCATCGCCTCCCAGGCGGCGCGGTACTCGCTCAGGAACTCCTTCAGCCGAAAGACCGCCTCGATGCGCTTCCACTTGTCCATCGCGGCGACGCGCGGGTTCAGCCTGAAGCGAGGCTCACGGGGAGCGGGCCGAGCCGACGTCCTCTGCGCGAGCACCTTCGCGCGTCCGAGGAAGCCCATCCCCTCGGAGGCGCGCTCGCGCCGGATCTTCTTCTCGAGCCGTTCGAGGGCCTGCGAGACCTGCTCCCGAAACTCGTCCGCGGACGCGAACCCGGGCGGGGTCGTGAGCTCGAGCTCCGCCGTGGGAGGCATGTAGCCGTCCTCGCGGAAGAAGACCTTCGGTCGTTCGACGCGGAGCTTCGTGGTCCCGAGCTCGCCCGGCGAGCTCCACAGGCCCGGCCACTCCGCGCCGCTCCGAACCAGGCCGGCAGCGACGGGGTTCGCCAGCGTGTAGGCGGTCTTCGCGACGACGTCCTCGAGGTCCCCTTGGGAGACGGCGCTGTAGCTCGTCGCTGCGGCCCAGAACCCCTCGAACCTGCCGAGGGAGCAGTTCGTCGCGCGCGCGACGAGCGAGTCGAGGTACTGCTCGAAGGCGGGCAGGCAGGCGTCCCGGTCCGTGACGACCAGATGGTAATGGTTCGAGAGCACGCAGAACGCGTGGACCTCCACGTTGTAGCGTCGTGCGGCGATCGCGAGGACGTAGAGGAAGATTTCATTCGTCGCTTGGGACGGCCGGAGGAAGAACCTCCGTTCCGAGCAGCGGCGCGTGATGAGGCTGGTGGTTCCCGGCAGAACCTGTCGAGGCGCGGTCATGGGACGGCGGGAGGCAGGCGGCGTGCCGCGACGGGAGCGATGGATGTCGCGGGGTTGTCGCGCGGTCGCATCCTCGGACCGTTCGCGGCGCGGCCCCTTGGGCCGACGGGCGGTACCCTCGGTCGGGATCAGCCGGCCAGCGCGGCGAGCACGTGCGAATGCACGAGCCCGTTCGACGCGACGCAGCTCCCCGAGGCGTGCGTGGGACGCCCCGCGAGGTCGGTGAAGCGGCCGCCCGCCTCCTCGATCAGGATCTGCAGCGGGGCGATGTCCCAGATCTGCACCCCGGCCTCGACCCAGGCCTCGGCCATGCCCTGCAGGACGAGCGCGCAGCCGGCGAGGTCGCCGTAGCAGCGCGCGGCCTGCGCCGAGATCGCGAGGTCCGCGAGCCGCTCCAGCACGGGCGGCCTGAAGAGCACGTGCGGCTCGCCGAAGGAGAGCGTCGCGTCCGACCACTCGGCGATGCGCGAGACCTGGAGCCGCACCGGGGCGGCGTCGCCGGCGCGGAGCCAGGCGCCGAGCCCGCGCGCCGCCCAGTAGGTCTCGCCGAGGGCGGGGAGCGCCATCGCGCCGGCGACGACGGCGCCGCGGTGCTCGAGGGCGACGAGCGCGCCCCAGAAGCCGCGACCGCGCGTGAAGCCCTTCGTGCCGTCGAGCGGGTCCACGATCCAGCGCGTCTCCGCGCTGCCCGCGTGGGCGCCGGTCTCCTCGCCGAGGAAGCCGTGCTCCGGGAACGCCTCCCGCACCACGGCGAAGATCGCCGCCTCGGAGTCGCGGTCGGCCTGCGTGACCGGCGTGCGGTCGGGCTTCCGCTCCACGCGGACGCCGCGCCGGAAGTGGACGAGGCTGGCGGCGGAGGCGGCCTCCGCCGCGCGGCGCGCGACGTCCATGGCCTTGGCGAGGTCGAGGTCGGGCATGGGGGCAGCTTAAGCGCGGGGGTCCCACCTGTCGACACGGCGCGCGACCCGTGCTCTCCTCGTCCGCGGAGACGAACGGGGAGGGGACGAATGAGATGGCTCGCGCGCGCCGCCCTCGCGGCGCTCGGCTCGGTGGTCTCGGTGTTCATCGCCTGCGCCTACGGCGTGCCCTACCGCTTCGTGAAGGCGGGGCGCGTCGTCGACGCGACGAGCGCGCAGGGGATCCCCGGCATCCGCGTCGGCTGCGTCGTCGGCGGCGCCGTGCACGAGTCGGGGTCGAGCGACCCCGAGGGGCGCTTCGCGCTCGAGATCGAGTCGACCTGCGACGCGCTCGCCTTCGACGACGTGGACGGCGCGCAGAACGGCGCCTACGCCTCGAAGGCGCTGCCGTTCACCGAGGGGGACGAGCACGACCTCCTCGTCGAGCTCGATCCGTCGCCGCCGTAGGAGCCGCCGTGCCGTCTTCTTCGTCTCGAGCGCGCCTCCGGGCGCGGGAGGATCCGATGAAGCGCCTCGCCCAGCTTGGCCTGCGGCTGCTGACCGCGGCGACCTCGGTGTTCATCGCCGCCTGCTACGGCATCCCGTACGAGGGAGGGCTGCGCGGCCGCGTGCTCGACTCCGGGAGCCGGATCGGGATCGGCGGCATCGCCGTGGGCTGCCTCGACGAGTCCGGCGCGGCGCTGGAGGAGGGGACGAGCGGGGCGGAGGGCGACTTCGAGTTCTCCGTCCTCTGCGCGCAGGTCGCGGCCGTGGACGCGGACGGGGCCGCGAACGGCGCCTACGCGGCGAAGACCCTGCCCGCCGCCGGCGAGCGGTACCTCGAGGTCCCGCTCGAATCCGCTGCCGCCGCAGTAGCGATGGCCCCGGTCCTGCGCCGCCTGCTGCACCCGCTCTACCGCCGCCTGGAGACGGCGGTCCACCCGCTGCGCTACCTCTTCCTCGAGGTCACGGCGCGCTGCAACCTGCGCTGCCTCCACTGCGGGTCGGACTGCGGGCGCGAGGCCCGCGCGGGCGAGCTCTCCACCGAGGAGTGGCTGACGGTCGTGGACGGGCTCGCGCGGAGCTTCGACCCTCGCGAGATGATCCTCGTGATCACGGGCGGCGAGCCGCTCTGCCGCCCGGGGCTCGACCGCATCCTCGATCGGATCCACGCCCGCGGGTTCGCCTGGGGGATGGTCTCGAACGGCTGGGGCCTCTCGGCGCGCGCGCTCGAGGCGCTCCTCGCCCGCGGGCTCGCGAGCCTGACCGTGAGCCTCGACGGCCTGGCGCCGTCGCACGACTGGCTCCGGGGCGTCCCCGGCTCGTTCGACCGCGCCCTCGGCGCCGTCCGCGCCGCGGTCGCCGCCGGCCCCGCCCTGCCGCTGCTCGACGTCGTCACGTGCGCGAACCCGCGGAACCTGGCCGAGCTGCCGGCGCTGCGGGCGCTCCTCGACGCGGAGCGCGTGCCGGCCTGGCGCCTCTTCACGATCTTCCCCCGGGGGCGGGCGCGGGACCGCGAGGAGGTGCTGCTCGCGCCCGACGGCGTCCGGGCGGTCCTCGACTTCGTGGCCGCGAGCCGGCGCAGCCGGGTGCCGGGCGGGATGCGCGTCGACTTCAGCTGCGAGGGCTACCTCCCGGGGGCGCGCGACCGCGAGGTGCGGGACGAGCCCTACTTCTGCCGGGCGGGGATCAGCATCGCGTCGATCCTGTGCGACGGCGCGATCGCGGTGTGCCCGAGCGTCTCTCGCGCCCTCGTGCAGGGCAACGTCCGGACCGACGACCTCGCCGAGGTGTGGGAGCGGCGGTTCGGGCCGCACCGCGACCGGCGCTGGCTGGCGGTGGGCGCGTGCGCCGCCTGCCGCGACTTCGGCCGCTGCCAGGGGAACTCCCTCCACCTCTACGACGAGGTCCGGGGCGGCCCCGCCTTCTGCTCGCGCGACCTCGTCCCGCTGCCGCCGCCCCGCGCCTGACGCGCGGCGCGCGCGCCCGCGCCCGCGGCGAGGGAGGGGCCCCCGAAACGGAAACGGCGGCCGCGTCGCCGCGGCCGCCGTCCCGTGTGCACTCGAGGGTCTGGCTACTTCTTCGGGCGCATGTCGCCCGTCTCGAGGTAGCGGGTGTGGAAGGAGAACGCCTCCTTCAGCATGTGCGGCGAGTGCTGCGCGAAGCTCGGGTTCTTGAGCGACCGGTTGTAGTAGTCCCACAGGATCGGGCGCCAGTCCGGGTGCGCGCACTTCTCGATGACTTCCTTCGCCTTCTGCTTCGGGCTCTTCGCGCGCAGGTCGGCGAAGCCGTACTCGGTCACGATGCCGTTCACGTCGTGCTCGGTGTGATCGATGTGCGACGCGAAGGGGACGATCGCGGAGATCTTCCCGCCCTTGGCGACCGACGGCGACATGAAGATCGTGTAGGCCGAGTTGCGCGAGAAGTCGGCGGAGCCGCCGATGCCGTTCTCGATGCCCTTGCCGACGATGTGGGTCGAGTTCACGTGGCCGTAGATGTCGGCCTCGACGAACCCGTTCATGGCGATGCAGCCGAGCCGGCGGATGACCTCGGGGTGGTTCGAGACGTCCTGCGGGCGCAGGATGATCTGCTTGCGGTAGCGGTCGATGTTCTTGTTGAACCGCTCCTGGCCGGCCGGGGAGACCGAGAACGCGGTCGCGGAGGCGATGCGGAGCTTGCCCGAGTCGAGCAGGTCGAGCATGCCGTCCTGGATGACCTCGGTGTAGGAGGTCATGTTCTCGAAGTGGCCCTCGTTGAGGCCGACGAGCACCGCGTTCGCGATGTTGCCGACGCCCGACTGGAGCGGCGTGAGGCTCTTCGGGAGCCGGCCGCCCTTCACCTCGCCGTCGAGGAAGTCGAGGATGTGCTGGGCGATCTTCTTGTGGTCCGCTTCCGGCGGCTTGAAGGGCGCGTTGCGGTCCGGGTAGTTCGAGACGACGACCGCCACCACCTTCGACACGTCGATCTTGAGCGTCGGCGTGCCCACGCGGTCGTCGGCCTTGAGGACCGGGATCGGGGTGCGCTCACCGTGCTTGCCGGTGACGTTGTAGATGTCGTGCATCCCCTCGAGCCGCTCGTCCTGCCACTCGCTCACCTCGAGGATGTACTTCTCGGCCACGTCGAAGTAGGCGGTGTTCGCGCCGCACGAGGAGGAGAAGACGATCGAGCCGTCCTCCTTGATCTTCGTGACCTCGATGACGGCGAAGTCGATCTTGTTGTCCGGGCGGCCGTAGTAGCCGTAGCGCACGAGGGAGCCCGCGTGCGACAGGTGCATGTCCTGGTACTCGGTCACGCCGCTGTTGATCTTCTCGCGGAGCACCGCGTCGCCCTGGTAGGGGAACCGGAAGCTGATCGCCTCCGTGAGCCCCATCGCCTGGTCGAGCTCGGGGCCCGTGGAGGCGCCGGTGAGCACGCCGACCTTGAACGGCTTGCCCTTGAGGCGGTCCTCGACGGCGCGCTTCGCGAGCGCGATCGGGACGGCCTTCGGGTAGCCGGCGCCGGTGAAGCCGGACATGCCGAGAACGGCGCCGTTGGGGATGAGGGCGGCGGCGGCCTCGGCCGACATCACCTTGGACTTCAGGCCCTTGTGGAGAATCCGGTCGGACATTGAGTTGAGCCTCCTGGGGTATCGTCCTGCTTCACTTCACGGGAAGAAGGTTGCGAAACCAAGTGCAGCACGGTGCGCGAACGCGCGAATGGACGCGCAGATTAGCGCGGGTCAGGGTGCCGGTGGAAGAGGCACGACCACACGATCAACGCGCGCGGTTGCGGAGCGATTCCGTCCAGATTCGCCGGTGCGCGCGCGCGCGCACGGCGTGGCGCGTCACGCCGCGAGATACGGAGCGATGCCGTCCACGATCTCGCGAAGCGCCGCGGCGTCGCGGAGCGCGAGGCGATCGCCGTCCTCGGCGAGGACCCCCTGCGCCACGAGCCACTCGACGGCGTTCTCCACCGTGGCCTTCGAGAGCGACTCGCGCAGCGCGAGGCCGCCGGACAGGAACGACGCCCGGCCGCGCTCGAGCGCCTCCCGCACGAGGGCGCGGCGGTCGAGCGCCCCGCCGCCCAGGAGGGCGAGCGCCGTGTCGGCCGTGAGCCGGTACGCCTCGAGGTAGGCGCGCAGGAACTCGGCGAGGAAGGCCAGCGTCCACGGCTCCGGGCCCGGGGCGAGGCGGTCGCCGTCGCGCGCGAGGGCGCCGAGGCGGGCGAGGAAGGCCGCGTACTCCTCGAAGATCGCGTCGAAGGTGGAGCCGACGCGGTACATGAACTCGAGCTTGAAGAGGCGCGAGAGCCAGAGCGCCCGCTCCCGCACCGCGCTCGCGGGCGCCCCGGGGCCGGCGGTGCGCGCCGCGGCGGCGACGAGCGCCGGCGCCACGTAGCGGTGGATGACGGCGTTGCGGTGATAGTCGAGGACGGGCCGCTTCTCGTCCACCACCTGGTAGATGGTGTCGCCCGCCGCCTCGTCCACCCGCAGGAGCCCGCCGGCGGCGAGCCGCCTCACCGCGTCGCGGATCGGCCCCGCCGCGCGCGGGTCCGACGGAGCGCCGGCGAGGTCGCGGGCGAACCGCGCGCCGCCCTCCGCGCCGACGTAGCGCAGGAGCTCGACGCGGCGGGCGACGTCCGCCGCGGTGAGGCCGCGCCGGACGTGGGAGAGGAGGGCGGCCGCCACGAGGCCGACCGGCGTCACGGTGACGGCGCGGCTGATCCCGTAGGCGATCCGGTTCGCGAGCGCCTGCACGAGCTGGCGCTTCGCCTCCGCCGGGCCGCCGCCCCCCGACGGGGCGAGGACCCGCTCCACCTCGCCGCCCCACGCCTCGTCCACCGCGAGCCCCTCGGCGCCGCCCCCGAGCCGCTCGCGGGCGGCGGCGCGCAGCGAGATGGGCTCGCCGAACTGCACGTACAGCCGCTCGTAGCGCCGGAACAGGACGCGCGCGGCGCCCAGCAGGCCGCGCAGGCTCTCCTTCTGCTTCTCCCCGCCGGCGAGCTCCTTCGCGTAGGACGAGGCCTCGATGAGCTTCTCGTAGTCGATCGCCACCGGCACGAAGGTGACGTCGTCGGCGGCGCCCTCCAGCCAGGCGTCCACCTCCATCGACACGAGGCCGGTCTTGGGGAAGAGGAGCTTGCCGGTGCGGCTGCGCCCGCCCTCGACGTAGAACTCCTGCGGGAAGCGGTCGCGCAGCAGGTGCTTCACGTACGCGCGGAGCACCGAGGTGTAGACCCGATCGCCCTTCACCTTGCGCCGGATGAAGAACGCCCCCCCGCGCCGCGCCACGGCGCCGAACGGCCAGAAGGCGAGGTTGATGCCGGCCGCGATGTGCGGCGGCGTCATGCCGTGCTCGTAGAGCAGCCAGGAGAGGACGAGGTAGTCGACGTGGCTCTTGTGGCTCGGGCAGAGCACGATGGGCGCCTCGGCGGCGGCGCGCTTCAGCCGCACGAGCCCCTCCTCGTCCACCTCGACGCTCGTGTAGAGCCGCCCGAAGAGCCAGGCGAGGAGCGGCCGCGCGAGCTGCACGAAGGCCGGCTCGTAGCGGCTCGCCACCTCGCGCAGGTCCTTCTCGGCCTCGGCGGCGACCGCCGCGGGCGAGCGGCCCGTCGCGCGCGCCACCGCCTCGAGGGTCGCGCGCAGCGCCCGGTCGCGCAGCACCTTCTCGCGGACGCGCGAGGGCGCCTTCAGGGGCGGGCCGACGATGGTGCGGAACTCGCGGGCGAGGTGGCGGTGCAGGACGCCGCGCACCTTGCGCCCGACGGCGGCGTCGGGCTGCCCGGCGCGCTCGGCGAGCATGGCCTTGAGGTCGAGGGGGCGGCCCACGTCGAAGACGGCGCGCCGGAAGTTGCGGAGGAAGGCGATGGCGTTGGCGGCGGCCCGCGGCGCCTCCGGCGAGCCGTAGAGGACGTCCCACAGCGAGGGCTTCAGCTTCTGGGCGCGGCGGCTCCACACGAGGAGGACCGGCACGAGGAACAGGGGCTGGAAGAGGTCGCGCTGGCGGCGGACCAGCGCGGCGAACGGATCGCGCTCGCTCGGCCGCCCCAGGAACACGAGCGTCGACTCCCCGCTCGCCACCGCGTCCTCGAAGGCCCGGCGGGTGCGGCGCACGCGGGCGAGCCACCCGAACGGCCCGGGGAAGCCCTGGGCGGCCCGGAGGGGCGGCAGCCCGCTCCGCTTGAGGAACCAGCGCAGGTAGAGGAGGTTCAGGAGCCCGGCCGAGCGCATCACGAACACGACGCTGCCCCGGGCGGCGAGCTCGAGCAGCTCGCGCGGCGCGTCCCGGGAGACGCGGACCGGCTCGAACCAGCGGCCGAGGAGCCCGCCCGGCGCGGCCGCGCCGCGCGCGCCCGGCGGTGACCCGGACGTGGCGCCCGTGTCGGGTCGGGAGTCCGGACCGTCGTTCACGGGGGAAGTGTAGCCCCTCGCACCGCGCGCTAGCCGCGCTTCTTGACGCGTCCCTCGCGGTCGAGGAAGAACGGCTCGACGAGCAGCGCCTCGACGCCGGGGCGGTGGCCCTTCACGTCGGCGCCGAGGGCGGCCATCGCCTCGAGCACCTCGCCGCGGACGCGGGCGTTGTCGCGGTCGCGCAGGAGCAGCTGGATGAGCGCCTCGCGCGCCTTCTCCCCGAGCGAGACCGACACGAAGGCGCGCACCGCGCTGATCCGCACGTCGTCGGAGAAGTCCTCGAGGAGCGGAAGGAGCGCCGCGTCGAGGTCGGCGCTCGCCGCGCCGGCGTGGTGCTCCTTGAGCCAGGTGAGGAGGACGAGCTTCTTCTCCGGATCCCGGGTGTAGATCTTGCCGAGGCGGGCGAGCTCCCCGACCACCACCCCGAGCACCTTCTCCTCGGGCGCGATGGCGGCGAGGGCGCGCAGCCCCCAGGCGATCCCGTCCTCCTGCTCGCGGATGAAGCCCTCGATGGGCGCGATCGCCGCCTCGCCCGCCTCGACGAGGAGGTCGCGCGCCGTCTGCTTCTCCTCGTCGTCGGTGATGCCGGGCTCCGCCCGCACCGTGAAGCGCAGGCAGAGCGTGGCGAGCGCGGCGGGGGTGCCCATCTCGCCGAGCTGCGCGATGGCCTTCTGGCGGTTCTCCGGCGGCCCGTAGCGCTCGGTCAGCCGCTTCGCGAGCTTCCGCAGCGCGCCCTGCTCGCGCTCCTCCTTCGACCCGAACAGCCCGAACAGTCCCATGGCGCCCCTTCTACAACGAGATCCCCGCCCTGGGATCGTCCTCGTACAGCGCCTCGAGCGGGAGGACCGCCTTGCGGAGCGCCTCGCTCTCCTTCGGGAGCACGAGCTGGATCACCGCGTAGAGGTCGCCGCGGGGCCCGCCCTTGAGGTCCGGGAGCCCCTTGCCGCGCAGGCGGAGCTTCATGCCGCTGCGGGCGCCCTTCGGGACGAGGAGCGAGACCGGCCCCTCGAACGTCGGCAGGCGCACCTCGGCGCCGTGGACCGCCTCCGGCACCGTGACGGGGAGGTCGAGGAACAGGTCCTTCCCCTCCCGGCGCACGTGGGGGTGCTCGCGGATCTTCACCTCGAGGAACAGGTCCCCCGCGTGGCCGCCGTGCGCGCCGGGGCCGCCCTGGCCGGCGAGGCGGATCTGGGCGCCGTCGCCGACGCCGGGGGGGATCTTCACGCGCAGCGTCCGGCCGTCGAGGCGCAGGTCCCGCTCCGCCCCGAGCACCGCGTCGCGGAGCGACACCTCGACGGTCGCCTGCGCGCTCTGGCCGGGGACCGGGAACGGGCCGCGCCGGGCGTGGGCGCGGGCGCGCCCGCCGCCGCCGGCGCCGAAGAGGTCGCCGAAGATGGAGCCGAAGTCGAAGTTCCCGTAGTCGCCGACGTTCACGGTGGCGAAGTCGCCGAAGTCGAAGGGCATGCCGCCTTGGGGAGCACCCTGGCGCTTCCAGCGCCGGTACTCCTCCGCCTTCTTCTCGTCGAAGCCGGTGCGCAGCGCGTCGGCGCCGAACTCGTCGTAGAGCTTGCGCCGCTTGTCGTCGGAGAGCACCTCGAACGCGGCGGTGACCTCCTTGAACTTCTCCTCGGCGGCCTTGTTCCCGGGGTTCACGTCCGGGTGGTACTTCTTCGCGAGCCGGCGATAGGTCTTCTTGATCTCGTCGGTCGTCGCCGTCCGGGCCACGCCCAGGATCTCGTAGAGGTCGTGCTGGGGCACGCCCGAGAACGTAACCGTTCCCCGGGGGAGGTCAACGACGTGGCGGCCCGCCGCAGCGGAGACCGCTACAATGAGGGGATGCTGGCCGTCCTGCTCGCCTCGCTGGCCTTCGCTGCGCCCGAGCCCCCGGGAGGCCGGGTGATCGAGGAGGTGGTGGCGGTCGTCAGGAACCCGGCGGCCGCCCCGCCCCGGATCGTCACGCTGACGAAGCTCACGGAGGAGGCGCGGGTGGCGCTCGTCTCGCGGGGCGCGACCGGCGCCGCGACCGGCCCCCTCGACCGCGCGGCGCTCCGGGCGGCGCTCGACTGGCTCCTCGACCAGATGCTCATCGCCGACGACGCCGCCCGCCTGCGCATCGACGAGGTCCCGCGCGAGGACGTGCTCGCCGAGCTGCGCCGCTTCGAGGCGCGCTTCCCGTCGGCGGGCGACTACGGGCGGTTCCTCTCCGCGAGCGACCTCACCGAGGACGAGCTGCTCGTCACGCTGGCGCGCATGGTGCGGGTGCAGCGCTACCTCGAGAGCCGCGTCGGCCGGGCCGCCCGGGTGGACGAGGCCGAGGTCGACCGCTGGCTCGCCGAGCGCGGCGCCAGCGGGGCCCGGGGGGCGGCGCGCGACGCCGCCCGCGCGGAGCTCGTGGAGGAGCGCGCGCGCGCGCAGGTGCGCGAGCTCGTCGCGGAGCTGCGCGCCCGCGCGGACGTGCGGATCCTCGAGCGGCTGCGGTCCGGGGCGGGGGAGGGCTGAGGTGCGCCGCCCCGCCGATCCCGGTTTCTGGCCCGGCCTCGTCCTCCGGCGCGCGCGCCCCGAGGACGTCGGCCGCGTCATGGAGATCGAGAAGGACGGGTTCGCGCACCCCTGGTCGCGAGAGCTCGTCGAGCGCGAGCTCGGCCACGCGTGGTCGAGGACGATGCTCGCCCTCGAGGCGGGCGAGGGCCGCGAGCGGGTCCTCGGCTACATCGTGTTCTGGCTCGTGCACGACGAGGTGCACGTGCTCAACGTGGCGACCGCGCTCGAGGCCCGGCGGCGGGGCGTGGGGCGGGCGCTCATGACGGCGGCGGAGGAGTCCGGGCGGCAGCGCGGCGCGCGCCTCTCGACGCTCGAGGTGCGGCGCTCCAACCTGCCGGCCCTCGCCCTCTACCGCGACCTCGGCTACCGGCAGGTCGGGGTCCGGCCGAACTACTACGCGGAGGAGCGCGAGGACGCGATCGTGATGGTGAAGCAGCTCTGATCGCGGGGGCGCCGCGGGCGTGGATCCGGCCGCGCCCATGCGGTAGAACCTCCGCCCCGCATGCTCTGGACCGCCCTCCGCCGGCTCCTCTTCCTCCTCGACCCCGAGCGCGCGCACGGGCTCGCCCACCGGGCCCTCGGCCGCGTGAAGCCCGGGGCGGCCCGCCTCCTGCGCCCCGTCCCGGCCCCGGCCCTCGCCGTGCGCGCCTTCGGCCTCGACTTCGACGGCCCCGTGGGGCTCGCCGCGGGCTTCGACAAGGGGGACGTCTCCGTCGCGGGGCTCTTCGCCCTCGGCTTCTCGCACGTCGAGATCGGGACCATCACGCCGCGGCCGCAGGCGGGGAACGACCGGCCGCGCCTCTTCCGGCTCCCCGAGCACCGCGCCCTCGTGAACCGGATGGGCTTCAACAACGAGGGGGCGGAGGCCTGCGCCCGGCGGCTCGCGGCGCTGCCGCGCGAGGCGCGGCTCGGCCCCGTCGGCGTGAACGTCGGCAAGAACAAGGTCACGCCGAACGAGGAGGCGGTCTCGGACTACCTCGCCTGCATCGACCGGCTCCACCCGTACGCCGACTACCTCGTCGTGAACATCTCGTCGCCGAACACGCCGGGGCTGCGGGCGCTGCAGGAGAAGGACCAGCTCGATCGGCTCCTGCGGGCGTGCGTCGCGCGCCTGCGGGAGCGCGCGCCCGGGAAGCCGCTCCTCGTGAAGCTCGCGCCGGACCTCGCCCCCGAGGCGCTCGACGAGGCGGTCGACGTCGCCGTCGCCGCCGGCATCTCGGGGATCATCGCCACGAACACCACGCTCTCCCGCGCCGGCGTGGAGGGGCACCCGCGCGCGAAGGAGCAGGGCGGGCTCTCGGGGGCGCCGCTCGAGGCGCTCGCCACGTCGGTGGTCCGGCGCTGCCACGCGCGGGCGGCGGGGCGCGTGCCGATCGTGGGCGCCGGCGGCGTCATGGACGCCGAGGGGGCCTACGCGAAGATCCGCGCGGGCGCGACGCTCGTGCAGGTCTACACGGGGCTCGTCTACGGAGGCCCCCGCTTCGTGAAGCGGCTCAACGACGGCCTCGCGGCGCTCCTCGCCCGTGACGGGTTCGCCCGCCTGGCCGACGCGGTGGGCGCCGACGCCCGCGGGACCCCCGCCAGGCGGGCAGGCGCCTGACCCCCTGCCAGGTATCCCACCCGGGAGGGGGGCTCTCCCAGGCCCTGCGAGTCTCCACCCGTGTAGGGCCTTCTATGTGGTATGGCGTCCCGGTGCTTTGACGTGCGTGACGCGTTGCGTTACGGTCTGGCCCAGGGAGTCGGCCCCTTCACCCCGCTCCCGGGAGGCTTCGATGGCTGAGACTCACAAGGCGGAGAACGGGCTCAAGGTGCCGGAGTTCCTGCGCGAGCCGCTCGTCGCCGCGCAGGCGCGGCTCGAGCAGATCGAGGACGAGGCGCAGCGCGTCCTCAGGGACCTCATGGACAGGGGACGTGCGAGCCGGAAGGACATCGAGCAGATGGTGGCCAGGCTCTCGAAGCAGGACTGGACCTTCCCCTTTCCGGAGGTGAAGCAGCGGATCGAGAAGCTCCGGGACCAGGGCGCGGAGCGGGCCACGGAGTGGCGCGACAGGGCGGAGACGTTCAGGGCGGAGGCGCTGGAGCGCATGTTCGAGCTGCAGAGCCGGGCGGTCTCCTTCCTCGGCGTCGCCACCCGCGAGCAGGTGGACGAGCTGTCGAAGGAGCTCGAGCGGCTGGCGCGTCGGCTCGACAAGGGCGAGAAGGCGCGGCGGGCGAAGCGGCCGGGAAAGCCGTCCTCGGAGGCGTGATCGTGGCGGACCTCAGGGAGAGCTTCAAGGAGGCGTGGTCGCAGGCCCTGGCCGGCGTCAACGCCGCAGAGCAGGAGGCGGAGAAGGTGTTCTCGCGCCTCGCCGACGCCGCGGGGTTCTCCGCCGAGGACGTGAAGCGTCACGCGCGCGACTTCGGCGAGCGGCTCACCGCCCAGCGGCGGGAGGTCGAGCGGGCGATCGACGACGCGACGCGCCGCGCCGCGAGCCGCTTCCGCGTCCCCACGAAGGCGGACCTCGACGCGCTGCAGAAGCGGCTCGACGCCGTCGCGGGGCGCCTCGAGGCCCTCGAGAAGTCCAAGCCCGAGGGACGCGCCTGATGCGGAGGCCCGCGCCGAGGGGCCTCGCGGGGGCCGCGCTCGCCGCCGCCGCGTTCGGCGCGGTGCTGGCGTCGCCGTCCCCCCTCGGCGAGGGACCGCGGCCGGTGCCGGCGGGCGCGGTCGCGTGCGGCGGGCCGGCCTGCGAGCCGGGGCCGGCGGGGCTCGTCGACCGCGTGGAGGATCAGCTCTTCCTGCGCATGCCGGACCTCGGCGACCTGCCGCGGCGCCTGCTCGCGCGGACCATCGTCTCCGAGGCGGAGGGCGCCCGGATCGATCCGCTCCTGGTCCTGGCGCTCATCCAGGTGGAGTCGGGGTACGACCGCACGGCGCTCTCCGGCCGCGGCGCGCGCGGGCTCATGCAGCTGCGCGAGCCGACGATGCGGCGCGAGCTGGAGCGGCACGGGCTCGCCTTCGACGACCCGCACGACCCCGTCGCGAACGTCCGGGCGGGCGTGCGCTACCTGCGGCGCCTGCTCGACGCCTTCGGGCGCGAGGAGGTGGCGCTCATGGCCTACAACGCCGGGCCGAACCGCATCCTCGGCTACCTGCGCGAGGGCGAGATCCCGCCGCGGTTCCAGGTGTACCCGCGGCGCGTCGGCGCCGAGCTGCGCCGCCTGCGCCGGAGCCTCGGCGCGCCGCCGCCCCCGGCGCTCGCGAACGCGCGGGTCGTCGCGCAGGGCGAGTAGCCCCGGCCGCCGCCGGCGCGCGGCCCGCGTGCTCCGCGCGCCGCGATGGGTTACACCTCCCCGGCATGCGGGTGACGGAGATCTTCCAGAGCATCCAGGGCGAGGGCACCCGCGCCGGGCGGCCCTGCGTCTTCGTGCGCTTCACCGGCTGCGACCTGCGGTGCGTCTACTGCGACACCGCCTACGCCTTCCACGGCGGCCGCGAGATGGGGCGCGACGAGATCCTCGCCCAGGTGGCGGCCTACCCGCCGCGCTTCGTCCTGCTCACCGGCGGTGAGCCGACGCTGCAGCGCGAGCTGCCCGAGCTCGCCCGCGACCTGCTCGGCCGCGGCTACGAGGTGGCGGTGGAGACCCACGGCCAGCGGCCGCTCGACGCGCTCCCGCGCGAGGCCATCCGCATCGTGGACGTGAAGACGCCCGCCTCCGGCCAGCCGACCACCGACTTCGCCTACCTCGAGCGGCTCGCGCCGCACGACGAGGTGAAGTTCGTGGTCTGCTCCGAGGAGGACTTCCGCTGGTCCGCGGCGGTGGTGCGCGAGCACCGGCTCGAGGGGCGCGTGCACGTCCTCTTCTCCCCGGCGTGGGGGCAGGTCGCGCCGAGGGATCTCGCCCGCTGGATCCTCGACGCGGGCCTCGACGCGCGGCTCTCGATCCAGGTCCACAAGGTGGTCTGGGGGCCCGACGCGCGCGGCGTGTAGGCCCGGCCGCGGCCGGAATAGGGTGGGCCCTCCGCGCGTCCCTCTCCGCGGGAGCGCGGCGCCCTGGCGGCCGCGTTCTTGACGCGACGGGCCGCCCGGGGCTAGGAAGTCGAAAGGATGCGAGCACTTGCACTCCTCCTCGCGGCGGGCCTCGCCGGCGCGGCGACGCCCGCGGCGGGCGCGCCCTCCGTCACGCTGAACGGCGTCAACATCGACGGGGTCACCGGGCAGCGGTTCGAGAACTGCACCGTCGTCATCGACGAGCGGGGGAACGTGCACATCGAGGCGAAGGGCTACGCGGTGAAGGGCGCGGCGGCGGAGCCGCCACGGCCCCCGCCGCCCGCGGGCGCCGGAGCCTCGCCGGCGCAGCAGCCCCGCCCCCCCGCCGCCCCCGGCGGCAGGCTGACGCGGCGCTACTTCCTCGTCACCGAGCACACGCCCCCGGGCACGCAGTACGACCTCGCCATCTTCATCAACGCGCAGTGGATCCGCGAGGTGAAGGCGAGCGAGCCGCAGCTCGTGATGGAGATCACCAAGTACCTGCGCCCCGGCGCGAACAAGGTGACGCTCGCGGCCACCAAGCACATCGTGGGCGACCGCCTCGCGTACGGGGGCGAGGTCCAGCTGAAGGTCGTGATCGGGGAGGGGAACGTCGGCGGCGACCACGTCATGATCGACGTGCCCATCGTCGAGACGGTCCGGACCGCCGCCGAGCTCGACGATCGCACGGAGGAGTACGTCCTGGAGGCGCGCTGACGCGGGGCGCGAGGGAGGCGGCGTGCCGTTCAAGCCCGAGCCGAGCATCACCTGGGTCCCCGCGACGCGTGAGCAGGTCGTCGCGATCGTGGAGAGCATCAACCAGCCGCAGGTCCAGATCCCGGGCAAGGCGTCGCAGCAGGTGTTCGGCCACCTGTGCGGGATCCGCAACGGGAACGGCTCGCTCTCGCTCTACGTGGGGCTCTTCCTGCCCAAGACGGGCGAGAACGTGGTCTACGTGCACGACCGCCGGCAGCTGACGGTGGACGAGTACCGCGACGTGGAGGTCGAGGCGCTGCAGTTCCTCGAGTCGATGGGGTTCATGCTCGACAACCTGAACTTCCGGAACCTCTCCCCGGAGGCGCAGGCGGAGACGCTGAAGCGCATCCCGCTCTTCTCGCAGACGCCCGCGGTCAGCCTCACCCCGACGGGCCCCGTGGCGGCGCGCCCCGCCGCCACCGACGCCGCCCGCGTCGCCCGCCTGCTCTCCTCCTTCTGATCGATCGGCGGTCCCGGACCTCATGCGCCCCCACGCCCTCCTCCTCGCCGCGACCGCCGCGCTCGCGTGCGCCCACGGCGGCATCTCCAAGGACCGCCGCACGGCGGAGATCCACCACGACCTCGGCGTCGAGGCGCTCCGCGGCGGCCGCGCGCCCGACGCCATCCGCGAGTTCGACGCGGCGCTCGCCATCGACGACGGCTTCGCGGAGGCGCACCGCGGCCGGGGGCTCGTCCTCGACCTCGCCTTCGGGCGCACCGCCGAGGCGGAGCGCGCCTACCGCCGCGCGATCGAGCTCCGTCCCACCTTCTCCGAGGCGCACAACGATCTCGGCCAGCTCCTCGCGCGGACGGGGCGCTGGCCCGAGGCCCTCGCGGAGTTCGACGCCGCGCTCGACAACATGCTGTACAAGGAGCCCTACGTCGCGCGGTGCAACAAGGGGCTCGCCCTCCACCGGATGGGGCGCAAGGACGAGGGGCTCGCCGAGCTCCGCACCTGCCTCGGGCTGGCGCCCACCTTCTGCAAGGGGCGGCGCGAGCTCGGCCGCGTGCTCGTCGACGAGGGCCGCATGAAGGAGGCGCTCGACGAGCTCTCCGCGTACGCGCGCTGGTGCGATCGGGTGCCCGACGCGCACCTGCAGCTCGGCCTCGCCCGGATGAAGGGGGGCGACCTCCCCGGCGCGCGCGAGGCGTTCGAGCGCTGCAGGGATCTCGGCGAGGGCACGGCGGAGGGCGAGGAGTGCCGCCGCAGCCTGTCGCTCCTGGAGTAGCCGTGAAGGAGCCTGTCGCCACGGGGGAGGGGCTCGCCGGCTTCGGCCGCTGGCTCGTGCGCGAGCGCGAGCTGCGCGGGCTCGGCCGCGACGAGGTGACGCGCGCCACGCGCCTCGCGCCGGGCGTCGTCGAGGCGCTCGAGTCGGGCGAGGAGGCGCGCATCCCGCCGCGCGCGTACGTCGTCGGCTACCTGAGGGCCTGGGCGCAGGCCGTCGGGCTCGACGCCGACGAGGTGGTGCTCCGCTTCCACGAGGCCGCCGGCCCGGTCCGCGGCGAGGCGCCGCCCGGGCGCCGCCCCCGCGTCCCCGTCGCGACGGCGCTCGCCGTGGCGCTCGCGCTCGCGGCGGCCGGCGCGGCGCTCTGGGCGCTCCTGGGATCGTGAGGGCGGCGATGGGCGGGGCGCTGGCGGGGCTCGAGCGGTACCTGGCGGGGCTCCCCGGCGGCCTCGACGCGCACCCCGCCGCGCAGGCCAAGGGCGCCCTCGTGCGCAGCGCGCTCGACGGAGAGCGCGTCGAGGAGCTCCTGCCGCTGCTCCCCCCGCCGCTCCGGCGCCTCGCGGCGGAGCCCCCGGTGGCGAGCGAGTGGGTGCCCGAGGCCCACCTCGGCGCGCTGGTCCACGCCATCGCCGACCGGCGCGCGCTGCGCGGGGCGGAGTTCCGGGGCTGGGCGCGGTCGCGCCACCGGGCGATGTTCGAGCGCCCCGCCTACGAGGTGCTGATTGCGGTCGCCTCCCCCGCGGCGCTCGTCCGCTTCGCCGACCGCCGCTGGGCGAACTGGCACCGGGGGACGGCGCTCGCGGTGGAGGGCTTCGCCGACGACGGCGTCCGGGTCGCGCTGTCGTTCCCCGCCGGCCTCTACGACGACCTGCTCCTCGCCTCCTGCGCCGAGGCCTTCGCCGCCGCCCTGGAGCTGGCCCACGCGCCGGCGCCGGCGGTGGCGCTCGAGGGCGGGGAGCGCGGGCGCGTCCGCTTCCTCGCGCGCTGGTGAGCCGTGCGCGGGCGGGCGAAGCTCACCGGGATCGTGCTGCGCACCGTGGACACCGGCGAGTCGGACCGGGTGGTGACGCTGCTCACCCGGGAGCGCGGCAAGGTGGCGGCCTTCGCGCGCGGCGCGCGCGCGTCGCGCCGGAGGTTCGGCGGATCGCTCGAGCCCTTCACGCTCGTCGCCGCCGAGGTCCGCGAGCGCTCCGCGTCGGACCTCCTCGGCCTCGACCAGGTCTCGCCGCTCGAGGCCTTCGGCGGCATCCGCGGCGACCTCGCCCGCATCGCCTGCGCGAGCTACGCCGCCGAGCTCGCGCAGGAGCTCGTGCGCGACCACGAGCCGCACGAGGACCTCTTCGACCTGCTCGCCGCCTACCTCGCCCTCCTCGCCGCCGCGCCGGCCCGGCCCGCCGCCCTGCGCGCCTTCGAGCTCGGCGCGCTGCGCGCCGCCGGGCTCGCGCCAAGGCTCGACGCCTGCGCCCGCTGCGGGGGACCGCTCCCGCCGGACCGGGCGATCCGCTTCGACCCGGGGCAGGGTGGGGCGCTGTGCGGCGGCTGCGCCTCGTCGGCGGCCCCGGGAGCCCCGTCGCTCTCGCCCGCCACGGTGTCGGCGCTCGCGCGCCTCGCCGGGGGGGGCCTCGCCGCGGCTTCCGGCGAGCCCCTCGCCCCGCCGGCCGGGCGCGAGGCGCGCGACGCGCTCAGCGCCTTCCTCGAGCACCACCTCGGCCGGCGGCTCCAGGCGCGGCGCTTCCTCGAGGAGGTGGGGGCGATGCTCGGGGAGTGAGTCCCGACCCCGACCCCGACCTCGACCTCGACCTCGACCCCGTGCCCGACCCCGTGCCCGACCCCGTGCCCGACTCCGCCCGCGATCTCGACGTCCTCTGCCTCGGCGAGGCGCTCGTCGACCTCCTGCCCGACCGCCGCGGCACGCTCGAGGAGTGCGAGCGGTTCGAGGTCTGCGCCGGCGGCGCGCCCGCGAACGTCGCGACCGGGCTCGCCCGCCTCGGGGTCCGCGTCGCGTTCCGGGGGGTCGTGGGCGACGACCCTTTCGGAAGGCTCCTCGCGCGCCGGCTCGCGGCCGAGGGCGTGGAGTGCGCGCTCCGCTTCGCGCCGGAGCGCCCCACGGGCCTCTGGTTCGTCGCCCTCGACGCGCGCGGGGACCGCACCTTCTTCTCGCCGAACGCGCGGGCGAGCGCGGACAAGCTCCTCGCCCCCGCCGACGTGGACCGCGCGCTCCTGCGCCGCGCGCGCTGGCTCCACGCCGGCTCGTCCGCCCACGTGCTGCCCGCCGGGCAGGACGCGCTCCGCGAGGCGGTCGCCGCCGCCCGCGCCGCGGGCGCGTGCGTCTCCTTCGACCCGAACGTCCGCCTGCACCTCTGGGACGACGTCGCGCCGCTGCGCCGGCTCTGCGCGGACGTCCTCCCCGCCTGTACCCTCGCGAAGGTCGCCGCCGACGAGGCGGCGCTCTGCACCGGCGAGGCCGACCCGGAGCGCGCGGCCGCGCGGCTCGTGGAGATGGGCGTCGCCCTCGCGTGCGTGACGCTCGGTGAGGACGGGGCGCTCCTGCGCCGGGGCGGGGACGTGGTGCGCGTGCCGGCGGAGCGGGTGGAGGTGGTGGACACCACCGGCGCGGGTGACGCCTTCGTCGCGGGGCTCCTCTCCGTCCTGGCGCGCGCGGGGCCGATCGAGGCGCTCCCCCGCGCCGCGCTGGAGCGCGCCGCGCGGTTCGCGACCCGCGTGGCCGCGCGCGTCGTGACGCGCGTCGGCGCCGTCGCGGGGCTGCCGCGCGCGGGCGAGATCTCCGTTTGACACCGCAGCCTTGGGGCCCTACCGTGCCGAGTTCGCGACGCGCGAACGTCAGGAGAAGTGCGTGTATTTCCAGGATCTGATCTTGAAGCTCCAGTCGTACTGGGCGAGCCGGAACTGCATCCTCGCCCAGGGCTACGACCAGGAGGTCGGAGCGGGCACCATGAACCCCGCCACGTTCCTGCGCGTGCTCGGCCCCGAGCCCTGGAACGTGGCGTACGTGGAGCCCTCGCGGCGCCCGGCCGACGGTCGCTTCGGCGAGAACCCGAACCGCCTGTACCAGCACCACCAGTTCCAGGTGATCCTGAAGCCCAACCCGCCCGACGTTCAGGAGCTCTACCTCGGGTCGCTGAAGGCGATCGGGATCGACCCGCTCGAGCACGACATCCGCTTCGTCGAGGACGACTGGGAGAGCCCGACGCTCGGCGCCTGGGGCCTCGGCTGGGAGGTGTGGTGCGATGGGATGGAGATCACCCAGTACACCTACTTCCAGCAGGCGGGCGGCTTCGAGGTGCGGCCGGTCGCGGCCGAGCTGACCTACGGCCTCGAGCGCATCGCCATGTACCTGCAGGACGTCGAGAACGTCTTCGACGTGGAGTGGGTGAAGGGCGTGAAGTACCGCGAGGTCTTCCACCGGAACGAGGTGGAGATGAGCGAGTACTCCTTCCGCGCCTCGGACCCGAAGGTGCTCTTCGGCCTCTTCGACATTTACGAGGCGGAGTGCAAGCGGGTGCTCGCGCTGAAGCTGCCGCTCCCGGCGTACGACTACTGCCTGAAGTGCTCCCACACCTTCAACAACCTGGACGCCCGCGGGGCCATCAGCGTGACCGAGCGCGCGGCGTACATCGGGCGCGTGCGCGCGCTCGCCCACGAGTGCGCGAGGGGGTACCTCGACTCGCGCGAGGCGCTCGGGTTCCCGCTCCTCCCGCCGGCGCAGCGCAAGGCCGCGGTCGAGGCGGCGCGGATCGCGCGCGAGGCGCGGGAAGGGAAGGCGGCCTAGATGGCGGACCTGCTCTTCGAGATCGGCGCGGAGGAGATCCCCGCGGGCTTCGTGCCGCAGGCCCTCGAGCAGCTCGAGCGCGAGCTCGCGAAGGCGCTCGACGACGCCCGCGTCGCCCACGGCGAGGTGAAGGCGGTCGGGACCCCGCGGCGGCTCGCCGTCTGGGCGCGCGACCTCGCCGCCCGGCAGACGGACGCGACGAGCCAGGCCTTCGGCCCGCCCGTCACCCAGGCCTTCGACGCGGAGGGCAGGCCCACCCCGGCGGCGCTCGGCTTCGCGCGCAGCCAGGGCGTGGACGTCTCCGCCCTCGAGCGCGCCCAGACGCCGAAGGGCGAGCGGGTCGCGGTGACGAAGGTGGAGAAGGGCCGGAAGGCCGAGCAGGTGCTCCCGGCGCTCCTCGAGAAGCTCCTCCTCGGCGTGCGCTTCAGGAAGTCGATGCGCTCGCGCTTCGACGACGTCACCTTCGCCCGCCCGGTGCGCTGGATCGTCGCGCTCCACGGCGGCAAGCCCGTGAAGGTGCGCTTCGGCGAGGTGGTCTCGGGCAAGGTGACCTTCGGCCACCGCTTCAAGGCGCCCAAGGCGATCGCGCTCAAGGGGACGCCGGAGGACTACGTCGAGAAGCTCCGCAAGGCGTTCGTGGTGGTGGACCCCGCCGAGCGCCGCGCCCTCGTCGAGAAGGAGATCGCGCGGGCGGCGAAGGCCGCCGGCGGGCGCGTCCTCGAGAACCCGGGGCTCGTCGACGAGGTGACGAACCTCGTCGAGACCCCCACCGCCATCGCCGGCGAGTTCGAGAAGTCCAACCTCGAGCTGCCGCGCGAGGTGGTCATCTCCGAGATGCGCAGCCACCAGCGCTACTTCGCGGTGGTGGACGGCGGCGGCAAGCTCAAGAACCGCTTCGTGGCCGTGGCCGGCACCCCGGTGAAGGACCCGAAGCTCGCGCGCCACGGCTTCGAGCGCGTCCTGCGCGCCCGGCTCTCCGACGCGCGCTTCTTCTTCGAGGAGGACAAGAAGAAGACCCTCCGCGACCGGATCGAGGCGCTCGGGCGGCGCACCTACCAGGCGAAGCTCGGCAGCGAGCTCGACCGCGCGAACCGCATCGGCGCGGTGGCGGCCGCCCTCGCCCGCGCCGTGGGCAAGGACGAGCTCGTCCCCGACCTGCTCGAGGCGGCGCGCCTCGCCAAGACCGACCTCACCACCGGCATGGTGGGCGAGTTCCCCGAGCTGCAGGGGATCATGGGCGCGCACTACGCGCGCCACGAGGGGCTGAAGCCCGAGCTGGCGGACGCCATCGAGGACCACTACCGGCCCATCGGCGCCTCCACGGAGATGCCGCGCGGCGACCTCGGCGCGCTCGTCGGCCTCGGCGACCGGCTCCACCAGCTCGTCGGCATCGTCGGGGTCGGGGAGAAGGCCACCGGCGCCGCGGACCCCTTCGGCCTGCGCCGCGCCGCCATCGGCATCCTCCGCATCCTGCTCGACCGCGGCTACCACCTGTCGCTCGCCGCGGCCGTCGAGGAGACGCTGAACGCCCTCGCGGGCGTGAAGCTCGCGCAGGACCGGGCGGTCGTGGCCGAGCAGGTGCTCGACTTCGTGCGCGGCCGGCTCAAGGCGCAGTGGGGCGAGGAGTTCCCGTCCGACCTCGTCGAGGCGGTGCTCGCGGCGGGGTTCGACGACGTGGTCGACGCCCGCAGGCGGCTCGAGGCGCTCGCCGAGGTGAAGGCGCGCCCGGACTTCGTCCCGCTCGCGGTCGCCTTCAAGCGCGTCGCGAACATCCAGGAGAAGGCGGGCGGGACGGGCGCGGCGCGGGTCGATCCGGCGCTGCTCCGCGACGACGCCGAGCGGCGGCTGCTCGCCGAGATCGAGCGCGTCGAGTCCGAGGCGGCCTCCTCGCGGGCGGGGCGGAACTACCCCGGCCTGCTCCGCAACGTGGCCACGCTCGAGCCGGCGGTCGCGAAGTTCTTCGACGACGTGCTCGTCATGGCCGACGAGCCCGCGCTCCGCGCGAACCGCCTCGGCCTCATGCGCCGCGTGGCGGCGCTGTTCGCGGACGTCGCGGACTTCAGGAAGATCCAGGCCGAGATCCCGCAGCAGCAGGCCTGACCGGGCCGGCGAGGAGGAAGGGTGAGAAGGCTCGCGTTCGTCGCGCTCGTCGCGGCCGCAGGGTGCAGCGAGGTCTCGCAGCTCGACGCCGGTCCCGGGGACCGCTTCTACTTCCCGACCGGGATGGCGGTGACCGCGTCCGGCAAGCTCCTGGTCGCGTCGTCCAACTTCGACCTGCGCTACGACGAGGAGACCGGCGGCTCCGTCATCGCGGTGGACCCCGCGCTCGATCCGGCGCCGCTCCTCGGCACGCTCAACGTCCACAGCCTCGGCGGCCAGCTCGCCCTGGCGGAGCCCGCCGCCTGCGACGCGCTCAGGGAGCCGGCCGCCGGCGCCGTGGCGCTCCTGCCGGTGCGCGGCACGAACCTGCTCTACCAGCTCCGCGTCTCGCCGACCGGCGCGGTCTCCTGCACCGACTGCGCGACCTCCGTGGAAGGCCCGACCCGGTTCGACCCGTTCGCCGTGGGGGTCGCCTGCGGGCCGGGGATCGCCCGCGGGTACGTGGGGTACCTGCGCCCCGGCACCCCCGCGGCCGTGACGCAGGTCGACCTCTCCCTCGATCCCTCGGCGGACGGCGCCGTCCAGCACCTCGTGCTGGAGGACTTCGGGCAGGTGAGGAGCTTCGCGTACGACGCCGCGCGCGAGCGGCTCTACGTCGTGCACACCGTGACCGGGGCGGCGACCTCGCTGCGATGGGTGGACCTCGGCGGCAAGGTGCCCTGTCCGGACGACGCGCAGCAGCTCTGCCCCTGCCGGTTCGACAAGGCCTTCGCGGACGGCGGCTGCGCCACCGGCACGAGCGCGCCCGGCGCGGTGCCGAGCGGCCTCGAGCTGCGCGCCATCGCCCTCTCGACGTCGAGCGTGCCCACCCGCCGCGCCTACCTCACCGCGCGCGTCTACGACCCGGTGCTCGCCGCGGCCGCGGGCTACCGCGTGGGCGACTTCGACGGCAAGCTCCTCGTCGCGGACCTCGGGGAGACGCTCGCGGGCCAGGTCGACCTCGAGATCGTGAACGAGGTGGACCTCGGCTACGGCGCCGCCGACGTGGTGGTGCTGCCGGCGCGCGCCGGGAAGCGGGACGTCGTCGCCGCGCTCGCGGCGGACTCGGGGCGCGTGGTGATCTACGACGACGAGACCGGCGCCGTCGCCGGGATCGGGGCGGACCTCACGCAGCCCCCGGGCGACCTCACCCCCCCCACGGGCGCGCCGCTCGTGGGCCACGCGCCCTTCGGCCTCGCGGTGGATCCCAGCGCGACCACCGTGGCGCGCCTCTACGTCGGCTCGTTCCAGGAGAGCTTCGTGACGCCCATCGACGTACCGCTCGCCGATCCCACCGCCGCGTGCCTCGTCGCCCCGGCGAGCGCCGGGGGAGGCTGCATCGTCCCCGGGGCCACGCCGCGCCGGATCTCCAGCGGGGTGACGCCGTGAGCCGCCGCGCCCTCCTCGCCGTCGTCCTCGGCGCGCTCGGCGCCGCGTGCACGAGCGCCACCGCCCCCGCCGTCACCAGCGTTCTCCGGCAGCCCTCCGCGCTCGCGGTCTTCAACGGCCTCACCCGCGACGACGGCGGCGCCACCCTGAAACCCTACCTCGCCATCGCGAACGCGGGCCGCAACGACCTCACGATCGTGGACGCGGGCGACGACACCGCGGTGCTCGCGCCGATCCAGCTCCGCACCCTCGTCGTCCCGGTGCCGGAGCGGCCGGCCCTGCTCGCCGCGGCCTCCCTCGGCGACGGCAAGGCGGACCTCCTCGTGGCGGTGTCCGCCGGCGACTCGACGCTGCAGCTCATCCGCACCTGGACCGTCGCCAACGAGGTGGTGCCGGAGCAGTCGATCGACCTCGCCGTCGCGCTCGGGCTCGGGACGGCCGACGTGCTCGCCCTCGCGGCCCTGCCCTCCGCGACGAACACCGCGCGCCTCGCGGTGGCGCTGTCGGACCGCCGCGTCGCGGTCGTGACGTACGTGCGCGCGGGGGACGGCATCGAGGTCGTCACCCCGCCGCTGGTCAGCGCGCAGCTCGACTTCCAGCCGATCGCGCTCGCCGCGCCCCCGGACGATCCGGGCGTGGGCGGCGTCCAGACCGCCATCTACGCGGCCACCCTCGACGAGATCGTGCCGGGCGTCTCTGGCGTGGCCGAGCTCTCGCCCGATCTCGCCACGGTGCGGCCGCTCGACGCTCGCGGCCCCACCCGGCTCGTCGCCGCGGCGCGCCTGCGCGAGCGGGCGCCCCTCTCGACGTCGACCTCGAAGGACGGCGACGCGTTCGCGGGCCAGCCCACGGTGGCGCGCGTGTACGCCGTGCTCGACGAGTCCGGCTGCGGCCTCGACCGGCGCATCGCCTGCGGGGTGGTGACGCTCGACCCCGTGGCGGGCGGGATCCCCGCCGACGAGTCGGGCCGCATGCCGTACCGCGCGCCGATCGAGATCCCGGGCCGGACGCTCGCCCTCGCGGTGGCGCAGCCGCCCGCCGTGCCGCCCGCGAGCGACCTGACGCAGTACGCGGGCGACGCCATGCGGGTCTTCGCGGCCGGGCTCGAGCAGGCGACCACGGCCGTGGGCGTCGCCGCGAGCGACAACGGGAAGGCCTACTTCCTCGACCTCGGCCGGTTCAAGGCGCTGACGGTGTCGGGGTCCACGCTGGCCGCCCTCGGGGCGACCGCCGTGGTGCCCGCCGAGGTGGACACCTCGACGGACTCGGCCATCACGGCCAGGCGGCGGCTCTGGTTCCAGGACGCGTCGGGCGCGTTCGTGGCCAAGAACACCGCCGGCGCGGACGACCTGGCGACGGCGGTGAAGACCATCGACCGCACGCCCGGCTGGACCCGCTCGACGAGCTACACGGTCATGTACCAGGGGGCCCTCGCGCCTGCCGTCACGGGCCACACCGCCGAGGCGGGGCTCGACGGCGGCTCGGGCCTGCCGTGGCTGGCGCTGCAGGCCGGCTCGGGCACGGCGTCCGTGTCGGACGCGGTGAGGCTCTACCACCCCGCGTTCGGGATCCGGACGGGCGACCTCGTCGTGCTGAAGGCGAAGAACATCGCGGGCTGCACCGGGACGAAGCCGCCCGGGACGCCCGCCGGCACGGCCGTCGCCGCGGACGCGATGGAGTTCGAGGCCACCGTCGGCGGGATCCTCCCGCCGGCGGCCGCGTACCCCGGCGGCGCCGTGCTCCTGTCCGCGCCCGGCGCGGGCGCGCCCCAGGAGTGGACGGACTGCTTCACCGCACTGCAGAACGCGATCTCCGCGGGCGGGATCGCGTCGCGCCTCACCGCCACGATCCGCGCGGCCGAGTTCGTGGCGACGAGCTTCGCGATCGGCTACGTGGGCCGGCCGGTGCACGTCGAGGTCTCCCCCGGCGTCTACGCCAACCAGTGGGCGTTCACGCTCGCGTACCCGGCCTCCGGCGACGAGGACGGTCTCGCGGCGGCCTGCCCGGTCGTGGACTGGGACGGCGCGCTGTCCACGGCGCCGGCGTGCGACGGCGCCTGCCGCGCCGCCTGCGAGCCCGCCCTGCTCGCGCGCAGGGCGCGGCGCGTGCACAACGCCTACGAGGACTGCGCGATCGCCGACCCCGCCCTGACGGACGAGACCCGGGCCGCCTGCGTGGAACGCTACGGCGCGGTGATGCCCTCCTACGGCCCGGCGGTCGCGTTCCGGTTCGGCGTCGAGGAGGTGGACCCCGGGGCGGAGACCGGCCCGGTGCGCGACATGTCGCTCACCGCCGGGACCACGGGCGGCGAGACGCCGCTCTACCCCACGTTCACGGGCTCGCCGTACCTCCCGAGCGCCGCCATCGCGTTCGACCGCTCGACCGTGGCGGCGGACGCCGGCTACCACTTCCTCGTCTCCTACACCGCGGACCTGGTGCTCGACACGAGCCCCCACGTCAACCCGCCCCAGGTCGGGCTCCTCCGCTGACGGCGGCCGCCCGCGCCGCGCGGCGCGGGCCCTCGGGGAACGGACCCCCGGTGTAGGCGTCCGGCGGCGAGCCGCGGTGCCCGCGGCACGCTTCCGGACGGGCCCGTCCATCTGCTACGGTGAACAGGCTCGCCGCCCTCGCGGCGGGGCGGGCACGGAGGTCGCGCGTGAAGACTCCGAGGCAGATCCTGGTCGCGGATCACCTGTGGGACGCCTTCGAGCGGATGGCCCGCGAGATGGGCTCGAGCCGCGACGCGCTCGTGAACCAGGCGATGCACATGTTCGCGCGGGTGAACGGCTTCGTCGTCCCCGACGCGGCCGAGCGCGCGGGCGTGCCGCCGCTCCCGCCCCCTCGGCTCCCCGACGACCCGCCCCGCAGCGCGGTGGCCGAGCAGGTGCTCGAGGCCGCCGAGCGGCTCGAGCGCGCCATCGGCGAGCCGACGCCCGTCGAGACGGCGCGCCCGGCCGACGGGGCCGCCGCCACGCTCGCCGTCGTCCGGGAGGACGGCACGACGGTCGAGGTGGCGAAGGACCGGTTCGTCATCGGGCGCGGCAAGCACTGCGACCTCGTCCTCGACTCGAGCAAGGTCTCGCGCGAGCACGCGGCGATCCTGCACACGCCGGAGGGCTGGTTCATGGAGGACCTCGGCTCCTCCAACGGCACCTGGCACCACCGCGAGCGGGTCTCGCGCAAGCTCATCGCCGACGGCGACGAGTTCTTCATCTGCTCGGAGCGGGTGCGCTGCCTGCTGCGGTAGGTCCGCGCCGTCCGCGCGTGTATCGATCCAGCACGCGTTCCCGTAGACGAGCCGCGCGGCCAGGTCGTCGTGAACCCTGCAGAGCAGGCGGAGGTTCTCGGGCGTAGAGGGGCCACCGCGCCCCGCTCACCCCGCGACCGCAGAACCGTCCGCGGCGCGCAGCCCCATCGGTTATGTTCAGCGCCGCATGCCGACGCTGACCCTCATCGACGGCTCCGGGTTCATCTTCCGCGCCTACCACGCGATCCCGCACCTCTCGACGACGAAGGGGGTGCCGACGAACGCCGTCTACGGGTTCACGACGATGCTCCTCAAGGCGCTGCGCGAGCACGCGCCGACGCACGTCGCCCTCGTGTTCGACGCCGGGCGCAAGAGCTTCCGGAACGAGATCGACCCCGGCTACAAGGCGAACCGGCCGGAGGCGCCCGACGACCTCAAGAGCCAGTTCCCGCTCGTGCGCGACGTCGCGCGGGCGCTCGCCGTCCCGATCGTCGAGGAGCAGGGGGTGGAGGCGGACGACGTCATCGGCACGCTCGCCTGCCGGGCACGGGAGAAGGGCTGGGACGTCGTCGTGGTCACGGGCGACAAGGACTTCGCCCAGCTCGTGGACGGCAAGGTCTCGCTCTACGACCCGATGGCCGAGGCGAGCGGGCGGGGAGGGTGGACCGGGCCCGGGGAGGTCGAGAAGAAGCTCGGCGTCCGGCCCGATCAGGTGATCGAGTACATGGCCATCCTCGGGGACAAGATCGACGACATCCCCGGCATCCCGGGCGTGGGCGAGGTGACCGCCGCGGCGCTCGTCCGCCACTTCGGCTCGGTCGAGGAGCTGCTCCGGCGGCCGGAGGAGATCCCGAAGGCCGTCTCCCGCGGCGGCGAGAAGCTGAAGGAGAAGATCGTCTCGAACGCCGAGCGGATCCGCATGAACAAGCGGCTCGTCGCGCTGAAGTGCGACATGGAGCTGCCGTTCGCCCCGGACACCTTCGGCCGGCACACGATGGACGAGCCGAAGGTGCGGGCGCTCTTCTCGGAGCTCGAGTTCTCGCGGCTCCTCAAGGACCTGCCCGCGCCGACGCCGACCGCGCGCACGGAGAAGGCCGAGGTGATCCTCGACGCGGCCGCGCTCGCCGCCGCCGCCGAGGCGCTCCGCGCCGCGCCCGCCATCGGTCTTCGCCCGATCCTCGCCGGTCCCGCCCCGCGTACCGCGGCGGCGGTGGGGCTGGCGGTGGCCGGGGAGGGGCGGGCGTTCTACGTCCCGCTCACGCACCACTTCCTCGGCGCGCCGGCGCAGCTCCCGCTCGACGCCGTGCGCGAGGCGCTGCGCCCGCTCCTCGAGGGCGACAGGCCCGTGCACGTCCACGACCGCAAGGGCGCGATGCACGCCCTCGCGCGGCTCGGCCTCGAGCTGCGCGCCCCGGGCGTCGACACGGAGCTCGCGAGCCGGCTCCTGCTCCCCACCCGGCGCGAGCACGCCCTCGCCGACGTGGCGCGCGAGCGGATCGCCTGCGAGCTGCCCCGCGATCCGAGCGGCGGCGACGCGGCCCGGAAGTCCGAGCGGGTCGCGATGGACGGGCTCGAGGTGGAGCGGGTGGGGGCGTGGGCCGCGCCGTGCGCGGCGGCGCTCCTCGACCTCGCGCCCGCGCTCGAGCGGGCGATGGAGGAGGAGGGGGTGCTCCCGCTCTACCGCGACATCGAGCGGCCGCTCGTGCCGGTGCTGTTCGAGATGGAGCGGGCCGGCATCCTCGTGGACGGCGCGGCCATGTCGGGGATGAGCGAGGAGTTCGGCAAGGCCATGGCCGACCTCGAGGCGCGCATCCACTCCGCCGCCGGTCACGCCTTCAACGTCGCGTCCACGCGGGAGCTGTCGCGCGTCCTCTTCGAGGAGCTCTCGCTGCCGGTGCTGAAGCGGCTCAAGACCGGCCCCTCCACGGACCAGGACGTCCTCGAGAAGCTCGCCGAGCAGCACGAGCTGCCGCGCCTCGTCCTCGAGCACCGCGCGCTCTCGAAGCTGAAGGGCACCTACGTCGACGCGCTCCCGCAGCTCGTCGACCCCGCCGACGGCCGCATCCACACGACCTTCAACCAGGGGGGCGCCGCGACCGGGCGGCTCTCCTCGAGCGACCCGAACCTCCAGAACATCCCCGTGCGCACCGAGCTGTCGCGCCGCATCCGCGCGGCGTTCGTGGCGCCGCCGGGGAAGCGGCTCCTCTCGGCGGACTACTCGCAGATCGAGCTCAGGATCCTCGCGCACTACTCCGACGACCCGGGGCTCCTCGAGGCGTTCCGTAATCGCGAGGACATCCACACCCGCACCGCCGCCGAGACGTACGGCGTGGCGCCCGCCGACGTGACCCACGACATGCGGCGGGTCGCGAAGATGCTCAACTTCGGCATCGCCTACGGCCTCTCCGCGTTCGGCCTGGCCCAGCGGCTCGACCTGCCCGACGCCGAGGCGCGCGCCATCATCCAGCGGTACTTCACGCGCTACGCCGGCGTGAAGGGCTACATCGATCACGCCATCGAGGAGGCGCGCCGCACCGGCGAGTCGCGAACCCTCTACGGCCGCGTGCGGGCCATGCCGGAGATCTCGGCGCGGAACCCGGCGCTGCGCATGGCGGCGGAGCGCACCGCCATCAACACGCCCATTCAGGGGACGGCGGCGGACATCGTGAAGGTCGCGATGCTGAAGGTCCACGCCGCGATCGCGGCGGAGCAGCGCGACGCGCGGCTCCTCCTCCAGGTCCACGACGAGCTCGTGCTCGAGGTGGGGGAGGGCGAGCTCGAGCCCGTCGAGGCGCTCGTGCGGCGCGAGATGGCCGCGGCGGCGGCGCTCAAGGTGCCGCTCGACGTCGAGGTCGGGCACGGGCGGTCGTGGGCCGAGGCCCACTAGCGGCCGGGGCGCTACTCCTCGATCGCCCGCTTCCGCGGCATGAACTGCACGGCCTCCTCGCGGGCCGGCTCGCGGAAGGCGTCGAGGAGCTTCACGTGGCTCTCGACGAGGGTCCGGACGTTCGTCTCGAACTGGATGCGCTGGCGCTTCAGCTCGTTGATGTCGTCCACGATCCTGAGGAAGCGGGAGTGGGCGCCCTGGACGATCTTCTCCGCCTGCAGCTCGGCGTCGGAGATGGTGATCTCCGCCTCCTTGCGGGCGGACTCGCGGATCTCCTGCGAGGCCTTCTGCGCCGTGACGAGCGTCTCCTGCAGCGCGCGCTCGCGGCTCTTGAACTCCGCGATGTCCTCTCCCTTGCGGTGGTCCGACTCGCGCAGCGCGAGCACGTCCTTCACGAGGGTCTCGAACTCGAGGGCGACGAGGCCGAGGAACGCCTCCACCTCCTCGGGATCGAGCCCGCGGAAGACGCGGCGGAACTGCTTCTGGGTGATGTCGAGGGGCGTGATGTTCATGGGGCGGACCTGCGCTGAGCGTGGGGCTGCGGAGCCGGGGGACTCGGCCGTCCATGATACCGGCGTCCCGCGGGGAGTCCATTTCGCCCGCCCACCTCGACCTACACCGCGGCGACCGGCCGAGGTCGCCGCGGCGCCCTTCCCGGCCGCGCCGCCGGCCCCCGGCGCACGCGCCAAAGCGGCCGTCGCTGCGCGGCCTTATGCTATCTTCCGCGCCGCCGCATGCCGTTCTCGGAGATCATCGCGCAGGACCGCGCGCTCACGCCCCTGCGGTCCGCGCTGCGGCGCGGCGCGCTCCACCACGCCTACCTTTTCGGCGGCCCGGAGGGCGTCGGGAAGGGTCGGGCGGCGCGGCTGCTCGCCCAGGCCGCCAACTGCGAGGGGGGCACTCCCGGCGAGGCCGGGTTCCGGGAGGACCCCTGCGGCGCGTGCGGCCCCTGCCGGAAGATCGAGAAGGGGATCCACCCGGACGTCCTCGTGCTCGCCGAGGAGCGGGTCATGGCGAAGGCCGGGACCTGGGAGCCGAAGGGCGGCCGCTCCCCGTCGAAGGACATCGTCGTCGACCAGGTGCGCGACGTCGTCGACCACCGGCTCGCGCTCCGGCGCGTCGAGGGGCGGCGCCGCTTCGTCCTCCTCGACCCCGCCGACGCCATGAACGCGCAGGCGCAGAACGCGCTGCTCAAGACGCTCGAGGAGCCGCCCGACGACACCACGCTCGTGCTCGTCGCCTCGAGCCCGGACGCGCTCCTCCCCACCATCCGCTCGCGCTGCCTGCGCGTCCCGTTCGCGCCGCTCCCCGCCGACGCGATCGCGGCGCGCCTCGTGGCCGCCGGGCACGCGCCGGACAAGGCGCGGCTCGCGGCGGCCCTCTCGGGCGGCTCGCTGGGGCGCGCCCTCGCCCTCGACGACGAGGCCCTCGCCGCCCAGCAGGGCGCGGTGCTCGCGGCCGCGGCGCTCGACCCGGACGACGCCGGGGCGTGGCTCGCCTTCGCGCGCGAGCGCGGGGAGGACCGCGAGTCGGCCGCCGAGCTGTGCGACCTCCTCCTCGTCTGGCTCCGCGACGTCGCGGCGGCCCAGGCCGGGGCGGCGTCGCTCGCGCTCGCGGACCTCTCCGAGGCGACGGGCCGGGTCGCGCGCGCCGTCTCGCCCGCGGAGACGCTCCGCCGCCGCCGCGAGGTGCGCCGCACCGCCGCCGCGCTCCGCCAGAACGCCGCGCCCGTCCTCGCCCTCGAGGCCATGCTCATCGGGTGGTTCCATGGCCGGCCCTAGGGCGCCGAAGGCGGCGGGCGCGACGCTCGAGACCTGCCTCGCCGAGGCGAGGGCGGGGGAGCCCCGGCCCGTCTACCTCCTCGACGGCGACGCCTTCCTCTCCCACCGCGCCGCGCGCGAGCTCGCGGCGGTGCTCGTGCCGGAGGCGCAGCGCGCGCTGAACCTCGTCGAGCTGGACGCCGCGACCTCGCCCGCCGAGATCGCCGCGGAGGTCGCGACGGGTGGCCTGTTCGGCGGCGGCAAGGTGGTGCTCGTGCAGGAGCCCGCCTTCCTCACCTCGAAGGAGGACGTCGCCGGCGCGTTCGAACGGGCGCGCGACATGTGGAAGGAGGGGCGACAGCGCGAGGGCGCGCGGCGGCTCCTCGCCATCGCCGCCAAGGCGGGCTGGAAGCCCGAGGACCTCGTCCCGGAGGAGGGCGAGGACCCGGCCAAGCTCGCCGGCCAGCTCGAGAAGCGGTTCGCGAAGGAGTTCGGCTGGACCACGGAGGAGGAGCGGGGCGTCTTCGACGCCGCGTTCGTCACGGCAGCGGCGCGGTACGCGATCGAGCGCGAGATGAAGGTCGCGAAGGACGACGCGGCCGCCCTCGACGCCGCGCTCTCGCGCGGCTTCCCGCCCGGCCACGTGCTCGTGATCTCGGCCGGCAAGGTGGACGGGAAGCTCCCGCTCGTGAAGAAGCTCGCCGCCGCCGGGCGGCGCGTGACGATCCAGGTCGAGATGGAGGGCGCGTGGGACGCCCAGCGCCCCGTGCTCGCGCCCGTGCTCGAGGCGCTCCTCGCCGGCACCGGGAAGCGCGTGGACCACGCGGCGGAGCGCCGGCTCGCGGACCTCCTCGGCACCGACGCGCGCGTCCTCGCGTCCGAGGTCGCGAAGCTCGCGGCCTACGTCGGCGACCGCAAGGTCATCGGCGCGAAGGACGTCGACGAGATCGTGACGCGCGTCGCCGAGGACCCGTTCTTCGCGCTCGGGAACGCCGTCGAGGCCCGGGACCTCCCGGGCGCGCTCGCCGTGCTCGCCCGCTCGGTCGAGGACGGCGCCTCGCCGTTCATGCTCCTCGGCTCGCTCGCGGGCAGCGTGCGGCGGCTGGTCGTCGAGCGCGAGCGCGCCCGGAGGGCCGCGGGCGACCGGCGCCTCGCGAGCTTCGCGGACTGGCAGCGCGACGTGCTGCCCGCGATCTCCGAGGACGAGCTCGGGAAGAAGAAGCCCTACGGGTTCTGGATGAAGTACCAGGCGTCGCAGCGGTTCGCCCGCGGCGAGCTGCTCGACGCCCTCGCCGGCCTCGCCGAGGCCGACGTCGCCATGAAGAGCGGCCAGGACGGCCGGATCCGCCTCGAGCGGGTCCTCGTCGGCCTCCTCGCCGCGACACCGGAAAGGAGCCAGCCTTGAGCGAGCGTCTCCTCGTCACGAGCGCGCTGCCCTACGCGAACGGGTCGATCCACCTCGGCCACCTCGTCGAGTACATCCAGACCGACGTCTACGTCCGGTACCGCCGGGCCATCGGCGACGACGTCACCTACGTCTGCGCCGCCGACTCGCACGGCACGCCCATCGAGGTGAACGCCGCGAAGGCCGGGATCTCGCCCAAGGCCTTCGTCGAGAAGTACCGCGAGGAGCAGCACGAGGACTTCAAGCGCTTCGGCGTGGAGTTCTCGACCTACTACACGACCGACTCCGACGAGAACCGCAAGTGGGCGTACCGCGTCTACGACGCGCTCAAGGCGAAGGGGCTCATCTACAAGAAGTCCGTCGAGCAGCTCTACTGCGAGGTGGACCGGCGCTTCCTGCCCGACCGCTTCGTGAAGGGCACCTGCCCGAAGTGCGGCACGCCCGACCAGTACGGGGACGTCTGCGAGAGCTGCGGCACGACGTACGACCCACGGGAGCTGAAGAGCCCGTACTGCGCCATCTGCCGGACGCCGCCGGTGGTCCGCTCGTCCGACCACGCGTACGTGAACCTCCGCAAGCCGGAGGTGTTCGCGGTCATCGAGCGGTGGGTGAACGCCGAGGGGCACCTCGTCGCGTCGGTGCGCGAGCAGGTGAGGGGCTGGCTCGCCGACCTCCAGGACTGGTGCATCACGCGGGACGAGCCGTACTTCGGGTTCCCCGTGAACGACCCGGAGTTCGCGGGGAAGTACCTCTACGTCTGGGTGGACGCGCCCATCGGCTACCTCTCGAGCGCCGAGCACTACTTCAAGGACGAGGCTCCCGCGGACGGGCGGCTCTCCCCCGCCGACTTCGAGCGGCGGTACCTCGCCGACGACGGGCGGGCGGCGCGCCTCGAGCACTTCATCGGGAAGGACATCCTCCGCTTCCACGCGGTCTTCTGGCCGGCGATGCTCTGGGCCACGGGGCTGAAGCGCCCGGACCGCATGCCCGTCCACGGCCACCTCACCGTGAACGGGGAGAAGATGTCGAAGTCGCGCGGCACGTTCGTCACGGGGAAGACCTACCTCGACTCCGGCCTCGACCCGGAGCTGCTCCGCTACTTCTACGCGTCGAACCTCTCGCCGGGCATCTTCGACATCGACCTCTCGCTCGAGGAGTTCCGGAACCGCGTCAACGCCGACCTGCAGAAGCGGATCGCGAACCTCGCCGCGCGCGTCCACTCGCCCGTCGCGAAGCTCGGCGAGCTCGGGACGGCCGCGGCCGGGGGCACGCCGCGCTTCGACCGGGCGGCGGTGGCGACCGCGCTCGCCACCGCGCGGGCGGCGTTCCAGGACCTCGAGTACCGCGCGGCGGTGCGCGCGGTGAACGATCTCGCCGACGTCGCGAACAAGGCGGTCCAGGACAACAAGCCCTGGGAGACGTCCGGGCGCGCCGGAGACGCAGGCGCTCCTGTACGACCTCGCGAAGACGCTCCACGCGATCGCGGTGATGCTCGCGCCCGTGATGCCGCGGTTCGCGGCGGGCCTCGCCGGCGCGCTCGGCGGCGTCCCGCTCGCCTGGCCGGAGGGCTTCACCCCGTTCGACGGGCGGCCCGTGCGCTTCACGGCGAAGCCGCCCGCCATCCTGCCGGTCGACCCGAAGCAGGTCGAGAAGCTCATCGTCGCGCCGGCGGACGCGAAGGAGGCGCCGAAGGTCTCCAAGGCGCCGAGCCCCGCCGAGACCGCCACGAAGGCGAGCGCCAAGGCCGCGCCGCCCCCGCCGCCGGGCGTGATCGCGTACGACGAGTTCGCGAAGGTGGAGCTGCGCGTCGGCGTGGTGCGGACCGCCGAGAAGGTGGAGAAGGCGGACAAGCTCCTGAAGCTCTCCGTGGACGTCGGCGAGGCCGAGCCGCGCACGATCGTCGCGGGCATCGCGCAGGCCTACCCGGATCCCGCCGCCCTCGTGGGGAAGCGGATCGTCGTCGTCGCGAACCTCGCGCCGCGGCCGCTCCGCGGCATCACCTCGCACGGCATGCTCCTCGCCGCCGGCGAGGCGCCGAACCTGCACGTCGTGACGGTGAGCGACGCGATCGCGCCGGGGACGCGGGTGAAGTAGGGCTCGGGCTCGGGGTCGGGGTCGGGGTCGAGGTCGGGGTCGGGGTCGAGGTCGCGAGGTCGAGGTCGAGGTCGAGGTCGGCACGGATCGCACGATGGGACTCATCGACTCGCACGCCCACCTCGACTCCGAGGACTACGCCGAGGACCTCGACGCGGTGGTCGCCCGGGCCCGCGCCGCCGGGCTGGAGCGGATCGTCTGCATCGGCCTCTGGCGCGCTCCGGGGAGCTTCGGGGGCGCGCTCGACCTCGCCGCGCGCGACCCGGGCCTCTTCGCGGCGACGGTGGGGGTGCACCCGCACGAGTGCGCCCGCGTCCCGGAGGCGGACTGGGCGCTCCACGAGACGCTCGCGACGGACCCCCGCGTGGTGGCGGTCGGGGAGACCGGGCTCGACTTCCACTACGACCACTCGCCCCGCCCGATCCAGGAGGCCTCCTTCCGGCGCTCGCTCGCCATCGCGAGGGCCGCGGCGAAGCCCGTGGTGATCCACGTGCGCGAGGCCGACGAGGCCTGCGCGCGCGTGCTGCGCGAGGAAGGGCTGCCGGCGGCGGGGGGCGTCGTCCACTGCTTCACCGGCGACGCCGCGGCGGCGCGCGCCTACCTCGACCTCGGGCTCCACGTCTCGGTCGCGGGCGTCGTCACCTTCAAGACCGCGGGCGCGATCCGCGAGGCGGTGCGGATCGTGCCGCGCGACCGGCTCCTCGTCGAGACCGACTGCCCGTTCCTCGCCCCCGTCCCGCACCGCGGCAGGCGGAACGAGCCCGCCTTCGTCGTCGAGACCGCGCGCCAGGTGGCCGAGCTGTGGGGCGCGTCGCCCGAGGAGGTCGCCGAGGTCACCACCGCGAACGTGAGGCGGCTGTTCCGGCTCGCCTGATGGCGCCGCCGCCTTGACGCGCGCGGGTGACTCGGGCATCACCGGCGCGTGAAGATCTCGGCGGCCATCATCACGCTCGACGAGGAGCGGAACCTCGGGCGCTGCCTCGAGTCGCTCCGGGGCGTCGCCGACGAGGTGGTCGTCGTGGACTCGGGCTCGACGGACGGCACCGAGCGGATCGCCCGGGCCGCCGGCGCGGTCTTCGTCCACCAGCCCTGGCTCGGCTACGGCCCGCAGAAGAACGTCGCGGTGGAGCGCGCGACGCACGACTGGGTGCTCTCGCTCGACGCCGACGAGGCCCTCTCGGACGAGCTGCGGGCCTCGCTCCTCCGGCTCGGGGAGGCCGGGCCGCGGGCCGACGCCTACGCGATGAACCGGCTCAACTTCTACTGCGATCGCTTCCTGCGCCACTCCGGCTGGTACCCGGACCGCAAGGTGCGGCTGTGGCGCAAGGGGGCGGCGCGCTGGACCGACGCGGCCGTCCACGAGGTCGCGGAGGTCGTCCCCGGGGCGCGCGTGGAGCGGCTCCCGGGCGACCTGCTTCACTACACGATCGTGGACCGCACGCAGCACCTCAGGACCATCGAGCGGTACACGACCCTCGCCGCCGAGCGGCTCCTGCGCGAGGGGAAGGGCGGGCACGCCTGGAAGCGGTTCGTCGCGCCCGCGGCGGCCTTCGTCCGGCGTTACGTGCTCTCGGCCGGGTTCCTCGACGGGCGGGCGGGCTGGGACGTGTGCCGGCTCTCCGCCTACGCCTCCTGGCTCAAGTACGAGAAGCTCCGGCGGCTCGCGCGGGAGCGCGGGTGAGCGGCGCCCTCGGCACCATCGTGCACGTCTCGACGCCGCGCTCCTGGCGCGGCGGCGAGCAGCAGCTCGTGTACCTCGCCGAGCGGGTGCAGGCCGCGGGCGTCCCGCAGCTCGTGGTGAGCCCGCCGGGGTCGGAGGTGGAGCGCGCCTGCCGCGAGCGCGGGCTGCCCCACCTCGCGCTGCGCCGGAGGGCTGCCGTCGATCCGCTCTTCGCCCGCGCCCTCGCCCGCGCCGCCGGCGGCGCCGGCGCGGCGCTGGTGCACGCCCACGATCCGCACGGGCACACCGCCGCGGTCCTCGGCGCCTCGCTCTTCGGCCTGCGCGTCCCCCTCGTGGTCCACCGGCGCGTCGACTTCCGGATCGGCCGCGGGGCGTTCACGCGCTGGAAGTACGATCACCCCGCGGTCCGCCGGATCCTCTGCGTCTCGCGGGCGATCGCCGAGGTCCTCCGCCCCGACCTGCGCGATCCCTCGCGCCTGCGGGTGGTCCACAGCGCGACCGACGTGGCGCGCTTCGCGCGCGCCCGTCCGGACGGCCGCCTGCGGCGCGAGCTGGGCGTCCCGCCCGGGGTGCCGCTCGTCGGCAACGTCGCCGCGCTCGCCCCGCACAAGGACCACCGCACCTTCGTCGAGGCCGCTGCCCGGGTCCTCGCCTCGGGGCTCGACGCCCGCTTCGTCGCGATCGGCGACGGGCCGCTCCGGGAAGAGCTCGCCGCCCACGTCCGCGCGCGCGGGCTCGAGGGGCGCGTCCTCCTCGCCGGCTTCCGCGCCGACGTCCCGGAGATCCTCCCGGAGCTGGACGCGTTCCTCTTCACGTCGCGGGAGGAGGGGCTCGGCTCGTCGCTCCTCGACGCCTTCGCCTGCCGCGTCCCGGTGGTCGCGACGGCGGTGGGGGGCATCCCCGAGATCGTGGTGGACGGCGAGACCGGGCTCCTCTGCGCCGCGGGCGACGCGGCCGCGCTGGCGGCGGGCGTGGCGCGCGTGCTGCGGGAGCCCGCGCTGCGCGCCCGGCTCGTGGAGGGCGCCACCCGGCACCTCGGGGAGTTCGGGGTCGAGGCGATGGCCGCGCGGACGCTCGCGATCTACCGCGAGGTCGTCGCCGAGCCGCGCCGCGCCTGAGGCCGGCTACCCGCCCCAGCTCCCCCACTCGTCGGCGAGGTCGGGCTCCGCGCCGGGGCGGTTGCGCTCCTTCCACTCGAGCACCTCCCAGCCGCGCCGGCGCGCCACGTCGCGGAAGGGCGCCTTCGGGTTCACCACCACCGGGTTCCCGATCTCCTCGAAGAGCGGCACGTCCGCCGCGGAGTCGGAGTAGAGGAAGCTCTTGCCGAGGTCGAGGTCGAGCTTCTCCGCGAGCGCCTCCACCGCGGCGCGCTTGCCCTCCTTGAAGACGACCGGCGGCACGATCTGGTCGGTCGCCTTGCCGTCCACGATCCGCGTGCGCGTGCCGAGGGCGGCGTGGACCCGGAGGTGCCGGCCGATCTCGTCCACGATGGCCTGCGGTGAGCCCGAGGCGATCGCCACGAAGTGGCCGGAGAGGAGGTGCTTGCGGATCTGCCGGATGCCGCCGGAGGTGATGCGCTTGCGCAGGTGGCGCTCGAAGCAGGCGTGCGCGTGGACCCTGAGCGCGTCGGCGTAGAGGCCCTGCTGGGAGCGCGAGCCCACCTCGACCATGTCCTGCTCGGTGAGCCGGTGCCGCGCGTACTCGTAGATGGTGCGCGGGATGCGGGAGCGCATCTCCGGCCTCATGAGCTTCTCGCTGTAGAGGTACCAGGTGAAGATCGTGCCGGCGTTGCCGTCGAGGAGCGAGTCGTCGACGTCGAAGATCGCGGCGGTGCGGCCGAAGGGGACCATGGCGAGCGGGCTCGAGGGGCGGGCGCCGCCCCGGGCCGCGATTGTACGTGGCCCGGCGGGCCGCCGTCACCGCGGGCGCGCTCCGCCGCGCCCGCCGCGGCGCGCGGGGGCCGGCGGGGACGGCCCGCGACCCGGGAGGGGACGGGCGGACGGGAGCGGCGCTACTCGGCCGGCTTCGGCTCGACGGCGGGGGAGGCCTCGGCGGGGGCGGCGCCCTCGGCCGGAGCGGGCGTGGGTTCGGGAGGAGGCGGCGGGGGCGCCTCGCTCGCGGGGGAGGCCTCCTGGGGCTCGGGCTGCGCCTCGGCCTTCCCGCCGGCCTCCTCGAGCTTGGCGGCGAGGGCGGCGAAGGGGTTGTGCGTGAGGTTCTTCTGTTTCTCCGGCGGGCGGCCGTGGGGGCCCTTGTCGCCCGGGAGGCGCGGTCCCTGGTAGCCGCGCTTCTTGTCGCCGAAGCCGCCGGGGCCGCGGTGCTCGCGCGGCGGACCGCGATCCGGCCGCTCCTGACGCGCCTCTCGCGCGGGCGGCGGCGCGCCCTCCGGACGCGCCTCGGCGGCGGGGGCGCCGCCCTCCACGGCGGGCTTCGCCTCGCCGGCGACCGCCTGCGGCCGCGGCTCCGGACGGCGCCGCTCCTTCGGCTTCTTCGGCCCCTGGGCTCCGCCCCGCCCCTCGGGGCGCGGCACGTAGATGACGGGGGTGAGGAGCTCCGCGGGCGGCCCCTTCTTCTCGACCTGCGCGGTGGGGAGCGCGCCGCGCCAGATGGGCTGCTCGTGCACGTTGTCCGAGCTCGTCCAGCGCTTCGACCCGCCCTCGCGGCCCATGAGGTTGAGCCAGGAGTTCACGCGGCTGTCGAGCTCGTCGATGTAGTGGGTGAGGAGCGCCTCGAGCGTGAGCGGCACCTTCGGCGAGCCGTACTCGAGGCGGCCGTGGTGCGCGAGCACGAGGTGCACGATGTGGTGCTCGAGGTCGCGCGGGGCGCCGATCCGGCGCGCCTTGTCGTGGATCCACTGGGCGGCCATGACGAGGTGGCCGACGAGCTTCCCCTCGTCGGTGTACTCCACGCCGCGCTCGCCCATGAGCTCGCGCACCTTGCCGAGGTCGTGGAAGAACGCGCCCGCCACGAGCAGGTCGCGGTCGACCTGCGGGTAGTGGTCGGCGAGCCGGTGGGCGAGCTTGAGGCACGAGACGGTGTGCTCGAGGAGCCCGCCCGCGTAGGCGTGGTGCACGCTCTTGGCGGCGGCGGAGCGGCGCAGGCGGGCGGCGACGTCCTCGTCCTGCACGAACGCCTGCACGAGCTCCTTCACGTGCTTGTCCGCGATGGCGTCGACGAGGGCGAGCAGCTCCTTCCAGAGCGCGTCCTCGGCCTCCCCGGCGCCGGGCTTCTCGGGCTTCTTCACCTCGGGCGGCGGGACGAAGACGAACTCCGCGGCGTCCTCGGGCGCGGGCGCGGCCTCGAGCTTCGCGAGCGACTCGATCCGGATCTGGGGGCGCCCCTGGAACGTCCCGACGATGCCCTCGATCTCGACGTAGTCCTTCTCGGCGAAGGTCGCCGCGAGCTCGTCGACGCGGTCGAAGGCGCGGCCCTCGAGCTCCCCCGTCTTGTCCTGGAACGTGACGGCGAGGTACGTCTTCCCGCTCTTCGCCGTGGGGGTCGCCTTGCGGGCGACGAGGAAGACGCTCTTCGGGCGGTCTCCCTCCTTGACGTCCTTCACCCAGATCTTGTCCATGGTGCGCGCAAGCTAGCTCAGCCCGGTCGTTTGGACAACGGCCGGTTACATGGAGCGGAGGAGGCTTTCCCGTGCCGATCGACCGAGAGAAGGACGCGCTCCTCGTCGTGGACCTGCAGCACGACTTCCTGCCGGGTGGCGCGCTCGCCGTGGCGGGCGCGGACGCCGTGGTGGGCCCCATCGCGGGCCTCGCCCCCGCCTTCGGGACGGTGGTCGCGACGCAGGACTGGCACCCTCCCGGCCACGTCTCCTTCGCCTCCGCCCACCCCGGCGCGCGGCCGTTCGAGACCGCCGCGCTGCCGCAGGGGCCGCAGGAGCTCTGGCCCGATCACTGCGTGGCCGGCACCCCCGGCGCGGCGCTCCACCCGCGCCTGCCGGACGCCGCGGTGACGCTCGTGCTGCGCAAGGGGACGCGCCGGGAGGTGGACTCGTACAGCGCCTTTCGCGAGAACGTCGGGCCGGACGGCCGGCGCCCCACGACCGGCCTCGGCGCGTGGCTCGCCGCCCGCGGCGTCCGGCGGGTGCTCGTCTGCGGCCTCGCCCGCGACTTCTGCGTGCGGGCGACGGCGGTGGACGCGGCGGCGGAGGGCTTCGAGGTCGTGGTCCTCGACGACCTCACGCGCGCGGTCTTCCCGGAGCGCCGGGCGGAGGTGGACGCGCTCCTCGCCCGGGCGGGCGTGCGCCTCGCCGCGGGCGCGGACCTCGTCCGCGCGCCCGCCGGCTGAGGGGCCGGCCCGCGTTTGCGCCTCGCGCCGCCCCGCCGAAACTTTGGAGGGGGAGGCTGTCGGTGCGCGCGCTCGTCTACGAGGGACCGTTCCGCGTCCGGGTGAGGGACAAGCCCTACCCGCGCATCGAGCACCCCGACGACGTGATCCTCCAGGTGACGCGCGCCGCGATCTGCGGCTCGGACCTCCACCTCTTCCACGGCCTCGTCCCCGACACGCGGGTCGGGACGACGTTCGGGCACGAGTTCACCGGGGTCGTGCGGGAGGTGGGCTCCTCGGTGAGGAGCCTCAAGGCGGGCGACCGGGTGGCGGTGCCGTTCAACATCTCCTGCGGCACCTGCTTCTTCTGCAGCCGCGGGCTGTTCGGCGACTGCGAGTCGTCGAACCCATCGAACGGGCTCGCCTCCGGCGTCTACGGCTACTCGCACACGACCGGCGGCTACGACGGCGGGCAGGCGGAGTACGTGCGCGTGCCGTTCGCCGACGTCGGCCCGATGAGGATCCCCGACGACCTGGAGGACGAGGACGTCCTGCTCCTCACCGACGTCCTGCCCACCGGCTACCAGGCCGCGGAGATGGGCGGCGTCCGGGAGGGCGACACGGTCGCGGTGTTCGGCTGCGGGCCGGTGGGGCTCGCCGCCGCGCGCTCGGCGCTGCTCCTCGGCGCCGCCCGGGTCGTCGCGATCGACCGGGTGGAGGCGCGCCTGCGCTTCGCGGAGCGCTGGGCGGGCGCCGAGACCGTGGATCTCCGCGCCGAGCCCGACCCGGTGCCCGTCCTGAAGGAGCTGACCGGCGGGCGCGGGCCGGACGTGTGCGTCGACGCGGTGGGGCTCGAGGCGCGCGGGTCGGCGGTGCAGACCCTCCTCGGCGTGAAGCTCAAGCTCGTGGCCGGCTCGGCGGTCGCGCTCGCGTGGGCGATCCACGCGGTGCGCAAGGGCGGGACCGTCTCGATCGTCGGGGTCTACGGCCCGCCGGCGAACCTCGTGCCGCTCGGCGTCGCGATGAACAAGGGGCTCACCTTCCGCATGGGGCAGGCCAACGTGAAGCGGTACATGCCGAAGCTGCTCGAGCACGTGCGCGCGGGCCGGCTCGACGCGCGGAGCCTCATCACGCACCGCTTCCCGCTCGAGCACGCGCCGCGCGCCTACGCGATCTTCGATCGCAAGGAGGACGGCTGCGTGAAGGCCGTCCTCCTGCCGCAGGGGTGAGGGGGTCTCGATGCACGAGCCGACGGACGCGGGCCGGCAGGTGGGGAGGGGGAGCGACGCGGATCCCGCCGCGCGGCCGGGCGTGCCACGGGCCTCCCTCCCGGCGCCCGCCGCCGGGGCGCACTGGGAGCGCCCGGCCCAGCAGCGCGGGGTGGCGCTGCTCGCCCGATCCGGGCTCCGCGCGGCGACGCCCGTGTTCGGCACGGCGCAGCCGGCGCACGGCGTGGCCGGCGCCGTCCGCCGCGCGGCCTACGGCGTCCCGGAGCACCGCGCCGGGCGCTGGGTGCTGCTCTTCGCCGCGGATCGGCTCGACGTCCTCGGGCACCGCGCCGCGGCGTGGCTGCTGCCGGCCGCCATCGCGCTGGCGCTCGGCTACGCCGTCGTGTCGCGGGCGGTCGAGCGGCGCTGACGCGCGCCGCCGCGGTGGCGCGGGCGCGCACGCCCGCGCGGGTCGCACGCTCCCGGCCGCGGCCGCCGCTGCTACAATGGAGCCGTCCGTGGAGGTGGAGGTGCCCGTGCCGGCGGTGACCCGCGTCCTCGTGCCCATCGACTTCTCGCCGTCCTCCCGGGCCGCGCTCGAGTACGCGACGTTCCTCGCGGGCCGGCTCGGCGCCGAGCTCGAGGTGCTGCACGTGTGGGAGCCGCCGGGCTACGTCGGCCCCGACACGCTCGCGCTCCTGCCGGTCGCCCCGGGACAGCCGGGCTGGGAGCAGACGCGCGGCGAGGTGCAGCGCGAGGTGGAGCGCTTCCTCGCGAAGGGCGCCGCGCGGCCGAAGCAGCTCAGCGTCCGCGTCGAGGCGGGCGAGCCGTCGGACACGATCCTGTCGATCGCCAAGGACGGAGGGGCGGATCTGATCGTGATGGGGACGCACGGGCGCACGGGGCTCTCGCGACTCCTCATCGGGAGCGTCGCGGAGGCCGTCCTGCGCCGCTCCACCTGCCCGGTGCTGACGCTCCGGGTGCCGTCCAGGACCTCGCGCGAGTCCGTCCCGCTGTAGCGGGGCGAGCGGCGCGGGGAGGAGGTGCGCCATGACGCTCGTGGTCGAGGCGATGAACCGCTCCATGGTCGCGGTCGCGCCCGACGCGTCGCTCGCCGAGGCGAGGGCGCTCGTGCGCCGTACCGGCGCGGAGCACGTGCTCGTCGTCGACGAGGAGACGCTCGTCGGGATCCTGTGCGCCTGCGATCTGCGCGGCGCCCGCCAGGGCGAGGCCGTCTCCGAGCGGATGAGCGTGCCCGTCCTCACGGTGCGGCCCGACGCGCCCATCGAGTCGGCCGCGCTGACGATGCGGGAGTGCGGCGTCGGGTGCCTGCCCGTGGCGCTCGGGGGGCTCATCCTCGGGACGATGAGCGAGGCGGAGCTCGCGCGGGCCGGCGTCGCGCGCCCCCGCCCGCACTGCGACCACGCCCACCGCCACGCGCGCCGGCCGGCGCGGCACTGACCCGCTCCGCCTCGCGCGGCGCCCCGGAAGGGCGGGGCGCGTGCGCAAGGCGTGCGCCTCCGGTGTGGCGGCCTGCAACTCTGGCAGGGGAAGACGCGGGAATGACGGAGTTTTCCGCGGGCACGCCTCGTGAAAGACCGCGCCGGCATGAGTCGTCTCGAGGCCGAGGCCCGCGAGGTGCTGCTGCGGCGGCGCCGATCCATCGCGGACGTGATGCCCGCGCCCCTCGGCGATCCCGCGGCGCGCTGGACGGACTACGAGGCGGCCCCGGAGCCGCGCAGCGACGTCGTCCGCCGCGAGCTCGCCGAGATAGACGCCGCGCTCGAGCGGATCCGCGAGGGGCGCTACGGCACGTGCCTCAACTGCGGCGGACCCATGGGTCTCCAGCGGCTCCGGGCCATCCCGGAGGCGCGCTACTGCCTCGCGTGCAGCGGCCACGCCCAGGCCGCCGACTGACGCCGGCGGGCGCCGCCTCGGCGCTGGCCCGCGCCCGGCGCTCCTGATAGACACCGGGCGCCCGTGACGCCCGACCTCCGCAGCTCCGGCGAGCCGGTGCTCGCCTACGCCCTCGGCGACGCGCTCTACCTGAACCTCACGAGCGCCTGCACGCTCGCGTGCACCTTCTGCCCGAAGATCCGCGACGACGACTGGGTCGTCGGCGGCTTCGACCTGCGGCTCGCGCGAAACCCCTCGCTGGACGAGGTCTGGAGCGCGGCGCGCCGGGCGGGGCTCGAGGGCCGCTCCGAGGTCGTCTTCACCGGCCTCGGCGAGCCGACGCGCCGGCTCGACGTGCTGCTCGAGCTCGTCCGGCGCCTCAAGGCGGCGGGGGTGGCGCGCGTCCGGGTCGACACCGACGGCCTCGCGTCGCTGCGGGAGGGGAAGGACGTCCCCGCGCTGCTCGCGGAGGCGGGGGTCGACGCCGTCTCGGTCTCGCTCAACGCCGCGGACGCCGCGACCTATGCGCGGCACTGCCCGAGCCGGTACGGGGAGGCCGCGTACGCGGCGGTGAAGGACTTCGTCCGGGGCTGCGTCGGGCGGATCCCGGACGTGGCGGCGAGCGCGGTGGCCCTGCCGGGGCTGGAGGAGGCGGCGTGCCGCTCGGCGGCGGAGTCGCTCGGGGCGCGCTTCCGGTGGCGCCCCTACGACCGCCTGGGGCGGATCGAGCGAGAGGCCCGGACCGAGCGCCCCGGCTGACACGGCGAAGCAACCTCCGCGTCCCGCCGGCGGATTTTCCCGCCCGGCCGCGCGTTCATCGGGTAGCTTGGGCTTTACCTGCGGGTCGGAATCGTGCATAACCTGCGGCGTTCCGCAGCGTTTGCGCACGCCGATCAAGGCAAGAGGGCATGACCATTCCAAATTCCGGTACCCGGTCGGGCAAGGAGCGGATCCTCGTCGTCGACGACGAGCAGAACGCTCGCGTCGCGCTGCGGACGATCCTGGTCGAGGAGGGGTACGAGGTCGCCGAGGCGGCAGACGGGGAGGAGGCGCTCACGCTGCTCCCCGGCTTCGCGCCGGCGGCCGTGCTCGCCGACGTCCGGATGCCGCGCCTGGACGGCATCACGCTCCTCAAGCGCGCGAGGGAGCAAGGATCGGACGCGGTCTTCGTCATGATGACCGCGTTCGCGAGCGTCGAGACGGCGGTCGAGGCGATGAGGGCGGGCGCCGAGAACTACCTCGTGAAGCCGCTCGACGTGAACGCGGTCATCGTCGTGATCGAGAAGGCGCTCGAGAAGCTGCGCCTGCAGCGCGACACGGCGAACCTCCGCGAGCGGGTCCGCGAGCGCTACCGCTTCCACAACATCGTCGGCGACGCGCCGGAGCTGCAGGCGGTCTACGAGGTGGTGAAGCGCGCCGCCCCGACGCGCGCGACGGTCCTCATCCTGGGAGAGTCAGGCACCGGCAAGGAGCTCATCGCGCAGGCCCTCCACGAGGAGTCGCCTCGCGCCGACAAGCCCTTCATCAAGGTGAACTGCGCCGCGCTCTCCGAGACGCTCCTCGAGTCCGAGCTCTTCGGCCACGAGAAGGGAGCCTTCACCGGCGCCATCGGCCGCAAGGAGGGGCGCTTCGAGCTCGCCGACGGCGGGACGCTGTTCCTCGACGAGATCGGCGACATCTCGCCGGCGCTCCAGATCAAGCTCCTGCGCGTCCTGCAGCAGAAGGAGTTCGAGCGGGTGGGCGGCGTCCAGACCATCAAGGTCGACGTCCGCCTCGTCGCGGCGACGAACCGCGAGCTCGCCGCCGAGGTGAAGGCGGGCAAGTTTCGCGAGGACCTCTACTACCGCCTGAACGTGGTGGCGGTGACGCTGCCGCCGCTCCGGCAGCGCAAGGGCGACATCCCGGCCCTCGTCTCGCACTTCATCGACAAGTACTCGAAGGCCTACGGCAAGGAGATCCGCGGCCTCGCGCCGGGGACCCTGAACGCGCTCCTCTCCCACGACTGGCCGGGCAACGTCCGCGAGCTCGAGAACGTCGTGGAGCGCGCCGTGGTGCTCTGCAAGGCCTCGGAGCTCACCGCCGACGACCTGCCGCCCACGCTGCGCGGGCCGCGCCCGCGCGAGCGCACCGCGGGCGCGCTCATCCCCGGGGCGACGCTGTACGAGATCGAGCGCGAGGCGATCCTGCGCACGCTCGAGATGGTCGGTGGCTCGACCTCCCGCGCGGCCGAGATCCTCGGCATCAGCGTCCGCAAGATCCAGTACCGCCTGAAGGAGTACGCCGCCGGCGGCCGCGAGGCCGGGGGCGAGGAGGGCGGAGAGGGCGGAGAGGGCGAGCCCTCGGAGGCGGCGGAGCGCGAGTAGAGGAGGAGTTGGGCGCTCGCGCCCGCTTCGCGGGTTCGCGAGCGGTCCCCGGCGCGCGGGCTGCGCCCGCGGGAGGAGTCACAGCGCCTGTGGGAGCGTGAGCGCGAACCGCGCTCCGCCCTCGGGTGACTCCTCCACCCGGATCCGCCCGCCGTGCTGGGTGACGATGGCGTGGACGATGGAGAGGCCGAGGCCGGAGCCCTGCGCCTTGGTGGTGAAGAACGGCTCGAAGATGCGGTCGCGGGCGTCGGCGGGGACGCCCGCGCCGTCGTCGTCCACCAGGATCGCGACCTGCGTCCCCGCGCCGGGGAGATCCGGCGCGGGCGGCACGGTCCGGCAGGACACGCGCACGAGGCCGCCGGGCCGCGCCGCGTCGAGGGCGTTCAGGCCGAGGTTCACGAGCACCTGCCGCAGCCGCTCCTCGTCCCCCGCCACGGCCGGGACGGTCTCGAGCTCGCGCTCGAGCCGCACCCCGTGCCGCTCGGCCTCGCCGCCGAGCAGGTCGAAGACCTTGGTCACGACGGCGACCACGTCCACGGGCTTCGCGACGAACTCGCGGGGCCGCGCGAACTGCAGGAAGTCCTCGAGGATGTGGTCGAGCCGGCGGATCTCGTCCTTCACGAGCGTGAGCGGCTCGAGCAGCGCCGGCTGCGCCTCGCGGGAGAGCCGGTGGATGCGCCGCTCGAGGACGGACAGCTGGAGCGCGGCGGCGTTGAGCGGGTTGCGGATCTCGTGGGAGAGCCCGGCCGTCATGGTCCCGACGGCGGCCAGCTTCTCCGCCATCTGGGCGCGGCGCGAGAGGTTCCGCTTCTCGGCGTGGAGCCGGACCTGGCGCATCGCCTGCTCCACCGTGACGAGCAGCTCCTGCGTCGCGCAGGGCTTCACGAGGTAGGCGCAGGCGCCCGCACGCACCGCGGCGACCGCGGACTCCAGGGTGGCGAACCCGGTGAGGAGCACCACCTCGCCGTCGGGGGAGGTGTCCTTGAGCTGCGGCGCGAGGGCCGTGCCGTCGCCGTCGGGCAGCCGCAGGTCCACGAGGGCGACGTCGAACCCCTCGCGGGCGTGGTGCAGCGCGGCGGCGCAGGTGCCCGCGCCGCGCACGTGGTACCCGGCCGCCTCCAGGATCTCCGACAGGTTCTCGACGAGGGCCGTGTTGTCGTCGACGACGAGGATGCGGGCCTTCTTCGGGACGTCCTTCTTCATCGGCCGGCGCCCCCGCGCACGCCGTGGAGCCGCTCGATCGCGGCGAGGAGCGCGGCCGTGTCGAACGGCTTCGTGAAGAGGGCCTCGTGGCGCTCGGGGGGCACCTCCTCGGCGTAGCCCGTGACGACCACCATGGGCAAGCCCGGATACTTGCGGGCGAGGCGGCGCATCGCCTCGCCGTCCGGCCCCCCCGGCAGGCGCAGGTCGACGAGGGCGCAGAAGGGCTGCACCGGCCCGAGCCGCTCGGTCTCGAGCACCGACGCCGCGGTGACCGCCGCGAAGCCGTGGCCCCGCAGCGCCTCGCAGAGGTTGTCGGAGAGGCGGACGTCGTCCTCGATCACCGCGACGAGCCCGTCGCGGCGCGCGCGGGCGAGCAGCTCGAGCAGCCTCGGCACGTCGACGGGCTTGGGGAGCACCGCGAGCAGCCCCTCGCGCCGGGCCGCCTCGAGGACGTCGTCGCCGACATGGGCGGTGATCACCATCGCCGGCGCGCCCGGATCGATGCGCCGGATCTCGTGCACCACCTCGGCGCCGCCCATGAGCGGCATCCGCATGTCCGTGAGGATCGCGTCGAAGCGGCGCTCGCCGGCGCGGCGCAGCGCCTCGGCGCCGCTCTCCGCCACCACGGCGTCGTCCCCTCCGTCGCGCAGGATCTCGGCGAGGTTCTCGGCGAAGTCGCGGTTGTCGTCGACGATGAGGTACGTCCGCATGTCCCCTCCGGGCGGCCTCAGCGCCCCGCCTCCACGGGCAGCCGGATCGTGAAGCGCGCGCCGCCGCCGGGACGATCCGAGTAGCCGACCGAGCCGCCGTGGCGCTCGGCGATGCGCTTCACGAGGGCGAGCCCGAGGCCGATGCCCCGCTCCTTCGTCGTGATGAGCGGCTCGAAGAGGCGCCGGCGCGTGCCGGCGTCCACCCCCGGCCCGGTGTCCTCCACGTCGATCTCGACGGCGCCGTCGGCGTGCCGCCCGCGCACGCCGACCGTGCCGCGCGGCGAGGCGGCGAAGACCGCGTTCTCGAGGAGGTTCACGAAGATCTGCCGCAGCTGGACGGCGTCGCCCTGGACGTCGGGCAGCCCGTCCAGCCCGTCCACCGCGAGGGCGACGCCCTCCGGGCGCGCCACCGCCGCCGCCGCGCCGCGCACCACCTCGGCGACGCGCACGGGCTCGCGCGCGAGCGGCCGGTTGCGGATCATGTCGAGCAGGTTCGAGATGATCCCGTTCGCGACCTGCAGCTGCTCGCCGATGCGGTCGAGGTGCTTGGTGGCGCGCGGGTCGCTCCCCACGCGGCCGCGCAGGATGAAGAGGGAGGTCTCGATGACGCCGAGCGGGTTGCGCAGGTCGTGGCCGATCGAGCCGACGAGCTGCCCGAAGGTGGAGAGCCGCTCGACCCGCGCCTGCTGGGCGAGGAGGTCGTCGCGGTAGGTGTGGAGCATCACCGCGAGCTCGAGGTCGAGCACCTTGCCGAGGGCGTCCCGGACCGCCTGCAGCTCCAGGGGCTCGGGGTGGAACCGGTCGTAGGCGACGGCGGCGAGCTCGATGCGGACCACGTTCATCGCGCCGAACATGTAGTGCTGCGGCAGCCCGATGCGGACGTGGACGCGGCCGATGCTGGTGCGGTGCTCCCAGTAGGCCTCGTCCCAGGGCCCCCGCAGCAGGGTGTCGAGCCACGCCTGCAACGTGACCTTGAGGTGCCCCACCCGGCGCTCGCCGCCGAGCAGCACCGCGCGCGCCACGTCGTGCGAGGTGATCCGCTCGTAGAACGCCTCCGCGATGCCCTCGAAGCGCGGCGCCGCCGCCGCGTGCAGCGCGCGGAGCGCCCGCTCGTCGTCCTCGCCGAAGCGGACGTAGCGCTTCAGCTCCTCGAACACCGTCTCGGGCATGCGCTCCGGTTCTAGGCGGGCGGGCGTCCCGGTTCAACGCGACCCGCCCAGGGACCACGTCGAGGGAGGGAGGGGCGACGAGGCGCTGGCGGCGCGGATCGCCCGCCCGGGCGCCGGGAGGAGCGCGCCGTGCGTCCGTCAGGCCTCGCCGGTCCGCTCCTTGGCCTTCACCGCGTCGGCGACGAGGTCGAGGTCGCGCACCACGTCGGCCGCGAAGCGGACGAAGTCCGCCTCGGTGACGATGCCCACGAGCGTGCCGTCCTCCTCGCAGACGGGGAGGCAGCCGTACTTCCGCTCCAGCATGAGCCGCGCGGCCTGGGCGAGCCCCGTCCGCGGGCGGACGGCGGTGGGCTCCTTGGTCATCACCTCGGAGACGGCGAGCTCCCGCGCCCCCGGCTTCCCCGACTCGCCGGAGCGGAGCACGTCACGCTGGGTGAGGATCCCGACGAGCTTGCGGTCGCGGACCACGGGCAGGTGGCGGATGCCGCCGAGGCGCAGGAGGGACTCGGCGAGCGCGAGATCGTCCGACTCCCGCACCGTGACGAGATCCTTCGTCATGAACTCGTGGACGGAGATCATCGGGTCCTCCCTCGAGAGGGAAGAGTCTACCGCGTTCGGCGGGGGCCCCGCGCGCCTACCGCACCACGAGCACCGGCTTCGGGCTGATGTGGACGATCCGGTCGGACACGCTGCCGAGGAAGACGCGCGCCACCGCGCCGTGGCCGCGGCTGCCGATCACGACGAGGCCCACGTCCGCGACCGCCGCCTCCTCCGAGATGGCCTCCGCCGGCGAGCCGTAGAGCACGGTCGTCGAGATGTCGAGCCCGGGCTCGTCCAGCGTCGCGACCGCCGTCTCGAGGAGGCGATCGGCGTAGGCCCGATGCTCCTTCTCCACCTCCGCGATGGTGAGCCCGTACACGTCCGGCGGCAGGAGCAGCTTCGGCACCACGTGGCAGAGCGTGAGCTTCGCGCCGAAGCGCAGCGCCACGTCCGCCCCCATGCGCGCCGCCTTGAGCGAGGGCTCGGAGCCGTCCACCGCCACCAGGATCCGCTTCATGACGTCTCCTCCGGCTTGCGCCCGATCCGATCATGTCCCCTGCGAGGGGGAGGCCGCAACGGCCTCGTGGCGTCCGGAGTGGGCGCGACCGGGCGCCACGGAGGCGAGGCCGCAAAGGGCGGGGCTCACGGGCAGGACCTGCGGCATCGTGGCGCAGCTCTTGAACGCCTCACCGAGCAAGGTCTGCCGCACGTGACGCGAAGGGAGCCCACGATGGAAGCCACAGCGCCGGTGAAGGCGGGCGAGCGCCTGCTCGAGGTCCGGACCGTCGACGTCGTCATCGGGCGCGGGCGGTCCATCACGCTGTCGAGCGTCCGCTGCCCCGTCCGGGCGCGGAGCGCTGCCGTGGAGGAGTGCGCCCACTGCCGGGAGAGCGGGGGGATCGCCGAGGACGCGCTCGCGCGGGGCGAGTACCTCTGGTGCCACGTCCCCGTTCCACCGGCTGCCCCCGGCGCCGGGCCGGCCGAGCGGGCGCTCGTCGGCGAGGTCATGCGGCGGGAGGCCGTGGCGCTCAGGGCGGGGCTCGGCCGCGCCGTGGCCGCGGACGCGCTCCGCGCGCGGGGGGCCGCGGCGGCCCCGGTGGTGGACGGGGAGGGGCGCCCCGTCGGGATCGTCACCGAGGCCGACCTGCTGCGCGCGCGGACCGGCGCCAGGGTCTCGGACGCCATGGCGCGGGTCGCGCTGGCGGTGCAGGAGACCGCGACGCTCGCCCGCGCCGCGTCGCTCATGGCCGCCCACGGCGCCGAGCGGCTGCCGGTCGTGTCCGTCGACGGCGTCGTCGTCGGCGTGCTCGCCGCGACGGACGTCGTCGCCTGGCTCGCCGGCCACGGGGGTCCGCTCGCGGCCGGCGACGCGCCCGCGGCGCTCCCGGCGTAGCTCAGCTCGCGGCGCGCGCCGCGCCGCTCACGCCGAGGTAGCCGAGGAGCCGCTCCTGGTGGTGCGAGGTGCCGCGCAGCGCGACGCGCGCGCGACCGGCCACGATGTCGCGCGCCAGCAGCGCGAGGGCGACGTCCTGGCACTCGCGCACGCGGGCGAAGTCGATCTCGACCGCCGTCCCGGGCGCCGCGCCCGCGATCAGCTCGTGGATCCGCAGCGCGTCCTCGCGGCGGAAGGCCTGCTGCACCTGCAAGGACAGGGCGCCGTCGGCGGTCGTCTCGTGGAGCATGCCGCCCATGTGCGGACGCGACGGGCGGAAAGCGGCGCCCTCTTCGGGCGCCTGCCTGGGAGGGGGCCCTCCGGGCTACGCCTGCTTGTGCCCCGGATCCGTCGGCTGGCTGCCGGGCGCCACGGGCTTCTCCTCGTCCTCGCCCGCGAACGACTTCTTGAAGCTGCGGATCCCCTCGCCGAGACCCTTGCCGAGCTGCGGCAGCTTGGACGCCCCGAACAGGATCACGACGATGAGCAGGATGACGACGAGCTCACCCATTCCGAGCTTAGGCATTTGAAATCCCTTTCTGGTCCGAATGCCGGCAGCCGTTCTCTAACAGGGATCAGGCCGCGTTGTCTTCCATCGCGATCGCCGCGAGCCTGCGCTGATCGAGGACGCGGACGCCGCGCGAGGCGTCGACGACGCCGTCCTTCTCGAGCTTGGTGAGGCAGCGCGAGAGGGTCTCGGGGCGCATCCCGAGCAGCCGCGCCACGACCTGCTTGCGCACCGCGTTGGGCCGGTCGGCGAGGAACCGCGCGTGGGCGAGGGCGAAGCGGGCGACGCGCGAGAGGCAGTCGCCCTGCCGCCAGTTCACCTCGTCGCGCTGCTGGCGCGCCTCGGTGAGGAGCAGGTCGAGCACGACGCGCGCCGCGCTCTTCTCCGGGCCCACCCACTGCGAGAGCGAGTCCCCGCTGATGCCGCAGATCTTGACGCGCGACAGCGCTCGCACCTCGAAGGGGGACGGCTCGGCGTGCAGTGCCTCGGTGCAGAGGAGCGACGCGGGGCCGCGCAGCGAGAGGAGGAGCTCGGAGCCGCGCGGGCTCACCGCGGAGAGCGCGACGAACCCCTCCTTGACGAAGAACACGGTCCGCGGACGCTCGCCCTGGGCGCAGATGGTCGCACCGGACTCCCGGCTCGTGGGCGTGAGTCGGCACCGCCCCTGCGAGGCGAGGCCGAGCGAGCAGGCGTTGCAGTCCGTCACTGGGGCGTTGGAGAGCAAGAGCGTCCTCCTGGGGCACGGTCGCTTGATCTCGGTCTGTTTGCATGCGCCAGGCCCGCGTAGGAGCGGGGGTTTTGGTCTGCGACCGTGCAGAGGTTGCGCTTTGGCCTCGATCAAGAGCGGGCCTGCGCAACGTTTGCGATGCCCCGCCGGGGGAGGGTATCGGCGTGGCATGATGCGCGCCGAATGGAGAGGCTGCTCCGCATCCGCGACGGCATCGTCGCCGCGCTCGCGCCGACCGGCGCCGAGGACGTCCCCTGGGACGCGGCGCTGGGGCGCTACCTCGCCGCCGACGCCCACGCGCGCGTCCCGGCCCCGCCGCACACCTGCTCCGCGATGGACGGTTATGCGGTGCGCGCGCGGGACGTCGCCGGACCGTGCGCGCTGCCCGTGGTCGCGGCGGTATACGCCGGCGACGCGCCCGGCCCGCTCGCGGCCGGCGAGGCCGCGCGCATCTTCACCGGCGCGACGCTGCCGGAGGGCGCCGACGCCGTGGTCCGCGAGGAGGCGGTGCGGGCGGAGGGGTCCCTCGCGAGGTTCGCGGCCCCCGCGAGGCCGGGGGAGAACGTGCGCCAGGCCGGGGAGGACGTCGCCGCGGGCGGACTCGCCCTCGCGGCCGGCGCGCGCGTGGGGGCGCGCCAGGCGGCGCTCCTCGCGGCGGTGGGCGCCACCACCGTCTCCGTCCGCCGCCGCGTCCGGGTGGCCGTCCTCTCCACCGGGGACGAGGTGGTCTCGGGGCGGACGCCCGACTCGAACGGCGCCGCGCTCGCCGCGCTCGTCCGCGCCGTCGGCGCCGAGCCCACGCGGCGCGCCGTCGGCGATCGGCTCGACGAGGTGGCGGCGGCGATCGCGGCCGCGCTCGGGGAGGCGGACGCCGTCGTCACCGTGGGCGGCGTCTCCGTGGGCGAGCGCGATCACGTCCCCGCCGCCCTCGCGCGGCTCGGGGCCGACGTGCGCGTGCACGGCGTGCCCATGAAGCCCGGGAAGCCGTTCCTCTTCGCCCTCGCCGGCGGGAAGCCGGTGTTCGGGCTCCCCGGGAGCCCCTCCGCGTGCCTGGTGGCGTTCGAGGTGTTCGCGCGGCCGGCGCTCCTCGCCCTCGCCGGCGCGGCGCGGCGCGAGCGCCCGGCGCTGCCGCTGCGCCTCGCCGAGGCCGCCTCGGGGCGGCCGGGGCGGGCGCGGCTCCTCTGGGCCCGGGTGGAGCCGGGCGGGCGCGCGCGGCCCGTCGGCCGCGACGCCGCGCAGGTCCGCGGCCCGGCGCTCGCGGACGCGCTGCTCCTCGTGCCGGCGGACGCGGGCGACCTGCCGGAGGGCGCGGAGGTGGCCGCGTGGCTGCTCGACGACGACGCGCCGTGAGGCGGCTCCCGCCCATCCTCGCCGTCTCGGGCGCGAGCGGCGCGGGCAAGACGCGGCTCCTCGCGCGGCTCATCCCGGCCCTCGCGCGCCGCGGGATCGCCGTGGGGGTGGTGAAGCACACGCGCCACGCGCACCCCTTCGATCGCCCCGGCAAGGACACCGACGTGCTCCGCCGGGCGGGCGCCGTCGCCGCGGCCATCGAGGGGCCGCACGCGCTCGCCCTCTTCGCGCCGCCGGCGGGCGGCCTCCGCGCGCTCGCGCGGCTCCTCCCGCCCGTGGACCTCGTCCTCGCCGAGGGGTTCAAGGGCGAGCCGGTGCCCCGCGTCGAGGTGCACCGCCAGGCGATCTCCCGCGCCTTCCTGTGCGCGCGCGACCCGCGCGTGTTCGCCGTCGTGACCGACGAGCCGCCGCCGCGCCCCGTCCGCGCCTTCGCGGACGGCGAGGAGGAGGCCCTCGCCGATCTCGTGTGCGTGCGCCTGCGCCTCGGCGGCAAGCCCCGGGGCCGGAGCCGCTTGCGGGGCAGACCCACCGTGAGCAGCGTTCGCGCGGAGGGCAGCGAGCGCACGGTCGCGCACGGGAGAAGAGAACGCATGGCGAAGACGACGACACGTAAGGGCGGCGCGCGCCGCAGCGGGACGCGGAGCCGCACGTCGCGCTCCGGCGCGGCGCGCAAGGGCGGCAAGGCCACGCTGCGCACGCGCGGCACGGAGCTCTACTCGGAGATTGGCCGCAAGGGCGCGAAGCGCCGCGGCACCAAGGCCCGCGGCGCCGCGAGCCGGTCGACGGCGGGCCGGTCCGCCGGGCGCGGGTCGCGCCGCGGCGGCGCGCGCTCCAAGGCGAAGAGCCGCTAGCGCGAGCACCCGCGAGGCCGCTCGCCGGGCCGGCGCCACGCCGGCCCGCGGGCGGCCTCGCGCCGTTCCGCGCGCCTTGACACCCCCGATTCGCGGCCGATACCTTCCGCGCTCCATGGGATCGACCGACGCCACGACGGAACGGCCCGCGCCGGGGTCCGGCCGGGCGGCGTTCGTGTCGCCCGAGACGCGGCACCTCGACCTCCCGGAGGGCTTCCCCCTCGAGCTCGGGGGCGCGCTGCCGGCGCTGCGGATCGGCTACCGCACCTGGGGCCGGCTCGACGCCGACGGCTCGAACGCGGTGGTCGTGTGCCACGCGCTCACGGGCTCGGCGGACGCCGACCTGTGGTGGACGCGCATGTTCGGGCCGGGGCGCGCGCTCGACCCCGAGAAGGACTTCGTCGTCTGCTCGAACATCCTCGGGAGCTGCTACGGCACCACCGGGCCGGCCTCGGTGGATCCCGCCACCGGGGCGCCGTGGTTCGGCACGTTCCCCGCCATCACGGTGCGGGACATGGTGCGCGCCCAGCACGCGCTCGCCACCGCCCTCGGCGTCCGCCGCGTGCGGATGGTGATCGGCGGCTCCCTGGGCGGGATGCAGGCGCTGGAGTGGGCCCTCTCGTACCCCGCCATGGTCGAGGCGGTGGTCTTCATCGCCTCGACGGCGCGCCACTCCGCCTGGTGCATCGGCCTCTCGGAGGCGCAGCGGCAGGCGATCTACGCCGACCCGCGCTGGCGCGACGGGCGCTACGACCCCGCGGCCCCGCCGGCGGACGGCCTCGCCGCGGCGCGCATGATGGCGATGCTCTCCTACCGCAGCCAGCCGTCGTTCGAGATGCGCTTCGCGCGGCGGCGGCAGACGGAGGAGCTCTACGCGATCGAGAGCTACCTGCGGCACCAGGGGCAGGCGCTCGTCGAGCGCTTCGACCCCGCCACCTACGTGACGCTCACCCGCGCGATGGACACCCACGACGTGTCGCGCGGGCGCGGGGACTACGAGGAGGTGCTGCGCTCGCTCGTGCAGCCGACGCTCGTCGTCTCCATCGACTCCGACGTCCTCTACTGGCCGTGGGAGCAGCGCGAGGTGGCGACGCTCGCGCCGAACGCGCGGCTCGCGGTGATGGACTCGCCGCACGGGCACGACGCCTTCCTCATCGACGTGGATCGGCTCTCGGACATGGTCGCGGACTTCCGCGGCCGCCCGCTCCGGCGCCCGGAGGCCGCGGAGGGGGAGCCCATCGAGCGCGTCTTCGCCGAGCACGGCGTGTCGCTCCTCGTCCTCGGCAAGGGGAAGGTGGGCGCGGAGCTCCTCGAGCAGATCCGCACGCAGCGCACGGAGCTCGAGCGGGACTACGACGTCGTCCTGAGGGTCGTCGGCGTGGCCGACACCCGGGGCGCGGCCTTCGACGACGCGGGCGTCGACCTCGAGCGCTGGCGCGAGGTCCTCGCCGCCGCGCCCGCGGCCGGCCCGGTGGACGCGGGGAGCGCGCCCGCGCTCCTCGACCGGCTGGCGCGGCTGCCGCGCCCGGTGCTCGTGGACCTCACCGCCGCCGACGGCATGGAGGAGGTCTACGAGCAGGCCTTCCGGCGGGGCATCCAGGTGGTCGCGTCGAACAAGCGCCCCCTCGCGGTGCCGCTCCGGCGGCTCGAGCACCTCCGCCAGGCGCGCCGCCAGCACCACGCCCACTACCACTACGACACCGCGGTGGGGGCGAGCCTGCCCGTCATCGGCACGCTCCGGCGGCTCGTGCAGGCCGGCGACCGGGTGCGCCGCCTCGAGGGCTCGCTCTCCGGCACGCTCGGCTACCTCTGCAGCGAGCTCGCGCGCGGCGTCCCGCTCTCGCTCGCCACCCGCTGGGCCATGGGGCTCGGCTACTGCGAGCAGGACCCGCGGGACGACCTCTCCGGCCTCGACTCGGCGCGCAAGGCGGTGATCCTCGCGCGCGAGATGGGCGCGCAGGTCTCGCTGGAGGACGTGCGGATCGTCCCCTTCGTCCCGCCCGAGCTGCTCGCCCCCGGGACGCCCGACGAGCTCATCGCGGCGCTGCGGCGGCACGACGAGGCCATGGCCGCGCAGGTCCGGGCGCTGGCCGCGGAGGGGCGCGTGCTCCGCTACCTCGCGCGCATCGAGCCCGGGCCGGACGGGCGCGTCGCGGTGTCGGTCGGCCCCGAGGCCGTGGACGCCGCGCACCTCGCGGCGCGGCTCGTCGGCGTCGACGCGCTCGTCGCGTTCACGACGGCGCGGCACGCCGACCGGCCGCTCGTGGTGCAGGGGTCCGGCGTGGGCGGCGCGAGCACCGCGGGCGGCGTGCTCGCCGAGATCTTCCGCGCCACCGGCCAGGGCGCGCGCTGAACCAAGGTTCGCGATTCGCGATCACTTCGTGGTCGCGAAATCGCGCCTTGGTTCAGCCAGATCGAGACGGGGGCTGGCCGCCCCCGCCCCGTCGAGCGAAGCTCGCCGGGGCCCCACCCCGGCTGCGCGCGGACTCCCGCGCGGGCGCGGCTTCGCCGCGCTGTTCGCGAATCGTGATCGCCCCTTCGCGCGGCGGCCCGGCGGGGCCGTGCCCCACGCGGAGCGGCGCCGCGCCACCGGCGCGCGCGCGATGATGGCCCTCCACGGAGGAGCTGGCCATGGCAGACGACCGCAGGGAAGAGGCCGCGCGCGCGGCGCAGGCGCGGGTGGACGCGGGCGGCGGCGCGACGGCGGCGCGGGCGCTGCTCCGGGCGCAGGGCGCGGGCGTCCTCACGACGCTCTCGGCGCGGCGGCCGGGCTACCCGTCCGCCTCGGTCGTGACCTTCGCCGTCTCGGCCGCGGGGGAGCCGCTGCTCCTCCTCTCCGCGATCGCGCAGCACACGAGAAATCTGGAGGCCGACCCGCGCGCCTGCCTCCTCGTCCTCGACCTCGAGGCCGCGGCCAAGGACGCGCGCACGGCGGCGCGGCTCGCCGTCTACGGGCGGGTCGCGCCGGTCGCGCCGGCGGAGGAGGCCGACGCCCGCGCCCGCGCCGTCGCGCGCCACCCGTCCGCGCGCGGCCTGCTGGAGATGGACTTCAGGCTGCACCGGCTCGAGGTCGAGGAGGCGCAGTGGGTGGGCGGGTTCGCCTCCGCCGGGTGGATCACGGCGGCGGAGCTGACGGCGCCCGATGGCGGCGCGGAGCGCTGACGCTCCGGGGGCGCCAGCCCCCGCGCGATCCGAGGGCGGTCCGCCATCGAGCGGCCCGCCCCCGGACCGGTGGGAGGCTAGAGCGTGGTCTTCGCGGGCGCGGCGGGCAGCGGCGCCTTCGGCGCGGCGACGGCGCCCTCGAGCGGGACGAGCACGATCTCGATGCGGCGGTTGAGGCTGCGCCCCTCGGGCGTGTCGTTCGTGGAGATGGGCTGGAACTCGGCGAAGCCGGCGCCCGAGAGCCGGGTGGGATCGACGCCGGCGTCCTTGAGCGCGTGGACGACGGCGAGCGCGCGCGCGGTGGAGAGCTCCCAGTTGGTCGGGAAGGGGCCGCCCGCGCCGGTGGGGACGTTGTCCGTGTGCCCCTCGACGCGGATCACCTTGCCGTGCAGGTTGCGGAGCGCCTCGGCCACCCGGCGGAGCGCGTCCTTGCCCTCGACGCCCAGGGTGGAGGAGCCGGAGGCGAAGAGGATCTTGTCCTTCATCTGCAGCGTGGTCCGGCCGCGGAGCTCCATGAGCTCGATGCGCCCCGCCTCGATCTCGCCGCGCAGCGAGGAGGCGAGCGCGGCGTACTCGTCGCTCTTCTTCTCGAGCTCCGCCTTGGCCGCCTCGAGCTTCCGCTTGGACTTCGAGAGCTCGTCGACGAGCGCCTGCAGCTCGGAGAGGCGGTCGCGCGTGGAGCGGAGCTCCGACTCCTTCGTGGCGAGGCTGCCCTCGTCGTAGCGGATCTTCTCGCGCAGCGAGGTCATGTCGGCCTCGAGGGTGTCGATCTGCGCCTGCATGGCCGAGATCTTCTCCTGCAGCACGGCGCGCTTCGCGACCTCGTCCTCCCAGTCCTGGCGGAACTTGCTCGCCTCCGCCTCCTTCTTCTCGTACTTGCCGAGCGAGACGCAGCCGGTGAGGGACAGGGCGAGGGCGGCGAAGGCGAGGGCGCGGCGCATGCGGGGGGCCTCCTGGGGCGTGAGGCTCGGGAGTGTACCGCGGGTGGAGGACGCCCCGGCTTGATTGGCGTCGCGCGTGTGCGGGGAGGTGGCAGCGACGCCCGCGGGGGGCCGCCGCCGGGTATCCTCGCGGCATGACCTCGAGACTCGCCGTCCTCGCGCTCCTCGCCGCCGCCGGGTGCGGCGGCAGGTACGCCGTCGTGCCCGGCCCGCGGCCGGCGGGCATCCCGCCCCGGATCGAGCGGCTCGAGGACCTGGGCGCGCTGGCCCTCCGCGGCGGGCACCTCGACGCCGCGGAGCGCGACGGGCGCTTCACGCCCGGGGAGTGGGTCGCGGTCCTCGGGCGCGGGCTGCACGAGGCCGAGCTCGCGCTGGACGGCGCGCGCCTCCCCATCGCCGCGTACCTCGACGGCGGCTCGGTCGTGGTGCGCCTCCCGCCCGACCTCCCGCCGGAGCGGGGCCACCGGCTCGTCGCCCGGAGCGCGCGCGGGGAGGCGGAGGCCCGGCTCGACTCGGCCGTGTACGTGATCGGCTCGGACACCGACGGGAACGCCCTCCGCTTCCTGCGGGTGGGCGCGGGCGGTCCGGACCGGGTCGACGACGCCGCGCTCGCCGTCCCGCAGCCGGGGACGCTCCACCACGCCCTCTCCCCCGACGCCGGCCTGCTCTACGCGCTCGGCCTGCGCGAGAAGCGGAGGGGCGGGGACCGCGTCGAGTTCGAGGCCGAGCTGGCGGTCGTCCACCTCGGCGCGGCGGGAGGCCCGGCGCGGGTCGGCGCGGTCGAGGTCCGGCTCGCGTCGCACCCGAGCGGCGTGGCCGTGACGCCGCGCGGGCTCCTCCTCGTCCTCGCGACGCGCGAGCTCCTCGCCTTCTCGCTCGCCGATCCGCTCGCGCCGCGGCCGGTGGCGCGCGTCGAGCTGTCGTCCGACCCCGCCGATCGCTGGATCGACCTCGCCGTCCTCGACGGCGGCGCGGCGGTCGCCGTGCTCGACGCCACGCGGAACCGCCTCCGCGCGATCTCCCTCTCGGACCCCGCCGCGCCGGCGACGATCGCGGAGCTCGCGCTCGCCCCCGGCGACGTGCCCCTCTCGATCGACCTCGCCGCCGATCCGGCGGACCCGAGCGCCGTCGTCGCCCTGCAGGGGCGAAACCTCCGCACGCTCGGCGCGAAGACGAAGGGCGCGGCGTCGAGCCTCGCGGGCAGGGCGATCGGCCTCGTGCGCGGCCGCAAGGCGGAGGAGCCGCCGGCGCCGAGGCCCGAGCCGGCCTCCACGGCGCGCGGCCGGCTCACGCGCGTCCGCCTCGCCGGCGGCGCGCTCGTGCGCGGCGCGGACGTGGAGCTTCCCCCCGACTTCATCCCGCTCTTCTGCGCCCCGGCGAGCGACGGCCGCACGTTCGTGAGCGGCGTCTCGCCCGGCGCGCTCGACACCGGCGCCCTCGACGTCTCGCTCGACTCCGCCGGCCGCGTGCTGCGCTTCCTCAAGGACTCGGTCCAGCTCGGCAAGATCCTCTCCGTCGGCGGGGACGGCTCGTCCGCGGTCGAGCTGCAGGGCGTGGGGCTCGTCTTCGACGTGGACGCGCTGCCGGGCGGAGAGCTCGTCTACTCCGGCATGCGGCTCACCGGGACGCCCTTCCCGCCCTTCGTGACGGTGAAGTGGGGCGTCGCGATCGGCGGGAGCGGGTTCCACGGCCTCCACGCGGTGGACTACGACTACTTCCTCCCGCCGTACACGTACGGCCAGGTGAGCGTGCAGCGCCGGGCGAGGTGAGGGGGCGCCCGCGGCGCGGGCGCCGACGGTCGCGTCGAGCGCGGGGCGCTCCGGTGAACGGCAGAGCGCCCGAGGGTGCGTCGGTTCCAAGGGCGCCGGATCGGACCCCAGGCCCCGCTTCCCATCCTCGCGTCCCGCTCGGTCGGACGTGCGACGAGGTTCACGCCTCCTCGCGCGGCTCGAGCGCGTCCGCACGGTCACCCGCCGCTCCGATGAGGGTGGAGCTTGATGCTTCACTCTGGGCGCAACATGGTTGACGTGCAGCAGGAAGGGAGGCGCCATGCCGACATACGTGTCCCTGGCGCGCTACACGGACCAGGGGATCAGGAGCATCAAGGAGAGCGCCACGCGGCTGGACGCGGCCAGAAAGGCGTTCCAGGCCGGGGGAGGTGAGCTGAAGCAGTTCTTCCTCCTCATGGGGAAGTACGACATCCTCATCGTCTCGGAGGGCCCCGACGACGAGACGGCCGGGAAGATCGCCCTCACGCTCGCTTCGCTCGGCAACGTGAGGACCGAGACGTTCAGGGCCTTCACGGAGGCCGAGTTCCGGAAGATGATCGCCGCGCTCCGCTGACGGCGGCCGGACGGCTCGACGCGAGCGGGTGGCGTGCTCGCCCGCTCGCCCGGGTCGGCTTCCGATGCTGCGCCGAGCCGCGTAGCCGCGGCGCGCTCAGCGGGGGCGCGCACCTCGTCGTGGGAAGGGTCGGGACCGCGCCGCCCTTGGCTCCGCTCTGCCGCGCCGGAACCGCTACGATGAGCGCGGATGCCCGCCCGTCCTCTCTGCGTGCTTCTCCCTGGCTTCGACGGGAGCGGGCGCCTCTTCGACCCGTTCCTCGCGCTGGCCGCACCTGGATTCGAGCCACGGGTCGTCGCGCTTCCGTCGGACGCGCCCCGCGGCTACGACGAGCTGGAGGAGTGGTTGGCGGACCGGCTCCCCACCGATCGCCCCTTTTCGCTCGTGGCCGAGTCCTTCTCCGGCCCGCTCGCCATCCGGGTCGCCTCCCGGCAGCCGAAGCTCCTGACGCACCTCGTGCTGGTAGCGACGTTCCTGCGCTCACCGCTTCGGCCCGGGCTGGCTCCTCTCGGCGTGCTCGCTCGACCCGCGATCTTCACCCGACCTCCGCCGACCCTGGCCGTCCGGGCGCTGCTCGCAGGCTGGGACGCGCCTTCACCCTTGGTGGTGGAGGTGCGCGACGCGATGGCGATCCTCCCGTCGCCCGTTGCCGCCGCGAGGGCCCGTGCGGCGCTCTCGGCGGACGAAGGCGCCGCCTTCGCGCGCATCGACGTCCCCACGCTATGGGTTCAGGCTTCGGCCGACCAGCTGCTCCGGTCGGAGCACGTGAACGACGCGCGATGCTCGCGGCCCGATGCGCGGATCGTGACGATCGAGGGCCCGCACATGATCCTGCAGCGGCGCCCTCGGGAGTGTCTCGCCGCGATCGAGCGGTTCCTCGCCGGTCCCGACGCCGCCGTGATTTGAACCTCCAAGACCGACCGCCAGTGTATCGTCGTCGCCGCGCTTCGCGGTCGGTCGATCACCTCGCAAGGCAGAGGCCCCATGCTCCGCTCGATCCGCGCCCTCCAGCTCCTCCTCGCGCTCGGCGCCTCCCCCGCGCGCGCCGGCGACGTGCCGGCGTCCTTCCCGACGAAGCTGCCGGCGCTCGTGGGGTGGCACGGCATCCAAGTCGCGAAGAGCGACTTCTGCCCCGACTGCACGAAGCTGGTGTTCCCGCCGCGGTTCGGAGCCGCCGACGCGGCGGAGCTGAAGGTCCTGCGGATCCTCGCGGACTCGAATCCCCCCGTGACGATCACGGGGGACGTCGACGGCCTCGCGCGGCCGGACCACGACGCGATGGATCAGCTGAAGCGCCTCGCGGTCGAGGGGCAGGTCCGGGCCGCCGCCGAGATCATCCTGCGCGCCGACGGGCCGGGCGGCATCGACCGCGGCGGCGGAGAGGGCTCGGAGTTCCACGGCGAGGAGTACGTCGTCCCGACGCTCCTCGGCTTCAGGCGCCTGACGGGCGTCGTCGGCGCCGACCTCGAGGACCACGTGGCGGAGCAGGTCTGGATCGCGGTCTACAACCCGTCGAGCGACGCGGACCTGAGCTGTGACCGGATCGCCCGCGCCGTCGGGCAGAAGGGGGCGGCGGCGCTCGCGCGGAAGATCCGAAAGCGCTGCGCCGAGCCGCCGTAGCCCGCGGCGCCCGCTAGCCCGCCTTCGTCCGCGGCCCCACTCCGATGCCGTGCTTCTTCATCTTCCCCTGCAGCGTGGTGGGGCGCAGCCCGAGCATCGCGGCGGCGCCGCTCGGGCCGTAGACGCGGCCGCCGGCGTGGTCGAGGGCGCGCTCGATGAGCGCCCGCACCTCGTCGTCGAAGTGGCCGGGCGGCTGCGCCTGCGCGGGCTCCGCGGCGGCGGCACGGCCGGCGCCCGCCGGCAGGTCGGGGAGGGCGAGGTCGGGGCCGGGGGAGAGGATGAGGGCGCGCTGCACGAAGTTCTCGAGCTCGCGGACGTTCCCCGGCCAGTCGTACGCCTCGAAGGCGCGCCAGACGTCGTCGGCCACGCGCGGCGGCCGCCGGTGCATGAGCGCGGCGTGGCGGGCGAGGAAGTGGCTCGCGAGCGGCCGGATCTCCTCGCGCCGCTCGCGCAGGGGCGGCAGCTCGACCGGGAACACGGCGAGCCGGTAGTAGAGGTCGGCGCGGAACGTGCCGCGCGCCACCATCTCCTCGAGGTTGCGGTTCGTCGCGGCCACCACGCGGACGTCCACCGTCACCGGGTCCGTCCCGCCGACGCGCTCCACCACCCGCTCCTGGAGGACGCGGAGCAGCCGCACCTGCACCGAGGGCGGCGCGTCGCCCACCTCGTCGAGGAAGATCGTCCCGCCGTCCGCCTGCTCGAAGCGGCCCGGCCGCCGGCGGTTCGCGCCGGTGAAGGCCCCCTTCTCGTGGCCGAACAGCTCGCTCTCGATGAGCCCCTCGGGGATGGCGCCGAGGTTCACCGGCACGAAGGGCGCGTTGAAGCGCGGGCTGAACTCGTGGACCATCCGCGCGAGCCCCTCCTTGCCGGTGCCGGTCTCGCCGCGCACGAGGACGGTGGTGGTGGAGGGGGCGACGAGCCGGATGCGCTCGACCACCTCCTTCATCGCCTCGCTCTCCGCGACGTACCGCGCGTCGCGCTTGATCTGCCGGATCTCCTCCTTGAGGAGGGCGTTCTCCTTGCCGAGGAGGCGGTTCAGGCGCTGGACCTCCTCCACCATGAGGCTGTTGTGGAGCGCGATGGCGACGAGGTGCGCCACCTGCCGCGCCACCTCGAAGCAGCACGCGAGCAGCCCCTCCCGCGGCGGGTGGGCGATGTCGAGGGTGCCGAGCAGCTCGTTCTCGAAGACGAGCGGGAACGAGACGAGCGAGCCGTACCCGTAGGCGGCGAGGAGCGGCTCCTCGCGGTAGCGCGGCTCCCTCGGCTGGAGCGGGTCGAGGACGACCGGCTTCCGCTCCGCGAGCGCCTTGCCCGACGCGGAGCCCGCGAGCGGGAAGGAGGTGCCGAGGTCCGGCGAGGGCTGGCGGGGATCCGAGACGAGCACGACCTCGGCGCGCGTGGTGTCGGTGGGCGAGAGCCGGTTGATGGCGACGCGCGTCTCGCCGAAGTGGCGGCGCAGGAGCTGACCGGTGCGATCGAGCACCGAGCGGAGGTCGACGGTCGACAGCACCGCCTCGATCGCCTCCTCGACGATGCGGCGATGGACGTCGTCTTCGCCGCCGATGACCGGAAGGCCGTGTCCAACCATGGACGGGTGTGTACCGAAAGCTCGTTGCAGCGGCAACCGCGCCTCGGTGGGGAGCAGGGCGCGTTTGCGAGAATGCCCCGTGAATACCGGCCAGTGCGCACCGGCAAGGCTCTTGCTCAAGGGAGGCCTCACGCAGCAGAGCACCGGCCGAGCCGGAGGAGACGAGGACATGGACGCGATCGAGACGCTGATGAACGAGCACCGGGCGATCGAGCGGGTGCTCGACGCGCTGGTCGGCTTCGCCGAGGACGCGCAGCGCAGGGGCGCGACCGACAAGGAGGAGCTCTCCCGCTTCGTGACGTTCGTGCGCGAGTTCGCCGACGCGCACCACCACGGCAAGGAGGAGGGCGTCCTGTTCCGCTCCATGGTCGACCACGGCTTCCCGCGCGACGGCGGCCCCATCGCGGTCATGCTCCACGAGCACGACCAGGGGCGCGCGCTCGTCGCGATCCTGAAGGCCCGGGCGGAGCAGGACGGTCCGTGGAGCGACGGCGAGCGCCAGGAGGTCGCCGACGCCGCGCGCGCCTACTCCGAGCTGCTCCACGCGCACATCCACAAGGAGGACGCGATCCTCTACCCGATGGCGGAGCAGCACCTCCCGCCCGACGCGATGCAGGCGGTCTGCGACGAGTGCGAGCGCGCCGAGGAGGCGAGCGCCGCCGCCGGCACGCAGGCGCGGCTGGGCGCGCTCGCCGAGGAGCTCGTCCAGCGCCACGCGGGCGCCGTCCACCCGTCCGCCGAGCGCCGTCCGCAGGGCTTCGGCTGCTGCGGCTAGCCGCTCCCCCTCCTTCACCCTCTTCCCACCCGACCCCTCTCCACGCGAGTGGAGAGGGGCCACGCCCCGCTGCACCCAAGGAGAAGCCACCGACATGAGCCATCGGGCCCGTGCCATCCTCTTGTTCGTCGTCGTCGCCTGCTTCAGCGTCCTCATCTTCGGCGGAGCGAAGATCTCCGAGCACAAGCCGCCGATCCCCGAGCGCGTGGTCGCCCCCTCGGGCGAGCTCGTCTTCACCGGCGACGACATCCGCCTCGGCCAGCGGCAGTACCTCTCGCGCGGCGGGCAGCAGACCGGCTCGATCTGGGGCCACGGCGCCTACCTCGCGCCGGACTGGTCCGCCGACACCCTCCACCGCACCGGGCTCGTCGCGGCCGGGCTCGCGCGCGGCCTCGCGCCCGCCGACGCGGCGCGCTTCGCGCAGGCGGACCTGGAGGCGCTGCCCGCGGGCGAGCGCGGCCGGGTGGAGGCGGAGGTGAAGGCCGAGCTGCGCCGGAACCGCTACGACGCCGCGACCGGGACGCTCACGCTCTCGCCCGCGCAGGCGGCGGCGCTCCCGGCGCTCGTCGCGTACTACACCGACCTGTTCGGGCGCGGCTCCGACGCGATGTCGATCCCCGCGGGCTTCGTCCGCGACCCCGCCGACGCCCGCGCGCTCACCACCTTCTTCTGGTGGACCGCCTGGGCGGCCGGCACGAACCGGCCCGGCGAGGTCTTCAGCTACACCGCCAACTTCCCCCACGATCCCCTGGTCGGGAACGTCCCGCTCCCGTCGGCGCTCGTCTGGTCCATCGTCTCGATGGTGCTCCTCATCCTCGGCACCGCCGTCGCGATCTTCGCCTACCTGCGCCTGCGCGCGAAGGATCCCGAGCACCGCGCCGAGCTCGCGCCGCTCGCCCAGCCGGCGCCGACGCCGAGCCAGCGCGCCGTGCTGCCGTTCTTCGCCGTCGCGATCCTCCTCTTCATCGTGCAGGCCGCCCTCGGCTCGCTCACCGGCCACTACGCCGTCGAGGGGAACAAGCTCTTCGGCCTCGACACGGGCGCGATCCTGCCCTACGCGGCGAGCCGCGGCTGGCACCTGCAGCTCGCGGTCTTCTGGATCGCCACGTGCTGGCTCGCCACCGGCCTCTTCATCGGGCCGCTCGTCACCGGCGGCCACGAGCCGAAGGGGCAGCGCGCGCTCGTCCTCGTGCTCCTCGGCGCGCTCGTGGTGGTGGTCGTCGGCGCGCTCGCCGGCACCTGGCTGGGCGTGAAGGGGCACCTCTCCGGCCCGAACGGCTGGCTCGTGGGGCACCAGGGCTACGAGTACATCGAGCTCGGCCGCGTCTGGCAGCTCGCCCTCATCGCGGGGATGCTGCTCTGGCTCTTCCTCGTCTACCGGGCCGTGAAGCCGGCCCTCGCCGCGGAGAAGGACAGGGGCGGCCTCACCCACCTCCTCCTCTACGCCTCGGTGTCGATCCCGCTCTTCTACGCGGTCGGCCTGCTCTACACGCCGGGCACGCACATCGCCGTCGCCGACTACTGGCGCTGGTGGGTGGTGCACCTGTGGGTCGAGAACTTCTTCGAGGTCTTCGCCACGGTCGCGCTCGCCTTCATCCTCTCGAAGATCGGCGCGGTGGGCGAGCGGAGCGCGCAGCGGGCGACGTACTTCTCCATCCTGCTCTACCTCGGCGCCGGCATCATCGGCACCTTCCACCACCTCTACTTCACGGGCACGCCGCTCTTCATCACCGCCCTCGGCGCGACCTTCTCGGCGCTCGAGATCGTCCCGCTCACGCTCCTCGGCTTCGAGGTCCACGAGAACCTGAAGCTCGCGCGCTCGGGCGGGAACGCCCACCCCTGGCGCTGGCCGCTCTACTTCTTCGTGGCGGTGGCGTTCTGGAACGCCGTCGGGGCCGGCGTGCTCGGCTTCCTCATCAACCCGCCGATCGTCCTCTACTACGCGCAGGGGCTCAACACGACGCCCATCCACTCGCACGGCGCGCTCTTCGGCGTGTACGGCTTCCTCGCCATCGCCCTCATGCTCTTCTCCATGCGCAACATCGTCCGCATCGAGGCCTGGAGCGATCGCCTGCTGAAGCTCGCCTTCTGGGGGCTGAACGGCGGGCTGGCCGGGATGATCGTCCTCTCGCTGCTCCCCGCCGGCATCTACCAGCTCGCCCAGGGCGTCGAGCACGGGCTCTGGTACGCGCGGAGCCCGGCGGTGACCGGCAGCGCCTTCATCCACGCCGTCACCTGGGCGCGCGTCGTCCCGGACGTCGTGTTCATCGGCGGCGCCGCCGCGCTGCTCGCCTTCGTGGTGCGCGCCATCGCGAAGGACCTCGCGCTGCGGCGCGCCACCCGCGTGGAGGACGCGCGCCCGCTGAAGCGGGCGGCGTAGCGGCCGAGGGCAGCCCAGGCCGCGCGGCCCCTTCCCCGCGCGACCGATCCGGGGGCGACGCCGGCGACGGCGCCGCCCCCGGCCTTTCGCGGGCCCGGTGCATAGGCTCGAGGGACGAGGGAGGGTCACACGTGAACGCCATCGATCTGCTGGAGCAGCAGCACCGGGAGGTGGAGGAGCTCTTCGAGGAGCTCGAGGGCGCGGGGGAGAACGCGAAGAAGACGAAGGAGCGGCTCTGCCACGAGCTCGCCGACGCGCTCGCCGTCCACGCCGAGATCGAGGAGAAGCTCTTCTACCCGGAGTCGAAGCAGGAGAACACCGAGGACATCCTCCGCGAGTCCCTGGAGGAGCACCTGTCCATGAAGCGCCTCCTCGTCGACATCATCGAGGGCGAGGTGGAGGACGAGCAGTTCGACGCCCGCATCGAGGTCCTGAAGGAGCAGGTGGAGCACCACGTCGAGGAGGAGGAGAAGGAGCTCTTCCCGAAGGTGCGCAAGGCGCTCTCCAAGGACGAGCTCGAGGACCTCGGGACGCGCATGCAGACCATGGCCGAGGAGCTCGAGGCGCAGGGCGAGCCGTCGAAGATCATCCCCGGCGAGACCGACTCGCCCGCGCAGCTCTGAAGGCGCCGCCGCCCGCGCGCCCGCCCCGCGCCGCCGGGGCGGGTGCCGCGCGGCCGCGCGCGGCGTTGCCCTCCGCGCGGATCTCCCTTAGAACCCGGTCGTGACCGAGCTGGAGATCGCCCGCGCGCGCCCGGGCCGCAACGACCCCTGCTGGTGCGGGAGCGGTCAGAAGTACAAGAAGTGCCACCTGGAGGCGGACGCCCGCGCCGCGCCGGCCAGGGTCCGTCCGGTGCGGCGGCCGCTCGCGCCCGGGAAGGTCACCCCGCGGCGCGCCGTGCCGGCCGCGATCCCGCGCCCGGACTACGCGCAGGGCCGGCGGCTCCCCGCCCCGGGCGGCCGGGACGTGAAGACGGCCGGGGAGCTCGAGCGGCTGCGCCGCGCCTGCCGCGCCGCCGCGCGCGTGCTGCGCGTCGCGGGCGAGTCGGTGCGCCCGGGCATCACCACCGACGCCCTCGACGAGCTCGCCCACGAGGAGACCCTCCGCCTGGGCGGCTATCCGAGCCCGCTCAACTACCGCGGCTTCCCGAAGTCGCTCTGCACCTCGGTGAACGAGGTCATCTGCCACGGCATCCCGGACAGCCGGCCCCTCGAGGACGGCGACATCGTGAACCTCGACGTGACGGTCTTCCTCGACGGGATGCACGGCGACTGCTCGGCGACGTTCCTCGTCGGCGAGGTGGATGCGGACGGGCGCCGCCTCGTGCAGGTCGCGCGCGAGTGCCTCGCGAAGGGGATCGCCGCGGTGAGGCCGGGCCGGCCGATCTCCGACATCGGCAAGGTGGTGGAGGCCCACGCGAGCCGCCACGGCTACGGCGTCGTGCGGGCCTACTGCGGCCACGGCATCGGCGACACCTTCCACACCTCCCTGCAGATCCCCCACCACTACGACCCCGCGGTGAAGCGGGTCATGGAGCCGGGGATGACCTTCACGATCGAGCCGATGATCACCGAAGGGACCTGGCAGGACCTCCTGTGGAACGACGGCTGGACCGCCGTCACCGCGGACGGCAAGCGCTCGGCGCAGTTCGAGCACACCCTCGCCGTCGGCGAGGAGGGCGCCGAGGTGCTCACGGTCGAGTAGCGGGCCGCCCCCCGCCCTACACGCGCAGCCCGACGGCCCGCATGAGGGCGAGGGCGTTCGAGTGGGCGACGACGCCGGGCCGGAGCCGGTAGTCGAAGGCGATCTCGCCGTCCTTCACCTGGTCCTCGAAGTGGGCGTTCGCGAGGGGAGCGGCCTGCGTCGCGCCCGCCGGCCCCTCGCCGACCCGCCCCGCCGTCTGCCGCGCGAGCTCGGTCAAGGCGAGGTCGTGCGTCGTGACGAGGCCGATGGCGCCCTTCGCGACGAGGCCGTGCAGGATCGCCTCCGCGCCGATGCGCCGGTCGTGCGAGTTCGTGCCGTGCAGGATCTCGTCGAGCAGGAACAGGAGGGGGAGGTCGCCGGCGGCGAGGTCCGCGAGCTCCTTCAGGCGGGTGATCTCCGCGTAGAAGCGGGACTTGCCGGCCTGCAGCGAGTCCTGGATGCGGAGGGTCGCGCCGGCGTGGAGCGGGGTGAGCGCGAGGCGCGCGGCGCGCACCGGCGCGCCGGCGAGGGCGAGCACGACGTTCACGCCCACGGTGCGCAGGTACGTGGACTTCCCGGACATGTTCGAGCCCGACACGAGGAGGACGCGGGGCCCGTCGCCGCCGAGCGAGACGTCGTTCGGGACGGCCGCGGGCAGCAGCGGGTGCCGGAGCGCCTCGCCGCGCAGCACCGCCCCGCGCGCCGGGTCGAGGTCGAGCACCTCGGGGAACGGATCCTCGGGGTGCTCGAAGGCGTAGCCCGCGAGGGAGGAGAGCGCCTCGAGCTCCGCCGCCGCGTCGAGCCAGCGCCGCACCTCGCGCCCGCTCGCCCGGCGCCAGCGCTCGACCAGGGCGGCGTGGAGCGGCGTCCAGCAGAGCGCGAAGGCGAGCGGCGCGAAGAGCTGGTTGCGCGCCCACTCGGTGCGCCCGACCGTGGAGACGAGCCGCGCGATCCGGACGGAGGCGCGCGCGCCGGGGCCGTGCAGCGCCGCCTGCAGCGCCCGCAGCCGGACGTCGTCGACGGGCTCGCGCTCGAGCCGGGCGAGGAGCAGGGCGAGCACGTCGAGCTCGGCGGCGGGCCGCTCGACGCCGCCGAGGACGCGGGACACCGCGTCGCGGAGCGAGCGGGCGAAGCCCCACTCGCCGAGGAGCACCGCGGCGAAGGGCAGGGGGCCGGTGAGGCCGGCGGCCCAACCCGCCGCGGCGAGCAGCGCCGCCCCCGCCAGCGCGAGCGAGGCGGGGAGGAGCCACGGCTCGACGAGGGCGTCCTCCTCGCCCCAGGCCGCGAGGGTCCGCGCGTCCACCGCGGCGCGCACGTCGTCGCCGAGCACCGCGAGGTCCTCCCGCAGGTCGAGGCGCGGCGCGAGCGCGGCGACGGCGCGCTGGCGCGGCCGCAGCGCGTCGGGGCGCGCCGGCGCGAGGAGCCAGGCCGCGAGCCGCTCCTCGCCGGGGCGGGTCCGCGCCGCGCAGAGGAGCTCGAAGAGCGAGCCGGGGCCGAAGAGGTCGAGGTCCTGCGCGTACGGGTGCGCGGGATCCGCGAAGGCCTCGCCGCCGGCGCCGGTCCCCGCGAAGCGCCCCTCGAGCCGGGCGAGGGCGCGCTCGTGGAAGGCGATGGCGCGCCGCGTGCGGGCGCGCGCGCCGAAGACGCGGTCGTGGAGCGCGGCGAGCGCGACGAAGCCGGCGAGGGGGACGCCGAGCCACGCGGCGGAGAGGACGTGCGAGGCGAGCGCGAGCCAGGCGAGCGCGAGGCCGGCGGCGAAGACGGCGAGCCGGGCTCCGGCGAGGAGGCGGTCTCGCCGGTCGTGGCGCGCGAGCGCCTCGCGGCGGGCGGCGAGGCGGCGGGAGAGCTCGGCGCGGGGGTCGGTCACGGGTGGAGGCTACCCGCGTGCCCGCCCGGCGTCGTCCGGAAAATCGGACCGCGCCGATGGGGTCGAGGCGCCGTCCTGCGCGCGAGCGGCGCTCGAGCGCCCCCTCGGGCGGGGCGTCAACGGCCGCTCGGGACCGCGCGAACGGCCAGGGCGGGGCGCCGATCGCGTTGCGCCTGTCCGGTCGCGTTGAAAGGTTTTCCCGGACGCCGCGCCGACCGAGCGCGCGGCCCGGAGCGCGACAGGGGTGGAGGCGGTGAGACACGAACGGTCGCGCGGGCGCGCGGCGGCCCTCGCGGCGCGGCTCGAGGCCGTGCGGCGACGCACGGCCGCGCTCGCGGCGCCGCTCTCCGCCGAGGACGCGATGGTGCAGTCCATGCCCGACGCGAGCCCCGCGAAGTGGCACCTCGCGCACACGAGCTGGTTCTTCGAGACCTTCGTGCTCGCGCGGGCCGAGCCGGGCGCGCCGCCGTTCCACCCCGCGTACGCCTTCCTCTTCAACTCCTACTACGACGCGGTCGGGCCGCGGCAGCCGCGGCCCGAGCGCGGCCTCCTCTCGCGGCCGCCCCTCGAGGACGTGCTCCGCTACCGCCGCCGGGTGGACGAGCGGATGACGGCGCTCCTCGAGCGCGCGCCGGCGGACGACCTCCTCGCCGTGGTCGAGCTGGGCGTCGCGCACGAGGAGCAGCACCAGGAGCTGCTCCTCACGGACGCGAAGCACGCCTTCTTCTCGCAGCCGCTGCGCCCGTCGTACCTCCCCGGCGGGCTCCCGCCGGCGGCGAGCGCCGCGCCGAAGCTCGCCTGGCTGCCGCGGGAGGGCGGCGTGCGCGAGGTGGGCGCCGGCCGCGCCGGGTTCGCCTTCGACAACGAGCGGCCGCGCCACCGCGCGCTGCTCGAGCCCCACGCGCTCGCCTCGCGGCCGGTGACCTGCGGCGAGTGGCTCGCGTTCATGGACGCGGGCGGCTACGCGCGCCCGGGCCCCTGGCTCTCGGAGGGATGGGACGCGGCGCAGCGCGGCGGCTGGCGCGCGCCCCTCTACTGGACGCGCGAGGACGGGCGGTGGTGGCAGTTCACGCTCGGCGGAGCGAGGCCGGTCGACGAGGCCGAGCCGGTGGTCCACGTGTCGTACTACGAGGCGGACGCGTACGCGCGCTGGGCCGGCGCGCGCCTCCCGTCCGAGGACGAGTGGGAGGCGGCGGCGGAGGAGGCGGGGGAGGCGGACGGCACCTTCGCCGAGGCGGGGCGCTTCCACCCCGCGCCGGCGCGGGCCGGGCCGGGAGCGCGGCAGCTCCTCGGCGACGTGTGGGAGTGGACGCGGAGCGCCTACGCGCCGTACCCGGGGTTCCGCCCCGGCCCCGGCGCGCTCGGCGAGTACAACGGGAAGTTCATGGTGAGCCAGCTCGTGCTGCGCGGCGGATCGTGCGCGACGCCGGCCGGGCACGTCCGCCCGAGCTACCGGAACTTCTTCCACCCGGACGCGCGCTGGCAGTTCTCCGGCGTGCGTCTCGCGAGGGATGCGTGATCGGGACAGAGAGCGCGGAGTTCGGGATCGACCTGCGGGACGGCGAGCTGGCCGGCTTCGCGAGCGACGTGCGGCGGGGGCTCGCGGCGAGCCCCAAGGCGCTCGCGCCGAAGTGGCTCTACGACGCGCGCGGCTCGGCGCTCTACGAGCTCATCTGCGAGCAGCCGGAGTACTACCCGCCGCGCCTCGAGACGGCGCTGCTCCGCGCGCACGCGCGCGACCTCGCCGAGGCGATCGGCCCCGACGCGCTGGTCTTCGAGTACGGCGCGGGTAGCGCGCGCAAGACCGCGCTCCTGCTCGAGGCGCTCGCGCGGCCGGCCGGCTACGTGCCGGTGGACATCTCGCGCGAGGCGCTGCTCGCCGCCACCGAGGCGCTGGGGCGGCGGTTCCCGCGTCTGCCGGTGAGGCCCATCGTCGCCGACTTCACCGAGCCGGTGGCGCTCCCGCTCGAGGGGCTCGCCGGCGCCCGCCGCGTCGCGTTCTTCCCGGGCTCGACCATCGGCAACTTCGAGCCGCACGAGGCGGTCGCGCTGCTCCGGCGCATGGCGCGCGACGCGGGCCGGGGCGGGGCGCTCGTCGTCGGCGTGGACCTCCCGAAGGACGAGGCCACCCTCGTGCGCGCGTACGACGACGCGCGGGGCGTCACCGCCGCGTTCGACCTGAACCTCCTCGCCCGGATGAACCGCGAGCTCGGCGGCGAGTTCCGGCTCTCGACCTTCCGCCACCGCGCGCTCTGGGACGCGCGCCGCTCGCGCGTGGAAATGCACCTCGAGGCGCAGGAGCCGCTCGCGGTGCGCGTCGCCGGGGCGACCTTCACCTTCGACGAGGGCGAGACGATCCACACCGAGAGCGCCTACAAGTGGGAGCCCCGCGCGTTCGACGCCCTCGCCGCCATCGCCGGCTGGCGTCCCGAGCGGACGTTCGCCGACGAGCGGGCGTGGTTCGCGGTGAAGCTCTACTCGGCGGCGTGATCCCGGGCGGCGGGGCCGGGAGACGCCCGCCGGGCCGTCGCGCGAGGGCGCCCGCGCGCGGCGCCGCGCGCGAGCCCGCTCGCAGGAAGACTGCACCGGCGCCCGGCGCGGTGTAGATTTCAGCGGCCCGGCACGCCCCGCCCGGTCCGGCGCTCCCGACATGTTCCCCTACCGCGACGAGAACCAGACCCTGCGGCGTTCGTACGTGACGATCGCCTTCATCGCCCTGAACGTGCTCGCGTGGCTGATCGTGCAGGGCGCCGGCGCGCCGATGCCGCTCCTCGAGTCGGTCTGCAACCTCGGGCTCATCCCGGGCGAGCTCACCGGGTCGCTGCCGCCGGGCACCGGCTTCCCCCTCGGGGAGGGCGCGACCTGCCTCACCGATCCCGGCGCGCAGGCGTCCCACCTGCTCACGTCGATGTTCCTCCACGGCTCCTGGATGCACCTGCTCGGGAACATGTGGTTCCTGTGGCTGTTCGGGGACAACGTCGAGGACTCGATGACGCGCCCCCGCTTCGTCGCGTTCTACCTGCTGTGCGGCCTCGCGGCGGCGCTCGCGCAGGTGCTGGCGAGCCCGGCCTCGGAGGTCCCGATGGTCGGCGCCTCCGGCGCGATCAGCGGCGTGATGGGCGCGTACCTCGTGCTCTACCCGCGCGTGCGGGTGTACGCGCTCCTGCCGCTCGGCTTCTTCCTGACCACGGTCGCGCTCCCCGCCTGGGTGATGCTCCTCTACTGGATCGGGCTTCAGGTGTTGAGCGGCGTCGCGGCCGTCGGCCAGTCCGGCGGCGGCGTCGCGTTCTGGGCCCACGTCGGCGGCTTCGTCGCCGGCATCGTCCTCGTGAAGCTGTTCGCCCGCGCCGACCACGTCGCCGGCCACCAGGCCCGCACCTGGCAGCCGCGCCGCGTGCGCTGAGCGACCGACGTCCCTGGAGATCCGCTCATGCCCGTCCACGTCCCCGCCCCGACGCAGCCCACGAACAAGTGCCCGAAGTGCGGCGCCGAGGGCGTCGTCGAGCACGCCGTCGGCCCCATGACGAGCTACGTGTGCCCGAAGTGCGGGGCGCGGTGGGTGGCGACGCGGTGACGCGTGCGTTCCGCCCGGCGCGCGCTCGCGCGGACGGGGCGGCGCACCGGTAACTCGGTCCACGGCGCCAACGGATTCACGAGGGGTTGGACGAATCGCGCGTCCTGACTCGAGGCTGCGTGTCCGCGGCTCGTCCGCTGCGGGCGCAGCCTCACCGCGCGCGTGAGCGGACCCTCGCACGCTCGCGGAGCGGGCACGACGCGGCAGCGCGAGCGCGGCCCGCGCGAGGTCGGCCGAAGAACGCTCACCCGAGCCAGTGATCCTGCGGCCGATGCGCCCGACCTACCTTGACCCTGCGGGGCGGGGACGCGGTGAATCCCTGCTCCGCGGGGGGGGGGGCCGGGCGGTTGTCCATGAGCTACTCGGGGTCGGGACGTCAGCGTCTCACGTCCGTCAGAACCGGTAGCGGCCGTCGGTGCCGACGACGACGCGCGGAGGCCGGTGATCGCGCTCGAACCGATCGTAGCCCTCCTTCAGGTTCCGCCAGAACGAGACGAGCGCCGGGGGAGCGGCGTGCGTCCGGGTGAAGAACGCGTCGGTGAGCCGGGCGGGAAAGACGTGGACGGGGATCCCTGCCTGACCGCCGCTGCGTGCGAGGACGGCCGCGACGTAGACTTCCTCGATCTTCTCGTCCGTGATCGGCAGGCAGCCGATCGTGACGCAGCTCCCGTGGATGTAGATCGCGCCGCCCCGGCGCGGCCCGGAGGCGCGGCGATCGGCCGCGTTCGGATAGTCGATGCCGAGCGACAGGTGGAATGCGCTCGCCGGGTTGAAGTGGTTCACCCGGTAGAAGCCCTCGGGGACCTGCCCGTCGCCTTCGCGCCTCTTCGGCCCAAGCGCGCCCGAAGAAGCGCAGATCGCGTACGCGTGGACGAGGACGTAGCGCCCGTCACCGCGATCCGCCCAGAGCTCGAGCACCGCTTCGCGCTTGAACGCACGCAGCAGGATTCCCTTGGGCGGAAAGGGAGCGCCCGCGGCCGAGAAGAGCGTGCCCAGCGAAGGCGCCCTCGCGACGAACGCGGCGTCGACACGCGGGACCTTGCGCTGCTTCGCCTCGAACGACTCGGCCCGCGCCCCGCGCGCGCCGGCGAGGAGCACCACGGCGAGCGCGAGGCACACGGTCGGCGCACTCATCGGGTGCCTCCTTCGCGGTGATGGACGGGGACAGCGAGAAACCGTTCGATCGCGGCGAGGCATTCCCGGGGGCGTCGCTGCAGGATCAGGTGCGGTCCGTCGACCGAGACGATCCGGGTGTCCGGGCGCGAAGCCCGAGCATCGTCGGCGTGACCCGGCCTCAGCAGACGATCCGCCGACGGCGGGATCCAGAGGGTCGGGAGCGTGAGGCTCGCGAACGCCCCCGCTTCGTCCGCCGACAGCGCCGCACGTGCCCTCTCGGCGGCGACTTCCGGCGGCAGGTTCGCCACCGCGTCGCGCACGGCGGCGACTACGGAGGAAGGTGCGTCCAGGCCAGCCAGCAGAGCCCGGACGGCGAGCCCAGGCGGGGGCCGGGTGAGGAGCGCGGGTCCTGCGAGCCGGCCAAACGGCGCGAGCCACCGCTGCAGCGGTGAACGCAGGAAGGTCGCCACCAGGACGAGGTGGGTGAGCAGCGCCGGCCGCCGGGACGCGACTCGAATCGCGAGCGGACCGGAGAAGGACTCGGCGACGAGCGCGTACGGGCGATCGGCTGGGAGCCGGCCCGCCAACCACCCCGCCAGCTCGTCGTACCCGCGGGCAGCGTCCGATGGGAGGGCGATGACTCGTGGCTCGAACGGGAGCGGGGCCTCGGCGAGCAACGGCGCGAAGAGGCGACCGCTCCCGTCGAAGCCGGGGAGTAGCACGCAGAGGGGACGGTCGGTCATGCCGGGGTCATCGTAGTCGGTGTGCCGTGGGCGCGTGCTCGCCTGCGAGGACGGCACGGCCCACCGGCCTCTGCGTGGCCGCCGTTCCGTGACCCCGTGTGCGCGGAGCGGACTCTCGCACGCTCGTGGAGCGGGCGCGCCTGGGAGACGCGAACGGGTTCGCGCGAGGTCCGCCGAAAGGCCCCCCCGATCCAGCGATCCTGCTGCCGCTGCGCCCGCACTAGCTTTAGCGCGCGGGCGCCCGCGGGCGGCTGCATCCCGGATCTCACGGAGCCGAACACAAGGAGCAGCGCAATGAATCGCACCCTGCGGTCGCCGGTCCGCTTCGCCGTCGTGGCTGCGCTCGCCCTGGGGGCCGCCTCGGTGGCGAGGGCGAGCCCACCGGAGCCCATCCTCCTCGAGGAGGCGAGGATCTTCTTCGAGTACAACCAGACCGCCGACGATCTGGGCGTCCACGTGGCCCTCGACGGAGAGGACTGGAGGCAGCTCAAGATCGCGAGCCCGGACGGGCAGGTGATCTTCGCGGTGAAGGGTGACGGGGGCTACAAGCAGCTCGGCATGACCGAGCTGTTCTTCGAGGGAGCCGAGCCCTCGCTGAGCGAGTTCCCGCTCGAGGAGCTCCTCGGGCTCTTCCCGGAGGGGGAGTACACGTTCTCGGGGCTCACCGCCGACGAGGGGAAGATCGAGGGGGTGGCGACGCTCACGCACGCGGTGCCCGACGGGCCAGACGCCACCGCGCAGGTGGGAGCGAACGACTTCGTGCGGATCAGCTGGACGCCCGTCTCGGGGCCGGCGCCCGGGTTCCCGGTGAGACCCATCGTGATCGCCGGCTACCAGGTCCTCGTCGCCGAGAAGCTCGACGTGAAGCTCCCCGCGTCCGCGACGAGCCTGACGCTCCCGCCCGAGCTCGTCGCCTCGCTCGGCTCGGGGGAGCAACAGTTCGAGGTGCTGGCGATCGACCAGAGCGGGAACCAGACGATCACGGAGAGCACGTTCGTCATCCCGTGAGCCGCGAGCACGTCGAGGAGCCGACGGCCGCCGCGCAATTCCGTCAACTCCACACCCGCATGAGCCCGCAGTCGCTTGCGCGCGTGCCGTCGGCCCGCAACAAACCGGCATGTCCTTCCTTCGACCATCGCGCGAAGTCCTCCTCCTCGCGGTGCTCGCGCTCGCGGCCTGTCGCTCGACGCAGGCTTCCGGCGGCACGGACGCGAAGCGCACGGCCTCGGAGCTGGCGGGCGCGCCGGCAAGCGGTCACGCGCTCGTCGTGCGCGGCCACGTCTTCCGACCCGACGGCACCGTCCTCGACGACGGCGTCGTCGTGCTGGAGGGGAACCGGATCGTGCGCGTCGGCTCGGCGTCGGGCGTGGCGATGCCCGCGGACGCCGAAGTGGTCGGCGGGCCGACCGGTGGGTCATCCCCGGCCTCGTCGACGCGCACGTCCACTTCTTCCAGTCGGGCGGCCTGTACACGCGCCCCGACATGTTCGACCTCACGGCGCGCGTGCCGTACGCCGAGGAGCGGGCCGCGATCCGCCGGAAGATCGACGACGTCCTCCGGCGGTACCTCCGGAGCGGCGTCGCGGCGGTCGTCGACATGGGCGGGCCGATGTGGAGCTTCGAGGTCCGCGAGCGCGCCGCCCGGTCGCTCCTCGCGCCACGTGTGGCGGTCGCCGGCCCGCTCCTCGCGAGCGTCGCACGGCCGCAGCTCGCGCTCGACGACCCCCCGGTCGTCCAGGTGACCGAACCCGATGCGGCGCGTCGCGCGGTCCGCGCGCAGCTCGCGCATTGTCCGGACCTCGTGAAGCTGTGGTGGATCGTCCCGGACGGCGGTAGCGCCGAGTCGTGGCGCCCCGTCGCACAGGCGGCGATCGACGAGGCTCACGCGGCGGGCGCTCGCGTTGCCGTGCACGCGCTCGTGCGGGAGACCGCGCGGGAGACCGCGCGGGCGGCGCTCCGAGCCGGCGCCGACGTGCTCGTGCACGGCGTGCGACGTCAGCAGCTCCAAGGGCGGCCCTACGCCACCGGCACGCCGTCGGCGTGTCCCTGACCCAGAGTCGTTGCCTGCGGACGGCGAAGAACGACCGCGGGGCACCCTGCGGTTCGGAATGTCTGGGCAAATCGGGATTCCGATTCGAGCCTCTGGGTCCGCGGTTCGTCCGCGATCTAATGTCCGGCCGTGAACTACTCTGGGTCGGGACGTCATAGCTTGGAAGTCGCGTGCTGCACGACATGTTCATCTGCCACGCGAGCGAGAACAAGGGCGCGTTGGTTCGTCCCGTCGCTCGGACGCCTTGGCCGGCACAGCGCCCTCGTTGTTGGGGCTAGCGGGTGCGCAGTCCGCGGCGACGGGGCGGAGCGTCCCCCACCTGAGCGAATCGAACATTGCGGCTATCTCCGAGTCGCTGCGCGCGCCCGTGTTTGCCGAGACAGTCAGGAAGCGATGCGAAGCCGTCCGCAGCTCCTGAGCCATGTCTCTGGCAAAGTTCGGCCGGTCGATAACAGATGCTCGTCCGCCGTGAGCGACGGAGCTACGTGCTGAGTACAAGTCAGAGAAGAGTTTCGCTCGGGCAGCGCGTAGCTCCAGCTGCGGCTCAAGCAGCGCAAAGCGTTCGGTGACAGCGCGGCCCGGGAGGCCCGCTCGCTCGCTGAGCAAGGAGTCGAAGCCGACTCCAAGCGCCAGAACCGCATCCTCAGAAGAGAAGCTCCAATGAGCCTTCGAGTGCCAGCGGGCCGCCGCGCGGACCCTGCTGTGGACCGCGTCATCGTCCTCAAGTACCTGGAACACGAGCCGACGAACGGTCGCATCACCGAGGACCTGGTCGAGTGGGAACGGGTCCCCGCCCCACCAATGGTGGGTGACGCCGTTGCTAAGCGTGCTTCGCTGTAGGACCTGCGCAGCAAGTTCACGCGAGAGTTCTGGCGCGTTGCGTCCAGCCTGTTCTAGAGCCGGTCGATGGAGCGCAAGACCCCGGACGCCCGGACGATAGGCGTCCCCACGGAGGCTGTACTGATTGTAGGTCCCGGGGTCGGGTCCGAGCAGTAGCGTCACCGCAAACAGGTGCTCGAACAGAGCCCGCGCCCGGTCTTGCGCGCGGCCGCGTTGAGTGTCGCTCCACGTCGCAAAGAGTACGGGCGCGTCGATTGAGTCATGGCTCTGGTTCGAGGCTGGCCAAGGAAGCTTGTCCCCCTCTGCGAAGGAGGGCCTCTTCTTCGCAGCTGTCATCACTTCGTTGCGCCAGGTCGGGCCCGCGCGGCCCAGCACGAAGTCTCTTCCAACGAGTGGGGATGTTGACCAGCCGAGGTTAGCAATCGAGAAGACCGTCAGAGTCGGGCTTGCGCTGGCCAGGTGCGAAAGCTGTCGTTCGACCGCCCCGCGAACGTCCTCGAACGGGAGAGTGCCCACCATGCTCGCAACCATTGCCCACAGGTCGTCCGCGTCCCAGGCCCGCTTCATGTCCGCTCGACGGAGAAGTGCCTTCACCGCTGTTTCGAACGCGGCGACTCCCTCGGGCGAAAGCTGAACGGAGCGCGTTCGGTCGTGCCTGATGGCGGCCGCGGGGGAGCGACGGTAGTCCTCCTGGCTCCAGCCGTAGTCCCAGGGCTCTGCCGCTCCGAGGGTGCGAGAGGTGGCCGCTCGAACGAGGTCTTCCACAATCGGGTCCTCGCCCGTGGCCTGCCGCGGCGGCTTGGCACGCATTTCCTGGCTCCCCCGAAGAACGAAGACTGTGTGTTCGCTGCAAGTGCATCACACGGGCGGCTGTCCGACAAGACGCACGGAGAGGCCCGAAGGGCCGGAAGGAGCATTGAGTCGGTGCCCGAGAACCTGGCGGCCACGCCGCGGTCCTTCACAACGTCGTGACGCTCAGACCCTGCTGCCCACCTCCCGCGCCGCCCAGGTCGAGCAGCCCAGCGCCTTCGAGACCTCACGCCAGGACTTCCCCTGGTCGCGCAGGCGCAGGACTTCGGCGCGTTCAGGACGGTCGGCGCGGGGGCGGCCGATGCGCTTGCCTGCGGCCCGGGCCTTCGCCATTCCGAGGGGCGTGCGCTCGCGGATGAGGTCGCGCTCGAATTCGGCGACGGACGCGAGGACGCCAAGGATGAGGCGGCTCATCGCGTCGCCGCCAGGGCGGATGTCGATGCCCTGCGTCGTCGCGATGAAGCGAGTCCCGGCGGCATCGAGGTCCCGGATGTTCGCTAGCACGTCCAGAGCCGACCTCCCGAAGCGGTCCAACTTCCAGACGACCACGGCATCGAGCTTTCCGCGCCGCCCGGCGTCCATCAGCCGCTGGAGGCCGGGCCGGTCGTTCCGGGCGCCGGAGCCTGTCTCCTCGATGTCGAGCACGACCTCGCCGCCGAGGCGAGCAGCGGCAGCATGAAGCTCGTCGCGGGCGAGGCCGGGGTCCTGGTCCAGAGTCGAGACCCGATGGTAGACGGCGATGCGCAGGCGGCGCGAGATTCCCATCGCGACGGTGTACGGGAAAGGACCTTCTCACCAGTCCATGAGCATGGGGCCAACCCCCTGAAAGCCCGTGCGCCCGGCGTTCCGCTTTGAGGGTCCCATTCCCACAAGCCACGAGCCGGCTCGGCTACGATGCGCGCACCCGGAGGCGGCATGACCCACAAGACCTTCTCGAATCGAAACCGTCCCCGCCCGGAGAAGCTCGTCTACGACTTCCTGCCCGACGCCCTGCGGGCGCATTGCCTTCGCGTCGTCCGAGACGCCATCGGGAAGTACGAAGGCGCTCTCGACGACATCGACGACGTGCTCCAGCGCGAGCATCCCAAGCTGTCGTTCGTCAGGGCCCCATCCTCAACCTGGACGGTCGGCCACCGCGCTACCCGCAGCGGTTCTACGAGGACTGCATCATCGAGGGCGACTTCTTCGAGGCGATGGACGCCCTCGAACTCGCGGCGCGCGCCGTCAACGGAGGACTGAGGATGGTCCCGCGGTCGGCGAACGCGCCTCTGGCGGACCGCATCGCGGACGAGGCTCTCGCCGAGATGAACGCCAGGTTCCTGCAGTACGGGGCCGGTTACCAGTTTGCCAACGAGCAGAATCGCTTCGTCCGCGTGGACTCCGCCTTCATGCATTCAAAGGTCACCGCCCCCGCCACGGCGCTGCTGACCGAGAAGGGGTTCGAGGGCGCTGCCCAGGAGTTCCAGAAGGCGCATGAGCACTACCGTCAGATGCAGCACGACCCGGAGGCTGGCAAGGATGCCGTCGCGTGGGCTGCGAAGGCTGTCGAGAGCACCGCCAAGGCCATCATGAACATGAGGGGCTGGGCGTACGACGAGAAGAGGGACACCCTCGTCCCGCTGCTCGACAAGGTCTTCGCGAATGGGCTCGTGCCGCCGGACCTCAAGTCCTACTTCGAGGGGCTGCGCACGGCGCTGTTCTCCGGCCTCCCGACGCTCCGGAACCGGATGGCCGCGCACGGCCAGGGCACCGCGCCGAAGGTGATGGAGGAGCACATGGTGACGCTCGGGATGCATCTCGCCGCCGCGACCATCAGGTTCCTCGTCGAGGCGCACAAGGCGGTCATGCCGTAGCGGCGGGACGGAACGAACGGGGTGGCACGCACGGGCCGGCCGGTCGAGCCTTCGTGCCACCCTAAAGCAGGCGACCCGGGGTGCCTGCGCCTCCTGGCGACCACGCCAACAAGGACGACTATGGGACCGCGGCGGGCGCGACGAGTTCCCCACGCAGACCGCAGGACTCGCACAGGACCGCGGGCGGACCGTCCTCGGTGTCATCCGCCACGAGCGAGTAGGACCTGCACCTCGGGCAGCGGTCCGGGCGACCGACCACATTCCGCAGAGACCCCATTCCGAGCGCATCCAGAACGGCCTCGGTTGCAGCCAAGGCGAGCGACGCGTCGGAGCGCGTCGCGTTCGAGGCGTGCGTCACCCAGTTGACGAGTTGCCATGTCGAGCGCGAGAGCGCCTTCAAGTAGCCGCGCACCTCTGCCGCGCTGGACCCTCCCGCGAAGTGGTTGGCCAGCAGTTCAGACCAGCGGATGAAGTCGGCCTGTTTCGGCGCCTCCTCGCCGGCCGGCACCATCTTCTCGTCTGCTAGGGCGCGCACTAGCTGGAGCAGGCTCTCGCGGCAGCGCATCCCCACCGCCTGGTACTCTTCGGCTTCGTCGGCGTCGTCGAGCGCGTCAGCCGCCTGCATCCACGGCCTCCACGCCGGAGCCAGCTTCGTTCGGCTCCTTCCAGCGCCGCGCTCGGCTGCCTCGACCCGGGCCATTAGGCCGACGTGGAAGGACAGGGTGTAGTCCATGCTCGGGAACAGCGCCTGCGAGTAGAGGTTCGTCGGCTCGGTGATGACCCACCAGCGCGTCTTGTCGGTGTGGACATCCCAGACCTCGTGCCTGCGCCCGAGGATGGTCTCGGTCGTCACGCGCTCGGCGTGCTTCACCTTCTCGTCCTTCGCCTGCCACTCGACGTACTCCCTGATGCGGCGTTCCTTGCGGGCCGGTGTGTTCAGGTTGAACTGAGGCAGCACCTCCAGCGGAACCGGGGGAGGGATGACGCACCTACCTGTCTTGGCGCGCGTACGGCGGCGGGACGTGGACTTCTTGGTGGACTTGGCGGCCATCGCTGCCTCCCCGCGATGACGGTACCGCAGTCCCCGCCACCGCGGGTGCGGCTACCGACCCTGGGGAGTACGAGACCGTCGAGAGAAGGGTGCTTCGTGTACCTGCGAGCGCGGTCGGGACCGTTGGCGCTCGTGGTCGGGCGTGCTTTCATCGGCGGCATGTCGGCCGACAACGAGAATTTCGACGAAGACGAGCGCGATGCGTTCTACGAGTCGGAGGCGCGCACCGATATTCAGCACCTCCTGGAGAACATCACCTTCGACGAGGCCGATGGAAAAGTGTTCGTCTCCGGCCCCTGGGGGCACGAAGGACGCGAGGCGTACCAGGAGTTCGACAGCGCCGATGCGCTGAGGGACTTCCTGGTCAAGTTCGGCGACGAGGTGATGACGGCCAATGGGCCGTACGAAGGGGGCGAGCCCGTGTTCGAGATGGACTCGTCCGACATCGTGGATGAGGAGTTAGCGGGCACGGGGGTGTACGAATTCTTCGAGAGCAAGAACCTCGTCGTTCCCCCTGATGAGCTTCTCGTGCAGGTCCCCGCGCCCGAGGTCGCGCTGGGGGAGGTCGTCGTCAAGGAGGTCAGCGACGAACTCATCAAGTACCTCGCGAAGCACCCCGACAAGATGCGCTCGATGGCCCCGCGGAAGTTCGAGGTACTCGTGGCCGAGTTGTTTCGCGACATGGGGTACGAGGTCGAACTCACGGCCGCGTCCAAGGATGGCGGGCGGGACATCCTCGCGCTCCGCAAGGACGCGGCGACGACCCTGCTGACGCACGTCGAGTGCAAGCGGTATGCGGCTCACCGCAGCGTCGGCGTCGGCCTTGTTCGTGCGCTCCACGGAGTCGTGAGCGCGGAGCAGGCCAGCCACGGCATCATCGCGACCACGACATTCTTCACGAAGGGCGCGAAGCAGTTCGCCGCGAACCTCCAGCACCGGCTGTCGCTCAGGGACTTCAACGCGGTCGTCGAGTGGCTCAGGAACTACAAGAAGCCGAAGTAGCGGGGGCTCGGCGACTCGACGCGCGTGCGTCCTGACCCCTCGACCTACGACCGGAATCTGGGCGCCCGGAGCCTCGGCAAGAAGAACGTGCTTTCGAGAGCGCGGTTCGTTGAGGGAGGTATCAGGCGCCCGATTGAAGACGCCCGCGCCCGCGGAAGCCCCGCGGGCGCGCGGCATCTCGTCCTTCTCGGCCCGTCCTACGCCACCGGCACCGCGCTCGGCGCGGGCGGCGGGGCGCTCCGCTCGTCGGGCTCGTCCGCCTGCGCTTCGAGCCGCGCCTCCGGCGCCTTCGGGCGCAGGTCCTCCACCGTGAAGCCGAGGCCCATGCCGCCCTGCTCGAGCCAGGCGTGCTCGCCGGCGAGGACGGCGCGGCCCATGGCGTAGGCGGCGTCGTCGTCGTTGTGCCAGAGGGCGCCGAAGAGGGCGCGCACCTTGCGGCGGGTGGCGAGGCAGAAGTGGTCGGCGACCTTCACGGCGCGGGCGGCCTCGGGGCGGCCCTCGCGGCGGAGGGCCTCGGCGCGCGTGACGCTCGCGGAGATGGCGAACAGCTCGTTCGCGATGTCCACGAGGCGGAAGAGGAAGGCCTGCTTGCGCTCGGCGCCGGCGCGGAACACCAGCATCGAGTGGAAGATCTCGCGCGCGAGCTTGCGCGACGACCGCTCCACGAAGCGCAGGTGCTTCGCGAGCGGCCCGAACTCGCCGAAGCGGGGGGCGAGGAGGCCGCGGGCCCAGAGGCCGAGGTACCAGGCGGCGTAGAACGCGCCCACCCGCGGCAGGGCGGCGAGCTTCTTCGACACGGGCACCTTGGGATCGATGAGCGCGCCCGCCACCTCGAGGTGCTTGTCCACGGCCTCGCGCGCCATGAAGAGGTGCATGATCTCCGAGGAGCCCTCGAAGATGAGGTTGATGCGCAGGTCGCGCATCGCGCGCTCGACGCCGGCGGGCGCCTCGCCGCGCGCCGCGAGCGACGACTCCTTCTCGTAGCCCCGGCCCCCGCGGATCTGGAGGGTCTCGTCCACGAGCCGCCAGGCCCTGACGGTGTTCCACTCCTTCGCCGCCGCGGCCTCGAGCCGGATGTCGTAGCCCTTCCGGTCGGCGAGCGCCTGCGCGAGGTCCGAGACGGCCTCCATCGCGTAGACCGTGGTCGCCATCTCGGCGAGCTTGTGGGCGATCGCCTCGTGCTTGCCGATCTCCTGCCCCCACTGCGAGCGGGCCGCGGCCCACTTGCGGCCGAGCTCGAGGAGCTGCTTGCCGCCGCCGACCACCGCCGCCGGGAGCGAGAGCCGGCCGTGGTTGAGCGTGGTGAGCGCGATCTTGAGCCCGCGCCCCTCCTGGCCGATGAGGTTCTCCGCCGGGACCTTCACGCCGGTGAAGCGGATGGCGGCGTTCGCGAGCGCCCGCAGCCCCATGAAGCGGCAGCGGTGGGTGATCTCGACGCCGGGCCAGGCGGTCTCGACGACGAAGGCGCTGATGGCGTTCGTCCTCGGGTCGCGCGCCATCACCACGATGAGCTCCGCGAGGGTGCCGTTCGTGCACCAGAGCTTCGAGCCGTTCAGCACGTAGTGCCTGCCGTCGGGGGTCCGCTCGGCGGTGGTGGCGAGGCGCGCCGGGTCGGAGCCGACGTTCGCCTCGGTGAGCGCGAACGCGCTGATCGCCCCCTTCGCGATGCGCGGGAGGTACTTGCGCTTCAGCTCCTCCGAGCCGAAGAGCTTGAGCGGCTGCGGCACCCCGATCGACTGGTGCGCGGAGAGGAGCGCGGTGACGTTCGAGTCCCAGCCGCCGAGGAGCCGCATCACCTTCGCGTACTCGACCTGCGAGAGCCCGAGGCCGCCGTACTCCACCGGCACCTTCATGCCGAACGCGCCGAGGCGGCGGAGCCCCTCGATCACCGCGGGCGGGTACTCCCCGCTCTCGTCGATCGCGGCGGGGTCGACGTGCTCGCGCAGGAACCGCTCCAGCGCCTCGTAGAACGCGGTGAACTCCGGGCGCTCCGGCCCGGGGAGCGGATAGGGGTGGATGAGGCCGAGGGCGAGCCGTCCGAGGAACAGCTCGCGCAGGAAGCCCGCGCCCCGCCACTCGGACTCGCGCGCCGCCTCCGCGACCTCGCGGGAGTGGAGCATCTCGTCGTTCGTCCGCAGCTTCGTCATGGTCGCCCCCGCCGGCGGGCGCGCGTGCGGGCCGCGCGCCGGTGTCGATTCGATAATCAAGGGTAGGGATTGCCGCACCGCGACAACCGGCCCCGTGAGGGGACGGCACGGCGGGCGCCCGGACGGCAGAGAGGACAGGATGATCTCCGCGAAGATGCAGGAGGCGCTCAACCGCCACGTGCAGCACGAGACGTTCTCGTCGTACCTCTACCTCGCGATGTCGGCGTGGTGCGAGGCGAAGGCCTGGAAGGGGTTCGCCCGCTGGCTGCGCGTGCAGAGCGGGGAGGAGCTCGAGCACGCGAGGAAGAGCCTCGACTTCCTGCTGGCGCGGGGCGGCGAGGCGCGGCTCGGGGCGATCGCCGCGCCGCCCTCGAGCTGGGCGAGCGTGAACGAGGTGTTCGACAAGGTCCTCGAGCACGAGCGCGGCGTGACGCAGCTCGTGTCCGACCTGCACCAGACGGCCGAGCAGGAGCGCGACAAGGCGGCCGCCGTCTTCCTCCAGTGGTTCATCTCCGAGCAGGTGGAGGAGGAGGCGCGCGTCGTCGAGATCGTCGACCGGCTCCACATCGTCGGGGACCGGCCGGGCGCGGCGCTCTACCTCGACAAGGAGTACGGCAAGCGCGGGAAGGCCGCGGGCTAGGACCTACGGGACGAGCACCGCCGCGCCGCGCAGGCGTCCCGCGCGGAGGTCGGCGAGGGCCTCGTTCGCGCGCCCGAGCGGGTAGGGCACCACCTCCGTCCGCACCGGCACGCGCGGGGCGAGGGCGAGCAGCTCCTCGCCGTCTCGCCGCGTGAGGTTCGCGACGGAGCGGACCGTGCGCTCGCCCCAGAGCAGCGCGTAGGGGAACGCCGGCACGTCGCTCATGTGGATGCCCGCGCAGACGACGGTGCCGCCCGGGGCGACGGCCCGGAGCGCCGCCGGGACGAGCGCGCCGACCGGCGCGAAGAGGAGCGCCGCGTCCAGGGGCTCGGGCGGCGCCTCGCCGGACGCGCCCGTCCACTCCGCGCCGAGCGAGCGCGCGAACGCCTGCGCGGCCGCGTCGCCCTCCCGCGTGAACGCGAACACCCGCTGCCCGGCGTGGCGCGCGAGCTGCGCCACGATGTGCGCCGCCGCGCCGAAGCCGTAGATGCCGAGGCGGGCGGCGGAGCGCACCGGCGCCCAGGCGCGGTAGCCGATGAGCCCCGCGCAGAGGAGCGGCGCCGCCTCGACGTCGCCGTACGCGTCCGGGAGCGGGAACGCGTAGCGCGCGTCGGCGATCGCGGCCTCGGCGAAGCCGCCGTCGCGGTGGTACCCCGTGAAGCGCGCCCGCTCGCACAGGTTCTCGCGCCCCGAGGTGCACGGCCCGCACGTGCCGCAGGTCCAGCCGAGCCACGGCACCCCGACGCGCTCGCCCAGCCGGAAGCGCGAGACGCCGGGACCGAGCGCCTCGACGCGGCCCACGATCTCGTGGCCGAGGACGAGGGGCAGGGCGGGATCGGGCAGCTCGCCGTCCGCGACGTGCAGGTCGGTGCGGCAGACGCCGCAGGCGGCCACGCGGAGGCGGAGCTCGCCCGGCCCCGGCGCGGGCAGGTCGACCTCCGCCTCGACGAGCGGCGCCCGCTGGGCGCGGAGCAGCATCGCGCGCATCCGGCAGAGAGACCTCCGGGCCGCCGCCGAGTCAAGGCCGAACGCGCGGGCGCCGCGACCCCGGAAGGGACCGCCGCATCTTCGCGTTGCTCGCCGCGCCGCCGCGGCCCATCCTCCCGGCCGGTCCGCCGCCGAGAGGACGACCCCATGGCCCACCCCACCGACGACCGGAACTACCGCCTGCCGGGGCACGTCCGCCCCTCCGCCTACGACGCGGCGCTCTCCGTCGACCTCGACGCGAAGGCCTTCACCGGCACGCTGCGCGTCGCGCTCTCGCTCGAGCGCGCCGCGGAGGAGCTCGTCCTCCACGCGGCCGGGCTCGACGTCTCCCGCGCCCTCGCGCGCGCCGGAGGGGCCGAGGTGGCCCCGGTGGAGATCCGGGCGGCGCCGGCGAGCGAGACGGTCGTGCTGCGCTTCGCCGCCCCGCTGCCCCGCGGGCCGGTCGCCCTCGACCTCGCCTGGAGCGGGCGGATGACCGAGGGGCTGCGCGGTCTCTACCCCGCCGGCGCCGGGATCGCCGCGACGCAGTTCGAGGCGGCGGACGCGCGGCGGGTCTTCCCGTGCCTCGACGAGCCGGGCTTCAAGGCGACGTGGCGGCTCGCCGTGGAGGCGCCGAAGGGCGCCGTCGTGCTGTCGAACGGCGCGCCGGAGCGGGAGGAGGACCTCGGCCCGCGGCGCCGCGTGCACTTCGCCGAGACGCCGCCGCTCCCGACCTACCTCGTCGCGCTCGTGGTCGGCCGGCTCGACGCCCACCCGCCCTTGTCGGTGCGGAGGATCCCGGTCCGGACCTTCGCCCAGCCGGAGAAGGTCCCGCTCACCGGCTTCGGCCAGGACGTCGCCGTGGAGGTGCTCCCGCGGCTCGAGGACTACTTCGGCGTCCCCTACGCCTTCGGCAAGCTCGACCAGGTCGGCCTGCCGGAGTTCGAGGCGGGCGCGATGGAGAACGCCGGCCTCGTCACCTACCGCGAGGTCGCGCTCCTCCTCGATCCCGCCACCGCCTCGCTCGCGCAGAAGAAGCGCGTCGCGGAGGTGGTGACGCACGAGCTCGCGCACCAGTGGTTCGGCAACTGGGTCACCATGACGTGGTGGGACGACCTCTGGCTGAACGAGGCCTTCGCCACCTGGATGGCGTTCAAGATCGTGGACGCGTGGAACCCCGCCTGGCGGGTCTGGCTCGAGTTCGACCAGGGCAAGGCCGCGGCGCAGCACCTCGACGCGCTCCGCTCGACGCACCCCATCCGCGCCGACATCCACAACGTCGCCGAGGCGGGCGAGGCGTTCGACCTCATCACCTACGAGAAGGGCGGGGCGGTGCTCCGCATGATCGAGGGCTACCTCGGCGAGGAGCGCTTCAGGGACGGCATCCGGCTCTACATGCGCCGGCACGCGAAGGCGAACGCGGTGGCCGACGACCTGTGGGCCGCCCTCGGCGAGTCCTCCCGGGAGCCGGTGCTGGAGCTCGCGAACGCCTGGATCCGCCAGCCTGGCTTCCCCGTCGTCCACGTGTCGCGGGCCGGGCGGACGCTGCGGCTCGAGCAGCGCCGCTTCTTCTCGGACCCCGCGCAGGCGCGCGAGGGCGACGCGACCGTCTGGCCCGTCCCGCTGGTCGTGCGGGTCGGCGAAGGCGAGGCGATCCGCGAGCAGCGGATCCTCCTCCGCGACCGGCGCGCCGAGGTGACGCTCGCGGGCGAGGGCGAGCCGGCCTTCGTGTTCGCGAACGGCGGCGCCACGGGCTTCTACCGGATCGCCTACGACGCTTCCGGGCTCGCCGCCCTCGTCCGCCACCTGCCGCGGCTCGCCACCTCCGAGCGGATCGCGCTCCTCTCCGACGAGTGGGCGCTCGTGCGCGCCGGCGAGCGCGACGTCGGCGCCTTCCTCGACCTGTGCGCGGGCTTCGGGGGCGAGGAAGAGTACGCGGTCCTCGACGAGCTCGTGGGCCGGCTCGCCGCGATCGAGCACCGGCTCGTCGCGGAGGCCGACCGGCCGGCGCTGCAGCGCTTCGTGGGGGCGCTCTTCGCCGGGCAGCTCGCCGCGACCGGCTGGGACGCCGCGCAGGGTGAGCAGGACGCGACGCGGCTGCGCCGGGCGGCCGCGGTGCGGGCGCTCGGGCTCGTCGGCCGGGATCCCGCCGTCGCCAGAGAGGCGACGGCGCGCCTCGACCGCTGGCTCGCCGGCGACCGCGCGGCGCTCGAGCCGAACCTGCACGACGCGGCGGTGGCGATGGCGGCGCGGGCGGGCGACGCCGCGCGCTTCGAGGCGTTCCGCGCGCTCTTCGCGCGGGAGACCGACCCCGCCTTCCGGCGGCGCTACCTGCTCGCCCTCGCGGCCTTCGAGGATCCCGGGCTCGCGGACCGCGGCGTCGACCTCGCGCTCTCCGGCGAGGTGCCGCTCCAGGACTCGGCGTCGTTCGTCGGGGCGGTGCTCTCGAGCCGCGCGGCGCGCGAGCCGGGGTGGGCGCGCATCCGGTCCGGCTGGGAGGCGCTGCACGCCCGGCTGGCGGCGGCGCCGATGCTGCTCAGGCGGGTGGTGGAGGCGATGGGCGCCCTGATCGAGCGCCGCCACCTCGTGGAGGCGGAGGCCTTCCTCGCGGCGCACCCGCTCGACGAGGCGCGGCAGGCGATCGCGCAGACGCTCGAGCGGCTCCGCCAGGACGTGGAGCTGCGCGAGCGGACGCAGGAGCCCATCGGGCGCTGGCTCCGGTCGCGGTAGACTCGCGCCCCGTGACCGACCCCGCGCGCCCGACGCCGCCCGTCCTCTTCCTCTTCCTCGACCTGCCCTTCGGCGCCGCGGTCGGCTACGCGATGATCGCGATGCCGTTCTGGCTGCGGCACGGCGGCGTTCCCCTCGAGCAGGTGGGCGCCATCAGCGCGGCGGCCTTCGCGCCCCACGCCTTCAAGCTCCTCTGGATCCCGGTCCTCGACGTCGGGTCCCATCGCCGGAAGTGGTACCTCGCCATGGCGGTGGCGACCGCCGCGCTCCTCGTCGCCGCGTCGCTCGTGCCCGACCCCGTTCGAAACCTCTGGCTCTACGCGACGCTCGTCACGCTCGCGCAGGCCACGGCGACCACCGGGCACGCGGCGAACAACGCGCTCATGGCCATCACCACCCGCCTCTCGGAGAAGGGGAAGGCGGCGGGCTTCTCCATGGCGTCGAACCTCGGCGGCACCGGCCTCCTCGGCGCGCTCGCGCTCGTCGTCTCGGAGCAGATCTCGCCGCGGGCGGGCGGTCTCGTCCTCGCGGCGGTCGTCCTCGCGAGCGGCTCGGTGGCGCTCCGCATCGTCGAGCCGCGGCGGGTGGACGCCGCGGTCGCGCGGGCGGGGAGCCTCGCGCGCGCGCTCGCCCTGCACCTCGGGGAGATGGCGCGGGATCTCTGGGGGACGGTGCGCAGCCGCGAGGGCTTCACCGGGCTCGTCATCTGCGTCGCGCCCGTCGGCCTCGGCGCGCTCACGAACCTCTTCTCCGGCATGGCCCCGGACTTCGGCGCCTCGGCGCGGGTCGTCGAGCTCGTGAACGGCGTCGGCGGCGGCGTCACGGGCGCGGCGGGCGCGCTCGTGGGCGGCTGGCTCGCGGACCGGATGCGCCGCCGGCTCGCCTACGGCGTCGCCGGCGCCCTCACCGGGCTCGCGGCGCTGGCGATGCTCGCCGCCCCCCTCTCCCCGGCGACGTACGCCTGGGGGACGCTCGCGTACAGCTTCACGAACGGCATCGCCTTCGCCACCTGGGCGGGCATGGTGCTCGAGATCGTCGGCCACAGCGCGGCGACGGCGACGAAGTACGCGCTCTTCAACGCCGCCGCGAACTCCGCCATCAGCGCCGTCACCTGGGCGGACGGCGCCTTCGCGGGCGCGAGCCCGTGGCCGGCGCTGCGCGGCTCCCGCGGCGCCCTGGCGATGGACGCCGCCCTCACGGCGGCGGGCGTCGCCATCCTCGTCATCATGGTCGTCGCGATCCGGGGCGGCCCCCGCCCCGCGGCCGCCGAGGCTGCCGACGGGGCGTAGCCCGCCCGGCCGCGGGGCCGGGCGTTGCCGGCGGCCGGGGCGAGTGCGAGCTTTTCCCGGGGGCGGCGCGCGCACAGGCTGGCCGGGGCGGCGACGGGGCAAGGGGAACGGTGCCGGCGCGCCGCCCCGTGTACCGGAAGAACGGGGTCGGAGCTCCGTCCGGGCGCGGCCCGGCGGCGCCGCGGAGGGTGGAGAGGCGATTGGCGACCCCCGGCGCGCCCCCGCTCTTCTTCCGCTCGTTCCGCGACTTCATCCGGGTGCTGCCCGGCGCGGCGCAGCGCTTCTGGGTGCTCGTCATCGCGACCGGCGCGCTGTCGGGGCTCGGGGCCGGCGCGCTGCTCCTGCTCCTCCGCGCCGTGCAGGGGCTCGCCTGGCCGGAGGGCGAGGGGTTCGTCGGCTCGGTCGAGGCGTCGTCGCCGCTGCGGCGCGTCCTCGTCCCCGCGCTCGCGGGGGTCGTCGTCGGCCTCGTGGCGCTCCTGTCGCGCAAGCCGCTCGGAGGCCACGGCACCGCGCGCATCATCGAGGCGATCTGGCACCGGCGCGGCGAGCTCCCCCTCGCCCGCACGCTGTTCCGGGGCGTCGTCTCGGTCACCGCGGTGGGGATGGGCGCGTCGCTCGGCCGCGAGGGGGCGCTCGTGCAGACCGGCGCGGCCGCGGGCTCCTGGCTCGCCGCGCGGCTGCGGATCGAGGAGAAGCAGGCCCGGGTGCTCGTCGCGTGCGGGGCCGCCTCCGGGATCGCCGCCGCCTACGACGTGCCGATCGGCGGCGCGCTCTTCGGCCTCGAGGTGCTGCTCGGGAGCTTCGCCCTCGAGCTGCTGGGGCCCATCGTCGTCTCCTGCGTCGTCGCGACCGCGGTGTCGCGGACGCTCCCCGGCGTCCACGTCGAGTACGTCATCCCCGACTACCAGCTCCTGCGCCCCTCCGAGCTCTTGCTCGGCCTCGGCCTCGCGCCGCTCTTCGGGCTCGCGTCGGCGATCTACGTGCGCGTGATGGGGTGGGTGGAGGTGCAGCTCGACCGGCTGCCCCGCTGGGTCCAGCCGGCGCTGCCCCCCGTCGCGCTCGGCCTCGTGGGCGCCGCGGCGATCCGCTGGCCGCCGCTCCTCGGCAACGGGTTCGACACCGTGCACGACGTGCTGCTCGGCTCCGTGCCCCTGCGCGCCCTCCTGGTCCTGCCCTTCCTGAAGCTCGCCGCGAGCGCGATCTCGGCGGGCGCGGGCGTCCCGGGCGGCCTCTTCACTCCCTCGCTCTTCTACGGCGCCGCCCTCGGTGGCGCGGCGGGCGAGGTGCTTGCGCGCCTGCTGCCGGGCGCGGCGCCGCCCGGCGCGCTCGCGCTCGTGGGGATGGCCGCGGTGCTCGCCGGGACGACGCATGCCGCCGTCTCGTCCGTGCTCATCATCTTCGAGATGACCGGCGACTACGGCGTCATCCTTCCGCTCATGCTCACCGCCGCGGTCGCCGCCGCCACGAGCCGCGCGATCGAGCCGGACTCGCTCTACACCGCGCCGCTCCGCCGCCGCGGGGTGCTCCTGCCCGAGCTGCCGCGCCCCGAGTGGCTGCGCCGCATCCCGGTCGCGGCGCTCGTCGTGCCCGAGGCGGCGCGCGTCGAGCCGACGATGCCGTTCGAGGAGGTGCTGAAGAAGCTCCTCGCCCTGCCGCCGGGGCACGACCTCTACGTCACGACGGCGGACGACGAGCTGCAGGGGGTGATCCGGCTCGACGCGCTGAAGGGGACGATCTCGGACGAGGAGCACCTCGGCATGATCCTCGCGGCCGACGTGGTGGACCGCGACGTCGTGCCCATCACCACCTCGATGACGCTCGCCGAGGTGGCCGCCCGCTTCGGCAACTCGGACCTGGAGCGGCTCCCCGTGGTGGACGACCGGAGCCGGCTCGTCGGCACCGTGGCGATGCGGGATCTCCTCGCCAAGGGGTCGTTCTAGGGACGGCCCCCGGGCGAGGAGCGCGCTCGCCAGCGGTGCGCGTGCCGCGCGCCCCGCGGGCTACCTCCTGGAGTACATCGCGTCCTGGGCGTAGCCGTCGTGGAGCCCGCCGGTGTAGGGGTCGAGCTGCGGCGACGTGACGAGCCGGTTGAGGCCGGTCCACACCACGTGCACGCTCCCGTCCGCGCCGACGTCGAGGCCGGTGTAGTCGCCGTGGAACACGTTGCAGTCCTTGCCCTCGGCGTCGGTCACCGGCGGATTGGTGTAGCCGGCCGGGCCGCAGATGGTGGGCCACGCCTCCTCCGGCACGTACTGGCCGCTCCAGTGGGTGACGGAGACGTCGATCTGCTCGGGCGAGGTCGAGAGCGCCTGCTTCGCTCCCCCGTCCCACAGCACGTGGACGAACGCGTCGGCCGGGGCCGGCGCGACGTCCTCGTCCCAGGCGACCACGAGCGAGCCGTCGGGCCGGTAGCCCGCCCACGGGAACCACTGGGACGCTCCTGCGCCGTCCACGAGCGTGCGGGGGCCCCAGGTCGTCCCGCCGTCGAAGGAGTCGGCGCGGTAGATGCCGATGAACGACCCGGGGCCCGCGTTGCACGGGTCGTAGGTGGGCGGCAGGGCGGGCGCCTCGACGCACGCGGCGGTCGCCGCGGGGTTCGGCGTCCCGCGGTCCGACCAGACGATGGTGACGTGCCGGAAGTCGGTCGGATCGACGGCGATGTTGCCGTCCGAGCTCCAGCGGATCTGGTGACCCCAGACCGTCTGCCGGCCGATGACCGAGAACGGCATGTCGGACGCGCCGTCCTCACGCTGGACGACCTGGACCGGATCGCCGAACGTGACGCCGCCGTCGTGCGAGGTCACGACCATGATCTGCGAGTCGAAGTCGAACGGCACCTCCCACGCCGCCTCGTTCTGGTAGTTCCCGAAGGTCACGTGGACGGTGCCGTCCGGGGCGACGGCCGGGATGGCGTTCTGGTCCTCGTCGCACTCGCCGGCGGACCCCGTCGACTGCGACGTGCAGCTCGGGTGCGACCCCGAGATCTCCACGGGCGCGGTCCAGGTGAGGCCGCCGTCGTCGCTGGTGCTGAGGACGATCGGCGCGCGGGCGTAGCTGCCGAAGAGCCCGTTCGTGAACTTCGTGCTCACGAGGTACGCCCGCCCGTAGTGCGGGGACGTCGGCCAGTTGTCCACGGTCAGCCATTCCTTGTCGTAGAAGAGCGCGCGGTTCGCCGGGCCGATCCCCGTGCCGACGCCCTTCAGGACGGTGATGGGCTCGCTCCACGTGACCCCGCCGTCCGTCGACCGGCTCACCGACACGTCGCCCTGCGCGACGTAGAAGCCGCCCTGGCCGCCGGTGTTCTCGAGCTGGGCCATCAGCACCACGGCGTCCCTGGGGTCGGTCCCGCCGAGCTTCCGGACGAACGCGACGGACGGATCGCCGGCGCCGTTGCCGGAGCGCATCGGGATCTGCCCGTCGATCCAGGTCGCGCCGCCGTCGAAGCTGGTGAAGAACCCGGTGGGCACGATCGCCTGCCGGGCGCCGGTGGCGTTGTTGAACCGGTAGAAGTAGTCGTTGGATCCGGCCACGACGTGGTCCGGGTCGAGCGGATCCACCGCCACCGTGATCTCGTTGTCCGGCGAGAAGTCCTGGCCCAGCTCGGTGGTGTTGCAGCTCATGTCCACGGCCGCCGCCGGGTCGCCCGACGAGGTGCACCGGAAGCGCTCTATCTGCACCTTGCTGAACTGGCCGCCCGTGTTGCCCGTGCCGGCCGATGCGTCCAGCTCGGGGCGAATGGTGGTCTGCGGCCGCACGTGAACGCCGCTGGTGCCAAACGGCCGGTCGATGCCGGCCGACGGGGTGGCCCACAGGGCCAGCAGCAGCAGGGGCGCGGCCTTCGTGGCGATCCGTCGAATCATGATCCGCTCCTCCCTACGCCGGCCTGGAGACCCTCTCGCCGGCGGCAAGGCAGGGTAAGGGCCGGGCCGGGGGCGGGCGCCGGGCCAGGCGGGGAGGACCCACGCGGCTGGCCTCCGCGCGCGCGACCGGGCCGGGCTCGGTCCCTCCCGAGGGCGGCAGCCGTGGCGCCGGCCGCCCGAGCGGCGTGGCGCCGGGTTGCGGCGGCGGGGGCCGGCGGGGCAGGCTCCGGCCTTGCAGCCCGCGCTCGTCCTCCACGACCGGAAGACCGCGCTTCGCGACCAACGTGCTCCGGGCGGATCGACCCCGAGACCGCCGCGCTGCTCGTCCGGCTGAGCGAGGGAGGCCGCGCGTACGGCGAGCTCCGGGGCTCGCCGTCGAGACGGGGTCGCAAAAGCGGACCGCGCCGGTGCTCGAACCCGGAGTGATCCTCGCCGTTTCGACGGCACGCCCCCCTCCTGGGCGACCTCGATTCCTGATATGGATCACGTGGTGGCGCGGAGCCCGCGGTACGCTCCGCCGACCAGGAGGTCGAATGCCCCGAGAGATCCTCCGCCTCGCCGTGGCCGTCGCCGCCGCGCTCGCCGTCTCCCGGGCCGGCGCGTCGGCCGTGGCGCGGCAAGTTGCCGCACCCGCGGCGAAGAAGCCGGAGGTGCTCGTCGAAGCGCGGCCGCCGCCGTTCTCGGAGGGGATCTTCCCCTGCATGGCGTGCCACGCGGATCAGAAGGATCCGACCCGGCGCGAGCTCGGCTTCCACGACGAGCAGCAGTCGATCTTCGACCACGACGCCGAGCACCGCTGGTGCCTCGACTGCCACGACCTCGAGAACCGCGACGTGCTGCGGCTCGCGAGCGGCGCGACGGTGCCGTTCACCGAGTCGTACCGGCTGTGCGGCCAGTGCCACGGCGACAAGTTCCGCGACTGGCGGGCGGGCATCCACGGCAAGCGCGTGGGCCAGTGGGACGGCGCGAAGACCTACCTGCTCTGCGTCTCCTGCCACAACCCGCACTCGCCGGCCTTCAAGGGCGTGAAGGAGATCGTGGTGGACGGGAAGACCACGGTCGCCCCGACCCTCGAGAAGCTCAGGCCCGAGCCGCGTCCGCGCCGCCCCGAGGAGATGCGATGACCCGCAAGAGCCTGCCGGTCTTGCACGCCGCGCACGACCCGCTCGGCGACGGCCCGGCGGACCCGGCCCGCCGCGCCTTCATGCGCACCGCCGCCGCGGGCGCCGCCGTCTCCGCGCTCGCGTCCTGCGGCGTCTCGATGGACGACTTCCTGCGCAGCCACTTCAAGGAGCTCTCGAAGGACGAGCTCGCGCGCGTGCTCGCCAAGGTGGAGGCGAAGAACCGGGCGCGCTTCGGGCGGGAGACGAAGGTCACCGCGGAGGGGCCGCGCCCCGGGGTCGAGTTCGGCTACGGCCTCGACATCTCCCGCTGCGTCGGCTGCCGCCGCTGCGTGTACGCCTGCGTGAAGGAGAACAACCAGTCCCGCGAGCACCCGCAGATCCACTGGATCCGGGTGCTCGAGATGGAGAAGGAGCACGGCGTCGACCTCACCCACGCCGAGCTCTACTACGAGACCGACGCCGTGCCGCGGCCGGGCAAGTTCTACTTCCCGGTGCAGTGCCAGCAGTGCCGCAACCCGCCCTGCGTGAAGGCGTGCCCGACGCAGGCGACGTGGAAGGAGCCGGACGGCATCGTGGTCATCGACTACGACTGGTGCATCGGCTGCCGCTGCTGCATGTCGGCCTGCCCGTACGGCGCGCGCCACATGAACTGGGCCGAGCCGAAGCTCCCCGCCGAGGAGCTGAACCCGGTGCAGCACTACCTCGGCAACCGCCCCCGCCCGAAGGGCGTCGTGGAGAAGTGCACCTTCTGCATCCAGCGGACGCGCAACGGTCGCTACCCCGCGTGCGTCGAGGTCTGCCCGGTCGGCGCGCGGAAGTTCGGCAACCTCCTCGACCCCGAGAGCGAGATCCGGCGCGTGATGGAGGCGAAGCGCGTCTTCGTCTTCAAGGAGGAGCTCGCCACGCACCCGCAGTTCTACTACTTCTACGCGACGTAACGAGGGGCGCGCATGTCCGGCATCCTGGACTTCCTGAAGGGCTGCGTCCGGCAGGTGCTCGCCGGCGGCAGGGCGTACAAGGCCTGGGTGGCGTTCCTCCTCGTCATCATCGTCGCCGGCGCGGTCGCGTACGCGCAGCAGGCCCGCGTCGGCCTCATCGCCACCCACATGCGCGACGAGGTCTCCTGGGCCTTCTACATCGGCAACTTCACCTTCCTCGTCGGGGTCGCGGCGGCGGCGGTGCTGCTCGTCATCCCCGCGTACGTCTACCACTGGAAGCCGCTCAAGGAGGTCGTCGTCCTCGGCGAGCTGCTCGCCATCAGCGCGCTCGTCATGTGCCTGCTCTTCGTCCTCGTGGACATGGGGAGGCCGGATCGCTTCCTCCACATCGTGCCGCTCCTCGGGACGCCCAACTGGCCGCGCTCGCTGCTCGCGTGGGACGCGCTCGTCCTGAACGGCTACCTCGCCGTGAACGTGGTCCTCGTCTCGTACCTGCTCTTCAAGACCTACCGCGGGCAGGCGTACGACAAGCGGATCTTCCTCCCGCTCGTGCTGCTCTCCATCCCGGTCTCGATCTCGACCCACACCGTCACGGCCTTCCTCTACAACGGCATGGCGGCGCGGCCGTACTGGAACGCCTCGATCCTCGCCCCGCGCTTCATCGCCTCGGCGTTCTGCTCGGGGCCGGCGGTGATGATCATCCTGTTCCAGGTGCTGCGCCGCACGAACCGGCTCGACATCAAGGACGAGGCGATCTGGAAGATCGCGGAGCTCATGGCCTACGCCATGTTCCTGAACCTCTTCCTGCTCGGGGCGGAGCTCTTCAAGGAGTACTACTCGGCGACGGAGCACCTCCTCTACACGAAGTACTTCTGGACCGGCATCGGCGAGCACCGCGCCCTCGTGCCGTACGCGTGGCTCTCGCTCGGCTGCAGCGTCGTCGCGTTCGTGCTCTTCCTCATCCCCCGCACGCGGCGGAGCTACCTCACGCTCAACCTCGGCTGCCTCCTCATCTGGGCGGGCGTCTACATCGAGAAGGGGATGGGGCTCATCATCCCCGGGATGACGCCGGACACGCTGGGCCAGATCTACGAGTACCGGCCGAGCGCCGTCGAATGGGGGGTCGCGGCCGGAGTCTTCGGGATCGGCTTCCTCGTCTTCACCTTGCTCGTGAAGATCGCGGTCCCCATCCTCGTCGGTACGTTCCGGTCTCCGGAGCGCGCCGGCGCGGTCGCGCCGGCCACCCCGGCCGGGCTCGCGACGCCATAGTCGCGCCGCCGTACCCACACGAAAGGAAGGCACCCATGAAGCGGATCCTGTTCGCCCTCGTCACGGTGTCCCTCGTCACCGCCGCCCACGCGGAGGACGCCGCCGCCCTCTACGCGAAGCGCTGCGCGAGCTGCCACGGCAAGGACGGGAAGGGCACCCCGGTCGGGCAGAAGATGGGGGCGAAGGACCTCACCGCGACGAAGGAGAGCGAGGAGGCGCTCGCGAACACCATCGCGAACGGCAAGGGCAAGATGACGCCGTACAAGGGCAAGCTGACCGACGCCGAGATCCAGTCGCTCGCGAAGTACGTCAAGGCCGGCCTGAAGTAGCCGGCGCGCGAGGCCTCTCCTCCTCCGGCCCGCCGGAGGAGGGGCGGCGAGCGCGGCCCGAGCGCGCGTGGTATATCGCCGCGCCGTGCCGCCGGTGACGAGCAGCCCCGCAGCCACGCCGCGCGCCGCGGCCCCCGCCCGTCGTCTCGCGCCCGCGGCCGCCGGCCCTGCGCGCGCCCGGATCCCCGCCCTCGACGTGGCGAGAGCGCTCGCCGTCGTCGCGATGGTGGCCGGGCACACGCTCGACGCGCTGCTCGCGCTCGCCGTGCGCGGCGAGCCGCTCGCCGTGGCCTACTGGAAGGCGCGCGGCCTCACCGCCCCGATCTTCCTCATGGCCTCGGGCTGGGCGGTCACCGTGGCCATCCGGCGCAGCGGCGCGGCCGGGCTCGCCATCCCTCGCGGGCGGCTGCCCCGCGTCCTCCTGCTCCTCGCCATCGCCTACGCGCTCCGCTGGCCGGGGTGGGGGGCGGATCGGCTCGCCTCCGGCGACCGGGCGGTGTGGGCCCACCTCCTCGCCTTCGACGCGCTCCACACCATCGCCATCGCCCTCCTCGCGGCCGCGCTCGTGCTCGCGCTCCCCCTCGGCGAGCGCGCCCGCGCCTGGGCGTTCGCGCTGCTCGCCGTGCTCGCGGTGGCGCTCGGCATGGGCGGCCGCGCGCCGCTCCCGGTCGAGCCGCTCGCCCTGCCGGCGCCGCTCCTCCCCATGGCGCTCGCCCAGGCGGCGGGCGGCACCTCGCCGTTCCCGCTCTTCCCGTGGGCAGGGCACTTCTTCGTGGGCGCCCTCGTCGGGCTCCTCGCGGGCGGCCGGGCGCGGGCGCTCGCGGCCGTCGGGGCGGCCCTCGTCGCCGCCACCTGCTGGACGGGCGTCGGCACGATGCCCCCGGGCCACCCGGTGCTCTTCGCCTTCCGGACCGGGGCGGTGCTGCTCCTCTTCGCGGCGCTCTCCGCCGTGCCGGCGCGCGCCGCCGCGGCGCTCGCGCCGCTCGGCCGCGCGTCGCTCGGGGTCTACGCGATCCACCTGCCCGTCGTGTACGGCTGGTCCACGTACGACGGGCTCGCCACGCGCGATCGGGCCGACCCTCGGCCCCCTCGCGGCCCTCGGAGTCGCCGCGGCGGTCCTCGCCGGGAGCTTCGCGCTCCACCGCGCGCTCGCCGCCGCGCGGCGCGCTCTCCGCCCGGGGGCACTCGCCCTCGCGATGCGCCGCGTCCGCGGCGTTTAGAGCGCATCCCAAAACCCCACGGCCTACTGCGGCGCACGCTTCCTGCCTGCGCCGGGCGGGCTCGTCGCTGCGCTGCTCGACGTACCGCCAGGTACGCCTGCGCTGCTCGCTCCTCGCGCGCCCGGCTCGGCGACGGAATCGTGCGCCTCGCTACGGCCGGGGGTTACGGGATGCGCTCTCGGGCCGCCGGAACTGCGGGTGGGCCCGCACGCGCTCGAGCGCGTCCGGCGGCGCGTCGGGCGGGAACGGCGCCGACGAGCGGCCGAGCCGCTCGAGCCAGCGGGCGTCGAGGGGGCGGGCGAGGAGCGAGAGGTCGGTCGAGGCGGCGGTGGTCTCCTGCTTCGGCCCGGAGGGATCCCCCGGGCCGACGAAGAAGCCGGCGAGGAGCAGGGCGGAGCGCGTCGCGGTGGCGGTGCTGTAGGTGTAGACCGCCGCGCGAGGGCCGCAGCGCGCCCGCAGCGCTCCGAACGCCGCGACGGTCCACAGCTCCGGGTTCGCCTTCGGCGAGAAGGGATCCCAGAACACGATCTCCGCCGTGGCGGTCTCGCGCGAGAGCGTGTCCCGGAGATCGCCGGGGACGAGCCGCCACGACACCCGTGGGGACTCGAAGCGGCCGCGGGCGAGGAGCGCGCGCGCGGCGCCCACCGCGCGGGCATCAAGGCCGAGGTGCGCGGCGCCGGCGTCGGAGCACGCGAGGGCGAGGGCCCCGGTGTCCGCCTCGAAGCTCGCGATCTCGAGGCGCCGCCCGGAGCCCGCCGCCTCCGCCGCGGCGAGCGCGGCGAGGGCGTTCGACCCTGCGCCGAGGCCGACGTCGAACAGGACGAGCGGCGGGCCGGGCTCGGCGAGGCGGTCCCGCAGGCGCGACTGGGCGACGTAGAGCCGCTCCGCCTCGACGGCCGGGCCGATGACCGGGTGCATCACCTCGCCGAGGACGGCGTCGCGCACCGCGGGCACGCCGAGTGAGGTGAGGACGATCTCGAAGCGGGAGGAGCGCGCGGTCGGGGTCGAGGTCGGGGTCGGGGTCGGGGTCGAGGTCGGGGTCGAGGTCGGGGTCGAGGTCGGGGTCGAGGTCGAGGTCGGGGTCGGGGTCGGGGTCGGGGTCGGGGTGGGGGTGGGGGTCGGGGTCGAGGTCGAGGTCGGGGTCGGGGTCGGGGAGGCCGAAGGCCGCAGCGCGGGCACGGCCCTCCTCCCCGGCGGCCGCCGCGCCGGGTCGTGCTCGTGCCGGTCGAGCGCCTCGAGCCGTCCGCGCGCGAACGCGGCGTAGCTCCCCGCCTCGATCGCCGCGCGGGCGCCGCGCATGAGGTCGAGGTAGTGGTGCAGGTTGTGGACCGAGAGGAGCCGCGGCCCGAGCGGCTCGCGGCACTTGAGGAGGTGGTGCAGGTACGCCCGCGACCAGGTCCGGCAGGTGAGGCACGCGCAGGCGGCGTCGAGCGGCTCGTCCGCGAGCCGGTGGTCGCCGCGGGTGAGCCGGACGCGCCCCGTCGAGGTGAAGGCCGTCCCCTGCCACGCCATCGTGGTGGGAAGGACGCAGTCGAACATGTCGACGCCCTCGCCGATCGCCTCGAGGAGATCCGGCGGGGTGCCGACGCCCATGAGGTAGCGCGGGCGCTCGCGCGGCAACAGCTCCGCCGTGCGGCCGACGACGTCGGCGCGCTCGGCGCGCGTGTCGCCCACCGCGAGGCCGCCGATGGCGAAGCCGTCGAAGGCGTGCTGCGTGAGGAGGCGGGCCGACTCGGCGCGCAGCGAGGGATCGAGGCCGCCCTGCACGATGGCGAAGAGGGCCTGCTCCGGGTCGGTGCGCGCGGCGAGGCTCCGCAGGGCCCAGCGGTGCGTGCGGTCCATCGCCTCGCGGATGGCGCTCCCCTCTGCGGTGGACGGCAGGCACACGTCGAGGACCATCATCACGTCGGCGCCGATGGCGGTCTGCACCTCGATCGAGCGCTCGGGGGAGAGGACGTGCGGCCGGCCGTCCACGTAGCTGCGGAAGCGCGCCCCCTCCTCGTCGATCGTCCGGTCGTGCGAGAGCGAGAAGATCTGGAAGCCGCCGGAGTCGGTGAGGACGGGGCCGTCCCAGCGCATGAAGCGGTGGATCCCGCCCACGCGCCGGAACGCCTCCGGGCCCGGCCGGAGCATGAGGTGGTAGGTGTTCGCGAGGACGATCTCGGCGCCGAGGGCGCGGACGTCGTCGGGCGTGAGGCCGGTGACGCTCGCGCGCGTCCCGACGGGCATGAACGCCGGCGTCTGGACGGTGCCGTGGGCGGTCGCGAAGGCGCCGCGGCGGGCGCGCGTCCCGGGGTCGCGGGACGTCTCGTGGAAGGCGAAGGGCATCTCGATCGACCGCCGGGGGCGCGCGGCGCGCCGGGCGGGCCCCCAATCTAGCACGAGGCGGCGCGGGCCGCCGCCGGGGCGTGGCGCGGGGGCGCGCGGCCGGTTAATCGCTCCGCGAATGGGAGCGCTGATCCACCTCTTCACCGACTTCGTCTGACCCTTCTGCTTCGTCGCGGAGCGGAGCAGCCTGGTCAGGCTGCAGGGGGAGTTCGAGGTCGAGGTCCGCCGGGTGGCCTACGAGCTGCACCCGCAGACGCCGCCGGGCGGCGTGCCGCTCTCGGAGTACCTGCGCGACGCCGACGCGATGCTCCGCTACGTGAGGTCGTTCGCGGCGGGCTTCGGGATCGACGACCTCGTCCCGCCGCGCCGGCTCGCGCGCACGCGGCGGGCGCTGGCCGCGGCGGAGCACGCGCGCGACGTGGGGCGGCTCGAGCCGTTCTGCGCGGAGGCGTACGACGCCTACTGGCGCCGCGGCGAGGGGCTCGAGTCCGACGCGGAGCTCGCCGCCATCGCGGCGCGCGCGGCGGTCGATCCCGCCGGGGCCGTGGCCGCCGCCGACGACCCCGCGCTCCTCGCCCGCGTGGACGCCGCCCGCCGGGAGGCGATCGCCGCGGGCGTCACCGGCATCCCTACCTTCGACGTCGGGCCCGCGGCGGGGGAGGAGGGCGCGTCGTCGCGCGTCGTCGGCTGCCAGAGCTACGAGGTGCTCGCCGACGCCGCGCGCCGCGCCGGCGCGCGCCGGCGCGGCTGAGGCGCCTACGGCAGCACGCGCAGCACGGCGGCGCCGGCCGCGGTCGCGACGTGCAGGGACGGCGGCGCCACCATCCGGTCGACCTCGACGTCGAGGATGGTCTGGCTCGGCAGCCCCGGCACCCGCACGGTGGTCCCGGCCGCCGGGTCGTAGAGCACGACGCCCTTCGAGAACCCGGCGAGCACCACGCGGCCGTCGGGCAGGCAGTCGACGTCGCGGAGCGCGGTCTCGCCGAGGCCGAGGCTCGCCGGATCGAAGGTCTGGAAGCTGCGCCCCCTCCAGACCGCGAGCGTGTGGGTCGTGCCGTTCTGGGGGCCGCGCGACGAGAACCAGACGCGCCCGTCGGGGCAGACCGCGACGCCGGTCAGGTAGACCGAGTCGCCCTCGGCGTTCACCTTGAAGACGGGCTCGTTCTGGAAGCCCTCGTCGTTCGGCGACGTGGGGTAGGGGTCCCCGAACGCCGGCGCGAACGCCGCGGCGCCGGGCCGGTTCACCCACGTCATCGGATCGGCGTTCCAGGTGATGAGCCCGGCGGTCCAGCGGCCCGCGTGCCAGACGTCGCCCTTCCCGTCGACCGCGAGGCCGTACCAACCGCCCATCCGCTGCCCGGCCTCGCTGCCCGCGGGGCACGGCGCCGGGGGATCGAACTGGCAGACGCGCGCGTGCAGGTGGTCGCCCAGCCACTCCACGTTCGCGAGGTCGAACCACTCGCCCGGCAGCGGATAGCGGAAGCGGTCCGGGAAGACGATGTTCACCCCGTGGTTCGTGCCGACGTAGAGCGTCCCGGCGTGGGCGAAGTGGTCGTAGACGGCGGTGTGGACGGTGCGGTTGTGCCAGTACTCCGCCCCGTGCTGCCCCGCGACGAAGTCGAAGCGGTCCACCTGCAGCGCGCCGTCGGCGCCGACGCGGACGCGGTCCATCTTGCCGCTGTGGCGGTTCGGGTCGCAGTAGTCCCCGAAGCCCTCCGTCTTCGTGGGATCCTTGGGCGGGCAGGTGAGGCCCGCCGGCATCTCGTCGACGCCGTGGTAGCCGACGAACACCTCGTCCGGCCCGCCGCCCACGACGTGCGTGATGCCGGGGGGCGCCGCGTCGCCGTACTCGATCGTCTGGCCGCAGGAGTCGCCGGGCTGCATCGGGCGATCCCCGCAGTACCGCGCCGGGAAGCCCGGGAGGTGGAGGCCGTCGGCGCCGTCGTAGCGCCGGAACCGCGTCTCGCCCGGGCGGAGCAGGTAGAGCGCCGCCTCCGTCGCGACCCAGCGGTTCTGCGCCTCGTCGGTCGTGACGCCGACGACGCGGCCCTCGAGGATGCCGGCGGCCGCGCCGTACACCGCGTTGTCGGCGGCCCACGGGCCCTGCGTGCCGAACTGGATGCGCCGATCGACGACGGGGGGATCGCCCTGATCCGGGGGGTCCGGGGGCGGCGAGGAGGCCTGCCCCCCGCAGCCGGACGACGCGAGGGCGAGCGCCCCCGCCACGACGATCCACCGACGAGCCATGTCCCCCTCCGGTCGCGCGCAGCCACGGAGGGCGCAGGCCCCCGCGCGCGCCGAACCTGCGAGCGCCGGGCCAGCGCGCAAGGGCGCAGCGCGACGGGCCCGGGGTGGAAAGCGGGGGCACCCGGTGGGCAGCGGCCTTCCCCCTCGCGGAGGCGGCGTCGTCAGGGTAGGAGACCCGGATGAGCACCGCTCCGCCCCTCGCCCCGCGCGTGCCGCTCGCGCGCCTGCCGACGCCGCTCGAGCCCTCGCCGAGGCTCGGGGCGGCGCTCGGGCTCGAGCTGCTCTACAAGCGCGACGACCTCACCGGCCTCGAGCTCTCCGGGAACAAGGCGCGCAAGCTCGAGTTCCTCCTCGCCGACGCGGAGGCGGCGGGCGCGGACACGCTCGTCACCTGCGGCGGCGTCCAGTCGAACCACTGCCGGGCGACGGCGTTCGCCGCCGCGAAGCGGGGCCTCGCCGCGGTGGTCCTGCTGCGCGTGCCGGACCCCGCGCGGCCGCCCGGGGCCGAGGCGAACGCGCTCCTCGACCTCCTCGCGGGCGCCGAGGTCCGCTTCGTCTCCCACGAGCAATACCGGCGGCGCGCCGAGGTGATGGAGGGGATCGCCGCCGACCTGCGCGCGCGGGGCCGGCGGCCGTACGTGATCCCGGAGGGCGGCTCGAACGCGCTCGGGAGCCTCGGCTACGTGCTCGCCGCCGAGGAGCTGTACGGGCAGCTGCCCGCGGCGTGGCGGGACGGTCCGGTCGCCGTCGCGTACGCCGCCGGCTCGGGGGGCACGGGCGCCGGCCTCGAGCTCGGGCTCCGGCGCGTCGGCTGGCGGGGGGCGCGGGCGCTCGGCTTCGCGGTCTGCAACGACGCCGCCTGGTTCCGCGGCGCCATCGCCGCGATCTGCGCGGAGGCGCGGCGGCGCTGGCCGGAGCTGCCGGAGGTGCCCGCGGCGGAGATCGCGGTGGACGACGGCTCCGTCGGCCCCGGGTACGCGCAGGCCACGCCCGAGGGGCTCGAGATCGTCCGCCGCGCGGCGCGGGAGGACGGCGTCCTCCTCGATCCCGTCTACACCGGGAAGGCGATGCTGGGCCTCGCCCGCCGCGCCGCCCTTCCCGGCGGGCTCCCGGCGCGCCGGGTGGTGCTCGTCCACACGGGTGGCGCCTTCGGGATCTTCCCGTTCGCCCGGGCGCTCGCCGGCTGACCGGCCTTCCCGCCGTCCGCCCCGCGCGGGTATGATCCGCGGGAGCGCCGGGGTGCGGCGCGGCGAGGGCCGATGGCGAGGCGGGCGTTGACGGTGGGTGGATCGGCGGGCGGGCTCGCGACGCGCCGGCCCGGTCCGCCGGCGCCCCCGCGCGAGGACCGGCGGAGCGGCGGGGCGCCATGCCGCGCCGCGGCAGGGGCGCTAGGTTGAAGGTCGTGAGCCACGTCGGTCTCGTCCTCACGGGCGGCGGCGCCCGGGCGGCGTACCAGGTCGGCGTCCTGAGGGCGATCGCCGAGATCGTCGGTCCGGGCACCTTCCCCTTCGACGTGGTCGCCGGGATCAGCGCGGGCGCGATCAACGGCGTCGCCGTCGCCACCGGCGCCGAGGACCTCACCGCCGCGGCGGCGCGCCTGCGCGCGACGTGGGCGTCGCTCACGCCGGACCGCATCTACCGGACCGGAGGCCTGCGGCTCGCCGGCATCGGCGCGCGCTGGCTCCGCGACCTCTCCGCGGGCGCGCTCTTCCGCAAGACGGGGGTGAACTACCTGCTCGACCCGTCGCCCCTGCGCGCCCTCGTCGAGGGCGAGATCCCCATCGGCCGGATGCGCCGGCACCTGCGCGCGGGGCGGCTGCGCGGGGTGGCCGTGTCGGCCACGAACTACCACACCGGCTCGGGCGTCACGTTCTTCGAGGGCGCCGCCGGGCTCGAGCCGTGGAGCCGCTCGACGCGCGTCGGCGTCCGCGCGCGCATCGGGGTCGACCACGTGATGGCGTCGGCGGCGATCCCGATCTTCTTCCCGCCGGTCGCGATCGGCCGGTCGTTCTACGGCGACGGCTGCGTGCGCATGCACTACCCGATGAGCCCGGCCATCCACCTCGGCGCCGAGCGCATCGTGGCGGTGAGCCAGCGCTACCGCCGCTCCGCCGCCGAGACCGCCGACGGGGAGGCGCGCGCGAGGACCGACGTCCTGCCGCTCTCGGAGATCGCGGGCGTGCTCCTGAACGCGGTCTTCCTCGACTCCCTCGACACCGACTTCGAGCGGCTCGAGCGCGTCAACCGGACCCTCGCGCTCGTCCCGCGGGAGAAGCGGGCCGGGAGCGAGCTGCGGCCCATCCCCGCGCTGCTGCTCCAGCCCTCGCAGGACCTCGGCAAGCTCGCCGCCGACGAGTACCACCGCTTCCCCGCCATGCTCCGCTACCTGCTCCGGGGCATCGGCGCCACCGGCAACGCCGGCGAGGACCTCCTCAGCTACCTCGCCTTCGAGCCGGTCTACGTGAAGCGCGTGATGGACCTCGGCTACGCGGACACCGTGGCGCGGCGCGACGAGGTCGCCGAGTTCCTGCTCGCGCCGGAGCGGGCGCGGGCGCGGGGGTAGACCGGCGCCGTCCTCAGCTCGCCGGGCCGGGCGGGGCGGGCGGCCGCGCCGCCTCGAGGCGCGGGGTGAGGATCGGCGCGAGCGTGCGCCACGCGGTCGCGCCGAGCACCACCGCGGCGCCCGCCACGGCCCAGCGGCCCGGGCGCTCCCCCGCGAAGAGGAAGGTCCAGATCGGGTTCAGCACCGGCTCGAGGAGGATGAGGAGCGACGCCTCGATGGCCGGCGTCCCGGTGACGCCGCGGGAGAAGCACAGGTAGGCGAGGCCGAGCTGGAAGACCCCGAGGTAGGCGACGAGGGCGAGGTCGGCCGGCGCCGCCGCGGGGCCCGCCGGCCAGAGCGGCAGCGTCGCCGCCGCGGCGAGGAGGTTCCCGTAGACGAGCGCCGCGGGCCCGTCGTGCCGCAGCAGCCGGAGCCCCAGGATCGAGAGCGCGAAGGCGACCCCGGAGCCGAGGGCGACGAGGTTGCCGTTCACCTGCCCGGCGGTCAGCTCGTCGAGGAAGAAGAGCCCGAGGCCCGCCGCGTAGACCGGCACGGCGAGGAGCTCGCCCCGCGTCGGCCGCTCGCGCAGGACCAGGGGCGAGAGGAGCAGCACCCAGAGCGGGGCGGTGTCCTGGATGAAGATGGCGTTCGCGGCCGTGGTGAGCTTCGTCGCGAGGACGAACAGCACCACGGTGAAGGCGTAGGCGACGGAGACGAGGAGCACCCGCGCCGTGGGCCGGGCGCGCGCCTCGCGCACGGCGGCGAGGAGGAGCGCCGCCGCGACGAGCGAGCGCCCGCCCGCGATCTGCCAGGCGTCGAGCCCGCAGAGCTTGATGGCGGCGCCGGCGGTGGACCACAGGACCGCGGCGGCGAGGATGAGGAGCCGGCTCCGGAGCATGGGGGGCGGCGGAGTCTACCACCGCGCGCCGGGGGGCCCGGCGGCCGGCGCGATCGCCCCGCCCTAGGCCGTCACCCAGTCCCGGAGGACCTCGTCGATCTGGGCCTCCGAGATCTCCCCGCGGTCGGCCAGCTCCTTGATGCGGCGGGTGATGGCCTTCAGCTCGGACTCGCCGAAGGTGATCCCCATCTCCCGCGCGCGGTAGGCGATGGCGTGGCGCCCGGTCAGGCGGCTCCCCAGGATGAGGCGGCGGGACACCCCGAAGGCCTCGGGCGGGATGATCTCGTACGAGCCCGGGTTCGCCATCATCGACTTGAGGTGCATCCCGGCCTTGTGCGAGTAGGCCGTCTCGCCGGTGATGGAGTTGTTGAACGGGATCTCGACGCCGGTCACCCGCGCCACGAGCCGCTCGAGCTCGCGGAGCTGCCCGAGGCGGTAGCGCTCGGCCACCGCCTGCGGCTCGAGGGAGAACATCCGGGCGACGAAGCCGCCCAGCGAGGTGATGCCGACCCGCTCCCCGATGCCGAGCACCGAGACGTCCACGTGCGTCGCGCCCGCCGAGACCGCCTCGAACGCGTTCGCGATGGCGCAGCCGGTGTCGTTGTGGCCGTGGTAGCCGATGTCGCAGCGCACCGCGCGCCGCACCTCGCGGACGAGGGCGTAGACCTGGCGCGGCGTGGCGATGCCCACGGTGTCGGCGATCCCGACGCGGTGGACGCCGAGCCGCTCCGCCGCCTGGTAGACGGCGAGCAGGTCCGAGACTTCCGAGCGGAAGGCGTCCTCGGCGGAGAAGCGGACCTCGAGCCCGGCGGAGAGCGCGAGCTCGATGGGCGGCGCCATGGCGTCGATGATCTGCTGGATCGACTTGCCGTGGGACGACTCGCGGAGGATGCGGCTCGTCGCGAAGAGGAGGCCGATGCCGCGCACGCCGGTCTCGAGGGCGGCGCGCACGTCGTCGAGCACGCAGCGGGAGTGGGTGATCACCCGGGCCCCCAGGCCGAGCTTCACGATCTGCGCCGCGTCCCGCTGCGACTGCGGCGAGGCGGCGGGGGAGGTGACCTCCACGTACTCGACGCCGAAGGTGTCGAGCGCGCGCGCGATCTCGAGCTTCTCCTCGGGGCGGAAGTGCGCCTTCGCGAACTGCTCGCCCTCGCGCAGGGTCGTGTCGATGAGCTTCCAGGTCGACTTGGCCATGGCGCTAGCCCGGGGAGACGTCCGGCTCGAGGTCGCGGACGAGGCCGCCGGAGGTGGGATCGGTGCGGAACCCGAAGCGCCGCAGGTACTCGGGCTGGAAGTAGCCGGTCTCGACGCGCACCACGCCGCGCGCGCGCAGGCGCCGGAAGAGCTCGCCCACGAGGCCGTCCGCCACCCCCTTGCCGCGGTGCTTGCGCGCGATGACCAGCTTCTCGAGCTGGATCCGGTCCGGGCCGGCCTGCCTGTAGAACAGGCCGCCGATGGGCGTCTCCTTCGCGTCGAGGCAAAGCAGGAACTCGTGATCGGTCGTGAAGGTCACGTGCAGGTTCGCGTCGTGGAACATGTGCAGCAGGCGTGCCACCTCGCGGGGCGAGACGGGGCCGCGGACGGTGTAGCGGTCGCCCTGCTCGTCCGCGAGGGCCACCACCACCTCGGTGACGTAGTGGCCGCCGGAGGGCATGGAGATGAGCGCGACCTCGTCGCCGGGCCCGAGGTACCGGTACGTCATGCGGGCGAGGAAGTAGTCCTCGTCGGTCGTGGGCGCCACCGCGCCGCGCATGGCCGCCACCTGCTCGGCGAGGTCGAGGCCGCCGGGCGGCAGCGCCCGGGTGCGGGACATCAGCCGGTCGAGGGCGGTCCCGAGCTCGGGCCGCGCCTCGCGGAACACCGTCTCGCGGTAGAAGCGCAGGCGCGTGTCCGGCCAGTCGTGCTCGAGCGCCGAGAGGCGGTACGTGCTCCACAGCTCGGCGAGCATCTTGCCGCGCGCCTCGGCGGTGGCCTCGGGGTTCACCTCGAGCCAGCGCCGGTAGCGCCGCGTCGCGAAGTACACCCGCTGCGGCGCGAGCCCGCGCTCGCGCACCCCCTCGAGGAAGGTCTCGACGGCCACGGCGCGGCGCGACTCCGGGGCGGCCGCGGCGAGGAGGGCGACGCCGCGATCCTGGCCGAGCCCCTCGACCACCGCCGAGAACAGCAGCGCGTCGTCCACGAGGCCGCGCAGGTCCGGGCGCGAGGTCTCGATGCGCGAGATGAAGGACTCCTGGAACCGGTCGAGCAGCTCGTCGAGCCCGGTGCACGGGGTCCGGTCGGAGATGGACACGAGCCGCGCGCCCGCGTGGTAGTCGTGCGACGGCACGATGAACGCCGCGGGCGAGGGCTCGCGCAGCGCGAGCCGCCGGCCGGTGCGATCCCAGAGGCGCACGTGCCCCTCGAGCGCCGTCCAGACGAGGAACGGCCACAGCGAGCGGACGCGCCCGGGCTCGCCCTTGCGCACGAGCCGCGCCACCTGCTTCTCCACGGTGAGCCCGGGGATGAACTCCTCGGTGAAGATCCCCCACTCCGCGAAGTAGCCGCCGAACTGCTCGACGAGCGGCGGCGCCGCGCCCGCGGCGAGGAGCCAGGACACCTCCTCGCGCAGCTCGGCGAAGGTCATGTCGTCGGCCACGTTGACGGCGACGTCGAAGGCCTCGCGCGCGCGGGTGTGGATCGAGAGGCGGTAGACGCTCTTGCCGTGCTGGCGGCCGAGGAGGCTCACCGCCGCGCCGCCGAGCGGGATGTCCGCGAGGGAGAGGAGCACGCCGCGGCCGAGCAGGAAGATCGAGGCCCGCACGATGGTCGTGTCGGAGAGCGCCAGCAGCAGGTGGTGCGCCGCGGCCGGCGGCACGTTCTCGTCGAAGACGAGGACGTCCTTCCAGCCGTACTCCGCGCCGGTCTGCGGATCGATGGCGAGGCGGAGGTTCGGGCCCACCCAGTTGGAGAACCCCCGGCGCAGCCGGTCCAGCTCCTCCGCAGCGCGCGCGGCGATCTCGGAGTCCTCGTGGAGCGTCAGGCGCGCGAGCGGGATGCGGGCCGGGGCGAAGAAGACCGGGCGCGCGATGGCGGTGGCCGCCACGAGCCGCATGGTGGCGACGAGCAGGCGGCGGTCGGACGCGTCGGCGGGGAGGGCGCTCGCCTCGTCGGCGCTGAGGTGGGCGAGGAGGGCCCCGAGCTGCGCCTCGGTGAGCGCGTGCTCGCCGAGGTCGGCGAGCTCCTCGTCGCGCAGGGCCGCGGGCCCGAAGCGGTCGAGGAAGAGCCGCAGGGTCCCGAGGGTGTCGGCGGGCTCCTCGTGCGGGATGAGCACCCGGAAGGCGCGGCGGCGCACGTCCTCGTCCGGCGCGTCGGCCGCCCGGCGCAGCAGCGCGCGGCAGAGCGCGGCGTGCTCGGGGAGCGCCGCGCTGAGGCCGAGGTGCAGGTGCGCCATCCCGCGGCTCGCCTCGGGGCGCTCCGCGCGCAGCAGCTCCGCGGCCGCGTGGATGGAGCGATAGGTGAGCTCGCCGGGCGCGATCGCCGCGAGCAGCCCCTTGAGCCGCTCGGGCGCGGGCGGCGGCCACCAGCGCGGGTCGACGCGCGGCCCCGCGCCGCTCTTGCGGCGGCGCGACACGAACGCGACGAAGGCCTCCTCGCCGAGGAAGGCGCGCAGCGCCTCGTTCCCGAGCCAGAACGCGGGGGAGAGGAGCGCCCCGAGGTCCACCGCCCCGTCGGCCTTCTCCGCCGAGTAGGCGAGGTCGCCGATGCGCAGCGCGCCGGGGGCGTAGGGGACGTCGCCGACGGCGACGGTCCGGTGCGCGGCACGGAGGCGATCGCCCTCGAGCGACACCTCGTGCTGCAGCACCCCCATCTCGCGCAGCACCCAGTTCGGGATGCGCAGCGACCCGCTCCCGATCTGGAGCGTGAGGTGCTTGCGCTCGTACATCTTGTCGATGAGCGGCTTCCAGGTCTCGCCGACCACGTCGCGCTTGAAGGTGTGCTTGTGCGTGAGCTCGCCGTGCTCGAGGTCGAGGGCGCGGGGCAGCACCTGGAACGCCACCACCCGCTCGTACGGCGCGAGGAAGCGGTTGGCGCTCGCGACGAGGGAGGAGACGAGCTCGCGCACCTCGTCCGGCGTCTTGCCGGCGACGGCGGAGGACGCGTGGCTCGGCCAGACGAGGAGGGTGTTGTACTCGCGGTGGTCCCCGACGAGGAACGCCTGCGCGATCGCCTCGAAGTCCCGGAACAGGTTCTCGATCCGCTGCGGGGCGATGGTCTGGCCCTGGCGGTTCTTGTAGATCTCCTTCTTGCGGCCGGTGATGCGGAAGTGGCCGGCGGGGTCGATCGCGACGAGGTCGCCGGTGCCGAACCAGCCGTCGGGCCCGCGCTCCGCCTCCTCGCCGCTCGGGCGGTAGTAGCCGGGCGAGACGTACGGACCGCGGATGAGCAGCTCGCCGTCCTCGGCGCGGCGGCACTCGATCCCCGGGAGCGGCTTGCCGATCGAGCCGTCCACGTACTCGCCCGGCGGGGTCATGGTGATGCCGCCGGTCGCCTCGGTCATGCCGTAGCCGGAGCACAGCTCGGTGCCGGCGGCGTGGAAGGCCTTGAACACCGCGGGATCGAGGTAGCCGGCGGCGGACAGTCCGTGGCGCAGCCGGCCCCCGGTGATGGCGCGCAGGTGGGCGGCGAGCGCCTCCGCGTCGTCGGAGCCCGACTCCCAGGCCGCGGCCTCGTGCAGCTCCATCCACTTCTTCGGCACCGAGATGAAGACGGTGGGCTTCACCCGCTTGAAGTCCTCGAGCAGGAGCGCCTGCCCCGTGGACCGCGCGAAGACGTAGGTCGCGCCCCAGAACAGGGAGCCGGTGAGCTCGAGCCATCGCCCGAACGTGTGGTAGAGCGGCAGGTAGCAGAGGAAGACGTCCCCCTCGCCCAGCTGCGGCAGCGCGAACGCGCGGCAGAAGCGCTTCGAGACCAGGTTCTCGTGGGTGAAGGCGATGCCCTTGGGCTTCCCGGTGGTGCCCGAGGTGTACATCACCGTGGCGAGGTCGGCCGCCTTCACGCGGGCCGCGCGCGCCGCCCGCTCGGCGTCGTCGAACTCGGCGCCCTGGCTCACCATCTGGTCGAGCGAGAGGAGCCCGTTCCGCTCCGCCGAGGCCTGCGAGAAGACGACCACGTCCTCGAGCTCGGGCAGACCGGCGAGCGACGGCAGCACCTTCGCGAGCTGGTCCTCGTCCGAGACGAGCAGCACGCGGGCGCCGGAGTGCCGGAGCATGAAGACGATCTGCTCGGCGACGGCGTTCGCGGGGAGCGGGAAGTCGACGATGCCGTTCGTCAGGCAGGCGAGGTCGCAGAGCGCCGCCTCGAGGCAGTTCTCCGAGAGGATCGCCACCTTCGCCGCCGGGTCGCCCTCCACGAGGGCGAGCACGCCGCGCGCGATCGCGCGGGTGCGCCGCGAGAGGTCCGCGACGGTGAGCTCGCACGCGTCCTGCCCGAGCACGCGCAGGGCCACCGTCTTCGGGTCGGTCGCCTCCCGCGAGCGCAGCACGTCGCCGAGGGCGTAGTCGCCCTCGCGCAGCGCGCGCAGCACGACGGCGAGCCAGCCCTCCGCCGCCTCGGGGGAGAGCGCCGCGGTGAAGCGCCGGCGCCGGACGCCGTCGAGCAGGGCGAAGAGGGCGCGCCGCGCCGCCGGCCACGCCGCGGCGTCCGCGCGCCGCGCGAGGAGCGCGTCCGCGAGGGGGCGGACCTCGGGGAGATCGTCCGGCCGCACGCCGCGGAGCGCCTCCAGCGTCGACTCGACGACCTCGGGGGAGGGAGCCGCGTCCCCCGACCACGACGCCGCCAGCGCGGGGAAGGGCGACTCCTGCTTCACCTGGAACATGGGGAGGGAACAAACCACGGACCTCGCACCATGTCGACGCGCGTTCGGACGCGCGCCGGGCGCCCCCGGGGCCCCGCGCGGGGCGACCGCCCGCCGCTCAGCCGGCGCGCTCGGCGCCCGCCACCGCGGCGAGGAGCTCGCGCTCGCCCACCCAGCCGGCGAGCGCGCCGCCCCCGGCCACGGGCAGCTGCGAGAGGCCGTGGCGGCGGAGCGCCCCGGCGATCTCGCCCCAGCTCGCGCCGGGCTCGAGGGCGGCGAAGGGCACCATCGCGTCGGTCGCGCGCGCCCAGCGCAGCTCGTCCGGGCCGAGCGCCGCGAGCAGCGAAAGCTCGACGAGCCCGCGGGGCCGCCCGTCCGCCGCGCGCACGACGGCGACGCGCTGTCTCGCGGCGCGCGCCCCCGCGGACGCCAGCTCGGCGAGCGGCGCGTGCTCGGGGAAGGCGGGGAGCTCGTCGGGGACGAGCAGGGCGAGCGCCGACAGGCCGCCCGGGAGGGGGGAAGGCTCCCCCGCCTCGGCCCGGTGGAGCGGCGACGCGGCGCGGTTGGCGGGCTGCGCCGGATAGATGGACCAGCGGCGCAGCGCCACGTAGGCGATCCCGACCGTCAGCATCATGGGGACGAGCAGGTCGTAGCTCCCCGCGAGCTCGGACACGAGGACGAGCGCCGAGAGCGGGGCGTGGGCCACCCCGCCGTAGAGCGTGCCCATGCCGACGAGGGCGAAGGCGGTCGGGCTCGGGGCCGCCTCGCCCGCGAGCGCGAGCGCCGCCTGCCCGAAGGCGCAGCCGACGAGCGCGCCGATGACGAGCGACGGGGCGAAGTCGCCGGCCGCGGCCCCGGTCCCGATGGTGAGCGCCGAGGCGGCGATCTTCGCGACGGCGAGGCCGCCGAGGAGGAGCGCCGCCTGCAGCCCCGGCGCGAGCCAGGGGGGGCCGTCGAGCGCGGTCTGCACGACGCCGTAGCCGCCGCCGAAGACGCCGAACGCCCGCGCGGCGGGGCCGAGCTGGCGCTCGAGGAGCAGCGCGACGCCGGTGCCGAGGAGGCCGACCGCGAGGCCGCCCGCGGCCGGCCGCGCCCAGAGGGGGAGGGGGAGCCGCGCCGAGGCGCGCCGCACGCCGTGGAGCGCCTTCGCGAGGGTGGCGCCGGCGAGGGACACGACGACGGCGAGGGCCGCGTAGAGCGGGAGGTGGACGGGGCGGAAGGGGAACCGGCCCGAGACCGCGAAGAGCGTGGTCTCCCCGAAGGCGGCGATCACGACCGAGTAGGAGACGACGCTCGCGAGGATCGCCGGGACGAGGGCCTCCGCCTCGAAGTCGTCGCGGTAGAGGACCTCGGTCGCGAGGAGGGCCGCGCCGAGCGGCGTGCGGAACACCGCGGAGATGCCCGCCGCGATCCCGGCGACGAGCAGCACGCGCCGCTCGGTGCGGCTCGTGGGGAGGAGGCGGCCCACGAGGGCGCCGAGGGCCGCGCCGATCTGCATGGTGGGCCCCTCGCGGCCGCCGGAGCCGCCCGAGGAGAGCGCGGCGACGGCGGCCGCCGCCTTCACGGGGATGACCCGCCAGCGCACCACGCCGCCGCGGTGGTACGCCTCGATCGCCGCGTCGCCGCCGCCCCCCGCCGCCTCCGGCGCGAGGCGCGAGGTGAGGAGCCCGCTCGCGAGGCCGCCGAGCGCGGGCAGGAGCGCGAGCAGCCACGGGCGGAACGGCGTCCCCGCCGGGGGACCTCCCACCGCCTCGCCCCCGGCGCGCAGGATGGCGAGCCCGGCGCCGCGCTCGAGGAGGAGCCGCTGCCCCGCCTCGAGCGCCGCGAAGAACGCGGCGCCGACGAGCCCCGCGGCGACGCCCACGATGGCCGCGTGCAGGAGCACGCGCCCGACGATGCGGAGCTCGAGCGGCGCCTCGGGGAGGACGCTCGCCAGGCCCGTGCCCGCGCCCGCCGCGGTGTCGCGCCACGCGCGGAGCCACGCGCGCAGCCCGCCTCGCCCCGGGTCCCCCGAAGACGCCATCGCCCGACCATGCCGTCCCGGCGGGGCCGCCGTCCAGCCCCTTCGCGCGAGGGCGCCGCGTCGCAGCCTCCCGACCGGTCGGTTGCAGCTCAAAGGAACGACAAGGTATAGACGTGAGGTGAGGACGCTGCTCCGGCTGGGCTTGCCCCTCCTCGCCGTGCTCGCGGGCCTCGCATGGGGCGCGGGCGCCCTCGTCAACCGCACGACCCGGGCGTGGTTCGAGCGCGACGTCGGCGCCCGGGCGCGGCTCGCCCTCGGGGGCGCGCGCGAGGCGCTCTCGGGCCACCTCCGCTCGGGCGACCGGCGGAAGCTCGGGGCGGTGCTCGCGGATCTCGCGCGGGACGACCGGATCCTCGCGGCGGCGGCGTGCGACGACGACTTCCGGACGCGCGCGCGCACCGGCGCGCTGCCGACCGGCTTCGGCTGCGAGGAGCTGCGCGGCCGGTTGGGCGAGTCGGGCGGCCTGGAGACGGTCGAGGAGGCGGACGGCGGGCTCGTGCACGTGCTCGTCGAGCGCGTCGCCGACGAGGACGGCCAGGCCGGCCTCGCGGTGGTCGTGCACGACCTGAGCTTCGTCCAGCGCCGCGAGGCGGCGATGCGGCGCTTCACCATCGCGGCCTTCGCGCTCGTGGCGGTGCTCGCGTCGATCCTGACGGTCGGCGTGCGCCGCGCCTCGTGGCGGAGCTGGACGGAGGAGCTGCGCCGGCTGCTGCCGTTCCCCGTCGCGGGCGACCGGCCCCGCCGCACCCGCAAGGAGTTCCAGCCGCTGCTCACGGACGTGCGGAAGCTCGTCGCGGAGCTCGCCGCGGAGCAGGCCGGAACGGGCGGCGGGAAGTGGTCGCCAGACCGGCTCCACCGCCTGCTCACCGACGTGCTCCGCGGGGAGAGCGTCGTCGTCGTCGCGAACCGCGAGCCCTACGTGCACGACCGCGCGCCCGACGGCCGGATCCGCGTGGTCCACCCGGCGAGCGGCCTCGTCACCGCCCTCGAGCCGGTGATGCGCGCGTGCGGCGGCGTGTGGGTGGCCCACGGCAGCGGGAGCGCGGACCGGGACGTGGTGGACGCGCGCGGCCGCGTCCGCGTGCCGCCCGGCGAGGAGTCCTACTCGCTCCGGCGCGTGTGGCTCAGCGAGGAGGAGGAGCGCGGCTACTACTACGGCTTCTCCAACGAGGGGCTCTGGCCGCTCTGCCACATCGCCCACACCCGGCCGGTCTTCCGGGCCGAGGACTGGCGCCAGTACGAGCGCGTGAACCGCCGCTTCGCCGAGGCGGTCTGCGAGGAGGTGTCCGGGCCGGACCCCATCGTCCTCGTGCAGGACTACCACTACGCGCTCGTGCCCCGGATGATCCGGGAGCGGCTCCCGCGCGCCACCATCATCTCCTTCTGGCACATCCCGTGGCCGAACGCGGAGGCGTTCGGGATCTGCCCGTGGGCGAACGAGCTGCTCGAGGGCATGCTCGGCTCGAGCATCGTCGGCTTCCACACCCAGCTCTTCTGCAACAACTTCGTCGAGGCGGTGGACCGCTTCCTCGAGGCGCGCATCGACCGCGAGCGCCAGTCGGTGGTCCTCGCCGGGCGCGAGGCGCTGGTGCGGCCGTACCCCATCTCGATCGAGTGGCCCAACCGCTGGGCGGCGGACGCGCCGCCGGTGGCGGAGTGCCGGCGGGCGGTGCGCGCCGAGCTCGGCCTCGCGGAGGACGCGCTCCTCGGCGTGGGCGTCGACCGCCTCGACTACACGAAGGGCATCGAGGAGCGGCTCCTCGCGGTCGAGCGCGCCCTCGAGCGGTTCCCGCACCTGCGCGGCCGCTTCACCTTCGCCCAGCTCGCGGCGCCGAGCCGCACGCTCATCCCGCAGTACCGGGAGCTGAACGACCGGGTCGAGGAGGTCGCCGCCCGGGTGAACGCGCGGTGGGCCCAGGGCGCCTGGCGCCCCATCGCGCTCCTGCGCGCCCACCACGAGCCGCCGACCATCTTCCGCGCGCTCCGCGCCGCCGACCTCTGCTACGTCTCGAGCCTCCACGACGGCATGAACCTCGTCGCGAAGGAGTTCGTCGCGGCGCGCGACGACGAGCGCGGGGTGCTCGTGCTCTCGCGCTTCACCGGGGCGGCGCGCGAGCTCACGGAGGCGCTGCTCGTGAACCCCTACGACCTCGAGGAGGCGAGCAGCGCCCTCGCGGCCGCGCTCGCCATGCCCGCCGGCGAGCAGGCGGAGCGCATGCGGGCGATGCGCGCCTTCGTGCAGGACCTGAACGTCTACCGCTGGGCCGGGCGGATGCTCGCCGACGCCGCCCGGCTGCGGCAGCGCGACCGGCTCTCGAGCCGGATCGCCCCGCCGCTCCGCGCCGTCAAGGAAGGGGAAGAGGGGAGCGCATGAGACCGATCCTGTCCGAGGACGCCCGCGGCACGCTGGAGGCGCTCGCCCGCGAGCGCGCGCTGCTCGTCTTCGACTTCGACGGCACCCTCGCCCCCATCGTCGACCTGCCCGCGGCGGCGGCCATGCGGGAGTCCACCCGGGCGCTCCTCCGGGTGGCGTCGCTCCTCTACCCGTGCGCGGTCGTGTCGGGGCGGTCGCGGGCCGATCTCGGCCCCCGCCTCGAGGGCGTCCCCCTCCTCGCCTTCGTGGGGAACCACGGCGCAGAGGCGGGGTTCGGGCCGGTCGACCGGAGCCCCCGGCCCACCGTCGCGGGCTGGGTCGCCGCGCTCCGCGCCGCCCTCTCCGAGACGCCCGGGATCGAGATCGAGGACAAGGGGCTCTCCGTCGCCGTCCACACCCGGCGCGCCGCCGATCCCCGGGCCGCCGAGGCGCGGGCGCGCGCCGCCGCGGAGGGGCTCGCCGGCGCCCGCGTCTTCGGCGGTCACGCCGTCGTGAACGTCGCGCCGGCCGGCGCGCCGGACAAGGGCGCCGCCGTCGTCGAGCTGCTGCGGCGGATCGGCGGGCGCACGGCGCTCTACGTCGGCGACGACGTCACGGACGAGGACGCGTTCGCCGCCGAGGGCGTGGTGGTCCCGGTGCGGGTCGGGCTCCTCCCGACCTCGGCCGCGCGCTTCTACCTGCCCGGGCAGGAGGACGTGGACGCGCTCCTGCGCGCGCTCGTCTGCGCCCGCCGCCGCGTCGACGGCCGCGGCGAGTGCGTGGACTCCCTCCTCCGCGCCGGCGGCGCCTGACGCCGGGCGCGGCGCCCCCCGGCCCGGGCGTCCGATTCGCTTGAACCGGCAGCTCTCCCCGGAAACCTCTCCGCGGTCCATGAAGCGCAAGAGCGCGCCCTCCGCCCCCCCGCCCGCCAGCGGCGCCCCCGCGGCGCCGCCGATCTTCAAGGTCATCGTCGCGCCCGTCCAGGCGTTCTTCCGGCTCGAGGCCGCGAGCGGGCTCGTCCTGCTCGGCGCCGCGGCCCTCGCCCTCGCGTGGGCGAACCTCGGCGGCGCCTCCAGCTACCGCGCCTTCGTCGGCGCGCCGGTCGCGGTGCGGCTCGGCCCGGTCGGCGCCGCGTTCACGCTGCACGCCCTCGTGAACGACGGCCTCATGGCGCTCTTCTTCTTCGTCGTGGGGATGGAGATCAAGCACGAGCTCGTCCTCGGCGAGCTCCGCTCCCGGGCGCAGGCGGCGCTCCCCCTCGTCGCGGCGGCGGGCGGCATGGTCGTGCCCGCGGCGCTGTACCTCGCCTTCAACGCCGGCGGGCCCGGGCAGCCGGGGTGGGGCATCCCCATGGCGACGGACATCGCCTTCGCCATCGGGGTCCTCACGCTCCTCGGCCCGCGGGTGCCCCGCCCGCTCGTCGTGTTCGTGACCGCGCTCGCCATCTTCGACGACATCGGCGGGATCCTCGTCATCGCGATCTTCTACGGGCACGGGCTCTCGCCCCTCTGGCTCGCCGCGGCGGCCGGCGTCTCGGGCGGCCTCGTCCTCCTCGCGCGCTGGGGCGTGCGCAGCGGCCTCGCGTGGGCGCTCGCGGGCGGCGCCCTGTGGGTCGCCCTCCACGAGGGCGGGATCCACGCGACCATCGCGGGAGTGGTGGCCGGCCTCGCCGTCCCGGCGCGGGCGCCGGTCTCGCCGCGGCGGGTGATCGACGCCCTCGCCACCCACGCCGCCGCGCTCGCCGCCCGCGCCGACGCCGGCCTCGACGGCGAGGAGATCCGCGCCATCGAGCGGGCGCTCGAGGTGCGCGAGGCGCCGCTGACGCGCTTCACCTCCATCCTCCACCCCTGGGTGGCCTTCGGCGTCATGCCGGTGTTCGCCCTCGTCAACTCCGGCGTCGAGATCGCGGGGGGAGAGGGGCTCGGCGGTCCGGTCGCGGTGGGCACCGCCGTCGCGTTGTTCGCGGGCAAGCTCGCCGGGGTCTTCGCGTTCACGGCGGCCAGCGTGAGGCTCGGCCTCGCGCCGATGCCCGGCGGGGCGTCGTGGGCGAAGCTCCTCGGCGTGTCCCTCGTGACCGGCATCGGCTTCACCGTGGCGCTCTTCATCGCGGGGCTCGCCTTCCCCGACGACGCCGCGCTGCTCGACCAGGCCAAGGTCGGGATCCTCGCCGGCTCCTTCGCCGCCGGGATCGCGGGCGCGCTCGTGCTGCGCGCCACCCCTCCGGTCCCGCGCTGATCGGGGCGCCCGGGACGACGGCCGTCCCTGCCGACGCCCGCCCGGCGCTCGAGGGGCGTTCGCCCGGCCCCGGGGCCGTGGCCACCTTGGACGCGTGAGGCGGCGGGAGACAGCGGTGGCGCTCGTCGCGGCCGCGGCGTGCCTCCTCGCGGCGTGCTCGCTGCGGACCGGCTCCGGGCACGGCCGCGGCGAGAGCGCGCCGGAGGTGCTGCGGATCTGGATGGAGCCCATCGTGCGGTGGGATCCCGGCGCCGCGCGGACGGTGGACGTCGCCCTCGAGAACGCCACGGACCGCACCCTCGCGATCGCCGAGCCCGACGCGGCCCACGTCCGGGTCGCGGTCTTCGCCCGGCCGGAGGGGGCGGCGGTGTGCGGCGTCGAGCCGCGCGAGGACGCCGCGGGACGGGGGCGCGTCGAGCTCGCCCCGGGCGACCGGGTCGCCGTGCGCGTCGATCTCGCGGAGGCGTGCGCGGACCTGCCGCCCGGGGACTACCGGTACGAGGTGAGCTACCGCGCCCCGGCGCTCCCCGCCGGGGAGGGGGAGGGCGCCGGTCCGGCGCCGCGCCCGTACTCGGGGAACGTCGCCACCCGGTACGGCGAGGTGGTCGTCGAGGCGCCGCCGTGGCCCGAGCGGGGAGCCCCGAGGCCCCCGTCCCGGGCGGCGCGAAGGCCCCCGCGCGTCCCCTGAGCGTGGGTGGGGGTGCGGGGAGGTGAACTCCCCAGCCCCGCTGGGGTATGCTCCTCCGCTCGCCCCGGAGGAGCCTTGGCCGTCGATCAGATCTCCGTCTTCCTCGAGAACGAGACGGGCGGCCTCGCCGACGTCGTGGACGTGCTCGCGCGGGGCGGGATCGACATCCGGGCGATGGCGCTCGCCGACGAGACGGACTTCGGCATCCTGCGCCTCATCGTGAACGACGTGGATGGGGCCGCGGCGGCGCTCAAGGACGCGGGCTTCACCGTCCGCAAGACGCCGGTCGTGGCGGTCCTCATCCCGGATCGCCCGGGCGGCCTCGCGGCGACGCTGCACGCGCTCCGCGGGATCGCGGTCGAGTACATGTACGCGTTCGTCCGCAAGAGCGGGGAGAACGCGATGGTGGTGTTCCGCTTCGAGGACGTGGAGAAGGCCGTCGAGACCCTCCGCCGGGCGGGGGCGAGGATCCTCGAGGCCGAGGACGTGCAGCGGCTCTGATCCGGGCGCGGCGGAGGCCGCCCCGCACGAGGAGGTAGCTCATGAGGACGCCGTTCCCTGCGCTCGCGGCGCTCGCCGCCGTGCTCGCCGCCCCCGCCGCCGCCGAGGAGCCGATCAAGATCGGGGCGCTCTTGTCCGTCACCGGCCCCGCCTCCTTCCTGGGCGCGCCCGAGGCGCGCACCCTCGAGCTGCTCGCCGCCGAGCTCAACGCCCGGGGCGGCGTCGGCGGCCGCAAGGTCGAGATCCTGGTGAAGGACACCGCCGGCAGCCCCGAGAAGGCGATCTCGTTCGCGAAGCAGCTCATCGACGAGGAGCAGGTCTTCGCCATCATCGGCCCGGCCACGAGCGGCGAGACGCTCGCCGTCAAGGCGATCGCCGACGAGGGGAAGACCCCGCTCCTCTCCTGCGCGGCGGCCGAGGCCATCGTGAGCCCGGTGGCGCGCTGGGTCTTCAAGACCGCGCAGAAGGACAGCCACGCCATCGTGAAGGTGTTCGAGGCGATGAAGAAGCGGGGGATCTCGCGCGTCGGGGTCCTCTCCTCCAACACCGGCTTCGGCAAGGCGGGCCGCGAGGCGATCGCGAAGCTGGCGCCCGAGCACGGGATCCAGATCGTCGCCGACGAGGTCTACGACAAGGCCGCGACCGACCTCACCGCCGAGGTCACCAAGGTGAAGGCGGCCAACGTCCAGGCGATCCTCAACTGGTCCATCGAGCCGGCCCAGGCCATCGTCATCAAGAACGCCCGCCAGCTCGGGCTGAAGATCCCCATCTTCCAGAGCCACGGCTTCGCGAACATCCAGTACGTGCGGGCGGCCGGCGCGGCGGCGGAGGGGGTGGTCTTCCCGGCGAGCCGCATCGTCGTGGCGGAGGCGCTGCCGGACAAGCACCCGCAGAAGGCCGTCCTCGTCGCGTACAAGAAGGCCTACGAGGCGCGCTACCAGGAGGACGCGAGCGCCTTCGGCGGCTACGCCCACGACGCGTTCGCCGCGCTCGTGAAGGCGATCGGGGAGGTCGGGCCGGATCGCGAGAAGGTCCGGACGGCCATCGAGGAGATGAAGGGGTTCGTCGGGACCGCGGGGGTCTTCAGCTTCTCCCCGGCGGACCACAACGGGCTCGGCGTGGACGCGTTCGAGATGGTCACGGTGAAGGACGGCAAGTTCGTGCTGCTCGGCCGGTGAGCCGGCCATTCGCTCGGAGGATCACATGACGACGCTCCGGTTCGCAGCGGCGGCGCTCGCGCTCGCCGCATCCTTCCAGGCTCCCGCGCAGGGCAAGGAGCCGCTCAAGGTGGGGGCGCTGCTCGCCGTCACCGGCCCCGCCTCGTTCCTCGGCGCGCCCGAGGCGCGGACGCTCGAGATGCTGGTCGCCGACCTGAACGCCAAGGGCGGCGTGGACGGCCGCCCGGTCCAGCTCGTCGTGAAGGACACCGGCGGCAACCCCGAGAAGGCCATCTCCTTCGCGAAGCAGCTCGTGGAGGAGGACGGGGTCTTCGCCATCATCGGGCCGGCGACGAGCGGCGAGAGCATCGCCGTGAAGCCCATCGCGGAGGAGTCGCGGACGATCCTCCTCTCGTGCGCGGCGGCCGAGGTGATCGTGAACCCGGTCCTCGCCCACGTCTTCAAGGTGGCGCCCAAGGACAGCTTCGCCGCCGAGATGATCTTCAGGCGCATGAAGGCGATGGGCGTGAAGCGGATCGGGCTGCTCTCCTCCAACACCGGCTTCGGCAAGGCCGGCAAGGAGCAGGTGGAGAAGCTCGCCCCCGCCCACGGCATCGAGATCGCCGTCTCGGAGGTCTACGACAAGGCCGCGACGGACCTCACCGCCGAGGTGACCAAGCTGAGGGGAGCGAACGTGCAGGCGATCCTCAACTGGTCGATCGAGCCGGCCCAGGCCATCGTCATCAAGAACGCCCGCCAGATCGGCCTCAAGGTGCCGATCTTCCAGAGCCACGGCTTCGCGAACGTCCAGTACGCGAAGGCCGCCGGGGCCGCCGCCGAGGGCGTGATGTTCCCGGCGAGCCGCGTGGTGGTGGCCGAGGCGCTCGCGGCGAGCGACCCGCAGAAGCCGGTGGTGGCCTCGTACAAGCGGGCCTACGAGGCGCGCTACAAGGAGGACGTCTCCACCTTCGGCGGCCACGCCCACGACGCGCTCGGGATCCTGGTCCGCGCGGTGCGGGAGGCGGGGCTCGATCGCGAGAAGGTGCGGGCCGCCATCGAGAACATGAAGGGCTACGTGGGGACGGCCGGCGTCTTCAACTTCGCGCCGGACGACCACACCGGCCTCTCCATCGACGCCTTCGAGATGCTGACCGTGAAGAACGGGAAGTTCGTCGTGCTCGGGAAGTGATGTCGACCGAGCTCGTCCTCCAGTACCTCGTGGCGGGGCTGACCTACGGGACGATCTACGCGGTCGTCGGCGTGGGCTTCAACATCATCTACAACACCACCGGCATCATCAACTTCGCCCAGGGCGAGTTCGTGATGCTGGGCGGCATGACCGCGGTGACGCTCCACGCCCTGGTGCCGCTCCCGCTCGCGATCGCGGGGGCGGTGCTCGTCACCATGGCGGTCGGCGCGCTCATCGAGGTCGTCTTCATCCGCTGGCTCGTGCGCCCCACGGTGCTGCGGATGATCGTCATCACCATCGGGATCTCGATCCTGGTCCGGGAGGGGGCCCTCGTCGTCTGGGGCGAGTCGGTGCGCGCGCTCCCGTACTTCACCGGGGACGAGGTGAGCTCGATCGCCCTCGGCGGCGTGCACGTCTCGCCCCAGGTGCTCTGGAGCCTCGCCGCCTGCCTCGTCATCGTGGCGTTCCTGCGGGTGTTCTTCCAGCACACGGCGGTGGGGCGGCAGATGCGCGCCTGCGCGGCGAACCGCGAGGCGGCCGCGCTCTGCGGCGTGCCGACGCGGAACCTCGTCACGCTCTCGTTCGTGCTGTCGGCCGGGATCGGCGCCCTCGCCGGGTGCGTGGTCTCGCCGATCACCTACACCTCGTACGGCGTCGGCACGGGGCTCGCCATCAAGGGCTTCACCGTCGCGATCCTCGGGGGGCTCGGCAACAGCATGGCGGCGGTGGCGGCGGGCTTCGTCGTGGGGATCCTCGAGTCGTTCAGCGTCTCGCTCCTCCCCACCGCCTACAAGGACGCGATCTCGGTGGCGGTCCTCCTCGCCATCCTCTTCGTCCGGCCGAGCGGCCTGTTCGGCTCGGCCGAGGTCGCCCGCCTCGAGGCGCGCTGATGCCGGCGCGCTACGTCCGCGTGGCGGCGTTCGCGGCGGCGGTGGTCGCCGCCCAGCTCCTGGCGCACGCCGCGGGGAAGGACTTCTTCCTCACCCAGCTCACCATGTCGGCGTACTACACGCTCGTCGCGCTGGGGCTGTCGGTGCTGATGGGGTACGCGGGACAGATCTCCCTCGGCCACGCCGCGTTCTTCGCCATCGGCGGCTACACGACCGGCCTCCTCACCACCGCCGACCTCTCCGCCCGGCGCGGGAGCGCCCTCGTGGACCTGCTCGAGCGCGCCCGCGTCCTCGTGGCCCGCCCCGACCTCTACGGCGGCGAGGTGCTGACCGTCCACCCCTGGGCCGCGTTCCTCGCCGCGCTCGCGGCGGCGGTCGCCGTGGCGTTCGCGATCGGCGTCCCGGTCCTGAAGCTGAAGGGGCACTACCTCGCGATGGCCACCCTCGGCTTCGGGACCATCGTGTACGGCGTCGTGCTCGGGACCTCCTCGCTCGGCGCGGCGGACGGGCTCGGGAGCGTGCCGCCGTTCCCGCTCCTGGGCGGCGTGGCGGTGGGCGGCGGCCGCGCCGCGCGCGTCGCGAACTACTACGTCGCCTGGGGGCTGGTCTCCCTCGCGCTGCTCGTCCTCGGGAACCTGGTGGAGTCGCGGGTGGGGCGCGCGCTGCGGGCCATCCACGGCGCCGAGGACGCCGCCCGCGCGACCGGGGTCGACGTGGCGCGCTACAAGCTCCGGACGTTCGTCCTCTCCGCCGCCCTCGCCGCGGTGGGCGGCGTCTTCCTCACCCACTACAACGCCGGCATCGGCCCGGGCGAGGCCGCGGTCATGAAGTCGGTCCGCTACGTCGCGATCGTGGCGGTGGGCGGGATGGGGAGCATCTGGGGGACGCTCGCGACGAGCGCCGTGCTGAGCTTCCTCTCCCTGCGCGGGTACTTCGGGACGCTCGACGACGCGGTGTTCGCGGCGGTGCTGCTCTTCGTCATGCTCTTCTCGCCGGAGGGGGTCCTGCGGCTCGACCTCCGGGCCGCGCTCGCCGCGGCCGCCGGGCGCCTGCGCGGGGCGGGGGAGGGGCCGTGACCGCGCTCCTCGAGGTGAGCGGCGTCTCGAAGCGCTTCGGCGGCGTGCAGGCCGTCAAGGACGTCTCCTTCCGCGTGGAGAAGGGGTCGGTGAAGGCCCTCATCGGCCCGAACGGCGCGGGCAAGACGACGCTCTTCAACCTCGTCTCGGGGATGGCGGTGCCGGACGCCGGCGCCGTGCGCCTCCGCGGGGAGGAGATCCAGGGCCACCCGCCGCACCGCATCGCGGCGCTCGGCCTCGCCCGCACGTTCCAGCAGATCCGCCTGTTCGGGCAGATGACCGCCCTCGAGAACGTCATGGTGGGCCGCCACGTGCGGAGCCGGGCCGGGTTCGTGGCCGGGATGCTCCACCTCCCGTGGACGTGGCGCGAGGAGCGCGAGATCGAGCGCGCCGCCCGCGACGCCCTCGCGTTCCTCGGCGCCGGCGAGCTCGCCGACCTCGAGGCCTCGAGCCTCTCGTACGGCCAGCAGCGCGCGGTCGAGCTCGCCCGCGCGCTCGCCGCCGAGCCGGAGCTCCTGCTCCTCGACGAGCCCGCCGCCGGCCTCAACATGCGCGAGACGGTGGAGCTCGCGAAGCTCGTCGGGCGGATCCGCGACCGCGGCGTCACCGTCCTCGTGGTCGAGCACGACATGGGGCTCGTCATGAACGTCTCCGACGAGGTGGTGGTGCTCTCCTACGGCGAGAAGATCGCCGACGCCGACCCCCGCGCCGTGCAGCGGCACCCCGAGGTCGTCCGCGTCTACCTGGGGGACGAGGCATGCTGAGGCTGCGCAACGTGGACGCCGGCTACGGCAAGCTCACGGTGCTGCGGCGCGCGACGCTGCACGTCTCGCAGGGCGAGATCGTGACCCTCGTCGGCGCGAACGGCGCGGGGAAGACCACGCTGCTCAGGACGATCGCCGGCCTCGTCCGTCCCCGGGCCGGAGAGATCGAGTTCGGCGGCGCGGCCGTGACGCGGACCCCCACCGAGCGCATCGTGGCGATGGGCTGCTCGCTCGTCCCCGAGGGGCGCCAGGTGTTCGCCACCATGCCGGTGCGCGAGAACCTCCTCCTGGGAGCCCACGTGCAGTACGCGCGGGGGCGGCGCGACGAGGTGGCGGCGGACCTCGAGCGCGTCTACGGCCTGTTCCCCGTCCTGAGGACGCGCGCGGGCCAGCTCGCGGGGACGCTCTCCGGCGGCGAGCAGCAGATGCTCGCCATCGGGCGGGCGCTCATGGCCCGGCCGAAGCTCATGATGCTCGACGAGCCGTCCATGGGGCTCGCGCCGCTCGTCGTGAAGGACATCTTCTCCATCGTCGCCCGGATCCGGGACGAGGGGACGACGGTGCTGCTCGTCGAGCAGAACGCGCGCAGCGCCCTCCGCATCGCCGACCGCGGCTACGTCCTCGAGACCGGGCGCATCGTGCTGGAGGGCACGGCGGAGGAGCTCCTCGCGAACCGCGACGTGCAGCGGGCGTACCTCGGCAGCGACCTCGACGCGGAGAACAGGGCGTGGCCATGAACGGGACCGAGAGCCGGAGCTGGGAGCCGCAGCACGAGTGCATGGATCGGGCGGAGCTCGAGCAGCTCCAGGTCGAGCGGCTCGAGGCCACCGTGAGCCGGATGTACCGGCACGTGCCGTTCTACCGGAGGCGGTTCGACGCGCTCGGGATCGACCCCGACGACGTCCGCTCGCTCGCCGATCTCGGGCGGCTCCCCTTCACGACGAAGGCGGACCTGCGCGAGAACAACCCGTACGGCCTCTTCGCCGTCCCGCTCCGGGACATCGTCCGCGTGCACGCCTCGTCGGGCACCACCGGGCTCTCCACCGCCGTCGGCTACACCCGCAACGACATGCGGACCTGGGCGAACCTCACCGCCCGCGTCCTCGTGGCGGGGGGCGTGACGAAGGAGGACGTGGTCCAGATCGCCTTCGACTACGGGCTCTTCACCGGCGCCTTCGGCCTGCACCAGGGCGCGGAGCGGCTCGGCGCGTCGGTCGTGCCGGTCTCGTCGGCGAACGCGCGGCGGCAGGTCGGCATCATGCGCGACTACCGGACGACCGCCCTGGTGACGACCCCGAGCCACGCGCTCGCCATCGCCGACGCGATGATCGACATGGGGGTGAGCCCCGCCGAGCTCTCGCTGAAGCACGGCCTCTTCGGCGCCGAGCCGTGGTCGGAGTCGATGCGCAAGGAGCTCGAGGAGAAGCTCGAGATCATCGCCACCGACAACTACGGCCTCTCCGAGGTGATGGGCCCCGGCGTCGCCGCGGAGTGCCTCGAGAAGAGCGGCCTCCACCTCGCCGAGGACCACTTCCTCTTCGAGGTGATCGACCCCGAGACCCTCGCGCCGCTCCCGCCGGGCCAGACCGGCGAGCTCGTCGTCACCACGCTCACCAAGGAGGGCATCCCCCTCCTGCGCTACCGCACGCGCGACCTCACGGCGATCCTCGAGCCGCCGTGCCCCTGCGGCCGCACGCTCCGCCGCATGGCGCGGGTGAAGGGCCGCACCGACGACATGCTCATCGTGAAGGGCGCGAAGGTGTTCCCCTCCGAGATCGAGGCCGTGCTCTTCGAGATCGAGGGGACCGAGCCGCACTACCAGGTGCAGGTGGACCGCGAGGCGGGGGCCGACCTCGTCACCGTGCTGGTGGAGGTCTCCGAGTCGATCTTCTTCGACGAGATGAAGCGCCAGCACGTGCTCAAGGAGGCCATCGTCCGCCGGCTCGCGACGGAGCTCGGCGTCTCGGTGGACGTGAAGCTCGTCGGCCGCAAGACGATCGAGCGCTCCGAGGGGAAGGCGCGGCGCGTCGTCGACCGCCGCAAGCTCGAGTAGGCGCGTCCGCCGCGCGGCACTCGCGGGAGGCTGGAGCGCCCCCGCGGCGGCGTGGTAAAGGAGACCCGCCGTGAACCGCACAGCCCTCGCCGCCGCCCTCGCCGCCGCCGCCCTGGCCGCCGTCCCCGCGCCCGCCGCCGCGCGCCCGCGCCAGGCCGGCGAGATGCTCTCCGTCTGGGGAGTCCTCGATCCCGGGCCCGTGGACGGCTTCGGCCTTGGCGGACGCGTGATGGTGTCGCTCGTGCCGCAGGGGTTCCTCCACCACCGGCGCATCCGCGACGAGCTCACGCTCGAGGTCGGCGCGGACTTCCTCCACTACGAGGACCGGGTCGGCTACGCGCCCGACCAGTTCGACTACTCCTGGAACGGGCTGCTCCCGGTGGCGGGCGCCACCTGGAACTTCTGGCTGACGCCGCGGTTCGCGGTCTACCCCAAGGTCGACGTGGGCTACTGGTTCGGCTGGTACTCGGGCTGGAACGGGTACGGCGACGGCGGCTTCGGCGGCGCCTTCCTCCAGGGCGCCGCCGGCGCCATCTACCGCCTCGAGGCCGTCGCCCTGCGCGTGGAGCTCGGCTCCGGGCTCCTGCGGATCGGCGTCGGCTTCCCGTTCTAGACCGGGTCCCGCAGCGTCACCTCGGCGCCGCGGGCGGAGCGGCCGTGCTCGCCGCGGGCGGCCGCGCGGCGAGCTCGCCCGCCGCGGGCGCCGCCGGGACGTCGCAGCCCCGCGCGTCGACGCCGCGCACCGTCGCGCGGCGCCGCGGCGCGCGCGCCTGCTCCCTGGCCTTCACCGCGGGGGCGCCGGGGGCGGGCTCGGCCCCCGCCGCGGGCGTCGCGGCCTGCGGGGTGGCCGCGGGGACCACCGGCGCGAGCGCCGGGGCGGCCGGGACCGTCTGCGACGTCGATCCGGTGTGGGACTCGAGGCCGCTGTCGGTCGTGGCCGTCCCGTCGCTCGTCGCGGTGGCGGTCGCCGTGGCCGTGGGCGGCGGCCGCTTCGCGGCCTCGCCGAGGTACTCGGCGAGCTTCGTGCTCGTCTCGCGCAGGTGATCGTCGCCCTGGGCCGCGTGCGCGCGGAGGGCGTCGCGATCGTTCGACACGTCCGCGAGCCGCTCGCGGAGCGTCTCGTTCTGCGTGACCACCCCGGTCGCCGCCTGGTTCATGCAGGTCTCGATGACCGTCTCGCGCGCCGGTTGCGCGGGGAGCGGCTCCTTCCGGCTCCAAGCGGCGAGGGCGCGCGCCTGCCAGCGGTAGTCCGCCTGCGCGACGCACTCCTGCACGAGCCGCGTGAGCCGGTCCTCCGACCACCTCGGCGCCGGCCGCGTGCACGGGCCGATGTCCTCCTTCGACCCGCCGAGCGTCCTCTTCGTCTGGCGGATCCAGCACCCGTCGCGCTGGACCAGCTTCACGGTGGTGCAGCCGCCGAGGAACCCGGCGAGCACGACGATCGCGATCCCCCTCATCCCCGCCCCCTTGGGCCCGAGCGCAGAGGCCCGTCGGGAAAGGCTAGGGAGTCGAGGTGCGCGGGGGCACACAGGCGCAGCCCCGCGCAGGGGCGGGCACCCGCAAGGACGCGGCCGAGCAGCCCCCGCCGGAGCGGTGGGGGGCCGCCGCGTCACTCGAGGCAGGCGAGCAGCGCCATCACCGCGACGCCGGCGGTGATGAGGCTCGCCTGCGCGGCGAGCCCGCGGAGGGTGCGGTCGTGCTGCAGCTCCGGGATGAGGTCCGCGGCGGCGATGTACACGAACCCGCCGGCGGCGACGGGCACGAGCAGCCCGGTGACCGCGGCCGCGGCGGCTCCCCCGACGGCCAGCGTGACGGTGGCGCCGACGACCGCCACGCTGGCCGAGGCGAGGTTGAGGAGGACCGCCTTGCGCACCGAGAGCCCGCTGTGGAGGAGCACCCCGAAGTCGCCGAGCTCCTGGGGGATCTCGTGGAGGAGGACCGCCGCGGTCGTCGTCAAGCCGAGGGTGGGGCTCGAGAGCCAGCTCGCCGCGATGAGCATGCCGTCGATGAAGTTGTGGATCGCGTCCCCGACGACGTTGATCGCCGCGAGCTCGGGGAACGCGCGGGCGCGCTCCTCGGCGTGGGCTTGCAGGTGGAGCGGGCCGTGCGCGTGCCGCAGGAGCTTCTCGACGACGAAGAAGAGCAGCATCCCCGAGAGCACGAGGAGCGATGGGCGGAGCCCGCGTTCGCCTCGGGCGAACGCCTCCGGGACGAGGTGGATGAACGCGTCGCCGAGGAGCGCGCCCACGGCGAAGCTCACGAGCACGGTCGCGAGGCGGCGCAGGCGCGCCTCGTCGAGCGAGAGCGTGGCGACGCCCACGAGCGAGACGAGGCTCACGACCGTCACGCTCGCGAGGCTTGCGATCCAGGTGCTCAACCGCGCCTCCTGCCGGGCGGTCTCCGTGGCGCGGGCCCGGAGGAGGCCGCGCGGCGACGACGCCCGCCCGCCGCGCCGTCCCTCGCCCGAGTCTACGGGCCCGGGCGGCGGCGGACGCGCCCTTTGGAGGGCACCCGGGGTGCGGCGCCGCGCCGCCGGGGGGCGCGGCGCCGCTTCCCGGGAGCGGGCGCGATCCCCAGGTTGGTCGGGACCGGGACACGTTCGGGAGGTGCTCGATGGCGCGGGTCGCGTTGTTGCTGGACGAGATGTTCGAGGACTCGGAGTTCCGCGTCCCCTACGATCGGCTGCGGGCGGCGGGCCACGAGGTGGTCGTCGTCGGCCGGGAGGCAGGGAAGCAGGTCGCGGGCAAGCGTGGGAAGGAGCGGGTGACGACCGAGGTCGCCGCCGCAGACGTCTCGGCGGCCGAGTTCGACGCGGTGGTCATCCCCGGCGGCTACTCGCCCGACCGCCTGCGCATGGACGTGAAGATGGTCGGCCTCACGCGCGAGACGTTCGTGCAGGGCAAGCCGCTCGCGGCGGTGTGCCACGCGCCGTGGATGCTGGTCGAGGCCGACGTCGCGGACGGGCGCACGGTGACCTCCTGGCCGTCGATCAAGACGGACCTCATCAACGCGGGCGCGCGGTGGGTGGACCGCGAGGTGGTGGAGGACGGGAACCTCATCACCTCGCGCAAGCCCGAGGACCTCGAGGCCTTCAGCGAGGCGATCCTGCGCCAGCTCGAGGGCCGCATCCCGGGGCGGGCCTCGCCGCGGGCCCCGGAGCCGCCCTCCGAGCGGCCGATGCACTAGCGCCAACGCCGTACACTCGCCCCGAGGATGAGGGCAGAGGCCGCTCGCCTGTCGAACGGCGAGGCGTCGCCACGGGCCCGGCCTCAGGCCGGGTGCACGACCGCGACGGAGCCGTCGGGGCCCGGCCGCACCTCGATGCGCGCCGGGATGCGGCGGCGCAGCTCCGCGACGTGCGAGATCACCCCGACGAGCCGGCCGTGCTCGCGCAGCGCCTCGAGGGCGCGCACCGCGTCGTCCAGCGTCTCGTCGTCGAGCGAGCCGAAGCCCTCGTCCACGAAGAGCGCGTCGAGGCGCAGGCCGCCGGAGCGGCGTAGCACGACGTCGGAGAGCCCGAGGGCGAGCGAGAGGCTCGCGAGGAAGCTCTCGCCGCCGGAGAGGGCGCCCACCGGCCGGTCGGTCACCCCGGTCCAAGCGTCCTCGACGACGAGGCCGAGGCCGGCGGCCTGCCCGCGGTGCAGGACGGTGGTGTCGTGCCGCAGCCGGAAGCGCCCCCTCGACATGAGGGCGAGCCGCCGGCTCGCCGCCTCGGCGACCTCCTCGAGCCGCGCCGCGAGGACGAAGCGCTGCAGGCTCATGTTGAGGGCGTTCCGGCCGTTGGCGACGTCCGCGACCCCGCCGAGCACGGCGAGGCGGCGCTCCAGGTCGGCCCCGCGCCCGGCGAGCTCGCCGAGGCGGGCCTCGCGCTCCGAGATCGCGAGGAGGTCGCGCTCGAGGTTCACGACCGCCTCGTGCGCCGTCCGCGCCGCCGCGGCGGCGGCGCCGCGCGACGCGGCCGCCTCGGCGAGGTCCGGCGCCGCGGCCGCGCCGAGGTCGGCCTCGAGCGTGGCGAGCCGGTCGGCCGCCGCGCCCGCGGCCACCGTCCGCGCCTCGACGTCGGCGGCGAGGGCCGCGTGCTCGGCGCCGGCGAGGAGCGCGCCCTCGCAGGCGGCGAGCCCGTCGAACCCCGCCTCCGCGCACGCGCGGGCCGCGAGCTCCTGCGCGGCGCGCGCCCGCTCCACGGCCGCGGCTCGCTCCGCCTCGCGCGCGGCGAGCGTCGCCGCCGCCGCGGCGGTGCGCGCGTCCGCCTCGGCGCGCTCCCGGGCGGCGGCGCCGCGCGCGTCCTCGAGCCCGCGGATCTCCACGCGAAGCCGCTCCAGCTCCTCGCGCGCGCCCGATCCCGCGCCCGCGGCCTCGAGCTGGCGGTGGAGCTCGCCGCGCCGCGCGTCGGCGGACGCGTGCGCCTCGGCGGCCCGCGCCGCGACGCGCCCGCTCGCCTCGACGGCGCGCCGCGCCTGCTCGACGGCGGCGCGAACGCCCTCCGCCTCCGCCTCGGCGCCGCGGAGCTCCTTCGCCGCGGCGCGCGCCTCCGCGAGCGACCGGGCCGCCGCGGCCGCGGCGGCCTTCAGCTCGGAGGCGCCGCGCGGCTCGGCGGCCGTCGCCGCGGCGGCCCGCGCCCGGGCGTCGGCGAGGCGGGCGGCGGCGGCCCCGTGCCGCTTCTCGAGATCGCCCGCGCGCTCGGCGAGCGCGCGCGCGTCCGCGCGCGCCGCCTCGACGTCCTCCTTCTCCGGCACCTGCTCCACCGCGCGCGCGGGGGAGGGGTGATCGCAGGAGCCGCAGACGGGGCACGGCCTCCCGGGCTCGAGCTTCTTCCCGGCGAGCCAGAAGGCGATGCCGCCCTCGCGGGAGAGGTTGAGGGCGTCCGCCGCCGCGCGCGCGCGGCGGGCCGCCTCGCGGGCGTGGCCCGCCTGCCGCTCGAGGTCCGCGACCTCGGGCTCGAGCCGCCGCGCCTCCGCCTCCACGGCTTCGCGCTCCTCCGCGGCCTTCGCCCGGGCTGCGAGCGCCGCCGCCGCGTCCGCGCGGGCGCCCTCCTCGGCGGCGAGCGGCCGCAGCGGCGCGGCGCGCCGCTCGAGGGCGGACGCCTTCCCCGCGGCGGACGCCTCGGCCTCGGCGGCCCCACGCGCCCGCTCGCGTGCGGCGCCGGCCGCGGCCGCCGCCTGCGCCACCTCCGCCTCGGCCGCGGCGAGCCGCTCCAGGTCGGGCAGGGCGCGCTCGAGCACCTGGGCTCGCCGCGAGCGCTCCGGCAGCCGCGCCGCCTCGGCCTCGGCGAGGGCGAGGCCCTCGGCCGCTCGCGCCGCGGCCGCCGTCGCTCCGTCGCACGCCTCTCGCGCCTGCGCCTCGCCGGCGAGCCGGGCCGCGCGGTCCGCCTCCGCCGCGCGCGCGGCCGCGATCCGCTCCCGCACCCGCTCCGCCCGCTCGGCGCGGGCGAGCCGCTCGCGATCGGCGGCGAGCGCCGGGGCCGCCGCGGCGGCGCGGCGGACGTCCTCGCGGGCCGCCCGGAGCGCGTCGAAGCGGGCGGCGAGCTGCTTCGCCTCCGCGAGCGCCGCCTCGGCGCGCGTGCTCTCCGCCTCGCGCGCCGCCGCGTCGGCGCGCGCCGCCTCGAGGAGCGCCGCGAGCTCCGCGCGGCGCGCCGCGAGGGCGCCCTCGGGCTCGCCCGCGCGCACCTCGTCCTCCCGCTGGCGCAGCTCCTCGGCCTGCTGCCTGAGCGCGTTCTTCCGGTCGCGCAGCAGCTGCTCGACCTCCGCGTACCGGTCGGTGCCGAAGAGGCGCTGGAGCAGCGCCTCGCGCTCCTGCGCGCCGGCGACGAGCAGCTTCTTGAAGTCGCCCTGGGGGAGGAGCACCACCTTCGCGAACGCGTCGTGCCCCATGCCGAGGAGCTGCTCGACCCGCTCCGACACGGCCGTCGGCTTCGTGGCGAGGGGCGCCACCTCGCCCTCGCGCCAGAGGGTCGCGGCGCCGGGCTCGGGGGTCGTCCCGCCGCCGCGCTTCTTCGGCCGGTTCCAGGCGGCGGTGCGCTCGACCCGGTAGACGGCGTCGCCGAGCGAGAACCGGAACGCCACGCGTGGCGCGGCGTCGCCCTCGGCGCGGTCCGCGCGCAGCCGGCCCTCGGGGCGGTCCCCGGCGACCTTCCCGTAGAGGGCGAAGGTCATCGCGTCGAAGAGCGTGGTCTTGCCCGCGCCGGTCGGGCCGTGGACGAGGAACAGGCCGCCCTCGCCGAGCAGGGTGAAGTCGATCTCCTGCGTCCGCGCGTACGGCCCGAACGCCTGGAGCGTGAGCGACAGCGGCCTCATGGCGCCGCGGGGCCTCGCGCGGTCACGCCGCGCGCTCCGCGCGCTCGATCTCCGCCAGGGCGTCCGCGAAGGCCTGGCGGTGCTCGGGGCCGGGGAGGGTGTCGGTCACGGCCTTGAAGAAGCTCTCGAAGAGCTTCAGGTCGTCCCCGCCGGCGCCCGCCACCTGCTGCCCGAACGTGCCGGCGCCCGCGCCCGCGGCGAGCGTGCGGCGGACGACGCTCAGGACGTGGGGGAAGCGCGCGCCGAGCTTGCGCTTCGCGTCGAGCACGTAGCCCTCGTCGTCGAGCGTCACCTCGACGAGGTCGCGCTCGTGCCGGGCGAGGTCGGGGCGCCGGAGCAGGTCGTCGAGGCGGCCCTGCAGCCGCACCACGTCCCGCCGGGCCCCGAGCGCGAAACGGCGCAGCGTGGCGCGGCCGCGCTCCACCTCGGCGAGGACGACGCCCTTCTCGTGCTCCGCCTCGCTGAACGAGTACTTGAGGAGCGACCCCGAGTAGGCGACGCCGGGCGCGACGTCCTGCGGCGCGTGGAGGTGGCCGAGCGCGGCGTAGTCGAAGCCGCCCACGACCTCCGGCGGCACGGCGCCGGCGGTGCCGACGACGACGGGGCGCTCGCTGTCGGGCGTCTGGGTCGCGCCCTGCACGAACGCGTGGGCGACGAGCACCGAGGGGAGCGCGCGCGCCGCGGCGTCGGCGCGGACGCGGGCGAGCACCCGGGCCGTGGCGGCGGCGTGGCCGCGGAGCGCGTCGTCGCCCTCGAGCCCGCGCACCACCTCGGGCTCGACGAAGGGGAGGGCGTAGACGAGCCCCTTGCCCGCGATCTCGACGGGCTCGGCGGCGCGGGCGAGCGCGCCGCGGAGGTGGACGCCGCGGCCCTCGAGGAGCCGGGCGCCGAACGAGAGCCGCTCGGCCGAGTCGTGGTTGCCGGCGATGGCGACGACGGGGATGCCGAGCCCGGCGAGGCGGGTCAGCACGTCGTCGAGGAGCTCGACCGCCTCGGCCGGCGGGACCGCCCGGTCGTACACGTCGCCGGCGACGACGAGCGCGTCGGGGCGCTCGTCCTTCGCGAGCGCCACGAGCCGGTCGAGGGCCCAGGCCTGGTCCTCGAGCAGCGGCTCCTCGTGGAGCGCGCGGCCGAGGTGCCAGTCGGAGGTGTGGAGGACGCGGAGGGCCACCCCCGCATCGTACTCGGGGGACCGACATCGCAGTGGGGAGTGCAGGCTCGCGTCGCGCAGCGGGCGCGAGCCGAGCACTCCCGAAGGCGGAGACGGCGAGCGCAGGGGCAGCCGGATGAGGCTGCCCCGGAGCGAGCAGGGGGCGTGGGGGAGCGCAGGCTCGCGTCGCGCAGCGGGCGCGAGCCGAGCACTCCCCCACTCTTATGTCGGGTTCGGGACGTCGATGTGGAGCTCGACCCGGCGGTTCTTCGCGCGGCCGTCCACGCTGGCGTTGTCGGCGACCGGCTTCGTCTCGCCGAGGCCCGCCACGAGGATCTGGGTCTCCTTCACCCCGCGGGAGACGAGCACGGCCTTCACGGCGGCGGCGCGCCGCTCCGAGAGCTGCTGGTTGTACCGGTCGTCGCCGGACGCGTCGGTGTGCCCCTCGATGCGGACGCGGTCGTCCGAGTACTTGGCGAGGATGTCGCCCATCTTCGCGAGGTCCTCGAGGCCGGCCGGCTTCACGCCGTCGCTGCTCGTGTCGAAGAGGATGTCGTTCTTCATCTGCACGAGCAGGCCGTTCTCCGTCTTCTTCACCTCGGCCACCTTCTCGAGCTCCTTGCGCTGCTTGTCGAGGTAGAGGCCGACCAATCCCCCGGCGAGCGCGCCGACGCCCGCTCCGATGAGGGCGCCCTTGCCGCCGCCGATGAGGGCGCCGACGCCGGCCCCGGCGCCGCCCCCGAGCGCCGCGCCGATGGCGGTGTCGCGGCCGGCGGTCGCGCAGCCGGCGGCGAGGACGAGGGTCAGGACGATGGCGGTGGGCGTGAAGCGCGAGCGATGCATGGCAGCTCCTTGGGATGGGTGGGGCGGGCGAGCCTGCCGGCTCGCGGGTCCCCTCCTAGCGCAAGCAGGACCGGGCGGCGAGCGCCGGGAGGGAGGGCGCCCGCTCGGAGCGTGGCCCTGCCGGGCGGCAGGCGAGCGCCGCGCCGGGCTCGCCGCTGCCTCCCGCGCGTGGTATCGCGGGCTCGCGCCGGGGTGGTTTCGCCTCCGGGGCAGCGGGGCGGCGTGATATACCGCGTGCCGTTTTTCGGCCCCGTAGCTCAGTAGGACTAGAGCGGCGGTTTCCTAAACCGCAGGTCGCGTGTTCGAGTCACGCCGGGGTCACTTGGAAGAGCAGCCCGGGTCGAAGGGCGCCCGGGCGAGGTGGACGTCGGAGGGCGACGCGGGGCCGGCGAAGTCGCTGGAATCCCTTGAACCCGTGTGTTACTGCACCGCTCCGACTCGATCCGGGATCGCAGGTGCCTCGAGTCACGCGGGTCGTCCACTTTCCCGGGCTGCGGGGGTGAGGTCGATGGAGAAGGAGAAGCTCGCCACGCTCGCCCCGGGCCGGCTCTCGCGCCTCGTCGCGCAGGGCCTGCTCGGCCACCACGTCCTCTTCGACCGCGCCGCGATCCTCGAGGCGTTCGCCGCCCCGGACGCGCCGGTCGCGCGGGAGGACGCGGACGCGGTCGGCCAGGCGCTCCTCACCATCTGCAAGGAGCCCGTCGGCGCCGCGCGCGCCGCGGTCTCGGCGCTCTCCGGCTCGGCCCGTCTCTCGCTCATCCGCCTCTACTTCCGCCTGCTCGACCGCGCCCAGGAGGAGCAGCCGGCGCGCCACTGATTCGATGCAGGTCCCCGCCGCCCTCGCCCGCGCCCGCGCGGAGCTGCCCCCGGCGGTCGAGAAGGTCCTGCGCACCCTCGCCGGCGCCGGCCACCGCTCCTGGATCGTCGGGGGCGTCGTCCGCGACATCCTCCTCGGTCGCCACCGCGAGGCGAACGACTACGACCTCGCGACGCCGGCCACGCCCGACCAGGTGACGGCGCTGTTCCGGAAGGTCGTGCCGACGGGCGCCGCGCACGGCACCGTCACCGTCCTCCTCGGCGGGGAGGCGATCGAGGTGACCACCTTCCGCGGCGAGGGCGCCTACGTGGACGGCCGGCGGCCGGAGTCGGTCACGTTCCTCGAGGACCTCGAGGCGGACCTCGCCCGGCGCGACTTCACGATGAACGCGCTCGCCTGGGATCCGCTCGCCCCCGACTTCAGGGACCCCTTCGGCGGCCAGGACGACCTGCGCCGCCGGCTCGTCCGCGCCGTGGGCGATCCGCGCGCGCGCTTCGGCGAGGACGGGCTGCGGCCGATGCGCGCCGTCCGCTTCGCCGCGCAGCTCGGCTGGGACCTCGACCCGGCGACGCGCGACGCCATCCCCGGCGCGCTCGCGGTGGTCCGCAAGGTGTCGGTCGAGCGGATCGCGGACGAGCTCGACCGGCTCGTCGTCGCCCCTCACGCGCCGGCGGCGCTCGGAATCATGCGCGAGACGGGCCTCCTCGCGGCCGTGCTGCCCGGGCTCGCCGCGGCCCCCGCCGCCCTCCTCGATCACGCGATCGCGGTGCTGGCCCGGGCGCCCGCCGTCGCGACGGTCCGCCTCGCGGCGCTCCTGCACGTGCTGCCCGAGGGCGAGGGGGAGCGGCTCCTGCTCGCGCTGCGCCAGCCCCGCCGGATCTGCGACGGCGTCGCCGCGCTGCTGCGCGCCCACGCGTGCCGCGCCCGTTCGCCCGCGCCGCCGCTGCCGCGCGCGCCGGCGGAGGTGCGCCGCTGGCTGTCGGCCGTCGGCCTCGAGCGCGCCGAGCCGCTCCTCGCGCTCGCCGACGCGGAGGCGGAGGCGCTCCCGCCGGAGCGGGTCGCCCCGGCGCGCGAGGAGGTGGCGCGCCTCGCGGCGGACGTGGACGCGCTCCGCCGGGCCCGGCCGCCGCTCTTCCCGCAGGACCTCGCCCTCGACGGGCGCGCCGTCATGGCGATCCTCGGCGCCGGGCCGGGGCCCCACGTCGGCGAGGCGCTCCGCCACCTCCTCGACCGGGTCCTCGACGAGCCCGGACGGAACGGGCCCGCGGCGCTCGAGGCCGAGCTGCGCGCGTGGTGGGCGGCGCGCCCACGCTGACCGGTCGCCCACGCCCAGGCCGTCGAGGCCCGTGCGAGGGAGCGCCCGCACGCCCCGGGCGAGCCGCGGGGCCGCGGCGGGCGCCGCGCGCCGCGACCTCAGCTCCAAAATCTCCTTCCGCCGCCGGTGCCCGGCACGCCGTGGGCCGCCCGGGCGCCGCCCTTATACTTCAGGCGAGGCGTCATGCCGCGAGTGCTCTGCATCGAACAGGACGAGGCCCTGAGGGCGCGCATGAGGGCGCTGCTCGAGCCGGAGGGCTTCGCCGTCGACAGCACCGCCTCGGGGCTCGAGGGGATCGCCCGCGCCCTCACGCTGCCCCCCGACGTGGTGCTCGCGGACGTGCACCTCCCCGACATGGAGGGGTACGAGCTCGCCGCGCGGCTGAAGCGCGAGCACGACCTCGAGAACGTCCCCTTCCTCGCGGTGGGCGACTCGAGCGAGGAGCGCGACACCGCCCTCGCCGCCGGCGCCGACGGCTTCATCCAGCGGCGCATCCCCGGCGACCTGCCGGGGGAGGTGCGCGCGTTCATGGCCGGGAAGCGGGAGCGGCTGCCCGAGGAGGGCGAGCGCGAGCAGCTGCGGGCGCTCTCCGGCTCGATGGCCGCGCGCCTCGAGTCGGCCGTCGCGAGCGAGCGGCGCGCCACGGCGCGGCTCGTGGAGCTCGACCGCCTGAAGAGCGCGTTCATGAACAACCTCGCGCACGAGCTCTCGACCCCCCTCACGCCGCTCGCCGGGTATCTACGTATCCTGAAGGGGGGCAAGCTCGGGCCGCTCGCCGCGCAGCAGCAGCGGGTGCTCGACGCGACGCTGCAGGCCGTGACCCGGCTCACCCGCATCGTGGACAACCTGTCGGACTTCGCGAGCCTCGAGGCGGGCCGCGCCCCCATCCTCCTCGCCGAGGTCGACCCCGGCCGGCTCGTGGACGAGGTGGTGGCGGAGCTCGGCCCCGCGATCAAGGAGGCGCGCCTCCACGTCACCGTGGCCCACGACGGCGGCGGCGCGATCGTCGCCGACGCGCGCAAGCTCAGGCAGGCGGTCGCGAACCTGGTCTCGAACGCGGTGAAGTTCTCGCCGCACGGCGGCGAGGTGCTCGTCGAGGTGGTGCGCGACGACCGGCGGATCCGCTTCGCGGTCTACGACCAGGGGCCGGGCGTCGAGGCGGGCGAGGCGGAGCGGATCTTCGAGCCCCTCCACCACGCGGCCTCGCGCGGGGGCGTGGCGGCGCGCGCGCCGGGCTCCGGGCTCGGCCTGCCGGTGGCGCGCCGCATCGCCGAGGCCCACGGCGGGCGGATCACCGTCGAGAGCCCGCCGCGCACGCAGCCGGCGAGCCACGCGCGCCAGTTCACCGGCGCCAAGTTCGTGCTCGAGCTCCCGCTCCGGCGCGCGGAGCAGCCGGGAGCGCGGGGGCCGGCGCCGTCGGCCTCGCTCGGTTGATCGCGCCACCGCGCCGGAGTATGACGCGCCCGTCGAGGGACCGGATGCGCGTGCTCGTGGCGATGTCGGGCGGAGTGGACTCGTCGGCCGCCGCGGCGCTCCTCGCCGCGGAGGGGCACGAGGTCGTCGGCGTCTCGATGCGGGTCGCCGACTACTCGGACGCGGCCCGCGGCCGCTCCTGCTGCGCCCCCGACGACCTCGAGGACGCGCGCGCCGCCGCCCGCCGCCTGGGCATCCCGTTCTTCGTCGCGAACGTGGAGGCCCGCTTCCGCGAGCGCGTCATCGAGCCGTTCGTCGAGGACTACCTCGCCGGCCGCACGCCGAACCCCTGCATCGCCTGCAACGCCGAGGTGAAGTTCGACTGGCTGCTCGCCCGCGCCCGCGCCCTCGGCGCGCGGCTCGCGACCGGTCACTACGCGCGGGTGGAGCGCCGCGGCGGCCGGCTCGCGCTCTGCGCCGCGGCGGACCCGGCGAAGGACCAGAGCTACTTCCTGTACGGCCTCGGCCAGGACGCGCTGCGCGACGTGCTCTTCCCGGTGGGCGGCATGGCGAAGCGCGACGTCCGCGCCGCGGCGGCGCGCGCGGGGCTCGCCAACGCGGAGAAGGCCGAGTCGCAGGAGATTCTGCTTCGTCACCCGCGGCGACGCCGCGGGCTACGTCGCGCTGCGGGCCCCGGGGCGGCTGCGGGCGGGGGAGATCGTGACGACCGCGGGCGAGGTGCTGGGGCGCCACGAAGGGATCCACCGCTTCACGGTCGGGCAGCGGCGGGGCCTCGGCGTGGCCGGGCCGGCGCCCCGCTACGTGGTCCGGATCGACGCGGGCGCGGGGCGCGTCGTGGTGGGGACGCCGGCCGAGGCGTCGCGGGACGCCTTCGGGGTCGAGGGCGCGCGCTGGGTGGCCGGGGCGCCGCCGGCCGGCGCCCTCGCCGTCACCGTCCGCGTGCGCCACCGGCACGAGGGCGAGGCGGGGACCGTCCGCGCCGAAGGGGACGGCGCCGAGGTGCGCCTCGCGCGGCCGGTGCGAGGGGTCGCCCCCGGGCAGGCCGCGGTCTTCTACGCCGGCGACGAGGTGGTGGGTGGCGGCCGGATCGTCTGAGGCGCGGCCGCCGTCGCTCGCGGTCGTGGCCCTCGGCTGCCGCGTGAGCCGCGCGGACGGCGACGCCGTGGCGGCGGAGCTCGCGGGCGCCTTCCGCCTGGCCGCGCCGGGGGAGCGGGCCGACTGGGTCGTGGTGAGCACCTGCGCGGTCACCGGCGACGCGGAGGCCGCCGCGCGCCAGGCCATCCGGCGCGCCGCCCGCGAGCACCCGGGGGCCCGCATCGTGGCGGCGGGGTGCTGCGCGGAGCTGCGGCCGGCGTCGCTCGCGGCCCTGCCCGGCGTGGTCGCCGTCGTGGGCGCGCGCTCGCAGGCGGCGGTCGCCGGGGTGGTGGCGCGGCTCCGGGCGGGCGAGGGCGCGGCGGAGGCGGTCGCGGGCGCCGTCGCGGGCGCCGCGCCGTGGGGCGGGGCGGCCGCGAGCCCCGCGCGCCACACGCGGCCGTTCCTCAAGGTCCAGGACGGCTGCGACGCCCGCTGCAGCTACTGCGTCGTCCCGGCGGCGCGCGGCCCCTCGCGCTCGCTCCCGCCCGGCGAGGCGCTCGCGCGGCTCGCGGCGCTCGGCGCGCGGCACGCCGAGGTGGTCCTCACCGGCGTGCACCTCGGGGCGTGGGGCCGGGACCTCTCGCCCCGCTCCTCGCTCGAGGCGCTCGTGCGCGCGGCGGCGGCGCGGCGCGCCGTGGCGCGGCTCCGCCTCTCCTCGGTGGAGCCCGGCGAGCTGCCCCTCGCGCTGCTCGCCGAGCCGGAGGCGCGGGCGCTCCTCTGCGAGCACTTCCACCTGCCCCTCCAGAGCGGCTCGCCGCGCGTCCTCGCGGCGATGGGGCGGCCGCGGAGCCCGGACGACCTCCGCCGGGCCTTCGACGCCGTCGCCGCCGCCGTCCCGGGCGCCTGCCTCGGCACCGACGTCCTCGCCGGCTTCCCGGGGGAGACCGAGGCCGACCACCGCGCCACCGTGGCGCTCGTGGAGGCGCTGCCGCTCGCGTACCTGCACGTCTTCCCGTTCTCGCCCCGGCCCGGCACCCCCGCCGCCTCGCTCGGGGAGAGGGTGCCCGCCGAGGCCGTGCGCGCGCGCGTCGGCGAGCTCCGCGCGATCTCCGCGCGGCGGTGGCGCGCCTTCCTCGCGGCGCAGGTGGGCCGCGAGCACGAGGTCGTCGTCGAGCGGGTGGAGGGCGGCATCGCCCGCGGGACCGCCCGGGCGTTCGTCACCGTCCGCTTCCCCGCCGGGAGCGCGCGGCGGGGAGACGTGGTGGCGGTCCGCGCCGAGCGGAGCGACGGCGAGGCGTGCGCCGGGGTGCGGTCCCCCGATACCTGCCGATAGCCCTCGGAGGCGCTTGCCCGGAGGGGCGGGCTGGCCTACCCATCCCGCATGCAGCTCGCCGACGGCCGCAGCGTCCCCGACCTCCCGCTCGACCCGTCCAAGGTCGCGCGCTGCCGCGCCCTCGCCGACGAGATCACGGCGAAGGTGCTGGAGGTGGTGCAGCGGCACACGACCGTCTCCATCGAGCGGACCGCCCTCCGGCTCCACGGCCTCCACGACGCGGGGTCCCGGGGCATCCCGCTCGTGAACCTCGCCGTGGACGCCCTCCACGAGAAGCGGCTCCTCGGGCGCGGCGCGAGCTACTGGCTCGGCTACGTGCTCCGCCGCGGCGCGGGGGACCCGGTGAGCGTGGTGGAGCGGATCGTCTCGCTCCCCGCCCACCCGGAGCCGCTCCCGGCCGCCGAGGAGCGGGCGCTGCGCGAGGAGGTCCGCCGCGACGCGCGCGCCGCGGTCGGCGAGCTCTTGCGGCGGGTCGCGGCGCGGGACGCCCTCAGGGCGGAGCTCGGGGTGGGGCCGCGGCCGCACAAGTACGTCATCGTCGCCACCGGCAACATCCACGACGACGTGGAGCAGGCGCGCGCCGCCGCGGAGTCGGGCGCCGACGTCGTGGCCGTCATCCGCTCCACGGCGCAGTCGCTGCTCGACTACGTCCCGCACGGCGCCACCACCGAGGGCTACGGGGGCACCTACGCGACCCAGGAGAACTTCCGCATCATGCGGGAGGCCCTCGACGAGGAGTCGCGGCGCCTCGGGCGCTACCTGCACCTCACGAACTACTCGTCCGGCCTGTGCATGCCGGAGATCGCCTTCACCGCGGCGTTCGAGCGGCTCGACATGCTCCTCAACGACGCGATGTACGGGATCCTGTTCCGCGACATCAACATGAAGCGGACGCTGTGCGACCAGCACTTCTCGCGGCGGATCTGCGCGCTCGCCGGCATCGTCATCAACACCGGCGAGGACAACTACATCACCACCGCCGACGCGGACGAGGCGGCCCACACCGTCATCGCCTCGCAGTTCGTGAACCAGAGCTTCGCGCACCGCGCCGGCCTGCCCGACCGGCTCATCGGCCTCGGGCACGCGTTCGAGATCGACCCGGCGCGCGAGGACACGATCGCGCGGGAGATCGCGCAGGCGCTGCTCGTCCGCACGCTCTTCCCCGGCGCGCCCATCAAGTACATGCCGCCCACGAAGCACAAGCAGGGTGACATCTTCTTCAGCCACGCGTACGACGTGATGGCGGACGTGGTCGCCTGGCTCACCGGCCAGGAGATCCAGCTCCTCGGCATGATGACGGAGGCGATGCACAACCCCTTCCTCATGGACCGGCACGTCGCGCTGAAGACGGCCGACTACGTCTACCGGGCGTGGCGCTCCATGGGCGCGGAGCTCCGGCTTCGCCCGGGCGGCATCGTCGAGCGGCGCGCCGACGAGACCCTGGGCAAGGCCCTCGCGCTCCTCGAGGAGGTGGCGCGCGACGGCCTCATGAAGGCCATCGGCCGGGCGCGCTTCGGCGACGTGGCCCGCGCCGAGGACGGCGGGAAGGGGCTCGCCGGCGTCGTCGAGCGCGCGCCGGACTACTTCAACCCGTTCCTCGAGATCATGGAGGGCACATGACCGCCCGCCTGCGCCTGCGCCTCGCCCTGCCGCTCCTCGCCCTCGCCGCCCTCGCCGGCTGCGCCACCGTCCGCGACGCGTTCGCGCCGGCGCCGGTCGGCGCCCCGTCCGGGCGCGCGGGGTGGCTCGTCTACCCGCTCCGCGACCTCCGCTTCGAGGCCCCGGCGGGGTGGAGCGCCTCCGGCGGCGAGCGGCGCGTCTCGCTCGAGGCGCCGGACGGGAAGGCGAAGCTCGAGGTCTCGTACGCGGAGCGCGACTTCCCCGACGAGCGGGCCTGCCTCGCGGCGGCGGAGGAGAAGCTCGGCCAGCAGGCGGGCGCCCTCGAGCGCGGCCGCCGCCACCCGACCCGCGTCGCGGGCCGCTCCGCCCACGCCCTCGAGGGCGACCAGGGCGGGTGGCACGTCTGGGCCTGGGCCGTCTGCGACGGCGGCGCCCAGTACCGCGTCTTCTTCACGGCCGCGAGCCCGGCGTCGGCGGAGGCCATCGACGTCTCTCGCGCGGTGGTGGCGACCGCGCGCCTCGGAGGGGAGGCCTGATGAGCCCCCCGCCGCGCGAGTGGAGCCAGGGCGAGGTCGTCCGGCCCTACGGCGACCGGCGCGACGACGGCGTCGTGCAGCTCTCGTTCGTCCTCCCGGTCCCCCCCGGCGAGCGCGCGCGAGAGGCCGCGGCCCAGCTCGCCCGCAAGATGGGGCTCGAGCAGGTCCACGTGGCGCACATGGAGGCGGCCGCCGAGCGCTACACCTTCTTCGTCGTCTACGGCCAGACCACCCTCGGGGTGGACCTGTCCCGCATCGACGTGCCCGAGGTGGTGCACCGCAAGAAGGGCTTCGACGAGCTGAACGCCTGGGCGCTCCACGAGGTGGGGCGGCGGATCGTGGTGCTCGGGGCGTGCACCGGGTCGGACGCGCACGCGGTCGGGATCGACGCGATCATGAACATGAAGGGGTACGCCGGCGATTACGGCCTCGAGCGCTACCCGTGCTTCGACGCGACGAACCTCGGCGCGCAGGTGGAGAACGCGCGGCTCGCGCGCCTCTGCCAGGAGCGGCGCGCGGACGCCGTGCTCGTCTCGCAGGTGGTGACCCAGCGGGACGTCCACCGGGAGAACGCGCGGCAGCTCCTCGACGAGCTCGAGCGGCTCGGCATCCGCGGCGGGATCACGGCGCTGCTCGGCGGGCCGCGCATCGACCACCGGCTCGCCCTGGAGCTCGGCTACGACGCGGGCTTCGGTCCGGGCACGAAGCCGTCGGACGTGGCGAACTTCGTCGTCGGGGCGGTGCTCCGGCGCATGGGGAAGGAGACGACATGAGCGCGATGAAGGCCGTCCTGCGGGTCCGCATGTCCCAGCTCGACGCCCACTACGGCGGCAGCCTGGTGGACGGCGCGCGCATCCTCGCGCTGTTCGGGGACGCCGCGACGGAGCTGTGCATACGCCACGACGGCGACGAGGGGCTCTTGCGCGCCTACGACGCGGTGGAGGTGCTCGCGCCGACGCACGCGGGCGACTACCTGGAGGTGGAGGCGGAGCTCGTGAAGGTGGGGAACACCTCGCGCTCCATGCGCTTCGAGGCCCGCAAGCTCATCCGGCCCCGCCCCGACCTCTCGGACAGCGCCGCCGAGGCGCTCCCCGAGCCCATCGTGGTCTGCCGCGCCAGCGGCACCTGCGTCGTGCCGAAGGAGAAGCAGCGCCTCGCGCGCTAGCTTCGGGAGGCGCGGAAGCCCCATGGGCGACAAGGTCATCGTGGCGGCGGCGGTGGTCGGCGCGGAGGTGACGCGCGCGCAGAGCCCCCACGTCCCGTACACGCCCGCCGAGATCGCGGCGGCCGCCGTGGCGGCGGGGCGAGCCGGCGCCGCGGTGGTCCACCTGCACGCGCGCTGGCCCGACGGGCGCCCGTCGCAGGAGCCCACCCACTTCCGCGAGATCGTGGACCGCGTCCGCGGCGCGGGCAGCGACGTCGTCCTGCAGTGCTCGACCGGCGGCGCGGTGGGCATGTCGATCGACGAGCGGCTCGGGTCCCTCGTGGACGGCGCGGAGATGGGGACGCTGAACCTCGGCACGATGAACTTCGGCGACGACGTCTTCGTGAACTCGCGCCCGGACATCGTCAAGGTGGCGGGGCGCCTGCGCGAGCGGCGCCTCGTGCCCGAGTGCGAGGTGTACGACGCCGGGATGCTCGACACGCTGCGCTGGCTCCTCGACAAGGGACACCTCGCGGCGCCTTACCACGTGCAGTTCGTCCTCGGCGTGCCCGGCGGGATGACGGGCTCCGAGCGCAACCTCCGCTTCCTGGTCGAGGGGCTGCCCGAGCCCACGCACTGGTCGGTGGCGGGGATCGGCCGCTTCGAGCTGCCCATGGCCGAGGTCGCCCTGCGCCTCGGCGGCCACGTACGGGTCGGCCTCGAGGACAACCTGTTCGTCTCGAAGGGCGTCCTCGCGAAGGGCTCCGACGAGCTCGTGGCGGCCGCCGTGGAGCTCGCCGGGCGGGCAGGCCGGGACCCCGCCTCGCCCGCCGAGGCGCGGCGCATCCTCGGCATCTCCTGACGCGCGTCACGCTGCACGAAACGCGCTCGTGTCAACGCTTTCGGCGACTTGACGCCCCATGAGGCGGGCGCTAGGGTCGCGCGGAACCGTGAACAGGGGCGTCCCGATGACGAAGGCAGATCTGATCGAGAAGGTGCAGGCGTCGCACGGAGATCTGTCGAAGCGTCAGGTCGCGCTGGTCGTGGACGCGGTGTTCGACCACCTCGCCCGGGGAATCCGCAAGGACAAGCGCTTCTCCATGCCGGGCTTCGGCACCTTCGTCGTGAAGAAGCGCGCCGCCCGCGTGGGCCGCAACCCCCAGACCGGCGCGGAGATCCGGATCGCGCCCTCGAAGACGGTCGGGTTCAAGCCGGCCCCCGAGCTGAAGAACGCCCTGTAGACGGGGCCTTCTCCGCTCGGGGTTCGGCAGGCTCACCCCGAGCGGCGGGTGCCTGCCCGCTTCGCTCCGCGTCGAGCGGTGGCGCCCCCCGAGACGGCGAGGGCGCCGCGGGGCCGTCTCCGACCCCGGGCGCCCCGGCCCACCCGCGCAACGCGACGCGTTGCGGCTACTTGATGAACGGGATGTCCACGTCGAGCTGGGCCGTCCACATGAAGTCGGATCCGTACGTCGCGTCGTAGAGGTCCGAGTCGAGGAAGAACACCGGCCCGGTGAGGAGCGAGACGTTGGAGTTGAAGTAGAGCACCGCCGACGCGCCCACCGCGCCGAACCAGTTCTTGCCGGTGGCGACGTCTGCCGCGAAGAGCACCTTCTCCAGCCCGGGCAGGCCGAGCTTGATCTCGGGGGTCGCGTAGCTCGCCATGAACCCGGCGCGCTCCTCGCCGCCGCTGCCCGTCCAGAGGAGCTCGCTGCCCGCGCCGTAGTAGCCGCCGACGCCGACGGTGCCGACGGGCGTGGTCTTCGAGAGGGTGGCGTGGAGGAGGTTGTAGTCGGAGACGTCCTTCTCGAAGCCCACGTTCGAGATGCCCACCGACAGCGCCGGGGAGAAGCCGCCGAGGAGGTTCTCGGGGACCGTGATCTTGCCGTTCAGCTGCGCGAAGTCGGCCGTGAACCCCGGGTAGAAGAGGTCGAACCCGATCTCGCCGAGGAGCTTGTCACCCGGGATGACGCCCATCGTGAGGCCGTACGTGTTCTGCAGCAGGCCCTTCTCGGCGACGTAGGTGTCGTACGTGAGGTGCGGCACGAGGTACGGCTGCGTGTACGTCGTCGCGGGGGTCCACACCGTGGTGGACGGCGTCGCGGACGCGCCGTGCGCGAGGGCGAGCGCCGCCGCGGCGGCGAGGGCCTTCAGGACGTTCTTCATTCGGATGTCTCCTCCGGACGGGGCCGGTCAGTGGATGGTGCCTGCCGGTCCCGGATTGCACCGCGCGTGCCGCGCCGCGATCGCCGCGCGCGCGCGGGTTCTCGCCGCCGCGGCGGCGCGCGAGAGCGCGCGGCGGGGGCAGCCGCTGCGCGCCCGCCGGGCAGCCGCCGGCCGTTCACCGAACGGAGAGGGCCCGCCCCCGGGCTGCGGGGCGGGCCCTCGACGCCGCGCGCGGGGTCCTCAGGCGGTCGTGGTGCCGGGGCGGGGGTGCGCGAGCGCCGGCGGGTACGGGGCGGGCGGCGCCGCCGGCCCGAAGGCCGACTCGTCCGCCATGATGTAGCCGCGCTCGCCCGCCTCGGCCTGGTCGAGGCCGGACCACTCGTCCTGCTCCTCGGCGCGGAGCGGCGTCACGAGGGCGACGAGGCGGAGCAGCCCGAAGGAGAGGCCGCCCGACCAGACCAGCGTCACCGCCACGCCGAGGGCCTGCTTCGCGACGAGCAGGAGGCTCGCGTCCGCGCCGGCGGCGTTCACCGCCTTCGTGGCGAGCGCGCCGGTGAGGATCGCGCCGAGCGTGGCCGCGACCCCGTGGACGGCGAACACGTCGAGGGAGTCGTCGAGGCCGAGGCGCGGGCGGACGCGGATCGCGGCGAACGAGGCGAGGGCCGCCACGGCGCCGAGGAGGAGCGCCGGCACCGGCCGGACGAAGCCGGCCGCCGGCGTGATCGCGACCATGCCCGCCACCGCGCCGGAGGCGAGGCCGACGCCCGACATCTTGCCGTGCAGGAAGATCTCGGCGAGCCCCCAGGCGAGCGCCGCCGCCGCCGGCGCGAAGAAGGTGTTCACGAAGCCGGTGGAGGCGAGGCCGTTCGCCGCGAGCGCCGAGCCGCCGTTGAATCCCAGCCAGCCGAACCAGAGGAGGCCGGCGCCGAGGATCGCGAAGGGCACGTTGTGCGGCATGACCGTGGGCACCCGCAGGCCGCGCCGCTTGCCGAGGACGATCGCGGCGACGAGCGCCGCCGCCGCGGCGTTGATGTGGACGACGGTGCCGCCCGCGAAGTCGAGGACGCCGAGGTTGCGGAGCCACCCGCCCGGCGCCCAGACCCAGTGCGCGACCGGCGCGTAGACCACCAGGCTCCACAGGGCGACGAAGAGAAGCCACGCCTTCACGCGCACGCGCTCGACGATCGCGCCGGAGATGAGGGCGGGGGTGATGACCGCGAACATCGCCTGGAAGAGCATGAACGCGGTGTGCGGGACCGTCGCCGCGAGCGACGGCTCGGGCGCGTCGCCGACCCCCGTGAGGCCGAGCCAGCCGAGGCCGCCCAGCACGCGGTCGAGGGCGCCGGCGCCCGGCGAGAAGGCGAGGCTGTACCCGACGAGCGCCCACAGGACGCCCACGAGCCCCATGCAGACGATCGAGAGGTTCATCGTGTGGACGACGTTCTTCGCCCGGACGAGGCCGCCGTAGAAGAAGGCGAGCCCGGGGGTCATCAGCATGACGAGGCCGGCGCTCACGAGGACGAGCGCGGTGTCGCCGGTGTCGGCGCCGTCGCCGGCGAGGGCGAGGGCGGGCAAGAGCAGCGAAGCGATAAGGAACAGTCGTCTCACGCGTCCTCCGGGCCGGGTGCGTACCGCGGGGCGGCCGTGCGCGACCCGATTGCAGCCGCCGTGCCCGCTTCGCGCGCCGCTGGGAGCGCGGGTTTCGTGCATCGCCGCGCGGGCGTGCTCGCGAGCGGAGCAGCCCGCTGCCGCCCGGGCGTGCAGTTCCGGGGTATCCTCCCGGGGTGCGGGCCGTGCCGCCGGGGGCTCCGATGGGAGGGTGGGAGGCGCTCGCCGCGGCCTGGCCCTGGCTCGCCGCCCTCGCCGCGGTCGCCGCGGTCGCCGCCGCCGCGGCGTGGCTGCTGCGCAGGCGCCGCGCCCGGCTGCGCCCCCGGCGCCCGGGGCGGGCGGCGACGCGCTACCCGGTCGTCCTCGCCCACGGCCTCCTCGGCTTCGACGAGATCCGGCTCGGCGCCGCGCGCCACGACTACTTCCGCGGAGTGTCGGATCGCCTCGAGCGCGACGGCTGCGTCGTCCACCGCTGCCGCGTCGCGCGGACCGCCTCGATCGCCGAGCGGGCCGCCGAGCTCGCCGCGTTCGTGCGCGAGGTGCCCGCCCGGCGGGTGAACCTCGTGGCGCACTCGATGGGCGGGCTCGACGCGCGCTATGCGCTCGCCCGGCTCGGGCTCGACCGGCACGTCGCCTCGCTCACGACCGTCGGGACGCCGCACCTCGGCACGCCGCTCGCGGACCTCGGCGCGGCGGCCCGGGTCTGGTCGGCCCTGGGCCGCATGGGCTTGAACGTCGAGGCGTTCCACGATCTCACCACCGCGCGCATGGCCGAGTTCAACCGCGCCGTGCCCGACGCGCGCGGGGTCGCCTACGCGAGCGTCGTCGGCGCGCCGCCGGCGCGGCGGGGGGTGACGCCGCTGCTCTTGCCGAGCTGGCTCTGGCTCGAGCGGGCCGCGGGCGCGAACGATGGGATGGTGCCCGCCGCGTCGCAGCGCTGGGGGGAGGTCCTGCGCGAGGTCGAGGCCGACCACTTCGCGCAGATCGGCTGGTCGCGCCGCTTCGACGCGGCCGAGCTCTACGCCGAGCTCTTGCGGGAGCTGCGCGGCCGCGGGCTGTGACGGCGGGGCCGGCTATCGGCGGCGCGCCGGGGCGCGCGTCGCGGCCGGCTTGCGCTTCGCGGCGGTCGCCCGGGGGGCGGCGGTCCGCTTCTTGGCGGCCGCCTTCTTCGGGGCGGCCTTGACGACGGGCTTCGGCGGCGGCACCGGCGACAGGAGCGGCGGATCGTCGTCGCTCGCGCTCTGGAGCGCGGAGGGCGCCCCCTGGACGGCCCGGTACGGGCCGCGCTGCTCCGCGGCGACCTGGGCGGCGCGCGCCGCCCAGACCCGGGCGCCGGCCTCGAGCCCGGCGGCGTCGAGCGCGGCGTCCGCGCCGGCCCGGTCGCCGGCGCGCAGGCGCAGCGCGGCGAGGTGCAGGGCCGCCCGTGCGCGCTCGGGCGCCGGCGTGCCCGCCGCGTCGGCGACGAGACGTTCGAGGGCGGCGGAAGCCTCGGCGGCGGGGGCGCTCCCGCCCAGGGCGAGCTTCGCGAGGCCGTACGCGGCGCGCGGGTGCAGCGGCGACGCCGCGAGGGCCGCCTCGTAGGCCGCGCGCGCGGCGCGCGCGTCCTGGCGCAGCCGGCGGAGCGCGTCGCCGTGGATGGCGAGCCCCGGCGGGAACGCCCCCTCCGCGGCCGCCGCCGCGGCCGGGTCGAGCCCGGCGGCGACGTTGCCCGCGAGGAAGGCCACGCGCGCCTGGAGGGTGCGGGCCCACGGCCCGTCGCCCGCGCGGGCGGTGGCGGTGGTGGCGGTCCCGGCCTCGCGCCGGCCCATCGCGAGGGCGGCCGCGGCGAGGTTCGCGTGCACGGGGACGTCGGCGGCGCGCCCCGGCCCGACGAGCAGCGCGTCGGCCTCGGCCTCGGCGTCGGCGGCGCGGTAGTCGGCGAAGAGCATCGCGAGGGCGAACGCCCGGACGCTCGCGGCGTCCACGGCGTCGAGCTGGACGAGCGGCTCGAGGAGCGACGCCGCCTCGCGGTAGCCGGCGGCCGTGTCGAGCCGCAGCAGCGCGTCGGCCCGGGCGAGCCCCTCCGCGAGCACCTTGCCGCGGTGGTGGGCGCGGTAGGCGAGCAGGGCGCCGCCGAGGGCGAGAGCCAGCGCCGCGACCGCGGCGAGCCGGAGCGCCGCCGAGCGCGGCGCCCGCGACGGCCGGGGCACGCCCCCGTCGTCGACGACGGTCTCGGCGAGCTCCTCGGGGGCCGCGTAGGCCTCCGGGTCCTCCGTCAGGTCCTCGGGGGCGTCGGTCGAAACGGGAGGGGGTCGCACGGGCATCGCGGGCCGGGGGTGAGGGGCGAGCGGTGAGGGTAGCTTCCACCCGCTGCCGGCGTCAAAACGACAATGCCCGCGCCGGGACGGCGCGGGCATGCGACGGAGGGCGATGTGAGGGACGAGGAGGGGCTATCCGCCCTTCTCCTCGCGCTCGTCCTCGCGGGCGACGCCGGAGAGCACGTCGTTCACCGACGGGAAACGCATGATCTCGCCGCGGGCGATCCGCCAGGCCTGCTGGACGATCCAGGAGAGGGAGCGGTCCTGCCGGTTCGCCTCCGCCTGGATCTCGTTGAGCATGTCCTCGGGAAAGTACAGCGACTGCTTACGCTTGTCTGTGCCGGCCATCGAGGCTCCATGCTGGACTGTGGGAGGAACGACCTGCTTGTACGATGCCCTTCCGGCAGGGTCAAGGAATCGTTGCCCACCATGGGTCATCCGGCCCCGGGGGATCCCGGAGCTCCCCGGGGCCGAGGCGCCATCACTCTGCGTGTGAGGCCGTCCGGTCCGGCTCCGCGATCTCGGCCGACGCGCCCCGCGCGCGGTCGCGGGACCCGGGGCGGGGCTCCCGGACGAGGGCGTGGAGGCCGCTCGCGGGATCGCCGTGCCCAGAAAAGAGGAGAGCCGGCATTGCTGCCGGCTCTCCGTGGGCCCAGAGGGGGAGGGGGGGGACCCCTAGGCCCAGCGCTTCAAAGTTGTCGCCGTCCCTTCTCGTGTCAACAGCGAGCCCCAAGATTCGCATTCCTGCTCGCGAATGATAACCGCCTGGGCCGGGTGCCGGAGGACCTCCCTCGGTCTCTCACGCTTGAAACCCGGTGCCTCCGCGCTTCATTCCCGGGGTTCGGCGGCCCTCCGTTTCCGGCCTGCGACTACTATAGACGACTCCGTGATGATGCGCTCGCACGCGCGCAAGGGCCGCCTCGGGAGCTATCCCGCGGCGGTGCTCGCCACCATCCGCCGCCGGCGGCTCCTCGGCCCCGCCGACCGGGTCCTGGTCGCGCTCTCCGCCGGGCCCGACTCGACCGCGCTGCTCGCCGTCCTGGCCGCCCTGCGCGACGCCGGCGAGATCGGGGAGGTCTTCGCCCTGCACGTCGACCACGGGCTCCGGCCGGGCGAGGGCGACGCCGCCTGCGCGGCGGCCTCGTGCGCCCGGGTGGCGGTGCCGCTCGAGCGGGTGAAGGTCCGGGTCGGGCCCGGGAACGTGCAGGCCGCCGCGCGCCGGGCCCGGTACGCCGCCCTCGTCGCGGGCGCGGAGCGGGCGGGCGCGACGCGCATCGCCACCGGCCACACGCGGACCGACCAGGCCGAGACCGTGCTCCTGCGGCTCCTGCGGGGGGCGGGGGCGCGAGGGCTCGCCGGCATCCCGCCGCGGCGGGGCCCCTTCGTGCGTCCCCTCGTGGATCGCACGCGCGCCGAGGGGCTCCGCTTCCTCGAGGGGCTCGGGCTCGCATGGCGCGACGATCCCACGAACGCGACGCCGCGCTTCGCCCGCAACCGCGTGCGGCTGTCGCTCTGGCCCGCGGTGCTCGCGCTCGCCCCCGCCGCGGAGGGCGCCCTCGCGCGGGCCGCGGACCTCGCCCGCGAGGACGAGCGGGCGCTCGCGCGGCGCGCCCGCGAGCTCGTGGGGGGCGAGCGGGCGGTGGCCGTGGCGGCGCTCGCGGGCGAGCCGGTCGCGGTGCGCCGGCGCGTCGTCCGCCGCCTGTGGCGGAACGCGAGCGGCCGGACGGCGGGGCTCGAGGCCCGGCACGTGGAGGCGGTCCTCGCCCTCGCCCGGCGCGGACGGCCGGGGCGGGCCACGCTCCCCGGGGGCCGCGAGGCGCGCTGCCGCTACGGCCGGCTCGAGCTCGGCGCGGCCGCGCCGCCCGCTGCGGAGGCCTTCGCCCCCGTGGAGGTGCCCTCGCCCGGCCGGTACGCGCTGCCCGCGCGGGGGGTCGCGGTCGAGGTCTGCGCCCGCCGCGCCGACGCGCTGCCCTGGCCGCTCGCGCTGCGGACGCGGAGGCCGGGAGACCGCTTCCGGCCGGACGGCGGCCGCGGGTCGAAGAAGCTGAAGGGCTGGCTCATCGACCGGAAGGTGCCGCGCGAGGACCGCGACGGCCTCCTCGTGCTGGCCCACGGGGCGTCGATCCTCGCCGTGCCCGAGCTGGACGCAGTGGCCGATGGGCTCGGCCCGTCGGGCGCGGGGCTGTCCGTCCGGGTGATGGGCGAGCGCTGAAGCGTGCGTCCGCCTGCAAAAGGGGGGCGAGGCTGTTATAACCGACGCCATCCCGGGGTGCCGACGTGGCCCGCGGGGCGCCGGAGGAATGAGGAGGGCGCCCTCGCCGGTTCCGGAAGATCGACGCTCCACGGAAGGGGAAGCGAGCCTTGCGACAGTCCCTGAAGACGGCCGGCCTCTGGGCCGTGCTCATCCTGATGTTCATCTCGCTCTGGATGCTGTTCCAGCGCGGGGGCCCCACGAAGAAGGAGATGAACTGGTCCCAGTTCATGTCCAAGGTCGAGGCGGGCGAGGTCCGCGAGGTCACCATCAAGGACCTCGACTACGAGGGGACGCTGCGGGACAACTCGCAGTTCCGGACCACCGGCCCGCTCGACGCCTCCGCCGCCATCGCGGAGAAGCTCCGCGAGAAGGGCGTGACGCTCCAGTTCCAGAAGTCGGACCAGAACTCGATCTGGGTGACGGTGCTGCTCCAGTACCTGCCCCTCGTCTTCCTGTTCCTGCTGTTCTTCTTCTTCATGCGCCAGCTGCAGTCCGGCGGCGGCAAGGCGATGAGCTTCGGGAAGTCGCGCGCGAAGCTCATGACCGAGCACCACAACAAGATCACCTTCGCCGACGTCGCGGGCATCGACGAGTCCAAGGACGAGCTCGAGGAGATCATCTCCTTCCTCAAGGACCCGAAGAAGTTCACGCGCCTGGGCGGCCGCATCCCGAAGGGCGTGCTGCTCATGGGCCCCCCGGGCACCGGCAAGACGCTCCTCGCGCGCGCCGTCGCCGGCGAGGCGGGGGTGCCGTTCTTCTCGATCTCCGGCTCCGACTTCGTCGAGATGTTCGTGGGCGTCGGCGCCTCGCGCGTCCGCGACCTGTTCGAGCAGGGGAAGAAGAACGCGCCCTGCATCATCTTCATCGACGAGATCGACGCGGTCGGCCGTCACCGCGGCGCCGGCCTCGGCGGCGGGCACGACGAGCGCGAGCAGACGCTGAACCAGCTCCTCGTCGAGATGGACGGCTTCGAGTCGAACGACGGGGTCATCCTCATCGCCGCGACGAACCGGCCCGACGTGCTCGACCCGGCGCTGCTGCGCCCGGGCCGCTTCGACCGGCGGATCGTCGTGCCGCGGCCCGACCTCAACGGCCGCCTCGGCATCCTCAAGGTCCACACCAAGAAGACGCCGCTCGATCCGACGGTGGACCTGCTCCAGATCGCCCGCGGCACGCCCGGCTTCTCCGGCGCGGACATCGAGAACCTCGTGAACGAGGCCGCGCTCTACGCGGCGCGCCGCAACAAGGAGCGGCTCGCCATCGAGGACTTCGAGTTCGCGAAGGACAAGGTGATCATGGGCACCGAGCGGCGCTCGATGATCATCTCCGAGAAGGAGAAGCGCACCACGGCCGTCCACGAGGCCGGCCACGCGCTCGTCGCGAAGGTCCTGCCGGGCACCGACCCCGTCCACAAGGTCACGATCATCCCGCGCGGCCGCGCGCTCGGCCTGACGCAGCAGCTGCCGCAGGAGGACCGGCTCAACATCAACCAGGAGTTCGCGCTCAACCAGGTCTCGATCCTGATGGGCGGCCGGATCGCCGAGGAGATCGTCTTCCAGCAGAAGACCACCGGCGCCGGGAACGACATCGAGGTGGCGACGAACCTCGCGCGCTCGATGGTCTGCGAGTGGGGCATGTCGAACCTCGGCCCGCTCGCGTTCGGCAAGAAGGAGGGCGAGGTCTTCCTCGGCCGCGAGATGAGCGCGGTGAAGACCTTCTCGGAGGAGACGTCCCGCGCCATCGACGCCGAGGTGCACCGCATCATCATCGAGCAGTACGCGCGCGCGAAGGACGTCCTCGTCCAGCACCGGCCGACGCTCGACAAGATCGCGGACGCCCTCATCGAGTACGAGACCCTCGACGCGGCGGACATCGACGTCGTCATGGCGGGCGGGACCATCACCCGCGCGCCGCCGCCGAAGCCGCTCGCGACCGCCATGGTCGAGAAGAAGAAGACGGGGCTCGTCGAGACCGGCGGCGCGGTGCCGGCCGCGGGCAAGGCGTAGGCGGTCGGGCTCGCGCGGCCGCGCGACCCGCACCGGAGGCGGAAGATGAGGATGCGGATCGGGGCCAGGCTCTTCGAAGGGCCCGGCCCCTTCCTCATGGGCGTCGTGAACGTCACGCCGGACTCGTTCTCCGACGGCGGCCGCTTCCTCGACCCCGAGGCGGCGGTGGCGCACGCGCTCCGCCTCGCCGAGGAGGGGGCCGACCTCGTCGACCTCGGCGGCGAGTCCACCCGTCCCGGCGCCCCGCCCGTCCCGGCCGAGGAGGAGGCGCGGCGGGTCCTGCCCGTCGTGGAGCGGCTCCGCGCCCGCGGCTTCGCCCTCCCCATCTCCGTCGACACCTGGAAGGGCGCGGTGGCCCGCGCGGCCCTCGCCGCCGGCGCCGACCTCGTGAACGACGTGACCGGGCTCGCGGACCCCGACCTCGGTCGCGCCGTGGCGGAGGCGGGCGCGCCCGTGGTCCTGCAACACATGCGCGGCACGACCTTCGCGGACATGCAGGCGCGCGCGACGTACGGCGACGTCGTCCGCGACGTGGCGCGGGAGCTCGAGGTGGCGCTCCTGCGCGCGGAGGCGGCCGGGATCCCCCGCGACCGCACGCTGCTCGACCCGGGCCTGGGCTTCGCCAAGACCGCGGAGCAGACCGTCGAGCTGCTCGCGCGGGTCGGCGAGCTGCGCGCGCTCGGGCGCCCCCTGCTGGTCGGCCCCTCCCGCAAGAGCTTCATCGGGAAGGTGACGGGCGCGGCGGCGGCGGACCGCCTCCCGGGGACGCTCGCCGCCGTGACCGCCTGCGTGCTCGCGGGGGTCGAGCTCCTCCGCGTCCACGACGTGGCGGCCGCCCGCCAGGCCGGCGCGGTCGCCGCGGCGATCCGGGACGCCGCGCGCGCCTCCCGGCCGGGACCGCGCTAGACTGCGCGCCGCCCCGCTCCCTAGGTTCAACCGATGCCAACCCGCGACCCGACGCCGAAGCCCGCCCGCCCCCCCGCCGTGAACGGCGCCCCGCGCCCGCGCGCCCCGCGCAACGTGGCGCGCCTCGCGCCCGCCGCGGCCGCGCGCCGCCTCTTCGGCACCGACGGCGTGCGCGGCGTCGCGAACGTGTACCCCATGACCGCCGAGATGGCGCTCCAGCTCGGGCGCGCCCTCGCGTACCTCATGCGGACCGGGCCGCACCGGCACCGGATCGTGGTCGGCAAGGACACGCGCCTCTCGGGGTACATGCTCGAGCAGGCGATCGCGTCGGGCATCAGCTCGATGGGCGTGGACGTCATGCTCTCCGGGCCGCTCCCCACGCCCGGCATCGCCTTCCTCACCGAGTCGATGCGGGCCGACGCCGGCGTGGTCATCAGCGCGAGCCACAACCCGTACCAGGACAACGGCATCAAGTTCTTCTCGCGCGACGGCTTCAAGCTGCCCGACGAGATGGAGCTGCGCATCGAGCGGCTCGTCCTCGACGCGGGGGAGGACGACGCCGGCACCGAGGACTTCCGCGCCCTGCGGCCCACCGCCACGCGCATCGGCAAGGCGAAGCGGATCGACGACGCCATCGGCCGCTACGTGGTGTTCCTCAAGTCGATCTTCCCGAAGGACCTCACCCTCGACGGCCTCACCGTGGTGGTCGACTGCGCGCACGGCGCCGCCTACCACGTGGCGCCGGCCGTCTTCGAGGAGCTCGGCGCGAAGGTGATCCCCGTCGGCGTGCGGCCGGACGGGACGAACATCAACGACGGCTGCGGGGCGGTCCACCCCGAGGGGATGGTGCGCGCCATCCTGAAGCACGGCGCCGACCTGGGCCTCGCCCTCGACGGCGACGCCGACCGCGTCATCCTCGCGGACGAGAAGGGGCGGGTGGTGGACGGCGACGCCATCATGGCGCTCGTCGGCCGCGACCTCATCCGGCGCGGCACCCTCGCGAAGCGCACGGTCGTCGCGACGGTGATGTCGAACCTGGGGCTCGAGCGCGCGCTCGCCGACGTGAGGGGCCGGGTGGTCCGCACCGCGGTGGGGGATCGCTACGTCGTCGAGGAGATGCGCCGCGCCGGCTACAACTTCGGCGGGGAGCAGTCCGGGCACCTCATCTTCCTCGATCACGTCACCACCGGCGACGGCGTCGCCGCGGCGCTCAACGTGCTCGCGGTGATGCAGCGCGAGGGGCGGCCGCTCTCCGCGCTCGCGCGCTGCTTCGAGCCCGTGCCACAGGCGCTCGTGAACGTCGCGGTGCGCGAGAAGCGGCCGCTGGCCGAGCTGCCCGAGGTCGCGAAGGCCATCGCGGCCGTCGAGCGGGCGCTCGGGGGCGACGGCCGGGTCCTCGTCCGGTTCTCCGGGACGGAGAACAAGGTGCGCGTCCTCGTCGAGGGGCCCGACGCGAGGCGGATCCGGGCGCACGCGGAGCAGATCTCGGACGAGCTGCGGAAGGCGCTGGGGTAGGGCCGCCGGTCGGGGTCGAGGTCGGGGTCGGGGTCGAGGTCGGGGTCGGGGTCGAGGTCGGGGTCGAGGTCGGGGTCGAGGTCGGGGTCGAGGTCGAGGTCGGGGTCGAGGTCGCGGGGTCGAGGTCGTTCCCGCGCTGCGCTCCGGTTTCTGGGTTAGATTCGCGCCATGTCCCCCGCTCGCCTCGGCGTCAACGTCGATCACGTCGCCACCCTGCGCCAGTCGCGCCGGACCGCCTACCCGGATCCGGTGGCCGCGGCGCTGCTCGCCGAGCTCGCCGGCGCCGACCAGATCACCATCCACCTGCGCGAGGACCGCCGCCACATCCAGGAGCGGGACCTCCAGATCATGCGGCGCACCGTGGCGACCCGGCTCAACCTCGAGATGGCCGCCACGCAGGAGATGGTGAAGATCGCCTACGAGGTGAAGCCGGACATGGCGACGCTCGTCCCCGAACGGCGCGAGGAGCTCACGACCGAGGGCGGCCTCGACGTGGTGGGCGGGCGCGACGCCGTGCGGCGCACCGTGAAGACGCTGCGCGACGCCGAGATCGAGGTCTCGCTCTTCATCGACCCCGACCTCGACCAGGTGAAGGCGGCGCACCGCGCCGAGGCGCAGGTCGTCGAGTTCCACACCGGGCGCTACTGCGACGCGCGGCTCGCCGCGGACCGGCGGCGCGAGCTGTCGCGCATCGTGGACGCCTGCAAGGCCGCGGCGAAGCTCGGCCTCGCCGTCGCCGCCGGGCACGGGCTCAGCTACCAGAACGTGATCCCGGTGGCGTCGATCCCGGAGGTCGAGGAGCTGAACATCGGCCACGCCATCGTGGCGCACGCGGTGCTCGTCGGGTTCGAGCGGGCGGTGCGGGAGATGAAGGCGCTCCTCGAGAAGGCGCGGCCCTAGCGCCTCCGGGAGGGGCGGGGAGCGAGGCGTGCGGTGATCGTGGGGCTCGGCATCGACGTCGTGGCGGTGGCCCGCATGCGGCGGATCCTGGCCGGCCCGCCCGCGCGCGTCGAGCGGTTCCTCGCGCGCTGCTTCACGCCCGCCGAGCGCGCCTTCTGCGACGCGGTGCGCGACCGCGCGGCGCGCTACGCGGCCCGCTTCGCGGCGAAGGAGGCCGCCTCGAAGGCGCTCGGCGCGCCCGCGGGGATCGGCTGGCACGACGTGGAGGTGGCGCGGGGCGAGGGCGCGCCGTCGCTGTCGCTCGCGGGCGTCGCGGCGGAGCGCGCCCGCGCGCTCCGCGTCTCGGCGATCCACGTCTCGCTCACGCACGACGCGGGGGCCGCTGCGGCGGCGGTGGTGCTGGAAGGGGAGGTCGGATGAGGCTCGTCGGCTCCGCGGAGATGCGCGAGATCGATCGCACCGCGATCGAGGTGTGCGGGGTCCCGTCGCTGACCCTCATGGACCGGGCCGGCCGCGCGGTGGCGGAGGCGGCGCTCGCGCTGGCCGGCGCGAAGGGGCGGGTGGTGGTGGTGTGCGGCGGCGGCAACAACGGCGGCGACGGGTACGTCGCCGCGCGCCTCCTGCGCGGGGCCGGGCGTGACGCGCGCGTCCTCGCCCTGGTCCCACCCGAGCGGCTCTCCCCGGACGCGCAGGCGGTGCTCGAGCAGGCGCAGCGCGCCGGCGTCCCCATCGACGACGCGGGCGAGCTCGGCGGCGTGGACGCCGGGGTCGGCGACGTCGTGGTGGACGCGATCTTCGGCACCGGCCTCGCGCGCGCGCCGGAGGGCGCCTTCGCCGGCGCGATCGGCCGCATCGAGGCGGCGCGGGTGGCCGGCGCGCGCGTCCTCGCGGTGGACGTGCCGTCGGGGCTCTCGGCCGACACCGGCCGGCCGCTCGGGACGTGCGTCCGCGCCGACCGGACCGTCACCTTCGGGTTCCAGAAGCGCGGGCTCGTGCTGTTCCCCGGCGCCGCCTTCGCCGGCGAGGTGACGGTCGCGGACATCGGCATCCCCCCGGAGGCCGCGCGGCGCGTGCCGCTCGGCTGCGAGCTCGTGAGCGACGTCGAGGCGCGGCTGCTCGTCCCGGCCCGCGCGCCGGACGCCCACAAGGGCGACGCCGGGCGGCTCCTCGTGATCGCCGGCTCGCCCGGCAAGACCGGCGCGGCCCACCTCGCCCTCACGGGCGCGCTGCGCGGCGGCGCCGGGCTGGTCACGCTGGCGGCGCGCGCGGACGTGCTCCCCCTCGCGCTCTCCGGCCGCCCGGAGGCGATGAGCGCGGCGCTGCCCGGCAAGGGGCCGCTCGGGCGGGCCGACCTCCAGGCGCTGCTCGCGCTCGCGCGCGAGGTCGACGCCCTCGTCGTCGGCCCGGGCATCCCCCGCGGCGCGGAGACGGCGGAGCTCCTCCTCGCCCTCCTCGCCCGGGCGAAGAAGCCGGCCATCGTGGACGCGGACGGCCTCAACGCGCTCGCCGGGGCGACCGCCGGGCTCGCGGAGCTGGGCGTCCCGCTCCTCCTCACGCCGCACCCCGGCGAGATGGCGCGGCTCTGCGGCGTCACGGTGGAGGCGGTGCAGGCGGATCGCATCGGCCTCGCCTCGGCGAAGGCGCGGGAGTGGCGGGCCACCGTGGTGCTCAAGGGCGCGCGCACCGTCGTCGCCGATCCCGAGGGCGCGCCCGCGGTCGTCGCGGCCGGCAACCCGGGCCTCGCGACGGGCGGGACGGGCGACGTCCTCGCCGGTCTGTGCGGCGCGCTCCTCGCGGGCGGCTTGCCGCCGCCGGCGGCGGGGCGGGTGGCGGCCCACGTCCACGGGCGCGCGGGCGACCTCGTCGCGCGGCGGCTCGGCGAGCGGGGCCTCCTCGCCGGCGATCTCGGCGAGGCGATCGGCGCGATCTGGGCGGAGTGGCGCCGGTGACCGAGCGGCACGCGGCGCGGCTCGTCACGCGCTCGGCGCGGGCGACCCACGCGCTCGGGGTGCGGCTCGGCGGGCTCCTCGCGCCGGGCGACGTCGTCGCGCTCGAGGGCGATCTCGGCGCGGGGAAGACCCAGCTCGTGCGCGGCGCCTGCGCCGGGGCCCGGGTGCCGGCCGACGAGGTCAGCTCTCCCAGCTTCGCCATCGTCGCGACCTACCACGGCCGGATCCCGGTGCACCACGCGGACCTGTACCGGATCGGCGACGAGGACGAGCTGTACGGGACGGGCTTCGGCGACCTCGTCGCGGGCGAGGGCGCGTTGCTCGTCGAGTGGGCGGATCGCGTGCCGGGTGCGCTGCCGGAGGAGCGGCTCACGATCCGGCTCGCGCACGACGCGCGCAGGCCGGACGTGCGGCACGTCGCGCTAGAGGGAGTCGGGGTGCGGGCGGCGGAGCTGGCGCGGAAGCTCGCGGCGCGGCCGAGGTCGAAGGCGAAGCCGGGGTCGAAGGCGAAGCCGGGGTCGAGGTCGAGGTCGAGGTCGGGGTCGGGGTCGGGGTCGGGGTCGGGGTCGGGGTCGGGGTCGGGGTCGAGGTCGAGGTCGAGGTCGGGGTCGGGGTCGGGGTCGGGGTCGGGGTCGGGGTCAGGGTCGGGGTCGAGGTCGGGGTCGGGGTCGGGGTCGAGGTCGGGGTCGGGGTCGGGGTCGGGGTCGGGGTCGGGGTCGGGGTCGAGGTCGGGGTCGGGGTCGGGGTCGGGGTCGAGGTCGGGGTCGAGGTCGAGGGCGAGATGTTTCGTGCTCCGCTCGTGGTGAGCTTGTCGAACCACGCGCGGGACCGGCGGCCGTCCGCCCTTCGACAAGCTCGGGTCGAACGGCTCGGAACGGCCCGGGTCGAGATCGGTCGGCGGCGGCTTGGCTGGGTGCAACCTCGTGCCGCCTGCGGCGTCACTGCGGTTGCCCGGTCGTCGTCGCGTCGCCGTCGCCACGGGATGGGGCTGGGGCGGTCGGGGCGGTCGGGTCGTCCATGGCGCGGCTCCTTCAAGCGGGGTGAAAGGAGCCGCGCCATGAACGACCGCCTTCACTCCGATTCTCACTCCGTATTCCGCTCGCCTTCCCTCGCTCTCCGCCTCGCCGTTCGCTCTTCTCCGTCAGACCGCTCGCCCGGTCCTTCCCCACCACAAGCTCATCGCGTTCTCCGTCGCGCGTTCGCTCCTGCTCGCGGTCCTCGCCTGCCGCATCCGCGACGCGAAGCTCCGGGACGAGGCGGTCCGCTCGGCGAAGTCGGCCTGCCTCAACTGCGCCGAGGGCGCTGGGCGGGTGACCCGCGCGGACAAGGCCCGCGCGTTCGCGATCGCCGCGCCGAGGCCGTCGAGGCGGCAGCCGCGGTGGAGATCGCGGCGCTGTGCGGCGACGCGCCGGAGGGCGGGGCGCGCGAGGTGGCGCGCCACGCCGACCGGCTCGTGTCGCTGCTCACCGGCCTCGTCCGGTAGCGCGGAGGAGCCCGCGGAGCATCGCGCGGAGGCGCAGCGCCTCCGCGTGGATCTCCGCGGCCTCGCGGGACCCGACGGCGCCGATCGCCTCGGCGAGATCGACGGCGCCGGCGGTCTCGTGGAGCGAGCCGTCCGCCTGCGCGAAGTACTTGCGGCGCATGGCGGGCCGGTCGTCGGGGAGACCCTCGGAGAGGTTGAGGAACGCGCTCTTCGCGGCGCGGGTGGCCTGATCGCGCAGCTCGGCGTCGCGGATGGCGGCGCGGTGGACGAGGGCGGCGAGGGTGCGCGCGGAGCGGTACACGTCGAGGCGCTGGAAGGGGAAGAGAAGGGTGGAGGGGGAGGGGAGGGAGCTGGAGGGAGTGGAGCTGCTCGAAGGGATGGAACGGAGAGTGGAACGAGTGTCGTCTGGCATCGCGGCCTCCTTTTCACCCCATGGACAAGGAGGCCGCGAGGCCAGACGCGCCCGAACCGAGCGCCACGCCTGACAGATCCACTCGCACAGGCCCGAGCGCTGCAGGCGCCGTGAACCGGCGAAGCCGGGGCGCGGCGACTGCTGAAAGCCGACGGCGACCTCGATGAGGACCTCGACCTCGACTTCGAAGGGCGACGGCGAGAGGACGACCTCGACGGCGACGGACGGGGTCGGGGTCGGGGTCGGGGTCGGGGTCGGGGTCGGGGTCGGGGTCGGGGTCGAGGTCGGGGTCGGGGTCGGGGTCGAGGTCGGGGTCGAGGTCGAGGTCGAGGTCGGGGTCGAGGTCGGGGTCGAGGTCGGGGTCGAGGTCGAGGTCGGGGTCGAGGTCGGGGTCGAGGTCGGGGTCGAGGTCGAGGTCGAGGTCGAGGTCGGGGTCGAGGTCGAGGTCGAGGTCGAGGTCGGGGTCGAGGTCGAGGTCGAGGTCGAGGTCGGGGTCGAGGTCGAGGTCGAGGTCGGGGTCGGGGTCGGGGTCGGGGTCGGGGTCGAGGTCGAGGTCGAGGTCGGGGTCGGGGTCGGGGTCGAGGTCGAGGTCGGGGTCGGGGTCGGGGTCGAGGTCGAGGTCGAGGTCGAGGTCGGGGTCGGGGTCGAGGTCGGGGTCGAGGTCGGGGTCGGGCCGAGTGCTCCCTCCCGCGCGCCGTAGATCCTTCCCGGCGTTCGTGCGTAATGGAGGACAAGGAGGCTCCTCCATGCACGCCCTCGCGCTGCTCTGCCTGTTCCTGCCCGCCGTCTCCGCCGCGGCCGACGTCCGCGCCCCGTCCCGCATCGACGCCGTCACGGTCTACCAGTCCTCCGCGCGCGTCACGCGCGTGGCGCGGGTCGAGCTCCCCGCGGGGCCGGTTCGCGTCCTCCTGGAAGGCCTGCCCGACCCGCTCGACGACGACTCGATCCGGGTCGAGGGCAAGGGCGCGGCGAAGGCGCGCGTCTTCGGCGTCACCGTCGAGCGCGTCACCTCCGCCGAGGCCGCCGCCGCCGAGGCGCGCGCGGCCGAGGAGCGGCTCGAGAGGCTGCAGGACGAGGACCTCGCCCTGCAGGACCGGGCGAAGGCCGCGGAGGCCCGCCTCGAGCTCGTCCGCTCCCTGCGCTCGACCTACTCCGAGGAGCGGGCGAAGAACCTCGCCGTCCGCGGCGTGTCCGCGAAGGAGTGGTCGGACCTGGCGGCCTTCGTCTCCGCGGAGCACGCGGCGGCCACCGCCGAGCGGCGCAAGGTCGAGGTCTCCCGGCGCGAGCTGTCCCGGCGCGTCGCGCAGGCCCGCGCGGAGCTCGACAAGGTGCAGGCGAAGCGCGGCCAGACCACGAAGACGGTCGCCGTCGAGGTGGAGGCCGAGCGGGGCGGCGCCCTCGAGCTCGCGCTCTCCTACGTCGTCCACGACGCGGGCTGGACGCCGATCTGGGACGCGCGGCTCGTGCCCGCCGCGGGGACCATGGAGCTCTCCTTCCTCGGCTCGGTCTGGCAGCGGACCGGCGAGGACTGGCAGGGCGTCGCGCTCGCCGTGTCGACGGCCCAGCCCGGGCGCGGCCTCCTCGTGCCCGAGCTCGAGCCGCTCTTCCTGCGCCGCGCGGAGCCGCCGCGCCCGATGGTGCTGCGGCAGAAGTCCGGCGGGATGGCGCAGGCCCCCGCCGCCGCGATGGAGGAGCGCGCCGCCCGCGCGCCCATGCCCGAGGCCGAGGAGGCCTACGACGTCGAGGTCGCCCAGGCCACGGTGCAGGAGGGGCTCCTCTCCGCGACGTTCACGGCGCCGCGCCGCGAGAGCGTGGACGGCTCCGGGCAGGCGCGGAAGGTCCCGCTCGCGCGGTTCCCGCTGAAGGCCGCGATCGTCCGCACCGCGGCGCCGCGCGTGGACGCCTCGGCGTTCCTCACGGCGAAGGCCGTGAACGAGACGGGCTTCCCGCTCCTCGCCGGCATGGCGGGCGTCTACGTCGGCGACGAGTTCGTCGGCCGCGCGCCCATCCCGGCCACCCCGCCCGGCGGCGAGCTCGAGCTCGCCTTCGGCGCCGACGACCGCGTCGAGGTCGAGCGCAAGGTGCTCGACCGGAAGCGCGAGTCGGCGGGCCTCATCAGCAAGGAGGAGGTCTACCGCTACCGCGTCCGCACCTCGGTGAAGAACCGCTACGCGGCGCCCGTCGAGGTGAAGCTCCTCGACCTCGTGCCGGTCTCCCGCGACGAGAAGATCAAGGTGGTCGTCCTCGACGGCACGACGGCGCCCTCCCGCGACGACCCCGAGCGCCCCGGCGTGCGGATCCACGAGCTGAAGCTCGGCGCCCGGGAGGAGAAGGTGATCGAGCTGCGCTACGAGGTGCGCTACCCGCGCGACTTCCCGATCGCCGGCCTGGAGTAACGCGGAGGTCGCGTCAGGCGAGGGGACCCTGGACGGCCGAGCGGCCGTCCTCGGTCCCCACGAAGCCGTCCTCGGGGACCTCGCTCCACGCCCCCGGCCCAATCCGCTCGCTCGCGACGACGAAGGCGTGGCGGGGGCCGGCGTCGCAGGAGAGGTGGAGCGTGCGGCCGCGGCGGCACGCGGCGAGGATCCGGCCGTCGGTCACGAGGAGCGTGAGCGACGTCGGCTTGGGCGCGGGCACTCGGTCGGCGAGGGCGACGACGGCGCGCGTCGTCTCGGCGAGGGCGCGGCGCACGTCCTCGACGCCCGGGAGGGCGAGCCCGGCCCGCGCCCGGAGCCGGGTGAGGAAGAGGTAGAAGCAGCGCTCGCTGTCGGTGTCGCCGCGGATCTCCCCGCGCAGATCGGGGTCGATCTCCGCCTCGACGCCCGCCCGCACGCCGGGGTCGTCGGCCCACCGCGCGACGGTGCCGTTGTGGGCGAAGAGCCAGCGGTCGAACACGAACGGGTGGGTGTTCTCGTGCCGCACGGGGCCGACGCTCGCGTCTCGCACGTGGGCGACCACGATCCTCGAGCGGACCTCCCGCCCGGCGGCGACGAACGCCTCGTCGGCGTGGGCGGGGAGGATCCCCCGCCGGACGTGCGGCGAGCCCGCCCGGTACCAGCCGATGCCCCACCCGTGGGGGTGGCGGTGGGACTGGAAGCGGAGCGCGTTCGCGGCGCCGCAGAGCGCCGCGCAGGCGTCGACGTCGGGGTGGGCGTGCTGGCCGAACAGGCGGCACATCGGCTCGTCGAATGTAGCAGCCGGGGGGCGCGGGGGCCACGCGCGTCCGGGGAGGCGCGTCAGGCCCGCCTACCGCTCTCGCCCCGGACGACGGCCGCCCCGACGAGGTGCGCGAGCCGGAGCGCCTCGGGCACGGCGCCGCGATCGGTGAGGCGCTCGAGCGCGAGGCCCGTCGGCGCGGGCTCCGCGCCGCGCACCTGGAAGACGAAGGGGCCGTGGCGGTGCAGCGGCCCGGCGCGGCGGAGGAGGGCGAGGCGCCGCTCCGCGCCGGGCAGGCGGCGGATCGCCCGCTCCATCCCGCCGAGGTCGGGCGCGCGCCGCATCACGGCGACGCAGGGCCGGCCGAGCGCCGAGGCGAGCGCCTCGAGATCGACGACGTTGAGCCCGCCGAACGCGATCCCGTCGAGCAGGACCAGGTGGAGCTGGGGCAGGAACTTGCCACCCGCGAGGAGGCGCACGAGGGCGTCCGTGGCGTTCCATCCGTCCTGGCGGACGCGGCCCCACACGAGCCCCTCGAAGCGGGTGCCGGCGCAGACGACCCCGGCGAGCGCGACGTCCCCGCGCCGCCCGCGGGCGAACGGGGCGTCGTCGAAGCCGACGGCCCGGATCGTCCGGCCCGCGGCGGGGAAGGGGCCGCGCCTCACAGCGCGACCTCGAGCGGCGGCCCGAGCGGCACCGGCCGCGCGCCGGCGAGGTCGAAGAGCTCCACGCGCGCGCGGCGCCCCCGGATCGCGAGCAGCCCCGCGGCGCGCGGCAGCGAGAAGCGGCGCGGCCCCGCGCTCCCGGGGTTCACGAACAGCCGGCCCTCGAGCACCACCGCCCCCGGGCGGTGGGAGTGGCCGTGGACCACGATGTCCGGACGGCGGCGGGCGATCGCGGGCACCTTGGGCCGCTCCCGGGGGCCGAGGTCGTGCACGACGAGGGCGGTGAGGGCGCCGAGCGGCACGAGCGCCACCCCGGGCAGGCGCGAGAGGACGGGGCCGGCGTCGTTGTTGCCCCGCACGGCGGTCACGGGGGCCAGCCGCCCGAGCGCCTCGAGCACCTCCACCTTCACGACGTCGCCGGCGTGGAGGATGGCGTCGCAGCGCGCGAAGAGGAGGGGGAGCGCGGGGTCGAGGAGGCCGTGGGTGTCCGAGACGAGCCCGATCCGCACGGCGGCCTCAGTCTAGCGGCAGTCCACCGCCGCGCCCGGGCTCGCCTCGTGGACGACGCGCCCGCGCTTCACCACGGCGAGCGCGTGGTTCACCGCCATGTGCCAGGCGAGGTGCTCCACGGAGGCGCAGCCCCACAGGACGAGATCCGCCTCGCAGCCGGGGGCGAGCCGTCCGAGGTCGGTCCGCCTGAGCGAGCGGGCGCCGCCCGCGGTGAAGGCGACGAGCGCCTCCGCCGGCGAGAGCCCGAGCTTGAGGCACGCGAGGGAGAGGACGAGGGCCACGTTCTCGCTCATCGCGCTGCCCGGGTTGAGGTTCGAGGCGAGGGCGAGCGGCACGCCGGCCGCGAGGAGCCGCCGGGCGGGCGCGAAGCGGTTCGAGCCGAGGAAGAGCGTGGAGAGCGGAAGCAGCCCCGCCACGACGCCCGCGCGCGCCATCGCCTCGATCCCGGCGTCGTCGATCATCTCGAGGTGGTCGGCGCTGGCGCTGCCCGCCTCGGCCGCGAGGCGGGCGCCGCCGGACGGGGTGAGCTGGTCGGCGTGCACGCGGGTGGCGAGGCCGCGCGCCTTCGCCGCCTGCAGGATGCGGCGCGCCTCGTCGATCGTGAACGCCCCCTCCTCGGCGAAGACGTCGCAGGAGGTGGCGAGCCGCTCCTTCGCGACGGCGGGCACGAGCTGCTCGCAGATCTCGCCCACGAACGCCTCGCGGTCCTCGAGCCGCTCGGGCGTGACCGAGTGGACGAGGAGGGTGGGGACGATTGTCACCTCCGCCCAGAGCGCGTGGGCGAGCTGCTGGATGATGCGGAGGAGGCGCAGCTCCGAGTCGGGGGTGAGGCCGTAGCCGCTCTTCGCCTCGAGGGTGGTGACGCCCTGGGCGAGGAGGCGGCGCGCCCGCAGGACGGCGGCGTCGAAGAGGGCGACGTCGGACGCGGCGCGGGTCGCGCGGGTCGTGACCGAGATCCCGCCGCCCGCGAGCGCGACGTCGAGGTAGCTCTTGCCCGAGCAGCGGAGCGCGAACTCGCCCGCGCGCTCGCCCGCGAAGACGAGGTGCGTGTGCGAGTCCACGAGGCCCGGCGTGACGAGGCCGCCGCCGGCGTCGAGCGTGCGGGCGCCCTCGAGGTCCACCGCCGCCTCGAGGTCGCGGTCCCGGCCCACCCACGCGATGCGCCGATCGTCGATCGCGACGGCGCCGCCCGGGATGAGGCCCGCCTCCGAGGGGCCGCGATCGCAGGTGGCGAGCACGGCGTTGCGGACGGCGAGGGTGGCCTTGGGGCGGAGCGACCTGGGGGCGGACACGGAGTCTCGGGCGGCGCGGGTCAGGGCCTCTTGATACCGCGTTCCCGGGCGACGCGCTCCGCTTCTTCGTACCCCGCGTCCGCGTGCCGCAGCACGCCGAGCGCCGGGTCGCCGCGCAGCACGCGCGCGAGGCGGCGGCCGGCCGCGGCGGTGCCGTCGGCGACGATCACCTGCCCCGCGTGGAGCGACAGGCCGATCCCGACGCCGCCGCCGTGGTGGAAGCTCACCCACGAGGCGCCGTTCGCCGCGTTCAGCAGGGCGTTCAGGATCGGCCAGTCGGCGACGGCGTCCGAGCCGTCCCTCATCGCCTCGGTCTCGCGGTTGGGCGAGGCGACCGACCCGCAGTCGAGGTGGTCGCGGCCGATCACGATGGGCGCCTTCACCTCGCCCGCGCGCACGAGGTCGTTGAAGGCGAGCCCGGCCCGGTCGCGCTCCCCGTAGCCGAGCCAGCAGATGCGCGCGGGGAGCCCCTGGAAGCGCACCTTGCGCGCGGCGAGGTCGAGCCAGCGCAGCAGCCCGGCGTTCTCCGGGAAGAGCTCCCGCACCGCGCGGTCGGTGCGGGCGACGTCGGCGGGGTCGCCGGAGAGCGCCACCCAGCGGAACGGGCCCTTCCCCTCGCAGAACATGGGGCGCACGTAGGCCGCGACGAAGCCGGGGTAGTCGAACGCGCCCGCGAGCCCCGCCTCGGCGGCGCCGGCGCGCAGGTTGTTGCCGTAGTCGAAGACGTGGCTGCCCGCGCGCCGCATCGCGAGCATGGCCTCGACCTGCCGCGCCATCGACGCCTTCGCGCGGCGCACGTAGCCCTCGGGGTCGCGCCGCCGCAGCGCGGGGGCGTCGGCGAGCGGCACGTCGGCCGGGACGTAGCCGTCGAGCGGATCGTGCGCGGAGGTCTGGTCGGTGACGAGGTCGGGGGCGATCCCGCGCCGGGCGACCTCCTCGAAGACCGCCGCCGCGTTCCCGAGCAGGCCGACGGAGAGCGGCCGGCGGGCGCGGCGCGCCGCCTCGAGCCGCGCGAGCGCGTCGTCGAGGTCCGTCGCCGACGCGTCGAGGTAGCCGCCCGCGAGGCGCCGCGCGATGCGCGCCGGGTCGATCTCGACGCCGAGGAAGGCGGCGCCGAGCATCGTGGCGGCGAGCGGCTGCGCGCCGCCCATGCCCCCGAGGCCGCCGGAGAGGACGAGGCGGCCGGAGAGGTCGTCCGTCCCGAAGTGCGTGCGCCCCGCCTGCGCGAAGGTCTCGAAGGTGCCCTGCAGGATCCCCTGCGTGCCGATGTAGATCCAGGACCCCGCCGTCATCTGCCCGTACATCGTGAGCCCTCGCCGCTCGAGGTCGCGGAAGATCTCCCAGGTGGCGAAGCGCGGCACGAGGTTCGAGTTCGCGATGAGCACGCGCGGCGCGTCCGGGTGAGTCCCGAGGACGCCCACCGGCTTGCCGCTCTGGACGATCAGCGTCTCGTCCTCCTCGAGGGCGCGCAGCGCGGCGACGATGCGCCGGTAGCTCTCCCAGTCCCGCGCGGCCTTGCCGGTCCCGCCGTAGACGACGAGGTCCTCCGGCCGCTCGGCGACCTCGGGGTCGAGGTTGTTCATGAGCATGCGCAGCGCCGCCTCCTGCACCCAGCCCTTGCAGGAGAGGGCGGTCCCGCGCGGCGCGCGGATCGCCTCCATGGAGACCTCCACGGGAAGGGTGCCCGGCGCCGCGGCCCGCCGCAGCGCGAAATACGGGGCCTGCGCGCCGGGGCCGGCTAGACTCCGCCCGCCCATGGACGACCGGCTCTTCATCTCCGCGCTGAGGCTCCTCCCGAAGAACGCCCTCTCCCGCGCCGTCGGCGCGCTCACGCGCTGGCGCGCCCCCGCGCCGGTGCGGCTCGCCGCCATGAAGGCCTTCGCCCGCCGGTACGGGATCGACCTCTCCGAGTGCCCCGACCTCGACGTCTACCGGAGCTTCGGCGAGTTCTTCGCCCGCCCGCTGCGCCCCGGCCTGCGCCCCGTCGCCGGCGGGGAGGCCGTGGTGGTCTCGCCGGTCGACGCGGTCGTCTCGGAGACCGGCGTCGCGGCCGGGGGGAGGCTCGTCCAGGCGAAGGGGATCGACTACACCGTCGCGGCGCTGCTCGGCGACGAGGAGCTCGCCCGCGCGCTGGAGGGCGGCGCGTACGCGACCCTCTACCTCTCGCCGAAGGACTACCACCGCATCCACTTCCCGCTCGGCGGCGCGGTCACGGGCTGGCGCTACGTGCCCGGGAGGCTCTGGCCGGTGAACCCCGCCTCGGTGCGGACGGTCCCCGGCCTCTTCGCCGTGAACGAGCGGCTCGTCACCGTGATGGAGACGCCGCTCGGGCGCTGCGCGGTCGTCGCCGTCGGCGCGACCGTCGTCGGGCGCGTCCGCGCCTACTACGACCCGTCCGCCCCGCCCACCAACCTGAGGGGCGCCGCGCCGCGCCGCCGGGACTACGAGACCCCGCTGCCGGTCGTGAAGGGGCAGGAGCTCGGCGCCTTCGAGATGGGCTCGACCGTGATCCTCCTGTTCGAGCGGGGCAGGGTTCGCCTCGATCCCCGGCTCGCCCCCGGCGCCCGCGTCCGCGTCGGCGAGGAGATCGGCGTGGCCGGCTAGCGCCCGCTCCGACCTCCGCGCACCTCGGCGCCATTCCTCGCACCTGCGCGCGGGCCCGCCCACGGCGCGATACACTGTGGGTCAATATTTCGCTCGCCAGCCCCCGCGACGCCGGTACCATGAGCCGGTGACTCCGCCCGCACCCGTGGGCGGCGCCGTGCACGGCTCGTGGGGGGCGACATGCACAACGCGACGACGAAGCAGCGCCTCGCTGCCCTCCGGCGCAAGCTCGGCATGTTCGCCAGCACGCCCCGCTGGGTGAAGGAGGGGCGGGCCCGTCGCCTCGCGCGCCTCGAGGCGGCGCTCGCGCGCGCTCTCCCGGCCGACGCCGGGGCGGCGACCGAGACGGACGGGGCGGCCGGCCTCTTCGCCGCGCTCGCCGCGAGCCTCCCCCCCGCCGAGGCCCGGGTCTCCGGGGACGCGGACGCCGCGCCGACCTCCGCCTTCTCCCCGGCTCCGGGTCCCGTGGACCCCGCCCCTCGAGACTCGGTCCTCCCGGCCTCCCCGGGCGGCGCCGGTGCGGGAGCGACGGCCCCGATGACCGCCGCCTGGGCGGCGCCGGCCTGGCCGCGGCGGAGCGCGGATTCGAGCCTCGCGACCACCGAGATCGAGCGGCGCGAGCGGCCCGCCCCGCGCCGCGCGCGGCGCGCCTTCGGCGGGGTCGCGATCGCCGGGGTCGCAGCGGCGGCGGCGCTGCTCCTCGCGCTGCGGTCGCGGGCCCCGGCGCCCGGCACGACCGGGTCCCCGGCGGCGGACCCGTCCTCGCCCGCCGCCGCGGCCTCCCCGTCCGCGGCCTCCCCGTCCGCGGCCTCGCCGTCTGCCGCATCGCCGGCGGTGCCGGCGGCACCGGTCCGCGTCGCCCCCGCGCCGGCCGGCGCCGCGCGGGCCGAGGCGGGCGAGCTCGAGGTGCGCCCGGGCGACACCCTCTGGGAGCTGTCCGCGCGCCACCTCGGAGCGCCGCGCGCGTGGCCGCAGCTCCACGCGGCCAACCGCGACGCGGTCCGCGATCCCGACCTGATCTACCCGGGGCAGCGGCTCCGGGTCCCCGTTCCCTGACGAGCGACGCCCCCAGCAGAGGAGACCGCCATGCGCCTCACGCCCACCGCCCGCCTCATCGCCCTCGCCGTGCTCCTGCTCGCCGCCACCGGCATCGTCTGGTGGGGCGTCGGCTACAACCTCGGCAGCGCGCTCCTCGACCGCGCCTCCGCGTGGCGCGGGAGCTTCGGCTACGGCCCGCTCGCCCTCGTGCGGCTCTTCGCGCTCGCGCTCGTCGTCGTCGTCACGCTCTTCACGGCGGGCTCGGTGCCGGGGCAGTTCCGCTGGCTCACGCTCGTCGCCCTCGCGCTCGGCGCGGTGCTCCTCTACGGCGACCGCAGCCGGGGGGACATCGTCGCGGTGGTGCTGCTCGTCTTCGGGACCGCCGCGATGTCCGAGTCGAGCGGCGTCCAGCAGCTCGTCGGCGCCCTCGCCATCGCCGTCGTGATCTCGTTCGCCGCGCTCGCCGACCTCGCGCTCGACGGGCCGCAGCTCGTCATCGCGGTCGTGGTCCGCGCGGCGTTCTTCTACGCGCCGCTCCTCCTCGGCCCGACGTACCTGGAGCGCTACGCCCTGAAGCGCGTCGCCCGCTGATCGCCCGGCGCCCCCCGCGGCCGCGGCCACGGAAGCCCATGACCCCCGCGCCCGCGGGGCGGCGGACGCCCGGCCGCCGCGCCGTCGCGCGTCCGCGTGCAGCCCCATGCGGTCTCTGGTACAAACCCGCCCGCCATGAAGATCGCAGGCGTCAAGGGCATGAACGACGTCCTCCCCGCGGACGTCGCCCGCTGGCAGGAGATGGAGGCCGTCGCGCGCGAGGTCTTCGCGCTCTACGGCTACCGCGAGGTCCGCACCCCCGCCGTCGAGCACGCGCAGCTCTTCGCACGCGGCGTCGGCGAGGCGACCGACATCGTCAACAAGGAGATGTACGTCTTCGAGGACAAGGGCGAGGAGCTCCTCGCGCTTCGCCCCGAGGGCACCGCCGGCACGGTGCGCGCCTTCATCGAGCACGGCGCGTACGTCGAGGGGCCGCAGAAGTGGTTCTACATGGGCCCCATGTTCCGGCGCGAGCGCCCGCAGAAGGGGCGCTACCGCCAGTTCCACCAGATCGGCTGCGAGGCGTTCGGCATCGCCGAGCCGTTCCTCGACGCCGAGCAGATCGCGCTCCTCGCCGATCTCTTCGCGCGGCTCGGCGTCACGGCGACGCTGAAGCTCAACACGGTGGGGGACCGCACCTGCCGCCCCGCCTACCTCGCCGAGCTGAAGGCGTACCTCGCCGGCCACAAGGGCGAGCTCTGCCCGGACTGCAACGACCGCATCGAGCGCAACCCGCTGCGCGTCCTCGACTGCAAGGTGGAGAGCTGCCAGCCGGTCCTCGACGGCGCGCCGCGCCTCCTCGAGCGGCTCTGCGACGGCTGCCGCGCCCACTTCGACCAGGTGAAGGCCGCCCTCGACGCCCTCGGCGTCGCCTACCGGGTGGACCCGCGCCTCGTCCGCGGCCTCGACTACTACGTCCGCACCGCCTACGAGTTCACCTCCGACGCGCTCGGCGCGCAGTCCGCCGTCGCGGGCGGGGGCCGCTACGACGGCCTCGTCGAGACGCTCGGCGGGCCCCCCACGCCGGGGATCGGCTTCGCCCTCGGTCAGGAGCGGCTCGCCATGATCCTCGAGAAGAGCGGCCGCGCCGCGCCGGCGCGCCCGCCCGAGCTCTTCTTCGTCAGCGCCGACGCCGAGGGGGCCCTCGAGGCGCTCCGCCGCGGGGCGGAGCTGCGCAGGGCCGGCATCGCCTGCGACCTCGATCCCCGCGGCGGGAAGCTGAAGGCCCAGTTCAAGCAGGCGGAGCGCGTCGGCGCGCGCTACGCCCTGGTGCTCGGCGGGAACGAGGTCCGCTCCGGGCAGGCGAAGCTCAAGGACATGGCCACGCGGGAGGAGAGCCCGATCGCGCTCTCCGAGCTGGCGGCGCGGCTGCGCCGCTGATCGCGCGTCAGCGTCCGGCGAGCGCCGCGAGCTTCGCCGAGAGCAGCGGGTCGCCCGGCCGGGCGCGGAGCGCCGCCGCGATCACGCGGCGCGCGCTCGCGGGATCGCCGCGCTCGAGGTGGACGTCCGCGAGCTCCGCCGCGACGCGCGACATGGCGGGGTGGTCGCCCGGGCGGACGGAGACCGCCTTCTCGTACTCGGCGAGCGCGAGATCGACGCGCCCCGCCGCGGCGTACCGGTTCCCCTGGTTGTAGTAGTCCGGGAAGAAGCTCGTCTCCAGCCCGGGGAGGACCTCCCCGAAGACGAACCACGCCGCGAAGCCCATGAGCGCGGCGACCGCCCCGAGCGCGGCCTGCCTGCGCGCGGCGAGGAGGGCGGAGATCCGGCCCGGCACCGTGGCGGCGAGGATCGCGAGCGGGACGAGCATCGGGAACCGGAGCCTGCCCAGGACGAAGAAGATCGCGAGCCCGACCGCGAGGAGGGCCACGAACGCGACCAGCACGACCCGGGTCCGGTCGCGGAGCGAGAGCGCGGCGCCCAGGAGGCCGAGCGCCGCCACGAGACCGAAGTCCCAGGGCATGAAGCGGAGCGCGGGGATCTCGGCGACGTAGAACGCGTAGGTGCGCGTGTCGGCGAGATCCTCGGCCGCGAATGCCCAGCGGAGCTTCCGCAGGAACCGCCGGGCGGTGAGCTCGGGGAGGGCCCGCATCTCGGCGATCGCCTGGGCGGACCAGAAGCGCGAGGCGTCCGCGGGTCCCATGCGGCGGCCGGTCCGGCGCTCCGCCTCGGCCCGGAAGTCGTTCTCCTCGGAGTACATGTGCGGGCGCGCGAACGGCGTGGACGTGTAGGTCCCGGTCAGGTTGCCGGCGTGGTTGCCGCTGTAGAGGTTCTGCCCGCCGTTCGAGCTGATGAGCACGAGCTGCCCGCTGCGAAGGGCGTTGTGGATCGTGGCGGGCGCGATCGCGAGCGCCGCGCCGGCCGCGAGCGCCGCCGCCCTGCGCACCGTGTCGCGGGGACCGTCGGTCCGCCAGCGCGCCAGGAGGTGCACCAGCGCCGCCGCGACCAGCGTCAGCAGGAGGCCATGGGCCAAGGCCGCCACGCCCGCCGCCGCGCCCGCGACGGCCCACCGCGCCGCGGTCGGCCGCTCGTCCGCCCATGCCACCGCGTGGAGCGCGAGGGCGGTCAGGAAGAGGATCAGCGTCGTCTTGTCGGGCACCGACTCCTGGAAAGGGCCGCAGCGCGTGAACGCGACGAGCGCTCCCGCGAGGAGCGCCGGGCCGCGACCGGCGAGCCGGGAGGTGGCCGCCCAGGTGAGCGCGACCGTGCCGACGCCGAGGACGAGGTTGAGCGCCTGCACCGCGCCGATCGAGTCGCCGGCGATGCGGTAGAGCGCGGCGAGCGCGTAGGCGAACAGGGGGGACGTGAAGAACGCGGTGTCGCGCGACAGCGCCCCGCCGGCGATCGCGCGCGCCCAGTCGTGGTAGTACGTCTCGTCGCCGACACGGAACGCCAGGTACGGGCTCGCGCGCGCTGCGAGGTGCACCGCGACGTGCGCGATCGCGGCCGCGCCGACGAGCATCGCGAGCTGCGCGCCCGGGCGGGCGACCACGTCGCCCAGACGGCGGAATCGGGAGGCGGCGTCCGGCATCGGCGTGAACCCTGTCCCAGGGGCGCCACGGCCGTCAAGCGCGCGGCCGCCCGGTGCGGCCCCGTCGCACACGCGCGCGATTCCGCTCCGGCGGCGAATTCGTGCACAATCCCGGGCGATGCGCTCCGCCGCTCCGCTGCTCGTCCTCCGACTCCTCACGCTCGCCCTCCCGGCCGGCGCCGCGGCCGACGAGGAGATCGCCGTCGGGCTGCCTGCCCCGACCTTCTCGCTCCGCGCGATGAACCCGGACGCCGCGGGCGCGCAGTGGGTCTCGCTCGACACCTTCGTGGGCGCGGAGGCCACCGATCCCGGCGCCCGGATCGTCCTGCTCAGCTTCTTCGCCTCGTGGTGCGAGCCCTGCAGGCGCGAGCTGCCCTTCCTCGTGGAGCTCGATCGCGCGTATCGCGCGCGCGGCCTGCGGGTCCTGTCCGTCGCCATCGACCGGGAGGAGCCGGCCATCGAGGCGGCGCGGCGCATGGCGGCGGCCGCCGGCGTGACGTGGCCCGTCCTCTCCGACCGCTTCAACTTCCTCGCCCGGCGCTACCTCGGCGAGCAGGCGCCGCTCCCCTCCGTCTTCCTCGTGCGCCGGGACGGCACCCTCGCGAGGATCGACCGGGGGTACGCGAAGGACGCCTCGAAGCTCCTCCTCGCGGACGTCCGGGCGGCGCTCGGCGCCGCGGCCGAGCCCGCCGGCGCGGCGGTGCCCGTCCCGGCGGCGGCCCGCGGGCGCTGAGCGGCGCGCCGCGGGCGAGCCAGGGAGCGCCATGATCCGCATCGCCGTCATCGCCGGGCCGACCGCCTCGGGCAAGAGCGCGCTCGCCGTCGTCCTCGCCCGCCGGCTCGGCGGCGAGATCGTGAACGCCGACTCGCAGCAGGTCTACCGCGGCCTCGACGTCGGGACGGCGAAGCCGACGCCGGAGGAGCGCGCCGCCGCCCCGCACCACCTCCTCGATCTCGTGGAGCCGGGGGAGGGGATGGACGCGGCGCGCTTCGTCGCGCTCGCCGACGCCGCCGTCGCCGAGGTGGCGGCGCGCGGGCGGCTCCCCGTCGTCGCCGGCGGCACCGGCCTCTACCTGCGCGCGCTGCTCCACGGCGTCGTCGCCGCCCCGGGGCGCGACCCCGCGCTGCGCGCGCGCCTCGAGGAGGAGGCCGCCCGCCTCGGGCGCCCCGCGCTCCACGCCCGGCTCGCGCAGGTCGATCCGGAGGCCGCGGGCCGCATCCGGCCGAACGATCTCGTCCGGGTCGTCCGCGCCCTCGAGATCGCCGCGGGGGGCCGCCTCCCCTCGGAGCTCCACGCGGCGCACGCCTTCCGCGAGGACCGCTACGACGCCGTGCTCCTCGCGCTCGATCCCCCGCGCGAGGAGCTGCACGCGCGCATCGACGCCCGCGTGCGGCTCATGTTCGCGGGGGGGATCCTCGACGAGGCGCGCGCCCTCGACGCGCGCCTCGCCGGCGCGGCGCCGCCGAGGCTCCCCATCGGCTACGCCGAGGCGCTCGCCTGCGCCCGCGGCGAGCTCGACCTCGAGGAGGCGATCCGGCGGGTCCAGGTCGCGCACCGGCGCTACGCGCGCCGCCAGGTCATCTGGCTGCGCCGCGAGCGCGGCGTCGAGTGGGTGCGCCCTCCGTACGACGTAGAGGCTTTGGCGCGCCGCGTCGACGCGCGGTGATCCCGCGCGCGGCGGAACGTGCGTTCGGGGAGCGCCGTGCTATAAGCGCGTCCGTGGCCAAGGCACCCTTCGCGCTCGACTTCGAGCGCCCCCTGATCGCGCTCGAGTCCAAGATCGCCGAGCTCAAGGAGCTCTCCGGCGGCGCCCGCGTCGACTTCTCGGACGAGATCCAGAAGCTCGAGCGCAAGGCGAAGAAGCTCCAGGCCGAGATCTTCAGCGAGCTGACGCCGTGGCAGACGGTCCAGCTCGCGCGGCACCCGAACCGGCCCTACACGCTCGACTACCTGCGCCGGCTCTTCACCGACTTCTTCGAGGTCGAGGGCGATCGCCGGTTCGCCGCCGATCGCTCGATCGTCGGCGGCTTCGCTCGCTTCGAGGGGGAGCCGGTGGTGGTCATGGGCCACCAGAAGGGGCGGGGCACGAAGGACAACATGATCCGGAACTTCGGGATGCCGCGTCCCGAGGGCTACCGCAAGGCGCGCCGGCTCTTCGATCTCGCCCAGCGCTTCCGCAGGCCGGTCATCGTCTTCATCGACACGCCCGGCGCCTACCCGGGCATCGGCGCCGAGGAGCGCGGCCAGGCCGAGGCGATCGCCGTGAACCTCGAGGTGATGTCCTCGCTGAGCGTGCCCTCGATCTCGGTGGTCATCGGCGAGGGCGCCTCGGGCGGCGCGCTGGGCCTCGGGGTGACGAGCCGGATCCTGATGCTCCAGTACGCCTGGTACAACGTCATCTCGCCGGAGAGCTGCAGCTCGATCCTCTACCGCGACCCGAACCAGGGGAAGAAGTCGGCGGAGGCGCTGAAGCTCACCGCGAAGGACCTGTCCGGCTTCGGCATCACGGACGAGATCCTGCCCGAGCCCGCCGGCGGCGCCCACCGCGACCACGACGCCGTGGCGAAGACGGTCGGCGAGGGCATCCGCCGCCACCTCGCCGATCTCGAGAAGCTCACGCCCGAGCAGATCGTGACCGACCGGTACAAGAAGTACCGGGCCATGGGCGTGTACACGAGCGACGAGTAGCGGCCGGACTCCGGAGGGCGGCCCCCCGGTTTCCGTGGCGGAGCGGGATGGTATAACGCTCGCCCCATGCCTCTCGTCCCCTCCTACGTCGCCGCCCTGACGCCGTACGCCCCGGGCAAGCCCATCGGGGACGTGGAGCGGGAGGTGGGGGCGGGCGACGCCGTCGCGAGGCTCGCCTCCAACGAGAACGCGCTCGGCCCGTCGCCGCTGGCCCTCGCCGCGGCGCGCGAGGCGGCGGCCGCGTGCCACCGCTACCCCGACGGCGCGGCCGCCCTCCTGCGCGCCGCCCTCGCGGCGAAGCTGGGCGTCGATCCGCGGGAGGTGCTCGTCGGGAACGGGTCGCACGAGCTCATCGAGCTGTGCGTCCGCACCTTCGTCCTCGACGGCGAGGAGGTGCTGACCTCGGCGCAGTCCTTCGTGGCGTTCAAGCTCGCCGCGCAGGCCCACGGCCGCACGCTCGTCGAGGCGCCGATGAAGGCGCGCTTCCACTACGACCTCGACGCGATCAAGAAGCTCCTCTCCCGGCGGACGAAGCTCGTGTTCCTCGCGAACCCGGACAACCCGACGGGCACCTGGCTCGGCGAGGCCGAGCTGACCCCGTTCCTCGACGCCGTGCCGAAGGAGACCCTCGTCGTCCTCGACGAGGCCTACGGCGAGTTCGTGGAGGCGCCCGGCTTCCCGGACGCGCTCGCGCTCCGCAGGAAGTACCCGAACCTCGTGGTGCTCCGGACGTTCTCCAAGATCTACGGGCTCGCGGGCCTGCGCCTCGGCTACGGGCTGGCGCGCCCCGAGGTCGTCGAGTACGTCGACCGGGTGCGCCCGGCGTTCAGCGTGAGCCACGTCGCGCAGGCGGCGGGCGTCGCGGCGCTCGGCGACCACGAGCACGTGGGCCGGAGCCGGGCGCTCGTGCGGGAGGAGCGGCCCTTCCTCGCCGCGGGCCTCGCCGCGCTCGGCGCGACCGTGGTCCCGTCGGAGGGAAACTTCCTCCTCGCCGACTTCCCCGGCCGCCCGGGCAAGGACCTCTTCGAGGCGCTGCTGCGCGAGGGCGTGGTGGTCCGCCCGCTCCACGGCTACGGCTTCCCCACGGCGCTGCGGGTGACGGTCGGCCTGCGCGCGGAGAACGAGCGGTGCCTCGCGGCGCTCGGGAAGGTGCTCGACAAGTGACCCGCCCGCTCATCGTCGCCATCGACGGGCCCGCCGGCGCGGGGAAGTCCACCGTGTCGCGCCTCGTGGCGGCCCGGCTGGGCTTCGCGATGGTGGACACCGGCGCCATCTACCGCGCCGTGGCGCTCGCGGCGACGCGCCGCGGCGTGGCGCTCGACGACGACGCGCGCCTCGCGGCGCTGCTCCCCGCCGTGGAGATCGGCTTCGCGCCCGCCGCCGCGCCGGGCGGCGGGCAGCGGGTGCTCCTCGGCGGCGAGGACGTGTCGGTCGAGATCCGCACGCCGCCGATGTCGCTCGGCGCGAGCAAGGTGTCGGCGCGCCCGGTCGTGCGCGCGGGGCTCCTCGAGCTGCAGCGCCGCCTCGCCCTCGCGCCCGGGAACGCCGGCGCGGTGCTCGAGGGGCGCGACATCGGCACGGTGGTCTTCCCCGACGCGGACCTGAAGTTCTTCCTCACCGCGTCGCCCGAGGAGCGCGCGCGCAGGCGCCACGCCGAGCTGCGCGCGAAGGGCGACGCGCAGAGCCTCGAGGAGGTCCTCGCGGACCAGCTCCGCCGCGATCGCGACGACTCGCAGCGCGAGGTGGCGCCGCTCAGGCCCGCCGCCGACGCGCTGGTGGTCGACACGAGCGGCGTCCCGCTCGACTCGGTGGTGGACCGGCTCGCCGGCGCGGTCGCGGCGCGGCTCGCCTCGCGCGCCCTCTCCGATCCCGCAACGCCGAGGAGACGATGAAGCCCGGCGACGACACAAGGCGAGCGCAGGCCCAGCCGGACGAGGCTGGGCCGGCCCCCCAGGGGGCCCCCATCGATGAGCGCGGCTTCGCCGCGAGCACGGATCTCGAGCGAGCGGGGGGTACGGGGGGGCGCGAGGTCCCCTCGCCGCAGGCGGAAGGGGACCGAGTGTCCCCCCGTCCAGAAGTCCGCGTCTACGGCCCGAGGGAGTGCGGGAGCTGCCGCCTGTGGCGCCCCATCCTCGAGGACGCGCGCGGCCCCATCGGCCCCTGCAAGCTGCGGGTCCGCACCGGCGACTTCCCGGGGACCGCGCCGGCCTGCGAGCGCCACCTCTCCCGCGCGGAGGCCGTCCCCTCCGCGCCGCCCCCCATCCCCGTCCGCCGCCGCACCGCGCGCGCGACCACGCCGGTGGTCGTCCACCACGTCGACGGCCCGCCGCCCACCGCCGCCCCGGCCCGGGCGCCGCGGTCCGCCGCCCACGCCGATTCTCCCGATCTCCCCGAGGAGCTGACCGACATGACCCGCGACGAGTTCGTCCAGGCGATCCGCGAGGCGCTGCGCGACGAGGCGGGCGAGACCCGGCTCGCGCCGAAGTGGGAGGGCGGCTCGGTGATGCTGAAGCCCGGCGACCCGGGCACGCAGGCGAAGGAGATCCCGCTCGACGGCCTGTTCCACAAGGTCGTCATGATCCGCGACCGGCTCCGCGTCCTCGAGCAGAAGATCAACGCGCACGAGAAGCTCAGCGACGCCGAGAAGGTCGACATGCAGCAGTACGTGACGCGCTGCTACGGCTCGCTCACCACGTTCAACCTCCTCTTCCGCGACGAGCGCGACAGGTTCGTCGGGGACAAGACGTAGGCGCGCAGGCGCGGGGGTGCGACACGCGCCCCGCTGTCTTTCACGCACCGTCCACGCTACCCTCGAGCGGTCTCGCGCCCGGAGGGGACGCATGAGGAAGCTGACGGTGGTGCTCGTGGCCGCGGCGCTGCTCGCGGCCTGCAGCGAGGAGGACGATCCGGCGACGACCGGCACCTGCGACCAGATCGCGGCGTTCTCGGGATGCACGGAGTACGTGGACCTGCCCCCGGACCTCGCCGCCGAGCTGGAGGTGTTCTGCGTCGAGGAGGGGCTCGGGACGTGGTCGAACGCGCCCTGCCCGAGCGAGGGACGGACGGGCATCTGCTCGTGGGTGCAGTCGGGGGTCACCATCCACGACGGCTACTACGACGCCGCCACCGCGGCCGCGGACGAGCAGGCCTGCGTGGACGGCGGCGGCAGCTGGACGCCGGGGTAGCTCCCGGCCGCGCCGCGGCGCCGGCGCAGGGCGGGACCCGCCGCGGCCGGGGCGGCTGGCCCGCGGCCGCGGCGTCGTTATATAGAGCGGCGCGTGGACGTGAAGATCGCGAAGACCGCCGGGTTCTGCTGGGGCGTCCGGCGCACGGTCGACAAGGTGATGGAGGTCGCCGAGCAGCGCCGCGGCGGCCCCGTCGTGACGCTCGGCCCCATCATCCACAACCCGCAGGCGGTCGCCCGGTTCCGGGAGAAGGGCGTCGGCACCGTGAACGCCGTCGCCGAGGTGGGCGACGGCACCACCGTCGTCGTCCGGACCCACGGCGCCGTGCGCGAGGAGATGGAGCGCGCCGAGAGCCGCGGGCTCGAGGTGGTGGACGGGACCTGCCCGTACGTGAAGTACCCCCAGGCCGTCGCGCAGCGGCTCAGCCGCGAGGGCTACCACGTCGTCATCGTCGGGGACGCGAACCACGCCGAGATCAAGGGCGTCCTCTCCTACGCCGAGGGGCCGTGCACGGTCGTGAAGCCGGGGGGCGCGATCCCGGACTTCGAGGCGAAGAAGGTGGCGGTCATCGCCCAGACCACCTGCATCGGGGCCGACTTCGAGCGGGTCGTGGGCGCGCTCGCCGCCCGGCACAAGGAGGTCCGGGCGGTGAACACGATCTGCAACGACACCGAGGAGCGCCAGGCGGACGCCCGGGCGCTCGCCCGCGAGGTCGACGCGATCGTGGTGGTGGGGGGGAAGAACAGCGCGAACACCCGCCACCTCGCGGAGATCTGCCGCGAGATCCAGCCGCGCACCTGGCACGTCGAGACGGAGGCAGGGCTCCGGCCCGAGTGGTTCGAGGGCTGCCGCGCCGTCGGCATCTCGGCGGGCGCCTCGACGCCCGACTGGGTCGTCGAGGGCGTCGCCGAGTGGCTGCGCCGGCTCGCGTGAAGGAGGCGCGGCCCCGGGCGGGCATCTCGCCGTCCGCCCCCACGGGCCCTGCGTGCCGCAGCGCTTGACGGAGTGAAATCGCGCGTGTAGCGTGCCGCCCTTGTCGTTACAGGATGTAGGCCGGGGTAGTCCCGGCGCGCGCTTCGGCCTCGATCCCCGGGCCGGCTACCGGCGCGAAACAACGAGGGGGCTGTAGTGGTCTCCGCCGTCGCCTCCGTCACCGCTCACCCCGAGTGTCGTCCAGCTCGGGGGACGCTCCGGGCCCCCGCGGCCCGCGTCGAAGGCACGGCCTGATCCCGACAAAGGTTGGTTCCGAGAGAATGGAGAATCAGACTCCCCGCACGCCCGAGGCCGAGGTCGAGGATTTCGCGACGCTCTTCGAGGCGAGCCAGCAGACCGGCGGCCCGATCGAGGAAGGCAAGGTCGTCAGCGGCACCGTCATCCAGCTGACGAAGGACTACGCGGTCGTCGACATCGGCTACAAGTCCGAGGGCCAGGTCGCGATCTCGGAGTTCGTCTCGATGCCCGGCTCCCCGCCCGCGGTGAAGGTGGGCGACAAGGTCGAGGTGCTCGTCGAGTCCCGTGAGAACGACACGGGCATGGTCGTCCTCTCCAAGGAGAAGGCCGACAAGATGCGCATCTGGGACGAGATCTCCGCCGCGTGCGAGCGCGACGAGCTCGTCGAGGGCGTGATCGTCGGCCGCGTGAAGGGTGGCCTCTCCGTCGACATCGGCGTGAAGGCGTTCCTCCCCGGGTCGCAGGTCGACATCCGGCCGGTGCGGAACCTCGACAAGCTCATCGGCGAGAAGTTCAAGTTCAAGGTCATCAAGTTCAACAAGAAGCGCGGCAACATCGTCCTCTCGCGCCGCGTGCTCCTCGAGAAGGAGCGCGAGGAGCTGAAGAAGGAGACGCTCAAGAACCTGAAGGAGGGCGCGATCCTCAAGGGCGTCGTGAAGAACCTCACCGACTACGGCGCCTTCATCGACCTCGGCGGCATCGACGGCCTGCTCCACGTGACCGACATGTCCTGGGGCCGCATCGGCCACCCGTCGGAGATGTTCGAGGTCGGCCAGGAGGTCCGCGTCGTCGTCCTCAAGTTCGACCCCGCCTCGGAGCGCGTCAGCCTCGGCCTCAAGCAGATCCAGGAGGACCCGTGGCACCGCGCCGACGAGAAGTACCCCGTCGGCACGCGCGTGAAGGGCAAGGTCGTCTCGCTCACCGACTACGGCGCGTTCATCGAGCTCGAGCAGGGCGTCGAGGGCCTCGTCCACGTCTCCGAGATGAGCTGGACGAAGCGCGTGAAGCACCCCTCGAAGCTCGTCGAGGTCGGCCAGCAGGTCGAGGCGGTCGTGCTCGACATCGACCCCAAGGCGAAGCGGATCAGCCTCGGCATGAAGCAGATCGAGGCGAACCCCTGGACGCTGCTCGAGGACAAGTACCCCATCGGCTCGGTCATCCGCGGCGAGGTCCGCAACGTCACCGACTTCGGCGTCTTCGTCGGCGTCGAGGAGGGCATCGACGGCCTCGTGCACGTCTCGGACATCTCCTGGACGGAGCGGATCAAGCACCCCGGCGAGAAGTTCAAGAAGGGCGACGTGGTCGAGGCGGTGGTGCTCAACATCGACGTCGAGAACGAGCGCTTCAGCCTCGGCATCAAGCAGATCCAGCCCGACCCGTGGACGACGCTCGCCGAGCGCCACCCCGTGGGCGCGCGCGTGAAGGGCAAGGTCACGAAGGTCACCGACTTCGGCGCCTTCGTCGAGATCGAGCCCGGCATCGAGGGGCTCGTCCACGTCTCCGAGATGAAGGACGAGCGCGTCGAGAACCCGCGCGACGTCGTGAAGGAGGGGGACGAGATCGACGTGAAGGTCATCGACATGGACACCCAGGAGCGCAAGGTGGCCCTGTCGATCAAGGCCCTGAACCGCGACGGCGGCGAGGACGACTACCGCGAGTACCTGCGCAAGCAGGGCGACGGCCGCGCGCGCCTCGGCGACCTCATGGAGAAGTTCAACCGGCGCCGCTAGCCCGGCCCGGCGGATTCGATCCGAAGCACCGAAGCGGCCCGGTCCTCCGGGCCGCTTCTTCGTTTTCTGCGCCGGCGCGCGCGAACCTCCAGTTGCGGGGGTCCGGCGCGCGTGCTTACCTCAGCGTGTCATGACCCCGAACGACCCGAACGAGCCCCTGCCGACGACGCCGGTCGGCGCGGGCGAGCCGCTCCCGCCGGAGCCGTCGCGCGGCGCGGCGCCGCCCCCGCCGCCTCCCTGGGGGCCGCCGCCGGGCTGGGGGTGGGCGGGGCCGTCCTCCTTCCCGCCGCCCGCGCCGCCCCGGCGCGACCGGCTCGCCCTCGGCATCGTGGCGTTCATCTTCGGCGGGCTCTTCCTCGTCTTCTTCGGCTTCCTCTTCCTCGCCTGGGGCGTCGTGAAGGGGGAGTCGCCCCACCTCGGCGGGCCGCGCATCGGCGTCGTGGAGGTGAAGGGCGGGATCGGCATGGGCGCCGGCAGCGCGGAGGCCGAGCTGGTCCTGCGGCAGGTGAAGCGGTTCGCCGACGACGACGACATGAAGGCGGTCGTGGTGCGCATCGACTCGCCGGGCGGCTCGGTGGGGCCGAGCCAGGAGATCCACGACGAGGTCGTGAAGCTCGCGAAGAAGAAGAAGGTGGTCTGCTCCCTCGGGAACGTGGCGGCGTCGGGCGGGTACTACGTCGCCGTGGCCTGCCCGAAGATCGTGGCGGCGCCCGGGACGCTCACCGGCTCCATCGGCGTCATCTCGCAGTTCCCCAACGTGAAGGGGCTCGCCGAGCGGCTCGACGTGAAGATGGAGACGGTGAAGAGCGGGAGCCTGAAGGACGCGGGCAACCCGTTCCGCGAGATGACCCCCGAGGATCGCGCCTACTGGCAGGCCCTGGTGGATCGCGTCCACGGACAGTTCATGGCGGCGGTCGCCGAGGGGCGGGGGCTCGAGGTGGCGCGGGTCCGCAAGATCGCCGACGGGCGCGTGATCACCGGCGCCGAGGCCAAGGAGCTCGGGCTCGTGGACGCGCTCGGGAACTTCTACGACGCCGTGGACCTCGCGAAGGAGGCGGCCGGGCTGTCCGGCGAGCCGCACCTCGTCTACCCGCCGGAGGAGCGCGGCCGCTTCCTCGAGCAGCTCGTGGGGAACGCGGCGGGGGCGGTGGCCGGCGCGGTGTCGGCCCGCGTCGGGCGCGAGGCCCGGGCCGCGGCGCAGCCGGGCCTGTACTTCCTCGCGCGGTAGGAGGGACGCGGATGGAGCAGCCGCTCTGGGCGCCGTGGCGGATGGAGTTCATCAGGGCGCCGAAGCCCGGCGGCTGCATCTTCTGCGACTTCCCCGCGGCGCCGGAGGCGCAGGATCGCGCGCACCTCGTCGTGCACCGCTCCGCGCACGCGTTCACCTGCCTCAACCGGTACCCCTACAACTCCGGCCACCTGATGGTGATCCCGCGCGCGCACGTCGCCGACCTCGCCGCGCTCGCGCCGGAGGCCTTCGCCGACCTGCAGGCGGAGCTCCGGCGGGCGGTGGACGTCGTCCGCCGCACCTACCAGCCGGACGGGATGAACGTCGGCATGAACCTCGGGCGCGCGGCCGGCGCGGGCATCGCCGACCACCTGCACTGGCACGTCGTGCCCCGGTGGATCGGCGACAACAACTTCATGCCGGTCCTCGCCGACCAGCGCGTCGTGGTGGAGGCGCTCGACGAGGCGTGGGCGCGCCTCCACGCCGGGTTCGAGGGCGCGCCGGCGCCGTGACCTCCCTCTGGCTCGCCCTCGCCGCCGGGTCGTTCGCCGCCGGGGCGGCGATCCTCGTCGCCGACCGGCTCAGGAAGCGGCGCGACGAGGCCCAGGCCTATCTGAAGGGCGTCCGCTCCGTGATCTCGGGCGATCCGGACGCGGCCATCGAGGCGCTCTCAGACGCCGCGCGGCTCGGGACCCCGGAGGCGGTGGAGACCTACCTCGCGCTCGGCGCGCTGTTCCGGCGCGAGGGCGATCTCGCCCGGGCGGTCCGCCTCCACCGGAACATGCTGCTCGGGCCGGTGCTCGATCCCGCGCGCCGCGCCGAGGTGGAGCGCGAGCTCGCCGAGGACTACCGCCGGAGCGGCATCCTCGCGGAGGCCGCCGAGATCTACGAGCGGCTGGCCGCCGCGGGCGACGCGGCGGCGACGGAGGGGCTCCGGGACGTGCGGGTGGACCAGGGCGACCTCGCGGCGGCGGTGGCGGTGCAGCGCCGCGCCGAGGCCCGGCCGGATCCGATCCTCGCGCACCTCCTCTCGGCGCGGAGCCGCGAGGTGGGCCCGCGCGACCCCGCCGCCGGCGCCGCGCTCGCGGCCGAGGCGCTCGCGGCCGATCCGGCGAGCGCCGACGCGCTGCTCGCCTCGGCGGAGGCCGCCGGCGCCGGGGGCGACGCCGCCGCCGCCCTCGCCGCGGCCGCGCGCGCCCTCGACGCGGACCCTCGGTCGGCGACCCTCGCCTGGCCGGCGCTCGCCACGGTCGACGCCGCCGCGGCCGAGGCGTTCGCGCGCGCGCGGCTCGCCGCGACCCCCGAGGACGCCGCGCTGCACCTGCTGCACGGCCGCGCCCTCGCGGGCCTGGGGCGCGTCCCCGACGCGCTCGCGACGCTGCGCCGCGCCCTCGAGCTCGACCGGACCGGCGAGGTCACCCTCGCCATGCGCGAGCTGCTGCGCGAGGCCGAGGCGCCGGCGCCGGACGACCTCGCCGCGCGCCACGACCTCCTCGTCGCGGCGCTGCTCCGGCGGGCGCGGCCGCTCCGCTGCGCGCGGTGCGGCGCGGAGTCCGCCGCCCGCGCCTGGCGCTGCCGGCGCTGCGGGGCGTTCGATCCGCATTCCTGAGGGGGCCCGCCGCAGGGCGGCCTCGCAGCGCCGCGGCCTTGCCAGCGGGCGTCGGCCCCGGTATAGCGCTCGGTCCCATGGTCCGAGATCGCGTGGTCGACATCTTCCGCCGGGCGCTCGCGCGCGGGGCCGCCGAGGGGCGCTGGCCCGCCGTGGAGGCGGCCTTCTCCGTGGAGGCGCCGCGCGACCCGCGCCACGGCGACTTCGCCGTCAACGCGGCGATGGTGATCGCGAAGGCCGCCGGCAAGCCGCCGCGCGAGCTCGCCGCGGCCATCGTCGAGGCGGTGCGCGCGGTGGACGAGGCGCGCGACGTGGCGGCGCTCGAGATCGCCGGCCCGGGCTTCATCAACGTCCGGCTCGCCCCGGAGCTGTGGCTGCGCGCGCTCGAGCGGGCCGTCGCGCTCGGCGCGGCCTACGGGCGCACCGAGGTGGGGGAGGGGCGGAGGGTCATCGTCGAGTACGTCTCCGCCAACCCGACCGGCCCCATGCACGTGGGCCACGGCCGCAACGCCGTCGTCGGCGACGGCGTGCAGAGCCTCCTGCGCTGGGCGGGGTTCGACGTCGTCCGCGAGTACTACGTGAACGACTACGGCGCCCAGGTGCAGACCCTCGCGCGCTCGGTCCACCTGCGGTACCAGGAGCTCCACGGCCGCGCGGTCACGATGCCGCCGAAGAGCTACCCCGGCGAGTACGTGAAGGACGTCGCGGCGAGGCTGAAGGCCGAGCACGGCGCGCGCTTCCTCGACGCCCCGGAGGCGGAGTGGCTCGCGCTCTTCCGCGACACGGCGGTGGCGCACGTCCTCGAGCTCATCCGCGGCGACCTCGCCTCGATCAACATCGTCTTCGACCGCTGGTCCTCGGAGAAGGCGCTCTACGAGTCCGGGACGGTGGAGCGCTTCCTCCGCACGCTCGAGGAGAAGGGGCTCGTCTACGTGGGCAAGCTCCCGCCGCCGAAGTCGCGCAAGGGGGCGCAGCCCGTCCCGCAGCCGCACGGCGACACGGGCGAGGACGGGGTGACGGAGTCCGAGGACCTCACGCTGTTCCGCTCGTCGCAGTACGGCGACGAGGTGGACCGGCCCGTGAAGAAGGCGGACGGCACGCCCACCTACTTCTGCGCCGACATCGCCTACCACTGGGAGAAGCGGCAGCGCGCCGACGTGCTCGTCGACGTGCTCGGCGCCGACCACGGCGGCTACGTCCCGCGCCTCCACGCGTCGCTGGAGGCGCTCGGCCACTCGAAGGCCGACCTCCACGTCGTCCTCATCCAGATGGTGAACCTCACCCGCGGCGGCGAGGCCGTGAAGATGTCGAAGCGCGCGGGCACCGTGGTGTCCCTGCGCGAGGTGGTGGAGGAGGTGGGGCGCGACGCGACCCGCTTCATCTTCCTCACCCGGCGCTCCGACGCCCAGCTCGACTTCGACGTGGAGCTCGCGAAGCGGCAGACGCTCGACAACCCGGTCTTCTACGTCCAGTACGGCCACGCGCGGCTCGCCGCCATCTTCCAGAAGGCGGCGGAGGCGGGCCTCGCCGTCCCGGCGTTCGATCTCGACGCGGCGCGGACGCTCACGAGCCCGGAGGAGCTGGACCTCGTCCGGCGCATCGCCGCCTTCCCCGACCTCCTCGCCGGCGCCGCGCTCGCCTACGAGCCTCACCGCGTGGCCTTCTACCTGCAGGAGACCATCGCCGCGTTCCACTCGTACTACACGCAGGGCAAGCGCACGGGCGAGCGCGTCATCGGTCCCGACGCGCGGAAGACGGCGGGGCGGCTCTTCCTCTGCCGGGCGCTCAAGCAGGTGCTCGCGAACGGCCTCGCGGTCCTCGGCGTCTCCGCGCCCGACCGCATGGAGACGCCGGAGGGGCCGGAGAGTCCGGAAATTTAGCGATATCGGCGCCGGCGTCTAGAATCGCCGCCATGCGCGAACCGAACGTCCGCACGCGCCCGCGCGACGAGCTCCAGCTCTCCCTCGACGGCCGCAAGGTCGCGTCGGTGGTGGTCGGGGCGCTCGTGATCCTCGGCGTCGTCTTCGTCCTCGGCGTCAACGTCGGCAAGCAGCTCGCCCTGCGCCACGCCGCGAGCCAGGTCGCGGGCGACCTCGACGCCCTCGACCGCGCGCCCGCGCCGCCGGCGCCCGCGAAGGAGGAGCCGCTCACCTTCCACGAGGAGCTGACGAAGCCCTCGCCGCCGCCGCCCGCGCCGCCCCCCGCCGCCGCGGCGCCCGCCCCGGTGCCCCCGTCCCCGGCCCCGTCCCCGGTTCCCGCACCCGCCGCCGCGCCGCCGGCGCCCGCCGCGGCGCGCGCGCCCTCGTTCCCCTCGGCGGCGCCCGACGAGCCGTGGACGGTCCAGCTCGCCGCGTCCCAGGACCGGGGGGAGGCCGAGCGGCTGGCCACGCGCTTCGCGGCGCTCGGCCCCCGGATCGAGGAGGCGGACGTGCCGGGGAAGGGCCGCTTCTACCGGGTGCGGGTCGGCGCCTTCGACAGCCGCGAGGCGGCCGACCGCTACCTCAGGGACGTGGCGAGGGAGACGGGCGCGAAGGGGTTCGTCACGCCGTCCCGGTGACCGCAGGTTGAGCGAGCATGGACACGTTCGAGAAGCCGAAGCGCGTCGAGAAGCCCTGGGGCTACGAGCTCTGGTGGGGGCACACCGACCGCTACGTGGGGAAGCTCCTTCACGTGAACGCGGGCGCGCAGCTCTCGCTCCAGTACCACGTGCGGAAGGACGAGACGATCCACCTGTGGAGCGGCGAGCTGGTGCTCGTCCTCGGCGAGGGCGAGCGGCTCGTCGAGCACGCGATGCGCCCCGGCGACAGCTACCACGTGAGGCCGGGCACGGTGCACCGCATGCGGGCGGTGACCGACTGCGACGTGCTCGAGGTCTCGACGCCCGAGGTCGAGGATGTCGTCCGCGTCGAGGACGACTACGGGCGAAAGGGGCGGTGAGCCGCACTCCCGACCTCGACCTCGACCTCGACCTCGACCTCGACCTCGACCCGACCGCGACCGCGACCGTCGACCGCGACCGCGACGACCTCGATTGCCGTCCTCCACGCCCCGAGGGCGAGGGATCGGGGTGTCGCGCCGTAAGGAGCGCAGCGCGCCCCTCTGCCCCGCCCCGCCCACGGCCCGCCTCGCAACGGGCGTGCCGCCGCTCCCGCTCGTCGCGGTCGCCGCGTGCGCTCCGTGCGGCGCGGCGGCACGCAAGGCGTTGCCGGCGGCCCCCGTGCACGCAGCCCCGCCTCCAGATCGGCACCGTCACCGAAGCGCGAAGCGACGCAGGCGCGACACCCCGTCCCGAGCCCCACGCAACCCCGCCTCCCGGACGCCAGCGGAGCATGACCGCGACCTCGACCGGGCTCAGCGCCCGAGCAGGAGCGCGATCGCGGCGGTGAGCGCGACGGCGGCCCCGAGGAGCATCGCGATCTTGCGCGGATCGGCGCGCGTCTCGCGGACGCCGTGCAGCGCGGGCATCGCCCCCGCGCGCACCCAGCGCGCCGCGGTGTCCGCTCGCACGAGGTCGTCGTCGCCGAGGAAGCCGTGGACGTACAGGTCGTGCAGGTCGCCGAGCGACGGCACGACGAGCTCCTCGCCCGAGGCGTTCCGCACGTGGTAGCGCATCACGCGGTCCCCAGCTCGGCGCAGATCGCCTCCGCGACGCGCAGGCCGTCCACCGCGGAGGAGACGATCCCGCCGGCGTAGCCCGCGCCCTCGCCCGCCGGGTACACGCCCCGCAGCCCGGGCGATTGCAGGTCCGCGCCGCGCAGGAGCCGGCACGGCGAGCTGGTCCGCGTCTCGACGCCGAGCAGCAGCGCCTCGTCGGTGACGAACCCGCGCATGCGCCGCTCGAACGCGCGCAGGCCGGCGCGGAGCGCGTCGCGAATCCGCGGCGGGTAGAGCTCCGCGAGATCCGCCGGCGTCGCGCCGGGGCGGTAGGAGGTCTTTCCGGGCGGCGCGCCGGGCCGGCCCGCGAGGTAGGCCGAGATCCGCTGCGCCGGCGCACGGTAGCCCCCGCCGCCGAGGCGATACGCCGCCCGCTCCCACTTGCGCTGCCACTCGAGGCCGGCGAGGGGGCCCTCGAAGCCCTCCGCGGCGAAGTCGGCGGGGGAGACCGCGGCGACGATGCCGGCGTTGGCGAGCGGCGAGGAGCGGTGGGAGTTGGACATGCCGTTCGTGCACTGCATCTCAGGCTCGGTCGGCGTCGGCACCACGACGCCGCCCGGGCACATGCAGAACGAGAAGACGCCGCGCGCCTCTCCACCGATCCGCGGGTTGTCGGCGAGCTTGTAGTCGGCGGGCGGCAGGCCGGGGTGGCGCTCCCCCGCGCCGTACTGGATGCGATCGATGAGCGCCTGCGGGTGCTCCGCCCGGAAGCCGGCGGCGAACGCCTTCGCCTCGATGGGCCAGCCGCGGGCGGCGAACAGCTCGAACAGCTCGCGCGCGCTGTTTCCCGGGGCGAGGACGAGGCGGTCGGAGTCGAGCGTCCGCCCGTCGGCGAGACGCAGCCCGCGGAAGCGGCCGCCGGAGAGCTCGAGGTCCTCGGCCCGCGCGCCCCACAGGAACGTGCAGCCTCCCTGCTCGAGCTCGGCGACCATCGCGGAGATGGCGCTCGGCAGCACGTCCGAGCCGACGTGGGGCTTGCCCTCCACGAGGATGCGCGCGGCGTCGCCGAAGCGGGCGAACAGCTCCACCACCGTGCGCACGGCGGGGTGGTGGATGCGGGTGCCGAGCTTCCCGTCCGTGTAGGCGCCGGCGCCGCCCTCGCCGAAGTTCATGTTCGACTCGGGGTCGAGCGCCCCGGCGCGCATGAGCTCGGCCACGTCGCGCCGCCGCGGGCCCACGCGCCGCCCTCGGTCCACCACGAGCGACGGGACGCCGCGCTCGAGGAGCGCCCAGGCGCAGAAGAGGCCCGCCGGACCCGCGCCGAGGACGATCGGGCGGGCCGCCGGGGCGCGCACGCGGAGGGGAGCGGGCCCGGGCGGCGCCACCGGCACGACGTCGCCGGGCGTCGCGGGCAGCTCGCCCTCGAGCGTGACCTCGAGGTTGAGGAGCCAGCGCGGGCGCCCCTTCTTCCGCGCGTCGAGCGAGCGCCGGACCACCCGGGCGTCGCGCAGGTGCTCGGGCGGGAGGCCGAGCCGCTCGGCGGCGCGCCGCACGGCGAGCGCCTCCTCCTCGTCGAGCCACAGCGGGATGTTGGAGACGCGGTAGCGCAATGTGGGCCTGCGAAGAGCGCTACGCGGCGACGCGCGCGTACCGGCGGGGGCTGCGAACCCCGCTACGCAGCGTGAAGGAGCGGTCGCGGGGAGGAGGCGAGCAAGCTGCGGGAATCATTGGGTGTGCACCGTCGTTTCCAATCTGGCCTGTGCCTTGCTCACGGTGGGGCACACGGTTCGAGTCGTCGTTCGTAGCTTCGCCCGGAGGAGAACGCAATGGTGCCCGGAATTCTCGACAACAGGGGAACGAAGATCCTGGCGAAGTCGCTCTTCAAGGAGCTGCGCGGCAGCGGCTACTCGACGAACCAGATCCTGAACCTCTCCACCGAGCTCATCGATCTCGTCACGCAGGGCCTGAAGGACGAGCACGCGCAGGCTGCCGCCGCCGCGCAGGCCACTCCGGCGAACGACGCCGCGAGCGCCACGCGAGCGGCCATGTAGCCGTCGCGGGAGAGCGAGCGCGCAGAGGGGGCGGTGCCGAGCGATCGGCGCCGCCTTCCTGTTCTCAGGAAACGCGCGCAGGAAGCGCGAATCGCGTCGACCCGGACGCTGCGTCCGGGTCCCCCCTTTCCGTTGACGCCCCCGGGATCGAGGGGTAGTTTAGCCGCCTCTTTTTGCCCCCTTTTCATACCCTTGGGAGGGTTCTCACGATGGCGCGCATCGCAATCAACGGCTTCGGGCGGATCGGTCGGTGTGTCGTTCGCGCAGCGCTCGAGCGCGGCGACAAGGACCTCGAGTTCGTCTCGATCAACGACCTCACCGACACGAAGACGCTCGCCCACCTCCTCAAGTACGACTCCGTCCACGGCGTGCTCGACGCGGACGTGAAGGCCACCGACAAGGGCATCGTGGTGAACGGCCGGGAGATCCAGGTCACCGCCACGAAGTCGCCGGCGGACCTGCCCCACGCCGCGAACAAGGTGGACCTCGTCCTCGAGTGCACGGGCCTCTTCACCGAGCGGGAGAAGGCGGAGGGCCACCTCAAGGCGGGCGCGCCGCGCGTCCTCATCTCCGCCCCGGCGAAGGGCGCGGACATCACGGTCGCCTTCGGCATCAACCACACCCAGCTCGACAAGGCGAAGCACAAGATCGTCTCGAACGCGTCCTGCACGACGAACTGCCTGACGCCCGTCGCCAAGGTCCTGCTCGAGAGCTTCGGCATCAAGCGCGGCCTGATGACGACGATCCACTCCTACACGAACGACCAGAACCTGCTCGACCTGCCGCACAAGGACCTGCGCCGGGCCCGCGCCGCCGCGCTCTCGATGATCCCCTCCACCACGGGCGCCGCCAAGGCGGTCGCCGAGGTGATCCCGGCCCTCAAGGGCAAGCTGCACGGCACCGCCGTGCGCGTCCCCACGCCGAACGTCTCCCTCGTCGACCTCACGGTCGAGCTGGAGAAGGCGGCCACGGCCGAGGAGATCAACGCGGCGTTCCGGAAGGCCGCCGACGGCGCGCTGAAGGGCGTGCTCGCGTACTCCGACGCGCCGACCGTCTCCATCGACTACAACGGCCACCCGGCGTCCTCGATCTTCGACGCGACGAGCACCTTCGTCATCGACGGGACCTTCGCGAAGGTCTTCGCCTGGTACGACAACGAGTGGGGCTTCTCGAACCGGATGGTCGACGTCGCGAAGTTCCTCGTGAAGTGACCCCATGGCCCCGAAGACCCTCGACGCCCTCGACCTCGCGGGGAAGCGCGTCTTCATCCGCGTCGACTTCAACGTCCCGCTCGACGGGCAGGGGCGGGTGACCGACGACGCGCGCATCCGGGCGGCGCTGCCGACCATCCAGCACGCGATCCGCGCCAAGGCCAAGGTGATCCTCGCCTCGCACCTCGGCCGGCCCGAAGGGGAAGCCGGAGGACCGCGAGAAGCTCACCCTCGAGCCCGCCGCGGCGCGCCTCTCCGAGCTCCTGAAGCAGGACGTGATCCTCGCCGACGACTGCGTCGGGGACGGCGTGAAGAAGCTCGTGAAGGACCTCAAGGACGGGCAGGTGCTCCTCCTCGAGAACCTCCGCTTCCACCCCGAGGAGGAGAAGAACGACGAGGGCTTCGCCCGGGAGCTCGCGTCGCTCGCCGACGTGTGGGTGAACGACGCGTTCGGCACCGCCCACCGCGCCCACGCCTCGACGGCGGGGATGGCGAGGTTCGTGAAGGAGAAGGCGGCCGGCTTCCTCATCCAGAAGGAGGTCGAGTACCTCGGCAAGGCCCTCGGCAGCCCGGCCCGCCCCTTCGTCGCCCTCGTGGGCGGGGCGAAGGTCTCGGACAAGCTCAAGGTGCTCGAGAACCTCATCGCCAAGGCCGACGCGATCTGCATCGGCGGGGCGATGGCCTACACCTTCCTCAGGGCCCAGGACGTGGAGGTCGGCAAGAGCCTCGTCGAGCAGGACAAGCTCGAGCTCGCCCGCCAGATCCTGGAGCGCGCCGCGGCGCGGAAGGTCGACCTGCTCCTGCCGGTCGACCACGTCTGCGGCGCCGAGCCGAAGGAGACCGCGAAGCGCGTGGTCGTGAACGACCGCGCCATCCCGAAGGAGCTCATGGGGCTCGACATCGGCCCGAAGACCCTCGACAAGTATCGCCAGCGCATCCTCGCCGCGAAGACGGTCTTCTGGAACGGGCCCATGGGCCTCTTCGAGCAGAAGCCGTGGGCGGAGGGGACGTTCGGCGTCGCCAAGGCGATGGCGGACAGCCCGGCCGTCACGGTGGTGGGCGGGGGCGACAGCGCCGCGGCCGTCGAGGAGGCGGGGCTCGTCCAGAAGATGAAGCACGTCTCCACCGGCGGCGGCGCCTCCCTCGAGTTCATCGAGGGGCGCGTGCTGCCCGGCATCCAGGTGCTCGAGGAGTAGCCCGTGGCCCGTCGCAAGTTCGTCTGCGGCAACTGGAAGATGCACAAGACGGTGGGCGAGGCCCTCGCCCTCGTGCGCGAGCTGCGGGACGGGCTCGGCGCCGGCGACGCCGTGGAGGTGGCGGTGGCGCCCCCCTTCACGGCGCTCCACGCCGTGGCCGGGGCCCTCGCGGGCTCCCCGCTCGCGCTCGCCGCGCAGGACGTCCACTGGGAGGCGCAGGGCGCCTTCACCGGCGCGGTGTCGGCGCCGATGCTCGCCGACGTCGGCTGCCGGCACGGCATCGTCGGCCACAGCGAGCGGCGCCAGCTCTTCGGCGAGACGGACGAGGGCGTGCGCCGCAAGGTCGGGGCGCTCCTCGCCGCGAACGTGCTCCCCATCGTCTGCGTCGGGGAGACGCTCGCCGAGCGCGACGAGCGCCGCACCCTCGAGGTCGTCGATCGGCAGGTCCGCGGCGCGCTCGCCGGCGTCCCGGCGTCCGCCCTCGCCGCCATCACGGTCGCCTACGAGCCGGTGTGGGCGATCGGCACGGGCAAGACCGCCACCGCCGCGCAGGCGCAGGAGGTCCACGCCGCCATCCGGAAGATCCTCCGGGAGCTCGCGGGCGGCGCGGCCGACGCGATCCGGATCCAGTACGGCGGCTCGGTGAAGCCCGAGAACGCCGCGGAGCTCATGTCCCAGCCCGACGTCGACGGCGCGCTCGTCGGCGGGGCCAGCCTCAAGGCGAAGGACTTCCTCGCCATCGTGAAGGGTGCACTCGGCTAGAGGCACCCCCGCCGCCAGGGCGCGCCAGGCGGGACCAGCAACCCACGGCGAAGGACTTCCTCGCCGCCGTCATGAAAGGTGCACTCCGTTGATCACGCTCGTCACCGCCGTCCACGTCATCGTCTGCGTCTTCCTCATCCTCGTGATCCTCCTGCAGGCCGGGAAGGGCGGCGGCATGGGGGCCGCCTTCGGCGGCGCCGGCGCGCAGACCGTCTTCGGTGGCCGCGGCGCGCAGACGTTCCTCGGCAAGATCACCGCGGGCGCGGCGGCCGTGTTCATGCTGACCTCGCTCACGCTCGCCTACCAGGCGTCGCGCTCCGGGTCCGAGATCGAGCGCGAGGCCACCGCGCCCGCGCCGTTCCAGGCGCCGGCCGCGCCGGTGCCCGCGGCGCCCACCGGCGCCGCGCCGGGGCAGGCGCCCGCCGCGCCCCCGGCGCCCGGCAGGTAGGCCGGGCGAGCGGGCGCCGCCCCGCGCGGGCGGCGTGCCGAAACGGAGAAGGGGACCCGGCGGGCGCCGGATCCCCTTCTTTTTTGCCTCGAGTGCCCAGGGCGAGATTCGAACTCGCACGCCTTACGGCGCCACCCCCTCAAGATGGTGTGTCTACCAGTTCCACCACCTGGGCTTTTCGTGAAGCGGGGACGGGTTCTAGCAAAGGCCCGGCGCGCACGCAAGCGCGCCGCGCGCCCTCCAGCCGTGCTCAGGCGCCTTCGAGGAGGCTCCGCTTGTCCTCCTTGTCCTTCCAGGCGTCCGCCTCGGGGAGCGGGTCCTTCTTGTCGGTGATGTTCGGCCACCGGGTGCAGAGGTCCTTGTTGAGCGCCACGTACTCGGTCCACTTCGTGGGGAGGCTCTCCTCCGGGAAGATCGCCTTCGTCGGGCAGGCGGGCTCGCAGGCGCCGCAGTCGATGCACTCGTCGGGGTGGATGACGAGGAAGTTGGGCCCCTCGTAGAAGCAGTCGACCGGGCACACCTCCACGCAGTCGGTGTACTTGCACTTGATGCACGGCTCGGCGACGACGTAGGCCATGACGGGATCCTCCCCCGCTGGGATGCTTCGCCGGCCCGCCGGGCGCAAGTCCCGGGCGTGTTCGGTTCACTTCCCGTAGTAGTCGAGGCCGAGGTGGGTGATGAGCTCCTCGCCGGCGACGTGGCGCAGGGTGTTCTTGAGCTTGGTGAGCTGGATGAAGAGGTCGTGCTCGGGGTAGAGCCCCTCTCCGACCATGGGGCTCTTGAAGTAGAACGAGAGCCACTCCTGGATGCCGGTGAGGCCCGCCCGCTGCGCGAGGTCGAGGAAGAGCGCGACGTCGAGCGCCACCGGGGCCGCCAGGATCGAGTCCCGGCACAGGAAGTCCACCTTGATCTGCATCGGGTACCCGAGCCAGCCCACGATGTCGATGGCGTCCCAGCCCTCCTTGTTGTCCCCGCGGGGCCGGTAGTAGTTGATCTGCACCTTGTGCTCGAACCCGGCGTAGAGGTCGGGGTACAGGTCCGGCTGCAGGATGTGCTCGAGCACGGAGAGCTTCGAGACCTCCTTCGTCTTGAAGCTGCCCGGATCGTCGAGCACCTCGCCGTCGCGGTTGCCGAGGATGTTGGTCGAGAACCAGCCCTCGAGCCCGAGCATGCGCGCCTTGAGCATCGGGGCGAGCACGGTCTTCATGAGCGTCTGGCCGGTCTTGAAGTCCTTGCCGGCGAGGGCGATGCCCTCCTTCTTCGCGAGCTGCTGCAGCGCGGGGATGTCGACGGTGAGGTTCGGCGCGCCGTTCGCGAACGGGATGCCCTCCTTCAGGGCCGCCCACGCGTAGATCATGGAGGGGGCGATGGCGGGGTCGTTCGCGGCCATCGCCTTCTCGAAGCGCGAGAGCTCGGCGTGGACCGCCGACGGCTCCAGGTAGACCTCGGTCGAGGCGCACCAGACCATGACGCCGCGGGCGCAGCCGTTCTCCTTCATGAACCGGCGGATGTCCTCGCGCAGCGCCTCGCCGAGCTCGCGCTTGTTCGGCGCCTTCTTCACGTTCGGCCCGTCGAGGCGGCGGACGTACTCGGGCGAGAACACCGCCGGCATCGGCTTCACCGCCTGGAGCGGCTCCCGGAGCCGGTCCACGAGGTCCTGCTCGAGGACGTGGGCGTGGCAGGCGGAGGCGTAGGCGTCGTCGGGGAAGACGTCCCACGCGCCGAAGCAGAGGTCGTCGAGCGTCGCGAGCGGCACGAGCTCCTTGATCGGCGGCGACCGCTTCTCCGTCCGCTTGCCGAGCCGCACCGTCGCCATCTGCGTGAGCGACCCGATGGGCTTCGCCATGCCCCGGCGGACCGCCTCCACACCGGCGATGAGCGTGGTCGCGACGGCGCCGAGGCCGGGGACGAGGACGGCGAGGCGCCCCTTCGCGGGGGCGATGCTCCGAGCCTTCTTCACGGGAGACCTCCGATTCGAGCCTGCTTCAAGGTTTCTGGCGCCCCGGCTCGGCGCAAGGGCGGGGGACTCCCCGCCGGGCGGCGTCCGCTGGCTACCCCGACTCCCGAAAGGTACGATGAAACGCGATGGGGGACGAGAAGCGAAGTGGGCCCCGTGTCGGGGCGGAGCTGAGGATCCGCCTCGCGTACGGATCGGTGGACGACTTCGTCGAGCGCTACTGCGCGAACGTGTCGCGGGGCGGCATCTTCGTCCGCACGCGCGATCCGCGGCCCCCCGGCAGCGAGGTCCAGCTCGACGTCTCCCTCGACTCCGGGGAGCCGGTGATCCGCGGCCGAGGGATCGTGCGCTGGACGACGCCGCCCTCGGGGCCCGGCGAGGCCGCGCGGGAGGCCGGGATGGGCATCCGGTTCGTCGAGCTCACGGCCGAGAGCCGCGCCCTCGTCGATCGGATCGTCGCCCGCGGGGGCGTCGCCGCGCGGAGCGACGAGCCGCCGCTCCCGAAGCCCGGCGCCCCCGCCCCGCCGGCCGCCGCCCCCGCGCCCCCGCCGGCCGCGCGCCCGCCGCCTCCGGCGCGCGCGCCCGCGCCGGCCGGCACCCCCGGGATGCGGGGGCCGGCGGTGCCACCGGGGCCGGCCGGCACCCCCGGGCTCCGGGGACCGGCCGTGCGGCCGGCGCCGGCCGGCACTCCCGGACTGCGGGGACCGGCCGTGCCGCTCGCGCCGGGCGCGGGGGCGGCGCCGTCGCCCGCGGGCGGGCCGGCCCCCGCGCGGCGCGGGCGCTACGTCATCGGGATCGACCTCGGCACCACCAACTCCTGCGCCGCGGTGGCCCGCGGCGCGAAGGCGGTCGTCCTGCAGTCGAAGCAGGGCCACCGGACCATCCCGTCGATCGTGGCGTACGACGAGCACGGGCGCCTGCTGGTCGGCCACGCGGCCAAGGCGCAGATGATCGTGAACCCGCAGCACACGGTCTACGGATCGAAGCGGCTCGTCGGCCGCCCCTTCGCGTCGCCCACGGTGCAGGCCTGCCGGGACCGCTTCCACTACGAGATCGTCGAGGCCCCGGACGGCGCCGCGGCGGTCCGCTTCGCGGGGCGCGACTACTCCCTCCAGCAGGTCTCCGCCCTCATCCTCCGCGAGATCCGCGAGATGGCGTCGCAGGCCCTCGGGGAGCAGGTCGAGCGCGCCGTCGTGACGGTGCCGGCGTACTACGACGACCACCAGCGGAGCGCGGTGCGCGAGGCGGCCAAGCTCGCCGGCTTGCAGGTGGAGCGCATCGTCAACGAGCCCACCGCGGCCGCCCTCGCCTTCGGGTTCGGCAAGGGGCTCGACGCGCGCGTGCTCGTCTACGACCTCGGCGGCGGCACCTTCGACGCGTCGGTCCTGGAGATCCGCGGCGACGTGTACGAGGTCGTCTCCACCGGCGGCGACACCTTCCTCGGCGGCGTGGACTTCGACGCCCAGCTCGTGGACCACCTGGCCTGGAAGTTCGAGGAGCGGTACGGCTTCGCCCCCCCCGCGGACCGCGTCGTGTGGCAGCGCATCCGGGACGCGGCCGAGGAGACGAAGGTCGCGCTCTCCTCGCGCGAGTCCGCGGTCGCCCACGTGCCGTACCTCTGCCGCAGCGAGGACGGCACGGAGTACGAGCTCAGGGCGGAGGTCACGCGCGCCGAGCTCGAGAAGATGACGGCGCGGCTGGTCGACCGCACGCTCGCGGTGTGCCGGGAGGTGCTCGCGAGGAAGAGCCTCTCCCCGAAGGACCTCGACGACGTGCTCCTCGTGGGCGGCCAGAGCCGGATGCCGCTCGTGTGGCGCAGGATCGCCGAGGAGCTCGGCCGCCCGCCGAGCAAGGGGGTCCACCCCGACGAGGCGGTCGCCCTGGGCGCGGCGCTCCTCGCGGACTCCTCGAGCCGCATCGACTCGGTGGTCCTCATCGACGCCCTCCCCATGGGCATCGGCATCGGGCTGCCCGGCGGCCGGATGGTGACGGTGCTCCCCCGAAACACCGCGCTCCCCACGAAGCGGGCCTACGAGCACGCGACCTCGCGCGACGGGCAGACCGAGGTGCAGCTGGAGGTCTTCCAGGGCGACTCGCAGAAGGTCGCCGAGTGCGAGTACCTCGGGACCCTCCGCGTGGGCGGCCTCCCGGCGCGGCCGCGCGGCGCCGCGCGCGTGTCCATCGAGCTCGCCGTCGGCGCCGAGGGGCTCCTCACCGTGACGGCGAAGGACCTCTCGACCGGCCGCGTCACCGCGGTCCAGCTCGCCACGGTCCACACGCCCGAGTCGCTGCGGGAGGCGCTGCAGATCGCCGATCCGCAGACCGCGCCGCCGGGCGCGCGCCCCATCGACGCCGCCCCCACCGAGCGGCGGGCCCCCGAGCGGCGCGGCCTGCTCGGCAAGCTCTTCGGGGGCAAGCGGTGAGCGCCGGCCGCCTCGTGGTGCTGCTCCAGCACGGCGCGTGGGCGGACCGCTACCAGGCGGTCACGCTCGCGGTCACCGCCGCGGCCATGGGCGAGGCCGTCACCGTCGCGCTCTTCTTCGAGCCCCTGCGGCTCTGGGCCGACGGGCGCTTCGACGAGGGCGCGCCGCCGGAGGCCGCCGCCGCGCGGGTCGCCCCGCTGCGGGAGACGCTCGAGGAGGCGCGGCGCGAGCTCGGCCTCGAGGTCGTCGCCTGCGACACGGCGGTGCGGCTCGCCGGGCTCGATCCGGCCGCGGTCGCGGCGCGCCTCGACGGAATCGTGACGCTCCCCTCGCTCTGGAAGGCTGCGCGCGACGGGCGGCAGCTCCTCGTCTGAGGGACCGAGCCCGCTTGCCCGGTCGGGGCGCGCGGGATATAGGCCAGCCCGCGATGGAGCTCGCCGGCAAGACCGCGCTGGTCGTCGGCGCCGGGGGCCTCGGCGGCCCGGCGCTGCTCGTCCTCGCCGCGGCGGGGGTGGGGCGGATCGTGCTCGTCGAGGACGACGCGGTCGAGACCTCGAACCTGAACCGCCAGCCGCTCTTCGGGGAGGCCGACCTCGGCGCGCGCAAGGCCGCCGCGGCGGCGGCGCGGCTCCGCGCCCTCCACCCCGCGCTCGCGCTCGAGGTCCGCGACGAGCGGTTCGACGCGGCGAACGCGGTCGAGCTCGTGCGCGCCGCGGACGTGGTCCTCGACGGCTCGGACAACTTCGCCACGAAGTTCCTCGCCAACGACGCGGCGCTCCGGGCGCGGCGGCCGCTCGTCCACGGCGGCGTCCTGCGCACCACGGCCCAGCTCCTCACGGTCGCGCCGGCGGGGCTCGGCGGGTGCCTGCGCTGCCTGTTCGAGGCGCCGCCGCCCGAGGGGTCGGTGCCGTCGTGCTCCGAGGCGGGCATCCTCGGCCCCGTCGCCGGGTTCGCGGGCGCGCTCATGGCGGCCGAGGCGCTCCGGCTGCTCGGCGGCGAGCGCGGCGCGTACGAGGGGCGGCTCTACACGTACGAGGCCCGCACGGCCCGCTCGCGGCTCGTGCTCGTCCGCAGGCGGGCCGGGTGCCTCGCCTGCGCCGGGATCCAGCCGCTCGGCACCACCGCGCCGGCCGCCGCCTGCGAGGCGACCTCCTCGCGCGGAGGAGGCCCGCCGTGACCGCCCCCCGCGCCCGCCTGGACCTCCGCCCGTTCGCGTGCCCGCTCACTTACGTGAAGACGCGCATCGCGCTCGAGCGGCTCGCGCCCGGCGAGGTGCTCGAGGTGTGGCTCTCCCCGGGCGAGCCGGCGGAGAGCGTGCCGCGCAGCGCGGCGGAGGAGGGGCACCGGGTCTTCGGGGTCGAGCCGCTCGCGGGCGGCGAGGGCGCGCTGCGCGTCCTCGTCGAGAAGGGCGCGGCGGCGGAGGAGCCGGCTTGAGGGGGGAGGGGACGCCGTGCCGCTGACGGACGAGCGCGTCGCGCGCTTCGCGCGGCAGCTCCTCGTGCCCTCCTTCGGCGAGCGCGCGCAGGAGCGGCTCGCCGCGGCGACGGTGCGCGCGGTCGGCCTCGGCCCCACCGCGACGCCCGGGCTCGTGTACCTCGTGCAGGCCGGCGTGGGGCGGCTCTGGCTCGACGACCCCGCGCCCGTCGCGCCGGCGGATCTCCAGGGCTGGGTCTTCCCTCCCGCGGCCCTCGGGACGCCGCGGGCCGACGCGGCGTGCGCGGCCCTCGGCGCGCTCTCCCGCTTCGTCGCGGTGGAGCGGTACCCGACGGGCGGCGTTCCGACGGCCGCGTTCGTCGCCGCCGCCTCCACCGCCCAGGCGCTCGCCGCCGCGGAGGCCGCGCGCCGCGCCGGGCTCCCGCACGTGGTCCTCGAGGCGGACGCGGAGGGCGGCGCGGTGATCTCCGTCCCGGCGAACGCCCCCTGCTACGCCTGCGCCCGCTCCCTCTCGGGGCCCGGGCGCCCGCCCGCGGCCGGCGTGGCGGCGCTGTCGGCGCTCGCCGCGGCGGAGCTCGTCCAGCTCGTCGCCTTCCCCGGGGTCCTCGCCGGCCGGCGCGTGGACCTCGTGCGCGGCGTCGCGACGGCGCGCCCCACCGCGCGGCTCGCGGGCTGCGCCTGCGGGCAGGACCCGCGCCGCGCGACGCCGCAATCCGCCGGGCAGGCGTCGCCGCCGCCCGCGGCGCCGTCGGACGATTGACCCTCAGAGAAGGCCGCTCCGGCGGAAGTCTCGGTAAACACGGGGCAATCGGCGATATCGCCCTCCGGCGGCGATTTGGCTACCGGCGGCAGGCGCGGTATACTGCCACGCTAATCGTCGGTTTTCGACGCGCGCCTCCACAGCGAGGCGAGGAGCCGGAGGACGGATGGAGACCCAGCAGGGCAACGGCTTCGTGATCTGGCTCACCGGGATGAATCGGGCGGGCAAGAGCACGCTCGCCGCTCACCTCGCCACGCGCCTCGCCGCCGCGGGCCGCCACGTGGAGCTCCTCGACGAGAACGGCGCCGCCGCGGTGCTCCTCGGCGGGCTCGGCGCTTCCAAGGAGGATCACGCGAAGGCGGTCGGCCGCCTCGGCTTCGTCGCGAAGGCCGTGATGCGCTCCGGCGGCGTCGCGATCGCGGCCGCGCTCTCGCCGTACCGCGAGGCGCGCGAGCAGCTCCGCAAGGAGGCGCGGCGGTTCGTCGAGATCTTCCTCGACTGCTCGATGGAGAAGCTGCAGGAGCGCGATCCGCAGGGCATCTACAAGCGAGCCCTCGCCGGCGAGCTCCAGCAGGTCCCCGGCGTCGACGTGCCGTACGAGCCGCCGGGCCACGCCGACGTGACGGTGCACACGGATCAGCTGCCGGTCGGCGAGGCCGCGACCCGCGTGTTCCAGGCGCTCGTGGATCTGAAGTACGTCGGCCCGACCGAGTTCGGCCGCCTGACGGGCGGCCTCCGCCCGCGGCGCGGCAAGGCGAAGGCGAAGGCCGCTCCCCGCGGCAAGGGGCGCGCGAAGAGCGCCGCGCGCAAGGCGCCGCGCAAGGTGGCGGCGCGCACCGCGAAGCCTTCGAAGCGTCGTTAGCGGGGGCGAGCGCGCCCGCGCTGGCGCGGCGACCGGCGCCGGCGCTATAAGTGCGCCGCCATGAGCCTCGTCGAGCTCGAGCCCCTGCGCCGGACCTCCGCGCCCCGCCTCGCGCGCATGAAGGAGGCGATCTCCGCCTGCGGCAGCGCGCTGGTCGCGTTCTCGGGCGGCGTGGACTCCACCTTCGTGCTCGCGGTCGCCGCCGAGGTCCTCGGCCCGCGCGCGCTCGCGCTCACCGCGCACTCGCCCGCCGTCCCGCGCGCCGAGCGCGAGGAGGCGCGCCGGCTCGCGGCGAGCCTCGGCGTGCGGCACCTCGAGCGGGAGAGCCTCGAGCAGCAGGACCCGCGCTACGTCGCGAACCCCGAGGACCGCTGCTACCACTGCAAGCGCGAGCTCTACCGGCTGTGCGACGAGACGGCGCGCGCCGAGGGGATCGCCGCCGTGCTCGACGGCTTCAACGCCGACGATCGGCGCGACCACCGGCCGGGCCACCGGGCCGCCGAGGAGGGCCGCGTCCGCTCGCCGCTCGCGGAGGCGGGGCTCACGAAGGACGAGGTGCGCGCCTGGAGCCAGGCGTACGGGCTGCCCACCTGGGACAAGCCGCAGATGGCCTGCCTCGCCTCGCGCATCCCCTACGGCACGCCGGTCACGCCGGAGCGGCTCGCCCAGGTGGAGCGCGCCGAGGCCGCGGTGCGCGCGCTCGGGTTCCGCGACCTGCGCGTGCGGCACCACGGCGACATCGGCCGGGTGGAGATCGGCGAGGCGGAGCTCGACGCGGCGTTCGCGCGACGGGCGGACGTCGCCCGGGCGGTCAAGGGCGCGGGGTTCCGGATCGCCGCGCTCGACCTCGAGCCCTTCCGCTCGGGCCGGATGAACGAGGTCGCCGGGATCGCGCTGCCCGTGGTGCCCGGGTAGCGCGACGTGCGCGCCCTCGCCCTCGCCGCGCTCCTCGTCCCGGGCCTGGGGGCCGCGCTCGAGCCGCGCTTCGACCACCGCGACACGCACGGCCCGACGCTCGAGGCGCTCGTGGCGCGCGACACGGTCGCGCGCAGCGGCCGGGGGTCCACCTCCTCGTGGCGGCCGTCCCTCCGCGCCGGGTGGGGGCTGGACGTCTCGGGGGAGGGGGACGAGCTCCTCGTCGGCGCGACGGTGGCGCTCCGGTCGCAGGACGATCCCGCCGGGGAGCGCGTGCTCCTCGCCGCGGACGCCCGCTACCGGGCCTACTTCGGCACCGACGAGGCGAAGACGTTCTTCGACGTCGGCGTCTGGGCGCCGCTCCGCTCGCGGCTCGCCGTCGGCCCGCTCGTCGGGCTGGGCTTCCAGTACGACCTCTCGCGAGCGGCGGGGCTCTTCGTCGCGGGCAGCTTCGCGACCGCGTTCGGCGAGGCGCGCGTCGCGTCCTTCGCCGTCTCGCTCGGCGCCCAGCTGCGCTTCGACCTTCCCTGATCCCGCCCCGCCGGGGTCTTCCGCCCCGGCTCCCGTCAAGAAAACGGCCGGAAGGTCACTTTCTTGCGAGCCGAATATCGAGTGGTAGCGTGTAGGCAAACGTAGTCGATCGTAGTCATCTGTCGCAAGGAGCCTACATGGAAACCGCTCTCGAGTTCGCCCCGACGCTCTCCCAGAATCCGAACAACCGCCTCGAGCCCATGCTGATCCGGCTGCCCCCGGCGTTTGCCGCCGAGCTGCGCAACCTCGCGAAGAAGACCCGGGTTCGCCAGTCGGACTACCTGCGCGAGGCCGTCGCCGACCTGCTCGCGAAGTACGGCCACCTGCCGTCGGAAGGAACCGCCGGGAGCGCGATGTGATCGCGGGGATTTCCCCGAAAGAGGCAGCCCCGGCGGCACCGCCCCGCGCGGTGCTCGGTCGGATCCGGCTCGTCCGCGTGGTCGTCGAGCGCGGACCGGCCGGGGTCATCCCGGCGGCGCCGGGGGCGGCAGCGTATCCGGCGGGTAGCCCACCGCCGCGAGCGTGAGCCCCCAGCCCGGGGCCCGCACGCCGCGATATCGCCCCCGGGCCGCGAGCAGGTCGCGGACGACCTCCGGCGGCGCGAGGCCGAGCCCCGCGGCGACCGCGGTGCCGACGAGGTTGCGCACCATGGCGCGCAGGAAGCCGCGCCCCTCGAGCACGACGGCGTGCAGCGGCGCCCACGCGGCGGAGTGGACCTCGGCGCGCGTCACGCTGCGCACCGTGCCGCGCTGCTCGCCGGGTCGGGCGAAGCCGAGGAAGTCGTGGGTCCCGACCGCGAAGGCGAGCGCGGCGCGCATCGCCGCCGGGTCGAGGCGAGCCCCGGCGAGCGCGGGGAACGCGCGCGCGTCGGGCAGCGCCCACGCGTAGCGGGCGAGCCCCTCCGGCGGCGGCGCGCCCACGAGGTAGACGTAGGTGCGAGAGACGGCCGTGTTGCGCGCGTGGAAGGAGGGCGCGACGCGGTGCGCGGCGAGGGCGAGGATCCCCTCGGGCAGCGCGGCGTTGAGCCCGCGGCGGAGCGCCTCCGGGTCGAGCGCCGCGCGCGCCGCGAAGCTCACCACCTGCCGCGCCGCGTGCACGCCGGCGTCGGTCCGCGCCGCGACGGCGAGCGTGGCGCGCACGCCCTGCGCCGCGAGCGCGGCGTCGAGGGCGGCCTGCACGGTGGGCAGGCCGGGCTGGCGCTGGAAGCCGCGGAAGGCGCCGCCGTCGTAGGCGATCTCGATGGCGTAGAAGCGTCTTTCCACGTCGTGCTAAGTATCCCGCACCCGATGGCCGCGCGCACCGACGAGAGGTTCCTCCACGACGATCCCCGCCTCGAGGGCGGCGAGTGGCTGTTCCGCCGGGCCGGGCAGGTGTTCGGCCCGGTCGACTCGCGCGGCCTGGCCGCCATGCTGTACCGCGGCGAGATCGACGGCGCGACCCCGATCTCGAGCGGCGACGGCGCCTGGCGGCCGCTCGCGCAGGTCCCGGCCTTCCTCGTGCACGCGAAGAAGGCCGAGGCCGGCCTGCGCGTGGAGCGCGAGGTCACCGGGGCCCGCCTCCTCAGGGCCCGCCGCAACCGCCGCCGCGCGATCGGCGGGGCGATCGCCGCGCTCCTCCTCGTGGCGGCCGCGGTGGGCGGCGTCCTGTTCTTCACGCGGCGCGCCGGCGAGACGAGCGCGCTCCTCGAGGACTTCGGCGCCGGCGTCCGCATCGCCTCCGCCGCCCGCGTGGGCGTCGCGCACCGCGGGGAGGCGGACGACCTCGTCGAGGTGCCGCTCGACGCGCCCGACGGCGACCGCGGCGCGCGGCGTCGCCGCGCCCCCCGCCCCGCCGCCGGCGCGGGGAGCGCGCCCCAGGGCGAGGTGGACGGCGGAGAGATCGTCGAGGTGCAGTTCGACCAGCGGAAGATCGAGGCGGTGGTCGGGCGGCAGCAGCGGACCCTCGCGCCCTGCTTCAAGGCCGAGGCGGAGCGCTCGCCCGACTTCCGCGGCGAGGTCCCCATCGAGTTCGCCATCGCGAACGACGGCCGCGTGGTCCAGCTCTGGATCGACGAGCCGCGCTTCCGCGCCGGCCCGCTCAAGGACTGCCTCGTGGCCGCCCTCGCCGGCTGGCGCTTCGATCCCTTCCCCGGGCAGCGTCCGACCGTGTCCCTCGCGTTCGGGATCGGCCGGTGACCTCGTCGGCCGAGAAGCTCGCGGCGCGGGCCGAGGACCTGCCCGAGGGCTCCGTCCGCCGCCGGGTCCTCGACGGCGCCCGCCGCTTCAAGGCCGCCTGGGTGGAGCTCGGGCGCCTGCTGTGCGAGGTGAAGCGGGAGTCGCTGTGGCGCGAGTGGGGCTACCCGAGCTTCGATCGCTATTGCGCGAAGGAGCTGCTCATCCGTCCCGCCACCGCCGAGAAGCTCACGGCGAGCTTCGGCTTCCTCGAGCGGCACGAGCCGGACCTCGCCCGCGCGCGCGGAGAGCCGCGGGCCCCGCCGTTCGAGGTCATCGAGGTGCTCTCGCGCGCCGAGGCGGCGGGGCGGCTCACCGACGCGAGCTGGCGCGAGCTGCGCGACGAGGTGCTCGATCGGCCCCCCAGCGCGGCCGCGGTGAACCGGCTGCTCACGGAGAAGCTCGGCCCGCCGCCCCCCGCGCCTTCGCCGCGCAAGGCGGAGCGGCTCGAGCGGCTCACGACGCTCGCCCGGCGACTCGCCGCGGCGTGCCGGGAGGACGGCGCGGTGCCGCGCGCCCTGGCGCAGCGCGCCGCGGAGCTCGCCGGGGAGCTCGAGGCGCTCGCGGGCGGGGAGCCCCGATCCCCCTGAGGTGGACGCCCCGGGCGTTGCAGGAGCGGTGCGGCTCCCGGCTGGTTATGTTCGAGGCGCGTCCCGGGAATCGCGGGGGCCCTTTTTGGTGGTAACATCCGGCGGGCGAGGGAAAGCGTGAGCCGCAAAGAGCACCACCACGGAAACCTCTCGTGCTCCTTCTGCGGGAAGGGGCAGCGCGAGGTTCGCAAGCTCATCGCCGGGCCCACCGTCTACATCTGCGACGAGTGCATCCGGCTGTGCAACGACATCATCGCGGAGGAGGCGGAGCGCGACGAGGGCCGCCCGGCGGTGTCGCTGCCCACCCCCGCCGAGATCAAGAGCTTCCTCGACGACTACGTCGTGGGGCAGGACAAGGCGAAGAAGGTCCTCTCCGTCGCCGTCTACAACCACTACAAGCGCGTCTACTCGAAGAAGCCCGCCCGGCCCCAGCGGCCCGGCCAGGCGCGCGCCGGCGTCGAGGACGTCGAGCTCCAGAAGTCGAACATCCTCCTCATCGGCCCGACCGGCTCCGGGAAGACGCTGCTCGCGCAGTCGCTGGCGCGCTTCCTGAACGTGCCGTTCACGATCGCCGACGCGACGAGCCTCACCGAGGCCGGCTACGTCGGCGAGGACGTCGAGAACATCATCCAGAACCTCCTCCACAACGCCGACTACGACGTGGAGAAGGCCGCGCGGGGCATCGTCTACGTCGACGAGATCGACAAGATCGCCCGCAAGGGCGACACGCCGTCGCCGACCCGCGACGTGGGCGGCGAGGGCGTGCAGCAGGCCCTGCTCAAGATCATCGAGGGCACGCGCGCGAACGTCACCCCCCGGGGGGGCAAGAAGTACAACCAGCAGGAGTACATCCAGGTCGACACCGGCAACATCCTCTTCATCGTCGGCGGCGCGTTCTGCGGGCTCGAGCAGGTCATCCGGCGCCGCGTCGGCGTGAAGGGGCTCGGCTTCGGGGCGAAGATCGAGCGCAAGGAGGAGGCGAGCCTCGGCGAGCTGCTCGCCAAGGTGGAGCCCTCCGACCTCGTGAAGTTCGGGATGATCCCCGAGTTCGTGGGCCGGCTGCCCATCATCGCCACCCTCGCCGACCTCTCCGAGGAGGACCTCGTCACCATCCTCACGCAGCCGAAGAACGCGCTCACGAAGCAGTACGTGAAGCTCTTCGAGCTCGAGAAGGTGAAGCTCTCCTTCACGAAGGAGGCGCTCCGGGCCACCGCCCGCGAGGCGATGCGCCGCAAGTCGGGCGCCCGCGGCCTGCGCGCCATCCTCGAGCAGGCGATGCTCGACATCATGTACGACGTGCCGTACCGGGAAGGCGTGAAGGAGTGCAAGATCACCGAGGGCGTCATCGTGAACAAGGAGCCCCCGCTGCTCTCCTTCGAGAAGGAGAAGAAGCTCGCCTGACCCTCGCCGGGCCGGCCCGCCCCGCGCGGGCCCTCGGCCGCCCGGCGGGTCCGTGACCGGGTGAAGCCTCCGCACACTGTGACCGTCCGCGCCCCCGCGCCGCGCGAAAAAGTGCGTGCGCACGGGCGTTTGTTCGGGCATTGCTCTTGCTATTCGAGTGTTCGGAGGTGCGTCATGACGCCCCGAAGCTGGATCGCGCTGCTCGCCATCGTCTCCCTCGCCCCGACCGCCGCCCGGGCCGACGAGCGGGAGTGGACCGAGGACTACACCGACGACGGGTCGTACGACCGCCCGGACTACGACGTCTCCGTCGAGATGGGCGGCCCGGGTTCCGTGTCGTTCGAGACCTTCGAGCGCCCGCTGTCCTCCTACGGCGAGTGGGTCGTCGCCGGGAGCTACGGCCGCGCGTGGCGGCCGCGGGTCGCCGCGGGCTGGCGCCCCTACTACTACGGCCGCTGGGAGTGGACGACCGAGGGCTGGCTCTGGGTGTCCGACGAGCCCTGGGGCTGGGCGGCGTACCACTACGGGCGGTGGGCGCACGACCCGTACTACGGCTGGGTCTGGGTGCCGGGGTACGAGTGGGCGCCGGCGTGGGTCTCGTGGCGGACCTCGGGCGACGTCATCGGCTGGGCGCCGCTCGCGCCCGGGCTCTCGGTCTACGTGACCGCGTACCCCTTCGTCGACTTCTGGTGGACCTTCGTCCCGACCGGGCGGTTCGTGTCGATCCCCGTCTACACCGTCGCGTACGCCCCGAGCTACGCGCGCCGCTGGTACCACTCCACCGCGCCGTCGCCTGCGCGCCCGGCGCCGCGCCCCGCGGCCGGCCGGCCCGCGCCGGCGCCCGCCCTCGCCTGGGGTGGCCCGGCGCCGCGGCTCATCGCCGAACGCACCGGCCGTGCCCTGACGCCCGCCCGGATCGTCGCGGCGCCTTCGCCCGGCGCCCGGGCGCGGCCCGGCGAGATCTCGGTCTTCCGTCCCGATGCGCGCTCCTCCGCGCCGCGCGGCGCCGGCGGCCGCGGGCCCGAGGGCTGGGCTCCGCCGGGCCGGGGCCGTGACGGCGGCTACCCGCCCGGCGCCCGCGGCGAGGGGCGCGGCCCCGGCGTGGCGCCCGCTCCGGGCCGCGGCGGTCGCGACGGCGGCGCGCCTCCGGCCGCCCGCGGCGAGGAACGCGGCCGTGGCTCGGCGGCGCCCCCCGGCTGGACGGGCGGCAACGGCGAGCAGCGCGGCGGCGGTGGCGGCGAGCGCTCCAACCCGGGCTGGCGGCCCGAGTCGCGCGGCGGCGGCTCCTCGGGGCCCGCGCCCTCCCGCGGCGGTGGCGGCGGAGGCCGCGGCGACCGCGGCGGCGACCGGGGGTCGTCGCGCCGGGGCGATCGCCCCTGACGGCGAGCGAGCGAGCGAGCCCGCCGGGGCGCAGCCGGGCCGGGTCGGAGCCACCTCGGATCTCTCAGGACGCCGCGACCCGGACGGTGGTCTTCATCTGCCGTCCGGTGTCGAGGTCCTTCGCGCTCATCGTCAGGATCCCCTCGACGCTGACCTCGAACAGGATCTCGAGCCGCGTCTCGCCGGTGCGGGTGGGCCGCACGCCGCTGAACGTGAACTCGCCGAGCAGCTCGTTCTCCGCGGTGCGGGGCCGGTCGCCCTGGAAGATGCGGACCACGAGCTCGCTCTGACCGTCGATCGAGTTCGTCGCCGCGACCGCGCGGGCGTTCGGGATCGACGCGTTGCGGGGGAAGACCACGTGCATCGTGCCCCCCGCCTGCTCGATCCCGATCGCCATGGGGATGACGTCGAGGAGCTGGAGCTTCAGGTCCGAGGCCTCGCGGAGCGACCAGCCGTAGAGCGCGGCGCCGATGGCGACCGCCTCGTCCGGGTGGACCGCCTTTGAAGGCGCCTTGCCGAAGAGCTTCGTGAGCCTGTCCTGGACGATCGGCATCCGGGTCTGGCCCCCGACGAGCATCACCTCGTCGACGTCGCGCGGCGACACGCCCGCGTCGGCCATCACCTGGAGGGTGATCTCGAGCGTCCGGTCGACGAGCGCCCCCGTGAGGCCCTCGAGGAGCGCGCGGTCGAACCGGAGGTCGAGGTTCAGCGGCTGCCCCTGCGGCGTCATCGTGATGAACGGGATCGAGAAGGGCGCCTCGGCGCGGGAGGAGAGGTCGATCTTCACCCGCTCCGCGAGGTCCTTGATCCGCTGCATCGCGACCGGGTCGGCGGAGAGGTCGATCCCGTGCTTCTGGCGGAAGGCCTCGAGCACGTGGGCGATGATCGCGTTGTCGAAGTCGATGCCGCCGAGGAAGATGTCGCCGCCGGTGGCCTTCACCTCGAAGACGCGGTCGCGGATGTCGATGATCGACACGTCGAAGGTGCCGCCGCCGAGGTCGTAGACGAGGACGCGCTCCTGGAGCCGCTTGCCGAGGCCGTAGGCGAGCGCGGCGGCGGTGGGCTCGTTGATGATCCGCACCACGTCGAGGCCGACGGCGGCGCCGGCCTCCTTCACCGCCTGGCGCTGCCGGTCGTTGAAGTAGGCGGGCACCGTGACGACGGCGCGCTCGACCCGGAAGCCGAGGTGGTCGGAGGCGACGTCGCGGATCCGCGCGAGGATCTTCGAGCTGATCTCCTCGATGCGCAGGGTGCGCCCGTGGCAGTCGACCACCACGTCGTTCTCGCCGCCCGCGCGCACGCGGTACTGGACGGTCCGCTGCACCGCCTCGACCACGCCGTCCCGCGGCGTGCGGCCGATGAGCCGCTTGGTCGCGTAGAGGGTGTTCCGCGGGTTGAGCTGCCACTGGCGCTTCGCCTCGTGCCCGAGGAGCTCGTTCCCCTTGTCGTCGATGGCGTAGATCGACGGGAAGGTGGTGTCGCCGCCCTTGTGCGGGATGAGCTTCACGTCGCCGTCGCCGTACGCGACGGCCCCGCACGAGTTGGTCGTGCCGAGGTCGATGCCGATGATCGCGTCGGAGGAGAGCGGGGCCATCGCGCCGAGGGTACTACGGCGGCCCGTTGCCGTGGAGGCCGGCGCCCGCACGCCCGCTCGCGGTGCGTGCGGGTGGGCCGGCGTGCGCGCTCCGTCCTGCCGGGCAGGCCCCCCGGGAATAGGGCCCCGGGGCTCCACCGTTCGACCCACGTGCCCAGCTCCCGACTCGTCACGAGCCTCGGAGGCGCCGCGCTCGCCGCGGGCCTCGTCCTCACCGCCGCCCCGCTCCTCGGCGCCTCGCCGGGGCGCCCGGGAAATCCCCGCGCGGCCACCGTGCAGAAGGTCTTCCCGAGCGCGGTCCGGCTCCAGATCGCCGCGGCGGGCGAGGTGGTGCGCAGCGCCTCGGGCATCGCCTTCGCGAGGGACGGCGGCCGCACCTACGTCCTCACGAACGCGCACGTGGTCGATCCGGCGCCCTCCTGGAAGGCGCCGGTCGAGGTGCGCGTGCTGCCGGGGGGAGGCGGGGCACCGCTCGTCGCCGTCGTGAAGGCGCGGGGCCGCGTGCCGGAGGCCGACATCGCGGTCCTCGAGGTGCCGGGCGAGCTGCCCGTGACCCCGCTCGCGGCCGACGAGGGGCTCGAGCTCGGCGACGACCTCGTCGTGATCGGCGCGCCCTTCGGGAAGGGGCTCTCGGTCGCCGCCGGCATCGTCTCGCAGGTCGAGTACGACTTCGCGGAGAACGCCGCCGCGGACCGCGCGCCCAAGGCCATGAAGACGGACGCGGCGATCGGCTACGGCAGCTCGGGGGGCGGGGTGTTCGACGTCCCCCGGGGCCGGCTCGTCGGCCTCGTCGAGGGCTACCGCACGGCGCGCGTCGCGTTCGGCAAGGAGGAGGAGCAGTACGCCTTCGACGTGCCGATGCCCGGCGAGACCTTCGTCGCGCCCGCCGCGAAGATCCGCCGCTTCCTGGCGGAGAACGGCCTCGGCCGGCTGGTGGAGGAGCAGCCGCGGACGCGCGGCGCCGTCGCGACGCCGAGCGCGCCCCGGTTCTGAACGGGCGAGCCTGCGTGAGTCGTGAACAGGCGAGCGAAGCTCGCCCGCCGGGGCGCCGCCGCGGAAGCGGCGCAGCCGCTCGCGGCGGCGCACGGGACCCGGCGAGCAGGGTGGGGCCCCGGCGAGCTCTGCTCGACGGGGCGGGGCGCAGCCCCGTGAGATCTCGCCTGAACGGCAGCGAGATTCGCGACACCGAAGGTGATCGCGAATCTCGAACTGTCGTTCAGGCGTCAGCGGGGAGGCGCGCCGCCCGGCGCACTCCCCGGCGCGACGCCGGTCGCCGACGGCGCGGGCGTCGTCCCCGTCCCGCCGCCCTCCGCCGCCGGGGCGCTGCCGCCGCCCGCGGGGCCCGTCCCCTGGCCGGGCGTCGAGGGCGGCTCCTGCTTCGCGGGGCTGCGCACCTGCACCCAGTAGGCGAGGAAGTCGGCGTTGCGCCCGGCGCGGATCTGCGCGCCCGGCTTCACGTCGAGCACGGTCGCGAGGCCGGCCGCCGTGTAGACCATGGTGTTCCGGTCGAGCGACAGGGTCACCGGACCCGCGGGCGTGTCCACCGCGAGCTGGTACGTCCCGCGATCGAGCTCGCGGACGGTGCCGGAGACCTCCTCGAGCACCGCGCCGCGGGGGAGCACCGGCTTCGCGGGGACCGAAGGGGGCGGCTCGGCGGCGGCGGGCCCCGCGGCGGCCCGCGGCGTGGGGAGGGGCTCCGCCCGCGGCGCGGGGGCGGTCTGGGCCGCCGCCGACAGGGCGGCGAGCGAGGCGGCGAGGGCGAGCAGGACGCGGACCATGCCCGATGTTAATGCCTCCGGCCGCCGGGCGTCGCGTCGGCCCCGTGGGGTAGGATGCGCGCACCCGAGGAGGACGGATGGACACGCGCGTCAGCTGGGACGAGTACTTCATGAACATCGCGCGGGTGGTGGCGACCCGCGCGACCTGCGACCGCAAGCACGTGGGCGCGGTGCTCGTCCGGGACAAGACCATCCTCTCCACCGGCTACAACGGGTCCATCCGCGGCCTGCCGCACTGCACGGAGGCCGGCCACATGATGGAGGACGGTCACTGCGTCGCGACCGTCCACGCGGAGGCGAACGCCATCATCCAGGCGGCGAAGAACGGGGTCGCGATCGAGGGGGCGAGCATCTACACCACGGCGTCGCCGTGCTGGCCCTGCTTCAAGCTCATCGCGAACGCCGGCTGCCGGCGGATCGTGTTCGGCGAGTTCTACCGGGACAACAGGATCTTCGAGTACGCCCAGCGCCTCGGGATCGAGCTCGTCGAGCTCGAGGTCCCGCCGAAGCCGGACGTCTCGCCCTCGGACACCGGGCACGCGCGCGCCATCACCGCGCCGCGGGGGGAGTGACGGCCGCGCTCGCGGGCGGGGCGGGCTCGACCGCGCGCACGAGGTCCTCCCCGAGGACGCCGGCGATCGCGGCGCGGCGCGCGAGGAGCAGCGCCTCGCGGTCCCGCAGCGCGATGAAGCGGCCCTGCGACTCCGGAGGGACGGGATCCGGGAGGCGCGCGAGCTCGGCGCGGACCGCGGCGAGGGCGCGATCGATCGCCACCACGCGGATCGCCGGGCGGCGCCCCGGCTCGGCCCGGGCGTCGATCTCCGCGGTGTCGTTCTCGGTCCAGAGCGGCACGAAGTCGGCGCCGTCGACCTCGACGCGGGCGACGCCGCGCCCGTAGTCGCGCCGCGCGAGCGCGACGCGGAGGAGGGCGCCGTCCCGCGTCGCGGCGACCGCGTCCGGCGTGACGCCGTGCACGTACCTGCGCGACTGGTTCGAGACGAAGTTCCCGAGCGAGTAGGCGATGACGGCGGTGCGGCCGTCGGCGCGGCGGTACAGCTCGATGGGCTGGAGCACGTGGGGGTGGTGCCCGAGCACGACGAGGGCGCCCGCGTCCGCGAGCCGGTGCGCGAGCTCGACGTCCGCCGCCCGCGGCTGCTGCGCGTACTCGACGCCCCAGTGCAGCGACACCACGACGGCGTCCGCCGAGCCCGCCGCCGCGGCCACGGCCGCGACGGCGCGGTCCGGGTCGAGCGTCGCCGCCTGGAGGCACGAGGAGGTCCGCGCCGGCGGGCACGCGTTGCCGTCCTGGTTGAAGAAGTGGGCGAAGCCGAGGAACGCGACGGTGAGGCCGTTCGCCTCGACGAGGATCGGCCCGGAGGCCCGATCCGGGGGGCCCGCCCCCACGGCCTTCATCCCGGCCGCCTCGAGCCGGCGCAGCGTCTCCTCGAAGCCCGGGCGCCCCTGGTCGAAGGCGTGGTTGTTCGCGACGGACACGACGTCGACGCCGGCGCGCAGGAGCGCCGACACGACCTCCGGCGGCGCGTTGAACACGTACTCGCGGGTGCCCGCGGAGGCCTCGGGCGCGATGGGCGTCTCGAGGTTCGCGAACGTCAGGTCTGCGGCCCCGAGCAGGTCGGCGATCGGCGCGAACAGCCAGGAGAACCCAGCGTCGGGCGCGCCCCGGCCGTGCACCGCGGCGCTCCGTTTCACGGCCTCGTGCATGAGCACGTCGCCGACCGCGGCGAGGGTGACCCGGGCGACGGCGCGAACCGGCGCCTCGACGGCGGCGCGGGCGCGGGCGCGAGGGCGCCGCCGTGCGCGGGGAGCGAGGGCGGGGCCGCGGCCGGGGCCGGCCCGGGCGGGGCCGCGGACGGGGCGCGCCCCGCCGAGGCGCAGGCGGCCAGGGCGAAAGCGAGGAAGATCGCGAGGGCGGAACGGGTCGAGGGGGCCACGGCTGCTCCGCAGTGTAGGCTATGTTGCGGCAAGGCTTGAAATAAGGCGGCGGGCGACGCATCTCAGGTCCCGGCCTCGGAGACCTCATCGAATGCAGCCGTTCGCGGGTGGCGCAGCCTTCGTCGATCGCTCGGGCGCCGTCGTCGCCGCGGACGCCGGCTTCCTCTCCCGGCTCGCGCTCCCCGCCGGCGATCCGACGGGCGCGCTCCGGGCGCGCGCGGAGTCCGAGCCGGAGCTGCGGGCGCTGCTCGCCGGCGACGGCCCCTCCACCCTGCGCCTGCGCCGCGCCGACGGCACGACCACCGAGCTCGAGCGCGTGGCCGCCGACGGCGGCGTGCTCCTCGTCGCCCGCGCCGGGGAGCTCGACGAGTGGCTCGAGCACGCCATGCGCTCCCAGGGGATGGGGCGGGTGGCCGGGGGCATCGCCCACGACATCAAGAACCCGCTGAACGCGATGTCGCTCCAGATCGCGCTGCTCGGCGACAAGCTGTCGAGCTCGGCCGACGCGAGCGGGACCGCCGCGTCGCACCTCCGCGCGCTGCTCGACCAGATCGGGCGCGTGAACGCGATCGTCCGGCGCTTCGTCGACGTGGCCAATCCGTCGGCGCCGCTCGGGTACACCGACGTCGGCGCGCTCGTCGCGGACCTCGCGAGCCTGCTGGCCCACGAGGCGCGGCGGCGCAGCGTCGAGCTCGTGGTGGACGCCGCGTCGGGAGCCGTCCGCACCTCCTGCGATCCCGGGAGGGTCGCGCGGCTCGCCCTCGGGCTCGTCACCCGGGCGCTCGCAGAGACGCCCGACGGGGGACGGCTCGCCATACGCGCGGAGGCCCGCGGGGAGCTCGCCGCGCTCGAGCTCGAGCACGCCGCGGGTGACCCCGACCCGGCGCTCGGGTATTACTGCGAGGTCGCCGCCGCGGCGGCGAAGGCGCTCGGCGGCGAGTTCGCGCACGAGCGACGCGACGGGCTCGAGCGGGTCTCGCTCGCGCTGCCCAGGAACGACCGGCCATGAGATATCGCATCCTCATCGTCGACGACGAGGCCGACAGCCGCGACGCCCTGGCGGAGCTGACGCAGCGCTGGGGCTACGACGTGCAGAGCGCGAGCGACGGCACCGAGGCGCTGCGCCGCGCGATCGAGTGGCACCCGGACGTCATCCTGACCGACCTCGTGATGCCCAACATGGACGGTCTGTGGCTCCTGCGGGCGCTGCGGGCGGAGCTGCCCGAGTGCCCGGTGGTGCTCCTCACCGGCCGCGGGACCATCCAGACCGCGGTGCAGGCCATCAAGGAGGGCGCCTACGACTTCATCGAGAAGCCGCTCGAGGTGCCGCGGCTGCGCATCGTCCTCGAGCGCGCGCTCGAGAAGAAGGAGACGATGCGCGAGGTGCAGCTCCTGCGGCGGCGCCTCGCCGCGCTCGCCCCGGGCACGGACGTCGTGGGCTCGGGCCCGGCGATGCAGCGGGTGTTCGACCTCGTGAAGAAGGTCGCCCCCTCGAACGCCTCCGTCGTCATCACCGGCCAGAGCGGCACCGGCAAGGAGGTGGTGGCGCGGGCCATCCACAACCTCTCGCCGCGCAAGGAGAAGCCGTTCGTCGCCCTCAACTGCTCGGCCATCCCCGCCACGCTCATCGAGTCGGAGCTGTTCGGGTACGAGCGGGGCGCCTTCACCGGCGCCGACCAGCGCCGGCTCGGCAACTTCGAGCTCGCCCACAACGGCACGCTCTTCCTCGACGAGATCGGCGACCTGCCCCTCGAGCTCCAGGCGAAGTTCCTGCGCGTCCTCGAGGAGCGCAAGATCCGGCGGCTCGGCGGGCGCGGCGAGGTCGAGGTGGACGTCCGCGTCATCTGCGCCACGAACCGGGACCTCAAGGAGGAGATCCGCCACGGCCGCTTCCGGGAGGACCTCTTCTTCAGGCTCCACGTGTTCACGGTGCTCCTCCCGCCGCTCAAGGAGCGGCGCGAGGACATCCCCCTGCTCGTCCACCACTTCATCGAGAAGTACAACGGCGAGACGGGGAAGCGCGTGCAGGGCGTCTCGCCCCCCGCCCTGGCGGTCCTCCAGGGCTACGCCTGGCCGGGGAACATCCGCGAGCTCCGCAACACGGTCGAGCGCGCGATGATCCTGGTCGAGGGCGACGTCATCGGCGAGGAGCACCTCCCGCCGGACATGCAGGCCTCCCGCCCGGAGGCGGCGACGCTGCGGGTGCCGCTCGGGATCCCGCTCGACAAGGTGGAGAAGGAGTTCATCCTCGCCTCGCTCCAGCGGAACGGCGGCAACAAGGCCCGCACGGCCGAGATCCTCGGCATCAGCGAGAAGACGCTCTACAACAAGCTGAACCGCTACGCCGCCGAGGCGCGCGAGCGCGCCGGGGAGGGCGGCGGCGAGCCGCCCGCCGGCGAGGCCGCGGCGAAGGCCTGAGGCGCGGGCGGCGGGGCCGGTCCCGGCTACGGCTCGCTGCGCGCGTCGTCGTCGAGCGAGGCGGCGACGGCCACGCGCCCGCGCCCGGCCCGCTTCGCGCGGTAGAGCGCCGCGTCGGCGGCGCGCACGACGGCGTCGGGCGGCAGCTCGGGCGCGCCCTGCGGCAGGCACGCGACCCCGAACGAGGCGCCGAGCGGGACGGGGCGGCCGGAGACGTCGAGGCTCGCCTCGCGCAGCCGCGCGCAGATGCGCTCGGCGAGGACGCGGCCGTCCTCGGCGGTGGTGTGCGGCAGGAGCAGCACGAACTCGTCGCCGCCGTACCGCGCGCCGAAGTCGGTCTCGCGCAGCTCGGCGCCGATCACCGTGGCCACCGCCGCGATGGCGCGGTCGCCCGTGGTATGGCCGAACTCGTCGTTGATCGGCTTCAGCTCGTCCATGTCCGCCATCACGCACGTGAGCGGCGTCCCGTAGCGGCGGGCGCGCTTCAGCTCCTCGTCGAGGCGCGCGCGGAAGGCGCGGAGGTTGGCGAGGCCGGTGAGGGGATCGGTCTGGGCGAGCTCGCGCAGCGCGGTCTGGCTGCGCGCGAGGCGCAGGGTGCGCTCCACGCGGGCGCGGAGCTCGCGATCCGAGAACGGCTTCTGGAGGTAGTCCACCGCCCCGAGCTCGAACGAGCGCGCCTTGACGACGTCGTCGCCGCCGGCGGAGACGAAGATGACCGGGATGTCGGAGGTGGCGGGATCGGCGCGGAGCCGCTCGAGGGCCTGGAGGCCGTCGAGGCGGGGCATGAACACGTCCATGAGGAGGAGGTCGGGGTGCTCCGCGCGGGCGGCGTCGACCGCGCCCCGCCCGTCGGCCGCCGTCGAGATCTCGTAGTCGGGCTCGAGGATCAGCACGAGCGCCTCGCGGGCGTCGGGGTCGTCGTCCGCGATGACGAGGCGGGGGCGCCGTCCCGGGACGCGCGGCGCGGAGAGCTGCGCCGCCTCGGACTCCGCCGGCCGGAGCGAGCGCTCGAGGTCGTCCGCGAGGTGGCGCAGGCGGGCCGCCTCCTCCGGGCGCGGCGCCGCGCCCCCGGCCGCGTGCAGCGCGGCGGCGGCGCGCAGCTCGGCCACCGCGGCGGCCACGAGCGCCGCGCGGCCGTGGGCCGCCTCGCGCAGCCGCCGGTTGGACTCCGCCACCTCCGCGACGGCGGAGGGGAGCGCCTCCCGCACCCGGCGCACGAGCTCGCCCGGCGGGAGCCCGACCGCGTCGAGCAGCACGGCGACCAGCGGCGCGAGGGGATCCGCCACGGCGTCGCCCGACGCGTCGGTCTCGCGCACCGTCTCGTCCGCTCGAGCCATCGTCCTCGGGTGGAGCGCGGGGGAGTGGGGCGGCGCACGGCGCGCGCGCGGGTCGCGTCGGCGCAGCCCCCTCCGCACCGGCGGTGGCCCGCGGCCTGGACGGCCGTCAGCCTGCCCAAGCGTATAGCGCGGCCACGAGAGGGATCCAAGGGATCCCCACCAGGGCTGCGATGACGAGCCTCAGGAGGCGGCGGCGGCGGGCGGGGGCCATGCGGGCAGATCCGGGGACGGGGCGGGGACGGCTGACGGCCCTCGGAGCAAGGGCGGTGCCGCGGCGGGTTCGAAGCGGCACGCGGCCTTGCGGCGCCGGCGCGGGCGCGCGCGGAAGGAAATGCATGCACGCCGGGGGCGCGGCCGGAATATTGTTCCGCGACGGAGGGAGCGGCCCATGCCCGAGGCGGTCCGGATCTACGGAAAGTCGACCTGACCCTACACGAACGCCGCCCGTGAGGACTTCGGCGCCAGGGGTGTCTCGGTCGAGTACCACGACGTGAACGCGGACCCGGAGGCGATGCGCCGCTTCCTGCAGCTCTCCGGCGGGTCGCGCCGCGTGCCGCTCATCGTCGAGGGCGGGCGCGTGACGGTGGGCTTCGGCGGGTCCTGAGGCGTGTAGCCGCGCTCCCGGTCGGGAGCGTCCCCGCGCCCCGCTCAGCCGCGGTAGATCGCGCGCCGGCCGCCGCGGAACCCCGCGCCGGAGAACTCCGGCGGCGGCTGCTCGAGCCGGAACTGGAACCACTGCTCCTGGTACAGCTTCCCGAGCTTGAGGCGCTTGCCGTTCTGCAGCGCCTGCAGCGACGTCTTGAGCTTCTCGTCGGAGCCGTTGGCCGCCACCGCCCGGCCGAGGACGCCGATGGCCTCCTCGTGGCGCCCCTCCTTCTCGAGGATCCAGGCGTAGGCGGACCAGAGGACGCCCTCCTTCTTGTTCGCCTTCACCGCCTCCTCGAAGACCTTGCGGGCGCCCTCGAGGTCCCGCCGCCGGTACCGGAGGATGGCGAGCATGCCGCGCGCGATCCAGTTGCGCGAGAAGCTCTGCTCGAGGTGGGGGAGCGCGGCCTCGTCGTCCTTGCGCAGGAAGAGCAGGATCCCGATGTTCGAGTGCAGCTGCGCCGCGACGAGGAACTGCCAGGGCGCGAGCACGAAGCCGCCCTGGAGCGTCTGGATCGCCTTGTCGAGCTTCTGCGCCTGGACGTCGCGCTGCATCGTCCCGAAGATCGCCTCGAGCTGCTTCCAGCTGCGGCGCGCGAGCACGAAGTAGGCGATGGCGATGGCGAGGAGGCCGGGGAAGATCGCGGCGACGAGGCCGAGCTCCGTCCCGAGGGCGAGGGCCGCGGAGACGGCGACGCCGATCGCGAGGCTGATGAGGAGGTTGTACATGGGCGTCCCGGGGGTCGAGGGCCGGGTACCGATACACGCGCGCGCCCGGCGGCCGCAAGGGAAAACGCCGCGGCGCCGCGGACCTGCGCTGCGGATTGGCCCTCCCCGGACTCGAACCGGGACGGGGGGTCGCCCCACTCGATTTTGAGTCGAGCGCGTCTACCATTCCGCCAGAGGGCCGGCCCGGGCAACCTAGCAGAAAAGTCCGGTTTGCGCAGCGCGGCGCCGCTATGATGTCCGGCAAAGCTCCGGTTTGCGCGCCGCGCAATCCGGACAATTTTCCCCGACCCCGGAGACCTCCGATGCCCCGTCCCGCCGCCGCCCGGACCCTGGACGCCCTCGTCCGCGACGCCCTCGAGCCCGTCGTGAAGCGCGCCTCCACCGCGATCGCCCGGGCCGTCGCGCAGCTCACCGCCGAGCGGCTCGAGACCGAGCTCGAGGGCAGCGTGGCGCGCGCGGTGCGCGCCCGGGGTGGCCGGGCCGGCCGGCGCCCGCCGCGGCCGCGCGGCGAGATCGACCGGTGGGCGGCGGACCGCCGCGCCCGCCGCGTGCCGAACTTCGTCATCGACCTCACCGGCCTGAAGACGAAGAAGCAGATCGTCGCGAAGTACGGCGACGGCGTGGTGTTCGAGAAGGGGAAGCCGGCGCCCAGGCCGAAGTAGCGGGGGCTCAGCGGCCGCGCGGCGGCCGGCCGCCGCCGGGCCGTCCACCTGGCCGTCCACCTGGCCGTCCACCTGGCCGCGCGGCCGGCCACCTGGCCGGCCGCGGCCCGCGGGCCTCGCGCCGCCGGGGCGCGCGCGAGGCGGGCCGCCCCGGCCCGGCCTCGGCGGCGCGCCGCCGCGCTCGCCCGGGGCGCGCTCCCGCCCGGCGCCGCGGCGGTCCCGCTCCGGGCGCGGCCCCGCGCCGGGAGCGCCGCGCCGCTCGCCGGCCGGAGCGCCGCGGCGCTGCGAGCGGCCGGCTCCCGCGGGCCCGGGCCCCGCCCGCGGCGGCCGGGCCGCGCCGGCGCGGAGGCCGGCCGCGCCCGGCGGCCGGGCCGCGACGCCGGCACGGCTCGCCGGGCGCGGCGGGCGGGCCGCGCCGGAGGCGCGCGGCGGGCGAGCGGTCACCCGGGTGCGGGCGGTCGCGCGCGGCCCGAGCTCGAGGCCGAAGCGCGACGCGAGCGCGTCCGCGACCGCGGGCGCCACGGAGAGGCTCGCCGCGAAGGCGTCGCGGAGCGGCGCGGCGGAGGCGCGGAGCGCCCGGACGTGCTCCGGCAGGCGCGCGCGGAGGTCCGCCTCGAGCTCGTCGAGCAGGTCGAGATCGCGCAGGCGCGGCTCGTCGGCGAGGAGGAGCGCCACCCGCTCGGCGAGCGTCGCCCGCCCGCGGAGCTCGCCGCGGTGCTGCTCGCGGATCCGCTCTGCGTCGCCGGCGGCGCCGAGGCGGGCGAGCGCGGCGTCGAGGCCGGCGGCGTCGAGGCCCAGGCGCTCGGCGGCGGCGGCGCGCACGCCCCCGGCGGCGCGGAAGGCGTGGAGCAGCTCGTCGCGCTCGCGCCGCTCGAACGCCCGGGCGATCCCGTGGTGATCGAGGAGCGCGGCCACGTCCTCCTCCCCGGGCGCGGCGCCGTCCGCGCGGCGCCAGCCGGCGGCGAGCGCCGCGGCGAGGGCGCGGCGCCGCGCGCCGACGCGCCGGACGAGCCGCTCGAGCTCGGCGCGCCCCTCCGGCCGGCGCAGCTCGTCGAGCGAGGGCGGCGACGGTGCGGCGGCGGAGGGGGAGGGCGCCCGATCGCGCGCCCGCCTGATGACGAGCGAAGCCTTCGCCCGCCCGCGCGCGCGGGGGCGGCCCGGCGCAGGCCGCGGCGGCGCGGAGGGCGCGGGCGGGGCCTCGTCCGGCCCCTCGTCCCCGGCGTCCTCGGCGGCGTAGCGGCCCTCCCGCTCGCGCTCGGCGGCCACGTCGGCCGGGGCGCCTCGCGCGACGTCGACCAGCGCTTGCGGGCCGAGGGGACGCGCCGGGGGCGGATCGGCGAGGAGGGCGCGCACCGCGAGGAGCTCGTCCCACCCGAGCGGCGAGAGGGCGCGCCGGATCTCCCGCGCGCCGACCGAGCGCCCCGCCTCGGCGCACCAGCGCGCGACCCTGTCCAGCAGCTCCTCGTCGAGGTCCGGCATCGCGCGCAACCTGCGCCGAGCGCGACCGCCCCGTCAAGGGATTCGGGAGCGCCGCGCGACGGTTGCCCGCGCGCAGGGCGCGTGCTTCACTGCCGCGCATGGCGACGGCGGGGAGCGAGGCGGGGCAGGGCGGACGCGCGCGGACGCCGCGCGCCGTGCGCGCCGCGCGGTGGGCGCTCTTCGGGGTGCTCGTCTGCTCCGCGGCGCTGACGCTCTTCGGCCTGCCCGAGCTCCACCGCGCGGTCTCGGCGGGGCGCTGGCCCCACGCCGCGCTCGCCGTCGGGCCGGCGCTGCTCCTCGCGTTCCTCGCCGGCTTCGTGGCCTACCGGATCGCGCTGGTGCGCGCGGGCCGCTACCCGGCGGGGAAGGCGCTCGTGCGGATCGCGCTCACCGCCGCGGTGGTCGGCGTGGTGGCCGGGCTCATGCTGCTCCCCCCCGAGGCGGAGCCCTCCGGCCAGGGCCCGGTGGACCTCGCGCGGCCGCTCCTCTCCTCGAGCCCCGAGGTCCGGGCGCTCGCGGCGGAGCTCGTCCGCCACCGGCCGCCCGGCGAGGCGCTCGCGCAGGTCGACCGGCTCGTGGATCTCCTCGGGGACCGCTCGCCGGAGGTGCGGCGCCAGGCGCGGCTCTCCCTCTCGGCGCTCGCCGGCCGCGACGTCGGCGGCGAGGGCCCCGGCGCGGCGGCGCGCTGGCGCGAGCACTGGCGCGCCGAGCGCGAGCGGGGCGCCGGGGGACGCTAGCCGGCGGCCGCAGGGGTCGGCGCTCGCGGGGGGCTTGCGCGGCGGGCCGCTCCCGTGATACCGATAATCGTTATCGTGATGAGCGACGCGAACGACAGGCCGAGGAGCGGGGCGGGGCGGGCCCCCGGGCGGGGCGCGTCCCCGACCGATACGCTCTGCGCGTACATCGCGGAGAACGGGCTCAAGCACTCCCGCCAGCGCGACCGGATCGCCGAGACGTTCTTCGGGATGGGCGGTCACGTGAGCGTGGAGGAGCTGGTGGTGCGGGTGCGGCGGCTCGACCCGCGCATCTCCGTGGCGACCGTCTACCGCACGATGAAGCTGCTCGCCGACTGCGGCCTCGCCGTCCCGCGCCAGTTCGGCGGCGGGCAGACCCGCTACGAGGCGGCGGGGGCGCGGGGGCACCACGACCACCTCATCTGCACGGGGTGCGGCGAGATCGTCGAGTTCGCGAACGAGAAGATCGAGACCCTCCAGTCGCTCGTCGCCCGCCGCCACGGCTTCGAGGTGGAGAGCCACAAGCTCGAGCTCTACGGCCGCTGCGCGCGGTGCCGCTCGGCCCGCGAGGCGACCCCGTGACGCCTCCCGCGAGCGGCACGGCGCGCGCCGAGGCCGATCTCGAGCGGAAGCGGGTCGTCGCCGCCACGCGCAGCGTGATCCTGATCGGCAACCCGAACGTCGGGAAGAGCGTCCTCTTCGGCGCGCTCACCGGCAAGTACGTCACCGTCTCGAACTACCCGGGCACCACCGTCGAGGTGACCCGCGGCTCGGCCACCATCGACGGCCGGCCCTGGCACGTGATGGACACGCCGGGGACGAACAACCTGCTCCCCATGTCCGAGGACGAGCAGGTGACCCGCGACATCCTGCTCGTGGAGCGCGACTACGTGGCGCTCCAGGTCTGCGACGCGAAGAACCTCCGCCGCGGCCTCCTGCTCTCGGCCCAGCTCGCCGAGGCGGGCGTGCCGTTCCTGCTCGCGCTCAACATGGCGGACGAGGCGGCGAGCCGCGGCTTCTCGATCGACGCCGAGCGCCTCGCCCGCGAGCTCGGCGTCGACGTGGTCCCCACCGTGGCGGTGGAGCGCAAGGGGCTCGCGACGCTGCAGGGCCGCCTCGCCGCGGCCCGGACCTCGCGCTTCGAGCCGCGCTACGACGCGCACATCGAGGCCGCCATCGCCGAGGTCGCGCCGCTCATGCCGAGGGGCGGGATCGGCGCGCGGGCCCTCGCGCTCATGGCCCTCGTCGGGGACGAGTCCCTGCGCGCGCACCTCGCCGGCCACCTCGCCGAGGCGGAGCTCGCGCGCGTCGAGGCCGCCCGCCGGACGCTCGCCGCCCGCTATCCCGAGTCGCTCCGGTTCGTCGTGGCCCGCCAGCGCCTCGCCGCGGTGGACCGCCTGCACGACGCCGTCGTGACGCGCGGCGGGGTCTCCGTCGCGAGCGGCGTCGGCCGCCGGCTCGCGGCGTGGTCCACCCATCCGGTGTGGGGCCTGCCCATCCTCGCGCTCGTGCTGTGGGCCGCCTACGAGTTCGTGGGCGTGCTCGGGGCGGGCACGCTCGTCGACTTCTTCGAGGACACCGTCTTCGGCCGGTGGCTGGTGCCGGGGGCGGAGCGCCTCGTGCGCTGGGCCGTGCCGTGGGACGGGGTGGAGCGCTTCCTCGTCGGGCCCGCCGGGGTGCCCGCCCTCGATCACCGCGGCTTCCTCATCGGGAAGTACGGCCTGCTGTCGATGGGGCTCTCCTACGGCATCGCCATCGTCCTCCCCATCGTCGCCACGTTCTTCGTCGCGTTCAGCGTCCTCGAGGACTCGGGGTACCTGCCCCGCCTCGCGGTGATGGTGAACAAGGTCTTCAAGCGGATGGGGCTGAACGGCAAGGCCGTCCTCCCCATGGTGCTCGGGCTCGGCTGCGACACCATGGCGACGATGACCGCCCGGATCATGGAGACGCGCAAGGAGCGCGTCATCGTGACGCTGCTCCTCGCCCTCGCGGTCCCGTGCAGCGCCCAGCTCGCGGTGATCCTCGCGATGACCGCGTCGATCTCCGCGGCGGCGACGCTCTGGTTCGTGGGGACGATCCTGCTCGTCATCTTCCTCGTGGGCTGGCTCGCCGCGAAGGTGCTGCCCGGCCGCGGGTCCGACTTCATGCTGGAGCTGCCGCCGCTGCGCGTGCCGCAGGCGGGCAACATCGCGGTGAAGACCCTCGCGCGCATCGAGTGGTACCTGCGCGAGGCGCTGCCGCTCTTCGTCCTCGGCACGCTCATCCTCTGGTCCCTCGACCGCTTCGGCGGCCTCGCCGTGCTGGAGCGCGCGGCGGCGCCCCTCGTCGTGGGGGCGCTGGGGCTGCCCGTCGAGTCGGCGAGCGCCTTCATCCTCGGGTTCCTCCGGCGCGACTACGCGGCCGCCGGCCTGTTCCAGCACTTCAAGCCCTTCATGGACGCGGGCACGCTCACCTGGGACATGGAGGTGCAGATCACGGTCGCCCTCGTGACCATCACGCTCTTCGTCCCGTGCATCGCGAACTTCTTCATGATCCTGAAGGAGCGCGGCTGGAAGACCGGCGCCGCGATCATGGGCTTCATCCTGCCGTTCGCCTTCGGCGTCGGCGCGGCGCTGAACCACCTCATGCGGGCGTTCCACTAGGGAGGCGCCCTGGAGCGCACGAACGCCATCGTCGCGCGCGAGGAGCGCTGCCCCCTCTGCGGCGCGACCTTCGACGCGGAGGGGCAGGGGTGCCGGCCGAGCTGCCCGCTCGCGAAGGGCTGCCGGGTCCTGTGCTGCCCGTCGTGCGGCTACAGCTTCCCCCAGGAGGGCGGGCTCGCGGGCGGGCTGCGCCGGCTCATCGATCGCTTCGGCGCGCGGAGAGGGACGACGTGAACGGGACGATGACGCCGCACCGCGCCGAGGAGATCCTCGAGCACGTCTTCACCGAGCGGGAGCAGGGGCGCGACGCGGCCGCCGGCATCCTCGCCGCGTCCGAGGCCCAGTCCGCCCCGGGGCACGCGCAGGACGCGCGCGAGGCGGACCTCGGCGAGCTCGCCGCCGCCGGGCTGCTCAGGGTCGAGGGAGGGCGCGTCGCGCTCACCCCCGAGGGCGAGGCGCGGGCGCGGGACGTGGTGCGGCGCCACCGTCTCACCGAGCGGCTCTTCCGCGACCTGCTCGCCCTCGGCGAGACGGCGATGGAGGACCAGGCCTGCGAGTTCGAGCACATCCTCTCGCCGGAGGCGACCGACTCGGTCTGCACGCTCCTCGGCCACCCGCCGACCTGCCCGCACGGCAAGCCGATCCCTCCCGGCGAGTGCTGCGGCGCGTACCGGCGCACGGTCCGGTCCTTCGTGACGGGGCTCACCACCTTCGACGTCGGGGCCACCGGCCGCATCGTCTTCATCGCGCCGAAGTTCCACGACCGGATGGACCGGCTCGCCGCGCTGGGGGTGATCCCCGGCAGCACGATCCGGCTCCACCAGCGCTCGCCGTCCTACGTCATCGAGATCGGCGAGACCACCATCGCCCTCGATCCCGAGATCGCCGGCGAGATCTACGTGAAGCCCGCCGAGGCCGGCGCCCGCTAGGGGCGGCCCCGCGCGTCACCCGCAGCGCAGGAGAGAGCCCCGCGCGGGCCATAAACGATAATGCGTATCCGAATCGTCATGCTCTCGCTCGCCGTCGCCGCCCTCGCGGCCCTCCCCGCGGCCGCGCGCGCCGATCGCCGCTACTACGGCGAGACGTACTCCGCGGTCACCGCGCCGCGGGGCTCGCTCGACCTCGAGCTGTGGACCACGTGGTACGAGCCGCCGCGGGACGCGCCCGCCGGCGCGCCGGGCCTGTGGCGCCACCAGCTCGAGCTCGAGACGGGCCTCACCGACCGCTGGGACGTGGCGCTGTACGGCGTCGCGCGCCAGATCGAGGGATCGGACACCGAGTTCGAGGCGCTCAAGCTCGAGAGCCGCTACGCGCTCGCCGCTCCCGGCACGTGGATCGTGGACCCGGTCGTCTACGTCGAGGTGCAGAAGTCGTTCGTGGACGAGAAGCCGTGGTCCGTCGAGGAGAAGCTCATCCTCGGCAAGGACCTCGGCCGCCTGAACCTCTCCCTCAACGTCGCCGCCGAGCAGGAGCTCGAGGAAGGGGACGTGGAGCTCGAGTGGGAGTACGCCCTCGGCTCGTCCTGGGAGGTCGTCCCCGCCCTCCGCCTCGGCGCCGAGGTCTTCGGGGTCGTCGAGGAGGAGGAGGTCTCCCCGGGGCGGGAGGAGCTCGAGTCCCTGCTCTGGGCGGGACCGGCCGCGTCGATCGCGTTCGGCCGGGCGTGGCTCGTGCTCGCGGCCGGGTTCGGCCTCAACGGCGACAGCGACGCCGTGCGCGCCCGCGCCATCCTCGCCTTCCAGTTCTAGGAGCCCGCCATGCGCCCGCCGCTCGCCGCCGTCCTCGCCGCCGTCGCGGTCGCCGCCTGCGCCCGGGCGCCCTCGTCCCAGGGCGCCCAGGCGGCGCCCGAGCGGCTGTACCGCAGCAAGTGCTCGGCGTGCCACCGCGCCTACCCGGCGGACCACCTCACCGCCGGACGCTGGGCGGAGGTCGTGGCGCGCATGGCCCCGCGGGCGCACCTGACCGAGGCGGAGCGCGCGGAGATCCTCGGCTTCCTGCAGGCGAACGCGAAGGGCGGGCCGGATCGATGACCGACCTGCGCACCTCCGCCGGCGCGTCGCCGGCGCCCGCCCTCCGCGGGGCGGGCGCGGAGGAGGGCCCGTGATCGTCTGCCTGTGCCGCGGGGTCTCGGACCGCGCCATCCGCGCGGCGCGCGAGGCGGGGGCGAGCACGCTCGCGCGCGTCGCCGCGCGCACGGGCGCGGGGACGGGGTGCGGCTGCTGCCGCGGCGAGATCGAGCGCATCCTCGCCGAGCCCTGCGGGGTCGAGGCGTGCGCCGGCTGCCCGAACCGGGCCCCGGACGCGGTGCCGCAGCGGATCGCCGCGGAGCCGCTGAAGACCCCCTGACCCGGTCCGCGCGGCGCCCGCCGCCGCGATTGTGGGCCGCCGCCCCGATCCCTATATCTGCGCCGCCCCGCTTCGCCGGCCCGGGCAGAGGAGGAGACCGTGAAGGGCGATCCCGCCATCATCGACCTCTTGAACGAGGTCCTCACGAACGAGCTGACCGCCGTGAACCAGTACTTCCTGCACGCGCGGATCTGCGAGAACTGGGGGTACGAGCGGCTCTACGCGAAGCTCCGGGCGGAGTCCATCGGCGAGATGAAGGACGCGGACGAGGTGATCGAGCGCGTCCTCTACCTCGAGGGGCTCCCGAACCTGCAGCGCCTCGGGAAGGTGAGCGTCGGGGAGAGCGTCCCCGAGATGCTCCGCCTCGACCTCGACCTCGAGCGGGCCGCCATCGCGGTCCTGAACCCCGGGATCGAGCGGTGCCGCCGCGCGGGGGACAACGGCTCGGCGGAGGTCCTCGAGGAGATCCTCCAGGGCGAGGAGGAGCACGCCAACTGGATCGAGGCGCAGCTCACGCTCCTCGACCAGGTGGGGGTGGCCGCCTACCTCGCCGAGCAGATCAAGGGCGGTACGTCCTAGCCGCCGCAATCGGCCGATTTCTGGACGGCCCCCCCCCGGCTGCTACGTTCTGGCGCAGGCGAGGGCATGTCCGGAACGCGCGGGCGAGGGGTCACGTGGGGGATCTTCGGCGCGGCGGCGCTCACCGCCGCCGCGGCGGCGCTCGATCCGTCCGGCCTGCGCCGTTACCTCGCGCTCGCGTCCGAGGTGGGCCGGATGGAGGACGAGAACCGCCGGCTGGCCGCCGAGAACTCCTCGCTGTCCCGCGAGGTGCGCGCCCTGCGGAGCGATCCCGCGGCGCTCGAGCGGGCGGCGCGCGAGGAGCTCCGCTTCGTCCGCCCCGGTGAGCGGGTGTACTGGCTCGGCGCGGGCGAGGGGGGGGCACCGTGACGCCCGCCGTCCCGCTCCCGGAGCGCGCCGCCATCGGCGCGACGCCGTCCGTCCACGGCCGGCTGGCCCTCCAGCGCCCGCGGCCGCTCCTCGTCGGGCTCTACGCCTTCCTCCTGTCCGACGGCGGCCTCGCCGGCGCCCCGGCGCGCCGGCGCGCCCGGCGGTTCGCGCTGCGGAGCGTGCCGGCCCTCGTGACCGTGGCCACCGGGGCGCTCGTGGTGCTCGGGGCGTTCGAGGCGCCGGCGCCAGGCCTGCCCCAGGGCATCGCGCTCGCGGCGCTGGCGCTCGCCCTCGGCGGGACGGTGTGGCGCCGCGTGGTGGGCGCCGCGGAGGGCCGGCGCGCCGGGTACCGGGAGCAGCTCGAGGTGGGCTCGCTCATGGTGGTCGCGGCCTGCGCGCTCGCGCAGGCGGCCGGCGGCGGCGACGCGGAGTCGCCCTTCCAGGCCGTCGTCTACCTCGTGATGGCCTTCCTCGTCGCCTTCCTGGCGCGCGGCGTCGGCTTCGCCCTCGTGGTCCTCGCGGTCGCGATGGAGGCGCTCCGCTGGATCGCGCGCGGGGCGAGCGGCTGGGACCTCCCGGCGGCGGTCGTGCACGCCGGGTTCGTCACGCTCTTCGCGGTGCTCTACCACGCGGTCCTCGCGGCGCAGATCGCCTCCGGGCGCCGGGCCGAGACCCAGGCCGTCGAGCGGCGGATGCGCGAGATCGTCGAGCGGGCGCGGGAGCTCCGCCTCCTCGCGCCCGGGTCCGGGGGCGAGGCGGACGGGCTGGAGCGCGAGCAGCGCTGGACCGCCGCGGCGGTGGTGGAGGTCGAGGGAGCGGTCCGCGGCGCCCTCGAGATCGCCGAGCTGGCCCTGCGGAGCCACACCTGCGCCGTGTTCATGCTGAGCCCGGACGACCGCGAGCTGCGGCTGCGCGAGTGCCGCTCCGCGAGCGAGGCGGTGACGCGCGCGCCCATCCCGGCCGGGGAGGGCGCCCTGGGCGGCGCGGTGCGGCGGCGCGCGCCGGTGCGCCTCCACGGCGACGTGAAGGCGGTGAGCTACTACGCCGACGGGACGCGGCCGCGGGCGCTCCTCGCCGTCCCCCTCGTGGATCGGCGCGGCGATCACGTGCGCGGCGTGGTGGTGGCGGACCGGCTGGAGGCGGCGCCGTTCACGGACGCCGACGAGCGGCTCCTCGCCACCCTCTCGGTGGAGATCCTCCGCGCGGTGGACGCTGAGCGGCTCATGATCGACATGAAGCGCGCCCGGGACGAGAAGGAGCGCTTCTACGACGCCATCGAGCGGCTCAACCGCATGGCGAAGCCCCTCGAGGTGTTCGACGCGACCCTGGAGGTCGCCCGCGGCATGGTGCCGGTGGACTTCGCGGCGATCACGCTCGTCGAGGAGGTGGAGGGGAAGCGGGTCCACAGGATCGTCCGCGCCGTCGGCGCGCACCCGGGCGGCCCGACGGGGAAGCTCGAGGGGCTCGAGTTCGGGGACGGCACGGGGCTCGTCGCGTCGGTCGTCCGCCTCGGCTCGAGCCTGCCGGCGAAGGACCTCGACCTCGCGAAGACCCCGGTGTTCGACGCGGCGACGCGCCTCAAGGGGCTCGCCTCGCTCAAGATCGTGCCGCTCAGGACCGGCCAGAAGGTGCTCGGCGCCGTGGTGCTCGGGGCCGAGAAGACGAACGCGTACGACGCGGAGGCGGTGCGGCAGCTCGAGGTGGTCGCGATGCAGGCGGCCGAGTCGATCTACCGGGCGCGGCTGTTCGAGCAGACGGAGCGGCTCGCCACCACGGACGGCCTCACCGGCCTGCTCAACCACCGGACCTTCCAGGGCCGCCTCGACGAGCACCTCGCGCAGGCGCAGCGCTACGGGAAGCGGCTCTCGCTCATCCTGTGCGACATCGATCACTTCAAGGCGGTGAACGACACCTACGGCCACCCGGTGGGGGACGTGGTGCTGAAGGGCGTCGCCCGGACGCTGGCGCGCGAGGCGCGGGCGACCGACCTCGTGGCGCGGTACGGCGGCGAGGAGTTCGCGGTGGTGATGCCCGAGACCGACGCGGCGGGCGCCCTCGCCATCGCGGAGCGCATCCGCGAGCGCGTCGCCGCCCTGTCCTTCGACACGGGGCAGGGGCCGCTCGCGGTGACGCTGTCGCTCGGCGTGGCCACGTTCCCCGACGACGGCGCGAAGAAGGCGGCGCTCGTCGAGCGCGCGGACGCCTGCCTGTACGAGGCGAAGCGGGGCGGCCGCAACCGGAGCGTCTCCTCCGCGGCGCGGGCGCCGGCGAGGGCCGCGGGGTGACGCCGCGGCGAGATGGCCGCTCGGCCTCCGCCCCTGCTACACTCGACCCGCGCCGCCGCGCCGGCGGTCGCTTCCCCGGAGCCGCTCCGACTTGAAAAAGAACTTCGTCCTCGACACGAACGTGCTGCTGCACGACCCGCGCAGCATCTTCGGCTTCGAGGAGAACGACGTCGTCATCCCGATCTACGTGATCGAGGAGATCGACAACTTCAAGCGCGATCTCTCGACCCTGGGCCGCAACGCGCGGCAGGTCTCGCGCTACCTCGACGACTTCCGCGTGCAGGGCAAGCTCGCGCAGGGCGTCTCGATGGGCGCGGACAAGGGGGTCATCCGCGTCCTGCTCGGCGACAAGAAGCTCCCGCACGGAGCCGGCGACGGGCACTCGACCGACGACAAGATCCTGGCGGTCGCGCTCGACCTGCTCGAGCGCGAGAAGGGCCGCCCGACCGTCTTCGTCACGAAGGACACGAACCTCCGCATCCGCGCCGACGCCCTGGGCCTCCACGCCGAGGACTACGACGTCGAGGGGCTCGCGGCGCTCGACGACCTCTGGAGCGGGGTCTCGGAGATCGACGTCGGGCCCGAGGAGGTGAACGACTTCTACGCCTCGGGCACCCTCGCGTGGACGGCGGAGGGGCGCGGGGAGCCGCCGCCCCCCAACGCCTTCGTGGTGCTGCGCGACCGGACGAACCCGCAGCACTCCGCGGTGGGCAAGTACAGCGCGGCGAAGCAGGCGTTCGTCCAGCTCATCAAGTCGCCGAAGGAGGGCGTCTGGGGCATCCGGCCGCGCAACAAGGAGCAGTCGTTCGCCCTCGACCTGCTCCTGAACGACGAGGTCCGGCTCGTCACCATCGTGGGCAAGGCCGGGACGGGCAAGACGCTGCTCGCGCTCGCGGCCGGCCTGCAGCGCACCATGGAGGACGGCGTCTACCAGAAGCTCCTCGTCTCCCGCCCGATCTTCCCGCTGGGCAGGGACATCGGCTACCTCCCCGGCTCGGTGGAGGAGAAGCTGAACCCGTGGATGCAGCCGATCTTCGACAACGTCGAGTACCTCATGAACCTCTCGCGCTCGGACAAGAAGGCCGGGCGTGGGTACCACGAGCTCCTCGACCTCGGCATCCTCGAGATCGAGCCGCTCACCTACATCCGCGGGCGCTCCATCCCGAACCAGTACATCATCGTGGACGAGGCGCAGAACCTCACGCCGCACGAGGTGAAGACCATCATCACGCGCGTGGGCGACGGGACGAAGATCGTCCTCACCGGCGACCCCTACCAGATCGACAACCCCTACGTGGACCAGACCAACAACGGCCTCGTCCACGTGGTGAACCGCTTCAAGAGCGAGCGGCTCGCCGGGCACATCACCATGAGCAAGGGCGAGCGCAGCCCGCTCGCGGAGCTCGCGGCGAACCTCCTGTGACGGGGGCGCTTCCCCGCGCCGCCGGGGCGCCCTAGGGTCAGAGCGTGCACGACGGACGTGACGGGAAGGGGACCTCGGCGCCCCCGCTCATCGACTACCCCCTCGACTACGCGTTCAAGGTGATGGGGCTCGCGGCGGAGGACTTCCCGGCGCACGCCCGGGGCCTCGTCACCGCCGCGCTCGGCTCGGCGGCCGCCGCGCAGGTGAGCGTCCGCGCGAGCTCCGGCGGGAAGTACCAGTCGGTGACCGTCGTCGTCCGCCTCGTCTCGGAGGACGAGCGCCGCCGGGTGTACCAGGCGCTCCACGACGACGCGCGCGTCGTCTACTACCTCTAGGCGCGCTCCCCGCGCTCGCGCTGCAGCCAGCCGTACATCACCGCGAGCAGGCGGTCGGGGTCGACGGGCTTGGCGACGTAGTCGGAGGCCCCGGCGTCGATGGCCTTCTCGCGGTCGCCCTTCATGGCCTTCGCGGTGAGCGAGATGATGGGGAGCCGCGCGAAGCGCTCCTGCCGGCGGATCTCCTGGATCGCGGAGAGGCCGTCCATCTCCGGCATCATGGTGTCCATGAGGACGAGGTCGACGGCGGGGTTGGCCTCGAGGAGCCTGATCGCCTCCCGCCCGTTCTCGGCGTGGAGGACCTTCATCTGCCGGGACTCGAGGACGCTGTTGATCGCGAAGACGTTGCGGATGTCGTCGTCGGCGAGCAGCACCACGCGCCCCTCGAACCGGGCGTCGCTCGGCAGGGGGAGGGGCGGCTCCGTGCCGGGCGCGGGGCCGAGCGGCTCGCGATCGACCGGCTCCGGGCCGGCGTAGCGGAGCGGCAGGACGAGGGTGAAGGTGCTCCCCGCGCCGGGGGTGCTCTCGACCTCGATCGTCCCGCCGAGGAGCCGGGCGATCTCCCGGCTGATGGTGAGGCCGAGCCCGGTGCCGCCGTACTTGCGGCTCGTGGTGCCGTCGGCCTGCTGGAACGCCTCGAAGATGAGCTTCTGCTTCTCCCGGGCGATGCCGATGCCGGTGTCCTCGACGGAGAACGCGATCGCCTCGCCGGCGAGGACGTGCGGGGGACCCGCGCGGTCGACCGTCACGGTGACCGCGCCCTGCGCGGTGAACTTGAGCGCGTTCGACACGAGGTTCTTCAGGATCTGCTGGAGCCGGCTGACGTCGGTGTGGATCGCCGGGGGCAGCCCCGGGGCCATGCGGACGTCGAAGGCGAGCGCCTTCTGCTCGGCGACGTGGCGGAAGCTCTGCTCGAGGTAGGCGCGCACCTCGTCGAGCGGCACCTCGCCCGGGTCGACCGGCATCTTGCCGGCCTCCACCTTGGAGAGATCCAGGATCTCGTTGATGAGCCCGAGCAGCTCGTGGCCGGAGGTGTAGACGGTGTTCGCGAAGCCGACCTGCTCGACGGTGAGGTTCCCGTCCTTGTTCTCGGCGAGCATCTTCGAGAGGATGAGCAGGCTGTTGAGCGGCGTGCGGAGCTCGTGCGACATGTTCGCGAGGAACTCCGACTTGTACTTGGAGATGAGCTGGAGCTGCTCCGCCTTCTCCTCCAGGCTGCGGCTCGCGAGCTCGACCTCGGTGTTCTTCTGCTCGAGCAGCCGGGCCTTGTCGTTCAGCTCGCCGGCCTGCGCCTCGAGCTCCGCGTTGGAGCGCTTCAGCTCCTGCAGGAGCTCCTCCGTCCGCATGCTGGACGCGATCTTGTTCAGGATGACGCCGATGTTCTCCGTGAGCTGGTCGAAGAAGGCGAGGTGGATGGGGCCGAAGTCCTGGAAGGCGGCGAGCTCGATCACCGCCTTCGTGTCGCCCTCGAAGAGGACCGGCAGCACCACCACCGCCCGCGGGCGCGCCTCGCCCATCCCCGAGGCGATCGAGATGAAGTCCTCGGGCACGCTGGCGAGCAGGATGCGCTTCTTCTCGAAGGCGCACTGCCCGATGAGCGTCTCCTTCAGGCGGTAGCTCGAGGAGAGGGACTTGCGGCCGCCGAACCCGTAGCTCGCCACGAGGTTCAGGGTGGGCTCGCCCCGCTTCGGGTCCGCCTCCATCAGGAAGAACGCGCCGTGCTGCGCGTTCACGAGGGGCGTGAGCTTGGAGATGATGGCCTGGGCCACGGAGACGATGTTCCGCTGCCCCTGCATCATGTCGGAGAAGTTCGCGAGGTTCGTCTTGAGCCAGTCCTGCTCGGTGTTCTTCTGCGAGGTCTCCTTCAGCGTCGAGATCATCTGGTTGATGTTGTCCTTCAGCGCCGCCACCTCGCCCTGCGCCTGCACCGTGATGGAGCGGGTGAGGTCGCCCTTCGTCACGGCCGTCGAGACCTCGGCGATGGCGCGCACCTGCGAGGAGAGGTTGCCGGCGAGCTGGTTCACGTTGTCCGTGAGGTCGCGCCAGGTGCCGGCGGCGCCCGGGACCTTCGCCTGGCCGCCGAGCTTGCCGTCGATGCCCACCTCGCGCGCGACGGTGGTCACCTCGTCCGCGAAGGTGCGCAGCGTGTCGGTCATGGAGTTGATGGTCTCGGCGAGGGCCGCCACCTCGCCCTTCGCCTCGAGCACGAACTTCTGGGAGAGGTCGCCGTTGGCGACGGCGGTCACGACCTTCACGATGCCGCGCACCTGCTTCGTGAGGTTCGAGGCCATGAAGTTCACGTTGTCGGTGAGGTCCTTCCAGGTGCCGGCGACGCCGGGCACGCGCGCCTGCGCGCCGAGCTTCCCCTCCACGCCGACCTCGCGCGCCACCGTGCTCACCTGATCCGCGAAGGTGCGCAGCGTGTCGGTCATGGAGTTGATGGTCTCGGCGAGGGCCGCCACCTCGCCCTTCGCCTCGAGCACGAACTTCTGGGAGAGGTCGCCGTTGGCGATGGCGGTCACGACCTTCACGATGCCGCGCACCTGCTTCGTGAGGTTCGAGGCCATGAAGTTCACGTTGTCGGTGAGGTCCTTCCAGACCCCGGAGACGCCGCGCACGTCGGCCTGGCCGCCGAGGTTCCCGTCGGTGCCGACCTCCTTCGCGACGCGGGTCACCTCGGCGGCGAAGGAGTTGAGCTGGTCGACCATCACGTTGATGGTGCTCTTCAGCTCGAGGATCTCGCCCTTGGCCTCGACCGTGATCTTCTGGGAGAGGTCGCCCTTCGCGACGGCGGTCGTCACCTTCGCGATGTTGCGGACCTGGGTGGTGAGGTTCGCCGCGAGGACGTTCACGTTGTCGGTGAGGTCCTTCCAGGTGCCGGAGACCCCCTTCACCTCGGCCTGACCGCCGAGCTTGCCCTCCGTGCCGACCTCCTTCGCGACGCGGGTCACCTCGGCGGCGAAGGAGTTCAGCTGGTCGACCATCACGTTGATGGTGCTCTTCAGCTCGAGGATCTCGCCGCGGGCGTCCACGGTGATCTTCTGGGAGAGGTCGCCCTTCGCGACCGCGGTCGTCACCTTGGCGATGTTGCGGACCTGGGTGGTGAGGTTCGCCGCGAGGACGTTCACGTTGTCGGTGAGGTTCTTCCACGTCCCGGAGACGCCCTTCACGTCGGCCTGGCCGCCGAGCTTGCCCTCCGTGCCGACCTCCTTCGCGACGCGGGTCACCTCGGCGGCGAAGGAGTTCAGCTGGTCGACCATCACGTTGATGGTGCTCTTCAGCTCGAGGATCTCGCCGCGGGCGTCCACGGTGATCTTCTGCGAGAGGTCGCCCTTCGCGACCGCGGTCGTCACCTTGGCGATGTTGCGCACCTGGTTCGTGAGGTTCGCGGCGAGGCCGTTCACGTTGTCCGTGAGGTCCTTCCAGGTGCCGGACACGCCCTTCACGTCGGCCTGCCCGCCGAGGCGTCCCTCCGTGCCGACCTCCCGCGCGACGCGGCTCACCTCCGCCGCGAAGGAGTTGAGCTGGTCCACCATCTTGTTGATGACCGCCTTGATCTGGAGGATCTCCCCCTTCACGTCGACGGTGATCTTCTGGCCGAGGTCGCCGTTGGCGATGGCGGTCGCGACCTTCGAGACGTCGCGCAGCTGGACCGTGAGGTTCGCGGCGAGGCCGTTCACGTTGTCCGTGAGGTCCTTCCAGGTGCCGGACACGCCCTTCACGTCGGCCTGCCCGCCGAGGCGCCCCTCCGTGCCGACCTCCCGCGCGACGCGGGTGACCTCCGCCGCGAAGGAGTTGAGCTGGTCCACCATCTTGTTGATGACGTCCTTGATCTGGAGGATCTCCCCCTTCACGTCGACGGTGATCTTCTGGGTGAGGTCCCCGTTCGCGATCGCGGTCGCCACCTTGGACACGTCGCGCAGCTGGACCGTCAGGTTCGACGCCATCGTGTTGACGTTGTCGGTCAGGTGCTTCCAGGTCCCGGAGACGCCGCGCACCTCGGCCTGGCCGCCGAGCTTGCCCTCCGTGCCGACCTCGCGCGCGACGCGGGTCACCTCGGCGGCGAACGAGGAGAGCTGGTCCACCATCACGTTGATGGTGTTCTTCAGCTCGAGGATCTCCCCGCGGGCGTCCACCGTGATCTTCTGGGAGAGGTCGCCGGTGGCGACGGCGGTCGTCACCTTGGCGATGTTGCGCACCTGCGCCGTGAGGTTCGCGGCGAGGCCGTTCACGTTGTCGGTGAGGTCCTTCCAGGTGCCGGAGACCCCCTTCACCTCCGCCTGACCGCCGAGCTTGCCGTCGGTGCCGACCTCCTTCGCGACGCGGGTCACCTCGGCGGCGAACGAGGAGAGCTGGTCCACCATCACGTTGATGGTGTTCTTCAGCTCGAGGATCTCGCCCTTGGCGTCGACGGTGATCTTCTGGGAGAGGTCGCCCTTCGCGACGGCGGTCGTCACCTTGGCGATGTTGCGCACCTGCGCGGTGAGGTTCGCGGCGAGGCCGTTCACGTTGTCGGTGAGGTCCTTCCAGGTGCCGGAGACCCCCTTCACCTCCGCCTGGCCGCCCAGCTTCCCCTCGTTGCCGACCTCCTTCGCGACGCGCGTCACCTCGGCGGCGAACGAGTTGAGCTGGTCCACCATCGAGTTGACGGTGGTGCCGATGCGGAGGAACTCGCCGCGCACCGGCCGCCCCTCGATGTCGAGGGACATCTTCTGCGAGAGGTCGCCGCGGGCCACGGCGGTGATGACGCGGGCGACCTCGTTGGTCGGGGCCACGAGGTCCCCGATGAGCTGGTTCACGGCGTCCATGCTCGCCGCCCAGGAGCCCTTCGCCGGGCCGACGGAGGCGCGCTCGGTCATGCGCCCCTCCTGCCCGACGATGCGCCCGACGCGCAGCAGCTCGTTCGCCATGTGGTCGGTCATGCCGAGGATGTCGTTCAGCACCTCGGCGGCGCGGCTCAGCACCCCGTCGCGCCGGTACGGGAGCCGCACGGTGAAGTCGCCGGCCTTCACCGCCTTGAGGACGTCGACGAGCTGCTCGACCTCGTCCTGGGTCGTGCGCGAGAGGAGGTCCCACTCCGTGAGCGCGTCGGGAGGCGGCCGGGAGCGCGCGCCGTTGCGCGCCGGGACGGGCGGCGCCCCTGCTCCGGCCCGGTCGCCGGCGGCGGCGCCGCGTGCGCGCGCCGCGCGCGCCGCGGACGGAGGAGGCGCAACTGCGCGGCGAGGCGGCGGAGGCTTGGCTCGGTTCATGACTCGCTCCGAAGGGTGCCGCGTGCCTTCCGCGCTGCCCGCGCGGCGGGGGAGGGCGGGGGGCCCCATGTGGCGTAGGCCGCCGCGCAGACCCCGTATCTCATCCCGGGGACGGGCCCTGCGAAAGCCCTCGAATGAGGCCACGACGCCCAGGGGGTCGCTGCCCTAGCTTCCGTTCGCGCGACGTCCCTTTGAGCGTGACGGTCCAGAGCGGCGCCGACGCGCGCCCCGAACGGGAGCGGGACTCGCCCCAAACGGAGCCCATTCCCGCGCGGCTCCTGCTCGTCGACGATCGTCCGGAGAACCTGCTCGCGCTCGAGTCCGTGCTGCGCGCGCCCGGGCACGAGCTCGTCCTCGCCCGCTCCGGCGCCGAGGCGCTCCGGTACCTCCTCCGCGGCGACTGCGCGCTCATCGTCATGGACGTGCAGATGCCGCAGCTCGACGGCATCGAGACCGCCCGCCTCATCCGGGCGAACCCGCGCACCCGGGTCATCCCCATCGTCTTCACGACGGCGGTGAGCCACGAGGAGCGGTTCATCTTCCGCGGGTACGAGGCCGGCGCCGTCGACTACCTCCTCAAGCCGGTCGATCCCGACCTGCTGCGCGCCAAGGTGGCCTCCTTCGTCGAGCTCCACCGGGCGCGGCTGGAGATCGGCCGCCAGGCGGCGCTGATCCGGCGCCAGGAGGACGCCGAGCGGCGCCGCGCGCTGGCGGAGCTGGAGCTCCGTGCGCTGCGGCGGGAGCGGGCGGCGCAGGAGCGCTATCGGCGGCTCGTCGAGGGCATCGCCCACGCGGTCGTGTGGACCGTGGATCCCGGCACGCTCGCCTGCACCTTCGCGAGCCCGAGCGCGGCGGAGATCCTCGGCCATCCCGCCGAGGCGTGGATCGCGGAGCCGGGGCTCTGGCGGCGGCTGCTCGCGCCGGACGACGGGGAGCGGCTCGTCGCGGCGGTCCGCGCCGCCGCCGCGGGCGGCACGGGGCTCTCCGTGGAGCACGGCTTCGTGCGCGCCGACGGGATGATCGCCCGCTTCGACACGCACCTCCGCCTCGTGCCCGGGCCCGAGGAAGGCCGGACGGAGGTGCGGGCGCTGTCGGTGGACGTGACCGCGGCCCGGCGCGCCGAGGGCGCGCTCGCGCTCCTCGACCGCGCGGGGGTGGCGCTGGCGGGCTCCCTCGAGCTCGCGCCCACCCTCGAGGTCGCGGCCCGCGTCGCGGTGCCGTTCCTCGCGGACTTCTGCGCGGTCGCGGTGCAGGCGCCCGGCGAGGAGGAGCCGCTCCTCGCGGTGGCGCACCCGCTCGCCGCGAGCGAGCCGAACGTCCGCGCGGCGGCCGCCGATCCCGCGCTGCCCGTCCCTTCTCCGGGCGGCGGCGCCGAGGTGATCCACGACCTCCTCTCCCTGCTCGGGCCGGAGGCCGCGGCGGCCGCCCGCGCCCTCTGCCCGTCGGGCCGGATCTCCGTCGCGTCCGTCGCGCTCGTCGCGCGGGGGCGGCCCCTCGGCGCGATGCGCCTCTTCGGCTGCGGCGGCCGGACGTTCGGGGCGCGGGAGCTGCGGCTCGCCGAGGAGCTGGGGCGCCGGGCCGCGCAGGCCGTCGACCACGCCCTGCTGTACCGGGAGGCGCGCGCGGCGGTGAGCGTGCGGGACGAGTTCATCTCGATCGCGTCGCACGAGCTGCGCACCCCGCTCACGCCGCTCCTGCTCCAGACCCGGGCGCTCGCGAAGATCGCCGCCGGGCTCCCCGAGGGTGCGCCCCGGTCGGATCTCATGGAGCGGCTCGCCACCTGCCTGCGCCAGGTCGATCGCATGAGCCGGCTCGTGGCGAACCTGCTCGACGTGACCCGGCTGCGCGCGCGCGGGGTCGACCTCTCGCCCGAGCCCTTCGACCTGCGCGACCTCGTGTTGGAGGTGGCCGGCCGCTTCCGCGACGAGCTGCTCCGCGCCGGGCGCGCCCTCGAGGTCGAGGCCGGGGAGCCGCTGCGCGGCCGCTGGGACCGGCTCGGGATCGACCGGGTGCTCACGAACCTCGCGGCGAACGCGGTCCGCCACGGGCGCACCGGACCCGTGGCGATCCGGCTTGCGCGCGAGGGCGCGCGCGCCGTGATCCGGGTGGCCGACCGCGGGCCCGGGATCGGGCCGGCGGACGCGGGCCGCATCTTCGAGCGCTACGTCCGGGGAGAGGGCGCGCGCGCCGACGGCGGGCTCGGGCTCGGCCTCTACATCTGCCGCCGCATCGTCGAGGGCCACGGCGGGCGCATCGGCGTGACGAGCGCGCCCGGGGAGGGCGCGACCTTCGCGGTGGAGCTGCCGCTCGGCGCGGACGCCGCGCGCTAGGCCGCGGCGCGCGGGCCGAAGTCGACGATCTCGACCGGGTTCGCCGCCATCCCGAACGCGAGCTCGTCGCGCCAGCCCTCGGCGTCGCCGCCGATCTGGAGCGGCATCGGGCGCTCGAAGCGGAGCGCCACGCGGTCCGCGTGGAAGTCGAGGAGCCCCTCGTGAGAGAAGCCGCCGCACCAGATGCGGGGGAGGTTCAAGACGAGGGTGGAGACGTCGATCCGGGTGGCGAGCCGGAGCTGCATCATGCCCTGCACCTTGTCGGCGAAGGGGAAGGCGCGCAGCCCGAGGCCGTAGTAGGGGACGGTGCTCGCCGCGGCGAGCATGCACGGCCCGGCGTAGAGGAGCTCGCCATGGCCGAGGGCGCGGCCGATCCGCTCGCCCGCGGCGTCGAGCCGCCAGGCGGGCCTGCCGACGTTCACCACCTCGCAGTAGCTCGGCCGCCTGGAGAGGAGCGCCCGCGGCGCGGAGCGGAGCGCGATCGCGAGACCGTAGCCCGGGGCGCCGAGGCCGAGGCGGCGCAGCGGCGTGCCGGCGAGGCGCGCGCGGAGCCAGTTGTAGTCGTTGAGCACGGCGGCGTCGATGCCGACGCCGGCGAACGGCGTGCGCCGGCCCTCGCAGGTGAGCAGGTCGAGCCGGCGCACCCGCTCCACCTCGCCGCGTAGGTAGCGCGCGAGGTCGTGGGCGTGGCGCCGCGGGTGCGCGCCGACCATCCCGGCCACGGCGTTGCCCGTCCCGAGGGCGAGGACGCCGAAGCACGGGGGGGGCGCGGCGCACCGCTCGGACGCCTCGAGGATCCGGTTCACCCACCCGACGAAGGTGCCGTCGCCGCCGCCCGTGAAGACCGTGCGGTAGCGTCGCTCCACCACCTCCTCGGCGATGCGCGTGGCCTCGTCGGGGCAGGTGGAGAAGAAGAGGTGCTCGTCGGGGACGACGGAGGAGAGCGCCTCGCGGACGCGGGCGTTCACCGCCTTCGCGTTCGCGTTGAGCAGCACGGCGACGCCCGCGCCGATCCCCGGCGGGAGGTGGGCGGGCTGCGGGGCGGTGGCTGCCAGTCGGAGCATCGGGTTCCCGGGAAGGGCTGTGACGCGCGTGTCCCGGTTGACGAGCAATGCGGGTGCCACGGCGCGTCACGATGTATGTCTTCAGATATTCCAGGGATTTGCCGCTCACGTCCCTGCGGGGGCCAGGTCGCCAGGCCGCGTCGCGGAGGTGGCGCGCGTAGCTCGCTACGCACCTCGCAGGGGAGACGAGAGAGCGGGCGCCACGGCCGGGGCGCGGCCCGCCGCTCCGCGTTTGACACCCCGGAACGCGGACTTACGTTCCCCCCCGTCCAGGGAGGACTTCGACAACATGGCCAAGATCATCGGCATCGACCTCGGCACCACGAACTCCGTGGTGGCGGTGATGGAAGGCAAGGACGCCGTCGTCATCACCAACGAGGAGGGCTCTCGGCTCACCCCGAGCGTCGTCGCCTATACGAAGGAGGGGGAGCGGCTCGTCGGCCAGGTGGCGAAGCGCCAGGCGATCACGAACCCCGAGAAGACCGTCTACTCCATCAAGCGGTTCATGGGGCGCCGCTTCGGCGAGGTGCAGGACGAGATGAAGCGCGTCCCGTACCACGTCGTGGAGGGGCCGAACGGCGACGCCCGCCTCGAGATCGACGGGAAGCAGCACTCGCCCCCGGAGATCAGCGCGCAGGTGCTGCTCAAGCTGAAGCGGGCCGCCGAGAACTACCTCGGCGAGAAGGTGACGGACGCGGTCATCACCGTGCCCGCGTACTTCAACGACGCCCAGCGGCAGGCGACGAAGGACGCCGGCGAGATCGCGGGCCTGAACGTCCGGCGCATCGTGAACGAGCCGACGGCGGCGGCCCTCGCCTACGGCCTCGACAAGAAGAAGAACGAGAAGATCGCGGTCTACGACTTCGGCGGCGGCACCTTCGACATCTCGATCCTCGAGGTGGGGGAGAACGTCGTCGAGGTGCTCGCCACGAACGGCGACACCCACCTCGGCGGCGACAACATCGACCAGCGGGTCATCGACTGGCTCATCGCCGAGTTCAAGCGGGACACCGGCATCGACGTCTCGAAGGACAAGATGGTGCTCCAGCGCCTCAAGGAGGCGGCGGAGAAGGCGAAGATCGAGCTCTCCTCGATGGCGGAGACCGAGATCAACCTGCCGTTCCTCACCGCGGACCAGACCGGCCCGAAGCACCTCTCCATCAAGATCTCTCGCGCGAAGCTCGAGGCGCTGGTCGAGGACCTCGTCGAGCGCTCCATCGAGCCGACGCGCAGGTGCCTCGCGGACGCGAAGCTCCAGCCGTCGCAGATCGACGAGATCGTGCTCGTCGGCGGCCAGACGCGCATGCCGAAGATCATGGAGACGGTGAAGAAGTTCTTCGGCAAGGAGCCGAACCGCACGGTGAACCCCGACGAGGTCGTCGCGGTCGGCGCGGCGGTGCAGGCGGGCGTCCTCTCCGGCGAGGTGAAGGACATCCTCCTCCTCGACGTGACGCCGCTGTCCCTCGGCGTCGAGACGCTCGGGGGCGTGATGACGAGGCTCATCGAGCGGAACACCACCATCCCGGCGAAGCGCTCGGAGGTCTTCTCGACGGCCTCGGACTCGCAGACCTCGGTGGAGATCCACGTCCTGCAGGGCGAGCGCGAGATGGCGCGCGACAACCGCACCCTCGGCCGCTTCCACCTCGAGGGCATCCCGCCGGCGCCGCGCGGCCTGCCGCAGATCGAGGTGACGTTCGACATCGACGCGAACGGCATCCTCAACGTCTCGGCCAAGGACAAGGGCACCGGCAAGGAGACGAAGATCACCATCAGCCACTCCTCGGGCCTCGCGAAGGACGAGGTCGAGAAGATGGTGGCTGACGCGCGCTCGCACGAGGCGGAGGACAAGACGCGCCGCGAGGAGGTGGAGCAGCGCAACCGCGCCGAGAACCTCGCCTACCAGATGGAGAAGCTCCTCAAGGAGAACAAGGAGAAGCTCCCGGCCGACGTCGCGAAGGAGATCGAGGACGCGGTCCAGGAGGTCCACCGCGTGCGCGAGAAGGGGAGCGCCGCCGAGGTGAAGGCCGCCGCCGAGCGGCTGGAGAAGGCGAGCCACCGCGCCGCCGAGGAGCTCTACAAGACCGCGGCGCCGCAGGGCGAGGGGCCCGGCCCCGGCGCCGGGCCGGGCGGTGGGCCGGGCGCGCCGGAGGAGAAGAAGAAGGAAGACGTCGTCGACGCCGAGTTCAAGCAGGTCTGAACACCGAGGGCTCGCGCCTTCGGGCGCGAGCCCGAGCGGGAGACGCACCCGAGCGCGGGTCCGCCCGCGCTCGGGACCGCGTTCCCCGCTCGCGGCTGCGGAGCGGCAGCCGCTGCGGCGTTTCGCGCCGCAGCGCACCCTGCCCACCGGAACGCGCCGGCCGCCTCGCTTTTCCGCCGCCGCCCCCCTACAATCCCGCGCCGATGCATCTCACCGTCCTCTCCCGCTCGCCGTCCATCTACACGACGCGCCGTCTCGTCGAGGCCGCGCGGGCGCGCGGGGTCACGGCGCGGGTGGTGGATCCCCTCGACGTGGAGATGGGGCTCGGGGACGAGCCCGCGGTCTACTGGCGCCGGCGCAGGTTCCCGCGCACCGACGTGGTCGTCCCGCGCATCGGGCTCTCCATCCACCAGTTCGGTCTCTCGGTGGTGAACCAGCTCGAGCTCATGGGCATCCCGGTGCTGAACGGCGCCTACGGCATCGCGGCGAGCCGCAACAAGATGCGGAGCCTGCAGCTCCTCGCCGCGGCGGGGGTGCGGGTGCCGCGCACCGTCATGGCGGCCAATCCCTCGGGGCTGAAGGAGATGGTGAAGCTCGTGGGGGGCGTGCCGGTCCTCGTGAAGCTGCTCTCGGCGAACGAGAAGAGCGGCGCGATGATCTGCGAGAGCCTGCAGTCGCTCGAGGCGGCGCTCGAGGCCATCCTCGGCCTCGGGCAGAACATCGTCGTGCAGCAGTACCTGCGCGGCGCGAAGGGGCGCGACCTGCGCGTCCTCGTGGTGGGCGGCGCGGTGGTCGCCGCCATGCGGCGCAGCCCGCCGGTGGGCCGCTTCTCCCGCAACCTCCGGCGCGGCGCGCAGTTCGAGCGGGCGGAGCTGCCGGCCGCCTACGCCCGCGTCGCCGTGGCCGCCGCGCGCGTCATGCGGCTCGAGGTCTGCGCCGTGGACATGCTCGACGTGCGGGGCACGCCGCTCGTGTTCGAGGTGAACGGCTCGCCCTCCATCCGCGAGGCCGAGGCCGCCTGCGGCATCGACGCCGCCGCGCGGATCGTCGATCGCGCCGTCGCGGTCGCCGAGGCGGGCCGGCCCCGGCGCCGCCCGTCCGCAGCGCCGGCCGGCGGCCGGTGAATCGCTGGCTCGCCCCGCGCGTCGCTGGTATGTGATGCAGCCAGGAGAACCCCCATGATCCGCGCCCTCGCCCTCGCCCTCGTCCTCCTCGCGCCCGCCGCCCGCGCGGACCCCGCGGCGGACGCCGCGCAGAGCTACCGCCTCGAGACGGCGGGGACGACGCGGGAGCTCAAGGCGGGCGAGAAGGGCACGCTGGTGCTCTCGATCGTCCCGGTCGGGAAGGTGCACGTCCACCCGCAGGCCCCGCTCAAGATCACGCTCTCCGCCACGCCCGGGCTGAAGCTCGAGAAGACCACCCTCGGCAAGGCCGATCCCGTGGACCCCGCGGCCGACGGGCGCCGCTTCGAGGTGCCGTTCCTCGCGCAGGCCGCCGGCGCGCAGGAGGCGAGGGCGAAGGTGGACTTCTTCATCTGCTCCGATCAGTGGTGCGTGAAGCAGGTGAAGGACGTGTCCGTCTCCGTCGCCGTGAAGTAGCCGGGCGGGGGGACGCGGTGCGGATCCTCTACGGCGTGAACCCGGTCCGCGAGCTCCTGCGCGCGGGCGAGGAGGTCGCGGAGCTCTGGCTCGCCGAGGGCGGCAGCCGCGGCGCGGCGTTCGCGGAGCTCGAGCGGCTCGGGCGGGAGGCGGGCGCGAAGGTGCGGGCGGCGCCGCGCCAGAAGCTCGACCGCCTCGCCGGGACCGACCGGCACCAGGGCGTGGTCGCGGTGGTCGCGGACTTCCGCTACGCGGCGGTCGAGGACCTGCTCGCCGCCGCCGCCGCGAGCGGCCGGCCGGCGCTCCTCGTCGTCCTGGACGGCGTCGAGGACCCGCACAACCTGGGCGCCATCATCCGGTCCGCCCTCGCGCTCGGGGCGCACGGCGTCGTCATCCCGAAGGACCGCGCGGTGGGGGTGACGCCCGCGGCGGCGAAGGCCTCGGCCGGGGCGGTCGAGCGCTGCCCCGTGGCGCGCGTCACGAACGTGGCGAAGACGCTGGAGCACCTGAAGGAGGCAGGCGTCTGGTCGGTCGCCCTGGCGGCCGACGGCGAGCGGCCGCTGGCGGAGCTGGACCTGCGCGGCCCGACCGCGCTCGTCCTCGGCAGCGAGGGGGAAGGGCTGCGGCCGCTCGTCCGGAAGACGTGCGACCTGTCGGCGAGCATCCCCATGAAAGGGGAGATCGACAGCCTCTCGGTGTCCGCCTCGGCCGCCGTCGCGCTGTACGAGACGGCCCGGCAGAGACGCGGCTAGCCCCCGGTCCCCACGGCAGTTTGCCGTCCTTGACAAGATCGGCGCCATCCCATAAAAGACGCGGCTCCACGAAGGTCGGGTCGGGTGGCCCGCGTCGGAGCGCGCGCGTCACCGTGGGCTTTTTTTCATTCGAAGGGCGTCTTGCTGGCGTAGCTCAGCTGGTAGAGCAGCTGCCTTGTAAGCAGCAGGTCGCGGGTTCGAGTCCCACCGCCAGCTCCAGCCGCGGGATTCACGCAACGTAGAGAGGATTCCGGAGGGGTTCCCGAGCGGCCAAAGGGAGCAGACTGTAAATCTGCCGGTCTTCGACCTACGGTGGTTCAAATCCACCCCCCTCCACTCCAAGTAAATCGACCGCCGTCGAGAGAGGTCCACGGGAAAACTTGCGGGAATAGCTCAGTTGGTAGAGCGTCAGCCTTCCAAGCTGAATGTCGCGGGTTCGAATCCCGTTTCCCGCTCCAGTGAGGTCGAGAAGAGGAACACGCCCTCGTAGCTCAGTCGGTAGAGCGCGTCCTTGGTAAGGACGAGGTCTCCAGTTCAATCCTGGACGAGGGCTCCAGTCGTCAAGCGCGGTTCGATCGGGCGCGCGCCAAACAGCAGGAGCGTATCCAATGGCCAAGGAGAAGTTCGAGCGAAACAAGCCGCACGTGAACGTGGGGACCATCGGTCACGTCGACCACGGCAAGACCACGCTCACCGCGGCGATCACCAAGTACTGCGCGCAGAAGGGGCTCGCGCAGTTCATGGCGTACGACCAGATCGACAAGGCGCCGGAGGAGCGCGAGCGCGGCATCACCATCGCGACCGCGCACGTCGAGTACTCGACGGCCGCCCGCCACTACGCGCACGTCGACTGCCCGGGCCACGCCGACTACGTGAAGAACATGATCACCGGCGCCGCGCAGATGGACGGCGCGATCCTGGTGGTCTCCGCCGCCGACGGCCCGATGCCGCAGACGCGCGAGCACATCCTCCTCGCCCGCCAGGTCGGCGTGCCGTACATCGTGGTCTACCTGAACAAGGTGGACATGGTGGACGACAAGGAGCTGCTCGACCTCGTCGAGCTCGAGGTCCGCGAGCTGCTCTCCACCTACGAGTTCCCGGGCAACGAGATCCCGATCGTGAAGGGCTCGGCGCTCAAGGCGCTCGAGGGCGACAAGGGCGATCTCGGCGAGCCGTCGATCCAGCGGCTGCTCGACGCGGTGGACAGCTACATCCCGACGCCGAAGCGCGCGACGGACAAGCCGTTCCTCATGCCGGTCGAGGACGTGTTCTCGATCTCCGGCCGCGGCACGGTGGCCACCGGGCGCGTGGAGCGCGGCATCATCAAGGTCGGCGAGGAGGTCGAGGTCGTCGGCCTCAAGGCCACGGCGAAGACGGTGGTGACCGGCGTCGAGATGTTCCGCAAGCTGCTCGACGAGGGGCAGGCGGGCGACAACATCGGGGCGCTGCTCCGCGGCCTGAAGCGCGAGGAGGTGGAGCGCGGCCAGGTGCTCGCGAAGCCCGGCTCCATCACGCCGCACACGAAGTTCAAGGCCGAGGTGTACGTCCTCACGAAGGAGGAGGGCGGCCGCCACACGCCGTTCTTCAACGGCTACCGCCCCCAGTTCTACTTCCGCACGACGGACGTGACGGGGTCGGTGCAGCTGCCCGCGGGCGTCGAGATGATCATGCCCGGGGACAACATCACGATGACGGTGGAGCTCATCACGCCCATCGCCATGGAGAAGGAGCTTCGGTTCGCGATCCGCGAGGGCGGCCGTACGGTCGGCGCGGGCGTCGTGGCCGAGGTGATCCAGTAAGGAAATCACATGGCCGGCAATCGCAGCATCATCACGCTCGAGTGCAAGACCTGCAAAGAGCGTAACTACACGACCACGAAGAACAAGAAGAAGACGCAGGACAAGCTCGCGCTCTCCAAGTTCTGCCCGCGCTGCCGCAAGCACGTGGAGCACAAGGAGACGAAGTAGTCCGGCGGAGGCGGGTACAGGCCAGTAGCTCGAACGGCTAGAGCAGCGGTCTCCAAAACCGCGGGTTGGGGGTTCGAATCCCTCCTGGCCTGCCAAAAAGCAGCAGGGGCGAGGCCGCCGAGAGGCGGTCTCGCCCCATGGCATCTCGAAGGAAAGGCGTCATGGACAACGTGGGCGGGGTGGAGCAGCCGAAGCGCATCGTCGCGATCGCGTACGTGCTCGCGGCGCTCGCCATCGGGGTCTTCCTCGAGAAGGTGACCGCGCTCGCGCTCACCTACGCGCGCGTGAACGACTACGCGGTGCTGGGCGACTGGTCGCTCTCGACGGTCATCGGCTTCGCGGTGGCGGCGGTCGTCGCGGTCGTGGTCTGGCGGATCCCGAAGACGCAGACGGTGTCCCTGGAGATCGCGCTCGAGCTCAGGCGGGTGACCTGGCCGAGCCTGCGCGAGACGCGGGCGGCGACGGTCGCCGTGATCGTGGCGTCGTTCGTCGCGGCGGCGATCCTGGGGCTCTTCGACATGGTCTGGAGCTGGCTCAGCGCGAAGATCTACTGAGGTCGGGGCGGGGTCGGGGGCGGGAGCCCGGGCGGCGAGGGGGCCGCGCGCGCGGCTCCCGCGGGCGTTCGAAGGACGGCGGCGGAACGGAGAAGGCAATGGCGAAGAAGTGGTACGTCGTCCACACGTACTCGGGCTTCGAGAACAAGGTGAAGAAGTCGCTCGAGGAGCGCGTGCGCCAGCAGGAGCTCGCCGACCTCTTCGGCGAGGTCCTCATCCCCATGGAGGTCGTCCAGGAGATGGTGAAGGGGGAGAAGAAGACCTCCAAGCGCAAGTTCTTCCCGGGCTACATCCTCGTCAACATGGAGATGAACCTCCAGACCTGGCACCTCGTGAAGGGGACGGCCAAGGTCACCGGCTTCGTCGGGAACGCCAAGACGCCGAACGAGGTCCCGGCGGTGAGCGACGTCGAGGTCCAGCGCCTCACCACCCAGATCTCCGAGGGCTCGCTCAAGCCCAAGCCCAAGGTGCTGTTCGAGGAGGGCGACCAGGTCCGCGTGATCGACGGCCCGTTCTCGAACTTCAACGGCACGGTCGAGGAGGTCAAGCCGGACAAGGGCAAGGTGCGCGTGCTCGTGTCGATCTTCGGCCGCGCGACCCCCGTCGAGCTCGACTTCATGCAGGTGGAGAAGACTTAACACCGCCGGCTTCAGCCGGCGGAACACGCCGCGGCGAAGCCGCGGTCCGCACCGAGCAGCGCCGCATCACGCTCCACGCAGTCGGCCGCACGCAGCAGCACCACATCGAAGCGTGGAAGGGCCGAAAGCCCGCTGAACCACGCAGGACCAGCGCAGCGGTCCGGAAGGAAAGGCGATGAAGAAGGTCACAGGTCAGATCAAGCTGCAGCTCCCCGCCGGAAAGGCGAACCCGGCCCCGCCCGTGGGCCCGGCGCTCGGCCAGCACGGCGTCAACATCATGGAGTTCTGCAAGCAGTTCAACGCCGCGACGCAGGCTCAGGCGAAGGAAGCGCTCATCATCCCGGTCATCATCACCGTGTACGCGGACCGGTCCTTCACCTTCCAGCTCAAGACCCCGCCCGCGGCCATCCTCCTCAAGAAGGCGGCCGGCCTCCACACGGAGAAGAAGAAGGGCTCCGGCGCGCACAAGCCCGGCAAGGAGCAGGTCGGGAAGGTGACGCGCAAGCAGGTGGAGCAGATCGCGAAGATGAAGATGCAGGACATGACGGCGGGCTCCGTCGAGGCCGCGATGCGGACCATCGAGGGCACCGCACTGTCCATGGGCATCGAGATCGTCGGCTGACCGGGGAGGACACGCACATGGCTCAGGGAAAGAAGTTCAAGGCGGCCCTCGCGAAGGTCGACCGGGTGAAGCGGTACAAGCTCGACGACGCGATGAAGCTCGTGAAGGAGACCGCGACGAAGAAGTTCGACGAGACCGTCGACGCGGCGATCAACCTCGGCGTGGACCCGAAGCACGCGGATCAGGTCGTCCGCGGCGCGGTCGTCCTGCCGCACGGCATGGGCAAGGCCGTGAAGATCGCGGTGTTCGCCAAGGGCGACAAGGCCAAGGAGGCCGAGGGCGCCGGCGCCGACATCGTCGGCGCGGAGGACCTCGCCGAGAAGATCCAGGGCGGCTTCATGGACTTCGACAAGGTGCTCGCGACGCCGGACATGATGGGCGTCGTCGGCCGCCTCGGAAAGGTGCTCGGCCCGCGCGGCCTCATGCCGAACCCGAAGGTCGGCACGGTGTCGATGGACATCGCGCGCGCCGTGAAGGAGCAGAAGGCCGGCAAGGTGGAGTTCCGCGTCGAGAAGGCGGGCATCGTCCACGTGCCGTTCGGCAAGGCCTCCTTCGAGCCCGAGAAGCTCAAGGCGAACTTCACCGCCATCATGGAGATCATCTACAAGGCGAAGCCGCAGACGGCCAAGGGCGTCTACGTGAAGAACGTCACCGTGAGCACGACCATGGGGCCGGGCATCAAGGTGGACATGGCCGAGCTCACGGCGCAGCACGCCTAGGAGAAGGCTTTCGAGGTTCCCGGCGGCAAATGGGCCGCCGGGGTTTCTGGTCCAAGACAGCGGGCCCGCCGCCCCCCGAGTGCGAGAAGGCGTAGGGGAGCGGAGGCCAAGCGGATCGACGTCGATCCGACCCGCCGAGACGGGAACTGCGTCATCAGCGCAGCGTCCCCTGCTTGGCCAGGGGGTTCCGTACCGGATCGTCCGGTCCGAGCCCGAACGACGCCGACCGGCGAGGGATCGCCGGCGGACGGAAAGGTGGTGAGTTCGACTTGAACCGGACGGAAAAAGAGCAGGTCATCGGAGAGCTCCACGAGAAGATGGCGAAGGCGAAGGCGGCCATCGTCGCGGAGCCCAAGGGCCTCACGGTCGCGGTCGTCACGGAGCTTCGCAAGAAGCTCCGCGACGCGAAGGTGGAGTACCGCGTCGTGAAGAACACCCTCGCAGCGCGGGCCGCCAAGGGCACGTCGCTGGAGCCGCTCGCCGAGAAGTTCGTGGGGCCGACCGCGATCGTCATGAGCTACGACGACGTCGTCGTCCCGGCGAAGATGCTCGTCGACTTCATGAAGGATCGCGAGAACTTCGCGATCCGCACGGCGGTCGTCGAGGGGAAGGTCATCGACGCGAAGGGCGTCCAGGCGCTGGCGAAGCTGCCGGGGCTGCAGGAGCTCCGCGCCCAGATCGCCAGGATGATCGCGCAGCCCGCGACGAAGCTCGCCCGTGTCATCGGCACCCCCGGCCAGCAGCTGGCCCGGGTGATCGGCGCGCGGCGCGAGCAGCTCGAGAAGCAGGGATAACCGGTACGTGAACACGCTCGCGCGGGCGACCGCGCGGGCCTCAACGCTCGAGGGCGCCCGGAACGGCGCCCGAAGGAAAGAAGGAAGAAGACGTCATGGCCGATCTCAACACGATCGTCGATCAGCTGTCCGGCCTCTCCATCATGGAGGCCGCCGAGCTGGTGAAGAAGCTCGAGGAGAAGTGGGGCGTCTCCGCCGCCGCCGCGCCGGTGATGATGGCCGCCGGGGGCGGCGCCGCCGCCGCCGCGCCCGCCGAGGAGAAGACCGAGTTCACGGTCGTCCTCGCCGAGGCCGGCGCGAACAAGATCAACGTGATCAAGGAAGTCCGCGCGATCACGGGCCTCGGCCTCAAGGAGGCGAAGGATCTCGTGGAGGGCGCCCCCAAGGAGGTCAAGGCGGGCATCCCGAAGGCGGAGGCCGACGAGCTCAAGAAGAAGCTCGAGGCGGCCGGCGCCAAGGTCGAGGTCAAGTAGCGAGCCGGGGGCGCGGCGGGACGGGGTTGCAGCCCGTCCCGCCGTGCACCACGTTGGGATCTTTGACGGACGAGGGTGAAGCCGTTACAACCCCCCTTCCCATTCACTGACCCCCGCATCACCGGCCGAGCGGCCGGACGAGCGAAGTAGCCGGCCGAGAGGTCGGCTAGACCCTTTTGTACCGGGGCTCCCGAAGGGACGAGGACCGCACTCGATGGCGACGACGATCCAGAACAACTTCCGCATTCGGCGAAACTTCGGGAAGATCAACAAGATCGCCGACATCCCCAACCTCATCGCCATCCAGAAGTTCTCGTACGACAAGTTCCTGCAGGCCGACGTCCCGCCCGAGAAGCGGGACGACACCGGCCTGCAGGGCGTCTTCAAGTCCGTCTTCCCGATCAAGGACTTCAACGAGACGTCGTCGCTCGAGTTCGTGAGCTACCACCTCGAGAAGCCCAAGTACGACGTCGACGAGTGCCACCAGCGCGGCATGACGTACTCCGCGCCGATCAAGGTGGTCGTCCGCCTGGTCGTCTGGGACAAGGACGAGGAGACCGGCGCGCAGTCGATCCGCGACGTCAAGGAGCAGGAGGTCTACTTCGGCGAGATCCCGCTCATGACGGAGAACGGGACCTTCATCATCAACGGGACCGAGCGCGTCGTCGTCAGCCAGCTCCACCGCTCCCCGGGCGCGTTCTTCGACCACGACAAGGGCAAGAGCCACTCCTCGGGCAAGCTCCTCTACAACGCCCGCATCATCCCGTACCGCGGGTCCTGGATCGACTTCGAGTTCGACCACAAGGACATCCTCTACGTGCGCATCGACCGCCGCCGGAAGCTGCCGGCGACGGTGCTGCTGCGCGCCCTCGGCGGCGTGCCCGACACGGCCAAGAAGGACCCGGTGGAGTTCCACGGGACCGCCGAGGAGATCCTCAAGTACTACTACGACACCGAGACCATCCGGATCGAGGCCAAGGCCAAGTACGAGAAGGACCTCGTCCCCGACCTCCTCAAGGGCCAGCGCGCCACGCGCGACATCAAGGACCCGAAGTCGGGCGAGGTGATCGTCAAGAAGAACCGCAAGTACACCGAGAGCGCGATCAAGAAGCTCGTCGCCGCGAAGATGAAGTCGCTGCCCATCGAGCCGGAGGAGGTCTACACCAAGATCTCCGCCGAGGACGTCGTCGACGAGGCGACGGGCGAGGTGCTCCTCGAGGTGAACGAGGAGGTCACCGAGGCGAAGGTGGAGGAGCTCCGGAAGCGGAACATCGCCGACTTCAAGGTCCTCTTCATCGACAACCTGAACGTCCTGCCCTCGCTGCGCGACACGCTCATGCAGGACAAGATCTCCTCGCCCGAGGAGGCGATCATGGAGATCTACCGGCGGCTCAGGCCCGGGGATCCGCCCACGCCGGAGACGGCGACGAACCTCTTCGTCAACCTGTTCTTCAACGCCGAGCGCTACGACCTCTCGAAGGTCGGCCGGCTGAAGCTCAACTACAAGTTCGGCATCGAGGAGCCCCTCGACAACACGGTCCTCACGAAGAAGGACGTGCTCGAGGTGGTGCGCTTCCTCATCGACCTCAAGAACGGCACCCCGAACAAGGACGTCGACGACATCGACCACCTCGGCAACCGCCGGGTGCGCGCGGTCGGCGAGCTCCTGGAGAACCAGTACCGGATCGGCCTCGTCCGCATGGAGCGCGCGATCAAGGAGCGCATGAGCCTGCAGGAGATCGAGACGCTCATGCCGCACGATCTCATCAACGCGAAGCCGGTGACGGCGGTCATCAAGGAGTTCTTCGGGTCCTCGCAGCTGTCGCAGTTCATGGACCAGACGAACCCGCTCTCCGAGGTGACCCACAAGCGCCGCCTCTCGGCCCTCGGGCCGGGCGGCCTCACCCGCGAGCGCGCCGGCTTCGAGGTGCGCGACGTCCACTCCACCCACTACGGCCGCATCTGCCCCATCGAGACGCCGGAAGGCCCGAACATCGGCCTCATCGCGTCGCTGTCCACCTACGCCCGCGTGAACGAGTACGGCTTCGTCGAGACGCCGTACCGGAAGGTGGAGAAGGGGCGGGTGACGGACGAGGTGACCTTCTACTCCGCGCTCGAGGAGGAGAAGCACACCATCGCCCAGGCGAACGCGCCGGTGGACAAGCGCGGAAACTTCACGGGGAACACGGTCTGGTGCCGCAAGGAGGGCGAGTACGTCCTCGCGCGGCCGGACGAGGTGGACCTCATGGACGTCTCGCCGAACCAGCTCGTCTCGGTGGCGGCGTCCCTCGTGCCGTTCCTCGAGAACGACGACGCGAACCGCGCCCTCATGGGCTCGAACATGCAGCGCCAGGCGGTGCCGCTCCTGCGCACCCAGGCGCCCCTCGTCGGCACCGGCATCGAGGCGATCGTGGCGCGCGACTCCGGCGTCACCATGGTCGCGAAGCGCGACGGCATCGTGCAGTCGGTGGACGCCTCGCGCATCGTGGTGAAGGCGGACGTCCCCTCGTCGACGACCGACGTCGCGAACGAGGTCGACATCTACAACCTCATCAAGTACCAGCGCTCGAACCAGAACACCTGCATCAACCAGAAGCCCATCGTGAAGCCGGGCGAGCGGGTGAAGAAGGGCGACGTCATCGCCGACGGCCCGGCCACCGAGATGGGCGAGCTCGCGCTCGGCCAGAACGTGGTCGTCGCGTTCATGCCCTGGCAGGGCTACAACTTCGAGGACTCGATCCTCCTCTCCGAGCGGCTCATCAAGGAGGACGTGTTCACCTCGATCCACATCGAGGAGTTCGAGTGCGTCGCCCGTGACACGAAGCTCGGCAAGGAGGAGATCACCCGCGACATCCCGAACGTCGGCGAGGAGGCCCTGAAGGACCTCGACGAGTCGGGCATCATCCGCATCGGCGCGGAGGTGAAGCCGGGCGACATCCTCGTCGGCAAGATCACGCCGAAGGGCGAGACCCAGCTCTCCCCCGAGGAGAAGCTGCTCCGCGCCATCTTCGGCGAGAAGGCGGGCGACGTCCGCGACAGCTCGCTGCGCGTGCCCCCGGGCGTCTCCGGCACCGTCATCAACGCGAAGGTCTTCAGCCGCAAGGGCGTCGAGAAGGACGAGCGCGCCAAGGCCATCGAGGAGATGGAGGAGGCGAAGCTCCTCAAGGACCAGAACGACGAGATCAAGATCATCCAGGACTCGGCGTTCCAGAAGATCCGCAAGCTCCTCGTCGGCAAGGAGGTCACCGGCCGCCTGGTCGACGACAAGGGCGAGCAGCTCCTCAAGAAGGGCGACGTCCTCGACGACGCGCTCCTCGACGGCGTCCCGCAGCGCTACTGGAACGAGATCGCGGTCGAGGGCGACGTGCAGGACCTCGTCCGCAAGATCGTCGAGAACTTCGAGGAGCAGAAGGAGCTCGTGAAGCTGCTCTTCGGCGAGAAGATCGGCCGCCTGAAGAAGGGCGACGAGCTGCCGCCGGGCGTCATCAAGATGGTGAAGGTGTACGTCGCCATCAAGCGCAAGCTCGCCGTCGGCGACAAGATGGCCGGCCGCCACGGCAACAAGGGCGTCGTCTCCCGCGTGCTCCCCGAGGAGGACCTGCCGTACCTCGAGGACGGCACGCCGGTGGACCTCGTCCTGAACCCCCTCGGCGTCCCGTCGCGCATGAACGTCGGGCAGATCCTCGAGACCCACCTCGGCTGGGCCGCGAAGAACATCGGCCTGCGGCTGCAGGAGATGATCGAGAAGAACTTCGGCCCCGACGCGCTCCGCAAGAAGCTGAAGAAGGTGTTCGAGTCGGCGGACGGCCCCGCGCTGGAGCGGCTCGGCGACCTCATCGAGGGCGTGCCCGACCGCGAGCTGCCGAAGCTGGTCCAGAAGCTCAAGGGCGGCATCCACGTGGCGACGCCGGTGTTCGACGGCGCCCACGAGGGCGAGATGAAGGCGCTGCTCGGCGAGGGCGGGGCGACGATGCAGTCGATCCTCTTCGACGGCCGCACCGGCGAGCCCTTCGACCAGGACGTCACCGTCGGCGTCATGTACATGCTGAAGCTCCACCACCTCGTGGACGAGAAGATCCACGCCCGGTCCATCGGGCCGTACTCGCTCGTGACGCAGCAGCCGCTGGGCGGCAAGGCCCAGTTCGGCGGCCAGCGCCTCGGGGAGATGGAGGTCTGGGCGATGGAGGCGTACGGCGCCGCCTACTCGCTCCAGGAGTTCCTCACGGTGAAGTCCGACGACGTGGTCGGGCGCACCCGGATGTACGAGGCGATCGTGAAGGGCGAGAACACGCTCGAGTCCGGCCTGCCGGAGTCGTTCAACGTGCTCATCAAGGAGCTCCAGAGCCTCGCGCTCGACGTGGAGCTCCTCGAGTCGCCCGAGGCGAAGGCCGCCCGCGAGGCGGCCGAGGGCGAGCTCGGGGGCCCGCTGGGCACCCCGCGCGGCGCCGCCGCCGCGAAGAACGTCGGCTAGCCCGGATCACCTCTCAAAGACCTGCTTTCAGAAGCGAGGGATCACACCGTGAAGGACATCTTCAATTTCTTCGAGAAGCCGAAGGACCCGCTCTCGTTCTCGGCGATCCGGATCTCGCTCGCGAGCCCGGACAAGATCCGGCAGTGGTCGCACGGCGAGGTGAAGAAGCCGGAGACCATCAACTACCGGACCTTCAAGCCGGAGCGGGACGGCCTCTTCTGCGCGAAGATCTTCGGCCCCGTGAAGGACTACGAGTGCAACTGCGGCAAGTACAAGCGCATGAAGCACCGCGGGGTGGTCTGCGAGAAGTGCGGCGTCGAGGTGATCCAGTCGAAGGTCCGCCGCGAGCGGCTCGGCCACATCACGCTCGCGACGCCGGTCGCGCACATCTGGTTCCTGAAGTCGCTCCCGAGCCGGATCGGGAACCTCCTCGACATCACGCTGAAGGACCTCGAGAAGGTCCTCTACTGCGAGTCGTACATCGTCATCGACCCGAAGCAGACGACGCTGGCGCGCGCCGAGCTCCTCTCCGAGGACCGCTACCACAAGGCGATGGAGGAGTTCGGCGACGACGCCTTCACCGCCGGCATGGGCGGCGAGGCGGTGCTGGAGCTGCTCCGCGCGGTGGGCCCCGCGGACAAGGGCCACGGCGAGGGCATCCACGGCCTCGGCAACGAGCTGCGCGCCGAGATGAAGGAGGCGACGAGCGAGGCGAAGCGCAAGAAGATCGCGAAGCGCCTCAAGGTCGTCGAGGCGTTCGTCGGGTCGGGCAACCACCCGGAGTGGATGATGCTCGAGGTCATCCCGGTCATCCCGCCGGACCTCCGGCCGCTCGTCCCGCTGGACGGCGGGCGGTTCGCCACGTCCGACCTGAACGACCTCTACCGCCGCGTCATCAACCGCAACAACCGCCTGAAGCGGCTCCAGGAGCTGAACGCCCCGGACATCATCATCCGCAACGAGAAGCGGATGCTGCAGGAGGCGGTGGACGCGCTCTTCGACAACGGACGGCGCGGCAAGACCATCACGGGCCCGAACAAGCGCCCGCTCAAGTCCCTCTCCGACATGCTGAAGGGGAAGCAGGGGCGCTTCCGCCAGAACCTGCTCGGCAAGCGCGTCGACTACTCCGGCCGCTCGGTGATCGTGGTCGGCCCGGAGCTCAAGCTCCACCAGTGCGGCCTGCCGAAGATCATGGCCCTCGAGCTCTTCAAGCCGTTCATCTACAACAAGCTCGAGGAGAAGGGGTACGTCACCACCATCAAGAGCGCGAAGAAGATGGTGGAGAAGGAGCGCCCCGAGGTCTGGGACATCCTCGACGAGGTGATCCGCGAGCACCCGGTGCTGCTCAACCGCGCCCCGACGCTCCACCGCCTCGGCATCCAGGCGTTCGAGCCGGTGCTCATCGAGGGCAAGGCGATCCAGCTCCACCCGCTCGTCTGCACCGCCTTCAACGCCGACTTCGACGGCGATCAGATGGCGGTCCACGTGCCGCTCTCCATCGAGGCCCAGATGGAGGCCCGCGTGCTCATGATGAGCACGAACAACATCCTCTCCCCCGCGCACGGCAAGCCGATCATCGTGCCGTCGCAGGACATCGTCCTCGGCATCTACTACATGACCCGCGAGCGCGCCTTCGCCCGCGGCGAGGGCAAGGTCTTCGCGAGCCCGGAGGAGGTCCGCGCGGCCTACGACCAGGGCGAGGTCGAGCTCCAGGCGCGGGTCTGGGTGCGCATGGACGGCAAGCGGATCGAGACGACCGTGGGCCGCGTCCTGCTCTACGACATCGTGCCGAAGCGGCTGCCCTTCGAGTCCATCAACAAGGTGATGGACAAGAAGCAGCTCCAGGGGCTCATCGACCTCACCTACCGGCTCTGCGGCGAGAAGGAGACCGTCCTCCTCGCCGACCGCGTCCGCTCGATGGGGTACGGCAACGCCACCAAGGCGGGCATCTCCATCGCCCTCGACGCCATGGTGATCCCGCGGCGCAAGCAGGAGCTGCTCGAGCGCGCGACGCAGGAGGTCGACGACATCCAGACCCAGTACACCGAGGGTCTCATCACCATCGGCGAGCGGTACAACAAGGTCATCGACATCTGGGCCCAGGTCACCGAGGAGGTGGCCAAGGAGATGATGGGCGAGATCGGCCAGGACACGGCGATCGGGACGAACCGCGAGGGCAAGCGCGAGGAGCGCAAGCAGCCGTCGTTCAACCCGATCTACATCATGGCCGACTCCGGCGCCCGCGGCTCGGCGCAGCAGATCCGGCAGCTCGCCGGCATGCGCGGCCTCATGGCGAAGCCGTCGGGCGAGATCATCGAGACCCCGATCACCGCCAACTTCCGCGAGGGCCTGAACGTCCTCCAGTACTTCATCTCGACGCACGGCGCCCGCAAGGGCCTCGCCGACACCGCGCTCAAGACCGCGAACTCCGGCTACCTGACCCGCCGCCTCGTCGACGTGGCCCAGGACGCCATCATCACGGAGTACGACTGCGGCGCGATGGACGGGATCACCCTCGGCGCCCTCATCGAGGGCGGCGAGATCATCGAGCCCATGGGCGAGCGCATCCTCGGCCGCGTGGCCCTCGACGACATCCACGATCCGTTCAGCGGCGCGGTGCTCGTGAAGGCCAACGAGGAGATCGACGAGAACAGGGTCAAGCTCATCGAGACCTCCGGCATCGACAAGGTGAAGATCCGCTCGGTGCTCACCTGCCAGGCCCGGCGCGGGATCTGCGTCGAGTGCTACGGCCGCGACCTGGCGCGCGGGCGCAAGGTCAACATCGGCGAGGCCGTCGGCGTCATCGCCGCGCAGTCCATCGGCGAGCCGGGCACGCAGCTCACGATGCGGACCTTCCACATCGGCGGCGCGGCCTCCCGGCGCGCCGAGCAGTCGAGCCTCGAGAACCGGACCGCCGGCGTCGTGAAGTTCAGCAACGTGAGCGTCGCCAAGAAGAAGGACGGCACGCTCATCGTGATGAACCGCAACGGCGAGATCATCATCACCGACGAGCAGGGGCGCGAGCGCGAGCGCTACGGCGTGGTCTACGGCGCGAAGCTCCTCGTCCGCGAGGCCGAGAAGGTCGGCCCGACCACGCTGCTCGCCGAGTGGGACCCGTACTCGATGCCGATCATCACCGAGGTGGCCGGCCGGGTGAAGTACGGCGACCTCGTGGACGGCGTGACCATCAGCGAGCAGGTGGACGAGATCACCGGCCTCGCCCGCAAGGTCGTCATCGCCTCCAAGGATCCCGACGCGCGGCCGCGCATCTCGATCAAGGACGACGAGGGCAAGACCCGCAAGCTCGCGAACTCCGAGGCCGACGCCCGCTACATGCTCCCCGAGGGCGCGAACCTCGTCGTGAACGACGGCGACGACCTCGACGCGGGCGACGTGCTCGCGAAGATGCCGCGCGAGACCACGAAGACGAAGGACATCACGGGCGGCCTCCCGCGCGTGGCGGAGCTCTTCGAGGCCCGCAAGCCCAAGGAGCACGCGGTCATCTCGGAGATCGACGGCGTGGTCGCCTTCGGGAAGGACACGAAGGGCAAGCGCAAGGTGGTGATCACCCCGGAGGTGGACGGCAAGCTCCGGCCCGATCTCGCGAAGGAGTACCTGATCGGGAAGGGCAAGCACATCTCCGTCCACACCGGCGACCGCGTCCGCGCGGGCGAGGCGCTCATGGACGGCGCGGCGAACCCGCACGACATCCTGCGGGTGCTCGGCGAGAAGGAGCTCGCCCGCTGGCTCGTGGACGAGGTGCAGGAGGTCTACCGGCTCCAGGGCGTGAAGATCAACGACAAGCACATCGAGACGATCGTCCGGCAGATGCTCCGCCGCGTGCGCGTCGTCGAGGTGGGCGACTCGAGCTTCCTCGCCGACGAGCAGGTCGAGAAGTTCGTCTTCGAGGAGGAGAACCAGCGCGTGGAGACGTCCGGCGGGCGCCCGGCCCAGGGCGAGCCGCTGCTGCTCGGCATCACCAAGGCGTCGCTCTCCACCGAGTCCTTCATCTCGGCGTCGTCCTTCCAGGAGACGACGAAGGTCCTCACCGAGGCCGCGATCAGCGGCAAGGTCGACCACCTCCGCGGCCTGAAGGAGAACGTCATCATGGGCCGGCTCATCCCGGCCGGCACCGGCCTGTCGCACTACAAGCACCTCGACATCGAGGTCGAGACGCCCGTGGACGCCGTAGAGGAGGCCGAGGAGGCCCTCGCGGTCGCCGGGGACGAGTAGCCGCCCCGGCCCCGATCACGTTCGGAGCCCACGGAAGGGCCCGGTCCCACAAGGGGCCGGGCTCTTCCTTTTTTGATCCCGCGCACGAATTGTGTCGGGTCCGGTAAGCACCTGCTTCACGAGGCGCGGCAACGAAGCGCCGCACCCTCTCGGGGGTCGAATCATGCCCAAGCGTGCGACAGGTCGACCGTTCTGCCAGGGCGCGTACGACCGTGCGTCCGGCCGGGGAAGGCAAGTCCTCGTACCGTGTTCATATTTGGGCTCGATTCGGCCGCCGCCGCCCATCGCAGCCGAAGCCGCGTACCGGAGACTTTGATCGATCCGGGCAAGCTTGACTTGATGAGTCCACAATTATAAGGTGACGTTACGTAACCTGACCGCGACGCGTTGACGCAGCCAACGTTGATCGAGGGCAAGGAAAGAGGGCCACGGCTCATGAGGACGGCGAGCACGCAGAGAGGCAGCAAGGAGTTCGACGAACTGGCGCCTTACCTCAAGGCGGTCAGGGACTACCCCCCGCTCAGCCGCGAGGAGGAGCACGCGCTCGCCCTCCGCGCCCGCAAGGGCGAGGTGAAGGCGAAGCAGAAGCTCGTGCGCCACAACCTCGCGTTCGTGGTGGCCATCGCGCGCAAGCAGCGCCGCGGCACCGTCCGGCTCGACGACCTCATCCAGGAGGGAAACGTCGGCCTGATGCGCGCCGTCGAGAAGTTCGACCCGCACGCCGGCACGCGCTTCTCCACCTACGCGGTCTGGTGGATCCGCGCCTACGTCGGGAAGTACCTCAAGGAGGCGCGCTCGACGGTCCGCCCGCAGAGCGGGACCGTCGCGCAGCCGGACCTCTCGCTCGACAGCGCGATCGACGAGGAGGGCGACGCCACGCACCTCGACCGGATCGAGGACGACGGCCCGGGCCCGGAGGACTCGTACCTCACCGGTGAGGGAGACCGCGAGGTCCGCGACGCGCTCGGCAAGGTGCGCAAGCGGATCGGCGAGCTCGGCTGGGACATCGTCCACAACCGCCTCGAGCAGGATCAGCCGCGCACGCTCGAGGAGATCGGGAAGCGCTGGGGCGTCTCGCGCGAGCGCGTGCGCCAGGTGGAGCTCAAGACGAAGCAGTTCCTCCACCGCTACCTGCAGCCGGTCGAGCGCGACGCGGCCTGATCTGGTCGGGGGGCCCTCGGCCTGCGCCTGACGGCGCGGGCCTCGGGACCCCCCGAGCCCCCCGCGCTCGCTCCGGCGCAGGCTCGTCCGCCTGCGCCTACGCTCGAGTGGCAACTTCAACGATCGGGCGGCCCGCCGTTTCCCCTCGGGACGGCGGGCCGTCGCTCGTCCGGGCCTCGCCGCGGCACGGCCGCTGCAAACGACCCCGGGCGTGAGCCCGGAAGCGAAGGTCCTGAGGGGCGCCGCGCCGATCCGCGCCAGGGTCGTCCCGGCCGCCGTCCACGACGCGGACCACCGCGTCCGCGAGATGATCGCCCGGGCCGAGGCGGAGGCGCGCGGCATCGTCGCCGAGGCGGAGGCGGCGAGGGCCCGGCTCGCCGCGGAGGCGGCGGAGGAGGGGCGGCGCGAGGGGCTCGCCCGGGCCGCCGCGACGCTCGCGGGCGCCGCGCGCGAGCGGGACCGCCGCCTCGCGGCCGCGGAGCGGGAGGTGGTGACGCTCGCGCTGGCGGTGGCGCGGAAGGTGCTCGCCCGGGCGCTCGCCGCCGGGCCCGGCGCCGCGGTGGAGCTCGCCGCCCGCGCCCTCGAGGAGGCGCGCGAGCGCCGCGAGGTGCTCCTGCGCGTGAACCCGGCGGACGCGGCGGCGGTGCGCGACGCCGCGGGCCCCCTCGGCGCCATCCTGCTGCGGGCGCCGCTCGCGGTGCGGGAGGACGCCGCCGTCGCGCCGGGCGGCGCGGTGGTGGAGACCGAGGCCGGGACCGTGGACGCGTGCGTCGAGACCCAGCTCGCGCTGCTCGCCCGCGCGCTCGAGGACTGCGCGCCGTGACGCTCGACGTCGAGCGGCTGCGGGCGGCGGTGGACCTCGCGCGGCCCCTCCGGCTGCGCGGCCGGGTCACGCGGCTCGCGGGCGTCGTCCTCGAGGCCGCCGCGGCGGGGCTCTGCCAGGGCGAGGCGGTGCAGGTGCTGACGCCCGGCCGCGCCCCGCTCGACGCCGAGGTGGTCGGCCTCCGGGAGGAGCGGGCCGTCCTGCTGCCGCTCGGGGACGTCTCCGGCGTGGGGCTCGCGAGCGAGGTGGTGGGCACCGGCCGCGCCTTCGGGATCCGCGTGGGCGACGCGCTGCTCGGGCGCGTCCTCGACGGGCTGGGCCGCCCGCTCGACGGGCGTCCCCTGCCGGCAGGGCTCGAGGACTGGCCGGTGGATCGCCCGTCGCCGGCCCCGCTCGCGCGCCGGCGGATCACGCGCCCGCTCCCGCTCGGGGTGCGCGCCATCGACGCGCTCGCCACGGTCGGCGAGGGGCAGCGGGTCGGCCTGTTCGCCGGCGCGGGGGTCGGGAAGTCCACGCTCCTCGGCCAGATCGCCCGCGGCACCCGGGCCGAGCTGTCCGTCATCTGCCTCGTCGGCGAGCGCGGGCGCGAGGTGCGCGAGTTCGTCGAGGACGCCCTCGGACCCGAGGGGCTCGCGCGCAGCGTGGTGGTCGCCGCGACGAGCGACGCCCCCGCCCTCGTGCGGCTCAAGGCGGCGCACGTCGCGACGGCGCTCGCCGAGTGGTTCGCCGAGCGGGGGCACGCGGTGCTGTTCATGCTCGACTCGCTCACCCGCTACGCGCGCGCCCAGCGCGAGGTGGGGCTCGCGGCGGGCGAGCCGCCCGCGCGGCACGGATACCCGCCGAGCGCCTTCGCGGCGCTGCCGCGCCTGCTCGAGCGGACCGGCAACCGCGCCCGGGGCGGCATCACCGCGCTCTACACCGTGCTCGTCGCCGGCGACAATCTCGAGGAGCCGATCGCCGACGAGGTGCGCGGGCTGCTCGACGGGCACGTGGTCCTCGACCGCCGCGTGGCGGAGCGCGGCCGCTTCCCGGCGGTGGACCCGCTCGCGAGCCTCTCGCGCGTGATGCCCGCGATCACGAGCGAGGCGCACCGCGCGGCGGCGGCGCGGCTCAGGGCGACGGTGGCCGCCGCCGAGCGCGTCCGGGACCTCGTCGCGGTGGGCGCGTACAGGCGCGGGAGCGACGCCGAGACCGACGCCGCGCTCGCCCGGCTGCCGGCGATCGAGGCGTTCCTCGCCCAGCCCGCCGGCGAGCGGGCGCCGCTCGAGGCGACGCTCGCGCGCCTCGCGGAGGTGGCCGGTTGAGCGCGCCCCGGTACCCGCTCGCGGCGGTCCTCGCGCTGCGCGCCCGGGAAGAGGCGGTCGCACGCGGCAATCTCGCGCGCGCCTTCGCGGCGGAGGCCGCCGCCGAGCGGGCACGGCTCGGCCCGGCGTCGCGCGCCGCGGCCGGGGCGGCGAGCCTCGCCGGCGCCGAGGCGGCGCTCGCGGCGGGGTCGGGCGACGCCGGCGCGCTCCGCGCGCGCGCGCGGTTCGCGGGGCGGCTCAGGGAGGAGGCGGGGGCGCTCGCGGCCGAGGTCGCCCGGGCCGAGGTCGCGCTCGCCGCCGCGCGAGGCGAGGTGGAGGCGCGCAGGGCCGCGCTCGCGGTGGCGCGCGGGGCCCTGCGCGCGCTCGAGCGCCACCGCGACGCGTGGCGGCTCGAGCGGAGCCGGCGGCGCGAGCGCGCCGAGGAGGCGGCGGTCGAGGACGCGGTCAGCGGGCGCCGAGCGGCGCGGTGACGCGCCCCTGGTCGCACTCCACCGTGAGCGTGCGCGGCTCCAGCTCGGCCGGGGCGCTCGCCTCGCCCTTGCGGAACTGGGTGATGGACACGACGAGCTTGTCGTGGGGCCGCACCGTCTTCTTCTCGTAGCGCCAGCCGCCGTCGAGGGTGAGGACGACGTCCTTCCAGAGGTCGTCCGAGTCGTTCTCGACGCCGACCTGCGTCCCCATGAGCGCGACGCGCTCGAGGCGAACCCGGGCGCCGAGCGCGTTCCCGGCCCCCGACGACGGGCAGGCCGCCCAGAAGGTGAGGGCGCTGAGGAGGGCCCACGTGCCGACCACCGCCGCCCGCAGCTTGAACCAGCGGGTCGACTTCCGGTAGCCGTCCGCGAGCTCCGTGGCGAGGTCGCCGGCGGCGCCGAGGGCGCCCCGGGCGAGGTCGCGCACGCCCTCCTTCACGCGCTGCGCGGCGGCGGCAGGGTCGGGGCGGGCGGCGTCCTTCATGGCGGCGAGCGTAGCGCCCGCGGCCGCGCGGCCACAAGCCGTAAGCTCATGGGGTCAGGCGCGGGCGTCACCGCCCGGGCGGAGGCCGGGGCGGGCGACGGCGGCGGAGCGCGGCGCGGGGGTCTCGTCGGGACCGCCCCCGGCGCCGCCCAGCGAGCGGTGGAGGGCGATGACGGCGCGGCGCACCTCGGCGAGGAGCGCCTCCTTCGTCTCGAAGGCGCGGGGGTCGACGGGGTCGCCGATCGCCACGCGGATGGGGCCGGGGACGACGGCCACCGCGTCCTTCGGCGTCACGCGCCCGGAGCCGGAGATCGCGACGGGCACGACCGGGACGCCCGCCTCCATCGCCACGACGAACGGCCCCTTCTTGAAGGCGTGGACGCGGAGGTCGCGCGAGCGGGTCCCCTCGGGGAACACGACGAGCGAGGTGCCGGACCGCACGAGCTCGCCGGCGCGGCGGAGCGACTCGACGGCGCGGGCGTGGTTCCCGCGATCGACGGGGACGTGACCGCCGAGCCGCAGGTACCAGCCGAAGACCGGCATCCGGAACAGCTCCTGCTTCGCGATGAACCGGAAGCTGCGGCCGAGCACCTTGAAGATCACCCAGATGTCGAGGACGCTCTCGTGGTTCGAGGCGAAGATGACCGGCCCGGCGGGCAGGACGGGCCGCGCGCCGACCTCGACGCGCGCGCCGGCGAGCCAGAGCCCGAGGGGTCCCCAGACGCGGCGCCCGAACCAGATCGGCAGGTCGCCCGACCGCGTCGCGATCATGAAGGGGAGGGTCCCGAAGAAGATGACGACCATGGCGACCGCGCCGTAGAAGAGGACGGCCCAGCCGCGCGCGCGCGCCAGCATGCCGCCTTATAGCACGCGGGCGGGCGGGCTCCGGCAGGCGGGCGCCGCGCCTGCGGGGGTACACTCGGGCGGTGGACGCACCCTTTCGCATCGCGGAGGAGGTCGGGGAGGCGCTCGCCGTCGGGCGCCCCGTCGTCGCGCTCGAGACGAGCGTCGTCGCGCACGGCCTGCCGCCGCCGCACGGCCTCGACGCGGCCCGGCGCTGCGCGGCCGCGGTGCGGGCGGCGGGCGCGGTGCCCGCGGCGGTGGCGGTGCTCGGCGGCGCCGTCGTCGTGGGCGCCTCCGAGGCGGAGCTCGCGAGGCTCGCCGGCGGGGCCCCGCGCCCCGCCAAGGCGGCCGCCCGCGACCTCGCGCCGCTCGTGCTCGCCGGCCGCGACGCGGGCACCACCGTGTCGGCGACGGTGGCGGTGGCGGCGCGCGTGGGGATCCGCGTCTTCGCCACCGGCGGCGTGGGCGGCGTCCACCGGCTCGCGCCGGGCGAGGCGCCGCGGGGTGCGGGCGACGTGTCCGCCGACCTCGCCGAGATCGCGCGCCACCGCGTCTGCGTCGTGTCGGCGGGGCCGAAGGTGATCCTCGATCTCGCGGCCACGGCGGAGGCGCTCGAGACGCTCGGCGTCCCCGCGATCGGCTGGCGCACCTCGGAGCTCCCGGCCTTCTACTCCGACGCGAGCGGGATCCCCCTCGAGCACCGGGTGGAGGACGCGGCGCAGGCGGCGCGGCTGCTCGCGCTCCACTGGGACGGGCTCGGCCGCGGGGAGGGCGTGCTGGTCCTCGTCCCGCCGCCGTCGCCGGTGCCGCGCGAGGCGATCGAGGCGGCGCTCGCGGCCGCCCTCGAGGACGCGCGCACGCGCGGGGTGGCCGGCAAGGCCGTCACGCCGTTCCTGCTCGAGGCGGTCGCCCGCGCCACCGGGGGCCGCGCCCGCGAGGCGAACCTCGCCCTGCTCGAGCGGAACGCGGCGGTGGCGGGTGAGATCGCTGCGGCGATCTCGCGGTCCCGGTAGAATGACGGGCCCGGATGACGCCTCTCCCCCCGCGCCCACCCCCCGTCCTCGTCGCCGACGCGCCCGCCCTCGAGGAGCTGGTCCGCCGCCTCGCGGCCGAGACGGTCCTCGCCGTCGACACCGAGTCGAACAGCTTCCACGTCTACCGCGAGCGGATCTGCCTCGTGCAGATCTCGACGCGCGGCGAGGACTACATCGTCGACCCGTTCGCGGTCGACGTCGCGCCGCTGCGGGCCGTGCTCTGCGACGGCCGCGAGACCGTGTTCCACGGGGCCGACTACGACGTCCGCTGCATGAAGCGCGAGTGGGGCTGGCGGCTCCCGCGCCTCTTCGACACCATGGCGGCGGCGCGGCGCCTCGGCCGGACGGGGCTCGGGCTCTCCGCGCTCGTGGAGGCGCAGTTCGGCGTCAAGCTCTCCAAGGCGAACCAGCGCTCCGACTGGGGGCGGCGCCCGCTCACCCGCGAGCAGATCGCCTACGCCGCCCTGGACACCCGCTACCTCCTGCCGCTCCACCAGCTGCTCGCCGGGGAGCTCGCCGCGCGCGGCGCGCTCGAGGAGGCCCGACGCGAGTTCGACCGCATCGCCGCCGTCGAGCCGCGCGAGCGCGTCTTCGATCGCGAGGGCTGGCGGCGCCTGAAGGGCGCGCGGGACCTCGACGCGCCGGGGCGCGAGGTGCTCCGCGCGCTGTGGCTGGCGCGCGAGGAGGCGGCGCGCGCGAGCGACCGGCCGCCGTTCAAGGTGATGGCGGAGCAGGCGATGGTGGAGGTCGCGCGGCGAAGGCCCCGGGGCGCCGAGGCGCTCGGGCGCGTGCCGGGGGTGACCCCGTCGGTGCTGCGCCGGCTCGGCGACGCCATCGCCGCGGCCCTCGCGGCGGCGCTGCCCCCCGCCTAGAAGGCGACGCCGGGGCCCGGCGCGGGCGTGGGCCGCAGGGGATCGATGGGCGGCGGCGGCTCGCCGGCGAGGGCGCGGTAGACGTCCCACTCCGAGAGGACGATCTTCACGTACTGCCGCGTCTCGCGGTACGGGATCGACTCGATCCACGCGTCGAGCGGCATGCCCCGGCGCGCGGTGGCCCACTCGGCCACGGGGCGCGGCCCGGCGTTGTACGCGGCGACCGCGACGGCGGGGTCTTCGAAGCGCGACAGGAGGAGCGCGAGGTAGTGCGCGCCGAGCGCCACGTTCGTGTCGGGGTCGGCGAGCCGCGCCCCGACGCCGGCGGGGACGCCGAGCAGCGCCGCGACCCGCTCGGCGGTGACGGGGAGCACCTGCAGGAGCCCCTCGGCGCCGGCCCCGCTTCGCACCGCCGCGCGGAAGCTCGACTCCCGGCGCATGACGCCGAGGACGAGGGACGGATCGATGCCCGTGCCGCGCGCGGCCCGCAGGAGCGCCTCCCCGTGGGGCTCGGGGTAGGCCCAGCGCAGGACCCGCCGCGAGGGCGCGAGGTGGTCGCGCGCCATCCGGAGCGGCAGCTCGGCGTCGCCGGCGAAGGCGGCGAGCTGGGCCACGAGCGCCGCGGCGGGGCGCACGCGCGGCCCGCGCGCGAGGTCGCGCAGCTCGTCCAGCGCCTCCTGCCGCAGGCCCAGGCCGAGCAGCTCCACGGCCACGGAGAGCCGCCCTGCGGTGAAGGCGCCCTGCACCTCCGGCAGCGGCTTCGGCGCCGGCGCGCGGGGGCGGGGCGCCGGCTCGCCGAGCGCCGCGAGCCGGACGCGAGAGAGGAGGGCGTACCAGCCGTCGGGCGACACGGCGAGGGAGGCGCGGTACAGCGCCCGCTGCCGGGCGGGGGCGCGGGCGAGGCGGGCGCGCCAGTAGAGCGCGGCGCCCGCGAGCGGCCCGCGCGAGAGCGTCGCGAAGGCCCGGTCGGCGTCGCCGGCGCGCCCCATCCGCCACTTCGACCAGGCGGCGAACCAGAGCGCGTCCTCGGCGCGGCGCGAGCGGGGGTTCGCCCGGGCGAACGCCTCGAGCGACGCCACGGCCCGCTCGAAGGCCCCCGCGTCGTAGAAGAGCCAGGCCGCGAGGAACGCGGACTCGTCCCCGACGTCGCGCTGGCGCCACTCGACGAGGCCGGGGATGGGCGCCGCGCTCGCGGCGACGTCCGCGTAGAAGCGGCTCGCCTCCTCGACGCGGCCGGCGCGCGCCGCCGCGCGTGCGAGCACGAGCCGCGCGCCGCGCTGCACGCCCGGATCCGCCGCCCCGGCGAGGGCGAGGGCCGCGCGCTCCGCGTCGGCGTGGCGGCCGAGGGCGAGGAGCGCCGAGGCCCGCAGCCCGGCCGCCCGCTCGGCGTCCGCGGCCGGCTCCTCCGCGCGCTCCGCCGCCGCGAGCTCCATGAGCGCCTCGTCCGGGCGCCCCGCGGCGAGCAGCCGCTCCGCCCGCAGCGCGTGCTCCGCGCCGCTCTCGGGCGCGACCGGCCCGCCGGCGGCGCGCCACGCCGCGAGCGCCACGCCCGCGGCCGCTCCCTCCGGCCGATCGGGCAGCTCCAGCCAGAGCGAGCGCAGCGTGGCCGCGGCGCGCTCCCCGTCGCCGAGCACCTTCAGCGCGCGCCCGAGCGCGAGCCGCGCCTCGGCGGCGGCGTCGCCTTCGAGCCCTCCCCGGAGGAGCGCCTCGAGGGCCGGGGCGGCGTCCGACGCGAGCCCCGCCGCGAGGAGCGCCTGCGCCTCCCGCAGCCTCGCCGGCTGGGCGAGGGCGAGGGCGCCCGCCGCGCCCGCGGCCTCGGAGAACAGGCGCGCCGCGGCCGGCGCGTCGCCCGCGGCGAGGAGCGCCTCGCCGCGCGCGTGGGCGAGCTGGGCGCGGGCCGGGATCGGCGCGCCGAGGGCCACCTCGAGGGCGTCGGCCGCGTCGCGAGGCGCATCGCGGGCGAGGAGCGCGACCCCGAGGGCGGCCTGCGCGCGCCCCGCGGCCGGGCCGTGGGGCCGGGCGAGCAGCGCGCTCCGCGCGGCGCCCTCCGCCGCCGCGGGGTCGCCGCTCGCCTGCGCCTGCGCGGCGCGGCCGATGCCGGCGAGCCAGTCGGCGAGCGGCGCCCGGCCCGCGTCCGCGGCGAGGGTGGGTCCCGCCCACACCGCCGCGGCCGCCGCGAGGACGCGGGCGCAACCGGCCGCCGCTCCGCCTCTTCGGCGGCGAGCGCCCGCTCGACGCCCCGTAGAGGGGACGGGGGGGTTGACTCGCTGCGCGGGGGGTTGCGATAAAGCGCGCGCACCCGCCGATGGGCGGTCCGCCGGCTCTCGGAGAGGGGGGACGGCGGAGACGGGAGGGGGCAGCGCCGCACCGTCGCGTCGCCGTGGAGGATGGCTGGGCCGTCCGGAGGAGTCCATCGTGCTCGCTAAGCCTTGCCCGACCGAGCTCACCGCTCCGATCAACCCCGACCGCGGGGTGGAAGGGCACAGGAATCTCTTCTGCAACTTCTACGACGCGTGCCTCGACGAGGCCGTCAAGAAGGGGTGGAACAGCTGGACCTGCACCCGCTGCGCGCTCCACGCCGTCGAGCCCGAGGTGGAGGGCGGCATCGAGAGCTACGCGAACCAGCGGCGCCTCACGTAGCCCTCAGTCGGTATACACCACCACGATCCACGCGCGCCGCGCGCCGAAGCGCCCGCTGTCGGCCGTCGTCACACCCACCCCCACCCGCCGCCAGCGCCGATCCCGCAGGTTCGCCGAGCGAGCCGCCTCCTCGGGTCCGCTCGCCACGAAGACGTCCACCGCCGCGAGCGATCGCCGCAGCGCGAGGGCGCGATCGCCCAGGTCCGGCGGCGCCGCCGTCGCGTCGCGCGCGGCGAGGTCCAGCGCGGCCTCGCGCGCGAGCGCGTCGAGGGGCGCGTCGGCCGTGAGCGGGGGGAGGGCGAGCCGAGCCCGCTCCGACCAGAGCGCCTCGCGCACGCGGGCGTCCGGGGTGAGCGGGCTCGCGGCGCCGTCGTCGGGCGGCTCGACGAAGACCTCGGCGAGGTAGACCGCCTCGCCGCCGGAGCCGCCGGGGGCGCGCGCGATGCCCACGCCGAGCAGGCTGGCCTCTCGGCGCAGCACGTTCGCGAGGTGCGCCGGGCTCTCCTCCGCCGCCTCGTGGGCGGCGAGGGCGCCGGCCGCCCGGGCGACGTTCTCCCACGCCCGCCGGTACGGGATGCGCTCGCCGCGGAGCCGCGCGCCGAGGTCCCCCGAGCCCGGGAGGACGTGGGCGACCCTGCCGGCGGCCGCCATGGTCGCGGCGTGGCGGCGCGCGACCTCGTCGAGGGCGGGCGCGGCGCGGAGCGGCGCCAGCCCCTGCGCGCGGCGCGTGGCGTTCACCGCGCGCGTGACGGCGGCCTCGGCCCCCTCGATCGGATCGGCGGGGGAGGGCGCGGGCGGCTCCTCGAGCGGCGCCTTCCCCGCCGAGACGGTGAGGAGCGCCGCGACCTCGGGGCCGCCCTCGCCGTCGGCGATCACCTCGAGGCGGTAGCGACCGGGCACCGGGAAGGCGACCTCGGCCCGCAGGTCGCGCTCGCCCGCGGCGGCGACCTCGGCGACCTGCCCCGACGGCGCGGCGAGGAACACGCGAGGGCGCGCGAGCCCCGCGCCGAGCGCGGCGGCGAGCGGGACGCGCGCGCCGGCGGCGACGTCTCGCGGGAAGGGCGCGAGCCGCAGGGTGCGCCGTGAGACGAGGAGCACCGCGGTGGCGGTGCCGCCGCGCTCGTGCACCCCGGCGCCGAAGTGGGTCGCCCGCGCGGGGGGCAGCGCCTCCGCGGCGGCGGCCGCGGCGGCGCCCGCGGGGGCCTGCACGAGGATCGCCACCGGCGCGGCGTCGGCGGCGCAGGCCCTCGCGAGGGCGGCCCTGAGGGCCCTCCGCGCGAGGGGATCCGGGCGCCCCTCTGCGGCCGCGCGGGCGAGCTCGCGCGCCGCGAGGACCAGAGCGGGCGAGACGCGCGGTCGCGCGCCCCCCTCGGCGAGCCGGCCTCGCGCGAGGTCGAGCACCTGCCCCTCGAGCGGCGCGAGGGAGACCGCCGGCTCCTCGCCGTAGCGGGCGCACGCGGGCGCCGCGGCCGCAGCGGAGCCGGCGGGCGGCGCGGGCGCGGGCGCGGGGACGGGCGCGGGGACGGGGGGCGCGGCGGCGCAGGCGAGGGCGGCGAGCGCGGCCGCGAGCGGCGCGCGCCGGGGGAGGGCGGCGAGCACTCAGCCCTCCGCCGCGACGCGAACGTCCAGCCCGGCCGCGGCGGCGCGTCCGAGGCGCGCGTTGACGCTCCTGCAGAGCTCAGGCGCGAGCGCCTCGACCTGCGCGGCCCAGGCGGCGGTGCGGACCACCACGAGGAGCCGCCCGTCGCGCATCACGCCGCGGAACGAGGCCTCGCGGGCGAGGCGCGGGCCGCAGGCCTCGGCGAGCGCCGCGGCGATGGCGGCGGGCTCCGCCTCGCGGCGGGAGGCGAGCGCCTCCGCGAGGACGGAGGCGAGCGTGCGGCGGCGGCCTCTCATCGGGGGCCCGAAGCTAGGTGGCGGGCCCCGGCAGGTCAAGCGGTGGCTGCGTCACCGTGCCGCGCCTGCGCCGCACGCCTTCGGGTGTGGTAATTTTTTCGCGGAGCATCGCGCACATGCACGCCGAAGCGGCCCAGATCCCGGCGGGGACACCGCAGCGGACGTCCCGCGATCCCGCGGGGGCGGTCAGCGTCCCCGATCTCCGCGCGCAGCGCGGCGTGGCCTGGCTGGTCCACCTTCACTGGTGGGCGATCGTCGGGCAAGGTGTGGTCATCGTCGCCGCGCAGGAGGTGACGCACATCGGGCTGCCGGTGGGGACGCTCGCCGTCCTCATCGTGCTCGAGGTGATCGGGAACGTGGCGCTGCGCGCGTGGGGCACCCGCAGCCGCGTCACCGAGGCCGGCATCGCGGTGGTGATGCTCCTCGACGTGGTCGTGCTCACCGCGCTCCTCGACCTCACCGGCGGCGTGTCGAACCCGTTCTCGACGCTCTACCTCGTGAACGTCGCGCTCGCCGCGGTGGTCCTGTCGCCGCGCTGGTCGTGGGCGCTCATGGCGGCGAGCCTCGTCGCGTTCGCCGCCCTGTTCGTGCACGAGGCGTTCGTGGGGCCGAGCCACCACGTGCTGGTGGGGCTCGATCCCGCGCGCGTGATGGAGTCGCACCTGCGCGGCATGTGGGTGGCCCTCGCGCTCACCGCGATCTTCATCGTGTTCTTCGTGCAGCGCGTGTGGGGCGCGCTCGCGGCGCGCGAGCTGGAGCTCCAGGCCGCGAGGGCCCAGGCGGAGCGCCGCGAGAAGCTCGCCTCGCTGGCGACGCTCGCCGCGGGGGCGGCGCACGAGCTCTCCACGCCGCTCTCCACCATCGCGATCGTGGCGAAGGAGCTCCAGCGGTCGCTCGCCGAGACCGTCCCGGCCGAGGTCCGGGCGGACCTCCAGCTCGTCCGCGATCAGGTCGCGCGCTGCCGCGACATCCTCGACCGTATGGCCGCGCACGCCGGCGAGAACGCGGGCGAGCCGCTCGCGACCCTCACGATCCGGCGGTGGATCGCGGCCGCCCTGGACGGCTGCCCGGGGCGCGAGCGGGTGATCGTGGAGGTGCCGGACGGCGACGCGGAGCTGGTGGGGCCGCCGCGCGCCCTCGCCGACGCGCTCCGCGGGCTCCTCAAGAACGCCGCGCAGGCGTCGCCGGCGGACTCCGTGGTGACGCTGCGAGTGACGGTGGAGGGCGGGTTCATCCGCGCCTCCGTGCAGGACCGCGGTCCCGGCATGGCCCCCGACGTGCTCGCCCGGGTGGGCGAGCCGTTCTTCACCACCAAGGTGCCCGGCGAGGGGATGGGGCTCGGCCTCTTCCTCACCCGCGCCCTCGCCGAGCACCTCGACGGCGAGTTCCACATCACCTCGCGCGCGGGCGCGGGGACGGAAGCCTCGATCAAGCTGCCGGCGGCACCCGCCGGCGAGAGGAGCACGCGATGACGACGTCCGCCGAAGTGAACCGCGAGACCCTGCCGAGCATCCTGCTGGTCGACGACGACGAGGTGCTCCGCGAGCGGCTCGCCACCGCCATCCGCAGCCGCGGGTACGAGGTCCGCACCGCCCCCGGCGCGGAGGAGGCGATGCGCGAGATCGCCCGCGAGTCGCCGGAGATGGCGGTGCTCGACCTGCGCATGCCGGGCGGCTCGGGCATCGAGGTGCTGCGCGAGCTCAAGCGTCAGGACCCCTCGACGCGGGTCCTCATGCTCACCGGGTACGGCAGCATCTCCACCGCCGTCGAGGCGGTGCGCGAGGGGGCGGTCGGGTACCTCCCGAAGCCCGCCGACGCGGACGAGATCCTCGCCGCGCTGAACGGCACGAACACGGCGAAGGAGAAGGGGATCGAGACGCCCTCGCTCGCCCGCGCGGAGTGGGAGCACATCCAGCGGGTCCTCACCGACTGCGGCGGCAACATCTCGGAGGCCGCGCGGCGCCTCGGAATCCACCGGCGCTCGCTCCAGCGCAAGCTTCACAAGTACCCGCCCTCCCGCTGAACGCCCCCCTCGGGCCCGATCGCGGCCGCGAACCCTTCGAGCGCGCCTCGGGTCAAATCCGATGAGGCGCCGCAGGCCGCTCACGGCGAGAGGGCGCAGAGGGAATTGCACGATGGCGAACGGGACGGTCGAGATCACCGGGCAGAGCTTCAAGGAGGTCGTCGAGAAGGACGGCATCGTCCTCATCGACTGGTGGGCGCCGTGGTGCGGCCCGTGCCGCGTGTTCGGCCCCACCTACGAGAAGGTCGCGCAGCGGCACCCCGACGTCACCTTCGGCAAGGTGAACACCGAGGCCCACCCCGATCTCGCCGGCGCCTTCGACATCCGCTCCATCCCGACGCTCATGATCCTGCGGGACAAGGTGCTGCTCTTCTCGCAGCCCGGGGCGCTGCCCGAGGCCGCGCTCGAGGATCTGATCCGCCAGGTGCGCGCCCTCGACATGGACAAGGTCCGGGCGGAGATCGCCGCGCAGGAGAAGGGCGCGAAGAGCGCCGCCGTCTAGCGGCGCGGCGCCACGCCGGAGACGCCGAAGGGCGGGGGCCTCGCGGCCGCCCGCCCTTCGCCGCTTCGGGTCACGCTAGTAGCCGCGGCCGCTGGAGCCCGTCGGGCCCGTGTCGGTCGGGCTGGGGGTCGAGCCGGTCGAGCCCGTGTCGGTCGGGCTGGGGATCGACGTGTCCGTGCTGCCGCTGCTGCCCATGCCGCCGGACTTCGACTTCGAGCCGGTCGAGCCCTTCGACATCACCTCGATCTGCGTCACCTCGAGGCTGTCGCCGGAGCCGGAGAAGCTCGCGCGCACCTGGTCGCCTTCCTTGATGTCGGTGAGGGACGCGCTCCGCCCGTCCTTCGTCACCTGCGTCGTGTCGCTCACCTTGAGGGAGAGCGTGAGCTCCTTGCTGGTCTTGTCGAACTTCTCCACCTTGCCGGTGACCTCGTTCGAGCCCATCGACGTCGACGCGGACGTCGACGCGTGCTGGTCCTTCGCGGTCGACCCGGCCGTCCCGCCGTAGGTCGAGTCGGACGACGTGCCGGTCGAGCCGGACGGCGTCCCCATCGTCGTGTCGCTCGTCGAGCCGGTCGAGCCCGAGGTCGTGCTCTTGTCCGACGCCGTCTTGTCCGACGCCGTGCTCCCGCCCGTCGCCCAGGCGGGCGTCCCGGCGACGAGCAGCCCGGCCATCCCGAGACCGGCCGCCACACCCCATCCGTTTTTCATGAGCTTCCCTCCCACTGTCCGTTGGAGACGGACCCGGCACCACGCCGCGGCTCGTCGTTGGTTCCCACAACGGTAGTGACGCGGCCCGCCGACGACAGAAGGGGACGGCGGGCGGGCGCGGCGCCGGCAGCGGCGGGCGCCCGCGCGCGACCGCTCCGTGAGCGGCCTGTCAGACCGGCTTGCTACCTGAACGTACGTGCAGCTATCTTCTGCGCAGGAGCCGAGCCGCATGCCGCCGGGAACGGAGCGCCACCTCGTCATCTCGCGGCTGCGCGAGGAGATCCACCGCATCGAGCGGCGGCCGGGTCGCCGCGACGGCGTGGTGGCCTGCGGCATCGAGACGGTCGACGCCGCCCTGCCCGGAGGAGGCTTTCGCCAGGGCGCGATCACCGAGCTCGCCGGGGGGTCGGCGAGCGGAAAGACCGCCGTCGCGCTGGCGCTCATCGCCTCGCTCGGCCCGGACGCCCTCGCCGCCTGGGTGGACGGCCGCGGGGAGCTCTACCCACCGGCGGCGGCGGCGCGCGGCGTCGAGCTCGCGCGGCTGCTCGTCGTGCGTCCCGCCGCGCGCGGGCCGGCGGCGGGCGCCGGGCGAACGCCGCCGGAGGTGGCGGCCGCCCTGTGGGCCGCCGAGGCGCTCCTCGGATCCGGCGCCTTCGCCGCGGTGGCGATCGACGTGGCCGTCCCCCGCGCGCTCGACGGGGCGGACGCCGTCGCGAGGCGGCTGCAGGCCGCGGCGGAGCGCGGGGGCGCGGTGGGGCTCTGGCTCGCGCCGGGGAGGGGGCTGCGGGTCCCGGCGGCGGCGCGGCTCGAGCTCGCCGTCGAAGGGGAGCGGATCGTCGCCCGCCGCGCCACGGGCGGAGGGGGAGGCCACCGTGCGGCGTGACGGCGCCGGCGTCCGCGTGGTGGCGCTGCACGTCCCGGACCTGTCGCTGCAGCGCGTGCGCCGCGGCCGGGAGCCGGGGACGGCCCCGGACCGCCCGCTCGCGATCGTCGCGGAGGGACGGGTCGCGCAGTGCGACGGCGCCGCGCGGGCCGAGGGGGTGCGCCCGGGCGCCACGGCCGCGGAGGCGCTCTCCGCGTGCGGCCGGCTCGTCACCGTCCCCCTCGACGCGGCGGCCGACCTCCGAGCGCTCCGCGCCCTCGCCGAGGCGCTCCTCGGGATCGCGCCCGCGGTCGAGGTGTCGCCACCCGACGTGCTGCTCCTCGACGCGGGCGCCGCGCATCTTCTTGCCGGGGGGAACCTCGCCCCCGCTTGCGCGGGGGGCTCGGCTCCCCCCGGACCCCCCGTGCTCGCTCGAGATCAGCACTCGCGGCGAAGCCGCGCTCATCACTGGGGGCCCCCTGGGGGGCCGGGGCAGCCTCGTCCGGCTGCCCCTGCGCTCGGGGTGCAACTCCGGCGAGCGGATCCCGCGAGCGCGGGGGGCTCGGGACTTTTCAGTGGGGGAGTGCTCGGCTCGCGCACTGCTTCGCAGCGCGAGGCCTGCGCTCCCCCACCCCCCCTGCTCGCTCCGGGGCAGCCTCGTCCGGCTGCCCCTGCGCTCGCGACGGGACGCGAGGCCGCGCCGTGCTCGGGCGATCCGCGCGAGGCACGGCGGGCGGAGGGCGAGGAGGCGCTGGCGCGGCGGGCCGTCGCGATCGCCGCCGAGATGGGGTACGCGGCGCGCGCGGCGATCGCCGACGGCCGCGGGCCGGCGCGCGCCCTCGCGCTGCACGCGCCGCGCGCCGTCGTGGCCGTCGCGCCCGGCGAGACGCCGCAGGCGCTCGCGCGGCTTCCCCTCGAGGCGCTCGGCCTCTCCGCCGACGTGGCCGCCCGCCTCGCCGCGCTCGGGGTCGGCGACGCGGGGGCGCTCGCGCGGCTGCCGGCGGGGTCGCTCGCCCACCGCTTCGGCCCGGCCGGCGTGCTCGCGGCGCGGCTCGCGCGCGGCGAGGACGACTCGCCGCTCTCGCCGTTCCAGCCCGAGACGTTGCCCGAGGAGGCGCTCGACCTCGACGCGCCCGCCGAGAGCGCCGACCCGCTGCTGTTCGGCCTGAAGCGGCTCGCCGATCGGGTGGCGGCGCGGCTCGCCGGGCGTGGCCTCGGGGCGACGCGGCTCAGGATCGTCCTGAAGCTCGATCCTCGCGGCGAGGAGCGGATCGTGGCGCCACTCTCGGCGCCCACCGCCTCCGCCGCGCGCTGGCTGCTCCCCGTGAAGGAGCACCTCTTCTCGCTCAGGCTGCCGGGCGCCGTCGTCGGCCTGCGCCTCGCCGCGATCGAGGTCGCGCCGGTGGCGCCCGAGCAGCTCGCCATCGGCGACCGGCCCGAGGCCCTCGCGGCGCTCGAGGGCGTCCTCGCCCGGCTCGCGGTCCGCCTCGGCGACGGCGCCCTGTTCGCGGCGGAGCCGGTGGAGCGCTACCGGCCGGAGGGGGCCTACCGCGCGGTGCCCTTCCGGCCGGCCCGGGCCGGCCGCCCGCGCGCGGACGCGCCCGCCGCCGGGGCGGCGCCGCGGCCGACGCGGCTCCTCGCGGAGCCGGCGGTCGTCGTGGCCGAGGGGGAGGGGGGGCGCGTGACGGCGCTCCTCGTCGAGGGGCGCGCGCGCCCCGTCCTCGCCATGGACGGGCCGGAGCGGCTGCGCGGGGAGTGGTGGGCTGCGCCGTTCGACCGCGACTACTACCGCGTCCGGCTCGCCGGCCTCGGCGACTGCTGGGTCTACCGGGACGGCGGCGACGGCCGCCTCTACCTCCACGGGTTCTTCGACTGATGGCCGCGCGCTACGCCGAGCTGCGCTGCAAGTCGTGCTTCTCCTTCCTCGAGGGGGCGAGCCAGCCGGAGGAGCTCGTCGCGCGCGCCGCCGAGCTCGGCCTCGCCGCGCTCGCGCTCGCCGACGCGGGCGGGCTCTACGGGATCGTGCGCGCGCACGGCGAGGCGAAGCGGCGCGGGCTGCCGCTCGTCGTCGGCGCCGAGCTCGCCGTGTCGGGGATCGAGATGGGGCGGCCGGCGCGCGTCGTGCTGCTCGCCCGCGACCGGGAGGGGTACGCGAACCTCTGCCGGCTCGCGACGCTCGCGCACTCCGGCGAGATGGCGCCGGGGCCGCCCGGGGGAGCGGAGCCGAGCGCCGCCGCGCCGCGCCGGGCGAAGGAGGACGTGAAGGTCGCGCTCGCCGACGTGGCGGAGCGCGCGCGCGGCCTGTTCGCGCTCTACGCCGGGGCGGACGGCGACGGGGCGGCGCGGCTCAGGGACGCCTTCGGGCGGCGGCTCGCCCTCGCCGTCGCGCGCCACCGGGTCGCCGGGGAGGAGGCGCGCAACCTCGCCGCCCGCGCCGTCGGCCGCCGCCTCGGGATCGCGGTGGCGGTGACGAACGACGTCCACACGCACGCGCGGGCGCGGCAGCGGCTCCAGGACGTCCTCACCTGCGTCCGCCTCGGCACGACCGTCGACCGTGCCGGGCGACGGCTCTTCCCGAACGCGGAGCGGACGCTGAAGGGCCCGGAGGAGATGGCGCGGCTCTGGGGCGACTTCCCGGAGGGGCTCGAGGCCGCCGCGGAGATCGCCGACGCGTGCCGCTTCAGGATGGAGGAGATCCGCGGGGAGCATCCGCTCCCGCCCGTGGTCGTCGACGCCGCCGCCCTCGCGCCCGGCGCCGCGGTGGCGCTCTCGAGCCCGGCGCAAGCCGGCCGTGGCGCCGCGCTCGCGCCGGTGCCGAGCACGAGGCTGCGGACGACCTGCATCCCGACCCCGACCCCGACCCCGACCTCGACCCCGACCTCGACCCCGACCTCGACCTCGACCTCGACCTCGACCTCGACCTCGACCTCGACCTCGACCTCGACCCCGACCCGACCATCCCGGCGTCACGGGGATCGCGCTCCTCCGCGAGCTCGTGCGCGAAGGAGCGCGCGGGCGCTACGGAGGGGAGCCGCCGGAGGACGTGGCGCGGCAGCTCTCGCGCGAGCTCGACCTCGTCGAGCGGCTCGGGTACGCGAGCTACTTCCTCACGGTCTGGGACGTCGTCCGCTTCGCCCGCTCGCGCGGGATCCTGTGCCAGGGGCGCGGCAGCGCCGCGAACTCCGCCGTCTGCTTCGTCCTCGGGATCACCGCCATCGACCCGGTGCGGATGGGGCTGCTCTTCGAGCGGTTCATCTCGGCCGAGCGCGGCGAGCCGCCCGACATCGACGTCGACTTCGAGCACGAGCGGCGCGAGGAGGTCCTCCAGTACGTCTACGGGCGCTACGGCCGCGATCGGGCCGGCATGGTCTGCGAGGTCATCAGCTACCGGGCCAAGTCCGCGCTGCGCGACGTGGGGAAGGCGCTCGGGCTCTCCCTCGGACAGGCGGACCGGCTCGCGAAGCAGGTCGGGATGTACGAAGATCTTTCCCAGGTCGGGCCCGAGATCGCGCGGCAGGCCGGGCTCGACCCGGACGCCTCCGAGCGCGTCCGGCTCACCCTCGAGCTCGCCCGCGAGCTCGAGGGCTTCCCGCGCCACCTCTCCATCCACGTGGGCGGCTTCGTCATCACGCGCCGGCCGCTCTGCGAGACCGTGCCCATCGAGCCCGCCGCGATGCCCGGGCGGACCATCGTCCAGTGGGACAAGGACGATCTCGCCGAGCTCGACCTCCTCAAGGTCGATCTCCTCGGCCTCGGCATGCTGACGGCGCTCTCGCGCACGCTCGCGCTGCTCGACCGCCACCGGCCGGCGCCGTCCGGCACTGGCCGTAGCGAGGCGCACGAGTCCGTCGCCGAGCCGGGCGCGCGAGGAGCGAGCAGCGCAGGCGTACAGCGTCCGTACGTCGAGCAGCGCAGCGACGAGCCCGCCCGGCGCAGGCAGGAATCGTGCGCCGCAGCAGGCCAGTGGCACCCCGACTCGCTCGCGACCATCCCCGCGGAGGATCCGCGCGTCTACGAGATGCTCTCCCGGGCCGACTCGATCGGCGTCTTCCAGGTGGAGTCGCGGGCCCAGATGTCGCTCGCCCCGCGCCTCAAGCCGAGGAACTTCTACGACCTCGTCATCTCCGTGGGGATCGTGCGCCCCGGGCCGATCCAGGGGGGCATGGTCCACCCGTACCTGCGCCGCCGCGACGGCAAGGAGGAGGTGCGCACCCCTTACCCGCCCCTCGCGCCGGTCCTCGCGAAGACCCTGGGCGTGCCGCTCTTCCAGGAGCAGATCATGCGCCTCGCGGTGGTCGCCGCCGGGTTCACCCCGGGGGAGGCGGACGAGCTCCGGCGCGTCATGACCCACCGCCGCTCGCACGAGCGGATCGAGGCGATGCGCGCGCGGCTGCTCGCCGGGATGGCCGAGCGCGGGATCGCGGCGGCGGACGCGGAGGTCATCTTCAACCAGCTCCTCGGCTTCGCCGGCTACGGCTTCCCGGAGTCGCACTCCGCCTCGTTCGCGCTGCTCGTCTACGCCTCCGCGTGGCTGAAGCGCTACCACCCGGCGGCGTTCGCCTGCGCGCTCCTGAACAGCCAGCCCATGGGGTTCTACGCGCCGCACACGCTCGTCGAGGACGCGAAGCGGCACGGGGTGGAGGTGCGGGGCGTCGACGTCGCCGCGAGCGGCTGGGAGAGCACGCTCGAGGGGGCGCGCCCGGGCGCCGCCGCCGCCGCGGGCGAGGCGCCCACCCTGAGGATCGGGCTCCACGCGGTGCGCGGCCTGCCCCGCGAGGTCGGGGAGGGGATCCTCCGGGCACGGGAGGCGGCGCCGTTCGCGTCCATCGGCGACCTCGTGCGCCGCGCGGGGCTCTCCCGCGCCTGGCTCGTGCGGCTCGCGGAGGCGGGCGCGCTCGGTGCCCTCGCGCCCGATCGCCGCGCCGCGGTCTGGAGGAGCCTCGCCGTCGAGGCCGACGGCGGCGATCTCTTCGCGGGCGTGACCCCGCCCGAGCCCGAGGCCCCCCTCGCCCCGGCGAGCGCGGCGCAGGAGGTCTCGGCCGACTTCACGGCCACCGGCCTCTCGCCGCGGGCGCACCCGATGGCGGTCGTGCGGCCCACCCTCGCGAGCGGTCGCGTCCGGACCGCCCGCGAGATCGGGCGGCTGCCGGATCGCGCGCCGGTCGAGGTCGCCGGGCTCGTGGTGGTGCGGCAGCGCCCGCAGACCGCGAAGGGGATCGTGTTCCTCTCCCTGGAGGACGAGACCGGCATCGCGAACCTCGTGGTGATGCCCGACGTCTACGCGCGCTGCCGCACCGTGGTGCGCGGCGCGCCGTTCCTCCTCGCCCGCGGCCGGGTGGAGCGGAGCGGCCAGGTCGTGAACGTGAAGGTCGAGTCGGTCGCCCCGCTGGCGCTCGCGCCCGCCGTCGGCGAGCGGGCGCGGGAGTTCCGGTGAGCGGGGCGGGGACCGAGCTTCCACGTGCGGACGGGGCACGCGCGCCCGATGGCCGGACGTCACCGATTCTGCCGGGCGTCACCCGCGCCGACTCGCGCCCGAAGGCGCGAGCCGGCGGTGTGAGCTAGCTGCAGCCCGTCGTCGAGCCGCAGTTCGTGCACTTGTAGCAGGCGCCGTTCCGCACCGTGATGCTGCCGCAGGTGGGGCAGGGCGGGGCGTCGGTCTCGCGACCGGCGTTGCCGTTGCGCCCGTCGGCGCCGTTCGCGCTGCCGGGGGGCAGCGACCGCGCCTCGACCGTGCTCTCGGCGGCGCGGCGCGGGGGCGCCGGCTCGACGCCGGGGAGGTACGGCTGGGTCGCGGTCCCGTCCTCCGCCGGCAGGAACTTCAGCGCCAGCCAGCGGAAGATGTAGTCGGTGATCGACTTCGCGATCGGGATGTCGGGGTTCCCGGTGAAGCCGGACGGCTCGAAGCGGGTGTGGCTGAACTTGTCGGAGAGCACCTTCAGCGGCACGCCGTACTGGAGCGACATCGAGATCATCGTCGCGAAGTTGTCCATCAGGCCCGAGACGACGGAGCCCTCCTTCGCCATCGTGACGAAGAGCTCTCCCGGGGTCCCGTCGTCGTACATGCCGACGGTCATGTACCCCTCGTGCCCGCCGATCGAGAACTTGTGCGTGATGGAGCGGCGCTCGTCCGGCAGCCGCCGGCGCGCGAGGCGCTCGGGCTTCGCCTCCTCCTTGGCCGCCTGCTCCGACTGCGTGTTGAGCGGCTGGCTCCGCTTGCAGCCGTCGCGGTAGACGGCGATCGCCTTGAGGCCGAGCTTCCAGGCCTCGACGTAGGCGGTCTCCATGTCCTCCGGCGTCGCGGTGGTCGGCATGTTGACCGTCTTCGAGATGGCGCCGGAGAGGAACGGCTGCACCGCCCCCATCATGCGGATGTGCCCCATGTAGTGGATCGAGCGGGTGCCGTTGTGCGCCTTGAAGGCGCAGTCGAAGACCGGCAGGTGCTCGGACCGGAGGCCCGGCGCGCCCTCGATGGTCTCGGCCTCGTCGATGAACTGGAGCGCCTGGGAGATCGCCTCGGGGGAGTAGCCGAGCCGCTGCAGCGCGAGCGGGACCGTGTTGTTCACGATCTTGAGGACGCCGCCGCCCACGAGCTTCTTGTACTTGACGAGGGCGATGTCCGGCTCGATGCCGGTCGTGTCGCAGTCCATCATGAAGCCGATGGTCCCCGTCGGCGCGAGCACCGTCACCTGCGCGTTGCGGTAGCCGCTCGCCGCCCCGCCGCGGAGCGCGTCGGCCCAGGCGTCGCGCGCCGCCGTGAGGACGTTCGCCTCGACGAGGGTCGGGTCGATGTGGTCGACGTGCTGCGCGTGCTTGCGGACGACGCCGAGGAACGCGTCGCGGTTCTTCTCGTAGCCCGCGAACGGCCCCATCCGCTCGGCGATGCGCGCGCTCATCGCGTACGCCTCGCCCGTCATGAGCGCGGTGATCGCGGCGGCCGCGGCGCGCCCGCCGTCCGAGTCGTAGGGCAGCCCGCTCGCCATGAGGAGGGCGCCGAGGTTCGCGTAGCCGAGCCCGAGGGGGCGGTAGTCCTCGCTGTTCTTCCCGATGGGCTGGGTCGGGTACTTCGCGTTCGAGACCAGGATCTCCTGGGCGAGGACCGTGAGGTCCACCGCGCGGGCGAACGCCTCGACGTCGAAGCCCCCGTCGAACTGCCGGAAGTGCATGAGGTTCAGCGAGGCCAGGTTGCACGCCGAGTCGTCGAGGAACATGTACTCGGAGCACGGGTTCGACGCGTTGATCCGGTCGGTCCCCGGGCAGGTGTGCCAGGCGTTGATGGTGGTGTCGAACTGCATGCCCGGGTCGCCGCAGAACCAGGCCGCCTCGGTCACCTTCCGCATGAGGTCGCGGGCGCGGATCTTCTCGAGCGCCTTGCCGTCGGTGCGGGCGCGGAGCTCCCACTCGCGGTCCTCGAGCACCGCCCGCATGAAGGCGTCGGTGACGCGCAGCGAGTGGTTCGCGTTCTGGAAGAAGACGGAGTCGTAGGCCCCGCCCTTCACGTTGAAGCCACCGTCGTAGCCGGCCTCGATGAGCGCCCAGGCCTTCTTCTCCTCGTCGGCCTTGCAGGTGACGAACTCGACGACGTCCGGGTGGTCGGCGTCGAGGATCACCATCTTCGCGGCGCGGCGGGTCTTGCCGCCGGACTTGATGACGCCGGCGAACGCGTCGAAGCCGCGCATGAAGGAGACCGGGCCGGACGCCTCGCCGCCGCCGGAGAGCCGCTCCTTGGAGGAGCGGATGCGGGAGAGGTTGGAGCCGGCGCCCGAGCCGTACTTGAAGAGCATGCCCTCGGTGTGGGCGAGCTTCAGGATCGAGTCCATCGAGTCGCCGACCGAGTTGATGAAGCAGGCGGAGCACTGGGGGTGCTCCTCGACGCCGACGTTGAACCAGACCGGCGAGTTGAAGCTCATCTTCTGCCGGTAGACGAGGTGCGCGAGGTCGGCCTCGAAGGCCGCCGCGTCCTCCTCGCCCTGGAAGTAGCCGTCCTTGCGCCCCCAGGCGGCGATGGTCTGCACGACGCGCGAGACGAGCTGCCGGACCGAGCGCTCGCGGGTGGGGGAGCCGAGCGCCCCCCGGAAGTACTTCGACGCGACGACGTTCGTCGCGAGGAGGGACCAGGTCTTCGGGACCTCGACGTCCTTCTGCTCGAAGATGATCGCGCCGCCCTCTCCGGTGATGGACGCGGTGCGGGTCTCCCACGCCAGCTCGTCCGCCGGATCCACCCCCTTCGTCGTGAAGTACCGCTCCACGACCAGGCCGCGCTTCGCGAGCTTCTTCTGTGACCTCGCGGCCCTCGCCCTCTGCTGCCCCGTGACTTCGCGCTCGATCATCCCTCGGATCCTCCACCCGGCGGGGTCTCCGCCCGCGGCAAACACAACCCCCGTAGGAGCGCGCAAGTGCGCGTCCCCTCGATCTTTTTCTCCGGCCGGCCCGCGAAAGTTGCCGGAGCTGCTATCGCGCTGGTGTCTTCCCCCGTCCGCCCGCCACGCCGCCGCCTCCTGCCCCGCGCCCGACTCCACAGGGCGATCCGGGGCACTCTAGCAGCCGAGGATCGCCTGTCAACCGCGTTACCACAACATATGGTGCGATACACGTATGTCCACACCGCATCTTGGGTTTTTCGGGTGCCCTGCTCCGTCGCCTCGACGCCGCGAACAAGGGCGGGACTCTAGTCAGGGGTCTGACATCGGACGCCCGTTCACTCCGGAACTCTCACCAGGCGTGCGAGCGGGAGCGCCCGCCGCCGCGGGGCGCGGCGTAGCCCCTCCGGAGGGCGCGTGTTAAAAGGCCATCCCCTCATGGCCGAGCAGAACGCGCACATCCGCAACTTCTCGATCATCGCGCACATCGATCACGGGAAGTCCACGCTCGCGGACCGGCTCCTCGAGCGGACCGGCACCGTGTCGAAGCGCGAGGAGAAGGCGCAGTTCCTCGACAACATGGAGCTCGAGCGCGAGCGCGGGATCACCATCAAGGCCCAGACCGTGCGCATGAAGTACCGCGCCCGGGACGGCCGCGACTACGAGCTGAACCTCATCGACACGCCCGGCCACGTCGACTTCGCCTACGAGGTCTCGCGCTCGCTCGCCGCGTGCGAGGGGGCGGTCCTCGTCGTCGACGCGAGCCAGGGGGTCGAGGCGCAGACCCTCGCGAACGTGTACCAGGCCCTGGACCACGACCTCGAGATCATCCCGGTCATCAACAAGATCGACCTGCCGAGCGCCGACGTGGAGGGCGTCCGCCGCGAGATCGAGGAGGTGATCGGCCTCGACGCGAAGGACGCCGTCCCCGCGTCCGCCAAGGACGGGACCGGCATCGAGGAGATCCTCGAGCAGATCGTGAAGCGGGTGCCGCCGCCCGCGGGCGATCCCGGCCACGCCCTCAAGGCGATCATCTTCGACTCCTGGTACGACTCGTACCGGGGCGTGGTGATGCTGGTCCGCGTCTTCGACGGGACGCTCCGCCCGAAGCAGAAGATCCGGCTCTGGTCGAACCGCAAGGAGTTCGAGGTCCAGGAGCTCGGGATCTTCGCGCCCTTCGCGAAGCCGGTGCAGGAGCTGGCCGCGGGCGAGGTGGGCATCGTCGTCGCGAACGTGAAGGACGTCCACGACGCCAAGGTGGGCGACACCATCACCGAGGCGGACCGCGAGACCGCCGAGCCGTTCCCGGGCTTCAAGGTCGTGAAGCCCATGGTCTTCTCGGGCGTCTTCCCGATCGACGCGCAGGACTACGCCCAGCTCCGCGACGCGCTCGAGAAGCTCTCCCTGAACGACTCCGCGTTCACCTTCGAGCCCGAGACCTCCCAGGCGCTCGGCTTCGGGTTCCGCTGCGGCTACCTGGGGCTCCTGCACATGGAGATCGTGCAGGAGCGGCTCGAGCGCGAGTACGAGCTCTCGCTCATCACCACCGCGCCGTCGGTCGTCTACCGCGTGACCGACACGCAGGGGCGCATCGAGGAGATCGACAACCCGGCCAAGCTGCCGCCGGTGCAGCGGATCGCCCGCCTCGAGGAGCCGATCCTCACCTGCCACGTCCACTCGCGCACCGACGACGTCGGCGCGGTCCTGAAGCTCTGCCAGGAGCGGCGCGGCGTGCAGCGCGACCTCAAGTACGTCGGCACGAAGCGGGTCCAGATCACCTACGACATCCCCCTCGCCGAGGTGGTCTTCGACTTCTTCGACAAGCTCAAGTCGGTCTCCCGCGGCTACGCCTCGCTCGACTACGAGCTCAAGGGGTACGACGAGGCGGACCTCGTGAAGCTCGACATCCTCATCAACGGCGAGCCGGTGGACGCGCTCTCCACCATCGTCCACCGCGAGCACGCGTACCAGCGCGGCCGCGAGCTCTGCAGCCGGCTGCGGGAGGAGATCCCGAAGCAGATGTACGAGGTGGCCATCCAGGCGGCGATCGGCGCCAAGGTCATCGCGCGAGAGACGGTGAAGGCCTTCCGCAAGAACGTCCTCGCGAAGTGCTACGGTGGGGACATCAGCCGGAAGCGCAAGCTCCTCGAGAAGCAGAAGGAGGGGAAGAAGCGCATGAAGCAGGTCGGCTCGGTGGAGATCCCGCAGGAGGCGTTCCTCGCCGTCCTGAAGGTGGAGGAGTAGCGCGGGCGTGGCGGACCCGATCCGCAAGCTCGAGCGGACGCGCCGCGACGCGCGCCGCTTCGCCGCCGACGCCCGGCGCGCCGCCGCGCGGGCGCGCAAGCGCCTCTCGAAGAAGGAGCGCCAGGAGCTCGAGGCCGCCGCCGCCGCCGTGGAGGCCGCGGCCGCCGCGGACGACCCGGAGGCGCTCTCCGCCGCGCTCCACGCCCTCGACGCGCTCTGGGCCGAGCACCTCGCGGGCGCGACGAAGCCGCTCTGGCGCGAGTACGGCGAGGCGGTCCTCCTCGGCGCCCTGCTCGCCCTGGCCGCGCGGGCCTTCGCCGTGGAGGCCTTCGTCATCCCGTCGGGCTCCATGGCCCCGACCCTCCTCGCGGGCGACCACGTCTTCGTCTCGAAGCTCGCCTACGCGGTGCGCGTCCCCTTCACCCACCTCCGCCTGCTCGAGCTCGGCGCCCCGCGCCGGGGCGACGTGGTCGTGTTCGAGAGCCCCCGCGTTCGCGGGACCGACGTCGTGAAGCGGGTGGTGGGCGTCCCCGGGGACGTCGTGGAGCTGCGGGAGCAGGTGCTCTACGTGAACGGCGTGCGCCAGCCGCGGACGCTCGTCGGCGACGTGACCTACGAGGAGCGGAGCGAGGAGACCGGCGCGCCCTTCGAGGACACCTGCCGCCGGTACCGGGAGTCGCTCGCCAAGGGGGCGCTCGCCACCCCGGACGGCGAGCTGGAGGGCGCCGTCGAGGCGAGCTGGCAGGGGGCCGCGACGGCGGGGGTCGCGACCTACGACGTGCTCCAGTGCCGTCGCGCCCGGCTCGCCTCGCGCGAGGGGCCCTACGAGGTGGTGCGACCGGGCCACGTCTTCGTGCTGGGGGACAACCGCGACCGCTCCGCCGACAGCCGGGCCGCCGGCGGCATGCAGGTGCCGCTCGGCCACGTGAAGGGCCGCGTCGGGATCGTGTTCTGGAGCTGGGGGTTGGGCGGGGTCGGCGCGCGGGACGGCACGGGCGTCCGCGTCGAGCGTCTTTTCAAACCGGTCGAGTAGCGCTACAAGCACGGACCGATGAGCGGTCCACCCCTCGACCCGGCGCGCGTCCCGCGCGCGCTGCTTTCGGGCCGACCGCGGGCGACCCCGCGCCGCGGCCCGCGCGGCGCCGTGACCTGGGTGACGCTCCTCCTCGTCGCCGCCGTCGCGGCCGGCGCCTACCTCGGCACCGTCTGGATCCCGGTCTACACCGAGAACTACGCCGTGAAGCAGGTGGTCCGGGACTACATGAACCAGGCGGTCAAGAACCCGGACGACGACGGGCTGCGCCGCAACATGGTGGCGAAGCTCCGCTCGCTCGCCGAGGTGGACGGGGTCGACACCTGGGGAAGGCCCGTGCGCGTGCCCGCGGTTCAGGTCGAGGAGGGTGCGGTGACCTGGGCGCGCGACGCCGGCTCGCAGCCCCCCATGCTACGGGTGTCCTTCGAGTACACGCGGGAGGTCGTGCTGCCGCTGCTCGACCGGATGGCGGCGAAGACGTTCGTGATCGAGGAGCAGAACGACCTCACGGCGCCGAACTGGGGACCTGCCCGCTGATGGAGGAGCGCATGAACGCGCAGGACATCGACCGGGCGGTGCGCCGCCTGGGCCACGACATCGCCGAGCGCGCCCGCGCCGCGGGGGCGGCGAAGGATCTCGCCATCGTCGGCATCCGCCGGGGCGGGGTCCACCTGGCGCAGCGGCTGCGGGCCGAGCTCTCGCGGGCGCTCGGCGCCGAGCCGCCCGTCGGCACGCTCGACATCGCGCTCTACCGCGACGACCTCGCCGAGAAGGGCGCGGCCCCGGTCATCGGCCCCACCGACATCCCGTTCCCGATCCAGGGCAAGACGGTGGTCCTCGTCGACGACGTCCTCTACACCGGTCGCACGGTGCGGGCCGCCCTCGACGAGATCGTGGACTTCGGCCGGCCGCGGCGGGTCTGGCTGGCGGTGCTCGTCGACCGCGGCGGGCGCGAGCTGCCCATCGCCGCCGACTTCGCCGGCGCCCGCGTCGAGGTGCCGGACGAGCAGGACGTGCAGGTGCGCCTCCGCGAGGCTGGGGCCCCGGAGGACGCGGTGGTGGTCAAGCCGAGGAGGGCGCCGTGATCGGCCGACACAAGCACTGCATCGCCCTCGCCGAGTACTCGCGCGAGGAGCTCCTCGAGGTCCTCGACCTCGCGGTCTCGATGAAGGAGGTCATGCAGCGGCCCATCAAGAAGGTGCCGTCGCTGCGGGGGAAGAGCATCGTGAACCTCTTCTTCGAGGCCTCGACCCGCACCCGCAGCTCCTTCGAGATCGCCTCCAAGATCCTCTCCGCCGACATCCTCAACTGGACCGCGGCGGCCTCGTCGGTGACGAAGGGCGAGACCCTCGTCGACACCGCGAAGAACCTCGAGGCGATGCGGCCGGACGTGCTCGTCATCCGCCACTCGGCGGGCGGCGCGCCGCGGCTCGTCGCCGAGCGGGTCGGCTGCTCCGTGGTGTCCGCCGGCGACGGCGCCCACGAGCACCCGAGCCAGGGGCTCCTCGACTGCTTCACGCTCCGGGAGCGGCTCGGCACGCTCGAGGGGAAGACCGTCGCGATCGTGGGGGACATCAGCCACTCCCGCGTCGCCCGGTCGGACCTGCACTCGATGCCGAAGCTCGGCGCGAAGGTGCGCCTGTGCGGGCCGCCCACCATGATGCCCGCCGGCGTCGAGGCGCTCGGCGCCACCGTCCACCACGACCTGCGCGAGGCGGTGGAGGGGGCGGACGCCGTGGTGATGCTCCGCATCCAGCACGAGCGGATCGGCGACCCGCTCATCCCGAACACGCGGGAGTACTCGAAGTACTGGGGGCTCAACGCGAAGAAGGCCCAGGACTGGCTCACGCCCTCCTGCGTCATCCTCCACCCCGGCCCGATCAACCGCGGCGTCGAGCTCTCGCCCGAGGTCGCCGACGGGCCGCGCAGCGTCATCCTCGACCAGGTGCAGAACGGCGTGGCGGTCCGGATGGCGATCCTCTACCTGCTCGCCGGCGGGAAGTCCGCCGAGGGCGCCGAGGGCAAGGCATGAGCGAGCTGCTCTTCATCGAGGGCGGGCGGGTCATCGACCCCGCGAGCGGCACCGACGGCGTCCGCACCGTGGTCGTGCGCGACGGCAAGATCGCGGAGGTGGCGGAGCGCGCCGAGCGCCCGCGCGACGCCCGCGTCCTGGACGCCCGCGGCAAGTGGGTCACCCCGGGGTTCGTCGACCTCCACGTGCACCTGCGCGAGCCCGGCCAGGAGTACAAGGAGACGGTCGCGACCGGGGCCCGCGCCGCGGTGGCGGGCGGGTTCACCACGATCTGCGCGATGCCCAACACGAAGCCGGTGAACGACAACGCGTCGGTCGCGGAGCTCGTGCTCGCGCGCGCCGCGCAGGCAGGGCTCGCCCGGGTCCACCCGGTCGGCTGCATCTCGCGCGCGCAGGGCGGCGAGGACCTCGCCGAGTACGGGGAGCTGAAGGCGGCGGGCTGCGTGGCCGTCTCGGACGACGGCAAGCCGGTGACGAGCTCGGGGCTCATGCGGCGCGCGCTCGAGTACGCGCGGGCCTTCGGCCTGCCCGTGGCCGTCCACGAGGAGGATCCGGGCCTCGCGGGCAAGGGCGTCATGCACGAGGGGGCCACCTCGACCCGCCTCGGCCTGAAGGGGATCCCCGCCGCCGCCGAGGACGTCATGGTCGTGCGCGACCTCGCGCTCCTCGAGCTCACGGGCGGCCGCCTCCACGTGCAGCACGTCTCGACGAAGGGCGCGGTGCGGGCCATCCGAGAGGCGAAGAAGCGGGGGCTCGCGGTCACCGCCGAGGTGACGCCCCACCACCTCGCCCTCACCGACGAGGACGTCGCCGCCTCGGGCTACTCCACGGACTTCAAGATGAACCCGCCGCTCCGCTCGGCCGAGGACGTCCAGGCGGTGCGGGAGGGGCTCGCGGACGGCACGCTCGACGCCATCGCGACGGACCACGCGCCCCACTCCGCGGTCGAGAAGGACCTCGAGTTCGACGCCGCGCTGAACGGGATCGTCGGGCTCGAGACCGCCTTCTCCGTGTGCCTCGGGCTCGTGCGCAAGGGCGCGCTCGCGGAGCGCCGCCTCGTCGAGGCGCTGACCGTCGGCCCGGCGCGCGCCTTCGCGCTCGCCGCCGGGACCCTCGCGAAGGGCGCTGCGGCGGACGTCGCGATCCTCGACGCGGACGGGGAGTGGCTCGTGGATCCGGCGAAGCTCCACTCGAAGTCGCGGAACACGCCGTGGAAGGGGAAGCGCCTCCCCGGACGTTGTCTCTTCACCATCGTGGGCGGGCGGATCGTCCACGGGGAGGGCAGGGCGGAGCGATGACGAAGCGGGCCATCCTGGCGCTGGCGGACGGCACCACGTTCGAGGGCGTCTCGTTCGGCGCGGCCGGCGAGGCCGCGGGCGAGGTCGTCTTCAACACGTCGATGACCGGGTACCAGGAGATCCTCACCGACCCCTCCTACGTCGGGCAGATGGTGTGCATGACGTACCCGGAGCAGGGGAACACCGGGGTCAACCGCGCCGACGACGAGTCCGCGCGGCCGCACGCCACGGGCTACATCGTCCGCCACCACGCGGAGGTCCCCTCGAGCTTCCGGGCCGAGCAGGACATCGGCGCGTACCTGCGCACCCACGGGATCGTGGGCATCTGGGGCATCGACACGCGCCGGCTCACGAAGCACATCCGGACGGCCGGCGCGCAGATGGGCGTCATCTCGACGGAGGGCTCCGCGAAGGCGCTCGTCGACAGGGCCCGGTCGCTGCCCGGGATGGAGGGGCAGGACCTCGCCACCCATGTCTCCACCCAGGCGCGCTACGAGTGGCGGGAGAAGGGCGCCGACGCCTGGACCGACGCGGAGCGCTCCGCCGAGGAGAAGCCGCGGTTCCACGTCGTCGCCTACGACTGGGGGCTCAAGCGCGCGATGCTGCGGCTCCTCGCCGACGCGGGCTGCCGCGTCACGGTGGTGCCCGCCCGCACGACCGCGGCCGAGGCGCTCGCCCTGAAGCCGGACGGCGTCTTCCTCACGAACGGCCCGGGCGACCCCGCCGCCGTGATCGGGGCGCGCGAGGCCGTGGCGGGGCTCCTCGGCCGGATCCCGGTGTTCGGCATCTGCCTCGGCCACCAGATCCTCGCCCTCGCCCTCGGCGCCCGGACCTACAAGCTCAAGTTCGGCCACCGCGGGGCGAACCAGCCGGTGAAGGAGCTCGCCACCGGCAAGGTGGACATCACCGCCCAGAACCACGGCTTCGCGGTGGACGACCAGAGCCTGGGCAAGCGCGCCCGGGTCACGCACGTGAACCTGAACGACGGCACGGTCGAGGGGCTGGAGGTGCTCGACGTCCCCGCCTTCAGCGTCCAGTACCACCCCGAGTCCTCGCCCGGCCCGCACGACGCGCGCCCCCTGTTCGCCCGCTTCGTCGCGATGATGGAGCGCGCGCGATGACGCTGCAGCAGCTCCACGAGAGGCTGCTCTCGTGGGCGACCGCCGAGCCCCGCAAGGACGAGGTGCTCGCCGCCCGCGCGGAGCACTTCGGCCGCCGCGGCGAGCCGCACGAGGAGGACCGCTCGTACGAGGTCCGCCTCAACGCGATGCTCGACCACTACCTCTACGACTTCCGCCCGACCGGCGGCACGGGGACGACCCTCGAGCGGTTCCTCGAGGCGGAGGCGCCGTCGCTCGCCCCCGCGGAGCTGGCCGCCTACCGCGCCCTCGCCGGGAACGTCCACGCGCTCTTCGAGATCCGGCGGATCCGCGAGGGCGAGGTGCGGCTGCGCGACGTCTTCACGGGCAAGGACCACGACGTCACCGAGCGGCGCCAGGTGGCCGGGCTGGAGAAGGGCGATCTCGTCGAGGCGCGGCTGCTCCCCTTCGACGGCGCGCTCATCTTCTCCGGCGCGTTCGTCTACCACCCCCGGGAGGCGCGCAAGGCGATCCTCGCGGAGGTGAAGCGGCTCAAGAAGGAGGCGGGCCGCGGCGGCGCGCCCGACGCGAAGGCCTTCCTCGCCACGATCGCGCGGATGGCCATGAAGCTCGAGCGCTACCGCAACGTCCGCCTCGAGTCGATCTACGACTTCTCGCCCGAGGCCCGGGCGATGACGCCGCGCCCGTCGAGGTAGGCGCCCGCGTCAGAGCCGCAGCGGCGCGGCGCGCGCCTGCGCCTCGTGCGCGCGGGCGAGGTCCTCGGGGGTGAGCCCCGCCTCCTCGACGAGGCGCCGCCTCGCCAGGATCGGGACGCCCGCCGCGAGGGCGAGCGCGATCGACTCGGAGGGCACGGCGCGCAGCTCCACGTCCTTGCCGCCCTGGGCGAGGCGCACGCGGGCGCCGGCCGAGGACTCCTCGGCGCGCTCGATCTCGACCTCGGCGACGCGTGCGCCGAGCGCCTCGATGGCCCGGCCGAGCAGCCCGCCGTCGCCGCCGCGCGCGCCGCGCGCCTCGAAGGCGCGCCCGTCCGGCACGACGAGCGGGAGGATCGTGTCGCTCCCCTTCACCCGCAGCACGAGCACTCCCGCCGGCGCCTCGGCCATGGGGAGCACGCCGGCGAGCTCCAGCTCGACGCGGCCGGAGCCGTCGGCGGCGGGCGCGTGGGCCGCGGTCGCGACGAGGGCGAGGGAGCCCGCGAGCAGCGCGAGCGGCAGCACGATCAGCCCGGCGGGCGCGGCCTGCCTCATGGTCCCCTCCCGGCGGTCCGACGGCCCCGCCGCCTCCAATCTGGAGTCCGCCGCCGCCGGAGCGCCACGCCGCGCGAGCGCCCGCGCGCCTGCCGCGCCGGCGGCCCTCGGGCGCGGCCCGGGGGTTCTCACGGGGTTCCCGGGTCCGCATCTCCTTAAGGACGATGGACTTCTCCCTCCTCGAGTCGGTGCCCGACGCCCTCGTCATCGCCGACGAGCAGGGGGTCGTCCTCCACGCGAACGGGAACGCCGGGCGGCTGTTCGGCTGGTCGCCGGGCGAGCTCGTCGGCAAGCCCGTGGAGGTGCTGCTCCCCGGCCGGTTCCGCACGATGCACCAGGTGCACCGGTCGGGCTACCACGCGGCCCCCCGAACGCGCCCCATGGGGCTCGGGCTGGACCTCTCCGCGCTCAAGAAGGACGGCGGCGAGTTCGCGGCCGAGATCAGCCTCTCGCCGATCCAGGTCGACGGGCGGGCCTGCGTCATCGCCGCGGTGCGCGACGTCACCGAGCGCAAGAAGCTGGAGGAGCGGGCGCGCCTGTGGCGCAAGGCGCAGGCCGAGGTGCGCGAGCGCGACGAGTTCCTGTCGATCGCGTCGCACGAGCTGCGCACGCCGGTCACCGCGCTCCAGCTCCAGCTCCAGCTGCTCCAGCGGGCCGCCCAGCGCTCGATCGAGGAGCTGCCGCGGGTGCTCGAGGGCAAGGTGGACGTCCTCGAGCGCCAGACCCGCCGCATCTCGCTGCTCGTGAACGAGCTGCTCGACGTGTCCCGCATGCGCCTCGGCAAGCTCGAGCTGCGCTACGAGGAGCTCGACCTCGCCGAGGTCGCGCGCGAGGCGGCGAGCCACCTGCGCACGGAGCTCGCCCGCGCCGGCTCGCGACTGCGGGTCGATCTCGCGCCCGCGCCCGGCCGCTTCGACCGCATGCGCATCGAGCAGGTGATCACGAACCTCCTCGTGAACGCGGCGAAGTTCGGGGAGGGGCGGCCCATCGCCCTCGCGGTGGACGCGGACGGCGACCGCGCCCGCATCCGGGTGACCGATCGGGGGATCGGCATCGCGGCGGAGCACCAGGCGCGCGTCTTCGAGCGCTTCGAGCGGGCGGTCCCGGCCCAGCACTTCGGCGGGCTCGGGCTCGGGCTCTACATCGTGCGCCAGATCGTGGAGGCGCACGGCGGCGCCATCCGCGTCGAGAGCGTGCCGGGCGCGGGGGCGACGTTCACCGCCGAGCTGCCGCGCGAGCCGCCGGCGCGGACCGAGCCCGCCGCCACCGCGGACCCGCTGAGCGCTTGACGCGCGCGGCCGAGGCGGCGAGGCTCGGCGGGTGCGCGCGCTCGTCGTCAACGCCGACGACCTCGGCTACGACCCGGAGATCGACCGCGGCATCCTCGAGGCGCACGCCCGCGGGATCGTGACGTCGGCGACCGCCATGGTCGACACGCCGTTCGCCGAGGCGGCCCTCGCCGCGGCCCCGGCGACGCTCGGCGTCGGCCTCCACGCGGTGCTCGACCCGCGCGCGCGCCTCGACGACGCGGAGGCCGCGCTCCGGCGCCAGCTCGCCCGCTTCGCCGCGCTGCGGGGCCGGCCGCCCACGCACCTCGACAGCCACAAGCACGCCCACGCCGCCCCGGCGGTGCTCGAGGCCGTCGCCCGGGTCGCGGCGGAGGGCGGCCTCCCGGTGCGCGCCGTCGACGGGGCCATGCGCGCGGCGCTGCGGGCGCGCGGCGTCCGGACCGCCGACGCCTTCCTCGGCGACGCGGCGCGGCGGCCCGCCTGGACGCTGGCGGCGCTGCGCGAGGCGCTCGCGGGCGTGGGGGAGGGCGTGACCGAGCTCATGGCCCACCCCGGCCACCGGCCCTCGCACGCGCGCACCTCCTTCGGCGTCGAGCGCGAGGTGGAGCTCCGGGCCCTCTGCGATCCGTCGGTCCGTGAGGCCCTCTCGGGTGCGCGGATCCGCCTCTGCAACTACGACGACGTGCGGGCGCTCCTCGCCGCGCCCGGCGGCCCCGCGTAGACGCGAGCGCATTGTCGACTGCTGGAGTCGGCTAAATCTCGCGGTATTCCGGCGGCTTGGACGGATCTGGCCCTTTACCCCGCCCGAGGGCGGTGGTAAGAGCCCCGCTTACTCTTCCCCCCGCGCGAGAGGGTCCGGATGGCCGACGCGAAGCCGGTGGTGCCGAGGGACGCATCCAAGGTCACCCTGTCGGGCGGGAAGCTGGTCGTCCCCGATCGCCCCATCATCCCGTTCATCGAGGGCGACGGCACGGGGCGCGACGTCTGGCGGGCCGCCGTCCGCGTCCTCGACGCGGCCGTCGAGAAGGCCTACGGCGGCCGCCGGAAGATCGCGTGGACCGAGGTCTACGCCGGCGAGAAGGCGTTCACCAAGTTCAACACCTGGCTGCCCGACGAGACGATCGAGGCGTTCCGCGAGTACCTCATCGGCATCAAGGGGCCGCTGACGACGCCCATCGGCGGCGGCATCCGCTCGCTCAACGTCGCGCTCCGCCAGCTCCTCGACCTGTACGTCTGCCTGCGCCCGGTGCGGTGGTTCAAGGGCGTCCCCTCGCCGGTCAAGAACCCGCAGAAGGTGGACGTCGTGATCTTCCGCGAGAACACCGAGGACATCTACGCCGGCATCGAGTGGGAGGCCGGGTCCGAGCAGGTCCGCAAGGTGCTCGCCTTCATGGAGCGGGAGCTCCCGCGGGACTACCGGAAGATCCGGTTCCCGGGCTCGACCGCGCTCGGGGTGAAGCCGGTGTCGCGCGAGGGGACGGAGCGGCTCGTCCGCGCCGCCATCGAGTACGCGCTCCGCCTGCGCCGCAGGAGCGTCACCCTCGTCCACAAGGGCAACATCATGAAGTACACCGAGGGCGCGTTCCGGAACGCCGGCTACGCGCTCGCCGAGCGCGAGTTCCGCGACCGGGTCTACACCTGGGAGCAGTGGGAGCGGACCAAGGCCTCGCGGGGGGAGGAGGCCGCCGACGCCGAGCAGCGCGAGGCGCTCGCCGCCGGCCGGCTCCTCGTGAAGGACGCCCTCGCCGACATCACGCTGCAGCAGGTGCTCACGCGCCCCGAGGAGTTCGACGTCGTCGCGACCCTCAACCTGAACGGCGACTACCTCTCCGACGCCCTCGCGGCGCAGGTGGGCGGCATCGGCATCGCCCCGGGCGGCAACGTGAACTACACCACGGGCCACGCCATCTTCGAGGCGACGCACGGCACCGCGCCGAAGTACGCGGACCTCGACAAGGTGAACCCCGGCTCGGTGATCCTCTCGGGCGAGATGATGCTCCGGCACCTCGGCTGGAACGAGGCGGCGGACCGCGTGGTCGCGGGCCTCGACGGCGCCATCGGGGCGCACCGCGTCACCTACGACTTCGCCCGGCTGATGCGGCAGGAGGGCGTGGCGGACGCGGTCGAGCTGAAGTGCTCCGAGTTCGGCGAGGAGATCGTCCGGCACATGTAGCCCTCGCGTTCCCCACGGAAAGGGAGACCCTCATGGCTCATCGCAGGAAGATCGCGCTCATCGGCGCCGGCCAGATCGGCGGCACCATGGCGCTCATGTGCGGCCAGCGGAACCTCGGCGACGTGGTCCTCGTCGACATCATGGAGGGCGTCGCGAAGGGCAAGGCGCTCGACCTGCAGCAGACCCGCGGCGTCCTCAAGTTCGACGTCGAGATCTCGGGCGGCGGCACCACGGACTACTCGGTCATCCGGGACGCCGACGTCTGCATCGTCACCGCGGGCGTGCCGCGCAAGCCGGGCATGAGCCGGGACGACCTCCTCAAGGTGAACCTCGAGGCGATCACGAAGGTCGCGCAGGGCATCAAGCAGTACGCCCCCGGCGCCTTCGTCGTCGTGGTGACGAACCCCCTCGACTCGATGGTCTACGCGATGTGGAAGATCACCGGCTTCCCGCGCAGCCGCGTGGTCGGCATGGCGGGCGTGCTCGACACGGCCCGGTTCCAGTACTTCGTGGGCGAGGCGGCGGGCTGCGCGCCGCAGGACGTGGTCGGCTGCGTCCTCGGCGGGCACGGCGACGACATGGTCCCGCTGCTCCGCTACTCGTCGGTGAACGGCACGCCGCTCACCAAGGTGCTCGAGAAGGCGAAGCTCGACGCGATCGTCGAGCGCACGCGGAAGGGCGGCGGAGAGATCGTGGCGCTGCTCGGCACCGGCTCCGCGTTCTACGCGCCGGCCGCCTCGGCCGTCGCCATGGCCGAGAGCTACCTGCGCGACCAGAAGCGCGTGTTCCCGTGCTCCGCCCACCTCGACGGGCAGTACGGCCACAAGGGGATCTTCGTCGGCGTGCCGGTCGTCATCGGCGCGGGCGGCGTCGAGCGGATCATCGAGCTCGACCTCTCCGACGAGGAGAAGGCGATGCTCGCGAGGTCCGTCGAGTCGGTGAAGCGGTCCGTGAGCGAGACGAGGCTGTAGGCGGCCGGCGCGCCCGGCCCGGGAGGGGCCGGCCGCCGCGCCCGTGCGAGGAGCCCCCGCGGGCGCCCCGGAGGGCGGCCGGCGGGCGGTGTATACCTTGCGCGAGGCGCGAAAGGAGCGTGGGGCCGGTGAAGATCCACGAGTACCAGGCGAAGGAGATCCTCCGGAAGTTCGGCGTCGCCGTGCCGCGCGGCTACCTCGCCGTGACGCCTCTCGAGGCGGAGGGGGCCGCCCGCCAGCTCGGCGGGGGCATCTCGGCCGTGAAGGCCCAGATCCACGCGGGGGGGCGCGGGAAGGGGGGCGGGGTGAAGCTCGCCCGCTCGCCCGACGAGGCGCGGTCCCACGCCGAGGCCATGCTCGGCATGATGCTCAAGACCCCGCAGACCGGCCCCGAGGGGCAGGAGGTCCGCAAGGTCTACGTGGAGGAGGGCTGCCGGATCGCGCGGGAGCTCTACCTCGGCATGACCCTCGACCGCGAGGTGGGCCGCCTCGCCGTGATGGCCTCGACCGAGGGCGGCGAGGACATCGAGCACGTGGCCGCCACGGCGCCGCAGAAGATCCTGCGCGAGTGGATCGACCCGCTCACCGGCCTCCTGCCGTTCCAGGCGCGCCGGCTCGCCTTCGCGCTCGGCCTGGTGGGCGACTCGGTGGCGGCGTTCGTGCGCTTCGCGACGGGCCTCCACAACGCCTACGTGGCCACCGACGCGTCCCTCGCCGAGATCAACCCCCTCGTCATCACCGTCGCCGGGGACGTCCTCGCGCTCGACGCCAAGATGAACTTCGACGACAACGCCCTCTACCGGCACCCGGACATCGCGGCGATGCGCGATCCGGACGAGGAGGATCCCAAGGAGACGCAGGCGAAGGAGTACGACCTCTCGTACATCGCGCTCGACGGCGACATCGGCTGCATGGTGAACGGCGCCGGCCTCGCGATGGCGACGATGGACGTCATCAAGCTCTCGGGCGGGCGCCCGGCGAACTTCCTCGACGTGGGCGGCGGCGCCGACGAGGAGAAGGTGACGGCGGCGTTCAAGATCATCCTCTCCGACCCGCAGGTCGTGGCGGTGCTCGTCAACATCTTCGGCGGCATCATGAAGTGCGACGTCATCGCGAACGGCATCGTGGCGGCCGCGCGGCAGGTGGGCCTCTCCATCCCGCTCGTCGTGCGCCTGGAGGGAACCAACGTGGAGCTGGGCAAGGAGATCCTCGCCCACAGCGACCTCGAGATCATCCCGGCGGACGATCTCGGCGACGCCGCCCGCAAAGTCGTGGCGGCCGCGAAGGCGGCGTAGTAAACCGCGCACCGGCCGGAGGACGCGCCTTGAGCATCTGGGTGGACAGGGACACGCGGGTGCTCGTGCAGGGCATCACCGGCTCGGCGGGGAGCTTCCACGCCGAGCAGATGCTCGCCTACGGGACGCGCATCGTGGCGGGCGTGACCCCGAACCGCGGCGGGACCCGGTTCCAGGGCACCGTCCCCATCTTCCACACCGTCGCCCAGGCGGTCCGCGAGACGGGCGCCGACGCCACCGCCATCTTCGTCCCCCCGCCGTTCGCGGCGGACGCGATCATCGAGAACGCCGAGGCGGGCGTGCGCCTCGTCATCGCCATCACCGAGGGCATCCCGATCCTCGACATGGTGCGCGTCCGGCGCTACCTCGCGGGCACGCCGCGGACCCGCCTCATCGGGCCGAACTGCCCCGGCGTCATCACCCCCGGCCAGTGCAAGATCGGGATCATGCCCGGCCACATCCACCGCCCCGGGCGCATCGGCGTCGTCTCCCGCTCCGGGACGCTCACCTACGAGGCGGTGAAGCAGCTCACCGACCTCGGGCTCGGCCAGTCGTCCGCCGTCGGCATCGGCGGCGACCCGGTGCACGGGACGGACTTCGTGGACGTCCTCCGGGCCTTCGAGGACGACCCGGAGACCGAGGCCGTCATCATGATCGGCGAGATCGGCGGCGGCGAGGAGGAGCTCGGCGCCGCCTTCGTGCGCGATCACCTGTCGAAGCCGGTGGTCGGCTTCATCGCCGGGCGCACGGCGCCGCCCGGCAAGCGCATGGGCCACGCGGGCGCGGTCATCTCCGGGGGCCTCGGCACCGCCGAGGCCAAGATGGCGGCGATGCGCGAGGCCGGCATCACCGTGGTCGACGGCCCGCACCTGCTCGGCAAGGCGATGAAGGACGCCCTGGCCCGGCACGGGCGGGCGAGGCCGAAGCCCCCCGCCGCCCGGCGGCCCGCCCCCGTGTCCGCGACCCCGCGGAAGGGCGGCGCCTCCCAGGCGGCCCCCCCTGCGCAGCGCGGTGGCAAGGCCGCGAAGAAGGCCGCCAAAGGCGAGCGCGAGTAGTCCCACCCCCAGAGACGAGACGGAGAACGACGAACCATGGCGATCGAGCGCACCCTGTCCATCATCAAGCCCGACGGGATCGAGAAGGGCATCATCGGCCGCGTCATCAGCCGCTTCGAGACGGCCGGGCTGAAGCCCGTGGCGGTGAAGATGAAGCTCCTCTCGCGGACCGAGGCCGAGGGCTTCTACGCGGTGCACAAGGCGCGGCCGTTCTTCGGGGATCTCGTGAAGTTCATGACGAGCGGCCCGGTGCTCCTCATGGTCCTCGAGGGCGAGGGCGCCGTCGCGAAGAACCGCGAGATCATGGGCGCGACCGACCCGAAGAAGGCGGCCGAGGGGACGATCCGGAAGGACTTCGCGACCGACATCGAGAAGAACACCGTCCACGGCTCGGACAGCGCCGAGAACGCGAAGGTCGAGGTCTCCTACTTCTTCCCGGAGATCGAGGTCCACCCGTACGAGTGGAAGAAGAAGTAACCTCCCGTAACTAGGTAGGAACCTTGGGCCGGACCCCATTCGGGTGCCGGCCCGAGGTCGTCTTTCGGTTAGAATCCCTCTCGCCCGTCCCCTTCCGGGACGGGCTTCGTCGTCTCTGGGGCCCGCCGGGCGCCCGAGGAGAAGGAGCGCGGTGGAAGCGGTACCGAACTGGGAGTGGCTGCTCGCGGCGTTCTTCCTCGTCGGATCCGCGTTCTGCTCGGGCACCGAGACGGCGCTCACCGCCCTCGGCGACGCCCGGGCCCGCCAGCTTCGGGACGGGGGCGGGCGCCGCGCCGGGCAGCTCGCCCTCTGGATCGATCACCCGGAGCGGGTCCTCTCGACGCTCCTCATCGGCAACACCCTCGTGAACATCGGCGCGGGCGCGCTCGCGGCGTCCATGTCCGTGCGGATCGCCGCGCGGGCCGGGTGGAGCGCGGCGAGCACCCTCGGGGTCGCCACCGCGATCACCACGGTCGTGATCCTGTTCTTCGGCGAGATCGTCCCGAAGACGCTCGGGAAGCGGCACCCGGTCCGGGTCGCCCTCGGGGCGCTCCCGGCGCTCCGCGTCATCTCGACGCTCCTCTGGCCCGTCTCCACGGCGGTCACCCGCGCGACGAGCGGCTTCGTGGGGCTCTTCGGCGGGAGCGCCTCGGCGGCGCCGGCGGTGACGAGCGAGGAGATCGAGTACCTCATCGAGATGGGGACGAAGGAGGGCGTGCTCGACGAGGTGAAGGAGGAGCTGCTGAACAGCGTCCTCGAGTTCGCCGACCGCGTCGCCAAGGAGATCATGGTCCCGCGCACGCGGGTCGTCGCCGTGGACCGCGACGCGCCGGCGGACGAGCTCTTCCGCATCGTCACCGAGAACCCCTACAGCCGCATGCCGGTCTACGCCGGGTCGATCGACGACGTCGTCGGCATCCTCCTCGTCCGCGAGATCATCGGCGAGGTGCGCCACGGCCGCCCCATCCAGCTCGCGAAGCACGTGAAGCCCGCCTTCTTCGTGCCCGAGCAGATGAAGATCTCCCGCCTCCTCAAGGAGATGCAGCGGCGGCGCACCCACCTCGCGGTGGTGGTGGACGAGTTCGGCGGCACGAGCGGGATCGTCACCCTCGAGGACGTGATCGAGGAGATCGTCGGCGAGATCCAGGACGAGGCGGACGTCGAGACGGCGCCCGTGAAGGCGCTCGCGCCGGGCGTGTGGCTCGCGGACGGCGCCGTGCCGCTCCACGACCTCGAGGCGCTCCTCAACGAGCGCCCGGACGGCGCCGCCGAGGACGCGACGGCGGAGGTGCGGTTCCCCGAGGAGGGCGACTACGAGACGCTCGGCGGGTTCGTGACCGCCACGGCCGGACGCGTCCCGCCGCCGGGCGCCGCGCTGACCTGGGACGGGCTCACGTTCACGGTCCGCGCCGGGGACGAGCGCCGCGTCACCAAGGTCGAGATCGCCCGCCGGACCCCGGTGGCGGAGCCCGCCGCGCAGGGCGCGCCGCAGGCGGCCGCCGCCGAGCGCGGTTAAGCTACGCCGCGCATGCCGCCGGTCCCGGACGCCCACGACGCGAGGCCCGACCTCCGGGCGCTGCCGCTCGACGCGCTCCAGGCGCTCTGCGGAGCGCTCGGCGAGCGCCCGTTCCGCGCGCGGCAGCTCTTCCGCTGGCTCCACCAGAAGGGCGCCGCGAGCCTCGCCGAGATGAGCGACGTCCCCCGCGCGCTGCGGGAGGCGCTCGCCGGGCGCACCGACCTCACCACCCTCGAGCGCGCGGCCGAGCAGCGCTCGACCGACGGGACGATAAAGTGGACCTGGCGCACCGCACGACGGAAAGCTCGTCGAGTCGGTGTACATGCCCGAGCCGGACCGGCGGACCCTGTGCGTCTCGTCGCAGGTCGGCTGCGCGGTCGGCTGCACCTTCTGCCTCACCGGCACCATGGGGCTCGCCAGGAACCTCGGCCCCGGCGAGATCGTCGACCAGGTCCACCGGGCCAACCGGCGCCTCGTGGAGCTGGGCCTCGCCGAGGGGCCCCGCCCGCTCACGAACCTCGTCTTCATGGGGATGGGGGAGCCGCTCGCGAACTACCGCAGCCTGAAGGTCGCCCTCGACCTGCTCCTCGCCGAGGACGGCCCGAACTTCTCGCAGCGCCGCGTCACCGTCTCGACCTCCGGGCTCGTCCCGGTGATGCGCCGGCTCGGCCAGGAGACGCAGGTGAAGCTCGCCGTCTCGCTGAACGCGACGACCGACGCGCAGCGCGACGCCCTGATGCCCATCAACCGCCGCTACCCCATCGCCGAGCTCATGAAGGCGTGCCGCGAGTTCCCCATGCGCAACGGCCGGCGCATCACCTTCGAGTACGTGCTGCTCGCCGACGTCAACGACTCCCTCGAGGACGCCCGGCGGCTCGTCCAGCTCGTGGGCGGGATCCCCGCCAAGGTGAACCTCATCCCCTACAACGAGAACCCCGGGCTCGCCTTCCGCACGCCGGCGTCGCAGCGCGTGACCGCGTTCCAGGAGGCGCTCGCCGCCCGGAACCTGACCGTGGTCGTGCGCAGGGACCGCGGGCGCGACATCTCGGCCGCCTGCGGGCAGCTCGCCGCCGAGGGCGGCCCGGGCGATCCGCGCCGCGCGCACGCGCCGTTGACCGCGACGCCGGCCTCGCGCTAGGACCGCACGCACCGTGTCGCGCCGGGAGGCCCCGGCGCGGGGAAGGCGCCATGTCCCTGCTCGTCGTCGGTTCGGTCGCGTTGGACTCGCTCGAGACGCCGTTCGGGCGCCGCGAGGACGTGCTGGGCGGGTCGGCCTCGTACTTCTCCGCCTGCGCGAGCTACTTCGCCCCGACCCGGGTGGTCGCCGTGGTGGGCGAGGACTTCCCCGAGGAGCACGTGCGCTTCCTCGCCTCGCGCGGCGTCGATCTCACCGGGCTCGTGCGCCGCCCGGGGCGGACCTTCCGCTGGAAGGGGCGCTACGAGTTCGACCTCAACACCGCCCACACCCTCGACACCCAGCTCAACGTCTTCGCCGAGTTCCGCCCGGAGCTGCCCGCGGCGCACCGCGACTCCGACTACGTCTTCCTCGGGAACATCGACCCGGACCTGCAGCGGGCGGTGCTCGACCAGGTGCGGGCCCCCCGCTTCGTCGCCTGCGACACGATGAACTTCTGGATCTCGTCGAAGCGCGACAGCCTGCTCAAGACGCTCCGCCGCGTGGACATGCTGTTCGTGAACGACGCGGAGGCGCGGCAGCTCGCCGACGAGCACAACGTGGTGAAGGCCGCCCGGCGGATCCTCTCCTTCGGCCCGCGGGCGGTCGTCGTGAAGCGGGGAGAGTACGGCGCGCTCTTCTTCTCCGGCGACGAGGTGTTCGCCGCGTCGGCGTACCCGCTCCCGGCGGTGTTCGATCCGACCGGGGCGGGGGACAGCTTCGCGGGCGGGTTCATGGGCTACGTCGCGCGCAGCCGCCGCGAGGACCCCGGCACGATGCGGCGCGCGATCGTGCTCGGCAGCGTGCTCGCGAGCTTCACCGTCGAGCAGTTCTCCCTCGATCGGCTGAGGACGCTCCGGCCCGAGGAGATCACGGCCCGCTTCGCCGAGGCGAAACAGCTCGCCCACTTCGACGGCCTCGAGCTGGACCTGTTCGGCGGGCCCCCTGCGGGTTGACGCACCTTCGAGGCAGCGGCTACCATCCCGAACCTCGCGTCCGGGCGGGCGGAACGCGCATGCGCATCGGGATCATCTCCGACATCCACTCGAACTTCGAGGCGCTGACCCGGTCGCTCACCGCGCTGGAGCGCCACCGCCCCGACAAGGTCATCTGCCTCGGCGACGTCGTCGGCTACGGCGCGAGCGTCAACGAGTGCTGCGAGATCGTCCGAAAGATCTCGGAGGTGACGCTGCTCGGGAACCACGACGCCGCGGTCGCCGGCCGGATGGACTACAGCTTCTACTATGACGCGGCGCGGCACGCGCTCGACTGGACCGCCTCGCGCATCGATCCCGACAACCTCGAGTGGCTGCGGACGCTGCCCTACGCGCACCGCGTGGACGGCGTGCAGTTCAGCCACGGGAACCCGGTGAACCCCGAGGCCTACGAGTACGTGTTCGCCATCGAGCAGGCCCGCGAGCTGCTCCCGCACGTCGACGCGCTCGCCGACGTGAACTTCATCGGCCACTCGCACCTCTGCAAGGCCTTCGCGCTGAACGCGGCCGGGGACGTCACCGAGATCGTGGCGAACCGGTTCGGGCTCCGCCGCGGCTACAAGTACGTCGTCTCGGTCGGCTCGGTGGGGCAGCCGCGCGACTGCGACAACCGCGCCTGCTTCGTCGTGTACGACAGCGAGGCGCGCTCCGTCGAGTTCCACCGCGTCCCGTACGACATCGAGTCCGCCGCCCAGAAGATCTTCGACGCGGATCTGGCGCTGAACTTCGGCAAGCGCCTCTTCCTCGGGGTCTGAGGCGCGCGATCCCGGCCTGCGACGGGCGGACTCGTCGCTGCGCTGCTCGACGTCTCCTCTTCTGGGAGCCGCGCTCAGCGGCGCTTGGAAGTGCGCCTGCGCTGCTCGCTCCTCGTGCGCCCGTCTCGGCTCGGGCTTGCGCGCCTCGGGCGCGCGCCTCACACCACGCTGAGGTGGGTCGAGAGCCGCCAGCCGGTGGCGAGGCCGTCGGCGTCGAGGGCGCAGACGCCGAGCGCGCCGTCCACCGCGAGGCGCGCCGGCGCGGCGCCCGGCAGGGCGCCCACGATCTCGCCGGTGCGCGCGTCGAGCGCCACGAGGCCGTCGCCGGCGGGCACGACGACCGTGCCGCGCGCCACGGCGGGCGGCGCCGCGCCGGCGGCGGGGTGGTCGGGCAGGGCCGGGCGGCTCCAGCGGGCGGCCCCCTCGCGGCCGAGCGCCACCACCGCGCCGCGGGGATCGCGCGCGACGAGCAGGCTACCCGCCGCCGCGAGGGCCGCGGAGCCCGAGAGGAGCGGCGGGGCCGCGGTCCAGGCGGGCGCCCCCGTCCGCTCGAGCACCGTCACCGCGGCGTCGCCGGCGACGCCGCCCCCCACCGCCAGGCGCCGGCCCCAGGCCACCGGCGGGCCCGAGGGGACGAGGTCGAGCGCGGCCTCCCAGCGACGCGTCCCCGAGGCGGGGTCGACGGCGAGCAGCACCGCCCCCGGCCCAGCCGCCGCGAGGGCGAGGCAGAGCCCCGCCGCCGCCGCGGGAGGGTGGCTCACGGGCCCGGGCGCGCGGACGCGCCAGGCGGTCCGCCCCGCCGCGTCGAGGCCGTACAGGAAGCCCGTGTCCGCGCCCGCGGCGACGATGCCGCCGAAGGGCGCGGCCACGATCCGGGCGGCCCCCGGCGGCTCGAAGCGCCAGAGGGTCCGCCCGGAGCCCGGATCGAGCGCCGTGAGGGCCCCCGGCTCGACGAGGACGCAGGGGCCGCGCGCGAACGCGACCGCGCCGCTCGGCGCCGCGCCGGGGAGCGGTCGCGACCAGAGCCCCCGGCCGCTCCGCAGGGCGAGCGCCGCGACCGTCCGCCCGCGCACCACGAGGAGCGCGCCGGGCACCGCCGCCGCGAACGTGCACCCCGCGGCGCGCCAGCGCACGGCGCCGGTGGCGCGCTCCACGGCGCCGACGGCGGCTGCGCCCGCAGCGAGGACCGTCCCGCCGGCGAGGAGGAGCCCCTCGCCCGCCGGCGCGCCGGCGTCGAGCGAGAACGTGCGCCGGAAGGAGAGGCGGCGCAGCCTCCCGGGCCCGAGCGCCCGCTGCGGGAGCCCGGCCGCGGGGCGCGCCCGCCCCGCCGCGCCGGACGGCTCGGCCCGGTCTCCCTGGTCGAGCTCCTCGATCTGCGCGAGCCGGTCGGCGGCGCCCGCCTCGAGCTCCGCGAGGTAGGGGTTCTCGGCCTGGCGCGGGTTGCGGGCCCGGGCGACGCGGCCGAGCTCGACGGCCGCCTCGGCGAGCGCGCGCGCGAGCTCGAGGGGAGGGCAGGGGACCGGCGGGCGACCGGGCGCCGTGGCGCGGCGCCCGGCGAGATCGAGGACGAGCGGCGCGGGCGGGCCGTGGCCGGGGCGGGCGAGGGGCACCTCGAAGGACGGCTCGCCGCGCCGGAGCGCGGCGAGGAGCCGCTCGCTCGCGGCGCCGAGGTCGCGCAGCGCGAGGAACGGCAGCCCCGGGAGGGCGCAGATCTCGGTCCCGTCGCCCGCCCGCAGGGAGAGGCGCCCCGGCACGAGGAGCGAGGCGAGGTCGGCGCGGCCGCCCTCGTAGCCGAGGAGGAGCCCCTCGTCGTCGCGGAGCTCGAGGGCGCAGCCGACGCGCCCGGCGCGGGGAGGCGCGCGGGGCGTACGCTCGCGGACCGAGGCGGGCGGCCTCCGGGGCGCGGCCGGCTCGGCGCGGCGGAGGTCCCGGGCGGCGGCGAGGAGGCCGCGGGCCTCCCGGTCCCCGGCGCTGGGCAGCAGCTCCCCGAGCTCGCGGCAGAACGTCGCGGCGGCGTCGAGGGCGGCCGCGGCGAGGTCCTCGACGTCCACCTCGACGTCGCGGGCGAGGACGCGCGAGGGGCGGGAGAGCGCCACCACGGTGAGGAGGGCGCTCGACCCGCGCCGGCGGATGAGCACCTCGACCTCGCCGTCGGGGAACTCGACGGCGGCGTGGCCGGCGCCGCCGACCACGCGCGCGACCGCCCGGAGGAGCGCCTCGAGCGAGGGGAGGAGGGCGCCCTCGGCGCGCCCCGCGGCGATGTCCACGCCGTCGACCTCGAGGGCGAGCGCGTCGACGACCGCGCGCGCGGCGGCGGCGCGCGCGCCACCCGCGAGGTCGTCGCGGAGGCGCGGGTCGTGACGCCAGCTCGCGCCGGTGCGGATCCGCATCATTGCGGGTCAAGCATCATCGCGGAATCACGATGTTTCAACGTTGACAGCGGGGGGGCCGGGCACCAAGATGACGGCTCCCAAACCTTTCCGACAAGGACGTACATGACGTTCACCGAAGCCGCGATCGAGGTGCTGCGGCGCGAGGGGAAGCCACTCCACTTCAAGAAGATCGCCGAGATCGCCGCCCGGGAGAGCCTGCTCGACCACGTGGGCAAGGTCCCGGAGGAGACCATGGCGGATCAGCTGGCCGCGCACTGCCGCCTGCCTCGCGCCGAGTGGCGCGTGGCGCCGGTGCAGGCCGGGACGTTCGCCCTCGTCGAGTGGGGGATCGAGGAGGACCCGGCGGGCCTGGAGGGGCTCGTCGAGGCGCCGCCCGAGGCCGAGCCGCTCTACCGCAGCCGGGAGCGCCACCCCGTCCCGTCGCGCGACCTGGCGCGGACCGCCGCGCGCGGGGAGGGGGGGCGCGGCGAGGGGGGCCGCGGCGAGGCCGGGCGCGGCGAGGGACGCGGGCGCAGGCGCGACGAGGAGGAGCGCCGCGGACGGCGCTTCCCGCCGCCGGCCGAGGTGGCCTACGAGCTCCTCGCGGGCGCGGGTCGCCCGCTCGGGGTGGCGGAGATCGCCGCGCTCGGCGCGGAGCGGCTCCTCATGCCGGAGGCGTTCGTACGCGAGACGGCGTCGCTCGAGTCCGCGCTCTTCGAGGACAACCGGCGGCGCGAGGGCGCCGGCCGGCGCCCGCTCTTCCAGATCGAGTCCGGCACCGTCACGCTCGTCGCCCAGCCCGAGCCGGGCGAGCGCGTCGCGGCGCCCGGCTCGGCGCCCGTCGCGGCCGCGGCGCGGGTGCCGGCGAGCCTGCCGGACGTCCGGCGGACGGCGCTCGCCTCGCTGCGCAGGCGGCTGCGCGAGTGCGACGCCCCGACCGTGGAGCACGTCGCGGGGAAGCTCCTCGAGAAGCTGGGGTTCCGCGAGCTCAAGGTCGCGAAGCGCGGGCGCGAGCACGTCATCTACACGGCGCGGAAGCGGATGGGGGTGGCGGACGTGCGCCACGGCATCCGCATCCTCCGCGGCGGCGCCGAGGCGGGCCGCCGCGACGTCTCCGACCTGCGCCGGGACCTCGGCCACTACGGCGCCCAGCTCGGCATCGTGATCAGCGCCGGCGACGCGGGCCGGGAGGCGCGGAGCGAGGCGGTGGCGGCCGGACAGCTGCCCGTCGTGCTCCTCTGCGGCGAGGCGCTCGCCGAGGCGTTCGCGGAGGCCGGGGTCGGCTGCGTCCCGGTCGTCGTGCCGGAGGTGGACGAGACGTTCTTCGGGACGGCGGCGGAGGCCGCCGAGCGCGAGGAGGCCGCCCGCCGCGCGCGCCGCGAGGAGCGCGACGAGCGCGAGCGCCGCGACCGCCGCGAGCCGGGGCGGCGCGAGGAGCGCGGGCGGGGGCCGGAGGAGCGGCCCGCGTCCGAGGGTGGCGCGCCGGAGGTGTTCGCGGCGACGGCCGCCGAGCCGGGACGCGCCGAGGGCCCGACGCCGAACATCGTGGAGGTCCCCGCCTACCGCATCGGCGCGGGCGACGAGGCGGCCGACGACGAGGGGCCGGACGACGGCGCCGACGAGGGACCTGAGGGCGACGAGGACGAGGGGCCGGAGGCGCCCGAGGGGGCCGAGGCGAGCGCCGGCGCGGAGGGGACCGCCGCGGCGGAGGGCGCCGCGGGCGAGCGCCGCCGCCGCCGTCGTCGCCGCCGCCGCCGTGGCGGCCGTGGCCGGGGCCGCGAGGGGGCCGCGCCGGCCGCCGAGGGCGGCGCTCCGCCGGAAGGGTCCGCCGCGGCGGCGCCCGCCGCGCCCGATGACGCGCCGCGCGAGCGGCCCGACGAGGCGTCCCGCCCCGCCGAGCCCGCCCCCGCCCCGCCGCCCGCGAACGACGGCGGCGAGGGCGGCGCCTCCTGATCGCGGGAGGGGCGGCGTTGCGGGTCCGGGCGCGCCCTGCTACGACCTCGCCGTGAGGCTCTCGCTCGCCCTGTCGCTCGCGCTCCTCGGCGCGGCCTGCTCGCGCGGGCCGGCGCCGGTGCACGTCGCCTCCGTGCGCATCGCGGGAGGCAACGTGGCGGCGCCGCTCCGCGAGGCGGGGCTCGACGACTCGGCGGTCGAGGCCGCCTCGCGAGAGGGGCTCGGCGCAGCGGGCTTCTCGCTCGGCCAGGGCGGCCGGCCGTACCGGGCGGACGTGGACGTGGTGGGCGTCCGGCTCGTCCCCCCCGACGCGCCCGGCGGTCCGCCGCGCGTGGAGGTCGCCGTCGGGATCGAGCTCACCCCGGCGGAGGGGGGCAACGGCGGCGGCCGCCGCGAGACCGGCAGCGGCACCGCGCCGCTCGCGGGCGGCGATCCCCGGGCGGCGTGGCGGTCCGCGCTGGTGGTGGCGGCGCGGCAGGCGGCGGACGGCCTCGCCCTCGGCTTCGCCGAGGAGGGAAAGCCCCTGAAGAAGCTCATCGCCGACCTCGAGTCGCGGGACGCGCGCGTGCGCGATCACGCGGTGCGGGTGCTCGCCGACCGCAAGAGCGCCGCCGCGGTGCCGGCGATCATCGAGCGGCTCCGCGACGACGACCGCGCGGTGGTGCGCCGCGCCATCGGGGCGCTCGCCCAGATCGGCGACGAGCGGGCGGTCGCGCCGCTGATCGAGCTGTCGCAGTCCGACGATCCGGCCCTGACGGCGCGCGTGGCGCGCCTCATCGGCGACATCGGGGGCGCCGAGGCCGAGGGGTACCTCCTCACGATCGAGGCCGGTCACCCGGACCCGCGCGTCCGCGCCGCGGCGCGCGAGGCGCTGGGCGAGCTGCAGGCGCGCGCGCAGCAGGCGGGGGCGCTCTCCGTCCGCAAGTGAGGCGGCGCGGCGCCCGCGGCCGCGCTCCCCGCCGCCCGGCTTTCCGATAAGATGCGGCGGCCATGACGCTCCGCACCCTCCTGCCGCTGGCCGCGCTCGCGGCCGCCTGCGCGCGCGCCCCCGCGGCGCCGCCCCGTGCCGCCGCGACCTCGGACTACTTCCCGCTCGCGGTCGGCAACGAGTGGGTCTACCGCGACGAGTCGCCCGCGCTCCCGCCCGAGCGGCAGGGCGCGCGGCGCACCGTCCGCATCCTCGAGCGCACGGCCGACGGCTACTACCGCGACAACGAGCGGGGGGAGCTGCGCTGGGATCCCGAGTGCCTCCGCGACCGGGCGCGTCGCCTGCTCTGCGGCCCCGTCGCCCCGGGCGCGACCTGGTCGTCCGTGGTCTCGGTGAGCTCCACCGAGCGGTACGAGATCGCCGCCGTGGACGAGGCGGTGGCGACGCCGGCGGGGCGCTTCGAGCGCTGCGTGAAGGTCCGCGCCCACAACCGGGCGACGGCCTCGACCGACCACGTCCTCGAGATCACCTACGCGCCCGGGGTGGGGCCGGTCCGGCTCGAGACCTTCGTCGTGGTCGACGGGGTGGTGACCCCCCAGGTCAGGGCGGTGCTCGAGCGCTACCGCGTCGGAGGCCGCTGAGCCATGCGCGAGGTCGGGATCGGCATCGCCGGGCTCGGCACGGTCGGCGGCGGCGTCGTGTCGATCCTCCGCGGCCACGCCGCGGACATCGAGGCGCGGCTCGGCGCGCGGATCCGGGTCCGGCGCGTCGCCCTGCGCGACCTCGACAAGGCGCGGCCGGTGGAGGTCGAGCGCGGGCTCCTCACCACCCGCCTCGAGGACCTGCTCGACGATCCCGGCATCGCGGTGGTGGTCGAGCTCGTCGGCGGCGTCCGCGAGGCGTTCGACCTCGTGCGCGGCGCGCTCGAGCGCGGCAAGCACGTCGTCACCGCCAACAAGGCGCTGCTCGCCACCCGCGGCGACGAGATCTTCCGCCTCGCCCGGGAGAAGGCGGTGGACGTCTACTACGAGGCCGCCGTGTGCGGGGGCGTCCCGGTGATCCGCACGCTGCGCGAGGCGCTCGCCTCCGACCGCATCAACGCGCTGCACGGCATCGTGAACGGGACGACGAACTTCATCCTCACGGCCATGGCCGAGAAGGGCGAGCCCATCGAGCAGGCGCTCGCGGAGGCGCAGCGGCTCGGCTACGCCGAGGCGGACCCCACGCTCGACGTCTCGGGCGGCGACGCCGCGCAGAAGCTGTGCGTGCTCGCCCAGCTCGCCTTCGGGGCGCGCCTGCGCCCGGCGGACGTGCTGACGGAGGGGATCATGGCCCTCGCGCCCGAGGACTTCCGCTGGGGGCGCGAGTTCGGCTACGCGCTGAAGCTCCTCGCCATCGCGCGGCGCTGCGGCCCCCCCGGGCGGGCCGCCGGCCAGGGGCAGATCGAGGCGCGCGTGCACCCGGCCTTCGTCCCGGCGGGCTCGCTCCTCGCGGGCGTGCGCGGCGCCATGAACGCGGTGGTGCTCACCTCGGAGGCCCTCGGCTCCTCGATGCTCTACGGGCAGGGGGCGGGGGCGATGCCCACCGGCAGCGCCGTGGTCTCGGACATCATCGACCTCACCCGCAACATCCTCGCCGGCAGCCCGGGCCGCGTGCCGCTGCCGCCCGCGGAGCCGCTCGTGTCGCTGCGCCCGCACGACGAGGTGCGCTGCGGCTACTACCTGCGCTTCTCGGTGAAGGACGAGCCGGGCGTGCTCGCCCGGATCGCCTCCCGCCTCGCGGCGGGGCGCATCTCGATCCAGGCGGTGCAGCAGCGCGGGCAGAACGACCAGGGCCAGCCGGTGCCGCTCGTGATCGTGACGCACGAGGCGCGCGAGGCCGACCTGCGCGCCGCGATCGCGGAGATCGACCGCTACCCCGCGACGCTCGCGCCCACGCGCCTCGTCCGCATCGAGGCGGCGTAGCCGCGGGGGCGCCCCGCACCGGGACGGGCCGGCCATGGTCGAGACCGAGATCCGCGTCATCTACGGCGACACCGACCAGATGGGCGTCGTCTACTACGCGAACTACCTGCGCTACTTCGAGGCCGGCCGGAACGAGTTCATCCGGGCCAAGGGGCTGCGCTACCGCGACTTCGAGGCCACGTTCCGGCTGATGCTGCCCGTCGTGGAGGCCTCCGTGAGCTACCGCGCGCCGGCGCGCTACGACGACCTCCTCACGGTGGAGACGTCGCTCGCCGAGGTGCGGCGCGCCTCGGCGCGCTTCGCCTACCGGATCGTCCGCGACGGGGAGGTCGTGGCGACCGGCCACACCGTGCACGCGTGCGTGGACCCGCAGGGGCGGGTCCAGCGCATGCCGCGCGAGCTCGTCGAGCGGCTCGGCCGACCGCCGCCCCGGGAGGAGTGATCATGGACCGAAACCTCGCGCTCGAAGTGGTCCGCGTCACCGAGAGGGCGGCCCTCGCCTCGGCCCGCCTCATGGGGCGCGGCGACCGCGCCGCCGCGGCCCGCGCCGCCGCGGAGGCGATGCGCCGGGCGCTCGCCGGCCTCGAGATCCGCGGCGAGGTGGTGCTCGGCGAGGGCGAGGCGGGGGAGGCGCCCCTGCTCTACGTCGGGGAGAAGGTCGGGCGGGGCGCCGAGGGCGACGTCGAGGTCGAGCTGGCCGTGGATCCCCTCGAGGGGACGAAGCTGTGCGCGACCGGGGCGGCGAACGCCATCAGCGTGGTGGGGATGGGGGAGAAGGGGAAGCTGCTCCGCGCCCCCGACGTGTACATGGAGAAGATCGCCGTCGGGCCGCGCGCGCGCGGCACCATCGACCTGCGCCGCTCCCCCACGGAGAACCTGCGCCGCATCGCCGACGCGGTGGGCAAGTACGTGGAGGACCTCACCGTCGTGATCCTGGACCGGCCCCGCCACGAGAAGCTCGTCCGGGAGGTGCGGGAGACGGGCGCCCGCATCAAGCTCATCGCCGACGGCGACCTCGGAGGGGCGCTCAACACCTGCTTCCCCGAGACGGGCGTGGACGTGCTCATGGGGACGGGCGGCGCCCCGGAGGGCGTCATCTCGGCGATCGCGCTGCGCTGCATGGGCGGCGACATGCAGGCGCGGCTGCGGCCGCGGGACGACGCCGAGCGGGAGCGCGTGCGCCGGGCGGGGGTCGCGGACGTCGACCACGTCCTGCGCGCGGAGGACCTGGCCGCCGGCAACGTGATGTTCGCGGCGACCGGCGTGACGAACGGCGACTTCCTGAAGGGGGTCCTCTTCACCGGCGACGGCGCGCGCAGCCACTCCGTGGTGATGCGCTCGAAGACCGGGACGCTGCGCACCATCGAGACGTCTCACTGCTTCGGGCGCAACCCGGGTGCGGGCGGGTGACGGGCGGGGCGGCCGGAGGGCGGCGCTCGGCGCCGGGCGGACGGGAGGAGCCATGGCAGAGGTGAGGAAGGAGATCCTGGTCGAGGCGCCGCTCGAGCGGTTCTACGACCTGGTCGTCGACTACGAGCGGTATCCGCAGTTCGTCCCGGGCGTCCGCGCCTGCCGGGTGAGGAGCGCCGGCGGCGAGAAGCACGTGGAGTACGAGCTCGACCTCGGCGTGAAGCGGATCCGCTACGTCCTGCGCATGGTCGAGCAGCGCCCCGCGCGCGTCGCCTGGTCGCTCGTCTCGGGCGACATGATGAAGGTCTCGAACGGCTCGTGGGACCTCGCGGACGAGGGCGGGCGCACCCGCGCCGTGTACGCCGTGGAGATCCAGATCGCGCGCCCGCCGCTCGTGCCGCAGGCGATCGTCGATCGCGTGAGCGACGAGCTCACCCGGATCCAGCTGCCGAGGACGCTCGAGGCCTTCAAGGCGAGGGCCGAGGGGCGCGGGTAGCGGCGGGGGAGCTGCCGTTTCGCGTCGCCGGCTGCGCACGCCGTGCGCCGGCGGCCCGCCGCCGTGTGGGCGCTGCGCGTACGTCCGGTTCGCCGGGGCGCGCCTTGACCGGCCGGACGGACGGGTGCTACCGAGGAAAATCGGAGGCTTGGCCGTGGCGGTGAATTGGCGCGAGGGGCACCGCCGTCGTTATGTAGTGGCGAGCCCGGGACGGAGGGATGCTTCCGGCGGGGAACGTGGTTTGCAGAAGCGGGACCCGGGGGCTGCGGAGGAGACGGCCGAAGACGAGGCAGGAGGACGCGATGCTGGATGCCTACGTCATCGACGAGATCAAGCGTCGCGAGCGCGACAAGAGCGTCGACGACCGCCCGGTGATCGAGCTGCCGCTGCCCGTGCCGGCCCCCGGCCGTCCCCCCGAGCGCCGCGACGACGAGCCGGGGAGCGACCGCGGCGTCGTGATCATCGACTACTCGGGCTAGGCGCTCGCCAGCGGCGATCGCCTGCACGGAGGGCGCGGACCGAAGCGGTCTCGCGCCCGTTTCTTTCGAGGCGGCCGGGCGGCCGGGCGCCGCCGGCCGCGTGCGCCGCCGCCGGGGCGACACGTACCCAGCGTCGACCTGCGCGCGCCGCCCGGAATCCGATTGACCCCGCGTCCGCCGGCGGGCACCATCCCCGCCCTGCGGAGGATGCCGATGACCGAGATCATCAACGTGACCGCCCGGGAGATCCTCGACTCCCGCGGAAATCCCACGGTCGAGGTCGAGGTGGCGGTCGGGACGGGCGACGTGGGCCGGGCGGCGGTGCCGTCGGGCGCGTCGACCGGCGAGCACGAGGCGCTCGAGCTGCGGGACGGCGACAAGTCCCGCTACCTCGGCAAGGGCGTGCGCAAGGCCGTGGCGAACGTCATCGACGTCCTCGCCCCGGCGGTGGTCGGCATGGACGCGTCCGACCAGGCCGCCCTCGACGCCCGGATGATCGAGCTCGACGGGACGCCCACCAAGGCGAAGCTCGGGGCGAACGCCATCCTGGGCGTGTCCCTCGCGGCCGCGAAGGCGGCGGCGCGGGCGCACCAGCTGCCGCTCTACCGCTTCGTCGGCGGCGCCGGCGCGCGCACGCTGCCCGTGCCGCTCATGAACATCCTGAACGGCGGCGCCCACGCGGACTCCAACGTCGACATCCAGGAGTTCATGGTCGTCCCCCTCGGCGCGCCCAGCTTCGCGGAGGCGCTGCGCTACGGGGCGGAGATCTTCCACGCCCTGAAGAAGGTGCTGAAGACGAAGGGAGCGGCGACCGGCGTCGGCGACGAGGGCGGCTACGCCCCGAGCCTCGCCTCCAACGAGGAGGCGCTCGCGGTCATCATGGAGGCCATCAAGGCCGCCGGGCTGAAGCCGGGCGAGCAGGTGGCCCTGGCCCTCGACTGCGCCGCGAGCGAGTTCTTCGACAAGAAGACGGGCAAGTACGCCCTCGAGGGCGAGGGGAAGAGCTACGACGGCAAGGGGCTCGTGGACTTCTACGCCTCGCTCGTCGCGAAGTACCCGATCGTGTCCATCGAGGACGGGTGCGCCGAGGACGACTGGGCGACCTGGAAGCTCCTCACCGAGAAGCTCGGCGGGAAGATCCAGCTCGTGGGCGACGACCTCTTCGTCACGAACATCACGCGGCTCTCGCGCGGCATCGCCGAGGGCATCTGCAACTCCATCCTCGTCAAGGTGAACCAGATCGGCTCGCTCACCGAGACGCTCGAGGCCGTGCGCATGGCGCACCGCGCCGGCTACACGAGCGTGATGAGCCACCGCTCCGGCGAGACGGAGGACACGACCATCGCCGACCTCTCGGTCGCCTGCGACTGCGGGCAGATCAAGACGGGCTCCGCGTCGCGCACCGACCGGATCGCGAAGTACAACCAGCTCCTCCGCATCGAGGAGGAGCTCGGCAAGGCCGGCCGCTACGCCGGCCGCGCCGCCTTCAAGGCGCTCCGCTGACGGTCGCGCGGTAGCGAGCGCAGGGGCAGCCGGACGAGGCTGCCCCGGAGCGAGCAGCCGGGGGTTCGGGGGACGCGGAGCGTCCCCCGATGCGAGGCAGGGGGGAGCGCCGTTCGCGCCGCGAAGCAGGGCGCGAGCCGAGCACTCCCCCACTCCAGCGGCCGCCCGTGCGTTGACACGCCCGCGGGCGCCCGCTACTTTCCGCGTCCCTGCGAGCCTTTCCCTCGCACGGGGAGGATCGCGACGATGCGCGCCGACTGGATCGCGAAGCGCCGGGGGCAGGCCAACGTCACGCAGCTGCACCTCGCGCGGCGGGGGCTCGTCACCGAGGAGATGGCGTTCGTCGCCGCGCGGGAGCGGCTCGCCCCGGAGGTCGTGCGCGACGAGGTGGCCCGCGGCCGGATGGTCATCCCGGCCAACGTGAACCACCCCGAGCTCGAGCCGCTCGCCATCGGCGTGGCGGCGACCTGCAAGATCAACGCGAACATCGGGAACAGCGCGGTCACCTCCGACGTGCAGGCGGAGCTCGCGAAGCTCGCCGTCTGCCTCAAGCACGGCGCCGACACGGTGATGGACCTCTCGACGGGCGGCGACATCCCGCTCATCCGCGAGTCCATCCTCCGCCACAGCCCGGTCGCGGTCGGCACCGTGCCCATCTACGAGTGCCTCGCCCACGTGAAGGACGTGGCGGAGCTCACGCCCTCGATGCTCCTCGGGATCATCGAGGCCCAGGCGGCGCAGGGCGTCGACTACATGACGATCCACGCCGGGCTGCTGCGCGACTTCATCCCCCTCGCCGCGCGGCGCACGACGGGCATCGTCTCGCGGGGCGGCGCGCTCATGGCGCAGTGGATGCTCGCGAACCGCGCCGAGAACCCGCTCTACACCCACTTCGACGACATCTGCGAGATCTTCAAGCGCTACGACGTCACCTTCTCGCTCGGCGACGGCCTGCGGCCGGGCTGCCTCGCCGACGCCTCGGACGAGGCGCAGTTCGCCGAGCTGCAGGTGCTCGGCGACCTCACGAAGCGCGCCTGGGCGCACGACGTCCAGGTGATGGTGGAGGGGCCCGGCCACGTGCCGCTCGACCAGATCCCGATGAACATGGAGAAGGAGCGCGTCCTCTGCCACGAGGCGCCCTTCTACGTCCTCGGGCCGCTCGTCACCGACATCGCGCCCGGCTACGACCACATCACGAGCGCCATCGGCGCGGCCGTCGCCGCCCAGCACGGCGCCGCGATGCTCTGCTACGTGACGCCCGCCGAGCACCTCGGCCTGCCCGACGTGGACGACGTGCGGGAGGGGATCGTCGCGTACAAGATCGCCGCGCACGCGGCGGACGTGGCGCGGCACCGGCCCGGGGCGCGCGACCGGGACGACGCGATGTCCCGCGCCCGCTACGCCTTCGACTGGAAGCGCCAGTTCGAGCTCTCCCTCGATCCCGACACCGCCCGCGCGAAGCACGACGCCACGCTCCCGCAGGAGGCGTTCAAGTCCGCGGAGTTCTGCTCGATGTGCGGGCCGAAGTTCTGCGCGATGAAGATCCACGGGCACCTCAAGGAGCTCGCGGCCGCCTCGCCGTGCGCCGACGCGCTCCGCGGGGCGTCGCCCGCGCCGGCCGCCGCGCCAGCCCGCACCGCCCCGTAGGGCACCGGACACGCCGCCGCCGTCGCTTCCGCCGGATTCCCGGCGCGATCGGGGTTAGGATCCCCGGGTGCCAACCCGGGTGACGGTCTACGAGGTCGGGCCCCGCGACGGGCTCCAGAACGAGGCGGTGAGCGTCCCGACGGAGGGGAAGCTCGCGCTCATCCGCGCCCTCGCCGAGGCCGGCATCTCCCGCATCGAGGCGACGAGCTTCGTCTCGCCCCGCTGGATCCCGCAGCTCGCCGACGCCGCCGAGGTGACCGCGGCGCTCCCCGCGCTGCCCGGCGTCTCCTACGTGGTCCTCGTGCCCAACGCGAAGGGGCTCGACCGGCTCGCGGAGGCCCTGCGCGCGGGGGCGGGGAGGGCGCCCGTGGAGGCGGCGGTGTTCCTCTCCGCCTCGGAGAGCCACAACCGGAAGAACGTGAACAAGACGGTCGAGGAGACCTTCCGGGAGTTCGAGGCGCTCGTGCCCGCCGCGCGGGCCCGCGGGCTGCGCGTGCGAGGCTACGTCTCGACGGCGTGGGGCTGCCCGTACGAGGGGGCGGTCGACCCGGCCCGCGCCGCTGCGGTCGTGACGCGGCTCGTCGCGCTCGGCTGCGAGCAGGTGTCGCTCGGCGACACCATCGGCGTCGGCACGCCGAACCAGACCCGCACCCTCCTCGGCCTCCTCCTGCGCGAGCTGCCCGCGGAGCGGATCGCCCTGCACATGCACGACACCCGCGGGACCGCCCTCGCGAACGTGCTCGCCGGGCTGGAGATGGGCATCTCCACCTTCGACGCGTCCGTCGGCGGCCTCGGGGGCTGCCCCTACGCGCCGGGCGCCGCCGGGAACCTCGCCACCGAGGACCTCGTCTACATGCTGCACGGGATGGGCTACGAGACGGGGATCGACTTCGGTAAGCTGATCGCGGCCGGCGCGCTCGCCGAGCGGCTCGTCGGGCGGAGGCTGCCCGGCAAGACCCTGCAGGCCGAGCGCGCGCGCGCGGAGGTGTGACCGGCATGGCGGAGCTGCGGACCGAGCGACGGGGGGGCGTCGAGCTCTGGACGATCGACGGCGAGGCCCGCCGGAACTCCATCTCCCGGGCGATGCTGCGGGAGCTCGGCGCGCTGATCGCGCGCGCCGCGGCCGACCGCACCCTGCGCTGCGTCGTCGTGACCGGGGCGGGGGAGAAGGCCTTCTGCGCCGGCGCCGACCTCAAGGAGCGGGCGGGGATGAGCGCCGAGGAGGTCCACGCGTTCCACGAGGGCCTGCGGCGGGCGCTGCGGGCCATCGAGGAGGCGCCGCAGGTCTTCGTCGCCGCGCTGAACGGCGCCGCGCTCGGGGGCGGGCTCGAGCTCGCGCTCGCCTGCGACCTGCGGATCGCCGCGGAGTCGGCGGAGATGGGCCTGCCCGAGGTGGGCCTCGGGATCATCCCGGGGGGAGGCGGGACCCAGCGGCTCCCCCGGCTCGTGGGCGTGGCGCGGGCGAAGGACCTCATCCTGACCGCCCGCCGCGTCGGCGCCCGGGAGGCGCTCGCGATGGGGCTCGTCGGCCGGGTCGCGCCCGCGGCGCGGCTCGTGGACGAGGCGCTCGCCTACGCCGGGGAGGCCGCGCGCAACGCGCCGGTGTCGCTGCGGCAGGCGAAGCGCGCCGTCGACGGCGGCCTCCACCTGCCGCTCGAGGAGGCGCTCGCCCTCGAGAACCGGCTGTACCAGGACTGCCTCGGGACGAAGGACCGCGTCGAGGCCCTGCGCGCGTTCGCGGAGAAGCGCCCGCCGGTCTTCACCGGCGAGTGACCGGCCGGACGCCGCGGAGGGCCACCTCGCGGCCGATTCTGAGGTAGTCTCCGCGGGCGGCGGGAAGCCGCGCACGGAGAGCGCACGCGCGGCACGAGAGGCGCCGCGCCGGGGTGACAGGTGTCAGAGGGCGAACACACCATCATCACGAACATCCCGCGGGAGCGGCTGAACCAGATCGCGTCCCGCAAGCTCTCCGCGCTGGGCGTGCCGGTCAGGCTCGGCGCCGACCGCGAGACGCTCGAGGGCGAGCTCGGGTTCCAGGGGCGCCTCCTGCACCCCGCGACGGGCCAGCCCATCGCCCGGGCGCGGTTCGTGGTGGAGGGGCACGATCGCCTCCGCTTCGTCGACGCGCCCCTCGCCGCGCTCGGCGAGGTGGACTTCGGCGCGCACGAGCGCGTCGCCGCGCTCGAGCAGGCCCTCGCCGCGGCGCTCGCCCGGCGCGCCGAGGCGCTGCGCGAGCTCGCCGCCCGGTTCAGGGCGCTGCGGCTCGAGGCCGGGGTCGACCCCGATCGGCTGGCGGTCCGCGCCGTCGCGAAGACGCCCACGCACGCCTTCGAGATCCTCGGCGACCCGGACGGCGTGCGCGTCTCGCGGGTGGCGCCGGTGGGCGGGACGCCGTTCGAGGTGTCGCCCGAGTTCCCCGCGCTCGACCTCGCCGCCTGTCCGAGCCCCGCCGCGCTCGAGGTGTTCCTCACCGAGGCGCTCCCCCGCATGCGCGCGGTCGCCCCGGCCCGCGCCGCGGCGGCGAGCAGCGCCCTCGAGGCCACGCCGCCGCCGCGGAACGCCCTCACGCTCGCCGCGCTCGCGCGCGTCTTCGGGGAGCACGCCATCCTCGCCCCGAACGCGATGGTGGAGCTCGTTCAGGAGTTCCAGCACGGCGGAACGCGCTACCGGTTCCTCGCCGCCCGGGAGGCCGGGACCCTGTTCAAGGGGCGGCTCATCGGGCCGAACGGCGACGTCTGGACGGACCGCTTCGAGCTCGCGGACTTCCCGGGCACGCGCCGGGTCGTCGCCCGCGCGCTCGGCGCCGAGGAGGGGACCGAGCCGGCCGGGCCCTTCGAGCCGGCCGCGGACGGGCTCGCGGCGGAGCTCCCCGGGCCCCTCCAGCCGCGCCCGGGCGAGGTCTGGGTGATGAGCGTCGTCGTCGAGGAGGCGGGCGACGACGAGGTCCGCTACGTCGGCACCGACATCGACGGCCACCCCTACGGCGCGGCGCGGGTCCTCAAGCGGGCGGAGTTCGAGGCCGTGTTCGCGCGGGAGCGCGGCGCGTGGCGGCTCCTCGTGCAGATCGACCAGGTGCAGGACGGGAACGTGATCTACCGGCAGCTCGACCGCCAGCGGCAGCCCCTCGGCGCGCCGCGCAGGATGGCGGCGGCGATCCTGGTGGCGAACTTCGTCCCGGAGGCGGCGGGCCGGTGACGGCGTCCCTTACGCTCGCCGAGCGGGTGCTCTCCGGTGACGTCCGCGCGGCCGCGCGGCTCATGCGCGATCTCGACGACCGCATGCCGGGCGCCGAGGCCACCCTGCGGGCGCTGTTCCCGAGGACCGGGCGCGCGTACGTGGTGGGGCTCACGGGCTCGCCGGGGGCCGGCAAGTCGACGCTCACCGACCGGCTCATCGCCCGGTACCGGGCCGCGGGCAAGACCGTGGGCGTCGTCGCGGTCGACCCGACGAGCCCGTTCACGGGCGGCGCCATCCTCGGCGACCGCATCCGCATGCAGGACCACGCCCTCGACCCCGGCGTGTTCATCCGCTCCCTCGCCACCCGCGGCCACCTCGGCGGGCTCTCGCGCTCGACGTCGGAGGTCGTCCAGGTGCTCGACGCGATGGGCAAGGACGTCGTCATCGTCGAGACCGTCGGGGTGGGGCAGGACGAGATCGAGGTCGCCTCGCTCGCCCACACGGTGGTGGTGGTGTCGGTGCCGGGGCTCGGCGACGACGTGCAGGCCATCAAGGCGGGCGTCCTCGAGATCGCCGACGTCTTCGCGGTCAACAAGGCCGACCGCGAGGGCGCCGACCGGACGGTGCGGGATCTGAGGATGATGCTCGAGCTCCGGCGGACCGTGAGCGCGCGCCCGCGGGAGCACGACGCCGTCCACCGCTTCTCCGGGGAGGAGGCGCCGGCGCCGGACGCGCCCACCGCCGACTGGGAGCCGCCCATCGTGCCGACCGTCGCCGTCCGGGACGAGGGGATCGCGGAGCTCGTGCACGCCATCGACGCGCACCGCGCGCACCTCGAGGCCACCGGGCAGAAGCGCGTGAGGGAGAGCGCCCGCGCCCGCGCCGCCTTCGTGGCGCTCCTGCGCGAGCGGCTCCTCGCCGGCGCGCTCGAGCGGCTCGAGAGCGAGCTCGGCCGGCTCGACGCCGTCGCCGCGCGGATCGCCGCGCGCGAGGCGGATCCCTGGGAGCTCGCCGACGAGCTCGCGGCACGGCTGCGGGCGTGAGGCGCGGAGGAAGCGGCATGAACGAGGCGGATCCCACCCCCCGCGGCGCGACGGGCCCGGCACCCGAGGCGGGCCACGACCCCGTCGCCGCCCTCGAGGCGCGGCTAGGGACGACCTTCGCCGACCGCGCCCTCGCGCTCGCGGCGCTCACGCACAAGTCGTACGTGAACGAGCACCGCGAGGACGGGCTGCGCGACAACGAGCGGCTCGAGTTCCTCGGCGACGCCGTCATCGACCTGGCCGTGTCCCACCGGCTGATGGAGCGGTTCCCGGCCGCGCGCGAGGGCGACCTCTCGAAGATGCGGGCGGCGGTGGTGGACGAGCAGGGGCTCTCGGAGATGGCGCGCGCCCTCGACCTCGGCGCGCTGCTCCGCCTCGGGCGCGGCGAGGAGCTGACGGGCGGGCGCCAGAAGGCGTCGCTGCTCGCCGACGCCATGGAGGCGGTCGTCGCCGCCGTGTACGTCGGCGCGGGGCTCGGCGCGGTCCTCGGGCTCATCGACCGCTTCCTCGGCGAGGCCTTCGCCCGCGCCGCCGCCGGCACCCTCGACCGCGACTACAAGACGCAGCTGCAGGAGCTCGCCCAGAGCAGGCTCCGGGCGACGCCGCGCTACCGGGTCGTCGCCGAGCGGGGCCCCGACCACTCCAAGATCTTCGACGTGGAGACGGACCTGCGCGGCGAGGTGGTCGGGCGCGGCGAGGGGCGCTCGAAGAAGGACGCCGAGCAGGCGGCGGCGAAGCTCGCGCTCGAGGCCATCGGCCGGCGGCTCCCGGCGGAGGAGCCCCCCGCCGCCGCCGCGGCGGCGCCCGCCTGCCCCGTGCCGGCGCCGGCCTCCGCGTCCCCACCCCCGCCCCCGCCCGAGCGCGAGGCGGCGAGCGGCGCCGCGCCGGTGCCGGTGCCGGGTCCCGTCGCGGCGGCGCCGGAGGAGGGGGCCGCGCCGCTCGCACCGGCGAGGCGCCCCCGCGCGGCGAAGCGCGGCGCCCCCACCCCGACCCGGCGCAAGGCGGCCCCCGCGCGCCGCCCGGCCCGCAAGGGACGGGGCACCAAGCGCTGAGGGAGCGTCTTTCCTTGCCCGGGCCCCCGCCCATCGCTAGCATCCGGCGCATGACCCGAACCGCGATCGCGATTGCACTCACGGTGGCGCTCGCCGCCCCGGCGGCGCACGCGCAGGCGCCCGCCCGCAAGGAGAAGAAGATGGCCGAAGCGACGTATGCGACGTTCAAGACCTCCCTCGGCGACATCGTCGTGAAGCTCCTCCCCGAGAAGGCGCCGAAGACGGTCGAGAACTTCGTGGGCCTCGCCGAGGGGACGAAGGAGTGGAAGGACCCGCGCAGCGGCCAGACGCAGAAGAAGCCGCTCTACGACGGCACCGTGTTCCACCGCGTCATCCCGCAGTTCATGATCCAGGGCGGCGATCCGCTCGGGAACGGCACGGGCGGCCCGGGGTACAAGTTCGCCGACGAGATCGGCCCGGACAACAAGTTCACGAAGCCGGGCCTCCTCGCCATGGCGAACTCCGGCCCGAACACCAACGGCTCGCAGTTCTTCATCACCGAGGTGCCGACCCCGTGGCTCGACCGCGGCCACACCATCTTCGGCGAGGTGGTGAAGGGCTTCGAGATCGTCCCGAAGATCGTCGCCGCCGGAAACTCGAAGGTGAAGCTGGAGAAGCTCGTCATCACCCGCGGCGCGCAGCCGTAGCGCGTCCCCACCCGAAGGAAACCCCGGCGCCCGCCCCGGCCAGCAAGCCGCGGCGGGCGCGATCACCTCATGTCCAGCCAGAAGAAGCCCACGGCGTTCCGCGCCGGATTCGTCGCCATCGTCGGACGGCCGAACGTCGGCAAGTCCACGCTCCTCAACCGCGTGCTCGGCGAGCACGTCGCCATCGTCACGCCGCGTCCCCAGACGACGCGCACCCGGATCCTCGGGATCTGGAACGGCGAGGGGGCGCAGCTCGCGCTCTTCGACACGCCCGGCCTGCACCGCGCGCAGGGGGCGCTCAACCGGCGGATGGTCGAGGTGGCGCTCTCGACGCTGCCGGAGGTGGACGCGGTCCTCGTCCTCATCGAGGCCGGGACCGGGCCGGAGGGGCGCGTGGAGGTGGGGGAGGCCACCCGCTGGGCCATCGCCGAGGTGGCGCGCAGCGGCAAGCCCGCGATCCTCGGCGTGAACAAGATGGACCGCGCGCCCCGCGAGACCCTCCTCCCGGTCATCGACGCCTACCGCGGGCTGCACGCCTGGGCGGAGATCGTGCCGTTCTCGGCGCTGAACGGCGAGAACGTGGACGTGCTGCTCGAGACCCTCGCGCGCCACGTGCCGGAGTCGGAGGCGCCGCTCTTCCCCGCCGACATGCTCACCGACCAGGCGGAGCGCCAGATCGCGGCGGAGTACGTCCGCGAGCAGCTGATGCTGCAGACGCGCCAGGAGATCCCGTACGCCGCGGCCGTCGAGATCGAGGAGTTCGACGAGTCGGGCCGCCGCGAGGGCGGGGGGCTCGTGCGGGTGGGCGCGGTCGTATGGGTGGAGCGCGACTCGCAGAAGGCCATCGTCATCGGGAAGCGGGGCGCGATGCTGAAGAACGTCGGCACCCGGGCCCGGGAGCGGCTCGAGCGGCTCCTCGGGTGCAAGGTGTTCCTCCGGCTCACCGTGAAGGTGGAGGAGCGCTGGAGCGAGCGCGCGGCGTCGCTCAGGAAGCTCGGGATCTGACGTGAGCCCTCCGCGCCCCCTGGTGGCCCTCGTCGGCCGGCCCAACGTCGGGAAGTCCACGCTGTTCAACCGTATCGTGCGGCGCCGGGTTGCCATCGTGGAGGACGTCCCCGGCGTCACCCGCGACCGCAACTACGCCGACGTCGACTGGGACCGCCGCGAGCTGTCGGTGGTCGACACCGGCGGCTTCGAGCCCGAGTCGCGCGACCGCCTCATGGGCCAGGTGCGCGAGCAGGCGCAGCTCGCCGTGGAGGAGGCCGCCGCCATCGTGCTCGTCGTGGACGGGCGCGAGGGGGTCACCGAGGTCGACCGCTCCGTCGCGGAGCTCCTCCGCCGCTCCGGGAAGCCGCTCTTCGTCGCGGTGAACAAGGTGGACACCGCCCGCAACGAGGAGGAGGCCCCGCTCGCCGAGTTCTGGGGGCTCGGCTTCGGCGACGTGTTCGCGCTCTCGGCCGAGCACGGCCGCGGCGTCGGGGAGCTCGTCGAGGCCATCGTCGAGAAGCTCCGGGTGCCCGAGGCGCCGCCCGCGCCCGAGGAGGTGGAGGAGCCCGCCGAGGTCACCGAGGAGGATCGGCCCACCGGCGACATCCGGCTGGCGGTCGTCGGGCGGCCCAACGTCGGGAAGAGCACCCTCGTGAACGCGCTCCTGGGCGCGGAGCGCTTCATCGTCTCGGAAGTCGCCGGCACGACCCGCGACGCCATCGACTCGCCCCTCGAGCACCGCGGGCGCCGCTTCGTCGTCACGGACACGGCCGGCATCCGGCGCAAGAGCGCCATCGCGCAGAAGGTGGAGGCCTTCTCGGTCGTCCGCGCCATGAAGGCCATCGACGCCTCCGAGGTGGTCGCCTGCCTGCTCGACGCGACCGAGGCCGGCGTCGAGCAGGACGCGCGCTTGCTCGGGCTCGTGGCGGAGAAGGGCAAGGCGCTCCTCGTCGTGGTGAACAAGTGGGACGTGGCCGAGCGCGAGGGCGCGACGCAGGAGTGGTACCGGCAGGAGCTCGGCAAGCGGCTCCCCTTCGTCGCGTTCGCCCCGATGATCTTCGTCTCGGCGAAGGAGGGGCGGGGGGTGACGAAGGTGCTCGACCAGGCGGCGCGCCTCGTCGAGCAGTACCGCGCGCGCTTCCCGACGCCGCAGCTGAACGAGCTCCTCGAGGAGATCCAGGACGAGCACCCCGCGCCCCTCGACGGCGGGCACCGGGTGAAGCTCTACTACGTCGCGCAGGTCGCCTACGCGCCGCCCACCTTCGTCGTGCAGTGCAACCGGCCGGCGGCGATCGGGGACTCCTACAAGCGCTTCGTCGAGAACCGCCTCCGCGCGGCGTTCGGCCTCGAGGTCCCGATGCGCCTCGTCTTCAGGGAGCGCAAGCGCCGCCGCCGGCCGCCGCGGCGCGACGGGTAGGCGCGCGACGCGAGCGGACGGGCGGCCGCCGCGAAGCGCTTGACGGGCCGGGGAGCGCCGCCTAGATTGGCCCGGATTTTCTCGGGATTTCGAGCGCGCACGCGCACAGGGGCCACATGTCGAAGACGGACGTCATCACCCGCAAGGACATGAAGGAGCCCGACAAGTTCCAGCAGGCCGCCACGCAGGCGGCGAGCTGGATCGCGTCGCGGCGCAGGCACGTCGCGATCGCCGGCGCCGTGGCGGTCGGGATCCTCGTCGCGATCGCGGTGCTGGCCGCGGTGCAGGCGCGCCGCGCGGAGCGCGCCGGCGCGGCGGCCTCCGACCTCCTGCAGACCATGGGCGGCGAGATCAGCGCCGTGCCGCTGCCCGGGTTCCCCGGCCCGTTCTACGAGAGCGAGGAGGCGCGGCAGCGCGCCATCGTCCAGGCCGCAGAACGCGTCCTCGCCGAGCACGGCAGCAGCGGCGCGGCCGCGCTCGCGGCGCTCGCCAAGGGCGACGCGCACCTCAGGCTGCGCGAGTGGGACGCCGCGCGGGCGTCCTACGAGCGCTTCCTCGCCGACGCCGACCGCGACGACTCGCTCCGCTTCGGCGCGCTCGAGGGGCTCGCCCTCGCCGCGGAGGGCAAGGGCGATCTGGACGCCGCCGCGCAGGCCTTCGAGCGGCTCGGGCGCGAGGCGCCCCCGTACGCCGACCGCGCCAATCTCGAGCGCGCGCGCGTGCTCGAGCAGGCGGGGAAGGTCGCCCCGGCGAAGGAGCTCCTCGCCGCGTTCCCGAAGAGCCACGAGTCGTCCCCGCTCGCCGGCGAGGCCGCGGCCCGGCTCTCCCGCCTCGGCGGCAAGTGATGCTCGCCCTCGCGCTCGCCCTCGCCCTCGGCGCCGGGCCCGGCGTCGCGACGGCGCTGCCCCCGGCGCCGGTGCGGCTGTACCGGGTCGCCTGGCAGCGCCCGTTCGTCGCGCTCCGCCCGCTCGAGCGGCGCCCCGAGGAGCGGGGCGGCGTCGCCTTCGACCCCGCCACCAAGCTCGCCGTCTTCGGCACGCGCGACGGGTGGCTGCACGCCGTGCGCGCGGACGGCACGGTCGCCTGGGAGCTCCAGGGCGGCGCCGCCTTCGGACCGCCCGCGATCGCGGGCGACACCGTCTACGTCGGCTCCGCCGACGGCCGCCTCTACGCGGTCGCCCTCGCGGGCGGGCGCGAGCGCTGGCGGTACCAGTCCGACGAGGACCTCTCGACCCGCCCCGCCGTCGCGCACGGGCTCGTGCTCGTCGCGAGCCTGCAGGACACGGTCTTCGCCGTGGACGCGGCGAAGGGCACCTGGCGCTGGCACCACCGCCGCGAGAACAAGCGCGCCGACTTCACCATCTTCGGCGCGGCGGCCGTCGCGGCCGGCCCGGAGGCGGTCTACGCCGCCTGGTCCGACGGCTTCGCCGCGGCGCTCGACCCCGCGAGCGGCGCCGCGCGCTGGGAGCGTCAGATCGCGCCCGCGGGCGACCACCTCGACGTGGACGCGCTCCTGCTCGAGGGCGGGCGCCTCTACGCGGCGGCGTACTCGGGGGCGGTGCTCGCGCTCGACGCGGCGTCCGGCGAGACCCGCTGGACCTCCAAGGTCCCCGGCGCGGCGCAGCTCGCGCTCGCCGAGGGGCTGGTCGTCGTCGTGACCCCCGCGAGCGTGCAAGGCCTCGCGCCCGCGGACGGGGCGTCCGTCTGGACCACCCCCCTCGGCGGGGGCGCGCCCGCGGGGGCGCCCGTCGTGGCGGGGCCGTGGATCCTCGTTCCCGCCGACGGCGGAGGCCTGCGCTGGCTCGAGGCGGCCAGCGGCCGGACGCTGCGGGTGTTCGACCCGGGCACCGGCGTCTCCGGCTCGCCCGCCGTCGCCGGCGCGCGGGTGTACGTCCTGTCGAACGGCGGCGACCTCCTCGCGCTCGACCTGTCCTGAGCGCATGCGGCTCCTGCGGGTCGTCGCGGCCGTGATCCGCCGGGGCGACGCGCTCCTCGTGACGCGCCGCCCCGACCGGCCCGGCCAGCGCGGGCAGTGGGAGTTCCCGGGCGGGAAGGTCGAGGCGGGGGAGGGGGAGGAGGAGGCGCTGCGGCGCGAGCTGCGCGAGGAGCTCGGCTGCGACGCCACGGTGGGGCCGCTCCTCCTCCGCCACCGCCACCGCTACCCGGAGCTCGAGGTCGACCTCGCGTTCTACGCCTGCGCGCTCGCGCCCGAGGCGGCGCCCGCCGCCCTCGGCGTCGCGGAGCTCGCCTGGGCCCGCATCGGCACCCTCGCGACGTACGACTTCCTCGCCGCGGACCGCGCGGTGCTCGCCGACCTCGAGCGGCTGGCGTAGGCCGAGACCACTTGCCCTGATTCGCTGCTGCGGCGCACGCTGGCTGGCTGCGCCGGGCAGATTCGTCCCTGCGCTGCTCGACGTGCCATACAGGCACGCCTCCGCTGCTCGGTCCTCGTGTGCCCGGCTCGCCGACGCCATCGCGCGCCTCGCGACGCGATCAGGACAACTGGGCTCGGCTTTAAGGCGCCTCCCGGGGCGTTCGCGCCCGAACCGCCGAGGTCGTCCCGTCCCGGGGGTTCGCGCCCCCTGCGGCGAGGCGCATCGTTTGGGCGCACATGCACGGGGGGATCGCGATCCTGACGAGCCTGTTCCCGCCGTCGGTCGGCGGGATCCAGACGCAGACGCTCGCGCTCGCGCGGGGGCTCGCGGCGCTGGGAGAGCGCGTCCACGTCGTGACGCGCCCGGCCCCGGGCCGGGCCGCGCGCGAGGAGCTCGGCGGGGTCACCGTGCACCGCGCGGGGATCGCCCGTGGCCCCGGCCCCGCCGCGACCGTCGCCTACGTCGCGGCGGCCGCGCGGGTCGTCGCCTCGCTCGGGGACGAGGTGGCCGTGGTCCACGCGCACCAGCTGCTCTCGCCGGCGAGCGCGGCGCTCGTCGCCCGCGCGCTGCGCGGGATCCCCTTCGTGGTCACCGCGCACGCGAGCGGGTCGATCGGCGAGATCGCGCACCTCGCCCGGCAGGGGCCGCTCGGGGCGATGCGCCTCGCGGCCCTGCGGCGGCTCGCGGCGGCGTTCGTCGCCGTGTCGGCCCCCATCCGCGAGGAGCTCGTCGGGGCGGGGATCCCGCGCGGGCGCATCCACCGCATCCCGAACGGCGTGGACACGCGCCGCTTCGCCCCCGCGGACCGGGCCGAGCGCGCGCGCCTTCGCGGCCTGCTGGGGCTGCCCGCGGGCCCCATCGCGGTCTACGCGGGGCGCCTCGCGCGCGAGAAGGGAGCCGACGTCCTGCTCGAGGCGTGGGCGGCGGTCGCGCGCGACGCGGGGGCGACGCTCTGCCTCCTCGGCGACGGCGCCGAGCGCGCCGCGCTCGAGGCGCAGGCCCGGAAGCTGGCGCCTCCGGGCTCGGTGCGCTTCGCGGGGGCGCAGGCCGACGTCGCGCCCTGGCTCCGCGCCGCGGACGCGTTCGTCCTGCCGTCGCGGACGGAGGGGCTCTCGCTGGCGCTCCTCGAGGCCATGGCCTGCGGCCTCGCGGTCGTCGCGACGGACGTGGGCGCCACCGCGGAGACGGGGGGACCGGACGGCGCCGTGGTCGTACCGCCGGAGCGGCCGGAGCGGCTCGCGGCGGCGCTCGCCGCGGTGCTGAGCGACGCGGTCCGCGCGCGGGCGCTCGGCGCGGCGGCGCGGGCGCGCGCGGTCGAGGGGTTCGGGATCGAGGCGGTGGCGGCACGCCACCTCGAGCTGTACCGGGAGGTGGCGTCGACGGCCTGAGGGAGCGGGATCGGGGATCCCGGGGGGGATCGGACATGCGGCAGGGGGAGGGGCGGGTCGCGTACCTCGTCTCGTGGTTTCCGGCGATCACCGAGACGTTCATCCTGGAGGAGGTGCGCGCCCTCCGCGCGCGGGGCGTGCCCGTGGACGTGTTCCCGCTCTTCGGCGCGCGCGGCGGCGAGGTCCACGCCGGGTGGAGGGAGGTCGAGGCGTGCACGCACTACCACGCGACCCTCTCGTGGGAGCTCGTGTCGGCGCAGCTCCACTGGCTGCGCCGCCGGCCCGGGCGCTACCTCCGCGCGTGGAGGGACGCGCTGCGCGGGAACGCCCCGTCCCGCCGGCTCCTCGTGCGCACGCCCATCGTGGTGGCCAAGGCCGCGCTCATCGCCCGGCGCCTCGAGGCGCTCGGGGTCCGACACGTGCACGCGCACTGGGCCACGCACCCGGCGCTCGCCGCCTGGGTGGTCCGCGCCCTCACCGGCGTCGGCTACAGCTTCACGACGCACGCGCACGACCTGTACGTCGACACCGCCATGCTCCGGCAGAAGGTGGAGGAGGCGCGCTTCGTCGTCACCATCTCCGAGTTCAACCGCGCCCTCATCGCGCGCCACTGCGGCGAGCCCGCCGCCGGCAAGGTGCACGTGGTGCGCTGCGGCGTGGACCTGGCGGCGTTCGCGCCGCGGGCCGGCGCGCGGAGCGCGGTGCCGAGCTTCCTCTGCGTGGCGGGGCTCCGCGAGTACAAGGGCCACGACGTGCTGCTGGACGCCTGCGGGCTCCTGCGCCGCCGCGGGGTGCGGGCGCGGCTCGTGCTCGTCGGCGAGGGCGCGCTCCGCCGCCACCTCGAGGCGCGCATCGCGCGGGAGGGGCTCTCCGACCGCGTGGAGCTCCTCGGGGCGGTGCCGCACGAGCGGATCCCGGACCTGCTGGCGGCCGCCACGGCGATGGTGCTGCCGAGCGTGCGCGCGCGCGACGGGCAGATGGAGGGGATCCCGGTGGCGCTCATGGAGGCGATGGCGGCCGGGGTGCCGGTCGTCTCGACGCGGCTCTCGGGCGTGCCCGAGCTGATCGAGGACGGCGCGACCGGGCTGCTCGTGCCCGAGCGCGACGCCGCGGCGCTCGCGGCGGCGATGGCGCGGATCGCGTCAGATCCGGAGCTCGCCCGCCGGCTCTCGGAGGCGGCGCGCCGCACGGTGCGGGATCGCTTCGACCGGCAGCGGAACGTGGCGGTGCTCGAGACGCTGCTCTCCGGCGCCGCGCGCGCGCCCGGGGCCGCCGCTCCGGCGCCGGCCGCGGGGATCGAGCCGGCCCCCGCGCGGAGCTGAGCGCGCTATCTCCGGCGGGAACGCTTCCTGGGCGGCTTCTTCGGCTCAGGGGGCGGCGGGGTGCCGGCGGCGAGCACGGCGAAGGAGACGGGCGCGAGGGTGGTCCCGGTCGCGTCCCGCAGCTCGCGCCCGGTCGCGCCCTCGAGGCGCAGCAGGTAGCGCGACCCCGGCGCGAGGGGCACCGCGGGCGCGAGCGTGAACCGGGTCGTCGCGCCCAGCTCGTGGGCCTGGGTCGCCGCGACGTGGTCCTCGCGGGCGTCGAGCAGGACCAGCCGGACCTCCCGCAGCGCCCCCGAGAGCTCCACCGCGAACGTCGCGCCGGGATCGACGACCGTCTCGCCGTCGCGGGACAGCGGCGCCGGCCCCGTGGGCTCGACGGCGTTGGCGAGGAGGACGAGCGACGCGGCGGAGGCCAGGGCGGGAGCCGGGGTCGGAGCCACAGCCGGAGCCACAGCCGAGGTCGGAGCCGCGGTCGCGGTCGGAACAGAGGTCGGAGTCGAGGTCGACGTCGGGGTCGAGGTCGCCACCACCGTGGGCTGCGGCGACGCGGCTTCCCGGCAGGCGCCGAGGGTGAGGGCGAGGAGGACGGCGGCGAGGAGTCGCTCGAACATGGTGGCGACCGTACCACGGCCCGGTATCGCCCCAATATCGAGTGGTTGGGCGCTGCCGGGTCCACCGACTCCGCGTCCGATAATGTGGATTATGGTAACTCGCGCCGCTCACGCCCGCGGGTGGCCGGGGCCGGGAGGCTTGCCGGCGCCGCGTGGCGCCGGGGCGCCGTGGCCGCAGGGACAGCCCTGCTGCCGCGCGAGCACCTTCACGATGCGCGGCGCGCCCTCCGCGTCGGCGACGGCGCAGGCGCACTGCGCCACGCCCGCCGACGAGAGCCGCTCCTGGATGGCGGCGAGCGCGTCGAAGAGCTCCTTCTTCATGCGGCGGAGGCGCTCGAGCCGGCGCTGCGCCTGCTCGAGGTGGCCCGCGAGCACCTGCTGGAACCGGATGGCGAACTCGGCGGCGTTGTGGCAGCCGGAGCGCAGGTCGAGGATCGACCGGATCTCGCAGAGCGAGAGCCCGAGCTCGCGCAGGTCGCTGATGAGCCGCAGCCGCTCGAGGTCCCGGTCCGTGTAGCGGCGGTGGCCGCCGTCGCTCACGATGGTCGGCGCGAGGAGCCCCTCCTCCTCGTAGAACCGGATCGTCCGGACCGTGTTCCCGGTCGCGCGGGCGAGGTCGCCCGACGAGAGATCCGCCGCCATCGCGAAGGTTCACCTAACCGCAGGATCCCGGGGTGTCAACGCGCAGCGCCGGCCGCCGGACGACCGACATTGGTGTTGACCCGGGTCGGGCGCGGTGGTTAAGCAGCCTCGATCCCGCGCCGGCGTTGCGCGGGCGGAAGGAGAACGAGAGCGGCCATGCACGACGTCGTGGCGGTGACGGGGCGGCAGCGGCAGGGCGAGCGCGTCCGGATCTACGGCGAGGCGCAGCTCCCCACGGAGCGCGGGCCGTTCCGGACGGTGGTCTTCCGCGACGCGGCGACGGGCGACGAGCACCTCGCCCTCGCGATGGGCGACGTCACCGCCGAGGGCGTGGCGGTGAGGGTGCACTCGGAGTGCCTGACGAGCGAGGTGCTCGGGTCGCTCAAGTGCGACTGCCGCGCCCAGCTCGACCGCGCGCTCGACCTCATCGCGGAGCGGCGGTGCGGCGTCCTCCTCTACCTCCGGCAGGAGGGGCGCGGCATCGGCCTCGGGAACAAGATCCGCGCCTACGCGCTGCAGGCGCAGGGCCACGACACCTACGAGGCGAACCGCGCCCTCGGCTTCCCCGACGACCTGCGGCGCTACGACGTCGCGGCCGACATGCTGCGCCTCCTCGGCGTCCGCTCGATCGAGCTCATCACCAACAACCCGCAGAAGCTCGCGGACCTCGTCGAGGCCGGCGTGAAGGTGCGGGGGCGCATCCAGCTCCCCTCCCCCGTCAACCCGCACAACGTCGAGTACCTGCGCGTGAAGCGCGAGCGGACCGGCCACCTCATCGTGACCGACGACGAGGCGCGGGCGAAGGCGGGCTGACGAGCGCGGCGGAGCGGGGCTACCGGCCCTTCCAGGCGGCCGCGCGCTTCTCGACGAAGGCGCGCATCCCCTCCCGGGCGTCCTCCGTCGCGAAGCAGGCGGAGAAGGCCTGCCGCTCGAGCTCGTTCGCCACGCGGACGTCGGCGTCGGCGCCGGCGTGGACGGCGCGCTTCGCGAGCGCCACCGCGACGGGCCCCCGCGAGGCGATCTTCCGCGCCTGCGCCAGCGCGTGCGGGAGGAGCTTGTCCGGCGGCAGCACGTCGAGGACGAGCCCCATCTCCTTCGCCGCCGCGGCCCCGGCGGCGTCGCCGGTGAGGATGAGCTCGAGCGCGCGCATCCTGCCCACCCGCCGCTGCAGCCGCTGCGTGCCCCCGAACCCCGGGATGAGCCCGAGGTTCACCTCGGGCTGGCCGAAGCGGGCGTTCTCGCTCGCGTAGACGAGGTCGCACGCGAGCGCGATCTCGCAGCCGCCGCCGAGGGCGTAGCCGTTCACGGCGGCGACCGTCGGGACCGGCAAGAGCTCGAGCCGCTCGAGGACCCCGTGCGCGCGCTCGGCGAAGGCGCGGGCCTCCGCGGAGGTCATCGTGGACATCGCCGCGATGTCCGCCCCGGCGACGAAGGCCTTCTCGCCCGCGCCGGTGAGCACCACCGCGCGCACCGCCCGGTCGCGCTCGACGACGCGGACCACCTCGTCGAGCTCGTCGAAGGTCCGCGCGTTGACCGCGTTCAGGACCTTCGGACGGTTGAAGGTGAGGAGCCCCACGCCCTCCTGCACGTCCCAGAGGAGGTTCTCGTACGCCATGGCACCCTTTCCGCGCGCCGCCGGCGCGCTCAGCCGTCGTACCGGTAGAAGCCGCGCCCCGCCTTGCGCCCGAACCAGCCCGCCGCGACGTACTGCCGGAGCAGCGGCGCGGGCCGGTACTTGTCGTCGCCGAGCTCGCGGTGCAGCACCTCGGCGATGTAGAGGCAGGTGTCGAGGCCGATGAAGTCCGCGAGCGTGAGCGGGCCCATGGGGTGGTTCAGGCCGAGCCTCACCCCGGTGTCGATGTCCTCGGGCGAGGCGAGCCCTTCCTGCAGGGCGAAGCAGGCCTCGTTGAGGAGCGGGATGAGGATGCGGTTCACGATGAACCCCGGCGCGTCCTTCGAGGTCACCGTGGTCTTCCCGAAGCGCTTCGCGAGGGCGAGGATCGCCTGGTAGGTGGCGTCGGAGGTCTGCAGGCCGCGGATGATCTCGATGAGCTGCATCACCGGCGGCGGGTTCATGAAGTGCATCCCGACGAAGCGGTCCGGCCGCTTCGTCGAGGCCGCGAGGCCGGTGATGGAGATCGAGGAGGTGTTCGAGGCGAGGATCGCCTCCGGGCGCAGGAGCGCGTCGAGCTTGCGGAAGATCTCCTGCTTCACGCCCATGTTCTCGACCACCGCCTCGATGGCGAGGTCGGCCCCGGCGCACTCGTCGAGCGACGCGGCGGGCCGGATCCGGCCGAGCACCTTCTCGCGCTCGGCCGCCGGGAGCTTCCCCTTCTCCACGAGCTTCGCGAGCGTCTGGCCGAGCTTCTCGACCGCGCGCCGCGCGAGGTCGGGCGCGGCGTCCGCGACCACCACCTCGAGGCCGGCCTGCGCCGCGACCTGCGCGATGCCGGAGCCCATCTGACCCGCGCCGATGACCGCCATCCTGTCGATGCCCATCGCGTCTCCCCGGGTCCTGGGACCCACTGCGGCAGAATGTCCGATTGCGCAGGTTCGACCGTCCGGCGCGCGCGGTCAAGCGCGTCGGGCGCGCGACCCCCATCGCGCCGGCGCGGTCGCGCTGCGGTGTTTCGCGCAGCGAAACGGCATGACGCGCGGCGCCATCCGCGGCCCGCCCGCGCCCGGGTCGCTACGGCCCGCGCGTGGACGACGCCTCGGCCTCCTCCGCCGAGGCGTCCGCGCCCCGGCGCAGGTGCCGCCAGGCGATCTCGCCCATCTCGCGCAGCCCGGGGACCGGCCACGGCGCCCCGCGCTCGGCGGCGTGCGCGGCGGCGAACGCCGCGAAGGCCGCGAGCTGGGCCGGGCTCGGCGACACGACCGGCCGGGCGCGCTTCACCCGCTCCAGCGCCACGAGGGGCGCGTCCCCCCGCGCCACCAGCACGCACACGGCGAGCAGGGCGCTGCGGCCGATGCCGTACTGACAGTGCACGAGCACGCGCTCGCCCGCGTCGAGCCCCTCCGAGACGAACGCGACGCCGTGCCGGAGCCGCTCCTGCGAGAGGGCCGTGGTGTCGGCGGTGGGCAGGTGGAGGAGGCGGATCCCGTGGACGCGGAGCGTCTCCTCGTCGTCGCAGTCCTCCCCGCGGACGTCCACCACGCGGCAGATGCCGTGCTCGCGGGCGAGGCGGGGCACGGCCGCCGCGGGGAACCGCGCGCCCACCGCGAGCCCGGGCGCGACGAAGTGCAGGTCGATCATCGACCCACGATGAGGTCGCCGCGCGCCGCCGGCAGCGCTCGCGAGGCGCTACCTCCCGAGGGGAAGCACGATCGTCCCCCCCTCGTGCACCTCGAGAGGGCGCTCACCCTCCCGGGGACCGGCCGGCGTCGCGACGCGCCAGGCGAGCGCGTAGTCCCCCTCGGAGAGCCGCAGCGCGTGCCGGATCGGGCCCCCGCCGTCCGCCTTGAACCGGGCGCGCCGCACGACCTCCCCGCCCCGGCGGAGCTCGACCTCGAGCGCGGTCGCGTCCCTCGGCCCGAGGTCGTACACGAGCACGACCTCCTTCGGCCCCTGGCCGAACAGCAGCCACCCCACCGCCACGGCGCCCGCCACGGCGAGGAACCGCGCGAGGAGCTTCACCGGCGAGGCTTCCCCGGGTGCCGCGCCTTCGCGGATGCCTCGACCTTCGGCCGGGGCTTGCCCTCGGCGTCGGGGCGGAAGCGGATCTCGGCGCGGATCTCGATGGTGTTCTCGGTGAGGGCGCGCCAGAACTCCTCGCGGACCGCCGAGGACTCGAGGAAGCGGCGCACCTCGTCGGAGAAGAGGCGCAGGACCTCGTCCTTCGCGCCCGCGGCCTGCTGGCCGATGAAGCCGATGAGCTCCTTCGGCAGCTTCCACTCGCGCGCGAGGCGCCGCGCGCCCTCCTCGGTGAGGAAGAGCGCGCCCATCCCGGCGAGGATCGCCTTCTTCACCCCGTCGGCTATGGAGCCGCGCGGCTCCTCGCCGGCCGGGCCGCCGGGGTCCAGCGGATCGTCGTCGGGCGGTCGGCCTTCCATGGCTCGCCTCTCAGGCGCGGGGCTGCGCGCCGATCACGGGCAGGCGCGGCGCCTTCAGGACCTGCGTGCTCACCGCGCCCGCGACGTTCTTCGCGACCTCGACGAAGGCGGCGGCCTGCGGGCTGTCCGGCGCGCCCGCCACCACCGGCACGCCCTTGTCGCCGCCCTCGCGGATGGCGAGGTCGATGGGCACCTCGCCGAGGAAGCGGATCCCCATCTTCTCCGCCGCGGCGCGCGCGCCGCCGTGGGCGAAGATCGGCGTCTCGACGCGGCAGTGCGGGCAGACGAAGGACGACATGTTCTCGACGAGCCCGAGCACCGGGATCGACACCTTGTCGAACATGAGCTTCGCCCGGACGACGTCGGCGAGCGCCACGTCCTGCGGCGTCGAGACGAGCACCACGCCCGCCGCCTTCACGTTCTGGGCGAGGGTGAGCGGGATGTCCCCGGTCCCGGGCGGGAGGTCGAGGAAGAGGTAGTCGAGGTCGCCCCAGTTCACGTCGCGCAGGAGCTGGATGAGCGCCCCGGTGACCATCGGCCCGCGCCAGATGAGCGCCTGCTCGGGATCGACCAGGAAGCCGATCGACATGGTCGCGACGCCGTGGGCGTGGAGGGGGTCGAGCTTCTGGCCGTCGCGCGAGGTGGGGCGCTGCGAGAGCCCGGTGAGCACGGGGATCGACGGCCCGTAGATGTCGGCGTCCAGGATCCCGACCTTCGCGCCGAGACGCGCGAGGGCGACGGCGATGTTCAGGGCGACCGTGCTCTTGCCGACGCCCCCCTTCCCCGCGCCGACGAGGACGATGTTCTTCACGCCGGGCGTGAGCTGCCCCTGCGCGACGCCCGGCGCGGAGCGCACCTGGGCGCCCCAGGTCACCTCCACCCGCTTGAACCCCGCGCCCTCGAGCGCCGCCTTCACGTCCTTGCCGATGACGTCCTTGAGCGGGCAGGCGGGCGTGGTGAGCTCCACCTTGAGGCGGACCGTGTCGCCGGCGACGGCGAGGTCCTTCACCATGCCGAGGGAGACGAGGTCCCGGCGCAGCTCGGGATCGATGACCTTCTTCAGGGCGGCGAGGGCGGCGTCGGCGTCGAGCGTCATGTGGCCGAATCTATAGCGGTCCCCGGCCGCGTTCTCAACGCCGCGCTGGGCGGGGTCTCCCGCCGCGCCCGGTCACTCGAGCGCGTCCACCCGCCAGCCCCCGCCCTCGGCGACGAGGACCGCGGCGCGCCCGTCTCCGACGGGGACGACGGCCCGCCCCCCGTCGCGCGCGATGGGCGCGCCGGCCGAGAGGGCGGCGAGGGCGCGCGCCGCGGCGTCGCCGGCCGCCGGCCCCGCGCCGGCGCGATCCGCGGCGAGGCGCGCGGGCGTGTACGCCTCGCGCCAGCGGGCCGACAGGAGCGACCGGGCCTCCTCCCAGCGCGCGGCCTCCAGCGCCCGGCAGAAGCGCCCGAGCACCTCGCGGGCGGCGGGCTCGTCGAGGCCGGCGGGCGGCGGCGCCGGACGGGGCGGCCCCGCCGCGCAGGCGAGGGCAACACACGCGAGGGCGGCGGGCAGGAGGCGCACCCGGTCCGCTTACACCATTCGCCCGCGGCACGCACGCACGCGGTGATACGCTCCGCGGCGCGGGCCCGCGGCCCGCGGGAGGGCTCCGATGCGCGTGCTCCGGGTGGAGGGCGGGAAGGTCGTCGCGGGCGGGCGCGAGCTCATCCGGCCGGGCGCGCCGATCTGGCTCGACCTCGCGCCCACCCGGGAGTCGATCGCCTTCGTCGGCGAGACCTTCCGGTTCCACCCGCTCGCCCTCGAGGACGCCGCGCACGAGGACCAGCGCCCCAAGTTCGAGCAGTACCCGGGCGCCCTCTTCTCGGTGGTCCACCGGCTCGTCCCGACGCCCGAGGACACCGGGATGCTCGCCCTCGAGATCGACGCCTTCCTCACCGCCGAGGCGCTCGTCACCTTCCACTCGGCGCCCATCGCCGAGCTCGACAAGGTGTGGGATCGCTGCGCGGCGGAGCCGGACCTGCTCGCGCGCGGGCCGGACTTCCCGCTCTACCTCCTCCACGACGCGCTCACCGACGTCCACTACGCGCTCGTGGACGCGCAGTCCGGCGAGATCGAGGAGGTCGCCGACGAGGTGGCGGCCTTCTCCGCCGCGGACTCCGGCGAGCTGCTCGAGCGGATCGTCACGCTGCGCCGCGCTCATGCGATCCTGCGCCGGCGCCTCTCCCCGCAGCGGGAGGTCTTCGCGGCGCTCGCCCGGCCCGGGCAGGCGCTCGTGCGGGAGCAGACCTCGATCTACTTCCGGGACGTCGTCGACCACTCCGTGCGGCTCACGGAGGAGATCGACACCGGCCGTGACCTCCTCGCCTCGGCCATGGACGCGTACCTCTCCCACAACAACAACCGGCTGTCCGCCGTCACGGCGCGGCTCACGCTCATCGCCACGATCTTCCTGCCCCTCAACTTCGTGGCCGGCTTCTTCGGCATGAACCTCGAGATCCTCCCGCCGGCGGTGGCGATCCCGCTCGTGATCGTCGCGATGATCGCGACGCCCGCCGCGATGTTCGCCGTCTTCAAGCGCAATCACTGGCTGTGACCCTCGTCCTGAACGGGCGATCACGATTCGCGAACAGCGCGGCGAAGCCGCGCCCGCGCGGGAGTCCGCGCGCAGCCGGGGTGGGGCCCCGGCGAGCTTCGCTCGACGGGGCGGGGGCGGCCAGCCCCCGTCTTGATCTGGCTAAACCGAGGCGCGAGTTCGCGATCACGAAGTGATCGCGAATTCGCGAACCTTGGTTTAGCGCTGCAGCGCGACGACCTCGGCGCGGCCGCCCGGCGGCTGCACCCGCACCTCGCCCTCGTCCTCCTCGCGGCCGAGGATCGAGATCTCCACGTCGAGGAACCGGCGGATCACCTCGGCGTTCGTGGTGAGGTGCTTCGTGACCGCCGCGACGGTGTAGCGCGTCACCGGCACCACGCCCGGGGGAGCCGGCAGCACGCCGGCGGCGGCGAGCGCGGCGGGGAGCAGGAGCTGATCGCCGAGGTGGCGGTCCACCGCCCCGCCCCGCGCGAGGTGGGCGCGGAAGGCCTCGACGGCCGCGTCGGCGGTCTGCTCGGGGCTGCGCTCGCGCCCGCTCACCGCCCCGTGCCCCGCCCGCGTGCGCTCGAACGTCGAGACGATGAGCACGTGCCCGCCCCGCGACCGGTGCGCCGGCACGGGCACGCGCTCCGCCTCGGCGTGGACGCCGGCCTCGCGGAGGCCGCGCAGCGCCCGCGCCGCCTGGCGCTCGGCGATCTCGTAGCCGAGGCCACCCACCATCGAGAGGACCTCGACCTCCTGGATCGTGCCGCGGTGGCGGAGGTCGAGCGGCGGCATCGGGTGGGCCGGCTCCACGCGCGCCGTGAACTCGCCGCCCCCCTCGGGGTAGAAGCCCGCCGCCTGCAGCTCGAGCCCGAAGCCGAACCCGAGCCGCGCCACCGCCGGCGCCCACACGAGCGCGAGGTAGTGGAAGCTCGGGGCGTGGTCCTGGTGGGTGCCGCCCTTGAGCGTGACGGCAGACGGCCCCCCGGCGAGCGCGAGGGGCCAGCAGACCGTCTGGAAGAGCAGCGGCGTCGAGCCGGCCGTCCCGATGTCGAAGGCGTACTCGCCGGCCCGCGCCGCGCGGCGCGGCGCGAACTCGAGCCGGGAGGAGCCCACCTCGTCCCCCGAGACCTCCGCGTCGACGAGCGCGGCGACGGCCCGCGTCGCCTCGCGGTGCTGGGGCCGGAGGCCGGGCTTCGGCCGATGGGCCCGGGCGCGCACGAGGGTGAAGGGCTTGCCGGTGATGGCCGAGAGCGCGAGGGCGGTGCGCAGGATCTGCCCGCCCCCCTCGCCCGCGCTGCCGTCGAGGACGATCGGGAGGGGCTCGGGCACCCAGCGAATCTACTGGCTCCCCGCGGCGCCGTTAAGGTCGAAGGCGCCGGCCGAACGGGCGTCGCCTCGCCCCTCCGGGGGCGTGCTAGAAGTCCCCGTCGTGGCCGCGGCGCTCGCCATCTTCGCGCTCACCTACCTCGCCGTGGCGGCGGGGAGGCTGCCGTTCCTCTCGGTGGACCGCCCCGCCGCCGCCCTGCTCGGCGCGGTCCTGATGGTCGCGGCCGGTGTGCTCGCGCCCTCCGAGGCGGGCGCGGCCGTGAACGGCGACACGCTCGGCCTCCTGCTCGGGATGATGATCCTCTCCGCCTACCTCGGCGAGGCGGGCTTCTTCCGCTGGGCGAGCTGGCGCGTGCTCCGGACGGTCTCCGGTCCGAGGACGCTGCTCTGGGCGCTGGTCTTCACCGCGGGCGTGCTCTCCGCGTTCCTCGTGAACGACACGGTCTGCCTCATGGTGACGCCCATCGTCCTGCGGATCCTGGACGACGCCGAGCTCCCGCCGCTGCCCTACCTGCTCGCGGTCGCCTTCGGCTCGAACGCGGGGAGCGCCGCGACGCTCACCGGCAACCCGCAGAACATGATCGTCGGCACGCTCTCGGGGCTGTCCTGGGCAAGGTTCGCCGGCGCCCTCGCGCTGCCGGCCCTCGCCGCCCTCGTCGTGGTCGCGGTCGTGCTCCACGCGCTCTTCCGGCGGGATCTCGCCCGGGCCGGCCGCCTGGACCGGCGGACGGAGCCGCCGCCCGTCGAGCGGCGGCTCCTCGCGAAGGCGCTCGCCGCGCTCGGCGTCGCGCTCGCGGGGTTCGTCCTCGGCTTCCCGCTCTCCTGGACCGCCCTCTTCGCCGGCGCCCTCCTCATGGCCGTGGCGGGGCGCGCCCCGCGCGAGGCGCTCGCCCGGGTGGACTGGCCGCTCCTCGTCTTCTTCGCGGGGCTGTTCGTGGTGGTGGCGGGGGTGGCGCGCTCGGGGGCGTCTGACCGCATGCACGACGCCATCGCGCCGCTCCTCGGCGAGGGCGCCCGGCGCCAGGCGATCGTGTTCTCCCTGTTCTCGGTCGCGGGCTCGCAGCTCGTCTCGAACGTGCCGTTCGTCCTCCTCGCGGGCGAGTGGATCCCGCGGCTCGCCGACCCCGACCTGCTCTGGCTCGCCACGGCGCTCGCGGCGACGCTCGCGGGCAACCTCACCATCATCGGGTCGGTCGCGAACGTCATCGTGCTCGAGCTCGCCGGGTCGCGGGGGCGCGTCGGCTTCTGGCGCTTCCTCCGCATCGGCGCGCTCGTGACCGCGACCTCGCTCGCCGTCGCGCTCGCGATCCTGCTCGGGGAGCACGCGCTGGGGTTCGTCTGAGCGGCCAACCGGCCGTGGTGACGCCGGTTTTCGCCCGGCGCTCGCCCGCCGCCCCGGAGGGAGGCGCGACGGGATGGCGCCGAAATTTCCGGCGGCCGGCGCCGTAGAGCCCTGCATGGTTGCAGCTCTCGCCGTCGCGGATATACGGTTCGCGTCCCTCTGGATGGCCGAGGAGCGCTCGTTGGGGGAGCCGCCCACCGCCGAGGTCGTCTGGACGCGGGCCGCCGCCCGCGGCGACCGGCAGGCGTTCGCCCGGCTCGTCGACCTCCACAAGCGCGCCGTCCACGGCCTCTGCGTGCGGCTGCTGCGCGACCGCGAGGAGGCCCGGGACGCCGCCCAGGAGTCCTTCGCCCGCGCCTGGGCCGCCCTCGCGACCTACGACCCCGACCAGCCCTTCGCCCCCTGGGTGCTGCGGATCGCCCGGAACCACTGCCTCGACGTGCTGCGCCGCCGCCTCCCCGAGGCGCAGCGCGTGGAGCTCGACGCCGCCCCCGGCGACGGCCCCGAGGCCGAGCTCGCGGACGACCGGGCGGTCCGTGGCGACGACGCCCTCGAGCGGCGCGAGCTCGCCGGCTCCCTCGAGCAGGCGGTGGCGGCGCTGCCGCCCAACTACCGCGAGGTCGTCCACCTCTTCCACGTCGAGCACCTCTCCTACCGGGAGATCGCCGCCGCGCTCGACGTCCCCATCGGCACGGTGATGACGTGGCTCCACCGCGCGCGGCTGCGGCTCAAGGCCGCCCTGCTCGCGGGCGGCGCGGAGGTGACGCGATGACGGCGCTCCAGGGACACCTCGACGACGCGCGGGCGCAGCGGCTCGTGGACGGCGCGCTCGCCGCGGACGAGGCGCTCGCCGCCGAGGCGCACCTCGCCCGCTGCCCGGCGTGCGCCGCCGAGGTGGAGACGTACCGCCTCCTCGCGTCGGCGCTCGACGACCTCGAGGTCCCCGCGCTGCCGGCGGACTTCACGGAGGGCGTCCTCGCCCGCATCGACGCCCGGGAGCGGGCGCTCGAGCGCGAGCGGCGGCACGCCCTCGCGATCCTGGCCGGCGTCGTGGCCGCCACCGCGGCGGCCTTCGCCGTGGCGGGGGCCGCCGCGTGGGCGCCGGCCGTCTCGTCGGTGGCCGACCTCCTCGGCGCGGGAGCGCGCGCCGTCCAGGTGGCGTCCGGCTTCGTCCCGGGGATCGTCTCGGCGCTGCGCTTCCAGATCATCTTCGCCGCGGCGGCGCTGGCGCTGCCCCTCCTCCTCGCCCTGGTGCGCCTCATGCCCGCGCCGGAGCGCTCGGAGATCGCCTGATGGGAACCCCGATGCTCGCCCTCGCGCTCCTCGCCTTCGCCCTGCAGCAGACGCCCGAGCCGCCCCCGGCGCCCCCCGCGCCGCCGGCGCAGCGCGCGCCCCCGGAGAAGGCCAAGGCGACGCGCCCGGGCCCCCCGCCGGCGGCCGGCGCCACCGACGAGGAGCCCGTCCTGACCGGCTTCGAGAAGCGCAGCGGCAAGCGCTTCAGCGGCGACTTCGACGACGCCGACGTGGGCGACGCCCTCCGCCAGATCGCGGACGCGGGCGGCTGGTCCATCGTGCTGCCGCCCGACGAGGACGCGACCCTCTCGGCCCGCTTCAAGGACGCGCCGGTCGAGGACGCCCTGCGGGCGGTGCTCGCCCAGACCGGCCTCTCCGCGGTGCGCGAGGGGTCGATCGTGACGGTGCGGCCCCGGGCCGGGCTCGGCCGCGACCTCTCCCGCGGCGCCCAGCGCATGGCCGCCGAGGCCCGCCGCCACGCCGAGCGGGCCACCCGCGACGTGGAGCGGGAGATGCGGCGCCTCGAGCGCGACACCGGCAGCTCGAACGACCGGGTGATCCACGGCGACGTGGTGGTGCGGCCGGGGGAGTCGGCGCGCGACGTCGTCGCGATCCGCGGGACCATCAAGGTCCAGGCGGGCGCCGAGGTCCGCGACGCGGTGGCGGTCCTCGGCAGCGTCGTCCTCGAGCCGGGCGCGATGGCCCGCGAGGCGGTGGCGGTGGGCGGCGACGTGAAGCTCGGCCCCGGCGCGGAGGTCGCGCGCGACGCCGTGAGCGTGGGCGGATCGGTGGAGCGCGACGCCACCGCCCAGATCGGCGGCGAGACGGTGAGCGTCGGGATCCCCGCGCTCTCCGGGCTCGCCGGGCTCGCCGGCTCGCGGATGTTCGCGCGCGCCGAGTCGCCGGTGTTCGCCTTGGGCCAGGTGCTCGCGAAGTTCCTCGTCTTCTTCGCGCTCGGCCTCCTCGCCCTCGCCTTCTTCCCGCGCCGGCTCGAGGTGGTCTCGGCGGCGTTCGTCGCCCACCCGTGGAAGTCGATCTTCACCGGCCTCCTCGGCGTGGTGGTGCTGCCCCTGCTGCTCGTGCTCCTCGTCGCGACCCTCATCGGCATCCCGCTCGTGCCGGTGGCGGCGCTCCTCGTGGTGGCGTCGGGCGCGCTCGGCTTCACCGCCCTCGCCTGGTACCTCGGGCGCGCCCTGCCCTTCCACCCGCAGCGGGCGACGAGCGTCCTCCAGCTCGCCGCCGGGACGGCCATCGTGGTGCTGATCACCGCGATCCCGTTCCTCGGCTGCATGGCGTGGGTCGCGGCGGCCTTCCTCACGTTCGGCGCCGTCATCCGCTCGCGCTTCGGGAGCCAGTCGGCCGTGCTGCCCACGGCGATCCCCCCGGCAGCGCCCCCGCCCGCGGCCCCGGCCGCGTAGCCGGCCGGCTCCCGCGCGCTGGGGCACCGGACGCGCAGCCGACGCTTCAGTAGCCACCCGAGCGCAGGCGCAGCCGGACCAGGCTGCGCCGGAGCGAGCGCGGGGGGTTCGGGGGGTCCCGAGGCCCGCGCCCCCGGCGCAGGCCGAGGGCCCCCCGTTCAATTAGACCAGCACGAGCCCCTCGTCCGTCCACTGCGCGCGGCCGGAGAGGATCGCGTCGAGGCTCTCGGCGCGCTCCTCGGAGAGGTCCGCGACGAGCTCCAGGATCTGGGGGTAGCTCACGACGAGCTCGTCGAAGGCCGTGCGCGGCAGGCGCAGGAGCGTCCCGCCGCGGCGAACCACGACCGTCGCGGACGCGGGCGCCTTGCGCAGGCAGCTCATCTCCCCGAAGAGGTCGCCCTCGCGCAGCCGGGCCACCGCCACCGGCGCGCCGTCCCTGCGCTTCAGCACGTCGAGCGCGCCCTCCAGCACGACGTAGAGGCCGTCCGAGGGCTCGCCCTCGCGCACGATGGTCTCGCCCGCGGCGACCGGGCGCGCGCGGAAGCGCTCCATGACGAGCTTCCGTTCCCCGCGCGCGAACGGGCGGAAGATCGGGCTCACCGCCATCGCGTTCGCGAGCAGGCGCTGGCGGTAGAAGCGCCGCAGCGACTCCGCGACGTGCGGGTGCCGTCCTGCCACGGCGCGCAGCGCCTCGGCCCCGAGCTCGAGCAGCTCGCAGGGCTCCTCGGCGACGACGGTGGCGGCGCGCGGCGCGCCGGAGAGCAGCGCCATCTCGCCGAAGAAGTCCCCCTCGCCGAGCTGCGCGAGGACGACCGCCTCGCCGCGCTCGTCCCGCTTCGAGACCGCGAGGCGGCCGCTCGCGACCACGAAGAAGCTCGTGCCGCCGGCGCCCTCCTCGAGGACCACCTCGCCCTCGCCGACGCGGCGCAGCGCCACGGCGCGCGTGAGGGCCACGAAGGCCTCCCGGGAGAGGTCCGAGAAGAGCGGGACGCGCGGGAGCGCGGGATCGACCGGTGCGGGGGCCGGCGCGCGCGCCGGAGCGGGCGCGGGAGCGGCCGGCGGGGGCGGCCCGAGCGGCTCGTCGCCCGCGACCGCGAGGAGCTCGTCGAGCGGCTCCGGCTCGAGCACCACCTCCTCCTCGACGCCCGCCTCGATCGCGGCGCCGGCGGCGAGGACGATCTCGCCGTACGGCGTGAGCTCCGGGGACGGCGCCTCGGCCTCCGCCTCGGCCTCGAGGGAGACCTCGAGGGTGGCCGCCTCCGCCGGCGGCTCCTCCGGCGCCGGCGCGGGCGGCGCCGCGATCCGGGCGAGCGGGATCGCGACCATGCGGTCCTCTGTCGGAGGGCGCGGCGCGGGCGCCGCCACGGGCCGGACGGCGGCCATGACGACCGTGCGCGGCGGCGGGCGGGCGCCCTCGGCCGCGGCGCGCCGCGCGTACAGCGCCGCGAGCGCCGCCTGCGTCTCCACGTGGTCGGGCTCGAGCTCGAGGATGGTCTTCGAGATGGCGATGGCCTTGATGAGCAGCCCGTCCCGCGCGAAGCGCTCGGCGACGGCGCGGTAGGCGTCGACCGCCTCCGCGGTGCGGCCGGCGCGCCGCAGCACCTCGGCGAGCTTCTGGCGGGCGGCGGCGTCCTTCGGATCGCCGTCGGCCGCCTCGCGGTAGAGCGCCGCGGCCTTCTCGAGCTTGCCCCGGGCGGCGAGCTCGGCGGCCTTGTCCTTGAGCTTCCGGAGGTCCGCCATCTCGCCCCGGTTCTACCACACCGCTCCTGGGGGCGGCCCCGGACGGCCTCAGCGGTGCGCGCGCGGCGCGCCGGACGGGAGCTTCGCGAGGGCCTCCACCGCGGCGCGGCGGACGCGGCCGTAGTAGTCGCCGCGGAGCGCCTCGAGCCGCGCCGCGGCGGCCTCGTGACCGAGCCGGCCGAGCGCGCGCGCGGCGGTCGCCCTCACCTCGGGGCGATCGTCGGTGAGCAGGGCCGCGATGGCGGGGGCGGAGTCCCGCGCGACGAGCTGCGCGAGCGCCTCGACCGCCTCGGCGCGGGCGGGCGCGCCCGGGCGCGAGAGGTGGGCGGCGAGCGGCGCGGCGGCGGCCGGGGCCCCGACGCGGGCCAGCGCGCCGGCGGCCGCGGCGGCGGCGGGGCCGTCGAGGAGCGCCGCGAGCGCCGGCACCGCCTCGGCCGAGCCGGTGTCGCCGAGGGCACGGGCGAGCGCGGCGAGCCACCCGGCGTCGTCCGAGGGCGCCGCGGCCGCGCGCACGAGCGCGGGCACGCCCTGCCCCCCCAGCCGCGCGAGGCCCTCCGCGGCGGCGAGCCTCACCCGCCGGTCCGGGTCCTCGAGCGCCGCCCCGACCACCTCGAAGGCCGGCCCGGTGGCGACGTGCGCGAGCCCCTCGACCGCGCCGGCGCGCACGCCGGCGACGGCGTCGCGGGCCCACGGGAGGAGCAGCGCCTCGGCGCCCGGGAGGCGCAGCCGCCCCGCGGCGGCGAGCGCGGCGGCGAGCTCGTCCGCGTCCTCCGCGTCGACCGCGGGGATCCACTCCGGCGGCGCGCCCGAGGGCGGCGGGGGACCCCAGCGCGCCCGGCGCTCCGCGACCCTCGAGGCGAGCGCCTGGGCGCGACGCGCGACCGCCGCGGCCGCGCCCGGACCGCCGAGCCGCGCGAGGCAGGCCAGCGCGCCGCGGCGGACGGAGGCGTCGGCGGTGCGGGCCGGATCCGCGACGGGCGCGACGCGCGCCGCGGCCGCGTCCGCCGCGGCGCGCGAGAGCCCCAGCTCGCCGAGGGCCGCGAGGGCCGCGAGGGTGCCGGGCTGGCCGAGGCGCGCGAGGAGCGTCCGCTCGGGGCACTGCGCGTCCCGCGTGCGCGCCGCCCTCGCGGCGGGCGCCGCCACGGCCGGAATCCGGGGAGCGCAGGGCGAGGTCGCAGAGGGCCACGCCCACGTCGGGCGCGTCCGGCAGCGCGGCGAGCGCCTCGCCGGCCGCCGTGGCGACGCGGCCGGGGGTGGCGACGGCCGCGGCCGCAAGGGCGTCCGCCGCGGCGGGATCGCCGAGGCGCCCCAGGGCGGCGGCGGCCGCCTCCGCGAGCGACACGTCCGACTCGGAGAGCAGCGCGTCGAGGAGCGGCCGGGCCTCCCGGTCCCCCGACTCGCCGAGGCCCCGGGCGGCGGCCGCCGCCAGCGCCGCGTCGGGGTTCCGGTTGCGGTCGACGAGCGGAACGAGCCGCTGGACGCCGTCGGCGCGCGCGCTCGCGCCGACCTCCTCCGCCGCGCCGGCGCGGGCGGCGCCCGTCCCGCGCTCGAGCGCCGACACGTTCCGCTCCCAGAGCGTCAGCGCCTCGGTGTCGACCGCCTCGCGGAGCGAGACGCCAATCCGGTCGAGGGCGTCCGCGATCGCGGCGCGCGCGGCGGGGGTCGCGTCGGCGTAGCGCCGCACGAGGTGCGCGCGCCCACCCGCCTCGGCCGGCAGCGCCCCGAGCCCGCGCGCGGCCGCGATCGCCACCTCCGGCGCGGGGTCGGCGAGCAGCGTGCCGAGCGCGTCGGCGCCGCTCGCGCCGCCCCGCGCCGCGAACGCCTCCGCCGCCGCGGCCCGCACGAGCGGGCTCCCGTCGCGCGCCGCCACGAGCAGCGCCGCGAGCGCCGCGTCGCCGCCACGGTCGCCCATGGCGCGCACGGCGCGGGCCCGGTCGCCGGCGTCGGGGGAGTCGAGATCGCCGCGGCCGCAGGCGAGCGCTGCCGCGGCGAGGAGCGCCGCGGGCCGGAGCACCTTCGTCATGCCGCGCATGCTCGCCTCGCGCGGGCCCGCGCGCAAGCGGCGGCTACCGCCGCGGGCGGCCCGCCCCGCCCGGCCGCCCGCGGGTGCCGCGGCCGCGACCGCCCGCCGGGCTCCGCCCACCGGGCGGCGGCGTCCTGCGCGGCCGCGCGTCGCGCGGGTCGCCCGGCTCGGGCTCGATCTCGCGCTCGGCGCGCGCGGCGGGAGGCGGGGGCGGCCCGTGCCCGTGGCGCCGCGCCGCCTTCGGGAGCGCCCGCGGGGGCGCGGACGCCTCGCCGCGCGCGAGCCCCACCGACTGCTTCATGGCCCGCACCTCGGCGTCGGTGAGCGGCCGGAACCTCCCGGAGCGGAGCCCCTCGACCGAGACCCCGCCGAACTCGGGCCGGAAGAGCCGCTGGACCTGGAGCCCCACCGCCTCGCAGAGCCGCTTCACGAGGTGGAAGCGCCCCTCCCCCACCACCACGCGCACCCAGACGTTCTTCTCCGCGCGCTCGTGGACGGCGGCCTCGAACGCCTGCGCCGGGCCGTCCTCGAGCCGCACGCCCGCCACGAGCCGCTGCAGCGCCTCGGGGGCGGGATCGCCCTTCACCTTCACGAGGTAGACGCGCCGGTGGCCGTAGCGGGGGTGGGCGAGCCGGTTCGCGAGCTCGCCGTCGTCGGTGAAGAGCACGGCCCCCTCGGCGTCCCAGTCGAGGCGGCCCACCGGGAACACCCGCTCCTTCACGCCGCGGAGGTAGTCGAGCGCGGTGGGGCGGCCCTCGGGATCCGACGCGGTCGTGACGCAGCCGGGTGGCTTGTAGAGCAGGTAGTAGGCGCGCGAGGTGGGCGCGGAGACGAGCTTGCCGTCCACGGTGACGAGGTCCCGGGCCGGATCGACCTTCGTCCCGAGCTTCGTGGCGAGGTCCTGGTTCACCTTCACGCGGCCCTGGAGGATGAGCTCCTCCGCCTTGCGCCGGGACGCGACCCCCGCGGACGCGAGGAACTTCTGGAGTCTCTCTTCCATGGTCACTGGCCCGGCTCGGGCTCCGCCTCGTCCTTCTTCTTCTCGTCGAGCGCCGCCTCGGCCACCCGCGAGCGCGCGTCGGCGTCGTCGATGGCCCGCTCGAGCTCCTCGAGCGCGGCGTCGGCCTCGGCGCGCTTCGCCTCGAGCTCCGCCCGCAGGCGCTCGTCCTTCAGCTCGTCCACGAGCCCCGCGATGGGCTCGCGCTCCGGCTCCGGGGCCTTCTCCACGATCTCGCGGTGCTCCTCGGACAGCTCGTGGAACTCGCGCAGCGTGGGGAGCGAGGCGAGGTCCTTGAGCGCGAAGAACTCGAGGAACTCGCGCGTCGTGCCGTAGAGGATGGGGCGGCCGGGCTCCTCCTTCTTGCCGAGGATCTTCACGAGGCGGCGCTCGAGGAGCGCCTTCACGACCGCGCCGCAGTCCACGCCGCGGATCTCCTCGATCTCGGGGCGCGTCACCGGCTGGCGGTAGGCCACGATGGCGAGGGTCTCGAGGGCGGCGCGGGTGAGCCGCTGCGGCTTCACGCGCAGGAAGCGGCGCGCGAAGTCGGAGTTGTCGGGCGAGGTCCGCAGCTGCCAGCCCCCCGCGACCTCGTGCAGCACGATCCCGGAGATGCCCTCCCGGTGGTGGCCCGAGAGCTGGTCGAGGGCCTTCGCGATGCGGGCGGGGTCGAGGCCGGTGGCGAGCCGGAGCTCCTCCACGCCGAGCGGCCGCTCCGCGAGGAAGAGCAGCGTCTCGACGACCGTCCGGGCGCGGGCGTCGGAGAGCCGCCGCGCCGCGGCCTGCAGCTTCTCGAAGGGCTCCTCCTTCTCGTCCGGGACGTCGATCTCCGCCGAGGGCACCTCGTCGAGCGCCGGGTCGCCCTTCGCCTCCTCGGCGGCCTGCAGCGCCGCGAGCTCGCGCTCGGAGACCCCGCCGGACGGCGCGGCGGCGCCCTCCTCCGGAGCGGCGCCCGGGCCCGGGCCCGCCTCCGCCGGAGGCGCGGCCGGGGTGTCGGGTCCTTCGGGGTGGCCGCTCATCGGTAGTCCTCCTGTCCGCTCGGCACGTCGTCGCCGAGCGTGTCCCGCGCCTCGACGAGGATCTCGGCGCCGGGGCCGGCGTCGTCGAGGGGGGCCTGGGTGATGCGCACGAGCTTCAGCTTCGCCATCTCGAGGATCGCGAGGAAGGTCGCGATCACGGAGGCGCGGTCGTTGCGCCGCTCGGCGGGGCCGGCGAGGAGCTCGTCGAACGTCGCGCGGCGCCGGACCCGCAGGACGTCGGCGACGCGCGCGATGGCGTCGCTGATGGTGAGGCGGTCGGTGTGGACCTCGTGCGCCGTCTCCGGCCGGGCGTTCGCGAGGGCCCGGTCGAGCGCCTCGATGAGCTTGAAGACCGACACGTCGGCGAGCCCCTCGGGCCCCTCGGGCGCCGCGAGCCGCTCCGCCCGGGCGCGCCGCACGAAGACGGTGCGATCGAGGATGTCGCGCCCGCCGAGCTCCTCCCCCGCGGCCTTGTACTTCTGGTACTCGAGGAGCCGCCGCACCAGCTCGGCGCGCGGGTCCACGCCGGCGTCGTCGGCGCCGGCCGGGTCCTCGGCGACCTCGGTGCGCGGCAGCAGGAGCTTCGACTTCATGAGCGCGAGCTGCGCGGCCATGTGGAGGAACTCGCCCGCCACGTCGATGTCGAGCTCGCGCAGCGCCTCTAGGGTCGCGAGGTAGCTCTCGGTGATCCGCGCGATGGGGATGTCGAAGAGGTCGACCTCGTGCTCCTTGACGAGGTGCAGGATGAGGTCGAGGGGCCCCTCGAAGGGCGGCTCGCCCGGGCGGAGCGGCGGCAGCGCCACGCGGAACGCGTCCGCGGCCGCGCGCGCGCCCGGCTCGGCCAGGTCGCCGCCCGTGTCGTTCTCCCTCTCCATGCGCCGCCGGACCAGAGGCTAGCCGATCTTCATCGCCTCGCGGACCCCGACCATCGTCCGCTCGGCCGCCTCGCGCGCCCTGGCGTTGCCGAGCTGGACGATGTCGTCGAGGTCCTTCGGGCGGGCGAGCAGGGCCTCGCGCCTCTCGCGCATCCGCTCCTGCGCCGGGACGAGCCGCTCGAGCAGCTTCCGCTTGCACTCCACGCAGCCGATGCCGGCCGTGCGGCAGCCCTGGTCGACCCACGCGTTCGTGGCGGCGTCGGAGTAGACCTTGTGCAGGTGGCCGATGCCGCACTTCTCCGGGTCGCCGGGATCCTGCCGGCGCTTCCGGGCGGGGTCCGTGACCGCCCCCATGATCTTCTTCGTCGTCGACTCGGCGCTCTCGCCGAGGTCGATGGTGTTCCCGTAGCTCTTCGACATCTTGCGCCCGTCGGTCCCGAAGATCTTCGGCACCTCGGTGAGGAGCGCCTGCGGCTCGGGGAACACCTCCCCGTAGTGGGAGTTGAAGCGCCGCGCGATCTCGCGGGAGAGCTCGAGGTGCGAGACCTGGTCGGCGCCGACCGGCACCCGCGTGGCCTTGTAGAGGATGATGTCCGCGGTCATGAGCACCGGGTAGCCGAGGAAGCCGTACAGGGCGAGGTCGCGGTCGGTGATGTTCTCCCGCATCTCCTTGTAGGTCGGCGAGCGCTCGAGCCAGCCGAGCGGGGTGATCATGCCGAGGAGCAGGAACAGCTCCGCGTGCTGCTTCACCGCGCTCTGGACGAAGAGGGTCGCCTTCTTCGGGTCGATGCCCGCGGCGATGAAGTCGACGAACATCTCGCGCTCGGAGGGCTTCACGAGCTCGGTCCGGTCGTAGCTCGTCGTCAGCGCGTGCCAGTCGGCGCTGAAGTAGAAGCACTCGTTCTCGTCCTGCAGGCGCACCCAGTTGGCGAGGGCGCCGTGGAGATGACCCAGGTGGAGGCGGCCGGTGGGCCGCATGCCGCTGACTACGATGGGGCGTTCGGGGGCCATGCGCGGACTTCCCTTCAGGCGGCGATGCCGGCGGCGACGCTCCAGAGGAGGTCGAACACGAAGTAGATGGGCCCGGCGATGAACGGGCGGCCGAACACGATGACGGCGATGAGCAGGAACGGCGAGAACCGCGCGAATTGCTCCCAGGCGCCCCGCCAGCGGTACGGCATGAGGTTCTCGGCGACGTGGCCGCCGTCGAGCGGAGGGATGGGCAGGAGGTTGAAGATGGCGAGCCCCGCGTTGACGATCATGAAGCGCTGGAGTAACGCGAACCCGGCGGTCCCGCGGCCGACCATGTCGGGCGCGAAGCGCGCGAGGACCCCGAGCAAGATCGCGGCGGCGAGCCCGAGGAGCAGGTTGGAGAGGGGCCCCGCCGAGCTGACGATGATGTCCCCCCTCGACATGCCGATCCGGCGGTTGAACCGGGAGGGGTTCACCGGCACGGGCTTCGCCCAGCCGATGGGCGCGTTCATCAGCGGCAGGAGGATCGTCCCGAGGAGATCGATGTGCGGCACGGGGTTCAGCGTCAGGCGCCCCATGCGCGCCGCGGTGTCGTCGCCGAGCCGCCAGGCGGCCCAAGCGTGGAAGAATTCGTGGAAGGTGAGCGACAGGAGCAGAACGATGAGGTTCAGCACCGCCGCCGCGGGATCTTGGAGGAAGGTCAAGCTAAGGCCCTGAAAGGAAATCGGTTCTTTAGCAGCGCGGGACCGGGCGGTCAACGCGGGCTTTGTCGCCCGGCGCTGCCGGCGGCGCCGCGGGCGCTCACGCGCGCGGGTGGAAGCGCTCGTGCAGCCGCTTCGCGTGGGTGCGGTCCACGTGCGTGTAGATCTGGGTCGTGGTCACGTCGGCGTGCCCGAGCATGACCTGGACCGCGCGCAGGTCGGCCCCGCCCTCGAGCAGGTGCGTCGCGAAGCTGTGGCGGAGCTTGTGCGGCGAGATGCGGCGACGGATCCCCGCCACCCGGGCGTGCCGGCCGAGGAGCTTCGCGAACCCCTGCCGCGTCATGCGCCCTCCGCGCGGGGTGACGAACAGGTGCCGCGAGCGGCGCCCGTGCAGGAGCGCCTCGCGGGCGCCGCCGAGGTAGGCGCGGACCGCCTCGGCGGCCGGGGCCCCGACCGGGACGATCCGCTCCTTGCGCCCCTTCCCGCGGGCCACCAGCATCCGCGTCTCGAGGTCCACGTCGTTCAGCTCGAGCGAGACCAGCTCGGAGACCCGCAGCCCGGTCGCGTAGAGGAGCTCCAGCATGGCCCGATCGCGGCGCCCGGCGGGCGTGCGGGGGTCCGGCGCCGAGAGGAGCGCGGCGATCTCCTCGCGCGAGAGGAGCGACGGCAGGCGGCGCCCGGGCCGGGGCGAGTCGATCTCGTCCGCCGCGTTCGCCGGGGTGAGCTTCTCGGCCGCGAGGAGCGCGTGGAGCGAGCGGATCGCGGAGAGGGCCCGCGCCTGCGAGCGCGGGGAGAGGCCGCGCCGCACCAGCTCGGCGAGGTGCGCCTGGATCTGCGCCCGGCCGACGGCCTCCCAGCCGGAGATCCCCGCCGCGGCGAGGTGCTCCGCGTAGCGCCGCAGGTCGCGCCCGTACGCCTCGACGCTGTTCGGGGCGAGCCCCTTCTCGACCGCGACGTGCGACAGGAACAGCTCGACGGCGGGCTCGAGGGCGGACATCGCGGCGACGATATCGCCGGCGCGGCCGCCGTCCAGTTCGCGGCCGCCGGTCGCGGGCCGCGCGCTAAGCGAGCAGATCCGAGACGTCGCCCTTCCCCACGCGGAGCACGACCGGCTCGGGCCCGGAGAGGTCGATGACGGAGGACGGCTCGTTCGGCCTGTAGCCGCCGTCGAGGATGAGGTCGAGGCCGTGGCCGAGCCGCTCCTTGATGTCCCGCGCGTCGATCAGCACCTCTCCGTCCGGCGTCGCCGCCGACGTGGAGACGAGCGGGTGCCCGAGGCGGCGCACGATCTCGAGGGCGATGGGGCTGTCGGGGATGCGGATGCCGACGGTCTTCTGGCGCCGCAGCACCAGATCCGGCACGAGGCGGGTCGCCGGCAGGATGAACGTGTACGGGCCGGGGACCTTGCGGCGCAGCACCCGGTACGCGGCGTTCTCGACGAGGGCGTAGCGCGCGATCTCGGCGAGGTCCTGGCAGACGAACGAGAGCTCGTGCGAGCGGGGCAGCTGCTTCAGCTGGTAGATGCGCTCGATGGCCCGCTTGTCGAAGAGATCGCAGCCGAGGCCGTAGTAGGTGTCCGTCGGGAACGCGAGCAGCCCGCCCGAGGAGAGCGTCGAGACGGCGCGCTCCACCACCCGCGGCTGCGGGTGCGCGGGGTCTATCTCCAAAATCGGCGCCGCCGACGACACGGCCGCCCTTGTAGCAGGGAAACGCCCGCCCGGGAAATCCCGGACGGGCGCGGCACCCGCGTCCAGAGGCCTCAGGTCCGGCTCTTCCCCTTCTCGATCAGCTCGCGGACCTTCTGCCCGCCCTTCCGGCCGATCTCCTCGTAGAAGGCGTGGCCGCGCTCGTCGCGCACCGTGATGCCGCCCTTGCGGCCCGCCTCGGACACCGTCATGCCCTTACGACCCTCGTCGGGCTCGCCGCGGCGCGCCCCCTTGCCGTCGTCCGCCATGTTCCCCCCTTTGAATCCGCGCGCCCCCGCGCGCCGTCGTCACCGCCGCTCGCCGCCGTCGTGTCCCGCGCCGGGGCCTTCCTCGGCACCGGCCTTGCCCTTCTCGATGAGCTCGCGGACCTTGTGGCCGCCCTTGCGGCCGATCTCCTCGTAGAAGGGCGTGCCGCGCTCGGCCTTGATGGTCTCGCCGCCCTTCTTCCCGATCTCCTCGTAGAAGCGCGGGCCGCGCTCGGCCTTCACCGTGTCGCCGCCCTTCTTCCCGATCTCCTCGTAGAACTTGCGGCCCCGCTCCGCCTTCACGGTCTCGCCGCCCTTCTTCCCGATCTCCTCGTAGAACTTGCGGCCTCGGGTCTCGCGGACCCGCACGCCCCCCTTGCGGCCGGCCTCCGAGACCGTCATCGCGCCCTTGCTGCCGCTCTTCTTCTCTTCAGCCATGGATCGCCCCCGTAGTCCTTCCCCGCACAATGTGGTCGCTGCTCTTCCGGCGGCGCAGGGCCCGACCGAGCACGTGCTCGGCGATGACCTCCGCCATGTCGAGGCCCGTCGCCTCGAGGATCCCCTGCCAGCTGGGGTTCCCGTTCACCTCGAGCACCACCGGCCCCTCGGGCCCGAGCACCAGGTCCACCCCGGCGTAGTCGAGCCCGAGCGCCGCCGTGGCCGACTCCGCGGCCTCCGCGAGAGCCTGGCCGAGCGCCGCCGGCTCGCTGCGCCCCCCGCCGGCGACGTTGGTGCGCCAGTCGCCGGGCGGCGCGTGGCGCGCGATCGCGGCGCGCGCGCGGCCGCCCACCACGAACACCCTGAGGTCCCGCCCCGGGTGCGGCACGTACTCCTGCAGATAGACCGCGCCGTCGCGCGCGACCCGCTCGGCGACGAGCCGCCTGCCGGCGGCGTCCGGGCGGACCCGCTCGACGCCGTCGCCGAGGGAGCCCGCCACGGGCTTCGCCACCGCCTCGCCGAACGCGGCGAGGGCGTGCTTGGCGTCCAGCTCCGTCTGCGCCACGGCGGCGCGGGGGGTGGCGACCCCGAGGCGCCACAGGAGCCAGGTCGTGCGGAACTTGTCCTGCGCCGCGAGCAGCGGGTCGAGCCGGTTCACGACGAGCGCCCCCGATCCCTCGAGGGCCCGGTAGATCTCGAACTGGAGGTCGGGATCGCCGCCGCGCCCGAGACCCCGGGCCAGCACGAACGCGTCGAACGACGAGGCCGGCGCCCCCGCGGCGCGCACCGCGACGCCGCCTTCCCCGACGTGCGCGGCGAGCGCCGCGGGGTCGATGGCGACGGCCTCCGCGCGCCGCCGGCAGGCGTCGAGCAGGCGCGCGCTGTGCCAGTCGTCGTCCGGCCAGGCGGTGACAATCCCCATCCGGATGACCCGCTGCTTCATGCCCGCTTGCTTCCCTTCCCCTGCCCCGACCGCCCGCGGCACATGGTGTCCATGGCCGGTCGGCCGGACAAGAGCGCGCTGCGCCGCGCGATTTCGAGGGGTGACGCGGGGGCCCTCCGCCGCCCCCGGGCGGAGGCGCAGGCGGCCACCCGGCGGGGCGCGCGATCAGGCGGCGTCGGGGCGGGCGAGAGCCTGCGTGAGGGCGTGCACGACCCGCTGGGCCGCGTCGCCCTCGAGCCGGCCGCCCTCGGCGGTGCGGACGTAGAACGCGTCGGCGGCCCGGTGGCCCTCGGTCGTGATGCGCGCGAGGTCGACGGTCATCCCGAGGTCGAAGAAGGTGCGGGAGAGCGTGTGCAGCAGGCCGACGCGGTCGGCCGTGAACACGTCCACGACGCTGTGCCCGCGCGCGCTGTCGTTGTCGATGACGACCTTGGTGGGCACGCGCGGGAGCGGCTTCGCGGGGAGCGAGGAGGCGCGCAGGCGCCTGGCCATCAGCGCCTGGAGCGACTCCTCGCCCGAGAGCACCCGCGCGAGGTCGGCGCGGGCGGCGCGCCAGCGCGCGCGCTCGACCGGCCCGCCCTCGGGGCCGCGCAGGTCGAAGAGGTCGAGCGCCCGCCCGGCGAGCCAGCCGAGCGCCGGGTCGTCGCGCGTGGAGAAGACCTCGGCGTGCTGGATGTCGATCCGGTGGGCCGCGAGCACGCCGGCGATCGTGGCGAGCAGGCCGGGCCGGTCCGCGGCGGCGAGCGCCGCCTCGGACACGCCGAGCGCCGGGTCGCCCCGCAGCGCCGCCGCGAGGGAGCGGCGCCGGCCGAGGGAGAGCACGCGGAGGTGCAGCGGCGCCCGCCCCGGCGCGACGGTGAGGAAGTAGCGCGCCGGCATCGCCGCGACGAAGCGGTCCTGGTCGTCGACCCGCACGCCGCGGGCGCGCTCCGCCAGCGCCTCGGCGACGAGCTCGCGCCCGGCCGCCTCGGCGGTCCCGGGATCGGGGCGGCGCTCCCCGCGCTGGAGCACGGCGCGCGTCTTCTCGTAGAGCTCGCGCAGGAGCCGCGCCTTCCACTCGGTCCAGGTGCGCGGCCCCACCGTCGCCATGTCCGCGTACGTGAGGAGGTAGAGCTTCTCGAGGCGGTCGAGCGTCGCGACCTCCTCCGCGAAGGCGTGGATGAGGTCCGGATCGGAGAGGTCGCGGCGCTGGGAGATGGCCGCCATCCGCAGGTGCTTCAGCACGAGCCACTCGATGTCCGCCGCGTCGTCCGGGTCGACGCCCATCCGCGCGCAGGCCCCGGCGGCGATCTCGGCGCCGCGCAGGGAGTGGTCCTTCCCCGAGCCCTTGCCGATGTCGTGGAACAGCGTGCCGAGGTAGAGCGCGAGCGGCCGCCGCATCCCCGCCATCAGCTCGCCGAGGCCGGGCTCGACGACGTCGCCGCAGCGCAGGGCGAAGAGGCGCCGCACCGCGAACAGCGAGTGAACGTCCACGGTGTACACGTGGTAGACGTCGATCTGCCGGCGCGCCGTCACCCGCGCGAACTCCGGCAGCACCTTCGGCAGCACGCCGAGCTCGTGCATGGCCGTGAGGAAGCGCCCCCGCGTCCCCTTCCGCGCGAAGCAGGCGACCAGCTCCTGGTTCAGCTCGGGGTCGGCGGCGGCCTCGGCGGGCAGCTCCTCCGCCGTCTGCGCCGCGAGGTCGCGCGCGTAGGGGTAGAGGTCGAGGTGGTCGCGGTCGGCCACCGCGAACAGCCGCACGAGCGCGGCCGGCGAGCGGCGCAGCACGTCCTTGTCCACCACCGAGAGGCGCCCCCGGAACACCTTCAGCTCGCCGCCCTCGAGGAGCCGGTCCGCCGGGCGCACGCGCTTGCCGCCCAGCACGGGGGCGGCCTGCTCGGCGCCCAGGATCGCCGCCGCCGCCGGAACCGCCCGCCAGCCCATCGCGGTCTGCGGCTCGAGGGCGCGGTCCACGATGGCGTCGCAGGCGCGCAGGACGGTCTTCGCCGCGAGGTAGTAGTGGCGCATGAACTCCTCGAGCGCCGAGCCGTGCTCGCCGTCGAGGTAGCCCATCGCCGCGGCGACCTGCGGCTGGACGTCGAAGGTGAGCTGATCCCACTTGCGGCCCGCGAGGTAGTGCATCTCGTTGCGGATGCGCCAGAGGAAGTCGCGCGCCCGCCGCATGTCGCGGATGTCGCGCTCGGGGAGGAGGGCGCGGGAGAGCAGCTCGGTGATGCCCGCCACCTTGAAGCGCGCGCGGGCGAGCCAGAGCGCCGACTGCAGGTCGCGCAGCCCGCCCTCCGACTCCTTCACGTTCGGCTCGAGCAGGTAGAGCGAGTCGCCGAAGCGCTCGCGCCGCGTCCGCATCTCGTCGAGCTTGTCGGCGATGAACTTCTCCACCTTCGCCTGCGACAGCCCGTGCAGCGCCTCGCGCTCGAGGGCGCGGAACAGCTCCCGGTCGCCCGCGAGGTGGCGCAGGTCGAGGAGCGCCGTGCGGGCCGTGTGGTCCTCCGAGGCGAGCCGGTCGCACTCGGCGAGGTTCCTGACGGCGTAGCCGACCTCGAGCTTCAGGTCCCACAGCGCGTAGAGGAGCCGCTCGCTCGCGGCCTTCACGAAGGCGTCCGGCTGGCGCCCGCCGTGGACGAAGAGGAGGTCCACGTCCGAGAACGGCGCCAGCTCTCGGCGCCCGTAGCCGCCCAGGGCGACGAGGGACACCGGCGACGGCTTGCGCTCCCGGGCGGCGTCCTCGGCGGCGCGCCCCCAGAGCAGGGCGATGAGGCGATCCATCGCGGCGCTCGCGAGGCGCACCACGGTGTGGCCGCTCGCGCCGCCCCGGTGCACCTCCTCGACGAACCGTCGCTGCGTCGCGAAGTCCGCCTTCGGGTCGCCGGTGAGCGGCGGCAGCCCGGCGAGGCGCGCCTCGAACTCGAAGGGCGCGGCGGCGGGGAGGCTCGCGGGGGAGTCGGGGAGGATCATGCCGCGCGGAGTATAGCGTCGAGCCGCCGCAGCCGCCCCGCGGGGGGCTACCGGGCGGCCACGTGCCGATCGCTCGCGGCGAACGCGGAGACGGCGCGCGCGATCCCGCCCGCCACCTCGTCCTGGTAGCGCGCCGACGCGAGCCGCCGCTCCTCGTCGCGGTTGGAGATGAAGGCGGTCTCGACGAGGACGGCCGGCATGCGCGCGCCGAGCAGGACGTAGAAGAGCGCGCTCTTCACCCCGAGGTCCCGCACCTCGCCGATGCGGGCGCGGACGCCCGAGGTGACCTCGCGCTGCACGAGCCGGGCGAGGCGCCCGGACGCGCCGGCGCTCGCCTTCGCGTCGAGGTCGGTGAGGATCCGCGCCGCCTCGCCCTCCCCGCCCAGATCGAGGCCGTTCTCGCGCGCGGCGAGCCGCGACGCGTAGCGATCGTCGGCGACGTTCAGCACCCAGCTCTCCACGCCCGCCCGGTTCCGCCGCGGGTGGGCGTTCGCGTGGATCGAGACGAACAGATCCCCGCGCGCGGTGTTGGCGATGGCGGTCCGCTCCTCGAGGGCGAGGTAGCGGTCGTCGCGTCGCGTGAGCACCACCTCGAACCCGTCGGCGCGGAGGCGCTTCGCGAGCCGCCGCGCGATGGCGAGGGTGACGTCCTTCTCGCGCACGCGCCGCGGGCCGATCGCGCCGGGGTCGTGCCCGCCGTGGCCCGCGTCCACCACCACCCGGCGCACGGGTCCGCGCGGCTCCTCGGAGCCCTCGTCGGACGCGGCGGCGGGGGCCGGCTCCGCGGGCGGGGAAGCCGGAGAGGGCGCCGGCTCCGCCGCCGCGGGCGGCTCGGCCTCGGGGGGCCGCGCCGGGGCCGCCGCGGCGACCGGGGGGGAGACCTCGGGGCGGGCGCGCCGGGTGCCGACGTCGAGGACGAGGCGCGGCGGGTCGTCGAGGGCGAACGCCTGCACCCCGTCGGCGCCGGGCAGGTCCAGCACGACGCGCACGGTGTCGGGGTCGTTCTGCGCCGTCCGGACCCGGTCCACCTGCACGCCGGGGACGGCCCGCGCGCGCGCCGCGCCCTCGAGCACGGCCGGGCGGAAGTCGAGGGCGATGCGCCGCGGGCGATCCGGCGCGGGCTGGAGCTCGAACTTGTTCCAGCCGACCCAGTGCGAGAGGTAGACGGCGACGCGCGTGTAGTCGTCGGAGGACCAGGTCCGCACCTCCGTGACGCGCGCCGCCCCGGCGCCGCGGTCGCTGCCGAGCGGCAGCGCCGGCGCGGCGTCCGCGGCGGAGAGGTCCGCGAGCGCGTTCTCGAGGGCGGGCTCCGGCGTCGCCTCTTCCTCCACCTCCGGGCGCGGGGGCGCGCCGCGCGCCGTCGTCGAGGGGCGCGCCGGGCGATCCTCGCCCGCCTCGCGCCGGATCGCCCTCGCGAACGCGCCGGCGTCCCGGGCGCCCCGCCGCTCCGCCCGCGCGGCGAGCACGAGGGCCTTCTCGCGATCGACCTCGTTCGCGGACCAGCGGTAGAGCGCGTAGCGGGCGCGGGCCGCCTCGAGGTTGGCGGCCGCGGCGTCGCGCCCGCGCGCCGCCTTGAGGAGCCCCGCGATGGCGCGCTCCCAGTTGTGGTGGAAGCGCCGCTTCGTCCGGTCCCGCATGAGGGCCGTCATCGCCGCCTTCGCCTCGGCGAGCGTCGGCGCCGCGGGCGGCCTCCGCCGCGCCGCCTGCGCGCGAGCGCGCGGGGCGGGCGCCGCGCGGCCGCGCGAGGTCGCCTTCGCGGCGGCAGCGCGCTGCGTCGAGGCGGCGCCGGCCCCGACCGGGGCGGCGAGCGAGAGGGCGATCGCGAGGGCGAGCGGTGAGCGGCCCATGGAGCCGTCACTGTCGTGCACCTCGATATCGCAGTCCATTTTTCGGCGGTATCATCGGTGCTCTCGAGACGGAGGTCTCCGATGGCTTCCCAGAAGCGCGTGGGCGTCGTCCTTTCCGGCTGCGGGTTCCTCGACGGCGCCGAGATCCAGGAGGCGACCTGCACCCTCCTCTCGCTCGATCGCCGCGGCGCGAAGCTCGTCGCGCTCGCCCCGGACGTCGAGCAGATGCACGTCGTCGATCATCTGAAGGGCGCACCCGCCGCGGGAGAGAAGCGCCGGGTGCTCGCGGAGGCCGCCCGGATCGTGCGCGGGCAGATCACCGAGCTGTCCAAGGTGACCGCGCGGGACCTCGACGCGCTCGTCTTCCCGGGCGGCTACGGCGTCGCGAAGAACCTGTGCTCGTTCGCCGTGGACGGGCGGAACATGCGCGTGCTGCCCGAGGTCGAGCGCATCGCCCGCGAGATGCGCGCGGCCGGCAAGCCCCAGGGGTACATCTGCATCGCCCCGGTGATCGCGGCGCGGCTCTTTGCCGCGGACAAGGTGAAGGTCACGATCGGCAACGACCGCGACACCGCGGCGGCCATCGAGTCCTGGGGCGCCCGCCACGTCGATTGCGCGGTCGAGGACATCCTCGTGGACGAGCGGCTCGAGCTCGTGTCCACGCCCGCCTACATGCTCGGCCCCTGGATCGCGCCGGTGGCGGCGGGCATCGACAAGCTCGTCTCGGCGGTGCTGGAGATGGCCTGATCGGGCGGGTTTGGCCCTTGGTGAGACGGACTCGCAAACGGGTTCCCTCGCACCGTGCCCCCCCGAAGATTGTTTATGGCGACCTTTTGAATATCGAGTAGAGTCCCGCGTCCGAAGCGTGGGCGGGCTGGTCCGCCCCCGAGATCAGGAGCACGACACGTGAACAAGACCTTCGCTGCACTCTTCGTCGCCGTCGCCGTCGCCTTCGCCTCGAACGCGGTCGCGGCCGACGCCCCCGCCGCGCCGCTCACCCTCCCGGCCAAGCCGGGCGCCGTGACGTTCAAGCACGACACGCACAAGGCCCTGAAGTGCACGCAGTGCCACGCCGAGGAGGCGGGCGGCGACATCAAGGGCATCGGCAAGGACGTGAACAAGGACGCCGCCCACAAGGTCTGCCAGGAGTGCCACAAGGCCGAGAAGAAGGGCCCGCAGAAGTGCGCCGACTGCCACAAGAAGGCGTAACGATCGCGCTTCACGATTGACGGAGAGGGGCCGGGAGACCGGCCCCTTTCCTTTTGTCCTCGCCGCTAGCCGTCGAGCTCCTTCTTCCAGCCCGCGAGCAGGTTCAGTGCATCGAGGGGCCGCAGGGCGTCGAGGTCGAGGGCGCGCAGCGCCTTCGCGACCGCCGCCGCCGCGGGGTCCGCGGGCGCCGCGAACAGGCCGAGCTGGCTCGCCGCGTCGGCGCGCCGCCGCCTGCCGCGGGCGAGCGCGGCGTGGCCGCCCTCGTCCACCTCCATCGCCTCGAGGTTGCGCAGGATCTCCCGCGCGCGCGCCAGCACCTCCGCCGGCAGCCCGGCGAGCTTCGCCACCTCGATGCCGTAGCTCCGCGACGCGCCGCCCTGCACGAGCTTGCGCAGGAAGACGATCCGGTCGCCCACCTCGCGGACGGCGACGGTCAGGTTCCGCACCGCGGGCCGCTCCCGGGCGAGGTCCTGCAGCTCGTGGTAGTGCGTCGCGAAGAGCGTGCGGCAGCCGATCGCGTCGTGCAGGTGCTCGGCCACGGCCCAGGCGATCGAGACGCCGTCGAAGGTGGAGGTGCCGCGCCCGATCTCGTCGAGGACCACGAGGGAGCGGCGCGTCGCGTTGTGGAGGATCGCGGCGGTCTCGGTCATCTCCACCATGAACGTCGACCGGCCGCGCGCCAGGTCGTCCGAGGCGCCGACGCGGGTGAAGATCCGGTCCACGACGCCGACGCGGGCGCGCCGGGCGGGCACGAAGCTGCCCATCTGCGCGAGCAGCGCGATGAGCGCCGTCTGGCGCAGGACGGTGCTCTTGCCGGCCATGTTCGGGCCGGTGACGACGAGCAGCGCCGCCTCGTCGGCCTGCGCGCCCTCGCCGCGCGAGACCACCCGCACGTCGTTCGGCACGAAGGCCGAGGGGCCCTCCGGCAGCAGCGCCTCGACCACCGGGTGGCGCCCGTCCTCGATCTCGAGCGCCTCCGAGCCGTCCACCTCGGGCCGGGCCCAGCCGCGCTCGGCCGCGGCCCGCGCCAGCGAGAGGAGCGCGTCGGCCGAGGCCGCCGCGTCGGCGGCGGTGCGGATGGCCGGGGCGGCGCCGGCGATGCGGCCGCGCACCGCCTCGAAGAGCTCCTGCTCGAGCGCGAAGCGCCGCTCCTCGGCGGTGAGGACCTTCTCCTCGAACGCCTTCAGCGCCGCCGTGGCGAACCGCTCGCCGCCCACCGTCGTCTGCCGCCGCTCGTAGTCGGGCGGGACGAGGTGGAGGTTCGGCTTCGTCACCTCGATGTAGTAGCCGAACACCTTGTTGAAGCGGACCTTCAGCGAGCCGATCCCGGTCCGCTCGCGCTCCTTCGCCTCGAGCGCGGCGATGACCCCCTTGCCGTCCTCGGCGATGGCGACGAGCTCGTCGAGCTCCCGGGAGTGGCCGCGGCGGATGAGCCCGCCCTCGCGCAGCGTGGGGGGCGGCTCGAGGGCGACCGCGGCGTCGAGCGCCGCCGCGAGCGGCTCGAGCCCGCGCAGCCGATCGGCGGCCCCGCGCAGGAGCGGCGCCGCGCGCGCGGCGAGGAGGTCGGCGAGGGCCGGGAGCGCGAGGAGCGCGCCGGCGAGGGCCCTGGCGTCCCGCGCGTTGCCCTGCCCGAGCACGAGGCGCGAGAGCAGCCGCTCCGCGTCCGCCACGGGGCGGAGCGCCGCGGCGAGGTCCTCCCGCGCGACGGACGAGCCGGCGAGCTCGCCGACGGCGTCGAGCCGGGCCCCGATGCCGCCGAGGTCGGCGAGCGGGTAGCGCAGCCACTCGGCGAGGCGCCGCCCGCCGGCCGCGGTGACGGTGCGGTCGAGCACCGACAGGAGCGTCCCCTTCCGGCGGCCGCCCGAGAGCGTCCGCTCGAGCTCGAGGTTCGTGCGCGTCGCCTCGTCGAGGAGGAGCACGTCGTCGGTGCGCAGCCGCGCGACGCGATCCACGTGGACCGGCGCCGCGCGCTGCGTCTCGGCGAGGTAGGCGAGCGCGGCGGCCGCGGCGGCGCTCCCGAGCGGCAGCCCCGCGACGCCGAAGCCGTCGAGGCTCGCCACCCCGAGCTGGCGGCGCAGCCGCTCGTCCGCGCGCTCGAAGTCCGCGTCGGGCCGGCGCGCCACCGGGACCCCCACCGCCGAGGCGATCGCGTCGGCGCGCGCCGGGTCCGCCGCGGCGGCGAGGAGCAGCTCCCGGATCCCCGCCCGCCTGAGCTCGTCCACGAGCCGCGCGTCGCCGGCGACCTCGCCGAGCCGCAGCTCGCCCGTGGAGGCGTCGAGGAGCGCGAGCCCGGCGGCCCCGCCCTCCCCGAGCGCGACCGCCCCCACGTAGCTCGCCTCGCGCGGCTCGAGCACCTGGTCGTCGAGGACCATGCCCGGCGTGACGATGCGGGTCACCTCGCGCCGGAACAGGCCGGGCTTCCCGGGCGCCTGCGAGGGCTCCTCGACCTGGTCGCAGATCGCGACCTTGAACCCCTTCTCGAGCAGCTTCGCGACGTAGCCGCGCGCCGCGTGGTAGGGGACCCCGCACATCGGGACCCGGTCGTCGCCCTTGGAGCGGGAGGTGAGCGTGATCTGGAGGGCCTCCGAGGCGGCGAGGGCGTCCTCGAAGAACATCTCGTAGAAGTCGCCGAGCCTGAAGAAGAGGATCGCGTCGGGGACCCGCGCCTTCGTCTCGAGGTACTGCCGCATCATCGGGGTCGCGGCCTGGGCGATCTCCGGCATGGGCGAAGGGTTCTACCACGCCCCTCCGGCAGCCGCGGGCGCGCCGTGGCGACCCCGGGATCCGGGTGCTACAGTCCGCGGACGTGTTCGAGCGCGCCTTCCAGGATCTGAACCGCCTGCGCCAGATCGCGGCGGCGGTGGCGAAGCACGGCTTCGGCGCCTACCTCGCGCGCACGCGGCTCAAGGACGCGCTGCCCCGCGACGCGGCGCTCCCGCCGAACGAGCCGCTGCCGCCGGCCGACCGCGACACCGCGGCGCGCTTCCGCGCGCTCCTCGCCGAGCTCGGGCCCACCTTCACGAAGCTCGGCCAGCTGCTCTCCTCCCGCCCGGACCTCCTCCCCGCCCACTGGGTGGAGGAGCTCGAGGCGCTGCAGGACGACTGCCCGCCGCTGCCGCTCGCCGAGATCCGCGGCGAGATCGAGCGCGGCCTCGGGCGCCCCGTGGCGGAGCTCTTCGCCGAGCTCGACGACGCGCCCCTCGCGAGCGCGTCCATCGCGCAGGTCCACCGCGCCCGGACGCACGGCGGCGCCCTCGTGGCCGTGAAGGTGCAGCGCCCGCACATCCGCGAGCGGATCGAGGCCGACCTCGCCCTCCTCTACTACCTCGCGAAGCTCCTCGAGGCGGTGGTCGAGGAGACCGGCGTCTACACGCCCACCGGGATCATCGAGGAGTTCGACCGCACCGTGCACGAGGAGCTCGACTTCGGCAACGAGGCGCGGAACGCCATCGCCATGGGCGACGCGGCGCGGGACCGCGACTTCCTCGTCATCCCCAGGGTCCACGCCGAGCTCTCCTGCGCCACCGTGCTCACCCTCGACTACGTCGAGGGGACGAAGGTCTCCGAGGTCACGGCCGCGGGCGGCTTCGACGTCGAGCGGGTGGCCCGCAACGTCATCGAGGCCGCCTTCCGCCAGCTCTTCGAGGACGGCCTCTTCCACGGCGATCCCCACCCCGGCAACATCCTCGTCCTCCCCGGGAACCGCATCGCGCTCCTCGACTTCGGCCTCGTGGGGCGGCTCTCGCGCATCCAGCAGGACGCGCTCGTCACCCTCATCGTGGCGGTGGCGCTGCGCGACCCCGAGTCGGTGGCCCGCGTGCTCAACCGGATCGGCGTGCCCGACGAGCACTCGCCCATCGCCGAGTTCCGGGACGACATCCGGCACATCCTCGACCGCTACATCGGGCTGAAGCTCGACGAGATCCGCACGGCCACGCTGCTCCGCGACCTGCTCGACCTCGCCGTCCGCCACCGCATCCGCATCCCGAAGGAGTACGCGGTCCTCGCCAAGGCCTCCATCGCCGTCGAGGGGATCATCCGGCGCCTCTATCCCCGCCTCGACATCCTCGAGGTGGGCCTCCCCTACGCGAAGGAGCTCCTCCTCGCGCGCTTCAACCCGAGCGACGCCTCGTCGGCGTTCATGAAGTCGCTCCTCAAGCTGCAGGGGCTCGCCGAGGACGTCCCCGCCCAGCTCTCGCAGATCCTGGTCGACCTCGAGGCCGGGAAGTTCCGCGTGAACGTCGCGTCCGAGGACGTGGAGCGCGTCGGGGGGCACGTCCGCGCCCTCGGCGTCATGCTCTACCTCGGGCTCCTCGCGGCGGCCCTCACCGTCGGCGGGCTCCTCGTCCTGGGCGGCGGGGGAAACTTCTGGCTCGGCGGGGGCGCGCTCGCGGCGGCGGCGGTCCTCTCGGCGAGCGCCGCGACGTACCACGTGGCCACCCTGCGCATGCGGAAGATCTCGCTGCGGCGCTGGCTGCGGCGCTGACCCGGGCCGCTCAGCGGTCCGCGCCGCCGGCGCACGCCAGCGCCGAGATGGCCGCGAGCCAGAGGAGATCGAGCGCGGCGGCGGCGAGGAGCGCGGCGGCCGCCACCAGGAGGTGAGGGCCGGCGCGCAGCACGGCGGGCGCGTCCGCGGCGAAGCCCGTGGCGATCCCGCCGGCCGCCTCTACCGCCGCGGGCCCCGCGGCCGAGGCGACCGCGAAGGCGAGCGCGGCCAGCACGAACGTCCCCGGCCGGGCGAGGAACCGGCGCGTGGCCGCGGCGAACGCGCGCCCGGGCGCCTCCAGCAGGACCGCCGCGCGGGCCACCGCCGCGTCCGTCACGGCGCCGACGGCGACGGGGACGGCGACCGCGGCGGTGGCGGCGAGGGCGACCGCCGCCGCGAGGGCCGCCCCTCCGCCCGCGGCCTGCACCGCGACGCGCAGGGCCGCGAGGGCGAGCGTGGCCGAGAACAGGGCCGCCGCCGTCTCGGCGACGAAGGCGAGGGCCGCGGTGGCGAGGACCGCCGGGAACCCGAACGCCACCCCGGCGGCGAAGCGCGGCGCCCGGCCGGCGCCGGCCATCGCCCCGCCGAGCGTCGGGAGCGCGCCCGCGAGCCACGCGACGCGGAGCGCCGCCGCGAGGAGCGCGCCGGCGAGCCAGAGCCCGGCGACGAGCGCGAGGAGGCGCGGGGCGCGCAGGGCGGAGAGCGCCGCGTCCAAGGCCGCGCCCGGCTCGAGCGGCCGCTCCGCGAGCGCGCCGAGCGCCGCCCGCGCCACCACGATCGCCGCCACCGCGAGGGCGGGCCAGCCCGCCGCGCGCCGGGCCGCGGCCACGACCGCGCCGACCGGGAGGAGCCACGGCTCGCGCCGGAGGGCGCGGAGCCCCAGGCCGATCGCGGCGGGCAGGCTGGGCGGCACGGGCGGACGGTAGCGGCGTCCCGGATTCTTGCCTTCTGAACGCCGTGTCAGTATACCGATGTGCGGTACACCGATGTTCAGGAGGAAGGCCGCATGATCGGACTCACCGACCGGCAGCTCGAGGTGCTCCGCTTCATCGCCCGGCAGATAGAGGACGCCGGGTACCCGCCCACGATCCGCGAGATCGGCGAGGCCCTCGACATCCGCTCCACGAACGGCGTGAACGACCACCTCAAGGCGCTCGAGCGCAAGGGCTTCCTCACCCGCGACCCCGCCAAGTCCCGGGCGCTCATCCCCACCGAGCGCGCGCGCGAGGCGGTGGAGGGCTCCGCCCCGCGGGCCGGCAACGTCGTGTCGTTCGCCCGCGCCGCCGCCAGGGCGAGCGGCCGGCTCGTCGAGATCCCCATCGTCGGCCGCGTGGCCGCGGGCCAGCCCATCCTCGCGCAGGAGCGGATCGAGGACACCGTCCAGGTGGACGCGTTCCTCCTCGGCACGAACAAGAAGGTCTACGGCCTGCGCGTGCAGGGCGACTCGATGATCGGGGACGGGATCCTCACGGGCGACTACGTCTTCGTGAAGAAGCAGCTCCACGCCGAGGACGGCGACATCGTCGTCGCCATGATCGACGAGGAGGCGACGGTGAAGCGCGTCTACTTCGAGGGCGACCGCGTGCGCTTCCAGCCGTCGAACCCGCGCATGGCGCCCATCTACGTCCGCGAGTCCGACTTCCGCAGCACGATGATCCTGGGCGTCGTGGTGGGCGTCTACCGCAAGCTCGCCTGATCCCCCTCCGCCCCTCCCGCCGTCCGTCGGCACGGCGGGCGGCGCGGCGGGCGCTCGATCCATCGGGCAGGTGCGGCTCCATGAGGGGCTGCGTCCGCCTACGACACCGCGCCTATCTTGCGGCAGGAGTCCCACTGGACTCCGACGCTGCGAGGGGGACGCAATGCCGAAGGGGAATGCCCGTCTGGACGCCGCGCGGAAGGCGTACCGGGAGGCGCTGGAGTCGGCGCGCAAGAGCCCGACGCCGGAGGCGTGGGCGCAGCTCCTCGCCGCCGGCAAGGAGCTCTCGGCGGCGGAGGATCCACGCGCGAGGGGGCGCCGCGGGAGGCGCCCGGAGGTACGCCCGGAGCCGGGCGAGATCGGCCGCACCGAGCCCGAGCCGCTCGAGGGGCTCGAGTAGCGGATCAGCGCGTCTTCGCCTGGCGCACGTAGCGGTCGAGGTCCTCCCGGTCGATCAGGGACAGGATCTCGATCGTGTTCTGGCGCTCCCCGCGCCGGTACAGGAGCCGCACGTCCGTCGCCACCCGCACGCGGTAGTAGCCGGGCAGCCCCTCGAGCGGGAGCGCCCGCAGGGATCCGTGGCGGTGGTCCTGCGCGAGCAGGTTCGCCTGCTTGAACGCGGCGCGCTGGATGCGACGATCCCAGCCCTCGAGGGAGTCGTAGAACTCGCGGGTGTAGACCGGCATGAGCCACGTCGCCGGGGCCTCCTCGGGCTCCTCGACCTCGGGGGCGACCGGGGCCGGCGCCGGCCGCTCCGGCTCGGGCCGGGCCCGGGCGCGGGCCTCCGCCTCCTCCAGCCGCTCGGCGAGCCGCGCTTCCCGCGCCTCGAGGGTGGCCACCTTCGCCTGCAGCTCCCGCGCGAGCGCCCGCGCGCGCTGGGCGTCGGCGGCCGCGTCGGAGGACTGCGCCTGCGCGAGGGCCGCCTCGGCCCGCTCGCGCCCGCGCTGCGCCGCCTCGGCGGCCTCGCGCGCGCGCGCCGCCTCCTCCACCGCCTGCGCCTCGCGGGCCCGCGCCTCCTTGAGCCACGCCTGGAGCTTCTCGCGCTGGTCCTCCCCCTTGCGCCGCGCCGAGTCGAGGCGCGCCTGCGCCTCGGCGCGCTCCCGCTCGAGCGCCCGCTCCCGCTCCGCGACCTTCTCCTCGAGCGCCGCGGCGCGCTCCGCCGCGTCGCCCTCGCGGGGCCGGGCGCCCTTCGGGGCCGGCCCGTAGGTGTCCTTCACGAGCTTCTCGAGCACCGGCGCGGCCCGGGCGCGGACGCCGGGGTCCGGATCGGCGAGCACGCGCCAGAGCGCGAAGGTGAGCCCGTGCTCGGAGCTGCCCACCGCGAGGAGGTCGTCGGCGCCCGCCGCGTCGAGCGGGACGTCCGGGACGGGCATGCCGCCGAAGGCCGCCCGCAGCTTGTCGACGACCCGCGCGCGGGTGGCCGGCGCCGCGCGGATCTCGTCCGCGATGACGTCGCACAGCTCGACGTCGGAGAGCCGCTCGGTGCGGAACCCGGGCACCGACACCCCGAGCTCCTTCACGATCTCGCGCGCCTCCTCCGGGAGGAGCGCCACGTAGAGGAAGACCGAGAGGGCGTCGCGCGAGAGCTCCTCGAGCGGCGCGTCCCCCTTCGGATCCGGGAGCGCGCGCGATACCCCGGCGCGGCCGCGCGCGGGCCGTCTCGCCGGCTTCTTCCCCTCGCCCGGCAAGGCCGTTACGGCGACGGCGCCGCCTCGCGCACGTCGGCCTGGTAGGTCGCGCCCGGCGGCAGCTTCCAGCCCTCGGGCACCGGCAGCTTGGCCGTGAACGTCGCGGGCCGCACGGCGCCGCTCGGCGCGCGGAGGTCCGCGGCGAGCTCGAGCTCGACGGTGGCCGCCTCGCGCGGGAAGAGCTCGATCCACCAGGTGCCGAAGAGGACGCCGGGCGGGAAGTCGTCCACGAACCGCTCCGGGTCGGCGAGCTTCTGGTAGGGCTCCCCCGCTCCGTTCATCTCCCCGTAGAGCTTGCCGGCCGGGTCGAGGAAGCGGAACGCGATGCGCTTGAACGCGACGGGTACGACGTTGCGGGTCACCGTGCGCTCGCTGGCCCGCTCGCGCTCGAGGTAGCGCGGGGCGCCCCAGAGCGCGAAGTCGACGCGCAGGCCCGGGGCCCCCTCGGGCGCCGGGCCGGGCGCGATCGCGACGAGGTCCAGCCGGAGGCCCTCCGCCTGGGCCGACGCGACGGGCGCGTACGCGCCGTCCTTCAGGAGCCCGAGCCGGGACTCGGCGTACTTCTGGAAGTCCTCGAGCTGGTCCTGCTGCTCCTTCTTGAGCTTGCCCTTCTGCTCGGCGGCGGCCGCCTCGACGCCGCTCGGCCGCGCCGGCTCGAGGGGGTGCCGGTTCCGGATGGCCTGCAGCTCCTCGAAGTACCAGCGCGAGAGCGCGCTCACCTCCGCCTGCCACTCCGGGAGGCGGTCCGCCGGGACGGCCGTCGCGATCCCGGCGCGCTCGGTGAAGTCGCGCTTCAGGCGCGCGCGCTCGAGCCTGGCCTCGCTCGCCTCGCCGCGCGTGCGGAAGGCCGAGACGAGCTGGACGGCGAGGAGGATCGCGAGCCCGGCGGGCAGGGCGACGAAGAGGAGCTTTCGCATGGGGTCACTCCGTGCCGGCGACCAGCGCCTCGACGCTGCGGACGCCGGTGCGATCGATCTCGTAGACGTACGCCCGGGCCCGCCGCACCGGCTCGTCGGCGACGCGCGAGGCGGATCCCGCGCACAGCACCGGCGTCGTCCCGGCGGAGCCGGGCAGGTCGACGCGGAACGCGGTGTGGCGGTGGCCGTGCAGCACCGCGGCGATGGGCTGCTCCGCGACGAGCCGCACCACCTGGTCGGCGTCGGCGAGCGGCATGCGCGCGACCCGCGCGTCGGACGCGACGCGCTCGGGCGACAGGACCACGTGGTGGTGGAAGGCGAGCAGCACCGCCCGCCCGAGCTTCGAGTGCTCGCGCGCGAGCGCGCGCGCGGCGCGGAGCTGCTCCGAGCCGAGGCGGCCCGGCGTCGTCCACGGGTCCTCGCCGAAGCGGGCGCTGTCGAGAGCCACGAGGACGACCTCGTCGCCGAGCGGCACGACGTGGGGGTAGCTCGGCGCGGCGCGCCGCATCCCCTTCCCGTCCGGCCCGAGCACGCGCAGGAACCGGCCGGTCTCGACCGACTCCTCGGTCCAGACGTCGTGGTTGCCGGGCACGACGGTGAGCTTCCCCGCGTCGGCGAAGGGGCGGAGGAGGTCCGCGGCGCGCTCGAACTCGGGCGGCTCACCGGAGAACGTCACGTCGCCGGTGACGACGAGGTGGTCGACGTCCACCTCCCGCAGCGCGTCGAGCAGCCCCTTCGCGAGGCGCGTGGAGTGGCGCTCGCAGTCCTTCGCGGTGAAGCCGTTCCGCGGGTAGCGCGCGCGATCGGCGACGTGGAGATCGCTGATGTGGCCGAGGCGGACGATGCGGGCTCCCGTCGGTGGACTGCGTCGAAAACGCGGGGATGCTATCGGCCCGTCCGCGCCGCGTCAAACCGAACGCGCCACACGCGCGCACGTTTCCTCACGCCGGCGCGAGCGCGTCGGCGGTCGCGCCGGCGGGCGCGGCGGGCGCCGCCGGGAGCACGAGACGCAGGCGCCCGGCGGCGCCGCGCGCGGGCAGCTCGTCCACGCGCACGCCGTGCGGCGCGAGGAGGGCGCGGGCGAGCGGCGCGAGCGCGGGGGCGCCCGGCGCGACCACCACCACGCTCGGCGCGCCCCCGTCGTCCCGCACCGAGACGACGACCTCGTCCCCGCCCGACAGGGGCGCCGCGGCGCAGCGGACCACCTCCCGCAGCGCGGCGCGCAGCGGCCGGTCGTCGCCGAGGGCGCGCGCGGGCGCCACGTCGGCGCGCACCCGCACCCCGTGCGGCGGCGACGCCGCGCGCACCACGTCCTCGACGAGCGCGGAGAGGTCGAGCGCCCGGCGCTGGCCCGGCTGCCCCGCGGCGGCGAGCGCCGCGACGCGCCGGCCCGCCTCCTCGAGCGCCTCCTCGATCGCCCCGAGCGCGGCGGCGGGGCGCGCGCCGAGAGGCGGCGCGGAGAGGCGCAGGAGCGACGCGGCGCGTCCGGCGCGCGCGAGCGGCTCGCGCACCGCGGCGGCCGTGGCGGCGAGGGCGGCCCTGGCCTCGGCGGGCTCCGGGAGCGGGGTCGCCGGGGGTGGCGGGCTCGACGGGAGCGGCGGCGGCCGCTGCGCCGGGGCCTCGGGGCGCAGCACCACGAGGTCGCGCGCGGGGCGGCTCGAGACGCGCGCGAGCGCGGCCCGCGCGCGCGAGCCGGGCGGCGCGAGCGCCACGGTCCCGGAGGCGGGACCGCGCGCGAGGCCCCTCGCGAGGACGCGCAGGTCCTCGCCGAGCGCGGCGACCGGCTCGCCGACGAGCGCCCGCCCGGCGAGCCCGGCGGCGGCGTCGTTCGCGGAGAGGATGCGCCCCTCCCCGTCGAGGAGCAGCACGGCGTCCCCGAGGGCCGCCGGGAGGGCCAGCGCGGCCGCCTCGGCGCGGCGCGCGCCGGCGCGGCCGGCGCGCCGCGCGAGGGCCACGAGCACCCCGAGGAGCGCCCCAGCCGCGACCAGGAGCTCGACCGCACGCACGGGCCGCACGGTGGCCACGAACTTGCCGTCGCGGAAGCGCGTCTTATTGAGGAGGGGCATGACACGAAAGCACGCGTGGTCCCCGGAGGAGGGGCCGGACACCGCCCCGCAGCAGATCCCTCCGCGCAGCGGGCACGTCTCCGGCAGCGGGGAGGACGACCGCCGCTCCGGCCTGTGGGCGCCCTCCGAGGGGCCCGTCAGGTCGGACCCCGGTGGGCCGGGCGGCGAGCCGGACGGGAAGACGATCCCGCGGCCGGGGCAGACCGCCCTGAACGAGGAATGAGCGGCGGGGCGCGCGGCGGGGCGCCTCGCTCCGCTCGCCGGGGCGGCCCTCAACTGCCCGCAAGCCCGGCCGGTTTTGTTGGTAAGCTTCGCGTGGAACGGTTATCCCAGGGCGACGGGAAGGGAGACGGCGATGTCCGAGAAGGAAAAGAAGGGCGCGGCGGGCGCACAGGTGGCCCCTGCGATGGTGGCGCCTCCCGGACTCATCTCCAAGGAGGACATCCCCGCGGTCCTGCCCATCCTGCCGCTCAGGAACTCGGTCTTCTTCCCGGGGGGCGTGCTCCCGCTCGCGGTCGGCCGGCAGAAGACGATCGCCCTCATCAAGGACGCGGTCCGCGACGAGCAGGTCATCGGGGTCGTGACCCAGCGGCGGGCCGAGGAGGAAGACCCCGGCGCGGCCGACCTGTACACGGTCGGGACGGTCGCGCGGGTGGTGAAGCTCCTCAAGATGGGCGAGGACAACTACTCGCTCGTCGTCCAGGGGCTCGCGCGCTTCAAGGTGCTCGAGCTCGTGCAGGAGTCGCCGTACCTCAAGGCGCGGGTCGACCCGGTCGAGGACGGCAAGACCGTCGCCGACGACGTCGAGGTCGAGGCCCTCGCCATCAACCTCAAGAAGCTGGCCCGCGAGGTGATCGAGCTCATGCCCGAGCTCCCCGCCGCCGCGACCGAGCTCGTCGAGTCGATCACCCACCCCGGCCACCTCGCCGACCTCATCGCCGCGAACGTCGACGTCACGATCGAGGAGAAGCAGCAGGTCCTCGAGACGGTGGACCTCAAGGCGCGGATGAAGCTCGTCCTCGAGCTCCTCAACCGCAAGCGCGAGATCCTGAAGCTGTCGAACAAGATCGACTCCGCCGTGAAGGGCGAGATGTCGAAGACGCAGCGCGAGTACTACCTGCGCCAGCAGCTCAAGGCGATCAAGGAGGAGCTGGGCGAGCTCGGCGAGGAGGAGGAGGAGCTGGACGAGCTCGCCGAGCGGCTCAAGAAGGCCGGGCTCCCGCCCGAGGTCGACAAGGTCGCGCAGAAGGAGCTCAACCGCCTCAAGTCGATCCCGACGGCGAGCTCCGAGTACACCGTCGCGCGCACCTACCTCGACTGGATCGCCGACCTGCCCTGGTCGAAGCGGACCGACGACAACCTCGACATCGCGAACGCGCGGCAGATCCTCGACGCCGACCACTACGGCCTCGAGAAGATCAAGAAGCGGATCCTCGAGTACCTGGCGGTGCGCAAGCTGAAGAACGACATGCGCGGCCCGATCCTGTGCTTCGTGGGGCCGCCCGGCGTCGGCAAGACCTCCCTCGGCCAGTCCATCGCGCGCGCCACGGGGCGCAAGTTCGTGCGGCTCTCGCTCGGCGGCGTGCGCGACGAGGCCGAGATCCGCGGCCACCGGCGCACCTACGTGGGCGCCCTCCCCGGCCGGATCATCCAGTCCATGAAGAAGGCCGGGATGGTGAACCCGGTCATGATGCTCGACGAGATCGACAAGCTCGGGGCGGACTTCCGCGGCGATCCCTCGGCGGCGCTCCTCGAGGTGCTCGACCCGGAGCAGAACTTCAGCTTCTCCGACCACTACCTCGACCTGCCCTACGACCTCTCCAAGGTGATGTTCATCGGGACGGCGAACCTGCTCGACCCCGTGCCCGGCCCGCTCCGGGACCGCATGGAGATCCTGGAGCTGCCCGGCTACACCTTCGAGGAGAAGGTCCACATCGCGCAGAACCACCTCATCCCGAAGCAGCTCCGCGAGCACGGGCTCTCGCCGGAGGCGATCGTCCTCCCCGAGAAGTCGCTCATCAAGATCATCATGGCGTACACGCGCGAGGCCGGCGTCCGCAACCTCGAGCGCCGCATCGCCGACGTCTGCCGCGCGGTCGCGGTGGAGGTCGCGAGCGGCAGGGTGGCGGCGGGCGCGAAGCGCGAGATCGACGAGAACGACGTCGCCGAGATGCTCGGGCCGGAGAAGTTCTACAACGAGACCGCCGAGCGCACCGAGATCCCCGGCGTCGCGACCGGCCTCGCCTGGACCGCGGCGGGCGGCGACATCCTGTTCATCGAGGCCACCCGGATGGCCGGCAAGGGGTCGCTCACCCTCACCGGGCAGCTCGGCGACGTGATGAAGGAGTCGGCGCAGGCCGCGCTCTCGTACCTGCGCTCGAAGTCCGACACGCTCGGCATCCCGGCGAACTTCCTCGAGCGCACCGACATCCACATCCACTTCCCGGCCGGCGCGATCCCCAAGGACGGCCCGAGCGCGGGCGTGACCATCCTCACCGCCCTCGTCTCGCTCCTCGCCGGCATCCGCGTCCGCTCCGACGTCGCGATGACGGGCGAGGTCACGCTCCGCGGGCTCGTCCTGCCGGTGGGCGGCATCAAGGAGAAGGTCCTCGCCGCGCACCGCGCCGGCATCAAGCGGGTGATCATGCCGGCCCGCAACGAGAAGGACCTCGTGGACGTCCCCGAGCAGGCGCGCAAGGAGATGGAGTTCGTCTTCGCGGCGCACATGGACGACGTCCTCAAGGCCGCCCTCGAGGAGAACCCGGTGGGCCGCAAGCCCCCGCCCACGCCCGAGCCGGAGGGCGAGAAGAAGCCGCCGCCCTCGAAGAAGCCCGAGGAGGTCCGCGTCTAGCGGCGCGCCCGGAGGCGCACCGCCGCGGCCCTCCGGGGCCGGGGACCCGCGGCCGCCCCGCTGCTAGGCTCGCGGGGTGGGCCGCCTCGCCTTCCTCGTCGGTGCTCCCGGCGGCGTCGCCGACGCCGTCGCGGCGGCGCTCGGCGCCGAGGGACTCGAGGTGCGGCGCGCGCCCGTCGGGCGGGACGGCCGCATCGAGCTCGAAGGACCCGTCCCCGCCGCCGAGGCGGTGGTCCACCTCGGGCTGCGGACGCCCGTGGAGCTCGACGAGCGGCTCCGCGCGAGCCTCGAGGCGGCCGCCGCCGGCGCGGCCGCCCGCCTCGCGCGCGAGGCCGGCGCGCGCCGGCTCGTCCACGTCTCCAGCACCGCGGTCTACGGCACGCCCCGCAACCTCCCCTGCCGCGAGGGGGAGCTGAAGGCGCCGCGCACGGCCCACGAGCGGATCCGCTGGCGCGCCGAGCAGGCGAGCTGGGCCGCCTTCCGCAAGGGGGCGCCGCTCACGGTGCTCCGCCCGACGATCCTCTACGGCGCCGGCCTGCGCGGCGGCGCGGTGCGGGCCGTGGCCCTCGTCGCGCTCTTCAACCAGCGCCGGCGGCGCGTCCCGATCCTGCGGCGCGGGCCGGTCGCCCACCTCGTCCACGTCGAGGACCTCGCGGGCGCCGTGGCCCATGTCGTCCGGCACGAGGACGATCGCGACGTGGTCGGGCGCGCCTTCAACGTCGGCGACGACGCGCCGCTGCCGCTCGCGGAGCACCTCGCCACGGCGCTCGCCGCCCTGGGCTACGAGACCGGGCGCGTGCTGCCCGCCTTCCCGCGCCTCGCGGGGGCGCTCCTCGCGCTCCTCGGGCACGTCCCCGACCGCGCCCTCCTCGACCGCCTGAACGCGCGCCTCGCGGAGCGCTGGACCCGGCTCGCCGCCGCCGCCGGGATCGCCCCCGGCCTCCCGCCCCGCGTCGACCGCGAGGCGCTCCTCTGGCTGAGCGCGGACCACTACTACGACACCTCCCGGCTCGCCTCGCTCGGCTGGCGCCCGCGCCACCCCGACTCCGCCGCGGGCGTGGCGGCGACCATCCGCGCCCTCGTGGCGGAGCGCCTCCTGCCGGGGTCCGGCGGCGGCGCCCTCCGGGCCTGGTGACCCCGCGCGCCCGGCATCCCGCCGCCTGCGGACCGGCGCATGCGGAGTGGCCGAGCCCGGGCGCCCGTGTCATAGTGACCCGCTAGGGCACGCCACCGATGTCGCGGTTCGCGGCGGTCCCGACTTGAACGCGTGCGACGAGGTAGGCCCGGCCGGCCACGGCCCCGGGCCTGCGAGCTCTGGTGAATCGGGGGAGCGGCGTGATCCGGATGCTGGGGAGATACGAGCTCCTCGAGCAGATCGGCAGCGGCGGCATGGCGGTGGTCTACCGCGGCCGCGACACGGCCCTCGATCGCGAGGTCGCGGTGAAGCTCCTGCACCCGCACCTCGCCGCCGCGAAGGAGTCTCGCGCCCGCTTCTCCCGCGAGGCCCGGGCGGTGGCGCGGCTCGCCCACCCCGGCATCGTCGAGATCTACGACTACGCCGGCGACGCGGCCGTCGAGAGCTACCTCGTCACGGAGCTCGTGCGCGGCCGCACGCTCCGGGGCTTCGCGCAGGAGGTCGGCTTCGGCTACCCGGAGGTCGGGATGCTCGTCGGCCGCGGCCTCGCCGACGCGCTCGTCCACGCCCACTCGGCCGGGGTGATCCACCGGGATCTGAAGCCCGAGAACGTGCTCGTGAAGGAGGGCGACGCCCCCGCGCTGAAGCTCGCCGACTTCGGGATCGCGCGGATCCTGGCCTCGGACGAGCGGATGACCATGACCGGCGCGCTCGTCGGCTCGCCGCACCACATGGCCCCCGAGATCGTGGAGGGGAAGGACGCGGACGCCCGGAGCGACCTCTTCTCGCTCGGCACCATCCTCTACTGGCTCGCGACGGGCGCCCTGCCGTTCTCCGCGCCGAACCCGACGGCGATCCTCCGCCGCGTGCTCGAGGGAGACTACGAGGACCCCCGCGCCGCCGACCCGCGCGTCCCCGATCCGCTCGCGGACCTCGTCGCCGCCTGCCTCGCCGTCGATCCCGCGCGGCGCCCCGCGAGCGCCGCGGAGGTCCGGGACGGGCTCGACCGGATCCTGGCGCAGGTGGGGCTCGAGCGGCCGGACGAGGCGCTCCTCGACTTCCTGCGCGACCCCCCCGCCTTCAAGGCCGCGTTCCCGGCGCGGGCCGTGGCGACGCTCGTCGCGCTCGGCGACGGCGCCCTCGCGGAGGGCGCGGCCGCGCGCGCGCTCGGGTTCTACAACCGCGTGCTCGCCCTCGACCCGGAGAACGCGCTCGTCGCGGCGAAGCTCGCCCGGCTCTCGCGCCGGCGCCGGGTGCGGCGCGCCCTCGCCTGGACCGGCGGCGCGCTCGCGGCGCTCGGCCTCGCCGCCGGGGTGGCGATCCTCCTCCCTCGCGCCGCGCCGCCGCCGCCCGCGCTCCCCCCGGCGGCCGCGGCCCCGCCGGAGGCCCCCGCCGCGGAGGCCCCGGCGCCGGCCGCCGCCCCCGCGGAGGTGGCGCCGGCCCCTGCCCCTGCCGCGGCGCCGGCGGCGGCCCACGGCGAGACGCTCGCGAGCCTCGCGGTGCACGTGCGCCCGTACGCCCAGCGCGCGCTGCTGGACGGCGTGGAGGTCGCGAAGGGCGCGCAGCTCGTCCGGTTCTCCCTCGCGCCGGGACGGGGGCACGTGATCCAGATCGAGCACGCCTGCTGCGTCCCGTTCGTCCGCACCATCACCGCCGAGGAGGCCCAGCGCGCGGGCGAGCTGCGCGTGCCCCTCGAGCCGCGCCCGGCGCGGCTCCGCGTGGACGGCGACCCCGCCACCCGGGTGTTCGTCGAGGGGCAGCTCATCGGCACGGCGGGCGACTCGCAGCGGGCCCCCCTCCCCGCGGCGATCCCCGCCGGCGGCGAGACGCCGTACGAGGCCCAGGCGCGGGTGGCGCTCGAGCCGCCCGGCCAGCCGCGCCGCGAGGTGCGGGTGACCTTGCGCGCGGGCGCCGAGACGATCGTCCCCGGTCCCGGGGCGGAGGAGTCGCCGTGATCCCTCTCCTGCTCGCCCTGGCCCTCGCGGCCCCGCCCGAGCTGAAGCGCGCGAAGGACCGGCTCGACTTCGGCGCGTACGCCGAGGCGGCGGGCGCCGTGCACCAGCTCCTCTCGCGCGACCCGAAGCTGACCGACGCGGAGGCGGTGGACGCCTACCGCATGCTGGGCATCGCCGAGTTCCAGCTCGGGGACACCGCCGCGGCGCGCGCCGCCTTCGTGAACCTGCTCTCGGTCGAGCCGGACTACGCCCTCGACGCGTTCCTCGTCCCGCCGCCCATCGTGGAGTTCTTCGACCGCGTGAAGCGCGAGCACGAGCCCGCCCTCGCGCCCCTCCGCCAGCGCCGCAAGGAGCTGCGCGAGCAGGAGCGGCTCGCCGACGACGCGCGCCGGAAGCTGCTCGCCGCCGAGGCGGCGCGCGCGGGCCCGCCCACCAAGATCGTGCGGGTCGAGGAGCGGATCTACCTCTTCAACTGGATGCCGCTCGGCGCCGGCCAGTTCCAGAACGGCGATCGCGCCAAGGGCACCGCGATCGCGGCGGGGCAGCTCGTCCTCGGCCTCGTGAACGTCGCCTCCATCCTGTTCCACAACCAGATCGCGGAGGACGGGTCACGCACCTGCACCTTCGGCCAGCCCGGCTGCTCGCGCCCGCCGTACAACGACTCGGACCGCACGCTGCTCGGCCAGATCGACGCGGTGAAGTACGTCTCCGCCGGCCTGTTCTGGGCGCTCTACGGCTACGGGGTCTGGGACGCCCACCGCTCCTACGTCCCCCGCATCGAGACCGAGATCACGCCGGGCGAGGCGGGGGGCGCGGTGAAGCTCGGGTGGACGTTCTGATGGCCACGCTCATCGTCAAGAGCCCGGACGGCGGCGAGCGCGAGGTCGCGCTCGTGAAGCGCATCACCAGCGTGGGCCGGGACGCCGAGAACGACGTCGCCGTCCCCGACCCCGCCCTCGCGCGCACCGCCCTCCACATCCACTTCGACGGGAAGGACTACAACGCGGCGGCCCACGACGCCGACATGACGGTGAACGGCAAGCGCCGCGCCACCTGGCGCCTCGGCCCCGGCGACCGGATCCGCGTCGGCGCGACGGAGCTCTTCTTCGACCCCGCGCCGCGCGCGGGCGCGCCCGGCCGGGCGCAGGCGGTGCAGCGGACCGTGGCGCTCGACGCCCTCGTGCGCTTCTCGGAGCGGCTGCTCGGCGCCACCGACGTGCCGCGCCTGCTCGACGAGCTCCTCGACGCGCTGCTCGAGGTGACCCACGCCGACAAGGGGTTCCTCATCCTCCTCGAGGACGGCGAGCCGAGCGTGCGCGCCGCGCGCAACGTCGCCCGGGAGACCATCGAGGGCGCCCTCGAGCGGGTGTCCGACTCCATCGTCCAGCGCGTCGTGGAGACGCGGCGCCCCATCGTCGTCGCCGACGCCCTGCACGACGCCGAGTGGTCGGGGTCCTCCTCGGTCGTGAACCTGAAGCTCTGCTCGGTGATGTGCGCCCCGCTCATGCAGAAGGGCGACGTCTTCGGCGTGATCTACGTGGGGAACGACAACGTCGTCTCCCTGTTCGACGACCGCGCGCTGGAGGTGCTCACCGTCTTCGCGGGGCAGGCCTCGCTCCTCGTCCAGAACGCCCTCCTGCTCGACTCGCTGCGCCGCGAGAACGTCGCCCTCAAGGAGGCGGTCTCCTCGAAGCAGTACGGCGACCTCATCGGCGCGGGCGCGTCGATGCGCGAGGTCTACCGGCGCATCGACAAGGTGGCGGGGACCGACATCTCCGTCCTCGTCTCCGGCGAGACCGGCACCGGCAAGGAGATCGTCGCGCGCGAGATCCATCGCCGCTCGGGCCGCGCCGCCGGCCCCTTCGTCGCGGTGAACTGCGCGGCCATCCCAGAGCCGCTCCTCGAGTCGGAGCTCTTCGGCCACGTGAAGGGGTCGTTCACCGGCGCGGTGGCGACCCGCCTCGGCCGGTTCCAGGCGGCCCACGGCGGGACCCTCTTCCTCGACGAGGTGGGCGAGATGCCCGCCTCGCTGCAAGTGAAGCTCCTGCGCGCGCTACAAGAACGCACCGTCACGAAGGTCGGCGACACCCGCGCCGATCCGGTCGACATCCGGGTGGTGGCCGCGACGAACAAGGTCCTCGAGGACGAGATCCGCAAGGGGACCTTCCGCGAGGACCTCTACTACCGGCTCAACGTGATCTCGATCGTCCTGCCCCCACTCCGCGACCGCGGCGAGGACGTGATCGTCATCGCCCGCTGGTTCCTCCAGCGCTACGGCAAGGAGTTCGCCTCGCGGGTGCGCGGCTTCACGCCCTCCGCCCTCGTCGCGATGCGCAAGTACGCCTGGCCGGGGAACATCCGCGAGCTGGAGAACCGGGTGAAGAAGGCGGTGGTGCTCGCCGACCGCGCCCTCGTCTCGGCGGAGGACCTCGACCTCAGGCCCGAGCTCCTCGAGCCCATCCTCCCCCTCGCGCAGGCGAAGGAGGAGTACCAGAAGCGCTACATCAACGAGGTCCTCGACCGGAACGGCGGGAACCGCACCAAGACCGCGAAGGACCTCGGCGTGGATCCGCGCACCATCTTCCGGCACCTCGAGAAGCTCGAGGCCGAGCGGCGCGGCGAGCCGCTCCCGCCCGACGAGGAGGTCGAGCCGTGACCCGCAGGTCCCTCCTCGCCCTCGCCGCCGCGGCGGCGCTCGCCGGCTGCCCGCTCCCGCAGCCGCTCCCGGACTATCCGGCGGGGACGGCGATCACGCCACCCCGGATCCTCGTCGACGGCATCCTGCTCGACGGGGCGACGTCGAACGCCCGTGCGGTCGTGCTCGTGCCGGCGGGCTGCCCGACCGAGCCGACGTACGCGCTGACCGCCGAGGTGTTCGACACGAACACGATCGAGCAGGTCGAGGCGCGCTGGTTCGTCAACTATGCCCCTCAGTACGAGCTCTACAACAGGGCGGACCAGTCGGACACCATCCCTCCGGATCCGGACCCGCTCGTCCTCACGCGCACCGTCCCCCCGGCGGCGGACGGGGTGCCGCAGCCCTTCCTGTTCAGCCCCTACCAGCACCTCGCGCCGGCCGGGGCGCCCCCGCTCACCGGCCTGCCCCCTTTCCGCGATCCGAACGTCGTGCGGGTGGTCGAGCTCGTCGTGTCGAACGGCTTCGATCCGGCGGCGACGGTGTGGCCGACCGCGCCGCTCCCGAACCGCACCCCCAGGCCGTCGTTCGAGACGCAGGTCTACCGCTGGACCTTCCTGACGGTTCCGGAGACGACCGGCAACTGCACCCCGGCGGATGATCCGGTCTGCGTGAAGTGCCCGTAGCCTGCCGGCTCACCGCCGCGGCGGCGGCCGCGCGAGGGCGGCGCGCGCCTCGCGCAGCGCGTCGGCCGCGGCGCGCGCGAGGTTCGCCTCCTCCTGCGCGAAGCGGTTCACCTGCGCCGCGTAGGCCCGGTGCACCGCCAGGACCGTGTCGCGCGCGCGCGCCAGCTCGGCGCGCCCGCCGAACGCCTGCGGGTCGGGGGCGTCGGCGTCGAGCCGGCAGCGCTCGCCGAGATCGCGGACCCGCAGCTCCCAGGCGAGCGCCCAGACGTGCCACCGCTCCACGGCGTCCCCGGCGGCGAGATCGTCGCCGAGCCGCCAGGCGCGATCGCTCTGCTCCCGGTGCAGCGCCTCGAGCTCGTTCACGCACACCCGCAGCGCCGCCCGCGTGGGGAGCACCCCCTCGGCGACCGGACGGGCCGGCTCTCGCAGGCTCTTCACGATGCTCCGGACCGCGAGCCCGACCGAGACGCCGACGACGAGGAGGTAGATCGCCCAGAGGGCGACGCGGAACGGCCGATAGCGGGGATCCCGGGCCACGACCCGACTGTGCCAAAGGGACGACGGGGCGTCTACAGACGCGTGCACCCCGATCGCGCCGAAGACTCAGTGCCGGCCGGCCAGGACCTCGAGGAACGTGCAGGAGCGGCCGCTCGCGATCGCCTTCACGCACCGGAGGTAGAACCCCGGGCCCCACAGCCGGAGGATGGTGAAGGAGTGGAGGAAGACGTCCCTGCTGGTGATCGAGCCGTGCACGTCCTCGGGCCAATGCATCTTCGGTGCCGGCCGCGAGCCGGAAAACCTTGCGGATTCGCGGGCGCGTCGCGTGGCGCGGGGCCCTCGGCCGGGGCGAGACCGACTTCCTTCCCGCCCCTCGCGCTCCCCGATTTACAGCCTCTGCTCCCTCGCACGGGAGGGGTTGCGGCCCTGCCCGCTTCGAGATGAAAAAGTTCCGAGCGCGGCCGGACTACCGCCGCCCCACCCGGCGCTCGAGGTCGGCGAGCGGCAGCTCGAACACGACCGGGCGCCCGTGGGGACAGCGCGCCTTGAAGTCGATGGCGTCGAGCCCGTCGAGGAGCGCCCTCGCCTCCTCGGGCGCGACCTCCTGGTTCGCCCGCACGGCGGCGTGGCAGGCCATGGTGGCGAGCAGGTCGTGGAAGGCCTCCTCCACCGCGCTCGCGCGCTCGACCTCCGCGAGCTGGGCGGCGAGGTCCAGCAGCAGCGCCTCGAGCGGGACGCCCCCGAGCACGGCGGGCGCGCCCTTCACGGCGAAGGCGTCGCCGCCGAACGGCTCCACCTCGAGCCCGAGCCGGCGCAGCTCCTCGAGCCCTCCCTCCAGCGCGCGGGCCGTCGCCGGCGGGAGCGTCACGATCTGGGGGAGGAGGAACGGCTGGACCGCCAGGGTGCGGGAGCCGAACGCCTCGCGCAGGCGCTGGAAGAGGAGCCGCTCGTGGCTCGCGTGCTGGTCCACGACGACGAGCGTCCCGCCCGGCGCCTCGCAGAGCAGGTAGGTGCGCGCGTGCTGACCGACGAAGCGGAGCGACCCGAAGTAGCCCGCCGGCCTCGCGCCCTCGTCGCCCTGCACGGGGAAGGCGAACGGGCGGGTCGAGGAGGGCGCCGGGAGAGGCGCGCTCGCGTCCCCCCCGCTCCCCTCCGGCGGCCGCGTGGCGCGCGCCCACGCGAGCACCTGCGCCGCCTCCTCGCGCGCGACCGGCGCAGCGACGCCGTCGGCGGCCGGACGCGCGCCCGGCCCGCCGCGCCCGAGCCACGGCGTCGTCCGGAGCGTCCCCGCCACCGCGTGCACGACCGCGTCGTAGACCTCGCGGGCCTCCGCGAACCTCACCTCGTGCTTCTGCGGGTGAACGTTCACGTCCACGCGCGACAGCGGCAGCTCGACGAACAGCACGCCGGCGGGGTGCCGTCCGGGCGGCAGGGAGCCGGCGAAGGCGCGCAGCACCGCATGCGCCGCGCTCCGGTCGCGCACCCAGCGGCCGTTCACGAAGAGGTAGAGGGCGCGCGCGGTCGCCTCGGAGTGGTCGGGCGAGCAGACGAGGCCGTGCACCCGGACGTCGCCGCGCGTCGCGTCCACCGGGACGAGGTGACGGTGCGCCTCGCGGCCGAGGGCGTGGGCGACGCGGTCGGCGAGCCCGGCGCCGGCGCGGGCCCCGAGGACGACCCGGGGGCCGGAGCGGACGGTGAACCCGACGTCGGCGCGCGCCAGCGCGAGCCGGATCACCGTCTCGGTGACGTGCCCCGTCTCCGCGGCGGCGGCGCGCATGAACTTGCGGCGCGCGGGGGTGTTGTAGAACAGGTCGCGCACCTCCACCGTGGTGCCGCGGGAGCGGCCCACCTCGCCGATCTCGCGGATCGTCCCTCCCTCGAGCTCGACGCGGGTCCCCGCCCCGTCCTCGGCGGGCGCCGTGTCGAGCCGGAAGCGCGACACCGACGCGATGGCGGGCAGCGCCTCGCCGCGGAAGCCCATCGTCGAGATGGCGGAGAGCCCCGCCGCGTCCTTCAGCTTCGAGGTGGCGTGGCGCTCGAGGGCGAGGAGCGCGTCCTCCCGCGACATCCCCGCGCCGTCGTCCGCGACGCGCACGAGCGAGAGGCCGCCGTCCTCCACGTCCACCGCGATGGCGCGCGCCCCGGCGTCGAGCGCGTTCTCGACGAGCTCCTTCACCACGGACGCGGGCCGCTCGACCACCTCGCCCGCGGCGATCTGGTTGACGAGCCCCGGGGGCAGCACCTGGATGCGCGGCACGGGGCTTCGTAGCACGGCCGTCCGACGGGCGCGCGACCCCGAACGTTCGTTTGACGGCCGCGGCGAGCCGCGTCTATAGGGACGCGATGGCCGCCCGTGCGAAGCGCCACAAGGGAGCGAAAGCGCGCGCCCCGGCGCGGCCGCGCAGGGCCGCCCTCGGGAACGATCCGTTCGAGCGCGGGGCCGCGCCGAGGGAGCCCGTCGCGCGGGCGGCGCTCCCGGCGACCCCGACCGAGGCTTCCGGTTCTTCCCTCTCCCCCGCGCAGCGGGGGAGAGGGGAGCTTCACTCGAAGTCCTCCAAGCGCTCGACCCCGACCGCGACCCGACCCCCGCCCCCGCTCCGCGGCCGGTGGCGTCGCGGGGAGAGCGGCCCCTCCACGCCGGGCGCGGCGTCGCCGCCGCGGCCGCCAGCGCCGTCTCACGGCTCGAGGACGTCGAGCGGCGGCTCGACTCGGCGCTCGACGGCGTCGAGTCGAGGCTGCAGGAGCTCGCGGCGCGGGCCGGCGTCGCGGGGGCGCCCGGCGAGCTGAAGCAGGCGATCGCGCGGCTCTGGCCCGCGGTCGCGGGGAAGCTCACGAGCGCCGTCGAGCTCCTCCGCCTGCTCGAGCCGCCGGAGCGGCTCGACCGCTTCGGCATGGACCCCCGCTTCGTGGAGCGGCTGGAGCCCGTCGTCGAGCTCCTCTGCTCCGCCTGGTGGCGCGTCGCGCTCCGCGACGTCCGGAACGTCCCCGCGGAGGGGGCCGCCGTGGTCGTGGCGAACCACGCGGGCGCCGTCCCGTGGGACGCCTTCGTCCTGCGTCACGCGGTGCGGCGCCACCGGGACCTGCGCCCCCTCCTCGACGACCGTGAGTGCGCCCTCGCGATCGTCGGCCCCGCCGCCGTCCGGTACGGCGCGGTGCGGTCGAGCGCCGAGTCGGCGGGCCGGCTCCTCGCCGAAGGGCAGGTGATCGGCGTCTTCCCGGAGGGGAGCGCGGTCGCCCACAAGCCCTGGCGCGAGCGCTACCGCCTGCAGCGCTTCGGCCGCGGCGGCTTCGCCAAGGTCGCCCTCCGGGCGGGGGCGCCCGTCGTGCCGTGCGCCATCGTCGGGAGCGAGGAGGCGTCCCCCGGCATCGCGCGCACCGGCTGGCTCGCCGAGCGGCTCGGCGTCCCGCTCCTCGCCGCGAACCCGTCCCTCCGCGTCGCCGCCGCGGGCCTCCTGCCGCTGCCGTCGCGGTGGACGATCCGCTTCGGCGAGCCCGTCGCGACCCGGGACCTCGGGGCCGCGGCGGCGGACGACGCCGGGGTGGTGAACGCCCTCACGGAGCGCGTCCGCGCGCGGGTGCAGGAGCTGCTCGACGAGGAGCTCGCGGGGCGGAGCTCCGTGTATTTGTGACGCCCGACGACCGGCGCTTGCCCTGGAGCGCATCCCATAACCCGGGACGCCTGCTGCGACGCACGCTGGCTGCCTGCGCCGGGCAGACTCCTCCCTGCGCTGCTCGCCGTACCAACAGGTACGGCTCCGCTGCTCGGTCGTCGTGTGCCCGGCTCGGCGACGCCATCGTGCGTCTCGCGACGGCGCCGGGTTACGGGATGCACTCTAGCCGAGGACGAGCGCGGGATCCGGGGGGGCGGCGCGGGAGAGCTCGTCGCGGTACGCCTCGTACCCGGGCCGGCCGAGAAGCCCCTGCGCGTAGCGCTTGCCGGCCTCGACCCCGGGCTGGTCGAACGCGTCCACGCCGTACAGCCCTCCGGCGTACGCGGTCGCGAGCTCGAGCAGCATGAGCAGCTCGCCGACGCTCCGCGCGTCGAGGCGGGGCAGCTCGATCGCCGCGGTCGGCCGCCCCGCGCGGCGGAGCGCCGCCCCGGTCGCGCGCCGCTCCGCCTCGATGAGCTCGCCCATGGTGTGGCCGTCGAGGTAGGCGATCTCGGCGTGGGCGCGGTAGCCCTCCGGGACGGCCATCGCGAGATCCGCGCGCGGCTCCACCACGCGGACGAGCGTCACCACCTTGTCGTGAGGCCCCTCGACCATGAGCTGCAGCGACGAGTGCTGGTCCGTGGCGCCCACGGCGCGGAACGGCGTCGGCCCCACGTCCGGGCGCTTGCCCAGCGACTCCGCCCAGAGCTGGACGAACCAGTCGCCCGTGTCGCGGAGCGCGTCCGCGTACGGCATGAGCACGTGGATGCGGCGCCCCTTCCGGACGTCGAGGAGGTGCAGCGCCGCCGCGTAGAGCAGCGCGGGGTTCTCCGAGAGCGAGCCCGAGCGGCAGCGCGCCTCCATCGCGACCGCGCCCTCGAGGAGCGCGGTCACGTCCACCCCGGCCGCGGCCGCGGGCAGCAGCCCCACCGCCGAGAGCGCGCTGAAGCGGCCGCCCACGTTCGGCGGCACCGAGAGCGCGCGGAGCCCCTCCGCCTGCGCGATGGCGCGGAGGGCGCCCTTCGCCGGGTCCGTCACGAGCACGCAGCGATCGCGGTAGCCCTCCGCGCCGAACCGCGCGAGGCAGCGCTCGCGGAGCGCGAGGTGCTGGGCCATCGTCTCGGCGGTCCCGCCCGACTTCGTGACCGTCGCGAAGCAGGTCTCGCCGAGGTCGAGCGTGCCCAGGAGCGCCTCGAACGTCGCGGGGTCGGAGTTGTCCGGAAAGAAGACGCGCGGCGCGCCGCGGCGCTCGCGCGGCAGCAGGTTGTGGAACGGGTGGCAGAGGGCGCTCAGGATCGCCCGCCCGCCGAGCGAGCTGCCTCCGATGCCGAGGACGAGCAGGTTCTCGAAGCGGCCGGCGAGATCGCGGCCGAGCGAGACGGCCGCCTCCGCGCCGGCCCGGTCGCGCGGCAGATCGGCGAAGCCGACCTCGCCCGCGCCGCGGCGCGCCTCGAACGCCTCGAACGCCGCGCGCGCGGCCGGGGCGAGCGCGTCCAGCTCCGCGCGCGCGAGGCCCCCGGCGGCGGGGTCGAAGCAGCCGTTCACGTCGAGCAGCAGCCGGTGCATGCGATTCCTCCCTCGAGGCAACGCACTCTAGCCGCGGGACCGGCGGGAGGCGAGGCTTCGGGCGCGCGCGCCCTATCCCGGCTCGGCCAGCGAGGACGCGGGCGCGCCGAGCACCGCGAGGACGCTCGCGAGCGCGACGGCATGGACCGCGAAGAACGGGAGCGACCTCAGGACGGCGATGCGGTCGAGCGGAATGCGCGCTCGATCTGGCGGCGGCGCGTCACCGTCGCGTCATCGCGGCGCGGGCGCGGGGGATGCGCGCGCGCTCACCCGGACGCACCCTTCTCGGAGGAGGCTCTCCGGGGCGGGAACCGGGCGGGGGGTGTCATGCTCGAGACGTCGACAGAGTCGGCGCAGGACGTCCACAGGCAGGGGTTCATCCGCCTGATGGCCGAGACCCTGCCGCTCGCCGGCTACTCCGGCGTGCGTGCCGACCTGCCGGGCTGGGATCAGCCGGAGCTCATCCACGGCGCGATGCGCGATCATCGGCCCTGCCTCTTCTGCGAGTCGCCGAAGCCGACGTTCATGGACGTGCTGTCTCCCGGGCCGGTCACGCTCGAGGACGTCGCCAGCCGCTGGCAGCTCTTCGCCTCTGCGGCCGAGCTGACGGGCGGCGAGTTCCACGTCGTCGTGCCGCGGTGGGTCGCGGGCCGGGACGGGCGGCACGTCGCGAAGCAGATCGCGGAGCTCGTGGGAGTCCGCATCGGCTACATCTGGACAGTCTAAGTGGGGGAGTGCTCGGCTCGCGCACTGCTTCGCAGCGCGAGCCTGCGCTCCCCCACGCCCCCTGCTCGCTCCGGGGCAGGCTCATGCGCCTGCCCCTGCGCTCGCCGATCGCAATCCGTGAGTCGCGCGCGCCGCGAGCGACGCTTCGCAGCGCGAGCCGCCGCGCGCCGTCAGGGCGCGTTCGGATCCGCCGGCGGACGCTCGGCGCGGAGGGGCTCGGCGCGGCCGGAGCCGGTCGCGGTCGCGACGGCGCCGAGGAAGCTCCACAGCTCCTCGACGCCCTCCGAACCGGGGGGATCGCCCGCCACGTCCGTCCAGCCGGGATGCTTCTCGAGGATCGCCGCGAAGGGCCCGGGGCCGAGCCTCGCCGCGACCTCCGTCAGCTCGGGGCCGCGCTTGCCGCCGACGCCGCGCAGCGCGTGGCACGAGATGCAACGATCGCCGTACCAGCCCGCGCCGCGCCGGGCCTGGTCGGGCGCGCCGTCCGGCGTCGCGAGCGCGGCGGCGAACGTGCGCTGCCAGTCGACGACCTCGATCGCCACCACGCCGTGCGTCCACCAGCCGGCGGCGCGAGGGTCCGTCTCGATCCCGCGCTGCTCGAGGGTGGGCCACGCGAGGACGGGAGCGGGGAGCGGCGTCCCGTCGGACCGGTCGGCCAGGACCGGCTTCAGCGTGCGGATCACGGAGAACGGGATCGGGATGGCCGCGCCGTCCGCGGTCCTCATCACCGCGGTGTCCGCGCCCTTGCCCACGCCGACGCCCAGGATCGCGGCGAACGGCACGCCCTCCCAGCTCGCGTCGCGCCCGTCCGCGGGGTCGACGCCGCGGACCGTGCGGCGGGGCAGCCTCGCGAGGTCCGCGCGCCCGAGCGCGTAGGTGCCGCCCGCCTTGAGCGCGCCGCGGACCTCCACCATCGGCTCGCCCTGCGCCGTCCGGGGAAGGCGCGTCCCCTTCGGCGAGCACGCCCCGGCGAGGGCGAGGATCAGCATCGGGGGCATCACCGCGATCTTTCTCATGACTGCCTTTCGGGGTATCGTGCTCGCTCCCAACGCAACGGAGCGATCAGGATGGCTCGCGCCTTCATCGGAAGCATGGAATGCCGGGTCCTCGTAGACAAGGATCTCGGCGACACCTGGGCCGTCACGGTGTATCCCCCGCCCTCCCCCACCGGCCCCTCGGCTCCACTCATCGTGAAGCTGCAGGGCAACGACAAGGAGAAGGCCACGAAGGGCGCGCTCGAGGTTCTCGCGAAGTCCGGCCGCATCGATCGGTTCGAGATGTAGCCGGCGCGACCTGCGGGCCGCCCGCCCCTTCCGGCGGCCCTGGTGCAGCCCCCGACCGTGCGCGACCCATCCTCCTGGCCACCCCCGGGGGACTCCCCGGAGCGCGCGGACTCCATCGCCGACGAGCTCGCGGCCCGGATCGAGGCCCCCCCGGCCCAGCCCGGCGACGCCATGGACTGGGCCGCCGTCGCGGCCGGCCTCGAGCGCGAGGCCGCCGCCCTCGGGGCGCGCCCGGCCGCCGCCCAGCCGCTCCACGACGCCGCGCGGGTGCTCGAGGAGCGCCTCGGCGACCCCGAGCGCGCCCTCTCCCTGCGCCGCCGGGCGCTCGCGCTCGACCCGCGCCACCTCCCGAACCTGCGCGCCTGCCGGCGGCTGGCGCTCGATCGCGGCGACGACGCGCTCGCCGCGGAGGCGCTCGACGCCGAGGCGGGCGCGACGCCCGACCCGATCGCCCGCGCCGACCTCCTGCTCCTGCGCGGGCGGCTCCTCTCCGCCCTCGGCCGCGACGCGGAGTCGGACGACGCCCTCGATCGCGCGGCGGCGGCCGCGCCGGGCCGCTACGCCGCCGCCGAGGAGGCGGCGCGCGAGGCCGCCAGGTCCGGCGATGCGGCCTCCCTCGCGGAGGCCTACTTCCGCTGCGCCCGCGCCACCGCCGACCGGCGGCTCTCCGCGCACTACCTGTCCGCCGCGTCGGCGCTCCTCGACGAGGCGCTCGGCCAGCCCGAGCGCGGGGGCGCCCTCGCCCTCGAGGCCTTCGCCCTCCTCCCCGGAGATCCGCTATTGCGCGGGGCGGCGCGCCGGCACGCGGAGCGCCTGCGCCGCGACGACGTCCTCGCCGACATCCTGCGCGCGGAGGCCGAGTCCTCGCCGGGCCCCGCCGGGGCGGAGGCCTGGCTCGCCCTCGCCCACCTGGAGGAGCGGCTCGGGCGCACCGAGGCGGCCATCGCCGCGCTCGAGCGCGGCCGGGCGGTCGCGCCGCGCGAGCCGGTCCTCCTCTCGGAGCTGGCGCGCCTGCGCGAGGCGCGCGGCGCCTGGGCCGACGCGAGCGAGGCGCTCGACGCGCTCGCCTCCGCCCACCTCGCCCTCGAGGAGCCGGCCAACGTCCGCGAGGCCGTGCTCGCGAAGCTCGGCCGCGCCGAGATCGAGGAGACGCAGCTCGGCCGCGCGAACGTCGCGCTGGAGTGCTTCCGCGACGTGCTCGAGATCGACCCCGCCAACCGGCGCGCCCTCTCCGGCGCCGGACGGCTCTCCGCCGCCGTCGGCGACTTCGAGGGGCTGCACGCGGCGTTCGACGCCGAGGCGCGCCTCGCCCGCGACCCGCGGGAGCGAGCGGAGCGCACCTGGCGCGCCGCCGAGGTGCTCGAGCTGCGCCTCGGCCGGCCGGACGCGGCCCTCGCGCGCTACCGCGAGGCGCTCTCGCTCGACCCCGGGCTCCTCGCCGCGCGCACCGCCCTCGAGCGGCTCTGCGAGGCGGGCGGACGGTGGGAGGAGCTCTGCGCCGCGCTCGAGGCGGGGCTCGAGGAGCTGCGCTCCCCCGCCGAGCGGGCCGCGCACCTCTTCCGCATCGCCCGGATCCGCGAGGAGCGGCTCGGCGACCTCGACGCGGCGGCCGGGCTCTACCGCCGCATGCTCGAGCTCGACCCCGAGAGCCGCGTGGCGCGGCGGGCGCTCGCGGCGGCGCTGGGGCGGCTCGGCCGCGTGGAGGAGCTCGAGGAGCTGCTCGAGCGCGAGGCGGCGGCCGCCGACGATCCGCGCGAGCGCCTGGCCCTCCTCCAGCGCCGGGCCGAGCTGGTGGAGGAGCACCTGCACGACCCGGAGCGCGCGGTGGCCGCCTGGCAGGACGTGCGCGCGGCGGCCCCCCGCGACGTGCCCGCGCTCCGCGCCCTCGCCCGCCTCCACGCACGGGCCGGGCGCTGGGAGGAGCTCGCCGCGCTCCACCGCGCCGAGGCGGACGCCTCGTCCGATCCCGCGGCGGCGGCGGACCTGCTCCAGCGCGTCGGCGAGCTCGCGGAGCGGCGGCTCGGCCGGCTCGACGAGGCGCTCGCCGCGTACCGCGAGGCGCTCCTGCTCTCCCCGGCGCACCTCCCCGCGCTCCGCGCCCTCGCCCGCCTCCACCGCCTCCGCGGCGACGACGAGGGGCTCGCCGAGGTGCTGCGCGCGCAGGCCACCGCGCGCCCGCCCACCGCCGAGCGCGCGGCGGTCCTCGTCCAGGCCGCCCGCATCGCCGAGGAGCGGCTCGGCGATCCCGCCCGCGCCATCGATCACTACGAGGAGGCGCTCCGGACGACCCCGGACTTCGCGCCCGCGCTGCGCGCCCTCGACCGGCTCTACGGAGAGGCCGGACGGGCCGACGATCTCGCCGCCCTGCGCCGGGTGGCGGCCGCGGCCGAGGACGCCGACGCGCGGGCCGAGCGGCTCCTGCGCCTCGCCCGGCTCGAGGCGGACCGCGTGCGGGATCCCGCCCGGGCGCTGCAGACCACCGAGGCGCTCCTCGCCGCGGCCCCGGGCCACCCCGCCGCCCTCCTCCTCGAGCTGCGCCTCGCGCCCGACCGCGCCCGGCGCGCGCACGCCCTCGCCTCGCTCGCCGGCGCGGCCCAGGATCCCGCCACGCGCGCGGCCCTCCTCGCCGCCGCCGCGGTGGAGCTCCCCGCCGGACCCGCCCGGCGGAGCGCCCTCGCCCAGGCGGCCGCCCTCGCTCCGGGCGACGCCCTGCTCGCGCCGGAGGAGGAACGCCGCCTGCGGGAGGCGGGCGATCCCGCCGCGCTGGCCCGCTTCTGCGAGGGGCGCCGCGACGCCGACCCCGACCCCGCCTCCCGGGCGAGCTGGGCGGCCGCCGCCGGCGAGGCGTGGGCCGCCGCCGGCGACGCGGAGCGCGCCCTCGCCGCCTTCCGGGCGGCGCTCGAGACGGCCCCGGCGAGCCTCCCTGCGCTCCGCGGCGCCCGGGCGCTGCTCGCCCGCCGCGGCGACTGGGCCGAGGTGCGCCGGACGCTCGAGGCCGAGGGGGCCGCGCTGCGCGACCCCCACGGCGCCGCCGCGGCGTGGCTCGAGGCGGGCGCCGTGGCCGAGGCCCACCTCGCCGACCCGGACGGCGCCGCCCGGGCCTACCGCAAGGCGGCCGAGCGCGACCCGCTCGATCCCGAGCCCGTGCGCCGGCTGGAGCGGGCCCTCGGCTCGAGCGCGGGGATCGAGGTGGCGGCCGCGCACGAGGCGCGCGCGCGCGCGGAGCGCGACCCGCGGCGCGCGGCGGAGAGCTGGCTCGCCGCGGCGCGGGCGATGGTCGCCGCGGGGAGCGGGCCGGAGGCGGCCCTCGCGGCCCTCGACCACGCCGTGCAGGCGCGCCCGGACCTCTCGGCGGCGCTCGAGCTCCGGGCGAGGCTCCACGCCGAGAGCGGCAGCCCCGCCCTCGCCCTCGCCGACCTCGAGGCCGCCCTCGCCCTCGGCGGCGAGTCACCGGCGCGGCTCATGCTCCACCTCGGCGCGGCGGCGCTCTGCGAGGAGGGGCTGCGCGACGGCGAGCGCGCGCTGCAGCACCTGAACGCCGCGCTCTCCCTCGCGCCCGAGAGCCCCGAGGCGCTCGCGCGGCTCGCCCGCGTGCGGCTCGCCGCCGGGCGCCCGCCCGAGGCGGCGGCGGCGCTGCGCCGCCTCGTCGACGTCCCGGGCATCCCCCGCGAGGCCCTCCTCGACCACCTCCTCGCCCTCGCCGAGGCGGACGAGCGGCGCGGCGCGCTCGACGCCGCCGCGGGCGCCTGCCAGCGCGCCCTCGCGCTCGACCCGGGCCACGACGAGGCGCACCGCCGCCTGGTCCGGCTCGCGGGGCGAGGCGGAGACGCGCGCGCCCGGCTCGCCACCCTCACGGCCGCCGGCGAGCACGCCCGGGACGCCGCGCTGCGCGCCGACGCCCACCTCGAGGCGTCGCGGCTCCTCGCCGGCCCGATCGGCGATCGGACCCTCGCCGTCTCGCACCTGCGCTCCGCGCTCGCCCTCGACCCCTCCCGCGAGGAGGCCCGGTCCGCCCTGGCGGCGCTCGTCGAGGAGGGTCCCCCGGCCGACGCCATCGCCGAGCACCGCCGCCTGCTGGCGGCCGACCCGCTCCGGGCGGCGAGCTGGAGCGCGCTGTTCCGCCACTTCCAGCGCGAGCGCGCCCACGACCGGGCCTACGTCGCCGCGACCGTGCTCCGCTGGCTGGGGGCGCCCTCGCCGGGCCCGGCCGCCGACCGCCTCCTGTTCGAGGCCGCGCGCCAGACCCTCGCCGCGCCGCCGGCGCTCTCGGCGACCGACCTCGCCCTGCTGCGCGCGCCGGGCGACGCCGGCCCCCTCTCCGCGCTCGTCGAGGCGGCCGGCGACGCGATGGCCGAGGTGGCGGAGCGCCCCCCCGCGCGGAGCGACGAGCCGCTGCGCGGGCATGCGCTGGAGCCGCTCCTCGCGGAGGCGGCGACCGCCTTCGCGGCGCCCGGCTGGGAGCTCGCGCGGGGCGAGGCCGGGCGCGTCGAGGTCGAGCCGGGCACGCCCTGGCGCGTGCGCGTGGGTCCCGACATCGCGCGGCGCACGACCCTGCGCGAGCAGCGCTTCCTCGCGGGCCGCGCCGCCGCGCGGCTGCGCACGCGGAGCGCCCTCGCCGAGACGCTGCCCCCCGACGTCCTCGGCGCGCTCGTCTCCGCGGCGATCCGCTGCGCGCTCCCCGACGCCGGCGTTCCCGCCGGCGACCCGCGGGCGCAGCGGCTCGCGAAGGCGCTCGGCCGGCGCGGTCGCCGCGCCATCGAGGAGGCGGCGCGCGCCCTCGCCGGCGGCCCGGCCCCCGATCTCGCCGCCTGGCGCGCGGCGGCGGCGGCCACGGCGGACCGGGCCGGGCTCCTCCTGTGCGGCGACGTCGCCGCCGCGGTGGCGCTCCTCCTCCGCGGCGGGGGCCGCAAGCCGCCGGAGGGCGCGGCCGCGCTCGCCGCCGCCGCCGCCCGCCCCGACGTCCTCGCCCTGCTCGCCTTCGCCGCCACCGAGGCGCACTTCGTCCTGCGCCAGCGGCTGCGCGTCGCGATCGCCTGATCCGGTCAGGGCCCTTCGGTCCGCACCACCGCGCTCGCGGGCAGCGCGGCGAGCAGCGCCGCCAGCGCCGCGACCACGCGCGCCCCGTCCTTCGCCTCGACCGTCACCTTCACGCGGTGGTCCGCGTCGTCGAAGCGCGGGTAGCTCCCGATCTCGACCGCGGGGTGCTCGCGCGCGACGCGGTCGAGGAGCGGGGCGATCTGGTCCTCGTCCGAGGACACGTAGACGCACGCGAGGCGGAACGGAGGCGCGGCGAGCAGGTGCGCGATCCCGTCGAACTGGAACCGGAAGAACCGCGGCACGCCGGGCAGCATCACGACGTTCTCCGCGACGAGGGTCGGGAAGGCGGGGTCGCCGAGCAGCCGCGTGCCCTGCGGCACGTCCGCCATCCGCAGCGCGGCGTCGGGCGCCTCGGCGCCGCCGTGGTACCGCCGGTGCATGGCGCGCACCGACTCCGCGAGCTCCGGGCTGCGGACGATGGGGCGGCCGAGCGCGCGGGCGACGGCGGGGACGGTGACGTCGTCGTGCGTCGGGCCCACGCCCCCGGAGGTGAAGACCCAGCCCGCGCGGCGCCGCCCCCGCTCCACCGCCTCCGCGATCTCCTCCACCCGGTCGGGCAGCGTGTGGATCGCGAGCAGCTCCACGCCGAGCGCGTGGAGGCGCTGCGCCGCCCACGGCCCGTTCTCGTCCTGCACCTTGGCGGAGAGGACCTCGTTCCCGACCACGACGAGCACGGCGGTGGGCGTCGGCATCGATCCCCTCGTAACCCCCGCGCCGCGACGGCGCACCGCCTCGGCGGAGCGCCGCTCTAACGGAGCCGCGACACCGCGTCCCACACGGCGCCGGCGACGGCCTCGACCGGCGCCTCGCCGTCGATCTCGGCGACGCGCTGCCCCGCCGCGCGCAGCCGCGCGATGCCCCGGTCGTAGGCCCCGGCGACCTTCCGCTGGAAGGCCTCGACCTCGAAGATCTCCCGGTCGAGGGAGGCCGCCTGCCGGCGGCGCAGCGCGACCCTCGGCCGGGCACGCAGGAACAGGGTCAGGTCCGGGGCGGGCGCGCGGCCGTTCACGGCCTCGACCCAGGCGAGGTCGCCTACGGCGAGCCCCTGGTACGCGAGGGAGGAGAGCGTGTACCGGTCGGAGACCACGTCGACCCCGCGGGCGAGCTTGGGCGCGATCTCGACCGCGTGGTGGTCGAGCCGATCGGCGGCGAAGAGCAGCGCGAGGGCCGCCGCGTCGAAGTCGGCCCCGGGGCCCGCGCCGACGCGCCTCGTGAGCACCTGCCGCACGAGGGCCCCGATCGGGCCTCCGGAGGGCTCCGCCGTGACGTGGACGGTCCGCCCCTCGGCCCTGAGGCGATCGCCGAGGAGCCGCGCCTGCGTGGTCGTGCCGGCCCCGTCGAGCCCCTCCACGACGAGGAGGCGCCCGCGACGCGTCGCCCGGCCCCTCCCCTTCGCCCTCACGGCTCGAGCCTCAGCGCCTCGCGCAGCGCGCGGTAGCGGGCGAAGAGCGCGTCCTCCTCGCGCTGGAGCCGCCGCACGCGGAGGAAGGAGCGGATCGCGAGCGAGAGCAGGACGACGGCGACCGCCGTCGCGAGCCACAGGAAGAGCGGCGGGCCCGAGTGCAGCCTCCGGACGACGCCGGGCTTCAGGACGCCCCAGCGGTCCCAGGCGAGCTTCACGTCGAGGCCCACCGACAGCAGGCCGAAGAAGATCAGGTACAGCGCCTTGCGCGCCTCGTCGACCGAGCGGCGGATCTCGAGGCGCCGGGCGAGGTCGTCGTGCTCGGCGCGCAGCGCCGCGGGCGCGGTTCCGGCATCGGGGGTGGAGCTCATCGCGGCCGGTTCTACCCCTGCCCGAAGCGGGCGGCAATCGCGTCCTGGACCGCGCCGAGCGTCGGCGCGAGCTTCACCGACGCGTTGCGCAGCGGCGAGGCGAGCCCGGGCAGCGTCCCGTCGTGGTACCCGACCTTGAAGTCCGAGAACTTGAGCCCGTGCGCGGTCGAGACCACCACCACGCGGTCGTCGCGCTTCACGACGCCGCGGGAGGCGAGCTTCTCGAGGGCGGCGAGGGCGACGCCGGTGTGCGGGCAGGTGAAGAGGCCGGCGCGATCGGCGCGCGCGGCGGCGTCCGCGAGCTGCTGCTCGCTCGCCTGCTCGACGATCCCGTCGAGCGCCTCGAGCGCGCGCAGCGCCCGCTTCGACGAGACCGGCGCGCCGATCTGGATGGCGGACGCGAGCGTCTTGCGCGCGGCGACCGGCGCCACCTCCACGTCGGCGGTGGGCCGGCGGCCCGCCCCCGACGTGGCCTGCCAGAGCGGGTTCGCGTGCTCCGCCTGCGCGACGACGAGCCGCGGCAGGCGCTCGACGAGCCCGAGCTCCTTCAGCAGGACGAAGCCCTTGCCGACCGCGCTCGCGTTCCCGAGGTTGCCGCCCGGGATGACGATCCAGTCCGGCGAGGTCCAGCCGAGCTGCTGCGCGATCTCGATGGAGGCGGTCTTCTGCCCCTCGATGCGCAGCGAGTTCATGGAGTTCGCGAGGTAGATGTCCTTCGTCCGCGAGAGGTCCCGCACGACGCGCATGCAGCCGTCGAAGTCCGTGTCGAGCTCTAGGACCAGCGCGCCGTTCGAGATCGGCTGCACGAGCTGCGCCGTCGAGATCTTGCCCCGCGGCAGCAGCACGACGCTCGGGATGCCGGCGGCCGCGCAGTAGGCGGACAGCGCCGCGGAGGTGTCGCCCGTGGAGGCGCAGGCGACGGCGCGGATGGGCGTGCCGCGCGCCCGCATCTCCTTCACCGCGGAGACGAGCACCGTCATGCCGAGGTCCTTGAAGGAGCCCGTGTGCGTGACGCCGCACTCCTTCACCCACACGTCGGCGAGGCCGATCTCCCGCGCGTACCGGTCGACGTGGAGCAGCGGGCTCCCGCCCTCGTACATCGAGACCACGTTCTCGACGGCGAGCTGCGGGTAGACCCACTCCTTCTTGCCCCAGACCCCGGAGCCGAGCGGCCAGGGGCCGAGCCTGAACCGCTCGTCGAAGAGGGCCTTCCAGGCGGCGGCCGGGCGGCGCGCGAGGGCGGCGCGGTCGTGCTCCACCTCGAGCAGGCCGCCGCAGCGCGGGCACTCGTAGACGACCTCGGTGAGCTCGGCGCGGAAGTCGCACCCGCCGGCGCAGCGGAAGAAGGCCTCGAATCGGGGCTCCATGGGACCCGCCAATTTGCCGGGTGACGCGCCGGTTGGCAAGGGCGCGGGGCCGCGGCGCGGCGCCGCCTCAGGAAGCCAGCCCGTCGGTCTCGAGCGCCGGGAGCGGCTCGAGGGCGCCGTCCCCCGCGGGCGGCCGCGCCGGCGCCGGCGCCTTCCGGGCCCGGTGCCGGGCGTGCACCTCGAGGGCGAAGCCGTCGAGCGACTCGGGGTCGATGGGGTCGCCGTTGAGCGAGAGCGTGAGGGAGAGCAGCTCCTCCCGCTCCCCCAGGTGCACGAGCTGCGACTCGGCGAGCTTGTTCGGCATGCACTCCAGGGGGCCGACCGAGAGGACGCCGTCCACCTCCTTGCGCCGCCAGGCGTCGAGCGCGCCGCCGATCGTGAGCACGGTCTCGCCCTCGAGGGCGTCGCGCATCCACGGCCCCGCCGCCTTCACCACGTCGCGGACGTGGGGCGGCACGTGCCAGCCCATCGGGCCCGCGGCCGCGGCGTGCACGAGCACCTCGAGGCGGCGGCGGGTCCACGCGGCGAGGCGGGCGCCGAGGGTCGGCCTCTCCCCCCGCGCGCCGATGAGGTCGGAGTACTGCAGGAACTCGCTCACGCCCGCGACCTTCGCGCGGATGCCGCGGCGCTCCAGGGCGTCCACCACGCGCCCGTTCGACGACGGGACGTTGCGCAGGTAGATCTCGCCCACCAGCAGCACGAGGGGGAGATTGGCGCCGCCGCGCAGCGCCGCGAGCTCCGCCCCGGCGCGCGCGACGAGGGCGGGCACGCCCCAGGCGCGGCCCGTGACGGCCTCGCGCAGCACCCGGCCGCCGGAGAGATCGCCCCTCGCCTCCCGCTCGGCGAGCGCGACGAGCTCCGCGAGGTGGCGCCGGTAGGCGGCGTCCGCCGCCCCGGCGCGCGTCTCGCGCGGGCGCACGTCGTGCAGCATGTCGCGCAGGACGTCGGCCGCGACGATCCCGGCGAGGACGATGGCGCCGAGCCCCGGGGGGATGCCCTGGAAGTAGTCGCCGAACGGCGGCGCCCAGATGCGGACGCGGTCGGCGAGCCCGAGGCGGTGCAGGACGAGCTGGTGCATCTCCTTGTACGCGCCGAAGCGGCAGGGGCCGTCCGCCCCCGGCATCATGAAGGAGAACCGCTCGCCGGGCGCCGCGCGCTCGAGGCGCTCGAGCAGGCTGCCGAGCGTGAGCGTCATCGGCAGGCACTCCTTGCCGGAGGTGTGGCGCCGCCCGAGGCGCAGCGCCTCGGGACCGGGCTCGGGGAGCACCTCCACCGAGAGCCCGGCGCCCCGCAGCGCGCCGGCCACCACGTCGGCGGCGTCGGACATCGTCGGGACGAGCACGCGCTCCCGCGAGGCGCCGATCTCGCGCATGGTCGCGCTCCGCACCGTGAGCCGCTCGGCGGAGGCGGGCGGGCGGCGCTCGCCCGCGGCGAGGTGCTCGCGGACGCAGTGGAGGAACGCCTCGACGCGGGTCTTCGTGCCGGCGTCCCCCGCGTGGCCGTCCGTCTCGATGATCGTGAAGGGCTTCCCGTCCATCGCGTCGTGGACGAGGTGGTGGGTGAAGCTGTCCGGCCCGCAGGAGTAGTTCGAGGCGAACAGCGCGAAGACGCCGGGCGACCGCCGCACCTGCCAGGCGGCGCGGAGGATCCGCTGGCCGTGCCCCCAGAACATGTTCTCGAACGTGGGCGCGTCGTCCGCGACGGGGTAGCAGTCGAGCGGGATCGCGATGGCCCCCTGATCGCGCAGGATGGCGGGCACGTTCGAGTTGAGGACGTCGTCGTGGATGGTGTAGGTGCGGCCGAGCACGACGACCGGCACCACGCCGTCCCTCTCGCAGCGATCGAGGGCGGCGCGGCCGAGCTCGAGGAGCCGCGCGTCGAAGGCGAGCTGCGCGGTCCGCCCCGCGTCGAGCGCCGCGCGCCAGGCCTTCTCGCGCCGCACGCCGAGCTGCGCCGCGAGCCGGCGGCAGGACTCGACGAACGCCGGGGCGTCGAGCGCCCCCGGGCCGACGTCGACCACCGGGGAGACGAGGCGCGCGGCCACCGCCTCCCCGAGGTCCCAGCGCAGCACGTCCGGGCTCCCCTGCACGATGGGGCAGAGCTGCGAGGCGCGCTCCCGCCCGACGCGCGGGATCTCCCGGATCATCGGCGCGAAGACGAGGTCCGCGCCCCGCTCGGCGAGGGCGGCGACGGCGCCGTGGTACTGCTGCATCGGCGCGCACCAGGGGACGTTCGCCCCCTCGATGCCGCGCTTCAGCGCCGCGCGGTCGGCGTGCTCGGCCACGTCGAGATCGAGCCCGAGGCCGTGCAGGTACGTGGCGAAGAACGGGAAGAGGCCCTTGAGCTGGAAGTCGTCGGTGAGCGCGATGCGCCGCCCGCCGCGCGGGGCGGAGAGGCGCCGCGCGAGGTCCGCCACGAGCTCGGCCCGCTCCCGGAACGGGTGCGGCGCGCCGTCGGGCAGCTTCCGGCTGCGGGTCCCCTTGTCGTACAGCGAGCAGCTGCCGCCCCAGGTGAAGCGGCGCCGATCTCCCTCCAGCACGGTGGTCAGCCGGTCGATGCGGCACTTGTTCCCGCCGCCGCCGCAGCCGCTCGTGGAGCCGCAGACGAAGGTGTCCTTCGACTCCACCTTCGCGCCGAGGAACCTCGCCGCGTCGAGGGCGGGCTGCGCCGCGCCGCCGAGCTGGTCGAGGGCGAGCAGGGCGATCCCCAGGGCGCCCACCGTGCCCGGGCTGGGCGGCACGATCACCTCGGCGCCGGTCTGGCGGGCGACCGCCGCGGCGAGCGCGTCGGACGCGAAGGGCATGCCCTGGCAGAAGATCACGTCGCCGACCGAGCGGCTCCCCTTGACCCTGTTCAGGTAGTTCTGGATGACCGACTCGTACAGGCCGGCGACGATGCGGTCGCGCGGCACGTCGGCGGCGACGGCCTCGTCGATCACCTCCGCCATGAAGATCGAGCAGTGCTGCCCGAGCGCGGCGCTCCCGTCCGCCTCCACGGCGAGCGCGCCGAGCTGCGCCACGTCCTCGACGCCCTCGAAGCGCCGCCCCTGCTCCTCGATGAAGGAGCCGGTCCCGGCGCTGCAGGCCTCGTTCATGGCCGCGTCCACGACGCGGCCGCCGGCGAGCCGGATGTACTTCGCGTCCTGGCCGCCGATCTCGAAGATGGTGTCCACCCGGGCGTCGTAGTGGTGCGCGCCGCGGGCGTGGGCGGCGATCTCGTTCAGCACGAAGACCGCGTCGGGCCCGTAGCAGGTCGCCATGAGCGAGCCGACGATCTCGCGCCCGCTGCCCGTCGCGCCGAGGGCGCGCACCGGCCGGCTGCCCGCGGGGCCCTCGAGGAACATCCTCATGAGCGTCTGGGCGGCGCCGACGGGGTCGCCGCTCGTGCGGATGTAGCCCTCCCACACCGGCTCCCGCCGCTCCGCGTCGAGCGCCACCACCTTCGAGCCGGTCGAGCCGACGTCGAACCCGAGGATCACCTCGTGGCCGGCGCCGTTCACGGCGGCGGGCGGGCTCGGCATGCGCCGCACGCGGCGCAGCGCGGTGCGGAGCGCCGGGACGGTCTCGATGCACGCGTCGGGCGGCGGGCGCAGGAGGTCGTCGAGCGCGCGCGCGTGCGGCATCGTCCGGGCGGCGTGCACGGCGCACCCCACCGCCTCGACGACGAGGGCCTCGTCCACGTCCACGTCGAGGAGCGACATCCCGTTCCGCTCGAGGAAGGCGCGGAAGTGCTCGCGGACGCGCCGCGCGCGGGAGACGCCGCCGGTGAGGAGCACGCGCGGCGGGGACCGGCGCGGCTTCACGAGCACCTCGGCGCTCTCGGCGATGGCGTCGAGCAGACCCGCGAGGATCCGCTCCTGCCGCTCGCCCTTGTTGGCGAGGTGCGTCATGTCCGTCTTCAGGATGACGGGGCAGCGCCCGGAGAGTGGCGCGGCGTCCGTGACGCCCTCGGTGAGCGCCGCGGCCTCCTCCACGCCGAGGCCGAACCGGCCGACGAGCTGGCGGAGGAAGTTCCCCGTCCCCTGCGCGCAGCGCGAGCTCTCGCGGTAGGCCGGGTCGCCGGCCGCGCGGATCTCGAGCACGGAGAACCCCCGGCTCCCGATGTTCACGACGGTGGCGGGCTCCTCGCCGTGGAGGAAGCGGAAGCCGTAGAGCAGCGCCTGCTTCGTCGGGATCCGCTGCACCGCGAGCTGCCGGCCGAGCCGGCCGGTCGCGACGGCGGCCGAGACGGAGTCCCAGTCCCACACCCTGAGCAGCTCGAGCAGGCGGGCGCCGGGCTCCTTCCCGTGCGGGACGAGGGCGTGCCGGATCAGCCGGAGCCCCTCGCCCTCGCGGGCGACCTCCGCGAGCTTGATCGTCTCGGCGCCGACGTCGATCCCGACGAAGCGTTCCATGAGTCCTCCCCGCCCTCCGAGCGCGCGTGCCCCCGACGGACCCTTGAGGCGTCCGCCCCTCCGTGTGTGACGCGCGAAGCGCGCATTCTGTCACACCCCGGGACGCGGGGGACTCCCCTGTGGGCAGCACCGGATGGCCGCCACGCTTCGCCCTTGACGCAGCGCACCAGATCGATCACCCCGTCGCCTGTTCAGCGGACGGGGTCGCCGCGTATGCTTTCGCGATGGACCTCGAGCGCCGGGTCGAGTCGCTGCTCGCCGGCGGGGACGGCCCGGCCGCCGTCTCGGCGGTGGTCGAGACTCACGGTGCGTCGGTGTACGGATACCTCTGCTCGCTCCTCGACGAGGACGACGCGGCGGACGTGTACTCGCAGTGGGCGGAGGACGTGCTGCGCGGCCTCGCCGGGTTCCGCTTCGAGTGCTCGCTCAGGTCCTGGGCCTTCAAGCTCGCCTGGCACGCGGCGGCGCGCCACCGCCGCGATCCCTACCGGGCGCGGCGCGAGCGGCTCCCGTCCAGCGCGGCCTCGCGCCTCCCCGCCCCCGCTCCGCCGTCGAGCATGCTCCCCGGCGGCCGGCGCGACCGGCTGCGCAGGCTCCGCGAGTCGCTGCCGCCCGAGGACCAGACGCTCCTCTTCCTCCGCATCGACCGCGAGCTCGAGTGGGAGGAGATCGCGGCGGTCCTGTCCGGCGCCGAGGGCACGGGGGCGACCCCGGCGGAGGAGGACCCCGCCGCGGTCTCGGCGGTCGCGCTGCGCAAGCGCTTCGAGCGGCTGAAGGACCGGCTCGCGCGCCGCGCGCGGGAGGAGGGGCTCCTCGACTGAGGCGCCCCTCGACGCGATGGCCGAGCTCGACAGACGCCCTTCCGCCGCCCCCGGCGCGCTCTCGGCGCTCCTGGCGGAGCTCGTCGGCGCGCCCGAGCGCCCGCCTCCGGCGCCGTGGGACCGGCTCCTCGCCGCCGGGGCCCGCGTCGGCCGCTTCGAGCTCGTGCGCGAGCTCGGGCGCGGCGGCTTCGGCGTCGTGTACGAGGCACGCGACGGGGAGCTCGGACGCCGCGTGGCGTTCAAGGCCATCCGCCCGGGCGACCGGGCCCGCAATCCGCGGAGCGAGGAGCTCATGCGGCGCGAGGCCACCGCCGTGGCGCAGCTCCAGCACCCGAACATCGTGACGCTCTTCGACGCGGGGCGGTCCGACGCCGGGCCGTACCTCATCTTCGAGCTCCTGCGCGGCGAGACGCTCGCGCACCGCCTCGCCCGCGGCCGCCTCTCCTCCCGCGAGGCGCTGCGCGTCGCGCTCGCCGTCGCGCGCGCGCTCGTCCACGCCCACGCGAACGGCGTCCTCCACCGCGACCTCAAGCCCTCGAACGTCTTCCTCACCGCCGACGGCGGCGTGAAGGTCCTCGACTTCGGCCTCGCCCACGTCTTCGGCGCCGGCGGCCCGCCCCGCAGCGGGACCCCGGGCTACATGGCGCCCGAGCAGCGCCGGGGCGCGGCCGAGGACGTCCGCACCGACGTCTACGCCCTCGGCGTCCTCCTCGCCGAGATGGTGACCGACCCCGCGGCGGCGCCGCCCGGGACGGACGTCGCCGCCCTCATCGCGGGGGCCCGCGTGCCCGCGCCGCTCGCGGCCCTGGCCGCCCGCTGCACGCGACCCGAGCCGGCGGAGCGGCCGCCGGACGCCGCGGCGCTCGCCGACGCCCTCGTCCGGGTGGCCGAGGGGGTGGAACGCTCGCCGCGCGCCGTCCGGGCGGACCCGGGCGGCGGCTCGCCGGTCGAGGCGCTCCGCCACTTCTTCCGCGGGGAGGAGTGCCAGGCGCGGCCCGTGTTCGGGCAGGACTGCGCGGACCACTACCGCCGGGCGATCGCCCTCGACCCCACGCTCGCGGTCGCCCACTACCAGCTCGCCGTCTGGACGCGCCGCTTCGGCGCGTCGGTCGCCGAGCAGCGCGCCGCCATGGCCGGCGCCGTCCGCCACCTCGACGGCGCGCCCCCGCTCGAGCAGCTGCTCATCCGGGCGTTCGCGGCGCACCTCGACGGCCGGGACGCCGACGCGACGGCGATCTTCCGGGAGGCCACCGACCGCTTCCCGGAGGACGGGCGCGCCTTCTACGAGCTCGGCGACCTGCTCCGCCACGGGGACGAGCCGGCCCTCGCGGTCCCCTCCTTCGAGCGGGCCGTGGCGCTCGCGCCCCACCTCGGCTGGGCCCCCGGGCAGCTCGCGGAGGCGCTCGGCGCGCTGGGCCGCACGAGCGAGCTGCGGGCGTGGATGGCGCGCTGGGAGGCCAGCCCGACGCCGGTGACGCTCCACGCGCTCGCCATCGGCCACGGCTGGCTCGGCGACCCGGGGGCCTCGGCGGCGGCGGCGCGCCGTGGCCTCGACCTCGGCGCAGGCCTCGTCGCCCAGCAGGACCTGCTCGGCGCGATCGTCTTCGAGGGGCGGCTCGGCGAGGCGGACGCGCCGGCCCGGGCGTTCGCCGAGCCGGGGAGCCCGGTGCGCCGCATCGGCTACTACGCGCTCGCCGCGCTCGAGGCCTACCGCGGCCGCCGCCGGGCCGGGCTCGCCCACCTCGACGCGCTGGCCGCGGCCATGCCCGAGGTCTCGCGCGACGGGCTCTACCACGGCGTCCGCGCCGACTACCTCGCCGGCGACGGCGATCCCGCGCCCGTGCGCGCCGAGGCCGAGGCCCTCCTCGCCGTCGACCCCCGCATGGCCGCGGAGCTCGCGCCCACCCTCGCCTGGCTCGGCGACGTCGAGGGCGCGGCGCCGCTCGCGCGCGCGCTGCCGCGCGGCTCGGTGCTCGCCCGCACGCACGAGGCGCTCGCCGCCTGGGCCGGCGGGCAGCGCGACGCGGCCCTCGCCCTGCTCCGCTCGGTGTGCGCCGACACGCCGGTGTCCGTCTGGCGGATCGCGCCGCTCTGGTTCCTCGCGGACCTCCTCGGGCGCGCCGGCCGCGACGCGGAGGCGGCGGAGGCGCTCGTCGCCTGCGACCGCCTCTACGTGCCGCGCATGATGTGGCGGAGCTGGACCCACCCGCGCGGCCTCGTGCTCCTCGCCCGCGCCCGCCTGCGCCTCGGCGATCGGGACGGCGCCCGGGCCGCGCTCGCCCGCTTCCTCGCGGACTGGGCCGCGGCGGACGCCGGCGCGCCGCTGCTCGCCGAGGCCGGAGCCCTGCGCGACGCCCTCGGCTAGAGGGCACCCGTAACCGTGGGGTCGTGGGACGCGCTAGTGCCGGGCGCCGCAGGTCGGGCAGAGCGAGCGCGTCACGAGCGTGCCGCAGCTGCAGTGACGCGCCTGCGCCGTGGCCTCCGGCGCCGGCGCCTCGAAGGACGGCAGCCGCATGCCGCAGCGGCTGCAGATCCGCTCGCCCGGCATGGCGGGAGTGCGGCAGTAGCGGCACGGGACGAAGGCCGGCACCGCGGTGGCCGCGTCGCCGGGGATGCCGGCGTCGAGCCGCTCGATGTCCGGCGCCGCGACGACGTCCACGTCGACCGGCGCGGCGCGCGTCTGCTCCACACCGGGAATGGGCTCCGAGGCGGCCGCGTCCACCGCGGCGTGTCCGGTGGGCTCCAGCTCCGCGAGCCGCCCCGCGGCCTCGGCGGGCACCCCGGCGTGGAGCGTCGGCTCGAGCCCCTCCACCGGCGCCGCGCCGGGGATCGCGGCCGGGCCGCCGAGGAGCAGCTTCCCGCAGACCTCGCACTCGGCGCCCTGGGGCTGGGCGTGCTCGCAGACGGGGCAGACGATCATCGGGGGCAGTGTACCGCACTCGGGGCGGCCGCCTCTCTACGGGGCGTGCGTGAGCGGGACGAAGCGGACCGGCAGGAGGTCCGTCACGACGTCCCCGCCGTCGTTCCCCCGGTCGAGCACCCGCAGGGTCTGGACGTCCAGCTCGTCGCCCACCGGGAGGATCATGCGACCCCCGGGGGCGAGCTGCGCGACGAGCGCGGGCGGGACCTCCGGCGCCGCGGCGGTGACGATGACGCGGTCGAACGGCGCCTCCTCGGGCCAGCCCTGCGCGCCGTCGCCGGTGCGCAGCCGGACGTTCAGGAGCCCGAGCGTCCCCTCGAGGACCGCCCGCGCGCGCTCCGCCAGCTCGGGAACGATCTCGATCGAGAAGACCTCCTCGGCGAGGAGCGCGAGGATGGCGGTCTGGTAGCCGGAGCCCGTCCCCACCTCGAGGACGCGCTCCGGGCCGGAGAGCCCCAGCCGCTCGGTCATGTACGCGACGACGAACGGCTGCGAGATGGTCTGGCCGAAGCCGATGGGCAGCGGGTAGTCGCCGTCCGCGTCCTCCCGCAGCCGCTCCGGCACGAACAGCTCGCGCCGCACCTGCGCGAAGGCTCCGAGCACCCGCTCGTCGCGGATGCCGGCGCGCCGCAGGGCTGCGGAGAGCGCCTCGCTCACGCGCCGATCATAGGCACGCCGGCGGGGCGCCGGCTCCGTCGCGCGGCGATCCCCTCCCGCGGGCGAGCCCGCCGGGGCCGGCCGCTCACCCCACCTGGGCGAGCGAGAGCCGCGCCGCCCAGCGCAGCCGCAGCGCCTCGGCCGCCGCGCGGTGGTCCGGGGCCGCGAGGTCGGGATCCCGCTCCACGAGGCCGAACGCCTCCTCGCGCGCCTCCTCCAGGATGGCCTCGTCGCGGTACAGGTCCGCGACGTCGAACAGCTTCTGGCCGGACTGGCGCGTGCCGAGCATCTCGCCCGGGCCGCGGATGCGCAGGTCCTCGCGGGCGATCTCGAAGCCGTCCTGCGTCCGCTCGACGGCGCGCAGCCGCTCGCGGGCGTCGTCCCCGGCGCGCCGCAGGTGGGCGACGAGGAGGCAGTGGCTCTTCGCCGCGCCCCGCCCGACGCGCCCGCGGAGCTGGTGGAGCTGGGACAGCCCGAAGCGCTCGGCGTGCTCGACGATCATCACGGTGGCGTTCGGCACGTCGACGCCCACCTCGATGACGGTCGTCGAGACGAGCACGCGCAGCTCGCCCGCGCGGAACCGCTCCATCACCGCCTGCTTCTCCTCCGTCTTCATCTGGCCGTGCAGGAGCCCGACCGCGTGGCCCGCGAAGACCTTCGCGAGCTGGGCCGCCCCGCTCGTCGCGTCGGCGAGGTCGGTCTTCGCCGACTCGGCGACGAGGGGGTACACGACGAACACCTGCCGCCCCGCGTCGAGCTCACGGCGGGCGACGTCGTGGGCCGCCTTGCGCTGCGAGTCCCCGTAGAGCTTCGTCGCGACGGGGGTGCGCCCGGGCGGCAGCTCGCCGATCTTGGACTGATCGAGGTCGCCGTAGAACGCGAGGGCGAGCGTCCGCGGGATGGGCGTCGCGGTGAGGACGAGCACGTCCGGGCGCCGTCCCTTCGCGATGAGGGCGAGCCGCTGCATCACGCCGAAGCGGTGCTGCTCGTCCACGACGACGAGGCCGAGCCGCTCGAACCCCACCTCCTGCTCGAGGAGCGCGTGGGTGCCCACCGCGATGCGCGCCCGCCCGTCCGCGACCGCCGCGCGCGCGGCGCGCTGCGCCTTGCCGCGCGCCGCCGCGCCGACGAGCGCGACCTCGACGCCGCTGCCGGCGAGCCAGCCCGCGAGCGTGCGGGCGTGCTGCTCGGCGAGGATCTCGGTGGGGACCATGAGGGCCGCCTGCCAGCCGGACTCCACGGCGAGCATCATCGCGCCGAACGCGACGGCGGTCTTGCCGCTCCCGACGTCGCCCTGCAGGAGCCGGTTCATCGGCTCGGGCCGCGCCATGTCGCCGGCGATCTCGGCGAGCGCCCGCTCCTGGGCTCCCGTGAGGGCGAAGGGGAGGCGCGCGACCGCGCGGGCGATCGCGGCCGGCGACGCGTCGAAGGCGATGCCCGCCTCCGCGCGCGCGCCCCGCCGGCGCAGCGCGAGGGCGAGCTGGAGGAAGAACAGCTCCTCGAACACGAGGCGCCGGAAGGCGGGCGTCGCCCGCGCCGCCGCGGCGGCGACCTCGGTGCCGGCCGGCGGGAAGTGCACGTCGTGCAGCGCGCGGGCCCGGCTCGGCAGGCCCCGCCGCTCCCGGACCCCCGGCGGCAGGTCGTCCACCACGAGCGGCCCGAGCTCGTCGACGAGCCGCCTCATGAGCCGGCGCAGCGCCGGGTGCTGGGAGTCGGTCGGGCCCGGGTAGACGGGGACGATCCGCCCGAAGCTGGCCGAGTCCCCCGCCTGCACCTTCTCCACCTCGGGCTGCGCCATCTGGCGCCGCCGGCCGAAGCCCTCCGTGACCTTCCCCCAGGCGAGGAGCGAGTCGCCCTGGGCGAGCTGCTTCGTCCGCCAGGGCGGCGGGTTGAAGAAGACGAGGTCGATCCCGCCGCTCGGATCCGAGGCGGAGACCTTGAGCAGCGGGCGCCCGTTGCGCATGCGCTGCGTGCGCACGGCGCTCACGGTCGCGAGGACGATCCCCTCCTCGCCCGGGCGCAGCTCCGCGATCCGCCGCACCTCCGTCCGGTCCTGCCACGCGCGCGGCCAGAACTCGAGCGCCTCCTCGCAGGTGGTCCGGCCGCGCTCCTCGAGCTGGCCCCGCGTCGCCGGGTGGACGCGGGGGACGAGCTCCTCGAGGCGGGCGGCGAGCCGGCGCCTGCGCGCGGCGCGCTCCTCCGGCGTCTGCGGCGGAGGGGCCTCGTGCCAGGCCTCGTCCGCGGCGGCGGCGCTCAGCGCCTGCGGGAGAGGTGGCGGAGGCGGCGCGGGCCGCGCGGCGGTCGGGCTCGGGCTCGGGCTCGGGGTCGAGGTCGGGGTCGGGGTCGAGGTCGGGTCGGGTCGGGGTCGAGGTCGCGGGTCGGGGTCCGGGGCGCCCTCCCCGCCCCCGACAGCATCTCGATCCTCGCGGAGCGCGCGACGTCGCGCAGCTCGGGCGGCAGCGGGATGAGCGCGGCGAGGTGGGCGGCCACGCGCGCGAGGGCGCGCCCGCGCTCCCGCGGCGCGAGCGCGTCGAAGGCGGCGCCCTCGGCCTCGAGCCGCAGGAGTCCCGGCGACTCGGGGACGCCGGACGCCCGCGCCCTCGCGACGGCGGCGCGGACCGTCGCGCCGAACGCCGCGAGGCGCTGGGCCCCGCCCGCCTTCCTGAGCGCGAAGCGCAGCGGCGGCACGAGCGCCTCGAGCGCGCGCGCGCCCGCGGCGCCGGGCATCGCCCCGGCGCCGGGATCCCCCCCGCTGCCGCCCGCTCCGCTCGCCACGAGGCGAGGCTAACAGCCCGGTCCGACAGGCGCCGCGGACGACCGCGACGCGGCCGTCGCTCCAGCCACCGGAGCAGGCGCCGCGCGAGGCCCGCCGGGCGGAGCTACTCGCCCGACTCCCCGGAGACGTCCTCGTCGACGAACTCGATCGACTGGATCTCGTACTCCTTCTGGCCGCCCGGCGTGCGCACGGCCACCGTGTCGCCCTCGGAGCGCCCGATCAGGGCGCGGGCGATCGGGCTCGTGACGGAGATCCGTCCCTGCTTCAGGTCGGCCTCGAGCTCGCCGACGATCCGGTAGGTCACCTGCTCGCCGGAGTCGCTGCCCTCGAGGCACACGGTGGCGCCGAACACGACGCGGTCGCCCGCGAGCTTCGAGACGTCGATGACCTCGGCGCTCGCGATCCAGTGCTCGACCTGCAGGATCCGCCCCTCCACGTGGCTCTGCTTCTCCTTCGCCGCGTGGTACTCGGCGTTCTCGGAGAGGTCGCCGTGGGAGCGGGCCTCCGCGATCTCCTTCACGATCTTCGGGCGCTCGACGTTCTTCAGCCGCTTCAGCTCCTCCTTCAGCCGGAGGAGCCCGCCCTTCGTCATGGGGACGCGCTCGGACATCCGTCACCTTCCTCGAAAAAGCACGGCGGCCGACCCCGGGAGCCGGGGCGGCCGCGTTCCGACCCCATCAGTAGAGCGGCCGGGGCCGCCCTGTCAACGGGAGGCAGCCCCCCGCGAGGTCTGGTGGTACTCCTGCAGCGAGCGGACCCCGGGCGCCCCGGCGCTCGCCGCCTCCATGGCCCCCAGGGCGGCGCGCGCGGCGGTGAGCGTCGTGCAGTACGGCAGCCCCTTCATGAGGGTCTCCCGCCGGATGGAGTAGCTGTCCGCGATCTCGCGCTTCCCCGCGGTGGTGTTCACGACGAAGTGGACGTCGCCGTCCTTGATGCGGTCCACGATGGAGGGGCGCCCCTCCTGGACCTTCATGACCGGCGTCGTCCGCACCGAGCGCGCCGCGAGGAACCGGTTCGTCCCCTGGGTGGCGAGCACCTCGAAGCCGAGGCCGACGAGGCGCCGGGCGATGTCTACGATGGCCTCCTTGTCGGCGTCGCGGACCGAGACGAACGCCCGCTTCCCCACCCCGCTCGTCGGCAGCGTGTTCCCCGCCGCGGCCTGCGCCTTGAAGAACGCCCGGAAGAAGTCCGCGTCGATGCCCATCACCTCGCCGGTCGAGCGCATCTCCGGCCCGAGCATCGAGTCGACGCCGGGGAAGCGCGTGAACGGGAAGACCGCCTCCTTCACCGAGATGTGCGCCGGCCGCCGCGCGCCCAGGGCGCCCGCCTCCGCGAGGCTCTTGCCCACCATGCAGAGCGCGCCGGCCTTCGCGAGCGGGAGGCCCGTCGCCTTGCCCACGAAGGGCACGGTGCGGCTCGCGCGCGGGTTCACCTCGAGGACGTAGACGGTGCTGCCCTGGATGGCGAACTGCACGTTCATGAGGCCGATGACGCCCAGCTCCTTCGCGAGGGCGACGGACTGGCGCTCGATCTCCTCCACCACCGCCGGCTCGAGGCTGAAGGGCGGGAGCGAGCAGGCCGAGTCGCCGGAGTGGATGCCGGCCTCCTCGATGTGCTCCATCACGCCGCCGACCACGACGTCCTTCCCGTCGGAGACCACGTCCACGTCCACCTCGGCCGCGTCGCGCAGGAAGCGGTCGACGAGGACCGGGCGCTCGTTCGACGCCTGCACCGCCTCGCGCAGGTAGGTCTCGAGGTCCTTGTCGTCGTGGACGACCTCCATGGCGCGGCCGCCCAGCACGTACGACGGCCGGACCATGACGGGGTAGCCGATGCGCCGGGCGACGGCGAACGCCTCCTCGGGGCTGCGCGCCATGCCGTTCTCGGGCTGGCGCAGGCCGAGCTTGTCGATGAGCTGGGAGAAGCGCTCGCGGTCCTCGGCGCGGTCGATGGCGTCCGGGGTCGTGCCGAAGATGGGCACGCCGAGCTCGTCGAGCGGCACCGCGAGCTTGAGGGGCGTCTGGCCGCCGTACTGCACGATGAGCCCCTTCGGCTTCTCGACGTGGACGATCTCGAGGACGTCCTCGAGCGTGAGCGGCTCGAAGTAGAGGCGGTCCGCGGTCTCGTAGTCGGTGGAGACCGTCTCCGGGTTGCAGTTGACCATGATGGTCTCGAACCCGGCCTCGCGCAGCGAGAAGCAGGCGTGCACGCAGCAGTAGTCGAACTCGATGCCCTGCCCGATGCGGTTCGGGCCGCCGCCCAGGATCATCACCTTGGGCTTGTCGGTGGGGGCCGCCTCGCACTCCTCCTCGTACGTCGAGTAGAGGTACGGGGTGAACGCCTCGAACTCGGCGGCGCAGGTGTCCACCCGCTTGAAGACGGGGCGCACCCCCGCGGCGTGGCGCGCCTCGCGCACCGCGCGCTCCGTCGTGCCGGCGAGCTGGGCGATGCGCTTGTCGGAGAAGCCCATCCGCTTCGCCTCGCGCAGCGCGGCGGCGCCCTGCGGCACGCCCTTGGCGAGGGTCGCCTCGACCGCGACGAGCTCCTCGATCTCCCGGAGGAACCAGGGATCGACGTGGGTCAGCGCGAAGAGGTCGTCGACCGACAGGCCGGCGCGGAACGCCTCCGCGAGCCAGAAGAGCCGGTGGGCGCGGGGCACCCGGGCCTGCTCCCGGATCTCGTCGATCTCGGCCTCCGCGTAGCGATCGCCCGGGCGCTTCCCGAGCGGCGACTCGAGGCCGGCGCGGTCGATCTCGAGGCCGCGGATCGCCTTCTGCAGGCTCTCCTGGAAGGTCCGGCCGATCGCCATCACCTCGCCCACGGACTTCATCTGCGTGGTGAGGACGTCGTTCGCGCCCTTGAACTTCTCGAAGGCGAAGCGCGGCACCTTGGTGACGACGTAGTCGATGGTCGGCTCGAACGACGCCGGGGTGTAGCGGGTGATGTCGTTCTTCAGCTCGTCGAGCGTGTAGCCCACGGCGAGCTTCGCGGCGATCTTCGCGATGGGGAAGCCCGTCGCCTTGGAGGCGAGGGCCGACGACCGCGACACGCGCGGGTTCATCTCGATGACGACGAGGCGCCCGGTCTTCGGGTGCACGCCGAACTGGATGTTCGACCCGCCGGTCTCGACGCCGATCTCGCGGATGATCCGGATCGAGGCGTCGCGGAGGAGCTGGTACTCCTTGTCGGTGAGCGTCTGCGCGGGCGCGACCGTGATGGAGTCGCCGGTGTGCACGCCCATCGGGTCGAGGTTCTCGATCGAGCAGATGATGACGACGTTGTCCTTCTTGTCGCGCATCACCTCGAGCTCGTACTCCTTCCACCCGATGATCGACTCCTCGCAGAGGATGGTGTGGGTGGGGCTGAGCGCGAGCGCCCGCCGCGCGAGGGGCTCGAACTCCTCGCGGTTGTAGGCGACGCCGCCGCCCTCGCCGCCGAGGGTGAACGACGGCCGGATGATGACCGGGAAGCCGATGTCCTCGGCGATCGCCCGGGCCTCCTCCCAGCTCGTCGCGTACCCGGACTTCGGCATGTCGACGCCGATCCGGTTCATGGCGTCCTTGAAGAGCTGCCGGTCCTCCGCCTTCTCGATGGCCTCGAGCGAGGCGCCGATGAGGTCGACGCCGTGGCGCGCCAGGGCGCCGCTCCGCGCGAGGGCGACGGCGAGGTTGAGCGCGGTCTGGCCGCCCAGGGTGGGGAGCAGCACGTCCGGCTTCTCGCGCGCGATGATCTGCTCGGCGACGTCCGGCGTGAGGGGCTCGACGTAGGTCCGATCGGCGAAGCCGGGATCGGTCATGATCGTGGCCGGGTTCGAGTTGAGGAGCACGATCTCGTACCCCTCCTCCCGGAGCGCCTTGCAGGCCTGCGTCCCCGAGTAGTCGAACTCGCAGGCCTGGCCGATGACGATGGGGCCGGAGCCCACGATCATGATCTTCCGGATGTCGGTGCGGCGGGGCATATGGGGTGCGGAAACTAGCACAGGTGGCCCACGCCGCGACACGCCGCGGCGGCCCGGCTCCGCCCACCTCGCGCGGGCGGCCGCCTGCCCGGGATCCGGGCCGCCTGCCTACGACGGGGGCGGCTGCCCCGCGTCGCGCCCCCGCGCCGCCCGCACCGCCTCGAGGAGGCGGCGCACCTTCGGGAAGCGCTCGGAGATCGCGGCGATCACCGCGGCCGGGAAGACGACGAGCGTCACGTCGCCGCTCGCCGCGAGCGCCGTCCGGCCCGGGGCGCCGAGCACCAGCGCCTCGCCGAAGAACGCCCCGCGCTCGAGGCGCCCGGCCTCGGCGGCGCCCGGCGGGGCGGCGGCGCCGTCGAGGACGAGGCAGAACCCCTCGGCCGCCTCGCCCGAGATGGCCTCCCCGGCGGAGAACCCGACGACCCTGGCGACCTGGAGGAGGTCGCGCCGGGCGTCCGGGTCGAGCGACTTGAACAGGTGGCTCGACTCGACGAACGCGGTCGTCGCGAGGTCGCCCCACACCTCCCGTGGCGCGGTGGCCATGGCCACGAAGCTAGCATAAGCTCGCGGGCCGATGAGCCGTTTCGCCCCGCTCCTCGCGGCGCTCGCGGTGTCGCAGGCGGCGCCCCCCGAGGCGCCGCCCGCGGCCCCTGCCGCCGCGCCCGCGTCCTCCACGGCCCCGGCGCCTGCCGCGCCCCAGCCCGCGCCGGGGGCCCGCGCCGCCCCCGCCCCGCCGCCGCGGCCCCGCGATCCTGCCGCCGAGCGCGCCGAGGCGGAGCGGGCCGCCCGCGCGTTCCTCGCCGCGCTCGCCGGAGGCGACGCGGACGGCCTCGCGGCGGCCGCCGCCGAGCGCTTCAGCTTCGATGGCGGCACGGTCTCGGGCCGGGACGCCGTCCGCCGCGCCTGGCGATCGCTCCTCGCGGCGCGCTCGGCGCCCCCCGCCCGCGTGGGGGCCCTCGAGGTGATGACGGTGGAGCGGGCCGTCGAGCGGCTCGGCCCGCCCCCGGCGCGCCTCGCGCCCCTCGCCCGCCCGGGCGCGCTCGTCGCCCTGGCCGACGTGGGCGGCCGCCCGGTGGTGCTGTTCCTGGGGCGCGAGGGCGGCCGCGTCGCCGTCCTCGGGATGCACGACTGAGCCGCGCTGCCGTGAGCGGGCCGGCCGGGGAGGCCTTGGGGCCTTCTAGGCCCCCTCGCCGGCCTTCTTCAGGATCTTGATCTCGATCCGGCGGTTCGCCGCGCGCCCCTCGGCCGTCGCGTTCGTGGCGCGCGGCCGCACGTCGCCGAAGCCGACGACCTGCATGAGGCGCGCGTCGACGCCGCTCTCGACGAGGAGGCGCACCACCGACTGCGCCCGCCCGGCGGAGAGGTGCCAGTTGGAGGAGAACCGCCCGCCGCGCACGGGCACCGCGTCGGTGTGCCCCTCGATGCGGATGGTGTTGGGCAGCTTCGCGAGGATCGCCCCCGCCTTGAGGAGGGCGGCGCGGCCGCCGGGAGAGAGCGCGTCGTCGCCGCTCGCGAAGGTCACCTCCGACGAGAGGCCGACCGTCACCTCCGTCTCGGTGTTCTCGACGAAGGTCTCGTCCTTCTGGAACTGGGCGGCGATCTCGCGGGCGGCCTGCTCGAGGTCCTCGCGGACCTTCTCCACCTTGACCTTGTTCTGGCCGACCTCGCGGAGCTCGTCGACGAGCTGCTTCTGGCGGTCCTCCCCGAGCACGCTGAACGAGTACATGAGGAGGAAGAAGGAGAGCAGCAGCGTCACCATGTCCGCGTAGGTGATCAGCCAGAACGCGGAGTCCTCCTCGCCGGCCTTGGAGCGCGTGACCCTCGCCACGTCAGCCCCCCAGCACGACGATCTCGACGCGCCGGTTCAGCGCGCGCCGCTCGGCGCTGTCGTTGGGCGCGAGCGCGTGGAACTCGCCGTACCCCGCCACCGAGAGCCGATCCCGGGCGATGCCGTGGTCCTCCAGGTACTGGATCACCGAGATCGCCCGCGCGGTGGAGAGCTCCCAGTTGGAGGGGAACTGGCTCGAGCGGATGGGCACGTCGTCGGTGTGGCCCTCGACCCGCAGCCGGCTCGGCGCGCGCGCCAGCACCGGCGTGAGGCCCGACAGGACGCGCTCCGCCGCCGGCGTCAGCTTCGCCTGCGCCTCGCCGAAGAGGATCGCGCTCTTCATGCGGATGACGAGGCGGTCGGCGGCACGGTCGATCGCCATGGAGTCGTCGAGGCCGCTGTCCTTCACGAACTGCTCGACCTGCTTCACCGTCTCGAGCAGGTCGTCGTTCTTCTTGTTGTGGCGCTGCTCCGGCGGCTTCATCCCGAGCACGGTCAGCATCAGGATCGAGAAGATGAGGAGCTGCGTCATCAGGTCCGCGTAGCTGAAGAGCCACGCCGCGTCGTGCAGCGGGTCGGAGTCGTCCACCTGCTGCGTGTGGCGCTTCGGACGGATCATCCGGCGGTCCCGGTCCCGGAGAAGGCCTCGATCGTCTCCCGGATGTTCTCGGGGTTCTGGCCGAGGCGCATCGCGAGGAGCGCCGCGATGATCTGGTCGCGCTGGAGCCGCTCGTCGAGCTCGAGAGTCCGCACCTTGCCGGCGAGCGGCAGGAAGATGAGGGCGGCGAGGAGCACGCCGTAGAAGGTGGCCATGAGGGCGACCGACATGCCCTGGCCGATGGCCCGCGGGTCGGTGAGCCCCTTCAGCATGTTGATGAGGCCGATGAGGGTGCCGACGAGGCCGAACATCGGGGAGTACGTGCCCATGAGGCGGAACATGCGCTCCGCCGCCGCCCGCTTCTCGGAGAGGATCTCGGACTCGAGGCGCAGCAGCTCCTCGATGCGCGGCGGCTCGACGCCGTCGGCGACGAGGCGCATGCCCTTCGCCAGGAAGGCGTCCTTCGTCGAGAGCGTCTCCGGGTCGAGCGACGCGTAGCCGTGCACCTTCGCCTGGCGGGCGAGCTGCACGAGCTGCGCCGCGAGCGCCTTCGCGGGCATGACGCCGGTCACGAACAGGCGGGTGAAGGCCGAGGCGGCGTGGACGCCCGTCTGCATCGACGACGAGAGGGTCGTCGCGGCGATCGTCCCGCCGAGCGCGATGAGGAGCGCGACGACGTTCGTGAACATCGTCGCGTCGCCCCCCTTCTTGAGGACGGCGTAGTAGACGACCGAGATCCCGAGGATGAGGCCGACGTAGGTGGTGGTTCTCACGGGCGAGCGTCCTTCTCCGGGGACTTGGTGTCCGCGGTCTTCTTCCCCTTGTTGCGCCCGTACTCCATGAGGGCGGTCTTCACCGCCTCGTTGGTCGGGTCGAGCTCGTACGACCTGCGCCACTCCCTCACGGCGGCGTCCTTCTGGTCGAAGAGGAAGTACATCGACCCGAGGAACGCGTGCGCCACGGCGAAGTCCGGCAGCGCGGTGGCCGCGGTGCGCACCTTCTCGAGCGCCTTGAAGTTGTCGCCGTCGAGGTAGGCGACGAGGCCGATGGCGAGGTCGCGGTACCCGTCGATCTGCGCGCCGACCGCCTTCTTCACGGCGCCGCTGCGGATGAGCCGCAGCCGCCGGTCGACGAGGGCGGGGTCCACGCCGGGCAGGCCGGCCTGCTGCTGCTCCGCGGCCACGACCGCCCGCTCCACGAAGAACAGGCGCCGCTCCTCCCAGGTCACGGCGTCGAGGTAGGCCGCGCGCGCGTCCTCCATCGGCCCGCCGGTGAGCGCGGTGAGCTTCACCCGCATGCCCTCCGGGTCGAGGCCGCCGTCGCTGTCGAAGAACATGCGCACGGACTCGATGAGGGCGCGCGCCATCATGTCGCCCATCGCGAGCGACTCGTTCCGCTTGTCGAGGGCGTCCCAGGAGAGCTTGAGCTCGGGGCCGCCGGGGCCGTCCCAGGGCAGCTTCACGCCGCCGTCGCGGGCGGCGGTGCTGTTGGTGAGCGAGAGGAAGCCCAGCACCTCGCTGTCGGCGGTCTCCCCGGCCGCGGCGGGCGCGGGGGGGGTCGCCGGGGTCGCGGCGGGGGTCGCCGGCGCGGCGGCGGGTGCGGCGGGCGCGGCGGGCTTCGCCGGAGGCGGAGCCTTGGCGCCGAGGAGCAGGACGAGGGCGAGCGTGATCACGGATCTCCTCTAGGCTGCGCGGGACTGCAGCTCGCCGCGGTCGCCGAGCTGCCGCATGGCGGCCTCCACGGCGCGGCGAGCTTCCTCGATCTCCTGGGGCGGCTTCTCCTGCAGGATCTCCGCCTCGGCCTCGAGGATGCCCCGCAGGCGCTTCGAGACGCTCCCGTAGACCAGCTCGCGGATGTCCTCCGCGCCCACGAGCGCGAGGGCGACGGTGCTCGCGTCCACCGACGCTGCGATCTGGCGGAGGGAGGCGTCGGCGAGGCGCGGCAGGTCCTCGAAGAGGAGGAGCTCCTTGCGGGCGGCGTCGGCCACGCGCGGGTCGCGCGCCGCGACGCCCTCGAGCACCTCGCGGCGCACCTTCGGCGTCGCCCGCGACAGGAACCCCGCCAGGCGGTCCGGACCGCCGAGCGGCACGCGGTTGCGCACCTTCGCGAGCACCTGCGTCGCGACCGCCTCCATCTGCCCGAGCTGCTCCCGGGTGAGGACGCGGCTCGTGGCGAGGCCGATGCCGAGGTCGACCCGGCGCTGCGGGGGGAGCACCTTCTCGACGAGCGCCGCGGCGTCGTCGTCGAGGCCCACGAGGTCGGCGATCGCCGCGGCGGTGTGCGGGTCCGACTCCGCGATCACCTGCACGAGCTCCTCGGGCGTCGCGTCGGCGAGCACCTGGAAGGCGCGCAGGTCGTCGCGCCGGCGCCTGCGGTCCCAGGCGCCCGGCGGCATCGGGACGCCGGCCTCGTCCTTCGCGGCCTCCGCGCCCGCCTCGCCGCGCCGCTCGCCGCCGCCGCGCCCGAGGGCCGCGGCGAGCCCGCCGTCCCGTCCCCGGCGCGAGAGGCCGGCGGAGAGGATGGCGGCCGCGGCCAGCGCGGTGACGCACACCGCGAGGACCTCCCAGGGCAGCTGCTTCGACGGCTGGACCGTGGCCTGGACGACCGTCGTCCCGCCGAGCCCCCCGGCCGTGGCGGCGCCGGCGATCCCCCGCCGCTCCGAGACCACCACCTCGTCGCCGCGGCCCGTGTCGATGCCGACGAGCTCCCCGGCGAGCCGCGCGAGCAGCTCGCGCCGGTCCTTGGGCATCTCGGGATCGACGAAGAGCCGGATGGTGTACTTCGTCACCTCCGTCTCGAGCTGGCGCGTCACGCTCTCGGTCACGCGCTGGCCGCCCTCGATGTTGATCTCGGGCACGAGGCCGGTCTGACCGCCGCCGCCGTCCACCATCCCGAGCCCCGGGAGCTTCACCTTGCTCTTCGCGCCGATCCGCACCGACGGCGTGGCGTTCGCCTGCTTGTTGCGCACCTCGCGGACGACGCCGCGCATCTCGATGCTGACGGACGCCTCCACGCGGTAGGGCTCCGCCGCGCCGGCGATGCTCTGCGTCAGCCACGTCCCGAGCCGCTGCTGCAGCTCCAGGCGCGCCGCCACGACGGCCCCCATGCGCTCGCCCTGCTCGGCGGCGCGCGCGCCGCTCACGCAGAGGAATGCGGCGACGAAGGCCGCGAGCCCCCCAGCCCGTCGAAAGGACATGGGTAAATTCGTACCACGCGCGCGACCCACGTCCAAATGATTGACATCAACCCACGTCGCACGACACGTGAGTTTTCGCGGGGTTGCGCAATGCGGGTCAGCGCTTGAGCTTGCGGTGAAGGGCGCCGAGCACGTTGGCGGGCACGAAGGCGGAGACGTCGCCCCCGAACGTCGCGACCTCGCGCACGAGCCGCGCGGAGACGAAGAAGTAGTCCTCGCCGGTCATGACGAAGACCGTCTCGAGATCCGGCAGCAGGTGCCGGTTCATGTTCGCGATCTGGAACTCGTACTCGAAGTCCGAGACGGCGCGCAGGCCGCGCAGCACCGTGTGGATGCCCTTGCGGCGAACGTACTCGACGAGCAGCGCGTCGAAGGAGTCCACCTCGACGCGGTCGTCGTCCCCGACCGCCTCCTCGATCATGCGCTTGCGCTCGTCCACGCTGAAGAGCGGCCGCTTCTCGGGGTTGTTCGCGACGGCGACGACGAGCCGGTCGAACACCTTGAGCCCGCGCTGGATGATGGCGAGGTGGCCGTTCGTGAGCGGATCGAACGAGCCCGGGTAGATGGCGGTCCTCTTGTGCATGGCGGGCGCGGAGTATCGCTCAGTCCCGGGCGTAGATCGAGATGCCCGTGCCACCGTAGGCGCGCCGGTCGACGAGGGCGAGCGCCCCGACGCGCTCGGGCGGCGGCCGCCGCGCGTCGTGCTCCGCCACGGCGCGGCCCCCGGGGGCGAGCGCCCGGTCGAGCAGCGCGAGCGCCGCCGCCGGCCCCTCGCCGTACGGGGGATCGACGAAGGCGAGCGCGAAGGCGCCGGCGGGCAGGCGGGGCAGCACGTCCTCCACCCGCCCGCGCCGGACGTCCACCCGGTCGGCGAACCCGCAGGCCTCCGCGTTGCGGCGCACCACCTCGGCGGCCTCGCGGTCCGCCTCCACGCACACGGCGCGCGCGCAGCCGCGGGAGAGCGCCTCGAGCGCGAGGGCGCCGGTGCCGGCGTAGAGGTCGAGGACGTCCCCCCCGTCGAAGAACTGGCCGAGCACGTTCATGACCGCGGCCCGCACCTTGTCGCTCGTGGGGCGCGTGCCGAGCCCCTTCGGCGCGGCGAGCCTGCGGCCCCGCGCGGCGCCGGCGATGACGCGCGTCACGGGGCCCCGAGGCTCCGCTCGAGGGCGCGGGCGAGCGCGAGCGCGCTGCCCTTCGCCCCGAGCCGCTCGAGGAAGTCGAGGGCGTCCACGTACGCGCGCGCCTCGAGCCGCTCCGACTCCTCGGCCGGGAGCGCCGCGGCCGCCCGCTCGAGCGGGCTCGCCTCGCGCCGCTCCGGCCCGGGGTCGGCCGCCCGCGGGAGCCCCTCCGTCGCGCGCGCGGAGACGGCGCCGCCGTCCTCGCACGCCTTCACGGGCGAGCCGCGCAGGAGGTCGAGGAGCGCGGGGGTCACGGGACCGCGCCGCATCACCGGGACGCCCCTCAGGGCGAGGCAGATGCGGGCGAGCGCGGCGGCCTGCAGGCGCGCCTCGTCCGCGTCCACCGGCGGCGCGCAGCGCACGCTCGCGAGGTCGGCCGGGGTGCCCGCCCGGGCCAGCTCGTCGAAGGTGGCGGCGGCGCGCGACGCCGCCTGCGCGCCGTCCGCGAGGGGGATCACCACGTCGACGCAGCAGCCGTGCTCGTGCGCGGCGGCGGCGACCTCGCGCACGACCCGGCCCCGCTCGCCGGGCGCGATCGCCGCCACGTCCACCGCGAGGTGCGTCAGGCCCGCGCCCACGAGGCGCCACGCCTCGCCCGCCGCGCGCTCCACCTGCGTGCCGCCCTCCCCCTCCACCACGACGTCGGCCGAGAGGAAGAGGGGGAGCCCGGCCGCGACCTCGTCGGCGGCGCGCGCCACGGCCGCGAACCACGGCTCGGGCGCGACCCCGGGCGGCAGCCCCAGCCCGAGCGCCGCCTGCAGCTCCTTCGCGGCGACGAGGGCGCCCCGCGCCACGGCGGCGATGGGCGCGCGCACCACCGGGAGCACCAGCCCGAGCGCCGCGGCGGGAGCGAGCAGGTCGCGCGTCGAGAGCGGGCACGCCTGGCTGCGCGGCTCGAGGCGGTCGACCACGCTCGCCGGGCGGAACGCGAGGATGCGCGAGACCATCTCGCCCCTCATAGCATCAATGCACGTGCACGTCGTCGACGTGGGCGTAGTCGGCGGACTCGATCTGGAGCGTCGTGTGATCGATCCCGAAGGTGCGCCTGAGCCCGCCCTTCACCGCCGTCAGGATCTCGTCGTTCCGCCCCATCGCGTCGGCGTGCACGACGAGGTGGGCGGAGAGCGCGTAGAGGCCGGACGAGATCGTCCAGATGTGCAGGTCGTGGACCGCGAGGACGCCCCCGGCCGACTCCATCTGGCGCGCGACGGCCGCGACGTCGAGGTGCCGCGGCACGCCCTCCATGAGGATGTCGGTGATCTCGAGGACGAGCCGCCCGGCGCCCCAGAGGATGAGGCCGGCGATGGCGAGGGAGAGCGCCGGATCGAGCCACCAGAGGTCCGGGTGCGCCGCCATGGCGCCGGCCCCGACGAGGATGGCGATCGACGAGACGGTGTCCGAGAGCACGTGGAGGAACGCCGACCGCGCGTTCAGGCCGTGCTCGCCGTGGAGGACCCAGAGGATGGCGAGGTTCGCGGCGAGGCCCACCGCCGCGATCACCGCCATGAGGCGGAGGTCGATCGCCCCGCCGGGCGCCCGGATCCGCCCGACGGCCTCCCAGGCGATCCAGAGCGCCAGCACGACCAGCGCCCCGACGTTCACCTGGGCGGCGAGCACCTCGGCGCGGCGGTGGCCGAAGGTCCGCTTGTCGTTCGCGGGGCGCGAGGCGAGGAACGCCGCGACGAGGGCGAGGCCGAGCGCGCCCGCGTCGGTGAGCATGTGGGCCGCGTCGGAGAGCAGCGCGAGCGAGCCGGAGAGCCACCCGCCGGCGGCCTCGGCGAGCATGACGCCGCCGGTGAGCGCCAGCGAGACGGAGAGGCGCCGCACGCTCCCGCCCGCGCCGTGCGCTGCCGCCGCGTGCGCCCGGGCGTGCGCGAGCGGGTCTCCGGCCGCGGCGTGGCCCTCGCAGGAAGCGTCGTCGTGATGGTGCGCCGCCGGGCCGGGCGGGTGGGCGTGCGACATGGGGCTTGAACCTCCGGGCCGGTCAGTCTACCCAATGGTCTAACGTCCGGCACTCCGGCGGTCCTTCCGGACCGCAGGGGCCGTGCGACCGACATGCGCCGCACACGCCGCCACGCCACCGCGCCGGACGGGACACGCCTCGCCTGGTCGAGCGCCGGCGCGGGCTCGCCCGCCGTCCTGCTGACCGACGGCATCGGCTGCGCGGGCTACATCTGGCGGCGGCTCGCCCCGGCGCTCGCGCGGGAGCGCCGCGTCCTGCACTGGAACTACCGCGGCCACGGCGAGAGCGACCCGCCCGCCGATCCGGAGCGGACCACTCTCGCCGACTGCGCCCGGGACCTCCTCGCCGTGCTCGACGCCGCCGGCGAGGAGCGCGCGGTGCTCGCCGGCCACTCGATGGGCGTGCAGGTGGTGCTCGAGGCCCACCGCCTCGCGCCCGAGCGCGTGGCGGGGCTCGTGCTGCTCTGCGGCGCGCCGGGACGCCTCCTCGACACGTTCCACGACTCGAAGGTGCTGCGCACGGTGCTCCCCTACGCGCGCATGGTCGTCGACCGCTGGCCCACGGCGGCGCGGACCGCCTTTCGCGCGCTCGTCACGGCGGACGTCGCCGTGGACTACGCGCTCGCCTTCGAGGTGAACCGGGCGCTCATGCAGCGCGAGGACCTCCTCCCCTACTTCGCCGACCTGTCGCGCGTCGACCCGGCCCTGTTCGTGCGCCTGCTCGCCTCGGCGGCCGAGCACGACGCCACGGCTCACCTCCCCGACGTCCGGGTGCCGACGCTCGTCGTCGCCGGCGTGCGCGACTCGTTCACCCCCATGCACCTCTCGGTCGCCATGCACGAGGCGATCCCCGGGAGCGAGCTGCTCGTGCTGCCGGGCGGCACCCACGTCGCGCCGCTCGAGCACCCCGCGCTCGTGGAGGAGCGCGTCCGCCGCTTCCTCGCCGCGCACGCGCCCGCGACGCGCCCCGCGCGCCGCCCTCGCCGCGCCGCCGGCACGCCGGCCGCCGCCCGCGCCCGCCGCCCGGCGCCGCCGCGTCGCCGCGCCGGGCGTCCCCGCCACTCGCCCCCGCCGGCGCACCGCGGCGAGGCGGAAGCCGTGAGGGCCGCGCTCCGCTCGCTCGCCGCCGCCGCCGCGCTCGCCTGGGCCGCGGGGGCGCGGCCGCAGCCCTACGACCCGTCCTTCCGCTGGCGCACGATCGAGACGCCCCACTTCCGCGTCCACCACCACCAGGGCGAGGAGGCGCTCGCGCAGGACGTCGCGCGCGAGGCCGAGCGGGCGCGCGCGCGCCTCGCGCCCATCCTCGGCTGGGCGCCCCCGGGCCGGACGGAGGTCGTGCTCTCCGACGACGTGGACGACGCGAACGGCTCCGCGACGCCGCTCCCCTACGACACCCTGCGGCTCTACGCGGTGCCGCCGTCCTCGGGCTCGGTGCTGCAGGACTACCGCGACTGGCTCCGCCAGCTCGTTCAGCACGAGTACGTCCACATCCTCCACCTCGACCGCGTGGGCGGCGTGCCGGCCGCGTTCAACCGGATCTTCGGCAAGCTGTGGGTCCCGAACGGCTTCTCCCCGCCCCTCTTCGTCGAGGGGCTCGCGGTCCTGAACGAGTCGGAGGACGACCCCGGCGCGGGCCGGAACGCCAGCGCGCGCTTCGACATGTACGCGCGGGCGCTCGCGCTCGACGGGCCGTTCCCCGCGCTCGACGACGCCGTGAACCCCTCGCTCGACTGGCCCGTCGGGAACGTCCCGTACCTCCTCGGCGGCCGCTTCATGGGCTTCCTCCGGGCGCGCTACGGCCCGGAGAGCCTCGCCGGATTCGTCGCGCGCCAGGGCGCGGCCATCTGGCCGTGGGCGCCCTCCTCCGCGGGCCGGCGCGCGTTCGGGGGCGAGGAGTTTCCGGCGCTGTGGGACGAGTACGCCGCCGCGGAGCGCGCCTGGGCCGAGGGGCGGCGCGCCGCCGTGCGCGCGCGCCCGGTGACGGCGCCCGCTCCCCTCACCCGCCGCGGCGGGCTCGTGGAGGGCCCGCGCTTCTCGCCCGACGGGCGCTTCGTCGCGTACTTCTCGCAGGGCCTCGACGACCGGCCCGGCGTGCGGCGCGTCGCGCTCGACGGCGCGGACCTCGGCCGCGCGGCGAACGTGGACGCGAACGGCGCGCTCGCGCTGCGCACGCCGCGGGAGGCCCTCGTCGCGGTCGGCGAGGTGGTCCGCGAGTTCCGCGTCTACGACGACCTGTGGCTCGTCGACCTCGAGGGCGGCGGCCGCCGCCGCGTGACGCGCGGCGAGCGCGCGACGGACCCGGACGTGGCGGCGGACGGGCGCACCGCGGTGTACGTGCGCCACGACGGCGGCGGCGCCACCTCGCTCGTGCGCCGGGCGCTCGACGGCGGCGAGGCGGAGGTGCTCTTCGCGCACGGCGGCGCGCAGGTCTTCCGGCCCCGGCTCGCGCGAGACGGCCGGGTCGCCTTCGAGCTGCACGAGGGCGGCCGCCGCGACCTCGCGGTGTGGCGCGACGGCCGCGTGGAGCGGGTGACCGACGACGACGCGCTCGACGCCGGTCCCGCCTGGACCCCCGACGGCCGCTTCCTGCTCTTCGCCTCGGACCGGGGCGGCATCTTCAACCTGTACGCCTGGGAGGCCGCGACCGGCGCGACGCGGCAGGTGACGAACGTCGAGACCGGAGCGCTGCAGCCCGACGTCTCGCCGGACGGCCGGACGATCGTCTTCGTGACCTACTCGCGCGCCGGGTACGACCTCGCGACGATCCCCTTCGACGAGGCGAGCTGGCTGGAGGCGACGCCGCGCGCCCGCGGTCGCGACCTCGACCTCGACCCCGACCCCGACCTCGACCGAGTACCCCTCGCGCCCCTACAGCCCCTGGCGCACGGTCCGGCCGACGTTCTGGCTGCCGATCGCCGGCGCGGATGGCGCGGGGCGGACGTACGGGGCGTTCACGGGCGGCGCGGACGTGCTCCTCCACCACGCCTGGACGGCCTCCGGCTGGTGGAGCGCGAGCGGGAGGGAGCCCGGGTACGCCATCGGGTACCAGGGCGGCTGGTCGTGGCCCCGGCTCGACCTCGCGTCCTCCCTCACGATCGACGAGTCGCCCGGCCCGCCGTACCGCCTGCAGCGGGTCTGGACGCTCGCCGACGCGGGGCTCGGCTTCACCTGGACGAGGCTCGCGCGCGTCCTCGCCCTGCGCGCCGGGTGGAGCGGCACGCGCTACGCGTCCATCGAGACCGCTCCCGCCGGCACCCCGGTCCCCGCGGCGCTCCGGTTCGACGACGGCTTCCTCTCGGAGGCCTCCGTCGTCGCGCGCTACTCCGACGCGCGCCGGTACGTGCGGTCGATCTCGCCCGAGGAGGGGCGCACCGCCGCGGTGCGGATGAGCGTCGCCGCGCCCGAGCTCGGCAGCGACTACCGGGTCGCGCGGGCCCGGGCGACCCTCGCCCAGTACGCGCGGGTCCCGTTCACCCGCCACGCCGTGGTGGCCCTCCGTGCCGCGGGCGGCCTCGCGGAGGGCACCGTGGGGCTCGACGCGCCGTTCGAGCTCGGCGGCATCGGCAGTCCCGATCCGCTGGCGCTCCTGCCCGGCGCGATCGCGATCCCGCCGGACCAGCTGCGCGGCTACGAGGACGGCGACCTCGCGGGGACCGGCTTCGTCCTCGGGAACCTCGAGCTCCGCTTCCCGCTCGCGTCGCCCCGCCTCGGCCGCTCCACCTGGCCGCTCTTCCTGCGGCGCGTCCACGGCGCCCTCTTCGTGGACGCCGGCGAGACCTTCGACCGCCCGGGCGAGCTCCCGTTCGCGGGCCACGGCCTCGACGCGGGGCAGCTCCGCTTCTCCGCCGGCGCCGAGCTCAGGCTGGAGGTCGTGCTCGGGTACTACCTGCGCACCGACGTGCGCATCGGCGTCGCGCGGCCCCTCGGGGCGCTCCTCGGCGACGGCCGCGCGGCGGACCGCGCCGCCGGCCTCGATCCCGCCGAGGCGCTCCTGTTCGTCGCGGTGGGGCCGTCGTTCTAGGACGTCCGCGGGGCCGGCGGGCGGCGCAGCGCGGCGGCGATCCGGAAGGGCGCGGCCACGAACGTCCGCGCGAGGCGCACGGCGTCCTCGACGAGCTCGGCCAGGATCGCCGCGATCGGCGTCCCGACCTCGTCCGCGCGGTGCGTCGCGGCGTCGACCTCCGCCATGCGCTCGACCTTCCTGCGCTCGGCGGTGCGCGCCTTCGCGCTCTGCGCCGCCGCCTCTCCGATGAAGCGCTTGCCCGGCGCCCCGCGCCGCGTGCGCGCCTCCTGCTGCCCCATCGCGTCCCGCGCCGACCCCGGCCGATCCTTCACCGCCATGACCGCAACCTAGGCGTGGCGGCGCCCGGACGCGACCGCGGGCCACCGCCTCGCGGGGGGCTCGCCGGCGCTTGCGCACGCACTCGGGGGGTGCTAGACAACGCCCGCTTCGCGCCGACATAGCTCAGTTGGTAGAGCAGCTGATTCGTAATCAGCAGGTCCCCAGTTCAAGTCTGGGTGTCGGCTCCAAATCTCTTCGGGCGCTTGGCCGGACGGTCGAGCGCCCGTTTCCTTTGGTGACACGTCGCTCGGGAACCGTCAGGTCGTGCCGAGCCCGGGGGAGCAGCATCGGCACGTCGAGCGTCGCGCGGTAGCGTGACCTCGAAGGCGGTGCGCTCGTCCGAGCTCTGCACCCGGACGTCGCCGCCGTGGGCCTGGGCGATCTCCCGGGCGATGAAGAGGCCGAGCCCGAGGCCCGTTCTCCCCGCCGCGGACGTGGCGTGCGCCGCCATCCGCTTGAACGGCTCGAAGAGCGTGGGAAGTACCTCGGAGGGAACGGCGCCGAAGTTCTGGACCCGCAGGCGCACGGTCGACTCGTCGGTCCCGTCGACGTCCACCGTGATCGGCTTGCCCTTCGCGCCGTGCTGCACCGCGTTGCCAACCAGGTTCGAGACGACCTGGGCGAGGCGGTCGGCGTCCCAGGTGCCGGAGAGGTCCCCGGCGTCCTGGAGGACCAGGCTCGCCTGCGGGTTGGCGTCCTCAAGCTCCTGGACCGCTTGCCGGCAGAGCTCTCCGAGGTGCACGCGCCCGAGGTGGAGTGGCATGCCCTGGCCCTGGCGAGCTCGCGCGTAGTCGAGGAGCTGCTCGATCAGGCGCTTCATGCGGTCGGCCGAGGTCAGGATGCGGCCGGCGGGACGAAGCGCGCGCGCGTCAGGTGTGCTGCGAACGATGGCCTCCGCGGCCAGCCGTATCGCGCCGAGCGGCGTCCTCAGGTCGTGGCCCAGGATGCTCACGAACATGTCGCTGAGCTGCACCGCGCGCTCCAGATCGCGGTACAGGTCGCGCATCTGATACTGGCGCCGGCGCGCACGCACGGCCGAGCGAACGCTGCTGAGGAGGAGCTGAATGGCGAGCGGACGCGGCAGGAGGACGACGTTGGCGCGCTCGAAGAAGCGCGTGGGAGACGCGAGGCGCCCTCGAGCGAGCTTCCGCCAGGAGGAGCACGGGGATGTCCGACCACGGCTCCTGAGCCTCGAGCGCAGCGAGGAGCATCTCCGCGCCGCGGGGCGAGAGCGCCTCCTGGGCGACGACGGCCGCGGCGGCCCCCGAGGCGATGCCGGCGAGCAGCGCCGGCAGGTCCGCGCAGACCTCGCACGGCATCCCGTCCGCGACGATCCGGCCACAGACCATCTGGCCGTCCCGACCGGTCGGGGTCAGGACCAGCACGCGCTCAGCCGACGACGTCATCTGCGCGGCTCACCTTCGCCTCCGCGTGGCGCATCCTTCAGGTAGTTGGGATTGCCGGAGAGCACGCCGCGCACGTTGGTCAGGGGCGGCCCTACGCGAAGGCCACCCGCTCCGAACTGAAGCTCGCGGATCGACCGCTCGTGCTGGCCGGTGCGCTTCTTCACGACCGAGATCGCCTGCTTCACCTCTCCGGCCGCCTCGAAGTACCGGAAGAGGACCACCGTGTCCGCCACGTAGCTGATGTTCACGGGCGAGTCAGGCGTGGCGCCGAAGAATCCATGCTGTGCGAGCGTGAGGATCGTGGCGACGCCGTTCTCTGCGAGGAATGCGAGCAGCTCGTGCAGGTGCGCCGCCAGGAACCGCTCCTCCGGCAGGGCGTTCAGGTACCCGTTGATGCTGTCGAGCACGATGACGCGGGCTCCCTCGCCCACGTGCGTGCGGAGCCGGTGCGTGAGCTCTCCCGGCGTGAACTCGGCGGGGTCGATGGGCAGGAGGTGCACCCTCCCCGCTTTCACGTGCTCGGCCAGCGGGATACCGAGGGCGCTGGTCCGGATCAGGAGATTCGTCGGGCTCTCGTCGAAGCAGAGGATCGTGCCGCGCTCGCCGCGCGCGGCGGCCGCCGCCACGAACTGAGCGGCGACCGTCGACTTCCCCGTGCCGGCAGCGCCGATGAGCGCGGTGCTCGTCCCGCCGTCGAGCCCGCCACCGAGCAGGGCGTCCAGCTCCTTCATCCCGCTCGGAATCGCGGCGCTCGAGTGGGCGGAGCGATGTTCCGCCGCGACGAGACGAGGGTAGACCTCGATCCCCCGGTCCCCGATGACGAAGTCGTGGTACCCGCCGATGCTCTTCGACCCGCGCAGCTTCCGGACCCGCAGCCGGCGGCGCTCCCCGCCGTACGCGGGCGAGAGGTGCTCGAGGTGGACGACGCCGCTCACGAGCGTCTCGGCGACGCTCGCCTCGCTGCCTTCCGTCTCCACGTCGATGAGCCATCCCGTGCAGGGGCGACTCGCGATCTCGTCGCTCAGGGCGAGCAGCTCCCGCCGGTATCGCGAAGCATCTTCGGCGAGCAGGCGGATCTCGGAGAGCGAGTCGAGGACGAGCCTCGTGGGCTTGACCCTCTCGAACTGCTCGAGCAGCTCGCGCGAGATCTCCTCGAGCTCGACCTCGGAGGGGCTGAACACGGTGTAGCCCGCGCGGTCTCCCTCGCCGGCAGCGCCGCGGCGCCGCATCTCGTGGACCTCCACCCCGTCGAGCGTCCACCCGTATGCCGCCGCGATGCCGGTCAGCTGCCCGCGCGTCTCGGCGAGGCACAGGTACAGGCACTTCTCACCACGCTGCGCCCCCTCCACGAGGAACTGCAGGCCCATCGTGGTCTTGCCGGTCCCGGGACTCCCCTTGAGGAGGTAGAGCGCCCTCGCCGGCAGCCCTCCCCCCACGATCTCGTCGAGCCCAGGGACCCCGGTCTGCACGCGCTGGTCGGTCGGCATCGGTCGCTCCTCGCGGACGAGAGTATGCGGCGCGACGGGCGGCCGCGCTCCAGGCACCCTGACACCGGCGTGCGCGACCGGCTACGCCTTCTGCTGCTCGGCGTCGGCGCGGGCCTCGAGGAACCCGTCGGCGAGGGCGTACGCCTTGCCCGCCCAGATCTTCGCCTCGCTGCTCGGCTCGCCGTGGCCGGCCGACATCCGCCCGGTGATGAGCGCCTGCATGAATGCCACGGCCAGCTCGTCGCGCGTGTCCCACTCCTTCGCCTGCATCGTCGCCTCCGCTCGCTCGCTCCCCTGCCACCATCCGTGCCCACCCACTACATAGGAACGAGAACGGCCCGGCGACATCCGCCGGGCCGTCCGAGCCTCGCGAGCTGCAGGGGCGCGGCTACTTCCCGCGCACCGACCGCACCGCCTTCGCGGCGGCGCTGAACACGCCCGGGATCTGGGCCTCGGCGAGGCAGGAGAAGGCGATCCGCACCTCGCGCTTGCCGAGGGCGATGGCGCCCACGCCGTGGTCGTCGAGGAGCCGCACGCGGACGGCGTCGGCGTCGGCGTCCTTGAGCCGCAGGCACATGAAGTAGCCGGAGTTGAACGGGTAGACGTCCCAGCAGTCGGCGTACTCGGCCTTGCGGCACTCCTGCGCGACCACCTTGGCGCGGGCGCGCAGCACGGCCACCTTCTCCGCCTGCTGCTTGCGGAAGTCGGGGTCGTTGAGCGCCTTCAGCACGACCGACTGCCCGGGGTTCGAGATGTTCGACACGTAGGCGCGGATGAGCCCGGCGGTCTTGTCCTCGAGCGCCTTGTACGCGGCGGCGGTGCCGTTCTTCACGCCGAAGGTGATGAAGCCGACGCGGAGCCCCCAGACGAACTCCTCCTTCGTGGCGCCGTCGATCTTCACGGCGAGGAGGTTGTTCGAGGCCTTGGCGAGGCGGCCGAAGAGCGACTCCTTCACCGCGGCGTCGTCGAAGAGCATCCCGTAGTAGGCGTCGTCCACGCACACGACGAGCTTCGTCCCGGCCTCCGCCTCGGCGGTGAGCGCCTTCGCGATCCCGTCGGCCTCGGCCACGGTGGGCGTGTAGCCGGACGGGTTGTTCGGGAAGTTCAGGGAGACGACGAGCTTCTTGCCGCGGTGCTTCGCGAGCGCCTGGGTGAAGCCGGCGAGGTTGAAGCCGGTGAGCTTCTCGTCGAAGAACGGGTAGTAGTGGAAGCGGGCCTCGAGCCGCGTCTCCCAGTTCAGGTTGTAGTTCTCCCACATGAGGTCGCTCGTCACGACCGGATCGCCGGGGTCGAGGAACAGGTCGCCGACGAGGCCGAGGCCGTGGGTGAGCGCGTTCGTGACGACCGGGCTCGAGATGGGGTGGTCGCCGAGGCTCGGCGTCTCCGACCGCTGCTTCTTCGCCCAGGCGGTGCGCAGGTCCGGCTTCCCGTAGCTCGGGGCGTAGTCGTAGATCTCGCCGGCCGTGAGCCCCTGGTAGTACTTGTCCACGCACGCGAGGTGCATCGGCGCGCCGTTCTCGGTGGCGATGCCGACGGTGGCGTTGGCGGTCTTCGCCTTCTGCTTCGCCTCGGCCCCCTGGGCGAGGATGCCCTTCGCGGGGAAGAAGAAGCGCTTCCCGCGCTGGGAGAGCATGGCGAGGACGACGGGCGCGTCCTTCTCGAGCGCGGCGTTGGCGGCCTGCGCGAGGGGGTGCAGGGGGTCGGTGCTCATCTCGTGTCGCTCCTGGGGTGTCAGGTGTGGAAGGGTGGGGCCCGTGATTGGTCCCACGGGCGCCCGGCGGGGTCAACAGCCGTCGGCGGGGCGCTTCGCCGCGCCGGGCGGGCCGCCGCCCGGCCGCTGACTTTTCGTTGGCCCGACCCGCAAATTCTCGCAAGAATCGAGAGGTCCATGGCGACCAGGAACGGGAAGAAGAGCTTCTACGAAGAGGGGATGGAGATCTTCGGCCGCGCCGCCGACCTCATCGGCATGAACGCGCGCGTCCGGATGGAGCTCGAGGAGCCGGACTTCGAGCACATCTTCTACGTCACGATCGAGACGCGGGACCGGCTGGTGCCGCTCACGCCCGAGGAGCAGGCGCACGCCAAGCCGCTCGTCCCGTCGGACGTGAAGGCGGCCGACGCGCTCGAGCCGCTCGCGAACGGGCAGTTCATCCTGCACCGCCGCGCCCTCCTCGAGGCGGACATCACCATGCGGGGCGGCCTCATCAACATCCCCGGGCAAGGGCTTCTTCCGGCTGGAGCGCGGCGGCCCGAGGAAGTTCAAGGCCTACCGCATCCAGCACAACCAGGTGCGCGGCCCGTACAAGGGCGGCATCCGCTTCCACAAGGACGTCTCGCTCGACCTCTTCAAGCAGCTCGCCGCCGACATGACCTGGAAGACCGCGATCGCCGAGATCCCCTTCGGCGGCGCGAAGGGCGGCATCAAGATCGACCCCTTCAACTACTCGCGCGAGGAGATCGAGCACCTCACGCTGCGCTACGTCTACAAGTTCAAGAAGTTCATGGGGCCGTTCCTCGACATCCCGGCCCCGGACGTCGGCACGAACGGCGAGATCATGGCGTACATGATGCGCCAGTTCACCGACGGCGAGCGCGAGCACCACAAGCTGCGCGGCGTCGTGACCGGCAAGGACGTGCGCATCGGCGGCTCGGAGGGGCGCGTCAAGGCGACCGGCCAGGGCGTCGTCTACTGCATCGAGGAGTGGGCGCGGGACCGCGGCTTCGCCGTGAAGGGCGCCCGCGTCATCCTGCAGGGCTTCGGCAACGTCGGCTCCGCCGCCGCGGAGATCCTCTCCGCCATGGGCGCGCGCATCGTCGCGGTGAACGACGTGAACGGCACGGTCCACCGCGACGGCGGCCTCGACGTCGCGGCGCTCGTCCAGCACGTGCACGCGAACCCGGCGAACCTGCGGCGCAGCGTGGCGGGGTTCCCGGGCGGCACCGCCATCTCGAAGGACGACTTCTGGGCCCTCGACGCGGACCTCTGCGTCCCCGCCGCCCTCGGCGAGGAGATCACGGGCGACGTCGCGGAGCGGCTCAAGGTGAAGCTCGTCGCCGAGGCCGCCAACGGCCCCACCACCCGCGACGGCGACCGCGTGCTCCATGCGCGCGGCATCGACGTCATCCCGGACATCGTCTGCAACGCCGGCGGCGTCACGGTCTCCTACTACGAGTGGCTGCAGAACCAGCGGCTCGAGCACTGGACCGAGGCCGAGGTGAACCGCCGCCTCGAGAACGCCATCAAGAAGAACTACGCCATCATCCGGGACATCGCCCGGAACCGGCCGCAGCGCGCCGACGGGTGGGACTCGCGGCCGTACTGCGTCGGGAAGGAGGTCGACGTGCGCACGGCGGCCATGATCCTCGCCCTGCGCCGCGTCGAGGCGCACTACCTCCTCGAGGGCTTCTCGCAGTAGCGGGCGCAGCCCCTACGCGTCATCCCCGCACACCGCCTCGAGGAGCGGCTCGCGCCGCTCCGAGAGCAGCCGGGCCGCCCGCGGCAGCGCGGCGCGGTAGAGCGCGAGGCCCGCGAGGCCGAGCGCGGCCCAGCCGGCGGGCAGCGCCCAGCCGGCGTCCATCCGCAGCGCGAGGAGCACGGGGAGCGCGAAGAGCGCGCCGGCCGCCGCGAGGATCCCCATCCCCGCGAACGCGGACACGGGCGAGAGGTGGCCGCCGCGCTGCACGGTGTGCGGCGCGGCGCGCGGGTTCAGGATGGAGACCACGTTGCCGGCGGCGAGCAGGAAGGGGGCGAGCCCGGCGTGCAGCGCGAGGGCGGCCGCGAGCGCCCACCCGGGCGGCGCGCCGGCAATCGCGATCCCCACGCCGGCGCTCGCCGCGAAGAGCGCGAGGGAGAGCGCGTAGGCGGCCGCGTTCTTGGCGAGGAGCACGTCCGCGAGCCGCACCGGCGCGAGGTACCAGACCCGGCCGCCGCCGCGCTCCCACCCGAACGCGTTGAGCCAGAACGGCTGCGTGGCGAGGTGGGCGTACGCGGCGAAGGCGAAGAGCGGCAGCGCCCCCACGACCTCCCCCGCCTCGGCCGGGATCCGCGGGGCGAGCTTCCAGGCGACGAGCGCCGCGAAGGCGGGGACGACGAGGACGAGCACGCCCGCCACGGGGTGGCGGAGCAGGACCTTCCCCTCCTTCTCGAGGAGCGGCCCGAGGCGGCCCGGCACGCGCCACCCGCCCCGCCCCGTGGCCGCGGTGCGCGGCCGCTGGTCGCCGCCGGAGCGCGCCGCCGAGAGCGCGAGCCGCCACGCCGCCCACCCGGCCGCGAGCGCGGCCGCGGCGAGCGCGGCGAGCCAGGGCAGCGCCGCGGCGGTGCGCCCCGCGTAGAGCGCCGAGACGGCGCGCTCCGCGAGCGCCGGCGGGAAGGCGAGCCAGCGGACGACGGCGAGGGCGCGGAACGTCCGCAGCGCCGCGCGCGGCCCGCTCGACACGAAGAAGACCACGAAGGCCGTGGCGACGTAGACCGCCGCGATGGCCGCCTCGCGGATGCGCCGCCCCCGCAGCAGCCGCGCCAGCAGCTCCTGCACCAGCGCGACGAGCGCCGCCGTGCCCGCCACGAACAGCGCGTAGGCGGCGGCGAGCAGGACCAGCCAGCCCCCCGGGCGCGCCAGGGCGGCGCCCGCGAAGGCGCCGGCGAGGATGAGCGTCCAGAAGAGCGCGAAGGGATCGCCCACGACGGACGCGGCGAGGCCGTAGGCGAAGATGCGGCCCGGCGGGATGGGGTACGGGAGGAAGCGCGAGAGGTCGAGCGCCTCGCGCTCCGAGACGGAGAGCGACACCGCGGTCCAGGTCTGCCAGACGCCGAAGAGGAGCGCGGCCACCGCGAGCTCCGCGGCCATCCCCCGGGCCTCGCGCACCGCCTGCCACGCGCCCGCCCCCGCCAGCCCGGCGAAGGCGAGCCCCGCCGGCACCGCCAGCACGAAGAGCGCGAGGCGCGCGACGAGGTCGGGGAGCCCGCCCCGCCCCCTGAAGCGGCGCCAGGCGAGCCGGGCGCGCAGCTCGGCGAAGGCGAGGAGCGGCGAGCCCGGGCGCCGGCCGGCCCGCGCGGCCGCCGCCGGCGGGCCGGGGCCGCTCCCGGCGGGGTCCGCCCTCACGGCGCGCCCGCCGGCCCGCCGGCCAGCCAGGAGAGCCCCGGGGCCGGGGCGCGCGACTCCCCCGCGATCCGGATGAACACCTCCTCGAGCGTCCCGGCGCCGCGCACCTCGTCGAGCGTGCCCTGCGCGGCGAGCCGGCCCTCGCGGATGATCCCGACGTGCGTGACGAGCCGCTCGACCACCTCGAGGACGTGGCTCGTGAGGAAGATGGTCAGCGCGCGCCGCGAGACGAGGTCCTGCAGCATCCGCCGGATGCCGGTCACGGCGACGGCGTCGATCCCCTCGAACGGCTCGTCGAGGAAGAGCAGCTCCGGACCGTGGATGAGCGCGCAGCCGAGGGCGAGCTTCTTCTTCATGCCGTGGCTGTACTCGCCGACGAGCTTCCCCGCGTCGGCGCCGAGCTCGAGCGCCGCGAGCAGCTCGTCCGCGCGCCGCCCCGCCTCGCCGCGCTCGAGCCCGTAGAGCTGGCCGTGGAGGCGCAGCTGCTCCGCGCCGGAGAGCCGCTCGAACAGCGAGAGGCCGTCGGGCACCACCCCGATGCGCCGCTTCACGGCGGCGTCGCCGCGCGCGAGCTCGACGCCGAGCACGCGCGCGCTCCCCGCGCTGGGCGCGAGGAGCCCGGTCAGCATGCGGATCGTCGTGCTCTTCCCCGCGCCGTTCGGGCCGAGGAAGCCGTAGAAGGCGCCCGCGGGGACGGAGAGCGCGAGGTCACGGACCGCCGGCCTGCCGTCGAAGAGCCGGGTGAGCCCGTCCGTCTCGATCGCGAGCATCCGCCCGATTCTAGTGGGCGGCGGCGGTCGCCGCCTCGTCGGCCTCGAAGAAGAGGAAGCGCACGCCCATGCCGCGCAGCGCGAGCGGGCCGCGCTGGCACGCCGGGGTGCGCCCGAGGAGGTGGCACACGTACCGGACCTCCGCGACGCACGCCATCTCGCCGCCGTCGGACGGGAAGGTGATGCGGACCTGCAATCCGATGGGCTGCGGCGCCCGCGTCTCCACGAACATGCCGCCCTCGGAGATGTTGCGGGCGATCCCGAGCCCCATCCCGCGCTCGCCCTCGAGGTAGACCCTGAACACCTTGTCGAGGCGGGGCGCGTCGCGCCGCTCCATCGCCTCCGGGACCCGAGCTTCCTTGCGAGAGAAGAGCATTCCGCCTCCACCGACGCCGACCACCATGGAGGGATGCTACCGGGTGCGCGGATGTAGTCAAATTAACGACCTGACCTTCCCGGTGTGTCAGTCGAGCGCAGAATGTAGGCCTAAGTTACCGAAACCACGGGTGTCCTGCGCGCGCTACACTTGGGCGCCACCCCTCCGGAGATCCCCACCGATGCGCCGAATCCTCCTCGTCCCGCTCCTCGCGGCCATCCTCCTCCCCGGCCCTGCGCGCCCCGCCGACTTCGCGGCGCTCGCGAGCGGCGCCGAGCGCATCGACGCGCTCGAGCCCTTCCTCGCCCGCTGGGTCGGGCACTGCACGGATCCGTACGAGCGGGCCACCTGCGAGGCCAACGTGGCGGCCGCACGGCGCGCGCTCGCGGGGAAGACGTACACGGTGCGCATCGGCGACGCGGCGTCGCTCGTGAAGCCGAGCCTCACGGGCGAGAAGTTCCTGCTGCTCGTCACGCCCTTCGTCGACGGCGGCGGCCTCGCGCTCACCCACGGCAAGCCCGCTCGCCAGGACGCCGCCGGGCACCCGCTCATCGGCTTCATCCCCATCCATGGCCGGCTCCCGCCCGGCACGATGGAGATGGAGTTCCAGGGGCCGTTCCGCACCGGCGCGATCGAGCTCGAGATCGTCTTCCGGCCCGAGAGCACCTGGAAGCTGCCGCGCCGGGGCGAGCCGGGGAGCCTCGAGGGCGTCGCCGCGCGCTTCCTCGCCATCCGCGTCCTCGACGCGCGGACGGGTGGCGAGATCGCCTCGCGGGTCCTCTAGCGGCCGACCGCGCTCGCCGCTACCGGCGCCCGCCGACCGGCACCGCCACGAACACGGCCACGTCGCCGCGCAGCACGCGCAGCAGGGCCATCTCGCCGTCCTTGATCTTCCCGACGATCGCGGAGACGTCCTCCGGCTTCTTCACCGGCTGGCGGTTCACCTCGAGGATGAGGTCGCCGCGGCGGAGGCCGGCGCGCGAGGCGGGGCCACCCTCGGTCACGTCGGCGACGACGACGCCCTGCGCGTTCGGGTTGCCGAGCTCGCGGGCGATCTCGGGCGTGAGCGGCGCGAGGGACACGCCGAGCTTCGGGCTCTTGTCGGCCCGCTCGCCCTCGCCGCCCTCGTCCTCCCCGCGCTGCGCGACCCCCTCCTCGTCGGGGCGCTGCGCGACGCTGAAGCTGATCTGCTTCTTCTCGTTCTTGCGGAGCAGCGTGACCGAGACCTTCTCGCCGGGCGCCACGAGCGCGACGGTGTGGGTGAGCTGCCCGGCCGACTCGACCGGCTTCCCGTTGATGGCGACGATGAGGTCGCCCGCCTCGACGCCGCCCTTCGCGGCGGGGCCGCGGGGCACGACGTTCTGCACGAGCGCGCCCTTCGTGCCCGACGCCAGGCCGAACGCCTGCGCCAGGTCCGGCGTGAGGTCGGCGACCGACACGCCCATGAAGCCGCGCGTCACCTTCCCCTTCTCGCGCAGCTGCGGGAGGAGCGACTTCGCGAGGTTCACCGGGACCGCGAAGCCGATGCCCTGCCCGACGTCGGGCCGGACGATGGCGGTGTTGATCCCCACCACCTCGCCCCGCAGGTTGAAGAGCGGGCCGCCGGAGTTGCCCGGGTTGATGGCCGCGTCGGTCTGGATGTAGTCGTCGTAGGTCCCGGTGCCGACGGGGCTGATGCCCGCGCGGTGCTTCGCCGAGACGATGCCGAGCGTGGCGGTGTCGCGCAGGCCGAGGGGGCTGCCCAGGGCGAGCACGAAGTCGCCCTGCCGGAGCGCGTCCGAGTCGCCGAGGACCACGGTGGGCAGGTCCTTCGGCGCGTTCGGCAGCTTGATGAGCGCGACGTCGGTGAGCGGATCCTTGCCGACCACGTCCGCCTTGAACTCGCGCCCGTCGGAGAGCCGCACGAGGATGTCGGTCGCGTCCTTCACGACGTGGTTGTTCGTGAGGATGAAGCCGTCCGCGTTCAGGAGGAAGCCCGAGCCGAGCGACTGGCCGCGCAGCTCGTCGGGGACCTCCGGCGAGGGCTGGCCGAAGTGGCGCTCGAAGAAGTCCTGGAAGGGATCCTGCTGCTGGCCCCGCGGGCCGCGCGGCATGCCGCGCGAGGCGCGCGGGTGCTTCGTCACCACCGTGGTGGAGATGTTCACCACCGCGGGCTTCAGCCGCTCGATCAGCGGCGCGAGGGACGCCTGCGGCACCTGCGCCTCGCTCGCCGCGGGCGCCTGCGCGGCGGCCTCGCGGTAGAGCCCCTGCCCCGGCGAGGCGGCCGCGCGAGGCTGGGTCGCGGCCTGTCCGTCGCGAGAGCAGGCGAGGAGGGCGACGGTGACGACGACGGCGAACGATCGACGGACGAATGTACGCATGGCACCCCGCTCCGCTGAGCTTGTTGGAAGAGTTCCCCGGCTCCCTGACGCGCGAGCGCGAATTCTATTCCCGCGGGCCGGCCCTAGGCGCGGGCGAGACGCCCGACACGCACCCGCGCGGGGCGTAGGATCCGCTCGCCGATCCGGTACCCGGGCCGGATCTCGTGCAGCACCGTCCCGTCCTGCTCCGCGTCCGCGACGGGCACCGTGTCGATCGCCTCGGCGAGGTGCGGGTCGAACGGCTGGCCGAGCACCGGGATCCGCTCCGCGCCGAGCCGTGCGATGCGCTGGTGGAGCGAGCCGAGCGAGAGGCGAACGCCCTCGGCGAGGGCGCCCGAGACCTCGCCCGCGGTGACTGCGGCGAGCGCGCGCTCGAGGTCGTCGGCGGACTCGAGGAGCGCCTGCACGAGCGCGGTCCGCTCCGCCTCGAGCACCCGCGCCTTCTCCCGCTCGAGCCGCTGGCGGAACGCCTTGTTGTCCTCGACGAGCGCCGCGTACGCGCGCGTCAGCTCGTCGATGCGCGCCGCCTGCTCGGCGACGCGCGGGTCCTCGGCCGGCGCGCCCGGGGCGCCACGCTCGGGGTCGGAGGCCGTCTCGGGCTCCGGCGCCGGCGCGTCACCGCTTCGCTCGACGGGCTCTCCCTCGGGCGTGAAACGGCGCCTGTCCGTGACCTTCACCTGCGCCTCGCCCTCCCGGGCGGGCGCGCTGCGGCGTTCTTCTGCCATCCTGGGTTCGACCTCCGGGCGGGAACCTAAGCACCGGGCGGGCGCTGTCAAACGACGTTCAGCCCTCGATCCGGGCGCTTCCGCGCGCCGGGCGGCTCGAGCTAGGGCCCGGGCGGCCGGTCACCGGAGGGGTCGCGGTCGACCTCGTCGCCCGTCCGGTCGCGGATGTCCACGCCCGAGGCGCGCAGGCTGTAGAAGAGCAGCCAGCGCTCGGACGGCGAGAGGCTCCCCGGCGGCAGGGCGCGATCGATCTCGTCGAGCGAGAGGTAACCGCGCCGGATGCCGAGCTGGAACAGCGCCTTGCGCGCCTCGTGGCTCTCCGAGCCGGTGGTCCTCACGGCGCCTCCCCGTCCCCCGTCCCCGCGACCGCCTGGGGCACCGTCCACACCGGCCGCCCCTCCCCCCCGGCGGCGGGCCGGTTCGGGTTCTCGGGCGGCGCCTCGGCGTGGCCGCGGCTCTCGATGGTGCCCGGGCGGGTGACCTTGGGACCCCACAGCCGCGTGATCTCCTCCTCCTCCACCACCTCCGCGGTGAGGAGCCGCGCCGCCATCATGTCGAGCTTGTCCCGGTGCTGGCGCAGGAGCACCCGGGCGCGCTCCAGCGCCTCGACGACCATGCCCTGCACCTCGCGGTCGATCTCGAGCGCGGTCTGCTCCGAGTAGCTGCGCGCCTCGAAGCCCTTCACCCCGAGGAACCCCCCGCCGTGCTCCTCGCCGAGCGCCACCGGGCCGAGGGTCGTGCTCATGCCGTAGTCGCGGACCATGAGGCGGGCCACCGCGGTGGCCTGCTGCAGGTCGTTCGAGGCGCCGGTGGAGGGCTCGGAGAAGACCTCCTCCTCCGCGACCCGGCCGCCCATGAGGCCCGCCATCCGGTCGCGCAGCTCGCTGCGGGTGAGCAGGTAGCGATCCTCGAGCGGGAGCTGGAGCGTGTAGCCGAGCGCCCCGAGGCCGCGCGGGATGATCGACACCTTGGAGACGCGGTCGGCGAAGGGGAGGAGCCACGACACGAGCGCGTGGCCCGCCTCGTGGAAGGCGACGATCTCCTTCTCGCGCTCGTTGATGCGGCGGCTCTTCTTCTCGAGCCCCGCGACCACGCGCTCGATGGCCTCCTCGAACTCGAAGCGCGTGACGTGGTTCTTGTTCCGCCGCGCGGCGAGGAGCGCCGCCTCGTTCACCACGTTCGCGAGGTCGGCGCCCGCGAAGCCGGGGGTGCGCGCCGCGATCGCCCGGAGGTCGACGTCGGGCCCGAGCTTCACGTTCTTCGCGTGGATCCGCAGGATCTTCTCGCGCCCGCGCTTGTCGGGGCGGTCGACGAGCACCTGCCGGTCGAAGCGGCCCGGGCGCAGCAGCGCCGGATCCAGGATCTCCGGACGGTTCGTCGCGCCCATGACGATGAGGTTCGCGCGCGAGTCGAACCCGTCCATCTCGGCGAGGAGCTGGTTCAGCGTCTGCTCGCGCTCGTCGTGGCCGCCCATCATGCCCGAGTTGCGCGACTTGCCGAGCGCGTCGAGCTCGTCGATGAAGACGATGCAGGGGGCCTTCTGGGTCGCCTGCGCGAACAGGTCGCGCACGCGCGCCGCGCCGACGCCGACGAACATCTCGACGAACTCGGAGCCGGACAGCGAGAAGAAGGGCACGCCCGCCTCGCCGGCCGTCGCCCGCGCGAGGAGCGTCTTGCCGGTGCCGGGCGGCCCGACGAGCAGGACGCCCTTCGGGATGCGGCCGCCGAGGCGCCGGTACTTCTCCGGCGTCTTCAGGAACTCGACGATCTCCTGCAGCTCCTCCACCGCCTCGTCGATGCCGGCGGCGTCCTCGAAGGTGATCCCCGTGTCCGGCTCCATGTGGACGCGCGCCTTCGTCTTGCCGAACGCCATCACGCCCGGGGGCCCCTGCCCCATCTGCCCCGACATGCGCCGCATCACCCAGGCCCAGAAGACGAGGCCGAGCGCGATGGGCGCGACCCAGATCCAGAACAGGTCGCCCATCCCGCCCCCGGAGACCGCGTCGTACGGCACGCCGGCCTTCTCGACCACCTGCACGAGGTCGTCGCCGCCGCCCGGCACGCGGGTCGTGAGGTAGGGGAGCGCTTGCCCGGACGCCTTCTCGCCCTTCTCGCCCTCGGCCGGCCGGGCGTCGACCGGACGGGGGAAGCCGCGCACCCAGTCCGGCCCGATCACGACGCGCTCGAAGCTGCCCTGCCGCACCATGTCCTTGAACTGCGAGTACGGAACGCGCCGCACCCCCACGTCCTGGAACGCGCGGAACAGGAACACCGCGAGCGCGATCAGCACGAGCCACGCGGCGGGGGAGGCGAGCGGGATCCGCGGCGTGCCGCCGGTCCGCCCTCGCTCGCCACGCTGCCCCTGGGCCTTCTTGTCGTTCGAGGACACGAGCCTCCCGCCCTTCCGAGCAATGTGCGCACGGCCGGGGGGCGGGCAATGGGTCGCGCGGGGACGGCGCGCCCGGGACGGGGAGCGCGGCGCCCCCCCGGGCGGGCGCCGGCGGGGCGGCGGCGGCGGGCTAGAGGCCGAGCAGCTTCGCGATGCTCTTCTCGTCGGCCGGCGGGAACTCGTACTGATCGAGCTCCTCGGGGAGCACCCAGCGGTGCGCGTGTACGCGGACGTGGGCGATGGGGCCGGAGAGGAGGCGGCAGCGGTAGACGCAGAAGTCGATGTCGTACCCCTCGTACGCGTGCTCGACGTGGATCTGGCGGTCGGCCACCTCCACCACGATGCCCATCTCCTCGCGCAGCTCCCGCGCGAGCGCCGCCTGGTCCGTCTCGCCCGCCTCGACGCGGCCGCCCGGGAACTCCCACAGGAGCGGCAGGGACGCGGTGGGAGGGCGCTGCGTGATGAGGTAGCGCCCGTCCTTCTCGATCATCGCCCCCACCACGCGGATCTTCCGGCGCATGAATCTCTCCTCGCGAGCCCCCGAATCGTAGAATGTTGCTCCCATGACGTCCATCCGCTTCCTGGGTGCAGCCGGCACGGTGACGGGCTCTCGCTTCCTCGTCGAGTCGGGCGCGGCGCGCGTGCTCGTCGACGCCGGGCTCTTCCAGGGCCGCAAGGAGCTGCGCCTCCGCAACCGCGCCCCCTGGCCGGTCGACCCCGCGAGCCTCGGGGCGGTGGTCCTCACCCACGCGCACGTCGACCACACCGGCGCGCTGCCGCTCCTCGTCCGCGACGGCTTCGCCGGCCGCGCCTTCTGCACCCCGGCGACGCGCGACCTCGCGGGGCTCCTCCTCCCGGACTCGGGGAGGCTCCAGGAGGAAGAGGCGCGCTACGCGAACCGGAAGGGCTACTCGAAGCACGCCCCGAACGCGAAGCCGCTCTACTCCGAGGAGGACGCGGTGGCGGCGCTGCCGCGCCTCTCGCCCGTGGCCTACGGGGAACGGCGCGAGATCGCCCCCGGCGTCGCGCTCCGCTTCCACCGCGCCGGGCACATCCTCGGGAGCGCCCTCGTCGAGCTGGAGCTCGCCGGCAAGCGCCCGCTGCGGATCCTGTTCAGCGGCGACCTCGGCCGCTACGGCGCGCCCATCCTGCCCGACCCGGAGCCCGGGCTCGGCGCCGACGCGCTCGTCCTCGAGAGCACCTACGGCGGCCGCCGCCACCCGACCGAGCCGCCCGCCGAGGCGCTCCGCGACGAGGTGCTGCGCGCCGTGAAGAACGGCGGCGCCCTCGTCGTGCCGGCCTTCGCCATCGGCCGCACCCAGGAGATCCTCTTCACGCTTCGCGCCCTCGAGCAGGCGGCGGCCATCCCGCCGCTCCCGGTGTTCGTCGACTCCCCCATGGCGGTCGACGCGACGCCCATCTTCCTCGCCCACCGCGAGGACCACGACACCGAGATGGCGCGCATGCTCGCGGCGGGCGGCGAGCCGCTCCGCACGGCCCACCTCACCTTCGCGCGCAGCCCCGAGCAGTCGAAGGCCATCAACGACGTGCGCGGGCCCTGCGTGATCCTCTCCGCCTCCGGCATGGCCACCGGCGGCCGCGTGCTCCACCACCTCGCGCGGCGCCTGCCCGACCCGCGCACCACCGTCCTCCTCGTCGGGTTCCAGCCGCCGGGGACGCGCGGCTGGTCCCTGCAGAACGGCGCCTCCACCCTGCGCATCCACGGCGAGGAGGTCCCGGTGAAGGCCCGGATCGCGTCGATCGCGGGCTTCTCGGCGCACGCCGACGAGGACGAGATCTCGCGCTGGCTCGCGACCTTCCCCTCCCCTCCCGGGCGCACCTTCCTCGTCCACGGGGAGCCGGCCGCCCTCGAGGCCGCGCGGGAGCGCACCGAGCGGCTCGGCTGGAAGGTCCACGTCCCGGCGCACCTCGAGCAGGTGCGCCTGTGATCCCGCGCGCGCCGCGCACCGCCCTCGTCCTCTCCGGCGGCGGCGCCCGCGGCGCCTACGAGGCCGGGGTCGTCTCCTACCTGCGCGGCGAGCTCGCCGACGCGCTCGGCGCCCAGCCCCGCATCGACCTCGTGTGCGGCACCAGCATCGGCGCGGTGAACGCCTGCCTGTTCGGCTCGCTCGCCCACGATCCGGCGCGGCAGGGCGAGGCGCTCGTCGAGGCGTGGCACTCCCTCAAGCTCGAGGACGTGTTCCACTGGAGCGCGCTCCACCTCGCGGCGCTGCCCCTCTACCTGTTCCGCCAGCTCCGGGCCACGCGGCTGCGCCAGCTCTCCTGGCGCATCTCCGACTTCGTCTGGCCCGAGTCGCTCGCGCGCCTCGTGGAGCGGCGCATCGACTGGGCGCGCCTCCACCAGAACGTGCGCGAGGGCCTGGTCGAGGCGCTCACGGTGACGGCGACGGACCTCGGCACGGGGCGCGCGGTGGTGTTCGTGGAGAGCCGCGCGCCGCTGCCGCGCTGGAGCCAGGATCCGCTCATCGAGGTGCGGGCCCGCGAGCTCGGGCCGGCCCACGCCCTCGCCTCCGGGGCCATCCCGCTCCTCTTCCGGCCGGTCGCGATCGAGGGCTCCTGGTTCATCGACGGCAGCGTCCGGCAGAACGTGCCGCTCGCCCCCGCCATCCGCCTCGGCGCCGAGCGGATCCTCGTCGTGGCCCTCCGCCAGCAGGCCCGCGCGAGCCGCGAGCCCCGCGCGGACGCCAGCGGAGCCCCCGACCACCGCCGCGCAGCTCGGCCGCATCCTGAACGCGCTCCTCCTCGACCACACCGACTACGACCTCGAGCGCCTCCGCCGGATCAACGCGGTCATCGCCCGCGGGGAGCAGTCCTTCGGCCGCACCTTCGCCGACTGCGTGGCGGCGGTGGCGGGCGGCGACCTCGGCGCGCCCCTCCGCCGCGTGAAGGACCTCGTCATCCGCCCCTCCGTCGACATCGGCCGGCTCGCCCGCGAGCACGCGGAGCGCCGGGTGGGGAGGCTGCGGCGCGGGACGCTCGCGTCGCGGCTGCTGCGGCGGGCGGCGTCGGACGCGGAGGCCGCCTCGGACGGCGCCGCGGACCTCGCGAGCTACCTCCTGTTCGACCGCGACTACGCGGCGGACCTCGTCGCGCTGGGGCGCCAGGACGCGCGGCAGATGCACGCCGAGCTGCTGGAGTTCTTCGGCGCGGCGCCGGAGGCCGACGCGCGCGCGGGGTGAGCGCCGCCCCGCGCGCGGCATCGCGCCTAGGGGTGGCGGAGCGCGATCGAGGTCGCGAGCGCGGCCGGCGCCACCGCGAGGGCGCCCGCCGCGCCGCGCAGCGCGCACTCCGGCATCGACGGCACCACCGCCGACTCCGGCGCCTGGCACAGCGCGCGGCCGCCCGCGCGCGCGATGGCGGCGAGCCCCTCCGCGCCGTCGGCGCCCATCCCGGAGAGCACCACCCCGGTGGCGCGCACCCCGGCCTGCGCCGTGGAGGCGAGGAGCCGATCCGCGCACGGCACGTAGCGGCTCGAGGCGGCGAGCGCGCGCACGACGCCGCCGTCGAGCACGAGGTCGAGGCCGCCGGCGGGCACGTACACCGCGCCGTCCCTGAGCGGCGTCGCGTTGGAGACGATCACGGTGCGCCACCCCGAGGCGTCCCGCAGCCAGTCCGCGAAGAACGGCACGAACTCCTGCTCCATGTGCTGCGCCACGAGCACGGCGCGCCCCGCCGGAGGAAGCGCGCGGAGCAGCGCCGCGAGCACCCACACCCCGCCCGTGGAGCTGGCGATGGACACCACGTCCCCGCCGCTCCCGAGGGGGACGTCCCCGGCGAGGACGGCCGCGGCCGAGGGCTCCTCCCCGCGGTCCGCCCGCTCGGCCCTGGGGGCGGGTGCCGGCGGCCGGACCCGCGACGCCGACACCACGGGCACGCCCGCCATCAGCACGATCCGGCGGCCCACGCCGGACGCGCCCGCCGGCACGAGGTCCACGACGCCCGGCCCGCGCAGCTCGGGCGAGGGGGGCACGCCCGCCGGCAGCACCGCGATCACCGGCGCCGCGACGCTCGCCGTCGCGCGCTCGAGCCGGGCGAGGAGCCCGGTGCGGTCCGGGCCGCCCACCACCGCCGCCCCGCGGTAGCGCCTGAGCAGGTTCGGGTTGGGCGTCCCCTTGAACGCGCGCATGACGAGCGCGCCCTCGCGGGCGAGCTCGCGCTCCAGGGACGGGAAGGCGGCGAGCGCGTAGTCGTCCACCACGATCGCGAGCGCTCCGGACGCGCCCGCTCCCCCGCCGTCCGCCGCGCCGGGCGTCACCGCGCCCTCAGGCCGATGCGGGAGAGGGTCTCCTCCAGGACGTGCGCGTTGAAGCGGGACTTCACGAGGTAGGCGTCCGCCCCGGCCGCGGCGCCCGCCGCGCGCGCGGCGTCGTCGTCCTGCGAGGTGAGGAGCACGATGGGGAGGCGCTCGGTGGCGGGGAGCGCGCGCAGGGCGCGCGTGAGCGACAGGCCGTCGCGCCGGGGCATGTTGACGTCGGAGACGAGCACGTCGGGCGCCCGCTCGCGGACGCGCTCGAGGGCCTCCTCGCCGTCGGCCGCCACCCGCACCCGGAAGCCCTGCTCCTCGAGGAGGACGCGCAGGACCTCGCGCGTCGCGAGCGAGTCCTCGGCCAGCACGACCTCGAGGGCGCGCGCGGGCCGCGACCGCGGCGCGCCGGGGCCCTCGGGGTCCCGCGCGGCCGCGTCCGGCGCCGGGCGCGGCGTCGCGCGGGCCGACCGGGCCCGCGCGACGAGGAGGCGCGGGTTCAGCACCGCGACGGCGGCGCCGTCCCCGAGGCGCGCGATCCCGGTGACGAGGGCGTCCGCCTGCGCGACCCCCGGCACCGACGCCGGGACCATCCCCTCCACCGCGCCGACCTCCTCCACCGCGAAGGCGGCGAGCGCGCCGTCGCTGCGGATCACCACGGCGAACCGCTCCGGGCCGGCGTGGTCGACGCCGAGCGCCTCGGCGAGCGCCCCGAGGGGGAGGATCGTCTCGCCGACCGCGAGGGTGCGCCCGGTCGGGCCCTCGTGGATGGCGTCTCCCGAGGCCGCGACGTGCACCGTCCGCTCCACCGCGGCGAGCGGGATCCCGAACGAGCGTCCCGCGGCGCTCACGGTGAGCGCCTCGATGGCGTAGACCTCGAGCGGCAGCGTGAACTCGACGGCGCTGCCCTCCCCGCGCACCGACCGCACCCGCAGCCCGCCGCCCGCCGCCCGGGCGAGGCGCGCGACCGCGGAGAGGCCGAGGCCCCGCCCCGAGACCTGGGTCGCGCTCGCGCGCGTGGACCCGCCCTCGAGCGCCCACGTCTGGAGGACCTCGTCGTCCGAGAGCGACGCGATCCGCTCCGCCTCCCCGGTGCGGCGCGCGAGCGCCTCCCGGATGGCGGCGGCGTCGAACCCGGCGCCGTCGTCGGCGACCGTGACCCGCAGGGTGGACTCGCCGGCGTGGAGCGCGATCGAGAGGCGGCCCGCCTCGGGCTTGCCGGCGCGGGCGCGCTCGGCGGCGGGCTCGAGGCCGTGGTCGAGGGCGTTCCGGACGAGGTGCCGGAGCATCCCGCGCGCGCTCTGGAGCGTGCGGCGGTCCGCGCGCACGTCGCGGCCGCGCACCTCGACCGCGACGCGCTTGCCGAGGCGTGGCCGCGAGCTCGAGGACCTCCTGCTCGAGCCCCGCGAGCGCGGTCTCCGCGGGCAGGAGCCGGAGGGACGCGACGATCCCCTCGAGCCCGGCCGCCGTCGCCGCGAGCGACTGCGCCGCGCCGGCGAGCTCGCCGCCGCTGCGCTGCAGCGCCTCGTGGAGCTGCGCGGCCGCGCGGGCCGCGGAGGACGCGAGCCTGAGCGCCTGGTCCACCTCCGCGGCGGGCACGCTCAGCCGCTCCGCCACCTCGACGACGCGCGCGGCGGCGTCCGGCTCCGGGCTCCGCACCGGGCCGGGGCGCGGAGCGGCCGGCGGAGGCGCGCCGCTCCCGGCTCCCGGGAGCGCCACCGCGGCGAGCAGGCCCTCGACGACGTCGGTCGGGGGCGCGTCCGCGCCGGCCGCGGCCATGCGGCCGATCCCCTCGGCGAGGAGGTCGAGGGCGAGGTCGACGCCGCGCCGCCGGGCCGCCGCCTCGTCCGGCGCCGCGCCGTGGATGCCCAGGGCGAGGTCCTCGAGGCCGTGCAGCGCGCGGGCGGTGCCCTCGTAGCCGAGCGATCCGGCGGCGCCCTTGAGGCCGTGGGCGATGCGGCCGAACTCGCGCGCGGCCGCGCCGTCCTCCCCGAGGCGCGGGGCGAGCTCCCGCAGCCCCGCCACCGTCTCCTCGGCCTCGGCGACGAACAGCCCGACGAGGCGGGCGCGGGTCTCGGCGTCGAAGCTCACGGCGAGGCGGCCTTCCCCGCGAAGGCCCGGAGCCACGCGGCGTCGACGAGGGCCGCGCCGCCGGCGAGGCGGCCCGCGAGGCGGAGCCCGTCGCTCCGCGCCTCCTCGGGCGCGGCGGCGCCCACGAGCCGGTCCTCGGCGAGCTCGAGCGGCCCTTCCACGGCCACCGCGACCGAGCCGCCCGGGGTGGCGACCACGAGCGCGGGCACGCCGGCGAGCTCGGCGGCGCGGCGCGGCGCGCGCGCGGCGGCGCCGGCGAGGTCGACCACGGGCAGCGGCCGCTCGTCCACGAAGGCGACCGCGCGCTCCGAGCCGTCGGCGAGCGGCACCGCGATGGGCGCCGAGAGCACGACCGCGCGCTCGATGGGCCCGGTCTCGACGGCGCAGGGGACGCCGCGGAGCCTGAAGCCGACGAGCCGGAGCAGCCCCGCGGCGTCTCCCTCGTCGGCCCCCGCGCCGGCGGCGAGGGCGCGCGCGCGCCGCTCCAGGGCCTCGGTGTCGCCGGCGACGATCGACGGGACGGGCAGCGGCGGCCGGCTCACTCGACCCCCGGCCGCGAGAGGATGAGCCGCGCGGCGGCGGTGAGCTGGCCCACGCAGAGCCCCTCGGCGCAGGGCACCTCGGCGTCGGGCGGCAGCTCGGCGGCGCTGTCGAGCAGGTCCCGCAGCACCTCCCGCGCGCGCCGGTCGTCGACGCCGAGGAGGCGCTGGCCGAGCAGGAGCCGCGAGTAGAGGTCCCGGGGATCGTGGAAGAGCGCCGCGCGCACCTCGCGCAGCGCGTCGGCCTGGCGACCCGCGTGCGCGTGCTCGAGCGCGACGCGGACGTGGCCCGCGACCGCTTCCTTCCGCGGGGTGCGCGCGGCGGGCGCGCGATACGCCGGCCGCGCCGCGCCGGCGCCGCGACGCCGGGGCGCGGCGCCCCGAGGTCCGCCGCCGCCCTGGCGGCCGGGCGGCGCCGCGAAGGCGGAGCCGAGCCGGCCCGCGCCGAGGTGCCCGAGCGGCGCGAGCCCGCCCGGCGCGAGGAGGTGCGCCTCCGCCGCCGAGAAGACGAGCACCGCCCCGGGGTCGAGGCCGCCGGCGAGGGCCGCGGCGAGCCGCTCGGCCTCGGCGGGCCGGAAGTAGATGAGCACGTGCCGGCAGAGCACGAGGTCGAACCCGCCGAGGGCCGCGGCGCCGCGCCCGGCGACCGTCACGAGGTTGCCCACGTCGAAGCGGCACATCGCGCGGACGGTCGGGTCGACGCGCCAGCGCGCGCCGGCGGGGTCGTCCGGGACCACCCGCCCCCGCAGCCACTCCTGCCGCGCGCGCTGCACGGACCAGGCGGGCACGACGCCGCTCCGCGCCGCCTCGATGCGCGCCGGCGAGGAGTCGAGCCCGAGGACGTGCACCCGGGCCGCCGCGGCCGAGCCGGGGAGGCCGGCCTGCTCGAGCAGCCCCTGGAAGAGGATGGCGAGGCTGAACGGCTCCTGGCCGCCGGAGCAGCCCAGGGACAGGATCCGCACGGGCCGGGCCGCCGCGAGCCCCGCGTCGAGGAGCGCCGGGCCGCACGTGTCCCGCAGCCACTCCCAGAGCCCGTCCTCCCTGAACAGCCAGCTCTCGTCGATGGGGAGGCGGTCGACGACGCGGGAGAGGAAGAGCGGGTCGGCCGGATCGCACGCGGGCCCCGGCGCGGCCGCCGCGATCGCCGCCGCGACCTGCTCGTCCCCGACGCCCTCGAGCGCGAGCCCGTAGGTCGCCTCGAGCTGGCGCCGCGTCGCGGCGACGAGGAGCGGCGCGAGGCTCACGCGCGCGCCTCGGGGAGCCGGTAGGTCCCGGTCTCGGCCTGCAGGCTCGCCGAGAGGTCGTGCGCCTTGCCGGAGAGCTCGCCGAGCAGCCGCGCCCCGTCGCGGATCGACTCCGACGCGCGCTGCATGTTGCCGAGCGCGGACGACACCTGCCCGACCCCGGCCTGGTGCTGCCGCGCGGCGCCCTCCACCTGCCGCATGAGGCCGACGGCGTCGTGGATGGTGACCCCGAGCTGGCCGACCACCTCCCCGAGCCGCACCACCAGCCGGCCGCCCTCCTCCACCTTGCGCGTGCCGACCCGCGCCGAGCCGTCCACGAGGCCGGTGCGCTCCCGGATCTCGCCCAGCAGGTCCTTGATCTGGGCGGCCGCCTTGCGCGAGTCGGCGGCGAGGGCGCGGATCTCGCGGGCCACCACGGCGAAGCCCTTGCCGGCCTCGCCCGCCCGCGCGGCCTCGATCGCCGCGTTGATGGCGAGCGTGGAGGACTGGTCGGCGAGGAAGGTCACGGTCTCGGTGATGGAGTCGATGCGCCGCACCCGCTCGGCGAGCGCCTCGGAGGCGTGGGCGACCTCGCCGAGCGAGGAGGTGATGTCGTTCATGGCGGTCGAGACCGACTCGACCGCCGCGTTCCCCTCCTCGACGACGGTCGCCGCCGCCTCGCCCTGGCGGATGAGGTCCGAGGCGCGGTCGGCGGACACCGCCGACGTCTGGGCCATCTCGGTCATCGTGTTCGCGGTCTCGGTCACCGCCGCGACCTGCTCGGTCGTGGCGGCGGAGAGCTGCGAGGCGGCCGCCTGCAGGCTCACCACGATCTCGCGCATGTCGCCGGAGACCGACTGCGTCCGCCCGACCATGCCGCGCAGGTGCCCGGTCATCCGCTGGATCGCATGCCCGAGCGCGCCGGGGGCCTCCACGTCGCGGCGCAGGTCACCCTCGGCGATGGTGCGGGCCTGCACCACCATCGCGTCGATCGAGGCCTGCAGCCGGTCGAAGGCGCCGCCGAGGTCGCCGGCGACGCGCCCGCCCTCGAGCGCCTCGCCGCGCGAGAGCGCCGTCATGCGCGAGACGAGCTCGAGCATGCCCTCGCGGGAGCGCCGGAAGGCCTGGACGAGGCCGCTGTCCCCCTCGAGCTCCCGCCCGAGGTCGCCCGCCGCCATGCCGCGCAGCTGCTCGAAGACGCGGCTCAGCTCGACGCCGATGACGCCGGTGGCGACGGCGAGATCGCCGAGCTCGTCGGTGGACGCCCAGGCCGGCGGCTCGGGGGCCCCCGCCGCCATGGAGCGCAGGGCGGCCTCGACGGCGTCCGCGGCGCGGGTCTGGCGCCGCGCGAAGAGCACGCCCGTGACCCCGAACGCCACGAGCAGCACCGCGCCGATGACCACGATGGGGATGGCCGCCGAGCGCGCGTGGGCGTCGAGCTGGGCCTGCAGGGTCGCCGCCACCGTCGCGCCCCCGCGGGCGACCGCGTCGGCCACGATCTCCGCCGAGGCGTCGCGGTAGCGCGAGTAGAGCACCACGCCGGAGAAGGCGAGCACCGAGACGATCGCGACGCCGAACGCGTACGGGAGGTACCAGCGCTGGCGCGGCCAGAAGAGGCCGCCCCCGCCGCGCACGCGCGCGCCGCGCCCGAGCTCGGCGATGGCGATGGGCCGGAGGTCGTCCTCGATGAGCATCACGAGGATGATCCCGGGGAAGAGCGAGACGAGCAGGGCGAGCGCCGCCGCGCCGAGCGCGGCCCCGGCGGAGATGCCGTGCAGGACGGCGGCCGCCACGCCGAAGACGAGCCCGCCGAAGAGCCAGCCCACGCCGTTCGAGTAGATCTCCACCTTGCGCGGCAGCTCGAGGACGCGCCGCAGGCGGGCCCCCTCGGCGTCGCCGGGGACCACCGCGATGGCGCGGCGGACGAGCGCGCCCGAGACCCCGTACTGGAGGGGCGTGGAGAGGCAGAGGGCGAGGCCGAGCGTCCAGGGCAGCCCGTGCAGGAGCGCGCCGCTCTCGATCCCGAGCACCGGGCCGATGACGTACGCCGCCACGAGCGCGCTCGGGAGCGCGGTGAGGAGGATGCGACCGAACACCCGGTGGTGCAGGGCGCGCGGGTCCACGGACGCGGCGCTCATCGCGCGCCCCCGGCGGCCGGGCCCGCGGCCCGCGGCACGTGGCGCGCCACCGCCTCGAGCAGGGCCTGGGGCTGGATCGGCTTCTGGAGCACCTCGCGGGCGCCGGCGGTGCGCGCCTTGCGCCGCGTCTCGAGGTCCTTGTTCGAGGTGAGGATGACGACGGGCACGTGGCTCGTGGCCGGGTCGGCCCGCAGCGCCTCGCAGAGCTGCGCGCCGTCGAGCTTCGGCATCCGCATGTCGGCGATCACGAGGTCCGGCAGATCCCTCCGCACCACCCCGAGCGCCTCCTCCCCGTCGGCGGCCTCGAGGAGCGTCACGTCCCGGGCGATGAGGTACACCTTCATGAGCTCGCGGGTGACGCGGCTGTCGTCCACCAGCAGGATGCGCTTCGTCATCGAGACTCCTTCGGACTCCGGGTCATGCAGCGAGCGCGAGGATGCGCGGAACGTCGAGGACCGCGAGCGGCCGCTCCGCCCCCGACCAGGCGAGGACGAGATCCGCGGGGCCGCCCCCCGGGGGCGCGGGCGCCGGGCCGTGCGCCACGACGTCCTCCACCGCGTCGACCCACAGCAGGGCGCGGCGGCCGCCGTCGGCGAGCAGCACCATCTGCTGATCCGGCGCGAGCCGCACCTCGGTCGCGCCGACGAGGGCGCCCGCGAAGACCACCGGGACGAGCTCCCCGGCGATCGCCACCACCGGCGCCGCCGCCGAGGAGGCGGGGCGCGCCGCCGGCATGGCGGCCGAGAGCACGCGCTCGACGTGGCGCAGCGGGACGAGGAGGCGCCAGGCGCCGGCGCGGACCGTCACGAGCTCCTCGCCGGGCCGGAGCGTGTCGGGCGACGTGGGTTCGGCGGCGTCGAGGTGGGCGTGCGCGATCATGCGTTCCCGCGGTGCCTTTGAAAAGTTCGTACCATCTTCGCGGGACGCGGTTCTCACTGCAAGTGATACATGGTCTTGCCCGCACTGCGAGCGAAATCACCTCCCGGGACCCTGCCGCGGTCGAATGCAGGGGGCGCGCGCCCTCACTCTGCGCGAAATGACCCAATCCGGGCGCGGCGGCCGGCGGGCCGACGCGTCGCGCCGCGCACCGCGGCGGCGATCTTCACCGAAGGTGGGTGTACGCGCCCGGAGCAGATCCGACCCAGGGCGCCCTGGCACCCGGGCCGCGGCGGCCGCTCAGGGCGCCGGCGCCCGCGGGTAGGAGCCGAGCAGGTAGAGCCGGTGGGCCCGCGCCCGCACGCCCTCGAGCGCCTCGGCGGCGGCGGCGTCGAGGCGGTGGGCCTCGAAGTCGAGGAAGAAGATGTAGTGCCCGAGCGCCTCCTTCATCGGGCGGCTCTCGACCTTCGACAGGTTGATCGCGCGCCGGGACAGCTCCCCGAGGATCTCGTAGAGCCCGCCGGGGCGATCGCGGTCGAGGGTGAAGGCGATGCTCGTGCGGTCGCGGCCGGTGGGGGCCTCGTCCGCCTGCGCCACGAGCACGAAGCGGGTGTAGTTCTCGTCCACGTCCTGGATCGACTCGGCGAGCAGCACGAGCCCGTAGCGCTCGGCCGCGGCGCGCGCGCCGATCGCGGCGGCCTCCGGCTCGCCGGCGGCGACGAGCCGCGCGGCCTCGGCCGTGGAGTGGGTCGCCACGAGCGACGCGTGCGCGAGCCGCTCCTGGAGGAAGCGCCGGCACTGGCCGAACGGCTGCGGGTGCGAGAGGACGCGCGTCACGTCCTCGAGGCGCGTCCCCTGCCGCCCGAGGAGGTGCTGGCGGACGGGCAGGAGCAGCTCGCGCCGGATGAGCGGCCCCGGCTCCGCCACCAGCAGGTCGAGCGTCGCGCCCACGCTCCCCTCGATGGAGTTCTCGATGGGCAGGAGCGCGGCGGCCACCTCGCCGCGGCGCAGGGCGCGGTACGCGTCCGCGAAGGTGGGGTACGGCACGCGCTCGCCGACCGCGAGGTCGCAGCGGGACACCGCCTCCTCGCTGAACGTGCCGGGCGGGCCGAGGTACGCGATGCGCATGCGCGACTCTTATCACGCTCGCGGCGAGCGGGCCCGCTCGAGCGACTCGACGAGCGCCGGCACCTCGCGGACGTCGGAGAGGAAGAGCTCCGCCCCGGCCGCCGCGAGCGCCTCCCGGCCGCACGCGCCCCAGAGGGCGCCGACGCCCCGCACGCCCGCGGCCTTCGCCGCGGCGACGTCGTGGGGCGAGTCGCCGAGCAGGATCGCCGCGTCCGGCGCGGCGCCGAGCGCGGCGAGGGCCACGCGCACCGGCTCGGGGTGCGGCTTCGCGTGGGCGCAGGAGTCGGCCCCCACCACGACCCCGACGAAGGGCAGGAGGCCGGTGTGCGCGAGCGTCCGCCGGGCGCCCTGCTCGATCTTGGCGGTGACGATCCCGACCGGGTGGCCGCCGCGCGCCAGCGCCTCGACGACCTCCCGCGCGCCCGGGAAGCAGCGGGTCCGCGCGTCGTGGTGCTCGAGCCAGTAGGCGCGGTAGCGCTGGAAGAGGGGCTCCACCTCCTCGGGGCGCCGCGCGAACGAGGCGAGCTGCGTTCTGAGCGGCGTCCCGATCCCGGCGATCCACTCCGCGTCGCTCGGGCAGCGGCCGGTGCCCTCGAAGGCGTGCCGCACCGCGGCGAGGATGAACGGGACGGTGTCGACGAGGGTGCCGTCGAGGTCGAACAGCACGGCGATGGGGCGGGCGCTCACGGGGAGCCGGATGATAGTGCAAGCCGGCCGCCGCTTCCCGCCGTGCGTGCCTAGATTTTCGGCGTGACGGGGGCCGACATCGTCCGTTGGGAGGCGGGAGATGCGCTCGTCCTCGCGGTGCACGGTGCGTTCGACGGCGCCTCGGCCTGGGCGCTCCGGATCGCGATGGAGGACTCCCCCGCGCGGGAGTTCCTCGTCGACCTGAGCCACGCCGAGGAGGCCTGCGACTTCGCGGCCGCGCTCCTCTCCAGCTGGGCGCGGCAGTGGGCGCGCGTGAAGCGCGTCCGGTTCCGGCCGGGGACCCCGGAGCACGAGCGGCTGCTCGCCCGCCATGGCCTCGAGATGGGCTGGGGCGGCCTCGCGCCGCCGCCTCTCGTTCCGCCGGCGAGCCCCGTCTCGGCCCCCGCGTGACGCCCGCAACCCGTCGAAGGACGGCGGGCCTCGCGGGTGAGCGGGCGCGGACCGCGGTAGGCTGTGCGCATGGACCTCGGGCTCTCGGGCAAGGTCGCGGTCGTGACGGGCGCGAGCCGCGGGATCGGGAAGGCCACCGCCCTGGCGCTCGCGCACGAGGGGGCGTGCGTCGCCGTCGGCGCGCGCGGACGCGACGGGCTCGCGGCGACGCTCCGCGAGCTCGAGCTGGCCGGCCCCGGACCCCACGCCGCGTTCCCCTGCGACCTCGCGACGGCAGAGGGGGTCGACGCGCTCGTCGGCGGGGCGGTGCGGGTGCTCGGTGGGGTGGACCTCCTCGTGAACAACGTCGGGGGCTCCGGCGCGCGGCGGCTCGCGGACGCGACCGAGCAGGACTTCCGCTCGGTCATGGACTGGAACCTCTGGCCCGCCCTCCGCGCGACCCTGCGCGCGCTGCCGGAGCTGCGCGCCCGCCGCGGCGCGGTGGTGATGATCGCGTCGATCTGGGGCCGCGAGGCGGGCGGCGGCCCCTCCTACAACGTCGCGAAGGCGGCGGAGGTGAGCCTCGCGAAGGCGCTCGCCCGCGACCTCGCGCCCGAGGGGGTCCGGGTGAACGCCGTCGCGCCGGGCTCGATCGCGTTCCCCGGCGGCAGCTGGGAGCGGCGGCGGGCCGCCGACCCCGCGGGGATCGCGGAGTTCGTCGAGCGCGAGCTCCCGGGCGGCCGGTTCGGCACGCCCGAGGAGGTCGCGAACGTGGTCGCGTTCCTGCTCTCGCCGCGGGCGAGCTGGGTGACCGGCGCGTGCTGGGTGGTGGACGGAGGGCAGAGCCGCGCGTTCTAGCCGCCCGCGGGCGGCGGACGCAGCCGGAGGTCCGCGTGGAACCGAAGAGGCGCCTCGGCGCGTGGGGCTTCGAGGGCGAGCGCTACGCGCCGTCTCCGGCCCTCCTCGAGTGGCTCGCCGCGCGCATCGGCGCGGCCCTCCCCTGCCCGCCCGCGGCGCTCCGGCCCGCGGCCCTGCCCGCGCCACGGGCGCTCCCGGCGCTCGGTGCGCCGGCCTCGTCCGACGCCCTCGATCGCCTCGCCCACGCGAGGGGCCAGGGCCTGCCCGACCTCCTCCGGATGCGGTCCGGGCGGGCGCCGGCGGCGCCCGACGCGGTCGTCCGGCCGGCCGACGACCCGGAGGTCGCCTCCGCGCTCGCCGCCTGCGCGCGCGCCGGGGTGCGCGTCGTCCCCTGGGGCGGCGGGACGTCCGTCACGGGCGGCGTGAACGCGCCCGGGGGCGACGCGCCCGCCGTGGCCCTCGACCTCGGCCGGCTCTCCGGCCTCCTCGCGCTCGACGAGGGCGCCGGGCTCGCGACCTTCGGCGCCGGCGTCCTCGGGCCCCGCCTCGAGGCGGCGCTCGCGGAGCGCGGCCTCACCCTCGGGCACTTCCCGCAGTCCTTCGAGCTCTCCACGCTCGGAGGCTGGATCGCGACCCGCTCCTCGGGCCAGGAGTCGCTCGGCGTCGGCGGCATCGCCGACCTCGTGGCGGGCGTCACCCTCCAGGCCCCCGGCGGCCGCCTGGAGCTGGCGCCCTTCCCCGCGACCGCGGCCGGCCCCGACCTCCGGGCGGTGGTCCTCGGCAGCGAGGGGCGGCTCGGCGTCGTGACGCGCGCCGCCGTCCGCGTCCGGCCGCGCCGGCCGCCGCTGCGCGTCACCGGGACGCTGCTGCCCTCGTGGCAGGCCGGGCTCGACGCGGCGCGCGCGCTCGTGCGCGCCGACGTGCCGCTCTCGCTCGTCCGCCTCTCCGACGAGGCAGAGACGGAGGTGGGCGTCACCCTCGGCCTGCGCGCCCACCGCGTCCTCGGCGCGGCCGCGCGCGCGTGGCTCGCCGTGCGGCGGGTCCCCGAGCGCGCGTGCCTCCTCCTCGCCGGCGCGCCGGGCGACCGCGCCGGCGGCCGCGCCCTCGACGGCGCCGCCGGGATCCTGAGGGAGCACCGGGGCGTCGGGCTCGGAGATCGCCCCGGCCGGCGGTGGCTCGCGGACCGCTACCGCCACCCCTACCTCCGCGACGCGCTGCTCGACCTCGGCGTCGCGGTCGAGACCGTCGAGACGGCCGCCCCGTGGTCGAGGCTCCCCGACCTCTCGCGCGCCGTGCGCCGCGCCGTCGAGCGCGCGCTCGCCGCGACGGGGGAGCGCGTGGCGGTGCTCTGCCACCTCTCCCACCCCTACCGCGACGGCGGCTCGCTCTACTTCACGCTCTTCTTCCGCTGCCCGGCGGACGCGGACGCCGCCGTGGCCCGCTGGGCGGCGCTGAAGCGCGCCGCCACCGAGGCCATCGTGGCGGGCGGCGGCACGCTCAGCCACCACCACGGCGTCGGCGCCTGGCACGCGCCGTGGCTCGCGCGCGAGATCGGGCCGACCGGGGTCGCCGCCCTCGCGGCGGTGGCGAGGACGCTCGACCCGGACGGCGTCATGAACCCCGGGGCCCTGCTCGATCCCGCGGACCGCCTCGAGCGCTGAGGTGGCCGCGGGAGCGCGGCGTCAGTGGCAGTTCATGCAGGTGCTGGTCCAGAGCGGCGTCACGTCCACGATGCCGTCGATGTGGCGCGTGGGGTCGGTGATGGTGGCGGGCACGCCGCTCACGCTCGCCGCGTCGGGATGGCAGAGCTGGCACTCGTTCTGCTGCGGCAGCGTCCCGTGGCGCCCGCTGTGCCACACCCGGCTGGCCGTCGGCGGGTCGCCGTGGCACGAGCCGCACGTCATCGGCCCGTCCGCCCAGAGGGGCGCCGCCCGGCTCCCCGCGTAGGCCACCTGCACGTCGATCGGCTCGTCCACGCTCCAGTCCCAGATGGTGTAGGCGTACGTCCCGGAGTAGGTGCCGTGGCAGTACGTCGCCGAGCAGCGGCCGGCGGCCGCGTCGTAGCTCGGCGCCGCGCCCCCCGCCTTCGCCCGCGGCCCGAAGACCATCTTCACCGCCGAGCCGTCCACGTGGCCCGCGGTGAGCGCGTCGGCCGGGACCGGGTGGCACTCCGCGCAGGCGACCGCCGCGGCGAGGGTGGCCCCGAGGTGCTTCGTGTGGGCGCCGACGCGCCGCGGCTCCGCCTCGTGCCCCCAGGTCGCCGTGGGCGGCGCGCCCGTCGAGTCGTCGACCCCGCCGTGGCACATCAGGCAGTTCGTCCGCCACGCGGGGCCGTGGCAGCCGGCGGTGGCGCACGAGGTCGTCGCGGAGCCGCCGACGCCGTCGAGGTTCGCGCCGTGGCAGCTGCCGCACCCCGCGAGGTTCTGGCTCGCCGACACGGCGTGGAAGCCGGCGCTCGCCGGGTCCATCCATCCGGCCGGGTGGCCGCCCGTGGCCTCCACGGCGCCGTCGAGGTGCTTGCCCCCCGCGCTCGGCGCGATGAGCGCCCCGGTCGCGTCCATGGTGTCGGCGTGGCAGGAGGCACACGCCCCGAGCCCCGCAGCCGCCGCGTGCGGCGCAGGCGGCGGCAGGCCGTGGCAGGCGCCGCAGGCCGCCTCGCCCGTGCCGACGCTCGTCCAGACCGGCGAGGGCTTCGTGCCGCCCGCCATCGTCGCGCCGTGGCAGTACGTCGCCGTGCAGGTCGCCGACGTGCGGTTCCACGCCGGCGCCGGCGTCGGGAGACCCGCCGTCGCCGTCCCGGCGAACCGCACCTCCGCCGGCCCGGCGTCGAGGTGCCCGCCCGCGAGGGCGTCCGCCGGCTTCACGTGGCACACGGTGCAGTCGAAGCCGGGCGAGACCGCGCTCGCCTTCACGTGCGCGGTGTGCGCGCCCACGCGGACGGCGTCGGCGGCGTTCCCCCAGGTGGCGACCGGAGGCGCCCCGGAGGCGCCGTCCGTGCCGCCGTGGCACATGACGCAGTTCACCTTCCAGCTCGCCACGCCGACGGGCAGGCCCACGTCGTGGCACTTGCCGCACGACGCGCGCGCGCCACCGCCGGCGAGATCCTGGCCGTGGCATCCCCGGCACCCGGTGAGCCCGGCGTTCGCCGCGAAGGCGTGGAACTGCGGGCTCGTCGTGCCGGTCTTGAACTCGGCGGGGTGGCCGACCAGCGCGACCGCGCCCTCCATGTGGGCGCTCGTCACGTGGCAGCCCTCGCAGTCCGCGCGCGTCGCGTTCGCCGCGACCGCCGGGTGGCCCTGCGGCAGCGCCGAAGGCGCGTGGCACTCGCTGCACGCGAGCGGGCCGGGCGCGTTCCAGGCGATCGTCTTCGCCGGCGCGCCCTTCGGGAAGTGGCACGCCACCGTGCACGTCGTCGGCTGCCCCGCGAGTCGCGCGACCGTGCCGCCCGCGGTCGTCGTCCCGCCCGCGAACACGTAGGGCACGTCGAAGCCGAACGTCGCGCCCGTCGGGTGGCAGTGCACGCAGGCGAACATGTTGAGGTGCTTCGTGTGCACGTCCACGCCCGCGCAGCTCGCGCCCGAGCTGAGCGCCTCCCGCGGAGCGCCCGCCTTCGCGGGCTGGGACGTGGCGCCGCCCCTGCCGCACGCGGACGCGAGCAGCAGGGTGGCGGCGCAGGCGGCCACGAGGGCGGCGCGGGGCGAGCGGGAGGAGCGCAGGCGCGTCATCGGAGTCACCTCGGTGCGGGGCTCGATCGGGGTCACGGCGGGCGCGCGCGTTACCATGACTCGCTCCCGTGGCAGCTCAGGGTCGAGCAGGACCTGGACGTGGCGTTCCAGGTGCCGGTGACGGTCCGGCTGTTGTACGTGCCTCCGAACTTCACGTTGTCGGCGCCGTTCAGGTGGAGCGTCTTGTCGATGACCGCCTTCGACGAATTCACCACCGCGTTGTGGCAGACGTAGCAGCCGATGCTCGAGTGCTTCGAGTGGCGCGCCGGTGGACGGCGGGCTCCCGTGGCACGAGGTGCACGACACCTGCGTCGTGCTCGTCCAGCTCACCGTCGCGCCGCTGCCGCTGTTCACGCCGCCCGAGAACCTGCCGTGGCAGTAGGTGGAGGCGCACGAGGCCGAGGTCGCGCTCGCCCGCGTGTAGGTCGCCGCGGCGCCGCCCGTCTTCGCGAGGGCGCCGAACGCCACCTCCGCGATCCCGTTCCCGTCGACGTGCGCCGTGTCGGTGACGACGCTCGCCGTGCGCGCGGGGTGGCACTGGATGCAGGCGACCGTCGCGATCGCCGAGGTCGCGTGGGCCTCGTGGACGCCCACGCTCACGTTCGTCGCGAGCGGTGCGCCCCTGGATGTCCACCGGCGGGTTCTGCCGGCCGGTGACCGTGCTGCCGTGGCAGAAGGTGCAGGCCGTGGTCCAGTCCGCGAACCCGGCCGCCGCGTGGCAGGTCGAGCACGAGGGCCCGGAGCCCCCCGTGAGCGACGCGCCGTGGCAGCCCTTGCAGCTCGCGAGCCCCTTCAGGTTCACCTCGGTGCCGTGCACCGCCTTGTCGGCGTAGTTGGCGCCGTGGTTCGAGGTGGCCTGCACGATCCCGTCGACGTGCGTCGCCCGGTTCACGGTGGTCGCCGTGTAGCCCTCGTGACAGTTGCCGCAGGTCGTGCTCGTCGAGTGCGGTGCCGGGGGCGGCGCCCCGTGGCACGAGGTGCAGCCGAGCGGCGCCGTGCTCGTCCACTCCACGGTGGCGTTCGCGCCGCCGGAGAAGGCGCCGTGGCAGTACGTGGACGCGCAGGTCGCGCTGGTGGCGCTCGCCCGCGCGTACGCGGCGGCCGCGCCGCCCGTCCGGGCCAGCGGACCGAACACGACCTCGGCGACCCCGTCGCCGTCCACGTGCGCCGCGTCGGTCACGGCGCTCGCCGTGCGCGCCGGGTGGCACGCGGCGCAGGCGATCGGGTTCGAGAGCGCCGCGCCCACGTGCTTCGCGTGCGCGCCCACCGAGACGCTCGTCCGCGCGCTCCCGCCGTCCACGTCGAGCGGCGGCGAGGTGCCTCCGGTCGTCCGGTCGCCGTGGCAGAAGGTGCAGGTCGTGTCCCACGCCGCGAACCCTGCGGTCGCGTGGCACGCGTTGCAGGACACGCCCGCCGTCCCGCCCCCGAGATCCGCCCCGTGGCAGCTCGCGCAGCCCGCGAACCCCTGGTCGTTCGCGTCGCGGCCGTGCTGCGCCGCGTCCGCGTAGCCCTCGGGGTGCGACCAGGACTGGACGACGCCGTCCACGTGGGTGGCGGGGTTCACGCTCGTGAGCGTGTACCCCGGGTGGCAGGCGCCGCAGCTCGTGCTCGCCGTGTGGGGCGCCGGCGGGGGCGCGCCGTGGCAGGTCCCGCAGGCGGCCTCGGCGGGCCCGCCGGTCCAGCTCGGCGCGTGGTTCGTGCCGCCGGCCGAGAGCGTCGCGCCGTGGCAGTAGTTCGCACAGGTCAGCGTCTCCGGGTTCCAGAGCGCGACCGCGCCGCCCGCCGTCGCGCGCGGGCCGAACGCCATGAGCACGGCGCCCGTCGCGTGGTCCATGCCCGTCGGGACGACGTGGCAGTCGGCGCAGAACGCCGGCGGGGCGAGCGCGCCAGCGCCCTTGCTCACGTGGGCGAGGTGGGCGCCGACGGCGCGGGTGGTCGGCTCGATGTCGCCGCGGGTGCCGAGCGGCGGCGCGGCCTTGACGTTCGGGTCGGTGCCGGCGGGCGCGGCGCGCGCCTGGTCGCCGTGGCAGCTCTGGCAGCCGTAGGTGCCCACGCCGCCGCCGCCGACCTGCACGTAGCCGTCGTTATGGGTGCCGTTCGCCACGACCTCGTTGGCCGCGTCCACGGTCGTCGAGTGGCAGCCGTAGCAGTTCGTGTCGGCCGGGTGCACGCCGCCGGCTCGCGTCGAGGTGGGCGGCATGCCGTGGCAGCTCGTGCAGCCCACGCCGGAGAGATCGAGCACGCCGTTGTTGTGGTCGACGGTGAGGACGCCGCTCGACTGCATGCTCGGGTGGCAGATCTGGCAGGCCGACTGCTGCGGGTGCGGGAGCTGCGGCGGGAAGCCGTGGCAGTTCGCGCAGTTCGGCACGACCGGCTTGATCGTGCCCCAGTGCTCGGAGCCGTGGCAGCCGGTGCTCGAGCAGGTCCGCGTCGAGCGGCTGTAGAAGCCGTACGGCACGTCGGCGACGCCGTTCATGTGCGTCGTCGCGTTCGTCGTGGTGGTGGAGTAGCCGGTCCCGTGGCAGCGGCTGCACGCGTACTCGCTGTGCTCGAAGTGCTCGCCCGAGTCGGGCGGCACGCCGTGGCACTGGTTGCAGCTCTGCCGCGCGGCGTCGCCGGTGCGGCCCCAGTACCTGCTCCCGTGGCACGAGTTGCTGCTGCACGTGCGCTGGGAGGCGTTCCAGCCCGAGAGCGTCACGTCCTGGCGCGCGTTCCGGTGCAGCGTCGGGTTCGCGGTGGTCGTGGTGTAGCCGGAGTGGCACCGGTCGCAGGCGACGCGCCGCTGCACGTGCTCGTAGTGGTCGCCCGAGTTCGGCGGGATGTCGTGGCAGCTGTTGCAGCCGCTCGGGAAGTCGCTGATGCCGTTCAGGTGCGTGGACTTGCGGACGGTCGTGGCGGTGTAGCCCGGGTGGCAGCGGAGGCAGTCGGCGTCCTGCGGATGCGGCGGCGGCGGCGGAGCGCCGTGGCAGCTCGTACAGGTGACCGGCGTCGGGTTCGTCCAGCTCGGCGCGTGATCGGTGCCGCCGCGGCCGAGCGTCGAGCCGTGGCAGTAGGTGTTCGAGCAGGTCTCCGTCGTGCGGTCGAAGACCGGCGTCGCGCCGTCCATCGTCGCGAGGCTGTCGAACGCCACCTGGGACTCGCCGTCCGCGTGGTCGAACGTGACCGGGACCGCGTGGCAGTAGCGGCACTTGTTCGGCAGCGCGATGCCGTCGCCGCGCGAGACGTGCGCCTGGTGCTGGCCCACGGAGCGGGACGTCGGGTCGGTCTCGCCGCGCGAGCCGAAGGGCGGCGCCGCGATGGCGAGCGGGTCGGCCTGCATCACGAGCACGCGGCTGTTGTCGCCGTGGCAGGACGAGCAGGTGAGGTTCTCCGCCTCCACGAGGCCGTTCACGTGCGTGGCCGGGTTCACGCTCGTGAGCGTGTAGCCGGGGTGGCAGTTGTCGCAGAGCTGCGTGTGGGGGTGCGGGGCGGGCGGGGGCATCCCGTGGCAGCTCCCGCAGGCGACCTGCGCCGCGCCGCCCGTCCAGACGGGCGTGAGGTTCGTCCCGCCGCCGCGCAGCACCGCGCCGTGGCAGTAGTTCGAGCAGGTGAGGTTCGCCGCGTCGAAGGCCGGCACCGCGCCGTCGGTGGACGCGAGGGGGCCGAAGGCGAGCGCGACCGTGCCGTCCACGTGGTCCATGCCGGTCGGCACGGCGTGGCACTCCGTGCACGCCATCGGGCCGCGGAGCGGTCCGCCGAGGAGGTGCCGCTGGTGGGCGCCGACGGCGGGCGCCGACTCGGACGTCTCGCCGTGCACGCCGTTCGGCGGCGCCGCGTTCGCGGCCGAGCCGTGGCAGGTGGTGCAGGTGCCCGGCGCGAGGTCGAGCCTGCCGTCCACGTGCGTCGCGAGGTTCACGGCGCCGAGCGAGTACCCGGTGTGGCAGCCGTCGCACTCCGCGGCCTGCACGTGCGGCGCCGGCGGGGGCGCGCCGTGGCAGCTCCCGCACTCGGCCTGCGTGCCGTTCACCGTCGTCCACGACGGCTCGTTCAGGAGGTTCCCGCCGACGAACTGGCCGTGGCAGTAGGTGGTGGCGCACGTCCCCGTCGTGCGATCCCAGCCCGGCGCGGCGCCGCCCGCCGTGGCGAGGGAGCCGAACGCGACCTGCGCCTCGGCGTCGGCGTGACCCATGGTGGCCGGCACCGCGTGGCACTCGCCGCAGGCGATGGGCCTCGAGAGGGAGCCTCCCTGGAGGTGCTGCTGGTGCGCGCCGACGGCGATCGTCGTGGTGGCGGTGTCGCCGTCCACGCCGGTGGGCGGCGCGGCGTTCAGCGGGCTCCCGTGGCAGGAGGAGCAGGTGAGCGATCCGACCTCGACGCGCCCGTTCACGTGGATGGCGACGTTGACGCTCGACGACGTGTACCCGTCGTGGCAGCCGCCGCAGCTCGGGTTCGAGCTGTGCGGGGCGGGCGGCGGCAGCGCGTGGCAGGCGCCGCAGGCGACCTGCGAGCCATCCACCTTCGTCCAGAGCGGGGCCGTGTTCGTGCCGCCCGCCGCGAGGGTCGACCCGTGACAGTAGGTGGAGCAGGTGAGGGTCGCGGGGTCGAACGACGCCGGGGCGCCGCCCGTCCGGGCGATCGGGCCGAAGTCGAGGCGCGCGGTGCCGTCGACGTGCGACATGGAGATCGGCACCACGTGGCACTCGGCGCAGGCGAACGCCTTCGCGAGCGCGCCGTCGGCGAGGTGCGCCTGGTGCGCGCCCACGGCGCGATCGGTGGTGAGGGTCTCGCCGTCGACGCCGTTCGGCGGCGCCGCGTTCTGGGCGTTGCCGTGGCAGGCGTTGCAGGCCGAGGCTGACACGTCGACGTCGCCGTCCACGTGGTCGGCGGCGTTGACGCTCGTCGCGGTGTAGCCGTCGTGGCAGCCGCCGCAGCTCGTGTTCGCCGTGTGGGGCGCCGGCGGGGGCGCGCCGTGGCACGTCCCGCAGGACGCCTGCTCCGGTCCGCCCACCCAGCTCGGCTCGGTGCGGGTGCCGCCCGCGGCGAGCGTGGCGCCGTGGCAGTACGTCGACGAGCACGTGAGGGTGCCGGCGTTCCAGCGCGGCGCGGCGCCGCCCGCCGCGCCCCGTCCGCCGAACGCCATCACGACGACGCCCGTCGCGTGGTCCATCGCCGTCGGGACGACGTGGCAGTCGCCGCACGCGGCCGGGCGGGCGATCGCCCCCGCCCCCTTGGCGACGTGCGCGAGGTGCGCGCCCACCGCGCGGGTGGTCGGCTCGCTCTCGCCGCGCGTGCCGAGCGGCGGCGCGGACTTCACGTTCGCGTCGGCGCCCGCCGGGACGGCGCGCTGCTGGTCGCCGTGGCAGCTCTGGCAGCCGTAGGTGCCGACGCCGCCGCCGCCCACCTGGACGTAGCCGTCGTTGTGCGTGCCGTTCGGCGTGACCTGGTTCGTCGCGTCGACCGTGGTCGAGTGGCAGCCGTAGCAGTTCGCGTCGGTCGGGTGGAGCCCGCCCGCCCGCGTCGTCGCCGGCGGCGAGCCGTGGCACGTGGCGCAGCCTGCGCCCGAGATGTCGAGCGTGCCGTTGTTGTGGGCGACGGTGAGGCTGCCCGACGACAGCATGCTCGAGTGGCAGGTCTGGCACGCCGACTGCTGCGGGTGCGGCAGCATCGGCGGGAACCCGTGGCAGTTCCCGCAGTTCGGCGTCACCGGGCTGGGCGAGCCCCAGTGCTCCGAGCCGTGGCAGCCGGTGCTCGAGCAGCTGTGGCTCGTGCGGTCGTAGAAGGCGAACGGGATGTCGGCGACGCCGTTCATGTGCAGCGTCGGGTTCGTGGTCGTGGTCGAGAAGCCGGTGCCGTGGCAGCGGCTGCACGCGTACTCGGAGTGCTCGTAGTGCTCGCCCGAGCGGGGCGGCACGCCGTGGCACTGGTTGCAGCTCTCGCGGGCGGCCTCGCCGGTGCGGCCCCAGTATTCGCTCCCGTGGCAGCTGATGTTGCTGCAGGTGCGGCGGGAGGCGTTCCAGCCGGAGAGGGTCACGTCCTGGCGTGCGTTCCGGTGCAGCGTCGGGTTCTCGGTGGTGGCCGTGTAGCCCGCGTGGCACTTGCTGCAGGAGATGCCCTCGTGCAGGTGCTCGAAGTGCTCGCCGGTGCTCGGCGGCGTGTCGTGGCAGCTGTTGCAGCCGGTCGGGAAGTCGCTGATGCCGTTCACGTGCGTCCACTTGCGGACGGTCGTGGCGGTGTAGCCCGGGTGGCAGCGGATGCAGTCGGAGTCCTGCGGGTGCGGCGCGGGAGGCGGCGCGCCGTGGCACGTCGTGCAGGTGACCGGCGTGGGGTTCGTCCAGCTCGGCGAGTGGTCGGTGCCGCCGCGGCCCAGCGTCGCGCCGTGGCAGTAGGTGTTCGCGCAGGTGTTGCCGTCGAACGTCGGGGTCGCCCCGTCCATCGTGGCGAGGCTGCCGAAGGTCGTCTTCGCCTCGCCGTCGGCGTGGTCGAAGGCGCCCTCCGGCGGGACCGCGTGGCAGTAGCGGCACTTGTTCGGCAGCGCGATGCCGTCGCCGCGCGAGACGTGCGCCTGGTGCTGGCCGACGGAGCGCGAGGCGGGGTCCGTCTCGCCGCGCGAGCCGAAGGGCGGCGCGGCGATGGCGAGCGGGTCGGCCTGCATCACGAGCACGCGGCTCGTGTCGCCGTGGCAGGAGGCGCAGGTGAGGTTGTCCGCCTCGACGACGCCGTTCATGTGCATCGTCAGGTTCACGGTGCCGAGCGCATAGCCGGGGTGACAGTTGTCGCAGATGGCCGTGTGCGGGTGCGGCGCCGGCGGCGGCGTCTGGTGGCAGCTGCCGCAGGTCACCTGCGACGGCCCGCCCGTCCAGAGCGGCGTGAGGTTCGTCCCGCCGCCGCGCAGGAGCGCGCCGTGGCAGTAGTTCGAGCAGGTGAGGCTCGCCTCGTCGAAGGTCGCGGGGGCACCGTCGGTGCGGGCGAGCGAGCCGAAGGCGAGCTGCACGGTCCCGTCCGCGTGATCCATCGCGACCGGGACGGCGTGGCACTCCTCGCAGGCGACGGGGCCGCGGAGCGTGCCGGCGACGAGGTGCTGCTGGTGCGCGCCCACCGCGGGGCTCGACGCCTCGGTCTCGCCGAGCGTGCCCAGCGGCGGCGCCGCGTTCTGCGCCGAGCCGTGACAGGACGTGCAGGTGAGGTCCTTCACGTCGCGCTTGCCGTCGACGTGGGTGGCGACGTCGACGGAGGTCAGCGTGTACCCGGCGTGGCACAGGCCGCAGTCCGGGTTCGCCGTGTGCGGCGCGGGCGGCGGCGCGCCGTGGCAGGTGCCGCACGCGTCCTGCGTCCCGTCCACGGTCGTCCACGAGGGCGTCTTGTTCGAGCCGCCGTGGCCGACCGAGCCGCCGTGGCAGTAGTTCGAGCAGGTGAGCGCCGCCGCGTCGAAGCCGGCCGTCGCCGCGCGCGCCGTCGCGCGCGGGCCCCAGGCGAGCTCGACCGCGCCGGTCGAGTGCGCCATCGCCGCCGGCACGGCGTGGCACTCGGTGCACGCCACGGGCGCCGCGAGCGTGCCGCCCGCGAGGTGCGCCTGGTGCGCGCCGACCGCGCGCGTCGTCGTCGCCACCTCGAGGTGCGTCCCGCGGGGCGGCGCCGGCGACGCCGCCGAGCCGTGGCACGAGCTGCACGTGAGCGTCGCGTCCAGCTTGCCGTCGATGTGCAGCTCGGCGTTCACCGAGGCCGGGCCGTAGCCGGTGTGGCACTCGCCGCACGCCGTGCTCGCCGGGTGCGGCTCCGGGGGCGGCGCGCCGTGGCAGGCGCCGCACGCGCGCTGGCTGCCGTCCGTCGCCGTCCAGATCGGCGCCGGGGCTGCGCCGCCCGCGAGCGTCGCGCCGTGGCAGTAGACGTTGGCGCAGGTCGCCGACGGCCGGTCGAACGCCGGCGGCCCGGCGGGCACGCCCGGCAGCCCGGCGAAGACCACCTCCGCGTTGCCGCCGTCCACGTGACCCGGCGAGAGCGCGTCCGCCGGGATCGGGTGGCAGGTCGCGCAGCTCACCGCCTTGCCGATGCCGTGCGTCGCCGCGAGGTGCGAGGTGTGCGCGCCGACGCGGACGGCGTCCGCCCCGTTTCCCCAGGTCGTCGCGGGCGGCGCGCCGCTCGGGCCGTCCGTTCCGCCGTGACACATCGTGCAGTCCGTCTTCCAGCCGGCGCCGTGACACTGCGCGCAGGACACCGACGTCGTGCCGCCGAGGCCGTCCAGCGTCGGCCCGTGGCAGAGCTGGCACTCGCCGAGCCCGCGGTTCGCGGAGTACGCGTGGAAGCCGAGATCCGCGGTCTGCATCCACGGCACCGCGTGGCCGTCCGCCGACTTCTTCCCGCACGGGTGGCACGCGTCGCAGGTGAAGCCGCGCGCGGCGTAGAGGTCGTGGGCGCTCGAGCCGGGCCCGGCGAGCGCTGCGTCACGCGTCACCGCCGCCACCGGCGACCCGGCGGCCGGCGCCCCCGAGGTCCCGTCGCACCCACCGGCGAGCAGCGCCGCGAGCGCGGCGCAGAGGGAGACGAGCGTGCGGTGGTTGCCGCGACGGCCCGCGTGAAGGGCGGCGTCGCCGGCGCGGTTGCGCTGGAGCTTGTTCACCACGGGTTCCCCTCCCGGGTAGTTCCGGTGTCGTTGAGACGCGGGACATTAACGGACGCGGACGCAACGTTAACTGACAGCGGTCAACGCCGTGCGACATCGCCACACGCGCCGGCTCTCGCGCTCGGGCGCGCCGAAGTCCGCGGAATAAGGCGCTCCGAGGCGCCGCGCGGCGGGGAACCTGGGCCGCGCCAACGTTCAACGCGACAACATGCCGCGGTACACGGTGGGTCACCGACGACACGGCCGCGCCCGCCGGGCGGCGGACGCGGCCGGAGCTGCGCGACGAGACAGCAGCGTTACCGCTGCTTCCTCACGTTGAGCGACGCCCTCTTCTCGGTCGTGCCGTCCGACGCCCAGACGAACACGCGCGTCTTCTGGGTGACGGGCATCGTCGTCACGGGGAACGACACGCGATTCGAGCCGGCGGGCACGATGACCGAGGCCGGGACGGTGACGGCCGTCTCGTGGGTGCTCCAGAGCGTCACCTCGGTGTCCACGGGCGTGTACGAGGTCAACACCACGAGCCCGGTGACCTGGACCGAGCCGCCGCCGACGACCGACCCGCGGCTCAGGGCGACGTAGGAGAGGCCGAGCACGTTCGTGACGGAGACGTTCGTGCTCGCGGCGATGGCGGTGATCGGGTCCTTCCCCTCGATCGGCGAGACGCCGAGCGCCACGCCAGAGGCCAGGCCCGTGGGCGACACCGTCGCAATCGTGTCGGCGGCCGAGGTCCACGTGAGGTCGTTGGTGTAGTCGACGCTGGTCTCGTCGGCGAGCGTCCCCCACGCCGTGAGCTGCAGCGACGACCCGATCAGGATCGTCGGGTCGATGGGGGACACGTCCAGGGACACCAGCGGTGAAGGGAGCACCGCCACTGCGACCTTCGTCGAGATGCCGGTCGTGGGGTCCGTGGCCGAGATTTCGGTGGCCCCCTCGGTGCGCAGGGTCGCGAGGGCGCTCCCGGAGATCGTGGCGACGGCCTCGTTCGACGACGCCCAGGCGACGTTCGCGGTGATCTCCGCCGTCGAGCCGTCGCTGTACGCGCCGGTCGCGGTGAACTGGAGGTCTCCCATCGGGACGGCGAGCACCGGCGCGCCGGAGGGCAACACCTCGATCCCGGTGAGGGTGACCGGCTGGGCGGACTCCGTGCGCGACGATCCGCCGTCTCCGCCGCAGCCCGCGGCGGCGACCACCGCCACGGCGCATAGGAGGGCCTTCGTGAGCGACCGACTCTGACTGTGCATGGCTTCTCTTTCCTGGAATGGCTGTCCGGACGGCCGGCGGGCGCCTGGCCGCAAGCACCATGGGTGCGCAGGTGGGAGAAGGTGAGTGCCGCCGAAGGGCAAAAGCGGGGCGCGATTCGAGCGGGAGGATGAGTCCCTCGCCGAAGCGTAGGCTGCCGCCGAATCCTGGGGCTACTCGGGCCTGAATGGGCCGAGGCGGCGCTCCCGCAGGAACCGGAGCTTCTCCTCGACCCGCCCCGCGACCACGTCGGGGTAGATGGGGAAGGCGTCGCTGCAGCCGGCCGTGTCGCCCGTGGCGAGGTAGCAGGCGCGGAAGGAGGCGCCGCCCGCGTGCGCGTCTCGCCGCCCCGAAGGACGACGGGCCGGGACCCGGGGATTTCTCCCACGGATTCCGGCCCGTCTCGGAGTGGGCGCTGAAGGTTTCGAACCTTCGACCCCAGCCGTGTGAAGGCTGTGCTCTACCGCTGAGCTAAGCGCCCGGTGCTACGAGGCGGCGGAGTATGTCCAAGGGCCTGCGAACTGTCAACGAGATCGGTCGCTTCGGGCTCCGCGCGCGAGGTCAGTGGCGGGGGCGGCCGTCCCCGGGCGCGCCGCCCTCCGGGCGCTCCTCGTCCCCGCCGGCGTCGAGCCGCTGCGAGAGCTCGCGCGCCTTGCGCTTCAGCCGCGCGAGCTGCTTCGCGAGGTCGTCGTAGTCCTGGCGTGCGGGGATCCCGGCGGCGCGCATGAGCCGCCCCTGCAGCTCCTCGACGCGCTGTCGCCCGCGCTGGGCGAGCCCGACGGCGCGCGCGATCGCCTCCTGCCCGCGCGGATCGTTCAGCACCTTCTCGGCCGCGCGCGAGACGAGCCGCACGCCGCCGTCGAGGAGCCTGTCCCGCAGTCCCTTCTCGTCGCGCGCCATGCTCCTCCTCGAACGGCCTCAGGGCAGGTCCGTCGTCACCGCCGCGAGCGCGGCGTCCACCACGTAACGGTAGCGCGCCCGCCGGACGAGCGCCTCCAGATCACCCCGCACCCTCACCTGCCCGGACAGGGCGGCCTTCACCGGATCGCCGCCCCGCAGGATCTCCTTCCAGACGCGGTACGGCGCCCGCACCACGTACGCCGGCTCGAGCTCGAGCACGTCGTCCTCGTCGGCGAGGACGCGCACGCGCCCGACGCGCCCCGCCGCGTGCTCCGCGTGCACGGCGACGCTCCGCGGGAACGCGGGCGGATCGGCCTCGACGACGAGCGCCGCGTCCCGGCCGAGGCCGGCGAGGGCCTCCGCGAGGTCCGGCTGCGCGTTCAGCGCCGCCGCCGCCGCCTCCACCCACTCGCGGGACGCGAACCGCATCCGGCGCTCACCCGCGCTTCAGCCACCCGAAGATGCCGCCGCGCTTCTCCTCCCCCGCGGCGGCGGCGTCCCCGGCGTCGCGGCGCCGGGCGTCCTCCGCGAGCGCCTTCTTCAGCGCCTCGGGCGTGTCGCGGGTCGCGAGGCCGACCTCGGTCATGCCCTTCACCGGGTCGTCGAAGCTCACCTTGAGCAGGCACTCCTCGTCGAGCTTGAAGTCGATCCGCCGCCCGGTCGCCGCGGCGGGGAGCCGGATCGACCCCAGGAACTCGTTGTCCACGATGAGGTCGGACTCGCCCTGGTAGATGTCGATCTCGATGGGCCGCCCCGGCTCGCGCGGCGGCGGCAGGCGGAAGCTCTTCGTCACGGGGATGGTCTGGTTCTTGTCGAGGATCTTCCGGAAGTGGTTCGTGGGCGTGGCGATGCCGATGGGCATCGAGAGCACGTCCACGAGCGTCACCGAGTCGATGGCGTCGAGCGAGTCGGCGAGGAGCGCGGCGCCGAGCGCCACGCACTCGTCGGGGTGCACGCCCTTGCGCGGCGACTTGCCGAAGTGCTCCTGCAGGCGCTGCTGCACGAGCGGCATGCGGCTCTGGCCGCCCACCAGGATGATCTCGTCGATCTCGTCCGGCCGCAGGTTCCGCTGGGCGAGCACCTGGTCGCAGATCTCGAAGGTGCGGTCGACGAGGTCGAGGGTGAGCTCGTTCAGCTGCTGCCGCGAGAGCTGCAGGCGGACGTCGAGGGGCCGGCCCTTCTTCTCCTCGATGTACGGCAGGTCGATCGCGACGTTCGGGATGAGCGAGAGGTCGATCTTGGCGGCCTCCGCGCCCTTCTTCACCCGCTGCATGGCGATGGGCGAGCCGGCGAGGTCGATCTTGTGCGCCCGCCAGAACTCCTCGAGGACGAAGTCGATGATGCGGTTGTCGAAGTCCACGCCGCCGAGGAAAGTGTCCCCGCCGGTGGCGAGCACCTCGAAGACGTTCCCGGAGAGCTGGAGCACCGAGACGTCGAAGGTGCCGCCGCCGAGATCGTAGACGAGCACCTTCTGGTCGAGCCCGCGGGAGAAGCCGTACGCGAGCGCCGCCGCGGTGGGCTCGTTCACGATCCGCTTCACGTGGAAGCCGGCGAGCACCCCCGCCTCGCGCACCGCCTGCCGCTGCGCGTCGGAGTAGTAGGCGGGCACCGAGATGACCGCCTCGTCGATGTCCTTGTGCAGGAAGGTCTGCACGATGGTCTTGATGTGCGCGAGCACCATCGCGCTGATCTCGGCGAGGGTGTGGACCTTGCCGCCGAGCATCACCGCCGCGTCGCCGGAGGGCCCCTCGACGATGTCGTAGGAGTAGTAGTTCCTGAGCTCCTGGACGACCTTCGAGTTCCACTTGCGGCCGATGAGCCGCTTCGCGCCGTAGATCGTGTTCTTCGGGTTCGTGACGAGCTGGTCCTTCGCCACGCCGCCGACCAGGATGTCGCCCCTCTCGCCGAGCGCCACGATGGTCGGCAGGATGAGGCTGCCGCGGTCGGTCGGGACGACCTTCGGGATCCGGTTGCGGACGTGCGCGACGCAGGCGTTCGTCGTGCCGAGGTCGATTCCGACGATGGGCTTCTCGCGAGGACCGGCCATGTCCCCGGATCCTTAGCACGGAACCGGCGGTGGCCGAGCCCCCACCGCGCGTGTACCGAGCGCGCGGGACCCGCGTCCCCTTCCCCCCTTTCGCCCTCAGGGCGGCGGGAGGATCGTGAGCGTGACCGTCGCCGGGGACGAGCGGAGCGCGCCGTCGCTCGCCCGGTAGCTGAACGCGTCGGTCCCCGCGTACCCCGAGTCCGTGAGGAGGTACCTGAAGGCGCCGCTCGGCTCGAGGAAGGCGAGCCCGTGGGCCGTCGCGCTCGCGCCGACGCGCTCCGCGACGAGGGGGTCGCCGTCGGGGTCGGCGTCGTTGGCGAGCACCCCGCCTGCGGCGGCGCACTCGAGGAGCCCGGCCGGCGGGACGTCGTAGGCGTCCGCGCCGGCGGCCGGCGCCTCGTTCGGCGGGGCCGGCGCGGGCGGCGCGCACACGCCGCCCCCGCACGCCTGGCCCGCCGGGCAGTCCGCGGACGTGTCGCACCGGCCGGCGGGATCGTAGTCGCACGCGGCGAGGACGAGCAGGGCGAGGGCGAGCGCGGTCCGCATGCCGGTCCCTAGAACCGCCCCGCGAGGCCGGCCACCGCCGGGCCGCGCGGGAGCGGCGCCGTCCAGAGCGCGACGCCGCCGAGCGTCAGCGCCCCGCCCGACGCGAAGAGCACGGCCGAGAGCGTGTCGTACCGCTCGACCCGGTCGTAGTCCTCGAGGTCGGCCGGGGTGAGGCGGCCCGCGGCGAGCCGGTCCTCGAGGTCGTGGGAGAGCGAGCGGTTCATCACGGAGACCGCGAGCCCGCCCGCGAGCAGCGCCGCCCCGGCGCCGGTGAGCCAGGGCCCGGCGGCGCGCTTCCAGCCCCGCGCCTGCGGCGCGCGCGTGACGGCCGCGGCGGCCGGCGCCCTCGGGGGCGGCTCCGCGGCACGGAGATTGGGCCTCGCGGCGGGCGGGGCCGGCGGGGCAGGCGGGGCCTCCGCCGATGCGACCGCCGCGGGCGGCGCGCGGTCCTGCCGGGCGTAGGAGGGCGGCGGCGCCTCCGGCACCGGCTCGCCCCGCTCCCGGGCGCGCCGCCGCTCGGCGGCGAGCACCTGGTCCACGAGCAGCGCGAGCGCGCTCGCGAGCGGCTCGGCGCTCTGGACGAAGGCGTCGAGGGACGTGCTCACCGGCCCGGTGGAGGTGCCCGCCCCGTCCACCGCGTGGAGCGCGACGAGGAGCGCGCCCCCGGCGCGGTGCACCGTCGCCCGGACGACGAGCCCCTCCCCGGCGAGCCGCCCGAGGCAGTCCGGCGCGGCGCTCGTCGCGGGCCCGCAGGCCGCGCGGGCGAGGAGCGGCGTCGCGAGCGCGACGTTCCCGCCGCGCGCCGCGAGGCGGTGAAGGGCCGCGTCGAGCAGCGACTCCACGTCGGCGGCGTCGGGAGCGGCGCGCGAGAGCGGGTAGAGCGAGACCAGCCTCGGCCCGACCTGCGCGGCCGCGGCCGCGGGGGCGGCGAGCGCGAGGAGGACGAGGGCGAGGAGCGGGCGCGGCGCCCGCCGGCGGGCGATATCGCACGTGGGCGCACCCGTGGCCACGGCGCGATCTCTACCACGCCCGCGCCGGAACGGCCGTCGGGTCAGAACGGGACGTCGTCTCCGCCGTCTGCCCCGCCGTCGCACCCCGCGGCGGGGGGCTCGTTCGCCGCCTCCGCGGGCGGCGGTGGCCCGAAGAGCGCCGGGATGACGCGCGGGTCGCGCGGGGGGAGCGCCGCGGGCGCGCCCGCCGCCGCGAGCGCCGGCCCGGCCCCCGCCGCCGGCTCGTCGAGCTGCCAGCGCTCGAACAGCTCCGGCTCCGCGGGCGGCAGCTCCTCGAGGAAGCGCGAGGCCTTCATCACCACCCGCTCGCGGTCCCGGGGGGCGGCGACGAGCGGGTAAGAGAGGTACAGCTCGTCCTTCGCGCGCGTCGACGCGACGTAGAAGAGCCGCCGCTCCTCCTCCTCGCCGTCGCGGTCCTTGAGGGCCTGCGCCGACGGGAACCGGCCGTCCGCGAGCCACACCACGAACACCGCGCGCCACTCGAGCCCCTTCGCCTGGTGCACCGACGAGAGCACCATCTTCTCGTCGGGCTCGCCGCCCTCCGAGACCGTCTCGGCGGAGAGCTCGGTGAGCAGCGCGATCTCGGAGAGGAACGCCTCGGTGTCCTCGTAGCCGCGCGCGTACTCGGCGAGCTGCCGCACGTCCTCGACGCGCGTGTCGGCGTTCAGGAACTCGGCCTTGAGGTACTCCTCGTACCCCTCGTCGAGGACCTTCTCGATCGCCTCGCCCGGCAGGTCGCAGGTGGGCCGCCGCGAGAGGGCGCGCAGCAGCTCCACGAGCCGCCGGTAGCCCGCCCTGCCCTTCGGCGGCACGTGCGAGGCGACGTCCGGCGCGAGGAGCTCGTCCACCGCCCCCGCGCCGTGCCGCCGCCGGGCGGCGAAGGCGCTCCACACGCCCTCGGCGGTGGCGGTGCCGACCCCGGGCGCGAGGCGCAGGCAGCGCTTCAGGGCGAGCTCGTCCCCGGGGTTCCGCGCGAAGCGCAGGTGCGCGAGCACGTCCTTCACGTGGGCCGCCTCGAAGAAGCGCACCCCGCTACGGACCACGAAGGGGATGCCGCGCCGGGCCAGCTCGAACTGGATCTCCATCGAGTGGTGGTGGGCGCGGTACAGGACCGCGATCTCCGGGAGCGGGATCCCCTCGTCGCGCAGCTCGAGCACCCGCTGCGCCACGAAGGCGGCCTGCTGCTCCACGTCGCGGCAGGGCACCACCGCCGGGAGCGTGCCGTCCCCCCGCACGCTCGACAGCTCCTTCTCGAACTGCCGCACGTTCGCGGCGATCGAGGCGTTCGCGAGCGCGAGGATCTGCGGGGTCGAGCGGTAGTTGACGGTGAGGTCGAAGCGGCGCGCGTCCGGGTAGCGCTTCTCGAACTCGAGGATGTTCGCGAAGTGCGCGCCGCGGAAGGAGTAGATGCTCTGGGCGTCGTCGCCGACCACGCAGAGGTTCCGGTGCTCGGCGGCGATGAGGTCGACCACGTCGCCCTGCAGCCGGTTCGTGTCCTGGTACTCGTCGACGAGCACGTGCTGGAAGCGGCCCGCCAGGGCGCGCCGGACCGGCTCGCGCTCGGCGAGGAGCACCTTCCAGTTGAGGAGCAGGTCGTCGAAGTCCATCGCGTTCAGCTCGTGCTTCCGCTCGGCGTAGCGGCGCGCGGCGCGCAGGACGTCGTCGGTGAGGGGCGCGAACTGGGGGCGGCGCTCGGCGAGGACGTCGGCGAGCGGCGTCTGCGTGTTCACCGCCATGGAGACGAGGTCGATGAGGACGTCGGCCTTCGGGAAGCGGCGGGCGCCGACGGCGAGGCCGCAGTCGGCGATGGCGGCGGTCATGACGTCGCGCGAGTCCTCGCGATCGAGGATCGAGTAGCCGCGCGCGTAGCCCAGCTCGCCGCCGTGCTCGCGCAGCACCTGGTGGGCGACGTGGTGGAACGTGCCGCCGGCGAGCCGCCGGGTCTCGACGCGGCACACCTCCTCCACGCGCCGGAGCATCTCGCGCGCCGCCTTGTTGGTGAAGGTGAGGAGGAGGATCGACTCGGGCGAGGCGCCGTCGGCGAGCAGGCGCGCGACGCGCCAGGTGAGGGTGCGCGTCTTCCCCGAGCCGGCGCCGGCGATGACGAGGATGGGCCCCTCCCCCGCCTCGACGACCGCGATCTGCTGGTCGTTGAGGAGCCCCTCGTAGGCGAGGGCGCGGGCGGGCGACGAGGCGCTCTTGAGCTGGTAGCGGCGGGACATGCGTTCAGGAGCGTGCAGGGTAGCAGCGGCGTCCGACAGCGCTCGCGCGGGCGCCCCGCCGGCGCAGACCGGATCGGTCTGGGCGTACCCAAAGCGGTGCCGGGCCGCGCCTTCGATCAGGGCCGCGGCCCCGTCCAGATCCTGCCGCGGAGGATCCAGGTGAGCGCGTCCGGCGCGCGGCCGGTGACCCGCAGCCAGCCGCCGTGGACGCAGCGGAGGTGGTGGAACGCGCACAGCGCGACGAGGTTCTCCGGCTCGTCGCCGCCGCCGTGCGAGCGGAACTCGACGTGGTGCGCCTGGGTCGCGTGCCTGCTGCAGCCCGGGACGCGGCAGTGGCCGCCGTCGCGTTCGCGCACCTCCCGCGAGCGGGTCCTCCGCGGCCGGGCGAGCCTCCTCCAGGTCTCGATGAAGTGCCACGCGACGACCGCGAGGCACCTTCCCGTCCGGAGGGGGCGGTCGGACCGCTCCCGGACCGCCGCGAAGACCGCCGCGAGCACGAGCGCGATCCGGCGCGGCATGCGGACGGAGAGCTTCCGCCGTGCACGCAGCTGCCGCTCGGTCTCCCGATCCAGCGCCCGCCCGAGCGCGACGCACGTGAGCGCCCTGGCGCGCGGCGTCCACGGCCCGATCTCGGGCTCGGGCAGGCGCGCGAGGAGCCGGAGCTTCTCGAACGGCACCTTCTGCCGGCGCGCCTCCCGGAGCGCGGGCGACACGGAGAGCCGCCGCTCCACCGCGGCGCGCTGCTCGATCGCCCGCGGCGGCAGCCCGAGCCGCTCGTCCACGTAGTGGCGGAACGTCGCGAACCCCGCGACCTCGTACAGCCGGCTCTGCTTCACGACGTGCGCGCAATAGCCGACGAGGTCGTCCCACCCCGCCCGCAGCGACGCGAGCTCCCGCAGCAGCGCGTCGACCTCGTCCGCCGTCGTGGCCTCGTCGAAGCGCACGTCGGGCGCGGGCCACCCGGCGATGCGGGGGAGCGCCGACCAGCGCCCGGTCTCCGCCTCGAGCGCCGCCCTGCGCGGCCCCTCTCCCGGCCCGACGGCGCGGAACGCCGGCCAGAGCCTGCGCCCCTCGTCCTCCGACGCGTCCGTGCCGGCCTCCGCGAGGAACTCCTGCGCGAGCGCCTCGAGCCGCTCCATCCGGCTCGAGCCGGGCAGCGCCTCGCCGGCGAGCGAGAGCGCCTCGTCGACCAGGGTCCGGTCGTCCGGATCGAGGCGGAGGTCGAGCCTCAGCCACTCCTCGTCCTCGTCGCCGGCCCCGCCGCCGGCGCGCCGCACCTCCCGCTCCAGCTCGCGGACGGTGAGCCGGGCGGCGCGGTCGACCCACTCCGCCTCGGCCTCGCCGGTGGCCACGGGCAGCACCGTCTGCGCCGCGCGCAGCCGGACCCGGCCGGTGCGCAGGGCGCCGCGCAGGAGCGGCCGGGAGCGCAGCCCGCGCCCCAGCCGCAGGAGGCCCAGCGCGGCGCGCCGGCCGAGATCGAGGACCTCGAGCGCGTAGTCGTCGAGGTGGCACCCGAGCGCGGCGAGCCGGTCGCCCTCGCAGAGCGCGGCGAGCCCCTCGGCGATGGCGACGTCCAGCGCGCCGCGCGCCCGCGAGGCCCAGGCGAGGATCCGCTCGCAGTCCTCGACCTCCGGCGCGCCCTGCCGGAACCCCGCGCGGAGCTCGGCCGCGGTGAACGGCGGGAGCTCGACCCGTGGCGGCCCGTGACCGCGCAGGCCGAAGGCGCCGCCCTCGGGGACCGCCGCGTCGATGGCGAGCGCGCCTTCCATCGGGACGAGCATCGCATCGAGGTCTGACACTCACCGTCAATGAGCGAGGCGGCGGCCGCCGCGATCGGAGGGGCGCACGATCCGATCAGAGGGCGTCGCGCGATGCCCGTCCGGCGCGGCTTTCCCGTCCGCCGCCGATCGCTCGCGGCCGGATCCCGATCGCGGCGTCGCCGTCACCGGCCACGGCGACACGATGCGCGGTCCGTTCGATCCCGCCCAGGTGGTTTCGCGACCTGCGGGGGTGGAGCACGGCGGTGGGTCCCACCCCGCCGGTCGAGAGCGAAGAGGGCCAGCGGAGATCGACGCTGGTTCCCTTCGGCGCTGCCGGTTCCGTCACTCGACGGCGAGCGTGAGCAGCGCGGTCGTCGTCCCGGTCGGACCGGTCGCGGTCACGACGTGGCTCGTCATCGGCGACGCGGCGAGCGGCGAGCCGGTCACGATCCCGCTCGCGGCGTCCAGCACGAGGCCGTCCGGGAGCGCCGGGGAGACCTCGAAGGCGGTGAGCTGACCGCCGATCACGATCGGGAAGTTGGGAGGGATCGGGAGGCCGATGCCGTAGGTGACGCGGTTCGCGGCGTAGTCGAGCCTCCACACCCTCGGGACGTCCGGGACCTGCCGGGCGGTCCACATCTCTCCGCCGAACCCGTCGCCGAGCTCCCCGTTCAGATCGCTCCCCCAGCCCCACAGCGCACCGTCGACTCGCACGGCGAGCGTCTGCCACCCACCCGACGAGACGGCCGCGAAGCCGGTCCCGACGAGCTGCGGCGTGGGCCGGCTCGTGATGGTCCCGTCCCCGAGGCTGCCGTTCAGGTTCCCGCCCCAGGCCCAGAGCGCGCCTCCCGGCGTCAGCGCGAGCGTGTCGTAGGCGCTCGCCTCCACGGAGGCGAACCCGGAGGCCACCGGGACCGGCGTGAGCCGGTTCGTCGTCGTCCCGTCGCCGAGCTGCCCGAGCGCGTTGTAACCCCACGCGTGGAGCGAGCCGTCCGTCTTCACCGCGACGCTGTGGTCGTAGCCCGCCGCGATGGACGCGAACTCCGTCCCGACGAGGAAGGGCGCGAGCGCGTCGATCGCCGTACCGTCGCCCACCTGGCCGTAGGCGTTGTGGCCGAACGCGTACAGCGACCCGTCCGACTTGAGCGCCAGGGAGTGGAGGGTTCCGGCCGCGACCGACGCGAACCCCGATCCCACGGTCCTGGGCGCGTTGCTGGACGTCGCGTCGCCGGTTCCGAACTGACCGTAGTTGTTCGATCCCCACGCGAGGAGGGTCCCGTCCGCCGTGACGCCGAGCGAGTGGATCGCGCCCGCGGAGATCGAGACGAAGCCGCTTCCGACGAGCACGGGCGCCGTGCGGGACGTCCGCGTCCCGTCGCCGAGCTGCCCGAGGTGGTTCCGTCCCCAGGCCCACAGCGTGCCGTCGCGCTTCAGCGCGAGCGTGTGGAACTGGCCGGCGGCCGCCGCAGCGAACCCCGTCCCCACGAGGACGGGGACGCTGCGCTCCGTCGTGGATCCGTCTCCGACCTGGCCGTACGCGTTCTTGCCCCAGCCCCAGAGCGTCCCGTCCGCCTTGATGCCGACGGCGTGCGACTCGCCGGCGGCGACCGTCGCGAACCCGTCGCCGACCCGGACCGGGCTCGGGCGGACGCTCGCCGTGCCGTCGCCGAGCATTCCCCACTTGTTCCCGCCCCAGGCGAGCAGCGTTCCGTCGGGCTTCACCGCGAGGACGTGGCAGCTCCCGGCGCTGGCGGAGGCGAAGCCGGTCCCGACGAGGACCGGGCTCGTGGCCGTGGCGGGGGTGGCGGCGCCGATCTGGCCGCAGTAGTTGTCGCCCCAGACGTACAGCGAGCCGTCCGCCTTCAGCGCGACCGTGTTGAACGGCGCCACGCGCACGGACGTGAAGCCGGAGCCGACGAGCACGGGCGTCCTGCGCTCGGTCGTCGTGCCGTCGCCGATCTGGCCATACTGGTTGTCGCCCCAGCCCCAGAGCGAGCCGTCCGCCTTCAGGCCGGCGGAGGAGTTGTTGGACGCCGAGATCGCGAGCCAGCCCGAGCCGACGGGCACCGGCGACGGACGCCAGAACTCCGCGCTCCCGTCGCCGATCTGCCCGTGGTAGTTGCCGCCCCAGCCGTACATCGAGCCGTCCGCCTTGAGCGCCAGCGAGTGGCTGTTCCCGGCCGCCACGGAGGCGTACCCGGACCCGATCACGATCGGCGACCTGCGGGTCGTGGAGGTGCCGTCCCCGACCTGCCCCTGCCCGTTCTGACCCCACGCGAGGAGCGTCCCGTCCTTCTTGACGGCGACGTTGTGGAGCGCACCCGCCGCCACGTCCGCGAGCTCGGCGCCGACGAGGACGGGCGCGTACCGGGCCGTCGTCGTGCCGTCGCCGATCTGGCCGTACGTGTTGTCGCCCCAGGCCCAGAGGGTCCCGTCCGCCTTGAGGCCGACCGCGTGCCACCCGCCCATTGCGACGCGCGCGAACCCCGAGCCGATGAACGTGGGAGAGTTCCGCTGTAGCTTGGTGCCGTCGCCGAGCTGGCCTTGCCCGTTCGTGCCCCAGCCGTAGAGCGACCCGTCCTTCTTCAGCCCCAGCGAGGAGTTGTAGTTGCCGACGACCTCCTTCCAGTTGCCGCCGCAGTCGACGACGGCGCCGGTCGCGTCGGCGCCCTGCACGATGCCCGCGCCGTTCAGGACCTCGCATTCGGGTCCGCCCGGCTGCGACTTCACGCTCACGGCGTAGATCGTCCCGGACCGGACCTCCGACGGGAACGCGAACGCCGTCGCCTCCGTCGGCACCGCGAGGTCGGGCTGCCCCGGGGCGGTGAGCACGAGGCCGCTCGCCTTCAGCCCCGACACGATGCCGCCAATCCGGAAGGTCCGCAGGACGAAGTCGACGGTCGGTCGCTGCTCGAGCACGAGCTGCGTGCCCGGGAGCTCCACCCGCGCGGTGAGCGTCACCGCGTTCGCGGTGGACGACGTCACGGTGAAGATCGCCACGCCGGCGGCGTCGGTGACGGCGCTCGCGGGCGTGACGGCCGCCGTCCCGGCGTGCGACAGCACCACCGTGGCGTCGGCCACGGGCCGGTCCAGCCGGTCCTTGAGCGTGACCGTCGCCAGCGCCTGCGCGGTCCCGTCGACGGGCACGGACGCCGGCGCGACCACGGTCGACGCCGTGGCGCTCGGCGGCGCCTGCGTGAAGGTCACCTCCGCCTGCGCCACGACGGCGTCGCCCGCGCGCACCGAGACGGTCTCGACCGCGGGCGCGAGCGCGCTCACGGCGACGGTCGCGGTGCCGTCCGCGGCGGTCTGCGCCGGCGCGGCGCCGAACGTCGCGGCCGAGCCGCTCGAGGCGAACGCGATCGCGCGGCCGGGGATCGGGTTGTCGTGGGCATCGCGCAGCGTGGCCGTGAGCGCGATCGGCGTGCCGTCGTCCGGAGCGGACGCCGGCGACGCCGCGAGCGCGCAGCGGGACGCGGCGGGCTCGCCCGGCACGAACGTGACGACGGGGCGCTCGGCGAGCGCGATCGCGCCGACCTTCGCGGTGATCGTCTTCTGCTCCGCCTGCGTGGACGAGAGCGTGCCGGCCGCTGCGCCGCTCGCATCGGTGGCCGCGGGGCCGGACGTCACGTTGGCGCTGCCCGTCGCCTCGAACGTCACGCCCGCCGCCTCGATCGCGTTGCCCCAGGCGTCCCGGACGGTCGCGGAGAGCGCGCAGCTCTCGCCGGCGACCAGCGTGGCCGGCTCGGCGACGACGTCGCTCGCGCCCGCGTCGGGCGCGCCCGCGGCGATCGAGAAGGTGTCGCTCGTCGCGTCGGGAACGTCCGGGCTGGAGGCGGTCAGCGCGTACGCCGTCCCGGCCGTCCGGATCGAGAGATCGACGAACGAGGCGGAGCCGGACGACGCCACGCCGCTCGTCGTCCCGGCGAGCACGGCCGACCCCGCGCCGCCGGTCACCGCGACGGTGACGTCGACGGGCGACGTGACCATGTTCCCGAACGCGTCGTGCACGGTGACCCGAGGCGCCGGCGACAGGAGCTCCCCGGCGATCGCGTCCGCCGGCTGCACCGCGAAGGCGAGCGACGCCGCCGGGCCGGGGACGAACTCCGCGGACGCGGGGGTCTGGACGGCGACGTCGTCGATGGAGACCGAGACGTCCTTCGCGCCGGCGACGGTGGACGTGAGCGTCACGGTCGCGGTCCCGTCGCTCGCGGTGGTCGCGGTCGCCGCGGAGAGGGTCGCCGCGCCGGTCACGCTGAACCGCGCGAGCCGGCCCGCGAGCGGGGCGTCCCCGGCGTCGCGTGCGGTGGCGGTCAGCGTCACGGCGTCGACGCCGTCGGCGATCGCGGCAGGCGTGGCGACGACGGACGAGCGGGCGCCGTCCACGCGCGCAGGACCCTCGGGCGGCGTCTCCGTCCCGCAGGCGACGAGAGCGACGGCGACGGCGGCGGCGAGCCCGCGCGAACGATTCCGGGACATGTCCCCTCCCACGCGTCCACCCTGTGTGAACGCGGCGACGAGAGAGGATACCCGGCGGGAGGAAGGACGATGCGTGCTTGTTGCCGCAGGACGAGGCGCGCGGCGCAGGCGGGTGCGTCCCTCTCCCACTTCCTGCGCGCGGGTGAACGGAAGGACGCCGTGGTGCTCGTGAGCCCGCCGTCGAAGACGGGCTCCTCCACCAGGAGCTCGGTGTAGGCCGAAAATTGGACCGCTGGCGCCGTCCCGGTAGCATCGCCCGCGATGTCGCCCTCGCGCGCCCGCCTCCTCGCGCTCGCCCTGCTCTCCGCGGGCTGCGCCGGAGGGACCCGCGCGGCCCGCGGCAACGCCCTGCCCCCGCCCGCCGCCGAGCGCCGGGCCGGCACCCCGGAGACGGGTGCCGGCCCGGCTCCCGGTTCGGCGCCCCGGCGGGCCCAGGCGCGGCGGATGCCGCGCGACGCCGCGGTGCGCCGGGCGATCGACACCGCGAGCGCCCTCGTCGGCCAGCGCGAGATCGTGGTCGCGGGCGTCCGCTACGGCGACGGCTGCGCCGCCGTCGTGCGCGCCGCCTTCGCCGAGGCGGGCGCGCCGCTCCCCGACGACGCGGACCCCGCCGCCCTCCTCGCGCTCGTCCGCGCCCGGGGCGGCACCCGCCGCGCCCGCCCCGCCCCCGGCGACCTCGTCTTCCTCGCCGACCGGCCCGGCGGCCCCGCCGAGCACGTGGGGCTCGTCGCGTCGGTCTCCGCGGACGGCACCGCGCTCGTCGTGCACCACACGGAGCGCGGCGTCGCCCGGCTGCACGTGAACCCGGGCCAGCCCTGGAAGGCGCGCACCGAGGCGGGCAAGGCGCTCAACGACGTGCTGCTCGTCGGCGCGGGCCGCGTCACGGCGGGCCGCCTGCTCGTCGGGTACGCGACGCTGCTCTAGAGCGCATCCCATAACCCGGGACGCCTGCTGCGACGCACGCTGGCTGCCTGCGCCGGGCAGACTCCTCCCTGCGCTGCTCGCCGTACCCACAGGTACGGCTCCGCTGCTCGGTCGTCGTGTGCCCGGCTCGGCGACGCCATCGTGCGTCTCGCGACGGCGCCGGGTTACGGGATGCACTCTAGCGGCGCGGCCTCAGTCCTTCGCGTGGCACTTGTTGCACTGCACGCGCGCGAACCGGCCGAAGTACGCGGCGGGGCGGCCGTAGTACGCCGCCTGCGTGAGCGTCGCCGCGTAGCCGTCGCCCAGGGTCGCGTCGAGGCCGGACCGGGCGTACATGGCGTTGCCGGCGGGGTCCTCTTCCGTCATGAACTCGCTCGCCAGGGAGAAGCGGAGCAGCGAGTCGAAGCCGCCGGCGTGGGCGCGGTGGCAGGAGACGCAGGCCACGTTGTCCTGCGCCGTGGGCGAGCGGTCCACCGCGCCCGACGGGCTCGCGCGGGCCTTCAGCGCCGCGTAGTCGCCGGTGCCGACCTCGAACGGGGTGAGCGTCGAGTACGCCCGCGACGGATCGGTGTTCGTCATCACGCCCGAGGTGACGTAGGCGCCGTAGCTCGCGACGATCGCCTCGGTGAGCTTCGCGCCGGCGCCGGAGGGGTGGCGGAGCCCGCCCATGCCGGACGTGTAGCCGCCCTCGACGAAGGCGCGGTGGCAGTTCCCGCACCACTCGGACATGCCGCGGCCGTACGCCACGAACGTCTGGGTAGGCTGCGTCGTCTCGAGCCGGTTGTAGGTGGACGGCGCGACGGCGTCCGGGGGAGGCGCCGCGAAGGCGTGGTCTCCCGCGAGCGACCTCGGCTGGTAGCCGGCGCCGCCGAGGAGGCGGTAGACGCCCGCGGTCGAGACGCCCGCGACCGGGTCCTCCGACCCGTCGTACGAGCCCGAGCCGAAGATCGGGAGCCCGCCGGTCGCGACCGAGCCGTCGGCGAAGCGCCGGTAGCGGCCATGGGGATCGTGGCACGACGAGCAGTGGAGGCTCGCGGCCGGGTAGTCGCCCCCCGGCGCCGCCGCCAGGGTGCGGTCGGCCTCCCAGCCGAGGTCCGCCGCGACGACGTTGTGGCCGTGGCGGTGGTTCGCGAAGGGATACAGGCCGGTCTTGCCGCTGTTGCGCCAGCCCAGCCTCACCCAGGCGAAGTCGCCGCCCGGGGTCATCTGCGCGGGGATCCCCGCCGGCTCGATGCCGAGCGTCGCGACGTGGAAGCTCGACGGCACGAGGTCGGGGGTCGCGTGGCAGTTGAGGCACGCGCCGGAGGGATCGCTCGCCCTGAGCAGGTAGGGGCCGGACCCGTCGCCCGGTGCGGCGCCGGTGACCATGGCCTCGCCTTCGAGCTGGCCGTGCATCGAGTGGCAGCCCTCGCACGCGCCGACGCCCCCCGAGTGGAAAGCGCTCGCCGGCCCTGCGGCCGCGGAGAGCGCGGCGACCACGACGACCCCGAGCGGGCTGCTCGCGACGCTCAACGTGGGCTTCCCCCCGCCCGCTCCCCCGGAACGCGCGCCCGGGTCGATGGGGCGATACCGGGGGCGATGTAAGTGCAGGGCGCATGCCCGGCGACGGGTGCGCACACGCGCGCAACGATGCGATTCGTCTCGTCTTCACAGGTAGTCCCGGGTGCCGAAAGCGGGTGATTGCACCCACCCTCGGGGCTACGCACCCGGACGCCGCCGAAATCCGCACGCGCGGTGTGACCGCCGGCGTCGCGCGCGGACCGGGAGTCCGCGCTCGTTCACCCATCGTGAAGCGAGGACCCCGCGCTCCACTCCACGCGGCCACCGACGATCGTGTGCGCGACCGGGAGCGCGCGGAGCGACGCGGTGGAGGCCCCGAGAAGATCCCCGGTGAACACCGAGAGATCCGCGTCCATCCCCTCTCGGACCGCCCCGCGGCGACCCTCGGCGAAGCTCGCGAGCGCGGCGCCCGCCGTGAAGGCGTGGAGCGCCTCCTCCCGCGAGAGCCGCTGCGCCGGCGTGAGCGGCGGGCCCCCGGGCGGGGTGCGCTCCTCGGCGTCGGCGAGGCCCGCCCGCGGGTCGGGATCGGCGACCGGGAAGTCCGACCCGAAGGCGAGCGGCAGGCCCGCGAGGAGCGCGCTCCGCCACGCGTAGGCGAGCGCGTGGCGCTCGCTGCCGGCGCCGAGGCGGGCGGCGAGCCACGGCGCGTCCGCCGTCGCGTGGACGGGCTGCATCGACGCGACCGCGCCGGCCGCCGCGAGGCGCGGGAGATCCGGCGCGCGGACGATCTGGAGGTGCTCGACCCGCGGCCGCAGCGCCCGCAGGTCGCCCGCCGCCTCGAAGGCCGCGAGGACCTCGCTCACCGCGCGATCGCCGATGGCGTGCACCGCGGGCTGGAACCCGGCTTCCGCGACGGCGCGCACCTTCGCGCGCAGCACGTCCGGGGCGCCGAGGAGGAGCCCGCGGTTGCCGGGCTCGTCGGCGTAGTCGTCGTGGAGCGCCGCGCCCCGGCTCCCCAGCGCGCCGTCCGCGTAGAGCTTCACCGCGCGCACGGCGAGGCGCCCCACCTCCCCCCTGCCCCGCCAGCGCGCGAGCTCGGCCCGGAGCGCGGGGAGCGCGACCTCGCCGTCGATCATCGCGTACACCCGCACCGGCAGCCGGTCCTCCTCCGCGAGCCGCCGGTAGACGTCGAGGACCGCGGGGCCGACGCCCGCGTCGTGGACCTCGGTGAGGCCGAGCCGGACGAGCGCCCGCAGCCCGGCGAGCAGCTCCTCCTCGATCCGCGCCGGCGTGGGCGCCGGGAGCCGCGCGAGGACGAGCTCCTGCGCGGCGTCGACGAGCACCCCGGTGGGCGCGCCGTCCGCGCCGCGCAAGATCCGCCCGCCCGGCGGGTCGGGGGTGTCGCGCCCGATCCCGGCGAGCGCGAGCGCGAGCGCGTTCACCCAGCAGGCGTGCCCGTCCACGCGCTCGAGCACCGCGGGCCGGTCCGGGACGGCGCGCGTGAGCGACGCCGCGGTGGGGAACCGGGACCCGGGCCAGCGGTTCTGGTCCCAGCCGCGGCCGCGGACCCAGGCCTCGCCGGGCGCCGCCCGGGCGCCCTCCGCGGCGCGCGCCGCGCACTCCTCCTCGCTCGCGGCCCCGGCGCAGCTCACCTCCCGGCGCGCGCGTCCGAGCCACTGCACGTGGCCGTGGGCGTCCACGAGCCCGGGGACGACGCTCCCGCCGCGGAGCCGCAGCGCCCCCGCGCCCGCGAGCGCCGCGCACTCCGCCTCCGTGCCGACGCGCGCGATCCGGCCGCCGCGGACGAGCACGGCGCCCGCCTCCGGTCGCGCGGGGTCGAGCGTGTGGATCCGGCCGACGACGAGGAGATCCTGCATGGCGCCCCACCGCGCCGCCCATCCCGCGAGTCGAGGCTCGCGGCCGGCAGGCGCACGGCGGAGCTTAGCGCCGCGCCCGCCCGCGTTCAGCGCAGGCTACGTGCTCGGCAGGAGCGCGAGCTGCGTCGGCAGAGGCGCCTCCGCCGCGCGCCCGGTGAGCACCGCGAGCCGCATCGCCTCGAAGCGCTCCTGGCGCGCGCGCACCGCGGCGGCGAGCAGGCCGCGCGCGGACTCGATGTCCGAGTAGACCTCCGCGACCTCGTGCCCGAGCAGCCGGTCCTTCCGGCGGAGGTACGCCTCCTCCGCCGAGATGTGCTCCGCCTCGAGGTTCTCGAGCTCGACGCAGGCCTGCTCCTCCCGGTCGATGGCGCGGAGCGCCTCCTGCTGGTCGCGGCTGAGCCGTCGAATCCGTTCCATGACGCCCATGCGACACCCGCGAGTGCCAAGCCCCTCACCCTGCCCGCTGCCCGCCCGGTGGCCCTCGCGATGAAGCTATGTGCGGTGACGATACGCGCAAGGCCACGCCTCCTCCCGTGTCAAGAAAACGGTCGCGAAACGAGGGCGCGGCCCCATCGAGGGTCGGTGGGCCCCGCCCGGGAAAGCGCCGCCCGGCCGAGGGTTCCGAGAAGGATGTCGCCGTCAGGCCGCGCGGACGCCGTCCGCCGCGCGCGGCGTGCGCTGCCAGGTGGCGGGCTGCGTCCCGCGCACGAACCGCCAGAGCCCCACGGCGAGCGCCGCGTTCATCGCGACGAAGTAGTGGGCCACGGCGGCCGCCCGCCGCAGCGGCCCCCCGGCCCCGGCCCGGCCCGCGAGGGCGAGCGCGTAGAACGCGACCTGCGCGCCGAGGAGGCCGCGGTAGCCCCACGCCCCGGGCGCGGCCGCCGCGGCGGCGTTCGCCGCGAGCGCGGCGGCGAGCAGGAACGGCGCGAGCCAGCGGAGCAGCTTGTGCGAGACGAAGGCGAAGAAGAGGAACCCCGTGCGCGGGTCGAGCAGGTCGGGGACGCGCGCGAGGGCCTGCCAGTTGCCGGCCCCGATCCGGGCGCGCCGCACGAACTCCCGCCCCGCGCCGCCGGCGGGGTCCTCGAAGGCGACCGCGTCGGGGGCGAAGCTCACCTTCCACCCGCGCACCGCGATGCGCACCGGGACGACGAAGTCGTCGGTGAGGGTGTCGGCCCCGAGCGGGCTGAAGAGGAGCCGCCGGATCGCGTAGAGGCCGCCGTTCGCCCCGAGCACGCAGCCGTGCTTTCCCTCGTGGTACTTGAGGAACGTCTCGTACCGCCAGTAGAAGCCCTCCTCGACCTCCTGGCCCGCGGCGTCGCGGACCCGCAGCCGCCCCACCACGGCGCCCACCGACGGGTCGAGGAACCGGCGCGCGAGCGCCCGCAGCGCCCCGGGGTCGAGCATCACGTTCGCGTCGGTGAGCACGACCACGTCCCCCTGCGCGGCGGGGACGAGCCGCGTGAGGACGCTCGCCTTCCCGGCGCGCGGGGAGAGCTCGTGCACGCGCACCCGGGCGCCGCCCGCGGCCCGGGCGATCTCCGCGGTGCGGTCGCCGCACCCGTCGCAGCCGACGAGGACCTCGAGCCGGTCCGCGGGGTAGTCGAGGGCGAGGCAGTTCTCGATCTTCTGCCGGATGCACCCCTCCTCGTCGAAGGCCGAGAAGACGAGGGAGAGCCGCGGCCACTCGGCCCCGGGCGCGCGGGGCGCGGCCCGCCGATCGCCGCCCCCGCCGAGGAACCGGAGCGCCTCGAGCGACTCGCGCGCGCCGTCCCAGACGGCGAGCACGAGCGGGTATCCGACGTAGCTGAACGCGACGAGGCCGAGGGCGAGCCAGAGGAGGGTCGTGATCATCGCCCCGCCGATGAGGCAAGGGGCGAGCCATCACCCGCCGTGCGAGCCCACGGAGGGATCCTCGGACGGGGGCCATGCGCGCGGGACGGGCTTCTGCTTCTCCGTCTCGCCCCCGCCGCCTCCCTCCGGGGGGGAAGCCGCGGGCGCATGGGTACCGGCGTCGCCCCCGAAGGGGATGGCCGCGGGCGCGGGCCCTGCGGCGGGGCCCGCAGTGGACGCGCTCCCGTCCGCAGGAGACACGGGCGCGTCGACCGGCGGGAAGGGCGTCTCGACGGGAGGCTGGGCAACGCGCTTCCTCGGCTGGGTCGGCGCGGTTCCCGGGGCGCTCCTCGCCGGCGCCGCGGGGGCGGGCGCCGGCGCGGGCGGGGACGCCTGGGCCGGCGGCGGCGCACCTGCCGCGGGCGGCCCCTGGACGTGCGCCGCGAGCTCCGCGCGGAGGCGCTGCGCCCCTTCGTGGCGCCCGTTCGCCGCGAGGAGCGCCTCGAGCGACGCGAGGGCCTCGCCGCGGCGTCCGAGCGAGGCCTGCGTGCGCGCGAGCAGGTACCGCCCGCGGAGCAGGTCCGGGTGCGAGGCCGCGAGCGAGCCGAGGGCGACGAGGGCGCGCTCGCGCGCGGCGTGGTCCGTCTGGCGCGCCTCGGCCCAGCCCTCCGCGAGATCGAGCCACGGGTCGCCCGGGGCGCCGGCCCGCGCGGCGCGGATCGCCTTCTCCGCGGCCTGGCGCTCGCCGCCGAGCGCGTAGTAGAGCGCCAGCGCGCGGGCGATCTCGGGCACGTCGCCGCCCGCCCGCTGCAGCGCGCGCAGGGCGTCGAAGGCGGCGTCGCCGAGGGCACGCGCCCGCTCCTCGCGCCCCCGGACCTCCCGCTCGAGCGCCTGCGCGTCCGCCGCGGCCGCGCGCTCCGCCTCCTCCCAGCCGGCGGCCTGCTCCCGCCGCAGCCGCTCGCGGTCCGCCGTGCGGGCCGCGTGGCGCGCCGCGAGCGCCTCGCCCTCCTCCGAAGCGGCGGCCGCGCGGAGCACCTCCACGGCGGCGCGATCCGCCGCGGCCTCCGACCCCGGCGAGCGCCGGAGCGCCGCGTCGAGCCGCGCGGCGGCCTGGTCGAGGCTCGCGCCGTCGTCGAGCGCGGCGAGCGCCATCGCCTCGCGCCGCGCGCCGGCGGCGGACGGCCCCCCCCGGCGGGCGAGCAGGAACCACGCGACCCCCGCGGCCAGCAGGACCGCCGCGACGAGCGCGGGCGCGAGCCACCGCAGGCGCGCGCTCCAGCGGAGCCGCGCCTCGAACGCGCCGACCGCGTCGCGGCGGAGGAGCGGCGAGCGGCTCACGCTCGCCGCCGCCGCGGCGCTCGGAGGAGGCGTGGGGGGGCGATAGACCGGGGCCGACCCGCTGAAGCTCGCGCGGGGGGCCTCCGGCCGGCCCTCGGACGGCGCGGGCGGGACGTACCGCTGGGGACCGGGCCTCGGCTTCTCGGCGGGCGGCGGGGCCGGGGCGGCCTCGGCGGCGGGCGGGGACTCGGCGGGGGGCGGCGCCGCGGGGACGCCCACGAGCGTTCGCCCCGGCGCCTGCGACGGGAACGCGGTGAAGACGTGCTGGCACTTCGTGCACTGGACCGGCGAGCCGGAGGGCGAGAGCAGCCCCTCGTCGAGCTCGTACAGCGTCGAGCAGCGCTCGCAGCGGATCACCAAGGGCGCCCCTCCATCTGGGTGAGCGAGAGTATCCCAAGGTCGAGGGACACGGCTACGGAGCGCTCTCGATGGCGAGGTGGGGCCGCGCCTGGGCGAGCCGCCTCGGCCCGATGCCCCGCACGCGCTCCAGCGCGTCGAGGCTCGCGAAGGGGCCCCTCGCCTCGCGATCGGCCACCAGGGCCGCGGCGAGCGCGCGAGAGAGGCCGGGCACGAAGGCGAGCTCTCGTGCCGCCGCCGCGTTCGGGTCGAGCGGGAGCCCGAGGAGCAGCCGCTCGTCCCCGCGGAGCGCGCGCCCCGGACCCTCGTCCGCCGCGCAGCCCAGCCAGTGTCGGGGCGCGATCCCCCGCCCCTCCGGGCGGCAGCGCCGCGGAGGCGCCGGGCGCTCCGCGACGAGGCGCAGCGCGGGGGCGAGGAGCACGAGGGCGAGCGCGATGGCGAGCGCGAGGCGGTGCGGCATGGGCCGGGCCCCTGCACGGACCCTGCCGCGCGGGCGCGGGCGTCCACGCGCCGCGTTCAGCGCCGCGGGGCGTCGAGGCCGAAGGCGGAGTGCAGCTCGCGCACCGCGAGCTCGAGGAACTTCTGCGCGATGACCACCGACACCTTGATCTCGGAGGTGGAGATCATCTCGATGTTCACCCCCGCCGCGGCGAGCACCTCGAACGCCTTCGCGGCGACGCCCGCGTGGTTCCGCATGCCGACGCCGACCACCGAGATCTTGACGATCTCGTCGTCGGTCTCGACGGCTTCGGCGCCGAGCTCGCCGGCGGAGCCCTTCACGATCTCGACCGCCCGCGCGAGGTCGGCGCGCGGCACCGTGAACGTCAGGTTGGCGTGGCCGCCGTGCCCCACGTTCTGGACGATGAGGTCCACCACGATGCCCGCGTCGGCGAGGGGCTTGAAGAGGCGCGCCGCCGTCCCGGGGCGGTCGGGCACCCCGCGCACCGACAGCTTGGCCTCGTTCCGGTCGAAGGCGATGCCGGAGACGACGAGGTGCTCCATGTCGGGATCCTCCTCGCAGCAGAGCGTGCCGGGGTCGTCGGAGAAGGACGACCGCACCCAGAGCGGCACCCGGTACTTCATGGCGAACTCGACCGACCGGATCTGCAGGACCTTCGCGCCGGCGCTCGCGAGCTCCAGCATCTCCTCGTACGAGATCCGGTCGAGCTTCCGCGCGGCGCGCACGACGTTCGGGTCGCTCGTGTAGACGCCGTCCACGTCCGTGTAGATCTCGCAGGCGTCCGCCTCGAGCGCCGCCGCGACCGCGACGGCGGTCGTGTCCGAGCCCCCGCGCCCCAGCGTCGTGACGTTGCCGCCGTCGTCCTCGCCCTGGAACCCGGCGACGACCGCGATCTCGCCGCGCCCGAGGGCGGCGAGCAGCGCCTCGCGGTCGATGGAGCGGATGCGTGCGCGGGAGAACGCGCTGTCGGTGAGGATGCGCACCTGGGGGCCGGTGAAGCTGCGCGCCTTCCCGCCGAGCCCCTGGATCGCCAGCGCGGTGAGGCCGATCGAGACCTGCTCGCCGGTCGCCGCCACGACGTCCTGCTCGCGCTCGTCCGGGCGCTCGCAGGCCTGGCGCGCGAGGTCGAGCAGCCGGTTCGTCTCGCCGGCCATCGCGGAGACCACCACCACCACGTCGTTCCCCGCCCGCTGCGCCGCGAGGGCGCGGCGCGCCACGTTCCGGATGCGGCCGACGTCGGCCACCGAGGTCCCGCCGAATTTCTGTACGATGAGCGCCACGCGGGGGTCCCCCCGTCCGAACGTTTCGCGGCCGGCCGCCGGACTCTAGAGAGGGCCGGGAGAAGGTGTCAAACGGAGCCGGCGATGGAACGCGTCCTGCTGGACGGCGACACCCTGTCGATCGAGGAGGTGCTCGCCGTCTCGCGCGGCCGCGCCCGCGCCGAGCTCGCCCCGGAGGCGCGCGAGCGGGTGCGCCGCGCCCGCGCCCTCGTGGAGGCCCGGCTCGGGGACGGCGAGGCGCACTACGGGATCAACACCGGGTTCGGCACGCTCGCCGAGGTCCGCATCGATCCCCCCGACCTCGCCCGGCTGCAGCGCAACCTCGTCCTCTCGCACGCCGCGGGCGTCGGGCGCCCCCTCCCCGTCCCGGAGGCGCGCGCGCTCATGCTGCTGCGCGCGAACGTGCTCGCGAAGGGGGTGTCCGGGATCCGGGAGGAGACGCTCGACCTCCTCCTCGCGCTCCTCGACCGCGGCGTCGTCGCCGTGATCCCGGAGCGCGGCTCGGTGGGCGCCTCCGGCGACCTCGCGCCGCTCGCGCACCTCGCCCTCGTCCTCATCGGCGAGGGCGAGGCCTGGCTCGCGCCGCCGGGCCGCGGCGCCGGCGGGGAGGCGGAGGCCATCCGCCTGCCCGGGGCCGAGGCGCTCCGCCGCGTCGGCCTCGCCCCCGTGGTCCTCGCGCCGAAGGAGGGGCTCGCCCTGGTGAACGGCACCCAGGCGATGACCGCGGTGGGCTGCCACGCCCTCGCCATGGCCGAGCGGCTGGCGCTGCTCGCGGATCTCGCGGGCGCCATGACGCTCGAGGGGCTGCTCGGCTCGCACCGCCCCTTCCTCCCCGAGATCCAGGCGGCGCGCGGCCAGCCGGGCCAGGTCGCGGCGGCGGCGCGGCTGCGCGAGCTGCTCGCCGGGTCCGAGCTCAACGCCTCGCACCAGGGGCCGGGCTGCCACCGGGTACAGGACCCGTACTCGCTGCGCTGCATGCCGCAGGTGCACGGCGCGGCGCGCGACGGGATCGCGTTCTGCCGCGGCGCCCTGGCCCGGGAGGTGAACGCCGCGACCGACAACCCGCTCGTGTTCCCGGAGACGGGCGAGATCGTCTCGGGCGGGAACTTCCACGGCCAGCCGGTGGCGCTCGCCCTCGACGTCCTCGCCATCGCGACCTCGCACCTCGGGGCGATATCGGAGCGGCGCGTGGAGCAGCTCGTGAACCCGTCGCTCTCGGGCCTGCCGCCGTTCCTCGCGCCCCGCACCGGCCTCGACTCGGGCTTCATGATCGCGCAGGTGACGAGCGCCTCCCTCGTCTCGGAGAACAAGGTGCTCTGCCACCCCGCCTCGGTGGACTCCATCCCCTCCTCGGCGGGGCGCGAGGACCACGTCTCCATGGGGATGGCCGCCGCCCTCAAGGCGCGCCAGGTCGTGGACAACGTCGCGACCTGCCTCGCCATCGAGCTGCTCGTCGCGGCCCAGGCCATCGACCTGCGCGCGCCGCTCCGTCCGGCGACCCGGGTGGCCGAGGCCCACCGCAGGATCCGCGTCGTCGTGCCGCACCTCGAGGCGGACCGCGAGCTGCACCGCGACATGGAGGCGGTGCGCCGGCTCGTGGACGAGGGAGCGCTCGATACGTGAAGGACCGTTTACGTGCCCCAAGGGGCTCTCAAAGTGCGCGCGCGTGTCGGGTAAGGTGGATCCGAGCGGGGGGCTCGGATGCACGCAGGGGAAGAACGTGGCGGTGCGGCGGCCACGCCGCCGGAGGAACCGCCCCCGCAACGCCTGTTCGAGGAGGCGGCGCGGGCGCTGGCGCCGCGGAGCGCCGAGGCGTCCGCGGACGATCCTCTCGCGCGGCTGCTCTCGCTCGCCGCCGCGCTGGCCCGGGCGGCGAGCCTCGAGGAGGTGGTCGACGCCCTCCTCTCGCGCGCGGCGAGCCCGCTCGGCGCCGAGTACGCCGGGATCTGGCTGCCCGAGGGCGACGACGCCGTCCTCGCCTGCGTGCGAGGGCGGGGCGCCGACGCGATCCGGACGATGCGGCGGATGCAGGTCGAGGCGCTCGGACCCGGAGGCCCCACCCTGCGCGCCGGACAGCCGCTCTGGATCTCCTCGGCCGAGGAGCTCGCGGCGACGTTCCCGGCGCTCGAGGAGCTGCGCGCGCGCACCGGCACGCAGGCCTGGGTCGGGCTGCCGCTCCGGCTGCTCGGCCGGACCATCGGCATGGTCGCGCTCGGCTTCCTGTCGCCGCGCGCCTTCGGCCCCGAGGACCGCGCCCTGCACCGGGCGATCGCGCACCTCACGGCCCAGGCCCTCGAGCGCGCCCGGCTGCTCGTCGCCGAGCGGCGCGCTCGCGCGCGCGCCGAGGCCCTCGCGCGCCTCTCGGCCGAGCTCGCCGCGGGAGCCACCCTCGAGCGCGCCGCGGACTCCGCGCTCGGCGCGTGGGCGGCGTCGCTCGCCGCGGTCGAGTCGACGCTCTGGGCCGTCGACGCGGAGGGGTTCCGCTGCATCGCCGAGACGCCGCCGCGCGGACGCCTCGGCTGCCACGAGCGGCCGTCGGCCTCCCCGTTCCTCGCGCGCGCGATCGCGCGCGGCCAGACGATCGTGGCCACGGCGCGGAGCGCGCAGCCGCACGAGCGGCTCTACCTCGCGGCCAACGGGCTCGACGCGTGCGTCGCGGCGCCCCTCCTCGCGCGCGGCGAGGCGCGCGGCCTCGTCTGCGTGGGGTTCGAGGAGGGCGCCGGCGATCCCGCCGCGGTCGTGCCCGACGTCGAGGCCTTCGCGGCGCACTGCGCGATGGCGATGGAGCGGGCCGCCGCGCTGCACCGCGAGCGGGCCACCCGGCGGCGGCTCGAGCTCGCCCATGGCCTCGCGAGCGCCCTCGCCTCCGCGAGGACGACCGGCGAGATCCTGGAGGCCTCGCTCGCGCACGGGCTCGCCGCCTTCGGCGCCGCGGCCGGCATGGTCGCGCTGGCCGGGCCGCACGCGCTCGAGATCGCCGGGGAGGCGGGGTACCCGCCGGACCTCCTCGACCCGTGGCGGCGCATCCCGTACGACACGCCGGTGCCGCTGGCCGACGCGTACCGTACGGGCGAGCCCATCTGGCTCGAGACGCTGGCGGAGGGGCTCGCGCGCTACCCGGCGCTGCGGAGCGACGATCGGCACCGCGCCTGGGCCGCCTTCCCGCTCCTCGGGCGAGACGGTCCCATCGGCGCCATCGGGCTGAGCTTCCCGCGCGAGCGCACGCTCGACGAGGACGACCGCACCGCGGCGGCGGCCCTCGCGCGCACCTGCGCGCTGGCGCTCGATCGCGCGCGCCTCTACGACTCCGAGCGGCGCATGCGGCAGGAGGCGGACGCCGCGCGCGCCGAGGCCGAGCGGGTCGGATCCCTCCAGGAGCGGCTCCTCGCCGTGGTCGGGCACGACCTGCGCCAGCCGCTGTCGGCGATCGCGCTGTCCTCCCGGCTCCTGGCGGAGGCGGGGGTCACCCCGGAGACGCAGCGCCGCCTCCTCGGCCGCATCGGGAGGGCCGCGGATCGCATGACGGACATGATCCGCGACCTGCTCGACCTGAGCCGCGCGCGGCAGGGCATGGCGGTGCCCGTCGAGCGCGCGCGCGTCGACCTCGGGGCCCTGGCGGTGCGCGCGGTCGAGGAGGCCGAGACGCTCCACCCCGGCCGCCTGCGCGTCGAGGTCCGCGGCGAGGCCGTCGTCTCGGGCGACGCCTCGCGGCTCGGGCAGGTGCTCGCGAACCTCGTGTCGAACGCGCTCGAGCACGGCGACCCCGCCGTCGCGGTCCGCGTCGCCGTCCGGCAGGCCGGGGACGTGGTCGTCCTCGAGGTCGCCAACGGCGGCGCGGTCGCGCCGGAGGTCCTGCCGCACGTCTTCGAGCCGTTCGCGCGCGGCGGCCGGCGCGGGCTCGGCCTCGGCCTGTTCATCGTCCACGAGGTCGTGCGCGCCCACGGCGGCACCGCCGAGATGGAGTCGTCGGAGGCGGCGGGCACCGTGGTCCGCGTCCGGCTGCCCGCCGCGCCGCGGGCCTGACGCCCGGCCCTCCCGCTCAGCGCGGGGTCGCGAGCCGGATCGCCTTGCGCAGCCCGGCGAAGCGCAGGCGCGCCGCGGCCTCCTCCGGCGCCACCCACGCGTGCTCCGCGTGCTCGTCGGAGAGCCGGACCGCGAACCCGGGCGGGAGCCGCGCCGCGAAGGCGGTCTCCTCGACGAGGACGAGGGCGCCCGGACGGACGTGGTTCAGGCTCGGGTCGAGGGCGAACGCGTGGCGGTACCGGAGCGGCTCGACCGGCACGTCGGCCCCGGTCTCCTCGCGGAGCTCGCGGCGGGCGGCCTCGGCGGGCGCCTCGCCCGCCTCGATGCGCCCGGTCACCTGCTGCCAGAAGCCGCCGCGCGCCTCGCTGCGCCGCAGCAGCAGGACCCGCCCGTCGGCGCCGATCGGCACCACCGAGACGGTGCGCAGGTCCGGCCCCGGCGAGGGCTCCGCGCGGCGCCCGAGGGCCTCCGCGGCGTGCGCCCCGAGCCGCCCCTCGACCTCGGCGGCGTCCGGGACCGCCCGGCCCCGCGCGCGCAGCTCCGCCTCGAGGGTCGTCACCCCGAGGCGCGGGTCGGCGATGCCGCACGGCACGATGGCCTGGAAGTGCGAGAGGTCGGGCGCGTGGTTGAAGGCGAAGCCGTGCGAGGTGATCCAGCGCGAGAGGTGGACGCCCACCGCCCCGATCTTGCGGTGGCCCACCCACGCGCCGCGGTGCTCCTCGTGGCGCCCCGCCTCGACGCCGAAGTCGGCGCAGGTGCGGATCATCGCCTCCTCGAGCGCCCCCACGTAGCGCCGCACGTCGGGGCGGTCGGAGAGGTCCACCACCGGGTACCCGACGATCTGGCCGGGGCCGTGGTAGGTGACGTCGCCGCCGCGATCGGTCTCGTGGATCTCGAAGCCCTGCTTCGCGAGCCACGCCGGCGCGGCGAGGATGTTCGCCCGGCCGGCGCCCCGGCCGAGCGTCAGCACCGGCGGGTGCTCGAGCAGGAACAGGTGGTCCGTCGCGGGCGGCGCGCCCGCGCGGACGGCCGCCCCGGCGACGGCCATGAGCGCGAGGCCGTCCGCGTACTCGACCCGGCCGAGGCGGTGGACGACGAGCGCGCGGGTCATGCGCGCGCGGCCTGCTCCGCCCTGCGCGGGCGCTCCGGCCGGTTGAGCGCGTGGATGGCCTCGCCGAGCGCCGCCTTGCACGCCTCCATGAGCGCCTCGGAGAGCGTCGGGTGGGCGTGGATGGTGAGCGCGACGTCCTCGAGGTAGGCGCCCATCTCCAGGGCGAGGGCCGCCTCCGCCACGAGGTCGGAGGCCTCCGCGCCGCAGATCGTCGCGCCGAGGAGGAGCTTCGAGGCGCGGTCGCCCACCACCTTCACGAACCCCTCGGCGTGGTCGATGGCCAGGGCGCGGCCGAGGGCGGCGAACGGGAACTTCCCCACGATGGGATCGTAGCCCTGCGCGCGCGCCTCATCCTCGGAGAGGCCCACGGCCCCGATCTCGGGGTCGGTGAAGATGGCGGCGGGGAGCGCGACCCAGTCCTTCGCGGACTTCATGCCGGCGATGGCCTCCGCGGCGATCTCGCCCTCCTTGAACGCCTTGTGGGCGAGGAAGGGCGGCGCCGCGAGGTCGCCGATGGCGTAGATGGACGGGACGCTCGTGCGGAACTGCTCGTCCACCTCCACGAAGCCCTTCGGCCCGATCTTCACGCCCACCTTCTCGAGGCCGACGCCGCCGGAGTTCGGCCGGAAGCCCACGCCCACCAGGATCCGGTCGCACTCGACGTCCTGCGCCTTCCCGTCCACCTCCAGGTGCACCGACGAGGGCCCCGCCCTTCCGCTCGAACCCCTTCGCCTTCGCGTTCACGTGGACGGTGCCGCCGCGCTGGCGGATCCCCTTCTGCACGAGGCGCACGGCCTCGGGATCGACGCCGGTGAGGATCTGCGGCAGCGCCTCGACGAACGTCACCTGCGAGCCGAGCTTCGCGTAGACCGTGCCGAGCTCCATCCCGATCACGCCGCCGCCGATGCAGACGAGGCGCTTCGGGATCTCCGGGAGGTCCACCGCCTCCTTCGCGCTCCACACGTCCTTGCCGTCGAAGGCGAACCCCGGGATCTCCACGGGCCGCGCGCCGGTCGCCACGATGAACGCCGGGGCCTCGAGCCTCGTCTTCTCGCCGTCGCCCGCGGACACCTCCACCGCGTTCGGCGCGACGAACGTGGCCGTCCCCTTCACGACCTCGACGCCGTTCCCCTTCTCGAGCGTGCCGACGCCGCCCACCAGCTTCTTCACCACCGCGTTCTTGAACTCGCGGAGCTTCGCCACGTCCACCCTCGGCGGCTCGGCGAGGATGCCGCGGTCGCCGGCGCCGCGGATCTCCTCGACGAGGTTCGCCGCGGCGATGAGCGCCTTGGAGGGGATGCACCCCCAGTTGAGGCAGACGCCGCCGAGCGCCTCCTTCTCGACGAGCGCGGTCTTCTTGCCGAGCTGCGCGAGCCGGATCGCCGCGACGTAGCCGCCGGGGCCGCCCCCGATGACGACGGCGTCGAAGTTCCTGGTTGCCATGCGCTCCCCCTTCCCGGGTCGGGCACGAGTATAGGGGCGAGCCCGCCCGCCCGCCGCGACGAGTTCCGCGCGCCCGGACGCACCGTGCGGGGCGCTGCGCGCTCCCCGGGCGAGCCCGAGCTTTCCGTCAGGGGGCCGCGGGGCGGCTCGGGGCGGGGGAGCGATGGGGTGGCGGGACGCGGCGCGGGCGGCGCCGATCGCCCTCGCGGCGCTGGCCGGCGCGGCGGGGGCCGGGGGGCGAGGGCCGCCGGACGAGGTCTGCGAGCTGGCGCGCGCCGACCGCGCGCGCATGCCCTCCACGCGCTGCGTCGCGTGCCACGAGGAGATCCTGATCGGGCCGGCCAGGGCGGGCCACGGCGACCACCCGGTCGACGTGGACTACGCCGCGATCGCGGCGCGGGATCCCGAGGCCTTCGTCCCGCCGGCGCTGCTCCGGAAGGACGTGCCGCTCGTCGACGGCAAGGTCGCCTGCACGTCCTGCCACGACGGCGCCTCGCCCCACGCGAGGCGCGCCGTGGATCCCGCGAACCTCTGCTCGGCCTGCCACCGGCTGTGAACCTCAGGTCATCTGCACGAGGAGGAGGTCCGGGTCCTCCATCGTCTTGATGACGTCGTAGGCGAAGGCGGCGGCCTCGTGGCCGTCCACCACGCGGTGGTCGCTCGTGACCGAGACGTGCATCACGTCGCGCACGACCACCGCGCCGTCCCTCACGACGGGGGTCGGCCGGAGGCGGTGGAGGCCGAGGATGGCCACCTCCGGGTGGTTCAGGACGGGCGTCGCGAACAGGCCGCCGAGGGCGCCGAGGCTCGTGAGCGTGAAGGTGGAGCGGCCGAGGTCCTCGGGCCGGATGCGCCCCGCCTTCGCGTCGGTCGCGAGCCGCTCGATCTCCCGGGCCACGTCGAGCAGCGAGCGGCGGTCGGCGTCCCGCAGCACCGGGACCACGAGCCCGGCCTCCGTCGCCGAGGCGATGCCGAGGTCGTAGCGCCGGTGGAGGACGAGCTCGCCGCGCTCCTCGTCCATGGTGGCGTTGAGCTTCGGGTGCCTGCGCAGCGCCGCGACGACGGCCTTCACGACGAACGGCAGGAAGGTGACCTTCACCCCCTCCGCCCAGGCCGCCTCCGCGATCCGGTCCTTCACGCGCACGAGCTCGGTCACGTCCGCCTGCTCGACGAAGGTGAAGTGCGCCGCGGTGCGCTTCGAGCGCGCCATGTTCTCGGCGATCCGCTTGCGGACGCCGCGGAGCGGGATGCGCTCGTCCCCGGCGCCGGGGCCGGCCGCCGGGGAGCGGACCGGGGTCGGGGTCGGGGTCGAGGTCGGGGCCCGGGCGGCGGTCGGTGCGGGGCCCGGGATACCGGCCGCGACCACCGCCCGCGCGGGGTGGCCGTTCCCCCGCCGCCGGTGCGCCGCCAGGTCGTCCTTCGTCACGCGCCCACCGGGCCCCGTGCCCGCCACGGCGTCGATGTCCACGCCGAGCTCGCGCGCCATCGCCCGCACCGCGGGCGCGGCGAGCGCCCGATGCCCGGGCGCCGCCTGCTCCTCGCGCGGAGCGGCCGCGGACGGGGCGGTGCCCGCGGCGGCGGCGGCGGCGGCGGGCGCGGGGACGGCCGGGCCGGCCCCCGCCGCGGCGCCCTCCACCTCGATCTCCACGAGCGGCGAGTGCACCTTCGCGACGTCGCCGGGCTTCCAGAAGAGCCGCACGACCCGGCCGCGCCGCGGAGACGGGATGACCACGGTGGCCTTGTCGGTCATCACCTCGACGAGCGGCTGATCCTCCTCGACCGCGTCGCCCGGCGCGACGAGCCAGCGCTGCACCTCCGCCTCGACGACGCCCTCCCCGATGTCGGGGAGCTCCATCCGGTACGCCATGGCGACCTCCGGCTAGAAGGAGACGACCTCGCGCACCGCCTTCAGGATGCGCGGCGCGCGGGGCAGGTACTCCATCTCGAGCGTGTACGGGAACGGGGTGTCGAAGCCGGTGACCCGCGCGATGGGGGCCTCGAGCGAGAGGAAGCAGCGCTCCTGGAGGAGCGCGACGAGCTCCGCGCCGAACCCGCACGTCCGCGGGGCCTCGTGGACCACCACGGCGCGCCCGGTCTTCCGCACCGAGGCCGCGAGGGTGTCGACGTCGAGCGGCTGCAGCGAGCGCAGGTCGATCACCTCGCAGTCGATCCCCTCCGCCTCGGCCTCGCGCGCCGCCTGGTCCGCCTCGTGCCACATCGCGCCCCACGCGACGAGCGTCACCTGCCGGCCCTCGCGCGTCACCGCCGCCTGGCCGAGCGGCAGCGCGTAGTCGCCCTCCGGCACCTCCCCCTTCGCGGCGCGGTAGACCCGCTTCGGCTCGAAGAAGAGGACGGGATCGCGGTCGCGGATGGCGGTGATGAGCAGCCCCTTCGCGTCGTAGGGGTTCGAGGGCACCACCACCTTGAGCCCGGGGGTGTGGACGAACAGGGCCTCGGGCGACTGCGAGTGGTAGTGGCCGCCCCGGATGCCGCCGCCGTAAGGCGTGCGGATGACGAGGGGGCACTCGTACTGCCCGCCCGAGCGGTAGCGGTACTTCGCCGCCTCGTTCACGATCTGGTCGAAGGCGGGGAAGATGAAGTCCGCGAACTGGATCTCCGGGACCGGCTTCAGGCCGTAGAGCGCCATCCCCACCGCCGTCCCGATGATGCCGCCCTCGGCGAGCGGCGTGTCGATGACGCGGTCGGCGCCGAACTCCTCCTGCAGCCCCTGGGTGGCGCGGAACACGCCGCCGAACTTCCCGACGTCCTCGCCGAGGACGACGACGTCGGGGTCCTTGCGCATCGCCACGCGGAGCGCGTCGTTCACCGCCTGGATGACGTTCATCACCGGCACTCAGGACCTCGGCTCAGGCGTCGGAGTGGCGCGGGTTCGCCACCCGCGGGTCCGCGGCGATCGCCGCCTCCAGCTCCTCGAGCTGCTCCCGCTGCTGCCTGAGCGGCTCGGCGTAGACGTCCTCGAACAGGCTCTCCACCGGCGGCTTCGGCGGGAACGCCTCCGCCTCGCGCAGGGCGCGCTGCACCTCCTCGCGGGCCTCGTCGCGCAGCCGGGCGTCGGCGGCGTCGTCGAGCGCCCCGCGGCGCACGAGGTAGCGGCGCACGCGGAGGATGGGGTCCTTCTTCTTCCAGGGCTCGACGAGCTCGGCGGGCCGGTAGACGCGCGGGTCGTCGGAGGTGGAGTGCCCCTCGATGCGGTAGGTGACGCACTCGAGCAGCGTCGGCCCCTCCCCCGCCGCCGCGCGGGCGCGGGCGCGCCGGGTGGCGTCGTGCACGGCGAAGAGGTCGTTGCCGTCCACGCGCTCGCCGCGCATGCCGTAGGCGATCGCCTTCTGGGCGATGGTCGCGGCGGCGGTCTGCTTCTCGGCCGGCACGCTGATGGCCCAGCCGTTGTTCCGGCACACGAAGACCACCGGGATCTTGCGCACGGCGGCGAAGTTGAGGCCGGTGTGGAAGTCGTGGGCGCTCGTCGCGCCCTCGCCGAAGTAGGCGAGCGACACCATCTCCTCGCCCTTGAGCCGCGCCGCCCACGCGGCGCCCACCGCGTGCGGGATCTCCGTGGCGATGGGCGAGCTGATCGAGGCGTAGCGCCCGGGCCGCCAGGCCTCGTGGCAGGGCATCTGCCGCCCCTTCATGAGGTCCCCGGCGTTGCCGAGCAGGTCGCACATGAAGGTGACGAGCGGCATGCCGCGCAGGAGCGCCGCGCCGTGCTCCCGGTAGGAGGGGAAGATCCAGTCCGCCTCCTCCATGCCCGCGGTCGAGCCGAAGACGGTCGCCTCCTCGCCGATCGAGCCGATGTAGAAGCCGATCCGGCCCTGCCGCTGGAGCGTCACCATCCGCTCGTCGAGCACGCGGTTCAGCACCATCCCGCGGTAGAGCTCGAGCGCCCGCGCGTCGGGGAGCAGCCGCTCGCCGGCGTCGCCGACGGGCTCGCCGTCCTCGTCGACGAGGCGGAGGAGCGGGAACTCCCTCAGCGCCCGGCCGCGCTCCCACTCGCGCGCCGCCCTTGGCTCCCGGCGCCCCGGCGCCGGCCCCACGTCGTGCTCGCGCCGCATGTGGATCCTTCCCCTCTCAACGACCCTGCCCCCTCGCCTCGATCTCGCCCCTCAGGAACAGCTCCGCCGCCCGGTAGCTCGAGCGGACGAGCGGCCCGCTCGCCACGTAGCGGAAGCCGAGGGCCCTCCCCGCCTCGCGCCACGCCGCGAACCGCTCCGGCGGCACGAACTCGACCACCGGCAGGTGCCAGGCGCTCGGGCGCAGGTACTGGCCGAGCGTGAGGATCTCGACCCCGGCGCCGCGCAGGTCGCGCATGGTCTCGGCGAGCTCCGCGTCCGTCTCGCCGAGCCCCACCATGATCGAAGACTTCGTCACCACCCCGGGGAACTCGCGCTTCATCCGGGCGAGCACGCCCAGCGTCTGGTCGTAGCCGGCGCGGGGGTCGCGCACCGCGGGCGTGAGCCGGCGCACGGTCTCGACGTTGTTCGCGAAGACGTCGGGGGCCGCCCGGCCGACGGTGCGGACCGCCTCGACGTCCCCGCGGAAGTCGGGCGTCAGCACCTCGACGAGGAGGCCCGGGATCGCCTTGAGCCGCCGGATGGCCTCGGCGAAGTGCGCGGCGCCGCCGTCCGGGACGTCGTCGCGGTCCACGCTCGTCACGACGATGTAGTCGAGGCCGAGGGCGGCGACGGCCTCGGCGAGGTGGCGCGGCTCGTCGGGGTCGAGCGGCGGCGGGTGCGGCGCCGTCTTCACGTGGCAGAAGCGGCAGCCGCGCGTGCAGACGTCGCCCATGAGCATGACGGTGGCGGTGCCGCCGCCCCAGCACTCGCCGACGTTCGGGCAGCTCGCCTCCTGGCAGACGGTGTGAAGCGACAGCCCGCGCAGCGTCTCCTTCACCTTCTGGTAGCGCTCGCCGCCGGGCATCGGGACCTTGAGCCAGGCAGGCTTCCGGGCCTCGCGGGGGATCCCGCGCGCGCGCAGGTCGGCGGCGATCTCGCGCCGGCTCCTCGGCAGCGGCGCGCCGCCGCTCGCCGCCGGGGCGTCGTCGACGACGGGCAGGCCTGGTCTCGTCGGTGCGCTCATGGGGCTCCGCCCGCGATGTAGCGGCGCGCCGGGGGCGGGTCAAGGGCTGCGCCCCCTCCCCGCCAGCCTGCTCATCGAGGCTGCGACCTGCATGTTATAGTGGCGCCCCTCGCCCCGTCCGGGGCGATCTGCCCGATCCACCCGAGAGCCATGACGGAGCCGACCGCCTCCGAACCGACGAAGATCCTGATCGTCGACGACGACTCGGCGGTGCGCGACGTCATCACCGTCCTCCTGCGCGAGGAGGGCTACGCCTGCACCGCGGTGGGGTCCGCCGACGCCGCCCTCGAGGCGGCGGAGCAGGCGGAGTTCTCGCTCGTCATCAGCGACGTCCGCATGCCGGGCAAGGACGGGTTCTGGCTGCTCGACCGGCTCCGCGAGCTGTACCCGGACTCCGCGGTGGTCATGCTCACGGCCTACGGGGACACCGAGGCGGCCGTCGAGTGCCTGCGCAACGGCGCGTCGGACTACCTCCTCAAGCCGCCCAAGGTGACGGACCTCATCCGCGCCATCGAGCGCGCGCTGGGCCGGCGGCGCCTCGAGCTCGCGCGCCAGAAGTACCGGCGCAGCCTCGAGAACCGGGTCCTCGAGAAGACCGCGGAGCTGTCCCGGACGCTGCGCGACCTCGAGGCCGCCTACTCCCAGACCCTCTGGTCGCTCGTCGCGGCCCTCGACGCCCGGGAGCACGAGACGAGCGACCACTCGCAGCGCGTCGTGCGCTACACCCTCGCCATCGCGCGGCGGCTCGGGGTCCCGGACGCCGACCTCCCCAGCGTGGGCCGGGGGGCGCTGCTCCACGACATCGGCAAGATCGGCGTGCCCGACGCGATCCTGCTGAAGGCCGACAAGCTCACGCCGAGCGAGTGGGTGGAGATGCGCAAGCACCCGCAGATCGGCTACGACATCCTGCGCTCCATCGAGTTCCTCGGCCCCTCCGCCGAGGTCGTGCTCTGCCACCAGGAGCGCTTCGACGGCGGCGGCTACCCGCGCGGCCTCGCCGGCGAGACGATCCCCCTCGCGGCCCGCGTCTTCGCGATCGCCGACACCTTCGACGCCATGACCACGAACCGGCCCTACCGCCGCGGGCTGCCGGTGGAGGCCGCGCGCGCCGAGATCGCCCGCTTCTCGGGCACCCAGTTCGACCCGCGCTGCGCCGACGCCTTCCTCTCCATGCGCCCCGAGGAGATCGCGGCGCTCGCGCGCCCCGCCGACGGCCGCCCCATCTGAGGCGCCGCCGTGCCGCGGCCCCGCCGTTTCGCGCTATGAAGGGTCCCGTGACCGAGCCCCCCGCGCCCGCCGCCCCCCAGGCGCCGCTCGTCGACGCGAGCGGGAGGCGCATCTCGTACCTGCGGCTCTCCCTCACCGACCGCTGCAACTTCCGCTGCAGCTACTGCGCCCCCCAGGGGCCGGACCGCTGCGACGACCCGCTCGGCCGCGCCGAGCTGGCGCGGCTCGTGGCGATCTTCGCGCGGCTCGGCATCCGGCGGGTGCGCCTCACCGGGGGGGAGCCGACCCTGCGGCCGGATCTGCTCGACGTCGTCCGGGACGTCCGCGCGACGCCCGGGATCGAGGAGATCGCCCTCACCACCAACGGCCACCTCCTCGGCAGCCTCGCCGTCCCGCTCCGCGAGGCGGGCGTCTCGCGCCTCAACGTGTCGCTCGACACCCTCGACCCCGACCGGCTCCACCGCATCGCCGGGCGCGCGGCCACCCTCGAGCGGATCGTGGCGGGGATCGAGGCGGCCTTCGCGGCGGGGTTCGCCTCGGTGAAGCTCAACGTGGTGGTGGTCGAGGGAGTGAACGACGGCGAGCTCGGCGACCTCGCCCGCTTCGCCTGGCGCTTCGGCGCGACCGCGCGGTTCATCGAGCTCATGCCGTTCGGGCCGGGGAGGCCCGTGCCGACCGCCGCGGTGAAGCGGCTCCTCGAGGCGCAGGGCGTCCGCCTCGAGCCCGACGCGACGCGCGGCTGGGGCCCCGCCTACCACATGCGCGGCACCTCCGAGGCCGGCGGCCGGGCCGTCTCGGGCCTCGTCGGCTTCATCGGCGCCATGACCGAGAACTTCTGCGAGGGCTGCAACCGCGTCCGCGTCGGCGCCGACGGCTCGCTGCGCGCCTGCCTCGGCGGGCGCGAGCGCGTGCCGCTCGCGGCGCTGCTCGCCGGCGGCGCGACGGACGGGGAGATCGCCGCGCAGGTCGCCGCCGCCCTGCGCCTCAAGGGCGAGCGCCACCGCATGGGCGAGGACGACCGCCCGCTGCTCCCGATGATCGGCTCGGGCGGGTAGCGGCCCTACGCGGCCTGGCGCGGGCGGACGTTCCCGCGGATCCAGTCGATGATGGCCTGCGTGGTGGAGCCGGGGAGGAACACCTCGGCGACGCCCTGCTCCTTCAGCCTCGGGACGTCGTCCTGCGGGATGATCCCGCCGCCGAACACCGCGATGTCCGAGGCGCCCTTCCCCTTCAGCAGCTCGATCACCGCGGGGAAGAGCGTCATGTGCGCGCCGGACATGATGGAGAGCCCGACCGCGTCCACGTCCTCCTGGAGCGCGGTGGCCACGATCATCTCGGGGGTCTGGTGCAGCCCCGTGTAGATGACCTCGAAGCCGGCGTCCCGCAGCGCGCGGGCGATGATCTTCGCGCCGCGATCGTGGCCGTCGAGGCCGGGCTTCGCGACGATGATGCGGAGAGTGCGCTCTTTCGCGGGGCTCATGTCTTCTCCAGCAGGGCGATGAGGTCCGGCGCCTCGGGGCCGGGCGCGCGGTGCGGGGCGCGCCCCGCGTCCGGTGTGCTCGTCAGCTCCACGACTCTGAGGCCGGCGCGCGCGGCGAGCGGCCCCCACTCGGATGGCGAGTAGTACCGCAACTCCGCGGTGCCCGCCAAGACCGCGCCGCCGGGCCGGACGAGGCGGCGCGCGGAGCGGTCGACCCCCGCCGCCGCGTCGAAGACGGACCGCTCCTCCACCGCCGAGCCGTCCGGGAGCACGCGCCGGGCCTCCTCGCGGGGGTCGAGCGCGAGCCTCGCCGGGTTCGCGTGGTGGACGAGGAGCCTCCCCCCGCGGCGGACGACCCGCGCCGCCTCCGCGAGGCAAGCCGCGTTCACCGCGTCGTCGAACATGAAGAGCGAGGCGTACCAGGAGTAGGCCGCGTCGAACGCGCCGTCGGCGAACGGCAGGGCGCGCACGTCCCCGCGCACGAGGGATGCGGCCGGCGCCGCGGCGCGGGCCCGCGCGAGGTACGGCCCGCTGCGGTCGAGCCCGGCGAGCCGCACGCGCCCGGCGAGGACGCGGGCGTGGCGCCCGTGCCCGCAGGCGAGGTCGAGGACTCGGTCGCCGGGGCGCGGCGCGAGGAGCCCGGCGATCACCTCGGCCTCGAGCGCCGACAGGCGCGGCCCGAGCAGGTCCTCCACGGAGGCGAGGTAGAGCTCGCCGTAGTAGGCCTCCGCCCAGTGCGAGTCGGCCACGTCGCGATCCCCGGCGGCCGCTAGAAGCGGCCGTCCTCGCGGTAGGTGCCGAACACCTTCCGGAAGACGTCAGAGACCTCGCCGAGCGTCGCGTAGGCCCGGACCGCGTCGATGATGGGGGGCATGACGTTCGCGCCCTCGCGCGTGGCGCGCTCGAGCGCGGCGAGCGCGTCCGCCACCTTCGGCGCGCTCCGCTCGGCCCTGAGCGCCCCGAGCCGCTCCACCTGCCCGCGCGCCACCGTCTCGTCGATCCTGAGGATCGGGATCGGCTCGGCCTCGTCGAGCCTGAAGGCGTTCACGCCGACGACGATCCGGTCGCCCGCCTCGATCTCGCGCTGCCAGCGGTAGGCGCTCTCCGCGATCTCGCGCTGCGGGTAGCCCTCCTCGACCGCGCGGAGCATGCCGCCCATCTCGTCGATGCGCCGGATGTGCTCGAGGGCGCGGCGCTCCATCTCGTCGGTGAGCCACTCGACGTACCAGCTCCCCGCCAGCGGGTCCACGACGCGGTCGACGCCGGACTCGAAGGCGATGATCTGCTGGGTCCGCAGCGCGATGGTGACGGCCTCCTCGGTGGGCAGCGCGTAGGTCTCGTCGAGCGAGTTCGTGTGGAGCGACTGGGTGCCGCCGAGCACGGCCGCCAGGGCCTGCAGCGCGGTGCGCACCACGTTGTTGTAGGGCTGCTGGGCGGTGAGGGAGACGCCCGCGGTCTGGGCGTGGGTGCGCAGGAGCAGCGACTCCTTCCGCTTCGCCCCGAAGCGCTCCTTCAGGGTGCGCGCCCAGATCCGGCGCGCGGCGCGGAGCTTCGCGACCTCCTCGAAGAAGTCGTTGTGGACGTCCCAGAAGAAGCTGAGGCGCTGGGCGAAGGCGTCGACGTCGAGGCCGCGCTCGACGCACTGCTGCACGTACTCGATGCCGTCGGCGAGGGTGAAGGCGAGCTCCTGGACCGCCGTCGCCCCCGCCTCGCGGATGTGGTAGCCGCTGATCGACACCGGGTTCCAGCGCGGCATCTCCCGCGCGCAGAACTCGATCACGTCGCAGTTGAGCTTCACCGCGGGTCCGGGCGGGATCATCCACTCCTTCTGCGCGATGTACTCCTTCAGCATGTCGTTCTGGAGCGTGCCGCCGAGCTTCGCGCGCGGGACGCCCTGCGCCTCGCCCACGGCGACGTACATCGCGAGGGCGATGGGCGCCGTCGCGTTGATGGTCATGGAGGTCGTGACGTCGGCGAGCGGGATGCCGTCGAACAGGAGCTCGAAGTCGCGCAGCGACGAGACCGCGACGCCCTCCTTGCCCACCTCCCCGCGGCTCATCGGGTGGTCGGCGTCGTAGCCCATGAGCGCCGGCATGTCGAAGGCGGTGGAGAGCCCGGTCACGCCGTGCTGGAGGAGGTACTTGAAGCGCGCGTTGGTGTCCTCGGGCGTCCCGAAGCCCGCGAACTGCCGCATCGTCCAGAGCCGGCCGCGGTACATCGTCGGCTGCGGGCCGCGGGTGAACGGGTAGCGGCCGGGGTAGCCCACGTCGCGCAGGGGGTCGGCCTCGCGCACGGTCGCCGCGTCGACCACGTCGGGAATGGGGATCCCGGAGTCCGTCTGGAACGGCTCCTTGCGCCGCGGGAGCCTCGAGAGCGCCTCCTGCAGCTCCTCGCGCGTCCACGCCTCCCGCTCCGCGAGGACGCGCGCGATCTCCTCGCGGGCGTAGATCGGGTGGTCGGCGCGCGCCGGCGCCTTCGGCGTCTCGCCGCGCGGCGCGCCCGCCGCCGCGGCCTTCGCAGGCTTCGAGGCCATGGATCCTCCCAACGGGTCCTCCGAGGATCCTAGGGCGATCGCGCGCGGAAAGCAGGGTCGCGGGCGCGGCCCGGCCGGGCGCGCCGGGGGCCCGGACGAGACGGGCGGCGCGCCCGGTGCGAAGGGAGCGCCGCCCGCGGTCGTCATGGGAAGGCCGAGCGGCCTCCCCGAGCTGCCGGTCTACTGCTTCGCCTCGTGCTCGGGCGAGTACCGCACGCGGATCTTCTTGGCCTGCTCGTCCACGACGGGCGCGCCCTTCTGCACGGGCTCGGCCTTCGAGATCTCCGGCCGGGCGGCGCGCTCGGCCGGCGCGGCGTCCTGCGCGACGACCTCCTGCTTCACCTCCCACCGCGCCACGCCGTCCTCCGCCAGCGCCACGCCGGAGGCCAGCACGCCCGCGAGCACCCCCAGCACGGCGATCCACGTCCTCTTCGTCATTCGCGTCGACATGATCGCCTCCTCAGTATCCGCAGTAGACGGTCGCCAGGGTGAGCGACGAGACCAGGACGTCGTACGCGGTGTAGTCCGCGCCGTCGGACATCTCGCACCAGACGTCGTAGTAGCCCGGCGGGACCTCCTGGATCTCGTACGACCAGCCGACCGGCAGGGTGGAGGTGCCGAGCCAGTCCGAGCCCCAGGCGTAGTTCGCCGGCGTGACGTACAGGCTCCAGATGGCGCGGTCGTAGTAGGTGTCGTCGTTCACGACCTCCAGGGATCCCGTGAAGCCGCTCGCGTATGCGTAGACGGTGGTCGTCGCGTCCGCGGTCACGTTCTGGTTCGATCGCGTACGTGTAGTAGTCGCTGTACGTGCCGGAGTAGATCGCCATCAGATCCCAGAGCGCCGGCTCGAGGTTCACCGTGAACGAGGTCCCCGACGCGACGGTGGAGCCGTTGCGCTGGGATCCCCAGCTCGAGTCCGTGCTCTTCGAGACGTACACCTCGTGGATGGGAACGCCCGAGGAGTTCACGAGCGTGAGACTGCCCGTGGGAGGCGGAGGCGCCGGATCATCGCCTCCACCGCTGCTGCACGCCGCGGCGAGCGCGGCCAGTACGACGAGAGCTACCTTTCGCATGATTCCCCCGAATGGAGTGTGACCACGCGTGTATTGACTGCACGTCTTCGGCGCGCCGTGCCTTGATCCCTGTCTACTCCCGTGTCCCTCGCGCGCATGACACGGCGCAGCAACGGCTCACCGCGGCCGCAGGTCGTAGACGTTCCAGAGGTCCGAGAGCAGGACGGTGTTCACGCCGGGCTCGAAGGCGAGCCGGTCGAAGAAGCGGCGGAAGCGCTCGTCCCAGGAGCAGGCCACGAACTCGGCCCCGAACTCCTCGCGGATCGTGCGCGCGAGGCCGGGCGGGGCCTCCCTCGGGAGCCGGTACCAGAGCGCGTAGCGCCTCGGGTCGTGCACCTCGAAGAGCGTCGGGTCGAGCGCGACCATGAGCTTGCGGTCGGGGAGCGCCAGCATGAGCGTCCCGGTGAGCTCCCAGTCGCACGTGAACACCTGGGCGCCGCGCGGGATGCGGCTCGCGAGCACCCTCGCCTCCTCGGCGGTGAGGCGCGGCGGCGACGCGGCCATGCCGCGGAGGAGGTCGCGGCTCTCCCTGCCGGTGACGGCCACGCAGCAGGCGAGCGTCGCGGCGAGGACGAGCCGCGGGCGGGTGAGCGTCGCGCCGAGCGCGAACGCGACCACGGAGAAGGGCACGAAGTACTCGGCGAAGCGGGCCGTGCGCGCCGTGAGCAGGCCGAACCCCAGGGCGAGGAGCGCGAACGCCAGCGGGACCGCGGTGACGCGGCGCGTGCGCCAGGCGAGCACGAGCGCGCTCACCGCCATCGCGGACGGCACCGCGAGGAGCGTCGCCCACTCGCGCGGGGAGAAGGCGCGGAACTCGTCGCCGAGCTCGACGCCCGGCGCGGCCGCCCCACGCGTTCCGCAGGAGCACGTCCGCGATCACCGTCCAGCTGAAGCGGACGAGGTTCCGCGCGTTCGGGTGGAGGGCGACCCCCGCGGCGATCCCGGCGGCCGCGACCGCGAGGGTGCGCCACCCGGGCCGCTTCCCCGCGAGCGCCCGGGCGGTCTCCGCGGCGGCGGCGAGGACGAGCGGGAGCTGCCAGGCGACGTACGCCCAGGGGTAGAGCGCCGACGCGGCGGCGAGCGGCAGCAGGCGCTCGCGCGAGGCCGCCCACGCGACGACGAGGGCGAGGGCGATCGAGAGCAGGTGCGGGCGCACGAGCGCGAAGCGGTAGACGAACACCGACGAGGCGAGGAGCGGGACGAGCGCCCACGCGAGCGCGTACGGGACGTGCTCGCGGCGCAGCACGAAGGCGGCGGCGGCCAGCACGAGGCCGCCCGCGAGCGTGCCCACCACGTTCGCCGCCGTGCCCGGATCGAGCCGCGCGAGCGGGACGAACAGGAGGTGGAAGAGCAGCTCCTTGTCCGCGTAGTGCTCGGCGAGGAGCGAGAACGGCGTCCAGGGGAACGACCGGAGGATGCCGTGCTCCGCGATGAGGCGCCCGACCGCGACGTGGAAGTCCGTGTCGCCGTCGTGCGCGACGCCCCTCAGGAACCCGAGCTGGACGACGGCCGCCGCGCCGAACGCCACCGCCGCGTACAGCGCCGCCCGCGCGAGCGCGGCGAGGCGGTGCGGCGGGCGCGGGGATCCTCCGAGCGCGGGCATCGCGACCATGCGGGCGCCCATCGAAGCACGGATCGGGGCGGGGCGGAACGGCGAGGGATCACCTGGGCGACGCGCCGCCGACCACGGACTGCAGGTAGGCGAGCAACATCCGCTTCGTCTCGGCCACCACCTCGGCGCGCCGGGCCGGACCGCGCGGCGCCGCGATGCTGGAGATCAGCGCCTTCACGCTCGCCTTGCAGACGCTCGCGACGAGCCGGGTGCGTCCGGCGTCCAGCTCGGGCGCGATGCGCTCGATGACTCCGGCCAGGCGCTGCAGGATCTCCTGGTCCAGCTCGCACGTAGCCCCCGCGATGTCCACCGACGCGTCCGATCCGAGCAGCAGGTGGGCGTAGGCGGGGCACTCGAGGTGCAGCTCCAGGAACGGGTCGATCAACCGATCGAGCAGCACCGGGAGCGGAAGGTAGACGAGGTCCTGAGTGAACACCCGGTCGTACAGCTCACGCGTCCGGGTCAGGTGGCGCTGCGCGAGCGCGCTCAGGACGGCCTTCCCGTCGGGAAAGTAGCGATAGAGCGACCCGATGGAGACGCCGGCCTTCTCCGCGATGGCGTTCGTCGTCGTCGCCTCGTAGCCGACCTCGGCGAAGAGCGCCGCCGCGGCGTCGAGGAGGCGATCGACGAGCTCCTGGCTGCGCGACTGCTGCGGGACGTGGCGTGGCGAGCGTTTGCTCATTTTTGGTTGACGGACGTGACTGTTTGCTCACAGGATGCGACTCAACCTGAGGAGATGCTCATGTTAGCTTCCAGCCGCGACGCGGTCAACGAATGGGCGGGCGGAGACTCGCCGCCCGACGGACGCTCCGTCCTGGCGCTCGCGCGCCGGCGGTACTCGTGCCGCGCGTACGTGCCGGAGCCGATCGCGCCGGAGCAGCGGGCGCAGATCGAGGCCCTGCTGTCCGCGACCTCCGCGGGACCGCTCGGCACGGCGGTGCGCCTCCGGCTCGTCGCGGCCACCGAGCACGACGCCCGCGCCCTCCGTGGCCTGGGGAGCTATGGCTTCATCGCGGGGGCGACGGCGTTCATCGTCGGCGCGCTCCATCGCGGGGACCACGACCTCGAAGACTACGGCCACGCGATGGAGCGCGCGATCCTGGGCGCCACCGCGCTGGGCCTCGGGACGTGCTGGCTCGGAGGGAGCTTCACGCGAAGCCGGTTCGCGCGGGCGATCGGCGCGGCCTCGCGCGAGAGCGTGCCCGCGGTCGCCGCCCTCGGACGCTCCGCACTCGGGAAGCCACGAGGGCCGGATCCGCCGAAGCCTCGGGGCCGACGATCGCAAGCCGTGGAGCGAGCTGTTCTTCGACGAGGCGCTCGGCACTCCGCTCTCTGCCGAGCAGGCGGGCCCGTTCGCGGCCGCGCTCGAGGCGGTGCGCCTCGCCCCCTCCGCCTCGAACAAGCAGCCGTGGCGCATCGTGCGCCGGCGCAAGGGCGAGGCATGGGAGCTTCGTCTGCAGCGCACGCCGGGATACGGGAAGGGTTCGCTCACGTTCCGGCTGCTCCGGCTGGCGGACCTCCAGCGCGTCGACATGGGGATCGCGATGTGCCACTTCGAGCTCGCCGCTCGCGAGGCCGGCCTTCCGGGCCGGTGGGTGCCCGGGCGTGCCTCTCCCGGCGTGGCCGGCGCCGTCCCCGAGCACGTCGTCACCTGGGTGGTGGGCTGAGCGGCGAAACGGCCGGCGGCCGAGCGGACCACCGCGAGCGTCGAGGCGGCGAGCGCGGCGAGGCGGTGCGGCGGGCGCGGAGCTGCCGGCGCCGTCATCGAGCCCCCCTCACGGCAGGCAGGCGCCGGGGAGCACCACCAGCGCTCCGCCGTTGCAGGCGGCCACGAGGTCGAGGCGCGTGTCGCCGTCGAGGTCGACGGGGACGGCGGCGAGCGCGCTGCCGCGCGTCGCCTGGTGAGACGGGCGCCGCGAACGTCATCCCGCCGGTGCCCCGCACGACCGACACGTCGTTCCGGCCCGTCGTGCCGAAGACGAGGTCCGGGATCCCGTCGCGGTCGAGGTCCGCGATCGAGACGGACGCGGGCTGCGCCGTCCCGGCGAAGGCGGTGACGGTCGCCGCCGCCGCGAACGTCCCGTTCCCCAGGTTCCGGAGCACGCTCGCGGTGCTCGCCGCCGCGCCCGGCACGACGACGTCGAGCCAGCCGTCGCCGTCGAGGTCCCCCAGCGCCGGGCGCTTGGGCGATCCCACGACCGCGTAGGTCGCGGGGGCGGCGAGCCCGACGCCGGTGTTCCTGAACACCGCCAGGACGGCGGGGCTCGTGTTGCAGGTCGCGACGACGTCCACGCGCCCGTCGCGGTCCACGTCCCCGGCCGCGAGCCCGCTCGGGCTCGTGCAGCCGGTGCTGAGCGTGGGCGTGGTCGAGAAGGCGCCGCCGCCGAGGTTGCGCGTGACCGAGATCGTGCTCGTCTGGTTGTTCGCGGCGACGAGGTCCGGCCGCCCGTCGCCGGTCACGTCCACGATCGCGACGCCGCGCGGACTCGACGTGAGGGTCGTCCCCGATCCCGACGCCGGTGGGGTAGCTGGCGGCCGGCGGAGAAGCTCGCGCCGCCGAGGTTCCGGAAGACGCTCAGGTTGTGGCTCGTGACGTTCGCGACGACGACGTCCACGTCCGCGTCGCCGTCGAGATCCCCGGCTGCGAGCGCTTCCGGGGCGGACCCGGCGGTCAGCAGCGGCTGCGGCGCGAGCGCGAACCCTCCGGTGGCGAGGAAGGGGCGGATGCCCGTGTTCTCCGAGGCGACGAAGTCCAGGTCGCCGTCGCCGTCGAGGTCGGCGGCCACGACGTCCTTGCCCACGGGCAGCGCGTAGGCGTCGAACGAGCGCGGCCCCCCGGCGCGCCCGAGCAGGACGCTCGCGTCGCCGCCCAGGTTGTTCGCGGTGAGCAGCTCCGCCGCGCCGTCCCCGTTCAGATCCGCGATCGCCACGCCGTACGGGCTGTCGCCCACCTCGAGCGCCGTCGCCGCGGCGAAGGAGGCGCCCCCCACCCCGCGCAGGAGGAAGGCCTCGTCCAGGGTGCTCGACACGGCCACGACGTCCGCGACGCCGTCCCCGGTCACGTCGCCGGCGGCGAGCGCGCGAAGCCCGGCCGCCGGCGCGTGGCGCTCGCCCGGCGAGAAGGCGCCGGCGCCGTCGTTCAGGAGGACCGTCACGTTCGAGGAGGTGGTGCTCAGCACCGCCAGGTCGAGGTCGCCGTCGGCGTCGAGGTCGCCGAGCGCGAGCGCCTGCGCGGGCTGCGCCGGGCTGCCGTTCGGGTACGAGACCGCCGGCGCGAAGCTGGTCCCGGACAGCGGCGACCCCCAGCCGGCGTTGTGGAGCACCATCACGCTGCTCGTCCCCGGGCTCGCCACCACGAGGTCGCGCACGCCGTCCCCGTCCACGTCCCCGGCCGCGACCGCATAGGGATTGGCGCCCACGAGCGAGATCGGGATCACCGTGCCGAAGCCGCCGGCGCCGTCGTTCGCGAACAGCCCGAGCGTGCTCGCGGAGGAGTTCGCGACGGCCACGTCGGCGTCGCCGTCGCCGTCGAGATCGGCCACCGCGAGCGCCCGCGCCCCCGATCCGGACGACCAGTAGGCGTAGGCGCCGAAGGTGCCGTCCGCGGCCTGCAGGAAGCGGCCGAGCCGCCCGCCGTTGTCCGCCAGGAGGATATCCGGCCGGGCGTCGCCGTTCACGTCGGCGACGGCCACGGCGTACGGCGTCAACCCCGGCGCCGCGAGCCGCACCGACGGCTCGAACCTCCCCCGCCCCGCGCCCTTCGCCACGCTGACGCTGGCGTTCGTGCTGTTCGCGACGACGAGGTCCGTCACGCCGTCGCCGCCCAGATCGGCGGCGACGATCGCGTACGCGCCGGCCTGGACCGGGACCGCCGGGGGGTTCGGGAACGCGAGGTCGCAGGTGGGCGCGACCACGTCGGCGAGGACGCGCCCGCGGAACGTGAAGGCCGTGCGGTCCGGGAGCCGGAAGGACCAGCGCGCCACGGCGCTCGCGTCGGGCACGCTCCCCGCCGGCGCGAGCTGGCCGTAGGACCAGAGCCCGTACTGCGCCGAGGCCCCCGGGACCTCGGGGGCGCTGTTGCAGGCCTCGTGACCGGTACCCCCGATGGCGACGAGCTCCACGTGGACGTTCCGGAGCTGCTTCGAGGCGAAGAAGGAGCGCAGCCGCACGTCCCCGTCGAAGGAGTCGAGGGCGCCGCACCCGAGCCCGCGCTCCTGCGCCGCCTCCGTGACGAGCTCCACCGTGTCGGGCGGGTTGGTCCCGGGCGTACCGTCCTGGACCACCGGGACGACGCTGAGGGCCGACGACTGCTGCGGCGCCTCCGGGCGGAGGGTGAGCGTCCCCGCCGCCGCGTCGAGCTCGCCGGTGAAGGTCGCGACCACGCGCGTGGAGGACGGCCTCGCGCCGTCGCGGGGCCCCGCGGGCGCCTCCGGGGCCGGCGCGCAGGACGAGAGGAGCGCGAGCGCGGCGGCGAGCGCGGCGGCGGTCGAGGTGCGGTCCATTCCCGGTTTCCCCCTTCGGTGAACCCGCATCGTACCCGATGGGGCAGGTCGCGCGCGCGGAGGACGCGCGCCGCAGATCGCTCCTCACCTCGGTCGACCTGCACTCTGAGTCCGTCCGGACTCTCCCCGCTCATCGCGGAACGTCGGGCGGCGGGGCGTGAGGCGCGAGTCCCCTACCCGTGAACCGGTCCATCCACGCCGGGTGGCGAAGCAGCCTGGAAACGCGCGCGATGACGCGGACCGGCGTCTTGGACGCGCGCTCTCAGCGACGTGACGCTTCCAACTCCTTCACGTGCGCGGTCAGGGCGCGCACCCGTTCTCGGAGCCGCTCCTCGGCGTCCGCCGCGTGCTTTCGCCCCAGGTCGTACGCGCAACCCGCGCAGACGTGACGCGCCTTGCCAGTCTGAGGCGCTGGCAGCTTCGCGAAGTCCGTTGGAAGCTCGTGCTCGACGTAGCAGGGCATATTTACCGGCCTCTCGACGCCTTCCGTTCCGCACGCCTCCGCGGCTCGGGGAAATGACGTCTGAATCATCATCGTATTCACAAATCGTGAGGGACGCCAGATTGCGCACCGGGACTGAAGCGCCCAACGCCTCGCCCCTCGAAAGCGGTGCCCCAAGGCGGTCACGCTCCGTGCGTCACCCTGCCGGCGGCGGCCGGACGAGAAGGCAGCGGAGCTGGTCGAGGATCGCGTCGGCCGGCGCCGGGCCGCCGTTGTCGAGCTCCAGGTCCCACGGCAGCTCGACCGCCTCGGCCCGTGAATTGATCTCGGCGACGCGCTCGTCCGAGACGGGGATGTGATCGGTGCGGTCCCGGCTCCGGACCCGCTCGAGGCAGCGGTCGAGCGGCGCGCGGATCGCGACGAGCCTGACCTCGTACCGCGAGCGGAGCGCGTCGAGGAAGGCCGGGAAGGCCTCGGAGGCCCCGGTCGACTCGATGACGACCCCGGGCTCCCTGCTCAGCACGGAGTCCACCGCCGCGAGGACCTTCGCGTAGCCCTCCGCGTCGCGCGCCGTCCCGGTGAGCCGGGAGCTGCGCATGTTCTCGAGGAAGATGGGCTCGACCCGGAGGAAGCGGACCCCGAGCTCGCTCTCGACGAGGGTCCCGACGTGCGTCTTGCCGGCGCCCTTGGGGCCGACGAGGACCAGGACGCTTCTCCGGGCGGCCATCGCGAGACGATAGCAGGGGCGGCGCGTCCCGCGTCCTGAACGAACACGACCGCCCGGAGGCGGCCGTGGGGAAGCATGGTGAGGCGGGAGAATCTGGCCGCCACCCGCGTCGGCGAATACGATGGCTCGGTGCCCACCCACGGAAGCGAGGCGGGGACGGCGACGCGTCCTTCCTTTGTCGTGAGGCGATCGCTCCTGGCCGTCTCATTCGCAAGCGTGGGGTTGGTCGTTGCGACGGTCTCGTCGAGGTGGGCCGTTGCTCTCGATCTGGGTCGGCGGTGGGATCGCGTTCCGGCCGGCTGCTACGAGCTGGACCACTGCGGCCGTTCCTCCTGGTGGGCGGTCGCGTTCCTCTTCGTCGTGTGGGGCCTGCCCGCGGCCGCGTTCGCCGTGGTTGGCTGGCGAGTGGCGTCTCGAATGAGCGGGTCCGTCCTGCTTCGTGCTGCACTCCTTCTCGCGGTCGGGACCCTCGCGTATCACTGCGTCTGCGACGTCCTCTTCGTCGTGACCGCCTGGCGGTGAGCCGCCCCCAGGAGCCGCCCGCCCCAACGAAACGGCCGCCCATCGGCGGCCGTCGCGAAGCAGTGGTGAGGGGGAGAATCGAACTCCCGACCTAGGGATTATTGAGTCGCGCTCCGGGGTATCACCTATCGGTCGGATCGTGTGATTTCAGCCATTCCGTGCCGTCCGTGGCCGTCACTGGCGGAGACGTGAGGTAATGAGAAGGGCTCGCGACGACCGCGGGATCAACGGTGCCTCTCCAAGCCTCTTACGCGTCGGCCTTCCCGGAGGAGGCGCGAACCACGGCGCGCCGTCGAGCAAGTCCCGCCGCCGACATGAGCTGGTACATCCCGCGGAGGCGCTGCTCGGCCACGGTAGCCCGCGCTTCGTCGGCGAACAGGTCAACCATGAAATGGTCACGTCCGTCAAGGTGGTGTACGTCGCGTCATCCGGTTTGACTGACTACGCGGCGTGCTTCCTGGGCGCCGGCTTCAGCGCCTTCGGCTCCTCCTCGGGCTCCTCGCGGTTGATGGTCATGTAGCGGCGGACGACGGCCCAGTCGTCGTGGATCTCGCAGAGCACGGCGCCGACGAGGCGGATGATGGCGTCGCGGTTCGGGAAGATGCCGACGACGTCGGTGCGCCGGCGGATCTCGCGGTTGAGCCGCTCCTGCGGGTTGTTCGACCAGATCTGACGCCAGTGCTCCTTCGGGAACGCGGCGAAGGCGAGGAGCTCCTCGGCAGCCTCCTCGAGCAGCGCCGCGGCCTTCGGGAAGCGGTTCCGCAGCTGCTCCACCGTGCGGGCGTGCTGGGCGCGGACCGACTCGGCATCCGGCTGCATGAAGATCGTCCGGACGTAGGTGGCGACGATGGCGTGGGCGGCCTTAGGCACGCGGGTCAGCAGGTTCCGGACGAAGTGCGTCCGGCAGCGCTGCCAGGACGCGCCGCGCAGCACCGAGTCGATGGCGTCCCGCAGCCCAGGGTGGGCGTCGGAGACGACGAGCTTCACGCCCTTGAGGCCGCGCGCCCGCAGGCCGCGCAGGAACGCGAGCCACCCCGCGCCGTCCTCGGCCGTGACGACGTCGAGGCCCAGGATCTCGCGCCGGCCGTCGTCGTTGACGCCGACGCCGACGAGGCAGGCGACGTTCACGATGCGCCCGCCCTCGCGGCACTTCATCACCAGCGCGTCGAGCCACAGGTACGTGAAGCTCCCGGCGAGCGGCCGCTCCCGGAAGCTCTTCACGACGCCGTCGAGCTCCTTCGCGAGCTGCGAGACCTGGCTCTTCGAGAGCTTCTCGATCCCGAGCGCCTGGACGAGGTCCTCGACCTTCCTCGTCGAGACGCCGAGCGCGTACGCCTCGGCCACGACGGCCGTGAGGGCCTTCTCCGCTCGCCGGCGCGGCTCGAGCAGCCACGTCGGGAAGTAGCTTCCCTGGCGCAGCTTCGGGATCTGCAGGTCGATGCTGCCGACCCGCGTGTCCCAGGGCCGAGCTCGGTAGCCGTTCCTCGAGTTCGCGCGATCTGCGCTGCGCTCGCCGTACCCGGCGCCGCAGACCGCGTCGACCTCGGCGCCCATGAGGACGTTCACCATCTCCGTCAGCATGGTCCTGAGCCCGTCCGGCGCTGCCTCCACCTGCTTGCGCAACCACTCGATAGCGTCGATGCTGGCCGTGGCGGCCATCGTCTCTCCTTGTTGGGAATCACACCTGGCAGGGTGTTTCCTCAAGGATGACGCAATGGCCGCCGTTCTCTACTT
>CAVTRR010000009.1:0-971136 GCA_963737085.1 uncultured delta proteobacterium
GTGGGGTGGAGCGGTAGGTCCCCGCGGCCGCTCGGGGTGAGCCTGTCGAACCCCGAGCGGAGGGGAAGGGGCCGCGCGAGGCGGAGCGGCTACGCCCCGACGCGCGTGAGCGTCGCGGTGCCTGCGAGCGGGTCAAACGTAATCTCGCGCGCCGGAGTCACGACATCGCAATCGGCGGCCCGGTCACCTTGCCCTGCCCGACGCCTCGGGGCGCGGGGTCGACGTTCCGGTCACCGAGGTGGCCGCTCTCCGAGGCGATCGGCGGCGCGCTGCCGCCGAATACGCGAGCGCGCAGGCCCCGTGGCGAGGCGCCGAGGGCGACGACCTGGTCGAGGAGCGACTTCATCGCGACGTCGCCGTAGCGCGGCGCCGCGGGCGCGGTGCCCACCTCGGGGAGGAGGAAGTGCGCGAAGCCGCCGACGCGGCGGGCGGTGTCCCAGAGGCAGATGACGACGCCCGAGCCGACGACCGTGACGAGCGTCGTGGCCTCCGCGGTCGCGAAGGTCCGCCCCGGGTGGACGTACGTCTGCGCTTCCGGGGGGGGGAAGCGTTTCCGTACGTCCACGGGGCGGTTGAAGCGAACGTCGGCATCGAGGAGGAGGCTTTTCAAGAGGCGGGCCGGAGCCCACGAGGCTGAAATTCGGTGGGAAAAGGCGATTACGCATGGGGTGGGCGAGGACCCGGGGGTCGGGGGCGGGGCGACGGGGCACCCCCGCGCCGTGGAGCGCAGGACGGGGAGCGGAAGTGCGTCCTCGACGCGCCCGCCGACTCCGCGTCCTCCCGGCCCTGTGATCGGGCCGTGACGGCTTTCACGCTCCTGCCGGAGAGCATCGCTTCTACGACCCCCTGGACCCCGCCACCCAGGCAGCGGCTCGCCGTGGCGGTGCTCGACAAGATCGCGCGGGGCATCCAGGCCGAGGGCTACGCGCTCCTGGCGCCCGAGGAGGTCGTCGAGGAAGCGGGGGGTCGGTAGTCCCTCCGGAGAACCCGCTTGATCCGTCCTGCGCCGTGCCGTATATGGGCGTGCTCGCACGCGCGCCGGCCGAAGGCCCCGCCCGGCGAAGCTCACGGAACGAGGACGGATTCGGAGGAGTGGCCGAGCGGTTTAAGGCGGCGGTCTTGAAAACCGCTGAGGGTTCACGCCCTCCGAAGGTTCGAATCCTTCCTCCTCCGCCAAGGTGAAGGAGAACGGGATCGGGAAAGGTGGCCGAGGGGCCGAAGGCGCTGGTTTGCTAAACCAGTATACGGGTAACCGTATCGAGGGTTCGAATCCCTCCCTTTCCGCCAGTTGATCGTTTGTTTCTGCAGTGCCGGTCGCCCCGACCGATGGCCCGCCAGCGGGCCGCAGTCGAAGGCGAGCGGAACAGAACGAGATGCGCCCTTAGCTCAGTTGGATAGAGCGTCGGACTACGAATCCGAAGGCCAGAGGTTCAAATCCTCTAGGGCGCGCCAAGTAGGGGCCGGGATTTCCTGGGAGTTCTTCAGGGGACCCGGCCCCTTCTTCTTGCCCTTCCCGCCTACTTGCAGCAAACCTGCAGCAAGCGTTGCTGCAGGCTCGTTGGCGGCGTTCGCCGTGCTCGCGTGCGGCACCGGCGCGCGCGGCGCCGAGCGGGGCGCCGAGGGCGCGGCGGCCGCAGCGGCGCTCGGGGGCCGCGGGCGGCGGGACCGGCTCGAGGGCCGCGGGCGGCAGGCAGGCGCCCACGCCCCGCAGGTCCTCCACGTTCGTGTGGACGTACCGCGCCTCACAACAGTGCGAACGCCGCACCGGCCGGCGACCTCGCGCACGTGCCGCCCCAGTGGCCCGACGTCTTCGCGACCGCGCTCTACCTCGGGCTCCCCCGCAAGCGCGCTCCTCGACGAGCCTCGCCGGGCAACCGGCGAGCATCGTCGATGGAGGTTCGCAGAGCGAAGCGGGAACGCGAGGACAACGCGGTTGATGTACCCTACGAGCGAACCGGATTTCGGAGAGAACCGCGCGCTGCATGAGACGTCCCGCAAAGATCCAACCGAAAATGGCCGTCTCAGCACGTACGTCGGTCGATTCGGGGCAGCTCGGGCTTGGGGGAGTACTCGCGGTCGACCGGCGAGGTCCACCACTTCGGCCGTTCTTTGGCTACTACGGCGGGAAGTGGCGAGATGCCGTCAAGCACTATCCGCCACCGGAGCACGACGTCATCGTCGAGCCATTCGCGGATCAGCTGGGTACGCGCTGCGGTACGCGAATCGCAACGTGGTCCTCTGCGACAAGGACCCCGTCATTGCCGCCGTCTGGAAGTTCCTCGTGAAGGCAACGAGGAAGGAAATCGAGAGGATCCCCGACCTAGGAGCTGGGGATTCTGTCGACGATCTCAAGATCCCTGAGGAGGCAAAGTGGCTCGTGGGGTTTTGGGTCAACCGCGCCACCTCACGGCCACGGAAGACGCCATCGAAGTGGATGCGTGACGGCATCCGCCCTGGCTCATTCTGGGGCGCGAGGGTGCGCCGAACGATCGCGGATCAGGTCGACGCCATCAAGCACTGGAAAGTGCACGAGTGCAGCTACGAGGAGTGTCCGGTCGTCGGGCCGGCGACGTGGTTCATCGACCCGCCCTACCAGGGCGCTGGTAAGCACTACCGTCACAGCTCGGAGAGCTCGATTTCGAGAGGCTCGCAGAGTGGTGCCTGCGAACGGAAGGGCCAGGTCATCGTCTGCGAGAACGCCGGGGCGACGTGGCTCGACTTTGAGGAGCTGGCCGATGTGAAGACCACGCGGGCCCAGCGTCGCTCCAAGGAAGTGGTCTCGATCAGAAGTGGGGACCGCGCACCGGCACCGCTGAAGCGTCGGCGCCAACGTTCGGCATGACGGCAGTCACCGAAAGACTCCACTCGGCGTTTCTCAAGCCACTGGAAACGCAAGGTGCTCCGGCACTCGTCTCTCGGAACCAAGCCGCTCTGCGTCGACCTGAAGCTCCCTGGGCCACCGAGACTCAGGGTGTACATGTATACGCTAGTGGGCGGCGTTGAAACGAAGCGGCCGAACGAATTTAAAGCGATCCTCCGAGTCCCGGGCCAGGCCGTCGGTAAGTACGGCGCGTTCGACTTCTCGGAGGACCGCTTGGCGCTATTGCTCGCCTATCGCCCGGAGCTCGACGTGTTCGTGCTCTGGGACGCGTAGCCTGCACGCGCGATTCAAGAACGGCGGGAACATCCAGGTGCGCGACACGACGGTGTTCACAGCCGCTGCGACGGGCCGAGCGGAACAGGCTCGAGACGCTCGGGCAAGGTTCGAGAGGTGGTTATCGCCTGCCAGCCGCGGACGCTCGAGCGGGCACTGGAAGACCGAGTCGCCTGGACCGGCGGCGCTCCGGAGGCCAAGTGAGCGACCTTTCCGAGCTAGGCCTTCAGACCTCGTATCATAAGGGCCGCGATGACATCGCCGAGGAGTTTTACCTGCCGTGCATGCGGAGAGCGATAGCACTCGACCGTGCCGTCGGCTTCTTCCGGAGCACGGTCTTCGTGATCGCGTGGCCGGCGCTGAGAGATTTCGTGAACCGGGACAGCCGAATTCGGGTGCTCTGTTCGCAGGTGCTCTCGGCCGAGGATATTCAGGCGCTCGGGAAGGATACTCGGCCCGCGTCGATGCGGCGGTATCGGCGCACGGTTCCTGGAAGAGGTGCGGAGCGCTACTCACGGACGAGGTCCTGAGGGATCCGGCGCGTGTGCTCGCGGCCCTCGTCGCAGCGGGCCACGTCGAACTCAAGATCGCGCTGCTCAGGCGAACCGGCAGTATCAGCAAGAGCGGGCCGCATCTTCCACGACAAGCTTGGGATCTTCCGCGACGACAGGGGCAACCGAGTCATCTTCAAGGGCTCGATGAACGAGACCTGGTCCGGACTCGCCGCGGACGGCAACCTCGAGTCGATCGACGTCGCGGCAAGCTGGATCGGCGGCCGCGACCTTGAACGCACAACGACGGAGGAAGGGTACTTCGAGGACCTGTGGGCTAAATCGATACCCGACCTCGACCGTACGGCCGTTCCCCGAGATCGCCGCGCAACGAGCTTCGTGGAGGCGGCCGAGACCGACTGGGAAGCGGCTCGTCGAGCGCCTGCTGACGCCTCGCCGAAGCCCACGCGCAGGGTGAGCTCGTGGCAGAACCCTCAAGCCTCACCAGTCCGCCGGGCTAGCATCTGGGCGGCAAACGGGCGGCGCGGCATCCTCGCGTTCGTCACCGGCGGCGGCAAGACCTTCACCGCGCTCGACGCGATCCGCGAGGCGCTCAGCGGCTCGGCGAGGTGCCGGTCGTGGTCGTGCCGGACACGCGTCCTGTTCGCGCAATGGTACGGCGAACTGTTCGAGACGACGCACGGATCTCGGCGTCGAGATCCTTCGCGCCGGGGCCGGCTACACGAGCTGGCGCGAGACTCTCCGCGGCTGGACTTCGCCCAGGCGACGCGCCGGCTCGTGCTCGCTACCGTGCAGACTGCGCCGCTCGAGGAGTTCCGAGGCCGCCTCGCGCGCGGGCCGCACCTACTGCTCGTCGCCGACGAGGTCCACCGCCTCGGGTCGCGGGAGAACCGGACGCTCCTTGACGAGCGCTCTTCGGCGCAAGGCTCGGGCTTATCGCAACCCCGGAGCGCGCCGGCGATCCCGAGGGCACGGCCGCCATCCTCGGCTACTTCGGAGGCGTGCTCGAGCCGCGGTACACGCTCGCCGACGCCGTCCGGGACGGCGTCCTCACGCCCTACTTCTACCACTCGCACACCGTTCAGCTCACCGACCGAGAGCCGACGAGTGGCGGGCGATTCCGAAGAAGATCGGGCAGCTCGAGTCGCCGCGGCGGGCAACTCGCCTCGGGCGAGCGGACCTCGGCCTCGACGTGCTCCTCTTCCGCGCGCGCCGCATCGTCAAGCAGGCGCAGGGCAAGGTTCCCTCGCCGTCGAGGTCTTCGGCCGGACTACGAGCGCGGGCAGCGCTGGATCGTCTACTGCGACGACCGGGGCCAACTCGACGCGGTCGTGAGCGGCGCTCAAGGCCGACGCGAGGTCTTCAGGTCGATGCCGTACTACTCCGAGATGCCGGGGGACCGCGACGCGACGATGACCTGCGTGGCTCGCGACCTCGGCGGGATCGTCGTGGCGATCAAGTGCCTCGACGAGGGCGTCGACATCCTCCGGTCGACCACGCCCTGATCCTCGCGTCGTCCAAGAACCCGCGCGAGTACGTCCAGCGTCGCGGCCGCGTACTGCGACTCGCGCCCAAGACGAACAAGGCACTTGCGTACGTGCATGATGCTATCGTCGTTCCTCCCCGGCCGAGCGGACCTGTGGTGGATAGGACCCCGGACCCTATCACCGCGGGGGAACTGGCTCGAGCGGTCGAATTCGCACAGCACGCAGACAATGCCGCAGCTGCGGCGGACCTGCAGCAGATCGCCATTGAGGCTGGCATTGAGTGGCGCAGCCTCGTTGCCAGCGGGGTGGAAGATGAGGACGAGTGAGCTCAAGGCTCTTCTGAAGACCGTCAAGAGCATTGCCGCTGAGCGGTATCCGGACCTCGACCCGACATTCCTCGAAGCGGTTGTCACGGCCGAGCACGAGAACCCCGACGACAGGACGGCAGTGATCCGCGCGATCGAGGTGGCCCTTCAGGCGCTGCTCTCGAAGAAGGGGAGCCGCTGATGCTTCGTCTCAAGCGGCTTGAGGTCGAGGGGTTCGGACCATTCGCCGAGGTTCAGTCCATTAAGTTCCCCTCGGGGCCGGGTGTCACGGTCATCTACGGCGAGAACATGCGAGGAAAGACCTCGCTCCTGAACGCGATTCGGTATGCGTTCTTCGGGACGGTGCTCGGAAGAGGCTCGCGCGTTAAGCGACTTCACACGCTGAGTAACCGAGACCTCGCTTCCGACGGGAAGTACGGATTCTCCGTGGCGCTGGTCTTCGACTTCGCGGGAAAGGAGTACGAGCTTGTCCGCACCTGCCGGCCGACGGTGCTGATCCCAACGAGAGACGAGGACTACACGCAGGAGGTTCTTCTCCGAAGGGGGAACAGGCCCCTTGGGCCGCAGGAACAGGAGAAGGAGCTGCATCAGATTCTCCCGTTCGAGGTGTCGCGCTTCTTCCTATTCGATGGCGAGCTCCTGCAAGAGTACGAGGAGCTACTCATCAACGAAAGCGAAGCTGGGCTGAAGATCTCGAGCCGCGATCGAGCGCATTCTCGGTGTTCCCATCCTGAAGCAGGGGCGCGCTCACCTCACCGAGCTGATGGAAGACGCAGACAAGCTCGCCGCGAAGGAGGCCTCCAAGCGCCAACACACGAAGGCGCTCGGACTCGCACTACAGCAAGCCGCCGAGCAGAAGGAGGCCCACCAGCGAGAAGTCGTCCGGCTCCAGGGGCAGCTCAGGGAGCTGTCCCACGAGAAGGCCGAGCTGGAGGAGGTTATGAAGTCGACGCAGAAGTTCGCCGCCCTCCTCGAGGAGCGCGACAGGGTCGAGGCGGAGCTCGAAGCAGCGAAGCGCTCGGAGCAGGCGCGCCGAGGCAATCTCCAGCGCGCGATGAGTCACGCGTGGCGCAGCATTCTGTCTGAGACGGTTCGCAGCGCGCGCTCCGCTGCACAGGCGCAGGCCAAGCGGGAGTCGGACGCTCTGGTGGCGAAGTTGCGTGCCGCAGCAGCGGATGCGGCTCACTGTGACGTTTGCGGGCAGGATTTGTCCGGTCCCGCACTGGCGAACTTGAAGGCGGCGGTCGCAGCAGCGGTGACCCAGGGCGCGTCAGTCGAGCGCGCAAACGCGTGGTCCACACTGGCGGACCTCGATAAGTTCCAAGAGTCGGACAATTTGGGCGAGATCCGTCAGCTATGGAACCAGGCGGAAGAGCTGAAGCTTCGCCAGGCCTCGCTGCGTGACAGGCTCGGAGACCTGAACAGCGAGTTGGCGGAGGCGGACACAGACGTGATGCGCCGATCGAGCGCCTCGTACGTCGAGGTGATCGAGAGGCAAACGGCAGTGAAGGCCGCGATCGACGCTGAGAGCAAGGCCGCCGACGAGAAGGATCAGAATATCCAGCGCATCAAGAAGCAGCTCGACGCTCAAGGCGATCCCGAACAGAAGACGTGGCAGCTCAGGGCGACCGTTCTCCGTCAAGCGGCGGACGTCTTCTCGGCGGCAGTCGAACGCTACAAGGCGGAGCTGCGGAACCGCGTCGAGGAGACCGCTACGAAGCTGTTCATTTCGATGACGACGGAGCGCTCGGACTATTCTGGACTGGCCATCAACGAGGGCTATGGCCTGAGCATTGTTCATCGGGACGGCAAGACCGAAGACTCGAGGTCTGCCGGAGCCGAGCACGTCGTGGCACTCGCTTTGATGGGCGCTCTTCAGCGAAACGCGCCGCTTCAGGGGCCGATTGTCATGGATTCACTGTTCGGCCGACTCGACCAAGGGCACACGCGGAACGTCATCACCGCTCTCCCGGAGATGGCAGAACAGGTGATCCTGCTCGTTCACGAACACGAGGTGAGTCGAGATCAGATTCGAGGAATCCTTCGCGGCAACCTGAAGAAGGAATACGAGCTTCAGAGGGTGTCCGCTCGGCGCACGAACATCGTGGCAGTGAAATAGGGAGCGCACATGGAGGACCTCGAGAGCAGCATCGGTCTAACGCCTGAAACGCGAGATCTCCTGGCGGAGCTCGAAGCCACATCTTGGTTTAAGAACGGCCAAGACGTGGCGCTTTTCTGCATGGCGTACGCGATTCGCGCCAAGGTGCCCGAGGGGGTTACCGACGATCGAAAGACCCAGTGGGCGGCAGGAAGCTTCGATAAGACAGGGGAGATCAGGGCCCTGCTGGCTGCTCTCTACCCGAACTGCAAGACGCCGATCAGGTTGATGGAGTACCTCGTGAACGAAGGGATCCGCCTAGTCGCCGCACGCATTCGTTCGGATGCGGTCGGTCCGGCAGACCTCGTACTCGAATGACTGGGAGCGCCGTTGGATCGCCGACGCAGGCACGGGGTCCGGAATAGGTTCCCCCGTACTGACGCGGAGCAGCTAAGCCGCGTCCTGGACTGGTACTTCGATAACCGTTACGGACGGACTGAAGGCCCGGGTACCACACCCTTCTACTGCGATCCGCAGCGCGTCGGAACCTTCGCCGTATCGGCTCGTGATCTTGCGTCCGGGCGAGACGCCGCGACATTCCGGCTCTTCATTACGCTCTCGATGTACCAGGCGCTGCGCGATGTAGTGATCATGCGGCAGCAGAAGCGCCTTTCGCGTAAAGACGTTAATGCGATTGCGAGCCTGAGTGTAATCAAGACGTCGACGAGGCGCGGACAATGCCCTGTCCTCCGTCAACCGGCCACCTTCGCCACGCATTGCGACGTTCGAAAGACGGATGGACACGTTGATTGTGGACGTACTCCCGGCGTCACGTGCAACGTGAAGGATGCCACGCGTGTCTTCAACCGCATGGGGGACATGGGCAAGCTGCCAACCTCGGCGTATCACAGCGCATGGTCTGAAGGCGGACTGAGAACGTTACTTGCGACCGTCGCGCAGAACGAGCCGTCACCCGCAAAGAGAGCGGTGCTGCTCGTCGATAACTTACGAACGATCCATCGCGTCGGCAGGAAGCTGGCCTCACTGTTTGTTAGCGCCCTATCGACGCCGGCGCTCGCACCCGGCCTTTCTCCTTGGTTCCCGCAGGTAGACGGGAATATCCTTGTTGTAGTCGACACAAACGTCGCCCGCGCGGTCGACGCGCTGAGCCAACATCGCGGAAGCAGGAGCTACGCGTTCCGGGAGGAATGGATCAGAGAGAAGTCGAAGCATCTCGACTTGAGCAGGTACGGCCCCGCCTTGCCACGCTATTCCCCACGGATCGTCCAGCAAGCACTTTACGCATTCTGCTCCCGGTCGAACCGACTCGCGATGAGTGACCGGTGCCAGGAGCTCAGTGTCGCTTGCAACGCCTGCGCTCCGCACGTTTGCCCGTTCGCATGGCGGGAGCGATTCCGGTCGCAGGAATAGTCGCCAGGCGGAACTGACCTGCATCGCTACCCGCGCCCATCATTCTGCGCACCAGAGGGGCTGGGCCTCAGAGCAGAAGCACATTCAGTAACACGCGGTGGAGGACCTCCTTAATTGCCCTGTTCACTAGGCGTTCAACAACTCCCGCTCCGCAAAGGACTCGACCACCCGCCAGACCTCATCCTGGATTACGTCGGGCGACTGAGCTTGAACTACGAGTTCTTCTACTTGAACGAAGCGCGGGTGATGCTCGGCAACAAACACGACGGCAGCCTTCTCAACAGGTTGCGACTCCTCGAACACCATGACAACAACAAGATGAATCCATGGCCTGCGCGGCGCATTCGACGCGTCCCAAGAGAACACCAGGAACATCGGCTGCATTACGTTCGTTGGTAATGGCGACGCTCGCTGCAGATCTAGAAGTGCGCCTTCGATGCTCGCTGCCGACCTAAAGAGGGGTTCTCGAGTGATCAGGTGAAATAGATCGGAGATCCGCAGCGTTGCGGCCGTCAATGTGTGCTGACCAGCCGTGATCGATACTACGTGGTGGAATTCTGCCTCCGGCCCGCAACCGAGACGTTCGCAAGCGGTCGCGGCGACCTCCCCATCTTTCATCACCTTCAGACCCGGGATCTGATCTCCAAGGGACGCCAAGGTCTCTTCAAAAAGAACGACCGTCTTGATGTTCAGAGCATCCATCTGTGCCGTCGCGAGCCGAACACGATCGGCGCTGCTTTGGCCGAGCGCCCTCGCGGCATCGACGCGAGCTAACTTCTGCACAAGGAACCGCGTGCGAAGTGACTGCGCTCTTGGCGACAGCTTTCCGCCGTGAGTCGCCCGCTCCCTATACAGGGCAAGCCAGGCAGACAGGCTGTCTCTGAAGAGCCGAACCGTCGGGAATCGCTGGTGGGCGGGCGCGAGGCACGATTTGATGACATCATCAATTGCAGGATCGACGTCGGCCCGGAAGGCCGTTACAGTGCGGTAGTCCAGAGGATTAGGAAGCCTGCCAGCGATAAACTCGTACAGCACGACGCCCATAGAATAGACATCGAGGCGAACATCGCGGATGAGCGGATCGGCAACCAATTCTGGCGCCATGTACCCGGGCGTCCCCGTCGCATCTTTCGTGATCCGTTCAACGGCTGCGGTGACACTTAGCGACAACCCAAAGTCGACTATTACGGGACGCTGATCGACGTCCCGCATGATGATATTTGCCGGCTTCAAGTCCCGGTGAATGACGTCTTTGGAGTGGCAGTACTCGAGTGAATCGAGAACACCAACGACGGTTTCACACGCACGCTCGACCGTCGGAGGAGCCTGCTGCCGGCAGTCCGTGCCGTCGACGTAACCCATTACCAGATAGGGCTTGCGCTCTTCCTCCCCCGTGAACCCGGAATGAATGTAAGACACGACCTGAGGATGATTCAGGTTCGCGAGGGTCCTGCTTTCGCGGACGAATCGGTGCTCCACCCCTTCGGGATCCTGGAACGCCGATGGCCAGCACACCTTGATGGCAACCGTCTTGCGTAGGAGCGAATCCTCCTCCGCAACGAATACGACGCCGTAGCCACCCCCGCCCTTGACGGCGAGGAGCTTATATCCAGGTATGCGGGGCCACTCCGCTTCGGGAAGATCCATTTGGCAGCCTCTCTAGCCGGCCTTACTTCCGGCGTGGACCGGGCCGCTTCCGATAAGAGTCAGCATCCGGTGCACCAGCGGAAAGACGGTGCACGAGTTGGCGCGCGCGATCGAGAGTGTCGCCAAGCTCAGCAAGGAGATGACCCGAGTTTGGGGAATCGAAGAGGGCTCGCTGACCTTCCTCCTGGCGAGGAGAAGAATACGAAGGAGCAGGCGCGATATACGGCGCGGGTGCGGGAGCGGCCGTCTGCCTCGGGGACCACCGAACGACCGTACTCACGCGCGGTGCGAGCTCCACAGAGAGGGTGGCCAAGGAACCCGATCGAAAATCATCCACGGGCTTCGAACCGCCAAATAGTATTGCAAGCTCACGAATACCGATGTCGCAACGGGGCGGACCAAACGGCGGTTCGCGATCTGATAGGTCTCGAACTATGCGACGCCCAAGTCCACCGCCTACGTCCTGGATGCTCGTTCCCGGGTGCAGGCCCGAGGCGAAGCCGTACCACAACAACATCGCCGCCCAGCGGGGAGTGCGCGGAATGAGATGAGTATTGATAGTGGCGCCGTTGTCAAACAGGCTAAGAATGTATCCAAGCGCGAACTGGCGAGATGGGGAGTCACTCGACGCATGTGTCAGCAGCTGCTCCGTCACTCGAACGCGCTGCTCTCGTGTGCCGCGCATCTCGGCACGCGCATCGGAGAGGTCCCGGGCTCCATCCGTGAGAACGGACCAGGCGTCCTGCGAGATCTCGCCGGCTTCGAGGATCTCGCTGGCCGCGCGAACAATTGGGTTCTCGACTGTCGTCCCGCCGTACGCGATGTCGAACAACGTGGCCTGAATGTTGGCCATAGCGACTTCGGGAAGGTCTCTATTGGGCTGGCGGGTCAGCAGCCGCGCATTGCGCCATCCTGCGAGAAGGGACCGGATGGCCGCAGGCAGGGCTTCCACACGCGAGAGCGCGCGCGAAAGCATAGAAATATGTGCTTTCGCACGCCATTATCGATAGCTCCGCAATCGAGCCCTGAGCGCCGGATGCAGCAAGCGCTTCAGCGATAATGAGGCCGGCAAGAGCAGACTCAAGTGCACCGAGCGCAGGTTCGGCTTGCGCCTCAGCGAATGCATGCAATTCCGAGAACTCGAGGACTCGCGAGTACGCCGTAAACGGCCGCACGGTTTCAAGGTACGTCGAAGCCCAGCCCAGGAAGTCGGAGATCTCGCTGGCCGGAACCAGGACCGCGGATGGGCGGTTGAGACGTGGCTCACCGTTGCCATCCCACAGGAATGCTACGCTCCCCCGGGGCGGTTCGCGGACATCCACGATCTCGGCGCGCGTTGGGCGAACAGAAGCGAGCCGGGCCTGGGATCCGCCGAGAAGCGTCAGCACGTCGTCCCGACGGAGTTGGACTGTCCAGAGCGTCATTCGTCGTCTCCATCGGAAAGAATATCGCTCAGCGACGGCTCGGGGTTGGGATTGACCGATGCGAGCGCTGCCTCGAAGGGCCCGATCAAGGGTCCTGCTGAGTAGATCGAGAGGTCGGTCTTGGCGCGCGTCACTGCCATATAGGCCTTTTCTCGAGGAAGGGGTTCCTTCTTCAGCAAGTCAGCGCCGATGAAATGAACGGTCCTAAACTCCAAGCCTTTGGCCGCGGGCACGGAACACAGGCAAATCGGCCTGCTCACGTCGAAGGCGTCGTACTCTCCCGAACGCTGATAGAGGATTAGATCCTTTAGCGGACTCGCCTGCAGTATGTCCCAAGCAGTATCGAGCGCAGAACGACGCGGGCAGATGATGCCGAGCATCTCGTCCGGATACGCCTTAAGTTGCGTGGTAAGCTTAGTTACGGCCTTATTGCATTGCTCCTCTAGATGAGCGCATTCGTACCGCGTTACATCCGAGGGCCTGTCCGCGTCGTCATACTTGGACGTCGGCAACATGGATGTGTATTTCGGCCGGCCGTCCATTAATGCGTCGGCGAGTGCACAAATCTTCTTGCCATTCCGATAGTGACATGTCAGCGTCGTCGTCGCGTCGACCAGCTTCTGAACGGTCTCCAGCGATGACTTCGTCTTATAGACCCGTTGTCTAAAGTCGCCAGCGACGAAGATACGCTGCGCCAAACGGCTGAAGATCTTCAACTCATCGGGCGTATAGTCTTGCACTTCGTCGAGCAGTAGCACCTGAAAGGAGTTCTCAAGGTGCTGCTTGTGGATCAATGTCTTCATGCGCTCGACGAGCTCGTCTCGCATCTCGTCGAATGGGTCCGGCAAAGGGTCACGGACATCATTCTCCCACAGTAGATCTTTGAAGAATTTCGTATGAGTGACGATGTGCTCCGCAGGGAGTTTGCGACGACCGGTGCCCTGGCGAATGAATTCCTGCAGCGTTCGTGTGAAGACGACCACGCGGCTGTTCGGCTGGTCGGTCCGCGCGAGATATTCGGCACGGAGCAGGAGGATGTTCGTCTTCCCCGACCCTGGCGGACCCACGATTAGGTGGCTCTTGTCCTTCGGGAGCGCGTACGCCGCCTTCTGGTCATCATCAAGCTGCTTCGCGTTTACCCACCAGGTGTCACCCAGACCGGCCATGGCTCCCCCGAACGGGGCGGGCTCGTCAGCCTCTCCCGACGTTCCGTGAACGGATCGCTTGTAGCGGAACGCGTCTGCGCGTCGCAAGTGCGAGGATCGCGCGTCGGCACGGAACGAGGCGAGGCGCCTCAAGCCGGCGGGAGGCGTGCTGCTCCGGTGGGGCTCGAGCATCACGGCGCCGCTTGCCAGACTAGTACCTCTCCATGGGCCCGAGAATCCGCACGCTTGCCCGCGTGTACCCCGAGGCTGCGTCTTGAGACGTTCACCGGAACCGCTGGCTCGTGCGCGCGAGCATTCGTGCGCTGGCGATGAGGCGCGACGCGGTCCCACGTGTGAGTTGAAGTCTATGGGCGCTCGCGTGCGAAGACGTAGCTGTACCGCGACCCCACCGACCGCCGCGCGGCCGCGCCCATCGAGCGGCGGCTGTGCCATCAGCACGCCCCCGACGCACTCGCGTAGCGCACGCGCCGACCTGAAGCTGCGGACCAGTGCCCAACACAACGGTTTCGTCATGGTGGCGGCAGTAAGAGGAGTGGCACTCATATCCGTTCGGTTCCGGGGGGGGGGCAGGTCACAGCGTGCACGAACCGGCCCCGGCACTTGTTGCAGGTCGAGTCGCCGTCCCGATCGCAACGCGCGCTTTCACGCCGCGGTCTCGGAGCGCCGTCTCCAGGTCGCCGCCTGCCGAAGGAGCAGCTGTGCTCCGCTCCGTCGCACGCGCGAATCCAAGAATAGGCGACCGCGCCCGACCGACATCTAAGCAGTCTAATGAACCTCTTGGACGAGCGGCAGCCGCGAAAGATGAGTCTCGACAGCGGCGCGATGCTCGGCACCGCATTCTCCGCGAAGCTGCGCCCACGCATCCAGGCATCGCCGAACAAACTCGCGGCCGTCCTTCACAAACTGAGTGTCATGTCCATTGCTGCGGAGGAACTTGTCGACTCGAGCAATGTGGTCCCACCCGATTCGCTCGGGAACCTTCTCCTTCGCAAGCGGCAATGCGAGAGGGTCTTCTGGGAGGTACTGTCGCACGCAGACAAATCATACGCCGGTGCCAGCTTGGCGGCACGGCCATCGGGATATACGAGCGACCAGTTCTTAGTATGTGCGTCCGTGTTTCCGCAAAGCAGCAGGAACAGCACCCTGTGGAGGAACTCTGCCAAGTCTTCAGGGCCGCAGATATCTCCGATGAAACGTCCGATGCCTTCCAGGCTGGCTCCCGAGTACTTCCGGGTTGGCGGAAGCCCAAGCACTTGCGCGAAATCCTCTTGGTGCGTGCGGCCCCCATCGCGACGACGGTCATACCGCTCGATTGCGTAGACGTAATTGCCCAATGCCGCGAAGCGCGGATCGAGCCCTTCGATGGTGGCAGCTGGCACGAGGCGATGTGTCGGCACGTTCAGCCCTGCTGCCGTTCCCCAATCCATCGTCAGACATTCGTTCTCCGGGAGGTGCGGATACGCCTCGGAGCCGAATTTTAGAATCCATCGCCCACCCATTCCCCGAAATGGCAGCGTGAAGCGACCATCGACTCCGACGACTGCAGAGAACTTGAGCTGCACCCCCGCCAGCGAGAAGCGCAACGAGTCTCCAGTTAGGACGATGGGGGCCCCGGGTTCGTCGAAAGACCTCGCCCGAGCAGGTATCTGCACTTCGCTTTCGGCGGAGGGACGCACAAAGACAGCGCCGGGGAGATCTTCTCCGACAATAGCCAGAGTCGTCGCCGTGTCCGATGACTCGAACTGTGCAGCGACCATGTCACCCAGAGCGCCTTCAGGGAGCAGGTTCGCAAAGAACGTTGGCAGCTGTCCTGGGAACGCCGCTTGGCGGAAGACTCTGTGGTGCCGCCGTTCCTCGAATTGCTGCCCGAGGACGGGCCTGTTCGGCATAAACGCGTACCCTTCGTCAAGAACGAACGAGAGGACGCCGGTCTTGTCTTCGCGCACCAGCGCGCCCACGTGCAGGTCGCCAAGCAATACATCGAGCATCAGGCTGACTCCGTCTCGAAATAGGCGTCCAGCGGCGGCCGATTGTTGTCCTTAACGTCGACCCCCGTCCAAAGACGAAGGGTCGAGCGCACGTGCTTGTCAGCACCTGCTTGCGTGCAGCGAGGAACGCTGTCTCACCGCCTGTCTTCAGTGCATCCAACACCGATACGTCGATGCCGTGACTGGCCAAGTCAGGTCCCGGGAGTCCCTTGAGCAGCTCATGAATGTCGAGGGCTGGCGAGTGAAGCACATACCTGGCGATCGACTTATCCTCCGCGTCAATGAGCGGCGCGGGGAAATCAGGCTCCTCTTCGATGAGCGATGCAAGCGGAACAAGCTGACCGCGGTCTTCGCCAAGGAGCACACGGGGTTCAAGCGCCGCAAGGGCAATAAGTTCGATCTTGGTGCGTGCCGTCTTTCGACTAAAGGGTTGGAGTTCGGCTTCGAGCGACTCCGAAATATCGATACGAGGGCCTCAACTTCAGCAATTGCTGCACAGAGTCGTGCTCGTTCGGACCGATGGCTTGCCATTTAGGCCCATCGAGTCGATTGTCGGTACGATTATCACCGCTAAGATTGCCTCGCCAATACCAGCGAGTTAGCAGCTCGCGATTGCGATCGTGGAGGTTCGAGTGTATGTCGAACAGCCGCGCGAGCGTCGCAAGTGCGCCTCCGTAGGGAAGCCACTTGACGTGCGGAACCCCTGCCTCCTCCGCGAGGAACTCCACGGCACGCAGTAGGCTGGCTCCTACCCGTTTAAACAGCGCTGGAACATCAGCGCTGTCAATGACGTCAACGAGTGTTCCCCCCGGCGCTCTGCCCGACACGGCCATCGCAGCCCGCTCGATCTGCTTCTCGTCCAGTTCGCCGAAGCCCACACGACTGGTAGACCTTCGCGAACCCGATCGATCGGCTTACCTCCGGTGCGGCTTGAATGAAGTGCCTGAAATACTTCATCGCTGCGGAGCGCGCGCTTGCTTCGATTCACCCGAGCGAAGATGGTCTTGAGCAGACTATCGTCTTCGCCGTCATAAGGGACGAGGTAGGCGGGGAGCAGGTACTCGCGAATACGGCTGGCGATCTGATCGGCTCGGTCGCTTAAGTCATCAGCCAAACCAGCCTCGCGCAACCACTTGTTCAGGGATGCCGAGCTGGCGAGTACAGACGTCGGCACCCACTGAGGCGGAGGGGCCCGTTTGCGCCCACCTAGGGTGAACTCGTTCGCCTTAAGGTCGAAGTAGATGGGACGGTAAGCCCCCGAGTGATCGCCTAGGAGCGCCATGGCTAGCGTGGAAAGGCGCTGCTGGCCGTCTACGACCCAGAGGGCATCCTTGACCTCCTTCACGTCCGCGGAGAACCCGCCGAGTGAGACTGTCTCAGCAGGCGCGGTGCCCTGTGCGAGGAGCAGAGTTCCGACCGGGAAGCCGTGCTGCAAGCTATCAAAGAGCAGTCTGCGGTCCTCGTCCTGCCATCGGAACTGTCGTTGAAAATATGGGATTCGTACTCGTCCCTTGCGAACCGCTTCTAGAAGAGCTGAGACACTGAAGGTCTTTGTCTCGAGGCCGGTCGGGCTCAGGCCCTCTGAAGTCCCTAACTGATTCGTCATACCCTGCTCCTCGTCCCAGTCTCGCGTCGGCGAGGGTGCCCGACGTCCGTCCAGGCGCGCACTGCGAGACGTGGATTATGTGTTGCTGACGACACGCGCGCACCGCCCCTCCGCCGCCCCCTTGTTGCTCGACGAGTAATCCAGGCCAGAGGCCGGGCCCTCTGCGGACCCGGCCCTACCTTACCCCGCGTCGACAGTTGCACGACAGTCGATTCGTGGGGCCGCGCACAGTAGACGAGCGTGGCAGACGGGCCGAGGGACTCTCGCTCGTTAGCTGCGAGCCCAGGGACGGGACCCACGCCCGAGTCGTCAGTTCCTGAGCGTTCGAGGTGACGCGGTCGCGAGCACCGCCGGCGAGGCATCCGCGCGCCGCGCTTTACGCAGCGACTACTCTCGCCCGATGCGAACCGCCCGCCGCACTTGTTGCAGGTCGCGTCGAACTCCGCGATCGCGACGCGGACGTTCACGCCGCACGGGCAGGTCCACTTCTTGAGCTTGCTGCCCTTCGGCTTCGCCGGCGGCACGGGGAGGAGCGGCCTCGGCTCACCCGCGCCGCCGGCGTCGGGCTCGGCCCCGGGCGCGGCGGGGAACGCGACGCCGTGCCGCCGGCAGTAGGCCTCGAACGGCGAGCCGTGGCGGACGCCGAGGTCGTGGCCACCCTCGTCCGTCGGGACGCCGAACGCCTCGCACTTCTCCCGGAACTCCTTGTTGTGGTGCGGCGGCTTCGACGGCGTCCCGTGCTCGTGCTGCCAGGCGTGCGCGAGCTCGTGAAGAAGGGTCGAGAGGATGTGGTACAGCGGCCGGGCGAAGTGCACCGGGTTCAGGTTGATGTTCCAGCGGACGCCCAGACCGTTTCTGCGGATGACGTAGTGCCCGAGCGTCCGCTTGTCGGTGACGTCGAACGACAAGACGACCTCGGGGAGCTGGCCGGCGAAGAGCTCGGCGCGCATCTGGTCCACGTGGCGGTACAGCCCGGCGACGATGTCCGCGGGGATGATGTGCTCGGCGCTCGGAGTCGATGCGACCACGCGGATGGCCTTGTTGGTGTTGGCGTCCTGGTCGGCGCGCGTCGCGTTGGTGACGGGGAGGATGGCGGCGGTCTCGTTCACGGGTGCTCTCCTTGGCTCGGGACGGGGCTCCATCACCCCGACCCCTCGCCCACCCGTTGCCGGCGAGCTCTCGTGACAGCGCTTTTTGCTGGCGCGAGAGCCGCTCTGAGGCCGCCGCAGGCGGCCGGATCCTTCGCGCCGCCGCCGGCCGGCGGCGCACCGCCGTAGGCTCGAGCTTGCTCGAGCCGGAGCCGGCGTCAGCCGGGGGTCGTGGCCGTGGAGCGAGATCCGCTCCGGTACATGCTCCGTCGGGATCGGGTTCACGAGGGGCAGGGCGTCGGCAGCGTTTGGACCCGGGAGCTGCCGCGTCGCGAGACTCTGAAGTGCCGCAAGCGAGTGAGCCTGGTCATGTTCGTTGTGGCGCTGCGCTCGCGGTATTCACGTTCCGAGCATCCGCGCGTGATACAGATTCGGCACCTAACCCAGCGAGTCCAGCATGGGAGCGCGGCTCGGAGGGCACATGAGGGGCAGTGCTCAGCGTACCTACAAGATCCGTATGGACGGAGATTGGACGTTGGAGGACCTGTACCGATTTCCGCGTGCTTTTGAACAGGTGTATTACATGGCGTACTCGCTACGTATCGGCGAGGACAGTTTCCCTTCGAGACCGCCTCGATCAAGCGTATCGGCGTACCCGTGGCAGGGTGGCTTGGCGCAGTCAACTTCTACGATCAGCTGAAATACGCGCTGCCCAAGGCAAGAGCGGCCACGAATCGTTTCCATCCAATATGCATCCCCTGGATGGCTTGGACTCAGTGTTGCTGCGGTTACTATTGCGGTCGCCGTCAGGCAGTTCGTAAACGCTGTTGCCGCCGCCATACGAGAAGGCGACAGCACCTACACTCACATAGTCAAGGGGCTCACGGATCGGCGGAAGCTTCTGCGGCTCGACGCCAAGCGGAAAGCACTCGAGTTTAGACGAGCCGAACTCAAAACATCGAATACTGCGCCGACACGACCGCCTGGACTCGGGATGCCGGACGCTGCGGAACTTCACGCTAGGACCGGGCACCCATACCGCTCGTTGAAGATCCTGCTCTCGCTCTATCGCCGAGTCAGAGCGCTTGCTGACTTTCAAGATAAGGGGAAAGCCGCATTCAAGTGATCCCGCAGCAGTCCATTTCGGGCCGGATGGTCACGCTCCCTCGAATGCGAGCGTCGACGCAGCGGCCGCCTGCAGCAGCGACTTCGAGTCGCCCCGCAACACGGTGCGCCTTCGAAGATCGATCCCCATTGATGGCGCGCGTTCCTGGAACGGCGGCGAGTACGGGGGGATTTCCGTCGTGTCGAAATGGTCGAGCTTCACCAGATCGAGGGTTGCCGGGGCGTTAATCTGCACGACCGCGTACCCCTGCGGATGTTCGCACGACGTGTCAGAGAGAGCGCGTAAGAAGCTGGTATGTCCGAGAGAAGAACGTGCGGAGCGCTCTCGTGTCCGACCGCGGCACGCCGCTCGGCACCCTGTGCGGCGCGAACATCATGGGTCTTACGAAGGCGGAGCGGGATCGTTACAGCCCGACGACTGTCGGGCGCCACGGCATCACCTGTCCCAAATGCCTAACCCTGCTCGCGAGCGACGGGTGGGGTGCGCCTGACGGCGCTGGCTCGCGGAGGTGCCCTGATTGCGCCCGTTACCCGAACGAAGGGCACTTACCCGAGTGCTCGTATGTCCGCCGGTTCGGCGTGACGCCTGGGGTCCCCCACGCCTAGACCGGGACGCGAGAGGCGCGCCCGAGTGTCAGCTCGTCGTGGCTCGTGATTTCCTTCCCGAGGGCCCGATCGGAGTCGGCGCACGTCCGGGAGACTGCTCACGCGCTACGAGTTAGACCGATGATCCGGAAGCTTGGCCGTAACGACAAGTGCCACTGCGGAAGCGGCAGGAAGTACAAGAACTGCCACCTTAACCAGGACGGCATTCCGGCGATAGTCCAGGAGTTGGAGGACGGTGGGAGGGTCACGATCAACGTCGCTGCCACCAGGCTCCACATCGTTGAGGAGACCGAGACACAGAATCCCCCTGTGGCTGTACCTGCACGCCGCAAATTTCGCGAGGCAGGCGGCTGGGCAACCAGGCCACGCAGCGACCATGATGACGCTGTTCCTCACGGCCGCCGCTTCGGAGGCGCTCGTGAACCGCCTCCTCGGTCCACTCGTTCCGAAAGAAGAATGGTCCCGGATCGAGAAGGGAAGGCCCGGGGAGAAGTGGTCGGCTCTAGCGTCCAACCTTGGCGTTACGCCTGCCCTAGCTGTCGGAATACCGCCACTGCAGGGCCTTGTGTGGGTTCACTCCCTCCGCAACGAACTGATGCACTTCAAACACGAGCGCCACAACGTCAGCGTACGGCGCGAATTGTCGAAAGAGGTCAAAGGCGGGAAGATCGTGTTTGATTTCGATAACCCAGGCACTCCTGTGACTGAATCTGGCGAGGGCCCTGACCTCGAAGCAGCGCTCGATCCGAAGCAGGCGGAATCCTATTTCGGCTATCTGAATGAGACCCTGCACATCGCCCTCGCTGCGTACGAAGAGGACCGGTTCCACATCGTCCAGCGACTTCGGGCAGCGATCGCACAGGCGGCGGAGGGGAACTTCGAATGAGCAACACCAGCGCCGGGCTCAGCACAGGAGTGGAGACTTCATTCAGATCTCATTCATCGATCGCGTGCACTCGGGAACCCTGGGGTTCCCCGTTGCACGCGACCGGACTCGCTGCAACCACGTGGTTTCCATGAAAGTTACTGTAAGTACGCCCGCCTGCGGTTCACCGAGGGTGACGTCTACGAATCCGAAGGCCGCCTGGCATCTCCACCTCGACGAATTCCCTCAACCCGACGAACCACTCGAGCTTGTCCTCGAACCCAGGAAAGGCCGCATTCCGGCCGCTCGGGTTCGGGAGCACGAAGACGCGGGCGCCGCCGAGCGTAGCGCGCCGGGGTCCCGGGCCCGTCTCGGGGTTCGCGGGCAGGACGAGCCGCGCGAGCGACACGCCGACGAGGGCGACGACTGCGGGCCGGAGCGCCTCGAGCTTCCGCACGAGCGCGCGGAAGCCGGCGTCGTACTCGCGGCCGTCGTGAGTGAGACCGAGGCCGAGCTCAGCGAGCTCCGCGTCGTCCTCTGGCCGCAGCAGCGTCGGCGTGAAGCCCGCCGCGTGAAGCAGCCGCCAGAAGGGGTTTCCGGAGCTCGCGAAGTGGTGCCCCGCGAGGCCCGACGCGATCGAAGGGTTGATGCCAACGAACACGACGCGCACGCCGGGCGCGAGCACGTCGCGCAATCGCGAGAGCCGGCCCAGGAGATCGCCGCGCACACGGCGAACCTGCCCCGGCGCTCGCGCGGGCGCCACGATTTCCGTTGAATCGCCGCGCCGCTGACGCCACATCCACGAGCATGTCCGCGTCCCAGACGATCGAGATCGACGAACGATTCGAGGGCATTCCGGGAGTCGCGCTCGGGGGCTACGTCGGGGGCATCCTCGCGCGCGGCGCCGTCTCGGCCGAGGTGACGCTGAGGCGCCCCGTGAGGACGGGACGGCGGCTGCGCCTCGAGGAGGCGGAGGATGGCGCCTCCGCGCTGCTCGAGGGCGAAGAGCTCCTCGCGTCCACGGCGCCCGCGCGCGTCGCGCTCGACGTCCCCTCGCCCGTGTCCTGGGAGGAGAGCGTCGCGGCCTCGGGCCGCTCGCTGCAGCGCTCGCGCGAGTTCCTGCACCCGTTTCCTCGCTGTGTCACGTGTGGCATCGAGCGCGAGGACGGCGATGGCCTCCGGCTGTTCGCTGGGCCCGTCGCGGGTCGCGATCTCGTCGCCGCGGCATGGACCCCGCACCCGGCGTGGGCGGACGGGAGCGGGAGCGTCCGCGCCGAGCTCGTCTGGGCCGCCCTCGACTGCCCGACGATCATGGCGCTGGTGTTCGCGGCCCCGGCGCATTCCGCGGAACGAATCGTGACCGGCCGCTTCGCGGTCTCGCGCTCGGGGCCGGTCCGCGCCGGCGAGCCGCACGTCGTGACGGCGTGGTCGGCGGGCACGCAGGGGCGGGCGCTCATCGCGGGCGGCGCGATCTGGTCGCCGCACGGGGGCATCGTCGCGCTCGCCCGGCATACGCTCGTCCCCGCGAAGTGGGGCGTGCCCCTCGGTCTGGACGCCTGGAGACGGTGAGGTTCGAGCTCGGGCTCGGGCGGATGCGAAGGCTAACCTCGCGTTGTCAGGCGACTTTTCGCCGCGCCCAACCTGGCCTTGCACCGAGGTAGCAAAATGCTACCTTACGGTTCGAGCCATGGGACAGCCGGTCAAGCTCTCCGAGAACCTCGTGCTGGATGCTCGCGTCGTCGGCGAGACGTCCGAGCGGTCGATCGCAGGCCAGATCGAGTTCTGGGCGCGCCTGGGGCGCGCCGTCGAGTCGGTGCTGCGCACCGAGACCGTCCTGAGGCTCAAGCAGCGCGGAGAGGCCGTCCCCCTGTCCGCCGCGCTGAGCTCGGTCGATACGCCGAGCGGACGCGAGCGCGTCCGCGCGCAGCTCGCATCGCGGCCGTATCCTCACTTCGAGCCCGCCGCGGACCGGCCGGGCCTGATCGTGAAGATCGATGAGGACGGAACGCGCACGATCGGTCGGTTCGTGAACCGGCAGTTCCGGCCCGTCTCGCTCCAGTGACGTCGCCGCTCGACGCCCGCCCGATCGTCGTGGCGGTGGCGGGGCCGAACGGAGCCGGCAAGACGACGTTCTACGCCGCGCACCTGGAGCGCGTGGGGCTGCGGTTCGTGAACGCCGACGACCTCGCTCGCGAGCTCGAGGTGGACGCCTACGAGGCGGCGGAGGTCGCGAAGCAGCTCCGAGAGGTGCTGGTGGCGCAGGGCGAGAGCTTCGTGTTCGAGACGGTCTTCTCGGATCCCGTCGGCGACAAGCTCGAGTTCCTGCGCCGGGCGAGCGCGCGCGGGTACGCCGTCGTCCTCTGCTTCGTCGGGCTCGACTCGCCGGAGCTGTGCGACGAGCGCGTCGCGATGCGCGTGCTCCAGGGCGGGCACGACGTGCCCACGGAGAAGCTCGTCGCGCGTTACCCCCGGACGCTCGAGAATCTCGCCCGCGCGATCCGCGAGCTGCCGCACGTGCTCGTGTTCGACAACAGCGACCTCCTCGAGCCGTTCCGGAAGGTCGCCGAGTTCGAGCTCGGCAAGCCCGTCACGCTGAATCGCCCCTTGCCTCGCTGGCTCCCCTGGCGCTGATCGAGCTGTCCGCGCCCCGCGTCCCCCGCCCTCGCACGACTCTTGCTCACCGCTCCGGCGTCCGCGTCGTCCGCGCCTCGAATGGCTGAACGGCGGCGGGCACGCCGTCCGGTCCGCGGACTCGGCGTCCGCGAGCGGGACGCTGGACGGCGTCCCAGCTCACCCGCACGCCGGAGCTCTCATGCCGACCCGCACGACGCCGCCCTCCCTGGACGCACTCCTCGCCTCGTTCCACGCGGCCCCGGACGGCACCGCGCGCACCCTGGTCGCGATGGCGCTCGTCCGAACGGGGCTTCGCGACGATCGGATCCTCGCGGCCCTGATTCGACTGCTGGACGAGAATCCCGTCGGTGCCGCCGCCTGTCTCGCGAGGCACGGCGACGCGCGCGCCATCCCGGACCTCGTCCGGGCCTTCGACTCGGACGAGCTGGTCGCGAAGGCCGACTGTGCCATCTGCGCGGCCGAGATCCTGACCCAGATCGCCCACGCCATCGAGCTGCTCGGAGGAACGCTCACGGGAGCACAGCGCGCGCGCCTGGAGAGGATCGGCGAAGAGGCGGATCGACTGTGGGTGCCGTTTCCGGACCCGTTCCCGCCCGAGCCCCCTGCGAAGAAGCCCGCGAGGCGGATACCGCACCCGGAGCGCAACGCGCCCTGTCCCTGCGGCAGCGGCAAGAAGTACAAGAGATGCTGCGCGCTCGAGCGAAACAGCGCGGGTGGGCTTCACTGAGCAGGCTGCACCACCGAACACGTCCGCTGCGCGGACCGAACGTGCGCGGCGCGGACGCTCCGGGGGCGCCACCGGAGCTCGACGACCAGTGCCTTTCACGCATGCACGCGAGCGTTGAGCTCGTCGCCTGCGCGATTCACGTGGCGGCTTGCTCCCGGAATATCGCGAAGGCGCTCGTGTAGCCGTGGAGGAAGGTCGTGCCACCCACGGGCCCGATCTCCCCGTTGCAGAAGAAGCCGCCGAGCGGAGTGGGCCCGAGCTTCTCCTCGAAGAGGGCGGTGTCGTGGTCGGGGCGGCCGAAGAGCCCGGCGCCGCGACCAACGCAGGAGAAGAGGAGCGCGCCGGCGGGCGGGGCCGCGAAGGGGCGGTGCCCGAGCATGCGCCGTAGGTCGTCCTCCGCGGTCCGTGCGTCTCGGAGCACGAACTGCGTGACCATCATCGGCCGGAGCTCCGCGCCGACGGCGAGCGCACCCGTCTCTTCGTCGGCGCCGACGATGTTCCTGACCAGGAGCTCGCCCGGGTCGTACTCGACGCGGTCCGCCCTCATCTCGATCCCGAGGAAGAGCGAGTGCCGCATCAACGCGCGGTCGTGCTCGTCGAGCGATCCGTACAGCTCGGCGAGGACCTTCATCGGCGGGCGCTGGTCGAGCTCCTGCAGGAGGGCGCCGTGGCAGCGGGTCACGATCATGGGCGCGCCGATCGGGCGGCAGCCCTGCGCGATCATCGTCTCCACCGCGACGTCGCCGGAGAAGGCGATTCCCAGGGCGCCGCTCCGATGAACGTCCCGCCCGAGGAGGAGCCGGTTCTCTCCCGCCCGCACGCCACCGCTCGCGAGTCCGCCGAACTTGGGCGCGCCGGGGTAAGCGAGATCGAGCCCCGCGATCAGCCCGCGGGCGTCCATCGTGAACGGATCGGCGAGGAGGAGGAGCTTCGGCAGCGTCTCGGGCGTCCTGCCGACGAGGGCGCGCCAGGCGCGTGCGCCCGCCTCGGCCGGCGGCAGCGACGTCATGTCGAGATGGAAGGCGGACAGCGCGACCCCGGGCAGCGCCGCCGCGGTCAGCGAGAGCGCCGGCCCCTCCTCGGCCTCGTGTGCGTCCCCGATGACACCGCCGGCCGTGCAGCCGGCGACGAGCGCGGCGGGGAAGCGCCTTCGCGCGAGCGCGGCGATCCGCTCGTATTCGCCTGCGTGCTCGCTCGAGGCGAAAGCGAGGAGCAGGTCGGGCGCCCCGCCCCCGAGCTGCACCTCGAGCGCCTGCGCTGCCTCCGCGAAGGCTTCACGGGTACCCGACCGGCGCGAGAGCGAGGACGCCCACCTCATCGCGGTCCTCGATACTCTCGCGCCGCGCTCGCCGCACGTCACCGTGAGGAAGCGATGAGACGTGTCGATGCCCTCGAACACGCCGACAGGCGCCTCTGATTCGTCGAGTGCAAGCCGGGCGCAGCCGTTATCCACAGCCTCGGCGGCGCCACGCCGCCGCGTGGAGGTGAGCCATGGAGGGCAACCTCGACGCCACGCAGGGCCATGGACGGATGGACGATGGGCTCGACGACGTTCCGTTCCGGCATGTGGGCCGCGATGCAGGACACCTTCACGCGGATCCTCGCGCACCCGTTCGTCGCGGGACTCACCGACGGATCACTTCCGCGCGACGTGTTCGCCTACTACGTCGTGCAGGACGCACACTACCTCGTGGACTACGCCCGCGCCCTCGCGCTCGTCGGCGCGAAGGCGCCGGACGAGCACGCCATCTCGATGTTCGCCGCGCACGCTCGCGGCGCGATCGAGGTCGAGCGCTCCCTCCACGCCGGCCTGTTCCGTGAGATGGGCATCACGGACGGCCAGGTCCGGGCCACGCCCGTCGCGCCGACCACGCTCGCGTACACCTCGTACCTTCTCAGGTCCTGCCACCAGGGCTCCTTCGCCGAGGGGCTCGCAGCGGTCCTGCCCTGCTACTGGATCTACGCGGAGGTGGGCACCGCGCTGCTCGCTCGCTCGTCGCCGGATCGGCTGTACGCGCGCTGGATCGCGACGTATGGCGGGGAGGAGTTCGGCAAGATCGTCGCCGACGTCCTCGCACTCGTAGATCGCGTCGGCGAGAGCGCCAGCGTCGCGGAGCAGGCCGCCATGCGCGAGCACGTGGTGACGACCTCGCGCTACGAGTGGATGTTCTGGGACGCGGGATGGCGCCGCGAGGCGTGGCCGATCTGAGCCCGGCGGTTCGGGCGTTCGTTACCTCACATGGCGCGGAGGGCGCCCGCGCGCGGAGCCTGTTGCCCGGGGGCACACGAGCCTCATCCGAGGCGCGACGCAAGTGCCCGTCCTCGCTCGCGAGTCGTCGCTGGCGCGGAAGATGCTCCAGGATGACCGTCGTGCTCGATTGAGAACTCGGAGGACCGAATGCGCCATCTGCTCGTTGCCGTGTCGATCCTGCTCGGCTCCGCGTCCCGGGCGGAGGCCCAGGTCAGCGTCCACCTCGGCGTCGGCGTGGCATTGCCGGGCGTCCAGATCGGCATCCACGTGCCTGCGTATCCGCACCTCGTCCCCGTCCCGGGGTATCCCGTCTACTACGCTCCGGGAGCGAGCTCGAACTACTTCTTCTACGACGGTGCGTACTGGGTCTTTCACGGGGACAGCTGGTACGTGAGCAGCTGGTACGCAGGGCCCTGGTCCCTCGTCGCTCCCGACCAGGTGCCGGTGTTCGTCCTGCGCGTCCCGGTGCGCTACTACCGCGTGCCCCCGCCCTACTTCCGCGGCTGGCGTGCGGACGCGCCGCCGCGCTGGCGCGAACGCTGGGGCCACGACTGGGAGGTCCGTCGAGCCGGTTGGGACCGGTGGGACCGCCGCTCCGTCCCGCGCGCCGCCCCGTTGCCCGCCTACCAGCGTCGCTATTCGGGCGAACGGTATCCTCAGGCGCCGGAGCAGCAGCGAGCGATCCGATCCGCGCGGTACGGGTATCGCCCGCGCGAGGTCGCGACGCAGCAGCACTACGGGGACCCGGTCGGCTCGCGCGCCGGGCACGACCGGCGCTCACCGGACCAGCCGCAGCGCGGCGGGGACAGGGGCAAGGGCGACGGGCGCGGCCGCGGTCACCGCTGATCGCGCCGTCCATCCGAAGACGGCCCCGTCGTCCCCGCGCCGCGGCGCGAGGAGGTTACGCAGGCTGCGCGTAACAACAGTGGCGGCTCGCGCGGATCCGAACCATCTCAGGGGCGTCGGTCCACGAGAGCAACGGACGCATGAGCTCGGGATGTCGAAGGAGGGCTGTCGGCGGCGCATTCGTCGTGGCCGCTGGGCTCGCCTGCATCGGCTGCAGCCGAGCGGACGAGGCGCAGAACGACCGGCGCTCACACGGCACCCAGGAGACCGCGCAGATGTCGACCTTCACGAAGCCATCCGACGAGGAGCTGCGAACGCGCCTCACGCGCGAGCAGTACGAGGTGACACAGCACGAGGGCACGGAGCCGGCGTTTCGCAACGCCTACTGGAACGAGCACCGGGCCGGCATCTACGTGGACGTCGTCTCCGGCGAGCCTCTCTTCAGCTCGCTCGACAAGTTCGAGTCGGGGACGGGCTGGCCGAGCTTCACGAAGCCACTCGTTTCGTCCGCAGTCACCACCCGGACGGACCACCTGCTCCTGCTTCCCCGCACCGAGGTCCGCTCGAGGAACGCGGGCTCTCACCTCGGCCACGTCTTCGACGATGGTCCCGCCCCCACGGGCCTCCGCTACTGCATCAACTCCGCCGCGCTCCGCTTCGTCCCTGTCGAGCGGCTCGCCGCTGAAGGGTACGGCGAGTACCTGAGGCTGTTCCAGGCCGCCGCGCAGGAAGGGAGGCGAAGCCCGTGAGAGCTGCGCTCCTCCTGGCGGTCCTCGCGACGGTCTTCGTTGCCGCAACGCGCTTCGCGGCGCCCGCCGGGTCGAATCGTACAGGAGACCAGATGATCGGGAACCCGAGCGTCGGGACGAAGCCGGGAAACGTGGGCCACGGGACGGCGCTCGTCGCGTCCGCCGGGAACCAGCTCGCGATCTTCTCGCAGGGCTGCTTCTGGGGCGTCGAGGAGCGCTTCCGGAGGGTTCCGGGCGTCGTCGCAACGGCGGTGGGCTACACGGGAGGGAACGAGAAGGACCCGAGTTACGAGAACGTGAGCGCGCATCTCACCGGTCACGCCGAGTCGGTCCTCCTCGAGTTCGACCCGACGAAGGTCGGGTACGCCGAGCTGCTCCGCGTCTTCTGGGAGACACACGACCCCACGAGCGGCGATCGGCAGGGCCCGGATCGCGGCCATCAGTACCGCTCCGCCATCTTCGCCTTCGGACCGGAGCAGCAGGCGGCTGCACTCGCCTCGAGGGACGCGGAGCAGGCCCGGCTCGCGGACCGGATCACCACCGAGATCGCGCCCGCTGGACCGTTCTGGATCGCGGAGCCCTATCACCAGCAGTGGGACGAAAAGCACGGGTACCGCTCCTGCCCGGCGCCGCACCGCCCCCGAAGCAAGTGACCGACGACGGTCCGGGTTCGCTCGGGGATACGAAGCGGAGGACGTCGGAGGCCGCGACGGCGGAGAGCGAGCCGGTCGTGCAGTACGAAGAGGGCGACGGCCAGCCGCGGTTCGAAACGTCCTAGGCCTTCGCCGCGCGCCGTGTAGGCAGCGTGAAGAGCGGCGCCCCTGCCTCCATCGCCATCGCCTCGGGGGGCCGGGGATTCGCCGGGAGCGAGGCTGCGTTGCGTGACAGCCATTCGGCTGCAGCGTGCGTCGCGCAGCTGGATGTCGGAGCCGAGGAACGACGGAGCAGCTCCACGTGTGTACGCGTGTGGCCCGACGGCTAGACGGGTTCGCCCGGGCGCCCGTCTGTGGCCGCATCCGCCGTAGGTGACCGTTCCCGTGGTGTCCGGGCACCCCTTCCCTCTTTCGAGCAGGACGCAGCGCTCCACGAAGCCCTCGTGTCCGACGTTCGCGGGGGCGCCTTCCTGAACCCCTGCGCATAAACGCCGCTGTCGCCAGGCTCTCGCTCTTTGCCACTCTCCGTGTAAACTCAGTCCCACCAAGAGCAGGACGAAGCCGTGTCCGTGCTTCGGCGACCTGGGACGCTAAACGCCGCTGTCGCCAGGCTCTCGCTCTCTGCCACTCTGCGTGTAAACTCAGCTCCACCAAGAGGCAGGAGCGAAGCCGTGTCCGTGCTTCGGCGACCCTGGCGCATCGCAGTCGCTTGCTCCGGCGCATTTGCGTTCGCGTCTCATTCACGGAAGGGCGAGGTCACTCGGTGAACATCCTGGCGCTGGCACTCTCGGTCACGTGCGCAGTCGGTTCCGACGGCCCGGTGGTCCACCGCAGCCCGGGTGGCCGCGTCCTTCACGCCTCGGGGCCCGTCGCGCCGCCGCTGCTGCCGGACGCGACGGACGCGGCCCGGCTGTACGTGCGGCAGAATCCCTCCGCGTTCGGGGTCGGAGGCCGCCACGGGCTCGTGTTGCGGGCCTCCCCTGCCGCAGGGCTCCCGGGGATCGTCTCGTTCGAGCGGACCGTCGATGGCCTGCCGGTGTACGGCGCGCGCGTGAACTTCGCCGTCGACGCGAGCCGCGCGATCGTCGGGGTCGCGGCGCGGGACGTCCCGGAGACCGTGTCGGGACGCTTCCTCCTCGGCGAGCGCGCCGCGGGCGAGCGGGCCCGGGCGGCGCTCCACGCGGCCGCCGGCGTCGAGGGCACGCTCGTCGACCGAGGCTGGTGGTCGAACGGGTCGACCACCCGCGCCGCGTACCGCGCCCGCCTCTCCACGGTGGCTCCCACGGGAGCCTGGGAGGTGCTCGTGGACGCGGAGGACGGGCGCGTGCTCATGGTCGCGGATCTCATCCAGCGCGCGACGGGCAGGGTCTACGATCTCTCGCCCGTGGAGCTGGCGGGCGGCGGTCTCTGCGCCATGGACGGGAACGGAAGGTACTTTTCGTGCGCGCCCACGGCGCTGCGGACCCTGCCGAACCTCACGAGCGCCACGACGCTCACCGGCAGCCAGGCGCGCGTCTACAACTGCCGGGGGACCACCGCGCCGAGCACCGAGGGCACCACGGCCGCCTGCGACCAGAACGCCCGCCCGACCGCGGACGCGTACGACTTCCCGCCGGACCTCCTGAACGTGTCGCCGACGGACGACTTCGCGGCCGTGATGGCCTACTACCAGATCGATCGGCACGTGACGTTCCTGAAGGATCTCGACCCGGCGAGCGCGGACACGCTCGCCGGGCTTCCCGTGTTCGTGAACGCCTACGACGGCGGGCAGCCGTTCGACAACGCGTACTTCAGTCCGTTGCTGAACGGCATGGTCCTGGGCCAGGGGACTCGCCTCGACTTCGCCTACGACGCGTCGGTCGCCTACCACGAGCTGACCCACGCCGTGGTCTCGCAGTTCGGCGGCTTCAACCTGGGCCTCGACGCGGCGGGCGCGGTCGACCAGCCGGCGGCCGTGAACGAGGGCACGGCGGACTCGCTGACGGTGGCGGCGACGGGGAAGTCGAAGCTCGGGTACTTCGTCGGGAACTGGATGGCCACCTCCGCTCCCCCGCCGTTCATGCGAGACATGGCGAACCGGAAGACCTGCCGCGGCACGGGCGTCGCGACGGGGCAGCTCGGGCTTTCGACCGCCGTGGACGGCCTCGACGGCGAAGCCCACGACGACGGCGAGATCTGGAACGGGTTCTTCTGGGAGATGCACGAGGGCTTGAAGGACGTCGTCGGGTGCGACGGCGGGTGCGACGCGGGCGACGCGATCCAGTACGGAGCGCTCCAGCTCGCGGCGGGGACGTCGCCGACGCTCGCGACCTACGGTGACAGCGCCGCGGCGGTCGCCCAGGCCCTCTACCCGGACCGCCCGAACGTCGCCGCCTACGTGCGGTGCGTGGCCCAGCGGCACGAGCTCGCCACGTGCGATCGGACCTTCCCCGTGTACGCCGGCGAGAAGAAGGTCTCCTACGTCCGCCTGCGGTACGGATCGTTCCAGTTCGCCGTGCAGGCGACCGGGACCACCTCCTTCACCCTGTGCAGCGGCCTCAACCGCGGCGGCTACTTCTGGGCTCGTATCGGGCAGCCGGTGCGGATCCTGAACCCCGACCTGTCGAGCGCGACGACCGTCGAGACGGGCGCCCCCACGACGTACGGGCCGTTCCCGCTCGGCTCGTGCTCCGGGACGAAGTCGAGGGTCGACGCGACACTCGCCGGGCCGGCCGTCCTGTACGTGCTGAGCGACAACACCGCTGCCATTGGCGAGACCCCGGACATCGTGCTGCTCGAGGCGGGGACGACGGGGATGGCCTCGCGCCCGGTCTACCCCGCCCCGGTCACGTGCACGTACCGGGGCGAGGCCATCGCGCTCGCCTCGCTCTCGCCCGCGAGCGGTCCGACGGCCGGCGGCACCGAGGTGGTCCTCGCCGGGACGAACTTCGACGCGAACACGACCGTGACGTTCGGCGGCGCCGCCGCGAGCATCACCGCCCGCTCGACCACGTCGCTGACGGCGGTCTCGCCGGCGCACTCCCCGGGCGCCGTCGACGTGGTCGTCCACAACGGGCGAGGGCTGACGGCGACGCTCTCCGGCAGCTTCACCTACGTCGGGAGCGGACCCGGGAAACGACAGCGGGGGTGGCGGCGGCTGCAGCCACGGCGGAGGGACCTCCGGGGCGCTCGCGCTCATCGCGCTGCTCGCCATGGCGAGGCGGCGGGCGAAGGCCTCGCCGTGATCGCGGCGGCGGTGCTGGCGCTCGCTCTCGCCGCCGGCGAAACGTTCGAGGCCGCCTTTCCGGGGTCCGTCGTCCACCGCAGCGACGGTGGGCAGATCGTCCAGGCGACCGGCTTCACCGCGCCGGCGCGCGCGGCGAGCCGGGTGGAGTCGGCGCTCGGGCTCCTGCGGGCCCACCCCGAGGACTTCTCGATAGGCTCGCGCCAGCGGCTCTCGGGGACGCAGGAAGGCCGTCGCGTGCGCGTGGTCCGCACCGTCGACGGGCGGCCGGTCTTCGAGGGGGACGTCGTCGTCGGGTTCGACGCGAGGGGAAGCATCTTCATCGTCAACGCGAGCCCGGTCGCGGCCGAGCCCTCCGGCACGGCCACGTTGCCGCTTCGCGCCGCGCTCGAGACCGCCTCGGCCGCGGTGGGCAAGGGCAGCGTGAGCCAGCGCAGGGCGAAGCGCGGCTGGTATTCCGTCGGCAACGCGCTCCGCCCCGCGTGGAGGGTCGACGTCACCACGCGAGCTCCATCCGGAGAGACGCGGGTGTACGTCGACGCGGCCTCGGGGGCCATCCTCATGAAGACGAGCCTGCGCACCCAGCGGTAGGCGCCGAAGCTCGGTGGCGCGCCGTCAGGCCGCCGGGACGCGCGTGGCCCGCTCCTTCACGCGGAGCACGAGCACCGTCCCCGCGAGCACGAGCGCCATTCCGACCAGCCCGCCGGCGGACCAGCGGTAGCCCTCGAAGAGCGTCGACGCGAGCATCGCCGTGACGGGGATGACCGCGGCGGTGTAGCCCGACCGGCCAGCGCCGATGCGCCGGAGCAGCGTGAGGAACGAGACGAAGGCCACGACCGAGCCGAACAGCGACAGGTACGCGAGCGAGAGGACGTAGGGGGGCCTCGCGTCGAAGGCGAACGGGACCCCCGTCACCGCGCACCAGGCGAGGATGGCGAGCGCCGCGTACCCCATCGCGAAGGCCGTCGCCGGGACGACGGCGACGCCTCTCGCGAAGAGCGACTGCGAGTAGAGGTTGCCGCCAGAGGCGACCACCGTCGCGACGACGGCGAGCGCGATCCCGGCGGCCTGGCCGTCGCCCTCGCGCACGCTCGCCACCTCGGGCCAGAAGAGGAGCGCCACCCCCGCGACCCCGAGCACGGCGCCCAGGATCACCACCCTCGGCGCCCGGGTGCCGAAGAAGACGCGTGCGCCGAGCAGGTTCCAGAAGACGAGGAACGCGAACAGCACGGACACGAGCCCGGACGTCAGGTGCTGCTCGCTCTTGTAGACCAGCACGTAGTTCAGCCCGAAGAGGAGGAACCCCAGCACGGCGAACCGGCCGTGGTCGCGGGCGCCGAAGCGCAGCGGGACGCGGCGCAACCCGCACCAGCCGAGCAGGAGCAGCGAGGCGAGCGCGAACCGCCACCCCACCGAGACCTCGGGCGCCACCACGCCGAGCTGGAACTTGATCGCGAGCCACGTCGTCCCCCAGATGAACGTCGGGAGGACGAAGAGGAGCAGGTCGGAGGAGGCGCCGCGCCGCGGCTCGACCGCGGTCTGGAGGGGGGAAGGCATCCGGGTGTCCGTCAGGGTCTACTACTTTCTGCGCCCCGCGCGTCCGCCCCCTCCCCCTTCCCCACCCCCGCCGCCCTGAGCCACACCGTGAACGTGCTCCCCGCCCCCTCCCGGCTCCGCACCGCGATCTTCCCCCCGAGCGCGGTCACCAGGTTCCGGCAGATCGAGAGCCCGAGCCCGACGCCCTGACCGACGGGCTTCGTCGTGAAGAAGGGATCCCAGACCCGCGCGAGGCTCGCCTGCGGGATCCCCTGCCCGGTGTCCGACACCTCCACCATCACGCGCGCGCCGTCGGGGTCGAGGCGCGTCGCGATGCGGATCTCGTGGCGGGCGGGGTCGCCCTCGGGCACGGCCTGCGACGCGTTGAGGAGCAGGTTCAGGAACACCTGCACGAGCCGGGTCCGGTCCCCGAGCACCTGCGGGATCGGGCCGTACTGGCGGTCGATACGGGCCTTCGGCTGCACGTCCGCGCGCACCATGTCCACGCACAGGTCGAGCGTGGCGTGCAGGTCCACCGGCTGCGCCTCGCCGGCCGTCTCGACCCGGGAGAGGTCCATGAGGCGCCGCACGATCGCCCCCACCCGCTCGACGCCGTCGCCCGCGTCGGCGAGGGCCTGGTCGAGCGCGCCCTGCGCGGCGGGGTCGGCGCCGGACCGGCCGAGCTCCTCGCGGACGTAGCTCAGGTTCGACCGCACGTAGGTGAGCGGGTTGTTGATCTCGTGGGCCACGCCGGCCGCGAGCGACCCGAGCATGGCGAGCCGGGCGGCGCTCGCGAACTGCCGCTCCGCCTCGCGCTCCCGCGACCGGGCCGCCTCGAGCTGGGCGGTCCGCTCGGCCACCCGGGCCTCGAGCTCGGCGTTGAGCGCGGCGAGCCCGCGGGTCAGCTCCGCGTTCGTGTAGCGGAGGCGCACCGCCTCGGCCAGCGCCCGGCCCCCGGACCGCGAGATCGCCGAGACGGCCATCCCGAAGACCGCGACGAGGACGCCCATCCCGACCCGGAACCGGTCCCCGCCGGAGAGCAGCAGCACGAGGATCGGCAGGAGCGCGGGGACGGTGAAGGCGAGGAAGGCCGACTGCCGGCTCGCGTTGCTGAGCGCCGCGCCCGCGGCCATGCCGCCGAGGACGAAGGCGAGGAAGACGACGTGCGCGAGCGGCACGCCGTTCGTGACGAGGAGCGCGGACGCCCCCCAGACGACGCCGTTCACCGCGGCGCCCATCGTGAACCACCGCGCCCACCGGTCGGTCTCGCCGGGCGGGGGCGCGGCGCGCCTGTAGCCCACCCCGAGGGCGAAGCGGCCCGCCGCGACGAGCCACAGCGCGCCCGCCCAGGCGAGGAGCGGCCCCGGCGCCGCGTGACCCCACAGGACCACCACGACGATCGCGGAGTTCAGGAAGACGGTCGCCTGCGCGACCGCGTTCCGGTCGAAGAGCGCGCGGACGCGCTCGGCGCGGACGAGCGCCTCCACGCGTTCGGCGCCGGCCTCGCCTGTCGCCCTCGCCGCCCCTGCGTCGGGCTCCGGCACGCAACCCCCCGCGACCTCGCGGACCCTCGCGAACGCGGATACGCTAGCAGGGCACTCACCAAGCGTCACGGCCGCCGTGGGACCTGCGCCCTTCGGCCGCCATCGTCGTCGAACGACCTTCCAAGGTACGGACCGCCCGCTCGGCGCCGGCCGGTCCCGCGCGGGTTCCGTGGCGGGCCGGCGCGTTGCGGGCCGGCGACAGTGGGCGCCAGCGCCTCCCCCGGCCGGGGCTCGACACGGCCGGGATCGGGAGCGTTGCCGCATGGCGGCGGACAATGACCGGCACGCGCATGCGTGCGCGGACCGGCACGGTAATCGCTAGACCGAGTCCCGGACTTCCGCGGAGGCCTCCATGCTCGCCGTCCTCGCCGCCCTGATGCTCGCAGCGGCCCCCCAGCAGCACGACACGGTCTTCACGGCCGACGGCGGCCGCGTCGTCGGCACGGTGATCGAGGAGGGGCCCGAGGCCATCTCCATCCAGCTCCCCGACGGCACCTTCCGCCGCGTCCCGCGCAAGGACGTGACCCGCATCGAGTACGCGGACGGCTCCGTCTCGACGTTCGGCGCCGGGCAGCCCCGGGCGCCGGCTCCCGCCGAGCCCCCGGCCCGGCCACCCTCCCAGGCGCCGCCGTCGACCTCGCCGGCTCCGCAGTACCCGCCTCCGCCGCGTTACCCGCCGCCCTATCCGCCGCCGCGCTACGGGCCTCCGCCGCCTCGACCGGCCCCCACGCCCTGGCCCGGCGGGCCGATCAGCTCGCTCTACCTCGCCTTCGGTCTCGCCGGCGCGTTCCCCTACGGAGAGATCGAGGACGGGGTGGACATGGACCGCGTCTTCGATCCCCAGCTCGACGTCGACCTCGAGGGCGGGCTGCGCGTCGACCGGCACCTCGCGGTCGGGCTCTACCTCGACCTCGGCTACGGCGAGCCGGCCCGCGAGACGCGCGACGCCTGCCGCGCCGTGGGCATCGGCTGCAACGCCTACCGGACGCGCTTCGGGGTGCTGCTCCGCTACACGTTCGCGCCCGCCGCGCGCATGACGCCGTGGCTCACGGCCGGCACCGGCTTCGAGTGGGCCAAGATCGCCGCGAACGACTACTACGACGACGAGCAGTTCAGCTACCGCGGCTGGGAGATGCTGCGGCTGCAGACCGGCATCGACCTCCGCACGAGCCCGATCCTCGGCGTCGGGTTCTACGGCGGCGTCGCGTTCGGCAGGTACGCGCGCGGCGACGACGCGAACGGCTCGTTCGACATCGACAGGGAGCGGTTCCACACGACCGTGACGGCGGGCCTGCGGCTCACGCTGTTCCCCTGAGACCGCGAGCGGGAGCCGGCCGTGGAGTACGAGAAGGCGATGGATAGCCGCGGTTGCAAACGTCCTAGGCCTTCGTGACCCGCTTCGCGATCCACCCGCGGATCTTCGTGCACGCCTCGTCCAAGTCCGTCCGCTTGCCCCAGAAGATCGGCGCGATGGCCTCGTGGGCACGGCGGATCTCGCCGAACCGGTCGCCCTTGTCGGGGCGGAAAGCGTCGTCGGCCGCGCTGGGAACACGGGCGAGCTGCCGCTGATCGACCATCTCCTCTGCGAGCGCGCGCGGCCCCTCGTAGCTCTCGAGTGGCGGCAGCTCGCGCTCGACCGCGATGATGGCGGCGGCGTCTTCGAAGTGGCGCACGAACGTGGCCGGAGCCACGTCGGCGCGCGGCACTCGGCGATGCAGCGCGTCGAGCTTCTCGAGGAGCGTGACGAGCGGATGAACGCACCGCACCGCGCGGGGGCGGTTGTCCTGGAAGTCGCCGAGCTGGCCAATCGCGTCGAGCTCATCGTGCACGAACGACGTCATGTCGCGCTCGACGAAAGGAGTCACGCGGGCGCTTCCCACCTCGAGGAGGACGAACGGCTTCATCTCCGCGGCGAGCGAGGCGCTGTGCTTGCTGGGGTAGACGACACGGAACCGTCCGCTCCTGAAGGAGCGGTCCTCGAACGCGGGATCCACCAAGACCGTGGCCCCGGGCACCCGCAGCACCTTCGAGAGCGCGGCGAAGAAGGCTTGCCGCTCGCCCATCGCCTTCTTCCCTTCGCTCTTCCAGCTTCCGACGACCGGAAGCGCCTTCGCCACGCCCGGCTCGATCTTGAGGTCCAGGTCCTCGGAGAACCGCTGGATGAGCCCGAACCCCTTCGAGAGAGAGGTCCCTCCCTTGAACCAGATCTCGACCCCGAGCTGGTGCAGGGCCCAGAGCGAGTGGGTCACCCAGTAGTCCTTCTCGACGAGCGCCGACGACAGCTTCCGCTTGCCCGCCACGATGCGGAGCAGCGCATCGAACTCGAGGTCGTCGTGCGGAAAGCTCAACGGGCGTCTTCCCGGAGCGCGCGGCGGATGAGCGCCTGCGTCCGCTTCGTCCCGTATCGCGCCGCCATGTCGCCGAGCGCCTCCCGGTCGAAGCCGCCTCCCGCCACGGCACGGCCCAGCGCCTCGGCGAGCTCCTCCCGCGAAGCGCCTGCCCGATCCGCGTTCTCCAAGAGGTCGATGACGAACCACTCCGGCGCCGGCCGGCTCGGAAACGCGACCCGGCGCAGGATGTAGCGGCGACCCCCAAGGTCGAAGGTGCCGGAGCGCTTCGTGTTGTAGACGAGCGGCGCCACGAACAGGGCCGTCGTCCCGAGCCCGAGGGCGTTCCAGCGGTCGGGCCCGGTGAACACGAACGGCGCTCCGTCGAGGAAGGCGCGCATCAGCTCGTCGTCCGTCGGTGGGACGACCCCGAACCGACCGCGGCGCGGCGACGCGAACAGCCCGTGGGCGAGAGGGACGAGCCGGCCGTCGCGAACGAGCCGCTTCGCAAGCCGAGGGGCGTTTGCTCCCCAGGCAGCGAGGTCGCGCGTCCGGTAGACCCGTCCCGGTCGGAGCTGTGGATGCAGGGCGGCGGGCATGCTGCGTATTCCCTTTTCCGAATAAAACATACAACTCGGCAGCCCGCCTTTCAACACAGCCCGACGGCCGGGGAAGCCAAAGCCCCACACGTAAAGATTGCGACGGGAAGGGCGCGAGCGCTACCGCTGCGCTCGTCCCGCCCGACGGCGGCCGCGCCGACGCTCCACCGTCGCGACTTCCGGCCGGAAACGTGGCGCGCCGAGTTTACCGTCCGTCCGGCACCCACGTTGCTTCTCCTGCCCGGATCGACTGCGCCCGGATGCGACCGCATGCCGCGCGACGCCGTCGGAGGCTCCCTGATGACGTCCACGAGCACCTCGCTCGCCCTCCTCTGCGCCGCGCTCGCGCTCTCGGCGTGCGCCAGGACGCGCCCGACCGCCGATGACGCGGGGGGGGACCTCGACGCCTGCACCGCCTGCCACGGCGACCCGACCCGCGAGGGCGATCCGCTGGTGCGAGCGGCGCCGCCCGCTTCCACGCGCGGTGGCGACGGGGGCGCACACCTCGCCCACCTCGCGGCGGGCTCCTTCCGCGCTCCGCTCGCCTGCGCGGAGTGCCATGACGTGCCGGCGCTCGTCGATCACGCAGACGGCGCGGTGGGGGTGCCGATGCCGGGCCTCGCGACCGCCGGCGGCGCGGTGCCGTCGTGGAACGCGGGCTCCGCCACCTGCTCCGGCGTCTACTGCCACGGCGCGACGCTGGGAGGAGGCCCCGCGGCGACCCCGGCGTGGTCCTCGACCGCCGGTCTCCAGTGCACGAGCTGCCACGGCGCGCCGCCTCCGGCACCGCACACCACGAGCGACGATTGCGGCGCGTGCCACACCGGCTACACGCCGTCGACCGTGAACGCGACGACGCACCTCGACGGAACGGTCGAGGCGAGCCGCGGCCACGCCGAGGGCTACTCCGCCCCGACCGTGCACGGCTACGAGGTGAACCGTGTCGGCCTCGCCTCCTGCAAGGCCTGCCACGGGACCGACCTCGCGTCGTGCAACGGCTGTCACGGCGGCACGGCCTGGCAGACGAGCTGCACCTTCTGCCACGGCACCTCTCCGTCCGGCCCCGCCTCGCCACCGGTGGACACGCAGGGCCGGTCGGTCGCGACGAACGTCCCGGTCGGCGTGCACGCCTCGCACGTCGGGACGACCATCGCGAGCCCCGTCGTTTGCACGGAGTGCCACCCGGATCGCGCCGGCTCGAACGTCCTCACGGACGGTGCCCACGTCGACGGGGACGGCGTCGCCGAGGTGGAGTTCGCTGCGGGCACGCTCGCCCGGAGCGGCGGCGCGCCTGCGGCCTACGCCCGCGTGAGCGACACCTCCGCCACCTGTGCGTCCACGTACTGCCACGGACGGTTCACGGGAGGTGCATCCGGCGGAGTGGGCGCTACCGTCGACTGGGCGAGCACGACCCAGGTGACCTGCACCTCCTGCCACGGGAACCCGCCGGCGACGGGCGATCACGCGCCGCACGCCATGAACATCGTCGTCGCCTGCTACATCTGCCACAACGCGGTCGTGGACCCGGCGGGCGCCATCGTGAACGCGACGCTCCACGTGAACGGGACCGACGACGTCGCGTTCGGCGGGACCTACTATACCCGCGACGAGCTCCCCGTCACCGGAACCTGGAACGCCTCGACGCGCCAGTGCTCGAACCTGAACTGCCACGGGGACGCGTACTGGTGACCTGCGCGCTTCGCCTCGCCGAAGCGAAGCGAGGGCCCCCGGTCTAGCGGGGGCCCATCGCCAGCTCTCGGTCGATCGACCAGCAGCCGAGTGCGTCAGCTCACCTTCACCTGGATGCTCTTCGGCTTCGCCTCGGGCTTCTTCGGCAGGTGGACGACGAGCACGCCGTGCTTCGACTCGGCGCGGATCTTCTCCGCGTCGATGCTCGCCGGCAGCGAGAAGGCGCGGGTGAACGTGCCGTAGCTCAGCTCGATGCGGTGGTAGTTCTCGCGGTTCTCCTCGAGCTCCAGCTTGCGTTCGCCCTTCAGGGTGAGCACGCCGTTCTCGTAGCGGATCTCCACGTCCTTCGGCTCGACGCCGGCCAGCTCGGCGCGTACGACGATCTCCTCGCCGTCCTCGTAGATGTCACACGCAGGCGTCCAGCCGACCGATTCGCCGGCGCGGAACTGCAAGCGCTCGTCGCCAAAGGTGCGGTTCATCTCCTCCTGCACGCGGGCGAGCTCGCGGAAGGGGTCCCATCGGGTCAGCATTGCCATGACTGTTCCTTCTTTCTTGTCAGTTCTTGATGTCACCGAACGTAAGACCGCGTTCGGGTCCGTCAAACGCGGGCGGAAGGGGCGCTACCGCGCCTCGCCCCGGAGCGACCACGAGGCAGGCCGGAGGACGGACGCGTCTTCCCTCTCCGCCCGGTCGCCTCGCCCGCCCGCATCCGCGGCGGACTCCAGATCCTCGGCGCAGGCGACGAGCGCGCGCGCCATCAGCCGGTGCCTCCAGCGGTTCCACCAGCGCGAGTCGTCGATGAGCTCGAGCGCGGCGAGGCGCGCGAGCTGCGCGGCGACTCGCGTCCCGGACTCCTGCCCAGCGGAGAAGCTGGTGCTGTCGTAAGCGGTCATGGCGTTCACTCTCGGCGACTCAATCCCACGACACCCTGTGGATCGGCAGGCTCCTGCCGTCGGGCTCGCCGCCCGCGCCGCCGCCGACCTCGGTCGGGCAAGGTCCCTCGCTGGCGACCGAGCGCTGGTCTCGGACGCTTCCGTCGGACCGCACCGTCCCCGGCTGCGGCGGGCGCTGCTCGGGTGCCATCGGACCACCCGCGGACGGATCCCACACGGCATGCGTCATCTCGGTTCTCCCTCGTGGACGCCAGGACTGCGGAGCGGTCCAGGGGCGGGAGTCGCGATCTCGGCTCGGCGCGGGTGGGCTCTTCGACGAGCAGGACGTCACGATTCTGCTCGGGAGAGGCATAGTGCCTGCGCGGCCGCAGCCCCCGACATTCGGCGTGGGAACGTCGGGGCCCACGGCGGGCAGGGGATTTGGCCCGAGGTTCCGTCGAGCGCGTGCCGCAGAAGCGCTCCTCGATGGATACCCTTGGAGTGGTCGGGCCGACCGGACGTCCTGCCCGACCCGCCCACCCGCGCCGAGCCACCGACTCCTCGCCTCTGGACCGCTCGCCTCACCGGCGTCCAGACGGCACAGGTGGACCATGATCCGGACCGACACGCTGAGACCGATCGTAGAAGCCCTCGATCGCGAGATGTCTCGCCACCTCGCTCGACCGGATGTGGCCGGCGCCGACACGACGGCGCTGCTGTCGGCGTGGGCGGAGCTGGTGGAGTTCCTCGACCTCGGGCCGCCGCCCGAGCTGCGGGCGTGTCCCTACTGCGGGAGCGCCGGCATGCGAGCCGCGACGCGGTGCGGCGCCTGCTGGAGGAAGCTCGAGCCCCCCGCGCCGCTCGCGAGCGCGTGAGGCCGGCTCGCGAGGACGCGGCGGGGGTCAGGTGAGGAAGAACTCGCGCGCGACCGCCTCCCACCCCTCGCCGGCGAGCGCCCGCGCGATCCCGTGCACCGGCGTGCCGCCGTCCTGCAGGAGGCGCCCGAGCTCCGGGTCCATGCGCGCGACGAGCGCCTCGCCCGCGTACTCGAGCATCCGGTTCGCCGGCCCCGGCGCGTGGAGCTGGCGGAGGTTCGCGGCGAGCCGCGGGGCGTCCACCTTGAAGAGCCAGCCTGCGCCGTAGGGGTCGGCGAGCGCGGCGGCGTCGCCCTTCACGGCGGGGTTCACGGCCACGACCGTCCCGTCCACCGGCGAGAGCATCGGCACCGCGGCGCCGCCGTCGCGGAGCGCCAGCGCCGGCTCGCCCTGCGCGACCCTCGTCCCGAGCGCGGGGACGTCCACGCCCTCGGGGGCGACGAGCCTGTGCGCGAAGTCGTCGATGCCGACCGACACGAGGCCGTCCGTCTCGAGCCGCGCCCAGGTGTGCCCGGGGTGAAGGTGCACGCCCGCCGGCACGTGGAACCAGCCCGCGGTGGGCCGGAGCGCCGTGGCGCCGGCCGGCCGCGCCGTGGCGCGCGCCACCGCCGTCGCCGCCGTCGCGCCGGGCGCCTTCCTCAGCTCCGCGGCCGCGCGCTTGCCGCCCTGCACGTACCGCCAGAACGGGATGAAGAGGAGCAGGTAGCAGATGGCGAGGCCGTACTCCATCGCCTTGGCCGTGTAGAGGGACAGGAAGTCGTGGGTCATGGCGTGCTCCGTCTCCTCTCGAGGGCGCGATCGCTGCGGTCAGTGCGTGTGGGCGTGCGCGTGCCCGGGGGTGGGGTGGAGGTGCTCGTGGACGTTGGCGACGAGCTCGAGGCTTCCGAGGACCGCGGCTCCGACGATGGCCAGCGCGAATGCGAACATCATGGCGTGCTCCTTCCGGCTGCTGGTTCGAGGCCCCTGCTGCTCCTCTCGCCCTCTCTCCATCGCAAGCCCGGGGCCACGCGCGCGCCGGCCGGCGCTCGCGACGGATCGCCCACGGGTTGCGGACGGTTGCCTCGATCGCGCCGCTGTGTGCGAGAACGCGCGAAGGACCACCAAGCGGTGACAATCGCAGCGGCGATCCGGGAGGCGTCGCCACGAGGCCAGCAGATCCGGGACGTTACGGGCCGGATCGGCGGGTGGCGAGAAGTGCAGCGCGGTGCAGAGTTCCGTGACGCCTCCCTTGGGGGGAGGCCGCACGGAAAGCGCTCATCCGGTTCGCGCGGCGTCGCCCCCGAGCCGAGGCGCCGTCGCCAGCACCTCCTCCATCACCTCGATCGCCACGGGCTTCCCGAGGTGGCGGATGAAGCCCGCCTCGGCGGCGCGGCGCTGATCCTCGGGCAGGGCGTACCCGGTCACCGCGACGAGGAACGTGGACGCGAGCGCCGGATCGGCGCGGATGGCGCGGGCGACCTCGTAGCCGTCCATCACCGGCAGCCCGATGTCGCACAGCACCACGTCGGGGGCGAACGCGCGCGCCTTCTCGACGCCCGCCCGGCCGTCGTGCGCGACCGCGACCTCGTGACCCCACAGCTCGAGCATCTCGCGCAGCGTCTCCGCCGCGTCGGGGTTGTCCTCGACGACGAGCACGCGACGGGAGGACATCGCGACGCCGGCGCTCCGCGGCTCCCCCGACACGACGCGCTGCTCGGGGGCGAGGGGCAGGCGCAGGACGAACTCGGCCCCGCGCCCGAGCCCGCCGCTCCTCGCCTCCACGGAGCCGCCGTTCAGCTCGACGAGGGCCTTCACGAGCGAGAGGCCCAGCCCGAGGCCGCCGCGGGTCCGGTGCAGGCTCTCGTCCGCCTGGGTGAAGGGCTCGAACATCCTGCCCGCCATGGCCGGGGGGATCCCCACCCCGTCGTCGCGCACCGAGACGAGCCCCATCCCCCGGTCGTCGCGCGTCGCGGTCACCTCCACGTGTCCGCCCGGGTCCGTGAACTTCGCCGCGTTCTGGAGCAGGTTCCCGATCGCCTGGGAGAGACGCGTCGGATCGGCGTCGATCCAGATCGGGAGCTGCGCGAGGTGGCTCGCGAGCGTCACGTCGCGCGCCGAGAAGAGCGTCCGGTGATCGTCGATCGTCCGGCGGACCAGCTCGACGAGGTCGATCCGCGCCTTCTGGAGGTGGATCTTCCCGCGGGTGATGCGGGTGACGTCCAGGAGATCGTCCACGATGCGGCTGAGGTGCGCGATCTGCCGGTTGATGATCTCCTTCGCGCGCTCGGCCCGCGCGGCGCCGCCGCCGGCGTGGTCGAGCAGCCACAGCGCGTTGCGCACGGGGGCGAGCGGGTTTCGCAGCTCGTGCGAGAGGACGCCCAGGAACTCGTTCTTGCGCCGGTCCGCCTCGCGCAGCGCCTCCTCCACGCGCTTGCGATCCGTGACGTCCTGGACGGCGCCGAGGATGCGGACGGGCCGCCCGGAGTCGTCGAAGGCCACCTCGGCGTGCTCGAGCACCACCCGCTCGGTGCCGTCGGGCCGGACGACGCGGTGCTCGAGGTTGTACGGCCGCCGGCTCGTCATCGCCGCCTTCACGGCCTCGTCGATGCGCGCGTGCTCCTCCTCGGGGACGTGCGCGAAGAACAGCTCGTTCGTGACGGCCACCTCGCCCGGCGCGTAGCCGAAGATCCGGTAGACCTCGTCCGACCAGCGCAGCGCGCTCCGCTCGACGTGGTCGGCGTCCGCGATGTCGATCCACCAGGCGCCGAGGTGCGCCATCTCGCCCGCGTGGGCGAGGATCGCCTCGCTGCGCTTCAGCGCCTCCTCGGCGCGCTTGCGGTCGGTGATCTCGTCCGCGAGCCCGAGCACCTGGCGCGTCCGGCCCTCGTCGTCCTTCAGCGGGACGAAGGTCCCGACGAACGTGCGCTCTCCCGACGGTCCCGGGCGCTTCCACTCGACGCGCTGGATCTCTCCCGTCTCGAAGGCCCGCTCGCGCGCCGGGAGGTAGGCGGCGATCTTCTCCGGCGGAAGGACGTCCTCCTCGCGCCGTCCGACGAGCTCGTCCGCGCGCAGGCGGGCCCTCGCGAGGCCCGTCGCGTTCACGAAGCGGAGGCGGCGATCGGTGTCGTAGAGGGCGAACGTGCCGGGGAAGTGGTCGATCGCGGCGCGGAAGTTCTCGATGAGCGTCCGCAGCCGCTCGTCGCGCTCCGCGAGCGCGGCGGTCCGCTTGGCGACCCGGCGCTCCAGCGTCGCGTTGGCCTCGCGCAGCGCCTGCTCGACGCGGTGCTTCTCGGTGACGTCCCGGACGACGTGCGCGGCGCCGACGAGCCTGCCGCGGCGGTCGCGGAGCGGCACGTACCGGATCTCGAACAGCTTCCGCGCGCGGCGCTCGTCGCCCAGCGACTCGACGACGGTGAACGCCTCGCCTCGCAGCGCCCGCTGGACGATGTCGAGCAGCTTCTCCTGGTCGCCCGGAAGGTGCGCGAGCGCGTCCATCAGGCTGTCGCCGGGCTCCAGCTCGACGCCGAAGATCTGCGCGAACTCCGCGCGGTACGCCGCGTTGAACGCGGTGTAGCGGAGCCGGAGATCGTGAGCGGCGACGAGGTCGCTCGTCGCGTCGATGATTCCCTGGAGCGCTTCGCGCGGGAGCTCGAGCGTGCGCGGCCTGTCGGACCGATCCCGCGGGCGCTGCCCCGCCCTCGGCGAGGCAGCGGGGGACGGCTCCGCCGGCCTGAGCACCTTCACAGTGCCTCCCTGCGAGCTCGGCGGCGCCTTCCGGACGCGCCGCTCGAAGGCCGCAGTCTCCTCCTCGTCCCGGCTGGTCACAACGCCCGACCGACCGCTCAGGGGCCGGTCCCCCCGTTCGAGCCGTACCCACTCGGGATGCGCCGCCTCCGCGTACGGGCAGGCGGGCGAGGGCTCCGAGGCGGCAAAGCCCTCGGAGCGCCCGGCGCGCGTCCGTGGGGCGTCACCCGTCCGGACCGCGTCCGGACGGCCGGGGCGCCGTAGCGTCTGCCGCGATCGCGGTGACCTCGCGCCGAGGTCGCGCCCTTCGTGATGGAGGCCCCATGACGCTTCGAGCCCTCTCCGTCTCGCTGTTGACCATTCCCCTCGTGGTCGCCGCCGCAGGTCCGTCGGGAAAGGCGGTGCTGAAGAACGTGGAAGGCAAGGACGTCGGGACCGCCACGTTCACGCCGGCCAAAGGTGGCGTGAAGGTGCAGGTCCAGGTCACCCATCTCCCGCCCGGGAAGCACGGGATACACATCCACGCCGTGGCGAAGTGCGAGCCGCCCGAGTTCAAGTCGGCGGGCGGACACTTCAACCCCGCCGGGAAGAAGCACGGGCTCCACAGTCCCGAGGGCGCCCACGCGGGCGACATGCCGAACCTCACGGTGGGGAGAAACGGCGAGGCGAAGGCCACGATCACCGCGAAGGGCGCGACCCTGGGCGAAGGCGACGGCTCGCTGTTCGGGCCCGACGGCACGGCCCTGGTCATCCACGCGGACCCGGACGACGAGAAGACCGATCCCGCCGGCAACTCGGGCGCGCGGATCGCCTGCGGGGTCATCGAGAAGCAGTGAGGCGCACCGTTCGCAGGCTCACACGCCCGCGAACCACTCGTATCCCTGATCCTCCCAGTACCCGCCCGTGCGAACGGGGAGGAAGCTCACCTCGGTGAGGTACTTCACCATCTTGTAGCCGAGCTTCACGGCGGAGTAGAGGCGCAGCGGAGCGCCGTGCCCGACCTGGAGCGGCGCGCCGTTCATCCCGTAGGCGAGGATCGTCTGCGGGTGAAGCGCGCTCTCGAGGTCCCACGACGACCAGTAGCCGGAGTCGAACGACCGGAACTCGACGTAGCGCGCCCGCGGGTCCGCGCCGGCGACGCGCGCGATCTCCGCGAGCCGCACGCCGTCCCACGACGCGACCGCCGTCCAGCCCTCGACGCAGTGGTGCCGGACGCGGGTGCGCGTCCGCGGGAGGCGCTGGAGATCGGCGAGCGAGAGCGTCAGCGGGCGCGCGACGAGCCCCTTCACCGCGAGCGCCCACCCCGCGGGCGCGACCGGGAACCGTCTCGAGATCCTGTACTTGGGGAAGGCCTCGAGGTCCGTCTCCTCATCCTCGGCGAGCTCGGGCGCGAGCCGGCTCGGGTCGAACAGCGCGCGCTGGAACCGCTCGTTCACGCGCTCCATCGCGCCGAGGAACCCCGCGTGCGGGCGGCTGCTGTCGCAGGCGATCCCCCCGAGCGCGACGAGACTGGCGCCGCGCAGCCCGTTCGCGAGGAAGCCCCGCCGGGTCGTTCCGCTCACGAGGCCTCCTCCGGCCGTTCGTCCCGGCCGACGGTCATGTCGGCGAGCGTCCGCGGATGGAGCAGCACCTGGAGCACGTGGACGACGGTGAACAGCGCGAGCGCCGCGAGCACGAGGAGGTGGAGGGCGCGGGCGACGTCGTAGCCGCCCAGGAGCGCGGTCAGGCGCGGGAGCTGGACGGGCTTGTACATGGCGAGCCCCGACAGCACGGCGAGGGGCGTCGTCACCAGGACGCCGGTGTACGTGAGCCGCTGCATCCCGTTGTACAGCCCGACGGACGGGGGCGCGGCCCTGCGCAGCCGCAGGTCGTGGAGCAGCGTGCCCCAGGCGTTCCGCGCGTCGCGCCGCGGGAAGAACAGCCGCCGCCGCCACTCGCCGCTCGCGAAGAGATACCCGACGTACACCGCGGCGTTCGCCACGAAGAGCCACGCGAACGCGAAGTGCCAGTGGCGGGCCCCCGCGAGCCAGCCGCCGACGGTCAGGGCGGCGGGCGGGATCGCGCCCTGCAGCGGGTACCAGCCGTACGCATCGCCCATGGGACCGAGGAACGGATACGCCACGAGGATCCTGAGCCCGCTCCCGGCCATGAGGGTGAGGAGGACGAGGTTCGCCCAGTGGGTCGCGCGGATGAGCCAGGGCTGTGCGGGACGGGGCACCTCGGCCTCCGGCGGGATGCTGGACACGCCATTAGGCGCCGCCCGCTCACGACGCAACCGCGAGCGGGTGCGCTCGACGCCGTCGTGCATCGCGCCACGCCGGCTCGTATGGACCCGCCCGCCCGCACGCTCGCCAGGGCCGGTTCCCCCGCTCGCCCTCGGGGTAGCAGACGCGCTCGACGAGATGACGGTTCGGGTCGCGATGCCTCACGCCCGGATCGCGTCGGCGAGCGCGTCGCGCCGCACCTCCGTCTCGCCGGCGACGAGCCGCCTCGCCGCCTCCACCTGACCGAAGATCCCCCAGAGCAGCACTCCGCGGACGCGGTCGCCCTCCACGTAGTAGACGACGCCCTCGCGGAACGGGGTCTTCCAGCTCGTCACCGTCTCGAGGCTCGCGTCGAGCCGACCGACCGCCTCGTAGCCGAGCTCGAAGATGTCCGAGTAGAAGAACGGCAGGTGGCGGTAGGGCTCGTTCGCGCCGGCCATGTTGCGACCGGCGGCGCGGCCCATCGTGAGCGCCGCGTCCTCGTGCTCGACGCGGATCCGCTCGCCGAGCGGTGCGCACGGGAAGCGCGCGACGTCACCCGCCGCGAAGACGCCCGGCGCGCTCGTCTCGAGCCGCTCGTCCACCTCGATGCCGTCGCCGCAGCGGATCCCCGCCGCGTCGGCGAGCGCCGTCTCCGGGCGGATGCCGAGCCCGGCCACGACCGCGTCCGCGACGAGCTCCTCGCCCTTCGCCGTCCGCAGGAGCGTCCGCTCGCCGAGCTCGCCGACGGCGGCGACGGCATCGCCCGCGAGGACGCGCACGCCCTTCTGCTCGAACGTGCACGTGACGAACGCGGCGAGGTCCTTCGGGTAGGCGCGCGCGCCGACCGCCTCCTCGGGGAAGATCATCGTCACCGCCTTGCCGTTCTGGGCCAGCGCCGCGGCGATCTCGGACCCGATGAAGCCTCCCCCGATCACCACGGCGTCCCGCCCGGGCACCGCGCGCAGGCGCCGGTAGTCGGCGAGGGTGCGGTAGTAGAGGATCCGCTCCCCGCCCACCGGGAGCCGTCGCGGCGTGCCGCCGGTGGCGAGGAGGAGGCGGTCGTAGCGGTAGACCTCGCCGTGATCGTCGTTCACCGTCCGGGCGTGCGGGTCGAGCGCGACCGCCCGGCGTCCGAGGTGGAGGTCCACCCCGGACACCTCCGACAGCCAGACGCTCTCCTCCGGCTTCCCCAGCCACAGCCCCTTCGTGAGGGGCGGGCGGGCGTAGGGCCGCTCCGGCTCGGCGGCGAGCATCGCGATCGCGCCTTCCGGATCGGCCTCGCGGATCGCCGCCGCGGCGGCGTGGCCGGTCATTCCTCCTCCGATGATGAGATGGCGCAGCGCGGGCATGGCGGACCTCCAGAAAGGAATCTCGTACCGGCGCGAGGCGCGCAGCGCCCGTCCCGAGGGAGCGCTGGGTGCGGCCGGTCCCGGCGCAAGCCCGCCGCGGCGGCGACGGCGGCGCGATCCCTCCCGGTGAGGAGCACGCGCAGGCCCTTCCTCGCGAGCTCCTTCGCGACCTCGTACCCGATGCCCCGGTTGGCGCCGGTGACCAGCGCCGTCCTCTGCGTCTTCACCGTCATCTCCCCTCCGCACCCGGGATCCGGATCCACTCCAGCGGCCATGCCATCCGCGGCGCCACGCCGCGAAGCTCCCATGCTAGGACCGCTGCTTCACCGCCTCGAGGAGTCCCCCATGCTCCACGGCTTCACGCCCCCTTACACCCCCGGCGGCCTCGCCTCCCTCGTCCCCCCTCCCCCCTGGCACTACGCCGGCTGGCTCCTGAGCGTCGAGTTCGAGTGCGACCCGGCGCGCGCCGCCGGGTTCGTCCCGGGCAGCGTCGGCGTCGCGACCGGCCGGGGTACCGTCCACTTCTCCGACTGGCAGGCCACGACCGACGGCTCCGAGCTCCTCGACCCCATCCAGTCGCAGTACCGGGAGACCATCGTCGTCCTCGAGCTCACGCGGCCGGACGGGACGCTCGCGAACTTCTGCCCGCTCATCTACGTCGACCAGGACGTCTCCCTGCTCCGCGGCCTGCTCCAGGGCTGGCCGAAGAAGATGGGCAGCACGTGGCTCACGCGATCCCTGCCCCTCGACCACCCCGCCGCGGCTCCGCTCCGCGCGGGCACCCGGCTCGGCGCCACGCTCGCCGTGAAGGATCGGCGCCTCGTCGAGGCGCGCCTCGAGCTGACGGGACGGCCGGGGGAGCCGCTGGGCTTCGTGGCCCGCCCGACCTACGGCACCCTCGGGTTCCCCGACCTCACCCGGCCGGATCGGGCGCCGGAGCTGCGGCACGTCCGGTCCCTCGTCACCGGGCGCGTCGGCGACGCGTGGCACGAGGCACGGGCTGAGCTCGCGTTCCTGGAAGCGCCGCGCGAGGAGCTCGCCGAGCTGAAGCTCCGCGGGGCGACGCGGGCGAGCGCGGGCTGGGTCGGGATCACGATCACGGGGGCGGCGGACGCGTAGGAGCCGGCGGCTCGAGCGTCGACGCGAGCTACCCGGTTCCCCGGTCGGGCGCCGGCGCCGTCACGGGCAACGGCCGGGTCACTCCGCGTCGCCGGTCGCCCCGCGCGCCTGCTTCCGCACCTTCTTGATGAACGTCTTCGTGCACCGTCCGTGCGTGCTCTCGTGGTTCACGATCTCCGCGATGAGCCGCGTCTTCGCGTCCTCCGCGAGGACCGTGCTGGCGCTCACCTCGCGCGCGAGCTGCGTGCCCTCCCCCGTCATCGGGACCTTCGGCCCCGCGGCGGCCTGGGGCGCCGGGCGGTGGTGCGACGGCTTCGTCTTCGTGACGTCGTGGAAGCCGGCCGACGCCTCGGCCCGCCGGCCGGAGCCGTGGCAGCTCGGGCAGGTCGCCGAGCTGCCGCCCAGGGCGTTGCCGACGCGCCCGTCGCCACCGCACATCCGGCAAAGCTCACCTTCCATGGAACCCTCTATGGCACGTCGGGGTGCGCGGCGCCAACGCGGAGGTGAGGCGCCGCCGCTGGGCCGTTCGACCGCCCCCCCAACCGCCCCCCCCAACCGGTCCACGGCCTTTTTGGGTCCACGCGCTCGACGGGACGCTTCTTTCAAGGTAAACGTGCCGTTCCCCATCCCAACTCCGGGCCGGGACCGGGCGGCCTCATTGCCGCCCGCGAACACAGAGAAGAAACGAGATCATCCAGTAATGGCTACCGGTACCGTGAAGTGGTTCAACGATGCGAAGGGCTTCGGCTTCATCACGCAGGATGGCGGCGGCGAGGACGTCTTCTGCCACCACACCGCCATCAAGGCCGAGGGGTTCCGCACCCTCGCCGAGGGCCAGAAGGTGGAGTTCGACGTGACCAAGGGGCCGAAGGGCCTCCAGGCCGCGAACGTTCGCCCGCTCTAGTCCGCTTCACCGAAGCGCCGGAGCCCGGCCTCTCGAGGCCGGGCTTCGTCGTTTCCGGACCTCGCCGCCTCAGGGCGCGCGCAGCGCCTCGACGCGCGCCTTCAGCGCCGTCCGCTGGATGTCGTCGCCGCTGAGCCGCTCGCCGATCTCCTTGCCGCCGCGGAGGAAGACGAGCGTCGGGCTCGTGGTGACCCCGAGCCGCGCCGCGAGCCCCGCGTTCGCCGCGCGCAGCACCTTCAGGAAGCGGACCTTGCCGGAGAACTTCCCCGCCACCGCCGCGAAGCGGGGCGCGAGCGCCTCGCACGCCTTCGACTCCTTCGCGTAGAAGTCGAGCACGACGGGCAGCGCAGCCGCGACCACCTCGGTGTCGTAGTCCTTCTCGGCGATCTCCTTCACGTGCAGCGCCTCGATCTCCTTCACCTGCGGGTCCTCGCTCACGGGGACCCTCACGTTGAAGCGGTTTGCCATGTTCGACGGTCCTTTCGGCGCGGACGGGTCGGGCCGGGCGCGAAGGCGCCCACGCTCGTCGCGCGTGCTGCGGTGATCCGTTTCCCGGTTCGCGGGGTGCCTCGCGCTCGCGCGGGGAGATCCCGCGCGGCGTCGACGCTCACCCCACCACTGCCAGCGCCCGCAGATACGGCAGGCGGCCCGCCCACTCCACCTCGAAGAAGCCGTTGTCGGCGCCCCAGAGCGCCCACGGCATCTTCTCGCCGTCGTGCACCCAGAGCACCCTCCGGCCGCGCGCGTGCAGGCGGCGGCGCTGCTCCGTGCACCACGAGCGGCGTCCGAAGGAGCGCCACCCGGGGAACGCGTTCGTCACGAAGGCTGCGACGAGCGCGGACACGGTCATGCGGGTACTCATATCATCGCTGCCCCCATCGGCGCCCGGCACCCCCCCCGGCACCCCCCATGATGCTGCCGCGGGGGCACGCTCTCCGCGCGAGTGGACGAGCGGAGGGCGAGCGCTCCGAAGCGCGGGCGGCGGGGGAGCGCGCCCGTTATACCCCTGACCCCGAGCCAGCCCGGCGCATCCCTCTCCCGACGGCGATGACGCGCTGACTCCCTCCCGGGAGGAAGCGTGCTGTTCGCCTCACTCAACGCGCGGCTCTTCGAGCGTCCACTCCGCCCCGCGCCCGGGCCGCCGGAGGGGCCGCTCCGCGACGAGCTGCTGAGCGTGGAGCGCCTCGACGAGCGCGCCCGCTCGCTCGCCGGCCGCTTCACGATGGACCCGTCGCGGCGCGGGGCGCGGAGCGTCTTTCCGCGCTTCGACGACAACGTGCGCCTGCTGCGCGCGGCGTACCGCACGCTCGCCGGCGACGCGCGCCGCGGCGAGTTCGTGACGGCGGCGGGGGAGTGGCTCCTCGACAACTACCACCTCGTCGCCTCCGAGGTCCGGGACATCCGCCAGAACCTCCCGCGCGGCTACTACCGCGAGCTGCCGACGCTCGCCGCGCGCGATCGCGCCGGCACCGCCCGCGTGTACGCGCTGGCCGTGGAGCTGATCCGCCACAGCGACAGCCGCCTCGACCGCGCCCAGATCGTGCGCTACCTCGACGCCTTCCAGACGGTCGCCCCGCTCACCCTCGGCGAGCTGTGGGCCTGGCCGAGCATGCTGAAGCTCGCCCTCGTCGAGAACCTCCGGCGCCTCGCGGAGGAGACGCTCGCCGCGCGCGCCGCCCGGCGCGACGCCGACGCCCACGTGGCGCTCATCGACGCCGCCGGCAAGGGCGTGCCCCCGCCGCTGCCGCGCGCGCTGCACGCGGCGCTGGTCGTGCAGCTCCTCCAGCGCGCGCGGGAGTACGGGCCCCGCCTCTCGGCGGTGCGGAGCGGCCTCGACGCGCACCTCGCCGCGCGCCGGACCACGGCCGAGGAGGCCATCCGGGGCGAGCACCAGCGCGAGGCCGCCGCCCAGGTCTCCGTCGCGAACGTCGTCACGAGCCTGCGGCTCTGCTCCACCCTCGACTGGACCCAGTTCGTCGAGAGCGTGAGCCTGGTCGAGCGGGTGCTGCAGCGCGACCCTGCCGGCGTGCACGGCCGCATGGAGTTCCTCTCCCGCGACCGCTACCGGCAGGCGGTCGAGGAGCTCGCCGAGCGCACCGGCGAGGCCCAGGTGCGCGTCGCGCTGCGCGCGGTGGAGAGCGCGCGCCAGGCGGCCGAGGCGGAGGGGCCGGGCGCGCGGGCCGCCCACGTCGGCCACCACCTCATCGGCAGGGGGCGCGGCGAGCTCGAGGCCGACCTCGCGTGGCGCCCCGGTCCGCGGAAGCGCCTCCGGCGGCTCGTGTTCGCCCACGCCACGGCGTTCTACCTCGGGACGCTCGCGCTCGCGACCGCCGCGCTCGTCGCCGCCGGCGTGGCCTACGCCCGTCACGAGGGCGCGGCCCCCTGGATGCGCGCCTTCGTGGCGCTGCTCCTCCTCGTGCCCGCGAGCGAGGTGGCCATCGCCGTCGTCCAGCGCCTCGCGGCGCGCTTCGCGCCGCCGCGGCGGCTGCCGCGCCTCGATCTCTCGGCCGGCATCCCGGAGGACGCGCGCACCCTGGTGGTCGTGCCCACGCTGCTCACCTGCGTGGAGGGCGTCGAGCGGCAGCTCGAGCACCTCGAGGTCCTCGCGCTCGGGAACCTCGACCCCCGCATCCACTTCGCCATCCTCGGCGACTTCACCGACGCCCCGGCGCGCGAGCTGCCCGGGGACGAAGCCATCCTCGCCGCGGCCCGCGGCGGCATCGAGGCGCTGAACGCCCGCCTCGGCGAGGGCCGGGGGGACCGCTTCTTCCTCTTCCACCGGGTGCGGCAGTGGAACGAGGGGGAGCGCGCCTGGATGGGCTGGGAGCGCAAGCGCGGGAAGCTCGAGGAGCTGAACCGGCTCCTGCGCGGGGCGACCGACACGAGCTTCGAGGTCCAGGTGGGCGAGCGGAGCGTCCTCGAGGACGTGCGCTACTGCATCACGCTCGACTCGGACACGCGCCTGCCGCGGGACGGGGCGAAGAAGCTCGTGGGCGTCATCGCGCACCCGCTCAACCGGGCCGTGCTCGATCCGCGCTCCGGCCGCGTCACCGAGGGCTACGGCATCCTGCAGCCGCGCGTCAGCGTCACCACGGCGAGCGCCGCCGGCTCGCGCTTCGCGCGGATCTTCGCCGGGCACACCGGCGTGGACCCGTACACGACCGCCGTCTCCGACACGTACCAGGACCTCTTCGGCGAGGGCAGCTTCACGGGCAAGGGGCTCTACGACGTGGACGCCTTCACGGCGGCGCTCGAGGGGCGCGTCCCCGACAACGCGCTCCTCTCCCACGACCTGTTCGAGGGGGTCCACGCCCGCACCGGCCTCGTGACGGACGTCGAGGTGGTGGACGACTACCCGTCGAGCGTCCTCGCCCACGCGCGCCGCCAGCACCGCTGGACCCGCGGCGACTGGCAGATCCTGGGCTGGCTCTTCCCCCTCGTCCGGACGAAGGCGGGCCTCGCGCGGAACCGCCTGCCCCTCATCGCGCGCTGGAAGATCTTCGACAACCTGCGGCGCACGCAGGTCGCGCCCGCGACGGTCGTCCTGCTCCTCCTCGGCTGGACCGTGCTGCCGGGCAGCCCGGCGATCTGGACCGCCGCCGTCGTGGGGACCCTCGCGTTCCCGCTCGTCGCGCTCGCCGTCGAGGCCCTCGCCGGCCCGAGGCGCCACCAGCCGCTGCGGGCCTTCCTGCGCGGGGTCGCGGAGGACATGCAGGGCGTCGCCGCGCGCCTCGTGCTGCAGCTCGCCTTCCTCGCGAGCCAGGCCGCCACGATGGTGCACGCGGTCCTCGTCACGATGGTCCGGCTCGCCATCACGCGGCGCCGCCTGCTCGAGTGGGAGACCGCCGCCGCGAGCGCCGCGCGGGGGGCCGGGGTCGAGGCGGGGGCGCGATCGTTCTTCGTGGCCATGGCGGCGAGCCCCGCCGTGGCGCTCGCCGGCCTGCTCCTCGTCCTCGCCTGGCGCCCGGGCGCGCTCGGGGCCGCGGCGCCGCTCCTCCTCCTCTGGGCGCTCGCCCCGCTCGTCGCGCACCGCCTCTCCCAGCCGATGGCGAGCAGGGACCGCGCGCTCGGCCGCGAGGACCGCGCCTACCTCCTCGGCGTGGCGCGCGCGACGTGGCGGTACTTCGAGGCGTTCATGGGGCCGGAGGATCACTTCCTCCCCGCGGACAACGTCCAGGAGGAGCCCCGGCGCATCGCGCACCGGACCTCGCCCACCAACATCGGCATGGGGCTCCTCGCCACGCTGTCGGCCCACGACCTCGGCTTCATCGCCCTGGGCGAGCTCATCGAGCGGATCGACTCCACGCTCACCACGATGGAGGGGCTCGAGCGCATCGAGGGCCACCTCTACAACTGGTACGACACGGTGAGCCTCGCCCCGCTCCCGCCGCGGTACGTCTCCACCGTCGACAGCGGGAACCTCGCCGGCGCGCTCGTCGCGGTGTCCGAGGGGCTGCGGCGGCTCGGGCGCGAGCCGGCGCCGGGGGAGTCGGGCCCGAGCGATCCGCGCGAGCGGCTCGAGGGCCTCGCGCGCCGCGCGGCCGCGTTCGCGGACGGGATGAGCTTCCGCTTCCTCTACGACCCGCGCCGGAGCCTGTTCGCCATCGGGTACCGCGCCGCGGACGCGGAGGGGCCGGGCCGGCTCGATCCCTCCCACTACGACCTCCTCGCGTCCGAGGCGCGCCTCGCGAGCTTCGTCGCCATCGCCAAGGGCGACGTGCCCGAGAAGCACTGGTTCCACCTCGGGCGCGCGGTGACGAGCGTGCGCGGGAACCCGGCGCTCCTGTCGTGGAGCGCGACGCTGTTCGAGTACCTCATGCCGCTGCTCGTGATGCGCAGCACCCCCGACACGCTGCTCGACGAGAGCTGCCGGATGGCGGTGCGCCGCCAGCGGGACTACGCGGCCGAGCGCGGGGTGCCGTGGGGGATCTCGGAGTCCGCCTACGACCTCGTCGATCACCACGGCAACTACCAGTACAAGGCGTTCGGCGTCCCCGGGCTCGGCATGAAGCGGGGGCTCGCCGACGAGCTCGTGATCGCCCCCTACGCGACCGCGCTCGCGACCCTCGTCCACCCCATCGCGGCGGCGGCGAACCTCCGCCGGCTCGAGCGGGAGGGCGTGCTCGGCCCGCACGGCTTCTTCGACGCCGTCGACTACACGCCGCGGCACCCGGAGGAGCTCGACGCGGCGGCTCCGGCCGCGCCGGCCCGCGCCCGCAGCCGGGGCACGATCGTGCGCACGGTCCTCGCCCACCACCAGGGGATGACCATCGCGGCCATCGCGGGCGCGCTCACCGGCGGCCGCATGGTGGAGCGCTTCCACGCGGACCCGCGCGTGCAGGCCACGGAGCTGCTCCTCCAGGAGCGCGTGCCGCGCCACGCCGCGCTCATCCGGCCGCGCCCCGACGAGGCGGCCCGCGTCGCGCCGCCGCTGCCGCCCGCGGCGGTCCGCCGCTTCCGCTCGCCGCACACGGCGTTCCCGCACGCGCAGTTCCTCTCGAACGGCAACTACACCGCCGTCGTGACGAACGCGGGGGGCGGCACGAGCTTCTGCCGCGGGCGCGCCGTCACGCGCTGGCGGCAGGACGCGACCCGCGACCCGGGCGGCCAGTACGTCTACCTCCGCGACGTGCGCAGCGGGCGGGTCTGGTCCGCGACGCACCAGCCGACCGCGCGCGACGCGGACGACGACGTCGTGACCTTCACCATGGAGAAGGCGACGTTCCAGCGGCGGGAGGACGAGATCGGGACGCAGCTCGACGTCGCCGTCTCTCCCGAGGACGACGTCGAGGTGCGCCGGCTGGCGGTGACGAACCACGGGGACCGCGCCCGCGAGCTCGAGATCACGAGCTACGCCGAGATCGTCCTCGCGCCGAACGCCGACGACCTCGCCCACCCCGCCTTCGGCAAGCTCTTCGTCGAGTCCGAGTACGTCGCCGAGAGCAGCGCGCTCGTCTGCCGGCGGCGGCCGCGCTCGCCCGAGGACGCCGAGGTCTTCGCCGTGCACGTCATCAGCCAGGAGGGGCGCACGCAGGGGCCGGTGGAGTGGGAGAGCGACCGCGGGCGCTTCCTCGGCCGCGGCCGCGGCCCGGACGATCCGCAGGCGCTCGACGGGCGCCCGCTCTCCGGGACGACGGGCGTGCTGCTCGACCCCATCGTGAGCCTGCGCCAGCGCGTGCGCCTCGCGCCGGGCGCCGTGGTGCGGCTCGCCTTCGCGACCGGGATGGCCCCGAGCCGCGAGACGGCCCTCGCGCTCGCGCAGCGCTACCACGACCCCACCGCCACCGCGCGCACCTTCGCGCTCGCGTTCGCGCACGCGCGGAGCCGGCTGCACCACCTCGCCATCTCCAGCGAGGAGGCGCTCCTCTTCGAGCGCCTCGCCTCGCGCGTGCTCTACGCCGACGCCTCCCTGCGCCCCGGGCAGGAGGTCCTCGCCCGCAACACCCTCGGCCAGGACGGGCTGTGGGGCCACGGCGTCTCCGGCGATCTCCCCATCCTCCTCGTGCGCGTCGTCTCCGACGGCGACCTCGCGATCGTGCGGCAGGTGCTGCAGGCGCAGGAGTACTGGCGCCTGAAGGGGCTCAGCGCGGACGTGGTGATCCTGAACGAGCACCCGGTGAGCTACCTCGACGAGGTGCACGCCCAGCTCGCCGCTCTCCTCGACGAGGGGCCGTGGCGCAGGTGGAAGCACCGCCCGGGCGGCGCGTACCTCCTGCGCGGGGACCGGATGGCCGAGGCCGAGCGCCTCCTCCTCTCCAGCGTGGCGTGCGCGGTGCTGAGCGGCGACCGGGGCTCGCTCGCGCACCAGCTCGATCGACCGGCGGCGGCCACGCCCGAGCCGGCGCTCCTCGCGCTCGCGCCGCGCGGGAAGCCCGGCGCCGCGCCCGCGCCGCTCGCCGCGCCCGAGGTGCCGCCGCTCGCGCTCGCGAACGGGCTCGGCGGCTTCGCCGACGGCGGGCGCGAGTACGTCGTCGTCCTCGACGGCGCCGAGGAGACGCCGCTGCCCTGGGCGAACGTGGTCGCGAGCCCCACCTTCGGGACGGTGGTCACGGCATCCGGGTCGTCCTTCACCTGGTCGGGGAACAGCCGCGAGAACCGCCTCTCGCCGTTCGCGAACGACCCCGTCGCCGATCCCACCTCCGAGGCGATCCTCGTCCGCGACGACGACGACGGGACGGCCTGGTCGCCCACCCCCGGGCCGCTGCCCCGCGACCCCGCGAGCGGCCGGTTCGTCGTGCGCCACGCCGCGGGGGTGACGCGCTTCGCGCGGGTGGCGCGCGGCATCCGCCACGCCCTCGACGTCTTCGTCGACGCGGCGGACCCGGTGAAGCTCTCCGTCCTGACCCTCACGAACGAGAGCGGCCTGCCGCGGCGGCTCTCCGTCTTCTCCTACGCGGAGTGGGCGATGGGGCCGCCCCAGGCCGGCCAGCACCTGCACGTGGTGACCTCGCAGGACGAGGCGACCGGCGCGATCCTCGCGACGAACGCCTGGAACCACGAGTTCGCCGGGCGCGTGGCCTTCGCGCACGCGAGCGAGCCGCCGCGCTCGGCCACCGGCGACCGCACCGCCTTCCTCGGGCGGAACGGCTCCCTCGCCCGGCCCGCGGCGCTCCTGCACGAGACGCTCTCCGGCCGCTTCGGCGCGGGGCTCGATCCCTGCGCGGGGCTCCAGGTCTCGGTCGCCCTCGCGCCGGGCGAGACCCGGCGCCTCGTGTTCCTCCTCGGCGAGGGGCGCGACCTCGCGCACGTCCGCGCGCTCGTCGCCCGGCACGGCCGCCCCGCGGCGGCCGACGCCTCGCTCGAGGCGGTGCGGCGCGGCTGGGAGGAGACGCTCGGCGCGGTGCAGGTGAGGACGCCCGACGACTCCTTCGACGTCCTCATGAACCGCTGGCTCCTCTACCAGGACCTCTCCTGCCGGATGTGGGCCCGCACCGGCTTCCACCAGCCCGGCGGCGCCTTCGGCTTCCGCGACCAGCTCCAGGACGCGATGGCGCTCGCCATGGCGCGGCCGGCGCTCGTGCGCGAGCACCTCCTGCGGGCGGCGTCGCGGCAGTTCCGCGAGGGGGACGTGCAGCACTGGTGGCACCCGCCGAGCGGCCGCGGCACGCGCACGCGCTGCTCGGACGACCTCGTCTGGCTGCCGTACGCGGTGGCGCACTACGTCCGGACCACCGGGGACGCGGGCGTGCTCGACGAGCGCGTGCCCTTCCTCGAGGGGCCGCCGCTCGAGCCGGGCGCGCAGGACGCCTACGCCCAGCCCCGCGTCTCGGCGGAGGAGGGCTCGCTCCTCGAGCACTGCGCGCGCGCCCTCGAGCGCGGCCTCACCGCGGGCGCCCACGGCCTCCCGCTCATGGGCGGCGGGGACTGGAACGACGGGATGAACCGGGTGGGGAGCGCGGGGCGCGGCGAGAGCGTCTGGCTCGGCTTCTTCCTCCACGCCGCCCTCTGCGACTTCGCGCCCCTGTGCGCGGCGCGCGGCGACGTCGCCCGCGCGGACCGCTACCGCGCCGAGGCGGCCCGCCTCGCGTCGGCGCTGGAGCGGAGCTGGGACGGGGAGTGGTACCGGCGCGGCTACTACGACGACGGCACGCCGCTCGGCTCCGCCCAGAGCGAGGAGTGCGCCATCGACTCGATCTCCCAGTCGTGGGCGGTGCTCTCCGGCGCGGCCCCGGCGCGCCTCGCGGACCGGGCCATGGACTCCGTCCGCACGCACCTCGTGCGGCGAGGGGCGAAGGTGGTGCTGCTGCTCACGCCGCCCTTCGATCGCTCGGCGCAGTCGCCGGGGTACATCAAGGGCTACCCGCCCGGCGTGCGGGAGAACGGCGGCCAGTACACGCACGCCGCCGCGTGGATCGTGATGGCGCTCGCGAAGCTCGGGAGCGGGGACGAGGCGGCGGAGCTGTTCCACCTGCTGAACCCCGTGAACCACACCCGCACCGACCGGGACGTCGCGCGCTACCGGGGCGAGCCCTACGTCCTCGCCGGCGACGTCTGCGCCCACCCCGAGCACGCGGGGCGCGCGGGGTGGACCTGGTACACCGGCTCCGCCGGCTGGATGTACCGCGCCGGGCTCGAGAGCATCCTCGGCCTCCGGCGTCACGGCGAGACGTTCGAGCTCGAGCCCTGCATCCCCGCCTCCTGGCCGGGATACGAGATCACCTGGCGCTTCGGCCGGACGCGCTACGAGATCTCCGTCACGAACCCGGAGCGCCGCTGCCGCGGGATCGGCGCCGCGCAGCTCGACGGCGTCGCGGTCGATCCCCGGGCGATCGCGCTCGTCGACGACGGCGAGGTCCACGAGGTGCGCGTCGTGCTCGGCGACGCGGCCCAGCGGCTGCCCGCAGCGGCCGCCGGCGGCTGAGGCGCGGCCGCTGGTCGACGTCGCGGCCGCGGTGCGCTGCCTCAAGCGGCTCGTCCCCCGGGCGCGGATCGTCGTCGCGCCCGCGTGCGTGCCAGGAGATGCCGCGACCGAGGTCATCGTGCTCGACGCGGGCGAGCTCGCGGCGGGCCCGCTCGCCGCTGCGACCGCGCTCGAGCGCGAGCGCAAGGCGGGCGCGCGCAGCGCCGCAACCGAGGAGCGTTGAGGGCGACATGAGGATCTGCATCCCGATCGTCGAGAACCGTGGGCTCCTGAGCCCCGTGTCGCCCCACTTCGCCGCCGCCCCGATGTTCCTCCTCGTGGACACCTCGACGCTCGCCTTCCGCAGCATCCCGAACCCGCATCCGACCGAAGGACGCCGGTGCGATCCGTACCGCGCGCTCGGAGGTCAGCCGGTCGACTCGTTCATCGTCGGGGGGATCGGCAGGAACGCCCTGGCGGAGATCGCGCGAAGGAACGTGCCGGTATACCGGGCCTTGCGCGGAAGGGTCGCGGACGCGCTCGCCGCTCTCATCGCCGGGAAGCTTCCGACCCTGCGCGAAGGGACGGACGGGCCGGGCTGGGCCCTCGGCTGATGCGCTCGACGACGGGCCGTGCGGTGCGACACAAGGCCGCATCCTTGTTCGTACACCCTTCCGCGGGGGCGCGGCTCACAGGGTCACCCAGGAGACCCGAACCATGACCAGCCCCCGCCCGCCCCTCGCCGCGCTCGCCGTCGCCGTCGCCCTCGCCGCGCTCACCGCCGCCCCGGCTGCGCTCGCCGCCGGAGAGGGGACGGTCTTCGAGAACACGCACCGCGAGCACGTGACGAAGTACGAGGGGACGAAGACCTGCCTCGCCTGCCACGAGAAGGAGGCCAGGGCCGTCCACGCCTCGATCCACTATCAGTGGAAGGCGAAGGCCTCGACCCTCGTCAACGCGGGCGACAAGGCGATCGGCAAGATCAACATGCTGAACGACTTCTGCACGAACCCGGCGATCAGCTGGATCGCCCGGGTGCAGAACGCCGAGGGGAAGGTGATCGCGAGGGGGTGCTCCGCCTGCCACGCGGGGCTCGGGGCGAAGCCGGAGCCCGAGCCGACCGCCGCGCAGCTCGAGAACGTGGATTGCCTGATGTGCCACTTCCCCGCCTACCGGCGCGACGTCGTCGACACCGGGGGCGGCAAGCTCGCGTGGGCCCCGGCGATGACCCCGGACGAGCTGCTCCTCGCCGCGCAGAACCCGCAGCTGCCCGACAGCGCCACGTGCCTGCGGTGCCACGCCGGGTCCGGCGGGGGCCCGAACTACAAGCGCGGCGACCTCGAGTCCGCGGCGCTGAAGAGCCGCACCTTCGATGTCCACCTCGGCTCGTCGATGACCTGCCTCCAGTGCCACAAGTCGAAGGACCACAGGTTCGTCGGCTCGGGCTCGCAGATGGCCGGGACCGACGCGCCCTCCGGCGAGCGCTGCGGCACCTGCCACGACGGCCGCACCGCCCACCGGGACGCGACGCTGGCGAAGCATCTGGCGCGCGTGGCCTGCACCGCCTGCCACGTCCCGACGTTCGCGAAGGACAAGCCGACCGACATGCACCGGGACTTCTCGCGCTCCGAGCTCGTCAAGGGCGAAGGGAAGTACGAGCCGGCCATCACCTTCCAGAAGAACGTGAAGCCGGTGCTCGCGTGGTGGAACGGCAAGGCGACGGTCCAGCTCCCCGACGCGCCGGTGACCGGGGCGGGGCCGGTCCGGTTCTGGGCGCCGGAGGGGTCGCGTGCGGATCCGGAGGCGAAGCTCTTCGCGTTCAAGCTCCACACCGCCAACATGCCCGTGGACTCCGCGACGAAGCGGCTCATCCCGGTGAAGGTCGGCATCCTGTTCAAGACGGGGAAGACGGACGCCGCCATCGCCGAGGGGGCAAAGGCGGTGGGCATGGATCCGAAGCAGGTCGAGTGGGTGAAGTCGGAACGCTACATGTCCGTGTTCCACGAGGTCGCGCCGAAGGAGGCCGCGGTGAAGTGCGCGGAGTGCCACGGCGGCGGCCGCGTGGACTGGAAGGCGCTCGGCTATCCGGGCGATCCGAAGAAGAGGTAGCGCCTCTCCGGTCGCGGCGGCCGGGCCGGGTCTCGACCCGCCTCAGCACGCGCACAGGAGGTGCTCGACGTGCTCCTCTCCGCCGAACCAGGCATGGCTCACGGGGACCGGGAGCCCGGGGTCCGGCGCGACCTCGTGCGGAGCGGGCTCGCCGCCGGCGAACGAGGCCTGCGCGACGACCTCGGCGGCGGGATCGCGGAGCGCGTCCAGCAGGCGTGAGGACCCGCCCGCGAGCGCGCGGGGGCGCGCGAAGAGGAGCAGCGCCTCGCCCTGCACCGCGTCGGGGGCGTCGCGGTGATCGGGGAGTCCGTCCGAGACGACCGCCTCGAACCCCGGCTGCCGCGAGACCACGAGCCGCGTGGCGACGCGTCGCTCGACCTGCGCGTGGAGGCCCGCGAGCAGCGAGAAGACGGGGAACGCGAGCCGCCAGCCGGGGACGTCGCGGACGACGTCGCCGCGCTCGGTCTTCGTGCGCAGCCGGTCGAGGCTCGCCAGCGCGAACGCGGTGTCGTCGCTCTCCGGATCGAGCGCCCACTCGACGCTCCCGACCGTGAAGAGCGCGTCCGGGATCCGCGACGCGAGCTCGATGCGCGGCGTCCCGGTCGAGTCGAGCGCCTCGAGCGCGATCCTCCGCTCCTCCGGAGAGAAGCGCGCGAAGACGGGGTCGCTCGGGAAAGGGTAATGCCGGACCGTGAACCTCCCGACGATCGCGGAGCCGTCGGCCGACCCGAGCGCCTCCGCGGAGGCGAGCTCGAGCTGCCACGCGCCCGGCGCCTCGCGCAGCCACAGGTACCACGCCGGTCGCTCGCGCGGCGCCTCGCCGCCCCACACCTCGCTCGCCGCGGCGAGCCCGACGCGCGCCGCGATCCCGCTCGACGCGAGGCCTCGGGCGACGAGCGACTGGAGCCGCAGCCGGAACAGCTCCGGTGCGTTCACGACAACGCCTCGTCCCGGCGCAGCGGCCAGCCGCCGAACAGGTCCCGCTGGACGAGCACGACCGCGAGGAAGAGCAGCGTCCACACGAGGGACGTGTCCTCCGGCTGAGCGATCCCCGGCACCTTGCCGAGGAGCCGGGTCGCGGCGCCGGAGTAGTAGAAGAGGTGGAGCGCGGCCACCCCGCCGAGCGCGGCCGCGGTGCGGACCGCGCGCCTCGCGGCGCCCCGCGCGGTGCCGAAGAAGGTGTCCAGCGCGAACGCGGAGAGGACGAGGAAGCCCGAGAGCTCCGCCGCGTGCAGGTGCCTGAAGTAGGGAGCGTCCGTGTACTGGCCTCCCTGGAACGGCTCCCCCCAGAAGAGGCTCATCACCTTCAGGCTCGCCGCGAAGAGCGCGCCGCCGGCGAGGAGGGATCCCGCGAACGCCACGAGCCCGCGCAGCGCTCCTCCCTCCGCGCCGAGGAGCCGCCACGGCCAGCCGCCCCACACCACCTCCGCGACGACGAGCACCGCCACGGCCGTCATCACCCAGCCCAGGTTGAAGTAGGCGCTCCCGGTCTGCGCGAGCTCCGCCCACCACGGCGGCACGCCCGCCATGATCTGCGCCGGGTAGAAGAGCTGGGTCACGTGGGGGTGGAAGAGGACGGCGTAGGCGACGACGGCGAGGAGCGTCGCCACCGACAGGCGCGAGAACGCCCGCACGTTCGGCGGCGCCGACTGCCAGGGCCACGATCCGAACCCGAGCGACAGGACGAGCGAGAGCCAGAGGAACGCGGCGGAGAAGTACACGATCGCGGTGGAGGCGTTCTCCCGCGCGTTGAAGAACTCCGCGCCCACGCCACCCGCGGCGACGATCGCCTTCGGGCTGAAGTACGTCACGCCGAAGCGCCCGAGGAACCCCCAGAAGAACCCGTGCACGACGAGCGCGGTGAGGGCCACCGCGACCGCCGTCGCGAGGACGCCGCGCAAGGGGGGTGCGGGTCGGGAGTCGCGAAACGGCCACCCCTCGCCGACGCGCGCCATCGCCACGAGGACCGCGACGAGCACGGTCACGAGCGAGAAGCCGTACATCGGCGTGTAGAGCTTGAGGACGCCGTTCGGGTGGAGGACCAGCAGCCACACCGCCCAGGTGACGCCGAACGTTCCGGCGAGGTTCAGCGCTCCGAGGAGCGGTCCCGCCAGCACGCCGCCCCGCGCCTGCCCCGCCCCTGCGGTCTCCGTGATCGCGCTCGACATTGCGGCCTCCCGGCGGCCGGGCGGCACTCGACGCCCGGCCGCGCGAACGCTCTAGAACACCACCGAGTCGCCGTTGGTCAGGTACGCGTTGCTCGCGCGGGCGACGAGGGACTGGCGCTTGTACGTCTTGTACGCGTCCGTCCCCTTCACGATGGGGACGCCGCTCGCGGCCGCCTTCTCCGCCCAGAGCCAGCCCGTGCAGTGGTTCGCCGCGACCTTCTGGAGCTTGAACGCCTTCACGCCGGCGATGACGTCGTCGAACTTGGGATCCCAGGTCTCGAACAGGCTGAGGTGCAGGCCGCCATAGGCGCCGTAGGGCTGGTACCCGGCGAAGTTCTGCTTGGCGAAGGAGAACAGCGAGAGGATGCCGGGGTGGCAGCAGCCGGTCACGGTGACCGTCCCCTTGTCCTTCACGTTGAAGTAGAGGACGTTCTCGCCGCGCACGCGCAGCAGGATCGGCACGTCGAACATCTTCACCGCCACGCCGGGCATGAGCTTGTACAGGCCCGCGTTGTCCTGACCCTCGGGCCCGGTGAGGACGAGCTCGCCCTTGTGCGGCACGTCGTTCTTCGCGAGGACCACCTCGCGGCCGGCCTTGTCCTTCGCGGTGAACCGGCCCTTCTCGCGGAGGAGCGCCAGGTCCTCCGGGTAGTACGTCTTCGGCGCGATGATCTTGATGTTCGGGTTGTGCTTCAGCGTGGACTCGATCCCCCACAGGTGGTCGAGGTGCCAGTGGGAGAGGACCATGAAGTCGATCTCCCCGCGCTGCAGCATCCGCGGGATGCCCTTCTTCTCGAAGACGTAGTCCATCCAGGCGTTGCTCCAGCCGCTGTCGAGGAGGATCCGCTTCTCCTCGCCCTGGAGCGTCGTCACGGTGACGAGCGCGGAGTAGCCGCCGGCATTCTCGGGGTCCCAGGCGATGGTGTACTGGCTCGTCGAGGCGCCGCCGCCCTCGGTCATGTTCGCCTTGAACTTGTCGTTGTCGAACCAGCTCGTCTCGGAGATGACGTCCACCTTCACGGATCGCACCATCCCGAGGTCGAGCTTGTCCGCGGCGTCGGCTCGATCGACGATGAACATGGGGCCTGCGGCGGCTGCGACGCCCGTCGCCGACATCGCCTTGAGGAAGTCCCTGCGCTTCATGGCCATGCGCTCCGCTCCCGCGCCGGCGATCGCCGGCGACGTCGGTGCGGGCGCGGCTGCGCGTGCACCCGGATGTCCCGCTCGGCGAGCCTCGCGCAGCGCACGGGTTGCGAGAGGAGCGGGTAGATCGTTGGGCCTCCGAAGAGTCGAGCGCGACGGCGCGAAAAGGGTTCGTGCGCCACGCGCGGAGAGCCTTTCGACGCGGCTCGTCGAAATCGACCGTCCAGCTCGGATTCTCGGGTGCCGGCGCCGCCCGGAGGAGCTCCGGCCCTGCCGGCTCGGCCCTCCGCTGCGCAGCGCCCGGCGCGGGAGGAGGGGCTCGGGGCCCGCGCCGGCCGTCAGGCGGCGGGCGCGGCGAGCAGCTCCTCCTCGACGACCTCGCGGAGGTACCGGCTGCCGACGAACCCGACGACGCGCTCCACCTCGCGTCCGCGCTTGAAGAAGATCACGGTGGGGGTGCCCATCACGCCGTGGCGCGCGGCGGTGCGGCCCGCCTCCGCGGCGTTCAGCTCGGCCACCTTCACGCGCCCCGCGTACGCGCTCGCGAGGTCCATGACGACCGGCTCGAGCATGCGGCAGGGGCCGCACCCGGGCGACCAGACGTCGACCACCACGGGCAGGTCCGACCGGAGGACCTCCGCGACGAAGTTCGCGTCCGTGAGGTGGACGGGCTGCACCCTGGGCGCGCTCGGCCCGAAGATCCGCGACAGCAATCCCATTCCGGTCTCCCTTGCCCCGACCCGCGTCGCGGCGATCGGTTCGAGCCGCCCGGGGCGCCGGCGGTTCGCCCCCCGGAGCTCCTTCGGCACTGCTCCTCCGACGCCCTTGCTCACGCCCGCCGGGCGAGGGCGAGGAACACCGGGAAGACGCGCGTCCCCGCCGCGGTCGCCTTCTCGACCTCGGCCACGGTGGCGAAGCGCACGTCGAGGAAGCCGCTCCGCTCCAGCCGCGCTCCGAGCTCCGCCCGGTCGAAGCCGTGGTGGCCCGTGAAGCCCGGGCCGTGGAACGAGCCGTCCTCCCGATCCAGATCGGCGATGCAGACCACCCCGCCCGGCGACAGCAGCCGATGGAAGGCCCCGAGGATCCCGTCGGTGTCCGGGATGTGGTGGAGGGTCATGAGCGTGCAGACGAGGTCGAAGCGCAGCTCGGGGACCGGAGCCGCGGTGAGGTCGAGGGGCAGCGTCCTCACGTCGAGGAGCGCGCCCGACGCGATCTTCTCGTCGGCGACCGCCAGCATCTCGCGGGAGCTGTCGGCGAGCGTCACCCCGGCGACGAGCGGCCGGAGCGCGAGCCCCAGGAGCCCCGTCCCGGCGCCGTACTCGAGGACCGTCTTCCCGGCGAGCGCCGGGACCCGAGCGGCGATCGCCGCCGCCACGCGCCGCGCCCGCTCCCGCTTCGACGCGTCCTCGTCCCAGGTCCTCGCGCGGGAGTCGAAGTCCCCGCAGGTCCCGTCCAGAAGGGCGGCGGCGTCTTCCGGCGTGCGCGGCTGGGCCATGGGGCTCCTCGCGTTGGGAACTACTGGGGACGACGCTGCGCGGGCCTCTGCGCTCGGGGTGCGACAGGCTCACCCCGAACGGAGAGGCGCTCGTGAGAGCCGGTGCGCGGAGAACGGGTCCGGCGACCCCCTGGATGTACCGCACCGCACGCCCCGCCGGGGAGGGAGCGCTCGCCGCCGGGGCCCCGCGAGCGCCCTATGTTTCCGGGATGAATCGTGGCGCCCTGAGGGACATCGCCCGGCGCGCGATGATCGCGCGCGGCCTGTTGCCGGAGTTCTCCCCCGAGGCCCTCGCCGAGGCGGACGCGCTCCGGGCGGCGCCGGCGGAGGCAGGCGCTTCAGTCCGGGACCTCCGCGCCCTGCCGTGGGCGTCGATCGACAACGACGACTCGCGCGATCTCGACCAGCTCTCGGTCGCGGACGGCGCGGGGAAGGTCCTCGTCGCGATCGCCGACGTCGACGCCTCGGTGCCTCGGGGCTCCGCCATCGACGACCACGCTCGGCACAACACCACCTCGGTCTACACGGCCGCCCGGATCTTCCCCATGCTGCCGGAGCGGCTCTCGACCGACCTCACCTCCCTCGGCGAGCGGCAGGAGCGGCTCGCGACGGTGGTCGAGATGACGGTCGGCGAGGACGGCGCGGTGACGGGCTCGGACGTCTACCGGGCGGTCGTCGTGAACCACGCGAAGCTCGCCTACGGCTCGGTGGCGGCCTGGCTCGACGGCGCCGCGCCCGCGCCGCCCGGGATCTCGGCGGTGCCCGGGCTCGACGAGCAGCTGCGCACCCAGGATCGGATCGCGCAGCGGCTGCGGCGCCGGCGCGGGGAGCAGGGCGCGCTCGACCTCGAGACGGTCGAGGCCCGGCCGGTGTTCGAGGACGGCGCCCTCGCCGGGCTCCGGCAGGAGGAGAAGAACCGGGCGAAGGCGCTCATCGAGGACCTCATGATCGCGGCGAACGGCGTGACCGCGCGGTGGCTCGAGCGCGAGGGCTTCCCGTCGTTCCGGCGCGTGCTGCGGGCCCCGGAGCGCTGGGCGCGGATCGTGGCGCTCGCCGCCGGGGTGGGCGAGAAGCTGCCCGCGGAGCCGAGCGCCCTCGCGCTCGAGGCCTTCCTCGCGGCGCGCCGCCGCGCCGACCCCGCCGCGTTCCCCGACCTCTCGCTCTCGGTCGTGAAGCTCCTCGGCGCCGGCGAGTACGCCGTCGAGGTCCCCGGCGAGCGGCCGGAGGGGCACTTCGGCCTCGCGGTGCGCGACTACACGCACTCGACCGCGCCGAACCGCCGCTTCCCCGACCTCGTCACGCAGCGCGTGCTGAAGGCGGCGCTCGAAGGGCGCGCGACCCCATACGGGATCGACGAGCTCGCGGCGCTCGCCAGGCACTGCACCGAGCAGGAGGCGAACGCGGCGAAGGTGGAGCGGCAGGTGCTGAAGTCCGCGGCCGCGCTGCTGCTCGCGCCGCGGGTGGGCGAGCGGTTCGACGCCATCGTGACCGGCGCGGCGGAGAAGGGCACGTGGGTCCGCATCGCCCGGCCGCCCGTGGAGGGCAAGCTCGTGCGGGGCTTCGAGGGCCTCGACGTCGGCGACCGGCTCCGGGTCGAGCTCGTGCACGCGGACGTCGAGCGCGGCTTCATCGACTTCGTCCGGGCGCGGGAGGGCGCGTGAAGCCTCCTCCGACCCCCCGCGCGCCGGTCGCGTACCTCGACCGGAGGTTCCTCGAGAGCGAGGCGGCGCGGCCGCTGCGCATCCTCGCCGAGTACCTCGGCCCGCTCGAGACCTTCCGCCGCGAGCGCATCCACGACACCGTCGTCTTCTTCGGCTCCGCGCGGCTCTCGCCGGACGGCCCGCTCGGCCGCTACTACGAGGAGGCGCGTGCGCTCGCGCGCCTCCTCACGGCGTGGTCGAAGGGGCTCCCGGCGGGGTCCGCCCGTTACATGGTCTGCACCGGCGGCGGCGGCGGGATCATGGAGGCCGCGAACCGCGGCGCGTCCGAGGCGGGCGGCCGGACCATCGGCCTCAACATCGGGCTGCCGCACGAGCAGCGACCGAACCCCTGGATCACCCGGGAGCTGTCCTTCGAGTTCCACTACTTCTTCATGCGCAAGCTCTGGTTCGCCCACCTCGCCCGCGCGCTCGTCGCGTTCCCGGGCGGCTTCGGCACCCTCGACGAGCTGATGGAGGTGCTGACCCTGCAGCAGACGGGGAAGCTCGTGCGGCGGACGCGGGTCCTGCTCTACGGCTCGGCCTACTGGAAGGAGATCGTCGACTTCGAGGCGCTCGCGCGCCACGGGATGATCGCCCGCGAGGACCTCGACCTGCTCACGTACGCCGACGATCCCGCGACGGCGCTCCGCCTGCTGCAGGGCTGGCTCCTCCCGGAGCCCGAGGCGCCGGCGCCCGCGTTCGCGAGCTCGCGGACCTCGGACGCGGGCCCGGGCGGCGCGGGCGAGTGAGCGGTCACGCGTTCCACGCGCGGAGCGCGCGGACGCCGTTCTCGGACCCGAGCACGCCCGTCGACGCGGTCCCGAGCGCGAAGCGGCGCCCCTCGCGCGGCGAAAGCTCGAGCCAGCAGGCCGTCAGGATCCGGAGCACGTGGCCGTGGGCGAAGAGGGCGACGTCTCCCCCGGCCGCGCGCGCCACCTCGATGACCCGCCGCGCGCGGGCGGCGACCGCCTCGATCGTCTCGCCCCCGGGCACGCCGCCCGTCCAGATGCTCCAGCCCGGCACCTCGCCGCGGATCTCGGCGGTGGTCCGCCCCTCGTAGGCGCCGTAGTCCCACTCGAGGAGGTCCTCGGTGATGCGGGCGACCCCGGCGAAGCCGGCGAGGCGGCAGGTCTCCCGCGCCCTGAGGAGCGGGCTCGAGAGGACGAGCGCGAAGGAGCGTGCGCCGAGCCGGCCGCGCAGCGCGCTCGCCTGCTCCACGCCCGCGGCGGTGAGCGGGACGTCGGTTCGACCCGTGTGGCGCCCGGCCCGGCTCCACTCGGTCTCGCCGTGCCGGACGATCCAGAGCGTGGGTTCCTCGTCTGCCATGGTGAGCGTCTAGCGCCGGGGCGGCGCCCGCGCTCTTCCCCGGCGCGGCGCGGCCGGCCCGCTCAGGCGGCGCACTGCCGCAGGCTCAGCGCGCCGAGCACGCGGCAGAGCTCGTCCGTCTCGAAGGGCTTCGCGAGGTACGCGTCCGCCGCGATCCGTTTCGTCTCGGCCGCGGAGGCGACCACCACCGGGATGCGCGCGAGCCGCGGGTCGTGGAGCTGCTCCTCGCGGAACTCCCAGCCCGTCATGCCCGGCATCTCGAGGTCGAGCAGGATCACCGCGGGCAGGCCGTCCGCGCCGCGCAGGGACTCCAGCGCCGCGCGCGCGTCCGCGAACCCCACCGCCTCGAAGCCGCTGTCCGCGAGGAACTGCACGATGAGGTCGCGACAGTCCCGGTCGTCGTCGATCACCACCACGCCACCCGCCTGCTCGCCCATTTCCGCCTCCGCCCCTCGCCGATCGCCACGGTACGCCCGCGGCCGGCCGCGTCGAGATATCGGCGCGCGCGGCGGCGTTCCCTGTTGGGTCGGGTTAGAAACGGGGCATGAGCCCTCCTCCCCGCGCGCTCGTCGCCGGCCCCGACGGCAAGCTCCGCTGCGCCTGGGGAGCGTCCGCGCCCGATTACCTCCCGTACCACGACGGCGAGTGGGGCCTGCCGACCGGCGACGACGTGCGGCTCTTCGAGAAGGTCTGCCTCGAGGGCTTCCAGTCAGGCCTCTCCTGGCTCACCATCCTGCGCAAGCGCGAGGCGTTCCGGCGCGCCTTCGCGGGCTTCGACCTCGAGCAGGTCGCGCGCTTCGGCGCGCGCGACGTCGCGCGCCTCCTCGCCGACCCCGGCATCGTGCGGCACCGCGGGAAGATCGAGTCCACGATCAACAACGCCCGGCGGGCGCTGGCGCTGCAGGACGAGCACGGCTCGCTCGCCGCGTACTTCTGGCGCTTCGAGCCCGATCCCGCCTCGCGCCCCCGGCGGCTCACCTGGGCGGCGCTGCGGGCGATGAGCACGACGCCCGAGTCGGTGGCCCTCTCGAAGGACCTCCGCCGGCGCGGCTGGACGTTCGTCGGACCGACCACCGTCTACGCCTTCATGCAGGCGGTCGGCATCGTCGACGACCACCTCGACGGCTGCGCCTTCCGCGCGCGCGCCGAGCGCGCCCGGCGCGCGTTCGAGCGGCCCGGCGGGCGCGCCGGCGGCGAGGCGACGGCCGCCGCCGCCACGCGCTCCACTCCGCGAACGCGCTCGCGGCGTCCTGCACGGACGGCGGGTGCTTCGGCGCCCACCCCACCTCGACGCCGCGGGCGCTGACGACCGCCGGGTCCATCGCGGGGGCGTCCGCCCTCGCGCCCATCGTCCTGGAGGGACCCTTTCGGCGCCGACGGCGTCCCGCGTCACGCCGCCGCCCGCGCACGCCGCGGCCGCAGCGCGACGGTCCTCCGGCCCTCGCCGCGCGCCACCTCCACCGGGATCTCCGCGTCCGGCGCGAGCACGAGCACCCGCTGCAGGTCGTCGAGCGTCTCCACGGGCCGCCCGCCCGCGGCGAGGAGGAGGTCGCCCTCGGCGAGCCCCGCCGCCCGGGCCGGCGAGCCCTCCACGACGTGGAGCACCCGCACGCCGCGGCGGTGGCCCGCCTCGCGCGCGACGGCCGCGTCGAGGTCCTCGGCGCGCGCCCCGATCCCGACGAACGGCCGGCGCACCTCGCCCTCGTGGATGAGCACCGAGGCGACCCAGCTCGCCGTGTGGCCCGGGATGGCGAAGCCGATCCCGCGCGCCCAGGGCAGCATCGCCGTCGTCACGCCCACCACCTCGCCCCGCGCGTCGAGGAGCGGGCCGCCGGAGTTGCCGGGGTTGATGGACGCGTCGGTCTGCACGAGCCCCTCGAGCATGCCGCCGTCCGGCGTGGGCAGGTTCCGGTGCAGGGCCGAGACGACCCCGAGCGTCACCGAGCGCTCGAACCCGAGGGGGTTGCCGATGGCGAGCACGAGCTCGCCCACGGCGAGCCGGCGCTCGGAGAGCGCGAGCACCTCGAGGTCGCGCGCCGCGACGCGGAGCACCGCGAGGTCGGTCCGCGCGTCGGCGCCCACCACCTCGGCCGGCACGACCTTCGAGCCGGAGAGCCGCACCCGGGGCGGGCCGCCGCCGCGCGCGACGTGCGCGTTCGTGAGGAGGTACCCGTCCTGCGCGAGCACCACCCCCGAGCCCTGCCCGCGCCGGTGCTCCACGCCCACCACCGCCGGCGCCGCCCGCGCGGCGAGCCCCGCCACGTCGGCCGAGAACGCCTGGAGCCCGGTCACGGCCGCTCCCCCCGGGCGCCCACCGTGAGCGACACGTCCTTCACCTCGCCGGCGCGCAGGAGCCGCACCACCACGCTGTCGCCGATCCGCTCCTCCCCGAGCAGCGCGAGGAGCTCCCGGGGGTCCTGCATGGTCTCCCCTCCCACCGAGAGGAGCGCGTCGCCGAGGAGGATCCCCGCGCGCGCGGCGGGGCTCTCCGGCTCGACGCGCGAGACGAGGAGCGCCACCTCCTCGCCGGTCGCGGCACGGAGCGCGGGGGGCAGCGGCACCGGGTAGGTGGCGAGGCCGAGGTAGCCGCGCCGGATCTCGCCGTGCGCGAGGAGCGCCTTCACCACGCGCCGCAGCGTGACCGCCGGCACGACCATCGCCGCCCCGTGCACGAGGCCGCTGCTCGCCATGCCCACCGCGGCGCCGTCGGCGCGCAGCACGAGGCCGCCGGAGAGGCCCGGGTGGAGATCGAGCGTCGTCTCGAGGAAGCGGTCGACGCGCCCACCGCCCGCGGCGCGGAACTCGCCGGCGGCGCGGGCGAGGACGCCGAGGGCGACGCGCGGGCTCCTCCCCGGACGCGACACCCCGACCACCAGCTCGCCGGCCGCGAGGGGGGCGTCGTCGGGGGCGAGCGCCGCGGGCGCGAGCGCGGCCCCCCGGACCCGCAGCACCGCGAGGTCGGTGGCGGGATCGCGCCCGAGGATCTCGGCGGCCGCGGTCTCGCCGGACGGGAGCCCGACCGCCACCTCCTCGTCGCGCGGCAGCGCGTGGTGCGGCGCGACGACGACGCCGTCCGCCGACCACGCGACGCCCGACGCGGGCGCGCGGCGGCGGCCGTCGACGCGCACCACGTGGGCCGCGGCGTCGGCGCCAAGGGCGGCGATGCGGTCCGAGAGCTGCATGAGGAGGTCCTGCGCCATGGCGGCTTCCTTTCGGGTTCGCAGGAAGCCTAGGCGTGGCGGGCGCCGCGCACATCGGCGGGACGGAGAGGGAGGAGCCTGGTCGAACGGGCAGGTCCGGGGCCGCCGCCCGGCGGCGCCGTTAGATCACCGCCGGCATGGAGCCGCTCCCCGTCCTCGTCGTCTCGGCGGACCCGCTCGTCCGCGGCGGCCTCGCGGCGCTCGTCGCGGCGCGGGCGGAGCTCTCCCTCGCGGGCGAGGCGTCGCCGCGCGAGGCGGGCGGCGCGGCGGCGCGCGCGGCGCCCGCTGCGATCCTGTGGGACGTCGGGGCCGGGGGCGCCGTGGACGCCCTGCGGGGCGCCCCGGCGCCGGCCCTCGCGCTCGCGGCCGGCGAGCGCGAGGCGGCGGAGGCGCTGCGGGCGGGGGCGCGGGGCGTCCTCCTCCGCGGCGCCTCGCCCGGCGCGATCGCGGCGGCGCTCCTCGCCGTGGCGCGCGGGCTCACCGTCCTCGACGGCGAGCTCGCGGGCGAGCTCGTGCGTCCGCCCGCGGCGGCGCCGCGCGAGCCGCTCACCCCGCGCGAGCGCGAGGTGCTCGCCCTGCTCGCCGAGGGGCTCGCGAACAAGGCGATCGCGGCGCGGCTCGGCATCTCCGAGCACACCGCCAAGTTCCACGTGAACGGGATCTTCGGGAAGCTCGGCGTGGAGTCCCGCGCCGAGGCCATCGTGCAGGCCGCGCGGATGGGGCTCGTCGTGCTCTGAGGGGTGCCGGGCCCGCGAGAAGCGGCCGCACGGACGGGCGCGCGGCCCGCACGGCACCCCCCGGGGGTTCCCGCCGCGCCCGCGCCGCCGCTATACGATCTGGCCGAACCCCAGCGGGAGGCGCACATGAGCTTCAAGGATCTCGGCAACAAGGCGAGAGAGCCGCACGTGGAGACGCCCGCCGAGGCGGAGCTGCGGGCGAAGGCCGCGGCCCACCACAAGGCGAAGGAGGAGAAGCGCGCGGCGCACGGCGCCGGGAAGCCGGAGGCGTCCGCCCCGGGCGCGGGGGGCAAGGGCGACCCCACGCGGCGCTAGAGTGCCTCCCGTAACCCGGCGCCGTCGCGAGACGCACGATGGCGTCGCCGAGCCGGGCACACGACGACCGAGCAGCGGAGCCGTACCTGTTGGTACGGCGAGCAGCGCAGGGAGGAGTCTGCCCGGCGCAGGCAGCCAGCGTGCGTCGCAGCAGGCGTCCCGGGTTATGGGATGCGCTCTAGGGCCAAAGGCCGCGGCGGGTCAGGTCGAGAGCAGCACCGGCGTCGTCATCGTCTCGAGGATGGCGCGGGTGGTGTCGCCGCGCTTCAGGCGCGCGCCGCCCTGCAGGCCGTACGCCCCGATGACCGTCAGGTCGGCGCCGCCGTCCGCCGCGCGGTTCAGCACGACGTCTACGCTCGCGAGCTCGCCGAGGATGGCGCGCTCGTAGGTCGCCGGGACGCCGTGGGTGCGCAGGTGCTCCGTCACGTCGAGCGACGGGAGCCCGCCCCCGACGTCCGCGTTGGGGAGCTGCAGCGAGAGGACGGTCACCTCGCGGGCCTGCTCGAGGAGCGGCAGCGCGTCGTGGACGGCGCGCGCGGCCTCGCGGCTGCCGGTCCAGGCCACGAGCACGCGGTGGCCGACGTCGGGGTAGCGCCCCGCCGACGGCACCACCACGACGGGGCGGCCGGACTCCGCGATGACGCGCTCGACGAGCCCGTCGGGCACCGGGGCGTCGTCGCCGCGCTGCTGCCCGAAGACCGCCACGTCCACGTACCGGCAGCACTGGACGACCGCGCCCACCACCGCGGAGAACTCGCCGGGCTCGACCTGCCACCAGCGCGCCAGCACCCCGGCCGCGCCGGCCCGCGCCTCGAAGAGCGCCCGCGCCTCCGCCGCGGCCCTCGCCATCGCGTCCGGCGCGCGCCGGCCGACGAGGCTCTGGCCGAGGTGGGCGCTCTCCGCGAAGAGCCCCGTGAGGCGCGCGCGGTGGCGGCGGGCGAGCGAGAGCGACAGCTCCAGCCGCTCGGCGGCGCGCGCGCCGGAGTCGAGGTGAACGAGCACGTCCGTGAACGTCATGTCGGCTCCCCCGCGGCCTGCGACGCCGGCCGAGCCGAGATGATTGCCGCTCCGCGAGGACGGAGGCAAGTCGCCGGGCGAGGGGCGCCGCGCGGGGGCCCCGGGTCAGCGCCGCCTCCGCCTCCACAGCGCGTCGGCGACCACCGTGAGCACGCCCACCGTGGTGAGGAGCGACGCGGCCGCGAACGCCGGGACCGTCTCGTACTCGGCGTACGCGCGCTCCACGTGCAGCGTGAGGGTGTTGGTCTCGCCGATGAGCTTCCCGGACACGACCGAGACCGCGCCGAACTCGCCGGCCGCGCGCGCGGCGCAGAGGATCGCGCCGTACAGCACGGAGGAGCGGATGGCCGGGAACACCACCTTCCAGAAGGTCTGCCAGGGCGTCGCGCCGAGCACGGCGGCCGCCTCCTCCTCGGCGCGCTCGGTCTGGTAGAGCGCGGGCAGCACCTCGCGCACCACGTACGGGAGCGTCACCACCACCGTGGCGAGGACGAGGCCGGGCCACGCGAAGAGCACCTTCACGTGCGCGGCGCGGACGGCCCCCGACAGCAGGCCGACGGTCGGGCTCCAGGCGAGCACCACGAGCAGCCCCACGAAGGTCGGCGAGACCGCGAGGGGCAGGTCGATGGCCAGGCGGGCGACGCGCGAGGCGACCGAGCGGTGCCGGGCGATGACCCACGCCGCGGCGAGCCCGAAGGCGGTGTTGGCGGGCACGGCGATCGCGACGACGAGGAGCGTGAGCTTCGCGGCGTGGCGCGCCGGGGGCGAGGCGAGCCCCTCCCCGAACGCGGCGAGGCCGCCCGCGAGCGCCTCGCCGTAGACGTTGAGGAGCGGCAGCCCGACGAGGAGGCCGAGGTACGCCGCCGCGGCGGCGATGAGGGCGGCGCGGCCGAGCGCGGCCCCGCGCGCGCGGGGGCGATCAGCCCGCACGGCGCGCCATCCTGCGCTGGAAGGCGTGGGTCGCCCCGAGCACGGCGAGGCAGAGCGCGAGCAGCGCCGCCGCCACCGCGGTCGCGCCCGCGTAGTCGAACGCCTCCACGCGCTGGTACACGTAGACGGGCCCGACGAGCGTCTCGAAGGCGACGTTGCCGGAGACGAGGACCGCGACGCCGTACTCGTTCACGGAGCGCGCGAAGGCGAGGCCGAAGGCCGCCACCACCGCCGGGGCGAGCTGCGGCAGGATCACCCTCCGGAAGCGCTGCCCCGCCGAGGCCCCGAGCACCTCGGCCGCCTCCTCCGCCTCGCGGTCGAGGGTCGCCACCACCGGCTGCACCGTCCGCACCACGAACGGCAGGGTCACGTAGAGCCCGGCGAGGACGAGCCCGGCGCGCGAGCCGGCGAGGCGCGGCGCCCCGAGGCCGCTCCAGGCGAGGGGGCCGCCCTCCGCGAACGCCGCCCCCACGGCGCGGCCGACGTGGCCGGCCGGGCCGAAGAGCGACATGAAGGAGATGCCCGCCACGACGCCGGGGATGGCGAGGGGCAGGTCGACGAGCGCGTCGAGGAGCCCCCGCCCGGGGAAGCGGTAGCGGCCGAGCACCCACGCGACGAGGAGCCCCAGCGGCGCGTTGAGCACCGCCGCCGCGAGCGCGACCTCGACCGAGAGCCGGATGGCGGCGAGGGCGGCGGGCGCGGTGATCGCGCGCCACACGCCGCCGGGCGGCGTGCGCACGAGCTGCAGCAGCGCGGCCGCGAGCGGCACGGCGCCCGCGAGGGCGAGGTAGGCGAGGACGGCGACCTCGACGCGCGAGGGCCGCCACCCGCGGCGCCGCGCCGGCCGCGGCGCCGTCGGCGCGGGGGGCATCAGCGGCCGCCGCGCGCCGCCTGCGCCCGGTCGTAGGCCGCGCCGTCCGCGAAGAGCGCGGCGTCCACCTTCGGCCAGCCGCCCACGTCGTCCACCGAGAAGAGCCTCGGCACCTCGCGGAGCCGGCCGGCGGCGGCCTGGCGGGCGGCGGGGTCGGTGGGCCGGTAGCCCGCCTCGGCGTAGAGCGCCTGCGCCCGGGGGCCGAAGAGGAACCGCGCGAACGCCTCGGCGACCGCCCGCGTGCCGCGCTGGTCCACCACCTTGTCCACCACCACCACCGGGAAGTCGGTGCGCACGTTCGCCGGGGGCACCACGTACTCGATGGGCGCGCCGGTCGCCTTCCCGGCGAAGAGGGCCTCGTTCTCGAAGGTGAGCAGGACGTCGCCGACGCCGTTCTTCACGAACGCGTCGGTCGCCTCGCGCCCGCCCGAGGCGAGCGTGCGGGTGTTCCGGACGAGCCCCTCCACCCACGCGTCCGCGGCCTTCTGCCCCTTCTCGCGCAGCACCGCGCCCCACCCGGCGAGCACGCCCCAGCGCGCGTTCCCCGAGGTCTTCGGGTTGATGGCGACGACCTCGACGCCCGGCGCGGCGATGTCCTCCCAGGAGCGGATCTTCTTCGGGTTGCCGGCGCGCACGATGGCGGCGATCACCGACGACGCGGGCGACGCGCCGTTCGGGAGGCGCGAAGCCCAGTCGCCCTTCACGAGCCCGGCCTCGACGAGCGGCGGCACCAGGGACTGGAGGTTCGTCGCGAACACGTCGGCCTCGAGGCCGCCGACGATCGACCGGGCCTGGGCGCCGGAGGGGCCGTACGACTCCTTGAAGCGGACCTCCTGCCCGGTCTGCTCCTTCCAGGCCTTCTGGAACTCCGGGATCACCTTCGCGAAGAGCGGCTTCGCGACCGCGTAGGAGACGAGGGTCAGCTCGACCGGCGCGGGCGCGGCGCGCGCCGGCCCGGCGGGCGCGGCGAGGGCGGCGGCGAGGAGGACGCCGCCGAGGGCGCGCAGGACGGGGAGGGCTCGCGTGGGCATGGGGTCTCCGGATTCCGGGATGACGGAATGCCGTCTCATATGTCAGATGCTCGCCGGATTGCAAGCGCCGCCCGGAAAGGCGCGCCATGCGGGCCTTCCGCCATGGCGGATCACGGGCGCTCCGCGCGGGAGGGGCGCGCCGCGAACTGCGCGCCTAGGTGTCTCCGGCGGTCGTCTCGAGCGTAACGGGGAAGCCGAGCTCGGACCGGGTACATGGGTGACACTTCCCCCTCTCCCCCCGCACCGCGGGGGGAGAGGCCGGGAGAGGGGGGCTGGATGGACTTCGACGCCATCGTGATCGGCAGCGGCCAGGCCGGCGTCCCCCTGGCGGTCCGGCTGGCGCGGAGCGGCAAGAAGGTGCTCCTCGCCGAGCGCGGCGACCTCGGCGGGACCTGCGTCAACACCGGCTGCACGCCGACGAAGACGATCGTCGCGAGCGCGCGCGCCGCGCACGTGGCGCGCACGGCGGGCCGCCTCGGCGTGCGCGCCGGGCCGGTGGAGGTGGACTTCCCGGCGGTGATGGCGCGCAAGGACGCGATCGTCCGCAGGTGGCAGGAGGGTGTCGCCCGGCGCCTCGCCGGCGCCGAGGGGCTCCGGCTCGTGCGCGGCCACGCGCGGCTCGCCGGCGACCGCGCCGTCGAGCTCGCGGGGGAGCGCCACCGGGCCCCCGTCGTCGTGCTGAACGTGGGCGCCCGCCCGGCCGAGCCGCCAATCGCGGGGCTCGGCGAGGTCCCGTGGCTCGACAACCGGCGCGCCCTCGAGCTGCGCGCCGTGCCCGCCCACCTCGTCGTCGTCGGCGGCGGCTACGTCGGCTGCGAGTTCGCGCAGGCGTACCGCCGCTTCGGGGCCGAGGTCACCGTGGTCGAGCCCGGCCCGCACCTCCTCGGCCACGGGGACGAGGACGTCTCCCGGGCGATCGAGGAGGTGTTCCGGGGCGAGGGGATCGCGCTCCGCCTCGGCGCGCGCGCCGAGGCCGTGTCGCGCGGAGGGGCGGGGGTCCGGGTGCGGCTCGAGGGCGGCGGCGCGCTCGAGGGCTCGCACCTCCTCGTCGCCACCGGGCGCCGGCCCAACACCGACGACCTCGGCTGCGACGCCGCGGGCGTCGCCCTCGACGGCCGCGGCTTCGTCGCCGTGGACGACCGCTACGCCACGAGCGCGCCCGGCGTCTGGGCCGTCGGCGACTGCACCGGCGGCCCGCAGTTCACCCACGCCGCCTGGGACGACCACCGGCTCCTCTTCGAGATCCTCGCCGGCCGCCCCGGCCGCGGCCGGAAGGACCGGCTCGTCCCGAGCACCGCCTACACCGACCCGCAGGTCGCCGCGGTCGGCCTCTCCGAGCGCGAGGCGAAGGCGCGGGGCGTCGTTCACGAGGTCGCCACGATGCCGTTCGGGGAGATCGCCCGCGCCGTCGAGACGGACGAGCGGGCGGGCCTCCTCAAGGTGCTCCTCGATCCCGCGAGCGAGCGGATCCTCGGCGCGGCGATCGTCGGCGCCGAGGCCGGGGAGCTCATCCACGTGTTCGCCGCCCTCATGCAGGCGGGCGCCCCGGCGCGCGCCCTCGTGGACCTCGAGGCGGTCCACCCGTCCTTCGCGGAGGGGGTCCAGTCGGTGGTCATGAAGCTCGGGCGGTACGCGCTCTCCTGACGCAGGGACGCGCACCTGATCGGGGCTCCGCCCGCGAGGCGCGGGCGGAGGGGTGCTAGGGTTCGGCCCGGACGCGGGACCGGACGCGGAGGGCGCCGCCATGAAGGCTGGCCTCGTCGGCTACGCGCAGTCGGGCAAGACCACGCTCTTCAACGCGCTCACCGGCCTCCACAAGGGCGGGGGCGCGGGGCGCGCGCAGGTGAACCTCGGCGCCATCAAGGTGCCCGACCCGCGCATCGACCGGCTCTCCGCGATGTTCCACCCGAAGAAGACGACCTTCGCGGAGATGCACTTCGTGGACGTGCCCGGCCCGGCCGGCAAGGGCACCGGCCTCGACGCGGAGGCGCTGCGCGCGCTCGCCGGCGTGGACGCCTTCTGCCTCGTGGTGCGCGGCTTCGCCGCCGCCGACGGCACGCCCGCCGACCCGGCGCGCGAGCTGCGCGACTTCGACGCCGAGCTCGTGCTCCACGACCTCGACCTCGTCGAGAAGCGGCTCGACCGGCTGCGCAAGGAGCAGCACAAGGGGACGGGCGAGTTCCACGAGCTGGAGCGGCTCCACGCGCAGCTCGACGACGGCAAGCCGCTCCGCGCCATGCGCTGGAGCGACGCGGAGGAGAAGGAGCTCGTCCACTTCGCCTTCCTCTCGCGGCGGCCGCTCCTCGCCGTCGTGAACGTCGCCGAGGACGCCGCCGCGGCCCCGCCGCCCGGGGACGTGGAGGCGGCGGCGCGCGAGCGGGGGAGCGAGGTGCTCTCGCTCTGCGCCGCGGTGGAGGCGGAGATCGCCGAGCTCGCCCCCGCCGAGCAGCCCGAGTTCCTCGCCTCGCTCGGCCTCGCCGAGCCCGCCCAGGCGCGCTTCATCCGCGCCGCCTACCACCTGCTCGACCTCGTCTCCTTCTTCACGGTGGGCGAGGACGAGGTGCGCGCCTGGCCCATCCGCCGCGGCGACCGCGCGCCGCGCGCCGCGGGGCGCATCCACTCGGACCTCGAGCGCGGCTTCATCCGCGCCGAGGTGGTGCACTACGACGACTTCGTCGCCCTCGGCAGCGAGTCGCGGGCCCGCCACGAGGGGAAGCTCCGCCTCGAGGGCAAGGAGTACGTGGTCCAGGACGGCGACATCCTGAACATCCGCTTCGCGGTGTGAGGCGCGTCTCTGCCGGAGGCGCCGCGGAGTCGACGGGCGCGCGCTACCCCGCCCGCGCCGCGGGGTGCGTGAGCGCCTCGGTCGCCTCGTTCACCGCGCGGCGGAACTCGAGCGGGCGGGCGATGGCGCGGAACGGCTCGTTCGTGCCGCCGGTGCCGCGCACCACGATCGTGCCGTACCCGAAGATCCGCCCGGGGATGGTCTGCTCGACCCCGATCGACTCCACCTTGTCGAGCTTCAGCTCCACGGTCTTCCGGGAGACGAGCCCCACCTTGATGATCACCCGCCGGTTCGTGACGGCGAACTCGGAGGTGGCCCGGGCGACGAGGGGCAGGAGGAACAGCGTGAGGAGCGCCTTCAGCGACACGAAGACGGTCCAGTGCAGCTTCGTCCGGTAGGTGATCCGCTCGCCCGCGGCGAGGTTCTCCTCGACGTATCCCACCTGCACCTCCACGTTGAGTGCTGGTGGCGAGGATACCTCAGCGGCCGCCGCGTCGCCCGCCCGGGCGGCGCGCCCCCCGCCACCGCGTGGGCGCCTCCCCGGTCCAGCGCCTGAAGGCGCGGGCGAAGGCGCTCTGCTCGCCGAAGCCGAGGAGCCAGCTCGCCTCCGCCATCGAGACGTCCCCCGCCTCGAGGATCGCGAGGGCGCGCTCGCGCCGCACCTCGTCCACGGCCGCCGCGAAGCGCGTGCCCTCGGCGCCGAGCCGCCGCTGCAGCGTGCGCGGCGTGGTCCCGAGCCGCCGGGCGACGCGGGCGAGCGACGGCTCCTTCCCGGGGAGGTCCTCCGCGACGGCCGCCCGCACCCGCGCCGCCTCGCCCTCCGGGGCCGCCGCGCGGGCGAGGAGCGCGCGCGCGTGCCGGTCGAGCGCGGCGAGCAGCGTGGGATCGCCGGTGGGCGTCGGGGCGTCCCAGTCCGCCCGCGCGACGGCGAGCGCCGGCGCGGCGGCGCCGAAGGCGGGCTCGACCCCGAGGACCCGGGCGTGCTCGGCCGCGCCGGCGGGGCGCGGGAAGGCGAGGCGCACCGCGATCCGGGCCGCGGGCGCGACGTGGCGCACGCGCGAGGCGAGGATCGCGAGGGTGTACTCCTGCGCCTGCGGCGGCAGCGGGACCCCGGCCCCGCGGAACACGAGGGCGACGGCGCCCTCCTCCTCCTCGACCTCGAGCGACGCCCGCGGGTCCACGAGCGGGAAGTACGCGGCGACGCGGCGGAGCCCCTCGCCGAGCGTGGCGCCGCTCGCGCCGAGGTAGTCGAGGACGCGGAACGCGCCGAACGGCGTGCGCTCCGCCGCGTGGAGCGACAGCGCCGGGTCCGCGGCCGCGCCGCAGGCCTCGCGCCAGACCGCGTCGGCGCGCTCGGCCGGGATGCGAGCGTCGGGATCGTCGAGGGCCCGGCGGTCGAGGCCGGCGCGCGCGAGGAGCGCGCCCTCGTCGAGCCCGAGCCGCGCGCACGCGTCGAGGAGCGCCCGGGTGGCGACGGGGAGGACGGTGGCGCCCATGGCCGGAGCCTAGCACCGGGCGTGTGGCGCGCCGGGCCGAACGAATGGCGCCCCGGGTCGAGCCGGGCCGCCCCCGGCGCGCGTAGCTTCCGCAACGTCCAGCCGCGGCACGCGCCGCCAAGGAGAACCGACATGACGAGCCTCGCCGCCTCCCGTCCCATCGCCGACCCGCCCGCCGCCGAGCGCGCCGCCGTCGCCGCCGCCGGCCGCGTCCCCACCTGGGCCCTCTCCCTCGCGGGCGTCGTCCTCACGTTCCTCGCCGGCCACCGCGCGGGCGTGGCGCTCCTCGCCTGGGTCGCGCCGGTGCCGCTCGCCCTCGCCGCGACCCGCCTGCGCGGCTGGCGTGGCCGCCTCGTCCTCCTCGCCGTCTGCGCCGCCGCGCTCTCGCTGCAGGCGCTCAAGATGGTGACCCCGCCGCTGGCCGCGCCGTTCGCCCTCCTCTTCGGCGTCCCCCTCGGCGCGCTCCTCTGGCTCGTGCTCGTCCTCTGGGACGCGCTCCGCCGGCGGGCCGGGGCGGCCTGGTCCATCCCCGCGTTCGCCGCGCTCACCGCCCTCGGCGACGTCCTCGGCTTCGCGGCCTCGCCCGCGGGCCACTGGGCCGCGTCGGCGGTGACCCAGTCCGAGAACCTGCCGCTCCTCCAGCTCGCCTCCGTGGGCGGCCTGGGCCTCGTCGGCCTCGTCATGGCGCTCCCCATCGGCGCCGCCGCGGCGGTCCTCGCCGCCCCGGCCGGCGCGCGGCCGTGGCGCGCCGCCGTCGCCGCCGCCGCGGTCGCCGCCGGCGCGCACGCCTGGGGCGCGCTCCGGCTCGACGACGCGAGCGCCGTCCCGACCGTGCGGGTGGCCGCCGTCACGGTGGACTTCCCGGCGCCGCTCCGGAGCATGGAGGACCTGAAGGGGAGCGAGGACGTGCTCTTCGCCCGCTCGGAGCTCGCGGCCGATCGGGGCGCCCAGCTCGTCGTGTGGAACGAGGTCGCGACCCTCGTCGAGCCCGGCGGGGAGGCGGCGCTCCTCGCGCGCGGCGCCGACCTGGCGCGGCGCCGCGGCGTGGACCTCGTCCTCGCCTACGGCGTCGTCGTCTCCCGCGCGCCGTTCACGATCGACAACGCCTACGTCTGGCTCGGCGCCGAAGGCGAGACCCTCGAGCGCTACCGCAAGCACGCCCTCCCGCCGGGCGAGCCGTCGCTCCGGGGCGAGGGGCCGCCGCGCGTCCACGACCGCCCCTGGGGCCGGGCCGCCGGCGCGATCTGCTACGACTACGACTTCCCGGCGCTCGCGCGCGCCCACGCCCGCGGCGGCGCCGCCGTCGTCGCCCTGCCCTCCTCCGACTGGCGCGGCATCGACCCGCTCCACGCGCAGCTCGCGCGCGTGCGCGCCATCGAGGGCGGGATGTCGGTCGTCCGCGCCGCCCGCGCGTCCACCTCGATGGCCTTCGACCCGTACGGCCGCGTGCGCGCCAGCCTGTCGGCCTGGGAGCGGAACGAGCGCGTCATGCTCGCCACCGTCCCGGCCGCCCGGGTCCGCACCGCCTACGCCTCGCTCGGCGACGGCCCGGCGGTGCTCCTCGCGCTCGCTTTGCTCGCCGCGGCGGCGGCGGCCGGGATCCGGCGCGGCCGCCGGGTCCCGGCGGCCTGATCGCGGGTCCCCGCCCGCCGGGGGCGCGCTCCGGACGGGTCCTGCGACCGGGGCCCCGTCCGCGGCGCCGCCCCCCGGCCCCGCAGCGGTTAATGGGTTTTCAGACCTGCGCCCGCCGGCGCGGAAGGGGCCCCATGATCCGAGCGGACATCCTCCAGAGATTTCCCGACCTGTTCGGGAAGAAGCAGGTGAACGGCCGGGACGTCTCGGTCGAGGAGACCATCGAGACGCTCACGCGGGAGCTGCGGCCGGCCATCGCCGCCGCGCTCGCCGCGCGCCACGCCCTCCTCGAGTCGCGCGCGCCGGTCGCGGCGAAGTACGCCTGGCCCGCCTGGGACGAGACCTTCGAGGACCCGGTGAGCGGGAAGCCGTGGACCTACCGGCAGATCGTTCAGGGCATGATCGACAACTTCCTCGGCCGGGAGAGCGCGCACCGCTGGCGGCTCAACGACGAGGTGCCGATCCCCGAGCACGTCCACCCGTCGCGGAACCCGGGGCTCGAGCTCACCGGCCCCTGGCACCCGCTCGACATGGCGTTCAACGCGCTCAACAGCCCCGCGCCGATGAACATGCCGGACTTCGAGGACGCCTCGCCGCCGCACTTCCGGCCCGACGGCACGCCGTCCACGGAGCCGGTGGGGATCTTCGCGGCGCTGCAGAACGCGAAGGAGATCCACGAGGGGCGCTGGAACGACAAGCCGTGGGAGGTCGTGAAGAAGGGGAAGACGCGCGCCTACCGGATCCTCACGCCGCAGCGGAGCTGGCCGACGCGCCTCGCGCGGCCGCCGAGCCTGCACCTGCGCTACGACCACGTCACCGTCGACGGCGAGCCGGCCCCGGGGCTCGTCGTCGTCACGACGCTCTGGGCCTTCAACAACCACGACGCGCTCGCCCGCGCCGGCAGCGGGGTCTACTTCTACATCCCGAAGCTCCAGACGCCGCGCGAGGCCCTGATCGTGGAGCGGCTCCTCGCCCGCCTCGAGGGGCTCGTGGGCGTCGCGCCCGGCACCTTCAAGTGCAAGATGCTCTACGAGGAGGGGAACGCGGGCCGGCAGCTGCCCGCCATCCTCTGGGTGCTGCGCCGCCGCCTGCTCGGCACGAACGTCGGCCGCTGGGACTACCTCGGCAGCCTCATCGAGATGTGGAAGGACGACCCGAAGGGCGTCTTCCCCGATCCGCAGTCCATCGGCATGGCGGTGCCGAGCATGATCGCCTACCAGCGCTACAACGCGCTCCTCATGCTCATGGCCGGCACGAAGGACGGCGTCCTCGAGACCGCCGCGCCCATCGGCGGGATGGCCGCCGTCATGATCTACCAGCCGGGCGATCCGTACGGCCGCGCCGCGTACAACCCGCTCGCGCTCCGCGCCATCGCCCTCGACAAGCTCCGCGAGCGGATCCTGGGCCTCATGTTCGTGCCCGACGCGCCGCTCGCCGAGGACGCGCGCCCCACCCTCGAGGACGTCCTCGCGGGCCGCGTGAAGGGCCGGCTCCACGACGCCTACCGGCAGAGCTGGGTGGCGAGCCCCGAGCCGGACTACGTCGCCGCGGGGAACGCGCCGCTGCGGGCGGCCGTCACCGAGCTGCAGGGGATCCTCGACGCGCCGGTCGAGAACGTCGACGTGAAGGGGAAGGCGGTCCCCGCCGTGCGGAGCGGCCTCACCGACGGGGAGCGCGAGCTCTTCCGGTCGCGCGCCCTCCTCGACGCGGCGGGCCGGATCACCCCTCGCGTCGTCGCGCGGGACGCCGTGGACGCGCCGGAGAAGCTCTTCACCCGGGAGCTGTGGGACGCGATCTACGCGCCGCCCGGGGGCGACGTCACCATCGAGCACGTCCAGCACTCCTTCTACATGGCGGCCAACTACGGCTTCCAGATCCTGAACGGCAACTTCGCGGCGGCCATCGACGACTACGAGCTGAAGCTGCGCTTCATGAACGACCTCGCCACCTACCGCATCTACGTGTCGTGGCTCTGGTCGCTCGCGCACCACGAGGCGCCCATCACGAAGGACGGCCACCTGCTCCGCCAGGCGCTCACCGAGGACGGCGTCGTGCTCGGCGCGAAGGCCGAGCCGGTGAAGGCGGGGACGCGCTTCGGGCGGGCCCTCTTCCAGAAGGTCTGGGACTACCACGACGAGTGGACGGCCGCCTTCTTCGCCGAGCAGGACCGCGCCGGCGGCGCGGCCCGCTTCGACCGCTCGAAGGCGCCGGTCATCATGGAGCTCCTGCGCCGCCAGCTCCTCTCGCCGCGCTGGGTGCAGCACAGCGCCCGCGTGCTCTTCCTCGTCGGCCAGGCGACCGCCGCCGAGCGCGGGCCCATCCTCGACGCGATCTTCGACCTCTCGCGCGAGGAGGTCGCGCGCCGCGTGAGCGCGGGCACGTTCCCGAAGAGCGCGCTCGCCGCGCACGACTACGCGCTCGACGTGACCGGCACCGCGTAGCGCGTGCGGCCCGGAGCGGCGCCGCAGGTCGCGGGCGGCGCCGCCTCGCGGGGCGGCGGTGGGATATCCTCGCGTGAATGAACGGCCCGGTCCGGCCGTCATCCACGTGGAGCCCATCCCGACGGAGGTCGAATGAACCGCGCCACCCTTTCCGCCCTGCTCTTCGCCGTCCCCGCCCTCGCCGCCGCCCAGCCCTACCCGCAGGCCCCGCGCGCCGAGGATCGCCGCGAGCTGCGGCAGGACCGCCGGGAGCTCGCCGACGACCGCCGCGACGCCTTCGACGTGCGGCAGCTCCTCGCCCGCTGGGACGGCGCGCGGGGCCGCCGCGAGCGCGCCGAGGTCGAGGCGGACGTCGCCCGGATGCTCCAGCGCGAGATCCAGGAGGGGCGCGCCGAGCTCGCCCGCGATCGCGGGGAGCTCGGGCACGACGCGCGCGACCTGCGCGGCGAGCGGCGCGAGGCCGGTCTCGATCGGCGTGACCTCCGCGACGACCGCCGCGACCTCCGGGACGACCGGCGCGACCTGCGCGACGACCACCGGGACCTCACCCGCGTGACGGCCATCGACGGCGAGTGGGCCCGCCTGCGCGGCCGGATGGACCGCCGCGCCGTCGAGCGCAAGCGCAACCTCCTCGTCGAGCTGTCGCACATGGCGCGCGCCGAGCTGCGGGAGGATCGCGGCGAGCGTCGCGAGGACCGTCGCGAGCTGCGCGAGGATCGCCGGGAGGCGATCGAGCACCAGCGCTGAGACACGAGCGCCCGCCGGGGCGGCGCGCGCCCCGGCCCGTGTAACCTCCGGCGCGCCGCCGCCATCCCCATGGGCGGCGGCGCACTCCCACCACGCGCCGCGAGGAGGAGCGGATGCGCGCGGGATGGTTCGGGGTCGCGGTCGGCACCGCGCTGGGCGCGGTGACCCTCGCGCTGGCGGCGTTCGGGTACGGAGGGCCGGCGCGCGCGGCGGCGGGGCCGGCCGAGAAGGATCCGGTCGTCGCCTCGGTCGAGGAGCGAGTGGAGGCGGGACGCCGTACGTTCCGGTTCGACACCTTCGGCGACGAGGCGTTCTGGGGCGGCGCCCTGCGGCTCCACGAGGCCGTCGCGGGGGCGGCACACGGCGGGGTCGGACCGGGCGTGAGCCCGAGGACCGCCCTCGCCGTCGGCCTCCGGGTCGACGTCGACGCGCTGCCGCGAAAGGTGCAGGAGGCGCTCGAGCACGGGAAGGTGGATCTCGACGATCCGGCGACGACCCTGCTCCTGCTGCAGAAGGACGCGGTCGTCGGCGTGAAGGGGATCTTCGACGCGAGCGGGCGCCTGAAGTCGATGGGCATCCAGTGCGCGCTCTGCCACTCGCGCGTGGACGACGCGCTCGCCCCCGGCGTCGGGCACCGGCTCGACGGGTGGCCGAACCAGGACCTCGACGTCGGCAAGATCGTCTCGCTGTCCCCGGACCTGTCGCCCGTCGCGCAGCTCCTCGGCGTCTCGCAGGACACGGTGCGCGAGGTCCTCGCGAGCTGGGGCCCGGGGAGGTTCGACGCCGCGCTCTTCCTCGACGGCAAGGCGTTCAGGCCCGACGGGAAGACGGCGGCCACCCTCATCCCGCCCGCGTTCGGCCTCGCGGGCGTGAACCTCCACACCTTCACGGGCTGGGGCTCGGTCCCGTACTGGAACGCCTTCGTCGCGATCCTCGAGATGCACGGCCAGGGCACGCTCTACGACCCGCGCCTCGACGACGCCGCGAAGTTCCCGATCGCCGCCGCGAACGGGTTCGGGCACGTGCGGAGCGAGCCGGATCTCGTCACGGGCAAGCTCGCCGATCTGCAGCTCTACCAGCTCTCGCTCGAGGCGCCGCGCCCGCCCCGGGGGAGCTTCGACCCCGCCGCCGCGGAGCGCGGGTCGGAGGTGTTCGGCGGCGCCGCGAAGTGCGCCGAGTGCCACGTCCCGCCGCTCTTCACCGAGCCGGGCTGGAACCTCCACGCTCCGGAGGAGCTCGGGATCGACGGCTTCCAGGCGAGCCGCTCGCCGGACGGGCGCTACCGCACGACGCCGCTGCGCGGCCTGTGGACGCACGCGCGGCGCGGCTTCTACCACGACGGCCGCTTCGCCACGCTGGGCGACGTCGTCGACCACTACGACCAGCACCTCGGCCTGGGCCTCACCGGCGCGCAGAAGGCGGACCTCGTCGAGTACCTGAAGTCGCTGTAGCGGCGGCCCCCGCGCGCCCGCTCCACGGGCGCGCGCCCGCAAACCGATGCTTTCCCCCGGGCGGGACCTCCCGCCCGTTTTCCTTGGAGGCCGGCGCGGCGCGCGCTTAAGCCTCCGGCGTTCTCGGTTCGCCGGAGCGTCCATGAAGACCAGGAAGAAGCTTTGGATCGTCGTCGTCGCCGGGCTCGTCGTCGTGACGGGCCTGCTCGTCGGGGTGAAGGCCGGCCAGATCGTCACCATGGTACGGGCGGGCGAGAGCTTCGCCCCTCCCCCGGAGTCGGTCGCCGCCGCCAAGGTCGAGCGGACCGAGTGGCAGGCGACCCGCGGCGCGATCGGGTCGCTGGTCGCCGCGCGCGGCGTGACCCTCGGCGCCGAGCTGCCCGGGCTGGTCCGCGACATCTCCTTCGAGTCCGGCTCCGGCGTGCGCAAGGGCCAGGTGCTCGTGAAGCTCGACACCTCGACCGAGGAGGCGCAGCTCGCCGCGGCGACGGCCGACGCGGCGCTCGCGAAGGTGAACCTCGACCGCGCGCGCACGCTGCGGGCGAGCGAGTCCACGTCCCAGGCGGACCTCGACACGGCCGAGGCGCGCGCCAAGCAGGCGGACGCCCAGGTCGCGACGCTCCGGGCGACGATCGCGAAGAAGACCATCCGCGCGCCGTTCGACGGCCGGATCTCGATCCGGCAGGTGGAGCTGGGCCAGGTGGTGGCGCCCGGCACCGCCATCGGCTCGCTCCAGTCGGTGAGCCCGATCCACGCCGACTTCTGGCTCCCCCAGCAGGCCCTCGCCGAGCTGAAGGCCGGCCAGCGCGTGCGCGTGCGGACCGACGCCTGGCCCGACGCGAGCTGGGACGGGGAGATCACCGCGGTGAACCCGGAGGTGGACGTCGCGACGCGCAACGTGCGCGTGCGGGCGACCGTCCGGAACGCGGACGGGCGCCTCCGCCCGGGCATGTTCGCGAACGTGGAGGTCCTCTCCGAGGAGCGGAGCCCGGTGCTCGTCATCCCGGCGACGGCCGTCATCTTCGCGCCCTACGGCGACTCGGTGTTCGCCATCGAGGAGAAGAAGGACGAGAAGACGGGCCGCACCGCGGTGGTGGCGCGCCAGAAGTTCGTGCGGCTCGGGGATCGGCGGGGCGACTTCGTCGCGGTGGCGTCGGGGCTCGCCGCGGGCGAGACCATCGTGGCGAGCGGCGCGTTCAAGCTGCGCAACGGCATGGCCGTCGCGGTGAACGGCGCCTCGGGCCCGGGCGCGGAGCTCGCGCCGAAGCCCAGGGACGACTGACCGCGCACCCCGGCGAGGCGCACCCATGAAGCTCACCGACCTCTTCATCCGGCGGCCCGTCATCGCGATCGTGGTGAACCTCGTCATCGTGATCGCCGGCCTGCAGGCGATCCGCTCGCTCAACGTGCGCCAGTACCCGCGCAGCGAGAACGCGGCCATCACCGTCACCACCACCTACGTCGGCGCGAACGCCGAGCTCGTGCGCGGCTTCGTCACGACGCCGCTCGAGCGCGTCATCGCCGCCGCCGACGGCGTCGAGTACATCGAGTCGGAGAGCAAGCAGAACGTCTCCACCATCACGGCGCGCCTCAAGCTCAACCACGACGCGACGCGCGCGCTCTCCGAGATCGGCTCCAAGGTGGACCAGGTGCGGGGCGATCTCCCGCCCGAGGCGGAGGTCCCCATCCTGAACGTCGAGTCGGCCGACACCCAGTTCGCCGCCGCCTACCTGAGCTTCTCCTCGGAGTTCCTGAAGCAGAACGAGATCACCGACTACCTCGTGCGCGTGGTGCAGCCGCGGCTCTCGGCCATCGAGGGCGTGCAGCGCGCCGACATCCTCGGCGCCCGCACCTTCGCCATGCGGATCTGGCTGAAGCCCGACCGCATGGCCGCCCTGAACGTGAGCCCGGCGCAGGTGCGCCAGGCGCTCGCCGCGAACAACTACCTCGCCGCGGTGGGCCAGACGCGCGGCTCGCTCGTGCAGGTGAACCTCACCGCCAACACCGACCTGCGCTCGGTGAAGGAGTTCGAGCAGCTCGTGGTGCGCGAGAAGGACGGCGCCATGATCCGGCTCGGCGACGTCGCGCAGGTGGTCCTCGGCGCGGAGGACTACGACGCGGCGGTGAACTTCAGCGGGCAGACGGCGGTGTTCATCGGCATGTGGTCGCTCCCCACGGCGAACTCGCTCGACGTCATCCAGCGCGTCCGCACCGAGATGGAGTCGATCCAGAAGGAGGTCCCCGAGCAGATCCAGGCGCGCATCGCCTACGACGGCACCGCCTACATCCAGGACGCCATCCACGAGGTGGAGCAGACGCTCGGAGAGACGCTCCTCATCGTGGTGATCGTCATCTTCCTGTTCCTCGGCTCGCTCCGCTCCGTGCTGGTGCCGGTGGTCGCCATCCCCGTCTCGCTCATCGGCGCCGTGTTCCTCATGCAGGCGTTCGGCTTCACCCTGAACCTGCTCACGCTGCTCGCGATCGTGCTCTCGGTCGGGCTCGTGGTGGACGACGCCATCGTGGTCGTGGAGAACGTCGAGCGCCACCTGCGCGCGGGGGAGCGGCCGGTGGACGCGGCGCTCCGCGCGGCCCGCGAGCTCGTCGGCCCCATCATCGCGATGACGATCACCCTCGCGGCCGTGTACACGCCCATCGCCTTCCAGGGCGGCCTCACCGGCTCGCTCTTCCGCGAGTTCGCCCTCACGCTCGCCGGCGCGGTCACCATCTCGGGCATCGTGGCGCTCACGCTCTCCCCGGTGATGTCGGCGTCCCTCCTCAAGGCGGGGCAGGAGGAGAGGGGGCTCGCCGGCCGCATCAACCGCGGCTTCGACCGGCTCAAGGCGCTGTACGCGCGCCACCTCGACACGGCGCTGCAGGGGCGCCGCGCCATCTACCTGGCGTGGGGCGTCGTGAGCGTCCTCGCCCTGCTCATGTTCACGCAGGCGCCCCGCGAGCTCGCGCCCACCGAGGACCAGGGGGTGATCTTCGGCATCCTGAACACCCCGGCCAACTCCACCCTCGATCAGGTGATGCCCTACACGCGCCAGGTGCACCAGGCGGTCATGAGCATCCCGGAGTCGGGCTTCACCTTCCAGATCACCTTCCCGAACGGCGGGTTCTGGGGGGTCGGCCTCAAGCCCTGGGAGGATCGGGAGCGCACCGCCGCCCAGCTCCTCCCGGAGCTCCAGGCGAAGCTCGCGGCCATCCCCGGCATCCAGACCTTCCCCATCCTGCCGCCCGCGCTGCCCGGCGGCGGCACCTTCCCGGTGGAGGTCGTGATCGCCTCGACCGCGGAGTCCTCGGAGATCCTCGGCTTCGTGCAGCGCCTTCAGGATGCGGCGACGAAGAGCGGCATGTTCGCGTTCCCGCCGCTCGTGGACGTGAAGATCGACCAGCCCGAGTCCGAGATCGAGCTCGACCGCGACAAGGTGGCGGAGCTGGGGCTCGACCTCCAGACCGTCGGGCGCGACCTCTCCGCGGCGGTGGGCGGCAACTTCGTGAACCGCTTCAGCGTCGGCGGGCGCAGCTACAAGGTCATCCCGCAGCTCCTGCGCACCGAGCGGCTCAACCCCGAGCAGCTGAAGGACATCTACGTCACCGGCCCGAACGGCCAGCTCATCGCGCTCTCCGCGATCGCGCGCATCAAGGACTCGGTGACGCCGCGCTCGCTCAACCGCTTCCAGCAGCTCAACGCCGTGAAGCTCTCCGGGGTGGCGGTCCGCCCCCTCGACCAGGCGCTCGGGTTCCTCGAGGACGAGGCGGCCAAGATCCTGCCGGAGGGCTACGCCATCGACTACACGGGCGAGTCGCGCCAGCTCCGCACCGAGGGCGACCGGTTCCTGCCCGCGTTCCTGCTCGCGGTGGTGCTGATCTTCCTCGTGCTCGCCGCGCAGTTCAACAGCTTCCGGGATCCGTTCGTCATCCTCGCGGGCTCGGTCCCGCTCGGCATGTTCGGCGCGCTCGTCATGGCGTTCCTCAAGATGCCGAACCCGAACATCCCGTTCTTCACCGACGGGTGGACCACGACGCTCAACGTCTACTCGCAGGTCGGGCTCGTGACGCTCGTCGGCCTCGTGTCGAAGAACGGCATCCTCATCGTGGAGTTCGCGAACCGCCTGCAGGAGTCGGGGCTCGGGAAGCTCGAGGCGGTGAAGCAGGCGGCGGTGACGCGGCTGCGCCCCATCCTCATGACGAGCGTCGCCACGGTGTGCGGGCACTTCCCGCTCGTGCTCGTCACCGGGCCGGGGGCGGAGGCCCGCAACAGCATCGGCCTCGTGCTCGTGGCGGGCATGGCCATGGGGACCGCGTTCACCGTGTTCTTCGTGCCCGCCATCTACCTCCTCATCGCGCGCGACCGGCACGCCGAGGCGCGCGCCGCCGCGCCGGCGGCGTCGTTCGGCCTCGAGGAGCGGCACGTGCCGGCCAAGTGAGCGCCCCCGACCCCGTCGCGCGGTTCCACGCGCTGCTCGAGCGCGCGCGGCGGGCGTCGCCCTTCGACCCCACCGCCGCCGCCCTCGCCACCGCCGACCGGCGCGGCCGCCCCACCGTGCGCGTCGTCCTCGTGAAGGGCTTCGACGCGCGCGGCTTCGTCTTCCACACGAACCGCGAGAGCCGCAAGGGGCGCGAGCTCGCCGAGAACCCGCGCGCCGCGCTCTGCTTCCACTGGCCCGCCCTCGCCGAGCAGGTCCGGGCGGAGGGCGAGGTCGCGCTCCTCGGCGACGCCGAGTCCGACGCCTACTTCGCCACGCGCCCGAGGGCGAGCCGGGTCGGCGCCTGGGCCTCGCGGCAGAGCGAGCCGCTCGGCTCCCGCGAGGAGCTCCTCGCCGCCTTCCGCGAGGTCGAGGCGCGCTTCGCGGGCGGCGACGTCCCGCGCCCGCCGTTCTGGGGCGGCTACGTGCTCCGCCCGGAGTCGATCGAGTTCTGGACGAGCGCCGAGGATCGGCTCCACCACCGGGCGCTCTACGTGCGCCAAGGGGACGGCTGGGCGACCTCGTCGCTGTACCCGTGACGGGCACCCAACCCTCGGTTGCACCCATCCCGCGGGGCGCGTTCACCGACGGTTCGGTGCGCCCGTGCGCGTCCGCCCGCGCAACGGCGCGTCGTTCCACGGTTCGTCCGCGTGGCACGCGAATCGCTCTCTCCCTCCCCGATCGATGCCCGCACGCGTCCCCGCGAGGGGCGCCGCACACCGAAGGGAGGCCGCCGCCATGTCCCCGGAGAGGTCCCTCGTCTCGCCCACGTGGAGGTCGCGGCCATGAGCGACAGGCTCGCGAAGGCGGTCTTCTGGATCGGCACCTCCGTCTCCCTCGCGGTCTTCCTCGCGATGACCGTGCACACCCACCGGAGCTTCGACGCCCTCACCCACGCCGACGCGCTCGACGAGCGGGTCGTGGCCGGGAAGCGGGCGTTCGAGCGCCACAACTGCAACGACTGCCACACCATCCTCGGCTTCGGCGCCTACTACGCGCCCGACCTCACCCGCGCGCACGCGCGGCTCGGGGAGGACGGGGTGCGGCGCCGGCTGGAGGCGCCCGAGGTCGTCTTCGCGGGCTCCTTCCGGAAGATGCCGCAGCAGCACCTCGCGCCGCAGGAGGTCGAGGACCTCGTCGCCTTCCTCGCCTGGGTCTCGAACATCGACAACCACGACTGGCCGCCCAACGACTCCCCGAGCCGCTGGAAGCGCTCCACCGAGCGGCTCCTCGCGAGCGCGGCGGTCTCGCCCGCCGCGGCGCTCGTGCAGCAGGAGAGCTGCCTCCAGTGCCACGCCCTCGGCGACACCGGCGGCACGCAGGGGCCCCGGCTCGAGTGGATCGGCGGCCGGCGGGACGCCGAGTGGATCGCCCGCTACGTCGCGAACCCGGAGGCGGTCTCGCCCGGCTCGCGCATGCCGGCGTTCCCGAACCTCTCCGAGGGGCAGCGCCTCATGATCGGCCAGTTCGTCGTCAGCCTCGCCGCCGCGGACCGGAGGGCGCCATGACCGCCACCGCCTTCACCGTGAAGTACGAGAGCCAGCGCGTCGCCTTCTGGTACTTCGCCGTCGCGCTCGTCCTGTTCGCGCTGCAGGTGGCGATGGGGCTGTGGGTCGCGCTCCAGTACGTCGTCACCGTGCCGCAGGCGATCGTGGACGTCTTCCCGTTCTCGACCGCGCGCGCCATGCACACGAACCTGCTCGTGCTCTGGATGCTCCTCGGCTTCATGGGCGCGACCTTCTACCTCGTGCCCGAGGAGGCGGAGCGCGAGCTCGCGTGGCCCAGGCTCGCGATGCTCCAGCTCGTCGCGCTCGTCGCGACCGGCGTGACCGCCCTCGTCGGCTTCCTCTTCGGCTGGATCCAGGGGAGGCCGCTCCTCGAGATCCCGACGCCGCTCGACTTCGTCGTGGTCGCCGCCGCGCTCCTCTTCCTCGCGAACGTCGGCGTCACGCTCCTGCGCGCCCGCCGCTGGAACGCGGTGCAGGGCACGCTGGTGGGCGGCCTCGTCTTCCTCGCCCTCATGTACCTCTTCGGCATGCCCTTCTACCGGAACCTCGCGGTGGACTGGTACTACTGGTGGTGGGTGATCCACCTGTGGGTCGAGGGCGCGTGGGAGCTCGTCACCGCCGCGATCGTCGCCTTCATGCTCATCAAGCTGACGGGCGTCGACCGCCGCGTCGTCGAGAAGTGGCTCTACGTCGAGCTCGGCCTGTTCCTCTTCACCGGCATCGCCGGCACCGGCCACCACTACTACTGGCTCGGAGCCCCGAAGGCCTGGCTCTGGGTGGGCGGCGCCTTCTCCGCCCTCGAGCCGCTCCCCATCATGCTCATGCTCTGGGACACCTGGCGCTCCACGAAGGACGGGCATGGCGTGCTCCGGCCGCGGCTCACGTGGCTCTACATCGGCGGGATGGCCATCCTGCACTTCGTCGGCGCCGGCCTGTTCGGCTTCGCGCACACGCTCCCGCAGATCAACTACTACACGCACGGGAGCCAGGTGACCGTCGCGCACGGGCACCTCGCCTTCTTCGGCGCCTACGCGCTCCTCAACCTGTCCTTCTTCTACTTCGCGATGCCGAGGCTGAAGGGGCTCCCCGGCGGGCGCTACCACGAGCGCGCCGGGCACTGGGGGTTCTGGCTCACGACCCTCGGCGTCCTCGGCATGAGCCTCGCCTTCTCGGTGGCGGGCGTCCTCCAGACCTACCTCGAGCGCGTGCGCGGCGAGCCCTACATGGTGGCGCAGCAGCCGATGCGCTTCTGGATGCTCGTCGTCTTCCTGCACGGCCTCATCGTGCTCGCGGGCGTCATCGTGACGGTGACGCACCTCCTCACGCTCAAGCCCGAGCGGGCGGCGGCGGTGGCGCCCCTCGACGTCCGCGCCGGCGAGGGCGCGGTGCGATCGGCGTAGCGCGGGGCCGCAGCGCCGCACGCGCGCGACCAGCGGCGCGCGTGCGGCGCTCGCGGCGTTCCCCTGCCCCGCGGGCGCGGCCGCGCGGACGGCGCCCGGGGGCTACGGCGAGTTCAGGAACACCGGCAGCCCGCGCTTGTCGGTGTAGAGGGGGCGGAGCCGCTCGGTGTTGTACATGGTCGCGACGTCCACGTGGCGCGGCCCGAGCTTCGGATCCGGGATGGGCACGAGGTCGTAGCGCCCGTTCACGAGCGCGGACATGACGCCGCTCTGCCCCTCGAGCGCCGCGTCGAGCGCCATCGTGCCGAAGGTGAACGACACGAGCTTGTCCACGAAGTCGGGATCGCCCGAGCGCAGGTCGTAGGTGAGGTCGGAGACGATGGTCTCCTCGCCGGTGCGGCGCTTGATCTCGTCGGCGAGCGACTCCGCGACGCTCGCCTTCTTGCGGTGGCCGTACGCGTCGGGCTCGCCGTACTCCTGCACCTGGTAGCCCTGCCACTCCGCGCCCTCCGACAGGACGACGAGCGCGTAGGAGGACGGGTTCGCCCGCTTGTCCGCCATGAGCAGGTCGATGAGCGTCTCGAGCTTCGGCTTGTGCTCCGGGATGACGCAGCGGAGCGAGGTGACGTAGGCGGTGTAGTAGGCGGTGAAGCCGGCGTCGCGCCCGAAGATGCGGAAGACGCCGATGCGCTCGTGCGAGCCGACGGTGGTGCGCTGCCGCTCGATGGCCGCCATGGCGCGCGTGATCGCGGTGGAGAAGCCGACGCAGTACTCGGTGTTGCGCACGTCGTTGTCCATCGTCTTCGGGATGGCGATCACCTTCGCGCCGAGGCCGTGGAGGTGCGCGGCGTAGGAGAGGGTGTCGTCGCCCCCGATCGCGACGAGGTAGTCGAGCCCGAGCCCCTCGACGTTGCGCAGCACCTGCCTCGAGACGTCGTAGACCGTGCTCGTGACCCCGCCCTTGGTCGACTGCTTCGCGGGGAAGTCCTTCCCCTCGAGCTGCTTCGGCAGCGCCTTCATCTTCGAGGGGTTCGTGCGGCTCGAGTGCAGGAAGGTGCCCCCCGTGCGGTCGACCGTGCGCGTGTTCTCCCGCGTGAGCGGCAGCACGTAGCGCGCCTTCGAGGCGGGCGCGTCGAGGTCGAGGTGGGTGAGCCCCTCCCAGCCGCGGCGGATGCCCACGACCTCCGCGCCGTGCTCGGCGGCGCGGTAGACGACGCTCTTGATGACGGAGTTCAGGCCGGGGACGTCGCCCCCGCCCGTGAGGATGCCGACGCGCGTGCGTGCCATCCCGTGATTGTAGGCCTCGCGCGCGCGGCGCGAGGAAATTCGGCGCGCCGCGGGACGAGCGCAGGCCGGGCCGGCCGGTGGAGGGGCGCGGCGGCGGCGCGACGGGACCGCCGTGACACTCCGGAGACACGGCCGCCCTATCGCCCCGTCACCACCGTCCCGCGATGGAGGCTCCGATGCCCCTCTTGTACTCCGAGCTGTTCCGTTCGATGGAGCGCGCCCGCTGGCGCCTCGCGGACGTGCCGTGGTCGCGCTTCGACCCCGGCGCGCTGAGCGACGAGCAGGCGCTGACCATCAAGCTGAACGCCATCACCGAGTGGTCCGCCCTCCCGGCGACCGAGATGTTCCTCCGCGACAACCGCGACGACGACGACTTCTCCGCGTTCATGTCGATCTGGTTCTACGAGGAGCAGAAGCACGCCCTCGCGCTCATGGAGTACCTGCACCGGTTCCGGCCCGCCCTCGTCCCCACCGAGGAGGAGCTGCACCGGGTGCGCTTCGAGTTCGATCCCGCCCCGCCGCTCGAGACGCTCATGCTCCACTTCTGCGGCGAGGTGCGCCTCACCCAGTGGTACCGCCGCGCGGCGGAGTGGCACGCGGAGCCGGTGATCCGCGAGCTCTACGGCCTCATCTCGGAGGACGAGGCGCGCCACGGCGGCGCCTACCTCAAGTACATGCGCCGCGCGCTCGAGCGGACCGGCGAGGAGGCGAGGGCCTCGTTCGCCAAGGTCGGCGTCCTCATGGCGAGCAGCGGCCTCAGCCGCAAGCCGCTCCACCCGACGAACCTGCACGTGAACCGGCGGCTCTTCCCGAACGACACGGTGCAGAGCCGGCTCCCCGACCCGGGCTGGCTCGACCGCTGGCTCGACGAGCAGATCCGCTTCGACGACGAGTGCGAGCAGCGGGTGGTGCGGGCGATCCTGCGCAGCCTGTCGGCGCTCTTCGGCGAGACCTTCGAGACGGTCCGCGACCTGAACCGCTTCCGCAAGGCCGGCGCGCGCCCGGCGGAGCCCGCACCGCCGCCGGCGCCCGCGAGCGGCTGACGCGCCCGGGCCGCCGAGCGACGTCGCTTGCGCGAACGCCAGTCACTCGGGCGGAGACCGCTCGCCCCGAGCCTGTCGAAGGGTGCGCTCAGCGCACGATCGGCCGGTAGCGGATCCGCTTCGGCCGGGCGCCCTCCTCGCCGAGCCGCCGCCGCTTGTCCGCCTCGTACTCCTGGTAGTTCCCGGTGAAGAACGACCACTGCGACTCGCCCTCGGCGGCGAGGATGTGCGTCGCGATGCGGTCGAGGAACCAGCGGTCGTGGGAGATGACGAGGACGCAGCCGGCGTACTCGAGGAGCGCGTCCTCGAGCGCGCGCAGCGTCTCCACGTCGAGGTCGTTCGACGGCTCGTCGAGGAGCAGCACGTTCGCCCCGGTCATGAGCGTCTTCGCGAGGTGCAGCCGGCCGCGCTCGCCCCCGGAGAGCGTCCCCACGATCTTCTGCTGGTCGGCGCCCTTGAAGTTGAAGCGGCCGATGTAGGCGCGGCTCGGCATCTCGTGGCGGCCCACGGTGATCTGGTCGCGCCCGCCCGTCAGCTCGTCGAAGACGGTCTTGCCGGAGGAGAGGTTCTCGCGGCTCTGGTCCACGAAGGCGAGCTTCACCGACTGGCCGAGCTCGACCTTGCCCGCGTCGGGCTGCTCGGCGCCGGTGATCATCTTGAAGAGCGTGGACTTGCCCGCGCCGTTCGGGCCGATGATGCCCACGATGGCGCCGGGCGGGACGATGAACGACAGGTCGTCCATGAGGAGCCGGTCGCCGAAGCCCTTGGTGACGCCCTTGAACTCGATGACCTTCTCGCCGAGCCGCTCGGCGACGGGGATGAAGATCTCCTGCGTCTCGTTGCGCTTCTGGTACTCGAAGGAGGACAGCTCCTCGAAGCGGGCGAGGCGCGCCTTGCTCTTCGCCTGCCGCGCCTTCGGGTTCTGGCGCACCCACTCGAGCTCCTGCTTCATCGCCTTGATGCGCGCGCTCTCCTGCTTCGCCTCGACCTCGAGGCGCTGCTCCTTCTGGTCGAGCCAGGAGGAGTAGTTCCCCTTCCACGGGATGCCGCGGCCGCGATCGAGCTCGAGGATCCACTCGGCGGCGTTGTCGAGGAAGTAGCGGTCGTGCGTCACCGCCACGACCGTCCCGGGGAACCGGGTGAGGAACTGCTCGAGCCACTCCACCGACTCGGCGTCGAGGTGGTTCGTGGGCTCGTCGAGGAGCAGCATGTCCGGCTTCGAGAGCAGGAGCTTGCAGAGGGCGACCCGCCGCTTCTCGCCGCCCGAGAGGTGCGCGATCTTCGCGTCCCAGGGCGGGAGCCGCAGCGCGTCTGCGGCGATCTCGAGGGCGTTGCCGGTGTCGGCGCCGGCGTTCGCGATGATCGCCTCGAGGCGGGCCTGCTCCTCGGCGAGCTTCTCCATGTCGGCGTCGGGCTCGCTGTAGGCGGCGTACACCGCCTCGAGCCGCTGCTGCGCCTCGGCGACCTCGCCCTGCGCCGCCTCGACCTCCTCGCGCACGGTCTTGTCGCCGTCGAGCCTCGGCTCCTGCGGCAGGTAGCCGACGCGGACGCCGCCCATCCGCTGCACCTCGCCGTCGTACTCCTCGTCGACGCCCGCCATGATGCGGAGCACGGTGGACTTCCCGGCGCCGTTCAGGCCGAGCAGGCCGATCTTGGCGCCCTGGAAGAACGAGAGGGAGATGTCCTTGATGATCTGCCGCTTGGGCGGGACGATCTTGCTCACGCGGAGCATCGACATCACGTACTGGGCCATGGCTCTCCGGTCCGAGGGTTCGGGGCGGGGAGCCTAACCGAAAACCCGCCCACGCGCCGCGCCCGTACGCGCTCCGCCCTCCCGCCCGCACCGCCGCCGCCCGCACGGCCGTCCCGCACGACGCGCCGCGGCGCCGGGGGCGCCCGCGTCCCGTGTTCGCTGGACATCGCTCCCGGACGCGGTGTGACTCGATGTCATCGAACGTTCCGGCCGGCCGCCCGACCAGGGGACTCCGATGAGATTGACGATCCCGGCGCTCGCGCTCGCCGCCCTCGCCGCCTGCAGCGATCCCGAGCACTCGAGCCCCTTCGATCCGCAGACGCCCCCGGCGCTCCAGGCGCGGGCGGCGCTCCAGGGCACGGTGACGCTCGAGGCGGCCGGCGCGACGGCCCCCTCCCTCGCGGGCACGACCGTCTCGGTCCCCGGCGTCGCCGTGGTCACGACCGACGCGGCGGGGAGCTACGTGCTGCAGGGCGTGCCGGAGGGGCGGTACACGGTGACCGCCTCGCGCGCGGGCTACGACGACGGCGCGGTGGCCGGCATCGTGGTGACGCTCGACGACGGCGACCAGACGCTCCCCGTGCCCGCGCTGCGCCTCGCCGCCTCCCGCGGGGCGGTCGCGGGCGCCGTGACGCTCGGCGCCGGCGCGGCGGCGGGCTTCCCCGTCGGCGCCGACCGCTCGGGGGTGGTCGTGACGCTCGTCGCGCCCGACGGCACGAGCCGCTCCGCCGTGACCGGCGCGGCCGGCGAGTACCGCTTCGACGACGTGCCGGTGAGCGCCGCCGGCGCGGCCCACGCGCTCGAGGCGAGCAAGCCCTTCTTCCTCCCCGACGCCGGGACCGTCGACGTGATCGCGCGCACGGTCATGCCGGCCCCGCCGCTCTCCCTCGAGGTGGACGCCGGCGCGCTCGACGGCTCGGCCGTCCTCTGGGACGACGTCGGCGGCGGCGGCGCGAACGCCACGAGCGCGGGCACGACGGTGAGCCTCGTGGGGACCGCGTTCAACGGGGTGAGCTGGTCCGCGGCGGGCACCACGGCCGCCGACGGCGGCTTCACCCTGGGCGGCCTTCCGCCCGGGAGCTACGACGTCCTCTTCACGAGCGACGACCGCGACTGCGGCCCCACCGCGCGCATCACCGTCGCGCCCGGCGAGATCGCCGCGGCCGAGCCGGTCCGCTGCGAGGACCGGGTCGCGCCGGGCGCGGTGACCCTCGGCGCGCCGCTGGCGCCGCCCGGCGGCGTCTCCGGCTGGGCCCCCGCGACCTCGGTCACGGTGCCGGTCGCGGCGCAGGCGACCGACGCCACCGCGCCCGCCTCGAACCTGCGCGGCTACGAGCTCGTGGTGGGCAGCGCCGCCGACTGGAGGCTCGCCACCCTCGTCGAGGGCCAGCCCTCGAGCCTCACCTTCGCCGGGCTCGCGCCGAACGCGGCGAACCTGCTCTGGGCCCGGGCCGTGGACTGGGTCGGGAACGCGGGCCCGGTCTCGGCCGTGCAGGTGACCACCGACGGGCTCGCGCCGCCCGCCCCGACCATCTCGACGCCGCGGCCGCACGTCGACGCGACCACCACCTCGGTCACCCTCTCCGGCTCCGACGCCGACGCCGGCTTCGGGGGCTACGAGGTCTGCACCACCTCCCAGGCCGCCACCGCCGCCTGCCCGGGGACCGCGCCGGGCGGCTGCGCCTGGGGCGCGACCTCGCCGTCCTTCGCCCTCTCGCTCGCCTCGAACCAGCGCACCTGCCTCTGGGCCCGCGCCTGGGATCGGGCCGGCAACCGGAGCGGCGTCTCCTCCCTCGGCGCGGGCGGCGTCGTGAGCGATCTCGTCCCGCCGGCGCCGCCCGCCTTCGTCCCCTCGTACGACCCGACGCAGCTCACGGTGCGCGCGCCCTGGGTGGACTTCTTCGTGAGCGCCGCCTCGACGGACGGGCCGAGCGGCGGCGGCCCCTGGGAGAAGGTGGCGTGGATCGAGGTGGACACCGGCTCGGGCTTCACGCCGCTCTGCCCCGCCGCCGCCTGCCACCCGAACGACACCTACGCGCCCTGCGGCTGCGGCTGCGCCGACGCGCGGCTCGTCTGCGACGCGGGCCAGCTCGTGGCGGTGCGCGCGCCGCTCGCGCAGGGCACGAGGAACACCGTCGCCTTCCGCGCCGTGGACCTCGCCGGCAACGTGGGCGCCGGCGTGAGCCAGCAGGTGGACGTGGACTCGAGCGGCGACGTGGTGGCGGGGACGGCCGCCAACGACTCGAGCCCCATCGTGCGCGGGAACGTGCTCGCCTACGCGTCCTTCAACCCGGGCGCGGGGAACCCGCACGGCATCGTCGTGGACCTGGGGGCGAACCGCCGCTTCGACGCGGGCGACGCGACGTGCGACGTGGCCCCGTCCGTCGCGTCCGGCTACGACCGCGGCATCGCGGCGGTGAGCACGTCGCTCGTCGTGACCGCGGAGATCTACGCCGCGCGCATGGTCCGCGCGGGGGCGAACGGGCTCTGCGGCGCCGGCGCCGTGACCTCGACGTTCCGCACGCCCCCCGCCGGCTACTCGGTCTACGGCGTGTCCGGCGCCGGCGAGGTGGTGGGCTGGTGGGAGGAGGACTACTGGGCGCCGTCGTCGAGGCTGTACGTGCGGGAGGGCGGCCCCGACGGCGTCTTCGGGACGGCCGACGATCCCGTCACCCTCCTCGCCACCTTCAGCCACGCGACCTCCCTCACCGTCGGCGAGCGGGCGCTCCTCGTGCGGGAGTGCGCGACGGGCGTCGCCTGCCAGCCGGACGTCTGGCGGGTCTACAACGCCAACGCGAGCGGGAGCTTCTCGAGCGGCACGAGCTTCGTGGAGCTTGCCTCGACCGTGGAGTCCCCGTCGATCTCCCCCGACGGCCGGCAGGTCGCGTGGGTGGACGGCGCCGGGGTGCTCGCCGTCCGCACGCCCGGCCCGAACGGCGTCTTCGACGCGGCGGACGACGTGACGGTCACCCGCGCGATCCCCGCGGCGTGGGGGCTCTCCGTCTCCGGCTACCACCACACCCTCGGCGTGGACGGCCCGCACGTCATGGCCATGGCGACCGGCACGCCGCTCGGCTACCTCGTCCACTGGTGGGCGGGGCTCGACGGCGCGTTCGGCACCGCCGACGACACGCTCGCGCGCACGCACCCGAGCACCGGCAACTGGGGCAGCCTCTCGCTCGCGGCGTCGCTCGCCGCGTACGAGGAGCAGTCCGACGTGAAGCTCGTCGACCTGTCGACGCTCCGCTGGGAGATCGCGCCCGCGAGCGGCTTCGAGACGAACGTCCTCGCCGCCGACGGGCGCGGGAACCTCCTCTACAAGGAGTTCAACGCCCCGCTCGTCGCCCGCACCGCCGCCGGGGCGGAGACGACCGGGCCGATCTACCGGCTGTTCGCGGCCGAGGGCACGAGCCTCCTCGCCCTGGACTGGTCCAACGACGCGTGGGTGCACGTGCCGGACGCCGGGGGCGCCTGGTTCTCGCCGACCGCGCCGGCGCGGGTGAAGGTCTACACCTCCACCGCCGCCTCGGTGCTCGACGTCGTCGTCGGCGGGGGGAAGGGGATGATCCAGGAGTACGTCGGCTCGAACGCGTACCGCTTCAAGATCCTCGAGCCGAGGGGCGGCACCCTCGCCACGCTCCCGACCGCCGGCGCGGTGGTGGACGCCCTCGGGGTCGATCAGGGCTGGGGCTGGGCCTACGGCGTCACCGCGCGGCAGGCCTTCTACACCTGCAACGGCATCACCTCGAACGTGTGCGTGCGCAACGCCGGGGCCGACGGCTGGTTCGGCACGGGCGACGACACCACCACGTACCTCCTCCACCCCACCGGCTCGCCCCGCGCGCCGAGCGCCGTCCACGACGCGCGCGCGTTCCTCGTGTCGGGCACCCGCATGCTCTTCGCCGAGTTCAGCCCGCCCGCGCTGTACCTCCTCGACGCCGGCGCGGACAAGCTCTTCAACACCGCCGACGACCGCGGCCGGAAGCTGGCGGACGGCTACTTCGACCGCACCTCGATCGCGCTCGCCGGGCGCGTCGCGGCCTACGCCGCCGACGGCAGCCCCGCCGGCCGGCAGGTGTACCTCGTCTCCGACTTCGGGGAGACGCCGGCGCCCGTGACGGCGCACTACTCCTCGAAGACCTCGCTCACCCTCGAGCCCGGGGGCCGCGCGTTCTGGGTGGACTCCGTCTTCGCGCCGGAGGCGGTCTTCGTGCGGGCGCCCTGACCCCGTCCGCTACTGCACCGCGCGGACCGCAGCGCCGTTGCCGCTCCAGTGCGCGACGATGTCCGCGTCGCGCGCGATGATCTCGGCGGTGTCGCGCGCGATCATGAACTGCTCGTTCGTCGGGATGACCGCCGCCATGGGGCTCGTCGAGCGCGTGATCCGCCCCTGCGTCGCCCGGCCGTGCCCCGCGTTCAGCTCCGCGTCGAGCTTGAAGCCGGCGAAGCCGAGCAGGGCCACGATCTGCGCGCGCACCTGGACGGCGTTCTCGCCGATGCCGCCCGCGAAGACGAGGGCGTCCACGCGGCCGAGGGAGACGATCATGCCGGCGGCCTGCTTCGCCACGGAGTAGCAGAACTTCTCGATGGCGAGCTTGGCGCGCTCGTGGCCGGCCTCGGCCGCCGCCTGCAGCGTCAGCATGTCCTTGGAGAGGCCCGAGACGCCGAGCAGGCCGGAGTGCTTGTTGAGGTGGTCCATCACCTCGTCCGCGCTGCAGCCGAGCGCCTTCTTCATGTGCGAGATGATCGACGGGTCGATGGAGCCGCTGCGGGTGTCCATCACGACGCCCTCGATCGGCGTGAGCCCCATGGTGGTGTCCATGGACTGGCCGTTGCGGATCGCGGCGAGCGAGCAGCCGTAGCCGAGGTGAGCCGTCACGAGGGCGTGGTCGTCGGGATCGAGGCCGAGCTGCTTCACCGCCTGCTGCGACAGGTAGCGGTGGCTCGTGCCGTGGAAGCCGTAGCGGCGGACCTCGTGCTTCTCGAACCACTCGTACGGCACGGCGTAGAGGTACGCCCGGGGCGGCATCGACTGGTGGAAGGCGGTGTCGAAGACCGCCACGTGCGGCAGCGTGGGGAAGAGCTCCTGGGCGATCTCGATGCCGCGCACGTTCGGCGGGTTGTGGAGGGGGCCGAGCGGGATGCACTCCTTGATCTTCGCGATCACCGCGGGGGTGATGAAGATCGACCCGGAGAACTTGGCGCCGCCGTGCACCACGCGGTGGCCGATGCCGAGCAGGCGATCGGCGAGCCCCATCTCGCGCAGGAGCGCGAAGACCGCGCGGAGCGCCGCGTCGCCGTCCGCGCCCGCCAGCGGGCGCGTCGCGTTCTCCTTCTCGTGCGTGAACTCGAGGACGGCCTCCGCGGTCCCGAGGGGCTGCACCGTGCCCTGGACGTGCACGTGCCCGTTGGTCGAGTGGACGACGGCGAACTTGAGGGCCGCGCTGCCGCAGTTGAGGACGAGGACGTTCATCGCAGCTCCGGTGCGGTTCGAGAGACGGGAGCGGATTCTTTCTCACCCGGAGGGGCGTGTGCGCAAGTGGCGACGTGTCGCGACCTCTAAGTGGGGGAGTGCTCGGCTCGCGCCGCGCTTCGCGGCGCGCGCTTACGCGAACCAGCGCAGCCCGCGCGAGCCGGAGGCGACGGGCCAGCCCGCCGCGAGCGACCTCGCCGCGGCGAGCGCGGGCGGGGCGACGGCCAGGAGCGCACGCCTCGCGGCGAAGCTCCCGGCGAGCACGGCGAGGCCGGCCGCGAGCGCGGCGGCGAAGGAGAGGCGCGGCCCGATCCGCTGGAGGAGCCCCTCGTGCGTGGACCAGCCGTACACGACGGGCAGGTGGATCGCGTAGACCGCGAGGGAGGCGCGCCCGACGGGGCGGACCCGCGCGGCGAGCGCCGCCGGCAGCGCCGAGAGCGCCGCGAGGAGGACGAGGACGACGCCGGCGCGCAGCGCGAAGAGCCTGGGGTCGCCGGCGGCGAGCGCGAGGCCGCCCGAGGCGCCGGCCGCGGCGAGCGCGGCGCCGGCCGCCGCGACCCGGGCGGCGCGCCGTCCCTCGCCGCCGCCCGCGACGAGCCCGAGGACGGCGCCGACGAAGAAGTAGCCCACCCACGGGAAGAGCGGGAACGCCGAGGTCCCGCCCGCGGCCTGGGCGAGGGCGAGCAGGGGATCGAGGGAGGCAGCGTGGCGGGGCCGGGCGCGGGCGGCGCGGCGCCGAGGGCGACCGCGAGCGCGGCGAGGCCCGCGAGCAGGAGCGCCTTGCGGCGGTCGCTCCAGCCGAGGCCGAGCACGAGCGCGGTCGCGAGGAGCGCCACGGCGATGGCGTGGAGCGCGTCGAAGGCGAGGAAGTGCGCCCACACGGCCCCGTCCCCGCGGAAGAGGAGCGGCACGCCCCACCCCGGCCAGCGCAGCGCGTAGCCGAGGGAGAGGAGCAGCACGACGCGCGGCAGCCGCGCGCGCGGGACGGCGAGCCCGCGGGCGCCGCTCCGGGCGACGGCGGCGGCGACCGCCCACCCGGAGACCAGCATGAAGAGCGGGGCGGTGAAGCCGCGCGCCATCCAGTAGAGGGCGACGAGCGGCTCGGCGCGCACCGCGGGCGCGAGGAGCGCGTCGAAGGTGTGCCCGAGCACCATCGCGACGACCGCGAGCGCCCGCGCGGCGTCGAGGGCGGCGATGCGCGGGCGGCGCGCGTCGCCTCCGCGGCGGGGCGACGTCGGGCACGGCGGCGCGGGAACGGGAACGGGGACGGGGACGGCGGCCGGGGCGCGGTGGAGCGGGAGCGGGTCGGACACTGCGCGCGACGGTATAGCACCGAACGGGTGGCGGGCCGAAAGGGGCGGCGATCCCACGGATCCCGCGCCGGTAGTAGCATCTCGGAGGATGTGCGCACGTCCCCCGTCGCTCCGCGCGGCGCTCGCCGCGGCGGTCCTGCTCGCCGCCTGCGGCGCGAACGTGGCGGGCACGCCTTCCGAGGCGCTCCCGGAGGACCTCGCGGCGCCGCCGCCGCCGGCGCGCGTCGTCTTCCTCGGCTCGAGCACCACCGCCGGCGCGGGCGCCTCGAGGCCGGAGCGGCGCTGGAGCTCGATCGTGTCGCGCCGGCTCGGCTGGATCGAGGTGAACCGCGGGCTCTCCACCTCGACGCTCACGAGCATCGGCCGGCTGACGCCCTCGGGCGAGCAGCGCTGGCGCGAGGCCATCGCGGGCCCGCCGGCGGACGCGGTCTTCGTGATGTACGGCGCGAACGACGTGCTCGCGCGCGTGCCCCTCGGCGACCCGGAGACGCCCGGCACCTTCCGCCACGCCGCCGCGGCGGTGCTGGACGGGCTGCGCGAGGCGCTCCCCGGCGCGGCGCTCGTCGTCTGCGCGCCGCAGCCCAGCCGGGCGACGGCGGCGGAGCGCGAGCCCTACGACCTCGCGCTCGCCGAGGCCGCCCGGGCGGCGGGCGCGCACTTCGTCGCCGCCGGCTCGGCGTTCCCCGAGGAGCGCCTCCCCGAGCTGACGGTGGACCGGCTCCACCTCAACGACGCCGGGCACGCCGCGGTCGCGGAGTTCGTCCTCGCGCACCGGGGCACGCTCGTCGGGCGGAGCGGAACGGTGGCGCCAGGCGCCAGCGCGTCGTCTCGGGCGCCTTGACGACGAGACGTCGAGCAGGGGTGTGCCAACGTGGTGGCCGCTCGGCGGGAGAGGCGGCGGCGCTCGTCATCCGCGTCCCGACGACGCGAGCGTGCGCGCACGCGTGTCCGCCCCCGCCGTATGATGGCTCCTCTCGCGGGGTTCCATGCTCGAGATCCTCCTCACGGCCACCGACGGCGGCACGGCATGGCGCCACGCGCTCGCGGCGGGCGACGCGCGCGCGGGCTGGGAGTGCGTCGGCCCGCTCGGGCTCGCCAAGCGGCTCGGGCGACTCTACGGCCTGCGCGGCGAGCCGGCGCCCCACGCCGAGCGGGTCTCCGCCTTCGCCGCGCGGCTCGCGCTCCTCGACGACGGGCGCCGCTCCTTCTCGCGCTCGCGGGCGAAGGACCCATGGGGCGTCGCGGCCTGGCTCCTCGGGCTGCGCGACCTCCTCCGCGCCGCCGGCTGGGACGGCCGTCCCCTCGACGGCTCCCCGCGCCTCGCCGACCTCTCCGCGGCGGAGCGGCTCGCCGCCCCCGAGCTCCCGCCGCTGCCGCCCGGCCTCGCCGACGTGTTCGCGCTCCTCCTCGCGGAGATCGAGCGCGCCCCTGCGCTCCCGGAGCCGCTCGCGATCGGCGTCGCGCCCGCCGCCGCGCTCGACGAGTGCGTCCGGCGCGCGCTCGCGGCCCTCGCCGCGAAGGACGCCGCCGTCGCCCCGCTGGAGGACGACGCCCCGGCCGCCCCCGCCGAGACCGACCTCGGCCGCGTGCAGCGCGCGCTCCTCTCCGAGCGCGGCGGCGCCTGCGGTCCGACCCTCGCGAACGACGGCTCGGTCGTCGTCCTCGAGGCCGACTCGCCGCTCGAGGCGGCCGAGCTCGTCGCGGCGCGGGCGCGCACGGGCTCCGCCGAGGAGACGACGCTCGTCCTCGGCCGCGACGCCGGCGCGCTCGAGGCGGCCTTCGCCCGCCACGGCCTCGCCGCGCTCGGGGCGGGGGAGCGATCGCGCTGGCGCCCGGGGCTCCAGGTCCTGCCGCTCCGGCTCGCCCTCGCGTTCGCCCCGCGCGATCCGTTCCGCGCGGCGGAGCTGCTCATGCTCCCCGTCACGCCGATCCCCTCGGACGCCCGCTCGCGCCTCCTCGACGCCCTCGTGAAGCAGCCGGGCATCGGCGGCCCGGCGTGGCGGGAGGCGATCGACGAGGCCGCCGCGCGGGCCGGTGAGCGCGCCCGGCTCGAGCGGTCGGACGAAGCCGCGGCGGGCGAGGCCGTCCGCGAGCGGATCGAGACCTGGTTCGGCGGCCCCGCCCACGATCCGCGCGAGGGCATCCCCGCCCCGGACGCGGTCGCCCTCTGCGAGTCGGTCGCCCTGTGGGCCGAGGCGCGCGCCCGCGCCGCCGCGGAGCCAAACGAGATCCTGCAGGCCGCCGCCCGCGTGGCGCGCACGCTCGCGCGCATGCTCGCGGGGCAGCCACCGGGGACGCGGCTCTCGCCCGTGCAGCTCGAGCAGCTCCACGACGTCGCCGCGGGCGAAGGGCTCGAGGCGGGCAGGCGCGACGGCGAGGCGGGCCGCCCCGCCGTCGCGTTCGAGCCCTCCGCGGTCCAGCGCGGCGCCCGCGAGGTGGTCTGGTGGGGTTTCCTCGGCGGCGACCCGGGACCGGCGCCCGATCCGTGGACCGCCGCCGAGCGGGCGGCGCTCGGCGCATCCGCCCTGCGCCTCCCGGAGCCCGGCGCTCGCCGCGCCGCAGAGGCCCGCGGCTGGCGCCGCCCGCTCCTCGCCGCCGGCGAGCGGATTGTCCTCGTCCGCTGGCGGCTCGAGGGCTCGGGCCCGACCGTCGCCCATCCTCTGACGGACGAGCTCGCCGCCCGCTTCGAGGGGGCGCTCGCGCCGTGCACGATCATCTCGGAGGCGGTCCTCGCGCGCCGCGCGCCGACCGTCGCCGCCGCCTGCTCGGATCGCGCGCCGGCGCCCGCGGTCGTCCCGCGCCCCGTCCTCCACGTGCCGCCGGACGTCGTCTCGACGGCGCGCCTCTCGCCGTCGAGCCTCGAGAAGCTGCTCGGCTGCCCGCTCGCGTTCGCCCTCGAGTACGCGGCCGGCCTGCGCCGCCGGGGCATGGCGCGGATCCCGAGCGGCCGCCGCCTCCTCGGCACGTTCGCGCACGCGATCCTCGAGGACCTCCTCTGCGGGCCGGAGAAGCTCGACCTCGCCGCCGCCGCACCGGACGACGCCGCGGCGTGGGCGGCGGCCGCGTTCGACCGGCGGGTGGCCGCCGAGGCGGCGCCCCTCGTGGCGCGCGGCGCCGAGGTGGAGCGGCACCGGGCGCGGGAGCTGGTCGCCGAGGCGGCGCGGGCGCTGTTCGGGCTCCTCCAGGCGGGCGGCTGGCGGGTGCGCGGCGCCGAGCAGCGGCTCGAGGGACGGTTCGAGGGGGCCGACCTCGCCGGCTCGGCCGACCTCGTCCTCGAGAAGGGCGAGGCCGCCGCGGTGCTCGACCTGAAGCTCGGGAATCCGCGCCGCTTCCGCGAGAAGCTCGAGGAGGGCCAGGGACTCCAGATCTCGCTCTACGCCGAGCTGGCGCGCAAGGGCCGGGCGGTGCCGCCCACCGGGTACTTCGTCATCGGGCAGGGAGAGCTCTACACGGTCGACCGCGGCGCCTTCCCCGGGGCGCGCGAGGTCGAGGGCCCCTCGATGGAGGAGACGCTCCGTGAAGCCGCCGACGCGCTGCGGTTCTGGCGCGCGGTCTTCGCGCGGGGTCTCGTCGCCTCGAGGCGCGAGGACCTGCGCGAGGTGGCCGAGCTCGGGGCGGGCGAGGCGGCGGGGCGCCCGGCGCCCAAGCGCGGGCCGGGGGCGATCGAGCCGCCCTGCCGCTTCTGCGACTACGGCGCGCTCTGCGGCGTCACGCTGCGGGAGGCGGCGCCATGAACGTGCACGTCGTCTCCGCGAGCGCCGGCACGGGCAAGACCTTCCACCTCACCGCAGAGGTCGCGAAGGCGCTCCAGGCCGGGACGGCGAGCCCGGAGGGCGTCGTCGCCATCACCTACACGACGAAGGCCGCCGCCGAGCTCGAAAGCCGGATCCGGACCGAGCTCATCCGCGCCGGGCGCGCCGACCTCGCGGGGCGCGTGCGCGACGGATACCTCGGGACGGTCCACTCCGTCTGCGAGCGACTCCTGCGCGAGCTCTCCCTCGAGGCGGGCCACTCGCCGTGGCTCGAGCCCATCGCCGAGGCGCAGCGCGAGCGGCTCTTCGCCGAGGCACTCGCGGCCGTGCTCGCCGGGCGCGAGGGGCGCATCGAGCGGATTGCCGCGCGGCTGCAGCTCGAGGGCTGGGAGTCGGGGGCGCTCCGCCGCATCGTCGACCTCGCGCGGGAGAACGGCCTCGACGCCGCCGCGGTCCGCGAGGCGGGAGAGCGGAGCTTCGCGTCGCTCCGCGCGGTCCTGCCGCCCCCGACCTCGACGGAGGAGGCGTACCGCGCGCGGCTCGTCGCGGAGGCGCGGGAGGCCGACGCGAGCCTCCGCGCGCTCGCCCGCGCGGGGAACGCGGCGGCGCGGCGCCGCGACGCCGTCGCCGAGCTGGTCCGTGCCCTCGGGCGCCCCGGTCTTCCTCCCTGGGCGGCGCAGGTGAAGGCGGCCCGGCAGGCCTGGACCTCGAGCGAGGAGCCCCTCGCCGCCGCGCTCCAGGAGACCGTGCTCGGCCACCTCGGCTGCGCGCGGCTGCACGCCGACCTCGAGGAGCTCACCCGCGAGCTGTTCGGCGTGGCGGCGGACGCGCTCGCGGCCTACGCCGAGGCGAAGGAAGCGGCCCGCGTCGTCGATTTCCAGGACATGCTCGCGCTCGCCGCCCGGCTCCTCGAGGACGCGGGCGTCGCGGAGAGCCTCGCCGGGAAGCTCGACCTCGTCGTGGTCGACGAGTTCCAGGACACCTCGCCCATGCAGCTCGCGGTGGTCTCGGCCCTCGCGCGGCTCGCGCGCCGGAGCCTCTGGGTCGGCGACCGCAAGCAGGCCATCTTCGGATTCCAGGGCTCGGACCCCGTCCTCATGGGCGCCGCCATGGACCACGCGCTCGGCGGGCGCGAGCCGGAGTTCCTGTCGCTCTCGTGGCGCTCGCGGCCGCCGCTCGTGGCGCTCACCTCCGAGCTCTTCGTCCGTGCCCTCGCGCCCCACGGGTTCACCGAACGCGAGGTCCGGATCTCGACGCCCCCCTCGCGCCCCGATCCCGCGGAGCTGAGGGACGCGCCGGTCCTCGAGTGCTGGCGCTGGGAGGGGAGCGGCGAGCCGCGCGCCGTCGCCGACGGCGTCGTCGCCCTGCTCGCCGAGGCGCCGCCCGTCCGCGACCGGGCCACCGGGGCCGCCCGGCCCCTCGCGCGCCGCGACGTGGCGGTGCTCGCGCGGACGAACGAGGAGTGCCGCCGGATCGCCGCGGCCCTCGCGGCGCGCGGCATCCCGGCGCGGCTCGAGCTCCGCGAGCTCGCCCGCACGCCGGAGGCGATCCTGGCGCGGGCGGCGCTGGCGCTCGTCGCCGATCCCCTCGACGGCGTCGCGGCGATGGACGTCTCGTACCTCGCCGGCCGCGGCGCCGCCGATCCCGACGGCTGGCTCTCGGCGCGGCTCCTCGAGGTGGCGCGCGAGCGGGCTGCACGCGAGGAGGGGAGCGCCGCCGCGGCCGCCCTCCCCTTCGCCGACGATCCGCGGGTCGCGGCGCTGCGGGACGTCCACGAGCGCTCGCGGGCCCTCGCGCCTGCCGAGGCGCTCGACGCCGCGCTCGCCGCGGCCGGGGCGCTGGAGCTCCTCCGCACCTGGCCCGACCCGGCGCAGCGGCTCGCGAACCTCGAGGCGCTCCGCGGCGCGGCGCGCGCGTACGAGGACCTGTGCCGGGTCCGGCGCTGCGCAGGCACCCTCGCCGGGCTCGTGGAGCACCTCGCGACGCTCGGCGACCAGGAGGACGCGGACCTCCAGGCCGTGCCGGGCACCGAGGACGCCGTGACGGTCAGCACCTGGCACTCCGCGAAGGGGCTCGAGTGGCCGGTCGTGGTGCTCGCGAGCCTCGGGTTCGCGAAGGACCGCGATCCCTGGAACCCCTGCGTCGTGCGCGCCGCCCGCTTCGATCCGGTGCGACCGCTCGCCGGGCGGTGGGTGCGCTGGTGGCCGTGGCCGTACGGGAAGCTCTCGTCCGGCCTCGAGCTCGCCGATCGGGTCGAGCACACGGCGGAGGTGGCGGCCCAGCGCGATGACGAGGCGCGCGAGCGGGTCCGCCTCCTCTACGTCGCCTTCACCCGCGCCCGGGATCGGCTGGTCCTCGCGGTCGCGACGAAGCGCGGCGACGCCGTCGTCCCCGCCCTCGAGCCGCTGCGGGACGGCGCGGGACGGCCGGTGCTCTCGCTCCCCTTCGACGCCGCGGAGGGGATGGCGGTCGCGCGCGCCGGCGACCTCGAGGTGCCGTGCCGCGTCCGCCAGGTCTCCGGCGCGGAGGTGGAGGCCGGGCCGCGCGCCGCCGCGCCCCGCCCTTGGTACGACGGCGCGCCCGGCGCCGCGCGGCCGCGCGAGATCGTGAACCCGTCCTCCGAGCGGACCGACGCGCCCGCGCCGGGGCGGATTGTCGCGGTCTCCCTCCTCGCGGGGCGCGCGCCGCTCCGCGGCGGCGTGGAGATGGGGTCGCTCGGCGACGCCGTGCATGCGTTCCTCGCGGCCGACGCGACCGGCGCGGAGCGCGAGGTGAAGGCGGCGCGCCTCCTCGCCGCCCACGGCGTCGCGGGCGCGCTCGCGCCGTCGAGCCTCGTGCGCGCGTCCGACGCGCTCGCCGCGTTCCTGGCGGCGCGGTTCCCCGGCGCGGTCTGGCGCCGCGAGTGGCCGGTCCGCGCGCGCCTCCGGGACCGCGGCGCGCCCCGGCTCCTCCAGGGCGAGGTGGACCTCTTCCTCGAGCTGCCGTCCGGGTTCGTGCTCGTCGACCACAAGTCGTTCCCGGGGGAGGACGCCGGGCGCGACGCCCGCGTCGTCGAGCACGCGGCGCAGCTCGGCCTCTACGCCTTCGTCCTCGCGCGGGCGCTCGGAAAGCCGCTCCTCGCCGCCTTCATCCACCTGCCGGTCCGCGGCGAGATCGTGGAGGTAGATGTCGGCCCGGCGCTCGAGGAGTGGCGCGCGCGGACCTCGGCCTGACCCGCGCCGCGCGCCGCGGTGCGCTCCGGACCCTGCTGCCGGATCGCCCGCGGCGCGGGTCGGCTCTCCTACGTGGAGCACCGCGGAGCGCGAGATCCGCTGGGTCCGGCGCGGGTGAGCCGAGGCCGGCCGGACCGGGACGCCCCCCGACGCCCCGGTCCGGCCTTCCTCTCCCCCCGACGGCCCACGCCGCGAAGGTAGGCGCGGGGCGGACACGCGGGGCCGGCGCCGTGTCCGCGCGCGGGGTGGACGGCGCCGCTGGAGTAGACTCCCCGTCATCCTCATGCCGACCCGCCGAACGGAGAAGAAGCCCCACGAGGCGCGCCTCCTCCGCCTCGCCGCCTGGATCCTCGACCAGTCCGAGCCCGTCACCCGCGCCCGGATCTACGCGGCGTTCCCGGACGAGTACCGCGGGGGCGCCGACGCGTCGGAGCGGAAGTTCAGCCGCGACAAGGACGCGCTGAGGCGCCTCGGCTTCAACCTCGAGACCGAGGACCTGGGCGGCCGCGAGGACCAGGTCGGCTACGCCATCGACGCGCGCTCCTCCACGCTGCCGCCCGTCGAGCTCGCCGCGGAGGAGGGCGCCGCGCTCTGGACCGCCGCGGTCGGGGCGCTCCGCCTCTCCGACCACCCGCTCCGCGACGAGCTCGAGAGCGCCCTCCGCAAGCTCGTCGTGGGCGGCAAGGGGCTCCCGCCGCGCGCGTCGGCCCCGGAGGACCTCGCGCCGGAGGCCGCGGCCCCGGGGGCCGAGCGGCTCCTCGACGCGCTCGTGCGAGCGTGGGAGCGGCGGCGGCGCGTGCGCGTCTCCTACTGGCGCGTCGCGAGCGGCGAGGTGGTGGAGCGCGACGTCGACGTCTACGGCTGGGCGCGGCGGCGGGGCGAGTGGATCTTCGTCGGCCACGATCACCTGAGGGGGAGCGTGCGCATCTTCTACCTGTCCCGCGTGCGGGCCCTGCGGGCGATCGGGCTGCCGAGGGACGAGGCGGACGCGCGCGCCCGCCGCGGCGCGAAGGGGGACTACGACGTCCCCGACGCCTTCCAGATCCGGCGCTGGTCGCGCCAGCAGCTCTGGGACTACGACGTGCACGCGCCGCGCGACGCGGCGGTGCGGCTCCGCGGCTCGCTCGCGGACGTCGCGCGCCAGCTCCTCCCCGGCGCGCAGCTCTCGACGGACGCGTCCGGCGCCCGCCTCGCGCGGCTGCGAGTGTGCAACCTGGACGGCCTCGTCCGGCAGGCGCTCGCGTGGGGCCCGGAGGCGGAGCTCGTCGAGCCGGCCGAGGGGCGCGCCCGGGCCCGCGAGATCCTCGCGGCGCTCGCCGCCGGAGGGACGCCGTGACCGCCGCCTACGACCTGCGCCGCCTCCGCCGCATCCTGCTCCTCGTGGCCGCGGCCTCGCGCAGGCTCCGCGGCGGCGGCGTCCCGCTCGCGGAGGCGGCGCGGCTCACGGGCGCGCGCGGCGAGCGGCAGGTGGTCGCGGACGTGGACGCGACCGCCGCGCTGTGGGTCGATCCCGGCGCGGGCGAGCCGCTCGTGCAGCTCTACGTCGAGGACGGCGCGGTGCACGCGCTCTACGCGCACCCCTTCGGCCGCCCCCCGGCCTTCTCCCTCGCGGAGGGCGCGGTGCTGCTCGCCGCGCTCGCGCCGTTCGAGAAGGACGCCGGCCGGCCGGCGCGCGACGCGATCCGCAAGCTCCGCAAGGCGATCCCCGAGGTGCTCCGGCCCGAGGCTGAGCGGCTCGCCCGCGGGCTCGACGTCGGCTCCGAGCCGCCCGGCCCGTGGGCGGGGGCGCTCCGCGAGGCGATCGAGAAGCGCGTGGAGGCGACGATCGAGTACCGCGCCGTCGCCGACGGGACGGCGGAGCGGCGGGCCGTCGAGCCGCGCGTCCTGTTCCAGCGCGACGGCCAGTGGTACCTCGCCGCCTGGAGCGTCGCGAAGGGCGCCGAGCACCTCTTCCGCCTCGACCGCCTCGTCACCGTCGAGGTGGGGACGCGCCTCTTCGGCGAGCACAAGGGGCCGCCCGTCTCGCGCTACCGGGCCCGCCACCTCTACTTCGAGTCGGGCGCCGAGCGCGACGTCACGCTCCGCTTCTCCGGCGCCGCGGCCCGCCTCGCGCAGGAGCGGTACGGCGCGCGGGCCCGGCCGGCCGCGCGGCGGCGGGGTGCGCGTGACGCTCCGGCTCACGCCCGGCAACTACCTGCTCGGCGTCGTGCTCGGCCACGGCGGCGAGGCGACGGTGGAGGGGCCTCCCGACGTCGCCCGCCAGCTCCGCGAGCGCGTCGAGGCCCTCGCGCGCCTGTACGCGACGTGAGGGCGGCCCGGGATCAGCCCTCGAAGGTGTCGCACGCCTCGAGGGAGCCCCGGTCGTAGCCGGTGCGGAACCAGCGCGTCCGCTCCGCGGCGGAGCCGTGGGTGAAGGCCTCCGGCCGGACGCGCCCGGTCGCCTCGCGCTGGATGCGGTCGTCGCCCACCGCGGCCGCGGCGCCGAGCGCCGCCTCGATGTCGCCGGGGTCGAGCCGCCCGCGATCGCCGACGGTGCGCGCCCACGCGCCGGCCAGGCAGTCCGCCTGCAGCTCCATCCGCACCGACAGCGCGTTGCGCCCCTTGGGGTCCCGCTCCATCGCCGCCCGCACGCGCTCGGCGATGCCGAGGACGTGCTGCACGTGGTGGCCGACCTCGTGCGCGATCACGTAGGCCTGCGCGAGCTCGCCGGGCGCCCCGAACCTTCGCGCCAGCTCGCGGTAGAAGCCGAGGTCCATGTAGACCCGCTCGTCCTGCGGACAGTAGAACGGCCCCATCGCGGACGCGGCGTCGCCGCACCCGGAGCGCGTCCCGTCCCAGAACAGGACGAGCTTCGCGGGCCGCCAGGAGCGGCCGAGCGCGCGCGACCAGACCTCCTGCGCGTCGTTGAACGACACGATCGCGACGTCCTCGAGCGTCGCCTCGGCGGACTTCCGGCGCTCGACCTGCTCCGGAGGCTCCTGCCCCTGCCCGACGAGCGCGGGGTCGCCGCCCACCTCGGAGAGGAGGTCCCGACCGAAGATCACGCTCAGCACGGCCAGGACCAGCGTCCCGCCGATCCCGAGGCGCACCCCGGCGCCGCCGAGCCCCCGGCGGTCCTCCACGTCGCTGCGATCGCGGTTCCCGAGGCGCATGCGGATCCCCCGAAGGCAAAGATGGCACGCCCCGGCCCGGGGGACCCATCGATCCTGCTGCGCTCCGCCCGCAGAGCGGGTAGCCCTCGGGGCGGTCGGTCACCGGGAGGAGCCCCGCATGTCCCCGTCCGCGAAGGTCGCCGCCGCCTGCGCCCTGCTGGTGCTCGCCGTCTCCTGCCGCGATCGCGATGCGCCCGCCGCGCCTGCGCCGGGCGCGGCCGTCCGGCGCTACACGGTGCGCGGCGAGGTGGTGCGGGTCGCGCCCGACGTCCCGTCCGGCGCCGAGGTGTCCATCCGTCACGAGCCGATCCCCGACTTCGTGGATCGCGGGGGCGCGGTGGTCGGCATGGCCGCGATGGTGATGCCGTTCACCGTGGGGCGGAGCGTGTCGCTCGCGGGGGTCGAGCCCGGGGACAAGGTGCGCTTCCGGCTCGCGATGGACTGGGAGCGCAACCGGATGGAGATCGAGGCGCTCGAGGAGCTGCCGGCCGGGACGCCTCTCGACTTCGGCAAGCGCTGACCCGCCGGGTCTGCCGCGCCGCGGCATCGCGTGCGCCAGCCTCGCAACACGACGGACGCGAGCCCGACCGATCCGGTCTTCATTCTTGCGAGACGCGCAATTTGCGCGGTCGACTCCCCGGTCGACGCGCGCGCTCCTCATCGGCAGGAGTCATCGCCAAGACGCGTTGCGCGGCGGGCGTGCGAAATATGCGCCGCCCGCGCCGCCGTTTCGGCCGGCTCGGCAGTCACTCGTAGTGATCGCGCATCCGTTTCGTCGCCGCTCGGCGATCCGGCCGCATGCGACGATCCTTCCTCTGGGCACTTGCGCGAGGCACGCAGAGTGTGCGAGCGATGTAGGTCCGAGGCCATCGAGGTTCTCCCCGAGGCTAACGGTCCCAGACATCTGTAGTTGGCTGATCGCCGCGTCCGGTCGTGGACGCTGACCAACCGATTCACTTGCCCAGGGTCGTCACTGAGCCGGAGCTGAGATGAACGTCCTCGTACTGAACTGTGGGAGCTCGTCGGCGAAGTTCGCGGTCATCAACTCGGCCACCGGCGAGGAGCGGATCTCCGGCATCGCCCAGCGGCTCGGGTCGACGAGCGCCACGCTCGACTGGAAGTTCGGGGGTCACAAGCACTCGAAGGTGCTCCACGACTCGCACCACGACGCCGCGCTGCGCGAGGTGGGCGAGCTCCTCAGGGAGGTCGGGCTCTCCGACCAGGTCGGGGGCGTCGGCCACCGCGTGGTGCACGGCGGCGCGAAGTTCTCGGGCTCGATCCCCGTCACCGACGAGGTGATCGCGAAGATCCGCGAGTGCATCCCGCTCGGCCCCCTCCACAACCCGCCCAACCTCCTCGGCATCCAGATCGCGCAGGAGCTCTTCCCCACCCTGCCGCAGGTCGCCGTCTTCGACACCGCCTTCCACCAGACGATGCCGCCCCGCGCCTACCTCTACGCGGTGCCCTACGACTGGTTCGAGAAGCACGAGGTCCGCCGCTACGGCTTCCACGGCACGAGCCACCGCTACGTGTCGGAGCAGGCGGTGCGCCAGCTCGGCCTCGACCCGTCGGACCACGCCATCGTGACGGCGCACCTCGGGAACGGCTGCTCCCTCGCGGCGGTCCGCGACGGCAAGAGCATGGACACCACCATGGGCCTCACGCCGCTCGACGGCGTGGTGATGGGCACCCGCAGCGGCTCCATCGACCCCTCGATCATCGCCCACATGAAGAAGGCGCTGAAGTGCACGGCGGACGAGGTGATGGACCAGCTGAACAAGAAGTCCGGCCTCATCGGCATCTCCGGCCTCTCCAACGACATGCGCACCCTGCAGGAGGCGGCCGACGCCGGCCACGAGCGCGCCGCCCTCGCCATCGACAAGTTCTGCTACTCCGTCGCCAAGGCCGCCGCCGGCATGATCGTGTCGCTCGGCCGCGTCGACGCCCTCGTCTTCACCGGCGGCATCGGCGAGAACGCCGTCGGCGTCCGCGCCCGCATCGTGGAGCTGCTCGGCTTCGCCGGCTTCTCCCTCGACGCGCACGTGAACCAGACGCACGGCAAGGCGCAGCGCGGCCGCATCACGCGCTCCACGAGCCCCATGGCGGCGGTGATCGCCACCAACGAGGAGCTCATGATCGCGATGGACACCGCGGAGATCGTCTCCGGCGGCCGCGCCATCGCCGCCGCCTGATCCCCCCCGCCGAGAGAGGCAACACCATGCCCCATACGCTCCTCGTCGCTCCGGCGGGACGCCAGGTCGGCCTCACGACCGCGTGTCTCGGCCTCGTCCGCGCCCTCGACCGCGAGGGCGTCCGCGTCGCCTTCGTGAAGCCGGTCGCCTCGCGCGCCGACTCCCGCTCCGGCGCGCTCATGAAGCTCGGCGCGAACCTCTCCCCGCCCGCCCCCATCGCGCGCGCCGCGGCGGAGGAGCTGCTCGCCGGCGGGGACGACCAGACGCTGATGGAGCAGGTGGTGGAGCTCTGCAACCGCGCCGGGGCCGGCGCCGACGTCCTCGTCGTGGAGGGCATGTCCCCCGAGCCGGGCATGGTCTACTCGACGCGCGTCAACGCCCTCATGCTGCGCGCGCTCGACGCCGAGCTCGTGCTCGTGGGCTCGCCGCGAGGCGAGACGCCGGCGGAGCTGGCGAGCGCCATGGCCATCGCCGCCCACGGCTTCGGGCCGGCGGCGCCGGGGCGCAAGGTCGACTGCATCCTGAACCGCGTCTCGGCCGGGGCCGCCGCGGCGGGCGCGGGCGAGCTGCGCTCCCACTGGATGGACGTGGCGGCGCAGGAGGGGGACCTCGGCGCCGCCGAGATCGCCGCCTACCGCGCCGCCCTCGAGGCGGAGGACCTGCGCCCGGTGGCGATCGTCCCGGCCCGCGGCGACCTCGCCGCGCCGCGCGTGAAGGACCTCGCCGAGGCGATCGGCGCCCGCGTGCTCGTCGCCGGCGACTCCGACAAGCGGCGCATCCGCCGCGTCGCCATCTGCGCGATGACCGTCCCGAACGCGCTGCGCGCCTTCACCCCGGGCGCGCTCCTCATCACCCCCGGCGACCGGAGCGACATCCTCGCCGCCGCCTCGCTCGCGGTGCTCGGCGGGACGCCCCTCGCCGGCCTGCTGCTCACCGGCGCGCTCGAGCCGGACGCCCGCGTGATGGAGCTGTGCCGGGGGGCCGTCGCCACCGGCCTGCCCATCCTCGCCGTCGACATGGACAGCTACCCCGCCGCGAGCGCGGTGGCGGGCATGACCTCCCGCGTCCCGGCGGACGACGCCGAGCGCGTCGAGCGGGTGATGTCCGCCGTCGCCGACCGCATCGACCCGGCCTGGGTGAAGACGCTCGCGCAGCCGGGCCGCGTGAAGCGGCTCTCGCCGCCCGCCTTCCGCCACCGGCTCGTCGAGGCGGCCCGCGCCGCGAACAAGCGCATCGTGCTGCCCGAGGGCAACGAGCCGCGCACCGTCGCGGCGGCCTCCATCGTCTCCGAGCGCGGCATCGCCCGCTGCGTGCTGCTCGGGAACCCCGACGAGATCCACGAGGTCGCGAAGAAGCAGGGCGTGACGCTCCCGGCCTCCCTCGAGATCATCGACCCCGCGAAGGTCGCCCCGCGCTACGTGGAGCCGCTCGTCGAGCGGCGCAAGGCGAAGGGGATGACGCCGGCGATGGCGGCGAGCGAGCTCGCCGACACCATCATGGTCGGCACCATGATGATGGCCCTCGACGAGGCCGACGGGCTCGTCTCGGGCGCGGTCCACACGACGGCCCACACCATCCGGCCCGCCCTCCAGCTCATCAAGACGGTCCCGGGCTGCGACCTCGTGTCGAGCGTCTTCTTCATGTGCCTGCCCGAGCAGGTGCTCGTCTTCGGCGACTGCGCGGTGAACCCGAACCCCACCGCCGAGCAGCTCGCCGACATCGCCGTCCAGAGCGCCGACTCGGCGAAGGCCTTCGGGATCGAGCCGCGCGTGGCGATGCTCTCCTACTCCACCGGCACGAGCGGCGGCGGCGAGGACGTCGCCAAGGTGAAGCTCGCGACCGACCTCGCCCAGAAGGCGCGGCCCGACCTCGCCATCGACGGCCCGCTCCAGTACGACGCCGCCATCGTGCCGGAGGTCGGCAAGGCGAAGGCGCCGAAGTCGAAGGTGGCCGGCGCCGCGACGGTGTTCGTGTTCCCCGACCTCAACACCGGGAACGTGACCTACAAGGCGGTCCAGCGCAGCGCGAACGTGATCTCCATCGGCCCCATGCTGCAGGGGCTCGCCAAGCCGGTGAACGACCTGTCCCGCGGCTGCCTCGTCGAGGACATCGTCTTCACCATCGCGCTCACCGCGATCCAGGCGCAGCAGCGCGCCGCGCGCCGCTGATTGTCCCTCCCGGCGGCGCCGCGGCCGGAGCCGGCCCTCCGGGGCCGGGCTCCGTCACCCCCGGCGCCGCGCCGGCCGGGGCCGCCCGGCCGGACGCCGGGCGACCACGTACGCGAGCCAGCCCGGCTGCCCGGCCGCGCTCCGCCGCGGCACGTACCGCGTCGCGCCGCGCGGCGCGACGTCCCAGAGCACCTCGATCGCCTCGTACCCCGCCTCGGCGAGGAGCTCGGTCAGCTCCGGCAGCGACCAGAGCCGCCACGCGTAGCGGAAGGCGCGGCGCAGCCTGCGCCCGCCGGGCAGCTCGAAGTGGATGGCGCAGCGGACGTGGTGCGTGATCGGGTCGAACGCCTCCTGCTCCCAGACGTACGTCACCCCGCCCCCGATGCGGCGCCGCTCGACGAGCTCCCGCTGCGCGTCCGGGCCGCCGAAGGCGTCGAGCACGACGACGCCGCCCGGCGCGAGGGCGCGCCGCACGCCGCGCAGGTAGGCGCGCAGCTCGGCGCGGGTCTCGAGCACGGAGTAGCTGAAGTTGAGGGCGACGACGGCGTCGAGCCCGCGCCCGGGCGCCCGGCGGACGTCGGCGGTGACGAGCCGGAGCCGCCCCGACGCGTCGCCGAGCGTGGGGAGGCGGTGCGCGCGCGCCCAGGCGTGCACCGCCGGGTCGATGTCGACCGCGAGGGCGGTGCGGGCCGGCCCGCGCGAGACCCACTCCGCGGCGAGGAGCGCCGTGCCGCTGAAGTCCTCGCGCAGCCTCCGCGCCGGCCGCCCGTGCCGCCGCAGGATCGACTCGACGAGCGCCACCTCCGTCGGGCCGTGCTGCACCGCGCGCTCGTAGAGCCGGTGGCGGTCGACGGGCGCGCGGGCCGTGGGACGGCGGCGCGGGGGCGGCTTCGGGGCGCGGGCGGGCATCGCGCGCGCACTCTCGCCACGGCGGGCGCGCGCGAGCAAGCCCATTCGTGCGCGCGGCGCCGCGGCGAGGGTCCGCGCGCGGCTCGTCCGTCCGCCCGCGCGCTCGCTCGCGTGCGTGAACCGGCGTTTGCTCCCCGAGAGGCACCGCGCGCCGCCTTGCGGCGCGCGCGGGCGGCTTCTAGCTCGGGAGGGACCGCGCCCACCGGACGGCGCCGCCACGAGCGCGCCGGAATCGTCCGGCCGTCTCGCCGGCGGCGCGTGCCTCGCGCGCGGTTCCGGAGGTGACCGATGGCCACCGAGCTGAGGAAGGAGTTCGCCGAGGTCCAGGAGCTGTTCGGGCAGGTGCCGTCCTGGATGCAGGAGTTTCCCGCGACCGCGATCGGCCCGTTCTGGACGCTGTTCCGCGACGTCGAGCTCGCGGAGACGCGCATCCCGAACAAGTACAAGGAGCTCATCGGCCTGGCGGTCTCGGGCGCGACGCGCTGCAGGTACTGCACGCTCTTCCACACGGAGGCGGCGAAGCTCTACGGCGCCACCGACGAGGAGATCGCCGAGGCGTGCGCGGTGGGTGGCGTGACGATGATGGCGAGCACGGTCCTGAACGCGCAGCAGGCCGACTACGAGAAGTTCCGCAAGGAGACGCGCGAGATCGTGGAGTACGTGAGGACGCACGAGGCGGCGAAGACGGCGAAGCAGCCGCAGCGCGCCACGCAGCCGACGGGGCATGCCTAGCGATCCCGCCGCGCCCGGCGGCGCCGTCGAGGCGCTCGTCGCGCAGGGCCTCCTCGTCCGCGAGGAGCACGGCCTCGCGACCACGCGGCGCTGGCAGGCCGCGATGGCCCGCGCCGCCGCGCGCCTCTACGCGGCGGAGGCGCCGTGGCAGGACCTGCGGCTCCCGATCGCGCTGGCCCTCGCCGAGCTCTTCGCGGCCGACGACGACACGCTCGTCGGGTACGTCGAGGTGATGCTCGGCGTCGAGTCGGCGGCGCTGCGGCGGACGCTCGGCGGCGCGGGGGCGGTCCCCCGCTGACGGGCGGCGGAACGAGGCCGGCGGCGGCGCGGTGCGGCCGCCGGCCTCCCCCGCGCCCGCGCGGCGCGCCTCAGGGGCCGTGAAACAATCCCCGGACCGAGCCAGGCGGTCGAGACGCGAGCAGCGCGAGGCGCGACGACCGAGCATACCTCGCTGGTATGTGAGGGAGGAGCAACGAAGCGATGCGACGCGGATCGGCCGCCGCGGCGACGGGAGGGGATTGATTCCCGGTCCCTCAGGCCTCGCCCGCCGTCGCGAACCTCGGCATGAGCACGTGGTTCTCGAGGTGCACGTGGCGGAGGATGTCCGCCTCGAGCGCCTCCAGCTCGGCCATCGCGACCCGGTAGGTGTTGCAGCCCCACTCGGGCGTGACGAAGCCGCCCGCGAGGGCGCGGATCCGGCCGAGGAGCGCCCCGACCGCGAGGTGGTCCTCGTGCATCGTCTCGAGCTCGCTGCGGACGACCTCGAGGTCCGGCCTGCGCGCGGTCAGCGCCGGGAAGAGCACCTCCTCCTCGCGGTCGAGGTGCGGCTCGAGCGACTCCTTCAGCTCGAGGAACGCGTCGGCGAGCGAGCGGAGGCCGGGGTCGCGATCGCCGTGCACGCGCGCGACCTTCGAGACGATGGGGCCGAGGTACGGCAGCGCGCGGCGGAGGTACCCGTGGTGGCGGTCCACGACGAGGGCCACGAGCGCCGCGGTGGAGAGGGACCTCGGGTCCTGCGCCGCGCCCGCGCCGGCGTCCGGGACGATCGCCTCGAGCTCCGCGAAGAGGGCCTCGGGGTCGAGCGCGCGCCCCGCGCAGGCCTCGGGGACGGTGACGTCGCCGCGGCAGCAGAAGTCGATCGCGTGCTTCTGGAAGACGCGGGCGGCGACGGCGTGCTGCGTGACGATCTGGGCGACGGTGGCGTTGCGGTCGAAGGTCATCGTTGGGGTCTCTCCTTGGCCCACACCCAGTGCAGGGCGCGTGCCGCCGGTGGAGGGCGCGTGCCCTCCCCGGAACGGCCGCGGGCGCGCGGTGGTGACGGACCGCGCCGGCCCTTATGTTCCAGCCTGGAACGCCATGGAACACTCCCACCCTCACGGCGCCTGCGAGATCTGCGGCCTCGGCACCGTCGTCGAGCGCATCGCCCGCCCGATTCAGCTCGTCGCCGAGAGCCCGGCCATGCAGGCGGTCCTCCGCCGGGTGCGCGACTTCGCCGACGCCGACGCGCCCGTCATGCTCCTCGGAGAGAGCGGCACCGGGAAGGAGATCGTCGCCCGGGCGCTCCACGCGAACGGCGCGCGCGGGGGACGTCCGTTCGTCCCCGTGAACGTCGCGGCGCTGCCGGCCGACCTCCTCGAGTCGGAGCTCTTCGGCCACGCGCGCGGGGCGTTCACCGGCGCGACGGGAGAGAAGGAGGGGCTCCTCGAGGCGGCGGACGGCGGCACCCTCTTCCTCGACGAGATCGCCGAGATGCCGTTGCCGCTCCAGGCGAAGCTCCTCCGCGCGCTCGAGGACGGCGAGATCCGGCGCGTGGGCGACACGCGCCCGTTCGCGGTGGACGTCCGCTTCGTCTGCGCCACGCACCGCGACCTCGCGGCCCGGGTGGCGGGCGGCCTCTTCCGCGAGGACCTCTACTACCGCCTCAAGGTCCTGGTCGTGCGCCTGCCGCCCCTGCGCGAGCGGCCCGAGGACGTCCTCCCGCTCGCCGCGCGCCTGCTCGCGGCGGAGAAGCGCCCCGGCCCCGGCTTCACCCCCGAGGCGCAGCGCCTCCTGTGCGCGTACCGCTGGCCGGGCAACGTCCGCGAGCTCGGGAACGCCGTGCGCCACGCGGCGGCGCTCGCCCGCGGGAGGATCATCGCGCCCGAGCACCTCCCGGACGAGGTGCGCGTGCCCGCCCCCGCGGCGCGCCCCGCGCCGCGCACGCTCGCCGAGGTGGAGCGCGAGCACGTCCTGCGCGTGCTCGAGGAGTGCGGCGGATCCCAGGCGGAGGCGGCGCGGGCGCTCGGCATCGGCCGGAACACCCTCTGGCGGAAGCTCCGCGCCTACGGCCCGCGCTGACCCGACCGGGCCGGCGGGGGTCCGCCGCGCAGCGCCCGCTCGAGCGCCGCCCAGACCCGCTCGGCGAGCGCCGGCGTCGCGCGCTCGCCCGCGCCGCCGTGCGCGAGGCCGAGGAGCGCGCCGAGCACGAGCACCGTCGCCTCCGGCGGGCCGAGCCCCTCGGCGAGGAGGCCGGCGCGGGCCGCCTCCGCCAGGCAGCCGCGCACGAAGGCGCGCGACCTGCGCCGCAGCTCGGCGACCCGCTCCACCCCCTCGGGCGGCGCGGCCTGCGCGAGCTGCTCCGAGCCGATGAGGCGCGCCACGCCGGGGTTCGTGCGGAGCACCTCGACGCGATCGTGGAAGAAGGCCGCGAGGCGCTCGAGGGGATCGGCGCCCCGGGGCGGGAACCGCTCGAAGAGCACCTCCTCCACCCGGTCGATCGCGGCGAGCACGATCGCCTCCTTGGTGGGGAAGTGGCGGAACAGCGCGGCGTCGGACACGCCGACCTCGCGGGCGATGGTGAGCGCCGTGAACCGGCCGAGCCCCTGCTCGGCCACGACCTTGAGCGCCGCGTCGGCGATCTCGCGCCGCCGGACGGCGGCGTCCTTGCGAGCGGCCATGCCCGGCCTTATAGGCGAGTGAGTATCCGCTAACAACGAGAATCCGGAGCCCCCCGTGCTCACCCGCCTCGGAAAGCCCGCCGCCCAGGGAGACGCCGTCGACCTGCTCCTCGAGTGCCACGCGCGCATCCGGACGTTCCTCGGGATCGCGCGGCGCGTCGCGGAGGGCGCCGGGGCGCCGCCGGAGGAGCTCGCCGAGGCCGCCGCCCGGGTCCACCGCTACTTCACGCAGGCCCTGCCGCTCCACGCGCGCGACGAGGAGGAGTCGATCCTGCCCCGGCTGCGCGGCCTCGACCCGCGGGTGGACCGCGAGCTCGCGACCATGCTCCGGGAGCACGCCGAGCACGAGCGCCCCCTCGCGGCGCTCGTCGGGGCGTGCGCGGCGCTGGCGCGGGAGCCCGCCCGCCACGCCGCGCTCGCCGCGACCGTCGGCGCGGCGACCGGGGAGCTCGAGCGCCACTTCGCCGCGCACCTCGACCGCGAGGAGGCGGTCGTCTTCCCGGCGATGCGGCGGCTCCTCCACCGCGAGACCGACGCCGCCATCGTCCGCGAGATCCGCGGGCGGCGCGGCGTCGTCGAGCCGGACCTCCCCGGGGGCGACGGGCGGACGGCCTCCTCGCTCCGGCCCCGCGCGCCCGGCGCGGGTGAGGGAGGGGCCTGATCGTGGCCGGCGCGGGCGCCGGCGGGCCGCTCACCGCCTTCCTGGCCGAGGACCACGATCGGCTGGAGGCGCTCCTCGCGCGCGCCGTCGCCGGCCCCGGCGCGATCGACCGCGAGGCCTACGCGGCGTTCCGCGCCGGCCTGCTCCGCCACATCGCGCTCGAGGAGAAGATCGTCGTCCCGGCGCTCCGCGAGGCGCTCGGCGGCGAGCCGCCGCCGGAGTGGCGCCGCCTGCGCATCGACCACGGGGCGATCGCGTCGCTGCTCGTGCCGCCGCCGACGGCCGAGCTGGTCTCGGAGCTCCGCTCGATCCTCGACCCGCACGACGCCTTCGAGGAGGCGCCCGACGGGCTCTACGCGCGAGCCGACGCGCTCCTCGCGGATCGCGCCGGGGAGCTCCTCGCGCGCCTGCGCGCCTACCCGCCCGTGAAGGTCGCCGCGCACGCGGACGGCCCGCGCGTGCTCCGCCGGGCCGAGGACGCGCTGCGCCAGTCGGCGCTGCAGTTCGAGCGCCGGTGACCCATTGAAGTGGGGGAGTGCTCGGCTCCCTGGCGCTTCGCTTCGCTTCGCCGAGGGAGCCTGCGCTCCCCCACGCCCCCTGCTCGCTCGAGATCCATACTCGCGGCAAAGCCGCGCTCATTCGTGGGGGCCCCCTGGGGGGCCGGGGCAGCCTCATCCGGCTGCCCCTGCGCTCGCTCTGCGGCGTGGGCCGCGCCTCGTCCGGGCCGCTCGCCCCCCCATGGACGCCCGACTCGACACGGGCGTAGAGTGAACGACATGGCCCGCCCTCCCCCTCCGGACCGCTTCGGCTACCTCGAGAAGGTCTCGACGATCTTCCACGTCGGCGCCCACACGCTCTGCGTCTCGAAGGTGATGGAGGGACGCTGGACGTGCACCGTGGACCAGGGCCCGGCCTCCGACAGCTTCATGACGCAGGCGGAGGCCTGGGAGGCCGGCGTCCGCGAGGCGGATCGCCTCGACCGCGGCGCGGCGCGCTGATCAGGCGGCCGGCGGCGCCGCCGTCCCGGGGCAGGCGAGCCGCAGCACGGCGCCCTCCGCCGTCCCGACGAGCGCGCCCGCCCCCTCCGGCGCCACCGCCGAGATCTGGCCGCGCGCGAGGCCGCCGGGCCGCGCCACCTCGAGCGCGCCGGGCGGCGCGCGGACGAGCAAGAGCCCCCCGCCCTGCGTGCCGAACGCCGCCGCGCCGCCGAGAGAGGCGGCCGCGCCCGGGTTCACCTCGTTCGCGCGCGCGTCGTCGAAGCGCGCGCAGGCGGCGCCGCCGTCCTCGGCGATGCGGACGAGCCCTCCGTCGTCGGTCCCGGCCACGACCGCGCCGCCCACCACGGCGAGCGCCGTCACCACGTTCGTCTCCGCGGGCGGCTCGCCGAAGACGAGCGGGTGCCAGCGCGCGGTGCGCTGCAGGAGCGGCGCCTCCACCGCGGCGAGCGGCAGCGCGTAGGCGCCGGAGGCGGTGCCGATCCAGAGGCGGGTCGAGGAGGCGGCGAGCGCGGTCACCCGCAGCGGCTCGCCGGCCGGCCCGGTCGCCTCGACCGCCACCGCGCCGTCCACCTCGACGCGGTGGACGCCGCGCGCCGTGCCGGCGTAGAGCCCGCGCCGCGCGCGCACGAGCGCGGTGACGCCCTCGCCGGGGAGGAGCGTGACGACGCGCCGCTCGCCGTCGAAGGCGAGGAGGCCGCCCTGCGTGGCGGCCCAGACGAGCCCGTCGTGCTCGAGGAGCGCGTTCACGAAGCGCTCGCGGCCGCTCAGGGCCGGGGCGACCTCCTCCCCCGAGGGCGCGCGCAGGACGAGCCCCGCGTCGAAGGTGCCGATCCAGAGGTCGCCGTCCGACGCGGCGAGGAGCGCCGTCACCCGCGCGCCGACCCGCGCGACCTCCACGGCGGCGCAGGGCGGCGCCTCGGCGAGCGCCAGCCCCGGCGCGGGCGGGAGCGAGGGATCGACCACCACCGGCAGCGCGAGGTGGCGGACCCGGCCGCGCTCGAGGACGAGCCCGGCGGCGGCGCCGAGCGCGGCGAGGCCGGCGGCGGCGAGCAGGAGGGGACGCGCGCGCACGATCGGCCTCAGTCCTCGCGGGCGCGCCGGACGGAGCCGGCGAGGAGCACGCGCCCGAGCGGGCGCGGGCGGCGGCGGCGGCGCCCCCTCAGGAGCGCCGCGGAGAGGATCGCGGCGAGGAGCACGGCGGCGAACGCCACCGCGCCGCCCGCGCCGGCCAGGCTCGCGTAGGCCACCGGCCCGCCGCGCGAGGCCGGCTCCGCCCGCACGGCGACGGCGAGCCGCCGCCGGCTCACGTTCCCGGCCGCGTCCGACGCCGCGACCTCGAGCGCGACCTCGCCCTCCGCGGCGTCGGCCGGCACGCGCAGGAGCGCCACCCATACCCCGAGCGGCCCCTCCATCCGCGCGCGGGCCACCTCGCCCCACGGCGCGCGCACGAGCACCTCCTTCACCTCCATGGCGCCCTTCACGGCGTTCGCGGCGCCCCCGGGGCGCGCCGCGAGCGAGGCGAGGCGCGCGAGGGGCAGGGCCGGCTTGAGCGCGAGCCGGAGCGCGTCGCCGGGGCGCACCGCCGAGGGCGCCGCCACCACCGCGATCGCGGCCGCCGTGGTGTCCACCCGGATGGGCGCGGTCCGCTCCTCCAGGTGGCCGTCGGCGTGGACGACGGTGACGCGCGCGTCCCAGCTCCCGTCCGGCCAGCCGGGCGGCACGAGGAAGCGCAGCACGAAGTCGCCGCGGCGCGGGTCGCGCACGGCGTCGCGCGGGCGGGGCTCGAAGGGGAGCGCCACCCGCACGGCGACGGCGGTGGGCCCCGCCGCGACGCGCAGCTCGGGGTCGCCCGGCTTCACGCGGGCGGGCAGCACCTCTACGCCGGCGGCCGGGCCGAAGATCCCCTCGTAGGAGACGCCCGCCGGCAGCTCGTTCGGCACGAGGACCTGGGCGAGCGGGAGCGCCGGGTCGACGCGCAGCCTGCGCTCGACCGCGACGAACGACGTGTACGGGGTGACGAGCTTGAAGCGGAGCGCGTGGGCGACGACCTCCTCCACCGCAGCGGCCGACGGCGCCGTGGGCCGCTCGGAGAGGAGCTCGTCGATGCGGCGGCGCGCCCAGAGCGTCCCCACCACGGGCTGCGCGGTCGCCGCGGCGGCGCCGGCGTGCGGCGCGACCGGGAGGCGCGCCTCCCAGGGGCGCTCGCCGAGCCGGCCGCGCAGGAGGACCCGGCTCGGGACGCCGCCGCGGACGCGCCCCGCCACGGCGAGGGGCTGCCCGGCGAAGAGGTCCGGCAGGCGCGCCGGGAGGAGGTCCGTCACGGCGGCGCCCTCGAAGGAGACCTCGAGGTCGGTGAGCACCGGCCGGTCGAGCCGCCTGAAGAGGCGCGCCACCGCGTCGTCGATCGGCTCGGAGAGATCCACCACCTCCGCCGCGCCGCGCCCGGCGCGGGCGACGCCCTCGACGAGGTAGCGGTTCACCGAGGAGCCGATGCCGAACCCGAAGACGCGGGCCCGGCCGCGGAGCGCCTCCACCGCCTCGATGATCTCGGGCTCGTTCCCGATGAAGCCGTCCGTGCAGAAGACGACCATCCGCAGCCGGCGCGGGTCGGCCGGCGCCGCGAGCGCGGCGCGGACGCCCTCGAGCATCTCGGTGCCGCCGCCGCCCTGGAGCCGGCCGAGCCAGGCCTTCGCCCGCGCGACGTTCTCCGGCGTCCCCGGGAGCGGCGCCGCCGTCATCGACTGGGCCGCGCCGTCGAACGCGACCACCTGGAAGGTGTCGTCCGGGCCCGAGCGCGTCGAGCGCGCGGGTCACGAGCGCCTTCGCCCGCTCGATGGGGCCGTCCATCATCGAGCCCGACTTGTCGAGGAGGAACACGAGCTCCTTCGGGCGCACCAGGGCCGGGGCCACCTCGGCCGGCGGCTGGACGAAGAGCATGAGGAAGTCCTCGCCCTTCTCGCGCTCCACGAGCGCGTGCGCCGCCGGGACCGCGCCGGCGGGGCGCCAGGAGAGGACGAGGTCCTTGTCCGGGACCCGGTCGTCCTCGTCGAGCGCGACGAGCCGCGCCCCGTCGCCGTCGACGCCGGTGACGATGCGGTGGCTCTTCGCGACCACGTCCTCGAAGGCGGCGGCGGGGAGGAGCCGCACGAGCACGTCCACGTCGTGGGCCGCGCGCTGGCCGGGCGGCACGACCGGCGGCGTGATCCGCGACGCGTCGGGCACGCGGTCGGTGTCGGGGGACCCCCCGCCGCCGGACGCGGCCGACGCGGCGACGGGAACGCCGGGGACGTAGCGCGGGCCGATGGTGGTGGGGAAGTGGAAGAGGTAGCGGCCGTCGTCGAACGGCACCTCGTGGACGTAGCGGAGCACGACGGCGACGGTCTCGCCCGGCGGCACGTTCGCCACCGACTGGGTGAACAGGTTCGGGCGCTCCTGCTCGGTGAGCGCCGCCGTCCGCCCCTCGCGCCTCGCCGCCTCGTACGTCCGCCTCGCCTCCTCTCGCCGCTTCACCTCGGAGAGGACGACGCGGTCGCCGATGCGGAAGAGCATGTCGGTCACCGCGGCGTTGGGCGGCAGCGGGAAGGCGTAGATCGCCTCGAGCCGGTCCGGCGACGGGTTCGCGTAGTACTGCGTCACCTCCACCCGGGCGACGTCGCCCGACACCTGCGCGACGACGCGCGTGTGCGCGAGCGGGAACTCGACGATCCGCTTGCCGTCGGCGGTGCGGCCGGTGAGGCGCGGGCCGCCCTTCGCCGCCGCGCCCGCGGCGCCGCGCGCGGCGGGATCGGGCAGCGCCGGGCGCGGCGCGACGACCTCGCGCCCGGGGAGCGCGGCCGCGAGCGCGGCGAGGCCAGCGTCGCCGCCGGCGGGCGCGACGGCCGCGGGGGGCGCGGGCCAATCGTCCGCGCCGACCGCGGGGAGCGGCGCCTCCGAGACCCGGATCGGGGTGGGAGGCGGCTCGCCGCAGGCGGTGGAGGCGAGGAGGACGGCGAGGAGGATGGGCGCGGCGGGAGTGCGCATGCGAGGGCTCCGTTCGAGGCTCGCGAGAGCAACCGCCGTGCCCGAGAGATTCGCGGCGCGCGGCGCGGGGATCGCGCGCGCCGTGTCCCCCCGCCCACGTGGCTGCGGGCGCGTTGACTCGCCCGCGCCCGGTGGACGGCGCCCGCCGCGCCCGCCATGATTCCCGCCGGATGCTCGTCGGCCCCGCCTGGCTCCTCGCCTCCGCGTTCCTCCACGCGTCGTGGAACGCGCTCGTGAAGCGCGAGCGGGAGCCCCAGGTCGCCATCGTCGGCGTGCTCGCCGCGGCGGTCGTCTGCTCGGGCGCGGCCACGCTCGTCCTGCCGGGGGCCGGGCTCCCCACGCGCGCGGCGCTCCTGTGGGGGATCGGCGCGGGCGCGCTCGAGGCGGTCTACTTCGTGACGCTCGGCGAGGCGCTCTCCCGCGCCAGCTACGGCGCGGTCTACGCCGTCGCCCGCGGCGGCGCGCTCGTGCTCGTGTGGCCCGTCGCGACGGCGGTCCTGCGCGAGCCGTTCACCGCGTGGAGCGCCGCGGGGGCGGCCCTCGTCTGCGCGGGCGTCGTCCTCGTCGCCGCCGCCGGGCGCGAGCGGGCGAGCCGCGGCGGCATCGCCTTCGCGATCGCGTGCGCCGCCGGCATCGCCGGGTACCACGTCTGCTACGACCGCGCCCTCGCCCACGGCGCGGCCCCGGTGCCGCTCTCCGCGCTCGCCTTCGCGGTGGCGCTCGTCCCGGTCTGGCTCCAGGCGCGCCTCGCGGGGCGCGTGGCCGCCGGGGTGGACCGCCGCGCGGTCCTGCGCCTCGCCGCGGCCGGCGTCCTCGCGACCGCGTCCTTCCTGCTCTTCCTCGGCGGCCTCGCCCACAGCGGCGCGGGGGTCGCGCTCACGCTGCGGAACACCTCGGTGGTGTTCGCGCAGGGGCTCGCGGCGGCGCTCGGCGAGACGGTGCCGCGCCGGCAGCTCGCCGGCGCCGCGCTCGTCGTGCTCGGCGCGGCGCTCGTCGCCGCGCCCTGAGCGCGCGACCCGCCGCCGGCGCCGGACGTGCGAGGGCGGCCCTCGCCCGCGCCGACCGTCCGCCGGCGCGTCACGCGTGCGGCGGCGCCCCCCGGCGCGCCCGCTCAGGAAGCCTGGGGCACGGAGGGAGCGGCGGGCGGCGTGCGATCCTCGACGCCGGGGACGCGAGAGATCTGGTCGTGGGCGACCTTCCAGGCCTGCTGCACGATCCAGGACATCGAGCGGTCCTGCCGGCTCGCCTCGTCCTGGATCTCCCGGAGCATGTCTTCCGGGAAGTAGAGAGACTGCTTCCTCTTGTCGGTGGTCGGAGGCATGCGTTTTTGTACGACGACCGCCCACAGAAGGGAAGGTGGCAGCCGCACGCCCGCCCGCTAGCCTGCCAGCCCGTCGAGCGCGGCCGTCCAGGCGGGTCCGAGGAGCGCGCGCGCGCGCTCGACCACCGCGGCCTGGGCGGCGCGGGTCGAGCCGTGCCCCCCGTGCACGTCGGCGGCGGTGCCGTCCGCGAGCAGGCAGCGGCACTCCCACCCGGCCGGACCGGAGCGGATCTCGAGCCGCGGGAACGTCACGTTCGCCGCCGCGTCGCTGCCGTCGAGGTTCGCCGCGAACCCCTCGGCGGTCCTGACCCATCGCGTCATGCCCTCTGAGTACCCCATCCGCGGGGCCGGCGCAGCAGCCATCCGGGCCGCGCCGCCAGGCCGATGGAAGGAAATCGCCGCGGCGCCCGTCCTCGCCTCGACCGAAGAGGAGACGACCGTGGACCGAAAGAGAGCCCTCCGCATCGCCGTGCCCGCCGCGGTCGTCGCCGCCGCGGGCGCGCTCGTCCTCCTGCTCGGGGGCCGGGGCGGCGCCGGCGCGGCGCCGGCGTACGAGACGGCCGCGGTGACGCGCGGGCGGGTGGCGTCGGTGGTCACCGCGAGCGGCACGCTGTCGCCGCTCGTCACCGTCGAGGTGGGCAGCCAGGTCTCGGGGCGGGTGCAGGCGCTCCACGTCGACTTCAACTCGAAGGTGAGGAAGGGCCAGGTGATCGCCCGCATCGACCCGAGCCTGTTCGAGTCGCAGGTGGCCCAGGCGCGGGCGAACGAGGCGGCGGCGGTGGCGGCGGTGCAGGGCGCGGAGGCCACCGTCGCCGAGGCGCGCCGCCAGCACGAGCGGAACGCGGCGCTCGCCGCGAAGAGCCTCGTCGCCCAGGCCGACGCCGACGCCGCGCTCGCGAAGCGGCAGGCGGCGGAGGCGGACCTCGCCTCGGCCCGCGCGAAGGTGGCGCAGGCGCGGGCGGCGCGCCTGCAGGCCGACACGAACCTCGCCTACACGGTCATCGCCTCGCCCATCGACGGCGTCGTCATCTCGCGCGACGTGGACGTCGGCCAGACCGTGGCGGCGTCGCTGCAGGCGCCCAAGCTCTTCACGCTCGCCGAGGACCTCAAGAAGATGGAGGTGCACACGGACCTCGCCGAGGCGGACGTCGGGCGGGTCGCGGCCGGGCTCGCCGTGGAGTTCTCGGTGGACGCCTTCCCGTCCGAGCGGTTCGCGGGCGTCGTGAAGGAGGTCCGCTACTCGCCGAAGACGGTGCAGAACGTCGTCACCTACGACGCGGTGGTCTCGGTCGACAACGCCGGGCTGAAGCTCCGCCCCGGCATGACCGCCGACGTCACCTTCCTCGTGGAGGAGCTGCCCGACGCGCTCCTCGTGCCGAACGCCGCGCTCCGCTTCCGGCCGCCCGGCGCGGCCGCCGGCGCCGCCCCGGCCGCGCCCGGCGGCGCGCCTCGCGCGAACGGCGCCGGGTCCCGCCCGAACGGCGGCGCGGACGCGGGGGCGAGGCCCGCGGGCGAGGCGGCCGCGGCCGGCCGCCGCCGCGCGGTGTGGGTCCTCGGCGCGGACGGCGCGGCGCCCCGCGCGGTGCAGATCCGGACCGGCCCCTCGGACGGCAAGAACACCGCGGTGCTCGGCGGCGAGCTGGCGGAGGGCGAGCGCGTGATCGTCGGGATCGCCGGGGCGGCGCCCTCGGGCTCGACGGGCTCGCAGCGGCCGGCGGGTCCCCCCGGGCGGTTCCTGTGAGGCGGCGATGGCGCTGATCGAGCTCAGGGACGTGACGAAGGTCTACGACACGGGCGACGTGCAGGTCCGCGCCCTCGCGGGCGTGTCGCTCGACGTGGAGGCCGGCGAGTTCGTCGCGATCATGGGGGCCTCCGGCTCGGGCAAGTCCACGCTCATGAACGTCCTCGGCTGCCTCGACCGCCCGACGAGCGGCAGCTACCGGCTCGCCGGCGAGGAGGTGGGGACCCTCGACCGCGACCGCCTGGCCGAGATCCGCAACCGCACCCTCGGCTTCGTGTTCCAGAGCTTCAACCTCCTCGCGCGCACGAGCGCCCTCGAGAACGTCGAGCTGCCGCTCCTCTACACGAGCGCGTCCGCCGCGGAGCGGCGCCGCCGCGCCGAGGCGGCGCTCGCGCGCGTCGGGCTCGCCGCCCGCCGGCACCACCACCCGAACCAGCTCTCCGGAGGCCAGCAGCAGCGCGTCGCCATCGCGCGCGCCCTCGTGGGCGAGCCGCGCATCGTCCTCGCCGACGAGCCGACCGGGAACCTCGACTCGCGCACGAGCGTCGAGGTGATGGCGCTCCTCCAGTCGCTCGGCGACTCCGGGATCACGGTCGTCCTCGTCACCCACGAGCCGGACATCGCCTGCTACGCGTCGCGGGTCGTGGAGATGCGCGACGGCGCGATCCGCTCCGACGCGCGCCAGCCGGCCCGGCGCGCCGTCCCGGCGCAGGCCGCGGCGGAGGTCGCGCCGTGACCCCCCTCCGCGTCGTCGCCGTCGCCGGCCGGGCCCTGCTGCGGAACAAGCTCCGCTCGTTCCTCACCATGCTCGGCGTGATCATCGGGGTCGGCGCGGTCATCGCCATGACCGCCATCGGCGCCGGGGCGTCGGCCCGCGTGAAGGCGACGTTCGAGCAGATGGGGAGCAACATGATCGTCGTCCGCTCCGGCTCGAGCCAGCAGGGCGGGGCCCGCGGCGGGGCGGGCAGCCAGCCCACCCTCACCTGGACCGACCTCGACGCGATCCGCGGCCTGCCCTCGGTGCGGCTCGCCGCGCCGCAGCTGCAGCGCGCGGCGCAGGTCATGGGCGACGGCCAGAACTGGGCGACGAGCGTGCAGGGCTCGACCCCCGAGCTCTTCGAGATCCGCAACTGGCGCGTCGCGGAGGGACGCTTCTTCGACGAGGACGACGACCGGGCCGGCGCCAAGGTGGCGGTCGTCGGCAGCACCGTCGCGCAGAACCTCTTCGGCCCGTACGCGAGCCCGGTCGGGCAGGTGATCCGCGTCGGGAGCGTGCCCTTCGAGGTCGTCGGCGTCGCGGCGACGAAGGGCCAGACGGGCTTCGGCCAGGACCAGGACGACGTCGTCTTCGTCCCGGCCCGCACCTTCCGCGCGAAGCTCCAGGGCGGCCTCCAGCAGTTCATCGCCGGCGCGATCGTGGTGAGCGCCTCCTCGGCGGAGAGCGCCTCGCGCGCCCAGGCGGAGATCGAGGAGCTGCTCCGCGCCCGCCACCGGATCGCGCAGGGGGCCGGCGACGACTTCAACGTGCGCAACCTCTCGGACATCGCCGCCGCGCAGCAGGAGGGGGCGCGGACCATGACCTCGCTCCTCGCCGGGATCGCCCTCGTGAGCCTCGTGGTGGGCGGGATCGGGATCATGAACATCATGCTGGTCTCGGTCACCGAGCGGACGCGCGAGATCGGCCTGCGCATGGCGGTGGGCGCGAAGCCGCGCTCCATCCTCGTGCAGTTCCTCGTCGAGGCGGTGGCGCTCTCGGTGGCGGGCGGGATCCTCGGCACCGCCCTCGGCCTCGGCGCCGCCACGTGGCTCGTCGCCCGCTTCGGCTGGCCCATGCTCGTGCAGCCGCAGGTCATCGCCGTCGCGGTCGCCTTCAGCGGCGTCGTGGGCGTCGCCTTCGGCATGTGGCCCGCGCTGAAGGCCTCGCGGCTCGACCCCATCCAGGCCCTGAGATACGAATGATCGCGTCCGCCCTCCTCGCCCTCGCCCTCGCCGCGCCCCCGACGCTCACCCTGGACGACGCGGTCGCCGCGGCCCTCGCGCGGCGCCCGACCCTGCGCGCCGCCCGCGGCCAGGCCGCCGCGGCGGAGGCCGCCGCCCGCGAGGCCCGCGGCGCGCTCCTCCCGCAGGTGGGGCTCGACGCGCGCTACGCGCTCTCGCGCGACTGGCCCGCCGGCGGCGGGTCGTCGGTGACGGGCGACTCCGCCTCGGGCAGCGTCTCCGCCGACGTCCTCGTCTGGGACTTCGACCGCACGCGGAGCAGGCTCCGCGCGGCTCGCTCCTCGGCGGAGGCCTCGGCGAAGGACGCGGAGGCGACCGCCCGCGACGTCGTCCTCGAGGCGCGCGCCGCCTACCTCGGCGTCCTCGAGACGACCGCCCTCGCGCGGGTGGCGCGGGAGACGCTCGCGAACCAGGAGCGCCACCTCGCCGACACCGCGGAGATGGTGAAGGCCGGGACGCGGGCCGCCATCGACCTCGCGCGGCTGCGCACCCAGGTCGCCTCGGCGCGCGCCGCGCTCGTCGCCGCCGAGAACGACGTCCGCACCGCCCGCACCCGGCTCGACGTCGCGATGGGCGCGCCCGGGCAGCCCGAGTACGCGACCGTCGCGCCCGCGCTGCCCGCCCTCGCGGCGGAGGGGGAGACGACCGACGCGCTCTTCGCGCAGGCGATCCGGACGCGCCCGGAGCTGGCCTCGCTCCGGGCGACGGTGGAGGCCCGGGCGCACACGCTCGACGGGGCGCGGCGGGCGCTCTGGCCCTCGCTCCGGCTCGGCGCGACCGCGACCGGCGCCGGCGCCGTCCCCGTCTCCCAGCCGGCCTCGAGCGTCTCCGCCGGCGTCACGCTCGGCTGGACCCTCTTCGACGGCCTCTCCTCGCGCGCCGCCGCGGACGCGGCCTCGGCGCGCCTCGAGACGAGCCGGGCCCAGCTCGGCGACGAGGAGCAGCGCGTCTGGCAGGAGCTCGACGGCGCGGCGACCGCCGTCGCCTCGGCGCGCGCGCAGCTCCCCGCGGCGGAGGAGGCCCTCGCCGCCGCGCGCGACCTGCTCGGCTTCGCCGACGCGCGCTACCGCGAGGGGGTGGGCAGCTCGCTCGAGCTGGCCGACGCGGAGCTCGAGGTGGCCTCGGCGGCGGCGAAGCGCGTGCAGGTGGAGTATGACCTCGCGAGCGCCCGCGCCCGGCTCGTGAGGGCCCTCGGGAGAGAGGCCTGGGAGTGAGCGCATGAGGACCCTGGGATGCACGAGCGCGCGGTGGCAGCGGCATGAGCGGGGACGGCGTCCCGGCGGACCTGCGCCTCGCGGTGGAGCGGGTGCGCGCGGGCGACCCCGCGGCGTTCCGCGAGGTGGTCGGGGCGACGCACGGGACGATCTTCCGGCTCGCGGCGGCGCTCGTCGCGGACCGGGACGAGGCGGCTGACGTGGTGCAGGAGACGTACATCCGCGCGTGGGACGCCCGCGGCACGCTGCGCGACGGCGATGCGGCCCTCGGCTGGCTGTGCCGCATCGCGCGCAACGTGGCCCACGATCGGCGGCGCTCGTGGTGGAGCCGGCGCGCCCCGCTCGAGGCGGCGGCGCTCGACGCGCGGCCCGCCGAGCGGAACCTTCCGGCGGACGAGGCGCTCGCGGCGGCCGAGTCGGCGCGCGCGGTGGGCCGGGCGATGGCCGCGCTGCCGGAGAAGCACCGGGTGGTGCTCGCGCTGCGCGAGGTCGAGGGGCTGTCGTACGAGGAGATCGCCGTGGCGCTCGGGGTGCCGATCGGCACGGTCGAGTCGCGGCTCCACCGCGCCCGGGCCGGGCTGGGCCGCCGGCTCGCGGACGAGGAGGGACGATGAGCTGCAGGGGCGTGCGCAGGCTGTTCGGGGCGAGGCTCGACGGACGGCTCGACGCGGCCGGGCGGGAGCGGCTCGACGCGCACCTCGCGGCGTGCGCCGCCTGCCGCGCCGAGCTCGCGCGCTGGGAGCGGGCCGCGCGGGCGCTGCGCGCGGCCGGTCCCACAGCCGCGCCCGAGGGGCTCGCCGAGCGCGCCTTCCGCGCCGCCCTGGACGCCGGCGCGCGCCGGGCGCCCTCGCCGCTCGGGTGGTTCCTCCCGGCCGCCGGGCGTGCGGCGCTCGCCGGCGCCGTCGCCGCCGCCGCGGTCTGGATCGGGGTCCTCGCGGCCGGCGCCGGGCGACCGCCGGACTCCGCGCAGGATCCGCTCGAGGTGGCCGTCCAGCTCTGGATGTCGGAGGTCCCGTCCCATGGCGAGTGACGCGCGGCGGAGCCGGCTCGCGGCCTGGGGGCTCTCGCTCCTCCTCTTCGTCGCCGGCGCCGCGGCCGGCGCGGCCCTGGACCGGCTCGTCCTCTCCCGCGGCGATCGCGGTCCCCCGCGCGGCCCGCCCGCCCCGGAGGAGATGGCCGCCCGGCTGACGGACGACCTCGACCTCGACGCGGCGCAGGCGCGCGCCGTGCGCGAGATCCTGGAGGCGCGCTGGAAGGCCATGGGCGCGGTGTTCGCGCGGCTCGACCCCGAGGCGGAGGCGATCCGGCGCGACGCCGACGCGCGCATCCGCGCGCTCCTCGGCCCCGCGCAGCGCGAGCGCTTCGACCGGCGCGTCGCCGAGCACGACCGCCGGCGCGCCGAGGTGCGGCAGCGGCTCGGCGGCGCCCCTCCCCCGCCCCCCTGACAGCGGGCTCGGTTCGTCGTACAAGCCCCGAGCCCGAGCCCGAGCCGGCCCCAGCCCGGCGTCTCCGAGGAGAGGCAGGCCCCCCGAGATGACGTCCCCCGACCGCTTCGACGCGAGCTACTACCGCCGCTACTACGGCGGCGGCGCCGCCGTGCACTCGGCGCGGGACGTCGCGCACCTCGCCGCGGGGGTCTTCGGCCTCTCCCGCTGGCTCGGCCTCGAGCTCGCCTCCGTGCTCGACGTCGGCGCCGGGGTCGGGCTCTGGCGGCGCTGGTTCCGCCGGCACCACCCGCGCGTGCGCTACCGCTCCATCGAGGTCTCCGCCCACGCGGCGGCGCGCTACGGCCACGAGCGGCGCGACATCACGCGCTGGCGCGCGCGCGAGCGGTTCGACCTCGTCGTCTGCCACGGCGTCCTGCCGTACCTCGACGACGCCGGCGCGGCGCGCGCCATCGAGAACCTCGGGCGGATGTGCCGCGGGGTGCTCTACCTCGAGGCGATCACCCGGCGCGACCTCGCCGCCGTCGTGGACCGGGACGCCACGGACACCGCCGTCCACGCGCGCACCGGCGCGTGGTACCGGCGGAGGCTCGCTCGCCACTTCGTGCAGATCGGCGGCGGGCTCTGGGCCTCGCGGCGGAGCGGCCTCGCGCTCTACGAGCTCGAGGCCCCTGCCCCGCCGCGATCCCCCCGGCGCGGCCGCTGATCCGCGCCGGGGCTCCCGAGCCGGACGAGGGGCGTCGGAGCGGGCCGCCCGCAGGCGCCGCCGTCGCAGCCGTGGCAGCCACCGCCGCGCCGGAGCAGGGAGCGGTAGAGCAGGAGGAGCGAGCCCGCGAGGACGAGGCCGGCGATGACGAGGTCGGCGGCGCCCACGTCAGCCTCCCAGCCCGAGCAGGCGGCCGCCCTGGTAGACGAGGAGCGCCATGCCCCAGGCGAGCGCGGTCTGGTAGGCGAAGGCGACGCCGAACCACTTCCAGCCGCCGAACTCCTGGCGCATGGCGATGGCGACGACCACGCACGGCATGTAGAGCAGCACGAAGATCATGAAGCCGAGGGCGGTGAGCGGCGTGAACGCCCCGCGGACCGCGTCCTTGAGCGGCGAGGGGCCCTCCTCGCCCTCGAACGACATGGACGAGAGCCCCACCGTCCCGGCGACGTTGCCGAGCGACTCCTTCACGGCGCCGCCGAACGAGACGGCGATCTCGCGCAGGTCCGCGCCGAGCGTCGGCGCCGCCGCCGGCGCGCCGGCCGCCGCGGCCCCGGGCGCGTAGATCTCGCCCATGGTGCCCACCACGATCTCCTTCGCGATGACGCCGGTGATGAGGGCGGAGGCCGCCTCCCAGGTGCCGAAGCCGAGCGGCGCGAGCGCCGGCGCCATCACCTGGCCCGCGCGGCCGAGGTACGAGTCCTTCTTGTGCTCGACCCCCCACGGCAGGTTCAGCAGGAACCAGACCAGGACCGAGACGGCGAGGATGTAGGTGCCGGCTTTGTAGAGGAAGTGCTTCCCCTTCTCCCAGGTGTGGAGACAGAGGCTGCGGAACGACGGCATCCGGTAGGGCGGCAGCTCCATGATGAAGGCGGGCGCCTCGCCCCGGAAGAGCGTCTTCTTGAAGACGACGCCCATGGCGATGGCGAGGGCGATGCCGATGACGTAGAGCGACCAGATGACCGTGCCCGGCCGCCCGGGAAAGAAGACCCCCACGAAGAGCACGTACACGGGCAGGCGCGCCCCGCAGGACATGAGCGGGATGAGGAGCGCCGTCAGGATCCGGTCCCGGCCGCTCTCGAGCGTCCGCGTCGCGTAGATGCCGGGGACGTTGCAGCCGAACCCGAGCACCATCGGGATGAAGGACTTCCCGTGCAGCCCGATCGCGTGCATCGCCTTGTCCATCACGAAGGCGGCGCGGGCCATGTACCCGCTGCCCTCGAGGAACGTGATGAAGAACATCATCGCGAAGATGACGGGGACGAAGACCAGCACGAACCCGACGCCGGACACGATCCCGTCGTTCACGAGCGAGACGGTCCAGTCCGGCGCGCCGGCCATCCCGAGCAGCGCCGCAGCCCAGCGCTTGAACGGGCCGTTCGTCATCGCGTCGATCCAGTCGCCGAACGGCGCCGACAGGTCGAAGGTGAGCTTGAAGACGAGCCACATGGCGGCGAGGAAGATGGGGATGCCGAGGAAGCGGTTCAGCACCACCCGGTCGATCCGCTCGGTGAGCTCCTTCCTGGGGAGCCTCGGGCGCTGGAGGACCTCGCGGGTGAGGCCCGACGCGAGCGCGTAGCGCGCCTCGGTCACCACGGCCTCCACGTCGTCGCCGTGGGCGGTGCGCAGGTGGTGGAGCGGCACCTCGACGAGCGCGGCGGCGTCGACGCCGGTCTCCTGGAGCACCCGCTCGTCGCCCTCGATGAGCTTCAGGGCGAGCCAGCGCGAGGGCCAGGTCTCGAGCAGCGCCGGGTGGCGCTCCGCGACCGCCCGCGCGACGGCGTCCACCGCGCCGTCGAGGTCGGGCCCGTAGCCGAGGCGCGGCGCGTCGCCCCGGCGCGGCGCGTCGGCCGTGGCGATCACGGCGTCGAGGAGCTCGGCGAGGCCGCGCCGCCGCGTGGCGGAGGTCGGGACGACGCGCACCCCGAGCCGCTGCTCGATGCCGGGGACGTCGATGCGGTGCCCCTTCGCCTCGGCCTCGTCGTAGATGTTGAGCGCCAGCACCACGGGGATGCCGAGCTCGAGGAGCTGGACGGTGAGGTACAGGTTCCGCTCGAGGTTCGTCGCGTCCACGACGTTCACCACCACGTCGGGGCGCTCGCGGGCGAGGTAGTCGCGCGCGACGATCTCCTCGAGGGAGTACGGCGAGAGCGAGTAGGTGCCGGGGAGGTCCACGATCCGGATCTCGCGGCCGGCGTGCTCGAAGGACGCCTCCTTCTTCTCCACCGTCACGCCGGGCCAGTTCCCCACCTGCAGCCGGGTGCCGGCGATGGCGTTGATGAGGGTGGACTTGCCGGAGTTCGGGTTCCCCGCCACCGCGACGGTGAGCCGCCGGGCCGCGGCGTGCCGCGGGGCGAGGTCGAGCCTGCGCGCCGTGCTCACGGGAGCACCTCCACCGCGATCCCCTCCGCCTCCTTCTTGCGGAGGGACAGGGAGTAGCTCTTCACGGACACCTCCATCGGATCGCCGAGCGGCGCCACCTTCTGCACCTCGATCAGCTCGCCGGGCAGGAGCCCCATGTCCATGAGCCGCCGCTTCATGGGGCCGAGGGCCCCCACCTTCAGGATGCGCGCCCGTGCGCCGGGCGCGAGCTTCGAGAGTTCCGTGCTCATGTCGTCCTCACCTTGATCTTCATGGCCACGCGGCGGTCCACCGCGATGCGCGACTCGTCCACCTTCACCAGCACCGGCCCCGCGCCGTTCGCGAGCATCACCACCCGCTTGCCGACGCGCAGCCCCATGTCCTCCGCGCGGCTGCCGACCGCGCCGCCGTGGCTCCCGGCCACGGCGACGATCTCGCCTTCCTCGCCGTCCCCGAGCAGCGCCATGGGCATCATCGGTTCCGTCCTCTCCTGCGCCGTCGCGGGCGCCGTCACATCGACCGCGTGAGCTGCAAGAGGAACGTCGGCATCTCCGCGACCGCGGAGACGTCGAGGAGCGCCCCGGCCATGAGCGCCGTCCTCTCCCCGAGCGCCACCTTCACCGTCGGCCCCGCGGAGAGCGCCGCCTCGCCGCCGCTCACGTCCGCCATCACCTCGGCGAGGGCGCGCACCCGGGCGCCGAGCGCGACGGCGGCGGAGACGCCGGCGTGGAGGTGCGGCGTCCAGTCGCGAACGCCCGTCGCCACGCTGGCCGCGGCGCGCAGCGCGAGGGGGCCGACGGCGCGGATGGCGCCGAGGCCGAGCCCCGCCTCGGTCTCCGCGAGGCCGTGGGTCGAGCCGAAGAGGTCGAGCGAGGCGGAGAGGCCGGCGCGGGCGCCGCCCTCGGGGTCGCGGAGCAGGAGCTTCAGCGACGCGCCGGGCGCGTCGAGCGCCACCTCCCCCGCCGAGGCGAGCCCCACGTCCGCGGTGAGCCCGAGCCGCTCCCCGAGGGCGAGCGCGAGCTGGACGCGCGGCGAGGCGACGACGTCGGTGCGGCCCGTGACGGGGTCGGGATCGCCCTCGGCGAGGCCGAGGCTCAGGTTCACGTCGCGGCCGCCGGGCGGGAGGGTGTCGCAGAGGAAGAGCGCCTCGGCGACGAGCTCGCGCGCCGGCGCGGCGGCCCGAGCCTCGACGACGATCTCCTCGGCGGCCCCGGCGGCGGGCGCGGCGGAGAGCGCGAGGGCGAGGAGGACCCGGCGCGGGGTGGAGGGGACGGAGCGGACGGTCATGGTCGCGACCTCGGGCGAGGCGAAGCGCCTCTCGGGCTGGGCTCCGGGTCGCGTGGACCGCCGGCCGCGTTTCGTGATCCTGCAACTCATTATCAGAGTCGGCGCGCAATGTAGCCGATCGCGCGGAACGCGATCCACGGACGGAGCGTGCGCGACGCTTGATCCGGATCACGCAGGGGATCGCGCGCTCCGCCCGGCGCCCGGGCGGCGCCGCCCCGCTTGCGGCCGGGGAGCGCATCATGATACTGGTTCGCAGTTTTCGGTTTGCGAGGCCCGCCGTGATCGTCTGCTCGTGCTTCAACGTCCCGGATCGCGCCGTGCGCGCCCTCGCGCGCGAGGGCGCCTCCCTCGAGGCGACGCTCGCCGCGACCGGCGCCGGCGCGTCGTGCGGCGCCTGCCGGCGCGCCGTCGCCCGGATCCACGCGGGCGGCGCGGCGGAGCCGCCCCGCTGCGCCCTCCGTCGCGCCGCCGCCGCCGCCTGACGAGGGCGTGGCCTCCCGCCCGCCTTTGGGCCGGTGAGGCGGGCGCCGCTCCGCCCGGGGGCGCGCACGCCTTCACGGATCGTGGACGCACCGTCCGCGCCCGGCGCTCCCCTCGTTTGTGCCGGGCGCGACCGGGTCTTCCCCGCTAGAATGAGGATATGTCCCCGACGCACAGCACGTTCGACGTCCGGACGCACCGCGTGTGCATCGAGCGGGTGGACTCGCACCGCTGGCGGGTGACCGTCGACGGCCGCGTCCTGGCCAGCTTCTGCAGCGAGAGCCGCGCCCGCAACGCGGGCCGCACCGAGGCGCGCCGGCTCGACTTCGTCGCCCACGAGCCGCGCCGGTAGATCGTGCTGCCCGAACGGCGCGCGGCGCTCCGCGAGCTCGCCCTGCTCTTCCTGCGCCTGGGCGCGACCGCGTTCGGCGGCCCCGCGGCCCACGTCGCGATGATGGAGGACGAGATCGTGCGCCGCCGCCGCTGGCTCACGCCCGAGGAGTTCCTCGACCTCCTCGGCGCGGCGAACCTCGTCCCGGGCCCGAACTCGACGGAGCTCGCCATCCACGTGGGCCACCGCCGCGCCGGTTTCGCCGGGCTCGTGGTGGCCGGCGCCGCGTTCATCCTGCCGGCGGCGCTCCTCGTGACGGGCGTCGCCTGGCTCTACGTGCGGTTCGGCGCGCTCCCCGCCGTCGAGGGCGTGCTCCGGGGCGTGAAGCCCGCCGTGGTGGCGGTGGTCGCGCAGGCGCTCTGGCGCTTCGGCCGGACCGCAATCCGCGGACCGTCGCGCGCGGCGCTCGCGGCCGCCGCCGCCGCGGCCGCGGCGCTCGGGGTGCACGAGCTCGCCGTCCTCGGCGCCGCCGGCGCCGCGCTCGCCGCGGGGCGCCTCTCCGCCCGCGGCCGGGCCCTCGGCGCCCTCGCGCTCCCGCCGATCGCGCCCGCCCTCGCCCTCGCCGCGGCCGCCTCGCCGCTCACGCTCTCCGGGCTGTTCCTCGTCTTCGTGAAGATCGGCTCGGTGCTCTACGGCAGCGGGTACGTGCTGCTCGCCTTCCTCCGCGCGGACCTCGTGGAGCGGCTCGGCTGGCTGACCGAGGCGCAGCTCCTCGACGCGATCGCGGTCGGGCAGGTGACGCCCGGCCCCGTCTTCACGACCGCGACGTTCGTCGGGTACCTCCTCGGCGGCGCGCGGGGCGCCGCGGTCGCGACCGCCGGCATCTTCCTCCCCGCCTTCGTCTTCGTGGCGCTGAGCGGCCCGCTCGTGCCGCGCCTCCGCCGCTCGGCCGTCGCCGGGGCCTTCCTCGACGGGGTGAACCTCGCGTCGCTCGCGCTCATGGCGGTGGTGACGGCGCAGCTCGCCCGCGCCGCGGTGGTCGACCTTCCCACGGCGCTCCTCGCGGGGGCGAGCGCGCTGCTCCTCGCCCTGCGCGTGAGCTCGAGCTGGCTCCTCGCCGGCGCGGCCGCGGCCGGGCTGCTGCTCGGCGGCTGAGCCGTCCGGGCGGGCGCGCGGAGGAGGGGCCGCACGGCCTCCGGCCAGCGCCCTGCCCGTGCCCGCGCCCGTGCGGGCGGCCGGCGGGCGGTCCGATCCGGGGCCCCCGAGGAGGCTCGACGGCGGCGGGACCGGCTCTTACATTTTTTTCGTCTACGGCGGAGGCGCGAGCGCGGATGCGAGACAGGAACGGACGACGGCAGCCCCCCGCGGCGAGGCCGGTGCTGCTCATCGAGGACGACGCGGCCACCCGCGACGCGATGATCGCGCTCCTCGCCGGGGCCGGCCTGCGCGTCATCTCGTCCGACGAGGGGCGCAAGGCCCTCGAGCTCGCGGCGACGACCCGCCCGGCCCTCGTCGTCCTCGACCTCGTCACCGGCGGAATGAGCGGCTGGGAGTTCCTCGAGCGCCGCCGGGAGGAGCCCGCGCTCAGGGGCGTGCCGGTGGTCGTGGTCACCGGCTCGAGCAAGGACCTGCCCCGGTCCGCGACGGCAATCCTCCACAAGCCCGTCGACCCCGTCGAGCTGCTCTCCACCGTGCGGGCGCTCCTCCGCGAGGCCGCGGCGAGCGCGCCGCGCGCCTGAGAGCGGGCGCACGCCACGCCCGGGGCCCCTGCCCCGCCCACCCCGGCGCGGTAAGGTCTCGCGCATGAGAGCCGTCGCCGTCTTCCCCGGCGAGCGCGCCGTCCGCCTCGTCGACCACCCCGAGCCCCAGCTCCTCGCGCCGAGCCAGGTGGCCATCCGGATCCGCGAGGTCGGCGTCTGCGGGACCGACCGCGAGATCGCGGCGGGGAAGCACGGCGCACCGCCCGACGACGCGCCCTACCTCGTCATCGGCCACGAGGCGCTCGGCGAGGTCGTGGAGACGGGGACCTCGGTGACGCGCCTGCGGCGCGGCGACCTCGTGGTGCCGACCGTGCGCCGGCCGTGCCGCGATCTGCGCTGCCGCGCCTGCGCGATGGGGCGCCCCGACTTCTGCGTGACCGGCGAGTTCACGCAACGTGGCATCCGGCGGGCGCACGGCTTCCTCGCCGAGCGCGTGGTGGACGAGCAGCGCCACATGGTCCCCGTCCCCGCGGAGCTGCGCGACGTCGCCGTGCTGGCGCAGCCGCTCGGCGTCGCGGAGGCGGCCCTGCGCCAGGTGGAGGACCTCCAGCGGCGGCTGCCGTGGGCGGACGACCTCGAAAGCGGCGCGGGGCGCCCGCCGTCGCGGGTGGCCGTCGTGATCGGCGCCGGCCCCGTCGGCGCCCTCGCGGCGCTCGCGCTGCGCGTGCGCGGGTACGAGACGTTCGTCCACTCGCGCGAGCCGGGCGGCAAGAAGTCGGCGCTCCTCGAGGCGTTCGGGGTGGGCTGGTCCTCCGGCCGCGAGGAGACCACCGAGGCGCTCGCGCGCCGCGTCGGGCCGATCGACGTCATGATCGAGGCCTCGGGCGCGTCGCCGAGCGCCTTCGAGGCGCTCCCCGCCCTCGGGGCGAACGGCGTGTTCGTGTTCACCGGGATCCCCGGGCGCAGGGGCCCGGTGCCGCGCGAGCTCGGGAACGTCATGCCCGGCATCGTGCTCGGGAACCAGGCGGTGCTCGGCGTGACGAACCCGTCCGCCGACGCCTACCGCGCGGCCGTGTCGGACCTCGCGCTCTTCGCGCGCCGCTGGCCCACCCTGCTGCCGCAGCTCGTGACGAGCCGCCGTCCCGTCGCGGAGGCGCGCGAGGTGCTCGAGGGGACCGCCCGCGGGCTGAAGGAGGTCCTGGTCTTCGAGTGACCGCCGCCCGCGGCGGCGTCAGGGCGGCGGCGGCGGCAGCAGCTCGACGGGCAGCTTCCCCGCCTGGGCGACGCCGTTCACGACCCAGGTCGGCGTGGCGCGCACGCCCACGGCGAGCCCGGCCGCCACGTCCGCCTGCAGGCGTCGCTCCGTCGAGGGTGCCCGGAGGCACTCGACGAAGCGCGGGGCGTCGAGGCCGACCTCGGCCACGAGGGCCTCGAGCGGCCGCCGCGCCTTCTGGTTGCGGAAGAGCGCGTCGTCCATCGCCTCGAGCCTGCCCTGCTCCTCGGCGCAGACCGCCGCCGCGGCGAGCAGGCAGGCGCCCGGGTGGATCGCGCGCGGGACGGCGGGGTTGCACGCGGGGTCGAGCGGGAAGTGCTTGCGCACGACGGTCACGTCGGGGCGCGCGGCGAGGACCTCCTTCGCCTCCTCGTGCGCGAGCGCGCAGAACGGGCACGCGTAGTCGCTGAAGGAGACGACGACGCGCGCGGCGGGGCCGGAGGCCGCCGGCCGCGCCGGGGGCGGCGGGCGCGCGGCCTGGGCGGCGGGCGCTGCGGGGGGGCGCGGCGGGCGCTCCCAGTAGCGCGGGTAGGCGGCCGCGACGAGCGCGACCGCCGCGGCCCCGGCGACCGCGGCGGCGGCGGCGCGGCCCGGGCGCGCCGCGAGGAGCCGGAGGTCGGCGCGGAGCGCCGCCGCGACGCCCGCGGGGCGCGTCGCGCCGAAGGCGGCGGCGAGGAGCGCGGCGGACACGAGCCACGAGCCCGCGCAGAGCAGGCAGAGCGCCCCCACGGCGAGCTCGGACACGAGGGCGAGCGCCACGGCGACCGCCACCGCGGCGGCGGCGAGCGCGAAGAGCAGGCCCGCGGGCCAGGTGTCGTGCGGGCGCCGCTCGCGCAGGCCCGCCACCGCCAGCAGGAGCGCGAGGCCGTAGGCGAGCGCGCCCCACACCGCGACCGGGAGGCCGAGCACCACCGAGAAGCGGCTCGTCGCCACCCGGTCGCAGTTCACGTAGTCGTTGATCGCGCAGAAGCTCTCGACGCCGGCGTGCGCCTGCGCGTGCTCCCACGCGAGGACGAGCGCCAGCGCGAGGCCGGCGGCGGCGAGCGCGGCCGCGGCGGCGAGTGAGCGGCGGCGGCTCATCCGTCGATGGGGCAGGGCTTCACCGGCTCGCACGGCTTCTCGGGCGCGGCGGGCGCCGCGCCGGACGGCCTCTGCGCCGCGGCGGGGGCGGGCGAGGCGGGCTTCGCCTCCGCGGCGCCCGTGGCGGCCTTGCCGCGCCGCTTCGCGCCCTTCGGCCTCGCGGCGGGGGCGGCCGGCGCCGCGGCGCCCGGGCTCGCCCCGGTCGCGCTGGCGGGGGGAGCGGACGCGCCGCGGGGCTCGTCCGCGGCGGCGACGCGCGCGAGCCCGAGCGAGGCGACGACCGCGGTGACGAAGAGCGTCCTCATGGATCCTCCGGGTCGGGGAGTCTAACCGGAGGAGCGCATTCACGCACGCGCGGCGCGAGGGCCGCGCGCCCTCGCGCCGCGGCGCGCGCCGCCCGCGCCGGTCAGGCGCTCGCGCCGCGCCTGAAGTACGTCCGCACGGTCCCCGCCCCGTCGGCCACGGGGTGCGCCGCGAAGCCGGCGGCGGCGGCGCGCTCGATGAGCGGCGCCGGCACGAAGGGCGTCGTGAGCTCGTACACCTCCTCGCCGGCGAGGGCGCCGAGGTCGGCCATCACCCGCTCGACCGGGTGCGCTCCCTGCGCGAGGAACGGCCGCGCGTCGAGGCGCCGCGAGGCCGTGGCGGCGGAGGCCCACGCCGGACCGGCGCCCGCCGACGGGCCCGAGGCGGCGAGCGGACCGGGGCCCGCGCCGGCCGGCGAAGCGGCGGGGCGGGCCTCGGCGGCGCCGTGCGCGGGACACCCCGCCGCCGGAGCGGGCGCGATCGCGGGGACGTCCCAGGCGAGGAGCCGCCGCTCCCCCTGGAGCGCCCGCTTCGCGGTGAGGTCCTGCGTCACCTCGAGGCAGCCGAGGTACTCGCCGTCCGGGCCGCGCAGCGCGTGGTAGGCGACGTGGACGAACCTCCCCCGCAGCTCGAGCCAGAACGCCGCCTCCTCGCGCTCCCCGGCGCGGAACGCGGACAGGATCCGGTCGACCGTGTCCACCGACGAGGGCGGGTGGCAGAACTGCACCTTGCGCCCGATGACCGCGCGGCTGCGGGCGAAGACGCGCTCCTTCCCGTGGGTGAAATAGCGGACGCGGTCCTCGGCGTCGACGAACGTCGCGTCGAGCGGCAGCGCGTTCAGGATCGCCTCGAGCTGCACGGGGGTGAGGGTGCCGGTGGGGAGGCGCACCTTGCCGTCCCGCTCCGGCGCGTCCGCGCCCGCGGGCGCCGCCTCGGGCCTCCACTCGCCCGCCGGCTCGACGAGGCAGAAGCCCACGTCGGCGCTCTGGCGAGCGATCTCCCACCACTCGAGCTCGTCGAGGGTGTCCAGCGCCATCGGGAGCAGGATGTTCTCCTCCCGCTCGATCATCCCGCGGATCGCCTCGCCCGCCGCCCGGAGCGCCGGCGCGGGGGCGCGCCCGGCGGCGAGCGCGTCCACCGCCGCGCGCAGGAGCGCGCGGGCCTCGTCGTGCTTGCCCCACATCACCTTGGGCGGCCCGGTGATCCCGTGCTTCTCGAGGTACGGGAAGAGGAGGTGCTCCTTGCGCAGGTAGTGCTTCTCCACGTCCGCGACGTCGTTCAGGCGCGCGCGCGCGGCGAGGAGGTCTTCGGCCGCCGGCGGCCCGGCGCCCTCGAGGGCGAGCGCGGCGCGCTCGAGCCTCGCGAGCGCGGCCCCGAGCGCCTCGTTCTCGAGGTGGAAGGTGTGCGCCGGATGGCCGGGGGGCGCCGCGCGCGCGCCGGAGAGGTCGATCGAGCCTTCCAGGGCGGCGGAGTGGAGGTGGCAGAGGCGCGTCACCTCCTCCGGGGGCAGTCCGTCCTCGATCAGCTCCTGCTCCACCTCGACGACGAGGCCGTAGGGGACCTGCCCGAGCATGCGCGCGAGCTGGCGCTGCACCTGCGCGGGCGCCGTGCCGGCGTGCAGCTCGAGGATGAGGTGCTTCAGGAGGTCCTTGCGCGATCCCGCGCCGCGCTCGATGAGCTCGCTCACGGCTGCCCCCGCACCATGGAGAGGAGCATCTTGAACGGCCCGCGCGCCTTCACGGCGTGCGGCACGTTCGCGGGCATGAGCACCGTCTCGCCCTTCGTGGCCGGGACGCTCGCGCCGCCGATGACGAGCTCGGCCTGGCCGTCGAGCACCGTGACGAAGGCGTCGAAGGGGGCGGTGTGCTCGGAGAGCTCCTGCCCCGCGTCGAAGGCGAAGAGCGTGAGCGTCCCGCCCTTCGTCTTCGCGATCGTCCGGCTCACGATGGCGCCGGGCGCCCAGGCGATCTCGGCCTCGAGCCGCAGCGCCTTGGCGGGCGGCAGCGCCGCGGGATCCACCACCCTGTCAGGGACGACGGTCATGTCGGTTCCTCGCTCCGGGGGCGGGCGCCCCTTCCGTCCGCCGGTGGCCGCCGCCCCCTCGTCCTGAGTGGAAGAGCAAGGAGCTCGCCATCTCGCATGTCGCCGGGATCCTGATAGATTTCGTAGGGGGCGGGGACGGGCTCACCGAAATGCCGGTGCGTGCCCACCCGCCGCCCGGTGGCTTTTGCGGCGTTCGGTGCGAACGCTGGTATGCTCGCGGGTCGGGGGCAGAGGGAGACACCGTGGAGAAGATGCAGTTCGGCGACCTGACGGCGGAGCTCGACTACGCGAGCGAGGGCGTCCTGCGCATCCACCTCTCCGGGCGCAGCTCCAGCCGCGAGGCCGGCAAGACCCTCGCGCCGCTCTTCGATCGGCTGCTCGCGGACGGCAAGGCGCAGTCGCGCAGCCTCGCGCTGCACTTCGAGCGGCTCGAGTACTTCAACTCCTCCACCATCGCCGCGCTCGTGCAGTTCATCCGGGCCGTCCACGAGGCGGTCGTCCCGCTCACCGTCGCCTACGACGGGAAGCAGCGCTGGCAGGCGATGAGCTTCGACGCCCTCCGGCGCGCGCTGCGCCCGTTCGAGACCGGCGCCTCGCCGTCCGTGCGCTTCAGCGAGAGCTGAGAGAGGCCCGCGGGAGTCGCCGCCTCCCGGCGAGCGCCCGGCCGCCGCTACGCCGCGCTCGACCGCGGCGTCGGCGTCGTGGCGGGCGTGCTCCGCGCGCGCTGCTCCTCCGCGTCGGGGGCGCGCCGCACCAGCATCATCGTGACGTCGTCGTCCTGCGAGGCGCGGAACGCGGCGATGTCGGCGAACAGGGTGCCGAGGGCGTCCTCGAGCGACCCCTCGGCCACGCGGGCGAGCACCGCGGCGAGGCGGGACTCGCCGTACATCTCGCCCCGGGCGTTCATCGCCTCGGTGGCGCCGTCGGTGAAGAAGAGCGCGACGTCGCCCTCGCCCATCGCGATGGAGGTGTCGGTCACGCGCCCGCGGGTGTCCTCCACCACGCCGATCCAGCACCCGTCGTTGGAGATCGTCTCCACCTGGCGGGTCGCGCGCCGCCAGACGAGCACGTCCTGGTGCTTGCCGGCGAGGGTGAGCCGGTCGTCGCGGAGCCGCACGACGTTCAGCGTCATGTAGCGCGCCGCCTGCAGGCGGGAGATGTTCTCGAGCAGCACGTCGTTCACCGCGCTGAACACCTCGGAGGGCGAGAGGCGCGGGTTGTCCTGGACGAGGGAGAGGATGCTCGTCTGCGTCATCATCATGACGAGCCCCGACTCGACGCCGTGGCCGGACACGTCGCCGATGGCGACCCAGTTCCGATCCTCGCCCGCCTGGATGATGTCGTAGTAGTCGCCGCCGACCTCCGCGGCCGGCTGCATGCGCGCCACGATGTCGTACTTGCCGACGTGGCGGTTCTGCGGCAGCAGCGAGGTCTGGATCCGCTTCGCGACCTCCATCTCGCCCCACAGCGCGTCGCGGGCCGCCTTGAGGTCGGCCCGGGAGCGCTCGAGGCTCGCGTTCGCCTCCTGGAGGTCGGTGCGGGACTCGAACTCCTGCACGACGAGCTGGAACCGGGAGGCGGCGATCACGATCCCGATGACCACCATCGAGCCCATGAAGAAGAGGCTCTGGAAGAGGTACTCCCAGTGGAACGGACCGCCCCAGATCGCGTTCGCCACGACGTACATGACGACGATGGAGGTGCCGTTCAGGAACGCGTGGCGCGCGGACCAGGGGAGCAGCAGGTTCGCGGCGATGACGAGGTTCAGGCCGGCCCAGTAGGAGGAGTCGAAGCCCCCCAGGTCCACGGTCATGCCGACGATGGCCGCCGCCGCGACCCAGGTGAAGACGTAGCCGTGGAGGATCGACCAGCGCGACGGCCTCGTCCACCGGATCACGAACCACTGGAGGACGAGCAGCGCCGTGGAGAGCGCCCGGTACGTGGCGAGGGACGCGAACGCGTCCCGCGGCATCGCGAACCAGTCGAGGACGATGAAGGACGGGACGAGGACCCACGTCATCATCACGGCCGTGCCGAACCAGCCGTGCAGCAGGCCGTCGAGGTGCAGCTGGAACGCCGCGCGCCGCGCGTCCATGGCGGGGCCAGTCCCCCGGGCGGCGGCGCGGAACATCACCTGGCCTTCTCGAGCCGCAGGAACATCTGGCAGCCGGTGTGGTCGAACTCGATGCCGCTCGTCGCGACGTCCTCGAACCCCTCGGCGAGGCCCCGGAAGCCCTCCTCGGTGCGGTAGCAGAGCGACCAGTCGCCCCAGTACGCCATGTGGACGCGCGTGGGCGTGCGGGCGTGGAAGTTCCCGACGAGGAGCGTGCCGCCGGGGAGCACCACCTCCCAGACGCGGGAGAGGATGGCGCGCGCGACCGGCGTCGAGAGGTAGTCGAAGAGCCCCATCGAGTAGACGAAGTGGTGGCGGCCGAGCGTGCGCCCGAGGTCGCGCGTCCGGATCATGGTGCGGACCGAGTCCTGGACGTAGCGGACCGAGAGGTGGGCGCCGCGGGCGGCCTCGAGGCGGCGGATCGTCTCGCGGGCGAGGTCGAGGGCGAAGGGGTCCTGGTCGAGCAGCGCGATGTCGAAGCGCTCCGCGTCCTCGACCCCGGCGACGATCTCCTCGAGCTCGCTCGCGGGGCCCGCGGCCAGCGACATGAAGTGGAACCCGTGCGGGCCGAGGTCCGGGAAGCGCCCCAGCACGTCGCGCAGCACGCGCGGCACGAGCTTGCGGCGCGAGCGCACGGCCTCCGCCGCGAGCGTCTCCACGCCGTGCTTGTGCATGAGCTGGTTGAAGACGTAGCTGCCGACGTACGCGTTGTCGTACGCCATGAGCATCATCTCGGCGTCGCCGGAGTACCCGCGCGGCTTCAGGTTCGACCGCCGCAGGAACTCGCCCGCCATGAGGTAGGGCCAGATGAGGCGCCGGAGGTAGAAGCCGTGTCGCTCGTGCTCCTCCTGCGTGAACCCCCGCACGATCTTCTCGAGCTCGACGAGCTTCTCGTCGAGGAAGCCCATGAAGCGCCGCCCCTCGGTGCGGAGCAGGACCTCGCGGGCGACGTGCGCCACGTCGTCGGGCTCGCCCGCGATGATGCGGTCCTGCTCGTCGAAGAAGCGCTTGTGGACGGAGAGGTCGTAGGCGAGGGCCGAGCAGTACTCCTTGAACTCGGGCCGGATGCGCTCCCGCTGGCCGATGACGAGCGGCAGGTTCTGGAAGAACCCGCGCAGGTCCATGTACTTGCCTTCGTCGACGAGCGTCCGGCAGTCGTAGACGTCGTCGAGGAAGACCAGCGTCCCGCTGGCGCTGCGCGCGGCCCCGCCCTCCGCCGTGAAGCGGCAGCGGCCGAGCCGGACCGGCCCGCGGTCGAGGTCCACCTCGAGCGCCTCGAACACCGTGCCGCTCGGCAGGGCGCCCCCGCCCTCGACCTCGATGCGCAACGACAGGCGGCTCGCCCACGACACGGCGAGCCGCAGGACGCGGCCGCCGTGCTCGGCACGTCCCGTCCGCCGTGGCTCGGCGGGCGGCGCGAGCTCACTTGCCGTTGACCTTGATCCGCCCATCCAGAGTCTCGAAGGTGCGCAGCGCGCTGAAGGAGAGGGCCTGCCACTTGCGGGCGGTGCTGTACTCGAGGACGACGGACACCGAGAGGCGGCGCGACTCGTCGAGCGCCTTGACGACGGGCGTGAACGTCGACGAGTTCATGTAGTCGAGCTTCGAGAAGTCCATGACGAGGGGCAGCCCGGCCGCGCGCGCGCGCTCGAGCGCCTCCGTCAGCACCGGCACGAGGAAGCGGCTCGGCTCGCGCTCGCTGCTCTTGCCGAGCCAGGTGAGGCGGAGCTCGCTCGGCGTCTCCGCCAGCTCGAGCGTCAGCTCCCCTTGTCCGAAGCGCTTCACCGCGTCGTCCATGCGTCCTCCGCGGCCCGGCGGTACACGGCTGACACCGCGAGCGTGCTCTCGCCGTCGACGTAGAAGTCGATGACGCAGCGCCCCTCGTACGCGATGCGCGTGAGCCCGAGCCCGCTCTCGCCCTGGGCGTACGGCTGCGCGGACACGATCTTCATCCGCTCGACGTACGCCTCGAAAGGATCCTGGAAGCCGCGGATCCACTGGATCATCCGGTCGAAGCGGCGCAGGTGCGCGTCGTCGACCCCCACGCGGCTCTTCACCTCCACCGTCACGTCCTCGAGCGCGACGCGGATCTCGAGGCCGACCCGCTCCGCGTCGCGGAAGGCGCCGTATTTCACGGCGTTCTCGAGCAGCTCCTGGGCGACCATCGCGAGCTGGTAGTTCTCGTCGTCGGGGAGCCCCGCGCGCGCGAGCATGGCCCGCGTCGGGTCCCACGCGGCCTTGATGGCGTCCCACTCCGGAACGATCCGGAGCTCGAGGACGCTCGTCTCGCCAGTACGCTTGGGTGCGCTCGTCAAAGGAAAGGACGGCCTCTCTCACGCAACCCGGCAGCCGGCCTGCGTGCACGCATCGTACTATGCCTCGCGGCCCCCGGTGAAACCTGCGGCCGGTTGCGTCGCATGATCGTGGGATGGATGGTGCGTGCAGGTAGGTGTGCTCGAAGGGGGATATCGCTTGCGCATCGCGACGTGGAACGTGAACGGGATCCGCGCCCGCGAGGCCCAGGTCCTCGCCTTCGTCGAGCGCGAGCGCCCCGACGTGCTCTGCCTCCAGGAGATCAAGGCGCCGACCGACCGCGTCCCCGCCGCGCTGTGCGAGCTCGAGGGATACTGGTGCCTGTGGCACGGCGCCACCGCCTATTCGGGCGTCGGGCTGCACGTCAGGCGCTCCCTCGTCCCGGCGCGCCCGACATTCGCCCATCCCCCGTTCGACGTGGAGACCCGGATCGCGACCGCCGAGGTGGGGGAGACCGTCGTCGCCTCGGTCTACGTGCCGAACGGCGGCAAGGACTACGCGGCGAAGCTGCGCTTCCTCGACGCGCTCGAGCGGTTCGCGGCCGAGGTCCACGCCGCCGGGCGCTCGCTCGTCGTCGCGGGTGATCTCAACGTCGCCCGCACGGACATGGACGTCCACCCGAAGGAGCGAAAGGCGGGCGCGATCGGGCAGCGCCCCGACGAGCGGGCGCTCATCGAGCGGCTCCTCTCGCACGGCCTCGTCGACCTCGGCCGCGCGCTCCACCCCGACGACGCCGGCCTCTTCACCTACTGGGCGCCCTGGCGCAACCTCCGCCAGCGGAACATCGGCTGGCGGATCGACTACGTCGTCGCGAGCGCCCCCCTCGCCGCCCGCGCGGCCCGCTGCGAGGTGCTCGCCGACTTCGGCACGAGCGATCACGCGCCGGTGGTGGCCGACCTCTGACCGCGGCTCGCTCCCGACCCAGAGTAGTAATCTCCGGAACGACGCGATGCGTCACGAGCGGAGGCGGAAAGGGCGCTTACGCCGCGCCAGTTGTGTGCGGTCAATTTCCGTCCGCGCCGTCCTCTGCTAGCCTCGCGCGCTCCAGTCACACCCACCACGACAGGCGCGAAGCGCGCGCAGGGGTCCTCGATGCCGACGGCCGCCACCCAGCCGGTCACCGAACTGCTCCGGACGCTCCCCGGAGACGACGTCCGCCAGATCATGTGGCGCTTCGCCGACCGCTACGACCTGCAGATGCTCGTGCAGTCCACGCGGGCCGTCGCCCGCGGGCCGGTGGCGCGCCTCGTCGCGGCGGGCGGCCGCAACAGCCACGAGTGGACCGAGCAGAAGAACGAGCTGCTCGCGCACTACGACGCGTCGGGCATCACCGCCGCCTTCATGGAGCCGGAGGAGGGCGGCTTCATCGCCGGCCCGAAGAACCTCGCCCTCGCCCTCACCGCCTTCGAGCTCGCCTGGGTCGACGCCGGCGCCGCCACCGGCGCGCTCGCGAGCTGCCTCGGCCTCTCGCCCATCCACGAGAAGGGCACGCCCGAGCAGAACCGCCACTACATGAGCCTCGCCGCGCCCGCGAAGCCCGGCGAGGACCGCAAGCCCTGGCGTGCCGCGTTCGCGCTCACCGAGCCCATCCCCTACGTCGGCGTGGACACCGGCATGCTCTCCGGGAAGGTCCGCGTGGCCGAGTGGAAGGACGGCGGGGAGCCCGTGCTGCAGGTCGAGAAGCGCGGCCGGTTCATCACGAACATGGGCTTCGCCAACTTCGTCACCGCCGCCGTGGACTCGGGCGATCCCCGCATCAAGGGGAGCTGCATGGTGATCCTGGAGGAGACGGACCCGGGCACCTTCGACCGCGGCACGCCCACGAAGAAGCTCGTCCACCAGCTCTCCTCCACGAACGACCCGATCTTCAGCCTCCGCGTCCCCGCCTCGCGCATCGTGGGCGGCTACACCGTGAAGGACGGCGTCATCGTCCCGAACTTCGACCACTCCACGGTGATCGAGGCGGTGTTCAAGCGGACGCGCGTCACCGTCGGCATCATCACCGCGGCGAAGCTCCTCTCCGCGGTCGAGCCGGTCATCCGCTACCAGCGCCAGCGCTTCCGCGGCGCGGAGCAGGCCGTGCCGGGCTCGGTGCGCTACGAGCAGGGCATCCAGCAGCGCGAGGACGCGGTGCACCGGCTCGTCGAGGTGTGGGCCTCCGGCGAGGCGGGGGCCTCGCTCGGCTTCGCCACGGCCCGCCTGTTCGACGAGCTCGACCCGCTCGAGCGCACGAAGGACGCGCTCCTCGCCGCGCAGGGGATCTCGGGCGGGAAGGCCACCCTGAAGTGGATGAAGCTCGTCGAGAAGAGCGCCCTCGAGCTCCTCGAGCTGCAGGGCCACCCGCGCGGCGCCAAGGAGAGCGCCCGGATCGCCCAGCTCGAGCAGGACGAGTCGGTGCGCTTCCTTCTCCTCGAGGCGGCCGCGAACGTGCTCTGCCCGGCGACGAAGCTCTGGAACACGGGCGTCGGCGCGAACGTCATGCGCGAGGCCGTCTCCATGATGGGCGGCTACGGCATCACCGAGGACTGCCCCGGCTTCCTCGGGCAGAAGTGGATGGACGCCCAGCTCGAGGCCACCTACGAGGGGCCGGAGGCCGTGCAGCGCCGCCAGATCTCGGTGACGATGGGCAACCCCCTCTTCCTCGCCCAGATGAAGACGTGGATCCGCGAGCTCCGCCAGATCCCGTCGCGGGTCCCGGGCACCGGCGCCTGCGCGCTCGCCTCGGCCATGGACCTGTGGAAGTGGACCTACCGGCACCTCGAGGGCGCCACCGACGCGGACGGCGGCAAGCTCGTCGCCTCGCCGCGCCAGGGCGTCACCTTCAAGCTGGCCGACGCCCTCTCCTGGCTCATGGCGTCGCGGATGCAGGTCCTCGACGTCGTGCGGCTCGCCGAGGAGGGCGGCCCGGTGCTCGGCGACGCGCTCCCCAGCACGGTCCGCTTCTTCGCCGACCTCTGCCACGTGCAGGCGGCCCGCGCCGCGGGCGAGGTCGGGCGCATCTGCGCCGAGCTCGTGCACGGCTACAACCGGCACCCGGCCTGGGACGAGGAGGGCCGCAAGGCGTGCTGGTCGGCGCTCGACGCCGACGCGCTCGAGGGGATCGTCCCCGGGCTCGCCGGCTGCGCCATGGACGAGCTCCAGCCCGACGGCAGCCACCCGGACAAGGAGGGCCCCTGCGCGTCGTGCAAGGGCATCACCGACTTCCGGACGCGCCGGGCGAAGCTCGACGGCTGCCTCACCGGCGCGATGCTCGCGAAGGATCGCGCCGCCGAGGCGGTGGCGCGCGTCATGATCCCCGAGGCCCTCGACTACCCGGCCCCCTAGGGGACGGAAGGAGCGGAGTCGCCGATGGAACGCCAGTCCATGGCGGTCGACATCGCCTGCGTCGGGTTCGGCCCGGCCATGGCGGGCTTCCTCACCACGCTGTCGCGCCGGCTCTCCTCGACGGAGAAGCCGCCCCTCGAGAGCGCCGCCTCCCCCGGCCTGCCGCTGCAGGTCGTCTGCTACGAGCGGGCCGACGACACCGGCTTCGGCGTCTCCGGCGTGGTGACGCGCGGGCGCGGCCTGCGCGCCGCCTTCCCCGACCTCGACCCCGCGCAGATCCCGATGGCGGCCCGGGTGAAGGAGGAGAAGGTCCTCTACCTCATGGACCCGGTCGGCGCCTCGCGCCGCTCGCCCGCGCTGCGCGCCGCCGACGCCGCCCTCCGCGCCGCGGGCTTCGCGCTCCGCCTCGAGGAGCACGCGGTCGAGCTGCCGTACACGCCCGCGTTCCTGCACAAGCACGACGGCTTCGTCTTCTCGATGGGGCAGCTCATGCAGTGGATGAGCGGCCAGGTGCTCTCCTCCGGGACGGTGCAGATCTGGCCGGCGACGCCCGTCGCCGAGGCGCTCGTCGAGGGGAAGGCGGTGAAGGGCGTCCGCCTCCTCGACCAGGGCGTGGACCGCCACGGGAACCCCGAGGGCTCGTACATGCCCGGCATGGACGTCACCGCGGCGCTCACCGTCGTGGGCGACGGCCCCGTGGGCGCGGTGGGGCGCCAGCTCGACCGCGAGCTCGGCCTGCCCGAGGGAAGCCACGGCCGGCGCGACTGGGCGGTCGGCATGAAGTTCGTCGTGGACCTGCCGGAGGACACGCCGCTCGAGGCCGGCACCGTGCTCCACACCTTCGGCTTCCCCGAGCCGGAGATCTTCGGCTTCCTCTACGTGCACCCGGACCGCGTGGCCTCGGTCGGCGTCTTCGTGCCGTCGTGGTTCGAGTCGCCGGTCCGGACCACGTACCGGTACCTGCAGCACTACGTGCAGCACCCCTACCTCTGGCGCTGGCTGAAGGACGCGAAGCTCCGCTCCTGGGGCGCGAAGTCGATCCTCGAGTCCGGGCGGCGCGGCGAGCCGGTGCTCGCCGGCGACGGCTTCGCCCGCATCGGCGAGGGCTCGGGCTCGACGAACGTCCTCACCTCCTCCGGCGTGGACGAGGCCTTCACGACCGGCGTGCAGCTCGCCGAGGGCGTCATCGCGCTCCTCGAGGCGGGCCGGCCGCTCACGAAGGAGAACCTCGACGCGGCCTACGTGGCGCGCCGCCGCGCGAGCTGGATCGAGGCGGAGGGCCGGGTGGCGGAGAAGGCGCGCGACGGCTTCCAGAAGGGCGTCGTCTCCGGCCTCCTCGGCATGGCGCTCGCGGGCGCGACCGGCGGCAGGCTCTCGCTCGGCGAGGCGCCGGCCCACCCGGCCGGGAAGGTCCGCACGCTCGAGGCGTTCTACGAGGGGCGGATCGCGCCCGCCGAGATCGCCCGGGTGCGCCGGGAGTGCGAGGCGAAGGGCGTCCCGCTGCACGACGCGCTCATGGACCTCGCCGGCTGGCCGGCGGTGCCGCTCGACGGGAAGCTGCTCGTCACGCAGCAGGACGCCCTGCTCGTCGGCGGCAAGGTGCAGGCGCCCCCCGGGTACGCGGACCACGTCGCCTTCGCGCGGCCGGAGCTCTGCAAGGCCTGCGGGAAGAAGGTCTGCTTCGAGATCTGCTCGGCGGAGGCGATCCGCCCCGGCGAGGCGGGCGTCCCCACCTTCGATCGCGAGAAGTGCGTGCACTGCGGCGCGTGCCTGTGGAGCTGCACCGAGCGGCTCGACGGCACGGACGAGGTCAACCTGACGTTCCGCGCCGGCACGGGCGGGCTCCACTCGGCGGAGAACTAGATGAGCTTCCACATCGTCGTCCTCGGGTCGATCGTCCCCGACCCGCTCCAGACCCTCGAGCCCGTGTCGACGCCGCAGGGGCCCGGGCTCAAGAACGAGCAGATGCTCCCCGCGGTGCTCGACCCGTGGGCGGGCCACGCCCTCTACGAGGCGGCGAGCCTCGCGGCGAAGACGCCGGGATCGAAGGTGACGCTCGTCTCCCTCGGCCCGAAGGCGAAGCTGCAGCAGGTCATGATGGCGGTCGCCCAGAAGGTGCCGTTCGAGCTCGTCGCGCTCGACGGGCCGGCGGGCGGGTTCACCGACGGCCACGAGGTCGCGGCGAAGCTCGCCGACGCCGTGAAGGCGCTCCCCGGGCTCGATCGCTCGAGGCTCCTGCTCTTCGGCGGCTGGGAGTCGGCCTCGCGCGGCGCGGGCGTGACGCTCCAGATGGTCGGGGAGCGGCTCGAGATCCCCGATCAGTTCCAGGGCGTGGACAAGCTCACGCCCGGGCCCGACGGCTCCTTCGAGGTGCTCGAGCGCGTCGAGGGCGGCAAGCACCAGGTGTCCACCTGCCAGGGCGCCCCCGCGGTGCTCGGCTGGGCGACGGGCAGCCTCCCCGAGCCGAAGAACAACCCGCAGGTCGGCATGGCCAACATGCGGCTCGTCATGCCCGCGCTGCAGAAGGCGGCGCCGGCGCCGGTCTCGACCGGCGGCGTCGCGTTCGCCTCGGTGCAGGTGCCGAAGGTGCAGCGCGAGACGCGCATCGTGAGGGACATGAGCCCCGACGACGTGGCGAGAGAGATCGCCGAGTGGATCTCGAAGGACTAGGACGCGAGGAGAACACGACCATGGACACCATCCTGCTCCTCACCCACTCCGAGGCCGACGGCGCCCTCCCCCGCGCCGCCCTCGAGACCCTCTCCGCCGCGAAGGCGCTCGGCGGCGCCGTGACGGTGGGCGTCTTCGGCGCCTCGGTCGAGAAGGTTGCAGCGGGCCTCGCCGGCACCGGGGTCGCGAAGGTGCTCGCCGTGGCGGGCGCCGCCTTCGGCGAGCCCCGCTACGCCACGGACGCCGCCGCCGCGACCGCCCTCGCGAAGGCCTCGGGCGCGAGCCTCGTCGTCGCGCCGGCGACCTCGCGCATGGCCCGCGTCATGGCCGGCGTCGCGCAGCGGCTCGGCGGGAAGATCGACACGCACGTGACGCAGCTCGTGAACGAGGGCGGCCCCGCCATCGTCCGCTGGTACTACCGGCAGCGGATCGAGGCGAAGCTCTCGCGCAAGGAGCGGCCGTGGGTGCTCCTCGTCGACCCGGGGGCGTACCCGCCGGCGAAGGCCGAGGGCGGCGCCGCGCCCGCCGTGGAGCAGGTCGAGGTGGCCGCACCCGCCGCGCGGACCACCGTGACCGGGCTGCGCTCGCCGTCGTCCGGCGAGCAGACGATCCGCCCGGACGCGAAGCTCCTCTTCGTCGCCGGCGCCGGCTGGACCAAGAAGCAGCCCGACGGGAAGCCGCACCCGGAGAAGGCCGAGGCGCTGATCCTCGGCTTCGTCCGCGCGTCCGGCGCCTCGCTCGGCTCCTCGAAGTCGCTCGTCGACCAGGCCGGCGAGGGGCAGAAGGTGTTCGAGTTCATGAGCCACCTGAACCAGGTGGGCCAGACCGGCGCCACCCCGCGTCACCCCAAGGGGCTCGCCACCTGCTGCCACGGCGAGGAGCCGCACGTCGTCGGCTGGCGCTTCATCCGCGAGCGCCGCGCCGTGAACCTCGACCCCGCCTGCGGCTGGGCCCGCGGCAAGGCCGACGTCCTCTACGTCGCCGACGCCTTCGCCGTGATGGAGAAGCTGAACGCCCTGGTGTCGAAGCCGTAGCCGTTCCCACCCTCGGTCGCTACCTCGGAAACAGCTCCGGACTGTCCGGCTCGTTGGCCGCGGGGATCGCGTAGGGGCGCAGCGCCTCCGGGAAGGCGGCCACGAGCTCGGGCGGTGCCTCCACCTTCCGGCCCTCCACCATCGCCTCGAGCATCGACGCGTTCGCGACCGCCTGCCCCCGAAAGTGGTTGTTCGTGACGACGTAGACGTCCGGGACGACGGCGGTCGCGTCCCCCTCGTCCTCGTTCACGCGTTCCCCCGTCGCCGGACGAAGCGCCTGGAGCGAACTACTCCGGGTCGGGGCGGCGGCGAGGGTCGGGGCGGCGAGAGCCTTCACGCGGGCCGCCCACGGGGCGAGCTCGGAGGCGGGGTAGAGGTAGTCGTAGCGGGCGTCGCGGCCGGCGCCCTTCCGGAACCAGTCCTTGTAGTTGCGTCCGTGGACGCGGACGTAGGCGACGGGGGACGTCACGCGCGCCGCGGGGCGGATCGACGCGTGGAACAGGGGCTGGTCCACGTTCACGATCCCGACGCCCGCGAGGGCGAGCTCCTCGAGCACCTCCGGCGCGTCCCACGAGGCGTGCCTCACCTCGACCACGAGCGGCAGCCCCGCGAAGGCGCGGAAGAGCCCGCGCAGCCACTCCTCGCTCGCCTCCTCGCGCTTGAACGACCACGGGAACTGCAGCAGCGCAGCCCCGAGCCGCCCTTCGGCCTGGAGCCGGTCGAGGGCGGCCCGCCCCTGCGCCACCTCCTCCGCGCCGAAGGCTCGGTCGCGCTCGTGCGTGAACCGCCGCCACACCTTCGCGCCGAAGCGGAACCCGGGGACGTCCCGCACCCGCTCGCACCAGCGCCCCGCCACGTCGGCCGGGAACGGCCGGTAGAACGTCGCGTTCACCTCCACCGTGCCGAAGAACCGGGCGAGGTGGCGCAGCCGATCGAACCCGCGCGGCTCCGGCTTCGGGTACACGATCCCCGCCCAGTCCGGGTACTCCCACCCCGCCGGCCCGAAGCGAATCACGCCCCCTCCCTACCCAGAGCAGTTACTCCGCTGCCGTAACCCACATCGGCGCCCGGGACAACGCCGCTGCCCACACGGGACAGGGCGCCCAGCCCCTCCCCCCGCGCCCGGCGTCGCTGGAGGGGTATATGATCCCGCCCGAACCCGACCCCGATGGCGAAGCGCAAGCCCGGCAAGCGCACGACGCTGCGCACGAAGCGCCCGAAGGCCGTGGCCGCGGTAGAGGACCCGCCGCACGAGCGCACGTGGACGGCGTTCCCGCACCTCCCGGGGAACACCCAGAAGCACGCGTTCCTCCTCGTCCTCTCCGGGCCGCAGTTCGGCGAGATCTTCCCGCTCGCCGCCGGGCGCGAGCTCGTCATCGGCCGCCAGGACGACTGCGACGTCCGGCTGCGCGACGACGGGGTCTCGCGCCGTCACGCGACCCTGACCGTGGTGGGCGAGGGCGCGGTCGTGCGGGACCTGCGCAGCGCGAACGGCACGTGGGTCGAGGGAGCGCGCAAGCGCGAGGCCCGGCTCCTGGACGGCGCGCGCATCCACGTGGGCGGCAACACCACCCTCAAGTTCGTCTGGGCCGACGAGCTCGAGGCGCTCTTCCAGGTGAAGCTCGCAGAGGGCGCGCTGCAGGACCCGCTCACCGGGCTCTACAACCGCCGCCACTTCGAGGAGCGGCTCGGCTCCGAGCTCGCCGCCTGCCAGCGCCACCGCCGCCCGCTCTCGCTCCTGCTCTGCGACGTCGACCACTTCAAGCGCATCAACGACGACCACGGCCACCTCGCCGGCGACGAGACGCTCAAGATGGTGGCGTTCGTGCTGCGCGGCGCCGTCCGCAAGGAGGACGTGCTCGCCCGCTACGGCGGCGAGGAGTTCGTCGTGGTCGCCCGCGAGACCGGCATCGAGGGCGCGCACGCGCTCGGCGAGCGGATCCGCCGCGCGGTCGAGAAGAGCCGCTGCTTCTGGCAGGGGCAGGACCTCGCCGTGACGGTCAGCGTCGGCGTGAGCGTCTCGATCGGCGTCGCCGAGCACGTGCCGGGGCGCACCGAGCGCGAGCTCATCGAGGCGGCCGACCGCGCCCTGTACCTCGCGAAGCAGGCCGGCCGGAACCGCGTCATCGCGGTGCCCGGGGAGCGGCCGGCGCCACGCAAGGCCTCCTCCTAGCAGGGGGATCCGCCCCGTCGGGGCCCCGTGACGCTCCGCGTCAGGGTGTCTTGATCATTCCCCGGACGCCTGCGATGCTCCTGCGCGTCTGCCGCCTCCGCCGGGCCGGCGGCTCCGGGTCCGCCGGAGCGCCCCACGGCCGCCGGACGACGGCGGCGCGGAGCGGAGCGGATGCGCTCGCACAGGTCGTCGTGGGCTGCGGCGGGGAGCGGCGGCCACTCCGGCCCCGGGCACGCGATCCAGGTGCCGGCGGGGAGCGGGACGGCGCCCGGCTCCACCCCGCCCGCGCAGCTCTCGCAGGCGGAGCGCGCCGAGCGCGCCCTCGCGGACGGCCGCCGCGAGCGCCCCGTCCCGCTCGATCGCGCCTTCCTCGCGGCGACGCTCGACCAGCGGCAGGCGATGCGGACCCTCGTCGCCGCCGCCGTGCCGCGCTTCGCCGACTGGTGCTTCGTCGACCTCCTGGACGGGGACGGCATCCCGCGCCGCGTGGAGGTCGCGCACGCGGATCCCGCCCGCGCCCCGCTCGCCGCCGAGATGCGCGCCCTCGGCTTCGGACCGGGCTGGGCCACGCCGGGCGCCCAGGCGATCCGCGATCGCGCGCCGCGCCTCTTCCGCGAGATCACCGAGGAGGTGCTGGCGTGGATGACGCACGACGAGCGGCACCTCGCGGTGCTCCGCGCCATGAAGCCGAATTCGCTCCTCTCCGTCCCGCTCCTCGCCCGCGACCGCGCCATCGGCGCGATCACGCTCGTCCGCTCGACGATCGTGCCCGGCTTCGACGAGGGTGACCTCGCCTTCGCCGAGGAGCTCGCGACGCCGGCCGCGCTCGCCCTCGACAACGCGCGCTGGCACCAGGCCGAGCGCGCGGCGCGAGCGGCCGCCGAGGAGCTGGCGGATCGCGAGCGCGCGGGCCGCCTCGAGGCCGAGCGGGCCGCCCTGCGGCTGCGCCGGCTCGAGGCGCTCACGGCGACCCTCTCCGCGGCGCTCTCCCCCGCCGCCATCGCGCGGGTGGCCGTGGAGAGCGGGCTCTCCCTGCTCGAGCCGTCCACCGCGGTCGTGGTCCTCGCGTCCGCGTCCGGCGACGCCCTCGAGGTGCTGCACGCCCAGGGCTGGCCCGACGACCTCGCCCGCGAGCTGCGCCGGCTGCCCGCCGACGCGACCGTGCTCGCCGCGGAGGCGTGGCGGATCCAGACGGCGATCTGGCTCCCCGACGAGGCGGCGCTCCTCGCCGGCCACCCGACCGCCGCCGGCGCCGCGCGGCGGCTCGGCGACGCCGCCTGGGCGGCGCTGCCCCTGCGGGTGGACGGGCGGACGGTGGGCGCGATCGAGCTCGGCTTCCCCCACCCGCGCGACCTCGCGGGCGACGAGCGCCGCTTCGCCCTCACCGTGGCGCAGCTCGCCGCGCAGGCGCTCGAGCGGGCCCGGCTCCGCGAGGGGTAGCCCTTCGCGCCAATGCTGGTCAGTCGACGGCTACGCGCATGACGTATACCGCTCGGGCTGTCGAAGCCCCGCTCGCCCTTCGACAGGCCCAGGGCGAGCGGTCCGTGCCTGAGTGACTGGCATTCCCCTCAGCGCTTCCCCGGCTCGAACTCCCCCGCGGCCTGCAGCACGCGCAGCGCGGCGAGCTGGGCGCCGAGCCCCTCGGTCGTGGCGGCGATCTCGGCGTTGCGGAGCGCCGCGGTGGCGTCCGCGAGCTCGACGGCGGTCGCCGCACCGGCGCGGTACGAGACGTCCACGAGGCGGAGGTTCTCCGCGGCGAGGTCCCGCTGCTCCTTCGCCTTGGCGGCGTTCGCGCGGGCGCTGTCGAGATCGAGGAGGGCCTGGACCACCTCCTGGCGCGCCCTCGCCTCGGCCCGGCGCGCGGCGGCCTGGGCCTCTGCGATCTTCGCGTTTCCCTCGCGGATGTCCGACTCGCGCAGGCCGCCGTCGAGGAGCTGCCACTGCAGCTGCACGCCGGCGATCCAGTTCGACCCCGCGCCGAGGAGCCCCGGCTCGTCCTGACGCTGGAGGCGCCAGAACGCGCCCAGGTTGGGCAGGTAGCGGCCGGCGGCGGCGTTGCGGCCCGCCCGGGCGGCGCCGATCTGCTCGCGCGACGCCTGGACGTCGAGGCGGCGCTCCAGCGCGACCCTGACGAGCTCGTCCGCCTGCGGGTTCTCCGGCAGCGGAGGCGAAGGGGGCTCGGCGACGTCGAAGGCGGTGTCGCGGTCGAGCAGGGTCGCGAGCGCGACCTTGGAGGAGTCGAACGCGTTGCGGGCGCGCTTCAGATCCTGCTCGGCGCGCGCCCGGTCGATCTCGGCGCGCAGCAGGCCCACCTTGGCGATGGTCCCGGCCTGGTAGCGCACGCGGGCGTCCTTCTCCTGCCGCTGCGCGATCTCGAGGAGCCGCTCGGAGACGCCGAGCGCCTCCTTGAGGGAGGCGACCCCGTAGTACGCGCTCGCCACTCCGAAGAGGAGCGCGCGCCGGCCGTTCCCGAGGTTGAGCTCCGCCGCCCGCTCGGCCCTCGCGGCGGCACGGATACCGAAGAAGAGCGCCGGCGAGACGAGCGTCTGCGTCACCTCGAGCTGGCCCTGCATCAGCTCTCTCTGCTGGACGACGGTCGGGGGCGCCGCGGGGTCGAGCGGGATCGCGATCTCCTTCTGCCGCTGCCAGGCGCCGACGACGGTCGCCTGCGGCAGGTACCTCGACCACGCCTTCCAGGAGATCTCGTCGGCCTGATCGAGCTGCGCGGCGAGGACCTTCAGGTCCAGGTTCCGCTCGCCCGCGAGCCGGAGCGCCTCGTCGAGCGTGATGACCGCCCCCGCCGCGGGCGCGGCGGGGGTCGCCTCGGCCGGCGCCGCCGGGGCCTGCGCGGCGGGAGGCTGCGGCGCGGCCGGCGCCGGGGGGCTCTCCGGCGCCTGCGCGACGACGAGGGCGAGGACCACCGCGTGGAACGGACTCATGTCTCCTCCCGGCCGTCCGTGGACGGCGCTGCCTGTCGCCCGGAGGGGTCTCGCGGCGACGGCGGCGGCGCGAGCGCCGGTCGGCGACCCGCGGACCCGCGGGAGATCGCGCGTTCGTAGAGCAGGACCCCTGCCGCGTCAAGCGGCGAATCGTCAGGGCCGCACGCTCCCGCCGAGGTCCTCGATCTCCGCCTCGATGTCCTTGCGCTCGTCCGCGTCCGGCTTGAGCGCGAGGTAGCGGTTGAACTCCTGGACGGCCCGCGCCTTCTGGCTCCGCTCCTTGTAGAGGTAGCCGAGGTAGTAGTGCGGCATGGGGTTCGCGGCCTCCTCGCGGGCGGCGCGCTCGTACCAGGGCAGCGCCGCCTTCGCGCCCTCCACCTCGTGCAGCGAGCGCGCGAGGCGGTAGAGGACCTGCACCGCCGCGGGCTCGGCCCTCAGCACCTCGCGGAAGATCCGCACCGCCTCGTCGTGCCGCCCGAGCTTCGCCTTGCAGTCGCCGACCCCGATGCGCAGGCGCGACACGCGGGGCGTCGCCGCGATGGCCTTCTCGTAGGCGGCGAGCGCGTCGTCCCAGCGCCCGTTCGCCGCGTACAGCACCGCGAGCCGCTCGTGCGCGTCCGCGTAGCGCGGGTCCGCCGCCGCCGACGCCCGGTACGCGTCCACCGCCTCCTGCAGCGCGCCCGAGCGCTCGAGGGCGACGCCGAGCTGGAGGTGGTGCTCGGGGTTCCCCTCCTCGAGCTCGACCGCCTTGCGGAGCTGCGCGATCGCGCCGGGGGTCTCGCCCTTCTTGAGGAGCGCGCGCCCGAGCCAGTGGCGCGCCTCGACGAGGGCCGGGGCCTCGTGCACGGCGGCGGAGAGGCGCGTCACCGCGCCGTCCACGTCCTCGCCTCGCTCGAGCTTCACCGCCCCGAGCCGCGCCAGCGCCGCCGGGTGGAGCGGCTGGAGGTCGACCGCCGCCTGCAGCTCGCGCTCGGCGTTGGGCAGGTCGCGGGCCTTCCAGAGGAGCGTGCCGAACGCCACGTGCCCCTCCACGCTGCGGGGATCGGCGGCGAGGGCGCGCTCGAAGCGCGCCCGCGCCCCGGCCGCGTCGCCGCGCGCGAGCGCGAGCTTGGCGAGCCCGATCTCGGCGGGCGCGTACGTGGGGTCGAGGCCGAGCGCCGTCCGGAAGGCGGCCTCGGCGGGCCCCAGCTCGCCCTGCGCGGCCTGGAGCTCCCCGAGCGCGGCGTGCGCCGCCGGCTCGCGCGGCCCCTTCTCGACCGCCGCGCGCAGCTCGGCGAGCGCGCGGGGGAGGTCGCGGCGGGAGAGGGCGATCCGGCCGAGCGCGAGGCGCGGCTCGAACGCGCCGGGGTCGCGGGCGGCGGCGTCCTGGTAGAAGGCGGCGGCCTCGTCGCCCTTCCCGGAGGCCTCGAGCGCGGCCGCCTTCGCGAGGAGCAGCGCCGGATCCCCCGGCGTCCGCTGCAGCGCCTGCTCGGCGAGGCTCGAGGCGTCGAGGGCGCGCCCCGCCATGGCGAGGGCCCGGATGCGCACCGCCGCGAGCGCGGGGCTCGCCAGCGACGCCTGGGCGACCGGCTCGAGGGCGGCCACGGCGCCGGCGGGGTCGTCGCGGCGGAGCCGGTGGCCCGCGAGCGCGATGCGCACCTCGGCGAGCCGCGGATCGGCCGCCAGCGCGGCCTCGAAGGCCCGATCCGCCTCGGCGTTCCCGCCCGGCGCGCGGGCGAGGAGCTCGGCGCGCAGCGCGAGCGCGCGACCCCGCTCCGCCGGACCGAGCCGCGCCGCGGCGTCCGCGGCGAGGAGCGGCGCGAGCAGCGCCTCGGTGCCGGCGGCGTCCCCCTCCGCGCGGGCGAGGGCGGCCAGCTCGAGCTTCGTCGGGAGGTGGCCGGCGTCCTTCGCGAGCGCCTTCGCGAAGGCCGCCTTCGCGCCGACGAGGTCGCGCCGCGCCGCGGCGGCGAGGCCGAGGCCGTGCGGGGCCCGCGGCGAGGCCGGCTCCAGGCCCTCGAGGCGCGCGTACAGCACGGCCGCGCGGTCCGCGTCGCCGCGGGCGAGGGCGGCGCGGGCGAGCAGCGCGAGCGCGTCCGGGTCCGGAGGGGCCTTCTGCGAGCCGTGCTCGAGGGCGGTCTCCGCGGCCGCGGTGGCCGCGCCGGGCGCGGTGGCGAAGGTCACGGCGAGGCGGGCGAGCAGCGTGGGGAGCTCTCCCCGCTCGTCCTCCTCGAGCCGGTCAGCGGTGCGGCGCGCCTGGTCGAGGGCGCCCGCCGGCGCGGCGTGGCGCCGCTCGAGCGCGGCCACGGCGACGGCGTGGAGCGCCCCCGCCTCGGGGCCGTCGGGGTCCGCGGCGAGCGCCCGCGTCGCGAGCTCGAGGGCGGAGCGCTCCGAGGCGCAGTCGTCCCGGGCGAGGGCGGCGCGCGCCTCGGCGAGGAGCGGCGCGGCCTTGCTCGCGTCGCGGCCGCGCAGCAGCTTCGCGAAGAAGAGCCCGTTGCCCGTCGCCCGCCCGCCCAGGCCGGCGGCGGCCACGAGGACGAGCAGCAGCGCCGCGGGCACGGCGAGGCGCAGCAGGCGCCGGCGCGAGAGCGGGGCGGCCGCCTCGAGCACCTTCGGCGCGGCCATCCGGTCCCCGTACACCCCGGGGCGCTGCAGCGGCGGCGCCGCGGCGGCGGGCGCCGACTCCACCGTGACCTTGCGCAGCGCCTCGCCGAAGGAGGGCACCGAGCCGATGGGCGACCACGCGTCGGCGTCGGCCGGGCTGACGTCCTCGTTGCCCATGAGCTCGCCCTTGGCGAGCATCTCGACGATCTGCGGCTCCGCGAAGGGCCCGAAGATCTTGCCCGAGCGGCGGCGGACCCTGTACCCGCCGCCGCCTCCGGTGGAGGTGGCGGGGCGCTTCGGCGCGGCCTCGCCGAAGAGCATCTCGAGATCCTCGCCGGCGGGGGGCGGGGCGGGCGGCGGCGCGGCGGCGGGGGGCGCGGCCGGCGCGCCGAAGTCGACCTCGCCGAACGAGAGCGCCTCGCCCGCGGCCGGCGCGCCCGCGGCGAACGGCTGGGACGCGAAGGGGTCGGCCGCCTCGGGCCCGGGCTCGGGCTCGGCGGGCGGCGGCGCGAACGCCTCGGGGGCCTCGAGCGCCGGGAACGCCTCGGGCTCCGGCTCGGCCTCCACCGGCGCGGGGAGCGGATCGGCCTCGAGCGGCTCGACGTCGAAGACCTCCTCGGGCTCGTCGAACGGCGCGGCCGGGTCCGGGGCGGGGAGCGCGATCGCCCCTGAAGGCGCGGGCGGCGGCGGCGCGAGCACGACCGGCGGCGCCGCCACGCTCGGCGGCGGCAGCGGGACCGCCGCGCTCGCGGGCGGCGCGGCGGCGGGGGCGGGGGCGGGGAGCGGCACCGCGCCGGCCGGCGCGGCCGCGGCGCGCGCGGGGCGCACCGGGAACGCGTTCCGGCAGCCCGGGCAGCGGACGGTCAGCCCACCCTCCGGGATGCGGCCGTCGTCCACCTCGTACGAGACGCTGCAGTGCGGGCAGGTCACCTTCATGTCGGGTTCCTTCCGCGCTCGTCCCGGTCGAGCCGGCGCTCCGACCGGACGGCGTCCGTCCCGCCGCCCGGATCGCCCGCCCCGAGCACCGCCGCACCCGCGGGGAAGTCTCGACCGGGGATGTCGGCGGCCGGAGGGTCGGAGGTCATCGCGGGCGAGAGTGGCGGAAACGCGAGGAGTCACGCGACGGTACCACCCGGCGCGCGCCCGCTTCAAGGACGGGCGGCGCGGGCCCTTCGGGGCGAACGCCGCGCGGGGCACGCGTGGTAAACGAGGGGGATGACGGGCATCTCCGAGGCGCTCCGCGCGCGGCTCGAGGCCTGGACCCTCGCGCTCGGGGGCCCCGGCACGCGCGCGCGCCTCGAGAAGCTCACGCCCCCGAAGAACGAGTACGGCGTCGATCCCTACGGCCTCGACCTCGAGTTCGCCGTCGCCGCCATCGCGCCGCTCCTCTGGCTCTACAAGCGCTGGTTCCGCGTGCAGCTCCACGGCGTCGACCGGGTGCCGAGCGAGGGGCGCGTCGTCATCGTGTCGAACCACTCCGGCCAGCTGCCCTTCGACGCGGCCATGATCGAGGTGGGGCTCCTCATCGAGAAGGACCCGCCGCGGGTGGCGCGCGCCCTCGTCGAGCGGTGGGTCCCCACCCTGCCCTTCGTCTCGACGTTCATGGCGCGCTGCGGACAGATCGTGGGGACGCCCGAGAACTGCCGCCGGCTGCTCGCGGCGGACGAGGCGATCCTGGTCTTCCCGGAGGGCGTCCGGGGCCTCAACAAGCCGTTCAGCCAGCGCTACCAGCTCCAGAAGTTCGGCACCGGCTTCATGCGCCTCGCCCTCGAGTCGGGGGCCCCGGTGGTGCCGTGCGCGGTGGTCGGCGCGGAGGAGCAGGCGCCCGCGCTCTTCGACCTGAAGCCGCTCGCGCGGCTCCTCGGCTTCCCGGCGTTCCCGATCACCCCCACGATCCTCCCCTTCCCGCTGCCCTCGCGCTACCACATCCGCTTCGGCGAGCCGCTCCGCTTCACGGGCTCGCCGGACGACGACGACGCCGTCCTCGAGCGGAAGGTCGCCGAGGTGGAGCGGGCGGTGAAGGCGCTCGTGGAGCGCGGCCTCGCCGAGCGCGAGAGCGTCTACCTCTAGAGGACCGCCTTGCCTCCCTCCCGCGAGCCCCCGGCCGCCCCCGCCCTCCCCCGGACCGTGCTCGTCACCGGGATCGCCGGCAACCTCGGCCGCGGCGTCGCCAAGCTCCTGCACACCGAGACGCAGGTCGTGGGCGTCGACCGGCGCCCCTTCCCCGGCCGGCCCAAGGACATCGCCCACCACCGGGTGGACCTCCGCAAGGCCAAGGTGGAGGAGGCGTTCCGCCAGCGCCGCCCCGAGGCGCTCGTCCACATGGGCATCGTGCACGATCCGCGCGTGCCGCGCAGCGAGGCCCACTCCTTCAACGTGGTCGGCACGCACAAGATCCTCGACCTGTGCGTCCGCCACGGCGTGAAGAAGGTGGTCGTGCTCTCGTCGGCGAACGTCTACGGGCCGCGCCCGGACAACTCGAACTTCCTGCCCGAGGAGTCGCCGCTCATGGCGGCGGAGCGCTTCAGCGAGATCCGCGACCTCATCGAGCTCGACATGTACGCGCAGTCGTTCATGTGGAAGCACCCCGAGATCGAGACCGTCATCCTCCGGCCGGTGAACATCGTCGGCCCGACGGTGAAGAACGCGCCGTCGAACTACCTCAGGCTCGACACGCCGCTCACCGTGCTCGGCTTCGACCCCATGGTCCAGCTCATCCACGAGGACGACGTCTGCCGCGCCCTCGTCCTCGCGCTGCGCCCCGGGCTGCGCGGGATCTTCAACGTCACCGGGCCGGGCGAGGTGCCGCTCTCCGCGGTGCTGCGCGAGCTCGGCCGCCACGCCATCCCGGTCCCGCACCTGCTCGTCCGCCCGCTCGTCCGGCGCGCGTTCGAGGCCCGCCTCTCGTCGTTCCCGCCCGAGGAGGTGGACCACATCCAGTACCTCTGCATCGTGGACGGCTCCCGCTTCGCGCGCGAGGCCGGCTGGACGCCCGCCCGCTCGATGCGCGAGACCATCCGCAGCGTCCTGTGAGCCCCCGCGTTACGAGCAAGCCGATGACCGACCGCCTCTGCCGGGGCCTCGTCCCCTCCCGCGGGCTGCGCGCCGTGTTCGTGCGCGTGGCCGACACCGCCCGGATGGCGCGGGTGCTCCACGGCCTGTACCCGACGGCCGCCCGGCTCTTCGCCGAGGCCCTCGCCGCGGGCGCCCTCCTCGGCGCGCTCCAGAAGGACAAGGGGCGCGTGAACCTCCAGCTCGAGTGCGACGGGCCGCTCGGCGGGCTGTTCGTGGACGCGGACCCGGAGGGGAACGTGCGCGGCTACGTGCGCCACCCGGCCGTCCACTTCCCGGGCGAAGCCCTCCGCGGCGCGCGCGCGGCCCTCGGCGGCAGCGGCTTCCTCTCCGTCCTGCGGGACCCCGGGAGCGGGCAGGTCTACCGGAGCTCGGTGCAGCTCGAGGCGCTCGACCTCGCCGGGGACCTCCGCCGCTGGTTCGAGGCGAGCGAGCAGGTGGCGACCGCCCTCGACCTCGCCGTCGTCGCGAAGGACGGCGAGCCGCTCGGCGACGCCGCCGGGCTCCTCGTGCAGCGCCTGCCCGACGGCGACGGCGAGGCGCTCGAGGAGGCGCGCCGCCGGCTCGCGGCCGGGGCGCTGCCGCGCGCCCTCGCCGCCGGCGCGTCGGGGCAGGAGGCGATCCGGGCCGTGGTCGGCGAGGGCTTCGACCTGCTCGCGGACGTCGAGGTGGCCTGGCGCTGCGGCTGCAGCCACGAGCGCGCCCGCGCCGCCGTCTCGGCGCTCGGCGCCGAGGGCATCGCGGAGGTGCTCGCGAGCGAGCGCGAGGCCGTCATCACCTGCGAGTTCTGCCGCTCGCGGTACGTCGTCCCGGAGGCGGAGCTGGTCGAGATCCGCCGCCGGCTGGAGGAGCGCGACCGCGCCAGCCGGTAGCCCGTGCGGCGAGGGCGACCCGCCCCGCCCCGCCCGGCGCGTGGTACATTTCCGGGTCCGGCCGGAGCTTCCCGGCCCTCTGCTGGAGGCTCCGCCATCGCCACCGCGAAGAAGAGGAACGACAGGTCCGCCGCGAGGCGCACGGCGCCCAAGCGGAAGGCCGCGCGCGGGGCCGCCCGGCGCGGCACACCGCGGAGCGTCGACTCGCTCCCGCTCGGCGAGGGCATGGGCGACCGCTTCGCCATGGACCGCCTCGCCGCGCCCGCCCGCGCCCGGCGCGCGCCGAAGAAGGCGGTGCGCGAGCTCGGGTGGGCGGCGTTCGGCGAGGTGGCGCGCGCGCTCGCCGGCCGCGTCGCCGAGCGCTTCCGGCCCTCGGTGGTGGTGGGGATCGCGAAGGGCGGCGTCTTCGTCGGTGGCGCGCTCGCCGCCGCGCTCGGCGCGGACTTCTACCCGGTGCGGCTCGAGAAGCGCCGCCGCGACGCGGCGCAGCAGCAGGAGGCCGCGGCGGAGCTGCCGAGCCTCAAGGGCCGCAAGGTGCTGGTGGTGGACGACGTCGCCGCCACCGGCGCGACGCTCGCGAAGGGCCGCGCCCTCGCCCGCAAGGCGGGCGCGAAGGAGGTCCGCACGGCGGTGCTCGTGGCCCGGCCGCAGGGCGCGCGCCCGGACTTCTCCGCCTTCGAGACGGACGACCTCGTCCTCTTCGGCTGGGACTACCAGCTCGACCAGGCGGGCGGGCCGGGCGATCCGGGCGAGGTCGGCGTCTAGGGCGGAGAGGGACCCATGAGGCGGGTGGTCGTCGGCACCGCGGGGCACATCGACCACGGGAAGACGTCGCTCGTCCGCGCCCTCACCGGCGTCGACACCGACCGGCTCCGCGAGGAGAAGCGGCGCGGCATCACCATCGAGCTCGGCTTCGCGCACCTCGCCCTGCCGGACGGGACGGTCGCGGGGGTCGTCGACGTGCCGGGCCACGAGCGCTTCGTGCGCGCGATGGCCGCCGGGGCGGGCGGCATCGACCTCGTCGTGCTCGTCGTGGCGGCGGACGAGGGCGTCATGCCCCAGACGCGCGAGCACCTCGACATCTGCCGGCTGCTCGGGGTGCCCCGCGGCGTCGTCGCCGTCACCAAGGCGGACCTCCTGCCGGAGCTCGGCCCGGGCTGGCTCCCCCTGCTCGAGCAGGAGATCCGCGACGCGGCGAAGGGGACCTTCCTCGAGGGCTGCGCCGTCGTGCCGGTCTCGGCCACGACGGGCGACGGGCTGGGCGAGCTCGTCGCCGAGATCGCGCGCCTCGCGGCCGAGGTGCCCGAGCGGCCCGCCGACGGTCCGGTGTTCCTCCCCATCGACCGCGCCTTCTCGATGAAGGGGTTCGGCACGGTGGTGACCGGCACGCTCCTCTCCGGGCAGATCGCCGAGGGCGACGAGGCCGCGCTCCTGCCGCCCTCGGCGGGCGTCGGCGCGCTGCGGGTCCGCACCGTCCAGGTCCACGGCGCCGCGACCGGCCGCGCGCTCGCGGGCCAGCGCACCGCCGTGAACCTCCCCGGGGTCGAGCCGTCGGCCGTCTCGCGCGGACAGGCGCTCGTGCACGCGGGCGTCGTCCCGGCCTCCTCGGTCCTCGACGTGGAGGTCACGCTCCTCGCCGCCGCGCCGCGGGCGCTGCGCCACCGCGCGAAGCTGCTCCTGCACGTCGGCACGGCCCAGGCGGTCGCGACGCTCGCCCTCCTCGACCGCGCCGAGCTGGCCCCCGGCGCGACCGCGCTCGCGCAGGTGCGGCTCGGCGCGCCGGTGGCGGCCCTCCCCGGCCAGCGCTTCATCCTGCGGGGCTTCGCGGTGCTCGCGGGCCGCGGCAAGACCGTGGGCGGCGGGCGCGTCCTCGCGGTGGCCTCGCCCGCCCGCCGCCGCGGGCGGCCCGAGGGGCTCCGCCAGCTCGAGGCGCTCGCCCGCGGCGACGCGGACGCGCGCGTGGCGGCGGTGCTGGAGATGGCGGGGCCGGCCGGGCTCGACGCCCAGGCGCTCGCCGGGCGCACGGCGCTCTCCCCCCGCGCCCTCCAGGGCGCCCTCGAGCGGCTCGGGGCGAAGGGCGGCGTCCTGCTCTTCGACCGCGAGCGGCGCGCGTACGTGGCGGGCGCCGTCGCGCAGGCGCTCGCCGCGCGGATCCTCGCCGCGGTGGACGCGTTCCACGTCGAGCACCCCCTCGCCGCGGGCGTGGGCCGGGAGGAGGCCCGCGGCCGGCTGCCGCCCACCGCCGACCCGCGACTCTTCCAGCGCCTGCTCGCCCAGCTCGCCGAGAAGGGCGAGCTGGTCGTGGACGGCGACCTCGTCCGGAGGCGCTCGCACGCCGCCGCCAGCGCGGGGGCGGCCGGGGGCGCGCTCAAGGAGAAGGTCGCCGCCGCCCTCGCCGCGGGCGGGCTCACGCCGCCCTGGCTCGCCGAGCTGCCCGCCGCGAGCGGCGCCTCCCTCGAGGACGTGCAGGCGGTGCTGAAGCTCCTCGCGGCGGAGGGGCGCGTCGTGCGCGTCTCCGCCGAGCTGTGGTTCGACGCGGCCGCCGTCGCGGGCCTGCGCGTCCGGCTCGTCGCCTTCCTCCGCGAGCGCAAGGCCATCACCACGCAGGAGTTCAAGGAGCTCGTGGGCGCGACGCGCAAGCACGTCATCCCGCTCGCGGAGCACTTCGACCGCGAGAAGCTCACGCTGCGCGTCGGCGAGAAGCGGCTCCTGCGCGGGGAGGGGAAGGCGTGATCGGGTCCCGTCGGCCGGGCGAGCGCGCGGGGACGCTCATCGTGCGCGGGGGGCGGATCGTCTACGCCAGCGAGGGCGTCGCGGCCCTCGCCGGCCGCACCGTGGAGGAGCTCGTCGGGCGGCCGTTCGAGGAGTTCGTGCACCACGAGGAGCGCGCGGCGGTCCTCGACCGCTACGAGCGGCGCTTCCGGGGCGAGCCGATCCCGGACAGCTACGAGACCACCCTGTCGCTGCCGGGCGGCGCGCGCGGCCGGGTCGAGGTCCACGTCGAGAGCGACGGCGCCGACGTGCTCGTGCACCTGCGCGACGCCGCCGCCCGCGAGGCCCGGCGGCTCAGGCTCGAGGCGGTCGCCGCCCTCGGGGCCACGATCCAGGCGGAGCTCGAGGAGGAGCGGATCCACGCGCACGTGCGCGACGAGCTCGCGGCGCTGGGGCTGTCGAGCTCGCTCGCGCGCTCGGAGGCGGAGGGGCTGCGGGTGATCTGGTCCACCGCGCCCGCCGGCGTGCCCGAGCGCTTCCGCGCGCTCTCCGGCGTGCCCTTCGAGGGCTACCTCGTGCCCTGGACGCCGTTCACCCGGCGGGTGTGGGCGGAGGGCTGGGCGTTCAGCGAGGACTGGGCGCTCGAGAGCTCCCGCTTCGTGCCCGAGGCCGCGCGCGAGGCCTACCGCGAGATCGTGAGGGAGGCGGGGGGCGAGAAGGCGATCCTCGTGCGGGTGGACCAGCGCGACGGGGCCGAGTGCGTCCTCGTCGTGGTGGGCGACTGGCTCCACACGGACGACGCGCCCGCGCTGCGCCTGTTCGGCGCGCAGATCGCGGCGGCGCTCGACGCCGCGCGGACCATCGCGGATCTTCTCCCGGCGCAACGCCGACCTCGACGCCCTGAACCGGGTGGCGGGCCTGGCGAGCGAGGCGCGGAACCTCGACGCCCTCTTCGGCCGGGCGGCGACGGTGCTCCGCGACGCCGCCGGGTGCGCCGGCCTCGCCGCGTTCGCCCTCGACGAGCGCGCCGGCGACCTCGTGCTCGCCTCGCGCGAGGGGGTGCCGCCCGACCTCGCGATGCGCTTCCAGCGGCTGCCCCTCACCGGCCCGCGGGCGCGCGCGGTGCGCGAGCGCGTCCCGCAGGTCGTCGAGGGGCCGGAGGCCGGCGTCGTCCCGCTCGGCTTCCAGGCGGTGGCCTTCGTCCCGCTCGTCGTGCGCGGCAGGGCGATCGGCCTGCTCGCCTGCGGGTACCATGCGCCGGCGGAGGTGGTGCGCCGGCGCGTGGACCTCCTCTCCGCCGTCGCCCCGCACCTCGCCGCGGCGATGGAGTCGCGGGCGCTCCTCTCCGACCTGCACCAGCGCCTCGACGAGCTCCGCACCGTCATCGACGTCGCCCGGATCGTCTCGTCCTCGCTCGATCTCGAGGAGGTGCTCGGGGCGGGCGCCGAGCACCTCAAGGCCACCCTGGGCGCCGCCGGGTGCAGCATCCTCCTCGAGGACCCGCGGGCGAAGGAGCTGCGGCGCGCGGCGAGCCGCGGCGCGCCGGTCGGGCCGGACCACGTCCCCCTCGCGGCCCCCTCGCTCCTCCACGAGGCGCTCGAGGGGCGCGTCCCCGTCACCGGCTCCGTGGACCCCGCGGCGCCCGGAGCCGCGGTCCTGGCGGTGCCGCTCCACGTGCGGAGCGAGCCGGTGGGCGTCGCGCTCGTGGCGGGCGGCGAGGGAGGGCGGGTGTTCACGGTGGGCGAGCTCACCCGCGCGACGGCCATCGCGAGCCAGCTCGCGGTGGCGGTGGACAACGCGCGGCTCTACCAGGAGACCCGCCGCCGCGCCGAGGAGCTCGCGCTCCTCCACGAGGTGGGGCGCTCGCTCGTGGCCACCCTCGACATCGCGCGGATCCTCGACGCCGGCATCCGCAGCATCGCCCGGATCGTGGACGCGCCCGACGCCTACCTCGCGCTCGAGGAGGGCGGCGGGCTCACGGTGCGCGCGGTCGCCGGCTCCCACCCCGAGCACCTCGGCCGCCCGTTTTCGCTCGACGACGAAAACCTCCTCTGCCTCGTCTTCCGCCGCAAGGAGCCGATCCTGATCGAGGACGGCGCCACGGACCCGCGCGTGAGCCAGGCGCGCCGCGCCGAGACCGGCGGGCGCGGCTACCTCGGGCTGCCCCTCGTCGTCCGCGACCGCACCATCGGGACGCTCCTCATCGTCGAGCCGCGCGGCCCGCGCCGCTTCACGCCGGCCGAGGTCGAGCGCGCCGCCGGCATCGCCAACCAGCTCGCGGTCGCGGTGGAGAACGCCCGGCTCTACGAGGACCTGCGGCGGAGCTACGCGGAGCTCGAGCGCGCGCAGGAGCGGCTGGTGCGGGGCGAGCGGCTCGCGGCGCTCGGCGAGCTGTCCGCGGTGGTCGCGCACGAGGTGCGCAACCCGCTCGGCGTCATCTTCAACTCCCTCGGCTCGCTGCGGCGCCTGCTGCGCCCGAGCGGCGACGCGCAGGTGCTCCTCGACATCGTGGGCGAGGAGGCGGACCGGCTGAACCGGATCGTGGGCGACCTCCTCGACTTCGCGCGCCCCTCGACGCTGGAGCTGCGCCCCGAGCCGCTCGACCGCGTGGTGGAGGAGGCGGTGGGGGCCGCGCTCGCCCAGCGTCCGGCGGGGATCGAGCTCTTGCGCGAGCTCGACCCGGCCCTCCCCCCGGTGGCGATCGACGCGCGCCTCGTGCGGCAGGCGGTGGTGAACGTGGCGATCAACGCGGTGCAGGCCATGCCGCAGGGCGGCCGCCTGACGGTCCGCACCCGCCGCGAGGGCGACGCCGCCATCCTCGAGGTGGAGGACGAGGGCGTCGGGATGACCCCCGAGGTGGCGGCGCGCATGTTCGAGCCGTTCTTCACGACCAAGGCGAGCGGCACCGGCCTCGGCCTCGCGGTGGTGAAGCGCATCGTCGAGGAGCACGGCGGCGCCGTCGCGGTGCGCACCGAGCCCGGGAACGGCACGCGCTTCGCCCTGCGCTTCCCGCTCGCGCCGGCGGCGGGTTGAAAAGGCGGCGGCGATCGGCTCAGATCACCGGGCGATGAGCGCCACCTCCGAGCCCCTGCTGGAAGAGCGCACCCCGCGCCCGGAGCCGGCGGGCGGCAAGGTGCTCGTCGTCGACGACCAGAAGAACATGCGGGCCACGACGGCGATGCTGCTCCGCCAGGCCGGGCACGTCGTCGCCGAGGCGGAGGACGGCCCCGCCGCGGTGCAGCGCCTCCGGCAGGAGGCCTTCGACGTCGTCCTCACCGACCTGCGCATGCCCGGGCTCGACGGCATGGGCGTGCTCCGCGCCGTGCGGGCGGCGTCCTCGGAGACCCAGGTCGTCGTCATGACCGCGTACGGCACCATCGAGTCGGCGGTGGACGCGGTCCGCCAGGGCGCCCACGACTACGTCTCGAAGCCGTTCAAGGAGGAGGAGCTGCTGCTCCGCGTGGCGAGGGCGCTCGAGACGCGGCGGCTGCGCGGCACGGTGACCCTGCTCGCCGGCGAGCTGCGCCGCCAGGCCGGCCTCGAGCGGATCATCGGCCGCTCCGCCGCGATCCAGGAGGTGATCGAGCGGGTCGTGCGCGTCGCCCCCACCGACGCGACCGTGCTCATCACCGGCGAGTCGGGGACCGGCAAGGAGCTCGTGGCGCGCGCGCTGCACGTCGGGAGCCGGCGGGGCGAGGAGCCCTTCGTCCCGGTGAACTGCGCGGCCATCACCGAGACCCTGCTCGAGTCCGAGCTGTTCGGGCACGCGAAGGGCGCCTTCACCGGAGCGAGCCGCGCCCGGCGCGGCCTCTTCGAGGAGGCGCACGGCGGCACCCTCTTCATCGACGAGATCGCCGAGACCACCCCCGGGTTCCAGGCGAAGCTCCTGCGCGTGCTGCAGGACGGCGAGCTGCGCCGGGTGGGCGAGTCCACGCCCATCCAGGTGGACGTGCGCGTGATCGCCGCGACGAACCAGGACCTCCGTCGCGCCATCGCCGAGCGGCGCTTCCGCGAGGACCTCTTCTACCGGCTCGCGGTGGTCCCCATCCGGATCCCGCCGCTCCGCGAGCGCCGGGAGGACGTGCCGCTGCTCGCGGCCCACTTCCTCCGGCGCTTCGTCGCGCGGACCGGCACGCCGCGCACGCTCTCGCCCGACGCGGTCGCGCGCCTCCAGCAGCACGACTGGCCGGGGAACGTGCGGGAGCTCGAGAACGTCATCGAGCAGGCGGCGGCCCTCGCCCCCGGGGAGGAGCTCCGGGCGGCCGACGTGCAGATCGAGGCCCACCCCGCGGCGCCGGCGCCGGCGGCGGGCGGCACGCTCGCCGCGGCGGTGGAGGAGGCCGAGCGCCGCACCATCGAGGCCGCCCTCCTCAGGAACGGCGGCGAGCTCGTCCCGGCGGCGGGGGAGCTGCGCATCTCGCACACCACGCTCTGGCGGAAGATGAGGCGGCTCGGCCTCGGCCCGGGCCGCTGATTTCACTCCTGCAACGCCCTTTGCAGGACTGCAATACGTCCCCCGGTCGGGGCCTCGCCGAGCGCGCGCCCGAGCCGTAACTGGCCGCTTTCATTGAAGGACCCCCCGCGCCTCGACCTGCGTGGGGCTGGCACCCGCGTTGCTATCTGCTCCCCGCGGAAGTGCAAAGCCGCCCGTTGGAGTAGGTCCCCCCCCGCCACTTCAGCTGCGCTTTGCACTTCTTTTCTTTTCTTCCTCCCGCAGGGCGGACATGGCGTCCTTCCTCATCGTCGACGCGGACCGCAACCACCGGGAGGCCCTCGCGATCGCGCTCCGCCTCGACGGCCACCAGGCCGCCGCCGCCGCGAGCGCGGAGGGCGGGCGCGCCGCGCTCGCCGAAGGGCGCGTCGACTGCTGCATCGTGGACGTGCACCTCGCGGGCGCTGACGCGCTCCTCGAGGCGGCCGCCCGCGCGGGCGTCTGCGCGGTCGCGACGGGCCCGTACCCGGAGCTGCTCGCCGCCGCGGCCGAGCGCCACCCTCACGCCGGCATGCTCCCGAAGCCCTTCCGCGCCCAGGATCTCGCGGCGCGCGTCCGCGTCGCCGGCGCCGCCTGAGGCGCCAGGGCGTCCTCGCCCTTCGACAGGCTCGGGGCGAGCGGGCGCTGCCCAGGTGACCGGCTTGCCGCTAGAGCAGGATCGCCGTCGCCGCCTGGGCGAGCCGGACCACCGGCTCCGCCGCGAGGCCGAGCAGCACGACCGCGGCCACCGCGGCGGCGAGCGCCACCGCCATGGACGGCGAGCGCAGCGCGTCGGGCTCGCCCTCCGCCGGCCGCATGTACATGTAGACGAGCACGCGCAGGTAGTAGTACGCGCCGAGCACGCTCGTCAGGATGCCCAGCACCGCGAGCCCGTAGAGCTGGGCGCCGATGGCCGCCTGGAAGATGTAGAGCTTCCCGACGAAGCCCGCGGTGGGCGGGATGCCGGCGAGCGAGAGCAGGAACACCGCCATCGCGAAGGCGAGCGCCGGCCGGCGCGAGGCGAGCCCGGCGAAGCGCTGGACGTCCCACGCCTCGGCGGGCTCGTCGTCGCCGTGCGCGCGCCGCTCGACGGCGCCGACCACCGCGAAGGCGCCGATCGCCGTGGCGCTGTACGCCGCGAGGTAGAAGAGGATCCCGGCGAGCGCCTTCTCGCGCGCCCCGGCGACCGCGGCGGCGATGACGCCGACCATCAAATATCCGGCGTGCGCGATGGAGGAGTAGGCGAGCATCCGCTTCACGCTCTTCTGCGGCAGCGCGAGCAGGTTCCCGAAGATCATGGTGAGCACGGCGAGCGCCGAGATGATCCCGCCGAAGGCCGTCGCCTGCGCGACGCCGCCCCCCTGCGCCGAGAGGAAGATGCGGGCGAGCAGGGCGAAGGCCGCCGTCTTCACGCCGGCCGCCATGAAGGCGGTGACCGGCGTGGGGGCGCCCTCGTAGACGTCCGGCGTCCAGGCGTGGAACGGCACCGCCGCGACCTTGAAGGCGACGCCGCCGGCGACGAGGCCGAGGCCCGCGAGGTGGAGCGGCGAGCCGTGCCCCCGCGTCAGCTCGCTGAACAGCGTCGACCCGGTCGCGCCGTAGAGCAGGGCGGCCCCGTACAGGAAGAGGGCGGAGGAGATCGCGCCGAGGACGAGGTACTTGAACGCCGCCTCCGCCGGGCGGCGGCCGCGGCGCAGGTAGGCCGCGAGGGCGTAGGTCGCGAGGCTCATCGTCTCGATCGCGACGAAGGCGACGAGGAAGTCCGTCGCCATGCCGAGGAGCGACATGCCCGCGGCGCCGAACATCGCGAGCGCGTAGAACTCGCCGCGCTCCGCGTTCCGGGCGTCGAGCCAGCCGCGCCCGACGAGCGCCGACAGGGCGAGCCCGCCGCAGACGATGACGGTGATGAACGCGGAGAAGCCGTCCGCCACCGCCTGCCGGCCGAACACGACGCCGGCGAGGGGCGCCCAGGCCGCGTAGACGCCCGCGGCGGCGGCGAAGGCGACCGTCAGGATCGCCTGGTAGCCGCGCCGCCCCGAGACGAGGAACACCTCGGAGAAGAGGAGCGCGATCGCCCCGACCGTGAGGATCGCCACGGGGACGAGGGCGAGGAAGTCCTTCGGGAAGCCGGTCATGTCAGTGGACCTCGCCGGGGGCGCCGATGGGGAGGGTGGGGGGCGCCGCCGCTTCCGGCGCGGCCGGCGCGGGCTGCAGCGCCGCCGCGACGCGGGCCGCGAAGGCGGTGGTCTGGGTGCCGACCTGCGGGCCCTTGCCGAGCCGCACCTCGGCGGCCTGGAAGCGCTGCACGAGCCGGTCGACCGCCGGCTTCGCCGGCGCGAGGAACGGCCGCGGCAGGATCCCCATCACCACGATGAGGGCGATCATCGGGAGGAGGACGACCACCTCCCGGAGGCTGAGGTCGGGGAGGTGGCGGTTGTGGTCGTTCGTCAGCTTGCCGAAGAAGACCTTCTCGACGAGCAGCAGCATGTAGACCGCGCCGAGGATGACGCCCGTCGCGGCGAGCGTCGCGAACAGCGCGGAGGAGCGGAGCCGCGAGAGCCACGTGCCGGAGAGGATGAGGAACTCGCCGACGAAGCCGTTCGTGCCGGGGAGCCCGATGGAGGAGAGCGTCACGACGACGAAGGCGGTGGCGAGCCACGGGACCTGCTTCGCGATCCCGCCGTACTCGGAGATGAGCCGGGTGTGGCGGCGCTCGTAGAGCATGCCCACGATGAGGAAGAGCGCCCCGGTGGAGACGCCGTGGTTCAGCATCTGGTAGACGCCGCCGGTGAGCCCCTCGGCGGAGAGCGCCATGAGGCCGAGCATCACGAAGCCGAGGTGCGAGACCGACGAGTAGGCGACGAGCCGCTTCATGTCGGTCTGCACGAGCGACATGAGCGCGCCGTAGATGATGCCGATGGTCGCGAGGATCGCGATGGGCGCGCGGAACTCGAGGGCGGCCTCCGGGAAGAGCGGCATCGCGTAGCGGAAGAAGCCGAAGGTCCCCATCTTGAGGAGCACGCCCGCCAGGATCACCGACCCGGCCGTGGGCGCCTCGGTGTGCGCGTCCGGCAGCCAGGTGTGGAGCGGGAACATCGGGACCTTCACCGCGAAGGCGAGGGCGAAGGCGAGGAAGAGGTACCGCGCCGCCTCGGGCGTGACCTGGAGCGCGCGGCGCGCCTCGAGGTAGTCGAACGTCCCGCCGTCGTGGAAGTAGACGTACAGGATCGCGAGCAGCATGAGGACGCTCGCCGCGAAGGTGTACACGAAGAACTTCACCGTCGCGTACAGGCGGTTCTGCGAGCCCCACACGCCGATGAGGAGGTACATCGGGATGAGGATGAGCTCCCAGAAGACGTAGAAGAGGACGAGGTCGAGCGCCGCGAAGGTGCCGATCATCGCCGTCTCGAGGACGAGCAGCGCGATCATGAACTCCTTCACGCGCAGCTCGACCGCCCGCCAGGCGGAGAGGATCACGATGGGCGTGAGCGCCGTCGTGAGCATGACGAGGAGGAGCGCCACCCCGTCGAGCCCCACGTGGTAGCCGATGCCGATGGAGGCGACCCACGGGACGTACTGCTCGAACTGGAACTCGGGGGCGGACGCCGAGGCGTCGAAGCCGATCCAGAGGCCGAGCGACACGAAGAACGTGGCGAGCGAGAAGACGAAGGCGAGGGCGCGGTGCTGGCCGGCCTCGTCGCGCGGCACGACCACGAGCGCGAGGGCGCCCAGGACCGGCAGGAAGGTGACGACGGTGAGCAGGTTCACGGCCTAGTTCCCTCCCACGCCGAGCACCGAGAACAGGATGGCCGCCGCCGCGATCGCCATCACCGCGGCGTAGCGCTGCACGTCGCCGTTCTGGGCGAGGCGGACCACCCCGCCGGTCCAGCCGACCACCCGCGCCACGCCGTTCACGAGGAGCCCGTCGATGGCGAAGACGTCCACGATGCGCCACAGCACGTAGGCGCCGAGGCGGAGCGGCTCGATGACGAGGACCTGGTAGAGCTCGTCCACCCGGAACTTGTCGTAGGTGAAGCGGTAGAGCCCGGGGAGCGCCCGGGCGAGCTTCGCCGGCATCGCCATCGCAGGCCCGGCGTAGAAGGCCCCCGCGACCCCCGTGCCGAGGGCGGCGATGCCCCACGCGACGAGGTACGGCCAGGCGGGGTGGGCGGCGCGGTGGAAGTGCCCGAGCTCGAGGAGCCGCTCGGTGCCGAGCGAGAAGACCGGCTCCATGTAGTGCTCGAACACCATGCCGAGCGGCCCGTGCAGCGGCAGCGCCAGCACCAGCGCCGCGATCGCGAGGGACGCGAGGACGAGGAGCGGCACCGTCATCGCCGGCGGCGACTCGTGCGCGTGCTCGGCGGCGTGGGTGCGCGGCTTCCCGACGAAGGTCATGAAGAAGAGGCGCGACATGTAGAACGCCGTGCCGAGCGCGGCCGCGACGCCGAGGCCGTACGCCCACTGCCCGACCTCGTGCCAGGCCGGGTTGTGGCTGAAGAAGGCGTTCCCGAGGATCGCGTCCTTCGACCAGAAGCCGGAGAGCGGCACGAAGCCGGTGATGGCGAGGGTCGAGATGCCGAAGGTGAGCGCGGTGAGCGGCATCTTCTTCCAGAGGCCGCCCATGTTGCGGATGTCGGTGTCGTCGCCCATGCCGTGCATCACGGAGCCGGCGCCGAGGAACAGGCAGCCCTTGAAGAAGGCGTGGGTGACGAGGTGCAGGATGCCCGCCCACCAGGCGCCGCAGCCGACGCCGATGAACATGAAGCCGAGCTGGCTCACCGTGGAGTAGGCGAGCACCTTCTTGATGTCCGTCTGGACGAAGGCGATGAGGGCCGCGAAGAGCGCGGTCGCCGCGCCGACGATCGTGACCGTCGCCATCGCCGCCGGGGCGAGCGAGAAGAGGTACGCGTTGCGCGCGACGAGGTAGACGCCGGCGGTGACCATCGTGGCGGCGTGGATGAGCGCGGAGACCGGGGTCGGGCCCGCCATCGCGTCGGGCAGCCACACGTAGAGCGGCAGCTGGGCGGACTTGCCGCACGCGCCGACGAAGAGCCCGATGAGCGCGAAGGTGATCGCCCACTGGAAGGTCTTCCCGGCGAAGACGCCGGTCTGGATGGTGGCGGCCGGGTCGAGCTGGCGCGCGATCCCGACGAGCTCCTGGTAGTTCGCGGTGCCGAAGATCGAGAAGAGCGCGAAGAGCCCGACGAGGAAGCCGAAGTCGCCGATGCGGTTCGTGACGAACGCCTTGCGCCCGGCGAAGGCCTTCTGCGGGTCGGTGTACCAGAACCCGATGAGCAGGTAGCTGCAGAGGCCCACGCCCTCCCATCCGACGAAGGTGAGGACGAGCGAGTCGCCGAGGACGAGCGTGAGCATCGCCGCGACGAAGAGGTTCAGGTACGTGAAGAAGCGCGCGTACCCGAACTCGTCCTCGTGGGACATGTAGCCCGTCGAGTAGACGTGGATGAGCGTCCCGACCCCGGTGACGACCATGATCATCACGCCGGAGAGCCGGTCGACGACGAGGCCCCACCCGATCGAGATGAGGGCGCGGCCGTCCTCGCCGGTGACGGCGATCCAGGGGTCGCCCCGGAACTGGAGGACCTGCCCGCGCACCGTCCAGGAGAAGGCGATCGCCGCGACCGCGAGCGAGCCGATCATCGCGCCGATCGCCACGAGGCCGACGTTGGCCCGGCCGAGGCGACGACCGACGAGCCCGTTCACGATCGCGCCGGCGAGCGGGAACAGGATGATGGCCCACAAATAGGACTCTGCCGCTGCCGGAGAGGCTACGATAGGGGGCATAGGAGTGGGGCGAAGGATTACCTGCTTGCGGGCGGTTAGACAAGCCTCTTCTCCCGCGAAAACCCCCCGGAGTTTGCGGACATGACCGCTCCAAATTCCGGCCCCGCGGCCGCTTCCGAGGTCCGGAAGCTCCCCCGGGCCGACCGCCTCCTCGAGGCCGCCGACCGGGCCGGGTTCGTCGCCCGGCTCGGCCACGGGCCGGTCATCGAGGCGATCCGCGGCGATCTGGAGCGGATCAGAGGAGAGGTCCTCGCCGGGGCCCCCTGCCCCCCGCCCGAGGCCATCGAGCGGGCCCTCGTGGCGCGGCTGGAGGCCTCGGCGCGGGGGTCGCTCCGGGCCGTGGTGAACGCCACCGGGGTCGTCGTGCACACGAACCTCGGCCGGGCGCCGCTGTCCGAGGAGGCGATCGAGGCGATGTCCCGCGCGGCGCGCGGGTACACGAACCTCGAGTACGACCTCGACCGCGGGGAGCGCGGCGACCGGTACGGCCACGCGGAGGCGTCGCTGTGCCGGCTCACCGGGGCGGAGGGGGCGGTGGTCGTGAACAACAACGCCGCCGCCGTGATGCTCGCGCTCGCCGCCCTGATGGAGTCCCGCCCCTCCGGCCGCGCCGGGCCGCCGCCGGCCGCCCAGGACGCGCCGCCGCCGGAGGGCGGAGAGGGCGAGGCGCCCGCCGGGCCGGAGGGCCGCCCCGAGGTCGTCGTCTCCCGCGGCCAGCTCGTGGAGATCGGCGGGGGCTTCCGCATCCCGGACGTCCTCCGCCGCTCCGGCGCGGCCCTCGCCGAGGTCGGCACCACGAACCGCACGTACCCCGCGGACTACGAGGCGGCGATCGGCCCCCGCACGCGCGTCCTCCTCTCCGTGCACCGCTCGAACTTCCGCCTCTCCGGCTTCACCCACGACACGCCGCTCGAGGAGCTCGTCCGGCTCGGGCGCGAGCGCGACCTCTGGGTGGTGGACGACCTCGGCTCGGGCACGCTCCTCGAGACGGCGCCGTTCGGCCTCGGCGAGGAGCCGACCGTGCAGGCGCGGGTGCGCGCGGGCCCCGACCTCGTCACCTTCTCCGGCGACAAGCTCCTCGGCGCGCCGCAGGCCGGGATCCTCGCCGGGCGCCGGGAGGCCATCGCGCGGGTGAAGCGCCACCCGCTCATGCGCGCGCTCCGCGTCGACAAGGTGACGCTCGCCGGGCTCGTCGCGACGCTCGGCCACTACGAGCGCGGCGAGGCCACGGCGAAGATCCCCATCTGGCGCGCGATCGCCCTCTCCCCCGAGGCGCTCCGCGAGCGGGCGCAGGGCTGGCTCGCGGCGCTCGGCCCGGCCGGCGCCGGCTGCGAGCTGCGGGAGAGCACCTCCGCGGTGGGCGGCGGCTCGCTCCCCGAGGTGACGCTCCCCACGACCGTGCTCGCCCTCGCGCCCGGCGCCGCGCCCGACCGGCTCCTCGCCCGCCTGCGGGCGGGCGATCCGCCCGTCGTGGCGCGCATCGAGGACGACCGCGTGGTGCTCGACCCGCGCACGGTGATGCCGTGGGAGGACGAGGCGGTGGTGCGGGGCGCCGCCGCGGCGCTCAGGGGTTGAAGCGGTAGCCGACGCCGCGCACCGTCTCGAGGTGGCGGGGGTTCTCGGCGTCGTCGCCGATGTGCGCGCGCAGCCGCGCGACGAAGTTGTCGACGGTCCGCGCCGTGCCGAAGTAGCGCGAGCCCCACACCGCCTCCATGAGCTGCTCGCGGGAGAAGACGCGGTCGGGGTGCGTGACGAACCAGGCGAGCAGGTCGAACTCGCGGCTCGTCAGCTCGAGGACGTTGCCGGCGGCGGTCGCCTTGCGCGCGTCGAGGTCGAGCTCGACGTTTCCCGCCCGCTTCAGCGCCCGGCTCGGGCCGGTCTCGCCCCGGGCGCGCCGGCGCCGGAGCACGGCGTCGATGCGGGCGAGCAGCTCCTTCAGGCCGAACGGCTTCACGATGTAGTCGTCGGCGCCGAAGCGCAGGCCGGCGACCTTGTCCGCCTCCTGCCCCTTCGCGGAGAGGATGAGGACGGGCAGGTCGGGGTCCTCCTTGCGGATCTCGCGGACGACCTCGAGGCCGCCCATGCGCGGCAGCATCACGTCCAGCACGACGAGGTCCGGCTTCTCGGTGCGCGCGAGGGCGAGGCCCGTCTCGCCGTCGGAGGCGGAGCGGACGAGGTACCCCTCCATCCCGAGGTTCAGCTGCAGCCCGCGGAGGATCGACGGGTCGTCCTCGATGACGAGGATCTTCTCGGCCATCAGCGCGGCTCCAGCGCGGGCAGCGCGATCGTGAAGGTGGCGCCGCGCCCGAGCTCGCTCTCGACGCTCACCCTCCCGCCGTGGCCCGAGACGATGTGCTTCACCATCGAGAGGCCGAGGCCGGTCCCCTCGATCGAGCGCGAGAGCGGATCCCGTCCCCGGTAGAACTTGTCGAAGATCCGCTTGTGCTCCCGCGGCGCGATCCCCGGCCCGTTGTCGGTGACCGACACGAGCACGGTGGGGCCGGCGCGGCTCGCGCGCACCTCGATCCGCTTGTCCGGGCCGGTGTACTTGAAGGCGTTGTTGAGGAGGTTGAGGAGCGCCTCCGCGAGCGCGTCGCGGTCGGCGAGGACCGAGGGGAGGTCCGCCGCGACGGTCCGCTTCAGCTCGACCTTCGCGGCGAGGAGCTGGGGCCCGAAGGCGGCGAGGGCGGCGTCCACGATGGGCTCCAGCGGCTCGCGCCGGAGCTCGTAGCTGCGGCGCCCGGACTCCATGCGCGCCCAGTCGAGGAGCCGGTTGATGAGGCCGGACAGGCGCGCCGTCTCCTCGGAGATGATCTCCAGCGCCTCCGCCTGGCGCGCCGCGTCCTGCAGCCTTCCGAGCTGGAGCGTCTCCACGAACATGCGGATGGAGGTGAGGGGCGTGCGCAGGTCGTGGGAGACCTTGTTCACGAAGTCGGTCTGGAGCTTCGCGAGCCGCGCCTCGCGGGCGAGCACCGCGACGGTCGCCGCGGTCCCGGCGATGGTGGTCGTGACGAGGGCGAGGATGAGGCCGCCGAACAGGTAGTCCCGGGCGACCGAGCCGTAGACGAGGATCAGGATCCCCACCGTCAGCATGAGCGCGGCGGGGACGAAGACGAAGCCGATGACGAGCGGCAGGACGCGGCGGAGCTTCACGGAGGCCTCGCGCGCATCCTAGTCGACCCGCGCCCGCGGCGCCCAGGCGCCGGCGGGGGCGCCGGCCTACCTCGTGTAGACGATCCGCGCCTTGCCCTTCATCTCCGCCAGCATGCCGTCGTAGAGCTCCTGGGCCTTCCGCTGGCGCAGGGTCTCGACGATCCGGTCCTTCTCGGTCTCGAACGTGATCCCCGGATCGATCCGCTTGCCCGCCAGCTTGACCACCCAGAACCGGTCGTTCTCCCCCTCGACGACCTCGGAGACCTGGCCGGGCTCGAGCCGATCCACGACGCCCCGCCACGCCGGCGGGAGCTGGCTCCAGTGCAGCTCGCCGAGGTCCCAGGGGGCCCTGACGCTCGCGGGGAGGCCGGGGAAGCGCCTCGCCGCCACCTCCTCGAACGGCGTCCCCGCCACCACGTCCTCGCGGTCCCGGACGATCTCGGCGCGGTCGCCCTTGCGGAGGATCTGGAGGACGTGGAGCCTCGCGCGGACGGAGTCGGCGTTCCGATCGAACCAGGCCCGCGCCTCCGCCTCCGTCACCGCGGCGCGCTCCCGGACGTGGCTGCGGAGGAGGACCGCCAGCTGCTGCCGCTGGAACGCGCGGAGCTGCGCCTCGAGGTCCCGGACCTTGCGGCGGTACTCCTCGTCCCGGTCGAGCCCGAGCTCGACGGCCTTCTGGGCGACGAGCTCGTCGCGGACGAGCGTCTCGAGGACGTTCGCGGCCGCCGCCTCGTGGCCGGGCGCGCCCGCCATGGCGGCGCCCCTCCCGCGGTGCTCCAGATCGCGGTCCGTCAGGGCGGCGCCGTTCACCGTCGCGACGACGCCGCTCGCGCCGGCGTCGGCCGGCCTCCGGCGCTCGCCGCAGCCTGCGAGAGCGGCGATCGTGACGAGGACGAGGACGGGGCGGGTCGGCGTGCTCAAGGAATCACCTCGGGGAGGGACGAAAAGAGAGGGGCGGCACCGATGATGCCGCCCCTCCCCCGGATCATCAACCCGCCGCCGGGCGTCGGCTCGGCACGCCCGGCGGCCGTCTCGCTAGTGGCAGACCGCGCAGGTCTCCGCCTCGTCGCCGCTCCAGGGAGCGGTGGGGGTCGGATCCCAGACCTGGAACTTCATGTGCGCCGTGGCCGACGTCGTGTCGTGGCAGCCCATGCAGGCGAGGCGGCCCGGGATGGTCTTCCACGTGCCGCTCGTCGCCGCCGTGTGGCAGGACTCGCAGTTGCGGACGTCCATCGGGTAGGTGATCGCCCAGCTGCGGCCGTACGAGGTGGTGTCCTCGTGGTCGACCGTGAGCACCGGGAACTGGAGGTTCGCGCCGTCGTGGACGGCGTGGACCCGCTTCGAGATCGGCTTCGTCCCGCCCCCGAGCGTCCAGGTGCGGGCCGCGACCGTCTCGCCCGAGGCGTAGTCGTGGCAGCCGCCGCACTGGTCGAGCGCCTGCGCGTTGAACGGCTTGTTGTGGCGGACGGGGTCGAGCGTGAACCCGACGCCCTGGCCGACCTCGTTGGAGCTCCAGTGGCACGAGGTGCAGTTGTCGGCCACCGGCTTCTCGTCGGCCGCCTGCTTCACCTGGAACGTCGCCACCGCGATCGACGGCGTGCGGTAGTTCGCCGCGACGCTGGGGCGCCCGCGATCCGCGAACTCGACGTTGATCATGTACGTCCCGGGGACGAGGTCGTCGACCGGGTCGAGCTCGTACGTGATGCTCCCCGTCGTCCAGGCCGCCTTGGGATCGTTGAGCGCGGGGTTCGCCCGCTGGCGGACCTGGACGGAGGAGCCGGCGATCTTGACCGCGGTGTCGGTGAAGAGCCCGAGGGCCTTCGCCGTCTCCGGGATCTGGATCGTCGGGTTGAACGTGCCGACGGCGCGGGTCCGGATCGACAGCCTGCCGCCCTCGTCGTAGGCGAGCGCGCGGTCCTTGAACGCGAAGACGCGCTCGTTGTACTCGAACTCGGCGGCGTCGCCGTTCAGCCACGCGGCGACGTCGGCGGCGGTGGCCGCGGCACCGAGCGCGCCGTCCGGCACCGTGACGGTGAAGTCACCGGGGATGAGCACGTCCTCCCCCATGTGACCGAACTTCACGATGAAGTTGCCGCCGTCCACGACGACGTGGAGCTGCCCGCCGGCGCTGAGGTCCCACGGGCCGGCCGTCGCGCTGCTCACCTTCGCCCGCGCGGCGGTGGTCAGGACCGCGATGCGCTTCGCGCGCGGACCGTCGACGTACAGGTTCGCGCTCCGGAACAGGCCGTCGGCGGCGTTGGTGCAGGCCGTGTTCGTCGCGTTCGCGACGCAGCCCTCGCCGGACGGATCCTCGACCACCTTGGTGTGGTCGATCGGCTGGCCCGCCACGTACCCGGCCGCGGCGTCGGTCTCCTTCGCCGTCAGGACGATCGTGACGAGCGGCTTCTCGCCCGCGTCGTAGAACTGCCCGTTGAGCGGGGCCGAGGTGGTCACGCTGATGTCGAACTCGGGGACGTTGTGGATGTCCTTCGTCGTGAAGGCGTGGGCCTGGTCCGCCGGAGGCGCGAACCCGCCGGTCCGGTGGCAGCCGGCGCAGGCGGAGTCGTCCGTGACGCCCCAGTGGGTCGACCAGGTCATGTCGTCGTGGCAGGAGCCGCAGGACGCGCGGGAGAGGACGGTCTTCCAGTTGTCCACGTCCTCGCCGGTGCCGGTGTGGCACGCCTGGCAGTTCTCGATGTTCGCCGGGAACGCCGCCGACCGCCACGTCGCGTTGACGTCACCGACCGTGTACGGGACGCCGCTGGCGCTCGTCAGGCCGTTGTCCGCCGACTCGTCGGCGAGCGTGGCCGGATCGTCGAAGAACACGCCGTCCGCGCCGGGCGCGCTCGCCAGCTCGCGGCCCGCGTGGATCTTGTGGATCATGACCTGCATCTCGATCGTCTCGGTGGCGCCGCCGTCCTCGGCGTCGTTCACCATCGCGCTGTCCGGGCTGTGGCAGGTGTTGCAGCCCTCCACCGTGACGCGGTCGCCGCCGTGGCCGTGGAACTCGTAGCCGTGGCACTTCTTGCAGGCCGCGGTCTGGACGATGTTGCGGGTCTCGGTGACGGCGCCGCCGGCCGGCACGAAGTCGAAGTCCGCCTCGCCCGTGGGACCCGCGTGGCCGCCGAGGTAGACGCTCACGCGGTGCGTGAGCGCGGGCTCGTAGCCGACGAGGGTCGTGGCCGGCACCACGTAGTGCGCGGTGTTGAGGTTCGTGGCGAAGGTGTAGGTGTAGTTGCCGGGGCTGTTCTCCACGAGGGAGGCGCCGGCCGTCGAGGTGCTCTCGCGGTAGCCGGCGTTCACGGTCCGGCCGCTCCGGTAGATGTACGGGACCCACGCGTCGTAGCTGCGGCCGTTGCGGGGCGGGACGAGCTTGAAGATGCTGGCGCTGGCGGTCGTGAGCCCGGCGACCGCCGTGGTGCCGTCCTTGACGGTGAACGTGACGGAGGGCACGCCGGCGGCGTCCACGGACGCGCCGGTGATGGCGATGTTCGCGAGGTACTTCGGGTTCGCCGGGGCGCCCTGCAGCTCGTCCTCGGCGATCACGACGGCCTCGCCGTGGAGCGCCGCGATGCCGCCCTCGGTCGAGACCGGCGCCCGCTCGAAGACGTTGTAGAAGGCCGGCGGGATCGGGGCGTCCGCGCCCGCGGGGCCGGTCGGACCCGTGGGCCCCGTCGGGCCGACGTCGCCCTGCGGACCCGTCGGGCCGGTCGGACCGACGTCACCCTGCGGCCCCGTCGGGCCGACGTCGCCCTGCGGACCCGTCGCACCCGTCGGGCCGGTCGGACCGACGTCACCCTGCGGCCCCGTCGGGCCGACGTCCCCCTGCGGACCCTGCGCCCCGGTGTCTCCGTCCTCGCCCGAGCAGCCCGCGATCGCGAGCGCGACCACGAGCAGGAGCGAACCCATTCGCCTGCAGCTGAACGATGCCATTCGTCTTGTCCCCTTCGGAGTCGTTTCGGAGCATCAATCGTGCGGGAGCTGCGAACGGGCGCATGAGAGACCCTGAAGGGAATGGCGTCAATGCGCGACCTGCCTCGCCCGGCGCCGCCGCGGCTCGCCGCGCACGGCGCGCCGATCCGCGCATGCGACCGCCGGGCCGCGGCCGCGGTTCGCTGCGACGGCGATTGCAGTGATGACCAGGCCTTTCGTGACGAACTCGACCGCACGGAGGGCGCGAGCGTCCCGGCGACGGCGACGCGTGACAATTCACCTCACGTGAACCGAACGCCGCGCAGTCATTGATCATCCTCGCGACAATCCAACGAGGTTGACCATTTCGTGGTTGCGATGATCGGTCGCACTCCAATAGCGCACGGAGCGACGATTAACCGCATTCTTCGTGAGCACCAGCTCCGGGCCGCGAGGCTCTCACGCGCCCTCCGCGGACCGCGGAGCCGGCGAGCCGCGGGCTCCTCGACACGTTCGGTGAACATCCCGACGGGTGAACCCGGGCGGGCGCGGGCGGCGCCGCGAGGGGCGTCGAAAATGCGACGAGGCGAGCGGAGGTCCGCTCGCCTCGTCATGCTTTCAAACTTCACGACGGGCGAGGCGGACCGGAGCCCGCCTCGCCCATCTCGTCTACTGGAACACCGCCATGATCTTCGTGATCGCGGCGTCGAGGACGCCGCTGGCGTTCGTGGTCGCGTCGAGCATGTAGCCGAACATCCCGGTGTGCTCGTTGAAGGACGCGAGCCCGTTCGCGTCGTCCTCGTTGATCAGCTCGGCCCGGTGGCACGAGCCGCAGGCCCTCGACGCAGGACCGGTGACATAGGCCGGCACGGCGCCGATGTTCCTGTCCCACCCGTTGGCCGTATCCGCCTTCGAGAGGAGCCCCGGGAGCGACTTGGCATTGCTCGGGACCTCGTACGTCTTCTCGTTGTGGCAGGACTCGCAGTTGAGGAGCGTGAAGTTCGGGTAGGTGGACTCGACGTGGTGGTTGTACTCCATCGCCTCCACCGGATTGGTGAAGTCCCACACCGGGACGTTGTTCGAGATGTCCCCGAGGTCGAACACCTGCATCGAGTGGATCGCGTGGATGTACGAGTCGATCGACCGCGACTGCATCTCGAGGTGCGAGCCGCCACTCAGCGAGACGTGGCACAGACGGCAGCCGACGACGCTCCCGCCCCGGTCAGGCGAGTGGAAGGTCGTCGCGAGCGCGTCGTGGCACGTGTTGCACTTCGCCGGGTTGACGATCGGCGCGTAGAAGTCGGCGAACGCGTTCCCGCCGAGGTCGAACGTCTTCGTGACCATGTCGGTCGCGAGCGTCGTCGCCGTCGTGTCGCCGGCGAACGTCCTCGTCAGCTTCGGACGCACGCCGAGCTCGAGCCGCCTGATGGAGCCGCACCCCGCCGGCTGGACCTCCGGGGGAGCCGGGCAGGCCGCCAGCCGGGTCGCCCACGTCGTAGCGGCGGTGGCAAGGTCCACCGTCACGGCCCAGGTCTTGGTCGTGGTGGTCTCGCTCGGCGTGACCGTCCAGCCCGTCTTGATCGCCGCCGCGGTGTCCTGGTTGACCGCGCCAACCACGAAATCCTTCGTGTCGTAGCCGTACGGGGCGACGTAGAACAGAGGGGCGAGGTCCGCGACGGAGACGCCCGCGACGTCGGTGTTCTCGGTCACGGTCACCGAGAACGAGAGGACGTTGCCGGCGATCGAGGCGTTCGTGATGGCCGCCGTGAATGCCTCCGAATACCTCGTGCCGGCGGTGTCCGCGTAGATGACCTTGTCGTAGCCGGTGTGGATCGCGCTGAACTTGATCAGGGCGTTCCCGTCCGAGTGGCAGGTGTTACACGCCATGCCCGTGTAGTTGTAGAGATCGCCGAGGTCGAAGTGCCCGGCGGGGATGACGCTCGTCAGCGCCGGCGCGCGCTTCGCGTCGGTGCCGTCCGCGGCCGTCACGGGGTGGCAGCTCTTGCAGGTCGTCAGCGTGAAGTTGGCGGCCGTGAGGATGGAGCCGAGCTTGCCCTCGTGGCACGTCACGCAGTTCGCCATCGACTGGGGGTAGGCGAACTCCATCGCGTGCGACATGTGCGTGTCGTTCATGACGTTCGCGGTGTAGAGGTACTTCTGCGACACCGCGAGACCCGGATCGACCTTCCAGTCCGCGGCCACCGTCCCGCTCAGGGTGAGCGAGGCGAGCGTGGCCGGATCATCCGCCAGCACCTGCCAGTCGAAGTCCGTGCCGACGCGCTGATCGGTGTGGCACGCCTTGCAGGCCACGAAGTCCGGGAGCCCGGCGACCTTGGCCGCGCGGTAGCCGTGCTTCATGTACGGCGCGCCGTGGCACTTCTCGCAGGCCGAGACGTTGGCCGAGGAGGCGTAGTCGACGGTCCCGTAGACCTTGGCCACGCTCGCGACGTTGTCGAAGAGGTTGTAGTGCCCCGCCGCCGGGATGAGGGTCGGGCCCTCGCCGAAGTAGAAGTAGACGAACGCGTTCGTGCCCGCGCTCTCGGGCGCGAACTTCGCCCCGGCGGCCTTGACCGTGTACTGGCCGTCGCCGACCTGGGTCAGGGTCCCGAAGGTGATCGCGGAGGCGGTGTCGAAGTCCTTCGTCGCCGGATCGTACTTCGTCGCCGTGTAGCGCTTCTGGCTCATCGTGGAGAGCGTCGCGTCGCCGTACAGAGCGCCGTTCTTCGTGAGCGTGAACGTCGCCAGCACGTCGTACGTCTCGGGATCCGTGCCCTTCGGGGTGCTCACGACCGAGTTGATCGTCGCCACGAGGGTCGGGGCGTCCGTGTACATGTCGTAGATCGCCTGGTGCTGGGCGCCGGCGCTGCCGTGGCAAACCGAGCACGACTCGGGCTTGGCCGTCGCCACGAGATCCTGCCCGGCAGGACCGGTCGGGCCGTGGGACCGTCGGACCGGTCGGGCCGACGTCGCCCTGCGGACCGGTCGGGCCGACGTCGCCCTGCGGACCCGTCGGGCCGACGTCACCCTGCGGGCCTTGCGCCCCGGTGTTTCCGTCCTCGCCCGAGCAGCCCGCGGTGACGAGCGCGGCGGCGAGCAGGAGGGATCCCAGTCGCTTCCAGCTGACAGATGGCATTCGTTTGATCTCCGGCAATCGTTGAGGAAATGGCAATCGGCGAGGCAACGGCTGGCGGGCATGAAAGCCCCTGGAGGGGGCTTCGTCAACAAGCGGACCTCTTGCGGATTTCGCCGTTTCTCGCACTCACGGCGAAGTCCTGCGCACACGCGAGCACTTCACGCGGAGCGCGTCCCACCGCCGGGCCGCGAGCTTTCGCCCTGATATCAGCGCGTTTCGCGAAGGCCCCGCGCGTGCGCACATCGGCGCGCAGCGGGGTGCACCGTGGGTGTGACAGTCTGTCGCACGGTGAGGCAACCCCTCGGCGCAACAGGAGAATCGCTCGCGGTGCGCCAAGGGTCGGGCGCGAAGCCCTGCGCCAGATTGCCACATACTCAGCGTCAACTCGCGACAATTGGCCGCACCCGCGCGGACGCATCGGCGGGGCCCCGGCGCGCTCTCACTCCCCTCGCGAGGCGGAAAAGGAACGGCGGGGGCGAGCCGGAGCCCGCCCCCGCCGGGGTTCTGCAATCAGCGCGTCGCTAGCGGTTGTCGAGGACCGTACCGCGGGTCTCGAAGCCGGCGCCCATCTGCTGCATGTGGCCCGTGGAGAGAACGCTCGTGTGGCAGCCGCTGCAGGCGCCGCCGTGGGTTCTTCACCTCGTCCGTCAGGCTCGGGACGGTCCCCCTCGCGCAGACCTGGACGTTGTTGACCCGGTTGCCGCCGTGCAGCTCGGGGCCTCGTGGCAGTTGAGGCAATTCGCGCTGTTGACCGCCACGCGCCGCTGCGGATCGCCGGCTACGCCCCGGAACGCCGAGGGGGCATGCCGGGCGCTGCTCGGCGTCGTCTGCGTGAAGTAGCCTTGGAGCGCCACGCCGGGCATGACCACCTGCGAAGCCGGAGTGATGTCGCCATCCGTGCTACAGGACTCGCCGGCGGTCATCAGACCCGAGCGACGCAAGCGCGGAGTTCACGATGCGGATTCGCAGATGGCGCAGCATGGTCCTCCTTCTCCCGACCTGCGCGCTGTTCTGTGCCGACAGCCCCGCGCCGGGCGCCTGCAGCGGCTGCGAGCCGCAGCCCGACCGCGGCCCGCTCGCCGCGACGATGATCGTGTCCGGGGCTTGGAGTGGGGCCATCGCGCTCGAGGGCGAGTGGCTCCATTGGAGCGAGGACGACGGTAAGCGCGAGCTGCGGCTCCACGGGAGCGCCGAGGGCGCGACGGCCGAGGTGGCGGTGCAAGTCGCGCCCGGCGTCGAGGTGGGGACGCCCGTCGGGTTCGGCGGGGGCGCGACCGGGCTGTCGGGGCGGGTGGACGTCGGGGCCGCCGTCGGCGGGTACGTCGCCGCTCCCAGCCTCCTCGCGAGCGAGGCGACGGTCGTCTACACGAGCCTGTCGCCGCCGCAGGGGACCCTTCACGCCGTGCTCGTGCCGGCGCTGAGCTACTACCAGAACACGCCGGGGCCCGAAGGCACCACGGTCGTGGTGGACGTCGCGTTCTGACGGCGCCGATCGGGTTCAGCTCCGGCGAGTAGGGCGGCAGGTACCCGACGCGCGCTCCGGCCGCCTCGATCGCCTAGCGCACGGTCAGTCACGCCCATGCTGGGCACACATGAAGAAGGGCGGAGCACTCCTCCCGGACCCCGGAAAACGAACGGCGGGGGCGAGCCGGAGCCCGCCCCCGCCGGGGTTCGACAGAGGCTCGACGCCTAGTTCACCGCGTCGATCTCGGCCTGCGTGACGCCCGTCGCGCCGCCGCTCTGCTGGATGTGCGACTGCTGCGTGCCGGTCCCGTGGCACGCGCCGCAGGTGGCCTTGTACTTCGTGGTGCGGAGGTTGTCCGCGGTCCCGGTGCGGTCGGCGCCGGCGAAGACCGTCGTGCCGTTCGCGCCCGCCAGCGTGCTCGTCGGCGCGAGCGGCTGGAGGTAGGTGCCGGCGTTGTGGCAGGCGAGGCAGTTGGACGCGACCTGCGGGTAGGTGACGTCCCTGAAGTCGTTCACCGAGCCGCCGTACCCGTAGACCACGATGCCGTTGCCGAGCGCCGTGCCGTGGATGGAGTGGATCATGTACTTGAAGTCGATCCCCTCCTCGAGCTTGCCGTCCACGCCGGGCGTACCCGCCGTCGTGTAGTTCGGGCGCCTCGAGCCGTCGGTGGCCTCCGTGTTGTGGCACATCGTGCAGGTGGTGATGTCACCCGTCCGGTTGTTGCCGTGGAGGCTCAGGTTCGCGTGGCACTTGTTGCACTTCGCGATGTCCACCACCGTCCGGCGCGCCGTCGCGGTCGTGCCGGTGATGGCGAACGCCTTCGAGGCGTTCTTCATGGGGATGCGGAGCACGCCGTACTTCGTGGCCGTGCCGTCCGGGTCGAAGGCGGGGTGGCCCTGGATCGACACCGACCCCTGCCCGGTGGCGTCCGCCGGGATGGCGACGTTCGAGGTGAGGGTGTACGCGCCCGCGCCGTCCGGGCCGGTCAGCGCGCCGGCCGGGGGCGAGAGCAGGTTGATGTTCACCGGCTGCCCGAAGGCCTGCCCGAGCCCCTCGTTCTTGAAGTCGCGGTTCTGGATCGCGATGAGCATGGTGAGGCTCGAGGCGCCGCCGCTCTGCGTGAAGTACGCGTTCGTGAGCTGGTACGTGGCGTTCGAGTTGGTGGGGTCGACGATGCGGAACTTCACCTGGGGGAACTGGCCCGGCCCGGTGCTCGTCACCGTGTCGATGATCGGCAGGAGCTTCTTCGCCTCCTCCTCGGCGGGGAGCGTGTGCGCCGCGCGGATGGCCGCCGCCGTGTGGCAGCTGTTGCAGGCCGGGTAGGTGCCTTCGGTCGCGCCGTCGTCGGCGAGCGCGCCGCCGGCGTGGAGCGTCATGCCGGCGGGGGCGGGCGACACGAACGAGACGTCGTCGTGGCAGCTCGTGCAGGCGTGGCGGCTCGGCTTCGTGTTCCAGCGGTCACCGCTCGCGCCGGTGTGGCACGTCCCGCAGTTGATGATGTTCTGCGGGTAGGTGATCTCCTCCGGGACGATGCCGGCGAGGAGCGGCGCCGTCGGGTTCGCGAGCTTCTCGCCGCCGTGGATCCGGTGGATGAAGACGGTGAGGTCGCCCGAGCGGGCGGCGTCGTCCGTCAGGGCGTAGTTGTGGCAGGTGGCGCAGTAGTTCACCTCCACGCGCCGGCCGTGGACGGTGAGCCTGCCGTGGCAGCCGTTGCACGCGTCGGTCTTCACGATCTCGCGCGCGAGCGCCGGCAGCGGCGTCGTGGCGGCGGACGGGACGAAGTCGGCGACGCCGTTCGCCATGTCGTAGGCCGGGGTGACGAGGCCGGTCGCGTAGGTCGTGACCTGCAGGCCGATGCGGATCGTGGCGTTCGCGTCGAATGCGACGGCCGGCGCCGGCGCGGCGGCGATGTTCGTGCCGAACTGGTACGAGTAGGTCTTCGTGCCCGCGTCGTAGCTGAACACGCCGCCCGCGGTCGGGCTCGAGACGCTCCCGCCGCCCGCCTCGCGGCTCGGCGCGATGGCGTTGAAGTTCGCCGTCGGCGCGGCGTTGATGAAGTTCTGCCAGTGCTCGGGCGCCGTCGCGGTGCGCGGCACGAGCTGGGCGACGGTGAAGTTGAACGCGCCCCAGTTCTCGACGAGCGTGCCGTTGCGGTCCTTCACCTGGAAGGTGATGGTCGGCTTCACGGCGCCGGTGCCGTCGGCCGTGAAGTCGGCGGAGAGGATCTGGACCGAGCCCTTCGCGAGGAGCGGCGACGCGACGGCGTCGTGGAGCGGGCTCGCCTCGGCGAGCTGGCCGGCGCCGTGGCAGAGCGCGCAGCTCTCTGCGGTCAGCGGCACCGTGCCGATCGGGCCGGTCGGACCGCTCGGACCGCTCGGGCCCGTCGGGCCGCTCGGACCGGTCGGGCCGCCAGGGCCCGTGTCGCCGGCGGGGCCGCTCGGGCCCTGCGCGCCCGGCGAGCCGTCCTCACCCGAACAACCTGCCAGTGCGAGAAGCGCGGCGGTGAACACCGCGCTCGCGCGCCTCATGGTGTAGTTACTCATCGTGTCATTGCTCCGCGTCAGTTGTGTGAAGGATCACAGCCAAACCCCCGACTTGACGCATGAAAATGGGCAAGCGCGGGGCGGTCAATGGATCGCGCCAGAATGGCGAAAACAGCCCTGGTTACCGATGGTTGAGTCGCGCGAAATTCTCGCGCGCGGCGGGCCAGAGAGAAACGGGCTCGCGCGCCGCATAACCATCGGTCACAATTGAGGTTTACGGGACGCGTGCAACAAAACGCCGCAGGGGCCTTCGAGCCGACCTCGGCGCGCGCAAGGGATGCGGCAATTTGTCTACTGAACGCGGGTCAAGGCGCGTTTATCGCGCGGCTTTTTGCCTTCCGCGCAAATATGGCGCAATGGTGACCGGAGCGGTCAGCATCCGGCTCGCGCCGGACGCCCTTCACGCGTGGAACGCCGCGCCGCGCTTCGCGAGCTCGACGAGCAGCGGCGCCGGCTCGAACCGCTCGCCGTGGCGCGCGCGCAGCGCCTCGAGCTTCGCGAGGAGCGCGCCCGTCCCGAGCGCGTCCGCGAAGCGGAAGGGCCCGCCGCGGAACGGCGGGAAGCCGAGGCCGAACACCGCGCCGACGTCGCCGTCGCGCGCGCTGCGAAGGATCCCCTCGCCCAGGCAGCGGATGGCCTCGTTCACCATGGGGAGGACCAGCCGGTCCTGCAGCTCGTCCGCGCGGAACGTCTGCCGCGTCCGGCCGCCGGGGAGCAGGTCGTAGACCGTCTCGTCGACGCGCTTCTCCTTGCCGCCGTAGGTGTAGAAGCCCCTGCGCGCCTTGCGGCCGAGGCGGCCCGCCGCGACGAACGGGTCGAGGGCGGGCGGCGGCTCCATGCGCGCGCCGAAGGCGTCGTGCAGGATGTGGCCGACCTTGGCGGCGACGTCGATGCCCACCTCGTCGGCGAGCGTGAACGGGCCGACGGGGAAGCCGAAGGCGACGAGGGCGCGATCGACCTCGTCCACCGCCGCGCCGTCGAGCAGCAGCCGCACCGCCTCGTTCATGTAGGGACCGAGGACGCGGCTCGTGTAGAAGCCCGGCCCGTCGCGCACCACGATGACGGTCTTCCCCTGCCGCTTGCCGAGGGCGACCGCGGTGGCGGTCGCCTCCTTCGAGGTCCGCTCCGTCACCACCACCTCGAGGAGCGGCATCTTGTTCACCGGCGAGAAGTAGTGCATCCCGAGCACGCGCTCGGGGCGCCGCGAGGCCTCGGCGATCCGCGCGATGGGGATCGACGAGGTGTTCGAGGCGAAGAGGCCGTCGGCGTTCACCGCCTCGAAGGCGCGCACCATCTCCTGCTTCAGCGCGAGGTCCTCGAACACGGCCTCGATCACGACGTCCACCGCGGCGAAGCCGGACCAGTCGGTGGCCGCGGTGAGGAGCCGCATCTTCTCGGCGCGCTCGAGGCGGTCGATGGAGCGGCGTTCCACCCGCTCGTCGAGGACGGCCCGCACGGCCCCGAGCGCCTTCGCCGCCGCGGCGTCGTCCTTCTCGCGCACGCGCACCGGCAGCCCGGCGTTCACGGTGACGTAGGCGATGCCGCTGCCCATGAGCCCGCCGCCGAGCACGCCCACGCGCTCCACCGGCCGCGCCTTCACCGCGGGATCGTCCGTGCCGTTGTCCTTCTTGAGCGCGGTCGTCGCGAAGAAGATCTCCATGAGCCGGTGGGCGATGGGCGACACGGCGAGCTCGCCGAAGTGCCGCGCCTCGCGCTCGAGCCCCCTCGCGAAGCCCTTCTGGTAGCCGTGCTCCACGGCGTCGAGGGCGCGCAGCGGCGCCGGGTAGTGCCCCTTCGTCTTGGCGAGCACCGCCTTGCGCGCCTGGCGGAAGAGGACCTCGCGCCCGAGGAAGTTCTCCTCGAGCGCCGCGCGGGTCACGGCCTCGACCGCGCCCTGCCGGCGCCGGCCGCGGGGCCTGCGGAGCTTCCCCGCGGCGAGGGCCGCGGCCCGCTCGCGCGCGACGGCGAGGAGCAGGGCGGGCGGCACCACCTCGTCGACGAGGCCGAGCTTCAGCGCCTTCCTCGCCTTCACGGTCTTGCCCGCGAGGATGAGGTCGAGGGCTGCCTGGATCCCGACGAGCCGCGGCAGCCGCTGCGTCCCGCCGCCTCCCGGGATGAGCCCGAGCTGGACCTCGACGAGGCCGAGCTGCGTCCTCGGGTCGGCCGACGCGACGCGGTAGTGACACGCGAGCGCCCACTCGAGGCCTCCCCCCAGGCAGGCGCCGTGGATGGCGACGACGAGGGGCTTGGGCCACCGCTCGAGCCGGTCGAAGGCGCCCTGCGCCTCGCGGGCGAGCTTCTCGGCGTCCGCCGCCGAGGCGAGCCCCTGGAGCAGGTCGATCTTGGCGCCCGCGACGAAGCCGTCCTTCTTGCCCGAGGCGAGGACGACCGCCTTCACCGCCGGGTCCTTCGCGAGGCCGCCGAGGAGCCGCTCGAGCTCGAGCATCGCGCCGGGCTCGACGACGTTCACGCTCTCGCCGGGCTCGTCGAGGAGCAGCGTCGCGACGCCGTCCTTCACCTCGACGCGGAAGTTGCGGGACTCCGGGGAGACGTCCGGTGCCGTGATCATCGCGTCCTCCCTGCGGCGGTCACTCGCGCTCCAGGACCATCGCGGCCCCCACGGCGCCCGCGGCGCACACCGTGAGCAGCGCGTGCTGCCCGCCGCGGCGGCCGAGCTCGCGGAGGGTCTGGAGGATCATGCGGGCGCCCGTGGCGGCGAAGGGGTGGCCGAGCGCGATGGACCCGCCGTTCACGTTGAGCCGGGCCGGGTCGATCTCGCCGAGCGGCGCGGCGCGGCCGAGCTCCTTCTCGGCGAACGCCTTCGAGGCGAAGGCCTGGAGGTTCGACAGCACCTGCGCGGCGAAGGCCTCGTGCATGTCCACGAGGTCCATGTCGCGCAGGCCGAGCCCCGCCCGGTCGAGGGCGATCGGCGCGGCGTAGGCCGGCCCCTGGAGGAGCTGGTCGCGCGGGTCGAGGGCGGCGTATGCGTAGGAGCGGACGAAGCCGAGGGGCACGAGGCCGAGGGCGCGCGCCTTCTCCTCGCTCATGACGACGAGGGCGGCGGCCCCGTCGGTGAGCGGCGAGGAGTTGCCGGCGGTGATGGTGCCGTACTTCCGGTCGAACACCGGCTTGAGCTGCGCGAGCGCCGCCACGGTCGTGTCCTTGCGGACGACGTTGTCCCGCGCGCTCGTCCGCTCGTAGCGGGGCGGCACGGGGACGTGCATCACCTCGGCGTCGAAGCGGCCGGCGTCCCACGCCTCGGCGGCGCGGGCGTGGCTCCGGAACGCGAGCTCGTCCTGCGCCTCGCGCGAGATCCCGTTCCGCTGCGCCATGAGCTCGGCGCTCTCGCCCATGGTGAGGCCGGTGGTCGGCTCCTTGAGCGCGGGCGGCACCGGCGCGAGGTCCCGCGGGCGCAGGCGCGCGAGGATCCGGCCGCGGTCCGGGAGCGTCCTCGCCCGGGAGAGCTCGACGAGCGCCTGCGCGAGCGGGCGGGACGCGAAGATGGGAGCGTCGGAGATGGACTCGGCGCCGCCCGCGATGGCGCAGTCCGAGTGGCCGAGCCGGATCTGGTCGGCGGCGTCCGTCGTCGCCTGGATGGAGGTGGCGCAGGCGCGCGCCACGGTGTGCGCCTGCACGCTGCGCGGCAGCTGGGTGCGCAGCACCACCTCGCGGCCGATGAGGGTGACGGTCGGTGAGGGGACCACCTGCCCGAACACGACCTGGTCGAACTCCTTCGGCGGGATGCCGCTGCGGACGACGAGCTCGTTCACGACGAGCGCGCCCAGGTCGACCGCGGAGAGGCCGCGGAAGTCGGTGCCCGCCTTCACGAACGGCGTGCGCAGGCCGGCGACGACCGCGGCGCGGCGGCCGGGGGGAAGGGATCCGTTCGTGCCCATGGCGCGCTCCCGTCGACTCGGGAATCGGTCGGTCGACCGATTGATCTAGTGGGCTCGACGCGGAGCGTCAACCCTCTCGCCGCCCGGTCCCCGGAGGACGCGCCGCCCGGCCGCGGGACACGCGCTCCCCTTGCGTGCCCCCCTCCTTCCGGACGACGATCGGGGCATGAAGCGCTCCCGCGAGCTGAAGCCCCTCTCGAGCGAACACCACCAGGCGCTCCTCGTCGCGTTTCAGCTGAAGCAGGGGCTCGCCGGCCACCCCGAGTCGGCGGGCGCCCCCAAGGACCTGCCGGGGCTGCAGGGGCTCGCGCGCCGCTTCGAGGCGCAGGTGCTCCGCTCGCACGGGCGGGCCGAGGAGGAGCTGCTCGGGCGCTGGCTCGTCGAGGGCGACATGGCGCGGCTGTGCTCGGAGCACGCCGAGCTCTCGCGGCTCATCGACGCCGGCCGCACGGCGCGCCCGGCCGAGCTGCGCGGGCAGCTCCAGGCCTTCGCCGACCTCCTCGAGCGCCACGTCCGGTGGGAGGAGCGCGAGGTCTTCCCCTACGCGGAGGGCCACGTGGACGAGGAGAGCCTCGCCGACATCGGCGGCGAGCTGGAGAAGCGGCTCGTCATCGCCCACAGCGAGGCGCGGCCCCCCCGCCGGCAGGTCTGACCGGCCCGCCTCACGGGGCGACGGTCACGTCGCGCACCGTCCACGCGGTCCCGCCGCGCAGGTCGCGCACGACCACCGCGACGGTCGCCGCCCCGAGGTCGGCGACGGACCACTCCTCCTGCTCGCCGTCGCCGGTGTGGAGGTCCTCGAGGTCGCCCACCGTGCTGAACCAGGAGTAGACCCACTCCTCGCGCCTGGGCGCGATGGGGACCCCGGCCGCGTCGAGCTCGGTGTAGGGCTGGTGCAGGTCGTCGGCGCCCGCCGGCAAGAGCGGGGCGAGCCAGTGGGTCCCCGGCGCGACGACGTCCGGGAGGGAGACCCCCCCGGCGGCGACGTCGTCGATCGCGGGGTTCACGTTCGGCGCGTCGGGGGCCTCGGGCCCGCGGATCCAGACGCGCTTCACCGCGAGGACGTGGTCGCGCGCGGCCCAGAGCGCGGCGATCCGCGGGGCCACGTCGGCGGCGGGGCAGGCGCCGACCCCGCCCGCGGCGAGCTCGTCCGGCGTGGCGTCGAGCGCGAAGGCGAGCAGCTCCGCCTGGACGCCGAGGGCGCGCTCGGGCGCGCCGGGCGGCAGGGCGTCGAAGCCGTAGCCCGCGGGCAGGACCAGCTCGGGCGACGGGAGCGTCACGCCGCCGACGGTCACCGGCCCGCAGGCCCGCCCCTCGCACACCTCGACGCCCGCGAACGCGATGGCCGGCGCGTCGCCGCCCGCCGCGCAGCTCGCCTGCGCCGCCTGCGCGAGCACCTCCGTGGGGTCGCGGAGCCCCGCCAGCGCGACGCAGGGGCTCGGGGTGGGATCGCCCGGCACCGGGACGCAGGCGAGGTAGAGGACCGTGGTCTGCCGCGTCGGATCCGTGGCGTGATCGGCCCGCACGACGAGCGTGGTGAGCGCCGCGCGGTCCGGCGCCACCGGCGTCCCGCTCGCGGGCGCGGGCGCGATCTCGGGCGGGTCGGCGCGGATGGCGAGGACCCGGAGGCCCTCCACGCGGGACGCGGGCGTGAAGTCCGGGGAGCAGGCCGCGGCCGCGAGGGCGGCGAGGGAGAGCGAGAGCGATCGTCTCATGGCGCGATCTCCGGCTAGTACTCGGCGCGGATGCCGAAGGAGGGGAAGAACGGCAGGCCCGTCATCCAGCCGCGCTCCGAGTAGTCGTGGTTGTAGGCCACCTGCTCGGGGTTCTCGCGGTTGGTCGCGTTCTGCACCTCGAGGTAGGCGGCGAGGATCCAGCTCCGGTGCGTCCAGCGCTTGTCGACGCGGAGGTCGAGCTGGAAGAAGGCCGGGATGCGCTCCGACGCGGAGGCCTCGAGGATCGGCTGGGACGCGCCGCCGTCGGCGTCGTAGACCGCCCCGAGCACGCGCCGGTAGGGGTTCCCCGTCGAGTAGCGCACCCGGAAGCCGGCGGAGAGGCCGTCCCACACCTCGGGCAGCTCCGCCGTCCCGAGCGCGACGAGGTTGTGCGGCTGATCGAACGCGTCGCCGCCCGGCGAGATCGTCCCGCCCACGACGTCCTGGTCCCGCACGCTGCGCGAGAGCGAGTAGGCGAGCCACCCGAAGAAGCGGCCGCCGGGGTTCCAGCGCAGGAGCAGCTCCGCGCCGTAGGCGGCGCCGGTGCCGGCGTTGGTGTAGCGCTCGGGCACCCGCGCGCCGTCGCGCTCGACCACGGCGTCGGTGGGGAGGGCGAGGTCGAAGAGCCGCTTGTAGTAGAGCTGCAGGTCGAGCGTGACCGGGCCGAAGAGCCGCTGCTCGGCGCCGACCATGGTGTGCCACGCCCCCTCCTCGTGGAGGTCCGGGTTCCCCCACTCGTCCGTGAGGTACACGGGCAGGGGCGGCTGGTGGTAGAGCCCCGCGCCGCCCTTGAGCGTCGTGCCCTCCCGCACGGTCCAGCGCGCCGAGAGCCGCGGGTCGACCCAGTGCATGGTGTTGATGAGCACCTCGCGCTCCACGCGCACGCCGGGGACGATCGAGAGGCCGTCCACGGGCTTCCAGGTCGCCTCCGCCCAGAGCCCGGCCTCCATGGCGTCGAGGTCGAGGGCCATCCGCGACGTGGGGGCGTCGGGGTTCTGGAGCTGGTTCGCGGGCGGGATCTCCGGGAACTCGACGACGATCGAGGCGTTCGGCACGAACCGCGAGTCGACCCCCGCCGCGAGCGTGAGCGCCTGTCCGAGGTCGCGCGACCCCTCCGCGCGCAGGCTCGTCACGTGCATCCGGTCGCGCTCGAAGCCGAAGCTGCCGAAGTGGTTCGAGACGTCGATCACCCCCTGCGCCACCGCGAGGCGCGCCCGCGCCGTCTCGGAGAAGCGGTGGTCCCAGGAGGCGGTGGCCTGCGCGAACGTCGTCCCGATGCGGAGGCTGTCCATGTCCTCGAGCCCGCCGGTCTCCACGTCGGTGAGCTCCATGCGATCGTCCGAGCCGAGGAAGGAGAGCCGCAGGGCGTCGTCGGGCGTCGGGCGCCAGGTGATCTTCCCCTGGAGGTCGTAGTAGCGCGGCGCGACCGCCACGCCGATCTCGTCGGAGCTGCGCGCGGCGGCCGAGATGACGGCGTCGGCGTAGGAGCGGCGCGCGGCGAGGGCCACCGACACGTTCTCGCCGACCGGCCCCTCGGCCATGGCGAGCGCGTGGTACAGGTTCCCGTCGGCGACGAGGTGGAGGCGCCGCGCGTCGGGATCGCGGGTGCGCAGGTCGACCCGGCCGCCGGTGGCGCGCCCGTAGCGCACACCGAAGTTCCCGGCCTCGAAGTCCACGGCCTCGACGAGGTCGGCGGGCACGACGCTCGTGAGCCCGCCGAAGTGGAAGACGAGCGGGACCTCCATCCCGTCCACGTAGAAGCGGGTGTCGGTGGGGTTGCTCCCGCGCACGACGAGGATGCCGAACCCGCCCGGCGCCCGGGCGACGCCGGGCATGTTCTGCACCACCCGGACGGTGTCGCCCGACACCCCGGCGATGCGCGTCACCTCGCCCGAGGTGATGGTGACGGAGGTGACCTCCTTCTTCTCGCGCTGGCCGACCACGAACGACTCGTAGAGGTCGGAGGTCGAGCGCCGGAGGTGGTAGCGGACCTCGAGCGCCTTCCCCTCCTCGAGCGTCTCCTCCGTCTCGAAGCGGTGGTGGCCCGGGTCGAGCGCGACCACCTTCACGCTCCCCGGCGGCAGGCCGGCGAGCTCGAACCGTCCCTCGCCGTCGGTGAAGGTCGCCTGGTCCCCCGCCGAGACGGAGACGCCCGCGAGCGGGTTGCGCGTGCCGCGCTCCACGACCACGCCGCGCAGCACCGCCACCGGCCGCGGGGGGGGTGGCGGGGGCGGCACGTCGAAGCGGAAGCGGTACTCGAGGGTGACGGCGGACGGCTTCCCGTCGATCTCCGCGGGAGAGAAGCGCAGCCTCCGGGCGGCCTCGAGCGCCGCCTCGTCGAAGCCGTGCCCGGCGGGGCTCGAGAGCCGCGCGTCGATCACCGCGCCCTCGGCCGAGACGTCGAGCTCGAGCACCACCTCGCCCGAGATCCCCTGCGCCTTCGCCTCCGCCGGGTACTCGGGGGTGGCGGGCTCGACGACGGCCGGCGCCCGCGTGAGGACGCCCTGGGCGGCCTCCTCGGCCCGCGCCGCGGGCGCGGCCGCGGCGGCGAGCAGGAGGAGGAGGATCTTCGCGGGCTTCATCTCGGCTCCGTCACTCGAGGTAGAAGGTGCAGGTGTAGCGTATCTCGGTCGCGACCGGCTCCCCGTCCCGGAGGCCGGGGGTGAAGCGGAACCGCCGGGCGGCCTCCGCGGCCGCCGCGGCGAGCGCGGGCGACGGCGCCTCGACGACCCGCACCGCCGTGACGGCGCCGCGCTCGTCGAGGCGGAGCGCGAGCACGACCTGCCCCTCGACGCCGGCCTTCCGCGCGTCGGGCGGGTACTCGATCCGCGGGACGTCGATCGGCCTCGGCATGGCCGAGAGCCGCGCGGCGGGGACGGGCGCGAGGGGGCGCACGGCCTGCGGATCGGCGGCTTCCTCGCTCGCCTTGCCGTACAGGGTGTTGCCGACGCCGACGGCGAAGGCGCCGGAGGCGACCGTGGACCCGAGGGAGATCCCGACGCGCGGCAGCGGCTTCGGGGCGCCGGGCGCGGGCGGGGGCGCGGGCGGGGCGGAGGCGAGGGGCGGAGGCGGGAGCGCCCGCGCCAGCGCGACCTCGGGCCGGGCGGGCCTCGGCCGCTCCGCGGCGGGCGGCGGGGCGGCCGGCGGCGGCCTCGGCCGCGCGTGCTCGACGACCTCGATCTCGATCCGCTCGTGCGGCGGCGCCGGGCGCAGCCTCGCCATCGACGCCCAGGCCGCGCCGTGCAGCGCGAGCGACAGCGCGACCATCGGCACCACCCGCGCTCCGGCGCGGGCCCTCTCGTTCGCTCCTGGCACGGCTCCCCCCGGGCTAACCGCCCGCGTCCTCCGCGCGCTCCACGTCGATGGCGAAGCGGGTGAGCCCCTCGCGCTTCACGAGGTCGATCACCTCGACGACGCGCCCGTGCGACACCGCCCGGTCGGCGCTGATCAGCGCGCGCGCGTCGCGGCTCCTCGCGAGGGCCGCCCGCACCGCCTCGCGCGCGTCCTCGGCGGTGGCCGGCGCGCCGTCCAGGAAGAGCTTGCCGTCGCGATCGAGGGCGAGGGCGAGGGTCGGCCCCACCGTCTCGCCGCCCGCCGCCGCCCGCGGCAGGTCCACCTCGATCGCATCGCGCACGATGTACGTGGCGGTCACCATGAAGATGATGAGGAGCACCAGCGTGATGTCCACGAGCGGCGTCACGTTGATCGCGGCGATCATCTCCTCGCCGCTCTCCTCGGTCTGGATGGCCATGGTCGGCTCTCCGCTCAGGCGACGTCGCTGACGGGGGCGAGGGGCGTCCGGCCCTTCGCGCTCCCGAGGGCGGCGGCCCGGACGTCGTCCTTCTCGAGGTGGGCCGCGAGCGCGTGCGCGAGCGCCTCGGCGCGCGTCGTCACCGTGCGCAGCTTGCGGTTGTAGGCGTTGAAGGCGACCACCGCGGGGATGGCGACGAAGATGCCGACCGCCGTGGCGACGAGCGCCTCGGAGAGGCCCGACATCACCGCGCTCGCCCCCGCCCCCTTCGCGGCGCCGACGCCGAGATCGGCGAAGGCCTTGATGATGCCGACGACCGTACCGAAGAGCCCCAGGAACGGCGCGTTCGAGCCGAGCGTGCCGAGGAACCCGAGCCCCCGCTCGTAGGCCGGCCGCTCCCGGCGGATCGTGCTCGCGACGATCTGCGCGACGCTCGCGGGGCCGCCCGGGGCGGCGTCGAGGGCGGCGCGGACCACCTCGGCCTCGAGCCCCGTCCGGCCGGCCACTTGCGCGCGCGCGGCGTCGAGCCGTCCCGCCGCGAGGAGCGGGGCGAGGGCGTCCGCGCGGCTCCCGCCGTTCCGCCGGAAGAACAGCGCCCGCTCCAGGATCACCGCGATCGAGGCGACCGAGAGCGCCGCGAGCGCGTACAGCACCCACTCGGCGCCGGTTCGCGTGAAGGCCTCGAAGAGCTGCTTCGTCATTCCGTGCTCCCTCCTCTCCGGCGCCGCCTACGGCCGCACCGGGTCCCTATTTCGCCGCGGCGATCGATCCCGCGCGGACGTTGAAGAATTGTGACGGACGCGCTCCGAAACGCGTACCGGGCATCCTGCGCGCGGCGGTCGCCGCGTGGCTCGGCCAGCGACGCCAGACTCTGTGCCGCGTGCGCCAAACCGCCGCGCGTCTGCCGAGCGACGAGTACGGCCCGATACTACCTCCCCGTGAACGGTGCGTCCGTTGCGCGACGCGGCAAGCATGGGCCGTGCCCGCCGGCCGTCTTCACGGATTCCACGCGGTTGCGCGCGCGGCGCGCGCCTCCGTGTCGCTCATTCACTACGCGGCACACCGCGACCGTGCCGACGGGATACGGGGGCGGCGGCGGGCGCACGCGCCCGCCAGCGGCCGTCCCTCACTCCGCCTCGGCGGGCGCGCCGCCGGAGCGGGCCACGTCCTCGCGCTTCACCTTGCCCGGGTCCATCCCCCGCGCCCGCTTCGTCATCTGCGCGAACAGCTCGTCGAACGGCGGCGCGCCGCCCTTCATGAAGCGCAGCGGGTTCACCCGCGCGACGACGAACGCCTTGAGGTACGGCGAGTCGAACCCGCGCTCCTTGAGCCGCGCCACCGCCTCGCCCACCGCGTCGTCGAAGGCGAGGACCACCTTCGCGCGCCGCTCGCGCTCGGGGAGCGCCTTCGAGAGCTTCTCCTCGAGGAACGCGTCCACCTTCCTGAGGATGGGCGCGTAGGCGCCGCCCGAGAGCCGCGGCCGCTCCTCGTAGGCGAAGCCGAGCGTCACGAGCGCCGGCTCCTCGAGCTCGAGGGCCATCTCCGGCTCGGTGGGATCGAGCGAGCCGGCGAGGTCGCGGTACATGCGCACCACCTCGATCGCCTTCTCCCTGAGGTTGTGGGCCTTCTCGATGTTGAGGGCGAGGATCTGGTAGGCGACGGAGCGCTCGGGGACGAGCAGCGCGAGGACGCTCTTCGCGCCGAGCTCCTTGAGCGCGGTGAGGCGGTGGCCGCCGTTCGGGGTCATGTACCCGTCGCCCTCGCGCACCGCGATGATGGGGTCGAGGTAGCGCTTCGTCTTGTCCATGGCCACGGTGAGCTTGCGCACGTGCGCGTCGGAGACGTCGCGCTGGAACGGCGTCGGCTCGACCTTCTCCACCGGCAGCGCCACGAAGAGCAGCGGGTGGCCGCCGAGCGGCTCGCGGTACGCGGCGAGCACCGCGCCCCCGTCCGCCTCCACCGCCCGCGCGAGCGCCTCCACCTCCGCCGGGCGCTCGGGCAGCGCGAGCTGCGCCGGCTCGAGCTCCGTGGGCTTCAGCTTCACCCCCTTGCGGGCGCGGGGCCGGCCGGTCTTCGTCGCGGGTCGCTTCCTCTGGGCCATGGGCGCACTGTAGCGCCCGGCCGCGTCGAGGGGCTTGCCCCTGGCAGGGCGCGGCCGCTAGATCACCCCCCGTGATCGACGTCCGCGGCCTCGCCAAGCACTACCAGGTCCACCGCCGGCCCGCCGGGCTGGGGGCGGCGCTCCGCTCCGTGTTCCACCGGCGCTACGAGACGGTGAAGGCGGTGGACGGCATCGACTTCTCGGTCGGTGAAGGCGAGCGCGTGGGCTTCCTCGGGCCGAACGGCGCCGGCAAGACCACCACGCTCAAGATGCTCTCCGGGCTCCTCCACCCGACGGCCGGAGAGGTCGAGGTGGCCGGCCACGTGCCGCGGCGGCGCGAGGCCGCGTTCCTGAAGGCGATCACCCTCGTCATGGGGCAGAAGCAGCAGCTCATCTGGGACCTCCCCCCCGCCGAGACCTTCGCGATGAACCGCGCGATCTACGAGATCCCGCGCGGCGAGTTCGAGGAGACCCTGCGCGAGCTCGTCACGCTCCTCGAGCTCGGCGACCTCGTCGAGAAGCCCACCCGGCAGCTCTCCCTCGGCGAGCGGATGAAGTGCGAGCTCGCGGCGGCGCTGCTCCACCGGCCGCGGGTGCTCTTCCTCGACGAGCCGACCATCGGGCTCGACGTGTCGATGCAGGCGACCGTGCGCGGCTTCATCCGCGCCTACAACGAGCGCTTCGGCGCGACCGTGGTCCTCACCAGCCACTACATGGAGGACGTGGTCCAGCTCTGCCCGCGGGTCGTCGTCATCGACCGCGGCCGCCTCATCTACGACGGCGACCTCCGCGCGCTCTCCCAGAAGCTCCGCCCCGACAAGCGCATCGCGGTGCGCTTCGCGAACGGCAGCAGCGCCGCCCGCGAGGAGCTCGCGCGCTTCGGGCAGGTCGTCTCCTTCGAGCCCGGGCAGGCGACCGTGCAGGTCGCCTCCGAGGAGGTCTCGGGCGTCGTGGCGCGGATGCTCGGCGCGCTGCACGTCGCGGACCTCACCGTCGAGGATCCGCCGCTCGAGGAGGTGCTCTCCGAGCTGTTCCGCTCGTCGCGGCGGGCGGCCGAGGGCTAGCCGCTGCGGGCGCGGCGCCCGGCGCCCCGGCGTGCGCCGCGGTACCGCGCCGCCGGCTCGGCGGTGCCGCCCGGCGCGGCCGGCCGGACCGGGTCCACGGGCTCGAGGAACGGGAAGCGGAAGAAGTCCGTGTCGCGGGTGTAGATGCGGCGGACGCCGTGCTCGCGCATGAGCACCGCGATGTGCAGGTCGTGGGAGAGGTTGCCGGTGAGCCCCGGCGTCTCCTCGATCACGGCCTGCGCCACCGCGGCGTGACGCGGCGTCGCGACGAGCACGCGCACCCCGGGCGACGCGAGCAGCCCCTCCACGAACTGCCACGCGGCGCGCACCGACCTCGGTCGCCGGGTCGCGCGCGGGTGCGTCACCACGCGGAGGAACTCGTAGACGACGGTCCAGGTCACGAACCACGCGCCCGGATCGCGCCGCCACCGCGCGAGGGCCGCCGCGCACGGTTCGTGAAAAGGCGAGCCCTCGTCCACGGCGTGCACGAGGACGTTCGTGTCAACGACGAACATCGCCTGCCTCGTCGTCCTCGAGCTGGTCGTACCACTCGGCTCGGCTGTCGATGTTGATGAGGAATCCCCCGCTGTTCCAGGTCGGCAGCGGTGGAAGCTCCTTCGCCTCCGGCTTCTCCTCGAGGAGGGCTCGAAGCGCCGCCTCCACGAGCTCGGACATCGTCTTCCCGTCGCGCGCCGCCCGCTCCTTGAGGTCGCGCATGAGGTGGTCGGGGATCTCGAGCGTGGTCTTCATATGGATACCCATACGGCGTGGACGGGGATCCGTCAACGCGTCCCGGGCGGGCCTGGCGGCGCCGCTCAGGCCGGGTCGTCCGGGCCCGGCACCGGCCGCCCCGCCGGCGCGAGCACCTTCACCGCGGAACCCTCGCCGAGCGCGACGCCGTCGCCGCGCGGCTCGCCGCCCGTCACCTCCACGACGTCGCCGCGGAGGAGCCGCTCGAAGCGGCGGTTCGCGTCGGTGACGTGCTTCTCCTGGAGCGCGAGCCCCATGCGCCCCTCGGGCCCGCAGCCCATGTAGCGCAGGCGCCCCTTCGACGGGAGCGGCTCGGAGACGATCCGGAAGACGCGCCCCGGGGGCGGCTCCGCCCAGGCCTCGCCGCGCGGCGCGAGCACGAGGTAGCTCATCTTCACCGCCTCCTTGCGCAGGCCGGCGGCCTTCCCGAGCTGCGCGACGAGCGGCGGCGGCTCGATGGCGCGCTCGGCGTGGCACCAGTCCGTCTCGCGGAGCAGCGCCGGGCAGGCGCCGCGGAAGAGGCACGGCGCGCGCACGGCGTAGCCTCGCGCGACGAGGAGGTCCCGCACGCGCAGGAGCCCGCGCGAGGTGTCGCGCAGCGCCGGCTCGACGACGAGGAGCGAGCCCCCGGGCGCGACGAGCGCGAGCGCCTCCTCGAGGAGGTCGGCGCGGCGCGCGTCCGCGTCCGGCCCGGCGAACAGCTCGTTCACGACGTGCCCCATCGTGACGAGGTCGAGGCGCCGGCCGGCGGCGAGCTCCGCGAGCGGGCGCGGCCGCGTCGGGTTCCACTCGCGCGTGGCCAGCGCCTCGCCCGCCTCGGCCGCGAGCGCGCGCGCCGTGGCGAGGGCGCGGGCCGACCGGTCCGCCGCCACGACCTCGGCGGCCCCCGCGTCGAGGGCGGCGAACGCCATGGGACCGGGGCCGCTCCCGAGGTCGAGCGCCGCGCGCGGGCGCCGGGGCAGCTCGGAGATCGTGCCGCGGGCCTGGAGGTACGAGACCGGCCAGTAGAAGAGGAGGTACGCGCCGAGGAGCCGCTCCTCGTCCATGTAGCGGGCGCCGGCGAGCTCGCGCTCGCGCGTGAGCCCCTTCGACAGCCGGGCGACCGCGGCGCCGACCTCCCGCAGCTCGTCGGGCAGGAGCCGGTCCGGCGGCGGGCGCGGGCCCCGCTGCGGCGCGCCGCGACGCGACGCGCGCCACACGGCGAGGAGGCGCGGGATCCAGCGGGCGAGGTCCTGGGCGGGGTCGGCCACGGCCTCGCGTTGTAACCCGCCGCGGGCGGCGCGTCAGCGTCAGGCGAGATCGAAGACGAGGGCCTCGCCGCCGGCGGCGCCGCGGCCGGCGAGGACGAGCGCGTCCTCGCCGGAGAGCGCGGCGCCGTCGCCGGCGTCGAGCGCCTTCCCGTTCGCCGTCAGCTCGCCGCGCGCGACCTGCACCCAGGCGTGCCGCCCCGGCGCGAGCGGCAGGCGCACCTCCTCGCCCGGCGCGAGGATCGTCGCGTACACGCGAACGTCCTGGTGGATGGCGAGCGAGCCCTCCGAGGTGTCCGGGGAGGCGATGAGCCGGAGCCGTCCCCGCTTCTCCGCGTCGGGGAACGTCTTCTGCTCGTACGAGGGCCGGTGGCCCTCGCGGTCGGGCACGATCCAGATCTGGAGGAAGTGGACGAGCTGGTCCTTCGCGCCGTTGTACTCGCTGTGCCGCACGCCCGTGCCGGCGCTCATGCGCTGCACCTCGCCCGGGCGCAGGACGCCCTCCCCGCCGGTGGAGTCCCGGTGCGCGAGCGCGCCGGAGAGGACGTAGGAGATGATCTCCATGTCCTGGTGCCCGTGCGTGCCGAACCCCTCGCCCCCGATCACCCGGTCCTCGTTGACGACGCGCAGCGCCCGGAAGCCCATGTGCGCGGGGTCGTGGTAGCTCGCGAAGGAGAAGGTGTGGCGGGTGTCGAGCCAGCCGTGATCGATGCGGCCGCGGTCGCCGGCCTTGCGGATCGTCATCATGGTGAGCGGAACCTAACGCCGGCGCGGCGCCGGTCGAGGCCACATCCATGGCCTCCCCGGGCGCGGCTACTCCGGGAGCGGGGGCTCGATCACCATGCCATCCCACGCCACCTCGAGCGGCCCGGGGAACTCGGCGCGGGCCTGCTCGACGAGCTGGGCGAAGTCGCGGTCGTAGCGGGTCGAGAGGTGGGTGAGCACGAGCCGCCGGGCGCCCGCCTCCCGGGCCACCCGGGCGGCCTCGCGCGCCGTCGAGTGCATGGTCTCCTCGGCCCGCGCCTGCTCCGCGTCGCCGAACGTGGAGTCGTGGACGAGCAGGTCGGCCCCCCGCGCGGCCTCCACGGTCCCGCGGCAGGGCCGGGTGTCGCCGGTCACGACGATCGTCCGGCCACGCCGGGGCGGCTCGACCACCTCGCCGGGCTCGACGACGCGGCCGTCCGGGAGCGTCACCGTCGTGCCGCGCTGCAGCGCGCCGAAGAGCGGCCCCTTCGGAACGCCGAGCGCCACCGCCTTCTCCAGGTGGAAGCGCCCGGGGCGCTCGTCCTCCACGAGCGCCCAGCCGAGAGAGGGCGTTCGGTGGTCGGTCTCGAACGGCACCATCGCGCAGCCGTCCCGCCGCACGGGCTCGCCGGGCCTCACCTCGTGGATCCGCACCTCGAAGGCGAGCCGCTCGGTGCCCGTGAAGAGCATCACGTCGAGGAGCCGGCGCGCCGGGCGCGGCCCGAACACGTCGAGCGGCGCCTCGCGCCCGAGCATGGAGAGCGTGCGCAGGAAGCCGATGGCGCCGAGGTAGTGGTCGGCGTGGAAGTGCGTGAAGAAGATCGCGTCCACGTCGAAGCCGGTGCCGTAGCGGATCATCTGCCGCTGCGTGCCCTCCCCGCAGTCCACGAGGAAGAGCTCGCGCTCGCGCCGCACCGCGAGGCCGCTGAGGTTCCGCCCGATGGTCGGCTGGGCCGCCGAGGTGCCGAGGAAGGTGAGGCGCAGCATGGCTCCCCTGCAATGTAGCGGACCGCGCGGCGGGGCGGGGTTCCCGCGGCGAACGGCGCACGTCGGGGAGGGGCCCCGGGGAGGCCCTACGAGGACGCGGACGTGTACCGGCCGATGGAGCGCAGCCAGACGAGGCGGGAGAACCCGGCGAACAGGATCGCCCCGAGCAGCGCGGCGGCGCCGTCGGCGGGGCCGAAGTCCTTGCCGAGGAGCGCCCGCGCCGGGACCGTCGTCATGATGGCGAGCGGCACGACCCAGGTGAAGACGAAGCGCAGGAGCCCCGTGAACACGTCCGCCGGCCACCGCGCGGCGTCGAAGATCGAGACGAACAGGAAGGAGAGGTTGTCCACCTTCACGACGAAGAAGGCGGCCGAGATGACGAGGATCCAGATCGAGTAGAGGATGAGCGCCGCGCAGCCGAGGAGGAGCACCGCCGCGAGCACGTGGGCGGGCTGCGGCCAGCGCCCGAGGCGATGGAAGGCGACGGCGAAGGTGACGAGGCCGGCGAGGACGTCCACCACCCGCCACGGCTGGAACTTCTGGGTCGAGACGAGGAACTGCGCGTCGGCGGGCTTGAGGAGGACGAAGTCGAGCGTCCCCTTGCGGATGTGCTCGACGACGCTCGCGAGGGACGGGTTCACCGCCCCCTCGAGCACCCCCTTCATCACCATGAACCAGCCGATGACGACGAGCGCCTCCTCGAAGGACCAGCCCGCCACCCCCTCGCGCTTGCCGAAGACGACGAGGAGCGGCACGAGCGCCCAGGCGGTCCAGAACAGGGCGAGGCCGCCCTCGACGACGAAGTCGAGGCGGTACTGCATGGCCACGGCGGCCGAGGCGCGGAGCTGGATCCCGAGGAGCCGGAGGTAGCGCAGCACTCCCCTACCCTCCGTACGCCGCGAAGCGCCGCAGCCCGGCGCGCCAGGTGGCGCGCGCCGCGAGGCCGAGGACGAGGACGAAGCCCCACTGGATCGCGAGCTCCCCGAGGGCGGCCGCGCGCGGCGTCATCCCGATCACCATCTCGACCGGGAAGGCGAGCATGTAGCGGAACGGCAGGAAGCGCGCGGCGGCCGCGAGCCAGGCGGGGAAGAGCTCGAGGGGGATGAGGTAGCCGGAGAAGACGCCGAAGAGCCCGAGCCACACCTCGAAGAGCGACCCGGAGCTCTCCACCCGGAAGGCGAGCGCGCCGATGATGGCCATGGCGAGGAAGGTGATGAGCCAGGCGCCGACGAGGGAGAGCGGGAAGGCGGCGAGGAGGAGCGGGTCGCGCGTGACGTGGCCCGCGCCCCCGACCGCGACCGCGATCGCGGCGATGGGGATCGCCACCCCGAGCCTGAGCGGCATGGCCCCGACGTTCTCGCAGGCGTAGGCCACGAGCGGGTGGATGGGGCGCAGCAGCCGGTACGCGAGCGTGCCCTGCCGGATCTCGAAGTTCACCTCCCAGATGACCCAGGCGCCCGTGAGGAGCCGGACCACGAGCGCGGCGAGGTAGTAGGCGGTGAAGTCCCGGGCCCCGAAGCGGCCGACGGGCCCCTCCCGCGCCACCGCCGTCATGAGCGCGAGCATGACGAGCGGCATCGTGGTCGAGAGGAGCCACACGAGCAGCTCCGCGCGGTACGCGACCGCCTCGGCGAAGCCGACGCGCAGCAGGGTGGGGAGGGCGCGGAGGGTGCGGCGCACGGACCGGAAGGTAATCGATCGCCGGCGCCGCGTCGCGGCGGAGGGTCGCGCCCCGCCGGGAGCGGCTGCCGCGCGCTCGGCCGCGCGCTATGGGAGCCGCGTGAAGCCCTTCGAGCCGAACGCGGTCCTCACCCAGCGCATCGAGGTCGCGCCGGGGCTCGCGATCTTCCGCGTCGCGCCGGTGGGCTGGACGCTCCCGCCGTTCACCCCCGGTCAGTTCGCCGTGCTCGGGCTGCCCGCCTCGGCGCCGCGCACGCCGTTCTCCGATCCGGAGGAGCCGGGCGACCCGGCGCGCATCATCCGGCGCGCGTACTCCATCGCCTCGTCGTCGCTCGCCCGCGAGCACCTCGAGGTCTACGTGAACCTCGTCCGCTCCGGCGAGCTGACGCCGCGCCTCTTCGCGCTCGAGCCCGGCGGCAAGCTGTGGCTCGGCCCGAAGCTCACCGGCATGTTCACGCTGCGCGAGGTGCCGCGGGAGGCGCACGTCGTGCTCGTCGCGACAGGCACCGGCCTCGCCCCGTACATGAGCATGCTCCGCACCGAGCTCGAGTGCGGCGGACCGCGGCGCTTCGCCGTGCTGCACGGCGCGCGCCACTCCTGGGACCTCGGCTACTCCTCCGAGCTCTACACGATGCAGCGGCTCTGCCCGAACTTCCTCTACCTCCCCACCGTGAGCCGGCCCGACGCGGAGCCTGCGCCCTGGGGCGGCGCGAGGGGCCACGTGCAGGAGCTGTGGACGGGCGGCGCGCTCGCCCGCGCCCTCGGCTTCCGCCCCGCGCCGGAGAGCACGCATGTCCTCCTGTGCGGCAACCCCGGCATGATCGACATGATGACCAAGGCGCTCGAGGGCGAGGGCTTCCGCGTGCACGAGCCGCGCGCGCCCGGGCAGATCCACGTCGAGCGCTATTGGTGAAACCGTTCCCGCGGGCGCCCCGCGCGGGGCGCGTCTGCGCTAGGATGGGGCTTCATGCTGGTCGTCTGCTCCTACTGCCGCCGCACGATCGTCGACGATCGCGCGGAGGGCGCCGAGGTGAGCCACGGGATGTGCCCGGCGTGCGCCGAGCACTTCGACGCGCTCTGGCGCGGCATGTCGCTCGGGGAGTACCTCGACAGCATCGATCAGCCCGTCCTCGTGGTGAACGCCGAGGGGCGCGTCGTCGCCGCGAACGAGCGGCTCGCGAAGCTCTTCGGCCGCGATCGCGCCGAGCTGCGCGGCCTCCTCGAGGGCGAGGCGCTCGCGTGCGTCCGCTCGCGCCTCCCCGGCGGCTGCGGGAAGACCGTCCACTGCCGGGAGTGCACCATCCGTCGCGGCGTCGAGCGCGTGGCGCAGACCGGGATCCCGGTGGAGCGCGCCCCCGCCTACCTCGAGACCGACGCCGGCCGCGTGGAGCTGCGCATCAGCATCGAGGCGAAGGACGGGCTCGTGAAGGTGGTCATCGACGAGCTCACGCCTCCCGCGCCCGGAGCCGGGCGGCGCTAGCCCGGCCGGCGCCGGGGCCCCGGGCGGGCGCGAGCGATATCGCCGCCGGGGTACCCCCGGAGGGGGGCCGATATCGGGGTAAGCCGCCGTCCCCGCGACCCATCGGCGCGTCGCGCGGACGAGGGACGGCAAACCACCGCGCCCTGGACCATGTTCAACAGGCCCATGCGCACCGTGTGCTCTCAGTGCAGGCGCGTCGTCGAGGACGACCGGGGCGGCGGAGGCGCCGCCGCGAGGGAAGGGCTGTGCGCGGAGTGCGCGGCCTACGCGGCCCGGCTCCGGGCGAGGCTCCCGGGGCCGGAGCAGCTCGAGGGCTTCCCGAGCCCCGTCCTCCTCGCGACCGCCGACGGGCGCGTCGTCGCCGCGAACCGCGCCTTCGCCGCCCTCACCGGCCGCGTCCCCGCGGACCTCAGGGGCTGGCGCACCGGCGACGCCATGGCGTGCGAGCGCACCCGCCTCGCCGGCGGCTGCGGCGGGACGATGCACTGCCGGGAGTGCACCATCCGCCGCATGGTCGCGGAGGTGGGCCGCACGCGCATCCCCCGCTGGCGCGTGCCCGCCTACGTCGTGACCGCGATGGGCCGCGCCGAGGTCTGCGTCACGATCCGGCCCGAGGGCGAGGACCTCGTCGTCGTGATGCTCGAGGACCTGCCGGCGCACGCGGGGTTGGCGTAGCGGAGGGCGCCAGGCCGAAACGCTTGGCGGGCACCGCCGCGCGGAGGGTACGCTCCGGCCCCCGATGCCCCTCTCGTTCCGACGCCGCCCCCGCTCCGCGCGACGAGCGCCCGCCCCGCTCCTCCTCGCGCTCGCCGCGCTCTTCTGGTCGGGCAACTTCGTCATCGGCCGGGCGGTCGCGGGGCGGGTGCCGCCGGTCGCGCTCGCCTTCTGGCGCTGGGCCGTCGCGCTCGCGGTGCTCCTCGTCCTCGCGCGGCGGGCGCTGCGCGCGCAGGCCCCCGTCATCCTCCGCGCCTGGAAGATCCTCGTCCCGCTCGGCATCCTCGGCGTCGGGAACTTCAACCTGCTCGTCTACGTCGGGCTGAACGAGACGACCGCGACGAACGCGCTCCTCCTCAACTCCGCCTGCCCCGCCTTCATCCTCGCCCTCTCCTTCGCGACCGGCCGCGGGCGCGCGGCGCCGCGCCAGCTCGCCGGCATCGCCCTCTCGCTCCTCGGCGTCGTCACCATCGTCACCCGCGGCTCGCCGGGCGCGCTGCTCTCCGTGTCGTTCGCCCGCGGCGACCTCTGGGTGCTCGCGGCCGTCCTCTCCTGGGCGATCTACACGATCCTCCTCGACCGCCGCCCCGCCGGCGTCGAGCCGCTCGCGCTCCTCACCGTGCTCGTCGCCGTGGGCGTCCTGTGGATAGCGCCCTTCTACGCGTGGGAGCTCGCCCGCGGGGCCCGGCTGCACCTCGACGCCGTCTCGGCGGGCAGCATCCTCTACGTCTCCCTCCTCGCCTCGATCGCCGCGTACGCGCTCTGGAACGAGGGCGTCGCCGCCGTGGGGGCGGGCCGGGCCGGCGTGTTCCTGCACCTCATGCCCGCGTTCGGGTCGATCCTCGCGGCGATCCTCCTCGGCGAGGCCTTCCGGGCGTTCCACGCCGCCGGCATCGCCCTCATCCTCGCCGGGGTGAGCCTCGCCGGCATGGTGCGTTTCCGCGCGCCGGCGCGCTGAGGGGGCGACGCCCCGGCCGGGCCTGCACATCACGGCGCCGGAAGCGCGAGCATGCGAGGCGCGAGCGGGTGGGCTCGGGATGTACCCGAGCTCGTGAACCGCTCTACACTGCGAGCGCAAGGGAGACGGACATGAGGACGCTCATCGTCGCTGCCGTCCTGCTTCTCGCTGCCTGCGTGGCGCCCCGGACCGAGCGCTCTGGAGCCGACCGCTCTCAACCGGAGCCGGACTCCCCAGACCGCCCCGCCGCGCTGCAGGAGCCCGGACGGTGCACGCGAGAGAGCCCCTGCACGCTCGAGGTCGTCGAGATGGCACGCCGCAGGGTGGCCCTCGAGGCGGACACGGAAGGGAAGCTCGCGGACGCCAACGTGAACGCGCAGACCAAGAAAGTCGCCGATGCCTGGATGCAGGGTCTCGCGCGGTCGATCGCCGAGGAGAGGGACCGCTTCTCGGAGTGGTGCGAGACGGCCAAGGGACGGAGCCTGGACCGACGGAAGTCCGGAGCGCCAGGACTGACGTCGGAGGACCTGCTCGCGTGGACGGGCCCGCCGACGAAGGAGATCGAGCCGGAGTCGCGCGACGGGGGCGGGGGCACGGAGACTCGGGTGTGGACCTGGGACGTCGAAGGTCCGCTCTCGCGCACCGTCTCCTTCGCCATCCTGCTCATGCGCCCCGCCGGGACGAACGGTCCCTGGATCTTCGCCGGCTGCCAGTGGTGCGCGTCCGGCGGCCCCGCGACCACGCCCGGATGCGTACCGCTGCCGGTGAAGCGGTAGCCGCGACCCCCGAATCGGAACCTTCCGTTCGACGGGTCTACACACCTCGCAGCTTGACGATTCGGTCGCCCACCCTGGCGACCACCTCGAGCTCCCCGCCAAGTCCCTCGACGTAGCGCCTCAACGTGGACAGGAGATGGTCCTCCCTCCGCTCCGCACGCGACAGCTCCGACTGCTTCATCTTCGCGGCGCGCGCGACCTGCTCCTGGGTCTTGCCGGTCGCCTGCCGCAGCTCGCGCAGGTTCATCTCGAGAATTTCGCGCTCGGCGAACCGCTCCGCCTCGGCGATCTCCTCGCGCGTGAAGAGCTTCTTCTCGATCTGCTTCCAGCTCTTCGTCTTGGCCTTCATTGCTCGCCTTCCTTCGCCAACTGCGGATCGCCCTCGTCTGCGGCGGCGCGCGCGGTGGCCTCGCGGGCGACATGCTGGCTCTTCCGGAGAGCAGCTCATCCCGGGTCCGGATAGACGTACACGCGAACCGTCGTGTCATTCACCTTCACGTCGGCGTCGCGCGCATACTTCGCGCCGAGCCGTTCCGCGACGCGGATCGCGGCCTTGTTGCCTTCGAGTATGTGGCTCGCGACGCCGCGGGCCCCGACCACCTCGTGCGCGTACCGCAGCGAACGCGCTGCCACCTCGCCGGCGTATCCCTTTCCCCACGCGGACGGGACGAGCGCATAGCCCACTTCGACGTCCGTCCACGGCTCGAAGCGCACGAGCCCGGCGCGGCCGACGAACGCGCCCGTGGCGCGCTCCTCCACCGCCCACGGGCCGTAGCCGCGGAGGTACCAATGACCGAGGTACGCGCACAGGGTGCGAAATGCCGCGGCGCGGTCCTGCACCTCGCCGATGAACTGCATGACCCTCGGGTCGGCGTTCATCGCCGCGTGCGCGTCGAGGTCCGCCTCACGAAACGGCCGCAGGATGAGGCGTTCCGTCGTGAGCGTCGGGATTTCCATGTTCCCTCCGGGCGTCCCTGTCCCGGTTCACGGATGCAACGTAACCGACCTGGCGATGGTTGGCTTCAGGCGGTCCTTAGAGCCGTGACGCCTCGTTACCTGGGGGTGTTCAGCTTCTGCGTCCAGTACTCGAGGTTTCGCCGCACGTCGGACACGGAGTAGTCGAACCCGGTCAGGCGAGGCCCACTCCAGTTCGCGCCGACGCGAGTCTCAATCTGCTTCGAAGAGGTGCCCGAACACCCACAACCAAAGGCGAAGAGGATTCCGGCGCGGCTACGGACGCGTTGGGCGCCGCCATCACGAACGAACCGAAGAACGCCCCGACCATCAGCGTGACTACGACGAGCATCTGTCTGAAGTCACTCGAAGCAGATGCTACGCGTGAGGGCGAGCCAGCTCGCTCAGGACGATCGAGCGGGGTCTCGGTGGATTTCGAAGGCCGCGTACTTCGGGTGAACGCGCCGGACTTCCTCCACGCGCGCGCGACTTGACCAGAAGGGGATCACCTCGCCACTCGATATCGGCAGGACGATGTTGTGCCCCTCGTCGAGCAGCGTGAACGCGCGGCGCTCGCGTGCTACTTGCTCGAAGAAGATGCTGGCCTGCGATGCGGCCTGGGACACGAGCGGCCTCCTTCGAGCCGAGAGTAGCACCTTAAAGACTCGCTCCGTTTCGAAGGCGCCCACGACGGTCGCACGTGACACACTGCACGAATGAGCGAGCTCTTCGCCGCGCATCGTTCACTGCCCGTGGCCGTCACGATGGCCTACGCGGCCTCGGTGTCAGTCACCGTCGTGCTCGGGGGACTGTTGCAGCGGGCGCGCGTCAAGGGCGGCCCAGCCGCTGTCGCGCTGATCGTGGGCGCCGTCATGGTGGCCGGCGCTGCGTGGATGTGGCCGCCCGTCCCGCTCGAGGCCGGGAGCGCCGTTCCGCTGGTCTTGGGTGCTGCGCTCCCGACCGTGTCGGCGTACCTGGCGCTCGTCACGCTCGCGCGTCGCTCGCTGGCGACCCGCCTCGCGGGAGGGTTCGCCGCTGGCACCGTTGCAGCCGTGATTGCGCCGCTCGCCAGCCTCTCGCTGGCTTGCGCACTCCTGGGCGACTGCCTGTGACGCCAAGACGACCCGCGCAGGCGCTCTGCGGCGCCAATCGCCGTCCCGCGCGCCCCGCCGCCCCGCCCACTCCGCGCTTCCCGCCCGTCACTCCGCGTTCAGCCACGCCTCGTACGCCTCGAAGCCGTGCGGCCTGCCCAGGAAGTCCTTCACCAGCTCGGCCGCGGGCTTCGTGCCGCCGGCTTCCAGGATGGCGGTGCGGTAGCGGCGCGCGACGGCGGCGTCCATGAGGCCGGCGGCGCGGAAGGGGCCGAAGAGGTCCTTCGCGATCACGAGCGACCACATGTACGTGTAGTAGATGGCCGAGTAGCCGTCGAGGTGGCCGAAGGACTCCTGGAAGTACGTCCCGTCAACGTGGCGGAACGGGGTGTAGCGCTCCTGCAGCTCGGCGATGACGGCGGTGGTGTCGAGCCCGGCGGGATCGCGGCGGTGCAGCTCGAGGCTCGTCGCGGCGTAGAACATCTGCTGGCGGACCATGAGCCCCTTGCCGTACTCGTCCGCGGCCTTCATGCGGCGGACGAGCGCGGCGGGGATGGGCTCGCCGGTGTCCACGTGGCGGCCGAAGCGCGCGAGGACGCCGGGATCCCACACCCACTCCTCGAGCATCTGCGAGGGCGCCTCGACGAAGTCCCACTCGGTGGCGACGCCGGACTGGCCGGCCCAGCGCGTGCGCCCGCCGAGCACGTGGTGGAGCAGGTGGCCGAACTCGTGGAAGAAGGTCTTCACGTCCCCGTGCTCCATGAGCGCGGGGGCGCCGTTCGAGGGCCTGGGGAAGTTGCAGACGAGGACGCCCTCGGGGAGCCGCACGTCGCGCTGGCCCGAGGCGAGCGTGAACTGGGCGTAGTGCTTGTACTTGCCGTCGCGAGGATGCATGTCGAGGTGGATCCGGCCGAGGAGCCGGCCGCCCTCGACGACGTCGTGCACCTCGACGTCGGGGTGCCACGAGGGCGCGCCCTCGACGCGCCGGTACTCGATCCCGAACAGGCGGCCGGTCACCTCGAGGACGCCCTCCTTCACGCGGCGGTACTCGAAGTAGGGGCGCACCGACTGCGAGTCGAAGCCGTACTGCTCCGCCTTGATCCGCTCCTGGAGCCAGGCCGAGTCCCACGGCTCGACGCGCTCGGCGGCGGGGACGTCGCGGCGCTTGCGCTCGAGGAGCTGGGCGAAGTCGCGGCGCATGCGCGCCTCGGCGGCCGGGAGATCTTCTCGACGAAGGCGGCGGCGGCGTCCGCCGAGCCGATCATCTTGTCCTCGGTGACGTAGGCGGCCCAGGACGGGTAGCCGAGGAGCCGCGCCAGCTCGGCGCGCCGCTCGAGCATGCGCGAGAGCACGTCGAGGTTCCGCGGGTGGCCGCGCAGCCGGTAGAGCCGCCAGAGCGCCTCGCGCGCCGTGCCGCTCCGCGCGTAGGTCATGAAGGGCACGTAGTCGGTGTTGTCGGTCGTGACCGTCACCTTGCCGTCCGCGCCGGGCGGGTGGGCGCGGCGCCAGTCCTCGGGGAGGCCGTCGAGGTCGAGCGGATCGAGCTCCACGCTGCGGACGTCGTCCTTCACGTTCCGCCCGAACTCCTGGCCGATGCGGACGAGCTCCTCGCGCAGCGCCCGCACCCGCGCGCGGGTGGCCTCGTCGCGGTCCACGCCGGCGCGCCGGAAGTCGCGCAGGCTCTTCTCGACGAGGTGGCGCGTCGCGGCGTCCTCTCCCGAGACGTCGAGGGCGGCGAGGGCGTCGTAGAGGCCGCGGTCGAGGGACAGCTCGGTCGCGAGCGCGTCCACCTCCTGCTCGCTCCGCTCGGCCGCGTCGCGCATGGCCGGGTCGGGGTGGACGTTTCGGGCGAGGCTCGCGCGCGAGGCCGCCTCGGAGAGCGCGGCGAACGCGGCGTCGAAGGCGCGCAGCGTCCCGGCGCGATCGGCGGCGCCCGCCGTCCGGGCGCGGGCCGCCTCGGCGCGCGCGCGCTCCATGTCGGCGCGGCAGCCCGCGGCGAGGTCGTCGGGGGTGCCGCAGAGCTGGCTCGAGGCGTCTGGGATCATCGCGTCATGATATGCGCGGCCCCGAGCGCGCGTGGGCTCTTCGCGGGGCTCGCCTCCCGGCTCGCCGGGCGCTCACCGGGCCGGTCCCGGGCTTCGCGGCGCGCCCGCTACGTCCCGAGCAGCCGCGCGAGCCGGGCCTGCAGCGCCACCTGCCGGTCGCCGGCGCTCGCCTCCACCGCGCGCGCCCACGCCGCGCGCGCCGGGCGCCGGAAGCCGAGCGCCTCGTAGACCCGCGCGAGCGCCTCGTGCGCCGCGTCCACGTCGGGGCGCAGCTCGGCGGCGCGGGCGAGGGCGGCGGCGGCCTCGAAGAGGAGCCCCTGGCGCGCGAGCGCGAGGCCGAGGAGGTGGTGCGCCTCCGCGGAGAGATCGTCCTTCGCGGCCGCCTCGCGCAGGAGCACGGTCGCCTCCTCGACGCGCGCGGCGCCGAGGAGCGCCGCCCCCTCGCGCCAGGCGCCCCGCGCCGCCTCGCGCGCGGCGGCGTCGCGGGCGTCGGCCGCGCCGCCGGCGAGGAGCGCGTGCGCCGCCCCGGCCAGCTCCTCCGCGCGCCAGGGCTTCTCGACGAACGCGTCCGCCCCGAAGGCGGCCCGCGGATCGGCGGCGGAGGGGCCGCGCGAGAGCGCGGAGGTGAGGATCACCCGCGTCGCGCGGAGCGCCGGATCGCCCTTCACGGCGCGGCACACCTCGAAGCCCGGGATGGCGGGGAGGAGGGCGTCGAGGACGGCGAGCCCCGGGCGCGAGGCGCGCACGAGGTCGAGCGCGGCGCCGCCGTTCGGCGCCTCGAGGCCGGTCCAGCCGGCGTGCGCGAGGAGCGCCACCGCCCCGGCGCGCACCTCCGCGCTCGCGTCGGCCACCACGGCGAGGCGGCTCGGGCCGGCGTCCTCGCCGGCGCCGGCGCCGCGGCGCGCGCGGCGCGGCCCGCGGCGGTCGGCGCCGCGAACGGCTCCGCCCCCCTGTCCGTGCCGAGGCCGAGCGCCTCGGCGGGATTGGCGGCGCCGGCGCCGGCGTGGACGACGCCCACCCAGGCGGCATCGGGGTCGGGCAGCGCCGGGGCGCGCGGCCCGCGCCAGGCGGACGCGCCCCGCGCCCGCTCCCGCTCGAGCGCGTCGAGCACCCCGTCGATGGCGGCCCGCACCGCCGCGCAGGCGAGCACGGTGCGCCCGGTGAGGAGCCGCACCTCGGCGGTCAGCCGGTGGTCGTCGGGATCGGCGACGGCGAGGACGAGCTCGCCCGGGAAGACCGACACCGGGAGGACGCCGCGCTCCCGGCAGAACGCGGACGGGAGCGCCTCGAGGTTCGCGAGCGGGACGACGCTCTTCGAGAGGTCCACCGCGGGCCCGTCGTGGTGCTCCGCGAGGGCGCGGGCGAGGGCCGGCTCGCGGGCGAGGCCGAGGCGGAGCGCGGCGGAGGCGACGTCGCCGTCGCGGGCGGCGGCGAGAGCGTGGGCCGCGGCGGCCTTTCCCAGTACGCCGGTGCGAGCGAGGTGGGCGGCGAGGTCGTCCACGCGGCCTCCTACATCTCGGGCTTCGTCTCCCGCATCATGAGGGCCGTCACCGCGTCGCGAGGCGAGACGCCCTCGTAGAGCACGCGGAACGTGGTCTCGGTGATGGGCATCTCGACGCCGAGCCGCTTCGCCAGCTCGCGCGCGCTCTTCGCGTTGCGGACGCCCTCCGCCACCTGGCCGAGCTCCTGCTGGATCTGGTCGAGCGACCTCCCCGCGGCGAGGCCTCGCCCCACGGTGCGGTTGCGGGAGAGGTCCGACGAGCAGGTGAGCACGAGGTCGCCCAGGCCGGAGAGGCCGGAGAGCGTGAGCGGGTTCGCGCCCTTGCGGACCGCGAGGCGCGTGATCTCGGCGAGGCCGCGGGTGATGAGGGCGGCGAGGGCGTTCGCGCCGAAGCCGAGGCCGTCCGAGATGCCGGCGGAGATGGCCACCACGTTCTTCACGCAGCCGCCGATCTCGCAGCCCACCACGTCGCCGGAGGTGTAGGGCCGGAACGTCTTCGTGTGGAAGGCGTCCTGCACCTGCTTCGCGATCCGCTCCCAGCGCGCCGCCACGGTGACCGCGGTGGGGAGCCCCTTCGCCACCTCCTTCGCGAAGGACGGGCCGGAGAGGACGGCGATGTACGGGTGCAGCGGCACCGGCAGGACGTCCTCCATCACCTCGCTCATGGTCATGAGCGTCTCGAGCTCGATCCCCTTCGCGACGCAGACGAGGGGCATGCCGGCGTGGACGTGGCGCTTCGCCTCGATGATCACCTGGCGCACCGCGTGCGACGGCACCGCCAGCACGACGAGCTCGGCGCCCTCGAGCGCCTTCTGGATGTCGGGGGTGGCGTGGAGCGTCGCGGGGAGCTGGGTGCCCGGCAGGTAGCGCTCGTTCCGGTGGTGCTTCGCGATGTCCTCGAGGACCGCGTGCTCCTTGTCCCACGTCGTGACGGTGTAGCCCTTGCCGGCGAGCAGCGCGCCGAGGGCGGTCCCCCAGGATCCGGCGCCGAGGACGGTGCAGCGCATGGTGAACGCTCCTTTCGGGAGATCTAGGCGGCTCACGTGGAGGGCCGCCGGGAAGTGCGGGGCGTCCCGCCGGACATTCGAGCAATACCGCGAAGGGGCGGAGGCGTCGAGGCTTGCGGCCGTCCGGCCGACCGGCGTCGTCTCGCCCGGACGGCACGGCGATCCTACGCGGGGGCCCGGAACGGCGAAGGCCCGCGGGGCTCACCGCGGGCCTCGGGATGGCTCGGGAGCCGCGCCGGCCGCGAGGGCCGCAGCAGATCCGGCCCTGGCCGTTCGACCCCCCTCTCCCTGGCCCTCTCCCCCCGCCTTGCGGGGGGAGAGGGGAGGAATCGGGATCTACGTGCCGTGCGCGACCGTGAACTGGCCGCAGCCTGTCCAGTCGAAGCGCCAGCCCTGGTTCGGAAGGGCCGTCGCGTCCATGCCCATGGGGCGCTCGGTCCACCGCTGCTCGAGCACGAGCGAGCCGCTCGTCACGCAGAAGGGCTCGGCCTGGTAGCCGAGGTCGAGCGCGAGCGCCGTCACGTACCCCTCGTTGAAGGAGAACCCGGCGTACTCCGTGTGCGCCCACACGGTCGAGGTCGAGCTCCCGGCGATGGTGGAGGCCGTCACGGTGAGCGAGCCGGCGAGGTCCACGTTCGCGGCCATCGACACCGTGACGCCGTCCGAGGAGTCCCACATGTCCATGGTCTCGTGGATGCTCCAGGTGGTCGTCCCCGTCCCGGCGTTCCAGCTCATGGTCCCGTCGACGGTGACGGTCACGCTCGTCGTCGTGGCGCCCGTGTAGGGGTCCGTGAAGGTCATCGTGTCCGCGCAGCCGGTCCAGGTCACGGACGTCGCCGTGGTGGTCACGCAGGCGGGGTCGATGCCGCCCGTGTCGAGGGCGCGGGTGGCCGCGCTCGAGGCGAGCTTCGCCGACCGCGGCGAGGGCATCGCCTTCGCCGCGGTGTAGCCGCCGAGGTTCGCGAGGAGCTGGTCGGCGAGGCCCGGAGCGCCGTACTCGGGCGTGCCGGGCGCCTGGAAGGTGAGCGAGCTCGAGAGCGTCGTCTGCGTGCTGGCGGCCGCGTCCTGCTCCATGTACGTCGGCGACTGCGGCGCGCCGTACTGGATGGGCGGGTCCGACGGATCCTCGCTGCTGCAAGCGGCGACGAGCGCCACGAGCCCTGCCACGATGAGCCTCTTCATGCGTGCCTCCCCTGGGCCGAGGCGGGCCCGCGGCCTCGCCTCAGCGTGAACCCGGGATCCATAGCACGACGCGCCGGGAGGAAAGCGTCCGCAGGACGCGCACATCGGCGCCGGAGGTGGGGAGATGCGCGCGGGCGGCGGGCCGCGGGCGGTCACCCGACGGCGGCCGCGACCACTCGCTCGAACGGCCACGGGCGCGCCGCCGCGAGGGCGAGCACGCGGCGGCGCAGCGCCGGCCGGCGCGCGAGGGCGAGCACCGCGCGGGTGAAGGCCGCGTACGGCCGGAAGCGGCGCCGCCAGGCGGCCTCGTAGCCGTGGAGCGCCTCGCGCGTCGCGCCGCGGGCGAGCGCGGCGGGCAGGAGCGCCGCGAGGTCCTCGGCGCACCCGAGGGCGAGCGCGATCCCCTCGCCGGTGAGCGCGTCCACGTAGCCGCCGGCGTCGCCGAGCAGGACGAGCCGGTCCGCGACGCGCGAGGTGACGCGGCGCTCGAGCGGGCCCGCGCCGCGCAGCTCCGAGTCCGGCTCGGCGCCTTCGAGGCGCGCGGCGAGCGCGGGGAAGCGGGCGAGGAGCGCGTCGAACCTCGCCCCGGCGCTCCGCTCGAAGAGCATCGCCACCCCGACCCGGTGCGCGCCGGCCGGCGTGACGTAGGCCTCGACGCCGTCGCCGAGGTGCACCTCCACCGCCTCGCCCCACGGCGCGAGCGCGAAGTGCCGGCGCACGCCGAAGCGCGCGCGCGGCGCGGCGGGCCCCTCGAGCCCCTCGCGGCGGCGCGTCGGGGAGGCGAGCCCGTCCGCGGCGACGAGCACGCGCGCGGGGAAGGCGCCCCCCGCCGTCTCGGCCTCGATGCGCTCGCGCCCGCGCCGGTGCCCCTCCACGGGCGCGCCGAGCACGATCTCCGCCCCCGCCTCGCGGGCGCGCGCGAGGAGCGCCGCCGAGAGCGCCGTCCGCCGCACGCCGAGACCGCCGGGCGCTGGGAGGCGCAGCGCCGCCACCGGGCCGGCGGGGTCGATCCAGCGCAGCTCGCGCAGCGGCGCCCGCTCCTCCGGCGCGAGGCGCGACAGGACGCCGAGCCGCTCGAGGGCGCGGACGCCGCCGGGGAGGAGCCCCTCCCCGCAGGCCTTGTCGAGGGGCGGGACCCGCGCCTCGAGCACCGTCACGTCGAGGCCGCGCGCCGCCGCGGCGATCGCGAAGGCGAGGCCCGCCGGGCCGGCGCCCACCACCACCGCGTCGCGGAGGCGCCCGCTCACGGCCGCCCCGGCCGGCGAGCGCGGACGGAGGCGAGGGAGCGCGCCACCTCGAGGGCCACCCGGAGCGCCGCCGCGCGGCGCGGCGGCGCGAGCGTCCCCGCGAGGAAGCGGCGCAGCGCCTCGCCCCGCCGGAGCTTCCCGGACGAGGTGCGCGGGAGCGTCCCCGGCGCGAGCACCCGCACGACGCGCGGGGCGATCCCGGTGCGGGCGAGCACCGCGCCGCGCGCGGCGTCCTCGAGGGCGGCTTCCGCGCGCGGCGCGCCGCGGGCGCGCTCGACGAGGAGGAGCAGCGCCTCGCCGTCCCCGCCCTCGGGCACGAACCCGGCGGCGACCGCGCAGCCGGCGCGAAGCCCCGGCACGTCCGCGAGGGCCGCCTCGAACTCGTCGGGCGCGTGGTTCGCGCCCCGCACGATCACGACGTCCTTCGCGCGGCCGTGCACGTGCAGCTCGCCGTCGGCGACGAAGCCGAGGTCGCCCGTGTCGAGCCAGCCGTCCGCGAGCGCGCGCGCCGTCGCGGCGGGATCGCCGAGGTACTCGCGCATGAGCGACGGCCCGCGCACGAAGATGCGCCCGAGCCGCCCGGCGCCGGCGGGGCGCCCGTCGGCGTCCCGCACCGCGACCTCGACGCCGGGCAGCGGCGTGCCCACCGGGACCACCTCGCGATCGCCAGGGACGACGGCGCCGTCGCGCGCGAGGCGCACGGGGTCGACGCGGCGGCCCTCGAGCGGCAGCCCCGGGCGGCGAAAGGTCACGGCGAGCGCGGCCTCGGCGAGGCCGTACACCGGCACGAGCGCGCCGGGGTCGAGGCCGAGGGGCGCGAAGCGCGCGGCGAAGCGGCGCATCGCCTCCGGGGAGACGGGCTCGGCGCCGTCGAGGGCGAGCCGCCAGCGCGCGAGCGACAGCCCCTCGACCTCCGCGTCCCTCACCCGGTCCGCGGCGTAGGCGTAGGCGAAGCTCGGCGCGGCGGAGATCGTGCCGCGGTGGCGGGCCAGGGCGCGGAGCCACAGGGCGGGGCGCGCGAGGAAGTGCTCGGGCGCGAGGAGCACGAGCGGCCCGGGGTAGCTCATCGCGCCGAGCAGGGCGCCCACGAGCCCCATGTCGTGGTAGAGCGGCAGCCACGAGACGAGGACGTCCTCGGGCCCCGGCGAGGTGGCGGCGAGGAGCGCGTCCGACTGCGCGGCGAGCGCGGCGTGGGTGAGCGCCACCGGCCTCGGCTCGACGGTGGATCCCGACGAGAACTGCACGAGGGCGAGGTCGTCGGGCGAGGGAAGCGGCCTCGCGGGCGCAGGGCCCGCCGCGACGAGCTCGCCCGCGTCGGCGAGGCCGAGCTCCGGCCGGGCGCGGGCGAGGGCCGTCGCGAGGAGCCGCCGCACCCCGCCGTGCGAGACGACGAGCCGGGCCCCCGAGACCGCGATCATCCGTCCGGTCGCCTGGGCGTACTCGTCCATGCGCCCGAGCCGGACGGGCGGGTAGAGCGGCACCGGCACCGCGCCCGCGAGCCAGCAGCCGAAGAAGGCGTCGAGGAAGGCGGGCTCGGTGCGGAGCACGAGCGCGACCCGGTCGCCGGGCGCGACGCCGAGGCCGGTGAGCGCGGCGGCGACCCGGGCGGCGCGCGCGACGACCTCCTCCCAGGAGATGCGGGTCTCGCGCTCGGAGAGGTCGACGAAGGTGACGCCCGAGGGGTGCGCCGCGGCCGCGGCGAGGGCGTGGACGAGCGTCGGGTGGCGCGCGGGCGGCGCGGGCGGGCCGCGCAGGATCACGGCGCCGTCCCTCCCTGCGCCGCGCCCGGGAGCCGCTCCGCGGGGGCGCGCGCGGCGACGAGCCGGGCGAGGTCCTCGAGCGTGGGCGTCCGGGCGGCGTCCTCCTCGGAGAGGACGACGTGGAAGCGGTCCTCCACCGCCACCACGAGGGCGAGCAGGGCGAGGGAGTCGAGGCGCGACGCGAGCGGCTCGCCGTCGGGGGGCTCGCCCTCGAGGCGCAGGTCCTCGCGCGCGATGCGCCGGATCTCGAGGGCGACGGCGGCCTCGCACTCGGTCATGCTCACCACCGGAGCAGCACGAGCTCCGCCGAGAACCCCGGCCCCATCGCCACGAGGAGGCCGAGGTCGCCCGGGCGCGCCTCGCCGGAGTCGAGGAGGTCGCCGAGCACGAACAGCACCGAGGCCGAGGAGAGGTTCCCCACCTCGAAGAGCGAGCGGCGGGAGCGCTCGATGGCCGCCTCGGGCAGGTCGAGGCCGCGCCGGAACGCCTCCAGCACCTTCGGCCCGCCGGTGTGGGCGATCCAGTGGCGCACGTCGCGCCGCGCGAGGCCGTGCGAGCCGAGGAAGGCGTCCACGTCGGCCCCCACGCGCGCCTCGATCACCTCCGGCACCTTCGCCGAGAGGACCACCTTGAAGCCCGTGTCCACGACGTCCCAGCCCATCACCCACTCGGTGTCGGGGTAGAAGACCGGGCGCGTCGCGACGACGCTCGGCCCCGCCGCGCCGTCCGCGCGGCCCCCGCCGGCGAGCACCACGGCGGCGGCGCCGTCGCCGAAGAGGCCGGTGGCGACGAGGTTCGCGACCGAGCCGTCCTCGCGCTGGAGCGTGAGCGAGCAGAGCTCGACGGAGAGCATCACCGCCACCTCGCCGGGGAAGGCGCGCAGCAGGTCCGCGGCGCGCGCGACGCCCGCCGCGCCGGCCATGCAGCCGAGCCCGAAGATGGGCGTGCGCCGGAGCGTGGCCTTGAGCCCGAGGCGGTTCGCGAGGCGCGCGTCGAGGGACGGCGTCGAGATCCCCGTGACCGTCACGAACCAGAGCTGGTCCACGTCGGCGGGGGCGAGGCCGGCGCGGTCGAGCGCCGTGCGCACGGCCTCCTCGCCGACGTCGGCGCCGACGCGCAGGAACGCGTCGTTCGACCGCGCGAAGCTGTCGAGCGCGGGGTACTCGGCGAGCGGGAGGGCGAGGTGCCGCCCGCCGACGCCGGCGTTCCGGTGCACGTCGGCGAGCCGGCCGACGTTGAAGTGGCGCGCCCCCCAGTAGGCGGAGAGCGCCGCGATGAGCGTCTCCTGGTCGACGAAGTTCGGCGGCAGCGCGCGGCCGACCGACAGGATCCGGGGGTGAGGGGTCTCGGGCATCGCCGCGTCACCCGGAGGGATGCGCCGACGCGGGGGTCCGCGCAACGGGGAACGCGGGGCGCGCTGCGGCGGGCCGGCGCGGCGGCCCGACGAGGGCCCCGCGGCGGGGTCAGACCGCCGGCGCGGCGGGGAGCGTGAACGTGAAGGTCGCGCCCTCCCCCGGTCGGCTCTCCGCCCAGATCCGCCCGCCGTGCGCCTCGACGAGCTTGCGCACGATGAAGAGCCCGAGGCCGAGCCCCTCCCCCTCGTGGCGCTGGCCGCGGTAGTAGCGCTGGAAGAGGCGCGGGAGGTCCTCCTCGGTCAGCCCCGGGCCCTCGTCGGCGACCGCGATCCGCACCTCGCCCTCCACCTGCTCGGCGGCGACGCGCACGCCCGACCGCGAGTACTTGAGCGCGTTGCCCACGAGGTTCGCGAAGATCCGGTCGAGCCGATCCGGGTCGGCGAGCACCTCGGGCAGGGACGGCGGCACCGCGTTCTCGACGCGCCCGACCTCGAGCACGCCGTCGGAGACGTGGAGGAACTCGGCCACGAACGCCGCGAGGGCGAGCGGGCGCGGGGACAGCTCGAGCTTCCCGCTCTCCGCGCGGGCCGAGTCGGACAGGTCGCGCAGCATCCGCTCCATCCGCCGCGCCGCGGCGAGGATCGAGGCGGCGGGGCGCCGCACGCGCTCCTCATCCGACGCGCGCTGCAGCCGCTGCCCCTGGAGGAGCACGATCTGGAGCGGGTTGCGCAGGTCGTGCGAGACGGCGCGCAAGAGGTCCTCGCGCTGCTCCTGCGTGTCGCGGAGCTGCCGGATGGTGACGACGAGCTCGTCCTCCACGTGGGCGCGCAGGACGTCGAGCTCGCGGTAGGGGCGCACGAGCGCCGAGACGAAGAGCGCGTCGAACACGAACCAGAAGGAGAGGACGATGTAGAGGTGGCCGAGGACGTTGAACGGGTCGTAGGCGTGCAGGTACAGCATGAAGCACGTCTCGGCGTACGCCACGCAGGCGAGGGCGAGCGCGATCTTCCCGGAGGCCGGCTCGCGCGTCCGCCGCCAGACGCGCCAGTGCAGGAACGCGCCCAGCGCCGCGCCCGCGAGCACGAGCCCCTCGAGCCCCACCTTGAGCGAGGTGAGCCCCTCGCCCTCCACGTAGAACCAGGTGCGCCTGGAGGGGAGCGCCAGCTCCAGCCCGACGACCGCCACCACGATCGCGAGGTTCAGGCCGAGGAGCCGCTTGCGGCCGATGAGCGGGCTCGCGGTGTCGCGCTCGAGGCGGACGGCGAGGACGAGGGCCGTGACCGTCAGCGAGCGGGAGGCGAGCCAGTAGTAGATGCCGCGCTCGGTCGAGGCCGGCCCGAGAAGCCCCGGCATGCCCGGGAACGTTAGGATGTGGGCGATCTCGAGGAGGGAGGCGGCGAGGAAGGCGGGGCCGATGAAGAGCGCCCGCGCCTCGCGGAAGGCGCCCGCGCCCGCCGCGAACCACTGGACGGCGAAGGTCGCGATCCCCGCCGCGACGACGAGCCCCTCGAGCGTCGTGTGGATGGGGAGGTACAGGTCCGACGGCGTCGCGAGCCCGAACGGCCGGATGACGAGCAGGAGGGCGATCGGCAGCGCGGCGAGGCCCGCCCCGACGACCCCCGCGAGGGTGCGGTCCGGCGCGGCGACGGGGCCGGCGCTCGTGAGGGGGGTGTCCATCGGGGGGCCCGGGATCCCCAGTATGCCGCGCAACCCCACTCCCGGTCACGCCCCGTCGGCAGGACCGCGGCCGGGCGCCGCGCTTGCCAAGCCCCCGGGTGGTCTTACGTTCGCGCCATGCGACCGGAAAGGCTGACGGTGAAGGCGCAGGAGGCGCTCCAGGCGGCGCAGGCCGAGGCGCGCCGGCGCGACCACCAGGCGATCGACGTGGAGCACCTTCTCCTCGCGCTGCTCGCGCAGGGCGAGGGGATCGCGAAGCCCATCCTCGACAAGATCGGCGCCGAGCCGTCGCTCGTCGCGTCGCGCGTCGAGGACGAGCTGCGGAACGTCCCGAAGGTCCAGGGCGCGGAGCCGTACCTCGCGCAGCGGCTCGCGAAGCTCCTCGACCGCGCCGAGGACGAGGCGAAGAAGCTCAAGGACGAGTACGTCTCGACCGAGCACCTGCTGCTCGCGGCCGCGCAGGAGAAGACCGGCGCGGGCGAGGCGCTGCGGGCGTCGGGCGCGACCCCCGACCGCATCCGCGAGGCGCTGAAGGACGTGCGCGGCGGCGCCCGCGTCACCTCCCAGGAGGCGGAGAGCCAGTACCGCGCCCTCGAGAAGTACGCGAAGGACCTCACCGAGCTCGCGAAGCAGGGGAAGCTCGACCCGGTCGTCGGGCGGGACGACGAGATCCGCCGCGTCATCCAGATCCTCTCGCGGCGCACGAAGAACAACCCGGTGCTCGTCGGCGATCCGGGCGTCGGCAAGACCGCCATCGTCGAGGGGCTCGCGCGCCGCATCGTCGACGGCGACGTGCCGGAGGGGCTGAAGGGGAAGCGCCTTCTCGCGCTCGACCTCGCCTCCATGGTGGCGGGCGCGAAGTACCGCGGCGAGTTCGAGGAGCGGCTCAAGGCCGTCCTGAAGGAGGTCGTCGCCGCGGAGGGGCAGATCGTCCTCTTCATCGACGAGATGCACACCATCGTCGGCGCGGGCGCCGCCGAGGGGGCGATGGACGCGGGCAACATGCTGAAGCCCGCCCTCGCCCGCGGCGAGCTGCACGCCATCGGCGCGACCACCGTGAACGAGTACCGCAAGCACGTGGAGAAGGACCCCGCCCTCGAGCGCCGGTTCCAGCCGGTGTTCGTGGGCGAGCCCTCGGTCGCCGACACCATCTCCATCCTGCGCGGCCTCAAGGACCGCTACGAGCTGCACCACAAGGTGCGGATCCAGGACGCGGCGCTCGTCGACGCGGCGCGGCTCTCGCACCGCTACATCGCCGACCGCTTCCTCCCCGACAAGGCCATCGACCTCGTCGACGAGGCGGCCTCGCGCCTGCGCATCGAGATCGACTCCATGCCGACGGAGGTCGACGAGGTGCGCCGCCGCATCGCGCAGCTCGAGATCGAGCGGCAGGGGCTCGTGAAGGAGCAGGACGAGGCCTCGCGGGCGCGGCTCGCGGCGGCGGAGAAGGAGCTCGCGCAGCGCAAGGAGGAGTTCGCGCGGCTGAAGAGCCGCTGGGACGCCGAGAAGGCCGCCATCCAGGAGGTCTCGCAGGCGAAGCAGGAGATCGACGCGCTCCGGAACGAGCAGGCGAAGGCGGAGCGCGAGGCGAACTTCCAGAAGGCCGCCGAGATCAAGTTCGGCCGGCTGCCGGAGCTCGAGCGCAAGGTGAGCGCCGCGCAGGCGAGGCTCGCCGAGTTCCAGAAGGGCGGCGCCATGCTCCGCGAGGAGGTGACGCCGGAGGAGATCGCGGAGGTGGTCTCCAAGTGGACCGGCATCCCGGTCACGAAGCTCATGGAGGGCGAGGTGGAGAAGCTCCTCGCCATGGAGGACAAGCTCCGCGAGCGCGTCGTCGGCCAGGACGAGGCGGTGCAGGCGGTCTCGGCGGCGGTGCGGCGCGCCCGCTCGGGCCTCCAGGATCCGAACCGGCCCGTCGGGTCGTTCATCTTCCTCGGCCCCACCGGCGTCGGGAAGACGGAGACCGCCCGCGCGCTCGCCGAGTTCCTCTTCGACGACGAGGCGGCCATGGTCCGCCTCGACATGAGCGAGTACATGGAGAAGCACGCGGTGTCGCGGCTCATCGGCGCGCCCCCGGGCTACGTCGGCTACGAGGAGGGCGGGCAGCTCACCGAGGCGGTGCGGCGCCGGCCGTACGCGGTGATCCTCTTCGACGAGATCGAGAAGGCGCACCACGACGTCTTCAACGTGCTCCTCCAGATCCTCGACGACGGCCGGCTCACCGACGGCCAGGGGCGGACCGTCGACTTCCGGAACGCCGTCGTGATCATGACGTCCAACGTCGGATCGCAGGAGATCCAGCGGCTCGCCGGGCGCCCCGGCGCCGACGTGGCGGCGATGCGCGAGGCCGCCCTCGAGAACCTGCGCGCCGAGTTCAGGCCGGAGTTCCTGAACCGGGTGGACGAGATCGTGGTGTTCCGGCCGCTCACCCGCGAGCACGTCGGCCGCATCGTCGAGATCCAGCTCGGGCGGCTGCGCAAGCTGCTCGAGGAGCGGCAGCTCACGATCGAGCTCACCCCCGCCGCCCGCGAGGCGGTGGCGGACGCCGGCTACGACCCCGTCTACGGCGCGCGCCCGCTGAAGCGCGCCCTGCAGCGGATGATCCAGGACCCGCTCGCGACGAAGCTCCTGCGCGGCGAGTTCAGGGCGGGCGACCACGTGGTCGTCGACGAGGGTCCGGACGGGAACGCCACGTTCACGAAGGGCGTCCGCGCCCTCGAGGGCGAGGTCGTCGTCCACTGAGGGGCGTCGTCCCTCACGGCGCCGGCGGGCCTGGGCGATCTGCCGGCGCCGGGGCCGCTCTCCATCCAATCGGCCGCAGCTCCTGAGATATTTCGTGACAGCCCGGGGGCGCCTCGCCGGACCCGAGAGTTGTCGGCCGCCGAGCCTTCGCCCGACCCAGAGTAATTCGCGGCGCCCGGCGCGGAAGTCGCCCGCGGGCGAGCTCCCACCGCTGCACACCCCAGACACCCCAGATGGGGTGGATGACCTGCGGCAACGCGTCGCGTTATGATTCTCGAATCGGTCGGCCTGCGCTGACCGGTCCGCCGCTTCCGGGGAGGTCCCGATGACCGCCGCGCCCGCGCCGTCCCGCTCACCCCTTCCCCGGATCGACCGGGTCGCCGTGCTCGGCTCCGGCGTGATGGGCGCGACCATCGCCGCCCACCTCGCGAACGCCGGGCTCGAGGTGCTCCTCCTCGACATCGTCCCGAAGGCGCCGACGCCCGAGGAGACGGCCGCGGGCCTCACGCTCGCGGACGCCGCGGTCCGCAACCGGCTCGCGGCCTCCGCGGTGGCGGGGCTCGACAAGCTGAAGCCCTCGCCGCTCTACCTCGCCGCCGACCGCGCGCGCATCGAGGTGGGGAACCTCGAGGACGACCTCGCGCGCCTCGAGCGGTGCGACTGGGTCATCGAGGTCGTGCTCGAGGACCTCGAAGTGAAGAAGCAGCTCCTCGGCGGCAAGGTGGCGCCGCACCTCCGCCCGGACGCCGTGCTCTCCACCAACACCTCCGGCCTCTCGGTGAACGCCATCGCCGAGGCGCTCCCCGAGCCGCTGCGGCGCCGCTTCCTCGTCACGCACTTCTTCAACCCGCCGCGCTACATGCGGCTCGTCGAGATCGTCTCCTCGCGCCACACCGACCCGGCCGTCGCCGCGGGGATGGCCGACCTCGTCCGGCATCGCCTCGGCAAGGGCGTCGTCTTCGGCAAGGACACCCCTAACTTCGTGGCGAACCGCATCGGCGTCTTCGCCATGTGCAACGCCATCCATCACATGGTGGACCTCGGCCTCACCGTCGAGGAGGTGGACGCGGTGTCCGGCCCCGCCACCGCGCGCCCGAAGAGCGCCTGCTTCCGCACCGCCGACCTCGTCGGCATCGACACCCTGCTGCACGTGGCGCGGAACTCGTACGCGCTCCTGCCGGACGACGAGCGGCGCGAGACGTTCAAGCTCCCCGCCTTCATGGACCGGATGGTCGCGGAGGGGCTCCTCGGCAACAAGACGCGGCAGGGCTTCTTCAAGAAGACGAAGGGCGAGAAGGCGGAGACGCTCCACCTCGACCTCGCGACGTTCGCCTACGTGCCGGCGAAGAAGCCGAAGTTCGCCTCGGTGGAGGCGGCGAAGGGGCTCGACGACCCGGCCCGGCGGCTGCGCGCCGTGCTCGCCGGCAAGGACGGCGCCGCCGTGCTCGCCTGGCGGAACCTGCGCGACACGCTCCTCTACGCCTTCGCCCGGGTGCCCGAGATCGCCGACGAGATCGTCGAGGTGGACCGGGCGATGCGCTGGGGCTTCAACTGGGAGCTCGGGCCCTTCGAGATGCTCGACGCCATCGGCGTCGCCGCCTTCGTCGCGCGCGCCGAGGCCGACGGGGTGGCGGTGCCGCCGGCGCTCCGCCGGGTCGAGTCCTTCTACGCCTTCGAGGGCGGCCGGCCGAAGCAGCGCGACCTCGCGAAGGGCGGCCTGCGCGACGTGCCCGTGCCCGCGGGCACCGTGGACCTCGCCCTGCTCGAGAAGGCGGGCGGCGTCGTGGAGCGGAACGCCGGCGCCTCCGTGCTCGACCTCGGCGACGGCGTCTTCTGCCTCGAGTTCCACTCCAAGATGAACACCATCGGCGCCGACACGCTCGCCATGTTCCACAAGGCGATCCGGCGCGCCGAGGCGGAGGGGCAGGGCCTCGTCATCGCGAACCAGGGGGCGAACTTCTCGGCGGGCGCGAACCTCGCGCTCCTCGTCGCCGCCATCGCGGAGGGCGCCTTCGACGAGGTGGCCCTCACCGTCCAGGCCTTCCAGAAGGCCATGATGGCGGTGAAGTACGCCCGCGTGCCGGTGGTGGTGGCGCCGCACGACCTCACCCTCGGCGGCGGCTGCGAGACCTGCCTCCACGCCGACGCGATCGTGGCGCTCGCCGAGACGTACATGGGGCTCGTCGAGGTGGGCGTGGGGCTCATCCCCGCCGGCGGCGGCACCAAGGAGACGGCGCTGCGCGCCATCCGGCTCGCCGAGGCGTACGACTCGGACGTCACGCCGTTCATCGTGAAGGGCTTCACGAACATCGCGATGGCGAAGGTGTCCACCTCCGGCGCGGAGCTGTGGTCGCTCGGGTACCTGCGCCACGGCGACTCGGTCACGCTCGGCGCGGACGCGCTCGTGCACGACGCGAAGCTCAGGGCCCTCGCCCTCGCCGCGAACTACCGCCCGGCGCGGCCGGCCACGGACCTGCGCGCGCCGGGGCGGAGCGTCGCCGCGAGCCTCGGCACCCAGCTCTGGAACATGCGGATGGGCGGGTTCATCACCGAGTACGAGGAGAAGCTCGGGCGGACCGTCGCCCGCGTCATCACCGGCGGCGACGTGCCCGCCGGGACGGTCGTCACCGAGCAGTGGCTCCTCGACCTCGAGCGCGAGGCGTTCCTCTCGCTCTGCGGCGAGCGCAAGACGCTCGAGCGCATCCAGCACATGCTGAAGAGGGGCAAGCCGCTCCGCAACTGAGTCGCCTCGCCCACGCGTCGTCCCACGGAGGTCCCGATGAGCGCAGCCTGGATCCTCGCCGCGGTCCGCACGGCCGGCGGCAAGGCGAAGAAGGGGAAGCTGAAGGACGTCCGGCCGGACGACCTCGCGGCGGCGGCCATCAAGGCGCTCCTCGCGCGGACCGGCGTCGATCCCGCCCTCGTGGAGGACGTGCTGCTCGGCTGCGCCTTCCCGGAGGGCGAGGCGGGCATGAACGTGGCGCGCATCGCGGCGCTGCGCGCCGGGCTGCCGGTGGGGGTGCCCGGACAGACGGTGAACCGGTTCTGCTCCTCCGGCCTGCAGACCATCGCCTCGGCGGCGGACCGGATCCTCGCCGGCGGCGCCGACTGCCTCGTGGCGGGCGGCACCGAGTCGATGAGCATGATCCCGATGGGCGGGCAGAAGTTCAGCGCGAACCCCGCCCTCGCCGGCGAGTGGCCGGAGTCGTACGCGGCCATGGGCATCACCGCGGAGCTCGTCGCGCGGAAGTACGCGGTCTCGCGCCCGGACCAGGACGCCTTCGCCGCCGAGAGCCACCGGCGGGCCGGGGCGGCGCAGGACGCGGGACGGTTCCAGGACGAGATCGTGCCGGTGGAGGTCGAGAGCGCCGCGCTCGTGGGCGGCAAGCTCCGCAAGGCGACGGAGACCTTCGCGGCCGACGAGGGCATCCGGCGCGACACCACCGTGGAGGGGCTCGCGAAGCTCAAGCCCGCGTTCGCGGTGGACGGGACCGTGACCGCCGGCAACGCCTCGCAGATGACCGACGGGGCCGCCGCGGCGCTCGTGGTCTCCGACGCCTTCCTCGCGAGGACGAAGCTCGCGCCGCTCGCGCGCCTCGCCTCCTTCGCGGTGAGGGGCGTCCCCCCCGAGCTCATGGGGATCGGCCCGGTCGAGGCGATCCCGGCGGCGCTCGCCCGCGCCGGCGTGAAGGCGCAGGACGTCTCGGCCTGGGAGCTGAACGAGGCCTTCGCGGCGCAGGCGCTCGCGGTGGTGCGCACGCTCGGGCTCGACCCGGCGCGGGTGAACCCGAACGGCGGCGCGATCGCCCTCGGCCACCCCCTCGGCTGCACGGGGGCGAAGCTCACCGCGACGCTGCTCGGCGAGCTGAGGCGGACGAGCGGGCGCTTCGGGGTGGTCTCGATGTGCGTGGGCGGCGGGATGGGCGCGGCGGCGGTGTTCGAGCGGGCCTGATCGCGGAGCGGCACACGTCACGGGACCCGCGGGTCCCCGGAGGACCGGACATGACGAGACTCTTCAAGGGGGCCGAGTTCCTGATCGCGGACGCCACGAAGGCGGACGTCTTCACCCCGGAGGACCTGAGCGACGACCAGCGCGCCATCGCGGAGACGACCGACGCCTTCGTGAAGAACGAGGTGCTGCCCGTCTACGACCGGCTCGAGCACCAGGAGCCCGGGCTCGCGGCGGCGCTCATGAAGAAGGCGGGCGACGCCGGGCTCCTCATGATCGACGCGCCGCAGGAGTACGGCGGCCTCGAGCTCGACAAGGTGACGAGCGTCCTCGCCGCCGACCGGATGGGCGCGGGCGGCGCGTTCTCCGTCTCCTTCTCGGCGCACACCGGGATCGGCACGCTGCCGCTCGTCTACTACGGGACGGAGGCGCAGAAGCAGAAGTACCTCGGGAAGATCACCTCCGGCGAGTGGAGCGCCGCCTACTGCCTCACCGAGCCGGGCGCGGGCAGCGACGCGATGGGCGGCACCGCCTCCGCCGTGCTCTCCCCCGACGGCAAGCACTACCTCCTCGAGGGCACGAAGCAGTTCATCACGAACGGCGGCTTCGCCCAGCTCTTCACGGTGTTCGCGAAGGTCGACCGCAAGCACTTCACCGCCTTCCTGGTGGAGCGCTCGTTCCCGGGCGTCACCATCGGGCCGGAGGAGAAGAAGCTCGGCATCAAGGGCTCCTCCACCACGTCCGTCATCCTCGAGGGCGCGCAGGTGCCGGTCGAGAACGTGCTCGGCGAGATCGGCAAGGGGCACAAGATCGCCTTCAACGTGCTGAACGTCGGGCGCTACAAGCTCGGCGCCGCCGTGAACGGCGCGGCGCGCAAGGCCCTCGCCGTGGGCGCGGCGTACGCGAACCAGCGCAAGCAGTTCGGCGTGCCCATCTCCAGCTTCGGCGCCATCCGCGAGAAGCTCGCCGACCGCACCGCCGACTTCTTCGCCTCCGAGGCGCTCGTGTACCGCCTCGCCGGCATGATCGACGACCGGCTCGCCACGCTCTCCAAGGACACGCCGCGCTACTACGAGGCGTACCAGGCGGCCATCGAGGAGTACTCCATCGAGAGCGCCATCGCGAAGGTCTACTGCAGCGAGGTGCTCGCCGACGTGGTGGACGACGTCGTGCAGATCCACGGCGGCTACGGGTTCACGCAGGAGTACGTGGCGGAGCGCTACTACCGCGACGAGCGCATCAACCGGATCTTCGAGGGCACGAACGAGATCAACCGGCTCCTCATCCCCGGGACCATCCTGCGGCGCGCGCTCAAGGGGGAGCTGCCGGTCCAGCAGGAGGCGATGAAGGCGCTCGAGGCGCTCATGTCGCCCTCCCTCGAGGAGCTCGACACGGCCGACCCGTTCGCCGCGGAGAAGGCGACGCTCGCGAACCTCAAGAAGGTGTTCCTCCTCGTCGCCGGCGCCGCCGTGCAGCGGCACGGCGAGAAGCTCAAGGACGAGCAGGAGACGCTGCTCGCCCTCGCCGACGTGGTGATCCAGATCTTCGCGATGGAGAGCGCGCTGCTCCGGGCCGAGAAGACCGCCCCCCGGCGCTCCGACGCGCAGCGGGCGCTCGCGGCGGCGGCGGTGAAGGTCCAGGCCTTCTCGGCGAGCGAGAAGGTGGCCACCGCGGCGCGGCGCGCCGTCTTCTACGTGGCGGAGGGCGACGCCGCGACGATGCTGCTCGGGGGCGTCCGCCGCTTCACGAAGTACGACGCGACGGGGCTGCTCGAGGCGAAGCGGGCGCTCGCCGAGGCGGTCGTCGCCGCGGAGCGGTATCCGCTCTGAGGCGCCGATGTGGGCGCGGCCCGGCGTTGCCCCGCCGCGGCCGCGCCGCCTAGGATGCGCCCCGATGCGCATCGTTCCCTTCCTCCTCGCCCTCGCCGCGTGCAGCCGGGAGCCCGCCGCCCCCGCGGCGCCGTCCGGCCCCACCGCCGCGCCCCCGGGCCCTGCCGCCCCCTCGGGCCCCGCCGCCGCGCAGCCGCCGCACCCCGTCTACCCGCCCGCGCCGAGCTGGGGCGAGCCGGACATGCCGAAGATCGAGCAGCTCTTCAAGGCCCGCTTCGCCGAGGTGAAGCGCTGCTACGAGGCGGAGCTGCAGCGGAACCCCGAGGCGCGGGGGAAGCTCACGCTGAAGTTCACCATCGTGGAGAGCGGCGCGATCCGCTACGCCTCGGTGGCGAAGACCACCTTCGCGAACCGCCGCGTGCCGACCTGCATCCTCGAGGTCGTGCGGCGCTGGAAGACCCCGTTCCGCCCGGCGGAGCCGGTCGAGGTCGAGTACCCGTTCGCCTTCTCGCCGCGCTGACGCGGCTAGAAGAGCCCGCGCACGTGGCGCTGCGCGATCGTCGGCGCGGTGGCCTCGGGATAGGCGTCCGGGGCGGCGGCCTTCAGCGCGCCCGCGGGGCCCGCCTTCGCGACCGGCGCCGCCGGACACTCGCCCGTGTCGAGCCAGGTGAGCGCGGCGCTCGTCGAGGCCTCGGCCGGATCGCCGGGCGCGTGCAGGAGGTCGTCGTCGGCGCCGCAGAGCGTGCCGGAGAAGGCGGGCTCGCCGGCGGCGGGCGCGTCCGGCAGCCCCGCGAAGTACTCGCCGTCGCCCTGCGCATTCTCGAGCTTGAAGGAGACGAGGTAGACCATCGCCCCGCAGGTCGTGAGCTGGAACGGCTGCTGCCCCACGGGCTTCCCGTACGTCCTCGCGCCGACGAGGGCGATCGCCGGGACGTGCGGCTCGAGGACGTTCGGCACGAGCTCGCTCGCCGACGCGCTCGCGCCCGTGGTGATGAAGGCGATCCGCGTCGCGGTGACGGGCGTCGTGCCGGGCTGCAGCGCGAACGTGTCGTCGCCGTCGTACGCGGAGCGGAGCGGGCTGAACGTCCAGTGCACCATCGTGCGGCCGTCGAGGCCGCCGCCGAGCAGGTTCGCGAGGAGCTCGGCCGTCGAGATGAGGCCGCCGCCGTTGTAGCGAAGGTCCACGGCGACGTCGGTCACGCCGGCGGCGGCGAACGCCTCGAAGGCCCGGATGAGGTCCTGGTTGGCGGTGCCGATGAAGGAGCGGAGCGCGACGTAGCCGAGGCGCTTGTCCGTCCCCTGGAAGATCTTCCAGCGCTCCGTGCCGCCCGGGACGACCGGGACCGGGTCGAGGCCGAACGTCCCCTTCACGAGGACGTGCACCACCGGCGCGCCGGCGCCGCCGGGCGCCACCTCGATGGCGCGGGTCACGCCCTCCGTGGCCGGACCGAGGAGCGCGCTGACCGTCGCGGGGGTCACGTCGACGAGCGCGTCCGCGGTCTCTCCGACGCGCAGGATCCGGTCGCCGCGCGCCAGCTCGCCGTCGGCGGCAGAGCCTGGAAAGACCTGCGAGACGAAGACGGCGGGATCGCGCCTGAGGATGCCGATGCCGAACCCGACGCTCTGTCCCTCCACGAAGAGGCTGGTCGCGTCCGCGGCCGTGGTGATGAAGTCCCAGCCGTCGCGGTCCCACTCGAGGTCCCGCGCCCCGGCGGTCAGTGCCTCGAGCAGGTCCTCCGCCGTATCGTAGAGCGAGGGGTCCACGACCGGCGGCAGCGTGTCCGGGTAGAGGTACCAGTCGTGGACGACGTCGAGGAGCGCCTGCTTCTCGGCGTCCGGGCCACACGGATCGGACTCGTAGCCGCCGCAGGCGAGGAGGACCAGGGCCGCGAGAAGCGGCGCGAGCGCGCGGGAGTGGGCCATGCGCACCTGCTCGGGCGGGCTACTTCGCCTGGACGAAGCCCTCGGCGGTGAGCAGCTCGGCGGTGAGCAGCGCGCCGCCCGCCGCGCCGCGCACGGTGTTGTGCGAGAGCGCGACGAAGCGCCAGTCGAAGAGCGCGTCCGGGCGGAGCCGGCCGATCGTCACGCCCATGCCGTTCCCGGCGTCGCGGTCGAGCTTCGTCTGCGGCCGGGCGTCGTCCTCGAAGTAGGTGAGGAACGGCTTCGGCGCCGACGGCAGCCCCAGCTTCTGCGGCTTCGGAACCCAGCTCCTCCAGAGCTCGATCACCTCGGCCTTCTCGGGCTTCCGGTCGAAGGAGACGAAGGCCGCGGCCATGTGGCCGTCCGACACCGGCACGCGCAGGCACTGGGCGGTGATGACCGGGTCCTTCGCCTTCTCGATCTTCCCGCCGGCGAGGGAGCCCCAGATCTTCATCGGCTCCTGCTCGCTCTTCTCCTCCTCCCCCTTGATGAAGGGGATGAGGTTGTCCACCATCTCGGGCCAGCTCTCGAAGGTCTTCCCGGCCCCGGAGATCGCCTGGTAGGTGCAGACCGCGACGCGCTTCGGGCCGAACTTCATGAGCGGGTGGAGCGCCGGCACGTAGCTCTGGATCGAGCAGTTCGGCTTCACCGCGATGAAGCCGCGCCGCGTGCCGAGCCGCTTGCGCTGCGCCTCGATCACGGCGACGTGCTCGGGGTTCACCTCGGGGACCATCATCGGCACGTCGGGCGTGGCGCGGTGGGCCGAGTTGTTCGACACGACCGGCGTCTCCGCCCGCGCGTAGTCCTCCTCGAGCTTGGCCGTCTCCTCCTTCGACATGTCGACGGCGCAGAAGACGAAGTCCACCTCGGGCGCGATGCCCTTCACGTCGGAGGCGTTCCTCACCTGGAGGCCGGCGAAGGCGGCGGGGATCGCGGTCTTCAGCGCCCAGCGCCCCTTCACCGCGTCGGCGTACTTCTGCCCGGCCGAGTTCGCGCTCGCGGCGAGCAGCGTCACGTCGTACCAGGGGTGGTTCTCGAGCAACGCGAGGAAGCGCTGGCCGACCATGCCGGTCGCGCCGAGGACGCCGACCTTCAGCTTCTTCTGGGACATCTGCTTCCTCCCCAACGGGGCGAACGGGAAAGGCGGGGAGGATAGCATACGGCCGGGAAGGTCCCGAACCCCCCGCCGAGGCGGGAGGCGGCGAGGCGGAGGGCGCTTCCTCGCTAGTAGAAGACCTCCTCGAGGGAGAGCCCCTGCGGCGGCGCCGTCCGGCCGGCCTTCGTGCGGTCGGCCGCGGCGAGGAGCGCGGGCATCGACTCCGGCGCGCGCTTCCCCTGCCCCACCTCGACGAGCGTGCCGACGAGGTTCCGCACCATGTGCTTCACGAAGGCGGTCGCCTCGACCACGATCTCGATCCGGCCGCCGGCCTCGCCGAGCACGTCGAGCCTGCGCACCTCGCGGACGGCGTGGTCGCAGGCGCAGTCCGCCGCCTGGAAGGAAGCGAAGTCGTGGCGCCCGACGAGGGGGCGCGCCGCCTCGCGCATCGCCGCCACGTCGAGCGGGCCGAAGAGCTGCCAGGCCTGGAGCCGCGAGAGCGGCTCGCGGGTGGCGGCGTTCTCGAGGACGTAGCGGTAGCGCTTGCCGCGGGCGCTGCGGCGCGCGTCGAAGCCGTCCGGCTCGAGGGAGGCCGCGCGCACGGCGACGTCCTCGGGCAGGAGCGCGTTCATCCCCTTCACGTAGGCCACGAGCGGCAGCGGCCGCTCCTCCGGGAACGACACGACCTGCGCCCTCGCGTGGACGCCTGCGTCGGTGCGACCGGCCGCGGTCACGCGGCGGGGCGCCTTGTGGAGCGCCTCGAGCGCGCGCTCCACCTCGGCCTGCACCGAGCGCCCGTTCGGCTGCACCTGCCAGCCGACGTAGCGGGTCCCGTCGTAGGCGACGATGAGCTTCACGACCGGCACGTGCGCAACGTAGCACGGCGATGGCGCGCTTCCTGGCCCTCGCCCTCGTGGCGCTCGCGTGCACGTCCGGCTCCTCGGGGAGCGGCGGCGGGAGCGGCGCGGCGCCCGGGCCCACCGGGCCCTCCGGCGGCGGCGACGCCCCCTCCGCGCCCTCGGGGCCGCCGGGCTGGGCGGTCGCGGCGCGCGAGGACTTCGAGACGGGCGCCATCCCGGCGGGCGCGTTCTCGCCGGACCCGGTCCCGGACGACGGCCCTTTCGCGGACGCCGGCGTCTACTTCACGAGCCGCGGCGTCGTCCCGCCGACCGCGTTCCGCGCCTCGCAGCCCGCCGGCACGGACGGCTGGCTCACGATCGAGGCGTACACGCGCCGCGCGGGCGCGCCGCTCGGGGACTTCGCGGCGATCGCCCCGGACCCCGCCGATCCGGCGAACCACGTGCTGCGGATCGCCTCGCGGGACCACACCGACGCGACCGTCGTGCGGCCCACGCACCCGCTGCCCGCGAGGTACCGCGTCTCGCTGCGGGTCGGCTTCCCGTCGTTCGGCGACGGCAAGCCCGGCCTCAACGGCTACGACGGCGGCGAGACGGCGGGCCCGTGGTGGCCCGCGGACGACGCCACGCGCCAGAACGGCTTCTACTGGCTCGCGATCCTCGACCACGTCCCGCGGCCGCACAACAACACCTGGATCCACCACCACCGCAAGGTCGTGGTCGACTCGGACAACCACTACCCGCCGTGGATGGAGATCTGGGACGGGAGCCGCTTCGTGTCGTCGGGCGAGCACCCGATCATGACGTTCGCGCTCGACGGCCGCGGCGCCGACGACGCGCGGAGCGGCAACGCGTTCTTCTCCTGGTCCGCGGGGGCGTGGCAGCCCTCGGGCGCGATCCGGGCGGTGGACGCGTACCTCCCGGACACCTGGTACCGGCTCACCGTCGAGCGCGACGGCCCGAGCTACACCGTCGAGCTGTCCGGCAGGTTCCGCTACGGCGGCGAGCGGACCTACCGCGCCACGATCGACGCGGCGGCGCGCTGCGTGTGGCACTACCCGGCGACGGCGGAGGAGGCGGCCGCGGCGGCGGGGTGCGAGGACGCGTCGCCCCTGCCCTCGCTCGGCGCCGCCTACCCGCGCTGGGCCGCGGGCGGCGTCTGGCCGGACTTCTTCATGTTCGGCGACCCGCACTCGAACTACTACGAGGGCGAGGTGCTCTACGACGACGTGACGCTCGAGCTGTGGCGGTGAGCGAGCCGTCGACGAGCGCCGGTGCTATCGTCGCCCCCGTGGCGACGGGCCTCTTCTACCACGACGTGCTCGCGACCCTGACCGAGGGCGTGAAGGCGCTGCGGAGGATCCTGGGGGCGAGCCGTGGCTGATCGTGAGCGGCGCGGGTTCGCGCACCACCACTCGGACGAGGAGCTCGCCGCGTACCGGAGGCTCAGCGCGGAGCAGAAGCTCCGCTGGCTCCACGACGCGTGGCGCCTCACCGCGGACTTCCTGTCGCCCGCGAAGCGGGACGGCTGGCAGAAGCTGCGCAAGGGCGAGCTCTAGCGCCCCCTCGCCCGGCGCCGCCCCGGGCGCCCCGCCGCGTTGACCCGCTCGCGCGAGGCGCGCTATACGCTTCAACTTTCGTTGAAGGCCCCTCGGAGGTCGCGGCAATGGCGGCGAAGGATCAGGCCATCCTGGCGCAGCTCGACGCGACCGCGGAACGGGGCGTGCGCCCCGAGCGTGCGAAGGCGGCCCTCGCCGACGTGCCCTCGCTGCCCGAGACCCTCTTCGCCCTCGAGGCGGAGCTCACCCGCGCCACCGAGGACGCCGAGGAGAAGCTCCAGGGCGCGGCGCGCCACCTCGTCTCCGCGGGCGGCAAGCGCATCCGTCCCATGGTGACGCTCCTCGCCTGCGGCGCCTGCCGCGGCGACATGAAGGCCGCGGTGCCGTTCGCGGTGGCGGCGGAGCTGACGCACTCGGCGACGCTCCTCCACGACGACGTCATCGACGACGGCCCGGTGCGCCGCGGCCAGCCCGCCTCGCGCGTCATCTGGGGGAACGCCGTCTCGGTGCTCTCCGGCGACTGGCTCCTCACCCGCGCGCTCGAGATCGTGGCCGGCGAGCCCGCCGCGAAGTCGGCGCTCGCCCCGCTCCTCGCCACGATGCGCCGGCTCGTCGAGGGCGAGGTCCTGCAGCTCTCGCTGCGCGGCACGTTCGCCGCGAGCGAGCGGGACTACCTCGACGTGGTGATGGGCAAGACCGCCTCGCTCTTCGGCTGGGCCTCCGCCGCCGGCGCCTGGGCCGCGGGCGTGGACGGCGAGGTCCCCGCGGCGCTCGTCCGCTTCGGCGAGGGGATCGGCATCGCCTTCCAGCTCGTGGACGACGCCCTCGACTACGCCGCGGATCCGGGCCTGCTCGGCAAGAAGCTCGGGACCGACCTCCTCGAGGGGAAGGCCACCCTGCCGCTCATCCGCGCCTGCGAGGCCCGGCCGAGCCTGCGCGACCGGCTCAAGGCGCTCGTCGACGGCACGGCCGACGGCGAGGCCGTCGCGGGCGAGGTGATCGAGGTCGTGAAGAAGGTCGGCGGCGTGGACGCGGCGCGGGCGATGGCGCGCGAGCACACGCGCACCGCCATGGCCGCGCTCGCCGAGGTGCCGGACGGCGTCCACCGCCGCGCGCTGCACGAGGCGGCGGTGTCGCTCACCGAGCGGGCGTTCTAGGCCCGATCGCCCCGCGCGGCCGGTTGTCCCGCCCCGCCGCGGCGTCTATCCTCACGCTCGATGGCCTCAGACACGGCCCCCGAGGTGGCGGCTCGCTATCGCGAGCGGATCCGCGCGCTGCCCGCCGCGCGCCGGCTCGAGATCGCGGCGCAGCTCACGGAGGGGGTCCGGACGCTCGCCGAGGCGGGCCTGCGCCGCAGGCACCCGGACGCCTCCGGCGAGGAGCTCCGCTGCCGCCTCGCCGCGCTGCTCTACGGCCGGGGCGTGGCGGAGCGGCTGTTCGGCCGCGTGCCACCCGACGTCCGCTGAGGTCCCCGTGGACGTCGTCGACGTGCCTCATCCCTCGCCGCCGGAGTCGCTCCTCGACCACCCCCGCATCGGCCGCAGCTACTTCTTCCCGCGGCCGGCGCCCATCCCGTCGCCGCTCTGGGTGGACGCGGGCGACGCGCGGCTCGCGTGCGCGCTCCACCGGGTGGACGACCCGGACGCGCTCACGATCGTCCACTTCCACGGGAACGGCGAGGTGGTGGCCGACTGGCAGGGCGGCTTCCCGGAGCGGATCGCGGCGCTCGGCTGCAACCTCCTCCTCGCCGAGTACCGCGGCTACGGCCTGTCCACCGGCGAGCCGCGGCTCGGGAGGATGCTCGACGACGTCGAGGCGGTCGTCCGCGCCGCCGGCGCGCCGCCCGAGAAGCTCGTCCTCTTCGGCCGCTCGGTCGGCTCGATCTTCGCGATCGAGGGCGTCTCGCGCTTCCCGAACGTCGCCGGCCTCGTCCTCGAGAGCGGCATCGCGGACGTCCTCGAGCGGCTGCTCCTGCGCGTCGATCCCGAGGACGTCGGCGCGACGGCCGAGGAGTTCGCCGCAGCGGTAACGGCCCGCCTCGATCACCGGAAGAAGCTCGCCGCCTACCCCGGCCCCGTGCTCGTCATGCACGCGCTCTTCGACGACCTCGTGCCGGTCACGCACGGCGAGCGGCTCGCGGAGTGGGCGGCGGGACCGGTGATCCTGAAGCTCATGGACCGCGGCGGCCACAACACGATCCTCGCGGAGAACGAGCGCGCCTACTTCGAGGCGCTCGCGGAGCTGGTGGCGCTCGCGGGGGGATCGCTCCGACCGGGCCGGTGAGGCGCGGGCGGCGAGCCGACCGCAGCGGTCGCCGGTCCAGCCGTCACCCGGTCACCACGCCGCCGCCGCGTCGCGTAGCACGTCCACGTAGGAGTTCGCCGGGTCCTCGGGCGCGGTCCCCTCCCACCACTTGAAGGTGTACGCGTCCCAGCTCTCCGGCCGGTCGTCGTGCGCGAGCATCCAGACGCCCGCCGCGGCGCCGCCGCCGCGGCGCATGCAGGCGAGCCAGCCGCGGTAGACCGCGCGGCGCTCCGCGAGCGAGAGCGCGCCGTCGTTCCGCAGGCCGAACTCGCCCAGGACGAGCGGCTTCCCGACGGACCGCGCGGCGCGCAGGCGCGCGTCGAGGAACGCGGCGCCGGCGCTCGCGGCGCGGAGCCCGAAGACGCCGGGGCCCTCCGCGTAGAGGTGCGCGCTCGCGTAGTCGACGTCGGGCGAGGAGGCGTTGCGGACGAGGAGGTCGAGGTCGAGCCCCTCCTCGCCGGTGCCGACGAGGTGGCCGGGCGCGAGCGACTTCACGAGCGCCGCCAGCTCGCGCACCCACGCGGCGAGCGCCTCGCGACCGGCGAAGCCCGGCCCGGGCCGCGGCTCGTTGAGGAGCTCCCAGGCGAGCACCGCCGGGTGATCGCCCCAGCGGATCCCGTCCACCGTGCTCGTGCGCGAGAGGAGCGCGGTCACCGCGGCCCGGTAGTGCTCGACGACGCGGCGGTCGGAGAAGAAGCGCGGGTCGCCCTCGACGGCGTCCGGGAGCCCGGCCCACGCGACGTACCGGCGCGCGCCGCCGTAGGCGTCCCAGAAGTTCCCGAGCGGCAGCACGAGCCGGACGCCGTGGGCCCGGGCGCTCGCGAGGACGAGGTCGAGGCCGCGCAGCGCGGTCTCGTCCCAGGCGAGCGGCGCGACCTGCATGGCCGAGTCGCCGGCCTTCGCCGGATTGTCGTTGAAGCCGTTCGTGCGCACCGCCGCCGCGCCCATGGCGGCGGCCTCGGAGAGCGCCTCCTCCACCCGCGCCGCCGTCGCCTCGCCGCGCCGGAGCGCGCGCGCCGCCTCCTCCTGGAGCCAGTAGGCGTTCACGAGGACGAGACCGCGCGCCTCGCCCGGCAGGAGGAGCGGCGGCGCCTCGCCGCACGCAGCCGCCTGCGCTTCGAGGTCCAGGTCCACCGCGTCACCGCCGCACCCGCAGACGATGAGCACGGCGAGCGCCGCCGTGAAGGCGGCCGGCGACCGTGCGCTCGACGGGGTCGCCACCGCGGACCCTACGAGGCCGTGCGCTCCTGGTACTCGATCGCGACGCGCGGGACGAGCCCGGCGTCGGCGGCCTCGCCGAGGAAACGGGCCACGGCCTCGCGGCCGCGCGCGCCGAGCTCCTGCGTCCAGGCGTTCACGTACATGCCGACGAACGTGTCGGCCTTCGCCCGGTCGAGGCCGCGCGCGAAGGTCATGGCGTAGTCGAGCGCCTCCTCGCGGTGCGCGAGGCCGTAGTCGATCGAGGCCTTCCAGGCGATCGCCGCGGCGCGGCGCACCGGCTCGGGGAGGTCGCGGCGCACGGCGTTGAGGCCGAGCGGCAGCGGCAGCCCGGTGCGCGCGGTCCAGCTCCGGCCGAGGTCCTCGACGATGCGGAGGCCGTCGTCGGCGGCGGTGAGCTGCCCCTCGTGGATGACGAGCCCGGCCGCGACCTCGCCGCGGAGCGCCGCGGGGCCGACGTCCTTGAAGTCCATGGGCACCGCGACGTGGTCGGGCAGCCGGAGCGAGAGGGCGAGCGCCGCGCTGGTGCGGCGGCCGGGCGTCGCGATGCGGCGGCCGGCCAGCTCGTCGAGGTGCCGGATCGGCGACGCGGCCGGGACCACCACCGCCGGCCCGTACCCGTCGCCGAAGGAGGCGCCGGAGTCGAGGAGGAGGTAGCGGTCCGCGAGCGACGGGTAGGCCGCCGCCGAGATCGCCGTCACGTCGTAGCGCGCCTCGAGCGCCGCGGCGTTCGCGGACTCGATGTCGGAGAGCGCCTGCTCGAAGCGGATCCCCTCGCCCCGGACCGCCCCCGACGCGATCCCGAAGTACATGAAGGCGTCGTCGGAGTCCGGGCTGTGGGCCACGCGGATCGTGTCCATCTCGCGGCCGCTTCTATCATTTCAACGAACGTTGAAACAAGCCGACAGGCGTTGTAGAGATCGCCGCCCATGGCCTACCGCTCCCTCGCGGAGTTCCTCGATCGGCTCGAGAAGGCGGGCGAGCTGGTGCGCGTCCGGGAGCAGGTGGACCCGGTGCTCGAGATGGCGGCGCTCGCGGATCGCGCCGCGAAGCAGGGCGGCCCCGCCCTCCTCTTCGAGCGCCCGGGGACGGGCGCCTTCCCCGTGGCGATGAACCTCTTCGGCACGCGCCGCCGCACGAGCTGGGCGCTCTCCTGCGAGGACTTCGAGGAGCACGCGGCGGAGCTGCGGTCCCTCCTGCACCTGGCGCCGCCCCAGTCCTTCTGGGAGAAGCTGAAGCTGCTCCCGAAGCTCGGGAAGCTCGCGGCGATGGCGCCGAAGCACGTCGCCTCCGGCGCCTCGCAGGAGGTGGTCGACCGCGCGCCCGACCTCGGCAGGCTGCCGGTGCTCACCACCTGGCCGCACGACGGCGGGCCGTTCATCACGCTGCCGCAGGTCATCACCCGCGACCCCGAGACCGGCATCCGCAACGTCGGGATGTACCGCCTCCAGGTCCTCGGGCCGCGCCGGCTCGCGATGCACTGGCAGCTCCACAAGACCGCGACCGCCCACTACCGCGGCTACAAGAAGCGGGGCGAGCGCATGCCCGTCGCCATCGCGCTCGGCGGCGACCCGGCGCTCACCTACTGCGCCTCCGCACCGCTCCCGCCGAACGTCGACGAGTACCTCTTCGCCGGGTTCCTGCGGGGCGAGGCGGTCCGGATGGTGAAGGGCGTCGCGACGGACCTCGACGTCCCCGCCGACGCGGACCTCGTCATCGAGGGGTTCGTGGACACCGCCGCGCCGCTCGTGCGCGAGGGGCCCTTCGGCGATCACACCGGCTTCTACTCCCTCGCCGACGACTACCCGGCGCTCGACGTCGTCGCGGTGACGCATCGGAAGGACGCGATCTTCCCCGCGACGGTGGTGGGCCCGCCGCCCGTCGAGGACCAGTGGCTCGGCAAGGCGACGGAGCGGCTGTTCCTGCCCGATGCTCCAGATGATCTTCCCCGAGATCGTGGACATGGCGATGCCGGTCGAGGGCGTGTTCCACAACCTCTGCCTCCTCTCGATCAAGAAGGAGCACCCCGGCCAGGCGAAGAAGGTGATCCACGGCCTGTGGGGCTCCGGGCAGATGGCGCAGACGAAGACGCTCGTCGTCTTCGACGAGGACGTGGACGTGCAGGACGTCCCGCAGGCGGCCTGGCGCGCGTTCGCGAACGTGGACGTGAAGCGCGACCTCGTGGTCGCCGACGGCCCGGTCGACGTGCTCGACCACGCCGCGACGCACTTCGCGTTCGGCGGGAAGCTCGGCGTGGACGCGACGCGCAAGTGGCGCGAGGAGGGCGGGCGCGAGTGGCCGGAGGTGTGCGTCCACCCGCCCGAGGTGGTGGCCCGCATGGACGCGCTCTACGAGGCGCTCGTGCCGGGCGCGCCGAAGCCCCGCCGCCCGAAGATCGCGGCCCCGCCCGCCGCCTCCTGGAAGCCGCCGAGCGGAGGGATCCTCCAGTGACCATCCCCCCGCTCCCCGGCGAAGGTCCGCGCGCGGGCCAGGTCCGCGCGATGTTCGACCGCGTGGCGCCGTCATACGACCTGCTGAACCGCGTGATGTCGCTGCGCATCGACCAGGCCTGGCGCGGTCGGCTCCTGCGGGAGCTCGCGCCGCGCGACGGCGAGTCGATGCTCGACCTCTGCGCCGGGACGATGGACGTCTCGGCGATGGCGCGCCGGCGCGTCCCCGGCCTGCGGATCGTAGGGGCCGACTTCTCCTTCGGAATGCTCTCCCGCGGCGTGCGGAAGACGGGGCTGCCCGCGAGCCAGGCCGACGCCCTGGCGCTGCCGTTCAAGCCGGCGTCCTTCGACCTCGCCACCGTGACCTTCGGGATGCGGAACCTCGACTCGTGGGAGGCAGGCCTCGCCGAGCTCGCGCGCGTGCTCCGCCCCGGCGGACGGCTCGGCGTCCTCGAGTTCTTCCGGCCGGAGTCCACCGGCTCGCGCGTCGTGCACGTCGCCGTCAACCGGCTGATGGTGCCGGTGATGGGCAGGATCCTGTCGCCCGACCCCGGGGCCTACCGCTACCTCGTGGCCTCGATGGAGCGGTTCGCCTCCCGCCCCGAGTTCGAGGCGGGCGCCCGGCGGAACGGCTTTCGCGACGTCCGCGGCGCGGCGCTCTTCCCCGGCATGTGCGGGCTCGTCACGGCGGTGAGGGCATGAAGCTCGTCGTGGCCGTGTCGGGCGCGTCGGGCGCCCCCTACGCGAAGCGGCTCCTCGACTTCCTCGCGGACGAGGGGCCGAAGCACGGCGTCTCCGTGGACCTCGTCTTCACCCAGACCGGCAAGCAGGTCTGGAAGCAGGAGATCGGCGAGGAGCCGCGCTACCCGTTCACGGTCTGGAAGAACCAGGACTTCACCGCGCCCTTCGCCTCGGGCTCGGCGATGTACGACGCGATGGTGGTCGTCCCCTGCTCCGCCGGGGCGCTCGCGCGCATCGCCTACGGCATCTCGGCGGACCTCGTCGGCCGCGCCGCCGACGTCATGCTGAAGGAGCGGCGCCGGCTCGTGCTCGTGCTCCGCGAGACGCCCATCTCGCTCGTCCACGCCCGGGCCATGACGCAGGTGATCGAGGCGGGGGCGTTCGTGATGCCCGCCTCGCCCTCCTTCTACTCGGGGCCGAAGACCATCGAGGCGCTCGTGGACACGGTGGTCGCGCGGGTGCTCGACCGGCTCGGCCTGCCGAACGACCTCATGAAGCGCTGGGACGGCCTCAGGCCGCACGCGGTCGAGCCGGCGGAGGATCCCTGAAGATGGCCCTCTCGAACCTCGCGCACCGCGCCCTCGAGCGCGACGGCCTCGGGCCGATCCGCGACAAGGTCCTCGCGGGCGAGCGCCTCTCGGACGCGGACGGGCTCCGCCTCTTCGAGACGGCGGACCTCACCGCGCTCGGCGCGCTCGCGAACCACGTCCGCGAGGCGCGCCACGGCGACCTCACCTTCTACAACCGCAACGTCCACCTCAACCCGACGAACGTCTGCGTCGCGAGCTGCAAGTTCTGCTCGTTCGCGCGCAAGGACGACCAGCAGGCCTCCGAGGGCTACACGATGTCCCTCGAGGAGGCGGTGGAGAAGGTGCTCTCGCGCCGGCCCCTCGGCATCACCGAGGTGCACATGGTGGCGGGGCTCCACCCCACCCTGCCCTGGGACTACTACCCGGAGCTGCTCCGCCGCATCCACGGCGCCTGGCCCGAGCTGACCATCAAGGCCTTCACCGCCATCGAGATCCACTTCTGGGCGGAGAAGTACGGGAAGAGCTACGAGCAGGTGCTCCGGGAGCTGCAGGCGGCGGGCCTCGTCACCATGCCCGGCGGCGGCGCGGAGATCTTCGCGCCGCGGGTGCGCCGGAAGATCTGCGACGACAAGGCGACCGCCGAGCAGTGGCTCGAGATCCACCGCACCGCGCACCGGCTCGGGATCCGCACCAACTCGACCATGCTCTACGGCCACATCGAGCGGCTCGACGAGCGCGTCGACCACATGCGCCGCCTGCGCGACCTGCAGGACGAGACCGGCGGCTTCCAGGTGTTCATCCCGCTCGCCTTCCACCCCGAGCACAACATGATCGGGAAGGCCTTCCCGAAGCCGACCGGCTACGACGCGCTCCGCACCCTCGCCGTGGCGCGGCTCTACCTCGACAACTTCGACCACGTGAAGGCGTACTGGGTGTCGCTCGGAGAGCGCCTCGCCCAGACCGCGCTCGCCTTCGGGGTCGACGACGTGGACGGCACCGTGCTCGAGGAGCGCATCTACCACATGGCGGGCTCCACGGTGCCGCAGGCGCTGAGCGAGCGCGGCCTGCACGAGCTCATCCGCGCGGCCGGCCGGGTGCCCGCGGAGCGCGACTCGCTCTACCGCGTCCTGAAGGTGCACGACGGGAAGGCTCCCCTCTCGCCCCACGAAGCGGAGGAAGAGGGCCGCGCGCGCACGGCCGGAGGCCGCCATGGCTAAGCTGAAGGCCGCCGCCGTCTCGTTCCTGAACGCCTGGCCCCTCACCGCCGGCCTGGAGAGGTCCGAGCGCGTGGAGCTCGTCCTCGCCGAGCCCTCGCAGTGCGCGGCGATGCTCGAGGCGGGCGAGGTGGACATGGCGCTCGTCTCGGTGGGCGCCCTCCCCGGCGGCGAGTACGACATCGTCCCCGGCATCGCCATCGGCGCCGACGGCCCGGTCCAGACGGTCGTGCTCGCCGGCGAGCAGTCCCCGGCGATCTGGGACGAGGTATTCCTCGACACCGCCTCGCGCACCTCCCACGTGCTCACGAAGCTCGTCCTCGACGAGATGGGCGTGCACCCGAAGTTCACGCTCCTGCCCGCGGTGGAGGGGCTCGCCCGCGCGAAGGGGACGAAGGGCGCCCTCGTCATCGGCGACCGCGCCTTCGGCGTGCGCGCGAACCACGTCATCGACCTCGGACGCGAGTGGAACCGGCTCACCGGGCTGCCCATGATCTTCGCGGTCTGGGCGGCGCGGCCGGGCAGGGTGACGCCCGAGGACGTGCAGGAGCTGTCGCGCGCGGCGCAGCACGGCCTCGGCATCCGCACCGAGCTCGCCCAGAGGTTCGCGGCGGAGAAGGGCGGCGATCCCGAGCGCTACCGCCGCTACCTGACGCAGCGGCTCCGCTACGGCCTCGGCCCCTACGAGATCCAGGGCCTCGAGGTGTTCCTCGAGAAGGCGGCCGCGAAGGGTTTCCTGCCGCCCGTGAAGGTGCGCTTCGTCGACGACGTGGTGCGGACCCGGCGCGCCCGCCGGCCGGTCTCGCTCGACGCCGCGCTGCAGAAGGGCGCCGAGGGGGTGCGGCTCGATCCGGACGAGGCGGAGCTCCTCGACGAGAAGGCGCCGCTCCTCGAGCTCGGGCTCGCGGCCGACCAGCGCCGCCGCGCGCTCCACGGCGACGGGGTCGTCACCTACATCGTCTCGCGCAACGTGAACTACACGAACGTGTGCACCACGGCCTGCCACTTCTGCGCGTTCTACCGGCCGCGCGGGCACGCCGAGGCGTACGTGCTCTCCCGCGAGGAGCTCGGGGCGAAGCTCGACGAGACCGTGCGGCTCGGCGGCGTCGAGATCCTCATGCAGGGCGGGCTCCACCCGGACCTCGGCATCGAGTGGTACGAGGACCTCTTCCGCTGGATGAAGCGCGGCTGGCCCACGATCAACCTCCACGCGCTCTCGCCCGAGGAGATCTGGCACGTCGCCCGGACGAGCGAGCTCTCCCTCGGCGAGACCATCGACCGGCTGGTGGCGGCGGGGCTCGACTCCATCCCGGGCGGCGGCGCCGAGATCCTCGACGACGAGGTGCGGCGGCGCATCGCGCCGCTCAAGTGCTCGACGGACGAGTGGCTCACCGTCATGCGCGCCGCGCACGACAAGGGGCTGAAGAGCACCGCCACGCTCATGTTCGGCGTCGGGGAGGAGCCGGCGCACCGGGTCGCGCACCTCGCCCGCCTGCGCGACCTGCAGGACGCGACCGGCGGCTTCACCGCCTTCATCTGCTGGCCCTTCCAGTCGGCCAACACGCGGCTCGCGCCCGGCGACGGGAGCGCCCACGCGTACCTGCGCACGAACGCGCTCTCCCGCCTGTTCCTCGACAACGTCCCGAACCTCCAGGCCTCCTGGGTGACGATGGGCGGCGGCGTCGCGCAGGCCGCGCTGCACATGGGCTGCAACGACTTCGGCCAGGTGATGATCGAGGAGAACGTCGTGTCCGCGGCGGGGACCACGTTCAAGATGGACTCCGAGGAGGTCGAGCGGCACATCCGCGACGCGGGCTTCTCGCCGGCCCGGCGGAACATGCGCTACGAGCGGCTGGCGGCCACCCCCGCGCCGCGCGCCGCCGGGAGCCGGCCATGACCGTGCGCGTCGTCTCCGCGCCGTGGGTGCTGACGGGCCGCGCAGCGGGGGGAGAGGGCCAGGGTGAGGGGGGCCGCGCGATCGCCGACGGCGCGATCGCGCTCGACGGCGATCGGATCGTGGCGGTCGGCCCGCGCGCCGAGGTCGAGGCGCGCTACGGCCCGGGCGAGCGGCGCGACGCCGTGATCCTGCCCGCCCTCGTGAACGCCCACCTCCACCTCGAGCTCTCGCACATGATCGGCAGCGTCGTGGGCGGCGAGGGGCTGCCCGCGTGGATCGAGCTCTTCGTCTCGGCCCGCGCCCGCGCCCGCGAGGTGGACCCGGGGCCGGCGATGACCATGGGGGCCGAGGACCTCGTCCGCGCGGGCGTCGCCGCCGTGGGCGACATCTCGAACACCCTCGCCTCCCTCGCGCCGCTCGCCGCGGCCGGCCTCGCCGGGACCATCTTCCACGAGGTCTTCGGCCTCACCCCGCGCCGCTTCGGCGACGCGCTCGAGGCGGCGAACGGGATGCGCGCGCGCGCACCGGCCCCGCCGCCCGGGCTCCGGGTCGTGACGAGCCCGCACGCCGTCTACTCGACGCACCACGCCTCGCTCGTGGAGCTGCTCCGCGGCGGCCCCGGCTCGCTCCACCTCGCCGAGGACCCCGCGGAGCGCGCCTTCGTGGCGACCGGCACCGGCACCTTCGGCCACCTCTTCGCGCGCATGGGCGGGACCCCGCGCGACCTCGTCCCGAAGGCGCGGTCCGCCGTGGCCCTCGTCGGCCCGCACCTCGCCGCGCACCACCTCGCCGTCCACTGCGTCGACCTCGACGCCGAGGACCTCGCCCTCCTGCACGGCGCGGGGGTCACCGTGGTCCTCTGCCCGCGCTCGAACCGCTTCATCACCGGCCGGCTGCCGCCGCTCGAGGCGCTCCTCGCCGCGGGGATCCCGCTCGCCATCGGGACGGACTCGCTCGCCTCCTCGCCGTCGCTCGCGCCGCTCGCCGACGTGGCCGTGCTCCGCCGGGCCTTCCCGGCCGTCCCCGCCGAGCGCGTCGTCGCCCTCGCCTGGAACGGCGCCGCGGTCGGCGCGCCGCACGTCGGGGCCCTCGCGCCGGGCAGGGCGCCGGGCGTCGTCGCCGCCGCGATCGGCGGCGCGCGCGTCGACGATCCCTTCGAGTTCCTCGTCGCGTACGGCGCGGAGGAGCGACCGTTCGAGTGGCTGGCCCGTCAGGCCCCGGAGGCCTCCGCGTGACCCTCCCCGCCCCCGCCCCGGCGAACCCGCCCGCGCGCGCCGGCGGCCTCGCCGCCCTCGCGCGGATGGTGAAGCTCGAGCACTCCCTGTTCGCGCTGCCGTTCGCGGCGAGCGCGGTGGTGATCGTGTTCCCCCGGGCGCACCTCGAGCCCTGGCGCCTCCTGCTCGTCGCGATCGCGGTGGTCGCGGCGCGCACCGCCGCCATGGCGATGAACCGGATCGCCGACGTCTGGTGGGACGCCAAGAACCCGCGCACCATGCGGCGCGAGCTCGTGACCGGCGAGGTCTCCCGGCGGGCCGCGTGGGCGCTCCTCGCCGGCAGCGCCGGCCTCTTCGTGGTGACCGCGGCGCTCATCTCCGAGCTGACGGGCTGGCTCGCCCTGCCGGTGCTCGGGATCCTGCTCGGCTACTCCTACGCGAAGCGGTTCACCTGGGGCGCGCAGCTCTGGCTCGGCGCGGCGCAGGCGCTCGCGCCCGTCGGCGTCGCCCTCGCGCTCACCGGCACGGCGCCCCTCGCCTCGGTCGTGCTCGGCCTCGGCGTCGGCGCGTGGATCGCGGGGTTCGACGTCTTCTACGCGCTGCAGGACGTGGACTTCGACCGCGGCGCCGGGCTGCGCTCCATCCCGGCCCGCTTCGGCGTCCGGGGGTCCATCCGCTGGGCGCGCGCGCTCCACGCCGTCGCCGTCGCCGGCGTGGCCGGGGCGGGCCTCCTCGCCGGGCGCGGCTGGGGCTGGCTCGCCGGCACGGTGATCCTCGCGGCGGTGGTCGCCGCGGAGCACCGGCACGTCTCCCCGGGCGGCGTGCTCCGCCCCGAGCGGATCGACGTCGCCTTCTTCAACTACAACGCCTTCGCGTCGGTGGCGTTCGCCCTCTGCGCGATCGCCGACCTGGCGCTCCCCTGAGGCACGAGATGCCCGCCTCCGCCCGGAGCGCCGCCGCGCCCCCGACCTCCTTCGCGCTCTCCCGCGCCGAGCTCGCCGTCGCCGACGCGGTGGGCGCGCTCATGGAGCTCTGGGGCTTCCGCCGCCAGCTCGGGCGCATCTGGGCGGTGCTGTTCCTGTCCGAGCGCCCGCTCGCCGCGCCGGAGCTGTGCGAGCGGCTGCGCATCTCGACGGGCCTGCTCTCCATGAGCCTCTCCGAGCTGCGCCGCTGGGGCGTCGTGCGCCCGGTCGGGATCCCGGGCGACCGCAAGGAGCACTTCGAGGCGGAGACGAACGTCTGGCGGCTCGTCGCGCGCGTCCTGCGCGAGCGCGAGAAGCGCGCGGTGGAGGACGCGCTCGGGGTCTTCGAGCGCGCGCTCGTCGAGGTGCGCGCGGCGCTCGCGGACGTGGACCCCGCCGTGAAGGCGTCGGCGCGCTTCAAGGCGAGGCGGCTCGAGCAGCTCGCCGACCTGTGCCGCGCCGCGCTGAACATCCTGAAGCTGCTCGTCGACTCGGCCCGCGCCGACGCCGGGCCGCTCAAGCTGCTGTCGGAGGCGCTGGGGCGGCGCAGCCGATAGCCCCCCGGCTTGCCCCCCGGCGGCCCGGACGGTAAGACCTTGGCCCCATGCTGTCCCCCGAAGTCCTGAAGAAGCTCGAGGCCATCGAGCGGCGGTTCGAGGAGCTCACCCACCAGCTCTCCGACCCCGCCGTCGCCTCGAGCGGCGACCGCTTCCGCAAGGTCTCGAAGGAGCGCGCCTCCCTCGAGCCGACCGTGAACGCGCTCCAGGCCTGGCGGAAGCTCGTGAAGGACGTCGCGGACAACGAGGCGCTCCTCGCCGAGAAGGATCCCGAGCTCCGCGAGATGGCGAAGGAGGAGCTCGCCCAGCTCCGGCCCCGGGTCGAGCCCGCCGAGGAGCAGCTCAAGGTCCACCTCGTCCCGCGGGACCCGAACGACGAGAAGGACGTCATCCTCGAGATCCGCGCCGGCGCGGGCGGCGACGAGGCCGGCCTGTTCGCGGCGGAGCTGCTCCGCATGTACCTGCGCTACGCCGAGCGCCACGGCTGGCGGTCGGAGGTCGCGGACCTCTCCGCCGGCAACGTCGGCGGCATCAAGGACGTGACGGTCAACGTCGCCGGCGACGCCGTCTACTCCCGGCTCAAGTACGAGTCCGGCGTCCACCGCGTGCAGCGCGTCCCCGCCACCGAGGCGCAGGGGCGCATCCACACCTCGACCGTCACCGTGGCGGTGATGCCCGAGGCGGAGGACATCGACGTCCAGGTGAACCCCGCCGACATCGAGATGGACGTGTTCCGCTCGACGGGCTCGGGCGGCCAGAGCGTGAACACCACCGACTCGGCCGTGCGGCTCACCCACAAGCCGACCGGCCTCATCGTCAAGTGCCAGCAGGAGAAGAGCCAGCTCAAGAACCGCAACATGGCGATGCGCATGCTGCGGGCCAAGCTCTACGAGATCGAGCTCGAGAAGCAGCGCAGCGCGCGCGACGCCGCGCGCAAGAGCCAGGTGGGCACCGGCGACCGCTCCGAGAAGATCCGCACCTACAACTTCCCGCAGGACCGGCTCACCGACCACCGCATCAACTACACGCGCCACAACCTCCCCGCGGTGATGGACGGAGACGTGGACGACCTGGTCGAGGCCTGCCGCACCTTCTTCGCCGCGCAGGCGCTCCGCGAGGCGTCGCGCCCCGAGGAGAAGGGCGCGGAGAAGCGGGCGTGAGCCGAGCGCCGCCGTCATAGCGATGCCGGACACCTGGACGCCACTCAAGCTCATCGCCTGGACCCAGGACTTCTTCGCGAAGAAGGGGGTGGACGCGCCGCGCCTCACGGCGGAGCTGCTCCTCGCCCACGCCCTCTCCTGCGACCGGGTGCGCCTCTACCTCGACTTCGACAAGCCGCTCGGCGACCCGGAGCTCGCGCGCTACCGCGAGCTCGTGCGGCGCCGCGCCGACGGCGAGCCCACCGCCTACCTCGTCGGGCGGAAGGAGTTCTGGGGCCGCCCCTTCCGCGTGGACGCGCGGGTGCTCGTGCCGCGCCCCGAGACGGAGCTCCTGCTCGAGGCCGCCCTCGCCGCGCTGCCCGAGGGGGGGCGCGCCCTCGACCTGTGCACCGGCTCCGGCTGCCTCGGCGTCTCGCTCGCCCTCGAGCGGAAGGGCGCCCGCGTCCTCGCGACCGACGTCTCGCCCGACGCCCTCGCCGTGGCCCGCGAGAACGCGGCGGCCCTCGGCGCCGAGGTCGAATTCGCCGCGGGGGACCTGTGGGCGGCGGTGCACGCCGGCGCCCCGTTCGACGTCATCGTCTCGAATCCGCCCTACGTCCCGGCGCGGGAGCTCGCCGGCCTGCCGCGCGAGGTGCGGCGCGAGCCGTGCATCGCCCTCGACGGCGGGGAGGACGGGCTCGCCGTCCTCCGCCGCATCGTCGCCGGGGCGCCCTCGCGCCTGCGGCCGGGAGGGACGCTCTGCCTCGAGATGCACGAGAGCCATGCGGAGGCGCTGCCGAGGCTCTGCCTCGAGGCCGGGTTCGCGCGCGCGGAGGCGCGCCGGGACCTCGCCGGCCTCCCCCGCCTGACCCTGGCCGCCATGGCCGGCGCGCCGAACCCGGCGTAGAATTCGCAGGTTTTCCCGGAACCCAAGGACAAATGGACAAGATCGTCGTCGAAGGTGGCGTGCCGCTCCGCGGGACCGTGGACGTCTCCGGCGCGAAGAACGCCGCCCTCCCCATCGTCGCCGCCGCGCTCCTCGCCGAGGGCGACCACCTCGTGCGGAACGTGCCGGACCTCGCCGACGTGCGCACGCTCGGCCGGCTGCTCGGCCACATGGGCTGCCAGGCGGAGCGGACGGGCGCCGACCACGCCCTCGCGATCCGCGTGCCGGCGGCCGCCGTGACGCCGGAGGCGCCCTACGAGCTCGTGAAGACGATGCGCGCGTCGGTCGTCGTCCTCGGCCCGCTCGTCGCGCGCTGGGGCAAGGCCCGCGTCTCGCTGCCCGGCGGCTGCGCCATCGGCGCGCGCCCCATCGACCAGCACCTGAAGGGGCTCTCCGCCCTGGGCGCCGAGATCCGGCTCGAGCACGGCTACGTGGAGGCCTTCGCGCCCCGCGGGCGGCTCCAGGGCGCGATCTTCACGTTCGACGGGCAGACCGTCACGGGCACCGAGAACGTGATGATGGCGGCGGCGCTCGCCGAGGGGCGCACCGTGCTGCGCAACTGCGCGCGCGAGCCGGAGGTCGTCGATCTCGCGAACGCCCTCGTCCGCATGGGCGCGCGCATCGAGGGCGCCGGCACCGACGAGATCCGCATCGCGGGCGTCGAGTCGCTGCGCCCGCTCGACCACACCGTCATCCCCGACCGGATCGAGGCGGGCACCTTCCTCGTGGCGGGCGCGCTGCCCGGCGGCGACGTGGTGGTCCGCGGCTGCGTCGCGGCGCACCTCGAGGCGCTCGTCGAGAAGCTCCGCAAGGTCGGCGCCGAGGTGAGCGACGTGCCGGGGGGCGTCCGGGTCGTCGGCGACGGGCGGCCGCGGCCGGTGGACGTGAGGACCGCGCCGCACCCCGGCTTCCCCACCGACATGCAGGCGCAGCTCATGGTGCTGCTCTGCCTCGCGGAGGGGTCGTCCAAGATCACCGAGACCGTCTTCGAGAACCGCTTCATGCACGTGCAGGAGCTGCAGCGGCTCGGCGCCGACATCGCGGTGGACGGCAAGGTCGCGGTGGTGAAGGGGGTGCCCTCCCTCTCCGGCGCGCCGGTGATGGCCTCGGACCTGCGCGCCTCGGCGGCGCTCGTGCTCGCCGGGCTGGCCGCGCAGGGGACGACCGAGGTACACCGCGTCTACCACCTCGACCGCGGCTACGAGCGGATCGAGGCGAAGCTCGCGCCGCTCGGCGCCCGCATCCGGCGGGTCAGGGCGTGAGCGCCGCGGCGGCGGGAGGCCGGGACGTGCGGGACGAGCTCATCACGGTGGCGGTGCCGAAGGGGCGGCTCCTCGAGGAGTCCTCGGCGCTCTTCGAGCGCGCCGTCGGCGTGTCGCCCCGGAAGCTCCTCGAGGGGACGCGCAAGCTCGCGGCCGACGCGCCCGAGGCCGGGCTGCGGTTCATCTCGATCCGCGCGGCCGACGTCGCGAGCTACGTCGAGCACGGCGCCGCGGCGGTAGGCATCGTCGGCCTCGACGTGCTGCGCGAGGAGCCGCGGGACCTGTACGAGCCGCTCGACCTCGGCATCGGCCGCTGCACGGTGATCGTCGCCCGCCCCAAGGGGGCGAAGCCACTCCCCCGCGGGGTCGCGCCGCGCGTGGCGACGAAGTACCTCTCCCTCGCCGCCCGTCACTTCGCCCGCAAGGGCGTGCCGGCCGAGATCATCCCGCTGCACGGCTCGATCGAGGTCGCCCCGTCGCTCGGGCTCGCCGACGCCATCGTGGACATCACGGAGACGGGCGAGACCCTGAAGGCGAACGGCCTCGTGATCGAGGAGAAGGTCCTGGAGGTCTCGGCGCGCCTGGTCGTGAACCGGGTCGCGCTGAAGCTCCACGCCGAGCGGCTGCGCCGGCTGATCGCAGCCCTCCGGGAGGCCGTCGCCGAGGCCACCCCCGCGAATCGCCGTTGAAAGGCGACGCCGCTTCTGCCTAGTATTTCCACGGTTGCCCTTGCCGAGCGGCGCTCGCTTGCCCCCCCGTCCCTGAACGCATCGCCCCACGGTCCCGAGGAGGACCCGTACCCGTCATGGATTGCCCCCGCTGCAGCGTCGAGATGTCCGAGATCACCCGCGAGGATGGTTCGCTCCAGCGGTGCGCGGAGTGCGGCGGACTCTGGGTGGACGTCGAGGATCTCAACAAGATCCTGCTCCACGGAAACCTGCCCGCGCTGACCGCGCTCGGCGGGTTCGCGAACGCCGACGAGGTCTCGGGCATGTGCCCGGCCTGCAACGTCGACCTCGTGGTCGTGGAGGGCGGCGAGAAGCGCTCCGTGAGCTACGAGACCTGCGAGTCGTGCGGGGGCATCTGGGTGGACGGCGACGAGGACGAGCCCGCGGCCCAGCTCGACTGGAAGGGCGCGTCGGCGCAGATCGTCCAGTTCTTCCGGCCGTTCGCGAAGAAGAAGTAGCGGGCCGCTCGCGCCTCCGGCCGCTCACCACATGCGGTCGTCGCGCCACGGGTGCGCGGTGTTCGAGTACCCGCGGATCTCCCAGTAGCCGCGGCGGTCGTGGGGCAGGAGCTCGAGCCGGCTCACCCACTTCGCGCCCTTCCACGCCCAGAGCTGCGGGACCACCACGCGGACGGGCCCGCCGTGCGCGACGGAGAGCGGCTGGCCGTCCACGGCGTGGACGAGGAGCACGTCCGGCTTGAGCGCCTCCTCGAGCGGGAGGTTCGCCGAGTAGCCGTCGTGACCGTACGTCATGACGTGCGTCGCCTCGGGCTTCGGGCGCGCGAGGGCCAGCGCGGTCTCGAGCCGCACGCCGCGGAAGGCGACGTCGAGGATCGACCAGCCGGTGACGCAGTGGAAGTCGGCCTCCTCGTCGGCCTGCGGCAGGGCGAGGAGGTCCGCCCAGGAGAGCGAGAGCGGGGTCTCGACGAGGCCGTCCACGACGAGCCGCCAGCGGTCGGTCGAGACCTCGGGGGTCTGGCCGAGATCGAGGACCGGCCACTCGCCCTTCTCGAAGACGTTCTGGCCGGGCGGCTCCTTCGGCATGCCGTGGCGGTTCCGCGGGCCCTCGCCCTGGGGCTTCTCGTCGGCGAGCGAGGGCGTCGCGCGCATCTTCTCGCCGAAGCGCGCCCGCAGCTCCGCCACGCCCTCCGCGATGCGGCGCTCGAGGTCGGTCACGTGCCGGTTCTAGCAGGCGCCCCGCCGGGCGGCACCGTCCTCGCCGGCGCGGCGCGCGCGCCCCGCGGGAGCGCCGCCCGCACCCCCCGGAACGGCTTGACTCGCCGCGCCCTTCGCGGCAGAAGGGGAGACGCTACGCGGGAATAGCTCAGTTGGTAGAGCATCAGCTTCCCAAGCTGAGGGTCGCCGGTTCGAATCCGGTTTCCCGCTCCAGTTCTTCAGAGGGGTTCCGTCGAGAGGCGGGACCCCTCGACGTTTTCAGGCACGGTCGCGGGCACGGTCCTGGGACCGCGAACGCCGCGCTGGCGAGGTCGTCGGGAGCTACGCCAGTTCCGCCCACTTGCGGCGCAGGATCGGTCCCCGGTTGTTCTCGAGGACGGCCAGGGCAGCGCGATTCACGTCCACGCACTCCCTGAAGTCCCGCAGCTTCCCGATGACCGCCTTGCTGTGAAGCTCGGCGAGCAAGCGCTCGACCTTGTCCAGCGTGTCCCGCTGGGCCTTGAGCGTCTCGTCGAACGTGGTGAGCCGCGCCTCGCCGGCCTGTTGCCACAGGCACGTCAGATAGTGGCGGAACGCCTTGGGTTCCGTGAAGTCGATCGCGCTCGGCTGAGGCCCCGAGAAGAGCGCGATGACTTCCGGGCTTGACCACGCTGCGGGCGGCTTAAGCTTGTTCAGAAGGCCGACCTTCTGCGCGACGTCGAGGAACGGGATGTTGTACTCGGACAGTGACCGCGGGCTGTAGACCCAGATCGCCTTCTGCTTTGGATCGTCGTCAGGATTCTGGAACTTGTCGGGCGGAAAGGACCGGACGTTCATCCACGTGCCAGACGCGATCGCAGTCGCTGATGCTGCCGCGACCGCGAGCGTCTGATGGTTCGAGTAACCGACGATGACTTCCAGGCCCTTGAGCCTGAGACCGGCCACAAGGTCGAGAAGGTTGGCCAGCCAGGTGGGGTCCTTCACGAGGTAGTCCCCCTTCGGATGCTCGCAGACGAGGTAGACGCCATCGACACCCCACGTGTGCGCGGCGTCGAGGATCTCGTAGACATCGTCATCGCGGCGAAGGGCATCACTGCCCAGAGCGACAGTAGCGTAGAGCGGCAGGTCGTCCGGCTTCAGCCGCCGCCCCTCGCCGCAGACCGCAACCTGGTGCTTCAGCCAGTGGTGATCAACCTTCGGCGCCATGACGCCCGGAAGAATGAACGCGCGCGAGCCGACGGCCTGGTTGAGATCGAACAGGCGCTCCAGGAGCTTGCGGAGCGCCGAACCGTGCCAGAACGTCCCCGTCTCGTACGAGTCGGGCCAGTACTTGTGCTTCGTAAGCCTCGCGTGGTCCGCGTGGGGAACGTAGAACTGCGGATCGAGAAGAACGGACCCGCCGGGCTGGCCGCAGATCTCAGGCCCGAACCGCGTGAGCTGGACCTCGTTCAGGTCTCTCGGACTGAGGATGACGGTGCCGCCGCCCCACTCGTCAACAAGGGCCCGGCAGTGCTCCATCATGCCGTAGCCGAACTGGAGAAGCAGTTCCATCGGATCCCCCAACGTTGGCCTGTCGCGTTGCTATCGTCTGCCGGTCACCTTCAGCGTTCGAACCCAGGCCAGCGCATCGAGCGCCGATGAAGGCCGGTGATCGGCACGCGGCCGGGTCAGCGTGTAGATGAAATCGCGAAGGTCGGGATCGAGGTCGGCACGATCGACGCGATCGAGTGCGATGGACTCGACGCGTCGGAGGACTTCCATTCCGTCGCGGGTCCCCTCGCGGTACGGGTTGCGCCGCGTCGCGCACTCCCATAGCGTCACGCCCAGCGCGAACAGGTCCACCCTCGCGTCGATCTCCCGCTTCAGGTTGTTGAACTGTTCCGGGGGAGCGTAGCCCGGTGTGAACACGCCATAGTGCTGCGCCGTCGGGGTCGCGGATTCGAGATCGAGGTGACGGGCGATGCCGAAGTCGAGCAGCCAGAAGCTGCCGCCAGCGTCGAGCATCAGGTTGTCCGGCTTCACATCGCGATGAACGATTCGGACGCGCTCGCCAGCCTCCAGCGCTTCGAGCGCGTGCTCTGCCAGCCGCCGGAGTTCCTCGGGGGTCAGGGCTCGCGACTCGATGACTCCTCGAACGCTACGGCCGGATACGAACTGCTCGCGCAGCCAGACGAACTGCCCCGCGGGATGCGACAGGAGGTTCGCGTCTAGGATCCTCGGGACCCGCGGCGAGGCGATTCGCTGGACTGCGATGATCTCCCGCCTGATGCGCTCGGCATCGGCCCCGGGCCTGATCACCTTCAGAACGACATCACCATCGCGCGCATGCCGGGCTCGGTAGACCCACTTCTGGCCACCGCCCGCGAGCGGCGTGACCCCGGACAGCTCCGGGAACTGGCGCGCGAGCCACGCGAGATCGATCACGCGCTGCGCCTCGTCGCGCGAAGCGTCGTCGAGGCATCGAGCCACGCCCACTCGTTGAAGAGCCACGAGGCGAATGACATCGGCTGCTGCTCGATCGTCGAGGGAGCCTGCTGTACCGGCGTGTTTTCTCCCTCGACCCAGACGCCCACCCCCGCCCGCTTGGCCTGCGCGAGAAGCGTGCTCCGGCGCGGAACGGCGGGAACGAGGACGTAGGACTCGGACGCAAACCACCGGTTCGCGGACGCCTGGTGGATCGCCTGCGCCCAGTCGGAGATCTTCGCCTCGAACGCGACGATCCCTCGGACTGCGAATGACTCTTCGAGCCTACGAGACGCCCACATGCCCGCCCGCTTCCGAACGAGCCCGCCCGCCGCCAGACGCCCCAGCGACGCGGCGGGAACCTTTCCGAAGAGACGCGTCAGGTCCGCGTCGGCCGCAGGCCCACTCGACACGAGGAGTTGAAGCACGCGCAAGTCGGCCGTCGCGACCTCGCGACGCGCTCCGGCCCACCGCTCCGTCGTCGGGACGTGCCACGTCACGGCGACGAGGTCCGGGAACCCCGAGAGGAGGCGCGGTTCACGGAAGAGCGTCGTACGACAGTCGCGTGGGGGGCCGATCGGAAGCGCGTCCACGAACCGGTCGACGAGATCGGCCTCGGGGCCGGACCTGCGGCTCCGGAACCGGGTACCAGCGGCCGTGCCGAGCTTCATCAGATCGGCGACACGGACGTTCAGCATGACTCGCTATTACCCGAAGTCAGGATCCGCCGCCATGACGCGACCCCCGGAATGTCACCCTAACCGGGTGACTTTCGACCTCGGCTCCGACCGTTGGACCGACGGTGCTGTCGTCTACCCCCGCCGCTCCCCTCCCCCGTGCGCCCGCGCTCGGGCCACGCCCCATGCCGCGACGGCGGCGACCGTCGGAGGTCCAACGCGCGAGGCGAACGACACGACGTTCCTAGCACGTGCCAGGTGCTCCGGGAGCAGGTGCGCGTTACAGGCGGGTTCAGCGGGGAGAGCTGCGCCGCTTTCGAACTGGCAACGCACCTGCCGGATGCCGAGCCGTTCCGCTCCCCCGAGAAGCGGTCGAGAGCGCGGAGGCGTTCAACCGCTTCATCGAGGTCGAGGTGCCGCGGATAGAGGATGCGGGGCGGCTCTTCGTCCACGTCGTCGACCAGTACGAAGAAGCGGTCGCGACGCGCGGCAAACATCCCCACCGAATTCGTTACGCGTCGTCCGGGACGTGCCCTCCGGGACGTTGGCTTACGAGCCACTGGCGGTCCTCCACACTGCGAAGTCCCTTCGCACCTGCCACGCTGAGGCAAAGGAGCCGTAGGTTGCCCTCGCCAGTGCCGCGGCCGAGAGGTCCGGCTTGCGCTCCAGCGCTGCCCACATGTCCGCCCTGTAAGAGGGCCCGATGACGACGCGCCAGCGGTAGGCGGCGTGCGTCCTTGCCAGCTCGGCCGGCTGGGGGACGTCGGCCGGCCGGTCGCGCAGGACGTTGGCCGGCGCGCGGAGCTTCGAGCCGGCGAAGCGCGGGTCCTCGCCGTGGCGTGCCACCTGGAAGTCGGTGCCGGTTGCGAGCAGGTCGAGCCGGGGGCCCCGGTAGGCCTCAGCCAGCCTGGCGAAGCGCCGATCGGCGCTTCGCCAGCGCGCAAGCGCGGACCAGAAGGCGCGGACGCGCTTCGACGCCTGCAGCGCCATCAGCCGCGTCAGCCGGTCGGCGTTGACGTGCGCCGCGTGTAGGCCGAACCAGGTGACGAGCACGGCCAGCACGCGCAGGTCGTCCCGCTCCAGCCCCTCGACCGAGGCGAAGAGGAGCGTGTCCTCGATGTTCGGCTCGCGCGAGCCCTCTCCGCCAACGAGTAGGCCGATCCCGACGAGGTCGGCCGTGAGCGCATCGCCGCTCGGCGACCGGGCTGGCGCGATCGCACGGCTATGGGCCATGGCCGAGCCTCCGGGCGAGATCGCCAAGCGTGCTCCGGACGTGGGCAGGCCAGTGGGGGTTGAGATCCTGCGGCTCGAGCCAGGCCACGGCCTCGGCCAGCTCCGCCGGCGTGGGCGCGAGCGCCAGGCAGTCCGGCAGGTCGAGCCCGCGGTCGCACAGGGCGAAGAGCTTCGTCTTGAGGAGGTCGGAGCGATGCAATGACCGGAGGACCAGCACGCGGCCGCGGAAGACCTCCTGCAGCCGCAGCTCCCACCCCACGGGGAGCAGCGGCGCGAGCGCGCTCGGCCCGTTGTTGAGCCAGTCCTCCTTGAGCTGCCCACCCGCGGCCGTCACCTCGGCCGCGAAGGCGCGAGACGCCGCTACCACCTCGGGAGGAAGCGCCGGGTGGAGGATGTCGCAGTCGCGCGTCTGGCGCGTGATGACTCCGAGCAGGTTGAGCGCCGCGCCACCCACGACCACCGCCTCCAGGGCGAGGCCTCGGTCGGCCAGGTACCGGTCGAAGGCGGCGAGCGTGGTGCGCGGGTGCATAGGGTATCAGTATAACCGATACTCGTTCTTGCCATGGCTTGGCCGGGGGCCGCACCTGAGTGTGCCCGCAGGCCCTGACGGGATCTGGATGACGTTGAGGACCCTCACATGCGCCAGCTTCCCCTGCGCGGAACGCGGAGCAAGTGGGGCGCCCGAGCGCGCGCCGGAGCGTGTTTCTCGAGGCTCACGTCTGGCCGGGTGTCTCGGCCGCGCCTTCGACGCCGCGCGGTGCCATGTCTTCGGCGTCCACCCGTGGTGACGACACGCGCCGTCGCGGCGTCGATCGTCCGGACGCACGTCGCGGTCGTCTCGCCGCTGCACGCGCCGGCCCAGCGGCGGCCTGAGCGGCCCCGCGAGCTGGATCGCCGCGAAGGGGTTCTGGACGGGCGTCGCCCCGGGCGGAGGCTTCGCGGTCCTGACGCATCCGTGAAGGCCGATGCGCGCGCATGGCGTTCGCGCTACGAGCTCACTCCGTCGTCGAAGGAGCTCGCGCGCAGAGTGCTAGCTCGGAAAGGCAGCCGCGTATGACTGGAGTCCGAGTTCTGGTCGGCACCCGCAAGGGCGCCTTCCTGCTCACCTCCGACGGCAACCGACGGCGGTGGGACGTCTCCGGTCCGCACTTCGCGGGCTGGGAGATCTATCACGTGAAGGGATCACCGGCCGACCCGGACCGGCTCTACGCATCGCAGACCAGCGGCTGGTTCGGGCAGATCATCCAGCGCTCGGACGACGGCGGAAGGACGTGGCACCAACCCGGTACACAGCCAGGCGAGCCGACCCCCACGCCGGACGGCACGCCCAAGGGCGAGAGCAACAAGTTCGTCTACGACACCTCTTCCGAGACCGGCAAGCCGCTGACGACACACCAGTGGTACGACGGCACGCAGCGACCCTGGGAGTTCAAGAGGGTGTGGCACCTCGAACCCTCTCTGACCGATCCGGACACGGTCTACGCCGGCGTGGAGGACGCGGCCTTGTTCCGCTCGACGGACGGCGGCCAGACCTGGCACGAGCTGCCCGGGCTGCGCGGCCACGGCACCGGGCCGCGCTGGCAGCCCGGCGCCGGCGGGATGTGCCTGCACACGATCCTGCTCGATCCGAGCAACCGCGAACGGATGTACGTCGCCATCTCGGCCGCGGGCGTGTTCCGCTCGGACGACGGCGGCCAGGCGTGGAAGCCGATGAACCGCGGCCTGCACTCGCAGTACATCCCGGACCCGACGGCCGAGGTGGGCCACTGCGTCCACCGCATCGCCATGCACCGCTCGCGCCCGAACGTGTTGTTCATGCAGAAGCACTGGGACGTGATGCGCAGCGACGACGCCGGTGAGTCCTGGCAGGAGGTCAGCGGGAACCTGCCGTCCGATTTCGGGTTCGTGATCGAGGTCCACGCGCACGAGCCGGAGACGATCTACGTCGTCCCGATCAAGAGCGACTCCGAGCACTTCCCGCCCGAGGGACGCCTCCGGGTCTACCGCAGCCGCTCGGGCGGCAACGAGTGGGAGCCGCTCACGGAAGGTCTCCCGCAGAGGGACTGCTACGTCAACGTGCTGCGCGACGCCATGGCCGTCGACTCGCTCGATCCCTGCGGCGTCTACTTCGGCACCACCGGCGGACAGGTGTACGCCTCGGCCGACGCCGGACAGAGCTGGGCGCCGATCGTGCGCGACTTGCCGGCCGTCCTCTCGGTCGAGGCGCAGACGCTCCGATGATACGGGTCGTGCTGCCGGCGCACCTGCGTGCGCTCGCCCATGTGGATCTCGAGGTGAAGCTCGAGATCGAGGGAGAGGTCACGCTGCGCGCGGCGCTCGACGCGCTCGAGGCGCGCTATCCGGCGCTCCGCGGGACGATCCGCGATCACGTCACGCTCGAGCGCCGCCCCTTCCTGCGGTTCTTCGCCTGTGAGGACGACGTGTCGCATCAGTCGCCCGACGCTCCGCTGCCCGAGACCGTGGCGAAGGGAGCCGAACCCCTGGTGATCCTGGGCGCCATCGCGGGCGGCTGATCTCGTCGTGCGCGACGGTTGCACGCCGCACGCTCGCCCGTCACCTCGAGGCCCCGAGGATCGTGAGCGACCTCGGCGGCGCGCGCAGCGGCTCGCCATCCGTCAGCAGGGATCCCTCGACGACGTAGTCGCCCGGCTCGACGGCCTTCCCGTCGTTCGTGCGCTGGTCCCAGGTCGCCTCGATCTCCAGGCGCTCGCCGGGCCGGAGCGCACGGAGTCCCACGATGGCGGGGATGATCTCGCCCTCGAGGCGCCGCCAGACCACGCCGCCGGCGGCCCGCGCGATCACGACGTCGAAGGTGGGGGTGCGGCCGCGCAGGTAGAGATCGACGGCGTGCTGCGTGACGTTCTCCGCGCGCAGCTCGAGCCGCACCGGCTCGCCTGCGCGTACCCGCGGCTGGAGCAGGAGCTCGAGGCGGAGCGAGTCCGGCGCGGCGGAGGTCACGGCCGAGCCTCCATTCCCTTGCGGCGCGGTTCTGCCCCGGCCCTCGGTGCCGCACCCCGCGGCTGCGAGCGCGATCGCGGCCGAACCCGCGAGGATCGTGAAGCGCACGGGATCCGGTCCACCGGCGGAAGGCGCCGGGGCGAGCGGCCGGCCCGCCCCGGCGCGCGGAAGCCCTACTGCGTCGTGACCAGCGGGCCGAGCTCGTCCTCGACCTGCTTGAGCGGGCTGAACACGAACTGCGTGCCGGAGCCGTTGCCGCCCCAGAGGATCCCGACGAGCTGGGTGGAGCTCGCGCCCGTGATCCGGAACACGCCCGAGCCGCTGTCGCCGCCCTGCACCACGACGGCGCCGTTCGGGTTCTCGACGAACGTCTGGCAGAGCTGGGTGATGTTGGTTCCGGAGACGTTCGTGTTCACGCACGTGGCGGTCACGTTCCCCTGCGTCCAGCCGGTGGTGCGGCCCACCTTGTTGACCGTGAGGCCGCGGGGGAAGCTCGAGGTCGCGTCGTCCTGCGAGGTGACCGCGAAGCTGCCGGTGACGACGAGGCTGGCGTTGTTCGGGCCGGACGTCGCGGCGATCGAGCCGCGGGCGGAGGCCACGTCCGCGCCGTATCGCGCGCGAGCGCTGTCGCTGTAGCGGCACTTGCGCCCCCGCGGGCACGGGCCGCCGCGGAAGTAGGTCGGATCCTCGACCTCCGTGGCGACGACCGTCGGGTCGACGGTGCTCGTCGGCTGGTAGTACTGCGTGCCCTCGACGCCGCCCTGCTTGTTGGTGCAGTGAGAGGCGGTGACGAGCAATCGTTCGGCGCCGTCGTCGGCGTTGAAGCCGAGCGAGCAGAGATAGTTGCCGAAGTGGACCTGGACGCCGTTGATCGTCGGGCGCCACCGGTCGCGCAGCGTGGCGAGCTGGTAGATGGGCTCGGTCTCCTCGATCGTGAACGCCGAGCTCGGAATGCCGAGGCGAGCGAGCGCGGCGCGCACGGCCGGAGCCGCGCCCGCGTGCTCGATGCCGAATACGAGCCGGCCGCGGGCCTCGTCGTGGTAGGCGAGGACCGTCGCCGGGAGCGCGAGCACCTCCGGTGAGGCCTGCTCGAACCAGCGGGCGAGCTGATCGCGGCCGTGCAGCGTCACGGCCTGGGCAGCGTCGCCCGACGCCTGCTCCTCGGGGCCGCCGCAGGCCGCCGCGAAGACGATGAGAAGAAGGCCGAGTGCTGGATGCTTCGGGCGCATGCGTCACCTCGCGTCGCTTGGGAAGCGCTGACCCGCGCCGGTCCTCGTTCGAGCAGATCGACCGGCGCGTGGCCGCGTATGCTTGCGGCCGCGCTTGCGCGGCGTCAACAGACGCTGGGGGGTGCCCCGGCCTGGCGGCGAACGACGATTCGCCCCTCGAGCGTGGGAACGAGCGCTCCGGCGCCCGCCAGGCTGCGGCCGGCGTCACGGCAGCTACCACCTGGCGGTTCGTCGTTCACGAGGGGGGGGCGGTAGCCCACCGAGAGCTGCGCCCGGCTCGAGGCAGATTCGGCGTCGCGATGATGTCTGTCAGTGCTGAAGCTTGATCGCGCCCTCGAGCACCGCCACCAGCGGTGGCAGGTCCGCCGCCACGATCTGCCAGAGCCGCTCGAGGTCCACGTCGAAGTAGGCATGGACAAGCCGGTCGCGCGTGCCGGCGATGGCGCGCCAAGGGATCTGCGGGAGCTTCGCCCGCGTCTCCGCCGAGACGTTCTTCGCCGCCTCGCCGATGATCTCGACGAGCCGAGTCAGCGCGAGGGCGAGCTGTGCGTCGCGGTAGAGGTCGGCGGCGGAGCGTCCGCGCGTGAACTCCATCGCCTGCTTCGCGGCGTCGAGCATGTGGCGGAGCCGGACCCCGTCGTCATGCTGCGACATACTGGTCCTGCGCCTCGCGAACGACGCGGTCGCGGAAGTAGCGGCTCAGGGAGCCGGGGGTGTGTAGATCCACGGCTCGACCCAGGATGCCGGCCAACTCCTCCTGGATGTCGAAGAAGGCGAACCCCGGCACGTGTCCGGGCTCGAACTCGACCAGCACGTCCACGTCACTCTGCGGACCGAAGTCCTCCCGCAGAACCGATCCGAAGAGCGCCAGCCGCCGGATGTAGTGGCGCTTGCAGAATTCGGCGACGGCCGATCGGTCGATGGCGATCTGGGGCGACATCGAGGCCATGGTACCCATCGCATTCCCCGTTCGCCACCGCGCGAAACGGGAAGCGTCATAGCCCTCGCCGCCGGACGAGGTTCCGATAGGATCAAGCCGCATTGCCTCGCTCGTGTCCAAGCCTCGGCGACGAGCGTTGGGTCCCGCCTCACGATCGTCTGGTGCGACGCCGTGCAACCCGTCAGCGCTCACCCTCGCCCGGGGCGTTGATCCGGCCGCTCGCCGCCGGCAAAGCCCGCGGGGGCCGACGCCACGGCCCGGCGAGGAGAGCGCGATGTGCAAGCACCTGAAGGGCGTCGCGGGCCCGCGCCGCGAGGCGCTCGAGCCGAGCTCGAAGGGCTGCAAGGAGTGCCTCGAGGCGGGAGACGAGTGGGTGCACCTCCGGCTCTGCATGACCTGCGGGCACGTCGGGTGCTGCGACGACTCGGCCAACAAGCACGCGACGCGGCACTTCCACGCCACGGGGCACCCCGTCGTGAAGTCGTTCGAGCCGGGCGAGGACTGGGCCTGGTGCTACGTGGACGACGAGCTGGCCGAGGCGATCCCCGCCTTCCCGGCGGAGTCGCCCTCGCAGCACTACTGACCGCGCGCCCTCACTCGTCGATGCCGCTCCGCGCCCACGGCAGCGCCGCGAGGCGCTCGTACGGGATCGGCGCGCCGGTCTTCTCGCTCACCCCGTACTTCCCCTCGTCGAGCTTCGCGAGCGCCCGCTCCACCTCGACGAGGAGCGCGCGCTCGCGGGCCACGATCCCGAGCCGCTGGTCGCGCTCCGCGGCGCGCTGCGCCGCCTCCCCGAGCTCGGGCCCGCGCGGCTCGGGCACGGTCGCCGCCGGCGCGTTCAGGACCCCGAGGATCCGGCCACGCTCCTCCTCGAGGCTGCGGCGGAGCCCATCGAGCTGGGCCTTGGTGAGCGGGCTGGCCATGGTCGCGTCCTCCGGGGACCGGCCCCTTCCCCCTCGCGCCGGCCCGTCCCGATCCCTACTCGAGCGCCCGCGCGCGCGCCGGAACCCACTCGAGGTCCGGCGGCCGGGTGCGCCGCACCGGCCACCGCCGAAGGCGGGCGGAGGGCGGCCGCCCGCGATCGCACCGCTCCTCTCGAGCGCGCGCCGGGCGTTCGCGGCGGATAGGCTCAAAGGAGGACCGGCCCCGCCCCAGCTCGGCGGCACCCCGATTCAAGGAGGAGCCGCTTGACCCGCCCGCTCGACACGTCGCGCACCTACACGCTCGCCCTCGGCTCGGACCTCCCGCTCCGCCGCCGCTTCATGGTGATCGACGAGCCTCTGCACGGGAACCTCCGGTTCGGGCTGCTCCTCGAGGTCCTCGACAAGCTGGCCGAGGAGACGGCCCTCGGCTACGTCCGGCTGGCCTGGCCCGAGGCGCGGGTCGTCACCGCCGCGATCGACAACATCCTCGTCCGCCACGTCGCGGACGTGACGCGCGACCTCGTGCTCCACGCGCGCATCAACCACGTGGGCCGAACGTCGATGGAGGTGGGGATCCGCGTGGACCAGCCCGGCGAGGCGCCCGTCCACATCGCGTCCTGCTACTTCACGATGGTGGCGCGCTCCACCGACGGCACCGAGCGGAGCCTCGCGCTCCCGCCGCTCGAGTACGTGGACGAGAAGGAGCGGCACCGCGCCGAGAAGGCCGTCGACAAGCGGGAGCGCTCCCGTCGCGAGCAGTCCACGCGCTACGACCCGCCGAGCCGCGAGGAGCACGACATGCTGCTCCGCCTGCACCAGGCGCAGGAGGAGCCGGGGTTCTCGGGCCGGCTCGCGGGCCAGCTCGTCACCGACTCCTGGGAGCGCATGTACCCGGAGATGGAGAACGTGCCGAAGAAGATCTTCGGCGGGTACCTCGTGCGGCGCGCCTACGAGCTTTCGTCGATCTGCGCCGGCCTCGTCGCGCCGGACCGGCCGGTCATCGCGAGCGTCGACCGGATCAACTTCTTCCACCCCGTGCGGATGGGCGACAACCTCCACTTCACGAGCCGGGTGGCCTTCACGAGCGGCTGCTTCGTCTCGGTCGAGGCGCGCATCGAGCGGATCAGCCGGGACCGGACCACCAAGGCGCTCTCCAACTCGTGCCTGTTCACCTTCGTGAACTTCGACGACGCGATGGTGCCCCGCCCCGTGCCGCCGATCTACCCGGTGACCTACGCCGAGGACGCCCGGTACCTCGACGCCCACCGCCGCAACCGGACGCTGGAGCCCCCGCGCGTCTGACCTTTCGGCATTGCGCAGCCGCGGGATGCACGGCAAGGTCCCGATGAACGGGCGTTCGTCCGTCACGACGAGCGGCGACCGTGAGCGCGAGGCCGCCTTCGGCTCCGTGCACGGGACGCACCTGACCCGCTAGCCCCCGTGCCACGAGACAGCAGGGAGGCCCGGCGTCCCTGCTCGCTCTACGTTGACCTGGATCCGTATGCGTGACCCGGATCCAGGGAGTTCATCATGGCTGTCGATATCAAGCAGGTAGCGCGCAGCATCGCCGAGGAGGTCTACGGAAAGGGCAAGCTCGAGGTCCTCGACCAGGCATGCGACCCGTCGTTCAAGTCGCACGACCCACTGTCCGGCGATTCCGACATCGCGGGCGTGAAGCGTGAGGTCGAGACCTACCGCACCGCCTTCCCGGACTTGCAGCTCACGGTCCTCGCCCTCTGCGCCGAGGGAGACGTCGTGTGCATGCGCTGGCGTTGCGCCGGCACGAACCAGAAGCCCTTCCTCGGCGCTCAGCCCACGGGGAAGAAGATCACGATCGAGGGCATGAGCTTCGACCGCTTCCGGAACGGGAAGATGATCGAGAGCTTCACGCAGTGGGACACGCTCGGCCTCCTGCAAGCGCTCGGGGTGGTACCGAAGATCGAGCTCGCTGCGCCCAAGGCTCCTCGCGAACAGCGGCCGCACGCGTAGCTGAGCCGTCATGACGCGCGAGGGGCTCCTCCGCGGGCCCCTCGCCGTTTCGTGTGTGCACGAACCTCATCTTCTCGAGCCACAGGTCGGTGGCCTGGCACGACAGGCCCGTGCCGGTCCGTCACGGTGCGCCGATGTAGGTTCCCGCGCCAACCCCACGAGGATCCACGGGGACCCCGAGCGGACCGTCGATTGCACCGCTCCCGACCCATGCGAACGAACGCCATCGGCCTCGCCGCGCTGCTGATCCTGAACGCCTGCGGTCCATCCGACGACGTCTCGCCTGCGCCCGACGTGACCTCGCGCCCGCTCGCGGGCACGTACCAAGTGTCGTCGAGCTTCCAGATCCCCGCCACCGCCGCGGCGCCCGGGCCGCTGGGGGACGCGCTGCGGCTCGTCCACGGGCTCGCGGAGAACCCCGCCGGCACGCTGCTCGACGTCGCCGCGGACGCGGGGGTGCCCGCCCTCGACACGCTCCAGCTGGTCGTCCCCGACGCGCTCGCGGACCTGCTCGAGGGCTGGATGAACGCATATCTGACGGCCGCGACCAGCGACGCCGTCTCTCCCCACGGCGAGATCGTCCGGCTCGACGACCTCATCCGCTCCGTGCTGCTGACGTGGGAGCTCCGCTCCGAGCTCCGGCTCGAGGCCGACGCCGGCGGGACCCACGCCCCGCTCGCGATCGCGTTCGACCTGCTGGACACGCCGGTGGTGATCCCGGTCGAGGCGACCGACCCCTTCACGACCGCCACGGGCGTGCGCGCGACGGTCTCGTGGCCCGACGGGGTGGAGAGCGCGGCCCGGGCCTCCGTGGGCGATCACGCGATGGGCGTCCCGTTCGGCCGGTATGCGCTGCAGGCGCTCGATCTCGCCCTGCTCGCCGGCTGGGGCGCAGCCGACGTGCGGAGCATGATCGACGGGGTCGTGGACTGCGCCGCGATGGGCCGGAGCGTGGCCGGGCGCTGCGTAGGGTTCGTCTGCGTCGGGCACGAAGCCGAGGTGGAGGCGGTGTGCGCCGCGGGGCTGGACGAGGTCGCCGCGCGGATCGAGGCGCGCATCCTCGCGCTCGACTACGAAGCGATCCGGTTCCAGGCGGGCACCGCGACGCCCGAGGACGTCACGCTCGGCGCGGCGGAGCCCGCTCCCGCGACGGCGGATCGCCTGGTCGAGGGCGTCTGGACCGCCACGGTCGACATGGGCCAGGGCGCCGAGCCGGCCACCGCGACCTTCACGGCGGCGCGGTAGGACGCCCTCACCGACGCGGCTCACGGTCGTCCTCCTCCCGTTCCACGCCGCATCGCCTTCGAGAGCTCGCGATCGAAGGCCCCGGCGAACTCCCGAGCCTGCCTGGGCCCGAAGCCGCTCGGGCCGCCCGTCACGACGCCGCCCTCGCGCAGCTCATGATGGAAATTGCGCAGCGCGAGCGCCTCGCCGACGTTCTCCTCCGTGTAGACGGTGCCGCGCAGGTCGAGCACCACCGCACCGCGGGCGACGAGCGCAGCCGCCAGCGGGATGTCGGCCGTGATGGCGAGGTCGCCGGCCCTTGCCGACTTCGCGATGTATCCGTCCGCGACGTCGAGGCCCATCGCCACCCGGACGGTCGAGACGTTCCGTGAGGGTGGCAACCGGAGGTTCTTGTTGGCGACGAAGATCGCGCTCACGACCAGGCGCTCCGCCGCCCGGATGACGATCTCCTTCACCGCCGCAGGGCAGGCATCGGCATCGACGAAGATCTTCACGGGAGCCACGGTACGTGAGCTTGGTGCGGCCCGATACCGCCCGCACCTCGAGGAGCCCCTCCCCGCTCCCCGGCTCCCCCGGCGCCCGCCCGGCCGCGCCGTGCCGGGGCGGGTTTCCGGGAATACCTCGGCATTCCGCCCGATTGCTCCCAAGCCCGAATGACGCCTCCGGAACGACCCTCCGCCCGCCTCGCCGAGCTCCTCGACATGTCCATCGTGCAGCGGCTCGCCGAGGCGAACCACGTGGCGACGGGGATGCCGATCGGGATCATCGACGCGTTCGACGGATCGGTGCTCGTCGGCTGCGGGTGGCAGACGATCTGCGTGGACTTCCACCGCGCACACCCGCGCTCGCTCGAGCGCTGCCGCGAGAGCGACGCGTACATCAAGGGCCACCTGTCGGCGAGCGCGGCGTGCGAGTACAGGTGCAAGAACGGGCTCCGCGACATCGGGGTCCCCATCGTCGTCGCGGGGGAGCACCTCGCGACGCTCTTCCTCGGCCAGTTCTTCTACGAGGGAGAGTCGCCGGATCGCGCGTTCTTCGAGCGCCAGGCGCGGGAGCTCGGGTTCGACCTCGCGTCGTACCTCGCCGCGCTGGACCGGGTCCCGACGTTCCCGCGCCACGTCGTCGAGAACATCGTCGCCTACGACCGCGCGCTCGTCCGCTTCATCGGGGAGCTGGCCGAGGCCGCGCTGCGCCACTCACGCGATCAGCAGGCGCTGCGGGAGAGCGAGGAGCGGTTCCGGATGCTCGCGGACAACATCCCGCAGCTCGCGTGGAGCGCCGACGCGCACGGCCACATCCGCTGGTTCAACCAGCGGTGGTTCGAGTACACCGGCCGCCCGCCCGGGGCGCCGCCCGATGGCAGCGAGGAGGCGCTCATCCACCCGGACCACCGGGAGCGCGTCCTCGCCAAGATCCGAGGCTGCTTCGCGTCGGGCGAGCCCTGGGAGGACACCTTCCCGATCCAGGGGAAGGACGGGTCGTACCGGTGGTTCCTCTCGCGCATGCACCCGATCCGCGACGGCGCGGGGAACGTCATCCGATGGTTCGGGACCAACACCGACGTCACCGCGCAGCGCGACGCCGCGCAGGCGCTGCGCGACGCGGACCGGCGGAAGGACGAGTTCCTCAGCGTCCTCTCCCACGAGCTGCGGAACCCGCTCGCCCCGATCCGCAACTCGGTCTTCATCCTCGGCCGCGCGGACCCCGCCGGCGAGCAGACGCGCCGCGCGCGCGCCGTCATCGAGCGCCAGGTCGATCACCTCACGAGGCTCGTGGACGACCTCCTCGACGTGACGCGGATCGCGCGCGGGAAGATCGCGCTGCGGTGCACGGACGTGGACGTCGCGAGCGTCGTCAGGCGCACCGCCGAGGACCTGCGGTCGGTCGTCGCCGCGCAGGGCGTCGAGCTCGCGCTCGAGCTCCCTCCGGACCCCATCACCGTGAGGGGCGACGCGATGCGCATCGCCCAGGTGCTCGGCAACCTCCTCCAGAACGCCGCGAAGTTCACGCCGGCCGGCGGAGGGATCCGGCTGTCGCTCCGCGCCGTCGGGGGCGTCGCGGAGCTGCGCGTCCGCGACACCGGCATCGGCATCTCGCCCGCCCTGCTCGAGCGGATCTTCGACCCTTTCGTGCAGGCCGAGACCTCGCTCGCCCGCACGGACGGCGGCCTCGGCCTCGGGCTCGCGCTCGTGAAGGGCATCACCGCGCTGCACGGCGGGACCGCCCGCGCCGAGAGCGCCGGGGCGGGCACGGGCGCCGAGTTCATCGTCCGCTTGCCGCTGGCGCCGGCCGCGCCGGCCGCGCCGGCCGCTTCGGCGGCGGGCGCCGCGCGGCAGGCGCCGCCGCCGCAGCGCGAGCTCGAACGCGCCGGCGGCGGCCTGCGAGGTGCGTAGCGCCGCGCGTCGGGCCGGCCGACGCCCCGCCGCCGCTCAGGGCGGATCGAGCGTCGCCGTCACCGTGTACGTCCCGCGCGCGCCGTCCACGCTCGACACGCCGAGGTAGGCGGGCCTGCCCGCGCTGGTGCTCACGGTGAGCGAGACGCTCTGGCCGGGCGCGCCGCCGGCGACCGCGGGCGGCGTCCCGGTGCAGCTCGCCCCGCACGCGTCGGCGCCGTAGTACGCGAGCCCCGCGGTGAAGCCGGCCGGCTGCACGGTGAGCCGCACCGTGTGGTTCCCGCTCGGCGGCTGGACCGCGTAGAAGACGTCCGGGCCCTCCACCCCCGCGCAGGCGCCGTCCTGCCAGGCGGCGGCGAGGCTCCCCGAGCCCGTCACCTCGGGGACGGTGGAGGAGAGCGTCATCGCCGCCGCGCCGGCGCACGTGTCGTTCGAGGGCGCGAGCGTGAACGACGGCTCGAGGCTGAACGTCCCCGAGGTGCCGGCGGCGCCGTCGACGGAGACGTGGAGCGTCGTCCCCGGCGCGACGAAGAGGGGCGCGAGGGTGGCGGCCGCCCCGGGCGCGGAGGCCATGGCGCAGGCGAGCTGCGCGGCGCCCGGGCAGCCGTCGCGCACGCGCAGCACCGGCTGGAACGTCGCCGCCGTCGGGGCCACGGGCCGCACCGCGAGATCGAGCCGGCCGCGGCTCCCCGGCAGCGTGTAGCGGAAGGCGACGTCCCTCCCGCCGGCGCCCGGATCCTGGCCGCCGCACGCCCCGCTCTCGTCGTCGGCTGCGCCGCGCGTGTCGCCCGCCTGGGCGGCAGGGGGCGCGAGGGCCGTCGCGGCCTCGCATCGGTCGTTCGCCGGCACCGGGTAGACCGGCTCCGACAGCGCGACCTGCAGCGTGAACGGCCCGCCGGCCAGCGCCGACGTGCTCGCGACCTGCACGAGGTAGGTGCCCGGGGGCAGCACGTTCACCGTCGCGCTCGCCACCGCCCCGGTCGCGAGCCCGCAGGTGGCGCCCGTGGCGGCGCCGCAGGCGGCGCGCACGGTGAACGCGGGCGTCCACGTGCCGTCGCTCGTGACCGAGACGTCGAGCCGGCGGTCCGCGGTGGTCGTGAGCCGGTAGAAGACGTCGTTCCCGCAGGCCTGGTAGCCCGCGGAGGTGCCCTGGCACGGGCCGAGGTCGTTCCCGCACGAGGGCGCGAGGGCGCAGGAGCACGACGCGCTGGGCATCGCCGAGTGGGGGTGCGTGGACCCGGTCTCGGTCGCGACGCCCGCGGTGAAGGCGAGCGCCGTCGCGTCGGCGCAGGCGTCGTTCGGCGACCACGGGTTCACGACGGCGTCGAGCCGGTAGGACCCGCTCGTCCCGCCCTCGGCGTCTACGATCACGTAGTGTAGCCCCGCCGGCAGCGGCCGGAAGGTGCGGGCCACCGGCGCGCCCGGCGTCTGGTTGCAGTAGTGCCAGGGCGCCGCCGGGCAGAGGTCCTTCACGTCGAGGTCGAGGCGGAAGCTCGACGAGAGCGGCGTCGCCAGGAGCTCCACGTAGGAGGCCTGCGCGAGGTCGAGCGCGTAGATCGCGGTCGGCGCCGGCGTCACCACGCCCTCGCTGCACGAGTCGCCCGAGACGGGGAGGAGGCCGTCGGTCGAGCCGGTGACGCTCGTCCCCGAGGGGCTCTGGGCGATCGCGATCGGCTCGACGCAGCTGTTGCCGGCCGGCGGGTCCACCGGCGTCGCGAGGACGGTGAGCACGTAGCGGACGCGCTCGTCGCCGGCAAAGCGCAGCACCCAGGCGCCGGGCGGCAGGTACGTCGTCCAGCCCTGGACGGAGGAGACGACGCGGTACTTCACCGCCTCGCCGCAGCCGTCGGAGAAGAGCTGCAGGGCGGCGCTCGCCGCGCCGTCGCTCGCCGTCAGGCGCAGCTCGAGCCGCGTCTCGGCCGCGAGGGTGAAGCGGTAGAAGGCGTCGGCGCCGCCCGGGTAGCAGCTGCCGGTCTCGGAGTCGCAGCCGAAGCCGGGGAGCGCGACGGAGACGTCCGTCCGCGCGCCGAGCGCGAGGTCGTACGGATCCTGGCAGCGGTCGCCCGGCTGGGTGACGTGGCACAGGCCGGCGCGGCAGACCTGGCCGGACGGGCAGTGCGCGTCGGCGGTGCAGGCCACGCAGGCGTTCAGCTCGAGGTCGCAGTGCGGGTGGGCGCCGCCGCAGCCGGCCTCCGAGTAGCAGCTCGTCCACGACGCGCACACGTCGCCGGTGAGGCACCGCGAGCTCGCGTCGCAGCCGTACGCCCCACCGCCGCACTCCCCGCAGACGCCCGCGTTCACGGTGGAGTACATCGGCTTGATGCAGTACGGGCGCCCGGCGAACCGCGCGCAGTCCGCGTTGTCGTCGCACTCGGCGCACCCGTCGGGCGTGCAGAGGAGCCCCGCGGGGCAGTCCGCGGCCGTGGCGCAGGTCGCGCAGGAGTTCGTGGCGGCGTCGCAGGTCCCCGCGGCGCCGGTGCAGACCTCGCCGGTGCTGGCGCAGCCCACGCAGCGCCCCGCGGCGCAGCGGTCGCCGAGCGCGAGGCAGTCCACCGGCCGCTTGCACGTCCCCGCGGGCAGCGCCTGGCACCCGCCCGCGACGCACTCCCAGCCCCCCGGGCACGGCGTGAGGGAGCTGCACGAGAGGGTCGCCTGGCAGGCGTGGATGGCGGTGTTGCAGAGCCGGTCCGGCGCGCAGTCGGCGTGGGTGGTGCACGTGGCCGTGCCGCCGCCCGGGACGCACGTCCAGCCCGTGCAGCTCGAGCCCGTGGGGCAGTCGGCGGTGGTCGTGCAGCCGTTCGCGACGCACAGGTCCGCGGCGAGGTCACAGTGGAAGCCGGTCGCGCACTGGCCGCCGACGCACGCCACCGGAGGCGGGGGCGGCGGATCGTCTCCACCGCCGCCGCCGCTGCACGCCGCGAGCGTCCCTGCGAGGAGAAGCGCGGCTCGTCTCATGGGTACCCCTCCGGCGGCGGAGTCTACCCGGATGAACACGGCAGGTGAACTTCGCGGCGTGCCGGGTGTGGGGAAGCGTGGGGGCGCGAGCGGAGGCGAGCGCGCGGCGGCCGGCGACGGGGGATAGAGCCGCCGCTCGCTCGCCCGCAAGCCCCTTCCGGCGGGCCGGGTGCGACATCGGGCATTCGCCGCGTGATCTCGCCGGGTAACGGGGACGCGCCCCTCTTGTGCCGGTCCCACCCGTCGCAAGCGGCGCGTGGCTTTGCTAGAGTTCGATCGAAGTCGAGCGACAACAGCCAAGGAGGCCGAGATAGCAGAGCCGTCGCAGTCCCAGACAGACTCGCAGTCTCGCCCGGTTTGACCGGGATTCGCGCCCGATTCGAAGAAGGCGCCAGCTCAGACGTGAAGAGGCCCGCCCAGTGCGGGCCTCTTCTTCTTCGAGCGCCCGTCCCTAAATTTCGGTCCCTGACCGGCGGCCGAGGGAGCGCCGCCGAGGTGACCCTCATGACACTCGCCAGCCGCTCCGCCTTCCTCCTCCTCTTCGTCGGCGCGGCGTGCGCCTCCACCGGCGGCCGCGGCCGCGCCCCCGCCGTGGCCCACCAGGCAGACGAGCGGATGCCCCCGCTGTCGGCGATCGAGGCCGGGGAGCGCCGCATCGCCTACAACGGCGCCCTCACGCAGGAGGCGACCGGCTGGCGCGCCGAGTCCGCGGGCGACGCCGCCGCGGCGCAGGGGCCGCTCGAGGCCGCCGCGCGGAGCTACCTCGACTTCGTGAAGCGCTACCCGGACACCGGGTGGGACGTGACGTTCCGCTACCACGCCGCCGACCTGCTCCGCCGCGCGCAGCGCCATGACGAGGCCGCCGCGCTCGCCCAGCAGCTCGCGGCCGATCCCCGCGCGGACGCGAAGTCGCGCGCGATGGCCTGGCTGCAGGCCGCGAACGCGCTCGTCGGGGCGGGCAAGCTCGAGCCGCTCAAGATCCAGGCGGCGCAGGAGCGGAGCGGGGACGCCCCGGCGGCGCGCACCCCGCCCGAGCCGTGGAAGCGGTTCGTGGACGCGACCGACGCCTGGCTTCAGACGCTCACCCCGGCGAGGCCCGAGCCCGCCGACCGGATCATGACCGCCGCGCAGCTCGCCCTCGTGGCGGCGCGCGTCGCCTACGCCACCGACGACATGCCGGGGGCGCGGCGCCGCCTCGCCGCGATCCTCGACCGGTGGCCGGGCGAGTCGCAGGTCTTCCAGACCGCGGCGCCGCTGTACGTGCAGACGTTCCTCGCGGAGCGCGACTACGCCGGGGCCGACGAGGCCGTCGCGCGGCTGCGCGAGACGGCCCGGACCCAGGCCGGGCAGGCGAAGGACGCCGACGCCCGCGCCGCGTACGAGAAGGTGACGGAGGACGTCGGCCGCGTCGCCTCCGGGATCCGGTTCGAGCAGGCGAAGTCGCTCCTCGAGGAGGGCAAGGCGGCGGACGCGGCGAAGGCCTTCGAGGCGATCGCGGCCGAGGGCGGCGACGCCGCCACGGCCCTCTCCGGGGCGGCCGTCGCCTGGGACCGGGCGGGGGACGCGGCCCGGGCGGCGGAGCTGCGCCAGAAGATCGTGAAGGAGCACGGCGACGCGAAGGTCGCGCCCCAGGCGGCGCTGCAGCTCGCCGCCTACCTGTCCAAGAAGGGCGACCACGCCGGCGCCGGGCGCACCTACGGCGAGCACGCGGACCGCTGGCCGGACGATCCGAACCACTGCACCGCGCTGCGGAACGGCGCCGTCGAGCTCGACCTCGCCAAGCGCGGCCTCGACGCCGCCGGGCGCTACCGCGCGTTCGGCAGCGAGGCGCGGTGCGCCGAGACCTCGCCCGACGTGGCCGCCCTCGCGCTCCACCGCGCCGGCCAGCTCTTCCTCGCGGCGAGGAAGCGGACCGACGCGCGCGAGGCGTTCCAGGCGGCGGCCTCGGTCGAGGGGGTCACCACCCCCGACGCGAAGAAGCGGGTCGCGGACGCCCGCGCGCAGGCGAAGAAGCTCGGCACGGCGGCCGGCCGGCGGGCGCCGGCTCGCTGAGACGACGGCGCGTCCGTGATCTCCACCCCCTCACCCCGGCCCTCTCCCCCGCGGAGCGGGGGAGAGGGGGATTGAGGCTGTCGACCCGCGCTCGGGAGCGGCGTCCCACGCCAGCTGGCGGCGCACGAACCGGGTTCGTGCCTCCGCTCGTGGTGAGCCTGTCGAACCACGAGCGGGAGCGCGGCCTCTCGCGCCCTGTGCGCCCGCGCTGGCGCCGCCGCGGGAGACGCGTCCTCAGCGGACCTTCACGCCGAGCGAGAGCCCCTCGGCGGTCGGCAGCATCGTCGCGCGGAAGCGCCCGCCGCGGGCGAGCCGCTCGCTGAAGCGCCGCAGCGCGGCCATCGCCTCGGCGGCCTCGCCCGCGGGGCGCTCCTCGTGGACGTGGCCGAAGCCGAAGGTGTTGTCGGCGAGCAGGAGCCCGCCCACGCGCAGGTTCGCCTCCGCCCAGGCGAGGTAGTCGGGGTAGCCGAGCTTGTCCGCGTCCACGAAGACGAGGTCGAACGGACCCTCGCGCTCGAGCGCGCGCAGCGCCTCCGCCGCGACGCCGACGTGGAGGCGCACGCGCGCGGCGACGCCGGCGCGCTCGAACGACCGCCGCGCCACCTCCGCGTGCCGCGGCTCGCGCTCGATGGTGTGGAGGAGGCCCCCCTCGCCCATGCCGCGCAGCAGGCAGACGCCGCTGTAGCCCCCGAGCGTCCCGATCTCCACGGCGGCGCGGGCGCCGCAGGCGCGCGCCAGCACCTCGAGGTGGAGCCCGTCGAACCGGCCCACCTCGATGGCGGGAGCCCCGCGGCGGCGCTGCGCTCGCGGATCTCCCGCAGCACGGCGTCCTCGGGCGCGTAGACGGACTCAGCCCACGCCGCGAGCGCCTCGCTCGCCTGACCGAACGCCTTCACCGGCGGAGATCCCATGCGCGCCTCCAAGGACGGAGCGTGCGCCGCCCCGGCCCGGGGCGCCACCTCCACAGGGGGCGAGGCGCCGGCGGCCGCCGCGGCCCTCACGCCTGCGCGGGCGCGCCCCCGACGGTGCAGAGCGCGGCGCGGAACTGGTGGATGAGGCGCACCACCTCCTCGCCCAGGTCCACCGCCTGGCCCCGCGCGTCCGCCTCGTGGAGCATCGCGGCGACCCGGCCGAGCGTCTCCGCCAGCTCCGCCATCGCGGCCGGCATGCGGACGACCGCCCCCGCGCGGCGGAACCGCTCGAGCTCGAGCTCGATCGCCGCGGCGAGGATGCCGGGCTGGTGCACCTCGATCATGGCGATCCACAACCTGGGTCGGCCGGCCCGGCCCGCAAGACCATCCAGGGGCACGGACGAGGCGCCACGAGCTCGCCCGGTCGCGGTCAGAACAGCAGGGCCAGGAGCAGGACCCCGACGAGCGCGAACGAGAGCGCCACCTTCACCGCGCTCCCGAGCACGAACCCGAGGAACGCGCCGACCCCCGCCTTCATCGCCCGCGAGAAGTTCGGATCGCGCGCGTACTCGAGGACGATCGCGCCGACCGCGGGACCGAGCACGATCCCGGGCAGCCCGAGGAACATGCCCACGAGGAGCCCGAGCCCGGCGCCGATCACCGCCCACCTCGACGCGCCGAACGCCCTCGCGCCGAGGATCCCCGCGGCGAGGTCCACGAGCCAGATGGCGAGGCCGATCACGGCGCAGCCGGCGACGGTCCAGCCGGACACGCGCGTGAATCCCTCCGCCCACGCGACGAGCACGGCGCCGAGGACGAGGAGGGCGGACCCCGGCAGCGCGGGGAGGACGACGCCGGCGACGCCGGCGACGAGCGCCACGGCGCCGAGGGCGTAGAGCAGGATCTCCATGGGCGGATCATCGTCGGCCGGAGCCGCGGCGTCCACCGCGCGGGCGACCGCGTGGCGTCCCGTGCCCGCACCGAGTGCCCGCTCCGGCCGCGCTCCGCGCGCTCTGCGCGCGGAGCGCGCGGAGCGCGTGCGCCTGCCCGGACCGCCGCCGCCGCCGCGGCGAAGCGTCGCTGGCCCTGGCGCGCGACGCTGCCCACGTTCTCGGGAACGGAGGAATCACCGTGAGCCTCGACCTGAAGCGCGAGCGGGGAACGCCGCTCGAGAAGCAGGAGTTCGACTGGAAGGACCTCGCCGGCCTGCCGTACTCGAAGCTCGACGCCGACGCGTTCAGCCGCGTCCGCGTGATCCTCATGAACGGCATCGAGTCCGAGGCGGTACGGTTCCAGCACGCGATGGCGCGCTGCCAGGACGGCGAGCTGCGCCTCGCCCTCGCGAGGATCCGGCGCAAGGAACAGCACCAGCAGACGCTCGTGAACTGGCTCAACCCGGCGGACCAGTCGCCGCTCGAGACCACCATCGGCTACGAGCAGGTGGCGATCGAGGTGACGTCCCACCTCGCGAAGCAGGAGCCGGACGCGTACATCGCGCAGATCTACCGGTTCGGGCTGCTCGAGGACTTCGACCACATGTACCGGTACGCGGCGCTCCTCGACCGCCTGGAGGGCAAGGACGCGAACGCGCTCCTGCAGGGCTACACCGACGTGCAGCCGGGCCGCCCCACGGCCGACGAGCACCGCGCGCCCGAGCACGACCTCCGGAGATCGTACGACCGGAAGACCGCCCACCCGCTCACGAAGCTGAACGCCCTCACCCTCGTCGCCGGAGAGAACCAGACGCACGACTACTACATGCACGTCGGGCCGCTCTACGCCGATCCCATGGCTCGCATGCTCTACGCCGAGATCGCGTCCATCGAGGAGCAGCACGTCACGCAGTACGAGTCGCTCACCGATCCCGCCGAGACGTGGCTCGAGAAGTGGATGCTCCACGAGGCGACCGAGGTGTGGAACTACTGGAGCTGCCTCGAGAGCGAGGGCGATCCTCGCCTCAAGGCGATCTGGCAGCGCTTCCTCGACTACGAGCTCGGCCACCTCGCCACGGTGCGCAGCCTGTTCGAGCGCCTCGAGGAGCGCGATCCCTGGGAGATCGTCCCGGCCACGCTGCCGAAGCCCATCCAGTACGTGAGCCACCGCGACTTCGTGCGCGAGACGCTCGCCCGCGAGGTGGACCTGCGCGCGAACGGGACGGAGATCGTGCCGAAGGAGGAGGAGGGGCGCGAGTCGCTCGCCTACCGCGAGCGGCTGAACCGCTCCGGCTCTCCGTCGGAGACGGTGGCGAAGGGCTGGACCTGGCGTCCCGGCGGCGAGCTGTTCGTGCCGGTGGACGAGGCGGCGGCGGTGCACTGACGGACGCGGAGCGAGCCATGCCGACGAAGAAGAAGACGCCCACGAAGAAGCCTACCGACCTCGGCGCGAACCGCACCGGCGTGCAGAGCGCGCCCGCCCGCGCGAGGGAGATGGCGGACAACACCGAGGCGGTCGAGGCCGCCCCGCGCGAGGCGACCGCGCTCGCCGTCGTCCGCGCCGAGCTCTCCCGGCAGGCGCCGCCCGTCGGCACCATGCCCGTGCCCGGCACCTTGAAGGGCGTGGCCAAGGCCACGGCCAAGGCGCTCGAGGGGAAGAAGGCGAGCGTCTTCCTCGACAAGCTGGGAGAGCGGCTCGCGTTCGAGCGGAGCGGCGTGCGCCTGTACGACGCGGTCCTCGCGAAGGTGCCCGCCGCGAAGACACACGAGGGCACGCTCACCGCCGAGGAGCTTCGCCACTTCCGCGACGAGGAGCTCGCCCACATGCACCTCGTGAAGGAGGCGCTCGAGGCCGTGGGTGGCGATCCCACCGCCGAGACGCCCAGCGCCGACCTCAAGGGGGTCGAGTCGAGCGGGGTCCTGAAGGTGGTGACCGATCCGCGCGCGACGCTCACGCAGTGTCTCGACGCGATGCTCACCGCGGAGCTCGCCGACAACGACGGGTGGAAGGTCCTCATCGCGCTGGCGGAGGCGATGGGGCAGGAGCACCTCGCCCAGCGCTTCGCCGAGGCGCTGGCGAGCGAGGACCGCCACCTCCAGTCGATCCGCACCTGGCTCGGGGAGCGACTCGAGATCCAGCTCGGCAAGCCCCTGCCGTCGACCGAGTTCGGCGAGCCGGCCCAGCCGGGCTGAGCCGCGTCCGGGCGAGGTGGCTGGATCGCGAGCCGGCCCGCATGCGCGGACGCGGCCGGCGGCCGGTCACGCCTTGAAGTCGTCGGAGTGCAGCCCGTGCCGGCGCAGGAGCCGGTGCAGGCTCTCGCGTTCCATGCCGGCGCGCTCCGCGGCGCGCGTGACGTTGCCGCCGAACTCCTTCATCAGCGCGACGAGGTAGTCGCGCGAGACGCGATCCCGCGCCTCGGCGATGGCGTCCTTGTACGGGAGCGCGGCCAGCGCCCCGGGCGGCGGGGCGCCAGGGGGCGCCTCGGCGAGCTCCGGCGGCAGGTCCTCCACGCCGACGACGTCGCCGCCGGCGACCGCCACGGCGCGCTCGACCACGTTCTCGAGCTCCCGCACGTTCCCCGGCCAGCCGTGGCCGGCGAGCCGCCGCAGCGCCTCCGGGGCGAAGCCGCGGAAGGGCCGGCGCACGGCGCGGGCGTGCTTCTCGAGGAAGTGGGCGGCGAGGGGCGCGACGTCCTCCGCCCGCTCGCGCAGCGGCGGGAGCCGCACGGTGAAGACGTTCAACCGGTAGAAGAGGTCCTCGCGGAACCGCCCCGCCCTCACCTCCTCGCGCAGGTCGCGGTGCGTCGCCGCGACGACCCGCACGTCCACCTTGGTCGGCGCCGTGTCGCCGACGCGCCGGATCTCCCGCTCCTGGAGGACGCGGTTGAGCTTCACCTGCGTGGGGAGCGGCAGCTCGCCCACCTCGTCGAGGAAGATGGAGCCGCCCTGGGCCTCCTCGAAGAGCCCCGCCTTCGCGGTCGCCGCGCCGGTGAAGGCGCCCCGGGCGTGGCCGAACAGCTCGCTCTCCACGAGCTCGCCGGGCAGCGCGCCGCAGTTCACCGCGACGAAGCGGCGCTCGCGGCGGGCGGAGTGGTAGTGGATCGCCCGCGCGGCCAGCTCCTTGCCGGTGCCGGTCTCGCCGAGGAGGAGCACGGTCGCGTCCACCTGCGCGGCCTTCTCGAGGAGCCGGTACACCTCGCGCATGGCGGCGCTGCCGCCGACGAGGTTGTGGAAGCCGGCCTCCTCGCCCGGCGGCGCCGCGACCCGCGCCGCGTCGGCGAGCCGCTTGTGCTCGGCGGCGCGCGAGACCACCGCCAGCGCCGCGTCGGGGTCGAAGGGCTTCTCGAGGTAGTCGAAGGCGCCCGCCTTCATGGCGCGCACGGCGTCGCCGACGGTGGCGTGGCCCGTCATCATCACCACCTCCGTCGCCGGCGCGCGCGCCTTCACCGCGGCGAGGAGCTCGAAGCCGTCCGCCCCGGGCATGCGGATGTCGGTGACGACGACGTCGTACGGCCGCGTCGCCACGAGGGCGAGCGCGCGCGCGCCGTCGGGCGCCGTCTCGACCTCGTAGCCGTCCGCGAGGATCTTCGCGAACAGCTTCAGCATGTTCTCCTTGTCGTCGGCGACGAGGACCCGGACCTTGGCGCTCACGCCACCGCCTCCCCCGCCTCGCGCGGCGCCGGGCCGCGCGGGAGGCGCAGCGCGAAGCGGGCGCCGCCCCCCGCCGCGGCGTCGGCCGCGAGGTCCCCGCCGTGCGCGCGCGCGATGGCGCGCGAGACGGCGAGGCCCAGGCCCGTGCCGCTCGGCTTGGTGGTGAAGAACGGCTCGAACAGGCGCGGCCGCAGCGCGGGCGGGATCCCCGGCCCCGAGTCCGCGATGGCGACCTCGGCGGCGCCCGCGCGCTCGGCGACGACCACCTCGACCCGCCCGCCCTTCCCCGCGGCCTCGGCGGCGTTCCGCACGAGGTTCACGAGCACCTGCCGCAGCTTCTCGGCGTGGCCGGGCGCGCTCGCGGCGCCGTCCACCGAGACCTCCACGCCGTCGAGGAGGCGCGCCTCGCGCAGGCGGGCGACGACGTCCTCGGAGAGCGCGCGCAGGTCCACCGGCGCGGCGCCCGAAGGGAGCGGCCGCGACAGGTCGAGCAGGCCGTCGACGATCGCCTTCGCGCGCAGCGTCTCCTCCTCGATGACGGCGAGGTCCTCCGCCGCGGAGGGGGCCGCCTGCTTCCTCAGGAGCTTCGCGTAGCCGAGGATCACGCCGAGCGGGTTGTTGATCTCGTGGGCGACCCCCGCCGCGAGGCGGCCGATCCCGGCGAGCTTCTCGGACTCGACGAGCTGCGCCTGGTGGTCCTTCAGCGAGGCGGTCATGGCGTTCCAGCGGTCGGCGAGCGCCTCGAGCTCGGGCGCGCCGCGCACCTCGATGCGCGTGTCGAGGTCCCCCTCGGCGATGCGCGCCGCCCCCTGCTCGAGCCGTGCCACCGGGGCCGCCACCGACCGGCCGACGAGGACGCTCACCGCGAGCGCCAGGAGCGGCGCGGCGACGAGCAGCGCGACGAGCATGGTGCGGGTGCGCCGCTCCACGCGCTCGGTCTCCGCCCGCACCGCGCGGATGGACGCCTCGAAGCGCTGCACGAGCTCCTGCGTGAGGTCCTGGATGCGGGTGACGACGAGCTGGGCGCGGTGGTGCTCCTCCTGGACGCTGCCCTGCGCGCCCCGCAGCACCGCCGGCACGATGCGCTCGCGGAAGATCCCGTCGAGCCGGACGCTCTCCGCCTCGATGCGATCGACGAGCGCCCGCTCCTCCGGCCCCTCGGCCGCCTGGCGGAGCGCGCGCGTGAGGCGCAGCACCTTCTCGCGCGCCTCCGCGTAGAACCCGAGGTGCGAGGCGTCGCCGATGATGATGGTGTGGGCCTGGTGCGCGTACTGGTCGCGCACGGCGCTCGCGAGCTCGAGCGAGAGCCGCACGCCCTCCTCGCGCCGCCGCGTCTCCTCGAGCCCTGCGTGGACCCGCGCCGAGCCGGCGAGCGCGACCGCCGACGCCGCGCCGATGAGGAGCACGAGCAGGCCGAAGCCGAGGGCGAGCCGCCGCGCCGTTCCGAAACCGTACCGCATCGTCCTCCGTGACATTCCGGGTCACAGTGTAGCGGGGCGGGGCACGAGGCGCCCGGCGGAAGTCCCGGAGCGGCCCGCAGGGACGCGGGGATTGCCGCCCCAGGGCCGCCGCGGCCCCCGCCGGCGGCGGCACGCGCCGTGCTTAGGCAGGGCTGGAACCGCGCCGGCGGCCGGCGCGCCGAACCCCCAAAGGAATGCCAAAGCCATGAAGACCCTCCTCGCCCCACTCGTCGCCGCGCTCGCGCTCGGCGCCTCCCCCGCCCTCGCGCAGCACGGGGGCCACGACGTTCACGCCGAGGCGCAGGCGCGCGCCACGCAGGCGAGCGCCGCGCAGGGCATCGCGGAGGGCACGGTCAAGGGCGGCGTCCGCGTGGTCGAGGTCGCGGTCACGGAGGACGGCTTCGTCCCGTCCCGGGTGAAGGCGATGAAGGGCGAGAAGGTCCGCTTCCTCGTCACGCGCAAGACCGACAGCACCTGCGCGAAGGAGATCGTGATCGCCGAGCACCACATCGACCAGAAGCTGCCGCTCGGCAAGACGGTCACGGTCGAGTTCACGCCGGCGAAGTCCGGCGAGATCCGCTACGCGTGCGGCATGAACCACGTGGCGGGCGTCGTCTTCATCCCGTAGCGCGCAGTCCACCGGCCCCGCCGGAGTGAGCTCGCCCCGGCCGCGCCCGCGGCCGGCGGCGAGCTTCGCGTCTCGCGCGGCCGCCCCGGAGCGCCTCACGCGCTCGCGCGCCGCGGCGTCGCGGCGGCCCAGCCGACGACGGCGAGCGCCGCGAGCACCGCGACGGCGCCGGCGAGGGACGGGCCGCGGAGCAGCTGCCCGACGAGGACGAGCGCCAGCCCGGCGTGGACCGGGTCCGCCGCGGCGGGTCCCGCGGCGCCCGTGGCGGGAGCGCCGCGCCGCCGGTCGCGGGTGCGCTTTCCGGCGAGGAGGATCCCGGCGACCACGAGGACCGCGCCCGCGAGCCGCAGCGCCACGCCCGGCGTGACCCTGCCCCCGGGCAGGAGGCCCGCCGCGCCGAGCGCCTGGACGACGAGGCCCCCCGCGTACGCGACGGCGGACGCCCACTCGCGCGCCCGCGCGGGGCGCGCCAGGCGGAGGCCGAGGACGAGCAGCAGCGCGGCGATGGCGATCGCGAGGCTCCCCGCCGGCGAACCGAGCTCGTCCATCTCCCGCCCTCCTCGTCGAGACGCGGCCGCCGCCTAGGCGGCGAGCGCCGGCGGCGTGAGCGCGTCCTCGCCGCTCACTTCCTTCCTCTTCCAGAGGAAGTAGATCGCCGGGTACACGAGCAGCTCCATCAGGAACGACGTCACGAGCCCGCCGATCATCGGCGCGGCGATGCGCTTCATGAGGTCGGCGCCGGTCCCGACCGACCACATGATGGGCAGGAGGCCGATCATGGCGGCGAAGACCGTCATCGCCTTCGGGCGCACGCGCTTCACCGCCCCGTGGACGATGGCCTCGACGAGGTCGCGCCGGGTGCGCAGCACGCCCCGCGCCTTGTACTCGTCGTGCGAGAGGTCGAGGAAGAGCAGCATGAACACTCCGGTCTCCGCGTCGAGCCCCATGAGCGCGATCAGCCCCACCCACACCGCGATGGACACGTTGTAGCCGAGCGCCCAGAGGAGCCACACGGCGCCGACGGCGGAGAAGGGCACCGCGGCCATCACGAGGGCGGCCTTGAACGAGGACTTCGTGTTCATGTAGAGCAGCGCGAAGATGAGGACGAGGGTGAGCGGGATGATGAGCTTCAGCCGCTCCTCGACCCGCAGCATGTTCTCGTACTGGCCGCTCCAGGCCATGGCGTAGCCGGTGGGGAGCGCGATCCCCGCCGCCACCGCCTTCTTCGCCTCGGTGACGTAGCTCCCCACGTCGATGGCGGAGGTGTCGAAGTCGACGTAGACGTACCCCGCGAGCTGCCCGTTCTCGTCGCGGATCATGGACGGGCCCTGGGCGAGCACGACGTCGGCGATCTCCTCCATGGGGATCTGCCCCTGGCCGCCCGGGAGCGGCAGCAGCACGCGCCGGAGCGCGGAGAGGTCCTCGCGGTAGTCGCGGGCGTAGCGCACGTTGATGCCGTAGCGCTCGCGCCCCTCGACCGTGGTCGACTGGTTGTCGCCGCCCACCGCGGTCATCACCATCATGTTCGCGTCGTCGACGGTGAGGCCGTAGCGGGCGAGCTGCTCGCGCTTCAGCACGAAGTCGAGGAAGTACCCCCCCGCCACGCGCTCGGCGTAGACGCTGCGCGTGCCCGGCACCTTCTGGATGACGCGCTCGGTCTCCTTGGCGACGCGCTCGATGGTGGCGAGGTCCGCGCCGCTGATCTTGATGCCCACGGGCGTGCGGATGCCGGTCGAGAGCATGTCGTTGCGCCCCTTGATCGGCATGGTCCAGGCGTTCGAGATGCCGGGGAGCTGGAGCGCCGCGTTCATCTCGTTCTCGAGGTCCTCCTGGCTGATGCGATCGCGCCAGACGGGCCGGAGCACGGCCTTCGCCCAGTCGGGCGCCCAGGACGAGTACCAGCGCGGCCTCTCGCGCCACTCGGCCTCGGGCTTCAGGACGAGGGTCGTCTCCATCATCGTGAACGGCGCCGGGTCGGTGGAGGTGTTGGCGCGGCCGGCCTTGCCGAACACGCGCGCCACCTCGGGGAAGGTCTTCAGGATCTTGTCCTGGATCTGGAGGGCCTTCTGCGCCTCGGCCACCGACATGCCCGGCTCCACGGCGGAGGGCATGTAGAGGATCGTCCCCTCCCGCAGCGGCGGCATGAACTCCGAGCCGAGCGACAGGTAGACCGGGATCGTCGTGAGGACGAGGGCGACGGCGGCCACGATCGTCGCCTTCGGGTGGCGGAGCACGAGCCGGCAGGGGGGCTCGTAGATCCGGTGGAGGGCCTTCGAGATCGGGTGCGCCTCCTCCGAGTGGTACTTGCCGACGAGCGCGCCGTTCGCGATCCGGGCGAGCCAGCGCGGCCTGAACGAGAACTCGTCGATGCGCGCGAACATCATCCGCATCGCCGGGTCGAGCGTGATGGCGAGGAAGGCCGCGATCGCCATCGCGAGGTTCTTCGAGTACGCGAGCGGCCGGAAGAGGCGGCCCTCCTGGTCGACGAGCGTGAACACCGGCATGAACGCGACGGCGATCACGAGGAGCGAGAAGAAGACCCCCGGCCCCACCTCGAGGAGCGCCTCGAGCCGCACGTGGTGGAAGTCTCCCTTCTTCCCGTCCTTTATCCAGTGGTGAATCTTGTTGTACGCGTTCTCCACCTCCACGATCGCGCCGTCGACGAGGACGCCGATCGAGATGGCGATTCCGGAGAGCGACATGAGGTTCGCGTTCAGGCCCATGGCGTACATGGGGATGAAGGCGAGCGCGACGGACACCGGGATCGTGACGATGGGGATGATGGCCGACGGGACGTGCCACAGGAAGACGAGGATGATGATCGAGACGACGATGATCTCCTCGACGAGCTTCCCCTTCACCGTGTGGATCGCGTCGTCGATGAGCTCCGAGCGGTCGTAGGTGGTCACCACCTCGACGCCCTGCGGCAGGGAAGGCCTCACCTCCTCGAGCTTCGCCTGGATGCGGTGGATGACGTTGAGCGCGTTCTCCCCGGCGCGCATCACCACGATCCCGCCCACCACGTCGCCCTCGCCGTCGAGATCCGCCACGCCGCGACGCATCTCGGGGCCGAGCGCCACGGTGGCGACGTCCTTCACGAGCACGGGGGTACCGCCCTCGGAGCGCAGCACGAGGTTCTCGAGGTCTTCGATGCCCTTCACGTAGCCGCGGCCGCGCACCATGTACTCGCGCCCGCTGAGCTCGACGAGGCGGCCGCCCACGTCGGCGTTGCCCGTGCGGACGGCCTGGATCACCGCCGCGAGCGGCAGCTTGAACGCGGCGAGCGCGTTCGGGTTCACCGTGATCTGGTACTGGCGCACCTGGCCGCCGACGGTCGCCACCTCGGCGACGCCGGGCACGCTCTGGATGGCGTAGCGCAGGTTCCAGTCCTGGAACGAGCGCAGCTCGTCGGAGGAGTGCCGGCCGCTCCGGTCCACGAGCGCGTACTGGTAGACCCACCCGACGCTCGACGCGTCCGGCCCGAGCTCCACCTTCACGTCCTGCGGCAGCTGCGAGGTGATCTTGGACAGGTACTCGAGCACGCGGGTCCGCGCCCAGTACAGGTCCGTCCCGTCCTCGAAGATGACGTAGACGTAGCTGAAGCCGAAGTCCGAGAAGCCGCGGATCGCCTTCACCTTCGGTGCGCCGAGCAGCGCCGTGGTGATGGGGTAGGTGACCTGGTCCTCGATGATGTCGGGGCTGCGGTCCCAGCGCGAGTAGACGATCACCTGCGTGTCGGACATGTCGGGGAGCGCGTCGAGGGCGATGTTCTTCATCGCCCAGACCGACCCGGCGAGCGCGACGAGCGTCGCGGCGACGACGAGGTACTTGTTCTCCGCGGAGAACCGGATGATGGCCTTGATCATGGCGCCTTACCGCCGATGTCCGGCGTGGGGATCCGCGGCGGCGGGAGGCTCGGCCTTGGCGGGAGGGGCGCCGCCCGCCGGCGCCCCCGCGGGCGGGGACGAGAGCGCGGCGAGCGACGCGCGCAGGCGGGACTCCGAGTCCACGAGGAAGTTGGCGCGGGTGACGACGCCGTCCCCCTGCTCGAGCCCCGAGACCACCTCGACCCACTCGGCGTCGCCGGCGCCGAGCGCCACCTCGCGCGGCTGGAACTTCCCGTCCGGCAGCGCGACGAACACCACCGCCTTCGTCCCCGACTGGATCACCGCGTCGGCGGGGATCCGGATCCCCTCGCGGCTCTTCCCGCGGAGCACCACCTCGCCGAACATCTCCGGCTTGAGCACGCCCCGGGGGTTCGGGACCTCGATCCGCACCTTCGCGGTGCGGGTCTTCGGGTCGAGGAGCGGGTCGATGAAGGCGACGCGACCCTCGAACGCCTGGTCCTGGAAGGCCTTGAAGGTGAGCGCCGCCGTCATGCCGACCTTCACGTGCCGCAGGTCGGTCTCGTAGGCGTCGGCGAGCACCCACACGCGCGAGAGGTCCACGATCTCGAACGGCATGTCGCCCGCGTTCACCCGCATGCCGGGGACGACGTCCTTCTTCGTGATGACCCCGGTGGCGGGCGAGTAGAACGTGGTGGTCCGCGACGCCTCGCCGGTGCGCTCGATCCGGTCGAGCTCCGAGCGCGGCACGTCCCACAGCTCGAGCTTCCGGCGCGCCGCCGCGACGAGCACGTCGCCGTCGGCGGTCATCCCGCCGGCCGCGGCGAGGCGCTTCCGCGTCTCGAGGGCGAGGAGGTACTCCTGCTGCGCGGCGAGGAGCTCGGGGCTGTAGATCGAGAACAGCGGCTCGCCCTTCCTGACCGGGCGCCCCACGAAGTCTCCGTGGACGTGCTCCATGAAGCCCGAGAACTTCACGTTCACGTGGTGGACGCGCGTCTCGTCGATGGCGACCCGGCCGCTCGTCCGCCACGAGCCGCCCACCTGGCCCGTCTCGGCGTGCGCGATCTTGAGCCCGATGAGCTGCTGGCGCGCGGCGTCGATGGTGACGGGGGAGAGCCCCTCGGGCGAGGGCGCGCCGGCCTCGACGCGCTCGCCCTCGACCTCGACGAGCTTCATGCCGCAGATCGGGCAGTCGCCGGGGTGATCCTGGACGATCGACGGGTGCATGGGGCACTGCCACTGCGCCTTCGCGGGGGCGGCGTTCTGCGCGGCCTGCGCCGTCGGCGCGCCGGAGGCGCCCGCCACCTTCACGAGCTTCATGCCGCAGATCGGGCAGTCGCCCGGGTGGTCCTGGACGATCGACGGGTGCATGGGGCACTGCCACTGCTCCTTCGCCGCGGCGGCCCCCTCCGCCGCGCCGTGCGCGTGGGGATCGCCGCCGCGATGCGCGAGCAGCCAGCCGCCGCCTCCCGCGACGACGGCGGTCGCCACGATCGCGACCGCGAGGGCCGGCGCGCCGAACCTGCGGCCGGATGGGGGAGTCGGGTTGCCGTGCTCGGTGCTCATCGGTGCGCTCTCCACGTGTCACATCCCTCCGCTCGTCGACCCCGCCGCCGGCGCCGCCGCGGGTGCGCCCGCCGCGCCCGCCCCCGCCGCCATCCCTCCGGCGCCCGCCGCGCCCGCCCCGGGCATCGCGCCGCCCCCGCCTCCGCCGCCCGCGAACCGCGCGGGCTCGAGGCTCACCTCCGCCGCGGCGATGGCGAGCCGCTGCGCCTCGGCCACGGCGGCGAGGAAGCTCTCCTCGTCCGCGACGTAGCCGGCGTTCGCCTCCAGCACCGACGCGAACGTGACCTTCCCCACCCGGTACTGCGCGAGCGTGCTCTGCGTCGTCGCCCGCGACTGGACGAGCAGCCCCTCCCGCAGGAGCCCGATCGTCGCGAGCGCGGCGGCGTACGCCGTGTGGCGCTCGGCGACCCGCAGGCGGAGCACCTGCTCGATCGCCTCCGCGGCGCGACCGCTCGCGTCCTCGCGCGCCTCGCTCTCCGCGACCGCCCGCCCCTGCTTGCGCGACGACCAGAGCGGCAGGCCGATCGAGACGCCCGCCGACCACATCGGGTCGAACCGGCCGCGCGGCATCACCGCCGCGCTCACGCCGAGGTCGGGGTAGCGCTCCCGGCGCGCGAGCGAAGCGGCCTTACCGGCCCGCGCCGCGGCGAGGCGGGCCTGCGCGAGCTCCGGGCTGCGGGCGAGGGCGTCGGCGACCGCCGCGGCGTCGCCGGCGAGGACGGGCAGCTCGAGGGTGCGCAGGCTCGCCTCCGTCGCGATCGGCTCGTCGACCGGGCGGCCGCGCAGCCGGTTCAGCGTCTGCACCGCCGTCCGCTCCCCCGCCTCGAGCGCCCAGCGCCGCTGCCGCAGGCGGTTCAGCTCGAGCTGGGCGCGGAGCACGTCGGACTGCGCGCCGTCCCCGGCCTCGTAGCGCGCCCGCGCGGTGCCGAGCGACGTCTGCCAGATCTCCTCGAGCTGCCCGAGCAGCCCGAGGCGGTCGCGCGCCCACAGGAGCTCCAGGTACCCCCGGCGGACGTCCGCCTCCGTGGTGAGCCGCGCCCGACCGAGCGACGCCGCGGCCTCGTCGGCTGCGAGCCGCGCGACGTCGGTGCGCAGCCCGCGCTTGCCGGGCCACGGGATGCCCTGGCTCAGCATCACCTGGTAGAAGCTCGTGTCCATCTGCCCGACCGTGATCTCCTGGAACCCGTCGTTCTGGATGCCGAGGGAGAGGACGGGGTCCGGGAGCGCGCCGGCCTGCGGGACCCGCTCGCGCTCGGCGCGCACCACCGCCTCGGCCTGGCGCAGCTCGGGGCGCGCGGCGACGCTCTCCTCGACGAGCCGGTCGAGGACGGGATCGGCCGGGAGCGCGGGGAGCCCGGGCGGCGCGCCGTCCGCCGGGGCCGCGGGCGGCGCGAGGAGCAGCAGGGCGGCGACGACCGGGACCCGGAGGCCGCAGGCCGCGAGAGAGGGCGGGCGCATGCGCACCCCTTTAGCACCGCGCATGCCACGCGGCGTGCCCCGCGGGTGGCCGGCACCCGTGCTGGAATGCGCCGTTCTGACGCATGGTGACCGCGCCGCCCCCGGCGGAGCGAGCCACACGTAACCGCCGGGGTCACGCCGGGGCGTCCGCGAGGTATGATCGCGCCCGAGGGGAAATGCCGCCATCGCCAGCGCCTCCGAGCACCTCCGGCTCCCCGCCGCGCCCCTCGCGCGCCGCCCCGCTGGTCGTCTTCGCGGTCCTCGCGTCGACGTTCATCGCGACGGGCGCCGCGGTCTACCGCATCGGCCAGTCCGACGTGCGCGAGCGGCGCGCCGCCGAGCTCGCCGGCATCGTCGTCCAGAAGTCGGATCAGATCGCGCGGTGGCGGGAGGAGCGGCTCTCCGACGCCCAGGTGCTCGCCGCCGATCCGGAGCTCGCGGCGACCCTCGCCGCGAGCCCGGCGGCGCGCGCCCGCGGGCGGGAGGACCTCGCGGCCCACCTCGCGCAGCTGCGCGACATCGGGGACTACACCGCCATCGCGGTGGTCGACGCGCGCGGCGCGATCCGGGCGAGCGCGGGGGCGCTCGACCCCGACCCGCGGCCGTACCGGGAGCTGCTCGCCCGCGCCAGCGCGGCGCCCGCCATGTCCGACATCCACGGCGGCGGCGAGGGCGATCCTCCCCACCTCGACGTCCTGGCGCCCATCGCCGGCGCCTCGGGCGAGGTGGCGGGCGGCGTCCTGCTCCGCACCTCGCTGCGGCCGCACCTCTTCCGCCTCGTGGAGTTCTGGCACGAGCCGGGCGCGAGCGCCGCGGCGTTCCTCGTCCGGGCCGGCGGGGGCGGCGCGGTGGTGCTCAACGGGTCGCCCGCGCCCTCCGACGCCCCGCCCCTCCCCTTCGGCGCCGCCGTCGCGGAGGATCTGCGGCTCCGGCGCTTCGCCGCGTTCCGCGCCCTCGACGAGCGCGGCGTCGCGGTGATCGGCGCCTCCGCCCCCATCGCCGACACGCCCTGGAGCCTCCTCGTCAAAGAGGACGAGGCAGACACCCTCGCGCCGCTGCGCGACCGCGCCGCCGCGATCGGCTTCGCGGTGCTCGCCCTCGTCCTCGCGGCGGCCTCGGGCGTCGGCTACTGGACGTCGCTCCAGGCGCGGCGCTTCGAGCGCGACCGCGCCGTCGCCGAGGCCGAGCGGAGCGCCCTCGCGGGGCGGCTCGAGCGGCTCACGAGCTACGCCCAGGACATGCTCCTCGTGGCCGACGACGAGCAGCGGCTCGTCGAGGCGAACGCGCGGGCCGCGGCGCTGCTCGGCTACTCCCGGGAGGAGCTCCTCGGGATGGAGGTGCGCGCCCTGCGCGATCCGGCGACGCTGGCGGACTACCCCGACCGCGTGCGCCAGCAGGCGGAGCACGGCGCCGCGCTCTTCGAGACCCGCTTCCGGCGCAAGGACGGGACCACCTTCCCGGTGCAGGTGAGCATCCACACCGAGAGCTACGAAGGCCGGAGGTACTTCGAGGCGATCATCCGCGACCTCTCCGACGTGAAGCGCGCCGAGGAGGCGCTGCGGGAGAGCGAGGCGAAGTTCCGCGCGGCGTTCGAGCACACCATCCTCGGCGTGCTCCTCGCCGGCCCCGAGGGCCGGGTGATCGAGACGAACCGCTCGCTGCGGGAGATGTCCGGCTACGCCGAGGCGGAGCTGCGCGGCATGCACACCGACGCGCTCGACGGGTCGGCGCCGGACGCCGTCGCCGGGCACGCCGCCTACCGCGCGCTGCTGCGCGGCGAGGTGGACCGCCTCGAGCTCCCCCGGCGGCTGCGGCGGAAGGACGGCTCGCACGTCGAGACCGTCGTCCGCGCGAGCGCGCTCCGCGACGCCACCGGCGCCCTCAAGTACGTGGTCGCGCTCGTGGAGGACGTCTCCGAGAAGAAGCGGATGGAGGCGCAGCTCCTGCTCGCGGACCGCATGGCCTCGGTCGGGACCCTCGCCGCCGGCGTCGCCCACGAGATCAACAACCCGCTCGCGTTCATCCTGTCGAACCTGGACTTCGCGGCGGCCGAGCTGCGACGGGCGGGGGGCGACGAGGAGGTCCTCCGCGCCCTCGAGGACGCGAAGGACGGCGGCGCCCGCGTTCGCGAGATCGTCCGCGACCTGAAGACGTTCTCGCGGCCGGCGAGCGACGTGCGCCACGCCCTCGACGTGCGCACCGTGCTCCAGTCGGCCATCGGCCTCGCCTCGAACGAGATCCGCCACCGCGCGCAGCTCGTGGTCGACCCGGGCGACGTCCCGCCGGCGCTCGCCGACGAGCACCGGCTCGCGCAGGTGTTCCTGAACCTCCTCATCAACGCGGCGCAGGCCATCCCCGAGGGGAACGTGGGGGGCAACGTCGTGCGCGCCACCACCGCGGCGGCGCCCGACGGCGGCGTGCTCGTCGAGATCTCCGACACCGGGCAGGGCATCGCCCCGGAGGTCCTCCCGCGCATCTTCGACCCCTTCTTCACGACGAAGCCGGTCGGGGTGGGGACCGGGCTCGGCCTGTCGATCTGCCACGGCATCGTCGCGGCGCTCGGCGGCGACATCTCGGTGGAGAGCGCGGTGGGGAGGGGCTCCACGTTCCGGGTCCACCTGCCGCCCATGGACTCCCCGCGCGCGGCGCCGCCGCCCGCCGTGGCACCGGAGCCGCCGCCCGCCGCCGCGCCGCCCGCGCGCCGGGCCCGGATCCTCGTCGTGGACGACGAGCCGCTCGTCGGGCGGGCGGTGAGCCGCACCCTCGCGTCGAGCCACGAGGTCGTCGTCCTCACGAGCGCCCGCGCGGCCCTCGAGCGGCTGACGTCCCCGGACGAGACCTTCGACGCCGTGCTGTGCGACCTCATGATGCCCGAGATGACCGGCATGGAGCTGTACGCCCGGCTGGCCGCCGCCGCCCCCGCGCTCGCCGCCCGCACCATCTTCCTCACCGGGGGCGCCTTCACCGGACCGTCCCGCGCCTTCCTCGACGGGGTCCCGAACGCGTGCCTCGAGAAGCCGTTCGAGCCCGGCGCGCTGCGCGACACCCTCGCCCGCGTCCTCGCCCCCGAGCGGCTCGCGCCGGCCGCCGGGTGATCCCGCCCGCGCCGTCCGGGCGCTCCGCCGCCGAGGACCGCGTCGGCGCGCAGCCCTGGGACGCGATCGCCGCGATCGCCGCCGCCCTCGACGCGCCCATCGCGGAGGCGCTCGCCGGCGCCGCGGCGGACGGCGCGCTCGCGCGCTTCCTGCGCTCCCGCCCGGACCTCTCCGCCGCCGCCCGCGCGGCCGCGGCCGAGGCCGTCCTCGGCGTCGCGCTCTGGCGCCGCCGCCTGCGCGCCCAGCTCGGGCAGGACGACGCCGGCCCTCGCCTGCTCCTCGCCGCGCTGCTGCGCGATCCCGGGGGCCGCGACGACGCGGAGGCCCTCGCCGGCCTCCCGGAGGGCGCGCTCCCCCCGCCGCGGGCGCCGCTCGCCTTCGCCGATCGCTGGTCCCTCCCCGACTGGCTCGCCGCCGAGCTGTCCGCCGCCGCCGCCGCCGGGCCCGAGGCCGAGGCGCTCGCGGACGCCCTCGACCGCCCCGGCCCGGTCGCCCTGCGCGCGAACCTGCTCCTCACCTCCCCCGGCGCGCTCGCCGCGCGGCTCGCCGCCGAGGGCGTCGCCACGCGGCGAGGGCTCCTCGCGCCCGCCTGCCTCGTCGTCACCTCCGCGCGCCCGAACGTGCTCGGCCTCGCCGCCCACCGCGAGGGGCTCCTCGAGGTGCAGGACGAGGGGAGCCAGCTCCTCGGCGCCGCGGTCGGCGCGCGCCCGGGCGAGACCGTGCTCGACCTCTGCGCGGGCGCCGGCGGGAAGACGCTCCTCCTCGCCGCGGACGTCGGCCCCGGCGGGCGGGTGCACGCCGCCGATCCCGACGGCGAGCGGCTCGCGCGGCTGCGGGTCCGCGCGGCGCGGGCGGGGGCCGCCGGGATCGTCGCCGTGGAGGGGGCCGCGCCCCCCGCGGACCTCGTCGCCGACCGCGTCCTCGTGGACGCCCCCTGCTCCGAGCTCGGCGCGCTGCGGCGCGGGCCGGACCTCCGCTGGCGCCTCGACCCGGCGACGTTCGCGGCGCTCCCCGCGCTGCAGCTCGGGATCCTCGCGCGGGGCGCCGCGCACGTGCGCCCGGGCGGCACGCTCGTCTACGCGACGTGCACCTTCCGGCGCGCGGAGGACGAGGACGTCGCCCTCGCGTTCGAGGCGGCGCACCCCGGCTTCGCCCGCGCCGCGCCCGAGGTCGATCCCGCCGCGCTCGGGCCCGAGGGGTTCCTCCGCACCTTCCCGCACCGGCACGGCACCGACGGCTTCTTCGCCGCCCGCTGGATGCGGCGGCCGTAGTCGACGCCGATGGCCCGGTGCGCGCTGACTCGGCCCGTGCAGCTGACCCGCTCGCCCGTGCACTCCCCCGCGGTGCGGGGCGGGAGAGGGAGACCAGGGCAGGGCGTCCGCGCCACCGCCCTGCCGTGCCGACGGCCGCTAGAGATCCGTCCGCATCACGGCGCCCTTCGCGGCGTTCGTGACGAGGTGGGCGTAGCGGCGGAGCCAGGAGGAGCGGACCTCCTTCTTGCGGGGCCGGAAGGCCTCGCGGCGCCGGGCGAGCTCCGCGTCGGGGAGGTCGACCGTGAGGCTCCGCGCCTCCACGTCGATGGTGATCGGGTCGCCGTCCTGGAGGAGGCCGATGGGGCCGCCCTCCGCCGCCTCCGGCGAGACGTGGCCGACGCAGGCGCCGCGGGTCGCCCCGGAGAAGCGGCCGTCGGTGACGAGGGCGACGCTCTCGCCGAGCCCCATGCCCATGATGAGCGAGGTGGGGGTGAGCATCTCCTGCATCCCCGGCCCGCCCTTCGGCCCCTCGTAGCGCAGCACGACGAAGTGCCCGGCCTTCACCTTGCCGGCCATGATCCCGGCGACCGCCTCGTCCTGCGAGTCGAAGCAGATCGCCGCGCCGGTGAACTTGCGCATCGACGGCTGGATGCCGGCGGTCTTCACCACCGCGCCCTCGGGGGCGAGGTTCCCGAAGAGCACCGCCAGGCCGCCCACCGGCGAGTACGCGGTCTCGTTCGTGTGGATGACCTCGCGGTCCTTGATCTCGGCGCCGCGGATCCGCTCCCCGACGGTCTCGCCGGTCACGGTGAGGGCGGCCTCGCGCACGACGCCGCCGCGGCGCGCCGCCTCCTTGAGCACGGCCGGCACGCCGCCCGCGCGGTGGATGTCCTCCATGTGCACGGTGGAGAGCGACGGCGCGATCTTCGCGATGTGCGCCACCTTCCGCGCGACCTCCTCGATGGCGCGCAGGTCGAAGGCGACGCCGGCCTCGCGCGCGATGGCGAGCATGTGCAGGACGGTGTTCGTCGAGCCGCCCATCGCCATGTCGACCACCATCGCGTTGTGGATGGAGTCCGCGTTGACGAGGCGGCGCATGCGGAAGCGGTCGTCGCCGGCGATCTCGACGGCGCGGCGCGCCGCGCGCCGCACGAGCGCCTCGCGCTCGGGGGTGAGGGCGAGCACCGTCCCGTTGCCGGGGAGCGCCACGCCCATCGCCTCGCAGAGCACGTTCATCGAGTTGGCGGTGAACATGCCGGAGCAGGAGCCGCCGGACGGGCAGGCCTTGCACTCGATCTCGTACAGCTCGGCGTCGGTCATCTGGCCGCGGGCGCGCTTGCCCACCGCCTCGAACGCGGTGTTGAGATCGATGGCCGTCCCGTCGGAGAGGTGGCCCGCCTTCATCGGGCCGCCGGAGACGAACACCGTGGGCACGTCCACGCGGAGCGCGCCCATCACCATGCCCGGCACGATCTTGTCGCAGTTCGGGATGCAGACGAGCGCGTCGAGCATGTGCGCGTTCATCATCGTCTCGACGGAGTCCGCGATGAGCTCGCGCGAGGGCAGGCTGTAGAGCATGCCGCCGTGGCCCATGGCGATGCCGTCGTCGACGCCGATGGTGTTGAACTCGAAGGCGACGCCGCCCGCCTTGCGGATCTCCTCCTTCGCGATCCGGCCGTACTCCTGCAGGAAGAAGTGGCCCGGGATGATGTCGACGTGGCTGTTCGCGATGCCGACGAACGGCTTGTCGAAGTCCTCGTCCTTGAGCCCGGCGGCGCGCAGCAGGCTGCGGTGGGGGGCCCGCTCGAAACCCTTCTTGATCTGGTCGCTTCGCACGGGTTTCTTCTCGCCGGGCCGACCGGGGAAGTCAACCGGCGGCGCGCGCCCGCCCGCCCCCTCGCTCGGCCACCCGGATGCGGTTAGATCCCTCTCGTGCCCCCGCCTCTCGGCTTCGAGGAGACGCTGCGGCGCGTCCGGGCCGCGCTCGCCGCCCGCCCGGCGCGGCCGATCGCGGTGCCCGGCTTCCGCGGCGCGGCCGTGCTCGTGCCGCTGCTCGACCGGGCCGGCGGGCCCACCGTCCTGTTCACGCGCCGGACCGAGCTCGTCCCGCACCACAAGGGCGAGATCTCCTTCCCGGGGGGTGGCCGCGAGCCGGCGGAGGACGCCGTCGCCGCCGCGCTCCGCGAGGCCGAGGAGGAGGTCGGCCTCCCCGCCTCGCGGGTGGAGGTGCTCGGCACGCTGGACGACGTGCCGAGCATCGCGCGGTACGTCGTGACGCCCATCGTGGCCGCCGTCCGGGAGCCCCCGGAGCGGTTCTCCGCGCAGGCGTTCGAGGTGCTGGAGCCCTTCGAGCTGCCGCTCGCGAGCCTCCTCGATCCGGCGACGCGCCGGGCCTCGCTGTGGGACCCGGCGCGCCTCCCGCCGGAGGCCGCGGCGGCGGCGGCGTCCACCGTCCCGTTCGAGGAGGTGGACGCGGCGACGGGTTTCTGGCGCGTGTGGTCCTTCCACGCGGACGCGAGCCGCGTGGTGTGGGGGCTCACCGCCCGCATCCTCGCGGACCTCGTCGATCGCGCGTTCGGTCCCTAGGCTTCCACGGTGCGTCGCCTCCCTCCGCTCGCGCTGGCGCTCCTCGCCCTCGCCTGCGGGGGAGGGGGCGGGGGCGGGTCCTCCGGCGGCCCGGCGGGCGCCGCGTGCTCGTCGGCGGGCGACTGCCAGGCCGGCCTCGTCTGCTTCGCGCGCGCGTGCGTGGCGAGCTACGCCCCCTCGCCCGCGTGCGCGCCGGGCGGGACGCCGCGCCTCGTCCTCGGCGACGCGGTGGAGCTCCCCGAGCCGCCGGCCGGGACGTGCCTCACCGCCCCGCGCGAGCCCGCTCCGCCCGACGGGTTCGTGGACCTCGGCGTCCGGACGGTGGGGGCGCAGGGCGCGGTCGAGGTCCCGCCCGGCACCTCGAGCCTCACGATCTTCTCGCAGGAGGTGGACGGCTCGGCGGTGGACGAGATCGGCTACGGGGGCGTCCGGCTGCCGAACACGGTGGTGCCGACCGACGTGCGCCTCCCGGGCGGCGGGCCGTTCTTCTCGGACGCGGATCCCTACCCCGTCGACGCGGAGGGCTACGACGACGTCACCGGCGTCCTCGCGTACTACGCCGGGCTCACGCCCGTCTCGGGCACGTTCACCCTCCCGAACACCGCGGCCGGGCTCGACCTCGTCCGCGCCGCGGGCGAGGTGCCGCCCGGGACCTGGACGTTCACCGTGAACGACTGGGCGCTCGAGTGCCTCGGGGTCCAGGGCTGCACGGGCGGCGACGCGGGCGGACGCTACCGCGTCCACGCCCTGGCGCGGCCGGGGCCCTTCGCCTCCACCGGGACCCTCGACCTCGAGGTCTACCTCGCCACCGACCCGCAGGGCCCGCTCGCCACGGCCGCGGGGGCGGTCGACGATCCCCGCGTCGCGCGCTGGGTGCGGGCGCTCTCTGCGTACCTCGCGAACGCCGGGATCTGCCTCGGCACCGTCACGCTCCGCGACCTGCCCGCCTGGGCGAAGGCGCGCTACGCGCCCGCCGGCGTGGTCGACGTGTCGGGCGGCGGGCTCGGCCTCCCGCCCGGCGAGACGCCGCCCGGCTGCGACGACCTCTCCCAGCTCTTCACCGCGGGTGTCGCTTCGGGACGGGCGGTGCACCTCTTCCTCGCCGAGGAGCTCGTCGATCCGGGCAGCGCCGGCATCGGCACGACGCTCGGCGTCGACGGCTCCATCCCCGGGCCGTCGGGCCTGCCGGGCACGATCCACGGGGGCGCCGTCGTCGGGCTCTTCGACTTCCTCGGCTTCGACCTCGCGGAGGGCGCCTGCGCGTCGCCGGGCGTGCCGAGCCTCGCCTGCGGCACCGACGTCCTCGCCTACGTCGCCGCCCACGAGGCCGGGCACTGGCTCGGCCTCTACCACACGACCGAGTGGCCCGGGACGACGTTCGATCCGCTCTCGGACACCCCCACCTGTCCGTGCCGGCGGTGCGCGCCGCTCGCCGACCGGGGGCTCTGCGCCGAGACCGGCGCGCGGGATCCCACGCCGGTCGACGCGGCCTCCTGCGACGCGCCGGAGGGCGAGCTCACCGGCGGGTTCGGGCCAGGGGCGGCCGGCTGCGGCGGGGCCTCGAACCTCATGTTCTGGCAGTTCGACCCCGACCGGGCCGGGGGCCTGCTGTCGCCGCAGCAGGGCGAGGTCATGCGGCTCAACCCCGCCGTCCGCTAGCGAGGCCTCCCGTGGTCGTCCCCCTCCTCGTCCTCCTCGCCGCCCTCGCCGCCCCGGCGGACCCCGCCGCGCCGCCGGACGTCCGCGCCCGCGCCCGGGCGCTGCTCGGCGCCATCGACCGGCCGGTGCCGCTCGAGGCGCTCCGCCGCCTGGGGCCGCAGGGCGAGGCCGCCCTCGCGGACCTCGCGCAGTCCCGCGACTTCCCGATCTTCCGCGCGCGCGCCCTCGAGGCGCTCGCCGCGCTCCGGGCGCCCGCGGCCCCGGAGGTGCACCGGCGCGTCGCCGCCGACGCGGCCGCGCCTCGCAGCGTGAGGCGGGCGGCGGTGCGCGGCCTCGGGAGGCTCCTCTCGCCGGAGGCGGCGGTCGAGGCGCTCCGCCCCGTCCTCGAGGCGGACCGCGACGCGGCGGTGCGAGCGGCCGCCGCCGAGGCCCTCGCGCGCGCGGCGCCTCGCGACGGCTGCGGCGCGGTGCGGCGGCAGGCGGCGCGGGAGGGCGGCGCGGCGCGGGGCCGGTTCGCGCGGGCGCTCGACGCGTGCGCGCGCCACCGCGCGGCCGGCCCGGGCCCCGGCAGGTGAGCGGCGCGCCGGAGGCGAGCCCGGCCCTGGAAGGACCTCGCGCCGCCGGATCCGCGCCCGCCGTCAGGCGGTCGGCCGGTCCTCCGGCGACCTCGCGCGCGCCTCGAAGAGCACGCGGGCCACGGCGGCGAGGAGCGCCCGCTCCTCCACCGGCTTCGCGACGAAGGCGTCCGCGCCCGCGGCGAGGAGCTCGTCCGCGGCGCCTGCCCGGCCGGAGATCCCGATGACCGGCACCGACGCGAGCCGCGCGTCCCCCGAGCCCCGCAGCGCCCGGATGAGCTCCGCGCCGTGCCCGCGGGGCATGACCTCGTCCACGATGCACAGGTCGGGCGGCGCCGTGCGCGCCGCCTCGAGCGCCGCCTCGGCGGACTCGGCCCCGAACGGCACGAACCCGGCGCCCTCGAGGATGAACTCCACGAGGTGGCGGATCAGGTCGTTGTCGTCGACCACCAGGGCTCGCAGCGACGACGCCATGCGCAACGGTACGTCCGGTGGGCCGCCGCGGCCAGGCCGCGCAACCCCCGCGGAGGGCGACCGCACGGGTCAGGTCGCCGGGCCGACCCCGTTGCGGGCCCCCGGCCGCGGACGCTACGATCCGCGCCGTCGGCCCGACGCGAGGAGCGACGCATGATGGGCGAGCACATCCGGGCGCTGAAGCGCGGCCGCTGGAACCACGCCATCGACTGCGGGGACGAGACGGTCGTCCACCTCGCCGACGAGGCGTCTCCGTCGCTCGCCGTCCGGCGCAGCTACCGCCCCGAGTTCGTCGCGGGCGCCGAGGTCGTGGAGGTCGTCACGCACCGGGAGCGAACCTTCCCGGCCGACGAGGTGGTGGCGAGGGCCTACAGCCGGATCGGCGACCCCGCGCTCGCCGCGATGTTCCGCAGCTCGGAGTCGTTCGCGGCGTGGTGCACGACGGGCCGCCCGGAGGCCGCTCCCGGCGCCTTCGCGGCAGGAGCCGCGGCGACCCCGCCCGTCGCCCGTCCGGCGGCCGCAGCGAGCGGCGGCGCCGCGCCCCGTGCGCGGGCGAAGCCGGCGAGGCCCGCGAAGGCGAAGGCCAAGGCGAAGCCGAAGGACCGGCGCACGGCGCGAAGGGCGGCGGCCAAGGCGCCCCGGCGCCCGAGGCCCGTGGCGAAGAAGGCGGGCCCCGGACGGGCGAAGCCCGGCAGGTCGCGGCGCGCGCGCGGGACGTCGGGGAAGCGCCGCTGAGGGGCGACGCTCAGCGGCCCGGGGACGCTTCCTGCGCGACCTGGGCCCACATCGACGCGGCGTCGCGGAACTGCTCCATCACGGCGATGCCGATCGCGCAGGCGAGGAACACGGCGAGCGCGAGCATCCACGGCCTGAAGCCGAGGAGCCCCTTCGCGTCGAAGAGGGGGGCGCGCTGTTCCGCCGGGTTCCTGCGGTCCATCCGTCGTAAGTAGACCGCGTCCAGCGGAGGATGCAATCCCTTCGACCAAGGTCCGTGAGGGCGCGGTCGGGGCCTCCCCCACAGGGAAGGAGCCGGGTGCCTGCTCTCCGGGCAGGTGGTACCGTCCCTTGGCGCGGTGCGTTATGATTATGGAATCGGCTCCGGAGGGTTCCATGATCGACAAGAAGACGGCGAGCTTCATGCGGTCCCTCTGCGTGGGCGAGATCGAGGAGGAGATCCTCGTCCCGTACCCCGAGCCGCTGGTCGCGGAGAAGGAGACCCTCCAGGCCATCGTCGCCACGCTGAAGGCCATGCTCGGCACCCGCGAGAAGGACTTCGCCGCGTGGGACCGGGCGGGCGAGCTGCCCGGCGCCTACCTCCAGGAGCTGCGCGACGCGGGGCTCTTCGGCCTCGTCGTCCCGGAGCGCCACGGCGGCCTCGGGCTCGGCGCCACCGCGTACTCCCGGGTGATGCAGGAGCTCGGCCGCTACGACGGCTCGACGGCCGTGACGATCGGGGCGCACGGCTCGATCGGCATGCGCGGGCTCCTCCTGTTCGGCACCGAGGAGCAGAAGGCGCGCTGGCTCCCGCGGCTCGCCACGGGCGAGCTGATCGCCGCGTTCTGCCTCACCGAGCCCGGCGCCGGCTCGGACGCCGCGGGCATCCGGACCACCGCCGTCCGCGACGGCGACGACTTCGTCCTGAACGGCGAGAAGCTCTGGATCACGAACGGCGGCATCGCCGACTTCTTCACGGTGTTCGCGAAGACCTCGCTCGAGGGGCGCGGCCACATCACGGCGTTCGTGGTGACGCGCGACATGAAGGGCGTCTCGACCGGAGCCCACGAGGACAAGATGGGGATCCGCGCCTCGTCGACCACGACGGTGGTCCTCGAGGACGTGCGGGTCCCGGCGAGCCACGTGCTCGGCGAGGTGGGCAAGGGCTTCAAGGTCGCCATGAAGATCCTGAACTCCGGGCGCACGGGCCTCGGGGGCGGGGCGGTGGGCGGCATGAAGCGGCTCGTCGAGCTCTCCGTGGCCCACGCGAAGGAGCGCGTGCAGTTCGGCCGCCCCATCGCGAGCTTCGGCTCCATCCGGCAGAAGCTCGGGCAGATGGTGGTCGACTGCTACGCGGTCGAGAGCGTGGTGAACCTGGTCGCCGGGCTCGCCGACAAGGGGTTCGAGGACACCGCCGTCGAGGCGGCGATCTCGAAGGTGCTCGCCAGCGAGGCGCTGTGGCGCACGGCGGACGAGGCGCTGCAGATCGCCGGCGGCGCCGGGTACATGCGCGACCTCCCCTACGAGCGCGCGCTGCGCGACAGCCGCATCAACCGGATCTTCGAGGGCACGAACGAGGTCCTGCGGCTCTTCATCGCCCTCGCCGCGATGCACGACGTGGCGGAGGAGCTGAAGGACCTCGCCGCCTCGATGCGCGAGGTCCTCGCCGACCCGGTGAAGGGGTTCGGGGTCCTCTCCGACTACGCGAAGCGCCGCGCGTCGCTCGCCACGGGGCTGCGCCGCCCGAAGGGACGGTGGACGCTCCTCGCGCCCGCGGTGGCGGAGGAGGCCGCGATCTTCGAGGGGTCGGCGACGGCCCTCGCGCGCGCCACCGACCGGCTGCTGCGCAGGTACGGGAAGAAGATCGTCGAGGCGCAGCTGCCCACCCGCCGGCTCGCCGACGTCATGATCGATCTCTTCGCGCTCGGCGCGATGCTCGCGCGCGTCTCGACGCGCGTGGAGGACCACGGCGAGGCCGCCACCGCCGTGGAGCGGGACATCCTGCGCACCTTCGCCCGCCAGGCCCGGCGGCGCGTGGACGCGGCGCTCGCGGGGATCGACGAGAACGAGGACGCGAGCGCCGAGGCGCTCGCGAACCACGTTCTGGAGACCGGCCGCTACGCCTTCGACAACATCTAGACGCTGCGGATGAACTCGCTCACGAGCCGCTCCCAGCCCTGCTCGCCGAGGAGCGCCGGGGCGGGCGCGATGAGCTCGCCGCCGTCCGCCGCGGCGACGCCCAGCTCCTCCTCGAGGAAGTGCGAGAGCCTCCGCTTCTCGGCGAGGAGCCAGGTGTCGGCCCGCAGGCCGCCGGGGAGCTCCTTCCAGCCCTCGTCCGCGGGGGCGATGGCGAAGAGCCAGCCGCGCCCGTAGGGCTCCTCCTTCACGAGCCCCGGGCTGCGGCCGAGCCGCCCGTTCACCGCGGCCACCGTGCCGTCCACCGGCGAGCCCACCCGCACGGCGCGCTTGCCGGCGCGCACGACGACCACGGGGTCGCCCCGGTGGACCACCATGCCCGGGCGCGGCAGCTCGACCGAGGTCGCCGACGGCAGGATCCGCTCCGCCACCTCGTCGAGGCCGATGGCGAGGGTGCCCTGGCGCCTCGGCGCGAGCCAGGTGTGGTTCGGGGCGAGGTGCGCGGTGGGGCCGAGCACGCGCTGCGGCACGCGGCGCAGGGCGCGCCAGGTCAGCGCGACGAGGAGCGCCGGAAGCGCGAGCGCGAGGCCCGCGGCGAGGAACAGGCCGATGCGGCCGGCTGCGCCGAGGACGAACGAGCCGATCGCCTCGAGGATCTCGATGAAGGTGGTCATTGTGGCGCTCCTCCCGTGGGTTCCTGGCCTTTCCAATGGCAAGCGCCGGGCCACCCGAGCGGCGGCTCGTGCCCGCGGGATCACGGATCGTTTTCGGGTGTGGCGTCCGGCCGCGTGGCGAATCTCTCCGCCCCGCGCGCGGCCGGCGGCGAAAATGCCAGTGATTGCGGGATGCTGAGCGGCCGCGTCGAGAACGTCAACACACTGCTGAATTGTTCCTCGCCCGTGCGACCACGGAGGGGCGCGCCGCTACTCGAGATCGACCGCGCGCGACGTGCCGTCGGGCTGGAGCAGGGATCCCCACACCTTGCGCGACGCCTGGTGCTCCGCCGGCCCGAAGGACACCTTCGTCCCGGGGCCGAGGCCGAGGTCGAGCCCCCGGATTCCCTCGAGCGCGCCGACGAGCCGCTCGGTGTCGAGGTCGCGCCCCGCGCGGCGGAGCCCCTCGACGAAGAGGTTGCCGACGACGAACGCCTCGAACGAGACGGCGCCCGGCCGCTCCCCGGGGGCGTGGCGCGCGAGCGCCTCGCGGTAGCCGCGCTCCGCCGGCGTGGCGGACGGGAGCGGCGGGACCACCTGCGTGACGAGGACGTCGCGCGCAGGGGGCATGCCCGAGGTGGCGAGGTTCCACCCGAGGGCCGTCGAGTCGACCGCCGAGACGTTCGTGTAGCGGAGCGCGAGGCCGGCCTCCTGCGTGCCGCGGATGAACGCCGCCGCGGCGCGGTAGGTCGCCACCATCACGACCGCGTCGACCGCGCCCGCGCGCTCCCGCAGGGCGGCCAACGCGGCGGCGACGTCCTCGGCGTTGCGACGGTAGCCCACCCGGAGCACGGCGGCCTCGTCCACCCCGAAGGCGGCGAGCTGGCGGACCGCGCCGCGCCACCCGGCGGTGCCGAAGTCGTCCTCCTGGGCGAACACCGCGACGCGCCGGGGGTCGACCCGCCGCGCGCGCACGAGCCAGCGCACGGCGGCCGCGGTCTCGTCCGCGTAGCTCGGCCGGAAGTTGAACACGTAGCGGTCCGGCGGCTCCTTGCGCAGGAGGTCACCGCCGGTGTACGCGCCGAAGAGGAGGACGCGGTACCGCAGGCAGAGGGGCAGCGCCACGGCGGCGGTGGGAGTCCCCACGCTCCCCACCACGGCGAAGATCTGCTGGCGCTCCACCAGCTCGCGCATCGCAGGGCCGGTGCGCGAGGGCTCGTACCCGTCGTCCACCGCGGTGAGGCGCAGCTTGCGGCCGTGCACGCCGCCCGCGGCGTTCGCCTCGGCGAAGGCGGCCTCGAGGCCCGCCCGCATGCCGCGCCCGAGCTCGCGGTTCGCGCCGGTGAACGGCGCCGCCATGCCGACGAGGATCTCCGCGTCGCCCACGGTGCGCGGCCCGGGCGGCGCCGGGTCGAGGAGGCGCTGGACCGCGTCGTCCGCGCGCTGCGCGGCGGGGGTGAGGAGGAGGAGCACCAGCGCGACCATCGTGGCGGCGGCCGCCGCGCCGATGGCGAGGAGCGCGAGGAGCGCGACGTTGCGGCGGCGGCGCGGGGGGGACGCGCGCGGCGCCGGCGGAGCCGCCGCCTCGGCAGCGGGCGGCGCGGCGCGCTCCGCGGCGGCGCGCGAGGCCGTGCTGCGGCGCCCCCGCGCGTCGCCGTCGAGCTCGACGAGCTCCTCGAGGACGAGCTCCTTCCAGCGCTCTCCGTCGGCCCCGGCCGGCGCCCGCGCGCCGGCCTCGACGGTGAACGTGCCCTGCCGCAGGCGGAGCGCCCGCCGCAGGGCCTCGCGGCCGGTGGCGCCGGCGAGCGTCCCGGCGGCGATCTCGCCCGCCTCGAAGTGGAAGACCCCGTCCGGCTCGCCGCCGGCGCCGCCGAGCCGGATCGAGACCGCCACGGTCTCCTTCGAGACCGCGTAGCGCTGGATCAGCTCGCCGAAGCGGGTCTCGTGGAAGTCGCCGGTGAGCGCCAAGCCTGTCTCCGCGCGCCGCCGCCCGCGGCCGCGGACCCGGACGAGCGCCGGGGGCCATGGTCGCGCGAGTGCCGATTCGAAGGCAACCCGCCCGTTCGCCTACGTCCGCCGGAAGGCCGCGATCGCCCCCCGCGCGGCCCGCTCCTGGGGCAGGAGCGCCGCGTACAGGACCTCGTGGACCGGCACGGGGGTGCCCACCTCCCGCGCCAGGCGCACGACCGCCCCCACCTGGTCCTCCAGCTCGGACGGGAGGCCCGCCGCGAGGTCGCGCTGCATCGAGGCGGTCGCCTCGACGGGGACGCCGTCGATGGTGGCGAGCGCCCGCGCCTCGGCGCCCTCGGGGAGGGCGACCCCGCGCGCCCGCGCCACGGCCGCGAGCTCCGCCTGCGCGCGCGCGAGGAGGGCCCGCGACTCCGGGACGCTCCGCACCACGCCGGCGGGGGCCCGGGCCGCGGCCGACACGGCGCCCCACGGCTCGATGAGCAGGAACTTCTCCCAGGCGGCCGCCTCGACGTCCGCCACCACCTCCGCCTCCGTCCCGGCGGCGCGCAGCGCCGCGGCGAGCGCGCCGAGCCGGGCGCTCGCCGCCCCCGCGCGAGCGCCCCGCTCGCCGACCTTGATCCGGGGCGGGAAGCCGACGTGCTTCACCGCTCCCGGCCGCTCGAATCCACGAGAGGACCGCGACGAGCCCGCCCGCGACGCGCTCCTCGCCGAGCGCCGCGGCGAGCCGCGCCGCGGCCTCCACCCCGTTCTGCAGCGGCACGGCGACGCCGCCGCCCGCCACGAGCGGCGCGAGGCGCGGGGCCACCTCGGCGACCTGCCACGCCTTTACGGCGACGAGCACCGCGTCCGCGGGGCCGAGGGCGGCGGGGTCCTCCGCCACCGCCGCGATGGGCGCCGAGAACGTCCCGAGCGGCGAGTCGACGCGCAGCCCCTCGCGCCGGATCGCCTCCGCGTGGGCCCCGCGCGCCACGATCGCGACCTCCGTCCCCGCGCGCGCGAGGAGCCCCGCGAGGAGTCCCCCCACGCCGCCCGCCCCCACGATGGCGATCCGCATCGTCGCTCCTCCCGGGCGGCGCCCCGCCCGCGACCCGCCGCGCCGCGCCTGCGGCGCACGGACGGGCTTGCGGCCACTTCTAACCCACGCCGGCCCGCACCGCGAGGCTTGCGCCTCCGCGGAGCGAGGCGAAAGTTCGCGCGCGGAGGACGCTCGATGCCCCGCCTCGCCACCGTGCTTCCGATCCTGCTCTGGCTCGCCGCCCCCGCCCCGGCCCGCCCGGAGCCGCCCGCGCGCGCCGAGGGCCGGATCGTCTCGGACGAGGGGCGCACCGAGATCCTCGGCCGCCCGCTCCGGGCGGGCGAGAAGATCGAGCTGCCCGAGGGGTTCCTCCGCGTGGAGGAGGACGGGACCGAGGACGGGGAGGTGGGCTCGTTCACCGTCGTCTCGGCCGAGACGTTCGGCGACACCGCGCCCGTGGCCGCCGGCCCGGGCGCCGCCGCCGAGGACCCGGCGCCGCGCCCGGCGGGCGCGCGCGACTGCCGCGCCGAGCGCGCCCGGTACCTCTCGGAGCTGTGGCGGCAGTCGGGGATCGAGGTGGCGTCCCCCGACGCCGTCATCGAGGGGCTCGAGGGCCCGGCGGGCGGCCCCGAGGCGGGCTTCTACTGGTTCGCCCTCGCGACCGACCCCTTCCGCCCGCTCGCGTGGTCGTCCGAGCTGCGCGGCCGCGCCGACGCCCTCGCGCGCTGCGTCCGCGGCGACTAGAGGCGGTCACTCCCAGGAGAGGTCGTACTCCGAGTCGAGGAGCGAGGTCGCGCGCGCCTCGACCCGGGGGCGCTTCGCTTCCGACGCCTCCAGGGCGGCGAGCATCACGGCGCGGTGGAAGGCGGGCACCATGAAGTCGCGCTTGAAGACGAGCCGCGCCCTGCGCTCGCCGAGCCACTCGACGGTTCGCTCGCCGTAGCTCACCGCCGAGCGGTACCCGGCGGGCCCTGCGGCCACGAACCGGCGCGGATCCCGCCCGGCGAGGGCGTAGATCGTCCGGCCGAGGGCGGAGGCGAGGAAGCCGGTCACCGTGCGGCGGCCGAGCTCACCCCACACCGCGTCCACCGACCCGAGCCGCGCCTCGAGCCGGTCGGCGGCGTCCCAGGCGACGCGCAGGTAGTCTTCCACCGGGTACGAGAAGAAGTCGACGCGGGAGGCCTTGCGCAGCGGGTCGCACGCGCGCGCGGCGTCCTCGCCGAGGACCTCGCGCACGAGATCGAAGAGGCGGTTGAAGTTGAGCCCCCGCGAGGTGTCCGCCTCCGTCGTCGCGGCGATCCTCGCCACGAGGTCCTTCCGGTCCACCGGCATGGGTGATCTCCCTCGGCCCGGGCGGGCCGTCCTCGGGCGATGCAACCACGCAAGACCGGATCGGGGAAGTCCCGTCCCCCGGGGAGATCGACCACCCGAAGGCGGCGCTCAGGGCCGCCCGGCGCCGAGGTCCTCGAGCGCCCGCGCGCGCGCCTCGGCCTCCTCGCGGGCGGCCTCGGCGCGGCGGCGCAGCCCCTCGGCGCGCCCTTCGGCGCGGCGCGCTGCCTCCTCGGCCCGGCGGGCGGCCTCGCCGGCGCGCCGCGCGGCCGTGGCCGCGCGGGCGAGGCCGGCCCGGGCCGCGCGGAGCGCCACGTCGCGGGCGCGCCTCGCCGCGCGCTCGCCCGCGGCGTCGGGGGCACGCTCCGGCCCGCGCTCCACGACGGCGTCGCGGGCGGCGCCTCGGGCGGCGGCCCTCCGGACGCCGCGCCGCACGGGCGCGCCGCCCCGGACCACGGCGAGCCCGCCGAGCTCGAGCGGCTCCGCCTCGGGCTCGCGGGCGAGCACGCCGGCCCGCAGCGGCTCGCGCGCGGCGGGGCTCGAGGCAGCGACGCGCAGCAGCGGCTCGAGCCGGGAGAGCGCGACGCCCCGTCCCTCGCCGACGAGCGCCGCCGCCGCGTCGCGCAGCGCCCGGGCGCGGAGGCGCAGCTCCGCCTCGCCGGCCCGCAGCTCGTCGCCTCCCTCGCCGGCGAGCGCCGCGCGCTGGCCCCGGCGCAGCCAATCGCCCGCGGCGAGGAGCGCGGCCACGTCGTCCGGCCGCTCGCGGGCGAGCCGGTTCATCACCCACGCGAGGCCCACGGGACGCCGCAGCGCGCGCACGGCCGCCGCGGCCGGATCGCCTCGCGCGGCGAGCGCCTTCGCGAGGGCGTCGCGCTCCGGGACGAACCGCGAAGGCGGCAGCGCGAGGAGCGCGCGGGCGGGCTCGGGGAGCGTCATGCCTTTGCTTCACCTCGCGCCGGGCTGCTCCGGCGGCGGCTCCCACCCCTCGTCGGCGGCGAGGTTCGCCTGGAGCAGGCGGGCCCCTTCCGGCGTGCCCTTCATCGCCACGAGCGCATCGACGAAGTGGACGAGCGCCCACAGGTCCTCCTCGGGGAGCGCGCCGTGCCAGGTCGGCATCGCCGTCCCGCCGACCCCGGACGAGATCACCCGGTACAGGTCCTCGAGCCGGTGGTCCTCGCGGATGGAGCGCAGCTCGGAGCGGGTGAAGTCGGGCGGCAGGAGCTTCACCCCGAAGTCGCTCTCCTTGAGCTCCGAGCCGTACGGGTCCTGGCGGAAGTCGGTGCTCGCCGACCCGGTCAGCTCCTTCGTCGCCTCGTAGACGAACGACTTCGACGCGAACGCCGGGTGGCAGTTCTGGCAGCGCGCGAGGCCGTGGTAGACCTTCCGGCCGCGGGCGACGCCCTCCGCCTCGCGCCCCTTCCACGCGTCCTCGGTGGGGACGATGCGCTCGCCGGGCTCCTCGTCCTTCCACCGCGGCGAGAACGTCTTCAGGTACTGGATGATCTCCAGGAGCTGCGGCCGCGGCACGCCGTCCCACGCCAGCATGGCGGTGCCGTGCAGGCCGCTGCGGACGATCCGCTCGAGGTCCTCGTCGCGCGGCAGCGTCCCCCCCGGCACGGCGGCGAACTTGAAGACCCCCAGGGTGAAGTCGCGCGGCGGCGGGCGCACGCCCTTCGCGGCGGGCCCCTTCCCGTCGCCCTTGTCGCCGTGACAGGCCCGGCAGTACTGCTCGTACGCGCGCGCCCCCTGCGTGAGCACGTGCGCCGGCACGAGCTGCCCGCCGAGCTTCTGGGGCTCGTCGAAGCGCGGCGGGCTGTAGCCCTTGCACGCGGGGAGGCCGCAGGCGAGGAGCAGGAGCGCCGTTCGCGTCATGGCGGCCTCGACGGTCATACGAGATACACCGTCAGATAGAGCGCCGCCCACACCACGCCGACGAAGTGCCAGTACCAGCCCCAGAGCCGCACGTCGCTGCGGCCCGGGCCGGTGCGCGAGCGAGCCCGCGCCGCGAGCCACGCCAGCCCGGCGAGCCCCACGAGCACGTGGAGCGCGTGGAACGCGGTGAACGCGTAGAAGACCGAGGGGTAGGGGCCGCCGCTCGGCACGAGCCCCTGCCGCCAGACCCCCCTCCAGACCAGCGTCTGGAGGACGAGGAACAGCGCGCCGAGCCCCGCCGCGGCGGCGAGGCTCGGGGCGGCCGCCCGCGCGCGGCCGAGCTCCTGCGCCCGCACCGCCCGGACCACCGCCGCGCTCGACGCGGCGATGATCGCGGTGTTGAGGCCGGGGAGGAGCCGGGGCAGCGGCGGAGCGTCGAGCGGCGGCCAGGCGGGCGCGCGGGCGCGCACGAACGCGTAGGCGAAGAAGAGCCCGACGAAGAGCATGGCCCAGGAGCCGAGGAAGACCGCCATCCCGACGTGCGCGGTCCGCTCCGCGCCCCTCGGGCGGCGGCGGTACCGCGCGAGCCCGTACACCGGCGCGGGGCGCCCCGGATCGTCCTGCTGCGCCACCGCCCGCTCCATCGCTCAGCCCTTCCCGGCCGCCAGCGGAAGCTCGCCGCCCGGGAGGATCTCCGCCTGGCCGGCGAAGTCGCGGCCGGTTTGGCGCCGCACCTCGGGGTTCGAGAACTCGTGGGGGCCGCGCACCACCTCGGGGATGTGGTCGAAGTTGTGGAACGGCGGCGGCGAGCTGGTGTTCGTCCACTCGAGCGTCGTCACCTGCCACGGGTTCGCCTCGGCGGGCGCGGCCCGCTTCCCGAGCACGGTCTTGAAGAAGTTCACGACGAAGAAGAGCTGGCCGGCGAAGAGCGCGAAGGCGAAGTAGCTCGTCCAGCGGTTCAGGCCGCGCAGCCCCTGGATGAAGGTGTACTGGAACGGGTCGAACAGCCGCCGCTGCTGGCCGGCGTAGCCGGCGAGGAGCTGGCCGCCGAAGACGAGGGTGAGCCCGAGCAGCGTGAACCAGAAGTGGGCCTTCCCGAGCCGCTCGTCGAGCCGCCGCCCGAACATCTTCGGGAACCAGAAGTACAGGCCCGTGAACGCGCCCACCAGCGAGCCGGCGGCCATCGTGAAGTGGAAGTGGCCCACCACGAACAGGGTGTCGTGGAGGTAGAGGTCCATCGAGATGTCGCCGAGGAAGAGGCCGGTGAGGCCCCCGATGCCGAAGAGGAACACGGTCGCCAGCGCGAAGAGCATGGGCGTGTCGAGGCGCAGCGACCCGTTCCACACCGTGAGCACCCAGTTCAGCACCACGATCATCGACGGGATGCTGATGAGGAGCGTGAACAGCATGAAGCCCTCGCCGAGCAGGGGGCTCATGCCGGTGAGGAACATGTGGTGCCCGTAGACCATCGCGGAGAGGACGGTCACGACGATGAGCGACCAGACCGTCCCGCGGTACCAGTGGTGCGGCTTGCGCGCGAAGAAGGAGAGGACGTCCCCGAGGATCCCGAACGTCGGGAGGATCATGATGTAGACCTCGGGGTGGCCGAAGATCCAGAACAGGTGCTGCCAGAGGATCGGATCGCCGCCGCCGCGCGCCGCCACCGCGGCGGGCAGGAAGAACTGGGTCCCGAAGCTGCGGTCGAGGAGCAGCAGGAGCGCCGCCGCGCCGAGCACCGGGATGAAGAGGGCGTTCAGGATCGCGGTGAGCCAGAGCCCCCAGATGGTGAGGGGCAGGCGCATCCAGGTCATCCCGGGCGCGCGCAGGCGGATCACGGTCGTGACGTAGTTCACCGCCCCCATCGTCGACGAGACGCCGGTGACGAAGATGGCGGCCACGACCAGCGTCTGGCCGAGCCCGGGGGTGCCCACGTTCGTCGAGAGCGGCGCGTAGCTCGTCCAGCCCGCGCCGGCGGAGCCGAGCGGCGCGAGGAAGGACGCGAGGACCAGGAGCTGCGACAGCAGGAAGGTCCAGAACGAGTACATGTTGAGGCGCGGGAACGCCATGTCGCGCGCGCCGATCATGAGCGGGATGAGGAAGTTCCCGAACGTCCCGATGAGCACGGGCGTGACGGCGAAGAAGATCATCACGAGCCCATGGGTGGTGAAGATCTGCTGGTAGACCGCGGGCCCGATGACGCCGCCGCTCCCGCGCAGGAACAGCGAGCCCAGCACCGGCACCGGCCGGTAGGGGAAGGCCCACTGCCAGCGGATGAGCATGGCGAGCGCGCCGCCGAGGAGCATGAAGAGCAGGCCCGCCCAGAGGAACTGCTTCGCGATCACCTTGTGGTCGATGGAGAAGACCCATCTCCGCCAGAAGGAGGTGGGGGGCGGGTGGATCGGCTGCACCGCCTCCATGAGGGCCTGTGCGGGCGTCACTCGCGCCTCCAGTCCCAGCCCCAGTGCGCCTCGGCGTCCTCGGGGTCGTACCCGCGGCGAGCGTCGCCCTCCGCCGTCCGGAGCCACTCGCCGAAGCGATCCGGGGGGAGCACGGTGAGGACGCCGCGCATCTTGTAGTGGTTCGGGCCGCAGTGCTGCGCGCAGGCGATCTCGAACTCGCCCGCCGCCTTCGCCCGGAAGGTGAGCTTCGTGATCTCGCCCGGCACCGCGTCGCGCTTCACCCGGAAGGCCGGCAGGTAGAGGCTGTGGATGACGTCCACGGCGGAGAGCTGGATGACCACCGGCGCGCCGAGCGGGATGCGGACGTCGTTGAGGGTCACGACGTCGTCGGGCGTGTTGAACCTGCCGTCGGGGCCGGCATAGCGCGCCGCCCACGCCCACTGGTGCGCCTGCACCTCGATGCGGACCGTGTCGGCCCGCTCCTCGGCGGCGGCGAAGTTCCAGAAGAACCGCTCCATGTCGACGAGCGTGTGGACGAAGAGGTTCCCGTCCACCGCGACCGCGACCAGCGCGACGAACCCGACGAGGAGCCCGATCGACGCCTTGCTCCCGGGCGCGTAGGCGGCGGCGTGGCCGCGCCGGTGGCGGACGAGCGCGACGAGGAGCACCGCGCCGACGAGCGCGAACAGGAGCGTGGTGGCGATCACCGTGAAGTGGATGAGCCAGTCCACGCGGTGGCCGTCCACCGAGGCGTCGCGGGGGAGCCCGTAGCCCTCCTCGGGCAGCGGGGCGGCGCGCGCCGCCGCCGCGAGCGCGAGCGTCGCCGCCGCCGGAAGGACGCGGAGCAGGCCGCCCGTCCTCACGGCTCTTCTCCCGCCGAGCGGACCGCCCGGACGACCACGGCGGCGACGACGTAGGGCGCCGCGATCATGGCGCCGACGAGGACGGCGGCCCAGGGGCCCTCGTCCCGTGCGCACGCCGGGCAGGCGCGCGCGAGGGCGGGGGCGAGGACGACGGCGGCCGCGAGGAGGCGCTTCATCGGATCGCCCTCGTGCCGGCCTCGGCCATGAGGATCACCCCGTACACGGCGGGGGCGAGCAGCGGCGCGAGCACGGTGAGCCGCAGGATCCCGGTCTCGAAGCGCAGGTGCATGTAGAAGAGCGCGATGAGCGCAGCCTTGGAGAGCGCGAGCGCCACGAGCGCCACCACGACCGCGCCCTTCGGGATCCCGGCGGTGCGCACCACCCCCAGCTCGACCAGGGTGAGGACGCCGAGCGACGCGAAGACGACGAGGTACTGGGTGCGGCGGACGGCGCCGCGCGGCACCGGCCCTCGCTCCTCCGCGCGGGAGACATCGGACATGGCGGCCTCAGGGCATCAGGTAGACGAACGAGAAGACGAAGATCCAGACGAAGTCGACGAAGCACCAGTAGAGGCCGAGGAGCTCGACGTGGTGCGCCGTCGCCCGCCCGCGGCGGTACCGCGCGAGGACGGCGAGGATGTAGACGACCCCCACCGTCACGTGCAGCCCGTGGAAGCCGGTGATGACGTAGAAGGTGTTGGCGCGGGCGGAGCGACCGATCGCGAGCCCCTCGCGGATGAGCCCGCTCCACTCGTGGTACTGGCCCGCGAGGAAGAGGGCGCCGCCGAGCGCGGTGACGGCGAGGAGCGTGGCGGCCGCGCGGCGCCGGCCCTCCGCGGCGGCGGCCCAGGCCATCACGTTCGTGAACGACGTGCTGATGAGCAGGAAGGTGAGCGCGGCGGTGAAGCCGATCCCGAGCGCCGGCTCGCCCGGCTGCACCCACTGCGGGCGGCCGCTCCGGAGGATCCCCTGGGCGATGAGCAGTCCGCCGAAGGAGAACCCGTCGGAGACGAGGAAGATCCACATCCCGATCTTGCCCGGCGTGGCCACCCCGTACTGGGCGTCGGGGGGCCAGTCAGCCAGGGCGTGGCCAGGCGCCGTCGTGCTGGCGCTCATGTCACAAGCTGTAGCTGCGCCGCGGCGCCGCACCCGAGACCTGATGGGTCAGAAGCTTGACGGCGAGGCGAGGCCGCAGCACGAACCCGCCGTGACCCTCGCCCAGCTCTCCGATCGCGCCGGCGCCCGTCTCGACCGCACCGTCCGCGCGGCGGTCGGCCGGCCGATCTTCTGGATCGTCGTGGTGGGCGCCCTCGCGGCGTGGCCGCTCGTCTGGTCGCTGCGCACGCCCGTCCCGCCGTCGGCGCCGGTGCTGGGGACGGTCCCGGCGTTCCAGCTCACCGATCAGGACGGGCACGCCTTCGGCTCGAAGGATCTCGCCGGGCGCGTCTGGGTGGCGAGCTTCATCTTCACGCGGTGCGAGACGGTGTGCCCGCGGGTCACCGCCCAGATGGCGCGCGTGCAGGCGCGCACGAGGAACCTCGAGCCCGCGCTGCACCTCGTCTCCTTCACCGTCGACCCGGAGTACGACACGCCCGCCCGCCTCGCCGCCTACGCGCGGGCGTACCGGGCGAGCCCACGGATGTGGACGTTCCTCACCGGCCCGGCGACGGCGGTGCGGCAGACGGTCGAGAGGGGGCTCCGCGTGAGCATGGGCCGGGATCCGGACGATCCCTCGCCCGCCGGCGTCTCGCACGGCACCCACCTCGTGCTGATAGACGGCGCGGAGCGGATCCGCGGCTACTACGACCCCGAGGACGCGGCCGCCGTGGATCGCCTCGTGCGCGACGCGGCGCTCCTCGTGAACCGCGGCTGAGCCCCGGCCCCCCGCTCCACCGCAACGCGGCGGAGCGGGGGACGCGGCGCGGATCCCGGAGCGATCCGTCCGTGGGCTTCTAGTCCTTGCGCAACGTCCGCACGTAGGCGACGAGCGCCCAGGCGTCCTCCGGCGACAGCGTCTCCGCGTACGACGGCATGGGAGTCCCGTTCAGGCCGGTCATGAACGTGCGGTAGAGGTCCTCGGGCGCGTCGCCCACCTTGAGCGGACCCTGCGTGAAGTCATGCGGGACGACGGGAAAGCCCCAGTCGTCGCGCAGCGTCCTGGCGGAGGCGCCGTCGCCCTTGCCGGTGTCGCCGTGGCAGGCGGCGCACTGCATCTTCCCCCACACCTCCTTGCCCTTCTCCGCGAGCTGCGGCGTCACGGGCGGCGAGGGCGGGACCGCGACGGGCTCGCCCTGCGGCTCGCTCGCGAACCGCGGCGAGAGCGACTTCACGTACTGCACGACGTCCTCGCGCTCGCGGGCGGTGATGGGGGCCCAGCGCGGCATGTACGTGGCGTGGAGCCCGTTCGTGATCGTGCGGAGGAGATCCGCATCGGTGGGCAGCTCGCCGCTCCGCGTCGAGCGGAACTTGAAGATGCCGCTGGTGAGGATGCGCGGGCGCGGGTCGAGCCACTCGGCGGAGGGGCCGCGGCCGTCGCCGTCCAGGCCGTGGCAGGAGATGCAGTACCGGTCGAACGCCTTCTTGCCGCGCGCCGCCGCCTCGCGCGACGGGGGCGTCGGCTGGCCGGCCGGCGCCGGGCGCGCGGCGGGAGCGGGCGCCACGTCGGCAGGCGCAGGGGACGGGGCGCCCGCGGGCGGAGCGGTGGGCGGAGGGCCCGGCTCCTGGGCCCGGGCGATGGGGGACGCTGCGTCGGCGAGGAGTCCTGCCGCAAGGACGACGGATCGCGCCGGCCGCGAGATGGGTGATCTTCATGGCGGCCTCCTAGAAGTCGAAGTCGATCCCGGCGAGGGCCGACTGGGTGGTCACGTCGAGCGGGGTTTCGGCCGGGACGGGGCTCACGCCCTTCGCCCGGTCGACGTGCGCCTCGATGTGGATCGCGGCGGAGGCGCGCGGGCCGAGCGCGATGTAGCGCCGGGCGCCGATCGTGCCGCCGTCGACGTCCCCGACCCCGTGGCCGAAGCGGACGAGATCGTAGCGGCCGAAGAACATCCACGGGGTCGCGTCGTAGCGCGCGACGGTGAAGGGCACCCAGTCGACCTCGGCGAACCCGCCGTTGAAGGAGTTCTCGCCGCTCCCGTCGCCGGCGAGGCCGGACGCCTCCCGCCCGTACATGTAGGCGATCGTGAAGAGGAACGGGGTCGACGGGTGACCCACCATCCAGGCGAGATCGCCGCCGGCCCGGTAGAATTTCTTGTGATCGCGTCCGGTGCCGGGGATCGGCTCCGCGACGCCTGCGTCGTCCGTGAGCGTGTCGAAGCGCGTGGGCCACCAGCCGACGCCACCGAGCGCGCCGACCCGTACCCAGGGCAAGAGGCCCACCGGCAGCTCGAAGGCGCGCTGCACGTGGCCGTACACCATCGGCGCCGACCAGCCGTTCGAGGAGAGCCCCTCGGCCCCGTTCGCGGAGGTGACGCTGAGGGAGTAGCGGGTGGTGCTGCGGGCGTCGTGGCCGTCCAGCTCGACGCCCACCTGGTTCTCCGCGTAGTCGAAGCCGACCAGGCTGCCCTCGGGGTGGGCGCTGTAGACCGCGTAGCCGGAGGTGAGCGTCACGTTCCGGTGCGACGACGCCGGCTGGTCCAGCTCGAACTTCCCGATGCGCAGGTTGAGCCAGTGCGAGTGCCCGAGGTTGTCGAGGCGCGCCCAGGCCGACTCGAGCGTCGCGGCGCCGTCCTCGCCGAAGCCCGAGACCACGACGAGGAACGAGAGGTCCTTCGCGATGAGGCCGCCGGCGAGGATGTCGAGGCCCGGCGGGACGGGCACGCCGCCGGTGCGCGTCGTCACCGCGCGCCCCTCGTCGGCGAGCTGGTTCGTCGTCCGCGTGAACTGGTAGGCGGGCGTGGTGCGGATCGCGATGGGCAGGTAGTCGGGAGAGTGCGTGACCGGGTCGTCCTTCCCGAGGTTCATCTGGTACCCGTTGTCGCGGAAGTTCTGTCCCTCCTGGTTGAAGATGGGCCAGCCGACGTGGCAGGCGCTGCACGAGGTGCCGTACTTCCGTGCGAACGCGGGGAACGCCTGGGCGCGCGGCGGCGCGAGGGCGAGGACGAGCACCGCCGCCGCAGAGGTCATCCCCGCTGCGACGGCGATTCGAGGCGATCTGGTCATGGGACCTCCGGCTCGCCTCGCGCCGGCGGCGGGACGCCGTCGGGCCACGGGAGGCGAATGCGACTGCGGTGCACAGTTACTCACTCGTCGGGCTCCGCAACGCTCCTGTTCGGGGATGCACGGCGGGCGAATGGGTCACGCGTCCGGATGACGAGCCGTGAAGCCACGCTCGGTCGCTACACCGGCGGTTACGGAGGGGGCCTCGTGCCGGTCGCCGCCGGGAGGGACGGGACGGCGGGCGCGGGCGTGGCTATCTCAGCGTCGACGACGCGCCCACGCACGCGTGCGGCCGTCACTGGAGGTCACCATGGCCACGCTGCGCTTGCTCGCCCTCCCGCTCCTCGCCGCGCTCGCCCTCCCCGCCGCCGCCGGCGACCTGAAGGGCGTCGTCCACTACGCCGGGACCCCGCCGAAGAACCCGCCGTACGCCGCGACCCGCGATCAGAAGGTCTGCGGCCAGGGGGTCCCGAACGAGAGCGTCGAGGTGGCGAACGGCCACCTCGGGAACGTCGTGATCACGCTGAAGGGCAGCGGCCTGCCGAAGCCGCCGCCCCAGACCATCACGATCGACCAGCGGCAGTGCCGCTACCGGCCGCACGTCCAGGCGGCAGGGGCAGGCAGCACGCTCCAGATCCTGAACAGCGATCCCATGCTCCACAACATCCACGGCTACATGGGCCAGCAGACGTTGTTCAACCTCGCGATGCCCATCCAGGGGCAGAAGATCCCTCGGCCCCTGCCGCGCGTCGGGCTCGTCTCGATCAAGTGCGACGTCCACAGCTGGATGCAGGGCTTCGTGGTCGTGACGGACGCGCCGTTCGCGGTGGTCGGCGAGGACGGGAGCTACGTGATCAAGGACCTCCCCGCCGGGTCCTACACGGTCACCGCCTGGCACGAGAAGCTCGGCGAGAAGACGGCCCAGGTGACCGTTCCGGCCACCGGCGAGACCACCGCCGACTTCAGCTTCGGCGCGCCGGGAACCTAGCGGGCGCGCCAGGGACCTCGCTCACCGCCGCCGGGACCGCCTGGCGTCGGCGGTGGCCTCGCCCCACGCGGGCCGGAGGCTGCCTCCTCGCGTCGGCGCTGCCATGTTGATCGCGTGGAGTGCACGGTCATTCGAAGGATCCTCCTCGTGGAGGACGACCCCGGGATGCGGGACGCGATCCGCGCGCTCCTCGAGCGGGCGGGCTTCCGCGTGGCCGCCGCGCGGGACGGCGCGGAGGCGTGGGAGCTGCTCTCGCGCGGGCCGCGCCCGGCGGCGATCCTCGCGGACCTCTACACGCCGCGCATGACCGGCCACGACCTCGTCGCGCGCGTGCAGCGGACGCCGCGCCTCGCCTCGGTGCCGATCATCGCGATGAGCGGCGAGCCCGCCACCCGCGATCGGCCGGCGGCGGCGGCGTTCCTCGAGAAGCCCTTCTCGCGCGAGCAGCTCGAGTGGGCGCTCGAGCGCGCCGGCGCCTGACGCGCCGGCGCCTAGGGCTGCGGCTGGATGGTGGCGGAGGGCCGCGCCTCCTCGGCGGCCCGGGCCTTCGCGAGCTCGCGCAGCCGCAGCACCGCCGGCAGCGCGAAGAGCGCGGCGGCGAGGCAGGCGAGCTCCCCGAGGTCGGCGAGCACGCCGAACGAGATGAGCGCCTGGTTGCGGGCCACGAGCAGCGACGAGTAGCCGATGATCGTGGTGAGGGAGCAGAGCGCCACGGCGCCCCCGGTGGTGCGGACCACGCCGGCGATGGAGCGCGCGTGGTCGAGGCGGCGCCGCTGGAAGATGTTCGTCGCGTAGTCGATGCCGATGCCGAAGGTGATCGGCAGCGCGATGAAGTTCAGCATGTTGAGCTTCAGGTCGAGGGCGCCGGCGAGGCCGCCGAACCACAGCACGCCCACCGCCAGCGAGGCGAGCACCCACGCCGCGTCGGCGAACGAGCGGACCGAGCGCTTGCCGAGCCCGAACGCGACGAGCACGAGGGCGACGACGCCGGCGAGCGACAGGTAGGTCGCGCGCGGGCCGTCGCGGGCGATGGTGTGGAGCACGTCCGCGAGGAGCAGCAGCATGCTCGCGACCGGCACCCCCTCCGGCAGCTCGATGGAGCGCATCTCCCGCGCGAAGCGCAGCACCTCGCGCCCGTCCCAGACGTCCACGTGCCCGGCCTGGTGGATCAGCACGGGGGTGCCGACGTGGCCGGAGAGATCGGTGAGCCGCCGCCGGACGGTCTCGGGCAGGTCCGCGGCGCCGAAGGGGCGCAGGTCGGCGGGGGGGAGCACCTTCTGGACGGCGAGCCGCTTGTCCGGGGGCAGGAAGGCGAGGTTCTCCGGCGTGGCGAGCGCGCGGATCTCCCGGACGACCGGGAGCTTCTCCTCCTGCGCCTCCGGGACGAACGTCGCGATGGAGAGCACCTGGCCGAGGGTGGTCTCCGGGTGCGCGCGCCGGTGCGCCTCGATGCGCCGGGCGATCTCGCGCGCCTGCGCCTCGTCCTTCGCGAGCGCCACGGTGGGCGAGACGTGGTCGCCGAAGAGCGCGTCCACGCGCGCGTCCCACCACGCGACGCCCCCCTCCGCGAGGGCGGCGTGGTTGCGGAGCTTCCTGAAGTCGTACTCGAACGGCTCGCGCGCGAAGCGGCCGACCCAGAACAGCGAGAGGAGGGTGATCCCGGCCGCGACCCACACGGTGACGCGCGGCGCGTGCTCCACCACGCGCGACACCGCGAGGGTGAAGAAGGGCCGGGCCGCCCGCTGGCCGGGGGCCGGGATGGGCGAGCGCCGCTCCCAGGCGAGCACGAGCGGCGGCGTCATGACGTAGGAGAAGATCCACGCGAGCGACATGCCCAGCCCGCCGATGAGGCCGAACTGGTTGAAGCCGCGGAAGTCGGTGGCGAGCAGGGAGGCGTACGCGGCGCCGGCGGCGAGGGCCGCGGTGAGCGTCGCGAGCCAGGTCTCGCGCACCGCGGTCTCCATGGCGGGCAAGGGGTCGATCCCGCTGCGCCGCTCCTCGAGGTAGCGCGCGAACAGGATGAGGCCGACGTTGATGCCGTTCCCGACCACGATCGAGCCGAGGAAGGCGGTGTTCGAGTTCAGGTTCCCGACGACCGCCTCGGCCACGCCGAAGGTGACGAGCGTCCCGGCGACGAGCGGGATCCCCACCGCGAAGATGGCCTTCCAGGTCCGGTTGTAGAGCGCGACGGAGAGCGCGACCGCGAGGAGGACGAGCGCCGTCGCCCAGACGAGGTCCTCGGCGAGGGCGTCGTGCTCGAGGAGGCTCGACGTGACGGGGCCGGCGTAGGCGACCTCGAGGCCGGGCGCGTACGCCTTCGGGTCGAGGCGCGCGACGGCGGCGCGCACGGCGCGATCGAAGCGCACCGCGCGCCCGTGGTCGTCGGCCGTGCCGCTCATCCGCACGATGAGCGCGAGGATCGTCTGCTTCTCGCCGGGGCGCCGCCCCGGCACCTCCCCGAGCGTGTAGCCGCTCGGGAAGCGGGCGAGCAGGTCGCGGCGGTCGCCCGCGATCTCGCCGAGCAGCGTGGCCACGTCGGGGGCCGCGCCGCCCGCGGGCCTGCCCGCGGCCTGCGCGCGCTCCCACGCGATGCGGGCGGCGAGCGTGTCGCGGAGGCGCTCGAGCTGCGCCTTCTCGGGGAAGAGGAGGAGGCGCGGGCGGAAGAACTCGACCGCGTCGTCGACCCGGTACTCCACCCACTGCACGAGGCCGGAGGGGTCCGCCTGCAGGGCGTCGGCGAGGTCGTCGGCGAACACCTGGAGCGTGACCGGGTCGGCCCCGTGCAGCACGACCGTGAGCCCCGTGTAGCCGCCCACGCGCGAGGACACCTCCGCGAGGTCGCGCGAGCTCCGCGAGCTCGCCGGCAGGAGCTCCGCGATGTCGGTGCGCAGGTCGGAGAAGAGGCGCACCGTCCCGAGCGCGCCCGCGACGGCGGCCGCGGTGCACAGGGCGAGGAGGGCGACACGATGGCGGTCCGCGAAGCGGACGAACGATTGGGAGAGGTTCATCGAGTCGATCTTCTCGCCGCAGTTCAACCCACCCCGGGCGGCAAGCGTTCCCGCCCGCGCGGCGCGCGGGCGACCGTGCGGCCGGACGCCCGCCTCACTTCGACGGGCTCGGCCCCGCGCCCCTGGGCGTGGCCTCCTCGCGCCTCAGCCGCTGGTGGATGACGACCATGCGCCCGAGCGCGGTCGCGGTCGCGCCGAGGGCGATGATCGCGCAGGCGATCTCGACCACGAGCGGGCCGCCGCGGCCGGGGAAGAACGGCGCGAAGAGCATCGCGAACATGAGCAGCACGACGCGGTGCGGCCGCTCCATGCCGAAGTTCGGGCACTCGACGCCGAGCCCCTCGCCCCGCGCCCGGGCGTAGCTCACCATGAGCGAGGCCGCGAGGGCGGCGACCGCCCAGATCGAGCCGGAGCGGTCCGGGAAGGAGGCGGCGAGCCCGGCGAACAGCGCGATCTCGGAGAGCCGGTCGAGGTTCGAGTCGAGGAACGCGCCGGCCTTGCCCTGCGTGCTCGTGGCGCGCGCGATCTCCCCGTCGATGAGGTCGCACCAGGACCCGAAGACGAGGGCCACCGCCGCCCAGCCCCACTCGCCCGCCGCGGCGAGCCCGCCGGCCACGAGCGCGATCGCGGCGCCGATGCCCGTGATCGCGTTGGCCGTGAGCTTGAGCGCGATCGCGACGCGCAGCAGCGGGCGCGTCACGAAGTGCGCCCAGCGCCCCAGCACGCCGATGACGCCCCGGTAGCCCTTCATGCGCTCCGGGGGCGTCGGCCGGACGACGGCGTAGATCCCCCCCGTCAGGGCGGCCGAGCCGAGGACGAGGAGGATCGCGAGCCGGGACGAGTCGCTCATCTTTGCGCGGCCGATTCTACCCGACCGCGCTCTGCGACTTCACCGCCCTCGCGGCGTCGGCGTACCGGCGGAGCTGGGCGTACAGCGCGGCCTGCTGGCGGAAGAGGTCGTGCACCGGCGACTTGCCGGGCGCGGTGACGGGGCTCTTGAAGAAGAACGAGAGCCACTCCTGCGGACCCTTCTCGCCCGCCCGCTGGGCGAGGTCGGAGAGGAGCGCCAGGTCGAGGACCAGCGGGGCGGCCAGGATCGAGTCGCGGCACTGGAAGTTGACCTTGATCTGCATCGGGTAGCCGAGCCACCCGTAGATGTCGATCGCGTCCCAGCCCTCCTTGTTGTCGCCGCGGGGAGGGTAGTAGTGGATCGTGACCTTGTGGTCGATGTCGCCGTACAGCTCGGGGTGCTGCTTCGGCGAGAGGATCTCGTCGAGGACGCCGAGCTTCGAGACCTCCTTCGTCTTGAAGCTGAGCTCGTCGTCGAGCACCTCGCCGTCGCGGTTGCCGAGGATGTTCGTCGAGAACCAGCCGTCGACGCCGAGCAGGCGCGCGTGGATCATCGGCGCGATGGTGGTCTTCATGAGCGTCTGGCCGGTCTTGAAGTCCTTGCCGCCGGTCACGACGCCGTTCTTCTCGGCGAGCTCGCGCAGCGCCGGGATGTCCTGCGAGAGGTTCGGCGCGCCGTTCAGGAAGGGGATCCCCGCCTTGATGGCCGCGTACGCGTAGACCATGGACGGCGCCACCGTGGCGTCGCTCCGGTCGAGCGCGGCCTCGAAGGACTTGAGCGACTGGTGAGCCGGGCCGATCTCGGCGTAGACCTCCGTCGAGCCGGTCCAGACCATCACGCCGCGCGCGCACCGGTTCCGCTCCATGAAGCCGCGGATGTCGGCGACGAGCGCCTCCGCCTTCTCGCGGAGCGTGCCGGTCTTGACGTTCGGGCCGTCGAGCCGCCGCACCCAGGCCTTGTCGAAGACCGCCGGCATCGGCCGGATCGCCTCGAGCTCCTCGCGGACCGGATCGAGGTGGTCGCGGTTCAGCACGTTCGCCCGCCGGGCGGCGGCGTAGACGTCGTCCGGGATGGGGTCCCAGCCGCCGAAGACGAGGTCGTCCACCGACGCGAGCGGGAGGATGTCCTTGAGGAGGGGGCCGTGGTCGCCGGCGTCGAGCAGGTGCCCGAGCTGCGTGAGCGAGCCCACGGGGGCCGCGAGCTTCTTCCTCACGGCGGCTACGCCCGCGATGGCGGTCGTCGAGACCGCGCCCATCCCGGGCATGAGCACCGCGAGCTTCTCCCCTCCATTCAGGGGCTTGAGTCCAGAACCGAGTCTCATGTGCACCTCTGGGCCGGACGGCGGGGCGACCCTAGTCGTTTCGTGACCGGCCCGTCAACCGGGCGGCACCTTCGTCACCGGCCCGTCGACCGGCCAGTCGGTGCGCGGTTTCTACCCCAAGCGGCCTCCGAGCGGAAGGTGGCGGGTGTGGTCAGAACTCCAGCTGGCTCGTGACCATCGCCCCACGGAGGGTGGCGGTGCCCAGGACCGGGTCCTGCCAGGTGGTCCGGATGGCGTGGAGCTGGACGCCCAGGGCGAGGTGATCGAGCAGGTACCAGACGGCGTTCGCGGCCACGAGGCGGTTCTCGCGGATCGCGGCGCCCCCGTCCAGCGCCACCCCGGCGTCGAGGCCGCTCACGACCCGGTCCACCCCGGCGACGAGGCGAAGCTCCACGGCGCGGACGTTGAGGGAGAGCTGCCCCCAGCCGCCCGCGGAGCGCAGCGCGGCATGGCGGCCCGTCGCGGGGTCGAGGCGGGGCGGCTGCCAGAGCGCGCCCTCGAGCAGGTGGACGTCCTCGCCGATCCAGGCCTCCCCGGCGAGGCTCGCGCGCCGGCCGAACGGGACGTGCGCCTCGAGGCTCGCCGCCCACACCGCCACGTCCTCGCGCACGGGCTCGGCGAGCCCCTGCGCCGCCGCGAGGTCGCGCTCCGCGCCGAGGCCGACGCGCTCGCTCCCGTAGACGCCGGAGAGGCCGACCGTGAGCGGGTAGTCCTCCCCGTAGAGGCGGCCCACGAGCTGCTGCGAGACCACGGCGACGTGGAGCGCGCCGAAGGGCCCGGGGCTCCCCCCGCCGGGCTCCGCCTCGGCCGAGAACTGCGCCTTGTGCCGCCCGACGAACCCCTCCACGAGGAGCGGCCCGAAGGACTTCGAGACCGTCACGCCGACGAGGCCGGCCGCGAGGTCGCCGAACCCCTCGGGCAAGGTGAGCGTGCCGGCGCTCAGCGACGAGACGATCCCCTGGCCCCAGCCGAGCATGACGCGGAGGCCCGCCTCCTCCCGCACCACCTCGGCGAAGGCGCTGTCGATCTCGGGCCCCTCGTCCTTCACCCAGGCGGTGGAGAGCGCCCCGCGCAGCTGCCACCCGTTCTCGTTCCGCGGCGCCTGCACCGTCACGCCCGCGATGACGGGGCGGGGCAGGACGACGAAGCCGCCCTCCTCGACGCCGCCGAGGCGCGGGAGGGCCACCGCGTCCTCGCGGTCGCCGGCGTTCGCGTCGTCCCAGCCGAGCGCGAGCCGCAGGAAGCCGAACGGCGCGATCCGCGTCGTCTCGCCCGGCGCCTCGAAGGTGGGCACGCGCGCGTTCGGGTCGGGCGCCTTCTGCGCCTGCATCGGCAGCTCCTCGAGCGGCAGCGCGACGCGCACCTCCGCGCCGCGCGCCACGACCACCACGCGGTGCGCGCGGCGGTGGCCCTCCTTCGACAGCTCGAGCAGGTGCTCGCCCTCGGCCACGTTCGCGAGGAGGCCGTCCTGCGAGAGATTGCAGGGCTTGCCGTCGAGCGCGCAGCCGGCGCCGGCGACGTTCGTCACGACGCGGATGCTGCCGGTGTCCTGGAACATGGGCTGGAGCGCGGCGCGCCAGGCCGGGAGCGTCTCCGCCTCGCGGCGCGGCAGGACGAAGGCGATCTCGTCGGCGAGCCGCCCCGCGACGAGATCGAACCGCCGCAGGCGCATGCGCAGCTCGTCGGGGCCGGCGAAGTACTCGCCCGCCACCGCCCAGCGCACGCCCCGCCGCCGCAGCGGCGCGGCGAGCCGGAGCTGGCAGGGCGCGTCCTTGCAGTCGAAGAGCTCGACGAGGTAGCCGGGGCCGAGCGCGGCCCGCAGCTCGTCGTGGCGCTGCACGGAGGCGCCGGAGAGCACCTCGACCACGTTCTCGGCGACCGCGCGCAGCCGCTGCGCCTCGGCGAGCTGCGCGATGGCGGTGCCGGCGAGGCTCGCGCTCTCCGCCGGGCGCAGCCCCAGGAAGGCGACCTTGTCCGGGACGGCGGGTCCGGCCGCGGCGAGGACGGCGGCAGAGAGCGCGGCGAGCGGGGCGATCATCGCGGAGACACCTTTCTCAGGGGGAGGCGAGGGCGGTGGGCGGCGGGCCCTCGCGGACGCGCAGCGAGGCGGCGTGCCCGAGGCGGGTGGCGTCCGCGGCGGCGAGCTCGGCGGCGAGCGCGGTCCGGGCGTCGCCCGCCGCCGCCGCCTCGACGATCCGGCAGGGGGCGCGCGCGCCCGCCTCGCCCTCGACCTCGCAGGCGGCGTCGAGCGGCGGCGGCGCGCCCTCGAGGACGGCGTCGAGCCGCCAGCGGGCGGGGTCGAGGACGCGGCCGAGGACCTCGCCCTTCCGCGCGCGCGGCCCGCCGCCCTCGGCGAGCTCGAGCAGGCCGTCCGCCGGGGCGACGAGCGGCGCCGCCCGCGCCGGGCCGCGCGCCGCGCGCCGCGCCTCGCGGCGGGCCTTCTCGAGGAAGTCGCGGTAGACGGGATCCTGCGCGGCGAGCGCCTCGAGCTCCGCGACGCGGCGGGCGAGGTCGGCGCGGGGGGCGCGCGCACCGCCCTCCTCCCCGAGCTCCGCCACCACCTCGCCGCGCGCGACGACCGCGCCCGGCGCCTTGCGCCATCTCGCGGTCCCCGCCGCGGGCGCGACGAGCTCCGCGAGCGGCGGGTGGCGCAGCGCCTCGATCGGCGCCGACCGCCAGCGCGGCGCCGCCGGGGCGGGCGCGGGCGGCGGGGGGGGCCGCCGGCGCGCCCGCGCTCGCGGCGAGGGCGGGGCTCGGCGACGCGGGCGGCGGCGCCGGGACGGGCGGCGCGCGCAGCGCGAGCACGATCCCGGCCCCGGCGACGGCGGCCCCGAGGACCCCCGCGACGAGGAGCGCGCGCCGCGGTCGGGCCGCGCGCCGCGCCGGGGGCTCGCCCTCCTCGCCGACCTCGGGCGCGGGCGCGGGCGCCTTCCCCCGCGAGGCGACGGCGAGCATCTCGGTCGCCTCCGCGTCGGCGGGGTGGGCGTCGAGCACCGCCTCGAAGTACGCCGCCGCGTCCGCTCCCCGCCCCGCCCGCAGGAGCCGCAGCCCGGACTGGAAGAGCGCGCGGGTCGCCTCGTCCCAGGCCTCGCGGGCGGGCCACGTGCCGCCCGGATCGCCCGCGGGCGTGCCCTGCGGCGCGAGGAACCCGTAGTGCCAGAGCTGGCGGACGAACTTGTGGAGGCTCCCGAGATCGACGGGGATGCCCAGGCGGACGCCGTGCTCGACCACGTCGGCGGCGGCGCGCCGCCCGTCGAGCATCCGCGCGATGGAGAGCTCGAACTCGTAGAGGGTGAAGCGCCTCCCGGTCGCGGGGTCGGAGACGTCGTACAGCCCCCCCGAGGCGCCGCGCTCCACGCACAGGTCGGCGCGGAAGCGCGGCACGGCGTCGCCGGCGGCGAGCGCCGCCGGCGCGTCGTTCGCCGGCTCGACCGTGACGTCGAGGGCCTCGAGGTCTTCCATGGTTTCCGAACGTCGCTCCCGGGAGGATCCGGGCCCCGCCGCAGGCGAGCGAAGGCCCATCCCTCCGCGACGAGCGGGTTGCGAGCCGCCGGCCAGCGGCGCCGGTCGGGAACGCCCCGGCGCGCCGGCGGATCGCGACCCTCCCCCGCCGCTCCGCCCGCACCCGGGGTCCACGCCGACCCGTCACGCTGCGTGAACTCAGGGCTACCTGGCGGGCGCCCGCGGCACCACCCGGACGGCCGGCGCCTTCACCGACGCGACCACGGCCTTCCCGGGCGCGATCCCGAGCGCCTCCGCCGAGCGGCGCGTCACGAGCGCGACGAGCCGCACGCCGCCGCAGTCGAGCCCGACGCGCACGAGCGGCCCCTCGTCGGTCCGCGAGGAGACCACCGCGGCGGCCCGGTTCAGGGCGGAGGAGGCGTGGCCGGGAGGCTCCTCGAGGACGATCTCCTCCGCGCGCACGCAGGCGTAGGCCTCGGGCTCCGCGCCGCCGGGATCGATTCCGGTGAGGCGGAGCCCGCCCGCGTCGAGCACCGCGAGCCCGCCCTCGCGCGCGAGGACGCGGGCCGGCAGGACGTTCTCGGTCCCCACGGTGCGCGCCACCTCCACGTCGACGGGGGCGCTGAACACCTCGTGCACCGGGCCCGCCTGGCGAACGGCGCCGCCGGCGAGGACCAGCATGCGGTCGCCGAGGGCGAGCGCCTCGGTCCGGTCGTGGGTGACGAGGACCACCGGGATGCCGGCGGCCTCGAGCAGCTCGCGCAGCTCGCCGCGCAGCGCGTCGCGGGTGGGGGCGTCGAGGGCGGAGAGCGGCTCGTCGAGCAGGAGCAGCCGCGGGAGGGGCGCGAGGGCGCGGGCGAGGGCGACGCGCTGCGCCTGCCCGGAGGAGATCTCGCGCGGGCGCCGGCCGAGGAGGTCGCCCACCCGCAGCCGCCCGGCGAGCTCGGCGACGCGCGCCTCGCGCTCGGCGCGCGGCAGCGCGGAGATCCCGAAGGCGACGTTCGCGGCGACCGTGAGGTGCGGGAAGAGCGCGTGCTCCTGGAACAGCACCCCGACCCGGCGCGCCTGCGGCGGGACGAAGATGCCGGCCGCCGCGTCGAGCCAGCGCTCGCCGGCGAAGTCGATCGTGCCGGCGTCGGGCCGCTCGAGGCCCGCGAGCGCGCGCAGCACCGTCGTCTTGCCCGCGCCGGAGGGGCCGAACAGCACCGTCACCCGCCCCTCGTCGAGGGGGAGGACGGCGCGGGCGCGGACGGTGGGGCCGCCCGCGAAGCGCCGCTCCACGTCGAAGCTCAGCGCGCGGTCCATCGGGGGAGGGGCCGCCGCTGCAGCCCGTAGACGACGAGGAGCACCGCGAAGGAGACGGCGAGGAGCAGGAGCGCGGTGCGGTTCGCCGCGTCGTACTCGATCGCCTGCACGTGGTCGTAGATCGCGATGGAGAGCGTGCGCGTCTGCCCCCGCACGTTCCCGCCGACCATGAGGACGACGCCGAACTCCCCGAGCGTGTGGGCGAACGCGAGCACCGCGCCGGAGACCACGCCGTGCCAGGCGAGGGGCAGGTTCACGCGGAAGAACGTGGACGGCCGGGAGGCGCCGAGCGTGTGCGCCGCCTCGACGAGGCGCGGATCCACCGCCGCGAGCGCCGCCGCGATGGGCTGCACGGCAAAGGGCAGGCTGTAGAGCACGGAGGCGAAGAGCAGCCCGCCGAAGGAGAACGGGAAGGGGCTGCCGAAGACCGCCTCCCACCCGCGCCCGAGGGGGCTCCGCGGCCCGAGCGCGAAGAGCAGGTAGAAGCCGAGCACCGTCGGCGGCAGCACGAGCGGGAGCGCCACCACCGCCTCGACGAAGAACCTGAGCCGGTGGCGAGAGGTGGCGAGCCACTGCGCGACGGGCACCCCCACCGCGAGCAGGATCGCGGTGGTCAAGGTGGCGAGCCACAGGCTGAGGCGGAGCGCGTCGGCGTCCATCAGGGCAGACCGTACCCCGCCGCCGTGAGGAGCGCCCTCCCCTTCTCGCCGCGGACGAAGGCGAGGAAGGCCCGCGCCAGGGCGGGGTCCCGCGCCCGGGCGAGGACCGCGGCCCCCTGCTCGACGGGCGGGTGCGGCACGTCGACGGCGCGGCCGGCGGCGGCGAGCGCCGGCAGGAGCGCGAGCGAGCGCGGCACGAACGCCGCGTCCGCGGCGCCGGAGTGCGCGAACTGCGCCGTCTGCGCGACGCTCTCGCCGAGGACGAGCTTCGGCCGGACCGCCTCCCAGACCCCCGCGGCGCGCAGCGCCGCCTCGGCGGCGCGCCCGTACGGCGCGAGCGCGGGGTTCGGGATCGCGACGCGCCGCACGCCGGGGCGCGCGAGCGCGGCGAGGCCGTCGCGGGCGAGGTCGAGGGGCGAGCCGTTCGGGACCCACACCGCGAGGCGCCCGAGCGCGTAGATCTCCTCGCGCTCGGCGAGCCCCTCGGCGGCGAGCGCGCGCGGCGAGGCCCGGTCGGCGGAGAAGAAGACGTCGAACGGGGCGCCGGCGACGATCTGCGCGTGGAGCGTCCCCGACGCGGCGAACGTGACGCGCACCTCGACGCCCGGCCGCTCGGCCTCGAAGGCGCGGGCCAGCGTGTCGAGCGCGGGGCGCAGGTTCGCGGCGGCGGCGACAGCGAGGCTCGGGCGCGGCGCGGCGACCCCGAGCGCGGGGACGAGGAGCGCGAGCGCGAGGACGGGGGTCCTCCCCATGGCCGCCCATGATGGCACGGCGCCCGGCCCGGCGCCCGGGCCCGGGCGCGGGCGCCTTGCGGGCGCGCGGCGGGCCGACCTACGCTCGAGGAGGTGCTCGCCGCCCTCGCCGCCCTCCTCGCGCTCGCGGCCCCGCCCGCCGCCGCCGCCGCTCCCGCCGGTGGCCCGCGCGCGGCGGAGGCGACCCGCGCCCTCGTGGGCGCCCCGTACCTCGCCTCTCCGCTCGGCGAGGGCGAGGGCCCGGACCCCGACCCGCGCTTCCGCCTCGACGCCTTCGACTGCATGACCTTCGTCGAGACCGCGGTCGCGCTGGCGAGCGCCACGACCGCCGCCGAGGCGGCGCTCGCGCTCGACGACGTGCGCTACGGCCGCGGGCCGCCCTCGCTCGCGGCGCGCAACCACGAGGTCCTCTCGCAGTGGATCCCCGCGAACGTCGCGAAGGGCTGGATCGCCGGCGTCACCGCGGCCGTCGCGGGGCCGCTCGCGCGCCGCGTGGAGAAGACCTACGGCCCGGAGGCCTGGGCCGCGGTGCGGGCGGCGGGCCGGGCCATCCCGGGGCTCCCGCGATCGCGGCTGCCGCTCGGGCGGTACGGCGTCGACGTCGTCTCGCCCGCCGACGTGGCGGCCGTGGCGCGCCGGCTCCCCGAGGGCGCGATCGTGTTCGTGATCCGCGCCGACGCGCCCGACCGCGCGACGCGCGTCACGCACGCCGGGATCGTGGTGCGGGGCCCGCGGGGACCGCGGGTGCGGCACGCGACGTCCTCGAAGGGCGTGGGCCGGGTGATCGAGGAGTCGCTCGCCGCGTTCGTCCGGCGGCAGGAGCAGGCGCACCCCGGCTGGCCCTTGGAGGGGTTCACCTTCTACGCGCTCAGGGACGCCACCCGCCGCGTGCGGCAGCTCTCCGCGGCGGACGTGCGCCCGGCGAGTGCGCCGCCGGGCGAGCGGCCGCCCGCCGCGGCGCCGCTGTAGGCGCTTGCCCCACGCTGCGCCGGTGGCGACCTTCGTGCCTGGGGATGGGGGGGGCTGGTGAGGGCGGCGGCTGCCGCCGCGGAGACGCGTCGCGGCCCGCCGCCCTCGCCGTCCGTTTCGCCGCAGGGGCCCGAGCGCTCGCTCGTCCGTCCACCGGACGGGGGTGAGCCGCCCGGGGGCGGAATCGTCCCCCACCACCGCTGTTCGCTTGACGTGCGGGGAGGGCGGCGTGAAATAGGCGCCCTCCCTCGCCGTAGGACCCCGGCACGGCCCCACCCATGAGCGCCTCCGAGCTCGCCGGCGACGGCACCGTCATCGCGCGCACCCTCGTGGCGCCCTCCCTCGGCCTCGCGGCCGCGGTGGAGCGGCGGCGCAGCCTCACCGCCCTCGCCCTCGCGACCTTCGCGGCGCTGGCGTTCGCGGCCGTGGCCGTCCCGCGCGTCGACTACGAGCGCGCCGCCGCGGCAGCGCTGGACCGCGGCCCCAAGGCGGCGGAGCTGACGCCGCACGCTCGCGACGAGGCGCTCGCGACGGCGCGGAAGGTCGGCGAGATCGCCGGCTGGGCCGGCGCCGCGCTCGGCCCCGCCCTCGCCGCGCTCGGGGCGGCGGCCTCCCTCTTCGCCGGCTTCCGCGTGGCCGGGACGCGCCCGCCCTTCCGGGAGACGTTCGCGGTCGCGGCCCACGGGCTCCTGCCGGTCTGGCTCGGCTCGCTCCTCGCGATCCCGGCCGTGCTCGTCCGGGCGCCGGTGCCCGTCGAGGCGCTCGGGGGGCTCCTGCCGTCGAGCCCGGCGGCCCTCCTGCCCGCGCGCGCGCCCGCGGCGCTCGCCGCCGCGCTCGGGGCGCTCGACCTCTTCGCGCTCTGGGCGCTCGTCCTCGTCGCGACCGGGATGGCCCGCGCGAGCGGCGCGACGCGCCGGCGCGCGGCGATCGTCACGGTCGTGCTCTACGCCGCCTGGATCGCGGTCGCGAGGATCGCGCTGCCCGCCTTCGCCGCCGCCGGCCCGAGAGGAGCGCCCTAGCGTGGCCCGCGCCGCCGCCCTCGCCCTCGCCGCCGCGCTCGCGGCCTCCCCCGCCGCCGCGGCGCCGCCGCTCACGCTCGACGAGGCCCTCGCCGAGGCCTCGCGCGAGAGCCCCGACCTCGCCCTCGCGCGCGCCGACGCCGACGGGGCCGCCGCCGATCGCCTGGCCAGCCTCGCGGGCGTCCTCCCCCGGCTCGACCTCTCCTCCACGTTCGGCCACGACTTCGTGGGGGCGTCCGACGCGGACCGCTGGGTCCTCAGCGGCGGCTCAGCGCTCCTCGTCGACGCGACCCCCGCGACCGACCAGGAGGCGTATTCGCTCTCGCTCCGGCTCGTCCAGCCGCTCTTCGACTGGGCCACGTTCCGCGAGGTGCGGCGGGCGCGCTTCGGGGCGCGCGCCGCGGAGCGGCAGTACGACGAGGCGGCGCTCCAGGTGGCCTTCGAGGTCACGCGCCGGTTCTACGAGGTGGTCCGCGCGGAGCGTACCCTCGCCGTGCTCGAGAAGGCCGCCGTGCGCTCGGAGGAGCTCGTGGCGCGGGCCGACGCCCTCTACGCCGCGGGGCGCGCCCCGAAGAGCGACACCCTGCAGGCGCGCGTGAACCTCGCGAACGACCGCGTCTCCGTGCAGGCGCAGGTCATCCGCGCCGCCCAGGCCCGGCACGCCCTCGCGCAGGCCCTCGGCCGCGACGACGGCGCGGAGGTGGCGGTGGTCGCCCCCGCCGCGGTGGACGGCGCGGCCCCGGCCGCGCCCGAGCCCCCGCCCCTCGAGGCGATCCTCGCCGTGGCGCGCGAGCGCCGCCCCGCCCTCGTCGCGCAGGCCGCGCTCGTGGACGCGGCGGACGCGGCGATCGGGAGCGCCCGGGCGGGCTTCCTCCCCACGCTGTCGGCGGAGGCCTCCTACGGCAGGCAGGGGGCGATCCTCGCGGGCGACACGGGCGTCTTCCGGGACGACCCCTCGCGCAACTACTCCGCCTCCACGCAGCTCGTCCTCTCCTGGAACCTCTTCGAGGGGCGCCGCACCGTCGCGACCGTGCGCCGCGCCGAGGCCTCCGCCCGGCGCGCCCGCGCCGACCGCGACCGCACCGCGGCGCAGGTGACGAAGGAGATCGCCGACGCGCGCGCCGCCGTCGCCGCCCTCGCGCGCGAGGTGTCGCTCGCCGGCGAGAGCTTCGCCGTCGCCGAGCAGGGCCTCGCCCTCGCCCGGGAGCGGCTCGACGCCGGCCTCGCGAGCCAGCTCGAGGTGCGCGACGCCTCGCTCAAGCTCACCCAGGCCGAGCTCTCCCTGCTCCAGGCGCGCGTCGACGACGCCGTCGCCCGCGCCGACCTCGCCCGCGCCTCCGGAGGACCGTTCTAGGCCATGGCTCCCCAGCTCCCCGCCGCGCCCCCCTCCGACGCGCCCGGCCGCGCCGAGCTCCACCTCGAGCCGGCGGACCCCGCCGTCCGGCCCGCCCCCGTGCCGCCGAGGGCGCCGCCGCCGCCCGTGCGGATGAGCGGGGCCCGGCGCGCCGTCGCGGCCGCGTTCGTGCTCGCCGTGGCCGCCCTCGTCGCGGCCTCGCTCCGCCCGCGGCCGGAGCCCCCCGTCGGGATCCAGGCGGCGACCGCGCGCAAGGGGCCCATCACCCGGCTCGTGACCGCGGCGGGCAAGCTCCAGGCCGCGACCGAGGTGAAGCTCTCCTCGAGCATCACGGGCGACCTCCTCCAGCTCACCGTGAAGGAGGGAGAGCGCGTCTCGAGGGGCCAGGTCCTCGGCCGGATCGACGCGCGCCGCTACGCGGCCCAGGTGTCGCAGCAGGAGGCGGCGCGCGCGAGCGCCGCCGCCGACCGCCAGCTGCAGAAGGTGCAGGTGATCCGGCTCGAGCAGGAGCTCGCGCGGGTGGAGCGGCTCGCCGGCGGCGGCAACGCCAGCGCCGCCGAGCTCGAGCAGGCCCGCTCCGAGGTCTCGGCCGGGCACGCCCGGGCCGACGCGGCGCAGGGGCGCATCGACCAGGCCGAGGCGGCGCTCCGCGAGGCCCGCCACTTCCTCTCGCTCACGACGCTCGTGTCGCCCATCGACGGGGTCGTCACGACCCGCGCGAAGCAGGTGGGCGAGCGCGTGCGCGGCTCGGACTTCTCCGAGGACGTCATCCTCGTCATCGCCACGCTCTCGCAGATGGAGGTGAAGGTCGAGGTCGGGGAGCACGAGGTCGTCTACGTGAAGGAGGGCGACCCCGCCGACGTGGAGATCGACGCCTTCCCGGACCGCAAGTTCCCCGCCCAGGTCGTGGAGGTGGCGCGCAACGCGACCGTCAAGAACGCGGGGACCGAGGCGGAGGTGACCACCTTCATCGTGCGGCTCGCGCTCACGGCGCCCGTCGCGGGCGCGCTCCCCGGCATGAGCGCGCAGGCCTCCATCGCCACCGACACCCGCGAGGACGCGGTGGCGGTCCCGATCCAGGCGGTCACCGTCAGGACCGAGAAGGACCTCGCGGGCGGGAAGCCCGGCGACGCGGCCCCGCCGCCGCCCGCTCAGGGCGCGCCGGGCCGCAAGCCGCGGCGCGAGCCGCTCCGCAAGGTCGTCTTCGTGGTGAAGGACGGGATCGCCACCGTGCGCCCGGTGGAGACCGGCCTCGCGAGCGACACCGAGATCGAGATCGTGAGCGGGCTCGAAGGGGGCGAGAAGGTCGTGGAGGGGCCGTACCGGGTGCTCTCGCGCGAGCTCGCCGACGGCCGCGCCGTCACCGAGGAGGCCCCCGGCGCGGGCAAGGCCCGCGGCGGCAAGAGGTGACCGTGGCGGAGCCGCTCATCGTCGCGCGCGACCTGAGGCGCCACTACGTGGTCGGGTCGGAGGTCGTGCACGCGCTCGACGGGGTCTCCTTCTCGATCGCGCGCGGCGAGTGGGTGGCCATCGTGGGGCAGTCCGGCTCGGGCAAGTCGACGCTCATGAACCTCGTCGGCTGCCTCGACACGCCCACCTCCGGGACGTACCTCCTGAACGGCGCCGACGTGCGCACGCTGCCGGACGACGCCCTCGCCGACCTGCGCAACCGCGAGATCGGCTTCGTCTTCCAGACCTTCCAGCTCCTGCCGCGGGCGACCGCCCTCGCGAACGTCGAGCTCCCCCTCGTCTACCGCGGCGTGCCGCGGGCCGAGCGGCGCGCCCGCGCCGAGGAGGCGCTCCGATCGGTCGGGCTCGCGGACCGCATGCACCACCGGCCGAACGAGCTCTCCGGCGGCCAGCGGCAGCGCGTCGCCATCGCGCGCGCGCTCGTCGGCGACCCGTCGCTGCTCCTCGCGGACGAGCCCACGGGCAACCTCGACACCGCCACCGGCGAGGAGATCATGCGGCTCTTCGGGGAGCTGCACGCCCGCGGCCACACCCTCGTCCTCGTCACCCACGAGCCGCGGCTCGCGGCGCGGTGCCCGCGCGCCCTCAAGCTCTCCGACGGCCGCCTCGTCGCCGACGGCCCCGGCGCTGCGCTGGCGCACGCCGGTGCAGGGGCGGCGGGATGAGGCGGGGCCGGAGCGGCGCTCTCCGCCGCCGCCTGGTTCGCGCCACCGCGGAGGCAGGCGAGGGGGTCCGCCTCGCGCTCGGGAACCTCTTCGCCGCGCGGCTGCGGAGCTTCCTCACCACCCTCGGCATCGTCATCGGCGTCATGACGGTGATCGCCATCGTCGCGATCATCCAGGGGTTGAACCGCTCCTTCGAGGCGCAGATCGCGAACCTCGGCGCGAACACCCTCTACGTCGCGAAGTGGAAGTTCTTCAACACCAGCGACGACTGGTGGGAGATGCGCAACCGCAGGTCGCTCGGGCGCGAGGAGCTGAACGCCGTCGAGCGCGAGGCGACGCTCGCCACCGCCGTGGCGCCCCAGGCCTCGAAGCGCGGCGGCGTCGCCTTCGAGGACCGGGAGGCGGCCTCCGTCCAGATCATCGGCACGAACGCCCGCTACCTCGACACGAACGGCGTGGCCGTCGCGGCGGGCCGCTTCCTCTCCGACGTGGACGTGGACCTCTCCCGCTCGAGCGTGGTCCTCGGGGCGGAGGTCGCCTCGCGGCTCTTCCCGGGCTTCGCGCCCGAGGCGCTCCTCGGCCGCAGGGTCCGCATCGAGGGCGTCCCCTTCACCGTCATCGGCACGCTCGCCCGCCGCGGCCAGATGCTCGGCATGAACATGGACGCGAACGCGATGGTCCCCTACTCCACCTTCCTGAGGGATCTCGGCTCGAAGCGCTCCATCGTCATCGCCGTCGCCGGCGATCCCGAGAACCTGGGGGCCCTCGAGGACGAGCTCGTCGGCATCCTCCGCCGCGTCCGGCGGGTCCCCCCGGACAGGAAGGACGACTTCGCCGTCAACCGGCAGGACCAGATCGTGAAGCTCTACGGTCAGCTCACCGGAGCGCTCTACGGCGTCGCCGTCGGCGTCGGCCTCATCACCCTCGTGGTGGGCGGCATCGGCATCATGAACATCATGCTGGTGTCGGTCACCGAGCGGACGCGCGAGATCGGCGTGCGCCGCGCGCTGGGGGCGAGGCGCCGGACGATCCTCTTCCAGTTCCTCATCGAGTCGTCGGTCGTCGCCGCGCTGGGGGGCGCGGTGGGCACCGCGCTCGGGCTCGCCGTCGCCCAGCTCGTGGCCCTCGTCACCCCGCTCGCCGCCGCGGTGACGCCCTCGGCGGTCGCCCTCGGCCTGGGCTTCTCCGCCGCCGTGGGCCTCGCCTTCGGCTCCTGGCCCGCCTGGCGCGCGGCCCGCCTCGATCCGGTGGAGGCGCTGCGCTACGAATGACCTCGCTCCTCGACACCGTCGCGATGGCGCTCGGCACGCTCCGCGCGAACGTGCTGCGGTCGATGCTGACCCTGCTCGGCATCGTGATCGGCGCGTCCACGGTGGTGGGGATGATGTCCCTCACCGAGGGGCTGCGCCTGAAGCTCGACACCGACTTCTCGGTGCTCGGCGCGGGCGCGTTCGTCGTGACGCGCTGGCCCGCGGTGAGCTTCGGTCACCTCGACCGCCGCAAGTACGAGCAGCGCAAGCTCCTCGACCGCGCGCAGGGGGACGCGCTCCGCGAGCTGCCGCACGTCCGGGCGGTCTCCGTCGAGGCCTGGGCGCAGCGCCCGGAGCGGCTCACCGCCGGGGAGCGGCAGACGAAGCAGAACGTGCAGGTGGCGGGGGTGGAGCCGGACTACGAGCTCGCGAACGGGCTCCAGGTGGCGCAGGGACGCTTCCTCTCCGCCTCGGACGTCCTGCTCGGCCGGCGGGTCGCCTTCATCGGCTCGGACGTGGCCGACCTCCTCTTCCCGCGCGAGGACCCGCTCGGCCGCGAGGTGCGCATCCGCGGCGCGCCGTTCGAGGTGATCGGGGTCGCCGAGCGGCGGGGCTCGATCCTCGGGCTCGAGTCGAAGGACGGCTTCGCCGTCGTGCCCTGGACCACCTACGAGACCGCCTTCGGAAAGACCCGCGACATGGTGCTCGGCGTCGTCGCCACCACCCCCGACGACGCCCCCAGGGCGGTGGACGAGGTGACGGCGGCGCTCAGGCGGCTGCGCGGCGTCGCGCCCTTCGCGGAGAACGACTTCGAGATCTTCTCCAACGAGACGATGAGCGACCTCTTCGACAACCTCGCGCGGCTGGTGGGCGCCGCGACCTTCGGCGTGTGCGCCCTCGCGCTCCTCGTGGGCGGCATCGGCGTCATGAACATCATGCTCGTGTCGGTGACCGAGCGGACGCGCGAGATCGGCATCCGCATGGCGCTCGGCGCGCGGCGGCGCCGGATCCTCTCGCAGTTCCTGGTGGAGTCCGTGGCGCTCTCGGGCCTCGGGGGGATCCTCGGCGTGCTCCTCGGCGCGGGCCTCGCGGTGGCGGCGCGCGAGGTCTTCGGGATTCCCGCGAGCATCCCGGCGTGGGCGGTGATACTCTCCGTCGCCTCCGCCTGCGGGGCGGGCCTCCTGTTCGGCATCTACCCTGCGGCCCGGGCGTCGAGGCTCGACCCCGTGGAGGCGATGCGGACGGAGTAGACGGGAGACCGCGGCGCGTGGATCGAGCGAAGGTGGTCAAGGAAGTCCGGGGCTGGACGCTCACGATCCTGGCGGTGCTCGCCTTCAGGACGTTCCTCTACGAGGCCGTCTACATCCCGTCGGGCTCGATGATCCCGACCCTGCAGATCGGGGACTACGTCATCGTCGAGAAGTGGGCCTACGGCGCCCGCCTGCCGTTCACGCCCACCGCCCAGGCCACCTGGCACACCCCCAAGCGCGGCGAGATCGTGGTGTTCCTCGCGCCCCCCGGCAACCCGCGCGACGACGACCTCATCAAGCGCGTGGTCGCGATCGAGGGCGACACCGTCGAGATCCGCGACGGGCACCTCGTCGTGAACGACGAGCCGGTGCCCCGCGAGCGCCCCGCGGGCCCCTGCACGTACCAGAACAAGCCCGAGGGCGGCGAGTGGCAGGAGCGCCCGTGCCTCGACTTCGTCGAGACGCTCGGCGCGCACGTCTACCACACGCACTGCACGCCCTACCTGCCCTGCGGCGACGTCGAGCCGCAGCGCGTGCCCCCCGGGCACGTCTGGCTCGCGGGCGACCACCGCGACCACTCCGCCGACAGCCGCGTCTTCGGCCCGGTCCCGGTCGGCCGGATCAAGGGGCGCGCCTGGATGGCGCTCGTCTCCTGGGGTCCGAAGGGCCCGCGCTGGAACCGGCTCTTCCACTTCGTGAACCACTGACGGCGCGCCGATGAGCTGGTTCTACATGTCCGCCGGGCAGCGCTACGGGCCGATCGCCGAGGCGCAGCTCCGCGAGCTCGTCATGCAGGGGCGCGTCGCCCTCGGCGACCTCGTCTGGCGCGAGGGGCTCCCGGGGTGGACCGCCGCCCACGAGGCCCTCGCGATCCCGCTCCCGCCGCCGCCCCCCGCGCCCTACCCGGCCGCGCCGCCGGTGTACGCCGTCCAGCCGCAGCAGCGCGAGCGCGTCGCGTACGTCTTCCTCGGCGTCTTCCTCGGGCTGCTCGGGGTCCACAACTTCTACGCGGGCTACACGGGCCGCGCCGTCGCGCAGCTCCTCGTCACGCTGTTCGTGGGGTGGCTCGTCGTCCCGCTCCTCGCGGTCGCGATCTGGAACGTCGTCGAGGTGGTGACGGTGACGAAGGACGGGAAGGGCGTCCCCTTCCGCTGAGGGACCGGACCCGGACCGCCACCGAGGACCGGAACCGTCGCCGCGCGGCCGGCTTCCAAGAAGCTCGAAGGCGAGACGGTGCACCACGCCCGGCTTTGCTCGCGCGCTCCCGGGTGGCGGCGAAAGCACTTCACTAATAGCGAATCAGAAGCTTTTGCCGACGAGCAACCCATTTGCCCATCGCAAATCGGTTGACGCGGTTCTTGTGCATCTCGCCTCCCGTGGCGCGAGCGGCACGAGAACACGCGCCTCAGAGCGCTCGCGAGCCAACCGGCGGCGTCAGCGCCGCGCGGGAGGGGTCGCCGCACCCCTGCGCCGCCATCGCGCCTCGCGCCTTCTTTGTGCGCTCGGCGCGGGCCGAAATTCGCATGAGACACTCCGTGCATGTCCACCGCACGCGAGCTCACGAACCACCTCGTCCGCCTCCTCCGCGAGGAGCAGGGCGCCATGGCCGATTTTCTTCTCGCTCTCGCCGATCTGGATCGGCAGAAGCTCTGGCGCGAGCTGGGCCACACCTCGCTGTTCTATTACCTCCACCGCGAGCTCAAGCTCTCGAAGGGTGCCGCCCAGAACCGGAAGACCGCGGCCGAGCTCATCCAGGCATTCCCCGAGGTCGAGGCGGCGCTGCGCGCGGGTGAGCTGTGCCTCTCCACCGTGAACGAGCTCGCGAGGGTGCTCACCCCCGAGAATTGCGCGCATGTACTGCCCCGGTTCTTCGGGCTCTCGCGCCGCGAGGCCGAGGCGGTCGCCCTGTCGCTCCGGCCGGCCGAGGTGGTGCCCACCCGCGACGTCATCACCGCGGTCAGACCGGCATCCCCGGCGCTCCGAGCGGCCACGGTCCAGGCCGCGCTCCCGGCAGCCTCGCCCGAGTCGCCGGCACTTCGAGTTCACCCGGATGAACTGCAACCGATCGCGTTTCACCTGGCTGCACCGCCCGCGCCCGCCGCGGTCGCTGCCCCCTTGCCGCCTCCGCCGGCTCCGCCACCCCGTGAGTCCGTGGAGATGCTCGACGCCGAGCTCGCCCGCATGCACGTCACCGTCTCCCGCCACTTCCTCGAGAAGCTCGAGGCCGCGAAGGACGCGCTCGGGCATGCCTGCCCGGGAGGCAGCGCGGCGGAGATCCTCGAGCGCGGCCTCGACCTCGTCCTCGCCCAGCACGCGAAGCGCCAGGGTCTCGTCGAGAAGCCTCGGAAGGGCCGCCGCCCATCCCGCGGCGACACCATCCCTGCCGAGGTGAAGCGGGAGGTGTGGCGCCGCGCGGGTGGGCAGTGCGAGTGGCGGTTCGAGTCCGGCGAACGCTGCGACTGCCGGCGGCGCCTGGAGTACGATCACATCGACCCCCTCGCGCTCGGCGGGGCGTCCAGCTTCGACAACGTCCGGCTCGTCTGCCGTCCTCATAATCTTCTCTCGGCCCGGCAGGTCTTCGGAGACGCGGTCATGGATCGCTACGCGCGCCGGCCCTCGACGCCGGAGCAGAACCTGCCGTTTCGTGCGACACGCCCGGCGCCAGCGGGCGGTGGTCGCACGCCGCGGTCAGCGGGGACGAATCATCAGCACCCGTCGGGCATGTGAGGGAGGAGCAACGAAGCGATGCGACGCGGATCGGCTGCCGCGGCGACAGGCGGGTGCTTCGCGGTCTCCAAGCCCGGGCCGCGACCGCCCCGTCCCCCGCGGGCGCCGCTCAGGGCGCCGCGTCGCGCGCGGCCTGCGCGAAGAACAGCGCGCGCACCGCGCCGACCGTGTCCGCCTCGCCGGCCCGCTTGTCCGTGCGGTAGCGCTTCACGCGCGCGAAGCGGAGCGCGAGGCCGGCTGGATAGCGCGAGCTCGCCTGGATCCCGTCGAAGGCGACCTCGACCACGAGCTCGGGGCGCACGTGGACGACGCCTTCTTCCATGCCCGCGCTCGCTCCGGAGCCCTCTCCGGCTCCGCCCGGGCTCGCCCCGAGCGCGAGCGCGGAGAGCCGCTCGGTCTGCCAGGCGAGCATCGCGTCGGTCATCCCCTTGAACGTCTTGCCCAGCATGGCGAAGCCGCCGTGCTCCTCGTCGCGGGCGCCGAGGTGGAGGTTCGAGAGGAAGCCGCGCCGCCGGCCGTGTCCCCACTCGGCGGCGAGGACGACGAGGTCGAGCGTGTGGGCGCGCTTCACCTTCCGCCAGGAGGCGCCGCGCCGGCCGGCCTCGTAGGGCGCGCCGAGCGCCTTCACCATCACCCCCTCGTGCCCGCGGCGGAGCGCGTCGTCGAGGAACGCGCGCGCCACGCCCGCGTCGCCGGTCACGAGCCGCGGTACGCGCAGCGCCGCGGGGAGGGCGGCGGCGAGCGCCGCGTGCCGCTCGGAGAGCGGCCGCGCCACGAGGTCCTCGCCCTCCGCGTGCAGGGCGTCGAAGAAGAGGACGGAGAGCGGCAGCGCGCGCCGGAGCCCGGCGACCTCGAGCTTCCGCCCGAAGCGGCCCATCGTGACCTGGAACGGCTCGGGCGCGCCGTCCGGCCGGAGCGCGATGACCTCGCCGTCGAGCGCGAGGCGACGCGCGGGGAGCGCCCGGACGGCCTCGACGAGCTCCGGCACGGCGGGCGTGACGTCGCGCAGGGAGCGGGAGAAGACGCGCACCTCCTCGCCGTCCCGGTGGACCTGGACCCGGGCGCCGTCGAGCTTCCACTCGAGGGCGGCCTCGCCGAGGTCGCCGAGCGCGCCCTCCACGTCCGGCGCCGTCTCGGCGAGCATGGGCGAGACGGGCTCGAGGAGCCTCAGGCGGAAGCGCGCGAGCCCGGCCGCGCCCTCCGCGAGCGCCGCCTCCGCCACCGGCGGGAGCGCTCCCGCCATCATCGCGGCGCGCCGCACGTCGGCGGCGGAGACGCCCGCGGCCCTCGCCACGGCCTCCGCGAGCACGCCCTCGAGCGCGCCCTGCCGGAGCTCGCCCCCGAGGAGCCGGACGAGGAAGTCGCGCTCCTCCTCGGTCGCGCGGCCGAGCAGGCTCCCGAGGAGGCGCGCGCGCTCCGCGGCGGCGCCCGCGCCGCGCACGGCCGCGAGCGCGCCCAGCGCCGCGCCGGCGTCCGCGACCGACAGCGCCGGCTCGGAGGCGGGGGCCGTGCCCTCGAGCGCGCCCCGGAGCGTCGCCCACCCCACCCCGATCCGGCCCTGCGGCAGCTCCCCGGAGAGCCACGCGACGCCGGTGGCGCGCTCCTCCGGCGCGAGCGCGCGCACGGCGCCGGCGAGGAGCGCCACCTTGCCGAGCCGCGCCGAGGTGCGCCCGACCGCGCCAGACGCCCGGACGAGGTCCGCGAGCCGCATCCACCGGATCTAGCGCGCGGGGCCGCGCGCGGCGACACCGCCGCCCGCGCCCTCCCCTCACAGCGTGATGACCTGATCGAGCTTCGCGCCCTCGAGCGCCTTGTACAGGTCCGGGAAGCAGCCGATGGGGATCCCCTCGATGAGCCGGTCCGCGATGTCGCGCTGGTAGCAGCACTGGTCGCAGCCCATGAGCAGCATGCCCGTCTTGCGCGCCACCTTCGCGAGTCGCTCGCCGGTGGGATTGCCGCGGACGAGCAGGTAGTTGTTGTCCACGAAGAAGAACATCCCCACCACGTTCGCGCCGTGGCGTCCCTCCTCGAGCTGCGGGACGATCATCTTCTCGAGGATGTAGGAGGCGTTCGGAGTGGAGAAGACGTAGGCGACGTTCATGGGCCCTCCTCGGCCAGCGCGGCGCGGACCGCCGTCGCGACGAGGTCGGCGCGCTCCTCGTGCATGGGGTGGACGCCGCGCAGGGCGGCGCGGAGCGCGGGGCCATCCGGCACCGCGCCCGCCTCGAGCGCGGCGCAGGCGACCTCCGCGTACGCGATGAGCGACGCGCAGGAGGTCGCACGGAAGCGGGCGCGCACGCCGCCGTCGTGACGCCAGAGGCCGATGCGCACCATGCGCCCTTCGCGGGCCGCCTCGCCGACGCGAAGCGCGCCCTCGAGCGGCCCGGCGTGCGCCGGATCGTCGAGGCACTCGGCCACGGTCCGACACCGACGCCGCGGGTTCCCTTGCGCTCCCATCGAGCCCGCAAGATGCCGCGCCGGACCGCGGACCGCCACCCAAAGCGCGCTCCGCCGCGGGGCCGCGCTCAGCCGAGCGCCGCCACCGCCCGCCGGACCGCGGCGACGGCCCCCGGCACCGCGGCGGCGACGGGCGGTGAGAGCCCCTCGCCGACCGTCTCCATGTCCGCGACCTCCACCGCGACGACGTGGACGCGGGACGGCACCGGGGCGCCGGCGGCCCGGGCGCGCGCCAGCGCGGAGGGCAGCCCGATGGAGTGGGGCGAGGGCCCCTCCGGCGCGCGGAGGTCCTCGAGCGCGAAGGAGAGCACCACCCCCGGCGGCCGCGCCGCCGTCCTCACCGCGTCCACCACCACGACGCGGTCGAAGCCGTCCATCTCGTCGAGCAGGTACAGGCCCGACGCGGCGCTCCGGCGCACCACCGCGCCGGGCTCGGGGGCGGCCTCGAGCGCCGCCGCCACGTGGAGCGCGACGGCGTCGTCGCGGCGGAGCGCGTTGCCGAGGCAGAGGACGAGGACCGGCCCGGCGCCGCCTCCTCCGGCCGCCGGGGTCACGCCTCCTCCCCGGCCACGCCGCGCCGGATGACCTCGCGCACCGCGCCGTCCGCACCGCGGATCGTCACGACCAGCGGCAGCTCGCCGGGGAGCGCGTGCGACGCGCAGGCGTTGCAGGGATCGTAGGCGCGGAAGGCCATCTCGAGCAGGTTCAGGAGCCCGTCGTCCACCACGCCCTTGCGGATGAGCCCCCGCGCCGCCTTGCGCACGGAGATCTGCACGGACGCCGCGTTGTGCTGCGAGGCGACGACGAGGTTCACGGCGGTGAGGAGGCCGTCGCCGCCGGCCGCGTAGTGGTGGATGAGCGTCCCGCGCGGCGCCTCCACGGCACCCACGCCCTCGCGCGGCCCGCCGAGCGGCGCGGGCACCCGCCGGACCTCGCTCGAGCCGATCGCGGGGTCGGAGGCGAGGAGCGCGACCGTCTCCGCGGCCTGGAGGGCCTCGACGAGCCGCGCCCAGTGAAAGGCGAGGGTCTGGTGGGCCGGCCAGCCGAGCGCGTCGAAGAGCCGCCGCCGCTCCGCCTCGGCGCGGGGCGTCGCCATCTCCCGCGCGACGTTGAGGCGCCCGAGGGGGCCGACGCGGTAGAGCCCGCTCTCGGCGCCCTCGACGAACCCCTTCCAGCCCGGGCGGCGGAGGAACGTGAGCTTCGCGTAGGTCCAGGGCTCGACGCGCTCCGCGAGGTGGAGCTGCCAGTCCTCCGGCGCGAAGGAGGCGACCTCGCGCCCCTCGGGGTCGACCACCCGCAGCCGGCCGTCGAGGAAGGCGAGCCGCCCCTCGTCGTCCACCATGCCCATGGAGTGGCAGCGGACGCGGAAGACCTCGCTCCCGAGCGCCTCGGCGTACTCGGCGTTGCCGAGCACGGCCGCCCGGAAGGAGGCGAGGGTGTCCTCGGCGAAGCGGACGAACCCCGGGGCGGCCTCCTGCACCCGCCGGATCGTCTCCGCGTCGAGGGGCCGCGAGATCCCGCCCGGCACCGCGAACACCGGCTGGACGGTCCGCCCCCCGATGGCCGCCATGAGGTCCCGCGCCTGCTTGCGGACGGAGAGGATGCGGCCGCCGAGGTCCTTGCCCACCCGGGCGAGGACGCCCAGCACGTTGCGCAGCGGCGCGGGCGCCCGGGGGCCCGCGTAGAAGTCCGGCCCGCCCATGTACCAGTAGTGGAGGAGGTGGTCCTCGAACAGGAAGAGGTTGTAGTAGAGCGCCTGGACGCGCCGCGCCGCCGGCGGCGGGGTCGCCGCGTAGAGCGCGTCGAGGGCGCGCGCCGAGGCGAGGTGGTGGGCGGCGGGGCAGACCCCGCAGACGTGGGCGGTGAGCCGCGGCATCTCCTCGGCCGGCCGGCCCACGCAGAACGCCTCGAACCCGCGCAGCTCGGGGATCTGGAGATAGGCCGCCTCGGCGTTCCCCTCCTCGTCGAGCAGGACCTCGATCTTGCCGTGCCCCTCGAGGCGCGTGATCGGGTCGATGGTGATGCGGCGGGTCACCGCGCGTCCCCCTTCCGCCCGGGCGGGCGCGGCGGCACGAGCCCCGCCGCGAGCGCGTAGCGCCAGAACGTGCCGGCGGGGTCCGGCAGCGCGGCGGCGAGCGCCTTCGCCTCCGCCTCGCCGCCCCCGAGGAGCGTCGCGAAGGCGGAGAGCATCGCGGCGCCGCCGTCCCGCACGCCGTCGAGCGGCCCGAAGCAGCCGCGGCACGGCATCCCGGCCTCGACGCAGCCCGGCTGGCACCCCTGGCGCGTGGCGGGGCCGAGGCAGACGAGCCCCTGCGCGAGGAAGCAGGCGACCGGATCCAGCGGCGACGTCGCGAGCCGGCCCAGCGCGGCGAGCTCGAGCCGCTCCGGCCGCGAGTCCCTCCGCGGGCAGCGCTCGCACAGCGCGGCGTTCGGCGCGAGCACCGCGCCCGGCGGCGGCGGGTCGCCGGAGAGGAGGGTCTCGAGCGCCGCCGAGAGGACGGCGGGCGAGGGCGGGCAGCCGGGGATCGTGCAGTCCACGGGGACGACCGCCGCGAGCGGCAGCGCGGCGGGGAGGAGCGCCGGGAGCGTGAGGTCGTGGCCGTGGGCGTGGAAGGGCTCGCCGGGGAGGCTCGCCTCCGGGTTCGAGACCGACGCAGGCCGGCGGTAGGCGGCCTCGAGGAGCTCCTCCCGGGAGGAGAGGTTGCCGAGCCCGACCACGCCGCCCGAGTGCGCGCACGCGCCGACGGCGACGAGGAGGCGGGCCTTGCGTCGCAAGAGCCGCGCCCACTCCGCCTGCTCCTCGAGGCGCACGGCGCCGTTCACGAGGGCGAGGTCGATGGCGCCGTCCGGGAGCGCCTCGACGTCGCGCCGCTTGCGATCGACTACGGCCGGCCACAGCACGAGCTCGACGCGCTCGAGCAGCGCGGCGAAGCCGTCGCCGAGGTCGATCACCGCCTCCTCGCAGCCGCCGCAGGAGGCGTTCCAGTAGAGCGCGACGCGCGGCTTGCCGGCGGGGCGTGGGCCGGCGGGCGGGCGTGCCTCGAGCCTCGCCGCGTCCCGTGTCCCGCGGGGGCCGGCCGGCGTCCGGAGCGGCCCGAGCGCGCGCACCTGCTCGGTCATCTCGCGCACGAGGGCCGCGAGCCGCTCGGCCTCGGTGGCGCTCGCCCAGGCCAGACGGAAGCGCGCGGGCTCGATCCCGGCCTGCTCGAGGGCGCGCACGAGCAGCGCGTGGCGCGCGGCGGCCCGGAGGTTCCCGTCCACGTACCGGCAGTCGCCGGGGTGGCAGCCCGCCACGAGCACGCCGTCCGCGCCCTCGCGGAAGGCCTGCAGGACGAGGGCGGGCTCGACGCGCCCGCTGCACATGACGCGGACGGCGAGGAGGCTCTGCGGCACCTCGAGCCGTGCCTGCCCCGCCCGGTCGGCGGCCGCGTACGCGCAGGCGTCGCAGAGGAAGGCGACGATGCGGGGCAGGTGCGCCATCCCCGTCACCCCTCCCCGGCGCCGCCCGCGAGCGGCGGCGCGAGCAGGGCCGAGATCTCCGCCGCGAGCTCTTCGCCGGTGAAGTGCGGCGCGCTCACCGCGCCGGTCGGACACGCCGCCGCGCAGGTGCCGCAGCCGCGGCAGTGGACCCGCTCGACGTGCGCCCGGCGGGCCGCGTCGTCGCCCCGCTCGAGCGTGACGGCGCCGAACGCGCAGGCGGTGACGCAGACGCCGCAGCCCCCGCAGCGCGCCCCGTCGACCTCAGCGGCGAGCGGCTCGAGCGGCCTGCGCTCGCCGGGCACGAGCGACGCGTGGACGAGCCCCGCCGCGGCGATCCCGTCGCGGATCGCCTGCGCGATGGGGCGGGGCCCGGCCGCCGCTCCCGCGACGTACACGCCGGCGATGCGGGTCGCGGTGGGCTCGAACGGGCTCGCGGCGCGGTCTACGAGGAAGCCGCGCTCCGTCGTGCCGATGCGCAGCAGGCGCGCGAGCCCCTCCGCCCCGTCCTGTGGCCGCACCGGAGGGTGCACCACGACCAGCTCGGCGGCATGCACCGCCGCGGCCGCGCCGTCGACGAGCCGCACCCGCAGCTCCTCCCCTTCCCTCTCGACCCCACCCGGCGAGAGCGCGCCGGGCAGGAGCGCGACGCCGCGCGCGGCGAGCGCCGCTGCGGCGCGGGCGAGCTGCGGGATCCGGTCGAGCCCCCCCGCGACGGAGAGGCGCGCGCCGGGCAGCCGCTCGCCGAGGAGGTGCGCGAGCTTCAGGAGCTCGCGGGCCGCGAGCTCGCCGTCCTCGTCGCCCCCCTCGGCGGCGAGGAGCACCGACCGCGGCGCGCGCCCGCCGGGCCCGCGGACGCCGCCCCGGGTCGGGCCGTCGGGGTTGAGCATCCGCTCGAGCTGCCAGGAGGAGACGACGCCCTCGGGGCCGGCGGCGGCGCCGGGCCGCGCGCCGATCGCGACCACCACCGCCCCGACCGTCACCTGCCGCTTCCCCGGGGCGCGGTCGTCGAGGCGGACGGCGCCGGAGGGGCACGCCGCGAGGCACGCGTCGCACGGCTCGCCGCGCGCGCGCAGGCAGGCCTCGGGGTCGAGGACGGAGACGTGGGGCAGCGCGCCCGGGTAGGCGACGCCGATCGCCCGGCGCGTGGCGAGCCCGCCCGACGCCGGATCGGGGACCTCCGCGGGGCACGCCCGCGCGCACGCGCCGCTCCCGAGGCACGCCGCCGGGTCGACGCCCCGCGGGGCGAGGGCGAGCTCCACCTCGAAGCGGCCGTGGGCGCCGCGCACGCTCCGCACCTGCGCCAGGGTGAGCACCTCGATCCGCCCGGAGTGCAGGACGCGGTCGAGCGCGGGCGCCATGAAGCAGCTCGCGCAGGCGCCGTCGGGGAAGACCCGGTCGAGCAGGCTCGCGAGCCCGCCGAGGGCGGGGCCTCGCTCGACGAGGACGACCTTCCGGTCCTTCCCGGCGAGGGCGAGCGCTGCCGAGACGCCGGCCGGGCCGCCGCCGATCACGAGGACGTCGGGGCAGACCTCGACGTCCTCGGCGGGGAGGTCCCGGTGGAGCGCGACGCGCCGGAGCGCCGCCTCGACGAGGCGGCCCGCCTTCTCGGTGGCCTGCGCGGGATCGCCGCCGAGCCAGTCGAGCTGCTCGCGGAGGTTCACCATCTGCAGGTGGAAGGGCGAGCGCCCCGCGGCGGCGAGCACCGCGCGGAAGGTCGCCTCGTGCTCGCGCGGGGAGCACGCGGCGACGACGGCGCGCTCCACGCCGTGCGCGCGGAGGCGGCCCGCGAGCCAGGCCCTCCCCTCCGCGGAGCAGAGGATCTCGTGCGTCGCCACGTCGGCGGCGCCGGGCCAGCGGGCGGGCCGCTCGAGCTCGCCGAGCCGCAGGGTGCCACCGAGGCTCGACCCGCAGCGGCAGAAGTAGAGGCCGATCCGGCCGGGGGCCCGGTCGGACCGCGCCGCGCTCCCGCCCTGGGGGTCGTCGGCCACGGCGCCCTTCAGTACTGGATCTGGATGACCGTCTTCACGCCGTCCGGGCGGATGGACAAGAGCGTCTTCTTGCGGCGGTCGCAGAAGGTGCGGATGTCCTTCTCGAAGGTCGGGCAGTCGCCGACGATCTCGACCACGGTGCCGGCCGGCGTCTCGGCGGTCTCGACGGCGAGCTTCAGCACGGGCTGGGGACAGCGCATGCCGGTGCAGTCGATCCGGATGTGGTTCGGTCCCACGGGTGCGTTCTCCTTCCGCCGGCGTGGCCGGCGGGCCGGGCGGCGCCCGGAGCGCCTCGGTGCCCCGCGCCGGGGGACGGAGCGAGATTAGCCCCCGCCCCAGGGGTCGTCAAACGCGCGCGGGCGCGCACGATCCTCTCGTCGACGGGGTGCGGCGAGGGCCCTGCTCAGTACTTCGCGTCCTCCGCCTCGATGAGGCGGTAGACGTCCTCGGCGCCGGGCGCCCGCAGGATCGCGTCGCGGAAGGCCGGGTTCTTGAAGATCCGGCTGATGCGGGCGAGCGCCTTGAGGTGGGCGCCGGCCGAGTTCTCGGGCGCGAAGAGCGTGAAGAAGAGGTGGGTCGGCCGGCCGTCGATCGCCCGGAAGTCGATCCCCTGCGTCGACCGGCCGAAGCTCGCCATGAGGCCGGGGAGGCCCGGCACCTTCCCGTGCGGGATGGCGACGCCCTCGCCGATGCCGGTCGAGCCGAGCTTCTCCCGATCGAGCAGCGTCTCGAGGAGCCGCTGGGCGTCGACCCGCTGCGTCGCCGCGAGCGGCCGGCACAGCTCCGCGAGGACCGCCGGCCCGGTCTGTCCGGACAGGTTCGCGATCACGGCGTCGGCTCGGAGGAACTCGACGATCTTCATGGCGGCCCGGCGTCAGCTAACACAGGTGGCAATGCGTCGGCAAGAAGGCAAGGCGGTGCGCGCCCGCTCGCGCCCCGTCCCCGCGCTCGGCGGCGATGGGGCGCCCGGGCCGGAGCGCGGCCCGGGCGGCCCCACCCGCTAGCCCGCCTTCGCCTCGAGGAGCCCGAAGGCCCCGTCGTCGCGCTTGAAGATCACGTTGATGGCGCGGTCCTTCGCGTTCTGGAAGACGTAGAAGTGCGCGTCGAGGAGCTCGAGCTGGAGGATCGCCTCGTCGACGGTCATCGGCTTCGCCTGGAACTGCGTGCTCTTCACGACCTTGTGACCCGCCTTGCCGGGCTCGTTCCGGGCGTCGAGGACGTCGTGGCGCACCTCCACCGGCGTCCACTCGACCCCGTGCCCGTTCGCCTTGTGGTGGTCCTGGAGCCTCGCCTTGTGCTTCTTGAGCTGCTTCTCGATGCGGTCCGCGGCCGCGTCGATGGAGGCGTACATGTCCTGGGACTTGGCCGTGCCGCGGAGCAGGAAGCGCCCCGCCTTCACCGTGATCTCCGCGTGATGGTCGAGCTTGTCCACGTGGAGGACGGCGTGCGCCTCGCTGGGACGGTCGATGTACCGCTGCACGTGCTCTACGCGATCCTTGACGTGGGTCTTGAGGGCTTCGGTGGGGTCCAGGTGTCGGAAGGTGATGTTCAGCTGCATTGCCACGCCTCCTTGGGACCGGAAAATGCTTCGGCCGCGGCCGGCGAGCGCTCTGAGCCCACCGGTGCCGCGGCCGAGGCCGATGTTGCCCGGGATGGCAACATGCACCCGATCACTATAGCAGGGGAGGCGCGGCGGATCCCGCTGTCGGGGACGGCGCCCTCGGCTCCGGTGGGGCGTTCCGGCGGCGCACGGCCGCCCGGCCGCTAGAAGTACTTCTTGCGCTTCGAGGAGGGGAGGATCCCCAGCACCTCGCGGTACTTGGCCACGGTGCGGCGCGCGATCTCGATGCCCTGGGTGCGCAGGAGCTCGACGATGCGCTGGTCGGAGTGGGGGTGCTTCGCGTCCTCGGCGGCCACGATCTGCTTGATGTGGTTCTTGACCGCCTCGCTCGCGATCTCGTCCCCGCCGGTGCGGTTGATGGCGGAGTTGAAGAAGAACTTGAGCTCGTAGATGCCCTGCGGCGTGTGCACGTACTTGTTCGTCGTCACGCGCGAGACGGTGGACTCGTGCATGCCGATGTCCTCCGCCACGTCGCGCAGGATGAGCGGCCTCAGGTGGGCGATACCCTGGTCGAGGAAGTCCCGCTGGAACTTCACGATCGACTCGGTGACCTTGTAGATCGTCCGCTGCCGCTGGTGGATGGAGCGGATGAGCCAGACGGCGCTGCGCAGCTTGTCCTGGATGTACTCCTTCGCGGCGCCGGCCTGACCGCTCTTCAGGGCCGAGCGGTACATCCCGGAGATGCGGAGCTTCGAGAGGCCGTCGTCGTTCAGGACGGTGACGTACGTGTCCCCCATCTTGTGGACGTAGACGTCCGGGGTGATGTACTGCGCCTCCTCGCCCGAGTAGGCGCGCCCCGGCTTGGGCTCGAGGCGGCTCACCACCTTCACCGCCTTCACGACCTCCTCGACGGAGATCTTGAGGTCCTTCGCGATCGCGCCGTAGTTCTTCGACTCGAGGTGCTTCAGGTGGCGCTCGATGATCGCCACGATCTCGGGCGTGTCCGCGTTGATGTGGCGCACCTGGAGCAGGAGGCACTCGCGCAGGTCGCGCGCCGCGATGCCGGGCGGGTCGAGCGCCTGCACCCGGTGCAGCACGCGCTCGGCGAACTCGATGCCCACGCCGGCCTCGAAGGCGACGCGCACGAGGGGATCGCGGGTGAGGGCGTCCGCGTCCTCGCCCTCGACCGCGGGCATCTTGAAGTAGCCGTCGTCGTCGAGGTTCCCGATGACGAGGAGCGCGACCTGCTCCTCCTCCTGCGTGAAGCTCGAGAGCCGGATCTGCCAGGCGAGGTGGTCGAAGAGGTCCGTCTTCTTCGTGAGCGTCGACTCCGCCCCGGGCAGCTCCTCGTCGGCCATGCCGCGGTTCGACGGCGCCGTGTGCCCCTGCAGCTGGTAGTGGTCGAGGTACTGGTCCCAGTCGATCTCGTTCGCGCCCTCCTCGCCCTTCACCTCCTCGGACTTGTCGGGCTCCTTGACCTCGGGCTTCGCCTCGTGCTCCGCCGCCTCCGCCGGGCTCTCGCCGCTCTGGACCGGGTCCTCGTCCGGCTCGTCCGCCCCCTCGAGGAGCGGGTTCTCCGTCATCTCGGTGCGGATGAGGTCGACGAGCTCCATGCGCGACAGCTGCAGGAGCTTGATGGCCTGCTGCAGCTGGGGCGTCATCACCAGCTGCTGCGTCATCTTGAGGTGCTGCTTCAGCTCGAGGGCCACTCAGTTCACCACCTGTTCGTCGAGCCTGAACTTCTCGCCGAGGTACACGGCGCGCGCCTTCTCCGAGGCCGCGATCTCGGCGGGCGTGCCCGCCTCGAGGATCGCGCCGGCGGAGAGGATGTAGGCGCGGTTGCAGATGCCGAGCGCCTCCCGGACCGCGTGGTCCGTGATGAGGACGCCGATGCCGCGGTCGCGCAGCGAGCCGATGAGCCGCTGCAGCTCGCCCACCGCGATGGGGTCGACCCCGGCGAAGGGCTCGTCGAAGAGGATGTAGCGCGGCGAGGAGAGCAGGCTGCGCGCCACCTCCGCGCGCCGCCGCTCGCCGCCGGAGAGCTGCTCGCCGAGGCTCTCCGCGACCTTCTCGAGGCGGAACTCGGCGATGAGCGCGTCCGCGCGGTCCTCCCGCTCCGACCGCGCGACGCCGAGCGCCTCGAGGACGCCGGTGAAGTTCTGGCGCACCGTCAGCTTGCGGAAGATCGAGGCCTCCTGCGGCAGGTAGCCGACGCCGAGCCGGGCGCGCCGGTGCATGGGCAGGCGCGTCAGCTCCGCCTCGCCGAGGAGCACCTTGCCGCCCTCGGGCACCACGAGGCCGACCACCATGTTGAACGAGGTGGTCTTCCCCGCGCCGTTCGGCCCGAGGAGCCCCACCACCTCGCCCGGCGCGACGTGGAACGAGACGCCGTCCACCACGCGGCGGCCGCGATAGCTCTTCACGAGCCCCTCCGCGCGGAGGAGCACCGGTGCGCCGCTCGCCGCGATCACCGCGGGCGCTCCCTGCGGCGCTCCTCGAGCGCCTTTCGCCGGGCCTCGACCTCGTCGCCGGGGAGCGTGATCTGCGCCCCCTCGGCCTTCGCCTCGTCCGTCCTGAGCTCGTAGACGAGCCGGGCCGCCCTCACCTCGGAGGCGGCGTCCTTGAGCACCGGGTTCCCCTCGCAGACCACCCGCTCGGCGGCCGCCTCGAAGGTGGCGCGATCGCAGGTCACGACCCGCTCGCCGCGCGTGAGCCGCACGTCGCCCGTGCAGGCCGCGGAGACGATCTGGCCGGCGTCGTCGGTGCGCGCGACGAGCTTGCGGCAGGTGAGGCGCGCGTCGGCCCGCGTCATCGTGACGGGCTTCGCCTCCTTGCTCGTGAAGGTCATCTCGCGCTTCTGGAAGGCGTAGTGGACCTCGTCGGCGTCGACCCGCACCGGCGCGGCGGGGACCGCCGGCGCCTTCGGCGCGGCCACGGCGGCGAGCGCCGCGAGCGCGAGGGCGGCGCCGTGGATCACCGATTCTCCATGGGAGTGGGGGAGTGCTCGGCTCCCCTGGGCTGCGCTTCGCTACGTGAGGGGAGCCTGCGCTGCCCCTCCGCCGGCTGGAGGCCGGCGAGGGCGCGGACGCCGCCGCGCACCGTGATGTCGCCCGTCGCCGGGTCGAGCGTGAAGCCCGGGCCGGCGAGGCGGTACCCGCGCCCCTCGACGGCCACCGGCGCCTCGCCCACGACGAGCCCGCCCGTCCGGGAGGGCTCGAAGCGCGCGCGCTCGGTGCGCGCCACGTCGTCGCCGCGCGAGACCGTGATCCCGCCCGAGGCGGAGAAGACCCGGCTCGACGCCACGCCCTGCCCGGTGGGGGCGGTGATCCGGACCGGCGCGGCGCCGTCGGGCAGCGTCGCGACGAGGTCCCTGGCCGAGAGCTCCGTCGAGTCGCGCCTGAGGGAGGTCGTCTTCGCCTCGCCGAACGCACGCAGGGTGTCGCCGCGATAGACGCGGAACCTCACCCCGTCGAGCTTCAGCTCAGGCACCACTTCACGGCCCTCCCCTGGCTTCGCCGCCCGGCAGCCGGGTGCGGCGAGGAGCGGGACGGCGAGCGCCAGGGTTGCCGCCATCCCCTTCCAAAACCGCTGAACCATAGCATTCTTTCCCGGCCCGATCGACGGGCACAGACCTTGCTTAGGACACGTGGCGGCTAGCCGCCGGATTTACCTGCGTTTTGGGCACCGGCTTTGCTTGGGGCGCTTCGGACCCCGCCTCGGGGCGGGTCCGCCACCGCTCGTGCATCCAGACCCACTCCGCCGGCGCGGCCCGGATGGCCGCCTCCAGGAGCGCCGTGCAGGCAGCCGTGAGCCGTACCACCTCGGCCTCCTTGTCGGGCGCGGCGCGATCGTAGGGCACGTCCACGAAGTCGATCACGTGCCCCGCGTCCGGGGCCGGACCGCGGCGCCGGCACCAGCCCACGACGACGGGGACCCCGAAGCGGAGCGCGAGATCGGCGGCCCCCCGCGGCGTGAAGGCCGGGCGGCCGAAGAACGGCACGAACACGCCCTGCACGCGCGTGTCCTGGTCGATGAGGATCCCGAGGAGCCTCCCCTGCTTGAAGCAGCGGAGCATCGCGCGCGCGCTGCCGGGTCCCTCCCGCCAGAGCGTCTCGACCTTCCCCTGGAGCCGGATGCGGCCGATGAGCTCCGTGAGCCTCGGGTCGTTGCCGGTCCGGGCGATGGTGGCGGACGGGTGGTAGGCCGCGACCCGCTGCGCCATGAGCTCCCAGTTGCCGAGGTGGCCGGTGACGAAGAGGAGTCCCTTCCCGCGCGCCGCGACCTCGCGGAGCCGCTCCTCCGCGCCCGGCGCGAAGGACACGTACTCGGGGAGCCGGTGCCGCCAGGAGCGGAGCGTCGCGACCTCGGCGGCGAGCCGCGCGAGGTGGAGGAGCGAGGCCCGGCCGATGGCCGCGCGCTCCGCGGCGGTCTTCTCCGGGAAGGCGATCTCGAGGTGCGCGAGGATCGCCCGCCGCGTGCCCCCGGAGAGGACCCACCCGAGCCGCCCCACGCCGCCCGCGAGGGCGAGGGCCACGCGGAAGGGGAGGCGGGTGACGAGGTGGATGAGCGCGCGGAGCAGCGCGGACCGGACGCTCCGCTTGATCCGCTTTCTCCGCGGGACCGTCATGGCGCGGGGAAGCTACCACCGTTGCCGGCGATTCGGCAGGGTCGGCCGGTCTCTGGTATAGCGTCGGCCGCATGCGCCCCCCCGGCGTCGTCTCACGCCTCGAGCCGCTCGCGCTCGCGGCCGTTCTCGCCTCGCCGCTCGCCATGCTGGCGCTCCTGCGGGACGGGTTCGCGCTGCCGCTCATCGCGATCCTCGTCGCCCTGCCGGTGGCGGCGCTGTACGGCCTCTACCGCCTCGCGCTCCGCGGACGGCCGCAGCCGGAGAAGCGGCCCGCCCTCGTCCCGCCGCAGCTCGGCGCCGCGCCGGAGGCGCTCCGGACGGCGCCCTTCCGCGTCCTGCGCGGCGGGGCCCTCGTGCTCGAGGGCGCCTTCGAGGACGTCGTGGCCGCCGCCGCCGAGGGGCGGCTCCGCGCCTTCGACCTCGTCGAGGGCGGCGGCATCGCGGCGGCGCCGGCGGACCTCGCCGACCTCGTCCCGCACGTCGCGAGCCGGGCCGAGGCTCGCCTCCGCCGCGGCTACCTCGCCTGGCTCGCCGCCGCGCTCGGCGCGGCCGCGTTCGGGATCGCGGTGCTGGCCGGGGCGCGCCTCGCGGGAGAGGAGACCGGCCGCGCGCCGCCGCTGTTCGTCCTCCTGTTCGTCGCGTCGCTCGCCTTCCTCGTGTCGCTCCGCCGCGAGTGGCGGCGGCTCGAGGGCGGCCGGAGCCGCGGGCTCGTGCCGGAGCCGCCGCCGCGGCGCACCTTCGGCAGCGCCTCCCTCGACGCGGCGCTCATGGGCCCGGCCCCCGCCACGCGCGCGGTGCTCGTCGGGGTGGTGGCGGTGTCCGCGCTCGCCCTGGTGCTGCCGCCCGAGGCGCTCCAGCTCCGGCTCGCCAAGGACAACGACGCGATCCGCGCGGGCGAGTGGTGGCGCCTCCTCACCGCCGGGCTCGTGCACGGCGGCGCCTTCCACCTGCTCATGAACGCCGCCGTCCTCTCGAACCTCGGCGGGTTCGCGGAGCGGCTCCTCGGCGCGCGCCGCATGCTCCTCGTCCTGTGGGGCGGCGTGCTCGCCGGCTCGCTCGCGAGCTTCGTCACGAACCCGCACCCGAGCGTCGGCATCTCCGGCGGGCTCTTCGCGCTCGTGGGGGCGCTGCTCGCGGTGGGGCTGCGTCACCGCCGCGCGCTGCCGCCGCCCGCGCGCCGGATGCTGGTGCGCGCGCCGGTCGAGATCATCGTCCTCAACCTGGCGCTCGGGCTCGCCATCCCCTTCATCGACAACTCCGCCCACGTGGGCGGCCTCGCCGCGGGGTTCCTGCTCGGGCTCGTGCTCCGGGTCCACCCCGCCGTGGGCGCGACCCTGGGCGGGCCCCCGACCCGTTAGCCACGCTCGGCTCGTGTCGTCCCCGAGCCCGAGCCCGAGCCCCAGCCCTGCCGTTCTCGGGCGCGGGCGCGGGGTTCGCGGCGCTGCGAGCGACCGCCGCGCGCTAGGGGGGGCCGATCCCCTTCGCGCGCAGCAGGAGATCGCACAGCTCGCGGACCGCGCCCCGCCCGCCCGGCGCGCGGGTGACGAAGTGCGCGACCTCGCGCGCCTCGGGCACGGCGTCGGCGGGGCAGGCGGCGAGCCCCACCTTGCGGAGCAGCGGCACGTCGTTCACGTCGTCCCCCATGTACGCCACCTCGGCGTCGGGGACGCCGAGGTGCGCGAGCCGCGCGTAGCCCGCGAGCTTGTCGCGCTCGCCGAAGACGAGGTGCTTCACGCGCAGCTCCTCGAGGCGCCGCAGCGAGGCCTCGCCGGGACGGCCCGACACGACGCCGAAGTCCACGTGGTCGCGCAGCATCACGACGCCGTGGCCGTCCCGCACGTCGAAGGCCTTGAACGCCTCGCCCTCCCGCCCGTAGTAGAGCCGGCCGTCGGTGAGGACGCCGTCCACGTCGAGCAGGACGAGGCGGACGCGCGCCGCCCGGGCGACGAGGGCCTGCGGCGAGATCCGCGCGCGCGAGCGCCGGGCGGTCACGGCTGGCCCAGGGCTCGCCGCACGGCGAGCACCTCGGCGAGGATCCGGTCGGCCATGTCGAAGTCGAGGGAGTTCGGGCCGTCCGACTTCGCCACCGCCGGGTCCTCGTGGATCTCCATGAACAGCGCGTCGACGCCCACGGCGGCCGCCGCCCGCGCGAGCGGCGCCACGAACTGCCGCTCGCCGCCCGTCACGTCGCCGGCGCCGCCGGGGAGCTGCACCGAGTGGGTCGCGTCGAGGCAGACCGGCACCCCCAGCTCGCGCATGATCACGAGGGCGCGCATGTCGACGACGAGGTTGCCGTAGCCGAAGGTGGCGCCGCGCTCGACGAGGAGGACGTTCGCGTTCCCGGCCTCGCGGCACTTCGCGACCGCGTGGCGCATCTCCCTCGGCGCGAGGAACTGCCCCTTCTTCACGGAGACGCTCTTCCCGTGCCGCGCGCAGGCGAGGACGAGGTCGGTCTGGCGGCAGAGGAAGGCGGGGACCTGGAGGAGGTCCACCACCCGCCCCGCGGGCTCCGCCTGCCAGGGCTCGTGCACGTCGGTCGTGCAGGGGAGGCCCGTCTCGCGCTTCACCGCCTCGAAGGCGGCGAGCCCGGCCTCGAGCCCCGGGCCGCGGAAGCTCTTGCCCGAGGAGCGGTTCGCCTTGTCGAAGCTCGCCTTGAAGACGACCGGCAGCCCGTGCTTCTCCGCGAGCGCCTTCACCCTGCGCGCGTGCGCGAGGGCGTGGGCCTCGCCCTCCATGACGCAGGGCCCGGCGATGAGCAGGAGCCGCCGGCCGTCCCCGACCTCGTGCCCGGCGATGCGGGCGAGCACCGGGGCCATCTAGGCGTTCTTCCCGAGCGGGAGCTTCGTCACCGCGGCGGCGGGCTGCCGCTCCGCCTGGTTGCGGTGCTCGCGGGCGGCGAGGACGAACCCGGCGAAGAGCGGGTGCGCCGCGAACGGCTTCGACTTGAACTCGGGGTGGAACTGGCAGCCCACGAAGTGGGGGTGGTTGTTCAGCTCGATCATCTCGACGAGGTCGAGGTCCGGGTTCACGCCCGAGAACACCATCCCCGCCGCCTCGTACTGGGCGCGGTAGGCGTTGTTGAACTCGAAGCGGTGGCGGTGGCGCTCGTGCACGAGGTCGGCGCCGTACAGCTCGCGCGCCTTGGTGCCGCTCTTCAGGGCGCAGGGGTAGGCGCCGAGCCGCATGGTCCCGCCCTTGTCGGCGACGCCCTTCTGCCCCTCCATGAGCGTGACGACGGGGTCCGGGCACTGCTCGTCGAACTCGAGCGAGTTCGCCCGCTCGAGGCCGAGGACCGCGCGGCCGAACTCGATGACCGCCATCTGGAGGCCGAGGCAGATGCCGAAGAAGGGGATCTTCTTCTCGCGCGCGTGGCGCACCGCGAGGATCTTCCCCTCGGTGCCGCGCACGCCGAAGCCGCCCGGCACGAGGATGCCGTCCACCTGGTCGAGCTCGGAGAGGTCGCCCTCCTCGAGCTTCGAGGAGTCGATGAACACCTGGCGCACGCGCACGTCGTTCGCGATGCCGCCGTGGGTGAGCGCCTCGTTGAGGCTCTTGTAGCTCTCGTGCAGCTCGACGTACTTGCCGACGACGCCGATCCGCACCTCCCCGTGCCGCGGGCTCTTCACCTTCTCGACGACGCGCTCCCAGCGCTCGAGGCGCGGCGCGCGGCTCCAGATGTTGAGGAGCTCCGCGAGCTTGTCGTCGAGCCCCTGCGCGTGGAACGCGAGCGGCAGCTCGTAGATCGACGACACGTCGAGGGCGGTGAACACCGCCGACGGGTCCACGTTGCAGAAGAGCGCGATCTTGTCCTTCATCTCCCGCGAGATCTCGCGGTCCGCGCGGCAGAGCAGGATGTCCGGCTGGATGCCGATCTCCCGCAGCTCCTTCACCGAGTGCTGGGTCGGCTTCGTCTTGAGCTCGCCGGCGGCGGCGATGTACGGGACGAGGGTGAGGTGGACGTAGAGCGCGTTCTCCTCGCCCACGTCGTACTTCATCTGCCGGATCGCCTCGAGGAACGGGAGCGACTCGATGTCGCCGACGGTGCCGCCCACCTCGACGATGAGGATGTCGGCGCCGCCCGCGGCCTCGCGGATCACCGCCTTGATCTCGTCGGTGATGTGCGGGATGACCTGCACGGTCTTGCCGAGGTACTCGCCGCGCCGCTCGCGCTGGATGACCGTCTGGTAGATGCGCCCGGTCGTGCAGTTGTTCTTCCGGGTCATCTTGGCGCTCGTGAAGCGCTCGTAGTGCCCGAGATCGAGGTCCGTCTCCGCGCCGTCGTCGGTGACGTAGACCTCCCCGTGCTGGAACGGGCTCATCGTGCCCGGGTCCACGTTGATGTACGGGTCGAGCTTCAGGTGCTGGACCTCGAGGCCGCGGTTCTCGAGGAGCGCGCCGATGGACGCCGCGGCGAGCCCCTTGCCGAGCGAGCTCACCACGCCGCCCGTCACGAACATGAACTTGGTCTTCTTGCCCCGCTTCACCATGCCGCCCCCTTCCTCTCACCCGCGCCGTGCCGCGAGGATCGCCCGAGCGCGCTCGAGGTCCTCCGGCGTGTCGATGCCGAAGCCGCGGTACGCGGTGTCGGCGACCCTGATCCGATGCCCGTGCTCGAGCGCCCTGAGCTGCTCGAGGGACTCCTCCGCCTCGAGCCGCCCCGGGGGCAGCGCGGCGAACGTCTGGAGGAACGCCGCGGAGAACGCGTAGATGCCCACGTGCGCGCGGGCGAGCGGGCTCTCGCCGCCGGCGCGCCGGTGCGGGACGGGCGCCCGCGAGAAGTAGAGCGCGTTCCCGGCGAGGTCGGTCACGACCTTCACCACCTGCGTGCGCTCGAGCTCGCCCGGCTCGAGCGGGCGGGCGAGCGTACCCATCTCGGCGCCGCCGCCCATGAGCCCCACCAGGGTCTCGATCGCCTCGGGCTCGATGAGGGGCTCGTCGCCTTGCAGGTTCACGACCACGTCCGCCGCGGGCGAGAGCCTGCGCGCCGCCTCCGCCACCCTGTCCGTCCCGGTCGCCGCGGCGCCGGTCAGGAGGGCCTGTGCGCCGGCCGCCTCCGCCGCGCGCGCGATGCGCTCGTCGTCGGTCGCCACCGCGACCACGGCCACGCCGCGGGCCCGGCGTGCGCGCTCTACCACGTGAGCGACGACGGGTCTGCCTGCCAGGTCGGCGAGGGGCTTGCCGGGAAACCGCTGGGCTCCCCAGCGGGCCGGAATGATGACGGCGATACGTCCCAATCCGGGACGCCAAACTACGGGACCGGATCGGTTGCGTCAACCTGCACCCTGCGTGCGGGTCGAAGGCGGGCCCGACCCGGGCGGGCCACCGTGGCCGCGCTGCGGCGCGACCTACCTTTCGCCGATGGCCCTCGTCCTCCACGTCGTCGGCGCGCGGCCGAACTTCATGAAGGTCGCCCCGCTCGTGGCGGCCCTCGCGCGGCGCGGGACGCCGCAGCGCCTCGTCCACACCGGCCAGCACTTCGACGAGCGGATGAGCGGCGTCTTCTTCGAGGAGCTCGGCCTGCCGCGCCCCGACGCCTACCTGGGCGTCGGCCCCGGCTCCCACGCCGAGCAGACCGCGCGCGTCATGATCGCCTTCGAGCGCGCCCTCGCCGAGACGCGGCCGCGCCCGGCGCTCGTCGTCGTCCCCGGCGACGTGAACTCGACGGTCGCCGCGGCGCTCGTCGCGGCGAAGATGGGGGTGCCCGTGGCGCACCTCGAGGCGGGGCTGCGCAGCGCCGACCGCACCATGCCCGAGGAGGTGAACCGCGTCGTCACCGACCACCTCTCCGACCTCCTCCTCACCCCGAGCCCCGACGCCGACGAAAACCTCCGGCGCGAGGGGATCGACGGCGGCCGGGTGGTGCGGGTCGGCAACCTCATGATCGACACGCTCCGCAAGCACCTCGCGCAGGCGCGGGCGCTCGCCGTCCCGGAGCGCCTCGGCCTCTCGCGCGGCGGCTACGCCGTCGTGACGCTGCACCGCCCCTCGAACGTCGACGACCCCGCGGTGCTCGGCCGACTCCTCGGCGCGCTCGCGCGCGTCGCGCGGGAGCTGCCGGTGATCTTCCCGGTCCACCCCCGCACCCGCGCGCGCCTCGCCGCGCCGGGCCTCGCGGACGCCGCCGGGGCGCTGCGGCTCGTCGAGCCGCAGGGGTACCTCGAGTTCCTGTCGCTCACGAGCGCCGCCCGCCTCGTGCTCACCGACTCCGGCGGCCTGCAGGAGGAGTCGACCGCCCTCGGCGTGCCGTGCCTCACGCTGCGCGAGAACACCGAGCGGCCCATCACCGTGAGCGAGGGGACGAACGAGGTCGTGGGGACGGATCCCGAGCGGATCGTCGCCGCCGCGCTGCGCGCCGCCGGGGGCGAGACGCCGCGGCGCTGCCCCGCGCTCTGGGACGGCCACGCCGCCGACCGGGCGGCCGACGCGATCGGCGCGTTCCTCGAGCGACGCTAGCGCACCACCTCGACGCTCGTGCCGGCCGGCGGGGGCGCCGCCCGGTTCGAGCGGTCGCGCGCCGGCACCTGGTAGAGCCGCGGCCGGTGCTCGACGACGCCGTTCGCGGGGACCTCCACCCAGACCGCCGTCGCGTCCTGGAAGCCTTCGCCGGAGACGTGCACCTTGTGGCGGCCGGGCCGCACGGTGCGCGCGAGCGGCGTCGTGCCGGCGTCGACGTCGTCGACCGTGACGGCGGCCCCGGGGACGTCCGTCACGACCTTGAGGACGCCGCTCGCGTCCGGGCCGCCGGCGAGGAGGCCCGGCGCGGCGGCGGCGACGTCCTTCTGCAGCCGGCGCGCGGCCACCGGGATCTCGCGCTCGAGCCCCCCGAGCCGCTCGCCGCTCCTCGCGTCGGCGTGCACCAGCGCGACGCGGTACGCCTCGCCGCGCTTGCGGAGCCAGCCGCCCACGAGGCGATCCACCCCGAGCGCGGCCCCCTTCGCCGCGAGGCAGCGGGCGTCGTCGGCGCAGGCGACGAGCGCCTGCGTCGCGGCGCGGCCGAGCTTCGCCTCCACCGCGGCCGGGGCGAGCACCTCGCCGCCCTCCTTCGCCGCCGCCGCGGCGAAGGCCTCGGCGACGCTCCGGCCCATGAAGGTGAGGTCCGGCGGCGCCTCGAGCGGGACCACCGCGAGGCGCCCCTCCGCGCCGCGCGCGGGGCTCGCGAGGGCGGCCGCCGCGAGGAGGCAGAGGAGCGCGCGCATGGACGTCGATGGTGGCAAGGCGGTTCGCGCCGTTCAAGTGCTATGTATGCGCGCGTGACGCAGGTGGTCAGGATCCGCTTCACCGTCGAGGCGAACTACGCGGGCTGGCGCCTCGATCGCTACCTGCAGGACAAGATCCGCAGGCTGTCGCGGGAGCGCGTTCAGCACCTCATCGCACACCGCCTCGAGGCGGACGGGGGACGGCGCCTCAAGCCCTCGACGCGCGTCGTGCCGGGGCTCTCCTTCGCGCTCCTCAAGGACGCGGAGCCCGAGCCCGACGCCCCGCTCGACTTCGGCGTGGTCCACGACGACGGCGCGCTCTTCGTGGTCGACAAGCCCGCCGGGCTGCCGGTCCACCCCACCGCCCGCTACGCGGCGAACACGTTCACCTCGGCGGTGAAGGTCCGCTTCCCCGACCGGAAGATCGATCCCGCCCACCGCCTCGACCGCGAGACCTCGGGGCTGCTCGTCTGCGGCGGCGCGCCGGAGTGGACGAAGCGGCTGAAGCGCGACTTCGCCCACGGCCGGGTGGCGAAGACCTACCTCGCCCTCGCCGCCGGCGCGCCCGCAGCGGACCGGTTCGCGGTGGACGCCCCCCTCGCCCTCACCGGCGCCTCCGCGGTGCGGGTCCGCATGCACGTCGCCGAGGGCGGCCTCCCCTCGACCACCGAGTTCGAGGTGCTCGAGCGGCGCGCGGCACCGGACGGGATGCCCGTCGCGCTGCTCGCCTGCCGCCCCCGCACCGGCCGCCAGCACCAGATCCGCGCCCACCTCCACCACGCCGGCCTGCCGATGGTGGGCGACAAGATCTACGGCCCCGACGAGCTCATCTTCGACCGCTTCACGCGCCGCGAGCTGACCGACGACGACCGCGCCCTCCTGCGCCTCGCCCGCCACGCGCTCCACGCCTGGCGCCTCGAGCTCCCCCACCCGGCGACCCGCGAGCCGGTGCGGCTCGAGGCGCCGCTCCCCGAGGACCTGCGGGCGTTCTGGGAGGCGTGCACGCCCGCGTGACGCCCCGCGGGCGTGTCCGGGGCGCTCACCCCCCGCGCACGAGCCGCAGCCGCCCGGGGGCCACCTCGAAGACGGCGCGCGCGCCGAAGGGGAAGTCGAGGCGGTCCTCCTCGATGCCGTCGGCGAAGAGGACCCCGCCCTCGTTCATCTCCGAGACGACCTCGAGCGCGGCGCCGCGCGCGAGCACCGCGCCGTCGAGGCTCGTCCCGGTCGCCACGCTCGGGAACGGCTCGCGCACGAAGAAGGCGAGCGCCGGATCCTCCGGGCGCGGCAGCTCGAGCGGCCGGCGCCGCTCGCCGTTGACCGAGCGCGCCCAGCCGGTGGCGCCCGTGCCGGTCGTGACGATGACCCCGGACGACGACTGGCGCTCCTCCCGCCCGGCGAGGCGCAGGCGGTAGCGGGCGGACTGGTGCGAGCGGTGGCCGGCGAAGACCTCGTTGAGCGCGAGGAGCGCCTGGCCGTCGTCGAGGGTGGCCCGCGCGAGCGTGCGCTCCTCCACCTCCGCGCGCCGGGCCGCCATCGCGCGCAGGAGCCGCTTCGCGGCGGCCGGGCCGTGCGGCACGAGCACGCCGTCGTTCCGCTCGGGATCCGGGTTCACGCCGAGCACGAGCTGGCCCGCGAGGTACTTCGCCGCGTTCGCCACGAGGCCGTCCTGGCCGACCGCCACGACGAGGTCCTCCGGCTCGAAGACGAAGCGCGCGAGGTCCGCGCGGTCGAGCCGGACGCGCCGCCAGGCCACCGGGATGGCCCGCGAGACCGAGCCCAGCGCGGCGTCGCGCAGGGCGTGACGGCGCTCGAGGTCCGCGATGGACTGGCCGCGCCGCTCGAGGAAGAAGCGGGCCTGCTCGCGGGTGCCGTGGCGCAGCAGCAGCGCCTCGTACTCGCTCGCGCGCGTGACCACCACCACCCGCGGGACGGGCGCCGCCATGGCTCAGTCTCCGCCGAGGCGCTTCGCCCCCGCCTCGAAGAGGCGCTCGAGCGCGGGGCCGAGCGACGCGTCGCCGAGGTTCACGCGCTCGATGGTCTGGAGCTTCCCGGCGAGGGCCTGCGCGGCGAGGCCGAAGAGGACCGCCGGGGGGACCTCCCGGTAGGCCTCCATGCGCCCGCGCTCCGCGACGACCCTCACCTTCTCCGCGAGCTCGAGCGCCGCCGCGTCGGCCTCTCCCTGCTGGCGCGTGCGCTGCGCCTCCGCCTCCGCCGCGGTCCGGACGCCGTGCGCGGCGGCGTCCGCCTCGGCGCGGCTGCGGGCCGCCGCCGCCTCCGCGTCGATGCCGCTGCGGGCGGCCTTCGCCTCGGCCGCGATGCGCTGCGCCTCCGCCTCCTCCGCCGCCTGCCGCCGCCCGTTCTGCCCCTGCTGCAGGATGAGCTCCTCCTCGCGGCGGGCCAGCTCGATGCGGTTCTTGAGCTCGTTCTCCTGGATGGCGCGCTCCTTCTCCACGGCGAGCGCGCGCCGCGCGAAGACGGCCTCGTCGGCGGCCTGCTGGATCCGCTCGCGGGTGGGCGCCTCGAGGGCCTTCTCCACGTCGGGCGCCGGGCGCACCGACGAGACGCGGATGGACACCACCTCGAGCCCCATGGCGGGCAGCGCCGGATCCGCCGCGAGCCCGGCCTCGATGGCGGCCCGGATGCGCTCCGGCCCCTCGGCGAGCACCTCGCGCACGGGCGTGCGCGCGACCCAGCCCGCGGCGTGCTGCTCCGCGAGCTGCGCGAACAGCAGCGCGAGCCGCTCGAGCGGCTCGCGGCGGTAGGAGCCGGCGGCGAGGTCGATGGTGAAGTCGACCCGCGCCGCGAGGATCTTCGGGTCGACGACCCGGTAGGTGAGGACCCCCTGGGCCGTCACGTCCTGGAAGTCCGCGGAGCGACCGTGGAAGACGACCGGCATCTCCCGGTCGTCCACGGGGACCTCCGCGATCGAGGCGTCGTGCGGCACGAAGAAGAAGGAGAGCCCGCGCCCCTCGCGGACGAGGCGCGCGTCCTTCCACCGCAGCACCCAGGCGCTCGCGTCGGAGCGCAGGTGCCGGACGATTCCGAGGTTCGTGATCTCCGCCATGACCCTCTCCTCTCCGCGGCCGTCGCCGGGCCGCGCGGCTACAGCGCCGACCGTCGCGCGAAGCGGTAGAGCTCCGCCGGCCGGTGATCCACGTCGCGCTGGCTCCTGCCGGTCGCCTCGAGCTGGCCGGAGGCGAGCAGCCGGCGCCTGAAGGAGTCCTTGTTCACGGGGCGTCCGAGCACGGTCTCGTGGACGCGCTGGAGCTCGAGCAGCGTGAAGGCGCCGGGCAGGAGCTGGAAGCCGACGGGCGTGTAGTCGAGCTTGCCCCGCAGGCGCTTCACGGCGGTGCCGAGGATCTCGGCGTGGTCGAAGGCGAGCGGGAGCGGCGCTCCGTCGGCCCCCGCGAGCTCGACGGGGCCGCCGGTCTCGCCCTCCCAGGGGACGGCCACGCGGCCGACGGCGACGCCCCCGTCCCCGCGGGCCGCCTCGGCGAAGCGCGCGAAGTCCACGAGCGCGAAGTACGCGACGGTGACCACGCGCGTGCGGGGGTCGCGGCCCGGCTCGCCGAACGTGTACAGCTGCTCGAGGAAGACGCCCGCGAGCCCGGTCTTCGCCGCGAGGACGCGCCCCGCCGCGGCGTCGAGCGACTCGTCGATCCCGACGAAGCCGCCGGGGAGCGCCCAGCGGCCGCGGTCCGGGTGCTCGCCCCGGCGCACGACGAGCGTGTGCAGCGCGCCGTCCGCGGTGGAGAGGAGCGCGACGTCCACGGTGAGCGACGGGCGGTCGTAGCGCGCGGGGTCGTACCCCGCGAGGAAGCGGCGCTCGCCGCCGTCCGCGCCTCCACGCCTCGCCGCCGTCCGCCTCGTGGCCATCCGCCGACCTCCTTCTATGCGTCATGCATATATGCAGCGCGCCTAGAAGTCAAGCACGCGGACGCGCCCCCGGCCGGTCGCCCGGGGCGAGGGCGCGCCCGCGGCGACCTCGCGCAGGCAGGCTCTCCGTCGCGCTCGCGGGCAGGCCGGCGCCGAGGCGGGCGCGCTCGCGCGTCAGGGGCGCCCGCGCCGGCGCTCGGCGACCCGCTCCGCCTTGGCGATGCGGGCGCGCTGCTTCACCGCGAGCACGTAGAACCGCTCGCGCAGCGCGGCGGCGTCCGCCTCGTCGAGATCGCCGTGCCGGCCCCGCTCGGCCTCGCGCCGCTCCACCGCCTTGGCGAGCGAGATGGCGGCGGCGACCGAGACGTTGAAGGACTGCACGAAGCCGCGCATCGGGATCGCGTAGGAGGCGTCGGCGAGGGCGAGCGCCTCGTCCGAGACGCCGCGGTGCTCGTTCCCGAACACGAGCGCGACCTTGCCGGCGAAGGAGAGCTCGCCGAGGGGGCGGGCGCGCTCGTCGAGGTGGGTGGCGTAGATCGCGAAGCCCTCGGCCCGGAGGTGGCCGAGGCACTCGCGCGTCGACCCCCAGCGCCGCACGTCGAGCCACTTGTCGGCGTTCTGGCTGATCTTCTTGTTGCGGTCCCAGGGCTTCATGGGCCCCTCGACGACGTGCAGCTCCTGGACGCCGAAGGCCTCGCAGGTGCGCAGCACCGCGTTCACGTTCTGCGGGTCGCCGAACGCCTCCATGACGACGGTGAGGGTCCGCGTGCGGCTCTGGACCACCTCGTCCACGCGGCGCTTCCGGTCGGGGCCGAGGAAGGCCGCCTTGCTGCCGTGCTCGCTCATGCGCGAGGCGGCACTTGAGCACGTTCCCGCGGCCGAGTCACCGCCGGGCGGCGCGGTCGCCGCCCGGCGGCGCGGGGGTCAGCGGGTCAGGCGTGGGCGCGCGCCTGCAGCTCGGCCGGCGCGGCGGACCGCCGCTCGGCGCGCTCGTGGAGCGGCGCGAGCCTCGCCAGGGCCCCGGCGCAGACCGCGAGCGTCACGTCCCGGGCGGCGACGTCGAGGAAGCCGGCGAGGAGCAGGTTCGCCGAGATGGCGAGCAGCCACCCGGCTGCCACCCAGCCGAAGATGCGCGCGTATCCCGCGAGCACCCCCGCCCCGACGGCGATCTCCACCACCCCCGCGAAGGCCATGAAGGCGCCGGGGCTCACCGGCAGGAGCCTCAGCGCGAGCGGGGAGAGGTAGCCCGCCCAGTCGGTGAGGACGTTCGTGAACTTGTCGAGCCCTGCCACGATCGGCACGACGCCGAAGACGAGCCGGAGCGCCCAGTACGACCCTTCGATCCTGTCCTTCATCGCATCCTCCTCGAGTGGAACGTCACGCAGGAGGGATGCGCAGGCCGCCCGCGAGGTGACCGCCCGGCGCCGGTAACCCCGGCGCCCGGCCGCGCATCCTCACGTGCAGGAGACCCCCCGTGATCGCCCAGACCGAGACCGCCCCGAGCGCCGCGCCACCCACCGACGAGGAGCTCGCCCGCCGCGTCGTGCGCGGGGAGACCGCCCTCTTCGAGGTGCTGCTGCGGCGCCACGACCAGCGCGTGTACCGGACTTGCCGCGCCATCCTGCGCGACGAGGACGAGACCGAGGACGCCATGCAGCAGGCCTGGATCGCGGCGTACCAGCACCTCGGCGACTTCCAGGAGACCGCGCCCTTCGCGACGTGGCTCGTGCGGATCGCGGCGAACGAGGCGCTGCAGCGGCTGCGCCGCCGCCGGCCCCTGACGGCGCTGCCCGCCGGCGCGGAGGAGGAGCGGATGGACCCGCACGCGGAGGACCCGGAGGAGCGCGCCGCCGCGCGGGAGGCGGGGCGCCTCGTGGAGCGCGCCGTCGACCGGCTCCCCGCCCACTACCGCGTGGTGTTCGTGCTGCGCGAGGTGGAGGGGCTCTCGACCGCGGACACCGCCTCCGCGCTCGGCATCGGCGAGGACGCGGCGAAGGTCCGCCTCCACCGCGCCCGCGCCCTCCTCCGCCGCGAGCTCGAGGACGTGGTCGACCGCGGCGCCCGCGACGCCTTCCCGTTCCTCGCGCCCCGCTGCAACCGCATGGTGGCGGCGGTCATGCGCGCCATCGGGGCGCCCGGCCCGGGGGCTGCCTGAGGGCGGCCCCGCGCGCCGCTACCCGCGGCCGCGCTTCTCGGCGCGCGGCTTCGCGAGGCGGCGGCCGTGCCCGGCGCGCCGCGGCGTCGCCTCCTTGAAGAGCACCCGCGCCACGGCGTCCATGAGCGCGGGGAGCCCCTCGCCGGTCACCGCCGAGACGAGGTGCACCTTCACCGGCTTCTTCCGGCGGCCGAGCAGCTTCGCGAGCTTCTCTCCGCCGGCGCGCGCCTCGGGCACGTCCACCTTCGTCACCGCGATGATCTGCGGCTTCCTCGCGAGCTCGGGGGAGTGGAGCGCGAGCTCGCGGTCGATCGCGTCGAGGTCCGCCTTCGGCGTGCGCCCGGGCTCGGGGTTGGCCCCGTCCACGAGGTGGACGAGCACGCGGCAGCGCTCGACGTGGCGCAGGAACTGGTGGCCGAGGCCGGCGCCGTCGTGCGCGCCCTCGATGAGGCCGGGGATGTCCGCGACGACGAAGCTGCGCTCGCCGCGCCAGGAGACGACGCCCAGGTTCGGAACGAGCGTCGTGAACGGGTAGTCGGCGATCTTCGGCCGCGCCCGGGAGATGCGGCTGATGAGCGTCGACTTCCCGGCGTTCGGGTAGCCCACGATGCCCACGTCGGCGAGGAGCTTCAGCTCGAGGAGGAGCTCGCGCTCCTCGCCGGGCGTGCCGTCCTGCGCGTAGCGCGGCGCCTGGTTCGTGGAGCTCGCGTAGTTCATGTTGCCGAGGCCGCCGCGCCCGCCCTTCGCCACGACGAACCGCTCGCCGGGGGTGCCGAGGTCCGCGAGGCGCTCGCCGCTGCCGGCGTCGGTCACCACCGTGCCGGGCGGCACGCGCAGCTCGAGCGGCGCGCCGTCCCGCCCGTTCATGTCCGAGCCCATGCCGTGCCCGCCGCTCTTCGCCCGGTGCTCGCGGACGTAGCGGTAGTCGAGCAGCGTCGAGAGCTGCGGGTCGACGACCAGCACGACGTCGCCGCCGTTGCCGCCGTCCCCGCCGGCGGGGCCGCCGCGCGGGATGAACTTCTCGCGCCGCCAGGCGACCGCGCCGTTGCCGCCGTCGCCCGCGTGGACGGAGATGCGCACCTCGTCGACGAACTTCATCCAGGCACCTCAAACGGCGACGCCGCGGACCCCTCGGGGCCGCGGCGCCGTGAGCTGCGATCCCGCTGGGGCGCTAGGCCCCGGGGAGGATCGAGACCACGCGGCGGTCGCCGCGCGTGCGGGAGTACTTCACCTCGCCGTCGATGAGGGCGAAGAGGGTGAAGTCCTTCCCCATCCCGACGTTCGTGCCGGGGTGGATGAGGGTGCCGACCTGACGGACGAGGATGTTCCCCGCCACGACCTTCTCGGACCCGTACACCTTCACGCCGCGGTGCTGGCCGGGGGAGTCGCGACCGTTGCGCGACGAGCCCTGTCCTTTTTTGTGAGCCATCTTCTGCTCCGTTGCGAAACGCCGCTACGCGCGGACGTCGGTGATCACGATCTCGGTGTACGGCTGGCGGTGGCCGCGCTTCTTCGTCCAGCCTTCCTTCTTCTTGCGGAAGTGGATGACCTTCTTGTGCTTGTCCTGGGCGACGATCTCGCCCTCGACGGCCGCGCCGTCGACGACCGGCTTGCCGACCTTCGCCTCGCCGTCGCCGCCGACGAGCAGCACCTCGAAGGCGACCTTGCCTCCGACGTCACCGTCGAGCTTCTCGATCTTGAGCCGGTCGCCCTTTGCGACGCGGTACTGCTTGCCGCCGGTCCGAATCACCGCGTACATCGCCTTCTCCTCGGATTCTTGGGAGGATTTCGCCCAGGCGCCGCCTGTGGGGCACGCCGTCAGGCCCTCCGGAAGGGCGGTCATATACGATCGCGCGGTCGCTCCTGTCAAGGAATACCCGGACTTGGGCGGCGCCCCTCCCACCGAGGGGGAAGATCGCGGACCCGCTCCCACCTTGCCTCGCGGTACGGACGGCCGCATTCTCCCGCCGCCATGCGAAAGATCATCCTCCCGATCAGCGCCCTCCTCGCCGCCCTGCTGCTCCCCTCCGCCGCCGCCGCGCAGCTCGGCGCGAGCGCGTCGATCCGGCTCGATCTGCCCGTCGTGCTGCCGCCGCTCGTCGTGGTCTCGCCCGGCGTGCAGGTGGTCCCCGACATCGACCAGGAGGTCTTCCTCGTCAACGGCGTCTACTGGGCCCGCCAGGACGGCGGCTGGTACCGCTCCCGGAGCCACCGCGGCGGCTGGGTGCTCGTCCCGGGGAGGGGCGTCCCCGTGCGCCTCGCGAAGCTCGAGCCCGGCAGGTACCGCCGCTGGAAGGGGCCGCACCATGACAACGGCGTGCGCGACCACGGCCGCGGCGAGGGCCGCGGCGGCGTCAAGGGCGCGTCGTTCGGCGGCGGCGGCCCGGCCTTCAGGGGCGGACCGGTCGTCAAGGGCGGCGGCCCCGCGAAGGGCGGTGGGCCCGCGAAGGGCGGCGGCGGGAAGGGCGACGACGACCGCGGCGGCAAGCACGGCAAGCACTGACGGACGCGGGGCCTCGTCCGCGAGGCCCCGCTCCGCTCCGCCTCGCCCGAGGGCCGCGGCCCTCCCTCACAGCCCGAAGTGCGCCGGGCTGAGCCCCTTCCACTCGCAGTACGCGCGCAGCTCGCGCTTCACGAGCCCCCAGGTGAGGGCGACGGCGACGACGTCGTCGGTGAAGCCGAGCGGCACGAGCACGTCGGGGATGAGGTCGAGCGGCGAGACCACGTAGACGACGGCCGCCGCGAGCGCGGCGATCGCCTTCCAGGGCACCTTGCGGTAGCTCCCGTTGGCGTAGTCGCGCAGCACCATCCAGAGCAGCCGCAGCTTCGCGCGGAAGCTGCCCGGCGTGCGCCGCGCGTACCAGGGCGGCTTCTCGAGGAACCGCCCCGCCGCCTCGGCGTGGCCCGGGACGGAGTCCGGCGTGATGTCCGCCGCCTCGCGCGCGAGGTCGCGCGCGGCCGCGTCGCGGCAGGACACGCAGTCGGCGCTCGAGCCGAGCAGACGGCCGCAGGCGGCGCAGGTCTGGGTGCTCATGGCCCGATCGTAACCGGACCCGGGCCGCGGCGCGCGGGGCCCGCCGATCAGGGGCCCTGCCGGGCCCGCCGCGCCGGGGTGCGGTCGCCGGGCGGGTCGTCGACCGGCGTCGTCTCGTGGAACTTGCGGTAGTCCACGGCGTTGCGCCCGTCCGGCAGGGAGCCCACGATCTCGCGGAACCGCACGTTCCAGCGGACGCGGTCCGCCGGGTAGACGTGGCACGCGTGCACGGTCCGCATGAGCCCCTCGTCGAAGCCCGAGAGGTTCACGATGATCTCCGCCTCGGCGTCCTGGAGCGAGCCCGCGCTCTCGCCGGCGAGGGGGCTCGCCCGGTCGATGGGGTGGATCGCGGTCCAGGCGTGCGAGAAGAGCGGGGAGGCGCGGCGCGTGAGCGCGAGGTCGTGGGCGCGCTGCAGCACCTCGCCGTCCTGCGTCTCGTAGCGGACGAGCATGACCGAGACCCGCGCGTCCACGATGTGGCTCGTTCGCTCGTTCGCCATGCGGAACATGAGCGCCCGCCCGCCCTCGTGCGGGGCGATCACCGCCACCTTCGAGAAGAGCACGCGCGCCCGCACGAGCGAGAACTTCGCGATGACGATGCTCGCGCCGAGCACGATCTCCACCCAGTGGACGAAGCGGGCCACGGCGCCGAGGACCGCGGCCGCGAGGGCGCCGGCGGAGAGCGGCGGCCCGGGGGCGGCGGGGGTCGCCTGGAGCGCCGAGCCGAGCGAGGCGACCACCGGCCCGCCGGCGGACAGGTCCGCCGCGAGGAGGAGCCGCCCGAGGCCGAAGAGCGCCTGGGTGGCGAAGTACACGACCGCGAACGCGGCGAAGAGCCGGGTCCACGAGCCGGTGACGAGCCCGTGGTAGAGGTCGCGCATCGGCCGGCGCGGGAGACCGATGGTGACGACGCCGCCCCCGCCGGCGTGCCGGCCGAAGACGCGCGTCGAGCCGAGGTCGCTCATGGCGGCCGATGATAGACGGGCCGCCCTCGCGCGGGGAGTGCGAGCGGCTCCTACCCGCCCGCGAGGGCGCGCAGCCCCGCGTCGAGCGGGCGGCGCACGACGCCACGCTCCGTGACGATCGCGGAGACGAGCGCCGCGGGCGTCACGTCGAAGGCCGGGTAGCGGGCCGGGACGCCCAGGGGCGCGATGCGCTGGCCGGCGAGGGTGAGCACCTCCTCGTCGCCGCGCTCCTCGATGGGGATCGCGTCCCCGTCCGGCGTCTCGAGGTCGACCGTGCTCCACGGCGCCGCCACGTAGAACGGCAGGTTGTGGTGGGCCGCGAGCACGGCGAGGGAGTAGGTGCCGATCTTGTTCGCCACGTCGCCGTTCGCCGCGATGCGGTCGGCCCCGACCACGACGCAGGCGATCTCGCCGCGCGCCATGAGCCAGCCGGCCATGCCGTCGGTGAGGAGCGTCACGGGGATCCCGTCGCGGTGGAGCTCCCAGGCGGTGAGCCGGGCGCCCTGCAGGAAGGGGCGGGTCTCGTCCGCGAACACCGAGATGGGGTTGCCCGCCTCGATCGCGGCGCGCACCACGCCGAGCGCCGTGCCGTAGCCGGCCGTGGCGAGCGCGCCGGCGTTGCAGTGGGTGAGCACGCGGGCGCCCGGCGGCAGGAGCGGCGCGCCGAGGGCCCCGATGCGGCGGCAGGCCGCCTCGTCCTCGTCGCGGATGGCGTGGGCCTCGGCGAGGAGCTCCGCGGCGCCGAGGCCGATGCGCCGGGACATGCGCCGCACCGCCCAGGCGAGGTTCACCGCGGTGGGCCGGGCGTGCACGAGCCGCTCCGCCGCGTCGCGCAGCCGCGTCACGTCCGCGCCGCGCCGCGCGTCGGCGGCGAGGGCGTAGGCGGCCGCGACGCCGATGGCCGGGGCGCCGCGGACCGCGAGGTCCTTGATGGCGCGCGCGACGTCCTCGGAGCCGGCGAGGTCGAGCCAGGCCTCCTCCGCCGGCAGCCGGCGCTGGTCGAGGATGCGCACGACGTCGCGCGCGGCGTCGTACAGCACCGGCCGGAGCGGCTCCCGGTTCATCGTCGTTCCCCCCCAAGCCCCGCGAAGAGCCGCAGGGCGAAGTAGACGGCCGCGACCGCCGCGACCCCCGCCGGCGCGACGCGGCCTTCGCGCGCGAGGAGGGCGGCGACCGCGACGCACCCGGCGAGCGAGAGCGCGAGGAAGACCCGGCTCGGGCCCCCCGTCGATCCCGCGCCGGCCGGACCGGCGCCCCATCCCGCCCATCGGGCCATGGCGCGTCCCTCAGCCGCCGAGCTTCTGCTTGAGCAGCGCGTTCACGACGGCGGGGTTCCCCTTGCCCTTCGTCTCCTTCATCACCTGCCCGACGAAGAACCCCATGAGCTTCTTGTTGCCCCCGCGGTAGCGCTCCACCTCGGCCGGGCTCGCCGCGAGCACGCGGTCCACCACCGCCTCGATGGCGGACGCGTCGGAGACCTGGGCGAGCCCCTTCGCGCGGACGACCTCCTCGGGCTCGGCGCCGCTCGCGAAGACCTCCTCGAGCACCTGCTTCGCGCCGGGGCCGCCGAGGGTCTGCGCGTCGACGAGGCGCAGCAGCGCGGCGAGCCGCGCGGGCGTCACCTTCCACGAGGCCGGCTCCTCGCCGCGCTCGTTCGCGAGCCGGGCGAGCTCGCCGTTCACCCAGTTCGCCGCCCGCTTCGCGGCCTCGGGCCCGGCGCCGTAGAGGGCGAGCGTCGCGTCGAAGAAGTCGGCGACGGCCTTGTCCGCCACGAGGAGCCCCGCGTCGTACGCGGAGAGGCCGAGGTCCTGCTGGTAGCGCGCGGCGCGGGCCCGCGGCAGCTCGGGCAGCTCGGCGCGCACCCTCGCCACGAGCGCCTCGTCCACCATCACCGGCGGGAGGTCGGGCTCCGGGAAGTAGCGGTAGTCGTGCGCCTCCTCCTTCGACCGCATCGGCCGCGTCTCGCCGCGGTCGGGGTCGAAGAGGCGCGTCTCCTGCTGCACCTGGCCGCCCGCCTCGATCAGCTCCACCTGGCGCCGCACCTCGTAGTCGACGGCCTGCCGCAGGAAGCGGAACGAGTTCATGTTCTTGATCTCGCAGCGCGTGCCGTAGCGCTCCGCGCCCTTCCGCATCACCGAGACGTTCGCGTCGCAGCGGAAGGAGCCCTCCTGGAGGTTCCCGTCGTTCACCCCGAGCGTCATGAGGATGGCGCGGAGCGACTTCAGGTACGCGATGGTCTCGTCCACCGAGCGCAGGTCGGGCTCGGAGACGATCTCGAGGAGCGGCACGCCGGCGCGGTTCAGGTCCACGCCCGAGGCGCCGCCCGCGCCGACGTCGTGGAGGTTCTTCCCGGCGTCCTCCTCCATGTGGATGCGGACGAGCCGGATCCTCTTCGGCGCGCCGTCCACCTCGACGTCGACGCCGCCGCCCTCGCAGATGGGCAGCTCGTACTGCGAGATCTGGTAGCCCTTCGGCAGGTCCGGGTAGAAGTAGTTCTTCCGCGCGAACACGCTCTTCGGCTTCACCGTGCAGCCGAGGGCGAGGCCGGTGCGGACCGCCATCTCGACCACGCGGGCGTTGAGCGCGGGGAGGACGCCCGGGAGGCCCAGGCACACCGGGCAGGTGTGCGTGTTGGGCTCGCCGCCGAACTCGGTGGAGCAGCCACAGAAGATCTTGCTGCGCGTGAGGAGCTGCGCGTGCACCTCGAGCCCGATGACCGGCTGGAAGTCGGAGACGGGCATCAGCGCACCCCCTGTGCCGGGAGGCCGGCCAGGTCCGGCTCGGGGCGCAGCGCCGCCCAGCGCCGGTCGGAGGGGTAGAGGAGCGCGAGGGCGAGGAGGCCCGCGGCCCCCAGCGCGAGCAGCCACGCGTCGGGCTGCAGCATGTACGCGACGAGGGGCGCCAGGGCGGCGGCCTCGCAGAGGGCGAGCGAGACGAGCACGCGGGCGAACGCGACGGCGTCGGGATCGCAGGCCCGGCACGGCCCTAGCCGCAGCGGCAGGCGCCAGGCGAGCGCCAGGTTGAGCGCCGAGGCCGCCACCGCGGCCCAGAGGAGCGGATCGTGCGCCTCCGGCACGGGCGCGCGCGTCGCGGCGCGGGACGCCACCGCGGTGAACGCCACCGGCACGACCAGCAGCGCGCCCCACACGCCGGTGGCGGTGCGCCGGGTCATCGCGCCTCCGCGGCGAGCGGCGGGGCCGGCAGGGTCCCGACCTCGCGCTCGAGCGCGCGCGCGGCGCGGAGCAGGGTGGCCTCGTCGAAGGGGCGCCCGAGGAGCTGCAGGCCGACGGGCAGCCCGCTCTCGCCGTGGCGGCCGCAGGGCACCGACAGCCCGGGGAGCGCCGCGAGGTTGCAGGTGATGGTGAAGACGTCGGCGAGGTACATCTGGAGCGGGTCCTGCGTGCGCGCGCCGAGCTCGAACGCCACCGTGGGCGCGACCGGCCCCGCCACCACGTCGCAGGCGCGGAAGGCCTCGTCGAAGTCCCGGCGGATGAGCGTGCGGACCTTCTGCGCGCGCAGGTAGTAGGCGTCGTAGTAGCCGCTCGAGAGCGCGTAGGTGCCGAGCATGATGCGGCGCTTGGGCTCGGCGCCGAAGCCGCGCTCGCGGGTCTCGGCGTACATCTCCTTCAGCCCCTTCGCCTCCGCGCGCAGCCCGAAGCGCACCCCGTCGTAGCGCGCGAGGTTCGAGGACGCCTCCGCCGGCGCGATGAGGTAGTAGGCGGCGATGCCGTACTTCGTGTGCGGGAGCGAGACGTCGACGAGCGTCGCGCCGAGCTTCTCGTAGGCGGCGAGCGCCGCGCGCACGCTCCGCTCGACGCCCGCGTCGAGCCCGCCCTGGAACCACTCGCGCGGGACGCCGACGCGGAGCCCGCGGGCGCCGTCCTCGAGGCGCGCGAGGTAGTCGTCCACCGGGCGCGGCGAGCTCGTCATGTCGCGCGGGTCGTGGCCGGCGATGCGCCCGAGCAGGAGCGCCGCGTCCTCCACGGTGCGGGCGAGCGGCCCGACCTGGTCGAGCGACGAGGCGAAGGCCACGACGCCGTAGCGCGACACCCGCCCGTAGGTCGGCTTCAGGCCCACCACGCCGCAGAAGGAGGCGGGGAGCCGGATCGAGCCGCCGGTGTCGGTGCCGAGCGACGCGTGGACCTGCCGGGCCGCCACCGAGGCCGCGCTCCCGCCCGAGCTGCCGCCGGGCGTGCGCGAGAGGTCCCACGGGTTCGCGCAGGGCCGGTAGCCGCTGTTCTCGTTGGACGAGCCCATGGCGAACTCGTCCATGTTGAGCTTGCCGACGACGACCGCCCCGGCCGCCTCGAGCCGCTCGACCGCCGCCGCGTCGTAGGGCGGCACGAAGCCCTCGAGGATGCGCGAGCCCGCGGTGGTCGGGACGCCCTTCGTCGCGAACAGGTCCTTGACCGCCACGGGCACGCCGTCGATCTCGGAGCGGCGCTCGCCCTTCGCGGCGCGGGCGTCGGCCGCGGCCGCGGCGGCGCGCGCCCTGTCCGCGGCGACGGCGAGGAACGCGCCCACCCGCCCGTCGGTCGCGGCGATGCGCGCGAGCGAGGCCTCGACGAGCTCGCGCGCCGACACCGCGCGCGCGGCGATGCCGGCGCCCGCCTCGCGGAGGGAGAGGGCGGTGAGGTCGGTCACTCGATGATCCTCGGCACCTTGAAGCAGGTGCCCTCGCGCGCCGGCGCGTTGGCGAGGGCCTCGCCCGGCGAGAGGCTCTCCCCGACCACGTCGGGGCGCAGCCCCGGCGCCTCGCCCGCGGCGAGCGCGTGGGTCATCGGCTCGACCTGCGACACGTCGAGCTCCTTCAGCAGCTCGACGTGGGCGAGGATCGCCGACAGCTGCACCGCGAAGGTGCGCTCCTCCTCCGGCGACAGCCGCAGGCGCGCGAGCGCCGCGATCCGCCGGACCTCCTCGAGCGACAGCGCCACCGCGCTCCTCCGTTCGCCCCGAGCCGGCGCCCGCGCGAGCGGGCGCTAGGCCGGAGGCCGCCCTAGACCGGCTTCTTCGTCTCGGGCTTGAACCAGTTCAGGATCGAGCTCATGACGCCGCGCGACTCGGGCTTCTCGAGCAGCTCGAGCTCGCCCTGGTCGAGGAACACGCCGTTGCACGAGAAGCAGACGTCGACGTCGACGCCGCGGAGCTTCACCTCGTGCATCTGCAGCCCGCACTTCGGGCAGCGCATGAAGTGCAGGTCCTTGAGCTGCTTCAGCTCGTCGGCCTGCTTCTCCTTCTTCGCCTGGAGCGCGAGCTTGCGCTTCTTCTCCGCGTCCTCCCGGACGAAGTACTCCTCCTCGGAGGTGGAGGCCTTTCCCGGGGTTCCCCTGTCGGACATGTCTATTTCCTCAGCTCCTCGAGTGCGTTGCGGGCCACCGCGGACTCCTCGCCATCGGGATGCGCGGCGAGGTACCGCTCGTAGTACCTGATGGCGTCCGCCTTCTTTCCCTGCCACCGATAGGTCTCGGCGAGCCCCAGGAGCGCCTCCGGCTCGTCCGGCCGGATGCCGAGCGCCGCCTCGAAGCTCGCCGCGGCGGGTGGGTAACTCTCGAGGTCGAGATAGCACAAACCCCGGCCGATCAGGGCGACCACGTTCTGCGGATCCGCCTCGAACACCTGGCCGTACAGGTCGAGCGCCCTCTCGACCTCTCCCCGGTCGCGCAGCCTGGCCGCCTGCGCGAGCAGGGCCTTCGGCCCCTTCGGCGCCGGCGGCGAGGGGGCCGGGGCGGGCTTCGCGGCGATCGGCTCGGGGGGAGGCGCCACCGCCCGCTCCGCCACGGGCTCGGGGGCGACCACCGGAGCGGCCGCGAGCGCCGCCGTCTCGGCCGCGGACTGCTGCGCCGGGGGCGCGACGGTGATCGGGACGGTCATCGCCGGCTCGGGGGCCGCCGCCCCGGGCCCGAGGAAGCGGGGCGCGAGCGCCCAGGCCCCCCCGCCCGCCGCGACGAGGAGCGCGAGGAAGACGAGCCAGGCCCGGCCGCCGCGCGCCTTCCGCACGGCGGCGAGGTCGTCGGGGCCGAGGTCCACCTCGACCGTCGGCGTGGGCTCCTGCGGGGGGGCGGGGGGCGGCGCGGCGTAGGGGGGTGGAGCGTAGGCAGGCCCGTAGGGCGGCGGGAACACCGGCGCCTGGAGCGCGACGCCGTAGACCCCGGAGATCGGGATCGGCGTCACGGCCGGGCCGGCCGCCTGGGCCCGCCCGCGCTCGGCCGCCTCGACCACCTGGAAGAAGCTCGCCAGCTCCGCGATGTTCCCGAGGCGCTTCCACTGCTCGCCCGCGAGGGAGATCTCGTCGTCGCGCGAGACCTTCTGCTCGATGATCCACTTCTGCAGCGTGGTGAGCTCGCGGAAGGTGAAGGTGTTCCCGTTCGCCTGCCGGACGCGCCACTCGCGGGGCGGCTCGCGGGCGTCGCGGGAGGGCTCGCCGGGGGGCGCGGCCGCAGCCGCCCCGTGCGGCTTCGGGGCGGCCGCCGTGGCGGGGAGCGGCACGCCGTCGAGGTCCTCCGGCTTCACCGGAACGGTGACCACGAGCTCCTTCTTCTTCACCTTGAAGACGTGGCCGCAGTTGGTGCACTGGACCGTGAGCCCCGACGGCGTGACCTGCTCGTCGTCGAACACGTACTGGGCCCTGCAGCGTTCGCAGCGGACGTCCATGGAAGCTCGCGGGAAGTGGGGCGTTTCCCGGCCATACTACGCGAGTTCCGGCGTCGCCGAAAAATTGACCCCAAGGCCCCCCCCGATATCCTCGGCCGGACGGGCCTGTCCGAGCCGGACGCCGCGCCGCGACGTGCGGGGGTGCCCGGCGGCATGTCGGGCGACCCAGGTCGCGCGGGTGTCGGCGGCGGTCCTCGTGAGGTGGCGGCGCGCATGGGCAAGGCCAGGGTCAACCGGCGTCTCTCGGAGCGGGAGCGCGGCAAGCGGGGCGGCGACGCGCCGCGGGGGCGCGGCCCCTCGCCGCGCACGGGCATGGCGCGGGACGTCGCGGCCGTGGTGCTCCTCGCGGTCGCAGCGGTCGCGGCGCTCGCCCTCGCGACCTTCTCGTCGCTCGACGGCGCCATCATCGCCCGCGGCATGACGCCGGCGAACCTCTGCGGCCCGGTCGGCCACCGCGCCGCCCAGGCCCTCTACGGCGTCCTCGGCTTCTCCTCGCTCGTCCTCCCGGTCGCGCTCGGCACGGCCGCGCTCCGGCTCTTCCAGGGGGCGCCGCCGCGCATCACGGCCGTCTCCGCCCTCGCGTACGCGGTCCTCACGCTCGCGGTCGCCACCCTCGCCCACCTCGCCTTCGGCGCGCGCGCCACCGCCTCGTTCCCCGCCGGCGGCGTCGTCGGCGCGGCGCTCTCCGCCGCGAGCGAGCGGCTCCTCTCCACCTGGGGCAGCGCCATCGTGGTGCTCGCCGCGGGGACGGTCGCCCTCATCGTCGCGGCGGACGTGAAGGTGCAGACCCTCGCCGCCGCCGGCGCCGCGGCCGGGCGCGCCGTGCTCGGCTTCCTCTCGACGCGCGTCGCGGACGCCGTGGAGGAGCACCGCGCCGCGGTGGCCGAGCTGCGCGCGCAGGAGGCGGCGGAGCGGGTGCGCCGCGCCGAGGCGGAGGCCGCGGCCCTCGCCGACACCGCCGAGATCGAGGCGACCGGCGAGGAGGAGCGCGAGGAGGCCCGCGCCGTCGCCGGCGCGCTCGCCCTCGAGCACGTCCGCCGCACCGGCTCCTTCGACGACCCGGCCTGGGTGGACGGGCTCGCCCCCGAGCCGGACGAGGTCGAGGAGGAGGCGCCCCCCGCCCGGCGCCGCAAGCGCAAGGAGAAGGACGCCGAGGAGCGTGACGCCGCCCCGGCCCTGCCGCCGCCGCCGGAGGCCGACGCGCCGCCGGAGCCGCTCCCCGCCGCGCGCCCGGAGATCGTGGTCTCCCAGGCGATGCAGGAGCGCGCCGCGAAGAAGAAGGGGAAGAAGGAGGCGCCCGCGTTCGCCTTCACGAAGGCGGGCGACGTGTTCCGCCTGCCCTCGACCGCCCTCCTCGACGTTCACGAGGAGAAGGCGAAGGACGTGGACGCGACCGGCCTCACCCGCACCGCCGAGGTGATCGTCGCGACGCTGCGGCAGCACGGCATCGAGGGGACGATCAAGCACATCCGGCCCGGGCCGGTGGTGACGCTCTACGAGTTCTCGCCGGTGGCGGGGGTGAAGCTCGCCCGCATCGAGAACCTCGACAAGGAGCTCACGATGGCGCTGAGCGCCATCCGCATCCGGATCATCGCGCCGATCCCGGGCAAGGGCGTGGTGGGCATCGAGGTGCCGAACAAGGACCGCGCCACGGTCTACCTGCGCGAGCTGCTCGAGACCGAGTCCTTCGCCCAGGCCGGCGGCTTCCTGCCGCTCGGCCTCGGCAAGAACATCGAGGGGCTCCCGTACTGCGTGGACCTGCAGCGCATGCCGCACCTCCTCATCGCGGGCACGACGGGCTCCGGCAAGTCGGTGGGGCTCAACACCATGATCCTCTCGCTCCTCTACCGGCAGACGCCGGCCGAGGTGCGGATGATCATGGTCGACCCGAAGATGACGGAGCTCTCGGCCTACGAGGACATCCCGCACCTGCTCCTGCCCGTCGTCACCGATCCGCAGAAGGCCGCCCGCGCGCTGCAGTGGGCGGTGGACGAGATGGAGCGGCGCACCCAGATCCTCGCGGACACCGGGTCGAAGGACCTCAAGTCCTACAACCACAAGGTCGAGAAGCTGCGCGCCGACGGGATGACCTTCGAGGAGAAGGACGCCCTCCCGCCGAAGAAGCTCGTCGTCGTGGACGTCACCGCCGGCGAGACCGAGGAGGAGGCCGCCGCCCGGGCCGCCGCCGACGCCGGCACGGGCGCGGAGCCGCCTCCCGCCGCGGCCGCGGCCCCGAGCGCGGAGTTCGAGGACCCCACCGCGCCCCCGCCGGCGGATCCCGTCGCCGCGCGGGACGAGAAGCGCCTCCCGCAGAAGCTCCCGTACGTGGTGGTGGTCATCGACGAGCTCGCCGACCTCATGATGACGGCGCCCCGCGAGGTGGAGATCTCCCTCGCCCGCCTCGCGCAGAAGGCGCGCGCCACCGGCATCCACCTCATCGTCGCGACGCAGCGCCCCTCGACGGACGTCGTCACCGGGATGATCAAGAACAACTTCCCGGCACGCATCAGCTTCCGCCTCGCCTCGCGCCACGACTCGCAGACCATCATCAACGGCCCCGGCGCGGAGACGCTCCTCGGCGACGGCGACATGCTCGTCCTCACCGCCACCCAGCCGGTGACGCGCGTGCAGGGCGCGTTCGTCTCCGAGGAGGAGCTGCACCGGGTGGTCGGCTTCCTGAAGGAGCAGGGGCGGCCGGTCTACGACGAGTCGATCCTCAAGGCGCGGGACGGCGGCGAGCGGGGCGGCGACTCGGACGAGGACGACCCCGTCTACGACCAGGCCATCGAGCTCGTGGCGCGCATGGAGGAGGTCTCGGTCTCGAAGCTCCAGCGCGAGATGCGGCTCGGCTACAACAAGGCCGCGAAGATCATCGAGCGCATGGAGCGCGAGGGGATCGTCGGGCCGGCGAACGGCGTGAAGCCGCGCCAGGTGCTGATCCGCCCGATCGGCGAGAGCCTCGCCGGTGCCGAACGTCTGAACGAGGAGCTCGCGACCGCGATCACGCCGTGGGGCCCGGGACCTCCGAACCTCATGGCGCTCGCTCGAGATGGAGTGACCCGCGACGAGCCGCGCTCCGCGCTCGGGCGGCCCTCTGCGGGCCGGCGCAGCCTCGTCGGCTGCGCCTGCGCTCGGGTACGGCTCGGCGCTCGGCCGCGACGCCGCGCGCCCGTCGCTACACCCGCATCTTCCGCTTCTCCTCCCCGGAGAGGAGGCGGCGGATGTTCTCGCGGTGGCGCAGGACGATGAGCGCGGCGAGGGCGAGCCCCGCCCACGGCACCGGGCTCCGCGCGCCGTGGACGGCGAAGGTGCCGGCCGCGCAGGCGGCCGTGCCGACGAGCGAGCCGACCGACGAGATCCGCGTCGCCGCGTAGACGAGGACGTACGCCACGACGCCGGCGAGGGCGGCCCACGGCGCGAGGACGGCGAAGATGCCGAGCGCCGTCGCGACGCCCTTGCCCCCCTTGAACCCGAGCCAGACCGGGAAGAGGTGGCCCACGAAGGCCGCGACCGCCACGAGCACCACCCAGAGCTCCCCGTGCGGCGCGTCGCCGAGCAGCCGGCGCGCGACGAGGATCGGCACGATCGCCTTCGCGGCGTCGAGGACGATGACGGTGACGCCGAGCGCCTTGCCGCCCGCGCGGGCGACGTTCGTGCCCCCGATGTTGCCGGAGCCCACGGTGCGGACGTCCACGCCGAGCAGGAGGCGGGCGAGCACGAAGCCGAAGGGGATGGAGCCGGCGAGGTAGCCGGCGGCGACGAGCAGGACGCCGAGCAGGACGGGGCTCACGGGGCGCCTCCGTGGGCGAGGAGCCACGCCCAGCTCCCGAGGAGCGCGGCGACTCCGCCGGCGGTGGCGGCCCGGAGCGCGCCCGCCGGCGGCACGGGGAGGGGCGCCCCGAGGAGGAGCCGGACCCCGTCGGCGGCGGCGAAGAGCCAGGCGCCCGCCGCGATCGCGGCGCCGAGCGGGTTCGCCGCGAGCGCGCGCGCGACGTCACCGTGGGCGAGGTGGACGAAGGCGTGGGTCATCCCGCAGGTCGCGCAGGGGATCCCGGCGAGCCCCCGGAGCGGGCAGGTGTACGGGATGGCGAGGACCGGGGCGAAGCGCGCGACGAGGAAGGAGAGCAGCCCGATGAGGGCGAACACCTCGGGGTGGCCGAAGCGGCGGCCCGCCTCTCGCCAGGCGAGCTTCACAGGTTCGTGGTCCCCTGCTTCGCCGCCTCGCCGAGCCCCTTCAGGAAGGGGAAGGAGAGGCCCAGCGCCGCGCAGCAGCACACGCACGCGAGCGCCGCCGGGGCGAGCACCGCCGCCGCGGCCTTGCCCTGCCCGCAGCGCTGGCTCTCCGCGAGGCCGGCGACGAGCACGACGAGCGCCCAGACGAGCGCGAGCACGCCCCCGCAGACGGGCAGGGCGTTGAGGAGGTTCAGGCCCCCCGCGTAGGCCACCACGGTGATGGTCGCGTCGAACCCGCGGTTCGCGCCGCGGAAGAGCATGAGCAGGAGGTGGAGGATCGCGGACGTGACGTAGATGCCCACCACGGCGAGGATCGGCGTCAGCACGATCTGGGCGAGCGTCAGCGCCGGGAGCGCCTCGAGGTACGCGCGGACGAAGTGGGCCTGCTGCTCCGGCATGCCCTCCATCATCTTCTCGAACGCGGCGCCGGCCTGCGCGCCGGAGAGGTAGCTGTAGAGCCCGGCCACGGCGTTCCCCACCGTGGTCGCGACGACGCCGAACAGGACGGCGGTCCCGCTCTGGTCGATCCGCACGCGGCGGAAGAACTCCTGCGGCTGCGTCGCCACGAGCTTCCAGGTCTCGAAGAAGCCCGCGAGGAAGCCGCGCGTCTTGCGCTCGGCGAACGGCGAGGCGAGGCCGGGGCCGGGCGGGACGGGCGGTGGCGCGCGGCCCCAGCCGCCGGGGGGCGGCGGCGGCCAGCCACCGGCGCCGGGGCCGAAGCCGGCCGGGGGCGGCGGAGGAGGTGGAGGGCCCCCCGCGCCCGCGGGCGGCGGCGGGAGGGCGCCAGCGGGCGGCTCGGGCGGCGGCGGGGCGGGGCGGCTCCGCCGGCGGGGCGCCGGCGGGCGCGTTCGGATCGGAGAGGAGGAGCTCCGAGCCGCAGTGCGGGCAGGTCTGCAGCCCGAAGCGGTCGGTCGTGAACGTGCCCTGGCAGCGGGCGCAGCGCGCGATCATGGCGGCAAACTCTCCCGCCGGGGCGGCGGCGGCGCGCTACTCGCGCAGGGTGCGGACGTCGTCGAGGTTGATCGCGCCGCGCGTGCGGTAGATCGCGATGACGATGGCGAGGCCGACCGCCGCCTCCGCCGCGGCGACGGCGATGACGAAGAAGGCGATCGCGTGCCCGGCGACGTCGCCGGTCTGGCGCGCGAAGGCGAGGAACGTCAGGTTCGCGGCGTTGAGCATGAGCTCCACGCTCATCATGACGATGAGCGCGTTGCGCTTGAGCAGCACGCCGGAGAGGCCGACCGTGAAGATGATCGCGGCGAGGTAGAGGTACCAGGTGGTCGGGACCATCGTCAGATCCTCTCCTTCGCGACGACCACCGCGCCCACGATGGCGACGAGCAGCAGGAGGCTCGTGGCCTCGAAGGGGAGCAGGTACTCGGTGAAGAGCACGTTGCCGACCGCCTTGACCGTCCCGAAGGTGGCGCCCACCGCGCGCACCGGGCCGAGCCCCTGCGCCGCCTGGGTGATGGCCGAGGCGAGGACGGCGAGCAGGCCGACGCCGCCGAGCGCCCCGAGGTACTGCATCGCCGCGCGCCGCTCCTTGAACAGGTGCTCGTCGCCGAGGGAGAGCAGCATGATGACGAAGAGGAAGAGCACCATGACCGCGCCGGCGTACACGAGGATCTGCATGAACGCGATGAGGTGCGCGGTGAGCAGCACGTAGAGGCCGGCCATGAAGAAGAAGGCCGCGACGAGGTTCATCGCGGCGTAGACCGGGCTCCGCGCCACGATCACCCCGAGCGCCGTGGCGACGAGCGGGATCGCGAAGACCCAGAAGGTGACGAGCTCGGCGGTGATCGTCATGGGCTAGTACCTCACCGCGCCGACGACGGCCGGACGCGAGGTCTGCTCGAGGCCCCAGCCGTGATCGCCGAACGGGCAGCGGTGCTCGACGGTGTGGCGGAGGAACTCGTCCTTGAACTTCTTCACGAAGGACTGCACGGGCATCGAGGCGGCGTCGCCGAGGGCGCAGATGGTGTTGCCGCCGATGTTGCCGGCGAGCTGCTCGAGCTTCTCGACGTCCGCGGCGGTGCCGTGGCCGTGCTCGATCTTCTCGACGATGCCCTCCATCCACGAGGTGCCCTCGCGGCAGGGGGTGCACTGCCCGCAGCTCTCCTCCGCGTAGAACTTGGAGATGCGCGCGAGCGCCCGGACCATGCAGGTGGAGTCGTCGAAGACGATGATGCCGCCGGAGCCGGACATCGAGCCCGCCGCCTTGACGGCGTCGACCTCGAGGGAGATGTCGATCTCGTCGCCGCGCAGCACCGGCGAGGAGGAGCCGCCGGGGATGACGGCCTTGATGCCGCGGCCGCCCGGGATCCCGCCGCAGTCCTCCATGAGGAGCTTCTTCAGATTATAGGCGGCGGGCTTCTCGTAGACGCCCGGCCGGTTGACGTGGCCGGAGACGCCGAAGAGGCGCGTGCCGCCCGTCTTCCCGGTGCCGAGCGCGGCGAACGCGGGGCCCCCGTTCTGCACGATCCAGGGGATGTTCGCGATCGTCTCGACGTTGTTGATGATGGTGGGCTTGCCCCACAGGCCGACCAGCGCGGGGAACGGCGGCTTGAGGCGGGGGTAGCCCTTCTTCCCCTCGAGCGACTCGAGCAGCGCCGACTCCTCGCCGCAGATGTACGCGCCGGCGCCGCGGTGCACGTGGATCTCGAGGTCGAAGTCCTTCTTGCCGAGGAGCTTCGCGCCGATGATCCCCGCCGCGCGCGCCTCCGCGATCGCCTCCTCGAGGATCCGCGCCTGCTTGGGGAACTCGCCGCGGATGTAGACGTAGGCGAGGTGGATGTCGAGGGCGTAGCACGTGATCGCGATGCCCTCGATGAGCATGTGCGGGTCGTGCTCGATGATGTAGCGATCCTTGAACGTCCCGGGCTCGGACTCGTCCGCGTTGATGGTGAGGTAGCGCGGGCGGACGTCCTTCGGGAGGAACGTCCACTTGAGGCCGGTGGCGAAGCCGGCGCCGCCGCGGCCGCGGAGGTTCGACTTCTTCACCTCGTCCACGATGGCGGCGGGGTCCAGGCCGAGCGCCTTGTCGAGCGCGGCGTACCCGCCGTCCTCGCGGTACCCCTTGAGCGCGGCGGAGCTGGGCTTTCCCCAGCGCTTCGTGAGGATGAGCGTCTCGCTCACTTGAGCCCCCCGACGATCTGGTCGACCTTCTGGATGTCGAGCCGCTCGATCATCTCCTCCTCGTCGAGGAGCATCGCGGGCGCGGTGCCGCACGAGCCGAGGCACTCGACCTCGCGGAGCGTGATCCGGCCGTCGGCCGTGGTGCCGCCGTTCTCGACGCCGAGCTTCTTCTTGAGGTGCTCGAAGATCCGCTCGCCGCCGGTGAGGCAGCAGCCGACGTTCGTGCAGATCTCGACGAGGTGCCGGCCGAGCGGCTGCGTGTGGAACATCACGTAGAACGTCGCCACCTCCTCCGCGCGGGACGGAGAGGTGCCGAGGCGATCCGCGGCGAGCTGCTGGACGGCGGTGGAGCAGTACCCGAAGATCTCCTGGCCGAGGCGCAGCGCGGGCAGCATCGCCGCGGCCTTCCGATCAGGCGGGTACCGCTTCACGATGGCCGCGAGCTCGCGGTCGAAGTGCTCGACCTTTTCCCGCGGCAGTTCCGAGACGGCACCGAGCGGCGCTGGATTGGGCATAAGGGTCCGAGAAGTGGGGCGAAAGCCCGGGCAGGCTAGTGAGGGGGTGTGCGATTGTCAAGGACGGCACGAGCCCACTTTGCGTGTTCTCGACGCGTTATACTGCCGCGCGTCCGATGAGCGGAAAGGAGAAGCGACGCGATCCGCGCGTGCCCCTCGTCCTGCGGGTCGAGTACCCGGCGACGCCGGAAGGGCTCCGCGACGCGACCGAGAACCTCTCCGCCGGCGGCCTCTTCATCCGTACGGACCGCCCCCTCGCCCCCGGGCAGCGCGTGCCGCTGCAGATCGGGTTCCCCGGCCTCCTCGACGCGTTCGAGGTCGAGGTGGAGGTGGTGCGCCGCCGGGCCGCCGGGCCGGAGGGCCACGCCGGCGTGGCGGTCAAGATACCGCTCGACCGGATCGACGACCGGCACAAGTTCGCCCGCCTGGTCGAGACCGCGCGCGCCGCCGCCGCCGCCGCGGAGCGCCCGCCCTCCGCGCGCGCCGTCCCCGCCCCGCCCCGCCCCACCGCCGGGCCCGGCCCCCGCGCCTTCCGCGTCCTCGTCGTGGAGGACAACGCTCACGTCGTGGAGATGTACGAGTACGCGCTGCGCAAGCTCCGCGGCGGCACCGCCGGCGTCGACGTCGTCGTCGAGTACGCCGGGAACGGCCACGACGCGCTGCTCCGGCTCGAGGACAAGCCCCGCATCGACCTCGTCATGGCCGACATCTACATGCCGGTGATGGACGGCTTCTCGCTCGTCGAGCGGGTGAAGTGCGACCCGAACCTCATGGACATCCCGGTGCTCGTCATCAGCGCCGGCGGCGCCGACGCCCGCGCGCGCGCCCTCGACCTCGGGGCCGACGTCTACCTCCAGAAGCCGGTGCAGTTCGCGGACATCATCGCCACCGTCCGCACGCTCCTGCACATCGGCCGCTGACGCCGCGGCTCAGTCGACCCGCTTCCTCATCGCGACGTGGTCGATCCCGGCCTCCTCGAAGACGCCGCCCACCTCGTCGTAGCCGTGCCGCAGGTAGAAGCGCTCTACGTAGAGCTGCGCGTGCAGCTCGAGCGCGACGAGCCCCTCCGCCCGCGCCCGGGCCTCGAGCGCCTCGAGGAGCTGCGCGCCGACGCCGCGGCGGCGGAAGCCCGCCGCGATGGCCATCCGGCCGATGCGCCCCACCCCTCCGGCCTGCCGGACGAGGCGCCCGGTCCCCACGCACCGGTCGCCCACGAGCGCGACGAGGTGGAAGGCCGCGTCGTCGTGCTCGTCCCGCTCGAGCTCTGCGGGCACGCCCTGCTCCACCACGAACACGGCGTGCCGGAGCGCGTAGCCCTTCGCGCGCAGCGTCTCGTCGTCGGCCGGGACGATCTTTACCATGGGTGCACTCCCCGGAAACGAAGACGCCCGCCGACCCGGGGGGCCGGCGGGCGTGGAAGCTCGCGCGGCTGCCGCGTCGGGCTACTTCTTGCCCTTCTTGTTGAACGTATCCTTCATCGACTTCGACGGCGTGATCTTCACGACCGTCTTGGCCGGGATCTTGATCTGCTCGCCGGTCGCCGGGTTGCGGCCGATGCGGGCCTTGCGGTCGACCAGCTTGACCGCGCCGAGCCCGCCGAGGGGGATCTTGCCCTCGCCCTTCAGCTTCTTCATCACCACGTCCTCGACCGCCGTGAAGACCGCCCGCACCTGCGCCTTCCCCAACTGCGAGCTCTCGGCCACCGCCTGGAAGAACTGAGCCTGCGTCATGTAGGGCATCCCTCCTGTCGCACGCCGCACCGGCGGCGAATTGGCTCGGGTGATATCGCTTCCGGATCGGCCCGTCAACTAACCCGACGCACGATCGCCCTGCAAAATGGGCCTCCCGTGAGGATCGGGGGGTGGGCGCGAGGGCCACCTCAGGTGAAGGCGGCGACGATCTCGAAGATGATGAGGAGGATGATGGCGAGCTCGAGGAGCTCCGCCCGGCTCGTGTCGGCGGCCCCGCCGATGAGGTCGTTCACGTCGGCGACGAGCTTCTGCTTGCGCAGGACCGTCTCCTGCCAGGCGGGGAGGCGGAAGCGCCGCACCGCGCTCTGGTAGAGCCGGGCGAGGTAGAAGTCGCCCACGATTTTCACCGCGTTTTCGAGCCTTTCGATCATCTCGGACAGCTCCACCAGCAGGGCGGCCGTCTCGCGCTGCAGGCGCCGGTAGCGCCGGGTGAAGATGTTCGCGACGGGGCTCCCCCCCGCCTCGATCTCGTCGTAGATGCGGTGCAGCTCGCGGTCGAGGAGCGCGTCGTAATACCGCAGCTCCAGCAGGTGGGCGGTCGCGAACTCGAGCAGGTCGGGGATGTCCTCCACCCCCGAAGGCTCGACCACGAGGGCGCTGTTCCAGTGCAGGACGGCGAGGTCGTCCTCGAGGTAGGTGAGGTGGTGGGTCAGGACCTCCCCGCGCTCCGCGCGGGAGAGCGGCGTCTCGCTCGTCTCCCCGAGGAGCAGCTCCGGGATGGGGGCTGACTCGAGCAGCTCGGCGGCCGGGATCGTCCCGCCCTCGAAGCCGCGCACGAAGAAGACCTGGTAGCTCTCGAGCCCCTCCCACGCGTGGGGTCGCTCGAGCGCGCCGCCGAGCGCGCGCGCGAGGTCCTCCGCCTCGCGCCGCGCCGCGGCGTCGAGCGCCGGCGTCGCGTCCACGAACAGCTCCTCGGCGAGCGGCACGAGCGCCGCGAGCGGGGTGCCCGGCGCGATGGCGAGGTCGTAGCGGATCGAGACGACGCCGTAGTCGAAGACGTGGGCGCTCGCCACGCCCTGGCGCGGCCCGGAGGGGAGCGGCACCTCGCGCGGCCCGAGGCGCAGGTGGAGCGGCGGGCGCGGGAACTCGAGGGCGGAGCCGGACTGGGCGCCCTCCAGCTTGACGCGCGAGGTGGGCGCGGCGACGGCCGCCTCCGCCGCGGCGAGGTCCACCGCGTCGGCGACGTCGAACAGCCTGTACACGAGGACCGCGCCGTCCGCGATCCTGGGTCCGTCCGGGCCGAGCGTCACGCCCGCGAGCTTAGCCGAGCGCCGCCGCGCCGCGGCGCGAATCGCGCGCCGCGACCCCGCCGGGCGATCGCCGCGTCAGGTGCCGACGACGCGCAGGGGCGCCGCGGCGACGGGGCGGCGCGGGAACTCGATGAGGTAGTCGCCCGACAGGCACGCGTCGCAGAAGCCCTTGCGGTCCTCGCCGAGCGCCGCGTAGAGCCCGTCGAGGGAGAGGTAGCCGAGGCTGTCCGCGGTGACGTACTTCGCGATCTCGTCCACCGTGTGGGTGGAGGCGATGAGCTCCTGCCGCGTCGGCGTGTCGATGCCGTAGTAGCAGGGCCACCCGGTGGGGGGCGAGCTGATGCGCAGGTGAACCTCGGAGGCGCCCGCCGCGCGGATCATCTTCACGATCTTGCGGCTCGTCGTGCCGCGCACGATGGAGTCGTCGATCACCACGACCCGCTTGCCCTTCAGCACGTCCTTGAGCGCGTTGAGCTTCAGCTTCACGCCGAAGTGGCGGATCGACTGCTGCGGCTCGATGAAGGTGCGGCCGACGTAGTGGGAGCGGACGAGCCCCATGGTGAAGGGGATGCCGCTCTGCTCGGAGTAGCCGATCGCCGCCGGCACGCCCGAGTCCGGCACGGGCATGACGAGGTCGGCCTCCGCCGGGTGCTCGACCGCGAGCCGCTTGCCGAGCGCGTGGCGCGCCGCGTACACCGACTTGCCGAAGAGCACCGAGTCCGGCCGCGCGAAGTAGATGTGCTCGAAGACGCAGCGCCCGAGCTGGGCCGGCTGGGGCCGCCCCGGGAAGAGGCGCTCGCTGCGCAGGCCCGAGCCGTCGATGATGACGATCTCGCCGGGCTCGATCTCCCGGACGTACTCGGCCTCGATGAGGTCGAGGGCGGTCGTCTCGGACGCGAGGACGAAGTCGCCCTTGAGCTTGCCGAGGACGAGGGGGCGGAAGCCCATCGGGTCGCGGGCGCCGACGAGCGCCTTCGGGGTGAGGAAGACGATGGAGTACGCGCCGACGACGCGGCCGAGCGCCTCGCGGATGGCCCCGAGGAGGTGCTCGGTCGAGCCGGAGGGACCGGCCGCGCGGGCGCGCGCGATGAGGTGGATGATCACCTCGGTGTCGGTGGAGGCCGAGAAGATCGACCCCGCCCCCTCGAGCTCGGCGCGGAGCGCCTCGGCGTTGACGAGGTTGCCGTTGTGGGCGACCGCGACCGCGCCCCCGGCGTACTGCACCGCGAACGGCTGGGTGTTCTTGAGGTGGGAGCCGCCCGTCGTCGAGTAGCGGACGTGGCCGATGGCCGCCCCGCCCTTGAGCGTCGCGAGGACGTCCGCGTCGAAGATGTCCGCCACGAGCCCCATGGCGCGGTGGACGTGGAGCGTCTCGCCGTCGGTGGAGACGATGCCGGCCGACTCCTGCCCGCGGTGCTGCAGGGCGTGCAGGCCCAGGTAGGCGTAGTTCGCGGCGTCCTCGGAGCGCCCCAGGGCCCAGATGCCGAAGACCCCGCACTCTTCCTTCTGCTTGTCGAAGACGGCGTCGTACCCCATGAGGCGGCGGAGTATAACGATCCGCGCTTGAAATTGCTCCCCGGCCGCGGCGCGCTCGGCGCCCTCCTGCGTCGCGCTCGCGATCCCGGCCGTCTTCCTGGGCGCGGCGTCGCTGCCCTGGCACGCGCGGCAGCCCGCGGCGCCGCCGCGCGTCGTCCAGGCGGGCGAGGGGGCGGGCGCCCTCCGGGCGGGCGCCGCGGGGGTGACGTTCGACCTCCCCGCCGGCGTCCCCATCGCCGGGTATGCGCGCCTCTCCTACCGCAGCGAGGGCGTCCGCGACCCTCTGAGCGCGCGCGCGCTCGTCCTCGCCGCGCCGGGGCTCAAGGTCGCGCTCGTCTCGGCGGAGATCATGCTCGTCCCCGAGCCGCTCGAGGCCGAGGTCGCCTCGGCGGTCGCCGACCTCGGCCTCGGCGGCCTCGTCATCGCCGCCACCCACACCCACGCGGGCCCCGGGGGGTTCTGGCGCCACCCGCTCGGCGAGCGGCTCGCCACCGGCCCCTTCGACCCCCGCGCCGCGGCGGCCATCGCGGCCGGCATCGCCGAGGCGATCCGGCGCGCCGACGCGGCGCTCGCGCCCGCGCGCGTCGCGGTCGCCCGCGGCGCCGCGCCGGACCTCGCGCGGAGCCGCTCCGGCGGCGCCGCGGGGGGAGGCCTCACCGCCGTCCGCCTCGAGCGGCCCGACGGCGCCCCCGTCGCCGAGCTCGTCGTCTTCCCCGCCCACGCGACCATCCTCGGCAAGGCGAACCGCCAGCTCTCGGGCGACTGGCCCGGGCGGCTCATGGCCGAGGGCGGCCACGGGGTCCGGCTCTTCGTCGAGGGCGCGCTCGGCGACCAGAGCGTGCGGGGCCCCACCTCGACGCCCGAGGCGTTCGCGCGCGCCCTCTCGGAGCGGATCGCCGCGCTCCCCGCCGGCGCCCCGGCCGGCGCGACGGTGCTCGCGTACGCGGCCGTAGAGGCGACGCTCCCCGACCCCGACCCGGGCGCCGCCCCCGCCTTCCTCCGCCCCGCCGCGGGGAACCTCGCCCACGGCGTCTTCCCCGCGACCGCCCGCGTGGAGGCGGTGCGGATCGGCGACGCCCTCCTCGTCGCGGTGCCGGCGGAGCCGGTCGCCTCGGTCGCGGCGGCGTGGCGGGAGGGCCTCCCGGCCGGCGCGGAGATCGTCTCGCTCGCGGGCGGCTACCTCGGCTACGTCGAGGCGCCGGAGCGGATCGCCGCGGGCGAGGGCGAGACCGTGCGGACCTACTTCGGCCCGGGCCTCGCCGCGCGCCTCGGCGACGCGGTGCGCCTCGCGGCCGAGCGCGCGACGCCACGGTCCGCGACCGTGCCCGCGCGCGCGCCCTGACGCCTTCCCCCGGCGGCGCTCACCGCCCGGCGCGCAGCGGCTTCAGCTCCTCGAACGGCTCGCCCCGCGGGGAGGCGCGCAGCAGGGCCTGCAGATCCTCCGGCGGCACGCGGAGCTTGCGCTTCGCCATGTCCATCCAGCCGCCGTAGAGGACGATGCGCGCCGCCTTCTTCCGCTCCGGCAGCCAGATGTCGTGCTCGAACTTGAAGCGGGAGAGGTCCGGCGAGAGGCCCACGACGGCGAGGTCCACGACCAGCGTCCCGCCGAGCGGCACCTCGCGCAGGTAGTCGAGCGACTCGTGGAGCAGCACCGGCCCGATCCCGTTCGCCACGAACTTCTCGAAGGGGAAGCCGTTCTCGGAGAGGTACGCCATGCGCGTGTCGATGGCGTACTCCGAGTAGGAGGTGTTCCGCATGTGGCCGTTCACGTCGCAGTCGGCCCAGCGGACGGTGAAGGTCTTGGAGTAGCGATCCATGGAGGCTCCCGCGCGGCGCGCGGCGAACCTTCTACCGCGGCGGGGGAGGACGCGCCGCTCCGAGTTGGGACGGGCTAGAAGCGGAAGGCGATCGCGGCCGGCTCGTCCGCGGGGTCCATCGTCTTCCAGCCGAGGACGCCGGCGGTGGCGGCGAACACGGCGGCCGCGCCGGCGGAGATCCAGGCGTTCCGCTTCGCGGAGTCGCCGTCGTCCTGGAGCGCGTGGTAGCGCGCCACGTCGGCGGCCGACGACCCGGCCAGGAAGACGCCGCCCGCCACCATCCCGTCGGCGTCGGCGTAGGCGCGCCGCGCGGCGAGCCCCTGCTGAACGCCGAGCCCGGCGAACCCCGCGGCGAGGACGGCGCTCCCGATCGCTCCCCGCCGCAGCCAGCCGTGCCGCCCGGGTGCCGCGTTCACGATGGGTACGGCCCGAACGGCCGGCGACGGCTCGTCGCGCGCCGGCAGGACGGCGGCGAGCGAGAGCGCCTCGCCCGGCGCGGCAGGCTGGGCCGCCGGAGCCGGGGCCGGCGCCGCCGGCGGCGGCGAGGCGGCCGGGGGGCTCGCGGCTGCTCCGGCGTCGACCGCGGCGGGGAGCCGGCCCGGCGGCGCGCTCGCCGCGGGTGCGGGCGCCGGCCCGGGGACGGCCGCGACCGCCGCCGCCGCGAACCCCGCGGACTCGGCGCGCGGGTGTCCATTGTCCACGGCGCGCGACGGCTCCTCGGCGCGCCGCGCCTGCGGCTCGGCGGCAACCGCGCTCCGGGGCTCGACCGCCGCCGTCCGCTCCGCGGAGGGCTCCGCCGCGGGCGCCGGCGCCGCCGCGACGGGCGTCCGCTCCCGCGCCGTCTCGGTCCGGTCCTTCACGTCGCGCGACGACTGCCCGGTGAGAAGGAAGGCAGCGAGCGCGCCGAGGTTCGCGGCGGGCACGCTCCCCGCCGCCATCCGCACGCTCCCCTCGCGCAGGAGCGCGCCGCGCCGCACGTCGTAGATCGAGCCGAGCAGGAACGCGGCCTCGCCCTCGAACACGCGGCTCACGGCGACGACCCGGTCCACCCCGAGCCACGCCCCCGCGCGGACGATCCCGTCGCCCCGCCGCGGGACCGGCAGCGCGAGCCCCGGCCCGGCGTTGACCCGCAGCGACTCGGCCAGCGCGAAGTCGAGGACCACGCTCCGGCCCTCGCCCCCCAGGTCGATCCGGAAGCTCGGCACGCGGAGGCCGTCGGCCGCGCCGCCGATGCGGTACGACCCGGCGGAGAGCCACAGCGCGAGCGGCGTCGTCCCCATGGGGCGGCCGTTCACGAAGACCGTGCCCTCCCGCCCCTCCGCGGTGACCGTGAGCCGCCTGGCCTGCATGGCGCGCACCTTCGCGCGGACGGCGTCGAGGCGGCGCCGGTACGTGGGGGAGTACTGTTCCGGGTCCGCGGCGATCGTGACGTCCGTCTTCGCGAGCGCGAAGAACGCCTCCTCGGCCTCGGCGTCGCGCGCGATGGTGAGCGCCGCGTGGGCGAGCCGCAGCTGCGCCCGCGTCCACTGCGAGTAGGAGTCGGCCGTCTCCGGCAGGCTCTCGAGGTCCTCGACGATCGCGTGCAGCGTCCGGAGCGCGCTCTCGAACTCGCCGTTCTGGTAGACGGCGAGCGCGCCGCCGTACGCGCGGTCGAGCTCGGAGAGCGTGGCGTTGGAGGTCTGGCCGAGGAGCCGGGCGCGCATGGTCGGCACGTCCTCGACGCCGCCCACGCGGTCGCGGCAGGCGGCGCGGAGCTGGTGGGCGAGCTCGGCGAGGTCGGCGTCCGGCCCCGCCGGCGGATCCGCGACGGCGACGACGCCGAGCTTCTCGAACGCGGCGCCGGAGCTCGCGGCGAGCAGCGCGACCGCGATGGCGGCCGCGCGGATCACGGCTGCGGCCCCGCGCGGTTGGTGTTCTTCGGATCGTGGAACGCCTTCGGCCAGGGGGCGGAGGCGTCGAGCTCGCCGTCGACGACGACAGCGAAGAGCTTGCCGTTGCGCTGCGGCAAAGTACGCGGTGCTCATGACTGGGCTCGATCTGCCCCGCCGGCGTGTACAGATTCCCTGGTCGCAGAGACTTCGCCGGTCAATCGGCAAGTGGACCACGTACCTCCGTTCCGTCACCACGAGCGCGAAGACCTTTCCGCCCTTCGTTGGAACGATGAATGGACGCATCAGGTCGCCCGGCGAGAAGCGGCGCAGCGGCGGCGGTGCGCCGAGGTTCGGCTGACGCTCCAGACTCGGTGCCCGGCCGAGTGAACCGGTGAAGAAGGCCGCTTTGGTCTCCCACAATGACGTCGCCGCTCGCGAGGATCACGGGTGAATCGATTATGCGGGCCGGCAGCGTCGCTATCGACGTGCAGGTCACCGGCTGTATCGTCCGGGAACCGTCTTCCCGAGCTTTTCGATGTGCGCCAGTCCAGACATGCTCCCGCCGCATCCATCTGCGACTGAAGCGGAGCACGTCCGATTCCCGCGGACCATCGCTCGGCAGAATCGGTCAGCGTGAGCGCTGCAGAAGTATTGAGACGGTACGCGCACCGAGACGCCAGTCGTCGTCGCTGCATAAACTCGTCCGTCGAGCGCTACGACCGGCCCTACCGAGAACACTCCGGATCGGCCCTGCTATCGCGTATTCCGATGGTGTCGTGCTGGCGACTCGAGGCCGCAACCGCCCGCTCGAGGTCGCGAACGCGCCACTCCTTCGATTCCGCGAATAGCACCGCAACGGAACCTTTGATGCCACCGCCTGCGTTCACCCCCACGCCGGCTTTCACGCTACTTCCGTCGAGTTCAACCCCGTAGAGCGTGAAGTCCTCGCTCCCCACCCAGATCGCGTGCTCGCCGATTGCCGGCGCGGCGGTGACGAACGCGGTCCCTGCCCACGCTGCAGCGACCACTTCTGCGTCACCGTCCGGCGTGATGGCGAGCAGCTGACCGCTCGTCGCCGAGAGCCTCCTACCACCACCGTCCCGTCGTCCATCACCGCAGGCGCGGTCATCGGGACGCCCGCGTCGTACGTCCACCTGAGCCTCGTCACGCTCACGCCCGCGGCCGACGCCACCTCGCTCACGTTCCGCGCGCCGTCGCGCGCCGTCACGGTCGCGACGACGCTCCGCTCGAAGTGCTCGAAGGGGAAGCGGCGCAGGTCGACTCGGCCTCCCACTGCGCGCCGTCGCGCGCCATGGGCACGGTGGGGCCGCCGGGCAGGTCGAGCGCGACCGTGGCGTCGAGCACGTCGCTCGTCGCCTCCGTCACCGTCGCGGTCACGTGGAGGACCGAGTCCCGGCGGCACCCGCCCGCCTCCGCGCAGCTCGCCGCGACGCCCGTCACGACCGGCGCCACGGCGTCCGCCCAGCACACGTTCCCGTCCCCCGTGCGCGCGCAGTACTGCCCGGCGGGGCAGTCGGCGCTCGCCGAGCACCCGTCGCGCTCGTCGACCGAGCTGCACGCGAGGCCCAGGGCCGCGATCACGACGATGACGAAGGTGCGCTCCATCGCCTCCTCCTAGAACGCGAACCGCCAGGTGAGCCCCGCCGCGAGGGCCGCGCCGCCGGCCCCGAGCAGGACGCCGCTCGTCGTCCGCCGGTCTTGCCACTCGGCGCGGGCGCTCGTGTACGCCGCCGGATCCGTGGCCCGGTTCGCGCGGTCCGCGGCGTCGCGCGCCCGCCCCGCCACGACGATCCCGGCCACGGCCGCGACCGCTCCGGCGCCGGCCACCGCCCAGGCCGCGACGTGCGCCGGGCGCGGTCCCGGCCCTCTCGGCAGCGAGGCGAGGAGCTGGCCCAGCGCGTCCCCCACCGGGCGCACCGCGTCGGCGCCCGGCGGGACCTCGAGCGTCCGCTGCGCGCGCACCCCTTCGGTGGCGGCGTCGGCGAGGACGAGGACGAAGCGGCTCCCGTCCACGCGCCCCTCGGCGGTGCCCCACACGACGTGGCCGAGGCCCGCGCGCCGCGCCGCGCGCGCGCTCTCGGCGACGTCTTCGCAGACCACGCCGTAGTCGAGGAAGCGGCGGCTCTTCCTGCCGGCGTCGACGACTGCGTCGGCGCGCGCGAGGGCCGCGTCGCCGGCCACCTTCGGACGGCAGAGCAGCAAACGGTCCTCGCCCGCGCCCGCGAGGAGCGCGAGCGACAGCGTCAGCACGCCGGTGAGGGCCATGTTCGGGCTCGGCCTCCAGGGTCGGACTTCGCGTGAAGAGCCAACGTTCAGCACACCTCGCGCGCCACTGCAAGGGGCGGGCTCGGGCCTCAGCGCGCGCAGCGCCTCGTGAGCACGGAGGGTGCGGCCCGGACGCACAGTGGATGACGGTCCGCGGCGCGTCCGGTGGGCCGCGCGCCGCACCGCGGTCGCCTCCCTCGCCACCGAAATCCTTGGCGGTTTCGCGGGATCGCGCCGGAACGCGGCTCGCAGGCGCACGGGCCGTGCTTCACGATCAGTCCCGGAGCCACTACCATCGGCCCGCTCGCACGTGGAGCAGGAGGCTTCTTTCGATGCCGAGCAATTCCCGGAGCGGAACCTTCGCCGTGGCGATCGCGCTCGCCGCCTGCTCGTCCGAGGCGCCCGCCCCGCACGCCTGCGAGAGCGCCGCGGAGTGCCCCGCCGACGCGCGCTGCGTCGCGCGCGCGTGCGTCGCGAACGCGCCGCCGGTCGCCGCCCTCGCGCTCCCGCAGGCCGCGCTCGAGACCCACGTGCTCCTGACCTTCGACGGGTCCGGGAGCGCGGATCCGGACGCGGACGACGCGGTGGCGGCGTGGGGGTGGACCTTCCGCGCGGTCGATGCGCCCTGCGCGGCGCCGGAGGTCGCGAGCGCCGAGCCGCTCGCGAAGGTCCGCTTCGCCTGCGCCGGGCGCTACGCCGCGGACCTCACCGTCACCGACCGGCTCGCGCGGAGCGCGAGCCACACCGAGGAGTTCGACGTCGTGCCGCTCGACGGCGACCCCCTCGTCACCGCCGGCGCCGACCTCGTCCTCGAGCACTTCTGCACGCCCCTGCCGACGCGGTGCGCTCCGGCGGGCGAGGTGACGCTCTCCGCGGCCGCCCCGTCGATCGACTCGCCCGACCTCGCCTTCGCGTGGACCGTGGAGCCTCCCGCGAACCGGCCGCTCGAGGCGGGCCGGCGCGTCGTGTTCTCCCCGAGCGCGCTCGTTTCGGCGCCGTCGGTGTCGATCGAGACCGACGGGCAGGCCATCTCGGGCGACTGGATCTTCCGGGTGGAGGCCCGCGACGGCGCGGGGGTCGTGGGCGTCGCCGTGACGCGCGTGAGCGTCGGGAACCGGGCGCCGGTCGTGCAGAAGACGCTCTCGGACCCCGACCACGCCTTCGAGGGCACGGCCTTCAGGGCAAACGGCGAGATCCCGTTCACCATGTCGGACCCCGACGGGGACGCCCTCTTCGGCCCCGAGGTGGCGTGGCACCACGCGGGCGACGGCGACGCGACGTTCTCGGGGGCAGTGCTCGACGGGCCGCCTCGCGTCGCCTTCTCCATCGCCGTGCCGTACGGCGCGCCGGACGACGCCCTCTACCTCATCGGCGGCGAGGGGCTCGAGCGCTCCATCGCGTTCACCGTGACCGACGTGAACGACGCCGCCACCTCGGAGGTGTGGCCCGTCGTCGTGGCGAACCGCCGTCCCTCGCTCGTCTCCACGCCGGCCGCGTTCTCGGTGAACCACGCGTACGACGCCGCGGCCCAGGCGTACCGGGCGAGCGTGCCGCTCTCGTCCTGGTCGGATCCGGACGGCGACCCGCTCCGGCAGGCCCCGGAGGCCTCCACCGGGGACCCGGAGTGCGCCGCGTTCGCCGTCGAGGGCGGCGCCGGCCCGCGCAGCGCGATCGCCGACTGCGTCCTCGCCTTCCAGGGCACGCCGGCCGTGGGGAACTTCGCCGGCACCCACGTCGTCAGCCAGCAGGTGCAGGACCCGTGGACGGCCGCGGAGCAGACGAGCACGGTGACCTTCACCATCGGCAACCGGCCCCCGGCCATCACCTCGGTCGCCGCCCACGTCGTCTCGGGCTCGTGCACGAGCACGGGAGGGTGCTGCCGGACCGGCGGCGCCGAGTGCCTCACCTACTACGCCACGGCCTCCGCGAGGACGTCCGTCGTCCCCACGCGCTGGAGCGATCCGGACGGCGATCCGCTCGACGTGCGGGCGGCGCCCGCCGGCTTCGTCACGCCAGCCCAGCCGCTCGTCTGCAGGCCCTCGGAGTGCGCCCTCTCCCTGGAGCTCGCCGCGGTCTCGCTCGTGTGCCAGTCGAAGACCTCGACGCTCGCGACGGAGATCTCGGACGGCCTCGCCAGCGTCTCCGGGGCGCTCCCCGTCGAGCGCGCGTGCGAGAGCCTCTGAGCCCGGCGCTACGCCGCGTCCGCCCGCTGCCCCATCCGCTTCCGCTCGAGCGCCGCGTCCGCGGCCTGCGCGGTCAGCTCCGCGCCGAGCGTCTTGTCGAGCACGGCGTCCGCGCCGGCCGCCTCGAGCTTCTCCTCGTCGCCCGGCGCGAGGCGCGCGCTCATCGCCACGATGGCGAGCTCCGACTCGCCGCCGGCGGTGCGGATGGTGCGGATGAGGGTCTCCCCGTCCATCCCGGGCATGCGCACGTCGGTGACGAGCAGGTCGAGCGCCAGCAGCTCCTCGGAGAGCGTGCGCAGCCCGGCGTCGCCGTCCGCCGCGATCAGCACCTCGAAGCCGCGCGCGGTCAGGGCGTCGGCGAGCATCAGGCGCACGAGGCCGTCGTCGTCCACGACGAGCGCGCGCCGCGGGCGCGCCGAGATCCGCGCGATGGCCGCGGCGAGGAGCGCGTCCTGCTCGGGGGAGAGCACGAAGCGCACGCCCATGCCCTTCGTGTTCACGAAGACCACGACCCCCTTCGTCTCGAGCCGCGCGCCGTCGGGCAGGGCGAGCTCGAGCGCGAGCTCGACGCCCTCGGGGAGCGGCTGGGGCGTCCGCACGAAGGCCCCGCCGTGCGAGAGGTTCTCGATCCAGTCGGCGGCGAGCTCCTGGTCGCTCGCGTACTCGACCCGCGCGCGCGGCGGCGGCTGCGGAGGCCGCGCGAGGGCGATGCGCGCCATGGGGGTCGCCACCGGCGTCACCTTCACCGGGGCCTTCACCGGGAAGCGCGGCGCCGCCCGGTCGGCCGCGTGCGGCCGGGCCCGCTCGCTCGCGGCGAGCAGCTCGTGCAGCGCCGCGGGCATCTCGATGCGCAGGGTGAACCCCGCCGGCCGGCCCGGGCCGGCCTGCTCGCGGCTCCGCACCTCCACCACGGTGGCGAGGCCCTCCACCGGGGCCGGGACGCTCCGGTCCCGCACCGAGATCGTGAGCGAGTCGCCGGGCGGCGGCCCGAGCGTCCCCGCGACGAAGAGCGTGCGGGGCCCGGGCTGGTAGCGCGCGCCCTCGCCGCCGGGGCCGTCGAGGTCCACGCCGAGCACGGGCGGCCCGGGGGGCGGCGGGCGGTAGCCCTTCCCGCCGATCTCCGCGAAGAACCGGGCGACCACGTCGCCGAGCCGGTCGAGGGGCGTCGCGCGCACGACGCGCTCGCAGAGGCGGAGCTCGGCCCGGAGCTGATCCGCGGTGCCGGACGAGAGCGCGGCGACGGGGAAGCCTCGGGCGCCGAGGCGCGCCGACCAGAAGGCGAGGCGCGCGAGCGCGTCGAGGGTGAACGCCTCGGGCGCCGCCCGCAGCATCGCGGCGAGATAGCCCGACGCGGCGCTGTGGTAGAGGTCGCACTCGCCGGCCGCGCCGCCGAGGTACGCGGGCAGCGCGCGCAGGAGCCGCTCGGCGGCGGGGAGCCGCTCGCGCGGCGGCCTCACGAAGACGCAGGCGTACTCGGCGGCGGCCATCGACCCCTCGACCCTGCAATGACAGCGCCGCCTGATGTTCGCGGAACCCGGCCCCTTCGTCCACTCGGAGCGTGACCCTTGGGTGAGGTACGCCCCGCACCGAGCGTACGTCAGGCGTTCGAGAGCGAGAAGTGCGCGGCATCCCGCCGCAGCACGCTCGGGATGCCGTCCCGCCAGGCCTTCGCGAGCTCCGCGACGGGCACCGAGAGCGCGCCCTGGATCTCGAGCCGGTCGCCGCCCACGACGCCGAGCCGGATCACCGGGGCGCCGCACTCCTGGGCGAGCTCGTTGAAGCGCCGGGCGTTCGCGTTCGGGAGCGAGACCACGATGCGGCTCGCGTCCTCGCCGAAGAGGACGAAGTCCTTGCGGGCGGGGAACGGGACGCGCACCGCGGCGCCCACGTGGGGCGGCGTCGAGCCGTCGGCGGGCGCGTCGTGCATGACGCAGCACTCGGCGAGCGCCACGGCGAGGCCGCCGTCGGAGCAGTCGTGGGCGGAGGAGAGGAGCCCCTCGCGGATCGCGCGGCGCACCGTCTCCTGCACCGCCTTCTCGCGCGCGAGGTCGAGCGCGGGCGGCCGGCCCGCCTCCTTCCCGAACTCCGCGGCGAGGTACTCCGAGCCGCCCACCTCGCCCTGGAGCGAGCCGACGAGCGCGACGACGTCGCCCGCGTGGCGGAACGCGCTCTGGCAGCTCCGCTCCACGGGCTCGACGAGGCCCACCATGCCCACCGTGGGCGTCGGCAGGATCCCCTGCCCCTCGGTCTCGTTGTAGAGCGAGACGTTGCCGGAGACGACCGGCGTCCCGAGCGCGCGGCAGGCGTCGCCGATGCCGCGCACGCACTCGGCGAACTGCCACATGATCTCCGGCTTCTCGGGGTTGCCGAAGTTGAGGCAGTCGGTGACGGCGATGGGCTCGCCGCCCACGCAGGCGATGTTCCGCGCGCACTCGGCGACGGCGTGCATCGCGCCGAGGTGCGGGTCGAGGAAGCAGAAGCGCGCGTTCACGCCGACCGAGAGGGCGATGCCCTTCGTCGCGTGCGTCTCGTTCTCCACCGCGAGCCGCACCACCGCGGCGTCGCCGCCCGGCCGCACCGCGCCGACGAGGCGGACCATGTGGTCGTACTGCCGGTACACCCACTCCTTCGACGCGATGGTCGGGCGCGCGAGCAGCCGCAGGAGCGCGGCGCCGAGGTCGTCGGGCTCGGGGAGCGTCGCGGGGTCGAAGGCGTGCAGCGCGGGCAGCGCCGGGTGCGGGGTCATGGGCCGCTCGTACTTCGGGGCCCCCTCGGTGAGCGGGTCCACCGGGAGGTCGGCGACCACCTGGCCGTGCCAGTGGGCCTTCCAGCGGCCGCTGGAGGTGACGCGCCCGATCACGGCGACGTCGAGGTCCCACTTCTCGCAGATGCGGCGGACGACCTCCTCCTTCCCCTCGGCGGCGACGAGGAGCATGCGCTCCTGCGACTCGGAGAGGAGGATCTCGTAGGGCGTCATGCCCTCCTCGCGCAGGGGCACCTGGTCGAGGAAGAGGTCGAGGCCGTTCCCGCCGCGCCCGGCCATCTCCACGGACGACGAGGTGAGCCCCGCCGCGCCCATGTCCTGGATGCCGACCACCGCGTCCGTCTGGAAGAGCTCGAGGCAGGCCTCGAGCAGGAGCTTCTCCATGAACGGGTCGCCCACCTGCACCGTGGGCCGCTTCTCCTCGGTGGAGGCGTCGAACTCGGCGGAGGCCATGGTGGCGCCGTGGATGCCGTCGCGGCCCGTCTTCGCGCCGATGTACATGACGGGGTTCCCGACGCCCGCCGCGGTGCCGCGGAAGATCTTGTCGGCGGGCAGGATGCCGAGCGTGAAGGCGTTCACGAGGCAGTTGCCGTTGTAGGACGGGTGGAACATCACCTCGCCGCCGACGGTGGGGACGCCCATGCAGTTGCCGTAGCCGCCGATGCCCGCCACCACGCCCTCGAGCAGGTAGGCGGTCTTCGGGTGCGCCGGGTCGCCGAAGCGCAGCGCGTTCAGCGAGGCGACGGGCCGCGCGCCCATCGTGAAGACGTCGCGGAGGATGCCGCCCACGCCGGTCGCCGCGCCCTGGTAGGGCTCGATGTAGCTCGGGTGGTTGTGGCTCTCCATCTTGAACGCCGCGGCGAGCCCGTCGCCGAGGTCCACGACGCCGGCGTTCTCCCCAGGCCCCTGCAGCACGCGCGGGCCGGAGGTGGGGAACGTCTTGAGGTGCACGCGCGAGGACTTGTAGGAGCAGTGCTCGCTCCACATCACCGAGAAGACGCCCAGCTCCGTGAGGCTCGGCTCCCGGCCGAGGTGCTGCTGGACGCGCGCGTACTCGTCGGGCTTGAGCCCGTGCCGGGCCACGACTTCGGGCGTGATCTTCTCGGTCATGAGGCCGCGGATTCTAGCGGCGGAGGGGAGGAATATCGACCCTCGCCTGCGCGGCGGGCGGGCGGGCGCCAGGAGAGCGCTAGGGCGGGGGCCCGCAGGTGACGGCGGCGCTGTCGAACACCTGCACGTCGCAGACGCCGGCCGGGTCGAGGTTCTCGAGCGTGCTCGTGCCGTGCGCCTCGCCGGCGACGGTGAGGCTCGCCCGCAGGTCGAGGCTCGAGCGCCCGGTCAGCATCACGTCGGCGTACTGCACCGCCCAGGCGCCGAGGTCCGCGGTCGCGTCCGCGAGCGTGGCGTGGAGGGTGGTGCCGCCGAGCCCCTTCACCACCACGTCGGCGCCCTCGGAGCCGGAAACGTCGAGGTCGGGCGCCGCGACGTCGCGCGCCTCGAGCCGCGAGGCCCGGATGGCGTCGAGGTAGCGCAGGCTCCCTCCCTCGATCACGGCGCGGATCGGGATGGTGGGGTCGACCCCGGCGCCCGGCTCGTCCACCCAGATCCGCAGCACGCCCACGGACTCGCCGCGGACGTCGACCGCCTGGACCTCGGTCCTGACGTAGTCGAGCACGTTCGCGTCGCTGCTGACGCGGACGGTGTGCACGTCCCCGGCGACCACGCTCGCGGTCACCTCGATGCGGTCGTCCACGTGCACGCCGGCGAACGGGCCGGGGTCGCGGACCACCTCGAGGTAGACGCCGTTCCCCTGCACGTACGGATCGCAGGCCAGGGCGGCCGCGGCGAGCGCCAGCGCCCCGAGCACGCGAGCCGACCGCGGCAACGCTGTCGCGCCGAGGCGACGCCCGCGCGGGACTCCGAGGATGCGGGCGAGAACGTCCGGGCCCGCCGCGGCGCGGGAAACGCTGGGAGTTTCGGGGCGAAGCGCCATTCGGCCGGTCTGGACCGCCGCCGCGAGCGACGCGGCGTGCTGTCGTCACAGGATATCTGCAACTCGCCCGCCAGAGAACGCGCCGCCCGGGTGGGTGGGGAGGGCACACCTGCGCGCTGAGGCCCGGGCGGGCCGCAAGCGCCCGCCGAAGCTCACTCCACCGCCGGCGCCATCCCCTCGCGCCCCGCCTCGCGCGCGACCTCCATCGACTCCCCGACCGCGAGCACCCGGACCCGCTCCCTCGCGAGGCCGCGCCGGACGCGCTCCGCCTCGAGGCGCACGGGCGGCTCGTCGAGCGGCTCGTCCGTGAGCTTGAACGTCCCCCAGTGCATCGCGACGAACGTGCGCGCCCCGAGGGCGTCGAAGGCTGCGAGCGCCTGCTCGGGGTCGAGGTGCATCGTCTTCATGAACCAGGCGGGGTCGTAGGCGCCGATGGGGAGGAGCGCCGCGTCGATCGCGGGGAAGCGCGCCCCGATCTCGGCGAAGCCCTCGAACGCCGCGGTGTCACCCGAGTGGTAGACGGTCGCGCGCGTGCCCTCGATCACGAAGCCGCCCCAGAGCGTGCGGTTCGTGTCGAAGACGCCGCGGCGGCTCCAGTGCCGAGCCGGCACGAAGGTCACCCGCACCGGGCCGACGCGCGTCGACGACCACCAGCCGAGCTCGGTCGCGAAGAGCTTCCTATCCCGGAAGAACCGCTCGAGGCCGAGCCCCGCCACGACGGGCGCGCCGACCTCCCGCACGGTCGGGAGGTCGAGGTGGTCGTAGTGGCCGTGCGTGACGAGCACGGCGTCGATGGGCGGCAGGTCCGCGATCGCCACGCCGGGAGGGACGTTCCGGTCGATGCCGCCGAAGATGGACGGCTTCAGGGCGGGATCGACGAGGAGCGAGACGCCGTCGAGCTGCACGAGGAAGGAGGCGTGGCCGAGCCACGTGATTCGCGCGGGCTCGCCCGGCGCCGGAGGCGTGCGGAGCAGCGCGAGGTCCGGCGCGACCGCGGGGACGGGCGCGCGGTCGGGCGAGACGCGCCGCTTGCCGGTCAGGCGGTCCCAGATCGACCAGCGCAGGACGGCCCGGAGCCCGAGGGGCGACGAGCCGTCGAGGTTCACGAAGCGGCCGTCGGGGCGGCGGGGCTGGGAGAAGGCGGTGAGCGTCATGAAGGCGGCCGTGCCGAGCGCGGCGAGGGCGACGGCGCGCCGCTTCGGGGCACGAGGCACGCTCCACCGTAACCTCGGGCGGGACCGGCCGCCACGATCTGAACGGTCGATCACGACTCGCGAACAGCGCGGCGAAGCCGCGCCCGCGCGGGAGTCCGCGCGCAGCCGGGGTGGGGCCCCGGCGAGCTTCGCTCGACGGGGCGGGGGCGGCCAGCCCCCGTCTCGATCTCTCTAAACCAAGGCGCGACTTCGCGATCACGAAGTGATCGCGAATCGCGAACCTTGGTTTAGAGCGCGAGCAGGGCCTTCGTCATGTCGTAGCGGAAGTCGCCGCGCTCCGAGACCTTCACGGGCGGCGCGGGGAGGCGGAGCCGCTCGATCATGCGGTTGTAGCCGAGGTCCATGAGGGTGCGGAGGTTCACCGCGTCGTGCAGGTTGTACTCGGCGAAGAGGCGGAGCGCGCCCGCGTCGCCCGCCCGGTGGGCGCGCCAGAGCCGCACCGCGTCCCGGCCGTCGAGCCCGGCGAGGTGGGCGGGGCGGCCCACCCCGGTCTCCGCCTCGAGGAGCTTCAGCCCGCCGCGGTGCCCGAGGCGCCGCCAGAGCGGGTAGAGGTCCACGTGCGCGCGCGGCGGCCGCCAGCCCGGGAAGGCGCGGCGGAGCACCGGCACGTCGAAGGCGAGGCCGTTGAAGGTGACGAGGAGCTTCCAGCGCGCGGCCGCCTCCGGGAAGCGCTCGAGGTCGCGGCCGGCGAGGAGGACGCGCGGGCCGTCCCGGTCGAGGAAGCCCACCGCGGTGAGCGCCTCGCCGTCCAGCTCGACGTCGAGGAAGGCGGCGTCCTCCGCGAAGGCGGCGTAGAGCCGCCAGCGCTCGGCGCGGGGCACCATCGCGGCGAGCGCCTCGGCGTCGCCCGCGGCGAGCGCCGCGCGCGCGCTCGCGATCGCCGCCCGCACCCGGGCGTCCACCTTCGGCGAGAGGGCGACGCGGGGCTCGGGCGGGAAGTCGTCCCAGGTGGAGATCCCCCCGCCCCAGAGCCGCGACTCGAGGAAGGGGCCGACGCCGGGGGCGAGCCGGAAGGTGCTGCGGATCATCGGCGCGAGCTTACGGCGCGCGGGCGGGCGGCGGGAAGGCGGGGCTACGGCGGGTCGCGCTCCCAGGCGCTCCGCCAGGCCCCGGCCGCCTCGGCGTGGCGCAGGAAGCGCTCGTAGAACGGGTGGCGCGAGACCGTCGCGCCGTCGCCCACCACGACGAGCTTCGAGCGGGCGCGGGTGAGCGCCACGTTCATGCGGCGCACGTCGGCGAGGAAGCCCACCTCGCCCGATTCGTTCGCCCGGACGAGGGACACCACCACCGCCTCCTTCTCGCGCCCCTGGAAGCCGTCCACGGTGTCCACCTCGAGCCCCGCCTCGACCTCCGCGGCGAGGAGCTGCCTGAGGCGCTGCACCTGCGCGTCGTAGGGCGAGATCACCGCGACGTCGGCGGGCGCGATCCCGAGGGCGAGCACGCGGCGCACCTCGGCGGCGGCGAGCTCCGCCTCCCCGGCGTTCTGCTTCGAGTCGGATCCCTCCGGCGTCTCCTCCTCGAAGCCGCGGCCGGCGGTGTCCACCACCTCGAGCGGCGCGCCGTCGACGGCGCGGTCCGCCACGGCCGGGTGGGCGCGCAGCGCCCCGCCGTAGAGCGCCTCCGACGGGAAGGCCATGATCCGCGCGTTCATGCGGTGCTGCTCGGCGAGCGTCACCTTCGCGCCGTCGCCGTGGAGCGCCACGAGCCGCTCGAAGAGCGAGACGCCGAGGCCGCCCGCCTGCGCGGCGGCGGAGAGGACCGTGGGCGGGAGCTGCAGGTGATCGCCCGCGAGCACCGCGCGGTCGGCGCGCAGGAGGGCGAGGTAGAGCGCCGGCTCGACCCCCTGCGTCGCCTCGTCCACCACCGCGAGCGGGAAGCGCCGGCCGGCGAGGGGTGGGGCGTCGAGCGAGGTGAGCGTCGCGAGCACCACCTGGGCGCGGTCGAGGACCTCGGCCTCGGCGCGGGCCTCGAGCGCGCGCGCCTCGGCGAGGAGCGCGCGCGCGTCGCGCCACTGCTCGCGCGAGGCGCTGAAGCGCCCGGGGCCGCGCTTCTGCTTGCGCCTGGCAGCCGAGCGCCGCAGGGCGAGCGCCTCCTCCACGAGGCCGCGGGCGATCCGCGAGGGCTCGCGCTCCTCCGCGAGCGCCTCCAGCGTGTGCTCGAGGAGCGCCGGCAGCACGCGGGCGGGGTGGCCGAGCCGGACGCAGCCGAGCCCGGCGGCGACGAGCCGCTCGACGAGGTTGTCCACGGCGAGGTTCGAGGGGGCGGCGGCGAGCACCTGCTCGCCGCGCGCGGCCGCGCGGCGGATCACCTCCACGAGCACGGTGGTCTTCCCGGTGCCGGGCGGCCCGTGCACGAGGGCGAGGTCCTCGGCGCGATCGGCGAGGTCGAGCGCGCGCGCCTGCTCGGGGTTCAGCCTCGCGTCGTCCAGCGCCGGGCCGCGGGCGACGGCGAGGAAGCGCGGCGGCGTCCCGGAGAGGACCCCGTGCCAGCGCTTCCCGGCCTTCTCGTCGCGCAGCCGCGCGAGCCCGGAGGAGAGCCGCTCCCACGTCACGGGCGAGGGCTGCAGCTCGAGGACGACGCGGCCGTCGGTGACCCAGTCGGGCGGCGGCTCGTCGAACGCCACGGCGACCGACGTGCGGGTCCGCCGGGCCACGACGCCGGAGGGCGCGTCCTCGCGCGCCTCGCGCCGGAGCGTCACCGCCACGAGGCTGCCCGTCCCGATGCGCGCGCCGCCGAGGGGCCGCCCGCCCCGGCCGAAGGTCACGAGGGTGCGGCCGGCCAGGGCGGCCTCGTCCGAGGCCTCCACGTCGCCGAGGGCGACGCCGCGCGCCTCGCGCTCCGCGAGCGAGAGCCTCCCGTGCGCCTCCGCGAAGCGCAGGCGCTCCTCGTCCCGCTCGGCGGCGAGCAGCGCGGCGAGGCGTCCGAGGTGGCCGGCGAGGTCCAGGCGGTCCGGTGTATATTCCGCCGGGGCATGTCCGGCGAGTACGTCCTCTGGTTCGACGCGCGCTGCAGCGCCTGCAAGCGGGCGCTGGAGCTGCTCCAGGCGCGCGGGATCGAGCCCGTGCTGCGGCGCTTCCTCGAGGAGCCGCCCTCGCCGGAGGAGCTCGCGGCGCTGCTCGCGCGGCTCGGCGCGTCGCCCCGGGAGGTCGCCCGCGCCGACGCCGACGAGTACCAGGCGCTGCGTCTCTCCGACCGCACGCCGGACGGCGAGCTCCTCCAGGCCTTCGCCGCGCACCCGCGCATCCTCGAGCGCCCCATCCTCGTCGCGGGGGAGCGGGCGATCGTGGCGAGGCCGCCGGAGCGGGTGCTGGAGCTCGTCCCCGCGGCGGCGACCCCGGGCTAGAAGACGATCGCGATGCCGAGCGGCACCGCGGTCACCCGGGCGACCGGGGCGGGCGCCCCCGCGCCGGCGTCCTCCCGGCCGTGGAGCGCGCGGGGCAGCGCGATCCCCACCGCGGTCCCCACCGCCGCGCCGACGAGGACGTCGGTGAGGTAGTGGCGGTCCGCGGCGATGCGCAGGTAGCCGGTCGTCGCCGCGAGGCCGAGGCCGACGCCCCACACCCACGGCGCGCTGTCGTAGCCGCGCAGGTCGGAGATCGTGCCCGCCGCGGCCGCGAGGGCAAAGGTGAAGGTGGTGTGGCCCGAGAAGAAGGAGAGGTTGTCGTCCGGGTCCGGCCGCCGCCCCGCCTCGGCGGCGGTCCCGTAGCGGACGAACGGCCGCTGCCGGCCCACCGCGAACTTCACGGCCTGGTTCAGGTCCATGGCGAGCGCCGCCGCCTCGGCGACGAGGAGCACGTCCACGAGCCCCGCCTCGAGGTCGCCCTCGCCCCGGGCGGCGAGCAGCTGGTGCGCCGCCATCCCCGCCGGCAGGAGCCCGAAGGCGAGGAGGTCCGACGCGTGCCGCGCGCCGTCGCCGTCGTCCCACGCGAGGAGGTCGCGGGCGCCCGCGTCGAGGGCGTTCGCGTCGCAGAAGCGGCAGCGCGAGGGCGCGAGGTGCTCCTTCGCGAGCTCCGCGGAGAGGTAGAGGAGCCAGCCGCTCGCGGCGAGGGCGCCGTCGGTGGCGACGTCGTGGCGGAGCGGGTGCGGCTCCGCCCGCGCCGGGAGGGGGCCGGCGCCGCGAGGGAGAGGGCGAGGAGGAGCGAGGCGGGGAGGGCGCGCGCCATGGGCGGACGCTATCATCGCCGCAACGACGATGGCCGGCCGCCGCGACGATCCTCCCGACGAGGGCGCTCCCTTCCCGGAGCCGGTGCCGCTTCCCCTCGACGGCACCCTCGACCTCCACGCCTTCCGGCCGGACGACGTCGGCGAGCTCGTCCCCGAGTGGCTCGAGGCGTGCCACGCCGCCGGGCTGCGCGAGCTCAGGATCGTGCACGGCAAGGGGACGGGCGCGCTGCGGCGCGGCGTCGAGGCGCTGCTCGCGCGCCACCCGCTCGTGCGCTCCTTCCGCACCGCGCAGGAGGACGGCGGCGGCTGGGGAGCGACGCTGGTGGTCCTTCGCTAGACGCGATGGTCGATCGGCGGCGGCGCCGTCAGGGTGAGCCGTCGGCGAGGGACGCGAGCGCCGCGTCGAGCGCGGCGCCGAGCGCGGCCGCGTCCGGGCCGCTGCCCTGCGCGGCGTCGGGCGCGCCCCCGCCCTTGCCGCCGAGCCGGGCGGCGGCGGCGCGCAAGAGCTCGCCGAGGTGGGGCCCGGGGCCGCGCGGGCGGGCGAAGGCGAGGTGAACGCGGCCGTCCTCGACGGCGCCGACGAGCGCGACGCGCCCGCGCGCCGCGAGCGCGGCGGCCACGGCCTTCGCGTACGCCGCGGCGCCGGACGCGGGCGGGACCACCACCGCCCGCAGCGGGGCGGCGCCCGGCGCGGCCGCCGCGAGCCGCTCCGCCTCGGCCGCGGCGAGCGCGAGGCCGAGCCGCTCGGCCTCCTTCCTGCGCGCGGCCGCATCCTCGGCGACGCGGGCGGCCGCGGCGGGGACCTCGGCCGGCGCGCAGCGCAGCGCCTCCGCGGCGGCGGCGAGCCGCTCGCCCGCCGCCGCGAGCGCGCGCACCACGCGCCCGCCGCACACGAACTCGACGCGGGCGCCCTCGCCCCAGCGGAGCGCCCGGAGCACCGCGACGGCGCCGACCTCGCCGGTGCGGCGCGGGTGGGTGCCGCCGCAGGGCGACGCGTCGGCGATCTCTCCCGCGGCGAGGTCGCCGACGACGACGATCCGGCTGCCCTTCGCGGGCGCCTTGCGCAGCGGCAGCCGCGCGAGCTCCCCGGCGGACAGCTCGCGCGCGGTGACGGGCAGGTCGCGGAAGACGAGGTCGTTCGCGGCGCGCTCCACCTCGCGCAGGACGGCCGGCCCGAGCCGGGCCGCCGGCACGTCGAGGTCGATCGTGTCGACCTCCTCGCCGAGGTGGAACGAGACGGTGCGCGCTCCGGCCCGCGCCTCGAAGGCGGCGGAGAGGAGGTGCTGGCCGTGGTGCTGCTGGACGTGGTCGCGCCGCCGCTCGCCGTCGACGTGCCCCGCCACCCGCCCGGCCGGCGACGCCCCCCCGAGGACGTGGAGCACGACCCCGTCCCCCTCCTGGACGTCGACGACCGGGACGCCGCCGAGCGTGCCGCGGTCCGCCGGCTGCCCGCCGCCCTCCGGGTAGAAGGCGGTGCGATCGAGGACGGCCGCGGGCCGCCCGCCGTGCTCGCGCACCTCGAGCACCTCGGCCTCGAAGTCGAGGAGGGCGGCGTCGCCGAGGTAGAGCCGGCCGGTCACCCGGGCGAGTCTAATGCGCGCTGCCCAGCTTGGTGGGCATGAACGTCACGATCCACGCCCACCACCTCGACCTCCCGCGGGACCTCCCCCGCTTCCTCGACAAGCACGTGACGCGCCCGCTCGCGCGCCTCTTCGACGACCCCGCGGCCGTGCTGTCGGTGCACCTGGGGGACGCGCGGCAACAGAAGGGGGGCGTCGACCAGGAGTGCCGGCTCTCCTTCCGCATGCCGGGCGGGCGCACCGTGCACGTCGCGAGCACCGCGGACGACGCGTACAAGGCGCTGCTCGACGCGGCGGACCGGCTGCGGCGCCACGTCCGCAAGCAGGTGTCGAAGATGCGCTCGACGGCGCGGGCGCCGATGCACCGGCCGCTCGGGCGATCCTGGCGCGAGCGCTCGTCGCGCACCGGCGTCACCCCGGACGGCGAGCCGGCGGGGCTGTAGTCAGGCGATCGCCCGGGCCGGCCCGAGCAGGCGGCGGACCACGCGGAGCAGCGCCTCGTTCGTGAACGGCTTCTGCAGGAGCTCGGCGGAGCCGTCGCCCAGGCGGCCCGCGAGCGACGGGTCGTCGGTGTGCCCGGTCATGAACAGCACCTTCAGGCCGGGCTGCTCGCCGCCGAGCGCCGAGGCGAGCTCGGTGCCGGACATGTGCGGCATCACCACGTCCGTGAGGAGCAGGTCGACGCGCCCGCCGCGCGCCCGCACCGCGGCGAGCGCCTCGGCGCCGTTCCGCCCGGAGATGACGTGGTAGCCGGAGCCGGTGAGGACGCGCCCGAGCAGCGCCCGCAGCGCGTCCTCGTCCTCGGCGAGCAGCACCGTCTCCCCGAGGCCGCGCGGCGCGGGCGCCAGCGACGGCGCCGCGGCGCGCGCCGCGCGCTCGTCGGCGGCGGGGAGGTAGACCGTGAACGTGGAGCCCGCGCCGGGGGCCGAGTCCACCCGGACGGCGCCGCCGGCCTGCCGCACGATGCCGTACACCGTCGCGAGGCCGAGCCCCGTGCCGGAGTCCTTGGTCGTGAAGAAGGGCTCGAAGATGCGGGCGCGCACCTCCTCCGTCATGCCGCAGCCCGCGTCCTTCACGGAGAGCGTCACGAAGCGACCCGGCGGCAGGCCGAGGTCGGGCGCGCCCTCGGCGAGCTCGGCGTTCGCGGTCGCGATCTCGATGGGACCGCCCTCCGGCATCGCGTCGCGCGCGTTGACGGTGAAGTTGAGGAGCACCTGCGCGAGCTGGTCCGAGTCCGCCACCACCGGCCAGACGTCCTCGCCGAGCCGGGAGGCGACCTCGATGCGCTCGCCGAGGGTGCGGCCGAGGAGCTTGCCGAGGTCCTGCACCACCTTGTTGAGCGAGAGGACCTCGGGGCGCAGGAGCTTCTTGCGGGAGAGGGTGAGGAGCTGGCGCGTCACGCCCACGGCGCGGTGGGCGGCCTCGACGATCCCGTCGGCGCACTCGCGCAGGCGCGCGTCGCCGGGCGGGAGGTCGCGCACGAGCAGGTCCGAGTAGCCGAGGACCACCGCGAGGACGTTCGAGAAGTCGTGGGCGACCCCGCCGGCGAGCCGCCCCACCGCCTCCATCTTCTGGGCCTGGCGGAGGTTCTGCTCGAGGTCGCGCCGCGCGCGATCGGCGAGCTCCCGCTCCGACACGTCGCGGACCGACAGCACGAGCAGGCCTCCCGAGGCGAGCCGCAGCTCGCCCGCGGAGATCTCGACCGGGAACGTGAACCCGTCGGCGCGGCGGTGGCGCGCCGGGTACGCGCGCGAGCCCGCCGGCGGCCTGCCCCGGTCCGAGTCGGCGGCGAGGAGCTCGTCGTAGCGGCACCTGCGCAGCTCGTCGCGCGTGCGGCCGTAGAGCCGCTCCGCGGCGGGGTTCGCGTCCTCGAGCCGCCCGTCGTCGGTGAGGAGGAGCACCGCGTCGGTCGAGGTCTCGAACACGCCGCGGTGCAGGGCCTCGCTCTCCACGAGCCGCGCCACGAGCTCGCGCTGGCGGCGCTTCATCTGCACCTTCTCGATGGCGTTCTCGACCTTGAGGTTCAGCGCCTCGTAGTCCGAGATCGGCTTCGTGACGTAGTCGAAGGCGCCGATCTGCATGGCCTGGATCGCGGAGTCGATCGAGGCGTAGCCGGTGACGAGGATCACCTCGACGTCGGGCTTCGCGGCCCGCAGCGCGCGCGCCACGTCGAGGCCGGAGCCGTCGCCGAGGTTCTTGTCGACGAGCGCCACGTCGAGGTCGCCCGGGCGCCGCCCCGCCGCGATCGCCTCGCGCGCCGAGCCGGCGAGGACGAGCTCGCGCCCGTCCGCCTCGAGGAAGCGGCGGAACACGTCGAGGATCACGGGCTCGTCGTCGACGATGAGGATCGTGGACATCTATCTCGCCTCCCAGCCCAGCCTGACCCCCGCGGAGAGGCCGACCGCGGCGAACGCCCCGGGCTGGCCCCGCCCCGCGAGGAGGAGCGCCGCCTCGACGAACGGCTCGACCGGCCCGCGCGGGATCCCTGCGGCGAGGGCGAGGCGTGCCGCCGGCCCGATCCCGCCGCTCGCCACGACCGCCCCACCCGAAGCGCTCCCGCGGAGCACCAACCTAGGACCGAGCGCACGCGCCGCCGACCCCCCGGCGAGGAGGGTCAGCGCGGCGCCGGACCGCGCGTCCACGAGGTCGGCCTCGCCCCGCCAGGCGAGATCGACGGCGAGCGCGGGCGGCGACGCCCCCGCCGCCCGCTCCGCCGCGACCCCGGCGCGCAGGCCGGAGTGGCGCCCGCGCAGGTCGAGCGCCGCGCCGGCCGTCGCGGCGGCCGCCCAGGGCGGATCCGGCGGCAGGAGCACGCGCCGGGCCTCGCCGCTCACCGGCCCGACCGAGGCGACGAGCCGCTCCACCGCGGGGCCGGGGACCTCCGGCGCCACGTAGCGCACCTCCCAGCCCCCCGCCTCCGCGGCGGAGACGCCGAGCACCGCGCCGCGCTCCGCCTTCACGGCGGGTGTCGCGTCGACCGCGTTGCCGTGGCCGTCGGCGACCGAGACGCGCAGCCGCGCCTCGCGCCTTCCGTCGGCGCGCAGGACGCCGTCCGGACGCTCGAAGCGGACGACGGCGGGCGCTCCGGGCCTGAGCGGGAGCGTGCGCGCGCCGGAGATCCCGACTTCGGGCGCGGTGGCGGTGACGCCGAGCTCGCCCCGGCCCTCGAACGACGCGACCCGCAGGCGGGCCTCGACCGTCCCCGGCTCGCGCTCGCGCACGTCCTCGAGCACGCCGCCGTCGGCGGACAGCTCGAGCGCCGCCGGCACGGCGTTCCCGCCAGCGTCGAGGGCGCGCGCCGTCACGGCCACCTCGTCGGCCTCGCCCGCCACGAGCGCGTCCCGATCGAACGACACCGCCACCACCGCGGGCGGCCCGGCCACGGCCTCGAGCCGCACCACCGCGCGGGTCGCCGGCGCCGAAGGCAGCCTCACGACGAGCCGCTCCTCGCCGGCGCGGCCGGGCGGGAGCGTCCAGACTCCGGCGACGACGCCCGGCTCGCGCGCCGCGAGCGCGACCGTGCCGCGGGACGGCTCGACGATCGGCGCGTCGCCGCGCCGCGCGGCGCCGTGCGGCGCGACGCCGTAGGCGACCACGTGGATCCGCTCCTGCCGGTCGGCATGGACGACCGCGCGGTCGATCACCGCGTGGACGAGGGGGGTCTCGGGGATGCGCAGGTCGATGGGGCGGAAGCCGTGGTGCGCCTCGCGGACGCCCGGGGGCACGACGATGGGGATGACGGCGACGCCGTCGGCGCGCGCCCGCCGCGGGCCGAAGGTCTCGTCGCCGATCCGCAGCGAGACCTCCGATCCGGGCGCGGCGCGCACCCTCGCGTCGCCCTGGCCGGAGAGCGGGATCGCGAGCCAGCCGTCCTCGGCGCCGCGCGGCGTGCGCCCCACCGCGGCCACGATGGCGACCTGGGGGACGCGCTCGCCGGAGGGGCGGTAGCGCGCCGCGAACCCGCCGCCGGGGAGGCGCCGGACCTCCTCGATGCGCCCCACGCTCGCGGTGAGCTGCAGTTCCTGCACGTCGGGCGGCGCCGTCACCGTCAGCTCGGCGGCCGCGTCGCGCCCGAGGAGGAGGCGGGGCGGGTCGGCCACGATCCTGAGGGCCCCGCCGCCCGCCGCCGGGTCCTCGTGCGGACGCGCGTCTCCCCGCGCGGCCACGGCGGCCGCGAGGACGGCGAGCGCGAGCGCTCGGCTAGGGCGCGGCGCTCGCGGCATGCCAGTCGATCTCGATGGACTCCACGCCCGGGGCCGCGCACGGCCCGCACGCCTCCGCGTCGCGCTGCTGGGCGCGCTTCGCGGCGCGCACGAGGACGCCCGTCGTGACGCGCGGGCGATCCGGGCCGGACCACCTCGCCGGGCGGGGCTCGGCGCGCGCGGGGCCGGGCGCCTTCGCCGCCACGGGCGGCGGGGGCGAGGCCTGCGGTGGCGCGGCCCGTGCCCGCGGCGGGTCGTCGGCGCCCGCCGCGGCGGCGGCGAAGACGGCGGCGGCCGCGGCGGCGGTCCGGAGGGCGCGGAGCGAGCGCGAGATCACGGCGCGCCTCCCGGGGGCGGCGGCACCGCGATGCAGAGCTCCGTCACCGCCCACGGCAGGCGCGCGGGGTCGCGCGCGTCGACGAGGAAGACCTCCCCGCCGTAGCGGGCCATGAGGCGGCGGGCGACGTGCAGGCCGAGGCCGTTGCCGCGCCCCGGGATCTTGGTCGTGAACCTCGGCTCGAAGAGCCGCGGCCGGTGCTCCGGCCGGATCCCGGCGCCCTCGTCGGTGACGCGCACCTCGACCCCGCCCGCCCGCGCGGAGATCACGCGCACCGCGACCCGCGCGCCGCCGGCCGCGCCCTCCACCGCGTCGAGCGCGTTGGCGAGCAGGTTCGTCGCGGCGTGGACCACCGCCGCCGGCGCGCCGAAGCCCTCGCGGTCCCCGTCCTCGCGGGCGAAGAGGAAGCGCTGGCCGAGGGGGCGCACGCGGTGCGCCAGGAGCTCCACCGCCCGGGACACCACCGGCCCGACGGTGAAGGCCACCGGCGCCGCGTCCCCCGGCGCGAGGAGGCCCTCGTACTCGTTCGCGATCTCGCCGAGGCGCGCGAGCTGCGCGCGCAAGAGCCGCCAGTCCTCGAGCGCCGCGAGGCCGCGGTGGGCGCGCTCGAGGAGCGTCGCCGCAGCCTCCGCGCCGGTGAGCGGCTGCCTGAGCTCGTGGAGCAGGCTCGGCGCGACGAGGTCGAGCGCCAGCGCCTCGTCCGCCCGCTCTCGTCCGGTACGGTCGCCCATGGGTCGTCTCCGCTTCACGCGAGGTGCGCCGCCGTCGCCGAGGGCAGGAGCACGGTGATCGCCGCCCCCGCCCCCTCCTCGCTCTCCACCAGGATCCGGCCGTGGTGCGCCTCGACGATGCTGTGCGACACCGAGAGCCCGAGGCCCACCTGCCCGGCCTGCTCCTTGGTGGTGAAGAACGGGTCGAAGATCCGCTCCCGGATCGTCGGCGGGATCCCCTTGCCGGTGTCCACCACCTGCAGCCGGAGCGCGTCCCCGTCCACCGTGCCGAGGCTGACCCGCAGCGTCCCGCCGGCCGGCATGGCGTTGATGGCGTTCTCCACGAGGTGGGCGACGACCTGCTGGATCTGCACCGGGTCGCCCTGCGCGTCGGGGAGGATCTCGTCGAAGCGCTTCTCGAGGACGATGCCCGCGGCGCGCAGCCGGTCGTCGTACAGCGCGAGCGCCGAGTTCACCGTGCGCGGGAGCGAGAAGCGCTTGCCGGGGACGGTGCGCTCCTGGTCGGCGAAGCTGCGGAGGTCCTCGACCACCCGCCCGACGCGCATCGCCTGCTCCTGCGCGGTGGCGATCATGTCCGCCTGCGGGCCGGGCGGCAGCTGCTTGCGCAGGATGGCGAGGTACCCGGTGATGGCGGTCATCGGGTTGTTGAGCTCGTGGGCGAGGCCGGCGCCGAGCGAGCCGAGCGCCGCCAGCCGGCGGGTGCGCAGGATCTGGTCCTGCGCGGTCTTCAGCTCCGCGGTGCGCTCCTCGACGCGCTCCTGCAGCTCCTCGTTGAAGGCGTGGATCTCCTCGTCGCGGCGCCGGATCTCCTCCGTCATGCGCCCGAACGCGCGGCCGAGGTCGGCGATCTCGTCCTTCCCAGCCGCCTCGACCCGCGCCACGTAGTCGCCCGCGGCGATGGCGGCGGCGGCCCGCGAGAGCCGCGCCACCGGCAGCGTCACGCGGCGCGCGAGGGCGGCCCCGAGCGCGAGGGCGAGGAGCAGCGCGGCCGTCGCCCAGGTGAACGTGTAGAAGCGCAGGCGCTCCGCGGCGCCGAAGGCGACGGCCATGGGCTGGGCGACGACGGCGCCCCAGCCGTACCGCCGGACGGGCGCGAAGGCCGCGAGCCACCTCGCGCCGTCGGCGCGGTGCACGAGGTGGGACCAGGAGATGCGCTTCGAGAACCCGACGTCGGACAGGCGGCGCTCCTCGGCCGTGAGCGCGGCGCCGCGCACGCCGTGGGCGAGGAGCTCGCCCTTGCCGTCCACGAGGTAGGCGACGGAGGCGGGGCCGGACAGCTCGGCGATGCGCGCCTCCACGTCGGCGAGGACGATCTCGGCGACGATCGAGCGGCCCGGGCCGAGGCGGTGGGCCACCGCGACCCGCAGCCCGCCGCGGCCGGAGCGGTAAGGCGCCGTCATCGCGGTCTCGCCCGCCCGGGCCGGGGCCGCCGGCATCCGCCGCGAGAAGGCGTCGAGGTCCTCGGGGCGCACCGGCTCGCGGCCGGCGAGGGCGGGGTCGAGCTCGGGCGCGCGCTCGAACACCGGCCCCGCCACCGGCACGCCCTTGTCGTTCACGAGGGCCAGGATCGAGACGGCGGGGAGCTGCCGGTAGGGGATCTCGAGGATCTGGGAGAGCTCGCCCCGGGAGAAGTCGTCGAGCGGGAGGATCGCCGCCGTCGAGAGGTGGAGGCTCTCCACCGCGGCGGTGACGGTGCGCTCCGTGAAGAGGGCGAGGTCCTCGGCGCCCTGCGTCTGCATCCGGCCCACGGTGCGCTGCAGCTCGTCGCGGCTCACCGTGTACGAGACGAGGCCGAGGAGCGCGACGGGCAGCACGCCCACCGCGATCAGCGTCAGGGCGATCTTGGCGCCGAACCTCATCGGGCTGCGAAACCCTCCTGCGCCTCATCCCCCCGGATGCTGGACCGCGCTCGGGGCCGCCGCGGCGGACCTTCACCCGGGCGGCTCGAATGTGGATGGCGCCCCGGCGGCCGGGCAACCCTCTCCTCGACCTTTTGTACCGCAAGCGCGCGACGCGATCCAAAAGCTCAGCGATATCGCCCGCCCGGCCCGATCGGGGCGCTTCCGCTCCGAGCGGTGGGGCGCGCCCGCCCCGTTTGACTCCGCACCCGAAATCGGTATGGTTCGCGCCGCCCAGCTTTGGAGGTGTGCGCGATGCTCGAGCGGTTGATGCCCCGGTCGGACGACTTCTTCTCCGACTTCGAGGCGCAGGCGGGGACGGTGGTCGAGGGCGCGAAGCTCCTGAAGGCGCTCCTCGAGGACTTCACCGACGTCCCTCGCAAGTGCCAGGCCATCAAGGACGTCGAGCACCGCGCGGACGACATCACCCACCGGGCCTTCGAGCGGCTCCACACGCAGTTCATCACCCCGTTCGATCGGTCCGAGATCCACCGCCTGCTCTCGCGGATCGACGACGTGCTCGATCTCGCGGACGCCGCCGCGGAGCGGCTCGGCCTCTACGACATCGACGTGGTGCTCCCCGAGGCGCGCGAGCTCGCCGACGTCCTGCTCCTGCAGGTCGAGAAGATGGAGCAGGCGGTGAAGGGGCTGCGCACGATGAAGCAGGATCCGGACCGGGTCCTCGACGCCTGCAAGGAGGTGAACGTCCTCGAGAACAAGGCGGACACCCTGCTGCGGCGGACCATGGCCCAGCTCTTCAAGCGGGGGAACGATCCGCTCACCGTCATGAAGTGGAAAGAGATCATCGATCTCATCGAGTCGGCGACGGATCGCGCCGAGGACGTCGCGAACGTCATCGAGGGCGTCGTCCTCGAGCACGCGTAGCGACCCCGGAGCCCCGCGCGCATGCTCCTCGCCACCGTCGTCGCGCTCATCCTCGTCGCGCTGGCGTTCGACTTCATCAACGGCTTCCACGACGCGGCGAACTCCATCGCCACGGTGGTCTCGACCCGCGTGCTCTCGCCGCTCTGGGCCGTCGCGTGGGCCGCCTTCTTCAACTTCGTGGCGGCGGCGCCCGTGCTGTGGGGGGTCGAGCTCAAGGTCGCCGCGACGATGGGCAAGGGCATCGTCCACTTCGAGCTGCTCCGCGCCCTCGGCACGCCGCTCGTCCTCACCGTCGTGTTCGCGTCGCTCATGGGCGCGATCGTCTGGAACCTGCTGACCTGGGTGTGGGGGCTGCCCTCCTCCTCGTCGCACGCGCTCGCGGGGGGCATGATCGGGGCGACCCTGCCCGCCCTCGGCGTGGGCGGCCTCATCCCGAGCGGCATCCTCAAGATCGTGGCGTTCATCGTCCTCTCGCCGGTCATCGGCATGACGCTGGGCTCGGGGATGATGATCCTCACCACCTGGATCGTGCGGCGGAACACGCCCGCCCGGGTGGACCACTGGTTCCGCCGGCTGCAGCTCGTCTCGGCGGCGATCTTCAGCTTCAGCCACGGCACGAACGACGCGCAGAAGGTGATGGGCATCATCAGCCTCATCCTCTACGGCACGATCTGGGCGGACCGCGCCGCCGCCGCCCACATGGCCGAGAAGTTCCCGGTCCCGTTCTGGGTCGTGCTCCTCTGCCACGCCGCCATCGGCCTCGGCACCCTGTTCGGCGGCTGGCGCATCGTGAAGACGATGGGCCACTCGCTCACCAAGCTCCAGCCGATCGGCGGCTTCTCGGCGGAGACCGGCGGCGGCGTCACCATCCTCGCCCTCGCCCACTACGGCATCCCGGTCTCCACCACCCACACCATCACCGGCGCCATCGTCGGCGTGGGCTCGACGCGCGGCGCGCGGGCGGTCCGCTGGGGCGTGGCGGGCCGCATCATCTGGGCGTGGATCCTCACCATCCCGGCGGCCGCGGTGGTGGCGGCGGTGGTCTTCGTCGTCACCCGCGCGATCGTCGTGCGGCTCTAGCGCTCCCGCGACGCGAGCATGCCGCAGGCGGCGTGCTCGTCCTGCCCGCCCGAGTAGCGCCGCACCACCGGCTGCCCGGGCAGCGCCCGCGCGAGCGCGTCGCGGAACGCCTTCCACTCGGCGTCCGTGGGCGGCCGGTGGCGGCCCGTGGCGTCGTTCACGGCGATCGGGTTCAGCCGGATGGGCACGCCCTCGAACAGCGCCCCGAGGGCGGAGGCGTCCTCCTCGCCCACGTTCACCCCGGAGATCATCACGTACTCGAGGGTGACGCGCCCGCGCCGCGCCGCGTGCTCGCGGATCGCCTCGACGAGCTCGCCGAGCGGGAAGCCCTGCTCGATGGGCATGAGCGCGCGCCGCTTCCAGGGCATCGCCGCGTTGAGCGACACGCACAGCCTGAACTTGTGCCCCTCGGCGGTGTAGCGCCGGATCATCGGGACGACGCCCGCGGTGGAGATCGAGATGCGGCGGGCGTCGATGCGCGCGCCGGCGGGATCGCAGAGCGCGTAGGCGGCGTCGAGCACCGCGTCGTAGTTCTGGAACGGCTCCCCCTGCCCCATGAACACGACGCCCGTCACCGGCCGCGCCGAGTCCGCCCGCACCTTCATGAGCTGGCGGACGATCTCCCAGGAGCGCAGCGAGCGGACGAGGCCGAGGGCGCCCGTGGCGCAGAACGCGCAGCCGAGCGCGCACCCCGCCTGCGAGGAGAGGCAGACCACGTGGTGCGTGTCGTAGAGCGGGATCCGCACCGCCTCGACGCGCGCGCCGTCGGGCAGCTCGAACAGGTAGCGGCGGAAGCCGTCCTTCGCGTCGACGCGCGTCACCTCGACGAGGTCCCCCGTCGTGGTGAGGCCTTCGACCCGGTCCAGCACCTCGCGCCGCACGTTGCGCGCGTCGCGCAGCGGGCGATCCCGGCCGATCACGGCCCCCACGATGCGGCGGGCGTCCTCCAGGGGGATGCCGGCGCGGCGCGCGAGCGAGCGGCTGTCCTGCCCGGAGAGGTGGAGCACGGCGCCCATATAGCGTAACTTTTCCCGACATGAGAGCCCTCCCCCTCGCCGCCCTCCTCGCCGGGCTCGCGGGCTGCGTCATCGTCGATCCGTACGCCCGGCCCGCGCCGCCGTACCCCCGGCACGTCGCGCGGTCCTCCCAGTCGTCCCAGGTCTCCTCGCCCGCGGGGAGCATCCTCACCCGCGACGAGGCCGTCCAGGCGGCCTTCCGGATCGCGGCCGACCGCCAGCTCGAGGTGGACCGCGTGCAGCACGCGCACCTCGACAGCGTGGGGCGCTGGCACGTGGACCTCCTCGGCTCGCGAGACCGCGCGCAGGTCGTGATCGACTCGCGCGACGGCCGGTTCCTGCAGGGCCGCTTCAGGAGCGGCGGCGAGGCGCCCGCGGCGTCGACCGAGGCGGCCCCGCCGGCGACGACGGAGTGGCCGGCCGCGGCCGAGCCCCCGACCTCGCCGAAGGCGCCGGGCGCGCAGGAGGCGCCGGCCTCGCCCGAGCCTCCGGCGCAGCTCGCCCCGCCCCCGTCGCCTCCGCCCGCGCCGCCGCAGGCCGCTCCCCCTGCACCGCCGGCCTCGCCGGCGCCCGAGGCTCCCGCCGCGCCGGCGCCGCCGGCCGCCCCGAAGGCGCCGGCCCCGTGACGCGGGCGCGCCGCACGAGGGGCGGCCCGCTCACCCACGGGTTGCCCTCGAGCGCGTAGCGCCAGGGCTTCTCCGCCCAGGGCCCCGCGTAGTCGACGTTCACGCGGCGGGCGCAGACGATCCGCTCCCCGGGCGGCGGCGCCTCCTCGACGAAGAGGTCGCCGCCCACGAGATCGCGGCCGTCGTCGTGCTCGCGCCGGATGGCGAGGGCGCGGCAGAGGTTCCCGGGCCCGCGGGTCGAGTGGAGGCAGCCCTCCACGGGCTCGCCGGCGCGGAGCAGCACCGCCGACGGGAAGCCCGCCGGCCCGGTGACGACGTTCATGCAGTGGCTCGTGCCGTAGATGAGGTAGACGTACGCGACGCCGGGCGGGCCGAACATGATCGCGGCGCGCCGCGTGGGGCCGAAGCGGGCGTGCGAGGCGCGGTCCGAGGGGCCGTGGTAGGCCTCCGTCTCCACGATGCGCGCGGCGCGGCGGACGCGGCCGTCCACGTGCACGAGCACCTTCCCGAGCAGGCTCCGCGCCACCGCGCGGGTGTCCCGGGCGTAGAACGCGCGGGGCAGCTTCGCGGCCACGGGCGCCCTCACCCCCGCCGTCACGCCGGGCGCGCCGGCTCGCGCCAGACGCCCGCCTCGACGAAGACGCCGAGGAGCGCGGCGTCGATCTGCCCGCGGCGCGCCTCGTCGCCGAGGATGTCGAGCGCCTTCTCGGGCGGCAGGGCCTTCTTGTAGGGGCGGTCGCTCGCCGTGAGCGCGTCGTAGATGTCGGAGATGGTCATCATGCGCGTCTCGACGGCGATGGCCTCGCCGGGGACGGCGCGCGGGTAGCCCCGGCCGTCGAGCTTCTCGTGGTGGCCCCAGGCGATCTCCGGCACGCGGCGCAGCGACCGCGTCCACGGGATCTCGGAGAGGAAGCGGAAGGTGTGCGCGACGTGCCCCTCGATCTCCTTCCGCTCCGCCTCGGAGAGGGAGCCCTTCGGGATGGAGAGGCAGGAGAGCTCGAAGGGCGTGAGGAGCGGCCGCTCGGCGCCGCGGGGGTCGGCGAAGGTCAGGCCGGCGGCCCCGGCGAGGCGCGCCGACGCCTCGGCGGGGAGCACCGTCGGCCGGTTCGCGACGAGCACCACCTCCCACAGCGCCTCGAGCTCGCGCCGGCGCTCGGCGTACCGGGCGTCCACGGCCGCTCGCCCCGAGCCCGACGAGGGGTCGAGGCGCGCGCGCAGCCGCTCGTTCTCGAGCGCGGCGCGGGCGAGGTCGAAGCGCGCCTGCACGAGCTCGAGCTCGTGGGGGTGGAGCTTCTCCGCCTTCACGAGCACGTGCTCGCGCACGCCCACCTTGCCGAAGTCGTGGAGGAGCGCCGCGTAGCGGAGCTGCTGGAGGGCGGCCGCGTCGAACGCGACGCCGCGCCAGGCCGGGGGAGGGGCGTGCTCGAGCGCTCGCGCGAGCGCGACGGTGAGGACCGCGACGCGCCCCGAGTGGCCGGCGGTGGTGGGATCGCGCTGCTCGATGGCGACCACCGCCGCCTGCACGAACCCCTCGAAGAGCCGCTCGATCTCCTCGTTCAGGACGGCGTTCTCGAGCGCGGAGGCGGCGGGGCCGGCGAGCGCGCCGAGCAGCTCCTCGTCCTCGGCGCCGAAGGCGCCGTCGCGGCGGTTCAGCGCCTGCAGCACGCCGACCACCTCGCCCTTCGTGTTGCGCATCGGCACCGCGAGGACGGTCCGCGTCCGGTACCCGGTCTCGCGATCGACCTCCGGGTCGAAGCGCGGGTCCGCGTACGCGTCGTCGATGCGGACGGGCGCGCCGGTCGCGGCGACGGCGCCGGCGAGGCCGGCGCCGAGCGGGATCCGGATCGTCGCGGTCCCGTGGGCGACCTTGCTCCAGAGCTCGCCCTTCTCTCGATCGACGAGGAAGAGCGTGCAGCGATCCGCCTCGGCGACCCGCGCGCCCTCGTCCACGACGAGCGCGAGCAGCCTGTCGAGGTGACGCTCGGCGGTCATCGCCTTCGCCACGTCCAGGATCGACTGGAGCTTCGCGAGCCGGCGGGAGAGCACCGTGTCCGACATCGCTCCGGACGCTACCAAGGCGCGGACCCGACGGGCAAACGGCGGGTGCGCCGGACCCCGGGCCCCGCCGGGCGCCCCGCGTTCCCTGTGGACGGCGCTCGCGGCCGGGCGTTAGGACTGCCCTCACATGCGTCGGGCCAAGATCGTCGCAACCCTCGGTCCCGCCTCGTCCGACCCGGCCGTGCTCGAGAAGCTCATCGGCCTCGGCGTCGACGTGGCGCGCCTCAACTTCTCGCACGGGCGCCACGAGGACCACGCCCAGATGCTCGACCGGCTCCGGGCCGCCTCGCGCCACCTCGGCAAGGCCGTCGCCGTCCTGCAGGACCTGCAGGGTCCCAAGATCCGCACCGGCCCGCTCAAGGCGGGCAAGGAGGGCGTGCGGCTCGAGTCCGGCGCGGAGCTCGTCATCACCACCGAGGGGGAGCTCGACGGCGACGCGCGGATGGTCTCGACGACCTACCCGCACCTCTCGGAGGACGTCCGCCCCGGCGACCGGCTCCTCGTGGACGACGGCCTCATCGAGCTGCGCGTCCTCTCCACCGACGGCGTGCGCACCCGGGCGGAGGTGGTGGAGGGCGGCCTGCTCGGGGAGCACAAGGGCATCAACCTGCCCGGCGTCGCCCTCCGCGCCGACGCGCTCTCGGAGAAGGACAAGGACGACCTCGCCTTCGGCATCTCGCACGGCGTCGACTACGTGGCGCTCTCCTTCGTGCGGACGCCCGACGACATCGCCCTCTGCCGCGCGGAGATGGAGAAGGCCGGGCGGATCGTCCCGGTGATCGCGAAGATCGAGAAGCCCGAGGCGCTCGAGCGGCTCGACGCCATCATCGCGGCGGCGGACGGGGTCATGGTGGCGCGCGGCGACCTCGGCGTGGAGATCCTGCCCGAGCGCGTGCCCCTGCTCCAGAAGGAGATGTGCCGCAAGGCGAAGGCGGTGGGCAAGCCCGTCATCATCGCGACGCAGATGCTGAACTCGATGATCGAGCACCCGCGCCCCACCCGCGCCGAGGCCTCCGACGTCGCGAACGGCATCTGGGACGGCGCCGACGCGGTGATGCTCTCCGGCGAGACCGCGAGCGGCAAGTACCCGCTCCTCGCCGTGCAGATGATGGACCGGATCATCCGCGAGGCGGAGCGCGGCCTGCTCCCGCGCGAGGTGGGGATCCGGGCGATCGCCCCGTCGGAGAAGGGCGCGCCGGTGAACACCGTCATCGCCGCCGCGGCCTGCGAGGCGGCCACGGTGTCGGCCGCGGTCGCGATCTGCTGCTTCACCCTGCGCGGCGAGACGGCCCGGCTCCTCGCGGAGTTCCGCCCGAGCGTGCCCATCGTGGCGTTCTCGCCGGACCAGGCCATCCGCCGGCGAATGGCGCTCTACTGGGGCGTCGTGCCGAAGGTGATGGAGCCCGTGAAGAACGCGGACCTCATGACCGAGATGGTCTCCGACCGGCTCCTCGAGGACGGCCTCGCGGCGCCCGGCGACCGCGTCGTCCTCGTGCACGGGTCGCCGATGGGCGTGCCCGGCCAGACGAACTCGATCCGCCTCCACGAGATCGCGCACCCCTCGGAGCGCGGGCCGGCGCAGCGGTACCGGGTGCCCATCTGACGGGGCGAGCCGCCCCGCCCCTCCTTCGGATGGGCCCCCACCCCGGGTGCGGCGGCGTTATGGAATCGCCATGGACCTCCCCGCCCTGAGACAGGCCCTCGCGGAGCTCCGCCTCGACGCCTGGCTCCTCTACGACTTCCACGGCCAGAACCCGACCGCGCTCCACGTCCTCGGCCTCGGCGGCAGGATGCTCACCCGGCGCTTCTTCCTGCTCCTGCCGCGGGAGGGCGAGCCGGTCCTCCTCGTCCACGCCATCGAGCAGTCGCAGTTCCCGCCGGACGTGCCGGGGCGCCGCGAGGTCTATGCCTCCTGGCCGTCGCTCCACGGCGCGCTCTCGCGGGCGCTCGGCGCCCTGCCCAGGGGGGCGCGCGTCGCGATGGAGTACCAGCCCGGTGGCGCGATCCCCACGCTCTCGCGCGTCGACGGCGGCACCCTCGAGCTCGTCCGGTCGTTCGGCGTCGAGGTGGTCTCGTCGGCGGAGCTCGTGCAGCGCTTCCTCGCGGTGCTCGACCCCGCGCAGGTGGAGAGCCACCGCCGCGCGCTCCTCGCCATCGACGCGGCGAAGGACGCCGCCTTCGGCCGCATCGGCGACGCGCTCCGGCTCGGGAGGACGCTCACCGAGCACGACGTGCAGCAGTTCCTCGTCGAGCGGTTCGCCGCCGCGGACCTCGAGACCGACCACCCGCCCATCGTGGCGGTGAACGCCCACGCCGCCGATCCGCACTACGCGCCCTCCCCGGAGACGGCGAGCCCCATCCGCCGCGGAGACCTCGTCCTCATCGATCTCTGGGCGCGCGGCAAGGGGCCGCGCGACGTCTATGCCGACATCACCTGGGTGGGGTTCTGCGGATCGAACCCGCCCGAGAAGCTCGTGGAGATCTTCCGGGTCGCCGCCGACGCGCGCGACGCCGGCCTCGCCCTCCTCGCCCGCGCCCACGCCGAGGGGCGCACCCTCGCCGGCTTCGAGGTGGACCGCGAGGTGCGCGGCCGGATCGCGGCGGCGGGGTATGGCGACGCGTTCGTCCACCGCACCGGCCACTCCATCGAGACCCGCGTCCACGGCGACGGCGCGAACCTCGACGACCTCGAGACCCACGACACCCGCCCGCTCGTGCCCGGCCTGGCCTTCTCGATCGAGCCCGGCATCTACCTGCCCGCGGAGGGGCTCGGCGTGCGCACCGAGATCGACGTGTTCCTCGCCGCGGACGGCCCGAAGGTGTTCTCGCCGATCCAGCGGGAGATCGTGCTGCTCTGACCCCCCGCGCACGCGGCGCGCCCCCATGCAGCCCGTCATCGATCACATCCAGATCACCGTGAAGGACCTGAGCGCCGCGGCGGCGTTCTACGACAGGCTCATGCCGCTCCTCGGCTTCGATCCGAAGCGCCGGAAGAGCGCCACCGTCGAGCGGCACGACTTCCAGGTGGTGGAGTACGGCCATCCCCGGCTGTGCTTCGCGATCACCTCGCCGAGGCGGGCGTTCGCGGGCGACGCGATCCACCGCCGGAAGCCGGGGGCGCTCCACCACCTCGCCTTCAAGGCGGAGTCGCGCGACGAGGTCGACCGGCTGCACGCGGAGCTCGTCGCCATCGGCGCCACGATCGTGAGCCCTCCCCGCGAGTACCCGGAGTACACGCCGGCGGGCTACTACGCGCTCTACTTCAAGGATCCGGAGGGGCTGAAGTACGAGATCGTCACCTACTGACGACCGCCAGGCTCAGCGCGGCGTCAGCGGCGCCGGCGCGACCTCGACCGGCGCGACCGGCACGGGCGTCGGCTCGCCGGCGGGCGCGGCCGCGGGCGGCTTGCGCCGCGGGGCGGCGGTCGTCGAGGTCGACGCGGGGGTGACGGTCCGCTCGCGCCGCGGCTCGCCCGCCTGTCCCTCGCGCGCGGGCGGGTGAGCCGCCCCGGCGCGCAGGACCGCGAGCGCCGCCTCGCGGTCGCGCAGCTCGCGCTCGAGCTGGGCGCGCCGCTCCTCGGCCTCGCGGCGGCTCGCGGCCGCCTGCGCCTCGAGCTCCTCCACCCGCGCGCGCGCGGCGTCGCGCTCGCCCGCGGCCCGGCCCGCCTCGCGCGCCGCGGCCCCCTCGCGCGCCGCGGCCTGCGCGGCCGACTCCCGCGCGGCGGCGAGCTCGGCCTCGAGCGCGGCGAGCCGCTCGAGCGCGCGCCGCTCCTCGAGCGCCGCCCGCGCCGCGTCGGCCTGCGCCGCCTCCGCCGCCGCGCGCGCCGCGCCGAGCGCCTGGTCCATCTTCGGGAGCTGCTGCAGGCGCGCCTCGACGCGGGCGAGCTCGCGCTGCTTCGCGCCGGCCGCGCCCTCGAGCCGCGCGGTCTCCTGCTCGAGCTCGCGGCGCGCCCCGTCGAGCTCCTCGATCTTGACCCGCAGCGCCTTCTCGCGGCCGGCGAGCTCGCGCACCTGCCGCGTGAACACCTGGTAGCCCGCCACCACGAGCGGCATGAGGAGGGCGAGCACCACCGCCACCGCGGCGAGCTCGCTCGCGTGGCGCCGCGCGAAGAGGAGCGCGCGCCGGCCGGCGCTGCGGCGGTCGTGCCAGGTGGGGAGCCGCGCCCGGAAGCGCCGCAGCTCGTCGGCGAGCGCGCCCGCCGAGGACGGCCGGTCGGCGGGATCCGGCGCGAGCGCCCGGGCCACGATCTCGCGGAGCCGCTGCGGCACCGCGGCCGGGAGCGGCGGCGGGGGCCCGTCCTCGCCCCGCTCGCGCCCGCCGTGGGGGGCCGCGCCGCAGAGGAGGAAGTAGAGGGTGCCGCCGAGGGTGTAGACGTCGGAGGACTCGGAGGGCGGCAGCCGGTCCCGGTACTGCTCGGGCGCCATGTACGCCACGGTGCCGATAGGGGTCGAGCCCGGCTCCGCCCGCGCCGCGAGCGAGGTGGCGATGCCGAAGTCGGCGAGCATCACCCGCCGGGTCTCGGGGGTGAGGAGCACGTTCTCGGGCTTCACGTCGCCGTGCACGACGCCGGTGCGGTGCGCGGCGTGGACGGCGCGGGCGAGGTCCTCGACGAGCCGCGCGGCCTCGTCCGCGGAGGGGCCGGGGCGCGCGTCGCGGAGCGAGGTGCCGATGCGGATCGAGCCCGGGCTCGCCTCGTCCGGATCGGCGCACACCGCCATCTCCACGTAGAACGGCCCGCCGTCGATCCGCCCGGCGTCGAACACCGGCACGACGTGGACGCTCGGGATGCGCCGCGCCCGCCCCGCCTCGCGCCGCACCTGCTCGACGAACTCGCTCATGCCCGGCCCGGGCCGGAGGAGCTTCACCGCGACGAAGCCGTCGAGCGGCGGGCGCCGCGCGAGGTACACCTTGCCGTGGGCGCCCGCGCCGAGCTCGCGCTCGAGCGTGTACGGGCCGAGCTCGCAGGGGAACGGCCCCGCCGGCAGGGGCGCCTCGGGGCGGTCGTAGTGGGCGAGCAGGGCGAGGACGAGCCGCTCGAGCTCCGCGTCGCCCGCGCACAGCTCCGCGACGACCCGCGGCCACTCGGCCCGGTCGTACTTGAGCGCCACCTCGACGACGAGGTCCGCGCCGATGGACTTCACGGCGCCGCCTCCTCGCCCGCCCCGCCGCGGGCCTCGCGCGCCGCCACCCAGGCGGCGAAGAGCCTGAGGTCGCTCTCCACCTGCGCCGGGCGGACCGCCAGCGCGGCCGCGATGGCCGCCCGCGGCTCGCCGGCGAGGTAGAAGCGCCGCGCCGCCTCGGCCACGGCGGGGCCGCGCGAGAGGCGGCGGTCGGCCGCGGCCGCCTGGACGGCGCGCTCGACGAGCGCGAGGTCCGGCGCCACCGCGAGGCGCGCCCAGGCGAGGAAGAACGCGAGCCGCTGCTGCACCATCGCCTTCGACTCGCCCAAGAGCTCGGCGGTCTCGGCCTGCGTGAAGCCGGCGAGGAGATGGCACTCTGCGGCGCGGGCGATGCGCCGCCGGCGCGCCACGTGGCGATCGGCGCGGAGCCGCGCGAGCAGCTCCAGGATGACGACCGCGTCCTCGCCGGCCGGCGCGATGGGCTCGCCGGCGAGCAGCGTGAGCACGGGCAGCACCGCCGCCGCGTCCCGCCGCCGGCGCCGCGCCGTCGCGCGCCAGTGCGAGGTCCACTGCCGGCGGATGAGGAACAGGCAGTAGGCGGTGAAGTGGCGCGCGTCGCGGAAGCGGGTGCGCTGGCGCAGGATCCGCTCGAGCGCGGTGTGGAGCCCGGCCGTGCCGGCGAGGGTGGGGGGCGCCCCGCGGCTCATGGCGCGCACGCGCTCGCGCAGCTCGTCGTAGACCTCGACGGCGAGCCGCTCCACGTCCGCCCGCGCGCGGGCCTCCGGTCCGGTCTGCATCCCGCTCGCAGTGTACCCCGGCGACCGCCGGGGGGTCGGGGAGCGCCCGGGCGGACGGGCGCCCGCTCCGACACCTCCACGACAGAAAGAAGCGCAGCGGTCCCGGGCGCTTGCGTCGCTCCGGCGCTTCCGGCGGTGGCCGCGGAGGCCTTCGGCGGCGTTTCAGGGGAGACGGGCGCGTCACGCCCGCGAGCAGGAGACCGCATGAACCCGGAGCCCATCCCCTACACCCGCCTGCGCGCCGGCCGCGCCCTGCGGCGCCGCGCCGAGGAGGGCCGCTGGGCGGCGCTCTCCGCGCACGCCCGGGTCGCCGCCGCGGCCGTGCTGCGGCTGCCCGCGAGCCACCCCGACGTCGAGGACCGCGCGCAGGACGCCCTCGTCCAGTTCCTCGCCTCGGGCCTGCCCCGCTTCGACGCCTCCCGGGGCTCGCACGAGGCGCTCCTCGGCGTCATCGCGCGCAACTGCGCCCTCAGCCACCTGCGCAGCCGCAGGGCGCGCGCGCGGCTCGGCGAGCTGTTCGGCGAGCCCGCCGAGGTGGCGGGCGAGTCCGGCCACCGGCGCGTCGAGGCGGCGAGCGACCTGCGCCAGATCCTCGGGAGGCTCCGCGCGGACCACGCCGAGGCGCTCGTCTCGATCGACCTCGTGGGGGAGCGCATCGGAGAGGCGGCGCGGCGGCAGGGGCGGAGCTACGCGGCGGTGAACGCGGAGGTCGGCCACGCCCGCTCGTTCGCGCGCCGGGTGGCGCGCGAGCTCGCGGCGGCGTGACGGGGGCGGCGTCGTCCGCCGCCCCCTCCGCTCCGCTCACCGCCCCGCGACGACGATGCCGTCGGAGCGCTTCTCGCCGGGGAGCCTCATCTCCGCCCGGCGGTTCTTCGCCCAGGCGCTCTCGCTCGAGCCCTGCACGACGGGGATCTCCTTGCCGAACGAGACCGAGTCGAGGGCCGCCTTCACGCCGAGGTCGGCGAGGTAGCGGCGCACCGCCTCGGCCCGGCGGGCGCCGAGGGCGACGTTGTACTGCGCGGTGCCGCGCTCGTCGCAGTGCCCCTCGATGAGGAGCGCGGTGGCGTGGCGGTCGGCGATGCACTTCGCGTTGTCGCGCAGGGCGTTCATCGCGTCGGGACCGAGCTGGGCGGAGTCGAAGGCGAAGGCGACCCTGACGAGCGAGCAGCCGGACTCGGCCGGGGCGGGCTCCTCGGGCGCGGGCGCGGCGGCGGTCGTCTCGACTGCGGGCGCCGGGGCGGACGAGACGCCGCCATCGAGGACGTCGGTGCCGGGGTTCAGGGACTTCGGCTGGGCCGCGCAGGCGAGGGCGGCGAAGGCGAGGGCGAGGAGCGGGATTCGGACGTTGGACATGCGGCCTCCTGGTGAGCGTTTTCGTTCTCTCGAAGGTCCTACGCGCGAGCCCCGGGTTTCTCTCCGCCCGCCGCGCGCGGCGCGCCGGGCCGCGCTACGCTCCGAGGGGTGAGCGCCACCTACCCCGGCATCCCCCCCGCCCCCCCGCCGCCCGAGCCGGTCGTCGCCACGGCGGTCGTCCTCCACCGCGACGGGCCGGAGGGGCGCGAGGTGCTGCTCGTCCGGCGCGGCGCCGAGCGCCGCTTCGCGGGCGGCTTCCACGCGTTCCCCGGCGGGCGACTCGACCCGGACGACGCCCGGGTGCCGGTCGAGGGCGCCTCGGGCGAGCAGGCCGCGCTCGTCGCCTGCGCGGTGAGGGAGCTGTTCGAGGAGACCGGCGTCCTCCTCGCCGAGGGGGCGGAGGCGCTCGGCGCGGAGGCGCGCCGGGGCGGCCGCGCCGCCATCCTCGACGGCGCGCTCGGCTTCGGCGCCTTCCTGCGCGAGCACCGCCTGCGCCTGTCGGCCGCGCGCCTCGAGCCGGCGGGCCGCTGGGTCACCCCCGAGCACCTGCCGCTGCGCTACGACGCGCGGCTCTTCCTCGCGCCCCTGCCCGAGGGGGAGCGCGCCGAGATCTGGCCGGGGGAGCTCTCCGGCGGCGAATTCGTCCCCGCCGCCCGGGCGCTGCGGCGCTGGGAGCGGGGCGAGCTCCTCCTCTTCCCGCCGAACCTCCACGCGCTGCGCGAGGTGGCCCGCGAGGGCGGCCCCTCCGCGGAGCGGCTCCGGAGCCCGCCCGAGCGCGCCCGCCGCATCGAGTTCCAGGGCGGGGTGGTGATGGCCGCGCTGCGCACGCCGACGCTCCCGCCGGCGACGCACACGAACGCCTGGCTCGTCCCCGAAGGCGACGGCACGGCGGTCATCGATCCCGGATCGCCGGAGCCCGCGGAGCAGGCGCGCCTCTTCGCCCTGCTCGACGCGCTCGCCGCCGAGGGGCGCCCGCCGCGCGCCGTGTGGCTCACCCACGCGCACGAGGACCACGTGGGCGCCGTCGCGGCGGTGGCGGGGCGGTACGGCGTCCCCGTCCGCGCCCACGCGCTCGCGGCCCCCCGCCTCCCCGGCGTGCGGGTCGACCCCTTGCGCGAGGGGGACCTCCTCGGCGGCCGCTTCCTCGTCCTCGAGACCCCCGGCCACGCCCGCGAGCACCTCGCCTTCCTCGAAGAGGAGAGCGGCGCGCTCTTCTGCGGCGACCTCGTCTCGACCCTCTCCACCATCGTGATCGACCCCCCCGAGGGCGACATGGCCGAGTACGTCCGCCAGCTCGAGCGCATGCGCGCGCTCCGCCCCCGCACGCTCTTCCCGGCGCACGGCCCGCCGGCGCCCGACGCCGGGACGCGCCTCGCCGGGTACCTCGCGCACCGGCGCGAGCGCGAGGGGCTCGTCCTCGGCGCCCTCGCCGCGGGCGGGACGCTCGCCGAGGTGACCCGTGCGGCGTACGCCGACACGCCCGGCGCGGCGTTCCCCGTGGCCGAGCGGAGCTGCCTCGCCGTCCTCTCGAAGCTCCGGGCGGAGGGGCTCGCCCGGGAGACCGCCGGACGCTGGGCGGCCGGGGGCGTGTCCGGCGGACCACGGATTTCCGAGCGAGAGCCTCGGTAAAGCCACCGCTCGCCGAGGGATCGGGCGCGGCAAGCGCCTGGATTCCGGCGGCGCAGGTGGGGCACGTCGGTTGCAGCCCTGGCGGGGATGCCCGCACGCCTCCTCCGCATCGGCCGGGTCGTCCTCCTCCTCTCCGGAGCGTTCGTGCTCGGCGGCGGCTCGGCCGAGGTGGCGGTCCGCACGCACGCGGCGATCGAGCGCGTGCGGCAGGAGCGCGAGATCGGAGCGGCGGGGCAGCTCGTCATGCTCGAGATCGCCGCCCCGGACGGCGAGGTGATCGCCCGGCCGCGCATCATCGCCCCGATCGGCAAGGCGGCGGAGGTGGTGCTACACGAGGCCGGCGATCCCGAGGCGGTGCGCCTCGCCTTCCGCGTCGAGGCGATGCGCGAGCCCTCCGGCGACATCTCCCTCGACTACACGCTCTGGGTCCCGCAGCACGCGATCGCCGAGCGCGGCAAGCTCTCCCTCACCCCCGGCGTCGAGCAGGCGATCGCGCTCGGCGACGGCGCCCTCGTCGCGAGCTGGCTCGCCGTGCCCGTCCCCTCCGCGGCGTTCGACGCGCTGATGGAGGCGGAGGCGGCGCGCCGCTCTCCGGTGAAGACCTCGTAGTCGTCGTCGGGTGCGCGTCGGGGCCGCCCGCGTGGTGCTAGCGGGCGGCCTCGGCCGCGCGGGCCTCGGCCTCGAGGCTCGCCGCCGCCGCCTCGGCGTGCGCCCTTCCCGCGGCGAGCAGGGCGCGGCGCGCCTGCAGCGCGTGGAGCCGCTCCACCTCGACGGCCAGCTCGGCCGCGCGCGCGTGGCCGCCGAGGGTGGCGCGCGCGATGGGGCCCTCCGACTCGGCGCGCAGCGCCCGGCGCAGGTCGCCGATCCGCACGTCGAGGTCGGCGATCTCCGCGGCGAGCCGATCGGCGTCGTCGCGCGCGGCGTCGGCTCGCTCGCGAAGCTCCTCGGGCGACGGGGCCGGCGGCGGAGGCGGCAGCTCCACCCGCGCCCGGTCGAGCTGCATCGCGAGCTCCTGGGCGCGGACGAGGAGCCGAACGAGCTCCCTGCCCACGGGCTGGCCCGCGAGGTGGCGCGCCTTCAGCTCCTCGATGCGCCGGGCGCAGTCCTCGAGCTCGGCGCGGGCGACGGCCGGATCGGGCGCGGCGGTGAGGAGGAGGGCGAGCGCGAGGCCGAGCATCCCGCCGTCGGGTGAGCAACGGCCGTGCCGCCCCGCGGGCCGCGCCGCGACGGGCACTTACCGGGCGCGGCCGGCGCCCGCGCCGAAAATCTCGCCGCCCGCCCTCGGAAATCCGAGAGGCGGGCGCCCCCGGGCCACCCCCCGGGCGGCGCTCACGTCGCGTCGTCGGGCTCCGAGCCGGGCCGCGCGATCCCGTACTTCTCGAGCTTGTAGTAGAGCGCCGAAGGCTTGATGCCGAGGAGCCGGGCCGTCTCGGCCTTCACGCCCCTCGCGCGCTCGTAGGCGGCGAGGATGAGCTGCCGCTCGAGGTCCTCGAGGATCTCGGTCAGGGTCCGGTCGCCCGCCGGCACCGGCAGGGCGCCCGGGGGCGGGGCGCGCCGCAGCGCCTCCGGCAGGTCCTCCACCCGGACGCGCTCGCCGTCGGCGAACACGAGCGCCTGCTCGAGCACGTTCTCGAGCTCGCGCACGTTGCCGGGCCAGCGGTGGCGGCGCAAACACTCGAGGGCCTCGGGGGTGAAGCCCGTCACGGGGCGGCCGAGGCGCGGCGCGAGCCGGGAGAGGAAGTGGCGCGCGAGCTCCTCCACGTCGCCGGGGCGATCGCGCAGCGGCGGCAGGACGATGGAGACGACGTCGAGCCGGTAGTAGAGGTCCTCGCGGAAGCGCCCGTCGCGCGCCAGCGCGGCGAGGTCGCGGTTCGTCGCCGACACCACGCGGACGTCCACCTCCACCGTCTCCTCGCCGCCGACCCGCTCGAAGCAGCGCTCCTGCAGGACGCGCAGGAGCTTCACCTGCGTGGCGGGCGGGATCTCGCCCACCTCGTCGAGGAAGAGCGTCCCCTCGTGGGCGAGCTCGAACCGGCCGAGCTTGCGGCGGATGGCCCCCGTGAAGGCCCCCTTCTCGTGACCGAAGAGCTCGGACTCGAGCAGCCCCTCGGGGATGGCCGCGCAGGACACCGACACGAACGGCCCCCCGCGGCGCGGCGAGGCGTCGTGGAGCGCGCGCGCGACGAGCTCCTTGCCCGTGCCGGACTCGCCGAGCACGAGGACGGTGGCGTCGGTGACGGCGACCTTGTGCACCTGCTCGAGCACGCGGCGCATGGGCTCCGAGCGCCCGACGAGCCCGTGGGGATCGTGCTCGCGGACGAGGTCCTGCTCGAGCGCCTCGGCCCGCGCCCGCGCCGTGCGGGCGCCCCGCCGCTCGCGCGCGATCTCGATGGCCTTCTCCACGCGGGCGCGGAGCACCTCGGGCGCGAAGGGCTTCTCGAGGAAGTCGATGGCCCCCTCGCGCATCGCCTCCACGGCGACCGGGATCGTGCCGTGCGCCGAGACGACCACCACCGTCGCCTCCGGGTCCGCCTCGCGCAGCCGGCGCACGACCTCGATGCCGTCCACCGGCACCATGCGCAGGTCGGTGACGACCACGTCGGCGGGGCGCTTGCGGTAGGCGGCGAGCGCCTCGGCGCCCCCGCGCACCCCCTGCACCTCGTGGCCGAGCCGGGTGAGCGAGAGGATCATCCCCTCGCGCACCGCGTCGTGATCGTCCGCCACCAGGATCCGGGCCATCGCCGCGAGTCTAACCGGATCCGGCCGCTCCTTCCGGGACTCGCGCGCCGACGACTTTCGAAGGGCTGGCTGCGGCAATTCCTCAGGTGACACGAGCGCCGGCGTGGTTACCTAGAGCCCGTGCCCCCCACGCCCCCCATGAAGCGGCAGGTGAAGAAGACCGGCTTCAACCTCGCCTACGTGCTCCTCGCGGCCGCCGGCGTGCTCATGCTGCAGAGCTGGTGGATCCGCTCCCAGGCGGTGGAGACCATCCCCTACAGCCGGTTCGAGAAGCTCTTGCAGGAGGACAAGGTCGCCCGCGTCGTCGTCTCGCAGGGGCGCATCCAGGGAGAGTACAAGGGGGAGATCGACGGCAAGCGCCGCTTCGTCACCGATCGCGTCGAGCAGGACCTCGCGAACGAGCTCGCGAAGCACGGCGTCGAGTACGCCGGCCGCTTCGAGGACGGGATCGTCCCGCTCGTCCTCTCCTGGCTCGTGCCCATCGCGCTGTTCTTCGGGATCTGGGTCTTCCTCGGCCGGCGCATGGCGAAGCAGCTCGGCGGCGGCGCCGGCGGCGGCCTCATGTCCATCGGCAAGTCGAAGGCCAAGGTCTACGTGGAGACGGACACGAAGGTCACCTTCGCCGACGTGGCGGGCGTGGACGAGTCGAAGGAGGAGCTCAAGGAGGTCGTGAGCTTCCTCAAGGACCCGAAGACCCACGGCCGCCTCGGCGCGCGCATGCCGAAGGGCGTCCTGCTCGTCGGGCCGCCCGGCACGGGGAAGACGCTCCTCGCGAAGGCGGTCGCCGGCGAGGCCGGCGTGCCCTTCTTCTCGATCTCCGGCTCGGAGTTCGTCGAGATGTTCGTGGGCGTCGGCGCCGCGCGCGTGCGCGACCTGTTCGAGCAGGCCCGGGCGCGGGCCCCGGCCATCATCTTCATCGACGAGCTGGACGCGCTCGGTCGGGCCAGGGCGGCGATGCCCGGCATGGGCGGCGGGCACGACGAGAAGGAGCAGACGCTGAACCAGCTCCTCGTCGAGCTCGACGGCTTCGACCCGCAGGTCGGCATCGTGCTGCTCGCCGCGACGAACCGCCCCGAGATCCTGGACCCGGCGCTCCTGCGCGCCGGGCGCTTCGACCGGCAGGTGCTCGTCGACCGCCCCGACCGCGGCGGCCGCAAGGCGATCCTCGAGGTGCACACGAGGAACGTGAAGCTCTCGCCGGCGGTGAAGCTCGAGCAGGTGGCCGCGCTCACCCCCGGCTTCACCGGCGCCGACCTCGCGAACCTCGTGAACGAGGCGGCGCTCGTCGCGACGCGCCGCGGGGCCGAGGAGATCGCGATGGACGACTTCAACGTCGCCGTCGAGCGGATCGTGGCCGGGCTCGAGAAGAAGAACCGGCTCCTCAACCCGAAGGAGCGCGAGATCGTCGCGCACCACGAGATGGGGCACGCCATCGTGGCGGCGGCGATCCCGGGCTGCGACCCGGTCCACAAGATCTCCATCATCCCCCGCGGCATCGGCGCGCTCGGCTACACCATCCAGCGCCCCACCGAGGACCGCTACCTCATGACGCGCGAGGAGCTCGAGAACAAGATGGCGGTGCTCCTCGGCGGGCGCGCCGCCGAGCACGTCGTCTACGGCCACCTCTCCACGGGCGCCGCGGACGACCTCGCGAAGACCACCGACATCGCCCGCAACATGGTCACCCGCTTCGGCATGGGCGGGGCCCTCGGGCCCGTGACCTACGAGTCCGAGCCGAACGGCTACCTCGGCCAGGTCACGGGGACCCGGCGGCTCTACGCCGAGGAGACCGCCCGCGAGATCGACGTCGCCGTCCGCGAGATCGTGCAGGCCGCCTTCGAGCGGGCGCGGGGAGTGCTCGGCCAGAACCGGGCCCTCCTCGACGAGAGCGCGCGGGCCCTCCTCGTGAAGGAGACGCTCGCCGACGGCGAGCTCCAGGCGGTGCTCGGCAAGGTGCTCCCCGAGGATGGCCGCGTGGCCGCGGCCGGCGCCATGACCCGCTGACGCGGGCCGCCCGCCCCTTTCCCCGGTGGCACTCCGGCCCACCTGTCGGGCGAACGGGGGACACGGGACGGTGCTGCAGCCGGCCGTCTCCTTGACCTATCGCCCCGCCGGGGCAGGCTTTCACCATGGCGAACGGGCACTCTCCGGAGATGGCGCACCACTCCGATCACGGCCGGATCGAGCAGAGCCTCTGCGATCTCGGCGCGCACGATCACCTCTGCCTCATCTACGAGAGCCGCGAGGAGCAGCTGCGGGCGATGGTGCCGTTCGTCCGGCAGGGGCTCGAGGCGGGCGAGCGCTGCGTCTACGTCTCGGACGCCGGCACCGCGAGCGCCGTCTCCGACGCGATGCGGGCGGGGGGCGTCCAGGTGGATCGCGCGGTCCAGCAGGGCGCGCTCGCCGTGGCCCAGTACCGCGACATCTACCTCGCGCCGGGCCGCTTCGATCCCGACGCGGTGCTCGAGTTCGCCGCCGGCGCCGGGCTGCAGGCCGCCGCCGAGGGCTACCAGGGGCTGCGCATCGCCGGCGAGATGGCCTGGGCGCTGCGCGGCGACCCCGGGGCCGACCGGATCCTCGAGTACGAGCGCAAGGTCAACGAGCGCATCCCGACCGTCCCCGTCACCGCCATCTGCCAGTACGACCGGAGCCGCTTCGCCCCCGAGGTGATCCGCGACGTCATCCGCACCCACCCGCTCGTCGTCGTCGGCGACCGGGTGTGCCGCAACTTCTACTACGTGCCCCCCGGCGAGCTGATGGGGCCGGGCGTGCTGGACCGCGAGGTCGATCGCCTCCTCGAGAACATCCTCGAGCGGGAGCGCGCCGAGGAGGCGCTCCGGACGAGCGAGCGCAGGCTCTCGCTCGTGCTCGAGGGGAGCAACGACGCCTTCTGGGACTGGGACCTCGAGAGCGGGACCATCGTGCACAGCGCCCGCTGGGGAACGATCCTCGGGCGGCCCGCCGCGGAGCAGCGCGGAAACCTCGAGGGCTGGCGCGCCGTCGCCCACCCCGACGACTGGCCCGCCCTGCGCCGCGCGCTCGACGACCACCTCGCCGGGCGGACCGCGGACTTCCAGTCCGAGCACCGCGTGCGCGCCGGCGGCGGCTGGCGCTGGGTGCACGCGCGCGGCAAGGTCGTCGCGGCGGCGAACGGGCGGCCCCTGCGCATGAGCGGGACGGCGACCGACGTCACGGAGCGCAGGTCGCTCCAGGCGCGGCTCGAGGTGGCGGGGCGCCTCGCCAGCATCGGGACGCTCGCCGCGGGCGTCGCCCACGAGATCAACAACCCCCTCGCCTTCGTCGCGACGAACCTCGGCTTCCTCGGCGAGCAGCTCGAGGCGCTGGCGCGCGACCCGCTCGCCGTCCGGGAGCGCGTCCCCGAGCTCCGGCAGGCCGTCCGCGAGGCCGCCGACGGCGCGGAGCGCGTCCGCGACATCGTGCAGTCGCTGCGGAAGGTGGCCGGGCCGCCGCGCGAGGAGCCGCGCGTCGCCGTGGACGTGCAGGCGGAGATCGAGGCGGCCGCGGGCATCGCGCGGGCCCAGGTGTCGTCCCGGGCGCGCCTCGTCGTGGACGTGGCCCCCGGGCTGCCCCGGGTCCTCGCGGGCGCCCACCAGCTCGGCCAGGTGGTGCTGAACCTGCTCGTGAACGCGGCGCACGCCGTCCCCGAGGGATCGCCCGGGACGAACGAGGTGCGGGTGACCGCCCGCGCCGAGGGCGGACGCGTCCTCGTCGACGTGGCGGACACCGGCAAGGGGATGCCGCCCGAGGTGATGGCGCGGGTCTTCGACGCCTTCTTCACCACGAAGGACGTCGGCAGCGGGCTCGGCCTCGGCCTCTCCATCAGCCACGGCATCGTCGCCGCCGCGGGCGGCACCATCGACGTGCAGAGCGAGGAGGGGAAGGGCACCCGCTTCCGCATCGACCTGCCCGCCGCGCCCCCCGAGCAGGCGCCCGCCCCCCCCGCGCCGGAGCGCGCCCGGGCGCGCCGGCGCGTCCTCGTGATCGACGACGAGTCGCTGCTCGCGCGCGCCCTCGCCCGGCTCCTCGTCCGCGACCACGAGGTGGAGGCGCTCACCTCGGCGGAGGCGGCTGCGGACCGCATCGCGGCGGGCGAGCGCTGGGACGTGATCCTCTGCGACCTGCTCATGCCGGGGATGACCGGGATGGACCTCGCCGAGCGGGTGGCGCACGACGCCCCCGGGCTCCTGCCGCGGCTCCTGTTCATCACCGGCGGGGCCTGCACCGAGCGCTCCCGGCAGTTCCTCGAGCGCGGCGGCTTCCCCTCGCTCGAGAAGCCCATCGAGCCGCGGGTGCTGCGCGAGGCGGTGGAGGACGTCGCCCGACGGGCGGGGTGATCGCCGGCCGCGTTCTCGACTCGGCGCCTCGCCGGTGATTCACTCGCAGGCGCGTGCTGCACGACGTCTGGACCGTCGCCTTCGCCGCCCTCACCGTGACGATCGCGCTCGTCGCGAGCGGCCACGCCGTCCTCAACAAGCGCGACGTGCGCGCGGCGCTCGGGTGGATCGCCTTCATCTGGCTCGCCCCCGTCGTCGGCGCGCTCGCCTACGCGATCCTCGGCGTGAACCGCATCCGGCGGCGGGCGGTGGCGCTGCGCCTGCCCGACGTCCGCGCGCGGCTGCCCGACGACCTGCGGCCGCCGGCGCCCGCCCTGCCGCCGGAGGCCGAGCACCTGCGCTCGCTCGTCGCCCTCGGGGACGCGGTGGTGCGCCGGCCGCTCGTGGCCGGGAACGCGGTGACGCCCCTCGCCGGCGGCGAGCGCGCCTACGCCGAGATGTGCGCCGCCATCGACGCGGCGACGCGCTCGGTGACGCTCTCCACGTTCATCTTCGACCCGGGCCGGGCGGGGGACGCCTTCATCGACGCGCTGGCGCGCGCCCACGCCCGCGGCGCCAAGGTGCGCGTCCTCATCGACGCGGTCGGCGCGCGCTACCGCTGGCCCCCCGTCCGCCGCCGGCTGCGCAAGCTCGGCGTCGCCGCGGCGCACTTCCTCCCGCGCCTGTCGCCCGCCTGGCTCCCGTTCGTGAACCTCCGCAACCACCGCAAGATCCTGGTGGTGGACGGGCGCGTCGGCTTCACCGGGGGCATGAACATCCGCGACGACTTCCTGCCCGCCCCGGGGCGGCCCGCGTTCATGGACCTGCACGCGCGCGTGGAGGGGCCCGTCGTCGGGCACCTGCAGGGCGCCTTCGCCGAGGACTGGCTCTTCACGACCGGCGAGCCGCTCGAGGGCGGCGCCTTCTTCCCGCCGCAGCGCGCCGCGGGCGACGTGCTCGCCCGGGGCATCACCGACGGGCCCGACGAGGACTTCGAGACCCTGCGCTGGCTCCTCCTCGGCGCGCTCGCCACCGCCCGCGAGCGCGTGTCCATCGTGACACCCTACTTCCTGCCGGACGCGGCGCTCGTCACCGCGCTCGACGTCGCGGTGATGCGCGGGGTCCAGGTGGACGTCGTCCTGCCCGAGCGCGGGAACCTCCCGCTCGTGCAGTGGGCCCAGACCGCGCAGCTGTGGCAGGTGCTCGTGCGCGGCTGCCGCGTGTGGCTCACGCCCCCGCCGTTCGACCACACGAAGCTCATGGTGGTGGACGGCGTGTGGTCGCTCGTCGGCTCGGCCAACTGGGACCCGCGCAGCCTCCGCCTCAACTTCGAGCTCGACGTCGAGTGCTTCGACGCCGGCCTCGCCGCCGGCCTCGAGGCGCTCGCCGAGGAGCGGATCGCGAGGTCGCGGCGCGTCCTGCTCGCGGACGTCGACGCGCGTTCGCTCGCGGTGAAGCTGCGCGACGGCGTCGCCCGGCTGTTCTCGCCGTACCTCTGAGGGCGCGTCACGGTGCCGCACCCGTGCCCGAGCGGGTGCGGCGAATGGTACCCTCGGCGGTCGCCACGGGAGGCACGAGACATGGAGCTGCCGCGAGAGTTCCGCGAAGGGCTGCGTCACGAGCTGCCGGTGTGGGAGGCCGACGGGATCCTGACGCCGGGCGCCGCCCGGGCGCTCCACGCCCGCTACGATCTCGGCGGCGACTACGACTCCACCCCGGCGTACGCGAAGGACCGGACCGGGCCGCTCACCGCCGCCGCGGGCGTGGGCGTCGCCTGCACCCTCGCCGCCGCGCTCCTCGGCGTCCGGGACGGCGTGCTGCTCCCGCTCGTCGCGCTCGCGGCCGCCTTCGCCGCCGCGCCGCTCGTCTCCCGCGGCGCCGCGCTCGCGCCGGCCGCGACCGCGCTGCGGGCCGTCGGGCGCGCCCTCTTCTACGCCGCCGCCCTCGCCCTCTCCTTCGTGGCGCTCGCCGACGCCGTGCGGCTCCGCAGCCCCACGAGCCCGGGGCTCCTCGCCGCGATCCCCGCCTTCCTGCTCGCCGCGTTCGCGGTCCTGCTCGGGCTGCGCCGGACCGACGTGGAGGCGCACGCGCGCGGCGAGGCCATGCTCCTCACCGCGACGGTGGTGGCGTTCGCGGCGGGCCTGTCGCTCGAGGGCGGCAGCGGCACCGCGCTCGTCGCCAACATGGCGCTCCTCTTCCTCGCCCTCGGCCGGATGGTGCGCGGCGTCTCCTGGCTCGCCCGCTCGCCGTTCTGGGAGGGGCTCGCCGTGGCCGCGGTGCTCCTCGCGAGCCGCGTCCTCGAGCTCGCCCCGGCGGCCTGGCTCCGCGCCGCGGGGATGGTCGTCGTGATCGCCGCCGCCGTCGGCGCGGGGCTCGTCTTCGAGCGCCGCCGCGCGCGCGGCCCCGGGCCCGCCGGCGCGCCGGTCGCCTAGCCCCCGTCCCCTCGATCGATTCCCGAATCGGGCGGGCGTCAGACCCGCACGGTACTGCTGCGCCCGGCCCTTCATCCCGCTGGGAGGAACCCTTGACCGACACCTTCGCCCGCCGGCTCGCCCGGACGCTGCCCGCCCTCGCCCTCGTCCTCGCCTTCGCCCTCGCGCCGTCCGCCGCGGGCGCCCAGTTCGCGACCACGAACCTCCAGCTCCTGCACGGCTGGGGCTTCCAGGACAGCCTGCTCGGCTACGACACGGGCAACGAGCAGCTGACGACGCTCACGCTCAACCACTTCTCGACGTGGAAGTACGGCGACAACTTCGCCTTCGTCGACCTGTACCGGGGCGACCTCCCCGCGGAGACCGAGTCGACGCTCTACGCCGAGTGGCACCCGCGCGTGTTCCTGAACAAGCTCCTCGGCACGAAGGGGAACTTCCTCGGCGTGTTCAAGAACTTCGGGCCCGCGTTCGAGGTGAACCAGGGGCCGAACTTCTACGCGTACATGGCGGGGCTCGGCGGCGACCTCGCCCTCCCCATCCCCGGCAACGTGAGCGTGAACGCCTACTACCGCTACGACTCCGTGCAGCTCCTCGGGCCCGACATCCGGAACCACACCTGGCAGGTGAGCCCGTCCTGGGTGATCCCGTTCGCCGTCGGCCCCGCCGGCGTCGTCTTCACCGGCTTCGTCGACGTGTCGGGGTCGAACGACAACGAGGACGTGGACGTGCTCGCCGAGCCGGAGCTGCTCGTCGACGTGCTCGGCCTCGCCGGCGGCCCGAAGGGCGCCCTCTACGCGGGCATCGAGTGGTACCTGCACTACAACGACCTCATCGTCCCCGACACCCTCGTCTCCGCGCCGCAGGTGATGGTGCAGTGGAACCTGCACTAGCCCGCCCCGGGAGCCTCCCATGACGACCCAGACCGGCCTCGCCGCCCGGCTCGACCGCTTCTTCGGGCTCACCGAGCGGGGCACCAACGTCCGCACCGAGGTCCTCGCCGGCGCCACGACCTTCATGACGATGGCCTACATCGTCTTCGTGAACCCGGCGATCCTCGGCAAGGTGACGGACTCCGCCGGGACGCAGCTCGCGTTCCCGGCGCTCCTCACCTCCACCGCCCTCGTGGCGGCGGTGATGACGCTCGCCATGGGGCTGTTCGCGAACCTGCCCCTGGCCCTGGCCGCCGGCATGGGGCTCAACTCGGTCGTCGCCTTCCAGCTCGTGGCGGGCATGAAGCTCACCTGGCCGCAGGCGATGGGCGTCATCGTGGCGGAGGGGCTCGTCATCGCCGCCCTCGTCGCGACGGGCCTCAGGCAGGCGATCGTCCGCGCCGTGCCGGTCTCGATGAAGAAGGCCATCGGGATCGGCATCGGCCTGTTCCTCGCCATCATCGGCTTCGTGGACGCGGGCTTCGTGTCCAGGAACGCGGCCGATCCGGTGCCGGTGACCCTCGGCACGGCGGGGCACCTGCGCGGCTTCCCGGTGCTGCTCTTCGTCCTGACGCTCCTCTTCACGGGCTGGCTCGTGCTGCGGAACGTGAAGGGGGCGCTCCTCATCGGCATCGTCAGCTCCACGGTGCTCGCCGTGGCGGTGAAGGCGCTCCTCGGCGACGCGGCCGGGTTCAAGCCCTGGGAGGTGGTCCTCCCCGCCTCGCCGGTCGCGGCGCCCGACTTCTCGCAGCTCGGCCGGTTCGACTTCGGCTTCGTCCCCGTCCTCGGGGCGGCCGCCGCGGCGCTCACCGTCTTCTCGCTCATGCTCTCCGACTTCTTCGACACGGTCGGGACCGTGGTGGCGGTCGGGCAGGAGGCGAAGTACGTCGACGCCGAGGGCAACTACCCGCGCCCCGGCACCGTCCTCATGATCGACTCGCTCGCCGCGGTCGCCGGCGGCGCGGCGGGCGCCTCCTCGGCCACTACGTACATCGAGAGCGCCTCCGGCGCCGCCGCGGGCGGCCGCACCGGCCTCACCTCGGTCGTCACCGCGCTCCTCTTCGCCGCCTGCCTCTTCATCTCGCCGCTCGCCGGCCTCGTGCCCCCGCAGGCCACCGGCGCGGTGCTCGTCCTCGTCGGCTTCTTCATGATGCGCGACGTGGGGAGCCTGCCCTGGGACGACGCCACCGAGGCCATCCCGGCGTTCCTCGTGCTCACGGTGATGCCCTTCACCTACAGCATCACGAACGGCATCGGCGCGGGCTTCATCGCCTACGTCGTGCTGAAGGCGCTCTCCGGGCGCGGGCGCGAGGTGAGGCCGCTCATGATCGGGGCCGCGGCCGCCTTCGTCCTCTACTTCGTCCTCGCCTGAGCCGGAGCCGCCATGACCCCGCGCACCATCGACGTGAACGAGCGCGTGCCGCTCCTGCAGGCGCTGCCGCTGTCGCTCCAGCACCTCTTCGCCATGTTCGGCGCGACGGTGCTCGTGCCCTTCCTCGTCGGGCTCGACACGTCCGTCACCCTGTTCACCTCCGGCGTCGGCACCCTCCTCTACATCGTCGTCACGAAGGGGAAGATCCCCGCCTACCTCGGCTCCTCCTTCGCCTTCATCGCCGGGCTCACCGTGCTGCTGGGCGTGACCCCCGGCAACCTGGCGCCGCCGGAGCGGATCGCCACCGCCATGGGCGGGTGCGTGGTGGTCGGCGTCATCTACGTGGTCGTGGCCCTCGCCATCGGGCGGTTCGGGACGGGGTGGATCGACCGGCTCCTCCCGCCCGTGGTGATCGGCTCGGTGGTGATGGTCATCGGCCTCGGGCTCGCCCGCGTCGCGGTGGACATGGCGACGAAGGGGGCCTCGGGCGCGTACCACACGAGCTACTTCCTCGTGGCCCTCTCCGCCCTCGCCATCGCCGTCCTCGCGGCGGTGTTCCTGCGGGGGTTTTTGGGCGTCATCCCGGTGCTCATCGGGATCGTGGGCGGCTACGTGGTCGCGGCGCTCGCGGGCCAGGTGGACCTCTCCGCGGTGAAGACGGCGAGCGCGGTGGCCGTCCCGCCCTTCGTGCTGCCGCGCTTCGACCTCGGCGCGATCCTGCTCCTCGCCCCGGTGTCGCTCGTCGTCATCACCGAGCACATCGGCCACCTCATCGTCACGAACAAGGTGGTGGGGCGCGACTTCCTGAAGGACCCGGGCCTCCACCGCTCGCTCGCCGGCGACGGCCTCGCCACCGCGGTGTCCGGGTTCCTCGGCGGGCCGCCCAACACCACCTACGGCGAGAACATCGGCGTCATGGCGATCACCCGCGTCTTCAGCGTGTGGGTGATCGGGGGCGCGGCGGTGCTCGCCGTGGCCATGTCGTTCCTGCCCCCGGTGGGCGCGGCCATCCGCTCGATCCCGGTGCAGGTGATGGGCGGCATCTGCATCCTGCTCTTCGGGATCATCGCCTCGGCCGGCATCCGCATGCTGGTGGAGGCGGGCATCGACTTCTCCGAGAAGCGGAACCTCATCATCGCCTCGGTGATCCTCGTCATCGGCATCGGCGGGGCGAAGATCCACCTCGGCTCCCTCGAGATCGGCGAGATGTCGCTCGCCACCTACGTGGGCGTCCTCCTGAACCTCGTCCTGCCCCGGCGCGTCGACGAGAAGGTGGCCGTGGCGGGCGCGACCGACGCCGACGTCTAGCTGGGGCCCGCGGGCACCACGATCCGCGCGACGGTGCCCCCGCCCTCGCGGTCCTCGAGGGCGAGGGCGCCCCCGTGCGCGTCCGCCACCTTCTTCGCGAGGGCGAGGCCGAGGCCGGTGCCGCGCTCCTTCGTGGTGAAGAACGGCCGGAACAGGCTGGCCCGCGCCTCCTTCGCGAGGCCGGCGCCGCGGTCGCGCACCTCCACCACGGCCTCGCCGCCCGCGGCGCGCGCCGCGATCTCCACCTCGCTCGCGGCGGGCGCCGCCTCGACCGCGTTCCGCACGAGGTTCAGGAGGGCGCGGCGGAGCTGCTCGCGGTCGGCGCGGGCGCTCCCCCCGCCCTCGACCCCGAGCGAGACGCGGCGCTCGGCGGCGAGCGGCTGGGCGAGGTCGGCGACCTCCGCGACGAGCAGGCGGAGGTCCACGTCCTCCCGCACCGGCGGCCGGGCGCGCGCGTAGTCGAGGAACTCCTCGACCACCTTGGAGAGGCTCGCGAGCTCCGCGCGGATGCGCGCGACGTGGGCCGCCTCGGGCCGCTCGGCCAGCTCCTCGGCGAGGAGCCCCGCGAAGAGGTCGAGGGCGCCGAGCGGGTTGCGCACCTCGTGGGCGATGCCGGCGAGCAGCGTCTCGCGCTCCTCGTCCCGGGCGTGGAGCGCCTTGCGCATCTCCTCGATGGTGTCCCGCAGCGTGCCGATCTCGTCCTTGCGCCGCCGCTTCCACAGCGGCGTCTCGAGGTCGCCGCGCGCGATGCGCCGCGCGGCCTCGGTGATGCGGGTGAGCGGGCGGGTCACCGACAGGGCGGCGAGGGCGGCCACCAGCGCGCCGAGGACCGCGCCCCCCACCGCGACCGTGGCGAGGAGGCGCCGGAAGCGGCGCAGCGTCTGGAACGAGGCGGCGGTGCCGTCCGCCCCCACCACCGCCACCACCTCGCCGCCCGGCTCGCGGAGCGGCGCGTACCCCGTCTTGTAGAGCCGTCCGTCCGAGCCCTCGAAGAGGACCTGGCTCGCCCCCGCCCGGCCCCGCGCCGCCTCCGCGATCTCCACGCGGTCGCGCTCGAGGGCGAGCACCGGCTCCCCGATGCGCGCGCTCCCGGCCGAGTCCGCGAGGGCGCTGCGGTCGGCGCGCACGACGAAGAGCCGGGTGCCGGTGGCCCGCGCCACCGACTCGAGCCGGGCGCGGACGTGGCCGTAGGTGCGCGTCCCCTCGTCGCCGGGCGCGAGGCGTGCCACGCGGTCGGCGGGGAGCGCCGCGGCCGCCGCCTGCGCCGCCGCGACGAGCCGCGCGGAGAGCTCGTCCTCGAGGGCGCGGCGCGCGAGCGAGTCGGCGACGAGCGCCATCGCCGCGAGGGAGACGAGCGCGGGGAGGGCGGCGGCGAGGGCGAAGCGGCGGCGCACGGCGCGATGCTACCGCGAAGGCGCCGCGCCGGCGGCCGCGCCCGCGGCGTCCGAGTGCTCGAGGAGGAAGTCGCGGATGGCCGGAAAGACGACCTCCGGGGCGTCGCGGCCGAGCAGGACGTCGGTGTGGCCGAAGTCGGCGCCGGCCGCGAAGAGCCGCTTCTCCCCGCCCCAGGCGCGAAAGGCCGCCTCGACCACCGCCGGAGGCGCGAGGCCGTCCCGCGCCGCGGACACGAAGAGCGCCGGCTGGCGGCACGCCGGGAGGAGCGCGCGGTAGTCGACGGCGCCGTCCGCCGAGCGGAAGCAGTCGTCGCGGACGAAGCCGGCGAGCTGGTCGAGCACGCCGGGCTGCAGGTCCTCCATCGCGTTCGCGAGGAGCCGGCGGTAGACGGGCCGCTCGACGTTCCGCACGTTGATGGAGAGCTCGAGGAGCGAGGGGTGCCAGGCGCCGGAGAACGGGGCGATGGCGCGCGCGGCCTCGCGCAGGAAGCGCCCGGCCCCGAGGTGGCGGAGCTTCACGAGCGCCGCGAGGCGCGGCTGGGCGTGGAAGTGGACCGGCCCGCCGAGCGAGACGAGCGCGGCCACCCGCGAAGGGTGCAGCGCGCACGCCGCCATGCCGAGGATCGCCCCCTGGCTGTGGCCGACGTAGAGGACGCGCTCCTCCCCGGTCGCGGCGCGGATCGCCTCGAACGCCGCGGGGAGGTCCTCTCGCAGGTACGTGTCGAGGTTCCAGCGCCGGCCGGGCCCGCGGCGGGACCGGCCGTGCCCGCGCAGGTCGAGGGTGAAGCAGTCGAGCCCCGCCCGGGAGAGGAAGGCGGCGACGGAGTAGCGCTCCACGCCGAAGTCGAAGGCCTGCCGGTTCATGGCGAGGCCGTGGACGAGCAGCACGGGGGGCCGGCGCGGGGCTCCCCGCGGGAGCCGCCGCCCGAGGTGGAGGGTCCAGCCGTCCCGCGTCGTCGCCGTGAGGACCTCGTCCTCGCGGGTGGGCGCGCCGAGCTTCCAGCGCCAGAAGAGGACGTGCGCCACCGTGAGGACGACCAGGAGGGCGGCGGCGAGGGCGAGGACGGCGGGGGACATGGGCGGCCGGATTCTACGGCGGCCGCCCCGGGGGTGGGGCCACCGTGTCGCGCCGCCGCTCCCTCCAAGGTCGGGGGCGCCTTCTCCGGTCGGGGTTCGACAAGCTCACTTCGAGCGGCGGGGTCGGTCCGCTCGCCCCGAGCCTGTCGAAGGGCCTGCGGCGCTCGGCCGCCTCCCCTCCGGTGGCCTGCGGGATGCACATTGCCCGTCGGTGCACGGCCGGGCGCGCCTCCGCGGCGCTCGGACGGGCCGCGGCGGGCGAGGCCCGGCGGAAAGAGTCGAGTCGTCGGCGGAGACGCTGTATGGATTGCGGGCAGGGCGAGCCCGGGAAACGGGCAGCCGGTTGACCGGCCAAAGCGCCGGAGCGTAGCGTCGGACGAAAATCTCATCGAAGAGGTGCGCCGTGAAGAAGGTCGAGGCCATCATCAAGCCGTTCAAGCTGGACGAGGTGAAGCAGGCGCTCTCCGAGATCGGCGTCGCCGGCCTCACCGCCACCGAGGTGAAGGGCTTCGGCCGGCAGAAGGGGCACACCGAGCTGTACCGGGGCGCCGAGTACGTCGTGGACTTCCTCCCCAAGGTGAAGGTGGAGGTGGTGGTCGCCGACGCCCTCGTCGGCCGGGTCGTCGAGGCGGTGGAGCGCGCCGCCAAGACGGGCCGGATCGGCGACGGCAAGATCTTCGTCGTGCCGGTGGAGGAGGTCATCCGCATCCGCACCGGCGAGCGCGGCGAGGAAGCGCTCTAGCCGGGCGGCCCCCGTGTCGCGCGGGATCGCGCCGCCCTTGCCGACGCCGCTCGCCAGGGCGGTCGTCGACTCCATCTCCGACGGCGTCGTGGTCGTCGGCGGCGACGGCGGCGTGCTCCACCTGAACCCCGTCGCCGAGGAGCTCTTCGGCCGGAGCCGGGAGCGGGCGATCGGGCTGCCGCTGCGCGCCCTGCCCGGGGGCGAGCGCCTCGCGGCGGTCGCCGAGCGCGTCCGGCTCTCCCAGGAGGGGCAGTCGATCGACTTCCCCTCGCCGCGGGACGCGAGCGTCCCCATCGCGGTCGAGGCGACCCCGCTCCTCGAGGGGGCGACGTGCTCGGGATCGGTGCTGGTGCTCCGCACGCCGCGCTCCGCGGACCGCGTCCTCGACTTCGAGGCGCTCGCCGCCGGCCTCGCCCACGAGATCAAGAACCCGCTCGCGGGGCTGCAGGGCTCGGCCGAGCTCCTCGCCCGCGAGGCGGACGGGCCGGCGCGGGAGTACGCCGCGGTGATCGCCCGCGAGGCGAGGCGCGTGGACGGCCTCGTCCGGGAGCTCCTCGACCTCGCCCGCCCCGCCCCCCTCCAGGCCGGGGCCGTGAGCGTGCACGACGTCGTCGGCGACGTGCTCGTCCTCGCGCGCGGGATCCCGGGGGCGGAGCGGGTGACCTTCCTCGAGCGCTACGACCCCTCGCTGCCCCCCGTCCACGGCGACCAGGAGAAGCTCACGCAGGTGGTCCTGAACCTCGTGCGCAACGCCCTCGACGCCGTCGCCGGGCGGATCGCCCCGAAGATCGTGGTCGAGACCGGCGTCGCGTCGCTGCGCCTGCGCTCCGCGAGCGGGCGGACCCGGCCGCTCGCCCGCATCGCCGTGCTCGACGACGGCCCGGGCATCCCGGAGGCGATGCTGCCTCGGCTGTTCACGCCGTTCGCCACCTCGAAGCCCCACGGCACCGGCCTCGGCCTCGCCGTCTCGCGCCGCATCGTGGACGCCCACGGCGGCCGGATGGAGGTGCGCAACCGGGCCGGCGGCGGGGCGGAGGCGACCGTCTACCTCCCGCTGGATCTCGGGACGGGTCCCTAGCCGGCGACGTCGGGGCGGCGCGCGACGGCGGGCGAGACGGCCCGCGCGAACGCCACGAACTCCTTCGCGACGGCGTCGAGGCGCGCCACCTGGGGGGCGTCGGAGAGCGCGCCGTCGGCGGCGAAGGCCTCGTGGGCGCGGGCGAGGGAGAAGATGCCCGGGAAGACGTACATCCCGTTCAGCTCGAGGGGCACCTTGAGCGCCCAGGCGCCGCGCGACCCACCGGCAAGGCCGGGGGAGGCCGAGAGGACGAGCGCGGGCACGCCCTTCATCGCGCTCGGCTTCACGCGCGAGAGCCAGTCGACGAGGTTCTTCACCGTCCCGGGGACGGTGTGGTTGTACTCGGGCGTCACGACGCAGAGGGCACCCGCCGCGCGGATCCGGTCGCGGAGCGCGAGGGCCCCCGGCGGGATCCCCTGCTCCACCTCGAGGTCCCCGTCGAAGAGCGGCACCTCGAAGTCGCGCAGCTCGGCGGGGTCGACGCTCGCCCCGGCGCGCTCGAGCGCCCCGGCGGCGACGCGGGCGAGCTTCCGGTTCAGGCTCCCGCGCCGGGCGGACCCGGGGAGGACGAGGATCCTCAAGGGCGGGGCTCCTCGCCCGGCGGGGGTGCGAACTGGCCCCGTCCTTGCTTAAGCGAGAACATGTCCTTCGACTTAACGAGGAGGTGCTCGGTTGCGCAAGGTGCTCATCGTCGACGACGAGCCGTCGGTCCGCTTCGTCCTGGGCAAGACCTGCGAGCGCGTCGGCGTCCCGCACGTCGAGGCCGGCAGCGCCGAGGAGGCCCGGGAGCGGCTGCGCGCGCACGGCGCCGGCCGCGAGGGCATCGGGCTCGTGCTCCTCGACGTGCGCCTGCCGGGCGACGACGGCCTCACGCTGCTCGCCGAGATCGCCGGGCGCGCCGACTCTCCCTTCGTCGTGGTGATGACGGCCGAGGACACGATGCGCTCGGCGGTGGAGGCGATGAAGCGCGGCGCCGCGGACTACCTCGGCAAGCCCTTCGATCTCCCCCGCGTCGAGCGGCTCGTGAAGGACCTCGCCCAGTCGCCCCCCGAGCACGCCGAGCCGGAGCCCGCCGTCGAGGAGCGCGGGGACGGGGCGCCCGAGCCGCGCCGCTACCGGGACGTCGCGCTGCCCGAGACGCTCATCGGCCGCTCGACGGCGATGGTCGAGGTCTACAAGGAGATCGGCCGCGTCGCGCGCACCGAGATGACGGTGCTGCTCATGGGCGAGTCGGGCACCGGCAAGGAGCTCGTCGCCCGGGCCATCCACGCGAACTCGGCCCGCGCCCGGGCGCCCTTCGTCACGGTCAACATGGCCGCGATCCCGAAGGACCTCATGGAGAGCGAGCTGTACGGCCACGAGAAGGGCTCCTTCACGGGCGCGGTGGAGCGGCGGCCCGGGAAGTTCGAGCTCGCCGCGGGCGGGACGCTCTTCCTCGACGAGATCGGCGAGATGCCGCTCGAGCTGCAGGCGAAGCTGCTGCGCGTCCTCCAGGAGCGGGAGATCGATCGCGTGGGCGGCACGCGCCCGCTCCCGGTGGACGTGCGCATCGTCGCCGCGACCAACGCGGACCTCGGCCGCTCCGTGGAGGAGGGGCGCTTCCGGCGCGACCTCTACTACCGCCTCGCGGTGGTGCCCATCCGGCTCCCCGCCCTGCGCGAGCGCGAGGGGGACGTCGTCCTGCTGGCGCGCCACTTCCTCGCGAAGTACGGCGAGCAGCTCAAGGGGCGGCCCCTCGCCCTCGCCAAGGACGCCGAGCCGCTGCTGCAGTCCCACGGCTGGCCCGGGAACGTGCGCGAGCTGCAGAACGTCATCCAGCGCGCGCTCCTCAAGCTCGCGGGCACCCGGGTGTCGGCGAAGGATCTCGTGGGGCTCCTGCCCATGGCCACGACGCAGGAGCGGGGCGTCGCCGGGCTCGTCGAGGCGATGCTCGACGGGGCCGCGCCCGAGGCCGGGCGCTACCAGGCGACCCTCGCCGCCGTGGAGGCCCCGCTCATCGCCGCCGCCCTCGCCCGCACGAACGGGAACCAGCTCCGCGCCGCCGAGCTCCTCGGCATGAACCGGAACACGCTCCGGGAGCGGATGCGCGCCCTCGGGATGAAGCCTCGCGTCGAGTAGGCGCCCGCCCGCCGCCCGCCCGGCGCCGTCGCCGGGCCCCGGAAGGTGACTGGAACCCGGGCAGCCGCTGCACGGAGATCGGGCTGCCCAGCGGGCGCAGCGAGGCGTTTTCGAGATCAGATCGAGGCGACTCGCTGGCATGCACCGTGCTATCTGAGCCGGCCACGAACACCCCCCTCCCGGAGAATAGAACCCGATGGCAAAGCTGACCCCGAAGCAGGTCCTCGATCTCGCCAAGGAGAAGAAGGCGACCTACGTCGACCTCAAGTTCATGGACTTCGTCGGCATCTGGCAGCACTTCTCGATCCCGCTCTACGAGCTGAGCGAGGGGGTCTTCGAGGAAGGGCTCGGGTTCGACGGCTCCTCGATCCGCGGGTGGCAGGCGATCCACGCCTCCGACATGCTCGTCATGCCGGATGCGGACACGGCGGTGATCGATCCGTTCATGGCGGAGCCGACGCTCTCGCTCATCTGCAACATCACGGATCCGATCACGAAGGAGCCGTACTCGCGCGACCCGCGCAACATCGCCATCAAGGCGGAGAAATATCTCAAGTCCACCGGCCTCGGCGACACCGCGTTCTTCGGCCCCGAGGCCGAGTTCTTCATCTTCGACGAGGTCCGCTACGACTCCGGCGTGAACCACGGCTTCTACAAGGTCGACTCCGTCGAGGGCCAGTGGAACACCGGCCGCGAGGAGGCGGGCGGCAACCTCGGCTACAAGCCCCGCTACAAGGAGGGCTACTTCCCGGTCGGCCCGACGGACAGCCAGCAGGACATCCGCACCGAGATGTGCCGGGTGATGGAGTCCGTGGGCATCCACGTCGAGCGGCAGCACCACGAGGTCGCCACCGCCGGCCAGGCCGAGATCGACATCAAGTTCTCGCCGCTGGTCCAGATGGCCGACAACCTCCAGTGGTTCAAGTACATCATCAAGAACGTCGCGCGCCGGCACGGCAAGACCGTGACGTTCATGCCGAAGCCGCTGTACGGCGACAACGGGTCGGGCATGCACGTGCACCAGTCGATCTGGAAGAACGGCAAGCCGCTCTTCGCCGGGGACGGGTACGCGGGCCTCTCGGAGCTCGCGATGTGGTACATCGGCGGCATCCTGAAGCACGGCCCGGCGCTCGCGGCGCTCTGCTGCCCGACGACGAACAGCTACAAGCGGCTCGTCCCCGGGTTCGAGGCGCCGATCAACCTCGCCTACTCGGCGCGCAACCGCTCCGCCTCGATCCGCATCCCGATGTACTCGCCGTCGCCCAAGGCGAAGCGCATCGAGTTCCGCTCGCCGGACCCGTCCGCCAACGGCTACCTCGCGTTCGCGGCCATGCTCATGGCGGGCCTCGACGGCATCGAGAACAAGATCAACCCCGGCCAGCCCCTCGACAAGGACATCTACGGCATGTCTCCCGAGGAGCTGAGGGAGATCCCGAAGATGCCGGGCTCGCTCGACGAGGCGCTCGAGTGCCTGCGCAGGGACCACAAGTTCCTGCTCAAGGGCGACGTCTTCACCGACGACGTCATCGAGACCTGGATCCAGTACAAGTACGACAAGGAGGTCAATCCGGTCCGGATGCGGCCTTCGCCGATGGAGTACGCGCTCTACTTCGACATTTGAGCGGGCGCCGCGAGGCGCGCGTGCAGGACGGCGGCCGCCCCCCGGGGCGGCCGTCCTCGTTTCGGGGCCGCTTGGCGCCCGCCCGCGCGCGGTGCTACACCGGCGGGCGCCGTGACGCTGCGTGACCGCCTGCGCCCCGCCCTCGGCGGGCTCTCGCCCGTCTTCTGGACGCTCCTCGTCGGGATGTTCGTCAACCGGCTCGCGACCTTCGTCGCGACGTTCCTCGCGCTCTTCCTCGTGCGGGAGCGGGGTTTCGCCCCGGACGCGGCGGGGCGCATCGTCTCGCTCTTCGGCCTCGGCGTGCTCGTGGCGGGCCCGCTCGGGGGGACGCTCGCCGACGCGATCGGCCGGCGGCGCACGATGCTCCTCTCGTTCGGGCTCGGCGCGCTCGCGGTGGGCACGCTCGGCTTCCTGCGCGCCCCGGCGCTCCTCGGGCTCTTCACCTTCCTCGCGGCGGCGACGAGCGAGCTCTACCGGCCGGCGATGAGCGCGGCCATCGCCGACGTCGTGCCGTTCGCGGACCGGACCCGGGCCTGGGGGCTCACCTACTGGGCGACGAACCTCGGCTGGACCTTCGGCCTCGTGCTCGGCGGCGTCGTCGCGGCGCGCAGCTTCACCGCGCTGTTCCTCGCCGACGCGGCGACGAGCCTCCTCTTCGCCGTCATCGTGGCGCGGCGCGTCCCCGAGACCCGCCCGCGCGAGACGCACGTCCACTCGCCGCTCGCCGGCCTCGCCCGCGTCTTCGCCGACCTGCCGTTCGTCGTGTTCCTCCTCCTGAACCTCGCCGCGCTCGTGGTCTTCGTGCAGTTCCAGCTCGCGGCCCCCCTCGACATGAACGCCCACGGGGTCGGGCCCGGCACCTTCGCGGCGCTCCTCAGCGTGAACGGGCTCGGCGTCGTCGTCCTGCAGCCGCTCCTCGGCCCCGCGCTCGCCCGGCGCGACGGCGCGCGCCTCCTCGCCGCTTCGGCGCTCCTCATCGGGACCGGCTTCGGCGTGAACGCCCTCGCCGGGTGGCTGCCGCCGCTGCCCGTCTACCTCGCGGGCGTCGCCCTCTGGACCCTCGGCGAGGTGGTGGGCTTCCCGGCGGGGGCCGCCATCGTCGCGAACCTCGCGCCGATGGAGCTGCGCGGCCGCTACCAGGGGATCTTCGCGATGTCGTGGGGGATCGCCTTCATGATCGCGCCGATCCTCGGCGGCGAGGTGCTGACCCGCCTCGGCGGGCGGGCGCTGTGGGTCACCTGCCTCGGCATCGGCGCCGCGGTCGCCGCGGGGCACGTCCTCGCCGCCGGCCCGCGCCGGAGGCGGCTCGCCGCGCTCGCGGCGTCGGAGGCGCCGCCGGCCGCCTGATCGCCCGGTCCCTGCGCCGCCCCGCCGAGTGTCCACCGTAGCCGGTGGGAGGCGTGGCATGCCGGCGCTGCACGGGGTGGACGGGCTCGAGGCGGACCTCGCGCGCGAGCGCAGGATCGTGGGACGGCGCTCGGCGCCGTACGCCCGCGCGCTGGAGCTCCTCCCCGGCGTCCTCGCGGGGACCGAGGGGCGCTACGTCGCGGCGGCCTGGGCGCATCGCCGCTTCTTCGCCCCCGCCGAGCGGCCGCTCCTGCTCCTCGCGGCGCTCCGGCGCGACGCCCTCGCCGAGGGCCCCTCGCACCCGCTGTTCGCGGCCTTCGCGGCGCCCCGGCCGGACGCCCGGGCGGTGACGGAGGAGCGCCTCCGCGCGGCCCTCCACCCGGCACGCGAGCGGGTGTACGACGCGCTCGCCGGGCGGGCGGTCCAGACGAACGAGCCCTCGCGGGCGGTGGCGTGGCTCTGGCCCGCGGCCCTCGCGGGCGCCTCCGGCGGCGCCCGCCCCCTCGCGCTCGCCGACGTCGGCGCCGGGGCGGGCCTGAACCTCGTCGCCGACGCGCTGCCCCCGCTCTGGACGGACGCGGGCGGCGCGCCGCTCGAGGTCGCTTCCGGGGTGCGCACCGTCTCGCGCCTCGGCCTCGACGCCGCTCCGCTCGACGCGCTCGATCCCGAGGGCGCCCTGTGGCTGCGCGCGTGCGTCTGGCCGGGCGAGCCCGAGCGCGAGGCGCGCCTCTCGGCCGCCATCCAGGCGTTCCGGAGCGCGCGCCTGCGTCCGGACGGCCCGGTGCTCCTGCCGGTGGCCGCGGCGAACGTGCCCCAGCGCCTCGACCTCCTCTCCGCGGCCGAGCCCGAGGCGCTCGTGCTCGCCTACCAGACGCTCCTGCGCGACTACCTCGATCCCGACGAGCGCGAGGAGTACGAGGGGGGGATGCGCGCCTGGCTGGGGACGCACCCGCCGCGCCGGGCGCTCTGGATCGAGCTCGAGAAGGTGGGCGGCGGCGGCGAGGCGGCCGCGCTCGTCGCCCACGTGCGCGCGCCGCTCGGCGACCTCCGCGAGATCGAGCTCGCGCGCTGCGGCGTCCACCCCGTCGCGCTCCGCCGCTCTCCCGCCGGCGAGGCGGAGCTCGCGTCGCTCCTGCGGGTCGAGGCGCCCGCCCACCTGCGCGCCTGAGGCACCGCGCGGCGCCGCGGCCCGCCGCGCCTACTCGCCGAGGTACGCCTTGCGGACCGCGGGGCTCGCGAGGAGCTCCCTGCCCGTCCCCTGCATGGCGATGGCCCCGGTCTCGAGGACGTAGGCGCGGTGCGCGAGCTGCAGGGCCTTGTGCGCGTTCTGCTCGACGAGGAGGAGCGCGACGCCGCCCTCGTTCACCTCTCGCAGCACGGCGAAGATGCGCTCCACCACCTGCGGGGCGAGGCCGAGGGACGGCTCGTCGAGCAGCATGAGCTTCGGCCGGCTCATGAGCGCGCGGGCGACCGCCAGCATCTGCTGCTCGCCGCCGGAGAGCGTCCCGGAGACCTGGCCGCGGCGCTCGGCGAGGATGGGGAAGAGGCCGTACGCGCGCTCGGCGTCGGCGAGGATGCCCGCCCGGTCCCGGCGCAGGAAGGCGCCGAGCTCGAGGTTCTCCTTCACCGTGAGGTTCAGGAAGATGCCGCGCCCCTCCGGCGCGTGCGCCATGCCGCGCGCGACGAGCCGGTGCGAGGGCAGGCGCGTCACGTCCTCGCCGAGGAAGCGCACGCGGCCGCCCGAGGGCTCGAGCATCTTCGAGACGGCCCGCAGCGTCGTCGTCTTGCCGGCGCCGTTCGCGCCGATGAGCGCGACCACCTCGCCCGCGGGCACCTCGAGCGAGATGCCCCGCAGCGCCTCGATGGCGCCGTAGTGGACGGTGAGCCCCTCGACCTGCAGGACGGGCGCGCTCACTCGGCCCCCTCCTCGCCGCCCGGGGCGCCTCGCCCGGCGCCCGGGACCTGGAGCTTGCGCTCCTCGAGGTACGCGTCGCCGAGGTAGGCCTCGACCACGCGGGGATCGCGGCGGACGGCGTCGGGCGGCCCCTCTGCGATGGTGACGCCGTGGTCGAGGACGAGGAGCCGCTCGGAGACCCCCATCACGACGCGCATGTCGTGCTCGATGACGAGCACCGCGATCCCGAAGCGATCGCGGATGGAGCGGATGAGCGCCATGAGCGCGCCCTTCTCCGCGGCGTTCGTGCCCGCGGCGGGCTCGTCCAGGCACAGCACCCGGGGGCCCGTGGCGAGCGCCCGCGCGATCTCGAGCCGCCGCTGCTCGCCGTAGGGGAGCCCCTTCGCGATCTCGTCGCGGCGGTGGGCGAGGCCGAGGACCTCGAGGTACTCCTCGGCGCGGGCGACGATGCGCGCCTCCTCGTCGCGGTGGCGGGCGGTGAGCAGCAGCGCGTCGAAGAAGCCGCTGCGCGCGCCGGCGTGGCAGGCGATGCGCACGTTGTCGAGCGCGGTGAGCTCCTTGAAGAGCCGGATGTTCTGGAACGTCCGCGCGACGCCCAGCGCGCAGATCTGGTGGGGTCGCCGGCCGTTCACGCGCTCGCCGGCGACGCGCACCTCGCCCTCGCTCGGCGTGTAGACGCCGGTGATCGCGTTGAAGGCGGTGGTCTTGCCCGCGCCGTTCGGGCCGATGAGCCCGACCAGCTCCCCGGGCCGCATCACGAGCTCGAACTCGGAGAGCGCCTTCAGCCCCCCGAAGCGCATGGTGAGCTTCCGGACCTCGAGCGGGTTCGCCGTCACGACCGGCCTCCCCGCCCGCTCTCGTCGCGGACCTCGGTGGGGGAGGCGCCCCCGGCCGCGGGGGCGAGGCCGCCGCGCCCGAAGCGCGTCCAGCGCAGGAGCGGCAGGTCCCAGATCTCGCGCGTGCCGAAGATCCCCTGGGGGCGGAGCAGCATGAGCACGATGAGCAGGAAGGCGTAGACGACCATGCGGTACTGCTGGAACTCGCGCAGCGCCTCGAGCGCGATGGTGAGCACCACCGCGGCGACGACGGACCCCGTGACCGACCCGAGGCCGCCGAGCACCACCATCACGACCACCTCGAACGAGCGGATGAAGGTGAAGGAGGCCGGGGTGGCGATCTGGTGGAGGTGCACGAAGAGGCCGCCGGCGAGGCCGGCGTAGGTCGCCGAGATGACGAAGCCGCGGACCTTGTAGCCGGTCGTGTCGACGCCCATCGCCTCGGCGGCCACCTCGTCCTCGCGGATGGCGAAGAGGGCGCGGCCCTGCGTCGAGACGGCGAGCCGCCGCGCCATCACCACCGTGGCGATCACGGACACGCCCACCCAGACGACGTTCGTGAGGGGCGGCACGCCGGAGAGGCCCAGCGCGCCCCCCAGGAACTGCATGTTCTCGATGAGGGAGCGGATGATCTCGCCGAACCCGAGGGTCACGATGGCGAGGTAGTCGCCCCGCAGCCTGAGGGAGGGCATGCCGACGAGGAGCCCCGCCACCGCGGCCGTCGCCATCCCGGCGGCGAGGCCGACCGCGAAGACGAGCTGGTCGGAGAGGGCCGCGGGCAGGAAGACGAGCTTCGTCCCGGCGAAGGCGAGCGTGACCTTCGCGCAGGTGTACGCCCCCACCGCCATGAAGCCCGCGTGGCCGAGCGAGAACTGGCCGGTGAACCCGTTCACCACGTTGAGCGAGACGGCGAGGACGACGTTGATCCCCACCGCCATGAGCACGATGGTCCAGTCGTCCCAGCCCTTCGCGTCGAGGAAGAGCTGCACCGCGAAGAAGAGCGGCGCCCCCAGGAGGAAGGGCAGGAGCGAGCGGAGCGTCGCCCGGGCCCGCCCCACTAGACCTTCTCCACGGTGGCGCGGCCGAAGAGCCCCTCGGGCTTGAGGAGCAGGACGAGGATGAGGACGGTGAAGGCGATGGCGTCGCGGTAGGACGACGAGGTGTAGCTCGCGACGTACTCCTCGGCGAGGCCGAGCACGAGGCCGCCCACCATCGCGCCGGGCACGGAGCCGATGCCGCCGAGCACCGCGGCCACGAACGCCTTGAGCCCCGACATGAGGCCGAAGAGCGGCTCGATCTTGGGGCGCGGCACGGCCGTGAGGATGCCGGCCGCGGCCGCGAGCGCGCTGCCGAGCACGAAGGTCCAGGCGATGACGCGGTCCACCGCGATCCCCATGAGCCCGGCGATCTTCGGGTCGAAGGAGACGGCGCGCATGGCGGTGCCGAAGCGGGTCCGGTAGACCACGGCCTGCAGCCCGAGCATGAGCGCGAGGGCCACGGCGAGGCCGATGACGTCGTAGTTCGAGACGGCCACGCCCCCGAGGTCCCACTGGCGCTGGGCGACGATCTCCGGGAAGAAGCGCGGCGTCGGGCCCGGCGGGAACTCGAACGGCATGAACGACCAGGGCCGCAGCTGGAACCCGTACTCGAGGAGGAACGACACCCCGATGGCGGTGATGAGCGCGGTGAGGCGCGGCCGGTGGCGCAGCGGCCGGTAGGCGAGGCGCTCGATGAGGAAGCCGAGCAGCCCGCAGATGGCCATCGAGCCGAGCGTGACGACGAACGCCCCGAGCGCGCTCGGCCGCGCGCCGAGCCCGAAGGCGTTCGCGAGGTAGTACCCGGAGAAGGCGCCCACCATGTAGACGTCGCCGTGGGCGAAGTTGATGAGCTTCAGCACGCCGTAGACCATCGTGTAGCCGAGCGCGATCAGGGCGTAGATCGTCCCGACCGAGAGGCCGTTCACGAGGTGCTGGAGGAACTCGATCACGCCGGGCGGAGCCGCCTACCGCGCCTACCGCGCCGCCGCGGCGGCCGGCTTCTCGGGCTCGATCGTCGCCACCCACTTCGCGGCGCCGTTCGCGATCTCGAGGACCACCGCGGGCTTCACCGCGTTGTGCTGGGCGTCGATGGTGATGACGCCGGTGACGCCGGCGTAGTCCTTGGTCGCGGCGAGCGCGTCGCGGACGGCGGGGCCGGAGAGGTCCGCCGCCCGCGCCATGGCGTCGGCGGCGATGCGGCCCGCGTCGTACGCCTGCGCGGCGAGCGAGTCGGGGACCATCCCGAAGCGCGCCTTGAAGCGCTTCACGAACTCCTGGATGCGCGGCGAGGGGTCGTCCGGCGAGTAGTGGTTCGAGAAGAAGCTGCCGTCGAGGGCCTTCCCGCCGATCTCGTAGAGCTTCGCCGAGTCCCAGCCGTCGCCGCCCATGAGCGGCTGCCTCATGCCGAGCTCGCGCGCCTGCCGCGCGATGAGGGCGACGTCGGTGTAGTAGCCGGGCACGTAGATCGCCTGCGGGTTCTTGCCCTTGATGGCGGTGAGCTGCGCCTTGAAGTCGGGGTCGCCCGCCTTGTAGCTCTGGTCGTCGACCACGGCGCCGCCGAGCTCCTTGAACTTGGCGAGGAAGAAGTCGGCGAGCCCGACCGAGTAGGCGTTCTTGATGTCGCGCAGCACCGCCACGCGCTGGATGCCCTTCCCGCTCGCGAACTTCGCCATCACCGTCCCCTGGAACGGGTCGATGAAGCAGACGCGGAAGACGAACGGGCGGACCTTGCCGTCGCGCGCGACGGTGACCTCGGGGTTCGTCGAGGAGGGCGTGATCATGGGGACGCCCTTCGCGTCGGCGATGGGCGCCATGGCGAGCGAGCGGGACGACGCGACCTCGCCGAGGAGCACCGCGATCCGGTCCTGCACGATGAGGCGCGTCGCGGCGACGGAGGCCTCCTCGGGCTTGCCCTGATCGTCGTACGTCTTGAGCGCGAGCGGTCGACCCTTGACCCCGCCGGCGGCGTTCACCTCCTCGATGGCGAGCTGGATGCCCTTGTCCGAGGAGTCGCCGAACGTGGCCTCGTTGCCGGTCATCGAGCCGACGTGGCCGAGCAGGATGGTGCCGCCCGGAGCGCCGCCGGCCTGCCCGCCACCCGCGTGGGGCGCGGCGCCTTCGCCGGACTTCTTCTGCTCGCAGGCGGTGAGGGCGAGGAGCGAGACCGCGAGGGGGAGCGCGCGGGAGAGGCGCATCGTTGACCTCCGGAGGACCGCGAGGAGACGCTCGATCCTGTAGCACGCTGCCTCCGCCCCTGCCACAAGTGCGCACGTTGATCCGACCCGGACCCGCCGGTATGGTCCCCGCGTGGCACCCACCATCCTGCTCGTCGACGACAACCAGGAGCTGCTGACGTTGCTCGCGCGGCTCGTCGAGGCGGAGGGGTGGAGCGCGGTGACCCTGAACCGCGGCCGGGCCGCGCTGGATCGGATCGCCGCCGACCCGCCCTCCGCGGCGGTGGTGGACGTGCTCCTGCCCGACATGATGGGCTACGACATCGGGCAGGCCCTGCGGAGCGCCCAGATCCCCTTCGTCTTCATGACGGGCGTCTTCAAGGGCGGGCGGGCCGCCGCCGACGCGCGCACGCAACACGGGGCGGCCGGCTACTTCGAGAAGCCCTTCGAGGCGAAGAAGCTCGTGGACGCGCTGCGCGGCCTCGTGCCCGCCGCGCCGGCGCCTCCCCCGGCGGGCGCGAGCGCGCGGCGACCCGCGGCCGCGGCGCCGGTCCCCGACCCCGAGCCGGTGATGGAGCTCGCGGCGAGCGACTTCGACGTGGAGGTCGCGGTCGAGGCCGACGAGCCGGTCGAGGCGATGGACCTCACCGGCCGCGTCGCCATCACCGAGGGCGGCAAGGTCTCGGCGGTCCTGAACGGCGCCCCCGTCCACGCCGGCGCCGTCGGGACGCCGGCGCGACCCGCGCGGCCGCCTTCGGCCCCCTCCGCGGCGCCGGCGCCGCCCGCCGCGCGCGCGGCCACGGCCGGCGCCGCTCGCACCGCCGGCCGGCTCGAGGACAACCTCCCCGACCTCGTCACCGCCTTCTACCTCGCCCAGCAGACCGGGGAGCTCACCCTGCAGAAGGGGAAGGTGAAGAAGACCATCTACTTCGAGCAGGGACGGCCGTGCTTCGCCATCTCGAACCTCGTCACCGATCGCTTCGGGCCGTTCCTCGTGCGCGTCGGGAAGATCAGCCTCGCCCAGCTCGAGCTGTGCGAGGCGGCGGCCGACAAGACCGGCCGGCGCACGGGCGACGTCCTCGGCGAGATGGGGCTGCTCAAGGAGACGGAGAAGCTCTACTACATCGCGCAGCAGGTGAAGGCGATCGTCTACTCGGTCTTCGGCTGGGAGGAGGGCGAGTACCGGATGCACTTCACCGACCGCGCCGCGGCCGAGGCGATCAAGATCGACCTGCACCCGGCGAACCTCATCACCCGCGGGGTGAAGAAGCTCTACAAGCCGGAGCGGCTCTACCGGCTGCTCTCCGCGGGCGACCGCCTCGTCCCGTCGCAGCAGCCCGCCTACGCCCTCGACGAGGTGGAGCTGGAGCGCTGGGAGGCGGAGCTCCTGCCCAGGGTGGACGGCACGCGCACCGTCGCCGAGCTCGTCCAGCTCGCGCGCCGGCCGGATCACGTGGTGTACGGGTTCCTGGTCGGCCTCGTCGCCCTGAAGCTCCTCGATCGGGCCTAGCGCGGCGCCCGGCGCCCGCGGATCGCGCCCCCTCGGCCGCCGCCTCCCCGCGCGCTCCTGCAACAACGCCCGTCCGCGGCAGGACGGCGCTCGCCCGCCCGGCCGAGGGGGCCCCTCCCGCGCTCCCACGCCGCATCTTTTTTTCCGGGGCGCGGAATGCACTTTCTGGATCTCCTCTTCGGACTGGCGGCGCGGGGGCCTCGCTTCTTCGCCGACGGCTGGGGAGACCGGGCCCTGTGCGACGAGATCGACCCGGAGGCGCTCGCGCGCCGGCGAATCCCCGCCATCCAGGTGAGGCTCGGTCCGAGGCAGCGCTCGCTCGGCGGCATCCTGCGAGAGGGGTCCTTCGAGAGCCCCGAGGCGCGGCTGCCCGCCTGCGCGCGCCGCGCCCGCGTGAAGCTCCTCCTGCCGCAGCGCGGCCTGCGCGGCGTCGCCGTCCACCTCGCCGCCTCCGGCGACCAGGGGTTCGCGGTCCGGCTGCGCTTCGCCGCGCCCCTCCTCGCGCGTGGCCTCGGCGCGCTCGTGCTCGAGAACCCGTTCTACGGCGACCGGCGGCCGCGCGGGCAGGTGGGCCCGGCGGTGCGCAGCCTCTCCGACCTGACCCTCATGGGCGCGGCCACCTTCCAGGAGGGGCGCGCGCTCCTGCGCTGGCTGCGCGACGCGCAGGGCGTGCCGCTCGTCGGGGTGACCGGCTTCTCCATGGGCGGGCAGATGGCGGCGATGGTCGGCGCCTCGATGCCGTTCGCCTGCGCGGTCGTCCCCATCGCGCCCGCCTGCTCGCCGGACTCCGTCCTGCGCGAGGGCGTCCTCCGCCACGTCGCGCACTGGGGCGCGCTCGCCGCCGCGGGCGAGGACGCCGAGGCGGCGCGGGAGGCGGTCTGCGCGTACCTCGCGCGCTTCTCGGTGCGCACGCTCCCAGCCCCGGTCCTGCCCGAGGCCGCCATCGTGGTCGGCACCGCGGGCGACGGCATCGTGCCGCCCGCCGAGATGCGCCGCATCGCGGCCCACTGGGGCGCGGAGCTGCGCTGGCTCGACGCCGGGCACGTGTCGGCGGTGCTCCGCCACCAGGGCGAGATGCGCGAGGCCCTCGCGGACGCGTTCGGCCGGCTCGACCTCGCCCTCGCGCGGGCTACGCGCTCGTCGGATCGTGCCCCGCGGCGAGCGCGGGGATCCGGCGCGCGAGCGCCAGGTGCGCCGGGGTCCGCAGCCGCGCGCGCGCGGTCGCCGGATCCGGCGCCGGCCCAGCGAACCTGAGGAGCGCCTCGACGCGGGCGCGGGCCTCGGCGAGGCGCGCGCGCGGCAGCCGGCCGGCCTCCAGCGCCGCGCGCACCGCGTCGATGGCGCGGTGCTGCACCGCGGCGGTGTGGCAGACGAGCAGCGCGTCCACCCCGGCCGCGACCGCCGCCGGGGCGGCCGCCTCGAGGGCGAAGTGCTCGGCGACCGCCTTCATCTCGAGGTCGTCGGAGACCGCGCAGCCCTCGAACCCGCAGCGCGCGCGCAGGAGCGACATCACCTCGGGGGAGAGCGTCGCGGGGCGTCCCGGGTCGAGCGCCTCGAAGACGACGTGCGCCGTCATCACCGCGGCGACGCCCGCCCGGGCCAGCTCGCGGAAGGGCGGGAGCTCGACCTGCTCGAGCCGCGAGAGGGGGTGCGGGAGGCGGGGCAGGTCCTTGTGCGAGTCCTGGCTCGTGTCCCCGTGGCCGGGGAAGTGCTTCGCGCAGGCGGCGACGCCGGCGGACTGCAGCCCGCGGGCGAACGCCGCGCCGAGCCGCCCCACGACGTCCGGGTCCCGCGAGAAGGCGCGGTCCCCGATGACCGGGTTCGCCGGGTTCGTGTCCACGTCCACCACCGGCGCGTAGTCCTGGTCGATGCCGACCGCGCGCAGCTCCGCCCCGACGAGCGCGCCCGCCGCGCGGGCGAGCTCCGCGTCGCCGGTCTCGCCGAGGGCGCGCATGGGCGGCAGCTCGGTGAAGCCGTGCGCCGCGCGCAGCCGCGCCACGCGGCCGCCCTCCTGGTCCACCGCCACGAGGAGGGGGCGGCCCGCCGCGCCCTTCAGCTCGGCGACGAGCGCCGCCACCTGCTCGGCGTCCTCGACGTTGCGCCCGAAGAGCACCACGCCGTGCACGCCGCGCCGGACGAGCTCGAGCACCTCCGGCGAGGCGCGCGTGCCGTGGAAGCCCACGCAGAAGAGGCCGGCGACGTCGCGATCGAGGCTCATGCGAGGAGGACCCCCTCGAGGAAGAAGGCGGCGACGCCGAGGACGAGCAGGACGGACCAGAGCGGCACCTGCGCGCCGCCGCCCGGCGTGCGCGCCTCTCCGTCCACCCGCGCCACCGCGGCGCCGCCGAACCAGGCGGTGAGCTCGGACGGCTCGAGCCGGCGCGTGTCCGACTCGCGCGGATCCGCGCCGACCGAGAAGGCGAGGCGCGGCTCGAGGCGCTCCTGCCCCCCCGCGCGGACCTTCACCTGCCACAGCCCCGGCTCCGGCGGCGAGAAGGCGAGGACGCCGTCCGGGCGCTCGGCGAGCCCCGCCCGCTCGAGCTCCGCCCGCCCGCGCTCGCGCCCGTCCGGGCCCACGAGCGCCACGAGCCGCTCGCCCTCGTCGAGCGCGAGCGCGCGGGAGCCGCCCACCATGACGGGCGCGTCGCGCCGGTCGTCGAGGCCGCCCGCGAGCCAGGCCGCGAAGCGCTGCATGGCGGGGAGGAAGGAGGTGCGGATGGGCCAGTCGGTCCAGTCCCGGTCGGCGGTGGCGGTGAAGAGCAGGACGCGCCCCCGGCCCCGCCGCCCCTCTACGAGCGCGGGCGCGCCGTCGTCGAAGCGCGCGAGCACGTGCGCCCCCGCCTGCGCCTCCTCCGCCCGCCGGGCGCCGGCGGGCTTCGCGAGCACGTAACGGAAGGTGCGGACGCCGAGGAGCCCCTCCCGCGCGTCGCCCGTGAAGACCGAGAGCGCCGGGTGGCTCCAGGCGACCTCGGCGAGCCGCGCCGCGCGCGCCCCGCCGGCGCCGCGCTCGGCGGCGGTCTTCACGACGTGGAGCGGCATGGGGAGGAGCGCCCCCATCTCCTTCGTCCACTCCTCCGGCTCGATCTGGTCGCCGAGGGAGACGAACAGGCCGCCCCCGCGCTCGACGAAGCGGACGAGGTCGTCCCGCTTCGCGGCGGCGGAGCGGACGTTCAGCAGGAACACCACGTCGAAGCGGGAGAGGTCCTCCCGCGGCAGCGCCTCGGCGTCGACGAGCGTCGGCCGCACCGGCGACGCGGGCGAGGCGAGCGCGGACTCGACGAAGTAGGCCTCGTCGCGGTAGCGGACCGGGGACGGCGCGCCGTCCACCACGAGCACCTTCACCTCGCGCGGCACGACGAGGGCGAGCGCGCGGGCGTCGTCCTCCCGCAGCGCGTCCTCGGGCAGCGCCACCCGCACCGCCGCCGGCCCGCCCGCGCCGAACGCGTAGGAGAGCTGCTTGCGCGACGCGCCGCCGGCGGGCACGTCGGCGAAGGCGCGGATGGCGGTCTTCGCCTCCTTGCCCGTCCCCACCACGAGCTGCAGCGGGGCGTCGGCGAGGGCGCGCGGCCCGTAGTTCGCGAGCTGGGCGGTGATGCGGTAGCCCCGCGGCCCGGCGGCGGGATCCGGCTCGGCGTCGAGGCCGACCACCGCGGCGTTCGGGAGGGCGGCGCCGCGCGCGGCGTCGAGCACCGTCACCTCCGGGCGGACCCGGCCCTGCGGCGTCTCGAGGGCGGCGGGGGGCGCGTCGAGGCGCCAGGCGCTCGCGGCGAGGTCGGTCGCCACCACGATCCGCTTGCCGAGGCCGGCCTGCCCCTCCACCCCGCCGAGCGCGCGCACCGCGGCGGCGAAGCAGGCGGTGAGGTCGGCGTGGCCCGCCTCCGCCTCGGCGCGCTCGAGCGCCCGACGCACGCCCGCGCGGTCGAAGGAGGGCGCCTCGGCGGCGGGCGGCGCCGAGCCGCACACCACGGCGGTGGCGGGCTCCTCGGGCGAGAGCGCCGCGAGGGCGCCGAGGGCGTCGGCGCGGGCGCGCTCGAAGAGCGGCTTCCCCTCGAGCCGGTAGCGCATGGAGCCCGACGCGTCGAGGACGATGGCGGTGGCGCTCGGCCCCTTGGGGACGGCGGCGGCCGCCGCGCCGGGCTCCTCGAGGCGAGGCCGGGCGAGGGCGAGGGCCGCGGCGGCGAGGAGGAGGGTGCGGGCCGCGAAGAGGAGGAGGCGCCGCAGGCGCAGGCGCCGCTCCGTCTGGCGGCGCGCCCTCATGACGAAGTCGATGGCCGGGAACGGCGTGGGGCGCGGGCGCCGCCGGAAGAAGAGGTGGATCGCGACCGGGATGGCCGCGGCGAGCAGGCCCCACAGCAGCAGCGGGTTCGCGAAGCCCAGGCTCATGGCGCCGCCGGCCCGCGGCGAGCGTAACGAGGGGCACGAGCCCGAGCCGAGGTCGGGCGCGTGAGGAGCGAGAAGCGCAGGCGTAGCCGGAGGCTACGTCGAGCATCGCAACGACGAGCCCGCCCGAGATGGCCGGGATCGCCGCAGCAGCTCGACGCGGGCGGGCGTCGCCATTAGGCAGCCGACCTCTCGCGGCGGGCGAGGAAGGGGAGCAGCACCTCGTCCGGCGGCCGGTCGGTGCGGGCCAGCGCGTAGTCGATGTCCGACTCGGCGGCGGTGCGGCGCACGTCCTCGAGCCACCGGCCGAGGATCTCGAGATACCCCCGGCGGACGTCGCGGCCGTGGGCCTCCACCTGCCGCTCGTCCTCCATGGAGAGGAAGAGGGTCGGGTCCTCGAAGGGGAACTCCAGCTCGGCCGGGTCGAGGACGTGGAAGAGCGTGACGTCGTGCTTGCGCCGCCCGAGCTGGGCGAGCTTGCGCAGGATCCGCTCCTCCTTGTCGAAGAGGTCGGAGAGGATCACCACCGAGGAGCGGCGCGGCGCGTGCTCGACGATCCAGTCCACCGCCGCGGAGAGCCGGGTCTCGCCCGTGGGGCGCGCCGCCTCGAGCGCCTCGACGATGGGGCCGAGGTGGGTGGCGGCGGCGCGCGGGGGGACGGCCCCCGCCACCTGCCCCTGCACGAGCACCAGCCCGGCGGCGTCCTGCTGGCGGAACAGCAGGTAGGCGAGGGTCGCGGCGAGGGCGCTCGCCGTCTCGAGCTTCGTCATGCGGTCCGGGTGGCTGCGGTAGCCCATGGAGCCGGAGGCGTCGACCACGAGGTAGGCGCGGAGGTTCGTCTCCTGCTCGTACCGCTTCACGTAGTACTTGTCGGACTTCGCGTAGACCTTCCAGTCGATGCTCCGGATCTCGTCGCCGGGCGCGTACTCCTTGTGCTCGGCGAACTCGACCGACTGGCCGTGGTGCGGCGACTTGTGGAGGCCGGTGAGGACCCCCTCCGCGATCGTGCGCACCCGCAGGCGCAGGTTGCCGAGCTTCGCGAGGGCGACCGGGTCGAGGAGGGGCTTGCGCGGCTCGGGCACTCAGTGCTCCGACCCAGGCATCGTGACGTGACGAGAGCGCCGAGACCGAAGCGAGGCGGGCGCCCGAGGAGGGAGCAGCGCAGGCGTAGCAGCGCTACGTCGAGCAGCGCACCGACGAGGCCGCCCGCCGCAGCGAGAGGATCGGCGCTCGCAGTAGGCGCTATGCCTGGGTCGTAGCACTAGGCCTTCACCCTCTCGAGGAGCTGCTCCACGACGTGGGCGCTCGTGACGCCCTCCGACTCGGCGCGGAAGTTCGTGATGACGCGGTGGACGAGGACGTTCTTCGCGAGGGCGCGCACGTCCTCGACGCTCGCCGCCATCCGGCCGTCGAGGATGGCGCGGCTCTTCGCCCCGAGGACGAGGTACTGCGAGGCGCGCGGGCCGGCGCCCCAGGCGACGTTCTCCTTCACGAGCTCCGAGGCGCCGCTCTCGCGCGGGCGGGTGGCCCGCACCAGCTCGACCGCGTACTTGATGACGTGGTCCGCGGCGGGGACGCGCAGCACGAGGTCCTGCAGCTCGCGGATCTTGTGGGGCGAGAGGACGCGCCGCAGGGGAGGGCGCTGCGCGATGGTGGTGGACCGGACGATCTCGAGCTCCTCGTGCGCCGAGGGGTAGTTCACCGTCACGTAGAACATGAAGCGGTCGAGCTGCGCCTCGGGCAGCGGGTAGGTCCCCTCCTGCTCGATGGGGTTCTGCGTCGCGAAGACGAGGAACGGCAGGTCGAGCGGGTAGGTCTCGCCGCCCGCGGTGACCCGGTACTCCTGCATGGCCTGCAGGAGGGCCGCCTGCGTCTTCGGCGGCGTGCGGTTGATCTCGTCGGCGAGCAGGAGGTTCGCGAAGATCGGCCCGCGCACGAAGCGGAAGGCGCGGCGGCCGGTGGTGTGGTCCTCCTCGAGCACGTCGGTGCCGGTGATGTCCGACGGCATGAGGTCCGGCGTGAACTGGATGCGGTTGAAGGAGAGGTCGAGCACGTCGGAGACGGTCGAGATGAGGAGCGTCTTCGCGAGGCCCGGGACGCCCACGAACAGGCAGTGGCCGCGGGCGAAGAGCGCGACGAGCAGGGCGTCCACGACGTCCTTCTGCCCGACGATCCGCTTCTCGATCTCTCCGAGGAGCAGGCGGCGCGCGTCGTGGAGCTCCTGCACCGCCTGCAGGTCGGCGTCGGCGGGGCGCGGGGTCGTGGCTTCGGTGCTCATCGGTGTCCCTCCGGGGCGAGTATCCGCGCAAACCGCTCCTCGCGCGAGGCGCCGCCCGAGTCGCCGAGCGCGGCGAGCGCCCGCGCGAGGCCGGCGTGGATCTCCGGGTCGAGCGGATCCTGGCGGTTCGCGAGGAGGAGGTGCTCCCTCGCCCCCGCCCACGCCTCCCGCCGCACGAGGATGCGCGCGAGGTGGACGTGCAGCGCGGCGTAGTCCGGGTTCCAGGCGATGGCCTCGGCGAGCACCTTCTCGGCGACCGGCTCCTCGCCGGAGAGGAGCGCCGCGAGGGCGTACTGGTCGGCGAGGATGGGGAAGCGGGCCCCCACCCTGGCGTACGCCTTGCCGTACTCGATCCGGGCCGCCGCGGCGCGCCCGCGCGTGCGCATCATCTCGCCGAGGCGCGCGAAGCCGCGCGCGCGCTCGTCGGGGATCTCCGCCCACTCCGACCACTCGCCCTGCCGGCGGTCGTCGGCGAAGCGCAGCCGGCGCAGCTCGTGGTCGCCGCCGCGCGGGAGCGGGCGGCTCGCCATGTGCCGGCGCCACTCCGCGAGGAAGCGCTCGAAGGGGAGGCCGATCACCTCGGCCACGGCCTCGCCCGCGTCCTTGCCGGCGGCGACCGCGTCGAGGAGCCGCGGCAGGGCCTGCGGGCCGGCGCGCTGCACGATCCGCTCGATGGCGAGCACCACCTCGGCGTAGGCGAGCGCCGCGCGCTCCTGCGACGGCAGCTTCGCGAGCGACGGGTGCATCTCCTCGAAGGTGACGAGCCGTCCCTTCTCGACGGCGTCCCGCACGAGCGCCGCCTCGACCCGGGAGATCGGCTCGCCGCCCTCGCGCCAGTCGTCCTCGAACCACTTCGCGAGCCCCTCCTGCAGCCAGATGGGCGCCTCGTTGCGGCTGCGGCGCGTGAGGACGAGGTGGGTGTACTCGTGGGCGGCGGTGTCGAGCCAGGCGTAGCCCTTGAGGAGCGCCTTCGGCGACAGCAGGATGATCTTGTTGAACTTGCAGACCGCGACGGTGCCGGAGGTGCGGATCTCCTTCTCGGCGAGCGTGGTCAGCCGGGCGAGCCCGCCGACGTCGCTCACGATCTCGACGGCGAGCTTGCCGTCCGGCACCCGCCCGAGGGCGGCCCCGAGCGCGCCGCGCTGCCGCTCGAGCGCGTCGAGGAGGTACGGGACGAGCACCTCGTCCTTGCCCGGCGGGTAGGACACGACGAAGTGCTCGCCCTCGAAGCGGGCGTGCCCCTTCGTCACGTCGCGGGCCGCCCGCGCGAGGGCGAGGTAGCCCACCGGATCGCCCGCGGCGGCGGACTCCATGAGCGCGACGGCCTCGTCGTAGCGCTGCTCGTGGAAGCGGAGCACGCCCGCGGCGAGCTTCGCGCCCGGGTCGTCCGGGGACTCGGCGAGGAGCGGCTCGACGAGGGCGCGGGCCCCGTCCACGTCCTCGTCGGCGAGGAGCCGGAGCGCGCGCAGGGCCGCGCCGTGCTCGCCCCGCGGCGCGGGGGCCGCGGCGGACGCGCGGGCGGCGCCGAGGAGGGCGAGGAGGACGGCGAGGCGGAGGGTCACTTCACGAGCTCCTCGTAGTAGCGCTGCACCTCGCCGCGGTAGCGCTCCGGCGCCCCCTGCTTCATCGCGTCGAGGAGATCCTTGCGGAACTCCTCCGGCACCCGGTACGCCTCGGCGCCGGGGATGTTCACCTTGTCGCGCGAGGGGTCGCGCCCCTGCCCCTCCTCCTCGCCGCCGCCCTGGTCGGCGAACGGGAACGGGAAGCCCGTCCCGCCGCCCTGCCCCTTCCCCTTCCGCGCCGCCTCCTCGAGCCCCTTCTGGAAGCGCGAGAGCGCGTCGAGGGCGAGCTCCTGCTCGCCGTGCCCGCGCTGCGGGTTCTTCTGCGACAGCTCCGAGGCGGCGGCGCCCATGTGCCCGCGCGTCTCGCCGAGCTGCCCCTGCGCCGTGGGCGGGAACACCGGGGCCTTCTGCGCGAGCTCCGAGAGCTTGCGCTGGAGCTCCCCCGTCTTGCGCTCGAGGTCCGCCTGGCGCCGCGAGAGGCCGTCGAGCTTCGCCTGGTCGCCGGGCGACATGACCTGCCGCGGATCGGGGAACAGCTGGGCGAGGGTGTCGCGGATCTCGCGCACCTTCGGGACCGCGCGCTCGACGCTCCCCTGCGCGTCGCGCACCTTCCCCGGCTCGCGGCGCGTGAAGGCCGAGTTCTGCTGCGAGAGCGCCACGTCCTCCTCGAGGAACTGGGCGAGCCGCTCCACGGTGGGCGCGGCCCGCTGCGCGCCCTCCAGGGCGGGGCCGAGCTCCTTCATGCCGAGCGCGCGCCGCACGTCCTCGAGCGACTCGCGCGCCTGGTCGAACTCGGGCTCGGCCCGGTAGGTGATCCCGGGCTGCGCCGTCTCGACGTCGCGCTTCGCCTCGCCGGCGAGCCGCTCCAGGCGCCGGACCTTCTCCTCGGCGTCCTTGACCCGCTTCTGGACGGCGCTCCGGTACGCCTGGCGGAGGCAATCGGTCTCGGCCGCCGCCTTCTCCTGCTCCGCCTTCACCTTCTCGAGCTCGCCCTTGAAGGCGAGCATCTCCTTCATGAGCGCCTCGGCCTTCTCGTCGGGGAGCCCGGCGGTGCGCTGCAGCCCGGCGAGCATCTCGTCCATCGCGGAGGCCATCGCGTCGAGGTCCTTCATGGCGCCCTCGAGGTCCCCCTTCGCGAGCTTCTCCTCCACGCCGTCGAGCCCCGCCACGAGGTCCCGCGACTTCGCCATCTCCGCGAGCGCCTCGCGGTTCATGTGCTCGTCGTTGAACCCCTTCGACAGCTCGGCCATGCGGGCGAGGAGCTCCCGCACGCGCTCCTTCATCCGGCCGATCCGGGCGACCAGCTCCTTCTTCGCGGCCTCGCTCGGCGCGGCCTTGAACTTCTCCATGAGGTCGGCCACCTCGCGCCGCCGCGCGGCGAGGTCCTTCGCGAGCCGGACGAGGTCCTCGGCGCGCTGCTTGTCGAGGAGCTGCTCGAGGTAGAGCACGCCGCTCTCGAGGGCGCGGTCGAGCTCCGCGTCCGCCGCCCTCATCGCGCCGACGGCGCTGCGGTCGGGCGTGGAGCGGATGCGGAAGGCCTGCGCCACCACGTTGCGCGCGGCGGCGAGGCGCTGCTCGGCGATGCGCAGCTGGCCGGCCACGTTCTGGAGCGCGGCGGCCACCTCGCGCGGCCCCGCCCTGTCGGCGCGCAGCTCGCGGGCCGCCTCGCGCATGCGCTCGTGCAGGTGGCGGGCGCGCACGTCGAGCTGCTGCGCCACCACCAGGCGGTCGGCCGTCTCGGCGGCGCCCGCGGCGAGCGTCTCGAGCCGGTCGGCGAGGAGCGTCACCGCCTCCTCGAACACGAGCCGCGCCTTCTCGAGCGCCGCGCGGCGGTGCTCCGCCTCGGAGTAGACCTTCACGACGTGCGTCTCGGAGACGCCCTTCTTCGGGCCGGAGACGACGTCGCCGTCCTGCGCCTCGACGAAGTAGGCGAGCCGGTCGCCCTCCCCGAGCCGCTCCGGACCGAGGTCGAGGTCGAAGACGCCGCCGTCGCGCCGCGCCGCCTCGGGCTTGCCGAGCAGGCGCCGCCGCTCCTCGCCGTCGGGCCCCGTCAGCACGAGCGCCACCTCGCCGAGGCCGAAGTCGTCCTCCGCCTGCCACTCGATCCGCACGACCGCGCCCGCCTCGACCTCGAGCTCGCGGTCCGGCCGCGTGATGCGCGCCTCCGGGAAGGCGTCCGGCTCGACGGTGACGGGGAGCGGCGGCCCCTCGGCGACGAGGCGCCCGCGGCCGTCGAGGAAGCGGAAGCGGTAGCTGCCGCCCTCCTCGACGACGAGGCGGCCGGCGAGGTCGCGGCCGTTCTTCACGGCGAGGGCGTAGCGCTTCGCCGCCGGCGGGGCGGGCGCGGCGGCCGCGCCCGGCGCCGGCGGGGAGAGCGCCGGGGCGGCCTCGAGGGAGACCGCCACCTCGGCGACCGCCACGTCGCGGTCCGCGCGCGTCTCGAGCGCGACCTCGGTCCCCTTCGGCGCCCGGATCTCGCCGCCCGTGCCGGAGAGCGTCCGCGGCTCGCGGCGCATGTAGGCGGGGTACGTGTAGGTGAGCGCGACGTCGCCCGTGATGGGATCCATCGCCGCCGCGGCGGCCGCCCGCGGGTCGCCGGCGAGGATCCGGCCGTAGGCGCGCGCGAAGGCGCCGCCCGCGGCGAGGAGCGCGACGCCGTGGAGGACGGCCACGCCCACGAGCGCGAGGCCGCCGGCGCGGGCGAGGCGATCGGGGATGGCGCGGGAGAGGTCCACCGCCCCCGCGCGCGCCGCCGTCCGCGCGAGGTGCTCGTCGACGAGGGCGACCGAGTAGCGGCCGGACGCCCGGATGTCCTCCCGCTCCCGCGCCAGCTCGACGGACGACACGAGATCGGAGCGGAGGCCCGGCTCGTCCCGGGCCACCGTGCGGGCCGCCGCCTCCTGCGTCCAGGCGGTGCGCAGGAGGGCGCGCCCGGCCCACGCCACCGCGGCCGCGGCCGCCGTCAGCCCGCCGGCGAGGGCCGCCGCGCGCACGCCGGCGCGCGCCCCGAGCGCGAGCGCGACGGCGCCGAGGAACAGCGCGAGGAGCAGGGCGGCGAGGCCGAAGGCGAGGGCCGCGAGCAGCACGACCCGCACCTGCCTCCTGCGCGCCCCGTCGAGGACGCGGCTGATCTCGCCTGCGGCGACGGGCATTTCGCTGATCCGGACCGGCTCCGCCGCCAGCCACCCCGGCGGTCGTCCCGACAGGATAACGCGGCTGGGGCGGGCGTGCCGACCTGTGCTACCGTCCCCGCGCCGACACGTGAATTTCTCCGCCCGGGCGCCCGTCCCTCGCATGGAAGCCGACGACCTCTCACTGGTCTCGCAGGCCAAGGCCGGCGCAGCCGACGCGTTCCGCGCCCTGGTCGTCCGCTACCAGAGGAAGGTCTACGCCTTGGCGCTCGGAATCGTGAAGGACCCGGACCTCGCCTGGGACGTCGCCCAGGAGGCGTTCGTGCGCGTCCACGGCCACCTCGGCGAGTTCGAGGAGAAGTCGTCGTTCTCGACCTGGCTCTTCCGGATCGCGACCCACGTCTCCATCGACGCGGTCCGCCGCGAGCGGGCCTCGCGCAAGGACGACGTGGACGAGGTGAACGAGGCGCACGTCGCCGAGGGGGCCGAGGGGATCCTCTCCACCGGCCTCGGCAACGACCCGCGCGAGAACCTGCTCCGCCGCGAGCTCGCCGAGAAGATCGGGGCCGCCCTGGAGACGCTCCCCGAGAAGCACCGCACCATCCTCGTCCTGCGCGAGGTGGAGGGGCTCTCCTACGAGGAGCTGGCCGAGCGGCTCGGGATCCACAAGGGGACGGTGATGAGCCGGCTCTTCCACGCGCGGAAGAAGATGCAGGCCGCGCTGCGCCGCTACGCGGGCCGCAGGGTCCGCGACGTGGCGGAGGGGGAGGACCCGTGAAGGACTGCGTCCGGTTCGCCCCCCTTGTCGGCGCCCGCGACGGCGAGCTCGCCCCGGCCGAGGCGAGGGCGCTCGAGGCGCACCTCGCGGCGTGCCCGTCGTGCCGCGCCTTCGCCCGCGACGTCGTCGCGCTGGACGGGCGCGTCGGCGAGGCGCTCCTCGCCCGCGCCGCGACCCGCGACTTCGCCCCGTTCGTGGACGAGGTGATGGCGAAGGTCGCGCGCGCAGGGGCTCGCCCCGGCCTCCTCGGCTGGCTCTCGCACCACCGGCGCGCGGCCGCGGCGACGCTCGCGCCCGTTCTGGCGGCCCTCGCCGTCATCGTGTACGTTGGGCTCGAGGGTGGGCCCGGGGAGATCGCGCTGTTCGAGCTCACCTCGGAGGGCGAGGTGACCACCGTGCTGCAGACGTCGGACGGCCCGGTGGTCCTGCTCGCGGACGAGGACGCCGGCTCGTGAGCCCGGCCCGCGGGAGAGGCTCGACATGAGCAGAGCGCTCATCACCCGGACGTGCACGGCCGCGGCCCTCGCGCTGCTCCTCGGCGCCGCCCCGGCGCCGGCCCGCGCCGAGGTGCCGGTGCGGGTGCGGATCCTGAAGGGCTCGCGCCAGGGGCCGGCGAAGCTCGATCCGCGCCTCGAGGACCTCCGGCGCCAGCTCTCCCCCCTCGCCTACGTGCGGTGGGAGCAGGTGCAGGAGTCGACCTTCGACCTCGCCGCCGGCAAGCCCGTGTTCGTGGAGCTGCCCGGGGGCGATTCGGTGGGCGTGACGCTGCAGGAGCGGCGCGGCGACACCGTCACGATCGAGGTGGCGCTCGCGGCCCGCAACACGCAGTCGCGGCTCACCGTCGAGAAGGGCCAGCGCATCGTGCACCAGGTGACGGGCGAGAAGGGCGGGAGCGCCTTCTTCCTCACCGTGACGGCCTGGCCCTGAGCCGCCGGCGCGGCTACTCGTACCTGTACTGGTAGTGATAGGCGTTCCGCCGGCCCAGGCCGCGGTCCAGCCGCACGCCGTTCATCACCATCCCCTGCACGCGCACCCCGCTCCGGCCGAGCTGGCGGAGCGACGAGGCGATCTCGCGCAGCGGGTGCCGCCCGGCGCGGACGACGAGCAGGTTCACGCCGGCGTGGCGCGCGACGAGCGCCGCGTCGGTCACGGCGAGGATCGGCGGCGTGTCGACGAGCACGACGTCGAAGCGCCCGGCGAGCTCGGCGAGGAGCCGCTGGAAGCGCTCGCTGCCGAGCAGCTCCGCGGGGTTCGGCGGGAGGGTGCCGGTGCCGAGGAGGCTCACGTTGGCCGAGGACGTCCTCCGGATCGCCTGGTCGAGGGGGACCTCGCCCGCGATCGCGTCCGAGAGCCCGACGCCGCGCTCCTCGCCGAAGTAGCGGTGGAGCTGGCCACGCCGCAGGTCCGCGTCCACGGCGAGCACGCGGCGGCCGGCCTCGCCGAGGAGGTGGGCGAGGTTCGCGCTCACGAAGGACTTCCCCACGCCGGGCGCGGGCCCGCCCACCGCGACCACCGCGTTCCGGGCCTCGACGAGGGCGAACTGCAGGCTCGTGCGCAGGCTGCGCAGGCTCTCCACGGCGAGCTCCCTGGGCTCGCAGGCGGCGAGGAGCGGTGACGCGCCCCGCTCGCGACGGGCGCGGCGGTCCCCCTCCGCCTGCACCGCGCTGTGCGGCACGCTCGCGTTCACCGCGATGCCGGTCGCGCGCTCGAGCGCCTCCGGGTCCTCGATCCCCTCGGCGAACGCGCGGCGGGCGAACACGCCGAGGAGGCCGAGACCCAGGCCGGCGACCAGGGCGAGGGCGAGCAGGCGCCCCTTCCGCGGCGAGACCGGGTACGCCGGGACGACGGCGGCGTCGAGGACGCGCACGTTGCCGATGGTCCCCTCCTTCACCACCCGCAGCTCCTGCGCCTTGTTGAGCACGGTGAGGTAGAGCTCGTTCGCGACCTTCACGTCGCGCATGCGCCGCGCCGACTCGAGCTCCGCCTCGGGCAGCCTGCGCAGCTTCGCCTCGAGGGCCGCCCGCTCCGCCTCGAGCTGGCGGACCTTCTGCGCCACCGCGGCGAAGGCGGGGTGCGCCGCGGTGAAGCGCTCGCGCAGCGCGGCCTGCTCCACCCTGAGCTCCGAGACGGCCTTCTCGACCTCCACCGCGCGCGCGACCGCCGCCTGCGCCTCGAGCGTGACGTCCACGCTGCCCTTCCGCGAGCGGTAGCCCTCGAGCTCGACCTCGGCGGCGTCGAGGTTCCCGCGCAGCGCGGGGAGCTGGGTCTGGAGGAAGCCGAGCGTCTTCTCCGCCTCGGCGCTGCGCCGCTCGACGTTCTGCCGCACGTAGGCGTTCGCGAGCGCGTCGAGGATCGCGGCGACGCCCTGCGGCGATGGGCCCTCGAGCGTGAGCTGGAGGATCCCGGTCTTCTTCCCCTTCTCGGCCACGCGCACGCCCTGCTGCAGGGCCGCCACCACCTCGTCGTGCCGCCTGCGGACGAGGGTGAACTCGAGGCCGGGGCGGGCGCGCAGCTCGGAGACGAACAGCTCGACGCCGCCGCCCGAGGCGGCCCTGCCCACCTCGCCCGCGGCGAGCCGCACGCCGTCGGGACCGAGCAGGTCGTAGCGCCCCGCCTCGCCCGAGACGAGCGTGAGGTGCGCGCCGACGAGCGGCGCCGGCACGTCGAGCCGGTCCACCCGGATCCGCTCGCCGCCCCAGCCCCACGCCCGCCCGAGGAACGCGTCCGCCACCGCGTCTCCGCCGTGGCGCCGCGCGAGCGCCGCGCCGAGGACCGGGAACCGGCGGGGCGTGGCGACGACGTCGAGCCGGAGCTCGCGGGCCACGGCGCCCAGCATCGCGCGCGAGCGGAGCACCTCGATCTCCGTCTCCGCCGGCGAGGCGTCGCCGAACGCGCCGGAGAGGTCGGCGAGGAAGTTCCCGTCGCCCTTCCGGTCCTCCACCTGGACGAGGGCGTCGGAGCGGTACACGGGGGTCTCGAGGAAGGCGGCCGCCGCGCCGGCGGCGAGGGCCAGCGCCGCGGCGCCCGCCACGATCCAGCGCCCCTCGATCACCGCGTCGACGTACTCGCGCAGGGACGGCTCGGCGTCGTCTCCCTGCGGCGGCTCGACCGGCTCGAGCCGCGGCGGCTCCTGCCGCAGCACCTCGAGGGCCACGTCTCCGCGCTTCGGCGTCATCGGAGCTCTCCCACCGCCCGGTCCGCGAGGTCGACCGACTGCCACAGCCCCTGCACGGTCGGCATGAGCTGGCTGACCACGCGGTTCCAGGCGGAGAGGCCGTAGGTGGTCACGTAGACGACGTCGTGCGGCTCGAGCTGGAACTGCACCGCGAGGAGCAGGGCGTCGGCGCTCGACGCGTCGAGCCGGAAGACGCGCGGCGCCTCGTAGCGGCCGCGGAACACGTAGACGCCGCCGTTCGACGTGAGCGGGTCGAAGCCGGCCGCGTCGCCGATCGCCTCGGCGAGGCTCATGCGCCCCTTCGCCATGAGCTTCGAGGAGGGCTGCCGCACCTCGCCGAGGACGAAGACCTTGTGCTCCTCGCGGGAGGGGACGTGGACGGCGTCGCCGTCGCGCAGGACCCAGTCCTGCGAGAGGTCGCCCTCGTCGTAGAGCGCCTGCAGGTCGAGGCGGTGGAGCACGCCGTCGCGGGCGAGCGTCACGCCGCGGGTCCAGGCGTTCGCCGTGAGGCCCTTCGCGACCGCGATGGCGTCCTGCACGCGCAGGGGCACGTCGGTGATGGGCTGCGTCGAGGGCGCGACCACCTCGCCGGTCACCTGCACGCGCTTGCCGCGGAAGGCCGCCACGCGCACGTCGAGCTGCGGGCTCTCCACGTACTTCCTGAGCCGCTCGGTGAGGAGCGCGCGGATCTCCGGCAGCGTCCTCCCGGCCACCTCGACCACGCCGACGTGCGGATAGAACACCGTCCCGTCCGCCTGCACGGCGTTGCCGGCGGCGTCGGCCGCGCGGAACTCGCCGGCCGGGATGGTGAGCTCCGGGTGGTCCCACACGACCACGGAGAGGACGTCGAAGGGCGCGACCCGGTACTGGTACCGCTCGCCGGCCGCGACGAGCGGATCCTTCGCCCTCGCCGCGGCGGCGCGGGCGCGGTCCTCCGCCTGGGCGACGAGGAGCCGCGGCGTGATGTCGAGGACCTGGACCGGCGCCTCGGCGGTCCCGCGCGACTCGATGGCGGACTCCGACACGTGCGTCCCGGGCGCGATCGCGGCGCAGCCGGACGCGAGGGCGAGGGCGAGCGGGGCGAGGCGCCTCACGGCGACCCTCCCCAGAACGCGCGATCGAAGTCGTCGAGCCCGCGCTCGATCTGCGCGAGGGCCCGCTCGAAGGCGGCGCGCGGCCCGCGGTACGGGTCCTCGACGTCGAAGCCGCCGAAGCGGCCGAGCCGGTGGACGCGGCCGCGCGCGGCGCGCGAGAGCTGCTCGAGCTCCTGCTGCTGCGCGGCCTCCATGACGAGCACGAGGTCGAACTCGCCGACCAGCTCGGGCGTGAGCTGGCGCGCGCGGTGGCCGGAGAGGTCCACGCCGCGGGCGGCGAGCAGCTCGACCGCGAGCGGATCCGCCGGCCGTCCGGCGAGCGCCACGAGGCCGGCGGAGGCGACGGCGCCGCGTCCCCGCACCGCGAAGCGGGCGCGGAGGAGCCCCTCGGCCATGGGGCTCCGGCAGATGTTCCCAGCGCAGACCATGAGGACGCGATCGAGCATGACTCAGGGGCGGACACGGAACGTGAGGAGGTGCGCGTCGCCGCCGACCCCCCCGGGCCACCGACTCGCGCGCGGAGTGTACCCGTGGACGTCAAACGGATCCACGGGCCAGATGTCCCACGGACTCGGGAGTCCCGGTCCCGGCGTGTCCTCCGTCCGTGTAGACTCGCGCGCCTCGCATGCGCCCGACGCTCGCCGCCCTCGCCGCGCTGCTCGCCGCGGCCGCGCCGCGTACGGCGCGTGCGGATCCGCCCCCCTGCGCACCCGGCGGCGTGCTCGAGATCCCGGCGCTCGGCATGCCCGCGGACGAGCTCGCGCGCGTGGCGGAGCTGGCGGGCGCCGTCGAGCCGCGCTCGAGGCTCGTCCGGCGCGGCGGCGCCCGGGTCGAGACGGTCTGCGCCGGCGCGTCCTTCCCGTGGCCGGCCTTCTCCAGGCCTCGCCCGGCCCCGGACGGCGCGGCGCCGGCCGTCCGCGCGCTCCCCGTCCGCCTCGCCTCCACCTGGAGCTCCACGTATCCGAGCGGCGACAACGACGGGCTCCTCTGGGCCGGGCGCGGGCTCTCCCAGCTCGTGGCGGCCGGCGTCGAGGCGCGGTACGGCCCGCTCTCCGCCGCGCTCGCCCCCGAGGGCACCTGGTCCGAGAACCGGGCCTTCGACCTCGCCGAGAACGGGAGGGCGGGCGAGCTGCGCTTCGGGAGCGCCTTCTACCCGGGTGCCATCGACCTCCCGCAGCGCTTCGGCGCGGGGCCGTTCGCGGCGGCCGGCCCGGGGCAGAGCTACCTGCGCGCGGATCTCTGGAACGTCGCGCTCGGCGTCTCCAGCGAGAGCCTGTGGCTCGGGCCGGGCGTGCGGAGCTCCATCCTCATGTCGAACGCGGGGCCCGGCTTCCCGCACGTCTTCCTCGGCACCTCGCACCCCGGGGACATCTGGATCGGCAAGGCCGAGGCGCTCCTCTTCTGGGGGAGGCTCGAGCGGACGCGCTTCGTCGACGGCGGCGGCCACCCCCTCGTCTCCGGACTCGTCGTGACCTACGAGCCGCGCTGGATCCGCGGCCTGTCCCTCGGCGTCGCGCGGGTGTTCGTCCAGCCCTGGGACGGGCTCACCTTGAGGAACTGGCTCGCGGTGTTCCAGAGCTTCGAGAAGCAGAGCCTCACGTCCGAGTACGGGCCGACCGGCGACAACCCGCGCGACAACCAGCTCGCCTCGCTGTTCGGGCGGTGGGTCTTCCCGGAGGTCGGGCTCGAGATCTACGGGGAGTGGGCGCGCGAGGACTACAACTGGTCCTGGTGGAGCACGCTGCGCGAGCCCGATCACTCGCAGGCGTACCAGCTCGGGCTGCAGAAGGTGTTCCGCGCCGGGACGCGGCTCGTGCGCTTCGGCGCGGAGCTGACGCACCTCCAGGAGCTGGGCGGGTTCGGCGGCGGCGTCGGCCTGCCCGTCTACTACGTGCACGACGGCGACCTCGACTACACGAACCGCGGACAGCTCCTCGGCGCGTGGATCGGGCCGGGCGGCGACAGCCAGACGCTGGCGGTGGACGTCTTCCACCGCGGCGGGCGGATCGGCGGCTACCTCGAGCGCGTCCGGCGCAACGACGCGTACTACTGGGCGGCGGTGGAGCCCGTGGAGGGCGACTACTCGCACGACGTCGAGCTCGCGCTCGGGGTGAGGCAGGTGCTCGCGGTGGGGCCCGTCGAGGTGTCGTGGGAGCTGGCGGGCGCGTACCGGCAGAACCGCGACTTCATCCGGCACGAGCGGAACCTCAGGGCCGTGCTCGGGCTGGCGCTGCCGCTCGGCCCGGGCGACCGCTCGCCCTGACGTTCGGCTCGAAGGGGCGCCGCCCTCAGGCCTTCAGGAGCTGCCGCTCCACGAGCCGCCGGTAGGTCCCCCCCGCGGCCATGAGCGCCGCGTGCGGTCCGCTCTCGACGACCCTGCCGCCCTCGAGGACGAGCACCCGGTCGGCGCGGGCGACGGTCGAGAGCCGGTGGGCGATGACGATCGCGGTGCGGCCGCGCATGAGCCGCTCGAGCGCGTCCTGCACGAGGGCCTCCGACTCGGCGTCGAGCGCGCTCGTGGCCTCGTCGAGGAGGAGGATGCGCGGATCCTTGAGGACCGCGCGCGCGACCGCGATGCGCTGGCGCTGGCCGCCGGAGAGCTGCTGGCCGCGCTCGCCCACGCGCGTCGCGTAGCCCTCCGGGAAGGCGCGCACGAAGCCGTCGGCGTGCGCGGCGCGGCAGGCGAGCACCACGTCCTCGTGGCTCGCGCCCGGGCGGCCGTAGCGCACGTTCTCCTCGATGGAGGCGGAGAAGAGGACGGGCTCCTGCGGGACGACGCCGATCTGGGCGCGGAGCCAGGCGGGGTCGAGCTCCCGGAGGTCGCGGCCGTCGAGCGCGACGCGGCCCGCCGAGGGATCGTAGAGCCGGCCGACCAGCGCGGCGATGGTGGACTTCCCGGCGCCCGACGCGCCGGCGAGGGCCACCACCTCGCCCGCCTCGATCGCGAGGTCGATGCCCCCGAGCACCTCCGCGTCGGGCCGCGTCGGGTAGGTGAAGCGCACGCCCTCGAAGACGAGGCGCCCCTCGCACGAGGCCGGGCGCACGCCGCCGGCGAGCGGCATGACCGGCGCGCGGTCCATGAGCGCGAACACCCGGTCGGCGGCGCCGAGGCCGCGCATCGCCTCCGCCCAGAGCTCCGCGAGCGCCGCGAGGCTCATGGCGATGAACAGCGTGTAGACGAGGAAGGCGGTGAGCGCGCCCGCGGTGAGGGCGCCCCCGGCGACGAGCACGCCGCCGTAGCCGAGCACCACCGCCATGGCGAGGTAGCCGCCCGCCGAGGCGGCGCCCATGAACGTCGAGCCCGCGTAGGCCCGGGAGCGCGCGGCGTCGTAGGCCTCGCCGGTCGCCCGCTCGTAGCGGGCCGACTCCGCCTCCTCGGCGTTGAAGGCGCGCACGGTGCGGACGGCGGAGAGCGACTCCTCGGCCACGTGGCTCGCCTCGGCGAGCGCGTCCTGGTAGCGGCGCGCGAGGGCGCGCACCTTGCGGCCGTAGGCGACCGCGCCGATGGCGACCGGCGGGACCACCGCGAGCATGACGAGGGTGAGGCGCGGCGAGGTGACGAAGAGGAGCGCCAGGGCGCCGAGCGCGGTGATGCCGTGGCGGAACGCCATCGACACCTGGGCCGAGACGAGGCTCTGGATCGCGGCGCAGTCGGTGCCGAGGCGCGAGACGAGCTCCCCCGTCCGCGCCCCGTCGAAGAAGGCGATCTCCTGCCCGAGCAGGCTGCGGTAGAGCCGGTCGCGCACGCGCCGCACGCCGCGCTCGCCGGCGAGGGAGAAGAGGAGGTGGCGCCCCGACACGGCCGCGCCCTGCACCACCGCGAGGACGCCCAGGAGGATCGCGGCTCGCTTCACCGCCGCCGCGTCGCGCCCGGCGAGGGCGCCGTCCACGATGATCCGGATGCCCTGCGGGTAGACGAGGGAGAGCCCCGCGCCCGCGACGAGGAGGACGGTGCCCGCGGAGAGCGCGGGCAGCTCCTCGCGCAGCAGGCCGCCGATGCGGCGGAGCGCGCCCCCGCGGCTCACCGGAGCGCCTCCGCGAGGAGCCGGCGGGCCGTGCCGGGCGCGTCGTCGAGCAGGTCCCGGCCGAGGTCGGCGGCGAACGCGGGCGCGCCGCTCGCGAGGCGCGCCAGGGCCTCGAGGTGCGCCTCGCCCCCGGCGACCTCGCGCGCGGCGACGAAGGCGGAGCACTCGAGGAGCCGCGCCAGGGCCTCGGCCTGCGGCAGCGGCGCGAGCGTCGTCGCGGGCGACGTCCCGACGCGCGGGTGGAGGAGGAGCGCGGGCGGCCCCGCCTCGTCGCGGGCCCGGCCGGGGAACGCGGCGCGCGGATCGAGCGGGTGCTTCCCGGAGAGGGTGCGCCGCGGCTCGAGCCGCGCGCCGGGGATGGCGCGGGCGGAGAGCGGCGCGAGGTGGAAGTCGCGCGGCAGCGAGAGGAGCCGCGGGACCCCGCCGCGGAGCGCGACGAGGACGGCGTCGTCGCCGAGGTAGCTCGCGCCGGAGAGGACGAGCGCCGCCGCGAGCGTGCTCTTCCCCGCGCCGCCCGGCCCGGCGACGAGGACGGAGCGGCCGTCGGGCAGGACGAGCGCCGCCGCGTGCAGGTGGAAGAGCCCGCGCGGCCGGAGCGCCGCGAGGAGCGCCGCGAGGAGCGGGACCTCCGCGAACGCGTGGCCGTGGGCGGACGGGACGCGCGGGTCGACGAACGCGTCGAGGCGGGCGCCGCCCCGGGCGACCCGCACGAGCGCGCCGGGGGCCACGGCCTCCACCTCCCCGTCCCCGGCGTGGATGGCGAGCGCCCCGTCCTCCGCAGCGGCCGCGCGGGGGTGGCGGGGGGCGAGGTCGGCCGGGCCGGCCGCGACGCGCGTCTCGACGACGACGAGGTCCGCCTCGTCGCCCCGCGCCGGCGGCAGCCTCGCGAAGAGGTGACGCGCGGGGTCGTCGGCGAGCGGCGAGCGGGTCTCGATGGAGATCCCGTGGAGGGCGCGGCGCGGCATGGTGCGCTCGGGGCTCAGGGGCGCTCGACCGCGAGGCGCTCCGCGCGCAGCTCGGCGAGCAGCGCCTCCACGTCGCGCCGGACCGCCGCCGGGTCCGCGTCGGGGTAGCGCGCCGCGACGCCCGCCGCGATCGCCCCGGCGTCGCGCGCGCCGCCGGCGAGGAGCTTCCAGGCGACGACGCCCGTCCGGTTGAGGGTGAAGTAGAAGCGGGTCGCGAGGTCGAGGAGCACCCCCGTCCCGTCCCGGAGCTCGGTGAGGAGCGCGTCCTCGCTCGCGTGCAGTCCCGCCAGGTCCCCCTCCGCGTTCGCGACGAGGTTACCCGCATCCACCGGCCACGCGAAAGCCACCCGCCAGCCCGCGTCCGGAGGCGGGGCGCCGAGCGACGGCCGGCCGCCGCGCTCGAGCCAGGCGTGCCAGGCGATCTCCCCCTCGCCCCCGCGCCGGGCGCCCACCACGAAGCGCACGTCGTCGCCGGCGGCGCGCAGCACGGAGTAGCCGGTGAGCGCGCGCCAGAGGCAGGTCGTCCGCCAGAAGCGGACCGGGCGCGTGAGCCGCTCGGCGAGCCGGGCGAGGGCCTCGGGCTCGCCCCGAGCCCGGCCGGGGCCGGGCTCGAGGCGGCGCAGGACGACGCGCAGGTCCTCGCGGCCGAAGAGGAGCGGGAGGAGGAGCCGGAGGCCGAGGATGCGCAGCGCGGCGGGGAGGGGGCGGCTCACGCTCACGCCCGGCGCGCCGGCGCTACCGGCCTCCGTACTGCCGCTCGTAGTAGCCGAGGTACTCGCCCGAGATGATGCGCTCCCACCAGGGGCGGTGCTCCACGTACCAGCGCACCGTCGCGGCGAGCGCGTCCTCGAAGGCGTGGCGCGGCGCCCAGCCGAGCTTCGCCTGCGCCTTGCTCGCGTCGATGGCGTAGCGCCGGTCGTGGCCGGGCCGGTCCTTCACGAAGGCGATGAGCGACTCGGGCTTGCCGAGGAGCCCCAGCACCTGCTTCACGATGTGGAGGTTGTGCCGCTCGCTCGCGGCGCCGAAGTTGTAGACCTCGCCGTCCGCGCCCCGCTCGAGCGCGGCGAGGAGGCCGCGGCAGTGGTCCTCGACGTGGATCCAGTCGCGCACGTTCATGCCGTCGCCGTAGACGGGCAGCGGCAGCTCGCGCACGGCGTTCGCGATCATGAGGGGGATGAGCTTCTCGGGGAACTGGTAGGGCCCGTAGTTGTTCGAGCAGCGGGTCACCACCACCGGGAGCCCGAAGGTGTGGGCGTAGGCGAGGGCGAGCAGGTCGCTCGAGGCCTTCGAGGCCGAGTACGGCGAGGTCGGCGCGAGCGGCGTCGTCTCCGTGAAGAGGCCGGTCGGCCCGAGGGAGCCGTACACCTCGTCGGTGGAGACGTGCAGGAAGCGCTTCACGCCGAGCTCGCGGGCCGCCTCGAGGAGCACCTGCGTGCCGCGCACGTTCGTGTCGATGAAGACGGCCGGCTCGAGGATGGAGCGGTCGACGTGGCTCTCGGCCGCGAGGTGCATCACCGCGTCGATCGCCTCGGCGCGGAGCAGCTCCCCCACGAGGCGCCCGTCGCAGATGTCGCCGCGCACGAAGCGGTAGCGCGGGTTCCCCGCGAGGTCCGCGAGGTTCTCGGCGTTGCCCGCGTAGGTGAGCTTGTCGAGGTTCACGACGCGCCAGCCCGGCCGCTCCGCGAGGAGGAGCCGGACGAGGTTCGAGCCGATGAAGCCCGCGCCTCCGGTGACGAGGACGTTCATGCCAGCGCTCCGGGGGAGTCGAAGAGGGGGGCGTCGCGGAAGCGGCCGCCGGCGGCGTCCTTCGCCGAGACCACGGGCGGAGCGGCGAGCGCCGGCCACGCGACGGCGAGCTCCGGATCGTCCCAGCGGATGCAGCGCTCGTCCTCCTTCGACCAGTAGTCGGTGGTCTTGTAGAGGACCTCGGCGTCGTCGGAGAGGACGACGAAGCCGTGGGCGAAGCCCTCCGGGACGAAGAGCTGGCGCCTGTTCGCGGCGGAGAGGACCTCGCCGACCCAGCGCCCGAGGGTGGGCGAGCCGCGGCGCAGGTCCACCGCGACGTCGAAGATCTCGCCCGCCGCGACGCGGACGAGCTTCGCCTGCGGGTGCGGCAGCTGGTAGTGCAGGCCGCGGAGGACGCCGCGCCCCGAGCGGCTGTGGTTGTCCTGCACGAACTCGAGGGGGCGCCCCAGGGCCTCCTCGAGCCGCCGCCGGTTGAAGCTCTCGAAGAAGAACCCGCGGGCGTCGCCGAAGACCTCGGGCGTGACGACCACCACGGCGGGGATCGCGGTGGGGCGGACGTCCATCAGAAGACCCGCTTCTCGAGGAGGCCCTTCACGTACAGGCCGTAGGTCGACTTGCCGAGGGCCGCGGCGCAGCGCTCGAGCTGGGCGTCGTCGATCCAGCCCTGGCGCCAGGCCACCTCCTCCGGGCAGGCCACCTTGAGCCCCTGCCGCCTCTCGATGGTGGCGATGAACTGGCCCGCGTCGAGGAGCGACTCGTGGGTGCCGGTGTCGAGCCAGGCGAAGCCGCGGCCCATGATCTCGACGGCGAGCCGCTCGCGCTCGAGGTAGAGCCGGTTGAGATCGGTGATCTCGAGCTCGCCGCGCGCCGAGGGGCGGATGGTGCGCGCCAGCTCCACCACGCTCTCGTCGTAGAAGTAGAGGCCGGTGACCGCGTAGCGGGACCTTGGGCGCGCCGGCTTCTCCTCGATGGACACCGCCCGGCGGTTCTCGTCGAACTCGACGACGCCGTAGCGCTCCGGGTCGGTGACCGCGTAGGCGAACACGGTGGCGCCTTCGCGCCGCGCGTCGGCGGCGTGGAGGACCTGCTGGAACTCGTGGCCGTAGAAGATGTTGTCGCCGAGGACCAGGGCGGACGGCTTGCCCCTCACGAAGTCCGCGCCGAGGATGAACGCCTGGGCGAGCCCGTCGGGGCTCGGCTGCACCTTGTACTCGAAGCGCATGCCCCAGCGGCTCCCGTCGCCGAGGAGGCTCGCGAAGCGCGGCGTGTCCTCCGGGGTGGAGATGACGAGGACCTCCCGGATCCCGGCGAGCATGAGCGCCGAGATCGGGTAGTAGATCATCGGCTTGTCGTAGACGGGCAGGAGCTGCTTCGAGACGGAGAGGGTCGCCGGATAGAGCCGGGTCCCGGCGCCTCCCGCGAGCACGATCCCCTTGCGCTGGCTGGTCTTCATGCGTCTCCGTGCCCCTTCGCGGACCGTGGGTTCCGCCGAGCGGGCGTGACTCTACCCGGAGCGGGACCTCCCCGGAAAGTCGCTTGGCCGCTCCCCGTCCCGCCGCCCGGGCGCCCGCGCGCGACCGCCCGTCAGCGCGCGTACGCCGGCGTGCCGTCGCCGAACGGGCTGTCGGTGAGCCGGCGCAGGAGGGCCCCGTCGGCGAGACCGCGCAGGACGATCTCCTGCTCGCCGGGCTCCCAGCTCGTGACCGCGACGGCGCCGCCCGCCGGATCGAACGACGGTTCCGAGTCGTCCTGCTCGGCGAGGATCCGCTCGGCGCCCGTGGCGAGGGTGCGGACGACCACGCGGGAGATGGGCGAGGCGGCGCGGGCGAAGGCGAGCTCGAGGCCGTCCGGCGACACCGCGGCCTTGCCGAGCACGCCACCCGTCCCGGCCGGCCGCGCGTCCGCCGCGCGCGTGAGCTGCTCGGGCGCGGTCCCGTCCGTCCTCGCGCGCCAGATCTGGAAGACCCCCGCGCCCGTGCGATCCGAGACGAAGTAGAGCGTCGCGTCGTCGGCCCATGCCGGCCCGGCGTCCGCCGCCGTGCTCGCGGCGACGGCGACGGGCGTGCCGCCGCCGATGGGGACGACGTAGACGTCCGGCCGCGCCGGCGGGTCCTGCCCGGCGACGCGCCCCTCGAAGGCGACGGTGCTGCCGTCCGGGGAGATGGCGGGGTTCACGGCGGCGAGGCCGCCCGTGTCGAGGACGGCCTCGATCCCCGACGCGAGGTCGTAGAGGACGACCACCTGCTTCCCGTCCCGGACGCCGGCGAAGGCGACGGCGTTCGCCGCGACGGAGAACGAGGGGGAGAGGTCGTCGTCCGGATCGGTCGTCACGGCGCGGTCGCACGTGCCGTCCGCCCTCACGAGCCGGATGTCGTAGTTCCCCTCCCGCCGGGAGGCGTAGGCGAGCCAGCCCGCGCCGGGGACGGCGCCGGCGCAGGGATCGGGGAGCGGGTCGTCGACGCCCGAGCAGGCGGCGAGCGTGGCGAGGAGGGCGGCGGCGCCGTGGCGCGGGAGCTTCATGCGGCGATCCTCTCAGATCCCGGTGAGCGCGCGGAAGACGCCGCGCAGCGGCCGGTAGACGTACAGGAGCGGCAGGAGCGGCGAGCGCTCGGGCACGCCGTAGCGGGCCGCCATGAAGCGCCGCGGCGGGAACAGGAGCCCGGACGGCGAGCGCCACAGCCGCGTCGCGCCCGACCGCCAGGCCCCGGCGGCGCGCGCCGCGGCCCGCCGGGCCCGCGAGAGCGGCCGCTCGGCGGGGAGCGTCCCGAGGCGGCTCGGGCGCGCGGCGGCGGCGCGGGCGCCGGCGAGGAGCGACAGGGCCCGCGCCACCGCCCCGCCGTCGCGCGCGTCGTGGCGGGCGGCGGCGGCGGCCGGATCGGCTTCGAGGGCGAGGAGCGCGTGCACGTCCGCGACGAGCCTCGGCACGTGGGCGAGCTCGTGCCGGTGGTGGACGAGGGCGTGCCACGCCGCGACGCCGAGGAGGTCCTCGGGCGACGGGATGCGCACCCCGAGCCGGTTCGCGCGGGTGCTCCCCTCGCGGACCGCGGCGGCGCGCGCCTCGCCCGCCTGGGCGGCGTCCCCGAGCCGGACGTGGAGCTCGACCGGCACGCCGGAGCGGGTGACGACGACCTCGGGGTGGTGACCGCGCTCGAGGCGCGGATCGGGGGGGCGGACCGCGACGAGGCCGGAGCGCCGGAGCGCGTCGAGGGCCCGCTCCGCCGCGCCCGCCGGGACGAGCAGGTCGACGTCGCTCATGGCGCGGAGCGGGGCGTAGCCCGCGTCGAGCGCGACGAGGGCGGCCCCCTTCAGCGCGACCCCCTCGAGGCCGGCGGCGCGGAGCGCCGCGTCGAGCTCCACCACCTCGCGGGCGAGGAGCGCGTTCCGCGCGGCGTTCTGCTCGAGCGCGCCGCGCAGGCGCACGGCGGCGCCGCCTCGGGGCCGGGCCCCCGCCGCGCCGAGCGCGTTCGCGAGGAGGGGGAGCACGCCCGTGGCGCGGGCCGCGGACTCGAGCGCCCGCCAGTCGAGGCCGCGCGCGACGAGCGCGCGCAGCCGGTCGGCGTCGAGCTCGCGGAAGAGGAGCGACGTCAGCAGGAAAGCGCGCTCCGGGCCGCCGAGCATCGGGCCGCTCAGCGCCGGAGGTTCACCACGCGGCCCGGGATCGGCGTCTCGAGCCCGGTCTCGAGCCGCTCGAGCGCGCCGCACACGTGATCGCAGAGGAGCTCGACCGCGATCTCCGTGTCCCGATCGAGCCCGCGCCGCCCGTCGGAGAAGCCGAGCTCGAGCACGTTCGCGTCCGGGCGCTCGGGCACGACCCCGTAGCGGACGCGGAAGAGGTCCGGGCCGGCGTCGTCGAAGCCGTCGGCGAAGGCGGCGGCCCCCCCGGCGCCCGGGGCGCCGAGGCGGAGCGCGATGGCGGAGGCGCCGAGCGCCCGGGCCGCCGGCCACGTCGCGATCCACACGTCGGAGAGGCTCGTGACGAGGCGCAGCGCCTCGCCGATCCGCCGGATCTCCGCCCGCACCTCGAGGTTTCGCCGGCGGTCGCCGAGCATCTCCCGCACGTCGCCCGGACGCACGAGCTTGATGTAGCCGAGCTTGCGCAGCGCCAGGTAGGCGGCGATCGAGAGCGCCACGAGGATGTACGGCATCTGCGCGGACGACGCGTAGGTGAGCGCGAGCGCGACGGTCCCGAGCGCGATGGAGACCGCGTACAGCACGAGCACCGTGGCGCGGTGGGAGAGCCCGAGGTCGAGGAGACGGTGGTGGATGTGGCCGCGGTCGGCCGAGAAGAGCGGGGCGCCGCGCGCCGCGCGCCGCGCCATGGCGAGGAGCGTGTCGGCGATGGGCACGCCGAGGGCGATGATGGGGACCACGATCGCGACGGCGGTGGACGACTTCTGGTTCGTCTGGATGGCGGTGGTGGCGAGGACGAAGCCGAGGAACATGGACCCCGTGTCCCCCATGAAGATGGTGGCCGGGTTGAAGTTGTAGAAGAGGAACCCGATCACCGCGCCGGCGAGCGTCGCCGTGAACAGCACCATCATCGGCTCGCCGCGCAGCACGGCGATGGCGAGCGTGGTGGTGATCGCGATGAGCGCGACCCCGCCCGCGAGCCCGTCGAGGCCGTCGATGAGGTTCAGCGCGTTCACGACGCCGGCGATCCAGAGCAGCGTGAACGGCAGGCCGAGCCAGCCCAGCTCCACCGGCGCGCCCCAGGGGTTCGCGATCCGGTCGATGCGGAAGCCGGCCGCGTAGACCATCGCGGCGACCGCGAACTGGACGAGGAACTTGGTCTTCGCGTTCGCGCCCCTGAGATCGTCGTACACGCCGAGGGCGGCGATGGCGAGGCCGCCGCCGAAGAGGCCGAGGGCCTTCGCCGGGTCCGCCCAGAAGCGCTCGCCCATGTCGCTCTGCACGAAGAGCAGCGCCACGAGCGGCGCGTAGAAGGCGGCGACGATGGCGAGCCCGCCGAGGCGCGGGATGGGCTTCCCGTGGACCTTGCGCGAGGTGAGGGCGTGATCGAGCGCGCCGTAACGCCGGGCGAGCTTCCGTACGAGGGGCGTCAGGGCCCCCGAGGCCACCATCGCGGCGAGGAATGCGGTGCCTGCGGCTCTCATCGTCACGGTCCGCCGAGGATCGCAGGGGCCCGGACACGCGCGATCGGCCGAGGCCGCAGCTGCCGAAGCCCCCCTCGGCACTTCGTCGGAGAGTGCAATCTCCCCCGATCGCGCTCCGGCGCGCAAGTCACCTTCGCCCGGGACGGTCTCTCAGGGCGCCATCGCGACGCGGTGGTCGGCTTCGCGACAGAGCCCCACCACCAGGTCGTGGAACCGGCGGGTCGCCACGGGCCGCTGGTACTCGAGCTCGAGGGCCCGGCGCGCCCGCGCCCCCATCTCCGCGCGCGCGGCGGGGTCCTCGGCGAGCGCCAGGATCGCGGCGGCGAGCGCCGGCGCGTCCCCGTTCGCCACCCTGCGGCCGCACTCCGCGCGCGCGAGCGTCCGCGCCACCTCGGCCCGCTCCGGCCCGACGTAGAGGGCGGGCCGCCCCGCGGCCATGATGCCGTAGAGCTTCGAGGGCTCCGCGAGCCCCTCCACCTCGCGCGACAGCGCGACGAGGTGGACGTCCGCCGCGGAGAGCGACTCGGAGAGCCGCTCCCGCGGCTGGTAGGGCGCGAGCCTCACGTTCGGCAGCTCCCGGGCGGCGGCCTCCACGAGCGGCCGCTTCGCGCCGTCGCCGGCGAAGACGAAGGCGATCCCGTCCCGCGCCCGCAGGAGGCGCGCCGCGTCGAGGAGCGTCTCGACGTCGTGGCCGCGCCCCATGTTCCCCGAGTACATCGCCACGAAGGGCGCCCCCGCCGCGAGGCCCTCGCGCAGCCCGTTCGCGGCGTGGCGCACGGGCCGGATCGCCGCCGCGTCCGCCCAGTTCGGGACGACGTGGGTCCGCTCCGGCGCGGCGCCGGCGGCGACGCACCGGTCGCGCATGGCCTCGCCGAGGGCGACGACGGCGTCGGCCCGCCCGAGCACCCGCCGCGAGATCGCCCGCATGGTCCGGGCGGCGAGCGATCCCTCGCGCAGGGCGCCGAACGCGACGGCGATCTCCGGGTAGAGGTCCTGGACCCAGCAGACGAGGCGCGAGCGCTTCAGCGCCTGCGCGACGAGGCCGGTCGCGGCGATGAGCGGCGGGGTGGTGAGGGCGACGACGACGTCGTGGCGCGGGAGCGTCGCGAGCGCCAGCGAGGCCGTGGCGTAGAAGCTCGCGTAGTCCACCGCCCGGTGGAGGAGGGTGCGCTTCCCGAGGGAGGTCGCCGCCACGCGGACGACGTCGACGCCGCGGTGCCGCTCCCGCCGCGGGAGCGCGGCGCCGCCGAGGTAGGTCCCCCGGCTGGCGAGCGCGGTGACCTCGAGGCCCGCCGCCGCGAGGTCCTCGGCGAGGTCGGTCGCGATCTGCGCGGTGGCGGAGAGATCGGGGTGGAAGAACTGGTTGAGGAGGAGGACCTTCATCTCCGCTCGAGCACCCAGTTCCCGAGCGCCAGGACGTCCATCCGGGTGCGCAGGTAGCAGCGCAGCGCGTCGGCGGGGGTCGCGACGATGGGCTCGTGCTCGTTGAAGCTCGTGTTGAGGACGAGCCCCACCCCGGTCTGCCGCTCGAACTCCGAGATGAGGGCGTGGTAGCGCGGGTTCGTGCGCGCGCTCACGGTCTGGAGGCGCCCCGTGTCGTCCACGTGGGTGACGGCGGGCACCCTGGCGCGCTGCTCCGGGCGCACCTTGTAGACGAGGAGCATGAACGGCGACGGCTCGCTGCGCTCGAAGTACGTGCCCACCCGCTCCTCGAGCACGCTCGGCGCGAAGGGCCGGTAGGTCTCGCGGTGCTTGATGCGGGTGTTGAGGACGTCCTTCATGTCGGCGCGGCGCGGGTCGGCGACGATCGAGCGGTTCCCGAGGGCGCGCGGCCCGTACTCCATGCCGCCCTGGAACCAGCCCACCACCTTGCCCGCCGCGATGGCCGCGGCGACGTCGCGGTAGAGCGCCGCGTCGTCGCGGCGCCGCACGTCGATGGCCGGGTCCCAGCCGTCGGCGCGGGCCGCCGCGAGGGCGGCCTCGACGGCGCGGTCGTCGAAGGACGGCCCGGTGTAGGCGTGCTCCATGACGAAGCGCCTGGGCCGGCCGAGCACCACGTGCTCGACCCAGAACGCGGCGCCGATGGCGGTGCCGTCGTCCCCCGCCGCCGGCTGGATGAAGACCTCCTTGAACGGCGTCCGCTCGAAGATCTTGCCGTTCGCGGCCGAGTTGAGGGCGCAGCCGCCCGCGAGCGCGAGGCGCGGGAGCTTCGTGCGGGCGTGGAGGTCGTTCAGGACGTGGAAGTAGATCTCCTCGAAGACGACCTGCGCGCTCGCCGCGAGGTCCGCCCACTTCCCGAAGAAGTCCGGGTCGTCCGGCCGGCGGGCCGGGCCGAGGAGCTGGACGAGCTTGTCGGAGTAGACGCGCCCGAGCACGGGCGAGCCCTCCCAGCTCATCTCGATGCCCTCGCTGTCGTGGAGGAAGTAGGAGGTGTCGAGGGCGTAGCCGCCACCGTCGGTGGGCCGCACCAGCCGGCGGAGCTCCTCGACGTACGCCGGCTTGCCGTACGGCGCGAGCCCCATCATCTTCCACTCCTCGCCGTACTTCGGGAACCCGAGGAACTGGGTCACGGCCGTGTAGAAGAGGCCGAGGGAGTGCGGGAACGCGACCTCGTCGAGCGGCTCGAGGGCCCCGCCGCGGCCGACGGCGCGCTGCATCGAGACGAAGTCGCCGAAGCCGTCCAGCGAGACGCAGGCCGCCTCCTCGAACGGCGAGACGAAGAACGCGCTCGCGAGGTGGGCGCGGTGGTGGCCGACGGAGTGGAAGGTGGCGCGGAGCGGCGCGCCGAGCGCCTCGGCGAGCGTGCCTGCGGCGCCGCGGACCTTGCCGAGGTTCGCCAGGCGACCCGCGACCTGCCGCGCGAGGCCGGGGCGCCGCAGGGCGCGCCAGGCCTTGCGGAGGAGGTGGGCGCGCGGGTCGCGCGAGACGGCGACGTGGGCGATCTCGTCGGGGCGCGCGCCGGCCAGCTCGAGGGCGGCGCGGGCCGCGAGCGCCGGGAAGCCCGCGCAGTGCTTCTTCCGGCTCAGGCGCTCCTCCTCGAGCGCCGCCGCGAGCCTGCCCTCCCGGACGAGCGCGACCGAGGAGTCGGCGTGGTATGCATTGAGGCCGAGGATCGTCATCTGGCGGCGTAGGTTATTCCATCGCGCCTCGAGGGCGAAATCGGCTCCGGAGCACCGTCCGCGCACATGATCGCGCCCGCCTCCAACGGCCCCCTCTCGGTGTCGCTCCTGCACGACTACCGCGAGGGCGGACAGGTGAGCATGAAGCTCTACGCCGAGCAGCTCGGCGACGCGCTCGGGCGGCTCGGCGTCTCGGTGTCGCGGGTGCGCCCGGGGGACGTGCTGCCCCCGGCGCTGCGGCGCGTGCGGCTCCTCGACAAGCTCGACTCGTACGTCGGCCGGTTCGTCGTGTACCCGCGGATCGCCCGGCGGCTCCGGGCCGACGTCTTCCACATCGTGGACCACGGGCAGGCCTACCTCGTGCCGAGCCTCGATCCCGCCCGCACGGTGGTCACCTGCCACGACGTGATCCTGCTCGCCGTCGCGGCGGGTCGGCTGCGGGCGGAGTTCCGGCCGCCGCTCGCGACGAGGATCCTGCGAGCGTCGATCGAGCGGATGAAGCGGGCGCGACGCATCATCGCGGACTCGGCGCGGACGCGTACGGACCTCGCCGAGCTCGCCGGCGTGGATCCGACCAGCGTCGAGGTCATCCACCCCGGCCTGAACCACCCCTTCAGCCCCGCCCCCGAGCGCCGGGCGGAGCTCCGCGCGCGGCTCGGGCTCCCCGCGACGCCCCTCGTGCTGCACGTGGGGCAGACGGGGTTCTACAAGAACCTCCCGGGCTGCCTTCGGGTCGTCGCGCTGCTGCGCCGCCGCGGGATCGGCGTCACGTTCGTGCGGGGCGGCCGGCGGATGACGGCCGAGCAGCGCGCGCTCGCGGGCCGGCTCGGGATCGCGGACGCGATCGCCGAGCTCGGTCCCGTCACGCCGGCGCAGCTCGCGGACCTGTACCGGGCCTGCGACGTGCTCCTCTTCCCGTCGCTCTACGAGGGCTTCGGCTGGCCGCCCGTCGAGGCGATGGCGTCGGGGCTGCCGGTGGTCTGCTCCCGCGCCGGCTCGCTCGACGAGGTGGTCGCCGACGCCGCGCTCACCGCGGAGCCGGAGGACTTCGAGGGCCTCGCCGGTCACGTCGCCGCGGTGCTGTCGGACGTCGCGGTCGCGTCGCGGCTCGCCGCCCTGGGGCTCGCGCGCGCAGCGGCGTTCGACTGGGCGCGGACGGCCGCGCGCGTCCTCGACGTCTATCGAGACGTCGTAGAAGGTCCATGACCGTGTCCGGGGAGGTGGACATCCTTTCTTTCCACGGGGCGCCGGTCGCGGCGCTCGCGTTCGCCCTCGTCGGCCGGGGGCGCGCCGGCTCGCCGTCGCGCGCCCCTTCCCTCCCATGACGCATCCTGTCCGCACGCTGGCCGTCATCGGTTTCCTCTCCGGCGTTCTCGTGTCGTCGGGCGACCTGGGCAGCATCGACACGCGCTGCCGGCTGGGCGTCACGCACTCGCTCTGGACCGATTCACCACCGGTGGACCCGGGCCTGTATCCCGACTTCGGGATCGTCGGCCGCGGCGGCACCCTGCACGCCCACTTCGGCATCGGCCAGAGCCTCCTCATGCTCCCCGCCGACGTGCTCGCCACGTCTTTCGTGGACGCCGCTCGGCTCGCACCCGCGATCGCCGAACGCGTCCGTGTCGCGGCGATCGCGCTCTTCACGTTCCCGCTCGTCTCCGGGGCAGTGCTGGCGGTCGCCTTCCTGGTTCTGACCGGGCTCGGGTTTGCTGCAGAGCGAGCCTTCGCCGGTGCGCTCGCGCTCCAGTTCCTGACGACGGTGCTCCACTTCACGCAGACACCACAGGAGAACTCGCTCCTTCTCCTCTCGGCACTCTCCGGGGTCGCACTCGCGCTGCGGGGTGCGCGCGCGAACTCCGCGCTCCTGGGGGTGCTCGCCGGTTGCGCGACCGGGTTCGGTGTCCTCGTGCGACTACCCGCGGTCGCCGAGGCTCTCTTCGCGCTCGCGCTGGCCGTGTTCCTGGCAATGCACCGAGAGCGTGGGGCACGCGTCGGCCGATTCGTCGTCTGCTATCTCGGAGCGCTGGCGCTCTTCATCTCCATGGATCGCGCCTACCACTGGTGGCGTTTCGGCGAGGTGTTCGGGACGTACATTCACCTGTACGGTGCCAAGGCGCGCAACCTCGACCCGACGCTCCCGGCCAGCTTCCCATTCAACGAGCCGCTTCGGACCGGCGTCGTGGGCTTCCTCGCCTCGCCGCACCGCTCCCTCTTCCTGTTCGATCCACTCGTCCTCCTGACCATCGTCCTCTCGATGCGCATCGGTCGGAGGATGAGGGCCGAGGTCGCCGCGTTCCTCGTGGGCAGCGTCGCCCTGCTCGCGACGTACGTCGCCTTTTACGCGCGGTACGTCCATTGGGAGGGGGGCACCTCGTGGGGCCCGCGGTTCGTGTTGGTGCCCGTCCAGCTCGTCGCGCTGCTGGCAGTGCCGATCCTGCTCGAGGAGTGGGCTCTCCTGCGGAGAGCGTCCCGCGGGGTCTCACTGGGTGTCCTCCTGCTGGCGCTCACGATTCAGCTGGAGTCGGTGGTGTTCTGGTCGAACCTAGAGGAGGCGCAGCGCGAACACCGGGGGCGTCCGACGCTGGTCGTGTGGCAGCGTGCCGTCAACGTCGCCGCGGTGGCCACGGGCGGCTTCCACGCCTCGAGACTCGCCTATCCATCTTTGACCCAGCGGCACATCACGCCCAACTTCCTGGTCTTTCTGGCTGGGCGCTCTGTGCCGCAGGGCTGGGCGCGCCTGCTTCAGGCTGCGTGGGGAACCTGCGTCGCCCTCTTGGCGTGGTTCGTCTCGCGCGCATTCCTCCTGTCCTGGAAGGCCGGGGTGCGTGCGGTCTGCGATTCGAGTGATACTCCGGGGCCTTGCGCGTCCTGTACCTGAACCCCTTCTCGCAGGAGGTGAGCGGGCCCGACGAGAGCCTGCGCACGCTCCTCGCGGCGCTGATCCCGCTCGGCGTGGAGGCCCACCTCGTGCTGCCGAGGCCCGGACCCCAGGTCTCCCGGTACGAGGCGCTCGGCGTGAAGGTGCACTACGCGCCGCTCACGATCCTGAGCCGGCGCCCGGGGGCGGGGGCCGCGCTCCTGCCGCTCCGGCTCGCCCGCGGCGCGGCGGCCGTCGCGCGCATCGCGCGGCGCGAGCGGATCGACGTCGTCCACACGAACATGGAGGTCGTGCTCGACGGCGCCGTCGCCGCGTGGGTCCTGCGCCTCCCGCACGTCCTCCACTACCGCGGGAACACGAACGACGATCCGAAGGTCGTCTTCGACGCGCTCACCCTGTTCTGGACCGCCACCGCCGCGCGGGTGTTCTGCATCTCGAGCGCGACGGCGGAGATCTTCCGGCGCCGCGGGCTCGGCGAGAAGGTCGAGGTGCTCTACAACCCCGTGGACGTCGAGGCGTTCGCGGGCGCGGCGCGGTCCGACGAGGTGCGGCGCGAGCTGGGCGCCGGGCCGGCGGACCTGCTCGTCGGGACGGTCGGCCGGCTCCACCCGCGCAAGGACGTCGCGACGTTCCTGCGGGCGGGCGCGCTCGCGGCGCGGGCGCGGCCGGACGTGCGCCTCGCCGTGATCGGGTCGGCGGAGGCGCCGGAGGAGGTCCGCTACGCGCGCGAGCTGCGCGCCCTCGCGGCAAGCCTCGGGATCGCGGACCGGGTGGTCTGGGCGGGGGCGAGGCGGGACATGCCGCGCGTCCTGAAGGCGCTCGACGTCTTCGTGCTGTGCTCGCGCAACGAGGGGTTCGGCCGGGTGGTGGCGGAGGCGATGGTCGCCGGGACGCCGGTGGTCGCCTCCAACGAGGGCGCGATGCCGGAGCTCGCCACGCTCTCCCGGGGAGCGGTCGCGCTCGCTCCTCCCATGGACGCGGACGGCTTCGCGAAGGCGGCGCTCGGCGCCGCGTCCACGGGTCGACACCCGCCGGCCGCGGGCACCTTCGCCGCGAGCGCCGCCGCGGGCGAGGTCCATCGCGCGTACGTCGCGGCGCTCTCCCGCTGAGCGGGCGCGCCGGGCCTGGGCGCGTGGTCCGGCCGTCTCGAGTCGTGCTAGCGTCGCTCGCGTTCCGAGCCGCGAGCGCCCCCTGCCTCCCGCCCTCACCATCGGAGTGCCCACCCGGAGCCGCCCCGGGTACCTGCGCGAGGCGGTCTCGAGCGCGCTCGCCCAGGACTCCGACGACTTCGAGGTGCTCATCTCGCAGGACCGGGCTCCGCAGGGGCTCGACGGCGAGACCGAGGAGCTCTGCCGGGCGCTCGCCGCGACCGATGCCCGCGTGCGGTACGTGGCGCAGCCCCGGGCCCTCGGCCTCGCCGGCAACTGGAACGCGCTCGCCGACCTCGCGCGGGGCGAGTACCTGGCGCTCCTCGGCGACGACGACCGGCTGCTCCCCGGGTTCGTCACCCGCCTGCTCGCGGCCCTGCGCGCAGAGCGCGGCGTGCTCGCCTTCGGCGATCACTGGGTGGTGGACGCGGGCGGCCGGCGCGATCTCCAGGCGACCGAGTCCTTCACCCGCCGCTACGGCCGGGCCTCGCTGCACGCCGGCCGGGTCGAGCCGGGCGTCGCAGCCTGGGGAGGCATGATCCCGGCGTGCGCCATGGCCGTCCGCACGGACGCCGTCCGGCGGCTGCGCTTCTCCGAGGACCTCAACACGCCCGAGCTGGAGCTCTTCGTGCGGCTCGCGGCCGAAGGCGGGCCGTTCGTGTACGTCGGGGAGCGGCTCGCGGAGTACCGCGTGCACGCCGCGTCGGCCACCTCCGGCGGCCTGTGGATCGACCGCTTCGCGGCCCGGCTCGTGCGGATCGAGGTCGCGCCCGAGGTCGAGCCGCACAAGCGCGCGCTGCTCGCGCGCCTCGTCCCCGTGGGCGTCTCCCGCGCGCTGCGAACGGGGGACCGCGCCACCGCCCTGGCGCTCATGCGGAGCCCGTACTACCGCGCGTCGGACGCCGGGCTCGTCCGCGCGCTCGCGCATCGCGTGCTCGCGGCGCTCCCGGGAGACGCGGCCGCTGCGCTCGTGAAGGCGCTCCGCAGGTGAGCGGTCGATGCGATTCGGTGCTCTTGCGCGCGGCACGAAGCACGCCGCGCGCTCGTCACCGGCTCCGTACGAACCTGGCCCTGAGCGAGGCGAACGTCGACCGGATCTCAGCGAGGTACCGCCGCCGGGGAGCTGCGAACGCCACCGTCCATGCTGAATAGGCGACGACGAACGCGGCTCCGCGCTGGACCGCGGCCACCCAGGACCCCTGCCCGAGCGGCACGGTGGCGGCGGCGGCCGCCCCGAGACAGCTTCCTCCCCAGAGCTGCGCGACGGGCCGCCATGCCCCACGCGTCGCCCCCCACAGCCGTCGGGCCAATGCCATCGCGGCCACTGCCACGGCGACGTCCACCCCGGCCACGACGAGCGCCGCGCGCGCCGGGCTTGTCCACCCGACCGCGAACTCCGCTATGGCGTAGGCGGTGAGCGTCGCGGCCGCGAGGTAGCCGTCCAGCCCCGGGCGCCCGTCGACCTGGGCGAGGACGCCGAACGGGAACGCGACCCTCGCTGCCATGCCCCAGGCAAGTGGGAACAGCAGCGTCGCCGCCGCCTGCCACCTCGCCCCTACGAGCGCGACGAGTGCCGGAGGCCCCGCCACGGCGACGAGCGCGGTCATCGGCGCGAGCACGAGGGAGAGTCCCTCCGCGTAGCGCCAGGCCTCCTCCACCCGCCGCTCGCGCGCCGCTCCGGCGACGGCGGGGAGGGACACTCGCGCGGCGATGCCACCCAGCATCAAGGCACCGAGCTGGCTGTACGTGTACGCGAGCGTGAACTGGCCGATGCCCCCGAAGTCGACGTGGCGCTGGAGGAGCCAGGCGGGAAGCGCGAATACGGTCGCCCAGAGGAACGTCCCGGCGGTCGACGCACCCGAGAATCGGACGATGCGGGGGAGAACGTTTCGGTGCCGCCGCGCCGCGGGGCGCGGTCGCGCCGCGGCGCGCGCAATGAGGGCCCGGGTCAGCTGGGCGGCGAGCTCGGCCCCAGCGAGCGCCCACACGCTTCGCAGCACGAGGGCCAGCGAGATCGAGACCACCGTCCAGACGACGTCGAAGCTCACGTCCATCTTCGCGAGCTGCGAGAACCGTCGCCGCTGCTGGAGGATCCCGATGTCGACCTGGGGAGCGAGGTAGAGCGCCGTCGCAGCGGCCACCGCCAGGCCGGGCCCGAGCAGCGCGAGGCGCGACGTTCCTGCCGCCCATAGCGTCACGCCGGCTGCGAGGGCGACGAGCGCCGCCCACGAGGTCGCCCGGGCGACCCACGCCGCGGTGGCGACGAGTGGCTCGTCGGGCTCCCGCTCTCTCGCGACGAGCGGGGTCAGCCCGATGTTCGCGAGGCTCGCGAGCGGACCAACCAGCGCACCGATGAGAGCGTAGCCGCCGAACACCTCCGGCACGAGCAGCCGCGCGAGCACGAACCCCCGGACCGCACGGAGTGACCGTGAGACCACGGCGGCCGCGAGCAGCCGCGCGGAGGCCTCTCTTCCGGAAGAGCGCGCGGGCGTCGACGGGTTCGCGATGACTTCCATTTCGTCCACGAGTTCCGCCCCCTGACACTCAGTGCCCGACCGTGATACTTGGGGACGCGCGATGCGTTTCGTCTTCCTGTCCCACTGGGGCGCAGAGCGCATGTCCACGACCGAACGGCTCGCGGTCGCGCTGGGACGAGCGGGGCACTCCATTCTGCACGTTGTGGCGCCGTGCAGGAACCCCGTGACCGCGTGGCGATACAACCGCGCGCCCCATCCGCTCCCTTCCGTCCAGCTCTGGAGCCCTGCCGCCCGGCCCGCGCCCGCGGGCAGGGTGGACGTGTTTTTCGCGCAATTCCAAGCGGAACTCGCGTCGAGCGATCCTGCGAAGGACCAGATCGTCGTGCTCCAGTCTCCGCGGCTCCTCCCGCTCGCCCGCCAGATGGCAGCGCGCCGTCGCGTATTTGCCGCACTCGACGTCCTGCCCGAGGTGGACGACGGTGCGGCGATTGACTGGGCGGACGTCGTCTTCTGCCTCTCGCCCTTCCAGGAGGCCGTCCTACGCGAGCGGCATCGCGGCAAGTCGATCGTGAACCTCGGTCAGTGCGGGCGCTTCGAGTCCGAGTTTCGGGGGACGCCGGACGAAACGCCCACCATCGTGTACGTCGGACTCGACCAGCCGTACCTGCTTCGAGAGCAGGTAAGACGTCTGGCCCGGTTGCCAGCCCGCCTCCTCCTCGTCGGCTGCGATGCCCGCGCGGCCTTCTCGATCTTCGGCGGGCCGCCGCCCGGCAACGTCGAGCCCCTGGCTTGGCTGAGCGGCGATGCTTTCGCTCGGGCGATCTGCCGCGGTTGGGTCGGCGTGTTGCCGTATGACCCTACACACCCACGCGTGCGGCAATCGAACCCGGACAAGGTCTACGACTACCTGATGGCAGGCCTCCAGGTCATCGCAACCGAGGTGCCCGCGCTCGTCGACGCCCCGGGCATCACGACCGTGCGCCCCGAGGACTTGGAGGGGGCGGTTCGAGGCGCGTTGGCGGCGCACGGGCCGGAAGTGGCGCAAACGCAGCGACAGCTCGGGACGAAGTATTCGCCGCAACGTTTCGCCGACGAGTTTCTCTTGAAGGTGGTGACGGTTTCCGGTGGTTCGACCCTTGCCCACGTCCGCTGACACGCCGACGCTCTCGGTCGTCATCCCGACCTATCTCCGACCGGAGTGGTTGCGCCGCTCCGTGCGGTCGCTCGCTCTGCAGGCTTCACCACCATCAGAGGTCATCGCCGTGGCGCGCGAGGACGACAGTGCGACGCTCGCCACGATCGAGTCACTGCGCCTCGAGCCCTTGCCTTTCCCGATCGTGCGAGGAGTCGTGCGCGAGCCCGGGTTCATGCCTCCAGTCGAGGAGGGAATCCGCCTTGCGTCCGGAGAGATCATCGCGATGCTCGACGACGATGGCGAGGCCGAGCCAGGCTGGACGGCTGGGCTTCTTCGCCATTACCGAGATCCTCTCGTCGGCGCGGCGGGGGGACGCTACATCAATATGAAAGGAGACGTGGCAGTACCCGTCGAGAGCACCCGTCGCGTCGGATACGTCAATTCGCTCGGCGGGTTCGTCGGTCGTATGTACCTACGCCCCGACTTCGACGACGCGGTGGCGGTCGACTTCCTCATGGGCGGATGCATGAGCTATCGCGCGACAGTGGCGCGGGTACTCGAGTTCGACCGCGCCCTCAATGGCGATGTCGCATTCGGGTACGAGGTCGATCTCGGCCTTCAGGTTCGCGCGCGCGGGCTGGAAGATCGTGTTCGATCCAGCGGTGGCGATCCGGCACTACTCAGCGCCCCGTGCGCACACCGGGATGCGAGCGGCGAGCGGCGCATCGATCCGCGCATACGCGTTCAACCACCTGCGCGTCATCGTACGGCGCCTCTCCGGGCCACGACGGATCCTGGCCACCGCGTGGCAGGTGCTCGTCGGTGAGCGTCGCGCTCCCGGTCTCCTTCCATGGGCGCTCGGGCCCCTGTCGCGCCGGGCCGACTTCGACGTGTCGTTTGCGCCCGCAGCGTGGTCTGGGCGCCGTGACGCGCTCGCGAGTTGGATGCGACCGGCGGCGTGACGTTTCTTCAATGAGGCGCGCCGAGGGGCTAGAGTCCTCCGCTGGGCGAACGCAGTTCGAGGAGCGACTCGCGCGCCTCGTTGTAAGCGCCCCGGCCTCCTCTCACATCTCGGCGAGTTCGTGATGCGCATCTTCCTCTACTCGCGCGCGTTCTATCCATCTCTGGGCGGAGTCGAGCAAAGCTCGCTGCTGCTCGCACGCGAGCTGAGCAGACGCGGGCATCGGGTCGCGGTGGCTACCGACGTCGAGGCGGATTCCGCGTTGGACGCCTCGCTGGGCTTCGAGGTCATCCGCGCGCCCTCGCGGTCGTCGCTGGTCCGCGCAGCGCGCGCGGCGGATCTCGTGCACGCGAACGGGTACTCGGCGATCGCTTACGGCATTTCCGGAGCGGCGCGCAGGCCGCTCGTGTTCACGCATCACGGCTATCAAGCGAGCTGTCTCGTCGGCCTCGGGTGGCACGACGGACACCGCTGCGAAAGTCGCCTTCTTCGGTGCGCGGCACTCACGACACGTCAGCGTGGAGCCTCGTACGCAGCTCGGCAGTTGGCCCGGCACTTTCTCGCCCGGTTCGCGCAGGGCACTGCCTCCGGTCACGTGGCGGTGAGCCGATTCGTCCGGGACGTCATCGCGATGCCGCGAAGCAGCGTGATCTACAACTGCGTCGACACGAGCGTCTTCGTAAAGGAGGGCTCGCCCGCTTCTCGTGAACGCTTCTTGTTCGTCGGACGCTTCGTGGCCGAGAAGGGGGTCGACGTCCTCTTGAGGGCGGTGGCCCTGAGCGCCCGGCTCGGATCGCCCGTCCTGCTCGATCTCGTGGGCGCAGGTCCGCTGGAGGACGGGTACCGCCGTCTCGTGCGCGAGCTGGAGATCGATCGCTTCGTCGCGTTCAGGGGGCCGCTGCGCGGAACCGCCCTGGCAACCGCCATGCGCGAGAGTCTCGCGGTCGTCGTGCCTTCGACGTGGGACGAGGCATTCGGCATCGTCGCCGCCGAAGCGATCTCGTGTGGCCGCCTCGCGCTCGTGTCGAACGCGGGTGGCCTCCCGGAGGTCGTCGACGGGCTGGAGTGCGTCGCGCCTCCGGGCGACGAGGGCGCCTGGGCCCGCCTCCTCGTGCGCGTACGCGACGACGGCGCGTGGCGGAGCGAGATGGAGGCGCGGCTCCCCGCCCTCGCTGCGCGCTTCACCGAGGAGGCCTTCGGGAGCGCCTACGTCGGGCTGTACGAGAAGGTGCTAGCCCTCTAGCGCGGCGCTCGGCGCGGTCGTGGCCAGCGCGCGATCGATCCCTTCAAGGAGCGCGAGCTCCGCGGCCCGCTCGTCGAACCGCTCGGCACGGCGCCGCGCAGACCTCCCCATCTCCGCCAAACGGTCCCGGTTCGCCGCCGCCCAGCGCAGGCGCTCGACCACGGCATCCAAGTCCCGAGGCGGCACGAGCCACCCCTCGACGCCGTCGTCGAGGCACTCGGGCCCGCCGCCGCACGGCGTCGTCAGGACGGGGGTGCCGCTGCACATCGCTTCCTGGATCACGAGCCCGAACCCGTCTCCGAGCGTCGGGAAGGCGAGCAGGTCCGCGTCGCGATAGAGCGCGCCGAGCTCGGCCCTGGCGACGGGCGGCACGTGCTCGAACAGGCCTCGGTAGCCGGCCAGGAACGGGCCCGAGAGCCGCATGGGCCCGACGATCCGGAGCCTCGCGTCCTTCAGCCCCGCCCGCCGCCACGCCTCGAGGAGGTACGGCGTGCCCTTCCGCAGGTCGTGGGCGCCTACCGAGACCACCGTGAAGGGCCCGGCACGGGGCCGCTCCCGCGCGGGGAACCGCCCGAGGGGAAAGCCGTAGGGCGCCACCACGATCGGCCTGCGGACGTCCGCCTCCTCCAGCGTGCGGCGCGCGAACGCCGAGGCGACGCGGACGACATCCGCCCTGGAGAGCTCGTCGCGCTTGCGCTCGGCCTTCCAGCCGGGCTCGACGTGGAGCGCCGAGGACATCGCTCCCGGCCAGCGCCGGGACTCCTCGCTCCAGATGCGACGCTGCGCGTCGGCGTGCACCGCCGGGACGTCCAGGATCCGTGCGGCGCCGGCGCGATCCGCGCGTGCGAACGTCCGCAGCGCGCCGTCCTCGAAGGCGTAGACCGCGGCGACGTCCCGCGGCCACGGCAGGGCGGCGACCGCCGCGTCGTGCAGCCGGAAGAGCGAGTCGTAGGTCCGCCTCGGGCGCGCCGACGGGGCCCCGACCAGGGCGAGGAGGCGCGCGGCCACCTCGACGCCCGCGAGGCTCCGCACCCGCTCGGCGGGAAGATCGAGGAGCCGGTTCGAGGCGCGTGGCCAGATCCCGGCGGCTCCGCGCAGCGCGGCTCCCCGCACGCCCTCGCGAGAGGCGGCGATCCCGGTGACGAGGGCGCTCAACCGGCCCGCGCGCTCGAATGCGCGGGCGACCGCCACGGAGACCGCTGCGGCGTGGGGGTGGGAGACGAGCACCGGCCGCATCGCGCCCTCAGCTCCTCGTGCGCGCGCGCACCACGCCCTCGAGCACGATACCGACGGCGATGAAGTAGAGCGCCTGGAACACGTGGTTGAAGAAGATGTGCCCGGGAAGCGTCAGCGCGGCCAGCGCCCAGGCGACGCCCGCCTCCGGCCGCCTCCCAGCTCGCTTCAAGACGCCGTCCCGCGCGGATCAGCGCGACGATGAGGCCGATTCGAAGGATCGACAGGAGGAGATAGCCTGGAACACCCTGCTCGATGAGGACGCGGCCCTGCTCCGCCTCGACGAGGAACCTCGGGATCTCACCGGCGGCGATCGCGGCGTTCTGGAGCGTCCCCGTCCCGAGCCCGAGCACGGGATAGTCCACGAGCAACATCGCGAGCGGCGGGACGAGCTGCGCCCCGTCGAGAAAGCGGCCCTGCGTCTCCGCGCGGTCGTCGATGAAGCGGTCGCGGACCCCCTGCGCCGCCTCAGGCGAGAAGAGGAGTGCTCCGGCGACGCAGAGGCCCCCCGCGACGATCATCCGTCGCCCCATTCGCGTGAAGACGGAGCCGGTCGCGTAGACCACGATTGCGAGCGCGCCGATGCCCAGCAGCACCGGCGCCCGCGAGCCGGACATCGGCAGAGCAGCGGCGCAGAGCGCAGCCGCTCCGAACGAGAGCCAGCGCTGGAAAGCCGAGCGGCTCGACAGCCCCGCCGCCAGGAGGAGCGCCGGGACGATCGTCACGAAGTCGGAGAACCCGGTGATGTAGGCGAACGTGGACGTCACGCGCGTTCTGCCGGTCGTCGCGACGGTCGCCACCGCCGGGTCGTTCAGCGCGGAGGAGGCGTATTGATTGAGCGGATGTGACGGCGGCATCGAGAACTGCACGATCGCGACCGAGGCGACAGCGAGGGCGCACAGCGCGAACGCCGCCATCGCCGCCGCGCGCTCCCGCTCCCCGCGAAGCGCGCTCGCCACCACGAGCGGCGCGAGCCACCAGAGCCAGTATCCACGGAGCCCCAGGATCCCGAACTCGATCCGCTCCAGCTCGGGGTTGAGCAGCTGCACGACGGTCCAGAAGAACGCGAGCGGCAGGAGAGGGACGAAGCCGCGCATCAGCTGCCGCGCCGTTCGCACGGTGGTCGCGTGTAGCCCGAACGCCGCCAGCCCCGCGAGCAGGAGCGCGTCCTTCGCGAAGTAGAACGCGGGGCCCGGAAGGGACGGGAAGAGCTTCCGCCCGAGGCCTTCGAAACACACCGCCCCGAGGAGAAGCACGAACCATGCAACCCGCGCCTTCGAAGGGCGCACGCGAGCCTCGGCCAGCGGGAGGAGCGTCACGACCTCAGGCGACCTCGGCGGCAGGTGGTCTCTTGTCGCCGTCCTTCGAGTCCCCGCGATAGTAGCCGTACTGGTAGTAATAGGCTTGCTGGCCGTACTTCCGCAGGTCCACGTCGTTCAGCACCGCCCCGCAGATGCGCGCCTGCACGTCGGTGAGCTGCCGCACCGCGACCCGCGCCGTCTCGCGGTTCGTCTTCCCGGCGCGGAGCACGACGAGCGTCGCGTCCACGTGGTTGCCGATGACGGCCGAGTCGGAGACCACGCCGACCGGCGGCGAGTCGAGGATGACGCGGTCGAACGACTCCGCCATCTCGCCGAGCAGCCGCTGGAAGCTCGCCGTGTGGAGGAGCTCCGCCGGGTTCGGGGGGACGGGCCCGCAGGGGAGGACCGACAGCCCGGCGATGGCGGTCTTCACCACCGCGTCGCGCAGGGTCACCTCGCCCAGGATCAAGGACGAGAGGCCGACCCGCGACTCGACCCCGAAGATCTGGTGCACGCGCGGCCGCCGCATGTCGGCGTCGACGAGCAGCACGCGGCTGCCGCTGCCGGCGGTGCTGATCGCGAGCGAGCAGGCGGTCATCGTCTTCCCCTCGCCCGGCGAGGACGACGTGACGAGCAGCGTCCGGAGCGGCTTGTCGGGCGACATGAAGAGCAGGTTCGTGCGGACGGTGCGGAGGCACTCGGCCACCGCCGACGCCGGGTTGGCGTGCACCGACAGCTCGTGCTCGACGCCCGGGGCGCTCTCCACCCGCGGCACGATCCCGAGCACCGTGAGGCCGAGCCGCTCCTCCACCTGCTCCTGGGTCGTGACCGAGGTGTCGAGGGCCTCGAGGCCGAACGCCACCGCGACGCCGCCGAGCAGCCCGAGCAGCAGCGCCAGCGCGAGGTTCTTCGACGCGCTCGGCCGCATCGGCGATCCCTCCGGCCGCGCCCGGTCGAGGATGCGCACGTTCGAGGCCTGCAGCATGCTCGTGACGCCCGTGTCCTTGAGCCGCTTCAGCACCAGCTCGTACAGCCGCTGGTTGTTGTCGTAGGCCCGCTTCAGCTCGAGGTAGTCGCGCTCGTGCTGGTTCAGGCCGAAGGCGTCGGACTTCGTCTCGTTGAGGAGGGCGAGGAGGTTCCGCTCGGTCTTCACGACCTCCTGGTACTCCCGCCGCGCCGCCTCGAGGGCGGTGCGGATCTCCTGCTCGAGCGCCTGGCGCGAGACGGCGAGCTTCTTCTCGCAGGCCTCGAGCTTGGGGTGGTCCTCGAGGTAGCGGACCCTGAGGTCGGCGCACTCGGCGCGCGCGTCGAGGTAGCGCACCTTGAGCTGCTGGATGGGCTGGCTCGCGGCGACCGCGGGCAGCGACTCCACCTCCGGGCCGCCCTTGTCCACGGCGGAGCCGAGGGACTCGATGGCCTCGTTCCGCGCCTGCAGCTCCGCCTTGCGCACCCGCGCCTTGGTGAGCGCGTCGTTCGTGGCGGTGAGCCGCTGGGAGACCATGCTCTGCCGGTCCTCCCAGCTCGTCGCGACGATGTCGTTCGCCTTCTTGAAGTCGAACAGGGCCTTGCCGCTCTCGTCGAGCTTCCGCTCGAGGTCGGCGAGCTGCAGCTCGAGCCACTCCGAGGCGTTCTGCGTCGTGCTCGAGCGCACCGAGAGGTTCTCGGTGATGTACGCCTCGGCCACGGCGTTCGCGATCGTCGCCGCCCAGGTGGGATCCCGGTCCTCCACCTGGATCCGGACGACGCGGGAGTCCTTCACCGGCAGCACCTTCACGCGGTCCTGGAGCGCCAGCGCCGCGTCGGCCCTCGCGAGCGCCGCCTCCACCTTCGCCGCGTCCTTCTCCCCGTCGAGCCCGAGGAAGCGCGCGTCGCGCGCGAGCTGGAGCTTCTCCACGACGCGCTGCGCGACCGCGCGGCTCGTGATCACCTTGTACTGGGTCTCGTAGTACTCCTTCGAGTACCAGAAGCTGCCGCTCCCGCTCTCCACCACCTCCTGCACGTCCTCCTTGCTGAGGACACGCGGCGCGCTGAGGTCGATGATGAGGGTGGTGGTGGCGGCGTAGATCTTCGTCTGGCGGAGGGTGACGAGCAGCGTCGCGAGCACGGCCGCCGCGAAGATCGAGGCGATGAGCCAGCGGCGGCGGACGATCACCCGCCAGTACGCGCGCAGGTCGAGCTCGTCGTCGTCCTGCGGCGCGGGTCGGGCGTAGCCCTCGGGCTCGGGGGTGGGGCGGGACATCGGGTCGTGGCTTCCTCGCGCCGCGGCGGACACGCCGCCAAAAACACCCGTGAGTCTACGGAGATCCGGCACGGGAGTCGAGGGCGGGGCCTTTTTCGCGGCGCGGCGCGGCTGCTACCATGGCGCCCTCGTGCCAAGGGGTTACGCAGCGGCCGCGCGGTCGACGTCGGTCGCGCTCGCCATCCTCCTCGTCTTCGGGACCGCGCTCGCGCGCGGCGGCGTGGATCTGTCCGTGCTCGCGGCGGCGGCGGTCCTCGCCGCGGCGGCGCTCGCCCTCGCGCCGGGCCGGCGCAGGCCCGAGCCGCCGGCGATCCCCGCGCTCGCGCTCGGCCTCGGCCTCGCCCTCCTCGCGATCGCCGCGCAGCTCGTGCCGCTCCCGCCCGCGCTCCTCGGCCTCCTCTCGCCCTCGGCGCGCGAGACGCTTCGCCGACGCGCTCGGACCGATCGGGCTCTGGCCGGCGTGGCGGCCGCTCTCGCTGGATCCGGCCGCGACCGCGCTCGAGCTCGCGCGGGCGGCCACCTTCCTCGCCGTGCTCGGGACCGGGGCGATCCTCGCCCGGTCGGAGCGCCGGCGCGACGCGCTCCTGCGCGGGCTCGCGCTCTCCGGCGTCGCCGTCGTGGCGGTCGCGTACGGCGCGGCGCTCCTCGGCGCCTCGCCGCTCCTCGCGCCGAGGGTGGCGTTCGTCAACACGAACCACCTCGCCGGCTTCTGCCTCGTCACCGCCTGGCCCGCCCTGGGGTTCGCGCTCCGCGCGCGGGGGCCGCGGCGCGCCGCCTGGCTCGCCGCGTTCGCCTTCACCTCGAGCGGCGTCTTCCTCTCGCTCTCGCGGGCGGGGATCGCGGCGTTCTTCGTGGCCGCGGGGATCTTCGCCGTGCTGCGGCTCCGGGCCGCCGCCTCCTTCGACTCCGCGCCTGCGCCCCGGCCGCGCGGACGTGGGGTCGCCGCCGGCGGCATGGCGGCGGCGCTCGCCCTCGCCGCCTGGCTCGCCTTCGATCCCGTCGTCGCGGAGCTCGCGACCGTCTCCGACGCGGCGACCACCGACGTGAAGCTCGGCCTGTGGCGCCCCGCCCTCGCGATGCTGCGCGATCACCCGCTCGCCGGCATCGGGCGCGGCGCGTTCGCGACCGTCCACCCCGCCTACGAGGCGGAGCCCGCCCCCTTCACGTTCTTCTACGTCGAGAACGAGTGGCTGCAGCTCCCCGTGGACCTCGGCCTCGCCGGGGTCGCCGTCGTCGCGCTCTTCGCCTGGGCGTTCGTGGCCGCCGCGCGGCGCCGCGACCTCTCCCGCCCCCTCGCCGGCGCGCTCGCCGGCGCGGGCGCCCTCGCGGCGCAGAACCTCTTCGACTTCGGCCTCGAGATCCCCGGCGTCGCGATCCCCTTCGCGCTCGTGCTCGGCCTCTCCTCGGGCGCGCTGCCGAGGCTCGCGGCGCCGCCGTGGGCGATCCGCGCCGCCGCCGCGGCGCTCCTCCTCGCCGCCGGGGCCGGCCTCGCCGTGCACCGCGCCCACCCGCTCGACGGCGCGGTCGAGGCGGTGGCCGTGGCGAGGACCGGCGACGAGGCCGCCGCCCGCGCCGCCGACGCGCTCCGCTGGCACCCCGCCGACTGGGCGCCCCACGCCGCCGCCGGCGCGAGGCTCGCCGCCGAGGGCCGCTGCGGCGAGGCGCTCCCCTGGCTCGTGCGCGCGATGCTCCGGAACCCCGCCGCGCCCGCGCCGCACCGCGCCGCGGCCTCCTGCCTCGCGCGCGCCGGGCAGGACGGCGCCGCGCAGCGGGAGTACCGGCTCGCCTTCCTCGACGGCGACAAAGGCGCGCTCGCCGACGCCTTCGCGCGCTGGGACGCGCCGGGGGCAATCTTGAAGATCGCGCCGGACACGCCCGAGGGCCTCCTCGCCGCGGGCGAGCTCCTCCGCGCCCGCCCCGCCGAGGCCGCCGAGGCGTGGCGGCGCGGGTGGGAGACGTTCGGCGACGACCGCGCCCTCTCCCGCCTCGCCGAGGCGCGCCTCGCGCTCGGCGACGGCGGCGAGGCGCTCCGGCTCGCCCGCCTCCTCGAGGCGCGCGCCCCCCGCGGCGCCGCGGGGTACCTCGTCGCCTCTCGCGCCCTCGACGCGCTCGGCCGCCCCGCCGAGGCCCTCGGGGAGCTCGAGCTCGCGGCGGCACGCCTCCCCGGCGAGGCGGCGATCCTCGCTCCGCTCGGCGGCCGGCAGCTCGCCGAGCACCGGTTCTCGCAGGCGAAAGCGACCTTCGAGGCGATCGTCGCGCGCGAGGGGCCGGCGCTCGCCCGCAAGCGCCTCCTCGTCTCGCGCGCGCTCGAGGGGCAGGGGCGGCTCCAGGAGGCGCTGCGCGAGGCGCAGGTCGCGCGCGAGGTCGCGCCGGGCGAGGCGGGCCCGCTCGAGACCTTCGCGCGGCTCGCCGCCGCGGTGGGCCGCTACGACGAGGCCGCCGCGGCCCTCGAGGTCGCCGCGGGGCTCCCGTCGGCCCGGCCCGGCGCCTACGACGCGCGCCTCGCGGGGCTCCGGGCCGCGCGGGAGGAGCAGCGCGCGCGGCGGCTCGTGCAGGGGACCGACGCGAGGTGAGCCGGGCGCCTCCCCGCCGCGGCGCGCGCCGCGACGGTGTTTGACTCGGACCCCGCCCCCCCGTAATTTCGCGCACCTATGGCGGTGAGCTGGCCCACCGAACGCATCGTCGTGACCGGCGGCGCGGGCTTCCTCGGCTCGTACGTCGTCGAGGAGCTGCGCCGCCGCGGCGCGAAGGACGTCTTCGTCCCGCGCTCGAAGGACTACGACCTCGTCGACATGGCGGCGGTGAAGGCGCTCTACCGCGACGCGCGGCCCACGCTCGTCCTGCACCTCGCCGCGCGCGTGGGGGGCATCGGCGCGAACCGCGACAACCCGGGCCGGTTCTTCTACGAGAACCTGATGATGGGCGTCCAGCTCATCGAGGTGGCGCGGCAGGTGGGGCTGAAGAAGCTCGTCGCGCTCGGGACGATCTGCGCCTACCCGAAGCACTGCCCGGTGCCGTTCAGGGAGGAGGACCTCTGGAACGGCTACCCGGAGGAGACGAACGCCCCGTACGGCCTCGCGAAGAAGATGCTCCTCGTGCAGAGCGAGGCGTACCGCCGGCAGTACGGCCTCGACTCCGTGGTGCTCTTCCCCGTGAACCTCTACGGCCCCGGGGACAACTTCGACCTCCACACCTCCCACGTGATCCCGGCGCTCATCCGCAAGTGCGTCGAGGCGCGCGAGCGGCGGGACCCGAGCATCGTCGTGTGGGGCACCGGCGCGGCGTCGCGCGAGTTCCTGCACGCCCGCGACGCCGCCGAGGGGATCCTCGCGGCGGCCGAGCGCTACGGGAAGAGCGAGGCCGTGAACCTCGGGGCGGGCTTCGAGATCACGATCCGCGACCTCGTCCCCCTCGTCGCGCGCCTCTGCCGCTTCGACGGCGAGATCGTGTGGGATCCGACGAAGCCGGACGGCCAGCCGCGGCGGATGCTCGACACGTCGAAGGCGCTCCGCGAGCTCGGCTGGAAGGCGCGCATCGGCTTCGAGGACGGGCTCCGCGAGACGGTGCAGTGGTACGAGGAGAACCGGGAGAGGTCCCCATGAAGAAGGCGCTCATCACCGGCATCACCGGCCAGGACGGCAGCTACCTCGCGGAGCTGCTCCTCGAGAAGGGCTACGAGGTCCACGGCATCATCCGCCGCTCCTCCTCGTTCAACACCCAGCGGATCGACCACATCTACCAGGACCCCCACACGCCGGGGTGCCGGCTGTTCCTCCACTTCGCGGACCTGAACGACGCCTCGTCGCTCAACTACCTGCTGAAGAAGCTGCGCCCCGACGAGATCTACAACCTCGGCGCGCAGAGCCACGTGAAGGTCTCCTTCGACGTGCCGGAGTACACGGGCGACGTCACCGGGCTCGGCGCCTGCCGGCTCCTCGAGGCGATCCGCGAGCTCGGGCTCAAGGACACCCGCGTCTACCAGGCGTCGTCCTCGGAGATGTTCGGCGCCTCGCCGCCCCCGCAGAGCGAGAAGACCGCCTTCTACCCGCGCAGCCCCTACGGCTGCGCCAAGGTCTACGCCTACTGGATCGGGGTGAACTACCGCGAGGCGTACGGGCTCCACGTCTCGAACGGCATCCTCTTCAACCACGAGAGCCCGCGCCGCGGCGAGACCTTCGTGACGCGCAAGGTGACGCGCGCCGCCTCGCGCATCAAGCTCGGGCTGCAGCAGAAGCTGTACCTCGGCAACCTCGACGCGCGGCGCGACTGGGGCTACGCGAAGGACTACGTCGAGGCGATGTGGCTCATGCTCCAGCAGCCCGCCGGCGACGACTACGTGGTGGCGACCGGCGAGTCGCACTCGGTGCGCGAGCTCTGCGAGCAGGCCTTCGGCCACGCCGGCCTCGACTACCGGAAGCACGTGGAGATCGATCCCCGCTACTACCGGCCCACCGAGGTGGACTTCCTCCTCGGCGACGGCGCCAAGGCGCGGCAGAAGCTCGGCTGGGCGCCGCGCACCTCGTTCGTGGAGCTCGTCCGGCTCATGATGGACGCGGACCTCGCCCTCGCCGAGCGCGAGCAGCGCGCCGGGGCGGGGCCGGCGGTGTCCCGGCACGGGTAGCCCCTTCGCCGAGGCGGCCGGGCGCCCGCCCGCTCGCGGCCACGGCGCCCCTCTGATAGATCCTGTCGGCGATGACGTCCCTCTCAGTCCTCGTCCCGGTCTACAACGAGCAGCACCTCGTCGCGGCCTCGCTCGCCCGGCTCGAGATCCTCGAGACCTCGCCGCACCTCGAGTCGATCCAGATCGTGGTGGTGAACGACAGCTCGAAGGACGCCACCGCCGACGTCCTGCGCGCCTTTGCGCGCGAGCGCGGCATCGCCTGGCGCGACGACGGGCCCATCGAGAACGGCGTCGAGCTCGAGGGGCACGGGCGGCACGGCAAGATCGAGTGGGTCTTCCTGAAGCACGTCCTGAACGGCGGCAAGGGCGCCGCCGTGCGCACCGCCCTCGCCGAGGCCACCGGCGCGATCACCGTCATCCACGACGCCGACCTCGAGTACCACCCCCGCGATCTCCTTCGCATCGTGAAGGTGTTCGTCGAGGAGGAGGCCGACGCGGTCTTCGGGTCGCGCTTCGCCGGCGGCGAGGCGCGGCGGGCCCTGCTCTTCCGCCACGAGCTCGGGAACCGCTTCCTCACCTTCGTGACGAACCTCATCACGAACGTGAACCTCACCGACATGGAGACCTGCTACAAGGCCGTCCGCACCGAGCTCTTGAAGTCGATCCCCCTCTTCTCGAACGACTTCCGCATCGAGCCCGAGCTCACCATCAAGCTCGCGAAGCGCGAGGCCCGCATCTTCGAGGTCCCCATCAGCTACTCGGGGCGCACCTACCAGGAGGGGAAGAAGATCAACTGGAGGGACGGCTTCCGGGCGCTGCTCGCCATGCTGCGCTTCTGGATCTCCGACCGGCTCTACGTCGACGACGCCCACGGCTCGCAGATCCTCGCCCGCCTCTCCCGCGCGCCGCGCTTCAACGCCTGGATGGCCGACGTCGTGCGCCCGCACTGCGGCCGCCGCGTGCTCGAGATCGGCAGCGGCACCGGCAACCTCACCCGCAAGCTCGTGCCGCGGGACGCCTACGTCGCGTCCGACGTGAACCCGCTCTACCTCCACACCCTCCGGGCGCTCACCGTCGACCGCCCCTACCTCGACGTCACGCTCACCGACGTGACGCGCGGCGACTCGTTCCCCGCGGTGCAGGGGGGCTTCGACACGGTGGTGTGCCTGAACGTCGTCGAGCACGTGGACGACGACCGCGGCGCGCTCGAGAACATCCGCCGCGCCCTCGCGCCCGGCGGCAAGGCCATCGTCCTCGTCCCGCAGGGGCCGGAGCTCTTCGGCACCCTCGACGAGGTGCTCGGCCACAAGCGGCGCTACTCGGAGGCGTCGCTGCGCCGCCTCGCCCTCGACGCGGGCTTCGAGGTGCAGGAGCTCCTGCGCTTCAACCGGGTGGGCACGCCGGCCTGGTGGCTGAACGGCAAGCTCCTGCGCCGCCGCCACTTCGGCCTCGTGCAGATCGCGGCGCTGAACGTCCTCACGCCGCTCTTCAGGCTCGTCGACCGGGTGCTGCCCTTCCCGGCCCTCTCGCTGGTCGCGATCCTGCGGCCGCGCGCGGAGGAGGCGCCCGCCGCGCCGGCGCTCGGCGACGCGACGACCGCGTAGCGGCGCGCGCGGGTGCCGCCCGCCCGGCTTCACGCCCCCCGGGGCGCTCGCAGCTCCCACTCCGCGTGGAAGCGGTCCAGCGCCTCGTCGATCGGGAGCGGCGCGTTGCGGAGGAGGGCGGCGGCCCGGTCCGTGACGAGGCCGCCCCTGAGCGGGCGGGGGGCGAGGAGCCGCACGTCCTCCGTCCTCACCGCGACGATCTCGCCGCGCAGCCCGAAGCGCTCGGCGACCCGGCGCGCGAACTCCACGCGGTCGAGCGAGGTCGCGCCGCTCGTGTGGAGGACGCCGCGGTAGCCGGTCTCGAGGAGGAGCTCGAGGCACATCGCGGCGCCGCTCGCGGCGAGCGTGGGCGACACGATCTGGTCGACGAACGCCTTCACCGGCTCCCCGCGGGCGAGCTTCTCCACGACCTGCGTCGCGAAGGTCGGCTTCGCGCCCGGCTTTCCGCCGTAGACCACCGCCACGCGGGCGACGGCGCAGTCGGGCACGAGGAGCAGCGCCGCCTCCTCCCCGCAGCGCTTCGTGCGGGCGTAGGCGCCCCGCGGGTTCGGCACGTCGTCCTCGGAGTACGGCCCGGCGCTGCCGTCGAACACGTAGTCGGTCGAGACCGCCACGAGCCGCGCCCCGAGGGCGCGGCAGGCCCGCGCCACCTGCTCGGAGCCGCCCACGTTCACGCGCCAGGCGAGGTCGGGATCGCGCTCGCACCCGTCGACGTCGGTCGCCGCGCCGGCGTGGAGGACCGCCTCGGGCCGGAACGCGAGCAGCGCCGCCTCCACCGAGCGCCCGTCGCCGAGATCCGCGTCGGCCCAGGCGTGGGCGCCCTGGCCGAGCCGGCAGGGACCGCGCCCGAGCGCGAGCACCTCGTGCCGGCCCGCGAGCTGCCGCACCGCCTCGCCGCCGATGAGCCCGTTTCCGCCCGTGACCGCGACCCGCACTGCCGCCTCCGCTCCGTCCTGCCCGTGGTGGAACCTCGGGAGCCCGCCGCGGTCGCCCGCCGGCGGCCTCGAGGCCCGCGGCGCTCGCCCGTGCGGCGGTCTCCGTCCGAAGGCGGAGTCTACGTGATCCCGCCCTCCGCGGCAGGAGCGCGACGCCTCGCCAGGTGACCGGACGCCGAGCCGCCGCCCCGGGAGCCGGGCGGGGCGCGGGGTCGGGACCGCCGCCGCGGCGGGGGAGGCGCCGCGTGAAAAACCCGCGCCGCGCCGGACGGTTGCGACCTCCGCCGCGATCGTGTTAAGCGGACCCGCTTGCGCACGTACCTCCGCCTCTTCCGCTTCGCGTCGCCGTACAAGTGGCGCTTCGCGGCCGCCATCGGCTGCATGGTGGTCCTCGCCGCCGCCACCGCGGCGTACGTGAACCTCCTCGGGCCGGCGCTCGACTTCCTCTTCACCGGCCGCATGTCCTCCGCCGCCTCGCTCGCGAAGGTCCTGCCGCGGTGGCTCGACGTGGAGGGGTTCCTCGGCAAGGTCGACCGGCGGGTGATGCTCGGCATCCTCCCGTCGGTGATCGTGGTCGTCGCCGTCGTGAAGGGGATCGCCTACTTCGGGCAGTCGTACCTCATGGCCACGGCGTCGCAGCGGATGGTGTCCGACATGCGCCGGGCGCTGTTCGACAAGCTCATCCGGCTGCCCCCGAGCTGGCACGCGAAGCACCACTCCGGCGACGTCCTCAGCCGCTTCTCGTCCGACGTCCAGATGATCCAGATGGCGGTGTCCGAGGCCATCGCCACCTACCTGCGGGACGGGCTCACGGTGGTCGTGATGCTCGTGAACTGCTTCGTCCTCGACTGGAAGCTCTCGCTCATCGCCTTCGGCGCGATCCCCGCGACGCTCGTCCCGGTCATCCGCATCTCGAAGCGGCTTCGCAAGACGACCGGCAGCTCGGCCGCGACGCTCGGCTACATCTCGGAGGTCGCCCTCGAGGCGGTGGCCGGGATCCGGGTGATCCAGTCGTTCTGCGCGGAGAGGTGGGAGTCGAACCGGTTCGCCGAGGCGAACAAGGCCCTGCTCAAGTTCGAGCGCCGCATCGCGCGGATCCGCTCGTTCTCGTCGCCGCTCATGGAGGTCATGGCGGCGGTCGGCCTCGCCGCGGCCATCTGGTGGGTGGGCGGGCAGATCCTCGACAACCGCATCGAGCCCGGGAAGTTCTTCTCCTTCGTCGCGGCGGTGATGCTGCTCTACCAGCCCGTGAAGCAGCTCGGGCGCGTCGGCCAGACCGCCATCCTCGGCGCGGTGAGCGGCGGGCGCGTGTTCGAGATCATCGACGCCGAGTCGTCGGTCCCGGACCGGGGGACCCTCGTGCTGCCCGGCATCCGCGAGGGGATCCGCTTCGAGCAGGTCCACTTCTCGTACGACGGCCACCCGGTCCTCCACGGCATCGACCTCGCCCTCGCGCGGGGCGAGGTGGTGGCCCTCGTGGGCACGTCGGGCGGCGGCAAGACCACCATCGCGAACCTCCTGCCGCGCTTCTGGGACCCGCAGCAGGGGCGCATCGCCATCGACGGGACGGACATCCGCGAGCTCACCCTCGCGAGCCTGCGCGAGCAGATCGCCGTGGTCGGCCAGGACACGGTGCTGTTCAACGACACCGTCCGCGCGAACATCGCCTACGGCCGCGCCGACGTCTCCCAGGACGACGTCGAGCGCGCGGCGCGCGTCGCCCAGGCCCACGACTTCGTCGCGCAGCTCCCGAACGGCTACGACACGCGGGTGGGCGAGCGCGGCGTGCTCCTCTCCGGCGGCCAGCGCCAGCGCATCGCCATCGCGCGCGCCGTCCTCAAGGACGCCCCCATCCTCGTGCTCGACGAGGCGACGAGCGCCCTCGACGCGGAGAGCGAGCGCGAGGTGCAGCGCGCCCTCGACGCGCTCATGGAGAGCGGGAGCGGCCGGCGGCGGACGACGCTCGTCATCGCGCACCGGCTCTCGACCATCCGGAACGCCGACCTCATCGCGGTGATCTCCGAGGGGCGCATCGTGGAGACCGGCCGCCACGAGGAGCTCCTCGAGCGGCGCGGCGAGTACGCGCGGCTGTGGCGGATCTTCGAGGGCGAGAAGCGCTCGGAGGCGGGCGCCACCGTCGCGTCCGCGTAGCGAGCCTCCCGGCCCGCCGCGCGGGCGGGACGGCCGCTCAGCGGGCGCGGCGCGCGAAGGCGCGCAGCTCGCCCGCGACGTGGGCCCGCATCGGCTCGGTCAGCCCGGGGTAGACGCCCACCCAGAACGAGCGGCTCATGACGACGTCCGTCGCGCGGAGCTCGCCCGACACGCGGAACGGCGGCGGGCGGCCGGCCTCGCGGGCGTCGCGGGCGAGGTCGGTCATCGCCGGCTGGCGGACGAGGTTCCCCGCGAACAGCATCCGCGTCTGGATCTTGCGCGACTCGAGGTGGCGGACGACCTCGTCCCGCGTGAAGGGGGCCCCCTCGCGGACCGTCATCATGAACCCGAACCAGGACGGCTCCGCGCCCGCGGTCGGCTCCGGGAGCACGAGCACGTCGTCGAGGTCGGCGAGCGCCTCGCGGTAGTGGGCCCAGTTGCGGCGCCGCGCCTCGACGAAGCCGTCGAGCCGCGCGAGCTGCGCCACCCCGACCGACGCCTGCAGGTCGGTCATCTTCAGGTTGAAGCCGAGGTGGCTGTACACGTACTTGTGGTCGTAGCCGCGCGGCAGCTCGCCGAGCTGCCACTCGAAGCGCCGCTTGCAGGTCCCGTCCACGCCGGAGGCGCACCAGCAGTCGCGGCCCCAGTCGCGGAAGCTCTCGACGGCGCGCTGGAGCGTGTCGTCGGAGGTGAGCACCGCGCCGCCCTCGCCCGTCGTCATGTGGTGCGGCGGGTAGAACGAGAGCGTCGCCAGGTCCCCGAAGGTGCCGGTCTTCCTGCCGAGGTAGCGGGAGCCGGCGGCGTCGCAGTTGTCCTCCACGAGCCACAGCCGGTGCCTCGCGCAGAACGCGGCCACCGCGCCGAGGTCGAACGGGTTGCCGAGCGTGTGCGCGACGACGACGGCGCGCGTGCGCGGCGACACCGCCGCCTCGAGCGCCGCCGGGTCGATGTTGTACGTGGGGAGGCTCACGTCCACGAACACGGGGACCATCCCGAGCTGGACGATGGGCGTGACGGTGGTGGGGAAGCCCGCGGCGACGGTGATCACCTCGTCGCCCGGCCGCAGCCGGCGCTCGCCGAGCAGGTGCGAGGTGAGCGCGGCGACCGCCACCAGGTTCGCGGAGGAGCCGGAGTTCACGAGGCGCGCGTGCGCGACGCCGTACCAGGCGGCGAGCTCGTCCTCGAGCCGCCGGTGCCAGCGGCCGCTCGTGAGCCAGAACTCGACGGCGCTCTCGGCGAGGTTGGCCATCTCCTCCTCGCCGTAGACCCGCCCCGCGTACTTCACCGGCGTCCTGCCCGGCACGAACTCGGGCTCCGACTCCTGGCGCAGGCGCGCGATCTGGCGCACCCGCTCCAGGATCTCGGCCGTCAGCTTCCGCTCGAGGTCCTTCGCGTCCATCATGACTCCAGGTAGTCCCGGATCTGCTCCAGGCACAGCGCGGCGAGGGCGTCCTTCCCCGCGCCGGCGTGGAAGGCGCGGTACCAGCCGGCGGTCCGCCGGACCGTCTCCCCGAAGGCCCAGCGCGGGGTCCAGCCGAGGCGCGCGTGCGCCTTCTCGATGGAGAGCCGGAGCAGGCCGGCCTCGTGCGGCGCGCCGGGGACGCGCCGGTCCTCCCAGCTCCCGCCGCCCCACGCCTCGATGAGCGCCTCGACGACGGCGCGGACCGGGCGCGCGTCCTCGGTGCGCGGGCCGAAGTTCCAGGCCTCGCAGTAGCGGGCCCGCGCCTCGGGCCCCGCGGCGCCGTCCGCCGCGCCCGGCGCGACGCCGGCGAGCCGCGCGCCGAGCAGGAGGTAGCCGCCGAGCGGCTCGAGCACGTGCTGCCACGGGCGGACGCCGTCGGGGTTCCGGACCGCGATCGGCCGCCCCTCCGCGAGCGCGGCGACCGAGTCCGGGACGATGCGGTCCTTCGCCCAGTCCCCCCCGCCGACGACGTTCCCGGCGCGGGCGGTGGCGATCGCGACGCCGTGCCGCGCGAGCTGCGCCGGGTCGAAGAAGCTCCGCCGGAACGAGGAGACGACGAGCTCGGCGGCGCCCTTCGACATCGAGTAGACGTCGTGGCCGCCCATCGGCTCGTCCTCGCGGTAGCCGTAGAGCCACTCGCGGTTCTCGTAGCACTTGTCGCTCGTGACGACGACGACGGCGCAGGGCCGCCCCTCCCGGCGGATCGCCTCGAGGAGGTGGGCGGTGCCGAGCACGTTCGTCTCGAGGGTCTCCACCGGCGCCTCGTACGACGCCCGCACGAGCGCCTGCGCCGCGAGGTGGAACACGAGGTCGGGACGGGTCTCGGCGAGCACGGACCGCAGGCGCCCCGCGTCCCGGACGTCCGCGACGACGCTGCGGCACGCCCGCGCGACGCCGGCGACCTCGAAGAGCGACGGGCTCGTGGGCGGGGCGAGCGCGTACCCCGTCACCTCTGCGCCGAGGTCGCGGAGCCACAGCGCGAGCCAGCTGCCCTTGAAGCCGGTGTGGCCGGTGAGGAGGACGCGCTTCCCGGCGTAGGCGCGGCGGAGCTCCGCCTGGGAGGGGGCGCCCATCACCAGGTCTTCCAGGGCGCCTCGCCCCGGGCCCAGAGCTCGTTCAGGAGCCCGTACTCGCGGGCGGTGTCCATCGGCTGCCAGAACCCGGTGTGGGGATACGCCACGAGCTGCCGGTCGCCGGCGAGCCTGCGCAGCGGATCGCGCTCGAAGGCGGCCCTGGGATCGGTGCCCACGTAGTCCCAGATCCGCTTCGCGTCGAGCACGAAGAAGCCGCCGTTGATGAAGCCCTCCGTCGCCTGCGGCTTCTCGTTGAACTCGGTCACCTCGCCGCGCTCGATGAGCATCTCGCCGAAGCGGCCGGGCGGGCGCACCGCGGTGACGGTCGCGATCTTCCCGTGCTCGCGGTGGAAGGCGACGGTGCGGCCGATGTCGAGGTTCGAGACGCCGTCGCCGTAGGTGAGGAGGAAGAGGTCGTCCTGCTCGACGTAGCGCCGGATGGCCGCGACGCGCCCTCCGGTCATGGTCTCCTCGCCCGTCTCGGCCAGCGTCACCCGCCAGTCCTCCTCGTCGTGGCGGCCGTTGAACTCGAGGCCGTCGTGGCGGCCGAGCGCGACCGTCACGTCGGTCGTCATGGCGCGGTAGTTGAGGAAGAACTCCTTGATGAGCCAGCCCTTGTAGCCGAGGCACAGGACGAACTCTCGCACCCCGTGGCGCGCGTACATCTTCATGATGTGCCACACGATGGGCTTGCCGCCGATGGGCAGCATCGGCTTCGGGAGCAGCTCGCTCGCGTCCCGGATCCGAGTGCCCTGGCCGCCGCACAGGATGACGGCTTTCATGGGCGGACGACTCTAGTGGATCCCGGCTCGGGGCGCCAACTGCACCCCCCGGGGCCCCTGGCGCCGATTTCGGGCCCGCGCGATGGGTCTGGTATAACTGCGCGTCCCGGGTGCACGTCGCACCAGACCACCCGCATCGCTCCTCCGCCGAAGGGGTTCACGTGAATCAGATCGAAATCCGCATGGTCGATGTGCTCCTGGATCTCAAGGAGAACCACCACGTCATCGGCGTGAAGGCCGAGTTCGAGGCGGAGGGGACTCGCATGGAGGAGGCCCTGCGCCTGAAGGACGTCGTGTCCAGGGCGGGCCTCGACCTCACCGTCAAGGTGGGCGGCTGCGAGGCGCTCCTCGACATGTACAACGCGCGCGCGATCGGGGTCACGCACCTCGTCGGCCCCATGGTCGAGACGCCCTTCGCGCTCAAGAAGTACCTCGGCGCCGTGAAGCTCGCCTACCCGCCGGAGGAGCGCGAGCAGGTGAGCTTCCTCGTCAACATCGAGACGATCGACGCGGTGCGGAACTTCGGCCGCATGCTCGAGCTCCCCGAGATCGGCGAGCTCGACGGCGTCGTCCTCGGCCGGGTGGACCTGACCGGCTCGCTCGGCAAGACCCGCGAGTACGTGAACTCGCCCGAGATCCTCGCCATCGCGAAGGACGTCCTCGGCCGCGCCAAGGCGAGGGGCATGCAGTGCGTCGTGGGCGGCGGCGTCTCGAAGGAGACCGTCCCGTTCCTGCGCGAGCTGCCGCCGGGGCTCGTCGACCGCTACGAGACCCGCAAGGTGATCTTCAGCTGCCCCGCCGCGCTCTCCGACGGCTACGCCGACGGCATCCTCAAGGCCGTGGGCTTCGAGCTCATGTGGCTCAAGAACAAGCGCGGCTACTACGAGATGATCTTCCGCGAGGACGAGCAGCGGATCGAGATGCTCGAGGCGCGCTACAAGAAGCTCATCGCCGAGGCGGGCGGGGCGTACGAGTAATGCGGGGCCGCCGCGCCCTCGTCACCGGCGCGGGCCGGGGGATCGGCCGGGCGATCGCCGACGCCTTCCGCGAGCAGGGCGCGATCGTGCTCGCGCCCGGGCGCGACGAGCTGGACCTCCTCTCCGACGGCTCGATCGACCGGTACTGCGCCGCGCTCGGGGCGGTGGACGTCCTCGTGAACAACGCGGGGATCAACCCGCTCGGCTCGGCGGCGGAGTTCACCGACGCCGATCTGGCCGCGACGGTGCAGGTGAACCTCGTCGCGCCCATGCGCCTCGCGCGCGCGCTCACGCCGGGCATGGCCGGGCGCGGCTTCGGCCGCGTCGTGAACGTGAGCTCGATCTGGAGCGGCGTCGCGAAGGCGCGCCGCTTCGTCTACGCCTCGACGAAGGCCGGCATCAACGGCATGACCCGCGCCCTCGCGGTGGAGCTCGCCGGCTCGGGCGTGCTCGTGAACGCCGTCGCCCCCGGGTACGTGAACACCGAGCTCACGGCGCAGAACAACTCGCCGGAGGAGCTCGCGCGCATCGCCGAGACGATCCCGGTCCGGCGCCTCGCCGAGCCGCGGGAGATCGCGGAGGTGGTGGCGTTCCTGTGCAGCGCGCGGAACGGCTACCTCACCGGCCAGACGCTCTTCGTGGACGGGGGCTTCACGTGTCAGTGATGACCGTCCGGTCGCGGGTGCGGGACTACGCCGTCCACTTCCAGGACGACGGCGCCTTCGTGCGCGGCTTCGACCGCTTCCCCCAGCGGCTGTTCGTCGTCGACGAGAACGTGTGGAGGCGCTGGTCCGGCGGGCTCCTCGCCGGGATCCCCGAGGAGGACCGGCTGGTGTTCCCGGTCTCGGAGGAGCGGAAGACCCTCGCCGGCGTGGAGGAGATCTACGACCGGCTCATGGCGCGCTCGGCGAAGAAGAACGTGACGCTCGTCTCGTTCGGCGGCGGCGTCGTCCAGGACGTCACCGGGTTCGTCGCCTCGACGCTCTACCGCGGCATCAACTGGGTGCTCGTGCCGACGACGCTGCTCGCACAGGCGGACAGCTGCATCGGCAGCAAGACCTCGCTCAACTACAAGCGGTTCAAGAACGTCCTCGGCACCTTCTTCCCGCCCTCGGAGATCCACGTCCACGCGCCGTTCCTCGCGACGCTCGGCGACGACGACTTCCGCAGCGGCCTCGGCGAGGTGGCGAAGCTCCACCTCATGGGCGGGCCGGAGGCGGGCGCCGCGCTCGCCGCGGAGCTCCCCCGGCTCCTCGCGCGCGAGCCGGACGCGCTGCTCCGGGCGATCCGGCGCTCGCTCGCGATCAAGCTCTCGTACATGGAGGGGGACGAGTTCGACACCGGCCGGCGCAACCTCCTCAACTACGGCCACTGCTTCGGCCACGCGCTCGAGACCGTGAGCGGCTACGCGATCCCCCACGGGCAGGCGGTCGTGGTCGGCATGCTCCTCGCGAACGCCGCCGCGACCCGTCGCGGCCTCCTCGCCCGGGCCTCGGCCGCGCGGCTCGCCAAGATCGTCCTCCTGCCGTGCCTCTCGGTCCCCGTCCGCGAGGAGCACCTCGACCCGGGCGCGCTCGTCGCCGCCATGAAGCAGGACAAGAAGCGCGTGGGCGAGGGGCTCGTGATGGTGATGCTGCGCGACGACGGCGCGCTCGAGAAGCTCACCGACTTCACCGAGGCGGAGCTCCGGGCGGGCCTCGACGACCTCCGCGCGCTGCTCCGCGCGCGTTAGTCACTCGAGCGGCGGGACGAAGAGGTTCTCCGCGAGCTCCTCGCGCGAGAGGAACGGCGCCATGTCCTCGAGCGCCGGCGACACCATGCGGCCGTCCGGCAGCGCGCGCGAGGCGAGCTTCGGGGCGAACGGCGCGTCCGGGTCGAGGACCACCTCCACGAGCGCGGGGCCGTCCGCGCGCAGGGCGAAGTCGAGCGAGCCCGCGAGGTCGGCCCGGGCGGCGCAGCGCCGGGCGGGGATGCCGAGCGCCTCGGCGAGCCGCACGAAGTCGGGGAACGTGACGCCGCTGTCCGGGCCGATGCCGATCGGGTTTCCCGGGAAGTAGTTGCGCTGGGTCTGGCGGATCGACGAGTAGCCGTCGTTGTTGAGGACGAAGATCGCGGACGGGCAGCCGCCGCCCGGCGATGGTCTGCAGCTCCTGCAGGTTCATCATCACGCTGCCGTCGCCGGCGAGACAGAAGACCGGGCGGCCCGCGGCGACGTGCGCGCCGATCGCCGCCGGCAGGTCGTAGCCCATCGAGGCGCAGCCCGAGTTCGTGTAGAGGCGCGTCCCCGACTTGATCCGCCCCGCCTGGAAGGACACGACGCACGCCGTGCCGTCGCCGGTGACGACCACGGCGTCCTCGGGGAGCGCCTCGAAGAGGTCGCGCATGAACACGTAGGGGTTGAGGAGGGGGGCGCGCTCGTACTCCGCGAGCACGACCGGGTAGCGCCGGCCGCGCTCCCGGCACCACTCCATCCAGGCGGCGTGCCGGGGCCCGGCGCGGTCCGGGACCGCGCGGTCGAGCCGCTCGAGGAACTCCCGCACGTCGGCGTGGATGGGCTTGTCGACGGCGAGCGTCGGCTTCCGCAGCTCGGCCGTGTCGACGTCCACCATCACGCGGTACGCGCCGCGCGCGAAGGTCTTCCAGTTGTAGGAGATCTGGCGGACGTTGAGGCGGCTCCCGAGCACGAGCAGGAGGTCGGCGTTCTGGACGGTGAAGTTCCCCTGGCGATCCCCCATGCTGCCGGGGCGGCCGGCGTAGCACGGGTGCGCGTTGGGCACGAGGTCGTGGGCGTTCCAGCCGGTGGTGAGCGGGACGCCGAGCTTCTCGGCGACGCGCAGCAACAGGTCGCGCGCGCCGGCGAGGCGCACCCCCGCGCCGGCGAGGAGGACCGGGCGCTCGGCGCGGGCGAGGCGCTCCACCACCTCGCGCACGTCCGCGTCGAGGGCCTCGCCGGTGGTCCGGCCCGCCTCCGCGGGGAGCGCGAGGGGACGGCCTCCGCCCTCCGCCTCCGCCGAGAAGCCCTCGAGCTTCGCCGGCTCCACCGGGGCGGCCTGCACGTCGATCGGCACGTCGATCCAGACGGGCCCGGGCCGGCCGGAGGTCGCGAGGTGCCAGGCCTTCTCGAGGTGGTAGCGGATCGTGGCCGGGTCCTGGACGCAGACCGCGTACTTCGTGACCGACCGCGCCATCGCGACGATGTCGATCTCCTGGTCGCCGAGCTGGCGGAGGGGGAGGCCCGTGTTGCCGGCGATCGTCTCCCGCTTCACCTGGCCCGAGACGACGAACATCGGGATCGAGTCCACCCAGGCGCCGTAGACGCCGTTCAGCGCGTTGACGCCGCCGGGGCCGGTCGTGACGTTCACGAGGGCGACGCGCCCCGAGAGCCGCGCGTAGCTCTCCGCGGCGATGGCGCAGGCCTGCTCGTGGTGGCAGCAGACCCAGCGCAGCCGCTTCTCGCGCCCGACGGCGTCGTTGAGGTGCATGGCCCCGCCCCCCGTGACCAGGAAGGCGTGCTCGACGCCACGCTCGGCGAGGAACGACATGACGTAGTCGGCGATGCGCACCCGGGCTCCTCCGTGGTGTTGCGGCGGGGGGCGGGAAGGGTATCGTAAGCCCGCGCGCATGGACAACCCGCTCGCCCCCGATCTCGACCGCATGCTGCGCTCGACGGCGGCCCTCTGGGATCACTACCGGGGAGCCCGCCTCTTCGTCACCGGCGGCACCGGCTTCTTCGGCGGCTGGCTGCTCGAGACGCTCACCTTCGCGAACGCGCGGCTCGGCCTCGACGTGCACGCGACGGTGCTCACGCGCGACGCGGCGGGGTTCCGCCGGCGGCGGCCGCACCTCGCCGGCGATCCCGCCGTGTCGCTCCTCGAGGGCGACGTCCTCTCGCTCGAGCCGCTCGAGCGGCCCTTCACGCACGTCGTGCACGCCGCGACGGCGGCGAGCGCCCGCATGAACGCCGAGCAGCCGGTCCTCATGCTCGAGACGATCGTCGAGGGGACGCGGCGGGTGCTGGAGGTCGCGCGCCGCTCCGGCGCGCGCCGCTTCCTGCTCACCAGCTCCGGCGCGGTCTACGGGCGCCAGCCGCCCGAGCTCTCGCACGTCCCCGAGGACTGGGCGGGCGCGCCCGATCCGCTCGTCGCGGGGTCGGCGTACGGCGAGGGGAAGCGCGCCGCGGAGCTCCTCTGCACCCTGCGCGGCTCCGCGGATGGGTTCGAGTCGGTCGTCGCGCGCTGCTTCGCCTTCGCGGGCCCGTACCTCCCCCTCGACGCGCACTTCGCCATCGGCAACTTCGTCCGGGACGCCCTGCGCGGTGGCCCCATCCGTGTGCAGGGCGACGGCACTCCTTTCAGGTCGTACCTCTACGGCGCCGACCTCGCGGCGTGGCTCTGGACGCTCCTCGCGCGGGGGCGGAGCGCGCGCGCGTACCACGTCGGCTCGGAGGCGGCGATCTCCGTCGGGGACCTCGCGCTCGCGGTCGCACGCGTACTGAGGGTCAAGGCGGGGGTGCAGCTCGGCTGCGCGCCCCCCGTCCGGGGTGCGGCAGAACGTTACGTTCCGTCCACCCGGAGGACCCGCGAGGAGCTGGGCCTCGCCGAGACCTTCACCCTCGACGAGTCGATCCAGCGCATGGCCGAGTTCGCCCGGGCGACGACACCCGCCCGGATCGCCTCGAATGGCGAAGACGGGGATTGAAGCCCCTTCCTCTCCGTCCTATAGATTGCCGTCCGGTCGCGGGGATCGAACCTCGGCGGTCCGGAAAGGGGGCAGGATCTCTTGGCGCGTTCCACACCGGAGCCGCAGCCATCGACGTCGAACGTCCGGAGGGGGCTAGCAGCCCTCGGCCTGCCCCAGTTCGCGACCTATCTCCTCGTCGGCGCGATCAACACGCTGTTCGGCTACGCGACTTTCGCGCTGCTCCTGCTGCTCGGGCTCCACTACGCCCTCGCCGCCTTCCTCTCCACGATCCTCGGCGTGCTCTTCAACTTCCAGACCATCGGCCGGATCGTCTTCGGCAGCCGCGACCGCTCCGCCATCGTCCGGTTCGTGGCGGTGTACGGGGTCACCTACCTGCTCAACATCGGCGCGCTCCGGCTCCTCCACGGGGAACACCTCGACGTGCTCGTCGCGCAGGCGCTCCTCGTCCTGCCGCTCGCGGGGCTCTCGTTCCTCCTGCACCAGCGGTTCGTCTTCGTACAGGAGGCAGCGGAGCCGTGAAGCGGATCAGCGTCGTCACCCCCTGCTTCAACGAGGAGGCCAACGTCCGGGAGCTCCACCGGCGGATCCGCGACGTGTTCGCCTCTCTGCCCGGCTACGACTACGAGCACATCTTCATCGACAACGCCTCGCGGGACCGGACGGTCGAGCGGATCAAGGCGATCGCCGCGGAGGACTCCGCGGGTGAAGCTCATCGTCAACGCCCGCAACTTCGGGCACGTCCGCTCCCCGGTGCACGGCATGCTCCAGGGCAGCGGGGACGCCGTCGTCCTGATGGCGTCCGACCTGCAGGACCCGCCCGAGCTCATCCGCTCGTTCGTCGAGCGGTGGGAGCGGGGCTACAAGGTGGTCCTCGCGATCAAGAAGCAGACGACCGAGTCGCTGGCCATGCGGCTCGTGCGCAAGTGGTACTACGATCTCGTGGGTACGCTCTCGGAGATCGAGCTGGCGAGGGACAACACCGGCTTCGGCCTGTACGATCGCCAGGTGATGGACGTCCTCGCGAAGATCGACGACCCGTACCCCTACCTGCGCGGGCTCGTGTCGGACATCGGCTTCGAGGCCGGCCGGGTCGAGTTCGTGAAGCCCGCCCGCAAGCGCGGCATCAGCAAGAACAACCTCTACACGCTCTACGACCTCGCGATGCTGGGCATCACCAGCCACTCGAAGGTCCCGCTGCGCCTCGCGGCGATGCTGGGGTTCGCCACGGCGGGCCTGAGCCTGTGCGTGGCGCTCGCCTACTTCGTGGCGAAGCTCCTGTTCTGGAACGAGTTCCAGCTCGGGCTCGCGCCGCTCGTCATCGGCCTCTTCTTCTTCTCGTCGGTGCAGCTCTTCTTCATCGGCGTCATCGGCGAGTACGTGGGCGCCATCCACACGCAGGTGCTGAAGCGCCCGCTCGTCGTGGAGAAGGAGCGCGTCAACTTCGGGGAGAGGGCCGGGGACGTCGCCGCCTCGGAGCGGCTGCCCGGCCTGCGTCGGGTGGATGAGGGGTTGCGTGTGGACGCCTGACGCGCCGTCCCGGGCGCGCCGCAGGGCCACGTTCGCCGTCCACCTGTTCGCGGTCGGCCTCGTCCTCGCGAGCTGCGCCTGGGTCCTCACGGACGAGCTGAAGCGCGCGCTCGTAGCGCGCGCGGTTCCGCCGGTCCTCGACTGGGCCTCGCTCTTCCACCACCCGGCGGACGCCGCCCTGCTCCCGTACGCCGGGAGCGCCCTCGCCGCTTTCGGCTGGGGGCTGTTCCTCTACCTCCGGCTCCGCCCGGCGGCCTTCCGGACCCTGCGCCGGCTCCGGCGCGCGGCGAGCGCGCGGCACCTTCCCCTGCTCGCCGCGATCGTGGGCGTCCAGGCGCTCCTGGTGTCGTCCGCGCTCCCCCGCGCCCCGAGGGCTGCCCTCGCGATCCTGTCGGTGCTCGCGTGCGTCGTCCGGCCGCCCGCTTTCGCGCTCGCGGTCGCGCTCCGCCTCCCGCTCGCCCGCGCCGTGGGCGCGCTCCGGGCGGTCCTGTTCGGCTCCGGGACGCCCGTCTCGGCCTTCTGCGTCGTCGCGAGCGCCGTGCTCCTCTTCGCCCTCGCCGTCGAGCCCGTGAAGCTCGCCACGCGCCCGGTCCGGCTGCTGAACGAGTACATGTACCTGCCGCAGCGGGCGCTCGTGGTCTCCACGCCCGGCGGCGACCTCGCTCGCACCGCGTACTGGCGCGATTGGCGCGACCCCGGGCGCCCGAGCCGCCGCTGCAGCTTCGCCTTCGAGGATCCCCTCGAGTACGGCCTGCAGAGCATGTCGCGGGGCCAGCTCAACCACATCGGCCACGTCCTCAACCCGCTCAACGAGGTCGAGACCGGGAAGCCGCTGGAGCGCACCTACTTCCAGTACGGCCTCGGGGCGACCTTCCTCTTCAAGTGGGTGATGGATCTCTCCGGCGGGCTTTCGCTCCAGGCCTACTACCACTCGCTCCTCTTCTTCGTCGCCTACTGGCTCGTGTTCGCGGGCGCCGCGGTCGTCCTGTTCCGCGACGCGCGATACGTCCTCGCCGCCCTCGGGCTCGTCGGGGTCGCCCACTACATGCTGGGCTACCACGCGCTCCTCCTCGCGCCGGGCATCAACCCCCTGCTCCACTTCCTCGACCTCCCGGTCCTGCTCGCGTGCCTGTGGTCGTTCCGGAGCGGCCGGTGGGGCCCGCTCGCCCTGGGCGCGCTCGGCGCGGCCGCGGCCGTCGCGGTGAACGGGCTCTACGGCGGCATGGTGGCCGCCGCGTTCTGCGTCGCTTCCGGCATGCGCGTGCTCGAGACCGCGCCGGCCGGACGGGTCGCGCGCCGGCTCCTCGCGCTCGCCGCCCTGGTCGCGGTCCCGCTCGCCGCCCTCGCCCTGGCCCTGCCGCGGACGGGCGGAGGCAGCGTCACGTCCCAGTTCCTGGGCGGGTTCTTCTCCTGGCGGCCCTCGCCGTGGCTCGTCTTCCTGACGCTCGCCTACCTCGCCGGCTCCTACGTGTTCCTGCTCCGGGTGCGCGGGCTCCGCGATCCGGCGAAGTACGCGGTCGTCTACCTGTTCGTCTACGCGCAGGGGTTCTTCGTCTACTTCTACTGGAGCGGGCTCGAGAACCACTTCTGGCCGGTGCTGCCGTACGTCGGCCTGCACCTGCTCCTCATGCTGCGCACGCTCGCCGGTACCCCCGGGCACGCGAGGTGGGAGCAGCCCGTCCTCGCCGCGGTGATCCTCGGGGTCGTGGTCGTCGGGAAGGTCGGGGTGGACGGCTTCGTCAGGGAGCGCAACACCGTCGGGAAGGTCTTCGCGCGGTGGGAGACCCACGTGTGGCCCTTCCCCCGCGCGCGGGTGATCTCGACGGCCGACCCCGCGCCGATCGCCGCGAGCCTCGCGCAGGTCGAGCGGTACTCCGGCCCGGCGGAGCGGGGGATCTGCATCCTGTCGGTGTTCGACAACCTGATCCCGTTCCTCGCGGGCCGCCACTCGATCTTCCCCCACTTCGACCTGCAATGGGCGCTCCTCACCGAGGAGGAGCGCCGCCGGGCCGTCGAGGTCGTCGCGGGCGCGCGGCCGCGCTACCTCTTCGTCGGCCGGGAGGTCGAGGGGGACGTCGCCGACCCGTGGGATGCCTGCGGGAACGGCATGGACCCGGAGCGCGAGTCCGCGCGCGGGCGGGTCGACGAGCTCCGCCGCGTGCTCGACGCCGTCTCGGCGGACTACGAGCGCGTGGAGACCGGGCCGCTCCTGTCGGTCTACCGGCGCCGCGACCGCTCGCGGTGACGTCGCCCGTCACGGCGCCGCTGCGTTGTCGGCGGGCGCCGGCCGCCCGCGTCGCTCAGGGCCCGTCCGCTTCCGTCGCGGCGGCGCCCTTCCGGACGTAGATGTTGACCGTGTGCCAGTCACGAGGCTCGCCCCGCGCGATCCCGAGGCGCTCCGACAGCGCCTGGACGCGCGCGTAGTCGCCGCCGACCGTCACGACGTCTCCCGCCTCGAGCCGGGAGCCCTCGGCGACGCGAGTCTCGCCCCGCGCCACCCGATTCACCCGGAGCTCCCCTGGGGCGGCCCCCGCGCCGCCGAGGATCTCGTCGAGCGGCAGGCCGATGCTGCGCTCGTTCTGTACGAGCACGTCCTGGGTGACGTCGCAGCCCGCGAGCGTGCCGTTGGGGAGCGCGATGCTGCGGATCAGGCGATATTTCCCGCTCTCGACCCAATCGTCCATGAGCTCGCGGAAGTCCTCCTGGGGCAGCCGCTCTGCGCCCTTGAGCTGACGGTGGCCGGCGTACGCCGCGGGCATCGCCTCCAGCGCCACCACGAGCCGCGGCGGCTCCTCGCGCAGGGCGCGCAGGTCCGCCTCCAGCTGCCTCGACGAGACGACGTCGAACCACTGCACGACGGTCCGGTGCGGCGGCAGCTTGCGGTGAAACCAGTAGAAGACGGGCAGGTCGTAGAAGAAGACGTCGGAGCGCGAGCGCGAGTACGTGTCGACCGAGCGCTTGATCGTGTTCAGCGCGTCCCGGTAGAGCGGCGTCACGTACATCCCGCGCAGCTGCGGGTAGTCGCACTCCTCGACGGCCGAGAAGACCGACCCCTGCCGGTGGCCCCACCACTCGTACGGAACCCTCAGCTTGGCCGCGACGATCTCCGGGACGATGACCAGGAACGCCAGGGCGGCGACGGCCCAGTACCTCGGGCGTTCCCAGGCCTCGAGCGCGGCCAGGATCCAGCCGATCGCGAGCGCGACGAGGACGTGCATCCCGTTGAAGTCGAACGCGGCCGTCGTGGTGTTGGCATACGCCAGGGCCATCGCCGGGAGCACCATCGCCGCCATGCGCGGATCCACCTCGCGACCGCCTCCCACCATGCCGCGCGCCACGCGGCAGGCCGCGATCCCGAGGAGCGCCAGCGTCGCGGGGAGGATCCACGGCGTGAGGGCGAGCCGGATGCGGTGCCCGCTCACCGCGACCAGCACGAGGACGCCGACGAACACCGCCCTGCGGACGACGGGGTTCCGGCGCAGCGACTCGACGGGGTCGCTCCAGACCTTCCAGCTTCGCGGCGGGGCGAACACGTACCGCGCCAGCGCGTAGACGGTGGCGTAGACGGTGCCCATCTTCAGCGCCAGCGTGAGCGCGTGCCGGTTCATCTCGTTCCGCCAGACGCGTCCCAGGACCGTGCCGAGGCTCCCCTTGGCGTCGTTCGCGAGCAGGAGCCGATGCCAGTCGGACGGCGACACGACGGGCAGCATCAGGAGCACGGCGATCGCCGCGCCGAGCACGAAGGCGGACACGCGCGCGATGGGGCGTTCGCGCTCGACGAGCGCGATGCCCGCCGGGATCGCCACGAGGAGCAGCCCGCCGACGTTCTGCTTGAGGAAGAACACCAGCGAGACCGACATCCCGAGCAGCACGGTCCCGCCGATACGCCGGCGCGCCGAAAGCCGCTCGTTCCCCGCCAGCTCCACGTGGAGCAGCAGCGAGAGGGCCACGAGGAGCAGCTGATGGAGGTGGTAGTCCTTCGCGATGAACTGCGTCTCGGAGATGACGAAGAAGGTCGCGACGGTGACCGCGACCGCGGCGTTCTTCGCGGAGAAGAAGCGCTCGAGCAGCAGCTCGAGGACGAGGACCGCGGCGAGGAACACCCCGACCCCGAAGAGCCGCAGCGCGAAGAAGGAGTCCCCGAAGAGCCGCAGGAGGCCGGCGTTCAGGAGGGTGAAGAGGGGCGTGAACGCCAGGTCGAAGTCCCGGTATGGGCGGAGCCCCGAGTTGTAGAGGTAGCCGTAGGTCTCCCACCAGCCCTCGCTGAGCGGGAAGTACCGGTTGAAGGTGACGAGGTTGAACGCGCCGAGCGTCAGGAGCACGGCGATCCGGTAGCGCCAGCATTCGGACGTCGGGCCTTCGGCCCTCGGCGCCGGCATCTCGCGAAGGGGCTGCGTTCCCTCGGGTCGCACGGACGGACTGTGTACCACGGCGGACGCTCGGGCCGGTGGGCAAGCACCGCGACGGGCTCGGCCGCCGCGGCCGGAACGGGACGCCGCCTCAGCGCCCGCGCCACACGCTCTTCAGCGTGCGCGACCAGTAGCGGCGCTGGAACCGCACCGAGGGGGGCGCCCCGGCGGCCATCCGCGCGAGGAAGCGCGCCCCCGCGGGCAGCGCCGCCGGCCGCGGCGAGCTCGCGGCGCGCGGCACGCCGCCGTAGGCGCGGAACCGGAACGGCGTGGAGACGCCGTAGGCCGCGAGCATCCTCGCCCGGTCGGCCCTGGGGTCGAAGCCGTCCGGGCGCCGCCAGGTGCCGGCGCCGATGGGCCGGGTGTGGACGACCGGGGCCGCGTCGATCATGCCCACGCGGTCGCGCGGGTCGCCGAGCATCCGCGGCCAGACCATGTCGAGGCCGAAGGCCGAGATCGACCGCGTGAACGACGGCGCGCACGTCCGCAGCGCGGCGCTCGAGAAGAGCGGGCACATCGCCTCGACGAAGTTCGTGTAGCGCACCTCGAAGCCGCCGTTCCAGCGCGTGATCTCGTGGGCGACGTGGGAGCCGTCGGCGAGCGAGGGCTGGGCGAGCAGCATCCCGAGGGCGTGGAAGGTCTCGAAGAGCCGCTCCACCCCGGGGGCGTCGACGCTGATGTCGTCGTCGGGGAACCAGATCGCGTCGTAGCGGGCGAGCTCCTCGAGGAGCGCCAGGGCGCGCGCGTACTTCGTCGTGCCGGGCCCGTCCGTGAGGTGGGCCGCGTCGCCCGCCCACCGCGAGGAGTCGCCCTCGCCGTAGTAGTCGAGCCAGACGTCGTAGGAGCGGGTCGCCGGGTCGCCGATCCACTCTCGGTGGGTGGACGAGTCGCCGACCCGCAGGAACACGAGGTTCTTCTTCCCGGTGAGCGGCGCGGTCATCCCGCTGCTTGTAACCCGTTCCCGCCACGGGGTCCAAGGCGGGCCGGTGGCGGGGACGGCGGGCGCTCAGGGCTGGCTCGCCCCCGGCGCCGCCGGCCAGGGAGGCCGCGCGCCGCGCAGCCCCGCCGGCCCGGCCTGGCGCAGGAACGCGCCGACGCCGCGGTAGCCGTGGAGCTTGTTGCCGTGCGGCAGCACCTCCACCCGGCCGCCCGCGGCGAGGGCGCTCGCGACGAGCGCCTCGCGCAGGTCGTGCACGACGCGCAGGTCGCCCGCGCAGAACGGGCACACCTCCGCCGCCTCCGCCTTCGCGCCGAGCGCGCCGCAGTTGTCGCAGCGGTAGCCGGCCCGCCGGAAGTCGTCCTCGATGACGAGGGTGTGGACGCGCTTCTCGTTCAGGGCGAGGACCACGTCGTCCGGCCCGAGCACGCCGGGACCGCCGCGCAGCGCCTCCCCCACCACGGCGTCCACGACCTGGCGCTCCTCCTCGCGCGCGCGAGCCAGCACCTTCGCGGCGATCGCCTTCACCCCGTCCCGCCTCGGCCCGTCGCCCGAGGTCCACTCCCGGGGCCGGGGGACCCGCGCGGCGATCCCCGCGCGCACCCGCTCCGGCAGCTCCCGCTCGAAGGCGGCGACGGTCTCGGCCGTCCCCACGAGGACCACCTTCGCCCCGGGGCGCTGGTCGAAGAGCGCCGTCACATGGGCGGCGGCCGCCCTGCGGTTCTTGTCGAGGAACGCTTCGACGTGGCGCTCGTTCTTCTCGTCGCGCTCGTAGTGCTGGCCGGGCCGTGTCGGGCTGGGCCCGAAGAGCCCCTCGTCGCGGCGCGGCACGACCCCGCGCAGGCTCGCCTCCGCCTCGATCTCCCCGAGGCGCAGCGCGTGGACGTCCGCGCCCTGCGGGCTCGGCACGACCACGATCGCCGGCGCGAGGCCGTCGGCGAGCCGCGCGAGCTGCAGGAGGTGGGGGACGGCGTCGGTGTCGAGCGCGGGCTCGAGCGGGTGGGCGAAGGACAGCGGCCGCCACAGCCCGAGCGACTCGCAGGCGAAGAGGGCGTGGCCGCTCCGCTCCTCCTCGACGACGCGCCCGGTCAGCTCGGCGACGTGCCGCTGGATCCGCGCGAGCGTGCGGGCGAGCCCGTCGCGGCCCGGCGTCCCCGCGGGATACTGGACGAGGACCTGCCGCACGCGGTCCTGCACGAACAGGCGCACGCGCTCGCGCTGCTGCTCGTCGGACCAGCGGACGTCGAGGGTGAGGCTGACGATGGGCTCGCTGCCGCTCCTCAGGCGCGCGAGGTCGGTGAGGGTTCCGTCGAGCTCGGTCATGTCGTGCGCTCCTCCGTGGCCGAAACCTGCGCATCGCAGGGCGCCCTCCCGCGGGGCGCGGGGCGATTGCCGCCGCGCCGGGGCCCGGGTTAGACAGGGGCCTTGGCCCTCCTCGACGCCCTCCGCGCGCTGACCGCGTTCTCGCCGCCCGCCGCGCTGCCGCAGTGCGACCTCGCGCTCCTCGGCGACGTCCTCGAGGCGCACGGCCTCGCCCCGCTCGCCTCCCACAACCTCGAGAGCCGGCCGCTCGGCGCGGGGCTGCCCGAGGCCTTCCGGGAGCGGCTGCTCACGTCGTACCAGGGCGTCCTGAACGACACGCTCATCAAGCTCGTCGCGCTGCGCCGCGTGCTCAGGGAGGCGCCCGACGTGCCGGTGGTGCTCCTCGAGGCCGCGGCGTACCTCGACTGGCTCTACCCGCACATGGCCTACCGGCCCGTCGGCGACCTCCGGCTCGCGCTGCGCGGGGAGGACGGCGCGCGCTTCGCGGAGCGCGTGAAGGGCGCGCTCGCGCTCGTCCGGACGGAGCACGAGGGGCGCACGGCCGTCTTCTCCGACGGCACGCTCACCGTCGTCTGCCAGGAGGGGCTGTTCGCGGGCGCGCCTCCCGACGCGCCGCTCTTCGCCCGCTCGACGCCCTACCGCGCCTTCGGCACGTCGGCCGCCCGTCCCTCCGCGGAGGACGCGCTCCTCTCCACGGTGGGCGATCAGGCGCTCCAGGGGCTCCTCGCCCCGCTCCTCACCTACGTCGACCTCCGCGAGCTCCTGCGCCTCGAGCTCGACCGGGCCTACCTCGCGGAGCGCGCCCAGACGCTCGGCCTCTCCCGCGCGCTCCACGGGGCGACGCTCCTCGCCGCGCACTTCTTCCCGGAGGTGGCGGACGCCGCCGCCCGGGTCCGGCCGGCGCTCTCCGGCGCCGAGCGCCTGGCGGTGGAGGGAGTGGTGGAGGCGGCGAAGGATCCGGCGCGGCTCCGGCACCTGCGCGGGGTCGACCAGGCGGCGCGGCTCGTCGTCGCGCCCCGCGCCTGAGGCCCGCCGCGCGCTCGATCGAGGCCCCGGCGCGTGCTAGCCTGCGCGCCCCAGCGGAGGTGCGCTCGCCATGAAGATCGCCGTCGTCGGCACGGGCTACGTCGGGCTCGTCACCGGCACCTGCTTCGCCGAGACCGGCCACGAGGTGGTCTGCCTCGACGTGGACGCCGCGAAGATCGCGCTGCTCGAGCGCGGCGGGATCCCCATCTACGAGCCCGGCCTCGAGGAGCTCGTCCGGCGCAACGTGAAGGAGCGGCGCCTCGCCTTCACGACGTCCTACCCCGAGGCGATCGCCGGCGCCGAAGTGATCTTCATCGCCGTGGGGACCCCGCCCGGCGAGACCGGGGAGGCGGACCTCAGCCACGTCCTCTCGGCCGCCGAGCAGGTGGGCCGGGCGCTCACCGGCTACGCCGTCGTCGTGAACAAGAGCACCGTGCCGGTCGGGAGCGCGGACCGGGTCGCCAAGGTCCTCCGCGAGGCGACCGCCCACCCCTTCGACGTGGTCTCGAACCCCGAGTTCCTGAAGGAGGGGGCGGCCATCGACGACTTCATGCGCCCCGACCGCGTGGTGGTGGGGGTCGCCTCCGAGCGCGCCCGGGCGGTCATGGCCGAGCTGTACGCGCCCTTCGTCCGCGCCGAGCAGCCCATCCTCTTCATGGACCTGCGCTCGGCGGAGCTCACGAAGTACGCGGCGAACGCGATGCTCGCGACGCGCATCTCCTTCATGAACGAGATGGCGACGCTCTGCGAGCGGCTGGGCGCGGACGTGGACGAGGTGCGGCGCGGGATCGGCTCCGACCGGCGCATCGGGCACCCCTTCCTCTTCCCGGGCGTCGGCTTCGGCGGCTCGTGCTTCCCTAAAGATGTGCGCGCCGTGATGACGATGGCCCGCCAGATCGGCCTCGACTTCGACCTGCTGCGCGCGGTCGAGCGCGTGAACGAGCGGCAGAAGCGCTGGCTCGTGGAGAAGGCGGCGAAGCACTTCGGCGCGCTCGCCGGCCGGACCTTCGGCGTGTGGGGGCTCGCCTTCAAGCCCAAGACCGACGACATGCGCGAGGCGCCCGCCATCAGCGTGGTGGAGGGGCTCCTCGGGAACGGGGCGAAGGTGCGGGCCCACGACCCGGTCGCGCGCGAGGTGGCCTCCCGCCACTTCGCCGGGCGCGGCGTCGTGTTCGTGGACGAGCCCTACGCCGCCGCGGAGGGCGCCGACGCGCTCCTCCTCGTCACGGAGTGGAACGAGTTCCGCCAGCCGGACTGGGCCCGCCTCGCCCGCAGCATGAAGACCCCCGTGGTCTTCGACGGGCGGAACGTCTGGGATCCCGCCAAGGCGCGCGCGGCGGGGTTCACGTACTACGGCGTGGGGCGGAGCGCGGCGAGCTGAGCGCCGGGCCGCCCTCAGCGGCTCGTGACGCGCACCCACAGCCCGGCGGGCCGCACCGTGTCGGTCGCCGCGAGCGTGCGCCTCCGCTTCAGGTACTTCGCGAGGTCGAGCACCTCGCCGCGCTCGGCGTAGAGCCGCTGCTCGAGCGCGCGCATGTCCACGACGAGCGCGGCCGGGTCGTCGGGCGGCCCGTGCGAGAACGTCGTCTCGACGCGCTCGCCGCGCCGCCCGCTCCGATCGAGCGCGTAGCGGACCAGCCCTCGGGGGACCCAGTCCTTCGACGAGGCGAGCTTCAGGGCGAACTCGAACGACCCGTAGCATGGCGCCGTGAAGCAGCGGTTCTCCGGCTGGATCACGTGCACGCGCAGGGGCGAGCCCGGCGCGGTCGCCGCGAGCGCGCCGCTCACGTGGGCGAGCTCCGCCTCGGCGTAGGCGACGAGGCCGCGCGCGAGCGTGTCGTGGCCGCTCCACAGGGTGAGGAGCACGACGGCCCAGGTCGCGGCCCGCTTCGGCCCGAGGCGGCGCCACGCCTCCGTCTCGCGCAGCGCGTACACCACGAGGAGGAGGACGAGCAGCGTCAGGAAGGGCTTCGAGCGCAGCTCGCGCGAGCCGTCGAGGGCGAACAGCATCGCCGCGACGAGAAAGCCCGCGAGGACGAGCGCCCAGCGCACGCGGTTCTCGCGGTGGGCGGGGTGGGCGGGGCGGACCTCGCGCCAGGCCGCGCGCAGGACGAGCGCCCCGAGCGCCGCGCCGAGGAGGACCGCGGCCTCCCGGGTGAGCCAGCCCCAGTAGTAGTAGTGGAAGGCGAAGTTCGCGTCGAAGATGCGCAGGGGCAGCAGCAGCCCGCGCAGCGAGGCGATGCGCGCCAGGGTCCCCTGCGCCCGGTCCTCGAGCGGGATCCCCGCGTACGCGAGGACGACGCGGAGCGCGAGGAGGGACACGACGAGCCCGGCGCAGACGAGCGCGTACGCGACGAGCGCGCGCCGCACGGGCGGCGCGCCCTCCCTCGCCTCGAAGAGGAGGTGGTACGCGACGAGCGCGAGCGGCAGCGCCGCGGCGATCTGGTAGGTGAGCGACGCCGCCGCGACGAGCGCCACCGTCGCGGCGCCGAGCGCGACCCGCGCCGGCGCGCTCCGGGCGCGGCCGAGGAGGAGGTACCCGGTCGCGTAGCTCCCCGCGGCCGCGAGGTAGGCGGGCACGTTGATGGCGACGGAGAGCCACGCGAAGGTGATGAGGTACGCGGGCGCGGAGAACGCGAAGAGGACGAGCGCCACCGCGCCCCCCTCGCCGAGGCCGCGCCGGACGGCGCGGAAGATCGCCGCGGCGAGGGCGACCCACAGCGCGAACAGCCCGAGGCGGAGGGTCGCGACGTGGCCCGCGTCCGCCGCGACGAACCGGTGCGCGGCGCTCGCGAGGACGTACTGCACCGGCCGCCCCGCCGCGCCGAGCATCCACGCGTAGGGCGGGGCCTCCACGAAGTTCGCGTAGTCGTCGTTGAAGAGCGCGGGGGAGCGCAGCGACGGCGCGTACACCGCGGCGAGGCCGGCGCAGAGCGCGAGGTACGGGAGGACCCGGCGCGCGGCGGCCGCGAGCCCTCTCGGCGCGCCCGTCATCCGCGGTCGGCGGCGCGCCGGCGCGGCGGCCGCTCGGCCGCGGAAGGCTCGCCGCGCGCGCCGTCCCCGTCCGTCTCGAGGCCGAGCGTCTCCCGCACGACGTACAGCGGGCGGCGCTTCGTCTCGGCGTAGATCCTCCCCACGTACTCGCCCAGCACGCCGAGGGTGAGGAGCTGCACCCCGCCGAGGAACAGCATGATGACGAGGAGCGACGGGTAGCCCGGGACGTCGGCGCCGAAGAGCAGCGTGCGGGCCACGAAGTAGCCGCCGTAGAGGAAGGCGAGGAGCGCCACGAGGCCGCCGAGGTAGCTCGCGACCTGCAGCGGCACGAAGCTGAACGAGGTGATCCCCTCGATGGCGAAGTTCCACAGCCGCAGGTAGTTCCACTTGGTCTGGCCGGCGTGGCGGGGGTCGCGCGCGTAGGGGATCGCGACCTGGCGGAAGCCCACCCACGCGAACAGGCCCTTCATGAAGCGGTGGTGCTCGCGCAGCTCGCGCAGCGCCGTCACGACGCGGCGGTCCATGAGCCGGAAGTCGCCGGTGTCGCGCGGGATGTCGATGGGGGTGAGGCGCCGCATCACCCGGTAGAAGGCGAACGAGGTCGCCCGCTTGACCCAGGACTCCCCGCTGCGCGACGTGCGCTGCGCGTAGACGACGTCCCAGCCCTCGCGCCAGCGCGCCACCATCTCCGCGATGAGCTCCGGCGGGTCCTGGAGGTCCGCGTCGATGGGGATGACCGCCTCCCCGCTCGCGACGTCGAGGCCGGCGGAGAGCGCGATCTCCTTGCCGAAGTTGCGGGAGAGGTTCACGACCTTCACCCGCGGATCCCGGCGGTGCAGCTCGACGAGGCGCGCGAGCGTGTCGTCCTTGCTGCCGTCGTTCACGAGCACGATCTCGAACGGCTCGCCGAGCGCCTCGAGGACGCCGACCGCGCGCGCGTGGAACGCGTCGACGTTCTCCGCTTCGTTGAACATCGGCGCGACGAGGGAGAGGACGGGGGCCACGCGGCACGCTCTGAGGCGGGAGGCGTCGAGAGAGAGCGCGACTCTGCCACGGAGCCGGGCCGTGCGGCAACCGACGCGGCGCGCCCCCGCTCACCCCTGTCGAAGGGCGGGCGGGCGCTCAGACCTTCGGGTTCTTCCCCTTCGAGAGGACGAGCACGACGCCCGCCACCTCCTCGATCACCCGCTCGATCCGCTTCGCGACCACGACCTCCTCGAGCACGTCCTGGCGGTCGCCGGGATCCGAGACGGCGGCGGCCGCGACGAGGTCCACGATGGCGGAGGGGTCCTTCATCTGGGCCACCGCCTCGGCGAGCTGCGGCGCGCCGGACTCCCGGGGGAGCTTCATCGACAGCTCGTAGACGAGCTGGCGCAGCGCCTCGAGCTCCCCCTGCAGCGCGCGTGCGCCGCCCGGGGGGAGGACGTCCTCGAGGACCTCCGCCCTGAACTCCCGGTAGAGCTTCGTCGAGGGCAGCTCCTCGAGGAGCCGCACGCGGGCGAGGCCGCGCAGCACGACGTCGTAGCGGCCGTCCTCGTAGAGGTCGTGGGCCTCGATGATCCCGGCGCCGCAGATCGCCTTGAGCGGCGGCCTGAGCGCGTGGGCGTCGGCCTTCCCGAACAAGGAGGGCACGGCGAGGATGCGGTCGCCCTCGAGGGCGTCGCCGACGAGCGCCTTGTAGCGCGGCTCGAAGACGTGGAACGGCGCCGGGGTCCCCGGCAGGATCGAGACGCCGTACAGCGGGAACACCTTGAGGGCGGCGACCGCCTTGCGGAGCGCCGCCCTCGGGTTCGGCGGAGCGATGCGCTCCGCCATGGCTACGCGGCGGACTGCGTCGCCGCGCCCTCGGCCGACTTCACGCCGGCCTCGATCCGCATCCTGTAGAAGGAGCGCCACACGAACACGAGCGCCACGGCGAGGAAGACCGCCGCGAGGCCGATGCGCGCCGAGGACTCCATCGTGATCGCGAGCTCGACGGCCAGGAGGCCGAAGAGGGTCGTGAACTTGATGATCGGGTTCATCGCGACCGAGGAGGTGTCCTTGAAGGGGTCGCCGACCGTGTCGCCCACCACGCAGGCGTCGTGGAGCGGGGTGCCCTTCGCCTTGAGCTCCACCTCGACCACCTTCTTCGCGTTGTCCCAGGCGCCGCCGGCGTTCGCCATGAAGATCGCCTGGAACAGGCCGAAGATCGCGATCGAGATGAGGTAGCCGATGAAGAAGAACTCGTCCGCGAAGGCGAAGGCGAGGGTGGCGAAGAACACCGTGAGGAAGATGTTGAACATGCCCTTCTGGGCGTACTGCGTGCAGATCTCGACGACCTTCTTCGAGTCCTCGACGGAGGCCTTCTCCACCCCCTCGAGCCGGATGTTCCGCTTGATGAACTCGACCGCGCGGTAGGCGCCGGTGGAGACCGCCTGGGTGGACGCGCCGGAGAACCAGTAGATGACCGCGCCGCCCATGATGAGGCCGAGCAGGAAGAGCGGGTTCAGGATCGAGAGCTTCTCGAGGTTCGCGGTGAGCCCGGTGGTGAGGATCACGATGATCGAGAAGATCATGGTGGTCGCGCCGACCACCGCGGTGCCGATGAGCACCGGCTTCGCCGTCGCCTTGAAGGTGTTGCCGGCGCCGTCGTTCTCCTCGAGGAAGTGCTTCGCCTTGTCGAAGTTGAGGTCGAAGCCGAAGTCCTTCTTCACCTCGGCCTTCACGTTCGGGACGTTCTCGATGAGCGAGAGCTCGTACACCGACTGGGCGTTGTCGGTCACCGGGCCGTAGGAGTCGACGGCGATCGTCACCGGGCCCATGCCGAGGAAGCCGAAGGCGATGAGGCCGAAGGCGAACACCGCCGGGGCCATCATGAGGTCGGCGAGGCCGAGGGTGGAGACGCCGTAGCCGAGGGCCATGAGGGCGGTGATGACGAGCCCCATCCAGAAGGCGGAGAAGTTGCCCGCGGTGAGGCCGGCGAGCACGTTGAGCGACGCGCCGCCCTCGCGGGAGGCCGTCACGATCTCCTTCACGTGGCCGGAGGAGGTCGAGGTGAAGACCTTCACGACCTCGGGGATGATGGCGCCGGCGAGCGTGCCGCAGGTGATGATGGTGGAGAGCTTCCACCACATCGTGCCGTCGCCGAGGTCCGCGATGATGAGCCAGCTCACGAGGTAGGTGAGGAGCACCGACACCACCGAGGTGAGCCACACGAGCGAGGTGAGCGGCGCCTCGAAGTTCATCTTGTCCGCGTTCTTGTACTTGCCCGCGGCGAAGGCCTCGTTGATCCAGTAGGAGGCGACCGACGCGATGACCATCATGATGCGCATCGCGAAGATCCAGACGAGCAGCTTCACCTGCGTCGAGGGGTTCGAGATGGCGAGCAGGATGAAGCTGATGAGCGCGACGCCCGTCACGCCGTAGGTCTCGAAGCCGTCCGCGGAGGGGCCGACCGAGTCGCCCGCGTTGTCGCCGGTGCAGTCGGCGATGACGCCGGGGTTGCGCGCGTCGTCCTCCTTGATCTTGAAGACGATCTTCATGAGGTCCGAGCCGATGTCGGCGATCTTCGTGAAGATGCCGCCGGCGATGCGGAGCGCGGACGCGCCGAGCGACTCGCCGATGGCGAACCCGATGAAGCAGGGGCCGGCGAGGTCGTTCGGGACGAAGAGGAGGATGAACAGCATGATGAGCAGCTCGACGCTGATGAGCATCGTGCCGATCGACATGCCGGCCTTGAGCGGGATGGCGTAGGTCGGGAAGGGCTTGCCCCCGAGCGAGGCGAAGGCGGACCGGCTGTTCGCGTAGGTGTTCACGCGGATGCCGAACCAGGCGACGCCCGTCGACCCGAGGATGCCGACGAGGGAGAAGACGAGGATGATCGCGACGCGCCCGAAGCCGAGCCCCTGCCCGCCGTTCGTGAGGAAGCCGTAGTAGGCCGCCACGATCACCGCGATGAAGGCCCACAGGATCGCGATGAACTTGCCCTGCGTGACGAGGTAGGTCTTCGCCGTCGCGTAGATGAGCTCGGAGATCTCGCGCATCGACCGGTGCACCGGGAGCGCCTCGAGCTGCTTCGCGACGACGAGGCCGAAGACCAGGCCGAGCACGCAGACCACGATGCCGGCGAGGAGGATGGTGTGCCCGCTCATCCCGAGGAACGTCTCGCTCGCGAGATCCGGCAGGACGAGGCTCGCCTCGCCGCCGTGGCCGCCCGCGGCGAGCACGAGAGAATGAGCAATGGAGAAGAGGTTCATGGCGTGAGTGGCTCCCTCCGCCCTGCGGAGAAGTCCTTGAAGATCGGGGCGTTGCGCGCGATTGCGCCGTCGTCAGGAAAAACGATGGCGGATACTACCGATCCGCAAGGGTTTTTGGCAAGCGCGGCCCGGGCCGCCCGCGCCGGGCGATCGCGGGAGCGCCTGGCGTGCGGCCGCTACCCCGCGGGCGGCTTCTCGCCGCCGGCCGCCGCGGCGGCCGAGCCCGCGTCGAGGGCGGCGAAGTTCACGCTGAAGTAGCCGGCCACCCCGCACGAGTACATGACGCGCTTCACGATCCGGAAGGGCACGGCCTTGTCGGCCTGGATGTTCACCACGCCGTCCCACTTCGAGCCGGGATCGGCCTTGTGGATGAACTCCCAGCGCTTCTTCTCGTCGCGCAGCCGCTCCTCGAGGGCCGGGATGTTGAGGTAGCCCGAGTCGCGGTCGAGGTCGGGGATGTCCGCGACCTTCACCCCCGTCACGACCACCTGCTGCGCGCTGATGGCGACGACCGGCGCGACCTCGATCATCTGGCCGTGGCGCGCGTCCGGGAGCTTGATGTCCTTCTGCATGTACAGCACCTCGCCCGTGGACGAGAACTGCTGCAGGAGGAAGATGACGAGCATCGTCATCATGTCGACCATCGGGACGACGTTCAGCTCCGCGTTCACCGACTTGTGGCCGCGGCCCATCTTGCCGCCGAGGATCCTCGACTTCTCGAACCGCTTGGCGGGGCGCTTGCCGGGCGTGACGATGGGCATGGCTTCGCTCGCGCCTTCTAGACGCCGGTGACGGAGACCGCCGGCAGCCCCGACCCGACGCAGGCGTCGATGACCTGCACGAGGTCGCCGTAGGAGACCGTGTCCTCCGCCGAGACGGTGATGGCGGAGGTGTCCGGGTAGTCGCCCTTCAGCTGCTTCAGCTTCTCGGCGAGGAGCTTCAGGTCGAAGCGCAGCTCGCCGGCGGGGCCGCGGCCGAGGGTGGGGATGTCGAGGGAGGTGCCGGAGGAGGTCGAGAGGTTGAAGCCGCGCTCGCCCATCGCGAGGGTGACCATGAGCGTCTTCTGCTGCTCGGTGACGGTGGGCTCGGGCGCCCCGGTGCCGAGCTGCTGCACCTGGAGCCGCGAGATTCTGGGTCCACACCGCCGTGAAGAGCAGGAAGGAGATGCAGCAGGAGAGGAGGTCGATCGCGGGGACGACGTTGATCACCGCGTCGAGCGACTTCTTCTTCCGCTTGCCGCCGCCGCCCTGCTCGGGCATCGCGCCGCCGCCCATGTCGCTCCTTTCGGTCTACGCGGGTGAGGGCGAGCGGCTACTCGTCGGCGTCCACCGCGACGGAGGCCGGCATCTTCATCTTGTCCTTGTTCGCCACGATGAGGTTCAGCACGGCGACCGAGCTCTCGTTGATCTCGTCGACCATGTGCTGGGTGCGCCCCTGCAGGACCGAGTAGGCGACGAGGGCGGGGATGGCGGTGGCGAGGCCGAAGGCGGTGCAGTTCATGGCCTCGGAGATCGACGCGGCGAGGATCGTCGCCTTGTCCGCCGGGTTCGCGTTCGCGACGGCGCCGAAGGCGTGGATGAGGCCGATGATGGTGCCGAGCAGGCCGAGGAGGGTCGCGACGTTGCCGAGCATCGCGAGGTAGCCGGTCCGCTTCTCGATGCGCGGCGACTCGCGCAGCGTCGCCTCGTCCATCGCGGCCTGAACGTCGGCCTCGCCCTTCGGGACGTTGATGAGGCCCGCCTTGATGACGGAGGTGAGCGGCGTCTTCTTCTGCGACGCGGTGAAGCTGATCGCCTTGTCGAGGTCGCCCGAGTAGATGTGCTTCTTCAGGCCGCGCAGGAAGGCGTCCTTGTCGAACGCGGCGGCGAAGTAGAGGACGCGCACGCGATCGATCAGGACGGCGACCACGAAGACGAGGGAGACGAGGATCGGGTGCATCCCGATTCCACCGTCGTGATAGGCCTTCGCGAGGGAGCCGAAGAGGTCGCCCATTCTCGAAACCTTCCTTTTTTCGCGCCGTTTGTCCCGATCCCCTACCACGGGGTTTTCGAGGGCGTCAACGCGCGAGGGTACGCCCGACACGCACCCGCGGAGCACCCGCGGTCGGAGACGATGGTGCACCCTCTTCGGCCCGCAGGCAATTGCCCGCCGGGCGAGGCGCGTCGTACCCTCACCTTGACACACCCGCCGGCCGGCTCCGTCGGCGCGCGCCCCGCCTCCGCGCCGCGGAGGGGAACGGCGCCGCCGGAGCGCGCTCGCGCCGCCCGATCGACCGCCCATGCCTGCCGAGCCCGCCTTCGCGCCGTACCGCCTCGCCCCGGGCGCGCTGCCCGAGGAGGCCGCTCGCGCGGCGGAGCGCGTCTCCGCGGAGCCGCTCGTGGTGGGCGCCGCGGAGCCCCTCCCCGCGCCGCTCGTGAACCGCGCGCTCGCCGACGTCCCGGCGGGCCGCGCCGCGCCCGGGGCCGAGCCCTGTCGCGCGGCGGACGGGAGCGTCGCCGGCGGGGGCGGGGTCCCGCGCGCCTGCCTGGCGTCCGAGCGCCAGCGCGCCCGGGTGGCCGAGGCGGCCCGCGCCGCGCTCCAGGCCGGCTTCGCCGGCGTCTGCCTCGACCGGCCCGACGCGCCGCTCGCCCTCGGGCTCCTCGGCGCGGGCTTCTGCCCCGACTGCCAGCGCGACCTCGCCCGCCACCTCGCGCGCGAGTACGGCGATCACTTCCAGCCGGTCGATCCCCTCGCCCTCGCGCGCGAGGCGGTGGCGCAGGCCGCGGGGGCGCTCTCCTTCGCGCAGCTCCCCTTCGGGCGCGACTCCTGGCGCGTGCGCAACGAGGCGCTCGTCCGCGCGGTCCGCGCCGACGCCCGCGCCGCGCGCGACGCGGCCCGCGCCGCGGCGCGCCCGTTCGACGTCGTCGCGCAGTTCGAGGCGCTCGGCCCGGCGCAGCTCAGGGCGGCCCGCGCCCTCGACGCCGCGATCTTCCCGGCGGCGCTCGCGCCGGGCGAGAGCGGCGCCGGGCTCTTCCGGCTCCTGCGCGGCGCGATGGGGCGGCGCCCCTGCGCCGTCGCCCCGCCCGCCGGGTCCGGCCCGGCCCTCGCCCGGCTCGCCGCGGTCGCCGCCACCTGCGGCGTCGAGCTCTCGGGCCTCGAGCCCTCCGGCGAGGGGGGGCGCGAGATCGCCGAGGTCCGCCGCCTCTCGCGCCGGCTCCAGGAGCGAGGCCTCGGCCCCGCGAGCGGCACCGCCGTCGCCGAGTGCGCGATCCTCTACTCCGCCGAGGCGGACCTCTGGAGCGGCGGGCGCCACCGGGCCGCGGTCCTGCGCGCCGGCGAGGTGCTCGCGGCGCTGCACGTCCAGGCGCCGGTGATCACCCGCCTCTCCGAGGCGCCCGCCGGCGCGGCCCTCGTGCTCGCGGACGCCGCGCCGCTCGCGCCGCAGGAGGCGAAGGAGGTCCGCCGCCGCCTCGAGGCGGGCGGCGCGGTGCTCGCCTTCGGCGAGCCCGCGGCGGGCGACGAGCTCGGGCGCGCCGGCGCGCCGCTCTTCCCGTCGGCGAAGGCGAGCGCCACGAAGGTCGGCGAGGGGCTGCTCGCCGTGCTCCCGCCCCTCGCGCCCGAGGAGGGAGGCGCCCCCGCCCCGTCGCCGGCGCTCCTCGAGCGCGCCCTCGTGGCGCTGCTCGGCCGGGGACGGCGCGCCGCGGGGATCGCCGCGCGCGTCCCGCTGCTCGTCGCGCTGCACCGCGCCGACGGCGCGGTCCTCGCGCACCTGGTCGCGCCCTTCGAGCGGGCGCAGGGGGCGACGCTCTTCCTCGGCGTGGCCGTCGCGGGCGGGGCGCGGCGCGCACGCTTCGTCGCGGCGGACGGCACCGACGTGCGCATCCCGATGAACCCGTCCGGCCCCTCGATCTCGACGGTGCTGCCCGCGTTCCGCGGCTACGCGGTCCTCTCCGTCGCGGGCTAGCCGCGGGCTAGCCGGCCCGCGCGTCCTCCCCGGCGCGCGCGAGGCGAGCCGGATCGCCTCCGCTCCGGCTCAGCGCCCCCGGCGCACCGGCAGCGTCACGGTGACGCCCGTCCCGCGCCCGGGCTCGCTCTCGAGCTCCACCTTGCCGCCGTGGCGCTCGACGATCCCCTGCACGATGGGGAGCCCGAGGCCGATCCCGACGCCGGGGCGCGTCGTGAAGAACGGCTCGAAGGCGCGCCGCGCGGTCTCGGCGTCCATGCCGGCGCCCTCGTCCAGCACCGCCACCCGCACCGCCCCCTCGGCCGGCTCGAGGCGCAGCGTGATGCGCCCGCCGGAGCGCGCCGCCTGGGCGGCGTTCGTCACGAGGTTCACGAACACCTGCACGAGGGCGGGGCGGCTGCCGTCGATGGGCGGCACCTGCTCGAAGAGCTTCTCGAGCACCGCGTCCGCCTCCTTGACGGCGGGCTTCGCCAGGCGGGCCGCCTCGTCGAGCACCTCGGCGAGGTCCACCGGCTCGACGCGCGCGCCCGCCGGACGGGCGTAGGCGACGAGGTCGCGGGCGAGGCGCTGGATGCGCAGCCCGCCCTCGCGGATGGCCCGCAGCTTCTCGAGGTCGGCGGGATCGTGGCCGGCGTGCGTGAGCTTCTCCACCAGCACGTCCGAGTACATGTTGACGGCGGTGAGCGGGTTGTTGAGCTCGTGCACGACGCCCGCGACGAGGCGCCCGATGCCGGCGAGGCGCTCCGCGTGCTCCGCCGCCGCCTGCAGCGAGCGGACGAGGGTGAGGTCCTGGCCGATGGCGACCACCCCGTCCACGTCGCCGTTCGCGCTCACGATGGGCGCGGTGTTCAGCGCGACGCGCACCTCCTCGCCCTCGCCGCGCAGCAGCCGCATCTCGTAGCCCGCCACCGCCTCCCCCGCGAAGGCGCGCAGCAGCACGCCCTCGAGCGGCGCGCGCTCGTCGGCGGGGACGAGCGTGAACAGGTCGTCGCCGATGACGCGATCCCGCGGCCGGCCGGTCAGCGCGACGAGCGCCGCGTTCCAGACGGTCACCTCGCGGCAGCGGTTCACCACGAAGATGAGGGCGTTCGCGTGCTCGAGGAGGTCCTCGAGGTAGGTCTTGAGGGCCGAGAGCTCCTCGAGCTGGCGCACGTTCCGGATGCCGAGGGCGGCGTGGTTCGCGAGCTGGTAAAGGAGCGGCGCGTCGCCGTCGCGGTCGCCCGGGCCGCCGAGCGGGTACTCGAGGTTCACGATGCCGAAGAGCTGGCCGCCCACCGCGAGGGGGACGACGGTGGCGGCGCCGCAGCCCTCGAAGAGCAGCTCGTCCTGCTCCACCACGAGGACACCCGCGGCCTGGAGCGCCTCGCGGGAGAGGCCGGTCCGCTCCACGGCGGCGCGCCGGAGCGCGAGGTGCGACTGGGCGCGGCCGCGCAGGGGCCCGCGGGCGTAGAAGGTGCGGAGCGCGAGCGAGGCCGCGTCGAGCAGGCGGATCGCGAAGGAGCGCCCGGGGAAGAGCACCTCGAGCGCGCGCGCCAGCGTGGCGGTGATGTCGTCCTCGGTGCGCGCCTCGGCGAGCTCGCGCGAGAGGGCGAGCAGGGCCCGGTCGGCGGCCTCGTCGGGCTGGGCGAGGGTGGGCGTCAGCACCGCGGCGAGGAGGAGCGTGCCGTCGGGGCGGGGGCGCGACGCCGCGGAGAGGTCCACGCGGGCCGCGACGCCGCCGAGCTCGGTGCGGTAGGCCCGGGCCGCGCCCGGGCCCGGCTCGGGCACCTCGCCGTCGAGCGGCGGGAGGAGCTGCGCGAGGCGCCGGCCGCGCAGCGCGCCCGGCTCCCGCCCGAGGGCCCTGCCGAACGCCTCGTTGGCGAGGACGACGCGGCCGCGATCGACGACGGCGGCGGCGAGCGGGCCGAGCGCGAAGGCCTCGACGATGGCGGCGGCGGCGAGGCGCGGGCCCGGAGGCCGGGCGGCGCGCACCGGGCGCGGCGCGGCGGGCTTGCGCGCCCGCCGCCGTGTCCCGGCCTTCACGCTGCGTCGGGCGCTCGCCTTCGCCACGGGGTCCCCGGCCGCGACTGTACCACGAGCGCGGCGGTCGCCCGGGGCCGCCCCCGGGTCCGCGGGGACCGTGGCCGGGTCCTCAGCGCCCGGCGCGGTGCGCCGCGAGCGCGGCGGCCATGACCTCCTTCACCGCGACGCCGTGCTCCCGCGCCCGCGCGAGGCAGTCCTCGTACTCGGGGTGCGCGCCGAGCTCGCGGCCGTCCGCGCGGCCGAGCTTCACCCGCACCGGCCCGTACCGCGTCTCCACCGTGACGAGGGCGCGCTCGAGCGCGTCGCGCTCCACCGCCCGGCGGCGCACGCCGAGCGTCGTCGTCTCCTCGAAGAGGACGCGCGTCACCGCGGCGCGGCGCGGCTCCTCCACGAGCGCGCAGAGGAGCACGCCGGGGCGCCCCTTCTTCATGATGACCGGGGCCGCCCAGACGTCGAGCGCGCCCGCCTCCAGCGCGGCGTCCATCGCCCGCGCGACGAGCTGGCCGGGGCAGTCGTCGAGGTTCGTCTCGAGGACCCAGAGGGCGGCCTCGGCGGGGCCGGGCGGCGCCGCGAGCGCGGCCTCCTCGCCGAGCGTCATGCGCAGCACGTTCGGCCGATCCGGCCAGCTCGCCGTCCCGACGCCGTAGCCGATGCGCCCCGGCACGAAGGCGGGGAGCGGCCCCACCTCGGCGAGCTCGGCGAGGAGGGCGGCGCCGGTGGGGGTCACCGCCTCGCCGGGCGGCCCGCCCGGCCGCACGGGCTTGCCGGCGAGGAGCTCGAGCACCGCCGGCGGGGGGACGGGCATGGCGCCGTGGGCGGTGCGCGCGATGCCGCGGCCGAGCTCGGGCGGCGCGCAGACGATCCGCGGCCAGCCGAGCAGGTCGAGGACGACCGCGGCGCCGCACACGTCCACGATCGAGTCCACCGCCCCCACCTCGTGGAAGTGGACCGCCTCGAGGGCGACGCCGTGCACCTTCGCCTCGGCGCGGCCGATCCGCTCGAAGACGGCGCGGGCGGCCGCCCGCGCGCGCGGCGCGAGCCCGCTCCCGTCGACGAGCGCGAGGATCTCGGCGAGGCCGCGCGCGTGCGGCTGCTCCCCCTCGACCTTCACCTCGACGTGCGTGCCGGCGATCCCCGAGGACGTCGCGCGCCGCACCTCGAGCGTCCAGCCGGTGACGCCGAGCGTGCCGAGCGCGGCGACGAGCGCGGCCCGGTCCACGCCGAGGTCGAGGGCCGCGGCGAGGAACATGTCACCGGCGATCCCGCCGATCGGCTCGAGGACGAGGAGGGGCATGGCCTCTCACCTACTCGCGGGCGATGAGGCCCGCCACGAACGCCGCGCCGAAGCCGTTGTCCACGTTCACGACCGTGACGTTGGGCGCGCAGGAGTTGAGCATGGTGAAGAGCGGGGCGAGGCCGCCGAGCGAGGCGCCGTAGCCGACGGAGGTGGGCACCCCGATCACCGGGTGCCCGACGAGCCCCCCGACCACCGAGGGGAGCGCCCCCTCCATCCCGGCCGCCACGACGATCGCGCGCGCCCGCTCCAGGTCGCCGCGCCGGGCGAGGAGCCGGTGCAGGCCCGCCACCCCCACGTCGTAGATGCGGATCGCCTCGATCCCCATCACGTCGAGCGTGACCGCCGCCTCCTCGCACACGGGCACGTCGGAGGTGCCGGCGCAGCAGACCGCCACCGGGCCGCGCGCGGGCAGCTTCATGCGCCCCTTGCGCAGCGTGCGCGAGACCGGGTCGTAGATCGCCCCGCGCACGGCGCGGCGCGCCGGCCCCGCCTTCTCCGGCGCGAGCCGCGTGACGAGGAGCGGCCCCTTCGCGGCGAGCTTGCGGGCGATGGCGGCCACCTGCGCCCCCGTCTTCGACTCGGCGAGCACGACCTCGGGCATGCCCACGCGCAGGGTGCGGTGGGTGTCGAGCGTCGCCATGTCGCCGAGCCGCTCGTAGGGGGCGCCCTTGAGCCGGCGCACGGCGTCGTCGAGCGAGGTGCGTCCCCCGCGGACGGCCGCGAGGAGCCCGCGCAGCGTGCGTTCGTCCATGCGAAGCGTCTACCGCAGATCGAGGTGCGAGAGGAGCCTCGCGATCCGGTCGGGCTCCGGCATGACGAGGACGAGCCCCTCGAGGGCCGGCCCCGGCTCGCCGCCCCCGCTGAAGCGCGTCGCCAGGGCGACCGAGCCCGCGTGCGCGACGAGGGCCTCCACGCACGCGCGGCCGCTCCCGCGCGCGAAGGTGGGCACGGAGAGGAGGAGCTTCTCGCCGACGAAGGTGCCCACCGCGGAGACGAAGGCGCTCCCGACGATGTTGCCCGACTCGAGGAGCGCGCTCTCCGCCATGCCCCCCCAGCCCTCCCCCGGGGGGAACCCGAGCAGCGCGGCGAGCCGCTCTCCGTCGCGCTCGGGCAGGGCGAGGAGGAGGTCGCCGGTGAGCGGCCCCTCGAGCTTCACGCCCACCGCCACGAGGTCCTGGCCGAGGCCGCCGAGGAACGCGGCGATCGCCCCGGGCTCGGCGCCGATCCAGGCCTCCGGCACGTCCATGTCGAAGCGCCGGTGGGCGAGCCTTCCGAGCGCGGAGATGGCCTGGCCGCTGCCGATCGAGGCGAGCTCCTGCAGCGCGTCCACCTCGCGCGGGCCGAAGGTCGCGGTCATGCGGCGAGCAGCCTCTGGACGTCGAGGATGAAGACCGGCCGGCCGTTCCCGAGCACCGTCACCGCCGAGAGCCCCGGCACCGCGTCGAGCGGGGATCCGAGCGGCTTCAGCACCGCCTCCTGCTGCCCGAGGAGCGCGTCCACCGCGAGGCCCACGCGCCCGTCGCCCCCCTCGGCCACCACCACCGCGCGCTCGTCGCGCGCGCCGTCGCCCGGCAGCCCGAGGAGGCGGGTGAGGTCGTGGACCGGCACGAGCCCTCCGCCGTAGGGGAGGACGGGGGTGCCCTCGCACCGGTCGAGGCGCGACATCTCCACCTGCGCGGCGCCGTGCACCTTGGCGATGGGCAGCCCCAGCACCTCGTCGCCGACGCGGACGAGCAGCACCGGCTGGAGGGCGACCGTGAGGGGCAGCCGGAAGGTGACGCGCGAGCCCGCCCCGGGCGCGCTCTCGAGCTCGAGGGCGCCGCCCACCGCCTCGACGCTGCGCTTCACCGCGTCGAGCCCCACGCCGCGCCCGGAGAGGTCGGTCACCGTCTCCGCGGTCGAGACGCCGGGGAGGCAGGCGAGGAGCAGCGCCTCGCGGTCGCCGAGCGCCGCCGCCGCCGCCGCGTCGAGGGCGCCGCGCGCCACGGCGGCCGCCCGCAGCTTCGCCGGATCCATGCCCTTGCCGTCGTCGGCGATGTCGAGGATGACGCGGTCGCGCTCGCGGCGGGCGGTGACCGCGATGCGGCCGGTGGCGGGCTTGCCGGCGAGGAGCCGCAGGTGCGGGGCCTCGATGCCGTGGTCCACGGCGTTGCGCAGCACGTGCAGGAGCGGGTCCTGCAGCTCCTCCAGGATGGCGCGGTCGATCTCGATCTCGGCCCCCTTCACCTCGACCTCGACCTGCTTGCCCACCTTGCGCGCCGTGTCGCGCGCCGCGCGGGGGAGCCGATCCGTCACGGTGGCGAGCGGCGTCATGCGGACCGTCATCACCTTGTCGTGCAGGTCCTTGACGATCGCGTGGAGCCGGTCGACCCCCTCGTCGAGGGCGCCCCGCGCGCCCTGCGGCAGCGCCTTGCCCACCTCGCGGATGCGGGCGGTGGCGAGGATGAGCTCTCCCACCGCGTCGAGGAACCCGTCCAGGATCTCGGTGCGCACGCGCACCGTCCGGCTCGCCTCGGCGGCGCGCTCCACCTCGCGCGCGGCGGCGGAGGACGCGCCCTCCCGCTCCGCGGGCCGCTCCCCCTCCCGCTCGCGCAGGACCACCCCCGCGATGTCCGAGATCTGCGAGAGGGCGCGCTCGACCGCCTGGAGCGTCTCGCCCGTCTCGAGGACGACCGCGAGCTTCTTCCCCGGGATGCGGCCGGCCTTGAGGTCGTCGACCGAGGGCTGCGCGCTCGCCACCGCGCCGAGCGCGCCGAGCTTCTTCACGACGAGGAACGCGCGCACCGCGGGCACCGGGCAGCTGCCGGCGATCTCGACGTCGACCTGCACCCGCCGGCGGCGGAGGGCGGCGGCGGGCGGGGGGGCCGCGGAGGCCTCCGCCGGGGGCGCCTCCGCCACGGGCTCCTCGGGGGGCCGGGGCGGCGGTGGGGCGGGGGCCGCGCGCTCCCCGTCGCGGAGCGCCCGGGCGGCGGCGGCGAGCCGCTCCAGGGTCGGGCGGTCCGCCGGCGGGTTCGCCCCGGCCGAGGCCGCCCCGACGAGCTGCTCGAGGACGTCTCCCGCCGCGAGGAGGACGTCCACGGCCCCCGCGTCGAGGCGCGCGGGGTCGCGGCGGAACACGTCGACGAGGTCCTCGGCGGCGTGGGCGAGCGCCGTGATGCCGTCGAGCTGCATCGACGCGCTCATGCCCTTCACGCTGTGCGCGTGGCGGAAGCAGGAGTCGATCGCCTCCTTCGCGCCGTCGCCCCCGCCCGACCGCGCCGCCTCCTCGAGCAGCACGAGGTCGCGCGCGAAGCCGGCGAGGTGCTCGCCCGCCTCGGCCACGTAGAGCGTGAGGTACTTGGAGAGATCGGGCGACACCGCCGCGGCTCCCGGCCCGGAGGCGCGGCGCGCTACGCGTCGCCCAGGACCTTCTTCACGACGGAGAGGACGTCCTCGGACTTGAAGGGCTTCACGATGAAGTCGGAGGCGCCGGCCTCGATCGCCTCCATGACGAGCGACTCCTGGCCGAGGGCGCTGCACATCACCACGACCGCCTTCGCGTCGTGCTTGATGATGTCGCGGGTCGCCTCGATGCCGCTCTTGAACGGCATCACGATGTCCATGGTGGTGAGGTCGGGCCTCAGCTCCTTGTACTTCTCGACCGCCTCGAGGCCGTTCGCCGCCTCGCCGACCACCTGGAACCCCGAGCCGGAGAAGATGTCCTTGATCATGTTGCGCATGAAGATCGCGTCGTCGACGATCAGGACTCGCTTCGCCATGGCAACGGGTTCCTCGCCTGCGGGGTCGTTCGACGTTAGCACCGCTCTCGGGCGCACCACAAGAACGCGCCGGGTCGCGCGGCGCTAGCCGCCGCCGAACAGCCGCGCCGCCTCCGCCTGCAGCGCGTCGGCGCCGAGCAGCGTCACGGCGCCGAACGAGGCGGAGGTGACGCCGCGCACGAGCCCCGCCCCGCCCTCCTCCGGCGGGGTCACCGCCTCCACGCCGAGGACGCCGCCCACCAGGAACCCGAGGGCGCGCTTCCCGTGGTCGAGGATGAGCACGTGCCCGCGCCCCCCCTCGAGCGGCTGCGGCGGGAGCCCGACGAGCGGCCCGAGGTCCACCACCGCCACGACCCTCCCGCGCAGGTTCATGACGCCGCGCACCGCCTCGGAGGAGCGCGGCACCCGCGCGAAGGGCGGCTGCGGCACCACCACCTCGCGCACCGCCGCGAGGGGCAGGCCGTACCGCTCGCTCGCCACCCGGAACACCACGTGGCGCACGGGCGTCCCCTACCCGAGCCGGAACCGCGAGACCACCGTCTGCAGCTCGAGCGACAGGTTCGTGAGCTCCTGGGCCGCGCTCGCCATCTGGGCCACGGCGGCCGTCTGCTCGGAGGTCACCTTGCGCACCTGCTCGGTGGCGCTCGCGTTGGAGGAGGCGACGTCGGAGATGTGGTCCATCGCCTGCACCATGTCGGCCGAGCCGTTCAGCTGCTCGCGCGCGTCCTGGGAGATGACGACCACCTTGTCGGCGCCGGTGGCGGCGATCTTCGCGATGTCCGCGAGGGTGCGGATGATCGCCTCGAGGTCCTCGCGCCCGTCGCCCAGCTCGGCCACCGACTCCTTCATGGTGCCGACCACGAGGGCGGCGCGCCCCGAGACGTCGGCGGCCACCGACGAGATCTGCTCGGCGGAGCGGCCGGTGGTCTCGGCGAGCTTGCGCACCTCCTCGGCGACCACCGCGAAGCCGCGGCCGTACTCGCCCGCGCGCGCCGCCTCGATGGTGGCGTTCAGGGCGAGGAGGTTCGTCTGGTTCGCCACCTGCGTGATCGCCTCGACGATCTTGGTGATCTCCTTCGTGCGCTCGCCGAAGGCGAAGACCTGCTCGCTCGCCGCCTCGATCCGCGCGAAGACCTTCTTCACCTTCTCGCCGGCGAGGCGCGCGGCCTCGCCGCCGGACGCCGCCGAGGTGGAGGTCTCGGCCGAGGCGCGCGCCGCCTCCTCCGCGCTCTTGGCGGTCCGCTCGATGGACGCGGCGATCTCGCCGATCACCTTCGAGGTGCGCTCCACGAGCTGCGACTGCTGCCCGGCGCCCTGCGCGATCTTCTCCATCGAGGAGGCCACCTCGTCGGTGGAGGCGTTCACCTCCTCGGCGGAGGTCTGCAGGTCGTTCGCGGACTCGGAGACCGACTGCGCCGTCCGCTGGATGCGCGAGACGAGGTCGCGCAGGTTCTCCTGCATGGTCCCGATCGCGGCGGTGAGGTCGTCGATCTCGTCGTGGAAGGCCTTCTGCTCCTCGGAGAGCACCGCCTTGGAGAGGTCGCCGCGGCTGATCTCGACGGCGCTCTCCTTCAGCCGGCCGATGCGCGAGACGCGGGCGATGGCCATGGTGAGGCCGGCGCCGAGGGCGAGGGCGAGGAGCAGGACGATGGCGGCCCCGAGCGCGGCGGACGACACCCGGTCCTGGATGAAGGGGACCGCGAAGACGAGGACCCCGCCCACGATGAGGTAGGAGACGAGGACCTTCGTCTGCAGCGAGGCGGTGAGGCCGCCCGCCGACGGGGAAGGCCGGGGCGGTGGCTCGGCGGCGCGGCCGCGCAGCGCCACGAGGTGCGGGGCGTCCTGCCACCTCGCGCTCGGCCGGGTGGAGGTGAGCCGATCGTCCCTCGTTCCTCTCGCCACGGTCTGCCTCCGGCTCAGGCGCCCAATCCTAGACCCGCCCCGGGTTTCGTCCAAGCGCGCGCCCGTCCCGCGGTCAGGTGAGCCAGGTGGTCGTGGCCGGGCGGCGGGGGCACGCGCTCGCCGTGCGGGCCCCGCACCGACACGCCCCCGCCCCGCACGAAGCGCCCGATCACGGAGAGCGAGGTCCCCGCGCGCGCCGCGGCGGCGCGGGCGGCGCCGAGCGCCCGGGGCGGCAACGCGACGAGGAGCTCGTAGTCCTCGCCGCCGGCGAGGGCCGCGGCGAAGGGCTCCGCGAGGCCGCGGACCGCGCGGCGGTAGGCGGGGGAGAGCGGGAGGCGCGCCGCCTCGACCTCGGCGCCGACGCCGGAGGCGCGGCAGAGGTGGCCGAGGTCCTGGGCGAGGCCGTCCGACACGTCGATGCCCGCGCGCGCCAGCTTCGCGAGGGCGCGCCCCGCCGCGAGCCGGGGCGACGGCCGGCGCTGGCGCCGCGCGAGGGCGGGCGGCGCGCCGGGGGCGAGGCCGAGGGCCGCGTCGCCGAGGGTGCCCGTCACGGCGACGAGGTCGCCGGGGCGGGCGCCGCGGCGCAGGAGCGCGCGCCCCGCCGGCACCGCCCCGAGGACCGTGACGGTGATCGAGAGGTCGCGCGCGCGCGTGACGTTCCCGCCCACCACCGCGACGCCGTGGGCGCGCGCGCAGGCGCCGAGCCCCCGGGCGACGCCGGCCAGGCGGGACCCGGGCGTGCCGGGCGGCACGCCGAGCGCGACGAGGGCGTGGAGCGGCCGCGCCCCCATGGCGGCGAGGTCGGAGAGGTTCACCGCGAGCGCCTTCCACCCGACGTCGGCCGCGGAGAAGCGGCCGTCGAAGTGGACGCCCTCGACGACCGCGTCGACGGTGGCGACGAGCTCCTCGCCGGCGCGCGGCCGGAGCACCGCCGCGTCGTCGCCCGGGCCGACCACCACCCCCGGGCCGCGCAGCGGCAGGGCCCGGGTGAACCGGTCGATGAGGGCGAACTCGTCCTCGCCGCCGGGGCCGCCGGGGCGCCGCCCGCCGGACCTCCGCTCGCCTCCGCGCGACGGCATGTCAGCGGGTCACGGGCGGGGGCGTCGCCGCCGCGGGAGCGGCGGCGGGCGGCTCGAGGGGCAGGACGAGGGAGAAGGTGGAGCCGTGCCCCGGCGTCGACGAGACCGTCACCTCGCCGCCGTGCGCCTCGACGAAGCTCTTCACGATCGCGAGCCCGAGGCCGGCGCCGCCGTACTCGCGCGTGGAGGAGCCGTCCACCTGGTAGAAGACGTCGAAGACGCGCCGGAGGTGCTCCTCGGGGATGCCGATGCCCGTGTCGGTCACCCTGAGCGCGACGCGCCGCCCGGGCAGGGCCTCGCCCGAGACGCTCACCGTGCCCCCGGCCTGCGTGAACTTCACCGCGTTCGAGCAGAGGTTCACGAGGCACTGGCGGACCTTGTCGCGGTCCCCCTGGAAGCGGGGCAGCGCGCTCGCCTCGAACCCGACCTTGAGCCCCTTCTTGCGGGCGAGGGGGAGCACGGTGGCCACCGCGTCGCGCATGACCTGGGCGCCGTCCACCTCGGTGAGCACGAGCCGCACGCGCCCCGCCTCGATCTTCGAGATGTCGAGGATGGAGGTGATGAGCTGGAGGAGGTTCTCCCCCTTCTCCATGATGATGCCGAGGTACTCGCGCTGCTCCGCGGTGAGCGGCCCGCCGAGCCCCTCCAGCATCATCTCCGAGTAGCCGATCACGCTCGTGAGGGGCGTGCGCAGCTCGTGGCTCATCGTGGCGAGGAAGTTCGACTTGAGGCGGTCGAGCTCCTTCAGCTTCGCGTAGCTCTCCTCGAGCTGGTGGTTCTTGTCCGAGAGCTCGCGGTAGCTCTCCGAGACCGCCTCGATGTGGAGCCTCGAGGCGATGAGGTTCTTGTGGCCCGTGAAGACCATCACGTCGAGGAGGTCCGTGAAGTGCTTCAGGATCTTCTCGGCGGTGGCGACCGGGACGCGGCGGATCTTCTCCCGGTAGGCATGGGCGAGCTTCGCGTCGAAGTCCGGCGCGATCTGGCGCAGCGCCTCGGGCAGCTCGCCGAGGTCCTCGGGGACGAAGGGGCCGAACACGACCCGCCCCATGACGTCGCCCTCGTACAGGATGGGCTGGGCGACGTAGTGGCAGCCGGAGAAGCACTCGAAGGTGCGCGCCACCGGCTCCTCGCCGACGGGGTCCGCCTTCACGCGCGCGACGGTGGCCATGCACCTCTCGCGGCCGGCCGGCTTCGTCCAGATGTAGCCGCAGAAGTCGGCGTTGCCGACCCGCACGTCGACGAGCTTGTTGCCGTCCTCGTCGAACACCTTGAGCCCCACCCGGTACAGCTCGGCGAACGACTGGCACACCTCGGAGAAGGCGCGGAGGTCGAGGAGGTCGGCGAGGGGGAGCCGCTGCTGCAGGAAGGAGGCGGGCAGGCTCATCGCGGCGCGGCCCCCGGGGCGGGGGATGCGAGCCGCGTGCCCCTGAGATCGACGTGCGAGAAGATGCGGCCCAGGAACTCGCGCTCCGAGACGTGCCACTTCGCCTCGAGCTCGACCCGCCGATCGAGGCTGCGGTAGCAGAGCTGGAGCAGCGCGTAGAGCGTCTCGACGACGCCCTCGCCGCGGATGGCCACCGCCGGGATCACCGGCGGCTGGATCACCCGGCGCATGTCGCCGAGCTCGTCCTCGCCGCGCGCGTCCTCGAGGTCGCGCTTGTTCATCTGGAGGACGATGGGCAGGGTGCGGCAGTCGAGCCCGTTCGCCTCCAGGTTCTTCAGCATGTTGTTCCAGTAGGCGAGCGTCGCCGGCCCCTCGGAGCGGCGCGAGTCGGCGACGAAGGCCACCGCGTCGGTGCCCTGCAGCACGATGCGGCGGGTGGACTCGTGCATCACCTGGCCCGGCACCGTGTAGAGCTTCAGCTTCACCTTGACGCCCGACTGCGTCCTGAAGAAGACGGGCATCATGTCGAAGAACAGGGTGCGGTCGTCCTTCGTGTCGAGCGTCATGAGCCGCCCGCGCACCCGGGCGTCCATCTTCTGGTAGAGCGACTGGAGGTTCGTCGTCTTCCCGGAGAGCGCGGGGCCGTAGTAGACGACCTTGACGGCGAGCTCGCGGCTCTCTGAGGTGGCCTGGACCATGCGGAGGCGGCGGCGCCCGGCGGGTACTCTACCGCATCCCCGGCCCCGGAGCGCCAACGCCCCCCGGCGCGCCTTCCGCTCAGGGGAAATACCCCGCCTCTCGTCCACCGCACCCCGGATCGACTAGACTCCCCGCCGGGGGAGGGAGCGAGCCGGCAGGCTGATGGAGAGGGCGGCCGCACGCACGGACGGCGCGGAGATCGCGGAGCGGCTCGGCTGGCTCCTGCGGCTGCGGTGGCTCATCGTCCCGGCCTTCGTCGCCGCCGACCTCGCGGGCGACCTGCTCATGCAGCGGCGGACCGCGTGGACCGCCGTCGCGATCGGCGCCGTCCTGCTCGGCGCGAACGCCCTCTACCAGTCCCTGCTCGCCCGGGGCGCGTCCGCCGCCACCCTGGTCCGCTGGGTGCGCCTCGAGTCCGCTTTGGTGGTCGCGCTGCCGGTGGCGGTGGTGGCCCTCGGCGGCGACCCGGCGAACCCCCTGCGCACCGCCGTCCTCGTCGGCGTCGTCGGGGCCGCCCTGGTCCTGCCGCGCACGGGAGACGTCGCGGTGGTCGGCACGTGGGCGGTCGCCGCGCTCGTCACCGGCGACGCCGTGACGATCGGCTTCGACCCCGCCCGCATCGACGCCTCCGTGGTGGCCCGCTGGGTCGTCGAGGCCGGCGTCATCGGCACCGTCGCGGCCATCGCGGCCCAGCTCCACGCGACGCGGGAGTCCGCCGAGGCCCGCCTGCGCGCCGCCGCCGGCCGCCTCGACCGCGGCGACGCGGAGTGGGAGGCCACGTTCGACGCCCTCGCCGAGATGGTGATCGTCACCGGGCCGGACGGCGCGATCCTCCGCGCGAACCGCGCCTTCGCCGCGCTCCTCGCGCAGCGCCCGCGCGAGCTCGCCGGGCGCCCGCTCGCGGAGGTCCTCGCCGGGCACCCGCAGCGCTGGTGGTCCTCGGACACGGACGGCATCGTGGAGATCGAGGACCCGCTGCTCGACACGGTGGTGGAGCTCACCTCGGTGCGCCTCGGCGACCACACCGTGCGCGTCGCGCGCGACGTGGGCGAGCAGCGCGCCCTCTACGCCCGCCTCGTGCAGGCGGACAAGCTCGCCGCCGTCGGCACGCTCGCCACCGGCATGGCGCACGACGTGAACAACCCGACCGCGTTCGTGACCTCGAACCTCACCGAGCTGAGGCGCTACGTGGGCGGCTACGAGGCGGCCCTCGCGGAGCTGCAGGAGCTCGCCGCCGCCGGCGGCCGGGCCGACGCGGCCCGGGCCGTCCTCGCCCGGCCGGAGCTCGCCCGCGCGCGGCGCGAGGCCGCGACCGCCATCGGCGAGAGCCTCGAGGGCATGGAGCGGATCCGCCAGAGCGTCTCGAACCTGCGGGCGGTGGCGCGGCGCGACCTCGCCGCCGAGGCGGCCGCGCCGGTGGAGCTCGCCGACCTCGTGCAGACGGTGGTGCGCACCGCCGCCGCCGATCTGCGCTCCGCCGCGGCGCACGTGGAGGCGAGCGGGCCGATCTGGGTGCTCGGGCGCCGGGGCGAGCTCGTGGACGTCGTCGTGAACCTCATCGTGAACGCGATCCAGGCGCGCGACGAGGGGAGGCCGAACCGGATCCGCATCGACCTCGCCCGGGAGGGGGCGAGCGCGGTGCTGCGCGTCGCCGACACCGGCCGCGGCATCCCGCCGGCCCACCTGAAGCGGCTGTTCGAGCCGTTCTTCACGACGAAGACCCTCGGCGAGGGGGCGGGGCTGGGGCTCTCGCTGGCGCGGAAGATCGTCCTCGCCCACGGCGGGTCGGTCGAGGTGGCGACCGAGGTCGGGCGCGGGACGACGTTCACGATCCGGCTGCCGGCGCTCGAGGCGACCACGCCCGGCGAGGGCGCGCCGCGGGGCACCACCGACGCCGCGTGATCGATCGCGGCCCGATCCCCGGCTCGGGAATCGCGAACCCGACTCAGCGCCGCGCGCTCCACCAGCGCCGCGCCTCCTCGACGCTCCGCAGGAGCGGCGAGCGCGGCAGGGTCGCGAGGAACGCCCGGCCGTAGCCCTTCGTGACGAGGCGCCGGTCGAGGATCGCGACGAGGCCGCGGTCGTCGCGGGTGCGCACCAGCCGCCCGAAGCCCTGCCGGAGGGCGAGCGCGGCCGCCGGCACCTGCAGCTCGGAGAACCCGTCCCTGCCCTCGGCCTCGAGGGCGCGCAGCCGCGCCGCCACCACCGGGTCGCCGGGGGGCGCGAACGGCAGCCGGTCGATGACGACGAGGGAGAGCGCCTCGCCGGGCACGTCCACCCCCTCCCAGAAGCTCGCCGTCGCGAAGAGGACCGAGGGCTCCTCGCGGAACAGCTCGAGGAGCCGCGCCTTGGGCCGCTCGCCCTGGAGGAGCAGCCGGTAGGGCAGGTCCTGCGAGGCGCGGTGCAGGGCGAGCATGTTCCGCGTCGAGGTGCAGAGCACGAAGGCGCGCCCGCCGGTCACCTCCGCGAGCTCCCGTACGACGCCGGCGGCCGCCTCGACGAAGCCGGGCGCGTTCGGCTCGGGGAGCCCGTCGGGGGCCACGAGGGCGGCCTGGCGCGCGTAGTCGAAGGGGCCGGGGTGGCGCGCCTCGACCACGTCGAACTCGGGGGCGAGGCCGACCTGGCGCCGGAAGAACTCGAAGCGGCCCTGCGCCGCGAGGGTGGCGCTCGTGAAGACGACCGTGTCGGTGCGGCGGTAGAGGCGCGCCTGCAGCTCCTCGGCGACGTCGATGGGGGCCGCGCGCAGGAAGACGCCGCGCCCGCGCACCTCGCCGAAGTAGACGCGCGAGGGCTCCTTCATCGCCGTCACCGCGGCGAGCTCGACGCGCAGCTCGCCGGCGCGCCGAGCCACCTGCGCGAGCGACGGCGAGGGCGCGTCGGTGAGGAGGTCGCGCAGCGCGTCGAGGGCGGCGTCGAGGCGCGCCTGGTCGCGCTCGAGGGGCGCGAGCACGTCCTCGCCGAGCGGGCCGCGGACCGCGTCGTCGGAGGACGGCGCCCGGCCCCCCGCGCCGCGCGCCGCGCCGCCGAAGCGGCGCGCGCCCCGCGCCGCGCCCGCCCACCCCGCGCCGCGATCCCCGCGCAGCCCGTCGGCCACGCCCTGGAAGAAGCGCTCGCCGGCCTTGCGCAGCTCGGCCGAGGCCTGCTTCATCATGGAGCCGAGGTCGGGGCGATCCGCGACCGCGCGCTGGGCGTCGCGGGCGAGCTCCTCGAGGCGGTAGGAGGAGACCTGGAGGCCGAAGTACTCGGTCGCCACGTCCTCGATGGCGTGCGCCTCGTCGAACACCACCGCGTCGTGCTCGGGCAGGATCTCCACGCCGGCGCGCGAGGTCCGCATGGCGAGGTCGGCGAAGAACAGGTGGTGGTTCACGAGCAGGACGTCGGCCTCGGCGGCGCGCGCGCGCGCCCGGGTGACGAAGCACGCCTCGTAGAGGGCGCACTCCCGCCCGGTGCAGGTCTCGCTCGTCGCCGAGAGGTCCTTCCAGGTCTGGTACTGGTCCGGCAGGTCGATCTCGCTCCGGTCGCCGGTCTCGGTCTCGCGGGCCCACGCCTCGATGCGCGGCCAGAGCGCCGCCTCCTCGCGGGCGGCGAAGGTGGGCGCGCGGGCGAACTCCTCGGCGCGGGCGAGGCAGTAGTAGTTCGAGCGCCCCTTGAGATACGCCGCCTCGAAGGCGAGGCCGCAGCGGTCGCGCAGGAGCGGGATGTCCTTCCCCCAGAGCTGCTCCTGCAGGGTCTTCGTGGCGGTCGAGACGATGACGCGGCGGCCGGACAGCGCGGCGGGGACGAGGTAGGCGAGGGTCTTGCCCGTGCCGGTCCCGGCCTCCGCGACGAGGTAGCCGCGCCCGCGGAGGGCGCGGTCCACCTCGTGCGCCATGGCGAGCTGGTCGGCGCGGTGCTCGTAGCCCGCGAGCGCGCGCGCGAGCCGCCCGCCGGGGCCGAGCACGTCCTCGATGCCGGGAGGCGCCTCGAGCGGGATCAGGGCGCGGCTCCGAGCTGCGCGGCCGCGAGGAGCAGGGCGGCCGCCGCGAGCGACGCGGCGATCGCGAAGGCGGCGACGCGCAGGGCGGTCCGCGGGCGGGCCACCGCGGGGGCGGTGCGCGGCAGGGCGGCGAGCCCCTGCGCCATCGCGCGGCGGATCACCTCGTCGCGCAGGCGCGCCGCGACGGGATCCCCGGGGCGGGCGAGCAGGGCGTCGCGGTAGCGGCGCCCGGCGACGGCGAGCCCCTCGAGATCGGTGAAGCGGTCGAGGTAGGCGCGGTGGCGCGCCTCGTCCCGCCAGCCGGCGAGGACCTCGGCCCAGGCCTCCGCCTCGCCCGCGACGACGGCGTCGCGGGGCTCGTCGGGGGCGAGCTCGGGAGGGGCGCCGTGCGCCCGGGCGGCCGCGGAGAGGCCGGCGTTCTCGACCGAGGTGAGCATGGGGGACTCCCGAGTCTAGCCGCTTCCCGGCCCTAGAACGAGACGGGCACCGGCACGAACGTGGCGACGAACAGCGCGAGCGACAGCCAGGCGATCGCCCTTCGCCGGCCGCCGAGCGGCTCCTCGACGAGCGCCGCGGGGTGGCGGAGCCCCACGACGAAGCGCGTGAGGAACCACCAGACGAGCCAGTTCCAGCTCAGGAACACGCCCGCGGCGAGGAGGCCCGCCGTGACGGCCCGCCCCGCGGCGAGGGCGCGGCGGCGGCCGAGGAGAGCGTAGAGCACGTGGCCGCCGTCGAGCTGCCCGGCGGGGACGAGGTTCAGCGTGGTGACGAGGAGGCCCAGCCACGCGGCGAACGCGACGGGATGGAGGATCACGTCGTGGCCGGGGGGGAGGTCCCCGAGCACGAGCCGGCGGGCGCCCCAGGTGAGCAGGCTGTCGCCGAAGAACTGGAGCGAGGAGGCGCCGCCGCCGAGGGGTCGCCCCTCGACGAGCGCGCGCACGAGCGCGAAGGGCGACACGAACGCCGAGGCGGAGGCGGGCGCCGCGATCTCCTTCACCTCGGAGAGCGCGTAGCCGACGAGGAGGAGCGGCACCGCGACCGCGAGCCCGGCGAGCGGCCCCGCCGCGCCGATGTCGAGGACGGCGCGCCGGGACGGGATCGCCGAGCGCATGCGGATCACCGCCCCGAGCGTCCCGGCGCCGAAGGGGACCGGGATGAAGTAGGGGAGCGTCGCCCGCACGCCGTACCGGCGCGCGAGGAGGTAGTGCCCCATCTCGTGCGTGAACAGGATCGCGACGAGCGACGCCGCGAACGGGAGCCCGCCGCGGAGCACGTTCGCGAAGGTCGGCGCGCCGGCCGCGAGCGGCGAGAGGCCGAAGCCGGCCCAGAGCGTCGTCGCGAGCGTGGCGAGGAAGAGCGCCACGTTCGCGGCGGGGAATCGGCCCCGCGGGCGAGGGCGCACCAGGACGTCGTCCATCCGGGAGCGAACCTAATGGCGGTCGGGCCCGGCGGCACGCCTGCCGCCCCCGGGGGCTACATCCCCCCGGCGCCCGGTCCGGCCAGCTCCTCGCGCGTCATCTCGCGGACCCCGTTCTGGTCGACCGTGAGGAAGAAGAGCTCCTTCTCGGGCGTGCGCTCGGGACCCATCGCGATGTCGCCCGTGGCGCCCTTGAAGCCCCGGAGCCGGGCGAGCGCCTCGCGGAACGCCTCGCGGGTCTGCACCCGCGTCTCCATCACCTGGCGCGCCATGCGGGCGGCGTCGTGGGCCGAGGCCTCGAGGATGGTGGGGACCTGCCCCGGGTACTTGCGCTCGAAGGTCTCGACGAAGCGCTTCGTCTCCGGCCGCGCCGAGCCCGCGAAGAACCCGTCCACGAGGATGGCGCAGCGGACGTGACGCCCGGGGCCGCCCGGCGCCATGTCGAAGAGCGACGGGTCGTTCCAGCCGTTCGCCCCGAAGAGCTGCACCGGCACGAGGTCGGGGCGGCCGGTGGTCTTGCGGATGCGCGCGACCTCGTCGGGGAGGCAGGTCTGGGTGACGACGTCCTCGACGGCGAGCGCCGGGGCGATGAGGCGGACGTTCTTCGCGAAGTCCGGGATGAAGATCGCGTCGAAGTCGGTGATGGGCGCGAGGCGCTCGCGCGCCTTCTCGAGCGCCTTGCGGCGCCGGAACGGATCCGGCTCGGCCTTCGCGATGTCGCGCTGCTGCTCCTGCCAGTCCGCCCGCTCGTCGAGGTGGAGCTTGCCGACCATGTCCTTCACGAGCGGGGTGAAGGTGGTGCGGTCCGCCGCGTAGGTCTCGGCGCCGCGGATCTCCCCGCCGCGCGCCTCCACCTCGTCCCAGAACGCGTTCGCGAGCTCGACGCCGTAGGGGACGGAGGGGAAGACGAGGGCGAAGCGCTTCATGCCGCGCCGGCCCATGGCGAGCTCCGCGAGCGCCTTCGCCTGGGCGTCCGCGGTCAGCATGTTCTGGAAGACGTGGGGGCCCGCCCTCGTGACCCCGTCCTGCTTCGAGAGCGAGACGAACGGGACCGCCAGCTCCTCCGCGGTGGCCGCGGCGCGCTCCGCCTCGGCGTTCGTCACCCCGCCCACCACCGCGATGGCGCCCTCCTCGAGGGCGAGCGCCTCGATGGCGGCGGCGGCGCCGTCCGGCTCGCCGCGGGTGTCGCGCACCGCGAGGCGGGTGGTCGAGCCCTCGAGGGCGAGCCCCACCCCCTGCAGGATCGCGTCGCCCCAGCGCTTGTACGGGCCGGAGAGCGGCACCGCCACGCCGAGCACGCCCGGCTTCACCCGGGTGAGGCGCGAGATCCGCTCGACGATGGCCTTGGCCTCGGCCGCGTACGGCCCGTCCGGCCAGCGCAGGAACACCTCGCGCGCGGCCTCCTCCGCCCGCGGGTAGTCGCGCAGGTGCAGGTGGATGCGCGCGAGCTTCATGGCGAGCGGCTCCTGCACCGGCCCGTCGGAGGGGAGCTCCTCCCTGAGGCGCGCGACGTCGATGAAGGGCAGCCGGTCCACGGCGTCCGCGGCCCGGCGCAGGATCTCGGGCCGCCGCTCGGGCGGCGCGCCCCGCGCGAGCTCCGAGAGCCAGCGCACCGCGTCCGCGTCGGCGCCCACGGCGAGCGCGGCCTCGGAGGCCCGAACGGCCGCCTCCGCCCTCAGCTCGTCCGGGAGCCTGGGGTACACGGACGCGATGGTGGAGAGGCCGTCGCGCGGGCGGCCCTGCTCGATGTCGGCGAGCGCGAGCAGGTACTTCGCCTCCACCGCGCGCGGGTAGAGCGGGTGCTCGGTGAGGAGGGTGCCGAGGGACTGGGCGGCGCGGTCGGCCCGGCCCGCGGCGCGCCAGAGCCGCCCGGCCTCGTGGAGCGCCTCCGCGGCGGCGGGCACGCGGCGGTAGCGCGCGGCGAACGCGTCGAGGCGTGCGGCCCGCTCCGCGGGCGGCAGCGCCGCCGCGCCCGCGCGAACCGCCTCGAGGTCCCGGCGCGCGAGGTCGTCGGCCTGCGAGACCTCCATCTCCTGCCCGTTCACGACGACGCGCTTCGGGCACGCCGCGAGGGCGAGCAGGAAGACGGCGAGGAGCTTCGACGCGGGGGCGCGCATGTCTCGGGGATCTACTGCGGAAACACGCGCCCGGGAAGCTTGTTCCGGGGTAGCGACCTAGCGCTTCCGCTCCCCCACGAAGTCCGCCACCTTCTCCCAGAAGGTCCGGGTCTGGGGGTTCGTCTCCTCACCGGAGAGCTCGGCGAACCGCTCGAGCAGCTCGCGCTGCTCCTTCGTGAGGTGCGTCGGCGTCTCGACGAAGACCCGCACGTGCTGGTCGCCGCGGCCGCCGCCCTGCAGCGCCGGGACGCCCTTGCCCTTCAGCCGGAAGACCTTGCCGGTCTGGGTGCCGCCCGGGATCTTGAGCTTCGCCGGGCCGTCGAGGGTGGGGACCTCGATGCTGGTGCCGAGCGCGGCCTGGGTGACCGAGATCGGCATGTCGCACAGGACCTCGGTGTCCTCGCGGCGGAAGACGGGGTGCTCGCGCACCTGCACGACCACGTAGAGATCGCCGGGCGTCCCCCCGGGGACCGGCGCCCCCTCGCCCTCGCCGCCGAGCTTGAGGCGGGTGCCGGTGTCGACGCCGGGCGGCACCTTGACCTCGACCGTGGCCTCCTCGCGCCTCGCGCCGGCGCCGCCGCAGTCCGGGCACTTGTCCACGATGACGCGGCCGCTGCCCTGGCAGTGGTGGCAGGTCCGGGCGATGGAGAAGAAGCCCTGGGTGAGCCGGATCTCGCCCGCGCCGCCGCAGGTGGGGCAGGTGCGCGGGCCCGTGCCGGGCTTCGCGCCGGAGCCGTGGCAGGTGGCGCAGGGCTTGGCGCGCGGGATCTGGATGCGCGCCGTGGTCCCGAACGCCGCCTCCTCGAACGAGATCTCGAGGTGGTAGCGCAGGTCCGAGCCGCGCGTCCGCGCGCGCGTGCGCCGCCCGCCGCCGAACATCTCGCCGAAGATGTCCCCGAAGATGTCGTTGATGCTCGAGGCCCCCGCCGCGCCGAAGCCGAAGTCGTCGACGCCGGCGCCGTTGCGGTGCCCGAAGCGGTCGTAGCGGGCGCGCTTGTCGGGATCCGAGAGGACCTCGTAGGCCTCGCTCGCCTCCTTGAAGCGCTCCTCGGCCTGCTTGTCGCCCGGGTTCTTGTCGGGGTGGTAGCTGTGCGCGAGGCGCCGGTATGCGGTCTTGATCGCCTGCTCGTCGGCGGACCGCTCGACCCCGAGCACATCGTAGTAATCGCGTTTGTCCACTGTTCTCGCGCCCTTCCGCGCCGGGCCCGCCTCGGGCGTGCGGAATATAACGCACGGACGCCTCTTGCCAATCCGGTGGGGGCCCCGCGCCGGGGCGCCGCCCCTCGGGGCGGGCTGCTATCCCCCGCCGCCCTGCTGGGCGTAGATCGCGTCGGCGATGCGGTAGGCGCTCCCCTCGAGCCGGGTGAGCGCCTCCTTGATCTGGGCGCCGTCGGAGCCGGAGAGGAGCGCCTTCAGGGCGTCGACGTCGGCCTTGATCTCGGCGACGTCCTCGGGCTTGAGCGCGCTCGAGTATTCCTCGAGGCTCTTCTCCGTCGTGTAGATGAGCCCCTCGGCGTTGTTCCGGAGGTCGGCGAGCTCCTTCTTCTTGGAGTCGTCGGCGCGGTTCGCCTCGGCGTCCTTCACCATGCGCTGGATCTCCGCCTCGGAGAGGCCGGAGGAGGCGGTGAGCCGGATCTGCTGCTGCTTGCCGGTGCCGAGGTCCTTCGCCGACACGTGCACGATCCCGTTCGCGTCGATGTCGAAGGTGACCTCGATCTGCGGCACGCCGCGCGGCGCCGGCGGGATCCCCACGAGCTCGAACCGCCCGAGGGTCTTGTCGTCGGCCGCCATGTCGCGCTCGCCCTGGAGCACGTGCACCGAGACGAGCGGCTGGTTGTCCACGGCGGTGGAGAAGACCTGAGACTTCTTGCTCGGGACGGTGGTGTTCTTCTCGATGATGCGGGTGAAGACCCCGCCCGCGGTCTCGACGCCGAGGGAGAGCGGGGTCACGTCGAGGAGGAGGACGTCCTTCACCTCGCCCGTCATCACCGCGCCCTGGATCGCCGCGCCCACCGCGACGACCTCGTCGGGGTTCACGCCCTTGTGCGGCTCCTTGCCGAAGAAGCGCTTCACGACCTCCTGCACCTTCGGCATGCGCGTCATGCCGCCGACGAGGATGACCGTGTCGAGCTGCTCGGCCGTGAGGCCCGCGTCCCGGAGCGCCACCTTGCACGGCTCGATGCTGCCCTCGATGAGGTCGCCGCACAGCTGCTCGAGGGTGGTGCGGTCGATGGCCTCGGCGAGGTGCTTCGGGCCGGTGGCGTCGGCGGTGATGAAGGGGAGGTTCACCTCCGTCTCGGTGGCGGAGGAGAGCTCGTGCTTCGCGCGCTCCGCGGCCTCCTTGAGCCGCTGCAGCGCCATGCGGTCCTTCTTGAGGTCGATGCCGGTCTGCTCCTTGAAGCGCTTGGCGAGCCAGTCGATGACGCGCTGGTCGAAGTCCTCGCCGCCGAGGAAGGTGTTGCCGTTCGTCGCCTTCACCTCGAACACCCCGGCGTTGAGCTCGAGGATGGTGATGTCGAAGGTGCCGCCGCCGAGGTCGTAGACCGCGACCTTCTCCGCCTTGCCCGCCTGCTGCCTGTCGATGCCGTAGGCGAGCGCCGCGGCGGTGGGCTCGTTGATGATGCGGAGCACCTCGAGGCCGGCGATGCGGCCGGCGTCCTTGGTGGCCTGGCGCTGCGCGTCGTTGAAGTAGGCGGGGCAGGTGACGATGGCCTCGGTCACGGGCTCGCCGAGGTAGTCCTCCGCCGTCTGCTTCATCTTCGCGAGGATCATCGCCGAGACCTCGGCGGGCGAGTACTTCTTCCCCCCGGTCTCCACCCACGCGTCGCCGTTCGAGGCGGCGACGATGCGGTAGGGCACGAGCCCCGCGGAGCGCTTGACCTCGGCCTCCTCGAACTTGCGCCCGATGAGCCGCTTCACGACGTACACCGTGGACTCGGGGTTGGTGATCGCCTGGCGCTTCGCGATCTGCCCGACCAGCCGCTCGCCGCTCTCGGTGAACGCCACCATGGAGGGCGTGGTGCGCGAGCCCTCGCCGTTCGGGATCACCACCAGCTCGCCGCCCTCCATGACGGCGACGCACGAGTTGGTGGTTCCGAGGTCGATGCCGATGACCTTGCCCATCGGGTGATCCTGGGTCAGGAGGCGGGCGGCTCGACGGCGACACCCACCATCGCCGGCCGGACCAGCCTGTCGTTGAGCTTGAACCCGCGCGCGTGCTCCACCACCACCGTGCCCGGTGGCCGATCCGCGGTCGGGACCTGCATGAGGGCCTCGTGGAGCGCGGGGTCGAACTTCTGGCCCAGCGCGGAGAAGCCGGTGACGCCGTGCTTCGCGAGCGCCCGCTCGAAGGCGGCGCGCACGAGGCGCACGCCGTCGGAGAGCGGCCCCTCCGGCGGGGCGGCGGCGAGCGCGCGGTCGAGGTCGTCCATCACCGGGACGAGGTCCTTCACCACCCGCTCGATGCCGAACCGCTGGATCTCGTCGCGGTCGCGGGCCGCCCGCTTCTTGAAGTTCTCGAGGTCGGCGGCGGCGCGCAGGAGGCGCTCGTGCTCCTCGCGGAGCTTCTCGAGCGTCTCGCGCCCCTTCGCCGTGGAGAGCTCGAGCTGGGCCCGCAGGCTCTCCACCTCGCCGGCGAGCGCGGCCGGGTCGGGCGGCGCGCCGGCCTCGACCTCGACGCCCTCGCCGCCGCCGGCCGACTTCTCGACGGAGCGCAGCGCCTCCGCGACGGCGTCGGCCGGGATGTCGGCCTGGAAGCCGCCCTTCTCGTCGCTCTCGGACATGGCGCGCGGGGTGGGAAGAGGTGCGACGCCGCCCCCCGGGACGGCGCGATCGCGAGGTCCCATCTTCGCACGGCCGCGCGCGCCCTCACAAGCGCGCGGGGCGCCCGCCGCTAGCCGTCCGAGAGATCGGAGAGCGCGCGGGAGATCTGGCGCGCGGTGAGGTCGACGAGCGGGATCACGCGCGCGTAGTTCATGCGGGTCGGGCCGACCACCGCGAGCGTGCCGAGCACGCGATCGCCGAGGCCGTAGGGCGCGGCCACCACCGACACGTCGGGCACCGCCGCGAACTCGCTCTCCGCGCCGATGAAGATCTGCACCTCCTGCGCGGTGAGCACGCGGTCGAGCACCCGCAGGATCCGGTCCTTCTCGGCGAACGCGCGCAGGAGCGCCCGCGCCTTCTGCACGTCGGCGAACTCGGGCGCGTCGAGGAAGCTCTCCTCGCCGTGGGCGAGCACGCGCTCGGGGGCGGACTCGGCGGCGAAGGTCTGCTCCGCCAGGGCGAGCGCCTTCTGGAGGAGGTCGGCGAGCGCGCTCTGATCGTCGCGCATGTCGGCGAGGATCCGCTCGCGCAGGGCGCCGAGGCCCGCCGCGCTCTCGCTCGCGAGCTGGATCTTCTCGTTCAGGTAGTTGGCGGCGCGCTCGAGCTCGGAGGGCTCCATGGGGAACTCGAGCTGCACGAGCTTGTTCGTCACGATGCCCGCCGCCGAGACGAACACCGCGAGCACGCGGTTCTCGCGCAGGCGCACGAACTCGAGGTGCCTGACGGGGTCGGCCTTCGGGCGCGGCGTCGTCACCACGCCGGCGTGGTGCGACAGCGAGTGGAGGAGGTCCGCGGTCCCCTCGAGCAGCCCGGCGACGTCGCTCGCCTCGTGGGCGAGCCGCTCGATGCGGTCGCGGTCCTGCGACGACGGCGGCCGCACCTTGAGCAGGGCGTCGACGAAGAGGCGGTACCCGCGCGCGGTGGGGATCCGCCCGGAGGAGGCGTGGGGCTTCTCGAGGAAGCCGAGCGCCTCGAGATCCGCCATCACGCTCCGGACGGTCGCCGGCGAGCACTCGAGGTCGTGGCGCGCGAGGAGCGGCTGGCTCGCCACCGGCTCGCCGGTCGCGATGTAGTCGTGGACGAGCGCGCGGAGGACCTCCCGCTCCCGCCTGTCCAGCTCTCCGCCCGGCCCCGGCATGGCGCTCCTACTCGCCTGCGAGGTGCCTCTCGGCGGCGGCGGCGAGCGCCGCGAACCGGCCGGCCGCCAGCGCGCGCCACCGCTCGGTGGCCAGCGCACCGTCGCCCGCCTGCTCGGCGACCAGCGCCTCGAGGTGCACCCGCTCCTCGGGGTAGACGTAGGCGAACGCGCCCCGCGCCGCACCGGCCGCGTCGCGCAGGAGCGCCTCGCCGAGCGCGGCGCGGGCGCGCTCGAGGTCGCCGCGCGAGTCGGCGAGGAGCGCGAGGCCGTACCACGCCTCCGCCCGCGAGGGGTCGAGGCCGCGCGCGGTCTCGAGGTAGGCCTGCGCCGCGGAGACGTAGCCCTCCGCCGCGTAGAGCTCGCCGAGGTTCAGGAGCGCCGCCTGCTGCTCGGCGACGTCCCCCTTCGCCACCACCTCGTCGAGCAGGCGGCGCGCGGCGTCGGCGTGGCCCTCGAGGAAGTAAGAGACGGCGAGGTCGTTCAGCGCGCCGAGGGCGTCGGGATCGCGGGCGAGGGCCCCCTCGAAGATCGCGCGAGCCCCCGGGAGGTCGCCCGCCCGGAGGCGGTCCGGGCCGGGGCCCGCGGGGACCGCGAGGGTGGCGAGGAGGGGCGCCGAGTCGTCCCGCGCGGGCACGAGCGGGTCCGCCCCGCCGCACGCGGCGAGGAGGAAGGCGAGCGCAGCCGCGCCCGTGATGCGGTCGAACCGGATGCGCAAGGGTCGCTCGGCAGGTTCTCCAGGGACGGGTCGAGTGTAGCCACCGCTCCCCGGGCGATCAAGGAACCGGGATCGCGCGGCGCGGGCGACACTTCCGCGTTAGGTGTACCCCGGGTGGCCGGGCGCGTCGAGGATCGGCGCGGCTGCACCTACGAAGCCGGGGCGAGGTCCCTTCCCGGGGGCTCGCTCGACCTCGTCGGTGCGGGCGCGGCGAAGGTCGCGCGCAGCCCGGCCCCCGTTCTCTCTTCCCCTCGAGGCGCTCACCGCGGCCGCGCGTCCCGGCCGGGCGCGCTCCCCGCGACCGGCGCCCGCGAGCGGCGCTATAACATGCGGCCCGGCCCGAACCCCCCGATGCCCACCGCCGCAGAGACCGCCACCGCCTCGCCCTGGGCGCGCGTCCGCCGCGCCCTCGAGGCGGAGCGGCGCGCGGACGTGACCGGCCTCGTCGGCGCTGCCCGGGGGGCGCTCCTGCGCGAGCTCGTCCTCCCCGGCGCGGGCCGCGCGCGCGCCGTCCTCGCCGTCGCGGCGGACGAGGACGAGGCGGACGCCCTCGCGCGGGACGCGGCCTTCTTCCTCGGCGCGGACGCGGTGCTGCGCGTCCCCGCCGACGCGGTGCTCCCCTACGACGACCTCTCGCCGGACCGCGGCGTCGAGCTGGAGCGGCTCTCCGCCCTCGCCCGCCTCCACCTCGCCCCCGAGCGCGCCCGCGTGATCGCCGTCTCCGCGCGCGGCCTCGCCCGCCGCACCGTGCCGCGCGCGGTGTTCGAGGCCGGCTCGGACCTGCTCGGCAAGGGGATCGAGATCCCCCGCGAGGCCCTCGCCGAGAAGCTCGTCCTCCTCGGCTTCACCCGCGTGCCGCTCGTCGAGGACCCCGGCGCCTTCGCGGTGCGGGGCGGGATCGTCGACCTGTGGAGCCCCGCCGACCCGGCGCCGGTGCGGCTCGAGTTCTTCGGCGACGAGATCGAGGGCTGCCGCACCTTCGACCCCCAGTCGCAGCGGAGCGAGGACGAGGTGGCGGAGGTGCTGCTCTGCCCGGCGCGCGAGGCGCTCTTCACGCCGGCGGGCAAGGAGGCGGCGCGGGCCGCCATCCGCGAGGCCGCCGAGCGCGTGAACCGGCCCACCTCGCGGGTGCGCGAGGTGCTCGAGGCGGTGGACGGGGGGACGCCGTTCTTCGGGATGGAGGCGCTCCTCCCCGGCTTCCACCCGGGCGGCCTCGGCACGCTCCTCGACTACCTGCCCCCCGGCACGGTCGCGTACGTCGACGACGCCGCCGCGGTGGACGAGGCGCTCGAGGAGCTCGCGGCGGAGCTCGCCCGCGAGCACGAGGGGGCGCTGCGGCGCGAGGAGCTCGCGCTGCCGCCCGAGGCCCACTTCCTCGGCACCGGGGACGCGCGCGCCCGCCTCGCGGAGCGGCCGCTCGTGCGCCGCCACCGGGTCTGGCTCGGGACCGGCGAGCCGATCCGCTTCCCCCTCGAGGAGACCGCCGGCCTGCGCGGCGAGATCGAGGCCGCCCACGGCGAGGAGGGCGCCCTCGCCCCGCTCGCGCGCCGGCTCGACGACTGGCGCCGGCGCGGCATCGCCACCCTGGTCGCCTGCGGCACGCCCTCCTCCCAGGACCGGCTGCGCCGGCTGCTCGAGGATCGGCGCCAGCACGTGCGTGCTCACGCCGGCGTCCCGGGGACGGCGGCGGAGCTCTTCGACCCCGCCGTCCACGCCCACGTCTTCGCCGGCGAGCTCTCCGGTGGGTTCGTCGACGGGGACGCGCGGCTCGCGGTGATCCCGGAGGAGGAGATCTTCGGCCGCCGCGTGCGCAAGCGGGCGCGGCGCACGAAGGACGAGAACGCCTTCGCCGCCGCCTTCCGCGACCTCGACGAGGGCGACCTCGTGGTCCACGTCGAGCACGGCATCGCGCGCTACCTCGGCCTCACCAAGATGCAGATCCGCGGGGTGGAGGGCGACTTCCTCGTCCTCGCCTACGAGGGCGCGGACCGGCTCTACCTGCCGGTCGCGAAGCTGCGCCAGGTGCAGAAGTTCTCGGGGGCCTCGCCCGAGGCGGTGCGGCTCGACCGCCTGGGCGGCCAGTCCTTCGCGCTGCGCAAGGCGCGGGTGAAGGAGCAGCTCCTCAAGATGGCCGCGGAGCTCCTCGACATCTACGCCGCGCGCGCCGCGCACCCCGGCTTCGCCTACCCCGAGGCGGACGAGCTGTTCCGCGAGTTCGAGGCGGAGTTCCCTTACGAGGAGACGCCGGACCAGGCGAAGGCCATCGACGACGTGCTCGCCGACATGCGCAAGCGCGAGGCGAAGGGGAACGGCCCGCCGCCGCCGATGGATCGCCTGGTGTGCGGCGACGTCGGCTACGGCAAGACCGAGGTGGCCATGCGGGCGGCGATGCTCGCGGTCCTCGCGAAGAAGCAGGTGGCGGTCCTCGTGCCCACCACCGTCCTCGCCTCCCAGCACGAGCGCACCTTCCGCGAGCGGTTCAAGGGCTACCCGGTCCGCATCGAGGCGGTCTCCCGCATGAAGAGCGCGGACGAGGTGCGCCAGGTCCTCAAGGAGACCGCCGCCGGCAAGGTGGACGTCATCGTCGGCACCCACCGGCTCCTCGCCGCCGACGTCGCGTTCAAGGACCTCGGGCTCGTGGTGGTGGACGAGGAGCAGCGCTTCGGCGTCGCCCACAAGGAGCGCCTGAAGAAGCTCCGCAAGCTCGTCGACGTCCTCACCCTCACCGCGACCCCCATCCCGCGCACGCTCCACATGAGCCTCGCCGGCGTGCGCGACCTCTCCATCATCGCCACCCCGCCCGAGGACCGGCGCGCGATCCGCACCTTCGTCATGAAGTTCGACCCGGCGGCGGTGAAGGAGGCCATCGAGAACGAGGTGAAGCGCGGCGGGCAGGTCTTCTTCGTGCACAACCGCGTCCGCTCCATCGCGGCGATGGAGAAGTTCCTCGCCGAGCTCGTGCCGGGCGTGCGCGTGGGGATCGCCCACGGGCAGATGGGCGAGGGGAAGCTCGAGCAGGTGATGGCGAGGTTCGTGAACCGGGAGCTCGACGTGCTCCTCGCCACCGCCATCATCGAGAGCGGCCTCGACATCCCGAGCGCGAACACCATCATCGTGAACCGCGCCGACCACTTCGGCCTCTCGCAGCTCTACCAGATCCGCGGCCGCGTCGGCCGCTCGCGGGAGCGGGCCTACGCCTACCTCCTCGTGCCCGCGCGCCGCCCGGTCACGAAGGACGCGCAGAAGCGGCTCGAGGTGCTGCAGCGCTTCTCCGAGCTCGGGGCGGGGTTCCGCATCGCGAGCCACGACCTCGACATCCGCGGCGCCGGGAACCTGCTCGGCAAGGACCAGTCCGGGCAGATCGAGGCGGTGGGGTTCGAGCTCTACTCGGAGCTGCTCGACGAGGCGGTCCGCGAGCTCAGGGGCGAGCCGCCGCGGGAGGAGATCGACCCGGACGTCCAGCTCCCGGTCCCGGCCATCATCCCGGACGGCTACATGCCGGACGTGCACCAGCGGCTCTTCTTCTACAAGCGGCTCGCGCAGGCGGCGAGCGACGAGGAGCTCGAGGAGGTGCGCGCCGAGATCGTGGATCGCTGCGGCGAGCCGCCCGAGGAGCTGGACGCGCTCTGCGAGGTGATGGCGCTGAAGGTGAGGCTGCGGGCGCTCGCCATCCGCGCCCTCGAGGCCGGCCCCGGCCGGCTCGTCCTCACCCTCGGCGAGACCGCGGCGCTCGATCCGTTCCTCCTCGCGAAGCACGTGCAGGCGTCGGGGGGACGGCTCCGCCTCACCCCGGACATGAAGCTCGTCGCGACGATCGGCCGGCCGCCGCCCCCGCCCGCCGGGACCGCCCGGGCGAAGGGGCGCGCGGCCGCCCGGAGCGCGAGGGCGCCGGTCCGGGCGGCGCCTCCGCCGGCCACGCCGGCCGTCGAGGCCGCCTCCGCCCGCGAGCTCCTCGCGGCCGCGCGCGAGCTCGTCGCCGCCCTCGCCGGCTGCGCCCGGGCCGCCTGATCCCGCCCCCTCGCCCCGCGCGACGCCGAGGGGCGCCGGGCGGCCGCCATCTCGCTTGATCCCGGCGTCATTCCGTGCTTTTTTCAGCGCCTTCGACGCGCCGGCGGCCCAGCCCGCGGAACAAGGTTTGGGGTCCGCGCGTTCGCGCCGGGAGTCCGTCCTTTCCCAACCACTCCTCGAAGGAGTCCCCCGCCATGGTTCGCCGCATCCTCATCATCGGCCTCTGCGCGACCGCGCTCGCCTGCTCCCAGCAGTCCGGGCCGAAGAAGTCCGGTCCCATCGTCGCGAAGGGCAAGGGCATCGCCATCACCGCGGACGAGTTCAAGGCCCGCCTCGACGAGCAGTCGCCGTTCATCCGCGCCCGCTACTCCACGCTCGAGCGGAAGAAGGAGTTCCTCGACAACCTCATCCGCTTCGAGGTGCTCGCGAAGGAGGCGGAGCGGCAGGGGCTCGCGAAGGATCCCGACGTCCAGATGACGCTCAAGAAGATCATGGTCCAGAAGCTCGTGCAGAAGAGCTTCCAGGACCCGGCCGCCGCCGGCGGCGCCCCCGCCGTGCCCGAGGCGGACCTCTCGAAGTACTACGAGGACCACAAGGACGAGTACAGCCGGCCGAAGCGCGTCCGGGTGGCGGCGGTCGTCTTCAACGCGCCGCAGGGCTCGCCCGATCGCGCGAAGAAGCTCGCCGCGGCGCAGAAGGCGCTCGCCCGGCTCAAGGCCGAGGAGAAGAAGAACACCCTCGCCTTCGCGCAGATCGTCTCGGAGCTCTCCGAGGATCCGGCCACCAAGGCCGCCGCCGGCGACCTCCAGTTCAAGTCGGAGGAGGAGCTCGAGAAGGCCTACTCGAAGCCGGTCGCCGAGGCGGCGTTCAAGCTCAAGCCCGGCGAGACCTCGGGCGTGGTGCAGGCGCCGCAGGGGCTCTACATCCTCAAGTTCACGGGCGAGCAGCCCGAGCTGAACCGCACCTTCGACCAGGTGAAGGCCCAGATCGCGAACAAGCTCCACCGCGAGAAGCGCACGAAGGAGTTCGACGAGTGGCTGAAGGGGCTGCGCGAGCAGGCCAAGGTCGCGGTGGACGACAAGGCGCTCGAGGCGGTCGAGGTGCAGGCGGCGCCCCCGGGCGGCGCGGGCCCGATGGGCGCCGGCCCGATGGGCGGCGGCATGATGGGCGGGATGTCCGGCCACGGCCCCGGCGGTCCCGGTCCCATGGCGAGGCCGCCGGCGCCCGCGCCGGCCCCGGCGCCCGCGGCCCGGTAGTGCGCCGCCTCGCCCTCACCCTCGCCGCGCTCGCCGCGGCGTCCGGCTGCGCCCGCTGCGGCGGCGCGAAGGGCGCCGCGGGGGCGGCGCGCGCCGTCGCCGTGGTGAACGGCGAGGCCATCGGCGCCGACGCGCTCTCCCACGAGCTGCGCGACGCCCGCGCCGGCGCGGCGGAGGGCGAGGGGCAGGGCGACGTCCTCAGGCGGCGCGTGCTCGACGAGCTCGTCGACCGCGCGCTGCTCCTGCAGGAGGCCCGCGAGCGGGCCATCGTCGTGGGGCAGGACCAGGTCGAGCGCGCGTTCCTCAGGGTGCGCTCGGAGTACCCCGGCACCGCCTTCGACGACCTGCTCGCCCAGGAGCGCCTCAGCCAGGCCGAGCTGAAGAGCCGCCTCAAGGAGCAGCTCACGGTCGAGCGGCTCTTCGAGCAGGAGGTCTTCCCGTCCATCCAGGTGGTGGACGCGGAGGTGGAGCGCCACTACGCGGACCGCGCCGCCGAGTACCAGGAGCCCGAGCGCGTCCGGGTCCTGCAGATCGTGGTCGCCACGCGCGACGAGGCCGTCCAGATCCGCGACTCGCTCCGCCGCAACCCGGCGGCCTTCGCCGAGATCGCGCGCAAGTCGTCGATCGCGCCGGAGGGGAAGAACGGCGGGGACCTCGGCTACATCGGCAAGGGCGCCGGGTTCCCCGAGGTCTTCGACGCCTGCTTCACCATGCCGCTCAACGTCGTCTCCGACGTCACCCCCTCGCCGTACGGCTTCCACCTCTTCAAGGTGGTGGACCGCCGCGCCGCCCAGAAGCGCACCCTCGAGCAGGCGCGGGCCGAGATCTCCGAGAAGCTGCTCCGCGAGAAGCGCGCCCGCGCCCAGGAGGAGTACCTCCGGGCGCTGCGAGGGCGCGCCAAGATCCAGATCGACGAGAAGACCCTCGCCACGGTGACCCCTTGATCGCCTTGCCCCTTTCGCTCGCCCTCGTCCTCACCGCGGGCGCCGCCCAGGTCGTCGACCGCGTCGCGGCCACCGTCGACGGCGACGTGGTGACCCTCTCCGATCTGAAGGAGCGCGCCGGCCCCGAGTGGGCCCGGGTGGAGCGGATGCCCGCCGGGAAGGAGCGCGAGGAGGCGAGCCGCGAGGTCCTGAAGCGCGCCCTCGACGCGATCATCGCGGAGCGGCTGCTCCTCTCCGCGGCGAAGTCGCTCCAGCTCGAGGTCACCGAGGCGCAGGTCGACGCCGCCATCCAGGACATCAAGACGCGCAACCACTTCGACGACGCCCAGTTCGACGAGGCGCTCAGGTCGCAGGGGCTCGACCGCCCCACCTTCCGCGGGCAGATCCGGCGCGAGCTCGAGACCTACCAGGTGCTCCAGCACAACGTGCGGGGGCGCGTGAAGCTCTCCGACGAGGACGTGCGGAACTACTACCGGACCCACCCGCAGGAGTTCGGGGGGGAGCCCGAGCTCAAGGTGCGCCACATCTTCCTGCCCGTCCGCGAGGGCGCGACGAAGGCCGACGAGGACAAGGTCCGCGCCCAGGGCGAGAAGGTGCTCCAGCGGCTGAAGACCGGCGAGGACTTCGCCAAGGTGGCCAAGGAGGTCTCGAAGGGCCCCTCGGCCGCCGAGGGCGGCGACCTCGGGTGGCTCCGCCGCGGCACGATCCAGAAGCAGCTCGAGGACGCGGCCTTCGCGCTCGGGGACGGCGAGCTCTCGCCCCTCGTCCGCGCCGGGTCCGGGTTCCACGTCCTCAAGGTCGAGGAGCGGCGCAGCGGCGGCGGCCGGTCCTTCGAGGACGCCGCCGAGGAGATCCGGAACCGCCTCTACGAGGAGCAGGTGGGCGCCACCCGCGCCCAGTACCTCGAGCAGCTGAAGAAGGACGCGCACGTCGACGTGAAGCTTCCGGAGCTCAAGGGATGAGCTCCCCGCGTCGCCCCGCCGCGGCCGGGCCGCGCGGGCGACCGGGCGGCGCGCTCCCCCGCATCGCGGTGAGCCTCGGCGATCCCTCCGGCGTCGGGCCGGAGGTGACGCGCAAGGCGCTCCTCGCGCTCCGCGAGGAGCTCCACCCCCTCGTCTTCGGCGACGCGCGCGTCCTCGCGCGCGACCTCGGCGGCCTCGGCCTTCCCACGGTCGGCCCGGGCGAGCCCTTGCCCGAGGGAGGCGCCCTCGTCGCGGTGACCCGCCTCCCCGCGGGCGCGGTGCGCCCGGGGCGCCCCGTCCCGGCGGCGGGCGCCGCCCAGCTCGCCTTCCTCGAGGCCGCCTTCGCGGCCGTCCGGCGCGGCGACGCCGCCGCGCTCTGCACCGCCCCCGTGTCGAAGGCGCAGGTGGCCCGCGCGCTCCCCGGCTTCGTCGGGCACACCGAGTGGCTCGAGGCGCACTGCGGCGTGCGCCGCTCGGTCATGATGCTCGCGGGCGAGCAGCTCAAGGTCGCGCTCGCCACGAATCACGTCGCCTTCGCGAAGCTCCGCCGCGCCCTCACGCCCGCCCGCATCGCCGAGACGCTCGTCATCGCCCACCGGGCGCTGCAGGACGACCTCGGCATCGCGCGCCCGCGCCTCGCGCTCGCGGCGCTGAACCCGCACGCGGGCGAGGAGGGCAGCTTCGGCGGCGAGGAGGGCGGCCTCCTCCGCGAGGCGCTCGCGCGGGCCGCGAAGGCGGGCGCCCGCGCGGCGGGCCCGTTCCCGGCCGACTCGGTGTTCTTCCGCGCGGCGAAAGGGGAGTTCGACGCCGTGGTCGCGCTCTACCACGACCAGGGGCTCATCCCGGTGAAGCTCCTCGACGCGGTGGGCGGCGACCCCGCCGTGAACGTGACGCTGGGCCTGCCCATCGTGCGCACGAGCCCGGACCACGGGGTCGCCTACGACATCGCCGGCAAGGACCGGGCGAGCCCCGCCTCGATGATCGCGGCGCTGCGGCTCGCGGCGCGGATCGCGCGCGTGAGGGCCGGGCGCCGGGGCTGAGTCCGCCCGACGCCCGATTCCCGGCGCGCGGGAGGCGGTCGCGGGAACCGCTCCGCGCGGCCGCCCGGCGCCTCCGCTCCGCCGCGGTGTGCTCGGCGCGCGCGGGTAGACCGGTCCGCGCGCGGAGGCGGAAGGTCCGGTATGCGCGGCGCCGCAACTCGCGTCCGCAGTGGCGCTGACGCGCCTGCGGACGCTCGGACAAGCGGCGCCGCGCCCGTGCGGACCGGTACGCGCGCGTCGGGGCGGTGGATGCGGGCGGGCGCGCCTGCGCGTGCGGCTTCGCGGTGGCGCCGGTCGGCCTTGCTGTGGGCGCGCGAAGGTCGCTCTCGGAGCGTGCGAGCGCAGCGCCGCGCCTTTGAACGGACCTCCCGAGCGGACGCCGAGCGTGGCCCCGGGGCACCGCCCGACGGCGCACGCGCAGGCGCGCCAACCGGACCCCACGCGCCTCGCGCGCGTCACGGCCCCATCGGGCGCGGAGGCGGCTGTTCGAGCGCCGGCGCCGCGAAGCGACGCGCCGGCGCGAGTTCCGCCGGAGCGCGGACGCGTCCTCCGGATCCGCGCGCGGAACGGGAAGACCGGGCGCGCCGAGCACCCTGCGCCGGGAGGGCGGAGCCCCGGGGCCGAGCGGGCGCCTGGGACGACCGACGCGTTCGGCGCGTGGATGGACGGCGGCGCCTGGTGGGGGTCTTCGGGCGGCTTCGTTTCGAACGAGCCCTGCCGGATCGAAGGGCCGTGCGCCTGCGTGGCGAGCGGAGGACTCTGCTTCGACGACCGGGACTGCCGCAGCCAGTCGCACCGCATCGGCGCCCGCCTCCGAGCGCGCGCTCCGGCGTCCGGCGCCGAGGGCCCCCCTCGGGTCCTCGCGCAGCCCGGCCCCGCCCGCCAGAGAAACGCCGGCGGCGGGCGGACCGCCCGCGGAGGCTTCCATGAAGATCGGCGTGCTCGGCTCGGGAGTGGTCGGTCAGGTGCTCGCCAGCGGATTCCTGGCGCGCGGTCACGAGGTGATGCGCGGCTCGGGCGAGCCCGCGAAGCTCGCCGCGTGGAAGGCGGGCGCCGGGCCGAAGGCGCAGGTGGGCACCTTCGCCGAGGCGGCGCGGTTCGGAGAGGCGGTCGTCCTCGCGGTGAAGGGTAGCGCGGCGGTCGCGGTGGTGGACGCCTGCGGGGGTACCCTCGCCGGCAAGCCCGTCGTCGACACGACGAACCCGATCGCCGACGCGCCCCCGGTGAACGGCGTGCTGCGCTTCTTCACCGGGCCGAACGAGTCGCTGCTCGAGCGCCTGCAGGCGCGGGCGCCGGCGGCGAGGTTCGTGAAGGCCTTCTCCTGCGTCGGGAACGCGCTCATGGTCGATCCGCGGCTCCCGGGCGGGAAGCCGACCATGTTCATCTGCGGGAACGACGCCGGCGCGAAGCGCGTCGTCGCCGCCTTCCTCGACGACTTCGGCTGGGAGGTCGAGGACCTCGGCGCCGCCGAGGCGGCGCGCGCCATCGAGCCGCTCTGCATGCTGTGGTGCATCCCGGGGTTCCTGCGGAACCAGTGGACGCACGCGTTCAAGCTGCTGCGGCGGTGAGGCTTCACCGCTCTCGGCGCGCGGGGGCCCGCTCGCGGAAACCGCTCCGCGCGGCCGCCCGGCGCCTCCGCTCCGCCGCGGTGTGCTCGGCGCGCCCGGACGGACCGGTCCGCGCGCGGAGGACGGAAGGTCCGGCATGCGCGGCGCCGCAACTCGCGTCCGCAGTGGCGCTCGCGCGCCTGCGGACGCTCGGACAAGCGGCGCCGCGCCCGGGATGGCCGGTACGCGCGCGTCGGGCGGTGGGTGCGTGCGGGCGCGCCTGCGCGCGCGGCTTCGCGGTGGCGCCGGGCGGCCTTGCTGTGGGCGCGCGCGGAGTCGCTCGCGGAGCGTGCGAGGCACCGCGCGCCTTGAACGGACCTCCCGAGCGGACGCCGAGCGTGGCCCCGGGGCACCGCCCGACGGCGCACGCGCAGGCGCGCCAACCGGACCCCACGCGCCTCGCGCGCGTCACGGGCCTCATCGGGCGCGGAGGCGGCTGTTTGAGCGCCGGCGCCGCGAAGCGACGCGCCGGCGCGAGTTCCGCCGGAGCGCCGACGCGTCTCGCGGCTCCGCGCGCGGAGCGGAAGGCCGGGCGCGCCGAGCACCCTGCGCCGGGAGGGCGGAGCCCCGGGGCCGAGCGGGCGCCTGGGATGATCAGGGGTTGGCGGCGCAGCTTCGCGGAAAGGCCCGTCGGCATTGCTGAGGCCGTGCGCGGAGCGGGGCGGGACCGGCGCCGAGCCACCGGAGTCGAGCCCCGAGCGCAGGCGGGGCCGAAGAAGGCCCCGCCGGAGCGAGCGCGGGGGGTTCGGGGGGTCCCGAGGCCCGCGCCGTCAGGCGCAGGCCGAGGGCCCCCCGTTTAGACGGCGAACTTGAAGTGCATCACGTCGCCGTCGCGGACGACGTACTCCTTGCCCTCCATGCGGAGCTTCCCCTGCGTGCGCGCCGCGGCCTCGCTGCCGAGCGCCACGAGGTCCTCGTAGCTCACCACCTCGGCCTTGATGAAGCCCTTCTCGAAGTCGGAGTGGATGGTGCCCGCCGCCTGGGGGGCCCGCGCGCCCTGCCGGACGGTCCAGGCGCGGCACTCGTCCTCGCCCACCGTGAAGAAGGTGAGCAGGCCGAGGAGCCGGTAGCCGGCGTGCACGAGCCGGTCGAGGCCGGGCTCCGCGAGGCCGAGGGCGTCGAGGTACTCCTTGCGCTCCGCCTCGGCGAGCGCGACGAGCTCCGACTCGACCTTCCCGGAGATCTCGACCATCGGCGCGCCCTCGGCGTCGGCGATGGCCCGCACCGCGAGGATGGCGGGGTCCGAGCCCTCCTTGCCGAGCTGGGCGTCGTCCACGTTCGCGATGTAGAGGACGGGCTTCGCGGTGAGGAGGAAGAGGCCGCGCACGACCGCGCGATCGTCGTCGGAGAGCTTCTGCGCGCGCACCGGCGTACCCGCCTCGAGGCCGGCCTTCACGCGATCGAGGATGGCGAGCTCCTGCTTGGCGAGCTCGCCGGGCTTGCCGGCGGCCTTGGCGTCCTTCTGGGCCCGCTCGCGCCGCCGCTCGACCTGCTCGAGGTCCTTCAGCATGAGCTCGGTGTCCACGACGTCCTTGTCGCCCCGGGGATCGACCTTCCCGGAGACGTGCACGACGTCGGGGTCCGCGAAGCAGCGCAGCACGTGGGCCACGGCGTCCACCTCGCGGATGTTCGCGAGGAACTGGTTGCCGAGCCCCTCCCCCTTCGACGCGCCGGCGACGAGGCCGGCGATGTCCACGAACTCGAGGGTGGTGGGGGTGGTCTTCTTCGGCTCGAACATCGCCGAGAGCCGGTCGAGGCGCGGGTCGGGCACGGGGACGACGCCCACGTTCGGCTCGATCGTGCAGAACGGGTAGTTCGCGGCGGCCGCCTGGGCGGCGCCGAGGAGCGCGTTGAAGAGGGTCGACTTCCCGACGTTCGGGAGGCCGACGATGCCGATGGAGAGGCCCATGTCGCGTTCTCTCTATTGCGATGCGAGCGCAGGGGCAGCCGGAGGAGGCTGCCCCGGAGCGAGCGGGGGGTTCGGGGGGGCGCGAGGTCCGCCCCGCGAAGCGCAGGACGAACCGAGTGCCCCCCCGATACGACGCCAAACGAAAGCGCTCCGGCGGACGCGGGGGCCCGCCGGAGCGCGAACTTCGGGCGGCGCGGCGCTAGGCCGCGCGGTTCGCCGGGAGCTGCGCGATGTACTCCTCGACGAGGGCCCGCTGGGTCTTGTCGTCGAGGTTCGCCTTCACGAGCCGGCCGGCCGCCTCGATGGCGAGGTCGGCGACCTGGGCCTTGAGGTCGGCCCGGGCCTTCGAGACCTCCTCGGCGATCTGCTGCCGGGCGGTCGCGACGAGCTCGTCCGCCTCCTTGCGGGCGCGGGCGGTGAGCTCCTGGCGGAGCGCCTCCACCTCCTGCTGGTTCCGCCGGGCGAGCTCGGCGGCCTCGCGCTGCGCGCGGACGAGCGAGGCCTTCTGCTCGCCGAGCAGCTTCTCCGCCTCGGCCCGCTCCTTCTTCGCGGAGTCGATGGCGTCGCGGATGGTCCGCTCGCGCTCGGCCAGCATCCTGACGATCGGCCCCCAGGCGAACTTGCCGAGGACGATGAGCAGCACGAGGAACGTGATGCCCGTCCAGAGCGTGAGGCCCGGGTTGATGTCGGCGATGCCGCCGGCGGCGAGCACCGGCGTGAGGGTCGCGAAGGAGGTCATGGCGACGTGCTCCGTGGGTTCGTGGCGCTCCGCTCTCGCGGAACGGTCCTTAGACGGCCTTGGTGAGGGCGAGGAGCAGGCAGACGACGATCGCGAAGAGCGTCGCGCCTTCGATGAGGGCGGCCGCGATGATCATCGAGGTGCGGATGTCGCCCGCGGCGGTGGGCTGGCGGGCGGAGCCCTCCATGGCGGCGGCGGCGAGCTTGCCGATGCCGAGGCCGGCGCCGAGGACGGCGAGGCCGGCGCCGAAGCCGGCGGACAGGAAGGCGAGAGCGACTGCGTTCATGGGTTCTTCTCCTGCGTTTCAGCGTGTCGGGCGGGATTGCCGGGCCGCTCGTTCCCGGGGCGCGTGCGGCGCTCGACTACCCATGGCCGGGGGACGCCCCCGCCACGTGAGAGGCGTGCTCCGAGCCCATGCCGGGCCCGGCGTGACCGTGCTCCCCGTGCCCGTGATCGTCGTGGCCGTGGTGGACGACGACCCCGGCCCCGATGAAGAGCGAGGAGAGCATGGTGAAGATGTAGGCCTGCACGAAGGCGACGAAGAGCTCGAGCATGAAGATCGAGAGCGCCATCGGCACCGACGCGAGCGCGATCCACTGCGAGTTCAGCGCGAAGATGAGGCCGAGCAGGGCGAGGATCACGAAGTGGCCCGCCACCATGTTCGCGAAGAGACGGACGGTGAGGGCGAAGGGCTTCGTGAAGAGGCCGAGGATCTCGACCGGCACCATGATGAACCAGAGCGGGGCGAGCGACTTCGGCACGCCGCCGGTGAGGTGGGCGAGGTAGCCGCCGATCCCCTGCGCCTTGATCTGCGCGTACTGCGTGATGACGAAGGTGAAGAGCGCCATCATCACGGTGACCGAGATGTTCGCGGTCGCGGTGGCGGCGAAGGGCACGAGCCCGAAGAGGTTCAGGAAGAGGATGAAGAAGAAGGCGGAGACGAGGTAGGGGACGAAGCGGTCCGCGTCCTTCTCGCCGATGTTCTTCACGGCGATCTCGTTCCGCACGAACTGGACCAGCATCTCCACGAAGTTGTAGAGGCCGCTCGGGACCACGCTCTTCCTGCGCAGGCTCCCGAGCACCACGAGGACGAGGATCAGGGAGGCGACCCACATCATCACGACGTGCTTCGTCGGGGTCATGTCGAGCGACCCGAAGACGAGCGGCCCCGCGACGTTCTTCTCGGTTCCGTCGGCCTGCTTCTCCCACTTCGTGCCGAACACGGCGCGCAGATCGAGCTCGCAGTCCCAGCGGAGCTGGGAGGGGCGGTCCGCGGGCTTCGCGGCGTGGGGGCTCTCGCACACGCCGGGGTGCTCGATCAGGAAGCCGTCCGCGACGTGGTGCATCATCACGGTGCCGAGGCTCTCGTCGTGCGCGGCGCCCTCGTGGCCGGCCGCCTCGCCGTGGGCGGGCTCGCCGTGGGCCTGCGCCTCGCCGTGCCCCTCCGCCGGGGTCGCGACGTGCGGCTCGGGGGCCGGGGCGACGTGGCCCTCCGCGGGCGCGACGGCGGCGGCCGGCTCGACGGCGGCCGCGCCGTGATCGCCGTGCTGGGCGAGCGAGAGGCTGAGGGCGAGGGTGAGGAGGGTGGCGGTCATGCGGTCGGTCCCGTTCCCCGGTTGAGGGAGTGAACGAAGGCGCCCTCGACGGCGGCGAAGACGAAGTAGGGCACGAAGAAGGCGACGACGAAGGCGACGGCGCTCTCCCCGGCGCGCACGACGAGGATCGTCCCGACGGCGACGAGCACGATGCGCGCGAGGAAGGTGACGGTCATGACGGCGAGCGCCCGCTGGACCGGCTTCGCGCCGGAGCGGGCGAAGCGGTCCATCGCCACGATCGAGGCGAGCGCGGTCAGCCCCGAGATCGCCGCCCCGACGAGCGCGCCGCGCCGGTACGAGCCGGAGGCGAGCGCCGCGAGGACGAACCCGAGGGCGAGGGCGGCGGTGGCGAGCTGGTGCTTCATCTCTTGCCGAGGACCGTCTTGAAGAAGCTGATGAACCCGCCGGTCATCCCGACGATCACCCCGGCGAGCGTGAGCCAGGGCGTCGTGTCGAGCTTCCGGTCGAGCCAGATGCCGAGCCCGGTGAAGACTCCCACCGCGGCGACGAGGCTCGTCGACGCCGCGATGTAGGGGGACGCCTTGCGATAGCCTTCCGCGAGGTTCGAGAGCCCCTTCTCGTCGTCCGGCCCGCGCTCTCGATCGTCGGGACCGGCCACTTCGCCTCCGGAGCCGCTCCGCTCGTGGAATCGCCCGGAACATCCGGGCTTTCCGCGTGGCGAAGGGCACGCCCGTATAGCAGGGGCGCCCCGCGAGGTCAATGCCCTCCCGCCCCCCTGGGGCCGTTCGGGTCAGCCCTGTCCGGCGAGGGCCTCGAGGAGCCGATCCGCGTCGGCCTCCGTGCTGTAGAGGTGCGGCGAGATCCGCAGCCGATCGCCGCGCAGGGCGACCGCCACCCGCGCCGCCCGGAGCCGCTCGAAGGCGGCCGCGGTCGCGGCGGGGGAGACCCCCCGCAGGCAGAGGATGTGGCTGCGCTGGGAGGGGTCCTCCGGGCTCGCCGGGGCGAGCCCCGCGGGCAACCGCGCCAGGATGCGGTCGCCGAGGGCCCGCGCGTGGGCCTGGACGAGGGCGGGGGTCGCCTCGAGGAGCAGGCGCAGCGACTCCGCGAGCGGCATGAGGTTGTTGAAGCTCGCCGGCTCGTGGGCGTCCCAGCGCTGCGCGCCCGGCTTCATCTCGACGGCGTCGGGCAGGTGGTTGAAGTCCTCCGCCCCCTTCACCGCCCACCAGCTCACGTCGCCGACCGCGATGCGGTCCACGACCTGCGGCGAGAAGAGCCCCACGCCCGAGCCGTACGGCCCGAGCAGGAACTTGTAGCCGCTCGCCGCGTACACGTCGACGCCGGCCGCGCCGAAGTCGAAGGGGAGCGCCCCCGCCGCCTGGCTCCCGTCCACCACCGTCACCGCGCCCACCCGGCGCGCCGCCTCCACCACCGGGCTCGGGTCGATGCGCCCGCCGTGCAGGTAGGAGACGTGGGCGAAGGCGACCACCCGGGTGCGCGGGCCGATCTCGGCGGCGAGCCGGGCCGCCGAGACCGCGCCGCTCGGGTCGTCGGGCTCGACCACCCGCACGGCCACGCCGCGGCGGGCGAGCCAGCGCCAGGGCAGGTCGTTCGAGGGGAACTCGTGGCGGGGGAGGAGCACCTCGTCCCCCTCGCCGAGGTCGAGCCCGCGCGCCACCGCGTTCACCACCTGGCCGGCGCCGGTGACGAGGGCGACCGACTCCTCGCGCGCGCCGAGGAGCCGCGCCGCGAGCGCGCGCGCCTCGGCGACGACCTGCACGTAGGTCTGGGTCGTGATCTTCCAGGGGCGCTCCTTCAGGGCGAGGGCCTCGCGCCCGGCCCTGGAGGCCGCGAGGGGGAGCGGCCCCTGGCTCGCGGCGTCGAGGTAGGCGACGCCCTCCGGCGGCGCGAAGCGCCCGGCGAAGGCGGCCGCCCCGTCGGCCATCGCTAGGCGACCTTCGCCGCCGCCGCGAACCCCGCCGCCGCGGCGCGCAGCGTCGCCTCGAGGTCGTCCTCGGTGTGCGCGGTCGAGAGGAACGCCGCCTCGAACTGCGAGGGCGGGAAGTACACCCCGTGCTCGAGGAGCGCGTGGAAGAAGGCGGCGAAGCGCTTCGTCGAGCAGGCGCGGGCGCTCGCCGCGTCGAAGACCGGCTTCTCCGAGAAGAAGACCGTGAGCATCGAGCCGACGCGGTTCACCTGCACCGGCACCTTCGCGGCCCGGGCGGCCTCGGCGAGCCCGTCCGCGAGCGCGGCGCCGAGCCGCTCGAGCTTCTCGTAGGCCGCCTGGGTCATGAGCCTCAGGGAGGCGTGCCCCGCCGCCATGGCCATCGGGTTCCCGCTGAGCGTGCCCGCCTGGTAGATGGGGCCCGCGGGCGCCACCCGGTCCATCACGTCGGCGCGGCCGCCGAAGGCGCCCACCGGGAGCCCCGCGCCGATCACCTTGCCGAAGGTGACGAGGTCCGGCCGGATCCCGTAGAGGCCGCAGGCGCCGCCGGAGGAGACCCGGAAGCCCGTCATCACCTCGTCGACGATGAGGAGCGCGCCGTGCTTGCGGCACACGTCGAGGAGGCCCTGGAGGTAGCCGGCCTTCGGCACGAGCACGCCCATGTTGCCGACCACGGGCTCGACGATGACCGCGGCGATCCTGTCGCCGCGCTCGCCGAACAGCTTCTGGACGGCGGCGAGGTCGTTGTACGGCAGCGTGAGGGTGTGCTTCGCGAGGTCGGCGGGCACCCCCGGGGAGTCCGGCAGCCCGAGGGTCTCGACGCCGGAGCCCGCCTTGACGAGCAGCGCGTCGCCCGCGCCGTGGTAGCAGCCGTCGAACTTGAGGATGTCGTCGCGCCCGGTGAACCCGCGCGCCACGCGGATGGCGGAGGTGGTCGCCTCGGTGCCCGAGGAGACGAAGCGCATCTTCTCGACCCAGGGCATCCGCTCGCGCACGAGCTCGGCGAGCTGGATCTCGCGGGGCGAGGGGGCGCCGTAGGAGGAGCCGTCCTTCATCGCGTCCTGCACCTCGCGCATCACCTCGGGGTGGCAGTGGCCGACGATCATCGGGCCCCACGACAGCACGTAGTCGACGTAGTCGTTCCCGTCGACGTCGAAGAGGTGGCTGCCGCGCGCGCGCGCGATGAAGCGCGGCGTCCCGCCCACGCCCTTGAAGGCGCGCACGGGGCTGTTCACGCCGCCGGGGAAGAGGGTCTGGGCCTTCGCGAACAGCTTCTCGGACAGCTCGGTCTTCACGGTGCCTCCCTGGGGCTCGGCTTCACCTTGCGCTCGTCGAACGCGGCGGCGCGGTCGCCCGGCGTCGCGGGGCGTGCCTTCTCGCGGCGCTCGCGCACCGCCTCGATGTTGGTGCGGATGGCGTCCGGGTTCGGGTGCGACGGCAGGGCGAGGGCGTACAGCTCGAGGGCCCGGTCGAAGCGGCCGGCCTGCGCGTGGATGTGGGCCTGCGCCTCGAGCGCGCGCGCGGCCAGCTCGGGGCGCGGCTTGCGGTCGATGAGCGCCTGGAACGCGCCGAGCGCCTCGTCGTCGCGGCCCTCGAGGGCCCAGGCCTGGCCGGCGATGAGCTGGGCCTCGTCGGCGAGCTCGTGGGCGGGCCACTTCTCGCGGAGGATGCGCGCCTCGGTGCGCGCCTGGTCGTAGCGCCCGAGGCCGAGGTAGCCCTTCGCCACCTCGAGCTGGAACTTCGGCGCGAGCGGCGACTCGGACGAGGCGACGTCCGCGTACTGGGCGATGGCGGCGAGCGGGTCGTTGAGGCGGTCGCGGTAGATGTCGCCGATGACGCCGCGCGCCTCGTGCGCCTCGCGCCCGCCGGGCTGCAGCGAGACGACGCGCCGGTAGTAGGAGAGGGCGCCGGTGTAGTCGCCGAGCTCGAGGTAGGAGACGTCGCCCGCGGCGCGGAGCGCCTTCGCCCGCACGGCCGCCTCGCCCGCGGGGAGCGGCCCCTCGCCGAGGTCGGCGAGGAGGATCTTGTACCCCGCGAGCGCGCCCTTCGCGTCGCCGGCGTGGCGGAGCGTGGTGGCCTCCTCGAGCCGGCGCTCCGCCGAGCCGCAGGCGAGGAGCAGCGCCGCGGCGAGCACCGCCGCGCCCGCGCCGAGCCGCCGCGCGCGCCGGGTGCGCCCCGCGCGGCCGCTCACCCCTGCTCCTCCGGGGGCGCGCCGCCGCCCTCGCCGCCCTCCTCGTCCGCCGGCGCGCTCTCGACGGGCGCCTGCCCGACGGGCTCCTCGCGGACGCCCGCCGCCTCGGCCTCGGGGGTGGTCTCGGCCACGCGCGCCCCGCCCACGACCTGCTCGTCCTTCGACTCGAGCGCGATGAGCCGCACGCCCTGGGTGTTGCGGCCGATGACGCTGATGCCCTTCGACGGCATGCGGATGAGCATGCCGCGGTTCGTGATGAGCATCACCTCCTCGGCGTCGGAGACCGCCGCGGCCGCGACGACGGAGCCGTTCCGCTCCGTCGTCTTGATGGTGATGATCCCCTTCCCGCCGCGGCTCTGGACGCGGTACTCGCCGAGCTCGGTCCGCTTGCCGTAGCCGTTGGCGGTCACGGTGAGGATGGTGACGCCGGCGGCGGAGTCGTCCGCGGGGAGCGTCTCGGCGGAGACCACGGCGTCGCCCTCGTCGAGGGTGATGCCCTTCACGCCGTAGGCGGTGCGCCCCATCGGCCGCACGTCCGACTCCTCGAAGCGGATGGACATGCCGCGGGCGGTGGAGAGGAGCACGTGGCTCCCGCCGTCGGTGAGCCTCGCCGAGATGAGCTCGTCGCCGTCCTCGATGCCGAGGGCGATGATGCCGGCCGCGCGCGGCCGGGCGAACTGGTCGAGGCGGGTCTTCTTGATGAGGCCGCGCCGCGTGGCCATGAAGACGAACTGCTGGCCCTCGGCCGGCGCCGCCTCCACCTTCTCGTCGCCGGCGTCCGGCGCCTCGCTCTCCTCGGCGCCGCCCGCGGGCTCCGGCAGCCGCCGCACCGGCAGGATGGCGGCGATCTTCTCGCCCTGCGCGGTGTGGACGAGGTTCACGATGGGCTTGCCGCGGGCGGCGCGCCCCGCCTGCGGGATCTCGTGGACCTTGAGCCAGTAGACCTTCCCCTTGTCGGAGAAGACGAGCAGGTAGCTGTGCGTGGAGGCGACGAACAGGCTCTCGAGGAAGTCCTCGTCGCGCGCCACCGCGCCGGTCTTGCCGCGCCCGCCCCGCCGCTGCGCGCGGTAGAGCGACACGGGGTTGCGCTTCACGTACCCGGCGTGGGAGACGGTGACGACCATCTCCTCCTCGGCGATGAGGTCCTCGGTGGAGAGGTCGGTGGTCTCCCCCTGGATCTCGGTGCGGCGCTCGTCGGCGAAGAGCTGCCGCACCTCCTTCAGCTCCTGGACGATGACCTCGAGCAGCACCTTCTCCGAGGCGAGGATCTCCTTCAGGCGCGTGACGAGCTTCTGCACCTCGCCGAGCTCGTCCAGGATCTTCTGGCGCTCGAGGCCGGTGAGGCGCTGGAGCTGCATCTCCAGGATCGCCTTCGACTGGAGCTCGGAGAGGCCGAACCGCGTGATGAGGCCGTCGCGGGCGGTGTCGCGGTCCTCCGCCTTCTTGATGAGCTCGATGATCTCGTCGATGTGGTCGAGGGCGATCTGCAGGCCGAGCAGGATGTGCTCGCGCTCGCGCGCCTTGCGGAGCTCGTGGCGCGTGCGGCGGGTCACCACGTCGCGCCGGTGCGCGACGAACCGCTCGAGCATCTCCTTCAGCGTGAGGATGCGCGGCTGCCCGCCGTCGATGGAGAGCAGGATCACGCCGAAGCCGCTCTGCATCGCGGTGTGGGCGTAGAGGTTGTTCAGGACCACCTGCGCCATCGCGTCGCGCTTCAGCTCGACGACGATGCGCATCCCCTCGCGCGACGACTCGTCGCGCAGGTCGGAGATGCCCTCGATCTTCTTCTCGCGGACGAGCTCGGCGATGTGCTCGACGAGCTTCGCCTTGTTCACCATGTACGGGATCTCGGTGACGACGATCGCCTCGCGCTCGGTGCGCGGGTGGACCTCGATCGACGCGCGGGCCCGCACCTGGATGTTGCCGCGCCCCTTCTCGTAGGCGGCGCGGATCCCGTCGCGCCCCAGGATGATCCCCGCGGTGGGGAAGTCCGGGCCGGGGATGAAGCGCATGAGCTCCGCGACGGTCGCCTTCGGGTGCTCGACGAGGTGCATCACCGCGTCGATCACCTCGCCCATGTTGTGGGGCGGGATGTTCGTCGCCATGCCGACCGCGATGCCGGCCGACCCGTTCACGAGCAGGTTCGGGAAGCGCGTGGGGAGGACGAGCGGCTCGACCGTGGAGTCGTCGAAGTTCGGCCCCCAGTCCACCGTCTCCTTGTCGATGTCGGCGAGGAGGAAGTCGGCGAGCTTCTCGAGGCGCGACTCGGTGTACCGGTAGGCCGCGGCGGGGTCGCCGTCGACGGAGCCGAAGTTGCCCTGCCCGTCGATGAGCGGGTAGCGCAGGTTCCAGTCCTGCGCGAGGCGGACGAGCGCGTCGTAGACCGAGGCGTCGCCGTGGGGGTGGTACTTCTTCAGCACCTCGCCGACGACGCCGGCGCACTTCGAGTAGCGCTTGTTGTGGTGCAGCCCCTCGGTGTGCATCGCGTAGAGCACGCGGCGGTGCACCGGCTTCAGGCCGTCGCGCACGTCGGGGAGCGCGCGGCCGATGATGACCGACATCGAGTAGTCGAGATACGACTTGCGCATCTCGTCTTCGATGGCGACCTGGTTGCGGTGACCGTCGGGCGGCGGGGGCGGCGCTGCGTCGGGCGGAGGAGGAGGCAGGGTCTCGTCGGGCATGGACGGGCGCGCCGCCGGGAGGGGGAGACACGGGCCCGGGCGGAAGGTCGGTTGTAGCGGGATTCCCCCGGGGTTTCAAGGGGTTTTGCCTCGGCGCGCGCCGTCTTGGGGGCCGGATCCACGGGGGTTTTGGGGCGGACGCGCACGGCCCCCGAAACGGCAACGGGGAGGGCCCGAAGAGCCCTCCCCGCGCGGCGCCGCCCGGGGGCGGCCCTACTTGCCGGCGACGACGAGCCGCGCCGCCGCGCGGCGCACGCGCGCCGCCTCGACGGGGTGGTTCTCGTCCTGCTCGGTGAGCTGGAGGAGCCGCTCCTGCGCCTCCTGGAAGGCCCGGTGCGCGCGCTCCACGTCGATGTCCGCGGCCGCCTCGGCGGTGTCCGCGAGGACGACCACCTTGTTGTCGGCGACCTGCAGGAACCCGCCGCCCACCGCGTAGTGGTGCTCGCGGCCGCCTTCGACGTAGGTGAGCCGGCCCGGCTGGAGGGCGGTCATGAACGGCTCGTGGTCCTGCCGGACGCCGAAGCCGCCCTGGACGCCAGGGGCCCGCACCTCGTCGCAGGTGACGGACAGCACGCGCCGCTCGGGCGTCACGATGTCGAGGGTGAGCGCCATCGGTTACCCCGCGGCCAGCTTCTTCGCCTTCTCGACCGCCTCCTCGATGCCGCCGACCATGTAGAAGGCCTGCTCCGGGAGGTCGTCGTGCTTGCCCTCCACGATCTCCTTGAAGCCGCGGATCGTGTCGGGCAGCTCGACGTACTTGCCCTCGTTGCCCGTGAACTGCTTCGCGACGTCGAACGGCTGCGAGAGGAAGCGCTGCACCTTGCGGGCGCGGGCCACGGTGAGCTTGTCGTCCTCGGAGAGCTCGTCCATGCCGAGGATGGCGATGATGTCCTGCAGGTCCTTGTACCGCTGCAGGGTCTCCTGCACCTCGCGCGCGACGGCGTAGTGCTCCGCGCCGACGACGAGCGGGTCGAGGATGCGCGAGGTCGAGTCGAGCGGGTCGACGGCGGGGTAGATGCCGATCTCGGTGAGCTTGCGGGAGAGCACCGTGGTCGCGTCGAGGTGGGCGAACGCGGTCGCCGGGGCCGGGTCGGTGAGGTCGTCGGCGGGGACGTAGATCGCCTGCACCGAGGTGATGGCGCCGTCCTTCGTGGAGGTGATGCGCTCCTGCAGCTCGCCCATCTCGGTGGAGAGGGTGGGCTGGTAGCCGACGGCGGAGGGGATGCGGCCGAGGAGCGCCGACACCTCGGAGCCCGCCTGGGTGAAGCGGAAGATGTTGTCGATGAAGAGGAGCATGTCGCGCTTCTCCACGTCGCGGAAGTACTCCGCGACGGTGAGCGCCGACAGCGCCACGCGGGCGCGCGCGCCCGGCGGCTCGTTCATCTGGCCGTACACGAGCACGCACTGGCTCTTGTTCAGGTCGTCCTTGTTGATGACGCCCGAGTCGATCATCTCGTGGTAGAGGTCGTTGCCCTCGCGGGTCCGCTCGCCCACGCCGCCGAACACCGAGAACCCGCCGCGCTTCTTCGCGACGTTGTTCACGAGCTCCATGAGGAGCACGGTCTTGCCGACGCCGGCGCCGCCGAACAGGCCGATCTTGCCGCCGCGCAGGTACGGGGCGAGCAGGTCGATGACCTTGATGCCCGTCTCGAACGACTCGATCTTCACGTTCTGATCGACGAGCGAGGGCGGGGCGCGGTGGATGGGGAGCCTGCGCGTCGCCTTCACCTCGCCGCGCTCGTCCACCGGCTCGCCGATGACGTTCAGGATGCGGCCGAGCACCTCCTTGCCGACCGGCATCGAGATGGGCGCGCCCGTGCTCTTCACGGCCATGCCGCGCACGAGGCCCTCGGTCGAGTCCATGGCGATGCAGCGCGCGGTGTTCTCGCCGAGGTGCTGGGAGACCTCGATGACGAGGTTGTCCTGGCGGGCGTCGATGCCGGGGTTCGTCACCGAGAGCGCCGTGTAGATGTCAGGCAGCCCGCCGGGCGGGAACTCGACGTCGACGACGGGGCCGATGACCTGGGTGATCCTGCCGTTCTGAACGCTGGTCGCGGTGGACATGTCTTCCTTTCCGGAAAAGCCTTACTTGAGCGCCTCGGCGCCGCCCACGATCTCCATGAGCTCCTTGGTGACGTAGGCCTGGCGGGCGCGGTTGTACTGGAGGGTCAGCAGCCCGATCATCTCCTCCGCGTTCTTCGTCGCGGACTCCATGGCGCTCATGCGGGCGCCGTGCTCGCTCGCGGCCGACTCGAGGAGCGCGCGCCACACCTGCGTGGCGAGGTGGCGGGGGAGGAGGTCCCGCAGGAGGGCCTCGCGGGAGGGCTCGTACTTGAAGTCGATGCCGCTCGTCCCACCGAGCGAAGGCGAGGTGGGAGCCGCCTCCTTCGCCTCCGCGGGCGTCTCGACGGGGAGGAGCTGGAACAGCACCGGCGTCTGCGAGATGGCGCTCTTGAACTCGTTGAAGGCGAGGAAGACGGCGTCCACCTCTCCGGCGAGGTAGCGCGCCGTGTACTCGGCGGCGATCGCCTCGGCCTTCTCGTAGCGCAGGTTCGCGTGCACGCCCGTGAAGTCCTTGCGGACGTCGATCTTGCGGGCCTTGAAGTACTCGCGCCCCTTGCGGCCGATGGTGGCGAGCTCGACGCGCTCGAAGCGGTCGCCGCTCTCGGTGAGGAAGCGCTGCGTGCGCCGGGAGATGTTGGAGTTGAAGCCCCCGGCGAGGCCGCGGTCGCTCGTGATGACGACCACCTCGGCGCGGCGCTGGACGCGCGGCGCGAGCAGCGGGTGCGCCACCACCTCGTCGGCGGCGGCGCGCGCGGCGATGCGCGAGAGCGCCTCGTCGAGCAGCCGGGCGTAGGGGCGCGTCTTGAGGATGGCGTCCTGGGCGCGGCGGAGCTTCGCCGCGGCCACCATCTTCATGGCCTTCGTGATCTGCCGGGTCGACTTGACCGAGCTGATGCGATTCCGGATGTCGCGCAGGGAGGGCACGGTGTCCTCGCTTTACGCCTCGGCCTGGAAGACGCCGCGGAACTCCCGGAGCGCGCCGTCGAGCGCCTTGCGGATGCCGTCGTCGAGGGCCTTCTTCTCGGCGATCGACTTCGCGATGTCCGGGTGCCGGCCGTCGAGGAACTCGATGAGCTCCTTCATGTAGCGGACGACCTGCTCGGTCGGGACGCTGCGGATCCAGTTCTGCCCGCCCTCGTCCTTCTGGGTCGCGGCGTAGATCTGGATGACCTGCTTCTCGACCGGGAGCGGCTGGTACTGCCCCTGCTTGAGGAGCTCGACGAGGCGCTCGCCGCGGGCCAGGGTGTCCTGGGTCGACTTGTCGAGGTCGGAGCCGAACTGCGCGAAGGCGGCGAGCTCGCGGTACTGGGCGAGCTCGAGCTTGAGCGAGCCGGCGACCTGCTTCATCGCCTTGATCTGCGCGGAGCCGCCGACGCGGGAGACGGAGATGCCGACGTTGATGGCCGGACGAACGCCCTGGTAGAAGAGGCTCGACTCCAGGAAGATCTGACCGTCGGTGATGGAGATGACGTTCGTCGGGATGTACGCCGACACGTCGCCGGCCTGCGTCTCGATGATGGGGAGCGCGGTGAGCGAGCCGCCGCCCTCCTTGTCGGAGAGCTTCGCGGCGCGCTCGAGCAGGCGGCTGTGGAGGTAGAAGACGTCGCCCGGGTACGCCTCGCGGCCCGGCGGGCGGCGGAGGAGCAGGGAGAGCTGGCGGTACGCGACGGCCTGCTTCGAGAGGTCGTCGTACACGATGAGGGCGTGGCGGCCGGTGTCGCGGAAGTACTCCGCCATCGTGACGCCGGTGTACGGCGCGAGGTACTGCATCGGGGCGGGGTCGGAGGCGTTCGCCGCGACCACCGTCGTGTACTCCATCGCGCCGTGCTTCTTGAGCGTGTCGACGACGCGCGCCACGGTGGACTGCTTCTGCCCGATGGCGACGTAGAAGCAGTGGAGGTTCTGCCCCTTGTTGTTGATGATCGTGTCGAGCGCGACGGCGGTCTTGCCGGTCTGGCGGTCGCCCAGGATGAGCTCGCGCTGGCCGCGGCCGATCGGCACGAGGGCGTCGATGGCCTTGAGGCCGGTCTGCATCGGCTCGTGGACGCTCTTGCGCTTCACGATGCCGGGGGCCTTGATCTCGATCTTGCGGGTCTGCTTCGCGTTGATGGGGCCGCGGCCGTCGATGGGGTTGCCGAGGCCGTCCACCACGCGCCCGAGCAGCTCCTCGCCGACCGGCACCTCGGCGATCTTGCCGGTGCGCTTCACCGGGTCGCCCTCGCGGATGTGCTCGAACTCGCCCATGATGGCGGCGCCGACGTTGTCCTCCTCGAGGTTGAGGACGAGGCCGCGCACGCCGTGCGGGAACTCGAGCAGCTCGCCCGCGGCGGCTCCGGCGAGGCCGTAGATGCGGGCGACGCCGTCGGCCTGGGAGAGCACGCTCCCGGTCTCGGCGACGTCCACCTTCTTCCCGTAGTCCTTGATCTGCTCGCGGATGATGCGGCTGATCTCGTCGGCGCGGATTTCCATCTTGCGGGTCTCCGGAGGTGTTTCGCGTTCTGTGAAGAGGCCTTACTGCTTCAGCTGCTTGCGGAGGTCCTCGAGCTGCGTGCGGACGCTGCCGTCGTAGATCAGGCTGCCGACCTGGGCGATCACGCCACCGAGGAGGGTCGGGTCGATGACGCGCTCCACGAGCACGTTCGCCCCGTGCTTGCGCGAGAGCTCGGCTGCGATCGCCTGGGCGGCGGCGTCGTCGAGCTTCACCGCCGAGGTGACCTTCGCGCGGAGCCGGCCGAGGTGGGCATCGGCGAGCTCGCGGAACGTCTCGACCACCCCGGCGAGGTACTCGAGGCGGTTGCGGTCGCCGAGGAGGAACAGAAGGTGCGCCGGCTCCTGGTCGAGCGAGAGGGCGGCCGCCAGCTTCTCGACGATCGCGCGGCGCTGCTCCTTCGAGTAGACGGGGTTCGAGAGGACGTCGCGAAGGTCGGGGGACGCGCCCACGGCCTCCCGGAGGGACTCGAGGCTCTTCGCCCAGGCCTCTACGCGCCCCATCTCGACGGCCAGACCGAACAGCGCCTTGGCATACCGGCGGGCAATGGAACCCATGATCATAAGGGACGCGCTCCGTAGCACGGTGCGGGTACCCCGGTCAAGGGAGGAAGCCTCCCGGAGTCCGAGCATTTAGCTCTGGTTTGACAGCCTCGGCGCTCGCCTTACGTTCGCTGCGTCCAGAGGAGGTCGAAAACCATGGCGATCATGACGAGATGGGATCCCTTCCGGGACGTGGCCCGGCTGCAGGAGGACATGGCCCGCATGCTGGAGGACCGCCGCTTCGGCGGCAGCGAGTCGGTGGGGTGGACCCCCGCGTGCGACATCTACGAGGACGAGGAGGGGGTGACGCTCCGCTTCGAGCTCGCGGGGGTCGAGCCGAAGGACGTCGACGTCCGCTTCGAGAACGGCGTCCTCACGCTGCGCGGCGAGCGGAAGCTCGACCGGGAGGAGCGGCGCGAGAACTACCACCGCATCGAGCTCGGCTACGGGACGTTCACCCGGTCGTTCGCGCTCCCCGGCACGGTGGACGCGGAGAAGATCAAGGCCGAGTCGAGGAACGGCGTGCTCGTCGTCACGCTCCCGAAGCGCCTCGAGGCGCGGCCCCGCTCGATCCAGGTGAAGGTGAGCTGAGGCCGCCGCCACGACGGCGGAAAAGAGAGCGGGCCCCCTCGCAGGGGCCCGCTCGCGTTTCACGGTCAGTGACTGAGGCGGGCTACGGCTTCAGCGCCTGGACGGGCGAGGGAGACGGGAGCGGCGAGGGCTTCGCGCTGCCGCCGCTGCTCTTCTCGACGCCCTCCATCTTGCACTGCCCCTCGAAGATCACGCCCTTGTCGATCATGAGGGAGGGGGTCTCGAGGTTCCCGCGCATCTTCGCGGGGTGGTGCAGCTCCACCGAGCCCTTCGCCTTCACGTTGCCGTTGATCTCGCCGTGGACGATGACGCTGCCGCAGTTGATCTCGGCGTTCACCTTCGCGCCCTCGCCGATGACGAGGACGTCGCTCGTCACGATGGTGCCCGTGAACTTCCCGTCGATGCGGACGGTGCCCTCGAAGGTGAGCTTCCCCTCGAACTCGGAGCCGCGCCCGAGCAGGGCGTTCAGGTCACCCGTCGCGGCGGGCATGGAGGACATCTCTTCGCGCTTCAGCATGGCCATGGGTCTCGGCTCCTCGTTCGATGGCTTCGTGGGCGTGGGCGGCGCCAGGGGTGCGTCCGCGCCGACCGCCGGCAACGTCGCCTCCTCCCGCAGCTTGTTCCAGTAAGGACATCTTCCTCGCTGTTGACTTGCCCCGCATGTCGGGGCGGCCGCCCGGACCGGACGGCGAACCCTCTCACTACGCTCCTATCTTCGCGAGTATTCCGTCGAGCTCGTCGAGGGAGGTGTACTCGACCTCGAGACGGCCCGAAACGGCGGACTTGGGGACGACCCTCACCCGGGCCCCCAGCCTGCGCTGCAGGCGCGTAGCAAGTGCCCGGATTGCGGGCGTTTCTCCGGGCGGGGCGGCCCGCTTCTTCCCCTTCATGGAGGCGAGCCGGACGAGCGCCTCGGTGGCACGGACGGAGAGTCCTTCCCGGACCGCCCGCTGCGCCATCTTCCGGATCGCCTCCGGGTCCTCGAGGCCGAGGAGCGCGCGGGCGTGGCCCATGTCGAGCTCCCCGCCGCGGACGAGGTCGCGCACGTCCTCGGGGAGCTTGAGGAGCCGGAGCGCGTTCGCGACGGTGGAGCGCTCCTTGCCGACGCGCTCTGCCACCTTCTCCTGCGTGAGCCCGTGGTCCTGGAGGAGCACCTCGTAGGCCTCGGCCTCCTCGATCGCGTTCAGATCGGCGCGCTGGAGGTTCTCGACGAGGGCGAGCTCGAACGCCTCGCGCTCGCTCGCCTCGCGCAGCACCGCCGGGACCTCGGTGAGGCCGGCGCGCTGCGCGGCGCGCCAGCGGCGCTCGCCGGCGAGGATCCGGTAGCGGCCCCCGTCCCGCCGGACGAGGATCGGCTCGACGATGCCGTGCTCGCGGATGGACGACGCGAGCTCCTCGAGCTTCGCCTCCTCGAAGCGCTTGCGCGGCTGGTTCGGGTTCCGCTCGATCGCCTCGATGGGGAGCATGAGCAGCGTGCGCCCGGGGATCGCCATGGGGGTCACCGCCGAGGGGGGCGGCGCGGCGTTGGAGAGCAGCGCCGCCATGCCGCGCCCGAGGGCGGGCCGGCGCTTCTCGGCGATCGTCACGCGACGCCTCCTTCCTGGCCGAAGCGGGTCGCGACCTCGCGCGCGAGCTCGAGGTAGCTCTGGCAGCCCTTCGAGGCGACGTCGTAGAGCAGGATGGGCTTGCCGTGGGAGGGCGCCTCGGAGAGCCGCACGTTCCGCGGGATCACGGTCTTGAAGACCTGGTCCGCGAAGGTGCGCCGGATCTCGTCGGCCACCTGGTTCGCGAGGTTGTTCGGCGAGAACATGGTGAGGACGATCCCGTCGACGTGGAGCTCGGGGTTGGCGCTCGCCCGCACGAGCTCGATCGTCTTGAGGACGTCGGCGAGCCCCTCGAGCGCGTAGTACTCGCACTGGAGCGGGATGACGACGCCCTTCGCCGCGACGAGCCCGTTCACGGTGAGGAGCCCGAGCGACGGGGGGCAGTCGATGACGACGTACTCGTACTGCCCCGCCACGGGATCGACGGCGCGCTTCAGCCGGTACTCGCGCCCCTCGATCTCGGCGAGCTCGAGCTCGGCGCCGACGAGGTGCCTCGAGGCGGGCACGAGGTCGAGGAACTTGAGCTCGGTCTTGCGCACGGCCTTCTCGAGGGGCAGCCCGTCGAGCAGCACCTCGTAGATGGAGGTCTCCGAGTCGTCGCGCCGGACGCCGAGGGCGCTCCCGGCGTTCCCCTGGGGGTCGACGTCGATGAGGAGCGTCCTGCGCTCCGCGGCGGCGAGCGAGGCGGCGAGGTTCACCGCCGTCGTCGTCTTGCCGACCCCGCCCTTCTGGTTCGCGATGGTCAGGATGCGGCTCATGGACCCGTCTTCCATCCCGGGGAGAAGCCCCCCACGCCCTGTGTTCGACACGCGCTACACCTCTGGTTTTCTGCCTGGCCGGGACGGCCGGGCGTCGGTCACTCTGCCCGATCCCTCTGACGCCGCTCCATGAGGACCCCCCGGCAGTCGGACCGGGCCTCCGTGTTCCACGTGGAACAGCCCCGGCAAGCGGGCGCTTCCCCACGGGAATCGCTTGCCGTCCCTTTCGGAGGCCCGTTCGGCCCCGGGGCTCCGCCCTCCCGGCGCAGGGTGCTCGGCGCGCCCGGTCTTCCCGCTCCGCGCGCGCCATGAGCAATGCCGCCGTTCCCTCCCGCGAAGCCGCGCCGTCAACCCTGATCGTCGAGCGCCCGCTCGGCCCCGGGGCTCCGCCCTCCTGGCGCAGGGTGCTCGGCGCGCCCGGTCTTCCCGCTCCGCGCGCGGAGCCGCGGGACGCGTCCGCGCTCCGGCGGAACTCGCGCCGGCGCGTCGCTTCGCGGCGCCGGCGCTCAGACATCCGCCTCCGCGCCCGATGGGCCCGTGACGCGCGCGAGGGCGGTCGGCGCGGGTGGCGCGCCTGCGCGTGCGCCCTCGGGCGGTGCCCCGGGGCCACGCTCGGCGGCCGCTCGGGGAGGTCCCGTCGGAGGGCGTGAGCCCCTCGCAGGTCCGCGACCCTGAGGCTCCGCGCGCGACCACTACGAGACCGCCCCGCACTGCGCCGTGACGAGCTTCCCCCCGCTCGGCCCCGGGGCTCCGCCCTCCCGGCGCAGGGTGCTCGGCGCGCCCGGCCTCACCGGTCCGCGCGCGGAGCGCGCGACGCGTAGGCGCTCCGGCGGAACTCGCGCCGCCGCGTCGCTTCGCGGCGCCGGCGCTCAAACAGCCGCCTCCGCGCACGTTGAGACCGTGACGCGCGCGAAGCGCGTGAGCTCGGGTGGCGCGCCTGCGCGTGCGCCGTCGGGCGGTGCCCCGGGGCCACGCTCGGCGTCCGGTCGAGTGGGTCCGCTAGAAGGCCGCGGCGCTCGCGCGCCCAGAGCAAGGCCGCCCGGCGCCACCGCGAAGCCGCGCGCGCAGGCGCGCCCGCCCGCATCCACCGCCCGACGCGCGCGTACCGGCGAGCCCGGGCGCGGCGGCGCTTGTCCGAGCGTCCGCAGGCGCGCAGCGCTACTGCGGACGCGAGTTGCGCCGCCGCGCCTACCGGCTCTCCCGTCCTCCGCGCGCGGGCCGGTCAGTCCGGGCGCGCCGAGCACACCGCGGCGGAGCGGAGGCGCCGGGCGGCCGCGCGGAGCGGTTCGCGCGAGCGGCCCCCAAGGTTCCACGTGGAACACCGGGGACCGAGGCGCCCCCGAATGAGCGAACGCGTCGCGGACCGTGGACAGTGGATCCCGCGCGCGCCCACAGCAAGGCCGCCCGGCGCCACCGCGAAGCCGCGCGCGCAGGCGCGCCCGCCCGCATCCACCGGCCCGACGCGCGCGTACCGGCCAGCCCGGGCGCGGCGCCGCTTGTCCGAGCGTCCGCAGGCGCGCAGCGCCACTGCGGACGCGAGTTGCGGCGCCGCGCATGCCGGGTCTTCCGCCTCCGCGCGCGAACCGGTCTGCCCGCGCGCGCCGAGCACACCGCGGCGGAGCGGGGGCGCCGGGCGGCCGCGCGGAGCGGTCCGATCGTGGGCCCCGACGTTCCACGTGGAACACGGAGCCGCCGAGGCGGCGGCGAGAGTGGGGCGGGTGCGGCTGGCTAGGCCCGTCGCCAGGAGGCGATGGCGCGGGCGGAGCGGGAGACGGGGAGCTCGTACGTCTCGAGGCCGGCGAGGACCAGTCCCGACGCGCGCCCGATCGCCTCGAGCCGCGCGCGGTCCGCCTCGCGCCCGAGCATGGCGAGGAGGAGCCCGCCCTCGGCGAGGTAGGCGGCGCCGAGCGGCACCCACAGCTCCGGGTCCGCGAGCGCGCGCGAGACGACGGCGTCGGCGCGCGGGAGCCGCTCGCGCTCCGGCGCGCCCTCGGCCCGGACCGCCACCGCGCGGACGTCCACGGCGAGCTCGGCCGCGACCGCCTTCACGAACGCGATCTTCTTCGTCACCGAGTCGCAGCAGGTGACGGCGAGGTCCCGCCGCACGCAGGCGAGCGGGACTCCGGGCAATCCGGCGCCCGCGCCCACGTCGAGGAGCGTGCGCGCGCCGGCGAGGGCGGGGAGGAGGAGCAGCGAGTCGACGAGGTGCTTCTCGGCGACCTCGGCGGGCGCCGTGATGCGGGTGAGGTTCACCTTCCGGTTCCAGGCGAGCAGCCGGTCGGCGTACCGCTCGAGGAGCGGGAGCGCCTCGGCCGGGACCGCGAGCCCGAAGGTCCGGAGGCCGAGCCCCAGGGCGTCGTGGAAGGCGCGCTCCATCCCGGCCGCGCGCGGCTAGCCGCCGCGACGCCCCATCGCCGCCTCGATCTCGGCGCGGTGCGCGACGAGGTACTCCTCCACCTCGTCCTCCCGCAGGTCGAGATCGCGCAGCACGCCCTCGTAGACGAAGCGGAAGCCCTCGCGGTAGTGGCCGTCCTGGAGCTCGAAGGCGCGCCGGACGACCGCCGCCGAGAAGAGCCGCTCCGCCTTCGTCTTGGGCTTCCCCACGCCTACGCGCGCCCCTTCTCCGACGGGATGACGAGCAGCTGGCGGAAGATGCCCTCGCCCTCGCTGTGGGTCGAGACGCCCTCCGCGTCGACGAGCGCGAGGTGGATCTGCCGCCGCTCGCGCGGGCTGATGGGCGCCACGGCGAGCACCTTGCCCGTCCGCTTCGCGGCCGCCGCGAGCCGCTCGGCCATGGCCTTCACCGCCGGGTCGCCCTCCTCGCGGAAGCCTCCCACGTCGAGGTTCACCCACTTGCGCCCCTCGGCGCGCGGGTTCACGACGCGGTTCACGAGGTACTGCGCCGCCTCGACGAGCGCCGAGGAGAGCTCGACCGTGTTCCCCTCGCGGGCCGTGAGCGAGACGCCGATCTGCTCGGGCGTCTCCTTCACGAGGACGTCGACCGCCGCGCCGAGCCGCTCGAGCAGCCCCTCGCAGAAGGCCTTCGCCTTCGCGACCTTCTCCGGCGCCTCGCGCGGCGGCGGGGCGCCCTCCCTGCCGATCGTCTCGTCCATCGCGTCCTCCGCTACCGGGCCGGCGCGGGCGCGCCCTGCCGCTTCATGAGCCACTGCTGCTGCGCGATCGAGAGCACGTTGTTCACGAAGATGTAGAGGGTGAGCCCGCCCGGCACGAACAGCATGAGGAGCGTGAAGAAGCCGGGCATGAAGTAGAGCATCATCTTCGCCTGCGTGCTGTCCGCCGGCTGCGGCGAGATCTTCTGCATGAGGAAGGACGAGAGGCCCATCGCGATCGGCAGGATGAAGTAGGGATCGTGGCGGGTGAGGTCCTTCATCCACAGGAACGGCTCGCGGTACAGCTCGACCGAGGTCTGCAGCGTCGCGTAGAGCGCGAACCAGATCGGGAGCTGGAGCAGCATCGGCAGGCACCCGCCGAGCGGGTTCACCTTGTGCTGCTGGTAGAGCTGCATCGTCGCCTGGTTCAGCTTCTCCCGGTCGCTCCCGAACTTCGCCTTCAGCTTCTCGATCTCGGGCTGCAGCTTCCGCATCTCGTTCATCGACTTCATCGACTTCGCGGTGAGCGGGTAGAGCAGCGCCTTCACGAGCAGGGTGAGCAGGATGATCGCGACGCCCCAGTTGTTCGCGATCTTCTCGAACCAGCGCATCACGTAGAGGAGGATCCGCGCGAAGAACGCGAAGGGGCGGGCCATGGCGCCGTAGTTGATGGCGGTGTCGAAGGCCCGGCCGTAGCCGCGCAGCGCGTCGAGGTCCTTCGCGCCTCCATACACCAATAGTGAAATGCGCCGCTCGCCGCCCTCGACCGGCACGTACAGCGCCGCGAGGCCGGTCCCCTTGTCGGCGCCCCGCGCGAAGACGCAGGTGCCGAGCGGCTCCTTCGGGTGCGCCGCGGCGATGAAGTACCCCGCGTCGACGCCGATCCACTCGACCGCGCCGGGCAGCTTCTCGCCCGCGTCCTTGCCGCCGAGGTCGAACCGCTCCGTCTCGCCGCCTGCGCGGCACACGGGGTGCTCCACGTCGAGGGGCGGCCCGGAGAACATGCCGCCCTTCGAGGCGTCCGGCGGGGTGTAGGCGGGGAAGAGCACGGCCACGCCGCCCGGGCTTGCGGCGCCCGTCACCTCGATCTCCACGGAGAGCTCGTGGGCCTTCCCGGTGAGCCGGAAGGTCTTGCGCACGTTCACGCCGCCGACGCGCCCCTCGAAGACGACGGCGTCCGCCGCCCTCGAGACGATCCGCATGGGCGCCCGCGCGCCGGGGTCGGCGGCGAGATCCGCCCCGCCCCCGAGCTCCGGCGAGGCGACGAGCGCGAGCGGGTAGGGCTGCCCGTGCGCCAGCCGGACGAGGTCCACCTGCACGTCCTTCTTCTCCTGCACGCGGCGGAACTTCTCGCCCTCGAGCACGAGGCTCTTGAGCGCACCGCCGTGGCTCGTGAACGCCGCACGGAAGCCCTGGCCCTCGAGCGTGACGACCTCCTCGGGAGCGTCGGGCGCGGGCGCGGGGACGGCCGGGGCCGCCGGGGCCGCCCCGGGCGCGGGCGCAGGCGCCGCCGCCTGCGGGGCCGCCGGCGGCGGGACCTCGGGCCCTTTCTTCGGCGGGAAGATCACCTGCCAGAGGACGAGGATGCCGACCGACAGCACGGTGGCGAAGAGGATGCGGCGATTGTCACCCAAGGTAAAACCTCGCTTCAGGGCACCGGATCGATGCCGCCGGGATGGAAGGGATGGCAGCGGGCGAGCCGCCGGACGGCGAGCCAGGAGCCCTTCGCCGCGCCGTGGCGGCGGAGCGCCGTCTCCGCGTAGGCGGAGCAGCTCGGGTAGAAGCGGCACGCGGGCGGCAGCGCCGGCGAGACGAGCCGGTAGGCGCGCACGAGGAGCAGGAGCAGGGCCCGGATCACGCGCGCCCCTCCTCGGCGAGCCGGTCCCGCGCCGCCTCGAGGGCCCGACGCGCCCCTTCGAGGCCCATGGCGGGCGCGCCCCGGCGGGCGATCACGACGAGGTCGAGGGCGGGCAGATCGCGGCGCACCGCGCGGAAGGCCTCCCGCACCCAGCGCTTCACGCGGTTTCGCGCGACGGCGTTCGCGACCTTGGAGGACACCGTGATCCCGATCCGCGGCCCGGTCCCTCCGGCGTCGAAGGCGAGGACGAGGACCTCTCCCACGTAGAGGCGCCGGCCGCGCTGCTGCACCTGCAGGAACTCCCGGCGGCGCCGCAGCCGCGCCGCCTTCGGCAGCGTCATCCTCCCTCGCATTCGCTCCGGAGGACAGGCACGCGCTACTTCTTCGGCGCCGACGGCGCGAGGCGCTTGCGTCCCTTCGCGCGCCGGCGCTTGAGGACGTTCTTCCCGCCCGGCGTCTTGGATCGCTTCCGGAAACCGTGCGTGCGGTTCCTGCGCTGCTTCTTGGGCTGATAAGTCCGCTTCATGGCGCGGGCAAACTCCCCGATCAGCCGCGGGATGTCAAGGATGACGCGCACTTCCCGGGCCGGTGTCGGACGCGCGACGGGCGTCACGAAAGAGCCATCGCGAAAGGCCCGTGATTCGCGCGTCATGCACGTCGGCCTTGATCACTCCGCGCGACCTTGGCTAACTTCCGCCCCCGCGCAACACGGGCCCGCACGACTCCTCGAAGCCCGAGCGAGAGCGACGCCGCAGTCGGATTCCCGATCTGTGGCACGGGCCACTTTTGTTCTTCGAAGCACGGTGGGGGAAGAGGCAATGGACGCAGCCGCGAGCGCCAAGGCGAGGACAGCCCTCGAGGATCTCTGGGCCCGCATCGACGCCTACCTGCGCTCGCGCCTGCGCCGCGAACCGTACGACCGCTGGTTCGCCCCCCTGCGCCCCCTCGCCGCCGAGGGCGGGCGCCTCCAGATCGCCGCGCCGGACCGCTTCCACCGGGACTTCGTCGAGGACAACTACCGCGCCTTCTTCGAGGAGTTCGTCCCGGGCGTGGCCGGCGAGCCCCTGCGCATCACCTTCGTCGTGGACGAGGCGCCCCGCGCCGCCTCCGATCGCGCCACGCTGACGCCCGTGCCCGCACGCCCGCCGGCGGCGACCCCGCCCCCGCCGCTGCAGGACCCCCGCGACGTCCGCCCGAACCCGCGCTACACGTTCGAGACCTTCGTCGTCGGCGAGTCGAACCGCTTCGCCTTCGCCGCCACCCAGGCCGTCGCCGCGAACCCCGGGCGCACCTGGAACCCGCTCTTCATCCACGGCGACTCCGGCCTCGGCAAGACCCACCTCCTGCACGCCGTCGCCCACGCCATCTGCGAGAAGCAGGGCGGCGGCCGCGTCGCGATCGTCTCCTCCGAGCGCTACACGAACGACTTCATCGACGCCCTCAAGAAGGGCACCGTCGACGAGTTCCGCCGCAAGTACCGCGAGTGCTCCGCCTTCATCGTGGACGACGTGCAGTTCCTCGCCGGCAAGGACCGCACCGCCGAGGAGTTCTTCCACACGTTCAACGACCTGCACGACCACCACGTCCAGATCGTGCTGTCGTCCGACCGCTCGCCGAAGGAGCTGAAGGGGCTCGACGACCGGCTGTGCTCCCGCTTCGAGTGGGGCATGCGCGTGCGCATCGAGCCCCCCGAGTTCGAGACGCGCGCCGCCATCCTCAAGAAGAAGGCCGAGGTCGAGGCGATCGCGCTGCCCGACGACGTGACCGACCTCCTCGCCACGCACATCCGCTCGAACGTGCGCGCCCTCGAGGGCGCCCTCATGCGCCTCGCGGCCTTCGCGTCGCTGAAGCAGGAGCCCATCACCGTCCCGCTCGCCCGCGACGTCCTCTCCGACGTCATCCCGCCCGAGGGCTACCGCCCGCCCATCGAACGGATCCAGGAGGTCGTGGCCGCCCACTACGGCCTCACCGTCGCGAAGCTCACGAGCGCCTCGCGCGAGCAGAAGATCGCCCTGCCGCGGCAGATCGCGATGCACCTGTGCCGCATCCTCGCCGAGGAGAAGCTCCAGGCCATCGCCGAGAAGTTCAACAAGAAGGACCACACCACGGTCATCTCCGCGATCGACCGGGTGAAGAGCCTCATCGAGACGGACGATCAGGTGAGGACCGCGGTCATCGCGCTCACCGGCAAGCTGGCCCCCTGAGGCCCGCGGTCCCACCCCGCGATCGCGGCGCCCGCCCGTGCGGCGCGGCTGGGCCCTCGCTCCCGGCCCGCGGCGAGCTCCCGCGCTCCCCCGCCTTCTCCCCGCGGTCCCCGGACCCCCTCCGCGTGCGTCTCGCCGCGGGCGCCCGGCCGGCCGGGCCCCTGGGATCCCCCTCGAGCCGCCGGGTCCATCCCTGCGCTCCCCGGCCGCCCGCCGCCGGACCCGCGCGCCTTGCCGGGCCCCGCCGGACCCCCTGTGGATCGTCGGTGGACGGAGGGCCGAATACCGCGGGGACACGCGGTGGACCGCTGTTGACAGCTTTTCTCGCGCCGCGCTACACAACCTCGACCCGCTCGGATCCAGAGGGTTCTCCAGACGGAAAACCCGAGGCGTTCCGCGCGCGAGAGTGGCTTATCCACGGAGTCGCGTCCCCTGCTGTTACGACGAGAGAGTAAAGAAGAGGATCTCTCATGGAACTCAAGATCGCGACCTCGGAGCTCTCGAGGGCCCTCGGCCGCTCGCAGGGCATCGTGGAGAAGAAGAGCACGATGCCGATCCTCTCGCACGTGCTGCTCGAGGCGAAGAAGGCCCAGCTCGTCGTCTCGGCGACCGACCTCGACCTCGCCGTCTCCTCCGAGCACGAGGAGGGCTGCGAGATCCTGAAGGAGGGGTCGCTCGCGGTCTCCGCCCGCCACCTCTACGAGATCGTCCGCGCCCTGCCCGAGCAGCAGGTGACGCTCAAGAAGGCGCACAACAACTACCTCGAGGTGAAGAGCGGCCCCTCCGAGTTCCGCATCGTGGGGCTCCCCGCCGAGGACTTCCCCGCGCTGCCGCGCTTCGAGAAGGTGCCCTTCGCCGACGTGGAGCCGGCGGCGCTCCTCGACATGATCGAGCGGACGTTCTTCGCCGTCTCGACCGACGAGACCCGCTACAACCTGAACGGCGTCTACTTCGAGCCGTCCGCCGAGGCGCTCCGCCTCGTCGCCACCGACGGCCATCGCCTCTCGCTCGTGGAGCGGAAGATGGGCGCCACCTTCGGCCTGAAGCGCGGCGTCATCCTCCCGAAGAAGGGGCTGCAGGAGCTCCGCAAGCTCCTCGCCGAGGCGGCCGAGTCCGGCGAGGACAAGGCGGAGACGAAGCTCGGCTTCGTCGAGAACTCCGCGGTCGTGCGCCGGCCCGGCGTGATCCTCTCCATGCGGCTCATCGAGGGGCTCTTCCCGGACTATCGCCAGGTGATCCCGAAGGCCGGCGAGAAGGTCGTGAAGCTCGGCCGCACCCGGCTGCTCGAGACCTTGCGTCGCATCTCGCTCCTCTCCACCGACAAGGCGCACGCGGTGAAGCTCGAGCTCGCCAAGGGGGCGCTCAGGGTGCTCTCGCAGAACCCGGACCTCGGGGAGGCGAAGGAGGAGGTGCCGGTGGAGTACGACGGCGAGCCGCTCAAGATCGGCTTCAACGCGCGCTACCTCATCGACGTCCTCGGCGTCCTCAAGTCGGCCGACGTCCTCCTCGAGCTCGCCGACGACCTCTCGCCGGGCGTCCTGCGTGGCGCCGACGAGGTGGACCAGGGCTACACCGCGGTCGTGATGCCGATGCGCATCTGACGCTCCCGCTCGCCCTTCGCCAGGCTCAGGGCGAGCGGAGAAGGCCCCGCTCGCGGTGAAGCTCGTCTCGCTCAGCGTCCGCGACTTCCGCAACCTCGCCGAGGTGGAGCTCGCGCCGTCCCCGCGCGCGACGATCCTGCTCGGCGAGAACGGCCAGGGGAAGACGAACCTCCTCGAGGCGATCTTCCTCCTCTCCACGCTGAAGCCGCTCAGGGCGGTGCGCCTGCAGGAGCTCGTGCGCTTCGGCGCCGAGCGCGGCCTCGTGGCGGGCGGCTTCGAGGGGCCCGGCGGGCTCCGGCGCGCGGCGGTGGAGGTGGCCGCGGGCGGGCGCACCGCCTTCCTCGACGGCAAGCCGCAGGAGCGGCTCGACACCTACTTCGAGGGGCTCGCCTCCGTCTGCTTCTCGCCGGACGACCTCCTCCTCGTGAAGGGCGGGCCGGACGGCCGCCGCCGCTTCCTCGACCGCGCCGCGTTCAACCGCTGGCCGGCGGTGCTCGGCGAGGCGCGCGAGTACGTGCGCGCGCTCCGGTCGCGCAACGCCGCCCTCCGCACCGGCCCTGCCGAGGTCGAGGCGAGCTTCCGCACGCCGCTCGTGCGCGCCGCCGCGCGGCTGCTCGTGCGCCGCAGGGCCCTCGTCGAGGAGCTCGCCCCGCGGCTCTCCGCCGCGTTCGCCGAGATCTCCGGGCCGGGCGCCCCCGCGGCCCGCCTCGCCTACCGGCCGGCGGCGGGGATGACGCTCGAGGGCGGGGAGGAGGAGCTCGCCGCCCGGCTCGCCTCGGCGCTCGCGGCGCGCCTCGAGCGCGACCGCGAGCGCGGCTACACGTCGGCGGGGCCCCACGTCGACGACCTCGTCCTCGCCCTCGACGGCCGGGGCGCGAAGCTCTTCGCGAGCCAGGGCCAGCAGCGCGCGCTCGTGCTCGCGCTCAAGATCGCCGAGATCGAGAACCTGCGCGCCGCGATCGGGCGGCCGCCGCTCCTGCTCCTCGACGACATCTCCTCCGAGCTCGATCCGGCGAAGAACCGGTACCTGCTCGGGCACCTGGCGGCGCTCTCGGCGCAGGCGTTCCTCACCTCGACCGACCGTCGCCTCCTCGAGCCGGCGGCCGGTCCGGACACCGCCTTCTACAAGGTGGAGAACGGGGTGGTTTCGCCGCTGATTACGTGAGTCGATGCGGCTACTTACGGGGGGCGAATGGGCGTTGCCAGCGGGCCCGCCGCCTGCTAAAACCCAAACGGCGCCCAACCCGCGAGAAAGTCTAAGAGAAACAAGCGAGGAACCCCCTGGAAACCGCTGAGAAGACCCTCCGCCCCGGCAACGGGACGGAGGAGTACGGGACCGACGCGATCAAGGTTCTCGAAGGGCTCGAGGCCGTCCGCAAGCGCCCGCACATGTACATCGGCGACGTGGGCGAGCGGGGCCTCCACCACCTCGTCTACGAGGTGGTCGACAACTCCGTCGACGAGGCGATGGCGGGGCGCGCGAACGAGATCTACGTCGCCATCCACGTCGACAACTCGGTCACCATCGTCGACAACGGCTCCGGCATCCCCGTCGGCCCTCATCCCACCGTGAAGGGGATGGACACGCTCGACGTGGTGATGACGAAGCTCCACGCGGGCGGGAAGTTCGAGTCGAACGCGTACAAGGTCTCGGGCGGCCTGCACGGCGTCGGCGTCACCTGCGTGAACGCGCTCTCCGAGTGGATGAAGGTCGAGGTCTACCGCGAGGGCAAGGTCTACCAGCAGCGCTACGAGCGCGGCCAGCCGGCGGCCAAGGTGACGGCGGTGGGCGAGACGCAGCGCCGCGGCACCAAGGTCACCTTCAAGCCGGACCCGACGATCTTCGAGATCACCGAGTTCTCGTTCGAGACGCTCTCCGGGCGCCTGCGCGAGCTCGCCTTCCTGAACGCGGGCCTCAAGATCACGATCGAGGACGAGCGCAGCGGGAAGAAGCACGAGTTCCTGTTCAAGGACGGCATCCGCGAGTTCGTGGCGTACCTGAACAAGAGCAAGGAGGCGCTCTTCCCGGCGCCCATCGCGCTCCGGCAGGAGGTCGAGACCGAGCGCGGCACCGCCCTCGTCGAGATCGCCCTGCAGTGGAACGACGGCTACGACGAGAAGGTGTTCGCCTTCGCGAACAACATCCACAACCACGAGGGCGGCACGCACCTCATCGGCTTCAAGGCGGCCCTCACCCGCACCATCAACGCCTACGGCACCAAGAGCAACCTCTTCAAGGACCTGAAGGACGAGCTGCCCTCCGGCGACGACATGCGCGAGGGGCTCGCCGCGGTGGTCTCGCTCAGGCTGCCGGGGGCGAGCTTCGAGGGGCAGACGAAGACGAAGCTCTCGAACACCGAGGCGAAGAGCATGGTGGAGACCATGCTCAACGAGCGGCTCTCGGCGTTCCTCGAGGAGAACCCGAACGTCGCGAAGCGGATCTGCGCCAAGGTGGCGGACGCGGCCCGCGCGCGCATCGCGGCGCGCAAGGCGCGGGAGACGGTGCGCCGCAAGGGGGCGCTCGACGGGGCGTCGCTGCCGGGCAAGCTCGCCGACTGCCAGTCGCGGGACCCCAGGGAGTCCGAGCTCTTCATCGTGGAGGGCGACTCGGCCGGCGGGTCGGCGAAGCAGGGGCGGGACCGCCGCATCCAGGCGATCCTCCCGCTGCGCGGCAAGATCCTGAACGTCGAGAAGGCGCGCTTCGACAAGATGCTCTCGTCGCAGGAGATCGCGACGATGATCACCGCCCTCGGGACCAGCATCGGCCCCGAGGAGTTCGACGTCGAGAAGATCCGCTACCACAAGGTCGTGATCATGACGGACGCGGACGTGGACGGCAGCCACATCCGCACCCTGCTCCTCACCTTCTTCTTCCGGCAGATGCCGCAGGTGGTGGAGAGGGGCTACCTCTACATCGCCCAGCCGCCGCTCTACCGGGTGCAGAAGGGCAAGAAGGAGGACTACCTCAAGGACCAGCCCGCGCTCGACGAGTACCTGCTCTCCATCGCCACCGCCAAGGCGCGGCTCGTGGCCGGCGACGCGGTCGTCGAGGGCGCCGACCTGAAGCGCCTCGCGGAGTGCGCCATCTCGTACCGCGCGCTGCTCGCCCGGGTGGACCGGCGCCGCGACGGCCGCATCGTCGACGCCGCGGTCCAGCTCGGCGATCTCGACCTCGCCCTGCTCAAGGACCACGAGGCGGTGAAGGGGCAGGTGCAGAAGATCTTCGACCGCGCGCAGAAGCTCCACCCCGAGCTCGAGGTGCGCCTCGCCCGCATCGAGCGGGACGAGGAGCACGGCTGCGACAGCCTCGTCTACCAGACCACCATGGCGGGCGCGCCCCGCGAGACCCGCCTCGACTTCGACTACCTCTCCGGCCCGGAGTGGGGCGAGCTCGCCGCGCTCTACGCCTCCATCGCCGAGCTCGGCCCCGGGCCGCACCGGCTCGAGAACGGGGAGCAGGAGGAGGTGGGCGACGTCTTCGCCGCGGTGGAGGCGCTGAAGCGGGCCGCCGCGCAGGGCCAGAACATCCAGCGCTACAAGGGCCTCGGCGAGATGAACCCCCAGCAGCTCTGGGAGACGACCATGGACCCGGAGCGGCGCACGATGCTCCAGGTGCGGGTGGACGACACGGTCGAGGCGAACGACGTCTTCTCCGTGCTGATGGGCGACGCGGTCGAGCCGCGCCGGGAGTTCATCGAGAAGCACGCGCTCGACGTGCAGAACCTCGACATCTAGGCGCCCCGAGCCTCGCGCCCTGCGCGCGGCGGACCAGGAGGAAGAGATGCCCCGCACCGCGTTCGTCGCCCTCGGGAGCCACGTCCCCGACCGCGTCGTCACGAACGACGAGCTGACGCGCTACATGGAGACGACCGACGCCTGGATCCAGGAGCGCACCGGCATCAAGGAGCGCCGCTGGGTGCGCGAGGGGACGGACAACCCGGACCTCGCCCTCGAGGCGACCCGCAAGGCCCTCGCGAAGGCCGGCTGGGAGCCGAAGGACATCGAGGCCATCGTCTACTGCTCGATGACGCCGGACCACATGCTGCCGGCGGACGGCTGCTTCCTCAACGCGAAGCTCGGCATCCCGGGCGTCCCCGCCATCGACCTGCGCAACCAGTGCACCGGGTTCCTCTATGGCCTGGCCGTGGCGGACGCCTGGATCCGCATCGGCATGTACCGGCGGATCCTGCTCGTGGGCTCGGAGATCCACTCGACCGGCCTCGACGTCTCGACGCGCGGCCGGGACGTGTCCGTCATCTTCGGGGACGGCGCCGGCGCGGCGCTCCTCGAGGCGACCGACGAGCCGGGGCGGGGGGTCCTCTCCTGCCACCTCCATGCGGACGGCCGGTTCGCGACGGACCTCTACTGCGAGGCGCCGGGGTCGAAGTACCACCCCCGCGTGCAGCCCGCGATGATCGCGTCGGGCGCCATCTACCCCCACATGGAGGGGCAGAAGGTCTTCAAGCACGCGGTCGTGCGCATGCCGGAGGTGATGCGCGAGGCGCTCGACCAGAACGGCCTCACGCCCCGGGACCTCACGCTGCTCGTCCCGCACCAGGCGAACCTGCGCATCAGCCAGATGGTCCAGCGCTCGCTCGAGCTGCGCGACGACCAGGTGTTCAACAACGTCCAGCGCTACGGGAACACCACCGCCGCCTCCATCCCGATCGCCCTCGGAGAGGCCGTGGAGGAGCGGGGCATCCGCCGCGGGGATCTCGTGGGGCTGTGCGCCTTCGGGGCCGGCTTTACTTGGGCGGGGGCCCTGATACGCTGGTAGCGCTTCAGTGACCCGCGGGCGGAGGGGCCCGTTGGATCGAACCGCGCGGGGGGAGCGCACGTAGGGACGGACACCCGTGCGTCGCAACGGTTCTGAGGCGTCGTCCAATGGCAGGACTGCGGACTTTGGATCCGCGTATGAAGGTTCGAATCCTTCCGCCTCAGCCAGCTCCGCCGCGAGACCGGCGAACCTGAGGGCGGAGGTCCGGACCCTCCCGAAGCCGCCGCACGTCCTGCTCGTCGCGCTCGGGGGTGTCTCGCCCCGGCTCGTCGCGGCGGCGGCGGAGGCGCTCGCGGAGGCGCTCGCGATCCCCGCGAAGATCGCCCCCTCGCTCGACCGGCCGCAGTACGCCTTCAACAAGGACCGGGGCCAGTACCACGCGACCGCCATCCTGCGCCGGCTCGCCTCGCTCCGCTCGCAGGGGGTGCCGGTGGTCGGCATCCTCGACGTGGACCTCTTCCTCCCCGACGCCCCGTACGTCATCGGCGAGGCCGACCGCGACGCGGGGGCGGCGGTGTTCTCCCTCGCCCGGCTCGCGCACGCGGATCCCGAGCGCCTGAAGCGCCGCGTCCGGGTGGAGACGGTCCACGGGGCGGGTCACCTCCTCGGGCTCTCGCACTGCAGCGACTTCCGCTGCGCGATGTTCGTGTCCCGCGACGCCGCCGACGCCGACCGCAAGGGGCCGGGGCCCTGCCCGAGCTGCCGGGCCGCGCTCGGGCTGCCGGCGAGGTGAGCCTCCGCCCGGGCGCCCGGGGCGGCCGCGCGCTACGCTCGGACCGGCCATGAACCTCTGCCAGCGCGCGAGCGCGAGCTGCGGCGCCTGCTGCGGGCTCTACAACCGCCGCGACCCCGGTCGCGCCGCGGTGAGGGCGGAGCTCGCGCGCCGGACGCGGGCGCTCAGGGGCGTGCCGCGGACGGCGGCGGCGTTCGCGGCCGCCGCGGCGGCGAGCGCGGCGGCCGGGCCCGAGCCGCTCTTCCCGTCGGTGAGGGTCTGCCCGCTGCTCGGGTTCCTCGACGAGGCGGAGACGCGCGTCGGCTGCCTCGCCCACCCGGCCGCGACGGGCGGGCCGGACCTGCGCGACTGCGGCGTCTACGACGTGAAGGTCTGCGACGGGTTCTTCTGCCCGAGCTTCGCGTGGCTCACCGAGGAGGAGGCCGCCCTCGCCGAGGCCGCCACCGGCGACTACCACCTGTACGGCCTCGTCGTGACCGACGTCCCCTTCCTGCGCGCCGCGCTCGACGGGGTGGCGGCGCTCGCGGGGGCGCGCGTCGAGGCGCGCCACCTCGCCGCGCCGCCCTTCCGCTCGGCGCTGCGCCGCCTGCTCGCGCTCAAGGAGGAGCTCGCGCCGGGGTCGGAGGGGCTGTTCGGCGCCTTCGCGCCCGGGCCGGACGGCGAGCCCGTCCCGCGCCGCATCGACTACGCGGCGCTGGGGCGGGGGCCGTCGCCGTACGACGCCCTCCTCACCTGCGTGGGCGCGGACCCGCGCAGCGGGAACGACCTCGACCGGCTCGAGGCCGAGGTGCGCCGCCGGCTCGAGGCGTGCCTCCGGAGCTTCCCCCCGGGCCGAGAGCGCATCCCATAACCCGGGACGCCTGCTGCGACGCACGCTGGCTGCCTGCGCCGGGCAGACTCCTCCCTGCGCTGCTCGCCGTACCAACAGGTACGGCTCCGCTGCTCGGTCGTCGTGTGCCCGGCTCGGCGACGCCATCGTGCGTCTCGCGACGGCGCCGGGTTACGGGATGCACTCTAGCCGGCGCGGGCGCCGGTCAGGCGTGCGCGCCGCCGAGGTGGCCGCACCGCCGGCCGTGGCGGTGCGGGCCCTCCCGGACGAGCGCCGCCAGGGCGGCCCGCTGGCCGGGGTCGAGCGCGGCGTGGATGCGCGCGAGGGCGTCGGCGGCGCGCGCGCGGAGGTCGCGGGCGCGCGCGAGCCGGGCGTCGAGGGCCGCCGCGACGGCCGCGGCGTCGAGGGACGGCGAGGCGAGCAGGCGCGCCAGGTCCTCGCGGAGCGCGAGCGCGTCGCCGCGCAGCGCCGAGACCGCCTCGGCGAGCGCGTCGGTCTCGGCGAGGACGGCGCGCTCCTGCTCCGGGCGCGCGCCGATGCGGCGCAGCAGCCGGGCGGGGCCGAACGCCGCGCGGCCGTGGAAGCGGCGCCACGCGGCGCGGCGTGCGAGCCCTGCGCCGGCGGCGAGGAGGGAGAGGGCGGCGAGGGCGCCGAGCGCCCCCGAGAGGAATGCGGTCATGTCGGGCACCTCCGGTGGTTCACGGAGCGAAGCCTGTCCTGGCCGTCCTTCGCGCGCGCTGCGCGATCGTGAAGAAGCGTGAAGCGGCTAGACGAGGCTCGCGCGCCGGGCCACGTCGAGGATGGCGTCGGCGATGGGGCCGGGCGTCTCCTCCTGGGGGTAGTGGCCGGCGACGACGCGCGTCACCGTCGCGGCCGGGCAGGGCCTCGGCGACGCCCCGGAGCGCCCGGCCGATCACCGGATCGCGCTCGCCCCACACCACGGCAGCGGGGCCGGTGAAGGACCGGGCGACCTCGAAGGCGCGCCGCATCGCGGGGAGCGACGGGTGGTCCGGCCCGAGCGGCGCCATCCGCGCGAGCGCGAGCGGCGCGACGCGGTCGCGCAGCCGCCGCAGCGGCCACCGGTACGCCCGCGCCACGTCGCCCGAGATGGAGCGCCGGTCCGCCTGCACGAGGTGGAGCGCGTTCTGCGGGAAGCCGAGGAGGCGGAAGGCGACGTCCGAGAGCACGGGGCTGTTCGAGAAGCGGTGAAAGGAGGAAGGCCGGGCCCCCGGGCGCGGCGGCCCCACGAGCGTGTTCGTGACGACGAGGCCGGCGAGGCGCCCGGGCCGGTCGGCGAGCGCGGCGAGCGCGATGGGGCCTCCCCAGTCGTGGACGACGAGCAGGAGCGGCCCGGGCGCGACGGCGTCGAGGAGGGCGCCCACGACGCGGGCGTGGTTCTCGAGGGTGTGGAAGCGCGCGTCGCGCGGCTTCTCGGAGAGCCCGAGGCCGGGGAGGTCGGGCATGACGAGCCGGAGCGGCGCCGCGGCGAGGTGGCCCGCGACGTTCCGCCAGAGGTAGCCCCAGGTCGGGTTGCCGTGCAGGAGGACGACGGACGGCCCCTCCCCCGCCTCCATGACGTGGAGGGCGAGGCCGCCCGCCTCGACGACGCTCCGCGCGAAGGGGAGCTCGCGCGCGATGAAGTCCGGGAGCGGCGGCGGCGGGCGGCGCGTCACGCTCGCTTCAGGCCCGCGGCCACGATCTCCGCGACGTCCATCACCCGCACGCTCTCCTCGCGGCCGACGTCGGCGAGGCCGTCCTTGATCATGGTGAGGCAGAAGGGGCAGCCGGTGGCGACGACGCCGCCCGAGGGGCCGAGCGTCGCCGCCGCCTCCTCGGCGCGGGCGCGGTTCACGCGGGTGCCGAGCTTCTCCTCGAGCCAGAAGCGCCCGCCGCCGGCCCCGCAGCAGAAGCCCTGCCGGCCGCTGCGCGCCATCTCGAGGGGCGCGACGCCCGCGCTCCGGAGCGCCTCGCGCGGCGCGTCCACGACGCCGTTCCAGCGGGCGAGGTAGCAGGGGTCGTGGAAGGTGACCGCCCCGAGCCCTTCGGCGCGCCCCGGGGAGAGCCGCTTCTCGGCGACGAGGCGCGCGATGAGCTCCGCGTGGTGGACCACCTCGTAGTTGCCGCCGAACTGCGGGAACTCGTTCTTGAGGGTGTTCAGGCAGTGCGGGCACTGGACCAGGATCTTCTTCACGCCGTGGCCGTTCAGGACGTCCACGTTCGCCTGGGCCTGCAGCTGGAACAGGTACTCGTTGCCGAGGCGGCGGGCCGCCTCGCCGTTGCAGGTCTCCTCGTCCCCGAGGATCGCGAAGGAGACCCCCGCCTCGCGCAGGATGCGGACGATGGCGCGGGAGACCTTCTTCTGCCGGTCGTCGAAGGCGCCGGCGCAGCCGACGAAGAAGAGCCACTCGAAGGGCTTGCCGTCGGCGACGCGTGGCACGTCGAGGTCGGCGCACCACTCGGTGCGCTTGTTCGAGCCGAGGCCCCAGGGGTTGCCCTGGGTCTCGATCCCCTTGAAGACGCGGGAGGCCTCGTCGGGGAAGGAGGACTCGACGAGCACCTGCTGGCGGCGCATGTCGACGAGGCGGGGCACGTTCTCGATGAGGACGGGGCAGGCGGTCTCGCACCAGCCGCAGGTGGTGCAGGCCCAGAAGGTCTCGGGGGGCACGACGGCGGTGATGGCGGGCAGCGTCGCGAGCGCGGCTTCCCTCGCCGCCGGCTCCTTCGCCCGTGCGGCGGCGGTGAGCGCCGTCGCCGTGTCGCCGAGGTGGTGGCGGATGGCCCGGTTCACCTCCTTGTGGCTGAGCGGCTTCCCGGTGACGTAGGTCGGGCAGTGCGTCTGGCAGCGGCCGCACTCGGTGCAGCTGTAGACGTCCCAGCCCTCCTTCCACGAGAGGTCCTTCACGGTGGCCGTGCCGAAGCTCGCGTCCTCCGCCTCGAGGTCGAGCTTGCGCAGCGCGCCGGTGGGCGGGAGCCGCCGGAAGAACACGTTCGGCAGGGCGGTGATGATGTGGAAGTGCTTCCCGTACGGGAGGACGTTCAGGAAGACGAGGACGAGGGCGAGGTGGATCCAGAAGCTCGCGGCGCCGACGGAGGCGATCGCCTCGGGAGACATCCCCGCCGAGACGTACGCGAGGACCGCGACGGAGCGCGCGGGCGCGAGCGCGGAGTAGAGGGGCAGGTCCGGCGCGCGGAACCCGTGGAAGAAGAGGATCCCGGACAGGGAGTGCTGGAGGCCCGCGAGGTGCTCCGCGCCCTCGAACAGCATCTCCGTCAGCATGAGGCCGGCGATGAAGAGCAGGATCACGACGCCCTCGGTGGAGAGCGTCACGCGGTCCGGCTTCGTGACGAGCCGGCGCCAGAGGAACCCCGCGACGCCCACGAGCGCGCCGAGCACGACGAGCTCCTTCACGAACGAGTAGGCCTGGCCGACCGCGGCGTCGCCGCCGAGCAGCGGGAGGTGGAACTCCGCGCCGGCGAAGCCCATCCCGAACATGGTGATCGTGCGGAGGGCGAGGACGAGGAACGCGACGAAGACGAGGACGTGGAGGACGCCCGCCGCGCGCTCCTCCGGATCGACGAGGCGCTTCTGGCCGAAGCCGAAGGCGAGGAGCGCGCGCGCGCGCTCGCCGGGGCGGTCGACCCTGCGCTCGCGCCGGAGCGCGAGGAGCGGCGCGATCCGCCGCGCCATCGTGAACGCGAAGAAGCCGAGGCCGACGAGGAGCAGCGTCGCGGTGAGGACGGGGCTCATGGTCCGACGACGCTATCATCCGGGCACGGGGCGGCAAGGGGGGCTCGACGAGCGAGCGGGCCTCCCCGGACGCGAAGGGGCCGCCCGCGCGTCGGCGGGCGGCCCCGGGTGCTTCGCGGTGCCCGGACGCTCAGAAGCGACGCGACGGGCGGTCGCCCCGGCCCTCGGGCCTGTCGTCGTCGTCGCCCCTGCGCCCGCGCCCCTCACCGCCGCCGCCGCGGCCGCGATCGTCCGAGCGGCCGCGCGCCGGCGGGGCGGCCTCCGGCGCGGCGCCGGCCGGCGCGGCAGGTGCAGCGCCGTGGCCGGGAGCGTCGCCGCTGCGGCCGGGCCCGGAAGCCCGGGGAGGCTCGGCCGCGGGCGGCGCCGGCGGGCTGCTCGGCGGCGGCGCGGCGGGAGGCGCTGCATGGCCGGGCGGAGTGCCGCCGCCGCGACCGGGATCGTCGGGGCGGCCGCCATGGCCGGGGGCGTCGCCGCTGCGGCCGGGTCCGCCGCCGAGGCTCGGCGGGTAGGCGGCGGGAGGCGCGGCCTGGCCGGGCGGAGTGCCGCGGCCGCGGCCCGGATCGTCGGGGCGACCGCCGTGGCCGGGGACGTCGCCGCTGCGGCCGGGCCCGCCGCCGAGGTAGGACGGGTAGGCGGCGGGAGGTGCGGCCTGGCCGGGCGGGGTGCCGCCGTGGCCCGGGGGCAGGTTGCCGTGGCCGGGAGCGTCGCCGCTGCGGCCGGGCCCGTTGTCGGGGTAGGACGGATAGGCGGCGGGAGGCGCGGCCTGGCCGGGCGGAGTGCCGCCGTGGCCCGGGGGCAGGTTGCCGTGGCCGGGGGCGTCGCCGCTGCGGCCCGGGCCGGTGTCGCGGCCGGGCGGGTAGGGGTAGCCGGGGTACGAGGGGCCCGTGGTCGCGCCGCCGCCGCGCGGCGGCGGGTAGGGCGCCGGAGCGGGAGCCGGAGCCGTCGTGCGGCCGTACCCCCGGTCGGACGAGGGGATTGGCCGCGGGCGCGGGGCCGGCCAGTAGGACTTCGGCGGAGGCCGGTTCGGCCGGTACGGGCCCGCGTAGACGTAGCCGTTGCGGTTCCACTTCCAGTCGCTCCCGCGCGGCGGGGCCCAGTCGTGCCGGTGGTTTCCCCTGAGCGAGCACCAGCCGCCGACCGGGAGCGGGTGGCCGCCGTAGTACGCGAACACCCAGGGGCCCCCGTACACGTAGTAGCCGCCCTGCAGGCTGTAGTAGTCGGGCTGGTCCGGGGCGTACTCGTGGGCGTGCGGGCCCTCCTCGTAGCACCAGCCGCCGCCCCAGGCGTCCGGGATGAAGTGCTCGCCCTGGTACCAGACCTGGGCGCTCGGCGCCGGCTGCGCGGCGGGGTACGAGGTGGCGGGCCGGTACGCGGTGGACCTCGGGACCACGATGCACCCCGCGCCGAGCACGGCGAGCGGGAGGATGAGCAACAGGCGCTTCATCGGCTTCTCCTTCGAGAGGGCGCGCAACCTAGAGGACGAGGCGGGAGAGTCCGCCATTCACGCCGGCCCTGGCGAGCGGCCGCGCACCGCATGTTAGCAGCCGCCGTGCCGTCCCACGCCACTCCGCAACCCCGCGGGATCCGGAGGCCGGGACCGTGCGCCGGGGCGACACCGTGAAGAGGGAGGACCCTCAGTGGACGGTGCGCAGGAGTGGGATGCCGAGCCGGGCGGCGGAGTAGCGGCGGAGCACCGCGCGGTACTCCGTACCGCTCCTCGGCCCGGCGACGAGCCACTCGTCGCCGATCACGAGCGCGGGCGCGACGTCGATCCCCTTGTCGAGCGCGTCCTCGAACGCCTCGCGCACGCGCCGCTCGGTGGTGGGCGCCGCGAGCGTGCCCGCGAACCGCGCCACGTCGAGGCCCGCCGCGCCGGCGAGCTCGTAGAGGACGTCCGTGCGCGTCACGTTGATCCCGCGGACGAGGCCGGCCTCGCGGATCGCCTGGCGCAGCGCGTCCTCGCGGACGGTCCCCTGCTGGCGGGCGGCGTAGAGCGCCGCGTGCACGGGGATCGTCGTGAGCGGCGCGTCGGGGGAGAGCCACAGGTCTGGCGTCGTGCGCGCCGCCTCCGGCTCCTTCGCGGCGCGCCGCGCCACGCGGGCGAAGGCGCGCCGCTCGGCGGCGGTGGGGGCCTTCGGCTCGGGGCGGAGCGGGAACGGCTCGATGCGCAGGGGCGCGAAGTCCCCCGCCACGTCGTCGAGGGCGGCGCGGATGCGCCGCTCGGCGACGAGGCACCACGGGGACAGCGGATCCTCGTACAGGACGAGCGAGGGCGGCTCGGCGAGGAGGGTCCGGGGCGTCACGAGGCGCGGATTCTACTTGGGGGTGCGCGCCCGCGTGAGGGGCGGCCGAGGGCTCGCCCGGCCGCGCGCCGTGCGCCCGGCACCTACACCGAGTGGCTCGTCGCGTACCCCGACTGCCTCCCGCGCCCGAACTCCACCGCGTGCTCGACGTAGAGCGCCGCGATGTCGGTGCCGGTGGCGGCCTCGAGCCCCTCGAACCCCGGGGAGGAGTTCACCTCCATGATCTTCGGTCCGGTGCGCGCCTCGAGCATGTCGACGCCGGCCACCTCGAGCCCCATCACCCGGGCCGCCTTCACGGCCGCCTCGGCGTACTCGCGCTCGAGCACGAGCGCCTCGGCGACGCCGCCGCGGTGGATGTTCGAGCGGAAGTCGCCCGCGCGCGCGGTGCGGCGCATCGCGGCGACCACGCGGTCGCCGATGACGAGGGCGCGCACGTCCTTGCCGCGCGACTCCGACACGAGCTCCTGCAGGAGGATCTCCTGGCCCAGGGTCCAGAGCGTGTCGAGCATCCCCTCCACCTCGGCGGCGGTGTTCGCGATCATGACGCCGACCCCCTGCGTCCCCTGGATGAGCTTGATGATGCAGGGCAGGCCCCCCACCATCTCCACCGCCGCCTCCACCTCGTCGCGGTAGCGGCACATGACGGTGCGCGGGATGTCGATGCCGAAGCGGGAGAGGAGCTGCAGGGCGCGCAGCTTGTCGCGCGAGCGCTGGATGGGGATGGCGCCGTTCAGGACCGGCACGCCCATGAGGTCGAACTGGTTCACCACCGAGAGGCCGTAGCCCGTGATCGACGCGCCGATCCGCGGGATGACCACGTGGACGGCGGTCGCGGCGAGCTCCTCGCCGCGGTAGAGGATCTTCGGCCGGTCGCGCCCGAGCACCATGTTGCAGCGGAGCGTGTCGAGGACGCGCGGCGCGTGGCCGAGCGCCCTCGCGGCGGCGACGAGCCGGCGAGTGGAGTGGAGCTTGGGGTTGCGCGAGAGGACGACGATCCCGAGCCGCTCGCCGGCCGGGCGGGGCGCGCTCGCGCGCGCGCGTCTGCCGCGGGCGGCGTTCTTGCGGACGGGGGCCATGGGGGCGCGGCCAAGGTTAGCGACCGCCCCGCCCGCCCGCAACGAGCGGCCGGGGCCGCGCGGGCGCGCCCCTCCCGCCGGAGGGGCGGGCGCGCTCCCCGGCCCCGCGCCGCGCTCGCTCGTTGATAAGGACCCCCCGCGCTGCTAGAACCCTTGTCTTTCCGAGGCGAAAAGCGCGTGGACTACAAAGCGACCGTCAACCTGCCGAAGACCGACTTCCCGATGAAGGCGAACCTCCCCCAGCGCGAGCCGGAGGTGCTGCGGCAGTGGGAGGAGCAGGCGATCTTCCAGCGGCTCGTCGCGCAGAACGCGGGGCGCCCGGGGGCGAAGCGCTTCGTGCTCCACGACGGCCCGCCCTACGCGAACGGCGACATCCACATCGGCCACGCGCTCAACAAGATCCTGAAGGACATGATCGTGAAGTACCGCAACCTCAAGGGCGAGGTGGCGGACTACATCCCGGGCTGGGACTGCCACGGCCTGCCCATCGAGCTCAAGGTCGACAAGGAGCTCGGCGGGAAGAAGCGCGAGATGGACCGCCCGGCGGTGATCGACGCCTGCCGCAAGTACGCGCACAAGTGGATCGACCGGCAGCGCGAGTCGTTCAAGCGCCTCGGCGTCTTCGGCCGCTGGGAGACGCCGTACGCGACGATGTCCAAGGGCTACGAGGCCGCCACCGTGCGCGCCCTCGCCCGCGCCGCCGAGAAGGGCTTCCTCTACCGCGGGAAGAAGCCGGTCTACTGGTGCACCACCGACCGCACCGCGCTCGCCGAGGCCGAGGTCGAGTACGAGGACCACGTCTCGCCGTCGATCTACGTGGCCTTCGACCTCGTGGGCGCGCTCCCCGACCCGAAGCTCGCGGGGAGGAAGGCGCGCCTCGTCGTGTGGACCACGACGCCGTGGACCCTGCCCGCGAACCTGGCGGTGTCGGCGCACCCCGAGTTCGCCTACGTCGTGTACGACCTCGACGGCCAGCTCGTGGTGGTCGCGAAGGACCTGCTCGCGCCGTTCCTCGCCGCCGTCGCGCCCGCCCACCTCGCGGCGCCCACCGCGCCGACCGCCCACTCGCCGCAGGCGCACGAGGCGGCGACCGGCGGGGGCGGCGCCGGCGAGACCGCGCACCTCGCAGACCCGCGGCGCGTCGTCGCGACGATCGAGGGGAAGGCGCTCGAGGGCCTCCGCTACCGTCACCCCTTCATGGAGCGGGAGTGCCCGGTGATCCTGGGCGACCACGTCACCCTCGAGGCGGGCACCGGCCTCGTGCACACCGCGCCCGGCCACGGCCAGGAGGACTACGCGGTCGGCCTGCGCTACGGGCTCGAGATCCTGAACCCGGTGGACGGCGCGGGCCGCTTCACCGCGGAGGCCGGCAAGTACGCCGGGAAGAAGATCTTCGAGGCGAACGCGGAGATCGTGAAGGACCTGCACGCCTCGGGGCACCTGCTCTCCGACCCGGCGGCGAAGCTGAAGCACAGCTACCCCCACTGCTGGCGCTGCCACAACCCGGTCGTGTTCCGGGCCACCGACCAGTGGTTCCTCTCGCTCGACCACGCCGACCTGCGCAAGCGCACGCTCGCGGAGATCGACCGCGTGCGCTGGATCCCGCGCTGGGGCCGCGACCGCATCTACGGGATGATCGAGAACCGGCCGGACTGGTGCCTCTCGCGCCAGCGGACCTGGGGCGTCCCCATCCCGGTCTTCTACTGCGAGGGGTGCGACGAGCCGCTCGTCTCGCCGAAGGTGATGGAGAACGTCGCCCGCGCCTTCGAGGAGGAGGGCATCGAGGCGTGGTACCGCCGCAGCCCGGGCGCCTTCACGCAGGGCGAGACCTGCAAGTGCGGCAAGGGCGAGTTCCGCCGCGAGCAGGACATCCTCGACGTGTGGTGGGACTCGGGCGTGTCCTGGTCCGCGGTGGCCGAGAAGGAGGGGCTGGGCGTCCCCGTCGACCTCTACCTCGAGGGCTCGGACCAGCACCGCGGCTGGTTCCACTCCTCGCTCCTCACCGCCATGGCGATCCGCGGCGGCGCGCCCTACGAGGCGGTGCTCACCCACGGCTTCGTCCTCGACGCGCAGGGGAAGGCGATGTCGAAGAGCCTCGGGAACACCGTGGCGCCCGAGGAGATCATCAAGAAGTACGGCGCCGACGTCCTCAGGCTGTGGGTCTCCGCCGCGGACTACCGCGACGACGTCCGGATCGGCGAGGAGATCGTCGCGGGGCTCGCCGAGGGGTACCGCAAGATCCGCAACACGCTGCGCTACGCGCTCGGCGCGCTCGACGGCTTCGACCCGGCGCGGGACGCGGTCGCGGTGGAGGACCTCGAGCCCCTCGACCGGTGGGCGCTCGCGAAGCTCGCCGCGTGGGACGAGAAGGTGAAGACCGCCTACGAGGAGTACGAGTTCCACGTCGCCTACCACGCGACGATGCAGCTCTGCGCGGTGGACCTCTCGGCGCTCTACTTCGACGTCATCAAGGACCGGCTCTACACCTGGAAGAAGGACGGCCGGCCGCGGCGCTCCGCGCAGACGGTCCTCTGGATCGTGGCGCAGGACCTGATGCGGCTCCTCGCGCCGGTCCTCTCCTTCACGGCGAGCGAGGGCTGGGGGTACCTGCCCGGGCGGCCGGTGGAGAGCGTCTTCCTCGCCGGGCTGCCCTCGCGCGAGCGGCCGAAGGACGCCGACGCGCTCGAGGCCCGCTACGGCAGGCTCTTCGAGGTGCGCGCGGTCGTGCAGGGGAAGCTGGAGGAGGCGCGCCGCGCGAAGCTCATCGGCTCCGGCCTCGAGGCGAGCGTCACCGTGCGCGCGCAGGGCGAGCAGCTCCGGCTCCTCGAGGAGGCGCGGTCCGAGCTGCCCGCGCTGTTCATCGTGTCGAAGGTGGTGCTCGAGGAGGGGCCGCTCTCCGCCGAGGTGGCGCGCGCGCCGGGGGTGAAGTGCGAGCGCTGCTGGGTCTACGCCGAGGACGTGGGGTCCTCGCGCGAGCACCCCACCGTCTGCGGCAAGTGCGCGAGCGCCCTCTCATGACGCCGTCGCGGCGCAAGTGGGCGCTCCTCGCCGCGCTCTTCGGGCTGCTCGTCGTCCTGGATCAGGGGACGAAGTACCTCGCCGTGGACCGGCTCACCCACGTCTTCGCGCGCGCCCGGACCGGCTCCCTCGTCGAGAAGGTGCGCGGCTTCTACGCGTACGAGCACCTCGAGTCGATCGCCACCGAGCCGTACTACGTCTGGCGCCCGGTCTGGCGGATGAACTACGTCGAGAACCCCGGGGCGGCCTGGGGGCTCTTCCGCAACTTCTCCGAGGGGTTCAGGAACGCCTTCTTCACCGCAGTGTCGATCGCCGCGGTGCTCTTCATCCTCCACTACTACCGCAAGCTCCGCGAGGACCAGCGCTTCCTCCAGCTCGCCCTCGCCTTCGTCCTCTCCGGCGCGGTGGGAAACTTCATCGATCGGGTGGCCCGCGGGTACGTCATCGACTTCGTCGAGTGGTACTGGTGGAACCGGCCCGACGTCCGCTGGCCCACCTTCAACCTGGCCGACTCGCTCATCGTGGTGGGCGTGGCGATGCTGGTGGTCCACCCGGGGGCCGGGCGCGAGAAGGCGGGCGGGCGCTCGCGCGGCGAGAAGGAGGAGGCCGGCCCGGCGTAGCGGCGTCGCGTCCCGATGCTCCCCGTCCTCTTCCACGTCGTCGTGCCCGCCGGGCTCGGCAAGCCGCTCGCGGTCGTCGTCGTCGTGCTGGTCGTCGCGCTCCGCGCGTGGGGCTACCTGCGCCGCGCCCGGAGCGAGGGCGAGCGGGCGACGCTCCCGGCGGCGCTCCGCGACGACGGCCCGATCATCGCTGCGCTGACGGTCGCCGCCGGCCTGCTCTGGCGCGCCGGGCTCCTCGGCGGCGAGCTCCGGCTGCCGCTCCACACCTACGGGCTGCTCATCGCCTGCGCGTTCCTCGCCGGCATCTGGCTCGCGCAGCGCGAGGCGCTGCGCCGCGGCCAGGACCCCGAGCGCATCGCGGACCTCGCCTTCTGGCTCCTCGTGGCGGCGCTCGTGGGGAGCCGCGTCTACTTCATCCTCGTGAACTGGGGCGACTACTTCGGCCCCGGGCGCGGGCTCGTCTCGACCCCGCTCGGGCGCATCCCGCGGCTGCTCGCCGTGTGGGAGGGCGGGCTCGTCTTCTACGGCGGGTTCATCGGCGCGGCGATCGCCGCGTGGTGGTACCTGCGCCGGCACCGGATGGCCTTCCTCCCCCACGCGGACACCCTCATCCCGTCCGTCGCCTTCGGCCACTTCCTCGGCAGGCTCGGCTGCTTCGCGGCGGGGTGCTGCTGGGGCGAGGTCGCCCACGACCACCTCCCCTGGGCGGCCCGGTTCCCCCGCGAGTCCCTGGCCTACCAGGCCTTCGCCTCGCGGCCGCACCCGGAGGCGTTCCTCGCCGCCGATCGGCTCACCACCCTGCCGCTGCACCCGGTGCAGCTCTACGAGTCGTTCGGGGAGCTCGCCCTCTTCCTCGTGCTCGTTTTCGCCGTCCGCCCGCGGAAGCGCTTCCACGGCCAGGTGCTCGCGACCTGGCTCCTCCTCTACGCGGTGCTGCGCACCACCGTGGAGCTGTTCCGGGGCGACGTCGAGCGTGGCGTCGTGGCCGGGCTCGGCGTGGGGCAGTGGACCTCGCTCGCCATCCTGGCCGTGGGCGCCGCGATCTGGGCGCGGGCGCCACGGTCCCGCCCCGCCGCGGCGACCGCCTGACCTCCGCGCGGCAGCGCGCGTTGATCGGCACCCTCCCCGGCCGATAGACTCGCGACGTGGCGCTCCCTCCCCCGAAGCCGCCGAAGCCGGGCGCGCCGGCGACCTCCGCCGGCGGCCCCCCCCGCCCGAACGAGGACGTCCTCGCCCGCGCGAAGCGGGAGAAGGACGAGCTCGAGGGGGCGACCCAGGAGCTCGAGGAGGAGCTCGAGTCCCTGAAGGCGAAGTACGAGCAGTTCTTCCTCGGCGTCGAGCGCCGCGAGCCGAACCGCTGGCGCGAGGACGTGAAGAAGAAGGTGCTGCGCCTCAAGAGCGCGTTCACCCGGAACACCGGCCTCAAGTTCCGCATCCAGTCGCTCTACGCGCGCTACCTCAGCTACGAGCGGATGTGGCAGCGGAGCGTGCGCGAGAAGGAGGAGGGGACGTACCGGCGCGACGTCTTCAAGGCGAAGATGCGCGCGAAGCACGACGAGGCGGCCGCCGAGCCCGCTCCCCCGCCGCCGCCGGTGGCGAAGAAGCCCGCCGCGCCCGCGGCGCCCGCCGCCGCGGCGAAGGGCGCCGCTCCCGCGCCGAAGCCGGCGCCCGCCCCGCGCCCGGCGGCGAAGGGCCCGATGTCCGACGCGCAGCTGCGCACGCTCTACGACCAGTACGTCGCCGCGAAGCGGAGCTGCCGCGAGGACGTCTCGAAGCTCACCTACGAAGCCGTCGCGAGCACCGTCTCGAAGCAGATTCCCGAGCTCATGACGCGCTTCAAGGCGAAGTCGGTCGAGTTCAAGGTCGAGGTCAAGGACGGCCGCGCCGTCCTGAAGGCCATCCCGAAGGTGTAGCCGCCTCCGCCGGCTGCGCCGCCGCACCCACCCGAGAGTCCCCCGCCGGGGAGCGCCGTTCCCGGCCGGAGGATGCCCCCACATGTGCGCGTGCCCAAGTTCGGCCGCGCAGGGGTGGTGCTCGCGCCCGGTTCCGGAGGAGGCCGCGTTGAGAGCGTTCCCGATCATGCTGGCCGGCGCCGTCGCGCTCGCGTGCGGTCCCACCGATCGGGACATCAGGATCGAGCGGCTCCAGGCGGAGCGGCGGAGCCTCGAGGCCACCTTCGACCACCTCGAGGACCGGCTCCTGGTGAACCAGGCGCGCGTGCGGTTCTGGCTGGAGATGCGCGAGCGCCACGAGAGCGTGTCCGCCATCGCGTGCGCCTCCCTCGATCAGCACGCCGAGGAGATGGCCTCGCACGGCATCGGCATCGAGCACTCGTCGCTCCACCGCTCGCGCGTCGCGTCGGCGCCGTCGGCGGCCGAGCGCGTGCCCGCCGTCGCGGCGGGGCGCCCGTAGGGCGCCGGCCGGCGCCCCGCCCCGTTCACGGTTGCGTTCGTCCCCGGGCGATCGTAAAACAGCCGCCCGCGCGGGGCCCATGGGTCCGGCGCGGTTCGCCTGGGTAGCTCAGTCGGTAGAGCAGGGGACTGAAAATCCCCGTGTCGCTGGTTCGATTCCGGCCCCAGGCACACACAACTCAGCTCGAGCATCGGGCCCACCAGGCTGCAAAGTTTGGTGGGCCTTCTGATTTTCGACGTCGAGCAGCGCGAACAGCATCGTCCACGGCCTCGCCACGCACGGCGCGCTCATGCCGAGCGAGACGGCTGATCACTCTGGGTCAGGGTCCCGCGCCCGTCGCCGCGCCAGCAGCAGGAGCCCCACGGCGACCAGGCTCAGCGGCCCGCCCGTGCCGGCCTGGCAGCCGCTGCCGCTCGCCCTCGGCGCTCCGGGCTGGGAGGGGTCCGGTGTCGCCGGAACGGTCACGGCGACGTCAGCGACGTGGATGTGCGCCGCGCCGCTGCCGGTCACGGTGACCGTATACGTTCCGGGCGTCGCCGAGGCAGAGGCCTCGACGGTCAGCGTGGCGCCGGCGCCGGCCGTGATCGAGGCGGGGCTCACGGAGCCGGAGACCCCGGCGCCCGCCGGGCTCACCGCCGCGGAGAGCTCGACGGTCGGGGCCGTGCCCGAGACGACCGCGGTGGTGATGGCGCTGGTGGCGGGGGAGCCTCGGGCGACGGTGAGCGTCGAAGGTGCGGCCGTCAACGAGAAGTCGGGGTCCGGCGGCGGAGCCGGCACCGTCACGGCGACGCTGGTGGCATGGGTAGCGGCGCTCCCCCGTCCGGTCACGGTGATCGTGTACTTCCCCGGCTTCGCCCCGGCGGCGGCGTCCACCGTGAGCGTGGTGGCGTCGCCGGCGCCGACGACCTCGGGGGAGAGGGAGGCGGTCACGCCGCCGTCCTGCGGGTTCACCTCGGTCGAGAGGGAGACGACGTCGGAGGTGCCGGCGATGAGAGCGGTGGAGACGACGCTCGTGCCGGAGCCTCCCTGCTCGACGGTGATGTCGCTGGGCTCCGCGGCGACGGTGAAGTCGGGCGGAACCGTGACGGTGAGGGTCACCCCGGCGAAGCGGGTACGGCCGCTGCCGGTGCCGCGCACCACGATCTTGTAGACGCCGGGCGGCGTGGTCTGCGCCACGTCCACTGCCAGCGTGGCACCCTCGCCCGCCGCCAGCGAGGTGGGGCTGAGCGAGACCTTCACGCCGGCGTCGGGGGGGTCCACGCCGGCCTCCAGCGTCACCGGGCCGGCCCAGCCCGACACCACGGAGCTCGAGATCTCGACCTTGCCGGTCCCGCCCTGGGGCAGGCCCAGCTCCGAGGGGGCGGCGCCCAGCCCGAAGTCGTAGGGACCACAGGCGGTGTACCTGAAGGCCGAGATGCGCGTGCGCCAGTTGAAGGAGCCGTCCGCCGGGAGGTACTCGCTGGTGAACCAGAAGGTACAGTCGTCGGTCGGGTCCACGACCATGGCGGCGCCGAGGCCCCAGCGGCCCCCCGTGTAGGTCTGCGACCCGGCCCCGGCGGCGAGCTCGCCCTCGCCGCGCGGCAGCGTCCCGGCAGGATCGGCGACCAGGCGGCCGGCGTAGCGGATCGACGGCCGGGTCGTCGCCGAGGAGAGCGAGTACCCGACGGCCGCGTTCCCGTTCCCGTCCTGGGCCATCGAGGCCAGCCACCGGTGCTCGGCGTCGGGCGAGTACGTCCCCTCCTGGAAGACGCTGGTCGCGCCGCCCGCGTCGAGCCGCAGCTCGTACCAGCGGATGGCGGCGCGCCCGCCCGAGGCGATGGTGTGATTGGAGAGGAGCGACTCGCGGCCGTCGGCGAAGCGCCGGTAGGAGAGCCGGGGCATCACGGAGTCGTCCAGACCGTCGAGGAGGACGGTGGTGCCGGGCTGCGGGATGCACTGAAACACGCCGCCGCAAGCGCGTGCATACGGCGTGACCGGGACGAGGGTCGGCCCGGTGAGCGAGGAGCTGGCCGGCACCGCCCAGTCGACGTGGAACTTCCAGACCGCCAGCGAGGCGTCGTCGTGGAGCGCCACGACGGGGAGGGGTTCGCCCGCGGGCGGAGTGAGCGGACCGTCGAGGTCGGCGGGGGTGAGGCCGAGGTGTCCGGAGGTGCTGCGGCAGATAATGGTGGCCGCCTCGCCCGCCAGCATGCTGGCACGTCTCAAGGCACAGACGGTGCCATTCGCGGTGAGGTAGTAGGCGTCCGGCCAGAGCCCGAGCCTCGGCTGGTCGATGGTGAAGGCGAACGTGAACTGGTAGCCGAACCAGAGGCCCGTCGGGTCCGGGGTCCTCGAGACGGCCACGCACAGGTTGGTCGCGCTCTGGTCGACGAAGGCGTAGAGCCAGCGGTCCGCCAGCGCGTCATGGAGCACGACAGGCGAGTGGGCCACGGCAGTGGTCATGCACGTGCCGCTGACCCACGCCGCCTGGAGGGGCGTCGGGCCGGAGAGCGCGACGCCCCCCTTGCTGAACACGGCCAAGCGCGAGTTGACCGCCTGCACGACGTTGTTCGGGCCGACGTCCATCGCGGGCGACGGCGGCAACAGCTCCACGGTGAAGTCACCGGCCGGCCCGGTGAAGCCCTGACCCAGCCCGTCGAAGGAGAGTGCCGGCTCCGGCATCGGCTGGACGGCCGCGACGAGCCCGGCCGGCGCGGCCCCACGATCCGCCGCGGGGCGGGAGGCGCTCCAGCTCGTCTCATTGCAGGCGGAGAGGGCCAGCGCACCGAGGAGCAGCGCACGGGGACGTGCCGGGACGCGACGGGGTAGGGGCAAGGGTGCTCCGCTCGGGTGCGGCGAGGGGTACTGCGACAGACCCTAACAGGGTGCGGCAGGTTGGCACAGGCTCTTTACTTTCCGTCACTCGACCCCGTCGGATCTCCTCTCAACTCCTCGAGGAACCGGCGCCGCGGAGATTCGCGCAACCGTTCGAAGGTCGGCGTGCGTCACGAGGGACAGCCCGCGCGCCACTCCGCCCCGCCGCGCCTCAGCGTGACAGCAGCCCTTCGCGGACGAGCTGCCGGCTGCGGACGGGTTCGCAACTCGCCACAGGATGTACATCCGGGTCTGGTAGGCCGGAGCAGGCCGGCCCGCGCCGCTTCGCGAATCGCGCGATGCCGCCGCTAGAACGCGGGCTCCGGGAGCTTCCCGTCCACGAGAAAGGTCGCCTTCGGAAACGCCTTCGTGACCGGGGCGATGAGATCCCTCTTCTCGTACTCGACGGCGTCGGGTCCGAGCGTGAAGAACCACTCCTGCTGGGCGGTGGGCCTCGCGCGCGCGAAGGCAGCGGGGTCGAAGACGCCGATGTTCGTCCCGCTGGCGGGAGCTCGGGCCGAGACGTAGCGGAACGCGTGGACCTCGTCGGCGCGCATCTCGCGGCCGAGCTGCTGGCTCACGCCGTAATCGGTGGGGGAGGAGATGAGGGCGCGGTGCCGGGCGAAGGGTCCGGTCGAGAGATCGACTCCGCGCCGCGTGTTCACCTTCGCCTGGAAGAGGGTGATCTGTCCGGTGAAGGGACTCGGGAGCCGGGCGGTGGTCCCGGCGTGCGCGAGGAGCTTGTAGTACGCGCGCTCCGCGAGGGCGGTCTCGACGGTGTCCGAGCCGTACCAGATGCCGCGCTCGCCGCGAGCTCCGAAGCGGGAGCCGTTCGGAAGGGGCGGATAACGGAAGGGCGTGAAGAGGAGGTAGTGAAGACCTCGGAAGCTCGCCTCGCGCGGCGGACGCGGCTTCGCGCCGTCGATGAGGTCCTCGAGCAGGTCGTGCTCTTCGGTCGAGTCCACGAGCTTTCGCGTCGAGATGATGTGCTGGGACTCGACGGCTCGCCAGGGCTCGGCGACGAGTGGGCTAAGTCTTCGCCCGCATCGCGTCCAGATACTCGATGACATGCGTGAGCCCCTGAATCGTCTGGACGAGCTCGCTCGGGATGCCGTGAAGGTGCCGATTCTCGGCGTTGAACCAGGCGTTCACGGCGTCGGGGTTGCCACTCATCAGGCCATCGAGGCTTCGATACATCCGGAGGAAGAGAATCGCGAGCTCTCCTTCCTTCGTCTCCGGGTCGATGGGGCGAGTCGCGGTGCGGAGCCGTGAGACGCTGGCGGGGCTGACGCCGATGATCTGGGCGAGCACGGCGTCGCTCACCGAGAGGAGCTCCGCGGCGCGCAGCAGCGCCTTGGCGAGGACGGCGCTCGCGCGAGGGTTCGTGGCAGCGGAGGGGCTGGGCATCGCAGGCTCCTCTTTCATGTGAAACAATAGGCCCGCGCCCTTTCACTTGCAAGTCGCAGGTTCCGGGCCCGGCCGGGACGCGGAAGGCCCGTCGTTACGAGGGGAAGCGGCCGGGCGGCCCCTGCCGCATACCGGCCTCGTTCGACGGTAACGGGTCGATCCAGCCGACTCCGCCGGGACGCGGCCGCACCCCCTCACCGCCGCCGCGACCGCGACAGCCGGCGCAGCTCCTTCGACACCGCCTTCCAGCGCTCGCGCTCCGCCCGCGCCGCGCCGCCCTCGCGCCGCTCGGCCTGCCGCGCGAGCTCGAGCGCGAGCTTGCGGTGGCTCTCGACGCGCGCGGCGTCGATGCGCCCGCCGGCGATCGCCTCCCGGACGGCGCACCCGGGCTCGGCCGCGTGCGAGCAGTCCCGAAACCGGCAGCGCGCCGCGATCGCGGCGAGGTCCTCGAACGCCGCGTCGAGCCCGCTCGCGTCCCAGAGCCGCAGCTCGCGGATCCCGGGGCCGTCCACCAGCGCACCGCCGCCGGGCAGCGGGAAGAGCTCGCGGGCCGACGTCGTGTGGACGCCGCGGTCGTCGGAGGCGCGCACCGGCGCGGTGCGCTGCGCCTCGCGGCCGAGGAGCGCGTTCGCGAGCGTGGACTTCCCCGCGCCGGAGGGGCCCACGAGGACGCCGGTCCGCTCCGGGCGCAGGCGCGCGGCGAGCGCGGCGACGCCCTCGCCCGTGAGCCCGGACGCGATCAGGACCTCGAGGAGGGGCGCGGCGGCGCGGGCCTCGGCGAGCGCGGCCGCGAGGTCCGCCGCCCGGTCCGGCTTCGTGAGGACGATCACGGGCTCGGCACCGCCCGCGTGGACCGCCGCGAGCGTCCGCTCGAGGCGGCGCGGGTTCGCGCCCTCGTCGAGCCCGTGCACGACGAACACGACGTCCACGTTGGAAACGAGCACCTGCTCCGCGGTCGCGCCACCGGCGACGTTCCGGGAGAGCCAGGTGCGGCGGTCGAGGACGCGCGCCACGGTGCGATCGGGCCCGGGGTTCGCGACGACGAAGTCGCCCACCACCGGGACGACGCCCTCGGCGCGCAGCCGGCCCGGGACGACGACCGGGTGAGCGCCGTCCGGGAATCGAACGAGGAGGCTGCGGCCGCGATCCGCGACCGCGCGGCCGACGAGGGAGGACCGGAGCTCCTCCAGGGAGAGCTGGGAAGAGAAGAAGGGACCGAAGCCGACGAGCTCGGGATGGACCACGGCGTACCTCGAGAGCGCGAGTGACGAAGGGACCCCGCGCCCCTCGACGGCAGGGGCGGGATCCGGACGGGCGCGTCACCTGCCGTACGGCGGGCGGACGCGACGACTCGGGCTAGCGGGCACGATCCACGGCGAACCGAATAGATCGGAAGCGGGCGCGGGGGCAAGCGGCGCGTGAGGGGGTCCCCGCCACGCCGCTCGTCGAGCGTGTCGCTGCACGGCCTGCCGCCGCGCGCTGGAGCGAGTGGCCTTCCAGCTCGCCTGAGCGGGGCGGACCCTCGAGTGACCCGTGTGGCGCCGTGTCGCGCCGGGTGCGCGCACGTAAGTTCCGGTGGCCGTCGCGCGGGCTGAGGAGGGCTCCATGTGACGTCGGGTGATCGGAGCGTCACGCCTCCGCGCGCAGGGCACGCCGCGGCGCACGCCGCCGGCCCTCCTCCCTGAGCCGCGTCGTCCTGCCGGGCGGCGGGCTCGCCGCGCCGGACAGGAACGCGGCGAGCGCGCCATGCGTCCCGTCCTCCTCCACCTCCCCTTCGGCCTCCCCCTCTACGGCTACGGGACGATGCTGCTCGTCGCGATGCTCGCCGGCGGCTACGTCGCCGTCCGGCTCGGCGAGCGCGACGGCCTCGACCGCGAGACCACCGTCCGGTGCATCGCCTGGACGCTCCTCGGCGCCCTCGTCGGCGCGCGCCTCCTGTTCGTGCTCGTCAACGCCGGCCGCCTCGAGCACGTGGCGGACGTGTTCCGGGTGTGGAAGGGCGGGGTGGTCGCGTACGGCGGGTTCCTCGGCGGGCTCGCCGGCGCCGCGTGGTCGTGCCGTCGCAGCGGCGTACGGCTCCTCTCCTGGGCCGACTGCGCGGCGCCGGGCGTCTGCGCCGGGCTCGCCATCACCCGCGTCGGCTGCCTGCTCGCCGGGTGCGACTTCGGCAGGACGTGGAACGGCCCCTGGGCGCTCGCGTTCCCGCCCGGCTCGCCGGCGTTCCGGCAGCACCAGCTCGCGGGCTTGCTCCCCTTCGGCGCCACGGCGTCGCTCCCCGTGCACCCGACGCAGGTCTACGAGTCGCTCGTCGGCCTCGCGCTGCTCGCCTTCTCCCTGTGGCTTGGGCGCCGTCGCGCCTTCCGGGGCCAGATCTTCCTCTCGGTCGCGGTCGGCTACGGCGTGCTCCGGGCCGGGCTCGAGGTCCTCCGCGCCGACGCCTTCCGCGGCGGCGTCGGGCCGTTCTCGACGTCCCAGCTCATCGGGCTCGCCACCGCGGCCGCCGCGGCCGCGCTCCTCCGCCGCCTCTCGCGGCGTCCCCGCGGCGCCCTCGCGCCGAAGCGCCTCGTCAAAGGAGGCAGTCCATGTTGAAGCGACTCGGAATCCTGGTCCTCACCCTCGCGGCGATCGTGCCGGTGGTGCTCGCCACGAGCGGCTGCGACGCCCTGTTCGGCATCGACGAGATCCTGCCTCAATGCACCGACGCGGACGGAGACGCCGCCGCCGGCCCGAACGCCTACCAGTGCGTGTGCGACTGCGCGGTGCCGATGGGCAACGCGCAGCATTACCTCGTGGCGAGCGCTGACGACGCCGAGCAGCTCATCTCCACCGGGGCCGTGCTCGTGAACGGGCTCGTGCTCGAGCTCGGCGCGACGACGACGGGCCCGCAGAAGGTGGGCATCCGCTTCCCCGCGATCGGGATCCCGAGGGGCTCCACCATCACCTACGCCGACCTGCGGTTCACGGTGTCCCAGGCGACCACGGGGTCGTCGGTCCTGCAGATCAGGGGCCAGAAGTCGGGGGACGTCCTGCCGTTCACCACCGCGAGCTTCGACGTGAGCGACCCGGCGCGCCGCCCACCGACGGACAGCGTGGTGCCCTGGACGGTGCCGGACTGGCCCACCGCCGGCGTGTCCGGCGCCGCGCAGCTCTCGCCGGACCTCAAGGCCATCGTCCAGGAGATCGTCGACCTCGACGGGTGGCGGCCGGGCAACGCGCTCGCGTTCCTCATCGAGGGGTCGGGCCGCCGCGCCGCCGTGTCCTTCGACGGCGGCGCCGCCAAGGCGGCCGTCCTCCTCGTCAACTACGACACGAACCAGACGGTGCTGAACGACGTGTTCGTCTGCATGCCGAGCGCGCTCAACCCGAACCGCGACGGCAGCGGAGCTCCGAGCGACCAGCAGCTCGCCGACGACTGCGCTCTCCGGGTCGGCCCCACCGTGAGCGCGATGGCCGCCGCCTGCGGGTACCCGAGCACCTGCACCTGCACGGCGACCCCGGCGTCCACGAAGCTCGTCTGCGGCTGCAACGACGACTGCGCCGAGACGGTGCTCGCGGACGACTGCTCGAACTTCAACCCGCCGGCGAACGTGACCGCGACGAACGCCGCGGGCGGCACGGCGATCTGCACGGCCCACTCGCCGCTCGCCTCCGCGCTGTACGGCCACCGGAGCCGGTGCGAGGTCACGGGCGACGCCACGGTCGAGGTCGAGGACGAGACCGACACTGCGGTGGCGGCCGGCGTCGTCGAGCTCGAGGGGACCCAGTCCGCCGTGGGGATGAAGTTCGCGCTCGACCTCGGCGACGTCACGTTCGGCAACTTCTTCAGCTCGGCGACGTTCACCGACCTCGCGTCGGTGGGCGAGAGCCTCGCGGGACAGGAGGCCGCGCTCGCCGGCGGCGCGGGACGGTTCGCGCCGGGGTCGACCCTCAGCACGGGCCGCGGGAGGCGCGACACGCAGGTGCGGTCCGTCGTCACGCCGAACCGGGACTACCTCGACGTGGAGGTCGACTGGACGCCGGGCGCCGCGACCTGCCGCGTTCACGGCGCCCTCGCCGGCACCGTCGACCCCGAGGCGAAGCGCTGCCAGAATGACGCGAACGTCGCCTGCACGACGGACGCCGACTGTCCCGGCGACTGCACGGAGGCCGGCACCTGTCCGTGCGTCCCGGTCGAGTCGTCGGCCTTGAACCTCGCCATCGACGTCACCGGATCGATCGTGAACCAGCCTCCGACGGCGAACGCGGGGGCGGACCAGACGGCCGAGTGCAGCATGACGGGCGCCGCCCGCGCGGTCCTCAACGGGTCGGCGAGCTCCGATCCCGACGGGAACCTCGCCGACGAGCGCTGGTTCCGCGGGACGCGCACCGGCCCGCTCGCGGGCGTCGGGCCGCTCGCCGTCGTCGAGCAGGCGCTCGGGACGCAGGTGAGCTACGTCCTGCGCGTCATCGACGGCCGGGCCCAGTCGGACGAGGACACGACGTCCGTCGAGGTGGTGGACACGAAGGCCCCCGAGGTCGCGTGCAACACGCCGACGCCGAGCGAGATCACGCCGCCGAAGGCGCCGATCTCGTACCAGGCGACCGCCGTCGACGTCTGCGACGCGCAGGTGACGCCGGCGCTCTCGGACCCGAAGTGCTACTCGAACACCAAGAAGGGGAAGATCGTCGATCGGATGGGCGACAAGAACGGCTGCGTGGTGACGCTCGCGGGGGACACGGTCACGATCTCGGACTCGGGTGGCGTGGACGACTGGGTGACGTGGGAGGCGTCGGCGACGGACGACAGCGGCAACACGAAGACCACGACCTGCAAGATCCACGTGCTCGCGCCCGCGCCGAAGTGACCCAAGGGGCTCGAGTCGCCTGCATCCCGCCGACGAAGAGAGAGGCCCCGGAGCCGCGAGGTTCCGGGGCCTCGTTCTGCGCAGGGTGCGCTACCACGCCCGGCCGCTCCGGGTTCGTCCGCCCCCCCAGGTGCCCGCGGGGCGGGCTCCGTCATCGCGAGGGTCGCCTCAGGGAAGGCACGTGGCGAGGTGGATGCTCACGGCGCCGTAGGGTCCGGGGGCGGCGACGTCGGGTCGCCCGTCGCCATCGAGATCCCCCACCACGAGCGTCCGCAGGCCCCCCGCCGCGGCGTGCAGATCGGCGGTCGACCCGAACGCGCCGAAGCCGTCGTTCAGGACGACCCGGATCGTCGACGTCTCCACGTCGGCGATGGCGACGTCGGGCGCGCCGTCGCCGTCGAAGTCGGCCGCCTGCACGAACATGGGGGAGGTGGCCGGGACGGAGTAGCTCCCGTTCGCGAACGTCCCGTTCCCCTGGTTCTTCAGGATCCGCAGCGACCCGTTGTTCTCGTTCACGACGGCGAGGTCCACGTCGAGGTCGCCGTCGAAATCGGCAGCGGCCACGGCGCGAGGGTCGGTCCCCGAGGAGTCGTACGCGACGCCCGTCGCGAGCGTTCCGTCCCCCTGGTTCACGAAGATCGTCACCTTGGCGCCGTACATGCTGGGGGCGGCGACGTCGGGCAGGCCGTCGCCGGTGAGGTCGGACGCGACCAACATCGTGGGCGCAGGCACGGCGTACGTCGCCGGCGGCGCGAAGGTCCCGCCGCCCTGGTTGCGGAGCACGGCGATCGAGCTACCCGTCTGGTTCGCGACGACGAGGTCCAGCGCAGCGTCCCCGTCGACGTCGGCCGGGGCGATGAAGGTCGCGTCGGTGCCCGACGAGTAGGTCGCCTCGGCGCCGAACGCGCCGGCGCCGTCGTTGAGCCGAACGCTCACCCCCGCGGTCCCGAAGCGCGCGACCAGGAGGTCGAGCGCGCCGTCGCCGTCCACGTCGGCGAGCGCCACCGCGCGCACCGAGGAGCCTGCGGCGTACGTCTGCGGGGTGGAGAACGCGCCGCCGCCCGTCCCGCGGAACACCTTCAACGGCCCGCCCGTCTCGTCCGCCACGGCGACGTCCGAGATCCCATCGCCGCTCACGTCGCCGATGGCCGCGGACACCGGATCGCCGCCGGGGGCCAGGAGCCCGGGTCCGGCGAAGGTGCCGTCGCCGCCTCCGAGCAGCACGGCGACCGCCTGTGACTCGTAGCCCGCGACGACGAGGTCTCGATCGCCGTCGCCGTCCAGGTCGCCCGCCGTCACGCGGGTGGGCCAGGCGCCGGCGGGGTACGCGGCGGTCTGGGCGAACGTCCCGGTCCCCCCGTTCAGGAGCACGCGCACCGTGTCGGTGCCGCCGTTCGCGACCGCGAGGTCGAGATCGGAGTCCCCGTCCACGTCGGCGAGCGCGAGCGACGACGGGGCGGGGAACCCGCCGTCGGCCGTCACGTCGTAGATCACCTTTGCCAGGAACGTCCCGTCCCCCTGGTTCCGGAGCACGGCCACGGCGTCGTCGCCGAGCAGCGACACGGCGAGGTCCGGCTTCCCGTCGCCCGTCAGATCGCCCGCGACGACCTGCGTGGGAAGCGCGCCCACCGCGTACACCACCTGCGCCGCGAACGTCCCGTCGCCCGCGTTGAGGAGCACGCTCACGTTGCCGCCCTTCACGGCGGCGTAGTTCGCGACCACGAGATCCCGGTGGCCGTCGCCGTTCAGGTCGGAGATCGCCACGGAGCGCGGCTTGGCGCCAGCGGCGGAGCCGACGGCATACGTCACCTGCGCGGCGAACGCGCCTGCCCCGTCGTTCACGAGGACGCCGACGTTGTCGCTCCCCTCGTTCGTGACGACGAGCTCGGGCTTCCCGTCGGCGTTCAGGTCCCCGGCGGCGAGGCCGTAAGGGCTCGTCCCGACCGTGTAGCTCGTCTTGACGCCGAAGCCGCCGGACGCCGGCGCCAGCCGGACCTCGACCGTGCCGAGCGTGTACTGCGCGACGGCGAGGTCGAGCCGGCCATCCGCGTTCAGATCCGCGACGACGAGCGCGGTCGGGTTGGAGCCGAAGAGCGTCCAGCTCTTCGCGGCGAAGGTGCCGTCGCCGTTGCCGACGCGCCACGCCACCTCGCCCGAGCCCTGGCTGGCGGTGACGAGGTCGAGCCGCCCGTCGCCGTTGAAGTCCGCGAGGTCGGCGATGGGAGTGGGGAAGCCGATCCCCACCATGGGCACGCCGGGGAAGCCGAGGGCGCCCCCGCAGGCCGTGGCGGCGGGCTCGCACGCGCCGGCCGAGCAGGCGGTGCCGGCGACGCACGCGAACCCGCAGCGGCCGCAGTGGGCGTCGTCAGCCTCGACATCGACGCAGGCGTTGCTGCACGCGATGGCCGGCGAGGTGCACACGAGCGCGCACGTCCCGGCGGAGCAGGTCCACCCCGCGGGGCACGCGGCGCCGCACGCGCTGCAGTTGGCCTCGTCGACCTGGGTGTCGGTGCAGACGCCGGCGCAGCGCTCGAGCCCTTCCGTGCAGGCGGCAGGAGCGTCGTCTCCGCCGCCGCTGCACCCCGCGCCGACGACGAGGAGGACGGCGTGGGCGAGCGCGATCGCGAGAGGGCGGGTCCGCGGCATGGGCGACTCCGTTTTGACGAGGGTCCGCCGCGAGCATGCCGCAATCGCGCGCGGGTTCACTAGACGACAATCAACTCTCTGCAAAGTCGCGCCGGCGCATGTCGCGACGCGGCGCGGCACCTGGCGGTGCGGCGGCTGCGCGCCGAAGCCCCGGCACGACGCCCGCGTGACCATTACGTGTTGGTCCGGGAGAGGCCATGCCGACATCGGACGGACTGCGCCTGCAGATCACGCGCGTGCTCGACGCCGCGCGGCCGACCGTGTGGCGGGCCCTGACCGAGCCGGACCTGCTGCCGAGATGGTGGGGTCCGGCTGGGTTCACCTCCGGCGTCGAGCTCGACCTCCGAACCGGTGGCCACTATCGGATCGAGATGAAGCCCCCGGAGGGTGAGACCTTCTTCCTCCAGGGGGAGTTCCGCCGGGTCGAACCTCCCTCCCAGCTCGCCTACACGTTCCGGTGGGAGGAGCCCGATCCCGACGACCAGGAGACCGTGGTGACGCTGTCGCTCACGGACCTCGGTGGCAAGACCGAGCTGGCGCTGGACCAGGGCTCGTTTGCCACCAAAGCTCGCCTTGCCCTTCACAGGGGCGGATGGTCCGACAGCTTCGACAAGCTGACCGAGCTCCTCTCCTCTGCGAGCACCTGCGCGTAGGAACGGCGAGCGGCAGGCGGCCTCCACGCCTCGCTCGGCGCCGGGTCCGCGTGCGGAACGGCGCCGGGGTGCCGATCGTGCAGGAGGGTTCCCCGGCCCGATGACGCCCGGGGGTCCCGATCGGGGACCTACGTGACGAGACCGCTCCTGCTCACCCTGCTCGCTCTCGCTTCCGCCGCGCACGCGCGCGCGGAGACCGTCACCATCAAGCTCGGCACGCTCGCGCCCGCGGGCTCCGCGTGGCACGAGGCGCTGAAGGACATGGCCCAGCGCTGGGAGGAGGCGTCCGGCGGGACGGTGCGGCTGCGGGTCTACGCGGGCGGCGCGCAGGGCGGCGAGGGGGACATGATCCGCAAGCTCGGGATCGGCCAGCTCCAGGCGGCGGCGATCTCGAACGTGGGGATGCACGACATCGTGCCCGAGCCGCAGGCCTTCTCCTCGCCGCTGATGTTCCAGACCGAGAAGGAGATGGAGTGCGCGTTCGGGCGCATGAAGGATAGGGTCGAAGCGGCGCTCCGGGGGCGTGGGCTCGTCGCCCTGCAGTGGAGCCGGGTGGGCACCGCGTCCTTCTTCTGCAACGCGGCGTTCCGGACGCCCGCCGAGATGGCGCGGGCGAAGATGTTCGCCTGGGCCGGCGACCCCGCGATGGTGAAGGCCTGGCGCACGGCCGGCTTCCATCCGGTGGTGCTGTCCGTGACCGACCTCTTGCCGGGGCTGAGCACGGGGATGATCGACTGCGTGAGCAACGTGCCGCTCTACATGCTGACGAGCCGCGCGTTCGAGCGCGCGCGCTTCATGATCGACCTCCCGCTCGGCTTCCTCACCGGCGCGACCCTCGTGCGCAAGGACGTGTGGGACCGCCTGCCGCCCGACCTCCAGGGGCGCCTGCTCGCGATCGCGCGCGAGGTCGGCGCGAAGATCGACGCGGAGGCCCGGCGCCTGGACGCGGACGCGGTCCGCGCGATGCGGGGCCAGGGGCTCGAGGTCGTCGAGGTGTCGCCCGAGGCGTGGCACCCCACCCTGGAGCGGAGCTGGAGCGTCATCCGCGGCGAGGTCGTGCCCGCCGAGTTCTTCGACGAGGTGAAGGCCGCCCGCGACGCCTGCCGCTCCGACGTCGCGTCGAGCCCGGCCCGCTGAGCGCCTCGAGCGAAGTGGGCGGCGGGCCCACCGCGACCAGGCGCCGCTCGCCGCGGGCCGGGACGTGCGCCGCGATCAGTGCGCGTCCTTTGCGGCGGCGTCCGGCGCCCCGGCGCGCGCCTCCGCCCGCGCCCGCACCTTCCGGAACTCCGCCTCGAGCGTGGCGAGCTCCTCGTCCGTCGCGTGCTCGAGGTCGGCGAAGATGTTCCGCGCGTGCCGCTGCGCGCGGATGAGCTCGTCGAGCTTCAGGTGGAGCGCGCGCGTCTCGCGGTTCTGCGTGGCCTGGATGAGGAACACCATGAGGAAGGTGACGACGGTCGTCCCGGTGTTGATGACGAGCTGCCAGGTGTCGCTGAAGTGGAAGAGCGGCCCGCTCGCGCCCCAGGCGAGGACGACGAGGAGCGCGAGCAGGAACGCACGCGGCCTCCCCACCGCCTCGGACGCGGCGAAGGCGAGCCTGGCGAAGCGGTCGCTCACCACGCAAACGTAGGCCCCCCCTCGGCCGCCGGCTGCGGCTCGCCGCCGGGCGAGCGGCCGGAGGGGCGGCGACCGCGCGAGCCCGGCGAGCGATGTCCCATGTTCACGGGACGTGATGTCGGACCCGCGCGCGCCGTCCTCACGGGCTCCGGCGATCGCCCGGGCGACCCGGCGCCGCCGGGCGACCTGCACCGCGCGCGCGGGTCGCCGGCGCGCCGACGACGGCGCGCGCCTGACCCGGTGCGGCGGAATGGATCACCCTCGCGACGGCCCGAAACTCAGAAATACGCTGGGTGATCCGGCGCTTGTCCGGTGTGGGTTTTTTCGCCCACTGGGTGTGTTCACCCACAGAGACTTGTGATAGCGCCCCTCTTCCGCACACGTCGCAGATCACCCTAGACTCGCCGCCCTCATCCGACACGTGGCTCGCCCGCGGAGGCGAACAGCGCTCGTCGGAGCAGTCGGAGGTTCGCAATGCGGCGTCTCGTCCTCGTCCTCATCTCGTTGCTCGTCGGCGTCCAGGGCTGCACCCGCTCCGGCGACTCGCCGCCCGTCGTCGCGGGCGAGCAGGTCGTCGCGGGCTCGGGCACGGGCGTGCTCCCGCCGCCCTCCGGCTCGCAGACGGGCTACGCGGTCGCCTTCGACGGGGCGAGCTACCTCGTCGTGTGGTCCGACGTCCGCGGCGCGACGGGCGCCGACGTCTACGCCGCGCGCGTCTCCCCGAGCGGTGCGCTCGTCGACGGCGCCCTCATCACCGTCACCGCGGCCGCGGGCGACCAGCTCCTCCCCGAGGTCGCCTTCGACGGGACGAACTACCTCGTCGTCTGGCAGAACGGGCTGAGCGGCGACCGCAACGTCCAGGGCGCGCGCGTCTCGCGCGCGGGCGTCGTCCTCGACACGACCCCCATCACCATCGCGCAGTCCGACCGCAAGGTGAACCCGGTCGTCGCCTTCGACGGGACGAACTACCTCGTCGTCTGGGAGGACCAGCGCCTCGAGTCCTCCGACATCTACGGCGCCCGGGTGAGCCCGGCGGGCGCGGTGGTCACCGCCGCGTTCCTGATCTCGGGCGCGGCCGGGCAGCAGGTGCAGCCCGCCCTCGCCTGCGTCGTAGGCGCGTGCCTCGCGACGTGGCGCGACGGCCGCAACGGCGGCCCGGACGTCTACGGCGCCCGCATCGGGGCCACCGCCGTGCTCGACCCGGCGGGCATCGCGATCTCGCGGGCCTCCTCCAGCCAGGGCGCGCCGGCCGTGGCGGGCGACGGTACGCGCTTCCTCGTGGCGTGGGGCGACAGCCGCAACGGCACCGCCGACGTCTACGGCGCCCGGGTCGACGCCGGCGGAAACGTCCTCGACCCCGGCGGCGCGCCCATCTCGCTCGCCCCCGGGGCGCAGCAGGCCGCGGCGATCGCCTTCGAGGGCCGCTGGTTCGTGGTGGTGTGGGAGGACTACCGGAGCGGGACCGGCTACGACGTGTACGGCGCCCGGGTCGGCGCCGACGCGGCCGTGCTCGATCCCGGCGGCTTCGTCGTCGAGCCCGGGACCGTGGGCGCCCGCGCCGCGATCGCCTCGGACGGCGCCGGCCGCTCGCTCGTGGCGAGCGATCGCCGCCAGGTCGTGGACCCGGTCCTCGGCACGGCGGTCTCCCGGCTCAGCGCCCGGATCCTCATCAGCCGCGCGACCCTCACCGTGAGCCGCGCCGGCACGGGCAGCGGCACCGTGACCTCCACGCCCGCGGGGATCGACTGCGGGACGATCTGCTCGGCCTTCTTCGACGCGCCCACCGACGTGAACCTGACGCCGACCGCGGCGCCGGGCTCCGCCTTCGTCTCCTGGGCCGGCGCGTGCTCCGGGCCGGGCGCCTGCACCGTCACGGTGAACGACACCCGCGCGGTGACCGCGACGTTCTCGCCCACGCACGTCCTCACCGTCGCCCGCAGCGGCACGGCGGGCACCGTCGTCTCGAGCCCGGCCGGCATCGACTGCGGCACGTCGTGCTCGGCGGAGTACGTGGAGGGGTCGTTCGTCGACCTCACGCCCACCCCGGGGACGAACTCGCTCTTCGCGAGCTGGTCCGCGCCCTGTGACGTGCCGCCGGCGATCTACGACCCGCTCTACCTGACCACCAGCCCGACGTGCCGCGTCCCCATCACGCAGGCGCAGACCGTCACGGCGAGCTTCACCGCCGGGTTCAAGCTCACGGTGAACGCGACCGGCACCGCCTCGGGCAGGGTCGACGCGCAGACCTACTGGCCCATCCACTGCGCCACCGGCTCGACGGCCGGCTGCAGCTCCATGGTCCTCGCCAACACGCCGGTGACGCTCGCCGCGACGCCGGCCGCGAACGCCATCCTGAAGTCGTGGTCGGGTTGCACCTCCTCGAGCGCCCTCGAGTGCACGGTGTCCCTCACCGCGGCGAAGACCGTCACGGCGACGTTCCAGCCGTCGACCTACCTCCTCACGACGGTGGCGACGGGGACCGGCACGGGCACCGTGACGGGCACGGGCATCTCCTGCGCGACGGGCTCGGGCGGGGACTGCACGGAGCCGGTGGCGAACGGCGACACGGTGACGCTCACGGGTGCGCCGGGGCCGGACTCCATCCTCAAGTCCTGGTCGGGCTGCCTCACGTACTCGGGGACGAGCTGCACGGTCACGATGACGGGCGCGAAGAAGGTGACGGCCACGTTCCAGCCGAGCACCTTCCCGCTCACGCTCAACTCGACGGGCGGCGGCGGCGGCACGGTGTCGTCGGAGACGGCGGGGTTCACCTGCACGGTGCTCTCGGGCGTGCCGTGCACGGGGACGTTCGCGAACGGCGAGACGGTGGTGTTCACGGCGAGCCCCGACGCGACCTCGGTGTTCAAGAGCTGGTCGGGCTGCTCGATGTACGACGGCGCGGCGTGCACCGTGACGATGACGGGGCCGAAGACGCTGACCCTGAAGATGGAGCCCTCCACCTACCCGCTGAACGTGGCGTTCAACGGGGAACGGGACGGTGACCGGCCCGGGCATCGCGTGCAGCGCGACGACGCCGGAGGGGTGCAGCACCACGGCGGCGAACGGCGACACGGTGACGCTCACGGCGGCGCCCGCCGCCGACTGGATCGTGAAGAGCTGGTCGGGGTGCGCCTCGTACGCGGGGGCGACCTGCACGGTCACCATGACCGGCGCGAAGACCGTGACGGCGAGCTTCGAGCCCTCGACCTACGCGCTCACCGTGGCGACCGCGGGGACCGGGGTCGGCACGGTGACCGGCCCGGGCCTCGCCTGCACGAGCGGCTCCGCGACGGGCTGCAGCGCGCCGGTGGCGAACGGCGACACGGTGACCCTCACCGCGACGCCGGACGGGTCGTCGATCTTCAAGAGCTGGTCGGGCTGCAGCACCTACGAGGGCACGAGCTGCACGGTCTCCATGACGGCGGTGAAGAGGGTGACGGTGACGTTCCAGCCGGCGACCTACCTCCTCACGGCGGTGGCGACGGGGACTGGCACCGGCACCGTGACGGGCCCGGGCATCGCCTGCGCGACGGGCTCGGGCGGGGACTGCACGGAGCCGGTGGCGAACGGCGACACGGTGACGCTCACGGGTGCGCCGGGGCCGGACTCCATCCTCAAGTCCTGGTCGGGCTGCCTCACGTACTCGGGGACGAGCTGCACGGTCAGCATGACCGGCGCGAAGACCGTGACGGCCACGTTCCAGCCGAGCACCTACCCGCTCACGCTCAACTCGACGGGCGGCGGCGGCGGCACGGTGTCGTCGGAGACGGCGGGGTTCACCTGCACGGTGCTCTCGGGCGTGCCGTGCACGGGGACGTTCGCGAACGGCGAGACGGTGGTGTTCACGGCGAGCCCCGACGCGACCTCGGTGTTCAAGAGCTGGTCGGGCTGCACGATGTACGACGGCCCGGTCTGCACGGTGATCATGTCGGCGGCGCGGACGCTGACCTTGAAGATGGAGCCCTCCACCTACCCGCTGAACGTCGGGTTCAACGGGAGCGGCGCGGTGACCGGGCCCGGCATCGCGTGCAGCGCGGCGACGCCGGAGGGGTGCAGCACCACGGCCGCGAACGGCGACACGGTGACGCTCACGGCGGCGCCCGACGCGGGCTGGATCGTGAAGAGCTGGTCGGGGTGCGCCTCGTACGCGGGGGCGGTCTGCACGGTCACCATGACCGGCGCGAAGACCGTGACGGCGAGCTTCGAGCCCTCGACCTACGCGCTCACGGTGGCGACGGCGGGGACCGGCGCCGGCACGGTGACGGGCGCGGGCATCGCCTGCACCTCCGGGTCGACCGCGGGCTGCAGCGCGCCGGTGGCGAACGGCGACACGGTGACCCTCACCGCGACGCCGGACGGGTCGTCGATCTTCAAGAGCTGGTCGGGCTGCAGCACGTACGCCGGGACGAGCTGCACGGTCTCCATGACGGCGGCGAAGAACGTGACCGCCACCTTCCAGCCGTCGACGTACCTGCTCACCACGGTGGCGACGGGGACCGGCACGGGCACCGTGACGGGCCCGGGCATCGCCTGCGCGACGGGGTCGGGCGGCGACTGCAGCGAGCCGCTCGCGAACGGCGACACGGTGACGCTCACGGCGGCGCCGGGGGCGGAGTCGATCCTGAAGTCCTGGTCGGGCTGCGCGTCGTACTCGGGGCTCACCTGCACGGTCAGCATGACCGGCGCGAAGACCGTGACGGCCACGTTCCAGCCGAGCACCTACCCGCTCGCGGTCGTGACCGCCGGCACCGGCGGTGGCACGGTGGCGGGCGGCGAGATCGCCTGCACGAGCGGCTCGCAGGTCGGCTGCACCACCGCGGTCGGGAACGGCGAGTGGGCGACCCTCACCGCGACGCCCGACGGCAGCTCGCTCTTCAAGGGCTGGTCGGGCTGCACCACGATGGACGGGGCGACCTGCAACGTGTGGATGATCGGCGCGAAGACGGTCACGGCCACGTTCCAGCCGACGACCTACCTCCTCACCGTCACGATCTCCGGCGCGGGCAGCGTGTCGGGCGGCGGCATCGTCTGCAGCGCCGGGTCGGCGGAGGGCTGCAGCGCGGCCGTCGCGAACGGCGAGGCGGTGACGCTCACCGCCGCCGCGGCGGAGGGGGCGCTGTTCAGGGGGTGGACCGGCTGCAGCATCGCCTCCGGGACGAGCTGCACGGTCAACATGACCGCGACGCGCGGGGTGACCGCCTTCTTCTAGGCCCGCGCGGCCGCCGCTCACCGTCCGAAGAGGCCGCGGAGCTTCTTCTTCGCCTCCTCCTCGAGGCGCTTGCGCTGCGTCTCCGCCTCCTCGCGGGCGCGCGCCTCCGCCTCGGCGCGCTTCTTCGCGGCGACGTCCTGGACGGACGCGCCCTCGGCGCCGATCGCCTTGCCGAGGGCGCCCGCCGCCGCCTGCTCGGCGATCGCGCGCACCGCGGCGTCGAGGGAGAGCCCCTCGATGCGCGGGCTCCAGGCCGGGCCGGCGATCCGGAACGCCACCGGCACCGGCGCCTTCGGCTTCGCCCGGCCCCCCGTGATCCTCGAGACGAGCTCGGGTGAGAGGGCGAAGGTCGCGGGCAGCTCGAGCGCGCCGTCGAGGCGCACGCCGCCCTCGAGCGAGAGCGTGCCCTGCCCGGTGTCGGCGGTGAGCGGCTTCTTCAGCGTCGCCATGCCGTTCGCGATCTGGAAGGCGAAGGGGACCTCCTTCCCGAGCCGCGTCGCGCCGCCCTCCGGCAGGCGCGAGGCGGCGAAGGGCAGCTTGGCGGCGAGCGGCCCCGCGATCGAGGCCACGAGGTCCTTGCCGAGGAAGGCGCCGTCGCGCAGGAGCCCGTCGACGCCCCCCGTGATCGACTTCGTGAGGAGCCCCGTCTTCCAGCCGGTCCCCGCGAGCTTCACGGCGGCGTCGAGGTTGCCGGCCAGCACCTCGTGATCGCCGAGCAGGCGCAGCACGTCCTTCCCGGCGACGCCCTTCAGGTCCAGCGCCACCTCGAACGGCGCCTCGGGACGCGCCACCGCGAGGTGCGTGCCCGCCGCCGACAGGGTGCCGCCGAAGGCCGCGAGGCGCGCCTCCTCGAAGCGCACCTCGTCACCCTCCACGCGCACGCGGACGGCGACGTCGCGGGCGTCCATCTTCTTCATGCGCAGCGTGCCGAGCCGCAGCGCCGCCGTGCCGGACAGGCCCGCGAACGCGGCGGGGTCGAGCGGCTCCGCCGGCGGGGCGGCCTTCGCGCCCGCGCCCTTCGCCGGCGGGGGCGTCTCGAGGAGCAGCCGGTCGAGATCGAGCCGGTCGCCGCGGAGCGTCGCCTCGAAGCGGGTCGTCGCCTTCGCCCCCACGCCGGCGAGCCGCACGTCGGCGCTGCCCTGCAGCAGATCGGCGAGGAGCGCGACCTCGAGCCGGTCGACCCGGATCTCCCGCCCGTCGCCCTGCGCGCGCGTCGAGCCGCTCGCCCCGAGCGAGAGCGGATCGCCCGGCTTCTTCGCGAGCGCGCCGCCGGGCCGGAGGTCCACGCCGGCGAGGTCGGCGGTGGCGTCGAAGGTCAGCCGCCCGCCGCCCTGCGACGCGCCCGCCTTCGCGACGAGGACGAGCGGCGCGCCGGCCGCCTTCGCGAGCTGGGCGGGCACGGAGAGCCGCACGGGGGTGAGGTCCACGCGGAGCTCCGCCGCCTGCGCCTCCGCCGTGCCCGAGCCTCGCACGACGAGCCCGATGGGCCCGGCGATCACCGTCCCGGCGAGCTGCTTGCGCAGGGGCGGGTAGTAGGCCGCGAGCGCCTCGGGATCGAGGTTCCTCCCCACGATCTCGAGCCCGTCGAACCGCGGCGCGTCGCTCCGCAGCCCCGTCGCGCGCCCCTTGCCGGCGAGCCCGGCGGGGCCCACCGCGAGGTCGAGCCTGCCGATGCGCAGGTCGCCCTTGCCCGCGTCGGCCTCGAGGTCCGCGTCGAGCGCGACGTCGAGCGCCTTCCCGCCCTCCTGGCCGGCGAAGACGAGGCGCGTGGCGCGGAGCACCCCCTTCACGAGCGTCGGCCCGGCGCCGCCGGGGGCGGCCGCCCCGAGCTTCACGGCGAGATCCGCCTGGAACCGGCCGCCGCGGAACCCCACCGCCGCGGGCACGAAGGGGGCGAGCGGATCGAGCACGATGGGCTCCACCTTCAGGACGATCTCCTCCGGCACCACCTCGAGCGAGGGCGGGAGCGGCGCGGCCTTCACGCGCAAGGACAGGTTCTGCCGCTCGGCGAGCACCGCCGCGCGCAGCGCGAGCTCGACCGGCCTGCCCGTCTCGAGGTCCTTCACCTCCACGTCGAGGTCGCTGACCGCGAGCTCCTTCGCGCCCTTCACGCTGCGATCGAGGAACGCGATGCGCGCGTTCTCGACGGCGGCGCGGTCGACGCGCAAGGAGCGCAGCGCGGGCGCGCCCTGCTCCGGCTCGACCGGCGCGCCGGCGGGGGCCTCGCCCGGCTTCTCGAGAGCGCGGGCCACGCGCTCGAGGTTCGTCGTCCCGTCGGGGAGCTTCACGACGTTGAGGCGGAGCCCCTCGACGACGGCGCTGCGGACGTGGATCTCCTTCCCGAGCGTGACGAGCGCGCGCAGGAGCCCCACCTCGACCTCGGCCCGATGGAGCGAGAGGAGCGGCAGCTCCTCGCCCGGGCCGGCGCCGATGGAGGCGTCGGACACCTTGACGCCGACGCCACCCCAGAGCTTCGTCGCGACGCCGCCGAGCGTCACGGGCCGTCCGAGCTCGCGCTCGAGCACGGCGGCCTGCTTGCGCGCCTGGGAGAGGAGGATCCGATCGAGCGCGAGGACGCCTCCCGCGACGAGGAGGACGAGGACGGCGAGGGCTGCGCCGGCGATCCGGCGCCAGCGCCCGCGCGGACGAGGGTCTTGCATGAGCGGAGGCTAAGGGATGGATCGCCCGCTGTCAGCACGCGCGCGCGCGGTGAATTCTCGCGCCCCGGCCGGCGTCCCGGGCGAGCCTCCGTACGCGAGCGACGGCGAGCGACCCCCTTCCGGGACTACGGCGAACCCGGCGGGGTGATAGCCTCCTGCCCGTTCGGATGCCGGGCCGGATACCGGCCCGTGGCCAGCTCAGGAGAAAAAAGATGCGAAATGCATTCATTGCCGCGCTCGTCGCCGCTTTCGCGCTCCCCACCTTCGCCCAGACGGCCCCCGCTCCGGAGGCGCAGAAGGCACCTCCCAGCCTCGGGTCGACCGTCCGCGCCGCGGCCCAGAGCGCGCCCGCGGCTGCGGCCGCAGCGGCTCCGGCCGCGCCCGCCGCAGCGCCCGCCGCCGCCGCCGACGTGAAGGCCGCCGCCGGTGAGGCGAAGGCCGCGACCGCCCAGGCCGCTCAGGGCGAGGCCGCGAAGGCCAAGGCCGCGGGCGACGAGAAGGCCGACGCCGCGAAGGCCGCCGGCCAGGCCAAGGCCGCCGTCGCGAAGGACAAGGCCGTGAAGGCCAAGGCGAAGGGCAAGGCGAAGGCGAAGGCCGCGCAGGAGAAGGTCGACGCGGCCGTCCCGGCCCCGGCCCCGGCGCCGGCGACCCCCGCCACGCCCGCGACGCCGGCGGCGCCGCCCGCTGCGGCGACGAAGTAAGCCACTCCGCGCTCCGCGAGGGGACGTTCGGCACGCGCCGGACGTCCCCTTCTCTTTTCGCCCCGTGCGCTCGCCCGAGCGCCCGCGGGTCCGGAGGGCGGCCGGGCCGTCGGCGGGGCGCCCGGAGGGCGCACGTCTGCGGCCCGGCCACGGGGCGGCGGCGTGAGTAGGCTTTTCCGCGGAGGTGCGCGTGGGACGGGCCGGGATCTTCGTGGCGGGCATGGCGCTCGGCGCCGCCTACGCGCTCGGGCGGCGGCTCGGGCGCGTGCGGCTCGCCGGCAGGGTGGCGATCGTGACCGGCGGCTCGCGCGGCCTCGGCCTCGTGCTCGCGCGCGAGCTCGGCGCGCGCGGGATGCGCGTCGTCATCTGCGCCCGCGACGAGGAGGACCTCGAGCGCGCGCGCGCGTCCCTCGAGGCCGCCGGCGTGGACGCGACCGCGCTGCCCTGCGACGTCACGGACGAGGATGGGGTGGCGGGGCTCGTGGCCGACGTCGAGCAGAACCTCGGCCCGGTGGAGCTCCTCGTGAACAACGCCGGCATCATCCAGGTGGGCCCCGTGGAGGCGATGCGCCTCGAGGACTACCGGCACGCCATGGACGTCATGTTCTGGGGCGCGCTCCACTTCGGCGAGGCGGTGCTCCCGCGCATGCGGGCGCGGCGGCGCGGCACGATCGTGAACGTCACCTCCATCGGCGCGGCGGTCGGGGTCCCGCACCTCGCGCCGTACGACGCCGCGAAGTTCGCCCTGCGCGGCTGGTCCGAGGCGGTCGGCGCCGAGGCGGCGCGGTACGGCATCGCCGTCGTCACCATCGTGCCCGGCCTCATGCGGACGGGCTCCTTCGGGCACGCGCTCGTGAAGGGGCGCCGCTACGCCGAGGCGAGCCTCTTCTCGCTCATGGCGTCGCTCCCCCTCCTCACGGTGAGCGCCGAGCGCGCCGCGCGCCGCATCGTCCGCGCGGTGGAGCACGGGGACCGCTTCGTCGTAATCGGCGCTCCGGCGAAGCTCCTGCGGCTCGCCCACGCGCTCTTCCCGGGCGGGGTGGTGCGGGCGCTCGGCCTCGTGAACCGGCTCCTGCCGCCGCCGCAGGAGGGCTCGCGCGAGGAGATGGCGCTGCCCGGCGAGCTCTTCCGCCGCGGGCTCGCCCGGTCCATCCTGACGGCGCTCGGGGACCGCGCGGCGAAGCGCTACAACGAGGAGCCCGAGCCCGAGTCCGCGTGAGCGGCGGCGGGCTTCGCTGCCGCCCTACTGCGCCGTGTAGCCGCCGTCGATCACGGCGGCGACGCCCGTGATCCCGCCGGCGCGCTCGCTCGCGAGGAACACGGCGTAGTCCGCGACCTCCCGCGTCGTGAGCAGGCGCCGGAGCGGCTGGAGCGGGTAGATGACGTCCTCGAGCACGCGCTCGAGCGGCACGCCCCGCGTGCGGGCGAGGTCGGCGAGCTGGTTGCGGACGAGCGGGGTGTCCACGTAGCCGGGGCAGAGCGCGTTCACGGTGATCCCGTGCGCCGCCCCCTCCAGCGCCGCCACCTTGGTGAGCCCGAGCAGGCCGTGCTTCGCGCTGTTGTAGGCGGCCTTCCCGGCGAACCCGACGAGGCCGTTGATCGAGGCGACGTTCAGCACGCGCCCGTAGCGCTGGCGCTTCATCGTCGGGAAGACGCGCTTCAAGGCGAGGAACGGCGCGAAGAGCATGATGCGCACGAGGAGCTCGAACTTCTCGGTGGGGAACTCCTCGAGCGGCGCGACGTGCTGCAGGCCGGCGTTGTTCACGAGGACGTCGAGGTGGCCGTGCGCGGTCGTCGCCGCGTCGAGCGCGCCCACGAGCTCGGCCTCCCTCGTCACGTCGCAGGCGACCCCCGCGGCGCGGAGCCCCTGCGCCGCGAGCGCGTCCGCCGCGCGGGCCGCGCCCGGGCCGTCCTTGTCGGCGAGCGTCACGCTGGCGCCCTCGCGGGCGAGCTGCTCCGCGATCTCCCTGCCGATCCCGCTCGCGGCGCCGGTGACGAAGGCGACGCGCCCGTCGAGCATCCCGCTCATGGCTTCACCCCGATGAAGGCCCGGCGCACGAGGGCGCGCACCTCGCCCACGATGCCGCGCCGGAACGCGAGCACGCACGTGACGAACACGAGCCCGGTGATGACCGTCACCCACGACCCCGCCTCGGCCAGGTAGTTCTCGAGCGTCACGACGAGGAGCGCCCCCACCGACGGGCCCATCACCGTCCCCATCCCGCCGAGCAGCGTCATGAGCACCACCTCGCCCGAGCGGTGCCAGTGCACGTCGGAGAGCGAGGCGAACTGGAGCACCATCGCCTTGAGCGAGCCCGCGAGCCCCGCGAGCCCGGCGGAGATGACGAAGGCGACGAGCTTGTAGCGGGCGACGTCGTAGCCGAGCGACAGCGCGCGCGGCTCGTTCTCGCGGATGGCGCGGAGGACGGCCCCGAAGGGCGAGTGGATGGTGCGGTGGACGAGCCAGAAGCCCCCGAGGAAGGCCGCCAGCACGAAGTAGTACATGGTGATGGGCCCGTCGAGCGGGAGGAGGCCGAGCGCCTTCCCGCGCGGGATGCCCTGCAGGCCGTCCTCGCCCCCGGTCCAGGGCAGCTGCACCACGAGGAAGTAGATCATCTGCGCGAAGCCGAGCGTGATCATCGCGAAGTAGATGCCGGAGCGGCGGATGGCGAGGCTGCCGAACAGGGCGCCGAGCGCGGTCGCCACGGCGGTGCCGAGGAGCACCGCGAGCTCGGTGGGGAGCCCCCAGACCTTGGCGGCGTGGCCCGCCACGTAGGCGGCCGATCCTAGGAACGCGGCGTGGCCGAAGGAGAGGAGGCCGGCGTAGCCGAGCAGGAGGTTGAACGCGCTCGCGAAGAGGGCGAGGCAGAGCACGTTCATGGCGAAGACGGGGTAGACGAGGAAGGGGGCGGCGAGGCCCAGCGCGAGGAGCGCCAGCCAGGCCCAGGCGACCGGCGCGCGGAGGCGGGTCACCGCTCCCTCCCGAACAGCCCCGCCGGGCGCACGAGGAGCACGAGGGCCATCACCACGAACACCACCACGGCGGAGCCCTCGGGGTAGAGGAACTTCGTGAACCCCTCGACGAGGCCGAGGCCGATGCCGGTCACGATCGACCCGGCGATGGAGCCCATGCCCCCGATCACCACCACGGCGAAGACCACGATGACGAGGGAGCTGCCCATGAGCGGCTGCACCTGGTAGATGGGCGCCGCCATGACGCCGGCGAAGGCGGCGAGGGCGACGCCGAAGCCGTAGGTGATCGTGAACATGAGCGGGACGTTCACGCCGAAGGCCTGCAGGAGCCGGGGGTTCTCCGTGCCGGCGCGCAGGTACGCGCCGAGCTTGGTCCGCTCGATGACGAACCAGCTCGCGGCGCAGACCACGATCGAGACCCCGACCACCCAGGCCCGGTAGATGGGCAGGTACATGAAGCCGAGCCGGACGCCCCCGCGCAGCGCCGCGGGGACGGGGTAGCTCTGCCCGGAGTTCCCGTAGGCCTGGTGGAAGAGCCCCTCGGCGATGAGCGTGAGGCCGAAGGTGAGGAGCAGGCCGTACACGGGGTCGAGCCCCCGCAGCCGGCGGAGCATGAAGCGCTCGACGAGCACGCCGACGAGGCCCACGGTCGCGGGCGCGAGCACGAGCGCCCACCAGTAGCCGATGCCGAGGTAGTCGAGCGCCATCCAGGCGGCGAAGGCCCCCATCATGTAGAGCGCGCCGTGGGCGAAGTTCACCACGTCGAGGAGCCCGAAGATGATGGCGAGCCCGAGCGACAGGAGCGCGTAGAAGGACCCGTTGATGAGCCCGAGGAGGAGCTGTCCGGAGAGCGCCTGGATCATGGGCGGGGTCGCCCGCCCCCGCCGGAGCGGGAGCGGGCGGCGCGAGAGCCTACTTCTTCACGAGGGGACACTTCTGCGCCTCGACGGAGGGGAACGCCTCCTCGGGCGGGATGGTCTTCACGATCTGGTAGTAGTCCCAGGGCCCCTTCGACTCCGCGGGAGCCTTCACGCGCACGAGGTACATGGGGTGGCGGTGCAGGCCGTCCGGCCCGATGCGGGTGTTCTTGGCGAAGAAGTCGTTCACCGGGGTCGCCTTCATCTTGGCGATCACCTGGTCCGCGTCGTCGGTGCCCGCCGCCTTCGCGGCGTTCAGGTAGTGCGTGACCGCCGAGTAGACGCCGGCGTGGACCATGGTCGGCATCTTCTTGTGCTTCTCGTAGAAGCGCTTCGACCACTTGCGCGTGTCGTCGTTCAGGTCCCAGTAGAAGGCGGTGGTGAGGTACATGCCCTTCGCCGTCTCGAGGCCGAGGCTGTGGATGTCCGAGATGAAGACGAGGAGGCCGGCGAGGCTCTGCTTCGGCGTGATGCCGAACTCGTTCGCCTGCTTGATGCAGTTCACGGTGTCCGCGCCCGCGTTCGCGAGGCCCACGATCTTCGCGCCGGAGGCCTGCGCCTGGAGCAGGTACGACGAGAAGTCGGTGGTGCCGGGCGAGGGGTGGCGCGCGGCGCCGAGCACCTTGCCGCCCGCCGCCTTGACCACGTTCGAGGTGTCCTCCTCGAGCGACTTGCCGAAGACGTAGTCGGCGGTGACGAAGAACCAGGAGTCGCCGCCCTGACGCACCACCTCGCGCCCGGTGCCGTTCGCGAGCGCCCAGTTGTTGTAGGTGTAGTGCACGTTGTAGGGGGTGCACTTCTCGCCGGTGAAGGCGGTGGTGGCCGGGCCGGAGAGGAGCGTGATGCGCTTCTTCTCCGCCGCGACCGGCATCACCGCCCCGGCCGTGGAGGAGGAGACGAGGTCGGCGATGACGTCCACCTTCTCCTCGTCGAACCACTTGCGCGCGGTGTTCGAGGCGATGTCCGCCTTGTTCTGGTGGTCGGCGGAGACGATCTCGATGGGCTTGCCGAGGAGCTTCCCGCCGAAGTCCTCGGCGGCCATCCTGGCGGCGAGGACGGAGCCGGGCCCGGCGAGGTCCGAGTAGTAGCCGGTCATGTCGGTGAGGACGCCGATCTTCACGACGCCGTCCGAGACCTTCTCCGCCGCGGCGGCGGGGGCGGCGACGGCGACGAGGGCGGCGAGCGACGAGCAGCAGAGGATGCGGGTGATGCGTTCCATGCGCGCTCCCTTCGAGAGCTGGGGGCTACACCCCCAGGAAATGTTGCAGCGACTCCTGCCTTCCTTCGAGGTCCTGCCTTTCGACGGTGTCGGTGATGCGGCCGCGCTCGATCAGGTAGTGGCGATCGGCGATCGGGGCGACGAAGCGGAAGTTCTGCTCGACGAGGACGATGGTGTAGCCGCGGTCGCGCAGGGCGCGCACCGCCCTCCCGAGCCCCTGCACGATGACGGGCGCGAGCCCCTCGGTGATCTCGTCCAGCAGGAGCAGGCGCGCGCCGGTGCGGAGGATGCGGGCGAGGGCCAGCATCTGCTGCTCGCCGCCGGAGAGGCGCGAGCCCTGGCTCTTGCGGCGCTCGGCGAGGTTCGGGAAGAGCGCGTAGATCTCCTCGAGGGACATGCCCCCGCTGCGCACCACCGGCGGCAGGGTCAGGTTCTCCTCGGTGCTGAGGCTCGCGAAGATCCCGCGCTCCTCGGGGCAGTAGCCGACGCCGAGGTGCACGATGCGGTGGGTCGGCGCGCCCACGGTCTCGCGCCCGTTCACCATCACCGAGCCGGTGCGCCGGTCCACGAGGCCGAGGATGGCCTTGAGCGTCGTGGTGCGGCCCGAGCCGTTCCGGCCGAGGAGGGTCACGCACTCGCCGGCGCGCACCGAGAAGTCCACGCCGTGGAGGATGTGCGACTCACCGTAGAACGCGTGGAGGCCGGTGACCCGCAGGAGCTCGCCGTTCGTCCCCGTCACGCCGGCCCCCCGATGTACGCCTCGAGCACGGCCGCGTTCCGCGACACCTCGTCGTAGCTCCCCTCGGCGAGGACGCTCCCGCGGGCGAGGACCGTCACCCGCTGGGCGAGGTCCCGCACGACGGAGAGGTTGTGCTCGACCATGAGCACGGTGCGCCCCGCGGAGACCTTGCGGATGAGGGCGACGACGCGCCCCACGTCCTCGTGCCCCATGCCCTGGGTCGGCTCGTCGAGCAGCATGAGCTCGGGGTCGAGGGCGAGGGTGGTGGCGAGCTCGAGGGCGCGCTTGCGGCCGTAGGGGAGCTCGACCGTGACGGTGTCCTTCTGGTCGAGGAGCCCCACGGCGTCGAGGAGCTCCTCCGCGCGCGGGTCGAGGACCTCGAGGCTCCGCTCCGAGCGCCAGAAGTGGAAGGAGGTGCCGAGCCTGCGCTGCAGCGCGACGCGGACGTTCTCCTTCGCGGTGAGGTCCGGGAAGACCGCCGAGACCTGGAACGAGCGCACGATCCCGCGCCGCGCCACCTCGGCCGGGCGGGTGGTCGTGATGTCCTCGCCCCGGTAGAGGATGCGCCCGCGCGACGCCGGCAGGAAGCGCGTGAGCAGGTTGAAGAACGTCGTCTTGCCCGCGCCGTTCGGCCCGATGAGCGCGTGGATCGAGCCGCGCGCGACGCGCAGGTCGACGCCGTTCACGGCCACGAACCCCTTGAAGTCCTTCGTGAGCCCGCGGGTCTCGAGGACGGCGTCCGCGTCCATTCCTCCTCCGGGGACCGCTCCGCGATCGCCGGCCATCATGGGCGACCTTTCGGCGCCGGCCTAGCGTGTTCGGGCCGCCCGACCCGCGAGGGTGTCGCGAGGCGCGTCATGTCCGGAACTGCGGGGCGAGGAGCAGCGGCGGCTCCGTGCTGTCGCGGATCTCACTCACGGTGTATCCGGGCACGAGCTCCACCAGGGTCAGCCCCTGCCGCGTGACGTCGAGGACGGCGCGGTCCGTGATGATCCGGTGCACGACGCCGCTCCCCGTCAGCGGGAGCGAGCAGCGGTTCAGGATCTTCGGCTGCCCCTGCCGGTTCACGTGCTCCATGATCACGACGATCCGCTTCGCCCCGTGGACGAGGTCCATCGCCCCGCCCATGCCCTTCACCATCTTCCCGGGGATCGTCCAGTTCGCGAGGTCGCCCGAGGCGGAGACCTCCATCGCGCCGAGGATGGCGAGATCGACGTGTCCGCCGCGGATCATGGCGAACGACTCGGCGCTGCTGAACACCGCCGCGCCGGGGATCATCGTGACCGTCTCCTTGCCCGCGTTGATGAGGTCGGGGTCCACCTCCCCCTCTCGCGGGTACGGCCCGATCCCGAGCAGCCCGTTCTCGGACTGGAGCACCACCCGCCTCCCCTCCGGGATGTGGTTGGCGACGAGCGTCGGGATGCCGATCCCGAGGTTCACGTAATAGCCGTCCTGGATCTCCTGCGCCGCCCGTCGGGCGAGCTCGTCCCGGCTCAGGCCCATGTCGTCCCGCCCTTCACGCGCGCACCGTCCTTCGCTCGATGCGCTTCTCGCCGCGCGCCACCACGACGCGCTGCACGTAGATGCCCGGCGTGTGGACCTGGTCCGGGTCGAGCGACCCGGCCTCCACGCGCTCCTCCACCTCCGCGATCGTCACGCGCCCGGCCGCCGCCATCATCGGGTTGAAGTTGCGCGCCGTGCGCCGGTAGACGAGGTTCCCGAGGCCGTCCGCCCGCCACGCCTTCACGAGCGCGAAGTCCGCGGTGAGGCCGCGCTCGAGCAGGTACTCCTTGCCGTCGAAGACGCGGACCTCCCTGCCCGACGCGTACGGCGTCCCCACGCCCGCCGGAGTGTAGAAGGCGGGGATCCCCGCGCCGCCCGCCCGGATCCGCTCGGCGAGCGTGCCCTGCGGCACGAGCTCGACCTCGAGCTCGCCGGAGAGGAGCTGCCGCTCGAACTCCTTGTTCTCCCCGACGTAGGACGCGACCATCTTCCGGATCTGCCGGTTGCGGAGCAGGAGGCCGAGGCCCCAGTCGTCCACGCCGCAGTTGTTCGAGACGACGGTGAGGTCCTTGACGCCGCGGTCGCGCAGCCCCTCGATGAGGCGCTGCGGGATCCCCACGAGGCCGAAGCCGCCTGCCAGGATCGTCGCTCCGTCCCGGATGCCCTCGAGGGCTTGCTCGATCGATCGGCACACTTCCATGCGTTCCGCTCCCCGGAGCTCGGTACGGCGCTCCGCAACCGGTGCGCCATGGAGCAATCCTTGCGCCAGCGCCGTGCGCGACGCGCGCTACGCGGTGAAAGCGACCGCGATCACTGCCGTAATCGATGCTATCGCACGATCGGGGCAGAGCGCCGAAATCCAGAACGCTGGACACCGGGGTCGTGCTCGATGCCCCCGGCGAGGGTCATCGACGCCGCCGCGATGAGCATGAAGGCAGCGGGTTCCGGTGGGTTCGGCCCAGCGGGGGCCGAGGAGCCACGTTCATTCCAGCTTCCTGGACGGCGTTCCGGCTTCGTGGAACGGAGCCGGGGCGGCCCGCGGCCCCCGGGGCCGCCGGGTCAGGAGGTCGCCGTCTCGATCCGGTACTGCTCGATCTTGGCGTAGAGGGAAGATCTGCTGATCCCGAGGCGCGCGGCGGCCGCGAGCTTGTCCCCCCGCGCCTCCTGCAGCGCCCGGCGGATGACCTGTTCCTCCGTCTGCCGCAGGAGGAACCTGAGGGTGCGCGCCTCCTCGCCGGCGCCCTCGACGCTCTCGACGAGGGCGCGCGGGAGGTCGCGCTTGCAGATCACGGCGCCGGCCTTCACGTACAGCGCCTGCTCGAGGACGTTGCGAAGCTCCCTCACGTTCCCGGGCCACGCGTACGCCTTCAGCACCTCCTCGGCGTCCGGGGCGAGTCCCTCCACCGGGACGCCGGTCTCCTTCTCGAGCTGCCGCAGGAGCTTCCCGGCGACGAGCGGGATGTCGTCGCGCCGCTCGCGCAGCGCCGGGATCTCGAGCTTCACCACGTTGAGCCGGTAGTAGAGGTCCTGGCGGAAGGTCCCCTGCTCGAGGAGGGCGGCGAGGTCCTTGTTCGTGGCGGCGACGACGCGGACGTCGATGGCCTCGGGCTCGACGGCGCCGACGGGCTCGATCTCCCGCTCCTGCAGGACGCGGAGGAGCTTCACCTGCATGCTCGCCGGCAGCTCGCTCACCTCGTCGAGGAAGATCGTGCCGCGGTCGGCCAGGGCGAACTTCCCCTTCTTCCCGTGCTTCTGGGCGCCCGTGAACGCGCCGCCCTTGTAGCCGAACAGCTCCGACTCGAAGAGCGTCTCCGGGATCGCCGCGCAGTTCACCTTCACGAAGGGGCCGAGCGCGCGGTTGCTCTCCACGTGGATCGAGTGGGCGAAGAGCTCCTTGCCCGTGCCGCTCTCGCCCTTGAGGAGGACGGTCGTGTCGCTGCGCGCGACCTTCCTCCCGAGCGCCACGACCCGCTCGAGGGCTTCGCTGCCGCCCACGATGGAGTCGAACGAGTACCGGGCCACGAGCCGCTTGTTGAGCTCGCTCTTGTAGAACTCCAGCTCCTTCTTCAGGACCGTGAACCGCTCGGTCATGGCGAAGAGGTCGCCGACGTCCTTGAACATGATCTTGCCGACCACGGCGACGACCTTGCCGCGCTCCACGATCGGGATGCGGCTGCAGATCATCTCGTGGCCGCGGATCTTCTGGACCTGGGCGATCTCGGCGATCCCGGTCCTCGCCACCGCGTGCATCCGCGTGTTCTCGACGACCTCGGTGACGTGCCGGCCGATCATGTCCGCCTGGCGCAGCCCGAGGAACGTGGCGTAGGCCTCGTTCGCCTTGACGATGTAGCCCTCCGCGTCGGTGATGATGAGCCCCTCGTAGGCGTGCCCGAGCGCCTCCTCGAGCATGAGCCGGTCCTTCTCCGAGTCCTCCGCCCGCTTCGCGAGGAGGGCGAGGAGCCGGTGGACGGGGCCTCCGCGTCGGATCCTCATGGGAGCGCTCCGCGCTCGCCTCCGAGGTAGGCGGAGCGGACGCGCGGATCCCGCGCGAGCTCGGGAGAGGCGCCCTCGAAGACCACCTTGCCGCGCTCGAGCACCCAGGCGTGCTCGGTGACGGAGAGGGCGAGGTTGGCGTTCTGCTCGACGAGGAGCACCGTCGCGCCCTCGCGGTGGATGTCCTGCACGATCCGGAAGACCTGCTGCACGAGCAGCGGCGAGAGCCCCATCGACGGCTCGTCGAGGAGCAGGATCCGCGGCCGCGCGACGAGCGCGCGGGCGAAGGCGAGCATCTGCTGCTGCCCGCCGGAGAGCGTGCCGGCGGGCAGCGCGCGCCGCTCGCCGAGGATGGGGAAGCGCCGGTACTGCTCCTCGATGGCGGCGGCGATCTCGGCGCGGGGCCGGCGGAGCTCGCCCGCGAGGCGGAGGTTCTCCTCGACGGTCATGCGCCCGAGGATGGCGCGCCCCTCGGGGACGAGGGAGATGCCCGCGGCGACCGCGGCGTGGGCGGGGAGCCCGGTCACGTCGCGCCCGGCGAGGAGGACCGTCCCGGCGGCCGGCTTGACGAGCCCGGCCAGGGCCGAGAGGAGGCTCGTCTTCCCGGCGCCGTTCGGCCCGATGAGCGTCACGAACGCGCCCTCGTGCACGGAGAGCGAGACCCCGCGGACCGCCTCCACGTGGCCCCAGGCGACGTGGAGGTCCCGGACCTCGAGGAGCGGCGCGCCCGGGCTCACGGCGCGCTCCCGAGGTAGGCCGTCACCACGGCGGGGTCGGTGGCCACCGCCGCGGGGGGGCCCTCGGCGATGACCTTGCCGAAGTTCAGGACGGTGATGCGGTCGCAGACCTCCATCACGAGCCGCACGTTGTGCTCGATGAGCAGCACCGAGCGGCCGTCGCCCGCCACCTGCCGGATGAGCGCGGCCACCGCCTCGACCTCCACCGGGTTCATCCCGGCGGTCGGCTCGTCGAGCAGGAGCAGCCGGGGGTCCGACGCCAGCGCCCGGGCGATCTCGACGCGGCGCTGCTCGCCGTAGGAGAGGTGCCGGGCGCGCTCGTGGGCGCGCTCGGCGAGGCCGATCCGCTCGAGCAGCGCGGAGGCGCGCTCCTTCGCCTGCCGCTCCTCCGCGCGGGCGGCGGGGAGCACGAGGAGGCGCGCGGCGAGGGAGGCGCGCCGCGCGAGGTGCTGGCCGACGAGGACGTTGTCGCGCGCCGAGAGGTCGGAGAAGAGGCGAATGTTCTGGAAGGTCCGCGCGACGCCCAGGGCCGCGATGCGGTGCGGGCGGAGCCCCTGGATCTCCCGGCCGTCGAGCCGGATGGCGCCGCCCGTGGGGGCGAGGAGGCCGGAGACCATGTTGATGACGGTCGTCTTCCCCGCGCCGTTCGGGCCGATGAGCCCGTGCACCTCGCCCGGCCGGACGTCGAAGCTCGCGCCGTCCACGGCGTGCACGCCGCCGAAGGCGCGGGCGAGCCCCTCGACGGACAGGAGGGCCGTCGCGCTCACGCCGCAACCCTCCGCGCCGCCCGCGTCGCGCGCCGCTCCGCGAGCCGCTCGGGCAGGGAGACGATCCCGTTCGGCAGGAACAGGATCACGGCGAGGAGGACGAGCCCGTTCACGGCGAGGCGCAGCGGCCCGGGCTCGATGCCGACGAGGGGGGCGAGGTCCCGGAGGAGCTCGGGGAGGAGCGTCAGGAAGGCCGCGCCGAGCACCGGGCCCCAGAAGCGCGCGACGCCGCCCACCACGGCGAAGACGAGCATGTCGATGACCCGGCCGAACCCGAAGCCGTTCGGCGCCACCATGAAGGTGAAGTGCGCCTCGAGGGCGCCGGCGAGCCCGGCGATGGCGGCCCCGAGGACGAGCATGGCGAGCTTGTACGCCGTGGTGGGGATCCCCAGCGTCCGCGCCGCGGGCTCGTCCTCGCGGATCGCCTCGAGGGCGAAGCCCCACTTCGAGCCGCGCAGCCGCGCCATGACGAAGAGGACGACCGCCACGGCGAGGTAGATCATCCACAGCTCGGTCTTCTGCGGGATGGCGACGATGCCCTGGGCGCCGTTCACGTGGTCCCAGTTCACGATGCCGAGCCGCACCACCTCGCCGAAGCCGATGGTGGCGATGGCGAGGAAGACGCCCCTGAGGCGCAGCACCGGGAGGCCGAGCGGCACCGCCGCGGCCGCGGGGAGGAGCGCGCTCGCGGCGAGGGCGAGCGGGAACGGGGCCCCGGCCTCGAGGGTGAGGAGCGTCGCCGCGTACGCGCCGATGGCCATGAAGCCCGCGTTCGACAGGGCGAGCTGGCCGCAGGCGAGCGTCGCGTACACGGAGAGCGCGAGCAGCGCGTTCAGCCCGATGTACGCGAGCGTCGACTGGTAGGTGAGGTAGAGGTCCTGCAGCGCTTCCATGGGCCGGCGCTCACGCCTCCCTGAGGGACGCCGCGCCCAGCAGGCCGCGGGGCCTCAGGACGAGGATGACGAAGAGCCCGGCGAACGACACGACGTCGCGGTACGACGCGCCGAAGTGGGCCACCACGAACACCTCGGAGAGGCCCAGGGCGAACCCGGCGATGACCGCGCCCGGCATGGAGCCCATGCCGCCGAGGATGATCACCGCGAGCCCCTTCAGCTCGACGCTCCGCCCCATGTCCGGCGCGATCGCGTTGTAGGCGAGGCCGTAGAGGACCCCCGCCGCGCCGCCGAGCGCGGAGGAGATGAAGAACGAGGCGGCGATGACGCGGTCCACGTCGACGCCGAGGATGCGGGCCGCCCGCGGGCTCTCGGCCACCGCCCGGATCTCCCGGCCGAGGCGCGTGCGCGTCACGAGCCCGGTGAGGGCGAGGAAGAAGAGCACCGCCACGCCCACGGTGGTGAGCTGCAGCCGGGAGATCTGCGCGCCGAGGAAGGAGATGGGCTGCCCCGCGGGGATGGTGCCGAAGGGGAAGCGCTCGACGTTCGGGCCCCAGATCTCGAGGGCGATGGCCTCGAAGACGATCGCCACGGCGAGCGAGCTGATGAGGCCCGAGAAGTTGGAGTTCGCCCGCCCGCGCAGCGGCCGGAAGGCGACCCGCTCGAGGACGAGGCCGATGACCCCGGTGGCGAGCACCGCGAGCGGGAGCGCGAGGAGGATGTGCAGGCCGAGGTCCGCGACCAGCACGAGGGCGACGAAGCACGCGAGCATGAAGACCGCCGCGTGCGCGAGGTTCAGGATGTCGAGGACGCCGAAGACGAGCGTGTAGCCGAGCGCGAACAGGGCGTAGATGCTGCCCAGGAAGAGCCCGTTGACGATCTGCTGGCCCACGCCCGCCTCCGGCCCCGGCGCTACTGCACGATCTGGAACTTGCCGTCCTTCACCACCTGCACGGAGGGCTCGTGGCTCCCGTCCCGGTTCTCGAGGAACGAGAACCTGCCGAGGGGCGTCGCGAGGTCCTTCACGGCGGCGAAGCCGCGCTTCACGTCGTCGCGCCCGCCCTTGCCGGCGTGCTTCATGGCCTCGGCCACGACGAGGACGCCGGTGTACGCCTGCGCGCAGAACTGGTCGGGGTCGACGCCGCGCGCCGCCATCACCTTGAGGAACGCCTGGTTCGCCGGGTCCTGGCTCACCTTGTTCCAGGCGGTGCCGACGAACACGCCCTCGGCCGCGGGCCCGGCGTTCTTGATGAAGGCGGGGGAGTTGAGGCCGTTGCCGCCCATGATCGGCACGTTCCAGCCGAGCTGGCGCGCCTGCGTCACGATGCCGGCGGCGTTCTCGGCGAGCGCCGAGACCATCAGGATCTCGGCGCCGAGGGCCTTGAGGGCGGTGAGCTGGGCGTTGTAGTCGCGGTCCGGCTTCGCGAAGGTCTGCGTGCCGAGGACCTTGATGCCCTGGGCGTCGAGGGCCGCCTTCATGACGTTGTAGCCGGCCTGGGTGAAGGCGTCGTCGTTGCCGTAGAGGACGCCCGCGGTCTTGAAGCCGAGCTTCCCCTGCAGGCGCTTCAGCGCGCCGGGGATCACCTGCGCCTCGGTGAGCGACACGCGCCAGACGTAGTCCCCGATGTCGGTGATGCCCTTCGGGGCCGTGTTCGAGACCGCGACCACCGGCACCTTCGCCGCCTGGGCGAGCGGGTCGGCGGCGGTGGCGGTGTTCGAGAGGGTGGGCCCGATGATGGCGGCGACCTTGTCGCGGTTGATGAAGCGCTGGAACACCGCGATGCCCTGCTCCTTCGTCGAGGCGTCGTCCTCGACCACCGCCTCGAGCTTGATGCCCTTGAGCGCCCCGCTCTTGTTCACCTCGTCGACGGCGGCGAGGATCCCGGCCTTCTGGGTCGCGCCGTACACCGCGGCGGGGCCGGTCATGCTGAGCGCGGCGCCGATCTTCACGGTCTGCTGCGCGAGGGCGGGCGAGACGGCGCCCGCGGCGACGACGGCGAAGACGAGCGACCTCGTGAAGCTGAAGCGCATGGCTCTCCTCCGGTTGGGGCCTTGGAGGAGGCTATGTACGACGACCTGTCGCAGGTGGCAAACGGGTGGTGAACGCACCACGCCGCGCGCCCGTGCGGCGCTCGGGCGGAACGCGCGGAACTCCGGCGGGAAAAGGAGGCGCGGCGGCGCCGGCGCGAAACGCGTCAGCGGCTGGTGAGCGCCGTCGTGGCGGACAGCACGTCGGGGCGCTTCTCGGGCGAGGTGCCGTCCTTCAGGGGGTCGAGGGCGAGGTCGCCGAGGTAGAGCACGGGCGGGACGGACTGCTCGTCCACGTACACGATCGTGTACCGCGTCACGTACGAGTTCTCGACGGTCATCTCGCGCGCGAGCACCTCGGTCCCGGACGGCCCGATCCGCGCGGTGGCGCTCCCGGTCAGCACGTAGCGCCAGATCTCGTTCGAGGTGCCCGTCTCGGCGCCGGCGCACGTAAGGTCGGTCGTGGCGTACGTGCGCGTGAAGGCCGCGTAGGAGTCCGGGTAGAAGTTCATGCTCCGCCCGTAATCCCCGGCGCCGTCGTTCAGGCACGCGACCCACTGGCCGCGGAGGGTGTCGGAGGAGACGTCGGCGGGTCCTAGGGGGGTCTCGCACGCGGTCAGCGCCACCGCCGCGATCCCCATTGCCGCCAGCCTCATCGTTCGCGCCCGCTCGGTCATCAGTCGTCTCCTGCTTCGCCGCATGCGCGCCGGCGCGCGGCCGACTCCACGTTGCGGACGCACGGCGCGGAAGGCGTCCCCCGCGCGTGAGGAGTCTCCGGACGACGCCTCGCTACTCGGGGCGTCCCCCGCCACGCGGGCGTCCCTTGACCGCGGGTGCGTGCGCACGGGCTGACGGAGGGGACGGGGTGCGGCAACTCGCCCGTCGCACGGTCAGGGGACCAGGGCCGAGGTTCACACGCACAAGGTCGGCAGCGTCCTACCCGGGGCTGCCAGTCACCGGGCGGAGCGCAGGTTCTGCGGCGCCCGCGCGGCGCGTCAAGTGCCTAGAAACACGGGACAAGTCGGGATTCGACGCAGAAAACGCGCTAGGGACGGCTTGACGCCCCTACTGGCACGCGCGCTAGCATCCCTGCTCGCACTGCCGAGGTCCGAGTGGCAGGGCGTGCGAATCCGCAGCGACGGACGCCCCCGGCGCCCGGACCCAAGGAGCCCGATCGTGCAGTCACCCAGGCGAGACACGAAGGCGATCGGGCGCGCAGCAACGCAGCGCAGGCCCTCGAGCGGCGAGGAGGCTGCGACGGAAGCGTCACTTCGAAGCTGGTTCCCTACCGGAGGTAACTACACGTGACAGTCCCCTTCATGCGCTCCGTGCTCTGCGCGTTGCTCCTTGCGACGGCCGGAAGTGCAGCGGCACAGGATCTGAAGTTCGAGTTCCACGGCTTCGTCGGCGGCTCGGTCTACACGGAGGACGCCACCTTCAACAACGGCGGAGGCTCCGGGGCCTGGGTGGTCCTCTCGCCCACCGACACGGGCGGCCTCGGGCTCGAGGCGCCCGACACCGGCGTCTTCGGCGGCGACGTCCGGCAGACGCGCCTCAACTTCTCGCTCACCGGCGCGCCGATCTTCGAGGGCGCCACCCCGCGCGGCTTCGCCGAGATCGACTTCTTCGGCGGCAACACCGCGGGCGGCTTCGGCGACATCTCGATCGCCCCGCGCCTGCGCATCGCCTACGCCGAGCTGAAGCTCGCGAAGACGGGCACCATGGTCCGCGTCGGCCAGGACCACGACCTCGTCCTCGGCATCGTGCTGCCCGCGACGGTCGGCCACGTGGCGTTCCCGCTCTCCTACCAGGCCGGCACCGTCGGCTGGCGCCGCCCGGCCATCGCGGCCTACCAGACCGTGCCGCTCGCGCAGGACCTGAAGCTCGAGGTCGCGGCGTCCGTCGGCCGCTCGGGTTGGAGCGGCGCCACCACGGCGCAGGAGCGCCTCGGCGTGGCGTCGGCGCTGCCGTCCTTCCAGCTGCGGACCAAGGTGCAGGGCAAGGTCTTCGAGGCGTTCGTCGCCGGCCACTTCAGCCGCATCGACGTCTCGGGCCAGGGCGCGATCGACGCCGAGGACGGCCAGCTCGACACGGTCGCCGTGACCGCGGGCGGCAAGGTGAGCCTCTTCGGCGCCACGCTCGCCGGCGCCGCCTACGCCGGCAAGAACCTCGCGCCCCTCGCCGGCGACCTCCTCCAGTGGCAGCCGGCGGCGGCCCTCACCCTGCCGGGCGGCCCCATCGACATCAACGAGGTCGGCGCGTGGGCGCAGGCCGGCTACAACTTCACGCCCGCCATCAGCGCCTGGTTCCTCGCGGGCTTCGCGAACCCGGACGACGCGGACCTCACCGACGCGGCGCTCACGCGCGGCAGGAACGTCACCATGTCCGGCCTCGTCCGCTACCAGACGAAGGGCTACTCCGCGGGGCTCGAGTACACGAGGTTCCGCACGAGCTACACGAACCTCGAGGACCCGGAGACGGCCGGCCAGCTCATGCTCTCCGGCATGTACTTCTTCTAGCGAAGCGCGGCACCGCACTCACGGCCGCGGCGGCTCCGGTCGCCGCGGCCGTTCCTTCTCTCGCGCCCCCGCGGCCCCTCAGGGCGCGGCGGGCTTGCGGTGGTCGAGCACCCGCCGCGCCTTGCCGGCGGAGCGCTCGAGGCCGTTCGGCGCGACGAGCTCCACGGTCATGCGCACGCCGGTGACCGCGTGGATCTCGCGGTCGATGCGGTCGCGCAGCTCCACCATCTGGCGCATCTCGTCGGAGAAGTCGCCCGGCCGGACCTCGACCTTCACGACCGCCTCGTCGAGCGCGCCCGGGCGCGAGACCTCGATGAGGTAGTGCGGGGCGGTCCCCTCCACGCGCAGGAGCGCCTCCTCCACCTGCGAGGGGAAGACGTTCACGCCGCGGATGATGAGCATGTCGTCGGAGCGCCCCACCACCCGCCCCATCCGCACGCCCGTGCGGCCGCACGGGCAGGGGCGGCGGTCGAGGGCGGCGAGGTCGCGCGTCCGGTAGCGGAGCACCGGCAGCGCCTCCTTGGTGAGCGAGGTGATGACGAGCTCGCCGATCTCCCCGTCGGGCACCGGCTCGAGGGTCTCCGGGTCGAGGCACTCGGCGATGAAGTGGTCCTCCTGGACGTGCATGCCGTCGCGGGCGGCGCACTCGCCGGAGACGCCGGGGCCGATCACCTCGGAGAGGCCGTAGTTGTTGAAGGCGAGGATCCCGAGGGAGCGCTCGATGGCGAGGCGCATCTCCTCGGTCCAGGGCTCGCCGCCGAAGTGGCCGTAGCGCAGCGGGAGCCCGCCCGGGCCAATCCCCTCCGCCGCCGCGACCTCGCCGATGTGCAGCGCGTACGAGGGGGTGCAGATGAGCACCTCGGCGCCGAGGTCGCGGATGAGCATCACCTGCCGCGGCGTGTTCCCGCCGGAGGCCGGCACGATGCCGGCGCCCACCTTCTCGATCCCGTAGTGCAGGCCGAAGCCGCCGGTGAAGAGCCCGTAGCCGAAGGCGATGTGCACCATGTGCTCGGGCCGCAGGCCGCCCGCGACGAGGAAGCGGGCCACGAGGCCGGACCAGGTGTCGAGGTCCTTCCTCGTGTAGGCGACGAAGGTGGGCCGCCCGGTCGTCCCGGAGGAGCCGTGGACGCGCGCCACCTCGGCGCGGGGCACGGCGAGCAGGCCGAGCGGGTAGTGGCGCCGCAGGTCGTCCTTCACCGTGAAGGGGAGGCGCCGGACGTCCTCGGGGGAGCGGATAGACTCCGCGTCGACGCCCGCGCGGGCGAGCGCCTCGCGGTAGAAGGGGACGCGGCCGGCGCGCCGGACGGTCTCGGCGAGACGCCGCGCCTGGAGGATGCGCAGCTCCTCGCGCGGCAGCGTCTCCGCGGGATCCCAGAACCGGTTCTCGAACGGGAAGGACGGCACCACCCTAGCTCCCCGCCCTCGCGAAGAGCTCCTCCGAGGAGACGAGCTTCACGCCCTGCGCCGCGAGGGCGGTCTCCGCGCGATCCGGGTCGGCGAGGCGGAACACGAGCGTCGCGTACTTGCCGCGCTCGCGGGAGGCGGCGAAGGCGTACATGTACTCGATGCCGAGGCCGGCCTTCTCGAAGGCCTCGAGCACGCCGGCGAGGCCGCCCGGGCGGTCGGGCACGTCGACCGCCAGCACCTCGGTCACGTTCACGACGATCCCCGCGCCCTCCAGGATCCGCTTCGCCTTCTCCCAGTCGCGGACCACGAGGCGCAGGATGCCGAACTGCTGGGTGTCGGCGAGCGACATGGTGAGGATGTCGATCCCCGCGTCGCCGAGCACCCTGGCCGGCACGCGGAGCTGCCCGGGCCGGTTCTCGAGGAAGAGCGAGAGCTGACGGATCTTCATGGCCGTTCCCCCTTAGATGTTCCGCCGATCGACGACCCGCTTCGCCTTGCCCTCCGAGCGGGCGATGGTGCGCGGCGCGACGAGCTGGACCTTCACGCGCAGGCCGACGACGTGGTCGATGCCGTTCTCGAGCTTCCTGCGGAGCTGCTCGAGGGAGCCGATGGTGTCCGAGAACGCCTCCGCCGTCACCTCGACCTGCACCTCCATCTCGTCGAGCCCCTTCTCGCGGGTGAGGACGATCTGGTAGTGCGGCAGCGTCCCCTCGACCTGCAGGAGCGCCGCCTCGACCTGCGACGGGAACACGTTCACGCCGCGGATGATGAACATGTCGTCGGAGCGCCGGCCGATGCGCCGGATGCGCCGCACGGTGCGGCCGCAGGGGCAGGGCTCGGGGAGGATCGAGGTGATGTCCCGCGTCCGGTAGCGGATCATGGGCATCGCCTGCTTGGAGAGCGTGGTGATGACGAGCTCGCCCTCCTGCCCGTCGGGGAGCACCGCGCCCGACGCCGGGTCGACGATCTCCGGGTAGAAGTGGTCCTCGAAGAGGTGCAGGCCGTCCTGGCGCACGCACTCGATGCCGACGCCGGGGCCCACGATCTCGGAGAGCCCGTAGATGTCGTGGGCCTTGATGCCGCTCTCCCGCTCGATGTGGGCGCGCATCGAGTCGGACCACGGCTCGGCGCCGAACACCCCCACCTTGAGCCGCCCGAAGCCGATCTTCGCCTCCTTGGCCCGCTCGATCAGGTGGACGAAGTACGACGGCGTGCAGCAGATGGCGGTCACGTTGAAGTCCGCGAGCACCATGAGCTGCCGCTCGGTGTTGCCGCCGGAGATGGGGATGACGGTGGCGCCGAGCGACTCGGCGCCGTAGTGCGCGCCGAGGCCGCCCGTGAAGAGGCCGTAGCCGTAGGCGTTCTGGATGACGTCGCCCTTGTGGAGCCCGCAGGCCGCGAAGGAGCGGACCATCACGCTCGTCCACACCGCGACGTCCGCCTCGGTGTATGCGACGACGATGGGCTTGCCGGTCGTGCCGGAGGAGGCGTGGAGCCGGACGATCTCCTCCATGGGCGAGGCGAACAGGCCGAAGGGGTAGGTGTCGCGCAGGTCCGCCTTCACGGTGAAGGGGAGCCGCGCGAGGTCCTCGAGCGAGCGGATCGCGTCGGGGCGGAGGCCGCGCTCCTCCATGCGCCGCCGGAACAGCTCCACCCGCTCGAAGGCGCGCGAGACCACCGCCTGGAGCCGGCCGAGCTGCAGCCGCTCCAGCTCGCGCCGCGGCAGGAAGTCCGGGGCGCTCGCGGGGTGGAAGCCGCCCGGCGCGTCGTTCCACTGCGTCTTCATGCGTCCTCCTATTGAAGTGGGGGAGTGCTCGGCTCCCTTGCGCTCCGCTTCGCTTCGCCAAGGGAGCCTGCGCTCCCCCACGCCCCCTGCTCGCTCCCGGGGCAGCCTCATCCGGCTGCCCCTCCGCTCGCCTTCCAGCTACGTCGCCTCCGCCTTCTCGCGGCCGATCCGGAACGCCTTCTCGTTCACCTCGTGCAGCCGCTCGGGGAGCGCCGCCTTCACCGCCTCGAGCCAGAGCGCCGCCGGCAGGTCGAGGTGGCGGGAGAGCGCGCCGAGGAGCGCCACGTTGAGGCTCTTGCGGTTCGGCAGCGTCCGCTCGTCCACGAAGTCGGGCGGGATGAGCAGGCCGCCCTTCCGCAGCAGGGGGCGGGTGACCTCGACCTCGGAGGGCGCGAGCACGACCAGGAAGTCGGCCTCGCCCGGCGGGATCATGGGCGAGAGGACGAGGTCGCCGAAGCGCACGTCCGTGGTGACCGAGCCGCCGCGCTGGCTCATCCCGTGGACCTCGGCCTTCTTCACGTCGCGGCCGGCGCGGAAGGCGACGTCGGCGAGGATGTCGGAGGCCTTGATGACGCCCTGCCCGCCGAGGCCGGCGACGACGACGTTCACGACCCTAGACATTCTCGGCCTCCGCGCAGGCGCCGCAGCGGTCCGCGGCCGCCTTCTCGTAGCGCCTGATGTCGGCGGCGGCGAGGATGCAGGGCCGGCGCGCGATGATGACCGAGAGCTCGGACCTGCCGAGCCGGTCGACGAGCAGCCGCTCGAAGCCCGCCGGATCGGCCACCGGGTCGAGGACGTCCACGTTCTTCACGCCGACGGCGCGGGCGAGCCCCTCGATCGACACCTTGCCGGTCTGCTCGTGGGCGAGGGTCCGGCCGGTGCCGGGGTGCTCCTGCTGGCCGGTCATGGCGGTCGTGCCGTTGTCGAGCACGATGAGCACGTGCCCGGTGGCGGGCGGGTTGTAGGCCATCTCGATGAGGCCGTTCACGCCGGTGTGGATGAAGGTCGAGTCGCCGATGATCGAGACGACGCGGCGCGCGTCCTTCTCCGGCAGCACGTGGCGCAGCCCGAGCCCGACGCCGAGCGAGGCGCCCATCGCGACGCAGGCGTCGATGCCCTGGTAGGGCGGCAGGACGCCCAGCGTGTAGCAGCCGATGTCGCCCGCCACGATGCAGTCGTGCTTCCTGAGCGCGCCGTAGACCGGGTGGTACGGGCACGCCTCGCAGAGCGCCGGAGGGCGGCCCTTCGGCAGCTCGGGCTCGGGCGAGCTGTCCCGCGCGAGGATGCGCCGGACGCGATCCACGTTCAGCTCGCCGAAGCGGAAGGCCTCGGGCTTCGACTCGACCGCGATCCCCGCGGCGCGGATCCGGTCGGCGAGGAAGGAGTCCCCCTCCTCGACGACGACGCAGCGGTCCACCGAGCGCGCGAAGGCGCGGATCTTCTCGAGCGGGAGCGGGTAGACGGTCTTCAGCTCGAGGAAGCTCGCGTAGGGCGCCGCCTCGCGGGCGTGGCGGGCGGTGGCCCCGGCGGTGACGACGCCGAGCCCGGCGTCGCCGCGCCGCTCGACGTTGAGGGGCGTCGTCTCCGCCCAGGCGGAGAGGCTCTCGAGCTTCTTGCGGAGCCGCCGGTGGGCGGGGCGGGCGTAGGCCGGGATCATGACGCGCCCGGGGATGTCCCGCTGGAAGGCCGGCGCCTTCGCGGCGATCGGCGCGCGCCGCGTCACGATCGACTTGCTGTGGCAGACGCGCGTCGTCATGCGCAGGAACACCGGCAGCTGCCAGCGCTCGGAGAGCTCGAACGCGGCGAGCGCGAGGTCGTAGGCCTCCTGCGAGTCGGCCGGCTCGAGCATGGGGAGCCCGGCGGCGTGGGCGTAGTGCCGGTTGTCCTGCTCGTTCTGCGAGGAAGCCATGCCGGGGTCGTCGGCGGACACCACGACGAGCGCACCGGAGACGCCGGTGTAGGCCGCCGTGAAGAGCGGGTCGGCGGCCACGTTCACGCCGACGTGCTTCATGGTGACGAGCGCGCGCGCGCCGCCGAAGGCGGCCCCGAGGCCCACCTCGAGCGCCACCTTCTCGTTCGGCGCCCACTGCGCGCGGCCGCCGAGGCGCGAGAGCGCCTCCAGGATCTCGGTGGAGGGCGTGCCCGGGTAGCCCGTCCCGAGGTGAACGCCGCCGTCCCGCGCCGCCGCCGCCACCGCCTCGTCGCCCGAAAGAAGCCGTCGTTCCATCGCGCCTGCCAGGTCTCCATCCTCGCGAGCCCGGGGGGGTGGGACGCGTGGGCCCCGCGCCCGGCGCACTGGAGGCCGGTCCGGAAGCCCCCGCCGCCGCGAGGCAAAAGGAGCGGCATGATAGCGCGAGCCCCCGGACGATGCCCATCCCCACCCTCGCCCGGCCGCCCGGCCAGGCGGCGGGGCGCGGGCTCGCTCGCCGCGGCCGGAGCGGCCGCTAGAAGTACCCGAGGACGGTCGCGGTCCCCTCGTCCGCGGCCGGCGTGCGCCGCGCCTCGAGGGCGAGCGAGAGGTCGCGGCCGAGGTGGAGCCGCAGCGAGCCGCGGAGGTCGAAGGTGCGGTCCGGCGAGGCGCCGGGCAGCCAGCGCCACCGCGCGTCGGCGAGGAGGGCGGCGCGCCGCCCGGCGCGGATCCTGAGGATCCCGCCCGGACCGATCCCCGCGCGCACGGGGCCTTCGGCGATCCCGTCGAGCGAGGAGGCCGCCTCGAGGCTCGCGTCCGCGCCGGCGTAGAGGTCGACCGCCCCGAGGAGCGCCGCCCGCGTGAGGCCGGCGCCGAGCTCGGCCTGCGCGGCGAGGCACCCCTCGCAGCCTCCGTCGCGCACGGTGGCGGCCCCGAGCCTCACGCGCCAGGAGGGGCGCAGGTCGAAGCGGGAGAGGTCGTTCAGCGAGAGGATGCGCATCAGCCACGCCTCGTCGAGCTCGACCTTCCCCTCCCGCGGCGCGAGCCGCACCCGCGCCGGGAGGAACTCGATCTGCGCGAGCGGCGGGAAGCCGAGCGGGGGATCGCCGAGGTCGTGCAGGGCGAGCCGCAGGTCGAGGAGGGCGAGCGCGCCGTCGCGGCTCGACCACCCCGCCCCGGCGCCGAGGCGCAGCGAGCCGTGGCCGGCCTCCGGCGCGAGGTCGCGCGGCGGCGGGAGCTCGAGGGGTGGCGACACGACCGCGAGCGTGCTCCGGCGCTCGAGGAGCCGCTGGCGGTCGCGGGCGGCCCCCGGCGCCTTGCCCAGCACGAGGTCCTTCCCGAAGCGCAGGTCGAGGTGGTCGAGGGCGGCGTCGAGGACGGCGGCCTGCGCCTCGGGGCCCGCCTCGGGCAGCGGCGCGGACGGGTCGCCGGCGAGCGCCTCCACCGCGGCGCGCCCGCGCCCGTCGAGGCGCGCCGCCCGCGCCTCGAACTGCGTGCGGATGGAGGGGCGGTAGTTCACGCGGCGCACGAGGCCGGGGTTCTCGAAGAGCGCCTTCACGGTGTTCGAGGGGAGCACCACCGCGCGGCCGGCGTGCGCGACGAGGGAGAGGCGCGGCGCCGCCGCCTCGAGCGCGCCGAGGATGTGGTAGCTGCAGTTCTCGTCGAGGTACCAGTAGGCGAACCACGTCCCGCCGAGCTCCCACAGGTGCGCGGCGAGGAGCGCCACCTCGGAGGGCTCGAGGGCGAGGTCGTACTCCCACAGGTCGCGCGACTCGGCGTCCGCGTACTGGCGGACCTTGTAGTAGTAGGCGAGGTGGCTGAAGCGCCCCTGGAACAGGCCGAACAGCCCGTCGAACGCGTAGAGCACGGCGTTCGTGGTCGTCACCGTCGCCGCGTAGTCGACGCCGTAGTCGAGGAGCTCGTACGCCTTGCCCTCGCGCGCCCCCTCCTCCTTGTCGAGCCGCAGGAAGGTGTGGCCGAACGCGGAGGCGGGGTTGTCGAGGTAGTAGGACGAGAAGACGAGCGTGACGGCGCGGGCGTGCACGCGGCCGAGGAAGTCCTCGAGGCGCGGGCAGCTGCGCCGCGGCAGGCGCGCCGGGTCGATCGCGAGCTTCCCCGCGAGGAAGGCGAGGCGGGCCGGGAAGCGGCACTGCGCGTCGGAGAGCTCGTCCGCGACGGGCCGCGCGTCGAAGAGGCCGCGGAGCGTCGCCTCGAGCTCGGCGCGCGGGTCGGTCTTGCCGCGCAGCGCGCGGAAGAAGGCCATGCCGTCGACCTCGCTCTTCCAGCCGCCCTTCACGGTCGGCCGCCAGTGGCCGAGCCGGATCCAGCCCGGGTCCTCGGCGAGCCGGAGCCGCCGCGCCCGCGCGACGAGCTCGGGGAGGTAGGCGGGGTCCGGGGCCGGCGCCTGCGGCGGCTCCGCGGCGGCGGCGAGCGACAGGAGGAGCGCGACGAGCGGGGAGCCCATCGCGTCCCCTGTACCACCTAACCGCCTCACGGGAGGGGTCGCGTGCGGGTCCGGCGCTGGGCGGCCGGCGGCCTCGGGTGGCCGCGATCCTCGGTGCCCTGCAGCTCCGACTCCGGAAGCGCGGGCCGGGTCCCCGATGGGTCAGCGAGCCACGCGCGCGCCGACCCACCCGATTTCGGTTGCGGTCGCTTGTCGCACTGCGCAAGATGTCACGATCCCGGAATTGACTCGGGAATCGGGTGAGCCCATGGCCCTCAAGATCCTGGTGACGGCGAAGCGGGTGGAGGATCCGGAGTCGAAGATCAAGGTGAAGCCGGACGGCACCGGGATCGTGACGGAGGGGGTGAACTACAAGATGAACCCCTTCGACGAGATCGCCGTGGAGGAGGCCCTGCGCCTCAAGGAGCGGCACGGGGGCGAGGTGGTGGTCGCCTCCATCGGCGGCGACAAGTCGGTCACCGAGCTCCGGGCGGCGCTCGCGATGGGCGCGGACCGCGGGGTGATCGTGAAGCACGACGGCCCGCTCGACCCGGTGGTGGTGTCGGCCATCCTCGCGAAGGTGTTCGAGCAGGAGAAGCCGGACCTGGTGGTGCTCGGGAAGCAGTCGATCGACGACGACCAGAACCAGGCGGGCCAGTACCTCGCCGAGCGGCTGGGGCTGCCGCAGGCCACGTTCGCCTCGAAGACCGAGAGCCTGGAGAGCGAGGCGGAGCAGAAGAAGGACCCCGGCCTCGTCCTCACCGCGGACGGCAAGGGGCTCACGGTGGTGCGCGAGGTGGACGGGGGCGTGGAGACGCTGGAGGTGAGGCTCCCGGCGGTGGTGACGACCGACCTGCGGCTCAACAAGCCGCGCTTCGCGTCGCTGCCGGGGATCATGAAGGCGAAGAAGAAGGAGGTCCGCGAGGTGGCGGCGGCCTCCCTCGGCGTCGACCTCGCGCCCAAGGTGGTGGTGAAGAAGCTCTCGGAGCCGCCGGCGCGCAAGGGCGGCGTGAAGGTGGCGGACGTGGAGGAGCTCTGGAAGAAGCTTCACGAGGAGGCGAAGGTCCTCTAGGACCTCCGGGAGACCACCATGAACGTCCTCATCGTCGCGGAGCAGGCCCAGGGGCACCTCAGGAAGGCGACGCTCCACGCCGTCGCCGCGGGGCGCGAGGTGGCGAAGCGCAGCGGCGGCAAGCTCCACCTCGTCCTGCTCGGGAAGGGCGTGGCCGCGGTCGCGGAGGGGCTCGCGGAGTACGGCGCGGACGTCCACGTCGCCGACGCGGCGTCGCTCGAGCACCCGCTCGCCGAGGCGTACGCGCCGGTGGTGGCGGAGCTCGCGAAGGCGCTGCAGGCGACGTTCGTGGGGGCGGCGGCGACGGCCTTCGGCAAGGACCTCCTCCCGCGGGTGGCCTCGCGGCTCGGGGCGGGCATGGCGACCGAGGTGCTCTCCTTCGGGGGCGAGGGCGGGAGCGTCACCTTCCGCCGGCCGATGTGGGCGGGGAACGTCCTCGCCGAGGTGGAGATCGCGACGCCGGTGAAGGCGTTCACGGTGCGCGCGACCGAGTTCGCGGCGGCGGCGAAGGAGGGGAAGGGCGCGATCTCGAGCGTGGCGGTGTCGCTCGACCCCGCGTCGCTCAAGACGCGCCACGTCGCCTTCCGCGAGGTGAAGAGCGAGCGGCCCGAGCTGACCGAGGCGCGGGTGGTGGTGGCCGGCGGGCGCGGCACGAAGGGCGACTTCAAGCCCGTGGAGGCGCTCGCCGACGAGCTCGGCGCCGCGGTGGGGGCGAGCCGCGCCGCGGTGGACGCGGGCTGGGTGCCGAACGACTGGCAGGTGGGGCAGACCGGCAAGGTGGTGGCGCCGGAGCTGTACGTCGCCGCCGGCATCTCCGGGGCGATCCAGCACCTCGCCGGCATGAAGGGCTCGAAGGTGATCGTGGCGGTGAACAAGGACGCGGAGGCGCCGGTGTTCCAGGTCGCCGACTACGGCGTGGTGGGCGACCTCTTCAAGGTGCTGCCCGAGCTCGCCGCGAAGGTGAAGGCGAGCCGCTGAGCCGGGCACCGCCGGACGCCGGGGAGAGATGACCGAAGCCGACCTCGCGGACCTGGGCGTCTTCCGGATCCCCATCCCCATCCCGTTCACCGCGGCCGGCGGCCCGGTGAACGTCTACCTCGTCGAGGAGGCCGGGGGCGGGCTCCTCATGTTCGACGCAGGGCTCGGCTCCGCGGAGGCGACCGCCGCGCTCGAGGAGGGCTTCCGCCGCCTCGGGCGCCGCCTCGACGAGGTGACGCGGATCGTGGTCTCCCACGGCCACGTCGACCACTACGGCGGCGCGCGCCACGTCGTGGAGCGCCACGGCGGCGAGCCCCCGGTGTACGTGCACCCCGCCGACGCCCCCAAGATCGCGGAGGACGGCTGGCGCTGGCGGGATCGCCAGCCGCTCTTCGCCGCCCACCTCGCCCGGCTGGGCGTGCCCGCCGACGTGCTCGCCGCGGTGGCCCGGGAGGGGGAGCGGGGCTTCGGCCTCGCCCGCCGCGTCCGCGCGCCGCGCCCCATCGGCGAGGGCGAGGTGCTCCGCACCCGCCACCTCCAGCTCCGCGTCCTGCACATGCCCGGGCACACCCCCGGGCTCCTCTGCCTCCACGACGAGGCGCGCCGCCTGCTCTTCTCGGACGACCACCTCCTCGAGCGGATCTCGCCGAACCCGCTCATCGAGCTCGGCCCGGCCGGCGAGGAGGGCCACTTCCGGCCGCTGCTCGCCTACGTCGAGAGCGCGCGGCGCACGCGCGCCCTCGAGCTCGACCTCGTCCTGCCGGGGCACGGACCGCCCTTCTCGGGCCACCGCGCGGTGATCGACCGGCTCCTCGGGTTCTACGACAAGCGCCAGGCGCGCATCCGCGCCCTCCTCGACGAGGGGCCGGCGACGGCCTGGGAGCTCTCCCGCGCGCTGTTCCCCGCGGCGCGCCCGGCCGACGCGTTCCTCACGATGTCCGAGACGGTCGGGAACCTCGAGGCCCTCGAGGCCCGCGGCGCGGCCGCCCGCGACCTCGTGGACGGCGTGTACCGCTTTCGCTAGAAGGGGTCCGCCATGACGGACCTCCTCTCGAGCCCCGAGACCTGGATCTCGCTCGCCACGCTCTCCGCGATGGAGATCGTCCTCGGCATCGACAACATCGTCTTCCTCTCCATCCTCGCCGGCCGGCTCCCGCGGGAGGAGCAGCCGCGCGCGCGGCGGCTCGGCCTCGCCTTCGCGCTCGCGACGCGGCTCGGCCTCCTCTTCGCCATCAGCTGGGTGATGCGGCTCACCGCCCCGCTCTTCCACCTCCTCGGGCACGGCTGGTCGGGGCGCGACCTCATCCTCCTCGCCGGCGGCCTCTTCCTCATGGCCAAGGCGACCCACGAGATCCACGACAAGCTCGAGGTGCGGTTCGAGAAGGAGCTCGAGGGCGCCGCCGCGAAGCGGGCCTCGTTCTGGATGGTGATCCTCCAGATCGGGGTCCTCGACATCGTCTTCTCCCTCGACTCGGTGATCACCGCGGTGGGCATGGCCCGGCACCTCGCCATCATGGTGGCGGCCATGGTGCTCGCGGTCGGGGTGATGCTCGTCTTCGCCGGCGCCATCGGCGAGTTCGTCGAGCGCCACCCCACCATGAAGATGCTGGCCCTCTCCTTCCTGCTCCTCATCGGCGTGATGCTCGTGGCGGAGTCGTTCGGGAAGCACATCGAGAAGGGCTACATCTACTTCGCGATGGCGTTCTCGTTCGCGGTGGAGCTGCTCAACATGCGGATGCGCCGCGCCCGCAGCGCGCCCGTCGCGCTGCACCACCGCTTCGAGGCCGACGCGCCCCCGCCCGCCGCGCCTGGGGCCTGAGGCCCCGGAGCCGCCGTGGCCGACCTCGCGCTCCTCGTCCTCACGCTGTTCTGGGGCACGACGTTCTCGCTCGTGAAGGAGGCGCTCGCGGGGACCTCGGTCGGCGTGCTCCTCGCGCTCCGCTTCGGCGTCGCGGTCGTCGTCCTCGCCACCGTCTGGGCGGCGCGGCGGGATCGCGTCGGGGCGGGGCTCGTGCGGCACGGGACGCTCCTGGGCCTCGCGATGCTCTCGGGGTTCTGGCTGCAGACGCTCGGGCTCCGCTACACGACGCCCGCCCGCTCCGGGTTCATCACCGGCCTCTCCGTCCTCATCGTGCCGTTCCTCGCGCGCTTCCTCCTCGGCCGGCGGGTGCGGCTCGCGAGCTGGGGCGGCGTCGCCCTCGCGGTGGTGGGGCTCCTCGTCCTCACCCGCCCCTTCGGCGGGGCGGCCACCGCGCAGGTGCGGCTCGGCGACCTCCTCACCCTCGGCTGCGCCGTCGCCTTCGCGCTGCAGATCGTGTTCACCACCGAGTGGTCGCCGCGCCACGCCCTCGCGCCGTTCGTGACCGCGCAGGTGGGCTTCACCTTCGCGGGCGCGCTCCTCTCGCTCCTCGTCGAGGCGCCGCGCCTCGCCCCGGCCTCGCCCGTCCGCCTCGCCGCGGTGGTGGCGTTCCTCGGCGTCGCCATGACGGCGGTGGCGTTCTTCGTCATGAACTGGGCGCAGCGCCACACGACCGCCGTGCGGGCCGCGCTCATCTTCTCCCTCGAGCCGGTCGGGGCGGCGCTCTTCAGCGCCTGGTACTGGAAGGAGCCGCTCGGCCCGTGGGAGCTCGGCGGCGGCGGCCTCGTCGTGCTGGCCGTCGTCCTCGGCGAGGTGGGCGGGCTCCTCGAGGCGCGGGGCGAGGCCGTGGCGGCGGGCGAGCGCTCCCCCTGACGCCGCGGGGGGCGGCGTCTGCTAGCCTCCCTCCCGCCATGCGCCGCTCCGCCGCCCTCGCCGTCGCCCTCGCCGCCGTCGCCTCGGGGTGCCGCACCGTCCCGCCGCCCCCGCCGGCGGCGGCGACCACCGCGGACCGCGCGCTCGAGGAGCTCGCCCCGCAGGCCTTCCCCGCCTTCGCGGACGACCTCGACTACGCCGGACTCGAGGAGGCCCTGGCGCGCTCCGCCGAGCACCTCGCCCGCCTGGCGGCGGCGGATCCGGGCCGCACCCTCGCGTTCGGCCGGGAGCGCGTGGCGGTGCAGCGCGTGCAGGCGACGCTCGCGCGCTTCCGCGAGCTCGCCCTCGCGCGCCCCTCGCCCTCGGACCTCGCGGCCGCGCTGCGGCGCGAGTTCCGGGTGTTCCGCTCGGTGGGGGACGGGCGCGGGACGGTGCTCTTCACCGGGTACTACCTGCCCGAGCTCCGCGGGTCGCCCGCGCGCACCGCGCGCCACGCCGTTCCGCTCCACCGCGCGCCGGACGACCTCGTGCTCGTGCGCGCGAAGGACTTCGCGCAGCTCGACGCCGACCTCGTCGGCCGGGTCGAGGGCGGCCGGCTCGTGCCCTACCCCACCCGCGCGCAGATCGGGCGCGGCGCCCTCGACGGCAAGGGCGCCGACCTCTGCTTCGTGGACTCGGCGGTGGACGCGTTCTTCGCCGAGATCCAGGGGAGCGGCGTCGTGCGCTTCGAGGACGGCACCTCGCGCGTCGTCACCTACGCCGGGAAGAACGGCCACCGCTACGCGGCCGTGGGCGCCGAGCTCGTCCGCCGCGGCGCCCTCGCGAAGGAGGAGGTGTCGATGCAGGCGATCAAGGCGTGGCTCGTCGCGAACCCCTCCGAGCAGGCCGCCCTCCTCGCCACGAACCCGTCCTACGTCTTCTTCCGGTTCGCCGAGGCGCCCACCGGCGCCCTCGGCGTGCCGGTGACGCCGGATCGCACCATCGCCGCCGACGCGCGGGTGTTCCCGAAGGGCGGCCTGGCGTTCGTCGAGACCGAGCGGCCCGCGGACGCCGCGGGCGCCGCCATGCGGCCGTTCTCGCGCTTCGTCCTCGACCAGGACGCGGGCGGCGCCATCCGCACCTCCGCGCGCGTGGACCTCTACCTCGGCAGCGGCGCCTACGCCGAGAACGCCGCCGGGCGCATGCGCCAGCCGGGCCGCCTCTACTACCTGCTGCTGCGCTAGCCCGCCCGCCCCGCGGGCGCCGCCCGCGCCGGGCGGGGGACGGGTTTCCGTGCTGTCGGTCGTCCGGTGTAGAACGGCCGGCGATGGCAGCGAGGCCGCCGGTCGAGATCCACAGGGGAGAGCTCAGGGTGAGCGGCTCGTCCCTGCACCTCGACGCCCGGCGCCGCGTCGAGTGCGCCTTCGTCTCCCACGCCCACGGCGACCACATCGGGCGGCACGACCGGACCATCGCGACCGAGCCGACGCTCGCGCTCATGCGCCACCGGCTCGGCGAGCCGAAGCGGCGCAAGACGGAGGCGCTCCCCGCCGGCTTCCGTGCGCCGTTCGGCCTCGGGGAGCTGACGCTCGAGCTCTTCGCGGCGGGGCACGTCCTCGGCTCGGCGCAGCTCCGCGTGACCGGCCGGAGCGGCGTGGCGCTCGGGTACACGGGCGACCTCTGCACCGAGGCCACCCACGCGGCCGAGCGCGCCGACGTGATGGCCTGCGACGTCCTCGTCCTCGAGTCCACCTTCGGCCACCCGCGCTACGTCTTCCCGCCGAAGGAGGAGGTGCTCGCCCAGGTCCGCGCCTTCGTGGACGACGCCCTCTCCGACGGGAAGACGCCGGTGCTCCTCGGGTACGCGCTCGGCAAGGCGCAGGAGATCCTGAAGTTCCTCTCGGACGCCGGGTACCGCTGCGCGGCGCACCCGGTCGCCCACGCGGTGAACCGGGTGTACGAGGCCCACGGCGTCGCGCTCCCGAACGTGCGCGCGCTCCCGCCGGAGGGGCCGGAGCCGGGCGAGGTGGTGGTCGCCCCGCCGCACCTCGCCCGCAGCCCGGCGATGCGCGGAGTGCGCCGGCGGCGCACCGCGATCCTCACGGGCTGGGCGGTGGACGGCGGCCGCCACTTCCGCGGGGCGGACGCCGCCTTCCCGCTCTCCGACCACGCGGACTTCCCGTCGCTCGTCCGCTACGCGAAGGCGACGGGCGCCGGGCGCGTGTTCACCGTGCACGGCCACGCCGACGCGCTCGCGGCCGCCCTGCGCAAGGAGGGGCTGCGCGCCGAGCCGCTCCGCGAGCAGGCCCAGCTCGAGCTCCTGTGAGGGCGCCCGTCCGGGCGCCCGGGTTGCCACGCCGCGCGGTGAATCGCGACCTTCGGGAGGGAGGTTTCGAGATGATGACCGGCATGAAGGCCGCCGCGCTCGCGCTCGTCGCGCCGGCGCTCGCCCTCGCGCAGCAGGGCACCGACGGCACGAGGTCGAACAAGGCCCCCACGCCCGGGGACCTGGACCTCGGACCCATGCTCCTCGCGCTCATCCTCCTGGGGGTGGTCGTCGTCGCCCTGTTCGGGATCCGCACGATCTACGCGCGCCGGGAGCTCGGCCCGCACGCGCCGGAGGAGCCGGGGGGGCCGCAGGAGCCGCAGGAGCCGACGCCGCGCGGCCCTTGAGCCCGGCGCCCGCGCCGGCGGGACGACAGCCGCGCCGGGGTCGGCTACAACCGTCCCGTGATCACCCTCACCGTCTCCGCCGACTCCGCCGGGCAGCGGCTCGACAAGCTCGTCCGCAAGGCGCTGCGCGACGTGCCGCTCTCCCACGTCTACAAGATGTTCCGGACGCGGAAGGTCAGGCTGAACGGGGGCCGGGCGCGCCCCGAGCAGCTCGTGGCCGAGGGCGACGCCGTCGTCATCCGCGGGGACGAGGAGCGGCTCCTCGCGCGCGCGGAGGCCCCGCGCCCGGGGGCCGGCGCCGCGCCCACGTTCGGCGTCCTCTTCGAGGACGCGGCCCTGCTCGCCGTGGACAAGCCCGCGGGCCTCGCCGCCCACGCGGGGACCGGCATCGAGGGGGCCACCCTCGTCGAGATGGCTCGCGCCTACCTCCGCGTCCCGGACGACCTGCCCCCCACCGAGTTCCGCCCCTCTCCGGCCCACCGGCTCGACCGCGACACCTCGGGCATCGTCCTCGTCGCGAAGACCCGCAAGGCGATGGTGCGCCTCGGCGAGATCTTCACCTCGGGCGAAGCCGTGAAGAAGACCTACCTCGCGCTCGCGAAGGGGAAGATGCCGAAGGAGGCGGGGACGATCGACCTGCCGCTCTCCGAGCACGAGCAGACCGGGCGCTCCAAGGCGGCGCGCGGGGTGAACTTCCAGCAGGCGCTGACGCGGTGGCGGGTGGTCTCCTCGATGAAGGACGCGACGCTCCTCTCGGTGGGCATCGAGACCGGCCGGACGCACCAGATCCGCCGCCACCTCGAGGCGGCCGGCCACCCGGTGGCGGGCGACCGGCGGTACGGGGACTTCGCCTGGAACCGCGGCGCCCGCCAGCGCTGGGGCCTGCGGCGCATGTTCCTCCACGCCTGGCGCCTCGAGCTGCCGCACCCGGTCACGGGCGCGCCGCTCCGGCTCGAGGCGGAGCTGCCCGAAGAGCTCGCCGAGGTGCTCTCCCGGATGAACCTCGCGCCCCCGCCCGGCGCGGCGGGCGCCCGCCGGGACGGCCCCCCGGGTCGCGAGCGTTGAACTCGCGTGCTCGGCGGGCATAGATTCGCGGGCCGATGACCGAGAGCGGAGGAGAGGGGCAGCGCCCCGCCGAGGAGGCCCCGTCGCGCGTCGTCCTCGAGGGGCTCCCCCCGCGGGCGGCGCCGTCGCGCCGGCTGCTCCGCTGGGCGCTCTTCGCGGCGATCGGCCTCTTCAACGCCGGCGTCGTCCTCGCCGTGGGGGGCTACCTCCACTTCTCGCGGGGGCTGCCGGAGATCCCCACGCTCGATCGCTACCGGCCGCCCATCGTCACCGAGATGATCTCGTCGGACGGGCAGATCGCCGGCGAGTTCTTCGACGAGCGGCGCAAGGTGGTCCCCTACGGGCGCATCCCGAAGCGGGTGGTGCAGGCCTTCATCGCCTCGGAGGACCAGCACTTCTTCGAGCACTCCGGGGTGGACTGGCTCGGCACGCTGCGCGCGGCGGTGAACACCTACGTGCTGCGCAGGAAGATCCAGGGCGGCTCCACCCTGACCCAGCAGACCGCGAAGGCGATGCTCATCAGCGCCGAGGGGTTCGCGGCGGGCACCCGCAAGAGCCTCGACCGGAAGGTCCGCGAGTTCATCCTCGCGAAGCGGCTCGAGCGCGCCTTCACGAAGGAGGAGATCCTCTGGATGTACCTGAACGGCGTCTACCTCGGGCACCACAGCTACGGGGTCCAGGCCGCCGCGGAGAACTACTACCGCAAGAACGTGGAGGACCTCACCCTGGAGGAGGCGGCGCTCATCGCCGGGCTCCCCCAGGCCCCCTCGCGCTACTCGCCCTTCTCGCGCCCCGAGGCCGCGAAGGAGCGGCGGCGCTACGTGCTCCGCCGCATGCAGGAGGAGGGGATGATCACCGCCGAGGAGCGCAAGCGCGCCGCCGAGGCGGAGGTGAAGGTCTTCGGCGTGGACGACGTGTTCCGCGAGACCGCGCCGTTCTACGTCGAGCACGCGCGGCGCTACGTGGTGGACCGCTACGGAAACGAGCGGCTCCTCGGCGACGGCCTGCGCGTCGAGCTCGCCATGGACCTCGAGAAGCAGCGCGCCGCGCAGGCGGCGCTGCTCAGGGGCCTCATGGAGGTGGACCACCGCCAGGGCTACAACGGCCCCGTGGCCCGGGTGGCGGGCGAGGAGCGGCGCGCCCTCGCCGCCCGGCTCGCGCGCGAGTGGCCGGCCGGCTCGATCGCGGTCGGCAACTACGTCGTGGGGATCGTCGCGAGCGTCGACGACAAGGGCGGCGCCGCGGAGGTGGAGGTGGGCGGGAACCGCGGGCTCCTCCCCATCTCCGGCATGCGCTGGGCGCGCAGGCCGAACCCCGAGGTCTCCTACTCCGACGCGCTCATCTCGCGCCCCTCCACCGCGTTGAAGGCGGGCGACGTCGTCCTGCTCAGGCGGGTGACGCGCGAGGAGCTCGCGAAGCGCGAGACCGAGCTCGCGGTCGGCCGGGCGAAGGACGTCCCGCAGGCGGACCTCCTCTTCTCGCTCGAGCAGGACCCGAAGCTGCAGGGCGCGCTCGTGTCCGTGGACCCGTGGAGCGGGTACGTCGTGGCGATGGTGGGCGGCTACGACTTCGAGGCCTCCGAGTTCAACCGCGCGTTCCAGGCGTGCCGGCAGCCCGGGTCGGCGTTCAAGCCCGTCGTCTACTCGGCGGCCATCGAGAAGCTCGACTTCACCCCCGCCACCATCCTCACCGACGCGCCCATCGTCTTCCGCGACGACGAGTCGAGCTGGAAGCCCAAGAACTACGGCGAGGACTTCAAGGGCGACGTGACGCTGCGCACCGCGCTCGTGAACTCCATGAACATCCCCGCGGTGAAGACCGCCGAGGCGCTCGCGGCGAAGTTCGGGATGCAGGCGCTCGCGGACTGGGCGAAGGGGCTCGGCCTCACCACCCCGGTGAAGCTCGAGCTCGGCTCCGCCCTGGGCAGCTCCTGCGTGACGCCGTGGGAGCTCACCAACGTGTACGCGCTCTTCGCGCGCTACGGCGAGAAGCGCCCCTCCGAGTTCGTGAAGCGCGTCCTCGACCGCGACGGCAACGTGCTCGAGGACCACGCCGACTGGCGCGACCCGTGGGTGCCGCTCGAGGCGCGGCTCGCGGCGGGGTACGCGGAGGTGACCCGCAAGCGCGAGCGCGCGATGGACGAGAAGACCGCCTACATCATGGTGCGGCTCATGCGCGAGGTCGCCACGGTGGGCACCGGCGCGCGAGCGGCGGCGCTCGGAAAGCCGGCGGCGGGCAAGACCGGGACGACGAACGACTCCTTCGACACCTGGTTCATGGGGTTCACGCACGACCTCGCCACCGGGGTGTGGATCGGCTACGACGTGAACGTGACGCCGCTCGGGCGGTACGAGACGGGCGGCCACGCCGCGCTGCCCATCTGGCTCGACTACATGAAGGCGGCGCTCTCCGGCCGCGAGCAGCCGGAGTTCGTGGCGCCCCCCGGGATCGTCGAGGTGAAGATCGACCCGGAGACCGGCAAGCCCGTCCCGCCCTCGGCGCGCGGGGTGAGCGAGCCGTTCAAGGAGGGGACCCAGCCCGCCGCGGCGGAGGAGGGCGAGCAGAAGGTCGAGGTGAAGGACCTCTTCATGGAGTAGGCGCGCCGGCCGCGGGGTTGCCTCGCGACCCCCCCGCCGGTAGCATCGAGGCCCGGAGGCGCGCCCGACGCGCGCGGGTCGCCGATGGTCCAGAAGATCGCCACGCTCGGAGTGAAGCGGACGCTGCTCGCCTCGATCGCGCTCGCGCTCCTGGCGGCGGGGAGCGTCACCGCCTTCCTCGTGAACGGCGAGGTGCGCAGGGCCCTCGAGCGGGCGATGCTCCAGCGGGGCGAGGCCTACGCGCGCGTCTACGCGGCCGAGCTCGCCGGGCCCCTCGCGCAGCACCGCGACGATCTCGTCGGCGCGAAGGTGGACGCCGGCTGGGACGAGCCGTCCTTCTCCTACGTCATCGTGCTGCGCGACGACCTCACGGTCGCCGCGACGCGCCTCGCGCACGGCCGCAGCGGGACCGCCGAGGAGGCGATCTCGGCCCACACCTCGCGCGGCTTCTCCCCCGCCTTCCGGGTCGGGGACGACGTCGCCTTCACGCGCCCGGTGAGCGCCGCCGTCGGCGGAGCCGAGCGGAGCGTGGGCTTCGTCCTCGTCGCGCTCTCCGCCGCCCCGCTGAACCAGCAGATCGCCGACCTCCGCACGGCGATCGTGCTCCTGCTCGCCGCAGGCGGGGCCGTCCTCGCGGCGCTCGTCTACGCCTTCATCTCGGCGCTGCTCCTGCGCCCCATCGAGGGGATGAGCGCCGTGGCGAGGCGCGTCTCCGACTGCGACCTCACCGCCCGGGCGACGAAGCTCGGGGAGGACGAGCTCGGCACGCTGGCCGACTCCCTGAACCGCATCGGCGAGAACCTCGCGGTGACCCTCTCCCGCGTCCAGAACGTGACCGGCGGCGTCGCCACCGTCATCGAGCGGATCTCCCGGACCGGCGCGGCGGTCTCCTCCGGCGCCGGGACGGTGACCGCGCGCGCCGGCGACACCTCGGCGTCCATGGGGGAGATGATCGCCTCCCTGAAGGGGATCGCGGACAACGTCGAGGTGCTCGCCCAGAGCGCGGAGGAGTCGTCGTCGTCGATCCTCGAGATGGCGGCCACGAACGACGAGGTCGCCGAGAACATCCAGGCCCTCGCCGGCAGCGTCGAGGAGACCACCGCCGCCATCGAGCAGATGACCTTCTCGATCAAGGAGGTGGCGAAGAACATCGAGGAGCTGTCGGCCACCGCCGAGGAGACCTCCTCCTCGATGAACGAGATGGACGTCTCCATCAGCCAGGTCGAGACGAACGCCAACGAGACGGCCAAGCTCTCCGAGCAGGCGCAGCGCGACGCCGAGTCGGGCGCGGAGGCCCTCTCGCGCACCCTCGCCGGCATCGACAAGATCAAGGAGTCCTCGAAGGAGGCGGCGAGCGTCATCGAGGCGCTCGGCAAGAAGACCGCCGCCATCGGGAACATCCTGAACGTCATCGACGACGTCGCGGAGCAGACGAACCTCCTCGCCCTCAACGCCGCGATCCTCGCCGCCCAGTCCGGCGAGCACGGCAAGGGCTTCGCCGTGGTCGCCGACGAGATCAAGGACCTCGCCGAGCGGACCGGCGCCTCGACGAAGGAGATCTCCGAGCTCATCCGCGCCGTGCAGGATCAGTCGAGGAACGCCGTCACCGCCATGGACCGCGGCGTGAAGAACGTCGACGAGGGCGTGCGCCTCGGCCAGGAGGCCGAGCGGGCGCTGAAGAAGATCCAGGAGTCCTCCGAGAAGTCGACGCAGATGGTGAAGGCCATCGCCCGCGCCACCATCGAGCAGGCGCGCGGGTCGAAGCAGGTCACCATGGCGATCAACCGGATCGCCGAGACGGTGCAGCAGGTGGCCGAGGCGACCGCCGAGCAGGCGCGCGGCTCCGAGCAGATCATGAAGAGCGCCGAGAAGATGAAGACCATCACGAAGCACGTGGAGCGCTCGGCGCAGGAGCAGTCCCGCGGGTCGCGGCAGATCACGCGGGCCATCGAGTCGATCTCCGAGATGGTCCACCACCTGAACCGCGCCCAGAAGGAGCAGACGAAGGGCTCGGAGCAGGTGATGACCGCCGTCGTGCAGATCAAGCAGGTGGCCGAGGCGCAGACGGGCTCGGTGCGCGAGCTCGAGGCCGCCATCGTGGACCTCGCCTCGCAGGCGGACGTGCTTCGCGGCGAGGTCCGCCGCTTCCGGACCTGAGCGCACGATTCCTCGGCGCGGGTGGCGCTCGTCTTGCGCTGCTCGGTCGGATCTGAGCGCCCTGGCGCCGTCTCGCGCGGACTCGTGCGCTCAGCCCCCTCAGCTCCCCGGCGCCGGCTGTGGGCGCAGCCCGCCGGTCCTCGCGATGACCTGGGCGAGCGCCTCGAGGTCGCGCCACTCCGCGGGCGAGAGCGGCACGACCGACAGGCGGCCCTGGCGGAGGAGCGCCGAGCCCTCGAAGGCGGGCTCGAGCTTCAGCGCCTCGAGCGGCACGGGCGCCGCGAGCGGCTCCACGGCCCGTACGTCGACGCGCACGTCGCCCCCGTTCGGGCCGGCGTAGGCGGCCTTCACGATCTCGGCGACGCCGACCGCGCGCCGCTCGCCGGAGTGGTAGACGACGGCGCGATCGCCCACCCGCATCGCGCGGAGGTTCCCCTGCGCCTGCGCGTTCGCGACGCCCGTCCAGGCGGTGGTCCCGTCCCGCACGAGGTCCTCCCACGCGTAGTCGCCGGGTTCGGTCTTGAGGAGCCAGAAGGCCATTCGTCGGGAGGTTTAGGCGCGCCGCGAGGCGGCGGCAACCCGCGCGTGGAAGCCGCCGCCGTTTCGGCGTGTTATACCGTTCCAGCATGTTCGGCCTCTCGTTCGGCGAGCTCGTCATCATCGCCGTCATCGCCCTCCTGCTGCTCGGCCCCGACAGGCTCCCGGAGGCGGCGAAGACGCTCGGGAAGGGGCTGCGCGAGATCCGGCGCGCCACGGACGACCTCAAGGATCAGGTCGAGAAGGAGATCTCGCTCGACCCCGGGCGCGTGACGAAGCCGTCCCTCGTCCCGCCCGTGCCGGCGCGGCCGGTCTCCGGGCCGGCCGGGCCGCCGCCCCCCGCCACCGCGGAGAACGTGCCGGGCCTCGAGGCGGCCCTCGCCGATCCGCACGACGCGGGCGGCCCTCCTCCCGAGGGGAAGCCATGAGCCCGCCGCACCCCGAGCTCCCGCCCGGCCAGGCCGAGGCCGAGCCCGAGAACGAGGTGAAGCTCAGCTTCATGGATCACCTGCGCGACCTGCGCAGGCGGCTCGGACATGCCCTGCTCGGCGTCGGCGTGGGCATGGCGGTGGTGGGCGGCTTCGTCGAGACCCTCTTCCACCGCCTGATGGAGCCGGTCCTCGCGTCCCTGCCCGAGAACCAGCGCGCGCTCCACTACACGAGCTACGTCGAGCCGCTGATGGTCTACCTGAAGGTGGCCCTCTACGGCGGGATCTTCGTGGCGGCGCCCTGGGTGCTGTGGCAGCTCTGGCTGTTCATCGCCCCCGGCCTCTACAAGCGCGAGAAGCGCGTGGTCGTGCCGTTCCTCTTCTTCGGGACGCTGCTCTTCTACGGCGGCGCCACCTTCTGCTACTTCGTCATCATGCCGGCCGCGTTCCCCGCCATGGCCGCCATCGCGAACGACGCCTCGCTCGCGCCGGTGCTCACCATGAGCGAGCAGCTCTCGCTCGTGCTCGCCATGCTGCTCGGCTTCGGCGTGGTGTTCGAAGTGCCCGTCGTCATCGCGTTCCTGTCGATGGTCGGCCTCGTCTCCTGGCGCACGCTCGCGAAGTACCGGCGCTACGCCATCATCGTGAACCTCGTCGCGGCGGCGCTCATCACCCCCACCGGCGATCCCCTGAACCTCGCCCTCATGGCGGTGCCGATGATCGTCTTCTACGAGATCGGCATCGTGCTCGCCCGTTTCCTCGGGAAGCCGGCCGCCCCGGACGGCGAGCCCGCCGGGGCGCAGGGGTGATGGGCCTCGACGTCCGCCTGCTCGACGTCGTCGTGGCGGCGTTCGGCGCCTTCATGCTGCTGCGGCACGGGCCCCGGGCGGTGGCGCTCCTGCGGGGGCGCGGCCCCCGCGCGATGGGGGTGGTCTCCCTCCTCAACGTCGTGCTCGCCGTGGCGATCCTCGCGGTGGCCGTGAAAGGGCTCATGGGCGGCCTTATCTCTCGCTGACGGGAGGGTCGCATGAGGCGCGCGGGACAGAAGGACGTCGTCATCCTCGCCGCGAAGCGGACCCCCTTCGGGACCTTCGGGGGCGCGCTCAGGGACCTGAGCGCCACGGACCTCGCCGTCCATGCGGCGAAGGCGGCCCTCGCGCAGTCCGGAGCGCCGGCCGCGGACGTCGGGCACGTCGTCATGGGCAACGTGCTGCAGACCTCGCCCGACGCGATCTACCTCCCGCGCCACGTGGGGCTCCGCGCGGGGATCCCGGAGCACGTCCCCGCGCTCGGCGTGAACCGGCTCTGCGGCTCCGGGTTCGAGGCCCTCGTGCAGGCGGCGATGCTCCTCGAGACCGGCCAGGCAGAGCTCGTCCTCGCGGGCGGGACCGAGTCGATGAGCCAGGCGCCGCTCGTCCTCCGCGGCACGCGCTGGGGCTGGCCCGTGGGGAAGCCCCCGCCCACCGAGGACCTCCTCTGGTCGGCGCTCACCGACAGCTGGGCGGGGCTGCCCATGGCGCTCACCGCGGAGAAGCTCGCGGAGCGCCACCACATCGGGCAGGACGAGGTGGACGCCCGCTCGCTCGAGTCGCAGCGGCGCTGGGCCGCGGCGGACGAGGCGGGGCGCTTCCGGGACGAGCTCGCGCCGGTCGAGCTGCAGACGAGGAAGGGGGTCGTCCTCTTCGGGCGCGACGAGCACCCGCGCCCGGACACCACGCTCGAGGGGCTGCGCCGCCTGCCGAAGGTGTTCAAGCGGGACGGCGTCATCCACGCCGGGGCGGCGAGCGGGATCGCCGACGGCGCCGGCGCCTTCCTGGTCGCCACGCGCGAGTACGCGGAGCGGCGCGGCCTCGCCCCGCTCGCGCGGCTCGTGAACTGGGGGCACGCGGGCGTGGACCCGACCGTGATGGGCATCGGGCCCGTCCCGGCGGTGAGGAACGCCCTCGCCCGCGCCGACGCGAAGCTCTCGGACTTCGACCTCTTCGAGGTGAACGAGGCGTTCGCGCCGCAGGTCCTCGCCGTCGAGAAGGAGCTCGGGCTGCCGCCGGAGCGGACCAACGTGGACGGCGGGGCGATCGCGCTGGGCCACCCGCTCGCCGCGAGCGGCGCGCGCATCGCCATGCACCTCGTCTACGAGCTCAGGCGCCGTGGGGCGCGGCGCGGGATCGGCTCCGCCTGCATCGGCGGCGGCCAGGGCGTCGCGGTGCTCCTCGAGGTGGCGTGACCTTGCCGCTCGCGGATTTGGGGGCTAGGGTCGGGACCGTTCCGCCTCGGGAGGGCGCGATGACGGAGTTCACGGGCGTGAAGGTCTTCACCACGACGCTCGCGCGCGACCGCGAGGCCATGGGCGAGCACATCAGCCGCTGGCTGACGGATCACCCGGAGCTCGAGGTGGTCGACAAGCTCGTGACGCAGAGCTCGGACAGCGAGTTCCACTGCCTGTCGATCACGTTCTTCTACCGCGAGCGGCAGCAGGCCTGACGAAAGGACTCCCCGTGCCCCGCCGAGCCCCGGACCTCGCGAGGATCCTCACCTTCGGCGGGCGCGTGCCGGCCGCCGTCGGCGCGGTGATCTCGTTCACGGTGTTCTCGAGCATCCTGGGCTGGCTGGATCGCTCGATCGCCGCCTTCGCCGCGCTCGCGCCGGTGCTCGTCTGGCGCGGCGAGGTCTGGCGCCTCGTCACCTGGCCGTTCATCCAGGACAGCCCGCTCACGCTCCTCTTCGGCTGCTTCATGCTGTGGTCCTTCGGGCAGCAGCTCTCGTACGTGTGGAGCGAGCGGCGCTTCCTGACGCGGCTCGCCGGCTACACCCTCGGCGCCGGCGCGCTCACCTCGCTCCTCGGGCTCGTCTGGGATCCCGCCGCGACGCCGCACCTCGGCATGTGGCCGGTCGCGAACGCGCTGCTCTTCGCATGGGCGATGCTCTACCCCGACCGGCAGGTGAACATCTGGGGGGTGCTGCCGCTCACCGGGAAGACGCTGGCGATGCTCGTCGTGGGGGCCACCGTGCTCTACGGGATCGCCGCGGGCGGGGTCGCCGGCATCGGCGCCTTCGCGCCGCACCTGTTCGCGATCGGCATCGCCTGGGTGCAGGGGCGCCCCCGCGCCCGGGGGCGGCCGTTCGGCGATCAGGCGCGGCGCTGGTGGAGCGAGCGCGAGACGAAGCGGCGCGCGAAGCACCTCAAGGTGGTCCGCAAGGACGGCGCGGGCGATCGCCCGTGGATGAACTGATCAGCTGACGGAGATCGCGCGCGCCGCCGCGCGGTAGACCCAGATCCGCCCGGTGTTCGTGCGCGTGTCGCCCGGCACCATGAAGAAGCCCGGGCCGCCCTCGGCGTAGTCGGGGCTGAACCCCGCCACCTGCCGGCCGTCCTTGAAGGTGACCCGCACCTTCTTCCCCGTCGCGGCCGGCGCCTGCTCGCCCGGCGCGAGCATGAAGAAGATCGCCTTCACCTTGTCGGTCGGGACGTCCTCGGCCGCCGCGCCCGGCTGCGGCGCGAGGGCGAGGCTCGGGGCGCCGAGGTCGGGCTCCTCGAGGAGGCCGCGCCGCACCTGTCCCTCGACGGTGTGGACCACGACCCGGTGAACGCCCGGGAGGTGGCAGGAGATCGCCGGGGGCGGCTCGGGCGCGGCGAGGACCTCCGGCGCGCTCGCCGCCGCCGAGGGCGGGAGCGAGGGCGGGGCGGGCGCGGGGAGCGGGGGTTGCGGCGCGTCGGGCACCTCGCCGGGGGGCGCGAAGTCGAGGGGCTGCGGCGGCGCGCCCGCACCGTCCGCGACCTCCTCCAGGATCTCCTCGCCTTCGATGGTGGGGATGTCCTCGGGAGGGCTCGCCGCGTCCTCGAGCTCGAGGTGCGGCAGGGCGGTGGCGGCGCGCGCCGGCGGCCGAGAGGGCGGCGGCGCGGAGGCAGAAGGCGTCGATGCAGTCGGCGCCGAAGGCGCGGGGTAAGGATCCGCGTCGCCCTCGTCACCTTCCGAGAAGTCCGGCCGCGAGAAGTCCAGCACCGGCTCGGGGCCGGGGAGGACGGCGGGGAGCTCCGGCGCGAGGTCCGCGGAGGGATCCGCGTCCGGATCGGCGGGCAGCTCCGGGAGCTCGGCGGCGAGGGCTGCGGGGCCGGCGAGGTCGGCGGGGTCGACGGGGCCGGCGAGGTCGGCGGGGTTCACGGGGCCGGCGGGGGCCTCGACGGCGAGGTCGGCGCTGGCGGAGGGAGAGGGCTCGGCGGCGTCCGCGGGGGCGTCGACGTCGATGTCCACGTCGACGTCGATCGCGAAGTCCTCGAGATCCGTCGCCGCCCCCTGCCCGGGCGGCGAGACCTCTTCCGGCTCGAGCCCGGGCTCGGGGGGCGCGGAGGCGCGCTCGGGGACGGCCAGCCCGGCCGACGCCTCCGGCACGAAGAGCTCGGCGGTCGCGTCCGAGGAGGCCGCCGCGGACGCGTCCGCCGCCTCGAGCCCGGCGCTCGACTCCGGCGCCTCGACCTCGAGAGGCTCGGTGGGGAGGAGCGCCTCCGGGCCCTGCTCCCACGGCGGCGTGGGCGCGGCGCCGGCCCAGTCGGGCGCCGCGGCGGCGGCGTTCGCGTCGAAGGAGCCGCCGGACGCGAGCTCGAACGGATCGTCGAGAGCTTCCTCACCGAACGGGGCCGGGTGCTCGGGCGCCATCGCCTGCGCGGCCTGGAAGCCGGTGCCGTCGTTCGGGAGGTCCGGGGGGGCGAGCTCCGGGAAGGTGCGCTCGAACGCGGCGGTGTCGTCGTACTCCCCGGTCTCGGCGGCGAAGCCCTCCGGCACGTCGCCGGGCGCGAGCGCGGCGGCCGCGGCCGGGTCGAACGGCAGCATCGACTCGAGGCCGGCGTCGTCGGCGGGGGCGGGAACGGCGCCGGTCTCGTCGTACTCGCCGAGCGCGCTCGGCTGGACGGGCGCGGTCTCGGCGGGCTCCGGCTCGGCGTCCCAGCCGGCCGGGGGCAGCGACTCCGCCTCCGCGGCGAAGGACGGCGCCGGGTCGGGCGAGTCGGCTGCGTCGATCGACGGCGCGAAGAGCTCCTGCGTGGCCGCGAACGGGTCGCCATCGCGGGGCGCGTCCGTCGCCTCCCACGGCTCGGCGCCGGCGACGGGCTCCGCGGAGGCCGGCCAGTCCGCCGCGAAGGCCTCCGGCGGCTCGGCGGCGTCGACGAGCGTGCCCGGGTCCCACGGCGCGCCTTCCGGGCCCGCTGCGTCCGGCGAGGTCGGCTCGAAGGGCTCGGGGCCGGCCCAGGCGGCGGGCTCGCCCTGGAGCGAAGCGTCGGGATCGTAGGGCTCGGCCGCGCTCACCGGCGCGTTCGGATCGTACGGCTGACTCGGGTCGTAGGGCGCCGCGGCGGGATCGTACGGCTGGTTCGCGTCGTAGGGCGCAGCGCCGGGATCGTAGGGCTGGCTCGCGTCGTAGGGCGCCGCGCTGGGATCGTACGGCTGGCTCGCGTCGTAGGGCGCCGCGCGGGATCGTACGGCTGGCTCGCGTCGTAGGGCGGCGCGTTCGGATCGTACGGCTGGCTCGCGTCGTAGGGCGCCGCGTTCGGATCGTACGGCTGGCTCGCGTCGTAGGGCGCCGCGCCGGGATCGTACGGCTGGCTCGGTCGTAGGGCGGCGCGTTCGGATCGTACGGCTGGCTCGCATCGTAGGGCGCCGCGCTGGGATCGTACGGCTGGCTCGGATCGTACGGCGCCGCGCCGGGATCGTAGGGCTGGCTCGCGTCGTACGGCGCCAGACCGGCGTCTCCCGCCTGCGCCGCCTCCTCGCCGGGCGCCCAGGTCGCCTCGCCCTCGACGGCGGCGCTCGCCGCGTACGCGGCGTCGTCCTCGGGGGCGCCGAAGAGCGCCGTGGCGCTCGCGTCCTGCTCGGCCGGCTGCGCCGCGGGGTCGAACGGCTCGGCCGGCGCCGAGCCGAGGAACGGGTCCGGCTCGGGCGCGGCGTCGTCGCCGGGACCGAAGAGCTCGGCCTCGAGCGTCGAGGCGAGGCCGGCGGCCGGGGCGAGGGGGGCAGGCGGCTCCGGAGCGGGCGGCGGCCCCTTGCGGGCGCCCGCGGGCTGCAGCGAGTCCCGGAGCATCGCGGCGGCGGCGTCGACGTCGAAGCCCCCGCGCGGCGCACCCGCGCCGAGCTCGGGCCCGACGAGCTCCTTCAGCTGCGCGTGGCGCGCCTCCTCCGCCGGCGTCAGGCCCTCGGCGGCCCGCTTCTTGTCGAGGAGACGGAACTCCTTCATCGGGCTGCGCTGTTCGGCCATGGGAGACACCGTCGGACGGCGACAAGGGGCGCCTTCGTCCGGCGGGATGATACCCTGAGCCGCCGGGGCCACAAAGGCGACGCCGGCTTGATTTCCCGAGGCCCGGCGGCCATGTATGCCGCCGATGCCGCGCGCCCACGCTCCTCCACGGCCCCCCGCCCCGCGGGCGGACCGGTTCCTCCCCACCTCGCCCGCGGACCTCGCCGAGCGAGGCTGGACGGCGCTCGACGTGCTGCTCGTCACGGGCGACGCCTACGTCGACCACCCGAGCTTCGGCGCCGCCGTCATCGGCCGGGTGCTCGAGGCGCAGGGATACCGGGTCGGCGTCGTCGCGCAGCCCGACTGGCGGACGGCGGCGGACGTGGCGCGCCTCGGGAGGCCGCGGCTCTTCGTGGGGGTCACCTCGGGCGCGATGGACTCGATGGTGAACCACTACACCGCCCACAAGCGGCGCCGCTCCGACGACGCCTACACGCCGGGCGGCGCCGCGGGGAGGCGCCCGGACCGCGCCACCACCGTCTACGCGCGCCTCGCGCGCGAGGCGTTCGGGCCGGCGGTGCCCGTCGTGATCGGCGGCCTCGAGGCGTCGCTCCGCCGCATCGCCCACTACGACTACTGGGACGACCGGGTGCTGCCCTCGGTGCTCGTCCCCTCCGGCGCGGACCTCCTCGTCTACGGCCAGGGCGAGAAGCCGATCCTCGAGATCGCGCGGCGGCTCGCCTCCGGCGAGGACATCTGCGGCCTCGTCGACGTCCCCGGGACGGCGCTCCTCGTCCCGGACCTCGCCCTCGCCGGCCTCGACGGGCGCGGCCGCGGCACGCTCGAGCTGCCCGCCTTCGAGGAGATCGCCGTGGACCGGCGGCGCTTCGCGGAGTTCAGCCGCCTCTACCACCTCGAGCACAACGCCGACAACGCGCGCGTCCTCGTGCAGCGCCACGGGCGCGGCGCGCGGGCCCGCTTCGTGGTCGTGAACGAGCCGATGCCGCCCCCGTCCACCGAGGAGCTCGACCGGATCGCCGAGCTCCCCTACGTGCGCGAGGCGCACCCCTCGTACGGCGGCGCCCACATCCCCGCCCTCGAGCAGATCCGCTGGTCGATCCAGATCCTGCGCGGCTGCGCCGCCGGGTGCGCCTTCTGCTGCATCACCGAGCACCAGGGGCGCGAGGTCGCCTCCCGCTCGGAGGCGAGCGTGCTGCGCGAGCTCGGGACGCTCGCCGCGCAGGAGGGCTTCAGGGGCACGGTCACCGACCTCGGGGGCGCGACCGCCAACATGTGGGGGATGACCTGCACGAGCGCGGAGGCGCACGCCGTGTGCCGGCGGGCCTCCTGCGTCTACCCCGCGGTCTGCCGGTTCTTCTCGGTCGACCACGGGCCGCTCGTCGACCTCTACGACAAGGCGCGGCGGGTCAAGGGCGTGAAGCACGTCTTCGTCGGCTCCGGCGTGCGGTACGACCTCGCGCAGGCGGACCGGAAGAACGGCGATCGCTATCTGAAAGCGCTCGTCACGAGCCACGTCTCCGGCCAGCTCAAGGTCGCGCCCGAGCACGTGAGCGCGCCGGTCCTCGCCCTCATGAAGAAGCCGGGCGTGGAGAGCTTCGAGCGCCTGCGCCGCGACTTCGCGCGCCACTCGCGCGAGGCGGGCAAGGAGCAGTACCTCGTCCCGTACTTCATCTCGTCCCACCCGGGCGCCTCGCTCGAGGAGGCGGCGGACCTCATGGAGTACCTCCAGCGGAACGGCTGGCGGCCGCAGCAGGTGCAGGACTTCATGCCGACCCCGATGACGCTCGCCTCGGACATCTTCTGGTCCGGGCTACACCCGATGACCGGCAAGCCGGTCCACGTGGCGCGCGACCTCGAGGAGAAGCGCATGCAGAAGGCGCTGCTCCGCTGGGCCGACCCCGCCAACCGGCCGCTCGTCGAGAAGGCGCTCCGGCGCATCGGCCGGCTCGCGCCGGGAGAGCGGCTCGGCCCGGGGATGCGCCCCGTGCGGCGGCGGGGCGGCGCGCCGCGGTCCCGCGGTCGCCGCTGATCGCGGCGCGCCGGAGGGCGCGGCGACGGGTGGGCCCCTCGCTCGACCCCGGGGGCGATGGGCTATGCTCGCGGCGGGGGAAGACGCGGAGTGGGCGGATTCCTCCGCTCCCGTGGCGCGCGACCGAGCCTCAAGCCGCTGGATGGACGTCACCGAGAAGGGGACGTCGCTCGGCGTGCGCCTCGTCCTCGCGCTCGGGGCGCTCGTGGGGCGCGGCGGGGTGCGGCTCCTCCTCGCCGGGGTGGCGCTCTACTACGCCGTCTTCCACGGCGCCGTGCGCAGGGCCTCGGCGTCCTACCTCGGCCGGGTCCTGGGTCGGCCGGCGCGGCTCGCCGACGTGTGGCGGCACCTGCGGACCTTCGCCGAGGTGACCTACGACCGCGTCCTCTTCCTGCGCGGCCGCGCCGGCGGGCTCGAGCTCGTCTCGCACGGCGGGATCCGGCACCTCGCGGCGCAGCAGGCCTCGGGGCGCGGGGCGCTCGTGCTCGGCGCGCACCTCGGCAGCTTCGAGGCGATGCGCGCGCGCTCCGAGCTGCGGGAGGTGCCGGTGCACGCGCTCGTCTACCAGCGCCACGCGCCGATGATCACCGCCTTCCTCCGCGGCCTCTCCCCCACGCTCGCCGCCCGGCTCATCGAGATCGATCCCGCCTCGCCGCAGTGGGTGCTCCGGCTCCAGGACCGGATCGAGGCCGGCCAGCTCGTCGCCCTGCTCGGCGACCGGGCCGGGCTGAACGAGAAGCACGTCACGGTCGAGTTCCTGGGCGCGCCCGCCCGGTTCCCCACGGGACCGTACCTGCTCGCGGGGCTCCTGCAGTGCCCCATCTACCTCGCGGCGGGGCTCTACACGCCGCCCGGCCGCTACGACTTCCACTGCGAGCCGCTCTTCGAGCGAATCGAGCTGCCGCGCGGGCGCCGGGACGAGGTGCTCCGGGCGTGCGCGAGCCGCTACGCCGCCCGGCTCGAGCAGCTCTGCCGCGCCGCGCCCTACAACTGGTTCAACTTCCACGACGTGTGGGAGTCGCCGCCGTCCTCCGCCGGAGGGGCGCGATGAGGTTCCTCCTGGCCGCCGCCGGCAACACGCTCTCGCACCTCGCGAAGTGCCTCGCGCTGCGCGAGGCGCTCGCCGCGCGCGGACACGAGGTCCACCTCGCCGCGGCCCCCGGCCGGAGCGGCTTCCTGCGCGACCTCGGCGTGCCGCACGAGGTGCTCCCCGAGCCCGGCGACGTCGACCGCGCCGCCGCCCCCACGCTGGCGTGGTTCCGGGCGCCGCGCTTCGAGGCCTGCCTCCGCGCCGAGGTGGACCTGCTCCGGCGGCTCCGCCCGGACCGGGTCCTCGGGGTGTTCCGCTTCACGGGCGCGCTCTCGGCGCGGCTCGCCGGCGTCCCCTACGACGCGCTCGTCTGCGGCTGCATGACGCCCGCCTGCGCCGAGACGCTCGGCTTCGCGCCGGGCGCGCCGGGCGAGGCCGAGCAGGCGGCCGCGCTCGCGTTCTTCCGCCGCGCGGCCGCGGGGCGCATCGCCCCGGCGCTGCGGGCCCTCGGGCTCCCCCCGGTGGACGACGCGTGGGCGCTGCTCCTCGGCGATCGCACCTTCCTCTGGGACATGCCGGAGCTCCAGCCGCTGCGCCCGCTCCCCGGCCTCGAGCACGTCGGCCCCATCCGCTGGGACGGCTGGCCCGTGGACCCCGGCGCCGCGGCGCGGCTCGACGCGCTGCGCCCGCCGCTCGCGGTGGTCTCCTTCGGCACGGGCGGCGGCCACGCCCCGGTGGCGGCGCGGCTCGCCGAGGTGCTGCAGCGGCTCGGGTACTCGGTCGCGCTCGGCGCGGGAGGCCGCGAGCACCCCGAGTGGCCGGCCGCCGGGCCGCGCTTCGCCGCCTTCGACTTCCTGCCCGTCGAGCGCGCGCTCGGGCGCGCCGCCGTGGTCGCCTGCCATGGCGGGCAGGGGATCGCCTTCGAGGCGCTGCGCCAGGGCGTGCCGCTCCTCGTCGTCCCGTTCCAGCCCGAGCAGGCGCAGAACGGCCGCTGCCTCGAGCGGCTCGGCTGCGGGCTCAGGCTCGCCGACCTGCCGCCGTTCCTGCCCGGCGCCCCGCGCGCCGAGGAGCTGTTCCTCGCGCGCGCGGCCGGGGAGGTGGCGGGGCAGATCTCGACCTTCCTCGCCGATCCGGAGGGACCCGCCCGACGCGCCGCCGCCGCGCGCGCCGTCGCCGCCACGGGCGGCGTCCCGGCGCTCGTCGCCGCCCTGGAGCGCCGGCCGTGAGCGCGGCGCCGGGCTGCGTCCTCGTCCACGGGTACCTCGGGTCTCCCGAGGCCCTCGCGCCGCTCGCGCGGCGGCTCGCCGCCGAGCACGGCGCCGCGGCCGTGCGCAGCGTGGTCCTCCCCGGCCACGGCCAAGGACGCGCGCCCCCGTTCGACGCGGCCGCCTTCGCCGCCGAGGTGCGGCGCGCCGCCGCCGCGGTCGAGGGTCCGCTCGTGCTCGTGGGCCACTCCACCGGCGGGTCCGTGCTGCTCGCGGCGGCGGCGGCGCTGCCGCGGCCGCCGGCGCTCGCGATCCTCGCGGCCACCCCGCTGCGCGTCGACGCGGGCTACGCCGCCCGCTGGTCGCGCCGCGCGGCCGGCCCCGCCCCCGACCTCGACGAGGTCGCCCACCTGGTCTCGCTCGTGAACGGCCTCGCGCGCGCGCGTCACCCCTTCCCGCTCCTCGTCCTGTGCGGCGAGGCGGACGCGCTCGTGCCGGCCGCGGAGGCGGAGGCCTGGCGCGAGCGCGGCGCGGAGGTGCGGGTGGTGCGGCTCGAGGACGGGGATCACGACCTCTTCCGCGGTCCGGCGGGCGCGGTCGCCGTGGACGTGGCGGCCCGGGCGATCCGGGACGCGTGCCTCGCCGGCGGTGCCCCTCCGGACCCGCGGTGGGCGGAGCGCGCGGGCCTCCAGGCCGCGGTGGCGCGGTGGCCCGCTACCCTCCACCACCTGCGCGAGGGGCCCGCGGGGCGCGCGCTCGACGGGCGCGAGCCGGACCTCGGCGAGCTCGCCCGGACGGAGCCCACAATCCTCGACGTCTCGATCACCACGCGCTGCGACCTCGCCTGCCCCGCCTGCGCGCGGGCCTTCCAGCCGGTCGAGCCCCGCGACATGTCGCCCGGGACGTTCGCGCGGGTGCTCGAGCAGCTCCCGCACGCGGCGCGGGTGGTGCTCGTCGGGCTCGGCGAGCCCCTCCTGCACCCCGCCGTCGTGGACCTCGTCCGCTACGCCGCCGCGAGCGGCCGGCGCCCGTCGCTCGTCACGAACGGCATGCGCCTCGCCCCGGCGCTCGGCCGGGCCCTCCTCGAGGCGGGGCTCTCCGCGCTCACGGTGAGCGTGGACGCCGCCTCGCCGGAGGGGGTGGCGCGGGCGCGGCCGGGCTCGCGCCTCGAGACGGTGCTCGGGAACCTGCGCGCGTTCGTGGAGGAGCGCCGGCGGGCGGGGCGCGAGCGGGAGGTGGGCGTGGCGGTGTTCAGCGCGCTCGCCGCCGACACGGCCGGCGAGCTCCAGGGGATCGTGGACGCCGTCGCGCCGCTCGGGGTGGACGCGCTCATGGCGACCGACCTCAACTTCGAGGAGAACGCGCCCAGGTCGCTCCACCGCGGGCTCGGCCCCGAGGCCTCCGCCCGGCTCGACCGCACGCTCCGCGCGGCGCTCGCCCGCGGCCTCCCCGTCCTCTCGGTGCACGGGCTCGAGGAGCTCTCGCTCCCGGAGCGGTTCCGCGAGCAGCTCCTGCTGCGCGGCGGCGCGCTCGCCGTCCGCGGCGCGCGCCACGGCCACTGCCGCTCGCCGTGGCAGACCCTCCCCGTCGGCCCCGACGGCGAGGCCACCCTGTGCGACTGCCAGCCCGGCGTCCGGCTCGGGGACGTGCTGCGCGAGCCGCTCTCCGCGATCTGGAACGGCGAGCGCGCCCGCGCTCACCGCCGGCGGATGCGCTCCGAGGACCCGCCGCCCGCGTGCCGCGCCTGCCCGCGGTTCTGAGGCGGCGCCCCGCGCCGGCGGCGAGCGGCCGCCCGCCCGCCGCGTGGGGCCCGGGGACGCCTCCGGCGGTGACAGGCGGCGCCGTCGTGCGCTAGCCTCGCGCCGGGATCTGGGATGCGCGGGCTCTTCGTCACCGGCACCGACACCGGCGTCGGCAAGACCGAGGTGTCCTGCGCGATCCTGCGGGACGCCCGCGCCCGCGGGGTCGACGCCGTCGCGATGAAGCCGGCGCAGTCGGGCGCCGTGGCCGGCGAGCCGTCCGACGCGGAGCGGCTCCTCGAGGCTTGCGGCGGCGTCGAGCCCCTCGCCGCCATCTGCCCCTACGCGCTCGCCGCGCCCCTCGCCCCCGCGGTCGCGGCGCGCCTCGAGGGGGTCGAGATCTCCTTCGGCCGGATCGTGGACGGCGCGCGCGCCCTCGCGGCGCGCCACGACGCCCTCCTCGTGGAGGGCGCGGGCGGCCTGCTCGTGCCGCTCACCGCGCGCGAGACCTACGCCGACCTCGCCGTCGCGCTCGCGCTGCCCGTGCTGCTCGTCGGGCGCGCCGGGCTCGGCACGGTGAACCACGTCGCGCTCACGGTGGAGGCCCTGCGCCGCCGCGGCCTCGCGGTGGCCGCCATCGTGCTGAACCGCACCGCGCCCGAGGACGATCCGTCCGTCGCGACCAACGCCGGCGAGATCGCGCGCCTCACCGGCATCGCCCCCGCGGCGATCCTCCCGTGGGTGAGGGATATCGCCCGGCGCGGCGAGATCCTGCGATCCACGCTGGCGTCGAAGATCCAGTTTTAGGCACCGGGAGCGAAAAATGGATCGTCGCGGCGATCGGCCATAGAGATCGCCGACGTGCCGAACGTCGTCGATCTCACGCTCGTCTCGAACGCACGCCGCGTGCTGAGGACGCTCCTCGAGGAGCGCAGCCTGGGCTTCTTCCTCGACCCCTCGTCCCGCACGCCGAGGCTCGACGCCCGCCGCATCGCGTGGGTCGTGGAGGCGGCGCGCCGCCAGGTGACGGCGCGGGCGCGCAACGACCCGAACGCGCTCTCCCGCACCCGGCGCGTCGTCCGGCGCGAGCTCATCCGCCTCCTCTCGGAGGCGATGCTCCAGGCCGGGCTGTAGCCGGAGCCCGGCTACTCGGGCTTCCCGCTCTTCTTCTGCACGAACCGGAAGCGCAGGTCGGTGAGCAGGTTCTCGAGGAACCGAGCCTCCTCCTCCGTGAGGTTCCCCTTCGTCTTCACCTCGAGCATGGCGAGGATGTCGATCGCCTGCTGCGCGAGCCCCAGCTCCGGCGCCCCCGCCTCGCCCGTCTCGGGGTGCGGCGCGTCGCCGAGGTGCACGAACGCGGACGACGCGAGCGAGAGGACGAAGGTGTAGAAGTCGATCGGGCCCGGCTTCTTCTCGTCGGCCATGGCGGCGCCTCCCTGCCTGGGGGTGACTCTAATCGAGGTCGAAGGCGATGCGCTCGGCGGCGTAACCGCGCTGCACGAGCAGCACGAGCCGCCCGGAGCGGCGGGCCCGGGAGGCGGCGCGGCGGAAGTCGCCGAGCGTTTGCACCTCGGTCGAGTTCACCTCGCGCACGAGGTCGCCGCGCTCGATGCCGACGCGGGCGGCGGCGGAGCCGCGCGCCACGCTGCGGACCACCACGAGGGCCCCGCCCTCCACCTTCTCCTCCCCGAGGGAGAGCCCCGTCCGGCGCGTCACGAGCTCCGCCACGCGCTCCGGGGAGAGGTCGACCGCCGTCACCTGCGCGGCCACCTTGGCGCCGCCGCGCAGGAGGTCGAGCCGCGCGGTGGCGCCGATGGCGAGGTCCCGCACGCGGAACCTGAACTCCTCCGCATCCTGCGGCGCGAAGCCCTGCACCGCCTCCACCACGTCGCCCTTGCGCACGCCGGCGCGGGCCGCGGGCGAGCCGGGATCGACCGCGGTGATCGCCACGCCGCCCGAGGCGCCCTCGGCGCTCCCGTCCCGGGCGGGGAGGTCCGCGACCTCCACGCCGAGGTAGCCCTCGCGCACCGCGCCGTGGGCGATGAGGTCCTCGGCGACGCGCCGCGCCCGATCGATGGGGATGGCGAAGCCGATGCCCGCGTTCCGGTCGCCGAGGATGGCGGTGTTCACGCCGACGAGCCGCCCCTCGATGTCGAGGAGCGCGCCCCCCGAGTTGCCCGGGTTGATCGAGGCGTCGGTCTGCACGAAGTCGAAGAGGGTCCGGTCGCCCGCCTTGAAGTTCCGGTGCACGGCCGAGACGACGCCGGTCGTGACCGTGTGCGAGAGGCCGAACGGGTTCCCGATGGCGATCACGGTCTCGCCGATGAGGAGGCCGTCGGAGCGGCCCAGGGTGGCGTACGGCAGCTTGTCCCGCGTGTCGAGCTTCAGGACGGCCAGGTCGGAGGACGGATCGGTCCCCACCACCTTGGCGAGGAGCTCGCGGCCGTCGAGGAGCCCCACCCGGAAGCGCGCGCCGCGCTCCACCACGTGGTTGTTCGTGAGGACCCACCCGTCGGGCGAGACGATGACGCCCGACCCGAGCGAGGTGACGCGGTAGCCGCGGCGGGCGCTCGGGCGCTCGAACAGCTCGCCGAAGAGCAGCTCGGCCATCGAGCCCGAGCCGCGCTCCCGGATGCGGACGAGCTCCTCGGCGGCGACGTTCACCACCGCGCCGCGCACGCGCTCGACCGCTATGACCACCGGCGTGCGCCGGGCGGGCGAGGGGCGCTCGTCTGGGCGGGGGAGCGCCGCGCGGGCCGGCGCGGCGGGTGAGGCGAGCGCGGCGAGCGCGAGGGCGGGCGAGGGCGGCCCGCCGCGGGGTCCTAGCGGTTGCCGCCGGCACCCTCGTCGTCGTCGAGGTCCTCGCCCTCGATCGACGCCTCCACGGGCGCCGCCTGATCGGCGAGGTCCGGCAGGCCCTTGATGTGCTTCTCGTAGTCCTTCTCGTCGACGACGCCTCGGCGCACGTAGCGCTGGGCGACGCGCTTGTCGACGACCTTGTTCTCGAGCTGATCGGCCATGGGGGTCCCTCGGGGAGCGGCAAAATAGGCCCCGCCTTGCGGGGCCGTCAAGCGCGTGCTACCGCATGCCCCGATGCCGACCGGAGGCGCCGCCGAGGGCGCCGCGCGCCGCGCGCGGCTGGCCGGGCTCTACGCCATCGTGAGGTCTCCCGAGGAGGCCCGCGCCGCGATCGCGGGCGGCGCCCGCGCGGTGCAGGTGCGGGTGAAGGACGCCCCGGCGGGAGCGGTGCTCGAGATCGCCCGCCGCGTGGTCGACCTCGCGCGCGGGCGCGCCCTCGTCGTCGTGAACGACCGCGCGGACCTCGCGCTCCTCTCCGGGGCGGACGGGGTCCACGTCGGGGACGAGGACCTGCCCGTGGCCGAGGCGCGGCGCCTCGTCGGCCCGGCGCTCCTCGTGGGGCGCACCTGCCGCACCGCCGAGGAGGCGCGCGCGGCGATCGCGGCGGGCGCCGACCACGTGGGCTTCGGCCCGATCTTCCCGTCGCGCACGAAGCCGCTCGCCCTCCCGCCGCGGGGACTCGACGCGCTGCGCGACCTCGCGGCGACGCTCGGCGCGCCGGTCGTCGCGATCAGCGGCATCGACCTCTCGAACGTCGGCGAGGTCGCGCGGGCCGGCGCGGCCTGCGCCGCGGTGGTGGAGGCGATCTTCGGCGCCGGCGACCCCGCGGAGAACGCCGCGCGCCTCGCGGCCGCCTTCGAGGCGGGGAGGCGCCCGTGACCGCCCGCCCCCGCATCGGCCTCACCCTCGACGTCGATCGCGGGCGCGGCCGCTACGCCCTCGAGGCCCGCTACGTCGAGGCCGTGCTCGCCGCCGGCGGCCTCCCCATCCTGCTGCCGCACGCCCGCGACGCCGCCCTCGCCTACCTCGCGCTGCTCGACGGGCTCGTCGTCACCGGAGGGGCCTTCGACGTGCCGCCGGAGCTGTACGGCGAGGCGCGCCGCCCGGTCTGCGGCGCCCTCGAGCCGGAGCGGACCGCGTTCGAGAAGGACCTCGTGGAGGCGGCCCTCGCCGCGCGCCTGCCCGTGCTGGGCGTCTGCGGCGGCATGCAGCTCATGAACGTCGTGCGCGGCGGGACGCTCCACCAGGACCTGCCCGCCGATCTCGGCGCCCTGGGGCACGAGCAGCCCGCGCCGAAGGACGTGCCGAGCCACGACGCGATCGTCGCGCCGGGCACGCACCTCGCCGCCCTCGTCGGCGCGGGCCCGCTCGCGGTGAACTCGACCCACCACCAGGCGGTGAAGGTCCCGGGCGCGGGCGTGCTCGTCTCGGCCCGCGCGCCGGACGGCGTGGTGGAGGCGATCGAGCTGCCGGGCGCGCCCTTCGCGCTCGGCGTGCAGTGGCACCCCGAGGCGGCGCTGCGCCACGAGCCCCGCCACGCCGCGCTCTACCGCGGCCTCGTGCAGGCGGCGCGGGACGCCCGGCGGTGAGCCGCCCGGCCCAGGCGCCGCGCGTCCTCGTGGTCGCCGGCCTCGACCCGAGCGGCGGCGCCGGCCTCGTCGCCGACCTCGAGGCGCTCGCCGCGGCGGGCGCTCGCGGCTGGGCGGTCGCCGCCGCGCTCACCGCGCAGGGCCCCGCCGGCGCGCGCCGGTTCGAGCCGGTCTCCGAGGCCATGCTGCTCGCCCAGGTCGACGCCCTCCTCGAGGGCGCGGAGCGGCCCCGCGCCGTGAAGACCGGGATGATCGGCGCCGCCGACCTCGCCCGCGCGCTCGCCGCGCGCCTCGAGAGGCCCCCCCTCGCGCGCGTCCCGCTCGTCGTCGACCCCGTGCTCGGCGCCTCCTCCGGGGCGAGCCTGCTCGACCTCGGCGGCGCGAGCCCGGCCGCGGCGCTCCTCCCGCTCCTCGAGCGGGCGCGCCTCGCCACGCCGAACCTGCCGGAGCTCGCGGCGCTCTCCGGGGAGGACGTCTCGACGGACGAGGGCGCGATCCGGGCGGCGCGAAGGCTCCCGGCCCGGGCGGTGCTCGTGAAGGGCGGCCACCGCGGCGGCGACCCGCTCGACCTCCTCGTCGAGGGGCGGCGGGTGACGCGCTTCCGGGGGCGGCGCCGCCCCGGCACCGCGCGCGGCACCGGCTGCCGCCTCGCCTCGGCGATCGCCGGCCTGCTCGCCCGCGGCGCGCCGCTCGAGGAGGCCGTGCGCGGCGCGAAGCGGATCGTCGAGCGCTACCTCGACCGCTCGCACGTCTAACACCAGACGTTCTCGGAGGGTTCTAGAGCTCCATCCCGATGCGTTGCCGTCGAATGACAAGCGTGTTATCCGACCATCGTGGAGCGGAAAGGCTTTGGCGTAGCGGCGGTCCTCCGGCTGACGAAAGTCAGCTACAGGAACCTCGATTACTGGGCTCGAACCGGGCTCGTACGCTCGTCCATTCGGCAGGCTGCGGGGAAGGGAACACGCCGCGTCTACGCGTTCGAGGATCTGGTCGCCCTTCGGGTCGTCAGAAGCCTCCGAGACGTCGGCGTGCCGCTTCAATCCATCCGACGAGCGGTCCAGTACCTGCAGGCACACGCCAACAAGCCGCTCGGTGCCTTGGCGCTCATCGCGGACGGGAAGCGGGTCCTGGCGCTCACGGACGATCCGGACCGGATGATCGATGCGACCGCCGAGGGACAGGTCGTCATCAAGATCGACGTCGCGCCGATCCGGCGGCGGCTCGAGGCGGGGGTGACCGAGCTGAGCGCGCCGAGAGACATCCATGTCCGTGTTCGGGGCCGGTCGTTCCGAGCCGTGCTCACGCCGGACCTGGAAGCAGGCGGGTATGGAATCGACGTCCCCGAGCTACCGGGCTGTCTCTCCCAGGCCGACGACAGCCGCGAAGCGCTTCGAATGGCACGCGAGGCGATCGAGCTCTGGCTCGACGCCACCGACGCTCTGATGAGCCGAACGAAGGTCCCTGCTCGTCCTCGCGTCTAGCGGTAGACGGCGAAGAACTCTTCTTCGGAAAGGCCGGCCTGCTTGAGGATGCCCTTTGCGGTGGGCTCCTTCAACGTGCTCCCCTTGTGGACGGAGATCGTGATCACGCCTGGTCGGCCGGGTCGCGCGAGCGCGTGATGAGCACCGCTCGAGCGCACGATGATCCAGCCAAGACGCCCGAGTGCACGAATCATCCGTTCCGGATGAATGCCGGCCATGCGGCCCATTTCGTTCTATTCACCCTCCAGATGTCCGGCCTCTTCCGATGTCACGCCGGGTCTCTCCGGCGCTCCATCTCCGCGAAGTACGTCGTCGTCTTGAAGAAGACGAGCGGGATGTTGCAGGTCGGGCCCTGGCGCTGCTTCGCGACGATGAGCTGGACCTCGAGCGTGTCGGCGTTCGCGCTCCCGCCCTGCACGTCCTTCGTGTCGTCCTCGGCCCGGTGCAGGAACATGACGACGTCGGCGTCCTGCTCGATGGCGCCGGACTCGCGCAGGTCGGAGAGCATGGGCGGCTCACCCTTGCGCTTCTCCACCGAGCGGTTGAGCTGGGAGAGCGCGACGATGGGGCACTCGAGCTCCTTCGCGAGCGACTTGAGCGAGCGGCTGATGGTGGCGATCTCCTGCTCGCGCGACTGGCTCGCCCGGTCGGACGGCGCGTGCATGAGCTGGAGGTAATCGACGACGACGAGGTCGAGGCCGCCGTTCTCGCGCTTGAGCTTCCGGCACTTCGAGCGGAGCTCGACGGGCGTGAGGACGAAGTTGTCGTCGAGCCAGACGCTCGCGCGGCTGATCTTGTCGCCGTGGGTGAGGATCTTCTGCCAGTCGTAGGAGGAGAGCTGCCCCTGCGAGAGGCGGCGCCAGTCGAGCTTCGCCTCGGAGGCGAGGATGCGCAGCGCGAGCTGCTCGGACGGCATCTCGAGGGAGAAGAAGGCCACCTTCTTCGAGGCCTTCGTGGCCGCGTGCGTCGCGACGTTGAGCGCGAAGGCGGTCTTGCCGACGGACGGGCGCGCGGCGATGACGACGAGCGAGCCGGGCTGCAGGCCGAGGGTGTTCTTGTCGAGCGTCGCGATCCCGGTGGGCACGCCGGTGATGGGCGAGAGGCCGGACTGGACGCGCTTCTGGACCGCCTCGAGGTTGTCGAGGGCCCGCATGACGGGCTCCTTGATCTCCTTCAAGGTCTCGATCCCGACGCCGGCCGCCGCCCCGAACACGTCCTGCTGCGCCCCGTCGAGGAAGCCCTGCACGTTGGCGCCGGCCTCGTACCCGCGCGAGACCACGTCGCCGGCGACGAGCATCATCTTGCGCAGGCGGGAGAGGTCGAGGACGTTGCGCGCGTAGTGCGCGACGTTCGCGGTGGTGCCGATGGCGCGCCCGAGCGAGAGCGGCAGGTCGCGCGGGACGGCGGTGCCGAGGAGCCCCTTCGCGTCGAGCCGCTGCTGCACGAGGATGGGGTCGAGGGTCCTCGACTCGCGCGCGAGCTCCTCGCACACGGCGTACACGTGCTGGTGCGGGAGCAGGTAGAAGTCGCCCGAACGGAGCATCGCCGCGACCTGGTCGAAGGCGGTCTCCTCGACGAGGATCGCGCCGAGCACCGCCTGCTCGGACTCGAGGCTGTGCGGCAGGTCGCGCGCGCTGGGGAGGAGGAGGGGCGGAGCCGGGGAGCGGCGCGCGGGATCGTGCTCGGCCATGAGCGGCGCAGCCTAGCAGCCGACCCCGACGCCCTTCACCGTGGATGTGCTGGGGATAAAGCGGAATTTCGCGTGGAGAAACGGCGTGGAAAGCGTGTGGGCGGAACGTGGACGGCGCGTGGATCGTTTGTGCCGTCCCGGCGGGGGAGCCTCCTCCGGGTGCGAGGATTCTTTCATCTCGGCAGGCGAACGCGCCGCCACGCCGCGACTTCGGCGGGCCGCGAGCCCTCGCGCCGGCGCCCCGGCGGGAGGTACAACGGTCCCATGCGCAAGACCCTCCTCGCGGTCCTCCTCCCGGTCGCCCTCGCCGGCTGCGCCGGCCTCCAGGACATCGCCCGCACCGTGCTCCAGCAGCCGAAGCTCACCTTCCGCGCGGCCTCGCTCGAGGCGCTCGATCTCGAGGGCGCGACGGTCGGCTTCAAGTTCGACCTCGAGAACCCGAACTCCTTCGGGGTCGACCTCGCGCGCGTGGGCTGGGGCATCGAGGTCGAGGGGACGCGCATCGCCTCGGGCGACCTGCCGGGCGGCCTCGCCGTGCCGGCGCGCGGGACGGCCCCGGTCACCTTCCCGGTGCGGGTGCGCTTCCGCGACGTGCCCGGGATCGTCGCGCTCATCGGGAGCGGCAAGGACCAGCTCGCCTACCGGCTCTCGGGCGCGGTGGGCGTCAGGACCCCCGCCGGCGTCCTCGACGTGCCGCTCTCGCACAGCGACGTGCTGAAGCTCCCGAGCCTGCCGCGCTTCGGCGTCGAGGGGCTGTCGGTGAAGAGCGTGTCGCTCTCGACCATCGGCCTCTCGGTGCGGCTCGCCGTGAAGAACCCGAACGGCTTCGCGCTCCCCGCCGGCAAGCTCGACTACGCGCTCGCCATCGCGGGCGCGCCGGTCGCGCGCGCCGAGGGCGCCGGGCTCGCCGCGGTGGCGGGCGGCGCGAGCCAGATCGTGGAGATCCCGGTGCGCATCGACGTGCTCTCCGCCGGGCGCGCCGCGACGGACCTCGCCCGCGGCGCCGAGGTCCAGGTCGGTCTCAAGGGCACCGCCGAGATCGCCGGCCTGCCCCTCCCGCTCGACCTCCAGACCCGCGTCCCCGCGCGCCGCTGAGGAGGTCCCAAGGTGGCGGGTCGCGCCCGCTGCCCCCGGCGCGAGTGTCCCGCGGTCGCCCGATGGCGCGCCCGCCGCCCTGCCGTCAGCATGTGCGGCAGGGGGTCGCAGTGTCACTGGAGCGGGAAGAGGCGACGTCGGTGGGCGTCGAGTCGCTCGACGCCGAGCACCGCCAGATCCGGCGGCGCCTGCGCCAGCTCGCGGGCGCCGCGAGCGACGGGCGGGCGGACGAGGTGCGCGCCGCGCTGCGCCACCTGCACGCCGACCTGGCGGACCGCCAGGTCGACGAGGAGCGCTGGATCGCGGAGGCCGGCTACCCCGGCGAGCGCGAGCACGCCCGGACCCACCGCGCGCTGCTCGACCGGATCGCCCTCGCCCGCGACGGCGACGCGCGGAGCCTCTTCGCGGCGGCCGCCGAGGTGGTGCGCGCGCTCGACGCGCACCTGCGCTTCGACGATCTGAAGCTCGGCCGCTTCTGGACCGCCCGGCAGAACCTGCGCAAGCTCGCGGAGCAGGGGCCGGGCGCCGGCGTGGCGCTCACGCCCATCCCGCCCACCCCCACGCCCTCGCCTCCGCCCGCGCTCACCCCGCCGCCCGGCTCGCGCCGCGGACGATGAAGTAGATCGCGTCGGGGTGGTGCAGCACGATGGCCGAGGTGGACTGCTCGGGCACCATCTGGTTCGCCTCGGTGAGCGTGACCCCCAGGGTGCGGTCCGGCTCGAGCAGCTTCCAGAGCTGCCGCTGGTCGTCGAGCTCGGGCCAGGAAGGGTAGCCCGGCGAGTAGCGCTTCCCCTGGCCGTCGGGGAGGCCGAGCTCCCGGCGCACCTGCCGGTGCCAGCGCTCGGCGAGCGCCTCCGCCGCCTCGACGGCGAGGCCGTGCACGAACAGGCCGCGCGCGTAGTCGCCCTTCTCCTGCGCCTGATCGGCGAGGCGCGAGGCCTGGTCGCCCACGGTCACCACCTGCAGCGCGCACACGTCGGCGCCGCGCTCCTCGCGGAACCAGTCCGCCATGCAGAGGTGGCGGTCGTCCGCCTGGCGCGGGAGCGCGAGGCGGGCCACCTCCGCCTTGCGGTGGGCGGGATCGAGGATGACGAGGTCGTTGCCCTCGGCGTGGCAGGGGAAGTAGCCGTAGACCACCTTCGGCACGAGCCAGCCGTTCGCCTGCGCCTCCGCCTTCAGCTCCTCGAGCTTCGGCCCGAACTCCTCGCGGATGGCGCGCTCGTACTCGGCGCCCTTGAGCTTCACGCCCCACTGGAGCTTGTAGAGCTCGTCGAGGTCGAGGTGCGGCCAGAGCTCGGCGAGCGGGATCTCGCCGGCCGGCACGACGCGGGGGCCCCAGAACGGCGGGACCGGGATCCGCGGCGCGGGCCTCACGCCGGAGCGGCGCGCCGGGGCGGCGGGCGCGGGGACCTCGGCGGGCGCCTCGCGCGCGGCGATCGCCTTCTGCAGCACCTCGTGCTTCAGCTTCTCGCGCTTCACCGGGTCGACGAGCGCCTCGACGAGGTCGAGCCCCTCGAAGGCGTCCTTCGCGTAGAAGACCCCGCCCGCGTAGGGGGCCCCGTCCTGCGTGAAGTGGGCCTTGTACCCGAAGCGCCGGTTGATGGCGGCGCCGCCGATGACGAGGGGGAAGGCGAGGTTGCGCCGGGCGAGCTCCTCGACGCAGAACGGCATCTGCTTCGAGGTCGAGACGAGGAGGGCGGAGAGGCCGATGGCGTCGGCGCCCACCGCGACCGCCTTCTCGAGGACCGTCGCCACCGGCACCTGCTTGCCGAGGTCGTGCACGGTGAAGCCGTTGTTCGTGAGGATGGTCTTCACGAGGTTCTTGCCGATGTCGTGCACGTCCCCGTAGACGGTGGCGAGCACGATCGAGCCCTTGGTGCTCCCCGCCTTCTTCTCGAGGAACTGCTCGAGGTGCGAGACCGCCTTCTTCATCACCTCCGCCGACTGCAGGACGAAGGGCAGGATGAGCTCGCCCGACCCGAAGCGGTCGCCGACGTCCTTCATGGCCGGCAGGAGGATCTCGTTCAGCACCGCCACGGCCGGGCGGCGGCGGAGGGCGTCGTCGATGAGCGCCTCGATCCCCTCCGGGCGCCGGTGGAGGATCTGGAGGTGGATGCGCTCCTCGGCGCTCTTGCCGGCGAGGAGATCCTCGGTGGCGACGGGCTTCTCCGCGCCCTTCGCGCCGAAATGGTCGATGAGGCGCGCGAGGGCGTCCGGGCGCCGGTCGAGGACGAGGTCCTCGGCGAGGGTCCGCTCGGCCTCGGGGAGCTGCGGGTAGGGGCGGATGTCCTTCGGGTTCACGATGGCGAGGTCGAGGCCGGCCTTCACCGCGTGGTACAGGAACACCGAGTTCACGACCTCGCGCGCGCTCTTCGCGAGGCCGAAGGAGACGTTCGACACCCCGAGGGTGGTGAGGACGCCGGGGTTCTCCGCCTTGATGCGGCGGATGCCCTCGAGCGTCTCGACGGCGCTGTGGCGGTACTCCTCGCCGCCGGTGGCGAGCGTGAAGGTGAGCGCGTCGAAGACGAGCGAGTCCGCCGGGATGCCGTGCTCCGCCGCGACCGCCACGAGCCGCCGGGCGACCTCGGCCTTGCGGTCGGCGGTCTGCGCCATGCCCTTCTCGTCGATGGTCATCGCGACCACCGCCGCGCCGTAGCGGCGCACGAGCGGCAGCACCTTGCGCACGCGCTCGCCGCCCTTCTCGAGGTTCACCGAGTTCACGATGCAGCGCCCCGGGTACACCTTGAGCGCGCCCTCGACGACGTCGGGCTCGGTGGAGTCGATCATGATCGGCGCGTCCACCGACTGGGCGAGCAGCTTCGCGAGCGCGCGCATCTGGGCGCCCTCGTCGTCGCGCTCGTTCAGGGCGACGCACACGTCGAGGACGTGCGCCCCCGCCTCCACCTGGCCGCGGGCGATCTGGAGCAGCCCCGCGTAGTCGTCGGCGAGGAGCAGCTCCTTCACCTTCCTCGAGCCCTGCGCGTTGAGCCGCTCGCCGACCACGAGGGGGCGCGGCTCCATCGCGAGGGGCACCGCCTTCATCGCCGAGGAGAGCTCGGGCGCGGGGCGGGGCCGGACGCGGCGCGGCGCGCCCTCTAGGGCACGGATCCGCTCCACCACCCGCCGCATGTGCTCCGGGGTCGTGCCGCAGCAGCCGCCCACGATGTCCACTCCGTACTCGCGGACGAAGCCGGCGAGCGCCTCGGCGAGGTCGTCCGGGGAGAGCTTGTAGACGGCGCGGCCGTCCTCGTTCTCCGGCATCCCGGCGTTCGGCAGGACCGAGACGTAGTGCGAGCACTTCTCCGCGAGCGTCCGCACCGAGGCGCGCATCTCCTCGGGCCCGGTCGAGCAGTTGAGGCCGACGGCGTCCACCGGCAGCCGCTCCAGCGTCGCGAGCACGCTCGAGACGTCGGTGCCGAGGAGCATGCGGCCGTTCGCGTCGATGAGGGTGGGCTGGGCGATGACGAAGACGTCGCGGAGGCACTCCTTGCGGCAGGCGTCGGCGGCGAGCACCGCCGCGCGCAGCTCGAGCATGTCCTGCTGGGTCTCGATGATGAGGGCGTCCACGCCGCCCTCCACGAGCCCCTTCGCCTGCTCGAGGAAGATCCGCTCGAGGGCGTCGGCGGTGATGTTGCCGAGCGAGGGGTCGGACGACGACGGCAGCATGCCGGTCGGCCCGATGGAGCCCGCCACGAAGCGCGGCCGATCCGGGGTGGAGAAGCGCTCGGCCGCCCGCCGCGCGGTGATGGCCGCCTTGAAGTTCACCTCGTAGGTGCGGTGGCCGAGCCCGTACTCGTCGAGCTTCAGGCGGGAGGAGCCGAAGGTATTCGTCTCGACGACGTCGCAGCCGACCGCGAAGTAGCGCGCGTGGATGTCCTCGACGATGTCCGGGCGGGTGAGGACGAGGAGGTCGTTCGCCCCCTCCTTGCCGCCGTACTCGGCGGCCTTCAGCTGGTGGCGCTGGATCTGGGTGCCCATCGCGCCGTCGAAGACGAGGACGCGGCGGGCGACGGCTTCGCGGAAGGTCATCGCGGTCCTGTGATAGCACCGGCCCGGTCCCCCGGCGAGAGGGGTGGAAGGGCCCCGCCCGGCCCCTCGACAGCTCGCGGTGAGCGGCCCCCCTCGACAAGCTCGGGGTGAGCGGGCACCTGCCGCGTTACAATTTCATCGTGATCCACGAGGCGCGCTACTGGGAGCCGGAGGCGGACGGGAAGGTGCTCTGCACCCTCTGTCCGCGCGCGTGCCGGATCGGCGAGGGCCAGAACGGGTTCTGCTGGATCCGCCGCAACCGGGGCGGCCGCCTCGTCACCACCGGCTGGGGCACGACGACCGGGTTCGCGGTGGACCCCGTCGAGAAGAAGCCGCTCTCGCACTTTCACCCGGGGTCGACGGTGCTGTCCTTCGGGACGGCCGGCTGCAACCTCGGCTGCCGCTTCTGCCAGAACTGGGACATCTCCAAGGCCCGCACCGACGAGGCCGCCTCCGAGGAGACGTGGACGCCGGAGCGCGTGGTGGACCTCGCGGTGAGGATGGGGTGCCCCGGCCTCGCCTTCACCTACAACGACCCGATCATCTGGGCGGAGTACGCGATCGACGTGGCGAAGGAGGCCCACGCCCGGGGGCTCTTCACGGTGTTCGTCACGAACGGCTACGTGGGGAAGGCCGCGCGGCAGGACGTCTTCCGTCACATGGACGCCGCGAACGTGGACCTCAAGGCCTTCACCGAGGCGTTCTACGCGAAGATCACGCTCTCGCACCTCGAGCCCGTGAAGGAGACGCTCGAGTGGCTCGCGAAGGAGACGGGCGTATGGGTCGAGGTGACGAACCTCGTGATCCCCGGGCTGAACGACGCGGAGGACGAGACGCGCGCCCTCGCCCGCTTCGTGCGGGACCGGATGCGCCCCGACGTGCCGCTCCACTTCACCGCCTACCACCCGGACTACAAGCTCCTCGACCGGCCGCGCACCCCCGCCGGCACGCTCTCGCGGGCCCGGGCGATCGCGCGGGAGGAGGGGCTCAGCTACGTCTACACGGGCAACGTCCGGGACCCGGAGGGCGCGACCACCTTCTGCCCCGGCTGCGGCGCGGCGGTGATCGAGCGCGAGGGCTTCGCGGTGGTGCGGGCGAGGCTGCGCGGCGATGCGTGCGCCGCCTGCGGGACCCGCATCGCAGGCCGCTTCGCGGAGGCGGGCGTCGTGCCCTCCAGCGGCGCGCGGATCCCGCTGGGCGTGCCGCGCCCGTGGAGCGTCAAGGGGCCGCCTACGGCGTGAGCCCGCAGGCGACCTTGCCGTCCTCGGTGAGCAGCCACTCGCAGAACAACGCCCCCGCCGGCGCATTGCAGGTGGTGAGGTGGTCGTCGCAGTACCCGTCGCCGGGATCGTGGTCCTCGAGCTGGCTCTCCACGAGCGCGGTGCAGGTGTCCGCCGTCGCGCCCGGGTTGCACGCGCAGATCCGCTCGCCCAGGTCCTGGCAGGGGGAGTCGGAGCAGGCCGCGGCGAGGGCGAGGAGCGTGAGGACGGCGAGACGGCGCATCGGAGGCGGGAGGATGACGTGGGCGGCGGCCTCCGTCAAGGCGCCCGCGCTCGGCGCCCGGGGGCGTGAATGCCCCGCGTCGCCGGCCGTCTGGTAAGTAGAACGCCATGAAGCCCGCCCTCGCCCTGCTCCTCGCCGCCACCACCGCCACCGCCGCGGCCGGCGCCCCCGCTCCGGCCCCCGCCGACCTCGCCCGCAAGGTGCAGGCCTACTACGAGCGGACGAAGGACCTCGAGGCGAGGTTCACGCAGACCTACGTCTACTCGGGCTTCGGCCGGCGCCAGACGTCCTCCGGGACGCTGCGGGTGAAGAAGCCCGGGATGATGCGCTGGGACTACGAGAAGCCGGCGCCCAAGGTGGTGGCGGTGAAGGGCTCGCGCCTCGTGCAGCACGAGCCGGAGGAGAACCAGGCCTTCGTGGACGAGCGCTTCGACGCGTCCGCGATGAGCGCCGCCGTCACCTTCCTCCTCGGCCAGGGCGACCTCGTCCGCGAGTTCGACCTCTCGGTGGACGGCAGCGGGGCGCTCGTCCTCCGGCCGAAGGAGCCGGACGCGCGCGTCGAGTCCATCGCCCTCACCGTGGGGCCCGAGGGCGAGGTCACCGCGACGCGCGTCGTGGACGGCTCGGGCAACGTGAACGAGCTCCGCTTCTCGGGGGTGAAGCGGAACCAGGGGCTCGGCGACGCCCTCTTCGACGTGAAGCTCCCGAAGGACGTCCACCTGCTCGCCCCGCCCGGGCGCTGAGCCGGCGTCCGCCGCCCCCGCGCCGCGGCCGCGCCCGGATCGGGCGATCGGGCGGAGGTCGCCGGCCTCCGCTAGGATGGGCGCATGGCCAGCCCAGAGCCGCTCCTCGTCGCGAAGGCGGCGCAGCAGGACCTCTTCCTCCTCCCCGCCCTCGCGAACCGCCACGGCCTCGTCGCCGGCGCGACCGGCACCGGCAAGACGGTGACGCTCCGCGTGCTCGCGGAGGGGTTCAGCCGCATCGGCGTGCCGGTGTTCCTCGCCGACGTGAAGGGCGACCTCTCCGGCCTGGTCCGGCCGGGCGGTGACTCCGAGAAGGTGAAGGCCCGCGCGCAGCAGCTCGGCGTCGCGCTCGAGCCCGAGGCCTCGCCGGTCGCGTTCCTCGACGTCTTCGGCGAGGGGGGCCACCCGCTCCGCACCACCATCTCCGAGCTGGGCCCGCTCCTCCTCGCGCGCGTCCTGGGCCTCAACGAGACGCAGGCGGGGGTCCTGCAGGTCGCCTTCCGGGCCGCCGACGACGAGGGGCTCCTGCTCCTCGACGTGAAGGACCTGCGGGCGATGCTCGAGCACGTCACCGTGAACGCGAACGCGCTGCGGGCCCGCTACGGCAACGTCGCGGCGACGAGCACCGGCGCCATCCAGCGGGCGCTGCTCGCCCTCGAGGCGGAGGGCGGCGACAGGTTCTTCGGTGAGCCGGCCCTGGACCTCGCCGACCTCTTCCGCACCGACCTCTCCGGGCGCGGCCAGATCACGGTGCTCCACGCCGAGCGGCTCTTCCGCTCGCCGAAGCTCTACGCCGCGGTGCTCCTCTGGCTCCTCTCGGAGCTGTACGAGGACCTCCCCGAGGTCGGCGACCCCGAGAAGCCGCGCCTCGTCCTCTTCCTCGACGAGGCCCACCTCCTCTTCGAGGACGCGCCGCAGGACCTGCAGGACAAGATCGAGCAGGTGGTCCGGCTCATCCGCTCGAAGGGGGTCGGCGTCTACCTCGTCACCCAGAACCCGCTCGACGTCCCCGACGCCGTGCTCGGCCAGCTCGGCAACCGCGTGCAGCACGCGCTGCGCGCCTTCACGCCGCGCGACCAGCGGGCGGTGCGCTCGGCGGCGGAGACGTTCCGGCCGAACCCGAAGGTGGACGTCGAGCGCGCCATCACGGAGCTCGCGGTGGGCGAGGCGCTCGTGTCGTTCCTCGACGCGAAGGGCACCCCGCAGCCGGTGGAGCGCGCCTTCGTCGTGCCGCCGCGCTCGCGCCTCGCGCCGCTCACCCCCGAGGAGCGGGCCCAGGCCGTCGCCGCCTCGCCGCTCCGGGGCCGCTACGAGGCCGCGGTCGACCGGGAGTCCGCGTACGAGCTCCTCGGCAAGCGCGCCATGGCGAAGGAGGTCGCGGCGCCGCCCGCCCCCGCGCCGCGCGGCGGCGGCCGGGCGGAGCGGACGACCGCCGACGCGGCCGGCGACATGATCGGCAAGATGGCGCAGAGCGCGATGCGCGCGGCGGGCACGCAGATCGGCCGCGCCGTCATGCGCGGCATCCTCGGCTCGATGTTCGGGGGCGGCGGGCGGCGGCGGTACTAGGGCTAGCCCACCACGGGCAGCCCGCGCCCACGCTTCGGCCCCGCCGGCGCCGGCGGCGGGCGCGGCAGCGGCCGGGCGGCGCGCGCCGCGTCGCGCGCGACGACCTTGCCGACGAGGTCGTACTCCGCGGCGTCGGTCACCTCGACGGTCACGATCTCGCCCGGGTAGGCGACGCCGTCGTTGACGTAGGTGAGGCCGTCGATCTCCGGGGCCTGCTGCGCGTGGCGGCCGGCGAGGAGGTGCTCGGTCTCCTCGGCGCGCCCCTCGACGAGCACCTCGAGCCTGCGCCCGACGAGCGCCTTCTGGTGGGCGCGGGAGATCCCCTGCTGCAGCTCCATGATCCGCTCGAAGCGCGCGCGCTTCACGGCGTCGGGCACCTGCCCGCGCATGGTGGCCGCCGGCGTCCCCTCCTCGGGCGAGAACTCGAACACGCCGAGCCGCTCGAAGCGCTGCTCCTCGACGAAGGAGAGGAGGTCCTCGAAGTCCTCCTCGGTCTCGCCGGGGAGGCCGACGATGAGCGAGGTGCGCAGCGCGATCCCCGGGACCCGCGCCCGCAGCTTCGCGAGGAGCGCGCGGAGGAACTGGGAGCTCCGGCCGCGCTTCATGGCGCGGAGCAGCCGGTCCGAGGAGTGCTGGAGCGGCATGTCCAGGTACTTCACGATCTTCGGCTCGTCCGCGATGGCCTCGACGAGCGCGTCCGGCACGTCGCGCGGGTACGCGTAGTGGAGGCGGATCCAGCGGACCCCGTCCACCTTCGCGAGCGCGCGCAGGAGCGCGTGCAGCCGCGGCCGCCCCGGGAGGTCCTGTCCCCAGGCGGTGAGGTCCTGCGCGACGAGCGACAGCTCGATCGTGCCCTGCGCCGCGAGCCCCGCCGCCTCCGCCACCACGTCGTCCACGGGGCGCGAGCGCTGCGGGCCGCGGAGCTTCGGGATGATGCAGAAGGCGCAGGCGTTGTCGCAGCCCTCGGAGACCTTGAGGTAGGCGGTGTGCGAGGGGAGCGAGTTCACCCGCGGCGACGACGCCGAGTGGACGAAGTCCGGGTCGGGCACGACGAGCCGCTTCGCCTGCGCGTCGGACACGACGCGGGCGATGTCGGGGTAGGCGCCGGTGCCGAGGAAGTGGTCCACCTCGGGGAGCTCCCGCGCGAGCTCCTCGGCGTGGCGCTGCACGAGGCAGCCGGTCACGACGAGCTTCTTCGCGCGCCCCGTGCGCTTCAGCTCGGCGAGCTCGACGATGGCGTCCACGGACTCCACCTTCGCGCTCTCGATGAAGCCGCAGGTGTTCACGACGAGCACGTCCGCCTTCGCCGGGTCCTGCACGAGCCGGAAGCCCGCCTGCGAGAGCGTCCCGAGCATGATCTCGCTGTCCACCCGGTTCTTCGGGCAGCCGAGGGTGTGCAGGTAGACGCGGGTGGCCATCGGGGCGGCGGGATCTAACAGACCGGGCGGGCCCGGGCAACGAGCGGCCGGGCGCGTGCGGCGCGCCGCGGGCCCCCGTGGGCGGCCGGACACGCGCGCCCGGAATCCTCAATGCCGAAGCGAGGTTGGCAGGCGGAACGGCGCTTGCTCCCCGGAAGCGCATGAGACGGCTCCTCGCCATCGGCTTCGTCTGGCTCGCGTGCTCCGGCGCGTGGGCGATCCTCGGCTCCTCCCTCGCCTTCCGCAGCGGCGCCGCCTCGGGCTCGCTCCTCCCCGAGGTGCACGCCCTGTGGGGCCCGCCGCTCGTCCAGGCGCCGCCCTCCGCGAGGGGGACCGAGACGCACCGCACCCGCGCGAAGGAGCAGCGCTTCGACGAGAAGGAGCGGCGCTACTACGAGGTGGAGCGCGAGAAGGACGTGACGACGGAGCGCGCCCTGCCGCTCGAGTCGTCCGACCTCGACGCGCGCCTCGCCCTCGAGCACCGCCGCAAGGGGCTCCTCTGGTTCCCCACCTACGCCGTGGAGTTCGCCGGCCGCTACGCGTTCCGCAACGACGGCGCGTCGCCGCGCAGGGTGGAGGTGACCTTCCCCCTCGAGGCGCGCGGGGTCACCTACGACGGCTTCGAGATCACCGACCCCTCGGGCGCCCCGGTCGTCGTGGCGTTCGAGGACGGGAAGGCACGCTTCGCGCGCAGGGTGGACGCGAACGGCCTCCTCGCCTTCCAGGTCCGCTACCGCACCCGCGGGACGGAGCGCTGGGGGTACGGCTCGCCCGGCGGCGGGGTCGGGTCGGAGGAGGGGATGGTTCGCTCCTTCCGGCTGGGCGTCTCGACCAACTTCGCCGCGGTGGACTTCCCGCCGGGGACGCTGTCGCCGAGCGAGCACGGCCCCTCGGGCGGCGGCTGGAAGGGGACGTGGCGCTTCGACCGGCTCGTCGGCTCGGCGCCCGTCGGGATCGTGCTCCCCGAGCGGCTCAACCCAGGCCCGCTCGCGTCGAAGATCACCTTCTTCGCGCCGGTGTCGCTCCTCTTCTTCTTCTTCGTCACCGGGGTGCTGCTCGCCGCCCGCGGCCGCTCCATCCACCCGGTGAACTACTTCCTGCTCGCCTGCGCGTTCTTCGCCTTCCACCTGCTCTTCGCCTACCTGCTCGACCACGTCGCCATCGCCCCGGCCTTCGCCGCCGCGTCGGCGGTGTCGCTCGCGCTCGTCGTGTCCTACGGGCGGCTCTTCGTGGGCTGGCGCACCGCCGTGCTGCAGCTCGGGGTCTCGCAGCTCGTCTACCTCGTCCTCTTCTCCTTCACCTTCTTCTGGCAGGGCTTCACCGGGCTCGCCATCACCGCCGGGGCGATCCTCACGCTCTTCGTGATGATGCAGCTCACCGGGCGGCTCGACTGGGAGAAGGTCCTCGCGCGCGCGCCGGCGGGGAGCGCCGGGACGGGCCCGTGAGGCCGGGAGGTCGCGCTCACTCCCGGAAGTTCTGGAACTGGAGCGGCACGCCGAGCGAGGCCGCGCGGATCGCCTGCATGCAGGCCTGCAGGTCGTCCCGCTTCTTGCCGGTGATCCGCACCGCCTCCCCCTGGATCGCGGCCTGGACCTTGAGCCCCTGCTCCTTCACGAGCGCGACGATCTTCCGCGCGTCCTCCTGCTTCAGCCCCTTCTTCAGCTTCACGAGCTGGCGGACGGCGCCGCCCGACGCGGGCTCGATCTTCTGGGGATCGAGCCCCTCGAGCGGCACGCCGCGCTTCGCGAGCTTCTCCATGAGGACGCCGAGGGCCGCCTCGGCGCGCCCCTCGGACCCCGCCTTCAGGACGACGTGGCCGTCCTTGTCGCGCTCGAGGTCGGTGTGGGTCCCCTTGAAGTCGAAGCGCTGGGCGAGCTCCTTGCGCGCCTGGTTGAACGCGTTCTCGACCTCCATCATGTTCAGCTCCGAGACGATGTCGAAGCTCGGCATCCCGTCCTCCTCCCGCTTCCGGCCTCGAAAGGCCTAGAGCTCCAGCACCACCGGCAGCACCGTGGGGCGCTTCCCCACCGTCCGCCGGAACCAGCGGCGCACCGCGACGCGCAGGACCTCCTGCACCTCCGCGACGTCCGCGCGAGCCGGGCCGGAGAGCTCCTCGAGCGCGCGGAGCGCCTCGGCCCTGAGCTCGTCCTCCGCCCCCTCGAACCCCGCCACCCCCCTCGCGAAGAGGTCGGGGCCGCGCACCACCGCGCCGGTGGACCGATCGATGGCGAGCACGGCGATGCAGAGCCCCGCGTCCGCGAGGAGGCGCCGATCCCTTATCACGAGCGCGCCCACGCCGGCGCCGAGGAGCGCGTCGCGGTCGGCGTAGACGCGCCCCACCGGCACGGGCTCGGCGAGCACCCGGACGCCCGCGTCGGAGAGCTCGAGCACCTGGCCGTCGACGAGGACGTCGCGCCCCTTGACCCCCTCGGCCGCGGCGTGGGCGGCGTGGCGGGAGAGGTGGCGGTACTCGCCGTGGATCGGCACGAAGTGGGCCGGGCGGGCGAGGGCGATGAGGCGGCGCTGCTCCGCCTCCTGCGCGTGCCCGGAGACGTGGAGCGGGCGGAGGCCCTCGTAGGCGACCTCCGCGCCGCGGCGGCAGAGCTCGTTCACCACCTGACCGATGGCGACCTCGTTCCCGGGGATGAAGCGCGAGGAGAGGACGACGAGGTCACCCGGCGCGACCGCGAGGTCGGGGTGCTCGCCGCGGGAGAGGCGGGCGAGGGCGCTCCGCGGCTCGCCCTGCGTCCCGGTGGTGAGGACGCAGAGCTCCTTCGGCGGCAGGCTCCGCGCCTCCTCCGCGCCCACCGCCATCCAGGCGGGCAGGTCGAGGTAGCCGAGCGCCTGCGCAATCCGGACGTTCGTCTCCATGGCGCGGCCGAGCAGGGCGAGCCGCCGCCCGAAGGCCCGCGCCGCGTTGGCGATCTGCTGGACGCGGTGGACGTTCGAGGCGAAGCAGGCGACGAAGACGCGGCCGCTCGCCCGCTCGAACGCCTCCTCGAGCGCGGCGCCCACCTCGGACTCCGAGAGCGAGGTCCCGGCCCGCTCGGCGTTGGTGGAGTCGGAGAGCAGCAGGCGCACGCCCCGGCGCCCGTGCCCCTCGACGCGCGCGAGGTCCATCCCGGGCCCGCCCACCGGGGCGGGGTCGATCTTGAAGTCGCCGGAGTGGAGGATCGTGCCCTGCGGCGTCTGGAGGGCGAGCCCGCAGGCGTCCGGGATGGAGTGGGTGACCGAGAAGAACTCCGCCGCGATGGGCGACGCGTCGCCGGCGGGGCGCACGTCGCCCGGCCGCACCTCGCGCAGGTCGGCCTCGACGCCCGCCTCCGCGAGGCGCGGCGCGACGAGCGCGAGCGTGAACGGCGTGCCGTAGACCGGCACGCGCAGGTCGCGCAGCAGGAGCGGCAGCGCGCCCACGTGGTCCTCGTGGCCGTGGGTGAGGAAGACCGCGCCCACCTGCTCGCGCCGCTCGCGCAGGAAGGAGAGGTCGGGCGCGATGACGTCGACGCCGATGGGCTCGTTCGGGAAGAGGATCCCGCAGTCCACCACGGCGATGCGGCCGTCGCACTCGACGGCCATGCAGTTCATCCCGATCTCGCCGAGGCCGCCGAGGGGGATGACGCGGACGGGAGCGGGCACCCGCCGAATGTACCGCCGGCGCGCCGGCGGCGCACCGATCCGGCGCCGCGGGGGGCCGTGCTAGGCTCCCGCGCCGTGACCGGGTCCCGAAGGCTCGCCGCCCTCGCCGCCGCGCTCGTCGCGCTGCCGTGCGCCACGCTCGCCGCCGCCGCCGGCGAGGCGGCGGGGGCCACCCGCGCCGCGCCCGCCCCGGCCTCCGACGACGGGATCGCGCGCCTGCGCTTCGCCTGGCCGGCGACGGCGCGGGCGCGCGTCACCTATCGCCGGACCCGCGCGGGCGGCGGGCGGGAGGCGAGCACGTTCACGGCGCGCTACGAGACCCGCGTGGAGCCCGCGGAGGGCGGCCTGCGCGTCCTCACCCGCGGCACCTCCTGGCGCGGCGACCTGCCCTTCCCGCGGGCCCTCGCGCGCGACGCGCTCCGGGCGTCGGAGGCGGTGGTGCAGCACGTCCGCGAGGACGGCGAGTTCGCCGGCCTCGAGGGCGTCGAGGCGATGCGGCCGGTGCTCGCGCGCGTGTTCGACGCCGCCAAGGTGCCGCCCGACGCGGCGGAGCGCGCCCTCCCGCTCGCCGAGGCGGCGATGCGGGCCGAGGCCGAGGAGCTCTGGAACCTCGCCGTGGGCTTCTGGACCGGGGCGGACCTCAGGGTGGGCGAGCGGTACGCGCTCGCCTCCGAGGCCGAGATCCCGCTCCTGCCCGGCGTCCGCGCGGGGCAGGCGGTGGAGTTCGGCGTGCGAAGGCGGGTGCCCTGCTCGGCGACCGAGCGCGCGCTGCGCTGCGTCGAGGCGACGCTTCGCTCGGCGCCGGACCGCGACGCGCTCGAGCGCGCCGCCGACCCGCTCCTCGCGCGGCTCCTCCCGCCCGGGGCCGAGCGGCCGGCGGGCGCGGCGGGGGAGCTCACCGCGGAGAGCGAGCTCCTGCTCGTCACCGACCCCGAGACGCTGCTCCCGAGGCGGCTCGTCTGGACGAAGGCGGTGCGCCTCGGCGGCGCCGAGCGCGGCCCGCCCGCGGCCGAGCTCGTCGACCGCAGCGAGTACGACTACCGCTACCTGCCCCCCGAGCCGCCGCCGCGGCCCGCGCCGCGCCGGCGGAGGGCGCCCTCGCCTCCGGCCGCGCCGCCGCCCGCGCCCGCCGCCTCCGACGCCGGCCCGCGCGCCGCCCGCTGACGGGGCCGGGAAGGGGAGCGGCGCGCGCCGCGCCGTCCTTCGGTTATGTTCCCCGCCGCGCCGATGACCGACCTCCTCGCCGACCTGAACGACCCGCAGCGCGAGGCCGTGCTCCACGGGGAGGGGCCGCTGCTCGTCCTCGCCGGGGCCGGCTCGGGCAAGACCCGCGTCATCGTCCACCGCATCGCGCGGCTGGTGCGCGACGACGGCGTGACGCCCTGGCGCATCCTCGCCGTCACCTTCACCAACAAGGCGGCGGGCGAGATGCGCGCGCGCCTCGGCGAGCTCCTCGGCGCCGACGCGAACGACCTGTGGGTCCAGACCTTCCACGCCTTCGGCGCGCGCTTCCTGCGCCGCGAGGCGGCGCGGGCGGGGCTCTCCCCCTCCTTCCCCATCTACGACGACGACGACCAGCTCCGGCTCGTGAAGGGGATCCTCGCCGAGCTGGGCGCCGACGACGGCGAGACGCTCACCGCGCGCCAGGCCCTCTCGCGCATCGACGGCTGGAAGGGGCTCGCCCTGCGCCCCGGCGAGCTCGACCTCGGCCACTACGACGTGGAGGGCCAGCTCGCGCGCGAGGTCTACGTCCGCTACGACGCCGCGATCGCCCGGGCGGGCGCCGCCGACTTCGGCGACCTGCTCATGCGGCCGGTGCGGCTCCTCGAGGAGGACGAGGGGCTCCGCCGCCGCTGGGCGGGCCGCTTCGAGCACCTGCTCGTGGACGAGTTCCAGGACACGAACCCGGTGCAGTACCGGCTGCTCAGGCTCCTCGCGGGCTCGAAGGGCAACGTCTGCGTGGTGGGCGACGACGACCAGGCCATCTACCGCTGGCGCGGCGCGAACGTGGAGAACATCCTCGGCTTCGACGCGGACTTCCCCGGCACGCGCGTCGTGAAGCTCGAGCGGAACTACCGCTCGACGAAGAACGTGCTCGACGCCGCCCACGCGGTCATCGCCCGGGCCTCGCGCCGCCGCGAGAAGCGGCTGTGGACCGAGGCGGAGCCGGGCGAGCCGCTCGCGCTCCTCGTCGGGCAGGACGAGCACGACGAGGCGGAGCGGATCGCCCGCGCGGTGGCGATGGAGCGCGCCCGCGGCACCGCCGGCGACGAGATCGCCGTCCTCTACCGCACGAACGCGCAGTCGCGCCCCGTCGAGGCGGCCCTGCGGGCGGCGCGCGTCCCCTACGTCATCGTGCGCGGCACGAGCTTCTACGAGCGCGCCGAGGTGAGGGACGCCGCGGCGTACCTCCGCCTCGCCCTCGAGCCGCGCAGCGACCTCGACCTCGAGCGGGTGGTGAACCGCCCGTCGCGCGGCATCGGCGACAAGAGCGTCGAGCGGCTCCGCGGCCACGCCCGCGCGCGCGGGCTCTCGCTCTACGACGCCCTCGCCGAGGTGGACGCCGTCGAGGGCCTCAAGCCCGCCGCCCGCCGCGCCCTCGCGGCGCTGCGCGAGACGCTCGCCGGGCTCGCGAAGGACGCCCCGGCCCTCGACGCCGGCGTCGCCGTGCAGGAGGTGCTCTCGCGCACCGGGCTCCTCGCGCGCCTCGAGGCGGACCGGACGGACGAGGCGACCGAGAAGGCGGAGAACCTCGTCGAGCTCGTCGCCGCCGCCCGGGAGTTCGACGAGGCCGCGGCGGGCCAGCCGCCGCCGCGCGATCCCGAGGAGCCGACCCCCGTCCCGCTCGCGCGGTTCCTCGAGCAGATCGCGCTGCTCGGGGAGGCCGACCAGGCGACGCCGGAGGGGCGCGTCTCGCTCATGACGCTCCACGCGGCGAAGGGGCTCGAGTTCACCGCGGTGTTCCTCTCCGGCCTCGAGGACGGCACCTTCCCGCGCGCCCCCTGGGGCGACGTCTCGCCGCGCGAGGAGGCGGAGGCGTACGACGAGGAGCGGCGGCTCTGCTACGTCGGCATGACGCGCGCGAAGAAGCGCCTCACCCTGTCGCTCGCGCGGCGGCGCATGGGGTTCGGCGAGGGCGGTCCCTCCTTCCGGCAGATGGAGCCGTCGCGCTTCCTCACCGACCTGCCGCCCGAGCTGTTCGGCGCCGCCGTGGCGCGCGAGGTGCGCGCCCGCGAGGCGCGCGGGCCGGTGGTGCGCCGCCACCCGGGCGCGCTCCCCGGCGAGCCCCACATCGAGCTCGACGCCTCGACGCCGGACGAGCCCCGCGCGCAGGGCAGGCCCTCGCCGCGGGGTCCGGTCCCCGGCGGCGAGCCGTTCGTCGACTACGGGTTCGACCAGCGCGAGGAGGCGGGGGCCGCGCCGTTCGCGCGGGGGGAGCGCGTGCTGCACCCCTCCCTCGGCGACGGCCTCGTCGTCGGCTGCGACGGGCGCGGGGGGGACGCCAAGGTGACCGTCCGCTTCGACGCCGGCGAGAAGCGGGTGCTCGCCCGCTTCCTGCAGCGCGCCGGGTGAGCGGTGGACGCCGGCACGGTCATCCTCGACTTCCCCGGCCCTCGGGGCGCCCTCGCGTTCGCGAAGCCGCGGCGCGTGATCCTCGCGCGCACCCTCGCCGAGGTGCGCCCGGCGCTCGCCGCGGTGGAGGAGGAGACGGCGGCGGGCAGGTGGGCGGCGGGCTACGTCGCCTACGAGGCCGGCCCGGCGCTCGGTCCGGGGATCCACGCCCGCCCTCCGGGGCCGGGCCCGCTCGCCTGGTTCGGCGTCTACGACGGACCCGGGCGCCTCCGGCCCGCCCTGCGCGGAGAGGCGTCGCTCGGCGCGCTCTCCCCCGACGTCGGAGCCGGGGAGTACGCCGCCGCCATCGCCCGGATACGGGAGGCCATCGCGAGCGGCGAGGTCTACCAGGTGAGCCACACCTTCCGGCTGCGCGGATCGTTCTCGGGGGATCCGCTCGCGCTCTACGAGCGGCTGCGCGACGCGCAGGGCGGAGGGCTCGGCGCGTGCGTGAACCTCGGCGATCGGGCCGTCGTCTCCGCGTCCCCCGAGCTCTTCCTCGAGCGCCGCGGCGACCTCGTCCGCGCCAGGCCGATGAAGGGGACGGCGCGGCGCGGGCGCTTCGGGGAGGAGGACGACGAGGCGGCGCGAGCGCTGGCCGCCTCCGAGAAGGACCGCGCGGAGAACGTCATGATCGTGGACCTCGTGCGCAACGACCTCGGCCGCGTGGCGAGGACGGGCTCCGTGCGCGCCAGCGCGCTCTGCGAGGTGGAGCGGTATCGCACGCTCCTGCAGCTCACCTCCACGGTCGAGGCGCGGCTGGAGGCCGGCGCCGGCGTCGCGCGGCTCTTCGAGGCCGCGTTCCCCTGCGGGTCGGTCACCGGGGCGCCCAAGTCCACCGCGACGCGCCTCATCGCCGCCCTCGAGCGCTCGCCGCGGGGCGCCTACTGCGGGGCGATCGGGTGGGTCGCGCCGGGAGGCGACTGTGCCTTCAACGTCGCCATCCGGACGGTGGAGCTCGACCTCGCGCGCGGCGAGGCGGTGGCGGGCGTGGGCGGCGGCGTCACCTGGGCGTCCTCGGCCGACGGCGAGCGCGACGAGGCCCTCCTCAAGGCGGCGTACCTCGAGGAGCGCACCGAGCCGTTCGAGCTCATCGAGACGCTGCGGCTCGAGGGCGGCCGCTACCCGCTCCTCGACCGGCACCTCGCGCGGCTCGCGGCGTCCGCCCGGCACTTCGCGTTCGCGCTCGACCGCGGCGAAGTGGACGCGGCGCTCGCGCGGGAGCAAGACGCCTTCCCGCGCGAGGGCCGGCGCGTCCGCCTGCGCGTCGCCGCGGACGGGTCGGCGCGCGCCCGGAGCGAGCCCCTGCCCGCGCCGGCCGTCGAGCCCCTCCCGGTCGCGCTCCACGGGCGCGTGTCGCGCGGCGACCGGTTCCTCTTCCACAAGACGACGCGGCGGGACGCGTACGACCTCCCCCGGCGCGAGCGCCCCGACGTGTTCGACGTGCTGCTCTCGAACGAGGAGGGCGAGGTGACCGAGTTCACGATCGGGAACCTCGTGCTGGAGGTCGACGGCGAGCGCGTGACGCCCGCGCGAGGCTGCGGCCTCCTCGCCGGGGTCTTCCGCGAGGGGCTCCTCGCCCGAGGCGAGGCGTGCGAGCGGATCGTGCGGCCGGCCGACGTCGTCCGCGCGAGGCGGCTCTGGCTCGTGAACGCCGTGCGGGGGTGGGTGCCCGTACGGCTCGCGCCGCGCTGACCCGCGCGGCTCGGGTGGGCCGCCCGGACGGGCGCCCGCGAGGAGGGGGTGCTCCGGGCGCGGTCGCCGGCCACGGCGTATGATCCCGGCATGACCGCGCCCCCCGTCCGCACGCTCCCGCCGGTGACGGAGGAGCTCCTCCGCGCGCTGCCGAAGACCGACCTGCACTGCCACCTCGACGGCTCGGTGCGCCTCGGGACGCTGCTCGAGCTCGCCGAGCGCCAACGGGTGAAGCTCCCCGCCGACACGCCGGAGGGGCTCGCGAAGGCGATCCACATGGGCGCGGTGTGCGCCTCGCTCGAGGACTACCTCACCGCCTTCGACGTGACGCTGGCCGTGCTGCAGACCGAGGAGGCGCTCTTCCGCGCCGCGCACGAGCTCGCGACGGACTGCGCCGCCGAGAACGTCCGCTACCTCGAGGTGCGCTACTCGCCGGTGCTCCACACGCGCCAGGGGCTGAAGCCGACGACCATCATCGACGCGGTGCTCGAGGGGCTGCGCCAGGCGAAGCGCGAGACGGGCATCAAGTCGAACGTCATCGTGTGCGGCATCCGCCACATCGACCCGCAGACGTCGGTGCGCCTCGCCGAGCTGGCGGTCGCCTACAAGGGCAAGGGCGTCGTGGGGTTCGACCTCGCCGGCGCGGAGGAGGGCCACCCGGCCCGGCGCCACCGCGAGGCGGTGCAGCTCATCCTCGACAACAACGTGAACGTCACGATCCACGCGGGCGAGGCGTTCGGCCCCGAGTCCATCGCGCAGGCGGTGCACTGGTGCGGCGCGCACCGGATCGGCCACGGCGTGCGGCTCAGGGAGAGCGGCGACCTGCTCAACTACCTGAACGACCACCGCATCCCGCTCGAGATGTGCCCCTCGTCCAACGTGCAGACGCGGTCGGTCGCCGACTTCGCGAGCCACCCGCTCAAGTTCTACTTCGACTTCGGGCTGCGGGTGACGGTGAACACCGACAACCGGCTCGTCACCGACACGACGTCGACGAAGGAGCTCCTCGTCGCCCACGAGCGGATGGGCTTCACCCTCCCCGACCTGTGCACCGTGCTCGTGCAGGGCTTCAAGAGCGCGTTCCTGCCGTTCCGCGAGAAGCAGGACCTGCTCCGCCAGGTGAACGCCGAGATCGCCGAGGTGCTCGCGCGGTTCGGCGGGGCCTCGCCGCGCGGGCGCGACGAGGCGCCCTGGGCCGCGGCGCCGGGGGTCGGCCCGTCGCGGTAGGCCCTCGTCCCCCCGCCCCGCGGGCGCGGTAGACTCGCGCCGTGACCGCGCGGCTCCGCCTCCGCTCCCCCGTCGGGACGCTCTGCGTCGAGGCCGGGGACCGGGGCGTGCTGGGGATCTCCTTCGAGGATCGCGGGCCCTCGCGGGCCGGGGTGTCGGCGCGCGCCCGCGCACACCTCGACGGCGCGGCGGAGGCGCTCGCGAGCTACTTCGCGGGGACGCCGCCGAGGCTTCCCGTCCTCGACCTGCGTGGCTCGCCCTTCCAGCTCGCGGTGTGGAGCGCGCTCGGGGAGATCCCCTGGGGCGAGGTCCGCACGTACGGCGAGATCTCCCGGCTCCTCGGTCGTGCGGGCGGCGCGCGCGCCGTCGGCGGCGCGAACCACGAGAACCCGATCGCGATCCTCGTCCCCTGCCACCGCGTCGTGCAGGCGAACGGGCGGCTCGGCGGCTACGCCGCGGGGGCGGAGGTGAAGCGCTGGCTGCTCGGGCACGAGGCCGCCCACGCGCCGGCGCTGCGCGTGGAGTAGCGGGCGCCCCGCCCGGGACCGCGCCGCCGCCGGCCGGAATCGCGCGGAAACGCGGGCGCGGCCGTGCTCGGTTCCTTGCTCGCCCCCGTCCCGGTGCGTAGCATCGATCCAGCCCCCGGCAGCTCAGGAGATCCCGATGGCGAAGCTCCTCGCGATGATCCTCGCAGGCGGCGAAGGCCGCCGCCTCGACCCGCTCACGCGGGAGCGCGCCAAGCCGGCCGTCCCGTTCGGCGGCCGCTACCGGATCATCGACTTCGTCCTCTCCAACTTCGCGAACTCCGGCATCCTCCGGATGAAGGTGCTCGTCCAGTACAAGTCCGAGTCCCTGAACGCGCACATCCAGCGGGGGTGGCGCCTCACCGCGCTCCTCAACCAGTACGTGGAGATCGTCCCGGCCCAGATGCGGGTCGGGCCGAAGTGGTTCGAGGGCTCCGCCGACGCCATCTACCAGAACCTCAACATCATCACCGACGAGGAGCCCGAGTACACGTTCGTGTTCGGCGCCGACCACATCTACCGCATGGACGTCCGGGACATGCTCGACTTCCACCTCGACCGCAAGGCCGAGCTGACGGTCGCGGCGATCCCCATCCCCGTCGCGGAGGCGTCGGAGTTCGGCATCATCGAGGTCGACGCCGAGGGGCGGATGATCGGCTTCGTCGAGAAGCCCAGGTCCGGCGCGAAGACCATGCCGGGGGACCCGACGCGCTGCCTCGCCTCCATGGGGAACTACCTCTTCACCACCGACGCCCTGGTGCAGGAGATCGTGCGCGACGCGGGCGACCCGGCGAGCGCCCACGACTTCGGCAAGTCGATCGTGTCGTCGATGCACCAGCGCAAGCGCGTGTACGTCTACGACTTCGCGAAGAACGTGGTGCCCGGGCAGAGCGAGAAGGAGCGCGGGTACTGGCGCGACGTGGGGAGCCTCGACGCCTACTACCAGGCGAACATGGACCTCGTGGACGTGGACCCGGTCTTCTCGCTCTACAACGACCGCTGGCCCATCTTCACGAACCAGCACAACTTCCCGCCGGTGAAGTTCGTCTTCAACAACGAGCACGATCGGCGCGTCGGCCGCGCCACCGACTCGCTCGTGTCGGAGGGCTGCATCATCTCGGGCGGCCAGGTGCACCACTCGATCCTCTCGCCCAAGGTGCGGGTGAACAGCTACGCCTCGGTCGAGCACTCCATCCTCTTCGAGAACGTCAACATCGGCCGGCACTGCCGGATCCGCCGCGCCATCGTGGACAAGCACGTCGACGTGCCGCCGCACACCGAGATCGGCTACGACCTCGAGAAGGACGCCCGCCACTTCCACGTGACGGAGAGCGGCATCGTGGTGATCCCGAAGGGGATGCGGATCGAGCCGACGCGCTGAGGCGGCGCGCGCCGCCCCAGACGGGCGAGCACGCTTCGCGAACAGCGCGGCGAACCCTGGTTCAGGCCCGCCGCACCGGCGGCGCGAGCCGCTCCGCCTTGTTGAACGCGATGTGGAGGTCGAGCGGCTTCTCCATCACGTCCCAGGCGCCCAGCTCGAGCAGGAGGTCCCGCATGTTCTGGTCCCCGCCGAAGGCGGAGACGACGAGCACCGGGATCCCCGCGGTGCGCGGGTTCGCCTTGAGCTGCCGCAGCACGTCGCGCCCGTCCAGCTTCGGCATGGCGATGTCGAGCCAGATGATGTCGGGCAGCTCGGCCGTGGCGGTCACGAGCGTCTCGGCGCCGTCGCGCGCGAAGAGGACGGAGTGCCCGCGGCTCTGGGCGTAGGCGGCGTACAGGCGGGCCACCGCGGCGTCGTCCTCCGCGACGAGGATGCGCAGGGGGGCGCGCTCGGGGGACATGGCCGTCGAGCATACGCCTCGCGTCCCCCCGCGCAACGGCGCCGCCGGAAGCGCCCGGGCCGAGGGCCGAATGCCGATCGCTCCACCCGGAGCGGTGACGGCGGCCCGCCGCCGGCTTATAACGCGAGGCGCCATGAACGCGAGAACCGCGCTGCTCCTCCTGCTCCTCGCCCTCGCCCCCGCCGCGCCGCGCGCGGAGGCCCCCGCCCCGACCTCGCCCGCCCAGGTCGCCGCCGCGCCCGAGCGGCTGCTCCCCTTCGAGCTGTTCAAGCTCGAGAACGGGCTCACCGTGATCGTCCACGAGGACCGGACGAGCCCGATCGTGGGCGTGCACGTCCAGTACGACGTCGGCGCGAAGGACGAGCGCCCGGGGCGGACCGGGTTCGCCCACCTGTTCGAGCACCTCATGTTCCAGGGCTCGCAGAACGTCCCGAAGGGCGAGGGCGACCGGCTCGTGGACGCCGCGGGCGGCGACGCGAACGGCTCGACCTCGCAGGACACCACCCAGTACTGGGAGCAGGTCCCCTCGAACGCGCTCGAGCAGATGCTCTTCATCGAGTCCGACCGGATGGGGTTCCTCCTGCCCACGCTCACCCAGGGCAAGCTCGACAACCAGCGCGACGTGGTGCGGAACGAGCGGCGCCAGAACTACGAGATGCGCCCCTACGGCCTCGCCTTCGAGAAGCTCCTCGCGGCCACGTGGGACCCGCAGTTCCCGTACCACTGGCTCCCCATCGGCTCGCACGAGGACCTGCAGGCGGCCACCGTCGACGACGTGAAGCAGTTCTTCACCCGCTTCTACGGGCCGGAGAACGCGGTGCTCGCCATCGCCGGCGACGTCGAGCCGGCGCGCGCGCGGGCGCTCGCGGAGAGGTGGTTCGGCACGATCCCCGGCAAGGCGCCGCCCGCCCACCAGAGCCCGTCGCCCGCGCCGCTCGCGGGCGAGAAGCGGATCTCCATGGACGACCGGGTGCAGCTCCCGCGCCTCTACGTCGCGTGGCAGACGCCGAAGGCGTACGCCGAGGGCGACGCGGCGCTCGACCTCGTCGGGCAGATCCTCTCCGACGGCAAGAGCGCGCGCCTCGTGAAGCGGCTCGTGATGGAGGAGCGGATCGCGCAGGACGTCTCCGCCGGGCAGATGAGCCAGGCGCTCGGGTCCATGTTCCTCGTCACCGCCACGCCCAAGCCGGGCGTCCCCCTCGAGCGGCTGGAGCGGGAGATCGACGAGGAGCTCGCGCGCCTCGCCGCCGCCCCGCCCGCGGACGAGGAGCTCCAGCGCGCGAAGAACAAGCTCGAGGCGGGCGCCATCTTCGGCCTCGAGCCGGTGGGGGGGTTCGGCGGGCGCGCCGCCACGCTCGCCGGCTACTACCTGCGCACCGGCGACCCCGGCTACCTCGACCAGGACCTGGCGCGCTACCGCCGCGCCACCGCCGCCGACGTCTCGGACGCCGCGCGGCGCTTCCTGCGCAAGGACGCCCGCGTCGTCCTCACCGTGCTGCCGCGCGCCGACGGCGCGCCCGCCGCCGCCCCGGCGGCCGCGAAGGGAGAGACCCGATGATCCGCCGCCCGGCCCTCGCGGCCCTCGCGCTCCTCGCCCTCTCCTGCGCCGCCCGGCGCCCGCCCGCCGCCGCGCCGCCGCCCGCCGCGGCGTCCGCCGCCGCGCCGGCCGCGCCGGCCCCGGCGGCCGCCCCTTCGCCCGGCCCCGACCGGAGCCGCCCGCCGGAGAAGGGACCCGTGCCGGAGCTCCGCGTCCCGGAGCAGCGGCACTTCACGCTCGCGAACGGGCTCAAGGTGCGGCTCGTCGAGTACCACCGCCTCCCCATCGTCGCGCTGAGCCTCGTCGTCGACGCGGGCGCCTCCCGCGACCCCTCCGCCCGCCCGGGGCTCGCGAGCTTCACCGCCGCGATGCTCACCGAGGGGACGAAGACCCGCAGCGCGACGCGCCTCTCCGACGAGGCCGGGTTCATCGGGGCCTCCCTCGGCGCGTCCGCCGGGGTCGACCAGGGCTCGCTCGGCGGGGCGACGCTCGTGAAGCACCTGCCGAAGTTCCTGGAGCTCCTCGCCGACGTGGCGATGAACCCGGCCTTCCCGAAGGGCGACTTCGAGCGCGTGCAGGACGAGCGGCTCGTCGCGCTCCTGCAGCAGCGCGATCAGCCGCAGGCCATCGCCTCGCGCGCGTTCGCCCCGGTGTTCTGGGGCGCGCACCCGTACGGCCACTACAGCCTCGGCACGGAGGAGTCCGTGAAGGCCACCCGGCCGAAGGACCTCGCCGCGTTCCACGAGCGCCACTGGCGCCCCGGCAACGCCGAGCTCGTCGTGGTGGGCGACGTCTCCGAGGCCGAGCTGCGCCCCCTGCTGCAGGCGACCCTGGGCGCCTGGAAGCCGGGCCGCCCGCTCGCCCCGCTGCCCCCGGCGCCCCCCGCCGCGCCGAAGCGGACCGTCCTCCTCGAGAAGGCGAACGCCCCGCAGGCGTACCTCCTCCTCGGCATGCCGGGGCTGCGGCGCTCCTCCGACGAGTACGCGGCGGCGTCCGTGGCGTTCCAGGTGCTCGGCGGCGGCATGTCCTCCCGCCTGTTCAGGAACCTGCGCGAGGACAAGGGCTACACCTACGGCGTCTACGCCCGGGGCGACTCGCGGCGGCTGGCCGGCGTCTCCTTCGTGGTGGGCAGCGTCAAGGCGGAGGTGACCGGCGCGGCGGTGAAGGAGCTCCTCCGGGAGCTCGAGCGGCTGCGCTCGGAGCCCGTGGGCGAGGCGGAGCTCGAGGACGCGAAGAGCTCGCTCGTGCTCGGCCTCCCCGCCGACTTCGCCACCGCCGGCGGCATCGCCCACCGGCTCGCGGACCTCGCCGTCAACGGCCTGCCCGACGACTACTGGAACCGCTACGCCGACCTCGTCCGGAAGGTCACGGCCGAGGACGTCCGGCGCTTCGCGGCGGCGCGGCTCGATCCCGCGAAGCTCACGGTCGTCATGGTGGCGACCCCCGACGCGGTGAAGTCGCAGCTCGCCGACCTGCCGCTCGGGCCGATCGAGGTGCGCCCCGCACCGCCGTCCGCCGCCGCCGGCGCGCGCTGATCCGCGCCCGGCGCCCGGGCGACGGGCCGCCTGCGGCAACGGGCCGCAGAACCCGGGCGTGCTCGGAGCGGGCCGTTCGTGGTCGGATCCCGGAGCCCATGGCCGCTCCGGTCCGCCGCCTTCGCCCCCTCGGCCTGCCGCTCCGCATCGCGATCGGCTTCGCGGCGGCGATCGCGGCGGTGCTCGCGGCGGGGCTCTTCTCCTCCCTCGCGTTCTCGGCGACGGCCCAGTCCTCGGCCCTCGTCGAGGAGGCGGCGGCCCGGCAGCTCGCCGTCGAGGAGCTCGAGTCGGCGCTCCTCGTCGCGCACACCGCCCTCGACGCGTACCTCGGGACGCGCGATCCGGCCCACCGCGAGCGGCACGTGCGGGCCTCGTCGCTCGTCGGTCCCGCCCTCGATCGCCTCGCGGTCCGCGGCGCCGGCGCGTTCGCCTGGGAGCGGGGCCGCGTCGACCGCATCGCGCTCGAGATCGCCGTCCTCCGGGGCGAGCACGACGCGGCGCTGGCGGCCGCCGACGCCGGGGACTTCGCGCGCGCCCTCGCGCTCCGCCACGAGGGCGCCGGGCGGAGCGCCCTCGAGCGGGCCAAGGGAGAGCTCGAGGAGCTCGAGGTGTCCTCGGAGCGGCTCGCGCGGGAGCGGCAGGGCGTGTGGACGCGTAGCGTCAGGCTCTCGAACGCCGTGTTCCTCCTCGCGGACGCCGTGCTGCTCGTGCTCATCGCCTTCGCGGCCCGGCTCGTCCGCGACGAGGTGCGGGCGCGGGAGGAGCACGAGGAGGCCCGGGAGCGCGCCCTCGCGCTGCAGCAGCGGCTCATGGCGGTGGTGAGCCACGACCTGCGCAACCCTCTCACCGGGATCCTGGCCGCGGCCTGGTCGCTCTCGCGCGCGGGGCTCCCGAACGAGGAGAGCCTGCTCGCGCGCCGCATCGTGGTGGCGGGGCGCCGGATGGAGCGGCTCATCCGCGACCTGCTCGACTGGAGCCGCCTGCACGGCGGCGGCGGCATCCCCGTCTCCGTGTGCGACGGCGACGTCGCCGACGTGTGCCACCGCGTCGCCGAGGAGCTCTCCGAGTCCCAGGTGACGCGGATCCGGATCGAGCGCGAGGGGGACAGCTGCGCGGTGTTCGACCCCGACCGGCTCGAGCAGATCGTGGCGAACCTCGTCTCGAACGCGCTCAAGTACGCCCCCGCCGACACCCCCGTGCACGTGCGGGTCGTGGGCGGGGAGGCCGAGGTGAGGGTCGAGGTCCGCGACGAGGGGCCCGGGCTCCCTCCGGAGGTGGAGGCGGGGATCTTCGAGCCCTTCCGGCGCGGGCGGGGCGCGGCGAAGGGCGACGGCAGCCTCGGCCTCGGCCTCTTCATCGTGCGGACGCTCGCCGACGCGCAGGGCGCGAAGGTCGAGGTCGAGTCCGCGCCGGGGCGCGGCACCGCCTTCACGGTCCGCATCCCGCGCAAGCCGGGCCCCTGGGTGGTCGCGGCGGCGGCGCTCCGCGCCGGCTGACCGCCGCTTCGGGCGTGTCGGGGTCTCGCGCTACACTGCGGCCGGCCGGCCGCCCGGCCCCCCGAAGCCCAGCCGAATGCCCGATCTCGTCAACGAGTTCTCCTGGTCGAAGTCCCGCCACGAGAAGTTCAAGGACTGCCGGCGCGCCTACTTCCACGCCTACTACGGGAGCTGGGGCGGCTGGAGCGCGCCGGCCGGCTCGCCGGTGCGCGAGCTGTACGTCCTGAAGAAGCTCTCCTCGCGCTGGCAGTGGGCGGGCTCCATCGTGCACGGCGCCGTGAAGCAGGTCCTCGACCGCGCGCGCGCCACGGGCGACCTCGTCCCGCTCGAGCGGGTCCTCGAGCGCACGCGGGCGCGGGCCCGGGCGGAGTGGGCGGGCTCCCGCGAGAAGGGCTACTGGCGCGAGGCCTCGCGCATCGTCGGCCTCGTCGAGCACGAGTACGGCGAGGTGGTGCCGGACGCCGACTGGAAGCGGCTCTACGAGCAGGTGGTGGAGGGCTCGCTCCGGGCCTTCTACGGCAGCGCGGTCCTCGAGGAGATCCGGGCGACGCCGCGGGTGGACTGGCTCACGGTGGACGAGCTCGACTCCTGGAGCTTCGAGGGGACGAAGGTCTGGCTCGCGGTGGACTTCGCCTACCGGGGGCGCGACGGGCGGGTGCACCTCCTCGACTGGAAGACCGGCAAGGAGCGCGGGGTCGACCACGTCCAGGTCGGCACCTACGCGCTCTACGCGCGCGAGAAGTGGGGCGTGGCGCCCGACGGCGTGGTGGGCGGGCTCGTCTACCTCGTGGGGGACGGGGCGCCCGGCGGCGAGCGCGTGGACGTCGCCGCCGACCCCGCCACCCTCGAGGCGTGCCGCCGGGAGATGCGCGGCTCGATCGCCGCCATGAAGCAGGTCCTCGCCGACCCCGAGCGGAACGTGGCGCGCGAGGACGCGTTCCCGCTCCTCGCGGAGCGCGAGGGCTGCCGGCGCTGCCCCTTCAGGCGCCCCTGCGGCCGTCTCTAGCGGCGCCGAGCCGCTTCGAGAGCAGGCGCGCCGGGAGGCGCGCGCCGGGGAGCGGCACCGCGACCGCTCGCGCTCCCCGGAACCCCATCGCCGCGTAGAAGGCCACCGCCGAGCGCGCCGCGACGACGCGCAGCGTCCGCCGCCCGGCGCGGACGGCCTCGCGCTCGAGGCGCGCGAGCAGCGCGGCGCCCACGCCCCGGCGCGCCTCGCGCGGGCGCACGAACACGGCGGTCACCTCGCCGCCGCGCAGCGCGGCGTACCCCGCCACGGCGCCGCCGCGCGTCGCGACGACGTAGGACTCGCCGCCGGCGCTCATCGCCCACGCGTGATAGAGCGCCGGCAAGGACGACCAGGCGGCGAGCTGGCGCCTCGTGCCCGCGCCGCGCGCGAGGCCGCGGATGGCGGCCCGCATCACCGCCGCCACGGCGGGCGCGTCCCCCACCCGCCCCCGCCGCAGGCGCAGGGGCGCCGCGGCGCGGGGGCCGGTCACGCCTTCTCGTCCTTCTCGACGAGGCCGAAGCGCGTGAGCTTCTCGTAGAGCGTCGAGCGGTGGAGGCCGGCGAGCTCCGCCGCCTTGCCCACGCTGCCGCCCGCCTCGCGCAGGAGGTCCTCGAAGAACTTCCGCTCCCAGGCGTCCCGGGCGCGGCGGTAGCGCCCCTCGGCGGCGGACCCGGCGTCCGCCGCCGGCGACAGCTCGGGCGGCAGGTCGGCGAGGACGATCGCCTCGCCGCGCGCGAGCAGGAGGCCGCGCTCGATGGCGTGCTCGAGCTCGCGGATGTTCCCGGGCCACGGGTGGTCGAGGAGCGCCTTCATCGCCTCCGCGTCGGGGAGGAGCGGCGGGCGCGAGAGCCGGAGCGCGTGCTTCCTCACGAAGTGCTCGACCAGGAGCGGCACGTCCTCGCGCCGCTCCCTGAGCGGCGGGAGCCGCACCGGGACGACGCGCAGGCGGAACCAGAGGTCCTCGCGGAACCGGCCCGCCTTGACGCTGCGGGCGAGGTCCTCGTTCGTCGCCGCGATCACCCGGACGTCCGCCTTGCGCGCCTTGCGGCTCCCCACCGGGATGTACTCGCCGTCCTGGAGGACGCGCAGCAGCTTCGGCTGCAGCGCGGGGGGGAGCAGCCCCACCTCGTCGAGGAAGAGGGTCCCGCCGTCCGCCTCGGCGAAGAAGCCCTCGCGGGCCTGCTCGGCGCCGGTGAACGCGCCCTTCTCGTGGCCGAAGAGCTCGGCCTCGGCGAGGTTCTCCGGGATGGCGCTCATGTTGAGGGCGACGAAGGGCTTGCCGGCGCGGCGGGACATGGCGTGCGCCGCGCGGGCGAGGAGGTCCTTGCCGGTGCCGGACTCCCCCTCGATGAGGATGGGGACGTCCGACGGCGCGATGCGCTCCAGGATCGAGATCACGTCCTTCATCGCGTGCGAGCGGCCCACGATGCCCTGGACCGTGAACTCTCCGGAGAGGACGCTCTTCAGCCGGGCGTTCTCCCGGCGGACGCGGGCGTGCTCGACGGCCCGGGCGACGACGATCTCGAGCTCCTCCGGCTCGAACGGCTTCGTGAGGTAGTCGAAGGCGCCCGCCTTCATGGCCTCGACGGCGGTGTCCACCGTGGCGAAGGCGGTGACGAGGATGACCGGGATCTCCGGCACCTTCGCCTTGAAGCGGCGCAGCCCCTCGATGCCGTCGATGCCCGGCATGCGCAGATCGGTGACGATGGCGTCGAACTCGGCCCGGTCGAGGGCCGGGAGGGCGTCGGCGACGGCGCCGAAGTCGTAGACGTCGTAGGAGCGCGCCAGGCTGCGCTTCATCATGTGGCGCGCGGAGTCGAGGTCGTCCACCACCATCAGCTTCGGTTTCGCGCTCACGGCTCGCCTCCGATGGCCTTCGGCCCCGCGTCCGCGTCCGCCGCCCCGGCCGCGGGCAGGCGCACCCGGAAGGTGGCCCCCTGGCCCGGGGCGCTCTCCACCTCGACGGCGCCGCCGTGCGCCTCGGCGGCCTGCCGGACGATGGCGAGCCCGAGGCCGGTGCCGGTCGCCTTGGTCGTGAAGAAGGGCTCGAAGATGCGCGCGGCGGCCTCCGCGTCGATGCCCGGCCCGCTGTCCCGGAACTCGACGGCGACCGCATCGCCGTCGCGGCGCGCCCGCACCGCGAGCGTCCCGCCCCCCCGGTCCTGCATGGCCTGCACCGCGTTCACGCAGAGGTTCAGGAACGCCTGCCGGAGCAGCTCGGCGTCGGCCACCACGTCGGGCAGCCCGGCGTCGATCTCCACCGTGCGCTCGACGCGGGCTTGCGCCGCGGCGGGGCCGATCACCTCCACCGCCTCGCGCAGGATGGGCTCCACCGGCTGCGCGTGGGGGTGGACCGTGCGGGCCCGGGCGAAGACGAGGAAGCGCTCGATGAGCTTCGCGGCCCGCGAGACCTCGCGCCGGATCGCCTCGACGTCGGCCCGGTTCGGCGAGGCCTCGGGCAGCTCGCGCGCGGTCACCGAGGCGTAGCCGCGGATCACGTTCAGCGAGTTGCCGATCTCATGGGCGAAGCCGGCGGCGATGCCGCCCAGGGTGGCGAGCCGATCCGCGCGCAGCACCTCGCGCGTCTTCTGGGCGACGCGCTCCTCGAGCTCCGCGATGAGCCGCTGGTTCTCGGCGCGGCGCTCCTCGAGGCGCGTCGACATGTGGTTGAAGGCCCGGACGAGGTCGGCGAGCTCCTTGTCCTCCGGCGGGGGGAGCTGGATGCCGCGCTCCTCGGCGAGCGACTCGGCGGCGGCGGAGAGCCTGACGAGGGGACGGGTCACCTGCCGGATGAAGATGGCGGTGAGGACGTGGCCGACCAGGATCCAGAACGCGGCCACGAGGCTCGCGCCCCAGGCGAGGTTCCGGGCGTTCCCCACCACCTCCTCGTGGGAGAACTCCACGTTGACCGCCCCGACCACGGCGCCGTCGCGGACGACGGGGGCGGAGGCGACGAGCCCCTCCGGGTGGAGCAGGCGGCCGAAGGCGCGCAGCGGGAGGTCGGCGGGCTGGAACTCGGAGAGCGGCACGCCCTCCGGGCAGGGCACCCCGGTGCGCGAGAGGCAGGCGAGGACCTTGCCGCTGCGGCCCACGATCCAGGCCCGGTCGAGGGGGTGGGCCTCCACGAGGAGCTCGAGCACGCCCGGCAGCGCCTGGTCCGCCCCGGGCGCCGCGCCCTCGGCCCGCACCCACTGCGCCGCCGCGCTCGCCGCGGTGGAGGCGAGCGCGGCGCCCTCGCGGGCGAGCAGCTCCTGCCCGCGCACGAGCTCGCGCCAGAGGGCGACCGCGGTGACCCCGGACATCGCGAAGATGATGACCGCCGCGATGAGGACGAAGAGCTTGAGGCGCAGCGTCACGGGGTCACCAGGCGGAGACCGGGAGCGGCGGGAGCGGCGCGCCGGAGAAGGCGTGGCAGTCGCGGCAGGCCTTGCCCTTCGCGTGGGCGGGGGCCTGGGCGTGGCAGCGGAGGCAGACCGCGGGCTCCGGGGTCCACTCGTGCGGCACGTGGCAGTCGAGGCAGCGGCGGTGGCCGGCCTTCGCGTGGAGGCCGCCCCTCGCCATGAGCGAGGGGGCGTGGCACTCGGTGCACGCCGCGAGGGTCTTGCCGTCCTGCGCGTGGGGGCGGTGGCAGGCGGCGCAGGACATCTCCATCGGCGCGCCGTGCTCCTTCATGGGCGCGTGGATCCCCTGCGCGGTGTGGCAGCGCAGGCAGTCGTGCCGGGTCGGGCGCAGGCCCGGCTCGTTCGTGAGGAACTCGTGGCAGGCGAAGCAGTGCAGCGCGTGCATCTTCTCGAGGTTCACCGAGTGGCCGGGGTGGCACTCGGCGCAGCGCGCCGCCACCGGCTCGAAGCCGTGCATGCTCGCCGCGTGGCAGCGCACGCAGGCGACGCCGTTCTCCTCGTAGTGGATGCGGTGGCCGCGCGAGCCGCCCACCTGGGGCCAGCGGGGGTCGTGGGAGAAGTGGCACGAGGCGCACGCCCCCACCTCCACCTGCGCGTGCTGCCCGGCCGGCTTCTTGCCCGCGACGAACGCGCCGAGCATGGAGACGCCCTGGCGCGGGGTGGAGTGGTGGCAGCGCTGGCAGGCGACGCTCTTGTGCGTGCCGCCGAGCCAGAGGGCGAACTCGGGCGACGACCGGTGGCAGGTCGCGCACAGGCGGGGATCCTCGTCGACGAACTTCTTGAAGCGCAGGAAGCCGAGCGCCACGGCGAACGCGGCGAGCACGCCGAGCCCCGCGAGGAGCCCCTTCGCGTTCCGGGAGAGCGCCATCGGCGCGGCGATTGTATCCGCTCGCGCCCGCCGCAACGAACGCGCGCTCGCGAAAAGCGACGGGGGCCGCGCGGTCGCCCGCCCGGCCCCCGTGAGGACTTCGGCCCGAGGCCGCTACTCGTCGAGCCGCGGCTTCATCCGCTCGTACTCGAGCGGGTGCTCGTGCTTCAGGTTCTCCACCGAGATCCGGCCGTTCAGCCACGCCCAGTTCATCGGGAAGATCGAGGGCTTCAGGTGCACGTTGTAGAAGTGCACCACGAAGAGGAAGAGGATCGCGAGCGTCGCCTCCTCGCCGTGGATGATGAGGGCGGCGGTGATGAGCCAGCTGGGCGCCCAGCTCGCGAAGAAGGCCGGGAACCAGAAGATGAAGCCGGTGCCGACCATCATCACGATGCCCCAGAACACCGCCCAGTAGTCGAACTTCTCGAGGTACATGTAGCGGTCGAACTTCGGCCGCTCCTTCCTCAGGCCGAGCATGAAGAGGATGTTGTCCCGCATGTCGAGGGCGTCCTTCGGCAGCGGGAGCATCGAGAAGGGCAGCCGCTTCTTCGACGCGAGGAACGTCAGGTAGAAGAGGTGGTAGAGGGACGAGAGGATGATCAGCACCGCGCCGACGCGGTGCCAGATCGCCGCGCCCTCCGCGCCGCCGAAGAGCTTCATGAACGACGCCGAGTAGGTGGCCGCCTGCGCGTCGCCGGCGCCGCGCAGCGGCCAGCCGGTGATGCCGAGCAGGATCACGCCCGAGAGCATGAGCCAGTGCTGGCCGCGCTGGTGGATGTCGAAGCGCACGACGCTCCGCGCCGCGTCCGCCGACGGGCCGTGCGACTTCTTCGAGAGCCGCTGGCGCAGCTCGTAGACGAAGTCGACGAGGACGTGGAAGGCGAAGAAGAGGAGGGTGAGCGTCGTGAGGTAGGAGAAGACGACGTGGATGACGTGCGGCACCACGTGGCCGCCGGTCTCCTGGATGGGCTTGTGCGCGATGAGCGCCGCGAAGGAGTCGGTGGCGTTCGCGTGGCAGCGGCCGCAGGTCTCGCGGCGCTGGGCCTGGGAGACGGCCGAGGCCGGGTCGCCCTTCGCGACGATGGCGTGGCTGCCGCCCGCCTCCTTCTTCGCGGCGTGGCAGCTCGTGCACACCGGGGCGTAGGGGTTCCCGACGCGGGCCAGCCTGCCGTGGATCGAGTCGTGGTAGGTGACCGCGGTCTCGGGGTTCAGGCCGGCGGCCTTCGTGAACTCCTCGTCGCCGTGGCAGGACTCGCAGCGGCGGGCGATGGCGCGGCGGTCGGCCGGCACCTTCTCCCGCGCGCCCGCCGCCGGCGCGTACGCGGCGAGCTTCACCGCCGCGTGGATCGAGCCGTGGCAGGAGACGCAGGTCGGGCCGGGCACCTTCGCGTCGCCCGCGAGCCACTTGCCGTGGATCGAGGCCGCGAAGGCGTCGGTCACCTCGGCGTGGCAGCCCGCGCAGGCGAGGTACGCGCGCGGCGCGGTGACCTTGCGCTCCTCGCCCTTCTTGGCGCCGTCCGCCGGGTGCTCGCTCTTCCAGCTCGCCTTGGCGAGCCGGTCGACGGTGGCCTGCTCCCCGGCAGAGAGCGCGGGCAGCTCCGCGTCGTGCGGCCCCATCGCGTAGCCGGCGTGGCAGTCGGTGCAGGAGACGGAGTTGTCCGCGTGGACGGACTTCGCCCAGCCGGCGAAGTCGACCGCAGGGCCGTCGCCGCCCTGGGCGTGGCAGTCCTTGCAGGCGTCGGCGCCGCCCGGGAGCTTCGCCTCCTCGGCGCGCGCGGCGCCGGCGAGGAGAAGGGTGAGGAGGAGGAAGGTCGTTCTCATAGGTCCGGTCCGCGCCTGCAACGCATGTGCCCTGAGCCCCAAAAGGTGCGGCATTCTAACCGCAGGAATTCCGAGTGCTTTGATCCATGTCAGCGAGGCGAATCGCGCAGACATTGCGCCGGTTAACGTCCGCGGTGAACGGACGTGCGCGCCGGCGCGCAGGGGCGAGAAACGCAGAGCCCGGCCGCGAAGGCCGGGCTCCCGTCGCGCTCGCCGCGCGCTAGCGGCTCGCCTGCTCCTGCGCCACCGGCTTGCGGCCCGCGAGCGTCGTGAGGGCGCCGACCCCCGCGCCGGCGACGGCGCCGGCCACCGCGAAGAGCGAGCCGACCGCGACGACGCCCATCACCATGCCGAAGACGATGAGCACGCGGGGAAGCAGCGTCGGCTCGACCGGCGACCCGAAGATCCCGCCCGCGAGGAGGAGGCCCGCGTAGCCGCCGTAGAGCATCGCCGGCAGGAGCGCGACGGCGAGGAAGAGGGCGAGGCCGATGCCGGCGCCGACGAGCGAGGGGAGCTTCTTGTTCATGGCGTCTCCTGTGCTGCGCGTGGGGTTTCGAGTCTTCCGGGGGCCGCCACCGCGGCGCGCCGCCGTCGCAGGGCTTCATTGCAGGCGCGGCGCCAGCCGCGGCGCGCCACGTTTCGCGGGGTTGCGCCGGCGCGCTGTCGGGAACTCGCGACAGCCGCCGGATCCGCCCGACGGGCGCCCGCCCTCAGGGGCGCGCGGCGGCGCGGAGGACCGGGTAGAGGCGGTAGGCCTCGTCCCATGACGGGTGGAGCCGGTGGAAGTGCTCGAGCCGCGCCTGCGGGTCCTTCGCGAACGCGGGGTCCTCGGCGAGCCGCCGCGCGAAGGCGTCGCGCACGGCGGGGTCCCGCTCGAGCCGCTCGCGGGCGAAGGCGTCGAGCACGTAGTCCTCGACGTACTCCTTCTTCTCGAAGGCGGCGTTGAACTCCCCCCAGGCGAGGAAGGAGTCGGGCCCGGAGGGCTCGAGGAGGTGCGCGGCGAGGAGCGCCCGCGCCTGCGCGGCCGGCACCCAGAGCGCGCCCGCCGCGAGGTCGCGCGTCTCGGGCGCCCACGCGCCCGCGACCTCGACCGTCTGCCGCCCCTCGGACGGCGCGGGCGAGAAGCGGGCCTCGCGCGCGCGGAAGGTCTCGACCGCCGCGCCGCGGCGCGCCCCGTCGAGCCGCGAGAAGAGGACGCCGTGCAGGCGGAGCCGCTCGGCGAGCCGCGCCGCGTGGGCGCCGGGGACGATCCAGCCTCCCTTCGGCAGGGTGGCGGTGGCCGTGGGCCGCTGCCCCTCGACGAGCGGCACCTCCCACACGAGCGGGCGCGACTCGTCGTAGCGGACCACCGGGCGGCCGAGGGCCGGCGACTCCGCGCGGTCGAAGGCGTAGCCGCGGAAGCGGAGCGGCGTCGCGGGGCCGTCGGCCGTGGAGGCGAGGACCACCTCCGTGCCGGCGAGCGCCGGCGCGGCGCGGTCGGCGCGCGCGGCGGCGGCCGTCCAGTCGGCCCCGCGCTCCGCCGCGAGGTCGAGCAGGGCACGCACGAAGTCGGCCGTCGCCCTCACCCGCTCGCCGTACCGGCGCCAGGAGTGCGTCTCGAGCAGGATCCCGAAGCGGTTCCGCGCCGCCCAGTAGCCGTTCGCGAAGCGCGGCGGCGGCACGCCGCGCGCGAAGCCGCTCTCGGGCCGCCCGTCCTCCACGAAGGAGGGGTAGAAGTCGAGCGGCAGGTGGCCCTTCGCGGCGAGCCGCGCGACGAGCGCGTCCGAGATGGCCTTCCCCACGGCGCGGAGCGCGGGGTCGTAGCCGACGCGGGGCTCGACGAGCACCGCGAGGTCGTGCTCGAACTGCGCGCCGTCCGTGACGTGCAGGTCGGCGTAGGCGATGGGGTCCCACTCCGAGAGGAGGGCGAGGAGCGCCCGGGTCTCGGGCGCGTCCGCCTTCGCGTAGTCGCGGTTCAGGTTCAGGTTCTGCGCGGTGGTGCGCCAGCCGGTCTCGAGCGGGCCCCGCTGGTTCGGCCGCTCGTTCGGGCCGAAGCGCTCGTGGCCGTCGGGGTTCACGACCGGCACGAAGACGGCGGTGACCTTCGCGAGCGGCCCGCCGTCGGCCGACGCGAGGAGCTCGCGGAGCACCATGAACCCCGCGTCCTTGCCGTCGATCTCGCCGGCGTGGATGCCGCCCTGGAAGAGCACCACGGGCCGCTCCTTCGTGCGCGCGGCGAGCGGGCGGGTGACGCCGTCGGCGCTCGCCGCGAGCGCCACGAGCTCGCGGCCCTCGGGCGTCGTCCCGTACGTGAAGCAGCGGGCGCGGCGCGGGTGGGTGCGCTCGAGGTCCTTGCAGAGCCTCATCGCCTCGGCGTAGCGCCCGGTCCGCTCGAAGCCGGTCTTCTCGGCGGTGGTGGCGAGATCGGGCGCCGCGGCGCGAACGGCGAGGGCGAGGGCGAGGAGGGGGGCGAGCATGGCGCGGGATCATAGCCCCGCCCGCCGGCCCGAGCGCGATCGAGGTCCGGGGCGGGCGGTGCGCCGGATCACCGCGACGCGCCCGCGGCGCGCTCGCCTCCCGGACGGCCAGGGCGCCATCCCTCCACCGCCTCGCGGATCCGCGGCAGGAGCGCGCGCGCCGCCTCCATCCCCGCCGCGATGGCCTCGTCCTTGCGGTCGAACTCGATGAAGCCGACGCCGCCGACCGCCGGCGTGAGCAGCACGTCGGCGTCGCGGCGAGCCTGCTCGACCTCGGCATGCACGACGAGGTTCACGGCCCGCAGGAACACCTCGACGAAGTTCGAGGGCGCGGCCTCTCCTTCGAGGGCGCTCACGTCCACCGCGATGACGACGTCCGCCCCGAGGTCCCGCGCGATCCGCACGGGCAGGTTTCGCGCCACGCCGCCGTCCACGAGGATGCGCCCGTCGAGCTCCACGGGCTCGAATACGCCGGGGATGGCGCTCGACGCCCTGACCGCGCGCGCGACGTCGCCCGAGCGGAGGACGACCGCCTCGCCCGTCGCGAGGTCCGTCGCCACGGCGGCGAACGGGATCCGGAGCTGCTCGATGCGCTCGACCCCCACGCGCTCCCGGACGAACCGCTCGAGCCGGTCGCCCGACGCGAGCCCCCTCCCGAACAGCGCGGGCGCCAGCGAGAAGTCGAAGAAGTCGCCGCGATCCAGCCCGCGCGCGAGCCGCTCCAGCTCGTAGCTGTTGGTGGGCCCCGCGTAGAGCGCCCCGACGAGGCTCCCCACGCTCGTGCCGACGACGAGCTCGATCGGGACCCGCGCGTCCTCGAGGACGCGGATGACGCCGACGTGGGCGAACCCGCGCGCGCCGCCACCCCCGAGCACGAGCGCCACGCGCGGCGGCGTCGCGTCGGCCGGCGCTGGCGGGACGTTCGGGAGCGGGCGCGGCGCGGCGGTGCGGCACGCGGCGAGCGCGAAGGCGAGGGCGAGGGCGGGAAAGGCGAGGCGGACGCGGCGCATCGCCCGAGCATAGGCGGCGGCGGGACGGACGCGCCGTCCCGCGTGGGAACGCCGGGGTCGGCGCGCGCATCGGGACGAGGCGACGCGCCTCCGCGCGAGGGTTCGGCGCGAAGCGCATCCGGACGCGCTCCCCGCCAGCCGTGCTCGGTCGGCGCCGGACGGGAGCATCGCGCGGGAGAGCGGTACGACCGCCCTCGCGAGCTACCCGTGAGCGGTGACCTGGCGCAGGATGTCCAGCTCCTCGAGCGCCTTGCCCGCGCCGATGACGACGGACGAGAGCGGGTCCTCGGCGAGGAACACCGGGAGCCCGGTCTCCTCGCGGAGCAGCACGTCGAGGTTCTTGAGCAGCGCGCCGCCGCCGGCGAGGACGATGCCGCGATCGGCGATGTCGCCCGCGAGCTCGGGCGGGGTCCGCTCGAGCGTCACCTTCACGGCCTCCACGATCCCGTTGATGGGCTCGCTGAGCGCCTCGCGGATCTCGGAGGAGGTGACCGTGAGCGTGCGGGGCACGCCGGCGACGAGGTCGCGCCCCTTGATGTCCATGGTGAGCTCCTCCTCGGTCGGGTACGCGGTGCCGATGCCCATCTTGATGAGCTCGGCCGTGCGCTCGCCGATGAGGAGGTTGTACTTGCGCTTGATGTGCTGGATGATCGCCTCGTCCATCTTGTCGCCGGCGATGCGCACCGAGCGGCTGTAGACGATGCCGCCGAGCGAGATCACCGCGACGTCGGACGTGCCGCCGCCGATGTCGACGATCATGTTGCCCGAGGGCTCGGTGATGGGGAGCCCCGCGCCGATGGCCGCCGCCATCGGCTGCTCGATGAGGTAGACCTCGCGCGCCCCCGCGCTCTCGGCGGCCTCGCGCACCGCGCGCTTCTCCACCTCGGTGATCCCCGAGGGGATGCCGATGATGATGCGCGGCTTCACGAAGCTCTTCCGGTTGTGCGCGGTCTGGATGAAGTACTTCAGCATCGCCGCCGTGACCTCGAAGTCGGCGATGACGCCGTCCTTCATCGGCCGGATGGCGACGATGTTGCCCGGGGTGCGCCCGAGCATCTCCTTCGCCTCCTTGCCGACGGCGAGGACCTTGCGGCCGCCGCGTGCGTCCTGCTGCACGGCGACGACGCTCGGCTCGTTGGAGACGATGCCCATCCCTCGGATGTAGATGAGCGTGTTCGCGGTCCCGAGGTCGATCGCGAGATCGCGGGACATGATGTTGTGGAGCCAGTTGAGCACGGCGCGCGGACTATAGCAGGGAGAGGACGAGCGACAAGGGGTGTCGGAGGGCTCGTGGCGTCCTCGCGCCGGCGAGCGGTCGCCGCCGGCGCCCGAGACGTGCCCCCCGGGGACAACATCGTGGAAGGGCTTCGCATTCTCTCGCCCGTTCTGGGCTGGCCGGGCGCTCCCACGCCGGGCGGGCGGCGCCGCCCCTCCCGCGCATCGCACGCCCGGCGTGCACCGGCGGGCGGCGGCGTGCTAGTGACGCTCACCCCGCGTGCCGCTCCCCGACCACCGCTGTCCGCGCTGCCGCTTCCCCTCGCCGGGGTGCCTCTGCCCGGCGCTGCCGGCCTTGCGCACCGGCATCGAGTTCGTGTTCGTGCGCCACGCGAGCGAGCGCACCCGCCTCACGAACACGGGGCACTGGGCGGCGCTCGCCCTCGAGGGGAGCGCCGTGGTCGAGCAGGGCGTCCCGGGCGTGCCCCTCGAGCTCGCGCCGCTCGCCGTGGACGGCGGCTGGGCGCTCTTCCCGGGCCCCGCCGCGCCCCCGCCGCTCGCCAGGCCGCGCCGCATCGTCGTGCCGGACGGGACCTGGGCGCAGGCCCGCCGCATCATGCAGCGGGTGCCGGCGCTGCGCACCCTGCCGCGCCTCTCGCTCGCGGCGCCGCTCGCGGCGACGCGCCTGCGCCGCCCCACCGTGGCGGGCGGCATGTCCACCCTCGAGGCGGTCGCGGCGGCGCTGCGCGCGCTCGGCGAGCCCGACGCGGCCTCCCGGCTCGACGACCTGCTCGACGCGGGGGTCGCCCTCGTGGCGCGCCTCGGGCGAAGGCCCTCCGCCGCGGCGGGCGGCCTTTCCGGGTGCCCGCGCCCGCGCTAGGCTCGATCGATCGATGGCGCGCAAGAAGGCCGCTTCGAGGAGGGTGCAGGTGACCTGCCCGGGCTGCGGCCGCGCCGCCGATCCGGCCGCCGGGCCGCTCAACTTCTGCCCCGACTGCGGCGCCGCGCTCGCCGCCGGGCCCGGCTTCGACGCGGGCGGCTCGGGGACCTTCCTCGGCAAGGTGATCGCCGAGCGCTACCGCCTGCTCGCGCTGCTCGGCGAGGGCGGCATGGGCGCGGTCTACAAGGCCGAGCACGTCCGCATGGGGAAGGCGCTCGCCGTGAAGGTGCTGCGCGGCGCGTTCGCGCGGGAGCCCGGCGCGGCCGAGCGGTTCCGGGCCGAGGCGCGCATCGTGTCCCGGCTCTCCCACCCCCACACCATCGCGGTCTTCGACTTCGGCGAGATCGACGACGGGTCGGGCTTCTACCTCGCGATGGAGTACGTGCCGGGCAAGGACCTCGCCGCCGTGCTCCGCGACGCGGGCCGGCTCCCCGAGCGGCGCGTGGCGGAGATCGGCCGGCAGGTGCTGGGCTCGCTCGCCGAGGCGCACGACGCCGGGATCGTCCACCGCGACGTGAAGCCCGGGAACGTCATGCTCATGCAGACGCGCTCGGGGGACGACTTCGTCAAGGTGCTCGACTTCGGCATCGCGAAGCTGCGCGACGAGGCGAGCCAGGCGAGCCAGGCGAGCGCCGCGACCGGCGCCGCCATCGTGGGCACCCCGAGCGCCCTCGCGCCCGAGCAGGCGCGCGGCGGGCCGGTGGACGGGCGGGCGGACCTCTACGCCGTCGGCTGCCTCCTGCACGAGCTCGCCTCCGGGCGGCCGCCGTTCGAGGCGCGCTCGCCGATGGCGGTGATCTCCGCGCACCTCCACCAGGCGCCGCCCTCCCTCGCCGAGCACGCCCCCGGCACCTCGCGCCGCCTCGCGGAGGTCGTCCTGCGCGCCCTCGCGAAGCGCCCGGAGGACCGCTACGCCTCGGCGGACGAGATGCGCGACGCGCTGCTGGGGGTGGGGGAGGAGGGGGCCGGCGCGCCGCGGCGCGCCCGCCCGGGCACGCCCCAGGTGACGGGCGCCCTCCAGATCGCGCGCCGCGAGGACTTCCAGGACTTCGAGCGGCAGGTGCGGGCGCTCCGCCGCAGCCGGGTGCTCCCCCCGCTGCTCGCCGCGCTCCTCGTCCTCGCGGCGGGCGCCGGCGCCTGGCGCTGGCCGGACCTCTACGCGCTCCTCGCCGCGCGCGCCCCGGCGCTCGCGGCGCGGGTCCCCGAGCCGCTCCGCCCTCCGGCGCGCGCCGACGGGGCGGAGCAGGAGCCGAACGACCTGCCCGCCCGGGCGAACCCGCTCGTCCTGCCGCCCGGCCCGGACGGGCGGGAGGGCGGCGGCGTCGCGGCGGTGCGCGGCCACGTGGGGGCGCGGCTGTCGGCCCGCACCGGCGACGTCGACGTCTTCCGGCTCGAGGTGCCGCCCGCGGAGGGGCGCAGGGTGCTCGTCGCGACCTGGCGCGGCGAGCGGGAGGGCGAGGGGATCCGCGGCCTCGACGTCGCGCTCACCCTGAACCGCGCGCCCGCGGGCGACGGCGCGGCCGCCCCGCTCCTCGCGACCGCGGACCGCGGCGGCCCGGGGAGGCCCGAGCGCCTCGTCGCCGCCGTCGAGGCCGGCACCCACTACCTGGCCGTGCGCGAGCGCCACGCGGAGGCCGAAGGCCCCGTGGAGAAGCCGACCGACGCCTACCTCCTCGAGGTGCGGCTCGCGGCGCCCGAGCCCGGCGCCGAGGTCGAGCCGAACGACGCGCCGGAGCGCGCCGCGGGGGCCGATCGCTACCCGCGCTGGCGCGCGCTCGGCGAGCGCAACCCGCTCGCGGCGGGGGAGCCCGTGCACGGCGAGACCTCCGGCGAGGACCCCGACGTCTACGCCGTCGCCGCCGGCCCCGCGCTCCTCGCCGCGGTCCCCGCGGCCGGCCTCGCGCTCGCGGCGCGGCGCTGGGTGCCCGACGCCGAGGACCTCGCCCCGCGCCGGACGCAGGACCGCGTCCGCCTCGAGCCCGGAGGCGAGGGCGCGCCGGGCGCCGTCCTCCTCGTGCCGCTCCCGCCCGCGCCCGCGCCCGCGCTCGTCGAGCTGCGCGCCGCGGCCGGCGAGGGGGCCTACGACGTCGTCGCGCTCGGCGAAGGGTCGGCGGAGGCCGTGCTCGGGCTCGTCCGGGCCCTCGCCGGCGCGGGGCGGCTCGCGCCCGCGCTCGAGCTCGCGGCCGGCTTCGCGGACGGGGTCCCCCGCGCCGCCGGGCGCGACGAGGTGCTGCTCGCCGCGGGGAGGCTCGCCGAGGAGGCGGCCCGCGGCCTCGCGCCGGACGCGGTGGGCGCCTTCGATCGCGCCGCGCAGCTCCTCGGCGACGCCCTCTTCGAGGTGGCCGACGGGACCGTCCGCTACCGCGGTGCGTTCGAGGGGGCCGCGAAGGGGAACGGGCCCGCTGCCGAGGAGGCGGCGCTGCGGCGCGTCGCGCTCGCCGCGCCGTGCACGCCCGACGACGTGATCGCCCGCGCGGCCGCTTTCCTCGCCCGCAAGCCGGCACCGACGCCTCCGCTCGCGGCGGAGGCGCGGATCCTGCGGGCCCGCGCCCTCGAGGACCTCTTCTGGGCGACCGGCGGCGCGGACCGCGCCCGGCGCGACGCGGCGCTCGCGGCGTGGCGGGCGGTCGGTGCCGCCGGCGACGCCCCCGCGGGCGAGGCGGTGCTCCGCACGGCCGCGCTCGGCGCGAAGGAGCCCTCGCGCGAGGGCGCCCGGCCGGTCTGTCCCTGAGAGAGCGCCGCCCGCAAAAGGAGAAGGCCGGCCCGGGGGCCGGCCTTCGGGGTCCTTCTCCGCGGGCCGCTCGCCCTGGGGCGGGCGGCCGCCGGCCGGGCCTACGCCTCGGCCTCGACCTTCACCTTCGCCTTGCCGACCACCTCGCTGTGCAGCTTCACCGGCACCTCGAAGTCGCCCGTCGTCTTGATGGGCTCGGCGAGGTCGATGGAGCGGCGGTCGATCTGCAGGCCGCGCGCCGCGAGGGCCTCGGCCACGTCCATGGCGGTGACCGAGCCGTAGAGCTTGTCCTGCTCTCCGACCTTCCGCTTGAGGGTGACCGGGGTGTCCGTGAGGCGCTTGGCGATCGCCTCGGCGGAGGCCTTGAGCTTCGCCGCCTTCGCCTGGGCGATGGCCTTCTGGTGCTCGAGGTCGCGGACGTTCTTCGGGTTCGCGGCGACCGCGAGGCCGCGCGGCAGGAGGAAGTTCCGCCCGTAGCCGGGCTTCACGTCCACCACCTCGCCGCCCTTCCCGAGGTTCTCCACGTCTTCACGCAGGATGAGCTTCATGTCGCGCTCCTCTACATCTGCCCGACGGTGTAGGGCAGGATCGCGAGCATCCGCCCGCGCTTCACGGCCGTGGCGACCTCGCGCTGGTGCTTCGCGCAGTTCCCGCTGATGCGGCGGGGGATGATCTTGCCGCGCTCGGTGAGGAAGTACTTCATCTGCCCCTGGTCCTTGTAGTCGACCTTGAGGTTCTTGTCGGCGCAGAAGCGGCACACCTTGCGCCGGCCGAAGCCGCGCCGCCCGCCGCCCTCGTCGCCGCCGCGGTCGTCGCGGTCGCCGCGGTCGCGGTCGCCGCCGCGGCCGAAGCCGCCGCCGCCACCGCCGCCGTAGCCGCCGCCCCCACCGCCGCCGTACCCGCCGCCTCCGCCACCACCGCCGTACCCGCCGGAGCGGGGACCGCCGTAGGAACCGCCGCCCATCTTCGAACCGCCCATGTCAGGACGCGCCATGGCTCAGGCCTCCGTGGTGTCGGCCGACTCGGCCTCGAAAGGCTCCTCGCCGGGGGTGAACTCGGCGCGCTCCTCGCGCGGCTTGTCCTCCTCGACGGGAGCGATCTTCACGTCCGCCTCGACCTGCCGGGCGTCGAAGTCCACGTCGTCGGCGAGCTTCACCGACTGGAACTTCGTGACGGTGTCGATCATCTTCAGATTACGCTCGAACTCCCCCACGAGGCCGGGCTTGCCGACGTAGAGGCAGTGCATGAAGAGCGCCTTCGCGTTCTTCGCCACCGGGAAGGCGGTCTTGCGCTTCCCCTGGTTCGTGAAGCGGATCACCTTGCCGCCCTCGCGGGAAACGACCCCGCGCAGGCGCTCCTTGATCTCCTCCACCTGATCGTCGGGCGTCTCCGCCCTGAGCAGGTAGATCGTCTCGTACTCGCGCACGAGGTTCCGCTGCTTCGTCTCGGCCATGTGTTCGCTCCCCTCGGGTTCACTGAGCGGCGGTTCTCCCGCCGCGAGGAGTCGTCTCTTCGCCCGCCCGCCGGCCCCATGCCGGCGCGCGTCCTGCTCGCCTACTCCGCCGCGCGTGCGCGGCGGTTCACCTGGTTCATCGCCTTGGCGGCCCCGAGCTCCACGCAGAGCCGGGTGGCGTCGGCGGCGCGCTCGACGCACAGGTCGACCTCCGCCTCCTCCGCCTTCTTCCACCGTCCGAGCACGTAGTCCGCCGGATCCATCGCCGGCGGCGGCCGGCCCACGCCCACGCGCACCCGCGCGTAGTCCCGCCCGCCCACGTGCGCGTTCACGCTCTTCACGCCGTTGTGGCCGCTGTCGCCGCCCCCCACCTTGAGCTGGATGCGGAAGGGGTCGAGCTCGAATCTCGTCGTGCACGACCACGAGGTCGTCGAGCCCCAGCTTCCAGAAGCGCAGCGCGGGGCCGACGGCCTCGCCCGAGCGGTTCATGTACGTCTGGGGCTTCATGATCCAGACCTTCTCCTGGCCCGCCCGGCCCTCGGCCAGCTCCGCGGCGAACTTGCGGACGCTCCACTCGGCCCCGAGCGCCCGGGCCAGCCGGTCCGCGACGAGGAAGCCGACGTTGTGGCGCGTCCGCGCGTAGCCTTCGCCCGGGTTGCCGAGGCCGACGACGAGCTTCAAGAGGGCGGCCCCTACTTCTTGCCGCCCTTGGCCGGAGCCTCGGCCTTCTTGCCCGCCTCGGCGCCGGCCGCGGGAGCCGCAGCCCCCGCTGCACCCGGCGCCGCGCCGGCCGCCGGAGCCGCCGCGCCCGCCGCAGCGCCCTCCGCCGGGACCGCACCCGCGACCGCCGCCACCGGGGCGACGACCTCCTCCTTCTCGGGAACGGCGACGAAGGCGATGACGTAGTTGCTGGAGAAGCGGAACTTGCAGCCCTCGGGCGGCGTCAGCTCCGCGACGTGGATCGACGAGCCGACCTTGAGGTTCGTGACGTCCACCTCGATGCGGACCGGGATCTTCGCCGGCAGCGCCTCGAGGGTGATCTCGTGCGTGGCGAGCGAGAGGATGCCGCCGTCGGTGACGCCCTGGGCCCTGCCGATCGTGACGACCGGGACCTCGACCTTCACCGGCTCGTCGAGCTTCACCTCGAGGAAGTCGGCGTGGAGGAGCTGGCGGGTCACCGGATCGACGGTGTAGTCCTTGAAGAGGACGTGCTTCTCGGCGCCCTCGATCTGCAGGGTGAGCACCGTGTTGAAGCGGTGGGGCGTCTCGATCGCCTCGAGGAGCAGCGCCGGGTCCACCGAGAGGTGGGTCGGCTCGCTCTTGCGTCCGTAGACGACGGCGGGGATGAGGCCCTTCGTGCGCAGCCGGCGGGCGGGACCCTTGCCCTTCTCCTCACGGCGCTGCGCGGTGACGACGTTGTCGGCCATCTCGTCCTCCCAATGGACTCGCGCCTCGTTGGCGCGCGAGGGGCCGGCTTCGGATGAGCGGTCCGGCCCTGGGTGGTGTGGATTCTATGGGGATCCCGCACCGCGGGACCCCCGGGGAACGCGGGTGATTAGCCGAATTCCCGCGGGGAGTCAAGCCGTTGGTGGACGGCCTAGAGCTTCTCGAGCCAGCCGTGGGGATCCGGCCCCTCGCCCCGCTGGAGCGCGGAGAGGGTCGCGCAGATCCGCGCGGCGAGGCCGTCCGCCGGCGCGGGCACGGCGACCTTCTCCGCGCCGCGGGCGAGCTCCCCGATGGGCAGGGCGAGCGAGGCGGTGCCGGTGCCGAACGCCTCCTCGAGCTTCCCCGCCCGGGCGGCGTCGGCGAGCTCGGCGAAGGCGAGCCGCCGCTCCTCGACCGGGATGCCGAAGTCCTTGCAGAGCTGGATCACCGAGTCGCGCGTCACGCCGGCGAGGATCGTCCCCTCGAGGGCCGGCGTCACGACCTTGCCGCCGATCTTCGCGAAGAAGTTCATGGTCCCGATCTCCTCGACGTAGCGGTGCTCCGCCCCGTCGAGCCACAGGACCTGGTCGAAGCCCTTCGCCTTCGCCTGCTCGGCGGCGAGGAGGCTCGCGACGTAGTTGGCGGCCGCCTTCGCGCCGCCGATGCCGCCGCGCGCGGAGCGGGCCTGCTCCTCCTCGACCCAGATGCGCAGCGGGCGCTGCGGGCCGGAGAAGTAGAGCCCCACGGGCGAGACGATGACGAGGAAGGCGTACTGCTTCGACGGCCGGACGCCGAGGAACGGCTCGGTCGCGATCATGAAGGGGCGCAGGTAGAGCGAGGTGCCGGGCGTCTTCGGCAGCCAGGCGGCGTCCTCGGCGAGGAGCGCGCGGATGCCGGCCATCACCACGTCCTCGGGCGGCGCGGGCATGGCGAGCCGCTTCGCGCTCGCGGCGAGGCGGGCGAGGTGCGCCTTCGGCCGGTACAGGGCCACGCCGCCGCCCTTCGCCGGGTAGCCCTTCAGCCCCTCGAAGAGCAGCTGGCCGTAGTGGAGCGCGCAGGCGGCCGGGTCGAGGGAGAGCGGGCCGTAGGGCTCGACGCGGGGAGAGTGCCAGCCCTTCCCCTCGTCGTAGTCGAGGCGGAAGAGGTGGTCGGTGAAGACCTTCCCGAAGCCGAGATCCTCGTCCTTCGGGCGGGGCCGGGGGTGCTTCGTGCGCTCGACCGGGATCACCATCGCGGGCCTCCTGCGCCCGCACGGGGCGGGCGCACGGCGTGACAGGTCAACGTCCTTGACTCGTTACCACCGCCCCGACGAACATGTCAACGTGATCGAACGACCCCCGGGCGCGCAGGACGACGCCCCCGCCCTGCTCTTCTTCGCGTTCCGGGCCCTCACCGCGCAACCGGATCGCATCCTCTCCGAGCGCGGCCTCGGGCGGGTCCACCACCGCATCCTCTACTTCGTCGCGCGGAGCCCGGGGGTGCGGGTGGGCGGCCTGCTCGCGACGCTCGGGGTGTCGAAGCAGGCGCTGCACGGACCGCTGCGCGAGCTCGTCCGCTCCGGGCTCGTCGCCGCGGCGGCCGCCGCGGGCAACCGCCGGGCGAAGGAGCTGCGGCTCACGCCGGACGGCGAGCGACTCGAGCGGCGCCTCACCGGCGCGCAGCGGCGCCGCTTCGCCCGCGCCTTCCGCGGCGCCGGGGCCGACGCCGAGCAGGGCTGGCGCGAGATCATGTCGCGCCTCGCGGCGCCCGTCCGCGACTAGACGAACAGCGAGGAGAGCGAGTCCGCCGAGTGGATGCGGCGGATCGCCTCGGCGAGCAGGCTCGCCACCGAGAGCGCGCGGAGCTTCGGGCAGGCGGCCGCGGCGGGGCCGAAGGGGATGGTGTTCGTGACCACCACCTCCTCGATCGGGCTCTTCGCGATCCGATCCACCGCGGGGCCGGAGAGGACGGCGTGGGTGGCGTAGGCGTAGACGCGCGTCGCGCCCTTGTCGACGAGCGCGTTCGCCGCCTGGGTGAGCGTGCCGGCGGTGTCGATCATGTCGTCGAGCAGCACGGCGATCTTGCCCTGCACCTCGCCGATGACGTTCATGATCTCGGCGACGTTCGGCTTCGTGCGCCGCTTGTCCACGATGCCGAGGGTGGAGCCGAGCCGCTTCGAGTAGGCGCGCGCGCGCTCGACGCCGCCCGCGTCGGGCGAGACGATGACGACGTTCTGCGCGTCCCCGTCGAAGCGCTGGCGCATGTGCTCGAGGAGCACCGGCGCCGCGTAGAGGTGGTCGAAGGGGATGTTGAAGAACCCCTGGATCTGCCCGGCGTGCATGTCCATCGAGACGACGCGGGTGGCGCCGGCCGTCTCGAGGAGGTCGGCGACGAGCTTCGCGGTGATGGGGGAGCGGGAGGCGACCTTCCGGTCCTGCCGCGCGTAGCCGTAGTAGGGGAGCACCGCCACGATGGACGCCGCCGACGCGCGCTTCAGCGCGTCGATCATGATGAGCAGCTCCATGAGGTTCGTGCTCGCGTCCGGGGAGGTCGACTGGATGACGAACGTGTCGAGGCCGCGCACGTTGTCGGCGATCTCGACCTGGATCTCGCCGTCGGAGAAGCGGCCGACCGTCGCCCTCGCGAGGGGGCGATCGAGCTCCCGCGCGATCGCCTCGGCGAGCGCCAGGTTCGAGTTCCCCGCGAAGATGCGGTAGTCGGGCCGGTGTCCGTTCGCGCTCATGTGCTCCCCAGCGGGCTGAAGATGACGACGGCGCCGCGCCATGGGAGGGGCGCGGACGGCCAGGAGTGGCGCCCTTATACCGGAAGGGTCCGACGCGGGGGAGCCGCTATTCGCGGTGCGCGTCCGTCCCGGTCAGCCGGGCGGGCGCGACCTTCTTCAGCTCGCGCTCGTACTCGGCCAGGATCGCCCGCTCCATCCGCTCCCGGGTCTCGGAGTTGAGCGGATGGGCGATGTCCTTGAACGTCCCGTCCTTGCGCCGCTTCGCCGGCATCGCGACGAAGAGGCCGGTGTTCCCGTGGATGACCTTCAAGTCCCGGACGACGAAGCAACCGTCGAGCGTGATCGTGACGTAGGCCTTCAGCTTGTCCTCGTCGACCGGGAAGACGCGGACCTCGGTGATCTCCATGGCGTAACCCTCGGTTGCCGTTTCACCGTCCGCACAGCGATGACCTGCACTCTCGGACTCACGGCCTTCCTGGCGATTACGCGCGCCGCCCCGCGCGCCTCGATCCGGGTTCGGAAGAGACCGAACACGGTCGGACCACTTCCGGACATTATAGCTTTCGTCGCCCCCGCCCCCACAAGGCGCCCCAACAGCGCCGCCAGCGCCGGCCGGCGCTCGACGCACGGCACCTCGAGGTCGTTCCCGACGAGCGCCGGTCGCCAGGGACCCCCCCGGGTCGGCAGGGCCGCGGCGCGGCCGGCGCGCCGCTCGTCGAGCCAGCGGTAGGCCTCCGCCGCCCGGATCGCGAGGCCGGGATCCACCGGGTAGACGAGGACGAGGTCGAGGGGCGGCACGCGCGCCGGAGCGAGCCGCTCGCCGCGCCCGCGCGCCCAGGCCGGCCCGGGCCCGAGGAAGAACGGGACGTCGGAGCCCACCTCGGCCGCGAGCGCCGCGAGGGCGCGGGCGTCGCGGATCCGGAAGGCCCGCGCGAGGGCGCGGATCACGGCGGCCGCGTCGGAGGAGCCGCCCCCGAGCCCCGCGGTGACGGGGATGCGCTTCGCGATGCGGATGGCGACCGCGTTCGGCCTCCCGAAGCGCTCCTTCACGAGGAGCGCCGCCCGCGCCGCGAGGTTTCCCTCCCCGTCGAGCTCCGGCCGGCCGGGGACGCGGCAGGTGACCCCGCCCGGCCGGTCGCGCACCGTGACCTCCACCGTGTCGGCGAGGTCGAGCGGCACCATGAGCGAGTGGACGTCGTGGAAGCCGTCCGGCCGGAGCGGGCCGACGCGCAGGACGAGGTTCACCTTGGCGGGCGCGAGCGTGACGAGGCGCACGGCGGAGCGTCTATCACACCGGGGCGGGGGCTTCGCGGATCGTGCGCACGCGCGGTCGAGGTCCCGGCGGCGACCGCGCCCGTGCCGACGAGGCGCCCCTCCCGCCCGGCAGGGCCGCCGCCGCGCGCGAGCCTCCGCGATGGGCCGCGCCCGCCCCCGGGGCCCCCCGCGCTTGTCCTCACGGCGGTCGCCGTGGTCTCGTCCCCTCCCGGCGCGACGGACGCGCCCGGAGGATCCCCGATGCGCCGCGCGCTCCTCGCCACCCTCGCCGCCGCCGCCTGCGCCGCCGCCCTCGCGGCGCCGCCGGACGCGCCGCGGGAGCCGGCGAGGGCGGCCTCCCCCGCCGCCGGCGCCAGCGGCGGCCTCGAGACGGGCCGGCTCACCTCGGCCGAGCAGGCGATCGGCGGGCCGTTCGTGCTCACCTACCTCACGCCGGGCGCGCAGCTCGAGGTGGTCTCGACCGGCCCGAACGGCGCCGTCGTCGGGAGGATCGAGGGGCCCCTCGCCGCGCCGTTTCAGCTCGGCGCCGGGATGCTCCTGCGCGTGCCGCCGGGGGGCGACGCCGTGTACTCGGGTCACCGGCCCGCGCCGATCACGCGGCCGCTCGACGCCTGGCTCGGACGGCCCGTCCTGCTCGCGGTCGGCGGCGCGCAGCCCGAGCCGTGGACCCTGCGCGCGATCGGCGAGGATCACTTCACGGTGGAGCGCAGCCGCACCTACCGGGTGGTGCCGGTCCGGCGCATCGCCGAGATCACCTGGACCGAGCTGACCGGGATGGATCCGACCCCCCGGATCGTGCTCGCGCGCGAGTAGGCGGGGACCCGGGGCGGCCCCGCGCTTTGGCGCGACCCTTCCACCCCCGGAGCGATTATGCTCCCCCGCCGTGCGCGACCGCAGCTACGACAGCGTCCCGTTCCGGATCTCGGAGATCGAGCACCGCTACGGCGACAACGTCCACATCGTGGGCAACCCCTTCCTGCTCGGCCAGCTCGCCACGCTCTGCGCGAAGGAGACGCGGCAGCCGACGGTGAACCGCCTCGTCCGGCTGCTCTACGAGGACCTCGTCCGCACCGTCCTCAACGCCGAGTTCCCGCGGAGGCGCGTCGCCGTGCCGACGCGCATGATCGACAGCTCGCCCCAGGCGATCTTCGAGGGCGAGGTGCTCGACCGGCAGGTGCGCGCGGTCACCGTGAACATCGCCCGCGCCGGGGCGGTGCCGTCGCAGGTGGCCTACGACCTCCTGAACGAGACCCTCGAGCCCTCCCTCGTGCGGCAAGACCACATCATCATGAGCCGCATGCTCGGGGCGAACGAGGAGGTGGTCGGCGCCGGCATCGGCGGGATGAAGATCGGGGGGGACGTCGACGACGCCTTCCTGCTCTTCCCCGATCCCATGGGCGCCACCGGCTCGTCGCTCGCGACCGCGATCGACACCTACAAGACCAAGGTGCCCGGGCGGCCGCGGCGGATCGTGAACATCCACCTCATCGTGACGCCGGAGTACCTGCGCACCATGACCCGCGCCCACGCGGACGTCGCCGTCTACGCCATCCGGCTCGACCGCGGCCTCTCGCCGCCCGAGGTGCTCGCCACGATCCCGGGGACGCGCTGGGACGAGGAGCGCGGGCTCGACGACCACCAGTACATCGTCCCCGGCGGCGGCGGCTTCGGGGAGCTCATGAACAACGCGTACGTGTAGCCATGTCCGGCGCCACGACCCAGATCGAGGTGCTCATCTCGCAGGCGGACCTCGCCGAGCGGGTGCGCGCGCTCGGCGAGCAGATCACCCGCGACCACGCCGGCAAGCCGCTCGTCGTGATCGGCGTGCTGAAGGGCAGCTTCATCTTCCTCGCCGACCTCGTGCGCGCCATCGACCTGCCGGTCTCGATCGACTTCATCGGCATCTCGTCGTACCAGGGCACGAGCACGACCGGCGTCGTGCAGATCACGAGCGACCTCTCGCGGCCCATCGACGGCAAGGACGTGCTGCTCGTCGAGGACATCGTCGACACCGGCCTGTCGATGAGGTACCTGCTCGACAACCTCGCCACGCGCCGGCCGGCGAGCCTGCAGGTCTGCGCGCTGCTCGAGAAGCCCTCGCGCGCGCGCGTGGCCGTGCCGATCGCCTACCGGGGCTTCGTCATCGGCGACGAGTTCGTGGTGGGCTACGGCCTCGACTGGGACGGCAAGATGCGGAACCTGCCCTTCGTGGGCGTGCCGCGGAGCGCCAAGCGATGACCGACACCACCACCCCGGCCGCGCGGTCGCGGGGCGGGGGCGTGAAGGCGCTCCTCGCCTGGCTCGCCATCCTCGCGCTCCTCGCCCTCGTCGCCTGGCTCGCCGCGGAGCGGAACGCGCGCACCTGGCACCTCGTGCCGGACGAGGGGCGGCTCGTGGTGATGCGCGGGATGATGCTGCCGGCCGGGCGCCAGGCGTACGAGCCCTCGGACCCCGCGCTCGCCCGCGCCTACGCGCCGGTGGTCGCGCCGCCCGGCAGGCCGCTCCCCGCGGAGCGCAGCTTCGAGGAGCGCAGCCTCCTCGACCAGGCGCTCTACGACCTCCTCGCCGGCTGGGCGCGCGACGAGATCGCGACCGGTGACGCGGCGCGGCTCGAGCGCGGCCTCGGCTACCTCGGCCGCGCCGAGCGCCTCCCCGGCCTCTCGCCGGCGCAGCGCGACGACCTCTCCGCCCTGCGCGCCGACTCCGGCTACCAGGAGGCCCTGCGCCTCGTCGCCCGGGCGGCGGAGGACCTGCGCGAGGCGGCCGAGAAGCTGCGCGTGGCCGGGGGCTCCCGCTCGCGGCACGCCACGGACGCCGGGCTCCTCCTGCGCGACGTGGAGCCGGCGGCGGACGCCGCCCTCGGGGCGCTCCGCAGCGCCGGCGCCGTCGAGCGCAGCGGCGGAGGCGAGCCGCCGAAGGCCGCACCCCCTGCGGCCTCTCCCGCCCCCGCCCCCGATAGCGCGCGCTAGCGCGGCGCGGCCGCTCCTGGGTGGCCGCCGCCGCCCCGGTGTACCATCGCGGGACCTATGGGCTCCTTCCACGCGCGCAACGGCGCGGGCGACCTGCTCGCGCGCTACAGCTTCCTCGAGCCCCTGCTGGAGGGGAAGCGGGTGCTCGAGCTCGGGGCCGCGCGCGCGACGGACGGGGCGAGCGCGCTGTTCCTCGCCGAGCGCGGCGCCGCGGCGGTGCTCTCGGTCGAGGAGTCGGACGCGGACCTCGAGGCGGCCCGCGAGGCGGGGCACCACCCCTTCGTCCAGTTCCGCGCGGAGGCGCCCGAGGGCCTGCGGGAGGGGACGTTCGACCTCGTGCTCGTCGCGGACGGCGCGCCGCTCGGCCGCGCGCCGGAGCAGGTGGCGACGCTCGCGCGCCTGCTCGCGCCCGGCGGGCGGCTCGTCGCCTCGCTCCCGGCGGGCGGCGCCGGTCTCGCCGAGCTCGCGGGCGAGGCGGACCCGGCCGGCGCCCCGCCGTACGAGAGCTTCGTCGGCGCGCTCTCGGATCACTTCCCGCTCGTCGAGGTCGCCACCCAGTCGGCCACGGTGGGCTGGGTGCTGGCGCTCGCCGGCGAGGGGGACGGCGAGCCCGACGTCGCGATGGACGGCACGCTCGCCGGCACCCCCGAGACGGCCGCCTACCTCGCGATCTGCGGCGAGGAGCCGTGCGGGCTGCAGGGCCTCTCCGTGGTCGCGCTCCCCGTGAAGCCGCTCCTCGACGCGGTGCAGGAGGCCCGCGGGGCGCGCGGCGAGGGCGAGGAGGCGCGGCGGCTCCTCGCGGAGTCGGAGTCGACCCTCGCGGCGCGGACGCGGGAGCTCGAGGCGGCCGCCGCGGAGCGGGACGACGCGCTGAGGGGGCGCGAGGCGGCGCGCGCGGAGCGGGACGAGGCGGTCTCCTCGCGGGAGGCCGCCCTCGCGGAGCTCGCCGAGGCGCGGGTCGCCCGCGCCGGCGGCGAGCACGCCGTCGAGGAGGCCCGGGGGGCCCGCGCCGCCGCCGAGGCCGCCGCCGAGCGGCTCGCGGGGGAGGTCGCGACGCTCGCGGCGCGCGCGCGCGAGGCCGAGGCGCTCCTCGAGGCGGAGCGCGAGGCGGAGTTCGAGACCCGCGCGGCGCTCGACAGCGCGCGGGCGGGAGAGGCCGATCGGGCCCGCGAGGCGCAGGAGGCGCGCGACGCGCTCGCCGCGCAGGCGGACGGCGCGGCGCGCGCCCAGGCGGAGCTCGCCGAGCGCCGGGACGCGGCCCTCGAGGCCGAGGCGGCGCTGCGCGCGGCCCGCTCGGAGGCGCAGGCCGCCAAGGCGGGCGTCGAGGCGGTGCTCGCCCGCGCCGTCGCGGCGGAGGGGCGGCTCGCCGAGCTCGAGGAGGCGCTCGATCGGAGCGGCCAGGCGGGGGAGGCGGGCCGCGCGGAGGTGGAGACCGCCCGCGCGGAGGCGACGAGCGCACGCGCCGCGGCGGAGGCCGCCGAGGCCGCGGCCGCGCGGCTCGGCGCTGAGCTCGAGGAGGCGCGCGCCGGCGCGGAGGCGCTCGCGGCGGCGCGCCGGGAGCGCGACGAGGCGCGGGCCGCGGCCGGGGCCGGGGAGGCCGCCCGGGCCGAGGCCGAGCGGCTCCGCGGCGAGCTCGCCCGCGCGGAGGAGGCCGCCCGCGAGGCGGCCACGCTCCGCGAGACGCTCGAGGCGCGGCTCGCGGAGGCCGGGGCCCGGCTCGAGGCGGAGGAGGAGCGGGTGCGGCTCGCCGACGCGCGGTCGGCCGAGGCGGGGGCCCGGCTCGAGACCGCCGAGGGGGCGAGGGCGCGCGCCGAGGAGCTCGAGCGCCGGCTGAAGGAGGTCGAGGAGGCCGCGGCGGTGCGCGGGGCGCCCGAGGCTCCCGAGGCGGCCGCGGCGCTCGCGGCGCGCGAGACGCTCGAGGCCGAGGTCGCGGCGCTCAGGAACGTGGCGGACTCCGCCCAGGCGCAGGCCGCGGAGCTCGAGGCGGAGCTGCAGGCGGCGCGCTGGGAGAAGGACGAGCTCGAGCAGCGGCTCGAGACCGCGCGCGCGAAGGAGGGCGGGGCGGGCGAGGAGGCCGGCCGGCGCGCCGAGGTCGAGGCGGCGGCCGCGGAGGCCGCCCGGCTGCGCGAGGCGCTCGCGCAGCGGGAGGAGGAGCTGGCCCGGCGCCCGGCCGCGCCCGACGAGGCCGCCGGCGAGCGGATCCGCGAGCTCGAGGCGCGGCTCGACGAGGCGCTGCGGCGCGGGGCCGATGGCGAGGCCGCCGCCCGGGCGGCGGCGGAGGCGCCCTCCGGCGACGGCGCCGGCGCCGCGGCGGAGGCGCTCGCCCGCGCCGCGAAGGAGCGCGACGCGCTCGCCGCCCAGCTCGCCGAGCGCGACCAGAAGATCGCCCGGCTCCAGCGCGAGGTGGCGGACAAGACCGACCGCCTCGGCCGGCTGGCGAAGGAGATGGGAGAGCTGAAGGCGAAAGGTCTCGGGAAGCTCTTCCGTTAGCGCCTGCGTAGGGCCGCGGCGCACCCTGCCCCCGGCGGCCGGCCCGCGCGGCCCGTGGTATCGTTTTGCGCCATGAGCGAGACCCGACGCTACGAGCGGATCGACATCGAGCTGCCGTGCCGGCTGTTCATCCCGGGGCCCGAGGGGCTGCGCTTCGAGGCGTTCTGCACTTCGCGCAACCTCGGCCTCGGCGGGCTGTTCGTCGCCTCGAGCTTCCTCCTCAAGCAGGGGCTCGAGCTCACGGTCGAGCTCGCGCTGCCCGACGGGCCGCTCCCCATCCGCTCCCGCGTCGCCCACGCGGTCGGCCTCGACGACGCCGCGCACGAGTCGGGCCTCGGCATCGAGTTCCTCGACGTCGACGCGCACGGGCGCGAGACGCTGCTCCGCTACTTCACGCCGCTGCGCTACGAGCGGTTCTACGCGGCGTTCATCGAGGAGTTCCCGCACCTCAAGAAGGCCTTGCCGTTGCGCGACGTCTCGCTCGTCCTGAACCTCTGGGAGGAGTGGAAGATCCGCAACGAGGGCGGCCCGCTCTCGACGGCGTCCGGCGCGCCGCCGCCGCCCGCCCGCTCGGGCCGTCCGCCCGGGCCGGCCGCCTCCCCTGGCCGCGGCCGGGGCCGCCGCTGACGGAGCGCGGTCCGGCCGCCGGCCGCCGCCGACGATGAAGAAGAACGTCCGGCTCGCCCTCCTCTGGCACATGCACCAGCCTCCCTACCGGGAGGCGGAGACGGGCGAGTACCTCCTGCCGTGGGTGAGGCTGCACGCCACCCGCGCCTACCACGACATGGCCTGGGTGCTGGAGCGCCACCCGGGCGTGCGCTGCACCGTGAACTTCACGCCGGTCCTCCTCGAGCAGCTCGAGGAGTACGTCGGCGGGGCCGCCCACGACCGCTTCGAGCACCTCACCGCGCGCCCGCCGGCCGATCTCGCGCCCGAGGAGCGGCAGGCCCTCCTGCGCAGCTTCTTCATGGTGGACTGGGAGCGCCACGTCCAGCCGGTGCCCCGCTACTGGGAGCTCTTGCAGAAGCGCGGGCGCGACGTCCGGCACGCCGACGTGGCGCGGCTCGCGGCGCGCTTCAGCGACGGCGAGCTCACCGACCTGCAGGCGCTCTTCAACCTCGCCTGGATGGGCTTCGGCGCGCTCGCCGACGACGAGGGGCTGCGCGCCCTCGTCGCGAAGGGGCGCGACTACGGGCGCGAGGACGTCGCCTACGTGCTCGCCGCGCAGCGGCGCATCCTCGCCGGGATCGTGCCGCGCTGGCGCGCCCTCGCCGATCGCGGGCAGGTCGAGCTCAGCACGACCCCCTACTACCACCCGATCCTGCCGCTGCTCTGCGACACGGACGTCGCGCGCCGGGCGCTGCCCGCGGTCGAGCTGCCGCCGCGCTTCGCGCGCCCGGACGACGCGCGCTGGCACGTGCGCGAGGCGATCGCCTCGCACGCGCGGCGCTTCGGCGCGCCGCCCGCGGGGATGTGGCCGGCGGAGGGCTCCGTCTCGCCCGAGGCGCTCGAGGTGCTCGCCACCGAGGGGGTGCGCTGGGCGGCGAGCGACGAGGGCGTCCTCCTGCACTCCCTCCCGGTCACCGCGCCGCGGCTCGCCTCGCTCTACCGCCCCTGGCGCGTGCAGGCCGGCGCGGCGGGCGAGGTCGCGATGCTCTTCCGCGACCGCGAGCTCTCCGACGCCATCGGCTTCGCCTACGCGCAGGTCCCGGCCGCGCAGGCGGTGAAGGACCTCCTCGCCCGCGTGGCCGCGGTCGGCGACGCCTTCGCCGCGGCGCACCAGGCCGGCCCCCCCACGGTGGGCGTCTTCCTCGACGGCGAGAACGCCTGGGAGCACTACCCGAACAGCGGCGCCGGGTTCCTCGACGCGCTCTACGGCGCCCTCGAGGCGCCGGGCGGGCGCATCGAGACGGTGACGATGTCCGAGGCCACGCGCGCGCCGCCCGGGCCCGCCATCCCGCGGATCCACTCCGGCTCCTGGATCGAGGCCTCGTACCGGATCTGGATCGGCCACGCCGAGGACCGGCAGGCGTGGACGGCGCTCGGCCGGGCGCGCGACGCGGTGGCCGCGGCGGAGCGGACGGGCACGGTGGACGCGGGGCGGCTCGCGCAGGCGAAGCGCCACCTCTACGCCGCCGAGGCCTCCGACTGGTACTGGTGGTACGGCGAGGACTTCACGACCGAGCTCGCCGCCGAGTTCGACGGCCTCTTCCGCGGCCACGTGATCCAGGCGGCGCTCCTCGCCGGCGCGCACCCGCCCGCCGAGGCGCTCGAGCCCATCAAGCGCGCCGGCCCGGCGGCGGCCACCGGCGCCGAGGCGAAGCCGCTGCGAGAGCCCACCCTCCTGCTCGCGCCCGCCCTCGACGGCCGCGAGACGACCTACTTCGAGTGGCAGGGCTCCGGGCTCTACCGCCCGGGCCAGCACCGCGGATCGATGTACGGGGGCGCCCAGGCGTTCCGCGTCCTGCACTACGGCTTCGACCTCGAGACGCTCTACCTGCGCCTCGACCCCGCCGAGTCGCCCGAGCGCTCGGCCGAGGTGGCGACGCACGTGCGCGTCGGCGTGCTCGCCGCCGAGCGGCAGACCGCCGTCGACTTCCCCCTCGTCCCCGACGGCGCGGCGCGCCCGGGCCTGCACGAGGGGGCCGCGCTCGGCCGCGCCGCCTTCGGCGGCATCGTCGAGCTCGCCGTGCCCTTCCGGGCCCTCGGGCTCTCCCCGGGGATGAAGGTGGCGCTCTACGTGCACGCGCTCCGGGACGGCGTGGAGGTGGAGCGGCTGCCGCGCTACGGGTTCGTCTCCTTCGCGGTGCCCGACGCCGACTTCGAGCAGGTGAACTGGAGGGTGTGAGGACCTTGGCCGGCGGCGACGCCACCCGCGTGCGGACGCCCGGCCAGGAGCCGGGGGCCCCGGACGCCTGCCTCGTCTTCGTCGAGGGGGAGGCGGTGCTCGGGCTGCGGGTGCCGCTCGCGGCCGAGGCCGTGCTCGGGCGCGACGCGGACTGCACGGTGCCGCTCCCGGCGGAGGACGTGTCGCGGCGCCACGCGCGCGTCGCGCCGGAGGGCGGGGGCCACGTCCTCGCGGACCTCGGCTCGACGAACGGCACCTTCGTGAACGGACGGCGGGTGGAGGTCCACCGGCTCGCGGCGGGCGACCGGGTGCGGCTCGGGCCCTTCGTGGCCGCGTACGTGGCGGCGGGCGACGCCGCGGGCCGCCACCTCGAGGAGCTGGCCCGCCTCGCGCGGCGCGACGCGCTGACGGGGCTCCCGAACCGCCGCGCCCTCGAGGAGGAGCTCGCCCGCGAGGCGGCGCGGGCGGCCCGGGCCGGGGCGCCGCTCTCCGCGGTCGCCCTCGACGTGGACCGCTTCAAGCTCGTGAACGACCGCCACGGCCACGCCGCGGGGGACGCCGTGCTCCAGGCGATCGCCTCGCGCGCGGCCGCCGCGCTCCGCGGCGGCGACGTCCTCGCGCGGGTCGGCGGCGAGGAGTTCGTGGCGCTCCTGCCGGGCGCGGACCTCGCCCGCGCGGTGGAGGTGGCCGAGCGGATCCGCGCCCGGATCGGGGCGGAGCCCGTGGGGGCGGCGGGGGTCGTCACCGTCTCCCTCGGCTGCGCCGCGCTCGCGCCCGGAGAGGACGGGCGGTCGCTGCTCGCCCGCGCGGACGCGAGGCTCTACGAGGCGAAGCGGGCCGGGCGCGACCGCGTGGTCGCCTGAGAGACCGTGAGACGATCCCTTCCGTCGCCGCCGGCGCGCCCCGGCGGCGCGCGCCGGGTTTGGGGCTGCGGCAGGGGGGGCGACGGGTTATCCTCGGGGCCCGTGAAGAACCGCTCCGCGCTCGCCATCCTCTTCGTCATCGTCTTCATCGACCTGCTCGGCTTCGGGATGGTGATCCCGGTGATGGCGCTCTACGCCGAGCGGCTCGGCGCGGCGGACGATCAGATCGGGTGGCTCATGACGGGCTACTCGCTCATGCAGTTCGTCTTCACGCCGATCTGGGGGCGGCTCTCGGATCACTACGGGCGGCGCCCGCTCCTGCTCCTCTCCATCGCGATGACCGCGCTCGGCTTCCTGGGCTACGCGGTGGCCCCGGACTTCAAGTGGCTCGTCATCTCCCGCGTCTTCGCCGGCGCCGCCACGGCCAACATCGCCATCGCCCAGGCGTACATCGCCGACGTGACCCCGCCGGAGGGGCGCGCGCGGGGCATGGGGGTCATCGGCGCCGCCTTCGGCCTCGGCTTCGTGCTCGGGCCCGCCATGGGCGGGCTCCTCTCGGCCGTCTCCCTCTCCGCCCCGGGCTACGCCGCCGCGCTCCTCGCCGCCCTGAACGGGGTCGCCGCGTTCTTCGTGCTCCCCGAGCCGGCCGAGCGGACCGTCGGCGCCCGCCGCCCGCACCTCCCCGCGCTCTTCGACGAGCTGCGCCGGCCGGGCATCCGCCGCATCGTCCTCATCTACCTCGTGTCGGTGCTGGCCTTCAGCGCGATGGAGGCGACCTTCGCCCTCGTGGCCGCGCACCGCTACGCCCTCGACCAGCGCCACGTCTCCTGGGTGTTCGCCTTCATCGGCGTCATCGTCGTCGTCGTGCAGGGCGGCCTCATCGGCCCGCTCACGCGCCGCTTCGGCGAGAAGGCCCTGCTCGTCACGGGGCTGGCGCTGCAGGGGGTGGCGCTCGCCGCCATCCCCTTCGCCGGGGGCACGCCGGGCCTGCTCGCCGCGTGCGTCCCGCTCGCCTTCGGGAACGGGCTCTCCTCGCCGGCGCTCTCCTCGCTCCTCTCGCGCAGCGCGCGGGCGGAGGACCAGGGCGGCACCCTCGGCATCGGCCAGTCCGCCGCCGCCCTCGGCCGCATCGCCGGCCCGATCTCGGCGACGAAGGCCTACCACCTCGTGTGGATGGGCGCGCCCTACGTGGGCGGCGCGGCGCTCATGCTGCTCACCGCCGCCGTCGGCATGACGCTGCGCCGGCCGGCGGCCGCGCCCGCGGCCCCGGTCGCGGCGGCGCGGGAGGCCTGAGGACATGCCCGAGCTGCGCAGGGACCCCATCGTCGGCCGCTGGGTGATCATCGCGACCGAGCGCGCGCGCCGGCCCTCGGACCTCGCGCGCTGCCCGCCTCCGGCGCAGCCAGCGGTCTGCCCGTTCTGCGCGGGCCAGGAGGACAAGACGCCGCGCGAGGTCTACGTCCACGGCCGCGCGCCGTCCGCCCCGCCCAACTCGCCGGGCTGGGGCGTGCGCGTCGTGCCGAACCGGTTCCCCGCCCTCAAGATCGAGGGCGACCTCGACCGCCAGGCCGACGGCATCTACGACCGGATGAACGGCATCGGCGCGCACGAGGTGATCATCGAGACGCCCGAGCACGGGCGCGCGACGAAGGACCTCGGCGACGCCGAGCTGACGGAGGTGCTCTTCGCCTTCAAGGCCCGCGTCCTCGACCTGCGCAACGACCTGCGCTTCCGCTACATCCTCCTCTTCAAGAACCACGGCCACCTCGCGGGCGCCTCGCTCGACCACGCGCACTCCCAGCTCATCGCGCTCCCGGTGGTGCCGGGGCTCGTGAAGGAGGAGATCGAGGGCGCGCGGCACCACCACGCGCTGAAGGAGCGCTGCATCTTCTGCGACGTGGTGGGGCAGGAGCGCCGCGACCGCACGCGGCTCGTGTACGAGAACGACGACTTCGTGGCCTTCGCGCCGTACGCGCCGCGCAGCCCCTTCGAGACCTGGATCGTGCCGAAGCGGCACGAGTCGAACTTCGAGGCGGAGCCGAAGGAGCGGCTCGGGCTGTGCGCCCAGGCGCTCGGCACGACGCTGCGCCGCCTCGCCGCGGCGCTCGGGGACCCCGCCTACAACTTCATCGTCCACTCGAACCCGCTGCGCGACGCCTCCTCCCCGAGCTACCACTGGCACATCGAGGTGATGCCGGCGCTCTCGCAGGTGGCCGGCTTCGAGTGGGGCTCGGGCTTCCACATCAACCCGGTGCCGCCGGAGGAGGCGGCCGAGTTCCTCCGCAAGGTGCCCGGCTAGCCCGGCGCCGCCGCTCGGGATGGAGATCCTCTTCGTCGCCTCGGAGGTCGCCCCCTGGTCGAAGACCGGCGGCCTCGCCGACGTGGCCGGCGCGCTGCCGCGCGCCCTCGCCGCGCGCGGCCACGACGTCACCGTGGTGACGCCGCGCTACGGCGGGATCGACGCGGCCGCCGCCGGCTTCGCGCGGGAGGAGCGGGGCCTCGTCGTGCGCGGCGAGGCGACGGGGCTCTGGGTGAGGCGGGAGGCGGGGCGGCCGGAGGTGGTGCTCGTCGACCACCCGCGCTTCTTCGGCGCGCGCGCCGGCCTGTACGGCGAGGGCGGCCGCGAGTACGCCGACAACGCCGAGCGCTTCGCGCACCTCTGCCGCGCGGCGCTGGCGGTGCCCGCGGCCCTCGGGCGCCGGGCGCGCATCGTCCACGCGAACGACTGGCAGACCGGGCTGTGCCCGTGGCTCCTGCGCCACGAGCGCGCCCACGATCCGGCCCTCGCCGGCGCGCGGACGGTCTTCACGATCCACAACCTCGCCTACCAGGGCGTCTTCCCCAAGGAGGCGCTGCCCTTCCTCGGGCTCCCCTGGGACGTCTTCCACGTCGACGCGATGGAGTTCTACGGCCAGTTGAGCTTCATGAAGGCGGGGCTCTCCTTCGCCGACGCGCTCACCACCGTCTCGCCGACCTACGCCCGCGAGATCCTGACGCCGGAGGAGGGCGCCGGCCTCGACCCGCTGCTCCGCCACCGGCGCGCGGTGCTGCACGGCATCCTGAACGGCATCGACGTCGCCGAGTGGGACCCGGCGCGCGACCCGCACCTCCCCGCCCACTACTCGGCGCGCGACCTCGCGGGGAAGGGCGCGTGCAAGGCGTCCCTGCAGCGGGAGCTCGGCCTGCCGGTCCGCCCCGACGTGCCGCTCGTCGGCATGGTGTCGCGCCTCGCCGACCAGAAGGGCGTGGACCTCGTCGTCGCCGCGCTGCCGCAGATCGTGCTGCGCGAGGCGCAGGTGGCGGTGCTCGGCACCGGCAGCCACGCCTACGAGGAGGCGTTCCGCCGGGCCGCGGCCGCCCACCCGGCGCAGGTGGCGGCGCGGATCGGCTTCGACGAGGGGCTCGCGCACCGCATCGAGGCGGGCGCCGACGTCTTCCTCATGCCGAGCCGGTACGAGCCGTGCGGCCTCAACCAGATGTACTCGCTGCGCTACGGCACCTCGCCCGTCGTGCGCGCCGTGGGCGGGCTCGACGACACCGTCGAGGACTTCGACGGCTGGAACCGCGGCACCGGCTTCAAGTTCCGCGAGTACACGCCGCACGCGCTGCTGCTCGCGCTGCGGCGGGCGCTCGAGGCCTGGCGCGACCAGCGCGCCTGGCGGGCGCTCGTCCTGCGGGGGATGGCCCAGGACTTCAGCTGGGACCGGAGCGCGCGCGGCTACGAGGCGCTCTACCGGACCCTCGCCTGACCGGCCCTCCCGCCGCGGCGCGCCGGCCAGGATCGTACGGGGGTTGCACCCCCGCCCCATCGGCGGAGCCGCCGGGGCCCCACCCCCGCTGCGCTGGGTCCCGCCGCGCTGCGCCCGCCCGTAGACGAAGCGGGGGAAGGCGGGCTTGCGCGGCACCCAGCGAGGAGGGGCTGCGCCCCTCCCCCACGCCGTCGCGCGGGGCCCCCACCCTGCGTACCTGCTTCCGGATCACGATCGGCCGTTTAGGTTTGGAGCATGCCGCGCCGCCCACGCACACCGCCTCCCGACGAAGAGACGCAAGCGCCGGAGCCCACCGCCCGGCCGAGCGAGCGGGACACCCGGGAGCGCACCGAGGAGGAGGACGAGAAGCTCGTGCCGCTCTCGAACGTCGGCGGCGCCGCCCCGACCGCCCTCGGCCTCGACTCGGGCGGGAACCTCCCCGGCAGCGAGGACGATCTCGCGAACCTCTCCGAGCCGGAGCCGCCCGAGCCGCCCGAGGTGGACGCGGTCCACGTCCGCGGCGACGAGGATCCGAACGCCCCGCGCCGGCGCTGAGGGCGGTCCGTCCCGCTACTCGAGGCCGCGGGCGCGCAGCTCCTCGTCGTCCTCGCCGTGCAGGTGGCCGAGCTCGTGGAGCAGCGTCACCCGGACCTGCTCGGACAGCTCCTTCCGGTCGCGCGCGAAGCGGAGCAGGTTCTTGCGGTAGAGGACGATGGCCCGGCAGCGCGGGCCGTCGGCCGCGGTGCAGGGCTCGTCCTCGGCCGGGCCGCGGAAGAGCCCCAGGATCGACGGCGACAGGGGAGGCTCCACCGCGAGCAGGTCGTCCTGGTCGGGGAGCTCCTCCACCTCGATGGGCACCGCCTGGAGGGCGCGCCGGTCCGCCTCGGGCAGCGCGTCGAGGGCGGCGGTCACCTCGCCGCGGAACGCCTCGGCGTCCACCGGCAGGTCGTCCCTGAACTCGCCCGGCGCGAGCTTGCGCGCGCGCGTGAAGAGGACGCCGGCCCGCTCGGCCTGGCCGCGGCGCTCCGCGAGCAGGCCGAGCTGGTGGAGCGTCCACGGATCGTCGGGGGCGAGCGCGAGCGCGCGCTCGAAGGCGCGCTCGGCGTCGTCGAAGCGGCACAGCTCGTAGAGGGCGACGCCGCGCTCGTAGACGGCGTCGGCGTCGGTGGAGAGCGTCGCCACGGCGCGCTCGAGGTGCGGCAGCGCGAGCTGGCTGCGGCCGAGGTCGTTCTCCGCCATGCCCGCGACGAGCTCGAGGCGCGCGGCGAGCGCACGGTCCTTGCGGATCGCCGCCGCGCGCGCGCCGCGGACCGCGTGCTCGAGCCCCAGCTCGAGCGCGTCCCGCGCCGGGCCGAGGCGGCGCACGTAGAGCTCCGCGGAGCCGAGGAGCGCGGCGGGATCGTTCGGGTCCACCGCGAGCGCGCGCGCCCAGGCCAGGCGGGACTGCTCCACCTTGCCCTGCGCGGCGAGCGCCCCGGCCCGCGCGGCCAGCGCGGAGACGAGCCGCGGCGAGAGGCGGAGCGCCTCCTCCGAGCAGGCGAGCGCCCGCTCGGCGCGGCCGGCGCGGAGCGCCTCGGCCCCCTCATCGGCGAGGAGCTCGGGCGAGGCGAGCGGCTCCCGGGGGAGGCAGCGCACGAGCGCGGGGGGATCGCGCGGCGTCTCGCTCGGGGCGGTGGTGCGCGCCGCGGTCGCGGCGGGACCGGTGGCGCGGGCGGACGGGGGTACCGTCGCCGGAGTAGGCGCGGGTGCGGGGCGGGAGCAGGCGGCCGTGAGGAGGAGCAGCACCGCGCGGCCAAGCGGGCGGGACATCGGGCCGAGCTTGCCACAGGGGGGGAGGGGAAGCCAGACGGGGGGTCCCCGCTGGGGCGGGCGGGCGGGCGCGAGCAGGGAGAGCGGTGGCTCCCGCCCCCTCGGGGGCCGCGATCCGCAGGCGCGCCTCGCGCAGCATCCCGCCATGCGCCCTCACGCCCTCCTCGCCCTCGCCGCGGCGCTCCTCGCCTGCGCCCGCGCCTCCCCGCCCGCGGCGCGCGAGGAGCGCGCCTCGCCCGCGGCCGACCTCGCGCTCCCCGGCGAGCGCCACCTCGCGAACGTCCGCCAGCTCACCTTCGGCGGCGAGAACGCGGAGGCGTACTTCAGCTTCGACGGCGCGTCGCTCGTGTTCCAGGCGACGCCGGAGGGCGCCGCCTGCGATCAGGAGTACGTGATGGGCGCGGACGGCCAGGGCGTGCGCCGCGTCTCGACGGGGAAGGGCCGGGTCACCTGCGGCTACTTCTTCCCCGACGGCTCGCGCCTCCTCTACGCCTCCACGCACGCCTCGGACCCGGGGTGCCCGCCCAGGCCGGACATGAGCGAGGGGTACGTCTGGGCGCTCTACGACTACCAGCTCTACACGGCGCGGCCGGACGGGAGCGACGTCGCCCCGCTCGCGCCGGCCCCCGGCGCCTACAACGCCGAGGCGACGATCTCGGCGGACGGGTGGATCGTCTTCACCTCCACGCGCGACGGCGACCTCGAGCTGTACAAGATGCGCCTCGACGGCTCGTCGCTCACCCGGCTCACGCACACGCCCGGCTACGACGGCGGGGCGTTCTTCTCCGCCGACGGGAAGCGCATCGTCTTCCGCGCGAGCCGCCCGGCGCCGGGCGAGGAGGAGGCGGAGTACCGGCGCCTGCTCGCGCGCAAGCTCGTGCGCCCCGGGAAGCTCGAGATCTTCACGATGGACGCGGACGGCGGCGACGTGCGGCAGGTGACGCGGCTCGGCGCGGCGAGCTTCGCCCCCTTCTTCCACCCGGACGGGCGGCGCATCCTCTTCGCCTCGAACGTGGGCGATCCGCGCGGCCGGAACTTCGACGTCTACATGGTGAACGACGACGGGACCGGCCTCGAGCGGATCACCGCGAGCGAGGCGTTCGACGGGTTCCCCATGTTCTCGCCCGACGGCCGGAAGCTCGTCTTCGCCTCGAACCGGAACGGGCGCCGGCCGGGCGAGACGAACGTCTTCATCGCGGACTGGGTGGAGTAGCGGCGCCGCCCGCGGCCGGCGCGCGGAGATCGCGCTCGCCGCGGGCGGCGAGCGCGTCGAGGAGGCGGAGCAGCTCCTGCGGGCGGTCCGGCTCGCGCGCGTCGAGGTCCACCCGGACGATCCCGTCCATCTCCATCGTGACGCGCTCGAGGTCGGTCGAGCTGCCGGGCTCGAGGAGCCAGCCCACCGGCGGCACCTCGAGGTCGCGCAGCTTCGCCCAGATCCAGCGCATGTTGGGATCGTTGAAGCCGTAGCCGACGAGGAGCAGCTCGCGCCCCATCACGTCCGAGCAGAAGCGAAGGTCGATGGGGTTCGAGGCGAGGTCGGAGCGCCGCAGGAAGTCCTGCTCGCCGACGACGAGCGAGCCGGGCCGGCCGAGGGTCCCGTGCAGCTTGTAGATCGGGTAGCGCGGCAGGAACCGGCCCCCCTCCTCGTCGACGCGCCAGGCCTTGAGGTCCTCGGGACCGGCCACCACCTGGCAGCGACGGCCGGCCCACGCGAAGGTCCGCTCGAGGAGGTCGTCGAAGTTGGTGGTGTAGATCGCCGGGACGAAGGCGGAGAGGCGCACGAGGGCGTGATGGAGCGGGAGCCCCGCGGGATCGATCCCGGAGGTGTCGAAGAGCGCCGAGAGCCGCTCCACGAGCCGCGCCTCCCCGCACAGGAAGCGGTGCGCCTCGGGGATGCGCAGGAGGGACTCCATGGAGACCCGCTCGTCGCGCCCCGGAGGGACGAAGCGGTCGCGGGCGCCCGGCACGCGGTCGCGCAGCGGGGACGGGAGGTCCTCGGCGAGGGCGCACACCGTCTCGCGCCACGACGGCAGCCCGGCCCAGCGCGAGGCGCCCGCGCCCACGAGCAGCAGGAGCTGCCCCCGCGCGAGGCGCGCGAAGAGCCGCTCCTCCACGGCGTGCAGGTCGGGGGCGGCGCGCACCTCCACCGAAACGTGGGGGCGGCGCGGCCGCCGGACAAGCGCCGGCGGGCGGGTCAGCGCCGGCGGAGGATCCCGGCGAGCCGCGCGGCCGAGAAGGGGGCGAGGTCGACGGGCGGCGGGCGGCCGAGCGCCACGGCGGCGATGGCGTCGGCGGTGATCGGGGTGAGGAGGATGCCGTTGCGGGAGTGGCCCGTCGCGTAGAGCAGCCCGGGCACCGTGCCGGGGCCGAGGATCGGCTCGCCGTCCGGGCTCGCCGGGCGGAAGTTCGACCAGGTCTCGACGACCGGCGCGCGCTCCAGGGCCGGGGCGATCCCGATCCCGACCTCGAGGACGTGGCGGAGGCCGCCGGCGGTCACCGCCTTCTCGAAGCCGACCTCCTCCATGGTCGAGCCGCACAGCACGCGGCCGTCGGAGCGCGGCACGACGTAGCCGTGCCCCGAGAAGACCACGCGGGAGAGGAGCGGCGGGCGCGTGTCGAGCACCGCCATCTGCCCGCGCACCGGGCGCACGGAGCCCGGGGGAAGCCCGTGCCCCTCCACCTGCATGCTCCAGCTGCCGGCGGCGAGCACGACGACCTCGGCGTCGATGCGCCCCGCCTCGTGGTCGACGCCCACCGCGCGCCCGCCCTCGGAGACGATGCGGCGGACCTGCCCCGTGACGAACGTCGCGCCGGCCCGCGCGGCGGCGACGTACACCGCGCGCCCGAGCAGGCGCGGATCGAGCGACGCCTCGTCCGGGAAGTGCAGGGCGCCGCGGGCCTCCTTCGAGACGGCGGGCTCGAGGCGGTGCACCGCGGCGTCGTCGAGCACCTCCACCGGCAGCCCGTGGCGAACGAGCTTCTCGGCGCGGGCGGCGAGGACCTTGGCGTGGTCGTCGTCGAGCGCGACCTCGAGGGTGCCGCCGCCGCGCAGCCCGACGGACATCCCCGAGAGCGCCTCGACCTCGCGGACGAACGCGGGGTAGCGCTCCAGGGAGGCGCGGCACAGGAAGTAGAAGGGCCCGGGCTCGAGCGCCTCGACGCCCGGCGAGAGGATCCCGCCCGCGGCGCTCGAGGCCTCCGCGCCCGGGATGGCGCGCTCGAGCACGACGACCTTCCTGCCCGCCTGCGCGAGGCGCAGGGCGACCGACGAGCCCTGCACGCCCGCTCCCACCACGACGACGTCCGCACGCATGGCGCGGGAGACTAGAGCGCCTCAGGCGACCCCGCAACCCGCGCCGCGACGCGCCGGTGAGCCGAGCACTCCCGCTCTAATGCATGCCCGCCGACGCCGTTCACGAGGAGGTCGAAGACGTGGCGCCGCCACGCCTCCGGCGCGATGTGCACGCCGCCGAAGGCGTGGTCGGCCTCGCCCGCGGACGCCACCAGCGCCGCGAGGCCGCCGACCGTCACCACGGCGAGCACGGGATCGAACCCGTCTCCGTTCGCCCGCGGGGCGAGCGCCGCCCCCGCGCGCCGCACCGGCTCGAGGAGCGCGGGCTCGCCGTCGGCGAGCTGCGTGAGGAACGGCGCGCCGTCGAGGACCTCGCGCACGAGGATCTGCGCGCCCATCGGATCGCGCATCATGGCGTCGAGGCAGGCGCCGACGACGGCGCTCGCGCCCTCCGGCCGCTCCTCGAGCAGCCGCGCGATCTCGCCGGCCGCCGAGAGCCAGACCGACCTGAGGACGTCGAGGTAGAGCGCCCGCTTCGACGTCCAGTGACGGTACATGAGGGCGACGTTGCAGGAGGCGCCGCGCGCGATCCCCTGCACCCGCGCGCCGTGGTAGCCCCGCTTCGAGAACTCGGCGCGCGCGGCTTCCCAGATCCGCTCCGCGATCCCCGCGCGGGGCGGCCCGACACGGCGATTCTGGACGGAGCCGTCCATGCAAAGGCGTACTTACCGGGCGAGTTGACGGTGGTCAAGACCCGTCGAGTCACCGATGGGGTGCCCACGTGGGCCCTCCCCTGTAGAAGGAAGGGCGATGCCGGGGCCCCGCACGATCCTCCACCTGGATCTCGACGCGTTCTACGCCTCGGTGGAGCAGCTCGACGATCCGGCGCTGCGCGGCCGGCCGGTGATCGTGGGCGGGCCGTCGCGGCGCGGCGTCGTGTGCGCCGCGAGCTACGAGGCGCGCCGCTTCGGCGTGCGCTCCGCGATGCCCACGGCGCGGGCCCGGCGGCTCTGCCCGGACGGCGTGTTCCTGCCCCCGCGCTTCGATCGCTACGCCGGGCTCTCGGAGCGGGTGTTCGGCATCTACCGGCGCTACACGCCGCTCGTCGAGCCCCTCTCCCTCGACGAGGCGTTCCTCGACGTCACCGCGAGCCGGGCCCTGCACGGCGGCGGCGAGGAGATCGCCCGGGCCGTGAAGGCGGCCGTGCGCGGCGAGTGCGGCCTCGCGGTCTCCGCCGGCGTCGCCGAGGTGAAGCTCGCCGCGAAGATCGCGACCGACCTCGGCAAGCCCGACGGCCTCGTGGTGGTGCCCGCGGGCGGGACGGCCGGGTTCCTCGCGCCCTTGCCGGTCGGGCGGCTGTGGGGCGTCGGCCACGTGACCGAGGAGGCGCTGCGGAAGCTCGGCGTCGCCACCATCGGCGACCTCGCGCGCGCGCCCGAGACCGCCCTCGCGGCGGCGCTCGGGGCGTCGCACGCGCGGGGGCTCCGCGCGCTGGCGGCGGGCGACGATCCGCGCGAGGTGGTCCCCGACGAGGCGGCGAAGTCGATCGGGGCGGAGGACACGTTCGGGGAGGACCTCACCGGCCGGGGGGCGCTCGAGCCCGAGCTGCTCGCCCAGGCCGGCCGCGTGGGCCGGCGGCTGCGCGAGGCGGGGCTCGCCGGGCACGTCGTCACGCTCAAGGTGAAGTACGCGGACTTCACGCTCGTCACGCGCCGGCTCACCCTCGAGCGCCCCACCGACGACGGGCGCGCGCTCTTCGACGCCGCCCGCGGCCTCCTCGCGCGGGTGGAGCTCACGCGGCCGGTGCGGCTCACCGGGATCTCCGTGTCCGGCTTCGCCGCGGAGGGCGAGCGCGACCAGCTCGACCTCTTCGGCGCCGCGCCCCCGCCCACGCCGGAGGAGGGGCGGCGGCGGGCGCTGAACGCCGCGCTCGACGACCTCGCCGGCCGGTTCGGGGATCGCGCGGTCGTCCCCGCCGACCTCGCCGGCCGCCCCTCCCGCCGCGACCGGGACCCCGATCCGCCGGAGGGCGCCGACTAGCCGTCGCTCGGCGGCGCCGGGAAGGGATCCTCGGGCTCGGCGGACGGGGCGGGCCGGGCCGGCGGAGCGGGGCGGCCCCCGTCGCGCGCCTCGATGGCGATCGCGGTCGGCCGGCCGCCGTCGCCCGGCCGGTACGAGGCACGCACCTCGGCGCCCTCGCGCAGCGCGGCGACGCCCGCGGGGCGGCCGCCCACCGTGACGGTGGTGCTCGGCGCCACCCGCAGCGTCACCGGCGGCGCCCCCGGGGCCCGGATCACCACCTGCCGCGCGTCGGCCCGCGCGAGCGTCCCCTCGACGCGTTTCACGACACGTGAACGCCGGGCCGCGGCGCGGGCGTGGCGGTCGCCGCGCCGCCCGCCCGCCCCCGCGGCGTCCGGACGCCCGCTCGCCCTCGGCCCGGCCGGCGGCCCGGGCGCCGCCTCGGGGGCGGGCTCCGGCGCCGGCCCCGCGGCGCGCTCGCACCCCGCCGCGGCGAGCGCCCACGCCAGCACCGCCGCCCCGAGCCGCATCGCGCCCTCCCCCGCTCGAACGTGGCTCCGCCGGGCGGTCCGGGCAAGCGCGCGCCCCCCACCCGACGCGGCGCTCCCGCGGCCTTCCGCCGCGCAGCCCCCCGCGCCATCTTCTCGGCATGCCCTTCACCCCGGATCGGGAAGACCTCCCCGCCAGCGGCCGGACCCAGGAAGAGCTCGACGCGCGGGCCGACGCGCTCCGCGCCTTCGCGGCGTCCCATGTGCCCGTCCTCGTCGCCGGCGCCTACGCGTTCTGCGAGTACACCGGCATCTTCAGGGACACGAAGGACCTCGACCTGTTCCTGCGCGAGCGGGACCTCGAGGACGCCTTCGCCGTCCTCGAGCGCGCCGGGTTCCGCACCGAGCTCGAGGACCCGGCCTGGATCGGCAAGGGCTACCGGGGCGACTGGTTCGTGGACCTCATCTTCTCCTCGGGCAACGGCGTCGCGGTGGTGGACGACCTCTGGTTCGAGCACGCCCGCCCGACCCGGGTCATGGGGGTGGACGTGCTCCTCGCGCCCCCCGAGGAGATGATCTGGTCGAAGGCCTTCGTCCTCGAGCGCGAGCGCTACGACGGCGCCGACGTGAACCACCTCCTCCGCGCGGTGGGCGAGGAGCTCGACTGGGACCGGCTGCTCTTCCGCTTCGACCGGTACTGGGAGGTGCTCTTCTCGCACCTCATGCTCTTCCGGTTCGCCTACCCGGGCGAGCGCTCGAAGGTCCCCGACCGCGTCATGGACGCGCTCACGAGCCGCATCACGGAGGAGCTCGGGACGGATCACCCGCGCGCGCTCTGCCGCGGGAACCTCATCTCGCGGGTGCAGTACCGGCACGACCTCGCGCAGCTCGGCTACGAGGACGGCCGGCGCTGGGACGAGGCGGAGCGGTGCGGGGGGGTGGCGAGCGATGGCGGAAGCGAACGCGACGTTCCGGCTGGCGGCGGCCGCTGATCTCCACTGCCGCCAGGACCAGCACGGCCGCTTCCGCGAGTTCGTCAAGATGGTGAACGGCGAGGCGGAGGGGCTCGTCCTCGCCGGCGATCTCACCGACCACGGCCTCGTCGAGGAGGCGCAGACGCTCGCAGAGGCGCTCGAGCAGCTGCGGGTGCCTTGCGCCGCCGTGCTCGGGAACCACGACTTCGAGGGCAACGTCGTGCGCGAGATCGTGCGGATCCTCTCGGGGGCGAAGGTGGCGGTGCTCGACGGCGACCACGCGATCTTCGACAAGCGCCTCGGCATCGCCGGGGTGAAGGGGTTCGGAGGCGGCTTCGATCGCGGGCTGCTGCAGGCGTTCGGCGAACCCGTGGTGAAGGCGTTCGTGCAGGAGGCCGTGAACGAGGCGCTCAAGCTCGAGGCCGCGCTCGCCCAGCTCGACCTGCCGAAGAAGGTGGTGATCATGCACTACGCCCCCATCGCCGCCACGACGGATGGCGAGGATCCCCAGCTCCGGCCGTTCCTCGGCACGACGCGCCTCGCGTCGGCATGCGACGCGTTCGGCGCGCTCGCGGTCTTCCACGGGCACGCGCACCACGGAGTGGAGGAGGGGCGGACCCCGAACGGCGTCCCGGTCTACAACGTCGCCATTCCGGTGCTGAAGCGGACGCGCGACGCGCGCTTCCGCACCTTCGAGCTGTGAGGGGCGCCGTGCGCGGCGCTAGTGCCTGAGCGGCGGCGAGCCCGCCGCCTTGCGGACGCGCTCCAGGATCTCGTCCATCCCGACCGACTTCGGGATGTAGCCCTGCGCGCCGAGCAGCTCGGCCTCCCACTCGAAGCCGTAGGCGGAGAGGATGAGGATGGGGATGGCGGCGCTCCTCGCGTCGCCGCGCATGCGCTCCATGACGCCCCAGCCGTCGAGGACCGGCATCTTGAGGTCGAGGAGCACGATGCCGGGCGCCTCGTCGCCCACGCGCGCGAGCGCGACCTCGCCGTTCTCCGCCTGCTGGACCGGGTAGCCCGCCTCGGTCAGCACCTCGGAGAGCGCCTCGCGGAAGTCGTGGTCGTCGTCCACGACGAGGATGTACTGGCCCGGGGTCATGGTCCGCTCGGCTCCACGCGCAGCGCCGCCGCGATCTCGCGCGCGATGCGGCGGGCGTCCTCGAGCGCGTCGGCGCCGAGCGAGACGGCGCCCACCACCGGGTGGCCGCCGCCCCCGTAGCGCTCGCACAGCTTCGAGATGTCGTGCGCGCGCGGCGGGCGCGCCCACGGGTTCGACCCGACGGAGACCTTCGTGCGCTTCGGGTCCCGCGTGACGGTGACGGTGTAGCGCGCCTCGGGGAAGAGGTCGTACGTGATGAACTTGTTCGCGCCGCCCTCCACGCCCGCGTCGGCGAGGTCCACCGTGACGACGCCGCCCTCGACGCGCGCGAGCCGCCGCACCGTGTCCACCGCGGCGCGGTGGCGCTCGAGGATGGGCCCGAGGGGCCCCGCCGCCCACGGCTCGGCGGCGATCTCCGCGAGCGGCCGGTGCTGCATGGCCTCGATGACCCGGGTGGGGACCTGTGGGTCCTTCGTCGCCTCGAGGAGCGCCATGACGCGGAGGGCCGGCTCCTCGAGCCGCACCGCCATCGCGGCCGAGGGGAAGCGGGCCGCGTCGATGACGTCCGCCCACCGGACGAGCTCCCCGAGGTCGGGGGCGGTCCAGCCGAAGCGCTCGGCGAGGGTGCGGGCGATGAAGCCCGTGCAGCTCGGCGCCGCGGGATCCCAGAACTTCCGGCCGCCGGCGTCCCGCTCGAAGGCGGCACGGTCGGCGGGCGAGGGGAACGCGCTCGCGTGGTGATCAAACCACCAGTGAAGGCTCGGGGAGGCGGAGAACCGGAAGTCCACGCAGGCGTTCACGTCCGCGTCGAAGGCGCCCGGCGGGAAGGCGTCGCCCTGCTGGTGGTGCAGCGGGACGAAGGAGACGGCCCCGGGGCGACCCCCCTCCCGCTCGACGAAGAACCGGCCGAACAGCGCCGCCGAGGCGCAGCCGTCGAAGCAGTTGCCGTGGTAGAGGATCTTGAGCTGCATCGGCGCGGGAATCTAGTGACCGGCGCAGCATAGCGTCAACGCGCGGTTGCGGGGGGCCGAGGGGGCCCCGCCGCCCCACCGGGGATGAACGGGCTGGCGAGCGGCCGGGAACTCCCGGTACGCTCCCGTGCGGGAGGAAGGTCCGTGAAGAGAATCGCGCTACTCGCCGCGCTCGCCCTGGGGCTCGCCGCGTGCCACGCCGTCCGCTACGACGCGGGCCGCCCTCCCTCGCAGCGCCGCTACGAGAAGACCGTCCACTTCTGGCTGTGGGGGCTCGCCGGGCGCCCGCGCGTCGACCTCGACGCCGCCTGCCCCGAGGGCGTCGCGCGCTTCCGGAACGAGGCGGGGCCGCTCCACTGGGTCGCGGAGGTCGCCACCGTGGGGCTCTGGTCGCCGCGCCGGGTGGTCGTGGAGTGCGCGGAGGTGGCGCGATGAGGGGCGCCCGGGCCCCCGCCGCGGCGGCGCTCGCCGCCCTGGCCCTCTCCGGCTGCTACACCATCCGTTACGAGCGGCGCGGCGTCTCGCCGGAGCCGGGCGCGCCGCGCGAGCGCTGGCAACACGGGGTGCTCGGGGGGACCATCGCCGGGTCCCGCGCCGTGAAGCTCGCCGAGATGTGCCCCGCGGGCGTCGCTCTCGTGGAGAACCAGGTCACCCTGGCGAACGCCGTCGGGCAGCTGCTCACGAGCTTCGGCGCGCTCGCCGTGCTCCGCGCGCCGCTGTGGGAGCCGACCACCGTGCGCGTCGTGTGCGCGCGCGAGACCGCGGCCCGCGCCGGGCGGACGCTCAAGGTGGTGGTGCTGCCGCTCGCGCCGCTGGGCGGCGTCCCCGAGACGACCGCGCGGCTGCTCGGCGACGCCCTCGCCGGCGAGCTCCGCAGGCGCCCCGGGGTCTCGGTGCTGACGCAGTCGGACGTGGCGGCCTTGCTCGGCCTCGAGAAGACCCGCCAGATGCTCGGCTGCAGCGACTCCGGCTGCATGGCCGAGATCGGCGGGGCGCTCGGCGCCGACCGGATCGTCCACGGGAGCCTGGGCCGGGTGGGGGAGTCGCTCGTCGTGAACCTCTCCGCCCTCGACCCGAAGCGGGGCCGGGCGGCGGCCTCGGTCTCCGAGCGCCTGCGCCGGGCGGGCGACGAGGCGTTCCTGGACGCCCTCCCCACCCTCGCGGACGCGCTCCTCGCCGACCCCGTCGCGCGATAGCCCATCGCGAGCGAGGTGGCGAGCGCCGGCGAGCGCGGGTTAGACTCCGCCCGCAATGGAAGCGATCCGGGTCGGGGCGCTCCTCGACGACAAGAACTTCGACCTCCGCCTCACGCTCGTCGCGGGCAGGCAGGGGCTCTCTCGCCGGGTCAGCTCCTCGCGAATCCAGAAGCCGGGGCTCGTCCTCGCGGGGTTCACCGAGTACCTGCACAAGGAGCGGGTGCAGGTGTTCGGCAACACCGAGATGAGCTACCTCGGGACGCTGCCGCGCGAGCGCGCGGTGGACGTCCTCCGGAGCTTCTTCGCGGCGGACGTGGCCTGCCTCGTCGTGACGAAGGGGCTCGACGTGCCGGCGGAGATGATCGCCGCCGCGGAGGAGGCGGGCGTGCCGATCCTGCGCACGAGCCACCTCTCCTCGACGTTCATCGAGAGCGTGCAGAACTACCTCGAGGACATCCTCACCGCGCAGACCTCGATGCACGGGGTGCTCCTCGACGTCTTCGGCGTCGGCATCCTCCTCCTCGGCAAGTCCGGCATCGGCAAGAGCGAGATCGCCCTCGACCTCGTCATGCGCGGCCACCGCCTCGTGGCGGACGACATCGTCGACGTGAAGCGCCGCTCGCCGGACTCGGTGCAGGGGGCCGGCTCCGAGATCATCAAGCACCACATGGAGATCCGCGGCCTCGGCATCATCAACATCAAGGACCTCTTCGGCGTCGCCTCGATCCGCGAGCGGAAGAAGATCGAGATCGTCCTCGAGCTCGTGGAGTGGGATCCCAACGTCGAGTACGACCGCCTCGGCGTCGAGGAGAAGAAGTTCCGCATCCTCGACGTGGAGATCCCGATGCTCATCGTCCCGGTCCGGCCGGGGCGCAACATGACCACCATCGTGGAGGTCGCGGCGCGCAACCACCTCCTGAAGCTCCAGGGCCACCACTCGGCGCGGGAGTTCCAGGAGCGGCTCAACCGCGCCATCGCCCTCGCTCCGGGCGGCCGGGTGGGGGAGATCGACGTCGAGTGATCGCCATCTCCGCACAGCGCGAGCGCGCCCCGTGACCACGCCCGTCCTCGCCGCCGGGCCGCAGGTGGTCATCCTGACCGGCGTGTCCGGCTCGGGGAAGTCGACGGCGCTGCGCGCCCTCGAGGACGCCGGCTTCTACTGCGTCGACAACCTGCCCATCCTCTTCCTCGAGAAGCTCCTCGAGCTCTCCGACCACACCGCCGGCGAGGTCTCGCGCATCGCCCTCGTGGTGGACGCCCGCGAGGGGCGCTTCCTCGCCGAGGCCCCCCGCATCATCCAGGAGGTGCGCCAGAAGGGGAGCGACGTCCAGGTGCTGTTCCTCGAGGCCTCGGACGAGGCGCTCGTGCGCCGGTACTCCGAGACGCGCCGGCGCCACCCCCTCGCGGGCGAGAGCGGCACGGTCCCGGACGGGATCGCCGCGGAGCGCCGCGCCCTGGCCGACCTGAAGGTCATCGCCGACGAGGTGATCGACTCGACCACGCTCAACGTCCACGAGCTGAAGCGGCTCGTCACGCGGCGCTTCGTGGCGGGCGAGGGGGCGCGGCTCGGCGTCACCGTCGTCTCGTTCGGCTTCCGCTTCGGCATCCCCACGCACGCCGACATGGTGCTCGACGTGCGGTTCCTGCCGAACCCCTACTTCATCGCGGAGCTGAAGCCCTTCCCGGGGACCGACCCGCGCGTGTCCGAGTTCGTCCTCGGCCAGCCCGACGCGAAGGCGTTCCTCGACCGGCTCCTCGATCTGTGCGGCTTCCTCCTGCCGCGCTACCGCACCGAGGGGAAGAGCTACCTCACCCTCGCGATCGGCTGCACCGGGGGAAAGCACCGGTCGGTGGCGGTCGCCGGCGCGCTCGCCGAGCGGCTGGAGGCGGGCGGGCAGCCGGTCCGCCTCTGGCACCGCGACGTCGACAAGGAGTAGCCGCCGGTCCGGACCGCTGGCCTCGAGGGCGACTCGCGGCTATGGTACGCCCGCGCCGGCGGAAGGCCGTCGCGCAGAGGGGCTCGAGATGGTCGGACTCGTCGTCGCCACGCACGGACGGCTCGCGGAGGAGATGCTCCGCACGGCGGAGGCGATCGTGGGTCGCCTCGAGCAGTGCGAGGCCGTGGCGGTGGGGGCCGAGACCTCCATGGACGACGCGCGCGTGCGCCTCGCCGAGGCGGTGAAGCGCGTGGACGCCGGCGCGGGCGTCCTCGTGCTCACGGACATGTTCGGCGGCACCCCGGCGAACCTCGCCCTCACCTTCCTCGACGAGAAGGTCGAGGTGGTCACCGGGGTGAACCTCCCCATGATCCTGAAGCTCGCGACGGCGCGCGCCGAGAGCCTCTCGCTCCGCGCCGCGGCCGAGCTCGTCGCCGCGTACGGGCAGAAGAACATCACGCTCGCCTCGGAGCTCCTCCGCAGCCGCGCGCAGAAGACGCGCCAGTAGCGCGAAGCGCCCGTGATCGCCCTCGTCCGCGTCGACAACCGGCTCCTCCACGGCCAGATCCTCGAGACGTGGGTCCCGAAGCTGCGGATCGGCGAGGTCGTCGTCGCCGACGACGAGGCCGCCGCGAGCGACCTCGCGCGCGCGGCCATGACCCTCTGCGTCCCGCCGGAGCTGCCCGCCCGGATCCTGCGCGTGGCCGAGGCGCCGTGGGCGACGCTCGCCGCGTCGCCGGCCCGGGTCCTGGTGCTCGTCCGGGACGTGGTCGCGCTCGCCGCCGCGCACGAAGGCGGGCTCGTCCCCGCCCTCGCCCCCCGGGTGAACCTCGGGAACGTCCACTTCGCCCCCGGGCGGCGCCCGGTCACCCCCTCGGTGTTCCTCGCCGACGCCGACCTGGGGTTGCTGCGCGATCTCGCCGCGGCGGGCTTCGAGATCGAGGCGCGCGCGATCCCCTCCGAGACCCCCGCCGGGATGGGCGAGATCGAACGCCGGTACGCCGCGCCGCCTTAGGTTAGACTGTCCGGGCTTGGGCTACCTCGTCCTGGCTCTCGTCGCCGGCCTGGCGGCCGTGGAACGCAAGGGCTTCCTGCAGGCCATGCTCTCCCGGCCGATCGCGCTCGCGCCGCTGGTCGGCTGGTCGCTCGGCGACCTCGAGGGCGGGCTCCTCGTCGCCGCCCCGCTCGAGCTCCTCTGGCTCGGCGCCGTGAACCTCGGGGCCGCCCTCCCGGTCCACGAGGCGCTCGGCACCGCCGCCATCGCCGGGGGGACGGTCCTCGCCGGCCGCGCGCTCGGGGGCGCGACCCCCGAGATCGCGACCCTCGCCGTGCTCCTCTGCGCCCCGCTCGCGCTCCTCGGCCGCAAGGCGGACCGGCTCGTCGAGATCTGGAACGAGCGGCTCGCGGCCCGGGCGGAGGCCGAGCTCGCGCACCACCACCCCCGCACGGCGGTGCGGGCGAACCTCTACGGCCTCGTCCTCCCCTTCTCGATCGCCGCGGTCCTCGCCCCTGCGGGCGCGGCCGTTGCGAGCACGGCCATCCCCGCGTTCCTGGGCCGCGTGCCGGAGGCGGCCGGCCCGCTCCGCCTCGGCTACTACGGCTTCGCGGCGCTCGCCTGCGCCTCGGGGGCGAAGGCGCTCCGGGCCCGCACCGCGCCGGCGCTGTTCTTCGCCGGCCTCGCCGCGGCGGTGGTCGCGGCGCTCGTGGCGGCGCTCCTCGGCCGGGGAGGGGCCACGTGACCCCGCCGCCGAAGGTCCCGGGGCACACCCTCGCGCGCGTCTTCTGGCGCTGCCTCTTCCTGCAGGCCGCCTGGAACCGGCGCGGCATGCAGAACCTCGGGTTCGCCTACGCGATCGACCCGGCGCTGCGCGCGCTCTACCCCGACGCCGACCGGCGCGAGGAGGCGCTGCGGCGGCACCTCCACTTCTTCAACTGCCACCCGTACATGGCGGCCGCCATCGTGGGCGGCGCCATCCACCACGAGGAGCGGGTGGCCGCCGGCGCGGAGCCCGGGCAGCAGCCGCTCCAGTACAAGCAGACCCTGCAGGGTCCGCTCGCCGCCCTGGGCGACGGCTTCTTCTGGACGGCGCTGCGGCCGTTCTTCGGGGCGGTGGCCGCGCTCGGGGCGATGCTGGTCGGATGGCCCGGGATCCTCGGGGCGATCGTGGTGTACAACGCGATCCACCTCGTCCTGCGCGTCCGGCTCTTCAGGGCGGGGTACCTGAAGGGCGACGCCATCGTGGGGGACATCTCGAGGCTCGGGCTGCCGACGGCCGCCGACCGGCTGCGGGCGGCCGGGGCGGCCCTGTGCGGCCTCGCGGCCGGCGTCGTCGTGGTGCGGAGCGCCGCGCTGGCCGGGGGGCCGGCGGCGCTGTTCGCGGCGCTGGCCGCGGCGGGGGGGTACGTCGCGCTCGCGCGCGGCGCCCGGCTCCTCCCCACCGCGTACATCGCCGTCCTCGCGGGCATCGGCGCGGCCGTGGTCGTCGGCCGTCTGCAGGGAGGCAGCTAGCGGCATGGCGCGCTCGGAGCGGACCTTCGTCATCGTGAACGCGCTCGGCCTGCACGCCCGCGCGGCGGCGCAGCTCGTCCAGGTGGCGAACCGCTACCGCTCGGAGATCCACGTCGAGAAGGACGGCTCGAGCGTGAACGGCAAGAGCATCATGGGCGTCCTCACCCTCGCCGCCGCCAAGGGGTCGACCATCAAGGTCTCCTGCGACGGAGAGGACGCGGAGCCGGCCATGCTCGCCCTCGCGAAGGTGATAGAGAACGGGTTCGGGGAGAGATGACGCCCGCCGGGACCACCATCCTCGTCGGCATCGCCGCCTCGCCGGGCATCGCCATCGGGCGGTGCTGGTCGGTGGAGCGGCGGCGCGTGCGCACGCCCAAGCGGCGGCTGGCGCCCGAGGAGGTCGAGACCGAGCTGGCGCGGCTGCGCACCTCGCTCGAGCTGTCGGACATCCAGCTCGCCGAGGTGAAGGAGAAGGTGGAGGGCGCCGCCGAGGGCGTGCCCGGCACCGCCGAGCACACCGCCATCATCGACATGCACCGGATGATGCTGAAGGACGAGATGCTCGTCCTCGAGGCGCAGCGGCTCATCCGCGACGACCGGCTGAACGCCGAGTGGGCGGTGAAGCGCGCCGTCCGCAAGATCAAGAGCGCGTTCCACGAGCACGCCGACGAGTACTTCAAGGAGCGGCGCGCCGACGTGGACTACGTGGGCGAGCGCATCATCAAGAACCTGCTCGGCCAGACGCCCGACGTGGACGAGGTGCCGCCGGAGGGCGCCATCGTCGTCGCGCACGACCTCTCCCCGGCGGACACGGCGCTCCTCCTGCACGAGCGGAAGGTGGCGGCGTTCGTCACCGACGCGGGCGCGAAGACCTCGCACACCGCCATCGTGGCGCGCGCGCTCGAGGTGCCGGCCGTGGTCGGGGTGGGGCGCATCACCTCCCTCGCCGACCGCGGCGACTGGATCGTGGTGGACGGCAGCCGGGGCGTGGTGGTCATCAACCCGACCCCGGGCGAGCGCACCGACTACGAGGCCGCCCAGGCCCGCTTCCGGGCCGAGGAGGTGGAGCTCCTCCGCACCCGCGACCTCCCGGCGCGCACCCAGGACGACGTCACCGTGCGGCTCGCCGGCAACATCGAGTTCGCCGAGGAGGTGCCGAGCCTGCTCAGCCACGGCGGCGAGGCGGTGGGGCTCTACCGCACCGAGTTCCTCTTCCTCGGCCGCGGCGACCTCCCCACCGAGGAGGAGCACTACCAGAACTACCGGCGCATCCTCGAGGCGCTCGCGCCGCGGCCGGTGACCATCCGCACCTTCGACCTCGGGGGCGACAAGCTGCCCGCCGGCATGCGCATCCACGCCGAGAACCCCGCCCTCGGCCTGCGCGCGATCCGCTACTGCCTGCGGCAGCCGGAGCTGTTCCGGGCGCAGCTGCGCGCGCTCCTGCGCGCCTCGGTGCACGGGAACCTCAAGATCATGTTCCCGATGATCTCGGGCGTGGCCGAGCTCCGCGCCGCCCGCAAGGCCCTCGACGACGCCCGCGCCGAGCTCGAGCGCGAGGGCGTGCCGATGAAGGCGCAGATCCCGACCGGCATCATGATCGAGCTCCCCTCCGCGGCGATGATCGCGGACCGGCTCGCGAAGGAGTGCGACTTCTTCTCCGTCGGGACGAACGACCTCATCCAGTACACGATCGGCATCGACCGGCAGAACAAGGACGTGGCCTACCTCTACAAGCCCCTCCACCTCGCCGTGGTGCGGATGCTGAAGGGCATCTGCGACGCGGCGCGCGCCGCCGGGGTGCCCGTCTCGATGTGCGGCGAGATGGCGGGCGAGCCCGTGAACGCCCTCGTCCTCATCGGGCTCGGCGTGTCCGAGCTCTCCATGAACGGCCCCTCGATCCCCTTCGTGAAGCGGATCGTCCGCGCCGCGCGGGCGGCGGACGGGCGGGCGCTCGTCGAGCGCCTCCTCGGCCTGACGGTGGCCGACGACATCGAGCGCGAGGTGCGGGCCGAGATGATCCGGCGGTTCCCGGGCCTCCTCGCCGAGGAGGGGGGGCTCGGCGCGGCGCAGGGATGATCCCGCGCCCTCCGCGACGCCCCGCCCCGTTGACCGGCGCACGCCGGAGCGCGTACCTTCGCACCCCCCCGCGAGGAGCCCCAAGCCCCATGATCGCCGACAGCCTCTTCACCTCCGAGTCCGTGACGGAGGGCCACCCCGACAAGATGGCCGACCAGATCTCCGACGCCGTCCTCGACGCGGTGCTCGCGCAGGACAAGCGCGGGCGGGTCGCCTGCGAGACGCTGCTCAAGACCGGCTACGTCATGATCGCGGGCGAGATCACCACCACCGCCCGCATCGACTACCCGCGGCTCGCCCGCGAGGTCGTGAAGCGCATCGGCTACACCGACGGGCAGATGGGCTTCGACGGGAACACCTGCGGCGTGCTCGTCGCGGTGGACCAGCAGTCGCCCGACATCGGGCAGGGCGTCGACACGGGCGGCGCGGGCGACCAGGGGATGATGTTCGGCTACGCCTGCGACGAGACGCCGGAGCTCATGCCGGCGCCCATCCAGTACGCCCACGCCGTCACCCGCCAGCTCGCGAAGGCGCGCCGCGCCGGCCTCGACTTCCTCCGGCCGGACGGCAAGAGCCAGGTGTCCGTCGAGTACCACGACGGCCGCCCGGTGCGGATCGACACGGTGGTGGTCTCGACGCAGCACGCGGCGGAGATCTCGAACAAGCGGCTCCACGCGGCCATCCGCGAGGAGGTCATCGCGAAGGCGCTGCCGAAGCGGCTCGTCGACCGGAAGACCAAGATCTACATCAACCCCACCGGCCGCTTCGTCATCGGCGGCCCCATGGGCGACACCGGCGTCACCGGCCGCAAGATCATCGTCGACACCTACGGCGGCATGGGGCGGCACGGCGGCGGCGCGTTCAGCGGCAAGGACCCGTCCAAGGTGGACCGCTCCGCCGCGTACATGGGGCGCCACATCGCGAAGAACGTGGTCGCCTCGGGGCTCGCGCGGCGCTGCGAGGTGCAGGTCGCCTACGCGATCGGCGTCGCGGACCCGGTCTCGGTGATGGTGGACACCTTCGGCACCGCGACGGTGCCCGAGGCGCGCATCGCCCGGGCCGTGAAGGCCGTGTTCGGCTTGCAGCCCCGCCAGATCATCGAGGGGCTCGACCTCCTGCGCCCCATCTACGAGAAGACCGCGGCCTACGGCCACTTCGGCCGCACCGAGAAGTCCTTCACCTGGGAGCAGACGGACAAGAAGGACGCGCTCCGCGAGGCCGCCGGCGGGAAGGTGCGGGCGGTCGCGGGCGGGTAGGGCGCGGGCGCCGCTCGCCGGATCCGAGGGCTCGCCCGTCCGGGCGGGCCCTTCGCCTTTCCGGGCGCGCCGCTTGACCGGCGCGCGGCCGGCCTATATATCCGTTCATCCGGATGCATCGATGAACGGCCCCGCCGCCCAGCCCCGCGTGGACGCCCTGCTCGGGTGGATGGACGGCCTCGCCGAGCCGACGCGGCTGCGGCTCCTGCACGCCCTCGAGAAGAAGGAGCTGTCGGTGCTCGAGCTGTGCGAGGTGCTCGCGCTCCCGCAGTCCACCGTCTCCCGCCACCTCAAGATCCTGTCCGACCGCGGCTGGCTCGCCTCGCGGCGCGCGGGGACCCAGAGCCTCTACGGCTTCTCGGAGGCGCTCGACCCGGGCGCGCGGCGCCTGTGGCTCCTCGCCCGGGCGGAGGCGGAGGGCTGGCCGGCGGTGCGCGCCGACGCGGCGCGGCTCCAGGCGGTGAAGGCGCGGCGCGACGAGGCGCAGCGGTTCTTCGCGGGCGCGGCGGGGGCGTGGGACCGGCTGCGCGCCGAGGTGTACGGCGCCCGCGTGGGGCTCGAGGCGCTGCTCGCCCTCCTGCCGCCGGAGTGGACCGTCGCGGACCTCGGCTGCGGCACCGGCGCGCTCGCGGCGGAGCTCGCGCCGCGCGTGCGCCGGGTGGTCGCGGTGGACCAGTCGCCCGCCATGCTGCGGGCCGCGCGCCGGCGCCTCGCGGCGCACCGGAACGTGGTCCTCCACGAGGCGCGGCTCGAGGCCCTGCCCCTCGCCGACGCGAGCTGCGACGCGGCGGTCGCGGCGCTCGTGCTCTCCTACCTCCCCGACCCCGCCCCCGCGCTCCGCGAGGCGGCGCGCGTGCTCCGCCCCGGCGCGCGGCTCGTGGTGCTCGAGGCCGCGCGCCACGGGGACGAGGCGCTCCGGCGGCGCATGGGCCAGGCCCGGCCCGGCTGGGAGCCGGCCGAGCTCGCGGCCCTGCTCTCGGGCGCGGGCCTGCGCGACGCGGGCGCCCGTGCGCTGCCGCCCGAGCCGGGCGCGAAGGGCCCCGGCCTCGTGGTGGCGTCCGGGCGCCGCGCCGGGAAGAACTGAAGCTCACGAACGAGGACCTGGAGGAAGACGATGGCCGTTTCGACCGCGAAGAAGACGAAGAAGCCCGCCCTGCGCGCGGTGCCCGCCGCGAGGCTCGAGCACCGGGTGAAGGACCTCGCGCTCGCCGACTGGGGGCGCAAGGAGATCGAGCTCGCCGAGCGCGAGATGCCGGGGCTCATGGCGGTGCGCCGGGAGTACGCCGCGGCGCGGCCGCTCGCCGGCCAGCGCATCACCGGCTCGCTCCACATGACGATCCAGACCGCGGTGCTCGTCGAGACGCTCGTGGACCTCGGGGCCGACGTGCGCTGGGCGAGCTGCAACATCTTCTCGACCCAGGACCACGCCGCCGCCGCCGTCGCGGTGGGGCGCGGCGGGACGCCGGCGGAGCCGAGGGGCGTGCCGGTCTTCGCCTGGAAGGGCGAGACGCTCGAGGAGTACTGGGAGTGCACCGAGCGCGCCCTCGACTTCGGCGGCGGCAAGGGGCCGACCCAGATCGTGGACGACGGCGGCGACGCGACCCTGCTCATCCACAAGGGCGTCGAGTTCGAGAAGGCCGGCAAGGTCCCGGCGCCCCGCGCGGCGGACTCCGAGGAGTACGCGGTGGTCCTCCGGCTCCTCGCCCGCGAGCTCGCGAAGGACCCGCGGCGCTGGACCCGCGTCGCGAAGGCCTGCGGCGGCGTCACCGAGGAGACCACCACGGGGGTGCACCGCCTCTACGAGATGCAGAAGGCCGGGACGCTCCTCTTCCCCGCCATCAACGTGAACGACTCGGTGACGAAGTCGAAGTTCGACAACCTCTACGGCTGCCGCCACTCCCTCGTGGACGGCCTGAACCGCGCCACCGACGTGATGCTCGCCGGCAAGCTCTGCGTCGTGTGCGGCTACGGCGACGTGGGCAAGGGGTGCGCGCAGGCGCTCCGCGGCCAGGGGGCGCGGGTGGTCGTCACCGAGATCGATCCCATCAACGCCCTGCAGGCGTCGATGGAGGGCTACCAGGTCGTGCGCCTCGAGGACGTCGTCGGGGAGGCGGACGTCTTCGTCACGGCCACCGGCAACGTGGACGTCGTCACGGTGGACCACCTGAGGCGGATGAAGGACTGCGCCATCGTGGGCAACATCGGCCACTTCGACAACGAGATCGACATCGCCGGGCTGAAGAAGGTCCCGGGCCTGAAGCGCGTGAACATCAAGCCGCAGTACGACGCCTTCGTGTTCCCCGACGGCCACCGCGTCCTCGTCCTCGCGGAGGGGCGGCTCCTGAACCTCGGCTGCGCCACCGGCCACCCGTCCTTCGTGATGTCGAACTCCTTCACGAACCAGACGCTCGCGCAGCTCGAGCTCGCGACGAACCGGGCGAGCTACCAGCGGAAGGTCTACGTGCTCCCGAAGCACCTCGACGAGAAGGTGGCGGCGCTCCACCTCGAGCAGATCGGCGCGCGCCTCACGCGGCTCACGAAGAAGCAGGCCGCCTACCTCGGCATCCCGCCGGCGGGCCCCTTCAAGCCGGATCACTACCGCTACTAGGAGCCGGGGAGAGCGCCGCCGCGATTTGCCGCGGCGGCGCCCCTGGGCTACGGTTCCGGCGCTCGAGCCCCGCACCCTCCCCGGCCGCCCCGTGAGCCTCCTCTCCGCCGCCTTCCTCGGGATCCTGCAGGCCGCGACCGAGTTCCTCCCGGTCTCGTCCACGGCGCACCTCCTCGTCTTCGGCGAGCTGCTCGGCCACGACCTCGCCGACCCCCGCTTCCGCGCCTTCGCCACCATCATCCAGTCCGGGACGACCGTGGCGGTGCTCGCCTACTTCCGGGTCGAGCTCGGCGCCCTCGTCGTCGCCGGCGTGCGGTCGCTCGCGCGGGGCCGGCCCCTCGAGACCCCGGAGTCGCGGCTCGGCTGGTTCATCGTGCTCGGCACGGTCCCGGCCGCCGTGGCCGGCAAGCTCCTCGAGGCGCGCATCGAGGCGCTCGGCAACTGGGTGATCGCCGCGTCGCTCGTCGGGCTCGGCCTCGTCCTCGTCGCGGCCGAGCGGCTCGCGCGCCACGAGCGGCGGGTCGAGGACGTCACCGCGCGGGACGCGCTGCTCATCGGCGTCGGCCAGGCCCTCGCGCTCGTCCCGGGCTCGTCGCGCTCCGGCACCACGATCACCGCCGGCATGCTCCTCGGCTTCACCCGCGAGGCCGCCGCCCGCTTCAGCTTCCTCCTCTCGGTGCCCATCATCCTCGGCGCCGGCGCCTACAAGCTCTGGAAGACGGTCCCCGTGCTGCGCGGCGCGCCCGAGTGGGCGCTCGCCACGGCGGTGGGGACCGTCGTCTCGGCGGTGGCCGGCTACCTCGTCATCGACTGGCTGCTCGGCTGGCTCCGCACCCGCACCACCTACCTGTTCGTCGCCTGGCGGGTCGCCGCCGGGGTGGCGCTGGCCGGGCTGATCCTCGCCGGCGTCCTCCCCGCGGGGCAGGCGCCGCCCGCGCCGCCGCCGGTGGAGGCGGCCGCGCCGTGACGTTCGAGCGGCTGCGCGCCGCGCTCGCCGCCCGCACGCCCGGGACGGCGCCGGTGGACCGGATCGCGGCGGAGCACCTGCCGCCCGGGGGCTTCGCGCGGGCCGCGGCGCTCGTGCCGCTCCACGCGAAGGACGGCGAGGTGCACGTGCTGCTCACGCGCCGGCCGAAGCACATGCGGCGCCACGCGGGGCAGCTCAGCGTCCCCGGCGGCCGCATCGACCCGGGGGAGGAGCCGCTCGCCGCGGCGCTGCGGGAGGCGGAGGAGGAGATCGGCCTCTCCCGCCGCGACGCCGACGTCCTCGGGCGGCTCTCCGAGACGCTCGTGCTGCAGACCGCGTTCCGCTTGACGCCGTGGGTGGCCTCGGTGCCATATCCCTACCCCTGGATCGCGGAGCCCGGGGAGGTGGACGAGATCCTGCACGTCCCGCTCTCCGCGCTCGAGCGGCCGGGCGTCCACCGCGTGGAGCCGCGCGAGGCGTACGGAATGAACCTGGACGTCCACTACTTCACCCTCGGAGAAGACGTGCTCTGGGGAGCCACCGCGCGCATCGTCTGGGAGCTGCTCGGCGTCTGGAGGACCCTGTGAGGATCTACCCCGTGATCATGGCGGGCGGGTCGGGCACCCGCTTCTGGCCGCTCTCCCGCAAGGACCGCCCGAAGCAGTTCCTCGCCCTCGCCGGCGACGCGCCGCTGCTCGCCGCGACGGTGGCGCGCCTGCCGCCGCTCGCGCGGCCGCGCGACACGTACGTCGTGTGCGGGCCGGCGCACGCCGCCGCCGCGCGGCGGATGCTCCGCGGGCTGCCGGCCGAGAACTTCATCGTCGAGCCCTGCGCCCGCAACACCGCGCCCTGCGTGGGCCTCGCGGCGCTCCACGTCGCGGCCCGCGACCCGAAGGGCGTCGTGGCGATGCTCCCCGCCGATCACCACATCGAGCGCCCGAAGGCGTTCCGCGAGGCGGTGGCCGCGGCCGCGACGCTCGCCGAGAAGGGCGCCGTCGCCACCATCGGCATCCGCCCCTCCCGCCCGGAGACCGGGTACGGCTACCTCGCGCTCGGCCCGCGGCTCGCCGCCCGCGGCGCGCGGCGCGGCGGCGCCGCCGCCCACAAGGTGGAGCGGTTCGTCGAGAAGCCGGACGTCGTCACCGCGGCGCGCTACCTCGCCGACGGCGGCTACCTCTGGAACTCCGGGATCTTCGTGTTCCGGGCCGACGTCATCCTCGAGGAGATCCGGCGGGCGATGCCGGTGCTCGGCGAGCAGCTCGACGTCATCGCGGCCGCGCTCGGCACCCCGGCGTACCGCAGGACCCTGAAGCGCGTGTTCCCGGACTGCCCCTCCATCTCCATCGACTACGGCGTGATGGAGAAGTCGAAGCGCATCGCGGTGGTCCCGGCGGACTTCGGCTGGTCCGACGTGGGCAGCTTCGCGGCGCTCTCCGACGTGAGGCCCACGGACGACCTCGGCAACGTCGCCGAGGGCGACGCGCTCGTCATCGACGGCCGCAACGACGTCGTCGTGGCGGCGGGCGGGCGCCCCGTGGCCGTGGTCGGCCTCGAGGACGTCATCGTGGTGGACGCCGGGGACGCGGTGCTCGTCTGCCGGCGCGACCGCGCGCAGGACGTCCGCAAGGCGGTCGAGGAGCTGGCGCGCCGCGGGCGCGACGAGGTGCTCTGACGGGTGCGCGGCGCCGGGCGGCCGGTCGTCCGGGGGGCGCGCCCCGGGCGGCTCGCCCCGGCCTCACGGCGGCGACCGGCGCGCCCCGTGACGAGATTGAACCGGCGAGGAGCCCCCATGGCGAAGCTCTCCCCCACCATCTTCCGCGAGTACGACATCCGCGGCCTCGTGGACCGGGACCTCACCGACGAGGCGGTGAGCCTCGTCGGCAAGGCCCTCGGCACGCGCATCCGCGAGGCCGGCGGCCGGCGGGCGGCGGTGGGGCGCGACACGCGCCTCTCCGGCCCGAAGTTCGCCGCCGCGATGATCGAGGCGCTCCGCTCGACGGGCGTGGACGTCCTCGACCTCGGCGTGGTGCCGACGCCGCTCACCTACTTCGCGGCGCACACCGCGGGCGTGGACGGGATCTGCATGATCACCGGCTCGCACAACCCGCCCGAGTACAACGGCCTCAAGGTCGGGCTCGGCTCCGCCACCTTCTACGGCGAGGAGATCCAGGCGCTCCGCCGCCTCGCCGAGTCCGGCCGGTTCGCCGAGGGCGCGGGCTCGCTCGCGCCCTACGACGTCGTCACGCCCTACCGCGCCCACGTCCGGGGCAACCTGAAGCTCGGGAAGCGGAAGCTCAAGGTGGTCGTGGACGCCGGCAACGGCACGGGGGGCGTCGTCGCCGTGCCGCTCTTCGAGTCCCTCGGCGTCGAGGTGGTCCCCCTCTTCGTCGAGATGGACGGGCGCTTCCCGAACCACCACCCCGACCCGACCGTCGAGGCGAACCTCGAGCACCTCAAGGCGAAGGTGAGGGAGACGCGCGCGGACCTCGGCATCGCCTGGGACGGCGACGCCGACCGGGTGGGCGCGGTGGACGAGAAGGGCGGCGTGCTCTGGGGGGACCAGATCATGATCCTCTTCTCCCGCGCCCTGCTCGCCGCCGAGCCCGGCGCGGCGATCGTGGGCGAGGTGAAGTGCTCCTTCACGCTCTACGACGACATCGCGAGGCGGGGCGGCCGGGCCATCATGTGGAAGGCCGGCCACAGCCTCATCAAGGCGAAGATGAAGGAGGAGGGGGCGCTCCTCGCCGGCGAGATGAGCGGCCACATCTTCTTCGCCCACCGCTGGCTCGGCTTCGACGACGGCATCTACTCCGCGGGGCGGCTCCTCGAGCTCCTCTCCCGGACCGACGCGCCCCTCTCGGCGCTGCTCGCCGACGTCCCGAGGACGGAGTCCACCCCGGAGCTGCGCGTCGACTGCCCGGAGGACCGGAAGTTCGAGGTGGTGCGGCGGGCGCAGGAGTGGTTCAAGGCGCGGTACGAGACGGTGACCGTCGACGGCGTCCGCGTGGTCTTCCCGGACGGCTGGGGCCTCGTGCGCGCCTCGAACACCCAGCCCCTGCTCGTGCTCAGGTTCGAGGCGACGACGAAGGCGCGGCTCGCCGAGATCGAGCGGCTCGTGCGCGGCAAGGTGGACGAGATCATGCGCGAGCTGGGGGCCTAGCCGTGCCGCCCCTCGCCATCGGCGTCGACCTCGGCGGCACCAACGCCCGCGCGGCCGTGGTGGACACGGGGTCGGGCGAGATCGTCTCCGCGCACAAGGAGCCGCTGCGCGACCGCAGCCCGGCGAAGGTGGTGGGGGTGGTGCGCCGCGCGGTCGAGCAGGCGGCGGGGGCGGCGGGCGTCTCCGTGGCCGCCGCCGGCTCGGTCGGCGTGGGCGTCGCCGGGCAGTGCCTCGGGGCGACGGGCGTCGTCCTCAACGCGCCGAACCTGGGCTGGCGCGACGTCGCCCTCGGCGAGCTCCTCTCCGCCGCCCTGGGCGTCCCGGTGAAGGTGGCGAACGACCTCGCGGTCGCGGCCTGGGGCGAGAAGCGCTTCGGGGCCGCGAAGGGGCTCGACGAGGTCGCGCTCGTCTTCGTGGGCTCCGGCGTGGGCGCGGGGCTCATCCTCGGCGGCAGGCTCCACAACGGCGCGACCGGCGTCGCCGGGGAGTTCGGGCACGTGAAGGTGCGGCCCTCGCGCCCCGAGACCTCGCCGCGGCGCTGCGGCTGCGGCGAGGTCGGCTGCCTCGAGGCCTACACCTCCGGCATGAACGTGGCGGCGCGGGTGCGCGAGGAGATCGCGGGCGGCGCGGCCACCGCGATCCGGGCGCTCGCCGGGGACGACCTCGCGCGCGTGAACGCGAGCCTCGTCGACGACGCCGCCCGCGGCGGCGACGCGTACGCGCTCGCGCTGTGGAACGAGGTGGGGGAGCTGCTCGGCACCGCCGTCGCGAACCTCGTGACGCTCCTCAACCCGGCGCGGGTCATCCTCGGCGGCGGGGTCCTGCTCGGCTGCCCCATGCTCGCCGGCCTCGTCACGCGCCACTTCGAGGCCCAGGTCTCGCGCTCCGCGACCCGCGGCCTCACCGTCGAGCACGCCTGGCTGGGCGACGACGCGGGCGTCGTGGGCGCCGCCGTGCTCGAGTAGCGGCCCGGCGCGGGGGCGGCTCAGGGCAGCTCGAACGTCATCTTCCAGCGGATCGTGGTGGCCACCGCCTCGTCGCCGCGGCGCGCGGGCTCGAAGCGGAGGTGGCGGCGCGCCGCCCGCACCGCCGCCTCGCCGAAGCCGTGTCCCGGATCGCTCACCACCCGCGCGTCGACGACGGCGCCGCGCTCGTCGACGGTGAGCGAGAGCACGACCTGCCCCTCGAGGCCGAGCCGGAGCGCGTCGGGCGGGTACTCGCCGCTCGGGAGGCGGAACTCGCCGACCGGCCGCGGCAGCACCGTCACCTGCGCCGGCGGCACGTACCGCTCCGAGCGATAGGGCTGCACGTCGGCGGGCGACGGCGCCACGCGCGGCAGCTCGCCGTAGAGGGTGTTCCCCGCCGGCGCGGCCACGCCGCCGCCGGCCGTGGAGGAGGACAGGGAGACGCCGATCCGCACTGGCGCGCGCGAGGGGGGCGGGGCGTCGGGCGGCGGCGGCGCGCTGGGCGGCGGCGGAGCGGCCGGGGGCCGCTCGGCCGCGCGCGGGGCGGGGCGGGGCGGCGCGAGCGGCGCGGCGGCGGCCGGCGCGGGGGTCGGGGCCGGCGGCGCGGGCGGGGCCACCTCCACGATCTCGACGGCGACCGTGTCCGCCGGCGCGAACGCGGGAGCCCGGGCCATCCCGACGAGCGCCGCCCCGTGGAGCGCGGCGGACAGCCCCCAGGCGGCCGGGAGCGGGATCCGCACGTCAGCGCTCCTTCTCGACGTGGAGCGCGAAGCGCGTCGCGCCGGCGCCCTTCACGAGGTCGATGGCGCGCACCACCGCCCCGTGGAGCGCGGCGCGGTCCGCGGCGACGACCACGCGGGTTTCGCGGTCCCTCGCCACCGCCTCGCGCGTGCGCCGGACGAGCTCGTCCTCGTCGACCGGCGCGCCGTCGAGCCAGACCTCCCCCGCCTTCGTCACCACCACCGAGAGCAGCGTCCCCACCGCCTCGCCCCCGTGGGCGGCCCGCGGCAGGTCCACGTCGATCGACGCCCGGACGATGTACGTGGCCGTCACCATGAAGATGATGAGGAGCACGAGGACGATGTCGACGAGCGGCGTGACGTTGATGCCGCTGATGAGGTCGTCCTCGCCGTCGGCGTCGGCGTTCACGGCCCGGCCTCCCCGGAAGGGTGCGCCTCGAGCGCGGCGACCGCGGCGTGGCCGAGGGCGCTCGCCCGCTGGGTCGCGCGCCGGAGCGCGCGCTGGAAGAGGTTGTAGGCGACGACGGCGGGGAGGGCGACGAACAGCCCCACCGCGGTGGCGACGAGCGCCTCGCTGATGCCGGCCATCACCGTGCCGCTCCCCGCGGCGCCCGGGTTCCGCGAGAGGTCGAAGAAGGCGCGGATGATGCCGAGCACGGTGCCGAAGAGGCCGATGAAGGGCGCGTTGTTCCCGAGGGTGCCGAGGAACGCGAGCCGGATCTCGTACTCGATCCGCACGCGCGCGATGGTCCCGGCGACCACCTCGCGGACCGCGGCGGGGCCCTTCGCCGCGTGGGCGGCGGCCGCACGGACGACCTCCGCCTCGAGCCCGGCGCGCCCCGCGACCGCGGCCGCCGCGCCGTCGAGGTCCCCGCCGAGCAGCCGGCGCGCGAGCGCCTCGCCGTCGCGCGCGCGCCGCGCCGCGAAGAAGGCGGCGCGCTCGATCATCACGCCCAGCGAGCCCACCGAGAGCAGGAGGAGGACCCAGAGGACCCACTCCGCGCCGAGGTTCGTGAGAGCGAGGAGCCGGGTCGAGAGCATGCGCGCCTCGCGTCGTCGAGAGGTCCGCCGATAGTTAAGGAGCGGCTCCGCGCGCTGTCAAGCGGCGGTCCGCGCGCCCGCGATGGTGACTCGTGGTGAACAAGGGGCCCGGCGCCGGCGGGCGCGGCGAGCGGCGCGCGCGATCGACACGACCCGAGCGAGCGAAAAACATGCGTCGCTTCCTTGACGTGTGAGATCCGAGCGCGCTAACCTCCGCCCAACTTGTCCATTCTGCAGAGCGTTACACCGACTGCGAATGGACTGTTCCGAGGAGGGAACACGATGGCCGCGAAGAAGAAGGCGACGAAGAAGCCCGCGAAGAAGAAGGGCGCCAAGAAGAGCAAGAAGTAGCGCAGGGCTTTACGTCTTCAGCAACGCCGCGGCCGCCTCCGGGCGGCCGCTGCCTTTTCGGGCACGCCCGTGTCGCTCACCGCCGTCGAGATCGCCGCCGTCGTGCGCGAGCTCGCGCCCCTCGCGGGCTCGCGCGTGGACGCCGTCCGCGTGCACGGCGAGCGCGCGCTCACCCTCGAGCTCTTCGGACGGGCCGGGCCCGTGCGCCTCCTCCTCTCCGCCGAGGCCGACGTGACGCGGCTGCACGCCGCGCGGGCGCGGCCGCCGCGCGGCGAGCCGGCCTCGGGGTTCCAGCAGCTCCTGCGCGGCACCCTCGAGGGGGCGCGGCTCGCGGGGATCGAGGTCCTGCCCGGCGACCGCGTGGTCGCGCTGCGCCTCGAGACCCCCGCCGGCGAGCAGCGCCTCGTCGCCGAGCTGACCGGCCGGCACGGGAACCTGTTCCTGGTCGGCCCCGACGGCCTCGTCCGCGCGAGCGCGGCGCGGAACCTCTCGCAGCGCCGGCCGCTCTTCCCGGGCCGCCCGTACCTGCCGCCCGCGCCGCGGCCCGGCGAGGGGGCGCGCGACGAGGCCGTCGCGCCGCGCTTCGTCCCCGTCGCGGGCGAGCGCTTCCCCCTCTCCGCCGCCGTGGAGGAGGCCTACGCGGCCGTCGAGGAGGAGCGGCTCCTCGCCGAGGGGCGGCGAAGGCTGCGCGAGCCCGTCCGGGGCGCCGCCGCGCGGGCCACGCGCGCCCTCGCGAAGCTCGCCGACGAGGCGGCGCGCGTCCCGGCCGCCGAGGCGGATCGCCGGGCCGCCGACCTGCTCAAGGCGAACCTGCGCCTCGTGCGGCGCGGCATGTCCTCGGTGGCGGTGACCGAGTGGACCGAGGAGGGGCCGCGCGAGGTGACGATCGCCCTCGACCCGGCCCTGCCGCCCCGCGAGAACCTCGAGCGCGCCTACCGCCGCTACCGGCGCATCGTCGACTCCGCCGCGCGCGTCGCGGCGCGCGCGACCGAGGTGCGCGCCCGCGAGGACGCGCTGCGGGCGCTGCTCGTGCGCATCGACGCGGCGACCCTGAGCGACCTCGACCGGCTCGAGAAGGAGGCGCGCCGCCTCGCCGCCGGGCCGCGCCCCGCCCAGCGCCCGGCCCCGCGCCGCCGCAAGGAAGAGCCGGCCCCGCCGTACCGCACCTTCCGCTCGCTCGCGGGGCTCGCCCTGCTCGTCGGCCGCGGCGCGGCGGAGAACGACGCGCTGACGGTGCGCGTCGCGCGCGGGAACGACCTCTGGCTCCACGCGCGCGGCGTGACGGGCGCGCACGTGGTCGTCCGCCTCGACCGCGGCCGCACCCCCGACCAGGAGACGCTCCTCGACGCGGCGCACCTCGCCGCCCACTTCTCCGACGGCCGCGGCGAGCCGCAGGTGGAGGTGGCCTGGACGCGCGCGAAGCACGTCAGGAAGCCGAGGGGGGCCGCGCCCGGGGCGGTCACGTACAGCCAGGAGCGCGTGCTGCTCCTCAGGGTCGAGCCGGCGCGGATCGAGCGGCTGCTCGCCGGGGAGGAGGGCTGACGGGGAGCGGGCGCCCGCCCGGCCGGCCGCCCCGCGGGCGGAATCCTGGATGGCCGGAGGGGCGGCCCTTGATGGGCGGAAAGCTCGCCCCGTAGGATCGGCTCCGCGTGCGCCCCCCGGAGTCGAACCGCCAGCTCTCCGTCGACCAGCTCGAGCTCTTCGACGCCCGCCGCGCCCCGCGCGAGGCGAGCGTCTCGGCCGCGGGGAGGCTCGCGGACGCGCTCGCCGGCCTCCTCTCCGAGCCCGTGCGCCTCACCATCCACGACAACCGCTCGACGATGGTGTCCTTCAGGCGGAGCCGCGCCGAGGTGCACTACCGCATCCACCACATGTTCCTCGACGCCCCCGGCGAGATCGTGGGCGCGCTGGCCGCCTTCGCCGGCGCGGCGCGGGGCGCGGCGGCGCGCCGGCGCGACGCCGGCAGCCGCATCGACGCCTTCGTCCGGCGCAACCGCGCCCGCATCGCCGTGCCGCGCGCCGACCGGCTCGTCGCGCGCGGGCGCGTCCACGACCTGCAGGAGATCTACGATCGGCTGAACGCGCTCCACTTCGAGGGCGGGATCGAGGCGCGCATCGGCTGGGGCGCGGTCCGCGGCGGCCGCAGGCGGCGCACCGTGAAGACCGGCGTGTACGTGCAGGACGCCCGCCTCATCCGCATCCACCCGACCCTCGACCGGCCCGAGGTGCCCGTCTTCTACGTCGCCGCGGTGGTCTTCCACGAGATGCTCCACCAGGCGGTGCCGGCCCGCGAGGTGGCGGGGCGGCGCATCGTGCACGGCGCCGAGTTCCGCCGCCGCGAGCGGGCCTACCCCGATCACGCGCGCGCGAAGGCGTGGGAGGAGCGGAACCTCGCGCTGCTCCTCTCGTCACCCGTCCAGGACGTGCCGGCGCGGCGCTGATCCGCGCACGACCCCGCGAAACCGCCGCACGCCCCCCGGCGCCGCGCCATAATCGGCGTGCGCCGCATGTGCCGACCCCTCGCCGCCCTCGTCCTCGGGCTCTCGCTCGGCGTCACGGGGTGCGTGCGCGGCCACGGGACGGCGGCCGAGCCGTACGTCGCCGGCGTCGACCTGCGCGGGGTGCACGCCGTCGACGAGGACGCGCTCGCGGAGGGGCTCGCGACCCACGGGCCGGTGCGCCGCTCGGGGGTCACGGGCGCCGTCCTGAAGGACCGGCAGCGGCTCGACCCCGACGCCCTCGTCGTCGACCGGCGGCGGATCGAGGCGTTCTACCGGGAGCGCGGCTACTACGGGGCGCGCGTCGAGGACGTGGAGGTGCGACCCGCCGGGCGCGGCCTCGTGGAGGTCGTGTTCAGGATCTCGGAGGGGAGCCCCGTGCGGATCTCCCGGGTGGACGTGAAGGGGCTCGAGGCGGTGCCGGAGGCGGCGCGGCACCTCGGGAAGCTTCCGGTCCGCCCCGGGGAGGTCTTCACGGAAGGGGCGTACGACGCCGCGCGCGCGGCGCTCCTCGCGGCGCTCCAGGGGAACGGGTGGGCGTCCGCGGAGGTGACGCAGGGCGCGCTCGTCCTCCCCGAGGAGGGAACCGCCGAGGTGACCTACGAGGTCCGCCCGGGGACGCGCTACCGCTTCGGCCCGGTGTTCGTCGCGGGCACGGCCGCCGTGTCGCGCGACGTCATCCGCGAGCAGGCGGCCGGCGCGATCCGGACCGGCGAGTGGTGGGACGAGTCGAAGCTCGCCGCGGCGCAGGCCCGGGTGTTCGAGCTCGGGGTCTTCGGCGGCGTCCGCGTGACGCGGGGCACGCCCGATCCGCGGCGCGGCACGATCCCGGTCGTCGTCGCGGTGCGCGAGGCGCCCTTCCGGACGATGCGCTTCGGCCCCGGGCTCGGCGTCGAGGCGACGCGCTGGGAGGCCCGCGCGATGCTCGGCTGGGAGCACCGGAACTTCCTCGGAGACCTGCGCCGCGTGAGCACCGACCTCCGCGCCGGGTACGCGTGGGTGCCGACGCCCTGGGGCTCGACGAAGGAGGGGCCGGTCGCGCTCCTCACCGGCGAGTTCCAGCAGCCCGCGGCCTTCGCGCGCTGGCTCGACGCGAGCGCGCGGGTCGAGCTCGAGAAGGGCCTGCTCGAGGCCTACGACTACTACGCGGAGCGGCTCAAGCTCGGCCTGCCGCTGCGCCTCGCCGCGCGCTGGTCGATCATCCCCTCGTGGAACCTCGAGGTGTACCAGCTCTCGAAGTACGACCCCGACCGCCCACCCGGCGCGACGCCCACCGACACCGGCCCGACCCTCGAGAACTGCGTGGGGAGCGTCTGCCTGCTCTCGTACCTCGAGCAGCGCCTCGCCTGGGACGGGCGCGACGATCCGCTGGAAACCCGGCGCGGCTTCTACGTCTCCCTCGCGGTGCAGGAGGGCTTCCACGTCGGGACGTACGGCTACCAGTACCTGCGGCTGTTGCCCGAGCTGCGGGCCTTCCACCCGCTCGGCCCGGGCACCGTGCTCGCCTTCCGCGCCCGCTTCGGCGCGCTCGTCCCGCTCGGCGAGACGGGGGCGCCGCCGCTCGTCGCGCGGTTCTCCGCGGGTGGGCCGATGGCGATGCGCGGCTACTACACCCAGCGGCTCGGCGTCATGGTCCGCCAGCGCGGGGCCTGGGTGCCCGTCGGCGGCAACGGCCTCGCCGACGGCTCGCTCGAGCTGCGCTTCGGCCTCACCCGGTCCCTCGGCGGCGTGCTCTTCGTGGACGCGGGCGCCGTGTCCGACGCGAACTCGAGCCCGACCGAGTACCAAACCGCCCTCGACGTCACGCGGCTGCAGTATGCGGCCGGCGTCGGGCTCCGCTACCGCACGCCGTTCGGGCCGCTCAGACTCGACGTCGGCGCTCGCCTGCCGGAGCGGTTCGACGTCCCGTTCGACGAGTGGTTCCCGCCGGTCCCCTACGCGTACGGGGAGAACGGGGCCCTGGTCGTGCACCGCGAGCCGATCGTCGCCGTGCACCTCGCGCTCGGGGAGGCGTTCTAGTGCGGCGCGCCGCGGCGATCGCCGGCTGGGCGGCGCTCGCTGCCGCCGCGACCGCCGGCGTCGCCCTCGCGCTCCTCGCGCTGCTCGCCGCGGTCCCCTTCGCCCGCCCCTTCATCGCCTCCCGCGTGGTGAAGGTCCTCGACGACGCCATCGCCGGGCGGCTCGAGCTCGCGGGGGTGGCGGTGCTCGCCCGCGGCGGGATCGAGCTGCGCGGCCTGGAGGTCTACGACCCCGACGGCCACCTCGTCCTCTCGGTGGGGCGGGCCCGCGTCTTCGTGGACGTGACGGGGCTGCGCTCTCGCGCGCTGGGCGTGTCGGTCGACCTGGACGCGCCGACGGTGCTCCTCGAGGAGGAGGCGGACGGGGGCGTCTCGCTCGCGCGCGCGTTCGCCCCGGCCCACCCGTCCCCGCGACGGCCGGGGGAGCGGGACACCGGTCCGGGATGGACGCTCCACGTCTCGCACCTCGCCATCCGCGGCGGCGACGTCTGGTGGGTGGACCCGGCGGGGGAGACCCGCCTCGAGGCGAGCGGGGTCGACGCCGAGGGCCGCGGGCTCTACGGGCCGCAGCGCGTCAGGGTGGACCTTCGCCTGAGCGGGGCGCTCGCCGAGCCGGTCGCCGGGCCGCTGGCGCTCGAGGTCGTCGGCGGCCTCACCGGCGACGCGGTGCGCGTGCCCGTGCTGCGCGCGTCGCTCGGGGACACGGCGCTCTCCGCCGTGGGCGAGGGATCGCTCGCGCGGCGCAGCGGGCGCGTCGCCGTGAGCCGGCTCGGGATCGCGCGCGCGGTCGCGCGCGCGATCGCCCCGGGGACGCCGGAGGGCGGCGACCTCGTGGGGGTGGGCTACCTCGAGTCCGACGGCGCGATCGCCACGGCGGCGGTCCGCGCCGCGCCGCCGGCCGGGGGCGCGGGCGGCCTCGCCGACGCCGCGATCGCCGCGCGGCTCGCCGCGCCCGTGGCGGCGCTCGGCTTCGACGTCGCCCTCGAGGGGCTCGACCCGGCCCGCCTCGTCGCGGGGGCCCCGAGCGGCGACGTGACGCTCACCGCGCGCGGCGCCGCCGCGGGGAGGTCGCTGCGCGACCTGCGTGGCCGGCTGGAGGCGAGCGTGGCCCGCTCGCGGCTGCGGCGAGGGGTGGTGACCCGCGCCGACATCGCCGTGCGGGCCGAGCGCGGCGCGCTCGAGGTGTCGCGCGCGGTGGTCGCCGCGCCGGGGCTCGCCCTCGACGCCGCGCTGCGCTGGCGCGAGGGCGGCGCGGTCTCGGGGAGGGCGAGCGCGTCGGCGACCGACCTCCGCGCGGCGCTCGCCAACGCGGGCGGCCTCCTCGGGGAGAGGCTCCCCTCCGCCGCGGGGCGCGTCCGGATCCTGGCGACGCTCGCCGGGACGTCGGCGGCGCCGGCGCTCTCCGCGACCGTGGACGCGCCGCTGCTCAGGCAGGGCGACCTCTCGCTCGCGGGGACCCGCCTCTCCGCGCGCCTCGCCGGTCCCCCGAGCCGCGCGTCCGGGACGCTCGAGGGCACCGTCGCCCTCGTGCGCGCCGCCGGCCGCGACCTCGTGCGCACCGTGGCGCTCCGCGCGGCCCTCGCGGAGGACGTGGGGAGCCTGCGGGCCACGGCCACGGTCCCCGGCTTCCGCGACCCCGCCTCGGTCGAGGCGCGCGGGCGGCTCGGCCCCGGGCGCGAGACGCTGCGGCTCTCGGACCTCGTCCTCGCGTGGCCGGGCACGCGCTGGGCGCTCGCCGCGCCCGCCACGATCGCCTTCGCCGGCCCGACCGTCGACCGCCTCGAGCTCGCCTCGGACGGGCAGCGGCTCGCGGTGAGCGGCGGCCTCGGCCGCCGCGGCGCCCTCGACGCGCGCGCGGAGGTGGCGGGGCTCGACCTCGCGCGCCTGCCCGAGGGGCTCCTCCCGGCCGGCACGGCGGCGCGCGGCGAGCTCTCGGCGGACGTCCGCGCCACCGGCAGCACGGCGCGGCCCGAGGTGAGCGCGACGTTCGCCCTCGCCGACGGGGCATTCAGGAGCATGTACGGCCTCGCCGCGCGCGGCCGGGCGCGCTGGAGCGGCGCCGAGCGCCGCGCCGCCGTCTCGCTGGCGCTCTCCCGCGCGGGCGGTGGCGCCCTGGACGTGGAGGCGGACCTCCCGCTGCCGCTCGCGGGCCGCCCGGGCGCGCCCGTCGCCGCGCGCGTCCGCGCCTCGGGCGTGCCGCTCGAGGAGGTGCTCGCGGTGGCGCAGGGCGCCGCGCCGGTCGCCGGCCGGCTCGCGCTCGACGTCACCCTCGAGGGGACCGCGGGGGCGCCGTCGGCGAGGGGCACCCTCACCCTCTCCGAGGCCGAGGTCGGCGAGCTCGACGGCCTCGCGCTCGAGGTCGCCGCCGAGGATCCCGGCGAGCGGCTGCGGGTGACGGCGCGGCTCGCGCAGGTCTCCGGCGGCGAGCTGACGGCGGACGCGGAGGTCCCGCTCGACCTCGCCGACCTGCTCGCGGCGCCGGCGGAGGCGCTCCGCGCCCTCCGGAAGGCGCGGCTCGAGGGGAGCGCCCGGGTGGCGGCGCTCGACCTCGGCGCCCTCGCGGGGCGGGCGGGGGTGCCGCCGGGGATCGCCGGCGCGGTGGACGGGACGGCGTCGCTCGCGGGCACGCTCGCGCGGCCGCGCGGCCGGGCGACGCTCGCGCTCGCCCGCGGCGCGATCGCCGGCGTCCGGGGGCTCGGGGCCACGGTCGAGGTCGCGATCTCCGACGACGCCGTCGCGGTGACCGGCCGGGCCACGGCGGGCGGCGACGAGGCGCTCCGCTTCGAGGCCTCGCTCGGCGCCCCGCCGGAGCGGCTGGCCTCGCCCGCGGCGCTCCGCGCGGCGCCCCTGCGCGCCGAGGCCGTCGTCGCGGGCTTCGCCCTCGGGCGCGTCGCGACCGAGGACCTGCCGCTCGCCGGGACGGTGTCCGCGAAGCTGACCGCCGGGGGCACGCCGCGCGCGCCGCGCGTCACGCTCTCCCTCGCCGGGGACGCGGTCGCCCTCGCGAAGCGGCCGCTCGGCACGGCGCGGATCGACGCGCGGTACGCCGACGCACGAGCCTCGGGGGAGATCCTCCTGCAGCCGAGCGCCGGCGGCACGCTGCGCGCCGCCCTCGCCGTCGCGGCCGACCTCGGCCTCGGCGCCGCGTCGGCGCGGCTGCGGGAGGCGCCGGCCGAGCTCACCGCGATCGCGGAGGCGCTCGACCTCGGCTTCCTACCGGCCGTGGCGCCGGGGACCGTCCGGGCGGCGTCCGGCCGGCTCACCCTCGACGTCCGCGCCCGCGGGCCGCTCGCGCGCATGAGCCCGCGCGGCACGCTGCGCGTGGAGGGCGGGCGAATCGCGATCGTGGAGTACGGCGACCTCACCGGCGTGGAGGTCGAGGCGGCGGTGAGCGACGACGCCGTGGAGCTCTCCCGCCTCGAGATGCACCGCGGCAGGGGCCGGGTCGCCGGGAAGGGTTCGCTCAGGGGGCTCGCGGCCGGGCGCGCCCGCCTCGAGGCGCACCTCGCGAGCGAGGCGTTCACGCTCGTCCGCGCCGGCATGGACGTCGCGACGATCGACGCGCAGCTGGACGCGACCGGGACGTACGCGGACGGCACCCTGGCCGTCGAGGCGCGGATCCCGAAGGGCGTGGTGGCGCTCCCGAAGAAGTCGCCGCGCGCGCTCCAGTCCCTCGAGCGCCGGCGCGACATCGTGGTGGGGAAGCGGGAGGCGCGCCGCCGGGCGGCGCGCGCGAAGGCGCCCGCGGCGGGCGCGGCGCCCGCGGCCGCCGCGGCGCGCCCCTTCCGCCTCACCGCCCACGTCGTCGTGCCGCGGAGCCTGTTCGTGAAGAGCGACGAGCCTCACATGGACGTCGAGCTCAAGGCGGACGTGCGCTACGAGCGCGTCGGCACGGAGGACTGGGCCGAGGGCGCGATCGAGGTCGTGCGCGGGCGGGTGCAACCGATCCGCGGCCGGACCTTCGAGATCGAGCACGGCAAGGCGCAGTTCACCGGGGGGCCGCCCAAGGCGGCCATGCTCGACGTGCAGGCGCGCTACGACAACCCCGCGGCCGTGGTCACCGTCACCGTGCAGGGGCCGCTCACGAAGCCCGAGATCCGGCTCGAGTCGCGGCCCCCCATGGACGAGGCGCAGATCGCGATCCTCATCGCCACCGGGCGGACCGAGCTCAAGGCGGGCGCCGGCGGCGTGGGCACGCTCACCGGCGAGGAAGCGGGGCGGGCGGCGCTGGCGGCGCTCGCCACGCAGGCGTTCAACGATCTCCTCGCCGACAAGCTGCCCCTCGACACGGTCGCCCTCGACTCCGGGGCGCTGCGCGCGGGCAAGTACGTGACCGACAAGTTCTACGTCGGATACGTGCGCCGCTTCGAGGCAAACCCCGAGCGCGGCGAGAACGTGGACGAAGCCCGGATCGAGTACCAGATCACGCCGCGCTGGACCTTCGAGTCGCGCTACGGCAACGCGCAGTCGGGCGGCGCGAGCCTCATCTGGTCGCGGGACTACTGACCGGGCGGCTCGCCCGCCACAGCTCGCGGGCGATCCACGCCGCGAGCAGGAGCCAGAGCAAGGTCCGCACGACGTGGCCGGGCTCGACGAGGAGGTCCCGGAAGGCCGGCTCCCAGCGCCGGGCGCGCACCTCGAAGGCGAGGTGGAAGTCCGCCGCCGAGGCGGCGGTGAGGGCGAGGAACAGCGGGAGGGGCGCCGCCGCGAGCGCGCCCGCGAAGAAGCCCCAGAGCGCGTACTGCGGGCTGTAGACCTTGTTCGTCGCGATCCACACGACGAGCGCGAGGGCGGTCGCGAGGCGCACCGCCCTCGGCGCGTCGCCGCCCCGCCGCGCCGCCGCCCCCGCGAGGAGCGCGCCGGCGCCCGCGGCGAGGGCGAGCGGCGCGAGGGACGCGAGCGCGAGGAGCGGGCCGCGCGAGAGGCCGAGCGCCTCCCAGATCGAGTTCTCCGCGCCCCGCGCCGCGTTGAAGCGGAAGAACCAGCTCCACCCCTCCGGCGCCACGAGCGCGACCGGGAGGTTCAGGGCGAGCAGCGTCACGAGGAAGCCCGCCGCGAGGCGGAGGAGCGCGCGCCGCCGATCGCCGAGGGCGAGCGCCGCCGCCGCGGCGGGGACGAACGCGATCGGGAAGAGCTTCGCCGAGGCGCCGAGGGCCGCGAGCGCGCCGCTCGTCCCGGCGCGCGCCGCGGAGTCGGCGAGCAGCGCGAGGGCGAGGAGCGCGATGGGGAGGAGGTCCCAGTTGAGGCCCGCGTAGTACACGAGGGCGGGGGTGGCGCCGAGCCACCAGGGCGCCGCGCCGGGGATCCTCGCGAGGGCGAGGAGCGCCGCGACGAGGCAGGCCGAGAGGAAGAGGTAGGTCGCCGTGAAGTGGCCGAGCGCGCCGCCGGGCGCGAACGAGGGGAGCCACAGGGCGAGGCCGAGCAGCACCGGGTACTCGATGCGGTCCTCGAGGTACGGGACGGGGCGGCCGCCGCCGAGGTAGCGGTCGCCGTGGAGCGCGATGACGTCGGAGTAGCAGTGGTGCTGGAACGCCCAGAACCGGTAGCGCGGCCCCGCGTGCGCGGCGCCGCGCGCGACGTTCGCCCAGCCGAGGGCGAGCCACAGGAGCGCGAGGGCGATCGCGAGGGCGGTCGAGCGGCGGTGGGACAAGGGCCCGCCACGATAGCACGCACCGCGAGCGTGCCCGGGCGGGCCGGTCGCCCTCGCGGCGGCGGGTTTCGGCTAACATCGGCGCGTGACCTCGGCCCAGGGCCTCGCCGACGCCGTCGCGGACGCCGTCGCGCGCACGGGAGACTTCGCCCCGGCGATCCTGTTCGCCGCGACGCTCGTCGAGTACGTCTTCCCGCCCTTTCCCGGCGATCTCGTGGTGGTCCTCGGCTCCTGGTACGCCGTGGACGGCGCGCTCTCCTGGCCGGCGACCTTCCTCTCCGTCACGCTCGGCGCCCTGGCGGGCGCGTGGCTCGACTACCGCATGGGCGCCGCCGTGGGCCTGCGCCTCGACCGGCGCATGGCGAAGCGGAGCGCCGCCTGGGAGGTGCGCCTCGCGCGCTTCGAGGCGAGCTACCGGCGCTGGGGCGGCTGGCTGCTCCTCGCGAACCGCTTCCTGCCGGGCGTCCGCGCCTTCCTGTTCGCCGCGGCGGGCGCCGCGGGGATCCCGCTGCGCAAGGTGCTGCTCTACGGCGCCATCTCCGCGGCGCTCTGGAACGCGCTCCTGCTCGGCGCGGGGGCCCTCGCGGTGGAGAACCGCGACGAGCTCGTGCTCCTCTTCGAGCGCTACACCCGCGCCGTCTGGGTGGGCCTCGCGGTGGCGGCGCTCGGCGCGGCGGCGCTCGCGATCTACCGCCGGCGGCGGGCCGCCCGGGCGCGCGCGAGGGGGGAGGAGAGATGACCGCGACGCTGCTCGCGCTCGCCCTCGTGGTCACGCTCCCGGAGGGGACGGCGCGCTGGCGCTTCGAGCTCGCAGGGGAGCACGTGGGGGTCGTGGACCTCTCCATTCGCTGCCTGGGGGAGGCGTGCACCGCGACGTGGACGTCGGAGCGGCGCCCGCCCGCCGAGGCCGGGGCGCGCCGCTCCACCCGCAAGGTCGAGGTGGAGGTGGATCGCGCCGGGCGCTTCCGGGGCGGGCGGCTGCGCGTCGCCGAGGACGGCGCCGGCGTGAAGGCGGTGGGGGTGCCCGGGGCGGTGCCCGCCTCGCTCGCGGAGGTGGTGCTCGCGGCGACGGTGTCCCTCCCGCCGAAGAAGGGCTGGCAGGCGTCGCTGCCGCCCGGGCCCGAGGTCTGCCTCGAGGCGTTCGAGGAGGCGACGGGCGAGCGGGGGCGCGCGTGCGCCCGGCCGGACGGCGACGCCCTCGCCGCGTCGGTGCTGGGGGCCGCGGAGACCATCGCGCCCGCGCCCGACGGCTTCCCCGCCGCGGTGGCCGTCCCGGCGCAGGGGGCCCGCTTCGTGCGCGACGCCGAGGCGACCGCCCCCCGCGAGCCGCCGCGGCTCCACGGCACGGGGGTGGCGGGCCCCGCGGATCCCGCGCTCGCCGCCACCTTCTGCGGCGTGCCGCGCGACGCGGAGGTCGATGCGGCGGACCTCGGCTTCCTGCCGGCGCCGCAGGCGGACGGCCCGAGCTGCCGCGAGAAGACCGCCGCCTGGCTCGCCCGCGCCGCGCGCGCCGGCCTCGAGGGGCGCACCGCCGTGGGCGTCGCCTGGGACGGTCGCCGCTACGTGTGGCACGCCTGGGCGCAGGTGCGCCTCGAGCGCGGCTGGATCCCCGTCGATCCCTCCTTCGGCGAGCTGCCGGCGGCGGGCCCGCGCTTCACGCTCGCGACGTGGGCGGAGGGCGACGCCGCCGCGCGCCTGCGCGCCGGGGAGCGGATCCTCGCCTGCTGGGCGCGGGAGCGCGTGCGCGAGCGCTGACGGCGCTCACCCCATCCGGCCCACCCGGCCCGCGAGGAAGCGCAGCAGGGCCTGGGCCTTCGGCACGAGGGAGGCGAGGTCCACCTCCTCGGCGCGCGTGTGGAAGCCGCTCCCGCCCGGGCCGAGCCCGTCGATCGACGGCACGCCCGCGGCCGCGGTGGTGCACGCGTCCGAGCCGCCGCCCGCGAGCGGCGCCTCGCCCGCGCCCAGGCCGCACGCGCGCTGGCAGGCGCCGTACTCGGCCGCGAGCGCCGCGGACGCCTCGCTCCGCTCGAGGGGGTCGCGCCAGGCGGCCTGCAGGACCTCGATGCGCGTGCCGGGGAGCGCCGCCTCGCGCGCGGCGGCCTCGACGCGCGCCGCGAGGGCCCGGCCGTCCGCGGCGCTCTCGAAGCGCAGGTCGATCTCGCAGGCGGCGTGCTCGGGGACCGTGTTCTTCGTCGTGCCGCCGTGGAACGTGCCGACGTTCACGGACAGCCCGCGCGCGGGATCGCCGAGCGGCTGCACCCGCTCCACGAAGCGCGCGAGCGACCAGATGGCGCTCCGCCCCTTCTCCGGCTCGTTGCCCGCGTGCGCCGCGACGCCGTGGGCCTCGGCGCGGAGCGAGGCGACGCCCTTGCGGCGCGTGACGACGAGGTCGCCGGGGCGGCCGGACTCGAAGACGAGGGCGCAGGCGGCGCCCCGGGCGCGCTCGCGGAGGAGGGCCTGCGACTCCGGCGAGCCGGCCTCCTCGTCGGAGACGAGCATCCCCGCGAGCGGGACGCGCGGGAGGATCCCGGCGCGCGCCGCCGCCGCGAGGCCGAACAGCATCACCACGATCCCGCCCTTCATGTCGAAGGCGCCCGGGCCGATGCCCCGGTCGCCCTCGCGCCGGAAGCCCTCGAACGTCCCGCGCGGGAAGACGGTGTCCACGTGCCCCACGAGGTAGACGGGCGGGCCCGCCGCCGCGCCCCGGAAGGCGAGGTGGGGCCCGAAGAACGCGCCCGACACCCGCTCGGTGACGAGCCCCGCGCGCCGGAGGAGGGGATCGACGGCGTCGAGCATCGACACGATCCCGCCCCCGTCGCCGGTGAAGGAGCTCCGCCCGACGAGATCGGCGAGGGCCGCCTCCATCGCGGGCCGCTCCCCCGCGAGCCAGGCGAGGGCGTCGTCGAGATCGGCGGCCATGGCTCCTCCGGCGCGCGCCCTCGCGGCGCGCGGTGGCAGCGTGCGTGCACACCCGGTATAAGGGCCCCGAATGGCATCGGGCAAGCGCTACCGGGCCGCGGTCATCGGCGGCTCGGGCTACGGCGGCGCGGAGCTGATCCGGCGGCTCCTCGTCCACCCCGACGTCGAGCTCGTGCGCGTCGCGTCGGTGGACTTCGTGGGGGAGCCGCTCTCCGCCGCGGACCCCGCGCTCGAGGGGCAGACCGAGCTCGTCTTCGAGGCGCTCCCGCCCGCCGAGGCGGCGCGCGACGTGGACGTGGTGCTGCTCGGGCTCCCGCACACGGTGGCCGCTCCCGCGGTCGACGCCATCCTGCGTGAGCGCGGGGCGCAGGCGCCGCGCATCGTCGACATGAGCGGCGACTTCCGGCTGCGGGACGCGGCGGCCTACGCGCGCTGGTACAAGCACGAGCACCCGTGCCCGGAGCGGCTCTGCGACTTCGTCTACGGGCTGCCGGAGCTCAACCGGGAGGCCATCCGCCGGGCGCGCCTCGTCGCCTCCCCGGGCTGCTTCGCGACCACGATCGAGCTCGCGCTCCTGCCGCTCGCGCGCGCGGGCCTCCTCGAGGGCGTCCTCCACGTCCAGGGGATCACCGGGTCCTCCGGGTCGGGCGTGGTCCCGTCGGCGGGGACGCACCACCCGATCCGGGCCGCGAACCTCCGCACCTACAAGCCGCTCGAGCACCAGCACGTCCCCGAGATCGTGCAGGCGCTCGAGGCGGCGGGGGCGCGCGAGCTCGCGCTGCGCCTCGTCCCGGTCTCGGCGCCGCTCGCCCGCGGGATCTTCGCCACCGCGTTCGTGGAGCTCGCGGAGGAGTGGACGCAGGAGAAGCTCGAGCCGCTCTACCGCGCGGCCTGCGCGGGCGAGCCGTTCGTGCGCGTGCCGCGCCGGCGCCTGCCGGAGGTGGCGGCGGTGGCGGGCTCGAACCACGCCGAGATCGGCGTCGCCGCCGGCCCGGCGCGCGGCGGGCGGCGCACGGTGACGGCGTTCGGGGCGACGGACAACCTCGTGAAGGGCGGCGCGGGGCAGGCGATCGAGAACATGAACCTCATGCTCGGGCTCGACGAGAAGGCCGCCCTCGGCGATCCCGGGCCGTGGCCGCCATGAAGACCATCGTCCTCAAGCTGGGCGGGGAGATCGTGCACTCCCCGGAGCTCGACCTCGTCGCGAAGGACCTCTCGACCCTCGTCGCGGGCTGGCACCGCGTGGCGATCGTCCACGGCGGCGGGCCGCAGGCGACGGCGCTGCAGAGGACCCTGGGGCTCGAGACGCGCATGGTGGCCGGCCGGCGCTTCACCGACCCGGCCACGCTCGAGGTGATGAAGTACGTGGTGGCCGGGCAGCTCAACGTGGACCTCTGCGGCCGGCTCCTCGCGAACGGCGTCATGCCGGTGGGGCTCCACGGCGCGAGCGGCCACGTCGTCCAGGCGCGGCGCCGCCCGCCCCGCGTCATGCAGGGCGCCGGGCCGGACCCCGTGGACCTCGGCCTCGTCGGCGACGTCGTGGGCTTCAACCTGCCGCTCCTCGGCGACCTCTTCGAGCGGCGCTACGTGCCGGTGCTCGCCTGCCTCGGCTGCGACGCGGCGGGGCAGGCGCTCAACATCAACGGCGACACGGTCGCGAGCCAGCTCGCCGGGGCGCTCGGCGCCGACGCCCTCGTCCTCGTCACCTCCACGCCCGGCGTCCTGCGCGACGTGAAGGATCCGGCGAGCCGCATTCCGCGCATCACCCGCGGCGAGTTCGACGCGAGGGTCGCCGACGGCACCATCTCGGGCGGCATGATCCCGAAGCTCGAGGAGTCGTTCGCGGTCCTCGCCGGCGGGGCGAAGTCCGTCGTCATCGTGGGGAAGCTCGGCGAGGGCGACCTCGTGCGCGCCGTGCTCGACCCCGGCAGCTGCGGCACGGTGCTCGTCCCCGGGTAGCAGCCCCGTGAGATCTCGCCCTGAGCGGCAGCGAGCTTCGCGACACCGAAGGTGATCGCGAAGCTGAGCTGTCGTTCAGGGCGCCGCGGCCGGCCGGACGTCGGGCGCGCGCGGCGGGTCCTGCGCCTCGCCGCGCAGCGCCTTCAGGATGCGCCCGGCGGAGGCCGCCATGCGCGCCGGGCCGTCGGGCAGCGGCCGGTCGTCGGGGTCGGTGATGCGGGCGGTGCCGAGCCCGGCGTACATCGTGACCTTGAGGTCGGCGCCGATCGCGGCGTAGTGCGGCTCCCAGCCGACGGTCGAGACGACGAAGCGGTCGCGCGGCGCCTGGAACATCGAGAGGCCGTCGGCGTAGAGCGAGGGCGCGTGGCGGTCGCCGAGCAGCGCGAGGAGCGTCGGCACGACGTCGGCGTGGCTCGTGGGCGCGTCGAAGACGCCCTGGGGCACCCCGGGGCCGAACCAGACCGCCGGCACGTGGATCTGCTCGCGGGTGACGTCCGAGCCGTGGCCGATGTGCCCCTTCTGCCGGAACTCCTCGCCGTGGTCGCCGGTGAAGACGACGAGCGGCGCGCGGCCGCGGGCGCGCTCGAAGTCGGCGAGGAAGCCGTCGAGGACGCGGTCCACCTTGTGCGCGGCGTTCCTCGCGCGGGCGTCGATGAGCGGGCCCGGCGCGGCGGTCGCCTTGATCCCGCCCGCGCCGTCCCAGAACGGCTGGTGCACCTCGTCCTCGCGGTCGAGGAAGTAGTTGAAGTGCGTCCCGAAGAAGAAGAGGAAGAGGAAGACCGGCCGCGCCGGGTCGGCCGCCGTCGCGAAGGCCCGCGCCTCGGCGAGCATGGCCCCGTCGCGCTCCGGCGGGGGCAGGTCCTCGCACCAGGTGCGGAGGTCCTGCGCGGGCACGCCGCCGAAGACCGTGTCCTTGAGGTCCATCCAGTCGACGCAGGAGGCGGCGAGCACCTTCATCTGGTAGCCGTTCGCCGCGAGCGCCGGGAAGAGCACCGGCCGCCGCCCGGCGCCGACGGTGGCCTCGAGCTTCTGCGCCTGCAGGCCGTACATCAGCGTGAAGAGCGTGTAGTTCGTCGAGCTCGCCCCGGCGTAGTGGCGCGTGAAGCGCGCCCCCCCGGCCGCCCGCGCCCAGAGCCGCGGCATCGTCCGCTCGTCGAGGTGGTCGGCGGGCAGGCTCTCGGTGACGACGAAGAGGACGTCCGGCCGCCGCTCGAGCTGGATCGTCTCCGGCGCGACGCCGGCGGGGAGCCGCCGCGACGCGTTCGTCCCCTGGAAGGGATCGGGCTGGGCGCGCTTGCCGAAGACCCGCTCGGAGAGCGCGTTCATGCGCACCGGCGGCTGGAGCGGGAGGACGGTCGAGGCCGCGAAGATCGACGGGCCGGCGAGGTAGGTGAGGGCGGCGCCGTAGGTCCGCTCGGCGCCGGAGAGCAGCACGAGCGCGAGGGCGAGGCGCCAGGCTCGGCGCGGGCCCGCGAAGCGCCGCACGAACCAGGCGCCGGCGGCGACGTCGGCGGCGACGAAGGCCACGGCGCCGGCGAGGAAGATCGCGACGTCGGTGAGGGGCACGCCCGCCTCGGTGAGCGCGTTCGGCTGCACGAGGAAGCGGAAGAAGAAGCCGTTCAGGTGGAAGCCGACCGAGTGGTAGATGCGCGCGTCGAGGGCGACGCCGGCCGTGACGAGCGCCGCCAGGAGCGGGGCCGCGAAGCGGTAGGCGCGCGGCGCCCAGGAGAAGGGGAGCGCGAGCGCGAAGGCGACGAGGGCGAGGAGCGTCGCCTGGGGCAGGAAGGTCGGCCACAGGGCCACGCGATACGCCTCGGGCGTGGCGCGCAGCGCGGCGCCGATGCCGGGCGCGAAGAGCGCGAGGAAGAGCGGGACGTGGAGGAGCGCCCAGAGGAGCGCGGGGAACCGCAGCCCGGCCCCGCCGTCGCCCGCGGCGCGCACGGGGCCGGCGAGGCGGGGGAACGTCAGGCGGCGAAGCATGAGTCGGCGGACCCTAGCACCGGCCGCCCCGGCCCGCCAAGCGGCGCCCCGCAGCGGGCGGGCGAGGGGGCGCGGGGGTCACTCGAAGGGGACGAGGTGGAGCCGGTCGCCGGCCCGGGCGCCGAGCAGCTCGCGGGCCGCGGCCGGCAGCCGGACCTCGTCGCCGCTCACCCGCGCGGCGCAGCGCACCGCGCGGAAGCGGCTGCGCCCGTCGCGGACGAGGCCGACGAGCCGCTCCTCGCCCCCGCGCTCGAGCGGCGCCTCCGCGAGGCGCGCCCGCCGGTGCGCGCGGACGAGCGTCACGTCGGCGAGCCTCGCCTCGTAGTGCGGGCCGCCGTCGAATGGATCGATGCGCGAGACGAAGCGGAAGCCGATGCGCTCGAGGAGGTGGCGCACGGGCTCCGTCTCCGGCGCCACCTTCCCGAGCTGGCGGCGCACGCGCTCGGGGAAGAGCGTCGCGTAGACGTCGACCGGCGGGAAGAGCTGCTGGATGAACTCCTTGTTCTCGCGGCTCTTCTTGTCGGCGGTCTGGTAGTCGAGGTCGGTGAAGCGCTTGCCGAACGCCTCCCAGAACAGGCTGCGGCCGTCGGGGGTGAGCGGCGGCATGAGCTCGGCGAGGACGGTCTCGCGGAAGCGCTCCGGGTGGATCGCCATGTAGAGGAAGCGCACGAAGGCGAGCTGCTTGCCCGCGCGCTCCACGCCGCCGCGCGCCGCCGGGTCGACGACGAGCCCCCCGATCTCGGTGGGCCCGTCGAAGTGGTAGCCCATGGAGAGGACCGCGTGGCGGAAGTGGCGGTCGAGGGTGGACGAGTAGTGCTCGCGCTCGGACACGTCGAAGAAGGTGCAGGGCGACTCCCGCGTCCCGTGCTGCGCGATCACCATCGACGTGCCGAGGATGCGCCCGCGGCGCGGGTCCTCCGCGACGAAGACGTAGTGGCGCGCGAGCGGGTCGCGGACCTTCCCCGCGAAGCTCCTCACCGAGTGGTCGATGATGCGGGCGAGGGCCCGCTCGTCGTACGGCAGGTTGACGGTGTTCAGCACCTTCGCGAGGCGCGCGAGGCTCGGGAGGTCGGCGCGCTGGGCGTCCCGGAGGAGGAGCACGAGCGCCGTCTAGCACGCGTGCCCGGGGCTGTCACGGCGAAGCGGGGCCACCGGTGCGCCGGGCCGACGCGACCGTTGAATCGGGCGCGGGCGCGTGTCATGGAGAGCCGGTGCGCGCGGTGGTGCAGCGGGTGTCGCGGGCGGCGGTCCGCGTGGACGGCGTCGAGCGGGGCGCCGTCGGGCGCGGGCTCGCCGTCCTGCTCGGGGTGGCGCGCGGGGACGGCGAGGCGGACGCGCGGCTCCTCGCCGACAAGGTGGCGGCCCTGCGCGTCTTCGAGGACGCGGGGGGCAAGATGAACCTCGCCGTCGGCGAGGTGGGGGGCGGCGTGCTCGTCGTCTCGCAGTTCACGCTCCTCGGCGACGCCCGCAAGGGGAACCGGCCCGGCTTCACCGACGCGGCGCCGCCCGAGGAGGCGAACGCGCTCTACGAGCGCTTCTGCGCCCTCGTGCGCGAGAAGGGGCTCCCGGTCGCGACCGGGGTCTTCCGCGCGTCGATGGAGGTCGAGCTCGTGAACGAGGGGCCGGTCACGATCCTGCTCGACTCGAGGCGGCTGTTCTGAACCCGGCCGGAGGAGGACTGAGATGTCGGACTGCCTGTTCTGCAAGATCGCCGCGGGGAAGATCCCGGCGAAGCTCGTCTACGAGGATGCCGAGGTCGTCGCCTTCGAGGACATCGAGCCCCAGGCGCCGGTGCACCTGCTCGTCATCCCGCGCAAGCACGTCGCCACGCTGAACGACCTCGCGCCGGAGGACGACGCGCTCGCGGGCAAGCTCCTGCGCGTCGGCGCCGCGCTCGCGAAGGAGCGCGGGATCTCGGAGCGCGGTTGGCGCGCGGCGGTGAACGTGAACCGCGACGCGCACCAGCTCGTTTTTCACGTGCATCTGCACGTCCTTGGGGGCCGCGTGTTCGGCTGGCCCCCCGGGTAGGTCAACAAATACCCGCCCGGAGAAGCCCCGACCGGGTGGGTCCGCGCAGAATTTTCTGCGCGGACCTTGAGCCGCGAGGCATTCTTTGCGAGCATTCGGTCACACCCTGGTGCGAGGATCTCTTTGACGCTGCTCGAGGCTACCGGGATCACCCTGAGCTTCCGCGGCGTCGCCGCGCTCTCCGACGTGAGCCTCTCCGTCGAGCCGAAGACGATCCACGCGATCGTCGGGCCGAACGGGGCGGGGAAGACGTCCCTCCTCAACTGCATCTCCGGCGTCTACCGGCCCCAGCGCGGCACCATCCGCTTCGCCGGCGAGGACCTGACGCGCACCGCGCCGTCGGCGCGGACGCGGCTCGGCATCGCGCGCACGTTCCAGAACATCGCGCTGTTCCGCGGCATGACGGTCCTCGACAACCTCCTCATCGGCCGGCACGTCCACCAGCGCACCGGGATCCTCGCGGGCGCGGTCTACCTCGGGCCGGGGCGGCGCGAGGAGATCGAGCACCGCGCGCTCGTCGAGGAGGTCATCGACTTCCTCGAGATCCAGCACATCCGCAAGAAGGTGGTGGGCACCCTCGCCTACGGCCTGCAGAAGCGCGTCGAGCTCGCGCGCGCGCTCGCCCTCGAGCCGAAGCTCCTGCTGCTCGACGAGCCGATGGCCGGCATGAACGCGGAGGAGAAGGAGGACATGGCTCGCTTCGTCCTCGAGATCCACGCGGAGCGCGGGACGGCCGTCGTGATGATCGAGCACGACATGGGGGTCGTCATGGAGCTGTCGGACCGGGTCACGGTCCTGAACTTCGGCGAGAAGATCGCGGAGGGGACGCCCGACGCCGTGCAGCGAAACCGGCTGGTGCAGGACGCCTACCTCGGCGAGCAGCACGACCTCGCGGTGGACGGCTGATGGCGACCGCGACCGAAGTCCTCGGCGGGGACGACACCTTCCCGCGCCTCCTCGCGAGGAACGCGCGCCTCCACGGCGACCGCGTGGCGCTGCGCGAGAAGGAGTTCGGCATCTGGCAGTCCTTCACGTGGCGCGAGTACCTCGACCACGTGCGGGACTTCTCGCTCGGCCTCGTCGCCCTCGGCGTCGGCCCCGGCGACAAGGTCGCCATCATCGGCGACAACCGGCCGGAGTGGGTGTTCTCGGAGATCGCGGCGCAGGCGGCCGGGGCCGCCTCGGTGGGCATCTACCAGGACTCGAACCTCGCCGAGGTCGCCTACGTCATCGACCACTGCGACGCGAGCGTCATCGTCGCGGAGGACCAGGAGCAGGTCGACAAGATCCTCGACATGCTCGACAAGCTCCCCAAGGTCCGCCACGTCGTCTACACGGACCCCCGCGGGCTGCGGACCTACCAGCACCCCGCCCTCCTGCCCTTCGACGAGGTCGAGGCGAAGGGGCGCGCCCTCGCGAAGGAGAAGCCGGGGCTCTGGGACGAGAACGTCCGCCGCGGCGCCCACGAGGACGTCGCCATCATCTGCTACACGTCGGGCACGACCGGGAACCCGAAGGGCGCGATGCTCTCCTACCGGAACCTGCTCGAGATGGCGCTCGCCCTCGACGCGGTCGATGCGAAGCGGCCCGACGACGAGTTCGTCTCGTTCCTGCCGCTCGCCTGGATCGGCGAGCAGATGATGAGCGTCTCCACGGCGCTCGCGAGGGGCTTCACGGTGAACTTCCCCGAGGAGCCCGACACCGTCACCGAGAACATCCGCGAGATCGGGCCGAACGTGATGTTCGCGCCGCCGCGGGTCTGGGAGTCCCTGAACTCCACCGTGCAGGTGAAGATCATGGACACCACGCCCTTCAAGCGCTTCATGTACGAGCGCTGCATGCCCATCGGGCGGCGCGTGGCGGACCTGCGCTTCGCGAAGAAGCCGGTGCCCCTCGGGCTGCGCATCCTCTACGGGCTCGCGCACGTCGCCCTCTTCCGCGCGCTCAAGGACCGCCTCGGCATGTCGAACCTCCGCTCCGCGTCCACCGGCGGCGCGGCGCTCGGGCCCGACGTCTTCCGCTTCTTCCACGCCATGGGCGTGCCGCTCAAGCAGATCTACGGGCAGACCGAGATCGCCGGCATCAGCTGCATCCACCGCGACGACGACATCGCCTTCCACTCGGTGGGGCGCCCCATCCCCGGCACCGAGGTCACGATCGCGGAGAACGGCGAGATCCTCTCCAAGAGCCCGTCGGTCTTCCTCGGCTACTACAAGAACGAGGAGGCGACCCGCGCCACCGTGAAGGACGGCTGGCTCCACTCCGGCGACGCCGGCTACTTCTCCGAGGAGGGGCACCTCGTCGTCATCGACCGCCTGAAGGACGTGATGAAGCTCGCGGACGGGACGCAGTTCTCGCCGCAGTTCATCGAGAACCGCCTCAAGTTCTCGCCCTTCGTGAAGGAGGCGGTCGTGGTCGGCAAGGACCGCCCGTACCTCACCGCCATGCTCTGCATCGACATGGCCGTGGTGGGGAAGTGGGCGGAGAAGAACAAGCTCTCGTACACGACCTACACCGACCTCTCCGCGAAGGCCGAGGTGTACGACCTCGTGCAGCGCGAGGTCGACCAGGTGAACGAGACGCTCCCCGCCGCCGCGCGCATCCACAAGTTCGTGCTCCTCTACAAGGAGCTCGACGCCGACGACGAGGAGCTCACCCGCACCCGCAAGGTGCGCCGGGTCTTCGTGGAGGACCGCTACCGCGAGGTGATCGCGGCGCTCTACGGCGAGGCGCCCGAGGTGCGGATCGACACGACCATCAAGTTCCAGGACGGCAAGGTCGCCCACATCCGCACGACGCTCCTCGTCCGGCGGCTCGAGCTCGGGAAGGCGGCCTGACAGGATGGACTTCTTCCTCCAGCTCGTCCTGAACGGCCTCGTCATCGGCTCGATCTACGCGCTCGTCGGGCTCGGCTTCGTCATCATCTACAAGTCGTCGTCGATCCTGAACTTCGCGCAGGGCGAGTTCCTCATGCTGGGCGCCTACGTCTGCGTCGCCATCATGACCGGCGCGAACGTGCCCTTCCTCCCCGCCTTCGCGATCACGCTCGCCTTCTCCGCCCTGCTCGGCGTCCTCATGGAGCGCGTGCTGCTCCGGCCGATGATCGGCGAGCCCGTCATCTCGGTGATCATGCTCACCCTCGGCCTCTCCTCGGTGCTGAAGGCCGTGGTGCAGGCGGTGTGGGGGACGGACACGCGGCCCTACCCGGAGCTGTTCCCCACGACGCCCGTGCAGATCGGGCCGCTCCCGGTGTCGCAGGGCTACCTCTACAGCCTCGGCAGCGTCGCGGTGCTGCTCGTCCTCTTCACGCTCTTCTTCAAGCTGACGCGCGCCGGGATCGCCATGCGCGCGACCGCGTTCTCGCAGCAGGTCGCGCTCTCGATGGGCATCTCGGTGAAGCACATGTTCGCGCTCGCCTGGTCCATCGCGGCCGTGGTGTCGGCGGTGGGCGGCGTGCTCCTCGGCGGGGTGCGCGGCGGCGTGGACGGCGCCTTCGCCTTCTTCGGCCTCAAGGTCATCCCGGTGGTGATCCTGGGCGGCCTCGACAGCATCGGCGGCGCCATCGTGGGCGGGTTCATCATGGGGGTCCTGGAGAACCTCTCCGGCGGCTACCTCGATCCCGTCTTCGGCGGCGGCGTGAAGGAGGTCGCCCCCTTCATCGCGCTCGTCGCGATCCTGGCGGTCCGGCCCTACGGGCTCTTCGGCAAGGTCAAGATCGAGCGGGTGTGAGGGAGGAGACGGGATGCGCTGCGGCGACTTCAGGCAGACCTACGCGGAGGACATGGCGATCTTCGAGACGCCGCTGCCCCGCGTCCTCCTCGCCGTGTTCGTGGTCGCCCTCGGGACGGTCCCGTTCTTCGCGCCCTCCTTCTGGCTCGACGTCGTGATCCGCGTCTTCATCTCGGTGATCGCCGCGATGGGGCTGAACATCCTCACCGGCTTCACCGGGCAGATCTCGCTCGGCAACGCCGCCTTCCTCGCCGTCGGCGCCTACTCGACCGCCTTCCTCGCCGGCCGGCTCGGGCTCCCCTTCCCGGTGGTGATCCCCGCGGCGGGGCTCGTCACCGCCCTCGTCGGCATGATCTTCGGCGTCCCCTCCCTGCGCCTGAAGGGGCTCTACCTCGCGGTGGCGACGCTCGCCGCCCACTTCGTCATCGAGTTCACGGCGTCCCACTGGGAGAGCGTGACCGGAGGCGTGAACGGCATCTCGATCCCGGCGGCCAAGCTCGGGCCGCTCGTGCTCTCGGGGGATCGCAAGCTCTTCTGGCTCGCCTTCGCCGTCACCGCGCTCCTGCTCTACTTCGCGAAGAACCTCTTCCGCACCAAGGTGGGGAAGGCCTTCGTGGCCATCCGCGACCAGGACATCTCCGCCGAGGTCATGGGGGTCAACGTCTTCAAGTACAAGCTCCTCTCCTTCGGCGTGTCCTCCTTCTACGTGGGCGTGGCGGGCTCGCTCCTCGCGTACCAGGCCCGGATCATCAGCCCGGAGAACTTCCCCATCACGGTCGCCATCGACCAGCTCGGCATGATCATCATCGGGGGGCTCGGGAGCGTGGTCGGGTCGATCTTCGGCGCGGTCTTCGTGACGCTCCTGCCCGAGCTGCTCCGCCTCGTGACGGGCGCCCTCTCCGACAGCTTCCCGCACCTCCAGCAGATCTTCGCCCCCCTCAAGATGGGGCTCTTCGGCCTCGCCATCGTGCTGTTCCTCGTGTTCGAGCCGGACGGGATGGCGGCGCGCTGGCACAAGATCAAGGCGTACTGGAAGCTCTACCCGTTCTCGTACTGACGGTGAAGCACCTCCCGCCGCGTCCAGCGTGAGCGGCCGCCGGGGGGCACGATGCACACACGACGGAGGCAGACATGACGGAGACGATGCGGAACCGGTCGTGGGCGGCGTGGGCGGCGGCAGCCGCGCTCTTCCTGGCGGGGACCGCGCGGGCGCAGGAGATCAAGGTCGGAGGGATCTTCGACCTCACCGGCATCACCTCGGACGTGGGCAAGCCCTACGCCCAGGCGGTGCAGGACCGGGTCGCCCTCGCGAACGCGACGGGCGGGGTGAACGGCAAGAAGGTGAAGCTCATCTGGTCGGACTACGGGTACAAGATCCCGGAGGCGGTCGCGACCTACAAGCGGCTCGTCGGCGACGAGCATGTCATCATGATCAACGGGTGGGGCACGGGCGACACGCTCGCGCTCAAGGACTTCATCAACGCCGAGAAGATCCCGTACTTCTCGGGGTCGTTCGCGGGCGACCTCACCGACCCGAAGAAGACCCCCTACAACTTCTTCGTGGCGCCCTCCTACTCGGATCAGATCCGGGCGTGGCTCAGCTGGGTGAAGAGCGACTGGAAGGACAAGAGCCGCAACGCGAAGGTCGCCTTCTTCTACGGCGACAACGCCTACGGCAAGGCGCCCATGGAGGCCGGCCGCCGCTTCTGCAAGGAGATCGGCATCGACCTCGTGGACGAGGAGATCCTCCCCGGCAACCTGCAGGACGCGACGAGCCAGCTCCTCAACATGAAGCAGAAGGGGGCGGACTACGCGTACATCAACGTGACCACCACCGGCGTGTCGATCGTCCTCAAGGACGCGAAGAAGCTCGGGCTCGCGACGAAGTTCGGCTCGAACCCCTACGGCTTCTCCGAGCAGCTCCCCGCGGTCGCCAAGGAGACCGCCGAGGGCGTGACGGGCGTCGTGCCGCACCTCCCCTTCGGCGAGAACGTCCCGGGGATGAAGGACCTCGTCGACTTCCACAAGAAGAACCACCCGAACGACACGCACGACGCCCTGTACGTGCGCGGCTGGGTGAGCGCGACGGTGTGGCTCGAGGCCCTGAAGCGCGCCGACAAGGCCGGGAAGCTCACCGGCGAGGGCGTGAAGGAGGCCCTCGAGACGCTCAAGGACTTCGACCTCGGCGGGCTCACGGCGCCGGTCACGTACACGTCGACCGACCACCGCCCCTCGACCAAGACGCCCATCTACCAGGTCAAGGGCGGCAAGCTCGTGAAGGTCGCCGAGTACGACATGCCGCGCCGGCCGGACTGGCTCGGCCTGTAACCCTCACCCCGACCCGCTCCCCCGGCCCCGCCGGGGGAGCGGCGAGAAGGGCGCGATGCTCTCGCTCAAGAACGTCGAGGTCATCTACGACGACGTCATCCTCGTCCTGAAGGGGCTCTCGCTCGAGGTCCCCGACGGGAAGATCATCGCGCTGCTCGGCTCGAACGGCGCCGGGAAGTCCACCACGCTGAAGGCGATCTCCGGGCTCCTCCACGCGGAGGAGGGCGAGGTCACCGACGGCGCCATCGAGATGGACGGGACGCGCATCGACGAGCTCGACCCCGAGGTGATCGTCCGCCGCGGCATCTTCCAGGTGATGGAGGGGCGCCGCGTCTTCGAGGACCTCACCGTCGACGAGAACATCACGGTGGGCGGCTACACCCGGAACGACCGCGCCGGCCTGCGCCAGGACCGCGAGATGGTGTTCGAGTACTTCCCGCGCCTGCGCGAGCGGCGCAAGCGGCTCGCCGGCTACCTCTCCGGCGGCGAGCAGCAGATGCTCGCCATCAGCCGCGCGCTGATGGCGCGCCCCAAGCTCATCCTGCTCGACGAGCCCTCCCTCGGCCTCGCGCCGCTCCTCGTGCGCGAGATCTTCGACATCGTCGTGCGCGTGAACAAGCAGAGCAAGACGAGCTTCCTGCTCGTCGAGCAGAACGCGAACCTCGCCCTCGGCATCGCCGACTACGGCTACATCATGGAGAACGGCCGGATCGTCCTCGACGGCGAGCCGGACAAGCTCCGCGCGAACGAGGACGTGAAGGAGTTCTACCTCGGCGGCGGCGCGGGCGAGACGCGGTACCGCAACGTGAAGTCCTACAAGCGGCGCAAGCGCTGGCTCTGAGCGGCCCCGCCGCGCCCGGCGCAAGGAGGCGGTCATGGCCGACCTGAGGCCCGGAGGGCTCCTCGATCCCCGCGTCGAGTCGCTGTCCGTCCACGAGCGTCGCGAGCTGCTGGGGGCGCGCCTCGCCGCCACGGTGCGCCACGCCTTCGCGGGCGCGCCCGGCGCGCGGCGGACCCTCGAGGGCGCGGGGCTCCGCCCCGAGGACGTGCGCGGGCTCGACGACCTGCCCCGCATCCCGATCACGCGCAAGGACGACCTCCCCGCGCTCCAGGCCGGGGAGCCGCCCTTCGGCGGCCTCGCGGGCGTGCCGGTGGCGCGGCTCGAGCGCGTGTACATGTCGCCCGGGCCCATCTTCGACCCGCAGGGCGCCGGGGCGGACTTCTGGCGGTTCCGGCACGGCCTCGCCGCCGCCGGCTTCACGCGCGGCGACGTGGCGCTCGTCTCCGCCTCGTACCACCTCACGCCGCTCGGCTTCATGCTCGACGACGCGGCGCGCGCGCTCGGCTGCGTGACGATCCCGGGCGGCGTGGGCCAGACCGAGCAGCAGATCCGGGCGGCCGTCCACTACCGGGCGACGGGGTACATCGGGACGCCGAGCTTCCTCCTCACGCTGCTCGAGAAGGCGCGGGAAGCCGGCACGCCGCTGGCGCTCGAGGTGGCGTTCGTGATCGCGGAGATGCTGCCCGAGTCGCTCCGCGCCGAGCTCGAGCGCTTCGGCGTGCGCGTGCTGCAGGGCTACGGCACCGCCGACCTCGGCTGCCTCGCCTACGAGTGCGTCGAGAAGGGCGGCTGGCACCTCCACCCCGAGTGCATCGTCGAGGTGCTCGACCTCGAGACGCGCGCCCCCGCCGCGCCCGGCCAGCCGGGCGAGGTGGTGGCGACCATCTTCGACGAGGCCTACCCGCTCCTGCGCTTCGCCACGGGCGACATCGCGGCGCTCGCGCCGGAGGAGCGCTGCCCGTGCGGCCGCACCACCCCGAAGCTCGCCGGGCTCCTCGGCCGGGTGGGCGACGCGGTGAAGGTGCGCGGGATGTTCGTGCGCGGCGCGCAGCTCGAGGCGACCGCGAAGCGCTTCCCGGAGGTGGCCCGCGTGCAGGGCCTCGTGACGCGCGAGGGGCACCAGGACCGGCTCGAGGTCGTCGCCGAGGTCGCCGACCCGGCCGCCGCCGGCGACCTCGCGGGGCGCCTCGCCGAGGCGCTGCGCGAGGAGCTCAAGGTCCGCGCGGAGGTCCGCGTGGCGCCCCCCGGGACGCTGCCCGCCTCGGCGAAGCGGCTCGAGGACCGCCGCGTCTGGAAGTAGGCCCGCGCGGCGCCGAGGGGGTCAGTAGGGGGACGGCGCGTAGCCCGCCGACCCCGCGCCGCTCGCGGCCGGACCGCTCCCCGCGAGCGCCTGCGCGCGCGAGAGCGCGAGGCGCGCCTGGTAGAGATCGCCCCGGGCGAGCGCCTCGCGCGCCGTCGTGATCCAGCGCGCCGCGGTCGCCGAGCGCTCGGCCTCCTGCGCGTTCCCGTTCGCGGCCGCGAGCGCGCGGGCGCGCTCGAGCGCGGCCGCCTGGGCGGCGAGCGAAGCGTCGGCGCTCCCGACATCGGCGCCGAGCCCGAGGTTCGCCTGGGTCCCGCCCATGCCCTGCACCGCGGCGCCCGTCTGGGCGGCGCGCTCCTCCTCCCGCCGCGCCGCCTCCGCGGCGGACCGCGCCCGCGCCTCCGACTCGGCCGCGCGCGCCGCCTCGAGCTCCCCGAGCCGCGCCTCGAGGCGGGCGGCGCGCTCCGCCTCCGCCGACGCCGCCGCCCGCGCGGTCGCCACCTCGCCGCGGAGCGCCTCCACCTCCGAGCGCAGCGTCGCGAGCTCGTCCTCGGCGCGCTCGAGCGCGCCGCCGTCCGCCCGCTCGTCCCTCCGCCGGGAGGCGTCGCCGCCCGCCGCGCCGGTCGACGGCGCCGCGGCGTCCCGGGCGCCGGCCCGGAAGGCGCCGCAGCCGCACCAGGGGCCGAGTCGGGAGGGGTGGAGGATCCGGCGGCGGAGTCGGCGGACCTGGCCGGCGCAGCCGCAGCGGTACCCTCGCCGGGCTCGGGGGAGGCAGGGGATCCGGGCCGTGCCGGTGCGCCCTGGGGCGGCTGCTGCGCCTGCCCGCCGGGGTAGGCGGGCGCCGACGGCTCGGCGGCCTGGAAGAGGACGAGCGCCGCGAGCGCAACAGAGCAGGGGCCCATGCGATGAGCGTCGTGCCGGTCCCTCCCGCGCGCAACCGCTTCCGCGGGCGCCCCGGCTCTGGCAGGCTCCCGCGCCCGGAGGTCTCCATGGTTTCCGCCCGCCCCCGCCGCAGCGTCCTCTACGTGCCCGGCTCGAACGCGCGCGCCCTCGAGAAGGCCGCGACGCTCCCCGCCGACGGCCTCATCCTCGACCTCGAGGACGCGGTCGCGCCCTCCGCGAAGGAGGAGGCCCGCGGCGCGGTCCTCGCCGCGCTCGCGCGCGGCGGCTTCGGCCATCGCGAGGTGGTCGTCCGCGTGAACGGGCCGGCGACGCCGTGGGGCGCGGAGGACCTCGCCGCGGCGGCGCGCTCCCGCGCGGACGCGGTCCTGCTGCCCAAGGTGGAGAGCGCCGCCGAGGTCCGCGCCGCCGAGCGCGCCCTCGCGGCGGCGGGCGCCCCGCCCGACCTCCCGCTCTGGTGCATGATCGAGACGCCGCGGGGCGTGCTCGAGGCGGCCGCGATCGCGGCCGCCTCGGCGCGCCTCGGCTGCCTGGTCATGGGGACGAGCGACCTCGTGAAGGACCTGCGCGCCCGGCACACGCCCGGGCGCGCCGAGGTGCTCGCGAGCCTCGGGCTCGTCCTCCTCGCCGCCCGCGCGAGCGGCCTCGCCGCGCTCGACGGCGTGCACCTCGACCTCGCCGACGACGCCGGCTTCGAGGCGGCCTGCCGGCAGGGGCGGGCGCTCGGCTTCGACGGGAAGACGCTCGTCCACCCGAGGACGATCGAGGCGGCGAACCGCGCCTTCGCGCCGTCCGAGGAGGAGCTCCGGGACGCCCGCCGCGTCATCGCCGCGCACGCGGAGGCCGAGGCGGCCGGGAAGGGTGTCGCCGTGGTGGACGGCCGCCTGGTCGAGGCGCTCCACGTGGCCGAGGCGCGCCGGGTGGTCGCCCTCGCCGAGGCGATCGCCGCCCGCGGTTAGCGCCGCCCCCCCCGCCGGTCCCCTTGACGCGCCCCGGGCCGCTCCGCTACCTTGGTCGCACAATGAGAATGCTTCGCAACATCATGGAAGCGGCGGGCGCGCCGTGCCCGGACGGGGAGGCGCGCTGCGGCTGCGGGAGCCTGCTCGCGCGGCTCGCCGGCGCCGCCGTGGAGCTGAAGTGCCGCCGCTGCAAGCGCGTCTGGCGCCTCGCCCTCGCGGCCGACGCCGAGGGCTGGCGCCTCGCCGAGGAGGTCCGATGACCCGCGATCCGCCGAGGGGCGTCTCCCCCGTGGTGCTCTTCGCCACCCTGGCGCTCGGCGCAGCGCTGCTCCTCCCCGCGCACTCGAGCGGGGACGAGCGGTCCCGGCCCGGCGGCGACGCCGTCGCGTGCCCGCCCCCGGCGATCTCCGTCCCGCGGTAGCCGCCGCGCCGGAGGCCGCGGGCGGGGCGCGCCCGCGTGTGGACAGGGGTACGCCGTTTCCATAGACTCTCCGGCCCCATGCGCGGTCTACGCGGTGCGACCCAGGTCGCCGGAAACACCGTCCCGGCCATCGAGGAGGCCGTCGTCGAGCTCTGCCGCGAGATCGAGCGGCGGAACGAGATCGGCCCGGCGGACATCGTGTGGGCGATCTTCACCGTCACCCACGACCTCGACGCGGACTTCCCGGCGCGCGCGGCGCGCGTCGCGGGCTGGACGGCGGTGCCGATGATCTGCTCGCAGGAGATCCCGGTGCCCGGCTCGATGCCGCGGGTGATCCGGGTGCTCCTGCACGTCGACTCCGACGGCCCGCGGTCCCACGTCTACCTCCGCGGGGCGCAGGCGCTCCGCCCCGACCTCCACGTGAAGCCATGACCGCGCTCCCCCGCACCCTCGGCATCGCCGGCCTCGGCCTCATGGGGGCCTCCCTCGCCCGCGCCGTCCGCGCCCGCGACCCCGCCGTCCGGATCGTCGCGATCGAGCCGCGCGCCGAGGTGCGCGAGCGCGCCCTCGCCGACGGCGTCGCGGACGTGGCGCTCGGCGAGCCCGGGCCCGCGCTCGGCGACTGCACGTTCGCCGTGCTGTGCACCCCCATCGCCGCGATCGAGGCGCTCCTCGCGCCGGTGTCGCGCCTCCTCCCCGACCGCGCCGTCCTCACCGACGTCGGTGGCGCCAAGGAGCGCGTCGTCTCCGCGGCGCGCGCGGCGGTGCGCCGGGAGGTACGCTTCGTGGGCGCGCACCCCATGTTCGGGGGGCAGGGCGGCTACGCCGCCGCCACCGCGGACCGCTGGAAGGGGGGCGCGGTGGCGGTCTGCACCGACGGCGACCCGGCGGCGGTCGAAGCGGTGGCCGCGCTGCACGCCGCGCTCGGCGCGAACATCGTGCGCTGCATGGCGGCCGAGCACGACGACGCGGTGGCGATGGTCTCGCACCTGCCCTACCTCGTGGCCTCCGCCCTCAGCACGGCGGTGCGCGAGGCCGGTCCCCTCGCGCGCCTCCTCGCCGGCCCCGGCCTCAAGGACATGACGCGCCTCGCCTCGTTCCCCTTCGACATCCAGGGCGAGGTCGCGCGCCGCAACAGGCACCTGCCCGACGCGTCGCGCCGGCTCGAGCGCCACCTGTCCCGCATCCTCGCCGCCATCGCGGAGTCGCCCGACTCGGCGCGGACCGCGCTCGAGGCGGCGCGCAAGGCGCGCGAGGAGCTCTTTTGAGCGGGCCGCTCTCCTGCCGGCGCGAGGGGCCGCTCCGCGGCGCCATCGCGGTGCCCGGCGACAAGTCGGTGTCGCACCGCTCGCTCCTCTTCGGCGCCCTCGCCACGGGCGAGACGCGCGTCACCGGCCTCCTCGACGCGGAGGACGTGCACTCGACCCGCAAGGCGGTGGAGCGGCTCGGCGCGACCGTCCGCACGGAGGGGGCCGAGGTGGTCGTCGTCCCGCCCGAGCGGCTGCGCGAGCCGGACGACGTCATCGACTGCGGCAACTCCGGGACGAGCCTGCGGCTCCTCGCCGGCGTGCTCTCCGGAATCCCCGGGCTCGCCGTGCTCACCGGTGACGCGTCGCTCCGCAAGCGGCCGGTCCGGCGCGTCATCGAGCCGCTCCGCCGGATGGGCGCGACCCTCCAGGCGCGCGACGGCGACCGGGTCCCGCCGCTCGTGGTGCGGGGCGGCGCGCTCCGGGGCACCGCCCACGTGCTCGAGGTGGCGAGCGCCCAGGTGAAGAGCGCGATCCTCCTCGCCGGGCTGTTCGCCGACGGCGAGACCCGCGTCACCGAGCCGGAGCGCTCGCGGGACCACACCGAGCGCATGCTCGCCGGCATGGGCGTGCCGGTCCGGGTGGACGGGCTCACCGTCGCGGTGCGCGCCGCGAGGCCGCGGGGCGGCCGCGTGGACGTGCCGGGCGACATCTCCTCCGGGGCCTTCTTCCTGTGCGCCGCCGCGGCGCTGCCCGGCTCGGAGGTGACGGTGCGGGGGCTCGGCGTGAACCCGACGCGCACCGGGGTGCTCGACGTGCTCCGGGCGATGGGGGCGGACCTCTCGCTCGAAGGAGAGCGCGAGGTGGCGGGCGAGCCGCGGGCGGACGTGACGGTGCGCGCCCGCGAGCTGCGCGGCACCGAGATCCGCGGGGCGATCATCCCGCGGCTCATCGACGAGCTCCCCGTGGTGATGGCGATGGCCACCCAGGCGCGGGGGCGCACGGTCATCCGCGACGCGAAGGAGCTGCGGGTGAAGGAGTCGGACCGGCTCGCCGCCATGGGCGAGACCCTCGCGGCGGCGGGCGCGAAGATCGAGCTCTTCGAGGACGGGTGCGCCATCGAGGGGCCGACGCCGCTGCGGGGCGTCCCGGTGCGGACCCGCCTCGACCACCGCATCGCCATGGCGATGGCCGTCGCCCAGCTCTTCGCGGGGGGCGAGGAGGTCGTCCTCGACGACGTCGCCTGCGTGGCGACGAGCTTCCCCTCCTTCTTCGGCCTCCTCGATTCGCTCTGCGCGGGGACCGCGCGGTGATCACCGGCCGCACCGACCTCTACGGCGTCCTCGGGCACCCGGTCGTCCACAGCCGCTCGCCCGAGATGCAGAACGCGGCGTTCGCCCACGTCGGCCTCGACGCGGTCTACGTGGCGCTGCCCGCCGCGCCGGCGGCGCTCGCCGCCGCGGTGGCCGGGGCGTACGCCCTCGGCTTCTCCGGGCTCAACGTGACCGTGCCGCACAAGCAGGCCGCGGTCGCGCTCTGCGCCACGGTGGACCCGGTGGCCGCCGGGATCGGCGCGGTGAACACGCTGCGGCGCGCCGCCTCCGGGTGGGAGGGCTTCAACACCGACGCGCCCGCCTGCCTCGCCCTGCTCGAGGGGGCGGGCGTCGCCGCCGGCGCGCGCGCCCTGCTCGTCGGCGCGGGCGGCGCGGCGCGGGCCGCGGCCTGGGCGCTCGTGCGCGCGGGCGCTGCGCTCCGCGTGGCGGCGCGGCGCGCCGACGCGGCGCAGGCGCTCGCCGAGGCCTTCGCGCAGGCACCGCGGCCCGGGACGCCCGGACCCCGGGCCGTCCCCTTCGCCGAGCTCGCCGCCGAGTCGGACGCCGCCGACGTCGTCGTGAACGGCACCTCGGTCGGCCTCGCCGGCCACCCGCCGGCCCTCCCCGGGCTGCGCCTGCGCGCCGGCCAGGTGGCGGTGGACTTCGTCTACGGCGACACCGCCTTCGCACGGGCCGCGCGCGCCGCCGGCGCCCGCCTCGTCACCGGCGAGCAGCTGCTCGTGCGCCAGGGCGCGCTCGCCTTCACCCTCTGGACGGGCCGGCCCGCGCCCGAGGCGGTGATGGCCGCCGCCGTGGCCCGGGCGGCCGGGAGCACCCGATGACCCTGCGCTACCTCACCGCCGGCGAGTCCCACGGCCCGGCCCTCGTGGCCATCGCCGAGGGCTTCCCGGCCGGGCTCACGATCGACTTCGCCGAGGTGAACCGCGACCTCGCCCGCCGCCAGAAGGGGTACGGCCGCGGCGGCCGCCAGAAGATCGAGCGGGACGAGGCGCAGTTCCTCGCCGGGCTCCGCGGCGGCGTGACGCTCGGCGCGCCCATCGCCCTCGCCGTCTGGAACAAGGACCACGAGAGCTGGAAGGACCTCGTCTCTCCCACCGCGCGCGGCGGGCGGAAGTTCACGCAGGTGCGCCCCGGTCACGCCGACCTCGCCGGCGCGCTCAAGTACGGCCTCGACGACGCCCGCGACGTCCTCGAGCGCGCGAGCGCGCGCTCCACCGCGGTGACGGTCGCCCTCGGCTCGCTCGCGAAGCAGCTCCTCGCCCGCTTCGGGGTGCGGGTCTCGTCGCGGGTCGTCGCCATCGGCCCCGCCTCGCGCCTCCCCGCCGCGCCGCCCACCGACGCCGAGCTCGCCGCCATCGAGGCGTCCGACGTGCACGTCGACGACGAGGCGACCGCCGCGGCCTGGCGCGCCCTCATCGACGCCGAGAAGGCGCGCGGCGGCTCCATCGGCGGCGCCTTCGAGGTCTACGCCACCGGCCTGCCCATCGGCCTCGGCAGCCACGTCCACCCGGATCGCCGCCTCGACGCGCGGCTCGCCGCCGCGCTCTGCGGGATCCAGGCGATCCGCGCCGCGGAGATCGGGGACGGCACGCAGGTGGGCCGCCCCGGCCAGGAGTTCCACGACGCGATCTTCCACTCGAAGGAGCGCGGCTTCTACCGCGAGACGAACCGCGCCGGCGGCCTCGAGGGCGGGATGACCGACGGCATGCCGGTGCGGGTGCGCGGCTACATGAAGCCCATCCCCACCATGATGACGCCGCTCGCCACGGTCGATCTCGCCACCCGCGAGGCGACCCAGGCGAAGTACGAGCGGAGCGACGTGTGCGCGGTGCCCGCCGCCGCCGTGGTCGGCGAGGCGGTGGTGGCCTGGGAGCTCGCGAACGCCTTCCTCGAGAAGTTCGGCGGCGACGCGATGGTGGACGTGGAGCGGGCGCTGGAGGCGTATGTCGCTCGGATCCGCTGAGACGGTCGCCCTCGTCGGGATGATGGGCTCGGGGAAGTCCACCGTCGCGGCGATCCTCGGCCGGCTCCTCGGGCGGCGCGTCGTCTCGCTCGACGCGGCCGTCGCCCGCGCGGCCGGCAAGCCCATCCCGGCGATCTTCGCCGAGGACGGCGAGCCCGCCTTCCGGGCGCTGGAGCGGATCGCGGTCGCGTCGCTCCCCCCCGGCGTGGTGGCGGACCTCGGTGGCGGCGCGTTCTGCGACGCGGAGAGCGCCGAGCGGCTCCTCGCCACCGGGCGCGTCGTCTTCCTCGACGTGTCGGCGCGCGAGGCGGCGCGCCGCATCGGGGCGGGGGAGGGACGTCCGCTCGCGGCGAGCTGGGAGGCGCTCCTCGCGCGAAGGCTCCCCCTCTACCGCCGCGCCCACCTCGCGGTCGAGGTGGACGCCCTCACGGCCGAGGCGGTGGCCCGGCGCGTGCTGGAGGCGCTGTGACGCGGGCGCGCGCGCGCGCGGCCGCCCCCGGCGCCGTCCCCGCGGTCGTCATCGAGGCCCGCCAGGGCGCGCACCGCTACGAGGTGCGGGTCGGGCGCGGCGCGGCCGACGGCGTCGCCGCGCTCGCCGCGGGCCACGACCGGATCGCGATCGTCACGGCGCGCCCGGTCCTGGCGAGCCCGCCCGCGGCGCGCGCCGTGGCCCGGCTGCGGCGCGAGGCCGACGTCGCGCTCGTCCACCTCCTCCCCGACGGAGAGCGCGGCAAGCGGCTCGCCGAGCTCGAGCGCGCCGCCTCCCGGCTCCTGCGGGCCGGCTGCACGCGGCGCAGCCTGGTCGTCGCCGTCGGCGGCGGCGCGGTGTCCGACGCCGCGGGCTTCCTCGCCGCCACCTTCATGCGCGGGGTCGAGTGGGCCGCGATCCCCACGACGCTCCTCGCCATGGTGGACGCCGCCATCGGCGGCAAGACCGCCGTGAACCTGCCCGCCGCGAAGAACGCGGTGGGGGCCTTCCACCCGCCCGTGGCCGTGCTCGCCGACCCGGCGGCTCTCGCGACGCTCCCCGCCCGCGAGCTGCGCTCCGGCATGGGCGAGGTCCTGAAGTACGGCGCGCTGCGCCCGGATCTGCTCGGCCGCGTCGCTGCGGTCGGCGCGGGGCGGCCCGGGGTGGAGCTCGTCGCCGAGTGCGCCCGCGCCAAGGTCGAGGTGGTCCGCGAGGACCCGACCGAGCAAGCCGCGCGCAAGCTCCTCAACCTCGGCCACACGTTCGGGCACGGCGTGGAGGCGGCGGGCGGGTTCGCCCGCTTCACCCACGGCGAGGCCGTGGCCGTGGGGCTCGCCTTCGCCTTCCGGCTCGCCGCCCGGATGGGCGGATCGGCCCGCTCGCCGTCGCCGAGGTCGAGGACGCGATCCGCGCCGCGGGGTTGCCGGTGAGGGTGCCGCCGGCGGTGGCCCGCCGCGCCGCCGCGCTCATGGTCTACGACAAGAAGCGCACGGCGGCCGGGCTGCGCTGGGTGCTGCCGCGCGCCCGCGGCGCCTCGTGGAGCGTGGAGTGGGACGTGCCCGCGCCGGAGGCGGCGGTGAGGGCGACGGTCGGCGAGATCGCCGCGGCGGGCCGTCGACGCGGACGGTGATTCGGCGGTAGGCTCCGCCCACACCTCCGAGGGACTCCCGCCATGATCCTGCTCGTGAACGGCCCGAACATGAACCTCCTCGGCGAGCGCGAGCCCGCCGTCTACGGCCGCACCACGCTGCGCGAGATCGAGGAGATGGTCCGCCAGGCGTGCGCCGGCTGGAAGGTCGAGGTGGTGGCGTTCCAGTCGAACCACGAGGGGCAGCTCATCGACTTCATCCAGGAGCACCGCAAGCGGGCGCGCGGCATCGTCGTGAACCCGGGCGCGCTCACGCACACGAGCTACGCCCTGCACGACTGCATCAAGGCCGTGGACCTCCCCGCCATCGAGGTCCACCTCTCGAACGTGCACGCCCGCGAGGAGTTCCGCCGGACGAGCGTCGTGGCGCCCGCGTGCCGCGGCCAGATCTCCGGGCTCGGCCCGCGCGGCTACCTGCTCGCGGCGGAGTGGCTCTGCGCGGAGACCGCGGCGCCGCTGCGCGTGGCCCGGACCGCGCGCCGCGCGGTGCGCGGCGGCCGCTAGACGGGCCCGGCAGGGGCCCCGGGCCGCCGGCGGGAGACATGCCGCGCGTCGCCGTCCTCATGCCCGCCCGCGACGCCGCCCGCACGGTGCGGGCGGCGGCCGCGTCGATCCTGCGCCAGACCTTCCGCGACCTCGCCCTCGTCTGCGTGGACGACGGCTCGACGGACGCGACGCCGGAGGTGCTCGCCCGCCTGGCCGAGCGCGACCGCCGCGTCGCGCTCGTGCGCGGGCCGGGGGAGGGGATCGCGCGGGCGCTCTCGCGCGGCCTCGCCGCCTGCGACGCGGAGGTGATCGCGCGGATGGACGCGGACGACGTCGCACACCCGGCCCGCCTCGCCCTGCAGCTCGAGGCGCTCGCCGCGGCGCCGGCCCTCGCCGCGGTGGGGGCGCGCGTCCGGCTCTTTCCGCGGCGCGAGGTCCGCGGCGGGATGATCCGCTACGTCGCCTGGCTGAACGGCCTCACCACGCCGGACCTCGTCCGGCGCGACCTCTTCGTCGAGGCGCCGCTCGTCCACCCGGCGGCGGCGATCCGAAGGGACGCGCTCCTCGCCGTCGGCGGGTGGCGCGACGGGCCCTTCCCGGAAGACTACGACCTCTGGCTCCGCCTCGCCGAGGCGGGGGGCGCGCTCGGCAACGTGCCGGCGGTCCTCCTCGGCTGGCGGGAGTCGCCGGGGCGGCTCACCCGCACCGATCCGCGCTACGCGCTCGCCCGGCACGTGGCGCTCAAGTGCGCCTTCCTCGCCCGGGGACCGCTCGCCGGCCGGCGCGAGGTGGCCCTGTGGGGCGCGGGCGAGACCGGCAAGGCCTTCGCGGACGCGCTGCTGCGCGAGGGGATCCGGGTCGCGCTCTTCGTCGAGGTGGACCGCCGCAAGATCGGTCGCACCGTGCGCGGCGCGCCGGTCGTCGGCTACGAGGAGGTCGCCCGCGCCCGTGGCCTGCCCCTCCTCGTGGCGGTCGGCGCCCCCGGCGCGCGCGAGCTCATCCGGGCGGAGCTCGGGAGGGCCGGCTTCCGCGAGGTCGAGGACTACCGCTGCGTGGCGTGACACGCGGCCGCGGCCCGGGGCGCACCTCGACCGGCGCGGCGGGCGGGGCTATCGTCGGAGCGCCGTGCGCGACTTCGACCTCGCCGCGTTCCGCCGCGACCTCGCGCGCCGCACGGCGGACGCCGTGCAGGAGCTGCGCGCCCGCATCGGCTCGGAGACGCTCTACGGGTTCGCGCTCTTCACGAGCGGCGAGCGCGACTTCGCGTTCGTGCGCGCGTCGGCCAACACGGAGGAGGGGCTCGCGCGCCGCGCCGACCTGCGGGCGGAGGCCGACCCGCGCTTCCGGGGCGAGGCGGGGCGCCGCCTGCTGCGCTGGGCCGCGCCCGAGTGGGCGTTCCACGACTTCTCCGAGGGGGTGCGCGCCCTCGAGGTGCCGGACCCGGCCACCCGGCGGCCGACGCTCGACGGGGCGCTCTACGAGGCGTTCGTCGGGGCGCTCAAGGCGGTCGACCGGGCCGGGCTGTTCGGGCGCGGCGCCGACCGGGCGTTCCTCACGGTGAACGTCCTCTGCGACCACCCGTCGAAGGCCTTCTTCCAGCGCGGCCTCGTCCGGCTGAACCCCGTGCCCACCGTGGAGCGCCACCGCCACGAGACCGCGCCCGCGCCGTTCGTCCGCTCCGTGAACCGCGCGCCCCGCCGCGAGCGGATGCGCATCTGGCTCGCGCTCTACGAGGACCTCTACATGGAGTGGCGCACCGCCATCGCCGAGAAGGCGCGCGCGCGGGGCCTCTCGCCGTGGGACGTCGAGGAGGAGCTGGTCCGCTTCGGCCCCAAGGTCGTGCCGCGGCTCGTCGACCTCGTCGCGCACTACGGCTTCGCCTCGGCCTTCGACCACAACCGCGGCCTCGAGACGCGCGAGGTGTGGCTCGCCGGGAGCGCGCTGTTCCTCGTCCGCCGCATCGGCCTCGTGACCGACAAGGACGTGGCCCGCCTGCAGAAGCTCGTCGGCGAGTTCGTGGAGCGCGACCGGCGCCAGCGGGTGGCCTCGACGCTCGCCGAGAACACCGCGCGCGTCCTGCACGAGCTGCGGCCGCGCCGCTTCCCGCCGACGGTCATGGACCCGCAGACGTACAAGCTCCTCAACCCCGAGCCGTACCTGCTGACCCGCGCCGCGGCGCGGGGCGGGGGTTAGCCGAGGAGCGCCGCCTCGATCGCCGCGAAGTCCTCCGGCACCGGCGCCTCGAGCACGAGCGGCGCGCCGGTGGCGGGGTGGACGAGCCGCAGCCTGCGCGCGTGGAGCATGACGCGCGGGATCGCGAGCTCGCCGACGCGGCGCGGGCCGCCGTACCGCGCGTCGCCGAGGAGCGGCGCGCCGAGGTGGGCGAGGTGGACGCGGATCTGGTGGGTGCGGCCGGTCTCGGGCGACGCCTCGACGAGGGCCGCGCCGGGGCCGGCGCGGAGCGTGCGGTAGCGGGTGGCGGCGGCGTCGCCGCCCGGGTCCACCCGCCTGAGGCCCGCGCGGGCGGGGTCCTTCCCGAGCGGCGCGTCGACGCGCCCGTCGGCCGGCGCGGGCGGGCGGGCGCAGAGCGCGAGGTAGGTCTTCTCGGGGCCGCCGGCGCGGAACGCCTCGGAGAGCGCGGCCGCCGCGGCCGCGGTGCGCGCGAACACCGTGACGCCCGAGGTCTCGCGATCGAGCCGGTGGACGAGGGTGACGGGGGCGCCGAGCAGGGCCGACACGAGCTCGGGCAGGGTGCCGCGGTCGCTCGTGAGCGTCGGCTGGGCGGGGACGCCGGCGGGCTTGTCCACCGCGGCGAGCTCCGCGTCGGCGTAGAGGAGGCGCGCCCGCTCGAGCGGCAGGGCCAGGGCGGCCTCGCGGCCACCCTCGGCGAGGTTCACGACGACGCGCTGCCCGGACCGCACCGTCCGGCCGGCGACCTTGCAGCGCCTGCCCTCGAGGAACACGCCGCCCGCGTCGAGGGCGCGGCGGGCCTCGCCGCGGGAGATGCCCCCGCGCGCGGCGATGAAGCGATCGAGCCGCTCGCCCTCGTCCTGGGGACCGGCGGCGAGCGAGAGCTTCTTCACGAGGCTAGGAGCTCGACCCGTTCGCGGGGCAGCTCGCGCAGGCCGAGGACTTCGCCTCCGGCTTCGCGTCGCACTTCGGCTCGGCCTTCTTCTCGGCCTTCGCCTCCGCGTTCTTCTCGCCCTTCCCGGTGATCGCGGCGGAGTTCCGGCCGTTGTAGTCGGTGATGTAGAAGCCGGAGCCCTTGAACGCGAAGGAGCTCGCGGACATGAGCTTCGTCACCTTGGAGCCGCACACGTCGTGGGTCTTGAGGGCGGGGGCCGACATCTTCTGAAGGACGTCGAACCTCCCGCACTTGGGGCATTCGTACTCGTAGATCGGCATCGTCGCCAACTCTCCGCACCCGAACGTAGGAGCGCGTCGGGCGCTGTCAAGCTCGCCGGCCGTGAGAGCGCCTCGCAAGGAACTCGGTTCGGCGTCCCGTGTTACACCCGGCCGGGGAGGCCTTTCTATCATGGACGCGGTCGAGAGGGATCAGGTGGCCGGGGAGGCGGACCTCCTCGGCGGCGCGCTCGAGGAAGAGCGCTTCAGGCACGTCGCCGGCCTCTCGGGGGAGCCCGACCTCGCCCGCCCGTTCGGGGCCCGGCCGGGCGTCGCGCACCGCGAGACGGTCGCGGCCCTCCGCGCCGGCGGCCACGAGGAGCTCGCGCTGCGCGTCGCGGCGCTCCGCGCCGAGCGCACCTGCGCCGGCGCGGAGGAGGCCTGGCGGGCCGCGGACGCGGCGGCCGCGGGCCAGGGGCCGCGCGGGAAGGAGCCGCTCGCGGCGCTCGAGCGCGCGCTCCCGCACGAGCGCGATCCGGAGCGGCGGGCGGCGCTCGCGCGGGCCGCCGCGGAGGCGATGGGCCCCGCGGCGAGCGCCCGCGAGGCGTGGGCCGAGCGGCGCGCCAGGGCGCGCGCGGAGGGCGGGCTCTCGCCGGACTGGCGCGCCGTCGTGGAGGGCGACCAGGCGCTCGCCGCCTCCGACGACGCCTGGCGCGACGTCTCCGCGTACGCGGCGCGCCGCGCGCTCGGCGCCGCGCCCGAGGGCGGGCCCACGCGCGCCGATCTGCTCCACGCGCTCACCGCCTCCCGCTGGGACGGCCTCTTCCGCCCGGGCATGCTCCCCCTCGCGCTGAAGCTCACGCTCGAGCCGCTCGGGCTCGACCTCGGGCGGATCCGGATCGACGACGCGGAGCGGCCGGCGAAGTGGCCGGGCGCGCACGCCGTGGGGGCGCGCGTCTCCTTCCGCGCGCGCGGCGGCGCGCCGGACTGGCAGGACCTCCTCGCCGCCGCCGGCCGCGCCCTCGCGGCGGCGGCGCGGCCGTGGCACGCGCGCGACCCGGTCCTCGAGGGCGCCCTGGGGTGGCTCCTCGGCTCGCTCGTCCTCGAGCCGCGCTGGCTCTCCGAGCGCGCCGACGTGGAGCGGCGCCACGCGGCCGACGTGGTGCGGGACCTCGCCCTGCGGCGCCTCCTCGCGCTGCGCGCCGACGCGGCCGCGCTGCGCGTCGCCACCGAGGTGGAGCGGGGGCTCTCGGGCGCCGCGTGGCGCGACGCGCACCGCGACGCGCTCGCGGCGGCGACCGGCGCCACCTGGGAGCGGGTGCGCGCCTCGCGCGACGCGGAGGCGGCCCCGCTCGCCGCGGCGGTGCGCGGGGCGGACGAGGGGGAGCGGCTCCGGACGGCGATCCGCGAGCGGCTCGACGAGGACTGGTGGCGCAACCCTCGCGCCGCGGCGCACCTCGCCGCCGCGATCGCGGCGGGGCGCCCCGCCGAGGCGGAGGCGCCGCCCGTGGCGGGGGCGGCGCGGGAGCTGGCCGGGCTGCTGGACGCGGGCGGCTAGCCGCCGCTACTTCTTCCGCAGGGCGCGGATGATCTTCTCCTTCGCCCGGGACGGCACCGGCGAAGGGGCGGCGCGGCGGCCGGCGGGGAGCGTCTCCTCGCGCGCCTTCCACTTCATGTAGGCCTCGATCTCGGCGGCGTAGACCTCGATCTCGAGGTCGGTGAGCCCCGCCGCCGTGCGCTCGAGCGGGGCGGCGCGGGGAAGCGACGCGCCGAGGCGCATGCGCATCACCCGCTCCTCCTCGGCCGACAGCGCCTTCGCCGGGCCGCGCCGGAGAGTGGCCTGCGCCGCGCTCTCGCTCGCGACCCCGACCCGCTCCACCGTCTGCGTCGGGGCGGACCTCGTCTTCGTCACCATGGGAGCATCGTAGGCGCGGCGCGCGGCCTGTCCATTTTTCGCGAGCCCGTCCGGGCGGTGGGCGCGCGAGCGGGGAAGCGCCCGGTTCCACGGGCGATTTCGCCTCCGCGCCCTCCCCTCGCTCCGCGGGACACGTCCGGACGGTTGCGGGCGGCCGCGGCGTGGCTCTAACAGAGGCAGAGAGGAGCCCACATGGCCGACTGGCGCGACAACATCCTGACCGACGACCGCAAGATCCGGGACCTGCTGCGCTCGACGAAGCGCGTGGCGGTGCTCGGGATGAAGACCGAGGCGCAGGCCGACCAGGCCGCCTTCTACGTGCCGAAGTACCTCGCCGACCAGGGCGTCGAGGTCGTCCCGGTGCCCGTCTACTACCCGGAGGCGAAGGAGATCCTGGGCAGGCCGGTGTTCCGGAAGATCGCCGACGTGCCGGGCGCGGTGGATCTCGTGGACGTCTTCCGCCGGCCGAGCGACATCCCCGCCCACCTCGACGACATCAAGGCGAAGCGGCCGCGCGCGGTCTGGATGCAGGCGGGCATCCGCAACGACGCCGCCGCCGAGGCGCTCGCGCGCGAGGGCATCCTGGTCGTCCAGGATCGCTGCCTCATGGTCGAGTGGCGGCGGCTCGCGGGCTAGAGTGCATCCCGTAACCCGGCGCCGTCGCGAGACGCACGATGGCGTCGCCGAGCCGGGCACACGACGACCGAGCAGCGGAGCCGTACCTGTTGGTACGGCGAGCAGCGCAGGGAGGAGTCTGCCCGGCGCAGGCAGCCAGCGTGCGTCGCAGCAGGCGTCCCGGGTTATGGGATGCGCTCTAGGGCGCCACCCCCGTCGAGCCGGCCCCGCGCGCGCGGGCCTCGTAGCGGTCGACGAGCGAGCGCCAGCGACCCTGCGCCACGGTCGCGGCGCGGCCGAGCTCGCTCGCGCGGGCGCGGGCGGCGTCCTCCGCACGCGCCGCCTCGGCGACACGCCGCTCGAGCGGCGCGGGATCGTACTTGGTGGCCGCCGGGATCTCCGCGGCGCGAAGGGCGGAGAGCTTCGCGCGCTCGACGTCCCACTCCGCCCGGCGCACCCGCGCCTCCGCCGCCGCGATCTCGGCCTCGCGCGCGGCAGCGAGCTTCCGCGCGTAGTCGAGGCGGGCGTCGGCGGCCTGGGCGCGGAGGGCAGCCGCCCCGCCCAGCTCCTGGGCGCGCGCGACGAGGCGCGCGTCGCCTGCCTCCCGGGCGCCTCGGGCCTCCGCCTCGGCGCGCTGCCGGTCGGCGTCGGCCTGCGTGCGGTCGGCCTGGGCGAAGCCCTCCTCGTGCCGGGAGTCCTGCAGGCGGAGGCGGCCGCGGGCCACGGCGTCGCGCGCCGCGTCGAGGTCCGAGCGCGCGGCGGTGATCGGCCCATCTGCTGCGGCCCGAGCCGGCCGAGGTCGGCTGCGGAGACGGTCGCGACCGGAGGAGGGGCGGGGCGCTCGGGTGCCGAGCGGCAGGCGAGGGCGGCGGCGACGGCGACGGCGGTGGCGAGCGAGCGCATGGGGTTCCCCCGTGGGGAAACCTGCGCATCACTCGTCGGCTTCGTCCGCGGGCTCGGTGCGCGAGGGCTTCTCCTCGTCGCGCTTGCGCAGCCCCGCCGCGTCGAGCGCGCCCGCCACGCCGGCGGGCTTCCGCTCGTCCGGGAGCGCGCCCTGCGGCGCCGCGATGGTGGGGACCTCGCCGCCGAGGGCGCGCACCTGCGCGACCAGCTCGAGCGCTGCGCGCGCGCGGGGATCGGCCTTCACCGAGAACGCGCCCGAGAGCTTCACCCGCAGCGGCGCGCCGGTGGCCGCGTCGAGGACGAGCTCGCCGGAGGCGGCCGCGGGCACGCGCCCGTCGAGGAACGCGAGCCGTCGCGCGGTGTCCTCGTCGGGCGCGGGCGCGCCGGGCGGACGCGGCGGGGGCGCCGGCGCCGCGGCGCCCGGCGCGAGCGAGAGGAAGAACCGCTTCCCCGGCCGCCCGAGGAGCGTGAGGTCCCCCGCCGGCGCGACGGAGAGGCCCTCGCCGAAGAGGCGAGCGACGGCGAGCGGGATCGAGAAGCTCTCGTCGCGGTAGCGCCGCGCGTCGCGCCCGCGATCGGTGGGGCGCTCGCGCCAGGGCGCGCTCCTCGCCCTCCCGTAGGTCATCCCGCGGGCGAAGACGACCTCGCGCCCCGTCTCCGCGCCCGGGCCGAAACCGGGATCGACCTCGGCGGCGACGTCGAAGTCGCCGGTGGCGGACTGACGGACCCGGTGACGCTCGACGGCGCGCACGCGGGCCGCGTCGTCCCCGGAGAGCGACACGCTCCAGTCGACGGCGACCACCCACTCGAACGTGCCGATCCGGCGCGCGACCTCGTCGGCGTCGAGCGCGAGGGCGGCGCCCGGGCGTGAGAAGTCGAACGCCCCCGCCGCCCCGGCGCCCTCCGCCGCGGAGGCGAGGAGCCGGCTCTTCCCCCCCTCGTCCGGCCCGCGGGAGCAGGCGGCGGCGAGGAGGGCGGCGGCGAGGAGGACGGGGCGCACGGGCGGGGCTCGCGGGGAGGGGAGCGACTCTAGAACGGACGCGGGGCGCGGGAAAGGCCGGCGCCGTGGCCCACCCTTAACGGGCGAATTCGTGAACAGGCGAGCGAAGCTCGCCCGCCGGGGCGCCGCCGCGGAAGCGGCGCAGCCGCTCGCGGCGGCGCACGGGACCCGGCGAGCAGGGTGGGGCCCCGGCGAGCTCTGCTCGACGGGGCGGGGCGCAGCCCCGTGAGATCTTCCTGAACGGCAGCGAGATTCGCGACACCGAAGGTGATCGCGAAGCTCGAGCTGTCGTTCAGGAGACCCGCTGCAGCGTGGCGGGGAGAAGCCGCGCGCGGGGCCCCTCCTCGGCGCCCTCCTGCGGCGCGGGCGGCGGCGCGCCGGCGGCCACCTCCGCGAACGGCACCCGGCCGTCCGCCCAGAGGAGCCGGTCGCAGGCGTGGAGGAGGTCCGGGATCCCGGCGCGCGTGGCCGCGGAGATCGCGACCGCGTCCCTGCGGTGGGCGGCCGCCGCGCCCTCGCCGGGCGGGAGGCGGTCCACCTTGTTCATGACGAGCACGCGCCGCTTCTCGCCGAGGCCGAGGTCGCGCAGGATCGCGTCGACCGCCTCGATCTGCTCGTCGTGGCGCGGGTCGGAGGCGTCCACCACGTGCAGGAGGAGGTCCGCGTCCCCGAGCTCCTCGAGCGTCGCGCGGAAGGCGGTGACGAGGTCCGGGGGGAGGTCGCGGATGAACCCCACCGTGTCGGTGATGATCACCTCGCGGTCGCGGGGGAAGCGGAGCCGCCGCGAGGTGGGGTCGAGGGTGGCGAAGAGCTTGTCCTCGGCGAGCACGGCGGAGTCGGTGAGCGCGTTGAGGAGCGTGGACTTGCCGGCGTTCGTGTAGCCGACGATGGAGAGCACCGGCAGCCCGCGCGCGTTGCGCTGCTTGCGGCGCAGCTGCCGGTCGGCCCCGAGCGCCTCGATGCGCCGCTCCAGGGCGGTGATCCGGTCGCGCACCCGGCGGCGGTCGATCTCGAGCTTCGTCTCGCCGGGGCCGCGCCCGCCGATCCCGCCGGCGAGGCGGGAGAGGGAGTCGTCGCGCCCGACGAGGCGCGGGTAGAGGTACTTGAGCTGGGCGAGCTCGACCTGGAGCTTCCCGTCGGCCGACTGCGCGCGCTGCGCGAAGATGTCGAGGATGAGCTGGGTGCGGTCGAGGATCTTGAGGTTCGTCGCCTCGGCGATGTGGCGCGCCTGCGAGGGGGAGAGCTCGGCGTCGAAGACGATCATCGTCGCCATCCGCTGCATGGAGCGGAGCACGATGTCCTCGAGCTTGCCCTTCCCGATGAGGTAGCGCGGGTCGGGGTCGCGCCGGAGCTGGAGCGTCGCCTCGAGGATCTCGACGCCGGCGGTGCGGGCGAGCTCGCGCAGCTCCTCGAGCGACGCCTCGGCGAGGGCCCGCGGGCGGCCCTTGCCGCCGAAGCCGACGAGGATGGCGCGCTCGGCGCCGCCGGTGCGGCGCAGCGCGCGGGCGCGCGCGAACTCCTCCTCGAGCGCGAGGGCTCCGGCGAGCGGGTCCCAGGCGAGCGCGTGGACGCCCGGGGCCTCCTCGTCCTTCCACATGGCGCCCTGGGGGTTCTCCGGCAGGAGGTGCGCGTAGTGCACCTTCCCCGGCAGCCCGTCCTCGCGCACCTCGAGCGCCGCGACGAGGTCGAGGCGGAGGAGGGCGAGGTCCGTGTGGTCGTCGCGCGTGAGCGGCTCGCCGTTCAGGTGCGTGTGCACGAGCCGGAGCCCGCGCAGGCGGCTCTCGCCGGCGCGGCCGCGGCCGACGTCGGGCAGCTCGAGCTTGCGGGCGTCGCCCACGATCACCGCCTGCACGTCGCCCTTGCGGTCGAGGAGCACGCCGATCTGGCGGTTCGTCTCGAGCGACACCTCGCAGAGGTGGCGCGCGAGCTCGGGCGTCACGATGGAGCGCGCGTCGACGCGGCGGCGGTAGGTGCGGCGGAGGGCGTGGAGCTGGGAGGGCTTGAGGCCGAGGGTGTTCCCTGAGACGTCCTGCATCGGTTCGGGGGAGCATAGCGGCCCCGGCCCGCGCGATCGAGCCGATCTGGGCGCGCCGCCCGGCCGGGCGGCCCGCCGCAGCCGGCGCCGCGCCTACGCCAGCTGGCCGGCCTCGGCCTCGATCGCCCCACCGCCCATGCCGAGGTAGCGCAGGAGCCGCAGGTGGTGCGTCCGCAGGCCGGACACTGCGACGGTGCGCCGGCCCGAGAGCGCGCGCGCGAGGTGCACGACCGCGAGGTCGTGGAACTCGCGCACGTGCTCGAGATCGACGAGCACCTCGCGCTCGCCCGCTTCCGCGAGCGTGCGCGCGAGCCGCTGCGCCGCAGGGACGTCGAACACGCCGTCGAGCCGGACCGTCATGCGATCCACGTCGGGCGTCATGGCCTCTACCTCCCCGGTGCCGGCCCCACCCCCGAGGTCCGGCCCTTCACGAAGTGTCACAGAAATCGAGGCCAGGATCTCCCCCCGACCGGCGAATCACCGGGAAGATCCGGTCGAGCTGCGAAAATCGCCAGTCAAAGCCCGCGCCGCGGTCGGGTGCGGCACGGGATCGCGCCCCCCCTTGCCGCATCCCACCGACATGTCTGCCGCGGCGAGCACCCGCCGGGGGCCCGGGCTCGACTACATTCCGGGCATGTCGCTCTACGTGGTGGACGTCGAGGCGGACGGCCCGATCCCCGGCAAGTACTCCATGGTGTCGCTCGGGGCCGTGCTCGTCGAGCCCGGGCTCGGCAGGACGTTCTACGGGCGCACGCGCCCCATCTCCGACGCGTTCCTGCCCGAGGCGCTCGCGATCGCCGGCGTGTCGCGCGAGGAGCACCTGCGCCACGACGAGCCCGCCGCGGTGATGGAGGCGTTCGAGCGCTGGATCGCCGGCACGACGCGCGGCAAGCCCGTCCTCTTCTCGGACAACCTCGCCTTCGACTGGCAGTACGTGAACTGGTACTTCCACACGTACCTCGGCCGGAACCCCTTCGGCTGGAGCGGCCGGCGCATCGGCGACCTCTACTGCGGCATGGTGAAGGACGCGTACGCGACCTGGAAGCACCTGCGCCGCACCGCCCACGACCACCACCCGGTGAACGACGCGAAGGGGAACGCCGAGGCGCTCCTCGCCCTCATCGACATGGGGCTGAAGCTCACCGCGCGCTGACCGGATTCCTCGACGCGCGGGCGCGACTCTGCTCTCCTGCCGCGCCGTGGCGCTCTTCCTCCAGGGGCTCACCCTCGGCTTCTCCGCCGCGGCCCAGCCCGGGCCGTTCCAGGCGTACCTGCTCGCCCAGTCCCTTCGGAACGGCGCGCGGCGCACGCTGCCGGTCGGGCTCGTGCCGCTCGTCTCCGACCCGCCCGTCATCGCGGTGGTCCTCGCCGTCCTCGCGCAGGTGCCCGCGGGGTTCCTGCGCGTCCTGCAGCTCGCGGGCGGCGCCGTGGTGCTCTGGCTCGGGGCGGGGGCGCTTCGGGCGGCGCTCGCCGCCGCGCCCGCGGCCGAGTCCCACGCGCCGCCGCGCGGCTTCGTGCGGGCCGTCGCCGTGAACTTCACGAACCCGAGCGTGTGGATCTTCTGGAGCCTCGTCGGCGGCCCGATCCTCGCGGAGGCCTGGCGCGCCGCGCCGGCCCGGGCGCTCGTGTTCCTCGCCGGCTTCTACCTGTTCCTCGCCGCCGGGAACGCCGCCCTGGTGCTCCTCGCCGGGCAGGCGCGCCGGCTCGGCCCGCGCTTCGCGCGCGGCCTCGGGGTCGCCTCGGGCCTCGCCCTCGTCGTCTTCGGCCTCTGGCAGGTGGGGCGGGGGATGGCGTAGCCGGGCGTGGTAGAACCGCTCGCGGAGGCCCTCCCGGGAATGCGCACGCAGGCACTCATCGCCGCGCTCGTCGCGGCCGCCGCGGCGGGCGCCGCGATCTCCTGGGCGGCGATCACCCGCCCGTGGGACGCCCCATCCCGCCCGGCGCCGTCGGCCCCCTCGCCGGACTACCCGGGCGGCCACCCCATCGACGCCGCGCGCGTCTCGACGGGCCGCCTGCCGGTGGCGGTGATGCCGGTGGAGGTGACCGGCGCGCTCGAGGTGCACTCGGCCGAGATCGTGAAGACCGCCGAGCAGCTCGCCGCGAAGCAGGCGCGCATCACCGGCACGTGCGCGCCGGGCTCGGCGATCCGGCTCGTCGGCGCGGACGGGAGCGTCGTCTGCCAGCGGCTGCCGAGGGGCGTCGTCTCGGTGGCGGCGGTGGCCGGCGTGCCGCGCGTCTCCACGACCGGGACCGCGCAGGGCACCGTGCCGGGCGGCGTGGGGCGCTTCCAGACCTCGGGCGAGGACGACTTCCTCGTCGTGCCGGTGCAGCTCCCGGACGGCGCGGTGGTGACCGGCTTCTCCTTCACCTACTGGGACGCCGACGAGCGGGTGGATGGCGCCGCGTACCTGTACCGCTCCGACGACGCCGTCCTCGCCGCGGTCGCGACGCAGGGGGCGAAGGGCGAGGTGCGCCTCGCCGAGACCGACGAGGTGAAGGAGCGCAGGGTGGACGACGCGGGCTACGCCTACTTCGTCTACTTCCAGCTCTCGGCGCAGGCGGGCGCGAACCTCATGCCCGTCGCGGCGTCGATCGCGTGGCGCCTCCCCTGACCGCCCGCGCGCCTCGACGCCGGCCCGCGGCGCTGTAAGATGCGCCCGCCATGCCCCGCAGCCCCCTCGCCCGCGCGAAGCGGATCGTCGTGAAGGTCGGCACCGGCACGCTCGCCGACGCCGCCGGCCGGTTCGACCGGGCGAACTGCGCGCGGCTCGCGTCCGAGCTCGCCGAGCTCGTCCGCGGCCGGCGCCTCGTCCTCGTCTCCTCCGGCGCCGTCACGCTCGGGGCCGAGCGGCTCGGCCTCGCGCGCGGGAGGGGGAAGCCGTGGGACATCCCCACGAAGCAGGCCTGCGCCGCCGTCGGACAGCCGCACCTCATGGCCGCCTGGGGCGAGGCGCTCGGCGCGCGCGGGCTCAAGGTGGCGCAGGTGCTCCTCACCGCGGAGGACCTCGCCTCGCGCAAGCGCTTCCTGAACGCGCGCCGCACCTTCGAGAAGCTCCTCGACGCCGGCGTCGTGCCGGTCGTGAACGAGAACGACACCGTGGCGGTGGAGGAGATCAAGGTCGGCGACAACGACACCCTCGCCGCGCTCGTCGCGGGCTGCGTGGAGGCGGACCTCGTCGTGATGCTGACCGACGTCGAGGGGCTCTACGACCGCGACCCGCGCGCCGCCGGCGCGGCCCTGCTCCACGAGGTCGCGCGGGTGACGCCCGAGATCGAGCGGGCGGCGGGCGGGGCGGGGACCGAGCGCAGCGTCGGGGGGATGGCGACCAAGGTGAAGGCGGCGCGCCGCCTGGCGGCGCAGGGCGTCGCCACGGCGCTCCTGTCCGGCCGGCGCCCCCGCGCGCTCGCCGCGCTGCTCGGCGGCGAGCGGGTCGGCACCGTCTTCGCCGCCGGGACGGAGCGGCTCTCCTCGCGCAAGGGGTGGCTCGCCGCCGCGGCGCGCGGGAAGGGGGTCATCGTGGTGGACCCCGGGGCGCGGCGCGCCCTCGTCGAGCAGGGGCGCTCCCTGCTCCCCTCGGGCGTCCGCGAGGTGGAGGGGCAGTTCGGGGTCGGCGATCCCGTGGACATCGCGGTGGACGCGGGACGGCCCTTCGCGCGCGGCCTCGCCGGGTACGGCGCGGACGAGGTGCGCCGCATCGCGGGGCTGAAGACGAGCGAGATCGAGCGCGCGCTCGGGTATAAGTACCTCGACGAGATCGTCCACCGGGACGACCTCGTGGTCCTGGAGCCCGGGCGGGAGTGACGATGCGGAAGGCAGCCGGCGTAGACCTCGCCGCCGAGATGCGCAAGCTGGCGCAGGCGGCGCGGGACGCCTCGCGCGCGCTCGGCCGGGCGGGCACCCGCGCGAAGGACGACGCGCTCCGCGCCGCGGCCGAGGCCGTCCTGCGCGGCGAGCGGCGCATCCTCGCCGAGAACGCGAAGGACCTCGAGGCGGCCCGCGCGGCGGGGCAGTCGGCGGCGTTCCTCGATCGCCTCGCGCTCGATCCGAAGCGGCTGCAGGGGATCGCGAAGGCCCTCGCCGAGGTGGCGGCGCTCCCGGATCCGGTGGGCGAGGTCACCTCCTCGTGGCGGCGGCCGAACGGCCTCGCGGTGAAGAAGGTGCGGATCCCCCTCGGCGTCGTCCTCATGATCTACGAGGCCCGGCCGAACGTGACCATCGAGGCGGCGGCGCTGTGCCTCAAGAGCGGCAACGCGGTGATCCTCCGGCCCGGCTCGGACGCGCTCCGCTCCTCCCTCGCGCTCGCCGAGGCCTTCGCCGAGGGGCTCGCGAAGGCCGGGCTGCCGGCCGCGGCCGCGCAGGTGGTGCCCACCTCGGACCGCGAGGCCACGTTCGAGCTGCTCCAGCTCGACGACCTCGTGGACCTCGCCATCCCGCGCGGCGGGCCCTCGCTCATCCGGGCCGTCGCCGAGCGCGCGCGCGTGCCGGTCGTGAAGCACTACCAGGGCGTCTGCCACCTCTTCCTCGACCGCAGCGCGGCGGTGGAGCAGGCGGTGGCCCTCGCGCTCAACGGCAAGGTGCAGCGCCCGGCGGTGTGCAACGCCCTCGAGTGCCTGCTCGTGCACCGCGGCGCCGCCGGGAAGCTCCTCCCCGCCGTCGGCCGGGCCCTCGCCCAGGCGGGGGTGGAGCTCCGCTGCGATCCCACCTCCCTCACCATCCTGAAGCGCGCCGGCGTGCCGGTGGTCCCGGCGAGCCCGCAGGACTTCGGGAAGGAGTTCGGCGACAAGATCCTCGCCGTCCGCGTCGTCCAGGACCTCGACGCGGCGCTCGAGCACATCGAGCGCTTCGGCTCCATGCACACCGAGGCGATCCTGACGCGCGACCTCGGCAACGCCCGCCGGTTCGAGCGGGAGGTGGTCGCGAGCGCCGTGATGGTGAACGCGTCCACGCGGTTCAACGACGGCGGCGAGCTGGGGCTCGGCGCCGAGATCGGCATCTCCACGACGAAGCTCCACGCGTTCGGGCCCATGGGGCTCGCCGAGCTCACCACCCAGAAGTTCGTGGTGGAGGGCGACGGGCACGTGCGGGGCTAGGGGAGCACATGGCGACGAAGAAGCCCGGGAAGACGGCGAAGGCGGCGAAGGCGAAGCCCACGAAGGCGAAGACGGCGCGGCGCGCGCCGTTCGGCAGGCCGGGCGGCGGGAGAGGCGGCGAGCGTGGCGGCGCGAGGGGCGGCGAGCGCGGCGCGCGCAAGGGTGGGGCGCGGCGCAAGGCGCCCGCCCCCAAGACCGCGGTCCGGCCGAGGCGATCGCCGCTGGCGACGCCGGTGCACGTCGGGCCCGACACCGCCCGGCCGACGGCGCTCGCCATCGCGAAGGCGGGGCTCGACAAGAAGGCCGAGGACGTCACCGTGCTCGACGTGCGCGGCCTCGCCGGCTACGCCGACTACTTCGTCGTCATGACGGCGGACTCCGACCGGCAGTCGGCCGCCATCGCGGACAACGTCGAGGACGCGATGAAGAAGCTCGGCGTCTCCAAGGTGAGCGTCGAGGGGTACGAGACCGGCCGCTGGGTGCTGCTCGACTACGGCGACGTCCTCGCGCACGTGATGAACGCCGAGTCGCGCGGCTTCTACGATCTCGAGGGGCTGTGGGCCGACGCGCCGCGCTTCAAGGTCGAGGGATGACCTGAATCAGGGTTCGCGATTCCCGTCCGGGAATCGCGCCCTGATTCAGGTACATTCGCACGGGGCGTGCCGCCCCGCCCCGCCGAGCCAAGCTCGTCGGGGCCCCACCCCTGCTCGCCGGGTCCCTTGGCGCCTCGCGGCGGCCTTCGCCGCGTCGCGAGGCGCTTCCCGGCGCGCTCGCTGCGCTCGCGTGTTCGGGCTGCTCTCCGCTCAAAGCCGCGTGAAGAAGGCGGCGAGGCCGGCGGCCGCGGCGAGGGCCGCCGCCACGAGCGCGCTCGCCCGGCGCCGCCGGCGGACGGGGAACTCGGCGGCCGTGGCGGTGCCGCGCGAGTCGGCGACGCGCGTCGCGGCGAGGGTGGAGGCGTCCACCTTGGAGAGCGCGATCTCCTCGGTGAGGAAGCCGCGGTTCGCGAGCAGCGCGACGAGGCGGGCGCGAGGGTGGACCTTGCGCGGCATGAGCCTCGCCGCGATGCCGCCGAGGGCGCGCGCGAGGGCGCCCGCGGGGAGGCGCGCCTGCGGGCGGCGCGCCAGGCAGCGCTCCACCGCGCGGGCGAGGCGGCGCGGCGTGCGCGGCGCGAGGGCGCGCACGCGCGTGAACTTCCCGCCCTGGATGGCGGTGAAGAGCTCGTCCGCGTTCTTGCCGCGGAACGGCTTCTCGCCGGTGAGCAGCTCGTAGAGCGAGACCCCGAGCGCCCACACGTCGGCCGCCTTCTCGGCGTCGTCGTCCTGCGTCTCGCCGGCGAGCACCTCCGGGGCCATGTACGAGGGGCTGCCCACGAGCATCCCCTGGCGCGTGAGGGAGGCGTCCTCCTCGCCCTTGGCGATGCCGAAGTCCATGAGCTTCACCTCGCCCTCGCGCGAGACCATCACGTTCGCGGGCTTCACGTCGCGGTGGCGGAGGCGGTTGAAGTGGACGTAGTCGAGGGCCTCGGCGACGCGGGCGCCGATGAGGGCGACGCACTCGGCGGGCAGCGCGCCGCCCTGCGCGACGAGGCGCGCGAGGTCGGTGCCGTCCACGAGCTCGGTGACGAGGTAGAGGCCGTCCTCCTTCTCGACGAGGTCGTACACGGCGATGATCGCCTCGTGGCGCAGCCGCGCGTAGGCGCGCCCCTCGCGGCGGAACCGCTCGACGATCTCCTTCGAGCGGGCGAGCTTCACGTCGAGCGCCTTCACGGCGACCGGACGATCGAGCCCCTCCTGGAGCGCCTCGTAGACGACGCCCATCCCGCCGCGGCCGATCTCGCGGACGATCCGGCTCGAGCCGACCTTGCGGACCATAGGGGGGCAGAATCGCAAGCGGAGCGGTCCGGACTCAAGCCCGCAGCCGCCTGGTGGCGCAAGTTTCGCGGCGACCGGCCGACCCGGGGTGCGACCGGCCTTGCCAGGTGTGGTGGGCGATCTGCTACACTCCCCCGGCTTTTGACGTCCCTGCAGAGTGTTGCACGCGAAAAGTCCAGCGCGGCCCTGACCTTGCAGGGACCCACTTGTCTTGGATCAGCTCGCAGGCTTTGCGTCCCTCACGCATGAAGGGACGCCTTGCCTGTGCATTCCCCCGAGGAGGCTGAAATGGCGGGCAGGCGAATGGTGACGATGGACGGCAACGAGGCGGTCGCCTCGGTCGCCCACCGGATCAACGAGGTGATCGCGATCTACCCGATCACCCCCTCGTCGAACATGGGCGAGTGGGCCGACGAGTGGTCGGCGAAGGGCCAGAAGAACATCTGGGGCACGGTTCCGTCCGTCTCCGAGATGCAGTCGGAGGGCGGCGCCGCGGGCGCCGTCCACGGCGCGCTGCAGGCGGGCGCCCTGACGACGACGTTCACCGCGTCGCAGGGCCTCCTCCTCATGATCCCCAACATGTACAAGATCGCCGGCGAGCTGACGTCGATGTGCATGCACGTCAGCGCGCGCACCATCGCGACCCACGCCCTCTCGATCTTCGGGGACCACTCCGACGTGATGGCGGTGCGGCAGACCGGCTACGGGCTGCTCTCGTCGGCCTCGGTGCAGGAGGCGCACGACTTCGCGGTGATCGCGCAGCGCGCCTCGATGCTCTCTCGCGTCCCCTTCCTCCACTTCTTCGACGGGTTCCGCACCTCGCACGAGGTGGCGAAGATCGAGGAGCTCACGGACGACGACCTCCGCCAGATGATCACGGAGGACCTCGTCGCCGCCCACCGCGCCCGCGCCCTCACCCCGGACCGGCCGGTGCTGCGCGGCTCGGCGCAGAACCCCGACGCCTTCTTCCAGGCCCGCGAGGCGATCAACGGCTACTACGCCGAGGCCGCCGCGCACGTGCAGGCCTCGATGGACCTCTTCGCGAAGATCACCGGCCGCAAGTACCGGCTCTTCGACTACTACGGCGACCCCGCCGCGGAGCGGGTCGTCGTCGCCATGGGCTCGGCCTGCGACACCGCCGAGGAGACGGTGGACGCCCTCGCCGCCAAGGGCGAGAAGGTGGGCCTCGTGAAGGCCCGGCTCTACCGGCCCTTCGACCTCGGCGCGTTCATGACGGCGCTGCCGCGCTCGGTGCACGCCATCGCCGTGCTCGACCGCACGAAGGAGCCCGGCTCCCTCGGCGAGCCCCTCTACCAGGACGTGGTCACCGCGCTCCGCGAGGCGGAGCAGGCGCACATCGACCGCTTCCACCACCAGCTCACCGTCATCGGCGGGCGCTACGGCCTCTCCTCGAAGGAGTTCACGCCGGCGATGGTGAAGGCGGTCTACGACGAGCTGTCGACGGCGCGCCCGAAGCGCCACTTCACCGTGGGCATCAACGACGACGTCTCCCACACGTCCCTCAAGTGGGACCCCTCGTTCGACGCGGAGGGGAAGGACGTCGTGCGGGCGCTCTTCTTCGGCCTGGGCGCCGACGGGACCGTCGGCGCGAACAAGAACTCGATCAAGATCATCGGCGAGGACACGCCGAACTACGCGCAGGGCTACTTCGTCTACGACTCGAAGAAGTCGGGCACGCTGACGGTGTCGCACCTGCGCTTCGGGCCGAAGCCGATCCGCTCCGCCTACCTCGTGTCCAAGGCGAACTTCATCGCCTGCCACCAGGCCAACTTCGTCGAGAAGTACGAGATGCTCGCCCCGGCGATGCCCGGCGCGACGTTCCTCCTCAACACGCAGTACGGGCCCGACGAGGTCTGGGAGAAGCTCCCCCGCGAGGTCCAGCAGCAGATCCTGGACAAGCGGCTCAAGTTCTACGTGATCGACGCCTACAAGGTCGCGAAGGACACCGGCATGGGGGTGCGCATCAACACCATCATGCAGACCTGCTTCTTCGCGATCTCGGGCGTGCTCCCGCGCGACGAGGCCATCGGCCACATCAAGAAGACCATCGAGAAGACCTACGCGCGCAAGGGCGCCGACGTCGTGAAGAAGAACTTCGCGGCGGTGGACCACACGCTCGCGCACCTCTACGAGGTGAACACCGCGGGCAAGCAGGCGACGGGCAAGGCGCGGCCGCCCACGGTCGCCGAGGTGGCGCCGGACTTCGTGAAGCGCGTCACGGCGCTCATGCTCGCGGGCGACGGCGACCTCCTCCCCGTCTCGGCGTTCCCGGTGGACGGCACCTGGCCGACCGGCACGTCGAAGTGGGAGAAGCGCTCGATCGCCCTCGAGATCCCGGTCTGGGAGCCGTCCCTCTGCATCCAGTGCAACAAGTGCGCGCTCATCTGCCCGCACGCCGCCATCCGGCCGAAGTTCTTCGCGCCCGAGGTGCTGAAGGGCGCGCCGAAGGACTTCGTCACGATGGAGTTCAAGTCGCCGGACGTGAAGGGGCACAAGTACGCGCTCCAGGTGGCGCCGGACGACTGCACGGGCTGCTCGCTGTGCGTCCAGATCTGCCCCGCCGAGTCGAAGACCGAGCAGGGCAAGCGCGCCATCAACATGAAGGACGCGATGGCGCTGAAGGAGAAGGAGCGCGTCAACTGGGACTTCTTCCTCGGGATCCCGGACGCCGACCGCACCAAGGTGAAGCTCGACGTGAAGGGCACGCAGTTCCTCGAGCCCCTCTTCGAGTTCTCCGGCGCCTGCACGGGCTGCGGCGAGACCCCGTACCTCAAGCTCCTCACCCAGCTCTACGGTGATCGGGCCATCATCGCGAACGCGACCGGCTGCTCGTCGATCTTCGGCGGCAACCTGCCGACGACGCCGTACACGCTCAACGAGGCGACCGGCCGCGGCCCGGCGTGGGCGAACTCGCTGTTCGAGGACAACGCCGAGTTCGGCTTCGGCATGCGCCTCGCCATCGACAAGCAGGCCGAGCACGCGCGGGAGCTCCTCGCGAAGCTCGGCACCGCCGTCGGCGACGGGCTCGTGAAGGAGCTGCTCGGCGCGGTCCAGACCGACGAGGCCGGCCTCGAGGCGCAGCGCGCCCGGGTGAAGCTCCTCAAGGAGAAGCTGAAGGGCGTGAAGAGCCACGAGGCGCTCCGGCTCAAGGACATCGCGGACTACCTCGTCCGCAAGTCCGTCTGGATCGTGGGCGGCGACGGCTGGGCCTACGACATCGGCTACGGCGGCCTCGACCACGTCATCGCCTCTGGCCGCGACGTGAACATCCTCGTCCTCGACACCGAGGTGTACTCGAACACCGGCGGCCAGGCGTCGAAGGCGACGCCCATGGGCGCGGCGGCGAAGTTCGCGGTGGCCGGCAAGACCACGCAGAAGAAGGACCTCGCGATGCTCGCCATGAGCTACGGGCACCCGTACGTGGCGCGGGTCGCGATGGGGGCGAAGGACGCCCAGACCGTGAACGCGTTCAAGGAGGCGGACAGCTACTCCGGGACGTCGGTCATCGTCGCCTACGCGCACTGCATCGCCCACGGCTACGACATGGCCGGCGCGCTCGGGCAGCAGGAGAAGGCGGTCGACTCCGGCTACTGGCCGCTCTTCCGCTACGACCCGCGCAAGGTGGCGGCGGGGGAGAGCCCGCTCAAGCTCGACAGCCCGGCGCCGAAGATCGACCTCGCCCGGTTCGTGGAGAACGAGACCCGCTTCAAGCAGGTCGAGCAGGCGAACCCCGAGGCGTTCAAGAAGCTGATGACCCAGGCGCAGAAGGACGTGCGCGAGAAGTACGCGCTCTACGAGCAGCTCGCGCGCGCCATGAGCCCGGCGAACCTCGTGCCGGGCGCGGCCGGCAAGAAGCCGACCGCGTAGGCGGCGCCCGCCCGCGCCGGTCCCCGGCCCCGGTCCGCTCCCGCGGGCCGGGGCCGTTCCCTTCTTTACACCTCCCCCGCGGGGCGGCACTCTCCGTGCTGCGCCGCCCCGGGCGTCCGCACGGATCGCCCGGGGGGCCGCGCGCAGGGAAGGACGGGATCACATGGCGAGCCGGACGAGCGTCGTGGGGAGGGCGTCGGCCGCGGCGGCGCTGCTCGCCCTCGCCGCGTGCGGGCGCGGCGGCGGCGCGAAGGGGGCGGCCGCCCAGGCGAGGCCCGTCACGCTCTCGCCCGAGAACGTCGCCGTCGTCGAGGAGCGGACGCTGCGCAGCGGGCCCGGGATCTCCGGCACGCTGCGCGCGCGGCGCGAGGCCGTCCTGCGGGCCGAGGTGGGCGGGGCGGTGCTCGAGGTGCTCGCCGAGGCCGGCGAGCGCGTGAGGCCCGGCCAGCCCCTCGCGCGGATCGACGAGGCCGCCCTGCAGGACGCGCTCCTCGCCGCCCGCTCCGGCGTCGCGGCGGCGAAGAACGGCGTGAAGGTCGCCGAGGCGAACGCCCAGCGGGCCCGCACGCTCGCGGAGGCGGGCGCGCTCGCCGCGCAGCAGGCGGAGCAGGCGGAGTCCGCGCTCGAGGGCGCCCGGGCGCAGCTCGCCGACGCGCAGGCGCGCCTCTCCCTCGCCGAGCAGCAGGTGGGCAAGACGCGCGTGCGCGCGCCCTTCGGGGGCGTGGTGGCGCGGCGGCAGGTCTCGGCGGGCGACGTCGTCGCGCCCGGCGGGGAGCTCTTCACGGTCATCGACCCCGCGCGGCTCCAGTTCGAGGCCTCGATCCCGGCGGCGCGGCTCGGCGAGGTGCGGCCCGGCGCGCCGGTGGAGTTCGGGGTCACCGGCTTCGAGGGGGAGCGCTTCGCGGGGACGATCGAGCGGATCGCGCCGGCGGTCGACGCCGCGACGGGGCAGGTGCGGGTCTACGTGGACGTCGCGAACGCGCGGGGCCGGCTCATCTCGGGGCTCTACGCCGAGGGGCGGGTCGCCTCGAAGTCGTCGACCGGCCTCGGCGCGCCGCTCGCGGCGGTCGACGTGGCGAGCAGCCCGCCGACGGTGATGCGCGTCTCGGGCGGCAAGGTGGAGAAGGTGACGGTGGCGCTCGGGGTCCGCGACGAGGCCGAGGGGGCGGTGGAGCTCACCGAGGGCGTCGCCCGCGGCGACGTGCTCGTCCTCGGCTCCGCCCGCGCGACGCTCGCGGAGGGGGCGCTGGTGCGCCTCGCCGGGGAGCCGGCCCCGCGGCCCTCCCCGGAAGCGAAGGCGAACTAGGCGCGAGGCGGCCGTGCTCATCTCCGACTTCGCCATCCGGAAGCCGATCGCCACGATCACCGTGATGCTCGCGCTCGTGGTCTTCGGCCTCTTCGCCCTCGGCATCCTGAAGACCGACGAGTTCCCGGACATCCAGCAGCCCATCGTCGTCGTCTCCATCGTCTACCCCGGCGCCTCTCCCGAGACGGTCGAGCGCGAGGTGATCGATCCCATCGAGGACGCGCTCTTCTCCATCAGCGGCATCGACGGGAAGCGCACCATCGCCTCGGCGATCGACGGGTACGCGCAGTTCATCGTCTTCTTCGAGTTCGAGAAGGACGTGCAGCAGGCGTCGCAGGACGTGCGCGACGCGATCAGCGCCAAGCGCCAGGAGCTGCCCCTCGAGATGGAGGAGCCGGTCATCTCGCGCTTCGACCCGGCCGACCTGCCCATCGTGACGCTCACGCTCACCTCGGACACGGTGCCCGTGCCGGCGCTCACGCGCGTCGCCGACGAGCTCGTGAAGCGCGAGCTGCGGGCGGTGCAGGGGGTGGCCGACGTCCGCATCGCGGGCGGGCAGGTGCGCGAGCTGACGGTGGAGCTCAGGCCGGAGGCCATGGCGGCGGCCGGCGTCTCGGCGGCGGACGTGGTGGGGGCGCTGCAGGCCCAGAACCTCGCGGCGCCGGTCGGCCGCGTGAACGCCTTCCTCTCCGAGCAGTCCATCCGCCTGCAGGGCCGGCTCGACACGCCCGAGCAGTTCGAGCAGATCGCGGTGGCGACGCGCGGCGGGCAGGTGGTCCGGCTCGGCCAGGTGGCGAGGGCGCGCGACGGCGCGGAGGAGCAGCGCACCCTCGCGCTCTTCGACGGCGGCGAGGCGGTCGGCATCGAGGTGCTGAAGACGAAGGGCTACTCCACCACCGCCGTGGCCGACGAGGTGAAGGCCCGCGCCGCGGCGCTCCGCCCCCGCCTGCCCGCCGGCGCGCGGCTCGCGGTGGTCCAGGACGCGGGCGAGCGCGTCTCGCGCTCGGTGCGCGAGGTGCAGACGACGCTCCTCGAGGGCGCGCTCCTCACGGTGCTCGTGGTCTTCCTCTTCCTCAACTCGTGGCGCTCGACGGTCATCACGGGCCTCGCCCTGCCCGTCTCGGTCCTCGCGGCGTTCATCAGCGTGTGGGTCTTCGGCTTCACGCTCAACACGATGTCCCTCCTCGGCCTCTCGCTCGCCATCGGCATCCTCATCGACGACGCCATCGTGGTCCGCGAGAACATCGTGCGGCACATCGAGCTGGGGGAGGACCACACCACCGCCTCGTTCAAGGGCACCGACGAGATCGGCCTGGCCGTCGCGGCGACCACCTTCTCCATCGTGGCGGTGTTCGTCCCCATCGGCTTCATGACCGGCGAGGCGGGCCAGTGGTTCAAGCCCTTCGCCCTCACCATCGCGGCGGCGGTGCTCGTCTCGCTCTTCGTCTCGTTCTCCCTCGACCCCATGCTCTCCGCCTACTGGCCCGACCCGCAGGTGGAGCAGGGCGTCCGCACCGGCCGCGTCGCGCGCGCCCTCGGCGCCTTCAACCGCTGGTTCGACCGGCAGGCGGACCGCTACAAGGGCGTCGTCGCCTGGGCGCTCGACCACCGGCTCGCCATGTTCGCGATCGCGGCCGGCTCCTTCGCGGGCGCGATCGCGCTGCAGGCGACCCTGGGCGGCGCGGGCTTCGTCCCGGTGTCGGACCGCAGCGAGGTGAACCTCACCGTCGAGGCGCCCCCGGGCTCCTCGCTCGAGTACACGCGCCGCAAGGTGGACGAGGCGGTGGCCCTCGCGCGCAGCCACCCCGAGGTCGCCTACGCCTACGCCTCCATCGGCACGCCGCTCATCGGGCAGGTGCCCGGCGTGGACCAGGCAAACGTGTACCTCCGCCTCACGCCGAAGGGCGAGCGGGAGCTCTCGCAGGAGGCGTTCGGCGCAATCCTGCGGCGCGAGCTCGCCGGGGTCGCCGGGGCGCAGATCTCGGTGTTCACGAGCGGCTTCGGCGGCGCCTACAAGCAGATCCAGATGGAGCTCCGCGGCCCCGACTCGCGCGTGCTCGCCGAGCTGGCCGAGCGGATCCGCGACATCGCGCGGAAGGTCCCCGGCGCGAGCGACGTGGGGCTCTCCACCCGCGGCCAGAAGCCGGAGCTGGAGGTGAAGGTGGATCGCGGCCTCGCCGGCAACCTCGGCGTGACCGTCGGCCAGATCGCGCAGTCGCTCCGCGTCGCCTTCGCCGGCCTCGACGCCGGCGACTGGGTCGATCCCACCGGCGAGACGCGCGACGTGATGGTGCGCCTCGCCCCCGAGGCGCGGCGCCGGGCCACCGACCTGCGCCAGCTCCCCCTCGTCGTCCCCGGGACGGCGGGCGGCGCGCCGAACGTGATCCCGCTCGGCCAGCTCGCCTCGGTCCGCGAGGCGCTCGGCCCCGCGCAGATCTCGCACCTCGATCGGCAGCGCTTCATCGCCATCCAGGGGAACGCCGCGGGCCGGGCGCTCTCGGAGGTGGTGCGCGACGTCGAGGCGCGGCTCGCCGACGAGGTGACGCTCCCGCCCGGCTACACGCTCCGGCAGGGCGGCGAGTCGGCCGACTTCGCCGAGGTGGTCCTCCGCATCGGGATGGCCCTCGGCATCGCCGTGCTCCTCATGTACCTCGTGCTCGTCCTGCAGTTCGGGTCCTTCCTCGACCCGTTCGCGATCATGCTGTCCCTGCCGCTCTCGCTCATCGGCGTCGTGCTCGCCCTGCTCGTCACCGGCGACACGCTCAACATCATGAGCATGATCGGCGTCATCCTCCTCTTCGGGATCGTCGCGAAGAACGCCATCCTCCTCATCGACTTCGCCAAGTGGGCGCAGGAGGGGCGCGGCCTCTCCATCCGCGACGCGCTCGTCGAGGCCGGGCGGATCCGGCTGCGGCCCATCGTCATGACGAGCGTCGCGATCGTCGCGGGCATGATCCCCGTCGCGCTCGGCACCGGCGAGGGCGGCGACTTCCGCGCGCCGCTCGGCCGCGCGGTGATCGGCGGCGTGGTCACCTCGACCGTGCTCACGCTCCTCGTCATCCCGACGGTCTACGAGGTGATGTACGGCGCGCGCGTCTGGACGCGGGCGCGGCTCGCGCGCCTCTTCCGCGCGGGAGGCGCGCCCGGGGCCGCCGAGGCCGCCGCGGCCCCGCACGCCGGCCGGGAGCCCTGATCAGGGCCGGGCGGGGAGTCACCCGGGGAGCGACCCTGTGTAGGGGCCGACCCGCCGCCGGCTCCACGAAAAGAGCCCTGATTCCGCAGGCGCGTGGCGGGCACCTCGCATGCAGCGCGCAGCGCCGATGGCCGCCTGCCCACAGTTCGCGAGCTGCGCCCTCGGCCGGAGCATCTCCATGAAGGAGGCGCTCCGGGTGTGGCAGAGCTTCTACTGCGAGGGCGCCTACGCGCGCTGCGAGCGCTTCAAGCTCGCCACCGCCGGGCGGGAGGTGCCGGACCGGCTCCTGCCGAACGGGCGGCTCCAGGACGTCCTCGAGAACGCCCCGCGCCCCGCCATCCCCGCCGGGGAGCGCGTCTGAACCAAGGTTCGCGATTCGTGATCAGTCGCGAATCGTGTTCGCCCTTCAACCGCGCACCCCGCTCGCCCGGCGCGCCTCCGCGCGCAGCACCGCGAGCGCGGCGAGGTGGCCGCACATGCCGTGCACCCCGCCTCCCGGGGGCGTCGAGGCGGAGCAGAGGAAGAGGCCGGGCAGGGGCGTCGCCCAGGGCACGGCGCGCGCGACCGGGCGGAAGATCGTCTGCGCGAGGGAGCTCTCGCCCCCGCCGACGTCGCCGCCGACGAGGTTCGGGTTCTCGCGCTCGAGCGCGAGCGGGCCGCGCACCGCGCGCGAGAGGACCGTGTCCCGGAACCCCGGCGCGAACCGCTCGAGCTGCCCCTCGAGCGCGGCGGTGGCGTCGCCCCCGAACCCGCGGGGCACGTGGCAGTAGGCCCAGGCCGTGTGGCGCCCGGCGGGCGCGCGCGAGGGATCGAAGAGGGTGTGCTGCGCGACGAGCGCGAAGGGGCGCGCGGGGAGCCGGCCCCGGGCGGCCTCCCGCTCCGCCGCGGCGATCTCCTCGAGCGTGCCGCCGAGGTGGACCGTGCCGGCCAGGGCGCACCCGGGCGCCCGCCACGGGATGGGCGCGGAGAGCGCGTAGTCGACCTTGAAGGCGCCCGGCCCGTAGCGGTACGCGGCGAGCGCGCGCCGGTAGCCCGCGGGCAGCGCGGCGCCCGCGAGCCGGAGCACCTCCGGCGGCCCGACGTCGAGCAGCACGGCGCGGGCGGAAGGCAGCGCCGCGAGCGCGTCGACGGGCGCGGAGGTCTCGAGCTCGCCGCCCGCCGCGCGGAGCGCCGCGGCGAGCGCGTCGGCGATGCGCTGCGCTCCCCCCTCGGGGAAGGGCCAGCCCACGGCGTGCCCCGCCGCGGCGAGCACGAGCCCGAAGGCCGCGGTGGGCGACGCCTCGAGGGGCCGCGCCGCGTGCGCGGCGAGCCCGGCGAAGAGGGCGCGCGCGCGCGGGCCGCGGAAGCGGGCCTCGGCGAGCCGGCGCGCGGGGAGGAGCGCCGCGAGCGCGAAGCGCGCGAGGAGGAGCGGCCGCCGCGGGACGTGGAGCACCGCGCCCAGCACCTCGCCGAGGAGCGCGTCGAAGTCCCCGGCGAGCGGGTCCAGCAGCGCGCGCCAGGCGCGGCCGTCCTCGCCGAGCGTCGCGCCCGTCTCGCGGGTCGAGCGCAGGAGCAGCGCCGCGGTCCCGTCGTCGAACGGGTGGGCGCAGGCGGCGGGCGGCTCCACCCAGCGCAGGCCGTGCGCCTCGAGCGCGGCGCCCCGGAAGAACGGGGAGGCGACGGCCAGGGGGTGGATCGCCGAGCAGTGATCGTGGAGGAAGCCGGGGAGGGTGAGCGGGAGGGTGCGCGCCCCGCCGCCGAGCCCCTCGGCCCGCTCGCGCACGCGGACCTTCCAGCCCACCCGCGCGAGCGTCAGCGCCGCCGCGAGGCCGTTCGGGCCCGAGCCGACGACGAGGGCGTCCGGCGTCACCCCCCGGATCTAGCCGCGCCCGCCGGGCGCCGCACCGCCGCGGCCCGGCTCACTCGCACGGGAGGCGGATCGTGAAGGCCGTCCCGCCCGCGTCGGAGCGGACCTCGATGGTCCCGCCGTGCGCGACGACGATGGCCCGCGCGATGAAGAGGCCGAGCCCGAGCCCGTCGGCGCGCTCCCGCCGCCCGCGCCGGAACGGCTCGAAGAGGCGCGCCACCGTCTCGGGCGGGATGGGCACCCCCGCGTTCGCGACCCGGACCCCCACCTCTCGGCCCACGGAGCGCCAGGACAGGTGGACGACCGACTCCGGCGGGCTGTAGTCGAGGGCGTTCGAGACGAGGTTCGCGATCGCCTGGCCGAGCCGGTCCGGATCCCACTCGCCAAAGGTCTCGGGCTCGCCCTCGCAGCGCACCGTCCGTCCCGGGTGCGCGCCCTCGCACTCCTCCGCGAGGCTGCGGCAGAGAGCGGCGAGGTCGCAGGGGCGGCGCCGCACCGGAAGCCCGTGCTCGCGCCGCGCCCGCGCGTAGTCGAGGAGGACGGAGACGACCTGCTCGATGCGGGTCGCGCCGGCGCGGATCCGCTCGACGAGGCGCGCCTGCCGCTCGGTGAGCGCCTCGCCGCGCCCGAGCAGGTGCGCCGCGGTGGCGACGGCGGCGAGCGGCGAGCGCACGTCGTGCCCGACGATGCCGAGGACGTTCCGCTGGAACTCGTCGGCGTCGCGCTCCGCCGTCACCTCCCGGATGATCGCCCCGAGCCCCGCGGCCTCCCCGCCGGCGCGGACCGGGTACCAGGCCTCGACGAAGTGCCGGCGCCTGCCCTCCGCGTCCCGCAGCGACACCGGGACGTCGAGGCGCGGCACGCCGGTCGCGAGCACCTCGCGCAGCACGGCCTGGAGCTCCTCCCACGCGAGGTCCGGCAGCAGCTCGGGCATGGAGCGCCCGGGGTGGGCCTCCACCGCCGCGCCGTTCCAGGCGGCGAGCACCGGGTTCACGCGCACGAAGCGGAAGGCGGAGTCGTACAGGCCGATGCCGAGCGGCGCGTTCTCGAAGATGCCGTCGAGCACCGCGCGATCGCGCTCCGCCGCTGCGCGCTGCGCGCGCTCCGCCTCGAAGAGCAGCGCCCGGTCGAGCGCCTGCGCGCACTGGTCGGCGATGGACTCGAGGAACCGCCGCACGTCCGGGTCGAACCGGTGCGAGCGGTGGAACCAGAACGAGATGGCCCCGAGCGCGGCGCCGCCCGCGCGGAGCGGCAGGGCGGCGGCGGCGGCCGCGTGCCAGGGGGCGGGGTCGCCCGCCCTGAGCCCCGGGAACGCCGCCGTGATGTCTCGCCAGGACTCGAGCCACGCCGCCGCGCCGGTGCGGACCGCGGCGGGGGCGGGGTACGGCGCGTCGAGGCGGAAGGTGCCGTAGCGGGCGCGCTGGTCCTCGGCGAGGCCGCGGTGCGCCCGGAGCGAGATCGTGGCGCCCCCCGGGTCGAGGAAGTACGCCGACACCACGTCGGCCCCGACGACCCGCCACGTCGACTCGACGACGACCTCCGCCACGTCGCGCGGCGTGCGCGCGTGCGAGAGCGCGGCGGTCACGGTCTGGAGCGCCGCGAGCCGGTCCGCCGCCGCGCGCGAGGCCGCGAGGGCGTCCCGGGCGGCCTCGAAGAGCCGCGCCCGGTCGAGCGCCTGGGCGCACTGCTCGGCGATGGTGAGGAGGAGCGCCCGGCCCTCGAGGTCGAAGGAGCGCGCCGCGCGGAAGCGAACCTCGAGCGTCCCCAGCGTGCGGCCGCGCGCGCGGAGCGGGAACGTCGCGGACGCCGCGAGGCCGTCGGCGCGCGCGCGCGCCGCGAGGTGCGGGTAGCGCGCCTCGAGCGCCTCGGGGGACTCGAGCCAGATCCCCTGCTCGCCGGCGAGCGCGTCGGCGGCCGGGAGGCGCTCGCCGAGGGGGATCGCGCGCCCGGACCAGGGATCTCCCGGCGGCAGGCCCTCCGCGGCGAGCGGGACGAGCCCCTCGGCCTCGAGCGTCCGGATCGCGACCGCGTCCGCGCCGACCGCCGAGCGCAGCCGCTCGAGCACGACCGCGGCGACCTCCGCGGGCTCCATCGCGGCCGAGAGCCCCGCCGCGAGGCCGCCGAGCAGCGCGAGCCGGCGGGCGCCCTCGATCGCCTCGGTGCGGGCCCGATCGAGCTCCAGCTCGCGTTCCCGCACGTGCGTCGTCTCGTCCACCACCGCGCAGACGCCGCGGACCTCGCCGCCCGGGGCGAGGACCGGGTAGAGGCTCGCGCGCCACGTCCGGCGCGCGCCGTCCGCGGCGCGAGAGGTCGCGCCCACGTCGAGCGCCGGCTGGCCGGAGGCCACGACCGCGCGCCCCCGCTGCTCGGTGGCGGCCGCCACCGCGTCGTCGCCGCCGAAGAGGTCGCGGAGCGTGCGCCCGGCGAGCGCGGCCGCGGGGAGCCCCGCGAGCTTCGCGAACGCCTCGTTCACCTGCACGAGGCGCAGCCCGCGATCGAGGAACGCGATGCCGACGGGCGCGTGCCACAGCCCGTCGAGCAGCGCGAACGCGGTCTCCCCCGCCTCGACTCCGCGCGCGCTCGCGCGCCGGAGCGGCGTCCCCCTGCTGCGCTCGACGTCCATGACTCCTCGCCGCTCGATCTGTCGCGCAGTATCGCCGGGCGACGGGCCACGAGTCACCGCGGCGTTGCGTCACGCTCGGGGAAGCCGCGAAGGATCTGGCAGCGGCCGCCGCTCGGACGGACCCACGGTCGCAGTGCGCGCGTCTCGCGGCGCCCCGCTCAGGGTGCGGTGTCACACGACCGTGGGTCATCGTCCTGCGGCGCGCGCGTCATCGCGCCGCGCCCGCCTCGACGAGCGCGATCCGGCGCCACACCCCCGAGCGGAACCGGAGGAGCAGGACGAGGGCGAGCGCGAACAGGTACACGACGAGCGAAGCCACCGCCGCGGTATCGCCCCGGCCCCCCACCCGCACCGCGAGGAAGCTGCCCGGCACGAACAGCAGCCAGGCGAGCCCCACCCGCATCCACATCGGGGCGGTGGTGTCGCCGGCGGCGCGCAGCGCCTCCGCGAGCACGCTCGCGCCGGCGTCGAAGAGCTGCCACGCCGCGGACAGGACGAGCATGCGCCGGCCGGCCTCGAGGAGCGCGCCGGCGGTCTCGGGGTCGCGCGCGAAGCCCGCGAGGACGAGCTCGGGCGCCGCGAGGTACGCGACCGCGACGAGCGACTGCCACGCCGCCGCCACGGCGAAGGTGAGGCCGACGAGGCCCGGCACCGCGTCCTTGCGCGCGGCGCCGATGGCCTGCCCGACCAGGATCGCCCCGGCGCTCGCGAGGCCGAAGGCGGGCATGAACGCCACCGAGTTCACCTGCATGACCGCCATGAGCGCGGCGAGCGAGGTCGTGCCGAGGCCCGCCACCACGACGTTCACGAAGAAGCCGAACGCGGCGAACTCGAAGAACCAGTTGAGGCCGGACGGCAGGCCGAAGCGCAGGAGCCGTCGGAGCTCGCGCCGGTCGAGCCGCCCGCAGCCGAGGCGCCGCCCCTCGCGGACGAAGACGCCGAAGAGCCAGAGGAAGGCCGCCCACGTCGCGAGCGCGCTCGCCACCGCGGCGCCGCGCACGCCGAGGGCGGGCGCCCCGAGCCGGCCGTCGATGAGGACGAAGTTCCCCGCCACGTTGAGGACCATGGCGGCGAGGCTCGCCCGCATCGGCAGGCGCGTGTTCCCGAGCCCGCCGTAGAAGTTCCCGAGGGCCTCGAGCCCCACCACCGCGCCGGCCGAGAGGAGCCGGACGGCGAGGTAGCCCTCGAGGGCGGCCCGCACGTCGGCCTCGTACGGGAACGCCGCGAGCGCGGCCGGGACGAGGGGCAGCGCGGCGAGGGCGAGGCCCTCCATCACCGCCGCGACGGCGAGGCCGTACCACGCGTAGCGGCGCGCCGCGGCGAGATCGCCCATCCCGAAGAGCTGCGACGAGAAGCTCGACACGATGAACACGATCCCCATCGGCAGGATGAAGATCGCGAAGGCGTTGATGGCGCCGGTGGTGGTGGCCGCGAGCGCGGCGGCGCCGAGGTGGGCGACCATCACGGCGTCCGCGATGCCCACCACGACCTGCGAGGACCGCGAGACCACGATCGGCCAGGCGAGCGCGAGGAGGGCCCGCAGCGTCCCCCACCGGCCCGGCGGCCCGCCCCCGCTCTCGTCCCCCATGCGCCGCCACCCTGTAACCCGCCCTCGCCCGGGAACGCAGCAGGCGCGAGGCCCACGCCCCTTTTCGGTGCCGTCCGGTAGACTGCCGGGGAAGATCCTTTCCCCGCCCCGCGCGTTCCAGCACGTGGGGCCCGAACGACGCGTGCCGGCCGACGAGAGCGACGAGCGGCTCATGCTGAGGTTCCAGGGCGGCGACGCCCGGGCCTTCGAGGTGCTCGTGCGCCGTCACCGGACCCCGCTCTTCTCCTTCCTCCGCCGGCTCACCGGCGATCGCGGGCGCGCGGAGGACCTCTGCCAGGAGGCCTTCCTCAAGGTCGTCCGGGCCGCCGGGTCGTGGGAGCCGAGGGCCAGGTTCCAGACCTGGCTCTACGCCATCGCGCGCAACCAGGCGGTGGACGAGGCGCGGCGGCAGGCGTTCCGGCGCGCCGAGCCGCTCGAGGGCGCCGCCGCGGCGGAGGCGGCCTCCGAGGATCCCGCGCCGGACGGCCTCGCGGAGGGCGCGCTCCTGCGCCCGAGGCTCGAGGCCGCGCTCGCCGCCCTGCCGGAGGAGCAGCGCGAGGTCTTCCTGCTGCGCGAGTACGCGGGGCTCCGCTTCCCCGAGATCGCCGAGGTGACGGGGGTCGCGGAGAACACCGTGAAGAGCCGGATGCGCTACGCCCTCGAGGCGCTGCGCGAGCGGCTCGCCGCGCTCGGGATCGTTCCCGGCGACGCGGCGAGGAGCGCGACGCGATGACCCGGGACGCCTTCGCCGATCGGCTGCTCGACCTCGCGTACGGCGAGCTCTCCGGGCGCGAGGCGCGCGACGTCGAGGCGCACGCCGCGGCCTGCGAGGCCTGCCGCGCCGAGCTGACGCGCCTGCGCGAGACGCGGCGGATCATGTCCGCGCTCCCCGACGAGGCCCCCGGGCCGGGCGGCGAGCGGATCCTGCTCGCGGCGGCGCGCGAGGCGGCCGAGGCGCGCGCTCCGCGGCGCCGGTTCCCGGGCTGGCTCCTGGGCGCGACGGCCGCGGCGTTCTCGCTCGTCGCGGTCGCGGCGGTGTCGTACCGGATCCTCGCCCTGCGCCCGGGTCCGCTCGAGCGCCCCGACTCCGAGGCGATCCTCGGCGGCCCGTACGCGACCCCGCCGCCGGCCGGGCCCGCGCCGGCCGACGCGCCGCCGATCGCGAGGCCGCCCGCCGCAGAGGCGCCGGCCGCGTCCGGTACGCCGCCCGCCGAGCGGGCGATCCCTCACCGAGGTCCCGCCGCGGAGCCCGCCCCCGCGCCCGCCCTGCGCCGGAAGGCGGCGCCGCCGGCGGAGGAGCGCACCGAGGAGGCCGAGCGCACGGCGCCACCGCCGGCGCGCGCGGAGGCGGCGCGCGACGCGGCCGAGCGGGCCGCGCCGCCCGAGCCGCCGGCGGACGCCGAGCTCCCTTCCTCCCCCGCCCCGCGCAGCGCGGCGGCCGCACCCGCGGCGCCGGCGGCCTCCGCCGGCAAGCGCGCCGCGCCGGCGCCCGCCCCGGCCGCTCCCGCCCCCTCCGCGGCGGGCGCGGAGCCCCTCCGCGAGCGCGCCGCGATCCGCGCGCCGGCGCGCTCCGGCGCGGAGGTCCGGAGCTTCCCCGGCTGCGAGGGCGAGACCCTGCGGCGCGTCGAGCGCGATCCCGAGGGGCGGCTCGTGCGGTACGTGCGCGAGGGGCGGATCGGCGGGCGGCGCCTGCGGATCGAGCACGTCTACGGGCCCGACGGGGCGCTCGCCGGCGCGACCGTGCGCGATCTCGACGCCCCCGGCGCGCTCCTCGACGCGCGCACCCTCGGCCTCGCGCTGCCCGCCCGCGCCGAGGAGGCCGGGATCGACGCCCCGCCGCGCTGCGGCCGCTGAGCGCGGCCGTCACCCGCGCGCCCCGCCGGCGTCACGCGCCCGGCACCCGCGCGCGGTACACTGTCCGGCATGGCGCGCATCCTGTACGGCGTCGTGGGCGAGGGGATGGGTCACGCGATGCGCTCGCGGGTGGTGATCGACCACCTCGCCGCACGGGGCCACGACGTGCAGGTCGTCGTCTCCGGGCGCGCGCACGACTACCTGAAGGCGCGCGAGCGGGATCGCCTCGGGGTGAAGCGCATCTGGGGCCTCTCCATCGTCTACGAGGACAACGAGGTGCGGAGCTTCCGCACCGTGCTCTCGAACGTCGCGGGGGCGGCGCTCGGCGGCTGGCCCCGCAACGTGAGGGCCTGGCTCGAGGTCGCCGAGGCGTTCCGCCCGGACGTGGTCGTCTCGGACTTCGAGACCTGGAGCTACCTCTTCGCGCGCACGCGCCAGCTCCCCTGCATCTCGGTGGACAACATCCAGATCGTGAACCGCTGCGAGCACCCGCCGGAGGTGATCGCCGGGCAGGAGCGGGACTTCCTCGTCGCGAAGGGGATCGTGAAGGCGAAGCTGCCGGGGTGCTTCCACTACCTCGTCACCACCTTCTTCCGCCCGCCGGTCACGAAGCCGCGCACCACGCTCCACCCGCCGGTGCTCCGCCCGGAGATCCTCGCGGCGCGCCCCGAACCGGGCGAGCACGTCCTCGTCTACCAGACCTCCACCTCGAACCCCGCGCTGCCGGAGATCCTGCGCCGCTCCGGGCGCGAGTGCCGCATCTACGGGCTGAGGCGCGACCTCGCCGCCGACGTCCGCGAGGGGAACCTGCTCTGGCGGCCGTTCGCGGAGGCGACGTTCGTCGAGGACCTGCGCACCGCGCGCGCCGTCGTGTCGGGCGGCTCCTTCACGCTCATGAGCGAGTGCGTCCACCTCCACAAGCCGATGCTCGCGGTGCCGGTGCGCGGGCAGTTCGAGCAGGTGCTGAACGCGCGCTGGCTGGAGCGGCTCGGCTACGGGGTCGCGGCGGACGAGATCACCGGGGACGGGCTCGCGCGCTTCCTCGAGCGCGTCCCCGAGCTCGAGCGTGCCCTCGGCGGCTACCGGCAGGACGGGAACCGCGAGCTGCTCGGGAAGCTCGACGACGTGATCGCCGCCGCCGCGCACGGCGGGGCGCGCCCGCGAGGGCAGGCGTGAGGCGCCCCGGGTCCGCTCAGCGCGCGAGCGCGCCGCTCGCGAAGGCCTCGCTCGCCACCTGGTAGTACCCCGTCGCCTCGTCGAGGAGCCGCTCCCCCGCGGCGTCGAGCGGGCGGTCCTCGCCGCTCGCCGCGTCGACGATCCGCCAGCGCCGCTTCGGCTTCAGCTCGGCCACCTCGCCGCCCTCGTAGAGCCCCACGGTCTGGTAGTTCGCGATGAGCGCGCGCCCCTTCGCCGCGCCGCCCTGCAGGACGTCCCGGCCGAAGAACTTGGACCGGTAGCCGAAGCCGAGGAGGCCGAGCAGCGTCGGGCCGACGTCCATCTGCGACGCCACGTCCTCCACGCGGCCCGGGGCGACGTGGCCGGGGGCGTACACGATGAGCGGGATGTGGAAGGCGTCGAGCGGCAGGTCCAGCCGCCCGCGCCCGCGGTGCGTGTGGTCGGCGACGATGACGAACACCGTGTCGGCGAACCAGGGGCGCTTGCGCGCCTCCTCGATGAACCGGCCGATGGCGAAGTCCGTGTACTTCACGCCCCCCTCCCGCCCGGACTTCGACGGGATGTCGATGCGGCCGGCAGGGTAGGTGAAGGGCCGGTGGTTCGAGGTGGTCATCACGTGCGCGAAGAACCGCTGGCCGGCGGCGTGGCGCCGGTCGAGCTCGCGCAGCGTGAGGTCGAAGAGGTCCTCGTCGGCGACGCCCCACACGTTCTCGTGGTGGATCTCCCCGTCCCGGAGCGCCCGGCGATCGACCACCGTGTAGCCGTTCCCGCCGAAGAAGGCGTTCATGCCGTCGAAGTAGCCGTAGCCGCCGTAGAGGAAGATCGGCTCGTAGCCCTTCCCGGCGAAGACGCCGCCGAGGGTGAAGAGCCCGCGGTTGTCGGGGCGCTTCACGATGGAGTGGCCCGGCGTGGGCGGGACGGAGAGGGTGAGCGCCTCGAGGCCCCGCACGGTCCGGGTCCCGGTGGCGTAGACGTGGGTGAAGAGCAGCCCCTCGCGCGCGAGCCGGTCGAGGTTCGGGGTGAGCCCCCGGGCGTCCCCGAAGGCCCCGAGGAACTCCGCGCTCAGGCTCTCGACGCAGACGAGCACCACGTCGAGGCGCCGCTCCGGGCGGTGCGGCACGATCTCGCGCTCGAAGGGGCGCTCCGCGGACCCGGCGCCCGGCCCGAGCGCCTCGGCGAGCGCGGCCGCCGCGCGCTCCTTCGGGAGGGTCCGGTAGAAGCGATCGTAGTCGATCGCGTTCTCCCAGAAGGCGTGGCAGAAGTCGAAGTAGCCGTCCCCGGCGAGCTCGTTCAGCTCGGGGTCCGACGAGAACTCCTGGAAGCGGGCGTCGAGCGCGCCGTACGAGAGGGCGGGCGCGGCGAGCCAGAGCAGCGCGGCCACCGCCCTCGAGCGGCCGGGCGCGGGCCCGGGCACCGCGCCGAGCGCGCGCCGCGCGGCGCGGGCGACCGGCAGCCACACCACGAGCGCGAGCGCGCCCACGCCGCCGAGGAGCACCGGCAGGTCGTAGGACTCGCGGATGTTCCCGATCACCTCGTTCGTGTAGACGAGGTAGTCGACGGCGATGAAGTTGAAGCGGGCGGCGAACTCGTTCCAGAACACGAACTCCGCCACGCCCACGAAGGCGAGCACGCCCGCGAGCGGCAGGAGGAGCGCCGGGAGGGCCCACCGCAGCGCGGCCTCGAGGCGCGCGGGCCACGCCCAGAGCAGCGCGGCGAGCGGGGCGAGGAGGAAGGTCGCCGCCCCGAGGTCGAAGAGCGCGCCGATGACGAGCGCCGGGCCGATGCGCCAGGGGAGGAAGGCGGCCGGGTCGCCGTCGAAGACGGCGAGGCCGAGCCGCACGAGCGCGTTGAAGGCGAGGAAGGCCGCGAGCACCACGCGCAGCGCGGCGAGCCTTCCGGGGAACAGGGTTCGGTCGAGCGCGCGCAGCCGGTCTCGCATGAAGCGGGAGAGCGTGGCAGGCTTGCGGGATGGGGACAAGGGGCCGAACGTGAAGCTCCGCGTCGTCGCCGTCGGCAGGGATCGCTCCGGGCTCTACGCGCCGGCGGTGGAGGAGTACGCGAAGCGGCTCGGGCGCTACGGCAAGTTCGAGCTCGTGGAGGTCCCGGAGGCGCGCCGGCACGCCGGGACGCCCCGCGCCCGCGACGAGGAGGCGGAGGCGCTCCTCGCCCGCCTCGGCGAGCGGGAGCGCGTGATCGCCCTCGACGAGCGCGGCGTCGAGGAGACGAGCGTCGCCTTCGCGCGGCGCGTGGAGCGGTGGCTCGCGGGCGGGCAGGACGTCGCCCTCGTGGTGGGCGGCTCCGACGGGCTCGGCGACGCGGTGCGCGCCCGCGCGGCGGAGACGATCGCGCTCTCGCGCCTGACGCTCGCCCACCGGCTGGCCCGCCTCGTCCTCGTCGAGCAGCTCTACCGGGCCTTCACGATCCTGCGCGGCGAGCCGTACCACAAGTAGCGGCGGCGGCCGCCTGGGCGGGGGCCTCCGACGTTCTTGTGGCGCGGGCCTGCTTCCCCGACAATCACGGTCCCTCGCGTGCAAGGAGACCCCCGCGTGCCCAAGACGAAGCCCGTCCTCCTCGTCGTCCTCGACGGGTGGGGCCTCCGCGCCGAGCGGGAGGCGAACGCCATCGCCGTCGCCGGGACCCCCAACGTGGACGCGCTCGTCCGCGAGTTCCCCTCCACCGCCCTCGAGACGAGCGGCCTCTCCGTCGGCCTGCCGGAGGGGCAGATGGGGAACTCCGAGGTCGGCCACACGAACCTCGGCGCCGGGCGGATCGTCTACCAGGACCTCGTCCGCATCAACCGCGCGATCGAGGACGGCTCGTTCTTCTCGAACGACGCCCTCCTCATGGCCTGCCGCCGCGCGAAGGAGGCGGGCGGCGCCCTCCACCTCATGGGGCTCGTCTCGGACGGCGGCGTCCACAGCCACGTCGAGCACCTCGCCGCCTGCCTCGAGCTCGCCCGCCGCGAGGGCGTCGCGCGCACGTTCGTGCACGCCTTCATGGACGGCCGGGACACGCCGCCGAAGTCCGGGGTGGGCTACCTCGCCGGGCTCGAGAAGCGGCTGCGCGACACGGGGTACGGCAAGGTCGCCACCGTCTGCGGCCGGTACTTCGCCATGGACCGCGACAAGCGCTGGGACCGCGTGGCGCTCGCCTGGGCCGCGCTCGTGCGCGGCGACGGCCTGCGCGCGGCGTCCGGGGTCGCGGCGATGGAGGCCTCCTACGCCCGCGGCGAGACCGACGAGTTCGTGAAGCCCACCGTCGTCGTGAACGGCGACGGCAGGCCCGTCGGGCCGGTGAGGGACGGCGACGCCGTCCTCTTCTTCAACTTCAGGGCGGACCGCGCGCGCGAGATCACGCGGGCGTTCACCCAGGACGGCTTCAAGGAGTTCGACCGGGGCGCCGCCCCCCGCCTCTCCGCCTACGTCTGCATGTCGGAGTACGACGCGACGTTCGGGCTCCCCGTCGCGTTCGGCCCGCAGGACCTCACCGAGATCTTCCCCGAGATCGTCTCGCGCGCCGGGCTGAAGCAGCTCCGCTGCGCGGAGACCGAGAAGTACGCGCACGTCACCTTCTTCTTCAACGGCGGGCGCGAGACCGTCTACCCGGGCGAGGACCGGATCCTCGTGCCGTCGCCGCGCGACGTGAAGACCTACGACGAGAAGCCGGAGATGAGCGCCCGCGAGGTGACGGACAAGCTCGTCGAGGCCGTCGGCACCGGCCAGCACGACTTCGTCCTCGTGAACTTCGCCAACCCGGACATGGTGGGGCACACCGGCCTCCTCGACGCCGCGGTGAAGGCGGTGAAGGTCGTGGACGAGTGCGTCGGCAGGCTGTGGCAGGCCGCCCGCCGCCGGGGCATGGCGATGGTGGTCACCGCCGACCACGGCAACTGCGAGATGATGACCGACCCCGCGACGGGCGAGCCGTTCACCGCCCACACCCTGAACCCCGTCCCCTTCATCCTGGCCGACCCGGCGTTCAAGGGGGCGAAGCTGCGCGCGAAGGGCGTGCTCGCCGACGTCGCGCCGACGCTGCTCCAGATCATGGGGCTGCCGCAGCCGAAGGAGATGAAGGGGCTCGGCCTCGTCGTGAGGTGACGATGCGCGCCGCCGACCTCGGCCGCGCGGTGGCGCGGGCGCTCCTCGACCTCGTCTACCCGCCGCGCTGCGCCGCGTGCGGGGAGCCGATCGCGGAGGGGCCCTTCTGCGCGCCGTGCGCCGGCGCCGTCGAGCCGGTTCCGCCGGGCTGCGGCCGCTGCGGCCAGCCCGGACCCGAAGCGCTGTGCGGCCCGTGCCGGGCGGCGCCGCCCGCCTTCGACGCCGTGCGGGCGGGCGGCCTCATGGGCGGGCCCCTCGCCGACGCCATCCACGCGCTCAAGTACCGCAACCGCCCCGCGCTGGCGCGCCCGCTCGGGACCTGGCTCGCCGCGCGCGCGCCGCTCGCGGCCGGGGCGGTGGTGATCTCGATCCCGCTCGCGCGCGGACGGCGGGTGGAGCGCGGCTACGACCAGGCCGCGCTCCTCGCGGACGCCCTCGTCCGCTCGGCGGGCGGCAGCGGCCGGCGCCTCCGCGCCGCCCTGCGGCGCGTGCGCGAGACGTCCCCGCAGGTGGGCCGGTCGCGCGAGGAGCGGGCGCGCAACGTCGCGGGCGCGTTCGAGGCCGGCGGCGCGGTCGCGGGCAAGGACGTCGTGCTCGTGGACGACGTCGTCACCACCGGCGCCACCGCGGACGCCGCCGCCGCCGCGCTGCGCCGGGCGGGCGCCCGCTCGATCGTGGTCGTCGCGCTGGCGCGGGCGGAGTAGGTTCGAGGGCTCATGCTCCGCCGCCTGTCCGCCGCCCTCGCCCTCGCCGCGACCGTCGCGGCGCCCCTCGCCTCGAGCGCCGCCCCGCCGGCGGACCCCGCCGCCGCGCGCCTCGAGGCGCTCGCCGGGCGGCTCGCCGAGGACCGGCGCTCGGCCCGCGGGCTCCCCGCGATCGCGGAGGTCGCGCTCCTGGCCGAGGAGGCGCCGGAGCTCGCGCGCGTGGTGCAGGTGCTGGCGGCCGCGGCCGACGACCGGGGCGCCCACCCGGAGGTCCGCGCGCTCGCCCGGCTGGAGCTCGCCAAGGTGGAGCGGGCGCGGGGGAACCTCCAGCGGAGCGCGGCGCACCTCAGGCGCCTCGGCCTCGTGACCGCGTGGAAGGTCGTGGGCCCGTTCGACGACGAGGGGAAGCGCGGCTTCGACGAGCCCTTCCCGCCGGAGCGCGCGCTCGACCTCGCGGCGCCGATGCCGGGCAAGGTGCGCGAGGTCGCCTGGCGCGACCTCCCCGCCGAGGCCGTCGTCCAGGGGTTCGTCCACCTCGGCGGCGCGGTGCTGCCGTCGCGCGAGGCGGTCGCCTACGCGCTCGCGGTCGTCGACGCGCCGCGCGACGAGCGGGTGCGCCTGTGGATCGGCGCGAGCGGCGCCGCGAAGGTCTTCGTGAACGGCGCGCTCGCGCTCGCCGACCGGGGCTACCACCCCGCGCGGCTCGACCAGCACGGCGCCGTCGTCTCCCTCCGCAAGGGGCCGAACCGCATCCTCGTGAAGCTCTGCCACCAGTCCGGCCGCTTCGGCTTCTACCTGCGGCTCGCCGACGAGCGGGGCGACGGCCGCGCGTTCCCGGCGGGCGACCTCGCCGCCCGCGCGCCGTCGCCCGGCGCGGCCCCGGCGCCCGTCGCCGGCGCGGTGGCGGAGCTGGAGCGGCGCGCCGCCGCCGCGCGCGGGGGACGCGCCGAGGGGGAGGCGCGCCTCGACCTCGCCGCCGCCCTCGAGGCGCGCCAGTCCTCCGACGCGCAGGACGCGCGGGCGGCGCACGAGGCCCGCCGCGCGGCGGAGCTGCTCCCGCGCTCGGTCGAGGCGCGGCTCCTCGGGGCCCGCCTCGAGGACGACCACGGGAGGCGCCGCCAGCGGGTGGACGCGGCGGTGGCGGCGGCCCCCGGCGATCCCCGCGCCCTGCTCGCCCTCGCCGAGGACGAGCTCGAGCAGGGGCGGCCCCACGCGGCCGTCCGCCTGCTCGACCGGGCGATCGCCGCGGCGCCGCGCTGGGCCGCGCCGCGCGTGGCGCGGGTGGAGGCGCTCGAGCGAGCGGGCCTCGGGGCGCGGTCCGCCCTCGAGGCCGCCGAGGTCGCGCGCGCGTTCCCCACCGTGCCGGGCGCGGTGCGGGCGGCGGCGCGCGCGGCGCGCCGGCTCGGCCGCGACGAGGAGGCGGCGGCGCGGCTCCGCACCCTCCTCGCGCTGCGCTTCGACGACCCGGAGGCGCGCGGCGCGCTCGGGCAGCTCCTCGTCCAGCGCGGGGACGTCGCGGGCGCCGCCGCCCTCTCGGCGGAGGCCCTGCGCCTCGATCCCTCGGACGTGCTGGAGCGGCTCGCGCTCGCCGCGCTCCTCGCCGCGAACGACCGGGGCGAGGAGGCCGAGGCCGCCTTCGCCGCCGCGCTCGCCCTCTCCCCCGACGACCCGGACGTCCACGAGCGGCGCGGCCGGGCGCGGCTCGTCGCGGGGCGCACCGCCGAGGGGCGGGCCGACCTCGAGCACGCCCTCGAGCTCCGGCCGCAGAGCCCGGAGCTGAAGGAGCTCGTCCGCAGCCTCGAGCCCGCGCGCGAGCGCTTCGAGCGGCCGTACCTGCTCGACGCCCCCGCGCTCGCCCGGGCGGCGCCGGCGCCGCTCGCGGACGAGGACGCGATCGTCCTCGGCGAGCTCAAGGTCACGCGCGTCCTCGCCTCGGGCCTCTCCGCGACCTTCAGCCAGACCGTGGTGAAGGTGCTCACCCCGCGGGGCGCCGACGCGTTCCGGCGTCAGGGGCTCTCCTGGTCTCCGGACCGGCAGGAGGTGAAGGTCGAGCGCGCTCGCGTCTGGAAGCCGGACGGCAGCGCCGTGGACGCGCACGAGGAGTCGGAGCGGAGCGCGAGCGAGCCCTGGTACCGGCTCTACTACGACACCCGCGCGCGGACCCTCTCGTTCCCGGCGCTCGCGCCGGGCGACGTGCTCGAGGTGGCCTGGCGCGTCGAGGACGTCGCCGGCGAGAACCTCCTCTCCGACTACTTCGGCGACCTCACCTTCCTCGAGGAGGGGACGCGCAAGGCGCGCACCGACTGGGTGCTCCTCGTGCCCGCCTCGCGCAAGCTCCACGCGAGCGTGCCGCCGGGCGTGGAGCGGAGCGAGCGGGCCCTGCCGGGCGGCGTCGTGGAGCACCGCTTCACCGCGCGCGACGTCCCGCGCATCGTGGGCGAGCCGGGCATGCCCGGGTGGAGCGAGGTCGCGAGGCACGTGCACGTCTCCACGTACGCGAGCTGGGACGAGGTGGGGCGCTTCTACTGGGGGCTCGTCCGCGATCAGCTCCGCCCGAGCGAGGAGGTGCGGCGGACGGCCGAGCGGCTCGCGCGCGAGGCGCTCGCGAAGCGCCCGCCGCCGCGGAACGGCGGCGCGGTCGCGCAGCCCGCCGCGCTCGCGGTGCCCGCCGGCGGCTGGTCCGAGGCGGACCAGCGCGCCGTCGTGCGCGCGATCTACGACTTCGTCGTCTCGCAGACGCGCTACGTGGGCCTCGAGTTCGGCATCCACGGCTACAAGCCGTACCGGGTGGACGACGTGCTCCGCCGGCGCTTCGGGGACTGCAAGGACAAGGCGAGCCTCATGCACGCGCTCCTCGAGGCGGTGGGCATCGACTCGCGCCTCGTGCTCCTGCGCATGAAGCGGCTCGGGAAGATCGCCGAGGCGCCCGCGTCGCTCGCGGTGTTCAACCACGCCATCCTGTACGTGCCGGGGCTCGACCTCTGGCTCGACGGCACCGCCTCCTGGTCCGGCTCGGGCGACCTGCCCGGCGAGGATCGCGGGGCGAGCGTGCTCGTCGTGAGCCCCGACGGGCCCGCGCGGTTCGGCGCCATCCCGGACGCCCGCCCGGAGGAGAACCGGGTCGAGACGAGCCTCGAGGTCGCGCTCGCCGCGGACGGCGGGGCGGCGGTGGCGGGGCGCTCGCGCATCCGCGGCGCGCAGGCGCCGCAGTACCGGCGCGCCTACGTCTCCGAGCACGACCGCCGGGCGCAGCTCGAGAAGGCCTTCAACCGGACCTTCCCGGGCCTGCGGGTGAGGAGCGTCGCGATGTCGGACCTCTCGCGCATCGAGGACGACGTGGAGATGCAGTTCGCGCTCGAGGCGCCCCGCTACGCGCAGCCGGACGGCGGCGGGCTGCGCTTCACCCCGTTCGGCGCGGCCGCCGGCTACGTGGAGACCTGGGCGTCCCTCGCCGAGCGGCGCCACGACCTCCTCGTCGGGGAGCCGGGCGAGAACCGCTTCTCGTACCGCTTCGCCCTCCCCGCGGGGTACGCGGTGCTGGAGCTGCCCGAGGACGCGGCGGGGGACGGCCCCGATGCCGCCTACGCCGTCCGCTACCGCGCCGCGGACGGCGCCGTCACCGTGGAGGGGCACGTCACGCTGAAGAGCGGGCGCGTCCCCGCCGCGCGCTACCCGGCCTTCCGCGAGCTCGCCGCGGGCATCGACCGCGCCTTCGCCCGCCGGATCCGGATCGCGCCTGCGCCGGCCCCGGAGGCCCGCCAGTGACCGCGCCCGCGCCCGCGCCCTCGCCGCCGCGCTCGCCGCGGCGCTCCTCGCCGCGGGCTGCGCCGGGCCCCGGGCCGCCGGCGGGCCGGGCGGGGCCGGCGGCGGCGCCCTCGCGCGCCTGCTCGAGAACGACGCCGCGGGCGCGCGGGCTCGCGCCGAGAAGGCGGTCGCGAAGCGCCCCGCGGAGCCCTGGGGGCGCCTCGCCGCCGCGCTCGTCGCCCGGCGCGGCCTCGATCCCGGCGCCGAGGCCACCCACCTCGCGGCGCTCGCGGCGGCGGCGCCGGCGCACCCCCTCGTCCCCATCGCGCTCCGGCGCCTCGCCGAGCTCGCCGAGCGCTCCCCCGCGCTCGCCGGCGAGGTGGAGCGGGCGCTCGCCCCGCTCGCGCCGCGCCTCTCCGGCCTCGCCGCGTACCGCGCCCGCGTCGCGCGCATCGCCGCCGCGGAGGTGCTCGGCGACCACGCCGCCGCGGCGCGCCTGCGGGCCGAGAACGGCGCCGTCTCGGCCTGGACGCTCGCGGGTCCCTTCGGGCTCTACCGGAGCCTCGACTTCGATCGCCCGTTCCCGCCGGACGAGGGGCTCCTCCCCGAGGCGGTGGAGGGGCGGCTCGGCCTCCCCCAGAGCCCGACGAGGGCGCTGCCGGCCCCCGACGGCTCGATCGCGCTCGACGGAGAGCCCCGCGACGGCGACGTCTTCTTCCTCGCGGCGGACGCGACGCTCGCGCGCGGCGGCCGCTACCTCGTCTCGTTCGGCACCCCGATGTCGGCGTCGCTCGCGGTGGACGGCGCCGTCGTGTACGCGCGCCGGGCCTTCGCCGCCCACCTGCCGACGCTCGTGCACCTCCCGCTCGACCTCGCCCCGGGGCGGCACCGCGTCGTGGTCAAGGTGGCCCGCACCGGACCCCAGGCGGCGGTCCACCTCGCCCTGTCCCGCGCCGACGGCGCGCCGTCGGACGCCGCCTTCGCCGCCGCGCCGCCCGGCGGAATCCCCCGTGGCCGTGGCCGCGGCCACGCCGCGCGGTCCCGTCGCGCCGGCGTACGGCGGGGCCGCGCTCGCCGCCGCCCTCGCGCCGGAGGCCGGCCGCGGCCTCGCCGCGCTCCTCGCCGGCCGCGACGCGGCCTCGGTCGACCGCGAGGGCGCGAAGGCGCTCCTCGCCGAGGCGGCCCGGGCGCTCCCCGGCTCCGCCGCGGTCGCCCTCGCGCGCGGCGCCGTCCTCCTCGGGGACCCGACCCTCGACCCCCAGGTCTCGCGCGCGCGGGGCGAGGCCGCGCTCCGGGAGGCCCTCGCGAAGGACGCCGGCCACGCGGAGGCGCGCGGGGCCCTCGCCGTGCTGCTCCTCGACGCCCAGCGCCTCGACGAGGTGGACGAGGTGCTCGCCGGCTTCGGCGACGCGGCCTCCCGGCCGGACGCCCTCGCCGTCCGCGCACGGGCCGCCGACGCGCGCGGGCTCGCCGAGCGCGCCGAGTCGCTCGTCGCCGAGGCCCTCGCCGCGGGGGGCGGGTGCCTCGTCCTCGATCACGGCCGCGAGCTCGCCGCCCGGCGCCGCGCCGTCGCCCTCGAGGACGCGCGCGCGCGGGCGCTCGCCGGCTGCCGCGACGGGCGGGCCCGTCTCGCCGACCACCTGCGGCGCCGCGGCGACCCGCAGGGCGCGGCGGAGGCGCTCCTCCCGCTCGTCGCCGCGCGCCCCTGGGCCGTCGAGCCCGCCCTCGCCCTCGCCGACGCCTGGATCGCCGCCGACGCGCCGGGGCGCGCGGCCGAGACGCTCGAGGCGCTGCGGGCCCTGTGGCCGCGCAGCCCGCGCATCGAGAAGCAGCTCGCCGACGCGCGCGAGCTCGCCGGCGACGCCCGGGCGGCGCGCGCCGCGCGCGAGCGGGCCCTCCTCCTCGACGGCGCGGACCTCGACCTGCGCCGGGCCCTCGCGCTCGAGGACGGAGGCGAGGTGCTCGACCGCTTCGCCGAGGACGCGGGCGCGGCGATCCGCGCCTACCGCGCGGCGCGCCGCACCGACGACACCTCCTCGACCATGGTCCTCGACGCCGCCGCCGTCATGGTCCACCCCGGGGGGACCGCCACCGAGCGGACGCACCAGGTCATCCACGTCCTCGACGCGCAGGGGATCGAGCAGTACGGGGAGGTGTCGATCCCCGCGGGCGCGGAGGTGCTGGCCCTGCGCACCCACAAGCCCGACGGGCGCACGCTCGAGCCGGAGCGGGGCGGAGGGTCGAAGGAGACCGTCTCGCTCGCCGGCCTCGAGCCCGGCGACTTCGTGGAGGTCGAGTACGTGCGGGGGACGCGCGGGGACGGGGCGGGGTTCGCCGCGGATCCGTTCTTCTTCCGCGTCGTCGGGACGCGCCTCTTCCGCTCCTCCTACGTCGTCGCCGCGCCCGCGGGGCTCGGCCTCGCGGTGGACGCGCACGGCATGGAGGCGCCGGCGCCGGCGCGGGAGGGCGACCTCGACGTGGTGCGGGCCGTCGCCCTCGACGTGCCGGCGCACGTGCCCGAGCCGGGCTCGCCACCCAGCACGGAGTTCCTGCCGTTCCTCCACGTCGGCGTCGGCGGCGGGCGGGACGCGCTGCACCGGCTGCTCGCCGACGCCGCCGCGGGCCGCGCCCGCCCGACCGAGGAGCTGCGCGCGCTCGCGGCGGAGGTCCGGACGGCGGCCGGCCCGGGCGCCGACGCGGCGGCGCTCGCGCGCGCGGCGTGGGCCCGGGTGGCCCGCACGGTCCTCGGCCACGGCGGCCCGTTCGGCGACGAGGCGAGCGTCGTCCTGTCGCGCGGCCGCGGCAGCCGGCTCGTCCTCCTGGCGGCGCTGCTCGACGCGCTCGGGGTGCGCGCGCGGATCGCGCTCGCGCGGCCGTTCGGCGCCGACGCCTCGACGTGGCGCTTCCCCTCGCCCAACGTCTACGCGCAGCCCCTCCTCCGCGTCGAGCCGGGCGGCGAGCCGCTCTGGCTCGACCCGGGGGTCCGCGTCGGCCCGTTCGCCACGATCCCCTCGACCGTCCTCGACGTCGAGGCGCTCGTCCTCCCCGCGCCCGGCGAGGAGCTCGAGGCGGTCCGCACGCCCGCGCGGACCCGCGTCGAGGAGCGGCGCGAGGTGCGGATCCGCATCGCCCTCGAGGCGGACGGCGGGGCCACCGTGGAGGGGGAGGACCGCTACCTCGGCGCGGCGGGCGCCGCCGCCAAGGGCGCCGTCGAGCAGCTCGACGCGAGCGATCGCCGGCAGGTGATCGAGTCGATGCTCGCGCGCAGCTTCGGCGGGATCGTGCTCTCCGAGGCGGCGCTCCTCGGCGAGGACGACGCGGAGGGGCCGTTCGTCGTCCGCTGGAAGGGGCGCGTGCCGCACCTCGCGCGGAGCGCGGCGGGCGGGCTCGAGCTCGACGAGCCGATCTTCCCCGCCGGCCTCGGCGCGCGCTTCGTGCAGGTCGCCGGCCGCACCACGCCGCTCCTGCTCCCCGCGGCGGAGCGGCAGCTGCAGCGCGTCGAGATCGTCGCGCCCGAGGGGATGGCGCCCGTCGCGACCCCCGCCCGCACCATGGAGGGGCCGTTCGGCGCCTTCTCGCGGACCGAGCGGGTCGAGGGGCGGACCCTCGTCCGCGAGGAGCGGCTCGACCTCGCGCGCGGGCGCGTCGCGCCTGAGCGCTACCCGGACTTCGCCGCGTTCGCCGCCGAGGTGGACCAGGCGCAGCAGCTCCCCGCGTCGTTCGTCGCGGCGCCCGGCGGGTAGCGCCGCGCTCAGCTCGCCGGTCGCGTGGCCGGGAGCGCGTCCACGAAGTGGACCGCGGCGAAGCCGAGCGTGACGAGGAGGGCGCGGACCTGCCGCTCCGCGGAGGCGCGCGCCTTCGCACGGAGGTCCGGGTCGGCCTGCACCTCGCGCTCGAACGCCGCCTTCGCGAGCTCGAAGAGGCGCGCCGTCTCCGCGGAGTCGAGGTTCGAGCCGATGATCTCGGTCTCGTCGGGCCGGAGCTCCACCACGGTCCGGAGCGGGGGGAGGACCACGAAGACCTCGCGGTCGTCCACGCGGACCGAGGAGGCGTCGAGGCGCGAGAGGTCGAGGCCGACGCGGGCGGTGGCGAAGACGATGGCCTTGCCGTTCGGCGCGTGGAAGGTGTGCCGGAGCCAGCCGCCCACGTCGCCCCAGAGCGAGTCGGCGGCCGACGGCTCCGGGGCGAAGGAGACCTTCTTGTAGACAGCGACCTCGAGCGTCTCGAGCCGAGCGACCTCGCGGATCTGCGTCGCCACCGCCGGCGGGTCGGGGAGGGGCGGGGCGCGGCGTCCGGCGCGGAGCGCGAGGCCGAGCCCCGCGCCGACGGCGAGGCCGAGGAGGACGAGGGCGAGGAGGCGGCGCATGGGAGGATGCTACCGCACCCGCGGTCCGGAGGACCGCGCCACGGACGTCGCGAAGCTCGACCCCGACCCCGACCTCGGCCCGACCTCGACCTCGACCTCGACCTCGACCTCGACCCCGACCCCGACCCCGACCCCGACCGCCCGACCTCGACCCGATCGCGCTCCGACCGCGACCCCGACCGCGATCTCGACTTCGACCGCGATCGCCGTCCACCACGCCTCGAGGGCGAGGGATCGGGGTGTCGCGCCGTAAGGAGCGCAGCGCGCCCCGCTCCACGCCCCACCCACGGCCCGCCTCGCAACGGGCGTGACGCTGCTCCCGTCGCCATCCGGTCGCCGCGTGCGCTCCGTGCGGCGCAGCGGCACGCAAGGCGTTGCCGGCGGCCCCCGAGCACGCAGCTCCGCTTCCACATCCGCACCGTCACAGAAGCGCGAAGCGACGCAGGCGCGACACCCCGTCCCGAGCCCCCGCGCAACCCCGCCCGCAGGATCGAGCGCCGCGGCGCACGGTTCGTGAAACGACGCAGGCCGTCACCGCCGCGCCCGGCCCCTCCCGGCGCCCTTCGACGCCGGACGCGAGCGCTTCCGGGCCGGCGCCTTCGCGGCTGCCCGCCGCGGGGACCTGCGCGCCCGCGCCGCCTTCTCCGCCGCCGTCCGCAGCGCCGCGTCGAGGGCGAGCCGCGCCCAGGGCAGCATCGCCTCCGGGTCCTCGTGCGCGTCGTCGGGAGGGCGGAAGTAGCTCGTGCTCTGCATCTTCCCGTACACCCAGCGCCGGCAGCCCGCCTCGACGAAGCGCGCGCGGCACTCGCCGTCCGTCTTGAGGAACAGCTCGTCGTCGTCGAGGAGGCCGAACATGACGCCGCGGGCGTAGAGCCCGTGGCCGCCGAACATGGCGCGCGCCTGGACGGGCCCGAGCGGCGCGAGGAGGTCGAGGGCGAAGGTGACGAAGTCGGCGTCGCTCGGCACGGGGTGCTCCCTTCACTCGAAGAGCCGCTCGGAGAGGGCGCTGTGGAGGTCCATGCCGCGGCTCGTGAGGACGAGGCGGCCTGCGCGCCGCACGGCGAGCCGCCGCCGCACCGCCTCGCCGGCCTCGCGGGCCTGCCCGGCGGAGAGCGCGGCGAGCGGCGCGCCGGCGCGGGTGCGCAGCGCGAGCATGAGCCGCTCGTTGCGGTCGGCCGAGGGCGCGATGGGGTCCTCCTCGCCGGTGGGGAGCCGCCCCTCGAGCGCCGCGTCCATGTAGGCGCCCGCGTCGCGGAGGTTGCCGTAGCGCCGCGAGCCCGCCTCGCCGCGCAGGCAGCCGTACGCGCCCGCGCCGAGGCCGAGGTAGCTCTCGCCCTCCCAGTAGAGGCGGTTGTGGACCGACTCCGACCCCGGCCGCGCGAAGTTCGAGATCTCGTAGCGCCGCAGGCCGGCGCGGCGCAGGGCCGCGCGGATCGCGCCGGCCTGCGCGCGCGTCTCGTCCTCCGACGGGAGCGGCAGGCGGCCGGCGCGCCGCAGGCGGGCGAGCGGCACGTCCTCGGCGAGGACCTCGGCGTCGAGCGTGAGGGCGTAGGCGGAGACGTGCACCGCCCCCGCCGCCGCCGCGCGCGCCGCGTCGGCGCGGGCCGTCTCGACCGTGGAGCGCCGCGCGCCGTAGATGAGGTCGACGCTCGCGTTGCCGAGCTCCTCGGCGGCGAGCCGCAGCGCGCGCTCGGCGGTCTCCGGGCCGTGGCGCCGGCCGAGCTTGGCGAGCACGCCCGGATCGAAGGACTGGACGCCGAGGGAGACGCGGTTCACGCCCGCGGCGCGCCAGGCGCGCAGCGCGTCGCGGCCGCACGACTCCGGGTTCGCCTCGATCGTCACCTCGGCGCCCGGGGGCAGGGGGAAGCGGGCGCGGACGGCGTCGATCACCTCCGCCACCTCGTCCACGTCCCACAGCGAGGGAGTGCCGCCCCCGAGGTAGAGGCTCGCCGGGGCGAGGCCGTCGAAGGCGCCGGCGCGCAGCGCGAGCTCGGCGAGCACGGCGCGGGCGTAGCGCCGTCCCCCGGGCTGCGGCGCGGTGGTGACCGCGAAGTCGCAGTACGGGCAGTGGTGCGAGCACCACGGGAAGTGGACGTAGACGCCGAGGGGACGCGCCATGACGACCTCGGGCGGGCGCTCGCCGCGCCCGCCCCACCGCTAGGTGGCCCTGGGGGCCTTCTCCTTCGCGGCGAGGAAGAGGAAGCCGGTGAGCAGGGCGAACGGCACGAGCGCGAGCAGGTCCGCGTGGGCGCCGCCGAAGAAGGGGTTGTGCGCGCTCGACCAGCGGGTGATCACCGCGTCCACCGGCTCGAGGACGCCCGCCATGAACGCGATCACGATCCCCGCGATGGCGCCGCCCGCGATGTACCCGGACGCCATGAGCACGCCCGGGCTCTTGTCCGCCTCCGCGGCGATCTGCTCCTCGGTGAGCCCGGCGGCGACGAGCCGCGGGCGGCCGCGCTTGTCGGCGAGCCACCGCACGAGGCCGCCGATGAAGATGGGCGACGAGGAGGAGAGCGGCAGGTACACGCCCACGGCGAACGCGAGCGACGGGATGCCCGCCATCTCGAGCACGATCGCGATCATCACGCCGAAGAGGACGAGCCCCCAGGGCAGGCGCCGGTCGAGGATGCCCTTGATGATGTACGACATGAGCGTCGCCTTGGGCGCGTCGAACTTCCGCACCTCGGTGCCGTCGGCGCGCTTCGTGTAGACGCCGTTGATGCCCGGATCGACGAGCCAGACGGCGCGGCCGGCGTCGTCCACGAGGTAGCGGCCCGCCGGGGCGTCCGCGCCGTCCGTCTTGTGCCACACGAGGTAGTCGCGGGACTCGCCGCCGGTGTGGGCGGCGGGCGGGCGCTCGCGCGCGCCGGTCAGCGTGGTCGGGTCCACGCGCAGGCCCGCGGGCGCGACCTGCGCGGCCGGCACGTAGGTGGTCGCGGCGGTGTTGAGCCGCAGGAGGATGGGGCCGAGGACGAGGGCGGAGATGAGCGCGCCGAGCAGGATGGCGAGCTGCTGGTAGCGCGGCGTGCCGCCCACGAGGAAGCCGGTCTTGAGGTCCTGCGACGTCGACCCGCCGTTCGAGGCGGCGATGCACACGAGCGCGCCCACCGAGAGCGCGGTCACGTAGTACGGCCCGCCCGTCCAGCCGACGACGAGGAAGACGAGGCAGGTGATGAGGAGCGTCGCGACGGTCATCCCCGAGATCGGGTTCGACGAGGAGCCGATCTCGCCGGTGAGGCGGGACGACACCGTCACGAAGAGGAACCCGAGCGCCACGATCAGCACCGCGCCGATCAGGTTCATGTGGAGCGGCCGGGCGAGGACGATGGCCACGATGAGCGCGGCGATCCCGCCCAGCACCACCTTCATCGAGAGGTCCCGCTCGGTGCGCCGCCGGGCGCCGGCCGCGCGCGGCCCGCCGACGTCCCTGAGCCCCTCCCTGAGCCCGTGCGCGATGATCGGCAGCGACCGGAACAGGCTGATGATGCCGCCCGCCGCCACCGCGCCCGCGCCGATGTAGAGCACGTACGCGCTGCGGATCTGCGAGGGGCCCATCTCGCGGATGGGGATGCCGCCGGGGGCGAGGGCCCCGGGGATCGCGTCGCCGAAGAACTTGATGAGCGGGATGAGCAGCAGGTACGCCATCACGCCGCCGGCGCACATGATGGACGCGATCCGCGGGCCGATGATGTAGCCGACCCCGAGCAGCTCGGGCGAGACCTCGGCCGAGACGGACCCCGCCTCGAAGGGCTTGCCGAACACGCGCTCCGGCACGTCCTTCCAGCCCTTCAGGGCCACCATGGCGGTCTTGTAGAGCAGGCCGATCCCGAACCCGGTGAAGATGGTGTGCGCCGAGAGGCGGCTCCCGCCGCGGCGCGCCTCCTCCTCGCGCGCCGCGTCGGAGGCGGCGGCGCGGGACTCGTCGGAGGCGCCCGCCTTCAGCACCTCGGCGCAGGCGGTGCCCTCCGGGTACTTGAGCCGCCCGTGCTGCGCCACGATGAGCGCGCGGCGGAGCGGGATCATCATGAGGATGCCGAGCAGGGCGCCCAGCACGGCCACGAGCGCCACGCGCGAGATCTCGAGGTCGAACCCCAGGATCATGATGGCGGGCATCGTCACGCCGACGCCGAAGGCGATCGACTCGCCGGCCGAGCCGGCGGTCTGGACGATGTTGTTCTCGAGGATCGTCGCGTCCTTGATCCCGAACTTCGAGGCGATGCGGAAGACCGCGATGGAGATGACCGCCACCGGGATCGACGCGCTGACGGTCAGCCCGACCTTGAGGACGAGGTAGAGCGAGGAGGCGCCGAACACCATCCCGAGCAGCGTCCCGAGGACGAGCGCGCGCGGCGTGAACTCGCGCAGCGACGTCTCGTCCGGGATGTAGGGGGTGAACGTCTCGTGCTTCGTCGCCTCGGCCCTGACCGCGCGTTCGTCGATCGCCATGTTCGCGCCTCGCTGGGGTCGCTCCGGAGGGGCTCGTCCCCCCGGGACTGTCTAACCGATCGTGGAGCGGGGCGCGACGTCGGCGAGCGGCCGTGAGGCCGCCAGGGTGGTGCCGGGGCGCCGGGGCCTAGCGCGACGTGAGCTGCGCGGAGAGGTCCTTGTTCTTCTGCTGGTAGCGGGCGACCTCGCCGTTCAGGAAGTCGTTCTCGGACTTGAGGTCCTCGACCTCCTCGGTGAGCTTCGCGAGGCTCGCCTTGAGCTTCGCGACGTCGGCCGGGTCGGCGAGGGGGGGCGGGCGCCCCGAGGAGGCCTGCGCCGCCCGCTCGAGGTCCTGCACGCGCTTCTTGAGCTGGAGCTCCGAGCGGGCCCGCGCCTCGAGGTGCTTCTCGAGCTCGACCATGGCGGTGCGGAGCCGCGCGGCCTCCGCCCCGTGCTTCCGCTCGACGTCGCCGGCCTCCGCCGCCTGCGCGCGGCGCCGCTCCTCCGCGTCGGACGCGGTCTTGCGCAGCGCCGCCTCCCGGGCGGCGCCGGCGCGCTCGAGCTCCTCGATGCGGCGGCGAGCCGCGGTCAGCTCCGTGTCGAGGCGCGCGGCCTGCGCCTGGAGCTTGCCCCCCTCCACCCCGAGCCGCTCCTCGGCGCGCGCGCGCTCCGACGCGGCGGCCTGCGCCGCGCGCGAGGCGGACTCCGCGGAGGAGGTGCGCTGCTGGACCATCTCGCGGAGGGAGGAGACCTCCTTCTTGAGCCGGACCGCCTCCTCGGCGATGGGCTCGAGCCGCGCGAGGCGCGCCACCTCGGCCTCGAGGCGCGCGACCCGCTCCCGCTCCGCCTGCACCTCCGCCCGGGCGCCCATCGCCGTCCGCTGGGCCGCGTCGAGCTCCCGCGCGACCTGGTCGCGCTCCGCCGCGGCCTGGGCCGCCCGGCGCTCCGCGTCGGCGCGCACCGCGTCGAGCCGCTGCACGTCCCCGCGCGCGCCCTCGGCGTTGGCGCGCCCCTCGTCGAGCGCCGCCCTGAGGTCGGCGATCCGCTGCGCCGCCGCCTCCAGCTCCGCCACCTTGGCCTGGTAGGCGTGCTCCGCCGCCATGGACTTCTCGTCGTAGGCGCGGGTCTCCGAGCGGGCCTGGCGCAGCGCCTCCTCGAGGGCGGCGCGGGCCTCCGCGGCGCGGCCGAGCTCCTCGCCCACCCGGCCGAGCTGCTCCTGGGCGTTCGCGAGGTCTCCGGCGCTCTCCTCCGCGCGCGCCGCCACTTCCTCGAGGCGCGCCCGGAGCGCGTCGGCGCCGGCCTCGGCCTCGCGGGCGGCGGCCTGCGCAGCCTCCTCCCGCTCGCGGAGCGCCCCTTCGAGGCGCGCCACGTCACTGGCGAGCCCCTCCCGCTCGGCGCCGAGCGCCGCGAGGCGCTCCTCGGCGGCGGCGAGCTTCTCGGCGCCCGCGGCGCGCTCCCGCTCGAGCTCGGCCCCGGCGTCGTCGAGCGCCCGCGCGTGGGCGGCCTCCAGCTCGGCCCGGGCGGCCTCGGCGCGGGCCCGCTCGTCGGCGCGATCCGTCTCGAGGGCCGCGACGGCGCGGGCGTGCCCCTCGGCCTGCTCGGCGAGGTCGGCCTCGAGCTTCGCCCGGTCCGCGTCCGCCGCCGCCACGCGGGCCGAGGAGGCCTGCTCGGCCGCCTCGTTCTGCTGCATCGTCTCCGACAGCACGTCCGAGAGGGACTGGCGCGTGTTCTCGCTCTCGTCGAGCTGCTTGCGCAGGTCCTCGATGCGCGCGGCCTGGGCGGCCGCGTCCTGCCCGGCCTCCTGCACGCGCTGCTCGAGCTCGAGGGTGCGGGCGCGCACGGCCTCGAGGTCCGCCTGGAGGGCGTCGCGCTCGCCGCTCACCTGCGCCACGGCCGCCTTCATCTCGGCGACGGCCTCGCGCACGCGGGAGAGGAACGCGTCGCGCGCGCGCAGCCGCTCCCGGAAGTACTCGAGCTTCTCCTCGGGGGTGCCCTTCGGAGGCGCGGGGTCGCGGGGGAGCTCCGCGAGCACCTCGAACGGATCCTTGGCCTCGGCGCGCGGCGCGGCGACCTTGACCCGCCCGATCGCCGCCGCCGGCTTCTGCCCCGGTACGGGCGGCGGCACCGGGGGCGGGCCGCCGGCGGCGCCCGGGCCGCGAGGACGCGGCTTCGCCGGCGGGCGCTCCGGGCCGGCGGCGGAGGCGAGCGCGGAGGCGAGGCCGCGGGCGGCCACCTGGCCCGAGTCGGCCCGCTGCAGCAGGGGCGGCCCGCCCTCCCCGCCGTCGGGGGCCCGGCTGCCGTCCGGGCGCGGCGCGGCGGGGGGATCCGCCGGGGACGCCGAGGGCGGCTGCGCGTGGAGCAGCGCCGCGGCACGCCCGAGCAGGTCGGCGATCTCGAACGGCTTCCGGAGGTAGTCGTCGGCGCGCGTGCGGGTGGCCCGGTGCGCCTCCACGGCCGCCTCCGTCGCCTCCGCGGAGTAGAGGATGAGCGGCACCGCCGCGAGGGCCCGCTTCAGCCGGTTGCACACCGAGAAGCCGCTCATGTCGGGCAGCTCGGCCGCGAGCAGGATGAGGTCGGGCGCCTGCTGGCGGCAGCGCTCGACGGCCGGCTCGCCGGCCTGCAGCGCGGTCACGGAGAAGCCGGCGGGGCCGAAGGCCCGGCGGATCTCGTCCGCGAGCGCGGCGTCTGGCTCGACGAGGAGGACGTGAAAGCTCATGCCGATCCGGCATGCTACCCCCGATCCCGGCGCCGCACGAAATCGGGGCGCGCCGATATCTCGGCGCCTCCGGCGCGCGCGAGGCGCGCCCGTGGCGACGCGGCGGACCGGCCCCCCGAGGCCGGTTAGACTGCAGCCGTGCCCACGTTCTCCGTGACCCTCGAGGCCCCGCTCGCCCGCGCCGAGGACGTCGCCTCGGACCTCTTCGACCTCGGCGCCGCCGGCGTCGAGGTGCGGGACGGCGAGGCCGCCCCCATGCCCGGCACGCCCCTGCCCTCCGCCGGGAACGCGCTCCTCGTCGCCTGGTTCCCGGAGCGCGCCGCGGCCGACGAGGGAGCCCGCCTCCACGGGGGCGTCGTCGCGGAGGTGCCGGACGAGGACTGGGGCGAGGGCTGGAAGAAGGACTTCCGGCCGCTCGACGTGGGCCGGGTGCGGGTGCGTCCGTCCTGGATCGACGAGGCGCCCCCGCCCGGCGCCGTCGAGGTGGTGATCGACCCCGGGATGGCCTTCGGCACGGGCAGCCACGGCACGACCTCGCTCTGCCTCGCGGCGCTCTCGGAGCTCCTCGGCGCGCGCCCGGGCGCGTCGGTGCTCGATGTCGGCACGGGGTCGGGCCTCCTCGCCATCGCGGCGCGCAAGCTCGGCGCGGGGCGCGTGGCGGCGAACGACGTCGACCCGAAGGCGGTCGAGGTCGCCCGCGAGAACGCCGCGGCGAACGGCGTGGCGCTCGAGATCGTGGAGAGCCCGCTCCCGCGCATCGCGGGCACGTTCGACGTCGTCGTGGCGAACATCCTCGCGAACACCCTCGTCGAGCTCGCCCCGCTGATCGCGGCGAAGCTCGCGCCCGGCGGGGTGGTGCTCCTCTCCGGGATCCTGGCGCCGCAGGAGGGCGAGGTCCGCGCCGCCTACGAGGCCCTCGGCCTCGCGCCGCTCCCGGGCCGCCGGGACGGGGAGTGGAGCCTGCTCGTCCTGGAGCATCGGGCGTGACCGTCCGGCGCGTCCACCTGCCGCCCGAGCGGATCGAGGGCGGCCGCGGCCGGCTGACCCCGCAGGCGCGCCACTACCTCGCCGAGGTGCTCCGGCTCGCGCCCGGCGCGGAGGTGGAGGTGTTCGACGGGCGCGGCGGGCGGTACGCGGGCCGGCTCGACGCCGGGCTCGAGAGCGTCTCCCTCGGGCCGCGCGAGGAGGGGCGCGCGCCGGCGGCCGAGCTCGCGCTCCTGTTCGCGCTCGCGAAGGGCGAGAAGGTCGACCTGGTCGTGCAGAAGGCGACGGAGCTCGGGGTCGCGCGCATCGTCCCCTTCGCGGCGGCGCGCTCCGTCGTCCGGCTCGAGGGGCCGAAGGGGGAGGAGCGCGCGCGGCGGTGGCGCCGGATCGCCGAGGAGGCGGCGCGCCAGTGCGGTCGGGCCGACGTGCCCGAGGTCGCGGCGCCCGTCCCGCTCGCCGGGGCGCTCGCCGCGCTCCCGCCCGGGAGCGCCGCGGTGGTGTTCCAGCCCGGAGGCGCGCCGCTCGCGACGCTGCCGCCCCCCGCCGCGGGGATCGCCGCGGTGGTCGGCCCCGAGGGCGGCCTCGACGAGGACGAGCTGCGCGCCTGCGAGCGGGCGGGGGCGGCGCGCGCCTCGCTCGGCCCGCGCGTGCTCCGCGCCGAGACCGCCGCCATCGTGGCGGTCGCCCTGCTGCAGGCGCGCTTCGGCGACCTCACTTGATCCCGGGGGCGAGCGCCCGTAGCCTCGTGGCGTGCGCTGCCCGCGGTGCCAGCTCGAGACGGGCGATCCCGCCCCGGCGTTCTGCCGCCGGTGCGGAGCTCCGCTCGGACTCCGGGAGGAGCCCCCGCCCCGTCCCCTCGACGGGCCGCTCCCGCTGGATCGCCGGGGGGACCGGGCGGAGCCCGTCGCGCCGCCGCGGCCGCCGCCGGCGCCCGTCGCCCCGCCCGGCGCGCTCGAGCGGTCGCACTGGGACCTCGGCGCGGCGGTGGGGCTCGCGCCCGGCGGCGCCCCGGGCGAGCCCGGGCCGGGGCCGCGGCCGGTGCCGATGCCGGCCGGCGCCCTCGCCGCGACGATGCCGCTGCCCCTCGCGGAGGAGCCCGAGGAGCCCGTGCCGGACGCGGAGGTGGACGCGCTCGAGGTCCGGCTGCGCCGCCCGGAGGGCTGGCGCCGCGCCGCGGCCGCCGCGGTGGACGTCGGGCCCTTCGTGGCCGGCGGGCTCGCGCTCGTGTCGGCGCTCGTCGGCGGCGGTGAGGCGGGAGGCGCCGCGCCGGCGACCGGCCTCGACGGCCTGCTCGACCTCGTCGCGCGCGAGCGGGTGATCGTGCTGTCCGTGGCGGCGGCGCTGACGCTGGCCGTCGCGGTGTACGCGACCCTCTCGCACGCCCTCGCGGGCGCGACGCTCGGGAAGCGGCTCCTCGGCCTCGCCGTGGTGGGGCCCGACGCGCGCCGGCCCTCGCTCGCGCGCAGCGCCGTCCGCGCCGGGTTCGCCGTCCTCTCGGCCGCGCTGCTCGGGCTCGGGATCCTCCTCGCCTACTTCACCCGCAGCGGACGGGCGCTGCACGACTTCGCCGCCCGCACCTGGGTGGTCGACGCCCGGAGCCGCCGCCCCCGCCGCTGAACGGTCAATCGTGATCGGAAGCAGGTGCGCAGGGTGGGGGCCCCGCGCGACGGCGCGGGGGAGGGGCGCAGCCCCCGCTCAAAGGTCGAGCCGCTCCAGCCGGCGCGCCGCCAGCGCCGCCGGGACCACGATCCAGAGGGCGATCGAGGCGGAGAGCGCCGCCGCGGCGCCGGCGCCGCCGCGCGTGAGGCGCAGGAAGGCGAGGGACGCGGCGCCGAAGGCGGCGGTCCCCTCGATCGCGAGGAGGGCGCCCGTCCTGACCGCGTCCACCGGGTTCACCACCACCGCGAGGACGAGGAGGCGCGAGGCGATGCCCGAGGGCAAGAGCGACGCCGCGCCGAGCGCCGCGAGGTCGAAGAGCACGACGGCGACGAGCCAGACCACGACCGCGAGGGCGAGGGCGCGCACCCGGCTGCGCCCCACGGCGCCCGCGGCGAGGAGCGCGGCGAGGGAGAGGAACGCCGCGGTGAGCAGGATCGCGCCGAGCACGAGGAGCCCGTACCCGCCGGCGCCCCCCTCGCCCGACTGCGAGAAGACGACGAGGCCGGCGGCGCCGAAGCCCACCGCCTCGGCCGCGGAGAGGGCGACGAGGAGCCCGAGGAGCTTCCCGAGGAGGACGGCGCGCCGCGAGACCGGCTGGGCGAAGAGCAGCTCCGCCGTCCCGCGGTCCGGCGCGAGGGAGAGGACCCCCATGAGGAGCGCCGCGAGGGGGACGACGAGGATCACCAGCTCGACGAGCGAGGCGCTCGTCCGGGCGAAGTCCTGGAAGCCGTGGCCGCCCGAGAGGACGTAGCCGGAGCCCGCCACGACGAGGGAGAGCGTCGCGAAGACCGCCGCGAAGATCTGCACCCAGCGCGAGCGCGCCGCGAGCAGCAGCTCCTGCCGCGCGACGAGGAGGAGGGGCGAGGGGGAGCGCTCGCTCACGGCGCACCGTCCGGCGGCGGCGCGGCGAAGACCTCGGCCGCCGGGACCGGCGTCCCGCCCGCGGCCGCGGCGTCGGCGTCTCGCGAGGGCGCGTCCCGGTGCGCCACGAGGTGCGAGCCCATGGGCGTCTCGAGCGCCGGGACGCGGGTGTAGGTCGCGGCCGCCGCGCGCACCCAGCCCTTCGTCCGGTGGTCGGCGACGTACGCCACCGCGCGCGGGGGCAGGCCGTGCCCGCCCCGCAGCCAGTCGCGCAGGCACCCCACGTCGTCGAAGAAGCGCGGCTCCTCGCGGGGGGCGACCACCTGCGCGGCGAAGCGCGCGTCGGACACCGCCATCCGGCAGTGGGCGCAGGCGTCGGTGCGCGTGTCGAGCGCGGCGGGGCCGGGCGGGCCCCCGCTGCAGCCCGCCGCGAGGGCGAGGGCGAGGGCGGCGAGCCGGCCGCTCACGCGGCGCCCTCCACGAGCTCCCGGTACAGCGCCTCGAGGCGCCCCTCGTCCGCGGTGAGCCCCCGGATCTCGGCCCCGGCGGCGCGCACGGCGTCGAGCGCGGCGGCGCGCAGCTCCGGCGCGCCCGGCACGACGAGCTCGTCGCCCGCGAAGCGCGACCCCGGCGCGAGCGAGGCCAGCCGCGCGACCAGCCCGGGCGGGCATGCGTCGAGGCGGACGCGCATCACCCCCCGCGCGGCGAGCCGGCCCCGGAGCTCCCGCTGCCCGAGGTCGGCGACGAGGCGGCCGTCCACGAGCACGGCGACGCGGTCCGCGAGCCGCTCCACGTCGCCGAGCTGGTGCGAGCTGAAGAGCACCGCGCGCCCCTCGCGCCGCCAGCGCTCGGCGAGCCCGTAGAACGCGCAGAGGCCGTCCGGGTCGAGGGAGGAGGTCGGCTCGTCGAGGAGGAAGACCCGCGCGTCCGGCAGCGCCGCCACCGCGAGGCCGAGCCGCTGGACCATGCCGCCGGAGTACGTCGCGACGGCGCGGCCGGCGGCGCCGTTCAGGGCGGCCGCGCGGAGCACCTCCCGCCCGGCCTCGGCGGGGGCGCCGCGCAGGCGGCGGTAGAACTCCACGATCTCGCCGCCGGTGAGCGCCTCCGGGAAGCCCGCCCGCTGCGGCAGGAAGGAGACGAGGCGCCGCGCCGCCGGCTCCTGCGTGCTCGTGCCCGGGTCGCCCGCGAGCACGCGTCCCGCGGTGGGGTGCACGAGCCCCGCCGCGGCCTTGAGCGTCGTGGTCTTGCCGGAGCCGTTCGGGCCGAGGAGCGCCACCACCTCACCGGGGCCGACCGCGAGCGTCAGGTCCTCGACCGCGCGCTGGTCGCCGAAGCGCTTCGTGAGCGACTCGAAGCGGATCACGGCCGCCCTCCCGCCCTCGCCGGCCGCGCGCCGGCGGCGAGGACCGCGAGCCCGAGCGCGAGCCCCGCGGCGGAGGCGGCGAGCGCGCCCGCGGCGGGGCGGCGCGCTCCCCGCTCCGCGCGCGGCACGTCGGGCAGCGCCGGCGGGCGGACGAGCGGGGCGCGGTCCACCGCCGCGCTCGGCGCGAGCACCGGGAAGCTCCGCTCCGCCGCGCCGAGCGCCGCGGCGGCGACGCTCTGCGCGAGCAGGTCGGCGGCGGAGAGGTTCCCGCGCAGGTGGTCGAAGAGGCTCCCGAGGACGTGCGGGCGGTCGCTCCGGCCATCGCCGTCGAGGTCCGGCTCGGCGTTGTCGGACCAGTAGTTGCCGTCGAAGCGGGTGTCGGTGCGCCGCCCCACGAGGTCGAGCGGGGTGAGGTTCCCGAGGAACGCGTTCCCCTCGAAGCGGACCCCGCCGCAGGAGTCGTAGAGCACGATGGCCGCGTCGGACTCCGCGACCACGTTGCGGCGGAAGACGTTGCGGTAGGAGCCCTCGAGGAAGATCCCGCGGGCGTTGTCGGCGAGCAGGTTGTCCTCGGCGAGGGTGTCGTCGCAGGCCTTGAAGAGCAGCCCGACCGAGGCGAAGCCGCGGTTGTGCAGGAAGCGGTTGCGCCTGAACTCGATGCGCCGCGAGTACATGAGCACCGCGCCCGCCGCCGAGTCGCGGAACACGTTGTCCTCGAAGACGTTGTCGTCCGAGAACATGTAGTGGAGGCCGTAGCGGAGGTGGGCCGCCACGTTCCGGCGCACGACGCCGTGCGGCGACGACTGGACGTAGAAGCCGTCCCGCGCGTCGCGCACCTCGTTGCCGTCGAGGACGAACCCGTCGGTGTTCCAGACGTGGATCCCGGAGCCCTTCTCGCCCGGCTCCTTCCCGGCGATGCCGAGGACGCGGTTCCCCTCTACGCGGGCGCCGTGCGCCTCGCGCAGGTACACGCCGAAGAGGGCGCGCTCGATGCGGCAGTCCCGGACCACCGCGCCCGGAGCGGCGACGTGGACCCCCGCCGAGTCGCGGCCGAGGTCGCCGCCCTCGCGCCCGTCGACGTCGAAGCCCTCGACCACGACCCCCGGGGCGCGGACGCGCACGACGCTGCCCCGGCCGCTGCCCACCAGCCGGGGGCGCCCGCGCCCCAGCAGGCGGACGGGCCTGTCGAGGACGAGGTCGCCCTCGTACGTGCCCGGTCCGACCTCGACGGTGGCGCCGGGCGGGGCCGCGTCGACGCGGGCCTGGAGCGGCGACGCCTCCTCCGGAGGCGGCCGGCCCTCCAGCCGGCCGGGCGCGACCGGCGCCATCTCGCCCTGTGCGGCGGCGAGGGCGAGGAGGAGCGGCGCGAGGGTCATCCTCAGCGGCCTGCCGCCGCGTGCGGCGAGAGCGCGGCCGCCGGCGGCTCGCCCTCCGCGCGCCGCGCCGCGCCGCGCGCGCCGAGGAGGAGCGCCGCGACGAGGGCCACGCCCACCGCGGCGAGCGCCCAGGAGGCCGCCTGCGGGTACGAGTAGACCTCGAAGTTCGCGATCTGCTGCCCGCCGAGGAGCGGCGGCATGAAGGGATCCACCTTCACCGCCGCGTTGGGCGCGAGGTCGTGGCCGTAGCGGAAGAGCTTGTAGGCGAACGACCAGAGCGAGAAGAGGCCGAAGTAGGTGAACACCACCACCGCGTCGAGGAGGTCGAGGACGCGCCCCACCACCGCCGCGCGCAGGAAGAAGAGGGCCAGGATGCCGAGGGCGAACGGCATCCACTTGAACTCGGTGAAGTCGTCCGGCGCGAGGTCTCGCATCCCGATGTAGTGGTTGAGGAGGTTGATCTCCTTCAGGTCCTGCCCCCGGTTCCCGCCCTCCAGCTTGTAGCTGTAGATGTCGAGGCGCAGCCCGTCCCCGTACTGCGGCGCGAACATGGTGAGGTTCCACAGCGGCAGGAGGAAGGTGGGGAGGACGAGGAGCGCCGCGGCCAGGGCGAGCGCCCTCGGGAGGGCGCCCACGGGCGACGACAGCAGGCGGTGACTTCGCTCGAGCAGTCTCTTCATCTGGAGCTCCTCGTCTCCGGCGTCCCCTCCGCCCGGCGGCGCGCCGCCCGCGGAGGCGCCGCGCTCACCTCGGCTTCACGATGAGATACCCCTGCATCTCCTGGTGGAGCGCCGAGCAGAAGTTCGTGCAGTAGTAGGGGAAGACGCCCGGCTTGTCGGCCTTGAAGGTGACGGTCTTCGTCTCGCCGGGATCGAGGACGATGTTGATGTTGTAGTCGAGCAGCCCGAAGCCGTGCAGCTCGTCGGTGGTCTGCTCGATGTTGGTGATGGCGACCTTCAGCGTGTCGCCCTGGTTCACCTCGATGAGCGAGGGCGTGAAGCTGGAGCGCACGACCACCACCTTCGCGGTCACCTCGGTGCCCTTGCGCGTCACCCCCGCGTCCTTCACGTCCCAGACGGCGAGGGGGTGCTTGTTCTCCTCCTTCGGGTAGACCTCGATGGGCTTCAGCTTGTCCGCCTTGATGATCTGCGCGTAGTGCGGCTCGGGCTCGGTGAAGGCGTCGTAGACGAGCTTCATCTTGTCGCCCGAGACGTCGACGAGCTGCGAGGACTCGGGCTGCGAGGGGCCGACCGAGAGGTGGCGCCCGTGGGACAGCTTGTTGAGCCCGACCAGCCACTTGCCGTCGGGCGAGACGGTGTCCCCCTCCGCCGCGCTGAGGTGGCCCGTCGAGTAGGACATCGGCACCTTGTCGAGGACCTCCCAGGTCCCGAGCTTCCACTTGGCGAGGGCGCTGTCCACGAAGAGCGAGGTGTAGGCGATCCCGTCGGGCCCGAACTGCGTGTGGAGCGGCCCGAGCCCCACCGGCACCTCGGCGTCCTTGATCGACTCGTACTTGAGGACCGGGATGCCGTCCTCATCCCCCGCGAAGTCCTTGTTCTTGATGGCGGTGAGCACCTTCTCGAAGTTGAAGGCGGTGGTGACGCCCTGGAGCTTCCCCGAGCCGATGACCCACTTGCCGTCGGGCGAGACGTCCACGCCGTGCGGCGACTTCCCGCAGGGCATGAGGTAGACGACGCCCGGCACCTTCTTCGGGTCGAGCACCTTCATCCCGCCGATGGTCTCGCCCTTCCCCTCCGCGACGGCCTTCTCGGCGGCGCGCCAGTCGATGGCGGCGATGTAGTCGCGGTCGCGCTGCGAGGCGGTGACCTCGAGCTTGCCGGTGGCGCGCTCCGAGTTGTAGCAGGTGAGGAAGAACCAGCCGTCCGAGACCTTCTTGCCCGCGTCGCCGAGGTCCCAGTCGAAGGGCGGCAGCACGATCTGCCAGCCGACGGACATCTCCCCGCTCTTCGGGTCCACCTTGATGCCGGCGGCGACGCCCTTGTACTCCGTCGCGAACTTGTCGATCGAGGTCGCGGTCCCCTTCGGGATGGGGATCGGGAAGCGCGAGGACATGATCACGTACTCGCTGTTCGGCGTGATGAACGTCGAGCCGTGGTTGCCGGAGACGTTCGGGACGGGCCCGAGGATCTGGCGCGTCTTGAAGTCCCTGAGGTCGATGCGCGCGATGCGCCCGTTCATCTCGTTCACGAACAGCCAGCGGCCGTCGTAGTCGCCGTTCGTCTCCGAGAGCGCCGGGTGGTGCACGTCCCCCCAGGTGAGGTTCCCGAGCATCTTCTTCGTCTCGTCGTCGAACCCGTAGCCCGTCGCGGAGTACGGCGCGAACACCGGGATCGTGGCGAGGTGGCGCATCGACGGGATGCCGTAGATGTAGACCTGCCCCGAGTGCCCGCCCGACGAGAACATGTAGTACTCGTCGAGATCGCCCGGCGGCACGTAGGTCTTCTCGGCGGCGACCGCGATGTCGGAGGCGGCGGCGGGGCGCCTGCCCCCCTTCGGCTTGCTGGGGGGGCAGCCGATCACGAGGGCCACGGCGGCCAGGACGGCGAGGCCCACCGCGAGGGGCTTCCAGCTCTTGGGTCCGCTCATGTCTTCCCTCCGTCTCGCGCGCGTCAGCGCGGAGCGTCGGCGGCCTTCCCGGCCGCCTTCTGCTTCTGGTGCTCGGCGTAGGCCTCGCGGACCTTCTGGATGGCGACCTCGAGCTCCGCGGGCGTGAGGATGATCTGGCGGGAGAGCACCACCGACATCGTGCCGGTGGGCGCCCGCAGGAAGTCGTCGACGGTCCGGCCGAAGCGCGCCTGCACGTCCTCCACGGCGATGGAGAGGTCGGGGCCGATCTGCGCCGGGCTCTTCACGCCGAGCGACGACACGTTGTGGCAGATGAAGCAGCCGGTCTTCACGAACCAGGCCCCGGGCCCGGTGAGCATGCGGCGCTCCTCCGCGACCTCCTCGGGCGTCTGCGGGTCCGTCCGCGGCGCGCCGCGCAGGTACGCGGCGGGCAGCTCCACCTTGCGCCACGACATGATCAGCATCGAGAGCGCCTGCACCTGCTCCGTCGTGAAGTTGAAGTTCGGCATCACCGTGTCCGGCACGATCGCCTTCGGCTCCCGGAAGTGGGCGACGTGCCAGGCGAACATCGTCTGCTGGCCGAGGAGGCGGGTGTAGTCGAACTGCTCGGGCGCCTTGTCGCCCTCGAAGGTGAGGTCGGGGCCGATGTTGCCGCCGCGCCCGTTGACGACGTGGCAGGCGCGGCAGCCCTTCTCCGCGACGAGCCGCTTCGCGAGGTTCACCGCGCCGGCGCCCTTCGTCTCCCGGTCGAAGCGGTGGCAGACGTTGCAGTTCATCTGCACGAGCGCGCCCTTGTCGGTGGCGAGCGAGTAACCCTCGCCGAGGAACGCGCCGAGCACGGGCTCCTCCCAGAAGTGGACCGGGCCGTGCGCCTCCTCGACGTCCACGGCGTAGCCCTGCCCGCCGTGGCACGCCGTGCAGCCGTACCGCTCGACGGGATGGCTCGCGAGGATCTGCGGGGGGTGCGTGCGGAACGGCTCCTCCGCCTCCTCGAAGCCCTTCCAGCTCGTCGCCTGGTGGCACATCACGCAGCGGTCGGCGCGGCGGAGCGCGGGCACCCAGACCTGCAGCATGCCCGACGGCACCGAGGCGGCCTTCTCCTTCCCGAGCTTCCCCTCGATGCGGCTCCGGAACTCCCACTGGTAGTAGCGCCAGTCGTGGGCCCAGTCCTTCCAGGCGAACAGGCCGAGCGAGACGACGAGCAGGACGCCCACCCCGGCGAGGAGGAGCCGGTCGCGGGCGCGGTACGGCGAGGGCGAGCGCTGTTCCATGGTCAGATCCGCGTCGGGAGGCGCGGCCACTCCTGCCAGGGCCAGTACAGGTTCCAGTACGGTCCGCGGGCGAAGAGGCCGACGTAGGTGAGGACGAGGACGGCGGCGACGATGACGAGGAACACGACGTTCTGCGTGCGGCGGCTCGCGGCGAACCAGCGGCCCGCGGCGGCGGCGGGGCTCCGGTCGAGCCAGGGCCAGATCGCCATCAGCGTGACGAGCAGGCCGGGGAGGATCACGCCCCCGAGCAGCGCGCCGTTCACCGTGAAGGAGCCGATGCGGAAGGTGGTGTCGGTGACGAGCTCCTGCAGCCACAGGAAGTACCAGGGCGCCTTGGCGGGGTTCGGCGTGACGAGCGCGTTCGCCGGCTCCTCGAGCGGCGACGGGACGAAGACCGCGAGGATGGAGACCACCGCCATGGTCCCGAGGATCACGATGGCCGCGCGCCGGGTGAGATCCGGGACGGCGTTGACGGTCGTCGCCGGCCGCTCGATGGAGGTGGCGCGGATGGTGGGGTTCGTCCCGCGGGCGACGCCGAGGAGCGTGTAGGTCTTCGTCGGTCCCGCCGGGACCTCCGCCGGCGCGGGCAGCGCCGCGGCCGCGTCCGCGCAGGCCAGCCCGCCATCCTTGCGGATCCGCCACATGTGGTAGGCGAGGAGCGCGCCGAGCAGGCCCGGCAGCACGATCACGTGCAGCGCGTAGAAGCGGATGAGCGTGGGCTGGTCGATGGCGCGCCCCCCGAGCATCAGCTCGCGCACCCGCTCGCCGACCCAGGGCACCGCCGAGGCGATGTTGGTGCCGACGGTCACCGCCCAGAACGCGAGCTGGTCCCAGGGGAGCAGGTAGCCGGTGAAGCTGAGGAAGAGGGTGACGAGCAGCATCGCCACGCCGATCACCCAGTTCCACTCGCGGCGCTGGCCGCGCCCGACCCCGTTCTTGTACGCGCCCGTGAGGAACACCCGGACGAGGTGGAGGAACACCACCGCCACCATGAAGTGCGCGGAGATGCGGTGGACCGAGCGGATCCACGAGCCGAAGGTCACGACGTACTCGATGTCCTTCACCGAGCCGTAGGCGCGCTCCACCGACGGGACGTGGAGGAAGAGGAGCGGGAGGCCCGAGACGACGAGGAGCAGGAGGAGCGCCGCGGAGGCGGTGCCGAGCCAGAGCGAGTAGCGCCAGTCGAGCGACGCGCGCAGCGCCTTCGCCGGAAACCAGTGGAGCAGGAAGTTCGCGACGATGGCGTCGCCCGCCTCGCGATCCGAGGCGGGGCGGACGCTCCAGCCCGGGCGCGCGTGCACGCCGGGGGCGGAGTCCGGGACGGTGGGGGCTCGCGTCGACGGTTCGGGAGCGATGGCCACGGTCCCCTCCTCAGGCGATGGTGAGCCGGAAGTCGCGCTCGACCGGCTTCGCGAGGTCCACGACGAGCTGGCCGTCGTCCGCGGCGACGGTCAGCTCGTACCAGGCGAGCGGCCGCGGGGCCGGGCCGGCGACGTTCTGCCCGTCGCCCTCGTACCGCGAGCCGTGGCACGGGCAGAGGAAGCGGTGGGTGAGCCTGAGCGGCTGCCCGCCGACGCGCTTCGTCTCCACCCGCGGCAGCGCCTCCGCGCGCACCGTGCAGCCGAGGTGGGTGCAGACCGCGGAGATGGCGTGGAAGGTCTTCCCCTCGCGGAAGACGAACAGCCGCTGCTCGGGCAGGAACTTCATGCCGTCGGGGAACTCGCCGGCGAGCCCGAGCTTCACGGTGGTGGGCGCGTCGTAGGAGACGTTCGGGACGAGGGAGCGCAGCGCGGCGATGCCCTGCCCGCCGAGCGCGGCGATGCCGGCGCCGATCCCGAGTCCCTTCAGGAAGTCCCTGCGATCCTTCCGCTCGGCCATGGCTCGTCCCCGTCGCGGCTAGCCCGCCGCCGCGAAGCGCTCCGTGATCTGGAACCGCTCCATCGTCATCGCGTCGGTCGGGCAGCGGATCGCGCAGAGCCCGCACCGGATGCAGCGCGCGTCGTCCTTCAGCATCGCCGAGAGCGGGAGCGCCCCCGGCGCGGCGGCCCGCTCGAGCGCGGCCCGCTCCTCCTCGGGCAGCGCGACGTCCTCGAACGGCACGAGGGCGAGGCAGTACTCCGGGCACACGTCCACGCACCGGCCGCAGAGCACGCACCGCTCCGGGTCGTAGATCGTCTGGACGTGGCACACGAGGCAGCGCGCCCCCTGCGCGATCGCCTCCTCCTCCGGGTACACGGCCTCCACCTCGGCGATGCCGCTCCGCCGGCCGAGGTCGATGGTCGGCGGCGCCGCCCGGTCGACGAGCTCGAACCCCGCGATCATCCGGTAGTCGCGGGTCGGGATCTTCTCGATCGCGACGACCGACTCGAGGCGCGCGGCCTCGCCGGAGAGGTGCTCGTGGATGGAGCGCGCGGCCCGCTTCCCGTTCGCGATGGCCTCGATGAGGTTCCGCGGGCCGAAGGCCACGTCCCCGCCGGCGAAGACGCCGGGCGCGGTGGTGGCGAGCGAGGTGCGGTCGACCCTGACCGTCCCCGCCGGCGTCAGCTCGACGCCGTCCTCGGGGCGCAGGAACGAGAGGTCCGCCCGCTGCCCGACCGCCAGCACGCACCCGTCCGCCGGGATCGTGACGACGTCCCCGTCGTCGTACGCCGGCGAGAAGCGGCCCGCCGCGTCGAACACCTGCGTCACGCGCCGCAGCTCGACGGCCTCGAGCCGCCCCGCGCCGGCGAACCGCATCGGCCCGCGCCGCGGCTGGAAGCGGATGCCCTCCCGCTTCGCCTCCTCGAACTCCTCGTGCCCCTGCGCCGTCCGCAGCACCGGCATCTCCTCGAAGCTCTCGAGCGAGACGATGGTCACCTCGGCGGCGCCGCCCCGCACCGCCGCGCGGGCGGAGTCGAGGGCCTCGACGAGGCGCGCGTCCGACTCCGCGCCGAGCGCCGCGCCGAGGGCGCTCGCCTCGTCCCCGCGCCCCGCCCGCAGCGCAATCCGCGCCGCGTCGAAGGCCACGAACCCGCCGCCGACGACGACGACGCGGCGGCCGAGGTCCATGCGGTAGCCGCGGTTCGCGTTGAGGAGGTAGTCGACCGCCTTCACGACGCCGTCGAGCTCGACCCCCGGGACCGAGAGGTCCCGCCCCTTCTGCACGCCGACGGAGAGGAAGAACGCCTCGAAGCCGTCCCGGCGCAGCGCGGCGAGCCCGAGCTCGGGCGTGAGCGGCGTGCGGGTGCGCAGCGTCACGCCGAGCGAGAGGATCTGGTCGATCTCGCCGCGGATCACGCTCCGCGGCAGCCGGTACTCCGGGATGCCGAAGCGCATCATCCCGCCCGGCTCCTCCGCGGCCTCGAAGACGGTCACGGCGTAGCCGAGGAGCGCGAGGTCGTGCGCCGCCGAGAGCCCCGCCGGCCCCGCCCCGATCACCGCCACCTTCCGGCGCCCCCCGGGCCCCGCGGGCCGGAGCGGCGCCGTCGGGAGGTGGCCGGCGTAGCGGTTCCCCTCCGTGACGAGCTCGGCGCGCAGGCGGCCCTGGGTGTCCGGGTGGATCGACTCGACGCCGAAGCGCTCCGTCACCGTCCGCTTCAGCGCCCGGATGGCGATGGGCGCGTCGATGGCGCCGCGGCGGCAGGCGTCCTCGCAGGGCGCGGCGCAGACCCGGCCGCAGACCGAGGCGAACGGGTTCGGCGCGCGCGCGACGAGGTAGCCGTCCTCGTAGCGCCCCTGCGCCACGAGCTGGCAGTAGCGGCCACCGTCGGTGGCGACGGGGCAGCCGACCTGGCACTTGACCTGGGCCCTCCAGTCGTCGAGGCCGGGGAGCCGGACGGCGATGCGCATCGCCCCTCCGCGAAGGGTGCACGTTCGGTCAACAGCGAGGCAGCCGCGTGGTGCCCGCTCATGATCCGGCTTCGCGCCGCGCGTGGGCCGGCCGTTTTGGGGCAGGCTGCCCGGGGGTCCCGGATGGGGGCGCGGGCGGGGCCGCGGGATCCGGGCGCCGCGAGACGTGCTCTAGCTCCCGCCGAGGGAGGGCGATGCCTCGAGCCGTCGAAGATCGCGCGGCGAGGCGGCCGCGATGGCGCCTCGCCGCGGCCGGCGCCGCCGCGGCGTTCGGCGTCGCGACCGTCCTCGCCGGCGGGCGCGTCCTGTTCGGCGGGGGTGCGGCGCGGGCGGGGGCGTTCGTCCCGTTCGTCGTGGCGTTCAACTTCGCGGCCGGGTTCGCGTACGTCGCCGCCGCGCTCGGTCTCGCGCTCGGCAGGCGGTGGAGCGCGCCGCTCGCCGCCGCCATCGCCTGGGCGACCGTCCTCGTCTTCGCCGCCTTCGGCGTCCACGTGGCGACCGGCGGTGCGTACGCGCCGCGCACCGTCGCCGCCCTGGCGGTGCGGTCCGCGTTCTGGCTCGCCGTCGCCGCGCTCGCGCCGCGGTGGGTCGGCTCCCGGCGCCGATCCCGGCCCGGCGCGCCGCCTCGGCTTTCTTGACCCCCGGGCGCCGGGGGTCCTACAACCCCTTCGTGCCGAAGGATCTCGCCGCGCTCCTCCTCGAGGAAGGAGCGGTGCCCGCCGAGGCGATCGCGCGCGCGCTCGAGCGGCAGCGCGCGGCGGGCGGCGCCCTCGACACGGCGCTCCTCGAGGAGGGCGCGCTGCCCGAGGAGGCGCTCGCCGGCTGGCTCGCGAGGGCCGCCGAGCTGCCCGCGGCGCCGGCGGAGGCCTGGAGCGCGTCGGACGCGCGGGCGCGCAGGGTCTTCCCGTCGCGCGTCGCCGAGCGCCACGGCCTCGCCCCGTTCGCGCTCGACGGGCGCGAGCTCGCGCTCGTCGCGACCTACCCCGTCGACCTCGCGCTGCTCGACGAGATCAGCTTCATGCTCTCGCTCCACCTCACGCCCCACGTCGGCCCGGAGTGGCGCGTGCGCGAGCTGATCCACCGGCTCTACGGCGGCGAGCTCCCGCCGAGGCTGGCGGCGCTCGCGGCGGCGGCGGGGACCCCCCTCGCCGCGGCGCAGCCGGCGGAGACGCCCGCGGAGCGGGCGCCGGAGGCTCCCCCGCCGGCCGCCCCCGCGCCGGCCTTCGCGGGGGACGGCGAGGAGCTCGAGCCGCTCGCGGCCGCGCTCCAGCAGGCGCTCGACGCGGCCGAGGAACCCCACGAAGAGCCCGCCCCGGAGAGCGCGGCGGGGTCCGCCGCGGACAATCCCGAGCCCCCTCCCGAGGAGGAGCCGGAGGAGCCCGGGGAGACCGAGGCCGAGCGGCCGCCGCCCGACCGCACGGTGCCGCCGCGGTGGACGCTCGACGACGCGCGGGCGGCGCTCGCCGCGGCGCGCGACCGCGACGAGGTGGTGATCGTCGCGCTCCGCTACGCCCGGGACTTCTTCGAGTACGCGGCGATGTTCGCGGTGACGCGCGACGCCGTGGCGGGGCACGACGCGCTCGGCCGCGAGGACGAGCGCGATCGGGCCCGCACCGTCGCCATCTGGGCGAGCGATCCCGGCATCTTCAAGACCGTCATCGAGACGAGGAGCCCGTTCCTCGGCCCGGTGACGCGCGACGCGGCGGGGACCGAGGCGATCCTCTCCGGCCTCGGCCGCGAGCCGCGCACCGTCCTCGTGCACCCGGTGCTGCTGCGCGATCGCCCCGTGTGCGTGCTGTACGCGGACAACGGGGAGGCGCCCGTCTCGCCGCGCCGGCTCGGCGACCTGCTCCTCTTCCTCTCCGGGGTCGGGGCGGCGTTCGAGCGGATCATCCGCCGCCGGAAGCGGCGGAGCCGCGAGGCGGGCGAGGCGCCGCCCGACGCGGCGACGGCGGTGGAACCCTCCGCCGGGCCCGAGCCGGAGCGCGACGCCCCCGCGGCTGAGTCCGAGGGGAGGCCCGAGGCCGAGGAGCCCATCCCGGCCGCCGAGGCCGAGGCCCCGCAGCCGGCGCCGGAGCCCGGGCCGGAGGGCGAACCCCCGCAGCCGGAGCCGGAGGTCGAGGCTGCGCCGCCGCTCGCCCCGGCCGCCGCCGAGGACGGCTCCGGGCTCGAGCCGCCCCCTCCCTCCCGCGCGGGCGAGCCGCCGCCCGAGCACGCCGCATTCCGGGCCGTGGGCGAAGGGGACGAGGCGGAGAGCGCGATGGAGGCCGCCCTCGCCTCCATCGACGTGGACGTGGACGTCGACCTCGGCGAGGAGCCGCCGCCCGAGGGCGCCCCGGCCGTCCCGCCGGAGGCCGCTGAGGCCTCCACGCCCCCCGCGCCCCCGCCCACCTCGCCCCCGGCCGCCGCCTCGTCGCTCGCCGCGCTCGAGGAGGCGTTCTTCACCTCCGGAGAGCACGGGGCGGATCCCTCCCTTTCCGAGGACGCGCCGAAGGTCGCCCCCTCCGCGGCCGCGCCCGAGCCGTCCCCCCGCGAGGAACCGCAGCCGGCGCCGCCCGCCGCGCCGGAGCCCGTCCCCCCGGCGGCCCCGGAGCCGCTCCCGGTGGCGTCGGCTCCAGCTCCCGCCCCCGCGCCTCCGGCCCCGCCCCCGTCCCCCACCGCGCTCGCGGACCGCGCCCTCGATCCGGACGCGGGCGTCGCGGCCGAGGCCCGGGACGCGCTCGCCGCGCAGCGCCGCGAGCCCGCCGTCCGGCCTGCGAGCGAGAAGCTCCGCCGCGCGCTCCTCTCGGGCATCTCCGGGAGGACCGCGCGGGCGGCGCGCGCGATCGGCGCGCTCCGCGACGTCGAGGCCATCCCGCTGCTCATCCAGGTGCTCGAGACGAGCGAGCCCGAGACCGCGAACGCGTCCGCGGACGCCCTCGCGCTCATCACGCTCCAGCGCCTCGGGCCCGACGCCCGCCGCTGGCTCGGGTGGTGGAAGGAGAACCGCGGCCGCGGCCGCGCCGAGTGGCTCTTCTCCGGGCTCACGAGCCCGGACCGCGAGACGCGGCTCTCCGCCGTCGCGGAGCTGACGCTCGCCGCGCCGCCGCCCGTCGAGTACTCCGCGGACCTGCCGCCCGCGGAGCGCGAGCGGCTGGCGAGGGCGTGGGCGGGGTGGTGGACGCGATCGGGACTTGTGCTCTAGCGCTGCGGAGTGCCCCGGCGGGTTCGGCTTGCCACCCCCCGAACCCGGTGCGTATCCTCGCGCTCCGATTGGCGAAAGCCCCAGAGGCCCCCGCTCATGTGCCCGAACGACCCGGATCAGCGCCGCGCCCAGCTGGAAAGCCTCGACGCCGAGGCGGAGAAGGGCGGCGGAGAGCCCCGCATCGCGCGGCAGCACGCGGCCGGCAAGCTCACCGCCCGCGAGCGGATCGACATGTTCCTCGACCCGGGCACCTTCGTCGAGCTCGACAAGTTCAAGACGCACCGCTGCGCCGACTTCGGCATGGAGCACCAGAAGGTGCTCGGCGACGGCGTGGTCACCGGCTACGGCCTCGTCGAGGGGCGGCAGGTCTTCGTCTTCGCCCAGGACTTCACCGTCTTCGGCGGATCGCTCTCCGGCGCGTTCTCCGAGAAGATCTGCAAGGTGATGGACCTCGCCATGGAGACGGGCTGCCCGGTCGTGGGGCTCAACGACTCCGGCGGCGCGCGCATCCAGGAGGGCGTCGTCTCCCTCGCCGGCTACGCCGACATCTTCCTGCGGAACACCCTCGCCTCCGGCGTCGTGCCCCAGATCTCGGTGATCCTCGGCCCGTGCGCGGGCGGCGCCGTGTACAGCCCCGCCATCACCGACTTCATCTTCATGGTGAAGGACACCTCCTACATGTTCATCACCGGCCCGGACGTCATCAAGACGGTGACGCACGAGGAGGTGACGAAGGAGGACCTCGGCGGCGCGCGGGCGCACGCGACGCGCTCGGGCGTCGCGCACTTCGCGCTCGACTCCGAGGAGGCGACGCTGCGCGCGGTGCGCGAGCTGCTCTCGTTCCTGCCGCTCAACAACGCCGACGACCCGCCCGCCGCCCCGTCGTCCGACGACGTCTCGCGCCGCGACGAGGCGCTGAAGTCGGCCGTCCCGGAGAACCCGAACAAGCCCTACGACGTGAAGGAGATCGTCCGGGCGACCGTGGACGACCGCCACTTCTTCGAGGTGGCCGAGCACTTCGCGATGAACATCGTGGTCGGCTTCGCGCGCATGAACGGCCGGCCGGTCGGCGTCGTCGCGAACCAGCCCGCCGTGCTGGCGGGCGTGCTCGACATCGACGCGTCGGTGAAGGCGGCGCGCTTCGTGCGCTTCTGCGACGCCTTCAACATCCCGCTCCTCACCTTCGTGGACGTGCCGGGTTTCCTCCCCGGCACCGACCAGGAGTGGGGCGGCATCATCACCCACGGCGCGAAGCTCCTCTACGCCTTCGCCGAGGCGACGGTGCCGAAGGTGACGGTCATCACGCGCAAGGCCTACGGCGGCGCCTACGACGTCATGGCCTCGAAGCACATCCGCGCCGACGTGAACTACGCCTACCCGACGGCGGAGATCGCCGTGATGGGCCCCGAGGGCGCGGTGAACATCGTCTTCCGCAAGGAGCTGCTCGCCGCGAAGGACCCGGTGGTGGAGCGCGCCCGGCTCATCCAGGAGTACCGCGACAAGTTCGCGAACCCCTACAAGGCCGCGGAGCTCGGCTACATCGACGAGGTGATCCGGCCGGAGGACACCCGCCCGAAGGTCATCCGCGCCTTCGAGATGCTCCGCACGAAGCGCCAGGAGAACCCGCCCAAGAAGCACGGGAACATCCCGCTGTAGCTCCGCGGCTACCCGGCGCCTCCCCGCAGCACCCGCCGCAGCCCCCCGAGCGCCTCGTCGAGGTCCGCGGGCGGCACCACCGTGAAGCAGAGCCTGACGAACGTGCCGTAGGCGGCGCCCGCGGCGCTGCCGGGGGTGACGAGCACGCCGGCGTCGTCGAGGCAGCGCTCGAGGAAGCGGGGGAGGTCCTCCCCCGGCCGGAAGAACGGGGCGGCGTCGAAGAACAGGAACGAGCCCGCCTGCGGCGCGGGGACGCCGAGCGCCTCGGCGGCGCGGCGGCCGGCGGCGGCGTAGAGCGCGCGGGTCTCGGCGAGCCACGCCTCCCCCTCGGCGAGCGCGCGCGCGGCGCCGTACTGGAACGGCCGCGGCGCGCAGTAGGTCTTGAAGGTCTGCACCGCGCGCACCGCGCGCATCGCCTCCGGCGGACCGTGCGTGTAGCCGACGCGGGCGGCGGCGAGGGCGTGGCTCTTCGAGAACGAGTGGTTCGCGATCGTGCGGTCGCGGAGCGACGGGTGCGCCCACACCGCGCGGCCGGGGTCGACGTAGGCGAGGTCCTCGTAGACGTCGTCCGACACGACCCACAGGTCGTGGCGCCGGGCGAGGCGGGCGATCGCGTCCACGACCTCCGGCGGAAGGATGCGGCCCGTCGGGTTGTTCGGCGAGTTCACGTAGATCGCCGCCGTGCGCGGCGTCACCGCCCGGGCCAGGGCGGCCTCCGGGTCGAAGCCGGGGGCGCCGAGCCGGTCGAAGAACGGCACCTCCACCGGCGTCGCCCCGCGCGAGGCCACGATGCCGCGGATGAGCGGCCAGTAGGGCGCGAGGACGATCACCTCGTCGCCGGGATCGACGAGCGCGTCCACCACCACGGCGAGCCCGCCGGTGGCGCCCAGCATGACCTGGAGCCCGTCGCGGGGGACGCGCTCGCCGTGGCGCTCGCGGAGGCGGGCCTCGATCGCGTCGAGGAGGACGGGCTCGCCGACGACCGGCGAGTACGCGTGGAGGCGCGGGTGCTCGGCGGCGCGCCAGGCCTCGGCGCGGGCGCACTCGGGCGGATCGCGCCAGGTGTCGCCGACCTGGAGCGCGAACACGCGGCCCGGCCGCGCCCGGGCACGCTCGGCGAGGGCGCTGTAGACGGACGCGGAGAGCGTCGCGGTGGTGGGGGAGACGGCGGGGTGGCGGGGCATCGTGCCCGGAGCCTAGCGCGGCGGGCGGCGCGCGGCCCAGCGGGACGCGTGGCGGCCGGACGCCGGCGCGGGCGCGCGCGCGCCGCGCGTGGTATCGGAGACGGATGGCGATGCCGCCCGTCCGCGAGCGCCGCTGGGCGCGGCGCCTCCTCGCGCTCCTCGGCTGGCGCGTCGACGTGACGCTCCCGCCCGGCCCGAGGTGCGTCATCGCGGTCTACCCGCACACGTCCAACTGGGACTTCCTCGTCGGCTACCTCGCGAAGCTCGCGGCGGGGCTCCCCGTCCACTTCGTCGGAAAGCACACCCTCTTCCGCGGTCCGCTCGGCCCGCTGCTCCGGCGCATGGGCGGCATCCCCGTGGACCGCCGCCGCGCCGCGGGGCTCATCCCGCAGCTCGTCGCCGAGATGCAGGCGCGCCCGTGGATGTGGCTCGCCATCGCCCCGGAGGGGACGCGGGCCCGGGTCGATCACTGGAAGTCCGGCTTCTACCGGGTGGCGAGGGAGACGAACGTGCCGATCGGGCTCGCCTTCATCGACTGGCGGGCGCACACCGTGGGGCTCACCGAGTACCTCCTCCCGTCCGGCGACGAGGCCGCCGACCTCGAGCGGATCCGCCGCGCGTACGCCGGGAAGGTGGCGCGGCACCCCGCGCTCGCCGGCGAGATCCGGTTCAGAAGCCGCGCGCGCGGCTGACCTGGTCCCTCAGAGGGCCGGCCGGGGCTCCGCCCCCACGGTGCGCGCCTGCACGTCGGCGTCCACGTCCACGTCCGCCTGCGCGATGGGGCCGAGCGCGTCGCGATCGACGAGCTGCCGGCGCGTGACGGCGCGGTAGCCCCGCGAGAGGAGCCAGCGGAGGCCCTTCACGGCGTCGCGCCCGAGCCGGCCCGGGCCCGCGCGCGAGAAGAGGGCCGGCGCCTCGGTGGCCGCGCCGCCCATGGCCTTCACGCCGGCGCCGTGCGAGTAGACGAGCTCGCCGCCGAGGTACGCCGTGTAGGTCGCGGCGCCCGCCGCCACGAACCCGGCGACGGCGGACGTCAGCGACGCGCGGTTGCGCGACCGCCACGACGCCACGCCGAGCGCCGAGAGGACGATGGCGAGGTTCCCGATGCCGTGGACGAACATCATGTCGCGCGCCTTGTCGCTCCGGAGCTCGATCTCCTGGGACGCGGCCATCCCGGTGAGGCCCACGAAGAGCCCCCCGCCCGCGGTCGCCCACCAGAGCCGCCGGGCGGCGCGATCGAGGCGGCGGTCGCGCGGCGCGAGCGCGGCGAGCAGGTCGACCACCGCGGCCGCGGGCAGGAGGACGAGCGGGGCGTGGACGATGGACGGGTGGAGCTCGTGGGTGCGCATCGGCATGGCGGATCCTCCCGCCGTCACGTTGCGGAGCCTTGCGCGGCGCGGCAACGGAGCGGGGCTCCTGCGCCCCGCCGCGCGGCCGCCCGGCGTGCGGAAGCGCGCGCCGGCTCGGCGCGCGGTGCTAGGATGCGCCCGTGCCGACCCCGAGCAAGCGCCTGCCCGAGCTCCCCGAGACCGGGCGCCGGTACCTCGGCGACACGATGCGCGCGCGCCTCGCGAGCCCCGGCATCGAGCGGTACGGCCGCCGGCGCGGCAGCGGCGGGCGCGTCGTCCTCGCGCTGCTCGCGATCGCGGCGCTCGTCGCGGCGATGGTGTGGCTCTCCTGAAGGTCGAGACGCGCGAGCCCGATCCCTCGCGGAGACCGGGCCCGCTCGGAGTCGGCGCCGGCTAGGCCTTCCGGACGTTCGCCGCCTGCAGGCCCTTCGGCCCCTTCACCACGTCGAACTCCACCTTCTGCCCCTCGGCGAGGCTCTTGAAGCCGTCCCCGGAGATCGCGCTGTAGTGGCAGAACACGTCCTCGCCACCGTCGTCCTGCGTGATGAAGCCGAAGCCCTTCGCGTCGTTGAACCACTTCACGGTGCCAGTCGCCATTCGCTGCGTCTCTTTCGCTCTCGATCGCCGGCATGACGCTCGGTCCACCGCACGATGGTGGACTCGAAACCTGTAGCCGAAAAAAACGCTTCGGTCGAGGCGCCGCCCGGACGCGGCGCGCCCCCGTTGACGGCCGTCAACGCGGGCGCGCGACCCGCGCCGCGCCCGGGTCTCAGGCGGCGGCCCCGCAGGCCGCCTCGGCCCGCGGGGCGGCGCGCGCGGCGTCCGCCGCGAGGCGCGCCTCGAGCTCCGCCATGATCTCGGCGGCGGCGTGCAGCTCCCCGAGCGTCCGCTCGGGGATCCGCACGAGGCTCATGCCCGTGTAGAAGAGGCCGTTCTCCTTGTCGCCGTGGATGGCGGCGGCGAGGAGCGCGTCGGTGATGCAGAAGCTCTCCTTGTACCCGCTCGCGCGGCACTTGCAGAGGCTCTCGGCGAGGCACTCGATGCAGGAGGACTTGCGCCCCTGGAACCCCTCGGCGCCGTACCACCACCGCTTCGACTTCGGCGGGAACACCTCGCCCGCGGCGAGCCGCTCGGTGAAGGAGTTCCGCACCGCGCGGGCCTTCATCCCCTTCACGCAGCTCGTGATGATGGTGACGTCCTCGGCCGTCTTGCCGAGGTGCATCTCCTTGAAGGCGGGGTGCACGTCGCCGTCGCTGCAGGCGAGGAACCGCGTCGCGAGCTGGACGCCGGCGACGCCGCCGGCGAGGAAGCGCGAGACGTCCTCCGCGTCGACCCCGCCCGCGGCGACGACCGGCAGGCGGGTCGCGCCCATCACCTCGGTCACGAGGGCGGGGAGCGGGTGATCGATGTCGCCGATGTGGCCGCCGGCCTCGGCGCCCTCGGCGACGACCCACTCGGCGCCCCACTTCTCGTACATCGCGGCGAGCCGGCCGGAGGAGACGATCCCGACGAACGGGACGCCGCCGTCGCGGCACCAGCGGACGATCTCGCGCGAGATCCCGGCGCCCTGCACGATGAACGAGACCTGCTCCTCGATCGACACGCGGGCGGCCATCTCGAAGTCGTGCTTGTTGATGGCGGCCATGATGTTCACGCCGACGAAGCCGTCCGGCGCGTCGCGCTTCGCGCGGCGGATCTCGGCGCGGAGCTGCTCCGGCGTCTTCAGCACCGCGGAGATGGTCCCGACGCCGACGAGGCGGGGGCCGCGGTGGGCGGCGACCTTGCCGGAGACGCCGTCCGAGGCGTGGATCCCCATGCCGCCCTGCACGAGCAGCCGCCGGCCGGAGCGCACGATCTCCTCGATCGCGGCGCGGTCCAGCTTCGGCGCGGGGCGGTCCTCCGGCAGCGAGGCGGCGGGCGAGACGGGCATGTCGGGCTCCACGCGCGCGGAGGGAGAGATCCGCGCGAAGGGAGTGAAGCGTACGGGGGACGTGTCACCGGCGAGTCACGGGCGCCGTGACACCCCGCGGCAATCGCGTGACGCGCCGCGACGTCCCACCCGGCCGGTCCGCGATCGTGCGTCCGGGCCCCACACGCGGAGACGGAGAGACCCCGCCTGGGCGGGGTCTCTCGCGCTCGACCGTCCGGCCGCCGGGGCGGCGGGCGCTCGCTAGACCGCGGCGATGAAGCTCTTCGCCTGCTCGTCCGCCTCCGCCTCCTTCGGCTCGAGGTCGTAGAGCTTCTCGTACGGCGACATCACCACGGCCTTGAGGTGCGCGGCGGTGCGGGTGCGGCGCTCGCGGTCGATCTCCTTCGGATCCACCGCGACGAACTTCTCGTCGGGCGTGATCTTGAAGAGCGGCTGGCCCTTCTGCACCACGGTCCCGTCGCCGCCCTGCATGATCACCTTGTCGACCGTGCCGGAGAACTGGGCGCGGACGGTGTTGAACATCTTCATCACCTCGATGATGTAGAGCGGCTGCCCCTTCTCGAAGTGGGTGCCCTCCTCGACGAAGGCCGGCCGGCCCGGCGCCTCCTGCCGGTAGAGCATGCCGCCGAACGGCGCGACCAGCTCGTCCGCCTTGGTCGACGGCGGCGGCACGAGGATCTTCTTGAGGCGCGCCTGCAGCTCGGGGTCGTTGAGGTAGGCCGGGATCGTGACCTCGAGGTTCGGCTCCACCCGGAAGTCGAAGAACCGCACCGCCTCGCCGATCATGAAGAGGAGCCCGATGAGCTCGTTGCCGGCCTCGAAGCCGAGGTGCGCCGAGCGGATGCGCGCCCAGGTGTCGGCGTCGTAGCCGCCCTGCGGCTCCGGCTTCTTCAGGATCTCGTTCAGCTTGTAGAACTCCTCGCGGCGCAGGCCGAAGTTCGCGCGGAGCTGCTGGTAGAAGCGGATGGCGCGCTGGAGCAGGGCGTGGTCGTGCTCCCAGATCACCTCGGCGGCGGGCTCCTTCGGGTCCCAGCGCATGTTGAGGTACTCGTACGTGTCGTTGAGCACGCCGAGCGGGTTGCGGATCCAGAACACCTTGCCCTCCTCGAACCGGTAGTTCCGCCGGTTGAGCGCGAGCCACCCCGAGAGCAGGTGCGGGTCGTCGAGCAGCCGCTCCATGACGCGGGTGAGCAGGGTGAACTTCCGGTCGATGATATCGCCCATGGCCTTCGCGGCCGTCGGGTCGTCCGGGTGCTCCGCCGCGACCAGCGCCGCGTAGTGCTTCTTCATCTCGGCGAAGGCGAAGGCCACGTCGAGCTTGTTCCCCTCCTCCTTCAGCTGCCCGACGAGGGTGAGGTACGGCACGACGAAGCGGGTGGTCGGCTTCGCCATGACGTTCTGGCCGAGGAACCAGTTCACGAGGCCGTAGTGGAACTGGAGGTTCGTCGCGAGCTGGATGCCGCGCAGGCTCGTGTTCCCGAGCACCTTGGAGAGGTGCACGTAGCTGTCGAGCCGGTCCTCGCCCTTCGTGAGGAGGAGGGCGATGTTCGAGTCGTAGGCGCCGGCCACGCGGTACCGCATGAACATGCCCGTGTCCGGGTTCGGCAGGCTGATGCCCTGGTCGTCGCGGATCTCGCCCTCGATGGGCTTCGACCAGAAGCGGATCAGGCCGCCGGCGTGGGGCGACAGCGACGCGTCGGTGGCGTTCAGGCGGGCCTCGGCGGCGGCGGCGAAGCGGGGGACCCGCCGCGGCCTGGGCAGCCGCTCCTTGTGCCGGGCGAGCAGCGCCATCGCCTCGACGAGCGACTCGACCACGAAGGTGTCGCCCGGATCGTCGGGGTTCGCGAACTCGAGCCGGTAGCAGAGCTCGGTCACCCGGTGCTCCACCTGGATCCGGGTGTTCACCTCCATGAAGTAGTAGCGGTCGCGGTCGACGATGCACTCGAAGGTCGACGCCGAGTCGAGGCCCACCGCGGCGCCGAAGCGGGCCGCGTCGTCCTCCATGCGCTTCAGGATCTCGAGGTCGGTCTGGAGCGCCTTCGCCTCCTCCTTGCGGCCGGCCTTCTCGGCCCGGGCGATGGCGGCGGCGAGCCCCTCCTGCGTCACCGAGATCTCGAGCAGCTTCTGCTCGTGCATCTGCAGCGAGCAGTCGCGGCCGCCGAGGGAGATGCACCACTTCCCGTTGCCGAGGAGCTGGATCTCGTTGTGGCGCGTCTGCTCGATGTTGAGCTCGATGAGGACGTTCTTGTTGTCGCCGACGCCCGTCGCCTTCACCTCGTTCAGCACCTCGCGGACCATCGCGGGCGCCTCCCCGGCGGCCTCGGCGATGAGCTTCGGGTCGGGGTTCACGAGCGAGAGGAGGATCCCGCCGAGGATGCGCTGCCCCTTGCCGCCGCCGCCGCCGATCGCCTTGAGGCGCACGCGGCTGCCGGGGTACTTCGTGAACATCTCGGTGACCTCGCGCTGCACCTGCGCGCCGAGCTCGTCGATCGAGTAGAGGTCGAGGCCCTTCGCGTACGACGCCGTCAGGATCTGGTCGGCGAGGTCCTCGAGCGAGAGCTTCTCGTCCTTCGCCACCTTCGCGTCGAGGGCGAGCCCCTCCGCCTCGGCGAGGGCGAGGAGCTGCTTGCGGGTCTTGTGCTTCGCGACGAGGGTGCGCGCGGTGACGTTGTTCACGCCCGGCGTCGTCGAGACCTTCACCTCGAGGGCGGTGCGCTTCGCCTCGTCCTTCTTGCCGGCGCGCGCCTGCGTCACCGAGTTCGGGCCGATGAACTTGAGGCCGGCCTTCTCGAGGGTCGCGACGAACTCCTCGTCCTCCGCCATGAAGCCGTAGCCCGCGAAGACCGAGTCGTAGCCGTTGTCCCGCGCGATCTGCACGATCTGCTGCATGCGCTCGACGCGCTCCTCCTTGGTGGCGCCGGAGTAGTCGGGGACGCGGTGGACGCGGCTCGTGTCGGTGAGCTGCCGGAGCTCGGGCGCGAGGGCGTTCGGGTAGACGATGGAGTCCTTCTCGGAGAGCAGGATCCCGTAGCGGGTGATCCCCATCTCCTCGAAGACGTCCATCGCCTCCTTGCGGATCGGGCCGCGGCAGACGATGAGCGGCTTCAGGTCCTCGCAGGCGAACGAGCGCACCCACGCGGAAGAGGACTGGCCGAGCCGGCGGTCGCGGTGGGTGAGCGGGTTGTCCTTGTACCAGTCAACGGTGGGAGCCATCGTCTCCTCCAGGTGTCGTGAAAAGGGCGGGTGTCGGATCGCGCGCGGGCTAGTGGAACTCGCGCTGCGGGCCGGTCATGGGCGACGGCTTGTAGTGGCGGAGCAGGAAGCCGAGGTTCTTGCCGAGCTCCTGGCGCAGGTCGGTGGGCATGACGAGCGACGAGATCGAGCCGAGGGCGAGGCCCTCCTTCGGGTTCATGAGCTCCTTCTCGTAGCGGCGGTTCAGGGCGGCCTCCTGCTGCTTCAGCCACTCCCCCGCCTCCTTCTCGGCGTCCTTCTTCGCCGCCGCCCCCTCCATCCCGGCGGCGGTGCGCTGCGCGGCGCCCTTCTTCACCATCTCGGCGGCCTGGCCGCGGACCTTGCGCAGCTCGTCCTTGTAGACGAACTCCTTGCCCGCCGGGCCCATCACCGCGAGGCGCGTGGTGGGGAGCGCGAGGACGAGGTCGGCGCCGGTCGGGTAGTTGTTGTAGGACGCGTACGCGCCGCCGAAGGCGTTCCGCAGGATGAGCAGGATGCGCGGCGTGCGGACGTCGACGATCGCGTCGAGCATCGAGCGGCCCGCCTGCACGATGCCGCGCGCCTCCTGCTCGCGGCCCGGCAAGAAGCCCGTCGTGTCCTCCATGAAGATGATGGGGATGTTGTAGATGTTGCAGAAGCGGACGAACCTCGCGATCTTCACCGCGGAGTCGCAGTCGATCTGGCCGGAGGCGACCGCGCTGTTGTTCGCCACGAAGCCGACGACGTGCCCGCCGAGGCGGCCGAAGGCGGTGACCACCTCCCGCGCGCGCTCCGGCTGCATCTCGAAGTAGTCGCCGTAGTCGCAGACCGCCTGGATGATGATCGACACGTCGAACGGCGTGTTGAAGCCGGCCGGGGAGTTGAAGGCCTTCTTGAGGAGGGTGTTGATCTCCCAGGTCTTGCGGTCGAGCGGATCGCTCGTCTGCTCGAACGGCGCGGCGACGCCGTTGTTGTCCGGCAGGTAGCCGAGGAGGCGCACCGCCTGGCGGAGCGCGGCGAGCTCGTCCGCCACGGTGAGGTCGGCGACGCCGGAGGCGCCGTGGACCTTCGGGCCGCCCAGGTCCTCGGCGTTGATGTCCTCGCCGAGCACGCTCTTCACGACGCCGGGGCCCGTGAGGCCGAAGAAGGTGTCGGCCGGCTGGATGACGAAGCTGCCCTGCCGCGGGAGGTACGAGCCGCCGCCCGCGTTGAAGCCGAACATGCACATGATCGAGGGCACGACGCCGGAGATCTTGCGCAGCGCCGTGAACGCCTCGGCGTAGCCGTCGAGGCCGCCGACGCCGGCCGGGACGTAGGCGCCGGCGGAGTCGTTCATGCCGATGAGCGGGATGCCGCGGTCGCCGGCGAGGCGGAAGAGGCGGGCGAGCTTCGAGCCGTTCGTCGCGTCCATGGAGCCCGCGCGGACGGTGAAGTCGTGGCCGTAGCAGGCGACGTCGCGGCCGTTGATGTTCAGGACCGCGGTGACGAGCGAGGCGCCGTCGAGGTTCTTGCCCCAGTTCTGGAAGAGGACGATGGGGTCCTTCTCGCTGAGGACCCGGATCCGCTCCCACACCGTCATGCGCTTCTTCGCGTGCTGCTTCTCGATCTGCTCGATGCTGACGGACCGGATGGGGCGCTGCACGAGGTCGTACCCCTCGCGCATCGCGTCCTCGTAGCCGCCGGTCTCGCGGGCGATCTCGCCCGGGATGTTGAACTCCACCTTCTCCGGCGGATCGAGCGGGTTCGTCAGGGTGGGCTTCAGCGCCTTCGTCGACATGGGGCTCGTTCCTCTCGAGAAGTGAAGTCCGGCTTGCGGGCGTGCGGGGCGCGCGGGCGGCTCCCCGGCGAACCGAAGTGAAGAAGGTGCGTCAAAAAGGGGCAGATTCTGTCGCAGTCTGGCGGGGTGGTGCAAGGGCTGCGCTTACCCGTGCGCACCTTCTCCCCCGTGCCGCGGCGCGGCATGGGGGAGGAGCCCGATCGGCGGGGGGCCCCGCCGGCCGGGGTGGGGTGCGGTAGGCTCCGCCGGCCATGGAGCCCGCCCCGCCCGCGAAGCCCGTCGTCGTCGCCGTGGAGATGGGCTACGGGCACCTCCGGGCCGCCGCCCCGCTCGCCGAGGCGCTCGGCACCGAGGTCCTGCACGTGGACCGGCCGCCCCTCGTCGCCGCCGCCGAGGAGAAGCTCTGGCGCCGCGTGCGCCGGACGTACGAAGGGGTCTCGCGCCTCTCGCAGGTGCCGGTGCTCGGCGCGCCGCTGCGCTACGCCCTCGACGCGCTCACCGACATCCCGCGGCTCCACCCCTACCGCGACCTCTCGGCGCCGACGCGCGGCGTCCTCACCCTCGAGCGGCTGGTGCGCCGGAACCTCGGCCAGGGGCTCGTCGCGCACCTGCGCCGGAGCGGCGCGCCGCTCCTCACCACCTTCTACTCCCCGGCGATCGTCGCCGACCGGGCCGGGCTCGACGCGATCTTCTGCGTCGTGACGGACAGCGACGTGAACCGGATCTGGGCGCCCGTCGACGCCGCCCGCACGCGCATCCACTACCTCGTCCCGACGCGGCGCGCGGCGCGGCGGCTGCGCTCCTACGGCGTCCCGGAGGAGCGCATCACGTTCACCGGCTTCCCGCTCCCGCCGGCGCTCGTCGGCGGGCCGGCGCTCCCCGTCCTCAAGGCGAACCTCGCCGCCCGCCTCGTGCGGCTCGACCCCGCCCGGGAGCTCCGCCGCGCCATCCCCGAGGAGCTCGCCCACTTCCTCGGGCCGCTGCCCCGCGAGCAGGAGGGCAGGCCCCCGCTCGTCACCTTCGCGGTGGGCGGCGCCGGGGCGCAGGCGGGCGTCGCCGGCGAGGCGCTGCCCGGCTTCCGCCGCGCGCTCGAGGAGGGGCGCGTCCGCATCGCGCTCGTGGCCGGCGTGCGCGCCGAGGTCGAGGCGCGCTTCAGGGAGGACGTCGCGCGGGCCGGGCTCGAGCCGCTCCTCGGCGGCGCGGTCCAAATCCTGCGCGCGCCCTCCTTCCCCGAGTACTACGCGCGCTTCAACGCGCTCCTCGCCGAGACCGACGTCCTCTGGACGAAGCCGTCCGAGCTCACCTTCTACGCCGCGCTCGGCCTGCCGCTCGTGCTCGCGCCGCCCGTGGGCGTGCACGAGCGGTACAACCGCCGCTGGGCCCGCGAGGGCGGCGCGGGGCTGAAGCAGCGCGAGGCGCGCTTCGCCGGCGAGTGGATGATGGACTGGCTCGCCGACGGCGTCCTCGCCGCCGCCGCCTGGGCCGGCTACCTGCACCTGCCGAAGTTCGGGCTCGAGCGCATCCTCGAGGCGGTGGCCGGAGCGCCGGCCCGCTCCGGCCGGTGATCGCGCGGCCGGCGCCGTGCGAGGATGCGCGCCGTGCTCGCGGCCTTCTCGCTCCTCTACTGGGCCTTCGTGGTCCTGACGATGCCCGTCCTCTTCGCCGGCGCGCTCGCCGTGTTCGTCGCGGCCGCCCCCTTCGACCGGCGCCGCCTCGCGCTCCACCTCTACTCGTGCGCGTGGGCGAGCCTCTACCTCGCGCTGAACCCGTTCTGGCGGCTGCGCGTCGAGGGGCGGGAGAAGCTCCCGTGGCGGGGCGCGGCCGTGATCGTCGCGAACCACCTCTCGCTGCTCGACATCCTCGTCCTCTACGGGCTGTTCCGCCCCTTCAAGTGGGTGGCCAAGGCGGAGCTGTTCCGGCTCCCCGTCGTCGGCTGGAACATGGCGCTCAACGACTACGTGCGGGTCCGGCGCGGAGACCCGGAGTCGGCGCGCCACATGATGGCCCACTGCCGCGCCCACCTCGCGCGCGGCGTGCCGGTGCTCCTCTTCCCCGAGGGCACCCGCTCGCGCGACGGCCGCCTCCAGCCCTTCAAGGACGGCGCCTTCCGCCTCGCCCTCGACGCGGGGTGCCCGGTGTTCCCCGTCGCGATCGCCGGGACCTTCGACTCCCTCCCGCGGACCGGCGTGGTCCTCCGGCAGGGGATGCGCGCGCGCGTGCGGGTGCTCGACCCGGTCTCCCCCGGCGACCACCCCTCGATCGACGCGCTCCGCGCCGCCGTCCGCGACGCGCTGGCGGCGGCGCTGCCGGAGGAGAACCGGCCGCGCGCCCGCACCTGATCGGGACGTCTCGGTGGGGGAGCCATCGGCTCGCGCCTTGCCCGGCGACGCGGAGCCGCGCTTCCGCTTCCCAGCGCCCCTGCGAGCTCCGGGGGGTCCACTCGCGCGTGGCGCGCCTCACCTTGTCGGCATGGCGAGCGCGTACGCGGTGAGGGGCGGCGTGGGCGGTGCGATCCCGGGGCTCGTCGGCCCCGCCGAGCTGGACGGGCGCGCCGAGTGGAGGCCCCTGCGCGAGCCGCGCGACCTCGTCGAGGCGCTCGCCGGCCGGCTCGGCTCGGAGGCGGACCCCGAGAAGGTCCTGCTCGCGGTCCTCGCCCCGCTCCGCCCGGCGCTCGAGGGCGAGCCGCTCGGCGCGCTGCTCGCGAGGCTCCCGCCCCACCTCGCCCGCGAGCTCGCCGACGCGGAGCTGAACCTGAACGCGCGCGTGCCGGCGCCGGTGGACGTGGGCGAGTACCTCGTCGAGGTGGCCGGCCTCGTGCTCCACCCGCCGCGCCGCGCCGCCGAGTACGTGCGCGCGGTGTTCGCCGCGGCGCAGGCCGTGCTCGCGCCGGAGGACGCGCAGGCGATCGCGGAGCGCCTCCCGCCGCACATCGCGGATCTCTGGCGGGCGGCGCGGTAGGCGGGGCGGCTAGGCCGCGGGCGCGGGCGCCCGGCGGGGGAGGCGCACGGTGACGACGGTCTCCCCGTTCGAGGCCGCGCCGATCTCGCCGCCGTGGCCGCGGACGATCTCGCGCGAGATGTAGAGCCCGAGGCCGAGCCCGGACGCCTTGCGGCTCTTCTCGTCCGGGCCGCGGGAGAACGGCTCGAACAGGTGCCCCAGCACCTCGGGCGGCACGGGCGGCCCCTCGTTCCGCACGCGGAGCACGACCTGCTCCGCCTCGCCCTCGACCTCCACGCGCACCGGCGTGGCCGGATCGCCATGGTCCACCGCGTTCGAGACGAGGTTCGAGGCCACCTGCTCGAGCCGGTCGGGGTCCCACTCGCCCGAGACGTCCCCCGCGCAGCGCACCGAGATCTCGCGATCGGCGTTCGCCGCCGAGAGCTCGTCCACGACGCGCTGAACGATCTCGTCGAGCCGGGCCGGGCGCCGCGCGATGGGGAGCCCGTTGCCGAGCCGCGTGCGCGTGTAGCTGAGGAGGTCCGCGATGATCCGGCCCATGCGCCCGGCCGAGGAGCGCATCCGCTCGACGGTGCGCGCCTGCCAGCCGGCGAGCCCGCCCTTCTTCTGGAGGAGCGCCGCCGACATGTGCACGGCGCCGAGGGGGTTGCGCAGGTCGTGGCCGACGATGCCGAGGATGTAGTCGACGGTCCGGCGCCGGCTCTCCACGTCGGCCTCGACGCGGCGCACCGCGTCGGCGGCGGAGGCGCGCTCCGCCTCGAGCCGCGTGCACTCCAGGGCGAGCGCGGCGCGGTCGGCGGCGACGCGGAGCAGGAGCAGCGCGGCCGGGTCGAGCGCGTCCACGCTCCGCGAGCCCAGGAGGAGGGCGCACGCCGTCTGACCGGCGAAGCCGGGCGCTGCGGCGCCGACGCGCGTGCCCTCCGGGAACGGCGAGGCCGGGTACGGCGCGACGCGCAGCTCCCGCGCGGCGAGCGCGTCCTCGGCGAGGCCGCCCGGGATCGTCTCGAGCGCCGGGGCCGGCCCCACCGCGGCGAGCACCTCGAGCCGGCCGCCCTCGCCGCGCGCGGCGAGGAACGCGGTGTCGGCCGACGGGACCGCGTCCGCGATCGCGCTCGCGAGCCGCCGCGGCGCGCGGCCGTCGGGCTCGATCGCGAGGAGTCGCTCGAGGGGCGCGGCGAGCGCCTCCCCTGCCCGCGCTCCGCCGGCCGCCTCGCGATGGAGCGCCTCGTCACCCACGACGGCATCGTGGGGGCGCGGGGAGGGGCAAGGAACCCCCCGTCCCGGGGCCGCGGCACGACGCCCGGGCGCGCGCGGGGCGGGGCGCGCCGCGGGCGCCCGGCGAGGGCGGCGGCGCTTTACTCGGGCGCGCGCGCGCGGGTATGGTCCGGACCCCGGAACGCATGAGCCCGAAGCGGACGATCCAGAAGATCCTGGTCGCCAACCGCGGCGAGATCGCCGTGCGCGTGATGCGCACCTGCGCGGAGATGGGGATCCGGACCGTCGCCGTCTACTCCGAGGCGGACCGCGGCTCGCTCCACGTCCGCAAGGCCGACGAGGCGGTGCACATCGGCCCCGCGCCCTCCACCGAGAGCTACCTCGCGGTCGAGAAGATCGTCGACGCGGCGAAGAAGACCGGCGCGGACGCCGTCCACCCCGGGTACGGCTTCCTCTCCGAGCGCGCCGAGCTCGCCCGGGCCCTCGACAGGGCCGGCATCGCCTTCATCGGGCCGCCCGCCGAGGCGATCGACGCCATGGGCGTGAAGACCACCGCCCGCACGCGCATGGCCGCCGCCGGCGTCCCCACGGTCCCGGGCTCGGCGGCGCCGATCCCGGACGAGGCCGAGGCGCGCACCTTCTCCGACGAGCTCGGCTACCCGGTGATGATCAAGGCCGCGGCCGGGGGCGGCGGGAAGGGCATGAAGAAGTGCGACCGGAGCGAGGACTTCCCGGCGCTCTGGCAGTCCGCGAGGCGGGAGGCGGCGAGCGCCTTCGGCGACGACCGGCTCTACCTCGAGAAGTTCCTCGAGAAGCCCCGGCACGTCGAGGTGCAGATCTTCGCCGACGCGCACGGCCGCTGCATCCACCTCGGCGAGCGCGAGTGCTCGGTGCAGCGCCGCAACCAGAAGGTCATCGAGGAGAGCCCGAGCGCGATCGTGGACGACGGGCTCCGCGAGATCATGGGCGCGGTCGCGGTGCGCGCCGCCCGGGCCGTGGGGTACGTGGGGGCCGGCACCGTCGAGTTCCTCCTCGACGCCCACCGGAACTTCTACTTCCTCGAGATGAACACGCGGCTGCAGGTGGAGCACCCGGTCACCGAGATGATCACCGGGCTCGACCTCGTCCGCATGCAGATCGAGGTGGCGCGCGGCGAGCCGATCCTCGCGCAGGAGCAGGTGGTGCGGCGCGGCCACGCCATCGAGGCGCGCGTCTACGCGGAGGACCCGGCGCGGCGCTTCATGCCGTCGCCCGGCAAGATCACCTACCTGCGGGTCCCGGGCGGGCCCGGCGTCCGCGACGACTCCGGGGTGTACGGCGGCTGGGTGGTCTCGCAGTACTACGATCCGCTGATCTCGAAGGTGGTCGCCTGGGCGCCGACGCGCGATCAGGCCATCGACCGGCTCGTGCGCGCCCTCGGCGAGTACACGGTGCACGGCATCACCGCGAACGTCGCCTGGCTCACCGCCGCGCTCGAGCACCCGGCCTTCCGCCGGGGCGACTACGACACCGGCTTCTGCGAGCGCTACGAGCGGGAGCTGCTGCGCCCGGCCGATCCGGTGTTCGAGGAGGTCGCCCTCATCGCGGCCGCGATCGCCGCGTTCAAGCGCGACCACGACGAGGCCGAGGCGTTCGCCGCGCGCGCCGGCCACGGCGCCGGCCGCTCGACCTGGGCGCGGATAGGGCGCGCCCGCGGCCTGCGCGGCGGGGGGCGGCCGTGAGCGCCTACGTGGCCCTGCTCGACGGCGGCGCCCGGGAGGAGCCGGTCGAGGTCCGCGCGCTGCGGCCGGGCACCTACGAGGTGCGGCTGCGCGGGAAGATCCACGTGGTGGACGCCTTCCGCCACGACTACGGCACGCTCTCGCTCATCGTCGACACCTCGAGCTACTCGGCGATGCTCGACTGGCGCGGCTCCCAGGTGAACGTGCGGCTGCGCCACGCGGTCCTCCCGCTCGAGCTCCTGGACGAGAAGACGCTCCGCATGCGCCGGGCCGCGGGGAAGTTCACGGTGCAGGGGAAGCAGACCCTCACCTCGCCCATGCCCGGCAAGGTCGTGAAGGTGCTCTGCAAGGTCGGCGACGAGGTGAAGGCGGGGCAGCCCGTCGTCGTCGTCGAGGCGATGAAGATGGAGAACGAGCTGAAGAGCCCGAAGGACGGCAGGGTGGTCGAGCTCCACGTGCAGGAGGGGCAGGCCGTCGAGGGCAACGCGAAGCTCTGCGCGATCGACTGAAGCCGCGGCACGCGCCCGCGGCGCTCACCACCTCCGAAATGGGCCCCGGGCCCGAGCGGAAGGACCGACATGGACAAGAAGCGCTGGCTCGAGGGGACGTACGGCAAGGCCGTGAAGAAGGCGCCGGAGCGGCGGGCGCGGTTCGAGACGACGAGCGGGCTGCGCGAGGAGCCCGTCTACGACGCCTCCGACGTGAAGCCCGGGCTCGAGGAGCGGCTCGGCCTGCCCGGCGAGTACCCGTTCACGCGCGGCGTGCAGTCGACGATGTACCGCGGCCGCTTCTGGACGATGCGCCAGTACGCCGGCTTCGGCACCGCCGAGGAGTCGAACAAGCGCTACCACTACCTGCTCAAGTCCGGGCAGACCGGCCTCTCCGTGGCGTTCGACCTGCCCACGCAGATGGGGCGCGACTCCGACCACCCCCGCGCGAAGGGCGAGGTGGGCAAGGTCGGCGTCGCCATCGACTCCATCGAGGACATGTCGGTCCTCCTCGACGGCATCCCGCTCGGCACCGTGTCGACGTCGATGACCATCAACGCGACCGGGGGAATCCTGCTCGCGCTCTACCAGGCGGTGGGCGAGAAGCAGGGCGTCGCGCCCGGAGACCTCCAGGGCACGATCCAGAACGACATCCTCAAGGAGTACGCGGCGCGCGGGACGTACATCTACCCGCCCGAGCCGTCGCTCCGCCTCATCACCGACATCTTCGCGTACACCGCGAAGGTGATGCCGAAGTGGAACCCGATCTCGATCTCCGGCTACCACATCCGCGAGGCGGGCTCGACCGCGGTGCAGGAGGTCGCCTTCACGCTCGCCGACGGCATCCAGTACGTGGACGCCGCGGTGAAGGCCGGGCTCGACGTGGACGCCTTCGCCGGGCGGCTCTCCTTCTTCTTCAACGCCCACAACAACCTCCTCGAGGAGGTCGCGAAGTTCCGCGCGGCGCGGCGCCTCTGGGCGCGCATCATGAAGGAGCGGTTCAAGGCGAAGGACCCGCGCTCGATGATGCTGCGCTTCCACACGCAGACCGCGGGCTCGATGCTCACCGCCCAGCAGCCCGACAACAACGTCGTGCGCGTCACGATCCAGGCGCTCGCGGCGGTGCTCGGCGGGACGCAGTCGCTCCACACGAACTCGCGCGACGAGGCGCTGGGCCTCCCCACCGAGGCGTCGGCGCGCATCGCCCTGCGCACCCAGCAGATCGTCGCGAACGAGTCCGGCGCCGCCGACGTCATCGACCCGCTCGGCGGCAGCTGGGCCGTCGAGGCGATGACCGACGAGATCGAGGAGCGCGCCCGCGAGTACATCCGGAAGATCGACGAGATGGGCGGCATGGTCCACGCCATCTCGAAGGGCTACGTGCAGCGCGAGATCCAGGAGGCCGCCTACGCCTGGCAGAAGCAGGTGGAGGCGAAGGAGCAGGTCGTCGTGGGCGTGAACGCCTACAAGGCCGACGATCCGCCGGTCACGGTGATGAAGGTGGATCCCGCGCTCGAGGAGCAGCAGGTCGCGCGGCTCGTCGCGTTCCGCAAGCGCCGGAGCGGCGCGGCGACGAAGCAGGCGCTCGACGCGGTGCGGGCGGCGGCGAAGGGGAAGGAGAACCTCATGCCGGCGATCCACGCCGCCGTGAAGGCCGAGGCGACGCTCGGCGAGATCTCCGACGCGCTCCGCGAGGTCTTCGGCGAGTACCGCGAGACGGTGGTACTCTAGCCGTTCGTGTCGGAGGAGAAGCCGAAGGCCGGGCCCGGGGCCCCCGCACCCGGCGGGCCGCCCAGGCTCGAGCGGGTCGCGGCGGACTACCGCCCGCCGCCGACGGCGGCGCGGGCGGTGCAGCCCGCCGCGGCGGTCCCGCGCCCGGCGCCCGCCGCCACGGCGACCGCGACCGCGGCCGGCGCCGCGTCGTACGGCCTCGCCGCCCGCGAGGTGGGCGCGGACGCCGCCATCGCGGCGGGGCTCGCGCACGAGGGGACGCTCGCGAGGGAGAGCCCGCTGCGCCTCTTCGCGCTCGCCGCCGCGCTCAAGGCGACCGGACGCCTCACGCTCTCGCCGGAGGGGAGGTCCTACGCGCTCTCCTTCCGGCGCGGCACCGTCGAGCACGCCGCCTCGACCGACCCCGAGGACGACCTCGGCCGCTTCCTCGTGCGCCGGGGCGCGCTCTCCGAGGAGGGCCGCGTCCGCGCCGAGGGGGCGAAGGCCGCCGCGGGCGGCGACTTCGCCGCCTCGCTCATCGCCGCGAAGCTCGTGAACCCCGCCGACGTCGCCGCCCTCCTCCAGGAGCACGGCGCCGCGCTCGTGCAGCGGGCGCTCGCGGTGGAGGCCGGCGGCTGGGCGTGGAAGCCGGACGCCGCGCCGCCGCCTTCGGCCTTCCCGCTCGGCGCGCCGTTCGCGATGCTCGGCGCCGCCGTCCGCGCCCTGGACGCGACCGCGCTCCTCCGCCGGCTCGGCGACCGGGAGCACCGCGCCGCCGCCCGCGTGGGCGGCCGCCTGCGCGTCGAGGACCTGCGCCTCACGCCGCAGGAGACGCGCGCCGTGCAGCTCTTCGACGGCGTGCGCAGCCCGGCCGAGATCGCGGCGGCGAGCCCCGCGGAGACGCTCACCGTCCTGCGCCTCGCGCTCCTGCTCGGCGAGACCGACCTCGTCGCCTTCGGCGCCTCGCGCAAGGGCGCGACGGCGGCTCCCGCCGCTCCCGCCGCGCCGGGAGTCGCCGCCGCCCCGCCCCGCCCGCCGGCGCCGGGCGCGAGGCCCGCCCCGGCCACGCCGCCCGCCGGGACGCGACCGCCGGCGCCAGCACCGGCGGCGAGGCCCGCCGCCGCGGCGCCCCGCCCGCCCGGCGCGCAGCCTGCCGCTCCCGTCCCCCCCGCGGCGCCCCGCCCGCCCGCGCCGCCGCCCCCGTCCGCCCCGCTGCGCCCGCCGCGCAGCCCACGGGAGCGCCGGCCGCCGCGCGCCCCCCGGCACCCGGGGCTCGCCCCGCGGCCGCGCCGCCCGCGCCCCGCCCGGCGCCGGCAGCCGCTTCCGCGACCGCACCCGCGGTCCCCCCGGCGCTCGACAAGGCCGCGCTCGACGCGCGCGTGAAGAAGCTCGCCGAGGCCGACCACTTCGAGGTGCTCGGCCTCAAGCGCGACGCCGCGGGCCCGCAGATCAAGCTCGCCTACTTCCAGCTCGCGAAGACCTACCACCCGGACGCCGTCCCCGCCGGCGCGCCGCCCGAGGTGCGGAAGCTCTGCGCCGACGTCTTCGCGAAGGTGAGCGAGGCCTGGTCGGTGCTCGGCGACGACGCCTCCCGCGCCGCCTACCTCGAGGAGCTGAAGTCCGGCGGGCCCGCGAACATCGACGTGATGGCCATCTTCAAGGCCGAGAGCACCTTCCAGGAGGGGACGCTCCTCGTGAAGGCGCGCAAGTACGCCGACGCGCTCGCCCGCTTCACCGACGCCATGGCGCTCAACCCGGACGAGGCCGAGTTCGGGATGTGGAAGGCGTGGTGCGACTTCCTCCTCGCGCCGGAGAAGCGGAAGCAGCTCTCCCCGAGCGGCGGCGAGATCGAGGCCGCGCTCAAGAAGAATCCGCGCTGCGCGCAGGGCTACCTCTTCCTCGGGCAGATGGCGAAGCTCGCGGGGGACCTCGCCCTCGCCGAGAGGCAGCTCAAGCGCGGCCTCGCCGTCGCGCCGGACCACGCCGAGCTGCAGCGCGAGCTCAAGTACCTCAGGAAGTAGCCGCCGGAAGGATCGATGCCCGCACCGACGAACCCGAAGAAGCGCTCCCTCATGCCCTCGACGAAGCTGCGCAAGACGCTGCGCGGCGAGGGGCACCACCTGTCGCCCGTCGTGCAGGTCGGCAAGGAGGGCGTCACCGACGCCGTCGTCCGCCAGCTCGACGAGCAGCTCGGCGCCCACGAGCTCGTGAAGGTGAAGGTCGGCACCGAGAGCCCGGAGGACCGCTTCGAGGCCGCGGAGCGGCTCGGCGAGGCGGCGAGCGCGCAGATCGCCCAGGTGCTCGGGCGCACGGTGCTCGTCTATCGCAGGCACCCGCAAAAGCCCCGCTACGAGCCGCTCACCCCGGCCGAGGAGCGCGAGCGCGACGTCGCGGTGGCCGCGGAGCGCGAGGCCGAGGCGAGCGCCCGGAGCGGTCCGCGCCGCCGGACGCGCGGCAGCTTCGGCGCGCGGCGCGGAGGCGGGCGCGGCGGCGGGGGAGGGAAGACCGGCGGCGGGGGCGGGCGCGGCGCCGCGGGCGGACGAGGCGGCGGCGGACGCGCAGGCGGCCGCGGCGGCTTCGCCGGTGGACGGGGGGCGGCGAGGGCGGCCGGAGCGGCTTCGCGGGTGGACGGGGCGGCGGCGAGGGCGGGCGGAGCGGCTTCGCGGCTGGACGGGGCGGCGAGGGCGGGCGCGCGGGTGGGCGCGGCGGCTTCGCGGGTGGACGGGGTGGCAGCGACGGCGGACGCGGCGGCTTCGGGGGTGGACGAGGCGGCGGCAAGGGCGGCCGGAGCGGCTCCGCGGGTGGAAGGACCGGCGGCGAGGGCCGCGGCGGCTTCGGCGGTAGCCGGGGTGGCGGCAAGGGCCGCGGCGCCGGCGGGCGGGGCGGGCCGGGCGCGGGCCGGGGCGGCTCACGGACCGGCGGCCGGTCGCGGCCGCAGCGCTGATCGCGGCCCCCACGCCGCGAAACCTCGGCGCGCCGCCCGAAGGCCGTTCAGGCCCCGCTGCCGGTCACTCGGGCAGGGACCGCTCGCCCTGAGCCTGTCGAGGGGCGAGCGGTGGAACCGCGCTCAGCCCCGAGCGTTGCCTCGGCCGTCGAGCGACCGGCGTGGGATCACGCCCCGCCGTCGCGGGTGACCTCGCGCGCCCGCTCCATCAGCCGGTGGAGCCCGGTCCGAAGCTTCTCCGCGACGGCGCGATCGCCCGCGGACTCCGCCGCGACGAGATTGTCGTGGGTCGCGACGAGGCGGACGAGCAGGTCCTGGTACTGCTCGATCGTGATCGGCGCGAAGTTCCCCATGCGACCCCTCACGCCGTCCGGCCGACGGCTCAGTGCAGCTCGTCTTCGCCTCGCACGCGCGCGTGGCCGGAGGCGTCCGGCGCGCCGGAGCGGGCGCGCGCCGCCTCGAGGTCATCCTCGTCGGCGACGCCCTTGTCGAGGAGCACGCTCTCGGCGACGTCCGCCTGCGCGAGCGCGTTCGCCGCGTCCAGCTCGGTCGCCTCGAGCCGCGCGGACAGCTCCCGCACGCGCTCCGAGAGCGCCTCGACGTCCTCCGCGTGCGCCCGGAGCCGGCGCACGACGCCGAAGGCGAGCGCGGCGAAGGCGGCGACGGCGAGGACGGCGAGGAGCGCGGCCATCGGCGATCATGCTAGCGGCCCCCGGGAGGGCGTTCAAGCGACCGGCGGGGCGCGACCGCACGCACCTTGTGCGCTCCGCCCCCCTCCGTCATCCTGCCGCTCGTGGAGAGGCCGAACGTGACGCTCGCGGTCAAGCGGCTGGTCCGCGACGCCGCCTCCCGGCTCCCCGAGCTGGCGCACGTCCGGGCGTCGCGCGTCCTGGTCGTCGCCGGGGAGGCGAGGCGCGCCTCGCGCGGGACGATCCGCCCCGCCCACTTCAAGGAGACGCGCGCGCGCAGCGGCGACGGCGCGCGCCGCAAGCCGCTCATCCGCGTGAAGGGCCGGAAGATCCTCTACGTCATCACGCTGCGCCCGCTCTGGTTCCTCGACTCGACCCCGCGCGAGCGGATCGCGACGATCGTGCACGAGCTCTACCACGCGTCGACGCGCTTCGACGGCACCCTGCACCGGGGGCGGCTCCACTCCCGGCTGCCGCTCGCCGAGTACGACCGGCGGGTGCGGCGCGCTCGTCGACCGCTACCTCGAGACGGCGCCCGCCGAGATCGTCGCGCCGTTCGCGATGCACGGGCTCGTCCGCGCGCGCATGTGGCTCGAGCGCCCGAGCGCCTTCTACCGGCGCGGCGAGTACCGCGGGCGCCGCGTCTACACCGAGCGCCAGCTCTTCCTCGGCGTCGTGCAGATGGTGACGCGGCGGCGCGGGCCGCGGCGGCCGCGGGAAGGATGACCTTCGGTCGCGCGCCGCGGCGTCGAGCAGCTGTACGTCGCGGCCGAGCGCGCAGCTCCGTACCTCGGTTCCAGGGCGACGGCGGACCGCGACGACCCCGACCGAGAGTTCCCCGCGTCCCAGCCGCAGACCGGCACGGTTTCCCACTTACCGGACCTCACGACGCGGCGCGCTGGATCAGCGAAGGCGCACGCATCCCTCGCCGGGGTCGCGGCGCGTCGATTGCGGTCTTCTTGCAGGGAGATGTTGCAGAGCTGGGCAGCGCGCGCCTGGCCTACCCAGCCGCCGGCGCACGGCACGCCGTGGAGGACGCGCAAGAGGTAGGTGCCGTGCGGGAAGACGACGTCCACGTCTCCGGCGCGCCGTTCCTTCCACGCGCTCCGGTAGGAGCGAACGAACTCCACCAGCCGCCCGAGCGCCTCGATGCGCTTCCACTTGTCCCGCCCAGCGACGCGCGGGCTCAGGGAGCGCCGAGGCTCCCGCGGAGCGGGTCGCGCCGTCGGCTTCTGCGCGAGCACGCGAGCGACGCCGAGGAACCCGCGGCGGCCGCGGTGGCGCGAGCGCGCCTCGGCCTCGAGCACCTCGAGCGCGCGCTGGAGCTCGCCCCTGAACTGCTCGGCCGAGTCGAAGCCGGGCGGGGTCGTGAGGTGGAGCGTCACCTCGTCGGGAAGCACGCCCTTGGGATCGAAGAAGTGCTTGGGGCGCTTCACGACGTAGGCGTCGCCGCCGACCCGCTCCGGCGCCGACCACAGGCCGGGCCAGGCGCTCCCCGGCGCCGACGAGGCCGGCGGCGACGGGGTTGGCGAGCACGTAGGCGGCCTTGTCGACGACGTCGCTCGGGGAGGAGAGCGCCACCGCGCTGTAGGTGTCCGGGGCCCAGAAGGCCTCCCAGCGCCCGAGCGACGCGTTGACGGCGCGGGCGACGAGCGCGTCGAGGAACTGATGGAACGCGGGCAGCCGCGCGTCCGGGTCGGAGACGACGAGGTGGACGTGGTTGGAGAGGACGCAGAAGGCGTGGACCAGGATGTTGTACCGGCTCGCCGCGACCGCGAGCACGTAAAGGAACACCTGGTTCGTGTTCCGCGATGGACGGAGGAGGAGCTGCCGCTGCGCGCAGCGGCGCGTGACGAGATAGGTGGCGCCTGCGACGATCCTTCGAGGAACGGTCATGGGGGACGCCGTGGCAGGGGGCGTGCCGCGAGCAAGCGTCCGGATCCTTACGGATCATGCGCGCCCCGCCGTCCGTCGCGCGGCCGCGCCGGTCGAAACCCGGAACTCCCGGTCCGGTTCGCCCGGTTCGCGCGCCCGTGTTGGAACCGTGCGCGCCCGGCCGTCCGTCGCGCGGCCGGACCGGTCGAAACCGGGAACTCCCGGTCCGGCCGCACGCGGCCGCAGCCGCAGCACGCGATCGCCCCCACCGCAAAGGTTCCTTGCGGAGGGACGAGCCGGCGGTCTATCTCCAGCCGGATGCACCTCGGAGCGGAGGTCGAGTCGAGATGAAGGTTGCGATCCTGACGGGCGGGGGCGACTGCCCGGGCCTCAACGCGGTCATCCGAGCGGTCGTCCGGCGCGGCGAGCAGCACGGCTTCGAGTTCGCGGGCATCCGCGACGGCTGGCGCGGCCTCATCGAGGGCAACCACTCCAGGCTTAACCGCCAGTCGGTCTCCGGCATCCTCCACCTCGGCGGCACCATCCTCGGCACCTCGCGCACGAACCCCTTCAAGCGCGAGGGCGGCGTCGAGGCGGTGTTCCGCACGCTCGAGACGCAGAACATCCAGGCGGTCGTCGCGATCGGCGGCGAGGACACGCTCGGCGTCGCGAAGCGGCTCTTCGACATGGGCATGAAGGTGGTCGGCGTCCCGAAGACCATCGACAACGACCTCTCCGGCACCGACTACACCTTCGGCTTCGACACCGCCGTGGGCATCGCCACCGAGGCGATCGACCGGCTCCACACCACCGCCGAGGCGCACAGCCGCGTCATCGTCTGCGAGGTGATGGGGCGCCACGCCGGCCACATCGCGCTCCACAGCGGGATCGCGGGCGGGGCGGACGTCATCCTCGTGCCGGAGCGGCCGGTGAGCCTCGACCAGGTCTCGCAGTACGTCCTGTCGCGCCAGTCGCGCGGCAAGCGCTTCTCCATCATCGTGGTCGCCGAGGGCGCGCAGATCGAGCGCGGCAAGGACGAGACGAGCTCCGCCGGCCTCGACGAGTTCGGCCACGTCCGCCTCGGCGGCATCGGCGACTACATCGCGAAGGAGATCGAGAAGCGCACCAAGATCGAGGCGCGCGTCACCGTGCTCGGCCACATCCAGCGCGGCGGCACCCCCACCGCGCGCGACCGGGTCCTCGGCACGCGCTACGGCGTCTTCGCGGCCGACCTCGTCCGCGACGGGCGCTGGGGGCAGATGGCGGCCCTGCACGGCGACAGCATCGTCTCGGTCTCGCTCGAGGAGGCGACGAGGGCCTTGCACCTCATCGACCCGAAGCTCTTCGAGATCGCCGAGATCTTCTTCGGGTAGCCGGGCGCGTGAACCGAGGGTGAATCGCGTGCCGAGACACGAGCTCCGCCTCCCGCTCACCGCGACGGGCCGCCTCGACCGGGCCCTCGCCGACGCGCTCGGCCTCGGCCGCGCCGCCGTGAAGCGCGCCTTCCAGCTCGGGGACGTGCGCGTCGCGGGCCGGCGGGCGCGGGCGAGCGATCCGGCGCGCCCCGGCGCGCTCGTCAGCCTCGAGGTCGAGGCTCCCGCCGGCGCCCCGGCGCCGGAGCCCGAGGCGCCGCTGCGGATCCTGCTCGAGCACCCGCGCCTCCTCGTGGTGGACAAGCCCCCGGGCGTCGCGGTGCACCCCCTCGCGCCGGGCGAGGGCGGCACGCTCGCGAACGCGGTGGTGGCGCGCCACCCGGAGTGCGCCGACGCCTCGCCGGATCCGCGGGAGGGCGGGGCGGTGCAGCGCCTCGACCTCGACACGAGCGGCTGCCTCGTCTTCGCCCGCGACCGCGAGACCTGGGACGCGGTCCACGCCGCGCTGCAGGAGCACCGGGTCGAGAAGGACTACCTCGCCCTCGTCACCGGGCGCGTCGTCGCGGGGGGCGTCGTCTCCACGCCGCTCGCCCAGCGGGGCGGCCGGGCGGTGGCCGCGCCGGACGCGGTCGCCGAGGAGCGCCTCCGGGCGAGGGGCCTGCGGCCCCGGGCGGCCGAGACGCGCTACGAGGTCGAGGAGCGGCTCGAGCGCCACACGCTGCTCCGCGTCCGGATCGTCACCGGGGTCATGCACCAGGTCCGCGCGCACCTCGCCCACCTCGGCTACCCGGTGGCGGGCGACGCCCTCTACGGCGGGGAGGGCGCGGCGATATCGGGCCTCCGGCGCCAGTTCCTGCACGCGGTTCGCGTCGCGTTCGACGCGCCGGGAGGCGGGCGGGTGGAGGTCACGGCCCCGCTCGCACCCGACCTCGCGGCCGTCCTCGCGGCGCTCCGGCGAGAGCGGGTCGCGTGACACCCGGTCGGGGATAAATCGCGCCCCGGCGGGAATAAAGCGCGCGTTCCTGCCTTGACACACATTTCCCCGCCGCGTAGCTAACTGGGCGACTGATTCGAATGTCGAACGTCGCCCACGCCTTCGACGCTTGCCGTCGGATCCCCCCGGCCCACGATCACTCATCGTGGAATACACGCTACGTGATCCCCCGCAGTGCGCTCACCCACAGGAGTTGGCCCATGCCTCGACCCAAGGTGCTGAGCCTGGCAACAGTGCTCGTGTCCCTCATCACGTCCGGTGTCGCGGTCGCGCAGGACGCGACGACGCCGCCTCCCGCCGCGCCGCCCGCCGCCGACGTGGTCGTCGGCGATCAGCCCGCCGCGACCGGGGCGAGCGACAAGGAGAAGACCGAGGAGATCGTCGTCACGGGTACCCGCATCCGCCGCAAGGACCTCAACACGCCCGCGCCGGTCACCGTGATCAGCCGCGAGGCGATCCTCGCGAGCGGCAAGGTCAACCTCGGCGACTTCCTCCAGGCGATGCCCGAGCAGGGCAACGCGGTGAACGCCCAGGTGAACAACGGCGGCAGCGGCGCCGTGCGCGTCGACCTGCGCGGCCTCGGCAACCTGCGCACCCTCGTGCTCCTGAACGGGCGCCGCATGGTCTTCTCCGGCATCGGCCTGCAGACCGGCTCCGGCGTCGACCTCAACACCATCCCGACGGCGGCCATCGAGCGCATCGAGGTGCTGAAGGACGGCGCCTCGGCGGTGTACGGCTCCGACGCGATCGGCGGCGTGATCAACGTCATCACGAAGAAGGGCTTCTCCACGAGCGAGCTGAACGCCTACGGCGGCGTCTCGAGCCGCGGCGACGGCGAGGTGTACGACGTCAACTTCACCACCGGCACGCGCGGCGACCGCGGCTCGGTGCTCTTCTCCGCCGGCTACAGCGAGCAGAAGACCATCTGGGCGGGCGACCGCGACTTCAGCCGCTACCAGCTCGAGCGCGACTTCGCGACCGGTGAGGTGACCCGCGTCGGCAGCTCGCGCGCACCGAGCGGGCGCATCTTCGACGCCGGCCGGTTGCGCCGATCTGCCCGGTCCAGACAACATTCCCGGGAGCGACGACGTCGCCGAACCCGCAGTACCACGCGGGCAACGCGGTCTGGCAGGGCCTCCTCGCGCAGCGGGTCGTCGTTCACGTTCGATCCCAGCGGCACGCGGGTTGGATCCGGTGACCGGTGCGTGCGGCTCGTACCGTCCGTTCGAGTCGAGCCCATCGCGCCGGTCGGCGACCTGTACAACTTCCAGCCCGCGAACTACCTCGTCACGCCGAACCAGCGCATCAACCTCTTCACCATCGGCGACGCGCGCCTCTCCGACTCCGTGCGCGCGTTCTTCGAGGGCTCCTACACGAACCGCAAGTCCTCCCAGCAGCTCGCCCCCGAGCCGCTCATCATCGGCTCCGGCGGCGTGGACGTCGTCGTCTCCGAGAACAACGCGTACAACCCGTTCGGCCGCGAACTTCGACAACCTGACGATGCGCATGGAGGCCGCGGGCCCGCGCATGCAGCAGCAGGACGTGGACACGTTCCGCTTGGTGGGCGGCCTCGACGGCTCCCTCCCCGACACGCTCGGGCCGCTCTCCGGCTGGTCGTGGGACACCTCGCTCAACTACGGCCGCACCGTCGGCACCTGGGTCTACCGCGGCAACCTCATCGCGAGCCGCCTGCAGAACGCGCTCGGCCCGAGCTTCACCGACGTCGGGCTCGACGGCGTCGCCGGGACGGCCGACGACGTCCTGCGGTGCGGGACGGCGGGCAGCCCGATCCCGAACTGCGTGCCGCTCGACCTCTTCCACGGCTCCTCGGCGATCACGCCGGACATGGTGAACTACATCAGCTTCACCGGCCCGAACCGCATCACGAACGCCCTCACCTCGTTCCAGGCGAACGTGGGCGGCGACCTGTTCCCGCTCTTCGCCGACCGTCCGGTCGGCCTCGCCGTCGGCTACGAGTTCCGTCACGAGTCCGGCGCCTTCGTCCCCGACCCGATGAACGCGAAGGGCGAGGGCACGGGCGGCGCCACCGGCGAGACCTCCGGCGCGTTCGACGTGCACGAGGGCTACGGCGAGCTCGTCGTCCCCATCGTGAGCGGCCTGCCGTTCGCCGACGACGTCGAGGCGAGCCTCGCGGCGCGCGTGTTCGACTACTCGACGTTCGGCAGCGACTGGACCTACAAGCTCGGCGCGCGCTGGCGCGTCCTCCCGGACGTCACGGTGCGCGGCACCTACTCGACCGCGTTCCGCGCCCCGACGATCACCGAGCTCTACCTCGGCGCCTCGGAGAACTTCCCGAGCGCCTCGACCCGTGCGCGCGGCCCCCGGCCCCGACGCGACTCTACCGACCCCGGACGACGTCCTGCGACCCGCGACGATCGAACCGCTCGGTCACGAACTGCGCCGGCGCCGTGAACAACGACGGACGACTCGACGCAGCTCCGCTCGATCAACGCGGGCAGCACGCCGACCTCGAGCCGGAGACGGCGAAGATCGGCACCGTCGGCGTGGTCATCCAGCCGCGCTGGGTGAAGAACCTCTCGGTGACGGTCGACTACTACCGGATCAGCATCAAGAACTCGATCACCACGTTCGGCGTGCCGTACATCCTGTCGCAGTGCTACTCCGAGACCGCAGCCGGCGGATCCGACCTACTGCGGCATGGTCACGCGCGACGCGTCGCGGCGGATCACCTCGATCGACGACCTCAACGTGAACGTCGGCGGTGACAAGACCGCCGGCCTCGACTTCGCGCTCCGCTACGCGCTGCCGACGGACTTCGGCCGCTTCGGGTTCGCGTTCGACGGCACCTGGCTCCAGTACTACGACCGCACGATCGCGGGCGGGCAGGTCATCGACGGCCGCGCCACCTTCGACCTCGGCAACCTCATCGGCGGCACGGGCGGCATCTACCCGAAGTTCAAGGCCCTCACCGGCGTGACCTGGGGCATGAAGGGCCTCGGCGCCGGCATCTCCATGCGGTACATCGGCGACGATCACCGAGTGCGCCGACGCCGACGGCCTCAACTACGGCGGCCTGTGCTCCGTCAACCCGACCGGCCTCTCCCGCGAGGTCTCCGACTACTACCTGTGGGACGCGTTCGTGAGCTACCGGCTCAAGAACCCGCTCGGCTCGACGAACGTCGCGGTCGGCATGCGCAACGTGTTCGACCAGGCGCCGCCGGTCATCTACAACTCGTTCACCCCGACGTCCGACCCGACCGCGTACGACTTCGTCGGCCGCTTCGTGTACGCGACGGTCGGCCATCAGTTCTAGCGGACGAGCCGATCAACGGAAGGGCGGACGGGCAACAGGGCGCCCGTCCGCCCTTCCTCGTAAGAAGGCAGCGACCCACACACACGGTCCCACGCGTGCGCACAGTAGAGGAGCGGGCCTGGCGGTTGCCGTGAACCCGACCGCCCGCTAGAAGACGCGAAATGTTCGATTCGGTACTGAGGCGCGACACACTTCCCAAGCGCCGCTACGGCTCGGGGGCACTGCTCGGCATCCTCGTCTACGTCGGCGTCGCCGCGTTCGCGCTCTGGGCGCAGGGCAGGGCGCAGGACGAGGACCGGCAGGACGTGGCGGTCACGTTCGTCAAGCCGCCTCCCCCGCCGCCGCCCCCTCCGCCCCCAGCCGCGCCCAAGCAGTCGCGCCCGAAGCCCAAGGAGAACGTGCCGCAGACGGTGCTCTCCCAGGCGATCGTCGCGCCGACGCAGGTGCCGGACGCGAAGCCGCCGGAGCAGGAGCCGCCCGACGCCATGGCGCACGGCGGCGTCGAGGGCGGCATCGAGGGCGGCGAGGTCGGCGGCGTCCCCGGCGGCATCGTCGGCGGCGTCGTCGACTCGACCGACGTCCGCATGGAGTTCGACGAGCGGATGAGCCAGCCCGAGAAGCTCGGCGGCCCGGATCCCAAGTACTCGGAGAAGGCCCTCGAGCGCGAGGTGCAGGGCACCATGGTCGTGCGCTGCGTCGTCACGGTCGAGGGGAGGGTCTACGGCTGCCGCGTCCTGAAGAGCCTGCCGTTCATGGACCGCGCGGTCATCGACGCGCTCGAGCGGCGGCGCTACAAGCCGGCGACCCTCGGCGGCCGTCCGGTCGAGGTCAACTACAACTTCAAGATCACGCTGCGGTTGCCGGACTAGCCCCGGCGCTCGACGCGTAAGAGCGCCCGCGCGGCGCACCACCACCAACGCGAAGGAACACCATGCAGCACTTCACAATCACAGAGCTCTGGGCCCACATGGGCCTCTTCGCCCGGCTCATCGTCTTCGTGCTGGGCATCATGTCGCTCGCCTCGATCGTCGTCATGGCCGAGCGCATCGTGTCGTTCATCAAGTCGAACCGCGACTCGCGGAGGTTCGCCGTGAACCTCGCCGGGACCGTGGAGAAGACCGGCATCGACGAGGCGGCCAAGGCGAAGCCCGTGGCCAAGACCGTCGGTCACCTCGGCCGCGTCCTCTCCGCCGGCCTCGGCGCCTACACCATGACGCGGACGGCGGGCACCACGCCGGACCTCACCATCGAGTCGGTGGCCCGCGCCCTCGAGCGGCAGGCGCAGCGCGAGCAGCAGAACCTCAAGCGCGGCCTGAACCTCCTCGCCACCGTCGGCTCGACCGCCCCGTTCGTCGGCCTCCTCGGCACCGTCGTCGGCATCATCAACGCCTTCGAGTCGATGGCGGCGACCGGCTCCGGCGGCCTCGGCACCGTGTCGGCCGGCATCTCCGAGGCGCTCGTCACCACGGCGCTCGGCCTGCTCGTCGCGATCCCCGCCGTCATGGCGTTCAACTACATGCAGGGCTGGGTCGACGCGCGCATGGTCGACATGACCGAGTCGTCGAACGAGCTGCTCGACGCCGTGGCGCGCCGCCTCGACGAGGGCGCGGCGCCGGCCGCCCGGGCCGTCTAGTCCGGGGCGCGAGGATCGACCCATGGCAATGACCGCGGGCGGCAAGGGCGGCATCAAGAGCGACATCAACGTGACGCCGCTCGTGGACGTCGTCCTCGTCCTGCTCATCATCTTCATGGTGGTGACCCCGATGCTCCAGCGGGGGAAGGACGTCGTCCTGCCCAGGAGCAAGGTGATCGACAAGGACCCCGGGTCGGGCGACCCGCTCATCCTGTCCGTCACCTCGGACAAGCGGATCTGGGTGGACAAGGACTCCTACGACGAGGCCGGGCTCGAGCAGCGGCTGCGCGACGAGGTGATCGCGCAGCCGAACCGCCCCTTCCTCCTCAAGGGCGACAGCCGCGTGACGGTGGGCGCGATCCGCAAGGTGATGGCCATCGCCCGCAAGGCCGGCGCGCGCGGCGTCCGCATCGCCGTCGAGCAGATCAAGCAGGAAGGGCAGGGGTAGCCGGGATGCTGAAGCACCTGCACCACCACAAGGCGTTCGGCCGCTACCGCGTCCGCCCGGTCGGGCGCCCGAACTCCGACATCAACGTGACGCCGCTCGTCGACGTCGTGCTCGTGCTGCTCATCATCTTCATGGTGGTGACGCCGCTCCTCGACAAGATGCTGCGCGTCCGCGTCCCGGACGCCGAGCAGACCGAGGAGTACGACCAGCCGCAGGCGACGCAGATCGTGGTCACCGTCTCCAAGGAGGGGGAGCTCCTCCTCAACAACGAGAAGGTGGCCGACGACGCCTACGTCCAGCGGCTGCGCCGCGCCCTCGCCGCGCGCGCGCCCGGGGATCGGCTCGTCTTCTTCTCCGCCGACGACGAGGCGCTCTACCCGCGCCTCGTCCTCGCGCTCGACGGCGCCCGGCAGGCCGGGGCGGAGACCATGACGATGACGACCGAGCCGATGGCGCCGTCCGAGGCGGCCGCCGCCGTGCCGGCCGCCGCGACGAAGCCCTGACCGCGCCTTTAGCGCGGGGGACACCGCAGCCCTCCGAGGGGAGGAGACCATGGCCATGACCGCTCGTCACACCCCGGCGCGCGCCGGCGCCACCGCCGTGCTCGTGCTCGTCACCGCCTGCGCCGCCGGAGGCGCCGGAGGCGGCGCCGGGGGTCGCGCGCTCGGCGGCCGCCTCTCGCCCGGCGCCGTGAGCGGCGGGCAGCTCGTCCCGTCGCGTCCGGCGGCGGACACCTACGGCGGGACGCCCGCGGGCGCCTGCCAGGGGAGCGGCGCCATCACCCTCGTCATGAACGACCTGACGGACGCGGCGCAGCGCGCCCACCGCCCGGCGCCCGAGCTCGACCCGCGGGTGTGCGCGGTCGCCGAGACCTTCCTCGGCTGGGACGCCGCGGCGCTGGGCAGCCCGCGCCTCGCGGTGCTCTCCGCCGTCTCGAACCGCTTCGGGCTCCCCGTCACCTCGATGCCGCCGACGGTGGCGGAGATCGGGCCGCTCCCGGCCGATCCGTCGAGCGAGCCCGAGAACCAGCGCCAGGTCGCCGAGCGCATCGTGCAGGCCGTCGGCGACGCCGCCATCAACGCCTCGCAGCCCCGCCTCGGCATGGCCATCCAGCGCGTGCGCAAGGGGAAGACCGAGGTCGCGTACAAGGTGTCCGTCGCCCTCGCCGACGTCCCGGTGCAGCTCGACCCGCTGCCGCGCCGGCTCGACCTCGGGCAGAAGGCGACGCTCTCGGGCCGCCTCCTCGGCGGCGCGACGAGCCCCAAGGTGCTCGTGAGCGACCCGGTGGGCCGGCTCTCCACGCCCGAGCAGGCGGCGGGCGACGCGTTCAAGGCCGAGCTGGCCTGCGGGGACCGGCCGGGCACGATGCAGGTCGAGATCCGCGGCGAGTACGAGGGGCGCTCCGGCGCGCTCGCGAGCTTCCCGGTCGCGTGCGGGCAGGACCTCCCGGCGAGCGTCGCCGTGGCGGGGCCGGCCTGGCCGACCGATCCGGCCGCCGCGGAGCGCAGGATCCTCGAGCTCGTGAACGAGGCGCGCGTCGCGGCCGGGCTCCGGCCCCTCGCGGCGGACGCCGCGCTCTCCGGCGTCGCGCGCACGATCTCCTCCGACCTCGCGGCCCGCAGCGGCGCGCCGGGCGGGCCGGGGGTGGCCGAGCGGCTCAAGAAGGAGGGGATCGCCTCGCCCCTCGTGCTGCAGAGCGCCGCCGCGGAGCGGACCTTCGAGCGCGCCCACGAGCGGCTCATGGCGAGCCCGACGAACCGGGCGAACATCATGAACCCCGAGGTGACCCAGGCCGGGGTCGGGATCGGGCAGGGGACCGACGATCAGGGTCACGCGCTCGCGTACGTGACCGAGCTGTTCGTGCAGGAGCTGCCGGCCGTCGACACCGCGAAGACGCGCCAGGCGCTCCGCGACGCGGTGGCCCAGAAGCGCAAGGACGCGCGGACGAACGCGCTCGCGAGCAACCCCACCCTCGAGACCGCCGCGCAGGCCTACGCCGAGGCCCTCGCCGCCGCCGGCGGCACCCTCCCGAAGGAGAAGGCCTCGGAGCTCACCGCGCCGCTCGGCAAGGCGTTCAAGAGCGTGACCATGGTCTCCGGCGCGAAGCAGGAGCCGCTCGACTTCGCCGAGGAGCCGCAGACCACCGCGCCCGCCAAGGCGCTCGGGGTCGGCGTCGCGCAGGGAAAGCACCCCGCGCTCGGCCGGAACGCGACCTACGTCGTGCTGATGGTCGGCACCCCGCGGAAGTGACGCAGTCGAGCCCGTTCGCCGGGGTTGCACCCCGAGCGCAGGGGCAGCCGGACGAGGCTGCCCCGGAGCGAGCACGGGGGGTCCGGGGGGTATCCGAGCCCCCCGCGCCAGCGGGAGGCGAGGATCCCCCCGGTACAAAACAACGCCCCGTCCCTGCGAAGGGACGGGGCGCTCGAGCCGCGTCGTGCTGTGCGTGCGTGATGCGCGCGGCTACTTCTGCAGGCCGGCGACCTTCGCGACCTCCTCGGCCAGGTTCTCCTGCTTCTTCTCGAGCCCCTCGCCGAGCGCGTAGCGGACGAAGCGGCGGACCTGGATGTTCTCGCCGATCTTGGCGATCGCGTCCGTCACCACCTCGTGGATCTTCTTCTTGTCCTCCTTCACGAACGGCTGGTCGAGGAGGCAGGTCTGCTCGTAGAACTTCTCGAGCTTGCCCTGGGCGATCTTCTCGAGGATCGCCTCGGGCTTCTTCTGGTCGCGCATCTGCGCCTTCGCGATCTCGAGCTCCTTCGCGACGACCTCCGCCGGGACCTCCTCGCGGCGCACCCACTGCGGCGCGGCGGCGGCGATCTGCATGGCGATGTCCTTCACGAGCGCCTGGAAGCCCTCGGTGCGGGCCACGAAGTCGGTCTCGCAGTTCACCTCCACGAGGACGCCGATCTTGCCGCCCATGTGGATGTAGCTCGCGACGGCCCCCTCGGTGGCGGCGCGCGACGACTTCTTCGCGGCGGCGGAGAGCCCCTTCTTGCGGAGGACCTCCTCCGCCTTGGCGAGGTCGCCGCCGGCCTCGGAGAGCGCCTTCTTGCAGTCCATCATCCCGGCCCCGGTCTTCTCCCGGAGCTCCTTCACCTGAGTCGCGTTCACCTCGGCCACGTCGCTCTCCTCGCGTAAAAGTGAGGGGCGGGCCCTCGGGCCCGCCCCGGATCGGCTCGCCTCCCCGCGCGGCGGGGAGGCCGGAAGCTACTCCTTCGTCGCCGCCGCCTCGGGCGCCGGCGGCGGGGTCAGCTCGCCCTTGCGCACGATCTCGACGTTGGCGCTCGCCGCCGCGCGGTCCTCGCGCGGCTCGCGGGGCGGCCGGCCGCCGCGGCGGTCGCGCCGGTCGCGGCGGTCCTTCTGGCCGCGCTCGCTGGCCGCGTCGCGGTCGCCCTCCTGCTGCGCCTCCTGGCCGCCGTGCTCGGCGACCCAGGCGCCGTAGCGGGCGCGCCCCTCGATGCAGGCCTCGGCGATCTTGCCCGTGAAGAGCCGGATCGAGCGGATGGCGTCGTCGTTGCCGGGGATGACGTAGTCGATCCCCTCGGGGTCGCAGTTCGTGTCGACGACGGCGACGACCGGGATGCCGAGGCGGTTCGCCTCGTGGACGGCGATGTGCTCCTTCTTCGTGTCGATCACGAAGACCGCCGAGGGCAGCCGGCTCATCTCCTTGATGCCGCCGAGGTTCTTCTCGAGCTTCTCGCGCTCGCGCTCGAGCGAGGCGACCTCCTTCTTCGGGAGGCGCTCGTAGGTGCCGTCCGCCTTCATCTTCTCGATGGTCTTCAGGCGGTCGATGCCCTGCTTCACGGTCTTGAAGTTCGTGAGGGTGCCGCCGAGCCAGCGGTTCGTCACGAAGAACATGCCCGAGCGCGACGCCTCCTCGCGGACGGCGTCCTGCGCCTGCTTCTTCGTGCCGACGAAGAGGACGGAGCCGCCCTTCGCCGACGCGTCCGAGACGAAGCGGAGCGCCTGGCGGGCGAGGCCGACCGTCTTCTGCAGGTCGATGATGTAGATGCCGTTGCGGGCGCCGAAGATGTACGGCTTCATCTTCGGGTTCCACCGCTTCGTCTGGTGGCCGAAGTGGACGCCCGCCTCGAGGAGCGCCTTCATCGTGATGGCCGTGCCCGTGCCGCCGAGCGCGGTCGCCATCGTGGTCGCCTCGGGGGCGGGGGTCGCCGCCGGCGCCGCCTCGGGCGCGGGCGGCGGGGTGGTCGTGTCGGGCTGCTGCTGCTGGGTTTCCATGGTCTTCTCCGGTTGGTCCGCCACTCCCGTGTGTCACGGACGCGCCGAACCCCGGGAACGTCTCGTTCGCCGGGAGCACCGGGGCGCGCCGATGCGGGGAGTGTGAGAATTTGACTGCTTCCGCCCTCGCGGGCGGCCCACCGCGCACGAGACGCGCAGGGGGACGGTGAATTAACACAGGGCACGGGTCCCCGCAAGCGCGTGACCGGGGTCGAGCCCGACCGCGTGGACCACCGGAAAGCGCAGGAACTACGGCCTCCTGCACGTCCTCCGCCGGCGCGCGTCGCCGCCCTCCACCCAACCCAGAGTAATCGCCTTCGCCCGACCCAGAGTAATCGCGACCGCCGCAGCTCCCCGACCCGGCAGCTCAGCCCCGCCGCCACCACCCCAGGCACACGACGGACCCGTCGTAGCCCCGCCAGGCGACGGGGCGGCTCCCGGCCTCGCAGGCGTGCTTCAGGATCAGGCCTTCGGGGGGGAGTGCACCGCGCCCGCAGTCCGGGCAGCGGAAGCGCACGGCGATCGCGGCGAGGTCCTCGCCCTGCGCCGGAGCGACGGGCCCGAAGAGCCCGCGGGCCCGGTACGCCTCGAGCTCGGCGAGCTCGGCCGCTTCCCCGCCGCGCCCCCGGTCGAGGTCCGCGCGGGCGAGGGCGACGCACGCGGCGCAGGGCGGGAAGCCGAGGCTGCGCGCCGGGGCGAGCTCGGCGCACGCTCCGTCGTCGCGGAGCCACTCCTCGCGCGCGTCGACCTCGAGCGCCGGCACGCCCGCGCCGGCGAGCGCCGCCTCCTTCTCCGGCTCGACCGCGTGCGTGACCTTCACCTCGAACGCGAGCGCGGGCGCGCCGCGCGCGAGGACGAGGACGTCGGCCCGCAGCGGCCCGACCGCGCCCTCCGCCACCGCGGCGTCGCCGAGCGCGGCGAGGTCGCGCGGCGCCGGCCGGCGGCACCCCGGGCAGCGCGCGAGGAGCGTCACCCGGCGCCGGCCCGCGAACGCGTCCGCGCACAGCGCGAGGAGCCGCTCCTTCGCGTCGAGGTGCAGCGCGCTCTCGGGCGCCGTGAGCGGGCAGGCCGAGCCGGGGAGGTGGGCGAAGTGCCGGGCGCGGACCTTCCCGAGGTGCGGCACGAGCGGCTCGCCGCAGCCGAGGCAGGTGAACGGCGCGCGGGCGCGCCGGTCCCGCGCGTCGAGGTCGCCCGCGTTCACCTTCGCGCCGTCGCGGTCGCGCGCCCACGCGAGGAGGACGTCGCCCGCGTCTGCCGCCGCCCGGCCGCGCGCGCCGCCCGCTCCGGGCTCGGGTGTCGTCCTCCGGCGCACGGGCGAAGTGTAGCTCACGCGCGGCGACGGCCGGCGTCGCCAGGGCGCGGCGCGCGCGCGCGAGCGTTCGCGTCCGCCTCCCGCGCCCGCTCGCCGCCCCGTCCCCCCGCGGGGAGCGTTCCCCGGCGGGGACGCGTGCCGCACGGTTCCGCCATGCCGAAGCGCCTCCGCTCTCCCGTCCTCGCCACGCTCGTCGCCACCCTCCTCGCGTGCGGTCCCGGAGATCCTCCCCCGCCCTCCGATCCCGGCAGCGGACAGCCCGACGGCGGGGGGAACACCGGGGGCGACGGCGGAGGCGGGACCGGAGGCGGCGGCGACGCGGGTGGGGGCGGCACGGCAGGCGGCGGCGACGCGGGCGGAGGCGGCACGCCCGCGGCCGGATCGCCCGGGACCTCCGGATCGACCGCGTGGGTGGACGTCATCGGAGGCGCGGGGGTCGAGCACGTGCAGGACCTCGCCGCCGTCCCGGACGGCGGAGTCGTCGCGCTCACCGCCATCGGTATCCATGGAGACCGCCTCACCCAGCTCGGGCTCGTGAAGATCGACGCGGGCGGCTCCGAGCAATGGGCGCGCGCGTTCGACGTCGGCGAGCCGGTCGCCTTCACGCGCGGCCCGCTCGCGGCGGCTCCCGGGGGAGAGCTGTTCCTCGCCCTCGCGTGCCCTTCCGGCTGCGGCGCGCTGGGGGCGGACGTGCGCGGCGGGGCGCTCGTGAAGCTCGCCGGCGGCGGTGACCGTCGGTGGACCGCGGCGCTGCCCGGGATCCCCGCGTCGAACGTCGTCGCCGACGCGGCCGGCAACCCCGCCCTCGCGACGGCGGAGGAGGGCGGCACGTTCCTCCGCGGCTACGGCGCCGACGGCTCGGTCCGCTGGGAGCGGAAGCTGCGCGGCGCGCCCGTCGCCCTCGCCGCCGACGACCGGGGGAACGTCGTCGCCGCAAGCGGGGGCGAGGTCGTCGCGCTGGACGCGCAGGGCCACCCGGCGTGGAGGGCAGACCTCGGCGGCGACGTGACCGTCGCGGCGCTCGGGGCGGCCGGCTCCACCGTCCTCGCGGTGGGGACCTCGCCGGCGGGCGTCAGGGGCGCGGACGCCGGCCCGGGCGCCTTCCTCGCGGTGCTCGGCGAGGACGGGAGCCTGCGGGCCGCGCGCGGGCTCGGCGCGAGCCCGCCCGGCGAGCTGCTGCTCTCGGTCGCGGCCGGCGGCGCGGCGGTGGTGACGGGCGCGGGGAGCTGCGAGGCGACGCTCACCGCGCTCGAGGCCGACGGGCGGGCGCGGTGGCACCGCCCCGTGGCGGTCGCGGAGTGCGGCGGCGAGGAGGTGTCCGCCCATGCGGTCGAGGTGCTCCAGGGCGGCGCCATCGCGGTGGGCGGGGCGCTGCGCGGCGACGCCGATCTCGGCGGCGGACTCGAGCAGGCCGGCGCCACCGACGGCTTCGTCGTGGCGGTGCTGCCGTGAGCCGCGGGTGGCGCGGGGAGAGGACGCGCCAGCTCGATCGCTGCCGCCGAAAGGAGCGCGACCTATGGTGACGACGAGCCGTGAAGCTCACGGGAACGCGCCGAGTGCCAGGGCAGCCTGACGTCTCGGCGCGCGCGTCCCGGCGGGCAGGGGAGCCGCCGGGAGTCCCGCGCAGGAGAGATCACGGGCTCGCAACGAACCAACGAACCAGGCAACACGAGGGGAGAACGTCATGACGAAGTACCTCGCAGTCCTCGCAGCGCTCGCGTTCGCTGCGCCCGCGCTCGCCGCCGAGGCCGTCCCGCTCAGCGACACCGAGCTCGACCGCGTCGCCGCCGGCACCGGGTCGCTCGCCCCGACGACGACCACGGCCATCAACGTCAACGCGAGCCCGATCATCCTCACCCAGACCGCGGTCGCGCTGAACCTCCAGAGCCAGGAGCTGGCGGTGAAGTCGCACGGCAAGGGGAAGGCGTGGGGCCTCGCGAAGCAGAGCGGCTTCGCGGCCGCCGCGAACACGGCGAAGATCAACTACCACGTGGTGCAGATCAACAACGTCGGCGGATAGCCGCGCGGCCCTGCGGCGCGGGGCCGCCTCGTCACGAGGCGCCCCGCGCCGAACACGCCATGGCACGACTCGCGCTGCTCGCGCTCGCCGCCCTCGCGATCCCGGCGGAGCCCGCCGCCGCTCCGCGCAGGCCGGTGCGCTCGATGCTCGAGCTCAGGGGCGATCGGGTGGTGCGCCAGGGCTTCGACCTCTCTTGCGGGGCCGCCGCGCTGAGCACGCTGCTCACCTACGAGCAGGGTGACCCGATCACCGAGGCGGAGGTCGTGTCGGGCCTGCTCCGGCACGCCGACCCCGAGCGCATCCGGCGGCAGGGCGGCTTCACGCTCCTCGACCTGAAGCGCTACGCCACCGCGCGCGGGTATCTCGCCGCGGGGTACGGCAACCTCGCCCTCTCCTCGCTCTCGTCACTCGGGCCGGCGATCGTCCCCACCGTCGTCCAAGGCCAGCCGCACTTCATGGTCTTCCGGGGGATCGTGAAGGGCCGGGTCGCGCTCGCCGATCCCGCGTACGGCAACCGGACGATGCGGCCGGAGCAGTTCGAGGGCCTCTGGTCACCGCGGGTCGCCTTCGTCGTGCGGCGGGCCTCCGGCGCGCCGGCCCCTCCCGGTCCGGCCAGAGCGGTGCCCCTCGTCCCGGACTCCGTGATCCGCGGCGTCGCGCGGTGGGCGCCGTGAGGGGGGCGCCGTGAGGTCCGCGCCGCTCCGGCGCGCCGTCCTCGCCGCCGTCGGCGCGGCGTTGCTGGCGCCTCGCGCGCTCGCCCAGGCTGCGCCGGCCCCCGCCGTCGCAGCGGCTCCGGCGCCCGGCGCCCCGGCTCCGGCTCCGCTCGTCGAGTGCGCGCCTCCGGAGAATGCGCCATCTCGCCGGCAGCCGGACGAGCACGGAGCGACCGGGTCGGCGCCGGCGGCGGCTCCAGCGCCGCCGGTCGTCTGCGTCCCGGCGCCGAACCCGACCTCACCGGCCGCGCCGCAGGCCGCAGCTCCGTCTCCGGCCGCCGCTCCGGGCACGTCTGCCGCGGCTGCGCCGCAGGGGATGGCGGCCGCCGAGCCTCCGCCTGCAGGCGCCGCGGTCTCGGCCGCGCCGCAGGTGACGACGCCCCCTGCCTCTCCGGCCGGCACGTCTGCCGCGGCTGCACCGCAGGGCACGTGGTCGCCGCGCCCCCGCCCGCCGCCGCCGCGTGTCGGCCGCGCCGCAGGCGACCGCCGCCCCGCCCACCGCAGCACCCGCGCCCGCCGTGGCGGCGCCCCCGGCGGTCGTCGCGACCGCGCCGCAGGCGACGACGGCCGCCCCGCCCGCCCCGGCGCCCCAGGTCGCTGCGTCCCCGGCGGTGATCGGTGCCGTGCCGCAGGGAACGACCGCCGCGGTGGCCCGCCCCCCACTCCAGATCTCTCCCCGCGCTGGCGCGGGAGGAGAAGGGGGAACACCGAGCGGGTCGACCGGCTCGTCCGCGCCGGGCGCCGCGCCGGCGGTCCCGTCCTCGCCCGCGGCCGAGCCCGCTGCGGCCGAGCGGGACGCGGCCGAGCGCGCCCTGGAGCGCGCGCTCGTGCAGAAGGGCGGCCTCGTCGTCCCGCCGTGGGGGATCGAGGTCGTCCCGGAGCTCTCCTTCTCCCACGCCGACGGGTCGGCGCCGGCGGCGGCCAGCGCGGGGGGAAGCGCGTTCGGGGCCCGGACCGAGGTGGCCACCGGGACGGTCACGCTGCGCGTGGGCCTGCCGTTCGATCTCCAGGTGGAGGCGGAGGCGCCGTTCGTCCTGTCGCGGCTCACCCCCGGCGGCGACGAGCCCGAGGCGCCCGCCGAGGGCGCGGGGCTGGGCGACGTCCGGCTGGGCCTCACGTGGCACGCGCTCCGCGGGCGCTCGGGCGTGCCGGACGTGCTCGTGGGCGGGTTCTGGAAGTCGCGGAGCGGCAAGACCGCGTTCGACGATCCGGACGTCCGGGTGCCGCTCGGCACCGGCGTGGAGCAGTTCGGCGCGACGCTCACGCTCGTGAAGGCGGTCGATCCGGTGGTGCTCCTCGCGAGCGCCATGTACGCGGTGAGCGCGCCGCGCTGGGTCCCGGCGGGCTGGCTCGAGGCCGGCGACACGTTCGGCGGCTCCGCGGGGGCGGTGCTGGCGGTGAGCCCCGAGACCTCGCTCTCCTTCGCGCTCGAGGCGCAGCACGCGCGGCCGCTGAAGCTCGACGAGGCGACCCTCTACCGCAGCGATCGCACCTCGGCGGTGTTCCGCGTCGGCGTCGCGACGGCGGCGTCGCGGCGGGGGTTCTTCCAGGTGAGCCTGGGCATGGGGCTCACGAGCGACGTGCCGCAGTTCGAGATCTCCGTCGCGACGCCGATCCAGTTCTGAAGCGCATCGAGCGCGGGGACGGGCCTGCCCCGGCCCCCGCGATCCCCGCACGGGGCTTGGCGGCCACGCCGCCCGGCCGGTACGCCTACGGGGCGACGTCGCTCGCGGAGGGTGACGGAGACATGGCGCTCGAGATCGGCAAGAAGGCACCGGGGTTCGCGCTGCCCGACGAGGAGGGCCGGACGGTGAGGCTCTCCGACTTCGAGGGCCGGCGCGTGGTCGTGTTCTTCTACCCGAAGGCGAACACCTCCGGCTGAACGCAGGAGGCCAGCGACTTCCGGGACGAAGTCGACGCGTTCGCGAAGCGGAAGGTGGCGGTGGTCGGCATCTCGAAGGACCCGCCCGCCGCGCAGAAGAGCTGGAAGGAGAAGCTCGGGCTCCCGTTCCCCCTCCTCTCCGACGAGGACGCCGAGGTGCAGCAGGCCTGGGGCGTCTGGAAGGAGAAGAACCTGTACGGCAAGAAGAGCATGGGGACCGAGCGCACCACCGTGGTGGTGGGCCCCGACGGCAAGGTGGAGCGGGTCTTTCCGAAGGTGAAGGTGGAGGGGCACGTCGCGGGCGTCCTCGAGAGCCTGTAGAAGAGGGGGATGGCGAAGCCGCAGCGCAGGCGACCGAACCGCAACGACCTCGTGGACGCCGCGGTGCTCGAGGTGCACGGGCTCGTCCACGACCAGGGCTGGCTCGCCGATCGCGCCCTCGAGCGGGCGCTGCGGCGGGAGCGGTCGCTCTGGGCCGCGGAGCGCCGCGCCATCGCCGAGGCGGTCTACGGCCTCGTGCGCTGGCAGGGGCAGCTCGACCTGTTGCTCGGCGGCAGGCCCTCGCTCGCCCTGCGCTACGCGGCGTTCCTCGCGCGCTTCGGCGGCCTCTCCGCGGCGGAGGCCGCGCGCCGGCTCGGCGTGCCGGCCTCCTCGCTCGGGCCGCTCGAGGGGGCGGACGCGCGGCTCGCCGCGGTCGCGGAGCCGGTGGACCGGCTCGCGGCGGAGTGCTCGCTGCCGCGCTGGATCGCGGCGCGCTTCGCCTCCGAGCTGGGCCTCGAGGAGGCGCGGGCGCTCGCGCGCGCGATGAACCAGCGGGCCCCGCTCACGGTGCGTGCGAACACGCTCCTCGGCACCCGCGAGGACCTGCGCGAGCGGCTCGCGGCGGAGGACGCCGAGGCCGAGCCCACCCGGTTCTCGCCGTGGGGGCTCGTCCTCGACGGCCGCGAGAGCGCCTTCGCGCTCAAGGCGTTCAAGGAGGGGCGCTTCGAGATGCAGGACGAGGGGAGCCAGCTCATCGCGCTCGCCTGCGGGGCGCGGCCGGGGTGGACGGTGGTGGACGCCTGCGCCGGCGCCGGCGGCAAGTCGCTCGCGCTCGCCGCGGAGATGCGGAACAAGGGCTCGCTCCACGCCCTCGACGTCGACGCCGAGCGGCTCTCCGAGGCGCGGCGGCGCGCCCGGCGCGCGGGCGTCCACAACCTGCGCGCGCGGGAGATCGCCGCCGGCTCGGAGGCGGAGGCGCAGCTCGCCGACCTCGCCGGCAAGGCCGACGTGGTGCTCGTGGACGCCCCGTGCAGCGGCCTCGGCACGCTCCGGCGCAAGCCCGACGCCCGCTGGCGGCTCGTCGAGGGCGACCCCGAGCGCTTCGCCGCGACGCAGCGCGCCCTCGTCCGGCGCTTCGCCGCGCTGGTCAAGCCCGGGCGGCCGGCTCGTCTACGCCACCTGCTCCATCGGCCGGACCGAGAACGACGAGGTCGCCGACTTCGCCCTGCGCGAGACCGACCTCCAGCCGGCGCCGCTCGCGCCGCTCCTCGGCGAGGAGCGCGCCCGCGCCCTCGGCGCCGGCGAGAGCCGCCTCCAGCTCTTCCCGCACCGGCAGGGGACGGACGGGTTCTTCATGGCGGTGTTCGAGCGGCGGAAGTAGCGGGCCGAGGACACGAGGTCGGGGCCGGGGGCGTCCACCGCGAGCATTCAGCTCGAGGGGTCGCTGCTACTGCAGCTGGAACGAGCGTCGCTCCGACGCGGTGTACGTGGGCGCGCCGAACGGGTAGCTCGCCCAGTCGTGGCTCACGAACGAGTCCATGGACGCGAACGGCTCGTACGTGAAGACGGCCCAGGTGCAGGTCTCGCCCGCAGGCACGGGATAGCCGTCGAGGACGACGAGGCGCGCCGTGTCGCCGGTCGTGTGCACGTACCGCGTCGCCCCCTGGCACAGAACCCGCCAGCGGTGCACCGCGCCGGCGTGGGGCGTCCACGTGAAGTCGGTCCCCGACGTCACGCCAGCCGCCGCCTCGGCGGGCGCCGCGAGGGCCACCGGAGCGGCGAGGTCGATGACGAGCTCGGTCTCGGGGATGGGACCCCACATGTTGGACATGTTGTACGGCGTGAAGCCGATCCACTTGACGTTGTAATGCGGCGTGAAGCCCGGCAGGTCGGGAAGTACGGCGGCGAGGGCACCGCCGGAGCTCATGTCGACGTGATGCACGCCCCAGCCGCTCGTCCCGTCCGAGAGCGAGTAGGAGACTTCGATTCCGTCCATGTCCGGGGGCGCCGTGAGCGTGCCGGCGACCGTCCGGGATGCGAGCGGCGTGGAGAGGACGAGATCCTGGACCGTGATCTGGTCAGCCGTGACCGTCGCCGAGGCGATGGCGAGCTGTCCCCATCCGGTGGGCGTGCCGTCCACGTCGTAGGTCCCCTCGATCGCCAGCAGCTTGCCCGTGACCGTCCGCGCGCCGATGGTGACGGGGAGCGAGTAACCGCCCGCGGTCGTTCCCGTGGAATCGCACGCCCGCTCGGCGCAGAACACGACGTACACGATCCGGTTCGGCGCCGTGATGGAGCCACCGGTGAGGGTGCCGACGAGGGTGGCCGTCGCGGTCTCCGGTGCCGGCGTCGCGGGCCCGCCGAACCGGTGGAGGTCGGGGAGCGTTCTCAGCGTGAGCCCGAGGTAGCTGACGACGACGTTTCCCACGCCAGCGATGTCGAGGTCGTATGGCGTCGTCACCCCTTCGACGTTGAACCGGCCGTCGGGCAGGGTTCTCACGGTCCTCCCGCCGAGACGGACGACCATGTTCGCGGCCGGAGATCCGTTCTCGTCGAGGATCCGCCCCGTGACCGCGTCGCCGGCGGAAGAGCTGCCGCCGCAGCCGCCCGCGGAGATGACCAGCAAGCCGAGCAGACACGCGCTTCGGGCCGTCGACATCGGGTCACCTCCTGGGCCGTCGCAGCGTAGCACTCGCCGGCATGTGCGGTCGCACCGGCGGTGCATACCCGTGTGGGTGCCCGCCCGTCCCCTCACGGCTCTCGAGCGGAGAGGCGTCTAGGGTGCACGCCATGCCCGAGCTCCCCGAGGTCGAGATCGCCGCCCGGAACCTGCGCGCCTGGACCGCGGGGCGGCGCATCGTCGGCGTCGAGGCCGACCCGAAGGCACGCTACGTCTTTCGTCCCTCCACCCCGGCCACCTTCGCGCGGAAGCTCGAGGGCGCGCGCTTCGGGAAGATTCGCCGCATCGGGAAGCAGCTCCTCGTCACGCTGGAGAAGGACGGCGCGCCGCTCGGCCTCCTCGCCCACCTCGGCATGACGGGCAAGTGGCTTCGGCGCGCGCCGCACGACCCGCCGCCGCGCTTCTCCCGGGCGCGCTTCGCCCTCGACGACGGCGCGGTGCTGCACTTCGCGGACATGCGGCTCTTCGGGCGGCTCCGCCTCGTGCCGGGGGCGCGCTTCGAGGAGGTGCCGGAGGTGGCGGCGCTCGGGCCGGACCCGCTCGAGGCCGGCATCGACCGGACGCGGCTCGCCGAGGCGCTCGCGCGCTCTCGCCTCCCCGTGAAGGTCCGCATCATGGACCAGGCGATCCTCCCCGGCGTCGGGAACATCCAGGCCTCGGAGGCCCTCTTCCGCGCGAAGATCGATCCGCGGCGGCGCTCCTCCTCGCTCGCCGCGCGCGAGGTGAAGGCCATCGCCGACGCGGTGCTCGCGTCGGTGAACGAGAGCATCGCGCGCGAGGAGGGGCCGGAGATCTCCTACGTGGAGGAGCCGGGGTCGGCGAACCCGTTCCTCGTCTACGCGCGCGAGGGGGAGAGGTGCCCGCGCTGCAAGCGCGCGGCGATCCTGCGCGTGGTGCAGGCGCAGCGCTCCACGTACTTCTGCCCGCGCTGCCAGCGCTGAGGGTTCGGTCCGAGGTCGGGGGGCCGTTCGCCCTTCGACAAGCTCAGGGCGAACGGCCTCGGGGTCGGGGCGCGGCTCGGGCCGCGTCGGCCGAGCGCGCGTCACGCCCGCCGCCGCTCGCTCCGTCCCCGTCCGGTGGATGCCGCAGGACCGGGGCGATCCGCGAGCACCCACCGCGCGGCCCGCGTCCTGCCGCGCCGCTCGAGGAAGCGCGCCGCGGCGAGGTCGCGCTGCGCCTGGCGGGGCGACGCCCTCCCCTTGAGCGCAGCGACGTACTCGCCGAGTGTGACCGACCCCTCCCGCTCCGCGATGCGCCGGAGCAGGTTCATGCGCTCGGCGGGACCGAGCGTCCCGCGCGCCGCGCTCCCCAGCTCCTTCGCGTACGGCGCCTCGCGCCCGAGGTAGCCCCAGCGCTTGTACTCGGCGAGCGACTCCTCCGCGTCCCGGCGCGCCTGCGCGCCCGAGAACGCCCGCGTCCCGAGGAAGAACCGCTCCCCCGGGGCCGGCGCGATGGGCGCGGACACGAACCGCGCCCAGTCGTCGAGCTCGTCGGAGCGGGCGGCGCGCCGGGCGAACTCCAGCGCCACCCCG
>CAVTRR010000010.1:0-448846 GCA_963737085.1 uncultured delta proteobacterium
CGAAGGCGTCGTTGTCGGGCTGGAGGTCGAGGTCGAGGTGGTTCTTGAAGAAGTTGCGGATGGCGACCTTGTCGCGCGCCGTGATCTCCCCCTCCCTGGCAGGGAAGATGTCGGCGTTGCGGAGGTCCCAATCCAGCCGGAAGAGGTCGCGGGTGCCCGGGTCGTTGATGGAGGTGATCTCGGGCTGACCGTCGGGCCGGATCCGGATCTTGCTGGCCCGGAGCAGGCCGGCGAGGCAGGCCCGGACCACGTCCACCGGATAGCCGTTGGGCGGCCCACCGAAGTGCGAGATGACGGCCGCGCCGCTCGTCCCCTTCGACGTCTCGATGAACTGGAGGATGCGAGAGGGCTCGGTGCCGGAGCAGGTGGCGACGTACTTGCCCGCGTCGAGCGACAGGATCCCGAGGCCGGACTCCATGAACTTGTTGGACGGGCCGGCGAGCTGCTTCTCGAGGAGCTGTCCCAGCTCGGTCGGCGTCACCGCGATCTCGGTGAAGAAGGGGTACAGCGCCGGGAGGATGCGCTGCGCCGCCGCGACGAGCACGCCGGCGAAGGCGCTGCCGAGCGTGCGCGGCTCGAGCGGCTGGCTGCGGAAGAAGAGCTTCCCCTCGAGGAAGGCGTCGCCGACTGAGGTCAGCACCTTCTTCTCGATCTCCTCGAAGCGCGCCTCCTCCTCGAGCAGCAGCCGCGCCTTCTCCTTCGTCAGCGACTCGCGGCGCCCGCCGTACCGCTTGATCATGTGCTCGGAGCGGGCGAGCTCGCGCGCGAGCCCCTCGATGGGCCCCGGCTCGCCGATCACCCAGAGGAGCCGATCCTTCAACTGCTCCTGGTCGCTCTTCTGGATCCAGGTCGCCGCCGCGCGGTCGTCCCGCGCCCGGAGGAACCGGAAGTCCACGGTGACGGTTGCATTGTCGTTCGTTACCTGGACCCGCTCGTCCGAGAAGTGGCGGCCATCCGAGAAGAACGCCGCCCAGGGAAACGAGCAGCCCTTGTGGCGGGGGCGCTCCGGCGTGGCCAGCAGCACCTTGAGCTTCCCCTTCACCACCTCCGACACCTGCTCGGCGGTGACGCCGATGTCGTCGCGCTCCCGCTCCCACTCCTGCCCCGCCGAGCTCTGGATCTTGAAACCGTGCTTCTCGGAGTATCCGACGAGGTTCGCCGTGCGGAGCCGCTCCAGCGCCTGGGCCACGGCCTGGACCTGGTTCCCCTCGCCGAGACGCCGGTAGAGGCAGCGCGCCACGAGCTCCGGCGTCGTCGGCTCCTGTTCCTGGATGAGCTCGAGCAGCGCGACGGCCTTGGCCGCGCGCAGGGCGACGGCGTCGTCCCGGACGTCCGGGTGATCGAAGATGCGCGTGAGCGTGGTCTGCACGTCGGCGTCGAGCGCCGAGCTCTGGACCTCGAAGATGGCGTCGAGGGTGACGAGCTCGCCCACCTCGCGCTCGCCGAGCTTCTGCTCGCGGAAGAGCTCACCGAGGAGCTGGAGGAGGCCGCGGATGGCGTGATTGTCGCCCTGCACGCGGCTCGAGCGGGTGCGCAGGTTCGACGTGATCTGCATGAGCAGGTCCACGTGGCCCGGCAGCATCGGGTAGACCTCGAGGAAGTCCTCCTCGGTCAGGTCCTCGCAGCGGTAGCCGTGGAGCGCCAGGTCCGGCCGGTGCTTCTGGAAGAGCTCGCGCAGCATCCGCTCGTGGGCCGGCTTCTTCGAGAGGAGCCGCTTGTGGACCACGTCGCGGATGTTGCTCGGGTGGAGGTGGACCCGGAGCGCAGGCGGGAACCGGTCCTTGAGCTTCCCGATGTTGTCGGCCTGGCCGGTGTCCTCGAGCTTCTGCTGGCCGGTGGCGAAGAGCCAGACCGCGCCCTTGAGCCGCTGGCCCAGCTCCGAGACGAAGCTCTGGAGCTTCAGCATCCGGTTGTCGTCCTGGTGGACGTACTGGCTCACCTCGTCCACAACGATGAAGAGGGCCTTGCCGGGCGCGCGGATGGCGAGCATCGCCTCGACGTCGTCCACGACTTCCTTCACCGCTGTGCCCGCGCCGGTCCGGGAGCCCGCGCGCGAGTCGATCCAGGTCATCGGATCCCGGTACCGTTCGCCGTCGAGCTTGTGCATCACATGCGAAAAGTGGTCGTCCGCCTGCTGCTCGTCCTTGGCCTTCTCCCACGGCTTGCCAAGGGTCTTCTCGGCGAGTGAGAGGAACTGGGGCCACTGGCCGTCCCGCTCGAGCCTCAGCTCGTGCGCCGCCACCAGGTGGCTCTTCGAGCAGTAGCCGAGCCGGGCCTGCACCATGCGGAGCGCCGCCACGTGGATGTGCTCGTCGTCGCGGGCGACCCCCCCGATGTCGAAGACCACCGCCACCGGGTCGATCCGGGCGCGGAGCGCCTTCCAGGCGTCGACCAGCTCCTGGCGCCGGGGCGAGTCGTCGCGGGCGAGGAGCGCGTCCGCGAGGAGCGTGCCGTCCGGGAGCCTGGCGTCGTCGAGCGCGAGGCCGAGGAGCTTCGCGAAGCTCGACTTTCCGGAGCCGTAGAAGCCGGAGATCCAGGAGGCCGGAAGGGCCGGGCCGCCGTGCTTGCCCAGCTCCGCGGCGATGGCGCGGAGCAGGTGCACGAACTGCTCGTGGATGCCGGCCTTGAGGCGCCGGGCGCGCGGGTCGCCCTCGGGGAAGCCGCCGGTGATGATGTACTCGGCGACCTCGGCCTCGAGCTTCTCGGGGCTCTGCTCGTGGAAGTAGACGACCGGCGGGATGTCCCGCGTGACATCGGCGACGAAGAGGTCTTGGATCTTCATCCGGCACTCTCGCTACGGATAGATGCGGGGGCGGTAGTCGCGGTCGGAGGGCAGCTCGCCCATGAAGGAGAGGCCCGTGGTGTCGCGGCGCTCGCCCGGGTAGAGCAGGACCACCGGAAAGTTCCGGGTCTTGCCGTCGATGTGCTTCAGCAGCGCCGACGAGCGGAAGAACGGGTAGAGCGCGCCGGCCCGGCCGAGCAGCACCAGGGTCCGGTCGGCCTCCTCGGGAGCCCCGGCCGCGAATCCATCGATGAGCCTGACCACGTCCGCGGCGATGCCGTCCGGCCCCTCGATGTGCGGGGCGACGGCCTGACGGAGGTCGTTCAACGCCCGCTCGGGACCGCCCTGGGCCGGCCCCTTGTCGAAGAGGCGCCGCTCCCTCGCGACGAGGCGTTGAACCTCGCCACCTCCCTGCGCCCTGATCCGATCGAGGAGGAGCCTCTGGAGCGAGATGGAGAGGACGCCCCACCCCTCCGCCTCGAGGTCGCCGGTCAGGCGACGGATGAGCTTGCGGAGCTTGAACTCGTCCGCCGGCCTGTAGGGGAGGATGGCGAACCGGTAGTTCCGCATCGTGCTGATGCGCGGGCCGCCCTCGGCGAGCAGGTCCGTCCTGAGCGCCTGGACCGCGTCGTCGAGCGAGGACCGGCCGAAGAGGTCGCTCTGGGGGCTCACAGGGTCGCCTCCGCCCACGCGGCCAGCGTCGGATGGTCCCAGTCGAGCTCGACGAGCCGCCCCATGCGCCGGAGCGTGATGCCGGGGATCGCCTTGAGCCGCTGATCGAGGAAGCCGTCGCCCAGGCCCACCGAGGCGACGTAGGCGTTCTCGGTGACCGAGCCCGCGTGGCGGACGCCACGGAGGAGGTAGAGCAGGTAGGCGATGGCGAGGTCGGGGACCTTCGGGAAGAGCAGCGCCCGCGGGTCGCGCCGCTGCGACACGAGCCCCGCCTCCGACGCCGCCGAGAGGAGCTTGGACGCGAACTGGAGGACGGTCGCCTCCGCCCACCGGCCCGGCCAGGTCTGGCGGAGCCAGCGGGCCACCGCCGGGCGGTCCACCTTCGGTTCCTTCAGCGTGCGCCGCTCGATGAGGAGCTCGCCGGTGAAGCGCCGGTAGATGGGATCGGTGAGCTGGACGTGCCAGTGACAGATGACCTGCCGCGCGGTCGGGTCCATGTGCCGCCAGCGGCGGAGCACGGAGAACGCCTCCGGGAACGCGTCGTACCGGACGGCCAGGTACGGGAGCAGCGTCTTCACGCGGTCGAGTGTCTTCGCGCCGAACCAGCGCTGCTCGAACGCCTGGAGCGCGCGGGCGCCAGGTGAGACCGCGGGATCCACGTGGGCCCAGTACGCGCGCGCCTCCTCGATGCCGAGGGCGAGGCGAAGGATGCGGGTGTGGATCTCCGTCGTCTCGGCGGGCTGCGCCGCTCCGCGCGCCACCAGCGGATCGGAGTCGCCCAGCTCGATCACGGCTTCACCCGGTAGAAGGGCAGCGGGTAGCGCTCGGGCGGTGGGACGAGCGCGGCAGCGAGGTTCCGGACGGCCACGTCGAGGTCCCCGGGCATCGCGCCCTCGAGCTGGCGGCCGCCCGGGACGACGTCGAAACCGGGAGCCTTGCCCTGAGCGAGAAGCGACTCGCTGAAGCGCTCGGCGCTGAAGGGAGCGTCGAGCGCCTGCGGGAGGGGGAGCGCCTGCGCCGGCGCGACGCCGGAGCGCTTGTGCTCCGCGAGCCGCTCGGACAGACGCTCGTCGATGTCGAAGCCGAGGAAGTAGAGGGAGCGGACCTGGTCCGGTTCGGCCATGCCGCGGCGTCCCTGCTCGTCCACGCGCCGCGCCGCCTCGCGAACGGCCTCGAGCGACGCCCAGGCGTGGGTGCGCGGGAGGAGGCGGGCCATGAAGTCGCCGCCACCGGTGGCGTCGACGAGGTCGGTCTGCCACCAGCCGAGGCGCTTCGTGTGCTCGCGGGACTCGCCCGCCCAGGCGACGATGAGCTGAACCGCGAGGATCGCGTCGATGGCGCTCGTAGGTGGATGAGCCGACACGGGTTTCTCCAACAGCCGGGTGTCGCGGGCGAAGGCGAAGTGTCCCTCGCCGGAGCCTCCCCGCCAAGCAGGGAATCCTACAACGAGTGCGGACGCGACCGGTCGTGTGACGCGCCCTCGCTCGTGTGGATCTCGACCGCCATCGACGAGGTTGCGCAGCCTCGATCCCGTTGCGCAGGCTGCTGAACGAGGTGCCGCGCTCCGTAGCGAACTCGCGCTGCGCCAGGCCGGCCGCCGGCGCACGCGCCCGCGAGCGCCTTGCCACATCCGCCGACTCGAGACGGCTCGCTCGACCCGGCGCGGGCCGAGCCGTGCACGGCCCGCCGCCTTTCACGACCGAGGAGCCCGAAATGAAGAAGGCCCCGGCGTCACCGGGGCCTTCGAACTGGAGCGGGAAAAGGGATTTGAACCCTCGACCCTCGCCTTGGCAAGGCGATGCTCTACCACTGAGCTATTCCCGCAAGAACTCTCGCAAAGGAGGCCGTTTATAGAAGCGCCTCCGGGTGGTGTCAAGGGCCTCGTCCCGGCCCGCCGGCGGCGGAGCGGGCGGGCTCGCGGGGCGCGGCCGGGCCGGCCTGGTCGGGGGGGCGGGCGGCCGGGGCGGCGGGGCCGTAGATCGCCCGCACGAAGTCGCGGAAGTAGTTCCAGGCCGACCAGACGGCGAAGAACACCGAGACGTAGAGCAGCCACGTCCCGACCCGGTTCCCGTCGAGGTCGAACGAGAAGAAGATCGCGTCGATCGGGTAGGTGTAGTGGATGATGAGGAAGGTGATCGCGGCGACCTGGAAGGCGGTCTTCTGCTTCCCCTCCTGCCCGGCCGCGATGACGATCCCCTCGCTCATCGCGATGCTGCGCAGCCCGGTCACCATGAACTCGCGCGCCATCACCACGATCACCACCCAGGCGGCGACGCGCCCGAGGTGCACGAGCATCACGAGCGCGGAGATCACGATGAGCTTGTCGGCGAGCGGGTCGAGGAACTTCCCGATCACCGTGACGAGCCCCTTCTTGCGCGCCACCCAGCCGTCGAGGAAGTCGGTCGTGCCGGTCACCGCGTAGACCATCCCGGCGATGAAGCTGTTCACCCGCGACTCGACGTAGGTGAAGTAGAGGAACACCGGGATCATCGCGATCCGCACGAGCGTGATCGCGTTCGGCGCGTTCAGGAAGTCCTTGCGGAGCGAGCGGCCCAAGGTCAACCCTCCGCCGCCGTGGGGTCCGCGACGACGCGCCCCTCGCCCGTGAGCTCCACCGCCACGACCGCCGGCGCGTCCCCGTCCTCCACCAGCGCGCACACCCGCGGCGTCAGCGCGCCGACCCAGCCGACGAGCGCCGCGATGGGGAGCTTGAGCGGCGCGTCGGGCAGCACGTCCACCGTCACCGGCTCGCCGGCGGTGGCGAGCAGGAACCGGCCGCGGCCGCGCAGGTGCACGAGGTGCAGCTCGGCGGAGATCGACGACGGCACGCGCCCGTTCTCGAAGGCGATGCCCTCCTCGAACCCGAAGAGCGCCTCCTCGCGCAGGTACGCGGCGTCCGGCCCGAGGTCGAGGGACGTGAAGCGGCGGGCCCCGGCGCGGTAGAGGAGCGCGCCGTCGCCCGAGACGCGGTGCATGCGCAGCGCGCCGTCGCCGAACGCCCGGTCGGTGGGGCGGCCCCGGAAGCGCTTCACCTCGGGCGTCATGGTGACCCGCCCGCGCGTCGCGAACAGCCCGTCGAGCCGGACGCGCAGCTCGCCGCGCACGGTCACGGCGAGCCCGCTCGCGGTGACGGCGAACGTCTCTCCGCCGGGGGGCTGCACGAGCCGCCCGGCCGCCCACGTGCCGAGCACCTCGCCCGCGGCGGGCGGGCGGTACGCGGCCAGCTCCCCGGGCGGCGGCGTCTGCAGCGGCTCGGGGGCCGGCGTCGCCTCGGCCTCCTCGCGCGCCGCCGCGGCGGCGGGGGCCTCTCGCGCCGTCTCCTCGTCGCGCCCGGCGATGAGCTCGTCGCAGCGGGCCACCATCTGGTCCGAGCCGGCCTTCCTGAACCACTCCCGGGCGCGGGTGAGGTTCCCCGACTCGAGGAGCGCGAGCCCGAGGTACCCCATCGCCTTCTTGTGCTCGGGGACGAGGTCGAGCGCGATCTCGAGCTGCTTCACCGCGTCGGCGTACCTCCTCGCCTTGAGGCTCGCGAGGCCGAGGTTCACGCGCGCCCCGGCCTCCACCGGGTTGTCGTCCACGAGCCGCTGCCACACCCGGGCGGCGTCGTCGAAGCGCGAGAGCTTGTAGTAGGCCTGCCCGAGGAGGCCGAGCACCTTCGGGTCCTTCGGCCTGAGCTCGAGGGCGCGCTCGAGCGAGGCCGTCGCCGGCTGCGCCTCGCCGCGCGCGAGCAGGTCCGACCCGCGGTTCAGGTGGAAGAGGAACTCCTCGTCGATCCCGTCGACCTCGTCGCCGCCCGCCAGCCTGGCCACGGCCTCACCGTCCGGCCTTGTAGGCGTGGTAGAGCGCGACGACCTTCCTCACGTACTCCTGCGTCTCGGGGATCGACGGCACCGCGCCGCCCGCCCGGCGCACGGCCTCGGGCCCGGCGTTGTACGCGGCGAGGGTCCGCACCATGTCGCCGTCGTACTGGTTCGCGAGGATGCGCAGGTAGCGCGCGCCGCCCTCGATGTTCTGGGCGGGATCCCACGCGTCTGCGACGTACATGTCCTTCGCCGTGAGCGGCATGAGCTGCATGAGCCCCACGGCGCCCTTCTCCGAGAGCGCCTGGTGGTCGAAGTTCGACTCGACCGACATCACCGCGAGGAGGAGCGCCTCGGGCAGCTTGTACTTCTCGGCCGCCGCGCGGATGTGCTCGCGGTAGCGATCGAGGCCGCGCGACGACGGGATCGGCCGGGCGCGCGCCTGGGGCGCCGAGCGGTAGACGCCCGTGCCCCCGGACGCCCTGTTCACCCTGCGATAGCGGGGGTCCGTGGGCGCGTTCGAGAAGTGCAGCACGCCCTCGTCGTCCACGTAGGAGTAGACTTCTGCCGCGCCGGCCCGCGCCGCGAGGAGGAGCCCGCCGAGGGCGAGCGCGAGCAGAGGGCGAGCGCGGTGCATCGTCGAGAAAAGGTACCAGCAGCACGCTTGGCCGGACAACTTTATTCCCCACACCCTTCCGTACATCCGCTAGGAATTCCGCATGGGTAACCTGTCTCCTGACGAACGCGTCGACTTCCTCGTCCTGGGCGGCGGCGTGGCCGGCCTCTCCTTCGCCCTGCAGGCCGCCGATCACGGATCTGTCCTCGTCCTGACGAAGCGCCAGCGCTCGGAGGGGTCCACCCACTACGCGCAGGGCGGCATCGCCTCCGTGCTCGGGGCGGACGACCAGTTCGACCTGCACGTGCAGGACACCCTCGTCGCCGGCGCGGGGCTGTGCAAGCGCGAGGCGGTCGAGGTCACGGTGCGCGAGGGTCCGGAGCGGATCCACTGGCTCCTCTCCCTCGGCGTCGAGCTCGACCACGAGGATCCCGAGAAGCTCCACCTCACCCGCGAGGGCGGCCACTCGCGCCGGCGCGTCGCCCACGCCAAGGACGCCACCGGCCGCGAGGTGGAGCGCGCCCTGCTCGCCGCCTGCGCCGCGAAGGGGATCCGCATCGTCGAGGACCAGGTCGCCGTGGACGTGATCACGAGCAGCAAGGTGGGCCTGGGCGGCCCGAACCGGGCCCTCGGCGTCTACGTGCTCGACCGCGCCTCGGGCGACATCGTCCCCGTCTCGGCGCGCGTCACCGTGCTCGCCACCGGCGGCGGCGGGAAGGTCTACCTCTACACCTCCAACCCCGACGTGGCGACCGGCGACGGCGTGGCGATGGCGTATCGGGCGGGGGCCGCCGTCGCGAACATGGAGTTCTTCCAGTTCCACCCCACCTGCCTCTTCCACCCGCAGGCGAAGAGCTTCCTCATCAGCGAGGCGCTGCGCGGCGAGGGCGGCATCCTCCGCAACGGCGCGGGCGAGGCCTTCATGGCCCGCTACGACCCGCGCAAGGAGCTGGCCCCGCGCGACATCGTGGCGCGCTCCATCGACGCGGAGATGAAGCGGCGCGGGGACGACTCGGCGTTCCTCGACATGTCGCACCTGCCGAAGAGCTTCCTCCTCGAGCACTTCCCGAACATCTACGCGACCTGCAAGGAGTTCGGGATCGACATGGCCGTGCAGCCGATCCCGGTGGTGCCCGCCGCGCACTACATGTGCGGCGGCGTGGTGACCGATCTCATGGGGCGCACCTCGCTCCCGCGGCTGTACGCCATCGGCGAGTGCTCCTGCACCGGGCTGCACGGCGCGAACCGCCTCGCCTCGAACTCGCTGCTCGAGGGGCTCGTGTTCGGCCGGCGCGCGGCGCTGAGCGCCGTCGACGGGCTCGGCGAGGCGAGCGGCCCGCCGCCGACGCTGCCGGCCTGGAACGCGGGCGACGCGCTCGCCCCCGACGAGGGCGTCGTCGTCGCGCACAACTGGGACGAGGTGCGCCGGCTGATGTGGAACTACGTCGGCATCGTCCGCACCATGAAGCGCCTCGAGCGCGCGCGGACGCGCATCAAGGTGCTGCGAGCGGAGATCCGCGACTACTACTGGCAGTACCAGCTCACGCCCGACCTCATCGAGCTGCGCAACCTCGCCGACGTCGCGATGCTCATCGTCGAGTGCGCGCGGCAGCGGAAGGAGTCGCGCGGCCTGCACTACCTGCTCGACTACCCGAAGGCGGACGACCGCTGGCTGCGCGACACGGTCCTCACCCGCGGCGACGTGGAGTGATCGCCGGCCCGCCCGCCCCGCTACGGGGCGGGCACCGGCTGCCACGGCGCGTCCACCACGCTCGTGACGGGCGTGCCGTAGTCGAGGTCCACCTTGCCGAGCGTGCTCGCGAGCTGGAGCACGAAGGCGCCGCGATCGAGCGGGCCGGCGGGGACCTTCGGCAGGAACACCCGGTACACCACGTCGAACGGGCCCACGTACGGGAAGAGCCCGACCATGGTCGCGTCGGAGTCGATGGAGGTGACGCGAGTGGCGAGGAGGTCCTCGCCGCCCGTCTTGAGCGCGACGCGCCAGACGCTGCGCGGCGCGTCGAGGTCGTTCGCGCGGCTGTCGGCCGTGTAGAAGCAGAGGACGAACTCCTCGCCGGCCTCGTGCTCCGCGCGCTCCGCGGCGAGCCGCGCCTCGAGCTCCGCCGGCGTCCAGCCGAGCCACTCGGCGAGGCGGCGGGCGCGCGCCTCGCGGACGGGGAGCGAGAGGTGCGTGGCGGTGGCGGTCGCCCGGTGCTTGAAGCGGTCGTAGAGCACGGTCCGGCGGGTGGCCGCGTCGCGCGCGAGGGCCCACTCGCCCTCGCGGGTCTCGGGCAGCGGGGAGCGCGGGTGGAAGCTGCAGCCCGCGAGCGCGGAGAGCGCCGCGGCGGCGACGAGCGCCCGGGGGGTCATGGGATGAAGTCCTTCCGCGTGAAGAGGGCGTCGAGCGGCACGCCCTGCGCCTCGATGGCCTCGCGCCCGCCCTCGAGCCGGTCCACGAGGGCCACGCAGCCGACGGGCACGAGCTGCTCGGCCCGGCACCGCTCGATGGCCTTGAGCGCGCTGCCGCCGGTGGTGACCACGTCCTCGATCACCACCACACGGCTCCCGTCGGGGATGGTCTTGCGGCCCTCGATCCACTGGCCGGTGCCGTGCCCCTTCGGCTCCTTGCGGACGATGAACGCCCCCGGACCCCTCGCTCCGGGAGCTCGTCCGGCTGCCCCTGCGCTCAGCCGTCGAGGAAGCTCGTGAGCGCGATGGCGCTCGCGATGGGGTCGGCGCCGAGGGTGAGGCCGCCCACGCCGCGCACGAGCGGGCGGATGCGGCGGACGCGCTCGAGGAGCAGCCGCCCGACGAGGACGTGCCCCTCGGCGGTCAGCGTCGTCCGCTTGCAGTCGACGTAGAAGTCGCTCTCCCGCCCGGAGGCGAGGATCACCTTGCGCCGCTCGAAGGAGAGCGAGCGCAACAGCTCGAGCAGCCGCCCGCGATCCGCCTCCAGGCTCACGGCTCCCCCTCCTCGAGCAGCGGGAGGAGCCCCGCCACGTAGCGCGCCTGCTCGACGATCATCCTGCGTCCCTCCGGCGGCAGCTCCGCCCAGGCCTCCCAGGCGAGGGCGAGGTCCTCGTTCACCGCGAACATGCGCCGCGCGAGGTCCTCGGCGAGCTCGTCCGGCGTGACCTCGATCGTGTCCGCGTCCTCGTCCGCCTCCGCGCCCGCCGGCGGCTCGGCCTCGCGCTCGAGGAACTCGAGGAAGCGCTCGCGCAGCCGCGGCTCCACCGGCGCGCGGGCGAGGGCGTCGGGGAGGAGCTCCTCCGCCCAGGACGGCGCGCCGCTCGCCGCGATCCGCTCGCGCAGGGCCTCGAGCTCCGTCGCGAGCAGCGGCTCGCCGAGGAGCGCCTCGCCGAGGGCGAGCCCCCAGGCGTCCTCGTCGGCGAGGCCGGCGTGGGTGCGGGCGAGGATGCGCTCGCGGGCGAGCAGGCGCGCGGCGGCGAGCCGGCGGAAGCCGGCCACCACCTGCCAGCGCGCCCCGTCGCCCGGGCCGGCCCCGGGGAGCGGCCGCAGCTCGACGGGGACGAGCTGGCCGAGGCGCCCCATGGACGCGGCGAGGGCGGAGACGTCGCCCTCGTCGCGCAGCCTGAAGGTGCCGTCGTCGGCGATCGCCGCGAGCGGCACGAACTCGACGGCGCCGGTCGCGTGCGCGGGCGCCGTCGTTCGTGGCTCGAGCTCCACCGGCCCTCCTGGAGCGCGCTGCTGGAGCGCGCTACTTGCGCTTCACGATCACCTTGCGCTTCACCGCGCCCATGGCGACGGGCGCCGGGGGCGCCGGCGGCTTCGGGGCGCCGAAGGCCGCGGACTTCTCCTCGGCCTTCTTCGCCTCGGGCTTCGGCGCCGGCCGGGAGAAGGCCGGGCGCAGCGCGGGGCGCGCCGCGGGGGCGGAGCGGGCCGCGCGCGGCGAGCCGCTCTCGACGTCCACCTCGCCCATGTCGATGCGGCCGCGGAAGCTCGCGCCGTCCACGATGATCACGCGGGGCGCGGCGATGTCGCCGACCATGCGCCCCTCCTTCGTGATCTCGACGGACTCGGTGGCGGTGACGTTGCCGACCACCGCGCCCGCGATGACGCAGTTCCGGACCTGGACCTCGGCCTTCACGATGCCGGTCGGCTCGACGACGAGCGTCTTCGTGAGGGTGAGCGTCCCCTCCACCCGGCCGCGGACCGTGAGGTCCTCGTCGCCGTTGAGGGAGCCGCTGATGAGGATGGATTCGCCGATGATGGTGGTGCCGTCCATGGTCGCCATGGTCACTTCCCCTTCGCTTCCTTGACGTCCATGTCGACGTTGCCCTTGAACACCGCGCCGTCGGCGATCAGGATCCGCGGCGCTCGGATGTCGCCGACCACCTTGCAGTCGGCCTTCAGCTCCACCTTGTCGCTCGCGGCGATGTTGCCGGTGACCTGGCCCGACACCTCGACGTTCGCCGTCTCGATGTCCGCCTCGATGACGCCCGAGCCCTCGACGTAGAGGCTCTCCTTCAGGGAGATGCGCCCCTTCACCGTGCCCTGGATGACGAGATCCTCGTCGCCCGAGATCTCGCCGTCGATCACGATCGAGCTGCCGATGACCGTGTGCGCGCCGGCGCGAGGCGCCGGGACCTTCTCGATGCCTGCCATGTTCTGTTCGTCCTCCGGGAACGGATCCCGAGAGCCGCGTGGAGTGAGTGGATCCGTGGCAGGATAGAAGGCCGCTTCGGGTCACGTCAACGGGCGCGTCACCGCGCGTGGGAATCGAGCCAGGCGAGCGCCTCGCCGATGGGCGCCTGACGTCCCACCTCGTTGAAGATCTCGTGTCGGAACCCGTCGTACACGACGAGGCGCTTGTCGGCGGAGCCCGCCGCCTCCACGAAGCGGCGCGCCGCCGCGGGGTCCGCGATGCGATCCGCGCCCGCCGCGAGCACGAGGAGCGGCGCCTTGAACTCCGCGGCCCGCCGCATCACCTCGCGCTGCGCGCGCCGCGACTCCTCGAACCAGCGCGGCGTGGTCTTGCGGCCGTAGAGCGGGTCGCGCTCGGTCCAGCGCTGCAGCTCCACGTCGCTCGTGAGGTCGGCGAAGTCGAGCCCGGCGGCCACCGGCAGCCACGGCACGAAGCGCCCGACCACCTTCGCGGCGAGCACCTTGAGCGGCGGCGCCGCCACGGCGAGCCTGAAGTACGGCGACGAGAGCACGAACCCCGCCACGTGCCGCCCGCGCGTGAGCCCCCACGTCGCCGCGACGAGCCCGCCGTGGCTGTGGCCGACGACGAAGAGCAGGTCGTTCGCGACGCCGTCCTGCGAGAGCTTCGCCACGAACGCGTCGAGGTCGGAGACGTTCTCCTGGAACGCGTCGACGTGCCAGCGCCGCCCGTCGGACTGCCCGTGGCCGCGGAGGTCCACGAGCGCGACCTGGTACCCGGCGCGGACGAGCGCGCTCGTGAGCGCCGGGTAGCGGCCGCCGTGGTCGCCGCCGCCGTGCAGCACGAGCACGGTGGCCTTCGCGGCGCGCGGCGTGAAGCGCTGCCAGAAGAGCCGCAGGCGGTCCGCCGAGTGGAGGAACCCCTCCTCGTGGCGCGCCTCCACCTCGGTCGGATAGGACGGGACCATGGGCCGGTGCGGACCGTAACGGCGCGCCCACCCCGGGTCAAGCGGCCGTCAGTGGCGGGCGCGCGCCTTCTCGGCGACCTCGTGCAGCTTCTTCTCGAGGGCGGCGCGCTGGGCGCCCTGCTCTTCCGGCGCGGAGTCGGCGACGCTCGCGAGGGCGCGCCGGTAGGCGTTCTCGGCGTCGGCGGGGCGCGCGGCCGCGCGGTAGGCGTCCCCGAGGTGCTCGAGGATGGTCGAGTCCGGACCGGCGAGCCGATCCGCCCGCTCGAGGGCCTCCACCGCCTTGTCGAACTCGCCGCGCCGGAACAGCACCCACCCGAGCGAGTCGAGCACGTGGCCCGAGCGGGGCTTCAGCTCGAGCGCGCGCCGCACGTGCCGCTCGGCCTCGTCGAGGCGCACGCCCTTGTCCGCGAGGGTGTAGCCGACGAAGTTCAGCGCCTCGGCGTGATCGGGGTTCAGGGCGAGGAGCGCGCGCATCTGCCCGAGGGCGGCGTCCGGCTGGCCGGCGCGGTCGTAGGCGGAGGCGAGGGCGTAGAGCAGGGTCTCGTCGCGCGGCCGGGCGGCCACCGCGCCCCGCAGGGTCGACACCGCGTCCTTCGGCCGGCCGGCCCGGACGAGGCTCTCGCCGAGCGCGGAGTACAGCTCGTCGAGGTCCGTGGCCGCCCCGGCGCGATCCGCGTCGCCCTCGCGCTCGTCGACGGCGTGGCGCAGCAGGGCCACCGAGTCCTTCGCGCGGCCGGCCCGGTCGAGCACGGTGGCCCGCATCGTGACGAGCCGCACGTCGCGCGGCCTCGCCGCGAGCGGCGCCTCGAGCGCGCGCTCCGCGTCGACGTGGCGGTGGGCCCGCGAGAGCGCGTCCGCCTGGGCGACGCGCGCGGAGACGAACAGGTCCCCCGCCTCGGGCGGCACCGCCGCGAGCGCGTCGGCCGAGTCCGGCCAGCGCCCCAGCTCCTGGAGCGCCACCCCCTCCGCGAAGCGGAGCCGCGGATCGGGCCCGGCGTCCTCGATCGCCGCGCGGGCCACCGCGAGCGCCTCGGTCCCGAAGTCCCCCTCGAGCCACTGGAAGACCACGCGCACGTACGCGTCCGCCGGATCCGCGCCCGCCCGCACGAAGCGGTGGAACCACTCGCGCGCCTGCACCGCGTCGCCCTGGCGCACCGACATGCGGCCGAGGCCGAGCAGGGCCTCCTCGTCGTCCGGCTCGATGCGCAGCACCGCGAGCAGATCGTCCCGCGCCTCGGGCTCGCGCCTGAGCGCCTCGTGCACCTGCGAGAGGAGCCGGTGCGCCTCGACGTCGCGCGGCGCGAGCTGCACGGCGCGGCGCAGGGGGCGCTCGGCGCGCGACGCCTCGCGCCGCTCGAGGAAGGTGCGCCCGAGCTCGCGGAAGGCGGTGCCGTCGGCGGGGGCGCGCGCGGCGAGGTCCTCGAGCGTCTTGACCGCGGCCTCCTCCTCGCCGGCCTCGAGGTAGATCGCCGCGAGCAGGCGCCACGGCTCGGGATCGGGGGGCTCGCCGCCCTGGGCGAGCGCCGTCTCGAGGCGGATGGCGCTCTTGAAGGCGAGGATCGCGGGCTCGCGCCGCTGCTGGGCGGAGGCGATGCGGCCGAGCAGCACGTGCGCCTCCGCCGCCGCCGGGCCCGTGCGCGACAGCTCGAGGGCGCGCCGCGCCTCGCCCTCGGCGGCGGGGAGATCGCCGATCTCCGCGAGGGCGCCCGCCAGCGAGACGCGGAGCTCCGGGCTCTCCTCGTCGTAGGCGACGGCGAGCCGGTACTGCTGCGCGGCGTCCTCGCCCCGCCCCTGCCCGAGGTCCCGCCGCGCCTCGAGGTAGTGCGAGATGGCGCGCGCCGAGGCGTAGCGGCCCGCCTGCGGGTGGCGCGTCTCGCGCATGGCCTCGGGATCGACGTGCCGGCCCGGCGTCGCGAGGGGCGCGGCCGGCGAGGCGAGCACGAGGACGGCTGCGAGGGCGCGGAACATCGGCGTCACCGGGGGCGTGGGTCGAGCATAGCGACGCGCGGGGGGCGCATCAATCCGTGGGGCGCTTCCGGCGCGGGGCGCGGGTGCGTGTCTCTCGCACCCCGCCGCGCCGGGCGGGGCGCTCGAGCAGCCCCGCCACCGCGTCGGCGAGGGCGGCGTCGGCGAGCGGGGCCGCGAGCGCGAGGGCGCAGCCCGCCTCGCGCAGCGCGTCGAGCCCCTCGGGACGCCCGACGCCGATCACCGGCAGCGCCGACAGCTCGCGGTCGAGCGCCACGTCGCGCACGACCTCGACGCCGTCCGGCGAGGGCGCGAGCACGACGAGCACGTCGGGGTCGAAGCGGGCGACCGCGACGCCGGCGGCGAACCCGGGGGAGGCCTGCTCCACCGCGTACCCCGCCGAGGCGAGCTGGCGCACCGACCCCTCGCGCCCCGGGCCGGGCGCGCCGATCACGAGCGCCTTGCGCCGCTCGGACGCCGCGCCGGACAGCTCCGCCGGGATGGGCATCCCGTGGCGCACCATGAACGCGGCGAGCTCCTCGGCGGCGATGCGGCGGTGACCGCCCGGCGTGCGGTGCGCCTTGAGCCGCCGCGCCTTGATCCAGTTGACCACCGTGGGCAGCGAGACCCCGAGGAGCCGGGCGGCGTCGAAGGTGGTGTAGAAGCGGCGCAGCGGCACGATGGCTCCCTCCGGGCCGTTCACGCGCGCGGTGACGGCCGGTCCGAACGGGACATGCTAAGGAATGGGAATGCCCCCGTCTGCCTACCTCATGGGCGCCGTCCAGATGACCTCCACGGCGGACCTCCGCCGGAACCTGGACACCGCCCTCCGGCTCGTGAACGAGGCCGCCGATCTCGGCGCGAAGCTCGTGGCCCTCCCCGAGAACTTCGCCTACATGGGCCCCGAGGAGGGGCGCCTCGCGACCGCGGAGGCGCTCGACGGCCCCACGCTCGGGGCGGTCCGGGAGGTGGCCCGGCGGCGCGGCGTCTGGATCGTCGCGGGGTCCGTCGCCGAGCGCTCCACGAACCCGAAGATGACGGCGAACACGAGCGCCGTGATCGCCGACGACGGCTCGATCGTGGCCGCGTACCGCAAGATCCACCTCTTCGACGTGAACATCCCGGACGGCGCCCGCTACGCCGAGTCCGAGGTGGTGGTGCCGGGCGACAAGGTGGTCGTCGCGCCGACGGCCATGGGGCGCATCGGTCTCACCGTCTGCTACGACCTGCGCTTCCCGGAGCTGTACCGGAAGCTCGCGAGCCTCGGCGCCGAGGTGATCACCATCCCGGCGGCGTTCACGCTCTTCACCGGGAAGGACCACTGGGAGGTGCTCGTGCGCGCCCGCGCCATCGAGAACCTCGCCTACGTGATCGCGCCCGCGCAGGTCGGCCGCCACTCCGCGAACCGCCAGACCTTCGGGAACGCCATGATCGTGGACCCGTGGGGCGTCGTGCTCGCGCGCTGCGCCGACGGCGAGGGCGTGTGCGTCGCGCCGTTCAGCCGGGCGCGGCTCGAGAAGGTGCGGCAGGAGCTCCCGGCGCTGAAGCACCGGAAGCTCTAGGCTACGGCGCACGATGCCTGCCTGCGCCGGGCAGGCTCGCCGCTGCGCTGCTCGACGTACGGAAACAAGTACGCCTGCGCTGCTCGCGGCTCGCGTGCCCGGCTCGGCGACGGCCTCGTGCGCCTCGCTCCGTTAGAACACGAACAGCAGCGCGCCGCCGAGCGTCAGCTTCTCGCTCGAGAGGTCCCAGCTCGACGACGAGCCGAAGTCGTCGATGTGGCTCTGCGTCACCTCGAAGACGACGTACGTGTGGTTCACGCCCGACTCGCGGTCCAGCTCGCGCGCCATGCCCGGGTCGATGAAGTCGAGCAGGAACCCGATGCCGCCCGTCACCGACCAGCCGTTCGTGGCGCCGCGCTCGGTCTGCCCGCCGCCGCCGCCCGTCACCCACCAGTTGTAGCGGTCGAGGGTGGCGCGCACGTAGGGCGCGAGCGGCACGTGGAAGCGATCGGGGATGAAGTCGGCCCGGTAGGTGAGCGCGAGGCTCGTCGGGACGATCTTGAGCTTCGTCTCGTCGGCCGAGTACACGGGCGGCGAGGTGCCGGTCTGGATCCCCTGGCCGACGTCCTGGAAGTACCCGCTGCGCAGCCCCGCCTCGAGCGAGCCGAACCCGGTGTAGAGGGCGCGCGAGACGCCGATCTCGAACATCCAGCCGCGGCCGGTCCCGAAGGACTCCTCGTAGGGGCCGGGCGAGGTCGCGAAGTCGGAGTCGATGTTCGGGCGGTAGGTGTGCGCGCCGAGATCGACCGAGCCCCAGCGCCCCGTGGGGGTCTGGGCGGCGGCGGCGAGGGGCAGCGCGAGGAGCGCGGCGAGCGCCGCGGGGACGACGAGCCTTCTCACGAGCGCCTCCGGAGGAGCGCGAGGAGCGCGACGGAGAGGAGCGCGAGCGGGCCGGTGCCCCCCGCCCCGCAGCCGCCGTCCTCCCGCGCGCCCGGCGTCGCGCGGTAGCGCTCCCAGAAGTCGTCGACCGGCTGCGGCGTGCCCTCGACCGCGGGCGTCGACGCGAGGCTCTGGTTCCCGCCCACGCTGTACGCGTAGACGACGACCGAGTAGGGGGTCCCGTTCACGAGCCCCTCGATGGTCGCGTCCTCGCCGGTCGCGGCGCTCGAAAGGACGGTCGCGCCGCCGGCCGTGGGCGTGGCCGCCGCGACGTAGTGGTCGACCGTCCACGGACCCGCCGCTCGCGGTCCAGCTCACGTAGAGCCGCGTGTCGCCCGTCCCCGCCGTGACCCCGGTCGGCGCGTCGGGCTTCGCGACCTGCACGATGAACTTGCCGCTCGCGTAGCCCTTCTTGCTCGAGGTCGTCGTCGTCGTAGAGGTGCGCGCAGATGTAGATGATGTCGCCGTCCTGCGTGCAGTCGGCGCTCGCCAGCGTCGCCGCCTGGGACCCGGAGAACTCGCCGCCCTGGATGTCGCTCGTCCAGTTCACCTGGCTGCCGAGCTGGCCCGCGTGGACCTGCGGGCTCGAGGCGGTGTCGTCCGCCTCCGGGCAGAAGTTCGCGACCTTGGTGCCGCTCGTCGTGGTGGACGGAGCGGTGTCCGACGCGTAGAGCTTGTACTTCCCCGTCCCCGTGAGCCCGCCGTTCGCGTCGACGATGCTCCACTCGAGGTTCAGCGGTGCGGTGTCCGCGCACTGGGCGGCGTTGATGTAGCTCGCCGTCGCGGACGCGTTGTAGTTGTCGAGATCGACGACCTTGCCGGTGGGGGCGGTCGCGATGGCCGCGACCACGGCGAGGGGGACGGCGGCCGCCAGGGCGGCGGCGAGCAGGGGGCGCTTCATGCGCGCGCGATTCTGCAACCCCGGCGCCATCCGGGCAAGCCGGCGACGGCCCGGCGCCGCCTCGGGTTTTCGCCGCCCCCGCCCGGGCGCTCGCCGCCCCCCGCCAAATTGGCAGGGCGGCCGGGCGCGCGCCTGCCAATTTGTCAGCGCGCCGCGAGGTGGCGCTCGGCGAGGGCGCTCGCGATCTGCACGGCGTTCGTCCCGGCCCCCTTGCGCGTGTTCTCGAGCGCGAGGAACAGGTCGAGCCCGTTCTCCTGCGACGGGTCCTCGCGGATCCGCCCGACGAGCACCGCGTCCTCGTTCGCGACGAGCATGGGCATCGGGTAGATCCGCGCCGCCGGGTCGTCCACCACCTTCGCCCCCGCCGCCTTGCGCAGGAGCTCGCGCGCCTCCGCCGCCCCGAGCTTGCGGGCGGTCTCCACGTTCACCGCGGCGGCGTGGCCGAAGAAGACCGGCACGCGCACCGCCGTCGCGCTGACGCGCAGGCCGGGGTCGCCGAGCACCTTGCGGAGCTCGCGGGCGAGCTTCGCCTCCTCCTCCGCGACGCCGTCCTCGCCGATGGCGCCGGCCTGCGGGATGACGTTGAAGGCGATGCGGTGCGGGAAGCGCGCGGCGGGGTCGGGCTCGCGCAGGTTGAGGAGGTCGCGCGACTCGCGCTCGAGCTCCTCCACGCCCGCCTGCCCGATGCCGGAGACCGAGTGGTAGGTCGAGACCACGATCCGCCGGAGCCCCGCCGCGGCGCGCAGCGGCGCGAGCGCCACGGCGAGCCCGGTCGCGAGGGAGGACGGGCTCGCCACGACGCCGCGGGCGCGGAAGCCGGCGAGCGCGTCGGCGTTCACCTCCGGCACGACGAGCGGGACGTCCGGCTCCATCCGGAAGGCCGGCGAGTCGTCCACCACCGCGCAGCCCTCCTTCCACGCCCGCGGGGCCCACTCGCGCGAGACCTCGGCCCCCGCGCAGAAGACGGCCACCTCCGAGCTCCGGAACGCGCCCTCCCGCAGCGCCTCGACGCGCACGTCGTCGCCGCGGAAGGCCACCGTGGTGTTCACCGAGCGCGCGCTCGCGAAGGCGCGCAGGACGCGGATGGGCACGTCGAGGTCGTCGAGCGCCTCGAGCACCGCGCGCCCCACCGTGCCGGTGGCGCCCACGAGGGCGAGGGAGAAGGGTCGGGGGGAGGTCATGTCGAGGCTCCGGAGGTCTCCGCCCAGGCGCCGGGCGAGGTGGCGGCGTCCACGAGGTAGACGATGGACTGGTAGGGCACGCCGGCGTGGGTCGAGAGGCCAATCTCGCAGGCGCGCGAGTTCGAGTAGCCGCGCGCGCAGTCCCTGCGGCAGCGCGGCCCTGAGGTCGCGCAGCGCCGAGGCGGTGAGCTCGGGGTTCGTGAACCCCTTGTCGCCCGCGAAGCCGCAGCAGAACGTGGCCGGCACGACCACGCGCTCGGCGCAGGCCTCGGCGACGGCGCGCAGCTTCGGCTCGAGCCCCATCTTCGCGGCGCTGCACGTGACGTGGAGCGCCACCGTGCCGGGGAGGCGCGCGAAGCGGAGGCGGTCCATGAGGTGGTCGTGGACGAGCTCGGCCGGCTCCAGGATGGCGAGGCGCGGGTCGAGCGTCGCCTTCATGCGCTGCACGCACGGGCTCGTGTCGCACAGCACCGGGAGCCGCCCGCCCTCGGTGGCCGCGAGGAGCGCGCGCTCGAGCTCGCGCGCCTTCCCGTCGCCGAGCCGCGGGAACCCCTTCGACTCGAAGGAGAGGCCGCAGCAGAGCGAGGAGAGGTCCGAGGGGAAGCGGACGTCGTAGCCGGCCTTGTCGAGCACCGAGAGCGTCGCGGCCTGGAGCGGGCGCGGGTCGGGGTCGCCGCGGGCCGGGCCCATCGTCCGCGCGATGCAGGACGGGAAGTAGACGACGCGCCGGTCGCGCCCCTTCACGACGTCCGCGAAGCCCGAGCGCGCCGGCCCCGGCGCGGCCGAGGGGAGCACCGGCAGCGCGCGCACGGCGCGGGCGAGGCCGAGCCCCGCGCGCACCCCCGCCGCGGCGACGGCGAAGTGGCGCGCGGCGAGGCCGGCCACCCCCTCGGCGAAGGCGGAGCGGCCCTGGGCGCGGCGCTCCTTCGTGAGCTTGCCGGTGTCGATGCCGACCGGGCACGCGGTCGCGCACATCCCGTCCGCGGCGCAGGTCTCGTCCCCGAGGTAGGCGTAGTCGCGCTCGAGCCGCTCGCGGCGCGCGGCGGCCGTCGGGCCCTCCGCCGCGGCGCCTCCCCCGAGCCGCGCGATCTCCCGGCGCACCGCGATGCGCTGGCGCGGCGTGAGCGTGAGCGCCCGGGACGGGCAGCGCGGCTCGCAGAACCCGCACTCGGTGCAGCGGTCGATGATCTCGTGCGCGGCCGGCAGCGCCTTGAGGTCCTTCACGTGGGCGCGCGGGTCGTCGTTCAGGATGACGCCCGGGTTGAGGAGCCCCGCGGGATCGAAGAGGTCCTTCGTTCGCCTCATGATCGCGTGCGCGCGCTCGCCCCACTCGAGCGCCACGAACGGCGCCATGTTCCGCCCGGTGCCGTGCTCGCCCTTGAGCGACCCGTCGAACCGCTTCGCCACCATCTCGCAGACGTCGTCCATGAAGCGCCGGTAGCGCTCCACCTCGGCGGGATCGCCGAAGCCCTGGGTGAAGACGAAGTGGAGGTTCCCGTCGAGGGCGTGGCCGAAGATGATCCCCTCGTCGTAGCCGTGGGCGCGCAGGAGCCGCTGCAGCTCGACCGTGCCGGCGGCGAGGTGGACCATCGGGAAGGCCACGTCCTCGATGACGACGGTGGTGCCGATCCGCCGCGCCGCGCCCACCGCCGGGAAGAGGCCGCGCCGGACGTCCCAGAGCCGCTCGTACTCCGCCTTCACCGCCGTGAACGCCACCGGCTCGAGGGTGGGGAGCCCGGCGAGGAGCGCCGTGGCCGCCTCCGCCGCGCGGGCGACGCCCGCAGGGTTCGCGGCGCGCACCTCGACGAGGAGCGCGCACGCGCCGGGCGGCAGCGTGCGGAGCACCGGCGGCAGGCCGGGCTTTTCCTCCACCGCGCGGAGCGAGGCGCGGTCCATGAGCTCGACGGCCGACACCGGCCCGCCCGAGAGCCGCTGCGTCGCGCGGGCCGCGGTCTCGACGTCCGGGAAGAGGGCGAGCGCGCTCGCGCGGTGGGCGTGCTCCTCCACGGTCGCGAAGGTGACCTCGGCGATGAAGGCGAGCGTCCCCTCCGAGCCGACGACGAGGTGGAGGAGGACGTCCACCGGGTCCTCGAAGTCGAGGAAGGAGTTGAGGCCGTAGCCGGTGGTGTTCTTGATCCGGTACTTCTCGCGGATGCGCGCGGCGAGCGGCGCGTCGGCGAGGAGCTCGCGGCGGAGCGCGGCGAGGCCGTCGAGGAGCGGCGCGTGCGTCTCGCGCAGGCGCGCGCGCTGCGCCGGGTCCGCCGTGTCGAGCGCGGTCCCGTCGGCGAGGACGAGCTTCATCGCGCGGACCGTCCGGTAGCTGTTCTGGGCGGTGCCGCAGCACATGCCGCTCGCGTTGTTGGCGGCGATGCCGCCGATCTGGCAGGTGGCGATGGAGGCGGGGTCCGGGCCGATCTTGCGGCCGAGCGGGGCGAGCAGCGCGTTCGCCTCGACGCCCACGACGCCCGGCTCGAGCGCCACCGCGGCGCCGCCGTCGAGCAGGCGCCGCCCCTTCCACCCGTCGAGCTGCACGAGGACGGAGTCGGTCACCGCCTGCCCGGAGAGGCTCGTCCCGGCCGCGCGGAAGGTGACCGGCACGGCGTGCCGGCGGGCGAGGGCGAGGACCGCCTGGACCTCGGCGACCGTGCGCACGCGCACCACCACCTTGGGCACGAGCCGGTAGAAGCTCGCGTCCGTGCCGTAGGCGAGGGTGCGGAGCGGATCGCAGAAGAGGCGCTCCTCCGGCACGGCGCCGCGCACGTCCTCGAGGAAGCGCCGGTGCGGCGCGGGGCAGCGCGCTCGCGTCGGCGCGGGTCGAGGGGGCGGGGCGCACGCGCGGGAGGCTAGCCGCCGCCCGCGGCGGGTTCAAGGTGCCCCGCCGCCCACGAACCGCCGCCCGAGCGCCGGGACGGCCATGAGGAGCCCGAAGCGCACGAGCCGGCCGACGAAGCCGGCGAGGAGGAAGCGCGCGAACGGGAAGCGCAGCGTGCCGGCGAGGATGCTCACCGCGAAGAAGGGCGGGAGCCCGACCCCGGCGGAGACGAGGACGAGCAGGTCGCGGCTCTTCCAGCGCTCGACCTTCGCGCGGAGCGCCTCGAGGTCGGCCTTGCGCTTCTCGCTCGGGAGCCGGACCACGCCGCGGCCGCCGAGGTACATCCCGGTCTTCGCGACCATCTGGCCGGCGGCGGCGACGAGCACGACGAGCGGCAGGCTCGAGCGCGGCGCGAGCGCGGCGGCCCCGACGAGGAAGATCTCGGCGTTCACGACCGGGATGAACCCGCTCGCGATGCAGTAGAGGAAGGTCGCGAGCGGCAGCCCGACCCGGGCGACGAGCTCCTCGACGCTCATGGCGCCCGCGCTACCGCCCCTCGGCGCCGGGCAGCCACGGCTCGGGCTGGGGCAGCCGCGCGAGCCGCGCCATCGAGTAGACCTTCACCGCCATCACGCCGAGCGACACGACCGCGGGCACGACCCAGCTCCAGCCGAGGAAGGTGGCGAGCACCACCACCGCCAGCACGAGCCCGCCGTTCGCGACCTTGCCGAGGGCCGACCAGTTGAGCAGCCAGACGCGCCGGTCCACCTCGTCGAAGTAGTTCGGCGAGAGGCAGGGCCAGCGCATGAACTGGAGCGAGAGGTACTGGTCGAGCACCACGAACTGCAGGAGGTGCATGGCGATGGGGATCGCCATGGCGGGGTGGAAGCGGAGGAAGTTCGCGTAGAAGGCGCCGATGCAGAGCCGGTCGGAGAGGATGTCGAACTGCGCCCCGATCCGCGTCTCCTGCCGCAGCCCGCGGGCGACCGCGCCGTCCGCGATGTCGAGCACCCAGTAGACCGCGAGCCCCGCCCAGTTCCAGCCCTCGCTCCCGGCGAGCGCGGCGGTGACGAAGCAGGCGAGCGCCGCCGCGTCCCGCACGCCCGTGACGAGGTTCGCCCACGTGCGCCACGTCTCGCGCACGAGGCGGTCGCACGAGCGCGCGGCGGGCGCGGGGCGCTCGGGGGGGACGGCGGGCGTGGCGGGCATGACGGTCATGGGGGGGCGCATCCTCACACGCGGCGCGGAGCGGTCGCGTCCCCTGCTCGGGGGGACGCATCCTCGCCCGGGCGGCGGGCGCGGGTCAACGGAGGAGGTCCTGCAGCGCGCCGTCGATCTCGGGGAAGCGGAAGCGGTGGCCGAGGGCGAGCGCCGCCCGGGGCACCGCGCGCTGGCTCGCGAGCACCACGCCCGCCGCCTCGCCGATCGCGAGGCGCACCGCGAGCGCCGGCGTGCGGAGCGCGCTCGGGCGGTGGAGCGCGCGCCCGATCGCCCGGGCGAGGTCGCGGTTGCGCACCGGCGCGGGCGCGGTGGCGTTCATCGGGCCGCGCGCCCGCGCGTCGTCGAGGGCGAGGAGCACGAGCCCGACCTCGTCGGCGAGGTGGATCCACGGCTGCCAGAAGGCGCCGTCCCCGAGCGGCCCGCCCGCGAAGAGCCGGAAGGGCTGGACGAGCTTCGGCAGCGCGCCGCCCTCGCGGGCGAGGACGATGCCGGTGCGGAGGAGCACGACGCGCGCCCGCCGCTCCGCCGCGCGGGCCGCCTCCTCCCACGCGCGCGAGACCTCGGCGAGGAAGTCGTCGCCCGGCGCCGCGGACTCGTCGAGCACCTCGTCGCCGCGCGAGCCGTAGAACCCCACGGCGCTCCCGGAGACGAGCACCGACGGGCCCCCGGCCCCGATCGCCGCGGCGACGTTCGCGGTGGAGCGCACGCGGCTCTCGCGGATGCGCCGCTTCTTCTCCGCCGTCCAGCGCCCCTCGGCGACGGGCTCGCCGGCGAGGTGGACGCAGGCGTCGCAGCCGGCGAGCGCGTCCTGCCACGCGCCCGGGATCGACGGGTCGCCCGCGACGGTCCGCACGCCCTCGGGGAGCCGCGCGGCGGCGTCCTTCCCGCGGGAGAGCGCCGTGACGGCGTCGCCCCGGCCGACGAGCGCCGCGCACACCGCGCGCCCGACGAGGCCCGTGGCGCCGGTGACGAAGGCGCGCACGGCTCATTCCCCCCGCGAGGCGCCCGGGCCGAGCCCCTTCGGGAACTTCAGCTCGGCCTCGCTCGGGCGGACGTAGTGCGGCTCGAGGGCGAAGAGCGCCTGGGCGTCGAAGGGCGCGCCGGCGAGCCGCTCGGCGACGAGCGCCGCGAGCGCGCCCGCGGGCGGCGTCGCGACCGCGGTGGCGAGGCGCGCGACCGAAGGCGCGAGCGCGTCCGCGTGCGCGTCGTAGCCCTCGCCGAACGCGACCGGCGCGGCGCCCGCGGCCGCGAGGGCGCGCACGCGCTCGGCGAGCGCGGCGGGCGGCAGCGCGGCCTCGTCCGCGACCTCGACGAGGCCGCCCGGGCGCGCGCGGTAGAAGCCGGCGTAGACCTCGCCCTTCTTCGCGTCGAGGAGCGGGACGAGGAGCGCGCCCTCCGCGGCGTCCGGCGCGGCGGCGAGCGCCATCGCCGCGAGGCTCGAGGCGCCGGCGATGGGCCGGCGGTTCGCGTAGGCGAGCCCCTTCCACGTGGCGAGGCCGATGCGGAGCCCGGTGAAGGAGCCGGGGCCGAGGCCGATGGCGTAGCCCTCGACGTCGGGGATGGCGAGCCCCTCCGCCGTGAGGAGGTCCACGAGCGCCTGCGGCAGGGCCGCGCCGTGCCCGCCCGGTCGCGCCGGGGAGACGCCCTCCGCCGGCTCGCGCCCGGGCTGCCCCCTCCCCGGCTTGCCGCCAGGCGCCGTGCGCTCGACCCGCTCGCACCGCACCCGCGGCGGCGCGCCCGGGGAGACGTCGACGAGCGCGCAGGAGAGGACGAGCGTCGCGGTGTCGAGGGCGGCGACCAGCACGGGGACTGCATCCGATCCCCCTCGCCCCGCGCAGCGGGAGAGGGGTCCAGGGGTGAGGGTTCCTCTCTATCCCATCAGCCGCACGATGTCGTTCTTGAACACGAACAGCATGAGCGTGAAGAGCAGGATGAGCCCCACGATGTTCGCGATCTCGCGGGCCCGCACCGACAGCGGCCGCCGGGTCACGCCCTCGAGCGCCGCCTGCGCGATGTGCCCGCCGTCGAGGACCGGGATGGGCAGGAGGTTCATGAGGCCGAGGTTCACGCTGATGAGCGCCATCTGGAAGAGGAACGTGGACCAGCCCTCCTCCGCCGCCTCGCTCGCGATGGAGAAGAGCATGATTGGCCCGCCCACGGTCTTGAAGCTGATGTGGCCCGTGAAGATGCGCGCGATGCCGAGGACGGTGAGGCGCACGACCTCGGAGAGCTGCCGCCAGGCGAGCGCGGCGATCTCGCCCACGCCGCGGGCGAGGGGGACCTCCTCGACGACGAGCGCGCGCGGGTCGACCGCCGCGCGCCGGTCCGGGAAGAAGCCGAGCAGCAGCCGCTCCTTCCGCTCCCGCGTGAGGTCGTCCACGTAGCTCTCGGTCGCGGCGACGAGGTCCACGCTCCGCCCGTCGGCGAGCCCGAGCTTCACCGTCGCGCCGGGCTCGAAGGCCCTCCCCACCGCGTTCACGTCGCGGAAGGAGAGGACGGGCTTGCCGTTCACCGAGGCGATCGCGTCGCCGCGCTCGAGCCCCGCCTTCGCGGCCGGGCTCCCCGGCTGCACCGCCGCGATGAAGGTGGAGACGGTCGGGTCGGCGGGCACGAGCGCCCGCGCCCCGCCGGCGCAGGTCGGCACCCCCTGGAGCGTCACGGTGTCGAAGGTCGCGAGCGTCGCCGCGGGCAGCTCCACCGGCCGCTCGCGGACCACCTCGAGGTCGAGCGGCGCGCAGGCGGCGCGCGCGAGGGCGCGCTCGAGGTCGCCGAGGTGGCGCACGGGCTCGCCGCCCGCCCGCACGACGAGGTCGAACGGCTCGAGCGGGCCGGCTGCGCCGCGGCGCACCGGGGCGACCACCGCGGGCGCGTACGACGGCGTCACGCCGATGACGCCCCGCACGGTCGTCTCGATGGGGTTCGAGTCCTCCTCCGGCGCGGGCGTGATGGTGAGCGGCGGCAGCGGCCGGCCGTCGCGCTCGACCCGGACGGTGAGCGGCTCCTCCGGGTGCGGGGAGACCAGCTCGCGCAGGTCCGTGAAGTAGCGGACCGGCCGGGCCGGCGCGCCCGGCGGCGCGACCGAGACGATCCGGTCGCCGGGGCGGAGCCCGGCGACGGCGGCGGGCGACCCGGGCGCGACGGTGCCGACGAACGGCCCCGGCGTGGGCTCCCCGTTCTGGCCGACGGCGAGGGCGAAGTAGATGACGGCGGGGAAGACCAGGTTCGCCGTCGGGCCCGCCGCGGCGATGGCGAAGCGGCGCCAGGGCGTCTGCTCGAGGAAGCCGCGGCCGCGGTCCTCGGGCGCGAGCGCCTCCGAGGGGTCGTCCCCGGCCATCTTCACGTAGCCGCCGAGCGGGAGGAGCGAGAGGCGGTACTCGGTCTCGCCCCGGCGCACGCCGAAGAGGCGCGGGCCGAAGCCGATCGAGAAGCGCAGCACCTTCACGCCCAGCGCCTTCGCCACGAGGAAGTGGCCCAGCTCGTGGACGAAGATGAGCCCACCGAGGAGGAGGACGATCGAGCCCACCTTGAGGAGGAGATCCGGCATTACCCAGCAGTCTAGCGGCTCGCCGGCCGGCGCGCCGCGTCGGCCGGCCGTCTCCCCGGCGGGGACCCCTACCTCGCGAGGCGGCGCTCCACCTCGCGGCGCCCCCAGTCGCTCGCCGCGAGGGCCTGCTCCACCGAGCGGACCGGCTCGGGCGCGTGGGCGTCGAGGGCGGCGGCGCAGGCCTCGGCGATCTCCGTGAAGCGGCAGCGGCCCGCCAGGAACGCCGCGACCGCGCCCTCGTCCGCGCCGGAGAGCGCCGCCGGGGCGGTGCCGCCCATCTCGAGGGCGCGGTACGCGAGGGTGAAGGCCGGGAAGCGGGCGGCGTCGGGCGGCTCGAAGGTGAGCCGGCCGAGCCGGCCGAGGTCGAGCGGCGGGAGGTCGAGCGGCAGCCGCTCGGGGTGGGCCATCGCGTAGCTGATCGGGCCGCGCATGTCCGAGACCCCGAGCTGCGCGACCATGGAGCCGTCGATGTACTCGACCATCGAGTGCACGATCGACTCGGGGTGGACGACGATGTCGATGCGGCGCGGCTCGACGCCGAAGAGCCAGCGCGCCTCGATGACCTCGAGCCCCTTGTTCATGAGGGTGGCCGAGTCGATGGTGATCTTGTCGCCCATCGACCAGTTCGGGTGCTTGAGGGCGCGCGCCGGCGTGACCGCCGACAGCTCGGCGGCGGGCACGGTGCGCAGCGGGCCGCCGGAGGCGGTGAGGATGAGGCGGCGGACCTCGCCGCGGTTGTGGCCGGCGAGCGACTGGTGGATGGCGCTGTGCTCGGAGTCGACCGGGAGGATGGCCGCGCCCGTCGCGGCGGCGCGCGCCATGACGAGCTCGCCGGCGAGGACGAGCGACTCCTTGTTCGCGAGCCCCACCGCCTTGCCCGCCTCGACCGCGGCGGCGGTGGAGCGGAGGCCGGCGCCCCCGGAGATGGCGGCGATGACGAGGTCCACCTCGGGGAGGGAGGCGGCCCGCACCGCCCCGGCGTCGCCGGCGAGCACCTCGACGCCCTGCGGCACGAGCGCCCGCAGCTCGCGGGCGGCGGCCTCGTCGGCCACCGAGACGAGCCTCGGCCGGAAGCGGCGCACCTGCTCGGCGAGCCTCGCCGCGTTCCGGCCGGCGGCGAGGGCCACGACCTCGAAGCGCTCGGGGAAGCGCGCCACGACGTCGAGGGCCTGCACGCCGATGGAGCCGGTGGAGCCGAGGATCGAGACCCGCTTCATGCGGCCGATCTCTTAGCACGCCGGGGCGGGGGGCGCCGACGGGGGGAGAGGGGCGATGGGCGCGGCCCGAAGGGCCGGCGCCGTCACAGGACGTGCGCGAGGTACGCGGCGCAGACGTAGACCCACGGCGCGACGAACAGCAGCGCGTCGATGCGGTCGAGCAGCCCGCCGTGCCCGGGGATGATCTTCCCCGAGTCCTTCACGCCGGTCGCCCGCTTGAGCATCGACTCGACGAGGTCGCCGAGCGGGCCCATCACGGCGCCGCCGGCGCCCACCGCCACGGCGGCGGCCGGGGAGAGCAGGGCGGGCCGGAGGAGCGCCTGCACGACGAGGGCCCCCGCGATGCTGCCCGCCGCCCCGCCCGCGAACCCCTCCCAGGTCTTCTTCGGCGAGATGCGCTCGTACAGCTTGTGCCGGCCGAAGGCGTGCCCCGCGAAGTAGGCGCAGGTGTCGTTCGCCCAGGTGACGACGAACGCCATGATGACCCACGGCACGCCGAAGCGGCTGCGCAGGGCGACGAGGGTCGCGATGAGGAGGCCGCAGTAGAGCCAGGCGAGGACGACGATCGAGACGGACCGCGGGATCTGCTCGAGCGGCTCGCGGCGGAACAGGAAGATGGAGAGGAGCACCACGGTCGCCGCGGCGAGGGCGAGCCCCGACCAGCCGGGCAGCACGTCGCCGCTCTCCCCGAGCGCGCCGAGCACGGGGAGCGCAGCGGCGACCGCCACGCCGAACGCCTCGGCGACGCCGATGGCGCCGAACATGCGGATGAGCTCGACCGCCGCCACCGCCGCGGCCGCGCCGGCGAGGAGCGCGAAGGGCAGGCCGCCGTGGATCGTGAGCCAGATCGCGAGCGGGAAGAGCACGACCGCCGAGGCGACGCGCGCCGCGAGGTTCTTGCGGTTCTTCGGATCGAGGGCGCCCACGCGTCACTCGCGCCGGGCGCTCGCCACCTGCGCGGCGGTGAGCCCGAAGCGGCGCTCGCGCGCCTGGTAGTCCGCGATGGCCTGGAACAGCTCGCCGTCGCGGAAGTCCGGCCACAGGGTCTCGACGAAGAGGAGCTCGGCGTAGGCGCACTGCCAGAGGAGGAAGTTCGAGATGCGCCGCTCGCCGCTCGTGCGGACGAGGAGGTCGAGGTCGGGGAGCCCCGCCGTCTGGAGCGCCGCCTCGAGGTCCTCGACCTCGAGCGAGGGGCCCTTCGCCGCCGCGGCGCGCCGGGCCGCCGCGACGAGCTCCTGCCGCCCGCCGTAGGAGAGCGCCAGGGTGAGCACGAGCCCCTTGTTGCCCGCGGTCTCGGCCCGCACCGCGGCGAGCTTCTCGCGGACGGGGGCCGGCAGCCGCTCGAGGTCGCCGATGGCGTTCAGCCGGATGCCGTTCGCCATCATCTCGCCGCGCTCCGACTCGAGGAACTCGGCGAGGAGCTCCATCAGCGCGCCGACCTCCTCGTCCGGGCGCGCCCAGTTCTCGGAGCTGAAGGCGTACAGCGTGAGCGCCTCGAGCCCCACCCGTCGGGCCGCGCGGGTGACGGCGCGCACCGCCTCGGAGCCCTCCCGGTGGCCGGCCACGCGAGGGAGCCCCCGCGCCTCGGCCCAGCGGCCGTTGCCGTCCATGATGACGGCGACGTGGCGCGGCAAGGGCCGCGACTTCACGCGCGCTTCCAGCTCTTCTACGAGGCTCCGCTCCGCCACGCGCGGCTTATAGCACGCCGACGCGCTGCGGCGGCGCGGGCGGTGCCCCGTGGGGGGTCGCCCGGCGGCCCGTCCCGGTTTGATCCCGTCGTCCGCGGCCCGCTATCCTCTCTTCCGTGCCCCCACGGCGTGTAGGTCCCTACGAGATCGTCTCCGTCATCGGGCGGGGCGGCATCGGGACGGTCTACCGGGCGCGCCACCTCGCGACGGGGGCGCCCGCCGCCGTCAAGGTGCTCGGCCCCGCGCCGGTCGTGGACGCGACCGCGGCCCGGCGCCTCGCGCGCGAGTACGACGTGCTGCGCGCCCTCGACCACCCGAACATCGTCCGCGTCTTCGACGCGGGGGTGCACGAGGGGTACTCGTTCCTGGCGATGGAGCTCGTCCTCGGCCTCGACCTGCGCCGCTACCTCTCGCCGGTGATCGACGAGGGGACGATCGGGGATCCCTCCTTCGAGGCCCTCGAGGCCGCCTCGCAGGACGACGACGACGGCGGGACGGGGGAGCACGGCGCCGACGCCATCCGCGCCCTCGCGGCGATGATGGACGAGCCGGAGACCGAGCCGTTCGGCTACCTGCGCGCGCCGCCGGTGGGGTCCGACGCGCCCGCGCCGAGCCCGCCGCGGCCGGCGCTGTCGTTCGAGATCCGGGAGGCGCTGAACCGCCCCGTCCGCATCCAGCGGCTGCGCACCGCGCTCGCGCAGGTGGCGGACGCGCTCGCCTACGTCCACGCGCGCGGGCTCGTCCACCGGGACGTGAAGCCGTCGAACGTGATGGTGGACGACCGGCGCACCGCGCGGCTCATGGACTTCGGTCTCGTGAAGACGGCGAGCGACGCCGAGGACTCCCTCACGCAGGCGGGGCGCGTCGTCGGCACCTACCGCTACATGTCGCCCGAGCAGGCGCAGGGGCTCCCGGTGGACGCCCGCGCCGACCTCTACAGCCTCGGGGTCATCCTCTACGAGCTGCTCGCCGGCGTGCCGCCGTTCGCGTCGAGCGAGCCGGTGGGGCTGTGGCGGGAGATCCTGAAGGTCCGCCCGCCGCCGGTGCTCGCGCTGAACCCCGGCGCGGACCCCGCGCTCGCGCGGCTCGCCGAGGCGCTGCTCGAGAAGGATCCCGGGCGGCGGCCGGGGTCGGCGCTCGAGGTCGAGGCGCTGCTCGCGCCGCCGATGCTGGGGGCGAGCGCGGCGCTGTGACCGCGAGCGGCCCGCGCCCGGGGTTCGACAGTCGGACCCCCGCCCTATCCTCTCCTCGATGTCCGACCTCCCCGCCGCGGCGCTCGACTACCAGGCGGTCGTCGCCGAGTACTTCCTCGGTCTGCGCGGCTCCGGGCTCATGCTCTCGCCGCTCGACCAGGAGGTCGTCGCGGACTGGGAGCGCCGCGGGCTCCCGATCGCCGTCGTCTGCCGCGGCCTGCGCCTCGGGCTCGAGGACCTCGCCGCGCGGCGCGCCGGCGGCCCGCGCTCGATCCGGGCGCTCCGCTTCGCGGTGGAGGACGCGTGGGAAGCCTACCGGGCGGCGCGGGTGGGCGACGCGCCGCCGCCGCCCGGGGAGGACGCCGCCGCCGCGGACCGGCTCGGCCGCGCGCGCGCGCTCGTGGCGGAGGCGGGCCGCGGCGCGCTCGGCCCCGAGCGCGAGGGGTACCGCGCCGCGTGGCGGGCGCTCGCCGCGGCGGGCGGGCAGGACGGCTCGCCGCTCGAGCGGGTGGAGGCGGCGCTGGCGGAGGCGGACGCGCGCCTCCTCGCCGCGTGGCTCTCCGGGCTGCCGGCGGCGGAGCGGCGGGCGCTCGGCCCGCGCGTGCGGCTCCTCGCCGGCCCGCGCGGGCGCGGCGCGAGCCCGCGCGCGTACCGCGAATCGCTGCGCGCCCACCTCCTCGACGCCGCCGGGGCGGCGGGCCTCACCTGCCTCCGTGGATCCGTGTAGACTCCGCGCGCCCATGGCCCCGCCCGCCGACACGACCTGCGCCGAGTGCGGAGGGACCGGCTACGCCGTCGAGCAGGTGCTCGGCAGCGCCGCCCGCGCGCGCCGCTGCCCCTGCCAGAGCACGTGCTCGCGCTGCGGCGGGTCGGGCTACATGCTCGTCCCCTCCGGCGCCTCGTCGGTCGCGCAGGTCTGCGCCTGCCGCCACCTCGACGAGCGGATCGCCCTCTTCAACCAGATCGGCATCCCCGCGGCCATCGCGCGGGCGTCCTTCGACTCGTTCAAGGGCTGGTCGCCCGACCACGCGCGCGCGAAGACGGTCGCCGAGGACTTCGCGAAGAAGTTCCGCAAGGACGCGCCCACGAAGGGCTTCCTCCTCTACGGCCGCCCCGGCGCCGGCAAGACGCACCTGCTCGTCGCGACGCTGCGCTGGCTCGCGCTCGAGAAGGGCGTCGGCGGCCGCTACGTCGAGCTCATGCTGCTCCTCTCCGACATCCGCGCCGGCTTCTCGGAGAACAAGAGCCACATGGACATCCTGAAGCCGCTCCTCTACGTGCCGGTGCTCGCCATCGACGAGCTCGGCAAGGAGCGCGGCACCGAGTGGGAGCGCTCGATGCTGGACGAGCTCATCAGCCGTCGCTTCAACGCCGGCCTCGCGACGCTCTTCGCCACGAACTACTTCCTCGAGGAGCGCGAGAACCCGGTTCGCGAGCAGCCCGGGTACCGCACCAACACGCGCTCCGCCGACTTCGCCCGCGACGCCGAGGCGATGACGCTGCCCAAGCGGGTCGGCGACCGGGTCTACTCGCGGCTCAACGAGATGTGCTCGTTCGTGAAGCTCGACCCCGGCCACGACCTCCGGAAGGACCGGGCCGGCGCGGGCGACTTCTGGAAGGCGTGAGCGCCCCGGGCGGGTGACCCCCGCTGCTCCGCGCTCCCGACCCGCTCCCGACCCTCGTTCGTTCCCTCGTTCCCGACCCAGAGTCGTTTGCCAACGACTCTGGGTCGGGGAGAAGCCGTGGGGGAATGCGCTGTTCGGCGAGCGCGTGAGGGCGCGGCCCCCTACTTTCGGGCGCCGATCTCGAGGTTGACCCCGGCGCCTCTCCCGAATAGATTCCGCCGTTCTCGGAAGGAAGGACACATGGCTCGCGTCACCGTCGAAGACTGCCTCCCCATGGTCGACAACCGCTTCGCGCTCGTGCTCCTCGCGACGAAGCGGACGCGCCAGCTCATGGCGGGCGCCCGCCCGCTCATGCCGGCGACCAAGAACAAGCCGCCCGTCCTGTCGCTGCGCGAGATCGCGACCGGCAAGGTCCGCTTCGACCGCTCGGTGCGCGACGCGCTCTCCGGCAAGTTCGACAAGGAGAAGGGCACCATCCCGGCGGGCCAGACCCGCACGCTGCGCTAACTGCGCCGAGGTCTGGCGCCTTCGGGCGCCGGACCGAGCTCCCGCGATGGCAATGAAGGGCGCGTCCCGCGGCGCGCCCTTTCGCTTTTCCAAACGGCCTACTGGAGCGTCCTCGTCCCGAGGTACGCGAGCTTCTCTCCGCCGCCGCGCCGGTACGTGCGGCGCAGCTCCCTGAGCAGGCCGTCGATGTCGCCGTCCTCCACGTATCGCCCCTCGAGCCAGCGCGCGTAGCCGCCCCCGAGGCGGTTCGCCTCGCGGTAGCGGTGCAGCTCCTCCGCGCGCAGGTGCGCGTGGTAGCGGACGCGCTCGAAGAGGCGCCGCCGCAGCGCCGGGCTCATGCGCCGCAGGCCGCGCCGCCAGAGGTGGAGCAGCAGGAGCGCGAACTTGTCCACCTCGGCCTGCACCTCGAGCTCGAGCAGCGACACCGGCCGGCCCGCCGCCGCGCGGGTCGCGAGGTACACGAAGTGCGAGACGCCCTCGGCCGCGCAGGCGACCGGCGCGAGGGCGGCGCGGGCGGTGAGGCGCGGGCGCGGGTCGTGCGGGTCGGTCCCCGCCGCGGCGGCCATGACGGCGTCGTCGAGGTAGAGCCCGAGCGAGAGGACGTCGTCCTCCTCGAGGACGAGCAGCTCCTCCGGCGCGCGCGGCACCCGACCCGCGGCGCGCGCCGCCTCGCCGCCCACCAGGAACTCCTGCACGCGCGGCGCCTCGACCCCGTAGATGGCCTCGAGGTCGCCCTGCAGGAACGCGAGGGTGGCGCGCGCGCGCGGGCTCACTGGGGGAGCCCCGCCTTCCGCGGCGGGGGCCCGGCGAACAGCGCCACGCCGCGGTCGCGCAGCCGCCGCGCCACGCGCTCCGACCGCGTCAGCAGGAAGCGCTCGTAGAGCCGGAGGAGGCCGCGGTTCGAGCGGAGGTCGGAGAGCTCGGCGATCTCCGCGAAGAGGTCCACGAAGTCGCCGAAGCGGCCCGACAGCTCCTCGTAGAGCGCGTCGAGGCCGCGCTCGCTCTCGGCGAGGGCGCCGTAGGCCCGCCCGCCCATGGCGATGTAGTAGTCCACGTCCACGAGGGAGCGCGCCAGCGAGTCGCCGAAGAACCCGGAGACGAACAGGGCCGTGTCGCCGAGGCGGCGCAGGTGGGCGGCGCGCTGGCGCCGGTCCGACTCGAAGGCGCGCAGGAGGATGAGGGCGAGGGGCTCGACGCTGACGCTGCCGTCCGGCTCCTCGACGAAGAGCTTCTCCCGCTCGAGGAAGCCGGCGAGGAGGTTCACGAGGTAGAACTCGGTCACCTCCTGGACCTTGAGGCGGCGGTGCGACAGCGCGTCCGCGACCATCTCGCGGAACCACTCGTGAGCGCTCTTCCCGACCAGGATCGGCTCGTCCACGTGACCGGCCCTCCGTACGGGGCGTCTCCCGGGTGCCTGCCGTCCTCCCTACGGGGGCGCCCCCGCCTCTCCTGACGCTACGCAACCGGGCCCGGGGCCGCAATGTGCGATGGCAAAAGGGTTTTTCGACTGCCAGCGGGCCGCGGTCGGGAACGGCGGGTCGGATCGAGCAGTCGAGCGGGGCGAGTGCCAGCCCTCGCCGAAAATGCCCGTTTCGTCGCGAGGATGCGATACCGGCCTGGTCGCTTGACACGTCTCGACCGGTGATTAGGATACGCGCGCCTCTGGCAGTCCCTGTGTACGACTGCCAGCGCGGCATCGACCCTTCGCGCCGTTCCGCCCCCCTCGTCGGTGCGGGCGGGACACGAACGAAAGAGAGGAAGCATCCATGAAGATCCGTCCGCTGCAGGACCGCATCATCGTGAAGCGGGTGCAGGAGGAGGAGAAGACCAAGGGCGGCATCATCATCCCCGACTCGGCCAAGGAGAAGCCGATCGAGGGCAAGGTGATCGCCGTCGGCAACGGCAAGGTGCAGGAGGACGGCAAGGTCCGGCCGCTCGACGTGAAGGCCGGGGACCGCATCCTCTTCTCGAAGTACGCCGGCACCGAGATCAAGATCGACGGCGAGGAGCACCTGATCATGCGCGAGGAGGACATCCTCGGCGTGATCGAGGGCTAGCGCCCGCCGTCCCCCCTCATCGCAAGGAGCACGAGACAGCCATGGCTGCCAAGGAAATCATCTTCGATCAGAAGGCCCGCGAGGCGATCCTCAAGGGCGTGAACACCCTCGCCGACGCGGTGAAGGTGACGCTCGGGCCGAAGGGCCGCAACGTCGTCATCGAGAAGAGCTTCGGCTCCCCGACCATCACGAAGGACGGCGTGACGGTCGCGAAGGAGATCGAGCTCGAGAACAAGTTCGAGAACATGGGCGCGCAGATGGTGAAGGAGGTCGCGTCCAAGACCTCCGACGTCGCCGGCGACGGCACCACCACCGCCACCGTGCTCGCGCAGGCCCTCTACCGCGAGGGCTCGAAGCTCGTCGCGGCCGGCCACAACCCGATGGACATCAAGCGCGGCATCGACAAGGCCGTCGAGTCCGTCGTCGCCGAGCTGAAGAAGCTCTCCAAGCCGACGAAGGACCACAAGGAGATCGCCCAGGTCGGCACCATCTCCGCGAACGGCGACACCACCATCGGCAACATCATCGCCGAGGCGATGGAGAAGGTCGGCAAGGAGGGCGTCATCACCGTCGAGGAGGCGAAGGGCCTCGAGACGACGCTCGACGTGGTCGAGGGCATGCAGTTCGACCGCGGCTACCTCTCGCCGTACTTCGTGACCGACGCCGAGCGCATGGTCGCGAACCTCGAGGACGCCTACATCCTCATCAACGAGAAGAAGATCTCGAACATGAAGGACCTGCTCCCGCTGCTCGAGCAGGTGGCCCGCGCCGGCAAGCCGCTCCTCATCATCGCCGAGGAGGTCGAGGGCGAGGCGCTCGCGACGCTCGTCGTCAACAAGCTGCGCGGCACGCTGCACGTGTGCTCGGTGAAGGCCCCCGGCTTCGGCGATCGCCGCAAGGCGATGCTCGAGGACATCGCGATCCTCACCGGCGGCAAGATGATCGCCGAGGAGCTCGGCCTCAAGCTCGAGGCCGTGACGCTCAAGGATCTCGGCCGCGCGAAGCGGATCACCGTCGACAAGGAGAACACCACCATCGTCGACGGCGCCGGCAAGAAGGCCGACATCGAGGCGCGCGTGAAGACGATCCGCGCCCAGATCGAGGAGACCACCTCCGACTACGACCGCGAGAAGCTCCAGGAGCGGCTCGCGAAGCTGGTCGGCGGCGTCGCCGTCATCAACGTCGGCGCGGCGACCGAGACCGAGATGAAGGAGAAGAAGGCCCGCGTCGAGGACGCGCTCCACGCGACCCGCGCGGCCGTCGAGGAGGGCATCGTCCCCGGCGGCGGCGTGGCGTACCTGCGCTGCCTCAAGACCCTCGACAAGGTCCAGGTCGAGGAGGGCGAGAAGTTCGGCGTCGACATCGTGCGCCGCGCCCTCGAGGAGCCGCTCCGCCAGATCTCCGGCAACGGCGGCTACGAGGCGTCGATCGTCGTCAACAAGGTGAAGGAGTCGAAGGAGACCACCTTCGGCTTCAACGCCGCCTCGGGCGAGTACGAGGACCTCGTGAAGGCCGGCGTCATCGACCCGACCAAGGTCTCCCGCACGGCGCTCCAGAACGCCGCGTCGGTCGCGTCCCTCATGCTCACCACCAAGGCCCTCGTCGCCGAGAAGCCGAGGGACGAGGAGAAGGGCGCCGGCGGCGGTGGCGGCGGCGGCATGGGCGGGATGGGCGGCATGGGCGGGATGATGTAGTCCCGGCCGTTCACCACCAGCTCCGCAGTGACGGCGGGCCGTCGGGAAACCGGCGGCCCGCCTGTCTTTTCGGGATCGCGTTTCCGATGATCTGGTGTCGCGCGCGGCGGGCGCAGAATGACTCCGGGTCGGCGCGCCGTCACGAAGGCGGGTCCGAGGAGGCGCGCACGCGCTTCGCCGAGCGCCGGGACCGCCTGCGTGCGGCGTGCGGCGGCGAGCGGGCACTCCCCGCCCCGAGGTGACGGCGGCACGGCGACGGCCGGCCGTGCTCCCCTTTCTCCACGCTCCGCGGCGCATGATACCGTGCACCGCCCACGCGGGCGCCGGCGGGCGCTCGGCCGTCCTCTCCCCCAGGCGCAGGCGCGCGCGAGAGACCGAACACTCCGATGCTCGCCGCGAGCACGCAGATTCCTCCCGAGGCGGCCGCCTCCCTCGACCGCGCCCGGCGCGCCTTGCCCTGGGCATGGCGGGACGCGGCGCTGCCGGTCCTCATCTACACCGCGGCGTTCTGCGCGCTGACCTGGCCGGCGGTCCTCTCGTTCGGCAGTCACTTCTTCTGCGACGGGGGGGACGGGCTGCAGTCCGTCTGGAACCTCTGGTGGACGCGAAAGGCCGTCGTCGAGCTGCACCAGTCGCCGTGGTGGACGTCCTGGATCCACTTCCCCCACGGGACCACGCTCGTCGGGCACACGCTGAGCGCCTTCAACGGCCTGCTCGCGATCCCGCTCTCCGTCGCGCTCGGGCCGGTGCAGGTGCACAACGCGCTCGTCGCCGTCGGCTTCGTCGGCGGCGGGTGGGCCGCCTTCCTCCTGGCGCGCGACGTCGTCGGCGGGTGGTGGCCGAGCGTGGTGGCCGGCTTCGCCTTCACGTTCAGCGGCTATCACTTCGCGCACGCCGAGGGGCACCTGAACCTCGTCTCGCTCGAGTGGGTCCCGATCTTCGTGCTGTGCTGGCTGCGCCTGCTCCGGCAGCCGACGGTGCGGCGCGCCCTCCTCGCGGCGGGCGCGCTCGGGCTCGTCCTCCTCTGCGACTACTATTACGTCCTCCTCTGCGTCCTCATGGCCGTGGCGCTCGCCGCGTGGCGCGCGGCGCAGCGGCGCGACGTCTTGTTCCTGCTCCGGCGCCCGTACGCGGCGCCGCTCGGCGCGTTCGTCCTCGCCTCGCTCCTCACGAGCGGCGTCCTCGTCGTGGCGCTGCTGTCGCGCCCGGCGGCCGACCCGTTCATCGGCTCGCACGACGCCGCGCTCTACTCGAACGATCTGCTCGCGGGCGTCCTGCCGGGCGGGCACTCGGCGTGGGCGGCGCTAACCGCGGGGTACTGGGGGGCGCTCCCGGGGAACATCCACGAGAGCAGCGTCTACGTGGGGCTCGTCGTCCTCGCCCTCGCCGTCTTCGGCTTCGCGCAGCGCCGCGCGGTCGCGTTCGCGGACGCGCCCATGTGGCTGGCGCTCGCCGCCGTCTTCTTCGTCTTGTCCTTCGGCCCCGCGCTGCGCTGGCGCGGCGAGCCGCTCACCGGCGCGTGGATGCCGTACCGCTGGCTCGAGCTGCTGCTGCCGCCGGTCCGGATGTCCGGCTCCCCGGGGCGGATGATCCTCGTCGCCTCGCTGGCGCTGTCGCTGCTCGCGGCCGCGGGGATCTCGGCCGTGCTCCGGCCCGCGACGCCGGGGCGGGTGGCGGCCGCCGCGCTGCTGGCCGGGGCCGTGCTGGTCGATCTCTGGCCGCGGCCGCTCACCCTCACGCGGCCCGAGGTGCCGGAGTGGGTGCTCGTCTTGCGCGACCGGCCCGGCGCCGGCGCCCTGCTCGACCTCTCCGGCACCGCCGGGGCGAAGCCGCTCTTCTTCCAGACCGTGCACGGCAAGCCCATCGCGTTCGGCTACATCTCGCGCATCTCGCGCTCCACGGTCCGGGCGAACGACCGGATCCTCGACGACGTCCGGCTCGGCCGCTACGACCGGATCCGCGACGTCCACGGGTTCCGGTACCTCGTCACCCCCGGGCGCGAGCCCCCCGGCCCCGGCATCCTGTACGACGGTCCCGGAGCCCGGCTGTACGACCTCGCCGCCGCCTTCTGACCGGTCCCAGGGTCGTTTCCCCCGGACCCAGAGACGTTCGAAACGGAGACGTTCGCCGCGGGTTCGCGGCGTCCATTCGGTGGGCCTGCGCGCGGGAACGGGAAGGACGAAGCGTCGGAGAGCGATCGCGAACCGCCGCGATCGTCACGAAACGCGAGGGTCTGGACGGGAGCAGGCAGAGTAGACGCGCGAGCATTCAGAAGCGGCCATGCCCGCATCGAGGTTCGCGCGTATCTGAGTCGCCCCGGCTGCGTCTATCCAGTCTCCGCGCAGGCGACGCCGTGGGCGACCCGGAGCCAGTATGTCCCGGCCGGGAAGACGACGTCGCGGACGCCCTGCCGCATCGCGGACCAGGCGGCACGGTATGCACGGAGGAACTCGCGGAGCCTTCCGATCGCCTCGATGCGCTTCCACTTGTCGCGCCCCGCGATCCTCGGCTTCAACCCCCGGAGCGGCTCTCTGGTCGTGGGACGCGAGGTGGGCTTCTGAGCGAGCACCCGTCTCGCACCCATGAACTGGCATCCCTTGGATGCGAGGTCGACGACGGCCCTGCGCTCGTGCGCCGCGAGCCTCTCGAGGAGCTTCTCGCGAAACTCTTCAGGCGAGGCGAACCCGGGCGGCTCGGTCAGCTCGAGGTCCACGAATTCGGGGAGCGGGCCGTCCGCGCGGAAGAAGAAGTCCGGGCGGCGGACGCGGATGGCGCCCGCGCCGACGTGCTCCGGCGACGACCACAGGCCTGGCCACTCGCGACCGGTGCGGACGAGCCCTGCCGCCACCGGATTCGCGAGGACGTAGGCCGCCTTCTCGACGATGTCTTCCGGCTCGAGGAGCGTGACGGCGCTGTAGCTCGACTGCGCCCAGAACGCTTCCGACCGTCCCAGAGAGGCGTTCAGGGCGCGGGCGACCAGCGAGTCCAGGAACTGCTCGAAGGCGGGGAGACGCGCGTCGGGATCCGTGAGCACGGCATGGAAGTGGTTGGAGAGGACGCAGAAGACGTGGAGGAGGATGCCGAACTTCTGCGCCGCCACCGCGAGCACGTAGAGGAAGATCTCGTTCGTCAGCGGCGACGGCCTCAAGAGGAATTCGCGCTGCGCGCAGCGGCGCGTCACGAGGTAGACCGCCCCCGGAAGAACCTGTCGTGGAACCGTCACGCCTTCCTGCAAGGCAGGAAGCGTGCCGCTGCGAACTCGCTGGCAGAGCCGCGGGAGCGCCGACGATCGAGGTCCGCCGCGCGGACGCCCGTCCGAACGGCATTACTCCGGGTCGGGGTCAGGGGGTGAACGGCATTACTCCGGGTCGGGGTCAGGGGAAGAGGGCGCGCGCGATCGAGGCGAAGGCGTCGAGCACGGCGGCGGGGAAGAGCAGGACGGGGAGCGCGAGGAGGGAGCCGGCGGCGAAGGCCCATGCGCGCGGGTGGGCGGTGCGGGTCTGGACCGCGACGAGCACCGAGGCGCCGAACATCACGAGGGTGAGCGTGCCGCCGACGAGCAGCGCGGCCGCCCACGAGAAGCCGCCGAGCCGGAGCGCGCCGGCGATCGCGAGCAGTCCCGCCACGTTGAGCAGGTCGCGCCCGGAGCCCGCCCACCGCGCCCGGGCCTCGTCGCGACGGAGCTTCAGCCCGAGCTCCTGGACGAACAGGAACCCCGCCACCGCGCCCACGAACGCGACGACCGCCAGGGCGCGCGCCGCCCCCTCCCTCGGCTCGATCGACCACATCGCGCCGATGCTAGCCGGTCGCGGCCCTCGCCGCGCGTGTAGCGAGCGCTCGTACCCTCGGTTCGTCATCGGGCGCCCGCCGGCCCGGGCTATACTGCCGCCCCGACGCCCGCTCGTCCGACGAGCGGAAGGACGCACCCGCCCTCTCCAGGGAGCCCGCATGAAGCTCGTCGACGCCCGCGCGCACCGCCGACTCCTCCCCCTCGCCCTCGCGCTCGCCGCCGTGGTGGGCTGCTCGTCGGGCGGAGACGATCCGACGCCGCCGGACGGCTGCCAGCTCGCGCCCGCCCTCCCCGCCGGCGTCCAGTTCTCGCTCTCGGGCAAGGTGGAGTACGACTTCGTGCCGGCGACGTACAGCGCTGGGACGGACAGCGGCACCCTCCTCTTCACGTCGTCCACGAAGCGTCCGGTGCGCAACGCGGTCGTGCAGATCCGCCAGTGCACGACGGTCCTGGCCGAGGTGACCACGAACGACGCTGGCCAGTACACCGTCGACTTCACCCCGGGCGCGCAGGGCTCGATCTCCGTCGTCGCGCTCGCGAAGACGAGCTCGCCGCCGATCCAGGTGCAGGACAACACCGACGGGGACGCGATCTGGGCGGTGTCGAAGGTCATCGACTCCTCGAGCCCGACCCGCGACCTCTACGCGACCCACGGCTGGAACGGGTCGAGCTACACCGCCGCCGCTCGCAGCGCCGCGCCCTTCGCCATCCTCGACTCGATGTACACGGCGGCGATGGGGTTCATCGCCGTCCGCGCCCAGGCCGCCGCCCTGTTCCCGCCGCTCTCGGTGAACTGGAGCCCGGACAACGTGTCGAGCCAGACGTTCGATCGCGCGAACGGCCTCATCTACACCTCGCACTTCTCGCCCTCGGAGAACGCGATCTACATCCTCGGCAAGGACGGCGACGACACCGACGAGTACGACTCGCACGTCATCGTCCACGAGTGGGCGCACTACTTCGAGGAGAACCTCTCGCGCAGCGACAGCCCGGGCGGCCCCCACGGCATGGGCGACACCCTCGACCCGCGGCTCTCGTTCGGCGAGGGGTGGGCCACCGCGCTCGCCGGGATCCTGCTCGGCGACCCGATCTACGCGGACACGGGCTGGTGGAACGGGTACAGCCTCGACGCGTTCGGCTTCGACGCCGAGAACATCCCCTACCCGAGCGACGACTTCGGCGCGCTCAACCCGGGGCCGTTCTCCGAGATGTCGATCATCCGCGTGGTCTACGACCTCCTCGACGACTCGGGCACGAGCGAGTCCTGGGACACGATCTCCGTGCCCATCGACACGCTCTACGACGTCCTCGTCGGCGCCGAGAAGACGACCCCGGCGCTCACCACGATCGCCTCGTTCGTAGCGGGGCTCAAGGGCGCGGGGGTGAACGCGACGGCGGTGAACAACGTCCTCGCTCACCGCTCCATCGGACCGATCACCGACGCGTGGGGCACCGGCGACCCCGACCTGACGGCCATGTACACGACCGTGTCGTCCTTCCCGGCGACGCGCACGTTCGTCCTCACCGGCGGTTACGACGGGAACACCCAGCAACAGAACCGCTACCTCGTCTTCACGGCGACGGGCGGCTCGGCCACGGTCACCGCGTCCGCGGCCTACGACGTCGACCTCGAGGCGTACCACCAGGGCGCTCTGCTCGACTACGACTGGTCCACCAGCAGCACGGCGACCGTGAGCTTCGGGACCACCGTCGGCGAGGTCTACGTCATCGTGCTCACCGGCTGGAAGACCTTGAATGGCACGTACTCCGCCGACGTCACCCTCTCGACGCCCTGACGCGCGCAGCGCCACCCGAGGAGCGCACATGAACCGCCTGGCCTACGCAGTCGTCGCCGCCCTGCTCGTCCTCCCCGCCGCCGGCGCTCGCGCCGCCGGAAAGGCCGCGTCCGCCACCGGCAAGCTCCGCGCGCCCGTCGCGATCGAGGCGACCGTCTCCAGGAGGCTCGGCGCACGTGACCGTCCGCTTCGACCGCGCGGCGACCGGCGTCCGGGTCCAGGTCCGCGGCCTCGACGGTCTCGCCGTCACGAGCGAGCCGGCGCCCGTGAAGGGGGGCCGCTTCGCGGCGGGCGAGGTCGCCACCTTCGACGTCGCCTTCACGCCCGGCCCCGGGCGCTCCTTCCTCTCGGTCGGCGTCCAGGGCAGCTTCGGCGCCGGACGGCGGGCGACCAGCGTGAGCTTCCCCGTCGGCGAGAAGTCCGCCGAGCAGCGCAAGGGCGCCGGCACCGTCCTCCAGGGCGCGAAGGGCGAGCGCGTGAAGGCGCTGCCCTCCGGCAACTAGCCGGCGCGGCGGCTCAGCCACCGGCCGCGTCATCCCGCCGCACGCTTCTCCACCGGGGAAGCGTGCCGTGCCATGGACGCGGGTCGCGGGGGCACATGACGCGGAGACACGGGCGCGATCCGGCCCGGGGTGCGCGGGTATCGTCCGCGCCATGACCGTCAGCGAGCTCCGTTCGATCGTCTCCCCCGTCGCCGCGCTCGCCGCGGACCAGGTGCCAGCGACGCTGCTCGAGCGCGCCGCCGCGTACAACGAGGCGGTCGGCGCCTTCGGCGAGGCGATCCGGAAGGCCCTCGGGATCCTCCAGCGCGGCGGCACCCTCGAGGAGGACCTCGTCGTGTCGCTCCGGATCTGCGCGGCCGATCTCGTGACCGCACGCGAGTGGCTGCTCACCCGCGCCCGCCTGCCCTCGGCAGCCCGGCTCGAGTAGTCGGGCGAGCAGGACGGCTCACCGGCTCACCGGCTCACTGACCGAGAGTCGTCGCGGGCTCACTGACCGAGAGTCGTCGCGCTCTCGCGCTCACTGACCGAGAGTCGTCGCGCTCTGCCTCGCCTCGCGCCCGAGCAGGACGATCACCACGTCGATTTTTCGCTTTGAGTGCGGGGACTTCCACCGGAGCGACGCGTGGCCCGCGGGCGGTGTGCGGGGATGTCGGACTTCGCAGCAAGACAGGCGCAACTGTGCGACGCATATATCGCTCGGACCGCGCAAATCTCGCGTTGCGGGCGCCATGTTTCGGTGACTCCGTGCCATACTCGGGGGCGAAATGTCGCTCCCATCGTCACTCGACGGACTGCCCGACATCCTTGGCGCGCTCACGGCCGATCTGAACGGACAGCTCCGAGGGGCGACGGATTCCGAGATCGCGCGGCGAAATGTCGCAGCGGACGCCGCCTCGCTCGAACGCTTCGTCGCCGCGGGCGGCGCCGCGGGCCTGTCGCGGCTCCATTTCCTGCTGGTGAAGGGCGCGGAGACGACGATCACGGCGATGCGCCCCGACGAGCTGCTGCTCGTCTCGGTCGCCCCGTCGAAGAGCACGACGCCGGTCGAGAAGGCGCTGCACGCGTGGGCCTCGGGCGCGGGGGTGACGGACGCGGTCGACGGCGCCCGGCGGGAGACCGCGCCCGTTCCACCCCCGCTGCCCGCGGACGCTGCCCCCTCCGCGCCACGCTCCGCGCCCACCCCCCGCGCGACCCCGAGCCCGACCGCTCCACGCGCCTCCGCCACCTCCACCCCGTCCTCCGCCTCCCCCGCGCCCGCCTCCGCCCCGCCCGTCGCGACCCTCACTCGCCCCGCCTCCACCCCCCGCCCCTCCGCGCTCCCGACCGCCGAGCGTCCTCGCGCCGCCCCCACGCCTCCGCCGATCCCCGCGCCCGCGGCGGCGGTCCGCCCGCCGGGCGGGAGCAATCCCTGGGCCGACCTCCGGCGCACGCTCCTGCGCGGACAGCTCACCGAGGCCGCCGCGCGCCGCCGCGGGCTCGGCGAGGCCGCCGCGGCGACCGGCCGCCCCGGCGCGGAGCCGCTCCCCGCGGCCGAGCTCGACCGCGCCCTGCAGCTCCTCCTCCAGGGCATCGGCAGCGTGCTCGCCGGCGACGGGCTCGGCGGCGCGCGCACCCTCGAGCCGCTCGGCGCGGAGTCGCAGCCGAACCTCTCGGTCCGCTGGCTCGCGCTGTACTGGAGCGGCCGCGCCGCCCTCAAGGCCGGCGACTCGGCCGCGGCACGCCGGCACCTCAAGCAGGCGCTCCTCCTCGCCAAGCCGCTCGATCTCGACGCCGTCGCGGCGAGCCAGTGGATCGCCGCGGAGGTGCTCGCGCACGACGGCGACCACCCGCGGGCCCTCGCCTGCCTCGCGCAGGCCCGCGCCGCCTTCCAGCGGCAGGGGAACCGGTGGGGCCTCGGCCAGGCGTGGCTCGCGGAGGCCCGCGTGCTCGTGGCGAGCGGCCGCGAGGACGACGGCGTCGAGGCGGCGCGCCAGGCGTGGACGGTCAATCCGTCCTGGGACGAGCCCGCCGTCTTCCTCGCCCGGCGCGCCCTCGCGCGGGGCGACCTCGAGGAGGCCGAGGCGATGCTCCGGGCGGTGGAGGGGCCGGCCGCGGAGCGCGTCCGCTCGCTCGTGGAGGCGATGCGCGAGCGGATCGTGAGCCCCGCCGACGCGGGCGAGTTCCTGCGCGAGTCCGACGGCCCGCCGTCGGCGCGCGGCATCCGCGCGCTCGAGCGGATCGCGCACGCCGCCCCGCGCTTCCTGCAGGCGCGCGAGGCGCTCGCGTGGATGCTGCTCAAGACCGGCCGGTACGCCGAGGCGAGCACGCTCTTCCGCGGCCTCCTCGCGCAGCAGCTCACGCCGGCGGACCGCGCCTCGGTGATGCTCGGCCTCGGCTGCATCGCGCACGCGCAGCAGACCGGGAAGAGCTCCGACGTCCGCCTCCACGCGGCGGTGGCCGCGGCCGGAGCGACGACCGCGCCCGCCGCGGAGGGCCAGCCCGCGCCCACGCCCCCGCCCATCGCCCCGCTCTCGGCCTCCGCGCTCGCCCCCGGGCGCAGCTCGCAGCTCGCGTCCGGCGGCGCCGTCTTCTCCGGCCAGCTGAGCGTGTTCTCGCTGCCGGACGTCGTCGAGTTCGTGCGGAGCGCGCGGCGGACGGGGCTGCTCGTGTGCAGCTCGGCGAGCGGCATCGCCGCCGTCCACTTCAGGGCGGGGCGGATCACCGGCGCGACCTCGCCGGGGACCCCGAAGCTCGGCGAGCTGCTCGTGCGCGCCCGCAAGATCTCGACCGTCGCGCTCCGCGCGGTGACGTCGGCCCGCGGCGCCGACGAGCCCGACCACGTCCTCGGCGAGCTGCTCATCCGCGAGGGCGTCGTCGAGGCGGCGGCCGTCCAGGAGGCGCTGCGGCGCCAGGCCGAGGCGACGCTCCTCGAGATCGTGAACTGGAGGGACGGCGAGTTCGCCTTCAACCGCGAGGGCGACGGCGAGGCGGCGGCCGGGGAGCGCGCGGTGGAGTTCGACGCGCAGGACGTGCTCCTGAACGTCTTCAGGCAGCTGGACGAGGACGGGCGGAGCCGGTCGGCCGCCGCGGCCCGGCGCTGACGCCCCGAGCAGAGGAGCGCGCGCAGCCCCATGCCCGAGACCCGCGCCCGCGCGATGCAGGATTCTGACGAGCCTCGCGGGGCTGAAGCTCGGCAACTACCGCCTCGAGCGGCTCGTCGGGCGCGGCCGCATGGGCGTCGTCTACGTCGCGAAGGACGAGGCCCTGCTCCGCCCGACGGCGATCAAGGTGCTGTCGTGGAGCGTCGCCGAGGCGCGCGGGCACGACCCGGTGCAGTGGTTCCTCGCCGAGGCGCGGCTCGTCGCCCGGATCAACCACCCGCGCGTCGTGCAGATCTACGGCGCCGCCCGCCACGGGGACTACTGCTACATCGCCATGGAGTACGTCCCCGGCCAGTCGGCCGAGGCGATGGTGGCGCGCGGCGCGCCCATGGCGCCCGAGCTCGCGACCGACATCCTCGTCCAGGCGGCCTCGGCCCTCCACGCCGCCCACGCGGCGGGCGTGGTCCACCGCGACGTGAAGCCCGCCAACCTCCTCGTCGCCGACGGCGGCGTCACGAAGCTCGGCGACTTCGGCATGGCGCTCGGCCCCGCCGAGGTCCGCACCGGCGGCCCGCGCCTGCGCGTCGGCACGCCCTACTACACCGCCCCGGAGATCTGGCGCGGGGAGGCGGCGAGCCCCGCCTCCGACGTCTACTCGCTCGGCGCGACCTGGTTCCACCTGCTCACCGGCCAACCCCCGTTCCCCGACCTCGAGGTCGCCGCCGTCGAGCAGGCCCACCTGCACGCGCCCATCCCCGACCCGCGCGCGCTCGTCCCCTCGCTCCCCGCCTCCTGCACGGCCCTCGTCCGCCGCGCCCTCGCGAAGACGCCGCGCGAGCGCCACGCGAGCGCGCAGGAGCTGCTCTGGGAAGGGCGCCGCGTCCTGCAGGACCTCTCCGCCGCCCCGGCGCCGCGCCCCGCGCCCGCGCCCGTGGCGGCGCCGGCGCGCTCGTCGCTCGCGCCGGCCGCCGGGCCGCTCGCCGACGCGCTCGGCTTCGTCCACGCGCCCTTCTCGGACGTCGACCTCGCCGCGCTCCCGCACCTCGCCGAGCCGCTCGCCGCGGCCCGCCGGCGCGTGCTCGAGTGCCTCGACGACGCCGCCACGTCCGTATTCGCCGTCGCCGGCGCCGACGGGAGCGGGACCTCCACGCTCTGCCGCGCGCTCGCGGCGGAGCTCGCGGGCTCGCGCCTCGTGCTGCTCGTCGGCGCCGCGAGCGGGGCCGACGCGCGCGGCCTCGAGCAGCGCCTGTGCGCGGCGCTCGGCGCCGAGGACTGCCCCGAGGATCTCGAGGCGCTCGTCACGCTCCTCGGGGAGGAGCGCCGGCGCCGGGGCGAGCGGCCGCTCGTCGTGCTGGACGGGCTCTCCCCCGCGCACCCGGCGCTGGCCGGGCTCGCGACCCTCGCGGCCGCGGCGGCGTGGACGCGGTCGTTCAAGCTCCTGCTCTCCGGCGCGCCCGGGGTCGTCGAGGAGCTCGCCCGCGCCGGCGAGGACCTCGCGGACGAGCGCCCCCCCGAGATCCCCATCCCGCCGCTCGACCGCGCGCAGCTGCCACGGCACCTGCGCAGCTGGCTCGAGGCCTCCCTCGCCCGCAGCGCGCCGCCCATCATCGTGACCCCCGACGCGCTGCTGCTCGTCGAGCTCCGCTCCGGCGGCGCCCTCGAGCGGGTGAACTGCATCGCGGAGAACATGCTGCACCTCGCGGCGGCGGAGCGGCGCCGCGTCCTCTCCTCGTGGCACGCCTGGACCGCCTCGGATCGCGAGCGCTGGTCCGAGAAGCGGGCGCCGCCGCCGCGCCGCCCCGCGAGCTGGCCGCCGCCCGAGGTCGTGGACGTGATCGACGCGTGCCGGCGCGCCGCCGGCATGCCCCCCTGGCCGCGCGCGGCCCAAGAGCGATGACCCCGGAGCGACCCATGCGTGATCTCCACACCATCGCGAGGCTGCAGGACGTGAAGGGCGCCGTGCTCGGCGACCTGGGCGGCGGCTTCCACGACGGGGTGCGGGAGCCCGAGGGCGAGGCGGTGGCCGCCGTGATGGGGTTCGTCTCGAGCGCGCTGCTCGAGGCGGGCGACCGGCTCGGCCTCGGCGCGCTGCTCCGCGTGTCCGTGGCCGGAGAGCCGCGCAGCTGCCTCATCGTGGTGCAGGGGGACCAGGTGATCGCCGCCTGGGTGGAGCCGGGGCGCTCGCTCGCCGCGGTGGAGAAGGTCCTGGACAACCCCGTCGACGGGAAGGTGTGACATGGACGCGATCCTTCAAGGCCTCATGGCGCTCGGCGGCGCGCGGGCCGCGATGGTGCTCGACCCCGCCGGACGGGTGGTCGCCCACCTCGGCCACGCCGTCTACGACCGGGCGCTGTGCGAGCAGGTCGGCGGCGACGTCGTCAAGGCGATCGAGTCGATCCAGCTGCAGCAGGAGCAGTGGGAGACGATCACCGCGCAGTACGCGGACGGCCGGATCCTGGTGCGCCGCGTCGGCGCCCGCGCGCCCGGCGCGCGGCACGTCCTCGCCCTCGTGGCCGACCAGACGCTGAACGCGCCGTTCGCCACCGTGGCGCTCCGCGTCGCGGCGAACAAGGTGCGGGACGCGATCGACGGCGGCGGCTCGCAGTCGGCCGCGAGCTCGCAGACGCTGGCGGGGTCGCACCCCGCCTCCGCGCCGCCGCCCGCCGCCTCGTCCTCCACCGCCTCGGCCGCGGACTCCCGGCCGGTCCTCGCCAACACCGGCCTCAGCTGGACGAAGGGCTCGGCCGCCGGCAGCTCGGTCTCGGCGTCCGGCTTCGCCGCCGCGGACCCCGCCTCCGCCGCGTTCCTCGCCCGCTGCGCGAAGACGCTCGCGCGGCACGTCGGCCCCATGTCGAAGGTCTACGTGCAGGAGGCCGTCCGGCGCGTGTGCCCGGACGCGGCCTTCACGCTCGCGCACGCGCGCCAGCTCGTGGACGACGTGGCGACCCAGATCGAGGACCCGAAGGACCGGGCGCAGTTCCGCAGCGCGGCGCTCGAGAAGAGCTGACAGGCAGCCCCCGACCTCACCCCGAACGGAAGACCAGGACCAGAGGAGGCACAGGATGTCCATCGTGAGCGCCGCCCGAGCGCGGCTCAGCGTCAAGATCTCGCTGACGCTCGCCGCCGTGCTGATCGTGCTGACGACGGCGGCCGCGGCCGTCATCACCCTGCAGCAGACCCGGCAGATGGAGGAGATGACCCTCGAGAAGGCGAGGCTCGCCGCCTCCGTCGGCGCCCGCCAGTTCGGCGACGTGCTCGACGCCGCCATCGACAGCGGCATGCTCACCGTCGCGGACGTGTTCGACCGGCAGTACGTCGAGGTCAAGGGCTACGCGTGGGGGAAGCACCCCAAGTACCACACGCGCTTCGACTCCGCGATCGAGTCGGCCGTGCTCGTGTTCGAGGACAAGTTCCTCGAGCACGAGGACTTCGTCTACGCCGTGGGCGTCGACGAGAACGGGTACCTCCCGGCCCACAACACCCGCTTCCAGAAGCCGCTCACCGGCGACGCCGAGAAGGACCTCACGGGCAACCGGTCGAAGCGGATCTTCAACGACCCGGTGGGCCTCGCCGCGGCGCAGAACCACGAGCCGACGCTCCGGCAGGTCTACGCCCGCGACACCGGCGAGACGATGTGGGACGTCTCCTCGCCCGTCCACGTGAAGGGGAAGCACTGGGGCGGGTTCCGCATCGGCGTGTCGATGGAGCGCATCGAGGCGCACAAGAGGGCGCTGCTCGTCTCCCTCGTCTTGATCTTCCAGCTCTTCGCGCTCGTGACGATCTCGACCATGTTCGTCGTGGTCCGGCGCGCCATGCGGCCGGTCGTGGAACTCACCCGCGCCGCGGACCAGATCAGCATGGGCGAGGAGCTCGAGACGCCGCTCAGGTCGACCTCGGCGGACGAGATCGGGGCGCTGACGAAGGCGATCGACCGCCTGCGCGTCAGCATGAAGGCGGCCATGAGCCGCCTCGGCCAGTAGCCGGGAGGAGAGACCACCATGATCCGCTCGATCCGCAGCCTCGCCGCCGTCGCGCTCGTCACGCTCGCCGCGCTCTCGCCGACCGCCCGCGCCCAGTCCCGGACGCCCGCGCCGGAGTCGGACCTCACGCCGCAGGAGCAGGAGATGCTCGCCCTCGCCACCGACTTCTCGAGGCGCTGCGCCGCGTCCCTCGAGCGGTGGATCGCCGCGAAGGAGACGACCCAGGAGCGGCTCTTCAGCGCGCTCTACTACCCGGTCCCGAAGACCGACCCGCCGAAGTTCACGACCGACTGGGATCGCCTCGCCGACCGCGACATCCAGGGCATCGAGGAGGCGGTCCTCGGGAAGTCGGCGGCCATCGTGTACGCGGTGATGGTGGACAAGCACGGCTACCTGCCCACCCACAACGTGCGCTACTCCCAGCCGCTCACCGGGAACCTCGCGAACGACCTCGTGAACAACCGCACCAAGCGGATCTTCAACGACCGCACCGGCATCGCGGCCGCGAGGAGCAAGGCCTCGTACTTCATCCAGCGCTACCAGCGCGACACGGGCGAGGTGATGGCGGACCTGTCCGTGCCGGTCGTGGTCCGCGGCGAGCACTGGGGCGCGGTGCGCCTCGGCTACCGCGCCGTCGACGCGCGCTGAGCGTCCGGGGCGCGGTCCGCGGGCGCCGCCGGGGAGGCGGCGCTCGCGACCGCGTCCGTCTCGGGCGGGAACAGGAGCGCCACGACGCGCGCGAGCCACCCGCGGCCGTGGCCGGTCACGTCCTCGAGGCGCGGCGCGTAGGGCACGTCCGGCCGCACCGGCCGGTGCTCGAGCGCGGCCGTGGCGAAGAACTCCTCCGGCCCGGGGGCGCCCGCCCCCGCGGCGGCCGGCACGCCCATCGCGGCGTTCGGGATGGCGAGCGTCACGCGCCCGGCGGCGTCGGTGAAGCGCGTGCCGATCGCGCCGGGCACCTCCTGCTGGCTCGCCCCCGCCCCCTCCGTCGGCTCGCCGAGGAGGACGGCGCGCCCCGCGCCGCGGAGCATCGCCGCCGCGCGATCGCAGGCGCTCATGCAGGTCGGGCCGACGAGCGCCACCACCCGGCCGTCGTAGCCGCCCACCGCCGCGCTCGGGCCCACCGGCGCCTCGAGGAACGCGGGGGTGAACTCGGCGCCGGCGCGGGCGGCGGCGTCGAGCGCCGCGAGGGCGCGCGCCGGGTCGGGTGCGTCGGCGGGCCAGGTGCCGCGCCGGGCGCGCTCCTCGAAGACGGCGCGGTTCTGCGCCGTCACGCGCAGGACGAGGGCGCCCGGCGGGGCGGCCGCGCCCGGGGGCAGGAGGGCGGAGACGAGGCCGGTCGCGTTCGCGAGGTAGCCCCCCTCGTTCCGGCGCAGGTCGAGGACCACGTCGAGCGCCTTCTCCTTGCACCCGCGCACGAACTCCTCGACGACCGGCACGAACGGCCTGCGCTCCCCGCCCGCCGAGAGCGTCTGGGTGTGGAAGGTGAGGACCTGCAGGTAGCAGAACGCGCGCCCGGTGCCCGCGGCGACCTCGCCGAGGCGCACCGCGACCCGCCCCTGCTCGTCGTCCTGCTCGCGCAGCGCGGCGGCGTCGCGCGGCGGCACGATGGGATCGGTGCGCAGCGCGCCGGACAGCGCGGCCGCCGCCGGGCCCGCGGGGCGCCGCGCCCGCTCGTGGCCCCACCCGACGAGCGAAGTGGTCTCGACGCCGAGCCGCCTCGCCCACGCGCCGGCGAGCGGGTGGCCGGGGCCGTCCGGCGAGATCCACCACGGCAGCTCGACCCGCACCGGGCGCCCGGCCACGGCGACGGTGACGGAGGCGGTGCGCGCGTCGGGGAAGAGGAAGTCGCGGCGGGTGAGCGCGTCGACGGCGCGCTCGAGGCGCGCCGGCGCGGAGCTCGCGGGCAGGTGGCGGGCGAGCTCCTCGAGCCGCTCGCCGACCGGCCGCCCGTCGAGCTCGAGCACCTCGTTCCCCACGGCGAGCGCCTCCTCGAGCACGGCGCCGCCGGCGGCCCCGAGCGAGCGCAGGAGCCGCTCCTCGCGGTTCGCGACGACGACCTTGCCCTCGACGCGCCTCAGCCCGACGCCGAGCGCCACGGTGGGGAGGCGGGCCGGGGCGCCGAGGAGGACGTGGCCGTCCTCGAGCGCGGCGGTGCAGCGCCGCAGCCGGTCATAGAACCGCAGGGGCTCGTCCTCACGGGCGATCGCCCGCTCGGACGCCACGCAGGCGGCGAGGTGCCGCCCGACCGTCGAGGCGCCGTCCGCGCCCGAGGCGATTTCCCTCGCGTTGAAGAAGACGTAGCGCTGCTCGAGGGCCTCGCCGGCCTCGCAGAGGATGCCCGCCCGCTCGCGCGCGGCGCAGAGGGGCCGGCCGCCGCACTCGGGCTGCTCCGGCGCGGCGCGGGCCAGGGCGCACGCCTCGCCGAGCGGCGAGCGCACCGCGGGGGCGGGGGCGGGGGCCTGCACGGCCGCCAGGAGCACGGGGAGGAGGAAGGGCGCGAGCATTCGGGGCGCGCGGACAATCCCCCCCCCGGAGCCCCGTCCACCGCGCGCACCCTCCCGAACCCCTGCCGGGCGCCGTCGATTCCGCGCTCGGTCCCCAGGCGGTCATGGAGCGGGCGGGCGGGCAGGCGGCGCGTATATCATCGCGCGCACCTTCCGCCACGGAGACCCCGCCCGATGAAGAGACTGCTCGCCGCGCTGCTCGCCGCCGCTCCGGTCCTCGCCGCCGCCGACGAGGGCATGTGGACCTTCGACGCGTTCCCCTCGGACAAGGTCCAGCAGGCCTACGGGTTCGCGCCCAGCCCCGCGTGGCTCGAGCGCGTGCGCCTCTCCTCGGCGCGCCTCGCCCGCGGCTGCTCGGGGAGCTTCGTCTCGGAGCAGGGGCTCGTCCTCACGAACCACCACTGCGCGCACGTCTGCATCGAGGAGCTGTCCACCGCCGGCCAGGACCTCGTGAAGAGCGGGTACCTCGCGCGGACGGAGGCCGAGGAGCGGCGCTGCCCGAACGTGGAGGTGAACCAGCTCACCGGGATCTCCGACGTCACCGCCCGCGTGCGCGGCGCGACGAAGGGGCTCGAGGGCGAGGCGTACGAGAAGGCCCTGCGCGGGGAGATGGCGCGGATCGAGAAGGAGTGCCAGACGTCGGACGCGCTGCGCTGCGACGTCGTGACGCTCTACCAGGGCGGGCTCTACCACCTCTACACGTACCGCCGCTTCCAGGACGTGCGGCTCGTGTTCGCCCCGGAGTTCGCCATCGCCTTCTTCGGAGGCGACCCGGACAACTTCATGTTCCCGCGCTACGACCTCGACGTCGCGTTCCTGCGCGTCTACGAGGGCGGCAAGCCCGCGCGCACGAGCAGCTTCTTCCGCTGGTCGGCGAAGGGCGCCGCGCCCGGCGAGCTGACCTTCGTGAGCGGCCACCCCGGCGGCACGGACCGCTCGCTCACGGTCGCCCAGCTCACCTACCAGCGCGACGTCGCGCTCCCCGATCGCCTGCTCTCGCTCGCCGAGCTGCGCGGCCTCCTCACCGGCTTCCAGCTCCAGGGCGAGGAGCAGACGCGCATCTCGACGGCGCTCCTGTTCTACGTGGAGAACGGCTACAAGGCGCTCCGCGGCCGGCTCGAGGCGCTGCAGGACCCCGAGTTCTTCCAGTCGAAGGTGGCGGCCGAGGCGGCCCTCCGGGCGGAGCTCGCGAAGGACCCCGAGCGCGCCCGGCGCGTGCTCCCCGCCTACGAGGCCATCGAGCGGTCGCAGAAGCGGCTCCGCGAGATCCGCAAGGAGCTGAGCGCCCTCGAGTACGGCCTCGACGGCGACCTCTTCGGCTTCGCGCGCACCCTCGTGCGCGCCGCCGAGGAGCGGCCGAAGCCGAACCCCGAGCGGCTCCGCGAGTACCGGGAGTCGAACCTCCCGGTGCTGACGCAGCAGCTCTTCTCCGAGGCGCCCGTCTACCCGGACCTCGAGCGGCTCCGGCTCGGCCACGCGCTCGCCAAGGTCCGCGAGCGGCTCGGGCCGGATCACCCCGCCGTGAAGCGGCTCCTCGGCAAGGAGTCGCCGCAGGAGGTCGCCGCGCGCGTGGTGGACGGCACGAAGCTCCGCGACCTCGCCCTCCGCAAGGCGCTGTGGGAGGGGGGCGCGAAGGCGGTGGCCGAGTCGCAGGACCCCATGATCGCGCTCGCGCGGCTCGTCGATCCGGACGCGCGCGCGATCCGCAAGACCTGGGAGGACGAGGTGGACTCGGTGGTGAAGAAGAGCCACGAGACCATCGCCGAGGCCCGCTTCGCCCTGCAGGGGCGGACCACCTACCCGGACGCGACGTTCACGCTGCGGCTCTCCTACGGCGCGGTGAAGGGCTGGAAGGAGGGGACGCGCGAGGTCGAGCCGTACACCACGATCGGCGGCGCCTTCGAGCGCCACACCGGGCGCGACCCGTTCGCGCTGCCGCAGCGCTGGCTCGACGCGAAGGGCCGGCTCGACCTCGGGACGCGCATGAACTTCGTCACCACGAACGACATCATCGGCGGGAACTCCGGCTCGCCGGTGTTCAACCGCGACGCGGAGATCGTCGGGCTCGTCTTCGACGGCAACATCCACTCGCTCGGCGGGAGCTACGGCTTCGATCCCGCGGTGAACCGCACCGTGGCGGTCCACTCCGACGCCATCCTCGAGGCGCTCTCGAAGGTGTACGGCGCGCAGCGGATCGCGGACGAGCTGCGACCGCCCAAGGCCTCGAAGGGCGCGAAGGGCGGGCGGAAGAGGTAGGGCGGCCCCCCACCCGCGCGCCGTGCGCCCCGGGCGTTCGCGTCCCCCCGGGGCGCGCGACGCGCTACGCTCGCCCCATGAAGCGCCTCGTCCCCGCCGCCCTGCTGGCGCTCGGCGCGTGCACGTCCTCGGCGCCGTACACGCTCCCCGCGGCCATCGTGAACACGGGGTTCGCCCTGGGCGCCGCCGCCGCGCGGCGCGCGGGCGGCGACTGCTACGTCCCCTGCACGCACGGCACCGTCTGCAACCCGAGGAGCGGCCTGTGCGAGTCCCCCTCGGCCGACGTGATGTGCCAGGAGGCGCCCGGCGGCGGGACCCGCTGCGTGCCGCTCCAGCTCGGCAAGCAGGAGCCCGAGCGGCAGGGCTCCTCGCCCATCGGGATCTCGCCCGCCACCGGGACGGTGCCGCCCCCGCCCGCCGAGGCGTCGCCGCGGGGGCCGTGACCGTGCGCCGCCACCTCGCGCCCCTCGCCGCGCTCGCCCTCGCCCTCGCCGGCTGCCGCACCGCCGCGCCGGCCCTGCCCTTCGCGGCGGCGGGGGCCGGGCCGCGGATCGCCCTCGTCCTCGGGGGCGGCGGCGCCCGGGGCTTCGCGCACGTCGGCGCCATCCGCGTCCTCGAGGAGGCCGGCGTGCCGGTCGCGCTCGTCGTCGGCACGAGCGTGGGCAGCCTCGTCGGCGCGCTCTACGCGAGCGACCCCAGCGCCGCCGCCCTCGAGCGCGCGGCGGACGGGCTCGGCCTCGACGACTTCTTCGACTTCGCGCTCGGGCCGGCGCTCCTCGGCAGGGGGCTCGGCCTCGCCTCGGGGGAGCGGCTCGAGGGCTTCGTGCGCGCGCGCCTCGGCGGCGCCCGGATCGAGGACCTGCGCCTCCCGTACGCCGCCGTCGCGACGGACCTCGCTACCGGGGAGCCCGTCGTCCTCCACGCGGGCGACGCGGCGCGCGCGGTCCGCGCCTCCTGCGCGATCCCCGGCGTGTTCGAGCCCGTCGAGCTGGGCGAGCGGCTCCTCGTGGACGGCAGCGTCGCGCGCACGCTCCCCGTCCGGATCGCCCGCGAGCTCGGGGCGGACGTGGTGATCGCGGTGGACGTGAGCGCCGTCGCCGTCCAGGGCCGGCCGCGGGGCTTCGTGGAGGTGTTCCTGCGCGCGGTGGACCTCGCCGCCCACGCGGAGGTCGCCCAGGCGCGCCGCGAGGCCGACGTGCTCGTCGCGCCCGACGTCGGCGCGCTCGGCTTCCTCGAGTTCGACCGCAAGGCCGAGGCGATGGCCGCCGGCGCGGCCGCCGCGCGGGCGGCGCTGCCGCGCATCCGCGAGGTCGTGGCGGGCTTCGGCGCGGGCGAGCGGCGCTAGGACGAGGCGGCGTCCGCGTCGCCGAGGGCCGCGAACGCGGCGCGGCTCGGCGGCCGCAGCGGGACGCCCAGCGGATCGACGCGCGCCCCGGGCGGTCCGCACACCGGGCAGTCCTCGCTCCGGCGTGGCGTGAGCCACACGCTCTGGTAGGCGCCCTGCCCCGGCGTGTCCCCGAACACCTGCGGGTAGAACCAGTAGCCGGCGACCGTCGAGAGGGTGAGGTAGGGCATGCCCGAGGCGAGCACCTCCTCGCCGAAGGCGCGCAGCCCGGCCTCGCTCCCGGCGGGCAGCAAGAGCGAGAGCGCGAGCTTCACCGCGGCGCTCGCCACGTGGTGGATGTCGGCGCCGAGCGCGACCTCGCCCTGCAGCCGGCCCGTGCCGTAGTCGAGGGCGGGGCCGACCCGCTCGCCCGACCCCTCCACCTCGTGGCGGCTGCGCGTGGCGCACAGGTAGCAGGCGGTGCGCTCCGGGACGCTCACGATCACCTCGCCTCCCCGCGCGCCGGCGTAGAGGCCGACGAAGAGCGCGGGCTTGCCGCGGGCGTACGCGAAGCGATCGAGGGCGCGCTGCGCGGCGGGATCGTCGGTGGCCGCCAGCACCACGTCGGCGGCGCGCACCAGCGCGTCGAGCTCGGCCGGCTCGAGCGCCTGGATCGCCCGCGGCTCGAGCGCGAGCGCCGCGCCCGGCTCGATCTCGAGCAGGCGCCGCGCCAGCGCCTCCGGCTTGGGCCGCCCGACGTCCGCCGCCGTGTACGCGGTGCGCGAGAGGTTCTCGGGGCCCACCGCGTCGGGATCGAGCAGCGCGAGCCGGCCCACGCCGCTGCGCACGAGCTGCTCGGCGAGGTACGAGCCGACCGAGCCGCACCCCGCGACGAGGACCGCGCGCTCGCGCAGCGCCTCCGAGAGCAGGCCGGCGCTCCGGGAGCGGAGCGCCGCCCGGCGCGCGGCCTCGGCCGCCTCGAGGCCGTCGCCCGCGAGCCGCGGCTCCCACCCGGCGAGCCGCGCCCGCGCCGGGTCGCGGGTCAGCGCGGGCCCGCCGCGCGGGCCGAAGGCGCGCCGCCAGGGTCCCCGCCCCTCGAAGACCCCGCGGAGCGCCGAGACGAGCCGCTCCTCCGGCGGCGCCGCGAGCGGCCACGCGATCGGGAGCGGCGCCGCCTCCTCCCCCTCGCCGGCGAGCAGCAGCGCCGGCGGCAGCGCCGGGTAGAGCTCGGTCGCGTGCAGGCGCAGCTCGAGCCCGCCCGGGAGCCGCAGCCGCGCCGCGAGCGCCGGGGCGCCCTCCGCCGCGTCGCCGGCGAGCGGCTCGGGGGCCTCGCCGCCCAGGGCCTCCGCGGCGCGCTCGAGGTCGCCGAGCAGCGGCACGAGCCCGACGCGGAGCGGCCGGAGCGCGGCGCCGCCGTCGCGCGTGCGCAGGCCCGCGTAGAAGGAGATCTTCCCCGCGCGGAGCGCCAGCTCGTGGGGCTCGAGCTCGCCGCCCCCGCCCGCCGTCACGATGGGCGCGAGGTAGCGGGCGAGGTGGCCGTTCAGGCGGAGCCCCTCCGCCACCTCGCGCGCGTCCTGCTCGGACGGGCCGTCCAGCCCGGGGGCGTGGGAGTGGACGATCCCCTTCAGCTCGAGGTCGGCGCCCCGCTCCAGCTCCTTCACGCGCGCGTCGAGCTGGCGCGAGGGCGCGTAGGTGGTGGCGGTGACCACCGCGTCGGGGTCCGGCACGAAGCGGGTCAGGATCGGCCGCTGCCGCGGGCCGAGCAGCGCGCCGCCGCGCTCGGGCGCACGGGTGCCGAGCTCCGCGTCGATCGCGCGGAGCACCCAGTCGGCCAGGTACACCGCCGGCCCCGCCGTCAGGCGAAGACCGCCGGGTGCACCTCCGAGAGCATGTGCTCCTCGCCGTCCTTCACCTCGTCGCCGATGACGACGCGGCCGCTCGGCGTCACGTACACGTGGCGGCGCGGCTCCTTCGCGGGCCCTTCGCCGTCGCGCGGCTCGGCGGGCGTCTTCCTGCGGGGTCTGTCCAGATCGATGACGGCCATGGTCGGTCCTCAGGCGCCGCGCACGCGCGCGGGCTCTCGGGGGAATGGGTCGCCGCGCAGGAAGCGGCTGAAGCCGTCGCACCACACGACGCTCCTCGAGTACGCCGCCTCCAGCGTGGCCACCCCGCCCCCCCACGAATCCGAGAGGCAGATGCGGCCGTCCGGCAACACGTGACACGCGTGGGGTTCGTAGCGGCCCTCCACCTCCGGCTCGACCACCCGCACCTGGTAGCCCGCGCCGTCGAAGTAGAGGAAGAGCCGGAACGCGTCGCCCAGCTCCGTGGAGACCGGATACAGCCACCCGCGCACCCCGTCGACGTTCACGTAGCGCGTGGACGAAGGCAGCTTCGCCTCGACCAGCGCCTTGTCCCGCGGCACGCGGGAGAATCCGTCGATGAAGCTCGCGAGCCCCAAATCCGTGCTCTCCTTCCGGGCCGCGGCGGATCTGCCGCAGCCTCCCATGAGTTCGTGACGCCCGGCCTCCGGCGCAGCGCCCCCATCGGGATCCACCCCTCGAGGCGGCCGGTCGGGCGGGCCGGAGGGAGCCCGAGGCCTCTCCGAGGTGGACAACCGGGCGGGGGACCGGTTTCATCGCTGCGTGAGGGTGGATCGCCTCAGGCGCGCGGGGCTCGTGCTCCTCCCCGCGGCGCTCCTCGCGGCGGCGGCGTGGGCGCTGCGGCGCGAGCTGCACGGCTTCCACTTCAGGGACCTCGAGGCCGGCCTCGCCGCCGTGCCGGGGGCGACGCTCTGGCTCGCCGCGGCGGTCACCGCGCTCGACTACCTGCTCCTCACCGCCTACGACCTGCTCGCCCTGCGCTACGCGGGCCGCTCCCTGCCGGCGGGTCGCGTGCTCTTCACCTCGTTCATCGCCTACGCCTTCGGGAACAGCGTCGGGCTGTCCCTGCTCTCCTCCGGCTCCGTGCGCGTCCGGCTCTACTCGCAGTGGGGGCTCTGCGCCGCCGACATCGCGAAGATCGTCGCCTTCACCGCGGCGCAGCTCTGGGCCGGGCTCCTGCCGCTCGCGGGGATCGCGCTCCTCGCGGACGCGCCGGGCCCGCTGCCGCGCCCCGTCGCCCACGTGCTCGGGGCCCTCGCGCTCCTCCTCGTCGCCGCCTACCTCGTCCTCGCCGCGCGTGGCCGCGAGCTCACGGTGCGCGGCATCGCCTTCCGGCTCCCCTCCCTGCCGCTCGCCGCGGCGCAGGTGGTGGTCTCCGCGGCGGACTGGGCGCTCGCCGGCCTCGTCCTCTACCTGCTGCTCCCCGCGGAGGCGGCGCTCGGCTTCCCGGCGTTCCTCGGCCTCTTCATCGCCGCCCAGGTGGGCGGGCTCCTCTCGCAGCTCCCCGGCGGCGTCGGCGTGTTCGAGACCATCGTGCTCGCCGCGCTCACCCCCGCCGTGACGGCGCCCGCGGCGCTCTCGAGCCTCGTCGCGTACCGCATCGTCTACTACCTCGTCCCGTTCCTCGTGGCCTTCGCGATGCTCGTCGCGAACGAGCTCGTGGTGCGGCGCGAGCACGTGGGGCGCGTGCTGCGGGGGGCGCACGCCTCCTTCGCGCCGGTGGTGCCGTGGCTCGCGGCGCTCGGCGCGGTGGTGGCGGGCGCGGTGCTGCTCCTCAGCGGCGCGACGCCCGCCGAGGTGGAGCGGCTGCACGTCCTCCGCCGCTGGGTGCCGCTCGCCGCCATCGAGGCGTTCCACCTCGTCGGCAGCCTCGTCGGCACGGCGCTGCTCCTCGTGGCGCGCGGCCTCGCGCGCCGGCTCGACGGGGCCTGGGTGCTCGCGGTCGCCCTCCTCGCCGCGGGCGTCGTGGCCTCGCTCGTGAAGGGGCTCGACTGGGAGGAGGCGACGGTCCTCGCCCTGCTCCTCCTCTCGCTCCTCCCCTTCCGCCGCCAGTTCTACCGCCGCAGCTCCCTGCTCGACGAGCCGCTCAGCGCGCCCTGGCTCCTCGCCGCCGCCGCGACCGTCGCCGCCTCGATCTGGGTGGGCACCTTCGCCTTCCGCCACGTCGAGTACTCGCGCGACACCCTCCTCGTCTTCGCGGTGCACGCCGACGTGCCGCGCTTCCTGCGCGCGTCGGTGGTGGGCGCCTCGGTCGTGGCGCTCTTCGGCCTCGCGTCGCTGCTCCGCCCGCGCGCGCCGGAGCCCGACCTGCCGGGCCCGGACGAGCTCGCCCGCGCCCGGCCCCTCGTCGACGCGGCGCCCGAGTCGCTGCCGCACGCGGCGCTCGCCGGCGACAAGGCGCTCCTCTTCTCCCCGGGGGACGACGCCTTCCTCATGTACGGCGTGGAGGGCCGGAGCTGGGTGGCGCTGGGGGACCCGGTGGGCCCGCCGCGCGCCGCGACCGAGCTGGCGTGGCGGCTGCGCGAGCTCTCGGATCGCCACGGCGGCTGGGCCTGCTTCTACCAGGTCGGCCCCGACCACCTGCCGCGCTACCTCGACATGGGCCTCGCGCTCTTCCGGCTCGGCGAGGAGGCGATCGTCCCGCTCGCCGACTTCTCGCTCGAGGGGAGCACGCGCCGCGGGCTCCGCCAGGCGCACCACCGCGCGGAGCGCGAGGGGCTGCGCTTCGAGGTCGTGCCCGCCGAGGCCGTCCCGCCGCTCCTGCCCGAGCTGCGGCGCATCTCGGACGCCTGGCTCGCCGAGAAGAACGTGCGCGAGAAGGGCTTCTCCGTGGGCGCCTTCGACGAGCGCTACCTGTGCGAGGGCCCGGTGGCGCTCGCCCGCACCGACGCCGGCCTCGCGGGGTTCGCCAACCTCTGGACGTCCGCCAGCCGCGCGGAGCTCTCCTTCGACCTCATGCGCCACGTGCCTGGCGCGCCGCGCGGCACCATGGACTTCCTCTTCGTCTCCATCGCCGAGTGGGGCAGGGCCCAGGGCTACCGGACCTTCAGCCTCGGCATGGCGCCGCTCTCCGGCCTCGAGGACCGGATGCTCGCGCCGCTCTGGACGAAGCTCGGCGCGCGGCTCTACCGCCACGGCGAGTACTTCTACAACTTCCAGGGGCTGCGCCAGTACAAGGAGAAGTTCGCGCCACAGTGGCGCCCCCGCTTCCTCGCGGCGCCGGGCGGGCTGAGGCTGCCCGTCGTCCTCGCGAACGTGGCCGCCCTCGCCTCGCGCGGCCTGAAGGGCGTGGTGTCGCGGTGACGCTCCTCCCCCTCGCCGCCGCGCTCCTCGCGGCGGCTTCCGCGCCGCCCCCCGCCGCCGAGGCTCCGGCCGCCGAGACGGTGACGGTGCCCGGCTTCGGCGAGGTCGAGGTCCTCTCCCCGCGGGCCCCGCCCCGCCGCGCCGCGATCGTCCTCTCCGGCGCGCAGGGACCCGACGCGACGACGCGGGCGCTCGCCCGCGGGCTCGCGGCGGCCGGCGCGCTCGTGGCGACCGTCGACACCCCCGCGTACCTCGCCGGCCACTCCGCCGCGCGCTGCGCCTACCCCGCCGGCGACCTCGAGGCGCTCGCCCAGCGCGTCCAGAAGGTGCGCGGGCTCGCCGCCTACGCGCGCCCGGTGCTCGTGGGGCACGCGCAGGGCGCCGCGGTGGCGTGGGCCGCGCTCTCGCAGGCGCCCGCCGGCACGTTCGCCGGCGTCGTGTCGGTGTCGCCGTGCCCCGCGCGGCCGCTCCCGCTGCGGCTGTGCCCGGGCTCGGGCCTCCCCGCGCGGCGCGTCGACGGCGGGGAGCTGCCGGCGCTCGCGCCGCCGCCCGGGCCGCTCGAGGTCGTGGCCGGCCCCGCCGAGGCGGCGTGCCCCGATCCCGCCCTCGCCGCCTTCGCGCGGGCGCTGGGGGCGCGCCTCACCGAGGTGCGGGAGACGCGGCCCGGCGCCGGAGGGACGATCGAGGCGGCCTGCGCCGCGGCCGCCCGCGTGGCGGACCCGGTGGAGGAGGCGCGCCCGGCGCCGCCCCCCGCGGTCGCGGACCTCCCGCTCGTCGAGGTCCCGGCCGCCGCTCCCGGCCGGCGGCTCGCCCTGCTCCTCACCGGCGACGGCGGCTGGGTCGGCATCGACAGGGCGCTCGCGGCGGCCTTCGCGGCGGACGGCGTGGCGGTCGTGGGGCTCGACTCCTTGCGCTACTTCTGGAAGCGCCGCACCCCCGAGGAGACCGCGCGCGACGTGGCGCGGATCCTCGCCCACTACGCCGCGGCCTGGGGCCGCCCAGAGGTGCTGCTCGTGGGCTACTCGCGCGGCGCGGACATCGTGCCGATCGTCGCCGGCCGGCTCCCGCCCGAGGCGCGCGCGCAGCTCCGGCTCGTGGCGATGCTCGGACCGTCGACGTTCGCCGAGCTCGAGGTGCACGCGATCGATCTCTTCTCCTCGAAGAAGCGCGCGGGCGCGCTCTCGACCGAGGACGCGGTGCGCGCGACGGCGGGCGCCGTCCCGATGCTGTGCGTGCACGGCACCGACGAGCACGACAGCCTCTGCCCCCGCCTCGCCGACCTGCCCTGGGTGAAGGACGTGCTCCTCCCCGGCGGGCACCACTTCGACGGGGGCTACGCCGCGCTGGCGCGGCGCGTGCTCGACGCCGCCCCCTGAGAGACGCTCACTCCCCCTCGCCGAGGAGGCGGTAGAGCGTCTTGCGGTCGATGCCGAGCGCCTCCGCCGCGCGGGTCTTGTTCCCGCCGCACTCGACGAGGACGAGCGCCGCGTAGCGGCGGGAGAGCTCGTCGAGGGGAGGCCGGAAGCCGGGCGGCAAGGGGAGGCCGCGCGGCGCCGTGGCCGCCTCGCCGCGCAGGGGCTCGGGCAGGTCGGCCGGCACGACCACGCCGGAGGGGTTCAGGGCGAGGGCCCGGGCGATGACGTTCTCGAGCTCGCGCACGTTGCCCGGCCAGTCCCAGCGCTGGAGCAGCTCGCGGGCCTCCGCCGAGACGGCGGCGTCGCCGCGCCCGTGCTTCGCGGCGAAGTGCTCGGCGAGGAGCGGCACGTCCTCGCGCCGCTCGCGCAGGGGCGGGAGGCGGAGGGTGACCACGTTCAGGCGGTAGAAGAGGTCCTCGCGGAAGCGCCCGGCCTTGACCGCGCCCTCGAGGTCCTTGTTCGTCGCGGCGACGACGCGCACGTCCACCGGGATCGCCTCGTTCGCGCCCACGCGCCGGATCGTCCCCTCCTGCAGGGCGCGCAGCAGCCGCGCCTGCAGCCCCGGCCCGACGTCGCCGATCTCGTCGAGGAAGACGGTCCCGCCGCCCGCCTCCTCGAAGAGCCCGCGGCGCGCCGCGTGGGCGCCGGTGAACGCCCCGCGAACGTGGCCGAACAGCTCGGACTCGAGGAGGCCCTCGGCGATCGCCCCGCAGTCGACGGGCACGAACGGCCCGGCGGCCCGCGGCGACGCCGCGTGGATGGCGCGGGCCACGAGCTCCTTGCCGGTGCCGGACTCGCCGAGGATGAGCACCGTCGCGTCGCTCGCGGCGACGCGGGCGGCGGTCTTGAAGACCTGCAGCATGGCCTCGCTGCGCCCCACCGCGTTCTCGAGGGTGTACTTGTCGCGCAGCTCCCGGCGCAGCGCGCGGTTCTCGGCGGCGAGCCGGCGCTGCTCGAGGGCGCGCGCCGCGGTGAGCTGCACCGCGTCCACGTCGTAGGGCTTCGAGACGTAGTCGAAGGCGCCGCGCCGGATGGCCTCCACCGCGCCGTCCACGTTGCCGAAGGCGGTGACGAGGATGACCGGCGTGTCGGGCGCGTCCCGCCGGAAGGCCTCGGTCACCTCGAGGCCGCCCACCTCGGCCATGCGGATGTCCGACACCACGAGGTCGGGCGGCCCCTCCGCGCGGAGCCGGTCGAGCGCCTCGCGGCCGTCCGCGAGCTGCACGACCGCCCAGCCGCGGGCGGCGAGGACGCGCGCGAGCAGCTCGCGGCTCGAGGCGTCGTCGTCGATGACCCAGATGCGCGCCGCCATGGCTCACCCCGCCGCGCGCCACGCGGGCGCCGGCACCACGAGCGTGAAGCGGGAGCCCCGGCCCGGCTCGCTCTCCACGTCGATCCTCCCCTTCAGGGCGGCGGCGATCTCCCGGCAGATCGCGAGGCCGAGGCCGGTCCCGCGTCCCGGGGGCTTCGTCGAGTAGAACGGCTCGAAGATGCGGCGCCGGCCCTCGGGCGCGATCCCCTCGCCGGTGTCGCCGACCGCGAGGGCGAGCTGCGGCCCCCGCCGCTCGGCCTCGACGGTGAGGGTGCCCCCGTCCGGCATGGCGTCGACCGCGTTCGAGATGAAGTTGGTGAGGACGTGGCGGACGAGGCCGGGATCGGTCACCGCGCTGCCGAGATCCGGGGGCACCTCGCGGCTCACCCGCAGCCGCGCGCGCGCCTCCGCGGACAGGGACAGCGAGAGCGCCTCGTCCACGAGCGCCGCCACGTCCACCGGCTCCGGCGCCGGCGTGAGGGCGCGCGCCGAGTCGAGGAAGCGCCGGATGATGGCGGTCATGCGCTTCACCTCGCCGTGGACCGCGTCGAGCTCCCCGCGCACCGCCGGCGCGCAGGCCGGGTCGCGGGCGAGGAGCTGCACGCGTCCGGACAGCGCGTTGAGCGGGTTCCCGAGCTCGTGCGCGATGGTGCCGGAGAGCTGGCCGAGCGCGGCGAGCCGCTCCTTCGCGGTGAGGTCGCGCCGCGCCGCGACGAGCAGGTCGTTCAGCTCGGCGAGGGCGCGGTTCTTGCGGGCGAGGTCGGCCGTCGCCTCGTCCACGCGCGCGCGCAGCTCGGCGTTGAAGTTCGCGATGCGCGCGAGCATCGCCTCGAGGCCGCGCGCGACGACGCCGATCTCGTCCGCTCGCTCCGCGCCGGGGACGCCGGCGGGGTCGAGCGCGCCCGAGCCCACGCGCCCCATGGCGTCGGCGAGCGCGGAGAGCGGGCGCGCGAGCATCGGCCCGAGCACGAGCGTGAAGAGGAGCGCGAGGGCGATGGTGCTCCCCGCGGTCACCCACAGGAACACGCTCCCCTCGCGCTCGGAGATCTGCTTCGCGTAGGAGACGTCCGCCTCGACGTGCACGAGCCCGATGGCGCGGTGCCCCTCGAGCACCGGCACCTCCGCGGTGGCGACGCGCGCCCCCTCCTCCTCCGAGGTGACGACCGAGCGCGGGGCCGGCAGGGGTCCCTGCCGCGTGTCGAGGGTCACGTCGAGCCCGCCCGCGCCGAACTCGATGGTCGTGACCTCGAGCACGGCGCCGCGCGCGACGAGCAGCTCCACGCGGCGCACGCCGCGGTGGACGGGCATCGCCGCGGCGAGCCGGTCGGAGATCGCGTCGTGGTCGAGGGTGCGCAGCGCGCCGTGGGCGAGGTCGAGGTCGGCGACCATCGAGCGCGCCACCTCGACCGTGCGCTCCTGCACCACCTCCTCGACGGCCCTCACCGCGGTGGAGACGCCGAGCGTCGCCGCGACCGCCATCGTCCCGACCAGGATGGCGCCGAAGAGGAGCGTGAGCTGCAGGCGGAGCGACACGGTTCTGCCCCGTGAAAAGAATCGGGCCGGCTGCGGGGGGAAGCAGCCGGCCCGACTCTGGCAGGGTTTCCCCTGGCCGGCTACTGCTTCGGCGCCTCGGCCGCCTTGTCCGCCGCCGCCTTCGGCGCGGCGTGCTTCACGGTCTTCTTCGCCTTCTTCGTGGCGGGCTTCGCCGCGGCCTCGGTCTTCGCCGGGGCGGCGGCCGGAGCGGCCGGGGTGGCGGCGGTGTCGGCCGCGACGGCCGTGGAGGCGAGGAGGAGGGCGGCGACGAACGTGGTGACGAGCTTCATGGGTACGCTCCGTGCGTGTGAGGCCCCCGCGAGCGAGCGAGGGCGCGTTCGGGCGGGGGGAGAGCATCCCGCGTGCCGCGGGCGCGTCCGGAGAAAGCTCCAGGAGTTCCGCGGGTGGCCGTGAGCCGGGGCGTGGGCCTTTCGGGGCGTTCCGGGGCGCCGGCCGCGGGCGGCGGGGCGGAACGCCCCGGCTCACCCCTCGTCCGCGACCTCGAAGAGCAGCAGCCTGACGCGCGGCGCCGCCGGGCCGACCACCGCCTTGTGCGCGTGCCGGGGCACCGCCGCGAGCACGGCGACGTCGCCCGCCCTCAGCTCCACGTCGCGGTCCCGCAGCCGGAGCGTGAAGGTCCCCTCGAGCACGTGGACCACGTGCGCCCGGGTGCACCAGTCCGCCTCCTCGAACCCGGGCGACAGCTCCATGAGCCTCACCCGCCGCGCGCCCGCCTCGAACGCCTTGAACCGCAGCCCCGGAGCGGGCGACCGCCACGGCAGCGCGTCGAGGTCGACGCGGACGTCCGTCGCGACGACGGGGCTCCCTTCGAGGTGGCTGGCGTCGCTCATCCCGCGATGGTACCCGCGAACCGCGCATTCACGAACAGTCACGCGACGGACCGCGGAAGGAACCCTTTCGGGGCCGCGCTTCATGGGCGGAAGCGGGTATTCTCTACGCACGCCGCAGCGCTCGCGAGGACCGACCGGATGCCCTCCAACCCCGCTCCCGCCGGCTCGCGCAAGCGAGCGAGGCGTCCCGGCAACCGCGGCGCTCGCTCGCTCGCGAAGGCGCCTTCGGGCATCCGCGGCCTCGACGAGATGCTCGGCGGCGCCGGGTACTTCCGCGGCAGCACCGTGCTCACCTCCGGCACCGCCGGCGCGGGGAAGACGAGCGTCGCCGCGCTCCTCGCGCGAGCCACCTGCGCGCGCGGCGAGCGGTGCGTGTACTTCGCGTACGAGGAGTCGGCGGACCAGCTCCTGCGCAACATGCGGTCCATCGGGATCGATCTCGCGCCGTTCGTGCGAAAGGGACTCCGCCCGCCCCGAGGACGTGAAGCGCTCGATGGAGGCGGGGTTCGAGCGCCACCTCGCGAAGCCGGCGAGCGTCGACGCGCTCGGCGAGCTCCTGGAGGAGCTGTGAAGCGCCGCGACCATCGCAGGGCTGGGACGCCCGTCCGCCCGCCTACCTGCGCTGGGTACCATCGGACGGGCGATTGCGTGGGGCGGCAACGGTCGTCACGCTGATGGGGGGGACGTGCGCCGCCCGCCGGCCCGCCGAGCCAACTCGCACCACAACAGCGAAGGAGCCCGATATGCCGCACCGTGTCGCCTCACTGCTGCTCGCCGCCGCGATCCTCGTCCCGGCCACCGCGAGCGCGACCGTGACCATCGAGGGGTTCTACGGCCTCGCCCGGCCGCCGTCGGCCGACTTCAGCGCCGCGGTCAGCGGCGCGCGCGACGACCCCAACCTCATCGACAACTCGCTCAACGTCGCGGGCGGCGACCTGATCCTGCACCTCGGCATGTTCGAGCTCGGCGCGATCGCCGACGTCTCCTGGAAGTCCGGGTCCGCCAGCCAGACCGCCATCGGCGCGCTCGTCGGCGTCGGCGGAGACCTCGGTGGGAAGCTGCGCCTCGAGGCCCTCGCCGAGATCGGCGGCCACCGCTACGGAAACTTCACGGAGAACCCCGACATCGTCACCGCGAGCTCGAGCTCGGAGTGGCTCGCCTACGTCGGGCTGCGGCCCGGGATCGCCTACCGCGCCCCCTTCGGCGACATGGGGCTGATCATCGGGGTCTGGGGCTTCGTCCGCTGGGACCTCTCCACCTCGGACGTCCCCGTCACGGTCGGCACCGCGGACGACAACTCCCCGGGCAGCGTGGAGCTCGGCGGCGCCACCATCGGCGCGGTCGCGCGCATCGGGTTCGACTTCTAGGCACGCCGAAATCCCCTCCCCTCCCCGGTCGTACCGGGGAGGGGAAGGGCGCGGCGCAGGGCGAGACGGGGGGAGGTCCGTCCTGCGCACGTCTGGGGGACCGCCTACTCCTCCACCTCGTTCAGCACGAGCTCGCCGTAGCGATCGCGCACCTTCTCGCGGATGCGGAGCAGCTCGGCCCACTTGAAGAAGGCCTCCACGAAGACGACGCCCATGAGCGCCATCAGCGCGGCCGACAGCGAGGCGAGCAGCCACTTGCCGTTCGGCACGTAGTTGCGCGTGATGTTGAGCCAGCCGGCGCTCATGGTCACCGGGATCATGAAGAGCGCCGGCGCGGCGGTCACCCACGCGTAGCGCGCCTTGCCGAGCCGGATGATCATCGTCGTGCCGACGATGAGCGCGCAGGTGGCGAGGAGCTGGTTCGCCATGCCGAAGAGCGGCCAGATCGTCTGGATGTCCCCGGTGTAGACGAGATAGCCCCACGCGGCGGTGAACAGGAAGCTCGTGAGCGCGATGCCGGGCATCCAGTGGCGCTCGGCCACCTTGGGCCACACCTTCCCGAGCATCTCCTGCAGCATGTAGCGCCCGACGCGCGTGCCGGTGTCCACGGCGGTGAGGATGAAGACCGCCTCGAACATGATCGCGAAGTGGTACCAGTAGCCGGTCAGGTGCTTCATGAACGGGACCGCGGAGAAGATGTAGGCCATCCCCACCGCGAGCGAGACCGCGCCGCCCGGGCGCCCCTGGAGCTGCTCGCCCACCGCCTGCGCCAGCTCGGGGAGCGCCACCGGCACCATCCCCAGCTTCGCGAACGCGGCGGGCGCCGCGTTGATGGCGAAGTAGTCGGCCGGCACGAGCACGCAGGCCGCGACGAGCGCCATGATGGCGACCACGCCCTCGACGAGCATGGCGCCGTAGCCGACGAAGAGGATGTCCTTCTCCGACCCGATCATCTTCGGGGTGGTCCCCGTCCCGATGATCGCGTGGAAGCCGGAGAGCGCGCCGCAGGCGATCGTCACGAAGATGAAGGGGAACACCGCGCCCGGGATGATGGGCCCGCCGCCGGAGATCCACTGCGTCACCGCCGGCATCTGGAGCTGCGGGTGGACGACGACCGTGCCCGCGACCAGCATCAGCACCGTACCGAGCTTCAGGTAGGTGGACAGGTAGTCGCGCGGGCACAGGAGCAGCCACACCGGCAGCACGCTCGCCGCGAAGCCGTAGAGCGGGATCAGCAGCGAGATGGCGGGCTTCGAGAGCGTGAACACCGCCGACCAGGTGGGGCTCGCGGCGACGTACGGGCCGGCGAGCAGCGCGCCGAGGAGCAGCACCACGCCGATGACGCTCGCGCCGACCACGTCGCCCTTGCGCACCTTGTAGAGGTACAGCCCCATGATCAGCGCGATGGGGATGGTGCAGGCGACCGTGAAGGTGCCCCAGGGCGAGTGGAAGAGGGCGTTGACCACGGCGATGGAGAGGCCGGCCAGGGTCAGGATGAGGATGAAGAGGACCGCGAAGGACGCGACGAGGCCGGCCCGCTTGCCGATCTCCGACTCGGCGATGAGGCTCAGGCTCTTGCCCTTGTGGCGCACCGACGCGAAGAGGACCACCATGTCGTGCACCGCGCCGCCGAGGACGGCGCCCACGATGATCCACAGGGCGCCCGGCAGGAAGCCGAACTGCGCGGCCAGCACCGGGCCGAGCAGCGGCCCCGCCGCCGCGATGGCGGCGAAGTGGTGGCCGAAGAGCACGAAGCGATCGGTCTTGTGGTAGTCGTGCCCGTCGGCGAGGGCGATCGCCGGCGGCACGCGCGCCCCGTTCAGCTCGAGCACGCGGTTGGCGATGAAGAGCCCGTAGTACCGGTACGCCAGGGCGAAGACGCAGAGCGCTGCGAACACCAGCGTGAGTGCATTCACGGAACGTCCTTGCGGGCCGGAGGACGATCGAGAGCGGCGCCGCGCCGCCCCGGCCTCCGACCGGGCCGCCGGATGACAGCACGGCCGCGGCGGCCCCTGCGGCCGATGTGGGCGAACGGCGCGAGGGCGGGGGCCATCGGTCCGAGGGAGGGAGCGATCGTGGCGGGCCGGCGACCGCGTGTATGATGCGCGAGCACCGCGTGCGCGTCGGGGCTCCCCTCGACGCGCCGGAGCGGAGGCCCCTTGACGCTCGTCTTCGCGCTCGTCCAGTCGCTGTCGTTCTTCCTCTTCGTCGCGTTCGTGTACTGCAAGTCCCCCGCGTACGGGCCGCTGCGGGCGGACGTGCTGCAGCGCCGCCACAAGCTCGTCCTCTACCTCCTCTTCTCGGCGATCTCGATCGCGGCGACCTACCTCGGGGTGCCGGTCCACGGCGCCATCGCGAACGCCCGCGCCATGGGGCCGGTGCTCGCCGGGCTCCTGGGCGGCCCCGCGGTCGGCGTCGCGGTGGGGCTCACCGGCGGCGTCCACCGCTTCCTCCAGGGAGGATTCACGGCGGTCGCCTGCGGCCTCTCCACCTCGGTCGAGGGGCTCGTGGGCGGCGCGGTCCACCTGTGGATGCTGCGCCGCCGCGGCCCGGAGGAGACGTTCCGGCCGGCGATCGCCTTCCTCACCATGCTCGCGGCGGAGACGCTGCAGATGGCGATCATCCTGGCGGTGGCCCGCCCGTTCGCGGAGGCGCTCGCGCTCGTGAAGGTGATCGGCGCGCCGATGATCCTCGCGAACTCCGCGGGCGCCGCCCTGTTCATGAGCATCATCCGCGACCGCCAGAGCCTCGCCGACCGGATGGGCGCCGCCTCCACGGCCCGCGCGCTGCGGATCGCGGAGCGGACGCTGGGGCTGCTCTCGAAGGGCTTCGGCGGCGAGGTGGCCCCGGACCTCGCCCGGATCATCCACGAGGAGACGGGCGTCGGCGCGGTGGCGGTCACCGACACCGAGAAGGTCCTCGCGTTCGTCGGCCACGGCGCCGGCCACCACCCTCCCGGCTCCCCCATCGCCTCGGACTGGACCCGGCGCGCCATCGTCTCGAACGAGGTGACGTTCGCCGACGGGGTGCGCGAGGAGTACCGCTGCCCGCTCGCGGCCGACTGCCCGCTGCGCTCGACCCTCGTCGTCCCGCTGCGGGTCGACGGCGAGGTCATCGGGACGATCAAGCTCTACGAGCTCGCCAACCGGCGCTTCCTCGACATCCACCGGGAGCTCGGCGAGGGGCTCACCGCGCTGCTCGCGAGCCAGCTCCTCCGCGCCCGGTACCAGCAGCAGAAGAGCCTGCTGGTCCTGGCGGAGCTGAAGCTGGCCCGGGCCCAGATCAACCCGCACTTCCTCTTCAACGCGCTCACCACGATCCTCGCCATCCTCCGCAAGGACGGCTCCCGGGGCCGCGCGCTGGTCAACCACCTGTCCAACTTCTTCCGCCTGAACCTGAAGCGGAGCGCGGAGCTCTCCACGCTCGAGGAGGAGCTGGCCCACGTCGGCGCGTACCTCGAGATCGAGAAGGCCCGCTTCGAGGATCACCTCGCCGTGGAAGTCGACGTCGACCCGAGCCTGCTCGCGCTGAGGATGCCGACGTTCACGCTGCAGCCCCTGCTCGAGAACGCCATCAAGCACGGCATCGCCGAGATGGGGACGCCCGGGCTCGCGCGCATCCGGGCCTACCGGCGCGACGGGGCCGCCGTCATCGACGTGGAGGACACGGCGGGCGCGTTCGCGGACGGGCACGCCACCGGCGACGGCCTCGGCCTCCGGATCGTCGAGCAGCGCATCCGCAACCTCGTGCACGGGGCGGGGGTGTCGATCTCCTGCGTGCCGAACGAGGTCACCCGCGTGTCCATCCGCATCCCGCTGGCGGAGGCGCAGCCGTGATCCGCGCCCTGGTGGTCGACGACGAGCCGCACGCGCGCGAGGACCTCGTCGCGCTCCTCGCCGAGGCCGGCTCGGTGGAGGTGGTGGGCTCCTGCGGGAACGCCCTCGACGCGCTGCGGGCGGTGCGCGACACGCGCCCCGACGTCCTCTTCCTCGACGTGCAGATGCCGAAGGTGAGCGGGTTCCAGCTGCTCGCCATGATCGACGAGGAGCTCGTGCCGAGCGTGGTCTTCGTCACCGCCTACGACGCGTACGCGCTCGCCGCCTTCGAGCGGGACGCGCTCGACTACCTCCTGAAGCCCGTCCAGCCCGAGCGGCTCGCCCGCGCGCTCGAGAAGGTGAGACGGCACGTGGACGCCGGCCGCCGGCCCGCCCACGCCGGCCCGCCCATCGAGCGGATCCCCTGCGCCGGGCAGCGGTCCATCAAGCTCGTGGACGTGGAGGACGTCGAGCTCGTCCGCTCGGGCGACGCGGGGGTGTACGTCGTGACCGCGAGCGGCGAGCTCTTCACCGAGCTGACGCTGCGCGTGCTCGAGGCCAAGGTCCCGCGCCTCGTCCGCTGCCACAAGCAGTACCTCGTGAACCTCGCGCAGATCGACGAGATCGTGCCCGACGGGCCCGACGGGCCGCTGCTGCGCACCCGCTCCGGGAACGAGGTCCCGGTGAGCCGCCGCCTCCTGCTGAAGCTGAAGGACGCGTTCGGGATCCGCCACCGCCAGACGCGGGGGTGAGGCGGCCTCGCCCCCGAAGCCGTCGCGCCCTCCCGGCGGTGCCGCCCGTCAGAGCGTCCCGGCGGAGGCCGATCTTTCGTCCGAGGAGCCGGCGGCCGGCAGCGTCCCCTTCGCGGGCACCGGCTCCACGGTGGGAGACGCCTCGTCGCGCTCCGCGGGCTGCGAACCCTCCGGCGCGGCAGCGGCGGTCGCGGCCTGCATCGGCGTGGCGAGGGCCTCGTCGTCCTGCGCGGGCTGTGCCTCCTCCGGCGCGGCAGCGGCGGTCGCGGCGTGGATCGGCGCGGCGAAGGCCTCGTCGTCCTGCGCGGGCTGCGCCTCCTCCGGCGCGGCAGCGGCGGTCGTCGCCCAAGCGGCCGCTTCTTCCGGCGGGGTGCCGTCGCTGGCCGCCGAGTCCGGCGTGGCCGCGGGCCGGGATGGCGCGCCTGCGGCGAGCTCGCTCGCCTCCGTCGGCGCGGCGAGCGCCGCCGCTTCGGACGCCGGCGCGGCGTCGAGGGCCTGGGCGCGCGCCGGAGCGGCGGCCTCGCGATCCGCCTCGAGCGCCGGCGCGACGGACGCGGCGGGCACCCGCTCTGCGAGCCGGGGCGGCGAAAGCGCCGCCGCGGCCGCCGGCCTCTGCCGGGGTGTGCCGCTGCTCGCGACGCGGGCGCCGCTCTCCTCGGCCGCCCCGGTGGGCGCGGGGACGGCCGTCGTGGCGGTCTCGCGCTCCGTCGTGACGGTGGTCTCGGCGCGCGGCCGCGACGTCGTCGCCACCACCCATCCGGCGAGCAACGCCGTGACGCAGGCCGATGCCGTGCACGCCCCGAGGAACGTGCGCAAGCTCGCGTGCTGCGAGCCCCCCGCGGCGACGCCCGCGAGGAGCGTCCGCCGGCCCGTGGGCTCCGGGCGCCCGAGCATACTTGCGCGGAGCGTACGCGAGATCGTGCGCTCCGAGCGCCAGGCCGCGAGGCCCGCGCCGAGCGAAGCGCGCGCGGCCCGCACGAGCGTCTCGGCCCAGGACGGCGTGCGGCATGCGGGCAGCCTGGGGATGCAGTGCATGTCGTCGTGGGACATCGGCGGCGGCGTCGGCGTCGTGGCGAGCTCCGGCAACGCGGGCCGCCGCGCGCCGGCGGTCGCACGCGGCCCGCAGGGCGCTGGAGCGGGGTCGGCGCGGGGAGGCTCGTCACGGGCCACGGAAGCGCGGGTCGCCGTGCGCGGGAGCGGTGGCGGAGCAGCTCGGCGCGGCGACGGGCCTCCGGCGAGACGATGACCCGGCGCGGCGCCGGCAACGGCGGCGGGGCGGCGGCCTCGCCCGGACGAAGGACGATGACGTGCCCGCACCTGCACCCGATGCGGTACACGCGCCCCGGGACGGGATCCTCCCGGGTCGAGAACCGTCTGTGGCAGTGCTCGCACGAGAACTTCATCTCGCCTCCCGAGGGGAACGGGCGCCCTCTGCGCCCTTGCGGGCGAGGGCCCGGTCGTCCGTCAGGTACCCACAGTGCGGCCTGTGTCCCGGGATCGCCGGACCCTCGTCGGGGCGGGACCGGATCGCGCTGCCGCCGACGCGGGAACTTCGTCCGGGTCCAGCGCGCGGGCGCACCTGGCACGATCCGCCCGGGGCGAAGCCGGGCAGGTGACGCCGAAGGGCGCGCTCGTCGAGGCCGCCGCGGCCCGCCCGGCGCCGGCGGCGCGAGCGCGGGAACGGCCTTCCTCAGTACCCGAACGCCCCTTCGCCGTGACGGCGGGGGGCGACGTCCACCAGGAGGACCTTGATCAGCCCGCCGGCGTAGGCCCTCCCCGAGACGACCGGATGCGTCGGACGGAGCCTCGAGAGCAGCGCGAGCACCCCCGCCCCGTCGTCGCGCGAGAGCACCATCCACACGCGCTCGCGCGCCTCGGCCTGCCCCAGGTCGTACGCGCCGCCGAACAGGAGCGGCCCCGCCTGCAGGCGCTCGGGGCGCCGCGCGGCGCGCTCGAGGTAGTACCCGAGCGTGAGCCCGCCCCACGGGCTGTCGTAGACGATCGCGTCGCCGGGGCGCGTCGCCTCCGCCACCTCCTCGGCGACGAGCCGCCAGTCCTCGTGCGCCTCCACGTAGACCTCGCTCCGCAGCACGCCGAGATCGGCGAGCGCGACGAGGGCCACGAGCGCCGCGGCGACGGCCGCCCCCGCCCGGCCCCGGCCCGCCAGCGGCCCGAGCGCCGCGCCGGCGGCGAGGGCGAAGGCGGGCGCGGACGCGAGGACGTAGCGATCGAGCAGGATGGGCTGGCGCAAGGACACCGCCGCCATCGCCAGGGTCGGGACGAGGGCCCAGCTCAGCGTGAGGGCCGCGGCCCAGCGCTCCGCGGCGAGGCGCCGCCTGGCGCCGAGGATCGCCGTCGCGACGAGCGCCGCGAGGAAGAAGAGGAGGAGCGGTGCGCTGCCACCCGCGAGGGCGCTCCCGACGTCCGCGAGCGTCGAGAGGCTCACGGGCGGGATCCAGCCCACGAGCCCCTTCGGCACGACGACGAGGAACACCGCGATCGGCAGCTCGAGCGCGGCGAGCGCGAGCGCTCCGAGGAGCAGGGGCTTGCGGTCGCGGAGCTCGCGGGGCCCCAGGGCGGCGAGCGAGGCGACCTGCGCCGCGACGGCGAGCCCCGCGAAGAAGTGCGCGTAGAGGGCGAGACCCCCGGCGACCACCCACAGGACGAGATCCCTCCGCGCGCGCGTCTCCACGTGCCGCGCCAGGAACAGGGCCGACAGCGCCACGAGGAACGTCGCCAGGCTGTACGCGCGGGCCTCCTGCGCGTAGCGGACGAGCCACGGGTGCAGCGCAACGACCGCGCCCGCGATCACCCCGGCGGCCGCGCCGAACAGCCTCCTCCCGAGCGCCCACGCGACGGCGACGGTCGCGATCGAGAAGACGGCCGAGAAGGCCCGCAGCGCCGCCTCGCTCTCGCCGAGGACGTGCCACGGCCGCAGGGCGAGGTAGTAGAGGACCTGGTTGTTGAGGTACGGGTCCCACGCGTGCCGCAGGAGCTCTGCGAACGGGAGCCGGACCATCCCGAGCGTCACGCCCTCGTCGAACCAGTAGCTCTTCTCGCCGATGGCGTGGAACCGCGCCGCCGCGCCGAGGGCGAGCATGCCGGCGACCGCGAGCGCCGCGCGCGCCCGGAGGGAGATCCTCTCCATGGGTGCGGGAGATTACCGGACGTCGAGGAATCGCGCGATCCGCTCGACGACGACGGCCTCGGCTTCGCGGTGGGGGACGTGGCGGCAGCCCGGCAGGATCTCGACCGCGCTCTCGCCCCCGACCAGGCTCCCGATGCGCCTCGGGTGCTCCACCGAGCCGTACTCGTCCTGGTCGCCGTGGATGACGAGCGTCGGGCAGGTGATCCTCGGCAGGTCCGGCGCGAGGCTCCACGGGCGGAACCCCGCGGAGAACCAGACCTCGACCCACGCGTCCAGGACCCAGCGCGCCTTCTCCCCGTGGTACCTCGCCAGCCGGTCGAGCTGGCCGGCCTCCCGGAACGCCTGCTGGGCCGCGCGGATGCCCTCGAGCGTCCGGTCCTCGACGAAGGCCTGCGCCGACTCGGTCACGAGGGCGAGGCACGCCTCGGGCGAGGTCGCGGCGCAGAGCGCGGCCATGCCGCCGCCGACGCTGTGCCCCATGACGACGAGCTCGCCGATCCCCAAGCCCCGCCGGACGAGAGGAAACCAGGTCTCCGCCTCCTCCCGGACGAAGTCGCTGCCCAGGGAGCCGTGCCGGGCGTCGGACCTCCCGAAGCCGAGCCGGTCGTAGGCGACCACCCTCCTCCCCGTGGCGGCGCAGAGCCGCTCCGGGAACCCGCGCCAGAGCTCGACGCAGCCGAGGGAGTCGTGGAGGAGGACGATGGGCGCGGCGTCGCGGGGCCGCGCCGCGTCGCCGCCCGGGCTCCACGTCCGCGCGAAGAGCCGCCCCCGCGGCGTCTCGACCCACTGGTCGTGCGACTCGCACCGGGCAGGCATCCGACCCGAGCTTAGTGGCGGCGGCGACCGGTGTCGAATGCACGGGATCAACGCACCCGGGCGGCGCCATCGGTCGCTGGCGCAGGCGCAGGGTGACAGGAACGACGAGACTCCATCGAACTACCCCGCCGAGCCGGTGAGGCCACCGGTCGCCGAGCGCCCGCATTCTACTACTCCGTAGTACATCTACGTGGTAGTATGGATCCGTGAAACGGCGCTTCGTCGAGTCGGCCGGGTTCAGCGAGGACCGGAAGCAGCTCGAGCGGGCGCGCGAGCTATCGCACGACGATCTGGTCGCCCTGGAGCAGAGCATCCTGGCCGACCCCCAGGCGGGCGATCTCGTGCCCGGTACGGGCGGACTCAGGAAGATCCGGCTCGGGCAGCCCAAGGTGGGCCGCGGCAAGCGAGGCGGCGTGCGCGTCTACTACCTGGACCTTCCGCGTCGAGGGGTCACCCACCTCGTCGCGATCTTCGGGAAGCGCGAGAAGTCCGACCTCTCGCCGACGGAGCGCCGGGTCGTCGCCGCACTCGTGAAGCAGCTCAAGGAGGAGACGTCATGAAGCGCAAGACGGGCAAGAGCTCCGCGTTCGCGAAGCTGAAGGCCGGGCTCGAGGACGCGATCGCCTTCCACCGCGGCGCCAAGCAGCTGACCGTCCGCGACGTCGAGCTCAAGCCGCCGCCGCCCATGGGGGCAAAGGAGGTCCTCGCCGTCCGGGCCCAGCTGCGCGTGTCGCAGGCCGCTTTCGCGCGCATCCTCAACGTGAGCCCTAGGACCGTCCAGGCGTGGGAGACGAACGCGCGGCGCCCTTCGGACGCCGCGCTGAAGCTGCTGTCAGTTGCCAAGAAGAATCCGGAGGTCCTGCTTCGCTAAACCACCTCGACGGGGCACACAGCGAGCCGCGGCCGATCGGGCGCCCCGACCCAGAGTAATGGAAGGCGGTCCCGTGACGCGCCGGGACCCTCACGACGCGGACAAACCCGCGTCTGCCAACGTCTTTCGGCGGCACCCCAGGACGCACCGGCGCACTTCGAACTCCAACGCGACCGCGTGCCGCAACGTTTGCTGAACTCCTCTGGGTTCGATTGGGATTGGAGCCCTCGGCCGAAGAACTTCGCGTCTAGACGGTCTTGCTGCGCGGTTACACTGGAAGACGAGCGCGGCTCGTGCTCCCCTTATGGCATGACCGATCGTGAACGGATTGCGCCCGAGTGGCGCGAAGCCGCGGCCCCGTGGCCGGCGGAGGACCCGCTCGCGCGCCTCCTGTGGAGCGAGGAGACGCAGACGTTCTGGGCGGTCCATCGCTCCGGCCCGCACCGCTCCGCTCGCGGCGACGCCTGGACGCCGCTGCGCGACGGACTCCCCTCCACGTGCAACGATCTCGCCGTCTTCCATCACCCGCACGAAGGGAACCCGCTTCTGTTCGTCGCGAGCGACGAGGGCGTCTTCCGCGCGAGCTTCGGCCCGGGCGGAGCTTCGTTCGCCCGCGCCTCGCGCGGCCTCCCGCCCGGGCGCGTCCTGGCCATCGCGTGGGACGGCGTGTGGGCCGACGGGCACGGCACACTCGTGTGCGGCGTGGCGACCGGAAGTCCTGGGCCGGCGCTGTTCACGTCGGGCGACCGCGGCGACAACTGGTGGCCGACCGAGTCCGGGTATCCAGACAGCGGCGCGCGCGAGGCGGAGCCGGAAGAGATCCTGCTGCGGAACGGATGCCACGTGCGGACGCGAGGCGGGACGCTCCACTTCGCTCCCCAGCTCGGGGCGTGGGACCCGGCGCCCGGCCCGGCGGGCGTGATCTCCCTCGGCCAGGCCGGCGCCTTCACCTTCGCGGCCGGCTCGGGGAAGCTCTGGAAGTTCCACGTCGGTCGGCCGTGGGAGGAGGTGGGGGTGCCGGCCCAGCCGCTCGCGCTGTCGCGAACGGACGCGGGCGTCCCGCTCGTCGCCGGCATGTCGGGGAACGGAGTCTGGCGCCTGTGGAACTGGGGCAGCGCGGAGCCTGAGTGGGAAAGCGCGCTCAACGAGACGTTCCCGACGACGCCCGTCGGAAAGCCGCTCGGCGTCGTCCGGGTCGCGATCGATCGCGAGTGCCGGCTCGTCTGCGTCCAGGCGTGGGATCACGCTGCTGTGCGAATGCGGATGCTCGCGTGCGCCACGCGCTGAGAGGCGCGGCGGCCGTCCCGGGCCACGACCTGCGAGGCGAGCAGGTACGGTGTTCCCCTCGCCGAGGTTGACACTCCTCGGGTCGATAAACCGGGTGCGGGGTCGGGTAGAAGGCTGCTCGTGAAGAAGGACGACAAGGGCGTGGTGAAGACGGAGGCGCGTAAGGACGCGGCCCCCAGACCCAGAGTAGTTCGCGCGCAGCGGTGACGCGGAGAATGCGTGTCGACTCGCGAACCCAGCGGTCTCATTCGGTCGGGCGGTGGACGTTGACGCGCACCCCGCGATCGGACGCGGTTTTGGAGCCGAATCACGAAGCCCGATGACTCCGAGTCAGGCGGCCGAGTCAGGCGGCCGCGCGCCGCACGAAGCGGCCAGCAGCTACATCCGCCTACTCCCCCGCCTCGAGCAGCTCCTTCGCGACCTCCCGCGGAGATCGCATGTCGATGGGACCGCAGGGAGCCCGCGCGAGGCTCAGCGCCAACTGCGTGAGGTCCACCTCGCCGGAGGGGTGGGCGTCGAGCAGGTACACGAAGTCGGTCATCGAGCCGAGGATCCGGCGGCTCGTCGTCCTCGCGAGGCGCAGCTCGTCCATCTCGCGCACCTCCTGCTCGATGCGCGACGGTGCGACCCCGACGCTCACCAGTACCTGCGCGAGCGCTTTGGGGAACAGGTCGAGGAGCTCCTGGACGCGGACGACCGGGAGCAAGACCGGCAGCAGCGAGCGCATGCTGACGAGCAGGACGAGTCGGCCGCCGTGCCAGGGGACAACGTTTCCACACCAGTCGCCGAGGCGCGTGGACGGGGTCGTCGCATCCCCGGAGGGCAGCCGGTCGAGCTGGTCGAGCAGCTTCTGGGTGCATTCGAGCGTGAACACGTTCTCCCTGTCCTACACTCGCGACCGGTCGGAGAGTCAAGATGCTCGAGGCCGTCATGAAGATGACACCGCCGGCGCGTCATTCGCTTCCGCCGTCGGAATCTCCGCCCCGTTGGCCGCCAACTGAGTGACGCGTCGCGAACGGACGCGTGCGCTCTCCGCGGCAAGCGGGGGCGGCTACGCGGGCGGCCGCGCCGCTGCGGCCTCGACCTCGAGCTTGCGCAGCTTCGTCCGGGCGGAGCTCACGATGAGCAGGCCGAGCGCCGGGCACGTCAGCGCCGCCGGCCAGAACCCGAAGTGGCGATAGACCGCCGCCACCGGCCCCCAGACCTCCGCGCCCTCCGCGCGGCCGGTCTCGACGGTCCAGAGCCCCCACGCGCTCCAGACCGAAAGCGCCGCCGCCGCGCTGCCGCCGAGCCACATGATCCTGCGGAGCGCCGCCGGACGCTCGGCGGCGGGGAGCCCGTCCACGTTCATCGCGACCTGCTCGCCAGCCCCCGTGCGCGAGAGCTTCCACGCGTGCCAGGCCGCGCGGGCGCCGAAGATCGCCGCGAACACCACGGCGAACCCGACCCCGAGCGCGTCCTTCCCGTACGCCAGCCCGAGCACGAGGACGGAGCCGGCGAGGACGCCGAACGCCCACGCCCGACGCCGGTGCAGGTCGCGCGCGGCGACGACGTCCGGGAGGAGCTGCGAGAGCAGGCTCGGCGCGGGTCGTGCACCGCTTGGCTTCGGATCCATGGGCGCCTCCGAGGCGAACCGTCCGGCGAGCGCGATCGTAGTTCCCCGCGGACGGGGAGTCGAGAAGACGCCGGAGCCGCCCCGTGAGCCCGGGCCGTCGTCGTGCTGGCGCGGAGGCACCCGGCGCGCAAAGACTCCTCCATGGAACGGCTGCCTTGCGTCGACGAGCACAGCCAGCGGGTGGATGCGCCCGCCGGCGAGGTCTGGACGGCGCTGCTCGAGGTCCTGCGCCGCGAGTTCGGCGGCAGCGCGCCGATCGCGCGGCTCCTGGGCTGCGACCCCGCGCACGGCACGGCCGAGTTCGCCGGCCGGCCCGGAGAGACGATCCCGGGGTTCCGGGTGGCCGAGGCCGAGCCGGGCCGGCGGCTCGCCCTGCGCGGGCGCCACCGCTTCTCCAGCTACGCGTTGACGTTCGTCCTCGACGGCGACCGCCTGCGCGCGCAGACGCACGCGGCGTTCCCCGGCGTCCTCGGACGGCTCTACCGCGCCGCGGTCGTCGGGAGCGGCGGCCACCGGCTCGTGACCCGCCGGCTGCTCCGCCAGGTCGCCCGCGCGACGTGACCGCTTCCGCCTCATTCACTTGGAAAATGCCGGAGCCGCCCTGTAAGCCGGGTTCTGTTCCGCCGGAAGACCGGCGGTGGCGGACATTCATCTAGGACGCGCGTTGCCGCGCGCCTCCAGCGAGCCGTACCCGGAGGCATGGGGCGGGCCGCCCTTCACCCGCCTTGCGGCGGGACGCCTCCCTATTCGCTCTTGCACCAGGTGGGGTTTGCCCTGCCGCCCCCGTCACCGGGAGCGCGGTGCGCTCTTACCGCACCGTTTCACCCTTGCCACGCACGCCTCTCGGCGCCGTTCGGCGGTCTGTTCTCTGTGGCACTGTCCTGCGGGTCACCCCGACCGGTCGTTGACCGGCACCCTGCCCTGTGGTGCCCGGACTTTCCTCGGCGGCCTCGCGGCCGACGCGTACGCCCGGACGGCTCCGGCGAGGCGGATCTAACACCAACCCACGGTCGCGGCAAACGACCCGGCGACTGCCCCGGCGGCGGCAGGCCGGCCGCGTCGTCCGGGAGCCCCTGGCCGACCATCACCGGCACGGGCCCGCGCTGCTGCGTGCGGCCGCGCGCTGCGCGCCGCCTGCCGCCCATCGCCGCTCGCGCCTCCGCCGTCGCGGCGATCGCTCCGCGGTCACGGACGCTTACGCCCCCGCTGCTCCGTGCACCGCCGCGCGCCGCGGCGTTAGACCGGCGCGCATCACCCGCAGCAGAAGGAGGTAGAGATGGCCCAGGCAGTGAAGCCGATCCCGGAGGGCTACCACTCGATCCAGCCGCAGCTCGTCTACCAGGACGCGGCGAAGGCGATCGCGTTCTACCAGAAGGCGTTCGGCGCGAAGGAGGTCATGCGCATGATGGGTCCCGGCGGGAAGATCATGCACGCCGAGCTCCAGATCGGAGACTCGCGCCTCTTCCTGAACGACGCGTTCCCCGGCATGGGCGCCGAGCCGCCGTCGGCCGACCGCCCGTGCCCGATGTCGGTGATGCTCTACGTCCCGGACGTCGACGCCACCTGGAAGAAGGCGATCCAGGCGGGCGGGAAGGAGCAGATGGGCGGCCTCATGGATCAGTTCTGGGGCGACCGCGCCGGGTTCCTCATGGATCCGTTCGGCTACACGTGGTTCGTCGGCACCCACGTCCGCGACATGACGGAGGACGAGATGCGCGCCGCGCAGCAGAAGGCGATGCGCGAGTGGGAGCAGCAGCACGCCGGGCAAGGCGCGCACCCGTAGCGCCTCAGCGACGCAGCGCCCTCGGCACGCCGCGCTTCGGGCAGAGGTCGTCGAGGACGCAGCGCGAGCAGGCCGGCGCACGCGCGAGGCACGTGCGCCGGCCGTGCCACACGAAGAGCTGGTGCGCCTTCCCCCAGCGCTCCTCGGGGAGGAGCGCGCGGAGGTCGCGCTCCACCTTCGACGGGTCCGCCTGGCGCGAGAGGTCGAGCCTGCGCGAGACGCGGCCGACGTGGGTGTCCACCGGGAACGCGTGGGCGGCGCCGAGGTGCACGAGCACGACGCCCGCCGTCTTCGGCCCGACGCCGGGCAGCGCCTCGAGCGCCTCGCGCGTGCGCGGCACGCGCCCGCCGTGCTCGCGCGCGATGGCCTGCATGGCGGCCACGATGGCCTTCGCCTTGTTGCGGAACAGCCCGAGGCTCTGGATGAACGGCCAGAGCGCCTCGGGCGCCGCCGCGGCGTACGCCGCCGCGTCCGGGAAGCGCGCGAAGAGCGCGGGCGTCACCCGGTTCACGCCGACGTCGGTGGACTGCGCGGAGAGGATGACCGAGACGAGGAGCTGCACGTCGTCCCCGAACTCGAGGGCGATCTTCACGTCGGGCATGGCCCGCTCGAGCCGCGCCACGATCTCCGCGGCGCGGGCGCGCCTCTCCGGGGCGGGGGGACGGCTCCTCGGTCGCGGCGGCATGGCGCCGGCGATGCTAGCATCCGTGCGCCATGAAGCTCATCGACCTCCGCTCCGACACCGTCACGAAGCCCACCCCCGCCATGCGCGAGGCGATGGCGCGCGCGGAGGTCGGCGACGACGTCTACGGCGAGGATCCCAGCGTCAACGCGCTCCAGGAGCGCGTCGCCAGCCTGCTCGGCAAGGAGGCGGCCCTGTTCGTGCCGTCGGGCACGATGGCGAACCAGGTCGCGCTCGGCGTCCTCACCCGCCCGGGCGACGAGATCGTCTGCGACGCGGGGGCCCACTGCATCTCCTTCGAGTCCGGCGCGCTCGCCGCGCTGTGGGGCGTGCAGGCCCGCACCGTCGCCGCCGAGCGCGGGCTCCTCGACCCCGCCGCGGTGGAGGCGCTGATCCGCCCCGTCCACGACGTCTACCCGCGCACGCGCCTGGTCGAGATCGAGAACACCCACAACCGCGGCGGCGGCGCGGTGTACCCGGAGGAGCGCGTGCGGGCCATCGCGGAGGTGGCGCGCCGGCACGGGCTCCACCTCTACATGGACGGCGCCCGCCTCTGGCACGCCTGCGCCGCGACCGGCCTCGCCCCCGCCGCGTACGCCCGCCACGCGACGCTCGCCTCGGTGTGCCTCTCGAAGGGGCTCGGCGCGCCGGCGGGCTCGCTCGTGTGCGGGCCGAAGGACCTCGTGGCGGAGGCGCGGCGGCTGCGCAAGCGGCTCGGCGGCGGCATGCGTCAGGCAGGGATCCTCGCCGCGGCGGGGCTCCACGCCCTCGACCATCACCTCGCGCGCCTCCCCGAGGACCACGAGCACGCGCGACGGCTCGCGGACGGGCTCGCCGCGCTGCCCGGCGCCTCGCTCCTCTTCCCCGTCGACACGAACCTCGTCTTCGTCGCCTTCGCGGGCCGGAGCGCGGCCGACCTCTCCCAGCGGCTCGCCCGCGAGGGCGTCCTCGCGAACCCCGAGGGCTCGCGCCCGGACGTGCTGCGCTTCGTCACGCACCTCGACGTCTCGCGCGCCGACGTGGACGAGGCGCTCCGCAGGGTGACGCGCGCGCTCGCCGGCTGAGGGCGCGGCTCGCACCGTCTCCCACCCCGCGGCCGGGCGACGGGCGCTCCGCCGCCTGCGTGCTAACATTTCCGGCCGGTGCGTCCGCCCCGGCCGAATCCCCGCCTCGCCGCCGCCGCCGCCGCGGCGCTCGCGCTCGCCGCGGCCGGGTGCGCCGCCCGCGCGCCGTCGAAGATGAGCTTCAGCGAGGCCGGCTTCCGGGCGGCCGCCGAGGAGATTGTCGCGGAGGAGCCGCAGGGGCACGTCGAGCCGCCGGTGCCCGTCCCGGCGCCGGAGTCCTTCGCGACCGAGATCGCCCAGGGGCCGCCCGTCGACGCCACGCTCGTGCGCTTCGCGCTCGAGGCGCGCGGGCGGCGCGGGCGCACCCCGGCGCGCGGCGGCTTTCCCGAGGAGGCGGCCGCCGCGTGGACCGCGCTCGCCGGCGAGCTCGACCGCTACCTCGCCCGGGCGCTCCCGCAGACGCCGCTGCTCGAGCTCGTGCGGGCGCGCGTCACCGTCGAGGCGGAGTGGGACTACGACCAGCGGCGCTACGGGCCGCCCCCCGCGGAGCTCGCCCAGCTCGTCGGGTCCCGGGCCGACCGCTTCGGCCGGCGCATCGACGCCGCCCGCGCCCTCGGCTTCGCGATCTTCACGCGCCCGGCGCCGGCGCGGCTGCGCTGGCCGGTCGAGCAGGCCGGGCTCTCGTCGCTGTTCGGCATGCGGCTCCACCCGGTGGAGGGCCGGCGCCGCATGCACCAGGGCGTCGACCTCGCCGCGGCCGCCGGGCGCGTCGTCTCCGCTGCGGCGAAGGGCTGGGTGGTGCGCGCCGGCTGGACCGGCGGCTACGGCCTCATGGTCGAGGTGCGCCACCCGGGCGACCTCACCACGCGCTACAGCCACCTCTCCGCGATCCTGTGCGGCCCGGGCGACGAGGTCGACGCGGGCCGCCCGCTCGGCCTCGTCGGCAAGACCGGGCTCGCCACCGGACCGCACCTCCACTTCGAGGTCTGGCGCGGCGGCGAGGCGACGGACCCGCTGCCCTGGCTCGGCGTGTCGGGCAGCGCCGGGAACTGAGGGCAGGGCCGGAAATGAAATGGCGCCCCGGCGCGGAGCGCGGGGCGCCAATCCCCAACCCTCCCCCGAGGAGGATGCACGGGTGCGGCGGACGAGACCCGATCCGTTTATCAATCGCGGGACCGCGCGGTCAACGGGGCGGCGCTGACCAGGAGTGACACATGACCGGCGTCATGGAAGCCGCCCTCGCGTTCGTGGTCGCAGCCACCCTCGAGGTGCCGGCGGGAGCGGACCTCGCCGCCGCGGCGGCGCGCGCCCGGCCCGGCGACGCGCTCCGCCTCGCGGCGGGGGAGCACCGCGGCGCGCTCGGGCGGCTCTCCGGCGTCCGCGTCGAGGGAGCGGGGGCCGGGCGGACGGTCCTCGCCGTGCCGGAGGGCGCGGACGGCGTCGTCGCGACCGGCGAGGTGACGCTGCGCGGGCTCTCGCTGCGCGCGGGCCCCGGGCGGTGCGCGCTCAAGGTGCTCGGGGGCGCGGCGCGCCTCGCCGACGTGTCGCTCTCGGGCGGCGCGTGCGGCGCGTTCGTCGACGCCGGGCGCCTCGAGGGCGCGGACGTCACGCTCGACGGCGGCTACGGGCTCCTCGTCGCGGGCGGCGAGGTCGCGCTCGACGGGGGCAGCGCGCGCGGCGAGAGCGCCGCGGTGGGCGTGACGGGCGGCACGGTGGCGCTCCGGCGGTTCGCGACCGTCGGCCCGGCCCGCGAGGGCGCCCTCTCCGTCTCCCGCGGCGCGGCCACGCTCGAGGGCGTGGTGATCCGCGCGCCGGGGCCCGCCGGCATCACGGTCTCGGCGGGCGGCCGCGTGGAGGGCGTCGCCGTCACCGTGGCGGGCGCCGTCGAGTCGCAGGGGGTGCTCGGCGACTGCGCGCAGGTGCTCCGCGGCACGCTGCGGCTCGAGGGCGCCACGCTCCTCGGCTGCGCCGGGGCGGCGGTGGAGGCCTCGGGCGGCACCGTCGCGCTCGCCGGGGTGGACGCCCAGGGTGGTGCCGCCGGCTGCCTCGTCCTCGTGAACGGGGCGTCGGCGGCGCTCGAGGGGAACCTCTGCGCGGGCCGCGGCCCGGGGCTCGTCGCCGCCAGCGGGGCGCGCGTCACGGCCGCGGCGAACCGCTGGTGGACGGATCCCGTGCTGTGGGTGGACTGCGGCTCCGGCGCGCGGGTGACCCTGGGTCGCGGGGAGACGGTCCGGCAGCCCTGCGCCGGCGACCCGCCCCGGCCACCTTAGGAGGAGCGCCCTCGACAACCGCGGCGGCGCATGACAGCCTTGTGCGCCGCTCGCCCACGAGGCGGCCCCGCGGCCGCCTCCAGGGGGCGGGCGGCCGCCTGAGGAGACGGTCGAGCCATGCAGATCAACTTGCGCAAGGCGATGTTCGTCCTGCCCAACCTCTTCACCGTCTCCTCCATCTTCCTCGGCTTCTACGCGCTCGTGCTGTGCGCGGGGGACGCGACGCCCCAGCAGCTCTACCAGGCGGCGCTCGCCATCTTCTTCGCCATGTTCTTCGACGGCTTCGACGGCCGCGTCGCGCGCATGACGAAGACGCAGTCCGACTTCGGGGTCCAGCTCGACAGCCTCGCCGACGTCGTGTCGTTCGGCGCGGCGCCCGCCCTCCTCGTCTACAAGTGGGCGCTCGCCTCCCTCGGGCTCGTCGGGACTTTCGTGTCCTTCTCGTTCCTCGCCTGCGGGGCGCTCCGGCTCGCGCGCTTCAACGTCCTCGCCGCGCGCGGCGACAAGGGCTCGTCGCGCTTCTTCGTGGGCCTGCCCATCCCGCTCGCGGCGGGCGCCATCGTGGCGCTCGTCATCGCGCACTACCGCCAGTTCGGCTCGACGACCGAGGTCTCGACGCACGTCCCCATGGCGGCCGTGGTCGTGCTGCTGTCGTTCCTCATGGTCTCCACCGTCCGCTACCGGACGTTCAAGGACCTGCACCTCTCGACGCGCAGCCTCGTCCTCTTCCTGTTCCTCTCCGTCGCCGGGCTCGCCGTCGGCATCGCGACGCGCGCCTCCTTCGTCCTCGTCGTCTACATGGGCGCGTACATCGCCATGGGGATCGCCGAGTCCATCATCGCGAAGGCGCGCCCCGCCCGCGACGAGGCGAGCCTGCCGGCCGCGGTGCGCGCGGAGCTCGCCGCCGACGAGGCGCTCGAGCCGGACGAGGAGGACGTGGAGAGCGACAAGGAGCAGCAGGACGAGTACATCTAGGGCGTGCGCTCACCCCTCGCCCGCGCCGCCGCGAAGCGGCGCCCGCGCCCTGCCCGCCGCCCCGACGCATGGGTCCTCCTCGCCGCCTGGGGCCCGTGCGGCTACGCGCCCGTCGCGCCGGGCACGTTCGGCACCCTCGGCGCGATCCCCCTCTACCTCGCGCTCTCGCGCCTCTCCCCGGGCGCCTACCTCGCCGTCACCTTCGGCTTCGCCGCGCTCGCCGCCTTCGCGGCCGAGCGCGCCGGGCGGTACTGGGGGATCGCCGACGCCTCCCAGATCGTGATCGACGAGGTGGCGGGCTACCTCGTCACCCTGGCGCTCGTGCCCTTCTCGTGGCCGGCCGCCCTCGCCGGCTTCGTCCTCTTCCGCATCTTCGACGTCCTGAAGCCGTGGCCCGCTTCCGCGCTCGACCGCGTGAAGAACGGCTTCGGCGTGGTGGCGGACGATCTCGCCGCCGGCGTCTACGCGTGGGCGGCGCTCCTCGCGCTGCGGCTCCTGCGGGTGATCCCGTGACCCTGCACGTCGAGATCCTCTCCACCGGCGACGAGCTCCTCACCGGCCAGGTGGTCGACACGAACTCGGCCTGGCTCATGGACCGGCTGTGGGACCTCGGGGTGATGGTCCGCCGCAAGACGCTCGTCGGCGACGACCGCGACGACCTCGCCGCCGCGCTCCGCGAGACCTCGGCCCGCGCCGACGTGGTCGTCGTGAGCGGCGGGATGGGGCCGACCGAGGACGACCTCACGTCCGAGTGCGCGGCGGCGGTGCTGGGCGTGCCGCTCGAGCTCGACGAGCCGTCGCTGCGCGCCATCGAGGACCGCTTCCGGTACTTCGGCCGCACGATGACGCCGAACAACGAGAAGCAGGCGCGCTTCCCGCGCGGCGCCACCGTGATCCCGAACCGCTTCGGCACCGCGCCCGGCTTCGCCTTCGCGCTCGGGCGCGCCGAGGTCGTCTGCCTGCCCGGCGTGCCCGTCGAGTTCAAGGGGCTCTGCGACGAGTGGGCGATCCCGCGCATCGCGGCGCGCCTCGGCGAGGTCCCCGCCGCGCGCGTCCTGAAGCTGTTCGGCATCGGGGAGTCCCACGCCGACCACGCGATGCGCCCGGTGATGGACGACCCGGCGAACAGCGGCGTCCGCTTCGGCTACCGCGCCCACTGGCCGGAGGTGCACCTCAAGTGGTCGGTGCCCGGGCCCGGCGCGCAGGCGCGCGCGGACCGGATCGCCGCGGCGGTGCGCGGCGTCTTCGGCGACGCGGTCTGGGGCGAGGGGAAGGACGAGCTGCCGGACCTCGTGGTCGCGCGGCTCGCGGCGCGCGGCGAGCGCGTGGCGACCGCGGAGAGCTGCACGGGCGGGCTGCTCGCCGAGCTCGTCACCCGCGTGGCGGGCGCCTCCGCCGTGTTCGACCTGGGCGTCGTCGCCTACGCGAACGCGGCGAAGGAGCGGTTCGTCGGGGTGCCCGCCGCGCTCCTCGCGGCGCACGGCGCCGTCTCCGAGCCGGTCGCGCGCGCGCTCGCCGAGGGCGCCCGCCGCGCCGGCGGCGCGGCGTGGGGGCTCGGGGTCACGGGCATCGCCGGCCCCACCGGCGGCACGGAGGAGAAGCCCGTCGGCACGGTGCACCTCGCGCTCGCCGGTCCCGCCGGCACGACCGCCGTCCAGCGGCTCTACCGCGGCGACCGCGAGCGGGTCCGGCGCCAGGCGGCGTACGAGGCGCTGAACCTCCTCCGCCTCGCGATGCGCTAGGGCGTGCGCGCCTCGCAGAAGAGCGCGACGAAGCGGTCCCAGGGCAGGAAGCCGCCGCCCGTCGCCATGAGGTGCTCGTACGCCTCGGCGGCGGCCGCGAGGAGCGCCGGCTCCGGCCGCGGCCGGTAGCGCCCCGCGAGCGCGCCCTCCTCGAGCACGCGCGAGACGAGGGCGGTCAGGTTCGCGCCCCGCCCCTCCACCCTGCCCTCGCGATCGAGGAGCCAGCCGAGGAGCTGGCCGATCCGGACGCGCACCGCCGTGCGCGGCGCGGCGCCGCCCGCGGCGAGCGCCTCGTTCACCGCGTCGGGGGGCGCGTCGCGCACCACGAGCCACGTGAGCGAGCGCTCCGCCTCGAAGCCCGCCCGGGCGAGCGCCGCGCGGCACCGGACCTCGTCCTCCGGGCCGCAGCGGATCCGGACCACCGGCTCGTTCGTCGGCACCGCCGTCGTGTACCGGCGCTCCGCGCGGGGCGCAACGCCCCGCCCTCGACGGCGCGGCTGCGCTTATGATCCTCCCGTGCCCCTCCCCGAGGACGTCCTCGAGCTCCTGCGATCCCGGAGCGGCCTCTCCATCGACGAGGAGGGGCGCTTCCTCCACCGGGGCGAGCCCATCCGGCACGAGCGCACCCTCGAGGTGCTCTGGCGTTCGCTCGAGCGCGTCCCGGACGGCCGCTGGCTCGTGCGCATCGGGAGGGAGAGCGGGTACGTCGAGGTCGCCGAGACGCCCTGGATCGTGCGCGGCGTGGGAGGGCTCGAGGGCGGCGGGCCCCCGTGGCTCCTCCTCGCCGGCGGCACCCGCGAGCCGCTCGACCCCGCGACCCTGCGCGTCGGGGCGGACGGCGTCCTGCGCTGCGCCGTGAAGGGGGGCGTCCCGGCGAGGTTCTCGCGCGCGGCTCACCTCGCGCTCGGGAGCGCCCTCGAGGAGGAACCGGCGGGGTCGGGCGCCTACGTCCTCGAGCTCGCGGGGAGGCGCTGGCCCGTGCCGGGGGCCGGCTGAGGGCGGCTGCCCGGGCGGCATCCTTTCGGTTGCTCGCCGGAGTGGGCCGGTCTACGTACGTTGGTCCAATGACGTTCATCAAGCTCGTCGCCGGGCTCGCGTGCGCCGCGCCTCTGCTCGCGGGCGCGCAAGGCTTCACGCTCCGGCCGCCGTCCATCGGCGAGGCGCTCCGCACGATGGACGCCCTGGCGAGCCGGCGGGGCCCCCCGCTCGAGCAGGTGTTCGTGCTCCCGGAGCGCCCCGGCCAGAACCAGGTGGCCTGGTACGACTTCGACTGGCAGTCCGTCGACGTCCCGCCGCCGGGCGGCGGCCCGGGCGGGATCCGGCTCTACTACTACAAGAACGAGCTCGCGCAGGCCCGCCGGGCCCTGCCCGCGATCCAGAGCGCCTACGCGCGCCTCGTCGACCAGTTCCACTACAGCCCGACGAAGCGGATCCCGTACATCCTCTTCGCGACCCAGCGCGAGTTCCAGACGCAGAACGTCTTCCAGGTCACCGAGTCCGTCCTCGGCGTGACCTCGCCGTCGGACCTCAAGATGAGCGTGCCGTACTTCGGCGACCACGCCCGGTTCGTCGAGGTCTCGACGCACGAGATGGTGCACCAGTTCACCATCCAGAAGCTGCTCGAGGCCGCCGGCGCCGACGACTCCGCGTCGCCGATCACGTCCCTCCCGCTCTGGTTCATCGAGGGCATCGCCGAGTACTACTCGAAGGGCGGCATCGACACCGAGACCGACCTGTACCTCCGCGACCTCGTGTGGAACCCCGACGCGAAGCGGCACTACGAGATCGTGGCCTTCGCCGAGGACCGGCTCCGCAGCTACATCCACACCTACAAGCTCGGGCAGGCGCGCGTCGCGTTCGTCGCGGACGTGTACGGCAAGGAGAAGATCCAGGCGTTCCTCGAGAACGCGTTCCTCCTCGCCGAGGGCGACCGCCAGGGGTCGCAGCAGGGCGCCGACCGGAACTTCGGCGCCCTCGTGCGCCGCGTGCTGAACGAGCCGCTCGAGCAGGTGGACGGGCGCTGGCGGGCGTGGCTCAAGCGGCGCTACTACCCGGAGTACCTCGCCGCGAAGCAGGACCTGCCGCAGCTCCGGGAGATCCGCGGGTTCCCCTCCGAGCCCGAGGACTTCGCCGCCGCCCCCGACGGGAACGTCCTCGCCGTTCGCGGCATCGACCGCAAGCGCGGCCGGGCCCGCCTCTACCTCCTCGACGTGCGGAACCCCAAGGGCGCGGTGGAGATCGCGGAGGACGGCAAGCCCGGGATGGAGTCGCTCCACCCCATCGAGCACTCCATCGCCGCGGTGGCCCCCGGGATCGCGGTCTTCGCCGCGCAGGACGGCATCGGCGACGCGGTCTACGTCCAGGCCTACGAGCACGTGGTGAAGGAGGGGAAGCCCCCGCGCATCTCGCTCGGGCGCCGGCGCCACCTCGACGTGCGCCCCCCCGGCGGCGGCCGCTTCATCCAGGTGGCCGACCCCGCCATCTCGCCGGACGCGAAGGAGCTCGCCTTCGTGGGCGTCGCGCGCGACGGGCAGCGGGACGTCTACGTCGTCTCGCTCAAGGGCGGCACCGCGCGGCGCCTCACGAACGACCCGTACGCCGAGCGCGACCTCGCCTGGGGGACGGACGGGATCTACCTCTCCTCCGACGCGACCGACCACGGGCGGCCGAACCTCTTCCGGCTCGACCCCGCCGGCGGCCCCCCGGCGCGCCTCACCACCGCGCCCGCCTCGGACCGCACCCCGTTCCCGCAGCCCGACGGCTCGGTCCTCTTCTCCTCCGACCGGGGCGGGAAGACCGACCTCTACGTCCTCGACCGCGCGACCGTCCGCCAGATCACCGACTTCACCACCGGCCTCACGAGCCCGGCCCTCGCGGCGAAGGGGCGCGGGGCGCTGGCGAGCACCTTCCACGGCGGCGAGTTCAAGCTCGTCGAGGTGCCGAAGGTGGCCTGGCTCGAGAGCCCACCCGTGGCGGTGGCGCAGGCGACGGGGGCGGTGCTGGAGATCCCGTCGGCGGACCTGCCCGAGCACGTCTCCGACTACGACGCCCTCTCGGTGCGCAACTGGAAGCCGGAGGCGGGCTTCGTGTACGGCGGCGGGGCGGGGAGCGCCGTCGCCGGCCGGGCGGCGATGCTCTTCAGCGACATGCTCCGCGACCACGTCCTGTTCCTGGACGTGTCGGTGTACGGCTCCTTCGACTACACCCAGGGGCTCATCCTCTACGAGAACCGGGCGCAGCGCCTCGGCTGGACCGCGGGCGCGTTCCACTTCGTGCAGCAGAACCTCGACTTGCTCGACGAGGAGATCGCCTACTACCAGCGCGACTACGGGATCGTCGGAGCGCTCCGCTATCCCCTCGACCGCTTCAGGCGCCTCGAGGTCGAGCTCATCCTCGGCGCCGTCGAGCGCTACTGCCCGACGAACATCATCTCGCCGCAGTCGACCCTGCCCTGCACCGGCATCAGCGATCCGAACGGGAACAGCCCGTACCCGAGCCTGGGCGGCTGGTACGCCCGGAACGGCGGCACGAGCTTCAACGTGCAGCCCGCGGTCCGCTTCGGCTACGACACCATCCGCTACGACTTCGCCACCGGCCCCATCGCCGGCCGCTCGCTGCTCCTCGAGCTCGGCGGCGGGTGGCTCCCCGACCGCGGCGCGGTGCACGGCTCCGCGCGCTTCGACGCGGAGCAGTACGTCCAGCTCGGAGGCCGCGCCAACTTCGGCCTGCGCGCCGCCGCGGGCACCACCTTCGCGCCGAACGAGACGAGCCGCCTCTGGTCGAGGACGTGGTGGCTCACCTCGGCCGACAACCTACGGGGCTTCTACCCGCTCGACATCGCCAACCTCACCGGCCGCCACTACTACGTCGCGAACGCCGAGCTGCAGCTCCCCCTCGATCCCATCGTCCGCCTCGCCATCTTCGACTACATCGAGGGGGTCGCGGCCCTCGACTTCGGCGGCGTGTTCGACCACTTCGACACGCGCGAGGTGCCGAACAGCGCGACCTGCCGCACGACGACGGGATCGAGCCTCTGCATCGACCCGGGCGCCTGGGACTCCCGCACCCTCACCGGCGTGCTCGGCGTGAACGTGCTGTTCGGCCCGCTCCTCCTGCGGGTCCACTTCGGCCGTCCCTTCGACATCGGCGGCCTCGAGACCCCCGCGATGAGGGCGAACGACCGCTGGGTGACGAACGTCACGCTCCGCTACTTCTTCTTCTGAGCGGCGCAGGGGCGCGACCCGCCCGCGCCGAGCCCGCCCGTCGCCCCGGGCGGCCGGCCTCTCGCCGTCAGCCCGCGGCCGCCTCGGCCACCGCCGCCGCGACGGCGGGCGCGGAAGGCGACCTGAGCCGCGCCACGAGCCGCTCGCAGGCCTCGGGGTTCGCGCGGAGCCACTCGACGGCGCGCTCCCGCCCCTGGCCGATGCGCTCGCCGTCCACCGCGAAGTGCGCCCCCGCCTTCTCGACGAGCCCCCGCTCCACCGCGAGGTCGAGCGCCTCGGCGTGACGGTCCACGCCGACGCCGTAGCGCACGTCGAACTCGGCCTCGCGGAACGGCGGCGCGACCTTGTTCTTCACCACCTTCACGCGCGTGCGCGAGCCGACCACCTGCTCGCCCTCCTTCACCTGGCCGATGCGGCGGATGTCGAGGCGCACCGAGGCGTAGAACTTGAGCGCGTGGCCGCCGGTGGTCGTCTCGGGGTTGCCGAAGACGACGCCGATCTTCATCCGGATCTGGTTGATGAACACCACGATGGCCTGGTTGCGCGAGACGACGGCGGTGAGCTTGCGCAGCGCCTGGCTCATGAGGCGCGCCTGCAGGCCCATGTGCGGGTCGCCCATCTCGCCCTCGATCTCGGCCTTCGGCACGAGCGCCGCCACCGAGTCCACCACCACGAGGTCGCACGCGCCGGAGCGCACGAGCTGCTCCGCGATCTCGAGGGCCTGCTCGCCGGTGTCGGGCTGCGAGACGAGCAGGTCGGCGAGGCTCACCCCGAGCTTGCGGGCGTAGCTGACGTCGAGGGCGTGCTCCGCGTCCACGAAGGCGGCCACCCCGCCCTGCCGCTGCACCTCCGCGATGGCGTGGAGCGCGAGCGTCGTCTTGCCGGACGACTCCGGGCCGTAGATCTCGACCACCCGGCCGCGAGGCAGCCCGCCCACCCCGAGCGCCAGGTCGAGCCCGATCGACCCGGTGGGCACCACCGCCACGGGGGCGGGCTCGTTCCCGTCGCCGAGCCGCATGACGCTCCCCTTCCCGAACTGCTTCTCGATGCCCGCGATCGCCTGCCCGAGGGCCTTCATCTTCTCCGTGAGCTTGCCCATGTCTCTCTCCGCCCCGCCGCGCGGGGCCTCTGGTGGCTCCGCCGCCGAGCGGCGGCGGCATCCGTGGTTCACCCGAGCGGCCGGTCGAGGGCGCGGTACTGGATCGCCTCCGCGACGTGCTCCGCCCGAACGGCGTCCGCGCCCTCGAGGTCGGCGATGGTGCGGGCGACGCGCAGCACCTTGTCGTGGGCCCGCGCCGACAGCCCGAGCCGCTCGACCGCCGCGTGCAGGAGCCGCCGCCCTGCCTCGCCGAGCGCGCAGTGCCGCCGCAGGGCCCCGCCGCGCAGCCGCGCGTTGCACCGCACCCCGCGCGCCGCCTGGGCCGCCCGGGCGCGCACCACCCGCTCGCGCACGGCGGCGGTCGTCGTGGCGCCGCCCGCGCCGAGCAGGCCGGGCGCGACCGCGGGCACGTCCACGTGCAGGTCGACGCGGTCGAGGAGCGGGCCGGAGATGCGCCGCCGGTAGGCGACGAGCTCGTGGGCCGTGCAGCGGCAGCGCCGGCCGCTCCCGCCGTGGTGGCCGCAGGGGCAGGGGTTCATGGCCGCGACGAGCATGACGTCGGACGGGTAGGTCACGCTGCGCCCGGCCCGCGCGATGACCACCTCGCCGTCCTCGATGGGCTGGCGCAGCGCCTCGAGGACGTGGCGGCGGAACTCGGGCAGCTCGTCGAGGAAGAGGACGCCCCGGTGCGCGAGCGAGACCTCGCCCGGCCTCGGCTGGCTCGTGCCGCCGACGAGCCCCGCGTCGGAGATGGTGTGGTGGGGCGCGCGGAACGGGCGCTCGGCGAGGAGCCCGCGGTGGCGGGTGAGCCCCGCGACGCTGTGGACCACCGTCGCCTCGATCGCCTCGTCGAAGGTGAGGGGCGGCAGGATGCCGGCGAGCCGCCGCGCGAGCATCGTCTTCCCGCTCCCCGGCGGCCCGAACATGAGCAGGTTGTGTCCGCCCGCCGCCGCCACCTCGAGCGCCCGCTTCGCGCTCTCCTGGCCCGCGACGTCCGCGAGGTCGAGCGGCGGGGGCGGCGGCGGAGGCGCGAGGGCGAGCGGCGGCGGCAGCGTCGCGAGGCCCCGCGCCCACGCCACCACGTCGCCGAGGTGGGGCGCCGCGAGGACGCGAAGCCCCTCCACCACCGACGCCTCGAGGGCGTTCGCCACGGGCACGACGAGCCCGCGCGCGCCCGCCCGCTTCGCCTCGAGCGCGACGGGCAGGACGCCCCGCACCGGCTTCACCTCCCCCGAGAGGCCGAGCTCGCCGACGAAGTGCACCCCCTCGAGCGGCTCGGTCCGAAGCTCCCCCACCGCGGCGAGGAGCGCCACGGCGATGGGCAGGTCGAAGCCAGGGCCTTCCTTGCGCAGATCGCCCGGGGCGAGGTTTATCGTGATCCGCTTCGAGGGGACCTTCACCGCGAGGTTCCGGATCGCGGCGGCGACGCGGAACTCCGCCTCGTGCACGGCGCTGCCGGGCAGGCCGACGATGAACGTCCTCGGCATGCCGTCCGAGGCGTCCACCTCGACGTCGACCGGGATGGCGGCGACGCCGAGCACGGTCGCCGAGCGCACGCGCACGAGCATGCACGCGCGTTCAGCAGGGGGCGTGCCACGGGCGTCTCCCCGTGGATCGCGCGCCCGCCGTCAGCGGCGCGTGCGCGCGGCGCCCGCGAGGCCGAACGGCGGACCGGAGAGCGCCTCCGGCCCCGGCCGGGTCGGGGTGCCGACCCCGCATCGGGCCGGCCGCTGCGCCGCCGCGTACACGTCGAGCGCCCACGTGACGGCGCGGAGCAGGTCCTCGGGCGAGAACGGCTTCTCGACGACGCAGCATGCGCCGGCGGCGAGGAGCGGCGCGTGCGGGGCCCTGCTCCGTCCCAGGGCGATCCAGGGCACGGAGAGCCGCGGGAGATCCTCGACCAGGCGCTCGTCGATGATCGCGAGCGCGGGCGGATCCGCCCCGGTGACCGCGAGGGCGTCCTCGGCGGTCTCCCCCTCGATCGGCACGAATCCCGCCTGCTCGAGGATCTGGGCGGTCAGGGCACGCATGACGTGCTTCGGGTGAACGACGGCGACGCGAGGCACGCAGCCTCCCCAACCCCCGCGCCGAGACATACGCCGCTTTCGCTCGAAGTGCGCCCCCGCGTTCGTGGTACAGCTGCCGCCCCGCGTCAACGCCGCGTACGTGTCGGCCGACCCCACTCGGGGCCGTCCGGGGCCGCGCCGAGGGCGAGCGCCCGCAGCTGGCTAGAAGAGGCTCTCGGGGACGTACACGATGTCCCCCGGCTCGAGCGTGAAGTTCGGCGCCTTGCCGAGCGCGATGTCCTGCACGTTGACCTTCACCTTCACCTCCTGCCCGCGGATGTGGCGGGTCACGGAGGTGGAGTTCCGGGCGGCGGTCTTGGTGAAGCCGCCCGCGATCGTGACGGCCTGCACGATCGACATGCCGTCCTCGAAGATGAACGTGCCCGGCTTCTGCACCTCGCCGAACACGAAGACCTTTTTCGAGTTGTACTCCTTCACCAGCACCGAGACCTGCGGGTCCCGCATGAAGCCGTCGTGGAGGCACGCGCGCAGCTTCTCGGCGGCGCCGTTCGGCGACAGGCCGCCCACGACCACCGTCTTGCAGAGCGGGAACACCACGTCCCCCTCCGGCCCGACCTGGTACACGCCCGACAGCTCAGGCTCCTGGTAGACGCGCACCTCGATGACGTCGCCCGGCCCGAGCGAGGAGGCGCCGACCGCCGCCGCCGTCTCGTCCACCGCCGGGATCGTGGCGCGCCGGCCGCGCGAGGCGCAGGCCGCGAGGGAGGCGAGGGCGACGGCGAGGGCGAGGGACCGGCGGAGGCGCGTCATGGGCGGGGCGGACCAGTGTCAGCGAACCACGCCCGCCGCGTCAACGGAGGGCCCGGCCCACGCCCGGCCGCCGATCAGTAGCGGAACGCGAGCCGCAGCCAGCCCTCGCTCTTCGAGTACGAGTAGGCCGGGGCCTCGGGGATCCAGTCCGGGAACGACGAGGCGCGGTCGGTGTAGCCGTAGCCGACCGAGACGTTCATCCAGCGCGACACCGCGATCTCGAGCGAGGGGGCGACCGTGAGGATGTCCGCCGTCGCGGACCCGCTCGCGATCGCGTACGCGCGGTGCTCCCAGCGCGCGTCGAGCCGCGCGGCGTAGCGGCCGCCGAACAGGACCTTGCCGGCGGCGGTCACCCGGTCCGTCGAGTAGACCGAGAGCGTCGTGCCCGGGTCGACGCCGTGGGCGCGGCCGTAGCCGAGGCGCAGCGACGTGGTCTGGGTCGGCGTCCACTCGAGCTCGACGGTCGCGAGGAGCCCGCCGACGTCCTCCTCGGCGCCGCTCTCGGCGCCGTAGCCGAGCTTCACGGTGCCGCCGAGGTGCGGCGTGAGGAGGCCGGTGAGGCCCACCGTGGCGTCGAAGCCCGTGACCTCGGGCGACAGCTCCGCGTCGGTCGGCTGGCGCGAGAACCAGCCGCCCTCGAGCACGGCCGAGGTCCGCGGCAGGAAGCGCCAGCGCGCCTCGCCGCCTGCGCGGTACTCGTCGTAGCCGAGCTTCGAGATGACGTCGGGATCGCAGGTCGGCGTCACCGACGGATCGCAGAGCGGCTCGTCGAAGAAGGGCTCGAACGTCTCGAGCGTCCAGCCGCCGATCGCGGAGAGGACGAGGGCGCCCCCGCCCGGCTTCCACGGCACCCGCACGCGCAGCGCGTTCAGGTTCGAGACGACGGCGGTGCCGAAGACGAGGGCCGAGGTGGTGGGGCTGCGCCGGAACTGGTCGTCGAGCTCGAGGCCGAGCACGCCGCGCCGGTTGACCGTGAGCCCCAGGCCCGCCTCGGCGTAGAGCTCGGAGAGATCGGTCGTGTCGGGGTTCGACTGGCCGAGGTACTGCGCCCAGTCCAGGTTCCCCGCGAAGTCGACGGCGACGAGGTCGCCCGGGACGTCCAGCTCGAGCCCCGGCCGCACGTGGACGATGACGTCCGCGGCCGACGCCTTGTCCGCGGCGTAGTAGACGTTCGAGTCCCAGCGCCCCTCCAGCTCGAGGAAGGGGTGGAGCCGGCCGTCGCTGCCGCCCAGGCGGATGCCGTTGCCGGCCGTCCCGGCTGCCGCCGCGGGGGCGAGCGCGAGGAGAGCGGCCAGCGCCGCCGTGCTCGGGATCCTCTTCATTTCGCGTCCACTCCCTCGGCCGCGTGCGGCCTGCGGCCCGTAGCGGCCCCTCGGGGCCTCGCCCCCCTCCGGGGACGTCGGATCAGTACCAGAGGCTGGCGGGCGGCGGCCGGACGACCGGCGGCGGCGGGAGCGGCGGCTCGCGGTGGCGGCGCGTGGTCCCCTCCTGCGCGGCCTCCCCCTCCTGCTCCGGCAGGTCCGGCAGCTGCACCTCGACCGTCGTCTTCTCGTCGACGACGTACGAGAGCTGCCCCGTGCACTGCTCCGACTCGGCGCGCAGCCCCTCGACCTTCGTCCGCGCGATCGAGACCTTGGAGAGCTCGGAGTCGGCGCCGGGGTCGCGGTTCGCGATGGCCTCGTGGAGCGCCACGTCGGCCTGCTCCGCGACCTTCAGGAGCGCCTTGATCTGCGCGAGCTTCTCGTTCACGCAGTTGAGCTTCACGACGTCCTTCTCGTTGCGGGCCTCCTCGATGCGGCCGAAGACCTGCTTCATCGCGGTCTTCATGCGCGCGACGTGCTCCGCAGAGGCCTCGAGCTTGTCCGAGTCCGGCGCCCCCTTGACGGCGTACGCCTGCGCGCCCGCCTGGGTCGCGAGCAGGCCGGACGCGAGCGCGCCGAGCAGCATTCTGCGGTTCACGAGGAACCCCCCGCCCGAGTCCGGGCACGAAAAACCTCTGAGAGGCTACATGGTTGCATCCTGCCAGTCAACGCAGCCCCCGCTTGCTCGCCCTGTCCGGGACGGTCGGCCGCGGCGCCTCGGCGGGGGGCAGGACGATCGCCTCCTCGGTGGTCGAGGAGGGGCCGTCCTCGGCGCCGTCCGTCGGGGTGGCGGTGCAGCGCCAGCGGTCCCCCGCCTTCACGAGCCGCGGCGGGACCTCCTGCGACGACTCCGCGAACGGCTGGCCTGCGCCGTTCCGCTGCCAGGTGGTGCGATATCGGACGGAATCGCCGTCCGGGTCCTCGCTCTTCACCGCGATCTCGCACCGGAACGGCTCGCCCTGCCTCGGCGCGGACGGCTCGACGCGGGCGACCGCCGCTCCCGGCGGGCGGTTCGCCACCACCACCTCCGCGCTCGTCGCGGGCCCCCCGGCGCTGCCGTCCGTCGGCGTGACGGTGCACCGCCAGCGCTTCCCCTTGGCGACCCGGCTCGGGTCCACGCGGGCCGGTTCGGCGCCCGGCGCCACGGGCCGGTCGTTCTCGGTCCAGGCGTAGGCGTAGGACACGGCGTCGCCGTCCCGGTCTTCCGAGGCGGTCGCGATGCGGCAGGCGAGGGCGTCGCCGCGGCGCGGACGCTCGGGCTCGATGGTCACCGCCGGCGCCGTGGGCGGCGTGTTGCGCACCGCGACCTCGGCGCCGACCCGGGCGCTCTCGGCGGTGCCGTCCGTCGCCCACGCCTCGCAGCGCCAGCGCTCCCCGCGGCGCACCACGCCCGCCGGCAGGGTCGGGCTGCCCTCCCCGATCGCCTCCGGGCGGTCGGCGCGGAGCCAGCGGTAGCGCAGCGCGATCGGCTCCCCGTCGGCGTCCGCGGCGGGGATGCGCGCCTCGCAGCCGAGCGCCTCGCCCGCCGCGGGCGCGGCGGGCGCGATCGCCACGGCCGCGGGCGCGGGCGGCGGGGTGTTCCCCACGCTGGCCTGCAGGACCACGCTCTCCCCCTCCTGCTCGCCGTCGAACGGGGACACCACGACGCGCCAGACCTCGCCGTGGCGCATCATCGCGGCCGGGACGGCGCCGCCGTCGATCGAGAGCGGGGCGCCGTCGCGCGACCAGGTGTAGCGGTAGGCCACCGGATCCCCGTCGGCGTCGCTCGACGGCTTGCGCACCACCACCTGCACGCCGCGCGGGGCGCTCGGCTCCGCAGGCTCGAGGACGGCGACCGGGGCGGTGGGCGCGGTGTTCACGACCTCGCACTCGGCGGCCGCCGGCGGGCCCGCGAGCTCGCCGTCGAAGGGCGTCACGACCACGCGCACGAGATCGTGCTTGCGCAGCGAGGGCGCCGCGAGGCGCTGCTGGCCGGACGCGGAGGGGACGGCCGCGCCGTTCACGGTCCACTCGTGGCGGTAGGAGACCGCGTCGCCGTCGGGGTCCGTCGCCGCGGCGGTCACGCGGGCGTGCGGGACGGTGCCGGCGGGCACCGGCCCGTCGCAGAGCGCGATCGCCGCGGGGCCGGGGGCCGCGTCGGCGATCACGACGTCCTGGCGCGCCGCCGGGCTCTCCGCCTCGCCGTCGCTCGCCACGACCTCGACCGCCCAGCGCTCGCCGCGGCGCGCCACGCCGCGGGGGATCTGCGCCTGCGCCGGCGCCGCCTCGAAGCGGCTCCCCTCGCGCGTCCACGCGTACCGCCAGGTGAGGACGTCGCCGTCCGGGTCGGGCGGCTGCTCCAGGGCCACGGCGAGGCCGTCGACCCGGCGCGGGCGCGCCGGGGAGAAGGCGATCCGCGGCGCGGGCGGCGCGGCGTTCACCACCGCCACCTGGGCGCGGACGGGCGGGCCCACCTGCTCGCCGTCGTGGGCGCGCACCTCCACCGCCCAGCGCTGCCCCTTGGCGAGCGCCTCCGCGGGGACCGCGGCGGAGGACGTCCAGAACGGCGTCGCGCGCGACTCCGGCGTCTCGTCGGGCACCGCGAACGGCACGCCGTCCTTCGTGAAGCGGTACAGGTAGCGGACCTCGTCGCCGTCGGGGTCCTTCGCCGGGACCTTCACGACCACGCGCAGCGCCTCCGCGACGGTGGGGCGCTCCGAGGCGAAGGCGACGACGGGGGCGCCGGGGGGCGCGTCGTCGACCTGCACCTCGTCGGTCGCGGGCGGGCCTGCCTCGGCGCCGTCCCGCGGGGTGACGACCACGCGCACCCGCTCGTGCTTCGCGAACTTCGCCGGGACGAGCGTCTCGCCGCCGTCGCCGGTCGGCGCTCCGTCGCGCGTCCAGGCGAAGGAGAGCGTGACGCGCTCGCCGTCCGGATCGCGGGCGGGCTCCAGGATCGCCACCCGCAGCGGCTCGCCGCCCATCGGGCGCCTCGGCTCGATGGCGATGCGGGGCGGCGCGGGCGGCGTGTTCGCCACGGTCGCCTTCGCCGTGGCCGCCGGGCTCGAGGCCTCGCCGTCGCTCGCCGTCACGGAGAGCTCGAAGACGTCGCCCCTCGCCACCTCGGCGCCGGGCACCTCGCGGCCGTCCCCGCCCACCTGCAGCGGCTGGCCGTTCTTCCGCCACGCGAAGGCGTAGGCGATCGGATCGCGGTCCGCGTCGATCGACGGCGCGGCGACGGCCGCGCGGAGCGGCTCGCCTCGCCGCGGCGCCGCCGGCCGGATCTCCACCTCCGGCGCGGTCGGAGGCGTGTTCCGCACGGTGAGCGCGGCGGCCGCGGCCGGCCCCTCCTGCTCGCCGTCGAACGCCCGCACCTCGAGCTCCACCTGCTGGTGCTTGCGGAAGAGGCCGGGCGGCAGGGCGGCGGTCTCGGTGGGCAGGTTGCGGGGCTCGCCCGCCACCTTCCACGCGTAGCGGTAGACGAGCGGGTCGCCGTCGGGGTCCGTCGCGGGCACGTCGATCCGGGCGCGGACGGCGTCGCCGCGCGACGGCGCCTCGGGCTCGAGGGCGATCCGCGGGGCGCCCGAGGGCGTGTTGCCCACGCGGGCCTGGCCGAGGGCGGCGGGGCCGGCGAGCTCGCCGTCCCGCGCCACCACGCGCGCGGTGAGGACGGCGCCGCGGCGCAGCCGGGCCGCCGGGAACACCTCGCCCGTCACGCCGGTCTCGGCGCCGTCGAGGAGCCAGGCGACGTCGTAGGCGAGGGCGTCGCCGTCGGGATCGACCGCCGGCTTCGCGAGCGTCATGCGCACGTCGGCGGCGCGGGTGGGGACCTCGGGCTTCAGGGCGACGACGGCGGCGCCGGGCGCGGTGTTCAGGACGGCGACCTCGGGCCCCTCCACCATGCCGCCGCCCCTCGGAGCGGCGAGCGCGAAGCGCCAGCGCTCGCCGCGCTTCACGGTCCCCGGCGGCAGCTCGCTCCTGCCGTCGAGCGCCGGCACGGGCTTCCCGTTTCGCCGCCACTCGATGCGGGCGGCGGGGGTCACCTCGCCCGGCCCGGCGTCGAGCCACGCGATGCGCCAGCTCGCCTTCAGCACGTCGAGCGCGCGCGGCTCGGCCGGCACGAGGACGAGGTCCTTCCAGGCGGGCGGGTTCGGGCCGAAGCGGCTCGTGCGCGCGCCGTCGCGCTGGGGGGCCGGCCACGGCACCCGCGCGGCCGCGGCGCCGACCTTCTGCGCGCGCAGCGCGTGGAGCTGGCCCGACGGCAGGCCCACGAACGCCGTGAGCGTCCCGTCGCCGCCGAGGTCGATGAGGAGCGGCGAGGCGGTCGCGTCGGCGCCGAGGAGCGGCGCCGGGAAGCCGGCGAGCGGCCTCCCCTTCGCGTCGAGGGCCACCACGGCGCCGTCGGCCGTCATCGCCGCGACGTCGAGCCCGCCGTCGCGATCGAGGTCGCCCACCGCCACGCCGCCGAAGATGCGCTGCCCGACCCGCGCCGGGAACCCCGGGAGCGGCTCGCCGCCGGCGTCCACCGCGTGGATGGCGCCGTCCGCGGACGCGAACACCACGTCGAGCCGGTCGTCGCCGTCGAGGTCCGCGATGGCGGGCCCCTCGTAGATCCGGTAGCCGGCGCGCACCGGGAAGCCGGCGAGCGGCTTGCCCCGGGCGCTCACGGCGTAGAGGCCGAAGTCCTGGCTGCCGGCGACGAGGTCCATCTCGCCGTCGTCGTCGAGGTCGGCGAAGGCGGGCGCGCCGGTGACCGAGAACTTCGTCACGAGCGGGAACCCCGGGCGCTCGCGGCCCGCCGAGTCGAGGACGTGCACCTTGCCGTCCTCGCAGCCGAAGGCGAGCGCGCGCCCGCCCGCGAGGTTGGAGGAGGAGATCGGGCTCGTGACGGCGCAGCCCACCGTCGCGGGCCAGCCCACCGGCTGCCGGCCGTTGCGCTTCAGGGCGTGCACGCGCCCCTTCTCGTCGCCGACGAGGAGCTCGGGGCGGCCGTCGCCGTCCACGTCGCCGAAGGAGACCCCCGCCCTCACCGGCGCGCCGAGCTTCACCGGGAAGCCCGAGACGACGCCGCCGCTCCACAGGAAGAGCTTGCCGGTCCTCGTCACGACGGCGAGCTCGTGCCGGCCGTCGCCGTCCATGTCGGCCGTGGCCGGGCCGCCCGCGGCCTCGTCGCCGTCGCCGAAGGAGAGGGCGAGGCCCGCCGCCGGGCTGCCGTCGGCGCGGAAGCCGGCGAGCCGGTCGCCGGCCGCGACCACCACCGCCGGCGCGCCCCCCACGAGGGCGGCCACGGCGGGCGACGCGATGCGCCCGCCGGCGTCCGCCGGGAAGCTCGAGTGCGCCGCGGCCCCGAGGGCGAGCGCGAGGAGGAGCTCGGTCATGACGACCGAGGGTATCGCACAACCTCCGGCCCCGCGAAGACGGCGCCCGGGTGCGGCGGCGACCTACCCGCGCCCCGCCAGCTTCTGGTCGGCCTCGCGCAGCCGGCTCGAGAGCAGGCGCGCGACGTTCACGAGGAACAGCGTGAACCCGTCGCGGGAGCGCTTGCGAAACGCGGTGAAGTTCTCGGCGCTGAGCTGCAGCGCGACGCAGGCGGTCTTCGCGCGCACGGTGGCGGAGCGCACCTCGCGGTCGACGAGGGACATCTCGCCGAACGCGGTGGGCGGCGCGAGCACGGCCAGGACGCGCTCCCCGCCCGGCGCCTTCGCGACCACCTCCACGTCGCCGCGGGCGAGGACGAAGAGCGCGTCGCCCGCGTCCCCCTCGCTGAACACCACCTCGCCGGCGGCGAAGCGGCGCTGCCGGCAGAGCTCCGCGAGGACGTCCAGCTCCGCCTGCGAGAGCATCTCGAAGACCGGCGAGCGGCGCAGGACGTCCGTCTTGTCGAGGTTCATGGCGTGACCGGATCCCTGGGCAGCGGCTTCACGTCGTCGTCCCGCCGGACGCCCTTGCGGGGGCCGAGGAAGTACTCCTCGAAGCGGCGGTCGCCCTCCTCCGCGCTCGGCACGAGCCCCTCGCGCGCCGGCTCGAGGAAGGCGGCCCCGCGGGCGCGGCCGACCGTGTAGCTCCGGAGCGCCTTCACCTCCACGTTCGCCGAGTCCGCGTCGTCGGCGAGCGCCACCGCGAAGGCCGCGCGCTTGTCGTCCGGGTGGCGCCAGTAGAGGAACGCCTCTCCCGGGGTGCAGCCGAAGCGCTCGCGCGCGTCGGCGAGGAGCGCGGCGCGGCGGCGCTCGGCCTCGCGGCGCTCCCGGCCGGCGGCCTCGGCGTCGGCGGCGAGCTGCTTCGCCCGCACGCGGCGCGTCTCCGCCTCCTCGAAGAGGCGCTCGGCCTCGCGCCGGATCCGCTTCGCCGCGAGCCCCCGCTCCGCGCCGAGGAGGGAGCGCTCGAAGCTCGTGGCCCAGGCCGCCTCGACGTCGTCCCACAGCCGGGCGCGCTTGCGGTCCTCCGCCTCGTACTGCTCGCGCAGCGCCTCCACCTGCCGCGTCGCGGCGTCGAGGTCGGAGGCGGCGTCGCGCCCGCCGCGCTTGCGGGCGGGCGGCTTCCCGGGCGGCCTCGCCGCGGCCTCGTGCCGCTCCTCGAGCCCCTTCTCGGCGCCGCCGAGGCGGACCCAGAGGTCGGAGGTGCGGAACCGCTGCTCCTCGTACTCGCCGACGAGCGCCAGGGCGCGGTTCTCGAGGCCCTGCGCCTCCGCCGCCGCGCGCGTGGCGCCGTCGTCGGCCTCGCCGGCGCGGGAGAAGGCCTCCACCCCGGCGCGCTGCGCCAGCTCGGAGCGGACGGACATCATCTCCGCCTGGGCGAGGAGGTCCTCGTGGCGCGCCCGCGCGTCCACCACGGCCGCGACCGCCGCCGACCACTCGGTCCACCACGCGGAGAACGCGGGACCCTGGAGCAGCTCCCGAAGCTCGCCGAGGCGGATCGACCTCATGGCAGTCGCCTCAGTTCACCGGCGAGAAGACGAACGGGTACTCCACGGTCACCGGGCCCGAGGGACGGAACTGCGTGCGCCACGACTTCATCGTCTGGACGATGCAGGACGCCACCTCGGGGGAGCCGAGCGCGTTCTGGGCCGCGACGATGTCGGCGAGGCCGCCGGTCTCGAGGATGGTGAAGCGGATCGAGACCCTGCCCTTGAGGTTGGGGTTCCGCTTGAGGGCGTTCTCGTAGCAGGCCTTGATGAGCCCTTGCCGCGCCTTCACGAAGGCGGCGAGCTTCTGCTGGTCAATCTCGGAGGAGTCGATCTCGGCCTCCTCCGCCGCCACCGAGCCGGAGACCCGCACCTCGGTCTTCGCGCCGTAGGCGACCTTGCCGCCGCCGCTCGTGGCGAGGTCGCCGATGGACGCGGCCTCCACCTGGCCCGCGCCCTTGCGGCCTCCCGCGGCCCCGGGGTCGTTCGCGACCGCCACGCCGCCGGCGCCGGAGAGCGCGCTCGCCACGTCGCCGATGCCGCCGCCGGTGCCGAACACGTCGGCGACGGCGCCTCCGCCGGTGCCGGGGCCGAGGGCGCCGAGCACCTTGAGGATGCCCTTCGACTGCACGGCCTTCGCGACGGCGGCGGCCCTCGCCGCCTTCTTCGCCGCGACCTGCTCGGGCGACTCCTGCTTCTTCTCGGCGTCCTGCTTCTTCTCCTCGGCCTTCTTCTCCGCGACCGCCTCGGGCTTCTTCTCCTCGACCTTCTCGGGCGCCTTGGGGAGGCGCTCGGGGATGAGGACCTTCGCGTAGCGGTCGGGGATCTCCTCGAGCGTGACCTCGGTGGGGATGTCGGTGTTGGCGAGGGCGACGTACGCTCCCGTGTGCAGGGCGAAGGAGATCCCGAGCACCACCGCGAAGAGCCGGTCGAGGCTCCTGAAGTGGTTGCCCTGGGCCTCCTTCGGCAGCTCGAGCGCGGGGGTCGCCGCCGGCGGATCCACGAACTGCCAGAGCAGCGTCACGTCGCCGAGCACGATCTTCCCGCGCTGGTCGTCGTTCACCTGGACGGCGCGGCGGTCGCCGCTCGCCCGCGCGAGCCCCTGCGAGACGAGCGCGCCGAAGTCGGCGGAGCCCTGCGGCCCCTGGATCCGCCCCTCGACGCCCTCGGCGAAGAGGAGCGTGTAGCGGTCGGCCTCCCACGCGAACACGGGCGTGGACTCCGGGAGGCTCGACGGCTGGACGACGATGGTGTTGCGGCCGGCGGTGCCGATGGTCACGGGGGCCTGCGCCGGGAGCACGCGCTCCTCGACGATCTTGCCGCCCTGGATCACTCCGACGCGGAGCACCTTCTGCTGCTTGTCCGCCGCCATCGCGCTCCCTCGCGTCCTCTCTCGGCTCGCCCTAGAAGGGCTCCTTCTCGACCGCCTTCTTCACCTTGGGGAGGAACGGCTCGGTCCGGTCCAGCTCTCCGTAGTTCAGGTTCGCCCGCGGCATGAGGAACATCGCCTGGGGCTTCTGGATCCGGCCCTCGACCTTCATCTCCTCGAGGCGGAGGATCTTCCGCGGCGCCTCCTTCTTGTCCGCGCTCTGCGCCCCTGCGCGGGACGCGATGATGGTTAGCACGGCGGCGGAGAGCGCGACAAGCGCGCGAAGCCCGTTCATTTGTCTCCCCTTTCCTCACCGGGGGTGGTCGGAGCGGAGGGTGGCTGCGCGGCCGGCTCGGCCGTGGCGGGAGTCGGCGGCGAGGCCGCGGCCGGGGTCGGCTCGGGTGCCGGGGCGGCTCGGGTCGGGCCGGAGTCGGGGTCGGGGGTCGGGGTCGGGGTCGGCGGTCGGGGTCGGGGTCGGGGTCGGGGTCGAGGTCGGGGTCGGGGTCGGGGTCGAGGTCGGGGTCGAGGTCGGGGTCGAGGTCGGGGTCGGGGTCGGGGTCGGGGTCGGGGTAGAGGTCGCGGCCGGGATCGCGGTGGTCGCTCCCTCCGCCGCCGCCGGCGCCTTCTGCGCCGGGCCGTTCGCGGCCGCCTCCGCCGCAGCCTTCGCCTCGGCGGCCGCGCGGATCTCGGCCTCGCGGGCGAGCCGCGCCGCCTCCTCCGCCGCCGCCTTCGCGGCGGCGGCCTCGGCCTCCTTGCGCGCCTCGTCCTCCTTCTTCTTCGCCTCCGCCTCGCGGCGGAGCCGGTCGCGCTCCTCCCGGGCGAGGCGCTTCTTCTCGCGGTCGATCGCCTTCGCCGCGTCCTTGCGGTAGTCGCCGAGCTTCGCCTCGCTCCCGCCCGCCTGCTCGAAGGCGTCGAAGAAGAGCACCGCCTGCTCGAGCCGCGCGAGCGCCGCCGTCCCCGGCTTCTCGCCGTCGAGGTACAGGAGCCCGAGGTCGAACTGCGCGTCGGCGAGCTTCGGGTCGAGGGCGAGGGCCTTGCGGTAGGCCTCCTCCGCCTTCTCGAACGCCTGCGCGCCGCGGTAGGCGTTCCCGAGATCGAGCCACGCGGCGGCGCTGCCCGGCGCGTAGCGGACGGCGATCTCGAGCTCCGCGACCGCGCCCGGGTGATCCTCGGCGGCCGCGAGGAGCGCGCCGAGGTTCGCGTGCGCCTCCGCGTAGTCGGGCGAGAGCGCCGCGGCGACCTTGAAGTCCTCGAGCGCCTGCGCCTCGTTGCCGAGGGCGCGCTCGACGAACCCGAGGCGGTTCCAGACCGTCGGGTCGCGGCCGTCCACCTGCCGCGCGTTCTCGAGCACCATCTTCGCGAGCTCGTTGCGGTTGCGGCGGTGGTACGCGGTCGCGAGGTTCACCATGGCGGGCACGCTCTGCTCGTCCACCTTGAGCGCGCGGCGCGAGAGCTCCTCCGCCTCGTCGAGCCGCCCCGCGGCGAGGAGCACCTCGGCGAGCGCGTTCTGGAGCGCGGCGACGTCCGGGGAGCGGGCGAGCCGCTCGCGCGCCTCCTTCTCCGCCACGGCGAGCTCGCCCCGCCGGATCCGCAGGCGCGCGAGGTTCCGCGCCGCCGGCCCGAAGCCGGGGCTCTCGTCGAGCACCCGCCCGTACACGGCGCGCGCGCCCGCCTCGTCGCCCATGCGCTCGCGCATGAGCCCCGCGTTCACGCCGGCGTGGACGAGGTCGGGATCGGCGTCCCACGCCCGCTCGAACGACTCCGCCGCGGCCGCGAGGTTCCCCTCCGCCTCGAGCCGCACCCCCTGCTGGAACGCGTGGCGCGCGAGGGCCGCCTCCTCCGGCGACGCCGGCGCCCGGCCCGGCGCCTGCGTCTCGGCGGGCGCCGCCGCGGCGGGCGCCCCCGCCGCGTCCACGGCGGGCTGGCCGTGCGCCGCCGCGGCGACGGCGAGGGCGCCGGCGGCGAGGGCGAGGCGGAGGTGGAGGGAGGAGGACGCCATGCGCTAGAGCTCCTTCACCCGGCGCTTGGCCTCGGCGACGAGCCGCTTCGCCTCGGCCTCCTTCACCCCGGCGAGCGCCGCGGCCGCGCTCCAGGCCGCCTTGGCCTGCCCGTCGAAGAGCTTGCCGGCGCGGACGAGGGCGCGGGCGGCCACGTCCGGGTCCGCCTTGCCGCAGGCCGCGTCCGCGCCGAAGGCGAGGTAGCGCGCCGCCGCGTCCGCGGGGCGCCCGGCCACGTCCAGCTCCGAGGCGACGTTCCGCAGGGCCACGCAGCGGCTCGGCGCCTGCGGCCAGCGCGAGAGGAAGTCCTCGTAGGCGCGCGCGGCGCGGAGGTGGTCGCCCGCGGTCGAGTGGTGCGCGGCGAGCGCGAGCGCGTTCTCGGGGGCCACCGGGGCGCCCGGGTGCTCCTTCACGAGCCGCTCGCGCACCTGCGCGGCGCGGGCGGGATCGCCGGCCTTCTCCCACGCCACCGCCGCGTTGTGCAGCGCGGTGGCGCCGTCGCCGGCGCCGGGCTCGCCCGCGAGGGCCTCGAAGGCCTTCGCCGCCTCGGCGGGCTTGCCGTCGCCGACGAGCTTCTCCGCGGCGCCGGAGCGCGCGCCGGCGTCCTCGCGTGCGAGGGCCTCCTGCAGCTTCGCGAAGGCCTCCTTGCGCCGCGGGTCGCTCGCGCGGGCCGCCTCCTCCGCCACGCGCTGGCGGAGCCTGCCGAGCGCGGCGTCGCGGCCGCCGCGATCCCCCTTCGCCGTGAAGGTGCCGAGGTAGAGCGGCGCGGCCTGCTCGATCGTCTCGACCTCCGCGGGCCAGCGCTCCATCACGGCCTCGAAGCGCCGCCGCGCGCCCTCCAGGTCGCCATAGGCGTACTGCACCTCCGCCGCGACGAGGGCGAGCTCCGCGGGGGAGACCCCGGGGCGCCGCTCGGCGGGCGCCCGGCGCGCCTCGGGGTCGGCCCCGGCGCGGGCGAGCCAGGCGTCGGTGGCCTCGACGACCCGCGCCCACCCCGGCGGCGGCGTCCGCGCGGCGCCGTCCTTGCCGGCCGGCGAGAGGTCGAGCTTCTCGAGCTGGCCGGCGCGCACGGCGGCGCCGGCGGCCCCGAGCGCGGCGGTCGCCGCGAGCCGCGCCGCGACCGCCTTCGACGGGTCGGTCGCCTGCGCGTCGGCGAGGAGCGCCCCGGCGGCCTCGGCCGCCTTGTCCCAGCGCTGGGCGCGCAGGAAGAGCTCCGCGGCGCGGTGGCGGAGCGGGACGCGCCACTCGGCGGCGCCGGCGTCGCCGGCGAGCGCGGCGTAGCCCGCGGCCGCCTGCGCCCACTCCGCCCGGGCGGCGTCCCCGCTCGCCGCGTCGCCCTTCGCCTCGTGGGCGTGCGCGGCGGCGTAGGCGGACCGCTGCGGGCCCTCGGCGAACGCCGTCGCCGCCGGCAGGCCGTGCTCCGCCTGCGGGAAGCGCTCCTGCCCGTTCTTGCCGGCGGTGGCGCAGGCGGCGGCGAGGAGGAGGAGGGCGAGCGGGGCCTGCTTCGTCATCGGGGCTCCTTCGGAGCGTTGGCGCGCGCGGCCTCGTCGGCCGGGGTCGGGGTCGGGGTCGAGGTCGGGGTCGGGGTCGGGGTCAGGGTCGAGGTCGCGGTCGAGGTCGAGGTCGAGATCGCGGTCGAAGAACCGAAAGCGCCCTCGCTCGCCGCCGGCCCCTCCTGCGGCGCCGCCTCCGCCGCGGACGGCGCGGGCGCCTCTCCGGGGAGCGGGCGCCGCGACGGGCCTTCGGGGGTGTCGGCGTACGGCGACGGCGAGAGGTCCTCCGCGAGCAGGCGCGCGCGCGCCTCCTTCAGGATCGGGTACTCCCGCGGGCGGTAGCGCGCGAGCGACTCCCCGATCTTCTTCGTCCACTCGTTCTTCACGTGCAGCTTGCGAGCGGCCTCGATGGCCTGGACGTAGACGGCGACCGCCTGGTCCTCGTACGGCTGCGCCGCGGCGGAGAGCGCGTCCTGGTAGGCGGCGAGGTACTCCTCCGCCCCCTTCTTCTTGAACTCCGGGGGGACCGGCGCCTCGTAGATCGTCTGCGCGAGCCGCTCGAGGAGGAACGCCTTGCGGTAGAAGGCGGCGAGGATCCAGTCCGGCCGCTTGTAGCGCATCACCTCGTCGTACTGCGGCGCGACCTTCTTCGCCTCGGCGAGCTTCGCCTGGAGCGCCTTCTTGAGCTTGCGGGTGTCGGCGGTGCCCGGGAGCGAGATGCGGTCGTAGCGCTCGAAGTCGTACTCGGCGAGGCGGAAGCGCGCCTCGGCGGCCGCGGCGGCGGCGCTCGGGCTCGCGTCGGGCCTGAGGCCGCGCGCGCCGAACTCCTGGAGGGCCGCCCCGTAGCCGGCCCGGGCCGCCTTCTCGTCGCCGAGCTCCCGGGCCGCGAGGGCGATCTTGAGGTGCGCCTGCACCACGAGCTCGTGCTCCTTCGTCCTCGAGAAGCGCTTCACGAACTCCTGCAGCGCCTGGATCTCGCGCCTCCACTCCTGGGTCTTCTCGTGGATGAGCGCGGCGTGGAAGAGCGTGCGCGCCGCGTCGTCCGCGTCCGGGTAGGCCTTCGCGTAGGCGGCGAAGGCCGTGGCCGCCTCCTCGTAGCGCTGCAGGTTCTCGAGCGAGCGCGCCGCGTTGTAGAGCGCGTCCTTGCGGTGCTTCGAGGTGGGGTAGTCCCGCACGAGGGCCATGTAGCGCTCCACGGCCTTCTCGAACTCGTAGGTGTTCTCCGCATTCCAGCCGACCCGGAAGAGCGCCTCGTCGGCGAGGGCCGAGGCGGGGTACTCCACGGGGATGCGCTCGTACATGCGCAGGGCGCTCTCGAAGCGGCGCTCGCCCTCGTAGCAGCTCGCCGCGTTGTAGAGCGCCTTGTCGGCGAACTCGTGGGCCGGCTCCTCGGCGACGAGGGCGAGGAAGAGCTTCGCCGCCTCCTCCCACTCCTTCGCCTCCATGAGCTGCATGGCCCGCTTGAACCGCCCGCCGAGCTTGAACTTCTGCAGCGTGGTGTGGAGCTTCGGGCTCTTGCCGACCTCCGACGCCTGCAGCCGGGCCGAGACCTGCTCGACCGCGGCCCAGTCCTTCATCGTGAGGTAGCTCTCGATGACGAGGTTCGCCGCGAACTGCGCCACCTCGGTGCGCGGCCAGCGGGCGACCACCTCCTCGAAGCGGCAGCGCGCCTCGTCGTAGTCGGCGTACTTGTAGAAGACCTCGCCCGTCTTGTAGGCGATGGCCGCGCCCTTCTCGTGGTCGGGGTAGCGCGCGAGCAGCACGTCCGAGTCCGAGACGAGGTGGGTGAGGGCGTAGGGGAGCTGCTCCTCCTTCACGAGCTCCTGCTCGCGGCGGTCGGTGGAGAGGAGGACCTTGCGATCCTCGAGCTCGCCCTGCCGCTGCAGCCGGGTGATCTCGCCCTCCCAGGAGATGACCGCCGAGAGCGCCGCCTCGGCCTCGTACTTGTCACCCGAGGGATCGTCGCGGACCGCGGCGTACACGCGGGCGGCGGCGTCGAACTCGAGGGCGTTGTAGAGGCAGTCGGCGTAGTTGTAGGAGAGCTCGTACGCCTGCTTCGAGTGCGGGAAGCGCGCGAGGTAGTCGCCGTAGGCGCGGGCCGCGGTGCGGTACTCCGCGACGGCCGCCTCGAGCTTCCCGTCGGCCTTGTACGCCTGCGCCTGCGCGTGGTGGAAGCTCGCGCCGCGCAGGAGGCTCCGCTCGGACAGCTCGCGCACGCCCGCGACGAGGTCGGGGTCGTCCTGGTTCTTCTTCCACCACGCCGTGCCCTCGGCGTAGGTGGCGACGAGCTTCTCGCGCTCGGCCGCCTCCTTGTCGAACTGCCGGTCCCGGGACCAGGCGAGCACGATCTTCGCCTGCACCTTGGGCGCGTCCGGCGAGAGCGGATCGGCGAGCAGCACCTGCTGGTAGGCCTCGACCGCGAGCGCGTACTTCGTCTCGTCGAAGTAGACGTCGCCGAGCCGGGCGAACACCTCGGCCTCGTACGGACGGCCGCCCTTCTCCGCGAAGAACGCCTTCGCCCGCGCGACGCCGCCCCACAGCTCGTCGGAGAAGCTGATGGCGGTGTACTGCACCGCCTCGGGCCAGACGTCGCCCGAGGGCTTCTCGCCGGTCTTCCTCGAGAGCGCCACGTAGTGGTCGAGCAGCCGCGTGAACGAGTCGACGGCGTGCTCGAAGTCGTCCATCCGGTAGTACGTCCACCCGAGCTTGTAGATGGCGCGGGCGTAGAGCGGGTGGGCGGGGAAGCCGTACATCTTCGAGAACGCCGCCGCCGCGTTCTGGAGCGAGTCCGCCTTCACCTCGTCGAAGTGCCAGTCGCCGAGCCGCACCCACGCCTCGGGCACGAAGGGGCTGTCCGGGTACTTCTCGATGAGCGTGCGGTAGGCGGCCTGCGCCTCCTCCCCCTGCCCCATCTCGCCGAGGCAGTAGGCGAGCAGGTAGTACATGCCGTGGATGAAGCGGTACTCCGGGAAGCCGGTGATGAGCTGCTGGTAGAGCGCGATGGAGGGCGCGTAGCTCTTCATCGGCTCGGGCGGCGGATCGCGCCCCTCGGCGACCGCGTCGCGCGACGCCTTCCGGTGGGCCTCGAGGGCCAGCTCGAAGTCGTCGTTCGCCTTCTCGTAGTAGAGCTCGGCGAGGCGGAACATCGCGTCGGGCGTGTACTGCGGATCGTCGGGGTAGCGGGCGAGGAACTCCTCGAAGCGGGCGATGGCCGCCTCGCGCTCGTTGCGCTCGAGCACCTCGAGGTCGCGGATCGCCTGCTCGTAGTTGTCGGCGAGGAAGCGCCGGCGCTCGTCGAACTGCTTCTGGATGATCTGGTGCACCTCGCCGCGGAACGCCTTCGCCTCCTCCTCCCAGCGCCGCACCGACTCCTCGAGCTCGCCGCGCGCCTGCTCCTCGGAGACGAGGGGCCTCGCCGCGTGGCGCCGCACCACGCCGCCCCGCGCCCGCTGCGCCCCCTCGGAGCGGTCCTGGCAGGAGACGTACGGGCGGGCCTCGGCGGCGGCGGCCGCGAGGGGCAGCAGGGCGGCGAGGACGGCGAGGCGGGCCGTCACGGCTCCCCCTCGCGCGTCATGGCGCGGAACTCGCGGTCGAGCTGGTCGATCTCCGCCGCCTTCTGGACGGAGAGCTGCTGGATCTTGTCGAGCCGCTGGCGCTTGCGGCTCCAGGCGACGTCCACGATGCCGAGGTCGGCCTTGAGCACGAGCTTGTAGAACTGGGCGCGGACGTCGCCGAGGGCGCGGTTCGCGATGAGCCCCACGAGCTCCTTCGCCGCCCCCTGCACCTCGTCGAGGGCGGCGGCGTGGGCCGCGAGGGCGGTCCGCTCCGCCGCCACGTCGTCGCGCACCTCGGCCGCGCGGCGGGCGGCGTCGGACGCGAAGGCGAGCTCGAGGGCGCGGGCCCCGGCGCGGACGGACGCGAGCCGCTCGCGCACCGCGTCGGCGCGATCGAACGCCGCGCGGGCCGCCGCGCCGAGCGAGCCGCGGGCGGCGTCGCCCGCGAGGCGCTCCTCCTCCACGGCGGCGAGGTAGTCGGCGCGCAGGCGCGCCTCCCCCTCCATCGCGTCGGCGCCGCCGGCGGCGTCCCGCGCGAGGGCGACGTCCGCGCGCAGCGCGCGCAGCTCCTCGGCGTAGCCGCGCACCGTCTCGCGGTGCTGGCGCAGCTCCTCGGCGAGCTCCTGCCGGGCCGCGGGGTCCGCGTCGATGTCGCCGCGGTGCCGCTCGATCCAGGCCTCCGTGCCGTCGATGGCGGCGTCGAGCGAGCCGACGAGGAAGCCGGCCCGGAACGCGGCGGCGCCCACCTCGTCCACCCGCCCCCGCGCCCGCGCGAGCCGCTCGTCGACGGCGCGCTGCGTGCGGGGCAGCCCGGCCAGGCGCGCCTCGAGGGCGAGGCGGGCGGCGCGGGCGCGCCGGAGCTCGGCGAGGCGCGGCCCGAGGAGCGCCGGCTCGGCGAGGGCGGAGAGGGCGCCGATCGTGTCGCCCTCGATGCGCGCCGCGTCGTTCTCCACGGCCTCGGCGCCCGCGTAGGCGCGCTGCATGCGCGGGAAGGCGTCGAGCCCCCGGCCGCGCTCGAGCAGCGCCTCGATGCGCGCGGCGGCGTCGGTCGCGTCGGACACGTCGCGGCGCGCGCCGCCCAGGGTCTCGACCAGCTCGAGGGCGACGGCGAGGTCCTGGCTCGTCGACGCCCACCTCACGGCGACGGCCGGGAGGACGCCGCTCGCGTCGAGGGCCTCGCGGGCGCCGACGAGCTCGTTGAACCAGCGGAGCGGGTCCTCCTGCATGGAGAGGATCGCGTCGAGCTCGTCGCGCACCGGCGCGTAGGTGTTGATGACGTGGTTGTAGGCGTCGGTCGCCTCGGCGTAGCGCCCGAGCCGGAGGAGCAGGTGCCCCTGCAGCACCGTCGCCTCGGGGGCGAAGGGCGAGGCGGGGGCGAGCTCGGGGATGAACGAGGCGGTCCTGAGCGCCTGCTCGTAGTCCTTCGCCTTCACGAGCCCCCACGCGAGCTCGTAGAGCGCCTCGCCGAAGCGGGGCGACTCCCAGGGGATGGCGCGGTACCAGTCGAAGGCGGCCTGCGCGTTCCCCATCTGCGCGTGGACGCGGCCGAGGGCGAGGATGCACAGCTCGCGCACCTCCGCCGCGCGCGCGTCCTCCGGCTCGGCGCGGGCGCACGCGTCGAACCACTGGAGCGAGCCGTGGAGGTTCTGCTGCTCGATCGCGACGACGCCGAGGAAGTACCAGGCCCGCTGCTGGTACGGCGGCCCCACCTTCTCGAAGGCGGCCGCGGCCGCGGCGAGGCGCTGCGCGGGATCGAGGTCGGTCCGCTGGTAGAGGTCCTTCGCGGCGAGGTAGCGGACGTCGGCGGGGGGGTCGTCGCCGAAGACGCGCTCCGCCTCCTGGAGGAGCGCCGCGACGTCGGTCGGGCGCCGCTCCTTCACCGCGCACTCGAGCCAGCCGGACACGGCGGCGCCCCGCCGGGCCCCGGCGTCGCCGGCGAGGAGCTCGGCGTAGCGCGCCCGCGCCGCCCCGCACGCCCCCTGCCGGCGGAGCGCGTCGGCGAGCAGGAACAGGGCCTCCGGGCGCGCGGGCGCGTCGCGGAAGTCCGGCTCGTCCGCCGCGCCGGCGAGCAGGACGGCGGCGTGAGACCAGTCGCCGAGCCGGTGCTGCGCCTCGCCCGCCTCGAGGAGGCGGGCGGCCCGCGCCTTCGGGCTCTCGTCGCGCTCGGCGCCGAGGGCCTCGACCTCCGCGAGGCGCGCCTCGGCGGCGGCGGCGAGGCGGACCGCCTCGTCGACGCGCGCGAGCTCCGCGGGCGCGTCCCCCGGGGCCGCGCGCGCGACCGCCGCGGCGGCCGCGAGCACGACCGCGGCGAGCCGTGTGGCGCCGCGATTCACCGAGCGTCGCCTTCGGCCGCGGCGGGGCTGCTCCCCCGGCGCGTCGACTCCTCTCGCTCGACGTCGACGTCGTAGCGCACCGCCGGCCGGTCCTTCAGCTCGGCGGTGATGCCGCCGCGCTCGAAGCCCACCACCTTGATCGTGTTCACCTTCCCGGCCTCGGCGTTGAACGTGTAGGAGGACTGGACCCTGAACTTGTAGCCCTCGAGGTAGCTGAAGAGGCCGTAGCCGTGGCCGCGGTAGACGAGCTGGACCGCGATCTGGTGGTTGCCCGGCACGATGCGGCCGTTGAAGATCTCGAACTGCTCGCGCTTCTCGAGGTCCCCGTCGACGTCGACCTTCGTGTAGATCGGCGCGCCGTCGAGCACGTAGGCGACGGACTCGAGGTAGAAGGACGACCCCATCTCGTTGCGGTGCACGAGCACCGCCTTCGAGCCGGTGGTGATGTCGCCCCCGATGACCATCTCCTGCAGGTTCATGAGGCGCGCCTTCGTCCGGAAGATCTTCTCCTTCAGGTCGGAGACGCGCTCCTCGAGGGAGCGGACCTTCAGCTCGTTCTGCTCCTCCGCGCCGGCTCCGGCGGCGGCGCCCTGGCCCGAGGGCGCCTGCGCGGCGGCGAGCGCCGGGAGGGCGGCGCAGAAGAGCAGAGCGGCAGTCCTGGCTTGGCGCACCACGTTCCCCTCGCTTCCGGGAAAAAACCCCCGGCGGATCAACGGGCAAGAGCCGTCATTCTACACCAGCGCGCCCCCGGGGTGAGCGCGGGGCCGGCGGCGGTGGTAGGCGGTCGCCGCCTTCGGGGGGGCCTCGGGACTAGCCGCCCTTCTTCAGCTCCGTGAGGACGAGCTTCGCGACCGACTTCAGGGTGTCGAAGACGCCGACGCCCGTCGGCGCGACGGCCTGGTATTCCGGGACGCCGCGCGGGTTCAGGATCCGGCGGAGCTCGTCGACGGTGGCGACGTTCGGGAGGTCGCGCTTGTTGTACTGCACGACGTAGGGGATCTTCCCGAGGTCGTACCCCTGCTCGGCGAGGTTCACGCGCAGGTTCTCGACCGACTCCATGTTCGCCTCCATCCGCTCGATCTGCGAGTCGGCGACGAACACCACCCCGTCGACGCCCTTCAGGATGAGCTTGCGGGAGGCGTCGTAGAAGACCTGCCCCGGCACCGTGTAGAGGTGGAAGCGGGTCTTGAAGCCGCGGATCTCGCCGAGCGAGAGCGGGAGGAAGTCGAAGAAGAGGGTGCGCTCGGTCTCGGTCGCGAGGGAGATCATCTTCCCCTTCGCGTCCGGGTTGGTCTTCGCGTAGACGTACTGGAGGTTCGTCGTCTTCCCGCAGAGACCCGGGCCGTAATAGACGATCTTGCAGTTGATCTCGCGCGAGCTGTAGTTGATGAAGCTCATCCGGGGATTTACTCGCTGAACAGGTTGTCGATGTCGTCGTCGGTGATCTCGGCGAACGGGCTCGCGGCCCCGGGCGCCGCCTGCTTCCTGGCGAGCACCTCGAAGACCTTCCCGAGCTCCTCTCCCGCCTTCTTCACCCGCAGGCGCACGAGCCCCAGCGAGCTCTTCGCATCGAAGATGACGACCAGGACCACCCGGCCGCCCACGATGCTCATGTGGAGCGACTCCCGCTCCCCCTCGTGGAACTGGTTCGGGAACTCCTTCTCGCCGATGAGCTTCGCGAGGCCGCCCATGGCCGCGACGTTGCCCGCGGTGAGCGACGCGAGCGACGTCGTGTCCAGGTTCTGGGCCTGGCCGCTCGACGCGATCAGCTGACCGTTCTTGTCGACGAGGAAGACGACCTTGGCGTTCGCGTCGCGCGTGAGCCGGTCGCAGATTCCGGCGATCAGCCGGAACTCCTCCTCGTACATCACCAAGCCGGAATTCATGGCGCGCTCAGCTCTCCGCGAGGATCCGAATCATGGCCGAATATCTCAGGGAACCGCGCCGCTTTCAATGCCGCGCACGCGCGGCGGCGCGCCGGACGCCCGCGCGGCGCGCGCGGACGGAGGCACTGTAGACGGAGGTCGCACCGCCTGCGCCGTCCCGGGGGCCGTCGCGGAGGCCGGGCGGCGGCGTCACAGCTCCCGCCGGCCGGCGATGGCGCGCGCGAGCGTCACCTGGTCGGCGTACTCGAGGTCCCCGCCCATCGGCACGCCCTGCGCGATCCGCGTCACCTTGATGCCGAGCGGCTTGAGGAGCTTCGTGAGGTAGAGCGCGGTGGCCTCCCCCTCCACGTCGGGGTTCGTCGCGACCACCACCTCGTCCGCCGGCTCCTTCTCGAGGCGGACGAGCAGCTCGCGGATCTTGAGGTCGCCGGGACCCACGCCGTCGAGCGGGGAGAGGGCGCCGTGGAGCACGTGGTAGCGCCCCCGGAACTCGTGCGTGCGCTCGATCGCCACGAGGTCCGGCACGCCCTCCACGACGCACAGCGTGCGGGGGTCGCGCCGGGCGTCGCTGCAGATGCCGCAGGGGTCCCGATCGGTGAGCGTCTGGCAGGAGGAGCAGAGCGACACGTCGCGCACCACCGCCGCGATCGCGGCGGCGAGGTCGCCCGCGTACCCCGGCCCCGCCTTGAGGATGTGGAACGCGAGGCGCTGGGCGGTCTTCTCGCCGATGCCCGGGAGGCGCGCCAGCTCCTTCACCAGCCGCGCGATGGGATCCGCGACCGCCATCGCTACCCGATGCCCGGGATCTTGATTCCGCCCGTCGCCTTCGAGACGTGCTCGTCGGCCGCGGCGCGCGCCCGCTCCACCGCCGCGTTCACGGCGGCGACGACGAGGTCCTCGAGCATCGCCTTGTCGGCGGGGTCCACGGCCTTCGGGTCGATGGAGAGGCGAGTCACCTCGCACCGCCCGTTCATCTGAACCTTGACGAGCCCGCCGCCGGCCTCGGCCTCCACCGAGACGTCGACGAGCTTGTCCTTCGCGTCCGCCATGGCCTTCTCGAGCTTCTTCGCCTGGCGCATCAGGTACTGGATGTCCATGTCATCTCCTCGGGGCGTGCCGCTCCGCCCCTCCCCGGCTTCGCCGGGGCCCCACCCCGTCGTTGAAGGACCTGCCGTTCACAGCTCCTCGACGTCCTCGATCCCGCCGTCCAGGATCCGCGCCGCGTCCTTGATGTTCGGGTGGCCGCGGGCGGCGTCCCGGACGCGCGCCGAGCGGGCGCGCTTCTCGGCGGCCTCGGTCTGCGCGATGGACAGCGCCGGTGCCGGCGCGGCCGCATCGGGCGCGGCGAGAGGGGCGGCCTCGCCCACGCTCAGCTTGAGCCGCGTGGGCCGCCCGAAGAAGCTCGCGAGCACGGACTCGACCTCGGCCCGCTTCGCCTCGACGCGCTTCGCGTGGATCCCCGCCGCCGGAAGCGCGATCTCGATCTCGCCGTCCCTCATCGCGAGGAGGGCGGCCTCCTTGAGCGACGACGCGGCGGGGACGCTCGTCTTCTCGACCTCCTCGACGGCGGCGCGCCACGTCTCGACAGGGTTCGTGGTCGAAGCCGAGGCCGGGCTCGCGGTCGAGGTCGAGGTCGAGGTCGGGGTCGAGGTCGGGGTCGAGGTCGGGGTCGAGGTCGGGGTCGAGGTCGGGGTGGACGGGGTCGAGGTCGGGACCGGGATCCAGGGCGCGCTCGACGTCGGAGCCGCCGCCGCGGTCCTCACCGGCGCGGACGTCGCGGTCCTGCTCGCGGCCGGCGCGGACGCCGTGCGCGCGCCCGTCCCCGACCCGCCGCCCCGCGGCGGGAGCGGCGCGCCCTTCGCGAGCGCCTCTGCGCGCGCGAGCAGCTCCGCCACCTGCTCCCCCGGCGCGAGGAAGACGCCCTCGAGGAGCGCCACCTCGAGCGCGTAGCGCGGCTGCTCGGAGAGCTTCACGTCCACCACGGCGCGCTGGACGAGGTCGAAGAGGCGCGTGAGCTGCGCGGCGTCGGCCCCCTCCGCCTGCGCCCGCACCTCGGCGAGCTCGGCGTCGGGCAGGTCGAGGGGCGAGGCGGGCACGAGCTTCGCGACGACCACGTTGCGCAGGTGCCGGACGATCTCCTCGGTCACGCGCTTCATCTCGAGGCCGCGCGCGTGGAGCGCGTCGATCTCCGCGAGCACCGCCGCGCCGTCCCGCGCGACGAGCCCCGCCGCGATCCGCGAGACCGCCGCCGCGTCCACGGCGCCGAGCGCCGCGGCGACGTCGGCGTCCGCGGGCGCCTCGCCGCAGGCGGCGCGCACCTGGTCGAGGAGCGAGAGGGCGTCGCGCATCCCGCCCTCCGCCTGGCGCGCCACGAGCCCGAGGGCGGCGAGGGAGAGCTTCATCCCCTCCGCCTCCGCCACCTTCGCGAGCTGGTCGGCGATCTGCTGGAGCGTGAGGCGGCGGAAGTCGAAGCGCTGGCAGCGCGAGACGATGGTCTCGGGCACCTTGTGCACGTCGGTCGTCGCGAGGACGAACTTCACGTGCGGGGGCGGCTCCTCGAGCGTCTTCAGGAGCGCGTTGAACGCCCCCTGCGACAGCATGTGGACCTCGTCCACCACGAAGACCTTGTAGCGGTCGCGCGCCGGCCGGTACTTCACGGCCTCGACGATGTCGCGGACGTTGTCGACGCCGTTGTTCGAGGCGGCGTCGATCTCGACGACGTCCACCGCGCGCCCCTCCGCGATCTCGACGCACGCGACGCAGGCGCCGCACGGCGTGGCGGTCGGCCCCTGCTCGCAGTTGAGCGCCTTCGCGACCAGGCGCGCCGTCGTGGTCTTCCCGACGCCGCGGGGGCCGGTGAAGAGGAAGGCGTGGGCGAGCTGGCCGGTCTTCAGCGCGTTCGAGAGCGTCCGGACGACGTGCTCCTGCCCGGACATCTCCCCGAACGCCTGGGGGCGGTACTTCCTGGCGAGGACGAGGTAGGTCATTTCTTCTCTTCACCGAACAAAACGAGCCGGCCCACAATCCCCGGGCGCACGGAGGACCACCTACCGTTGCTCCCTTCCGGGCCTGGCGGGGTTCGGCAACCCCCACGTCGCCCGAGGATTCTGGGCCGGCTCTCGCCGGCATGCCGCCGACCTCGCTCCCTCCTCTATAACCCCGGGGAGGAAGCTCTGCTGGCGGAGAGGGTGGGATTTGAACCCACGGTACCGTTCCCGGTACACACGATTTCCAGTCGTGCACCTTCAGCCGCTCGGTCACCTCTCCTGGATTTAGTGGGGGGGCCTGCCGCCCCACGCACGTCAGTTCGTGTTCTCACCGGGACCGTGGGGCTACGGCACCCCCCACGCCCCCCGGCTCGCTCCGGGGCAGGCTCATCCGCCTGCCCCTTCGCTCGCGTTCGCGGGCGAGCGTTTTCTTCGATGTCCTCGGCCGGAGAAGCCATCGCCTCGTCCGGTTCCTCCGATGTTTCGCCGGGGTGGACCTTACCGCCTTTTCCTCCGGCCTGCCCCCTGCGCTCGATTCGAGCGCCTGACCGCAACGCGATGGGGGACGAATGTGGCGGAGAGCGAGGGATTCGAACCCCCGGTACCGTTGCCGGTACACCTGATTTCGAGTCAGGCGCCTTCGACCAACTCGGCCAGCTCTCCGCCGGCGGATTTAACCGATCTTCCGCGCCCTGCCAAGCGGCAAGCTAGCCTTCCGCCCCGTTTCCGCCCCGGCGGGCGCGGAAGAAGGCGCGGAGGAGCTCGCCGGCCTCGCCGGCGAGGACGCCGCGCTCGACCTCGAAGCGGTGGTTGAGGCGCGGGTCCTGGGAGAGGTCCATGAGCGACCCCACGGCGCCGGCCTTGGGATCGCTCGCGGCGTAGACGAGCCGGTCGACGCGGCCGAGCACCATCGCGCCGGCGCACATCGCGCAGGGCTCGAGCGTCACCACGATCGTCACGCCGGTGAGGCGCCAGCGGCCGAGGGTGCGGGCGGCCTCCTGCAGCGCGAGCAACTCGGCGTGGGCCGTCGGATCGCGCGCCGACTCGCGCGCGTTCGACCCCCGGCCCACGATCCGTCCTTCGAACAGGGCGACGGCGCCGACGGGGACCTCGCCCCGGTCCCGGGCCTCGCGCGCGAGCGCGAGCGCCTCGCGCATGGCCTCCTCGATCGACACGCCGCATGGTCTACCACCGGCGTGCCCCCGCGAGCACGTCCGGGCGGGAGTCCTCGACGCTCACGGCGAGGTGACGAAGGCGGAGCCGTCCGTGAGGTACGGATTGAACGGCACCGCGGCGTTGTCGTTGTATCCCGCGGGACGGGCGCCGTCGTAGGGGACGGAGGACACGCCGGGCACGAGCGGCCGCCGGACGATGAGGTTGTTCACCCAGTCGGCCTGATAGAGCGTTCCGTCCGAGTCGAGCTTGATTTCGCCCCAGAAGTCGGAGGGCTGGGTGGCGGGGGGCGCGTCCGCAAAGGTGCCCTCCAGCGTGGCCACACCGTCCGTCCCGATGAGCCAGCTCTGGTGCACCACGGGATCGGTGTCGGTCCTGTAGCAGACCCGGAACCCCGACGGATGGACGCGGACCGCGACGATGCCACCCGCCGGAAGGCCCACGATGGCCGTGGGGGTGCCCGCCGGGTCGAGGACGGAGTCGCTGTTGGTCACGTCGTAGTAGTACCGCTGGCCGAGCATGTAGCCGTCGGCGTTCCAGGCCAGGATCCTGTGCGAGGTCACGCGGAGCGTCCCCGACTCGTCCACCCAGCGATACGGAGGGTAGTAGCTTTGGCAGTTGAAGAGCAGCGCGCCCGTCCCGGCCTGCATGACGAACTCCGACCACGTGACGGACGGACACTGGGCGGAGATGGTGAGGAGGACGGGATCGTTGTCGAGGGGATCGATCGGTCCGGTCCAGGCGTTGAAGCTCGTGTCCCAGCGCAGCGCGTCCGGCACGAACTTGAAGATGCCCTGGTGGCCAGGCGCCGTGGCGCTGTATACGAACGCGCCGGACGGATCGATGTAGCCCATGTCGAACCACCCGATCGCGAAGTGCGGCTGTGTGGGGCTGTCCAGGCGGGCAAACCCTCCGACCCCGAGCCACGCGCCGTCGAAGCCTCCGACGATGAGCAGGTCGGTCTGCGCGAGCGGCTCATCCACGCAGGTGTGCGCCGCCCCTTCACAGATCAGCCCGGGAGCGCAATCCTGCGTCGTCACGCAGCGCCCGGGGGAGAGCGCGCACACATAATCGGTGCCGCAGGTCTCCCAGGTCGCGCAGTTCGTGGCGTCGGCGCAGCGCCCTGCCGCGACGGCGCAGAGATGATCGGTCGTCCCGCACGTCTCCCACACCGCGCAGCCGCCGGCGTCCGTGCAGAAACCCACCCCCGTGACGCAGGCGTGGACGCTCGTGTCGCACGTCTGCCACGCCGCGCAGCCCGTGTCGTCCGCGCAGTAGCCCGGCCCGTTCTCGCAGGTGTGGCTCGCGGCGTTGCAGGCCTCCCAGACCGCGCAGCCGGTCGAGTCCGCGCAGTAGCCGGCCGCCGTCACGCAGGCGTGGACGTTCGTGTCGCACGTCTGCCACGTCGCGCAGTCCGGGTCCGAGCCGCAGTAGCCCGGCCCGTGGACGCACGTGTACGTGCCGTCGCAGAGATCCCAGGAGGCGCAGTCCGCGCCCGTCCCGCACATCCCGGGCGTCAGCGCGCACAGGTGATCCGTCCCGCAGGATTGCCACGGCTGGCACCCGTCGGTGGGGGTGCACCGCCCCGCCGCGAGGACGCACGTGTTCGTGCCGTCGCACGCCTCCCACTCCTGGCAGTCCAGGGTGGAGTTGCAGCGCCCCGCGACGACCGTGCAGACGTGGCTCGCGGTGGGGCAGGTCTCCCAGGCCTCGCAGCCGGCGCCGTCCGCGCAGAACCCCGGCGCGGTGACGCACGCGTGAGCCGCGTCGCACGCCTGCCACGCGGCGCAGTCCACGCTCGTCCCGCACATCCCGGCCGTCAGCGCGCACCGGTGGTCCGCGCCGCAGTCCTGCCAGGCCGTGCAGTCCGCCTCGAGCGCGCAGAACCCCGGCGCGGTGACGCACGCGTGGGCCGCGTCGCACGCCTGCCACGCCGCGCAGTCCGCGCCCGTCCCGCACATGCCGGGCGTGAGCACGCAGGCCTCCGTGGCGCAGGTCGCCCACGCCGCGCAGTCGCCGTCGCGCATGCAGCGCGACCCCGGCAGGTGATCCGTGTCGAACCCCGTGCAGACGCCGGACGTGCACTCCTGCCCGATCTGGCAGTCGGCGAAGGAGGTGCAGCGGCCGTGCGGGTCCTGCTGGCACGCGGCGAGGACGGCGGCGAGGACGAGGTATCGGCGCATGGGGTTCCCCTAGAACCGGCCGTGGACGCCGAGGCTCGGCGCGGCCCGGGCCCCGGGCTCCTCGGGCGCCGTGCTCCAGAGGACGATCCCCACCCCGGCGGCGGCGCCGCCGGCGGCGAACAGCGCGGCCGACAGGACGTTGTAGGTGTCCACCCGGTCGTAGCTCGACGCGTCAGCGGCCCGGAGCCCGTTGCCGAAGTAGCGGTCGTCGAGGTCGCTCGCGAGCCGCCTGTTCAGCGCGGCGACGGTGACGCCGCCCGCGAGCAGCACGGCGCCCACGGCGGTCGCCCACTTCCCCGCCGGGCGCCGCCAGAGACCGGGCGGCGGCGGCGTGTCCTTGTAGCGCAGCGCCGGCGCGGGGACGGCCTGCTCGAGCGCCGTCGCCGCGGCGAGCCGCAGCGTCCTCTCCGCCGCGGGCCCCCGCTCCCCATCGCGCTGCGCCCCGACGGGCGCGCTCCCCGGCGGCGGGCCGGCCGCGTCCGGCGCCTGCTGCGCCGAGGCGTCGAGCGCCGCGAGCACGACGGCGAGGGAGAGCGCGGCGCGCGCGCTGCGATCGAGGATCGACGGACCGTGCATGGAGCCCCCTCCCTGCCAGTGGTCCGTCCATCCTAGCAGGCGGGTTCGCGACGGTCACCCGAACGGGGCCCCGGCCGCGAGCTCCGGGTGGTCGGCGCAGGCGAGCCCGCAGGCGCGGCAGGTCCCGACGGCGCACTTCGGCGTGATCTTCGCGCCGACGCCGCGCCGGTACTCCCGGGCGAGGAACGTCTTCCCGAGCCCCTGGTCGATGAAGTCCCAGGGGAGCCGCTCCTCGACGCCCGCCTCGCGGCGCACGAAGAAGTCCGGGTCGTGCGGCCACAGGCGGAGCGCCTTGCGGAGGCCGTCGCCCTCGCGGTGGGCGAGCTCGAGCAGGTCGGCGCAGCGCCGGTCGCCGCGCGAGAGCAGCGTCTGCAGCTCGGCCTCGCGCGGGGAGAGGAAGTCCACGTCGATCCCCTTCGGCCGGAGGGTCCGCTCGAGGAGCCGCCGCTTCGCCTCGAGGCAGCCCTTCTCCTCCATCGGCGCCCACTGGAACGGCGTCCACGGCTTCGGCACGAAGGGATTCACCGAGAGCGTGATGCGCCCCATGCGCCCGCTCGCCTTCGCGCGCGGGAGCATCACCTCCTCGCGGATGCGCAGGGCGACGTGCGCCATCCCCATGACGTCCTCGTCGGTCTCGGTGGGGAGCCCGCACATGAAGTAGAGCTTCACGTGCTGCATGCCCCGGGAGAGCGCGGCCTCGGCGGCGAGCACGATCCGGTCGTCGGTGAAGTCCTTGTTCACGACGCGCCGCATGCGCTCGGTGCCCGCCTCCGGGGCGATGGTGATGGAGCGCTCGCCGCCCGCCGCCATCCGCCCCGCCAGCTCCGGGGTGATGGCGTCGACGCGCAGCGACGACGGGCTGAAGGTCCCGCCCTCCTCGCCGATGAAGCAGGTGAGCGGGTCGAGGCCGGTGTGGTCGCTCGTGTCCGGGCCGACCAGGCCGATGCGCTGGCCGCGCGCGATCCCCTTCCGCGCCTCCCCGCGCAGCGTCTCGAGGTCCACCTCGCGGTAGGGCCGCTGAACGAAGCCCGCCGCGCAGAAGCGGCAGCCCCAGAGGCAGCCGCGGGCGACCTCGGTGAGGAAGAGGTCGCCGAACTGCGCGTCGGGAGAGTCGATGACGCGCGAGGTCGCGACGCCGCGCAGGTCCGGCACGTAGCGGCGCCGCACGCGCGCCGGCGCGCCGTCCCTGGGCTCGAAGCGTGTGACCCACGCCCCGCCGGGCGCGCGCGTGTCGGCGTACTCGACGTCGTAGAGCGCCGGGACGTACGCGCCGGGCACGGCGGCGAGGGCGCGCAGCAGGTCCGGCCGGGCGCGCGCGACGCCGGCCGTCTCGCGCGCGAAGGCGAGGAAGGGCGGCACGAGCACCTCCCCCTCGCCGACGAGGAACGCGTCGAAGAAGGGCGCCACGGGCTCGGGGTTGATCTGCACGGCGATTCCGCCGGCGACGACGAGCGGGTGGCGCGCGTCCCGGTCCGCGCTCCGCAGGGGGAGCCCGGCGCGGTCGAGGAGCGCGAGGACGTTCGGGTAGTCCTCCTCGAACGAGAGCGAGAACGCCACCACGTCGAAGGCGTCGAGCGGGCGCCCCGACTCCACGGTCCGGGGCGCGCCGCCGTCCTCGGGGAGGAAGGCGCGCTCGCAGAGCGTCGCGGGGTCGGCGTTGAGGAGCCGGTAGACCGCGTGGAGCCCGAGGTTCGCCATCCCCAGCCGGTAGGCGTTCGGGTAGACGAGCGCGACGCCGAGCCTGCCGCCCGGCTCCTTGCGGAGCGCTCCGCGCTCGACCGGCGACTCGCTGCGTTCCACGGGGGTCCTCTCTAAGGAGAGCACGGAGCCGTCGCCACGATCAAAGGCGAGCGTTTCCCTGCTACGATCGCCGCCTCGCCGACCTCCTCGAGACGCCTCCATGACCCTCCGCCGCGCCGCCCTCCTCGCCACCCTCGCCACCGGCCTGCTCGCGCCGGCGGCGCCCTCCCCCGGCGCGGCCGAAGGCGGGCCGGCCGCCGCGGCGGACCTCCCCGGCGTGGACGTCGAGGGGCTGTCGGACGCGCAGCGCGCGGCGCTCGCCGCCTTCGGGCGGGAGGCGTTCTGCTACTGCGGCTGCCCGCACACCCTCGCCCAGTGCCTGCGCGAGCACGCCGGCTGCAAGCACGCGCCGCGCATGGCCCGGCTCGCCGTGCGGCTCCTGCGGGCCGGGGCGAAGCCGGACGAGCTCGCGAAGACGGTCGCCGGGTACTACGCGTCGTTCGACAAGCGGGCGAAGCTCGACGTCGCGCGCTTCGGGCCGCCGCTCGGCGACCCGGCCGCCCCGGTCACGGTCGTCGAGCTCTCGGACTTCACCTGCCCGTACTGCCAGCGCGTCCGCCCCGTGCTCGAGGCGTTCGTGAAGGCGCGGCCCGGCCGCGTGAAGCTCGTGTACAAGCCGTTCCCCATCGAGAGCCACCCCGGCGCGCTCGAGGCGGCGCAGGCGGCGGAGTGGGCGCGCGCGCACGACCTCTTCTGGCCGATGCACGACGCGCTCTTCGAGTCGCCGCACGCGGCGCGGTCGCCCGACGACCTCGCGGACCTCGCCCGGGCGGTGGGCGGCGACCCCGACGACCTGCGCGCCGCCCTCGCCGAGGGGCGGCACCTCAAGACCGTGCGCGAGTGCCAGGCCGAGGGGCGCGCCGCCGGGATCCGCGGCACGCCCACCCTGTTCCTGAACGGGCGGATGCTCGTCGTCTCGGACTTCTCCGAGGAGGGGCTCGAGGAGACCCTCGCCGACGAGGAGGAGTGGCTGCGCCACCGCGGCTGGGAGCGCGACTAGGCCAGGATGCCCCTCCTCTTCGACATCGACGCGCACGGGCGGCTCGTCCCGCACTCCGACGAGGCGCGGCGGGCCCTCGCCGATCGCGCCGGCCGCTTCCTGCTCCTGCCCTCGGTGGGCGACCTCCTCCTCGCGCGGCGCACGCCGGCCATCGGCGGCGCCGCGCCGCGCCCGCGCTGCACGGTGGCGGGCGACATCGGCGGGCTCCCCATCGCCGACTTCCTCGGCTTCGTGCACCACTCGCGCCTCTCCGGCGTGCTCACCGTCTCGGCGGACGGCGTGGAGCGGTCCATCGCCTTCAAGGACGGCGAGGTGCGCAGCGCCGCGTCCACCGCGACGGGCGAGCGGCTCGGCGAGGTGGCGATCCGCCTCGGCCTCGCCACCGAGGCCCAGCTCGCGCGCGCGGCGGCCTCGGGGGGCCCGCTCGTGCGGGCGCTCGCGGAGGCGGGCGGCCTCTCCGCGAACGACGTGTGGAAGTGCCTCCACGAGCAGCTCACCGCGGTGTTCCACGGGATCCTGCTCTCGCCCGCGGGCACCTTCGCGCTCGTGGACGAGGACCCCGCCGAGCCGTCCGCCGCGCCGCTCTCGGTGAGCACCCAGACGCTCCTCATGGAGGGGCTGCGGCGCATCGACGAGCTGTCGCTGTTCAAGGCCCGCATCCCCGGCCCGCACGCGTTCCTGCGCCGCCGGGAGCCGGCGCGGCCGGTCACCCTCCGGCCCACCGAGCACGAGCTCCTCGCCCTCGTCGACGGGCGGCGCACCGTGGCCGAGATCGCCGCCGCCGCCCACGTCTCCGAGTTCGAGGCGACGAAGGTCCTCTTCCACCTCGCCGACGCGGGCTACGTCGAGGCGGGCGGGGAGCCCGCCGCGAGCGGCGACCCGGCGGAGCGGAGCGCGGCGATCCTCGCCGGGGCGAACGCCCTCCTGCGCGAGGTGACGGCGGCGGTCCCGGCGGACGCCCGGGCCTCCTTCCTCGCCGAGGCGCGGGCCTTCCTCTCCGACGCCGCGAACCCGTTCGCGGCGCTGCTCGGGGGCGTCGCGCTCGCCGAGGACGGCGGCCTCGCCGAGGACGCCCTCGCCGCGCGGCTCGCCGCCCTCGAGCGGCGCACCCTCGCCCAGCTCGACCCGTCCGCCGAGCGGCCCCGCGTGCTCCTGCTCGCGCTGCGCGAGGCGCTCTTCTTCTGGCTCTTCCTCGCCGGGCCGCGCGTGGAGCGGGGCGCCGACGAGGCCCTCGGGCGGGGCCTCAAGGCGAAGCTCGCGCGCCTCGAGACGCTCGCGTGAGAGGGCGCGCGGCGTGAGCGGCCTGCCCTTCGTCACGGCCGGCCTCGAGGGATCGGGCGGCACGCTTCGCGCCACGCCCGAGGACTTCCGGGTGGACGAGGTGCCGGCGTACCTCCCCTCCGGCGCGGGCCCGCACCTGTACGTCCGGATCGAGAAGCGCGGCCGCACGACGCGCGACGCGCTCCGCGCCCTCGCGGAGGTCCTCGGCGTCCCCGAGCGCGACGCCGGCTACGCCGGGCTCAAGGACAAGGACGCGGTCACGACCCAGTGGCTCTCCTTCCCGGTGGCGAAGGACCCCGACCCGGCCGCGCTCGCCGGGCCCGGGCTCGCCGTCCTCGAGGTCTCGCGCCACGCGAACAAGCTCCGCCCCGGCCACGTCCGCGCGAACCGCTTCTCCCTCGCCGTGCGCGGCGGGGATCCCGGCCGCGCCCGCGCCGCCGCCGCGGCGCTCCTCGAGCGCGGCCTGCCCAACTTCTTCGGGCCGCAGCGCTTCGGGGCGGCGGGCCGGAATGCCGAGGTCGGCCGCGCGCTGCTGCGCGGCGAGGCGACCCCCGAGGCGCGGCGCGCCGCGCGCGACCGCTTCCTGCGCCGCTTCTCGATCTCGGCGTACCAGGCGGAGCTCTTCAACCGGTGGCTCGCCGCGCGGATGGCCGACGGCCTCTTCGCCGCCGCCCTCGCGGGCGACGTCATGAAGAAGCTCGACACCGGCGGCCTCTTCACCTGCGACGACCCCGCCGCCGACGGGCCGCGGGTGGCGCGCTTCGAGATCTCGCCGGCCGGCCCGATGTTCGGCCACAAGCTCCGCCCCGCCGCCGGGGAGGCGCTCGCGCGCGAGGAGCGCGTCCTCGCCGCGGACGGGATGACCCTCGCCGCCTTCGCCCGCGGCGGCGGCGAGGCGGAGGGGACGCGGCGCGCGGCGCGGCTGCGGGTCGAGGTGCGCCTCGAGCCGCTCGAGGACGGCTACCGCGCCGACTTCGAGCTGCCGAAGGGCTCCTACGCCACCGTCGTGATGGGCGAGCTCGTGAAGGGCGAGGCGGACCTGCCGGAGCCGGACGAGGCCTGACGAAGGTCTCCGGCGCCGTCAGCTCAGCGCCGCGGCGGCGTGCGCCCCGAACGACGCCGCGCGCTGGTCCGCGTCGATCCGGCGGACGATCGCGAGCGCCGCGACCGCGGCGAGCGCCGTGACGGCGTCGCCGGCCATCCCCACTATCGTCACCTGCTGGAGCGCGGCGATCCCCTCGGCGTGCCGCGAGAGGCGCAGGAGCATCTGCCCGAGGACGTTCGACGCGATCCACGCCGCCCACCAGGCGGGGAGCAGGGGGGGCACGGGGAGGCCCCGGACGTCGTCCACGGCGTTCGCGCCGCGGCTGCGGAGCCAGAGCTCCTTCGTGATCTGGTAGGGCCTGAAGAGGTTCAGGAGCGGCACGAACCACCCGCCGACCGCCCACCCCGGGCTGCGGTCCGCGCGCGTGCAGCCGAGCAGCGCCAGGTTGGCGTAGGCGCGGTGCATCCAGCGCAGCCACGCGAGGCCCGCGACCACGAAGGCGGCGGTCTGCGCCACGCCGATCGCGCCATGCCGGGCGTCGTTCGCGTTCGCCTCGGCGAGCTCGACGACGCCCGACGTCGCGCGCGCGAGCAGCGCGAGCTGCGCGAGGCCGGAGAGGAAGCCGGCCGCGTTGAGCGCCGCCGCCGCGCCGAGGAGCCACACGACGACGCGGGCGCGCCGCCGCTGGACCTCCACCGCCTCGAGGACGTCCACCGGCAGCCCCCGCGCCCGCTACTCCAGCGCCACGATCCTGAACTCCGTCCGCCGGTTCTGCGCGCGCCCCTTCGCCGTCTTGTTCGACGCCACCGGCTTCGTCGGGCCGAACCCGGTCGCGTCGAGCCGCTCCGGCGAGATCCCCTTCGAGACGAGGTAGTCGAGCACCGCCTCGGCGCGCTTCTGGCTGAGGCGCATGTTGGCCGCCTCCTTGCCGACGCTGTCGGTGTGCCCCTCGATGGAGATCCGCATCTTCGGGAAGTCGTTCAGCACCTGCGCGACCTGGTTGAGGAGCGGGAACGAGTCGGGCAGCACGCGGAACCTCGCCGTCGCGAAGTGCACCTGCTGGCGGATCTCGATCTTCTCCTTCTTCACCTCGACGAGCGTGTACTTCTTCGGGCAGCCGTCGGGCGCCGGGCCGAACTGCTCGGGGCACTTGTCCACCCGGTCCGCGATCGTGTCGCCGTCGCGGTCCACGTCGGGGCAGCCGGCGTTCTCCTTGAGGCCGGCGAGGGCGGGGCACTTGTCCTCGGCGTCGGCGATCCCGTCGCCGTCGGTGTCGGGGCAGCCCGCGAGCGCCTTCGGGCCGGGCAGGTCCACGCACTTGTCGTCGGGGTCGAGGACGCCGTCCTTGTCGCGGTCCACCACCGGGCAGCCGCGGTTCTCGATGGGGCCGGCGTCGTTCGGGCAGGCGTCGGCCTTGTCGACGATGCCGTCGCCGTCGTTGTCGGCGTCGGGGCAGCCGTCCTCGTCCTGGAAGCCGTCCTTGTCCTCCGGGTCGAGCGGGCAGCGGTCGATGTCGTCCGGCACGCCGTCCACGTCCGAGTCCTTGGAGACCGGGCAGCCCTGCGTCTCCCGGGCGCCCGCCTCGTTCGGGCAGGCGTCCTCGGCGTCCACGAGGCCGTCGCCGTCCGCGTCGGGGCAGCCCTTGAACTCCGGCTTGCCGGGGAGGTCGGGGCAGGCGTCGTCGAGGTCGGCGACGCCGTCGCCGTCCTTGTCGGTCTTCTCGATGCGGACGATCTGCCTGGGCGGCGGCTCGGGCTCCGGCTCGGGCTCCGCGGCCTTCTTCGCGATGGTCACCTGCGTCGGGCCGCAGCTCCTCGAGAGCTCGAGCGCCCGCTTCACGTTCCGCTCGGCGCCGACGAGGTGCTCCTTCGCCCGCGCGGCGTGGCCGTAGGCCGACTCCTGCTCGGCGAAGTCCACGTTCGCCTCGGCGAGGGCGAGCTCCTTCGGGGCGCAGCGGACGGCGCCGGAGCGCTTCGCCTTCTCGATGTCCGCGCGGACCACCTGCGAGTTCTGGCGGAGCTTGCCGCCGGTGGCGCAACCGGCCGCCGCGAGCGCGGCGAGCACGACGAGGACGCGGCGGGACGTCACGGAGCCTCCTCGCCCTTGTTCGACGCGGCGGTGGCGTTCTTGCGCGCCTCGACCGCGAGGTCGCGCGCGCGGGCGGCGAAGCGGGTGGCGGTGTCGTACTGGGCGCGGCCGGACACCTCGCGCGCCTTCTGCAGATAGGCCTCCGCCCCGGTGAACTCGTAAGGGGACGACTGCCCCGCGCCGGCGGCCCGCGCCGCCTCGACGGCCACGTCGGCGTCGATGAGCGAGGCGGTGGACTGGATCGGACCGCAGCCCGCGAGCGCCACCGCGGCGGTGAGGGCGAAGGGGAGCCGCACGAAAAACTCCTTGGAGCGAGCCGGTTTCCGACGCTACCCGCGGGGGGCAGGAGAGTCAAGGAACGCCCGGACGGCACGCCGCAGGGCGCGGAGGCGGGCGGGCGCGGCCGACCGCCACGGGCCTACCTTCCGTTGCAAGGGAGGGCGTGGACTATGGGGATCATCGCCTGGATCGTCTTCGGCTTCATCGTGGGTCTCATCGCCCGGGCGCTGGTGCCGGGGCGGCAGGGCATGGGCTTCGTCCTGACGACGGTGCTCGGCGTCGCGGGGTCGCTCATCGGCGGCGTGGTGGCGTCGGCGCTGTGGGGGGGCTCGGTGACGCGCTTCGAGCCGAGCGGCTTCATCGGCAGCCTCATCGGCGCGATCCTGCTGCTCCTGATCGCGGGGATGGTGATGCGGCCGAGGCACCGGACCGTCTAGGGCGGGGGACCGTGGCGGAGGGCGCGCGCGTTCTCCGCCACGGGGAGGCTCGGGAGATCGGAGCGCAGGGCGTCGGCGCCCAGCGCGCCCGCCGTCAGGGCGTGCACTCGGGGATGGGCGCCGGATCGAACGGGCAGGTCGGGTCGAAGTCCGCGTTCGTGACGAGCGACACGGGGGGCCAGATCCCCGCGGGCGCCGTGGGCCAGTAGGCGTGCTCGATGACCGGCCCGATCCCGCTGCCGTAGACGAGCGCGCCGCTCCCCGGGCAGGCGAGCACGTTCCCGAGCGCACCGCAGGACGCGGCCCCCGACAGGTCCCAGGGGGCGCCCGCCACCGTCGCGAGCTGGTCCACCACCACGTCCGCGTCCGGGTTCGCGTTCGCGTAGATCTTGTTGCCCTGGAAGACGAGCGACGCGGGCGGCGTGCCGTAGAGGTACACGCCCCCGGCGCGGCGCCCGCTCGTGAACTCGGTCGCCTGCGCGGTGCTCGCCCTGTTCCACCTGAACCAGGAGCGGAGCACCTGCACGGCTGAGCCGGGCTCGAGCGCCCGCACGAGGAGCCCCGCCTCGCCGTTCTCCTCGAGGAACGAGTCGTTCAGCTCGAGCGCGATCGCCCGCCGGGCGCCGTCGGGCGTGCGGGCGCTCACGCCGAAGCCGCCGTTGCGCCGCACGACCACCTGGTCGAGCGTGAGCGCGCCACCGCGGACCTCTATCCCCGATCCGGCGCAGTCCTCGATCGAGCCGCCGTCCACGCGGGCGCCCACCGACGGCGCCGAGGCCGTCGCGAGCTGCGGGTCCACGAGGATGCCCGGCCCGTCGACGTTCACCACGGCCAGGCTCGTCGCGTGCACGCCGCATGCGCCGGTGATCGAGATCCCGCGGGCCAGCGCGTCGCCGCCGTCCACCACGACGTCGTGGATCGTCGCGGCGAGCTCCGAGGCGCAGGCGATCGAGATCGCGTACCCCGTCGCGGGCGCGCCCGCCCGGATGGTGAACCCCTCGAGCGCGCCGCCGCCGTGCAGGGAGACGACGTCCGTGCCGGCGGGCGGAGTCGCCGCGATGACCCAGTCTCCGGGCACGCCCGTCTGCGAGGCCAGGGTCACCCCCGCCGCGACGTCGAGCGGGAACGTCTCGTCCGCGAACGTGACGGGCGCTCCCTCCGCCGGAGCGCCCGCGGCCCGGACGATCGCCGAGGCGCCGGGGTGCGCGGGGAGCCACACGTCCCTCGCGAAGGCCAGGGCGTCGCCGAGCCTACGGAACCGGCACTCCGCCGGCTCGCTCGCGCCCGTGGGGGAGCGGGTGCCGGTGGGCGCGGCGCCGTCCACCACGATCTCGCCGCCGGGCGCGGCGCACGCGCAGGCGGGCTGGCCCGGCGAGGGCTCGTCGCACGCGAGCGCCGCTCCGGCGCAATCGTCCGCGGCGTCGCGCAGGGTCCAGGCGCCGCACATCCCGTCCCCGGCGGCACACGTCACGATCGCGCCGCCCTGACACTTCCTCTCCTCGGGCACGCAGAACGAGCCGGCCGCGAGGCACCCGGCCACGCGCTCCGAGCACCGCCCGTCGTTCCCGCACGCCTGCCCGGACGGGCAGTCCTCGGTCGCGCCGGGGACGCGGCAGCCCGCCCCCTCCACGTCCACCTGGCAGGCCGCGAGGAGGAGCGCGGCGGCCGTCGCGAGCGCGCGGCGCATCAGAACCGCTTCTCCACGAGGAAGAGCGTCACGCCCGCCGCGGCGGCGCCGCCGGCGACGGCGTAGAGCACGTTCGCCCGGTGCGCCTTCGACTCGGCGTCGCGCGCCGTCCGCTCCGCGAGGGCGCCGTCGCCGGAGATCCCGTCGATCGCCTGCTCGTCGTGCCGCGCGTCGATCCCGTAGTACACGCCGGCCGCGGCGGCGGCGACCGCCGTCCCGGCGGCGATCCAGGTGTAGAGGCGGCGCCGCTCGCGGGGGCGCTCGGCGACGGCGCCTTCCGCGAGGACCGGCGCGGCGGCCTCTCGCGCAGGCCTCGCGGCGAGATCGGGCGCCGCGGGGGCGGCGGCGCGGGCGGCGTCCGCGGGGGGCGCGGCGCGGAAGGCCTCGGCGGGCGGCGCGGCGGCGACCGGCCCCGAGGCGGCCGGGCGGAGCACCACCTCGACGGCGAGCGAGGGCGTCGTGGAGAGCGTGACGTCCTCCACGGCCGGGGCGTACCCCTCGCGCGAGAGCGACAGCGCGTAGGTCCCGGGCGAGAGCACGAGGTGGAGCGGCGTCGCGCCCCGGACCTTCCCGTCCACGCGGACCTCCGCCCCGGACGGATCGGTGTACACGAGCAGCGCCTGCACCCCGGCGGCGGCGAGCCGCTCCTCGATCCGGCCGATCGACGCGCGCACCGCCGCGCGGTCCTTCGCGTCGGGCACCTCGCGCAGGTAGTCGTTCCACGCGCGGAGCGCGCCCGGCCACTCGCCGAGCCGCTCGCGGCACTGCGCGACGTTGAAGTGGATCGCGCCGTGGGGCTTCAGCCGGTAGGCGGCCTCGAACTCGGCGATGGCGTCGCGAAAGCGGCCGGCGCGGAAGAGCGCCGCCCCCTCGCGCAGGCGGGCCTTCGCGTCGGCGACGTCGTCGGCCCCGGCGCGCGCGGCCGGGGCGCTCGCGAGCAGCGCGGCGGCGGCGAGCGCCGCGGCGAGGCGGCGGGTCACTCGAACGGATCCTTCAGGGCGGCGCCGCCCTGGTACGGATCCTTGAGCTCGTCGCTGGCGCGCACCCCGCCCGCCTGCGCCGGCGGTCGCCGCCGCGCGTTCCTCGGAGGCTCGCTGCGGGCCGGCGGCGCGGCCGGGCGCGCCTCCTCGACGAGCGCGGGGGGCGTCACCGGGGCGGGCGAAGGCGCTGCCGCCGCGGCAGGGGCCGCCGCCCCGGCGCCGGGCGGGAGGCCGCGCGCCCACCACGCCGCGGCGGCGAGGGCGGCGGCGCCGAGCGCGGCGGCGGCGAGGGCCCGCGCGCGGCGCCTCCGCGCCCGCGGCAGCCCGGGCGGCGGCCCGTCGAGCGCGAGCGTGTCGAGGCCGGCGCGCGCGCGCAGGGCGCCCGGGTCGGTGCGGCGCTGCGAGGACGTCCGGGCGAGGAGGACGCGCACGGCCGCGACCTCGGCGCCGAACGCCTCCATCGACGCGAAGCGGTCCTCGGGCCGCTTCGCGAGGGCGCGCAGCACGAGGGCGTCCACCGCCGCGGGGATGGCCGGCACGCGGCGGCTCGGCGGCTCGGGGGTGCGGGTCTGGTGGGCGACGAGGGTCGCGATGGGCGACCCCTCCTCGATGGGGAGCGTCCCCGTGAGCATCTCGTAGGCGAGGACGCCCGCGGCGTAGACGTCGCTCCGGGCGTCCACGGCGCCCCCGGTCGCCTGCTCCGGCGCCATGTACTCCGGCGTGCCGATGAGCGCGCCCGCCCGGGTGATGCGCTCGGCGCCGCGGGCGGCCGGCACGTGCGAGATGCCGAAGTCGAGGACCTTCACGCGCTCGGCCCCGGCGTCGCGCCGGACGAGGAACACGTTGTCCGGCTTCACGTCGCGGTGGACGACGCCGCGCGCGTGGGCGGCGCCGAGGGCGCGGCAGACCTGGTCGAGGATCTCGAGGACCCGGCCGACGGGCAGCGAGCCCTCGTCGCGGATCACCGCGCCGAGGCTGCGCCCCTCGAGCGCCTCCATGACGTAGTAGAGGGCGCCGTCCTCCTCCGCGCCGAAGTCGAGGACGTCGACGACGTTCTCCTGGCCGATGCGGCTCGCGGCGATGGCCTCGTTCCTGAAGCGGTCGACGAGCTCCGCGTCCGAGACGAGCTCCGGCCGCAGGACCTTCACGGCGAAGCGGCGCTGCAGCACCGCGTGCTCGCACAGGTAGACCGTCCCCATGCCGCCTTCGCCGAGGCGCGAAAGCACCCGATATCGGTCTCCGAGGACGCGCCCCAGCATTCGGTCCTGCGCCCTGCCGTGCGGGGCGGCTGGGGTGTGCGGGGCGGACATGCGCGAACCTGCCGTAGGGTATCATGGTGGCGGGGTGGACCGAGAAAGGGGTCCTGACGACGTGCCTCAGATCGTGGTCCTGAACGGCGCCGGCGAGGGCGCCGTCTTCGCGCTTCCCGAGATCCCCACCGTCGTGGGCCGCTCGCCCGAGTCGCACCTCCAGATCGCCGATCCGTGGATCTCGAGCATGCACGCGCTGTTCGAGCGGCGCGGCGACGAGATCTGGGTGGTCGACCTCGACAGCCGGAACGGGACCTTCGTGGGCGACGCGCGCGTCGGCGAGGCGCGGCTCGGCGACGGCGCCGTGGTGCGCTTCGGGCAGACCGAGGTCCGGCTCGAGCTCGCCGCCGCCGGCGCGGCGGAGCCGGTGGAGCCCGCCGGGCGGCCCCCGGCCCGCGCGCAGCGCGGGACGATGCGCGCGGAGGCGACCCTCTCCACCCGCAACCCGATGGCGACCGTGCGGGAGCCCGAGGAGGACCCCTGGGGCCTCGCGCCCCGCCGTGCCACGGTCCTGCGCCTCGCCATCGACGCGGCGGGGATCGAGCACGAGCGCGGCGCGCCGGAGCGGCTGCGGGCCGCGCTCGACGCCGCGGCGCGGGCTGCCCTCGACGCCGGGGGCGTCGTCACCCGCCTCGGCGGCGTCGGCGTCGTCGCGCTCTACGGGCTCGGGGGTGACGGCCCCGACGACGCGACCCGGGCGCTCGGCGCCGCGCGATCGGCCCGGCGCGAGGTGCGGGCGCAGGGGGGCCTCGACCTGCGCGCGGCGCTCGACACGGGGCTCGTCGTCGCCGGCAACGCCGGCGCGTCCGGCTTCGAGCTCGCCGTCCTCGGCCCCGCCGCGGAGCGGGTGGAGCGGCTGCTCGCGCTCGCCCGGCAGGGCGAGATCGTCGCCGGCCCCGGCGCGGCCGACGCCGGCGGGCTCGCGAGCGGCGGCCTGCGCACCGTCGGCGACACGGAGATCGAGGTCTTCCTGCTCGAGGGCGACCCGGCGGACCGCTGAGTCCCCGCGCCGAGTGCCGATACTGCATTCCTGCCGTTTCGGCAGTATAGTGGGCCCCGCCCCGAAGGGCGGAGCCCCATGACCACGATCGAACGGTTCGGAGCGGGAAGACCCTGCCTCGTCGTCGTCCCCGGCGGCGCGCCGGAGATCGAGGCGGCGCTCGCCGAGGGCGGCTTCGTCCCGGTCCCCGCCGAGGACGAGCGCGCCGCCCTCGCCGCCCTCGAGACGACGCCGTTCGCGGCGGTTCACGTCTCGCTCGCGCTCGGGCTGCCCGCGGTGTCGCGCGTCGCGGCGGCGGTCGGGCAGCGCGCCCCCGACGCGCCCGTCACGGCCCTCGGGGTCTCGGGCTCGGTGCAGGAGGCGGTGGACGCCATGCAGCTCGGCGCGACCGACTACCTCGCCCCGCCCTGCCCGCCCCGCACCCTGCTCGTCCGCCTCGCGCGCGCCCTCGAGCGGCCGGAGCCGCCGCCCGCGGAGCCCTTCCAGGCGGGCCGCTTCGGCCTCGTCGGCGCGTCCCCCGCCATCCGCGGGGTCTTCGACAAGATCGACCGGATCGCCCGCTACAAGAGCAACGTCCTGCTCCTCGGGGAGAGCGGGACGGGCAAGGAGCTCATCGCCCGCGCCCTCCACGAGCGCGGCCCGCGCCGCCAGCACCTCTTCGTGCCGGTGAACTGCGCCACCCTGGGCCGCGAGATCCTCGAGAACGAGCTCTTCGGCCACGAGCGCGGCGCCTTCACCGGCGCGAACGACCGCAAGCGCGGCCTCTTCGAGCTCGCCGACGGCGGCACCTTCTTCCTCGACGAGATCGCCGAGATGGACATCTCCACGCAGGCGAAGCTCCTGCGCGTGCTCGAGCGCAGCGAGTTCCGCCGCGTCGGCGGCACCGGCAAGGTGAAGGTGGACCTCTCGGTGATCGCCGCGACGAACCGCGATCTCGAGGAGGCCATCGCCGCCGGCCGCTTCCGCGAGGACCTCTACTACCGGCTCAAGGTCGTGACCCTCGTCGTGCCGCCGCTGCGCGAGCGGCGCGAGGACATCCCCGCGCTCGTGGAGGCGTTCGTCGCGGACTTCAACCGCCGCACCGACGGGCGCGTGGCCGGGGTGGCGCCGCCGGCGCTCCGCTGGCTCGTCGAGGCCGACTGGCCCGGCAACGTGCGCGAGCTGCGGAACGCCGTCGAGGGCGCCTGCGTGCTCGCGGCGGGGGACGTCGTGACGCTCGCCGACTTCGACCACCTGCCGCCGCCCTCGCCCCGCGGAGCGCGGGTGGTGGCCCGCGCGCCGGGCGCGCCGCGGCGCGGGCGGACCGGCGCGCCGGACCGAGCGGCCCCCGACGCGGGCGACCGCGCGGCGGCGGAGCCCTCGGTCGCGATCCCGCTCGGCTGCACGCTCGCCGAGGCGGAGCGGCGGATCGTGCTCGCGAGCCTGCGCCACCACCGGACCCGCGCCCGGGCGGCGCGCGCCCTCGGCATCGGCCTGCGGACCCTCTACACGAAGCTGGCCGCGTGGGGAGCCGCGGGGGAGGATGCCGAAACGGCATGATGGAGGACCGGGCGCCCCTCCCGGATGCGACCAGACCGCGCGGAAACCCCGCCAACTGGTGATTCGCCGGGTGGCCCGCTTCGTGCTCAGCGGAGCGCCGTGGCTCACCACCCCCGCCCGCCGTCCGTGCTGGTGTTCGCCCGCCCGGGCCCCGAGGGCGACGATCTCTTCGCCGAGCTGGCGCGGCGCCCGGACCTCACCCTGCTCCGCGTCGCCAACGCGTCGGCGGCGAGCCTCGCCATCCGCGAGCTGGCCGTCGCGCTCGTGGTCGCCTGCCCCGACACGGCGACCGCGGAGATCGACTCCATCCTCTCCTACCGCGACGCGGTGCGGCCCGGCACGCCGGTGCTCGCCATCCGCGCCCGGCAGGAGTCCACCCCCGGCGGCTGGAGCGCCCGCGGCGTCGCGGTGCTCCGGATGCCCCTCCTCCCCGACGTCCTCTCGCGCTCGGTGGACGTCGTCCTCGGCATGAAGCAGGGCGGCTAGCAAGGAAAGGAACCGATGCAGCTCACGGCACGCGACGCGGCCCGCCTCCTCGGCGTCTCGGAGAGCACGCTCTACCGCTGGCTCAAGAGCGGCGAGCTCGGGGCGACCCGCGTCAACGACCAGTACCGCTTCAACCGCATCGACCTCCTCGAGTTCGCGACCGCGAAGGACCTCGAGATCTCCCCCGGGCTGCTCGCCGAGCTCGGCACGGAGGACCAGCCGCTGCCCGGCCTCGCCGACGCGATCCGCGCCGGCGGCGTCCACTTCGACGTGCCCGGCGACGACAAGGCCTCGGTGCTCCGGGGGGTGGTGGAGCGCCTGCCCCTGCCGCGCGCCACCGACCGCGAGCTGCTGCACCGCGTCCTCCTCGCCCGCGAGGCGCTCGGCTCGACCGGGCTCGGGAACGGCATCGCCGTCCCCCACGCCCGCAACCCCATCGTCCTGCGCGTCCGCAGCCCGGAGGTCGCCATCTGCTACCTCGTGCGCCCGGTGGACTTCGAGGCGCTCGACGGGAAGCCGGTACACACGCTGCTCACCATCGTGAGCCCGTCGACGCGCGCGCACCTGCACCTGCTCGCCCTCACGGCGAACGCGCTGCGCGACCCGGCGGTCCTCGCGAAGCTGGAGGCGCGCGCCGACGCGGAGGATCTCCTCCCCGCGATCGAGCGCGTCGAGGCGGCGCTCGCCGCCCGGCAGGCGGGGGGGCGCGTCGCGTGATCCTCACCGTGTACCTCGCCGCCCTCGCGGTCCTGCTGGCGGCCGGCGTCGCGGCCTTCGCCGCCTCGGCGCGCCCCGCCGCCGCGCTCGCCGTCGGCTCGGCCGGCGCCGCGCTGGGGTGCGCCCTCGGCCTCGGCGCGTCGCTCGCCGCCCTCGGGGCGGCGCCGTCCACGCTGGACCTGCCCTGGGCGGTGCCGAACGGCGCCCTCGCGGTCGGCCTCGACCCGCTCTCGGCGCTCTTCGCCGCCGCCGTGTTCGGCCTCGGCCTCGCCGCGTCGGTGTTCGGCGCGGGCTACCTGCGCCCGCACCTCGGCCGCCGCTCGCTCGGCGGGTTCCTCCTCGCGTGGGCCGTCTGCCTCGCCGCGATGGGGCTCCTCGTCGTCGCGCGCCAGGCGCTCCTCTTCCTCGCCGCGTGGGAGGTGATGACGATCTCGTCCTTCCTGCTCGTGGCGTTCGAGCACGAGGACGACGGCGTGCGGCGCGCCGCCCGGACCTACCTCGTCGCCTCGCAGCTCGGGACCGCCTTCCTCATGGGGCTCTTCCTCGTCCTCGGCGCGGGAGCGGGCTCGCTCCGCTTCGACGCCTTCGCCGCGGCCCGCGCCGCGCCGCCCCTGCCCGCGGCGGCGCTCCTCGCCCTCGCGCTCGTCGGGTTCGGCACGAAGGCCGGCCTCGTCCCGCTGCACGTGTGGCTCCCCGAGGCCCACCCCGCCGCGCCGAGCCACGTCTCGGCCCTCATGTCCGGCGTCCTCGTGAAGATGGGGCTCTACGGCCTCGTGCGGGTGCTCGGCTTCCTGCCGCCCGCCCCCGCCTGGCACGGGCTCCTCCTCGGCGGCGTCGGCCTCGCCGGCGCCCTCGCCGCGCTCGCCCTCGCCCTCGGGCGGCGCGACCTCAAGGCGGTGCTCGCCTACTCCACCATCGAGAACGTCGGGCTCGTCGCCTTCGCCCTCGGCGTCGGCCTCGTGGGCGCCGCGCAGGGGGCGCCCGCGGTCGCGGCGCTCGGCGTCGCGGCCGCGCTCCTCCACGTGTGGAACCACGCGATGATGAAGGGGCTCGCCTTCCTCGGCGCGGGCGCGCTCGTGCACGGGGCGGGGACGCGCGACCTCGAGCGGATGGGCGGGCTCCTGCGCCGGCTGCCCTGGACGGGCGGCCTCCTCGTGCTCGCCGCCGCGGCGCTCGCGGGGCTGCCGCCCCTGAACGGCTTCGTGTCGGAGTGGCTCCTCTACCTCGGCCTCCTCCACGGCGGCGCGGGGACGCCGGGCGGCCTCGCCCTCGTCGCCTGGCTCCCGCTCGCGGCGCTCGCCCTCGTCGGCGCCCTCGCGGCCGTGGTCTTCACGCGGCTCCTCGGCATCGCCCTGCTCGGCGCGCCGCGCAGCCCGGGCGCCGCCGCGGCGCACGAGGCGGGGCCGCTCCTCCTCGTCCCGCTCGCCGCGCTCGGCGCCGGGAACCTCGCCGTCGCCCTCTTCCCCGCCGAGGCGCTCGCGCTCGTCGCGCCCGCCGCGGCGCAGGTGCTCGGGGTCCGGGCCGAGGACGTGCTCCGCGCCCTCGCCCCCGCCTCGGCGGCGCTCGCCGGCCCGCTGCGGCTCGGCGTGCTCGCCCTGCTCGCCGCCGCCGCCGCCCTCGCCGTCGCCTCGCGGCGCCTGCTCGCGGGCCGCGACGTCCGCGCCTCCTCGACGTGGGGCTGCGGCTTCTCCGCGGAGAGCGCGCGGGTGCAGTACACGGCGGCGTCGTACGCCGAGCTGCCCCTCGCGGCGCTCGCGCCCGGCGTGCTGCGCCCGGCCGCCGCGGTGGAGCCCCCCACCGGCGTCTTCCCTCGCCGCGCCTCGCTCCACCTCCGCGCCGACGACCCCGCCCGCGCGCGGTTCTTCGACCCGGTGTTCCGCAAGGTGGTCGACGGGTTCTCCCGCCTGCGCCGCTTCCAGCAGGCGCGCCTCAACCTGCAGCTCCTCTACACGCTCGCCACGGTGCTCGCGCTCTCGCTCCTCCTCCTCCTGCACCGGGGATCCCGATGACGATCGCCCTCGCCGTCGCCGCCGTCGCGCTGCCGTCGGCGAGCGGGCTCGCCGCGGCCGCGCTGCGGCGCCGCCCGGCGATCGCGCAGGGGGCGGCGTGCGCGCTCCTCTGCGCGGGGGCGGCGGCGGGGCTCCTGGCGGCGGGCGCGGTGCTGCTCGGCGGGGGGACGGCGGCGTCGCCGGCGCTGGCGCTGAAGCTCGACGCGCTCTCCGCCCTCTTCCTCGTGCCGATCTCGCTCCTCTCCGGCCTCGGGGCCGTGTACGGGCTGCGCTACCACCCGCAGCCCGCCCTCGGGGCGGCGGCCGTCCGGCTGCAGGCCTTCTACGGCCTCGCCGCGGGCGGCATGGCGCTCCTCGTCCTCGCCTCGAACGGGATCGTGTTCCTCGTCGGCTGGGAGGTGATGGCGCTCTCGAACTTCTTCCTCGTCCTCACCGACCACGAGAAGCCCGAGGTCCAGCGCTCCGCCTTCCTCTACCTCGTCGCGACGCACGTCGGCACCCTCGCCCTCTTCGCCCTCTTCGCGCTCCTGCGGCAGTCGGCGGGCTCGCTCGACTTCGACGCCATCGCCGGGCTGCGCGCGGACGGCGCCCGCGGCGGCTGGATCTTCGCCCTCGCCCTCCTCGGCTTCGGCATGAAGGCGGGGCTCATGCCCCTCCACTTCTGGCTGCCGCCCGCCCACGCCGCCGCGCCGAGCCACGTCTCCGCGCTCATGTCGGGCGTCGTCGTGAAGATGGGCGTCTACGGGATCCTCCGCGTGACCGGGCTCCTCGACGAGATCCCGGCCTCGTGGGGCACGGCGGTGCTCGCCCTCGGCGGGGCCTCCGCGGTGCTCGGCGTCGCCTTCGCCCTCGCGCAGCACGACCTGAAGCGGCTGCTCGCGTACCACACGGTCGAGAACGTGGGGATCATCGCGCTCGGCGTGGGGCTCGCGCTGCTCGGGCGCTCGCGCGGGGAGCCGGGCCTGGTGCTCCTCGGCATGGCGGGGGCGGGGCTGCACGTCGTGAACCACGCCGTCTTCAAGTCGCTCCTCTTCTTCGGGGCGGGCGCGGTGCAGCACGCGACGGGGACCCGCGAGATGGACCTGCTCGGCGGGCTCGCCCGCCTCATGCCACGGACCGCGCTCGCCTTCGTCGTCGGCGCGGCGGCCATCGCCGGGCTGCCGCCCTTGAACGGGTTCGTCTCGGAGTGGTTCGTGTACCTCGGCTTCCTCGACGCGCTCCGGCGCAGGGGCGGCGACCTCGTCGTCTTCGCCGCCTTCGGCGTCCCGGTGCTCGCCTTCGTCGGCGGCCTCGCCGCCGCCTGCTTCGCGAAGGTGGTGGGCGTCGTATTCCTGGGGAACCCGCGGAGCGGCCACGCCCGGCAGGCGCACGAGCCGCCGGGGAGCATGCTCGCCCCGATGGCGGCGCTCGCCGCGCTGTGCGTCGCCATCGGCCTCGCGCCGGCCGCGGCGCTGCCGCCCCTCGCGCGCGTGGCCGCGGTTTGGTCGCGGCTCGACCCGGCCGTCCTCGCCGACGCGGCCGGGAGCGCGGGGGCGAGCGCGGCGCGCGTGAGCCTCGTCGCCGCCGCCCTCCTCGCCCTCGCCGGCGCGGCCCTCCTCGTGCGGCGGCGCCGCCTCGCCGTCCACGCCGCGCCGCCGCCGGTCGAGACCTGGGGCTGCGGGTTCGCGGCGCCGACCCCGCGCATGCAGTACACCGCCTCGTCGTTCGCCGAGCTGCTCCTCCAGCGCTTCTCCTGGGCGATGTTCCCCCGCGGCGGCGCGACGCCGCCCGAGGGCCCGTTCCCCCGCGGGGGCGCCTTCCACACCCACGTCCCCGACACGGTGCTCGACCTCTGCCTCGCGCCCGCCGCGCGGGGCTACGCCTGGCTCGCCACCCGCGCCCGCCTCCTCTACCTGAGCCGCATCCACGTCCAGATGCTGCTCGTCCTCGCGACGCTCCTCGCCGCCCTGGCGTGGAGCGTCCTCCGGTGACCCGCCCCATGCTCCTGCGCACCCTCCTCCACCTCGCGGTCCTGCTGGCGCTCCCGCCGCTCCTGCTCGGCATCGTGAACCGCACGAAGGCGATCATCGGCGGCCGCAAGGGGCCGCCCCTCGTGCAGCCGTACCTCGACCTCGCGAAGCTCCTGCGCAAGGGGGCCGTCTACAGCCGCACCACCTCCTGGGTCTTCCGCGCCGGCCCGGTGATCGGCCTCGCGGCGGTCGCCTCCGCCGGGCTCCTCCTCTCCATGGGCGGCGCCCCCGCGGCGATCGCCTTCACCGGCGACTTCGTCCTCTTCGCCTACCTGCTCGGCCTCGCCCGCTTCTTCACCGCCCTCGCGGCGCTCGACACCGGATCGTCGTTCGAGGGGATGGGCGCCGCCCGCGAGGTGACCTTCGCGAGCCTCGCCGAGCCCGCGCTGTTCCTGTGCCTGCTCGTCCTCGCCCGGGCGACCGGCACGCTCTCGCTCTCCGGCATGCTCGGCCCGGCGCTGCCGGGCGCGTGGGCGAGCGCGGGGCCGGCCCTCGTCCTCGCCGCCATCGGCGTCTTCGTCATCGCCCTCGCCGAGAACTCGCGCATCCCGGTGGACGATCCGAACACCCACCTCGAGCTCACCATGATCCACGAGGTGATGGTGCTCGACCACGGCGGGCCGGACCTCGCCCTCATCCTCTACGGCGCCGCGCTGAAGCTCTTCCTGTTCGGGGCCATCCTCGCGCGGCTCGTGCTCGGCCAGGCGCAGGGCGCCCTCGCCGAGGAGGGGCTCGCCCTCGCCGGCGTCCTGCTCTTCGCGGTGGGCGTCGGCGTCGTCGAGTCGGTCATGGCGCGCTTCCGCATGATCCGGGTGCCCCAGCTGCTCGTCGGCGCCTCGGTGCTCTCCGCCTTCGCCCTCGTCCTCCTGCTCCGGTGAGCCCCATGGACTCCCTCCGCGATCTCGTCTTCATCCTGGTGGTCGTCATCGACCTGTTCCTGCTCGCCTCGAGCCGCCTCGGCGCGGCGATCCGGACGGTCGCGATCCACGGCGCGCTCCTCGCCACCCTGCCGCTCCTCCTCCACGTGGCGGGCCAGCCCGTCGGTCACGCGCTCGTGCTCGCCGGCGGCGCCCTCGCCATCAAGGGCTTCTTCATCCCCTGGCTCATGTTCCGGGCCATCCGCGAGGCCTCGATCCGCCGCGAGGTGGAGCCCATCGTCGGCTTCGTGCCGTCGATGGTCCTCGGCGGGATCGGCGTCGCCCTCGCGTTCGCCTTCGCGAGCCGGCTGCCCCTGCCGAACGGCGAGGCCCACCCGTTCCTCGTGCCCACCGCCCTCTCCACCGTCTGGACCGGGCTCCTGCTCATCGTCTCGCGCAAGAAGGCCGTGAACCAGGTGCTCGGCTTCCTCGTCCTCGAGAACGGCGTCTTCTGCTTCGGCCTGCTCCTCTCCGAGTTCATGCCGATCATGGTCGAGGCGGGCGTGCTCCTCGACCTCTTCGCGGCGGTCTTCGTGATGGGGATCGTGATGTTCCACATCAACCGCGAGTTCTCCTCGCTCGACACCGAGAAGCTCTCGGCGCTCAAGGACTGACGCCTCACATGCTCTTCGTCATCCTCGCCCCCCTCGCGCTCGCGCCGGTCGCCTTCGCGGTCGCGTCGAACCGGCGCCGGCCGCTGGTGCTCCTCGCCGGCGCCCTCGCGCACGCCGCCGGCGTCGCGGCCCTCGTCGCCGCGTCCCCCGCGCCGCGCGAGGGCGCCTGGCTCGCCCTCGACGCCCTCGGCAAGATCACCCTCCTCACCACCACCGTGCTGTTCCTCGCGGCGGCGGTGTACGCGCAGGGCTACCTCGCCCGCCGCGACGACCGGGACAACCGCGTCTTCGTGACCGGGCTCCTCGTGCTGCTCGCCGCGATGAGCACGGTCGCCCTCTCGCACCACCTCGGGCTCACCTGGGTGGCGATGGAGGCGAGCACGCTCTCCACCGCCCCGCTCATCTACTTCAACCACAACGCGCGCTCCCTCGAGGCGAGCTGGAAGTACCTGCTCATCGGGTCGCTCGGCATCGCCCTCGCCCTCCTCGGCACCTTCTTCCTCGCCCTCTCCGGCTCGGCGCCGGGCGGGCCGCGCTCGCTCGTCGTCGAGGAGCTCGTCGCGGCGGGGCCGACGCTCTCGCGCACCTGGGTCCGCGCCGCCTTCGTGTTCCTCCTCGTCGGCTACGGCACGAAGATGGGGCTCGCGCCGCTCCACTCCTGGAAGCCGGACGCGTACGGCGAGGCGCCGGGCCTGCTCGGGGCGCTCCTCGCCGGCGGCCTCACCAACTTCGCCTTCCTCTCCATCGTGCGCGTGTTCCAGGTGACGCGCGCCGCCGGGGAGGAGGCCTTCGCGCGCGACGCGCTCGTCGGCCTCGGCCTCTTCTCCATCGCCCTCGCGGCGGTCTTCGTCGTCGGGCAGAAGGACTTCAAGCGGATGCTCGCCTACTCCAGCGTCGAGCACATGGGCATCCTCGCCCTCGGCGTCGGGCTCGGCGGCGGCGCCGCGGCCGGCGCCTTCTTCCACTGCATGAACAACGGGCTCACGAAGGGCGTCGTGTTCCTCTCCGCCGGCAACATCCACCGCGCCTTCGGCTCGAAGTCGACCGACGACGTGCGCGGCGCGGCGCGGCGGCTCCCGCTCTCCGGGCCGCTCTTCCTCGCCGGCTTCCTCGCCGTCACCGGCTCACCGCCGTTCAGCCCCTTCTTCAGCGAGTTCGCGATCCTGAACGGCGCCTTCGGCGCGGGGCGCTTCCTCGTCGGCGCGCTCTTCCTCGCCTTCATCGCGATCATCTTCGTGGGGATGGGCGCGACCGTGCTCCAGGTGGTGCAGGGGGATCCCGGCGAGGCCGGCCGCGTGCCGCGCTCGGGCGACAGCTGGCTGACCGCCGCGCCGCCCCTCGTGCTGCTCGCCGGCGTGCTGTTCCTCGGCCTCTACCTGCCGCAGGGCCTGAAGGACCTCTTCGGCGCCGCCGCCGGCCTCGTCGGCGGCGGCTGGGAGGCGCCATGAGCGAGGTGGTCATGGAGGCGTCCCACTTCAGCCCGGACGTGCTCGACACCTGGAACGGCGAGCCGGTGGACGCCGGCGCGGTGCCGGTGCTGCCGGTGGAGCGCTTCCGCAAGACGGTGATCGGCGTGCTGCGCGCCGGCGGGCGCCTCGTGTCGCTCTTCGGGCGCCCCGAGGGCGAGCGCGCCCTCCTCACCGCCGTCCTCGCCGACGATCCCGAGGGGAAGCTCGGCCTGCTCTCCACCCTCGTCGGGCGCGCCTTCCCCTCGCTCTCCGCCGTGGCGCCCTCGGCGCAGGCCTTCGAGCGCGAGATCGCCGAGCAGCTCGGCGTCGTGCCCGAGGGGCACCCGTGGCCGAAGCCGCTCCGCTTCGAGCCGCCGCGCCGCCCCGGCCCGGACGCCTTCGGCCGCGCCGCCCCCGCGGCGACGATCCCCGGCGAGTACCCGTTCTTCGCGATGGAGGGCGAGGAGGTGCACGAGGTCGCGGTCGGCCCGGTGCACGCCGGCATCATCGAGCCCGGCCACTTCCGCTTCCAGTGCCACGGCGAGAAGGTGTTCCACCTCGAGATCGTCCTCGGGTACCAGCACCGCGGGGTCGAGGGGCTGCTGCGCGGCGGCCCGGACCGGCGCTCGCTCGCGCTCGCCGAGTCGATCGCGGGCGACACCTCGGTGGGCCACGCCCTCGCCTACGTGAAGGCGATCGAGTCGCTCTCCGGCCGGCAGGCGCCGGCGCGCGCGCTCGCGCTGCGCGGCGTCGCCCTCGAGCTCGAGCGGCTCGCGAACCACGTCGGCGACCTCGGCGCGCTCGCGGGCGACGTCGGGTACCTGCCGACCTCGTCGTACTGCGGCGCGCTGCGCGCCGACTTCCTGAACGCGCTCGCCGAGATCTGCGGCAACCGGTTCGGGCGCGGCCTGCTCGTCCCCGGCGGCGTCCGCTTCGACCTCGACGAGCCGGCGGCCGCCGCCCTCGCCGGCCGGGTGCGGCGCGCCTTCGCCGACGTGAAGCGGGCGGCGGGGCTCATGTTCGAGGCGCCCTCCGTGCGCGCCCGGTTCGAGGGGACCGGCACCGTGTCGCGCGAGACCGCGCTCGAGCTCGGCCTCGTCGGCCCGGCGGCGCGGGCGAGCGGGGTCGACCGCGACGTGCGGCGCGACCACGCCTTCGGCATCTACCGCTTCGTGCACGTGCCGGTGGTCACCGCCGACACCGGGGACGTCTTCGCGCGCGCCTGGCTCCGGCTGCTCGAGTCCGAGCGGAGCGCCGAGTTCGTCACGAGCCAGCTCGAGAACCTCCCCGAGGGCGACGTCCGCGTCCCGGCGGCGGCGGCGCTCGAGCCGGGGAGGCTCGTCGTCTCGCTGGTGGAGGGCTGGCGGGGCGAGATCGCCCACGTCGTCCAGAGCGACGCCGCCGGCCGGATCGCGCAGTACAAGGTGAAGGACCCCTCGTTCCACAACTGGCTCGGGCTCGCGATGGCGCTGCGCGATGGCCAGATCTCCGACTTCCCGCTCTGCAACAAGAGCTTCAACCTCTCCTACGCGGGGCACGACCTGTGATCGACCTCCTCCGCTTCCGCCTGCACTACGGGCGGCAGACGATCCCCTTCCCCGACGGCCCGGCCCGCTTCCCGGAGCGCTACCGCGGGCGCCCGGTGGTGGACGCCTCGCGCTGCGGCGACGGCTGCGCCGCGTGCGCCGAGGCCTGCCCCACCGAGGCGATCCTCGACCCGGGCAAGGCGACGATGCGCATCGACCTCGGCCGCTGCGTCTTCTGCGGCGACTGCGCGACCGCCTGCCCGCCGGGCGCCGTCCGGTTCACGCGCGACCACCGGCTCTCCGCCCGCACGAAGGAGGCCCTCGTCGTCTCGCGCGACGAGCCCGTGCTCGCCGCCGCGCTCGACGAGAAGATGCGCAAGCTCTTCGGGCGCTCGCTGAAGCTCCGGCAGGTGTCCGCGGGCGGCTGCAGCGGCTGCGAGGCGGAGCTGAACGCGAGCGGCAACATCCAGTTCGACGCCGGCCGCTTCGGCATCCAGTTCGTCGCCTCGCCCCGGCACGCCGACGGCATCGTGGTGACCGGGCCCGTCAGCGAGAACATGCGCCTCGCCCTGCTCAAGACGTACGAGGCGGTGCCCGCGCCGAAGCTCGTCGTCGCGGTGGGCGCCTGCGCGATCTCCGGCGGCCCGTTCCGCGGCAGCCCGGCGGTGCACGACGGCGCCGAGGGGGTGCTGGCCGGCATCCCGGTGGACCTCTTCGTCCCCGGCTGCCCGCCGCACCCGGTCACGTTCCTCGACGGGATGCTGCGGCTGCTCGGGCGACTGGGGTGAGCGCCGGGTGAGCGCCCCGGACGACGGGCGGTCCGCCGCGAGGCCGGCCGCACCTACCTCGCGACCGGCTTCACACCCTCGAAGATCGGCTTCAGCCGCTCCAGCATGGCGGGCATGCGCTGCTGCAGCATCGCCATGACCTGCCCGTTCACGTCCGCCATGACCTCGGGCATGATCCGGATCGCCTTCCTGCCGAGCGGCGTCCGGTAGAACGCGAGCAGCTCGCGCAGCTCGGCGTCGGTGTAGTGCTTCACCAGGAGCCCGGCCTGGATGTCCATGATCTCCTGGTAGGTGTAGATCCTCCCGAACTCCTCGGCGAACCGGGCGGCGAACTCCGGCGGGAGCGTCCCCCCCGCCTGCCGGATCGACGCCTCGACGTACTGGCGCGTCTGCTCGGACGTGTCGCGCATCATCTTGTTCCAGTTGTCCTCCGGCATCGTGAGCCGCGACAGCTCCACGGCGACCGGGACGGCGTCGCCGGCGGAGGCGCCGGCCGGGACCGCCCCGACGAGCAGGACGGCGAGGACGAGAAGACGGTTCATGACTCCCCCTTGAGCGCGAATGCGCGTTGAAGGAAGCCTAGCACTTCGGGTGACGGACGGTCCCGCGCCATCGTCGCCGACCCGCGCCGACCCGGACCGGGAGTTCCCGGTTTCGACCGGAGGGGCCGCGCGACGGCCGACCCGGACCGGGAGTTCCCGGTTTCGACCGGCCGCCGACCCGGACCGGGAGTTCCCGGTTTCGACCGGAGGGGCCGCGCGACGGACTGCCGGACGCGCACGGTTCGAAAGAATCCGAACGCTTGCTCGCGGCACGCCCCCTGCCACGGCGTGCCCCATGACCGTTCCTCGAAAGATTGTCGCAGGCGCCACCTATCTCGTCACGCGCCGCTGCGCGCAGCGGCAGCTCCTCCTGCGCCCGTCGCGGACCACGAACCAGGTCTTTCTGTACCTGCTCGCGCTGGCGGCGCGCCGCTACAACATCCTGGTCCACGCCTTCTGCGTCCTCTCCAACCACGTCCACCTCGTCGTCTCCGATCCGGACGCGCGGCTGCCCGCGTTCCACCAGTTCCTCGACGCGCTCGTCGCCCGCGCCGTCAACGCGTCGCTCGGGCGCTGGGAGGCCTTCTGGGCCCCGGACAGCTACAGCGCGGTGGCGCTCTCCTCCCCGAGCGACGTCGTCGACAAGGCCGCCTACGTGCTCGCAAACCCCGTCGCCGCCGGCCTCGTCGGCTCGGGGAGCGCCTGGCCCGGCCTGTGGTCGGCGCCGGAGCGGGTCGGCGGCGACGCCTACGTCGTGAAGCGCCCCAAGCACTTCTTCGATCCCAAGGGCGTGCTTCCCGACGAGGTGACGCTCCACCTCACGACCCCGCCCGGCTTCGACTCGGCCGAGCAGTTCAGGGGCGAGCTCCAGCGCGCGCTCGAGGTGCTCGAGGCCGAGGCGCGCTCGCGCCACCGCGGACGCCGCGGGTTCCTCGGCGTCGCTCGCGTGCTCGCGCAGAAGCCGACGGCGCGCCCCGCTCCGGGGGAGCCTCGGCGCACCCTGAGCCCGCGCGTCGCCGGCCGGGACAAGTGGAAGCGCATCGAGGCGCTCGGGCGGCTCGTCGACTTCGTTCGTTCCTACCGGAGCGCGTGGAAGGAACGGCGCGCCGGAGACGTGAACGTGGTCTTCCCGCACGGCACTTACCTCTTGCGCGTCCTCCACGGCGTGCCGTGCGCCGGCGGCGGGTAGGCCGGCACAGTCGGCACGCGCAACCTCCGCAACATCTCTCTCGGGAAGAAGACCGCGTTCGATGCGCCGCGACCCCGGCCACGGGGCGGATGCGCCCTCGCGGCGCGGCACCGCGCAGCGCCGTGAGCTCCGGACGTCGGGAAACCGTGCCGGTCTGCGACTGCGACGCGGGAACTCTCGGTCGGGGCGGGGAGTCGGGGCCGGACGGCGGGAACTCTCGGTCGGGCCGGAGCGGGAGCGGTCGGGCCGGAGACGGCGGGAGACGCGGAGACGGGCCGGAGATCAGGCCGACGGCGGCGGCGTGACCTGGACCTCGGCGGTCCGGGTCGACGGCGGCAGCGCGAGCGGCTCCTGCGGCATGACGATCCAGAGCGCGAGGTAGACGACGACGCCCCAGCCGCCGAAGACGGTGGCGAGGATGAAGGCGAGCCGGACCACGGCGCAGGACACGCCGAAGCGGTCGGCGAGCCCGCGCGACACGCCGGCGATCCAGCGCCCCTCGCGCGGCCGCGTCCACTCGCGAGCCGGGGGTGGACGGGTCATCCAGCTCGTGCAGGCGGCGCAGCGGCTGGCACCCGGCTGGTTCTCGGTGCGGCAGTACGGGCAGATCATCGCGGGCCTCCGTGGGTGTACTGGTGGGTACGCCCGGCGCGCCGCGTTATTTCGTCCGGCCGAACAGGCCCACCCAGAAGCTCTTGCCGTGGCGGAGCGGCACCGTCTTGGCGCGCTTGCGGTGGAGCCCGTAATGCTCGAAGAGGCGCGTCAGCTCGTCGGGGGGAACGAGCTTCATCGCCTTCGCGATGAGCTGCATGGTCTTCGTCGGCGCGGCGGGCGCCTCCCCGCCCGGGAGCTGCAGGACGACGGAGCAGGTGCCGTCGGGGGTCAGCCACTCGGCGATCTTCCGGACGAGGACCTCGGGGTGCAGGTACTCGAGGATGAGCGCCGCGTGCACGAGGTCGAAGCTGCCGGGCTGGGCGCCGCGGAACTTCTCGGCCTCGGAGCAGAAGAGCTCGAGGCGCGGCCCGAGGTGGAAGAAGCGCTGCCGCGCCACCCCCAGGTACTGGAGGTTCACGTCGACCCCCACGATCCGCTGCGTCACCGCGGGGTCCACGTGCTCGAGGCCGTTGCCCGTCGCGCAGCCGAGGACGAGCACGCGGTCCGGCTGCGCCGCGAGGTAGACCTCCTGGAAGATGGCGGCGAGCGGCGCGAGCTGATCGACGCCCTCGACGCCCATGTGCCGCTCGTAGTCGGCGGCGGGGACCACGGTCCACGGGTTCGGCGTGCTCATGGCCGCCAACTTACCCGAAACCGCGCCGCGGCACCGAGGCCCGCCCGCGCGCGGGCACCCGTGCTACCGTCCCGGCGTGCGCGTCCGGACGCTCGTGGAGGCCGACCTCGAGCCGTGCCTCGACCTGTTCGAGGCGGTCGCCGCCGAGGGGCTCTGGCTCGCGAACGAGCCGCCCATCCCCCGCCGCGAGGTGCGCGCCCGCTGGAAGGACCTCATGGCCACCGGCGAGGGGACCATCCTCGTCGCCGAGGACGAGGCCGGAGGCCCGCCCGCCGGGCTCGCGGCCATCGTCGGCCTGTTCGCGCCGGAGCTCGGCATGCTCGTCCGCGCCGGGCGGCGGCGGCAGGGGATCGGCGACGCCCTCGTCGAGGCCTGCGTCGCGTGGGCGCGCGCGCGCCGCGCGCGCGAGGTCGTCCTGCACGTGTTCCCGCACAACCCCGCGGCGATCGCGCTCTACCTCAAGCACGGGTTCGAGCGCCGCGGCGTCCTGGAGGCGGCCTACCCGCGCCGCAGCGGCGAGCGGTGGGACGCCCTCGAGATGGTGCTGCCGCTCTCGCCCGCCTCGGCGTCCGCGGGCCGCGGCGGCAGCGCCAGCTCCATGTAGAGCGCGCCCGAGACGGGGTGCCGGCCGTAAGGCGGGATCTCGCGGAAGCCGAGCTGCCGGTAGAGCGCGGCGGCCGCGGACATCTTCCCCGGCACCGTCTCGAGCCGGAAGGCGCGGTGTCCCGCGCGCCGCGCCTCGTCGAGGAGCGCGAGGACGAGCGCGCCGCCGAGCCCCCCGCCGCGCCGGCCGGGGCGGACGTACAGCCGCCGCCCCTCGGCGACTCCCTCCTCGAGCCGCCTGAACGCGCCACACCCGGCCGGCTCGCCGTCTGCGAAGGCGAGGAGGAGGCGCCCCTCCGGCGCCGCGTACCGGCGCTCCAGCTCGGCGAGCTCCGCCTCGAAGCCCTCGAAGCAGCAGCACGCGTCGATCTCGCGCTCGTACTCGCGGAAGAGGGCGCGGGAGAGGTCCCAGTCGGCGGGCGAGGCGGCGGGGAGGATCGTGAACACGGCGGAACGCTACCCGGCCGCGCGGCGAAGGTGAAGGGACCCGCCGATCGCGGCACCGCGAGTCGATGACGTGTGGCGCGCGGCCGCACCTCTCACTGGGGGTGGAACGCCCGGCGCGCGCTCGAGCTCCGGCCGCTCTGCTCGCTCGCGTGAGCCCGCCGTGGCGTCACCCAACAGAGCAGACCGGCGCTCACCCCGCGTACGAGCCTTCCGGCGCGCGGGGGACGGGGAGGCGAGGAAGGCTCCTCGCCGGCGATCTTCGAGGAGCGTCGCGCGCTTGCTCGGCGAGTGAAGGTCCGGTGCGCTCTCACGCGACGTCCTGTCCGCGGCCAACACCTACGGTGGAACCCGTCACGCCGCCGCCGGGGGGGATACCGGACGGCGGCACGGCTGCCTACATCCCGCCCGCCCGCGCGATCGGCGCGCGGGCAGTCAGGCTGAAGCTCCGAAGGTCAACTCCTCCAAGAAAAGGTTGGGACGTCGAGATGAACTGGTCGAGCAGGCTCGTCCTCGCGGTGGTGCTCCTCTCGGGTACGGCCTTCGCGCAGTCGGCGAAGATCAACATGCAGATGGGGGACATGAAGACCCTGCCCCGGGTCGCGGCGAGCGCGAACACCGGTGACTGGGGCGACATCATGTCGGGGACGATCCACACGTCGCAGCAGAAGGACCTGGTCTTCGGCGTGTCCCTCGTGACGTCGCTCGTCACGGACACGACGGTGTCGAGCAGCCAGTACCGCAAGAGCGAGAGCCAGGCCGAGGCGAAGATCGAGGTCCGGGTCCTCGTCGACGGCGTCGAGGCCTCCCCCGGATCGGTGACGTTCGACCGCCGCCGCCAGTACCTCATGGCGCAGTTCGACGGCTTCAGCTGCGAGATCCTGGCCGACGGCACGATCGCGCTCGACGGCTGCGCGTACCAGGACGAGATCCTCCAGCTCGTGCTCGACACCGAGGCGGCGCACGCGTTCTTCTTCGGCGCCGCGGACGTCGGCGTCGGCGACCACCTCATCCAGGTCCAGGCGCGCACGGCGACCTCGACGCTCGGCGCCGCCTCCGCCACCGCCATCCTCGGCAAGGGGGCGTTCACGGTCGAGGAGGTCAGGCTCGTCAACGGAACGGACGTGAAGATCCCCGAGCTGTAGACGCCATCCCATCGACTCGAGGGGCGCCACCGAGGCGCCCCTCCACTCACCCGCTCTCGCGAAATCCGGGCGGCGCGCGTCGTCAGCGCGTCACCCCGCGCGCCTCGAGCACGAGCCCGGCGCGCAGGTCGTGCAGCCGCCGCTCGAGGCCCACCGGGAACTGGTGCGGGTTCATGAAGCGCTTCACGCCGGCGTGGAACCGGGCGAGCTGCGCGAGCGTGCGCGCGCGGACGCCGGCGAGCGGCGGCGGGTCGTACACCCGCCTGCCGCGCCGGAAGATCGGCACGAGCAGGTCCTCGCCGGGCAGCTCCGCCGGGATCTTCCGGCGGCGCAGCGGATCGATGGGGTCGACGATCACGGCCGGCGCGTCGATGCCGAGCGACTCGTCGTAGATGGCGTCGGAGACGAACTCGTCGCCGCGCGCGTAGCGCCGGACCTGGAGGAGGCCGGGGATGGTGGTCTTCTCGATCTGCTCGGAGAGCTTGATGCGGGGCTGCCACGGCGCGTCCGCCGCGGCGCGGACCGCCGTGAGCTTGTAGACGCCGCCGAGCGCGCCGTCGTCCTGCCCGGTGACGAGCCGCGTCCCCACGCCCCAGGTCGCGATGCGGGCCCCCTGGTCCTTGAGGCTCTCGATCACGGTCTCGTCGAGCTCGTTCGAGCCGAAGATGACGGCCTTCGGGAAGCCCGCGTCGTCGAGGAGCCGCCGCGCCTCCTGCGACAGCCAGGCGAGGTCGCCCGAGTCGAGGCGGATGCCGATCAGCTCCTTCCCCTGCGTGCGCAGCCAGCGCCCCGCCTCGATGGCGTGGAGGATCCCCTCGCGCGTGCCGTAGGTGTCGACGAGGAACACGCAGTTGCCGGGCAGCGCGCGCGCGTAGGCGAGGAAGGCCTCGAGCTCGGAGTCGTGGAGCATCACCCAGCTGTGCGCGTGCGTGCCGCGCGCCGGGATCCCGTACAGCCGGGCCGCGAGGGTGTTCGAGGTGGCGTGGCACCCGCCCACGAACGCCGCGCGGCTCGCGGCGAGGCCGCCGTCGATCCCCTGCGCGCGCCGCAGGCCGAACTCGAGCACCGGCTCGCCGCGCGCCGCGAGGCAGACGCGCGCCGCCTTGGTGGCGACGAGCGTCTGGAAGTTCACCACGGCGAGGAGCGCCGTCTCGACGAGCATGCAGGGGATGACGGGGCCCGAGACGCGCACGAGCGGCTCGTGGGGGAAGACCACCGTCCCCTCCGGCACCGCCTCCACGTCCACGTCCATGGCGAGGCTGCGGAGGGCCTCGAGGAAGCCCGGCTCGAACAGCGGCTCGCCGTCCGCGCCGCGCTGCTCGCCGAGGAACGTGAGGTCCTCCTCGCCGTAGCGCCAGTGCTCGACGAGATCGATCGCCGTCTCGAGCCCCGCCGCGACGGTGAAGCCGCCCTTGAAGGGATTCTTCCGGAAGGAGAGGACGAACGAGGCCTCGCGGCGCGCGGCGCCGCCCTTCCACGCCGCGTACGCCATCGTCAGCTCGTAGAAGTCGGTGAGGAGGCCGAGCGCGGGGCGGTAGAGCTGGGAGGGAACGGGCATGCGCGGATCCTCGGGGCCGGAGGCCCGACCCTACATGGCGGCGAGCCTGCCCGCGCGCCCGGCTCGCCGCGCGGGCGACCCTGGGCCGCAGCGCCGCCGGCCTTCCTCTAAAAGGTGCGACGATTTGTACCATGTTCATGTCGTAAGTGATCCACGTCAACTCATGGGCTCATTTCCCTCCGTTAGCGTGCCCGCCGTACTCATTTCGGGTGCGCGTATCCGCGCATCTCACAGGAGAGGCCATGAGGCTTCGGTCGTTGATGCTCTGTGCGCTGGTAGGCGGGATCACCCTCGGTTGCGACGGCGCCACCGGCCCCGCCGGACCGCAGGGCCCCACGGGTCCCTCCGGTCCGTCCGGCCCCGCCGGGCAGGACGGGAGCTCCTGCACCGTGACCGCGAACGGCAACGGGACGTACACCATCGCGTGCCCGGGCAGCACGCCCGTCACCGTCGCGGACGGCGCGGCGGGCGCGGACGGCAGCTCCTGCGACGTCACCGCGAACGGCGACGCCACGTACACCATCTCCTGCACGGACGGCTCGACGGTGACCGTGCGCGACGGCGCCGCCGGCGTGGACGGCGCGGACGGCACCTCGTGCACCGTCGCGGACAACCACGACGGCACCTCCACCATCTCCTGCGGCGACGGCCGCAGCGTCACCATCTCGAACGGCACGCCCGGCGGCGGGACCGTGGAGATCGCGAGCCTGCACGGCTCCGCGTACCTCGGCACCGGCGAGCTCGCCGCGGGCAAGAAGACGGTCGACGCGACCATCACGGCCGCGACCGCCGACGCCGCGGGCGTCGCGACGGTCCAGTTCACCGTCGTCGACGACGCGGGCGCGCCCGTCCTCGACGTCCCGAGCGTGGCCGCGACCATCGCGAAGCTCGTCCCGCCCCCCGCCACCGGCGACGCGAGCCGCTGGGTCCCCTACGTCTACAGGACCGAGACGGTCACCGGCAGCGGCTTCCCGAACCCGGCCGGCACGACCGCGGTGCAGGCCTACCGCGAGTCGAACGGCACGTTCACGAACCACGGCGACGGCTCGTACACCTACGTCCTCGCCACCGATCTCTCGAGCGCCATGGCCGGGGCGACGCCCGTCGCCTACGAGCGCGGCCTCACCCACCGCGTCTCGATCATGATGGGCGGCCACTCCGGCCCCACCGCCGACGCGAGCTTCGACTTCGTCCCGGACGGCGCGGCCGCGACGGTGACGCGCGACATCGTCCAGACCGGCGTCTGCAAGAGCTGCCACGGCGAGGAGTTCCACGGGCACGGCGGCGACCGCCTCACGGTGGAGAACTGCGCCACCTGCCACGTGCCGGGGAGCGTCGACGCGAACGGCGGCGAGAGCCTCGACCTCAAGGTGATGATCCACAAGATCCACGCGGGCGGCGAGCTCGCGAGCCTCGCCGGCCCCGACGGCGTCGTCTGGGACAACCCCACCACGACCGCGGACGAGTCCGCCGACAACGGCCAGTACGCGATCTGGGGCTACGCCGACTCGAAGCACGAGTGGTGGAAGGCCGAGTTCCCGGCGGTGATCGAGAACTGCCAGAAGTGCCACCAGGGCACCGGCGCGAACGTGGACGCCTGGAAGACGAACCCGACGCGCGAGGCCTGCGGCTCCTGCCACGACACGGTGAACTTCGCGACGGGCGCGAACCACGCCGGCGGTCCGGCCGCGTCCGACCAGAACTGCGCGATCTGCCATGGCCCGTCCGGCATGTTCCCGGTCGCGGAGGTGCACGACTGGACCACGAAGGACGAGCGGAACGTCCCCGAGTTCCAGGTGGCGCTCACGGTCTCGACCCCCGCGAACGGCACGCACTTCGTGGCCGGCGAGGCGCCGGTCGTCACGATCGCGCTCACCGACGTCACGACGGGCTCCCTCATCGACCACACGACGGTCGCCGAGGATCCGTCCGCCGAGGGCTGCACCACCTCGCCCTGCCCGGCGCGCGACGGCCTCTTCACCAGCGCCTCGCTGTTCGTGAGCGGCCCGCGGGCGAAGCGCATGCCGGTCCTCACCACGGCGGCGCGGGCGGCGGTCGTCGCGACCGGGACCGAGCCGTTCGCCGTCCCGGTGGGCAGCAACCTCGCCTTCAAGGTGGACAACGGCCAGGACGTCGTCGCCTACGACGCGACGGGCGGTGACTACCTGAAGCTCGGCACCTTCACCGTCACGACGACCGCCGCGACCTTCGCGGATACGGCCAACGTGACCGTGGACCAGCTCGTCGCGTGGCTGAACGCGAACGTGGCGTTCGCGCGGCGCGCCATCGCCTACAACCAGGCCGGGAAGCTCGCCGTCCGCAGCCGGAACCTCGGGCGCGCCTTCGCCGTCCAGGTGACGGCGGGCGCGCTCGCGACGACCCTGGGGCTCGACTCCGTCGTGCACCTGCCCACGGGCTCGACGCCGTCCAACAACGTCGCGCGCCGGACGATCCCCGCGAACGACGATCCCAAGGCGACCCGCACGGCCGCCGACATCACCTACCAGCTCGATCCGGTGGACGATCTCCCGCCCGGCACGTACGTGGCGAGCGTGGAGATCGGGGACCGCGGCCGCAAGAGCGCGACCGACTACAAGACCCCGTCGGTCGCGGTGGTCACCTTCCAGGTGAAGACGGCGGCGCAGGAGAAGCCGGTCGCGCGCAACTGCGACTCCTGCCACCAGGGGCCGGACGGCCGCGGCTACATCCTCGACTACAGCCGCCACTACAAGATCTTCGGCGACGCCGCCGTCGATCAGTGCGGCGCCTGCCACGACTACCAGCCGCAGGCGGCGACGGGCAGCGGCTGGACCGGCGCGCGCCCGATCTCGAAGCGCGTGCACGCCGTCCACTACGGCTCGAGCCTGTTCACCCCCCTCGCCACGGTGGACTACGCGAACGGCGATCCCGTCGCGGGCCGGAACTGGGACATCACGTTCCCGCAGGACGTGCGGAGCTGCGAGACCTGCCACCCCGACGGCACGTCGAGCGGCACCTGGGCGACGAAGGCGGCGCGGTTGCCGTGCATGGGCTGCCACGACTCCGACGCCGCGAAGGCCCACATGAAGCTGCAGACGTGGGACCCGACGCCGACCGATCCGTGGAGCGGCGACGAGGAGGAGTCCTGCCAGGCGTGCCACTAGCCGCCTGACCGAGCCTCACCCGGACCGCCCGGCGCGCAGCCCGCGCCGGGCGGTCTCCTTTTTCGCGCTCGAAGCGCCCGGCGCGGCGCCGGCCGGGCGCCGGGCACCCGTCTCACCGCTTGCCGATCCCCCGCCGGGCGGTAAGTAGCTTTACGCATGGACACCACGGCGGACCCGCTCGGCGCAGCGCGCACCTTCGAGATCTCCCCCGGGCGGACGGGCCGGCTCGTCTCCCTGCCCGCCCTCGAGGAGGCGGGCCTGGGTCCCATCTCCCGGCTGCCGGTGTCCCTGCGGATCGTGCTCGAGTCCCTCGCGCGGAACGTGGACGGGCGGCGCGTCGCGGAGGACGACGTGCGCGCCCTCGCGGGCTGGCGGCCCGGCGGCGAGCGCACGCGGGAGATCCCGTTCGTCGTCGCGCGCGTGCTCCTGCAGGACTTCACCGGCGTGCCGCTGCTCGTCGACCTCGCCGCCATGCGCGCCGCGGTGGAGCGGCTCGGCAAGGACCCGCTCGCCGTCGAGCCGCTCGTCCCGGTGGACCTCGTCGTCGACCACTCCGTGCAGGTGGACGCGTTCGGCTCGCCCGACGCCCTGCGCCTCAACATGGACCTCGAGTTCGACCGCAACCTCGCGCGCTACGAGTTCCTCAAGTGGGGCACGCAGGCGTTCCAGCGGCTGCGCATCGTGCCGCCCGGGATCGGCATCTGCCACCAGGTGAACCTCGAGTACCTCTCCCGCGGCGTCCTCGAGCAGGGCGGCCTCTTCTACCCGGACACCCTCGTCGGCACGGACTCGCACACGCCCATGGTGAACGGGCTCGGCCTCGTCGCCTGGGGGGTGGGCGGCATCGAGGCGGAGGCCGCGATGCTCGGCCAGCCCATGGTCTTCCTCACGCCCGACGTGGTCGGCGTGCACCTCGCGGGCGAGCTGCGCGAGGGCGTCACCGGGACGGACCTCGTGCTGCGCATCACGGAGCTCCTCCGCAGGCAGAAGGTGGTGGGGAAGTTCGTCGAGTTCTTCGGGGAGGGCGCGGCGTCGCTGCCGGTGCCGGCGCGCGCCACCATCTCCAACATGGCGCCGGAGTACGGCGCGACGGTCGGCTTCTTCCCCCCCGACGAGCAGTCGGCCCGCTACCTCGAGGCGACGGGGCGGCCGCGCGAGCTCGTGGACGCGTTCCGCGCCTACTTCCGGGCGCAGGGGATCACGCGGATCCCGCGGCCGGGCGAGGTGGACTACAGCGAGGTGGTCGAGCTCGACCTCGGCACCATCCGGCCCGCGGTGGCGGGGCCGAAGCGCCCCCAGGACCGCATCGAGCTGCCGGCGCTCAAGGCCACCTTCCGCGAGCTCCTCGCCCGCAAGGACGCGAGCGGCTACGGCAAGCCCGCCGAGGAGCTCGGCCGGCGCTGGCGCCACGAGAGCGGCGACGCGCGCCCGTCGCTTCCCGGCGGCGGGCTGCAGGATTCGGACTCGGTGCCGAACGGCGCCCGCAAGAACACGAGCACCCTCACCGAGTACGAGATGATCAACAACCGCCCGACGCCCGGCGCCGGCGGCGGGGCGGCGGCGCGCCCGCCCCTCGCCGACGCGGACGTCGAGCTCGGCCACGGCGACGTGGTGATCGCCGCCATCACCTCCTGCACGAACACCTCGAACCCGAGCGTGATGCTCGCGGCCGGGCTCCTCGCCCGCAAGGCGGTGGCGCGGGGGCTCACCGTGCGGCCCACGGTGAAGACCTCCCTCGCCCCGGGCTCGCGCGTCGTCTCGCGCTACCTCGAGGAGACCGGGCTCCAGAAGGACCTCGACGCGCTCGGCTTCCAGGTCGTGGGCTACGGCTGCACCACCTGCATCGGCAACTCCGGCCCGCTCGACGCGCGGCTCGAGAAGCTCCTCGTCGACCACGACGTGGTGGCGGCGTCGGTGCTGTCCGGGAACCGGAACTTCGAGGCCCGGGTGCACCAGAGCGTGAAGGCCAACTTCCTCATGAGCCCGCCCCTCGTCGTCGCCTTCGCCATCGCCGGGCGGGTGGACGTGGACCTCGACGAGGAGCCGCTCGGCGTCGGACGGGACGGGCGGCCGGTGTTCCTCCGGGACGTGTGGCCCACCGGGGCCGAGATCGAGGCGCTGCGCGCCGCCGCCGGCGACCCTGCCGCCTACCGCGAGAACTACGGCGGCGGCTTCGGCGAGAACGCCCGCTGGAACGCCCTGCCCGTGCGCGGCGGCAAGCTCTACGCGTGGGACGCCGAGTCGACCTACATCCAGGAGCCGCCCTACTTCGTGCCCTTCGATCCGCGGCCGGGCACGCCCGGCGACGTCACGGGCGCGCGGCCGCTCGCGATCTTCGGCGACTCGGTCACGACCGACCACATCAGCCCGGCCGGCTCGATCAAGCCCACCTCGCCCGCGGGGCGGTACCTCCAGTCCCTGGGCGTCGAGGTGCGCGACTTCAACAGCTACGGCGCGCGGCGGGGCAATCACCACGTGATGGTGCGCGGCACCTTCGCGAACGTGCGCATCAAGAACCTCATGGTGCCGGGCGTCGAGGGCGGCGTCACGGTCCACCAGCCCACCGCGCGCCGGGTGTCGATCCACGAGGCGGCGCTCGAGTACGCGCGCGACGGCGTCCCGCTCTGCATCGTGGCCGGGCAGGAGTACGGCACCGGCTCGTCCCGCGACTGGGCGGCGAAGGGCACCGCCCTGCTCGGCGTCCGCTTCGTCGTGGCCCGCTCGTTCGAGCGGATCCACCGCTCGAACCTGGTCGGCATGGGCGTCCTGCCCTGCCAGCTCCCCGACGGCGTCTCGGCCCAGAGCCTGCGGCTCGACGGGACGGAGACGTTCGACCTCACCGGCGTGGCCGGCGCGCTCTCCCCGCGGCAGCAGGCCCGGCTCGCGGTGCGGCGCCGGGACGGCGCCGTCGAGGAGGTGAAGGTGACCGTCCGGATCGACACGCCCATCGAGGCCGAGTACCACCGCCACGGCGGGATCATGCCGTACGTGCTCCGGCAGATCCTCGCGGCTAGACCAAGGTTCGCGAATCGTGATCGCGCGTGGACCGGCGCGGCGCGTCCCACCTCCGCCCACGCGCCGGCGGGTCGGGGGCGTGACTTCACCGCGGGAACGTGATTTTCCTTCTGCCCGCATGAGCCTCCACCTCGCCCTCGCCGTCTCCGCGCTCGCCGCCTCGGCGGCGCTCTTCCTCTCGAGGCAGTCCCGCGGCGGCCTCGCCGCCATCGCGCTCGTCGCGAGCGCGCTCGAGGTCGCCATGTCCTTCGGCGTCCTCCGCCTGAGCCTCGCCGGCCTGCCGCTCGGCCTCATCCTCGGCCTCGCCCTCGCCATCCCCGGGGCGCTCGCCTGGCTCCGCGCGAGCGCCAAGACCGCGGTCTCCGCCGCGGCCATCGTCGCGCTCGCCGGCGTGCTCCAGGTGTTCTCCGCCCTCGGCCGGGCGTAGCGGGCCGGAGGCCGCCCGGCCGGGCGCCGGGCGCCGCTGTCAGACCCTGCCGCTAGCCTCGCCCTCACCGCTCATCCGAGCGGCACTCCACCTCTCCAGAGGAGGATCCGAGAGATGGCCATCAAGGTCATGGTGGCGCCCGCCATCGCCAGCGGCGCGCTCGACCCCGCGCGGAAGCAGCAGCCCGGCGCCCCCGCGAAGCCGAAGCGGCGTCGCTCGTCCGTCTACGACGCCGACGGCAACGAGGTGTTCATCACCCTCATGTGCCTGAAGTGCCACAAGATGCGGCCGCTCTCGCAGTTCGGCCTCCGCAAGATGGCGGACGGCGCGATCCGCAACCAGCCGTGGTGCCGGACCTGCCGCTCGGCCTCCGGCGCGGAGAAGCCGGGGCGGAAGGGGGCTGCAGAAACCGTGGAGTCCCCGGTTCCCGACCCCTCCCCGATCCCGCCGGCCGAGCCCTCCGCGCCCGATCGCCGGCCCGCCAACGTCGCGGCCGAGGTGGCCGCCGCGCTCGCCGCCGGTATGCGGCGCTGAGTCGCACCGCGACGCACCCGCGCCGCCGATCTGCGCGCGAGCCACGCCCGCACGCATGCGACGGGCGACCACAGAGCCCTCCCGCCCGCCCCCCCAGCCGCACGAATCCGTGCGGTTGCGGGACGGCGTGCGCCCGTCCGTCCGGTCGATCCTGGCGGTCCCCGAACCGCGGGTCCGCGTAAATAGACCTTCCGGCTCCACGACTTAGCCGCCCGATCTCGTTTGCTCCGAGGAGGGAGGCGCGGGTAGGATTCGGCCCCTCTGTTCCCCGCTGTTCACCATGTTCACCGCGCTCGCAGTCGTCCGTAACCCACATCTTTCGGCTGGAGATGACCCATGGCTGAGGCCCTGAAGAAGAAGCTGAAGGAGAAGATCGAGGCATTCCGGCCTCGCACCACGAAGCTCAACAAGGAGCTGGCCGAGATCGTGATCGACAAGGTCACCATCGGTCAGTGCATCGGCGGCGCGCGGGACATCCGCAGCCTCGTGACGGACATCTCGTACCTGGACCCGCAGGAGGGCATCCGGTTCCGCGGGAAGACGATCCCGGAGACGTTCGCGGCCCTGAAGGAGCACAACGTCGCCGGCGCCACGATGCCGACGGTCGAGAGCTTCTTCTACTTCCTCCTCACCGGTGAGATCCCCACCAAGCAGCAGGCGCAGGAGGTCCAGGCGGACCTCAAGGCGCGCGAGACGCTGCCCCAGTACGTGATCGACGTGCTCCGCGCGATGCCGCGCGACTCGCACCCGATGGCGATGTTCTCCGCCGGCATCGTGTCGATGCAGCGCGAGTCGGTCTTCGCCAAGCGGTACGGCGAGGGCAACCTCAAGAAGGTCGACATGTGGGACCCGATGTACGAGGACGCGATGACGCTCGTCGCGCGCCTCCCGGTCCTCGCGGCGTACATCTACCGCATGAAGTACAAGGGTGACACGCACATCCCGTCCGACCCGAGCCTCGACCTCGGCGGCAACTTCGCCAAGATGATCGGGCAGGTGAAGCCGTACGACGACGTCGCCCGCATGTACTTCATCCTCCACTCGGATCACGAGTCGGGGAACGTGTCGGCGCACACGGCGCACCTCGTCGCGTCCGCGCTCTCGGACGCGTACTACGCCTACTCGGCCGGCATCAACGGCCTCGCCGGCCCGCTCCACGGCCTCGCGAACCAGGAAGTGCTCGCCTGGATCCAGGCGACGATGAAGAAGCTGAACAACCAGGTGCCCTCGAAGGAGCAGCTGAAGCAGTTCCTCTGGGACACCCTGAACGCCGGCCAGGTCATCCCGGGCTACGGCCACGCCGTGCTCCGCAAGACCGACCCGCGCTACGTGGCGCAGAACGAGTTCGCGAAGAAGCACCTCCCGAACGACCCGCTCTTCCAGCTCGTGAACATGATCTACGAGGTGGCGCCGGGCGTCCTCACGGAGCACGGGAAGACCAAGAACCCGTGGCCGAACGTCGACGCGCACTCGGGCGTGATCCAGTGGTACTACGGCGTCCGCGAGTGGGACTACTACACGGTCCTCTTCGGCGTCGGCCGGGCGCTGGGCGTGCTCGCGAACCTCGTGTGGGACCGCGGCCTCGGCTACGCGATCGAGCGGCCGAAGTCGGTCACCACCGAGATGCTCGAGAAGTGGGCGGCCGAGGGCGGCCGGAAGATCTAGCCGTCGCCCGCGCAGCCTGAGACGGCGAGGGCCGCTCCCGCGAGGGGGCGGCCCTCTCCCTTTTCGCCCGCTCGCGCGGGGGCCGCGCCGTCGCGGCCCCGCGCGCGGCGCTCACCCCTTCAGCGCGGCGTCGAGCCGCGCGCGCGCGGCCTCGAAGGCGGGGCGGTCGGCGGAGGAGAGCGCGCGCCGCTCCGTCCGGTGGACCGCGTACGGATCGAGCACGCGGCCCCCGCCGTCCTCGAGCTGGTAGTGGAGGTGCGGCGCGAAGGAGTGGCCGCTGTTCCCGGACGAGGCGATCACCTGCCCCTTCTTCACCCGGCGCCCGGCGCCCATCTCCTTCGGGACGACGTCGAGGTGGAGGAAGATCGCGTGCCGGCCGGTGGCGAGGTCGCGCACGTCGAGGCAGTTGCCGTTGCCGGCGAAGTTCCAGTTGCGCCGCTCCACCACCCCCTCGAACGGCGCGACCACCGGGGAGCCCACCGGCGTCTTGAAGTCGACGCCCTTGTGGCGCCGGCCGTCGCGCAGGAGCGAGGTCACCTGCTCGTACTCGCCGATCGGGCCGTCCACGAGGCGCGCCTCCACCTCGCTGCCGTCCGGCCGGTAGTGCCTCGCCCACCGCGCGCCCCCGGCCTGGAAGCGATACGCGGCGAGCACCGTGCCGAGCTTGGACGACGCGTAGCGGACCGCCTCGACCGTGGGCTCGCGCGCGACGGGCACGCCGTCGGCGGCGGGCTGCGCCGGCGACCAGAGGATCTCGAGCCGGTCGCCCCTGCGGCCGTCCCGCGCCACGAGCAGGTCCCACACGAGGAGCCGGTTCACGACCGCGGTGAGCTCCTCCGCGGACCCGCGGTCCTCGGGCGCGAGCGCCGCCGCGATCGACTGCTCGAGCGGGCCCGCGACCGTCACGACCGCGCGGCGGAGCGAGGTCGCGCCGGCCGGCGTCGCCGGGGGCGCCGCCTGGACGGGAGCTGCCCCGTCGGGCGCCGGGACCGCGGCGACCGGCCCGGCGGCGGGCGCCGCGCTCTCCGCGCCCTGCGCGGCGGCGGGAGCGGGCGGCGTGACCGCCCCGGGCGCGGGGGCCTGGGCCGGCGCGGCGGCGGGAGGCTGGGCCGCGGCGACCTCCGGCGAGCCGCGGTGCGCCGTCGCCCGGCCGAGCCAGAACCCGGCGCCGAGCGCGACGGCGAGCGCCAGCGCCGCGAGGGCGCCGCGCGCGAGGGGGGAAGGACCGGGACGGTCCGACGAGGGGGGCCGATCGATCGCGAGGTGCACCATGCTCGAAGCTCCGGCGGGGAGGAGGGGAAGGCGTCATGCAGAACGCCCCACGCCCGCTCGCTCTTCCGCATATCGCCGTTTCGGCCGTCGCGAAAGCCGCGGCCGCATCCGGGACGCCGCGGCCCGTCCGAAAGGGTCCGGCGCTGCTCGAACGGGCTTAAGCCGTGAACGAGCCCGCGCCCGAGCCCGCGCCCGGAATACCGGGCTCGGGCTCGGGGCTCGGGCTCAATCCAATTGGGCGCTCCCGTCAGAAAAAGAAGCGGTCCACCACCCCGCGGCTCCACTCCAGGATCGTCGGCCAGCCGACGACCCCGTCGAGCGCCCGCTCGGCGTCGTCCAGGGAGACCCGCTCCTCCACCACGCTCGCGCTGCACGCGACCAGGCGGCACGTCCCGGCGCGGCGCGCCTCGTGGAGGCGCACGGCGGGGTCGTCCGCCTCCCCCCCGTGGGCCTCGACCACCGCCGGCACGGCCCGGCCGAACAGGTAGACGTCCACCCGGTCGCCCGCCGCGGCGGCGGTCAGCGCGCAGGACCCGGCGAGGCGCAGGGAGGTCTCGTCCGCGTGGGAGAGGAAGACCACGACGCGCCGGTCGGCCATGCGGCCACTCATACGCGATACGCGGGCGGTGTGCTATGAGACGCCGGCATGTCCGAGGAGAAGAAGGCCGGATCCCAGGGCCCGGTGGTGATCCGCAAGGGTCACGTGAAGCCGCCCCCCGCCGGCGCGAAGATCGAGCCGCCGGAGGTGGAGGTGCTCGCGCCTTCGCCGGCGAAGCCTGCGAAGGAGGATCCGCGGCCGCTCTGGCAGCGGCTCGCGGACGAGAAGGCCGGAGCGCGCCCGGCCGCGCCCCGCGGCGCCTCCCCCGCCCCCGCCCCCGCCCCGCGGCGCGGGCCGCCCGCGCGCGGCGACCGCCCCCGCGACGAGCGGCGCGGCCGGGGCGAGCGCCCCCCGCGCGACCGCGAGGAGCACCGCGCCGATCCCGGCCCGAAGCTCCCCGGCAGCGAGCCGCCGCCCGCGCCCGAGGTGGAGGCGCCGGACGAGGGCTCCTTCGCGGACATGCTCGCCGGCGCGGCCAGCGCGCCGCGGGCCCGCCACAAGGTCGGCGACAAGGTCGCCGGCAAGATCATCCAGCTCGGCCAGGACGTCGCGTTCCTCGAGCTCGGCTCGGGCGTCGCCGAGGCGATGATCGAGGTCACCGAGCTGAAGGACGCGGACGGGAACGTGGCCGCCCGCGTCGGCGACATCGTCGACGGCGTCGTCGTCCACTCGGGCGACCGCGGCGTCGTGATCTCGAAGGGGCACGGCCACGGCTCGCGCGACCACGCGCGCGAGGCGGTGATCGAGGCGGCGCACACCGGTCTGCCGGTCGAGGGCGTCGTGAAGGCCGTGAACAAGGGCGGCCTCGAGGTCGAGGTCCACGGCGTGCGCGCCTTCTGCCCGGTCTCGCAGATCGACGTCCGCTTCGTCGGCGATCCCGCCTCCTTCGTCGGCCAGAAGCTGCTCTTCCGGGTGCAGAAGGCCGACCAGCGGGACGCGGTCCTGTCGCGCCGGGCGCTCCTCGAGGAGGAGCGCGCCGCGAAGGCCAGGGAGACGCGCGAGAAGCTCGCGCCGGGCGCGGTGCTCGACGGCGTCGTGACGAGCGTGCAGGACTACGGGGCGTTCGTGGACCTCGGCGGCGTCGAGGGGCTCGTGCACGTCTCCGAGCTGTCCTGGGATCGCGTGTCGAAGCCGCAGGACCTGCTCAAGTCCGGCGACGCGGTGCAGGTGCAGGTGCTGAAGCTCGAGCAGGACCCGAAGAAGGGCGAGCGGATCTCGCTCTCGGTCCGGGCCCTCACGCCGAAGCCCGAGCCGAAGGGCGCGCCCGAGGCGCCACCGCGCCAGGCGCCGCCGCCGCCGCCGAAACCGGGCGACGTGGTCGCCGCCTCGGTGGACAAGGTCGAGAGCTTCGGCGTGTTCGTCCGCTTCGCCGGCGGCCGCGGCCTCGTCCCCGCGAGCGAGACCGGCACGCCGCGCGGCTCGGACCTGCGCCGGTCGTTCAAGCCGGGCGACACGTTCCAGGCGCTGGTCCTCGCCATCGACGAGCAGCACCGGATCCGGCTCTCCAAGACCGGCGCCGAGGACGCGGCGGAGCGCAAGGAGGCGGCCGACTACATGCGGTCCGTCGCGCCGAAGACCTCCGGCAAGGGCTTCGGCACCCTCGGCGACCTGCTGCGGCAGAAGCTCGAGAAGAAGTGAGAGCCGTCCGCGTCCGACGAGCGGGCATCCACGAGGCCGCCCTGCGGGACGGGCCGTCGCGCCGTAGGAGCGCAGCGCGCCGCCCCGGACACGCCGCAGCTTCGGCCCGCGCTGCAAGCGACGTGACGCGGCCGCCGCGAGGCGGCCGCGGCGCGTCCGGGCTTGCCGCGGCCCACGTGCAGGCAGCGCCGTCGCCGGATCAGGGCCCCTCCGGCGCGCGGAGCGACCAGGCGCGACGGCCCGTCCCTTCCCGCGGCGGGGAAGCTCGCGGCTTCGGTCACCGCAACCGGGGAACTGCCCGGTCGCGGCTGCGACGCGCGCTGCACCCCTACGGCGCGAGCCCGTGCCCCGGGTCCCGGACGATCGCGTGCGGCGGCTCGGCGCCCGCGCCTTCCGACCGGTCGGGGCGCTCCTCGAGCTCGAGCCCCCAGGGCCCGAGCCCGCCCGCCGGCCGGGGCCCGAGGTTCGCGCGCACGACGAGGCCGGGCCGGACGAGCGTGAACGCCGTCCCCTCGCGCCGCACCTCCGGCCAGCCCGCCGCGATCGCGGCGCGGTGCCGCCGCCTCACGGCGAGCAGCCGCCGGTAGTGGGCGCGGAGCGCGCCGTGGCGGCCGTCCCGCCGGTGCGAGAGCTTCGAGCGGCGGAAGGTCTGCGGCGCCTGCGGGTCGGGCACCTCGCCCGCGCCCTGCGCGATGAGCTCCTGCCTCCGCCCCTCGGAGACCGCCTTCGCGAGCGCCGGATCCCCGTGGCTCGTGAAGTAGAGGAAGGGCCGGACCTCGCCGTACTCCTCGCCCATGAAGAGGAGCGGGAGCCCCGAGCCGAGCAGCACCAGCGCGGACGCAGGGAGGAGCGCGGGCCACGGCACGAGCCGGGAGAGCCGCTCGCCGCGCGCACGGTTCCCCACCTGATCGTGGTTCTGCAGGCAGGTGACGAAGCACGACGGGGGCAGGCCGCGGGGATCCGTCCCGTGCGCCCGCCCGCGGTACGCAGAGCGCTGCCCCTGGTAGACGAGCCCCTCGGCGAGCGCGCGCGCGACGTCCTCCGGCCGCCCGTAGTCCTGGAGGAAGCGCGCGGACTCGCCGGTGAGGAGGGCGTGGAGCGCGTGGTGGAGGTCGTCCGCCCAGACGGCGGACGCGCCCCAGCCGCCGGGGGGTGGATCGAGCACGCGCCGGTCGTTCCGGTCGTCCTCCGCGACGACGTGCACCGCGCGCCTCGCCGCGCGCCCCGCCTCGAGCGCGGCGTCGCGGATCGCGCCGACGAGGTGGCGGGGCGACCCGTCCTCGATCGCGTGCGTCGCGTCGAGGCGCAGGGCGTCCAGGTGGAAGTCGCGCACCCACTGCACCGCGGCGCCGACCATGAAGGCGCGCACCGGCCCCGCCTCCGGCCCGTCGTAGTCGAGGCCGTCGCCCCAGGGCGAGCGGTGGCGGCTCGTCAGCCAGGGCCCGAGCTCCGGCAGGTAGCTCCCCTCCGGGCCGAGGTGGTTGTAGACGACGTCGAGGCAGACCGCGAGGCCGAGCGCGTGGGCGCGGTCGACGAAGCGCTGCAGCGCGGCGGGGCCGCCGTACGCCTCGTGCACGGCGTAGGGCGCCACGCCGTCGTAGCCCCAGTTCCGCTCCCCCGGGAACGGCTGCACCGGCATGAGCTCGACGCAGGTGACGCCCAGCTCCACGAGATCGGGGAGCCGCTCCGCGGCGGCGTCGAGCGTGCCCGCCGCGGTGAAGGTCCCGACGTGCAGCTCGTAGAAGACGAGGTCCTCCCGCGCGACGCCGGACCAGCCGCCGTCCGTCCAGCGGTGGCGCGAGGGATCGAAGAGCCGGGAGGGGCCGTGGACGCCGTCGGGCTGGCTGCGCGAGGCCGGGTCGGGACGCACGCGCTCGCCGTCGATGACGAGGGCGTAGCGCGCGCCGTGGCCCGCGCCGGCCACCTCACCCTCGAACCAGCCCCCGTCCCCGCGCGCGAGCGGGTGGTCCTCGCCGCCGAGGCGCACGTCCACGCGCCGCGCCTTCGGGGCCCAGACGCGGAAGCGGGCCGCCAGGGCGAGGAGCTCCGGGCCGTGGGCGAGGGGGTGCATCCGAACGGGAAAATACGAGCCCGGTGCGGCCTCGGGAACCCCGAGTTAACCATCTGCCGGGGCGATTTCGGGCCTCGACTCCGAGGGTCCCCGTGCGCTAGGTTTGGGCCCCTTCAGAGCACCCACCCGCCGGGCGCCACTCGCTTTTTTCGACGCTCCGCAAAAAAGGAACCCTCCGGCATGTCATCGAACGATCGCCCCACGACCAACCCCCACCTCCTCGGCTGGGTCGACGAGATGGCGAAGCTGTGCAAGCCCGACCGCGTCGTCTGGTGCGACGGCTCGGAGGCCGAGAAGAAGCAGCTGACCGAGCAGGCGGTGGCGCAGAAGGTCCTCATCCAGCTGGACCAGAAGAAGTGGCCCGGGTGCTACTACCACCACTCGAACCCGAGCGACGTCGCCCGCGTCGAGCACCTCACCTTCATCTGCACGCCGACGAAGGAGCAGGCCGGCCCGACGAACAACTGGATGGCGCCGGCGGACGCGTACAAGAAGCTCTCCGCGATCTACGACGGCGCGATGAAGGGTCGCACGATGTACGTGGTGCCCTACATCATGGGCCCCTCCGACTCGCCCTTCTCGAAGGTCGGCTTCGAGATCACCGACTCCGTGTACGTCGCCCTCAACATGGGGATCATGACGCGCATGGGGAAGGTCGCCCTCGACCGCCTCGGCCAGTCGAAGGAGTTCAACAAGGGCCTGCACTCCGTCGCGGACTGCAGCCCCGACCGCCGCTTCATCTGCCACTTCCCGCAGGACAACACCATCTGGTCGGTCGGCTCCGGCTACGGCGGCAACGCCCTCCTCGGCAAGAAGTGCCTCGCGCTCCGCATCGCGAGCTACCTCGCGAAGAACGAGGGCTGGCTCGCCGAGCACATGCTCATCCTCGAGGCGGAGAGCCCGCAGGGCGAGGTGTCCTACGTCGCGGCGGCCTTCCCGTCCGCCTGCGGCAAGACCAACTTCGCGATGCTCATCCCCCCGAAGACCTTCGACGGGTGGTCGATCCGCACGGTGGGCGACGACATCGCCTGGATGCGCGTCGGTGACGGAGGTCAGCTCTGGGCGGTGAACCCGGAGGCCGGGTACTTCGGCGTCGTGCCGGGGACGAACTTCAAGACCAACCCCAACGCGATGCACTCGATCGAGAAGGACACGCTCTTCACGAACGTGGCCCGCACCGCCGACGGCGACGTCTGGTGGGAGGGCAAGGACAACGAGGCCCCCGCCGAGCTCATCGACTGGAAGGGCCAGCCCTGGAAGAAGGGCTCGACGGAGAAGGCGGCCCACCCGAACAGCCGCTTCACGGCGCCGATGGCGAACAACCCGGCGCTCTCGCGCTTCGCCCACGATCCGAAGGGCGTGCCGATCTCGGCGCTCATCTTCGGCGGCCGCCGCTCGACGACGATGCCGCTCGTGCTCCAGTCGTTCGACTGGGCGCACGGCGTGTACCTCGCCTCGACGATGGGCTCCGAGACCACCGCCGCGGCGCAGGGGCTGAAGGAGGGCGTGCGCCGTGACCCGATGGCGATGCTGCCCTTCATCGGGTACGACGCCGGCAGCTACTTCCAGCACTGGCTCGACATGCAGAGCCGGATCCCGAACCCGCCCAAGATCTTCATGGTGAACTGGTTCCGGAAGAGCGCGGAGGGCAAGTTCCTCTGGCCGGGCTACGGCGAGAACATGCGCGCGCTCAAGTGGATCCTCGACCGGTCGCACGGCCGCATCGGCGCGCAGGAGACGATCGTCGGCCACGTGCCGCGCATGGAGGACCTGAACCTGAACGGCCTCGACTTGAAGGAGGAGGCCGTCCGCGCCGCGATGAAGGTCGACCTCGGCGAGTGGGAGACGGAGCTCGAGGGCCAGAAGGAGTGGTTCGACAAGCTCGGCCCGACGCTGCCGCGCCCCCTCTCGCTGCAGCGCGAGCTGCTCCTCGAGCGCGTCAGGACCGCCCGCCGCGTGAAGTAGCGCCGCAGGCCCGCGGGCCCGGCCGCAGCGTGGCCGGGCCCGTCCGTCCTCGCCCTCCCCGGCCCTCCGGGGATGCGGCGGGGCGGGCGCGCGGGCCGCGCTGCGTCCGCGCCGGCGCCCGGGTAGATCGCCCCCGTGTGCACGCTCGCCGTCGCCTTCCGGGTGGACCGCCGCTGGCCGCTCGTCGTCGCGGCCAACCGGGACGAGCGGCTCGGCCGCGCCTCCGCCGGCTGGGCGCTCCGCGAGGCCGGCGGGATCCGCCACGTCGCCCCGCTCGACCTCCTCGCCGGCGGCACGTGGATGGGCGTCTCCGAGCGCGGCGTCTTCGCCGGGCTCACGAACTACCACGCGCCCTTCGACTGGTACCCCGACGCGGCGCGGCGCTCGCGCGGCGAGCTCGTGGGCCTCGCCCTCGGCGCCCCCTCGGCGCGCGCCGCCCGCGACGCGCTCCGGGCGACGGCCGCGGAGCGCTGGAACCCCTTCCACCTCCTCGTGGCGGACGCGGAGAGCGCCTTCCTGTGGTGGTACGACGGCGAGCGCGCCGCGCTGCGCGACCTCGCGCCCGGCCTGCACGTCGTGACCGAGCGCTCGCCCGACGGGAGCTGTCCGCGCGGCGACCTCGTGCGGGCGCGCTGGCCCGTCGAGCCCGCGGTGGCGCGGCTGCGCGAGCTGCTCACCGTCCACGGCGACGGCCCCGCCGCCGCCGCGACCTGCATCCACGGCGACCCCGCCTACGGCACCCGCTCGTCGGCGATCCTGCGGCTGGCGCGGGACCTGCGCGCCTCCGAGCTCCTCGTCGCCGACGGCCGCCCCTGCACCACGCCGCACGAGGATCGCTCCGAGCTGCTCGCGGCCATCGCGCGAACGCCTTGACGGCGCCGCGGCGCGGCGTCAAAGAAGAGCCGCCATGGGCCTCCTCGACCGGATCTCCTTCAAGAAGCGCGAACCCGAGCCCCCCGAGGCGATCGACGTGACCGAGCAGGGGGATCTCCGGATCCTCTGGCCGGGCGGCCGGGAGGTGACCGTCCCCGCGTTCCGCCTGCGCGACCTCTGCCCCTGCGCCGGGTGCGTCGAGGAGGGGACCGGGAAGAAGCTCCTCGACCCCGCCACGATCCCGCCCGACGTCCGCCCCGTGCGGATCGACGCCGTCGGGAACTACGCCATCCAGATCGAGTGGTCCGACGGCCACTCCACCGGGATCTACAGCTGGCGTTCGCTGCGCGAGGCGTCCGGCCTGCCCGACGAGCCGGGCACCTAGACCTGGCTCCGCGGCGGCGCGGTCACGTGGACGTGCCGGTTCACGTCCGGCCCGTGCCCCAGCCGCTCGTGACCGAAGCGCACCGTGCGCGGGTCGCCGCCGCCGCCGCGCAGCGCGTGGACGAGCAGCTTCACCGTGGTCGCGTCGGCGAGCCCCGCCGCCGCCTCGCCGACGAGGACGTCCGCGGCGCCGCGCGCGTCGTAGGCGCCCGAGCGGAACGGGCGCGGCTGGGTCAGGGCGGCGAACGCGCTCGCGACCGACACCACCTCCATCGAGCGCGTGGGCGGCGAGCGCAGCGCCGGGTAGCCCTGGCCGCAGCGCCAGTGGTGACCGAGCGCCGAGGAGACCGCGGCGTGCGGCCCGAGCACGCGGGCGAGGTGGAACGCCCCGAGGAGCGGGTGCTCGGCGACGCGGAAGGCCTCGTCGTGGCCGAGGCGCTCGCGCAGCCGCCCGAGCCGGCGGGGGACGTGGCGCATGCCGAGGTCGTGGAGGAGCGCGGCGGCGGCGAGATTGGCGACGCCCCGCGCCGCCCCCACCACCCCGAGCAGCATCCGCACCGCCACCGCCGCGGTGGCGAAGGCGTGGGGGTGGATGGGCGAGGCCTCGCGCCGCAGCGCGAGCAGCTCCTCGAAGAGCACCTCGGGCAGGCGCACCGCGAGCACCGCGGCGCGCACCGCCTCGCGCGCGCCGTCGCGTGCGAAGAGGGGCGCGTAGGCGTGCTCGCCGAGCGGCGCCTCCACGTCCGCCGCCAGCGCCGTCTCCGCGAGGGCGCGGGCGGGCCCGGGCCGGGCGCGCGAGGCCGCGTCCGCGATCGCCTCGGGCGAGAGCACCGTGCCGCGCGCGGCGAGGGCCTCGCCGCGGCAGTCCACCAGATCGTCCGTCAGGATGAGCCGGTCGAACACCGGACGACGCTAGCAGACCCGGGGGCCCGGCGGGAGCGGCGCCCCATCGATGGACCGCCCGCCCCCCGGCGGAGGGGGCGTCCCGTCGCAGACCGTTGGCGCTCGCCGGGGGCGTCCGACTGCGCGCTCCGGGGCCCATCCCGCACCGAACGCCGGTCGACGGGGGCGCAGGAGCAGAGCTCGCGGGGCCCCACCCCTGCTCGCCGGGGCCCGGGCGATCGCCTCGGCTGCGCCTGCGGCGATCGCCTCCCGGCGCGGCGGCTAGCGCCGCCGGCTGCGCGCGAGCGCGCGGTCCATCTCGCGCTTCGACTCGCGCTCCGCGATCGCGTCGCGCCGGTCCTCGTGGGCGCGCCCCTTGCCGAGGCCGAGCTCGACCTTGGCCCAGCCCTCCTTGAAGTACACGCGCAGCGGGACGAGCGTGTAGCCGCGCTGCTCCACCTTCCCGCGGATGCGCTCGATCTCGGCGCGGTTCATGAGGAGCTTGCGGTCCCGCAGCGGCTCGTGGCCGAAGTGGGCCGCCTGCTTGTACTCGCCGATCCGGCAGTTCACGAGGAAGAGCTCGTCCCCGCGCGGCTGCGCGTAGGCGTCGGAGAGGTTCACGTTCCCCTCGCGCAGCGACTTCACCTCGCTGCCCGTGAGGACGAGGCCCGCCTCCCACGCGTCCTCGATCTGGTAGTCGAAGCGGGCGCGCCGGTTGGTGGCGACGACCTTCTCGCCCTCCGCCGCGCCCTTGCCCTTGCCCTTCATGGCAGCCGCACGTTGTCGATGAGCCGCGTCGGGCCGACGAACGCGGCGACGAGCATCACGGCGCCTTGCTCGGCGCGGGCGACGGGCGCGAGCGTCGCGGGGTCCACGATCTCCACGTAGTCGGGGCGGACGCCGGCCGCCGCGAGGCGCTCGAGGGCGCGGGCGCGCAGCGCCGCCGCGTCCCGCTCGCCCCGCGCCGCGGCGTCGCGCGCCTCGAAGAGCGCCCTGGAGAGGGAGAGCGCGCGGGCGCGGGCCTCCGGCGCGAGGTAGGCGTTGCGCGAGGAGAGCGCGAGCCCGTCCGGCTCGCGCACGATGGGCATCCCCACGATCTCGACGGCGAAGGCGAGGTCGCGCACCATCGCGCGGATCACCGCGAGCTGCTGGTAGTCCTTCTCGCCGAAGAGCGCGACGTGCGGGCGGGTCAGGTTGAAGAGCTTCGCGACGACGGTGGCGACCCCGCGGAAGTGGCCGGGGCGGGCGGCGCCGCACAGCCCCTGCGACGCCCGCTCCACCTGCACCCACGTCTCGTGCCCCGGCGCGAACACGAGCGCCGGGTCGCTCGGGGCGAGGACCCGGTCGACCCCGGCGGCGGCGCACCTCGCGAGGTCGCCCGCGAGGTCGCGCGGGTAGCGCGAGAGGTCCTCGTTCGGCCCGAACTGGGTGGGGTTCACGAAGATGCTGACGAGGACGTGGCCGGCCTCCCCCGCGCGCCGCCGGGCCTCGCGCAGCAGCGAGACGTGCCCGTCGTGGAGGAACCCCATGGTGGGGACGAGCACGAGGCGGGCGCCTGCGTCGCGCTCCTCGAGGCAGCGGGCCTGCCAGGCCACGGGATCGGTGACGAGCTCGGGTGTCTTCACTTCTTCGACTCCGCCCCGTGCGCGCGCGGACGCCGGGCGGGCGCCGGGGCCGGAGGGCTCTCGTGTGGGTGACGCCGTCGGATCAGACCGGGGCGCCCATCACGCCGCCCTGCGGCTCCTCGCGGTCGTCGTCCTCCTGCGGCGCCGGCACGAGCCGGACCGAGGAGGAGTGGAAGCTGTGCGCGTCGTCGGGGAACGTCCGGGTCTTCACCTCGCCGACGTAGGCGGCCACCGCGTCGCGGACGGCGGTCCCGAGCTCGGCGAAGTGCTTCGCGAACTTGGGGGTGAAGGAGAGGTCCAGGCCGAGGAGGTCGCTGTAGACGAGCACCTGCCCGTCGCAGTGCGGCCCCGCCCCGATGCCGATGGTGGGGATGCGGAGCTGGCTCGTGATGATCCGGGCGAGCTCGGTGGGGATGCACTCGAGGACGATGGCGTAGCAGCCGGCGGCCTCGAGGGCGCGCGCGTCGCGCAGCAGCTGCTGCGCCTTCTCGGAGTCCTTCCCCTGCACGACGTAGCCGCCCATCTTGTGGACGGACTGCGGGGTGAGGCCGATGTGGCCCATCACCGGCACGCCGGCGCGGACGATGCGGCGGATCACGTCGACGTAGTCGGCGCCGCCCTCGAGCTTCACCGCCTCGACCCCGCCCTCCGCGACGAGGCGCATCGCGCTCTTCACGGCCTCGTCCGTGCTCGCCTGGTAGCTGCCGAAGGGGAGATCGCCGACGAGGTGGGGCCGGCCCGAGCCGGCGGAGAGCCCGCGGCGCACCGCCGTCGAGTGGTAGATCATCTGCTCGAGCGTGACGGGCAGCGTCGAGTCGTGCCCCTGCACGACCATCCCGAGCGAGTCGCCGACGAGCACCGAGTCGACGCCCGCCGCGTCCGCGAGGCGCGCGATGGTGGCGTCGTAGGCGGTGACCATGGCGATCTTCTCGCCGGCCTCCTTCAACCGCCTCAGCTCGTGGATGGTGACGCGCTTCTTCGCGGGAGTCTGCGTCGACATGGCTGGCGACCTCCGGTGTAGGCCCCGGCTGGCGGGGTCCCGCCCATCGGTGAGGGTGACACTCTAATACGCCCGCGTGCCCAGTGGCACGTAATGCTGCCTTCCCTTGCGGTGCTTGCGGATCACGCCGAGGAGCGCCTCGACGTCGTCGGGGTTGCCCTCGAGGTCGATGTCGCTCGCGTTGACCACGAGGAGCGGCGTCTCGTCGTAGTGGAAGAAGAACTCGTTGTAGGCCCGGGCGAGCGCCTCGAGCCAGGCGGCGTCGATGGACCGCTCGTAGTCCCGGCCGCGCTTGCGGACGCGGGCGAGGAGCACGTCGGTGCGGGCCTGGAGGTAGACGACCAGGTCCGGCTTCACGACGCGCGGGCCGAGGAGCTCGTAGAGCCGGTCGTAGAGGGCCAGCTCCTCCGGGGCGAGCGTCAGCGCGGCGAAGATGCGGTCGCGCGGGAACAGGTAGTCCGCCACGGTGGACTGGCTGAAGAGGTCCTGCTGGAAGAGCGCCTGCTGCTGCTGGAAGCGCGAGAGCAGGAAGAAGATCTGCGCCTGGAAGGCGTGCTTCCGGCGGTCGGCGTAGTAGCCGCGGAGGAAGGGGTTCTCCTCGGCGGCCTCGGCGATCAGCCGGGCGCCGGAGCGATCGGCCAGGATCTGGGCGAGCACCGTCTTGCCCGCGCCGACCGGGCCTTCGACGGCGATGTACCGGGGCCGCTCCATTTCGGATCGCGCGTGAGCGCGCGAGCTTGCCACGCCGGGCGGGGGGTCGCAAGCGAGCCTGCGACGCCGCCTCACATGCCGCGAGCACGACATTAGGATCGCGGATCACGTGATCCGCGGATCATGGCTGCCTTGACGAGACGTGCGGTGTCACGTATCGTCGCCTCGATTCGGTGCGGTACGCCGGCGGGAGGCGCTTCGAGATGGCGAGCCGAGTGGCGACGGGTGAGCGGCAGGTGACGCGCGAGGAGAGCGCGGGCGAGGGGATCGACCCGAAGTTCCACCGGGCCATCCTGAAGATCGCCCTCGAGCTCAAGAAGCCGAACGCGCCCAGCTACGACGAGATCGTCCACTCGACCATCCGGACGATGCGGCTCGACGCCTCCGCGTTCCGGCGGTACCTCGGCGAGAACGGGGCGCGCAACATGAGCCTCCTCCTCGCCACGGCCCGCACCATGGGCCCGTAGGGGCTCGGAGCTTTTCACGGGCGCCCGCTCGACCGGTGGGCGTGGGCGGGCGGAGATAGCGGGTGGGCGTCCGTGAAATCAGGCCGGAGCGGTCCCGAGCGCGCGGTCGAGCGCGGCCCACTCGGCGACCGTGAGCGTCTCGGCGCGGCGGCCCGGGTCGACGCCCGCCGCCTCGAGCGCCCGGGCGAGCGCGCCGGCCTCCACGATCCGCGCCGCCTTGAGCGCGTTCCCGAGCGTCTTCCGCCGCTGCCCGAACCCCCCCTTCACGAGCCGGCGGAAGCGGGCCGGGTCGGCGAGGGCGTCCTCCGGCGGCCGGAACACGGCGCACAGCACCGCGCTGTCCACCTTCGGGGGCGGCAGGAACGCGCCCGGCGGGACGATCCGCTCGATCGACACGTCCGCCTCGCGCTGCAGCAGCACCGAGAGGATCCCCCACGCGTGCGTCCCCGGCTCGGCGGCGAGCCGCTCCGCCACCTCGCGCTGGACGAGGAACACGGCGCGGGAGACGTGCTCGACCTGGTCGAGGAGCGAGAAGAGGATGGGCGAGGTGAGGTGGTAGGGGAGGTTCCCGACGACGGCGAGCTTCGGGGGCGGGGTCGAGGTCGAGGTCGGGTGAAGATCCCCCTCTCCCCCCGCTGCGCGGGGGGAGAGGGAAGAACCGAAAGCGGCCTCGGTCGGGGTCGGGGTCGCGTGCTCGCGGAGGATCCTCGCGTACTCCACCCGCGCCGCGTCCGCCTCGAGGAGCGCGATCCGCTCGCCGAGCTCGCCGCGCAGCACCGCCGCCATGTCGCGGTCGCGCTCCACGGCGACGACGCGGGCGCCGCGGGCGAGCAGGCGGGCCGTGAGGTGCCCGAGCCCCGCCCCCAGCTCCACGACGAGGTCGCCCGGCCGCGGCGCGGCGAGGCGCGCGATGTCGTCGAGGATCGCCTCGTCGCCGAGGAAGTTCTGTCCCCAGCTCTTCTTCGCGCGGAGCCCGTACTTCTCGAGGAGCGCGCGCGGCCGCGGGTAGCGTTCGGTCATCTCCACGCCCGCGGCGGAGCCTACCGCGCCGGGGCCGCGGGCGTCCCTCACAGCCGCCAGGCCGGGTCGGCGTTCAGCTCCGGCCCGGCCCGCTCCCCGCGCAGCAGCGCGTGCGTCCCCGCCACGGCGATCATCGCCGCGTTGTCCGTGCAGAGCCGCGGCGCCGGCAGGAACACCGCCATGCCCTCGTACTCCGCGGCGCGCTCGACGACCGCCGCCCGGAGCCGGCTGTTCGCGGCGACGCCGCCCGCGAGCACCACCCGCTCGAACTGGAGCCGGCGCGCCGCGCGGAAGGCCTTCTCGACGAGGGCGCGCACGATCGCCTCCTGGTAGCTCGCGCACAGGTCGGCGAGCCCCCTCCCCTCGGGCACGCCGTGCCGCTTCACGTGGTGGAGGAGCGCGGTCTTGAGCCCCGAGAAGCTGAAGTCGAGGTCCGCCCCCTTCACGATCGCCTTCGGGAAGCGGATCGCGTTCGCGTCGCCCTCCTTCGCCAGCCGGTCGATGGCGACGCCGCCCGGGTACGGCAGCCCGAGGAGCTTCGCGCCCTTGTCGAACGCCTCGCCGGCGGCGTCGTCGCGGGTGTGGCCGAGGAGCCGGTAGTCGCCGAACGCGTGCGCCGCGTAGAGCGAGGTGTGGCCGCCGGAGACGACGAGCCCGAGGTACGGGAACGACGGCGGAGTCTCGGACAGGAAGGCGGCGACGAGGTGTCCCTCGAGGTGGTTCACGCGGACGAGCGGCTTCCCCCACGCGAGCGCGAGCGCCTTCGCGACCTGCACGCCGACGAGCAGCGCGCCGACGAGCCCGGGGCCGCTCGTCACGGCCACCGCGTCGATCCCCTCGCGCCCGACGCCAGCCCGGGCGAGCGCCTCGTCCACGACGGGCATCACCTGCACGACGTGGTTGCGGCTCGCGAGCTCCGGCACCACCCCGCCCCAGCGCCGGTGGATCTCGATCTGCGTCGAGATCACGTCCGAGAGCGCCCGCCGCCCGTCCTCGACGACGGCGGCCGCCGTCTCGTCGCACGAGGTCTCGATCCCGAGCACTCTCATCGTTCATCCTGCGACGAGACGGCAGCGCGCGGAGGGGCAGGCGGATGAGCCTGCCCCGGAGCGCGCGGGGGGCCCGGGGGGGCCGGCTTCTTCGGCCCCCCCGCCGAGATCACCTCGTCGCACGAGGTCTCGATCCCGAGCACTCTCATCGGTCATCACCCGGGGGGGCCGGCCTCTTCGGCCCCCCCGCCGAGATCACCTCGTCGCACGAGGTCTCGATGCCGAGAATCTTGAGGCCGGTCGGCTTCACGGCGGCGGAACTTAACCCGGGGCGGGCCCGCGCGCGAGCCGGTCCTCCCGGGCGCTCGGGTCGAAGCCGCGCCCGCGTGGTTCGCCTTCACCCGACGTCGGGAAAGGCCAATCAGAGCTGGGTGGAGACGATCTCCCGTACGGCGGCGGCCCGCTCGCCCTTCGGCTCGAGCTGCAGGAAGCGCTCGTAGGCGGCGCGCGCCTGCCGGGCCCGCCCCTCGCCCTGGTGGATCTCCCCGAGGAGGAGCCACGCCGGCGCGTACCGGCCGTCCTCCTGGATCGCGCGGTCGAGCTCGCGGAGCGCCTCGGCCGCGCGGTTCGCGTCGTAGAGCGCGCGCGCGAGCCCCACGTGCCCGGGCCCCGTGGAGCGGATGGCGAGCGCGCGGCGGTAGTCCGCGATGGCGTCGAGGAAGCGACCCGCCTCGTACTTCCGCTCCGCCGCCGAGAGGATCCGCCGGTAGTCGCCGTCGTCGGCGCGGCGCGGCGCGGCGGCGGCCGCGGGCTGGGCGGTCGGCTCTCCGATCGTCGCGGTCGCGGCCGGAGCCGGGGTGGACTTCGGGGTCGGGGTCGGGGTCGCGGCCGGGGTCGGGGTCGCGGTCGGGGTCGCGGTCGGGGTCGCGGTCGGGGTCGCGGTCGGGGTCGGGGTCGGGGTCGCGGTCGCCGGCCTGGACGCGGTCGCCGCGGAGGCCCCGGGCGCAGCCGGCTTCCCGCTCAGGAGCACGACCCCGCCGATCGCCGCGACGGCGATCGCCCCGGCCACCCCGAGGACGACGCCCTTCGAGCGGCGCGGTCCCGCGACGGCGGGGGTCGCACGGTGCGGCGCCGCCGCCGCGGGGATCGCGGGGGTCGAGGGCGCCGCCGGCGCGGCCGCTGGGGCCGCGGACGCGGGCGGCTCGGCCACGAAGTGCGCGAAGGGGTCCGGCTCCGCCGCGCGCGACGCCGGGGGGTCGGCCGGGGCCGGCGCGGCGGAGACGGGGGCGGGCGCGCCGCCGAGCGACGCGGGGAGCGGGACCGTCCCGGGCGGCGGCACCGGGATGGAGAACTGGGTGGGCGCGCGGTACGGCGTCCGGGCGGCAGGGGCCGCCTCCGCGGGCGCGGCCGGCTCGTCCCGGCGCCGCTGGGGGAACGGCAGGACCTTCGGCGGCGAGGGGGCGGCGGCGGGCTCCGCGGCCGGCGCGGGGCGGATGGCGTCGTCCGACGCGACCGGTCCGGCGAACCAGTCCACGCCCTCGTGCTCCGCCGCGCGCGGCGGCTCCGCGCGCGGGGCGGCGGCCTGCGGCACCGGGGTGAGGCTCGGCCCGGGAGAGGGAGCGGCTGCCTGCGGCGGGGCGGACACCTCCTTGATGATCCCCTCGAAGAAGAGCTTCGAGATGACGCCCGCCGCCGCGAGGTCGTCGTAGTCGGCCGCCTCGACCACCTGCTCGAGCGTGCGGCGCCCGTCGAACAGCTTGAGGAGCGCGTTCACGTCGTCGGGGATCTCGGCGAGCCGCTCGGCGAGCAGGCCGTAGTCGATCTCGAAGACGCGATCGAGCGAGGGGAGCTGCTCGACGATGCGCCCCCACTCGTCGATGCGGCGCATGCCCTCCATGAGCAGGCCCTGGGTCGAGACGGGGATCCGCTCCTCGCGCTCGATGGGCTTGAACTCGATGGCGAACTCCCCCTCCTGCCAGTTGAGGAGGCGGTAGAACGCGTTCTCGCCGGTCACCCGGCCGAGCTCGCAGTCGAGGATCCGCCCGTCGCGGAAGTAGCAGGTCGCCTCGACGCCGCTGCGCCCCTTCACGCGCAGCGCGCCGGACTTCTTCCCCATCTCGAGCGTCTGGACGAGGTCCACGACGCCCATGTCCGAGAGGTTGCCGGCGAAGCTCGCCTTCAGATCCTTCTTCTCGAGCCGCTCCTTCTCCTTCTTCTCGAGGAGGATCTTCACCCGCGTGACGATCTCCTTGATGTAGATCGGCTTCGTCAGGTAGTCCTCGACGCCGAGCTCGAGCCCCTTCACCTTGAACTCCACCGACTTCTGGCCGGTGAGGAAGATGAACGGCGTGCCCTTGAAGCGCGCGTCGTCCTTGAGCCGGCGGCACAGCTCGAACCCGTCCATCTCCGGCATCTTCGTGTCGGAGAGGATGAGGTCCGGCGGCGAGATCTCGCACTTCTCCAGGGCGTCGCGCCCGTGCACGGCGGTCGTGACCGAGAAGCCCGCCTTCTTGAGCGAGACCTCCATCACGCGCAGGGACTTCGGATCGCCGTCGACGAGGAGCAGGTGCTGCTTCGCCAAGCTGCCGCCTTTCCGCGCCTTTTCGAGGGCGCACCCGCACGGGCGATCACGCCCGAGAACGGCGCGTTCGTCAAGGCGCGGCGTCGCTCATGGTACGCCCTCCCGCGGCGCGCTCGGCGCGGGGCGATGTGGGTCAGCCGCGCCCTCGCCGCCCCTCGACGCGGCGAAGCTCCCGCTGCGCGTCCGCGTTGCGCGGGTTCGCCTCGAGCGCCGCGCGGAAGTGGCGCTCCGCCGCGGCGTCGTCGCCGTCGTCGCACGCGAGCAGGCCTGCGACGAAGAAGGCGCGGTCGCAGCCCCGCTCCTTCGTGGCCTCCGCGAGGAGGCGCCGGGCGCGCTCCTTGTCCTTGCGCTGCGGGTCGGAGAAGCAGGCCAGGGCGAGGGAGGCGACGTACTCCGGGCGCGGCTCGGCCCGCACGGCGGCCTCGAGGAAGGCGCGCGCCCGCTGGAAGTCGCGGGTCCGGAGGCAGGCCTCGCCCTTCAGGAAGTCGACCCGCGCCGCCTCGGCGTGCGCCGCCGCCTGGCCGCGGCGGTTCGCGAGGTACTCGGTGCGCTTGCAATCGTCGGAGAGCACCTCGTACGCCTCGTTCACCGCCGCGAAGAAGTCCCGCACCGGGACCGCGAGATCGGCGAGCGCGGGCGAGGCGAAGCGGTCCGGGTGGAACTGGCGCGCGAGCGCGAGGAACGCCTTCTTCACCTCCTCGCGCCCGGCCGTCTCGGGCACGCCGAGCCGGACGAAGAGGTCGCGCTCGCGGACCCGGGGGATGGCCGCGAGGAGCGCCTCGCGAAGCGACGACTCGTGCGTCGTGCCGCCGGGCGTCGGCCCTGCCGGGGGTGGCGATGAAGGCGGCGCTCGCGGCGCGGGGGCCGCCGGGGCGGCGTCGCGCTCCCCGTCGCGACCGGCGAAGGGGCCCACTCCCATGTTGCGGATCGCCTGCTGGAGGAGGCGCTGCCGCCGGGCGCGCGCCTCGGCGGGATCGCTGCGGCGCGCCGCGGGCGCCGCCGCCGGTGCGGCGGGCGGCGGGGCGGCCACGGCCGGAGTCGGCCTCGCGGCGGCGGGGGGCGCGGCGGGCCGGGGCGGCCTCGGGGCGAGCGGCTCCGCGGCCGCGGCCGGCGCCAGGGCCTCGGGCTCGAGCGCGAGCGCGATGCTGCCCGTCCCGCCGGCCTCGGCCGGCACCGCCAGCCCGAGAAGGAGGAGCGCCGCGACGAGCGCGCGGGCCCGCCCGGGCGCGACCCCCGGCACCGCGACGGCGGCCTCCAGCGTGGCGGGCGTCTCGAGGCCGAGGACGAGGGCCCGCTCCGCCTGCGCCCAGTCGACGGCCTCCGCGGCCGGGCGCGCCCCCCGGGAGAGCCGGACGCCGGCGAGCGCGGCCGGCTCGAGCGCGGCGGCGACGAGCGCCCCCGCCTGCGGCCGCGCCAGCGCGTCGACGATCGTCCGCAGCGGCGACAGGCGGCTCCCGCGCGTCCACTCCGGGACGGCGGCGACCCCGTCGAAGGCGAACGCGCCGGCGTCGAGCGCGGCGAGGAGACCGATGTAGCCCGCCTGCTGCTCCGCGAGGGCCCGCGCCACGTCCTCCGCCGACACCGCGCGCATCTCGAGGAGGATCTCGCCCTGCGGCCGGCCGCTCTCGGCCATGCGGACGAGGCTCTTCGAGAGCGTGTCCACGTCGATGCGCCCGGCCTGCAGCAGCATCAGCCCGAGCGGCCTGAAGCCCGCGAACACCTGGGCCCCCACGGGGCGGCCGTCGCGGAACCACAGCCGCGAGGTGCCTCCGCCGTGGGCCACCTCGAGCACGCCGCTCGCGCGCAGGTTGAGCGCCTCGAGCAGGACCGCGGCGAGCGGGGTGCGCGCGAGGTCGCCGGGACCGTCGAGGAGGCTCATCCACGATCATCTTACACCCCGGCCACCCCCCACCGCCGCCAGGGCGGCGTAGAGCCCGACGCCCGCGGCCACCGCGAGGTTGAGGCTCCGCATCCCCTCCCGCATCGGGATCGAGACCTGGCGCTCCGGCCAGGCCGCGAGGAGCGCCGGCGGCAGCCCGAGCTGCTCCTGGCCGAAGACGAGGAAGTCGCCCGGCGCGAAGGGCGCCTCGAACAGGCTCCGCCCGGTCCGGGCCGTGAACAGGTGCAGCTTTTCCGTTTGACCCCGGAGCGCGCGCGCCTCAAATTCGGGCCAGTCGCGGTGGACCGTCGGGCTCACCTCCGCCCAGTAGTCGAGTCCGGCGCGCCGGAGGTCCTTCTCGTCGAGGGAGAACCCGAGCGGCCCCACGAGGTGGAGCCGCGCTCCGGTCACCGCGCAGGTGCGCGCGACGTTGCCGGTGTTGGGCGGGATCTGCGGGGAGACGAGGACGAGCTGGAGCGGCGGATCGACGGGGGCGAGCGCGGGCATGGGCGGCATCGGCATCGTGAACAACCCGCGCTCCCGGCGCAACCGCCGCCACCCCGGCATCGCGCCGCGGCTGCGGGCGCTCCTCGGGGGGACGGCGAGCTGCTCGACGCGTCCACGCCGGAGGAGCTGGCGCGCGCGCTCGAGGCGTTCCGCGCCGCGCGGATCGACCTCCTCGGCGTGAACGGCGGCGACGGGACCGCGCACTACGTCCTCACCGCGCTCGCGCGGGCCTGGGCGGGCGAGCCGCTCCCCCGCCTCGCGCTCCTGCGGGGCGGCGCCATGAACACGGTCGCCCACGGGAACGGCGTCCACGGCCGGCCCGAGCGGATCCTGCGCGAGGTGCTCGCCCGCCGCCGCCACGGCGAGCCGCTGCGCACCGTCGAGCGCGACCTCCTCCGGGTGCGGGCGGACGGGGGCGAGCCCCGCTACGGGTTCATCTTCGGCACCGGGTCCGTCGTCACGTTCCTCGAGGCCTACTACGCGACCGGCCGCTCCTCCCCCGCGATGGCGGCGCTCCTCGTCGCCCGCGCGCTCGGCTCGGCCCTCGTGAACGGCCGCTTCGCCGCCAGCCTCGCGCGGCGCGAGCGGCTCCACGTCGAGACCGACGGGGACGAGTGGCCCGCCGGGTCCTTCCTCGCGCTCGCCGCCGCCACCACCCCCGACATCGGCTTCGGCTTCAGGGCGTTCCACCGGTGCGACGAGCAGCCCGGGTCGTTCCACGCCGTGGGGGTGACCGGGACGCTCCCCGCGCTCGCCCTGTCGGTCCCGCGCATCCGGCGGGGCCGTCCCTGGCGCCGCCGCGTGGCGCAGGACGAGGTGGCGCGCACGCTGCGGGTGGAGGGCGACCGGCCCCGCTTCACCATCGACGGCGACCTCTACTCGGCCGAGCGGGCGATCCTCGTCGAGACGGGACCCGGCGTGGAGATCGTGGTCCCGTGATAGGCTCGTCCACGATGCGTCTCACCTTCGCGGGCACGAGCGACGTCGGTCGCAAGCGCACCCACAACGAGGACGCCTACCTCCTGCTGCCCGAGGAGAGCCTCTGCTGCGTCGCCGACGGCATGGGCGGCCACGCCTCCGGCGAGGTCGCCGCCCGGATCGCCGTGGAGGAGATGGCCGAGTTCTTCCGGCTCACCGGCCGCGACGACGAGGCGACCTGGCCCTTCAAGCTCGACCCCGCCCGCGGCCCGGACGAGAACCGGCTCCTCACCGGCGTGAAGCTCGCGAACCTCCGGATCTTCGAGCGGGCGGCCACCGACCAGCGGCTGCGCGGCATGGGCACGACGCTCGTCGCCGCCTCCTTCCCGAAGGGGGGGCAGCACGTCCTCGTCGGCCACGTGGGCGACAGCCGCGCGTATCTGTGGAGGCGCGGCGCGCTCCGGCAGCTCACCGAGGACCACTCCCTCCTCAACGACTACCGCAAGACCCGCGCCCTCACCCCCGAGGAGATCCAGGCGTTCCCCCACAAGAACGTCATCGTGCGCGCGCTCGGGATGAAGGACGTGGTGGAGGTGGACGTCCGGCGCGAGCCGCTCGAGGACGGCGACATCCTCCTGCTCTGCTCCGACGGCCTCTCGGGGATGGTGCCCGACCCCCGCATCGCCGAGGTGATCCGCGCGAACGCCGGCGAGATCCGGCACGCGGCGCAGGGGCTCGTCGACGAGGCGAACGCCGCCGGCGGCGTGGACAACGTCACCTGCGTGCTCGCGCAGGTGAGGGTGTAGCGCCCGGCCTTCCCTAGCCGGCCCGGACCCGCTCGCCCCCCGCCGCGATCGCGTGCTCGACGACCTCGCCCGGGGCGAGCGCCGTCCCGTCCCACAGGACGGCGTCGCGCACCCGCGCGCCCGCCGGCACCGTGCAGCCCTCCCCCACGAACGCCGGCGCCTCGACCACGGCCGCCCGGTCGACGCGCGCCCCCGCCGCGGCCCGGACGCCCGGCGCGAGGAGCCGGGTCCCCGCGAACGGGTCCGCCCCCGGGAAGCGGCCGAGCGGGATCCGCCCGAGGAGCAGGTCCGCGCTCGCCTCGAGGTAGCGGGCGGGCGTACCGAGGTCGTTCCAGTAGCCCTCCACGACGAGCCCGCGCACCGCGCCCCGCGCCATGAGGGGCGGGTAGACGTGGCGGTTCACGTCGCACTCGAACGGCGCGGCCGGCACGTGGTCGAGGAGGGCCGGCGAGAGGACGTGCACCCCCGTGAAGTGCCACGGGGTGAGCCCCTCCCCCCCGGACCGAACGCCCCCGCAATCCGCCGCACGGCGCCCCCCGCGTCGACCTCGACCGAGGCGTAGCGCGCGCCCGCCGGCATGGGGAGGAGCAGCATCGTCGCGAGGGCCCCCGAGGCCCGGTGCGCGGCGAGGGCCGCCCCGAGGTCGACGTCGAAGAGGACGTCGCCGTTCACGAGCAGGATCTCCCCGGCGCCCGCGAGCGCCGCCCGCGCCTCCCGCAGGGCCCCCCCCGTGCCCGCGATGACCGGCTCCCGCGAGACCGCGAGGTCGAGCCCCAGCGCCGCCGCGGCCGCGCCCGCCGCCGCCGCCATGGCGTCCGGCAGGTGGTGGACGTTCACCACCGCCCGGCGCACCCCCGCGCCCGCGAGGAGCGCGAGCGAGAAGCGCACGAGCGGCGCGGCGCAGACCGGCACCGCCGGCTTCGGCACGCGGGCCGTGAGGGGCCGCAGGCGCGTGCCGAGCCCCGCGCAGAGCACCATCCCGACGGTCTCTCCCACCGCTCGCCTCCTCGTCCGCGCGCCATGGTAAGCCAGCCCCGAGCCGATGGCCCCCACGACGCGCCTGCGCCTGTTCTACTTCCTCTACTACGGGAACGTCGGCACGATGCTGCCGTACTTCGCGGCCTACCTGCGCGGCCTCGGCTTCACGGGCGAGCAGATCGGCCTCGTCCAGATGCTGCCCTCGCTCCTCGCCCCCGCCGTGGCGATCGCCTGGGCGACCTTCGCCGACCACCGCTCGACCCCCCAGCGGGCGCTGCGCGTCGCCGCCGGCTGGGCGGCCTTCACCGTGCTGCCGCTCTCCCTCGCGCGGGCGCCGTGGCAGGTCGGCGCGGTCGTGGTCCTCATGGCTCTCGGCGACCGTGCGGTCGTCCCGCTCGCCGACTCCATCACCCTCGAGTGGTGCCGCCGGAACCCCGCCGTCTCGTACGCGCGGATCCGGCTCTTCGGCTCGCTCGGGTTCATCGCGCTCTCGCTCCTCGTCGGCCGCGCCCTGACCGTGCGGGGCGACCGGCCCGCCGACCTCCTCGTCCCCGCCGCGGTGACGCTCTGCGTCGCGGGCTTCGCGCTCGCCGCGCGCGGCGCGCCCGCGTCCGGCCACGCCGCCCCGCGCCCCTCCGGGCGCGACATGCTCGGCCTCGTCCGCGACCCCCGCCTGCACCTGCTCCTCGCGGCGGCCGCCGTCCACTGGGCGGCCTGCGCCCCGTTCCACCTCTTCTTCGGGGTCTTCGTGCGCGACCTCGGCCTCCCGGCCGACGTCACCGGCCTCGGCATGGGGCTCGGCGTGCTCGCCGAGATCGGGGCCCTGCTCGTCTTCCCGCGCCTCGAGCGGCGCCTCCCGCTGCGCGCCCTGTTCGCCGTCGCCTTCGTCGGGTCGGCGCTGCGCTGGGCCCTCCTCTCGCGGGCGAGCGGCGCCGCGGCGGTGGCCGCGCTGCAGCTCCTGCACGGCCTCACGTTCGGCCTGTTCTGGGGCAGCGCGATGAAGGCGCTCTCCGACCTCGTGCCCGCCCCGCTCCGCGCGACCGGGCAGGCCGTCTTCACGGCCGTGGTGTTCGGGGGCGGGAACGCGATCGGCTACGCGCTCTCCGGGATCGGCTACGACCGCCTGGGCGGCGTCGCGCCGCTCTTCGGGTTCGCCGCCGGCGCGGAGCTCCTGTCGCTCGCCGTGGTGCTCGCGCCGCTCCTGCGGGGGCGCCGAGCGAGGGTCTAACGGAGATCGCGCAGCGTGCGGGCCCGCAGGACGTTCCGCAGGACGAGGAACAGCTCCGCCGCGGCGACCGCGTCCGTGAGCGCGTCGTGCGCCTGGTACTCGGGGAGCCCGTAGCCGCGCCGCACCTTGGAGAGGTTGAGCGTCGGGGTGGACACGGGCAGCTCCGGGCTCCTGAACCGGTTGCGGTGGGCGACCTTGAGCAGGAGGTCCACCGTGTCCACGACGGGGGGCTTCGGCCAGCGCAGGCCGGCCCGCGCGAACGCGCCCTTCAGGAACGCCACGTCGAGGGCGCGGTGGTGCACGAGCAGCACCCCCTCGCGCAGCCGCCGGTCGATCTCGGGGAGGACCTCGGCGAGCGGCGGCGCCTCGCGCACCTCGCCCCAGACGAGCTGGTGGGCGCGCACCGAGTCCGGGTCGATCTCGCGGCCGTCCTCGGGGCGCACGAGCGAGACGAAGGACTCGCCGAGCCGGATCGTGCCCTCGCGCACGGGCACCATCCCCACGGCGAGGACGGCGCCGGTCCTCGGGTCGAGCCCGCCGGTCTCGAGGTCGAGCGCCCAGTAGACGACCTGGTCCCACGGAGGGGAGGAGAAGAACGATCTCAGAAGTCCGTCCTGTAGTGGAAGGCGGCGCGGTCCTGCAAGCCGCGGATGGCGCGGAAGGCGTCCTTCACGCGCGCGCGCTCGACGGCGGAGAGCCCGGAGAGCGCGACGCGGTTCGTGGGCTGGCCACCCTCCGCGATGGTGCGCAGCTGCAGGCGCAGGCGGAGCGACACGAGGAAGCGGTGCGCCTCGGCGACGGTGTCCGCCGTCTCGCGGTCCAGGAGGTCGGCGCGCGCGGCGGCCTCGATCCGCTCGAGGGTGTTGCGCGCCACGGTGCCGGCCTCGAGGGCGTAGCAGCGCGCGAGGAACACGATGGGGGAGATCCCGTGGAGCTTCAGGTCCACCTCGGAGGACTCGCCGCGCAGCCGCAGCAGGAGGGAGGCGGGCGGCTTGAAGATCATGGCCGACCGCGCGAGGAAGCGGAGGAAGGCCGGCTTCTTCGGCGACTCGGCCACCACCGCGTCGAGCGGCGCGAGGTCGAGGTCCCCGTCGACGCGGCGGTAGTCGAAGAAGATGGAGGCCTCGAGCAGCGCCTGGGCCTGGGGCGAGTCGATCCACGCGGCGAAGCGGGCGGTCCACTCCGAGAGCGGCCCGTTCCACCTCGTCGCCATGTAGCCGCCCTCGCAGCGCGGGAAGCCGGCCGCCTCGAGATCGGCGTTCACGCGCTCGGCGAGGGCCTGGTACCACTCCCGGCGCGCGGTCCCCTCGTCGGCGTAGACGAGGGCGTTGTCCTGGTCGGTGAGGAGCGTCTGCTCCATGCGCCCCTCCGACCCGAAGGCGATCCAGGCGAAGGGCGCCGGAGGCGGGCCGAGCTCGTCCTGCGCCCAGCGCACGATGCGGCGGACGAGCGCGTCGTTGAGGCGCGCCACGAACCCCGCGATGACCGCGACGTCGAGCCGCCCCGCGACGAGGGCGGAGGCCATCTCCGCGACCTTCGCGCCGTAGCCGGGCAGGCTGCCGCGCCCTTCGAGCTTCTCGACGCCGCGCAGCACCGCGACCGGCCCCTGCGCGGACTGCCGGAGGAGGTCGCCCGAGGTGAGGACGCCGACGATGGCGCCGTCGCGCTCCACCGGCAGGTGGTGCAGCCCCTCGTCGAGCAGGAGGGTCCACGCCTCGTAGGTCGGGGTGGAGGCGGGGACCGTCCGGAGCGGCCGCGAGAGGACGCGCAGGAGCGGCGTCTCGGGGCCGAGGTCCTCGGCGAGGACGCGGTTGCGGAAGTCGCGGTCGGTGACGATGCCCGGGGGCTCGCTGCGCACGAGCACCGAGGAGATGCGCTGCTCCCGCATGGCCCGGGCCGCGTCGCCGACGGTCGCGCCGGCGTCCACCCAGGCCGCGGGCCGCCGCACGAGCTGCTCGACCTGCCGGGAGAGGTCCGAGCGGAAGGTGGCGGCGGGCGCCTGGTGCAGGCTCGCCTTGAGCCGCTCCGCGAGGCCCACCGCGAAGTGGGCCGCGAAGGCCGCGTCGCGCAGCAGGCCGCGGAACGCCTCGGCCGGCAGCCGGTAGACGACGAGGTCGTCCTCGGCCACGACGTCGAGCGTCGCCTCGCCCGCGATGAGCGAGGTGTAGCCGAAGGTCTCGCCCTCCTCGACGACCTGCAGCACCTGCCCGTCGCGCTCGAGGCGCACCGCGCCCTTGCGGATGACGTAGAGGTGCTGCAGCGGCTCGCCGCCCACGCGCGCGAGCCGGGTCCCCGCCGGGTGGTAGGCGACGTCCACGGCCCGCGCCGCCTCGTCGAAGAGCTCCTGCGGCAGCGCGTGGAACGGCGCGGTCGCCCTCAGGAACGCGACGGGATCGATCGCGGCCATCGTCTCCTCACGCGGGGCCGGCGCGCCGCGCCGCCCCCCTCACAGCACGCCCGTCTGGTAATGGTACGCCGCCTTCTCCTGCCACCGCCGGATCGCGCGGAAGGAGTCCTTGAGCCGGTTGCGCTCGAGCGCGGTCAGCTCGGCCACGGTGATCTCGCTCGAGACGGGGCGGTGCTCGGAGAGCATGCGGAGCTGGGCGCGCAGCCGCAGGCCCACGAGGAAGCGGTAGGCCTCGGTGACGTCGGCGTGGACGCCCTCGCCCATGAGCCCCGCCTTCGCCGCGTCGTCGAGGCGCGCGAGGGTGTTCCGCGCCTTCGACCCCACCTCGATGGCGTAGCAGCGCGCCAGGAAGACGACGGGCAGGACGCCGTGGAGCTTCAGGTCGAAGCGCGACGAGTCGCGCAGGAGGAAGCTCGCCGGCGGCGTGAACCCGAGCGCCCCCTTCGCGAGGGTGCGCACGAACAGGCGCAGCTTCGGCGCGCGCGCCAGGTCGGCGAGCAGCGGCGAGACGTCGAGCTGCCCGCCCACGGCGCGCAGGTCGAAGAAGATCGCGGCGTCGTGCGGCCGGGCCTCGAGGCACTCGGCGATCTCGGTCCGCCAGCCGGACATGGTGCGGTTCCAGCGGCGCGCCATGCGCCCGCCGGGGCAGCGCGGGAAGCCGGCGGTCTCGAGGTCGGTGTTCACGCGCAGCGCGAGCGACGCGTACCAGTCCTGCCGCGCGGCGCCCTCGTCCGCGTAGGCGAGGGCGTTGTCCTGGTCGGTGAGGAGGGTCTGCTCCATCCGCCCCTCCGACCCGAACACGAGCCAGGCGTAGGGGGCCGGCGGGGGGCCGAGCTCGGCCTCGGCCCACTGGAGGATGCGGCGGACCAGCGCGTCGTTGAGCCGCGCCACGAAGCCCGCGATGGTGTCGGTCTCGAGGCCGCCGGAGAGCAGCGCCGCGACCATCTCGGCGACGCGCGTCGAGTAGCCCGGGAGGTTGTCGCGCCCCGCGAGCCGCTCGACGCCGCGGAGCACCGAGACCGGCCCCTGCGCCGAGCAGCGGAGGAGGTCGTTCGCGGTGAGCACCCCGGAGATCAAGCCCTCCCGCTCGACGGCGAGGTGGTGGACGCCGCGCTCGAGCAGCGTCTTCCACGCCTCGAAGATCGGCGTCGCGGCGGGCACGGCCTCGATGGGCGAGGAGGAGACCTGCGTCACCGGGGTGCGGGGCCCGAGCCCCTCGGCGAGGACGCGGCTGCGGAAGTCGCGGTCCGTCACGATCGCGGGCGGGTCGGTGCGGACGAGGACCGAGGAGATGCGCTCCGCCCGCATGACGCGCGCCGCCTCGGCCACGGTGGTCTCGGCGGCCACCCAGACCGCCGGGCGGCGCACGAGCTCCCCCACCTCCTGCGAGAGGTCGGCCTGGAACGTCGCGACCGGCGAGTGCTCGAGCGTGGACTTGAGCCGCTCCGCGAGCCCCACCGCGAAGTGGCCGGCGAAGCCGGCGTCGGCGAGCAGGCGCTGGAACTCCACGTCGGGGAGCCGGTAGGCGAGGAGGTCCTCCTCGACGGTCACGTCGAGCGTCGCCTCCCGGGTGATGAGCGAGGTGTAGCCGAAGGTCTCGCCCTCCTCGAGGATCTGGAGGGTCTGGCCGCTGCGCTCGAGGCGGGCCGCCCCCTTGCGGATGACGTAGAGGTGCCGGAGCGGCTCTCCGCCGACCCGCACCAGCGCCGTGCCCGCGGGGTAGAAGGCGACGTCCACCGCGCGCGCCGCCTGGTCGAACAGCTCCTGCGGGACCGCGTTGAAGGGCGGCATCGCGCGGAGCCAGGCGATGGGGTCGATCGCGCGCACCTCCGCGGAGGATACACCCGCGCACCGCCGGATCAGCGATCCGTGACCTGGTAGTGCCGCGCCGCGGTCGCCTGCCAGGCCTTGATGGCGCGGAACGCCTCGCGGAGCCGGCTCCGCTCGACCGGCGAGAGCAGCGCGAGCGAGGCCTGGTTGGTCGGCGCCCCGCCGCCCTCCATCGTGCGGAGCTGCACGCGGAGCCTGAGCGCGAGCAGGAAGCGGAACGCCTCCACGAGCCCCCCGCCCGTCTCCGCCCCCACGAGCCCGGCCCGCTGCGCCGCCGCGATCCGGTCGGGGGTGCTGCGCGCGGGCGAGCCCACCTCGAGGGCGTGGACCCGGGCGAGGAAGACGAGGGGGATGAGGCCGTGGCGCTTCAGGTCCACGACCGAGTGGTCGCCCTTGAGCCGGAGCGCGAGGGCGCCGGGCGGGCTGAACGCGAGGGCCTCGCGGGCGAGGAGGTGGAGCAGGATGCCGCTGCCGGCGGCGCGGGCGACGATCGCCTCCAGGGGCGCGACGTCCAGGTGGCCCCCGACCCGGCGCAGGTCGAAGTAGAGCTCGGCGTCGTGCGGGCGCGGCTCGTCCACGCACGCGTCCAGCCGCGCCCGCCACTCGGAGAGCGTGCCGTGCTCGTTCCTCGCCATGTGCCCGCCCGTGCACGGCGGGAAGCCCGCGGCCTCGAGATCCCGGTTCACGCGGTCGGCGAGCGCCTGGAACCACGCCCGGTGGGCGGCCCCCTCGTCGGCGTAGACGAGCGCGTTGTCCTGATCCGTGAGGAGCGTCTGCTCCATCCTCCCCTCGGAGCCGAAGACCAGCCACGCGTAGGGCGCGGGCGGCTCCCCGAGATCCGCCTCAGCCCAGCGCAGGAGCCGGTGGGTGAGGACGTCGTTGATGCGGGCGACGAACCCCGCGATGGCCACCGCGTCGAGCCCCCCGGCCACGAGGGCGGAGGCCATCCCGGCGACCTGGGCCGCGTAGCCCGGGAGCGCCTCGCGCCCGGGGAGCCGCTCGACGTGCCGGAGCACCGCCACGGGCCCCTTCGCCGAGTGGCGGAGGAGGTCGCTCGACGTGAGCACGCCCGCGATCCGGCCCTCCCGCTCCACCGCGAGGTGGTGGACGCCCCCGTCGAGGAACCAGCGCCACGCCGCGTAGACCGGCGTCGTCGCCGGGACCGTGAGGAGCGGCGAGGTGGCGACGCGCGCCACGGGCGTCGAGGGGCCGAGCTCCTCGGCGAGGACGCGGTTGCGCAGGTCGCGGTCGGTCACGATGGCGGGGGGGTCGCCGCGCACGAGGACCGAGCTGATGTGCTCGTCGCGCATCACGCGGGCCGCCTCCTGGACGGTGGCGGTGGGCTCGATCCAGCGCGCCGGGCGCTGCAGGAGCTGCGCGACCTCGAGGGCGAGATCGGAACCGGAAGGCGGTCGCCGGCGGCTGCCCGAGGCTCGCCTTGAGCCGCTCCGCCATCCCCGCGGCGAAGTGGCCGGCGAAGCGCGGCTCCTGCAGGAGCCGCCTGAACTCGCCCGCGGGGACGCGGTAGGCGACGAGCTCCTCGTGGGCGACGACGTCGAGCGTCGCCGCGCCGGACAGCAGCGAGGTGTAGCCGAAGAGCTCGCCCTCCTCGAGGAGCTGCAGGGTCTGGCCGTCGCGCTCGATGCGGACCGAGCCCTTGCGGATGACGTGGAGGTGCTCGAGCGGCTCACCGCCGGCGCGGACGATCCGCGCCCCGGCCGGGAAGTAGACGACGTCGACGGCGCGCGCCGCCCGCTCGTAGAGGTCCACCGGCAGCGCGTCGAACGGCGGGACGGTGCGGAGGTAGGTGCCGGGGTCGAGGGACGCCATGCCTGCCCGGCCGTCGTCTAGCGGAACGTCCGTCGCGCCGCCGGCGCGGCGGCGGGGGCCTCCGCCTCGCGCGGGTAGCGGAGCCCGGCCACCAGGTCCTGCACCGCCTGCGGCGGCGCCTCGGTGACGAGCGACACGCCGACGAGGACCGCGAACGCGACGCACATGCCGACGGCCCCGATGCCCTCCGGCGAGATCGAGAGGAGCCAGTGCGCGGGGGCGTCGAGGTCGGGGCGGAGGAGCCTGAAGAACAGGATGTAGCCGCCGGTGAAGAGGGTGCCGGCCGCCATCGCCGCGACGGCGCCCTGCTTCGTCGCGCGCTTCCAGAAGATGCCGGCCATGATCACCGGGAAGAACGAGGAGGCCGCGAGGCCGAACGCGTAGGCCACCACCTCGGCCACGCGGCCGGGCGGGTGCAGCCCGAAGCCCGCGGCGAGCGCCGCCGCGGCGAGGGCCGCGACGCGCGCCACCCACAGCTCGGCCCTGTCGGACAGGCCGCGCAGGAGCACGGACTTGACGAGGTCGTGGGAGATCGCCGCCGCGACGACGAGGAGGAGCCCCGCGGCCGTGGAGAGCGCCGCGCCGAGGGCGCCGGCCGCGACGAGCGCCACGACCCACGCCGGCAGCCGCGCGATCTCGGGGTTCGCGAGGACGAGGATGTCCGGGTCGATCGCCACCTCGTTCGCCGCCGGGTCCGCGGAGAGCTGCATGCGGCCGTCGCCGTTCCGGTCCTCGAACGCCACCAGCTTCGTCCCCTGCCAGCTCCTGAACCACCCCGGCGCCTCCGCGAGCGTCTTCCCCTGGAGCGTCGCGATGGACCCGGCCCGCGAGAAGGCGGCCACCGCCGGCGCCGTGGTGTAGAGGACCGCGATGAACACGAGCGCCCAGCCCGCCGAGGAGCGCGCGTCGCGGATCTTCGGGACGGTGAAGAAGCGGATGATGATGTGCGGCAGCCCCGCCGTGCCGACCATGAGCGCCGCGGTGATCGCGACGACGTCGAGGCGCGGCTTCCACCCGGCGGTGTAGGGGCGGAAGCCGAGGTCGGTGGAGAGCCGGTCGAGGACCTCGAGGAGGTGACGGCCCGGCTCCGCGCCCAGGAACGCGGCGCCCTCGGGCGTGAGGCGGGAGCCGAAGCCGACGGGCGGGATCGGGCTGCCGGTGAGCATGAGGGAGACGAAGATGGCGGGGACGAGGTAGGCGGCGATGAGGACCACGTACTGCGCGACCTGCACCTGCGTGATGCCCTTCATCCCCCCGAAGACCGCGTACAGGAAGACGATGAGGGCGCCGATGACGACGCCCTGCTCGATCGACGTCCCGAGGAAGCGCGCGAAGACGATCCCGACGCCGCGCATCTGCCCCGCGACGTAGGTGAACGAGATGAGGATCGCGCACAGCAGCGCCACGACGCGCGCGCCCGACGAGTAGTAGCGATCGCCCACGAACTGCGGGACCGTGTACTTCCCGTACTTGCGGAGGTACGGCGCGAGCAGCACCGCGAGCAGCACGTAGCCGCCCGTCCAGCCCATGAGGTAGACGGACCCGTCCCGCCCCATGACGGCGGCGAGGCCCGCCATCGACATGAACGACGCGGCGGACATCCAGTCCGTGCCGGTCGCCATGCCGTTCATGACGGGGTGGACCGAGCGATCCGCGACGTAGTAGTCCGCCGACGACCGCACCTTCGCGTAGAGGGCGACGCCCAGGTACAGGACGAGCGAGAGCCCCACGAACAGCCACGTCCAGCCGATCACGCCCATGTCGCGAGCCCCGCCGGTGGTTCGTTGGTCAACGCTCGTACACGCCGAACTTCCGATCGAGATCGTTCATCAGCTTCACGTACACGAAGATGAGCGCGACGAACGCGAGGATCGATCCCTGGTTGGCGAACCAGAAGCCGAGCGGGAAGCCGCCGAGCCTGACCGCGTCGAGGGCGTCGGCGAGCAGGATCGCCGCCCCGTACGAGACCGCCGCCCAGACCGCGAGAAGCGATACGATGTAGAGGAGGTTTCGCCTCCAGTAGGCCGCCTGCTGAGCGGGGGTCATCAGGTCACTCCAAAGGACGATGGCACGGCACGGCCCCCATGGTGCTCCAACGGTTGTGTTTCTGTAATAGCAATTGCCCTGCGCAGGTAATGCACGGGGGCCACTCCTTGCGCGTTAGGAAATTCAACGTTGTACGGCTCAACGCTGGTTCTGCGTAGCACGCGGTAATTGTTCGCGCACGTTGTGCGTCTGCGTTGCCTATCTCCGCTTGCCGTGGTACGGGTAATGCTTCGACGCGCCACACCACGTACGGCCCTGGAGGAGAAAACATCATGTCCGTGGCCCCGGTTACCGGATCTCAGCAGAAGACTCCCGAGCCGGCTTACACCGGCATCACCAAGGAAGAACGCCGAGTCATCGTCGCGTCCTCGCTCGGCACCGTCTTCGAGTGGTACGACTTCTACCTGTACGGCTCGCTGGCCGCGATCATCGCGAAGCAGTTCTTCACCGGACTGAACGAGACGTCGCAGTTCCTCTTCGCGCTCCTCGCGTTCGCGGCGGGCTTCGCCGTGCGCCCGTTCGGCGCGATCTTCTTCGGCCGGCTCGGCGACCTCATCGGCCGCAAGTATACCTTCCTCATCACCATCCTCATCATGGGCCTCTCGACCACCGTCGTGGGCCTGCTCCCGAACTACAACTCGATCGGAGTCGCGGCGCCGATCATCCTCATCGGCCTGCGCCTGTTCCAGGGCCTCGCCCTCGGCGGCGAGTACGGCGGCGCGGCGACCTACGTCGCCGAGCACGCCCCGCCGGGGAAGCGCGGCTTCTTCACGAGCTGGATCCAGACGACCGCCACCGTCGGCCTGTTCCTCTCGCTGCTCGTGATCCTCGGTACGCGCATCGTGATCGGCGCGAACTTCGAGGTGTGGGGCTGGCGCGTCCCGTTCATCCTCTCCGCGCTCCTCCTCGCCATCTCCGTCTACATCCGCCTCCAGCTGAAGGAGTCCCCGGTCTTCCGGAAGATGAAGGAAGAGGGCAAGGGCTCGAAGGCGCCCCTCACCGAGTCGTTCCTCCGCTGGGGCAACCTCAAGATCGTGCTGCTCGTGCTCTTCGGTGGCGTCGCCGGGCAGGGCGTCGTCTGGTACACGGGCATGTTCTACGAGCTGTTCTTCCTCACCCAGACGCTCAAGGTGCCGGCGCAGCCCGCGAACCTCATGGTCGCCGCCGCGCTCGTCCTCGCGACACCGTTCTTCATCGTGTTCGGGGCCCTCTCGGACAAGATCGGCCGCAAGTGGATCATCATGGCCGGCTGCGTCATCGCCGCCGTGACCTACTTCCCGATCTTCAAGCACCTCACGAAGGCCGCGAACCCGGCCATCTTCACCGCCGCGCAGAACAACCCCGTGACGGTCGTGGCGAACGAGGATGATTGCTCGTTCCAGTTCGACCCGGTCGGCAAGCGCAAGTTCACGTCGTCCTGTGACGTGGCGAAGGGCTGGCTCGCGAAGAAGGCCATCCCGTACAAGAACGAGGCGGCGCCCGCGGGCACCGTGGCGTCCGTGAAGATCGGAAACGCGACCGTCATACCGTCGTTCGAGGGCACCACGCTCGCCGCCGCGGACTTCAAGACGCAGTACGCGACGTTCGACAAGGCGATGAGCGAGACCATCAAGGCGGCCGGCTACCCGGCCGTGGCGGACATGAGCCGCGTCAACATCCCGATGGTCATCTTCCTGCTCTTCCTCCTCGCCCTGTACGTGACCATGGTGTACGCGCCGATCGCCGCCTGGCTCGTCGAGCTCTTCCCCGCCCGCATCCGCTACACCTCCATGTCGCTGCCGTACCACATCGGCAACGGCTGGTTCGGCGGCTTCCTCCCGACGATCGCGTTCGCGATGGTCGCGGCGACCGGCGACATCTACTACGGCCTCTGGTACCCGATCAGCATCGCGGTGATGACGGCGGTCATCGGAACGCTCTTCATGCCCGAGACGAAGGACCGCGACATCCGCCACACGTAGTCGCGCCGTGCTCCAAGGCGCCCCCTGCGTCTTCGCGACGCAGGGGGCGTCTTCACCTCGACCTCCACCGCGTTCGAGGAACGCTCGCGACGCACACTCCCGCACTGCTGCGGAGCCGAAGCCTGCGCTCCCCCGCACCCCCCGCTCTCGCCCTGCTGCGCGGCCGCTACGGTGCCGTGAGGCGCGGCCGCACCACCGTCACGCTGCAGGGTGCCTCCGCGGCGACCTTCGTCGAGACGGTGCCCAGCAGCCGGAAGAGCTGCAGCGGCTCCGGCGCTGCCTCGGACGAGACCGTGCTCGACACGGTGCCGAGCATCCCGCGCAGCGCGACGTCGCGCGGGGGCGCGCCGATGACGATGTGGTCGACCTGGTTCATCCGCGCGTACCTCAGGAGCGCGTCGGCGGGATCCCCGGCCTCGAGCACGTGGAAGGAGACCTGCCCGGCGGCGAGCCCCAGCGGCTCCGCCCAGTGGCGCAGCACGACGAGGTGCTTGATCCGCTGACTCGTCGCGCTCTCGTCGGCGGTGGACCCGCCGAGCTCGGGCGACGGGCGGATCACCGTGACGCACGCGAAGCGCTGAGCCGCGCCGCCCGCGCGCATTCGGCTCACCTCGACGCGCAGCGCGTCGAGCTGCGCGTCGTCCGTGTGCTGCGTCGCGATCGCGACGAGGACGATCGAGGGGCCGGCGAGGCGCGCGGTCGGCGTGGGCCCCTCGCCCGGCTCGAACGCCGCCGCCTTCACCCACCGGCGCAGCACCGCGAGGAAGCCATCGCGCCGCGTCCGCCGCCCCCGCGCCGTCACCCCCACCTGCTCGGGGTTCGCGAGATCGAACGCGGCCTGCGCGGCCGAAGGGTAGCGGTCGCCCGGCTCCGGCTCGAGGCAGCGCAGGATCACCTCCTGCAGCCACTCCGGCACGGAGGGCTCGAGCGCCCGCGGCGGCACCGGGTCGCGCCAGAGCCGCTGGCGCAGCGCGGAGAGCGACGTCGGCGAGCCGAAGGGCAGCCGCCCGGTCGCGAGCTCGTACAGCACGGCGCCGAGGGCGAACACGTCGCTGCGCGGCTCCCAGCGGACGCCCATCACCTGCTCCGGCGAGATGTACGGGGCAGAACCGATCGGACTCCGGATCTCCTCCGCCAGGAGGTCCGGGTAGTGGCCGTGCCGGGCGAGCCCGAAGTCGATGAGCACCGCCTCGCCGCTCGGACGCATGATGACGTTCGACGGCTTGAGATCGAGGTGGATCGCCTCCTGGAGGTGGAGCGCGTGGAGCGCGGTGGCGAGGGCGGCGCCGAGCTGCGCGATCTCTGCGGCGGGGATCGGCGCGCGATCGGTCCACTCCTTGAGCGAGCTCCCCTCCACGTGCTCCATGACGAGGTAGGGCTGCCGCGCGAGATCGCCGGCCGCCACGAAGCGCGGGACGTACGGGCCCTTGAGCGCGCCGAGCACGGCCTGCTCGACCTCGAACGACACGACGCTCTCGGCCGGCTCGCCCGGACCGAGCCGCGGCACCTTCATGATCAGGGGGAAGCCGGCGTCGTTTCCGGAGACGCTGTAGATGACCGCCATGCCGCCCGAGTGGATCTGCGCCTCGATGCGGAAGCCGTCCAGCTCGGTGCCGGGATCGAAGGCCGCGCCCACGCCGTCACTCCCCGCGCTCGAGGCGGCGCGCCAGGCTCTCCGGGAGGCCGGCGGCCAGGACCTTCTGCGCCGGGACGCGCCAGTCGTACGGCACCCGGTAGAACGTCAGCGTCGTGCGGTCCATGTCGAGCATCGCGTAGCACGCCGCGGTGTTCCCGTCGCGTGGTTGGCCCACCGAGCCGACGACGGCCAGCCATCGGCGCCGGGGCGGCACCGGGATCGCGATCCCCGGCACCGGGCGGAACGGCACCGGCCGACCCACCGCTCCGGCAGTGTACAGCACGGGCTCGTGCACGTGACCGCAGAACACCCAGCTCGCCGGTGCCGCCGCCTCCAGCCCGCGGGCCGCGCGGCTCGGGTCCGTGACGTAGACCCATTCGGCGGGGGCCTCCGGGCTCGCATGGACGAGGAGCAGGCGGTCCTCGCGGACGACCAGCGGGAGGTCCGCGAGGAACGCGCGCTGGGCGCCGGTGAGCCGATCGCGCGTCCAGGCGATGACCTTCCCCGCGGTCTGGTTCATGAACTCGACGTCGCCGGTCACGACGGCGTCGTCATGGTTGCCCCGCACCGCGAGCGCGCCCCTCGCCACCTCGGCCGCCACGAGCTCGAGCACCGGCCCGGGGTCGGCCCCGTAGCCGACGAGGTCTCCGAGGAACGCCAGGCGCTCGGCCCCCTGCTCGCGGGCGTGCGCCAGGCAAGCCACCGTCGCCTCGAGGTTGGCGTGGACGTCCGAGAGCAGCGCGAGCTTCATCCGGGGAGCTTCTCCCGCGGGGGCGCCCGGTGGGCATCGCGGCCGCGCGAAGGAACAGCCAGGTGACCACCCCCAAGAGCGCCAGGAAGGTCACTTCACTGTACCCCATGTAGCCGAAGAAGCTGACGATCCGCACGCCGTGCCAATCCGCGACGGGCTTCACCACGCGGAACGGCCAGGCCCGCCGTCATCGAAGGGCTCTTCCGTCCGCCCGTGCGCTCGCCCCCGTCTTCGCGAGAGGCCCCGAAGGAAACCGCGGCGTGACCCCACCACCAGGACGCATAGTGAGCGCATGCGATGGATCGTAGGCCTCGATCTGCGGCCCGGAAGCGAGGGGCCCACCCGCTTCGCGCGGTGGCTCGTCGAGGGCAGCCGCCCGCGCGCCGCCGCAGAGGTGGTCTACGTGCACGTCCTCGAGGAAGAGCACCTGCGCTCCGCCCTGCGGCAGCACCACCTCGACGAGGTCACGGCGGCTGCGCGCGGCGCCGCCGAGCGGCTGCTCTCGTCGGTGGGCGTGACGGGAGAGCTCCGGATCGTCCAGGGGCTCAGCGCGGAGGACGCCCTGGAGGCGGCGCGCGCCTCGGCGGGTGCCCAGGGCGTGGTGATCGGCCGGGCGGCGGGGCGCGAGGGCCCCGCCATCGTCCGCCTCGGCCGGGTCGCGCGCCGCGTGCTGCGGCGGCTCGCGTCCCCCGTGGCGGTCGTGCCGCCGGACTTCCGCGGCGCGGACGCCGGCGGCGGGCCGGTCGTCGCGCTCTCCAGCCTGCGCGAAGACGCGGTCGGCGCCTGCCGACTCGCGGCCGCCCTCGCCGCCGAGCTCGGGCGTCCCCTCGCGATCTGCCACGTGGCGCGGGCCGAGGCGCTCCCCTACCTCCCCGCCGCAGCGATCGACCTCGAGTCCCGGCGCATTGCCGGCGAGGAGGAGCTCGCGCGCTGGCTCGCGGCGAACGGGCTCCATCCAGACTCGACCGCCGTCCTCGTGGGCTCGCCAGTGGACTTGGCGCTCGAATGGGCAGAGGCGGCGAAGGCGCCCTTCGTCGTGGCGGGCTCGCGCCACCTCTCCATGGTCGAGCGGGTCATCCAGGCGAGCACCGGCAGCGCGCTCGCCGCGACCGCCCGCTGCCCCGTCGTCGTGGCGCCGGCGGCGACATAGGTCGCTCGCGCACGTCCTGCGCGCATGATTGGCGCGCGTGCTTGGCCGTGTCTCCTCCGCGTGCTATCGATGATGGGCAGCTCGGCCGCCGCGCGCTCGCCACCGCCCGCCTCCTTCTCGAGGGACGCATGACCGCTCCGTCGCCCGCGCCCGTCCTCCTCCCTCCGGTCGCAGAGGGCAGGCACGGCGGGATGACGCGGGAGGAGCGGCGCGTGATCGTGGCGTCGTCCCTCGGGACCGTCTTCGAGTGGTACGACTTCTACCTCTACGCCTCGCTCGCGCCGGTCATCGCGAGGCAGTTCTTCACGGCGCTCAACGAGACGAGCCAGCTCATCTTCGCGCTGCTCGCCTTCTCGGTGGGCTTCGCGGTCCGCCCCTTCGGCGCGCTGATCTTCGGCCGCCTCGGCGACCTCGTCGGCCGCAAGCACGCCTTCCTCGTCACCATCCTCATCATGGGGATCGCCACCACGGCGGTGGGCCTCCTGCCGACCTACGGCACGATCGGCGTGGCGGCGCCGATCCTGCTCGTCGCGCTGCGGCTCCTGCAGGGCCTCGCGCTCGGCGGCGAGTACGGCGGCGCCGCGACCTACGTCGCCGAGCACGCGCCGCGCGGCCGGCGCGGGCTCTTCACGAGCTGGATCCAGACCACCGCCACGGTCGGCCTCTTCCTCTCCCTCCTCGTCATCCTCGGCGCGCGCGAGGCGCTCGGCCCGGCCTTCGACGCCTGGGGCTGGCGCCTCCCGTTCCTGCTCTCCGCCGTCCTCCTCGTCGTCTCCGTGTACATCCGGCTCCAGCTGCAGGAGTCGCCGGTGTTCCGGCGCATGAAGGAGGAGGGCAAGGGCTCGCGCTCGCCGCTCACCGAGTCGTTCCTGCGCTGGGGCAACCTCCGCATCGTGCTGCTCGTGCTCTTCGGCGCCGTCGCCGGACAGGCGGTGGTCTGGTACACGGGCATGGTCTTCCAGCTCTTCTTCCTCACCGAGACGCTGAAGGTCCCGGCGCAGCCGGCGAGCCTCATGGTGGCGGCGGCGCTCGCGGCCGCGACGCCCTTCTTCATCCTCTTCGGCTGGCTCTCCGACCGGATCGGCCGCAAGCCGATCGTGATGGCGGGCTGCGCCGTCGCCGCCCTCGCCTACTTCCCGGTGTTCAGGGAGCTGACCCGTGCGGCGAACCCCGCCATCTTCGCCGCGGCGCGCGACAACCCGATCACGGTGGTCGCGAGCGCGGACGAGTGCTCGTTCCTGTTCGACCCGGTGGGGAGCCGCCGCTTCAGCTCCTCCTGCGACGTCGCGAAGGGCTGGCTCGCGAAGCACGCCGTGCCGTACCGGAACGAGGACGCGCCGGAGGGCACCGTCGCCTACGTGAAGGTCGGCTCGAGCGCCGTCGTGCCCGCCTTCGACGGCGAGGTGGTCGGCACCGCCGAGTTCAGGGCGCGCTCCGCCGCGTTCGGCGAGGCGATGGGGCGGGCGGTGGCGGCGGCGGGCTACCCGGCCTCGGCCGACATGAGCCGGGTGAACGTGCCGATGGTCGTCTTTCTCCTCTTCCTGCTCGCGCTCTTCGTCACGGCCGTCTACGCGCCCATCGCGGCCTGGCTCGTCGAGCTCTTCCCGGCGCGCATCCGCTACTCGTCGCTCTCGCTCCCGTACCACGTCGGCAACGGCTGGTTCGGCGGGTTCGTCCCCACCATCGCGTTCGCCATGGTGGCGGCCACCGGCGACGTCTACTACGGCCTCTGGTACCCGGTGGCCCTCGCGATCATGACCGCCGTCGTGGGGACGCTCTTCATGCCCGAGACGAACGACCGCGAGATCCACCACGACGCCTGAGTGCGCCGCGCCACCCGCGACGCCGGTCACCTGCTGGGCTTCAGGCCTCGGCCGCCGCCCTCCGGCGCGGCCTCAGCGCAGGAAGAGGAAGGTCACCACGACGAACAGCGGCAGCAGCACCGCGCCGCTCCAGGCCATGTAGCCGAAGAACCCGGGCATCTTCACGCCGCTCTGCTCGGCGATGGCCTTCACCATGAAGTTCGGCCCGTTCCCGATGTACGTGTTCGCGCCCATGAACACCGCGCCGAGCGAGATGGCGACGAGGAGCGAGGCGCCCCGCTCGGTCGCGATGAGCTGCGCGAGGTTCGCGGCGTCGGTGCCGACGATCCCGCTCGCGGCCGAGGCGAAGGTGAGGTAGGTCGGCGCGTTGTCGAGGAAGGAGGAGAGCGCCCCCGCGGCCCAGAAGAACTGCCAGGGCTCGGTGAGGCCGAGCTCGCCGCCGCGCGCGTTGAGGAGCTGCAGCGCCGGGATCATGGTGGCGAAGATGCCGGCGAACACGACGGCCACCTCGACGATGGGGCCCCAGGTGAAGCCGTTCTCCTCGCGGAGCGCCTTCGGGGTCGTGAGCAGGGAGAGGACCGCCATGCCGGCCATGCCGAGCTCCTGCACGCCGGCCGGCAGGTGGAAGGAGCCGGCCACGAGCAGCACCGCGACGACGCCGGCGAGGTAGAGGAAGTTCACCTTGCCGACCACGTGGACCGGCACCTGGTGCTTCACCGCGACCTCGTCGAGGTCGCCCGGCGTCTCGATGTCCTCGCGGCGGAAGAGGGTGGAGTCCACGAAGTAGAAGATCACGAGCAGCGCGCCGTTCACGAACGCCCACTCGAGCCCGAGCCGCAGCGTCCACAGGAAGGGCACGCCGCGGAGGAAGCCGAGGAAGAGCGGCGGGTCGCCGAGGGGCGTGAGGAGCCCGCCGGCGTTGCTCACCACGAAGATGAAGAAGACCACGACGTGGGCGATATGGCGTCGCACCGAGTTGGCGCGGAGCAATGGCCGGATGAGGAGCATCGAGGCGCCGGTCGTGCCGATGAGCGACGCGAGGACCGCCCCGATGGCGAGCAGGCCGGCGTTGAGGCCGGGGGTGCCGGCGAGCGTGCCGCGCACCACGATCCCGCCCGCGATCACGAAGAGCGCGCCGAGCAGGATGATGAAGGCCACGTACTCGTGGGCCGTGTGGCCGAGGACGGCGGGGTCGAGGCGCAGGAACCAGGCGACGATGGGCACGCCCAGCACGACGCTCAGGATGGCCTTGTTGCGGTTGTGCTCCCAGAAGTGGTTCGCGACGAGCGGGAGCACCGCGATGGAGAGGAGCATCAGGCCGAACGGCGCGACGCTCCAGAGCGGCAGGGAGCCCATGGTCTGTGTGGCGCTGGCGAGCGGGGCGGGGAGGGCCAGGAGATTCATGGGCGGAACCTTAGAGGGTCTGCGACGGTTTGGTCAACGACGACGGCGTTTCGTGCGCGCGCCGCGCAAAGATGGCGTGCAGGCTGTGCGTCGGCATTCTTCATCGACCCGAGCGACCGATGGCAAATGATCGCAGTCAGCAAATTGCGCAAAATTACGTGCGTCCCACTGTTCATTGCGCAAACTCGTGTGCTATCACCCTCCCCGCTCCCCACATCGGAGCCGGGCCATGAAGACGGCCCATTCACGGATGGCGAAACGAGCGCGTCGACCGGCAGGCGAGCGCGCGATGGTCACGACGGAGGATCCATGGCGAACGTGGCGGTGCAGTCGAGCAAGGGCCAGACGAAGTCTGCCCACGAGGTAGTGGAGTCGAAGGAGTTCAAGGCCCTCGTGTCGCTGCGGTGGAAGGTGAGCATGATCCTGCTCGTCCTCCTCTTCGTCAGCTACTACGGGTACATCCTCCTCGTCGCGTCGGCGAAGGACTTCGTCGCGCAGCGGGTCGGCGAGGTGACGACGCTCGCGATCCCGATCGGCGTGGCCGTGATCGTGTTCGCGTGGGCGCTCACCGCGTTCTACGTCGGCTGGGCGAACAAGTCGTACGACCCCGAGGTCGAGCGCCTCAAGGGCGAGCTGAAGCGCTAGCCCCCTCCCCCCGGAATCCCAGATCCAAGGAGACCCTTTCATGCTCCAGCTCGCATCCCTCGCCCAGCTCCTCCCCGGCCAGGCGGCGCCCGCCGCCGCCGAGGTCGCCCAGACGTCGCTCGGCCACCCGACCTCGGCGTCGATCGGCTTCTTCTTCGCCATCGTCCTCGTCACCCTGATCATCACCTACTTCGCCGCGAAGAAGACCAAGACCTCCTCCGAGTTCTACGCCGCGGGCCGCTCGGTCTCGGCGCTCCAGAACGGCTTCGCGCTCGCCGGCGACTACATGTCGGCCGCGTCCTTCCTCGGCATCTCCGGCATGGTGGCCCTCAAGGGCTACGACGGCATGATCTACGCGACGGGCTGGCTCGTCGGCTGGCCGGCGCTCATGTTCCTCGTCGCGGAGCCGCTCCGGAACCTCGGCAAGTTCACCTTCGCCGACGTCGTCGCCTTCCGCCTGCGCCAGAAGCCCGTCCGCATCGCGGCCGCCATCGGCGGCATCCTGACGGTGCTCTTCTACACGATCGCCCAGATGGTCGGCTCGGGCTCGCTCATCCAGCTCATGTTCGGCCTGAAGTACGAGTACGCGGAGATCATCGTCGGCGCCGTCATGCTCGCCTACGTGCTCTTCGGCGGCATGCTCGCGACGACCTGGGTGCAGATCATCAAGGCGGGCCTGCTGCTCTTCGGCGTGACCTTCCTCACGATCCTCGTGCTGAACCGGTTCGGCTTCGACCCGACGGCGCTCTACTCGGCGGTCGTCGCGAAGCACGGCACGGCGGCGCTCCTGCCCGGCGGCATCGTGGCGAGCCCGACCGAGGCGGTCTCCCTCGGCCTCGCGCTCATGTTCGGCCTCCTCGGCCTGCCGCACATCCTCATGCGGTTCTACACGGTGCCGGACGCCAAGGCCGCCCGGAAGTCGGTGCTCTACGCCACCGGCCTCATCGGCTACTTCTACATCATCATCCCGATCGTCGGCTTCGGCGCCTCGGTCCTCATCCCGGGCGACCGCGCCTTCGTCACGAGCATCGACAAGGGCGGCAACATGGCCTCGCCGCTCCTCGCCGAGCTCCTCGGCGGCACCGCGTTCCTCGGCTTCATCGCCGCGGTCGCCTTCGCCACCATCCTCGCGGTCGTCGCGGGCCTCACCCTGGCCGGCGCCTCGGCGTACTCCCACGACATCTACGTGTCGGTCATCAAGAACGGGCACGCCACCGAGGAGGAGCAGGTCAAGGCGGCGAAGATCGCGACGGTCGTCTTCGGCGTCTTCGCGGTCGCCCTCGGCATCCTCTTCAAGGGCCAGAACGTGGCGTTCATGGTCGGCCTCGCCTTCGCGATCGCCGCCTCCGCGAACTTCCCGGCGCTGCTCATGTCCATCGTCTGGAAGCGCTTCACGACGCAGGGCGCGGTCTGGTCGATCCTCGTCGGGGCGTTCTCGTCCTGCACGATGATCCTCCTCTCGAAGACGGTCTGGGTGGACGTCTTCAAGTTCGAGCAGGCCATCTTCCCGATGAAGAACCCGGCCATCTTCTCGATGACCGCCGCCTTCGCGGTCGGCATCATCGTCTCGCTGCTCTCCCCCGAGCAGGAGGCGCAGGACAAGTTCGAGGTCGAGAAGCTCCGCACCTACCTCGGCGTCGGCGCCGAGTAGCCGCGACCCCGGAACCGGGAAATCGAAGGGGGCGGGCCGCTCGGCCCGCCCCCTTCTCTTTTCGCGCACCGGCGAAACGACGCGGCCGCGCCGGCCTGAGCCACCCGACGTGAGCTCAGGCCGACGCGACCGGCCCCGCCGCCTGTGCGGCAGCTTGCGCGGCGAGCTCCGCCTCCGAGGCGGAGACCACCCGATCGACGTCCAGCAGCAGCACGAACCCCCGGCCGACCTTCCCCACCCCGGTGAGGTAGTCGAGGCGCACGCCCGTCCCGAACGTGGGGGGCGGCTCCACCGCCTGCGGCGGCAGGTCGAGCACCTCGTTCACCGCGTCGGCGAGCATGCCGAGCGTGAGCTGCTCGCCCCCCACCCGCGCCTCGACGACCAGGATGCAGGTCCGCTTCGTCGCGGCGGTCTCGGCCTTCCCGAACTTCACCGCGAGGTCGAGCACCGGCACGACCGCCCCGCGCACGTTGATCACGCCGCGGATGGAGCCGGGCGCGCCCGGCACGCGGGTCGGCTCGTCGTGCTGGAGGATCTCCTTCACCGTCAGGATCGGGAGCCCGTAGTCGGTCCCCGCGATCGTGAAGGACAGGTACTGGGGAGCCTGCACCTCTGCCGTGGTCTCCATGGGGCCTCTCCTAGAACCGCTTGAAGCCGCCCTCGCCGTGCCCGGGCGTGCCGTTCGGCTTCTTCCCGGGGAGCGCCGGCTTCGGCTTCTGGGCGTACTCGGAGGCGGCGGCCTGGAGGGGGTGGGGTGCCACGGCGCCGGCCGGGGCGTGGAGGACGGGCCGCGCGTGCACGCCGTTCCCGTGGTCCTTCACGAGGAAGAAGGCCATGAGCTGCTGCAGCGACTCCGCCTGCGAGGCCATCTCCTCCGCCGTGGAGGAGAGCTCCTCCGCCGCCGAGGCGTTCCGCTGCGTCACCTGGTCCACGACGCCCATCGCCTTCGACACCTGCTCGACGCCGGCCGACTGCTCGGACGACGCCGCCGCGACCTCCTGCACGAGGTCGGCGGTCTTCCGGATGGCCGGCACGAGCTCGACGATGAGCTGGCCCGAGCGCTCCGCCACCTGCACCGACGACCCGGCGAGCGAGCCGATCTCCTTCGCCGCCTTCTGCGAGCGCTCGGCGAGCTTGCGCACCTCGGTCGCCACCACGGCGAACCCCTTCCCGTGCTCCCCCGCCCGCGCCGCCTCGATGGCCGCGTTCAGGGCGAGCAGGTTCGTCTGGTAGGCGATCTCCTCGATGATCGAGATCTTCTCGGCGATCGACCGCATCGCCACCACCGTCTCGGTCACCGACTTCCCGCTCTCCTCGGCGTTCCGCGCGCCGTCCTTCGCCATCGACTCGGTCTGGCGGGAGTTCTCGGCGTTCTGGGTGATCGAGGCGCTCATCTCCTCGAGGGACGAGGTCGTCTCCTCGACGCTCGCCGCCTGCTCCCCGGTCCCCTGCGAGAGCGTCTGCGCCGTCGCCGACACCTGCGCGGAGGCGCCGGCGAGCGCGTCCGCGCCGGAGCGCACCTCGCCGATCACCTGCCCGAGCTTGTCCCCCATGACCTTCATCGCCGCGAGCAGGCGGGCCACCTCGTCGCTCCCCAGCGCCGCCACGCTCTCGCGCAGGTCGCCCTGGGCGATCCGCTCGGAGGCGCGCACCGCCTCGGAGAGGGGCGCCGTGATGGAGCGGGTGAGGAAGATGCTGAGCGCGATGCCGGCGGCGACCGCGGCCGCCAGGATGCCGAGCATGGCGTTCCGGGCGGAGCCGGCCACCCCCATGATCGCGACGCCCTGCTCCTTCATCTCCTTCTGGTGGTCCTCCGCCATGGCGTCGAGGCGCTTCGCGATGTCCCGCGCGGCGTCCTTGTACGGGTGCATCGCGGCGTTCCCGTCCTGCGGCGTCGCAAGCTTGCCGTCCCGGATCTGCTGGCGGACGGTGCCGAACCCGGACGCGTACGTGTCCACGTCGCGGATGAGCGTGTCGAGCTCGCGCCGGCCCTCGTCGTCGGTCACGAGCGGCCGGAGGTTCTCGAGGTCCCGGCGGAGGGCCTGCAGCGACGCGTCCCACTCCCGGCCGTAGTCGGACGCCTCCGCGTTGCCGATGTTGAGGAACAGGTCCTTCTCGAAGCGGCGCAGCTCGAGGCCGTAGGCCCGCGCGTCGTCGGCGAGGCGCGCCGTCTCGGCGCTCACCGCGAGCATCTCGCCCGTGACGTCGGAGACGTGGGTGATGCCCCAGTAGCCGGAGATCGCGACCGTCCCGGTGAGGAGGAGCATCGCGATGAAGCCGAGAAGGAGCCGTACGCCGATTCTGATGTTTCTCACGTGGGCCTCGCATGCGGAGCGGCGGGGGGAGCGCGTCTCGCTCCGCGCCTCGCCGAGCGCGAGGGGCAACGCTGCAAGGAGCCGTCCCCCGCGCCTGCGACGTAATGTCACACCTCCGCCGGCCGAAACGTCCGTTTCTCTTCGATTGACGCGGGGTTCATTCACGCTGCGTCAGCGGGTCGCCGCCACCCCTGGGTCGCCCCGGATGGGACTTGGGTCGCCCCGGAGCGGACTCGGAGGCGCTCCCGACCCGTCGGCGTCAGCCGAGCTCGGGCACGTGGCGGGCGAGCACGCCGCGCAGCTCGGCGAGGTCCGGCCTGCGCGCGAAGGCGTCCTTCACGTAGCGCAGCGAGGCCGGGATCGACACGAGGAAGCCCGGGTTCTTCTTCACGCGGTCGATGAAGACGAAGCGCCCCGCGTCCTTGAGCTTCCGCTGCACGGTGAGGAGGTCTACGGGCTCGCGAGCGCGGAGCGAAGGCGGGTGCGGCCCGCTCGCCCCCTTCTCTGTTTCGCGCACCGGCGAACCGACGCGGCCGCGCCGGCCTGAGCCACCCGACGTGAGCTCAGGCCGACGCGACCGGCGTCCCCGCCGCCTGCGCGGCAGCTTGCGCGGCGAGCTCCGCCTCGGAGGCGGAGACCACCCGATCGACATCCAGCAGCAGCACGAACCCCCGGCCGACCTTCCCCACCCCCGTGAGGTAGTCGAGGCGCACGCCCGTCCCGAACGCGGGGGGCGGCTCCACGGCCTGCGCCGGCAGGTCGAGCACCTCGTTCACCGCGTCGGCGAGCATGCCGAGGGTGAGCTGCTCACCCCCCACCCGCGCCTCGACGACGAGGATGCAGGTCCGCTTCGTCGCAGCGGTCTCGGCCTTCCCGAACTTCACCGCGAGGTCGAGCACCGGCACGACCGCCCCGCGCACGTTGATCACGCCGCGGATCGAGCCCGGCGCGCCCGGCACGCGGGTCGGCTCGTCGTGCTGCAGGATCTCCTTCACCGTCAGGATCGGGAGCCCGTAGTCGGTCCCCGCGATCGTGAAGGACAGGTACTGCGGCGCCTGCACCTCTGCCGTGGTGTCCATGGGGCCTCCCTAGAACCGCTTGAAGCCGCCGCCGGCGCGCCCGGACGCGCCGTTCGGCTTCTTCCCGGGGAACGCCGGCTTCGCCTTCGCGGCGTGGTGGGCGGCGGCGGACTGCGCGAGGTGGGCCGGCGCGACCGCCGGCACGTGCAGGGCGACCCGCGCGTGGACGCCGTTGCCCTGGTCCTTCACGAGGAAGAAGGCCATGAGCTGCTGCAGCGACTCCGCCTGCGACGACATCTCCTCCGCGGTGGAGGAGAGCTCCTCCGCGGCCGACGCGTTCCGCTGCGTCACCTGGTCCACGACCCCCATCGCCTTCGACACCTGCTCGACGCCGGCCGACTGCTCCGCCGACGCCGCCGCCACCTCCTGCACCAGGTCCGCGGTCTTCCGGATGGCCGGCACGAGCTCGACGATGAGCTGACCCGAGCGCTCCGCCACCTGCACCGACGACCCGGCAAGCGAGCCGATCTCCTTCGCCGCCTTCTGCGAGCGCTCGGCCAGCTTGCGCACCTCGGTCGCCACCACCGCGAACCCCTTCCCGTGCTCGCCCGCGCGCGCCGCCTCGATGGCCGCGTTCAGCGCGAGCAGGTTCGTCTGGTACGCGATCTCCTCGATGATCGAGATCTTCTCCGCGATCGACCGCATCGCCACCACCGTGTCGGTCACCGACTTCCCGCTCTCCTCGGCGTTCCGCGCGCCGTCCTTCGCCATCGACTCGGTCTGGCGGGAGCTCTCCGCGTTCTGCGTGATCGAGGCGCTCATCTCCTCGAGCGACGAGGTCGTCTCCTCCACGCTCGCCGCCTGCTCCCCGGTCCCCTGCGACAGCGTCTGCGCCGTCGCCGACACCTGCGCGGAGGCGCCCGCCAGCGCGTCCGCGCCGGAGCGCACCTCGCCGATCACCTGGCCGAGCTTGTCCGCCATCACCTTCATCGCGGCCTGCAGCTGACCGACCTCGTCGCGGGAGGAGACCTCGACCGCGTCGCGCAGGTCGCCCTTCGCGATCCGTTCCGCGGCGGAGACGGCACCGGCCAGCGGGACCGTCACCGATCGCGTGATGAGGACGGCGATCGCGATCGTGGCAGCGGCCGTCAGCGCGAGGAGCAACAGGGCGAGGTTGCGCGAGCCGACGTAGCGCTCCTCCGCATCGCCGGCCAGGGCGCCGATGTGGACGCCCTCGTGGTCGAGGAACTTCCGCCACCCGTCGTGCAGGTCCGCGAGCGCGGGGTTCACCTGCTCGAGCGCGAGCCGCTGCGCCTCTTCCCGGCGACCCTCGGCGAGGAGCCGCTTCGCGCGGTCGAAGAGGGGCACGAAGCGCTGGCGCGCGGCGCGGATCTGCTCGAACGCGGGCTTGCCGCCCAGCTTGCAGACCGTGGCCGTCGGCTCGACGTCGCGTTCCGTCTGCTCGAGGCGGCGCGCGTCCTCGTCGAGCTCCTGCACGAGCCGCGCGACCTGCTGGGCGTCGTCGGTGACGAAGAGGTTCGCGGCGAGCGACGCGCTGTCGCCGGCGAGGCTGATCCCCTTGCCGGCGAGGTCGATCTCGCGCCAGCGCGGCCCGGAGATGGTCTCGAGGCTGTCGTGCAGGGCGCGCGTCTGGTCGAGCTGCACGATGGTCATGGCGACGAGGACCACCAGGCTGAACACGAACGCCAGCGCCAGGCGAACGCCGATCCGAAGGTTCTTCACGTGTGATCTCCCCGGGCATCCGGACGCCGCCGGGCCCGCCCCCCACCGGCCTCGCCGCAAGCGCGCGGCCACGCCGCCGCTTCATTTCGTCGCACGGCCCGAACGCACCATCGACCGTGGTTCCGCAGCGCTGGGGGAATTCGTCCCATCCACGCCGGCGGGTGGGCACGGACCCCGGGTCCGCGCCCACGGGTCCTCGGCACCACCTGCCGGCCCGCCGGCGGGCCCGCCCCGTGGAGGATCGCCGCGCGCGCGCCTGTCGGGGCCGCGCTCCGTCAGGCGACATCAGCCCGCGAGCTCGGGCACGTGCCGGGCGAGGACGCCGCGGAGCTCGGCGAGGTCGGGCCTGCGCGCGAAGGCGTCCCTCACGTACCGCAGCGAGGCGGGGATCGACACGAGGAAGCCCGGGTTCTCCTTCACGCGGTCGATGAACACGAAGCGCCCCGCGTCCTTGAGCTTCCGCTGCACGGTGAGGAGGTCGAAGGTCTCGCGGAACGGGCCGTACGGGAGGCGCGGTCCGCCCGCCTCGGCGAGGCGGTCGAGGTAGCGGTGGAGCATCGCCTCGACGAGCGCCGGCTCGAGCTCGACGTAGCTGTCGCGCAGGAGCGCGACGAGGTCGTACTGGCGCGGGCCGAGCAGCGCGTCCTGGAAGTCGATGACGGCCTGCTCGCCGGAGGGGAGCACCATGAGGTTTCGCGACTGGTAGTCGCGGTGGGTGAACCCCTTCGGCTCCGCGTCGAGCGCCCGCGCGATCCGGTCGAACTCGCGATCCACGAGCTCGCGCTCGGCGGCGGAGAGCCGGGCGCCCTTCCACGCCTCGAGCAGCCACTCGCGGAAGTGGTGCAGCTCCCACAGGTAGAGGTCGCGGTCGAACGCGCGCGAGAACGCGACGCACCGGGCGCGCTCCTGCGCCGGGAGCCGCTCCGCGCCGGCGCGGATCCGGGCGAGCTGGTCGATCGCGCGCTCGTAGAGCGGCGGCGCGGGGTCGCCCGCCAGCAGCCGCGTCTCGAGCATCTCGTCGCCGAGGTCCTCGAGGACCATGAGCCCGCCGCGCGGATCGTCGCCGTAGAAGGCCAGGATCCCGGGCACGCGGGCCCCGAGGCGCTCGAGGAAGCGCTGCACGTCGACGAACGGGTCGACGGCCGGGGGTCCACCCTTCGTGACCTCCTCGGGCTTCGCGTCGGGCGGGAGCACCATCACCACGTGGGACGGGCGGGCCGGCAGGCCGAGCGCGAGGCCGTCCGCGCCGCGCGGGGGCCAGGACGCGGCCGGCGTGCCCACGCGCCAGTAGCTCCGCAACGAGGCGTGGCCGGCGAGGCGCGTCACCTTCGCGGCGGAGGCGTCCCGGCCGGTCGCGCGCCGGACCGCGTCGCGCACGCGGGCTTCGGTCTGGGGTTCGGTCATCTGCCGTGATCTCCGCGCGTTGACGGCGCCGGGAGCGGGTGCCTATAACCCGACGCCCGCGCCGATTCTTTCGGCCTTCCCCGGGAGCCCGCCATGAGCACCCACGAGACCGTCCTCTCCGCGATCGGGCACACCCCGCTCGTGAAGCTCCAGAAGCTCGCCGGCCCGGACGACGCGGCGGTGCTGGTGAAGCTCGAGTACCTGAACCCCGGCGGGTCGATCAAGGACCGCATGGCGGTCCACATCCTCGAGAAGGCCGAGAAGGCGGGGCTGCTCCGCGAGGGCGGGACCATCGTCGAGAACACGAGCGGCAACACCGGCGTGGCCGTGGCGATGTACGCGGCCGTCCGCGGGTACCGCTGCGTCTTCACGATGCCGGACAAGATGTCGAAGGAGAAGCAGGACGCCCTGAAGGCGTTCGGGGCGCAGGTGGTGGTCACGCCGACGAACGTGCCGGCCGACTCGCCGGAGAGCTACTACTCGGTCGCGAAGCGGATCGCCGCGGAGACGCCGAACAGCTTCTACCTGAACCAGTACCACAGCGCGGACAACGTCGAGGCGCACCTCCGCTCGACCGGGCCCGAGATCTGGGAGCAGACGGGCGGGCGGCTCGACGCCTTCGTGGCCGGGCTCGGGACCGGCGGCACGATGAGCGGATGCGGCAGGTTCTTCAAGCAGAAGAACCCGAAGATCCTGAACGTGGGGGCCGACCCCATCGGCTCCGTCTACTTCTCGATGTTCAAGACCGGCAAGCTCTCGCCCCCCTCGGTCTACAAGGTGGAGGGCATCGGCGAGGACATGATGTGCGGGGCCATGGACCTCGCCGTGCTCGACGACGTCCGCCAGGTGAACGACGCGCAGGCCTTCGCCATGGCGCGGCGGCTCGCGCGCGAGGAGGGCATCTTCGCCGGCGGCTCGTCCGGCGCCGCCGTCCACGTCGCGCTGCAGGTCGCGAAGGAGCTCGGCAAGGGCAAGACGGTCGTGGTGCCGCTCCCCGACGGCGGGCGCTCCTACGTGTCGAAGCTCTACTCGGACGAGTGGATGCGCGACAACGGCTTCCAGGTGAACGGCGGCGAGCCGGTCTCCGCCGCGACGGTGCGGGACGTGCTCGGCCGCCGCCGCGGCGAGGTGATCACCGCGCGGCGCACCGACAAGGTCGAGGTGGTGGCGAAGAAGATGCGGGAGAACGACATCTCGCAGATGCCCGTGGTCGACGACCGCGGCCAGGCCATCGGCATGATCCACGAGTACGACCTGCTCAACTTCCTCATCGAGGGGAAGCACCGCCTCTCCGAGGTGGTCGATCCGCTCGTCCAGCCGATCCAGGGGCTCGTCGGGCCCGACACGCCCATCGCGCGGCTGCGCGACATCTTCAACGACGACAACGTCGCCGTGGTGAAGGAGGGCGACCGGATCACCGGCATCCTCACCAAGATCGATCTCATCGACTTCCTCGGACAGCGGCTGAAGTAGGGAGTCGGCCGGGGCCGGCGGTCGGGGCCGAGGTCGGGGCCGGCGGTCGGGAGGCGCGCATGGACGACGACAAGCTCCACCTCGAGACGCTGGCCATCCACGCCGGCCAGTCCCCCGATCCCACGACCGGCGCCATCATGACGCCGGTCTACCTCACGTCGACCTACGTGCAGGACGGCCCGGGGGTCCACAAGGGGTACGAGTACTCGCGCACGCAGAACCCGACGCGCCACGCGCTGCAGGACTGCCTCGCCGCGCTCGAGGGCGCCCGCCACGGGCTCGCGTTCGCCTCCGGCCTCGCCGCCACCGACGCGATCCTGCACCTGCTCGACGCCGGCGACCACGTCCTCTACTCCGACGACGTGTACGGCGGCACCTTCCGGATCTTCGACAAGGTGTTCGCGCGCCTCGGCGTCTCCTTCGACGCGGTGGACATGACGGACCCCGCGAACGTCGCCCGCGCCCTGCGCAAGACCACGAAGCTCGTCTGGATCGAGAGCCCGACGAACCCCATGCTGAAGCTCGTCGACCTCGCCGAGGTGGCGCGGATCGCCCGGGCGCACGGGGCCCGGACCGTGGTGGACAACACCTTCGCCACCCCCTGCTTCCAGCGCCCGCTCTCGCTCGGGATCGACCTCGTCGCCCACTCCACGACGAAGTACCTGAACGGCCACTCCGACGTGGTGGGCGGCGCCGTGCTCACCTCCGACGGCGCGCTCCACGAGCGGCTCAAGTTCCTGCAGAACGCCGTCGGCGGCGTGCCCTCGCCCATGGACTCCTTCCTCGTCCTGCGCGGGCTCAAGACGCTCCACGTGCGCATGCAGCGCCACGCCGAGAACGCGCTCGCCCTCGCGCGCTTCCTCGAGGGCCACCCGCAGGTCGAGCGGGTCACCTACCCCGGGCTGCCGTCCCACCCGCAGCACGCGCTCGCGGCCCGGCAGATGAGCGGCGCCGGCGGGATGCTCACCTTCGTGCTCAGGGGCGGGCTCGAGGCCGCGACCGCGTTTCTCAGGGCGGTCCGGATCTTCGCCTGCGCCGAGTCGCTCGGGGGCGTCGAGAGCCTCATCGAGCACCCCGCGATCATGACGCACGCGTCGGTGCCGAAGGCCACCCGCGAGCGGCTCGGCATCGCCGACGGCTTCATCCGCGTCTCCGCCGGCATCGAGCACGTGGACGACCTCGTCGCCGATCTCGAGCGCGGGCTCGCGGCGGCGAAGCGGGCCTGATTCCCGGCCGTACCCGGGGCCTCGCGGCGGAGCCCGCCCGGCCCGGGCGGGCGGTCGCCCCGGCGGGCTCGTCCGGACGGGACGCCCTCAGGTGTCGCGGGCGGCGGCGGCGCGCGGCGCCGCGACCTCGACGTGCGGGAACGCGAGCGCGACCGCGAAGGCGGCGACCGCGATCGCGGTGCCCGTCCAGAAGACGATCCCCATCGCGCCCTGCAGCACGCGGGCCACCGAGGCGACCGCCGCAGGGTCGAGCGTGCCGCGCTCCGGCCCGAGGAGCTTCTCCACGAGGTCGGGGCGGGCGCCGGCGCCCGAGAGCGCGTTCGCGAGGACGCCGCCGAGGAGGCCGACCGCGAGCGTGCCGCCGATGGTGCGGAAGAAGAGCGTGCTGGCCGTGGCGACGCCGCGCCGGTTCCAGGGGACGCTCGTCTGGACCGCGATGAGGAGCGGCGGGTTCGAGGTGCCGAGGCCGGCGCCGTAGAGCGCCATGAGGGCCTGCACCGAGAGGAGCGAGGCGCCCGGGCGCAGGGCGAACGGGAGGAGGACGGCGGCGCACGCGCTCGTCGCGAACCCGGCGACGAGCAGCCGCCGGTAGCCGAGGCGCGGGATGAGCCGCCCGGAGATCGCGCTCGCCAGCGGCCAGCCGAGCGCCATCGGCGCGATGGCGGCGCCCGCGGAGGTGGGCGGCAGGCCCAGGACGCTCTGCACCCAGAGCGGCACGTACGTGACCGTGGAGAGCATCGCCGCGCCCATGAGCGCGCCGGCGGCGGAGGAGACCGCCATCACCCGCTGCGAGAAGAGGTCGAGCGGCAGGAGCGGCTCCCTCGCCCGCCGCTCCACCAGGAGGAAGGCCGCCGTCGCGGCGAGCGCCACCGGGATCGCGACGAGCCCGCTCCCCCGCGACCGCGCCGCGAGGAGCGCCGCGATGACGGCGCCCGCGAGGAGCGCCGCGCCCGCGACGTCGAGCCGGTGCTCGTGGCGCTCCGGCTTCTCGTGGTAGGCGACCGTCAGCACCGCCGCGCTCGCGACGCCGAAGGGCAGGTTCACCCAGAAGATCCAGCGCCAGCCCACCGTGTGGACGATGGCGCCACCGACGAGCGGGCCGACGAGGCCGGCGAGCCCCCACACCGCCCCGAACAGCCCCTGCATCCGCCCGCGCTCGTGGACGTCGAAGAGGTCGCCCACGATCGTGAAGGTGACCGGCTGCATCGCGCCCGCGCCGAGCCCCTGCACGGCCCGCCAGGCGATGAGCGCGCCCATGGAGCCGGCGTGGCCACACGCGAACGAGCCCGTGAGGAAGAGCGCGAGGCCCGCGAGGAGGACGGGCTTGCGACCCCGGAGGTCGGCGAGCTTCCCCCAGATCGGCACGGTGACGGTGGTGGCGAGCATGTAGCCCGCGAAGGCCCAGGCGTACAGCGGCAGGCCGCCCAGCTCGGCGACGACGGTCGGCATCGCCGTCGAGACGACGGTCATCTCCATGGCCGCGAGGAACAGGCCGAGGAGCAGGGAGACGACGGTGAGGGGGCGGCTCGTCCGGGACACGAGGGCGGACGAGTAACCCGGGCCGGGCGGGACGGCAAGGGACCCCGACCTCGACCCCGACCCCGACCCCGACCCCGACCCCGACCCCGACCCCGACCCCGACCCCGACCCCGACCTCGACCCCGACCTCGACCTCGACCCCGACCTCGACCCCGACCCCGACCTCGACCCCGACCCCGACCCCGACCTCGACCCCGACCCCGACCTCGACCCCGACCCCGACCTCGACCCCGACCTCGACCTCGACCTCGACCCCGACCCCGACCCCGACCCCGACCCCGACCCCGACCCCGACCCCGACCTCGACCCCGACCTCGACCCCGACCCCGACCGCGACCTCGACCCCGTCCGTCGCCGTCGAGGTCGTCTCTCGCCGTCGCCCCTCGAAGTCGAGGTCGAGGTCTTCATCGAGGTCGCCGTCGGCTTTCAGCAGTCGCCGCGCCCCGGCTTCGCCGGGTCACGGCGCCTGCAGCGCTCGGGTCCTGCGCGGATGGGCCGCTCGGGGAGGTGTCGGTCGGCTGGGGCGCGTCTGGCATCGCGGCCTCCTTGTCCTTCGGGTGAAAGGAGGCCGCGATGCCAGACGACACTCGTTCCACTCTCCGTTCCATCCCATCGAGCAACACCACTCCCTCCAGCTCCCTCCCCTCCCCCTCCCCTTCCGCGTCTCCCCTCCGCCTCCACCCTCCTCTTCCCCTTCCAGCGCCTCGACGTGTACCGCTCCGCGCGCACCCTCGCCTCGCTCGTCCACCGCGCCGCCATCCGCGACGCGGAGCTCCGCGATCAGGCCACCCGCGCCGCGAAGAGCGCGTTCCTGAACCTCTCCGAGGGACTCCCCGACGACCGGCCCGCCATGCGCCGCAAGTACTTCGCGCAGGCGGACGGCTCGCTCCACGAGACCGCCGGCGCCGTCAATCTCGCCGAGGCCATCGGCGCCGTCGGGTCCCGCGAGGCCGCGGAGATCCACGCGGAGGCGCTGCGCCTCCGCGCGATGCTCCGCGGGCTCCTCCGCGCTACCGGACGAGGCCGGTGAGCAGCGACACCAGCCGGTCGGCGAGGCGCGCCACCTCACGCGCCCCGCCCTCCGGCGCGTCGCCGCACAGCGCCGCGATCTCGACCGCGGCGGCCGCCTCGACGGCCTCGGCGCGGGCGATCGCGAAGGCGCGGGCCTTGTCCGCGCGGGTCACCCGCCCCGCGCCCTCGGCGCAGTTGAGGCAAGCCGACTTCGCGGACCGGACGGCTTCGTCGCGGAGCTTCGCGTCGCGGATGCGGCAGGCGAGCACCGCGAGGAGCAGCGAGCGCGCGACGGAGAACGCGATGAGCTTGTGGTGTGGAAGGACCGGCGAGCGGTCCGAGCGGAGACGGCGGAACGGGAGGTGGAGAGGAGGGAAGGCGAGCGGAAGCGGAAGGAAACGGCATGAAGGCGGTCGTCCATGGCGCGGCTCCTTTCACCCGTGCCGAAGGAGCCGCGCCATGGACGACCCGACCGCTCCGACCGCCCCAGCGCCATCACGTGGCGGCGGCGACCCGAGACGACCGGGCAACCGCAGTGACGCCGCAGGCGGCACGAGGTTGCACCGAGCAGAGCCGCCGCCGACCGACCCCGACCCCGTCCCCGACCCCGTCCCCGTCCCCGTCCCCGTCCCCGTCCCCGACCCCGTCCCCGTCCCCGTCCCCGACCCCGACCCCGACCCCGACCCGTCCCCGACCCCGACCCCGACCCCGTCCCCGACCCCGTCCCCGACCTCGTCCCCGACCCCGACCTCGACCCCGACCTCCACTCCAACTCACCCGCCGCGCTCCTCCGGCGGCCGCACCGCGCGGAAGCTCCGCCACAGGAGCAGGTCGTAGCCGATCTTGAGCGCTCCGGCCGCGAGGAACGGGACGCCCGCGAGCGCCGCCGTGGCGTAGAGCGGCCCCGCCACGAGCGGGGCGAGCGCGGCGCCCAGGGTGCGCGCGACGCCCGTGACGCCCGCCGCGGCCGAGCGCTCGTCGGGCTCCACCACGGCCATCGTGTAGGACTGGCGCGTCGGCACGTCCATCTGCGAGATGGAGAACCGCACGAGCAGCACGGCGATCGCCGTCGCGAGGGTCGGCGCGAGCGGCACGAGCGCGAGCAGCACGTTCGAGGGCAGGTGCGTGAACACCATCGTGTTCACGAGCCCGAAGCGCCGCGCGAGCGCCCCCGCGGAGAGGGCCGAGACGCCGGCGAGCAGGTTCGCCCCGAAGAAGATCGCGCCGAGCGTCGCCGGCCCCGCCCCGAAGCGCTCGTGGAACCACCAGGCGACGAAGCTCTGCACGACGAGGCCGCCCGCGAACGCGTCGAGCGAGAAGAGCGCCGAGAGGCGCAGCACCACCGGGCGCGAGCGGTGGAGCCCCAGGCCCGGCGCAACCGCCCTCGCAGCCGGCCGGGCGGCCTCCACCGCCGGCGAGAGCCGCGAGGAGACCACCGCGAGCGCCACCCCCGCCGCCGCATAGGCGGCGAACACCGCGCGCGTGGCGTCGAGGGGCGCGAGCCCCGCGCGCTCGAGCCCCTCCGCCGTTGCGCCGCCGGCGAGGGCGCCGAGCGCCGTCGCGACCGCGCCGGTGAGCTGGTACCACGCGAACGCGGCGGTCCGGCGGTCGGCCGGGAGCTCCTGCGCGAGCGCCGCCTGCTCGATGGCGAGGAAGGGGCCGACCTCGTTGCCCGACGGGCTCAGCACCCCGACGGTGGCCGCCATCGCGAGGAGCGGGAAGGACGTCGTCGACGCGAAGACCACCCCCGCGAGCGCGACGAGCGCCGCGCCGAGGACGAGCATCCGCCGCCGCCCCGCGCGATCCGCGCGGGTGGTGACGAGGAGCGACACGGCCACGTCGCCGAGGAGCGTGAGGGTGAGGAGCAGGCCGACCCTCGCCTCGCCGACGCCGGCTGCGGCGAGGTGCAGGACGAGGACGACGGAGGCGAGCCCGTACGCGAAGAGGCGCAGGGCGCGGGTCGCGAAGAGGAGCCGGACGTCGCGGCGCCGGGCGACGTCCCGGCCCGGGCCCGGCCGCGCTCCCCGCTCCGGCAAGCCGCGAACCCCTTTCGGCTCAGGCGCTCGGCTGCGCGGCCCCCGCGTCCTTCGTCCCGAGCTTGCGCAGGATGGCCGCGGCGGGGCAGATGCCGGTGAAGGCGCTCTGCAGGAGGTTCGCGCCCACGAACACGGTGATCCAGAGGAACCCGCTCGACACGAAGAGCGGGCTGAACGGCGCGCCGAGCGCGAGCGAGACGAGGACGAACGTGCCTGCGAGCATGCGGATGCCGCTTTCCGTGGTCATGAGGCCTCCTGGCGGGCGGGTGTAGCACACCCGGTGGAGGTGAGAGCCAGTTTGCGCGCCACAGGGTTCCCGCGGGGGCGGGCGTGCGCAACGTCGGAGCATGACACGCGAGCGCGACGAGGAGCGGGCGGGCACGCCCGCGCAGGACAGCGGGGCGGGCGGCGCCGTCCCTTCGCCCACCGCCGAGGAAGTGCCGGAGCTCCTCGGCGAGCGCAGCGACTACCCCGTGCCGTTCGGCGAGGAGCCGCCCGGACCGGGCGGCGCGCGCCGCGAGGAAGAGCCCCGCGACCACGCGCCGCCGGAGTAGCGGGTCAGCGCCCCTCGTCGTCCGGCTCGCGCCGCGGGGCGCCCGTGTCGGCCTGCTCGGCCTCGGCGGACGCGCCCTCGTCGTCGAGCGACGCCGTCGTGCCGAGGTCGGCCTCGCGCACCCTCGCGCCCTCGGGGGGCGAGACATCGTCGCCGCGCGCCTGCACCTCCTGCGAACCCGGGTTCGGAGCGTTCGCCTCCGCGCCCGAAGAGGCGTTCTGGCCCTTGTCCTGGCGCGTTCGGCGCCCCCGGCCGCGCCGCGCGCCCCGTCCCTCCGTGGACGCCGGGGCGGCGGAGGCGACGCCCGCCTCGAGCTCCGCGGGGCTCTTCACCTCGCGCACCTCGGGCTCCGGGTGCCACGCTCCGCTGTGCGCCTCGCCCTCCCGCCGCTGCTCCGCCGCGCGCGAGGCGGCGGCGCTCGCCTTGCGGGCGACGCGGCGGACCTCCCGCGGCAGGGTGGCCGACCCGCCCATGACCTTCCCGAGGAGCGCCGCCCCCGCGATCCCGGTGGGGATGCGACCCAGGCCGCGCCCGAAGAGCGCGCGCGCGGCGAGGAACGCGCCGGCGACGCCCGCGAGCAGCCTCAGGCCGGGCGACCAGCTCCGCGGCGGAGCCGCCGTGCGCGGCCCCCGGCCCGTCCCGCCCCCCTGGAGCGCCGGAACGCCCTCGGCGCGCTCGTGGGGCTCGAGGCGGTCCTCCACGCCCTTCACGCCGCGGACGAGCCGGAGGCCCCGCAGCACGCGGGCGTGCTCCTCGGCGAGGATCGGACCCGAGATCGTCGCGTGCGCCGCCTTCACCGTCACCTCGACCGCCCGCGCGTGCGCGGTGAGCCGCCCGAGCTTCGCGCGCAGCCGCTCGGCGATCACGTCGTCGGACGCCTCGTGCTGCGAAACCCGCGCCCGCGCCTCGTGGGCAAGGCCGCTCGCGCGCTGGCGCAGATCGCGGGCGCCCGCCTCCACGGTCGTCTCGACGTCGTGCACCACGCGGCCGGCGCGCAGCGCCGCATCGGCGCGGCGGCGCGCGCCACGGCCGGGATCGAGGAAGTACATGAGCCCCGCCCCCGCTGCGAGCCCCGCCACGCCGTTGGCGAGGTGCCCGGCGCCGCGGCGGCGGCGCCTCCTCCCGAGAAGCCGTTCGAGCATCATCTTTCGGTTCCCCCCGTCGAACCCTAGTCATGCCTCGGCCGGCGGGACCGCCGGCGCCCCGCCGGCGAGAGGCCACCGAGGGTGCGAGCGGGCGGCGGGACGGCGGTGACCTCGACCCCGACCTCGACCTCGACCTCGACCCCGACGCGCCCACCCAGCCCCCTCCCTCCCGCCCCTTGAACCCGCCGCCGATCCGCGGTCCGATGCGCGGCCATGCACCTCTTCTCCCCGCTCACCCTCCGCTCCGTCACGCTCCGCAACCGCATCGCCGTCTCCCCGATGTGCCAGTACTCGGCGGTGGACGGCCGCGCGAGCGACTGGCACCTCGTCCACCTGGGCGCGCGCGCCGTGGGCGGCGCGGCCCTGGTCGTGTTCGAGGCGACGGCGGTGGAGCCGCGGGGCCGCATCTCCCCGGCCGATCTCGGGCTCTGGGAAGACGCGCAGGTGGAGCCGCTCGCGCGCGTCGCGGCCTTCGTCGAGGCGCAGGGGGCGGTCGCGGCGGTCCAGCTCGCGCACGCCGGCCGCAAGGCGGGCACGAAGGCGCCGTGGGAGGGCGGCGGGCCCGTCCCGGCGTCGGAGGGAGGCTGGACGCCCGTGGCGCCGAGCCCCCTCCCCTTCGCCCCCGGGTACCCGACGCCGCTCGCCCTCGACGCCGCGGGGCTTCGGGGCGTCGTGGCGAGCTTCGCCGCGGCCGCGCGCCGCGCCGCCGCCGCCGGCTTCAGGGCGGTCGAGGTCCACGCGGCCCACGGCTACCTGCTCCACCAGTTCCTCTCGCCGCTGTCGAACCGCCGCGAGGACGCGTACGGCGGCTCGTTCGAGAACCGGACGCGGCTCGTCCGCGAGGTGGTGACGGCCGTGCGCGCCGCGTGGCCTGAGCCGCTCCCGCTGCTCGTGCGGATCTCCGCCACCGACTGGGCCGAGCACGGCTGGGACGTCGAGCAGTCGGTCGAGCTGGCCCGCGCGCTCGGGCCGCTCGGCGTGGACCTCGTCGACGTCTCCTCCGGTGGCCTCGTCGCGACGGCGCAGGTGCCCGCCGGCCCGGGGTACCAGACGGGCTTCGCCGAGCGGCTCCGCCGCGAGGGCGGGGTGAGGACCGGCGCGGTGGGGATGATCACCTCCCCCGAGCAGGCGGACCACGTGATCCGCTCCGGGCAGGCGGACGTCGTCCTGCTCGCGCGCGAGCTCCTGCGCGACCCGCACTTCCCGCTGCGCGCCGCGCGGGCGCTCGGGCAGGACGGACCGTGGCCGCGCCAGTACCTGCGCGCGCGCTGAGCGGCCCGGACCGCCGGAGCGCCGCCTGCTAGGCCCGCCCCTCCGTCGCCGCGCGGTCCTCCACCTCGGTCGAGCCCTCCTCGACGTGCCGGCCGGTCCGCTCGAGCGACCAGCCCGTGGCGAGCCCGAGCACGAACCAGCCGAGGACGAGGGCGCCGATGGCGAAGATCGTGTCGCCCGGCACGCGCAGCCAGCGCAGGGTGTCCATGAGCGGCTGCTTCATGAACTCGGCGCTCCGCGCCCACCACGTCCCGGTCTCCACCGAGGCCCAGGTCTGGAGGATGCCGAGGGGCAGCAGGGACAGCGCCACCATGAGCGCGAGCCCCACGTTGATGAGCCAGAACGCCCAGGCGATGGGCGCGGTCCTCCACGCCGCGCCGGGCCGGAGCGCGCGCAGGCAGAACAGCATGAGGCCGATGCCGAGCATGCCGTACACGCCGAAGAGCGCGGTGTGGCCGTGCACCGCCGTCGTGTTGAGCCCCTGCATGTAGTAGAGCGCGATGGGCGGGTTGATGAAGAAGCCGAAGAGCCCGGCGCCGACGAGGTTCCAGAAGGCCACCGAGACGAAGAAGTAGATGGGCCACTTGTACGCGGAGAGCCAGGTCTTCGCGCGCGCGAGCCGGATGTTCTGCCAGACCTCGAGCCCCACGAGGGTGAGCGGCACCACCTCGAGGGCGCTGAAGGTGGCGCCGAGGGCCATCACGCCCGAGGGCGTCCCGGCGAAGTAGTTGTGGTGGAAGGTCCCCACGATGCCGCCGGCGAGGAACACGGTCGTCGAGAAGAAGGTGGCGCGCGTCGCCTTCTCCACGTGCAGCAGGCCGAGGCGCACGAAGAGGAACGCGATCACCACCGTGGCGAAGACCTCGAAGAAGCCCTCCACCCACAGGTGCACCACCCACCAGCGCCAGTACTCCACCACCGCGAGGTTCGTGGTCCGCCCGTACATGAGCCCCGCCGCGTAGAAGAGGGCGATGGCCGCCGAGGAGAGGACGAAGAGGAGGAGCAGCGATCGCGACTCGCCCGGACGCCGCAGCGCGGGCCAGAGCGCGCGCAGCATGAGGAACAGCCACAGGAACAGGCCGACGAGCAGGAAGATCTGCCAGAAGCGGCCGAGGTCCACGTACTCGTACCCCTGGTGGCCGAACCACCACCACGCGTCGCCCCGGAGCCGGTGCATCACGCTCGCCCACTCGCCGGCGAGGGAGCCGACCACGATGGCGACGAGCGCGACGAAGAGGAGGTTCACGAGGAGGCGCTGCCCGCGCGGCTCGTGCCCGGACACGGCGGGGCCGACGTAGAGCCCCGTGGCGAGCCAGGCGGTCGCGATCCAGAAGATGCCGAGCTGCGTGTGCCAGGTGCGCGCGACCGAGTACGGGAGCACCTGCGCGAGCGGGAAGCCGTAGAAGCCCGAGCCCTCCACGCCGTAGTGCGCGACGACGGCGCCGAGGGCGATCTGCACGACGAGGAGCGCCGCGGCCGTCCAGAAGTACTTCACCGTGGCGCGCTGGCTCGGCGTCGGGTGGAGGCCGAAGAGCGGGTCGCGCGGCGGCATCCGCGTGGCGGCCGTCTCCGGCTCGAGGCGGCTGCCGTGGTACCAGACGAGCGCGCCGATGCCGGCGAGGAGCAGCACGAAGGAGACGACGCTCCAGACGACGGCCCCGCCGGTGGGGCGGTTGCCGACGAGCGGCTCGTGCGGCCAGTTCTGGGTGTACGTGACCTCCTGGCCCGGGCGGTGCGTCACGGCCGCCCAGCTCGTCCACCAGAAGAAGGCGGCCAGGTCGCGGGCGCGCGCGGGATCGTCGAGGGCGCCCGCCGGGATCGCGTAGGCGTCCCGCCCGCGCGCGAACACGTCCGCGACGTGGGCGGCGCCCGCGTCGAACGCCGCCGCCCGCTCGGCGCCCACGCGGATCGCGCCGGTCTCCGGGTCGTACGTGTTCTCGTGCAGCGCGTGGGACGCCCGCTCCCGGAGCGCCGCCTGCCGCTCCGGCGCGAGCGCGTCGTACCGCTCCGATCCCTCCTCGCGCGCCCAGCGGTCCAGCATGAAGGTCGCCTCGCGGTGGAGCCAGTCCGCCGTCCAGTCGGGCGCGACGTAGGCGCCGTGCCCCCAGATCGAGCCGACCTCCTGGCCGCCGATCGACTGCCAGACGTTCTGGCCGCGCCGGATGGCCTCGCCCTCGATCACGACCGCGCCGCCGGGGCCCACCACGCGGCTGGGGAGCGGCGGGGCGGCCGAGCGGATCCGCGGGGCGAAGCCCGCGAGGATGGCGAACGAGCCCACGATGACGGCGAGGAGCGCGATCCAGTGCGCGCGGTAGGACATGCGGACACCTCCTCGCCAAGGTTGGCAGCCGCGCGGCTCCATGCGAGTCCCCCCCGCCCGGCGCGCGGTCTGCTAAGACCATGGGCGACGAGGAGGCGCGCGTGCGGGTGGGTCGATACGAGATCTCCGGCGTGGTGGACGCGTACTTCGCGCTCGACGGCGGCGCCATGTTCGGCGTCGTGCCGCGGCCGCTCTGGGAGCGGCGGATCGCCCCGGACGCCCGCAACCGGGTGCGCCTCGCGGCGCGCTCCCTCGTCGCCGTGGACCGGGACGCCCGCCGCGTCGTCGTGGTGGGCGACGGGATGGGCGACAAGTGGGACGCGGAGCGCGCGGACCTCTACGCCGTCGATCGCTCGGGCGGCGGCCTCGGCGCGGGGCTCGCCCGCCTCGGCCTCTCGCGGGAGGACGTCACCGACGTCGTGCTCACGCACCTCCACTTCGACCACGCGGGCGGCACCACGCGGCGAGGGCCGGACGGGCGGCTCGCGCTCAGCTTTCCGCGCGCCACGCACCACCTGCAGCGGCGGAGCTGGCAGCAGGCGCACGCGCCCTCCGAGAAGGACGCCGGGAGCTTCGTCGCCGAGGACTTCGAGCTCCTCCAGCACTCGAACCAGCTCCACCTCGTCGAGGGGGAGGCGCAGCTCTTCCCCGACGTGGAGCTCATCGTGTCGGAGGGGCACACCGCCGGCCAGCAGCTGCCGCGCTTCCACGGAGACGGCACCCACCTCACCTGCTGCGGCGACGTCATCCCGACGCACGCGCACCTGCGGCCGGCCTGGGTCACGGCCTACGACCTCTTCCCCTTGACGACCGTCGAGGAGAAGAAGGTGCTCCTCGCCGAGGCCCTCGAGGAGGACGGGATCCTCTTCCTCGAGCACGACGCCGCGATGGCGGCGTGCCGGCTGCGCGAGGAGGACGGCGAGCCCGTCTTCCGCGAGGCGGTGGAGATCTAGCGGGCGTCCGCGGCCCCCGCCGCGGTGAAGAGTGGGACGCGCTCGAGCCGGAACGAGAAGGCGCTCCCCTTCCCGACCTCGCTCCTCACGTCGAGGCGGCCGCCGTGGGCCTCCACGATCTCCTTGACGATCATGAGGCCGAGGCCCCAGCCGGCGGCGCGCCGGTCCGTCTGGCCTTGCGTGAAGCGGTTGAACAGCGCCGGGATCAGGTCCGCGTCGATGCCGGCGCCCGTGTCCGCGACGGTCACGCGGATCGTGTCGGGGAACTCGTCGACGTGGATCGCGATCGAGCCCCCGGCCGGCGTGAACTTGATCGCGTTGCCGACGAGGTTCGACATCACCTGCGCGAGCCGGTCGGCGTCGCCGACGACGGCGGCCTCGGTGGGCGGCCTCGTCCACTCGAGCTTGAGGCCGCTCGCGGTGGCGACGGGGCGGAGCTCCTCCACGATCCGCGCCACCAGCGCCGCGAGGTCCACCCGCTCGCGGGCGATCTTGTAGCCGACGCCCTCCATCCGCGCGAGGTCGAGGAAGTCCTTGATCATCTTGGCCATGCGGCGGCTGCTGTCCTGGAGCTTGCGCAGGTCGCTCACCGCCTCGGCGGAGATGGGCCCGCGGCGGCCGGTGAGCAGCGCGTCGATCCGCATCAGCATGGCGTTCAGCGGCGAGCGGAGGTCGTGCGCCATCACCGAGTAGAAGTCGATCCGCCGCGCCTCGACCTGGCGGCGGTCGGTGACGTCCCGGAACGCGATCGTCGTGCTCGCGGCGGTGTCGGTGGGCAGGACGCGGATCGAGGGCGAGAGGACCCGGCCGCGCACGGAGACGTCGGGGAGCGGCATGAGCCCGGTCCCCGCGCCGATGCTGATGTTCCGGTAGGCCAGATCCGGCACGAGCGCGTCGACGGTCGTGCCGGCGAGGGCTGCGGGGTCCGCGCCGAACAGGCGCCCCGCCTCGTCGTTCGCGAAGGTGATGCGGCCCTGGGCGTCCACGACGACGAGCGCGATGGGCGCGTTCGCGATCAGGACCCGGACGTTCTCCTCGGCCCGGAGCGCGCGGTCGAGGAGCCGCGACGTCCGGACGAGGGCCGCGACCCGCGCCCGCAGCTCCTCGTCGTGGTAGGGCTTCGCGAGGTAGTCGTTGGCCCCGGCGGAGAGCCCCTCCACGATCTGCTGCGGCTCGCCGCGCGCCGTGAGGAGGAGCACCGGGATCTGCGGGAGCTTCCCCTCGGTGCGCATGAAGCGCACGACCTCGATCCCGGAGACCTCCGGCATCACCCAGTCGAGCACGAGGACCTCCGGGGGCGGAGGGCGCGCGGTCGCCAGGTGCTCGAGCACCGCCGCACCGTTCGTGAAGCCCCGGGTCTCGCAGACGTCGGCGATCGCGCGCCGCGCGTGCTCGAGGTCGAGCGGACTGTCATCCACTACCCAAACGAGTGGCCGCACGCTTGGCTCCGACCGGAGGGAGATGGTCCGTGGTAACTACCGTCCGCCGATCCCATTGACAATCGCGACTCGCGCGCAAAGAAGATCCCGCCGTGAAACACGTCCTCATCGTGGACGACAGCAAGGTCATGCGGGACATGATCATGGCCTGCCTGCGGCCCGAGCCGGAGCTGTCCTTCACGCACGCGGGCAGCGGGCTCGAGGCCATCGAGAAGCTGTCGCTCAAGCCGTATCATCTCGTCGTCCTCGATCTGAACATGCCGGACATCGGCGGCATCGAGGTCCTCGAGTTCGTACGCAGCCAGGATCAGCTGCGGAAGCTCCCCATCATGGTCGTGACCACGCGCGGGGACGAAGGCTCCCGGGAGCGGGCGCTCGCGGCCGGCGCCGACCGCTTCCTCACGAAGCCCTTCTCCCCCGAGGCGCTCCTCGCCGAGGCCCGGGCGCTGCTCGCCGGCGCGTCCGCTGACGTGGCGTGAGCGATTCCCTTCACAGGGAGGAGTTCCTCGCCGGGTACGTGGCCGAGGCCCAGGAGCACCTCGCGAGCGCGCGCCGGGCGCTGCTCGCCGTGGAGGAGGCGCTCCGGCGCGGCCAGCCGGCGCCGCGCCCCACCCGGGAGCTCTTCCGGGCCCTTCACACGCTGAAGGGGCTCTCCGGGATGATCGGCGTCGAGCCGATCGTCGACGTCGCGCACGAGATGGAGGCGGTGCTCCGCGCCGCAGACCACGCCGGCGGACGGCTCGGGCAGGACGCCTTCGACGCGCTCGTGAAGGGAACCGCCGCCATCGAGGAGCGCGTCGAGCGCGTGGCGCGGCGGGAGCCCGTCCCGAAGGCGCCCCAGGCGCTGCTCGACGCGTTCTCGACGCTGACCGCGGCGCCTCGCCAGGCGCGGCCGCGCTCCCTCGACCTGCCCGACGACCTCGCGGCGAAGCTCGGCGCCGGCGAGGTGGAGCAGCTCGCGGAAGGGCTCGCCGCGGGGCGCCGGGCCGTCCGCGTCGAGTTCGTCCCGTCCCCGGAGCGCGCGGCGCGAGGCCTCGACATCACCGCGGCGCGCGAGCGGGTGGAGCGGCTCGGCGAGATCGTGAAGGTGCTCCCGCGCGGAGTTGCGCCCTCCGAGCACGCCCCGGCGGGGCTCGCGTTCGTCCTGCTCGTGCTGACGTCGGCGCCCGACGAGGAGCTCGCCGCCGCGGTCGAGGCACCCTCGCACGCCCTCCAGCAGATCCATCTGCGCACTCCCGCGCAGCCCGATCCGGGAGAGGAGGCGCCGGAGCCGTCCTCTCCCGCCGCGCGCGCCTTCGTGCGGGTCGACGTCGCGCGCCTCGACGAGGCGCTCGAGCGCGTCTCCGCGCTCATCGTCTCGCGGGCGCGGCTCGTGCGGGCCGTGGAGGGGCTCGCCGCGTCGGGCACGGACGTGCGCGCGCTCGCCCCCATCCTGCAGGATCACGCGCGCGAGCTGCGGACGCTGCGCGCGGCGGTCATGCGGGCGCGCATGGTCCGGCTCTCCGAGGTCCTCGAGCGCGCGCCGCTCCTCGTGCGCGGCCTCGCGCGGAGCGGCGGAAAGCAGGTCCGCCTCGCGCTCGACGTCGGGCAGGCGGAGGTGGACAAGGCCGTGGGCGAGCGCCTCTTCCCGGCGGTCGTCCACCTCGTGCGCAACGCGGTGGATCACGCGATCGAGCCGCCGCAGGAGCGGCGCGAGCTCGGGAAGGCGGAGGAGGGGACCGTCCGGATCGCCTGCGCCCACCTGGGGGAGGCCCAGCTCGAGATCGCGGTGTCGGACGACGGCCGCGGCATCGACCTCGAGGCGCTCGCGCGCAAGGCGGGCGCCGCGGTGCCGGGCACCGGGCCGGAGATCCTGGACCTCATCGCGGCGCCCGGCCTCTCCACGCTCGCCGCCGCCACGCGCACGAGCGGGCGCGGCATCGGGATGGACGTGGTCCGCCGCACCGTCGTGACGGATCTCGGCGGCTCGATCGACGTCTCGACGGCGCGCGGCGCCGGGACCACCTTCACCTTGCGCGTGCCCCTCAGCCTCACCATCGTGGATGGCCTCACGCTGGAGTGCGCCGGGGAGACCTATGTCGTGCCGCTCGCCGCTGTGGACGAGCTCGTGGAGATCGATCCGGCGGCCCTCGTGGCCGGCCCCGGCCCGTTCGGGGCGGGGGCGCCGATCCGCATGCTCCGGTGGCGGGACGGGAGCGTCCCGTACGTCGAGCTCCGCGACGCGCTCGGCCTCCGGCAGGGCGGCGCGGGCCGCAAGGGGATCATCGTCAGCCGGGACGGCGCGTCCTTCGGGTTCGGGGTGGACCGCATGATCGGCCGGCAGGAGGTGGTGATCCGCCCCGTCTCCGACCCGCTGGTCGAGCGCACCGGGATCGCGGGCGCGACGGACCTCGGCGACGGCCGTCCCACCCTCGTCCTCGACCTGCCCGCGCTCACCCGCACGCTCGCGCCCGTCGCCCAGGGGGGCGGCTGATGCTGCACGTCATGTTCCAGGTGGGCGGCACCGACTACGTCGTGTCCGCCGCCGACGTCATGCAGATGGAGTCCTTCACGGGCGCGACCGAGGTGCCCGGCTCGCCGCCGCACGTGGCGGGCCTCGTCCAGCTCCGCGGCCAGGTGCTGCCCGTGGTCGACGTCCGCGCCCGGTTCGGGCTGCCCCGGGACGACCGGCCGTCGGAGGCGCGGATCATCGTCGTGGAGCGGCAGGACCGCCGCGTCGCCCTGCTCGTCGACCGTGCGCGCGAGGTGATCGAGCTCGCCCCCGAGGAGTTCCGCGATCCCCCCGAGCTCGTCTCGGCGCAGGCCGCCGGGTTCGTGCGCTCGATCGCGCAGCGGGATCACCGCGTCCTCATGCTCGTCGATCTCGAGAGGGTCATCGGCAAGGACCCGCTGCAGACGGAGGAGCGACATGGCGAGGAGACCTGAACGTCCGGACGACGAGGGCCTCGACGCGCGGCGCTCCGGAGGCGCGGCGGCCGAGACGATCGCCGGGACCGTGGAGGCGGTGGCCCGGTCGCAGGCGGGCGTGGCGACGAGCGTGCAGCAGGTCGTGGAGGGCTTCGAGGCCACCTCCGCCGGGCTCGAGGAGCTCAGCGCCTCGATCGTCGCGGTCCGCAGGGACGGGGAGGCGCTCGCCGCGTCGGCGGACACCACCGCGAGCGCCCTCGAGCAGATCGCCCGCTCGGTCAGGGGCGTGGCCTCGAACGCGGAGGATCTCGCGGCCTCCGGCGAGGAGCTCGTGGCCACGGCGGGCGAGACGAGCGCGAGCGTCGAGTCCATCGCGGAGCGCGGCCGGGCGAGCGCGGCCACCACCGAGCAGGTGGCGACCACCATCGAGGAGATGTCGAAGGGCATCGCGCGCCTGTCGGAGGACGCGGGCGGCGTCGGGGAGCGGCTGCGCGGGTTCGTCTCCGGCGTCGTGACCGCGTCCACCGCCCTCGAGAAGGTGAACGCCGACGCTGCCGAGATGGCGACGGCGGTCGAGGAGACGTCCGCCACCGCCGAGGAGATGTCGCGCTCGATCCGAACCGTGGCGGAGCACGCGAAGTCTCTCGAGGCGACCACCGCGGACAGCGCGAGCACGGTCACGGAGCTCGCGGCGTCGGTCGAGGAGGTCGCGGCCACCGCGGAGAAGAACGCGGCCGCCATCGAGTCGAGCGCGGCGGCCATCGAGCAGTCCGCCCGCGCGGCCCAGACCATGTCGCAGAGCGCGGAGCAGGTGAGCGCGCTCGCGGCCGGGACCGCCACGGCGGCGGCGCAGGCCGACCAGACCACCCGCTCGATCGTGGCGGTGGTGCAGGGCGCCGGGCACGCCGCCGAGCGCGTGACCGCCGCGGCGCGCGAGGGGGGTGCCTCCGTCGCGAAGTCGATCTCCGGGCTCGCGACGATCCGCTCCGCCATCTCCGAGACGACGTCGGTCATGCGCGAGATGGGGAAGCGGGCCGAGGAGATCGGGGACATCGTCCAGACCATCAACCTCATCGCCGACCGCACCAATCTGCTGTCGCTGAACGCCAGCATCGAGGCGGCGCGGGCCGGCGAGCACGGGCGAGGCTTCGCCGTCGTGGCGGAGGAGATCCGGGCCCTCGCGGATCGGGCCGCCGCGGCGAGCGGCGACGTCGCGAAGATCGTCCGGGCGCTGCAGGGGTCGGCGCGCGACGCGGCCCAGGCCTCCGCGGAGAGCGCGAAGGTGGCCGACGACGGCGCGCGCCAGGCCGGCGACGCGGAGCGGGGGCTCGCCTCGATCCTCGAGGGCGTCGAGGCGCTCGGGCGATCGGTGGGCGAGATCGATCGCGCGGCCGGAGAGCAGGCCGCCTCGGTGCAGGCGCTCGCGCAGACCGCGGGGAAGCTGAGCGAGGAGGGGCGGGGCATCGCGAGGGCGTCGGCCGAGCAGACCCGGGCGACGCAGCTCCTCGCGCGGAACGCGGCGGAGATGCGCCAGATGGCGCGGCAGACGCGCGACGCCACCGCCGAGCAGGCCCGCGCGCTGCGCGACCACGCGAGGGCGAACGCCCAGCTGACCGGCGCCGCCGAGAAGGTGGCGCGGGCCACGGAGGAGCAGGCCACCGCGGCGGTGCAGAGCGCCAAGGCCGCCGCGCGCATGAGGACGCTCGTCGTGCAGACGGCCGGGGCCGTGACCGAGCAGACGCGCGTGCTCGGGGCGGCGCGCAGCTCGGCCCAGGAGGTCCAGAGCGCGACCGACCGCACCGTCACCGGCCTCGCGGAGCAGGCGAAGGGCGCGGCCGAGATCGCGCGCGCGATGGAGGCGGCCCGCAAGGAGGCGCTGCAGACGGCGCGGGCGGTCGCGGAGCAGGCGCGCGCCTCCAAGCAGGTCGAGACGGCCGCGCGGCAGGTCGCGAAGGCCGCCGCGCAGATCACCACCGCCACCGGCGAACAGGGGAACGCCGCGGCCGCGCTGGCGCGCGAGGGCGACGAGGTGCGGCGCATCGCGAAGGGCACGGCGCGCGCGGTGGCGGAGCAGGCGGAAGCCGTCGCGAGCCTCGCGGCGGCGACCGCGCGGGACACGGCGCGGCTGCGCGAGGTGGCGAGATCCGTGGCCATGCAGCGGGAGGCCGCCGAGCGGCTCGCGGAGGCGTCCGCGGACCTTCCGGCGCGCGGGCGCGGGCGCCGGACCCCCGCCGCCGGCGGCGGGCGGGGAGCGCGCGCCGCCCTCCCCTCGGGTCGCGGCGCCGGGCGTCCGGGAGCGCGCACCGTCCGCGCGGGCACGAACGGGGAGAAGCCGGAGCGCTCATGAGCGATCACGTCCCGGTCGCGATGACGCCCGCCGAGCAGCGCCGCGCGGCGACCGCCGCCCGCCTCGCGCAGGCGCGCGACCGGGGCATCCCGGAGCTGGTCGAGATGCTCACGGACCCGAGCTGGGCCGTCCGGCGCCAGGTGATCGCGGCCCTCGCGGCGGCGGGGGACCCGGCCGTTCCGCCGCTGTGCGAGGCGCTCCGCGCCCGGCGCGACGACGAGACGCGGCTCGCGGCCGCGGTGGACGCGCTCGCGGCGAGCGTCGGCGATCCGAGCGGCCCGGTCGGCGCGCTGGCGCGAGACGCCCAGGCCGCGGTCCGCTCGGACGCGGCGCAGATCCTCGGACGGCGCCGGGACCCTCGCGCCGTGGCGCTGCTCGCCGCCCTCGCGCAGGACCCCGACGACAACGTCGCCGTCGCCGCCGTGGAGGGGCTCGGCCGGATCGGAGGCCGCGCCGCCGTCGAGGCGCTGCTCGCGGCGGTGGCGAGCGCGAGCTTCTTCCGCGTCTTCCCGGCCATCGACGTGCTCGGGCGGAGCGACGACCCCCGCGCGGTCCCGGCCCTGTCCTCGCTGCTCGCGAACCCGCTCTACGCGCCCGAGGCCGCCCGCGCGCTCGGGCGGTCCGCGGAGGCGGCCGCGGTCGCGCCGCTCGCCACCCTGCTCACGAGCCCGATCGAGGCGCTCGTGCGGACCGCCGCGCTGTCCCTCGCCGAGCTCCACGGGCGGATCGTGGAGCGGTACGGGCGCGCCAGCGCCGTCGAGAGCGCGCTGCGCCGCGCCGCCGGCGGCGACGCGGTGCGGCGACGCCTCGCGCAGGCGCTCTCGGCGGCGGAGCGGGACGAGCAGAAGGCCATCGCCTTCGTGCTCGGCGTCATCGGCGGCGACCTCGCGATCGCGGCGCTGTCGCGCCTGCTCGACGTCGGAGACGGCGTGGCCGACGCGGCCGCCGCCGCGCTGCGGAAGCTCGGCCCCGCGTCCGAGAACCAGATCCGCCAGGCGCTGCGCGAGGGCCCGAGCGCGCGACGGCGCGCGGTGCTCCCCATCGTGAACCGCGCGACGTCGGCCGCCGAGGTGGTGCTCTGCCTCGGCGATCCGGACGCGGAGGTGCGGAGCCTCGCCGCCGACGCGCTGGGGCGGGTCGGCGCGACGGCCGCCGTGCCGGCGCTCTTTCCGCTCCTCTCGGACGGCAACCCGCGCGTCGTCCAGGCGGTCACCGGGGCCATCCAGTCGCTCGGCAGCGGCGAGACGAAGCCGCTCGCGCTCGCCGCGGCCGCCGGCGCGGATCCCGCGGCCCGCCGGGCGGCGCTCAGGATCCTCGCGTACTTCGGGTACGGCGACGCCCTCCCCCACTTCTGGGTGGCGCTGCGCGGCGACGACGTCCGCCTCCGCGAGGTCGCCATCGCCGGGCTGCCGTTCCTCGACGACGCGCGCGCGCACGAGGCGCTCCTCGCCGCGGCGCGGGACGCCGTCGTCGAGACGCGGCGCGCCGCGCTCCGGGCGCTCGGGCACTCGGCCACGAGCGACCCGAGGGTCCTCGCCGCCCTGCTCTCGGCGCTGGACGCCCAGGACGCCTGGGTCCGCTACTACGCCGCGCAGGCGCTCGGCCGCACCGGGGCGGAGTCGACCTCGGGGCGGCTGCGCGGCCTCCTGCGCGATCCGGCCGGGCAGGTCCGCGTGGCGGCGGTCGAGGCGCTCTCGAACTTCCGGAACGACGTCGCGCTCCAGGCCCTGCGCGAGGCGGCGTCCTCGGAGGAGCCCGACCTGCGCCGCGCCGCGCTCATCGGCCTCGGGATCACCGGCCGGCCGGAGGCCCTGCCGGCCCTGCTCGAGGGGATGCGCTCCGACGACGCGGCGACCCGCCTCGTCGCCGTCTCGGCGCTCTCCGGCGCGGGCGGGACGGAGGTGGTGCCCGCCCTCGCCCGCGCGGCGCGCGATCCCGACGAGGCGGTGCGGGCGGCCGCCGTGGCCTTCCTCGCCGCCGCGCCCGGCGCCGACGCGACGGCGGAGCTCGTGGAGCTCGCCCGGGAGATGACCGAGCGCGAGCGCGCGATCGCGGCCCTCGCCGTCCCGGCCGAGGGGCGCATCCCCGCCCTGCTCACCGCGCTCGACGGCGCCGACGAGGACGTCGCCCCGCTCGTCGGCTCCGCCCTCGCGCGCATGAGGACGCCCCTCGCGGCGCGCGCGCTGCAGCAGGCGCTCGAGTCGCGCAACGTCGCGGCGCGCAAGGCCGCGGCGAGCGCGCTCCGCGCCCTCGGCAGCCGCGAGGCCCTCGACGCGATCCGCCGCGCCGCGGCGCACGACCCGGAGGCCGTCGTCCGGCAGATCTGCTCGGTGCTGCTGGCGGAGTGAGGTCGCGCTTGGGTCCCCTCGGCGCGTCCACTCCCGTGCTCGCGATCCTGAGCGCGCTCGTCGAGGAGCGCACCGGGCTCCACTACGGCCTGCTCGACCACGAGGTGCTCGCCGAGAAGGCCGGCGTCCGCGCGGCGGAGGCCGGGTTCGAGTCGCTCCTCGACTACTACTACTACCTCCGCTACGACCCGGGCGCGGACGCCGAGATGGACGCCCTCGTCGACGCCCTCGTGGTCGGCGAGACCTACTTCTTCCGCGAGCTCGCGCCGCTCGAGGCCCTCGCCGCGCTCGCCGCAGACCTCGTCTCGCGCGGCGCGCGCCCGCGGATCTGGTCCGCCGCGTGCGCGAGCGGCGAGGAGCCCCTCACGCTGGCGATGCTCCTCGAGGAGCGAGGCCTGCTCGCCGACGTCGAGCTGATCGCGTCCGACGTCAGCGTCCGCGCCCTCGAGCGGGCTCGCCGGGGACGCTACGGCCCGCGCTCGCTCCGCGAGGGGGCGCCGCAGGCGCTCGTCGAGCGCTACCTCCGCCGCGAGCCAGGCGGCACGCTGCGGGCGGCGCCGCGCCTCTCCGAGGCGGTGCAGTGGCGCCGCGTCAACCTGCAGGATCCGCGGCAGGTGAGCGCGGTGGGGGTCGTCGACGCGGTCGTGTGCCGGAACGTGCTCATCTACTTCCGGGACGAGACGGCCGTGAAGGTCGTGGAGCGGCTGTCCGGCACCCTGCACCCCGGGGGCGTGCTCCTCGTCGGGGTGTCCGAGTCCCTCCTCCGCTTCGGCACGAACCTCCTTTGCGAGGAGCACGGCAACGTGTTCCTCTACCGCAAGCCGCCATGACGGATCGCGTTCGAGTGCTCGTGGTGGACGACTCCGCCTTCGCGAGGAAGGTCCTCCGCGAGGTGCTCGCGACGAGCAGCCTCGTCGAGGTGGTGGGCGTCGCGAAGGACGGCCTCGAGGCGCTCGAGCAGATCTCCTCGCTCTCGCCGGACGTGGTGACGCTCGACCTCGTCATGCCGAACCTCGACGGCCTCGGCGTGCTGCGCGAGCTGCCCGCCGGCTCGCCGCGGGTCGTGGTGGTGAGCGTGTCGGACGAGGAGAGCGAGCTCGTGGTCGAGGCGCTCGCCCTCGGCGCGTTCGACTTCGTGAGGAAGCCGACGAGCCTCGCGACCGACCGCCTCTACGAGCTCGGAGGGGAGCTCGTGCGCAAGGTGCTCGCCGCGGGCGCGGCCGTGCCTCCCCTCCGGGCGGCCGCCGGGGCGCCGGCGTCCGCCCCCGCCGCCGCTGCGACCGGGCCCGTGTCGCTCGTCGTCGTGGGCACCTCGACCGGAGGACCGCAGGCGCTCACCGCGCTCGTCCCGGCGCTCCCGCGCGACATGCCGCCCATCGCGATCGCGCTCCACATCCCTGCCGAGTACACCGTCGCGATGGCCGCCCGCCTGGATCGCCTCTCGCGGGTCCGCGTGCTCGAGGCCAGCGACGGCCTCGAGCTCACGCGGGGTGCGGCCGTGCTCGCGCGCGGAGGCAGCGATCTCGAGGTGGAGCGCGACGGCGAGCGGCTCGTCGCCCGCGTCGTGCGCCGCTCGCACCGCCTCTACCATCCCTCGGTCGACGCCCTCTTCGAGAGCGCGGCGCGCGCGTACGGCCCGGCGGTGCTGGGGGTCGTGCTCACCGGGATGGGCGACGACGGCCTCGCCGGCGCCCGGGCCGTCCGGGCGGCGGGCGGCCGGCTCCTGACCGAGGCGTCGAGCTCCACCGTCGTCGACGGGATGCCGCGCAGCGTGCGCGACGCGGGGCTCTCGGACGGGGAGGCCCCCCTGCACGGGCTCGCGGCGGAGCTCGTCAGGCGCGTGTCGCGCTGAGGCGTCGCGCGCGCGTCAGCGCGCGAGGTGCGTCTCGACCAGCGCGTCGAGCCGCTCGAGCTCGAGCGGCTTGTGCAGCACCGCCACGACCCCCGGCGACGCCCCGATGCGGTGGATCTCGTGCTCCGCCGTCATCACCACGATGGGCACCGGCGGATGGCCGGCCGACGCCTCGAGGCGCCGGCAGACCTCGAACCCGTCCATCACCGGCATGCGAAGGTCGAGGAGGACGAGGCCGATCGTCCCGCCGGCGTGCCCCATCGCGTCGAGCGCCTCGGCGCCGTGGCGGGCGCACCGCACGCTGCGGCCGGACGCGGCGAGGTGCTCCACCAGGAGCTCCCTGAAGTCCTCGTCGTCCTCGACGACGAGGACCACCTGGCTGTCGCTGCTCACGTCTTCCATGGAAGGCTGTCGGCCGTCCGGCCGGGGGGCACGACCTGGCCGTCGCCCCCGTCGTCTTGCTCCCGCACATACTGTGCGCCTCGCCTCTGACTTCGGCGGCGTCGTCGCGGGCACCGGAGGGGCGCTCGGGCAGTCCCTCGCGGGTCGAGGGGAGCCTCTGCGACGGTTCGTCCGAGGCCCGCGTGCGGCCGCCGGCGCTCGCCCGGTCCGATCCCCTCGCAGGCGGCACGACCGGGCGACCGCCGGTCAGGCCGCGAGGAAGGCCGGCACGGGCGCGAGGGGTGGGCACGAAGCTGGCGCGCGGGCGGCAGGCGATGTACGGACGGGCGATGGACGAGCCCAAGGTCACGATCACCCGCCGCGGCGCGGAGCGGCTCGCGCGCGGCCACCTGTGGATCTACCGCGCCGACGTCGAGAAGGCCCCCCCGGCCCTCGAGGGCGGCGAGGTGGTCCTCGTCACCGACGGGCGCGGGCGCTTCGCCGCGAAGGCGTTCTGGTCCGCCCGGTCCAAGATCGCGCTCCGGATCGTCACCCGCGACGAGGAGCCGGTGGACGAGGCCTTCTTCGCCCGCCGCCTCGGGGCCGCGATCGACCTGCGGGAGCGGACCTTCGGCGGCGAGACGTTCGTCCGGATCGTGCACGGGGAGGCGGACCTCCTGCCCGGGCTCGTCGTGGACCGCTACGGCGACGTCGCGGTGCTGCAGACGCTCGTCCCGGCCACCGACCGGCGCAAGGCGCTCCTCGCCGAGCTCGTCGCGGGCGCCCTGGGCGTCCGCGCCGTGCTCGAGCGGAACGACGTGCGGGTCCGCGAGCTCGAGGGGCTCGCGCAGGTGAAGGGCGTGCTCCGCGGCACCGACCCCGGTCCGGTGGAGTACCGCGAGGGGGAGGTGCGCATGCGCGTCGACCTGCTCGCCGGCCAGAAGACGGGCACGTTCCTCGACCAGCGCGAGAACCACGTGCGGGCGGGCGAGTACGCGCGCGGCCGGTGCGTGGACTGCTTCAGCTACGCCGGCGGCTTCGCGCTCCAGCTCGCCCGGCGCGCCGCGCAGGTCACCGCCGTCGAGATGCAGCCCACGGCGGCGGCGCTGCTCCGCGAGAACGCCGCGCTGAACCGCGCCCCGAACCTCGAGGTCGTGGAGGCGAACGCCTTCGACTGGCTGCGCGACCGCTCCGAGGAGGAGCCCGCCTTCGACCTCGTCGTGCTCGACCCCCCCGCGTTCGCGAAGAACAAGGACGCGCTCCCGGCGGCGCGGCGCGGCTACAAGGAGGTGAACCTGCGCGCCATGCAGGTGCTGAAGGAGGGCGGGATCCTCGTGACCTGCTCCTGCAGCTACCACCTCTCCGAGGAGATGCTCGAGGAGCTCGTCCTCGACGCCGCGAACGACGCGGGGCGCCGCCTCCAGCTCCTCGAGCGGCGCGGGGCGGGGCGCGACCACCCGGTGCTCATGGGCGTCCCCGAGACGCGGTACCTCAAGGCCCTCTTCCTGAGGGTGCTGTGACCCTCGCCACCCGACCGAGCGCTCGGCCCCCCTGTCCGCCGGGGGCCCCCGCGCGCTAGCATCGGGGGTCGGGCCGCACAGGAGGCGGCCGCGATGCCCGTTCGTCCCCAGGATCTCGACGAGGCCGCGCTCGAGAAGAGCCCGCTCCTCGCGCGGCTCGACCCGCGCGCCCGCGAGCGGCTCCTGGCGTGCGGCGAGCTCGTGGAGGTCCGCCCCGGCGCGCGCGTCCACGGCGAGGCGGACGCCGGCCGGCACCTCTACCTCGTGGTCCGGGGCGAGGCGACGCTCCGCCGCCCGGACGGCGCGCCGCGCCGGCTCGCCCCGGGCGACCACTTCGGGGAGCTCGCGCTCCTCGGCGGGCTCCACCGCGGCGAGGCGGTGACGGCCGAGTCGCCCCTCGTCCTCGTGCGCCTCTCCGAGGCGTGCTGGGCCGAGCTCGAGCGGGCCGCCCCGGCGGTCGCGGCGAAGGTGGTGACCGGGCTCGCCCTCGCGCTGTCGGAGGACCTCGCGCGGCTCTCCGCCGACATGGGGCTCCTCCTGCGCGGGCGCTCGCTGCCCCGCGCCCGCGAGGTGACGGTGAGGGTCGGCGGCGAGGAGCGCCGCGTCGCGACGGGGACGCGCCTGCTCGACCTGTTGCCCGCCGAGGTGGACGGGGCGCTCGTCGTGGCGGGGCTGCTCGGGCAGAAGCCGGTGTCGCTCGCGACGCCGCTCTTCACCGACACCGCCGTCGCGCCGCTCACGGTGCGCCACTGGGAGGGGCGCCAGATCTACGCGCACTCGGTGGCGCTCCTCCTCCTCGAGGCCGCGCACCGGGTCGCGCCCGGGCTCGCCGTCCGGATGGGCCCCTCGCGCGGCACGCGGCAGGTCGTGGGCGTCGCGGGGAACGGCGCGGTCGACCGCGCCCGGCTCGCCGAGGCCATCGCCGAGCGGATGGCGGCGATGGCGACGGAGGACACCGCCTTCAGGGTCGAGTACTGGTCCACCGACGAGGCCACCGGCTGGTTCCACGAGCGCGGCTGGGAGGACGCCTCGCGGCTGCTGCGCATCCGGCGGCAGGCCACGGTGCGCCTCGCCTCGTGCGGCGAGCTCTACGCGCTCTCGATGGGGCCGCTCCTCCCCACCGCCGCCCCCATCCACGGCTTCACGCTCCGCCCCGGGGACGAGGGGCTCGACCTCGAGCTCGGCAAGGTGGACCCGCGCAACGGCCACGACGGCCACCGCCCGGCGGCCCCGCGGCCGCGCCGGCGCGACGGGGACATGGCCCGCGAGCACGAGGGCTGGCTCGCCGCGATGGGCGTGACGAGCGTCGGCGCCTTCAACGAGCTGTGCATCTCGGGCCAGGTGTCGCAGCTCATCCGCGTGGCCGAGGGGTTCCACGAGAAGCGCATCGGCCGGATCGCCGACGCCATCGCGGCGGCCCGCGACCGGATCCGGATCATCTCCATCGCGGGCCCGTCGTCGTCCGGCAAGACCACGTTCATCAAGCGGCTCACCGTCCAGCTCCAGATCGACGGCGTGAACCCGGTCGGCATCTCGCTCGACGACTACTACGTCGATCGCGACCGCACCCCGCTCGGCGAGGACGGGCGGTGGGACTTCGAGGCGCTCGAGGCGCTCGACCTCGCGCTGCTGCAGGACCACGTGGCCCGGCTCCTCGCCGGCGAGGCGGTGCGGACGGCGCGCTACGACTTCCTCACCGGCCGCAGCGACCCCGCCGGCGGACCGGTCATCCAGCTCCGGCCCGGCGACGCCCTCATGCTCGAGGGGATCCACGGCCTGAACCCGCGCCTCCTCGGGGCCATCCCGCGCGCGGGGGAGCTCTTCCGGGTGTTCGTCCACCCCGCGACGACCCTGCCCTTCGACCGGCTCACCCGGGTGTCGGCGACCGACCTCCGCCTCCTGCGCCGCATCGTGCGCGACCGGCACCAGCGCGGGTACGGCGCGGCCGAGAACATCGAGCGCTGGCCCTCCGTGCAGGCCGGCGAGCGCGAGCACATCTTCCCGTACCAGGACGAGGCGGACGCGGTGTTCGACACGGCGCTCATCTACGAGCCGGCGGTGCTGAAGGTGTTCGCGGAGCGTTACCTGCTCGAGGTGCCGCAGAGCCACCCCGCCTACCCGACCGCCCACCGCCTGCGCTACCTCGTGGACCGCTTCGTGTCGATCTACCCCGACCACGTCCCGCCGACCTCGATCATCCGCGAGTTCATCGGCGGGAGCGGGTTCGAGTACTAGGAGCGCCGGTGATAGAGGACCGCGACGTCGCCCAGATCGTCATCGACACGGTGGGGGCCCTCGTGCTCGTCCTCGACCGGGAGGGGCGGGTCGAGCGGTGGAACGCGGCCTGCGAGCGGGCCACGGGCTACACCCGCGCGGAGATGATCGGGCGGCCGTTCTGGGACCTGCTCCTGCCCGAGGAGCGCGACGGCGTCCGCGCCGTGTTCGAGGACCTCCTCCGGCGCGGGCTGCCGAACCAGTACGAGAACACCTGGGTCGCGAAGGGCGGCGAGCGCCGGCTCATCTCCTGGTCCAACTCCACGGTGCGCGGCCCCGCGGGCGAGGTGCGCGCCATCATCGCGACCGGCCTCGACATCACCGACCGGACGCGGGCGGAGGACGCGCTGCGGCGCCAGGCGGCGCGCCTCGAGGCGCTCGCGGAGGCGTCGCGCGTCTTCGCCTCCGGGCTCGACTACAAGACCACGCTCGACACCGTGGCGCGCCGGCTCTGCGAGCTCATCGGGGACGGCGCCCTCATCCGCGTCGTCTCGCCCGACGGCGAGTGGCTGCTGCCGGTGGCGGTCTACCACCCGTCGCCGGAGCGGGCCGCGCTGCGCCGGCGCATGCTCGCCCTCGCGCCGCAGCGCGTGGGGGAGGGCCTCACCGCGCGCGTGATCGCGGCCGGCACCCCCCTGCGCGTGCCGCTGGCCTCCCTCGAGTTCATCCACAACGAGATGAAGCCGGACTACTGGCCCTACCTCGAGGGCGTGACGAGCCTCATGATCGCGCCGCTCAAGCACCGGCGGCAGGTGATCGGCCACATCACGCTCATGCGCGACGCCGGCGGGCCCGCCTACACGCACGACGACGAGACGCTCCTCGAGGACCTCGCCCACCGCGCCGCGCAGGCCATCGAGAACGCGCGGCTCTACGGGGAGGCGCAGGCGGCGGTCGTCGCGCGGGACGAGTTCCTCTCCATCGCCTCGCACGAGCTGCGCACGCCGCTCACCGCGCTGCGCCTCGCCCTCGAGAACATGCGCCGCGTCACCACGCGGGAGGCCCTCGAGCGGCTCCCGCCGCAGCACGTGGAGCGCGTGCTCGCCACCGCCGAGCGGCAGGGGCAGCGCCTCGAGAAGCTCGTCGCGGCGCTGCTCGACGTGTCGCGCATCCACATGGGCCGGCTCGAGCTCGACGTCGAGGACGTGGAGCTCGGGGACGCGGTGAACGACGCGCTCGCCCACATCGAGGACGAGGCGGCGCAGAGCGGCTCCGCCATCGAGGTGCGCGGCGCGCCGGTGCGCGGGTGCTGGGACCGGCTCCGCGTCTCGCAGGTCGTGACGAACCTGCTGTCGAACGCGGTGAAGTACGGGGGCGGCAAGCCGGTGGAGGTCGAGTTCGGGCCGCGGGCCGACCAGGCCTGGCTGCAGGTCCGCGACCGGGGCATCGGGATCGAGCCGGGGGACCTGTCGCAGATCTTCGAGCGGTTCGAGCGGGCCGTGTCGTCGCGGAACTACGGCGGGCTCGGGCTCGGCCTCTACATCGTGAAGCGGATCGTGGAGTCGCACGGCGGCACGATCCGGGTCGAGTCCACGCCCGGCGAGGGCTCCGCCTTCGTCGTCGAGCTGCCGCTCCGGCCCGCGGTGGCGATGCGCGGGGTGGAGCCCCACGGCGTCACGCAGTAGGGGTCGAGGGGTCACCCCGAGCGGAACGAGGGGTCCGACTCACCCCGAGCTTGTCGAGGGGCCCGAGCCCGTCGAGGGGGCGAAGCCGCTCGCCGGGAAGAGGAGCACCTCCTCGATCGAGGCCGCCCCCGCGAGCAGCATGAGGAGCCGGTCGAGCCCCACCGCGACGCCGCCCGCCTCGGGCATGGACGCCACCGCCGCGAGGAACGGCTCGTCGATCGCGTGCACGGGCCGCCCGAGGCGGCGCCGCTCCTCCTGCTCGGCGACGAGGCGCCGCCGCTGCTCGGCGGCGTCGGTCAGCTCGGAGTAGCCGTTCGCGAGCTCGAGCCCGCCCGCGTACAGCTCGAAGCGCTCGGCGAAGCGCGGGTCGGAGGCCTTCACGCGGGCGAGCGCCGCCATGGGCGCGGGCCAGTCCACGAGGTAGGTCGGGCGCGCGAGGCCGATGCGGGGCTCCACCGCGTCGAGCATCACCCGGAAGAAGACGTCGTCGTACGACTCGCCGGGCGGGCCGACGGGGTGGCCGGCCCGGCGCGCCGCCTCGGCGAGGCGCGCCGCGTCGCCCGCGCAGGCGGCGAGGTCGACGCCGGCGTGGCGGCGGAACGCCTCCGCCACCGTGAGCCGCTCGAAGGGCGCGGAGAGGTCGAGGACGGCGCCGCCCCGCGCCGCGCGCGGCGCGCCGTCAGGGGAGAGGGCCCGGGCGCACGCCTCCACCACGCGCTCGACGTCGTCCATGATCCCGGCGTAGTCCGTGCCGGCCCGGTAGAGCTCGAGGAGCGTGAACTCCGGGTTGTGGGTCCGGGACAGCTCGCCGTTCCGGAAGACGCGGGCGAGCTGGAAGATGCGGGGGAGGCCCGCGGCGAGGAGCCGCTTCATCGCGTACTCCGGGCTCGCGTGCAGGAAGAGCGGCCGGGGCCGGCCGCCCCCCTCCGGGACGAACGGCGCCTCGAAGGCGTGGAGGTGCGGCTCCATGGCGGGCACCGGCACGAGGCAGGGGGTCTCGACCTCCTCGTAGCCGAGCGCGCCGAGCCGCTCGCGCACCACCGCCTGGAGCCGCGCCCGGGCGCGCGCGTTCCGCCGCTGGACGTCGGTGATCACGGCGCGGAGCTTACCGCGCCTCCCCATCGCGCGCCGCTTTTCCGGGTGGTCTCGCGGACTTCGCGATCGTAAACCGTCCCTACGCGGCTCGGTTGACGAGGGGGCCGCCGCTGGTATCCTTCGCGGCCTCCGCATGGCTGGCCTCGCGACCGACTTCGGCACCCTCCACTACGAGGACGCGGGCGCAGGCGACCCGATCGTGCTCGTGCACGGCTGGGCGTTCGCCTCGGGCGTCTTCGCCGACCTGGCGGCGCACCTCGCCCGGACGCGCCGGGTGATCCGGCCCGACCTGCGCGGCCACGGCCGGTCTGCGCCGGGGCCGTTCGGGCTCGCCGAGCTCGCGCGCGACCTCGCCGCGCTCGCGGACGCGCTCGGGCTCGAGCGGGCGGTCGTCGTCGGGTGGTCGCTCGGCGCGCAGATCGCGCTCGCGGCGTTGCCGCTCCTCCGCCGCCGGCTGGCCGGCCTCGTCCTCGCCTCCGGCACCCCGCGCTTCACGGCGGGCGACGGCTGGGAGCACGGGCTGCCTGCGCAGAGCGTCGAGGTGCTCGCCCACCGCGTGCGCCGCGACCCGGCGCGCGCGGTGGCCCGCTTCCGCGAGGGCGCGTTCGTCCCGGGCGAGCTCGACGCGCCCGCGCGCGCCCGCGTGGACGCCCTGGCGGCGGCGCTCCCCGCGCCGGACCCGGCCGCGGCGCGCGCCGGGCTCGACCTGCTCGCGCGGGAGGACCTGCGCGCGGCGCTCGGCGCGGTGGACCTCCCCGTCCTCGTCGTGCACGGCGAGCGCGACGCCATCTGCCCGGCGGGCGCGGGCCGGGCCCTCGCGGCCGCGATCCCCGGCGCGCGGCACCTCGAGCTGCCGGGGGCGGGGCACGCCCCGTTCCTCTCGCGCCCGGACGCGTTCCGGGGCGCGCTCGACGCGTTCCTCGGGGCGCTCGCCTGAACCCCGTCGACAAGCGGCGCGTCCGGCGCGCCTTCTCCCGCTCGGCGCCGGCGTACGAGGCGCGCGGATCGGTGCAGCGCCGCGTGCGCGAGCGCGTGCTGGCGCTCCTCTCGGAGGCGGCGCCGCGCGCGGGGCGCGTCCTCGACGTCGGCGCCGGCACCGGCGCGCTCCTCGCCCGCCTCGGGGGCGAGCGCCCCGCGCTCCGGGCGACGGCGGTGGACCTCGCCCCGGGCATGTGCGCGGCGGCCCGCGCTGCGCTCCCCGCCGCGGGCGTCGCGGCGGCCGACGCGGAGGCGCTGCCGTTCCGCGACGGCGCCTTCGACCTCGTCGTCTCCACCTCGGCGTTCCAGTGGCTCCCGCGGCTCGGCCCCGCGCTCGCGGAGGCGCACCGCGTCCTCGCGCCGGGCGGGCGCTTCGTGCTCGCGCTCTTCGGGGCGGACACCCTCCGCGAGCTGCGCGGCGCCTGGCGCGACGCGGCCGGCGCCGCCGCCGCGGGGAGGACGCACGCCTTCCACCGGCGGGGCGACGTGGAGGCGGCGCTCGCGGCCGCGGGCCTCCGCGCCCGGGCGGTCGTCGAGGAGGACCTCGTCGAGTGGCACGCCGACGCCCGCGCGGTGCTGCGCGCGCTCAAGCAGGTGGGGGCGTCGAGCGCGGTGCCCGGGGCGAGCGGCCTCGGCGGCCGCGCCGCCACCCTCGAGATGCTGGCGCGCTACGAGGCGGCGCACGCCGGACCGGAGGGCGTCCCCGCCACCTACCACGTGGTCTACGCGATCGCGGATCGCTGAGCGCGCAGGGCGCGCTCACGCGCCCGCGGCCCGCCCGGCGAGCTTCGCCTCGGCCTCCTTCAGCCGCGCGCGCAGCTCCTTCTCGCGCTGGAAGCGCGCCGACACGTCGCGCATCGTGGCGACGGGCCCGACGATGGCGCCCGCCGCGTCGCGGACGAGCTGGATCGTGAACTCGATCGAGATCGTCGTGCCGTCCTTGCGCAGCGCCGGCACGGCGAGCACGTCCGTCGCGTAGCGCGTGACGCCGGTCTGCATCACCCGGTCCCAGCCCTCCCAGTGGCGGGCGCGCAGCCGCTCGGGGATGATGAGGTCCATCGACTTCCCGACCGCCTCCTCGGCGGTCCAGCCGAAGATCCGCTCGGCGCCCCGGTTCCAGAGCAGGATCCGCCCCTCGCGATCCGAGAAGAGGACGGCGTCGGCCGCCCCCTCGACGATCTTCGCCGCGAGCTCCTCGTACGCGCGCCGGTCCATGCGAGCCTCCCTGGGGACCTCTAGCATGTGGCGCGACCGCATGCCGCGCCGTGCCCCGACGGGGCGACGGTGACGCCGCCCGGCCCGTTTCGGTACGCTCGCGGTGGACCCGCGAACCGGAGAAGCCATGAGGAAGCTCGCCGCGCTGCTCGCCGCCCTCCCCCTCGTCGCGCTCGGGCAGCAGGAAGCCACGGCGACCCCGACCTCGACCTCGACCTCGACCTCGACCTCGACCTCGACCCGACCTCGACCCCGACCTCGACCCCGACCTCGACCCCGACCTCGACCCCGACCTCGACCCCGACCTCGACCCCGACCTCGACCCCGACCCCGACCCCGACCCCGACCTCCACCCCGCCCCCCGCCTACCCGCCGCCGCCCTTCGCGGTCCCCCGCGCACCGCCGGCGGCGGCCCCGGCGCCGCGCGCGCGGGGAGCGAAGGAGCGCGGGGGCTGGTACATCGGCTTCGGCCTCGGCAGCGGGGACGGACGGCTCGCGCTCCCCGCCGGCTCGCGCTCGCTCGAGGAGTACGCCGGGAACAACACGCGCCAGGTCCTCCTCCAGTTCGAGGTGGGCGGCACGCTCACGCCGAGGCTGCTCCTCGGCTTCGACCAGACCCTGATGTTCTCGGCGTGGGACGGCCGCGACGTCGACGGGACGGTCCAGCTCGCGAACTACGACGCGGTGATCACCTTCTTCCCGGCGTCGCGCGGGTTCTTCCTGCGCGGAGGGCTGGGGCTCTCGGTCTTCTCCTACGACGTGGAGCTCGTGGGCCTCGGGAGCCGCTCCGACGCGGTCCCGGGCCTGAACCTCCTCGCCGGCGCCGGCTACGCGCTCTGGATCGGCAGGTCGTTCAACCTGACCGCGAACGTGGACCTCTCGCGCCAGGGCTACGGCACGCCGGAAGACGACCCGCTCGGCCTCCTCCCGGAGTCGTCCTGGTTCTGGGCGGCGTACCTCGGGTGCGCCTGGTACTGACGGCCGGGGGCGACGCGCTCTAGTCCATCGAGCCGAGCGGCAGCACCGTCCGGCCGTAGACCTCGTTCAGGATCTGCGCGGCGCCGATGTAGATCGCGCCGAGGCCGCAGAGGATCCCCTCGTACCCCGCGAGCCGGGTGAGGTTCTCGCTCCCGGTCGCGTCCGCGACGGCGAGCAGGAAGAACAGGAGCGCGAGGGCGAAGAACACGAGCATGATGGCCCGGTTCATCTTGAGCGTCGCGACGAACATCACGACGGTGAAGAGCCCCCAGACGAACAGGTAGGCGGCCATGCCGCTGCGGTCGGTCGCGTCGGCGATGCCGAAGCGGGGCATGAGGATGAGCGCGACGAGCGAGATCCAGAAGAACCCGTAGGCCGTGAAGGCGACGGTGCCGAAGGTGTTCTTCTTCTTCCACTCCATGGCGCCCGCCACCACCTGGGCGAGGCCGCCGCCGAGGAGGCCGACCGCGAGGATCGCGCTCCCGATGGGGATGAGCCCCGCGTTGTGGAGGTTCAGGAGGACGGTGGTGATCCCGAAGCCCATGAGGCCGAGGGGCGCGGGGTTCGCCGTCGTGTCGCGGATGATCTCGGCGATGACCGCGGCCTGGCGCACGGACGTGGGCTTGCCGCCGGGCACCGGAGCGCCCTCGGTCACCTGTCGCTTGACGCGCCTCTCCGAGAGCAACATTTCGCCCGCCGGTATAACAGATCCCGCGGCGACCGACCTCGGCCGCACGGGAAGTTTGCGCAATGCGCTGACTCGCATCAACCGTGGCGAGCGGCCACACGTCCGGCGCGTGCCCGCACGCAACCGCTGCGCGCACCGCATGCACCGCGCGCGCAAGGTGCGCTTGTTAGGCCGGTCGGCATCGGGCTAACATTCCCGAATCGTGGCAGAGGTCGCTCCTCAGACCGCCTCATCCGAGTTCAAGCCGCACCTCTTCGGGAAGTTCTTCCTCCTGCAGCGCCTGGCGGTAGGCGGCATGGCGGAGATCTACCGGGCGAGGGTGCCGGGCGCCGACGGCTTCGAGAAGGAGCTCGTCGTGAAGCGGATCCTGCGCGCGCGCGCGCAGGATCAGAACTTCACGCGCATGCTCGTCAACGAGGCGAAGCTCACCGTCCAGCTCACGCACTCGTACATCGCGCAGGTCTACGAGTGCGGCCGGATCGAGGGCGACTACTTCATCTCGATGGAGCTCGTGAACGGCGTCTCCATGAAGGAGATGATGCACGCCTTCGCGCGCGCCGGCGCCCAGCTCTCCCCCGAGCAGTCGATCTTCATCGTCCTGCAGCTCTTGCAGGGGCTCGCCTACGCGCACCGCAAGACCGACCCCGCGGGCAAGCCACTCCAGATCGTCCACTGCGACGTCTCCCCCGACAACTGCCTCCTGTCGTGGGAGGGCGAGGTGAAGCTCCTCGACTTCGGCATCGCGCGCGCCGCCACCGGGCTCTCCAACTACAAGGAGGGCATGCTCATGGGGAAGCTCGGGTACGTGGCGCCCGAGCAGGCCTCCCTCGAGAAGCGCTGGGACCACCGCGTCGACATCTTCGCGGCGGGCATCATCCTCTACGAGCTGCTCACGAAGCAGAAGCCCTTCCCGCGCGCGACGGACGTCGAGTCGCTCATCGAGTCGCGGCGCGCCAAGGTGGTGCCGCCCACCGCGATCGACCCGCGCCTCCCGAAGGACGTGGACGCGATCGTGGCGAAGGCGCTCGCCTACGAGCCGGAGGACCGCTACGCGGACGCGCGCAGCTTCGCCGACGCGCTCGTCGACGTCCTCTTCCCGACGCCGCACTCCTCGATCCAGGACCACCTCGCGAGCCAGATGCAGCAGGTGTTCGCCGAGAAGATCGGGCGGCAGCGCGCGGGACGCGCCCACGACCCGCTCATCATGAAGGTGCTCTACAACGCCGCGCAGCAGCGGGCGCAGCAGGAGCACGAGCAGGTCACCCCCGGCGCCTTCGCGGAGCCGCCCGCCCTCACGCCCGCGCCGGAGCTCACGCCGGGGCCGGCGCGCGCCGCGCCGCGGCACCGGCCCCGGCCGGTCGTGCGCGAGGGGATCCGCCTCTCGACGGCGGTGCTCGTCGGGCTCGGCCTCGCCGCGGCGGCCGTCGCGGGCTTTCACTACGCCGCGCCCTGGCTCCGCCCGGGCGTCGTGCTCGTCACCTCGGAGCCGAGCGGCCTCGAGATCACCTTCGACGGGGCGAGGACCGAGCTCCGGACGCCCGCGGCGATCGAGCGCGTGATCCTCTCCCGCCCGCACCAGGTGACGCTCGGCGGCGCCGAGGTGAAGGCGCGGACCGTGCCCGTCCCGCTCGTCCCGGGAGAGCTCGTGGCGCGGGTGCACGTGCGGCTCACCTCGAGCCTCGGCAGCATCGTCATCGAGAGCGAGCCGCCCGGGGCCGAGATCGCGCTCGACGACAGGCCGGCCGGGCGGACGCCGGCGACGCTGCGGGAGGTGCGCCTCGATCAGCGCCACCGCATCGACCTCGTCCTCGCCGGCCACGAGATCGACCAGTTCGTCGTGCTGCCCGACAAGGACGGCGTCCGCTACGCCCGCCGGCTCGCGCGCATCGACAAGGGGAAGCGGCCGGCCGCGCCCTAGGCGGGGGAACGATGAAGCTCGTCATCGAGGACGAGGCGGGGACCCGGTCCATCGTGCCGTTCGCGGCCGAGGCGATCGTGGTCGGCCGCGCGCCCGAGACGACCTTCCGGCTCGGGGACCGCAACGTGTCCCGCCACCACGCCCGCTTCGTCCTGCAGAGCGGCAGCGTCTTCGTCGAGGACCTCGGGAGCCTCACCGGCACGCGGGTGAACGGCGAGCGGCTCTCCGGCCGGCGCAAGCTGCGCGAGGGCGACCTCGTCCAGATCGGCGACTACGACCTCGCCGTGCTCCCCGAGCAGGGCGCGGGCGCCGGGCCGGGCGCGCCTCCGCCGCTGCCCGTCACGCCGCGGGAGACCGTCGTCCCCGAGCCCGCCCGGCCCGCCGCGCGGCCGCCGCGCTCCCCGCCCGCCCCCGCGCCGCCGCGCGCGGCGCCCCAGGCGCCGGCGCGGCCCCGCCCCGTGGGCCTCGCCCTCGCGGCCGGCGCGCTCGCCCTCGCGGTGGGGCTCGCCGCGGGCTTCGCGGTGGGCGTCCTCACCGATCCGGCGCCGCCTCCGGCGGTCACTCGCCCCTGAAGCGCGGCGCGCGCCGCTCCTCGAAGGCGCGGCGCCCCTCCCGCAGGTCGGCGCTCTCGAAGGCGCGGCGGCGCAGGCCGGCGATCTCGTCGCGCTCGGCGCCCGACAGCCCGCGCTCGTGCGTGCCCTCGAGGAGCCGCAGGATCCGCTTCATGCCCCGCACCGCGAGCGGCGCGTTGCCCGCGATCTCCTCGGCGAGGGCGAGCACGTCCGCCTCGGCGCGGTCGGCGGGCGCGACGCGGTTCACGAGGCCCCACGCGAAGGCGGTCTCCGCGTCGATGGCGCGGCCCGTGAAGAACAGCTCGCGGGTGCGGGCGGCCCCGACGAGGTCGGCGAAGCGGCGCAGCCCGCCCTCCGGATAGACGACGCCGAGCTTCGCGGGGGTCATGGCGAGCCTCACGCCCGCGCGGGCGACGCGCAGGTCGCAGGCGACCGCGAGCTCGAAGGCGCCGCCGAAGGCGAGGCCGTTCAGGAACGCGATCGTCGGGCAGGGCACCGCCGAGAGGGCGTCGGCGACGCGCTCGACCGCCTCGTCCGGGCGCTCGCCCCGCCGCGAGGTGAGCGCCATCTCGGCGAGGTCGAACCCGGACGAGAACGCCTCGTCCCCCGCGCCGCGCAGCGCGAGGCAGCGCACCCCGTCCGCGGTGGCCCGCTCGCAGGCGGCCTCGAGCTCGTCCAGGGCGCGGAAGTCGAGCGCGTTCTTCTTCGCGGGGTTGTGCACGACGAGGACGCGCGCGAGGCCGCGCTCCTCCGCGCGGACGCGCGGCGCCGAGGCGGTCACGCGCGCCCCCGCGGTGCGGCGCGCGCCTCGGGCGGTACGCGGGCGATCCCGGCGGCGGTCCTCTTCGTCATTCGCGTCCTCCCGGCGTGCGCGGCGGAACGTAGCCCGGCGGGGGGCGGGCGGGCAACGGCTCCCGGGGCCGCCCGGGCTCTCGGGGGGCGGTCCCCGCGGCGGGGACTCGACCGGCCGGGCGGGCGCCGCAGGTTCCCGGCATGCCGTGGGAGCTCGCGCTGCCGCTCACCGCCGCGGGCTCCGGCGCCGCCTGGGCGCAGCTCGCCGCGCGGCGCGCCGGAGAGGGGCGCGGCGCGTTCCCGCTCCGCGCGCTGCTCGGGGGCGCGGCCGCCTTCGGCATCGCCCTCTCGGCCTACGATCTCGCCGCGGCCGCCGGCGCGGAGCTCCGCTTCGAGGGGCTCGCGGGCGGCGGCGCCGCGGCGCTCCTCGCCGCGCTCGCCATCGGCCTCGTCGAGGAGGGGGCGAAGCTCGCCGGGCTCCTCCTCGCCGTCGAGCGCGGCCTCGGCAGGGGGGCGATCGCCGCCGCCGGCGCGGGCGTGTCGGCCGGGTTCGCCGCGCTCGAGGCCATCCTCGTGCTCCACGGCGAGACGTCCGCGCCCGCCTTCGCGCGGGCCGCGCTCGGCCCCGTCGCCCACGCGCTCCTCGCGGCGCCGCTCGCGGTCGGCGTCGCGGCGGCCCATGCGCGCCGCGCGCGCCCGTGGGTCCCCGTCGTCCCGGCGCTCCTCGCCTCCGCCGTGCTCCACGGCGCGGCCGACCTGAGCCTCGCCGTGCCGCGCGTGGGCGGCGCAGGCTACGCGCTCGCCCTGGCCGCTCCGGCGGTCGCCGCGTTCGCGCTCGCGCGCCGTGGGCGGCGCGCCGCGCCCGGCGCCACCAAGTGAAAGGGTCCGCCGTGAGGCGGACCCTGCACACGCACCGGAACGACCGCTTCCGGATCTACCGGCGGGAGGCCGGCATCGCGTCTGGCGGATCCTTGGCCACTGCGGAGCGATCCGTCAACCCGGCGCCGCGCCCGCCCCCTCCCGGGACCTCGGGCGGGCCGGGCCGCGCTCCGGCGGGCGCCGCGAGGAGCGTCCGGATCGCGCCGGCCACGTCCTGGTAGCTCACCGGCTTCCGCAGGAAGATCGACACGCCGAGCCCGGAGAGGCGGTCGCGCTCGCGCTCGCCGCCCGAGGTGATCACGACCACCGGGAGCGCGGCGAGGGACGGCTCGGCCCGGATCTTCTCGACGAGGGAGATGCCGGAGAGCACCGGCATGAAGACGTCCGTCACGACCACGTCGATGGGGGGAGCCCGCAGCAGGCGGTCGAAGGCCTGCGCACCGTCGCTCGCCACCTCCACCCCGAGCGCCTGGAGGTGGTCCGACTCCGAGAGCCGCCGCAGCGCCGCCGAGTACATGGACGCCACGAGGGCGTTGTCCTCGACGAGCAGCACGCGCCGGCCCGGCTCGGGCCGCGGGGCGCCGATGCTCCGCGCCACCTGCTCGAGCTTCGCCCGGTCCTCCGCCCGGTCGTCCGGCACGCGCACGGCGACCCCGCCCGCCTCGCCGAGCGACCCCGCGCGCTTGCGCACGACCTCGACGAGGAGCTCCACGGGCTCGAGGAGCTGCGGGAACGACACGACCAGGGTGACGCGATCGCCGAGGGCGAACTCGCGCTCGGTGCGGATGAAGAGGCCGGCGGCGGAGAGGTTCTCGGTGTAGTCGAGCACGCTCTCCGCGCCCAGGTACTGCACGGCGAGGATGAGCGGGAACCTCGGGTGAGCGCGCCGCTCCGTGGTCATCCCGGCATCATCCCTCATCCCCGGCCGCGGCGCCCAGCGCCACGCGCACCATGAGCGCAGGACAGGAGGGCCCGCCCCGGCGGTGCGCCGGGGCGGGCCCATGTACGACAGCGCCGCTACGCCGGACGCGCTACTTCAGCGTGAACTCGACGCGGCGGTTCGCGTCGCGACCGGCCGCGGTGGTGTTCGGCTGCGCCGGGCGGTCGGGGCCGAAGCCGGCGGTCTCGAGGCGGTCGGCCGGCACGCCCTTCTGGACGAGGTAGGCCTTCACCGCGTCGGCGCGCGCCTTCGACAGCGTGCGGTTGAGCTCCGCCGGGCCGCGGTCGTCGGTGTGCCCCTCGATGCCCACCTTCCCCGCCTTCGGGTTCGCGACGACGAGCGCCGCGACGTCGTCGAGCAGCGCGTTCGAGCGCGCCTGGATCGTGGACTTGCCCGAGTCGAAGTAGACCTTCTCCTTGATCTCGATCTTCTTCGTCTCGACGTTGATCTGCGCGCGCTTCGGCGGGCAGCCCTGCTCGGCGGGGACGCCGGGCTGCTGCGGGCACTTGTCCTCGGCGTCGATGATCCCGTCGCCGTCGGAGTCGGGGGGCGGGCACCCGTGGTTGGCGGCGTCACCCTTCTGCTGCGGGCACTTGTCCTCGTGGTCGGCGACGCCGTCGCCGTCGGAGTCCTTCGCCGGGCAGCCCTGCGCCGCCGCGATGCCCTTCTCGAGCGGGCACTTGTCCTGGGCGTTCGCCACGCCGTCGCCGTCGTCGTCGGCGGCCGGGCACTGCTCGGGCGTGTGCGCCTGGCCGGGCGCGCACGGATCCACCTTCTGGACGACCGGCGCCGGGGCCGGCTTCTTCTCGGTCCCGCGGCCGCCGGTGTCGAGCGCGATGCCCACGAGGCCGCGGAAGGTGGGCGTGCCGGGCAGCTCGAAGAAGCCGGGACCGCCGAGGACGTAGAGCTCCGCGGCGCCGATGCTCCAGCGGACGCCGCCGAGCAGCTCGGCGTTCTGGCCGAGGCCCGAGTCGTCGAAGGCGGCGTGCGCGGTCAGCTCGAAGCGGAGGGGCCGGCCGGTGGTGGCCCAGCCGAGGGCGAGCTGCAGCTCGGAGCGGAGGTCCTCCCCGTTCGTGAGCTGGACGTCCTCCGTCCGGGCGAGGGCGCCCACGTTCGCCATCAGGATCGAGCCGTCGAGCCGGTAGCCGACCTCGACCGCCGGCAGGACCGACCAGTTCGGATCGCCGTTGAAGCGCCGCCCGTCGCCCCAGGACGGCGAGACGCCGACGGACACGGCCGCGCCGAGCCGGTCGGACAGGCTCCTCCCGTACCGGAGCCTGAGCCACGGGGCCGCGAGGCCGTCGCCGCCGAGCCCGCCCGTCTCGCTGCCCTGGTCGAGGACGACGGGGACCTCGATCCCGAGCTCGAGGCCCTGCGTCAGGCCGAAGGCGGCGATGAGGTGGAGGGTGGTGCGATCCTCGACGAGGTCCGCCGCGGAGGAGCGGTCGGCGAAGACGCCGCGGCCGCGCAGGTCGCCGTTCTCGAGGACGACGAGCGGGGTGCGCTCGTAGTGCAGGGTCGCGGACAGGCGCAGGCCCTCCTCCGGGAGGACCTCGCCGCTGCCCATCACGAGCGAGCCGCGCGCCGAAGGATCGAGGCGGAGCCGCTCGAGGTTGAAGTCGATGCCCTGCGCGTGCGCGGTCCCCGCGAACGTGAGGAGCGCGGCCACCAGGGTGGCGCGATGCCTGAGTCTCATGTGGTCCCCTTCCCGTCGCTCGCGTCGGCCCCGTTGCCGTCCCGCGGCGAGAGTGGGTCGCACTATAGGCCATCGACGGACGGGCGGTCGGCGGCAAGTTCGGGCCCCGGGCGGACTGCCGCGCGCTCGCCTCGCTTGACGGCTCCGGGCCCCTCTGCGCTAATTCATCTCTTCCCCCGCCCCACCCCAGCCTCGAGGAAGCACGCGATGGAGACGAAGATCGTCCTCGGCGAGAGCCAGATCCCCACGCACTGGTACAACGTCATCCCGGACCTCCCCGGCCCGCTGGCGCCGGTGCTCCACCCGGGGACGGGCAAGCCGGTGACGCCGCAGGACCTCCTCCCGCTCTTCCCCATGCCGCTCATCGAGCAGGAGATGTCGCCCGAGCGCTGGGTGAAGATCCCCGACGAGGTCCGCGACGCCTACCGCGCCTGGCGCCCGTCGCCGCTGTTCCGCGCGCACCGCCTCGAGAAGGCGCTCGGGACGCCCGCCCGCATCTACTACAAGTACGAGGGCGGCTCCCCCGCCGGCTCGCACAAGCCGAACACCGCGGTGCCGCAGGCCTACTACAACAAGCTCGCCGGCACGAAGCGCATCGCCACCGAGACCGGCGCCGGCCAGTGGGGCACCTCGATGGCGATGGCCGCGAGCATGTTCGGCCTCGAGTGCACCGTCTACATGGTGAAGGTGTCGTTCGAGCAGAAGCCGTACCGCAAGTCGATGATGCAGCTCTGGGGCGCGAACGTCATCGCCTCGCCGTCGAAGGAGACCCAGGCCGGGCGGGGCATCCTCGCGAAGGACCCGAAGAGCCAGGGCTCGCTCGGCATCGCCATCTCGGAGGCGGTCGAGGACGCGGCGACGCACGAGGACACGCGCTACGCCCTCGGCTCGGTGCTGAACCACGTCTGCCTGCACCAGACGGTGATCGGGCTCGAGGCGAAGGAGCAGCTCAGGATCGCCGGCGACTACCCCGACGTCGTCATCGGCTGCCACGGCGGCGGCTCGAACTTCGCCGGCATCGGCTTCCCCTTCGTCGCCGACAAGGCGGCGGGCAAGCAGGTGCGGATCCTCGCGATGGAGCCCTCGTCGTGCCCGACGCTCACGAAGGGCGTCTACGCGTTCGACTACGGCGACACGGCCAAGATGGCGCCCATCGCCAAGATGTACACGCTCGGTCACGACTTCATGCCGCCCGGCATCCACGCCGGCGGGCTCCGCTACCACGGCGCCTCGCCGCTCGTGTCGCAGCTCGTCCACGCCGGCGTCGTCGAGGCGAGGGCGGTCCCGCAGCTCGCCTGCTTCGACGCCGCGGTCCAGTTCGCGCGCACCGAGCTCATCATCCCCGCCCCCGAGTCGTCGCACGCCATCCGCGGCGCCATCGACGAGGCGCTCCGCGCGAAGGAGGAGGGGAAGGAGCGGGTCATCCTCTTCAACCTCTCCGGCCACGGCCACGTGGACATGGCGGCGTACGACGCCTACTTCGCGGGCCAGCTCGAGGACTTCGACTACCCCGCCGAGAAGGTGCGGGAATCACTCGCGCACCTGCCCAAGATCGCGCTCTAGCGGCGACCTCCGCCGCGGCGCGTCACGCGCGGGGCCCCCGTCGGGGTCGGCGCGCGTCCCCCTCCCTGCCGGTTAAACGACCGCTCACCGCGGTCGCTCGACCGCGCTTGCCCACCAGGAGGACGCGAATGCTCCGCCTCGCCGTGCTCGCCGCGCTCGCTCTCGCCGCAGCACCCGCCCACGCCCAGAACAGGCTCTCCATCGCCACCGGCGGGACCGGAGGCGTCTATTACCCGCTCGGCGGGGGGCTCGCGAACGTCCTGTCCAAGGCGCTGCCCGGAGTGGAGGCGACCGCGGAGGTGACGAGCGCGTCGGTGGACAACATCAAGCTCGTCGGCGCCGGGAAGGCGGACATCGCCTTCACCCTCGGCGACACGGCGGCCGACGGCTTCAACGGCACCGGGAAGTTCAAGGAGAAGGTGCCGGTCCGCGCCATCGCGGTCCTCTACGCGAACAAGAGCCAGTGGGTCACCGTCGAGGGCACCGGCGTCCAGAAGATGCAGGACCTCAAGGGCCGGCGCATCGCCACGGGCGCCCCGGGGAGCGGCACCGAGATCATCGCGCTCCGCATCCTCGAGGCCTACGGGATCGACCCGGAGAAGGATGTCAACCGCGAGAAGCTCTCCGTCGCCGAGTCGGTGAACGCCCTCAAGGACCGGAAGATCGACGCCTTCTTCTGGTCGGGCGGGGTGCCGACCGCCGCGGTGACCGACCTCGCCGCCACCCCGGGCATGAAGATCCGGCTGCTCGACCACGCCGACGCCGTCCCGGCGCTCGTGAAGAAGTACGGCCCGCTCTACGTGAAGGGCACGATCCCCGCCGGCGCCTACCCCGGGCAGGCGAAGGAGGCGGCCGTCGCGGACGTGTGGAACCTCCTCGTCGTGAACGAGAAGATGGACGAGAAGCTCGCCCACGACCTGGTGAAGGCGGTGTTCGAGCACAAGGCGGACCTCGCCGCGGTGCACGCCGAGGCGAAGAACCTCGACCTCGCGCGGCAGCTCGAGGTGGGGTCGCCGGTCCCGTTCCACCCGGGGGCGCTGCGGTACTTCGCCGAGAAGGGGCTCAAGCCGAAGAAGTAGGGCACGATGGAGGGGATGATGCCCCCCGCGGTCCGCCGGCTCGCCGCCTTCCTCGCGCTCGCCCTCGCCGGCGCCGCCCGGGCCACGCCCGCGGCCGGCGCCGTGCTCGAGGTGGAGAACGCCGCGCGCGGGACGACGCTCGCCGTCGCGCTCGCGCCGGGCGAGCGCTTCGAGGTCACCTCGCAGCACTCGATGTACGGGGCGCCCGTCACCGAGGCCTTCGTCGTGCTCGCGGACGGCCGCATCGCGCTCCGCGAGGTGTCGAGCCCGAGCGCCGCCGTGCGCGAGTACCTCGGCATCACCGCGGCGGGCGAGCGCCACGCGGTCGAGCGGGTCGTGCCCGAGCTCGTCTTCAGGATCGCCATGGGCGCGCCGCAGCGGCTGCGCGCCGGCGGGGTGGAGCGGTCGTTCCTCGAGCTCGGGGACGCCGGCGACCGGCTGGTGGTGCGCGCCGCCGTCCGCCCCCGCCACGCCGCCCGGAGCGCGGGGACGGCGCGGTAGCCGGCGCCGGGGGGCCCATGGAGACCGCCGGTCCCTCGAGCGAGGTCGTGGTCGGCGACGAGGCGCGCCGCAAGGCCGAGGAGATCGTGGAGAAGGAGGAGGGCGCCGCCCGGCGCCTCACCGGGCGGGCGGACGTCGTCGTGACGGCGGGCGCGGTGGTGATGTCCCTCTTCCACCTGTACGCCGCCTGGGCGATCGTCCCCGCCCAGATCCTGCGCGCGGTGCACGTCGGCTTCGTCCTCGCCCTGCTCTTCCTGGTGTTCCCCGCGGCGAGGCGGTTCCGCGACCGGATCCGCTGGCACGACGTCGCGCTGTCGCTGCTCGGGATCTCGACGATCGCGTACCTGCTCCTCGACTTCGACGAGTTCATCGAGCGGGCGGTCACCCCGTCCCGCTGGGACCTCTTCTTCGGCGTGGCGCTCGTCCTGCTCGTGCTCGAGGCCACCCGCCGCACCTCGGGGGCGATCCTCACCGGGGTGGTCGCCATCTTCCTCGCCTACGCCTTCGTGGGCCCCTGGCTCCCCTCGCCCTGGACGCACCGCGGCTACGACGTCGAGCGGCTCGTGGGGCAGCTCTACATGACGCTCGAGGGGATCTTCGGCTCGCCCATCGACGTCTCCGCCACCTTCATCATCCTCTTCACGATCTACGGGGCGGTGCTCCAGTACTCGGGGGCGGGCGAGTTCTTCATCGACTTCTCCTTCGCGGTCACCGGCGGCACGCGGGCGGCCGCCGGCCGGACCATCGTGCTCGCGTCCTTCCTGCTCGGCGCGCCCTCCGGGAGCGGCGTCGCGACCACCGTGACGATCGGCTCGGTCGCGTACCCCATGCTCGCCCGCGCGGGCTACACGAAGAACGCCGCGGGCGGGCTGCTCGCCGCGGGCGGGCTCGGCGCCATCATCTCGCCGCCGGTCCTCGGCGCCGCGGCCTTCCTCATCGCCGAGTTCCTCCAGCTCTCGTACCTCGACGTCATCCTGATGGCGACGATCCCCACCGCGCTCTACTACCTCGCGCTCTTCCTCATGGTGGAGCTCGACGTGCGGAAGTTCGGCGTGCGGAGCGAGGCGCCCCGCCCGCGCGGGAGCGTGTGGGGGATGGTGAAGAGCCACGGCTTCCACTTCAGCTCGCTCGTGGCCGTGGTGATCTTCATGGTGCTCGGGTTCAGCCCGATCATCGCGGTGTTCTGGGCGACGCTCCTCGCGGGCGGCCTCTCCTTCCTGCGTCGCGACACGGCGCTCACCCCCGTGCCGCCCCCGGGCGCCCCGCTCCGGCAGAGCCGGCTCGTGCAGGCGCTGCGGGCCGGCTCGGTGGGCGTCCTCTCCGTCGCCGCCACCTGCGCCGCCGCGGGCATCATCGTGGGGGTGGTGACGCTCACCGGGCTCGGGCTGAAGTTCAGCTCGATCGTCATCGACCTCGCCGGCGGGAGCCTCGCGCTCACCGCGGTGCTCACCGCGCTCGTGGTCTGGGTGGTGGGGCTCGCCGTGCCGGTGACCGCGAGCTACATCATCTGCGCGGTGATCGCCGCGCCGGCGCTCACGAAGCTCGGGGTCCCCGACTTCGCCGCGCACATGTTCGTCTTCTACTACGCGGTGCTCTCGGAGGTGTCGCCGCCCACGGCGCTCTCGCCCTTCGCGGCGGCGGCCATCACGGGCGGCGACCCGTACCTCACGACGCTCCACTCGTGGAAGTACACGATGCCCGCGTTCCTCGTGCCGTTCGCGTTCGTCCTCCAGCCGGCGGGGGCGGGGCTCCTGCTCAAGGGCGACGCCCTCGACGTCGTGCGCGTGGCGCTCTCCGCCGCGCTCGGCATCGCGGCGCTCGCCTGCGGCGTGCAGGGCTTCATGTTCCGCCGGACGACGCACCTCGAGCGGCTCGCCCTCGTCGCCGCGGGCCTCCTGCTCCTCTACCCCGCCACGGGCCTCGACCTCGTGGGGCTCGCCCTCGGCGCGGGCGTGGTGGCGCTGCAGCGCTGGCGGCGCGCCCCGGCGGCGTCAGTCACGTAGCCCGGGCATCGCGAACCCGCGCGCGGCGAGGTCGGCGAGGAGCGCCTCGCGCTGCGCCGGGGCGAGCGCGACGAGGGGCGGCCGCAGGGTCTCCCAGCCGGGGTCGCCCGCGTGGTGCGCGAGGATCGCCTTCAGCGCGGGGATGACCGGCACCCGCTCGATCGCCCCGCGGATCGCGTTCACGTCGTCCTGCAGCCGCTCCGCCGACGGCGAGCGCCACTCCCGGAAGAGCCGGTCCACCGCGGCCGCGTTGACGTTCGCCGTCGCGGTGATGCACCCCACGCCGCCGCCGCGGAGGCCCGCGAGCAGGAACCGCTCGCTCCCCACGAAGACGTCGAAGCCCCGCGCGGCGAACCGCTCGAGCATGGCCCTCGTGTTCGCGAGGTCGCCCGAGCTGTCCTTCATGCCCGCGATCGCCCGCGGATAGGCGGCGAGCAGCCGCTCCACGAGGGCCGGCCCGAGGCCGACCTGGGCGACGGGCGGGATGTGGTAGAGGTACACCCTCAGTCGATCGTCGCCGACGCGCTCGACGAGCTCGGCGAAGCTGCGGAACAGCCCGTCGTCGGAGACCCCCTTGTAGTAGAAGGGCGGCAGCACGAGCACGCCCGCGCAGCCGCGCCGGACGGCGTGCGCCGTGAGCCGCACCGTGTCGGGCAGCGCGCAGCAGCCGGTCCCGGGCACGAGCCGCTCCGGCGGGATGCCGCCCTCGACGAGCGCGTCGAGGAGCCGCTCGCGCTCGTCCACGGAGAGCGAGTTCGCCTCGCTCGTCGTGCCGAACGGCGCGAGCCCCGCGCAGCCGTGACCGAGCAGCCAGCGGCAGTGCGCGAGGAGCCGGGCGGGGTCGGGGGAGAGGTCCGGCCGGAACGGCGTCAGCACCGGCGCGAGGACGCCTGAGAGACGGTTCGGGGCGGCGGTCTGGGGATCGGTCATGGCGGGGTCGGGGTCGGGGTCGGGGTCGGGGTCGAGGTCGGGGTCGAGGTCGGGGTCGAGGTCGGGGTCGGGGTCGAGGTCGAGGTCGAGGTCGAGGTCGAGGTCGAGGTCGGGGTCGGGGTCGGGGTCGAGGTCGGGGTCGGGTCGGGGTCGGGGTCGGGGGGGTCGGGTTCTCAGTTCGCGTGGGCCCCCAGCCCGAGCCCCAGCCCGAGCCCGGCCGTCTCGGGCGCGGGCGCGGGCTCGGGCTCGTTCCCGGGATCAAGACAACCGAGCTGCATCAGATCACCCCCGCCCTCCTCAGCGCCTCCACCTCGGCGTCCTCGAGGCCGAGCACCTCGACGAGCACCTCTCGCGTGTGCTCCCCGAGCCGGGGCGGGGGCCGGTGCTCCACCGGCGTGCGGGAGAGCCGGATCGGCGAGGCGACGACGGGCACCGGCTCGCCGCCCGGGCGGGGCACCTCGACGCGCAGGCCGCGGTGGCGGACCTGGGGGTCGTCGAACACCTGCGCGAGATCGTTGATGGGTCCTGCGGGGACGTCCGCCGCGTCGAGCGCGCGCACCCACTCGTCCGTCGGCCGCGCGGAGAGGGCGGCCTCGAGGATCGCCACGAGCTCGCCGCGGTGCCCGACGCGCGCCTCGTTGGTCGCGAACCGCGCGTCGCGCGCGAGCGCGGGCCGCCCCACCGCCTCGGCGAGCCGCGCGAACTGCGCGTCGTTCCCCACCGCGACCACGAGGTGCCCGTCCTGCGTCGGGAACGCCTGGTACGGCACGATGCTCGGGTGCGCGTTCCCGAGCCGCCCCGGCGCGCGGCCGGTGGCGAGGTAGCTCTCCGCCTGGTTCGCGAGCGCCGCCACCTGCACGTCGAGGAGCGAGAGGTCGACGTGCTGGCCGCGGCCGCTCCGCTCGCGCTCGGCGAGCGCGGCGAGCGTCGCGGTCGCCGCGTACATGCCGGTGAGGACGTCGGTGAGCGCGACCCCCACCTTGAGGGGCGGCCCGCCCGGCTCGCCGGTGACGCTCATGAGCCCACCCATCGCCTGGACGAGGAAGTCGTACCCCGGGCGGTCGCGGTACGGGCCGCTCTGCCCGAAGCCGCTGATCGAGCAGTAGACGAGCCGCGGGTTCAGGGCGGCGAGGTCCTCGTAGCCGAGCCCGCGGCGGGCGAGCGCGCCGGCCTTGTGGTTCTCGAAGAGCACGTCGGCCCAGGCGGCGAGGCGGCGGACGAGGGCCTGCCCCTCGGGGCGCGAGAGGTCGATCGTCACCGATCGCTTGCCGCGGTTCGTGCTCGCGAAGTACGCCGACTCGCGCCCGGGGTCCCCCTCCCGGCCGGGCAGCCACGGCGGCCCCCACCCCCGCGTCTCGTCGCCGCTGCCCGGGCGCTCGACCTTCACGACCTCGGCGCCGAGGTCCGCCAGCACCTGCGTCGCCCACGGCCCGGCGAGGACGCGGGAGAGATCGAGGACCCGGACGTGGGAGAGGGCGCCGCTTCGCACGGGACCTTCATTATTGCTACCCCACCGTGGACCCGGCTGCGAAATCTCGCCCGGCCGGCGCGCAGCGCGCGGCGCGCGGCTCCGATGGGTCGTCGCGACATCCCTCTCGCCGCGGCGGCGCGACAATGGGCCGGTCCCCTGCCCCGGAGGGCGTCATGATTCCCGCGACGATCGAGGCGCACCTGCGAAGCCACCACGAAGGCTACGAGCACCACCGTCACGCGCGCGCGGTGACCGCGCAGGAGCTCGCCGCCGCCGAGCACGTGAGCGGCTACCGGGTGGCGAAGCCCGTCGTGGTGAAGCTCGGGGGCCAGCTCGCCCTCGCCGTCGTCGCCGCGACGGAGCGCGTGAGCCTGGGCATCCTCGAGGAGGCGACCGGGATCGCCGCCGAGCTCGTGCCGGAGACGGAGTTCGCGGCGCGCTTCGGGCCGTGCGAGGCGGGCGCCGAGCCCGCGTTCTCGGTCTTCGGCGTGCAGATCTTCGCCGACGAGAAGCTCCTCCACGAGCGCAAGCTCATGATGCCCGCGGGCACCCACGAGGACGCGGTCGTGCTCGACACGCACGAGTGGATGCGCTGCGAGCGGGTCCAGCCGGTCGCGAACCTCGGCACCCGCGTCGTCGCCCACTGAGGGGAGGCGCGCGGGTCCGGGCGCTACGCCGCGCCGCTGGCGCGCGCCGGCGGCGCGAGGAGGAGCGGCGGGACCGGCACGCCCAGCGACGCGGCGACCGCGCGGACGACCTCCGCCTCCGCCGCGACCACGCGCCCGTCGGCGAGGGCGCAGGCGGCGCAGGCCCCGAGGAGCCGGGCCTTGAGCGGCGGCGCGGCGTCGTCGAGCCGCGCGAGCGCGGCCTCGAGCCTCGCCGCGCCGACGCGATCCCTCGGGAGCGGCCGCCAGCCCCGGACGCCGAGGGCGGCGCAGCCGGCGTCGAGCGCGGCCTGCGCCGACGCCTCGTCGCGGGCGCCGAGCCAGGCGAGGACGGAGAGGAGCTCGAGCGCCTCCACCTGCACGTCGGCGACGGCGCGCGCCCGCGCCGCGCGCCGCGCCTCGCCCTCGCCCGCCTGCGGCGCCACGCGGCGGCGCACGATCCGCTGCACGGCCCACTCGAACACGGTGGTGCGGCCGTCCGCGGCGGCCAGGGCGGCGAGGTCCGAGAGGAGCGCGCGCGCGTCCTCGCGCGGGAGCGCGTCGAGCGCGGGCAGCGCGAGGTCGAGGATCGCCATGCGCTCCTCGCGCGAGGCGCCCGCGAGCGCGGCGGCGAGCGGGGCGGCGGGCGCGCGCGCGCCGGGGGCGAGCGCGCCGAGCTGGAGCGCCGCCCCGGCCGGATCCCGGTCGACGAGGAGCGCGGTGACGAGCGCGCGTGCCCCCTGCGCGTGCCGCGCGGCGGCCGCGACCTCGGGCGGGACGGACGCGAGCAGGCCGGCCGCGTACGCGACGTGGCGCGGGCCCGCGTGGCCTGCGGAGGCGACGAGGCCCTGCGCGGAGGCGAGCCCCGCGGTGGCGCCGGCCTGGCCCGGCGCGGGGGCGGCCTCGCGCGGCGCCGCGGGCGCCATCGCGTCCTGCCGCGCGGCGGCGAGCGCCTCCGCCACCGCGCTCAGCGCGGCCCGGCCGACGAAGTGCGGGGCGATGCGCCGGATCCGCTCCGCGATGGGCGGGTGGGTCGCGAGCCAGCTCGAGGCGAGCCCGTTCGCGAAGAAGAAGTGGGCCACCTCCGGCGCCCCCGGCGCGTCGAGCGCCGAGCCGCGCTCCGCGATCTTCGCGAGGGCGCCGGCGAGGCCGTCGGGGTTCCGGGTGAACTGGACGGCCGCCGCGTCGGCGAGCAGCTCGCGCTGCCGGGAGACCGCCGCGCGGATGACGCGCCCGAAGAACGCGCCGACGGCGCCGGCGGCCCAGACGGCGAGGCCGGTCGCGACCACCGCGAAGCGGACGCGCCCCCCGCCGCGGCGGACGTGGCGCGGCACGCCGAGGTCCCGCTCGGCGTCGGAGAGGCCGCGCACGAGCGTGCGGCCGACGAGGGCGAGCACGGTGAGCCCGCCGATGAGCGCCACGAGCCGGAGGTTCAGCCTCGAGTCCGCGTTCAGGAGGTGGGAGAGCTCGTGGGCGATCACCCCCTGCAGCTCGTCGCGCCCGAGCGCCTCCAGCGCGCCGCGGGTGACCGCCACCACCGCCCGGTCCGGCGTGAACCCCGCGGCGAACGCGTTGATGCCCTCCTCCCCGGGGAGGACGTAGAGGGCGGGCACCGGGAGCCCCGACGCGATCGCCATCTCCTCGACCACGTTCACGAGCCGCCGCTCGGCCGGGTCCGCGGTCGCGCGATCGACGGGGACGCCCCCCACCATGCGCGCCACCGCGTGCCCGCCGCCCCGGGCGAGGCGCACGCCGTGCCAGGCGCTCCCGCCCGCCGTCACGAGCGTGACGACCGCGGCGACGGCGGCGAGCGTCGGGGGCGCGAAGGCCAGCTCGCGCGGCAGGCCGAGGACGCCCGCGGCGAGCAGCGCGCCGAGCCCGGCGAAGACGACCGCGATCGTGCCGAGCCAGGACGCCGCGAACGCGACGACGAGCAGCGCCGTGCGCCGCCTCGCCGCCGCCTGCGCGGCGAAGAAGTCGATCGTCGCGCGGGCCCCGGCCGCCACGGCGCTAAAACGCGACCCGCACCGGCGCGCGCTCCACCGTCGCCTCGATCTCGAAGGGCTGCGCGGGCGGGAAGCCGCCGGCGACGAGCAGGCCCGGGAAGGTCTCGCGCGCGTTGTTGTAGGCCATCACCGCGTCGTTGTAGGCCTGCCGCGCGAAGCCGATGCGATTCTCGGTGGAGGAGAGCTCCTCCATGAGGCTCGCCATCGTCTGGTTCGCCTTGAGGTCGGGGTACGCCTCGGCCACGGCGAGGAGGCGGGAGAGCGAGCCGGCGAGGACGCCCTCCGCCGAGGAGAGGCCCGCCATCGCCTGCGGGTCGCCCGGGCGGCTCGCGGCGCGCGCCGCGGCCCCCGCGGCGGCGTTCCGCGCCGCGACGACCGCCTCGAGCGTGCCGCGCTCGTGCGCGAGGTAGGCCTTCGCCGTCTCGACGAGGTTCGGGATGAGGTCGTAGCGGCGCTTCAGCTGGACGTCGATCTGGCTGAAGGCGTTCCCGAACGCGTTCCGCCGCGTGACGAGCCCGTTGTAGAGCGCGGCCCATGCGAGCGCGACGACCACGGCGATGCCGAGCAGGACGGCGAGCGCGACCATGTCCACCCTCCTCGCGGCGCCACCGGGCTGCCGCGTCCCGCCATGTTGGCACGGTTGAACCGCCGCCGCACCGTCCCGCGTCCGGTAGACTCGGCGCCGTGCCCGTCCCGCCGCCGCCACCTCCCGCGCCCGCCGCGCCGCCCGCCGAGCCGGCGGCGCGCCCGCGGCGCTCCCCGCGGGCGTGGTTCCGGGCGAGGCTCGACCGCGACCCGCGCCGCTGGGTCGTCGCGATCGCCGGGCTCGAGGGGCTCGCGGCGTTCACCGTCAACCTGCAGGAGAAGCGCGACACGTTCTACGGCCGCGGCGTGGGGCTCGCCGTCCTGCTCGCCTTCACCGTGCTCCTCCCCGCGCTGGGCGTCCTCGGCATGCTCGCCCACGGCCGCCTCCTCCTCTGGACCGGGAAGCTCCTCCGCGGCCGCGCCGTGCCCCGGGAGATCCACGCCGCGTTCGCCTGGTCGCAGGTGCCGCTCGTCGTCGCCGCCCTCCCCCTCGTCGCCGAGATCCCGCTCCGCGCCGCGGCGGCCGAGGCGGAGCCGGTCCCGGGCTGGCTGGACGCCGCGCTCGCGGGGGTGGAGGGCGCCTCGGAGGCGCTCCTCGCGCTCGCCGTCCTCGCGGCGCTCGCGGGCCTCGTCCTCTACGTGAAGTTCCTCGCCGAGGCGCAGCGGTTCTCGGCGTGGCGCGCGCTCGCGAACCACCTCCTCGCGGCGCTGCTCGGCGTCGCCCTCCTCCTCGGCGGCGCCGCCGCGGCGCACGGGCTGTGGCGCGGCGCGGGCCCCTATCAGCTCGTGCCGCTCGCGCTCGCGCTCACGGTGGCGGCGCCGCTCGCGGTCGAGCGGGCCGTGCTCCTCCGGCGCCGCCGCGCGGCGGGCGCACGGCGAGGGTGAGCCACCCCGGCCCCAGCTCGACGGACTGCGGCGGCGTCAGGAGCGCGATCTCGATCAGCAGCGGCTCGCCGGGCCGGGCGGGCGCGAGCCGCAGCGCCTCCGCCGCGGCGCCGAGTCGCGCCTCGCCGTCGAGCTCGGGGAGCGACGCGGGCCAGCGGCCGCGCTCCGCCCGGAACGCGCGGGCGGCCGCCGCGGCGACGAGCCCGTCGAGCCGGCGCCGCGCGTCGTCGGCCCGCCGCGCGAACTTGAGGTAGCCCTCGAGCGGCAGCGCGATCGCCGGCGCGAAGTTCAGGCGCCCATCGAGCTCCGCCGTCACCTCCGCGAGCGCGGCCTCCCGCTCGGCATCCGGGAGGTCCGCGGCCGCGATCGCCCGGTCGAGCGCCCGGCGCGTGGAGCGCCACGCGTCGCGGGCGAGGAGGACCTGGAGGAGGGAGGGATCCCGCATGCCCGTGGCGACGAGCGCCCGCGCGCGCGGCGGCAGGCGGGCGCGCACGCGGGCGGGCAGGGCCTCGCCCGCGAAGAGCTGGAGCGCCACCGCCTCCTCGCGGAGCGTCGCCGAGAACGGCGGGAAGGCGTCGCGGATGGCGCGCACCCGGCGCGCCGCGTCGGGGAGCCGGACGGCGGGGAGCGCCTCGAGGGCGGCGGCGCACGGCGGCGCGAGCCGGGTGACCACCGCGGCGCCCACCATGTGGCCGACGAGCCCGCCCCCGATCGCCGCGTCGCGCCCGAGGCCGAGCGCGTCGAGGCAGTCGCGCAGGCCCGCCCAGGGCTCGCCCGCCGCGACCGCCAGCCGGACGCGCGCGCCGGCGAGCAGCGCCGCGTGCTGGAGCCCGAGGAAGCCCGCCGCGCCCTCGGTCGGCCCGAAGGGATCCCGCGCCGCGTCGAAGTCGGCGCGCTCCGCGCGCGCGCTCGCGAGGACGCCGTCGAGCGCAGGCGCGAGCCGCGCGAGGGCGGCGGCGTGGCGCGCGGGCAGGGTGGAGAGCGGCGCCTCTCCCGCGACGACCGCCCGGAGCGCCTCGCGCCCCGCGTCGTCCTCCCGGCTCGCCCGGGCCTCCGCGTCGAGCGCGGGGAGGTGCTCGGCGAGCGCGTCGGCGACCGCGCCGGGGAGCGGCTCGTCCACGTGGACGGGGCGCGCGTGCGAGACGGTCCAGATGGCGGCCGCGTCGCGCACGAGCCGCTCCTCGAGATCGCCCACCCGCTGCCGCGCGGCCCCCCAGGCGGCGAGCGCGAGCGCCGGACCGAGCAGGATGCCCCAGGCGACGACGAGGTCGATGCGCGGCGCGTGCCGCCGGGGGAGCGCGGGCTGGCCGTCGCGCCCCGCCCGCAGCTGGTCCTGGAGGCTCACGTCCGCAGCGTAGCGCGGATCGCGCCGCGCCTCCCTCCCGCGCCGCGCACGGGGCCGTCCTCGACGGCGTCGGGCGAGGAGCGAGGTCGCTGTCCGAGCGGTTCCCGGGCGCGCGGGAGCACGAGCGGACGCGCAGCGCCGCTCGCCCGGGCGCTGCCTCGCCGCGGCCGGCGCCGGTCCGACCTGCGCGAGCGTTGCGCGGCGCGAAACGACGGTCGATATGAGGCGGGCGCGCGCGCTGAGCCGCGCAAAGGGGGACACCATGAGGATCGGTTGGGTGATGTTGCTGGCCGCGTCGTTCCTGTCGTTCGCCACTCCCGCCGGCGCGGCCGACGAAGGGAAGGCCGCCGGCGGGAAGGGCAAGTACCTCGTCACCGCGACGCACACGCCGGAGGAGTGCCTCGCCACGATGGACGAGGTGGCGAAGGACAAGAAGCTGCTCGACAAGGCGGAGTGGGGCTGCCTGTCCGGCGACCACACCGTCTACCTCACGACGCAGGCGGACAGCCCCGAGGCCGCGATCAAGATGCTGCCCGAGCACGACCGCGCGAACGCGAAGGCGGTGAAGCTCACGAAGCTCACCGCCGCCCAGCTCAAGAAGTTCCACGAGGAGGCCAAGGGCGCCGCGAAGTAGCGGGTTCCCAGGCTTCCGGGAGGAGGAAGGGTCATGGCGAAGCTGGTCGTCAGGAAGTTCGAGTCGCCGGACGAGACGCGGCCGTTCGCGTCGAAGGGACACGCCGAGATCGTCCACCTCGGCGAAGGGGCGGTCGGGCGCGGCGTCTTCGAGCCCGGCTGGAAGTGGTCGGAGTCGGTGAAGCCGCTCGCCGGGACGCGGAGCTGCGAGTCGGCGCACCTCGGGTTCGTCGCGTCCGGCCGGATGCACGTCCGGATGGACGACGGTGAGGAGGCCGACATCGGGCCCGGGGACGTCGTCAGCATTGCGCCGGGGCACGACGCCTGGGTCGTCGGGAACGAGGCGTGCGTGATCGTGGACTTCGCGGGGATGGAGCACTACGCGCAGTCCGCCGCGGCCGGCCGCGGGGCCGGAGCGGAGCCGCAGCAGCCGGGCATGCACTGACCGTGCGGTGCGGGGCCACCCCTGCCTCGGCGCTTCCCCCGCCGAGGGAACGGCCGGTCGTCGTCACCGGCTCCGGCTGACGCCGGGGAACGACGCGCAGCTCCGCCTGCCTGCGAGCCGTTCCCCGTCGCTCCGCACCGCGCGTTCCAGGCGTGACGCATCGCGGACCGAATCAGTCCTCGAATCCTCTCGCCCCGCTCCGGCCGGGGCCCCGTTCACGCACTCATCGTGGAGTCGCCAAGTCGACGATGTTCCCGCGGCGCGTCACGGGATGACGCGCTGCGTTCACTTCCAGCCAACCCAACAGAGCCCGGCGCGGCACCTTACCGCACGTCAAACGCGGGAGTAGCGTTCTCCGCTCCCTCCCCGGAGGTCTGAGATGTCCTTCACGCGACGGCAGTTCTTCAAGCTGTCGGCCTCGGGCATCGGCGCGACCAGCCTCGGCGCGCTGGGCTTCTCCCCGAGCCGCGTCCTCGCCGACGTCCGCACCTTCAAGCTCGCCCGCACGACCGAGACGCGCAACACCTGCCCGTACTGCTCGGTGGGCTGCGGCGTCATCCTCTACTCGCTCGGCGATCGCGCGAAGAACGCGAAGAGCGAGGTCGTCCACGTGGAGGGCGATCCCGAGCACCCCGTGAACCGCGGGACGCTCTGCCCGAAGGGCGCCTCGCTCCTCGACTTCGTCCACAGCCCGCACCGGCTCAGGTTCCCCGAGTACCGCGCGCCGGGGTCGGACAGGTGGGAGCGCGTCACGTGGCAGTGGGCGATGGACCGCATCGCCCGGCTCATGAAGGACGACCGCGACCGGAACCTCGTCCAGAAGAGCGCGGCGGGCGTCACGGTGAACCGCTGGCCCACGGTCGGCTTCCTCGCGGCGAGCGCCTCGGCGAACGAGTCCGGCTGGATCACGGGCAAGGTGATCCGCGCGCTCGGGGGGGTCGCGATCGACAACCAGGCCCGGGTCTGACACGGCCCCACGGTCGCCGGTCTGGCGACCTCGTTCGGCCGCGGCGCGATGACGAACCACTGGGTCGACATCAAGAACGCCAACGTCGTGCTGGTGATGGGCGGGAACCCTGCGGAGGCGCATCCCTGCGGGTTCAAGTGGGTGGTCGAGGCGAAGGCCCACAACAAGGCGAAGCTCATCGTCGTCGACCCGCGCTTCACCCGGACCGCGGCGGTGGCCGACCTCTTCGCGCAGCTCCGCCCCGGCACCGACATCGCCTTCCTCGGCGGCGTCATCCGCCACCTGCTCGAGAAGGACGCCATCCAGCGCGAGTACGTGCTCGCGTACACGAACGCCTCCTTCCTCGTGAACCCGGGGTACGGGTTCGAGGACGGCCTCTTCTCCGGGTACGACGAGGCGGGGCGCAAGTACGACCGCGCGAGCTGGACCTACGAGATGGGCGCGGACGGGTTCGCGAAGACGGACCCCACCCTGCAGGACCCGCGCTGCGTCTACCAGCTCATGAAGGCGCACTACGCGCGCTACACGCCGGAGAAGGTGGCCGAGATCACCGGCGTGCCGACCGACGTGTTCGGGAAGATCTGCGAGGCCATCGCCTCGACGGCGGCGCCCGACCGGACGCTCACGAGCCTGTACGCGCTCGGCTGGACGCAGCACACGGTGGGCTCGCAGAACATCCGCTGCATGGCCATGATCCAGCTCCTCCTCGGGAACATGGGCATGGCGGGCGGCGGCGTGAACGCGCTGCGCGGCCACTCCAACATCCAGGGGCTCACCGACCTCGGGCTGCTCTCCGACGCGCTCCCGGGCTACCTGTCGCTGCCGAAGGACAACGAGCCCGACTACGAGGGCTACATCGCCAAGCGGACGCTCAAGCCCATCCGCCCGGGCCAGATGAGCTACTGGCAGAACTACCCCAAGTTCCACGTCTCGCTCATGAAGGCCTTCTACGGGAAGGCGGCGACGAAGGAGAACGGCTGGGCCTACGACTGGCTGCCGAAGCTCGACAAGCTCTACGACGTCCTCACCGTGTTCCACCTCATGAGCGAGGGGAAGCTCAACGGCTACGTGTGCCAGGGCTTCAACCCGCTCGCGTCGATCCCGCACAAGGACAAGCTCGTCGAGGGGCTCTCCAAGCTGAAGTTCCTCGTCACCATCGACCCGCTCGTCACCGAGACCTCGAACTTCTGGCAGCCGCACGGCGAGCTGAACAAGGTGGACCCGGCGCGCATCCAGACCGAGGTCTTCCGCCTGCCCTCCTCCTGCTTCGCCGAGGAGGACGGCTCGCTCGTGAACTCGGGGCGCACGCTGCAGTGGCACTGGCGCGCGGCGGATCCGCCCGGCGAGGCGAAGAACGACCCCGAGATCGTGGCGGAGCTGTTCACGCGGCTGCGCGCGCTCTACGCAGAAGGAGGGCGGCGCGGTCCCGGAGCCCATCCTCAACCTCACGTGGGACTACAAGATCGCCACGCGCCCGTCGGCCGAGGAGCTCGCCCGCGAGTTCAACGGCAAGGCGCTCGCCGACGTGCCCGATCCGAAGGACCCGACGAAGATCGTCGCCAAGGAGGGCGAGCAGCTCGCGACCTTCGGCCACCTGCGCGACGACGGCACGACGAGCTGCGGCAACTGGCTCTTCTGCGGCTCGTTCACCCAGGCCGGCAACATCATGGCGCGGCGGGACACCGCCGACCCGAGCGGCCTCGGCCTCACCCCGGGCTGGGGCTTCTCCTGGCCGGCCAACCGGCGCGTCCTCTACAACACCGCCTCGTGCGATCCCGCCGGGAAGCCCTGGGACCCGAAGCGGAAGCTCGTCTGGTGGACGGGGACGAAGTGGGCGGGGAACGACGTCCCCGACATGCGCCCGGACGCGAAGCCCGAGGAGGCGGTCGCGCCGTTCATCATGAACCCGGAGGGCGTGGGGCGCCTGTTCGGCACGGACCGCATGGCGGACGGGCCGTTCCCGGAGCACTACGAGCCGTTCGAGTCGCCGGCGGCGAATTCGCTCCACCCCAAGGTCGGGCCGAACCCGGCCGCGCGCATCTTCCCGCGCGACCGCGAGATGCTCGGCGGCGCGGGCGAGTTCCCGTACGCGGCGACCACCTACCGGCTCGTCGAGCACTTCCACTTCTGGACGAAGCACGCGCGCATCCCCGCGGTGCTCCAGCCCGAGGCGTTCGTGGAGCTCGACGAGGCGCTCGCCGCGAAGAAGGGGATCCGGAGCGGCGACCGGATCGTCGTCCGCTCGAAGCGCGGCAGGCTCGTGGCCAAGGCGGTCGTCACGAAGCGCATCAAGCCCCTCAAGATCGCCGGCCGGGAGGTCCACACCGTCGGGATCCCGATCCACTGGGGCTTCGACGGGCTCACCCGCCCCGGCATGATCGCCAACTCGCTCACCCCGTTCGTGGGCGACGCCAACGTGCAGACCCCGGAGTTCAAGGCGTTCCTCGTGGACGTCGAGAAGGCTCCGGCGGGCGTGGCCTAGGAGGAGGCGACCATGGCGCTCCAGTCGCTCGACGTGACCCGGCGCTCCGCCTCCACGACGTCCTCGCCTCGCGTGCGCGAGGAGGGGACGTTCGCGCTGGCGAAGCTCATCGACGTCTCGCGGTGCATCGGCTGCAAGGCCTGCCAGGCGGCGTGCATGGAGTGGAACGACCTGCGCGACGAGATCGGCACCTGCACCGGCGTGTACGACAACCCGGTGGACCTCACCGACCGCTCCTGGACGGTGATGCGCTTCTACGAGGAGGAGCTGCCCGGGCGAGGGCTGCAGTGGCTCATCGTGAAGGACGGCTGCATGCACTGCGAGGACCCGGGCTGCCTGCGCGCCTGCCCGGCCCCCGGCGCGGTGGTGCAGCTCGCGAACGGCATCGTCGACTTCCAGCAGGAGCAGTGCATCGGCTGCGGGTACTGCCAGACCGGCTGCCCGTTCAACGTGCCGCGCTTCTCGAAGGCCGACAACAAGGCCTACAAGTGCACGCTCTGCTCCGACCGCGTGGCGGTCGGCCTCGAGCCCGCCTGCATCAAGACCTGCCCGACGCAGGCCCTCTCCTTCGGCACCAAGGTGGACATGAAGGAGCTCGCCGCGGAGCGCGTGGGCGAGCTCAGGGAGCGCGGCTACGACAAGGCCGCGATCTACGACCCGCAGGGCGTCGGCGGGACGCACGTCTTCTACGTGCTGCCCCACGGGGATCCCGAGCTCTACCGGCTGCCGGCGAAGGCCGAGATCTCGCCGCTCGTCGCGCTCTGGCGCGGCGGCGTGGCGAAGACGCTCGGCGTCGTGACCATGGCGGCCGTCTTCGTCGCCGGGTTCTTCCACTACATGAAGGTGGGCCCGCTCGAGGTCGACGAGCGGGAGGAAGGGAGGCGGCCATGAGGCCCATGGAGCAGCTCCCGCCGCGGGAGGTCCCGATCCCGCGCTACTCGCAGGCCGAGCGGCTCACCCACTGGGCCGTGGCGCTCGGGTACGTCGCGCTCTTCCTCTCCGGGCTCGCGCTCTTCCACCCGTTCTTCTACTGGACGAGCGCGCTGTTCGGGGGCGGCCCCCTCATGCGGATCATCCACCCCTTCCTCGGCGCGGCGTTCGCGGTGCTGTTCTACGCGTACGCGCTCAGGCTCGTGCGCGACAACCGCTTCGTCGCGGGCGACCGCGCCTGGATCGGCCGGATGTTCCGGTACATGAACCGCGAGGGCGAGGACGTGCCGGTGGAGGGCAAGTACAACGCCGGCCAGAAGCTCATGTACTGGTCGATGGTCTGGGTCATCGCCCTGCTCCTCGTCACCGGCCTCCTCATGTGGCGCCCCTACTTCGCGCCGGCGGTGCCGCTCGGGCTCAGGCGCGCCGCCAACCTCCTCCACGCCGTCATGGCCTTCGTCATGTTCGTCGGCATCGGCGTGCACGTGTACGCCGCCTTCTGGACCAAGGGCTCCATGCGCGCGATGACGCGCGGCACGGTGAGCCGGGCCTGGGCCCGCTTCCACCACCCGGGGTGGTTCGCGCGCATGGCCGGGAAGGACGCGCCGTGATCGCGGCGGCGCGGCGCGAGGCGGGGGACCTGCGGCTGCCCGACCCGGCGCTCCTCTTCGAGGCGCGGGCGGCCCGGCTGCGGGCGCTCGCCGAGGGGCACCCCGCGGGCGACTGGCTCCTCCTCCTCTCCCGCGTCGCCGCGGGGCAGCGCGCCGCCGTCCGCGAGCTCCGCGTCGCCGCCCCCGCGCCCGCCGGGGACGGCCCGCCCCTCGACGCCGCTCGCGTCCCGCGCGACGGCGCCTGGCGGCGCATGCTCGCGGTGATCGTCTCCGCCGCGCGGGCCCCCGGCCTGCCCGACGAGGCGCTCGCGGCGCTGCGGGAGCTCTCCGCGGCGGACGCCGGGCGGCTCGAGCCGCTCGCCGACGCGGTGCTCGCGGGCGCGGTCCCGCCGGACGGGCGCGCGGCCGCGCCGTTCGTCGGCGCGGCGCTCCAGGCGTGGTTCGGCGCGCTCGCGGCCACCCTCGACCCGGGCCTCATCGCGCTCGGCGGCGAGGGCTGCCCGGTGTGCGGCTCCCCCGCGGTCGCCGGGGTCGTGCAGGGCGACGACCGCCGCCGCTTCCTCGCCTGCGCGCTCTGCGCCGCCGAGTGGTACGCGCCGAGGCTCCGCTGCACGCGCTGCGGCGACGAGGCCTCCCTCGCCTACTTCCACGTGGACGGCGACGAGGGCGCGAAGGCCGAGGCCTGCGGGCGCTGCCGCGCCTACGTGAAGCTCTTCGACCTGGAGAAGCGCCCGGGCGCGGAGCCCGCCGCCGACGACGCCGCCACGCTCGCCCTCGACCTCCTCGTCGCCGAGGAGGGCTACGGGCGCGCGAGCGCGAACCCGTACGTCGCGGCGCCGCCGGAAGGTTGAGCCGGCCTCCGGCCCACCGCGCCGCCGGCCCCGGGGTTGTCGCGAGGCCCTCGAACCGGCCAGACTGGCGGGAGTGCCGGGCGCGACGAGACGGGCGGACGGGATCCCCGAGCGCGGACGCGACGAAGACGTCGCGCCGCCGGCCTCCGGCCCGCCCGCCGGGGGCGAAGGGCGCGTCCGCGCGGGGCCGCCGCTCGCGCTCCGCCTCCTCTCCGGCAGCATCGTCCGCCGGTACTCGCTCCTCCTGCTCGCCTCCGCGCTCCTGCCCATGGTGGTGGTGGGCGTCCTGTACGACCGCTACACGCACGGCCTCCTCGACCAGCTCACCGGCGAGCAGCTCGACGCCCAGCTCGCGGCCACGGCGAGCCGGCTCGGCGCGTTCCTCGAGGCGCGCGCCTACCAGCTCCAGACCGTCGCGCGCTACCCGGCGACGCCGCCCGAGGGGCGCGAGGACGCGCGCGACGAGCTCGCCTCCCTGGTGCGCCTCGAGGCCGACGAGGAGGACCTCTACGGCATCCTCTTCTTCTCCGAGAAGGGCGAGCTCGTCCGGGCCGTGGGCGGGCAGGCCGCCTCGGGCGCGCCGTACTGGGCGGGGCTCTCCTTCGACCTCGAGGGGCTCCCGCGGCGGCCGCTCGGCGAGACGGAGCTCATCGGCCCGATCCCGCCGCGCGACGGCCAGCCGGGCTGGTTCCTCATGCGGGAGTCGCTGCACGGCGGCGGGACGATCGCGCTGCACGTGCGGCTCGCCTCGGTGACCGAGCTCCTCGGCGCCTCCTCCGCCGCCGGCGTGCTCCAGCCGATCCTGCGGACGCCGGCGGGCGACCTCGACGTGGTCGGCCGGCCCGTGGTCGTGCACGGGAAGGTGCTCGACGGGCCCGAGCTGGCCCCGGGGTGGCGGCCGGCGCTGGTCGTCGACCCCGAGGAGCTGCTCCGGCCCTTCCAGGCGGCGCGGTACACCCTCCTCGTCGCGGCGCTCGTCGCGGCGGCGGCCGTGGGGTGGGGGTCGGTGCGGCTCGCGCGCCGGCTGAAGCACCGCGTGGACATGCTCGCCCACGGCGCCGAGCGGGTGTCGGCCGGCGACTTCGCCCACCAGGTCCCCGTGGCGGGCGAGGACGAGATCGGGCTCCTCGCCCTCGCCTTCAACCGGATGGCCTCCCGCCTCGGGGAGCTCGTGGAGCGCACGGTCCGCATGGAGCGGCTCGCCGCGCTGGGGAGCTTCTCGACCGGCGTCGCCCACGAGGTGAGGAACCCGCTCGCCACCCTCAAGACCACCGTCCAGGCCCTCGAGCGGGTGGAGCGCGATCCGCAGCGCTCCGTGCTGCTGCACGACATGGGGCGGGAGATCGACCGCATGGCGCGCGCCCTCGGCGAGATCCTCGCCTTCGGCCGCCCGCGCCCGCCGCAGCGCGGCGCGGTCCGGGCCTGGGAGATCGCCCGGCGCCTCCAGACGCTCGTGGCGACCGAGGCCGAGCGGCGGCAGGTGGACTTCACCGTCCAGGGCGACCCGCACGTGCTCGCGCAGGTGGACCCCGACCACCTCCAGCAGATCCTCATGAACCTCGTGCTGAACGCGCTCCAGGCCACCCCCGCGGGCGGCCTCGTCACGCTGCGCATCCACCGCGAGGGCGACGCGGTCGCGGTGGAGGTCCGCGACAACGGCGCGGGCATCCCGGCGGCCGCGCTCGCCGAGGTGTTCGAGCCGTTCTACACGACGAAGCCCAGCGGCACCGGGCTCGGCCTCAGCATCTCCCGCCAGCTCGCGGAGCTGAACGGCGGGACCCTCGGGCTGGAGAGCGCGCCGGGGCAGGGAACGACCGCGCGGGTGCTCCTCGCGAGCCCGGGAAAGGAGCCGGATGTCGAGCGTCCTCATCATTGACGACGAGGCGGCCCTCGTGAACTCCCTCTCCTTCGCCCTGCGCAACGACGGGTACGAGGTGGAGGGCGCCGCGACGGGCGCGGAGGGGCTCCGGGCGCTCGCCCAGCGCGCGCCCGCGGTCGTCCTCCTCGACGTGCGGCTCCCCGACGGGTCCGGCCTCGAGTGGCTCGAGAGGATCCGCGCGGCGCACCCGGAGATCCCGGTGGTCATGATCTCCGCGCACGGCGACACCCGCGCCGCGGTGCGGTCCGTGAAGATGGGGGCCTTCGACTACCTCACGAAGCCCTTCGAGCTCGACGACCTGCTCATCACCCTCCGCGCCGCGCTCGAGCGCGAGCGCATGGCGCAGGAGCTGTCGCGCTACCGCGAGGCCGCGGTCGCCCGGGGGGAGCTCATCGGGGAGAGCGAGGTGATGCGCCGCCTCTCGGAGACCGCGCGGCGGATTGGGGAGAGCAGCGCGGGGCGGGTGCTCCTCCTCGGCGAGTCGGGCAGCGGGAAGGCGCTCGTCGCCCGGGCGATCCACGCCCACAGCGCGCGCAGCGCCGGCCCGTTCATCGAGGTGAACTGCGCGTCGCTGCCGGAGCAGCTCATCGAGGCGGAGCTCTTCGGCGCGGAGAAGGGCGCGTACACCGGCGCGCACCAGAAGCGCGTCGGGCTCGTCACCCTCGCCGACGGGGGCACGCTCTTCCTCGACGAGGTGGGCGAGCTGCCGCTGCCGGTCCAGGCGAAGCTCCTCCACTTCCTCGAGGACGGCGGCTACCGCTCGGTCGGGTCGAGCCGCGCGCTCGCCTCGGACGCCCGGGTGCTCGCGGCGACGAACCGCGACCTCGCCGCCGAGGCGCGCGCGGGGAGCTTCCGGGAGGACCTCTTCTACCGGCTCGACGTGGTGCAGGTCCGGGTCCCCCCGCTGCGCGAGCGCGGGCGGGACGTGCTCCTCCTCGCGCGCCACTACGCGGCCCGCTGCGCGCGCGAGGAGGGCTGCGAGCCGGTGCACTTCACGCCGGCGGCGGAGGAGATCCTGCTCGGCTACCCGTGGCCGGGGAACGTGCGCGAGCTCCGCAACCTCGTCGAGCGGCTCACGATCCTGAACGCGGGCCGGTCCATCGGCCCCGGGGACCTCCCCCCGGAGATGGCGGCGGCCCCCCCGGCGCGCGCCGCGCCGGCGGAGGGGCGGTCGATCGGCAGCGAGCTCGCGGACGCCGAGCGGCGCCTCCTCGAGAACGCGCTCCGCGGAGCCGGCGGGCACAAGGGACGGGCCGCCACGACGCTCGGCATCTCGCGCCACGCCCTCAAGCGGCGGATGCAGCGCCTCGGCATCCGTTAGACCCGCGGGGCGGCCGCCACCGGCCCTCCGAGCGGGCGAGCGGAAACCGCTCCCCGGAGCCCCGCCCCGCGAGCGGTATCCGCTCCGCCGCGCCGCCTCGCCGGGGGCGCCCGAGCGTAACCCCCTCCCGCGCGGGGCCTTTCCGGCTGCGGCGGGTGGGGCATGCTCGTTGCTCTCACAGGGGCTCACCGTGCGGTCCCTCCCGCCTCGCCTCGCCCTCGCGGCGATCCTCGCGCTCGCGGCCTCCCCCGCGGCCGCCGCGGGCGCCCGGATCGAGCTGGGCGCGCCCGCCGCCCGGGCGGACGTGACGGTCGGCTGCATGTTCCCCATGACGGGCCGCTCGGCCATCTACGGGAAGGACAGCGTGGGCGGGATCCGCGTCGCCCTCGAGCGGCTCGCCGCGGGAGACCCGCAGCGCGCCGTGCGGATCCGCGTGCTCGTCGACGACTCCCGCTCGAAGTCGGCGTACGCGGTGCGGCTCGCGGAGGACTACGTCCGGCGGGAGAAGGCCCGCTTCGTCTGCGGCGTCGTCAGCTCCGGCGTGGGGCAGGCCGTGAGCCGCCTCGCGGCCGAGCGCGACTTCATCTTCATCGGGACCGACCACGCCTCGTCGCGCCTCACCATCGAGGGCTTCCACCGGCACTACTTCCGGCTCACGAACGACACCTACGCCTCGATGGCCGCCGGGGCCCGCTACCTCGTCGACCTCCGCGCGCGGAGCCCGTGGCGGCGCCTCGCGTTCATCGGCCCGGACTACGACTACGGCCACGTGGCGCTCCTCGACCTGCGCACCAACCTCGACCGGCTGGGCGCCGACTACGAGCTCGTGGCCGAGCTCTGGCCGAAGCTGTACGAGCCCGACTACTCCGCGTACATCCGCGCCCTGCTCCAGGCGAAGCCGGACGTGGTGGTGGCCGCGCTGTGGGGCGGCGACTTCATCGAGTTCCTGAAGCAGGCGGCGACCACCGAGTTCTTCTCCCGCAGCCGGCTCGCGAACTTCGACACCGGCGGCAACTACGACGTGATGGTGGCGCTCGGCGACGCGCCGCCGCCCGGGCTCATCCTCTCGGCGCGGCACCACGCCAACTGGCCCGACACCCCGCTCAACCGCTGGTTCGTGGAGACCTTCCACCGGCTCGAGGGGCGCTACCCCACGTACGCCGCGGAGGGGGCCTACAGCGGCATCCTCGCCATCGCCGAGGCGGTGCGGCGCGCGGGCGGCGCGCGGAGCACCGAGGCGCTCGTGAAGGCGCTCGAGGGGATGCGGCTCGAGCTGCCGGAGGATCCGCCGGGCTTCACGTCGTACGTGGATCCGGACACGCACCAGGTGGCGCAGGCGCAGGCGATCGGCGAGGTGGTGCCCGACGCGCGCTTCCCGCCGGCCAAGGTCATGCTGGGGAGATGGGTGGCGTACCCGGCCGAGGAGCTGAAGCCACCCCCCGAGGTCCTCCGCGCGCGCCGCGAGAAGGCGCGCCGCGCCCGGGCGGACGCGCCGTAGTGCAGCAGACGAGAGCCGGACGATGTCGAGCGCCGCTTCACGAGCACGAACCCGCAGCAGCCCACCGAGGAGTGCCATGATCGCTTCCCGCCGATTGCCTCTCTTGAAGACGTTCGCGGCCCTGGCCGCCGCGTGCCTCGCCCTGCCCGCGCCCGCGCAGGCTCCCGCCGCAGCGGAGCCCGCCCCGTTCAAGCTCGGCGTCGTCACCTTCCTCTCCGGCGCCGCCGCCGGCCCCTTCGGCGTCCCCGCGCGCAACGCCGCCGAGGTGCTCGTCGAGGCGCTCAACGCCGGCAAGGTGCCCGGCCCGTACGCCACCAAGGGCTTCGGCGGCCGGCCCGTGCAGCTCGTGTTCATCGACGAGGCGGGCGGCACCACGAAGCAGGTGAGCGAGTACCGCGACCTCGTGCAGCGCCAGAACGTGGACGCCGTCATCGGCTACATCTCGAGCGGCGACTGCCTGGCGGTGGCGCCGGTCGCGGAGGAGCTGAAGCGGCTCACGGTGTTCTTCGACTGCGGCACCCCGCGCATCTTCGAGGACGCCTCGTACAAGTACGTCTTCCGCACCTCCAGCCACGCCGCCATGGACAACGTCGCGGCCGCGCTCTACGTGAACGAGATGCTCCCCGCGACGAAGAAGATCGCGGGGATCAACCAGAACTACGCGTGGGGCCAGGACTCCTGGAACGACTTCGAGGCGACCATGAAGGTCCTGAAGCCGGACGTGGAGGTCACGACCTCGCAGATGCCGAAGCTCCTCGCCGGCCAGTACGGCGCCGAGATCTCCGCCCTCATGTCCGGGCGCCCCGACGTCATCCACTCGAGCTTCTGGGGCGGCGACCTCGACGCCTTCGTCCTCCAGGCGGTGCCCCGCGGCGCCCTGAAGAAGAGCACCGCCGTCCTCACCTGCGGCGAGACCGCGACGCACAAGCTCGCGGGGCAGATCCCCGACGGCACCATCATCGGCGCGCGCGGGCCGCACGGCGCCTACGCCCCCGACGTCGAGCTGAACCGCTGGTTCCGCACCGTCTACCAGGATCGCTTCGTGCTCTACCCGAACTACCCCGCCTACCACATGGCCCAGGCGGTCCTCGGCCTCAAGAGCGCCTACGAGAAGGCCCAGGGGGGCGGCGCGGCTCCGGGCCAGGACCAGGTCGTCGCCGCCTTCGAGGGGCTGAAGTTCGAGACGCCGAGCGGCGCCATCGCCATGTCCCTCGGCAAGGGGCACCAGGCCGTGGAGGGGACCGTCTACGGCATGGCGAAGACCGTGGGCGGGAAGCTCACCTTCGTGAAGGTGAAGCAGTACCCGGCGGAGAAGGTGAACCCGCCGGAGGGCGTGAAGAGCGCCGACTGGATCCGCACGTCCGTGAAGCCGGCGGGGAAGTGACGCCCGGACCCCGAGCGCGAGAGGCCACGCCGTGAGCACGCTCGTCGCCGTCCTCGTGGACGGCATCATCTACGCCTCGTGGCTGTTCCTCATCGCCGCGGGCCTCACGATGATCTACGGCGTCATGCGCATCCTCAACATGGCGCACGGCAGCCTCTACGCGCTCGGGGCCTACGCGGCCGCGTCGCTCGCCGGAGCCTGGCTCTCCGGCGGGCACGCGCCGCTCGGCAGCTACGCGATGCTGGTCCTCGCCGCGATCCTGGTGGGCCTGGTGATGGGGCCGCTCATCGAGCGCGGGCTCCTCCGCCTCGTCTACGGCCGCGACGAGGTGGTGCTCATCCTCGTCACCTACGCGCTCTTCCTCATCCTCGAGGACGTGGTGAAGCTCGTGTGGGGCGTCGAGTCCTACTTCGTCACGGAGCCCTACGGCCTGCTCGGCACCTTCGAGCTCGGCGACCTCTCCTACCCGACCTACAGCCTCGTCCTCGTGCTCGCCGCGATCCTCGCCGGGCTCGCGCTGCGGTTCGGGATCTACGGCACGCGCTACGGCAAGCTGCTCCTCGCCGTCATCCACGATCGCGAGGTGAGCGCGGCCCTGGGCATCGACGTGAACCGGATGTTCCTCTTCACCTTCACCGCCGGCGCGACGCTCGCCGCGATCGGCGGCGCGCTCACCGCGCCGACGGTGTCCGTCGTGCCGGGGATGGGGGTCGAGGTGATCGTCCTCGCCTTCGCCGTGGTCGTCATCGGGGGGCTGGGCAGCATGCCCGGCGCGGCGCTCGGCGCCGTCATCGTGGGGATCGTCCGCTCGACGGCCGTCCACGTCCTCCCCGAGGTCGAGCTCTTCAGCATCTACCTCGTGATGGCCCTCGTCCTGGCGGTGCGGCCGCGGGGGCTGTTCGTCGCCGCGGAGGCGAGGAAGATATGACCGCCACCCGCCGCACCACCGTCGGGCTCGCCGCCGCGCTCGCCGCCGCGCTCGTGGCGTCGCCCTTCCTGCCGGCCTGGGCCGTCTTCCTCCTCACCGTGTCGCTCGCGAAGGGGCTCGTCGTGCTCGGGCTCCTCCTCCTCATGCGCACGGGCCTCGTCTCCTTCGGCCAGGGGCTCTACTTCGCCATCGGCGCCTACGCCGCCGGGACGGCGGGGAGCGCCCTCGGCCTCGGCGACGCCGTCCCCATGGTGCTCGCCGGGACGCTCGCCGCGGCCGCCGTGGCGGGCGTCGTCGGCCTCCTCCTCGCCCGCTACCGCACGATCTTCTTCGCGATGCTGAGCCTCGCCTTCTCGATGATCCTCTACGGCCTCCTCGTCCGCACGCCGGCCCTCGGCTCGACCGACGGCTTCAACGTCGCGGCGCGCACCGTGCTCGGGGTGGGCACCGACGGGCCGATCGGCCGCACCGGCACCTACGGGCTCGCCGCCCTGTGCGTCTTCGGCTCGGCCCTGGGCCTGGACCGCTACCTCCGCTCGCGCCTCGGCCGGCTCGCGCCGGCGGTGCGCGACAACGAGCTGCGCGTCGAGTACATGGGCGCCTCCGTCCGGAACATCGTCCACCTGAACCTCGTCCTGGCCGCGGCGCTCGCCGGGATGGGCGGCGCGATCACCGCGCTCGCCGTGGGGCACATCGACCCCGAGATGGCCTACTGGACCACCTCGGGCGAGTTCGTCTTCGTCGCGATCCTCTCCGGCACGGGCAGCGTCGCCGCGCCGTTCGCCGGCGCCATCCTGCTCGAGCTCCTGCGGAGCTTCGCCTACGAGCACGCGCCGAACACCTGGCAGCTCGTGGTGGGCGCGGCGATGCTGGCCGTGATCCTGTTCCTCCCCGAGGGGCTGTGGTCGCTGGTGCTGCGCCGGCGGAGGGCGCGCGCATGAGCGCCATCCTCGAGACGCGCGGGCTCACGAAGACCTTCGGCGCGGTCACCGCCGCGTCGGACATCGGCGTCTCCTTCGAGGAGGACACCGTGGTGGGGCTCATCGGCGGGAACGGCGCCGGCAAGACCACCTTCCTGAACCTCGTCACGGGCTACCTGAAGCCGAGCGCGGGCACGGTCCGCTTCCTCGGGAGGGACGTCACCGGCCTCGCGCCGCGCCGGATCACCCGCCTCGGGATCTGCCGCTCCTTCCAGATCCCGCAGGTGTTCGACTCCCTCACGGCCTACGACAACCTGCTCGTCGGCCTCGGGATCGTCTCGCTCGGGCGCGACGCGTTCGTGGGCAGCGCCCTCGGCGACCGGCGGCCCGAGGAGGTGGCGGAGGAGATGCTCGAGCGGTTCCGGCTGCGGGAGTACCGCGACGCGCCGGCGGGCGTGCTCCCGGAGGGCGTCCGCAAGCTCCTCGACATCGCCATGGCGCTCGCGGTGAAGCCGCGCATCCTCCTCCTCGACGAGCCGACGAGCGGCGTCTCGGCCGACGAGAAGTTCGCCCTCATGGACCTCGTCCTCGGCGCCATCCGCGCGGAGAAGGTGACGGTGCTGTTCGTGGAGCACGACATGGAGATCGTGCGCCGCTACACCGAGCGCGTCCTGGCCTTCTACGAGGGGAAGGTCATCGCCGACGGCGCGCCGGCGGCGGTGCTCGCCGACGCGAAGGTGCGCCGCTACGTCGTCGGCGAGCCGGCGCCCGAGGCCGCGGAGGGCACGTGCTGACCATCGAGGGGCTCGACGTCTCGATCAAGTCCGTCCGCATCCTGCGGGGCGTCGCGCTCGAGCTCCCCCCCGGGCGGCTCGCCGGGCTCATCGGCCGGAACGGCGCGGGGAAGACGACCCTCATGCGCACCATCGTCGGCGCCCTCTCGCCGGCGGCGGGGTCGCTCACCTTCGACGGCCGGCCGCTCCGCGGCGTCCCCTCCCACGCGCGCGCCCGGCTCGGCATCGGCTACATGCCCGAGGACCGGCGCATCATCCCGCAGCTCACGGTGGAGGAGAACGTGCTGCTCCCCGCGTGGGCCGCGGGGCGGAAGGACGGCGAGCGGCTCGCCCGCATCTACAAGATGATCCCGGAGATGGAGGTGCTCCGCCACCGCAAGGGGCTCCAGCTCTCGGGCGGCCAGCAGAAGCTCGTCGCGCTCGCCCGCGCCCTCATGAGCGGCACGAAGCTCCTGCTCCTCGACGAGCCGTTCGAGGGCGTGGCGCCGGTGCTCGCCCGGCGGCTCGCCGAGGTGGTGGCGCTGCTCCGCGACGAGGGGCTCTCGGTGATCCTGTCCGAGTCGGACCTCTCCCACTCGAAGAAGCTCCTCGACGTCGTGTTCCCCATCGACCGCGGCCAGGTCGCGCCCCCGCGGGCGCCCTGACGGCGGAGGGAGGCAGAGATGAAGACCGTCGCCGCAGTGCTCCGCGCCGTCACCGACCAGCGCCCCTACACCGCGTCGAGGCCCATGCAGCTCGAGGAGGTGGAGCTCCTCGATCCGCGGGCCGGGGAGCTGCTCGTGCGGGTGGAGGCCGCGGGCGTGTGCCACTCCGACCTGTCGGTGGTGGACGGCTCCCGCATCCGGCCGCTCCCCATGGCGCTCGGCCACGAGGCGGCCGGCGTCGTCGAGGCGGTCGGCCCCGGCGTCCGCGACGTCGCGCCGGGCGACCACGTGGTGCTCACCTTCGTCCCGAGCTGCGGCCTCTGCACGGAGTGCTCCTCGGGCCGGCCGGCGCTCTGCATCCCCGCCGCCGCGGCGAACGGGAGCGGGGCGCTCCTGCACGGGCCCTCGCTGCTGCGGGATCGCGAGGGCAAGCTCGTCCACCACCACCTCGGCGTCTCCGGCTTCGCCCGCCACGCCGTCGTGGCCCGCGAGTCGGCGGTGGTCGTGCCGAAGGACGTCCCGCTCCCGACGGTCGCGCTCTTCGGCTGCGCCGTGCTCACCGGGGCGGGCGCCGTGCTCAACACCGCCGGCGTGCGACCGGGGCAGTCGGTGGCGATCTTCGGCCTCGGCGGCGTGGGCCTCGCCGCGGTGATGGGGGCCGCGGTCGCGGGCGCCTGGCCCATCGTCGCGGTGGATCCGGTGGAGGCGAAGCGCAAGCTCGCCCTCGAGCTGGGCGCCACCCAGGCCTTCGCGCCGGACGAGGCGGAGAAGGCCATCAAGGATCTCACCCGCGGCGGCGCGGAGGTGGGCTTCGAGGCCGCGGGCGTCCCGGCGGTGCTCGAGGCGGCGTTCCGGAGCACGCGCCGCGGGGGCACGACGGTGGCGATGGGGCTGCCGCACCCGTCGCGCACGCTCACCCTCCCGGCGCTCGCGTTCGCCGGCGAGGGGCGGACGCTCTCGGGCTCCTACATGGGCTCGGCCGCGCCGCAGCGCGACGTGCCACGCTACATGGCGCTGTGGAAGGCGGGGCGCATGCCCGTCGACCGGCTGCAGAGCGCCGCGATGCCGCTCGAGAAGATCAACGACGCGTTCGAGGCGCTCGCCGCGGGCGCGGCAGTCCGCCAGGTGCTCCTGCCCCACGCGTAAGCTCTCCCACCCAACCCGGAGGAACCACCATGGCCATCGAGTCCCTGAACCCCACCACCGGCGAGCGCCTCGCGACCTTCCCGGAGACCAGCCCGGAGCTGGTGGGCCGGATCCTCGAGGACGCCGCGCGGGCGCAGCGGGCCTGGGCGCGCACGTCGTTCGCGGAGCGCGCCGTGCCCATGCGCCGGGTCGGCGCGCTCCTCAGGGAGCGCGCGCCCGAGCTCGCGCGCCTGATGGCGCTCGAGATGGGCAAGCCGCTCAAGGACGGCGTCGGGGAGGTCACGAAGTGCGCCTGGGTCTGCGAGCACAACGCGGAGCACGCCGAGCGCTGGCTCGCGCCGCGCGACGAGCCGAGCGACGCGGGGAGGAGCTACGTCCGCTTCGATCCGCTCGGCGTCGTGCTGGCGGTGATGCCCTGGAACTTCCCCTTCTGGCAGGTGTTCCGCTTCATCGCCCCGCACCTCATGGCCGGGAACGGCGGCGTCCTGAAGCACGCCTCCAACGTCCCCCAGTGCGCGCTCGCCATCGAGACGCTGATGCACGACGCGGGCTTCCCCCACGACCTGTTCCGCACGCTGCTCGTCGGCTCGAAGGCGGTGAAGGCGATCATCCGCGACCCGCGCATCGCCGCCGTGACGCTCACCGGCAGCGAGGCCGCGGGCCGCTCCGTCGCGGAGGCCGCCGGCGAGGCGCTGAAGCCGTCCGTCCTCGAGCTGGGCGGCTCGGATCCGTTCATCGTCCTCGCCGACGCGGACCTCGCGGTGGCGGCGAAGACGGCGGCCGTGGCCCGCACGATGAACGCCGGGCAGAGCTGCATCTGCGCGAAGCGCTTCATCGTGGAGGCAAAGGTCCACGACGCCTTCCTCGCGCAGCTCACCGAGGCCATGCGCGCGGTCCGGGTCGGCGACCCCATGGATCCCGCCACCGACATCGGCCCGCAGGCGCGCCGCGAGCTGCGCGACGAGCTGCACGGCCAGGTGACCCAGGCCATCGCCCAGGGGGCGCGGCCGGTGCTCGGCTGCAGCGTGCCTCCCGGGCCGGGCGCGTTCTACCCGGCGAGCGTCCTCGCCGACGTCCGGCCCGACAACGTCGCCGCCGTCGAGGAGCTGTTCGGCCCCGTCGCGGTGGTCATCCGCGCGGCGTCGGCCGACGACGCCGTCGCGATCGCCAACGCGTCGAGGTTCGGGCTGGGCGCCTCGCTCTGGACCCGCGACCCGGCGACCATCGAGCGGCTCGTGCCGCTCGTCGAGGCCGGCGCGGTCTTCGTGAACGGGCTCGTGAAGAGCGACCCGCGCCTCCCCTTCGGCGGCGTGAAGGCGTCCGGCTACGGTCGCGAGCTCGGCCTCGAGGGGATCCGCGCCTTCGTGAACGTGAAGACCGTGTGGGTGAAGTAGGCGCGGGTGGCAGGATGTAGGCGTGCCCCCGGCGGCACGGCGGGCACCCAGGAGGACGGGGGCGGAGCGGGCGATTCCGTGCACGAGTAGGCCTGCGGCGAGCGGCGCAGGCAGCGTGGGCGTGGGCGCGGGTCGCCCGCCGGGCGGGAGATCGGGGAAGCGATCGACCGCGCGGGAAGTTACCGATCGCATGCCGCCTCGCGTGCTCGCCGGGTTCGCCGCCGCCGTGGCCGCCGTCGCCGCGGCCACCGCGATCTTCTTCGCCGTCGTCCGCGCGCGCGACGAGCGCGCCGCCCGCGTCGCGGAGGCCTCCGAGACGCTCGTGGCGCTGCACCACCTCGAGGGGCTCCTCTGGCAGGCGGAGAGCGGGCAGCGCGGCTACCTCCTCACGCACGACCCCCGCTACCTCGCGCCCCACGAGCGCGCCGCCTCCGAGCTGCGCGCGGCGGTGCAGCGGATCGAGGGGCTGCTCGGCCCCGCGCACCGCAGCGAGGCCGCGCGCCTCTCCGCGCTCGTGGAGGCGAGGCTCGGCGAGATGCGCCGGGGGATCGCCGCCCGCGACGAGCGGGGGCTGCGCGAGGCGCTGCGCGGCCTCGAGGGGAACGAGGGCGTGCGGCTCACCGAGCGGATCGCCGCGCTCGCCGCCGAGATCGAGGCGGCGCAGGCGACCGCCCTCGGGCACCGGCGCCAGGCGTGGTTCGGCTCGATCGCGCTCGCCGACGCCGCGTTCCTCGGGGCGAACCTGCTCCTGCTCGGGCTCATCGTGCTCGCGGCGCTCGCGGTCCGGGGCGAGCTGCGCGCGCGCGAGGCGCGCCAGCGCGAGCGGGAGCGGATGCTCGCGGTGCAGGAGCAGCTCCTCGCCGTGCTGGGCCACGACCTGCGCAACCCGCTCTCGGCCATCGAGGCCGGCGTCACCCTCCTCTCGCGCGCCGAGCTGGCGGCGCCGCAGGCGCGCACCGCCGCGCGGCTCCTGTCGAGCTCCCGGCGCATGGGGCGCATGGTGCGCGACCTGCTCGACTGGACGCGGGTGCGCACCGGCGCCGGCATCCCCGTGTCGCGCCGGGCCGCGGACCTGGGCGAGATCTGCCGCTCCATGCTCGACGAGATCGCGCTCAGACCCGGCGGCCCGACGGTCGAGCTCGAGGCCGAGGGGGACCTCTCCGGCACCTGGGACCCCGACCGCCTGGAGCAGGCCTTCGGGAACCTCGTGTCGAACGGGATGCGCTACGCGCCGGCGGGCCGCCCCATCCGGATCCGCGCGGCCGGCGAGCCGGACCGCGTCCGGATCGACTTCGAGAACGACGGGCCGCCGATCCCGCCCGAGGTGATGCGCTCGATGTTCGACCCGTTCCGCCGAGGCCCCAGCGCGCCGGACACGGACGGGCTCGGCCTCGGTCTCTTCATCGTGCGGAGCGTCGTCGAGGCCCACGGCGGCACGGTGGAGGTGAGCTCGGCGCCGTCGCAGCCGGTCAGGTTCACCGTGGTGCTCCCGCGGGAGCGCGGCGGCGTCCGGCGCGCGCCGACCGGCGGCTGGGCCCGGCGCCCGCTCCCGCGCCGCCGCAGCAGGACCGGCACTGACGGCGGGCGCCCTTCTCTCCCTCAGCGATGCCCGGTTGCGTGGCGGGCCGCGGGACGGCCGATTTCGCGCCAAGCGGCCGTCTCGAGGGAACTGCGACGACGAGGGCGAGGCCGGACCGCCACCGAGGACCGGAACCGTCGCCGCGCGATCGGCTTCCAAGAAGCTCGAAGGCGAGACGGTGCGCCACGGCCGGCTGCTCGCGCGCTCCCGGGTGGCGGCGAATGCACTTCACTAATAGCGAATCAGAAGCTCTTGCCGACGAGCAACCCAGTTGCCCATCGCAAATCCATCGCAAATCGGTTGACGCGGTTCTTCTGCAGCGCGCCTTCCGCGGCGCGAGCGGCCTGAGAACACGCGCCTCAGAGCGCTCGTGGGCCACCCGGCGGCGTCCGCGCGGCGCGGGAGGGGTCGCGGCACCCCTCCGCCGCCGTCGCGCCTCGCGCCTTCCTCGTGCGCTCCGCGAGGGCCGAAATCGGCATGAGACACTTCGTGCATGTCCACCGCACGCGAGCTCACGAACCACCTCGCCGCCTCCTCCGCGAGGAGCAGGCCGCCATGGCCGATTTTCTCCTCGCCCTCGCCGACTTCGATCGGCAGAAGCTCTGGCGCGAGCTCGGGCCACACCTCGCTGTTTTACTACCTCCACCGCGAGCTTCGGCTCTCGAAGGGCGCGGCCCAGAACCGGAAGACCGCGGCCGAGCTCATCCAGGCCTTCCCCGAGGTCGAGGCGGCGCTGCGCGCGGGTGAGCTGTGCCTCTCCACCGTGAACGAGCTCGCGAGGGTGCTCACCCCGGAGAACCGCGCGCAGGTGCTGCCCCGGTTCTTCGGGCTGTCGCGCCGCGAGGCCGAGGCGGTCGCCCTGTCGCTCCGGCCGGCCGAGGTGGTGCCCACGCGACGTCATCACCGCGGTCCGACCGGCCGTCCCGGCGCTCCGAGCGGCCACGGTCCAGGCCGCGCTCTCGGCAGCCCCGCCCGAGTCGCCGGCGCTCCGAGTCACCCCGATGAACCAACGTCGCCCGCCGTGGTCGCGGTCCCATGCCGCCTCTGCCGACTCCGCCGCCACTTCGCGAGTCCGTGGAGATGCTCAACGCCGACCTCGCCCGCTCCACGTCACCGTCTCCCGCCGCTTCCTCGAGAAGCTCGAGGCCGCGAAGGACGCGCTCTGGCACGCCTGCCGAGTGGCAGCGCGGCGGAGATCCTCGAGCGCGGCCTCGACCTCGTCCTCGCGCAGCACGCGAAGCGCCAGGGTCTCGTCGAGAGGCCTAGGAAGGGCCGCCAGCCGTCCCGCAGCGACACCATCCCTGCCGAGGTGAAGCGGGAGGTGTGGCGGCGCGCCGGGGGGAGGTGCGAGTGGAAGTTCGAGTCCGGCGAGCGCTGCGACTGCCGGCGCCGCCTGGAGTACGATCACATCGACCCCCTCGCGCTCGGCGGGCCGCCCACGATCGACAACGTCCGACTACGTGCCGCCGCACAATCGTACTCTCGGCCCGGCAGGACTTCGGAGACGAGCTCATGGACCGCTACGCGCGCCGGCCCTCGGAGCAGAACCTGCCGTTTTGTGCGACACGCCCCGCGCCGGCGGGCGGTGGTTTCACGCCGCACTCAGCGGCGGCCCCCGCGGCCTCATCCGCGTGATCACTTTCGCTCCCGCTGCGACGGAACGGCACCGAGCGCGCCCTGGAGCTACGGGGCCGCGCCGTGCCCCGCCTCCCGTACGGGCTTCTTGCGAGCCGATCGCGCGGCACCGGCTCCGACATCCGGCGCCGGTCCGCTCCTGGCCCTCGTCGTGAGCCGACGTCGGCGACGCGCTCTCTCAGTCGAGGAACAGGTCCGGCGCGAGCGACTCGCCGGGCACGACCGCGTACTTCCCGAAGTCGGTCACGCCCTCCTCGCGGAGCACGTCCTCGTCGATGAAGAAGTTGCCGGTGCAGCGCCGCGCGTCGCGCTTCAGGATCGCGAGCGCGGCGTCCGCGACGATCTCCGGGGTGCGGCCGTGCCGGGCGAGGGCGTCGCCGCCGAGGACGTTCAGGGCGGCGGTCGCGATCACGGTGCGCGGCCAGAGGGCGTTCACGGCGATGCCGCGCTCGCGCAGCTCCTCCGCCATGCCGAGCACGCACATCGACATCCCGTACTTCGCCATGGTGTAGGCCACGTGCGGCGCGAACCAGCGCGGCGAGAGCGAGAGCGGCGGCGAGAGGTTCAGGACGTGGGGGTTCGCCGCCTTCGCGAGCCAGGGGAGGCAGGCCTGCGTGCACGCGAACGTGCCGCGCGCGTTCACCTGGTGCATGAGGTCGTAGCGCTTCATGGGCGTCCCGGCCGTGCCCGCGAGGAAGATGGCGCTCGCGTTGTTCACGAGCACGTCGACGCCGCCGAAGCGCTCCACCGCGGCCTCCACCGCCGCCGCGATCTCTGCCTCGTCGCGCACGTCGCACCGCACCGCGAGGGCCTTGCCGCCGGCGCGCTCGAGCTCCTCGGCGGCCTCCCCGATGGTCCCCGGCAGCTTCGGGTTCGGCACGTTCGACTTCGCCGCCACCACCACGTTCGCGCCCTCGCGCGCGGCGGCGAGGCCGATGGCGCGGCCGATGCCGCGGCTCGCGCCGGTGATGAGGAGCGTCTTCCCTGCGAGTGAAGGCATCGGGTCCTCGGGGCAGCGGGAGAGGGTGAGCATGGCGGCCGCGCCGCGGCGCGGCAACCCGGCCGAGGGGCGCCGCGATATCGGGGGCGGCGCGGCGATCCGTCATCCCTCCCCTCCCGCCGCGTGTGGGCGGGCGCGCACCCCCACCCGTCGCGATCCGACGCTGAACGCATCGTCAGTCATCCCCGCCCGGTGCCCCCGCGGCCCGTTGACTTCCCCTCCCGATCTCCGTAGATCCGGCACCAGTCAGTGGGAAAAAGTGGCATCGAGCGGATCGCAGCGGCAAGATCGGGCAACCCGTGTTCTTCGGAACCTTCAACCACGCGATCGACGCGAAGGGGCGGACGAGCCTCCCGGTGAAGTTCCGCGAGGCGCTCTCCGCCGCGGGCGAGCCGCGCATCGTGCTCATGCAGTACCCCCACTGGCGCGCCCTCCTCGCGCTGCCGCAGTCGGTCTGGAACGAGCTCGTGAAGAAGGTCATGTCGGCCTCGCCGCTCGACGCGCGCTGGCAGCGCAACGTCCTCAAGTTCGTGTCGTCGGCGCACGAGGTGGACCTCGACGTCCACGGCCGCGTCCTCGTGCCCCCGCCGCTGCGCGCGTGGGCGGGGCTCGAGAAGGAGGTCGTCTGGGTGGGCATGGGGCCGGTCGTCCACCTCTACGACAAGGCGGCGTACGCGGAGCAGATGGCGGCGGACATCCCGCCGGATCAGGTGGTCGACCTATTCGGGAAGGCGTGAGCGAGTTCGTCCATGAGCCGGTGCTGGCGAAAGAGGTCGTGGAGATCCTGCGCCCCGAGGCGGGCAGGCTCCTCGTCGACTGCACGCTCGGCGGCGGCGGCCACGCCGCCCTGCTGCTCGAGCGGGGGGCGCGCGTGATCGGCATCGACAAGGACCCGCGGGCCCTCGCGGCGGCGCAGGCGCGGCTCGCCCGCTTCGGCGAGGCGTTCCGCGCGGTGCGCGCCGACTTCCGCGACGCGAAGAACGTCCTCGCCGCGCTCGGCATCGCGCCGGCCGACGGCGTGCTCGCCGACCTCGGCGTCTCCTCCCCGCAGCTCGACGCGGCGGAGCGCGGCTTCTCCTTCTCGCGCCCCGGACCCCTCGACATGCGCATGGCGAGCGAGGGCGAGACGCTCGCCGACCTGCTGCGCCGCATCGACGAGCGGGAGCTCGCGCGCATCCTGAAGGAGTACGGCGAGGAGCCCTTCGCCCGCCCCGTGGCGCGCGCGGTGAAGCGCGCGGTCGAGGGCGGCGAGGCCGTGGACACCGGCCGCCTCGCCGAGGTCGTCGCGGGGGCCATCCCGCGCAAGGCGTGGCCGCGGAAGATCCACCCGGCCACCCGCACCTTCCAGGCGCTGCGCATCGCCGTGAACGACGAGCTCGGCGCCCTCGCCGCCTGGCTCGACGCGCTGCCCGCGATGCTCGCCCCCGGCGGCCGGGCCGCCGCGATCTCCTTCCACTCGCTCGAGGACCGGATGGTGAAGGAGAAGTTCCGGGCCCTCGCGCAGGCCTGCACCTGCCCGCCCGACTTCCCGATCTGCGCCTGCGGCGCGAAGGCGGCGTTCGCGCCGGTGACGAAGAAGGCGGTCAAGGCGACGGACGCAGAGGTGGCGGCGAACCCCCGCTCGCGCAGCGCGAAGCTCCGCGCGGTGGAGAAGCTGCGGTGAGCCGCGCCCGCCCCGCCCCGCGCGCCCTCGCGCGCTCGCTCCCGCGGCTCGGCCGCGCGGCGGCGATCGCGCTCGCCGTCGCGGCGGTCGGCGTCTTCCACGTCTGGTCGCGCACGCGGGTGGTCTCCGCGGGGTACGCGCTGGGCGAGCTGCAGAAGGAGCACGTGAAGCTCACGTCCGAGCACGACCGCCTGCGCATCGAGGTCGAGACCCTCCGGTCTCCGGCCTCGCTCGAGCGGTACGCCCGGACCAGGCTGGGCATGGCTCCGCCGGCACCGGGGGCGGTGCAGGCGGCGGGCCCGCGACTCGCCTTGGCGGGCGGGGGCGGGAAGGGCGTGGACGGGGTAGTCACTCGATCCGGTCCGGCGGAGCCAGCCCGTTTCGCTTCCTCGCCCGCGGCGCCGGCGCTCGCCGGTGCGGCGGGCGAGGGCGGCGAGGCGGATTCCAGGCGGGCGGCGGCGGCGGGGATCGCGGCGGCTCCCGGGGTGAGGCTCGCGCTCCGGGGCCCGCTGCGGTCGGACGACGCGCCGCCGGGGAGGTGACGGGTGCGGCCGGGCTCCGACCCGCGCGCCTCGCGCTGGATCGCCCTGCGCATCGGGATCCTCGCCACGCTCTTCGCGGCGGGCTTCGCCACGGTCGCCGCGCGCGTCTTCAACCTGCAGGTGCTCGACCAGGACGACCTCGTCGGCGACATGGTCGAGCAGTACCGGCGGCAGCTCGTGCTGAAGCCGCGGCGCGGCCCGATCACGGACCGCGCCGGCGTGCTCCTCTCCGGCAGCGCGGACGCCCGCTCGGTCTACGCCGACCCCCTCATCCTCTCCAAGGAGGACGGCGGGGCCGCGCTCTGGCGGATCGACCGCATCCTCGGCCTCGAGCCGGCGGCGGTGCGCAAGCGGCTCCTCAAGGGCTCGCGCTTCGCCTGGATCGCGCGCCGCGTCTCGCCGCAGGCCGCGAGCGCCGTCGAGAAGGTCGTGAAGGACGGCAAGCTCCGCGGCATCGCCCTCGTGCAGGAGACCCGCCGCTACTACCCGAAGGGCGAGCTCGCGAGCCAGGTCCTCGGCGTCGTCGGCGACGACGGGAACGGCCTCGAGGGCGTCGAGCTCGCCCTCGACGACCTGCTCGCCGGCGCGCCCGCGAAGGTGCCCTCGCTCCGGGACGGCGCCGGGCGGACCGTGCTCGCCGGCGCCCCCTCCGCCGGGCGCGACCGGGAGGGCGCCCGCGTGGAGCTGACGCTCGACCAGGGGCTGCAGCTCGCGGCCGAGCGCGCCCTGGCGCGGGCGGTGACGGGCTCGCGCGCGCTCTCGGGCATGGCGATCGCCCTCGACCCGCGCACCGGCGAGGTGCTCGCCCTGGCGGCCGCGCCGACCTTCAACCCGAACGCCCCCCGGCGCGCCGAGGAGCTGCGCAACCGCGCCGTCGCCGACTCCTTCGAGCCCGGCTCGACGATGAAGACCTTCACCATCGCCGGCGCCCTCGACCGCGGCGCGCTCCGGCCGCTCGACCCCATCGACTGCGGCAACGGCAGCCTCGCCATCGGCGCCCACGTCATCCACGACCACGCCGCGCTCGGCTGGGTGGGCGCGTCGAAGGTGCTCGCCGTCTCCTCCAACGTGGGCGCCGCCCGCATCGGCGCGCGCCTCGGCAAGCAGGGGCTCGCGGAGACCCTCGCCGCCTTCGGCTTCGGGGAGCGCACCGGCGTCGGGCTGCCCGGGGAGGCGAAGGGGCAGGTCCCCTTCCCGCGCTCGGACATCGCCCTCGCGACCCAGAGCTTCGGGCAGGGGCTCACCGCCACCGCGCTCCAGGTCACGAGCGCCATGGCCGCCATCGCGAACGGCGGCGTCCTCATGCGCCCCACGCTCGTGCGGCGGATCGTGGACCCCGCCACGGGCGAGGTGCTCGACGAGGCCCGCCCCGAGGCCGTGCGGCGCGCCGTGTCCGCCGAGACCGCCGCGACGGTGGCGCGCTGGCTCGTGGGCGTGGTCGAGGACGAGAAGGGGACCGGCCGCCGCGCCCGCCTCGACGGGTGGCGGGCGGCGGGGAAGACCGGCACCGCGCAGAAGGCCGACGCGGTCTCCGGCGGCTACTCGGCGGACCGGCACTTCAGCTCGTTCGTGGGCTTCGCGCCGGCGGAGGCGCCCCGCATCGTGGTCGGCGTCTTCGTCGACGAGCCGAAGGGCGAGATCTACGGCGGCGAGGTCGCCGCCCCGCCGTTCCGCGAGATCGCCGAGTACGCCATGAAGATGATGGGCGTGCCCCCCACCGGCCCCGCCGTGGCCGCCGCGCCCGCGCCGCCGGAGGCGGCCCCGGAGCCTTCCGCCGAGGCGCCCGAGGAGGCGAGCGGCCCCCCGCCCTTCGAGCAGGCGGCGAGGCGCACGGCCGCCGACGGGGGCGGGATCGCCGTCCCCGCGCTCGCCGGGCTGCCCGCCCGCGCCGCGATCCGCACGCTCGAGTCGGTGCAGCTCGGGGCGGAGCTGCGCGGCTCGGGGCGGGTCGTGGCGCAGTCGCCGGCGGCGGGCAAGGTGGTGGCGCGCGGGACGCGCGTTCGGATGACGCTCGCGCCGGCGGGGTGAGTTAGGATGCTCGCGCCCGTGTCCGGAACGACACGGCCTCGTGCAACCGGCCGAGGGTGCGGAGAAAACCTGCCCGGACGTCGGCTTGCATGGAGCCCTTCTCGATGAAGCTCTCGGCCATCATCCACGGGACAGGCGCCCGCGGCGACCTCGGCGGCGACCCGGAGATCGCCCGCGTCACCGGCGACTCGCGCGAGGTGGTGCCGGGCGCGATGTTCTGCGCCCTCGCCGGCGTCGCGCACGACGGCCACGGCTTCGCCGCCGAGGCGGCCCGGCGCGGCGCGGTGGCCGTCGTCGCGGAGCGCGAGGTGGACTGCGCCCCCGCCCGCCTCCTGCTCGCGCCCTCGTCCCGGCGCGCCATGGCGATCGCGGCCGCGAACTTCCACGGCCGCCCCGGCGACGCCCTCGCGCTCGCCGGCGTCACCGGCACGAACGGCAAGACCACCGTCGCGTACCTCGTCGAGGCCTGCGCCCGCGCCGCGGGGGTGCCGGCCGGCGTCCTCGGCACGGTGACGCACCGCTGGCCCGGCGTCGAGCGGCCGGCGAGCCACACGACCCCGGAGTCCACCGAGATCCAGGCGCTCCTCGCCGAGATGCGCGGCGCGGGGGCGCGCCTCGCCGTCCTCGAGGTCTCCTCCCACGCGCTCGCGCAGGAGCGGATCGCCGGCATGCGCTTCCGCGCCGCCGGCTTCACGAACCTCACGCGCGACCACCTCGACTACCACGGCGACATGGAGCGCTACTTCGCCGCGAAGCGGCGGCTCTTCGCGGAGCCCCTCGCCGCGGACGGCGTCGCGGTGGTGAACGTGCGCGACGCGTTCGGCGCCCGGCTCGCCGACCAGCTCGGCCCCGGCCGCCGCGTGTGGCGCTACGGCGGCCGCGCCGGCGACGCGCTGCGGGCGGAGGGCGTCTCCTCCGGCCTCGACGGCCTCTCCGCCACCTTCGAGACGCCGGCGGGCGCCTTCGCCGTCTCCTCGCCGCTCGTGGGCGCGCACAACCTCGAGAACCTCCTCTGCGCCGCGGGCCTGGCCCTCGCCCTCGACCTCCCCGCCGAGGCGGTGGCGCGCGGGCTCTCGGCCTCCGCCGGCGCGCCGGGCCGGCTCGAGCGCGTCTCGGCGCGGGGGATCTCGGTCTTCGTGGACTACGCGCACACGGACGACGCGCTCGTCCGGGCGCTCGCGGCGCTGCGGGCCCTCGCGCCGCGGCGGCTCGTCTGCGTCTTCGGCTGCGGCGGCGACCGGGATCGCGGCAAGCGCCCGCTCATGGGCGAGGCGGCCGCGCGCGGCGCGGACGCCGTCGTGGTGACGAGCGACAACCCGCGCACCGAGCCGGCCGAGGCGATCATCGGGGAGATCGTCCCGGGCGTCGAGCGGGGCGGGCTGCGGCGGCTCTCCGCGGAGGCGCTGCGCCGCGGCGAGCGGGGCTTCGCCGTCGAGCCCGACCGGCGGGCCGCCATCGCCCTCGCCGTCGCCGCCGCCCGCGAGGGCGACGCCGTCCTCCTCGCCGGCAAGGGGCACGAGGACACCCAGATCGTCGGGACGGAGCGCCTGCCGTTCTCGGACCGCCAGGAGGCGAGGAAGGCCCTCGGCATCGCATGAGCGGACCGCGCTTCACCGGGGAGGAGCTCGCCGCCGCCACGGGCGGCAGGTGGCTCGGGCCGGCGCCCGAGGCCGTCGAGGGCGTCTCCACCGACACCCGCACCCTCGCGCCGGGCTGCCTCTTCGTCGCGCTCCGCGGGGAGCGGTTCGACGCCCACGACTACCTCGCCGAGGCCGCCGGCAAGGGCGCCGCCGCCGCCGTCGTCGCCGAGGGGTGGGCCTCGGCCCCGGACCGCGCCGCCCCGCCGGGGCTCGCGCTCCTCGCCGTCCCCGACACGCTCGCGGCGCTCGGCGCCGTCGCGCGGCTCCACCGCCGCCGCTTCGCGATCCCGGTCGTCGCGGTCACCGGCTCGAACGGGAAGACCACGACGCGCGAGATGATCGCCGCGATCCTCGCGACGCGCGGGAAGGTGCTGAAGACCGAGGGGAACCTGAACAACGAGGTGGGGGTCCCCCTCACGCTCCTCGGCCTCGACGCGACGCACGCGGCCGCGGTGATCGAGATGGGGATGAGCCACCCCGGGGAGATCGCGCGGCTCGCCGCCGTCGCCGAGCCGCAGATCGGCGTCGTGACGCTGGCCGCGCCGGCGCACCTCGAGGGGCTCGGCACGGTGGACGCGGTCGCCGACGCGAAGGCGGAGCTGTACCGCGGCCTGCCGGAGGGCGGCATCGCGGTCGCCAACGCGGACGACGCGCGGATGCTGAAGCGCGCGCAGGTCTCGGGCCGGCGCATGCTCACCTTCTCGGCCTCGAAGGGACGGCGCGGCGACGTGGTGGTGCTGGAGGTGCTCTCGCAGGGAGAGGACGGGCTGCGCTTCGTGCTCGGCGTGGGCAACCGCGAGGTCCCGGTCCACGTGCCCGCCCTCGTGGGCGCCCACAACGCCGCGAACGCCGCGGCCGCGGCCGCCGCCGCCATCGCCCTCGGCTCCACCGACCGCGAGATCGCGCGCGGCCTCGCCGCGGTGCGGCCGGTGGGGCGGCGGCTCCGGCTCGAGCGCCTCGCCTCCGGCGTGCTCCTCGTGGACGACTGCTACAACGCGAACCCCGCCTCCATGTCCGCGGCGCTGCGCACCGTCGCCGACCTCGCCGCGGCGCCAGGCGCGCGGGCGGTGGCGGTGCTCGGCGACATGCTCGAGCTCGGCGCCTTCGAGGCCGAGGCGCACCGGGCCCTCGGCGCCGAGGCGGCCCGGGCCGGAATCCGGGTGCTCGCCGCCTTCGGCCCCCGCGCGCGCGGCGCCGCCGACGCGGCGCGCGAGGCCGGGCTCGAGCCGTTCTGGACCGAGGACATGGCCGCGCTCGTCGCATGGGCGAAGGCGACCGTCGCGCCCGGCGACGTCTTGCTCGTGAAGGGGAGCCGAGGGATGAAGCTCGAACGGCTGGTCGAGGCCCTGAGATAGATGCTCTACCACCTGCTCTACCCGCTCGCCGGGCAGTTCGGGCTCTTCAACGTCCTGCGCTACCCCTCGTTCCGCATCGTCGCGGCGGGGCTCACCGCGATGCTCGTGGGGCTCCTCTTCGGGCCGCTCTTCATCGAGCGGATGCGCGTGCTCCAGTACGGCGCCACGAACGTGCGCGAGGACACGCCCGAGGGGCACCGCAAGAAGGCCGGCACGCCGTCGATGGGCGGCGCGCTCATCCTCCTCGCCGTGACGGCCTCGACGCTGCTCTTCGCCGATCTCTCGAACCGCTTCGTCTGGGCCGCGCTCCTCGTCACCCTGGGCTACGGCGCCATCGGGTTCTGGGACGACTGGCTCAAGATCTCGAAGCGCGACTCGAAGGGGCTCGCGGGGAAGAAGAAGCTCGTCTTCCAGGTGCTGGTGGTGCTCGCCGTCTACTACGGCATCCTCACCGACTGGAACGTCCACCTCGAGCCGGGCTTCCCCTGGCTGCGGGTGGGGAGCTACGTGGACCTCCGCCTCACGCTGCCCTTCGTGCCGACGCGCCTGTTCCAGCCCGACCTCGGCTGGCTCTACCTGCCGTTCATGGTGTTCGTCATCGTCGCGACCTCGAACGCGGTGAACCTCACCGACGGCCTCGACGGGCTCGCCATCGGCCCCACCATCGTCTCGTCGATGACCTTCCTCGCCCTCTCCTACGTGGCGGGGGCGACCATCGCCGGGTTCAGCCTCGCGGAGTACCTGCGCATCGCCTACATCCCGGGCGCGGAGGAGCTCGGCGTGTTCTGCTCGGCCATCTTCGGGGCCGGGGTGGCGTTCCTCTGGTACAACACCTACCCGGCCTCGGTGTTCATGGGCGACGTCGGGTCGCTCGCCCTCGGCGGCGGGCTCGGGACGCTCGCGGTGCTCACCAAGAACGAGGTGGCGAGCGCGATCCTGCACGGCGTCTTCCTCGCGGAGACCGTGAGCGTCATCCTCCAGGTCTGGTCCTTCCGCACGCGGGGCAAGCGCATCTTCGCGATGGCGCCCATCCACCACCACTTCGAGCTGAAGGGGTGGGCGGAGCCCAAGATCATCGTGCGGTTCTGGATCCTCTCCATCCTGCTCGCGCTCGTCGCGCTCATGTCGCTCAAGCTGAGGTAGCGAGGCCCGTGGAAAAGCCCCGGCTCGAAGGGAAGAAGGTCACCGTGGTGGGCCTCGCGCGGAGCGGCGTCGCCGCGGCGCGGCTGTGCGTGCGCGAGGGCGCGCGCGTCACCGTCACCGACCGGCGCTCCGCCGCCGAGCTGGGCGGGCCGCTCGCCGCGCTCTCCGGCGCCGCGCGCCTCGCGCTCGGCGGCCACGACCCCGCCGACTTCACCGGCGCGGACCTCGTCGTGGCCTCGCCCGGCGTCCCGCTCGCGATCCCCGAGATCGCCGCGGCGCGCGCCGCCGGCGTGCCGGTGTGGGGCGAGCTCGAGCTCGGCGCGCGCTTCGCCGCCGGCACGCCCGTGGTGGCGATCACCGGCACGAACGGCAAGAGCACGACCACGGCGCTCGCCGGCACCCTCTTCGCCCGCGACCGGCGCACCTTCACCGGCGGGAACCTCGGCACGCCGCTCTGCGAGCACGTCCTCTCCGGCGCCGCCGCCGACGTCCTCGTCCTCGAGCTCTCCTCCTTCCAGATCGAGGGCCTCGCGCGGCTGCGGCCGCGCGTCGCCGCGATCCTGAACGTCACCCCCGACCACCTCGACCGCTACCGCGACGTCGAGGACTACGCCGCGGCGAAGGCGCGCCTCTTCGCGCGCCAGCAGCCGGGCGACTTCGCCGTCGCGAACGCCCGCGATCCCAGGGCCGTGGCGATGGCGTCCGCCTCCCGCGCCGACGTCCTCACCTTCGGCTTCGGGCCGCCCGCCCCCGCCGCGGCCCGCGACCCCGGCGGCGAGCCGGGCCCCGCCGGGGCCGAGCTCGTGCTCGCGCTCCCGGCCGGCGCGCCGGAGCGGTACGTCGTGCGCAGCCGCGCGCTCCGGGGCCGGCACAACCGGGAGAACGCCATGGCCGCGGCCCTCTGCGCGCGCCTCCTCGGCGTCGCCGGGGACGAGGTGCAGGCCGGGCTCGACGCCTTCCCCGGCCTGCCCCACCGGCTCGAGCTCGTCGCCGAGAAGGGCGGGGTGGAGTGGGTGAACGACTCGAAGGCGACCAACGTGGACTCGACCGCCGTCGGGCTCTCCGCCTTCCCCGCCGGGCGGCCGCGCATCGTGCTCGTCATGGGGGGCCGCGGCAAGGGCGCGCCCTACGCGCCGCTCCGGCCGCTCTTCCAGGGGCGCGTGAAGGCGCTCCTCACGATCGGGGAGGACGCCCCGCGCGTGGCGGCCGAGCTCGGCGACCTGTGCGCCACCGACGGCTGCGGCACGCTCGCCGCGGCGGTGTCGCGCGCGGCGGCCCTCGTGGAGCCCGGCGACGTGGTGCTGCTCTCCCCCGCCTGCGCGAGCTACGATCAGTACCGGAGCTACGAGGAGCGCGGCGAGTCGTTCAGGCGGCTCGCCGGGGAGCAGCGATGAGGCCGAAGGAGGAGACCGCCGCCGCCGCGAAGGGCACGCCCCCGTTCGACGGGCTGCTCCTCGCCGCCGTGCTCGGCCTCGTCGTCGTCGGGGCGGTGATGGTCTACTCCGCGAGCGCCATCCCGGCGGGCCAGTCGCAGCGGCTCGGCCACGACGAGTTCTTCTACCTCAAGCGGCAGCTCGGCGCGGCGGTCGTGGGGCTCGGCGCGCTCGCCGCCGTGCTGAAGCTCGGCCATCGCCGCGTCGGCGCCCTCGCCTACCCGCTCCTCGCCCTCACGTCCGTCCTGCTCCTCCTCGTCCCCCTCGTCGGGAAGAGCGCGGGCGGCGCCCAGCGCTGGCTCCCGCTCGGCCCCGTGCAGTTCCAGCCGGCCGAGGCGGCGAAGATCGCCCTCGTCCTGTACCTGGCCCGCTCGCTGGCGCGGAAGCAGGACCGCATCCGGGTGTTCTCCATCGGCCTCCTCCCGCACCTCCTCGTCACGGGGGCGCTCGTGGTGCTCTGCCTGTGGCAGAGCGACCTCGGCACCGGCGTCATCCTCTTCGTCGTCCTCTTCGCCATGCTCTTCGCGGCCGGCGCGCGCGTCTCCTACCTGCTCCTCGCCGGCGTCGCCGCGGCGCCGATCGCCTGGCACCTCGTGAAGTCCACGCCCTACCGCTACGCGCGCGTGGTCGCGTTCCTCGACCCGGAGCGCTACCGCAGCGGCCCCGGCTTCCAGCTCTGGGAGTCGCTCCTCGGCACCGCCAACGGCGGCTTCCTCGGCCAGGGGCTCGGCCAGGGCAAGGGCAAGCTCTTCTACCTCCCCGCGGCCCACACCGACTTCATCGCCGCGGTCATCGCGGAGGAGGCGGGGCTGCTCGGCGTGCTGCTCCTCGTCGCGCTCTTCGCGCTCCTCGTCTGGCGCGGGCTGCGCGCCGCCCTCAACGCCGCCGAGCCCTTCGGCTGCTACGCCGCGCTCGGCATGACGACGCTCATCGGCGCGCAGGCCCTCGTGAACCTCGCCGTGGTCTTCGGCCTGCTCCCCACGAAGGGGCTCACCCTGCCCTTCGTCTCCTACGGCGGCAGCTCGCTCCTCACGCTCCTCGCCGGCGCGGGGGTGATCCTCTCGGTGAGCGGCGAGCGGGGCGGCTTCCTGCGCCGGCCGGTGTCCGCCGTGCGCGTGCCTCGACAGGCTCCGCACGGGACGGTCGAGGAAGCGGTGGAGGGGACGCCGTGAGGCTGCTCGTCGCCGGCGGCGGAACGGGGGGGCACGTCTTCCCCGGCATCGCCCTCGCGGAGGAGGTGGTGACGCGCCACCCCGCGAACGACGTGGTGTTCGTCGGCACCGCGCGCGGCCTCGAGGCCACGGTGGTGCCGCAGGCGGGCTTCCCCATCGAGCTCATCGACGTGAAGGGGCTCAAGGGGAAGGGGCTCCTGCAGACGCTCAAGAACCTCCTCCTGCTGCCCCTCGCCTTCGTGCAGTCCGTCCGGATCCTGCGGCGCTGGCGGCCCGACGTCGTGGTGGGCGTGGGCGGCTACGCGAGCGGGCCGGTGGTGCTCGTCGCCTGGCTCCTCCGCATCCCCACCGCGGTGCAGGAGCAGAACGCCATCCCCGGCATCACGAACCGGATCCTCGGGCGGGTGGTCCGGGCGGCCTTCACCGCCTTCCCCGAGGCCGCCCGCTTCTTCCCGCGCCGGCGGGTCTACCAGCTCGGGAACCCCATCCGCCGCACGCTGATGGAGAACTACATGCGGCCGGTGTCGAAGCACCCGACGCCGTGCCTGCTCGTCTTCGGCGGCTCGCAGGGCGCGCACGCGCTCAACATGCGCGTCATCGAGGCGCTGCCGCACCTCGCGGACCTGCGCGGCGCGCTGCGCATCACGCACCAGACCGGCGCGCGCGACCGCGAGCAGGTGGAGAAGGGCTACCGGGCCTGCGGCTTCGACCCGGACGTGCGCGAGTTCATCACCGACATGAGCGCCGCCTACGCGCAGGCGGACCTCGTCCTGTGCCGCGCCGGCGCCACCACGCTCGCCGAGCTGACGGTGTGCAAGAAGCCGTCGATCCTCGTGCCCTTCCCCGCGGCCGCCGACAACCACCAGGTGCACAACGCGCGGAGCCTCGTGGACGCCGGCGCGGCGATCATGATCGAGGAGAAGAACCTCACCGGCGAGGTCCTCGCCGGCGAGATCCGCACCGTGCTCGACGCGCCGGAGCGGCGCGAGCGGATGGCGCGCGCCGCCGGGCGCCTCGGCAGCCCGCAGGCCGCCCGCGAGATCGCCGACGTGTGCACCGAGCTCGTCCGCCGCCGCTGGGGCTCGCCGCTCGGCCAGCAGCGCACGCGCCCCGCCCCCGCCCCGCCCCCCGCCCCGCCCTCCGGCCCGGCGGCGTAGCCTTCGGAGACGCCACGCCATGAGCCTCTTCCGTTCCAGGCCCGCCAAGATCCACTTCGTCGGGATCGGCGGCATCGGCATGAGCGGCATCGCCGAGGTGCTGCTCAACCTCGGCTACGCCGTGTCCGGCTCGGACCTCAAGGAGTCCGAGACCACGCGGCGGCTCGCCGGCCTGGGCGGCCGGATCGCGAAGGGGCACGCCGCCGAGAACCTCGCCGACGTGGACGTGGTGGTGACCTCCTCGGCGGTGAGGCGGGACAACCCGGAGGTGGTCGAGGCGCGCCGGCGCAAGGTGCCCATCATCCCCCGCGCGGAGATGCTCGCCGAGCTCATGCGGCTCAAGTACGGCGTGGCCATCGCCGGCTCGCACGGGAAGACCACCACCACCTCGATGGCGGCCCACCTCCTCGCCCACGCCGGCCTCGATCCCACCGCCGTGGTGGGGGGCAAGGTGAACACCTTCGGCTCGAACGCGAAGCTCGGCAAGGGCGACTACATGGTGGTCGAGGCGGACGAGTCCGACGGCTCGTTCCTGCGCATCCCGCCCACCATCGCGATCGTCACGAACGTGGACCCGGAGCACCTCGACCACTGGAAGACCCCGGCGGCGCTGCGCAAGGGCTTCCTCGACTTCGTGAACCGCGTGCCGTTCTACGGCCTCGCCATCCTCTGCCACGACCACCCCGGCGTGCAGTCGCTCCTCCCGGAGATCGAGAGCCGCTACGTCACCTACGGCGAGAGCCACCAGGCCGACTACCGCGCCGACCGGATCGAGGTGGACGGCCACGCGATCCGCTTCGACGCCCTCCGGCGCAAGGAGCCGCTCGGCCGCTTCGAGGTGCGCATGGTGGGGCGCCACAACGCGCTCAACGCCCTCGCGGTCGTGGCGCTCGGCGACGAGATGGGCATCCCGCCCGAGGCGATCCGCGCGGCGCTCGCGAGCTTCGAGGGGGTGCAGCGCCGCTTCACGGTGCGCGGCGAGGCGGACGGGGTCACCGTCGTCGACGACTACGGCCACCACCCCGCCGAGGTGCGGGCGACGCTCCTCGGCGCGCGCGAGGCGTTTCGCCGCCGCGTGGTGTGCCTGTTCCAGCCGCACCGCTACACCCGCACGCGGGACCTGCTGCCCGACTTCGCGACCGCCTTCAACGACGCCGACGTCCTCCTCCTCACCGACGTCTACGCCGCCGGCGAGGAGCCCATCGCCGGCGCGACGGCCGAGGCGCTCGCCGACGCGATCCGCGCCTGCGGCCACCACGACGTGACCCTCGTCCCGCGGGCGGAGCTGGCGCGGGCGGCGCGGGCGCGCGTCCGCCCCGGCGATCTCGTGCTCACCCTCGGCGCGGGGGACGTGACGCAGGTGGGCCCCGAGCTGCTGGCGCTCCTCGGCGGCGCCGCGCAGGCGGAGCGAGCGTCCCCCCGGCAAGAATGACATGACCGCCTGGCAGGACGAGATCGCCCGCCGCGTCCGGGGCGAGGTCCTGCGCGACGCGCCCCTCGCGCCGCGCACGGCGATCCGCGTGGGCGGGCCGGCCGACCTCCTCGTCCGCCCCGCCGATCCCGGCGCGCTCGCCGAGCTGCTGCGGGCGGTGCGGGAGCTCGGCGTGCCGCTCGCGATCCTGGGGGGCGGCGCGAACACGCTCGTCGCCGACGCGGGCGTGCGCGGCGTCGTCCTGCGGCTCCCGCCGGACCTCGTCCCCGAGTCCACCGCCGGCGAGACCCTCGTCCTCGGCGGCGGGGCCCCCACGACGCGCCTGTGGCTCCGGGGGCACGCCCTCGGTTTCGTCGGGATGGAGTTCGTCGCCGGGATCCCCGGCACCCTCGGCGGGGCGGTGGCGATGAACGCGGGCACCCGCGCCGGCGAGATGAAGGACGTGGTGGCGCGCGTCGAGCTCGCCACCGCGGAGGGCGCCGGGTTCGTCGAGGCGCGGGCGCTCGGGTTCGCCTACCGCGCGTGCAGGCTGCCGGAGGGCGCGGTCGTGACGCGGGTCGAGCTGGCGCTCCGGCGCGGCGACGTGGAGGCGAGCGAGCGGCTCATGCAGGAGGACCGCGCGCACCGCCGGCGCACCCAGCCCCTCGACCGTCCGACGTTCGGCTCCACCTTCACGAACCCCCCCGGGGACCACGCCGGCCGGCTCGTCGAGGCGGTGGGGCTGAAGGGCCACCGCGTCGGGAACGCCACGTGGTCCGACGTCCACGCGAACTTCGTGACGAACCTCGGCGGGGCGACCGCGCGGGACGTGCTCGCGCTCGTCAACCTCGCGCGATCGCGGGTGAAGGAGCGCTTCGGGATCGTCCTCGAGCCGGAGGTGCGGCTCCTCGGCGAGTTCCTTGCAGAAGACGTGCGAGACCTGCGAGCCTAGGCTCGGGACCAGGAGGAGACCGGACATGCCGACGTGGCGAGGGAAGAAGGTCGCGGTGCTGTACGGCGGGCAGTCCACCGAGCGGGACGTCTCGCTCAGGACCGGGAAGGCCTGCGCCGACGCGCTCGTCTCGAAGGGCTACGACGTGCTGCTCGTCGACGTCGACCGCGAGCTCGCGGCGCGGCTCCGCGAGGCGAAGGTGGACGTCGCCTTCAACGCGCTCCACGGCCGCTGGGGCGAGGACGGCTGCGTGCAGGGGCTCCTCGAGGCGATGGGGATCCCCTACACCGGCTCCGGCGTCCTCGCGTCGGCCATGGGCATGGACAAGGTGGTGGCGAAGGCGATGTTCAAGGCGCTCGGCCTCGCGGTGATCGACTACCGCGTCTTCCCCGCGGCGCGGGCCGCGAGCATCGCGCCCGCCGACCTGCCCTTCGGGATCCCCTGCGTCGTGAAGCCGTCGGGCGAGGGCTCCTCGGTGGGCGTCCACCTCGTGAAGGACCCCGCGAAGCTCGGCGAGGCGTGCCGGGACGCCGCCTCCTTCAAGGGCGACGTCATCGTCGAGCGCTACGTGAAGGGGGCCGAGGTGAACGTCGCGGTGCTCGAGGGCAAGGCCCTCGGCGCCATCGAGATCGTGCCCGCGAACGAGTTCTACGACTACGCCGCGAAGTACACCGCCGGCACCACCCGGTACTTCTACCCGGCGCGCATCCCCGACGCGCACCGCGCGAGGGTGATGGAGGCCGCCGAGACGGCCCACCGCGGGCTCGGCTGCGCGGGCGTCACCCGCGTCGACTTCATCGTCGCGCCCGACGGGACGCCCTACATCCTCGAGATCAACACGCTGCCGGGGATGACCGGGACCTCGCTCGTGCCGAAGATCGCGGCCGGCCTCGGCATCGCCTTCCCGGACCTGTGCGAGCGGATCCTCGACGCGGCCGCGCTCAAGGCCTGATCTACTTGCAGCCCGCCTTGCCCGACGCGGCGACGGCGTCGCCGGGGTTCAGCTTCAGCGCCTGGTCGAACGCCCTCGTCGCGTCGGCGCACTTGCCGAGCGCCGCGTAGGCGCGCCCGAGCTGGGTGAACGCCTCGGGCACTGGGGCCACCATGAGCCCCTTCTGCGCGAACTTCACCGCCTCGGCGAACTCCCCGATCTCGATGAGCTTGCGCGCCATGTTCACGTCGCGCATGGCCTTCTTCATGAGGTCGGCGCCCGGCAGCTCCGAGGCGGCGGGGTTCATCGTGGCGTCGAGCTGCGCCTGGGTGGCCTCGCCGAGCAGGACCTTGAGCTGCATCCGGATGATGTCGCAGTACTCGATCTGCCGGTACGCCTCCATCGCCACGACCTGGAACTTCGCGTCGGCGATGCCGACCATCGGGTGCAGCCGCACGCCGAGCTGGTCGTAGAGCGCGTCGTTCTCGTCGAAGAGCACCGGCATGCGGATCCCGGACTCGGTGACCGCCGCCTGCACGTCGGCGGGGGTCTCGGAGGAGGAGACCACCGCCACCCAGTGGATGGACTTGCCGGCGAGCTCCTTCTGGCAGGCGGCCATCTGCTTCAGCGCGTCGAGCGACCGCTCGTGGTTCGGCCGGAAGAAGACGAACACGTTCGCCTTCACCTTGGGCGAGAGGAGCTTCTCCCGGCCGCCGCCGAGCGTGCGGAGCTCGACGTTCGGGACGGGGGTGCCCGCCTCGGCGCTGGCGATGACCGGGGGCGGGAGCGCGGCGAAGAAGGTCAGGAGCGCGAAGGGAATGCTGAGGCGGCTCATGGGGCCAGGCTCCCGAAGCGTGGGCCGCCGGAGGCCGGCGGCGCTGTGCGTTCACTCGTCGTCGGGGCGCGGCGCCGAGCACCGGCCCGCGAGACCCAATCACCCTCCGCAGCTGCTCCTCTTCGCCTGGGCGACGGCGTTCCCCGGCTCGATCCTGAGCGCGGCCTCGAACGCCCGCGTGGCGTCGGGGCACTTCCCGAGCGCGGCCAGGATCTCGCCCTGCAGCGCGTAAGCGGCCGCGCTCGGGGAGATGAGGAGGGCCTTCTGCACCTCCGCGAGCGCCTGCTGGTGGTCGCTCATCTCGAGGAGCATGCGGGCGAAGTTGAGGTGCCGGCGCGCGACGCCGTCCTCGGTGCGGGTCTTCGACTCCTCCGGCTCGTCCACCTTGGCGATCTCCGCCTGGGACACCTCGCCGAGGAGGTACCGCACGCGCACCCGGGTCCGCTCGCAGTAGTTGATCTTGCGGAACGGCTCCCAGGCGGTGAGCGTTCGCCGCGCGTCCACGATCCCGATGATCGGGTGGAGCCGCACGCCCAGCTTCGCGTACAGGGCGTCGCCCGTGTCCACGAGCACCGGCATGCGCACGCCGGACTCCTTGATGGTGGCGCGCACCTCCTCGGCCGTGAACGCGTCGGAGACGATGCCCACGAAGCGGACCGGCTTCGCCTTGAACTCCGTCTCGCACGCGGCGAGCTCCTTCAGCGTCTCCAGGGAGTGGTCCTGCTCGGGGCGGAAGAAGACGAAGACGTTCGCCTTCATGCCCTTCGCGAGGAGGTGGTCCCTGCGCCCCTCGAGCGTGGGCAGCTCGACGTCGTCGATGACGTCCCCGATCTGGACGCGCCGATCGCCCTCGGCCCGCGCGATGCGGAGCGCGTCGCCGCCCGCCCGCGCGCGCGCGGGGGCCCCGAGGAGGCCCGAGAGGGAAAGGAAGCCGGCCGCGGCGAGCGCGTGCGTTCGCTGGCTCACGGCGGCCTCAGTTCTTCGGCAGGGAGCTGGTGAGGGTCTTGTTGTTGTACGTCCGGGTCTCGTGGCAGGTCTTCGCGCACGAGCCGCCGTCGGGGAGCTTCGTGTAGCCGACCTTGAGCTCCCAGCCGCTCTTGCCGTACGGCACGGACTCGCGGATGTGGTGGTCCTGCTTCGAGGCGTGGACCTCGTGGCAGGCGCGGCAGCTGCGGCCGCGCTCGCGGTTCACGTGGACGTAGTGGAGGTTGCGCGAGCCGTCGCGGAACCCGGTGAGCGTGGTCGTCTCCTCGGACGAGACCACCCGGTCGTTGTGGCAGCCGTAGCAGAGGGCGTAGGCCTTGCGCTCGTACGGCGCGTAGAACGCGGTGGGGTACTCGTTCACGAGGAGGCGGAAGTTGTCGCTCGCGTGCGTGCGGTGGCAGGCGGAGCAGTCCTTCGCGCGGATCGGGGCGTGCCACACCTTGTTCTCGGCGAGCCACTGCTTGTAGTTCGTCATCGGCTTGCCGTCGTCCGAGACCATGCCGTCGCGCGAGTGGCAGCGGACGCAGAGGTCGAAGGGCAGCGCGATCAGGATGCGCTCGATGTTCGCCGCGTGCGGGTTGTGGCAGTTCGAGCACTTCTTGTCCTTGGTCACCGCGTCGTGCTGCACGCGGCTCTTCGCCATCTGGTTCTTGATGCCCGCGTGGCACTTCAGGCAGAGGGAGACCAGCTCCTCGCCGAGCAGGGCCGGCTCCACGGAGTTGTGGGCGTTGTGGCAGTCGGTGCACGCCTCCACCGCGGGGACGTGCTTGTACTTGCGGGCCATGATGTCGCGCACGTCGTCGTGGCAGGAGAAGCACTCCTCGTTCACGCTCTCGTGCTTGATGGGCCCGGGGTTCGCCGCGTCGTTGTTGACGTGGCAGACGCCGCACTTTCCGCTCTGGTAGGGGGCGTGGGAGCGGGTCGCGATCTCCTTCGGCATCGGCGCGACCGCCACGCCGCGCCGGATCTTGGCCTTGTTCACCTCCGTCTTGATCGGCGAGGCGAACGACCGATCGGACACGAGGAGAACCGCCATCGCTGCGAGCGCCGCCAGCATCCTCAGCCGCTTGAACATATCCGCTCCGCTCCCGGGGCACCCGGCCGTCCCCGCCCGCCGAGAGACCCGTGCAAGTGGATCATTCGGCATCGCGTGGTGGGATGACCTTGATCGCGGGCAAGGCGCGCCGGAATTCGAGCCCCGCAGTCGCGCGACATATCACAGTGGGTGAATGTGGTTCCGGACCTCACCTCGTCACAGCTGCAGCTTCGGCTTCCGCGCGTTGTGGGGGTTGTGGCAGCCCACGCAGGGGGCGTCGTTCACGGGGTGGATCGAGCGATCCATGCGCACCGGTGTACCGGTGGTGAACTCCTCGTGGCACGAGGTGCAGAGCTCGTTCGTGACCTTCACCGCCGCGCCGGGGTGCGCCGCGTCGTGCCGCTCGTGGCACGTCTCGCAGGCGCCGGCGCCGTAGGGGCCGTGCGTGGAGCGGGCCTCGCGGGCGTCCACGGGCGCGAGGCCCTTCTTCTCGGCGCCGGCCGGGCAGCCTGGGCCGAGCGCCGCGAGGGCGAGGGCGAGGAGGGCGGCGACGCGCGTGGGCATGGGGCGGCGCCCCGCGCGAGGCGGGGCCACTCCGTTCGTTTACCTCAACGGGGCGCCGCGGTCGACTTGGCGCACGCGCCGCCGGCGCGGCGTCGCGCCGCTCTGCGTGCGGCGCGCACACGCCCGCACGCGCGCGTCCGACACCCGCGCACCGGCGCGTCCGAAAACTTGCGGGCCGCCGGTCCTGGGGCATGCTGCACCCTCGGGTGATAGCGCCCGGAATCCCTGGGACGAGGCCGGGGGGACCGGGCGCGAGGAGCGGCGGGTGGCGCGGGGTCCGAACCGGCGGCGGGTGGACAGGGTTCCGGGGGAGCGGCGCGCGCGCGCGGCGCGCCTCGCGCGCGTCGCGCTGCCGCCCGTCCTCGCGGTGGCGACGGTCGCCGCCCTGCTCGCGATCGGCTGGCGCGCCGCGGTGGACGGCGACCTCCTGCGCATCCGCGAGCTCCGCTTCGAGGGGCTCTCGCGCGTCACGCCGGAGGAGCTCCTCGAGATCTCGCCGGTCCGCCCCGGCGATCACCTCCTCCTCTCGGACGTGGGCGCGGTCGAGGCCGCGCTGCGCCGGCACCCGTGGATCGTCGCGGCGGAGGTCCGCCGCGCGCTGCCGCCCGCGCTCGTCGTGCGCGTGTCCGAGCGGCGCGCCGCGGCCATGGTCGACCTCGGCGGGCTGTACCTCGTGGACGAGCGGGCCGAGGTCTTCAAGCGGGCGGTCCCGGGAGACGGGCTCGACCTGCCGGTGGTGACCGGCATCGACCGCGAGGCCTGGGTCGAGCGGCGCGCCGAGGTGGAGCCGCTGCTCACGGCCGCCCTCGCGCTGCTGGCCCGCTGGGCCGAGCGCGGCCTCGAGCGCAGGGCGCCGGTCTCGGAGATCCACGTCGACCCCGACTACGGGACGACGCTGTGGGCGGGGCACGACGGGCTCGAGGTGCGCCTCGGGCACGGCGACCTGCCGGAGAAGCTGCAGCGCCTCGAGCGCGTCCTCTCGGCGATCGACGCCGAGGGGCAGCGGGCCGAGGTGCTCCACCTCGACAACCGCCGTCGCCCGGACTGGGTGGCGGTGAGGCTGGCGGGGAGAAGGGGCGACACCGACGGGCGGTCGACGGCGGGCGGCGGAGAGCGTCCGAGAGGACGCTAGGTGGGCGAAGCGCGACTGCGCGAACTCGCCCGGAGGTGATCATGGCGAAGACCGGGGACATCCTCGTCGGGCTCGACATCGGCACGACGAAGATCTGCGCCATCGTCGGCGAGGTGACCGACGAGGGCATCGACATCATCGGCATCGGCTCGCACCCGTCGAAGGGGCTGCGCAAGGGCGTGGTGGTGAACATCGACGCGACCGTCGCCTCGATCAAGCGCGCGATCGAGGAGGCGGAGCACATGGCGGGGTGCGAGATCACCACCGTCTACACGGGCATCGCCGGCGGGCACATCAAGGCGTTCCCGTCCCACGGCGTCGTCGCCGTGAAGGACAAGGAGGTGCGGCAGCAGGACGTCGACCGCGTCATCGACCAGGCGAAGGCGGTCGCCATCCCCCTCGACCGCGAGGTGATCCACGTCCTGCCCCAGGAGTTCGTGGTCGACGATCAGGACGGCGTGAAGGAGCCGGTGGGCATGAGCGGCGTCCGGCTGGAGGCGAAGGCGCTCATCGTCACGGGCGCGGTCTCCTCCGCGCAGAACATCGTGAAGTGCGCGCAGCGCACCGGGCTCAACGTCGCCGACATCGTGCTCCAGCCCCTCGCCTCGTCGCTCGCGACGCTCTCCGAGGACGAGAAGGAGCTCGGCGTGTGCCTCGTCGACATCGGCGGCGGCACGACCGACATCGCCGTCTTCCACAACGGCTCGATCCAGCACACCGCCGTCATCTCGCTGGGCGGGAACCACCTCACGAACGACGTCGCCGTCGGGCTGCGCACCCCCACCCACGAGGCCGAGCGGATCAAGAAGCAGTACGGCTGCGCCCTCGCCGCCAACGTCGACAAGTCCGAGACGATCGAGGTGCCGAGCGTGGGCGGCGGCCAGCCGCGCGTGCTGTCGCGCCACATCCTCGCCGAGATCGTCGAGCCGCGCGTCGAGGAGATCTTCATGCTGGTGCAGCACGAGCTGCAGAAGTGCGGGCTCGAGGAGGTCCTCGCGTCGGGCGTCGTGATCACCGGCGGCTCGACGCTGCTCGCCGGGATGCCGGAGATGGCCGAGGAGGTGCTCGGCGTGCCCGTCCGCCGGGGCCTGCCCCGCGGCATCGGCGGGCTCGTGGACGTCGTGAAGAGCCCGATGTACGCGACGGCCGTCGGCCTCGTCATGTACGGCGCGAAGCAGCAGGCGAACAGCCCCTACTTCAAGATCCGGGAGGACAACGTCTACCGCAAGGTGAAGAACCGGATGAAGGAGTGGCTCGGGGAGATCTTCTGACCATGCCCGGCACACCGCGGGGGACGATCCCATGATCGAGTTCACGGACAAGCAGGACGCGGCGCGGATCAAGGTGATCGGCGTCGGCGGGGGCGGCGGCAACGCCATCAACACCATGGTCGCGGCGCGCCTCGAGGGCGTGGAGTTCATCGCGGCCAACACCGACGTGCAGGCGCTCGCCGCGAACCGCGCCGGCGTGAAGATCCAGCTCGGCCGGAGCGCCTCGCGCGGCCTCGGGGCCGGCGCGAACCCCGACGTCGGGCGCGCGGCGGCGCTCGAGGAGCGCGAGGCCATCGCCGCGGCCCTCGAGGGCGCCGACATGGTGTTCGTCACCGCCGGCATGGGCGGCGGCACCGGCACCGGGGGCGCGCCCGTCGTCGCCGACGTCGCCAAGGCGAGCGGCGCGCTCACCGTCGGCGTCGTCACCCGGCCGTTCCTCTTCGAGGGGAACAAGCGGCGCAAGCACGCGGAGCAGGGGCTCGCCGAGCTGAAGGACGCGGTGGACACCCTCATCGTGATCCCGAACCAGCGCCTCCTCTCCGTCGCCGGCGAGAACATGTCCCTCGCCGACGCCTTCAAGCGCGCGGACGAGGTGCTCCTCCACGCCGTGCAGGGCATCTCGGACATCATCACCGTCCACGGCCTCGTGAACGTGGACTTCGCCGACGTGCGCACCATCATGAGCGAGAAGGGGATGGCGCTCATGGGGACGGGCCGCTCCTCCGGCGAGCGGCGCGCGGTCGAGGCGATGCAGTCCGCCATCAGCTCGCCGCTCCTCGAGGACGTGACCCTCGACGGGGCGACGGGCCTGCTCGTGAACATCACCGGCGGCGCGAACCTCACGCTGCGCGAGGTCGACGAGGCCGTGTCGATGGCCCAGTCGGCGGCGGATCCCGACGCGAACATCATCTTCGGGTCGGTGGTGGACGAGTCGCTCGGCGACGAGGTGCGGATCACGGTCATCGCCACGGGGTTCCAGCCGCGCGACGCCGACCAGCGCCGTCCCGCGGGCCGCGCGGTCCAGGTCCAGGCGCCGCAGGCGGCGGCGGTGAAGGCGGTGCCCCCGCCGCTGCCGCACGAGCCGCGCGCGAAGGAGCCCATCCGGCTCGCGCACCCCGTGGCCGCCCCCGCGCCCGTCCAGACGGTCACCGCGGCGCGCCCGGTGCGCCGCGATCCCGCCTACAAGCCCGCCGACAGCGAGGACCAGTACGACATCCCGGCGTTCCTGCGGCGCAACAACGCGCCGCGCGAGTAAGGCCGGGACGAAGAGGTTCGCAGCGCGGCGGCCGCCCACCGGGCGGCCGTCGCCGTCTCGGGAGCCGCGCCCGCCCGGGCGGCCTGGGGCCGCCCGCGAGCAGGGCGGTCTCCCGGGCGTCGCCCCGCTCGTGCACGTCGCCCCCGCCGCCTTGCCGCCACGGCACCCGTAGGTAGCTTCTGCGGAGAGACCCGGCGCGCGCCCCGGCGGGCGGCGCCGAGCCGTCATGCTCCACGTTCGCTTCCAGGACACACGCGGTGCGCTCGTCGTCACCCCTCTCGCCCGCGCGCTGGACGCCGGGGTGGCGCTGGAGCTGCGCGACGTCGTCGGCGCGAGCGCCAGCGGCCGCGCGCTCGTCGTCGTCTCGCTCGAGCACGTGCGCGCCATCGACGCGTCGGCGCTCGCGGCGCTCGTCTCCATCCAGAAGCGGCTGGCGCCCGGCGGCGAGCTGCGGCTCGCCGGGGCCGGGCCGCGCGTACGAGCGCTCCTCGCCCTCACCCACCTCGACGAGGTGTTCCCGACCTTCGCGGACGCCTCGGGCGCGCTGCCGTGACGCGCCCGGCGCCGCTGCCGGAGGGGACGGACGGGGCCCCGCACTTCGCCCAATTCGAGGAGCGCACGCCCGCGGCACCGGCGCGGGCCGGCCCCGGCCGCGACTTCGCCTTCCAGGCCCTCGCGGCGAGCGCCCTCGTCCTCGGCGCCTGGTACCTCGCCTGGCGGTGGTCCGCCTCGCTGCGCGCCGACGACCTCGTCTTCTCCGTGGCCGTCGCCGCAGCCGAGACGCTCGCCTACGTGGGGACCGTCCTCTTCTTCCTCTCCATGTGGCGGCTCGAGGACCCCGCGCCGCGGCCGCCGCCGCGCACGCTCGCCGACGTCGCCGGCGAGCCGCCCGAGCGCGACCGGCCGCTCAGGGTGGACGTCTTCATCACCACCTTCGACGAGGCGGTGGAGCTCGTGCGGCGCTCGGTCCGCGACGCGAAGGCGCTCAGGTACCCCTACCCGCTCGCGCTCGCGATCCACGTGCTCGACGACGGGCGGCGCCCCGCCATGCGGGCCATGGCCGCCGAGGAGGGCGTCGGCTACCTCGCGCGGACGTCGCGCGCCGGCTTCAAGGCGGGGAACCTCCGCAACGGCCTCGAGCGGACCGACGGCGACCTGTTCGTCATCTGCGACGCGGACACCCGCCCCCTCCCGACGCTCCTCGAGGAGACGCTCGGCTACTTCCGCGATCCGCGCGTCGCCTGGGTGCAGACGCCGCAGTGGTTCTGCGACGTGGACCCCGGCACGCCGCTGCCCGAGTGGCTCGCGCGCCGCGCGCGGCTCGGCGCCGCGGGGCGCGCGCTCGGCCGCGGGCTCGAGCGCGTGGTCGGGCCCGTCGCGGTCGGCGCCGATCCCCTCGGCACCGATCCCCGCGCGTTCTACGACGTCGTGCAGCGGGCCCGGAACTGGTGCAACGCGGCGTTCTGCTGCGGCGCCGGCAGCGTCCACCGCCGCGAGGCGGTGATGGAGACGGCGGTGCGCCGGTACGCGGCCGACGTGCGCGCCTCGGTCCGGCGGTTCACGGCCGGCGTCGAGGACCCCGCCCTGCGGGCGACGCTCTCCGGCGCGCTCGCGTCCCAGGCGGCCCGGCACGCGGAGCTGACCCCCTACGCGTTCCACGTCTCGGAGGACATCTACACGAGCGTCCTCCTCCACGCGGACGAGGAGCGGCGCTGGCGCTCGATCTACCACCCGCGGATCGTCACCCGCATGCTCTCGCCGCAGGATCCCCTCGCCTGGACGATCCAGCGCTTCAAGTACGCGAGCGGGACGCTCGACCTCGCGCGCCGCTGCAACCCGCTGCGGCTGCGCGGGCTCTCCGCCTGGCAGAAGGTGATGTACGGCGCGACGATGTACGCCTACCTCGCGCCGCTCTGGACGCTGCCGCTCATGCTCGCGCCGCTCGCCTACTTCTTCGCGGGCCTGATGCCGGTGCGCGCGTACGACCTCGCCCTCGCGGCGCACCTCCTCCCCTTCCTCGTCGCGAGCCGGCTCGCGCTCCTCGCCGGCACCTGGGGCGTGTCCACCTGGCGCAGCGAGCAGTACCACCTCGCCTCGTTCTGGCTGAACCTGCGCGCGCTCGCCCACGTCGTCGCCGGGCGGCCGCTGCGGTTCACGGTGACCCCCAAGGAGCGGGCCGCGGGGCGCGCGCCGCGGCTCGCCGCGCCACACCTCGCGCTCCTCGCCGCCATGGCCGCGGGCGTGGTGGTCGGGGCTCTGCGCCTGGACCCCGCCTCGCCGGGCGCCGCCACCGCCTACGTCGCGAACGTCCTCTGGACCGTGCACAACGGCGCGTGCCTCGCGCCCTTCGTGGTCGCCGCGCTGTGGCCCCGCCGCGTCCCGCGGAGCGCGCCGTGAGGTTCGTGGACGGGCTGCTCGCGGGGCGCTCCCACCTGGCGGTCCTCCTCGGGCTCGCCGCCGCCGTCGGCACCATCGCCGCGGTGAGCCGCGTCGCCCCCGGCGCGCCGCCCGCGGGCGCGCTCGAGGGGATCTCGCCCCCGGCGGGCGAGCTGCCGCTGCGCGCCCGCGGCCCCCTCGACGCCCGCGAGCGCGCGCTCGCCGCGGCGGCGTGGAGCTACGTCGCCCTGAACACCGACCCCGCGACCGGCCTCACCGCCTCGGTGAAGGGCCACGCCACCACCACCCTGTGGGACCTCGGCTCGCAGCTCCTCGCGGTGCTCTCCGCCGAGGAGCTCGGCCTCGTCCCTCCCCGCGAGGCCGCGGAGCGCCTCGCCCTCGCGCTCCGCAGCCTCGCGCGGCTGCCGCTCGGCGAGGGCGGGCTGCCCAACAAGGCGTACGACACCCGCACCCTGGCGATGGCGCGGTACGGCGGCGCCCCCGCCCCGGAGGGCATCGGGTGGTCGGCCCTCGACGTCTCGCGGCTCCTCCTCTCGCTCTCGCTCGTGGCCTGGCGCCACCCGGAGCTGACCCCCGCCGTCCGCGCCGCGGTCTCGGGCTGGCGGCTCGAGGCGCTCTCCGACGGCGCCGCGCTGAGAGGAGGCGCGCGCGACCGCCGGGGCGCGCTCTCCGTCCAGCAGGAGGGGCGGCTCGGGTACGAGCAGCACGCGGCGAAGGCGCTCCTCCCCTGGGGCGTGCCGGCCCCCGAGGCGCTCGACTGGCGCGCGCACCTCGCCTTCGCGAGCGTCGAGGGGCAGACCGTCCCCACCGACGCGCGCGACCCGCGCGACCACGGCGGCGCGCAGGCGGCGCTCGTGCCCGAGCCGTGGCTCCTCGACGCGCTCGAGCACGGGTTCGACGCGGCGACGCTCCCCGTCGCGCGGGCGCTCCTCCGCGCGCAGGAGCGGCGCCACCGCGCGACCGGTCGGCTCACGGCGGTCTCGGAGGACGCGCTCGATCGCGCCCCGTGGTTCGCCTGGTCCGCCGTCGTGAGCGGCGGGGAGCCCTGGGTCGCCCTGGGGCCCGACGGGAAGCCGGCGGCCGGGGCGCTGGGGTTCTCGACCAAGGCCGCCGTCGCCTGGGGCGTCCTCTTCGCCGGCGAGTACCCGGAGCGCCTGCTCGCGGAGGCCGCCCGCCTCGTCTCGCCGGAAGAGGGGCTCTACGCCGGGAGGTACGACGCGACCTGGGAGCCGAACCGCGCGCTCTCGCTCAACACGAACGCGGTCGTCCTCGAGGCGCTCGCCTACCGCGTGCGCGGCCCCGCGGTGCGGGCGAGCACCTCCGGTGAGCCGGAGGGCCCGCCGTGACCCGGCTCGCCGCCGCCGTGATCCTCCTCGTCGCGCCGCTCGCCGGCGCGCTCGCGGAGCCGGAGGACCCGCCCGCGATGGCGAACCCGACCTCGACCCCGACCTCGCGGCCGACCCCGCCCCCCGAGGATCCCGACCTCGCGGCCGCCCGGATCGCGTGGCGCTACTTCGAGCGCAATACCCACCCCGCCACGGGGCTCGTGAGCTCCGTCGAGGGCTACCCGAGCACGACGGCCTGGGACCTCGGGTCCTCCCTCATCGCCGCCCTCGCCGCGCACGAGCTGGGCATCCTCCCGGCCGCGCAGCTCGAGGCGCGCCTCGACGCCCTCCTCCGCACGCTCGACGCGCTGCCGCTCTTCGAGGGCGAGCTGCCGAACAAGGCGTACCACGCGGAGACGGCGCGGATGACCGACTACACGAACCGGCCGACGCCCTCGGGGATCGGGTTCTCGGCGGTGGATCTCGGGCGGCTCGTCTCGGCGCTCGCCCTGGCCGGCGACCTCCACCCGGCGGCGCGGGGGCGCATCCTGCGCGTCCTCGCCCGCTGGAACACCTGCCGGCTCGCCGGGGGCGGCGAGCTCCACGGCGTCCACCGCGGCGGCGACGGCGTGCTGCGGCGCTTGCAGGAGGGGCGGCTCGGGTACGAGCAGTACGCGGGGAAGGCGCTCGCGCTCCTCGGCCTCGACACCGCGCAGGCCCGCCGCTACGGCCGCTTCCTCGCGGAGACGCCCCTGCTCGGCGTCCGGGTGCCGCACGACGCCCGCGACCGCGCCCGCCACGGCGCCGTCGACGCCCTCGTCACGGAGCCGTGGGCGCTCGACGGCCTCGAGTTCGGCCTCGGCGAGGGCGGCGCGGCGCTCGAGGCGCGCGTCTTCGAGGTGCAGCGGCGGCGCTGGGAGCGCACCGGGATCCCGACCGCCCTCTCCGAGGACCACGTCGATCGCCCGCCGTGGTTCGTCTACGACGCGATCGTCGCCGGGGGCGCGCCCTGGGCGACCGTGGATCCCGAGGGCCGGGCGGTCGCCGGGCTGCGCGGCCTCTCGACCAAGGCCGCCTTCGCGCTCGCGGCGCTCCACCCGGCCGATCCCTACGCCGCGGTCCTGCGCGGCGCGGTGGCCGGCGCGGTCGACCCCGCGCGCGGCTGGTTCGCGGGCGTGTACGAGGCGGGCGGCGCGACGAACCGGGCGCTCACCGCCAACACGAACGGCGTCGTGCTCGAGGCGATCCTCTTCCGGCGCCGCGGGCCGCTGCTCGCCGCCTGCGGCGACTGCGAAGGGCGCGCCGCCTGGCGGGCCCGCCTCGCCGCCGTCGCGGCGCAGGGTCCGCGCTGTGCGCCGGAGGCCGCCGGCGCGGGGAGCGGCGGCGGCCTCCTCGCCCCGCCGCGGCCGGAGGGCGGCCCCGGGCCGCCGGACCGGAGCCTCGCGATCCCCCCGCGCGGCGCGCGCGACGGGCCGCGGGCGGGCGGCTCGCTCCTCGCCACCTACCGCGGGGCCGAAGGGCCCGGCGCCGGCGCCGTCGCCACGGTGTTCCCCTGGCGCGCGGCGTTCCTGCGCTTCGGCGCGGAGGCGACGCCGCGCTCCGACCGCGGCGACACCCGGCTGCTCTGGGGCTTCGGCTGGGACGACTGGCGCCCCGGCACCTTCTCGCTGACCGTCCACAACTGGGGGCCGCTCCGCGCGCAGGACGTCCCCGGCTGGCGCGGCGCAGAGGCGAACCTCGGGTACAAGCTCCCGCGGCTCTGCTCGGAGTGGCTCTGCGTCGGGCCGGTCGCGGCGTTGACCGTGCCGTTCGCCGGCGGCCCCTACGCCGACCTGCGGGTGACGTTCACCCTCGGCGGAAGGTGGTTCGCCATGGGCGGCCTCGGCCGCACCATCCCGGACGTGTTCGAGGGGCCGGCGGGGACGCCGCGCTGGCGCATGGTCTACGGGTTCGGGCGCTGGGAGTGGCGCCCCGGGTCCATCTTCGTCACCTACCACGACTGGGGACCGGACTGGCGCGCCCGCAACGGCGTGCTGTCGGTGGGCGTGAACTGGGCGTTCTAGGAGGGAGCGACATGGCCGGCGGAGGACGTGGAGGTCGGAGCGTGGCGGCGCTCCTCGCGCTCGCGGCGGCGGCGAGCTGCGGGCTCATGCCGCCCGAGGAGCAGCCGGCGACGCAGCCCCCGCCGCCGCCCGAGCAGCCCGCCGAGGCGCTGCCGCCCGCCGGCTACCGGCTCGTGCTCGAAGAGGGCTTCGACGGCGCGGCGCTCGACGCGAGCCTGTGGAACGTCATGGACGCGCCGAGGCGCGACGCGGTGGCGACCCCGGACGCGGTGACCGTGAGCGGGGGCGTCCTCACCCTCCGCACCTTCACCGAGGGAGGCGTCAACTACACCGGCTTCCTCTTCACCGAGGGCAAGTTCCTGGCGCGCTACGGCTACTACGAGGCGCGCATCCGCTTCGCCGACGCGCCCGGGAGCTGGTGCGCGTTCTGGCTGCTCTCGCCCACGATCGGGAACCCCCGCGGCGATCCCGGCCGCGCCGGCGCCGAGATCGACGTGGTGGAGCACCGCGTGACGGACCAGGCCGGCTGGGACGCGCTCGCCGACATGGTGGCCCTGAACGTCAACTGGGACGGCTACGGCGCGCAGCGGAAGAACGTCCAGAAGGTCACGGCGCTGCCGGGCGGCGCGCGCGTGCAGGGCGAGTGGCACACCTACGGCGTGCTCTGGACCGAGCAGGCCTACACCTTCTACGTCGACGGGGTGCCGCTCTGGACCACCTCGACCGCGGTCTCGCACGTCGCCCAGGACGTGCGGCTCACCTGCGAGGTGGACGACGCGAGCTGGGCCGGGTACGTGCCGAAGGACGGCTACGGGCCGCGCGGGTCGAGCCCGGCGCGCATGGACGTGGACTGGGTGCGGGTCTGGCAGGCGGCGCCGTGAGCGGAGCCGTCAGGGCGCGAACGGCTCCGCGGCGACGCCGCAGTCGGCGCAGCGCTCGAACCCGGCGCGGTACTGCCCGCCGCACAGCGGGCACCACGCCGCCGCCCCGGGCGCCCGCGGCGGCGGCGCGAGCGCCCCGGCCTCGGAGATCCCGGCCGCGGCGAGCAGGCGGACCAGCCCGCGGGCCCGCTCGTCCCAGGCGGCGGCGAGCTCCGGCGCGGTGGCGGCGCGGGAGAGGCGCGCGCGCCGCAGCTCGCGCGCCGCGAGGTCGGCGAAGCGGTCCGGCGGGAGGAGCGCCGCCGCCGTGGCGAGCGCGTCGAAGCGGCGGTAGAGCGAGCGCGGGCCGTGCGCGAGCGGCCGCAGCGCCGCGATCGGGTAGAGGGCGAGGTGCAGCGCCGCGGCCGCGCTCCGGCCCCGCGGCTCCCCGCAGGCGGTGAGCATCGCGAAGGTGAGGGCCGCGATCGCGAGCACGAGCGCGCCCGCCACCGCGAGGACGGCCCCGGGCGCGAGCGGCGCCGCGTCCGGCGCGTACGCGGCGGCCGGCCACGCGACGAACGCCGTGGCGAAGAGGAGCGCCGCCGCCACGCGCAGCGGCGCGAGGAACGGCCGCTGCCGCTCCCGCAGCGCGCGCGCCGCGGCCACGTCGAGCCGGTCGGGCGGCGCCCCGCCCCCGCCGGCGAGCTGGGCGAGATCGTCGCGGAGCCGCGCCGCCCACTCCGGGCTGGGCGCGAGGATCGCCAGACGGCCGCCCGCCCGGACCTTGCGCCCCTCGCGCTCGACCGGAGCGAGCGCCCGGAGCGGCACGGGCCGGAGGTCCGCCCCGGCGACGAGCGCCGGCTCCGATCGCCGCCGCGGGTCGAAGAGGAACACCGCCGCCGGCGCGGCGAGGAACGGGAGGTCGTGGACGGCGACGACCTCCTCGAGGGGCGACAGCCCGACGAGGTGGAGCCCCGCGCGCCGCGGCCCGAACCGCCCGCCGTCGAGCACGCCGCCGACGAGGAGGAGGTGGCCTCGCCCGAGCTGGGCGAGGCCGTCGAGGACCCACAGCGCGACGACCCAGGGGAAGAGGTCGACGAGGAGCGCGTGCATCTGCCGCGGTTCTACGCCTGGCCCGCGCCCGGATCGGCGGGGGGCCGCGAGGGGCGCGCGCTGGCCTTCCCGCGCAGCGCGTTCCAGAACTTCACCGCGCCCGCGCCCAGCCCGGCGAGGGCGAGGACCACGAGCTTACCGCCCTTCGCGAAGAGCTTCGCGAGCAGCCCGAAGAGCCCGAGCTTCACCGCCGCGGCGCCCGCGCCGGCGGCGACGAGCGCGGTGAGCCCGTACTCCGCGACCTTGTCGCCCGGGACCCACTCCGCGTACCGCTTGCCCTGCTTGTAGCTGAACGCCGCGATCACCTCGTCCACCGCCGGCTTCGCGGCCGCGAGGTTCTGCGGCTCGTCCACGAAGGTGAGGGACATGACGCCCTCGCGCCCCAGCACGCGCACGTTGTAGTTGACGCTCTCGTGCCCCGCGTCGCTCTTGCCGAGGGTGGCCCAGGTGAGGTTGTGGGTCCGCTCGTCGTAGCGGGGGGGCTGCGACCAGCCCACCACGTGGACGCCGGGGAGCCCGCGCTCCTTGCGCCGCTCGTTCGCCGCCTCGGTCCCCTCGCGGATCGACTTCAGGAGAGCGTCGGCGTCGATCTCGTCCTTCTCCTCGTCCTTCACGTAGCCGATGGCGTTCCACTCGAACACGATGAACCAGCCCTGGTCGTCGGCCTTCGGGACGATGAGCCCCAGCTCGGAGCCGTCGGTCGTGTTCCCCATCGACTCGAGGAGCTTGCGCGTGTCCTCGGCGCCGGCGAACGCGACGCTCTCGGGGAGGCGCACCTCCGCGAGCGCGGCGAGGTCCACCGTGGCCGGCCCGGGCGTCCAGGCGATCTTCTGCTCCGGCGCGGGCGCGTCCTCGGCGCGGGTGGCGTGGGCGCCGCCGAGCAGCAGGGCGGCGAGGGCCAGCGCGCACGTGGGCTGGGCGATCATTGGGTTCCCCTCCTGCCGCGAGAGCGCGGCGATCCTCTTCACCGCACCGTCCGTGTAGGTGTCAAGTCGCCCGCACCGTCCGTGCAGGTGTCGGGTCGCCCGCACGTCCCGGTGCGTCACGCCGGCGGCGGCTCGGGCGGCGCCGGCTCGTCGGCGAGGTCCTCGGCCGCGCCGCCGCCGAGGCCGAGCCGGTCGGCGATCGGCACCTGCGCGGCGATCACGAGCGCCACGAGCTCGGGGAGCGGCATCGCCACGAGCGCCGCGCCGCGGCGGATCTCCTCGCGGTCGACGGAGCGCGCGAAGGCCTTGTCCTTCATCTTCTTCACCACCGACTCGGGCGGCAGGTCGCGCACGCTCCTCGAGGGCCGCACGAGGGCGCAGGCGCCGACGAACCCGGACAGCTCGTCGGCCGCCACGATGGCGCGCTCGAGGGGCGCCTCGGGCGCGATGCCCGTGTACGCGGCGTGGGCGCCGACCGCCCGCACGAGCGGCTCGGGCCAGCCGCGCGCGCGCAGGATCTCCATCCCGCGCCACACGTGATCCGCGGCGGTGGGGAACCGCTCGTAGTCGAAGTCGTGGATGAGGCCGACGACGCCCCAGCGCTCGAGCTCGCCCGGCTCCGCGACGCCGGCCCGGCGGGCGAGGGCGCGCATCGACGCCTCGACGGCGAGGGCGTGGCGGCGGAGGGGCTGCGTCTTCGTGTGCTCGCAGAGGAGCGCCCAGGCGGCGGCGCGGGTGGGGTCGGGCATGGCGGGATCCTGCCGAAGGCGGCCGGCGCGCGCCAGTCACCGCGCGAGGCGCGGCACGAGGAAGCGCAGCGAGGCGTCGTAGCGGTAGTTGACGCCGGAGTGGCCGTCGTCGAACTCCTGGTGCTCGACCGCGACGCCCGCGTCGCGCAGGAGCGCCGCGACGATGCGCGTCCCCCAGCGCAGGCCGTGCTCGTCGCGCGTGCCGCAGTCGATGAACACGGCGGCGAGCCGGCGCAGCGCCTCCCGCCCCTCGGGGAGGAAGCGGACGGGATCGTGCGCGAGCCAGCGCGCCCAGACGTCCTCGCGCAGCCGCCCGGTGGGGAGCTCGAAGGGCAGGTCGAGACCGAGCGGCGAGGCCGGGTTCGGCGAGTAGTGCGCCGCCATGGCGATGACGTTGAGGGGCGCGTGGTCGCTCCCCGCGAGCTTCGTCTCGCGGGCGCGGCGCCTCATGCCGTCGAGCCAGGCCCTCGCGTCCGGCGCGTCGAGGAGCGCGGCGGCGGCGTGGGGCAGGTCCTTCAGGTAGCAGTACTCGAAGTACGCGTCGCCCGAGTGGACGCCGACGAGGGCGAAGACGTCCGGGCGATCGCGGCCCATGCGCAGGGCGCCGTAGCCGCCCGAGCTCTTCCCCACGACCGCGCGCGACTCGCGCCGCGCGATCGTGCCGAGCCGCGCCTCGACCTCGCGCACGACGTCCTCGGCCACGTAGTCCTGGTAGCGTCCCACCGCGGGGGCGTTCGTCCACTGGGTGCCGCCCACCGCCGTCATGCCGTCCGGGAAGACGGCGACGAACGGCGGCAGCTCCCCCGCCGCGACGAGCGCGTCGATCCGCTCCGGCACCGTGGGCGCGAACGCCGACACGTTGGTCCAGCCGCGGGCGCTGCCGGTGAAGCCGTGGAGGAGGTAGACGGCGGGCAGGTCGCGCCCGCCGCCGGGCGGCACCCAGGCGAGGACGAGCCGGCGCGCGGGATCGCCGAGGGGGTTCCCTGCGAGGGCGGGGGAGTCGATCTCCAGCTCGACGAGGCGGCCGTGCATGCGGGCTCCGGGTCAGAGGTCGAGGCGGCAGCGGACGCCGAGGTGGATCCAGGCGTGGAAGGCCCGCTCGCCGACGTCCGCGGAGGCGGAGGCCACCGGGGTGTCGAGCGAGACGGACGCGTAGCGGCCCAAGCCCACGAGGGCGTACGGGCCGAGCGCGAGGCGCCGGCCGAGCCGCCACTCCGCGCCGCCCTGCACGAGGGCCTCGGGCCCGCCGTAGCTCCACGAGGTCTCGCTGCCGAGCCGCTCGCGGCTCCACCGGGCCCACTCCCAGCCGAGCCCGACGCCGGCCCACGCGGCCGGCCAGCCCGGGCCGCGCGCCCCGAAGTCCCGGATGCCCTGGACCCCGACGCGCACGGCCGAGCCGGAGCAGTCCGCGCCGTCGGCGCAGGCCGCGGCGCCCACCAGGCCGAGTCCGACGGAGGTGTACGCGCCCGCGGAGAAGGGCCCGAAGCGCCAGAGCGCGTCGAGCTGGAGCGGGAGCTGCGCCTGGAGCCCCTCGCTCATCGGCAGGCTCGCCGCGACGCTGCCCACCGCCGGCGCGAACGCGACCCGCGCGGCGAGCGTCGGCCCGCCGCCGGCCCCGGCGAGGGCGGGCAGGAGCAGCGCGGCGAGGGTTGCGGCGATCCGCATCCGGCGGACGTTCGCACGAAGCGCGGCGGCGCGGAAGGCGCGGCGCGCGCGCGGCCCGAACGAGGACGGCCGCCCTCGCGGGCGGCCGTCGGGGTACGCAGAGGCAGAGTGGTCCGGGCGGCTAGAAGTCGAAGCGGCCGCGCGCGCCGATCTGGAACCAGCTGTGCATGCCGGTGTCGTTGATGTCCCCGCTGATGTCGCCGCTCACCGAGTCGAACTCGCCGAACTGGAGCGACACGAACGGCCCGAGCGCGAAGACCCGGCCGAGCTTGAAGTCCATGCCGCCGGAGAAGTCCCAGTTGAGGCCGCTGTAGGTCCAGGAGTTGAAGCCGTTGTCCTCGGTGAGCGTCTCGTACGCGATGCCGAGCCCCACCCACGGCGTGAACCGCTTCTGCGGGGTGAAGCGGAACGAGCCGAGCGCGCCGATGCGCAGCCCGACCGCGGAGCAGTCGGAGCAGGTGTCGGTGACGTCGCTCGAGAGCGCCATCGGGCTCAGCTCGAAGAAGCCCTCCACCGACACGCGGTCCTGCGCGAACGCGCCGCCGAGCTGCAGCATGAGCGGGACGGACATCGCGACGTTGTCTGCCGAGGTCGTAGCCGTTCGCCAGCTCGCCGCCGGGGAACCCCAGGCCGACCCTGAAGCCCATCGTGAACCCTGCGTGCGCGGTCACCGGCGCCGCGAGGAGCGCAGCCGCGACGATGACCGATCCCATGAACCTTTTCATTCGTTCTTCCTCCCCAGAACGGGTTTCGAGCGTGGACGTACCGCCCCCGCGAGAATGACTGACCGTGCACGCGAAGACAAGAGTGGGCGCGCGAACCGCGCGTCGCGCGGCCTGCATTCTCGTAAAGACGCCGGCGCTGGGGCCCGTGTCCCCTGAAGACCGGACGGCCCGATCGCGAGCTTCACGAGAAAGGTGTCCGCCCCACATCCGCGCCGTGGGGAACGGGCTCACGCGCGCCCCGAGCTTCCGCACGCCAGACGAGGACGGCCGCCCCGTGGGGCGGCCGTGGTGACGTCGGCGCGATCGCCGGTGCGGCGATCGACCGCGGGTCGAGCTTCAGAGGTCGAGCTTGCCGCGGAGGCCGAAGCTCAGCCACTCGTGCATCTTCTTGTCCGGGATGGAGACGCTCGCGCCGCCGTCGTCCACCTCGTCGTACTGGCCCAGCGCGAACATCACGTAGGGGCCGACCGAGAGCTGGTCGCTCACCTTGTAGTCGCCGCCGGCCTGGAGGTTCAGGTACTCCCAGCCCTTGAACGTCGCCTCCTCCGTCCCGTCGTCGAGCTTGTTCCACTCGTAGCCGATGCCCGCGCCGATCCAGGGCAGGAACCGCATGCCGACGAAGGACCAGGTCGCCTGGGCGCCGACCCGCGTCACCCTCGCGGTGCAGTCGGCGCCGGGGAAGTCGCAGGCATCCCCCGTCTGGCCGAAGCCGTAGGAGAAGTACCCGCCGACGCCGAAGGCGGGCGTCAGGCGGACGAGGGCGTCGAGCTGGAGGGGGACCTGGCTCTTCACCCAGTCGCTCATGGAGAGCGTGCCCCCCACGTCACCCATGGCGAACCCGTAGCCGACCCGGGCACCGAGCGTGAGCTGTGCGCTCGACGCCGTGGGAACCAGGACCGCCGCCATCACTCCACCGATCATGAGCAGCTTGCGCATGTGAGGTCGCTCCCTTCGACGAGGTGATCGTTGCGCCGAAAGGGTCTGCACTCCGCGGCGGGCGGCAAGGTCGGGCGCGCGGCGGAGCGCCCGGTGCCCGGCCGGCGGATCGCCCAGAAGAGGAACGGCCGCCCCGCGGGGCGGCCGTTCGCGCTGCGCGGCGGGTCGCGCGCTACGAGCCGCGCGCGAGGACGAGGCCCGAGCGCGCCGTCAGCTCGGCGGTGCGGACGAGCAGCGCCTGCGCGTCCTGGTAGAGGGCGGCGGCCTCGCCGTCGGCGGAGCCCTCGGGCAGCTCGGCGATCCGCGCGAGCAGGTCCGACACGCGCAGGAGGTGCTGCTGCGCGAGGAGCAGGTCGCGCCCGAGGCGCGCGCCCTGCCGCGTGTAGACGAGCCCGGTCTGGAACAGGCGCGCGAGCGACTTCCGGTTCACGTCGTCCACGGCGCGGCAGCGCGCCTGCAGCTCCCGCACGCGCCGGGCGTCGCGCGCCTGCGCGAGATCCACCACAGGTGGAACGAGGCGCGCCTTCCGCGTTCGGGGGATCGGGTGAGCCATCGACGCGGGCGATGGTAGGCACCGCCCCGGAGGACGGTCAACGGCTCATCGGCCTTGACAACCCTGGCGCGGGGCCGCCCCCGGCACCCCGTCCGGGCGGCGCGCGCGACGCGGCGCGCTACATCAGCGCGCGCGAGGCGAGCGCCTCGATGGCGGCGAGCGCCTTCTCGAGCCCGGCGGCGTCCGGGCCGCCCGCCTGGGCGAGGTCGGGCTTGCCGCCGCCCGCGCCGCCCACGTGCTTCGCGCCCTCCTTCACGAGGTCGCCGGCCTTCACCTTCGCGGTGAGGTCCTTCGTCACCGCGACGAGGAGGATCGCCTTGCCGTCCTGCTCGGCGCCGAGGGCGACGACGCCGCGGCCGAGCTTGTCGCGGAGCTTGTCGGCGAGCTCGCGCAGGCTCTTGCCGTCGCCCTGCACGCGGGTGGCGAGCACCTTCGCGCCGCCGACCTCCTTCGCCCGCGCCGCGAGGTCCCCGGACTGGGCCGCGGCGATCCGCGAGGACGCCTCCTCGAGCGCGCGCTCGAGGTCGCGGACGCGCTTCTGCGCCTGCTCCACCTTCTGCGCCACCTCGAACGCGCCGGCCTTGAGGAGCGCCGCCGTCCGGCGCAGCTCCTCGGCCTCGCGCTGCGAGAGCTCGACCGCCCGCGGCCCGGTGTAGGCGACGATGCGGCGCACGCCCGCGGCGATCGACTCCTCGCTCGCGATCTTGAAGAAGGCGATGTCGCCGGCGCGCCGCACGTGGGTGCCGCCGCACAGCTCCTTCGACGGCCCGATGCGGACGACGCGCACGACGTCGCCGTACTTCTCGCCGAAGATCATCATCGCGCCGGACTGGCGCGCCTTCTCGAGCTCGAGCACCGCCGTGTCCGTGGCGCCGTTCTCGCGCACGAGCTCGTTCACCCGCCGCTCGATCGCCGCGAGCTCGTCCTCGCCGAGCGGCTGGAAGTGCGAGAAGTCGAAGCGCAGGTGGTCGGGGGCGACCACGGAGCCCGCCTGCTTCACGTGGTCGCCGAGCTTCTCGCGCAGCGCGAACTGCAGCAGGTGGGTCGCGGAGTGGTTCGCCCGGATGAGGTCGCGGCGGCGCTCGTCCACCGCCAGCTCCACCACGTCGCCCACCGCGATCTCGCCCGACTCCACGATCCCGACGTGCGTGACGAGCCCCGGCACCGGCCGCTGCGCGTCGCGCACCTCGACCTTGCCCCGCGGGCCCGCGATGACGCCCACGTCGCCGACCTGGCCGCCCGACTCGCCGTAGAACGGCGTCGCGGCCGTCACGATCTCGACCTTCTGCCCCCGCGTCGCCTTCGCGGCGCGGGCGCCGTCGGCGAGGATCGCCTTCACCTCCGCCTTCGCGGTCTGCGCCTCGTAGCCGAGGAAGTGGGTCTCGCCGAGCTCGGCGGCGATCTGCTTGTGCAGGTCGGTCACCGCCTGCTCGCCGGAGCCCTTCCACTCGGACCGGGCGCGCTGCTCCGCCATGTTCCGGTCGAAGCCCGCCTCGTCCACGCCGAGGCCCCGCTCGGCGGCGATGACGCGGGTGAGGTCCATGGGGAAGCCGAAGGTGTCGTAGAGCTGGAAGGCGACCTTGCCGGGGACGACGGTCTCCTTCGCCTTCGCGAGGCGGGCCATCTCCTCCTCGAGGATGGCGAGCCCCTTGTCGAGGGTGCGCCGGAAGGACTCCTCCTCCTGCGCCGCCACCTTCGAGATGAACGCGCGGTTCTCCCGGATCTCGGGGTAGGCCTGGCCCATCTCCTCGATCACGGCGGCGCAGACGTCGGCGAGGAAGAGCTTCTCGAGGCCGAGCCGCTTCCCGTGCCGGATGGCGCGCCGCATGATGCGCCGGAGCACGTAGCCGCGCCCCTCGTTGGCCGGCAGGACGCCGTCGCCCACGAGGAAGGTGGTGGCCCGCGCGTGGTCGGCGATGACGCGCATCGAGACGTCGTCTTCCGCCGCCTTGCCGTACGTCTTGCCGGCGATCTTCTCGATGGCGCGGATGATGCTCTGGAAGAGGTCGGTGTCGTAGTTCGAGCGCTTGCCCTGCGCCACCGAGGCCATGCGCTCGAGGCCGGCGCCGGTGTCGATGGAGGGCTTGGGGAGCGGCGTGAGGTTGCCGCCGGCGCTCCGCTCGAACTGCATGAAGACGAGGTTCCAGATCTCGAGCCAGCGATCGCAGTCGCACGCGACCCCGAGGCACTTCCCGCCCGCCTTCTCCTCGGCGCAGGGGATGTCGTTCCCCTGGAAGAAGTGGAGCTCCGAGCAGGGGCCGCACGGGCCCGTGTCTCCCATGGCCCAGAAGTTGTCCTTCGCGCCGAGCTTGTAGATGCGCTCGGGCGGGACGCCCTGCGCCTTCCACAGCTCGAACGCCTCCTCGTCCCAGGGCAGGCCGCCCTCGCCGTCGAAGACGGTGGCGGCGAGGCGGTCCTTCGCGAGGCCCAGCCACTGCGGGCTCGTCACGAACTCCCAGGCCCAGGCCACCGCGTCCTTCTTGAAGTAGTCGCCGAAGGAGAAGTTCCCGAGCATCTCGAAGAACGTGTGGTGGCGGGCGGTGAACCCGACGTTCTCGAGGTCGTTGTGCTTGCCCCCGGCGCGGACGCACTTCTGGGCGGTGGTGGCCCGGGCGTAGTCGCGGCGCTCCCGGCCGGTGAAGACGTCCTTGAACTGGACCATCCCGGCGTTCGTGAAGAGCAGCGTGGGATCGTTCTGCGGCACGAGCGCGGAGCTCGCGACGCGGCGGTGGGCGCGCTCCTCGAAGAAGCGGAGGAAGGCCTCGCGGATCTCGGCGGCGGTCGGGGTCTTCATACGGGGACGCCTTAGTTATCAAAGGGAACGACGACGCGCCACACGCCCCCCTCGCGCACGAGCGACACCTCGCGCCGGGGCTCCCCCGCCACCTCGACCGCGACCACCGCGGCGTCCCGCGACTCGCGCACGACGAGCACCTGGGCCGGCCGCGGGGCCCGGGCGGAGAGGCCGCCGAGGACCAGCTCCCGGCCCGAGCCGGGGACCACGCCCGAGGGCACCCGCGCGGCGAGGGCCTTCGCGCGCGCCTCGAGCGTCGCGCGCGAGCGCTCCGACAGCATGGACCAGACGGCGTCCCCGTCGCCGCTCCGCGCCGCGGCGGCGAAGGCGCGGTAGCGCTCGGCGGGGCCGTCCCCGCGGCGGCACCCCCCCGCGGCGAGGGCGAGCGCGAGGACCGCGAGGACGAGGGAGAGACGGAGCGTCATGGGAGGGGGAGCATAGCCGTCCGCGCGCCCGGCCGCCCGCCCCTCGCGGCGGGGGGCTCGCCGCCCGCCGCGCGCGCGCCCACCTTCAAGGCTCGAGGAGGGACAAATCCCATGTACGTTCGCGCCATCGCGCTCGCCATCCCGCTCGCTCTCGGGATCGGCGCGTGCAAGACGAGCCGCACCCAGAGCGAGTCGGGCCGCACCGCATCGACCGAGTCGTCCCGCGCCAGTCCGGATCAATCCACCGCGGCGGCGACGCCGTCCCAGCCCGGCGCGGAGGCGTCGGCGTCGGCGTCCACGTCCGGCGCCGCCGGCGAGGCCGGCGCGAGCGGCGCGTACGGCAGCAGCGCGGGCACCATGACCCCGCCGGCCCACTCCGACGACCTTACCGTCACCGGCAAGGTGACCCGCGTCTCGGAGCTCTCGGTCGCCATCAAGTCGGACATGGGCGAGGAGAAGACGCTCGAGCTCGTGCCGCAGACGATGGTGAAGGTGGACGGGCAGGACGCCACCCGCACCGAGCTGAAGGAGGGGCAGGAGGTCCGCGCGAGCTTCAACCAGGTCGAGGGCCGCGACGTCGCGGTGCAGATCGAGGCGCGCGAGGCCACCAGCACGGGCGGCTCCGGCTCGACGATGATGCCGGGCAGCTCGACCGGCACCGGCACGGACTCCATGGGCACCGGCACTGGCACGACGGGCACCCCGGACACCGGCAGCGGCACCTCCACGACGCCGTCGCCGGACACGAAGTAGCGGCCTCACCCGGGCCGGCGCAGGCGCAGCCGCCACACGCGCTGGCCCGTCGCGAGGTAGCGCTTCTCGCGGGTGGAGGGGATCTCGTCGGGCGGGGCGTCCGCGAAGGCGCCCCGCCCGGCGTCGTTCGCGAAGCCCTCCTCCTCGAGCCGCTCCACCGCCCCGAGCGCGTAGCGCTCGACGTCGGTGCGGAAGTCGAGCAGCCCGCCGGGCCGGAGCAGGCGCAGGAGCAGCGTCGACATGCCCTCGTCCACGAGCCGGCGCCGGTGGTGGCGCCGCTTCCACCAGGGATCCGGGAAGTGGACGTGGATGGCCGGCAGCGAGCCCTGCGGGAAGAGGCGCGGGGCGAGGATCCGGGCGTCGCCCTGCAGGACCACGAGGTTCGCGAGGCCGCGGCGCTCCGCCTTCTCGCGCAGCTCGTCGGCGAACTTGCGCCGCTGCTCGATCGCGACGAGCGTCCGGTCCGGGTGGGCGCGCGCGAAGGCCACGGCGAAGCCCCCGTGACCCGAGCCGATCTCGAGCTCGAGGCGGGCGGCGCCCGCGCCGAGCCGTGCGGGCCAGTCGGGGAGCAGGTCGAGGGCGATGGGCGCGTCGTCGGCGCTCGCGAAGATCATGAGGGCGCCTCTCTAGCATGGTAAGTAACGGCCGTGCTCCGGCGGCTCCACCGCGCCGTCCTCGCCGCGGCCACGGTCGGCGTCCTCGCGTGCTCGGGGGGCCGACGGGGGCCGCCGCCCGAGCGTTTCGTCCCCGCGAACGTCGCCGCCGCCGTCGTCCTCCCCGAGACCGCGCGGGCGGTGACGGAGCTGGCGGCGCTCGCCGCCACCCTCGCGCGCTTCCCGGGAGGGGGCGAGATCGCCGCCACGCGCGGCGCGCTCACCGCGCAGCTCGGCTTCGATCCCCTCGATCCGGAGGCCCTCGCGGACGCCGGCCTCGCGCCGCGGCGCGGCGCGGCGGTGGCGTGGCGGCGCGGCCGCGCCGGCGGCCTCGCGCACGCGCCGCTCCTGCTGCTGCCGGTCGACGACGCCGCGCGCCTCGAGGCGCTCTTCGTCCGCCTCGCCCGGGACCGCCTCGGCGCCACCGAGCGCGGCGCCTCGCGCCGCGGCGAGGCGTCGGTGGTCACGCTGCGGGTGCCCGGCAGCCGCGCGCCCGCGCTCTCCTGGGCGATCGTGCAGCACACCGCCATCCTCTGCGCCGGCCCGTCCGGCGCCGACGCGGTGGCCGAGGCCGCGGCCGTCCCCGCGGAGGCGTCGCTCGGCGAGGCCGCCGGCTGGAAGGTGGCGCGGCGCGCGCTCGGGGACGGCGTCTCGGCGGTGGCGTGGACGCCCCCCGGGTCGCCGCTCCTCGAGGGGCTCTGGCCGCTCGCCGACGGCCTCGCCGTGGGGCTCTCGGCGGGCCCGGGGCGGCTCGCCGCGCGCGCGGCGGTGCTCCTCGGCGGGCGGGAGCCGTCCTTCCGCGGCCTCGCCGCGGACGGCGAGGCGGCGGGGGCCGCCGGGCGCCTCGACCCCCGCGCCCAGCTCGTCGTCCGCTTCGACGGCGACTTCGCGGCGCTCGGGGCGAAGCTCCTGCCCCTGCTCCCCGCCGAGGAGCGGGCCCGCCTCGCGGGCGCGGGGATCGATCCGGCGCGGGACCTCCTCGGCCCGCTCGCGCCGGGCGGCGCGGCCTCGGTGTCCCTCGCCCCGGCGCTCGACGTCGCCGGCCTCACCACGCGCGCGGTGCGCGCGGACCCGCTCCGGGCGGTCGAGGTGGAGGCGGTGCTGCCCCTGAAGGACCCGGCCGCCGCCGCGGCCACCTCGGCGCGCCTCGCCGCCCTCGCGGCCCACGCCCGCCGCCCGGTCCCCCCGGCGGACGGCGTCTTCCGGGTGCGCACCGGCTCCGGCGAGATCGCCTGGCGCGTGGACGAGCCCGGCAGGCGCATCGTCGCCGCGGGCGGGCGCCCGGGGCGGCTCGAGGAGCTCGAGGCGCGGCTCGCCGGCGGCGAGGGGTGGCGGCCGCCCACCGAGGCCGCCGGCGCGGCGCTGCGCGGCGGCCTCGGCGGCGCCGTGCTCGATCCGGCGCGGCTCGTCGCGGCGGTGCGCGCCATGCCCGACGAGTCCTTCGGCACCGGCCCCTCCGGCTTCGTCATGCGCTCGCTCGTCGAGCGCGTCGTGGAGCCCGCGTCGCGCCTCGCCGCGGTGTCCCTGCGGGCGGACCTCGCCGAGGGCGCCCTCGTCCTCGTCCTCGACGTGGAGGCGCGCGCGGAGGCCAGCCCGTGATCCGCCTGCGGGGCGTCTCGAAGAGCTTCCGCGACGGGGCGCGCGAGGTGCCGGTGCTCCGGGGCGTGGACCTCGACGTGGCGGCCGGCGAGATGGTGGCCATCGTGGGGCCGTCCGGCTCCGGGAAGTCCACCCTGCTCTACGTGGCGGGCGCCCTCGATCGCGACTTCACGGGCGAGGTGGTGGTCGCCGGCGCCCGGCTCGCCGGGCTCTCGCAGGAGGCCCGCGCCGACCTCCGCAACCGCGCCGTCGGCTTCGTGTTCCAGTCGTTCAACCTGCTCCAGGGGCTCTCGGCCGCGGAGAACGTCATGCTCCCCGGGCTGCTCCGCCGCGGCGACCGCGCGCCGCTGGGTCGCACCCGCGCCGCCGCCCGGGAGGCGCTCGCCGGCGTGGGGCTCGCCGACAAGGCGGACCAGCCGCCCGCGCGCCTCTCCGGCGGGGAGCGCCAGCGCGTCGCCATCGCGCGCGCCCTCTTCGCCGCCCCGAAGGTCCTCCTCGCCGACGAGCCCACCGGCAACCTCGACGCCGTCACCGGCGAGGGGATCATCCGGCTCTTCGGCGAGCTGGCGGCGCGCGGCCTCAGCGTGCTCGTCGTGACCCACGAGGAGCGGGTCTCGCGGGCCGCCGCGCGGGTGCTGCACCTCGCCGAGGGGAGGCTCGGCGCGTGACGAGGGCCCGCGGCCTCCTCTGGATCGCCTTCTCCGCGCTGCGCGCGGACCGCAAGGGCGCGCTCCTCGACGCCGCGGCGGCGTGCGTCGGCGCCGCGGCGCTCGTGTTCTTCCTCGCGCTCGGCCTGGGGGTCTCGGCCGCGGCGCGCCGCATGTTCCCCGCCGACGCGCGGCTCGTCGAGATCGTGCCCGGCAACGTCGCCCTGGGCGGCGTGCTCGGCGGCGGCGGGCTCGACGAGGCCGCGCTCGGGCGCGTCGCCGCTCTCCCCGGCGCGGCGGCGGCGTGGCCGCGGATGTCGCTGCGCGTGCCGGTCGCGGCCCTCGGCCCGCCGCGGGGGCTCGACTACAACTGGCCGAAGGGCATGACCCTGCAGATCCCGGTGGTGGGGGTCGCGCCGGAGATCGTCGCCGCCGACCTGGGCCGGGGCGAGCGCTTCGAGGACGCGGGGCCCGGGGGCGCCATCCCGGTCGTGCTCTCCCGCCGCCTCCTCGAGATCTACGACAAGACGCTCGCGCCGGCCTGGGGCATCCGCCGGCTGCCGGCGGGCCTCTCGGTGGTGGGGATCGAGCTGCCGGTGAAGGTCGGCTTCTCGATCGTCCCGCAGAAGACCGAGGACCGCGTGGACGACGCCCGCCTCCGGCTGGTCGGGCTCTCCGACCGCGTGCCCATCTACATGATCGCCGTGCCGCTCGAGACCGTGCGCCGGCTGCACCGCGAGTACCGCAAGGCGGAGCAGGGGTACACGCAGGTGACGGTCCTCGCCGAGCGGCCGCAGGACGTGCCGGCGCTCACCGCGGCGGCGCGGCGCATGGGGCTCTCGGTGGACGAGGGCGAGCGGGCGACCGCGGAGCGGGTGGGGACGGTCGTCGCGGTGACCACCGGCGCCCTCGTCTTCCTCGCGGGCGTCATGTGCGCGCTCGCGGCGCTCGCCATCGCGCAGTCGCTCTCGGCGAGCGTGCGCGGCCGGGTCAAGGAGATCGCGATCCTGCAGGCGCTCGGCGCCGCCCCCGGCGACGTCCGGCGCGTCGTCCTCGCCGAGGGCGCGATCGTGGGGCTCGCCGGCGGCGCCGTGGGGGCGCTCCTCGCCTTCGGCGCCGCCCTCCTCGCCGACCGCGCGGCCGCCGCGCTCCTGCCCGACTTCCCCTTCCGGCCGGAGACGTTCTTCGTCTTCCCGGCGTGGCTGGCGGCGCTCGGCCTCGCGGTGCCGGCGCTCGCGGCGGTGCTCGGCGCGCTCGCGCCCGCGGCCGCGGCGGCGCGCGTCGACCCGGCGCGGACGCTGTCGTAGCGAGCGTCCACCCCCGGGGAAGCAGCTGATGGGTTTTGCGTTCGCAGCAGACTCAGCTGCGTCCGCGCGAGGCGCGCGATGCCCGCCCGCATGGTACGCTGCGGGTCCCGCACTGGAGGGCTAATGCACCGTAGTGTGGCGTGCGTAATCGTGGGCGTCGCAGCGGGATTGCTGGTCCTAGCTGCTCCGTGCTCAGCGAACTCGGAGCAGTCCGTCCCGTCCCTACGCCGCTGCCGCCGCTTCTTGGGCTTCTCCTCTTCCATGGTCGACACCGTATCCGCCTTTCGTTCGGTGTCCGCCAGAGCGGATCAAGCCCAGATGAAACCATGCGAGGTGTTCGGCCGGGCTGTTGCCTCGACCGCTTGAGACCGCCCCTCCAGCTCGTGACCTCGCGAACGCCATCGCCGCCCTCCGGTGGGAGGGCGCAGCGTGGCCGCTTGGTCACGCCGATGGGGGAGGGAATGCTTCTGCAAAACCCTCAGCTTCGAGGGGAATCCTTCTGGACAACTCACGCGGCCTGGATCCCTACCTTCTGCAAACCGACAAGACATTCACGATCTGTGTTGCTCCTGAACTCTCGACTGGCTAGCGTGCACGCGCGAGACACACGTAGGCGGTCGCCTCAGTCACGCGCTGGAGACGGTCAGTCACTCCCCGGACAGACGGCCGTAATAGCTCTACGTGAAAGGCGTCGGAGGGGACATGGCCCGAGTCGGTCGGCTCATCGCGGCGAGCGTTGTCGCAGTCGCCGGATCCGAAGCATCTGCGTCGTTCGATCTATCCGGGATAGCCGCTCTTGCTCCGTCGGTCGCCGTGACCGCGCCGACGGCCGGCGCCTACTTGGCGGGTATCGTCACCGTCACCGCGATCCGAACGTCCAAATTCGAGACGCCGCCGGCGAACTTCGTCATTGATAAGACCCCTATCGCGACGCTCTCAACGGCCTCACCTTGGAGCGCACCTTGGGATACGCGGACATGGCCGAACGGCAGCCATACGGTCGCGGTGCAGCTGGGTAGCGGGCAGCATGCGACCGTTATCGTCAACGTCGCGAACCCCTACTGCCAGGACGATTACAACCCGTGCACCGGAACGCCGTTCGTCGGTCCGGACGGCAAGTGCGTATCACCGCTTGCACCGCCCGGAACGGTTATGTGCCGCCCAGCTGCCGGGCTCTGCGACGTTCCCGAGTTCTGTGACGGATGGCTTCCGTCATGCCCGCCCGACGTATTCGCCTCGACGTCTACCAGTTGCCGAGCCCCCGCAGACGGCTGCGATACGCCTGAGTACTGTTCAGGAGGCGCAGTTGATTGTCCCGTCGACGGACCACGACTAACGGCGTGTAACTCTGCACGGCGGTTCTACCCGCTCAACGTTGCATCCGACCTCGCTGTAGCTGAGCTCAAACGGCTCGACCCGCAGCTCAGCGGGCCGAGCGGAGAGTCACGGTATCCAAGCACAATAAGCTTTGTGACCGAACCATTAAGGGCGCGTGCCTCGATTTCGGGAACGGTAACTGCGCTCTCCCTTGCGTGCACTGGTTCTTGCTACCACGGCATAGCCGTATATCGCCGCACACAAGGCGGTACGCTGGGATACATATGCTCCGCCACTCAACAGCCCTATTCCTCTGGGTGTACCGTCTCGAACCCAGTTGATGTACTGCCAGACGAGCGCATTCAACTTGATGTAACGCTTTTCGAACCGAGTCCGGAGGGGTCGGCTCTCGCATTCTCGTTCGGCGTCGAGCAATCATGGGTTGAGTTCTTGCAAGACGTGCCGCTGCGTTGGTGCGGTACCGAACCCGCGCCCGGACCATGCGTCGAATGGGTGTGTCGGGATGCCGGGTGGGAGGCAACGCCAGCATCGCCAGGAGCCCTCTGTCGAGCAAGCCGCGGCGAGTGCGACACGGCGGAGTACTGCGACGGCGTGACCATGTCCTGCCCTCCGGACTTGTTCGCTCAGCCGTACGAGGACTGCCGCCCGCCCTCAGGGGTGTGTGATGCAGCGGAGCGCTGCACGGGCATCGATCCGGCCTGCCCGTCGGATGACTTACTGGTTGGAAACGTGTGCAGGCCCGATTCGGGCGGCGGCTGTGACGTGGCGGAGGTCTGCGACGGTTCAGCGCCTACCTGCCCTTCTGACACGTACCGACCGGTCGGCGCCGAATGCCGCGTCAGTGCCGGGCCTTGTGATGTCGTTGACGTGTGCACGGGCGCGAGCGGGACGTGCCCCGCAGACGAGCTGAAGCCTTCGAGCGAGGAGTGCCGTCCGGCGGCCGGGTACTGCGATGTTGCTGAGTTCTGCGACGGGACACTGCCATCCTGTCCCTCAGACCTCTTTGCCTCAACATCCGTCGTATGTAGGCCCGCGGTGGGCGAATGCGATTTGCCGGAGTATTGCTCGGAAACCGCGGCCGACTGTCCTGTGGACGCCTCAGCGGCGGCCGGGCTGCCGTGCTCCGGCCGGTCCGGATGCGTTTGCGACGCCAACAAAGAGTGTATCAGAAATGAGGCACTCACCAATTATTGCTACGATGGCGCGGGCAACATGACTGCACGAATCGTCACGCCCGCAGGCATGGCTTGCGCCACGTCTGGCGTTAGCTGCCCCTAATCGCTTTCGAGGTCCGAGCCATGAGCCAGTGCCGTGTTCGCCGTCCAATCAGTGCAACAGCCGGCGTGTCGCCGGCTACAAACGTCGAAGCGGCTTTGCTATGCAACTGGGATTCGTGCCATTCATTGAAATCCAGTATGTGCGGATGTCTCGATTACAACAGCCGATGGCAGGACGTCAGGTGCTACTAGCCCACCGACGATAGTCGCTCATTATGCCACTATTCCGTAGTTTGCACCGTCGTCGCCACGCGTCTGACTCAGCGCGGCTCGTCAAGGGGGTATGTATGCTGACGAGGTTCGTGGGCTACTTGCTGAGATTGCGGCTGGCGCTCACCCGGGCCGGCGCGCTGCGCGCTGGCGTTGCTCGATGTGAAGAGTGTCTCTTGGGCCGAGCCGTGATCACGGCCTTGTTACGAGCGACCGACGCCACGGGAAACCCGACGACGGTGATCCGGGACGTGACCGTCAATCCTCAGGTTACATACTATTGCTACGATGGCAGCGGAAACATGGCTGCGCGGCTGGCCTGTCCGTTGGGCGACTGCGCTGCGAGGTGCCCATGAAGGCCGGCAACAGCCACGTCCGTCGACGTAACGCAATCGTTGCGGTGCTCATCGCAACTCCCTTCCTCTCTGCTGGCTCGACACCGTCCGAGGACTTCCCCTGCTATGGGGACTACTACACCGTGTACACCTCAAGTCGGTGCCTGTACGAGGACGTTTGTTGCGTCCAAGCCTCGGAGATCCGTTGGTGTGCGGACGGCTCTCTTTACAGTGATCCTAGCCCTGGCCAATGCCAATGCACCAGTGGCTGCATAACTCAGGACCTCTCGGCTTACGCCTGCTCCCACGGCCTTTCTCCGAAGTCGACCTGTCCAGATGGCACCAGCATAGCGAATGGGGCCATCCTTGCCGGCTGCGCAAATAAGGGCTGCACCTTGGGAACTGGGCAGTGCACATGCGAGGGAGACTGCGCCGCACCGTCTTGCGCAACCCCTCCAAACGCAACCTGCAACCCCTACAAAGCGAACGTGGAAGAGGTCTGCGGGAATGGACTTGACGAAAATTGCAACGGCCTCGTCGACGAAGCGTGCGATCCGAAAGCGCCACTCGCGTGTGGGCAATTCGTGGGCCAGGACCCGCTCTCGCTCGTGACCCGCGCTGCCGTGACGGAGCCCTTCACGGACTTTTCCGTTGAGGCCATCGTGGCGCTGGGAGTCAAGCGCACGTACACGAGCGCAGACGCAACGCTGCGGGGCAAACCCAACGGAATCTTCGGGCGGGGGTGGCATCACGACTGGGAGGATTCCCTCTCGTGCGACGGGGACTACTGCACCGTGTCTCGAGGGATTGTTTCGGGTCTAGTGTTCCGCCGCAGCGGGACGGCCGCCTCGCTGGACGGAGCCGAGACATGGGAGATCTATCGACGCGGTGACACCGACCTGACCACGACGGACAACTACAACCTCCTCGTGCGGCGTCTCTCGGGGACGTGGACCCTCTTCATGACGGACGGTACCGAACGACGCTTCGCGACCGTTTGCGACTCCTGTGGCACCCCCGACGCGTATTGCGTCGATCCGCGCCAAGGCGGGGTGGCGCGGCTGGTCGATGTCTTCGATCCCCGTGGAAACGGCGTTCACATCAGCTATGACCGGCCGATGGGAGTGCTCATCGCGCTCAGCGACGATCTCGATCACTCGCTCGAGCTGCGCTCGCCAGACGCCTGCACTGAAGGGCTCGCCCGCGAGCTTCGGTACGACGGGCAGTCCTACGCGACATATGCCTATGACGGCGTCGATCTCACCGATGCGGTCGACGTGGATGGCAAGGATCTCCGGCATTACGAGTACCTGCCCGGCGGTCTCCTGGACGCAGTCGTGAACGAAAGCGGAGACGTGATCGCAGAGTTCGACTACGACGCGGACGGCAATGCCACCGCAGTGATCGACGGGCAGTCTGATGTCACCGTCCAGTACGGTGCGGATCGTCAGGCGACCGTGGTGGAGCGCTACGGCGAGGGGCTTTCCTCCACCAGCCAACGAACCCTCGATCAGGACGGGAACGTCACGTCGATCTCCGACGGCTGTTCGTGTGGGCCCGCGACCACGAGGACGTGGAGTAATCGACGGCTCGTGTGCGAGACGGACGCTCACGGTCAGGTCACGTATCGCTCATACGATGCGTACGGTCGCGTCACCTACCGGGTCGAGTACCTCGCCGACAATCGCGTCACCTGTCCCCCAGCGGCGCCGAACCTGCCTTCGTCGAATTCCTCGATCGAGGAGTGGACCGACTATGCGGTCGTGAAAGAGATCGCGTCGGAAGTTTCGCTTCCGCTTGACCATCTGACGACCACGCGCAGACGAAGCGTCATCGCGGATCCCGCGAGCCATGAGCAGTCGGAGACGCTCGACTACGATCCCGTGCGCAAGACGGACGATCCGCCGGACTACTCGTGTACCGAAGCGCCGCTTCCGGTGGGAGCGGTTGTGTGTCGGCGGATCGTCAGCGGCGTCACCCGTCTCGCCGGGACTTCGACCGTTGTCGTGGAACGGCGCGCGACCTTCTATTCGTACGACGGGCGGGGTCGGCTGATACGCATGGTCGGGCCCGTCAATCTGGACCGAGCGGGAACGCCGCCGGTAGCGCCGGAGGAGAAGCGTACCTACTGGCCGGACGACGAGACGCCGCAGCGACGCGGGCGACTTCACGAGGTGAAGCGTTACCCCGCCCCCGGGACCGTGCCGCTGGTGACGACGACCGACTACGACGTCTTCGGCCCATACTCCGTCGCCGAGCCGAATGGAGCGATCACGACGTTCGTGAAGGATGGCCGCGGGCGGACGACGTTCACGCTGCGCGCCGGGCAGCAGTTCGAGACGCGCTACTACGATGAACGGAATCCCCGTGTCGAGATCGTTCCGGGCCGTTCGGCCGTGCGGACGAGCTACGATTCGCGCGGGCGTTCGCGGATGGTCGAATATTTCGACCGCGATCCCGATCTGCCGGGCTCAAATCCCGTCGTTCTGAACCCCGAGGCGGTTCTTCTCTGGTCCGAGGAGACGCTCTACGACGAGGCGGGGAATCCGGCGCACGTGAAGCGTCGGGACGCGGCAGGTGCGACCACGTGGCAGGACGACCGCAAGTACGACGTGCAGCATCGCCTCGTGGAACAATCCCATCCCGAAGATCCGGCCAGGCTTCGCAAGTGGGCGTTCGACACCGCTGATCTCCTCTCGCAGTCCACGGATGAGGAGAGCCGCGCGGTCACGCTGGCCCCGGACGGTCTCAGGCGGGTCGGAGCCGTCGTTCAGGCCCGGCTCGGATCGGCGGGGTCATCGGAACAGGCTCAGGTGGCGACATATGGGTACCGCGGGTACGATCTGCTCTCGGTGACCGATGGCAACGGGCAGGTGACGTCCTACGCCCCGGATGACTTCGGGGACATGACCCGCGTCGCCACCGGCAGCTTCAAGGCCGGCGCCATCGAGTCCACGTACGACGCGCGCGGGAACGTGCTGAAGCGCCGCATCCGCGACACGGGGGTGGACTACACGGTGGTGGACTACACATACGACGGTCTCGACCGCCTGAGGACCATCGTCGCCAGCGATGAGTGGGACGGCAGGCAGCTCTCGTACGAATACCGGTACGACGAAGACGGCGACATTGGGAAGCTCACATCCATCGTCGAGCCCGCATCACCCGCCCTGTCCGAGCGGACATTGAGCTTCGACTACGATCCTGCGGGCCGTCTCGTCAGCGAGACGATCGTCGAAAGCGGTGTCACCGCGCCACTCGTGACCGGGTACGGATATGACGCGAAAGGCCGGCTCACAACGCTTACGTATCCCTCCGGTCTGATCATCGCGTTCGATCCGGACGAGGCCGGCAGGGTGAAGAAGATCCGGACGTCGGACGAGCAGCGCGTGTTCGCGAACAGCATCACGCGCTGGCCCGGTGGGCCGGTGCACACGTTCACCTTCGGCAACGGCGAGACGTTCACGTATGACGTGAACCGGCGCTACGAGCCAGATTCGATCCGCAGCGGCCCGCTCGCGCTCGACTACGTCATGAGCTCTGCGGGCGACGTATCCGTGATCGAGGACGGCAGCGCGACCTACCGATACGGCTACGACTTCCGCGATCGCCTCGTGGCCTTCAGCCCCGGGTACGGCTCCGCTCCGGACATCACGTACGAGTACGCGACGGGCGCATCGGGGCAGCGAACCGATCGGTTGAAGCGCTCCGGTACGTTCAACGCGTCAAGCCTCGTCACCGGGCACGCCTACGATTACGACTACCAGACGAACGTCAGCTCGATCGGCCGAGTGGCAAGCGGCAGTGTCACCGAGGCTATCTGCCTGCGCCACGACGCCCTCGGCCGGCTCGTGCTCGTCGGGACCGGCAGCAACGCCGGCGGAGATCAGCTCTCGTGCGTGAAGGATGCGGACATCACGCAGGTGACCGCGCGATACAAGTACGATGCACACGGGCGGCGCATTGCGCGCTGGCTCGCGGCGACGGGGCAGTGGACGTACTTCGTTCACGGACCATCCGGCGAGCTCCTGTCCGAGCTCACGCTCACCGGAAGCCCGCCGCAGTGGACTCCGGTGCGGGACTACGTGTGGCTCGAGGGCCGGCCGCTCGTGCAGCTCGAGTACGCCGGGTCGTCGGGAGCGCCCAGGGCGTATTACTTCCACGTGGATCACCTGGGCACGCCGCGCAAGCTCACGGGCGCCGACGGGACGACGGTTTGGTCGTCCACGGCGCAGCCGTACGGGGAAGTCACCGAGACGACCACGCCGGACCCGGTCACCGGGCAGACGGTGGTGACGAACCTGCGGCTGCCGGGGCAGTACGACGAGCGGCTGCTCGGGAGCCTCGGGCTCCAGGGGCCGTACTACAACTGGAACAGGTGGTACCTGCCGGGCGTGGGGAGGTACCTCGAACTCGACCCGATCGCGTTGGGCGGGAAATTCAACGGGTTCTTCGGGCCGAACTGGTACGGGTACGCAGAGGGGAATCCGATGAGGTTCGCCGACCCCTCAGGGCTCGCGGTCTACCTGTGCAGGCGAGTGGCCGAAATCCCTGGCAACCCTGGGTTCACGCATCACTGGATTGTCACGGGAGCGGGCTCGGGAGGGATGGGCCCCTGCGGTGGAGGGATTCCGGGACAGGGCGGGGGGTCTGATTCACCATACGTGACACAGACCTGCAACAACGACCACAGCGGAGACTCACCATCGGCGCCCGGAGTCATCTGTGAACTCATCGAGGACGTCGACGAGCAGTGCGTGAACGAGGCCGTCTTGAAGTGCGCCGAACTCGGCACATGGTCGCTGTGGAACCAGTGCCAGACCTACGCAGCCGACGTGCTCAAGAAGTGCACGAAGCACGAGAACACCTGTTCGCCCTAGCCGCTCCCCTCGAATCTGCCACGGAGGCCCACCTGACTCCAAAGAGACTTATGTTGGTCCGGCTTGCCGCCGCGACCGTTGTCTTGGTGGCGGGGGCGGGCATGGTCGTGGTGTGGAGTGCGTTCGGCGCGATGTACGTCCCGGAGTGCTCGACGTTCAGCGTGTTCTCCCCGAACGCGCGGTGCAGGGTGCCTGTGCTTTGGGTCTACGCGGGCTACGCACTCGCTGCGGTTGGCATTCTTGTGCTTGGCTGGGAGGCACTGCGGGCTTTGCGCCGGAGGGGCGTCGCCAAGAGAGGCGCCAGGACCCCTTCGTCATGAAGAAGGCGAGCCACCAACCCGAAGTCACGGCCCTCCCGGTCCACTTCGAGGACCGGAGCGGCCCCGAGTTCGAGCGGCTCTGCTTGCCTATCTGCGGGGACGGTGACACAGGAACCGTGAGGGGGACAGATGCCGCGAGTCTGCACGAACGTCACAACTCGGTTGCAGCGGATGCGGCCTAAGTCGGGGGGCAGGTCACTGGAGCAAGCTCTCCCGACACCGCATCCCGACCGCCTGGAAGTCCTCCGCCTCGTCGGCATCGTCGAGCGCGTCGTAACCGCCCGGCATCGGGAAAGTCGGCCATCTTCGCAGCGATGAAGGCGAACCTTACCGCCGGTGCTTCGCGAAGATGACCGCGGCTTCTTTTAGGATGTCGCGCTCCATCGTGAGCTCGCGAACCTGCTTGCGCAGCTTCGTGAGCTCCTCGCGCTCGGCGGTGGTGAGGCCGGTCCTGCCCTTCGACCGGTCTGCACGCGCACGCTCCACCCACGTGGACCGGGTCAGGTCGAGGTCGCGGGCGACCCTGGGGGACGGTCTTGCCCTCGTCCAGGACGAGTCGGACCGCGCCCGCTCGGGACTCGTCGGTAAAGGACCGGCGAGCTCGCCGTGATATCGCCTTTGCTCCCCTTGACTCTTGATCCATGTGGGACACCGTATCTGCCTTTCCGTCGGCGGCGTCCACTTCACCGGATCAAGCCCACGGGCCGCTCTGCGCGGCGAGAAGCCGCCGCTCCCCCACGAGATTGCCGCCGCGGCCTAACCTCGGCGCACGGGGCGTGGCAGGATCACGCCCGTAAAAGAAGATCTCTGCCGCACTCCTCGACTACGCCAAGCCCGTCCTCGACGCGCTCCCACCCGATACCCTTCGAAACCCGGCGCACGGTTCTCGGGTTCGCCATCCTCGTGTGGAACGCGCTCGTGGTGGCTGGTTGGGGCCGCCCCGACTTCCTTGCCGACTTCCGAGCGCGTCTCGACACGCTCCCCGGCAACGACATCGTCACCGGCGCGTTCGACCGCCTCATCGAGCGCAAGCGCCAGCGTCACGCCGCGGACGGCCGCGCCGTCGGCAACTGGGAGCTACGCCTCAAGGGCGACGGCTCCGTCGCGCTCTGGGCCGAAGCCCGGCGCTGACGGGCGGACGGGGCGCGGCGAGGATTTACACGCCGGACATCCCGGCGTCGGGGACTCATGGCTGATACCCCTCGTCCTGAAAGACCGCTCGCCCCGAGCCTGTCGAGGGCCGTCAGCCGCGGTCGGCGGCGTAGACCACGAGCTGCTTGCCGGCGAGGAGCTTGTGCCGGCGCGGGTCCTCGATGCCGTTCCAGCGGCACAGCTCGTCGAGCTCCACGCCGAGCTTGCGCGAGATCGACCACAGCGTGTCGCCCGGCTGGACCTTCAGCGTCGAGCGCGGGCGATCCGCCGGCGCGGCGGCGGCGACGCGCGTGCGCGGGCGGGCCGCCGGCTCCACGTGGCGGGCCGGCTCCGGCGTGCGCGCGGCGGCGACGCCGCTGCCCATCGGCCTCGGCACCATCAGCTCCTGGCCGACGCGCAGCCGCTTCGCGGTCTTGAGGCCGTTCATCTCCATGATCCCCTGCACGGGCACGCCGAAGCGCACGGCGATGCTGGAGAGCGTGTCGCCCTTGCGCACCACGTGGCCCGCGAAGGTCATGCGGACCTTCCCCTTCAGCGCGGGCCAGTTGGCGGCGAACTCGTCCGCCTGGGCCACCGGGATCTTGAGCTTGTAGGGGCGCGGGGGCGTGCAGGCGCGGCGCAGCTCGGGGTTGAGGTCGATGAGGTCCTTCTCCGAGACCTCCGCGGCGCGGGCGAGGACGGAGAGGAGCGTCGCCGACGGCACGTCCACCTCGGCGTACTCGGCCCAGCGCTGCGGGTCGATCTCCTCGGCCTTGAAGCCGAACGCCTCGGGGTGCTTCGCGAGGATCGCCGCGGCCATCAGCTTCGGGACGTAGCCCTTCGTCTCCGCGCGCAGCACCTTGCGGCCGGGCGTCGCGGCCATCTCCCAGAAGTCGTCGTAGCCGTTCTTCTTCGCCTTGAAGATCCGGCCCACCCCGGCGTTGTAGCCGGCCCACGCGAGCCGCCAGTCGCCGGTCTGCTCGAAGAGCTGCTTCAGGTACCGCGCCGCCGCGTGCGCCGACCGCTCGGGGTCGCGCCGCTCGTCCACCCAGAAGTCCTGCTGGAGCCCGAAGTGCTTGCCGGTCGCGGCGATGAACTGCCACGGCCCGGAGGCGCGCGCGCGGCTGTAGGCGAAGTTGCCGAAGCCGCTCTCGATCATCGCGAGGTAGACCGTGTCCTGCGGCAGCCCCTCCTTCTCGAGGATGGCGCGGTACTTCTCGACGTACCGGTGCGAGCGGCCGAGCCACTTCACGAAGTGCGCGCGGGCCGCCCGCGACTGGAAGAAGCGGACGTACTGGACGACCGCCTCGTTCACCTCGATCGGGATGTCGTACTCCGCCTGGAGCTGCGCGAGGTCGTGGTCCAGCTCGGGCAGCAGGTCGATGCGGCCCTCGCCGGGGGCGTGCGGCGCGACCGCGGCGGCGGCCTCGTCGACGTGCGAGTCCTCCTCGGCCTTCCGCATCTCCTCGAGCTCGGCGGACTCCTTGTCGATCTCCTCGGCGGTGGCCGGGTCGTCCGGGGCGTCCTCCGGCGGCGCCGCCACCCAGTCGCCCTCGAGCGCGCGCTCCGCGACGGGGGTCGGGGGCGCGAGCCCCACGCCCGCGGGGACGAGGACGAGGTCCGGGACCTTCGCGAGCGGCAGCGCCTGCGCCGCCGCCGAGGCGGCCGCGGCGGCCTGCGCGGGCGCCTGCGCGAGCGCGGGAACCGCGAGGGACAGGAAGAAGAACGGGAGGAGAATCGCTGTCGTGGGCCTCAATCGCGCCTCGGCTGCTCTCGGCGGGCCGGCCGGGAGCCGGGCCTCGTGCGGTCCATGGTAGCGGGCAAAAGCCCGCGGTCAAAATCGGCCGCCCCCTTGCTCCCCCGCTCGGCCGTCCTCGAAGAGCCTGTGCATGCCCGTGGCGGGAGGCGATGCCCTGCTTTTCCCCACCCGCCTCGGAGGGCCCGCGGGGGTTCCGTTGCGGGCGGCGCCGCCGCGGCTTAGCAGGAACCGCCGGCCCCGCACGACATTCCGCGTTTCCCGCCGGGAGCGGAAGTGCTACACAATCCGGCCCGCGTCCCCTCATGCAGATCGGTCCGTACAGCTTCCCCGGCCGCTACTTCCTCGCGCCGCTCGCGGGGGTGTCGGACCGGCCCTTCCGCGCGATCTGCCGCGAGATGGGAGCGAGCTTCGCGTACACCGAGATGGTCTCGGCGCTCGGCCTCCTCCACGGCACGCTCCAGACGGAGAGCTACCTCGACCGCGACCCGGAGGAGGAGCCCTTCGCGGTCCAGATCTTCGCCGCGGAGCCCGAGGCGCTCGCCCGCGGCGCCGAGGTCGCCGTCCGCGCCGGCGCGGGGATCGTGGACGTGAACATGGCCTGCCCGGTGAAGAAGGTCTGCGGCACCGGCGCGGGCGCGGCCCTCGGCCGCGAGCCGCGGCGGGTGGAGGCTGCGGTGCGGGCGATCCGCGCGGCCGTCCCCGTCCCGGTGACCGTGAAGATCCGCGCGGGCTGGGACGAGGGCGAGGTGAACTGCGTCGAGGTCGCGCGCGCCGCCGAGGCGGGGGGCGCGGCCGCGGTGGCGCTCCACGGCCGCACGCGCGCGCAGGGCTACTCGGGCGCGGCGCGGTGGGACCTCGTCCGCGCCGTGAAGGAGGCGATCGCGATCCCGGTGCTCGGCTCGGGCGACGTCTGGACCGCCGACGACGCGCTCCGCATGCGCGCCGAGACCGGCTGCGACGCGGTGCTCGTGGCCCGCGGCGCCTGCGGCAACCCCTGGATCTTCCGCGAGCTGCGCGCCGCCGAGCGCGGCGCGCCCCGGCCGCCGCCGCCGACGCGCGACGAGTGGGTGGGGACCGTGCTCCGCCACGTGGCGCTCCAGATCGAGCACCGGCGCCGCCAGCGCGGGGGCGAGACGCCCGACGCCTCGGAGCGGCACGCGATCCGCGAGCTGCGCAAGCACCTCCTCTGGTACACGCGCGGCCGCCGCGGGGGCGTCCACTTCCGGCGCGACGCGGGCCAGCTCCAGACCGGCGCCGACGTGGTCCGCCTGCTCGAGCTCCACTTCCCCGCCGGCGGCGCCGCGTTCGAGGTCGACCCCGCCGCGGCGCGCGACGAGGTCGGCGAGTGACGGCCGGGCGCGCCCTCGTGCTCCCGGACACCTCCGCCGAGGTGGTCCGCGCCTGCGAGGCCGCCGGGCTCGACGTGGTGCGGGTCTCCACCGTCGCCGCCGGCCGCGTGCTCGTCGCCCGGGACGCGTTCGCCTTCGTGGACGGCCGCGTCGCCTCCCCGCGCCCGCTCGAGGAGGAGGTCCACGATCGGCTCTGCCGCTTCTTCGAGCGGCTCCACGATCACGACGCCTCCGGGCTCTACGCGGCGGTGATGCGGGAGGTGGAGCGGCCGCTCATCGCCTGCGCCCTCGCCCGCGCCAACGGGGTGCGCGCCGCCGCCGCCGAGGCGCTCGGCATCGACCGCGGCACGCTCGCCCGGCGCATCCGGGCCCTCGGGATCGAAGAGGACGAATGACCCCCGCCGCCTCCCTCTCCCTCTACACCGGCGCGATCCTGGCCGGCGCCCTCGCCGGCGGCGCGCTGCCGCTCTTCGCCCGGGTGCGGCGCTCCGACCTCATGCTCTCCTTCTCCGCCGGCGTGATGCTCGGCGCCGCCTTCTTCCACATGCTGCCCGAGGCGGTGGACGAGGCGGGGCGCGCGGCGGTCCCGTTCGTGCTCGTCGGCTTCCTCCTCCTCTACCTGCTCGAGCGGTTCGTGCTCGTGCACGTCTGCGCCGAGCCCGGGCCGAACGCGCGGCTCTCGACGGAGGGCGCCCCGCTGCCGCACCACGCCGGCGAGCAGGAGCACGAGCACGAGCACCACGGCCGCGGCGACCCCGACGGCACCGGCTGCGACGTGCACACGCTCGGCCTCGCCGCCTGGATCGGGATGAGCGCCCACACCCTCGTCGACGGCTTCGCCCTCGGGGCGGCGTCGGTCCAGCCGGAGCTCGGGCTCCTCGTCTTCCTCGCCATCCTCGCCCACAAGATCCCGAACTCGTTCTCGCTCTCGGCGATCCTCCTCTCCGAGGGCTACTCGCGCGGCAAGGCGGTGGCGATGAACGCGGCGTTCGCGCTCATGGTGCCCGCCGGCGCGGGCGTCTACGTGCTGCTCCGCGAGACGATGCAGGCGCCGCGCTTCACCTCGCTCGCCCTCGCCGCGAGCGCCGGGACGTTCCTGCACCTGTCGCTCTCCGACATCCTCCCCGACCTGCACCGCCGCGGCGCCTCGCGCTGGCGGCTCTCGGCGGCGATGGTGGCGGGGCTCGCCCTCATGGGCGCGCTCACCCTGCTGCGCGACGCCCACTGAGCGTGCGCGCGCGGCGAGCCGCCGGCGCGACCGCGTTGTCGCTCCGGCCGGCCGCGGCTAGAGTGCCCGCCTGAGGTCCCCCATGAACCCCGAGATCCGCGCCGTCGCCGACGAGGTGCAGGCCCGCGCCGCCTTCGTCGAGGCCCTCCTCGCCGAGACGGGCAAGGTGATCGTGGGCCAGCGCTACCTCGTCGAGCGCGCGATCATCGGCCTGCTGACCGGCGGGCACGTGCTCCTCGAGGGCGTGCCCGGGCTCGCGAAGACGCTCGCCGTCAAGACCATCGCCGACGCGGTGGACTGCGCCTTCAGCCGCGTCCAGTTCACGCCCGACCTGCTGCCCGCCGACGTCGTCGGCACGCAGGTGTACGACCCGCGCACGCAGACCTTCTCCGCCCGCAAGGGGCCGATCTTCGCGAACGTCGTGCTCGCCGACGAGGTGAACCGCGCCCCGGCCAAGGTGCAGTCCGCGCTCCTCGAGGCGATGCAGGAGCGGCAGGTGACGCTCGGCGACGAGACCTTCCCGCTCCCCGATCCCTTCATCGTCCTCGCCACCCAGAACCCCATCGAGCAGGAGGGCACCTACCCCCTGCCCGAGGCGCAGGTCGACCGCTTCATGCTGAAGGTGAAGGTCGGCTACCCGACGCGCGAGGAGGAGCGGGTCATCATGGATCGCATGGCGGTCCCCGTGCCGCCGCGCGCCTCGCGCGTGGTGGGGCGCGAGGACCTCGCCCGGGCCCGCGAGACCGTCCACCGCGTGTACCTCGACGAGCGCGTGAAGGACTACGTCGTGAACGTGGTCTTCGCGACGCGCGATCCGAAGGGCCACGGCCTCCCCGAGCTGGCCGGCCTCGTGGAGTACGGCGCCTCGCCGCGCGCCACCCTCTTCCTCGCCCTCGCGGCGAAGGCCCACGCCTTCCTGCGCCGCCGCGCCTACGCGACGCCGGAGGACGTGAAGGCCGTCGCCTACGACGTGCTCCGCCACCGCATCACGCTCACCTACGAGGCGGAGGCGGAGGAGGTCACGCCGGAGAAGGTGGTCTCGAAGGTGCTCGACCGGATCGAGGTGCCGTGACGCCCTGGCGGGACAGGGGCCGTCCCCTGCGCGCGCCCTCCGACGAGCGGGGGGCGAGCGGACGCGAGGTCCGGGGCCCGTCGAGCGCGGAGCCGGGGCGGGCCGCCGAGCTGGTGCGCCGGGTGCGGCGCCTCGAGATCTCCACCCGCCGCGCCGTCGAGGACTCGCTCTCCGGCCAGTACCACTCGGTCTTCAAGGGGCGCGGGATGGCGTTCAGCGAGGTGCGCCCCTACGCGCCCGGCGACGAGGTCCGCTCCATCGACTGGAACGTCTCGGCGCGCACCGGGCAGCTCCACGTGAAGCGCTTCGTGGAGGAGCGCGAGCTCACGGTGATGCTCCTCTGCGACGTCTCCGGCTCGCAGGACTTCGGGTCGGGCGCGCGGACCAAGGCCGAGGTGCAGGCGGAGATCGCCGCCCTCCTCGCCTTCAGCGCCGTCGCGAACGGCGACCGGGTCGGGCTCCTCCTCTTCACCGACCGCGTGGAGCGGTTCGTGCCGCCGCGCAAGGGCCGGCGCCACGCCCTCCGGATCGTCTCGGAGATCCTGCAGCACCGGCCCGAGGGGCGCCGCACCTCCCTCGGCGCCGCCCTCGAGCTCCTGCGGCGGGCGCTGCGCCGCCGCACCGTGGCCTTCCTCCTCTCCGACTTCGTCGAGGGCGCGGGCGGGGGGCCGCCGCCCTTCGAGCGGGCGCTCCGCATCGCGGCGCGCAAGCACGACGTCGTCCCCGTCGCGATCTCCGATCGGCTCGACGCGGACCTGCCCGCCGCGGGGCTCGCCTGGCTGGAGGACCCGGAGACCGGCGCGGTCGCCCGCGCGGACCTCTCGGACCCGCGGCTGCGCCGCCGGTTCGCCGAGGCGGTGCGCGCGGACGACGAGCGGCTCCGCCGGCTCTTCGCGCGGCTCGACCTCGACGCCGTCGCGGTGCGCGCGGACGAGGCGGACCACGTGAAGCCGCTCCTCGCCTTCTTCCGGGCGCGGGCGAGGAGGCTCGGCGGGTGACGCGCGCCGCGCTGCTCGCCGCCGCGCTCGCGGCCGGCCTCGACGCGTCCGCCGGGGGCGAGCCGCCGGCGCGCTCGGCGCTCGCGCGCGCGGAGCGGACGCAGGTCCGGCTCGGCGACCCCTTCGGCTACGAGATCGAGGTCCGCCACCCGCCCGACGAGCGGGTGACGATGGCGCCCGCGCTCGACGCGCCGCCGTTCCGCGGCACGGGCGGCGCGTGCCGGCGCGCGGAGGGCGAGGGCGAGGGCCGCACCCTCTGCTCGATCGCGCTCTCGCTCCTCGCGCTCGGCCCCCACGACGTCCCCGAGGTGCGGCTCGCCGTCCGGACCGCGCGCGGCGAGGAGGCGCTCGCCGTGCCCGGGCCGCGCGTGACCGGCGTCGGCGTCATCGACCCCGGCGCGCCGCCCGGGGCGCTCGCGCTGCGCGCGCCCGCGCCGCCCGTGCCGCTGCGCGTCCCGAGCCTGCGCCTCCTCGGGTGGGCGCTCGGCATTGCCGCCGCGATCGCCGCGGCGCTCCTCGCCCGCCGCCGCCGGCGCCGGCGCGCCCTCCCCGCGCCGGCCGCGCCCCCCGAGCCGCCCGGCGCGCGGCTCGCGCGGCGGCTCGACGCCCTCGAGGCGGGCGGGCCGCTCTCCGGCGGCGAGCGCGTCGCCGCGCTCTCCGCGGCGGTGCGCGAGTGGATCGGCGCCGTCGCCGGCGTGAACGCCCTCGACCTCACCACCGCCGAGCTCGTCGAGCGGCTCGGGCGCGCGCCCGTGCCGGGGCTCGACGTCGCGACCGTGCGCGGCTTCTGCGAGGAGGCCGACCTCGTGAAGTTCGCGCGCGCGCCCGCCGACGCCGCCGCGTACGCCGCGTGGATGCGCTGGGCGCGGACGCTCGCGGCGTGGAACCCGACCCGCGACCTCGACGCCTCGACCTCGACCTCGACCCCGACCTCGACCTCGACCGCGACCTCGACCCCGACCGCCCGACCCCGGACGGCGACCGTTGACCGGCGAGCGCTCGGCTTCGCCCGCCCGTGGGCGCTCCTCCTCCTCGCGGCGGTCCCGCTCGCGGTCGCCGCGCTCCTCCTCGAGCGCCGCCGCGCGCCGGCGCTCCGCCACCCGCGCGCCGCCGCCGTGCTCGGGCGCACCGGGCGCGGCCTGCTCGGCCGGCTCGGCTTCCTCCCCCACGCGCTCCTCGTCGCCGCGCTCGCCCTCGCCGCGATCGCGCTCGCCCGGCCGCAGGCGCGCGAGGCGCAGGCGGAGCTCGCGGGCGTGGAGGGGATCGACATCGTCATCGCCCTCGACCTCTCCACCTCGATGCGCGCCGCCGACTTCGAGCCGCAGAACCGGCTGCACGTGGCGAAGGAGGTGCTGAAGGACTTCGTCGGGCGCCGCACGAGCGACCGGATCGGCCTCGTCGTCTTCGCGCGCGAGGCCTACGTCCAGTGCCCGCTCACCCTCGACACGGGCATCCTCCGCGACCAGGTGGACCGGCTGCGCTTCGGCGTCATCGACGACGGCACCGCCATCGGCAACGCCCTCGCCACCGCGGTGAACCGGCTGCGCGACTCGACCGCGAAGTCGAGGGCGATCGTCCTGCTCACCGACGGCGACAACAACTCCGGGCAGGTCTCGCCGCTCGCCGCGGCGGAGATGGCGCGCGCCCTCGGGATCCGCGTCTTCCCGATCCTCGTCGGGAAGGGGGGCGTCGTCCCCTACCCCGTCGGCGCCGACCTCTTCGGCGCCCCGGTCTACGAGCGGCGGGAGTTCCCGGTGAACCCCGCCCTCCTCCAGGAGATCGCGCGCACGACCGGGGGCGTCTACGCGAACGCGACCGACCGCGAGACGCTCGAGCACGGGCTGCAGGCGGTGCTCGACCGGCTCGAGAAGACGCTGCTCTTCGAGGCGGGGGGCGCGCGGCGCACGACCGAGCTCTTCGCCTCCTTCCTGCGCCCGGCCTTCTGGCTCGCGGCGCTCGCGCTCCTCCTCGGCGCCACCCGCTGGAGGACGTTCCCGTGACGCCGACGCCTCCGCCGCTCGCGTTCTCGCTCCTCGGCTACCCGCTCCGGCTCGCCGAGCCCGGCGCGCTCCGCCTCCTCCTCGCCGTCCTCGCCGTGGCCCTCGCCGGCGCCTTCGCCCTCGCGCGCCGCCGGGCCGCCCTCCGCCGCGCCGCCGGCCCCCTCGCCGCGCGGGTCGCGCCCGCGTCGAACGCGACCCGCCCCGCCGCGCGCCTCGGGCTCTCCGCCACCGCCCTCGCCCTGTTCGCCCTCGCCCTCTCGCGGCCCCAGTGCGGGACGCGCGCCGAGGTGACGCGGCGCCGCGGCCTCGACGTCGTCGTGGCGCTCGACGCGTCGCGCTCGATGCTCGCGGCGGACGTCCGCCCCGACCGGCTCACCCGGGCGAAGCTCGAGATCGGCGCGCTCCTCGACGGCCTCGCCGGCGACCGCGTCGGGCTCGTGGCGTTCGCGGGCGACGCCTTCGTCCAGTGCCCGCTCACGAGCGACACCGCGGCGGCGAAGCTCTTCCTGCGGGCGGTCGCGCCGGAGGCGCAGCCGCGCCAGGGGACCGCGCTCGCCGGCGCGCTGCGCGCGGCGAAGGAGGTGCTCGACGGCTCCGCCCGCCCCGGCCGCGCGCGGGTGCTGCTCGTCGTCTCGGACGGCGAGGACCACGAGGGCGGCCTCGCGAGCGCGGCCCAGGCGCTCGCCGCCGACGGCGTCCGCGTCTTCGCCCTCGCGGTGGGCACGGCCGAGGGCGCCCCGGTGCCGCCCGCCGCCGGCGCGCGCCCGGGCGCCGGGCCGCCGCCCGTCTCGCGCCTCGACGCGACGGCGCTCGCCCTCCTCGCCGCGGAGGGCGACGGCGAGGTGTACGACCTCTCCTCGTCCGAGCGCGGCCTCGCCGCGTTCCGCGCCGCGCTCGACCGCATGGAGCGGACGGAGATCGAGGGGCGGACCGCGGTCGTCTACGAGGACCGCTACGCCCTCGCCGCGTTCCCGGGCTTCCTCCTCCTGCTCGGCGCGCTCCTCCTGCGCGAGGGCCGGCGCTCGACCGCGGAGGGCGCGCCATGAGCCGCGCCGCGCTCGTCCTCCTCGCGGCCGCGCTCGCCGGCTTCTCCCCCTTCGAGAAGGAGGAGGAGAACGTCCGCGACGGGAACGCCCGGCTCCGCGCGGGCGATCCCGCCGGCGCGCTCCGCCGCTACGACCTCGCCGAGCGCGCGGTGGGGGCCCGCCCCGAGATCGACTTCGACCGCGGCCACGCCGCCCTGCAGGCCGGGCGCCTCGCAGAGGCCGAGCAGGCCTTCCGGCGCGCCGCGCGCGCCGCCCCGCCGCCGCTCGCCTCGCGCGCCCTCCAGAACGCCGGGAACGCCCTCGCCGCCGCGGGCGACCGCGACGGCGCCGCGCGGGCCTTCGGCGAGGCGCTCCTCGCGGATCCCACGAACGAGGACGCGCGCTTCGACCTCGAGGTCCTGCTGCGTGAGCACGCCGCGGGCGAGCCGCCGCCCTCGGGGGGCGCCGGGCCGGACGCGCGCGCGCCGGGGCGCCCCGAGGCCGGCGCGAAGGGAGCGCCGGAGCCCGCCGGCCGCGCCGCCGACGCGAAGGCCGAGGATCCCCCGCGGCCCTCCACGGCCCCTCGGCCCACGCCGCCCGCGGGCGCCCGCCCGGAGGCGGAAGAGCGCGCCGGCGGCGAGCGCGGCGGGTCGCGGCGCGAGCTGTCGCGGCAGGACGCGGAGGCGCTCCTCGACGCGCTGCGGGCCGGCGAGCGGAACATGCCGCTCTTCGGGCGCGAGCGGAAGGACGCGCGGAGGGGCGATGCCGCGAAGGACTGGTGACGCGCTCGCCGCGCTCGCGCTCGCCGCGGCGCTCGCGCTCGCCGCGGCTCCCGCCGCGGCCGCGGAGGACGAGGTGCGCGTCGAGGCCTCCGCCGACCGCGAGGAGCTCGCCCTCGACGAGACGCTCACGCTCACCGTGCGGATCGAGGCGGAGGACGCCCCCGCCGCCGTGGACCTCCACGAGGCGGACCTGCCCTTCACCGTCGTGTCGCGCCAGGAGTCGCGCGCCTCCTCGTTCGCCTTCGGGAGCGGCGGCTTCCGCCGCGGCCGCACCACCGTGCTCCGCGTCACGCTCGCGCCGAAGCGGGCGGGCGACCTCGTCATCCCGCCGGTCGTCGCGGTGGTCGGCGGGGCGCGCCGCGAGACCGCGCCCGTCCGCGTGAAGGTCGTCGCGCCCGGCGCGCGCCCGCGCCCCGGGGCCCCGCCGGACCGGCGGGGCGGCGCGTGGAGCGGGTGGGAGCGCGATCTATCCCTCCAGGTGGAGGTCGATCGCCGCGAGGCGTTCCTCGGCGAGCAGGTGACCGCGACCGTCTGGCTGCTCTCGCCGCTCGGGGTGGTCGCCTACGAGCAGTTCCGGCCGCCCGCCTGGGACGGCTTCTGGGTGGAGGAGCTCGAGACGAACCGCCGGCTCGCCTACCGCGTGCGGACCGTGAACGGGGTCCCCACCCGCGCGTACCTGCTCCAGCGCGTCGCGCTCTTCCCGACCCGCGCCGGCGAGCTGGAGATCGGGCCGTACCAGCTCGACGTCGCGGTCCGCGCCGGCTCGGTGTCCGTCCTCGCGCCGTTCGGGGACGTCCGGCGCGCGCGCCGCCGCAGCGCGCCGGTCGCGCTCCGCGTGAAGCCGCTCCCGCCCGGGGCCCCGGCCGGCTTCGACGGGGTGAACGTCGGCGCGTGGAAGCTCGAGGCGACCACCTCGAGCGCGCGGGTCGCCGCGGGCGAGCCCGTGTCCGTGCGCGTGACGGTCTCCGGCGACGGGAACGTCCGCGCGCTCGCGCCGCCGCGGCTGCCCGAGCTGGGGACGGCGCGGCGCTTCGAGCCGACGGTGGCGGACGAGGTCGCCGCGAAGGACGGGCGGCTCGGCGGGCGGCGCACGCTCGAGACCGTGCTCGTGCCGGCGGCGGCGGGGACGCTCGCGATCCCGCCGCTGGAGTGGCCCTTCTTCGACCCGCGCGCGGGGCGCTACGCGGTGGCGCGGACGCGCGCGCTCCGGGTCGAGGTCCTCCCCGGCGCCGCCGCGCCGGCCCCGCTCGCGACCGGCGCCGCCGCGCTCGCCGCTGCCCTCGGCCCGCTCCGCGCCGAGGGCGCGCTCGCGCCGCGCGCCGCCCCGCCCTGGCGCCGCGCCCCCTTCCTCGTCCTCGTGGCGGCGCCTCCGCTCCTGTTCGCCGCCCTCGCGCTCGGCGACGGCTGGCGCCGGCGGGCGGCCGCGGGGGCGCCCGCGCGCCGCGCCCGCGGCGCCGGGCGGCTCGCCCGCCGGCGGCTCCACGCCGCGCGGCGGCGGCTCGCCGCGGGGGAGCGGGCCGCGGCGCTCGACGAGCTGGAGCGGGCGCTCGCCGGGTTCGCCTCGGACCGGCTCGGCCGGCCGGTGACGGGGATGACCCGGGGCGAGCTCGGCGCCGCCCTCGCCGCCTCGGGGCTCCCGCCCGCGGCGATCGCGGGCCTCGGCGCGGCGCTGGACGCCTGCGACGCGGCGCGCTTCGGCGGCGGCGGCTCGCCGGACGACGTCCTCGCCCGGGCCGAGCGGGCCCTCTCGCTGCTCGACGGCGCCGGCGGGGAGGCCGCCGCGTGAGCCCCCTCGCGCTCGCCCTCGTCCTCTCCGTCGCCGCCGGCGATCCCGCCGCGCGCTTCGCCGAGGCGAACGCGCGGCTCGAGGCGGGCGACGCGGAGGCCGCCGCGCGCCTCTACGAGGCGCTCCTCGCGGACGGGCTCGAGAGCCCGGCGCTCCACGCGAACCTCGGCGCGGCGCGGCTGCGGGCGGGGCGCCGCGGCGCGGCGGTCGCGAGCTTCGAGCGCGCGCTCCGGCTCGATCCGCGCGACGAGGGCGCCCGCGCGGACCTCGCGCTCGCGCGCGGCCGCGGCGCCGGCCAGGCGGAGCGCCCCTTCCTCTCGCGCGTGGTGGAGCGCACGCCCGACGCGTGGGCGGCGGCGGCGTTCGCGGCGCCGTGGTCGGCCCTCTTCCTCCTGCTCGCGCTGGGCCGGCGGGCGCGGGGACGCGCGCGCGCCCTCCTCCGCCTCGGCGCGGCCCTCGCGGCCCTCCTCGCCGCCCTCGGCGCGGCGCTCCTCGCCGGCCGCGCGGCGGAGCGGCGCGCCGCGGTCGCGATCGTCGTCGCCGCCGAGGCCCCGCTGCGCGACGGCCCGGAGGAGGCGCTCCGCCCGTCGCTGCGGCTGCCGGAGGGGACGGCGGTGCGGCTGCTCGAGGCGCGCGGCGGCGCGACCCGCGTCCGGCTCGCGACCGGCGCCGAGGGCTGGGTGCGGGCGGCCGACCTCGAGCCGCTCTGACCGCCTCAGGGCTCGACCGGCAATCGCCTCGGGACCCTCAGCACGAACGTCGCCCCCTCGCCCGGCGCGGAGTCGACGGCGATCGTGCCGCCGTGCGCCTCGGCGATGGCGCGGGCGAGCCAGAGCCCGAGGCCGAGCCCCCCGTAGCTCGTCGGCGGGGCCGCCCGCTCGAACCGCTCGAAGATCCGCTCGCGGTCGGCGGGCAGGATGCCCCGGCCCCGATCGCGCACGGTCACCGCCGCCTCCGCCACGCCGTCCTCCACGAGGACGTCCACCGGCGCGCCGCGCCCGAACTTCACGGCGTTGTCGAGGAGGAGCGCCACCGCCTGCCCGAGGCGCGCCCCGTCCCACTCGCCGAGGACGGGGCCGTCCGCCGAGACGCGGAGCTCGGTGCCGGTCGCGTCGGCGCGCGACCGCGCGCGGACGTCCTCCACCGCCCGGCGCACCACCGCGGAGAGGTCCGCCGGCTCCCGCTCGAGCGACACACCGTCCCGGCTCGCGCGCGAGAACTCGCCGAGCCCGCGCACGACGTCCTCGAGCCGGCGCAGCGCCGCGCGCAGCCGCTCGAGCTCTCCGTCGCCGGCGCGGCTCGCCGCGCCGTCGCCCCGCGCGAGGCCGTCCAGCCGGAGCCGCACCGCGGCGAGCGGCGTGTTGAGCTCGTGGCCCGCGAGCGCGAGGAACTCGTCGCGCAGCCGGACGGCGTGCTCGAGCCGCTCCGCGAGGTGGTGGTTCGCGAGCGCCGTGCCCGCCGCCGCCGCGAGCGCGCCGAGGACCGAGACCTCCCGCGGCGTCGCGCGGTGCCGGCGCGCCCAGTAGGCGCCGAGGGCGCCGAGCGGGTCGGCGGCGCGGATGGGGACCATGGCGAGGCTCTTCACGAACGTCGGCCGGTACGCCTCGATGGGCACCCGCGGATCGGCGTAGACGTCCTCGATGACGACCGGCTCCCGCCGGAGGATGGCGATCCCGGAGACGCAGGCCTCCGCGGGGAAGCGCCGGCCCTTCCAGAGGGGCGCGATGGCGTCCTCGTCGGCGTAGTGGACGAGCGATCCCTCGCGCAGCACGAAGCAGATCCCGTCGGCGCCGGAGAGGACCCGCGCGGCGCGGCGCACGACGGCCATCACCGTCGGGAGGTCCGGCGCCGCGGCGAGCATCCGGAGCGCCGCCACGAGGAGGTCGGCGTCCCGCGCACGCGGGACGCCCGGACGCCGGCGCTGCTCGTCGAGTCGCGCGAGGGGCACGGGAGAGGCCTAACCCGCCGGCGGGCGAGCGAACAGGTGCCCGCGAGGGCCGCCCCTCCCGGCGCGCGGGCGCGACCGGACCCTCCCCGGAAGGGCGCTCACGCGCAGCGAACGTGCTCGGCGAGGGCGCGCGGCCCGCCGCGGCGGAAGGCGTCGAGGGCGTCGTCCGCGGGCGAGCGCGCCGTACGGGCCCGCTCCTCGAGGGGCGCGAGCCACACCCGCTCGTCGTCGCCCCGCTGCCCGCAGCAATGCTGCCGGCAGAGCCCGCCCGAGGCGGCGTCGACGAGGGCGCGCGCGATCTCGGCGATGGGCCGCCCGTCCGGCGCGGCGCCGGCGAGGCCGTGGCGCCCGGCCGCCTCCATGAAGGCGCGCCGCTCGGCGAGCGTGAACCCCTTCACGACGTCCCAGGCCGCGGCGCGCGCCGCGCGGTCGTAGAGGATGCCCTTCCAGAAGGCGAGGAGCGCCTGCGTCATGCGGAGGTCGCAGGCGTCGGTGCCGCGCACCTCGACCACGCCCTTCACGCGCACGTCCGGGAAGAGCGTCGTGAGGTGGTCCTCCCAGTCGGAGAGCGTCGGCCGCTCCCCGGGGAGCGCCCCCTCGAGGAGCGCGCGGAAGGTCCGCCCGCCCGGGTCGAGGTAGCCGCCGCGCCGGCGCAGGAAGATCATCGGGACGTCGAGCGCCCACTCCACGTAGCTCCGGTAGGCCCGGTCCTCGAAGCCCGGCTCGAAGGCGAACGGCAGGAGGCCGCAGCGCGCGGGGTCGGTCTCCGCCCAGACCGCGACGCGGTAGCTCTTCCACCCGATCTCGCGGCCGTCCACCACCGGGGAGTTCGCGTACAGCGCCGCGACCGCGGGCTGGATGGCGAGGGCGACGCGCAGCTTCTCGGCCATGTCGCGCTCGCCGGAGAAGTCGAAGCTCGCCTGCGCCGAGGCGGTCATCGCCATCATGTCCGGCGCGAGCCGCCCCCGCGCCGAGAGGAACGGCCGCATCACCCGGTAGCGGTTCTTGGGCATCCACGGGGAGGACGCGGGCGTCCCCCACGGGCGGTACCCGACCGCCAGGAACTCGACCTCGGCCTCGCGGGCGATCTCGCGGCACTTCGCGAGGTGCCGGTCGAGCTCGGCCGCGACGACGTGCACGTCCGCGAAGGGCCGCCCGGACAGCTCGATCTGGCCGCCCGGCTCGATCGAGACGGTGAGCCCCGCCTTCTGGGCGGCGATGATGCGCCCCTCCTCCTCGAACGGCTCGTAGCCGAACGAGAGGAAGCCGCGGAGCACCCCCTCGACGCCGCGGGGGCCCTCGTAGGGGACCGCCTCCAGGGTGCCGGCGCGCAGGAGGACCTTCTCGTGCTCGAGGCCGACCTTCCAGCTCTCGAGGGGCCGCTCGCGGGCGCGGAACCAGCCGACGAGGTCGCCGACGCCGCGGATCTCTGGGCTCTCTCCGGTGCGGGCGTCGAGCGACATGGGCTGTGTCGTATACCGGCTCCGGCCCCCGCTGTCGAAGGGACCCTGCGCCGCGGATCGGCCGAGGGGCGCGCGCTCCGGAGCGGCCGCTCGCCCGCGCGGACGCCGGCGGCGAGAAGCCCGGCCGTCCGCCGCCGCGCTCGACCCGGCGGGGGGACCGCCGGGCAATCCGTCCGACGGGCATTGTTCGCGACCCCGCGCGTTGTCCCTCGAGAAGGCCCGGGCGCCCGATCCGCTTGCGCAGCCCGGAACACCACCCTATCCTCGCTGATCAACGAAGGTTTCAGATTGCCCTCCCCCTCGCCCCGGCGCCCCCACATGATCCGCCCCCTCCGGCTGTTCGCCACCCTGGCGGCCACGATCGCCCTCGCCCTCGGCGTCACGGCTCGCCTCGTCCGCGCCGAGCCGGACGCCGCGCCGCCCGCGATCGCGTACCGGGGCGCGGCCCCCGCGAGCGCCCGCGTCGACGACTCGGGCGAGTACCGCCTCGACCGGCTGCCGATCCTCTCCCGGGTCATCCTCTCGGTGAAGGACAACTACGTCGACCCGGCGCGCTTCGAGCCGAAGCAGATGGTGGTCTCGGCGCTCGAGTCGGTGGAGAAGACCGTCGCCGAGGTGATGGTGCAGGGCGACGCGAAGTCGCCGAAGCTCACGCTCACCGTGGGCGAGGCGCAGCGCGAGCTCGACATCTCCGGGGTGGACTCGATCTGGAAGATCCGCACGGTCCTCGGCGAGGCGATGGGCTTCATCCAGGAGCACCTCGTCGCGCACAAGGAGCTGAAGGAGATCGAGTACGCGGCCGTGAACGGCATGCTCTCGACGCTCGATCCGCACACGGTCCTGCTCGAGCCCAAGTACTTCAAGGAGATGAAGCTCCAGACCCGGGGCGAGTTCGGCGGGATCGGCTTCGTCATCCAGATGCGCGACGGGAACCTCACCGTCGTCCGCGTGATCAAGGACTCGCCCGCCCAGCGCGCCGGCATCAAGCCCAAGGACGTGATCCAGAAGATCGAGGAGCAGTCGACGATCAACCTCGACCTGCAGGACGCCGTGGACCGGCTGCGCGGCAAGCCGCAGACCCGGGTGGCCATCACGATCATGCGGGCGGGCTTCACCGAGCCCAAGCGGCTGAGCCTCGTCCGCGAGGTGATCCAGGTCGAGACCGTCCCGCAGGCGCAGCTCCTCGAGGGGAACGTCGGCTACGTGAAGCTCTCGCAGTTCTCGGCCAACACCTCGCGCGAGCTCTCGAAGGCGCTGCAGGACCAGCTCGTCCGGACCGGCGGCAAGCTCGAGGGGCTCGTCCTCGACCTGCGCGGCAACCCGGGCGGCCTGCTCGAGCAGGCGATCCAGGTGTCGGACCTCTTCCTCTCCGACGGCGTCATCGTGAAGACCGTCGGCGGCGGCGACAAGCAGCGCATCCACGAGGTGAAGGAGGCGAACGCCGAGTCCTCCGACCTCACGAAGCTGCCGCTCGTCGTCATCGTGAACAACAGCTCGGCCTCGGCGAGCGAGATCGTGGCGGGCGCCCTGAAGAACAACGGCCGCGCCCTCGTCATCGGCCGGCAGACCTTCGGCAAGGGGTCGGTGCAGGTGCTGCACGACTTCACCGAGCCGGGCCGCCCGGGCGAGGAGGCCGCGCTGAAGCTCACCATCGCGCAGTACCTCACCCCCGGCGACGTCTCGATCCAGGAGGTCGGCATCACGCCCGACGTCCTCCTCCTCCCCGGCCGCGCGCTGAAGGAGCAGGTGAACTTCTTCGCCCCGCCGCGGTCGATGGGCGAGGCGGACCTCGACGGCCACCTCTCCAACCCGAGCGGCTCGAAGGAGCTCGAGGCCGCCCGCAAGGAGAAGAAGCGCCGCGTCGAGAAGGCGCCGCTCGAGCTGCGCTACCTGCTCGACGAGCAGGAGGACGACGTCGCGAAGGCGCTGCGCCGCGAGGGCGCGGCCTCCCCGCACGGCGACCTCGAGCTCACGCCGGAGCAGCAGGAGGACGAGGAGCTGGAGGCCGATCCCGACCGCTTCGTCGAGGACCACCAGGTCCGCTTCGCGCGCGAGCTGCTGAAGCGCGCGCCGTACGCGGACCGCGCCCGGCTCCTCGAGGCCGCCAAGTCCCTCGTGGCCGAGCGCCACGCGCAGGAGGAGGCCCGCCTCGAGGCCCGCTTCAAGGAGCTCGGCGTCGACTGGGCCGGCGCCGCCGCGCCGGGCACGCCGCGCGCCGCCGTCACCGTCGTCCCCGCCATCGGCAAGGACCAGCGCGCGGGCGAGACCGTGCCGTGGACCGTCACCGTGGAGAACCGCGGCGACGCGCCGTTCCGGCGGCTGCGCGCGTGGACCACCGTGGAGAAGAACCCGCTCCTCGACCGCCGCGAGTTCGTGTTCGGCACGATCCGCCCCGGCGAGCGGAAGAGCTGGACGGTGCCGGTGAAGGTCCCGAAGGGCATGGACACCCGGCGCGACGAGGTGACCCTCCACTTCGAGGACGAGGCGGGCAAGGCGCCACCCGACGTGGCGACGAGCTTCGGCATCGTGGAGGTCCCGAAGCCCGTGTTCGCGTTCAGCGTGCAGCTCGACGACAAGGCGGGCGGCAACGGCGACGGCCTCGCGCAGCGCGGCGAGACCTTCACCATCCGGGTGGACGTGCGGAACGCCGGCCCCGGCGCGGCGGGCGAGAAGACCTACGTCTCTCTGAAGAACCTCGGCGACGAGAAGCTCTTCATCAAGAAGGGGCGCGAGGTGCTCGGCGGGCTGAAGCCCGGCGAGGTGAAGTCCGCCACCATGGAGGTCGAGCTGCGCCGCGGCTCCAAGTCCGACACGCTCCCCGTCCGCGTCATGATCGTGGACGAGAAGATGGACGAGTACGTGTCCGAGAAGCTCGACTGGCCCGTCGCGAAGGACGAGCCCGCGGTCGCGCCGGCCAAGGGCGCGGTGCGGGTGGCCGTCGCCGAGGCGGTGCTCCGCACCGGCGCCTCGCCGTCGGCGGCGCCGCTCGCCACGGCGAAGAAGGGCGCGCTCCTGCCGGCGGACGCCCGGGTGGGCGAGTTCTGGCGCGTGGAGTGGCAGAAGGGGCGCTTCGCGTTCGCCGCGGACGGCGACGTCCGGCCGGCCCACGGCCCGCGCTCCGGCGCGATCGCCGAGGCCTGGCAGCGCGAGCCGCCGCGCATCGCCCTCGTGCCGGATCCGCTGCGCGGCGCCCCGGTCGTGGAGGGCGACCTGCTGAAGCTGCAGGGCACCGCCTCCATGCCGGCCTCCGTCGAGCCCGGCGCGTCGCGGCTGCGCGACGTCTACGTCTACGTGAACGACCAGAAGGTCTTCTTCAAGGTCGTCCCCGAGTCGGCGAACACCTCCAGGATGGAGTTCGCGACCGACCTGCCGCTCAAGCCGGGCAACAACGTCGTCACGGTGTTCGCCCGCGAGGACGACGAGTTCCAGTCGCGCCGCTCGGTGGTCGTGTACCGCAAGCCGCCCGCCGAGGTCGCGCAGGACGCGGCGAGCCAGAAGCAGCGGCCCGTGCAGCAGTAGCCGCCGGCGTCCGTCGCCCCAGAGCCACGCCCGGCGTGGCTCCCCGCCCACGCCTCCCGCGCAACGCCGCGGAATGAGGGCCGTCCGGCTCTGGCCCGGGCCTTGAAGAGCCCGGGGGCATGCTCGCGAGACTGCTCTGGGTCGCCGTCGCGCTGTGCGTCCTCGGCGCCCTGCCCGACGCGCCCCCCACCGGCGTCCCCCGCCCCACCGGGCGGGGCGCGCCGGCCGTCGTATCTCCCGCCGCCGCTCCCGCGGCGCGCTGATGGCGCCGCTCGGCGCCCCTGAGCCCGCGCCGCGCCCGAAACGGCCGGGCTGGGGCTCGGGCTCGGGCTGGGGCTCGGGCTGTCAGGCCGGGGCGCATGAGCGCGCGTCCCTGGGCGCCCGACTTCGCGAAGGTCCGGATCGCAGGGTAGAATTCCGCCCGGATGGCGGGGCGCAAGGACACGGCCTCCGCCCCCTCCTCCACCCCCGGGTCGAGGCACGGGGCGGGCTTCGAGCTGCGCCTCGAGCGCGGCGGCGCCGCGGTGCGCCTCGCGGATCAGCCCATCGCCCCCGGGCTGCGCCTCGAGTCGCTCACGCTCCAGGTCCCGGACGTCAAGTTCCCCTTCGACGTCGGGCAGGGCGCGGGCCAGTTCCGCCACCGCCTCTCCGAGCTGGTCGAGCTGTCGGTCGTGGCGGAGCCGGCCCTCGCCGAGGCGGCGCTCGCGCAGGCGGGGCTCGCCGCGTTCGGCGTCGAGGACGTGCGGCTCGCGGCGCGCGAGGGCTTCCTCGAGATCGCGGGGCGGCTCTCGGGCGGGCCGCCGTTCGTGCTCGCCGCGGGGCTCCTGCCCCACGGCGAGCAGGGCGTCGCCCTCGTGTTCCACTCGCCGCGCATCCTCGGGCCGTCGCCCATGCCCGCCGCGGCGCTCCCGCACGTGGCGCGCGCGGTCCTCGACGCCATCGGCGAGGAGCGCCTGCCGCCCGAGCCGCTCGCGCCGCTCCTCCGCCGCGTGCTCGCCGGGCGCGCCTGGAAGCTGCCGCGCTCGGCCGAGGCGCGCGTGGCGCGGGCCGAGATCGCGGGGGGCGTCGCGCGCATCGCCTGGGACCGCGGCGCGGTGGGGCCGGCGGCCACCGCCGTTTCCCCCGAGCTCCTCGCCGCCGACGAGGGCGCGCGGACGTTCCACGAGGCGGAGGCCCTCACCGCCGGCGGCGACTACGCCGGCGCCCGCGAGGCCTGGCTCGCGGCGGGCTCGGCGCCGACCGCGCACCCGTTCGCCGCCGAGCGGCTCCTGTCGCTCCTCGTCCTCGAGGACCGCTTCCACGAGGAGGCGCTCGACCTCGCCGGGGAGTGGCTCGCGCGCCGGCCCGGGTTCCCGCCCGCCCTCGCCGCCGAGGCCACGGTGCGGCTCTGGCGCGGGGAGGACGAGCGCGCCGCCCGCGCCCTGGCCGCCCTCGCGCAGGGGGCCGCCGGCCGCGGCGAGCAGTTCTGCGCGCTGCTCGCCGCCGAGGCCGCCTTCTCCCTGCCGGGCGCCGCGCGCGCCGACGCGCTCCTCGCCGTGGAGACCGCGCTCGGCCTGCGCCGCGACCACGTCCCCGCGCTGCGCGCCCTGCGCGGCCTCTCGCGGGCGGCGGGCGACAAGGAGGGGCTGCTCCGCGCGAGCCGCCGCCTCGTCGCCTACGACCCGGACCCGGCCTCGAAGGCCCGCGCCCACGCCGAGCTCGGCGAGCTGCTCCTCGCGGCCGACCCGCCCGGCGCGCGGCTCCACCTCGACCAGGCGCTGCGCCTCGCGCCGGACGACGTCGACGCGCTCTCGGCGCTCGCCCGGGCGTGCGCCGGCGCGGGCGAGCCGCTCCGCGCGGTGCGCGCCCTCGACCGGCTCCGCGAGCTGCACCTCGCCCGGGGCGATCGCGCCGCCGCGGCCCGCGACGCGCTCGAGGCGGGCGCGCTGTGGGACGACCCCCTCGGCCACCCTGAGAACGCCCTGCTCCGCTACCGCGACGCCTGCGAGCTGGCGCCGAGCGCGGACGCCCACGCGCGCGCCGCGCGGGCCGCGGAGCGCGCCGGGCAGTGGGCGGAGGCGGCGGACCAGCACGCGGCGGTGCTCTCCTCGCTCGACCTCTCCGCGCCCGGCGCGGCCGCGCTCGCGGTCCGCACCCGCGTCGCGCTCGCGGACGTCGCCGAGGGCCGCCTCGCCGACCGCGAGGGCGCCGCCGTCCACCTCGAAGCGGCCGCGGCGCTCGCGCCGGACGACGCGACGCTGCTCCGCCGGCTCGCCGCGCTCGAGCGCGGCCTCGGGCGGGTCGCCGGGGTGGTGGCCGCCCTCGACCGCCTCGCGCCGCTCGAGGCCGACCCCGCCGCGCGCGCCGCCCTGCTCGCCGAGGCCGGCGAGGGCGCCCTCGCCCTCGGGCGCGCCGGCGACGCGCGCAGCCGGTTCGCCGCGGCCATCGCCGCCGACGGCGCGTGCCGGCCCGCCCTGCTCGGCCTCTCCCGCCTCGCCCGCGAGCGGGGCGACGCCGTGGCCGAGCGCGACGCCCTCCTGCGCCTGCTGCCGCTCGCCCCCGACGCCGCGGAGGCCGCCTCCCTCCAGGACGCGCTCGCGGACGCCTGCGAGCGCGCGGGCGACCTCGCCGCCGCGACGGAGGCGGCGGCCGCGGCGCGCCGGGTCGCGCCCTCCCCCGAGCGGCTCGAGACCGCCCTCCGCCTCGCGCGGCGGACGGCGCGCCCGGCGGAGCTCGCGGTGCTCCTCGCGGAGCGGGCGCGCGCGGCGCTCGCCGCCGGCGAGCCCGCCCTCGCGACCGACCTCCTCCTCGAGCGGGCCCGCCTGGTCGCGCCCACGGACCCGGCCCTCGCCCTCGCGGCGCTCGCAGAGGCGCGCGCCGCGTCTCCGGGCGACGGCGGCGTGCTCCGCGCGCAGGCGGAGCTGGCCGAGCGCACCGGGGACACGCGCCTCGCCCTCGGCTGCCTCCGCGCGCTCCTCGCCTCGACGCCGCCGGACGCGCCGGCCCTCGAGCTGCGCGCCGCGCGGGCGGCGGTCGCCGCCGGCGAGACGCTCGCCGCGCGCGAGCACGCGGAGCGGGCCCTCGACCGCGGCGCCGCCGGCGCGGCGGAGGTGCTCGAGGGGCTGCTCGAGCGGATCGGGGACGACGGCGCGCGCGGCGAGGTGCTCGGCCGGCTCGGGCGCCACCTCGAGGCCGCCCGCCTGTTCGAGCGCGCCGGCGACCCGCCCCGGGCGCGCGCCGCCCTCGAGCTCGCCGCGGCGGACCCCGCGCTCGCCGCCGAGGCGCTGCCCCGCCTCGCCGAGCTCCGCGTCGCCGAGGACGACGGCCCGGGCGCCGCCCTGGCGCTCCTCGCCCTCGCCCGGCTCACGCCCGGGCGCGAGGGCGCGCACCTCGCGCTCCGCGCCCACGCCCTCGGCGGCGACCCGGCGGCGCTCGACCTGGCCGCCGAGCGCGATCCCGCCTTCGCGCCGACGCTCGCCGCCCGCGCCCGGCTGCGCGCGCCGGACGATCCGCGCGCCGCCCTCGCCGACGCCGAGGCGGCGCTCGCCGGCGAGGGGCTCGAGGAGGGCGAGCGGCCCGGGCTCCTCGTCCTCGCCGCGCGCGTCGCGGCGGCGGCCGGCGACGGCGCCGCGGCGCGCCGCCACCTCGGCGCGTACTGCGAGGCCCACCCGGACGACGACGGCGCCCTCGCGCGCCTCGGCGCGCTGCACCGCGCCGCCGGCGCCCGGCGGGAGCTCGGCGAGCTCCTCGAGCGCCGCCTCTCCCTCGCCTCCGGCGCCGAGGCGGTGCGGGTCCGCCTCGAGCTCTCCGACCTCCTCGCCGCCCAGGACCCGGCCCGCGCCGCGCGCCTCGCCCTCGAGGCGCTGGCCCTCGAGCCCGGCTCCCTCGCCGCGCTCCGCGCCCTCGCGACGCCGCCGCGCGCCGCCCACGTCCCGGCGGCCGACCGCGGCGCGCTCCTCGCCCGGCTCGCCGGCCGCGCGGAGGCGACCCCCGCGGAGGCCGCGGCGGCCCACGCCATGCGGGCGCGGCTGCTCGCCGAGGCCGGCGACGCCCCGGCCGCCCTCGAGGCCGCGCGCGCCGCCGCCCGGCTCGGGGCCGAGGAGGACGACGACGCCCTCGAGCTGCGGGCCTCCCTCGCCGCGCGCGCCGGCGACGCCGCCGAGGCCGCGCGGGCGCTCCTCGCGCGGGCCGCGCGCGCCGGCGACCGCGCCGAGCCCGACGCGGCGGAGCGGCTCGCCGAGGCCGGCCTCGCGGCCCTCGCCGCGGGCGACGGCGCCGGCGAGGAGGCCCTGCGCCGCGCCCTCGACCTCGGCTGCCCGGATCGCGAGACGGAGCGCGCCGTCCTCGAGGCGCTCGCCGCGCGGGCCCGCGACCGGGGCGACGCCCCCGCCGAGCGCGAGGCCCTCGCCGCCGTCGTGCCGCTCCTGCCCACCGGGGCGCGGCCCTTTGCGCTCCTCCGCCACGCCGCGCTCGCGCTCGCCGCGGGCGACGCCGCCGCGGCCCGGGCGAGCGCCGAGGAGGCGCGCGCCCTCGCGCCGCGGGATCCCGCCGCCGTCGAGGCCTGCCGCGCGGCGGCGCTCGCCGGCGGCGACGTCGCGCGGGTGGCGGAGCTGCTCGGGATCCTCGCCGAGCTCGAGCCCGCCGCGGCGGGGCCGCGCCTGCTCGACCGCGCCCGCCTGCTCGCCGCGCTCGGCGACGACGAGGCGGCGGACGCCGCCTTCGGCGCCGCGCTCGCCGCCCTGCCCCCGGACCGCGCCCTCGCCGACGAGCACGCCCGCCACCGGCGCGAGCGGCGCGGCGGCCGGGACGCGGCGGCGCCGCTCGAGGCGTTCGCGGGGCGCGCCGCGGACCGGGGCGAGGCGGCCCACGCGCTGCGGGCCGCCGCCGCGACGGCGCTCGCCGTCGACGACCCCGGGACGGCGCTCCGCTGCGCGCGGCGCGCCTACGCGCGCACGCAGGACGACCTCGCCTTCGCCGCGCCGCTGCTCGCCCGCGTCCTGTACCTGCGCGGCGGCGGGGACGAGGCCCTCGTCCTCCACCGCAGGCTGCTCGAGGCGGGGCTCCCGGGCGTCGCACCCGAGGAGGCGGTCGCGCTCTGCCGGCAGGCCGCGGAGCTGGCCGACGACGCCGGGGAGGTGGACCTCGCGCGGGCGGCGTACGACCGGCTCCTCGCGCTGCGCCCGCAGGACGTCGACGCCGCCCTGCGCCGCTTCGAGCTCGAGCCCGACCGCGCCCGCGCGGTCCGCGACCTCGCCGACGCGGCCGAGGCCTGCCGGTCGCAGCGCGGCCGCGCCCTCGCCCTCGCCCGGGCGGGCGACGCCGCGCTGCGCGAGGCCGACGCCCGCGACCTCGGCGAGCGGCTCTTCCGGCGCGCGCGCCAGGACGCCGCGCGCGACCCCGCGCTCGCCGCCCGGATCGCCCGGCTCCACGCGGCGGCGCTCCGCGCCGCGGACGGCGCCTCCTCGCCCGTCTTCCTCGAGGCGCTCCGCGACGCCGCGGCGTCGGCGCAGGCCGCCGGCGACCGGGCGGCGGCCCGCGAGCTGCTCGAGGAGGCCGTCGCGGTGGAGCGGGAGCGCGGCCGCTTCGCCGACGCCGCGCGCGACCTCCTGAGCCTCGACGCGCTCGCCGCGGAGGACGGCGACCTCGCCGGATCTCCCGCGCGCCTCCGCGCGGCGGGCGCGCTCCTGCGGGAGGCCGGCGACTCGGCCGGGGTGGCCGAGGTGCTGCGCCGCGCCTGGGCGGCGAGCCCCGGCTCCGAGGAGGACGCCCGCGCCCTGGAGGCGGCGGCGCGCGCCCTGGGCGACCGCGGCGCGCCGCTGCTCGTCGAGCTCGAGGCCCACCGCGTCTCGCGGGCCGAGCCGGGGCCCTCCCGCGCGGACGCCCTCGTCGCGCTCGCCGACGCCCACCGCGCCGCGGGCGCGCCGCTCCAGGCGGAGGCGGCGCTCCGCGCCGCGCTCGCCGACGTCCCGGACCACGAGGCCGCCGAGGAGCGGCTCCTCGACCTCCTCGGGGAGGAGCACCGGGGCGCCGAGCGGGCCCGCCTGCTCCTCGCGCGCGCCGACCGCGGCGCGGATCCCGGCGCGGCCCAGGCGCTCCGCCGCGCCGCGGCCGAGGCCCTCGCGGGCGCCGCCGGCCGGGCCGACCGCACCGCCGAGGCGGAGGCGTGGGCGGCCGTCGCCGCCGGGGCGCCGGACGACCTCGGCGCCGCGCGCGCCGCCGCGCGGCTGCTCGTCGAGCTGGGCCGGCGGGAGGAGGCGATCCCGCACCTCGCCCGCGTGCTGCGCGCGGATCCCGACGACGACGAGGCCGCGAACGTGCTCGCCGACGCCTACGCCGGGCGGCACCGCGAGCGGGCCGAGCTGTTCCTCTCGCGCGCGGCGCACGCCCGCGGCGAGGCGCGGGCGGCCCGGCTCCGCGAGGCGGCGCGCGGGTTCTTCGCGGCGGAGGAGGACGGGCGCGCCCGCGAGGCGCTCCGCGAGGCCTTCGCCGCGTGGCCCGCGGACAGCGCCGCCTTCGCCGAGGCCCTGCGCGACGCCTCCGTGGAGGTGGAGCGCATCGACGCCGTCCTCGTCGCGCGGGCGCGCGCGGTTCCGGCCGACGCGGGCGCCTGCCACCGCGCCCGGGCCGACGCCCTGCAGGCGTTCGGCGAGACGGAGCGCGCCATCGCCGCCTACGAGGCGGCCCGGGCGGCGGACCCGCGCGACGTCGAGGCGCTCGCCTCGCTCGCCACCTGCGTCGCCGCCGGCCGCGGCGACGACGAGGCGCGCGCGCTCGACCGGGAGGTCGTGGCCGCCTGGGAGGCCGCCCCCGCCGCGGTCCCGGCGGCCGCCGAGGCGCCGTCGCGCTACCGGCTCGGCCTCGCCCTCGTCCGCGACGGCGAGGACGGCGAGGCGATCGCCCACCTCGAGCGCGCGGTCGTCCTCGCCCCCGGCGACGCCCGCGCCGCCGAGGCCTGGTCGGCGGTCGCCCACGGCCACGCCCGGCGCGGCGAGACGGGCTCGGCCCTCGCCGCCGCGCGCTTCCGCGTGAACCGGGCCGCGGTGGTCGGGCCCGAGGCGGAGCTGCGGGCCGCGCTCGCCGACGAGGCGGCGCTCGCGGAGGAGCTGGGCGTCCCCGCCCCGCCGCCGCCGCGCGTCCTCGCCGCCCCGCCGGCCGCGGCCGAGGCCGCCCCGGAGGCGGCGGAGGGCGCGCGGGCCCTCGCCGAGCCGCCCGAGCCCGCCTTCCACGAGGCGCCCGGGGTCGAGCCGTCGTTCGACGTGCGCGCGCCCGACGACGACCCGCTCGCCGCCGCCCGCGCCGCCGCCGATCGCGCGAGCGCGCTCGAGGAGCCGGGCGCGCGCGCCGCGGCCTGGGTCGAGGCGGCCGAGGCGCTCGCCCGCGGCGGCGCCGACGCCCGGGAGGTGCGTGCCGCCCTCGACCTCGCCTGCGACGCGGACTCCGACTCCCCGGAGCCGTGGCGCGCCCGCGCCCGCCTCGAGGCGCAGCTCGGGGACGGCGCCGCGGCGGCCCGGGCCCACCTCTCCGCCTCCATCCGGGCCGAGGGCGAGGAGGCGGGCCGCGCCGCCCTCGACGCGGCCCGCCTGTTCGAGGACGCGGGGCGCCACGGGGACGCGGTCCGCGCCTATCGCGCGGCGCTGCACGCGAGGCCCGGCTGCGTGCCCGAGGAGTCGCTCCGCGCGGCGGAGGCGCTCGCCGCGGGCGACGTCGCCGCCGCGGCCGACCTGCTCGCCGGGATCGACCCCTCGGCGCTGCCGGGCGACTGGCGCGCGCCCCACGCGCGGAAGCTCGCGCGGGCGCTCGACGCGGCGGGCCGGGCCGGGGACGCCGCGCGCGCGTGGCTCGAGATCTTCCACGAGGCGCCCGCCGACCCCGAGGCCTTCGCGCGCGCCGCCGACCTCGCCCTCGCCTCGGGCGGCGGCGTCGACGCCTGGGTCGACCTCGCCGCCGAGCACGAGCAGGCCCTCGGCGCGTGGGCCACCGCCGAGCGCCGCCGCGACCTGCGCTGCGAGCGCGGGCGGCTCTTCGCCGAGGCGGGCCGGCTCGAGGCCGCGCGCGGCGCGCTGCTCGCGGCGCTGGAGCTCGATCCCGGGCACGGGCCCACGCTCGACGCACTGGCGGCCCTCGACGACCGGCCCGACGACTGGACGCGCATCGCCGCGGGGCTCTGGGAGGAGGGCGGCGCCGCCGCCGATCCCGCCGAGGCCGCGGCGATCTACCTGCGGCTCGGCCGCCTCCTCTCGGACCGGCTCCGCGACGAGGGCGGGGCCATCGCCGCGCTGCGCGCCGCGCTGGCGCGGGCGGCCGCCTCGCCCTCCCCCGCCGCCGCGCGCTGCGCCGCCGAGGCGCGGGCGCTCCTCGAGGAGCTCGGCGCGGCCGCGGAGGAGGCGCCGCCGGCCGGCGCGCCCGCCGGCGGGCCGCTCGACGGCGTCGCGGTGGTCCTGCGCGCCCAGGCGGACGCGGAGGCCGGCGCGGCCCGGGCGGAGCTGCTCGAGCGCCTCGCGGCGCACCTCGAGCGGGGCGGCGACCGCGAGGGCGCCGCCGACGCGCTCGAGGGCGCGGTGCTGGCCAATCCGCCGCGCGACGCGGCGTTCGCCGGGCTCGCCGCCCTCGTCGCCCCGGACGACGCCCGCCTCGCGCGCGCCGCCGAGGCGAGGGAGCGCCGCGCGGACGGCGACGCGCCCGAGACCTGGTTCGCGTTCGAGGCCGGCGCGGTGGACCTCGAGGTGCCGCCGGAGGAGCCGGGCGCGGTCGCCGAGACGCCCATCGCCTTCGAGGGCGGGGCGGCGGACCTCGAGGCGCCGCCGGAGGAGCCCGGCGTGGCCGCCGAGACGCCCATCGCCTTCGAGGGCGGCGCGGCGGAGCCCGAGGCGCCGCCGGAGGAGCCCGGCGCGGCCCCGTCCCCCCCGCCGGGCGACGGCGCCCTCCCGGCCGAGGCCGCGAACGACCCGGTCTCGGCCGCAGCGGGCGACGCGGCGTCGCCCGAGGCGCACGGCGGCGAGGAGGATGCGTTCGCGTTCGCGGCCGACGAGGAGGAGGCGCTCGACGTCGAGTCGTCGCTCCCGCCCATCGACTCGGGCGATCCCCAGGACTACGCCCGGGACGGCCGGCTCCGGCTGGAGGCCGGCGATCTGTCCGGCGCGTACGAGCGGCTCTCGATCGCGCTCGCGCGCGAGCCGTCGGACCTCCTCGTGGCGAGGGACCTCGGGCGCGTGGCCGAGCAGCTCGGGCTCTTCGAGGAGTACGTGCTGCTCGGGGAAGCGTGCGCGGACGCGGTCGCGCCGCACGACCCCACCGCCGCGGCGGCGCGCTTCCGCCACTTCGCCGAGGTGCTGCGCGACCGGCTCGGGCAGACCGACCGGGCGGGCGTGATGCTCGAGAAGGCGCTCGCCCTCGCGCCGGAGGACCCGGACACGCTCCGCGAGCTCGTGCAGGTCTGGAGCTCGCACCCCGAGACGTCGCACCGCGCCCTCGAGATCTGGCTCGACCTCGCGCGGGCCGACCCGTCCGACGGCGAGGCGCTGGCCGGCGTCGCCGAGATCGCGGCCCACGTCGCCGAGCGCGCCCCGGCGGAGGCCGGGGTCCGGCCGATGGAGCGCGCGCGGATCGCCGCGTCGCTCGCGTCGTTCGTCGCGCCGGCGACCTGCGCGCCGCCCATCCCCGGGCGGCTCGCCGTGCAGGTGTCCGAGGAGCTCCGCGCGCGGATCGCCGCGCCCGGCGCGGTGGGGCCGCTCGCGCGGCTCCTGCGGCTCCTCGCGCCGTGGCTCGAGCCGCTGTTCCCCGCGGACCTCGGCCGCCGGGGCGCGACCCCGGCGGACCGCCTCGCCCCGGACCGGGCGCCGGTCCTCGCCGCCACGCTCGACGCCGCGGCGCGCGCGCTCCGGACGCGCCCGCACGACACGTTCCTCTCCTCGCGGCCCGGGCTCGAGGTGGCCCTCGAGAACTGCCACCCGCCGGCGGTGATCCTGACGGCCCCGGTGACCGAGCTGCCGGCCGCGTCGCTCGCGTTCCTCGCCGCCCGCACCCTCGACCTCCTCGACCACGGCTGGACGCTCGCCGGGAAGTTCTCGCCGAAGGACGTCGGCATCCTGCTCGAGCTCGCCTGCCGGTTCGCGGGAGGCTCGCCGCCGTCCTGCGGCCTGCCCGCCGAGCGGGCCGGGTCCTTCCTCGCGGTCCTCGAGGCGAACGTCCCTGCCGAGACGCGCGCCGAGGCGGGCGAGCTGGGCGCCGCGGCCGCGATGGAGCTCGCCGAGCTGGAGCCCCGCGCCTTCACGGCCGCGCTGCGGCGCACCGCCAACCGCGTGGCGCTCCTCTACGCGGGCGATCCCGGCCCGGCGCTCCACGCGCTCGCCCTCCTCGACCGGCGCCTCGAAGGGCCGCTCGACCCCGCGCGGGCGCTCGCGCTCCCGGATCTCCGGGACCTCGCCCTCTTCGCGCTCTCCGAGCCGTTCCTCGATCTCCGCACGTCCGCGCTGGGCTAGATTCACCCCCATGCTCCGCCTCGCCGCCGGGCTCGCCGCCGCCCTCCTCCTCGCCGCGTGCTCCGACGAGGCCGGGCAGTCCTGCCCCGGCGAGGCGGTCGCGACGCTCCACTTCACGGGATCCCTCGTCCCGGCGGGCGATCCCTCCATCGAGCCTTTCGACGACCTCGTGGCCGACGTGGCCGGCACGCCCGACTGCGACGCGGCCCTCGACTACGAGCAGCATGCGGCCATCTCGCTCGACGGCACGCTCTCCGCCGACGCCGGGAACCCTGCGGCGGCGCTGTGCCGGACGCGCGGGCCGGTCCTCTACGGCCAGCGGACGGGCGACCGCTACCGCGTCGAGGTGAGCACCAGCGGCGCGGTCCTCGGCGCTTGCGCGCCGACGTGCAACGCGGGCCTGCGCCTGCTCGTGGCGGGCGACGTCCTGCGGGTCGACGGGGAGGCCGCCGGCTTCAAGGGCGTCCTCGTAGAGGTGATGAGCGCGCTGCCGGGCAGCGCCTGCGGGACGTGCACGCTCCCGTGCGCGGCGCGGTACGCGCTCCAGGGGACGCCGTGAGCGCGAGGCGCGCGTCCACGAGGCGGCGGGCGGTCGTGCTCCTCTCCGGGGGGCTCGACTCGACGACGTGCCTCGCGGTGGCGCTGCGCGACGGCTTCGAGGCGCACTGCCTCTCGGTGGACTACGGCCAGCGCCACCGCGGCGAGCTCGCGCGGGCGCGGCGGGTGGCGCGCGCGCTCGGCGCGGCGGAGCACCGCGTCGTGAAGGTCGACCTGTCGGCCTTCGGCGGCTCGGCGCTCACGGATCCCGGCGATCGCCGTGCCGAAGGGGCGCAGCCTCGCGCGCATGTCGCGGGAGATCCCGGTCACGTACGTCCCGGCGCGCAACACGGTGCTGCTCGCCCTGGCGCTCGCCTACGCGGAGACGCTCGGGGCGGAGGACGTCTACGTCGGCGTGAACGCGGTCGACTACTCCGGGTACCCCGACTGCCGGCCGGCGTTCCTGCGGGCGTTCGAGCGCGTCGCGCGCGCCGGCACCCGCGCGGGCGTCTCCGGGAAGCCGCTGCGCATCCGCGCCCCCCTCGTGAGGCTCTCGAAGGCGGGGATCATCCGGCTCGGACGGTCGCTCGGCGTGCCCTACCGCATGACCCAGTCGTGCTACGACCCGGTCCGGGGGCGGGCGTGCGGCCGCTGCGATGCCTGCGCGCTGCGCCGCAAGGGGTTTGCCGAAGCGGGGGGCCCCGACGAAACTCTCTACGCGAGACGGAGGTAGGAAGGGACGATGGCGCAGATCAAGCGGACGTTCCCCGGCAAGAGCGCGGGCGAGATCTACAGCAAGGTCGACGCGGTGATGGAGCGGATCGCCGAGAGGATGTCGCTCGACTACCACCGCGACGAGGGCGCGCGGACCGGGAAGGTCTCGAAGATGGGGATCTCCGGCTCCTACCTCGTGCGCGACGGCGAGGTGACGGTCGACCTCAAGTTCCCGATGCTCGTCCCCGGCTCGATGCGCCAGAAGGTGCAGGAGGACATCGAGCGGAAGCTCGACGGCCTGTTCGCGTAGCGCCGCTCTGGCGCAACCCTGTCGAAGCCCGACGCTCGCCCCGACAGTCAGGGCGAGCTGCGCAGCTCAGTCGAGCGGGACGACGATCGCGCCCGCGCGCTCGTTCATCCGCTCGACCGCCGCGTAGATCGCCTGGAGCGGGGAGTCGCCGCTGCCGCTCGTCGAGCGCGGCGCGGCCCGGCGCCGCTTCGCGGACGGCCCCGCGACGATCCTGGCGCCGGCGCGCCCGTTGAGCGGGTCGGGCCACAGGCGCACCTGCATGCCGGCCCGGTAGAGCGCGAGGAGCACCCTGCCCATCTCGGCGGCGACGCGTTCGTCGGTGTAGGTCATCGATGGGTCCGTGCGCGGTCCCGATCGGCGGCGGGGCATGGGGAGATCCTCCGTCCGTCGGTCGCGGGCGGCCGCATCCTACGCGGGGGGCCCGACAAGGCCAGTTTCGAGGCTCTCGTAGAAGGCCGCCTTGTCGTCACCCGAGAACTTGCCTGCGCCTTCAGATCGCCTCGGGCTAGGGCTCGGGGTTCACGGACGATGCCAGGGACCCGGTGGTGAGCCCGTCGGGAGGCAGCGGCTCCCGAGCCCCGTCCGGGCGCCCTGGCCAGCGAGCGCCCCCCTTGCTCCGTCCGAGGCGCGGCCTACGTTTCGGGTGCATGGTCGCGCGGTGGAGCAGCTTCGGTGTCGGGCTCGGGCTCATGCTCGCGCCGCTCGCCCTGGGCTACGGCTCGGTGGGCCCCATCCTCCACGACGTGGCCATGGGGATGCTCGTGTGCGTCGCGACGCTCGCCGCCCTCGAGTGGCCCCGCGCCCGCTTCGCGCTCGCGGCGCCCGCGCTCTGGCTCCTCGTCGCCGGCCGCGCCGCGCCGGAGCGGCAGGCCGCGGCCGCCGAGCTCCTCGCGGGCGCGCTGCTCCTGCTCCTCTCCGCCGTGCCGAGCGCGCGCCTCGGGTCGCTCCCGCCCGTCGAAGGCCGCGGCGACGCCGGCGCGCGCGCCTGACCGCCTCCGCGCCCGCCGCGAAGCCGCTACAATGCCGCGGTGAACCGGCTCGCGGCGGCGCTCGTCCCCCTCCTCCTCGCCGCCGCGCCCCCGCGCCCCCGCCCCGACGTCGTGGACGTGGCGGACGCGATCCCCGACGCCGTGCTCGACCTGCGCTACGCGACGGCGCGGAACCTCGCCGGCCGCCCGCTCTACCCGGACGGCGCGCGCTGCCTCCTCTTGCGGCCCGTCGCGGAGCGGCTCGGGCGGGCGGCGGCGCGGCTGCGCGAGGCGGGCTTCCGCCTGCGGCTCTACGACTGCTACCGGCCCCTCGCCGTCCAGCGCGAGCTGTGGCGGCGCGTGCCGAAGCCCGGGCTCGTCGCGGACCCGGCCCACGGCTCGAACCACAACCGCGCCGCCGCGGTGGACGTCGGGCTCGCCCAGGCCGACGGGGGCGAGGTCCTGCTCCCCACCGACTTCGACGCCTTCGGGCCGAGGGCGCGCGCCGGCGCGGTCGCGGGCGTGCCGGCGGCGGCGCGCCGCCACCGGGACCTCCTGCGCGCGGCGCTCGAGGCGGAGGGGTTCCGCCCGAACCGCGCCGAGTGGTGGCACTTCGACGCCCCCGAGGCGCGCCGCGCGCCGCTGCTCGACGTCCCGCTCGCCCCGTGACCGCGCCCGCGCGAGAGCGCGCCCTCGCGGCGCTCGCCCACCTCGACCCGGAGGCGAGCCTCGCCGCCGCGGCGCTCCGGCTCGGCGGGGCGCGCGACGGGCCCCTCGCCGGGCTCGAGGTCGCCTCGGAGCGCGCCCCCTCGCCCGGGCGGATCGACGGCTCGCTCCTCGAGGCAATCTGCGCGCGCGCGCTCGGGGGCGCCCGGGGCGCGGTCTTCACGCCCGCGCCGGAGGCGCGCCTCCTCGCCGCCGCCGGCCTCGCGCACGCGGCGCGACGGCGCGGGGGGCCCGAGCCTGCGGACGCCCTCGAGGCGCTCCTCGCCGGCCGCCCCGACGCCGCCCTCGCCCGGGCCCTCGACGGCGCCCTCGTCCTCGACCCCGCCTGCGGCGGGGGCGCGCTCCTCGCGGCGGCCGAGGCCCTCGCGCGCGGCGTCGGCGCCGCCCTCGAGCTGCGCGGCCTCGACGTCGCCCCGCTCGCGGCGCAGGCCGCCCGCGCGCGCCTCGCGCTCCTCGGCGCGCGGGCCGAGGTGCGCCGCGCCGACGCCCTCGGGGCGACCTGGCCGCCGGCCGACCTCGTCCTCGCGAACCCCCCGTTCCTCCGCCACGAGGCGCTCGGCGCCCAGGCGAAGGCCCGCGCGGCGCGCGCGAGCGGGCTCTCGCGCCAGGCCGACCTCTCCGCGCACTTCGCCGCGCTCGCGCTGCGGCGCGCGCCGGTCGCCGCCCTGGTGTGGCCCCGGGCGCTCGACGTCTCGCGCTCGTCGGCGCCGCTCGTCGCCGACGCGCGGGCGCGCGGCGGCTTCGTGCTGCGCCTGCGCTCGCGCGCGGCGGGGAGCTTCGCCGCCTCCGTCGACACGCTCCTCGCGGTGTGGGCCGAGGGCGCGGCGGACGCGCCCGGCGCCGAGGCGGCGGTGCCCCTCGCGGAGCTCGCCGACCGGGAGCTCGTCGCGCTCGCCCGCGGCCGGGGCGGCCCGCGCGTCCGGTTGAGGCGGGCCGCGGCCCCCGCGCCGGCCGGCGCGCTCCGGCTCGGCGACGTGTGCGACGTGCGGTTCGGGACGAAGACCGGGTGCAACGCCTTCTTCCACCTGCGCCCCGCGGGCGGGCGGCGCTTCGCGTCGGCCCTCGCCGGCGAGGTCCGGCTCGACGAGGCCGACGTGCTGCCGCTGCTCGCGACGCTCAAGGAGGCGCGCGCCCCCGAGGCGGCGGCGCCCGCCGGCGTCCTCTTCCGGCCGCCCGCGCGGCCCGGCGAGGCGGCGCGGCGCTACCTCGCCGCGGGCGAGCGCGCGGGCGTGCACCGGCGGCCGACGTGCGCGGCGCGGTCGCCGTGGTGGCGGCTCGCGCCGGGGCGCGGGCCGGCGCCGGTGCTCTACCCCGCCAAGATCGGCGCGCGCGCGTTCGCGTTCCTGAACGAGGCGGGGCTGTGGGAGGACAAGAAGTGGCACGCGCTCTTCCCGCGCGAGGGCGGCCCGCCGGCGTGGCAGCTCGCGCTCGCCCTGTCGGCGACCCCGGTGCGCCTCGCCATCGACGAGGGGGCGCGGCAGCTCACGGGCGCGCAGGCGATCGCCGACGTGGACTGCCGGGTGCTCGCCGCGGCGCCCTTCCCCGCCGCCGCGGCGCTCGCGCGGCTCGCGCGACCGCTCGAGGCGCTCCGCGCCGCGCTCGCGCGCGATCCGGTCACGACCGACCTGCGCGCGATGCTCGACCGTCCCGCCCAGCGCGAGCTCGACCTCGCGGTCGGCGGCGCGCTCGGGCTCTCGCCGCCGGACGTGGCCCGCGCCCGGCGCGCCCTCGTCGAGCGGGTGGAGGCGCGCCTCGCCCACGGCGCCGCCGTCCGCTCCGCGGTGAACGCCGCCGGGCGCTGATCACTCCGGCAGCGGGAGCGGGGCGGGCGCGGCGCGCTCCTTCTCGAGGCACTCCGGGCAGGTCCCCACGAGCTCGTGGTGGTGCGCCTCGAGGCGGAAGCCGTAGCGGCCGGCCAGCTCGCGCTGGAGGACCTCGAGCGGCTCGTACCCGAACTCCACGACCTTCGCGCAGCGGCCGCACACGAGGTGGTCGTGGTGCTCGTGCCCGAAGGTGGTCTCGTAGCTCCTCGAGTCCCCCGCGAGCAGCGCCGGCTGGAGGATCCCGGCCTCCGCGAGGAGCGGCAGCGTCCGGTACACGGTCGCCTTCGAGCCGCGGATGCCCCGCGCCTTGAGGTCCGCGATGAGCTCCTCGATGGGGTAGTGGCCCGAGCGGGCGAGCGCCGCCTCGACGATGGCCGCGCGCGCCTCGGTGAGCCGGAGGTCCTTCTTTCGGAGGAACTCCTCGAAGCGCTCTAGCGCCTCGGTGGTGCGACGCTCTGCCGCGTCTTCCGCGCCGTCCGTGCGACCCGGTCTCACGGGGCCACCCTAAGCGGTCCTGCGCCAAAACGTCAATGCCCGCGAAATTTCTCGCAGTCCTCGAGCATTCCTGCGATCGCCGGCTAGCCCGGATGCCCCCCACGCGCCCGTCGTTCCGGTGGTAAAGGAAGCTCCAGCGATGAGTACCTCCGCCGCCCTGGCCGCGACGCTTCTCTCCCTTTTCGCCCTCCCCTCCCACGCCGCAGAGCCTGCGGCGGGAAGTCGCGAGCTCGACGCGGCGCTGCGCGCCATCATCGAAGGCGGCCCCCTCGCCGGCGCCCGGGCGGGCGTGCTCGTCTCCGACGTGGAGAGCGGTCAGGTGCTCTACGCGAAGGACGCGGACGTCCTCCTGAACCCGGCGTCCAACGTGAAGCTCGTCACGAGCGCGGCGGCGCTCGCGCGGCTCGGCCCGGAGTACCGCTTCTCCACCGAGTTCCTCGTCGATCCGGCGTCGAAGGGCTCGCCCTCGGTGAGGGCGCTCCACGTCCGCGGGAAGGGCGACCCGACGCTCGTGACCGAGCGGCTGTGGGCGATCGCCGGGGACCTCGCGCACCTCGGCCTGCGCCGCATCGGCGACGTGGTGGTGGACGAGAGCTTCTTCGACGACGTGCGGGAGGGGCCGGGGTTCGACCAGGAGAGCGGCGACCGCAGCTACCTCGCGCCCGCGGGCGCGGCGTCCCTCAACTGGAACACCGTGGCGATCCACGTCGCCCCCGCCGAGCGGAAGGGCCAGCGCGCGCGCGTCGAGCTCGAGCCGGCGAGCGACTTCCTCGAGATCGAGAACCGGGCGACCACCGTGGGCGGGCGCGGCGCGCGCCACCTCACGGTCTCCTCGGTCGGCGCCGGCGGGAGGCAGCGCATCGTCGTGGAGGGCAGGATCCCGCTCGGCAGCCGCCCGCAGGTGGCGTGGAAGCGGATCGACGAGCCCGGGCTGTACCTCGGCCACACGCTGAAGCGGCTCCTGCAGCTGCGCGGCGTCGCGGTGACCGGGCGCGTGCGCCTCGGCGAGGTGCCCCAGGGCGCGCGGCTCGTGCACGTCGCCACCTCGGACGCGCTCGCCGACGTCGTGCGCCGCCTCAACAAGACCTCGAACAACTTCGTCGCCGAGCAGCTCATCAAGACCCTCGGCGCCGAGGTGAAGGGGACGCCCGGCACCTGGGGCAAGGGCGTCGCCGCGGCCGAGGAGTTCCTGGCCGAGATCGGCGTTTCGCGCGGCGCCTACGTCATGAAGAACGGCTCGGGGCTGAACGACACGAACCGCTTCAGCGCGCGGCAGCTCGTCACCCTGCTCCGCGCGATGTGGAAGCGCTCGGCGCTCCTGCCCGAGTACCTCTCGTCGCTGCCCGTGGCGGGCCGCGACGGCACCATCCGCTGGCGGATGGAGGGGACCGAGGCGGTCGGCCGGCTGCGCGCGAAGACCGGCACGCTCGTCGAGGGGAACGTGACGAGCCTCTCGGGCTACGTCGAGACCGCCGGGCGGCGCACCCTCGCCTTCTCCGTCCTCGTGAACGACTACCCGGGGCGCCCGGCCGGCGTGGTGCGCTCGGTGGACGCCATCGGCAGCGCGCTCGCGGCGAGCGGCGGCCCCCCGGGGGCGCTCGGCGCGGCCATCGCGGCCTCGCGCGGCGCGCCGGCGGAGACCACCACCGCGGCCCCCGCGGACCTCGCCGCCGCGCTCAAGACCTACTACGCCCTCGGGCGCGCCGGCGACGAGCGCAACGTGCACCTGCTGCGCTCGGCGCTCCGCACCGAGACCGAGCCCGCCCTCCGCCTCGCCATCGGCGAGTGCGTGTACCTCTCGGAGCCGGACGGCGACACCTCGCGGCGGACGTTCCTCGAGGCGATCCCCGCCGATCCGCAGGTGGTCGCGCGCCTGTGGCTCGCCGGCGCCGACGAGGAGCCGCGCCCGGTGCTCTCGTCGCTCGGCGACCTCGCCGGCGAGGGGATGCCGGAGGCGCTCCTCGAAGCTCGTCGAGCTCGCGCCCGCGTCGGCCGCCGACGGGGCGCTCGCCGCGGCCATCGCGGACGTCCTCGCGGAGGTGGCCGCCGCCGCGCCCGAGGAGCTCGTGGCCGCGCTGCGCGCCGCCCCCGGCCCGGCGCAGGACGCCGCGCTCGGCGTCCTCGGCTCCGGCCTCGGCCGCAGCGAGGAGCGCGACCACCCGTTCCTCGCGGCGCTCCGCGCCCTCGCGGCGAAGGAGGGCGAGGCCGGCGCGTTCGCCCGCTCGCTCGAGCCGCGCGTCCAGGACGCCATCGCCGCCGGCGCCGCCGCGCGCGCGGCGCCCGCGCTCGTCCCGGCGGGCGGCAGCGTGCCGGCGCGGGCGGGCGGCGGCGGGTAGATCCAACGGGCGGGCGCGCTGTCAGAGCGCCCTGCTAGCGTCCGGACCTCGCCGCGGGCTTCTCGCCCGCGCCCTGAAGCCTGCGGGATCGCAGGCCACGCAAGGAGAGCGCCCCATGGTGAACAAGGTCATCCTCGTCGGCAACCTCGGGAAGGACCCCGAGGTCCGCTACACGTCCGGCGGCCAGGCCGTCGCGAACCTCCGCATCGCCACCTCCCGCTCGTGGACCGACAAGCAGTCCGGGCAGCGCAAGGAGGAGACGGAGTGGCATGACGTCGAGGTGTGGGGCAAGCAGGCCGAGCAGTGCGGCGAGTACCTCGCGAAGGGGCGCCAGGTCTACGTCGAGGGGCGGCTCAAGACCGACAAGTGGCAGGACAAGCAGAGCGGGCAGGAGCGCTCGAAGGTGAAGGTGGTCGCCGACACGGTCCGCTTCCTCGGCGGCCGCGGTGCGGGCGGCGCCGGAGGCGCCGGTGGCCCGGGCGGCGGCGGGGCGCGGCCCATGGCGGACGAGCCGCCGGGCGGCTTCGAGGAGCCCGAGGGCGGCGGCCACGGCGGCGGCGGCGCGCCGGGTGGCGGCGGCGGGCCGGACGACATCCCGTTCTAGCGCGCGGCGCGGGCCGCCGGGTCCGCGCGCGCGAGCGACCCACACGCGCCGACATCCCCGCCCGGCGGCTTGCCCGCGCCGGGTCGGCGGGCCGAGCTTGCGTGGTACGCTCGGCGCGCCGTCCACATGGCTTCCTCCATCGTCGACAAGTACGAGCAGATCCTCGCGGCGGACCCGCGCTCGCGCATCTTCGTCGAGCTCGCGAAGGCGCTCGTGGAGCGGGGCGAGCACGCCCGCGCGGTGGAGGTCTGCCAGCGCGGCCTCGAGCACCACCCGTCCTCTATCCTCGGGCGCGTCGTCTGGGGCCGCGCCCTCCTCGAGTCCGGCGACGCGAAGGGGGCGAACGAGCAGTTCGAGGTCGCCATCGCCCTCGATCCCTCGAGCCCCTACGCCTACAACCACGTCGGCGAGGCGCTCTTCAAGAAGGGCTTCTTCCGGGAGGCGCTGCCCGCCCTGGCCCGCGCGGCCGAGCTGCAGCCGGGCGACCCGCGGGTGAAGGGCTGGCTCGACGAGGCGCGGGCGAAGGCGGGCGGCGAGGGCGGCTCCTCTCCGGTCCGGCCCGGCCCACCGGCGCCGGGCGACGAGCCGCTCGCCGCCGCGGCGGCCCCGGCCCCGGCCCCGGCCGCCCCTCCGGAGCCCGCCGAGGTCGCCGCCGCCCGCGCGGCCGCGCCGGTCCGGAGCGATCCCGGCGATCCCGGCGCCGGCGACGCGCCGGCCGCCGCCGCGGCGCCGGCCGCGAACGCCGGCACCGCGCCCGCGAGGCCCGTCCCCCCGCGCGTCACGCCGCGGCCGCCGCCGCTGCCCCCGGGCTCTCCGCCGCCCGCGCGCCCCGACGAGGCCCAGCGCTCGCTCCTCCACATGATCCCGGGGGCGTCGCGAGAGGTCGCCGCCCCGGCGGCGGCGAGGCGCCGCCCGGACGGCGGCCACGACCCCGCCGAGGCCGAGCGGATCGCGCAGCAGTACGAGCGCGAGCTCCGCGCGCGGCTCACGGCCGTGCCCGAGCCGCCGCCCTCCTTCGTCGACCGCCACCGCCGGCTCTTCGTCTTCTCCGCCCTCGCGCTCGCGCTCGCGGCCGCGGCCGGGGTCTACGCCGTCATCGACCGGCGGAACGCGGAGACCCTCGCGCTGGTCGCGGCGGGCCGCGGCCGCGCCGGGCTCGCCCGCGACACGCTCGGCTCTCTGCGCGAGGCGCACCGCCTGCTCTCCGAGGCGCGCCGCCGCGCCAAGACGGACCCTGAGGTCGCCTCGCTCGCGGCGCAGGTCGCCGCGGTGCTCGCCGCGGAGCACGGCGACGAGGACGCGCGCGGCGTGGCGAAGGACCTCGCGGAGGACCCCGGCGCCTCGGACGGCGCCGTCGCGGCCCGCTGGCTCCTCGCCGGCAGCGCCGCCGAGCGGCGCCAGGCGGAGGCCGACGTGCTCGCGGCGCGCCCCTCGTCCGCGCCGCTCGTGCAGGCGCTCGCGGGGCGGATCCTCGCCGCTCGCGGCGAGCGCGAGGCCGCCCGCGGCCGCCTGGAGCTCGCCGCGCACGCGAACCCGCCGCTCCTGCGCGCGCTGTCCGACCTCGGCGACCTCGCCCTCGCCGGCGGCGACGCCGGCGGCGCCCTCGCGCTGTACGGCGCGGCGCTCGCGGCGCACCCGACCCACCCGCGGTCCGCGGTGGGCGCCGCCGAGGCGCGCCTCGCCCTCGGCAAGGACCTCGACGTCTCCGCCCGCGAGCTCGCCGCCGTCGAGGCGGACGAGGCGAGCGCGCCGCCGCGCGACCTCCGCGTCCGCTTCGAGATCGCCTTCGCGCGCGCCCTCGCCGGCGCGGGCGAGCCGGCGAAGGGGGCCGCGCGGCTCGCGCACGCCTCGGAGTCCCTCGGCGAGTCCGCGCCGCTCGCCGCCGCCCTCGCCGAGATCCAGCTCGCCGCCCGCGCCTGGGAGAAGGCCGAGGCCGCCGCCGCCCGGGCCGTGCGCCTCGAGCCGCGCGAGGTCTCGCACCGCGTGCTCCTCGCCCGCGCCCGCATCGGCCGCGGCCGCTTCGCCGACGCCATCGCCGCCACGAACGGCCAGGAGGGCCGGGCGATCCGCGTGCAGCGCGCGATCGCGCGCTACCGGCTCGGCCAGTACCGCGAGGCGCGCGCCGAGCTCGAGCGCACCGCGCGCGAGGGCAAGATGCCGGCGGAGGCGGCGGTCTGGTACGCGCTCGTGGACGTCGCGACCGGCCGGACCGAACGGGCGATCCCGCTGCTCGAGCGGCTCGCCTCGGCCGCGAGCCCGCCGCCGCTCGCGCAGGTCGCCCTCGGGCGCGCCTACGAGGCCGCCGCGCAGCTCGACGACGCCGAGCAGGCGTACCGCGCCGCGTCCGAGCGCGAGCCCGCCGAGCCCGAGCCGGCGCTCGCCCTCGGCACCCTCCTCCTCTCCCGGGGGCGGCCGGCCGACGCGGTCCAGCCCCTCGAGCGCGCCGCGAAGCAGGACCCCGTCCGACCTCGCCGCGCGCCGCGCCCTCGGCGAGGCGCGCCTCGCGGCGGGGCAGCCGTCCGCCGCGCGCGCCGACCTCGACATCGTCCTCCTCGCCGCGCCGCGTGACGCGACGGCGCTCCGCCTCCTCTCGGCCGCGTGGCTCGCCGAGAAGGAGCCCGCCGAGGCGCGGCGCGCCGCCGAGCGCGCCGCCGAGCTCGCCCCCCGCGACCCCGCCGTGCGGCTCGCCGCGGCCCGCGCCGCCCTCGCCGCCGGCGACGCCGCCGCCGCGAAGACCCACGCCGAGCGCGCCCTCAAGGCGGGCGCGACCGGCGAGGCGGCCGCCGAGGCGCGGCGGATCCAGGGCGAGGGCGCGAAGCGGGCCCGGTAGCCGGCGCGCCGCGTCGCGGTCGCTCCGCGAAGCGTGCGAGACGCTCCGGGCGCCGACCAGGAGGACGCATGACACCGACGGAAGTCGTGGGCCCCACCGCGCCTTCGTCTCGCGCGACGTGGACGCGCCATGGCGCTCTCGCGGACGGGCCGTGAACCAAGGTCGCCGAGGAGCCGCTGCGCGGCAAGGCGGCGATCGCAAGGCTCGAGGGTTCTTCGCGGTCCCGGGCGAGCGCGGAGGTGGTCAACCGCGCTGGGGAGCGAGAGGGGATCCGGGAGTGGCGCGGCGGGAGTCCGAGCGCACCAGGGGCGCCCACCGTGCACGGGTGCGGGTTCTACCAGGTGCGGGACGGGAAGATCGTGCTCCAGCGCGGCTACTGGGACAGGCTGACGTTCCTGCGCGCACACGGGCTGCCGCCACCGTAGGTGGTCGGATAGTCCCTCGCACCGAACCTCATGAGGGCGGTGCTTCGGTCCGAGAGTCTCCTCGCGAGTCCAAACGATAGCGCGGCAGTGCTGCCCGCCCTCGCCTCCATTCTCAACTTCCGCCGCCCAGGCCGCTGCCCGGGGTCTCCGGATCCCGCAAGAGAAGCAGGTCATGAGGACCAGGCAGACCGAGACGTAGCAGCCGAGGAAGCGCAAGTCCTTCCGACCCCACACCGCTGTGCCGACCGCGTGCATTGCGAGCTCGAGCGCCTGTATGGCATCAACGCCGTATGCAGCCCGAACCGCGTCGTCCCCGAGCCCGCGAATGCGATAGGGACAGAAGAACTCATCCCGACGCGGCGTCTTCCGCGGTTTCCCGACTTCTATCGTGACAACCGACGCTGGATCCCTTGCGGATTCCAGGCGTCGGGCAGCGATTACCCGTCCAAGGCGACACCGCGAACTTCGGCGGAACGGTACCTCGACCCGCTCTGCTGCGCTGGCGCTTCGTACCCACGACGGTCCTTCCTCACTCGCCCGTAAACAATGGCCGGAGCGAGCAGGAGCACCTCGAACACGACGAGGGAACGCGTGGCGTACTGCTGGTAGTAGTCGGGCAGGCCGGCGGCCCAGAAGCCCAGCCAGACGGCGGTGGCAGTGAGGAGCAGCTCGACGTGACCGCGCGTCGTCATGGTCGCTCGCGATGAAACCACACCTCTGCGCGCGGCGACACGGCGCGACCTCGTGTTGCGACGAGGGTGGGCCCCGCACCCTCCCCACGACGCTCGCGCAGCGTACCTCACCCATCGTGCCGCCCGGGTGAGGAGCGGCCGCGGCGCGCCGCCGAGCTCGGCCCCCGCGCCCCCGCCGTGCGCCGCGCTCAGGCGCGCGCGGTGAAGAACGCCAGGGCCCCGACGGTCGTCACGGAGCGCTTCGCGAAGGTCCTCGCGAGGACCGCGTCGAGGTCGGCGGCGCCGTCCTGCAGGTTGGAGAAGATCGACTTCCGGTTGTAGAGGCGGTTCGTCACCCGGTACAGCGCGCCCACGTGGTCGACGCCCTGCCCCAGCACCGTCACCCCGAAGAGCACGCCCCCTTCACGCAGGAACGGCTTCAGGTTCCGGAAGACCTTCTCCTTGTCGAGCATGGTCCCGGGCAGGCAGTGCAGGAGGTGGGAGACGCCGATCGAGCCGAAGCGCGGCAGCGGTTCCCGGATCGGCTCGAGCACGTCGCAGCGGTGGGTGACCGGGCCGTACCGCCGGATCCGCCTCGAGGTCCGCTCCAGGCAGTTCGGGTTGAGATCCATGAGGTGGATCTCCGGCTTCTCGACGGGGAACCGGCACCGGTCGAGGAAGTACCCGGTGCCGACCCCCACGTCGAGGTGCGTGTCGGACACGTGCTCGTCGTAGAGCGCGAGGACCTTCCGCGCCGGGCACTTGAAGATCACGGGCAGCTCGAACCCCAGGACCTCGAGGTCGTAGACCGCGAGCACGAACCTCGAGTACACGGCCGCTCCCGCGGCCGCCTCGGCAGTCGTCGCCACGTTCGCTCCGTCGGTGTGCATCGGCGTGCTCCTCGCGTGTCCGTTCGCGGAGGCGACCGGGAGCCCTCCGAGGACCCGGACCCAGCGTACATCGCCTCGCGGTCACACCTCCACCCCCGCTCACCTCCGCCAGCGCCCCGCCTCGACGAAAGGAAGCCGTGAGCACGTCGCGTGACGATGGCTCGGAGGTCGCCCCGCCGCCCCGTCACTCGACGGGGAGCTTCATCCTTCGGAGCAGCGCCACGTACCGGGCGTCGTCGCGCACCGCGCGCAGGAGCGGGTCCGTCTTCAGCGACCAGAGGTCTCCGACGTTGCCGGCCACCGCGCGCTCCAGCCACGCCAGCGCGCGGTCCCGCTCGCCCAGCCCCGCGTAAACGCGCGCGAGATCCAGGGGGGCGTACGTGTCGCCGCGTGCAGCCTTTGCCTCGAGCGCTCGGAGCGCGCGTCGAGAGGCGCGTGCGTGCCCGCGAGCGTGCTCCGCGAGCGCGCGAACGACGAGGCCATCCGTGTCGTCCGGCGGCCCTCGCTCGATCGTGGCGAACGCCGCGCCGGCGTCGCCCTCGACGAGCGCGGTCGTCGCCAGGAGATACAGCGCGAAGGGATCGTCGGGACGGATCTCGAGGGCCCGGTTCAGCGCCTCGCGCGCGCTCCTCGGGTTCGACGCGGCGAGCTCGGCGACCCCGAGCCACCGCCACGTCAGCGCCGAGAGCGGATCCGCGGTGATCGACGTTCGCAGGGCCGCGATGGCCTCGGGAACGCGTCCGAGCGCGAGCTGCAGCACGCCCCAGCGCCGCCGCGCGTACGAATCCCCCGGGCTGAGCGCCAGGGCCCGTTGCAGATCCTCGCTCGCGCCCTCCCAGTCCCAGCGGCACACCTGCCGCAGGAAGCCCCGGGTCGAGAAGCCCTCCGACAGCGTCGGGTCGAGCTTGATGGCCCTGCGCGCGGCGGCGAGCCCCCGCCGGCAGCCTGCTTCGAGCCCCGCGGCGGTCTGGGAGCGGTCGCCCACGTCGAACACCGCGATGGCGAGCCCTGCCCAGGCCGGCGCGTACCTCGGCTCGCGCGCGAGGGCCTTCTCGAACGCCCGCACCGCCCGTCCCTTGCCGTCCTGCCGGTTCCAGAACAGTCGTCCGAGGAGGTACTGCGCGTGCACCTCCGGGTCGCGCGTCCGGTACGCCTCCGTCGACGGGGCCCGGTCCGCCCCCTTCACCGCGAGCGCCGCGACCACCGCCCTCGCGATCTCGTCCTGGACTGCGAAGACGTCGGTCAGCTCTCGATCGTACGTCTCGGACCACAGGTGATACCCGTCCGCCGCGTTCACGATGTTCGCCACCACGCGCACGCGCTGGCCCTCCGCGCGCACGCTCCCCTCGAGCACCACCGCGACGTGGAGCGCGCGCCCGATCTGCTCGACGGTGACGTCCTTTCCGTGGAACGCGAAGGAGGACGTGCGGCCCGCGACGCGAAGGCCGTCGACGTGCGTGAGCGCCGTCAGGATCTCGTCGGCGAGCCCCTGGGCGAAGTAGTCGTGATCCTTCCCCGGGCTGAGGTCCGCGAACGGCAGCACCGCGATCGAGGCGGGCGGAGCCGCCGGGGCCGGCGCGCTCGACCGCGCTCGCTCGCGCGCGCCGATGGCGGCGACGGCGGCGGCGATGGCTGCGACGAGCGCGAGCGCGACGGCGAGCCGGACGCGCCGTGACCAGGACGGGCGCCGGGCCGCTTCGATCTCGGCCAGCGCGGCGGCGAGCCGGACGCGCCGTGACCAGGACCGGCGCCGGGCAGCTTCGATCTCGGCCAGCGCGGCGCCGGCGCTGCGGGGGCGCGCCGCGGGGTCGTCGGCGAGGAGCGACGCGAGCGGCCGACGCACGGCCGAAGGCGCCCGGGCGAGCGGCGTGTCGGGAGCGCCGGTGACCATCTCGAGGATCAGGAGCCCGAGCGCGAACAGGTCGGTGCGCGCGTCCTCCGGCGCGCCGCGCCGCTGCTCGGGCGCCATGTACGCCGGCGTCCCGCCGGGCGAGGCCCCGCGCCCGAGCAGGAGCGCGATCCCGAAGTCGAGGACCTTCACCTCGCCGTCGGCGGTGAGGAACACGTTCGACGGCTTCAGATCCCGGTGCACGACGCCCGCGTGGTGCGCGTGCGCCAGCGCGCGGGCGATCGACTCCGCGATCTCGAGCGCCTGACGGACGGGGACGGGCCCCCGCTCCAGCCGTTCCTCGACCGTCTCGCCGTGCAGGCGCTCGTACACGAGGAAGGGAGCGCCGTTCTCGGCGACGCCCGCGTCGAAGAGCACCGCGATGTTCGGGTGCGCGAGCCGCGCGGCGGCCTCCCCCTCGCGCGCCGCGTCGCCGTCCGCGGCGCGCGTCCGGTGAAGGACCTTCAACGCGACGAGCCGGTTCAGCGAGAGGTCGTGCGCCTCGTACACCGCGCCGAAGCCGCCGCGCGCCACCGATCGGATCACCTCGTATCGGCCCACCCGGCTCCCGGGTGCGAGCACGAACGTCGGCTCGCGAACGGGAGCCGCGGCGATCTCGGCGAGCAGCGAGGTGATCGCGCCGTCGCGGAGAGCGCCCCCCGGCAGACGATCGTCGCTCTGGTCGCCACGGACCGCCAAACGTCGCCTCGCCACGCACGGGTTACCGGACGGCTGCCTAACGGCCCAGTGCAGGCGCTGCAACGCGGGCCCGGGGCGTCGCGAGCACGGCGAAGCGGCGCGGCGGACGCCGCCGTCACGGGCAGCCGGACGTAGCGCGTCCATCTCGCTCGCTCCAGACGCGAACGCACGCTCACGCGCCGCCCGGATGAGGCGGAGGTTGATGTTTCACTCTGCGCGCAACATGGTTCACGCGCCAGCCACACAGGCCGAGGAGGGGACCATGCCGACGTACGTCGTGGGGCGGTACGACATCCTCATCGTGTCGGAGGGGCCCGACGACGAGACCGCCGGCAAGATCGCGCTCTCGCTCGCCTCGCTCGGCAACGTGAGGACCGAGACGTTCAGGGCGTTCACCGAGGCGGAGTTCCGGAAGATGGTCGGCGCGCTCCGGTGACGGCGCGCTCGGACGGGCGGTGCGTGTCGCCCGACGCCCGTCCCCGCTCCCGCGCCGCGCAGCCGCGGCGGATCGAGCGGAAGGAGACGGCTCGAAGCCGCGGCGGGGGTCGCGTCCGCGAAGCGGCGCCGGCGAGCTCCGCGCGCCCGCGGGAGGAGGAGCCGCTTGACGCTCGACGAACAGGTGCGCGGTCAGCTCGACCGCGGCGAGCGGAAGTCGGCTGCAACGGTGGCGCTGCGCGCCCTCGGTCCCGAGGTCCTCGGGTACCTCGAGCACGTGCTCGCGGACGGCGACGACGCCCGCGACGTCTTCCAGCGCTTCGCCGAGGATCTGTGGACCTGGCTGCCCTCCTGGCGCGGCGCGGGGCTGCGCGCGGCGGCCTACCGCATCGCGTGGCACGCCGTGGCGCGCTTCCGGCGGGAGGCCTGGCGCCGGCGCCGCGAGCGGATGCGCACGACCATGGCGTCGAGGATCGCCGCCTCGATCGGGAGCCCCGAGTCGCGCCTCGCCACGACCCCCCACGACCGGCTCGCGCGCTTGCGCGGGGCGCTCGACCCCGAGGAGCGGACGCTGCTCGTCCTGCGGCTCGACCGCGAGCTGTCGTGGAACGAGGTCGCCGAGGTGCTCTCCTCGGAGGACGAGCCGCTGGACGCGGCCGCGGCGCGCAAGCGCTTCGAGCGGGTGAAGGACAAGCTCGCGAAGCTCGCGCGGGCGCAGGGGCTTCTCTGAGCGCCTCGCAAGTACCGGAAAGGACGTGGCGATCTCGTCCGCCCCGCGCGCCTGTCACATCCGCCGGGCCAGGCAGCCCCTCCCCATCGACAGGAGAGACGCCATGGCCCCGAAGAGCTCCGCTGGCCCCACCCTCTTCCGCAGCGTCCGCACCTCGAGAGACGTGACGCTCGTCGCGTTCGGCGCCGCGGTGCTCACCGCCTTCGCGCTACAGGCCGCCGCGTTCCTGCCGCGGTTCACGCCCGCGCCCGCGGCCCCGGCCTTCGAGGCCTCTCGCGACCGCGCTGCGCCGGCCATCGTCGCGAGCGGGCGCCCGGAAGCGTCCGGCCGCGACGCGGCGGCCGAAGAATGACCTCCACCACCGCCGGTGAACGGTGGCTACCGACCTCCCTCGCAAGGCGGCCTGAACGCCGTCACCTCCGCCAGCGCCCCGCCTCCACGAAGGAGTAGTACCCGCCCGCCGCGACGATGACGTGGTCGCGGGCGAGCACGCCGACGAGCTCGGCGGCGGCGCGCAGGCGCTCGGTGAGGTCCGCGTCGTCCGGGGATGGGGTGGGGTCGCCGCTCGGGTGGTTGTGGCAGAAGACGACGCCGTGAGCGCCCTCGCGCACGGCGGGGCGCAGGGCGTCGCGCGGCGAGACGGGGCACTGCGAGAGCGAGCCCTCCGCGACCTGCACCGCGCGCAGCAGCCGGCCGCGCACGTCGAGGAGCACGACGTGGAACGCCTCGCGCTCGCCGTGCGCGGCGTGGCGCATGAGCTCGAAGACGCGCCGCGGGTCGAGGCAGCGCTCGCCCCGCTGCGGCGGCGCCCAGGCGCCGCGCCGCCCGAGCTCGAAGGCGGCGGCCAGGGCGGCCGCGCGGGCAGGCCCGAGCCCGGGCCAGGCCGCGATCGTGTCGGGCGGCGCCCAGGCCAGCTCGGAGAGCGGCACCGCCTCGAGGAGCGCGAGCGCGGCCGCGCGCGCGGAGAGCTTCCCCGTGCCCGTGCCGATCAGGAGGGCGAGGAGGTCCGCGTCGGAGAGCGCGCGGGGGCCGGCCGCGAGGAGCCGCTCGCGCGGCCTGTCCACGGCGCCGCTGCCGTCGCGGGCGCGCCTTCCGCGCGCCGTTCGCCTGCTCGCGCTCCGTCCGGCTCGCGCGGAGCGATCCTCGTCGGTGGGCGCGAGCGATCCCTCTCCGGCGTCTGGGGGCGTGGCCATGTCGCGAGGCCGAGCAACGGGCGTGCCGGCGCACGGATCGGGCGTTCAGGGCCTGCCGCGCGGCGCGCGTGCAGCCGGCGGTCCGCGCCGAGGACGCCGGACCGCTGCGCGAACGCGTCTGGTCCGCCATCACGGCCGGTCAGAAGACGACCGTCCGGGTCGCGGAGGCCGGGGAGGCCGTCGCTTGGCCCGCCCCCCTCACCCCGTCCCTCTCCCCCGCGGTGCGGCTAGAACGCGAGCCCGAGCCCCGCCGCCAGCCGGAGGAGCTCGTTCTGCTCGAACGACAGCTCTCCCGCGACGAACATCGGCCCGAAGCGGGCGCGGCCGCCGAGGGCCACCTGGTACCAGGCGGTCCAGTGGTCGGGGCGGCCGGCGCCGACGCCGAGGGCGAAGGTCGCCTCGAGCCCGGTCCGGGTCTCGAAGCGCTGCACGAGGCGGACGAGGACGACGGGTGTCCACTCCCGCTCGGCGTCGGCGAGCCGCCGGTAGCCGTAGCCGGCGAGGCCGAGGTCGAGGGCGCTGAACGCCCAGCTCACCTCGCCGCCGAGCAGCGCCGACGACCGGCCGCTCCCGGCCTCGTCGAGCGCCTCGCCGCCCCACGCCGTGACGAACAGGCGCGGCGCGTCCTCGACGTCGTCGTCGCCGGAGGACGCCTGCCACTCGTCCGCGAGCGGCGCGCCTTCGCCGCGGGACGCCTGCCACTCGTCCGCGAGCGGCGCGCCGTGGCCGGAGGCTGCCCGCGAGGGCGCCGTGCCGGGGACTCCCCGTCCTGCGCGAGCGGCGGGCCCGCCTGCGACGCGAGGACCGCGAGGGCGAGCGCCTGGGCGATCACGGCACCGGCTCCGCGAGGAAGCGCTCGTAGATCCGGTAGCCGGCGGCGAGCGCCGGGACCTCCACCCACTCGCCGCGCTGGTGCGCCTGCGAGGTCGCCCCCGGGCCGAGGTTCACCGCCGGGATGCCGTGGGCGGCGAGCCGCGCGACGTCGGTCCAGGCCTGCTTCGGCTCGACCGCCACGCCCGTGCGATCGACGAGGCGCCGGACGAGCGGGTGGTCCTGGAACGCCGGACAGGCCGGCGAGAGATCGGTGAGCTCGACCTCGGCGCCGTGGCGCTCGCCGAGGGCGCGCAGCTCGGCCGCGGCCTCGTCGAGCGTGCGGTCCGGGGCGAAGCGGAAGTTCAGGTTCAGCGTGCAGCGGTCCGGCACCACGTTGCGGGCGCGGCCGCCCTCGATGCGCGTCGCCGAGAGCACCTCGCGGAAGGCGAGGCCGCCCGCCGTCGCCTCGCGCGGCGGCCGCGCGTGCAGCTCGGCGAGGAGCGCGCCGGCGCGGTGCACGGCGTTCTCGCCCTGCCAGGGCCGGGCGGAGTGGGCGGCGCGGCCGGTGAAGGCGAAGGTCGCGTGGATCGAGCCGACGCAGCCGAGCTGCAGCACGTTGTCGGTCGGCTCGAGGCAGAGCGCGAGGGAGACGCCGCGCAGCCTCGCCGGATCGCGCAGCACCTCCTCGAGCTCGTTCTCGAGGTACGGCCCCTCCTCGCGCGCGTAGAGCACCAGGAGGAGGTCGCAGAAGCGCGCGGCGCGCGGGAGCCGCTCGGCGAGCTCCATCATCACCGCGAGGCCGCCCTTCATGTCGGAGGCCCCCGGCGCGACGAGCCGCGCCCCCTCGCGCCGCGGCCCGCGGCGGTCCTCGTCGTGCACCGGCACGGTGTCGAGGTGGCCGCAGAGCGCCACGAGGGGCCGGCCCGGGTCGCCCCGGCCGTCCACGCGGACGACGAGCGAGTCGCGCACCCGCTCGACGGCGGGGAAGCGCGGCCGGGCCCAGGCCTCGACCGCGTCGCAGAGCGCCCGCTCGTGCCCGATGGGCGAGAGCTCGGCGCAGAGCGCCTCGGTGCGCCGGGCCAGCGACTCCGCGAGATCCGCCATGGTCGGCTCACCCCGGCCGGGCGCCGCGCCGGCTGCGGCGCGGCGGCGGCTCACACCTGCACCTCGAAGTCGCGCAGCGCCTCGTTGAGCGAGACCTTCCGGTCGGTGGACGCGCTGCGCCGGCCGACGATGAGGGCGCAGGGGATCTGGTAGACGCCCGCCGGGTACTGCTTCGGGCGCGTCCCGGGGATGACCACCGAGCGCGCCGGGACTCGGCCCTTGTGCACGACCTCCTTCGGCCCGGTCACGTCGATGATCGGGGTCGAGGCGGTGATCACGACGTTCGCCCCGAGCACCGCCTCCTCCTCGACGAGCACGCCCTCCACGAGGATGCAGCGGCTCCCGATGAACGCCCCGTCCTCGATGATGTTGGGGCGCGCGCCGGGCGGCTCGAGCACGCCGCCGATGCCGACGCCGCCGGCGAGGTGCACGTTCGCGCCCACCTGCGCGCAGGAGCCGACCGTCGCCCAGGTGTCCACCATCGAGCCCGCGCCGACGCGCGCGCCGATGTTCACGAACCCGGGCATGAGCACCGCCCCGCGCTCGAGGTGCGAGCCGAAGCGCGCCACGCCGCCGGGGACGACGCGGACGCCCGCCGCCTCGAGGTCCTTCTTGAGCGGGATCTTGTCCCACGACTGGAACGGGCCGAAGTCGTGCGCTTCCATCCCGGAGACGGCGAAGAAGAGGTTCACCGCCTGCATGAGCCAGGCGTTCACCGTCCACTGGCCGCCCGCCTTCTGGGCGACGCGCAGCTCGCCGCGGTCGAGGCCGTAGAGCGCCTGCACCACCGCCGCCTTGTAGACGGGATCGGCGAGCTTCTGCCGGTCCGCCCACGCCGCCTCGATCCGCTTCCTCACGTCCTCGAAGTCGCTCATGTCCTCACCCTCGACCAGGCCTCCACCGCAGCGTCGCACTCCTCGAGCGTGGGCACGAGCGCGACGCGCACGTACCCCTCCCCCGCGCCGAAGGCGGTGCCCGGCGCGACCACGATCCCCTCCTCGAGGAGGCGGAGCGCGTAGCTCCCGCTCGTCTCGCCCGCCGGCACCCGCACCCACAGGTACAGCGTCGCCTCCGACGCGTCGGCGGCGAGGCCATGGGCCGCGAAGAAGCGGAGGAAGCGATCGCGCTTCCGCCGGAAGATCTCCCGCCGCTCCGCGGGGTGGGCGTCGTCGGCCCAGGCGACCGCCGCCGCGGCGGGGACGAACTCGGGGGAGGCGACGCCCGGGTGGCTGCGCAGGGCGCGCAGCGCCGCCACGACGTCGCGGTCCCCGGCGAGGAAGCCGCTCCGGTAGCCGGTCATGCCGCTGCGCTTCGAGCAGGAGTGGATCGCGACGACGTTCTCGACCTGGACCTCGAGCATCGAGGCGGGGGGCGCGCCGAAGTAGACGTCGGCGTAGCACTCGTCCGAGGCGACCACGAAGCCGTGCCGCCGCGCCGCCTCGCCCACGCGGGCGAGGTAGTCGCGCGGGGCGACCGCGCCGGTGGGGTTGTGCGGGTAGCTCACCCAGAAGACGAGCGTCTCGGCGAGCACGTCCTCGCCGACGTCCTCCGGCTCGAGGAGGAAGCGGCGCGCGGCGGTGAGCGGCACCTTCACCGGCTCGAGCCCCGCGAAGCGCGCCCCCACCTCGTAGGTCGGATAGCCCGGATCGGGCATCACGACCTTGCGGCGGCGCGGGTCGCCGGCGAAGGCGAGCGGCAGGTGGAAGATCGCCTCCTTCGCGCCTGCGCAGGCGAGCACCTGCGCCTCGGGGTTCATGTCGACGCCGAAGCGGCGGCGGAGGTACCCGGCCGCGGCGCGCCGCAGGGACGCGGTGCCGAAGGCGCTCGGGTACTGCGACACGGCGGGGACCGCGGCGGCGAGCGCCTCGCGGACGAAGGCGGGGGTCGGCTCCTTCGGATCGCCGAGGCCGAAGTCGAAGAGCCGCTTGCCGGCCGCGACGAGGGCCTTGCGGCGCTCGTCGAGCTCCACCATGAGGTTCTTGTGAATCTGGCCCAGGACCGGGTTCTTCGGGGCGTTTCGCACAGGGAGCGCGAAGAATAATCGAAAGCCGCGCGCGCCTGCATTATATGTCGACTTCCATGCTCCACTACGACGTCGTGGTCATCGGATCCGGGCCCGCCGGCGAGAACGGCGCCATCGCGGCCGCCTCGGGCGGCAAGAAGGTGGCGCTCGTCGAGAAGGAGGCGGTGCCGGGCGGCGCCTCCGCGAACACCGGCACCATCCCCTCGAAGGCGCTGCGCGAGACCGCGCTCGCCATCCAGCAGGCGCGCAGCCGCGACGCGCACGGCATCGAGTTCCGCCTCTCCGGCACCGTGACGGTGCCGGAGCTCATGGGCCGGCGGGGGCTCGTCACCGGGCGCGAGCACTCGCGCATCCGCGACGCCCTGAACCGCGCCGGCGTCGAGCAGTTCCGCGGGACCGCGAGCTTCGCCGACCCGCACGTCATCCGCGTGAAGCTCCCCGGCGGCGGCGGCCAGTTCCAGGAGCTCGGCGCCGACGTCGTCCTCCTCGCCACCGGCACCCGCCCGAACCATCCGGCGCAGTACACGATCGACAACGTGCGGGTCTACGACTCGGACTCGATCCTCATGCTCGACCGCGTGCCGCGCTCGCTCGCCGTCCTGGGCGGCGGGGTGGCTGGCTGCGAGTACGCGTCGCTGTTCGCGGCGCTCGGCGTGCACGTGTCGCTCATCGACTCGAAGGAGCGGCTCCTCCCCTGGCTCGACGCGGAGCTCTCCCACGGCATGCAGGACCTCTTCCGCATGGCCGGGATCGACCTGCACCAGCAGATCCGCGCGCAGAGGCTCGAGCTCGGGGAGCGCGACGTGCTCGTCACCCTCTCCGACGGGTCGCGCCTCGTCGCCGAGAAGGTGCTGGTCGCCGCCGGGCGCGTCGGGAACGTGGAGACCCTGAACCTGCCCGCCGCCGGGCTCGCCGCCACGGACAAGGGGCTCCTCGAGGTGAACATTCACTACCAGACCGCGGTGCCGCACATCTACGCGGCGGGCGACCTCGTCGGCTTCCCCATGCTCGCCTCGGTGTCGATGGAGCAGGGGCGCGTCGCCATGAGCCACGCCTGCGGGCTCTCGCGGCAGACGCTCACCGACCTCCTGCCGGTGGGCATCTACACCATCCCCGAGGTGTCGGCGGTCGGCGAGACCGAGGAGTCGCTGCGCGAGAAGGGGCGCGCCTACGTCGTCGGCAAGGCGAGCCTCGCCGGCAACGCGCGCGCGAACCTCGTCGGCGAGGCGGTGGGGTTCCTGAAGCTCCTCGCCGACGCGAAGGACGGCAAGATCCTCGGCGTCCACTGCATCGGCCCGCACGCCTCGGAGCTCGTCCACCTCGGCCAGGCGGTGATGAGCCACTCGGGCGACCTCAACTACTTCGTCGCGGCGGTGTTCAACTACCCGACGCTCGGCGAGGCCTACAAGTACGCGGCGTACGACGCGCTCGACCGGCTGCGCGACCGCCAGGTCACGCCGCTCTCCGCCGCGTCGAGGTAGCGCGCCGAAAAAGGGAGCGGGGCCCCCCGGCCCCGCTCGCCCACCATCCCCGCCGCCACGGAAGGTGAAGCCCCCGGCGCTCCCTCTCCCTGCGCGCCGCGGGCGTCAGCGGGCCGGATTCTAGGCGCCGCTCCGCGCAGGACGAGGCGGCAAATGGTCGCGTCTCGACGCACGGTCGCGTACCCGGACCGAGAGTCGTTGCCGCACCGCGTCCGCGCCGCGGAGCGGCGCGCCGCCCGCCGCGGCCGGCCCGGCACGCTCAGCGCCAGGGCAGCGCGGCCCGCGCGCGCCAGTACTCCGCCGGATCCTGCCGCAGCCCCTCGAGGCGCGCGAGCAGCGCCGGCCCGCCGCGCAGCTCCGCGGCGCGCACGTTCGAGCGGAGCTGCTCGACGGTCGCCGCGCCGAGGAGGACCACGTCCGCCCACGGCCGCGCGAGCGCCGCGGCGATGGCGACGGCGTCGGCCGAGGCGCGCAGGTCGCGGGCGAGGAGCGCGAGCGGGCCCGCCCGCCCCACGTCGCCGCGCGGGGCGAGCCGCCCGTTGGCGAGCGCCTCCTTCACGATCACCGTGCGGCCGCCGGCGTGGGCCTCGCGCAGCGCCTCCTCGCACGAGCGCTCGAGCACGTTCCAGGTGGCCTGCACGCTCGCGAAGAGCGGCGTGCCCCCGCGCCGGATCGCGAGCGCGCGGCGCACCGTCTCCGGCTGGCGCGGGCCGCTCACCGTGACGCCCACCCGCACGCCGGCGTCGCGCAGCGCCGCGAGCCCGTCGAGCACCGCGCCGTCCTCGAGCACCCCGCTCTCCGGCGTGGCGGAGTGGATCTGGTAGAGGGCGAGCTCCGCGCCGAGCAGGCCGCGCGACTCGGAGAGCTGCGCGCGCAGGGCCGCCGCCGAGTGGTCCTTCACCTCGTGGACGGCGGCGTCGAGCTGCCAGCCGCCGACGTAGCGGTAGCCCCACTTCGAGCCGACCGCCACCGCGCCGCGCGGCAGCCGCCGCCCGTCGAGCCACGAGCGCAGGAACCCCTCGGCGCGGCCGTAGGAGCGCGCCGCGTCGAAGTAGGTGATCCCGGCGGCGAGGGCCGCGTCGAGCACCGCGTGCGCCTGCCGCTCCATCGCGCCCGGGTCGCGCCCCTGCGGGAAGTCCTCGGCGTGGCCGACGTCGATGTACGCCGGGCGGCCGAGCGCCGCGAGGCCGAGCCCGAGCCGGCTCACCTCGGGACCGCCGAACGCCAGCCGTCGCTTCTCCATCGCAGCCAAGAGGGGTAACGCCGGACCGGGCGCCGCGCACGGCGCGACCGGGGCCCCGGCTCCTAGCCGAGCCGCGCCCGCGCCTGCGCGAGCGCCGCGTGGACCTGCTCGAGGGCGCGCTTCGCGGCGCCGAGCTCGTCGCGCTCGGCGCGCGTCCGCTCGAGGTCCTCGGCGAGCTGGTCGCGCTCGCGGGCGAGCTCGCCCACGGCGGCCCGCAGCCGCGCGCCGTCCTGGGCGCCGGCGCGGAGCTCCTCGGAGAGCCGCTCCACCTCGGCCTCCCGCTCCGCGCGCAGGCGCGCCTCCTCCTCGGCGCGGTGCGTGACCTCCTCGAGGAGGCGGGCGCGCTCCTCGTCGAGGCTCGAGAGCGCCTGGGCGCGGCGCACCGACTCGTCGCGCTCGTCCTCGAGCGCCTGCATCTCGGCGAGCAGCTCGGCGAGCACGCCGCGCTTCTCCTCGAGCTCACGCTCCGCCGCGGCGAGCCCCTCGGCGGCGCCGCGGCCGTCGGCGACGGTCCGGCCGAGCTCCTTCCTGGCGTCGTCGAGGTCGGCCTTGAGCGCGTCCTCGCGCTCGCGCGCGCGCACCAGCTCCACCTCGAGGTCGCGCACGAGGCCGAGGACGCTCTCGGCGGCGCGCGCGGCGTCGGCGGGCGGCGGCGCGGGGCGGACGGCGGGGCGCGCGGCGTCCGCCACCTTGCGCTTGATCTTCTCGAGCCGGTCCTTGCGGGAGAGGACGTCCGAGGCGGGCGCCTCGGGCTCGGGGGCCTGGGCCTTCGCCGTGCCCCGCGCGGGGGCCTGGGCGTTCGCCCTACCCCCCTCTCCCCCGCTCCGCGGGGGAGAGGGCCGGGGTGAGGGGGTGGAGCTCACGGACGCGACCGCGACCGCGACGCCCGCGTCTCCCTGACCCTCTCCCCCCGCTGCGCGGGGGGAGAGGGAAGAACCAAGAGCGGCTTCGGTCGAGGTCGAGGGCGGGGCCGTGATCGTGGCCTCGGCCGCCTCCACCGTGGCGGCCGCCGCCTCCAGCTCCACCTGCGCGCCCGCGGGCGCGGCGCCGTTGCGGAGCCGCGGCTTCAGCTTCGGGACGTTCGCGTCGAAGGCCTTGCGCATGCTCAGGCTCCCGCCGCCCCGGCGGCGGCGCCCGCCGCCGCGCGGATGCGGCCGAAGATCTCCTCCTGCACCGCGTCGATGTCGTTCGCGCCCTTCGAGTCGGGCTCGTAGCCGAAGATCGGGCAGCCCTCGGAGGACGCCTGCGCGAACTTGGTGCACTGGCGCACGACGGTGGCGAGGAGGTAGTCGGCGTAGTGGGTCTTGAGCGCGTCGAGCGCCTCGCGCGCGATCTTGAAGGTCTGGTTGAAGGCGTTCACCACGATGAAGATGTTCTCGATCTGGTGCGAGAGGTCCTGCTCGAGCCCCTGGATCGTCTCGAACAGGAGCCGCAGGCCGTCGTAGGAGAGGAAGTCGGCGAGCACCGGGATGACGAGGTCGTCCGCCGCCATGAGCGCGTTCAGGTTCAGCAGGCCGAACGAGGGCGGCGCGTCCATCACCACGAAGTCGTACTTCGCGGCGAACCCCTGCAGCGCGTTGCGCAGCCGGAACTCGCGGCCGGCGAGCGGCATGAGCGCGAGGTCGATCGTGCTCATGGCGAGGTTCGCCGGCACGAGGGAGAGGCCGGGCATGCCGGTCGGGACGGTGACCTCGTCGATGGGCACCTTGCGGATGAGCACGTCGTGGAGCGTCCGCTCGAAGCTGCCGCCCTCCTTGCCGAGGCACTTCGTCGCGTGCCCCTGGCTGTCGAGGTCGAGCACGAGCACGCGGTAGCCGCGCTCGGCCAGGCGGTAGGCGTAGGAGGAGGAGAGGCTCGTCTTCCCCGTGCCGCCCTTGAAGTTGAGGAAGAGCTGCACGCGGGGAGGGAACGGCTCCGGCGGCCGCTTCAGCTTCTGGCGGAGCGCGGGGAGGTCCTCCGGCGAGAAGCCGTCCCTCCGCCCGAGCGCGCCCTCCACCTGCTTCGGGGTCACGCCGAGGATCTCGGCCAGGCGCTTCGCGGTGTAGCGGACGTTGTCCATCCCGTGTCCCCTAGCTCATGAACCAGCGCGTGCCGCGCCGGGCGACGGTGCCGCTCGCCGCGAGCGCCTGGAGCGCGGCCTCCACGCGGTCGGCCGGGGCGCCGAGCGTCGCCGCGAGCCCCTCCGGCGTGCAGCCGCGGAGCGCCGCGCGGATCTCCGCGACCACCTGCCCCTCGACGCCGGCGCCGGCGCCGTCGGGCGCGGGCGCCTCGACGACCGCCACCGCGGCGCGCGCCGCGGCGCGGATCGCCGGGACCGCGCCGCCCGCCGCAGGCGCCGCGGCCGCCGCGGCCGGGGCGATGACCGGCGCGGGCCGCACCGCGGCGGGCGCGGCGGCGGCGCGCGCGAGGGCCGGCGCGGGCGCGACGACTGGCGCTGGCGCAGCCCGCGGGAGCGCGACCGCCGGGGCCGGAGCGGGCCGGGCGGCGGGCGCGGCCGCCGTCGCGCCGCGCAGCACCGCGGCGCGGAGCTGCTCGCCGTCCATCGCCGCGAGCCGCTCGGAGATCCGGCGCGAGGCCGCGCGGCGCGCAGACGGCGACGCCTCGGCGTCGAGCGGCTCGCCGGAGAGGCGGGAGAGGGCGGCCCCGGCGGCGCGGCGCACCGAGGCGTCGGGGTGCTCTAGGCCGCGGGCGAGCGACTCCTGCGCGCGGGCGCTGGGGCGCCCGGAGAGCGCGGCGGCGGCGGCGCGCGCGACCCCGCGGTCCGGATCGCAGAGCGCGACGGCGAGCGCCTCCTCCGCGCCCTCCCCGCGCTGGTACCCGAGGAGCAGCGCGGCGCGCCGGCGCACGACCGGGCTCGGATCCGAGAGCGCCTCGGAGAGCCTCCGCAGGGCGGCGCCCGAGGCGACGGCGGCGAGCGCCTCGAGGGCGGCGACCCGCACGACGGGGCGGGGGTCGGCGAGCTCGCGCTCCGCGAGCCCGGCCGCGAACGGCTCCTCGAAGCGCGCCAGCGAGGCGAGCAGGGCCGCCTTCACGTCGCCGTCCGGCTCGCGCCCGAGCGCGGAGGCGAGGAGCGGCGCCGCGGCGCGCGAGCCGAGCGCCTCGAGCGCGCGAACCGCGCGGAGCCGCCGGCCGGCGTCCTTCGCGCCGAGGTCCTCCATGGAGCGCTCGTAGAGGGCCCGGTCCGCGCGCGTCGCGAGGAGCTCCTTCATGCGGTCGGCGTCGCGCTCCGTGAAGCCGACCCGCCCGGCCACCCCGAAGCGGCCGGCGAGCTCGGCGAGGCTCTCCGCGGCGTGCGGGGCGGGCCGCCCGGCCTTCGGCGCGGGGGCGGCCCCCGCGGCCGGCGCCGCCCTGGCCCTGAGGCTCTCGATCTCGGCGCGCAGCTCGGCGATGAAGCCGGCGAGGTCGGCGCCGCCCTCGTCGCCCTCCTCCCCGTCCGCCCCGGGGGCGCCCGCCACGCGGGCCCGCTCGACCAGGCCGGACATGAGCCGCTCGCGCTCGGCCTCGAGGAGGCGGACGCGCTCGTCCAGCTCCGCGCCCCGCCGCTCGGCGACCTCGCGCGCGCCCCGCTCGCCGGCGAGGTCGCGCTCGAGCTCCACGGCCCGCCGGCTCGCCCGCTCCCCCTCGCCGCCGGCGCGCTCGGCCGCGGCGCGGGCCGCGGCGAGCTCGGACTCGAGCTGCGACACCCGGCACTCGAAGAAGACGATCTTCTCCAGCGCGCTCCGGAGGAGCCCCTCCGGATCACCGATCGCCCTCACCCCGCCCGACACCCCGTCCATTCGCCCGTCCCGCCACCCGCCGCCCGTGGAGATCCCGACTGATCATGGGATCTTGCGACGATATCGGAGACTACGACACCGGGATCGGGGTGGCAAATTATTGACAAGCCGGGGTGTTCCGCTGTCGCAGGCCTCCCGTGCCGCCCGTCGCAGAGGAGTGCGACGGCCGGTCGCAGCGTCAACCCTGGGTTCGGCGCACTCCTGCACGCCGAGTGCGGTGGGTCGCGCGCGGGCGCGCACCGATCCGGCGATCGCTGCGCGCGCAAACGTGCGCCCCGCCGGGCGAACCCGGTCCCTCCGGCCCCCTCGCGCCGGCCGGCTTCCCTCCCCGGCCGGTACGCGGCACCGGGGCTGCACTGCGGCGCCAGGTGCTCCGCCAGCGGGTGGCGCGCGGCGTCCACTCGGACGCCAGGGAGGAACGCAGTGAAGCTCGATCTGACGATCCGGAAGAAGCTCATCGGCCTCGCCCTCTCGGGCGTGGCGCTGGTGGTCGGGGCGGGGCTCGCGGGACACGCGGGCATCGTGCGCCTCGATGCGGCGATGGACGACATCTCCGCCGACCTCGACGCCGTCCGGCAGATGGGGCGCCTCGACAACGCCCACGACGCCCTGCGCGGCGACGTGATGGAGGCGATCGTCTACGCCGAGAGCGGCGGCACCGAGCACCGCTCCGAGGTGACCGCCGAGGCGGCCGAGCACGCGCGCGACCTCGAGGACTCGGCCCGCGAGGCGATCCGGGCCATGAACGAGGACGACATCCGCGCGAAGCTCGAGGCCGCCACGGGCGACCTCGACCGCTACCGGGAGGCGGCCTCCGAGATCGTCTCGCTCGCCTTCACCGACCGGACCGCGGCGCTGGCGCGGATCGCCGACTTCGACGCGAAGTTCAAGGCGCTCGCCGAGCGGCTCGCCAGCGTGAGCGGCCTCGTCCAGGCCTCCTCCCGCGACGCCCAGAAGAACGGCGACGCCGGCGTGATCGCGGCTCGGCTCAACCTCGTGTGGGTGACGCTCGCCGCCGCGCTCGTCCTGCTCGCGCTCTCCCTCGGGATCACCTCGAGCGTGACCCGGCGCGTCACCGCCGCGGTCGAGGTGGCCCGCCGCATCGCGACCGGCGACCTCTCCGGCAGCGTCCACGTCGACGGCAGCGACGAGATCACCGCGCTGCAGGCCGCCATGCGGGACATGGCGTCGAAGCTGCACCAGGTCATCGGCGAGGTGCGCAGCGGCGCCGAGGCGCTCTCCATGGCCGCCTCGCAGGTCTCCTCGACCTCGCAGACGCTCTCCCAGGGCACCGGCGAGCAGGCGGCCTCCGTCGAGGAGACGACGAGCTCGCTCGAGGAGATGACCGCGTCCATCACCCAGAACGCGGAGAACAGCCGGCAGACGGAGCAGATGGCCACGGCCGGCGCCCTCGACGCGGAGGAGACCGGCAAGGCGGTGACCGAGGCCGTGGCGGCGATGACCGACATCGGCGAGAAGATCGCCATCATCCAGGAGCTCGCCTACCAGACGAACCTGCTCGCGCTCAACGCGGCCATCGAGGCCGCCCGCGCCGGCGAGCACGGCAAGGGCTTCGCCGTCGTCGCGCAGGAGGTCCGCAAGCTCGCCGAGCGGGCGCAGACCGCCGCGAAGGACATCGGCGCCCGCGCCACCTCGAGCGTGGGCGTCGCGAAGCGCTCGGGCCAGCTGCTCGGCGATCTCGTCCCGGCCATCCGCAAGACGGCCGACCTCGTGCGGGAGGTCGCCGCCGCGAGCCAGGAGCAGTCCTCCGGCGTGACCCAGATCTCGACCGCGATGGGCCAGGTCGACCAGGTCACCCAGCGGAACGCCTCCGCGTCGGAGGAGCTCGCCTCCACCGCCGAGGAGATGTCGAGCCAGGCGGAGGCGCTCCAGCAGCTCGTCTCGTTCTTCCAGCTCGGCGGGGAGCGCGCCGCGCCCCTGCCCCGCCCCGCGGCCCCGCCCCCCGCGCCGCTCCCCCACGCCTCCCTCCACCACCCGGCCACGCTCCCGCCGGCCCGCAAGGGCTCGAACGGCGCGGCCGGCCACGCCGGCGACTTCCGGCGCTTCTGAAGGGAGCCGCGATGCGCGCCGAGACCGAGACCGCGGTCGTCCAGCAGTTCCTCTCCTTCGTCGTCGGCGACGGCGACTGCGCCGTCCCCATCCTGCAGGTGCGGGAGATCCTCCAGTTCGAGGGCGTGACGCCCGTCCCCGGGGCGCCGCGCGCCGTCCGCGGCGTCATCAACCTCCGCGGCAGCGTCGTCCCGGTGGTGGACGTCGCGGTGAAGTTCGGGCGCCCCGAGATCGCGCCGACGCGCTGGACGTGCGTCGTCGTCGTCGAGGCGCGGCTCGGCGAGCAGCGCACGCTCGTCGGCCTCCTCGCGGACTCCGTCCGCGAGGTGCTGGAGCTGCGCGCGGAGGAGATCGAGCCGCCCCCCGCCCTCGGGAACGGCGCGCGCACCGAGTACGTCGTCGGGATGGGGAAGCTCGGGAAGGGGTTCGTGCTCCTCATCGACGTCGACCGCCTCCTCTCGGCCGAGGAGAAGGTGCTCGAGCCCGCCGAGGACGCGCCGCCGCTCGCGCCCGGACCGGCGCAGGCGGAGGCCACCGGCGGCGCGGCCGCCTGAGGGCGCGTCCGGGCCGAGCCGCCCCTCGACAGGCTCGGGGCGAGCGGTCCGTGCCGCGAGGAGGCCGACAAGGGCCCGCGCGTCACGCCCGCCGCGGCGCCGGGCGCTGCGGCCTCGAGGCCGTGGGCCCGCGGGCCGCGCTCGTCGCGCCAGAGCAGGAGCGCGCAGAGGACGCCGGCCGAGGCGAGCCCCGCGAGCATCCACATCGCGGGGCGCCAGCCCGCCGGGTTCGCCGCGCTCGCCCCCGCCGCGTCGTTCGCCGCGCCGATCCCCCAGCTCATCGCAGCCCAGGCCGCCTGCTGGCAGAAGTTCATGAGGGCGTAGGCCGAGCCGAGCCGCGCGTCCGGCACGAGCCAGGTGACCGCCGGCCACAGCACCGCCGGCACGAGCGCGAAGGCGAGGCCGAGCATCGCCATGGAGACCCACAGCGGCGCCCGCCCGTAGGGCATGAGCAGGAACGGCGGGACGAGCAGCGCCGCGCCGGCCGCCAGGAGCAGGGCCCGGCGTCCGATGCGGTCGGCGACGAGGCCGAAGAGCGGCATGCCGAACATCGACACGAGCGAGATCACCGACTTGAGCGTGCCGGCCTCGTCCGGCGGCACGCCGTGGGCCTCGATGAGGTAGACGTTCGCGAAGGTGCGGAACGGGAAGATCGTCGCGTAGAACGCGACGCAGATCCCGACCACCCACCCGTACGCCCGCCCGAAGCGGAAGAGGTCGGCGACGACCAGCCGATCGGCCGCGTCCGGGCCGGCGACGGCGAAGCGTCGCGCTGCGGACCGCTCGAGGGCCGCGTAGACGCCGGCGAAGACGAGCCAGAGCGCGCCGAACGCCGCCGCGACGAGGAGCGGCGGCTGCCAGCGGTCGAAGAGCCCGGGGGCGAGGCCGGGGGAGCGGTCCGCCACCCACGAGCCGAGGCGCGCGATGAAGAGCTGGACCGCGAGCGCGAAGGCGATCTCCTTGCCCCGGAACCACCGGGACACGACCGTGGTCGCCGCCACGATGAAGAGCTCGCTCCCGACCCCGAGCACGAAGCGCCCCGCGGCCATGGCGAGGGCGGGGCTCGCGGGCAGGACGGCGGGGAGGACCGCCACGAGCGCCGCGCCCGCGGCCCCGATCGCGCCGAAGAGCAGCGAGGCCGGGGCGGTGCCGAGCCGGTCGATGAGCACGCCGCCGGCGAGGAGGGTGAGGAACGCCGCGACGTTGTAGGCGGTGTCGAGCAGCCCGACCTGCGCGTCGGTGAACCCGAGCTGCGCCTGGAGGAGCGGGGCGACCGGATAGAGGGCGTCGAAGACGTAGTAGTTGCCGAACAGCGCGACGCTCACGGCGAGGAGGACGAGCCAGCGGTGGCCGCGCGACGGCTCGGGGAGCGCCTGGGTGGCCGGGCGGTCGGTCATGGGGCCGGACGATAGCCCGGGGGGCGGGGGCGTCGCCTCAGCGCGCCGGGACGGGATATCCCGCGGCGCTGCCCTGGCCGCGGCTCTCCGCGTAGCCGCGCTCGTCCCGGCCGGCCTCGGGCGTCGCGACCCCCGCGGGAGGCGGGGGCGATGGCGGCGCCGCGTGGCCCTGCGCGGGCGCCCGCGCCGCGAGGTGCTCGAAGACGAACCGGGCCTCCGACGGGGTCGCCGCGGCGGGGAAGCCCGCCGGCGCCGGGATGCGCCAGGAGGGCGGCATCCCTCCGGCGGCGAGCACGTCGAGATCGCGCGCCGAGCGCGCGAGGACGAGGGCGCCGTCGCGGACCCCGCGCACCTCGTCGTAGCGCGCCACGGTGTCCCTCCTGAACAGCAGGGCGCCCCTCGACACGCGGAACGCCCACTCGTGCAGCGCGGTCACGCGCCCGAGGTCGCTCCCGTCGAGGTCGCGCACGCGCTGCCCGAGCCGCACTCCGTTCCGCTCCTTCATGCGAAGGAACATATGGGGACGGCGAGCCCCGCCGGCCAGTCGCGGGCGGGGCGTCCGGACGCCCGCCGGCTCGCGCGCCGGGCCCTCCGGCGCCCCGGCCCGCGCGGCGGCTACGTTCGCTTCGCGCGGGCGGCGCGGAGCTTCGTCACCCTGCGCGGATCCGCGTCGGTGACGGTGAAGACCCAGCCCTTCCAGAAGAAGCGATCGCCCTTCGCCGGGATCGCGCCGGCGAGCGCGTTCAGGAAGCCGGCCATGGTCTCGATCCCCTCGTCCTCGGGGACGTCGGCGGCGGCCGCGGCGTTGAAGTCGGCGATGGCGGTCTGGCCGAGCACCGTGTACGTGCCGTCGGCGTGCGCGTCCACCGCGCGCGCGTCCTCGTCGAACTCGTCCTGGATGTCCCCCACGATCTGCTCGAGGACGTCCTCGATGGTGCACAGCCCCATGATGCCGCCGTGCTCGTCCACGACGAAGGCCATGTGGAGGTGCTTGCGCTGCATCTCGCGCAGGAGCTGATCGACCGGCTTCGACCAGGGGACGAAGTGCGCCGGGCGCAAGATGTCCTTGAGGACGATGAGCTCGGGGTGGGCGAGCAGCGGGACGAGGTCGCGCGCGTGCAGGACCCCCTCGATCTGGTCGAGGCTCTCGCGGCAGACCGGCATGCGCGAGTGGCCCTCCTCCGCGAGCACCCGGATGATCTCCGGGACCGGCGTCGCGACGTCCACGGCCACGACGTCGGTGCGCGGCACCATGACGTCGCGGGCGACCTTCTCGCGGAACTCGAAGACGTTGTGGATGAGCTCGCTCGTCGCCTCCGCGCCGGCGCCCTGCGTCGCGCGCGCGTACTCGGCGAGCGCGCGCTCCATCTCGTCGAGGGGCGGGCGCGGGAGCGAGAAGCGCGCCGCGCGGCCGGCGAGGGCGCGGACCACGGCGCCGAGCGGGCCGAGCACCGCCTGGGCGGCGCGGAACGGGACGGCGAGCGCGAGCGCGATCCCCTCGCCGTGGCGCGCGCCGACGCCGCGCGCCGCGCCCGCGAGGGCGAGCGACAGGAGCGTGGCGACGAGCACCCCCGCGGCCGCCCCCAGCCACGGCGCCGCCGGGGCGACCGCCGCCCCGACCACGCCCGCGACGGCGCCCGAGCCGAGGGCGGCGAGGGTGACGAGGGCGCGCCCGGTGAACGCGGTCCGCTCGGCGTCCACGGCGAGGGAGGCGAGCGCCCGCGCCCGCGGGTGGGAGTCGGGCGGGGCGGCGAGCTCCTGCGCCCGCGGCATGCCGACGGCGACGAGGGCCGCCTCGAAGGCGGCGCCCACGGCGCGGAGGAGCAGGAGGAGGATCGCGGCGGCGGCGAGGAGGAGGAGCTCGCCGGTCTCGAGGGTCGGCATGACGCCCCGTCACCCTAGCAAAACCCCCGGGAACTTGCCCCGGGTGGTCTGCTATAAGACCGCGCATGGCGAAGAAGGCGCGCGTGTTCGTCACGCTCAAGCGCGGGGTGCTCGACCCGCAGGGGTCCGCGGTGAACCGGGCCCTCCACGCGATGGGGTACGGCGAGGTCTCCGACGTCCGGCTCGGCAAGGTCATCGAGGTCACGCTCGACGGCAAGGCGCCGGAGGCGGAGGAGCGGGCTCGCCTCGAGGAGATGTGCAAGAAGCTCCTCGCGAACACGGTCATCGAGGACTACAGGATCGAGCTGTGAAGGTCGGGATCCTCACCTTCCCCGGCTCGAACTGCGACCACGACGTCTTCCACGTCGTGCGCCACGCGCTCGGCGCCGAGCCCGCCTACGTCTGGCACAAGGACCGCCTCCCCGCCGGCCTCGACGCCGTGGTCGTCCCGGGCGGCTTCAGCTACGGCGACTACCTGCGCTGCGGCGCGCTCGCCCGCTTCTCGCCGGTGATGGAGGACGTCGTCGCCTTCGCGCACAAGGGCGGCCCGGTCCTCGGCATCTGCAACGGCTTCCAGATCCTCTGCGAGGCGGGGCTGCTCCCGGGCGTCCTCATGCGGAACGCCTCGCTCAAGTTCCTCTGCCGCGACGTGACGCTGAGGGTCGAGGGCGAGGCGACGCCGGTGACGCGCGGGCTCGCCGGCCGGACGCTCACGATGCCGGTCGCGCACGCGGAGGGGAACTACTTCGCCGACGTGGAGACGCTCGACCGGCTCGAGGGCGAGGGGCGCGTGGTGTTCCGCTACGTGGGCGGCGCGCCGAACGGCGCGGCCCGGGACATCGCCGGCATCTCCGGCGGGCCGGCCCGGAACGTCGTCGGCCTCATGCCGCACCCCGAGCGCGCCAGCGAGGCGATCCTCGGGCGCGAGGACGGGCGGCGGCTGTTCGAGGCGCTCCTCCGCGCCTGAGGGAGCGCGGGCCGCTTCGGGCGCGAGCGGCGGAAGCTCCGCCGCGGGGGGAACGGCGTGGTCGTCGACCTCGAAGGTCCCGCCGGGCGGCTGGAGGCGCTCCTCGAGGACGCGCCGGACGCCACGTTCGCGGCGCTCGTCTGCCACCCGCACCCGCGCTTCGGCGGGACGATGCACAACCACGCCACCTACCGCCTCGCGAAGGCGGTGCGCGCCCGCGGCGGCGCGGCGCTCCGCTTCCAGTACCGCGGCGTCGGCCGGTCCGCCGGCGCGTGGGGCGGGGGCGACGGCGAGGCGGAGGACGCGGCCGCGGCGCTCGCGTGGCTCGCCGGGAAGAGGCCTGGGCTCCCGCTCGTCGCCTGCGGCTTCTCCTTCGGCGCGTGGATGGCGCTCCTCGCGGGCGGCGGCCACCCGCGCGTCGCGGGGCTGCTCCTCGCCGGCCTCGCGCTGCGCGCGCCCGACCTCGAGCGCTTCCGCGAGTCGGGCCGGGTGCGGGCGGTGGAGAAGCCCGTCGCGGTGGTCCAGGCCGAGGCGGACGAGTTCGGGACGCCGGCCGAGGTCGAGGCGGCGCTCGCGGGGTCGCGCGGGCCCCGGCGGCTCGCCGTGGTCGCGGGCGCGACGCACCTCTTCGGAGAGGACCTCGCGGCGCTGCAGCGCGAGGCGGAGGCCGCGCTCACCTGGCTGCTCGGCGGCGCCTGATCGCCCGGCGCTACGCCGTGGCGGTGCAGGCGCGGACCGCGTCGAGCAGCTGCTGCACTCCGAACGGCTTCTGGACGTAGCCCTGGGCGTCGAGGCCGGACACGCGGCCGAGCGCCGAGAGGACGATCACCGGGATCTTGGAGAGGTCGGGGTCGTCCTTCTGCGCCGCCCGGAACTCCCAGCCGTTCATCCCCGGCATCATGAGGTCGAGGAGGACCACCGACGGGCGGTGGTCGCGGAGCTGCCGCAGCGCCTCGGCGCCGTCGCCGGCGCCGAGCACGGCGTACCCCTCGTCCACGAGCAGCTCCGAGACCGCCTCGCGGATGTCGTTCTCGTCGTCTACGACCAGCACCGAGACCATCAATCGAATACCTATTTACGGTCCCGGCCGGAGGCAAACCCGCGGTGCGGGCCGCAACCGGGGCAGGCCCCGAACGACCGCTAGGTCCCGGCGAGCTGCACCCCGTCGAACACCAGCGTGGGGGTGCGCATCGCGGAGTAGGGGTAGGGATCGTCACCCACCGCGACGAGCCGGCGCCACAGCTCGAGGTGATTCCCCGACGCGTTCAGCTCGCCCACGGGCTCCGCGATCCGGCCGCCCCGCACGCGGAAGCCGCGCACGCCGAGTGAGAAGTCGCCGGTCGTCCCGTTCGAGTTGCCGCCGAGGAACCCGGTGACGAGGACCCCCTCGCCGGCCTGCGCGAGGAGCTCCCGCTGCGGCCTCGCCCCGAGCGCCCACGCGAGGTTCGAGGAGCGCGAGGTCGTCGGCGCCATGCCGAGCTTCCGCCCGTAGTACGTGTCGACGAAGTAGCTCCGCAGGACGCCCCGCTCGAAGATCGGGAACGGCTTCGCCGCGAGCCCCTCGGAGTCGTAGAGCCGCGAGCCGAGGCCGCGCGGCACGAGCGGATCGTCGCGCAGGTCGAGGAGCGGGCTCGCCACCTCCGCGCCGAGCTTGCCCTCGAGGTAGCTGCGCTTCTGCTGGACGGACGAGGCCGCGAGCGGGCCGAGCAGCGCGGCGAGGAGGCGGCCCGACGCCCGGTTGTCCACCACGAGCGTCGTGACCGCCGACTCGCCCTTCACGGTGCCGACGCGGGCGAGGGCTCGCTCCACGGCGCGCCGGCCGACCGCCTCCGGCGGCTCCATCGCCGAGCGGAAGCGGCCACCCGAGGCGGCGTACTCCTCGGGCCTCCGGCCGTCCGGGTCCTTCACCGTGACCTCGGCGGAGATCCAGAAGTCCGTGCCGCGCTTCGTCCCCTCGAAGCCGTTCGTCTGCACGAGCGCGCTCTCCGAGCGCGAGTCGGCCGCGCTCGTCGTGACCGAGAGGATCCGCTCGGCGCCGGGAACCGCGCGCGCCGCGACCTCGATCGCCTCGGCGAGGCGGCGCCGCTCGGCGGCGTCGAGCGCCTCGTAGGACGGGTCCTCGAGCTCGAGGTCCACGGCGGCCTGGCCGCGGTAGAGCGCGGGGTCGGGCAGGCGCCGGTGCGGGTCGGGCGCGAGCGTGCGCGCGAGCGCGACCGCGTCCTCGACGAAGCGGTCGAGCGCGTCCTCGCGCAGGTCGCTCGTGGAGACGGAGGCGTAGCGGCCGTCGACGTACAGGTCGAGGCCGAGGCCGCGCGTCGTCGCCTCGGTCACCTTCTCCACCTTGCCGTCGCGCCAGGCCACCTCGACGTGGCGGGCGCGGTAGGTGCCCGCGGCCGCCTCGTTCGCCCCCTTGGCGAGGGCGAGGCGCGCGGCCTTGCGGGTGATCTCCAGCAGATCGCTCATCGTTCGGCCTCGGGGGGACGGGTCGTGGGACGTCGCGGCGCTCGCGGCTTCAGCTTCCCCGCCCGCCGACGCTCAGGGAGGAGACGCGCACGGTGGGCAGCCCCTGCGAGACGGGCACGCTCTGCCCGTCCTTGCCGCAGGTCCAGCCGCCCTCGTCGATGGCGAGGTCGTCGGAGACCATGTCCACCTTGAGGAGCGCCTCGGGGCCGTTGCCGATGATGTTCACGTCCTTCACCGGCCGGGTGAGCTTGCCGTCCTCGATGAGGAAGCCGTTCTTCACGTAGAAGGTGAAGTCGCCCGCGCCGATGTTGACCTGGCCGTTCGAGAAGTTCTGGCAGTAGAGGCCGCGCTTCACCGAGCGCACGATCTCCTCGGTCTTGTGCGGCCCGGGCAGCATGTACGTCGAGCGCATGCGCGGGAGCGGCGGGTGGCGGTAGCTCTCGCGGCGGCCGTTGCCGGTGGGGGCGACGCCGTAGTGGCGCGCCGAGATCGCGTCGTGCAGGTAGGTGGCGAGGACGCCGTCCTCGACGAGGCGGGTGGTGCCGGCGGCGTTCCCCTCGTCGTCCACGTTGATGGCGCCCCGCGCCCCCTCGTTGGCCGCGTCGTCGACGATGTTCACGAAGGGCTGGGCGATCCGCTTGCCGATCTTGTCGGCGTAGATCGAGACGCCCTTGCGGTTGAAGTCCGCCTCCATGCCGTGGCCGATGGCCTCGTGGAGCAGGATCCCGGAGGAGCCGGCGGCGAGCACGACCGGCATCTCGCCCGCGGGCGGCGGGGAGGCCTGGAAGAGGATGGTGGTGCGGTCCACCGCCTCCCTCACCATCCGGTCGAGCCGCTCCGGCGTGTAGAACTCGAACCCCGCCCGGCCGGCGACGTTGTAGCCGTTCTGCTCGCGGCGCCCGCCGTCCTCGGCGAGGACCGAGAGGAAGAGCAGCGTCATGGGCTGCGCGTCCTCGACGACGCGGCCGGCGGAGTCGGCGATGAGGATCGCGCCCGACTCGTCGCGCAGGTAGACGTTCACCTTGTGGACGCGCGCGTCGGCGGCGAAGGCGCGCTCGTTCAGCGAGGCGAGGAGCGGCAGCTTCTCCTCCGGGCGCACGCCGTCCCAGGCGCGGACGAGCGGGTAGCGGTCGGGCAGGCCGCTCGCCACGTGCAGCGCGACCGGGCCGGGGCGCGAGGGGCCGTCCGCGATGGCGGCGGCGGTGCGGGCGCACTCGAGGAGCGCCGGCAGCGAGAGGTCCTCGGTGTAGCCGTAGCCGGTCTGGTCCCCCTTCACCACGCGCACGCCGACGCCGAGCTCGACCGAGGCGTGGGCGCGGTTCACCGCCCCGTCCTCGAGGCCGACGTCGGAGGCGACGCGGTGCTGGAAGAACACGTCCGCGTGCTCGCCGCCCCGCGACAGCGCGGCGGAGAGCGTGTCGCGGATCATCCTGTCGGTGACGCCGAAGCGGGCGAAGTAGCCGATCCCCTCTCGTTCCATCGTCCGCAGAGGATAACGGGGATGCCGCCCCGGCGCTCCCGCTACCGACCGAGCCCCGCGCGCAGCCCGAAGGCCACCTCGCCCCCGCGACCGCTCGCGCCGCCCCGCCAGGTCCCCTCGGCCCAGAGCGCGAGGGGCACGTCGTTCACGGCGAGGACCACCCGCTCGAGCGCGAGGGTGCCCTCCAGGAAGCCCTCCGCGCCGCCCGGCACCGCGAGGGACGACCCGCCGCGCGCCACGAGGCCGAGCGAGGAGAGGCCGTCCTGGGACTCGAGCCGGACGTCGACGAGACCGGCCGTGAACGGCACGATGGCGTGGGTGGCGTTCTCGGTCTCCGAGACGTGCACGGTCCACGCCACCTCCGGGCCGAAGGCGAGCCGGCGCAGCGGGCCGTGCCCGCCGAGGTCGAGCAGGAGGGCGGAGCGGAGCGGGACGAGGTCGGCGTCGCGCGGCCGCGGCCGCTCCCACGCCGCGCCGCCCACCTCGACGAGCAGGCCCACGTCGAACGGGAACGGGAAGCGGAGCGGACGGGGGCCGGGGACGAGGAGGAAGGGGCTCGCCCGGTGGCGGACGAAGACCCCGCGCCAGGCGAGCGCGCGCGCGGCGCGCGGCTCGACGTCGCCCGAGACGAGGAGCGCGCGCCCCTCGAGGAAGGTCATGTCGCGCAGCCACTCGAGGTTCCCGGTGCGCGAGCGCAGGTCGCTCCGCCAGCGCAGGCCGAGGCGCAGGTCGGCGGCGCCGCCCCGGACCGGCTCCTCCCGCCCCGCCGCCGCGCCGAGGGAGAGGTCGAGGCCGTTGCCCGGGTCGAAGCAGGTGCGGAAGCTCCGGCCGCGCGCGTCCGTCGCGACGCACGGGTCGCCGGCCTGCGCCGCGAGCGCGAGCGCGAGCAGGGCCGCCGCGGCCATCCCGCCCGCCTAGAGCCGCTCCTGCACGGGCGCGTCGCGGCGCGGCGGCGCCCACAGGTTGAAGCGGAGCGAGGCGGTGGCCTGCGCGTGCCAGTCGTCCGAGAGCCCCGGCACGTCGTCCCGCCGCTGGGCGCGCGCGTCGACGACCACGGAGAAGGGCTGGTCGTTCACGGCCGCGACGACGACCTCGTACTCGGCCTTCGCGGTGAGGCGCGTGCGGTGCGCCGGGAGGCGCGGCGCCGCCGGGTCCTCAGGCTGGTAGCCGTTCGCGCCGGTCGTGACGAGCCACTCGGACAGCACGGTGAGGCGCGCGTGGTGGAAGCCGCCGCGGTCGAGGGAGACGTCGCCGTCCAGGGCGGCGTGCGGAACCCAGGCCGCGCCGTCGAGCTGGTCGGCCACCTCGTAGCCGGCGCCCCCGCGCAGCCGCACGAACGAGGCGAGGTCCCGCGAGCGCCACAGGTCGAGGGTGAGCGCAGCCGCGCCGATCTCGGTGCGGTCGTGCCAGCCGGCGCCGGTGCGGAGCGACTCCACCCGCACCGCCTCGAGCCAGCCGCCGAGGTAGAGCGGCGGGTCGAAGCGCCGCGGCCTGCCGACGAAGGTGGTGAGGCGCACGAGCGGCGACGGGTAGGCGCGCGAGGCGTCCACGCCGACCAGCGTGAAGTCGGTCGCGTCGCCGTCGAGGTTCGCGAAGGTCTCGAGGGCGCGCACGCGGGCGAGGGCGGGGGCGCGGAGCATCCGGAACGGCACGTCCCAGCGGACGCCCGCGGTCCCCTCGCCGGCGTCGGACCACGGGAAGCTCCCGACCCCGTACCCCGCGCCGAGCCAGATGCGCCGGTTGAGGTCGAAGTTCACCTGCATGAGCCGCTGCCGCTCGTCGCGCTGCCACCCCGGGGGCGACTCGGCGAGCGCCGCGACCATCTCGTACCCCTGGCCGGCGAGGTCCTCCTCGCGCCACCCCGGCACGGCGCACGCGCCCGCGCGATCGAGGCCCGCCACCGGCTCCCCCTCACCCGAGAGCTCGGCGTCCGGCGCCACGAGGCAGCGCTTCGTGGTCGCGTCGCACTGCGCGCGCCAGCGGCCGCCCACCGCACGCTCGAAGCAGCGGGTGGTGCGGTCGGGGTGGAGCGCGGGGGCGCCCTCCTTCACCAGCGCCGGCGGCGGGGCCTTCGCCCTCGGATCGGGCCGCTCGAGCGGCACGAGCCGGGGCTCGGTGAGCTCGATCCTCGGCGGCGCCTCGCCCGGCCCGGGCGGCGCCGGGGCCGGCTCGACGGGCTGGGCCTGCCCGAGGGCGACAGCGAGGATCGAGAGCGCGTGCAGGACGGTCATGAGGTCCTCCCCGGAAGAGGAGTCGGGGGCTCACCGTTCCGTGACACCCTCCCCCTCCGGGCCAAGTGTCATGCAGGTGAGCGGCGCGGTGGAAGTGCTAAACCTACCTCATGCCCACCAAGGCCACCCTGAACGGCACCGAGATCAGCTATCGCGACTCCGGCAGCGGCAAGGACGTGGTGCTGCTCCTGCACGCGTTCCCGCTCCACTCGGGGATGTGGTCGCGCCAGATGGCGGCGCTCGCGAAGGGCCACCGGGTGATCGCGCCGGACTACCGCGGCCTCGGCAAGAGCGCGGCCTCCGCCGAGCCGTCCACCATGGAGCTGCTCGCCCAGGACGTGCGCGCGCTGCTCGCCCACGTCCGCGTCGAGCGCGTCGCGGTGGCCGGGCTCTCCATGGGCGGCTACCTCGCCTTCGAGCTGTACCGGCAGGCGCCGGCGCTCTTCCGCGGCCTCGCCCTCTGCGACACCAAGGCGGGCGCCGACACCGAGGAGGGCAAGGCGGGGCGCGAGAAGTTCGCGCAGACGACGGTGGAGCGCGGGCTCACCTGGGTCTCCGACGAGATGATCCCGAAGCTCCTCAGGCCCCAGCCGGATCCGGCGAACATGAAGGAGGTGCGCTCGCTCATCGCGGAGGGGACGCCGGCGGGCGTCGCGGCCGCGCAGCGCGGCATGGCGCGCCGGCCGGACTCGACCCCGACGCTCGCCACCATCGCGTGCCCGACCCTCGTCGTGGTGGGCGAGCAGGACGGCCTCACGCCGCCCGCGGAGGCGGAGAAGCTCAGGGCGGGCATCAAGGGCGCGAAGCTCGTCAAGATCCCCGGCGCCGGGCACCTCCCCAACATCGAGGCGCCGGAGCCGTTCACGAAGGCGCTCTCCGACTTCTTCGCGAAGCTGCCGGCGTGAGGCGGCCGACCGCGCGGCTCACACGTGCGTGAGCGCGTCCGGGATGCGGGCCTTCACCGCCCTGCGCGCGGGCACCACCGCCGCGAGCGCCCCGGCGAGGGACAGGAAGGCGGCTGCGCCGAGCCAGGTGAGCGGCAGGTAGCGCACGCCGAGGCGGACGGGCTGGGCGAGGAGCCCCATCTTGTAGGTGATGCCCGAGCCATTCGCCGCGGCCGTCGCCGCGACCGTCACCACGAACCCGATGGCGGAGGCGACCGCGGCGAGGAGCGCCGCCTCGAGCGCGAAGAGCGCGACCACGTGGCGCCGCAGGAAGCCGAGGCTCCGCAGCGTGCCGATCTCCCGGGTCCGCTCGCTCACCGCCTTGGCCATGGTCGTGAGCACCGACATCGCCGCGATGACCACGACCACCACGGCGACGAGCGCCCGGAAGAAGGCGAGCGTCTGGGTCCCCCGCCGCGCCTCGACGCCGGAGGTGTGCTCCATCCAGGGGGTCGCCGCGAGGGCGATCCCCTCCGCCCGCGCCGCCGCGACGAGCTCCCGCCCGAACTCCCTCGCGCGGCTCCGGTCGCGCAGGAGCACGACGACCATCGAGAGCCCCTTCGTGTCGAGGAGCCGCTGGGTGAGCGCGAGCGGCAGCTGCATGAACTTCACGTCCATGTCCTGCAGCCCGCCGTCGAACAGCCCGGCCACCTGGGGCTCGACGACGTTGAGCTGCCCCGACTCCGTGCTCGAGACGAGCTGGATCCGGTCGCGCCGGCAGGAGAACGGGCGCTCCGCGGCGATGGGCATCCCGTCCTCGTCCCTCGCGCGCGCGTCCCCGGTCGGCTCGCACTCGAGCAGGCTCCCGAGCCCCATCCCGAGCAGCACCGAGCTCTCCGGCGCGAGCTGGAGCGGCTTGCCCGCCTGCACGTTCCAGGCGAACCGGCCGCGCACCTTCGCGCCCTCCACGGGGTCGTAGCCGAAGCCGATGAAGTTGGCGGTCGCCTTCCCGTTCGTGGCGAACCCCCACGCGTACAGGAGCGGCATCGCCGACGCGACCTCCTCGCCGCGCGAGGCGACGTACTTCCGGAGGAACGCCTGCTGCCGCTCGTCGAGGAGGACCTTCCCCGCGATCTCGGTCACGGCGTCGCTCGCGCCCTCCGGCTCCACGAGCAGGTCGCCCATCATGAAGAGGTCGGCGAAGGCGTTGTTCTGATCCTGCGTGACGAAGGTCATGTACCCGTCGAAGAGCGAGATCGCGACGAAGCCGACCGCCACCGCCAGCACCGAGCCGAGGCTGTGGCGGACGTTCCGGCGGAGGTTCCGGCGGGCGATGCGGAGGAGGGGGAGCGAGCGGCGCATCGTCACCTCGCGACGTTGTTCACGTTGAAGAGGCTCGCCGGGTGCGCCTCGGCGCGGGGCGACTGGAAGTCGAGGACCGTCACGTTCCCCGCGCCCATCGCGTCCCGGATGGTCATGCGCGAGACGAAGTCGAACGGCTCGCCGCCCGGAAGCCTCACGCGGTTCCCGTACTCGAAGGTGGCGATCTTGAAGAGGTCGCCGCCGACCGTGAGGAACTCGGCCTTCACGCCGAGCCCGCGCTTCTTCGAGATCCAGTAGCGGATCCGGTCGTAGGTGACGCTCTTCGTCCTCGCCTTGAGCTCGAGCCGCCAGGCGGGCTCGCCGTCCACCACGTCCTCGCCGGCGACGACGCCCTCGTAGTCGCGCGCGTAGTTCGTGCTCGAGATGTCGCCGTTCGCGGCCTCGCCCTGGAGCCGCTGGCGGGCGGAGATGGCGATGGGGCGGCGCAGGCCCGGCTTCACGAACCAGATCGTCCGGTCGTTGAAGAGGAAGAGCTCGCCCTTCCGCCTGGGAGGCGCGAGCGCCTCGGCGAGCGCGTCGGTGCCCGCGGGCCCGCACGGCGTAGGTGGCGCGGCTCACGGCGCCCTCCTCCGTCGCCTCGAGGGCGATGGTCCAGGAGACGCCGCTCGCGAGGCCGCCGCGGGCGCGGTCGGAGGCGCGGAGCAGCGCGCCGGCGTCCGGCGCCGCCTCCGCGGCGGCGCGCGCGGGGAGCACGGCGAGGAGGGCGGAGAGGACGAGCGTCCGGATCATGCGGCCACCTCCACGACGAGCGCCGCCACCCGCTCGCGGACGCGGCGGCGGACCGCGACCCAGGTGGCGAGGAGCGAGAGCGCGAGGAACAGGACCGCGACGCCGGCGCAGATCCGGGGCGTCGGCAGCACCGAGAGGAGGGCCCGGCCGGCGAGGCCGGGGACCTCCATCGTCACCCCGGCGGCCGAGATCGCGAGCGCGGCGGCGAGGGCGAGCGCCAGGCCGGCGGCCGACGAGATCACGGTGAGCGCCGCCGCCTCGCGGAGGAGGAGGCCGAGGACCTGCCCGCGCGTGAAGCCGAGGGAGCGGAGCGTCCCCAGCTCGCGCGTCCGCTCGAGGATCGCGAGCGTCATCGCGTTGAGGACGGTGAGCGTCACCACGGTCGCGACGAGCAGGGAGATGAAGGAGAGGACGCCGCCGATGGTCTGGATCATCCCGACGTAGTACGGGTTCGCGGCGGGGTCGTCGTACGCGTGGACCGTCACGTCGAGCCCCGCCGCCCCGAGCTTCGCCCGGAGGTCCGCCGCGACCGCCGCGGCGTCCCGGTGGTCGCGGAGGAAGGCCGCGACGTAGGTCACCCGGTCCGTGTCGTAGAGGCGCTGCAGCACCTCGAGCGGCGCCTCGAGCGCGGTGCGGTCGAGCTCGGTCGTGGCGCCCTGGAACCAGCCCACGATGCGCGCGTCGGCGGCGGCGAAGCTGCCCTCGTGCGTCCGGACCGCGAGCTGGATCCAGGGATCGTCGGCGGCGCGCGCCGGCCAGTCCGGGGCGCTGCAGTCGAGCGCGGCGGGCGGGCCGGGCGGGGGCTGCGCGGCCGGCGTGGGCGGCGACTTCTGCAGGCGGTACCGGCCGAGGCCGACGCCCACGGCGACGGGGCTCTCCTCCCCGGCGGCGTCGTACAGCGCTCGCCCCGCCCTCGGCGTCGCCACGTCCTTCCCGAGCGCGACCACCTCCGGGTGGGAGAGGACGCGGCGCGCCACGTCGAGCTCGAGCCCCGTCGCGACGAACATATAGGAGTGGCACCCGTTCCCGGCGAGGCCGGCGCCGCGGAGGTAGCGCCCCCACAGCTCGACGCGCGGGTCGTCCCGGAGCGCCGCGACGATGGCGTCCTGCGCCTCCACGGGGAGCGTGTAGGCCGCGGGCTTCGCCTCGGCCTTCGCGAGCCCACCGCGGGCGTACACCCGCACGTGGCCGAGGTGCTGCAGGTAGACCGTCGAGCTCCGGATGAGCCGCTCCATCCCGGCCCCGTAGCCGCCGATGAGGAGGAGCCCCGCGTAGCCGAGCGCGATGGCGGCGCCGGTGGTCGCGTTCCGGCGCCGGTTGCGCCGGAGGTTCCGCAGCGCGAGCTTCCACGCCCCGGTCATGCCACCGCCTCCGCCGCGGCGGGCTCGAGCCGGCCGTCCTTCAGGTGGAGGTGCCGGCCGACGCGCGCCATGAGCTTCTCGTCGTGCGTCGAGAAGAGGAACGTCACGCGGCGCCGCTCGTTCAGCTCGATCATGAGATCGAGGATGCGGCGCGCCGTCTCGGAGTCGAGGTTCGCGGTGGGCTCGTCGGCGAGGACGAGGAGGGGCCGCGTGACGAGGGCGCGCGCGATGGCGACGCGCTGGCGCTGGCCGCCGGAGAGCTTGTCCGGGGGGTGGCGCGAGAGCTCGGCGAGCCCCACGTCCTCGAGCGCCTGGCGGACCCGGTCGCGGCGCTCGGCGGCGGAGACGCCGTCGTGGAGCAGGAGCGGCAGCTCGACGTTCTCGGCGACGTCGAGCACCGGCACGAGGTTGAAGGTCTGGAAGATGAAGCCGATCTTCCGGTTCCGGAGGCGGCTGCGCGCGTCGTCGCCGAGGGTCGCGACGTCGACGCCGTCGAGGAGGACGCGCCCCGCGTCCGGCTCGTCGATGCAGCCGACGAGGTTCAGGAGCGTGGACTTCCCCGAGCCGGAGGGGCCGACGAGCGCCGCCAGCTCGCCGGCGTGCAGCTCGAGCGAGACGCCGCGCAGCGCCGGGACCTCGGTCTCGCCGAGGCGGTAGGTGCGGTGGACGTCCTCGAGCCGGACGAGCGCCTGTTCCATGTCTCTCCCCCGTTCCTCTCCTCGTTCACCAGCTCACCACGGCGCCGACGGTCGCCGAGGCGCGCACGAGGCGCGAGAGCGCCCCGCGGTCCGTGCCGTGCGTCGCGATCGCCGACGCGAAGATCACCGCCGAGTCGGTCGCGTCGAGGCTCGCCGTGACGAACGCCGCGCCCGAGCCGTCCTCGAGCGCGGCGAGGTAGCGCGCCTGCACGGCGAGCCGCTCTCCCGGCGGGAGGTCCGGCAGGCGCAGCGAGACGTAGGCGTGCTGGCGGCCGACGAGCTCGAAGCCGGGATCGACGAAGGCCGCGACCGCGCCGGGCGAGGGCGGCGCGCCCGCGGCGCCGGCCGCGGCGCGCTCCGCGAGGGCGAGCTCGGAGGTGGTCCAGCCCGCCTCGTCGAGGACGTACTCGAGCCGGACGTCCGCGCCGTCCGCGAACGTGTAGCGGACGCCGCCCAGGGCGAGGGTGCGCAGGCCGGCCCCCGTGGCGCGCTGCGCGAAGGCGGCGCCGCCCGCGCCGTCCGCGACGGGGTACCAGGCGCGCGAGCCCGCCTGGTGGACCGCGTCGGCGTAGACGGAGAGGCCGTCCGTCACGGGGACGGAGGCGTACTCGCCGAAGAAGCCGCGCGAGCGCTGGCCGGCGCCGGCGACGAGGGCGGCGTACGGGCCGCCGCGCGGCGAGGTCCACTCGAGCTTCACCTCCGCCTTCGGCTCGAACGGCTCGCCCGCCACGAACGGCGCGTCGTCGTTCGCCGCCACCTCGGCGAGCAGCACCGCGCTCCAGGCGCTCCCGGCGGAGAGGTTCACGCGGGCGAGGTGCCGGCCGCGCACCACGTAGAGCGGATCCCGCGCGAAGCCGGTCTCGTGGAAGATCCGGTTCGACGGGGAGAGCAGCTCGCCCGGCCCCCACTGGAAGTTCTGGAGGCCGTAGGCGACCTCGAGCCGCTCGTCGACGCGCCAGCTGCCGTTGAGCTCGAGCCACTCCGCCGAGGCGTCCGAGCGCTCCGCGAGCCAGGCGCCCGCGGCGCGCGCCTTCGCGACCTCGAGGCGGAGGCGCGGGCGGACGACGAGGCGGAGCGCGTCGCCGTGCGAGACGCGGAGGTCCGGGCGCAGCTCGGAGCCCGCGGCGAGCTGGGGGACGGCGAGGACGGCGTTCCGGGGGTTCGCCGCCGTGTCGCGCGCCGCGCTCGTCCCGGCGGCGGTGAGCCACTCGAGCCGGGCGGCGAGCGCGAAGGCGTCGGGCGGGGCCTCGTCGCCCGCGCGCGCCGCGAGCGGAAGCGCGCACGCGAGCGCCGCGACCGCGGTCGCGACACGACCTCCCACTCCGCGGAGCCCCCTTCCGCGCATGCGCGCCGTGACTTACACCCTCCCTCACTCTTGGTCAACGGTCGCGCCGCCGGCGGCGGGCCACCTGCGTTTCGGTGTTTCAACGTTTCAGCTCTCGCCCTTGCGGAGGCGCGGTGACGTCCTGCGGCGCAGCGGCTCGCGCGCAGGCGGGCGCGGTCGTCGTCGGTCAGCTTAACTCGACGCCTCGACGTCGCGGAGTCTCGGCGGCACGGGCGCGCGTACGCCGGAGGTGGGTGGAAGGCCGACGCCGCGAAGAGGGGCGCCGCCAGCGGCTCGCCGGCGGCGCCCCCGGTCCCCCCCGCAGGCGATGGCCGCGCCTGCGGAGAGACAGATGCGCCGGGGCCGGGAGTTGTGACGCGTCGAAGCTACTCTGGGTAAGGGGGAGAATGACTCTGGGTCGGGGCGGGGAAGCCCGAGGCGTCTCACGCACTTGACGCAGCCGTGACGCGCCGGACGGGCTCGAGCCCGTCTCGATGGCGCGTCACGATGACTCTGGGTCAGGACGGCTGGCGGACGGCGCGGGTGAGCGCGGCGGCGGCGGCGGCGAGGGTCTTCTCCACCTGCGCGCGCTCCTCGGGGCCGAACGCCGGGTCCTCGTCGGCGAGGTTCTCGAGCTGCTCGTCGACGTAGGCGGCGAGGGCGCGCTGCGGGTCCTCGATGGGCGGGGGCTCGCGCTCGAGCTCGCGCAGCTCGCGGTAGTCCACGGTGCCGAGCCGCTCGCCGAAGGCCTGGTCGAGCATCGACCAGAGCTCGAAGGCGAGGTCCATGGCGGCGAGGGCGCCGGACTCGGGGAGCGGCGTCGCCTCGAGCCAGGCGACGAGATCGGGCTGCACGTTCGTGAAGCGGTCGTGCCGGCGCTGCAGCTCGCGCGGCGAGGCCGCGGCGAGGTTTCGCCAGCAGGCCTCGACCACCTCGGCGGGCACGACCTCGCCCTCGATCGAGCCGCGCTCCGGCAGCGGCGCGGCCGGCGGCGGCTCGGCCACCACCTCGGGCGCGTCGTCGTGCGCCCCACGCCCGGCGGCGACCCGCTCCCACAGGCCGAACAGGTTCGAGTAGAGCCTCCGCGCGTCGTCGGGCGAGTCGAAGTGGGGCTCGTCGGGGAAGAGGCCCGGGATGACGGTGGAGCGCGTCTCGCCGGCCTTCTGCGCGCGGGCGAACGCGCCGGCGACGGTCCCCGCGTCGTGGGGCGAGCCGGCGCGGACGAGGAGCGTGTCGAGCACGTCGGGGCCCTCGTAGACGGCGCCGAGGCCGCGGGGGGCGCCCTTCCCTCCCGAGCGCCGCCGGCTCACGTGCCCTCCGGCCAGTGCGCGCGCGCCGAGAGGCGGCGGATGACGCTGCGGGGGAGGAAGCGGCTCGCGCTCGTCGCGAAGCGGTAGAGCGCCTTCGGCACGAAGACCACCTCGCGCCGGCCGATCTGGGCGAGCGCCTCCCGCGCGGCGGCCTCGGCGGACAGCACCGCCGGCACCGCCTCGAAGCGGTCGCCCGCGCCGGCCACCTCGCCGAACTCGGTCTCCACCGGCCCGGGGCAGTACGCGCCGACGAACACGCCGGCGTCGCGCAGCTCCTCCGCGAGCCCCTCGCTGAAGGAGAGGACGAAGGCCTTCGAGGCGCCGTAGACGCTCATGAACGGCGTCGGCTGGAAGGCGGCCGCGGAGGCGACGTTCAGGATGGCGCCCTCGCCGGAGGCGCGGAGCTGCGGGAGGAGCGCGTGGGTGAGGAAGACCAGGGCCTCGCAGTTCAGCCGGACGAGCTGCGCGAGGCGGACGGGGTCCTGCCGCTCGAAGGCGCCGTAGTAGCCGAACCCGGCGTTGTTCACGAGCCAGGCGGCGCCGCCGAGCGCGCGCGCCCGCTCGGCGATGCGCGCCGCGCTGGCCTCGTCGGCGACGTCGGCGGCGAGCGGGTGGATGGGCGCGCCGCCCGCGGCACGCGCCTCCCGGGCGAGGGCGAAGAGCCGCTCCTCGCGCCGCGCCACCGCGAGCACCGGCCGGCCCGCGGCGGAGAGCTGGCGCGCCACGGCGGCGCCGATCCCGGCGGAGGCGCCGGTGACGACCGCGAGGCCATGGGGCGGGGGCGGGGGTGGCACCGCGCGGAGTGTAACGCGGGCGGGCGGCGCGCGCGGGCCGGTGCGTCAGAAAGGCCTCTCCCCCGGCGGGGCCGCCGGGGGAGAGGGACAGGGTGCGTGGAGGGGTTCCGCTACTCGTCGTCGGCGTCGTCCCAGCCGCCGCCCGAGCCCGGGCTGCCCGGCCCGGGGCCCATGCCCATCCCGGCGCCAGGGCCCATGCCCATCCCGCCGGGCCCCATGCCGCGGTTCATCCCGCCGCGCGGCCCGCCCGGGCCGAAGCGCCCCTGGAACCGCTCGAGGAAGAGGACCGCGCGCGCCTTCCTGTCCGGCGAGAGGTCCTTCGTCACGGTCGCGACCACGTCGCGGTCGATCGCCTGGATCTGCGCACGGGCGTCGAGGGCCTTCTGGATCGCCTGGTCGACCTCGGCGGCGGCGACCTTCTCGCCCTGCGCGGCGCGGCGGAGGAGGCCGTGGGAGTCGCGGAGCTGCTTGTGGGCGGCGAGGCGCCGGTCGTCGAACTTCGCGACCGCCTCGCCGAGCTTCAGGGCCTGCGCCTGATCGAGGTCGAGCGCCTCGGCGAGGCCGAGGGTGCGGGCGAGGCGCATGCGCTTCTCCATGCGCTCGGGGTCCCCGCGCTGTGCGCCGTCGCCCGGGCCCATGCCGCGGCCCTGGCCCATGCGCCCGCCCTGCCCCGCGCCCTGCGCGAAGGCGGCGAGGGGGAGGATGGCGAGCGCGACGAGGATCTTCTTCATGTGCGGCTCCTTTCAGAAGTCGAGCGCGGCGTAGGCCGCGTCGGCACCGTCTCCGCCGGTGGCGGAAGCTTCGAGGTCGAGGACCGAGGCGTCCTCCCAGAGCGTGTCGAGGTCGGGCGCCTCCCAGGCCGCGGCGGTCTCCGCGACCGGGACGGTGGGCGCCTTGCGGAGCACCGCCGGGGCGAGGACGAGCGCGGCCGCCGCGGCGGCCACCGCGATGCCCGCGGCGATGCGCTTCCCGGCTCCGCCGCCGCTCGGAGCGGTGGAGCGCCTCGAGGGCGCGGGCGGGGAGGTCGCGCACCGCGCGCCGCTCCGCCTCGGAGGGCGGCGGCAGGGCGGCGAGGGCGAGGGCCTCGGCGGCCTCGGCCGCCTCGGCCCGGCAGGACGGGCAGCCCTCGAGGTGGGCCTCCACGCGGGCGGCCTCGGCGGGGTCGAGCGCGCCCGCGGCGCGGAGCGAGAGGAGCAGCGCGAGGTCCTCGCAGGTCTTCACGGCCGGTCCTCCCGGGAGAGCACCTCGCGGAGCCTCCGCGTGGCGTGGTGGAAATTCACCTTGGCGGCGTTCTCGGTGATGCCGAGCGCCTCCGCGATCTCGGCGAAGGGGAGCTCGGCGTCGAGCCGCAGGGTGAGCACCTCGCGCTGCCGGCGCGGGAGGCGCAGCACCTCGCGGCGGACGCGGGCGGCGCGCTCCTCGCGCAGCAGGCCCTCCGCGGCGCCGGGCCCCTGCGCCGCGGCCTGGCCGAGCGCCTCGAGCGGCGCCCGCGCCGCGCGCCCCTCGTCGCGCAGGTGGTTCTTCGCGAGGTTCACGGCGACGCGCACGAGCCAGCGGCGGAAGGGGACGGCGTTGCGCGGGCCGCGGCGGAAGGCGCGGCGGGCCGCCTCGAAGGCGCGCAGGAAGGTGCGCTGGGCGAGGTCGCGGGCGTCCTCCGGGGTGCGCGCGTAGCGGCGCACGATGGCGAGGACGAGCGGCTCGTGGCGGCGGACCAGCTCGCCGAACGCCTCGTCGTCGCCGACGAGGAAGGCCGCGAGGAGCGCCTCCTCCTCGCGCCGCGCCGGGGTGGCCCCGCCCGCGACGACGCGCAGGGTGGGGAGCGGTCCCTTGTCGGCCTCGTCGTCCATGCGCTTCGCCGGGGTCACGCCATCCAAGACCCCTTGCCCGGCCGGAGGTTAAAGACTAATGCTGGCCGCGGTTTTCAGGGGCTTTTCCAGAACGCGCCGCCGGGCGCGGCGCCGCCAGGAGGCGGCCCCTCCGGGGCGAAGCGGGAGACGAGATGCTCGACCTCAAGGCCGTCGCGCAGGACTACGAGAGCTTCGAGAGGAGGCTCGCGCGCCGTGGCGAGGCCGCCGTCGCGGCGCTCGCGCCGGTGCGCCCCCTCGCGGCGCGGCGGCGCGAGCTGAACGTCCTGCTCGAGAAGCAGAAGAAGGAGCAGGGCGAGGCGAACGCGAAGATGCGCGAGGCCGCGAAGGGCGACAAGGGCGCCCTCGAGGGCGCGCGCGCCGCGCTCCGGGCGCTCGGCGACGAGGCGAAGAAGACCGAGCAGGAGCTCGCGGCGGTGGAGGCCGAGATCGCCCGCGTGCTGCTCCTCGTCCCGAACCCGCCCCACGAGTCGGTGCCGGACGGGAAGGACGAGAAGGACAACGTCGTCGTGCGCGCGTGGGGCGAGAAGCAGGCGCTCGGCTTCGCGGCGAAGCCGCACTGGGAGCTCGGCGAGGCGCTCGGCATCCTCGAGTGGCCGCAGGCGGCGAAGCTCTCCGGCTCGCGCTTCACCATCTACAAGGGGGCCGGGGCGCGCCTCGAGCGCGCCATCGCCGCCTTCTTCCTCGACGTGCACGGCTCGCGCGGCTACACCGAGGTGCTCCCGCCCTACCTCGTCACCGCCGAGACCATGACCGGCACCGGGCAGCTCCCGAAGTTCGAGGAGGACCTCTTCAAGACGGCGAACGCGACGCCGCTCTACCTCATCCCCACCGCCGAGGTGCCGGTGACGAACATGCACCGGGACGAGATCTTCGAGGCGGCGGCGCTGCCCGTCTCGTACTGCGCGTGGACCCCCTGCTTCCGCGCCGAGGCCGGCGCCGCCGGGAAGGACACCCGCGGCCTCATCCGCCAGCACCAGTTCCACAAGGTGGAGCTCGTGAAGCTCGCGAAGGCGGAGGAGAGCTGGGCGGAGCACGAGAAGATGGTGGAGGACGCCTGCGAGGTGCTGCGCCGGCTCGGGCTCCACCACCGCGTGGTGCTGCTCTGCGCCGGGGACATGGGCTTCTCCTCGGCGAAGACCTACGACCTCGAGGTGTGGTGCCCGGGCCAGGACGCCTACCGCGAGATCAGCTCGGTCTCGAACTGCGAGGACTTCCAGGCGCGCCGCATCCGCGTGCGCTACCGCGGCGAGGGCGGGAAGCCCAGGCTCGCGCACACGCTCAACGGCTCGGGCGTCGCCATCGGCCGGACCGTGGTCGCGATCCTCGAGCAGTACCAGCAGGCCGACGGGAGCGTCGTCGTGCCCGAGGCGCTGCGGCCGTACATGGGCGGGCAGGAGCGGATCGACCGCGCAGAGCTTCCCGCGAGGCGTGGAGCGCTGAGGCGCCCCGGTCCTCTCCCCAGCGGCGCTGGAGAGGGGCGTCGCGCGAGCGGGCCGCCCGCGATCTCGCCGCCGCTCCACGGCCGGTACGTACATCGGTGTGTGATCGGTGTGTCCGCCGCGCGTAGCGTGGATGCGGGATCGAGGCGGGGGACCTGAGCGGCCTCGCCGCCGCCGACGCCAGGCGCGCGCGGCGGCGGCGGGGCCGCGTTCGCCGCCGTCTACGGCGCCGCCACGTTCGTGGGTTCGAGGATGGGAGAGGAGAGCGCCGCAGCCACGCGGCGCCCTCCCCGCCCCCGGTATCACGCGCGACGCCAGGACCGCCGCGCCGCGAGCGCGAGCACGGGCGCGAGCAGCGCGAGCAGCCCGCCGGGTCCGTGGCCGCACCCGCCCTCGTCGTTGCCGCCGCTCGGCGGCTGCGGGACGGTCGCCTCGAGCCCGACCGTGAGGTCCGAACAGCCATTCGCGGTGACGATCAGCACGCCGTCGTGGTCCCCTGGCGTCGCCGTCGCGACCTGCACCGCCACCGTCGCCTCCTGGCCGGTCGCGAGCGACACCGGCCACGTCGGGTGCGTCGCCACGGAGAAGATCGAGGCCGGCTCGGCCCTGACGTTCGTCACCTGGACCGCGCTCCCCGAACCGGAGTGGATGATCCGCACCGGCGTGGTGCCGGTCGGCGCCACCGTCACCTGCGAAGGATTGAAGGTGATCTCGGAGGTGCCGCCGATGCACACGCCCGCCGCGCACGTCCCGCCCGCCACGCACACGCTCACGTTGTCGCACGAGGTCCCGTCGGACGCTCTCGCGTCGGCCGGGCACTGCGTCCCGGTCCCGGAGCAGGTCTCGGGCGAGTCGCACTGGCCGCCCGCCGCGCGGCAGGTGGTCCCCGCCGCCAGGTATCCGTCGGCCGGGCAGCTCGCGGACGCGCCGGAGCAGGTCTCGGCCCGGTCGCAGGCGCCGGTGGCGGGGCGGCACGTCGTGGTGGACGAAAGGAACGCGTCCGCCGGGCAGCTCACGCTCGTCCCGGAGCAGGTCTCGGCCTGGTCGCAGGCGCCGGCGGCGGCGCGGCACGTCGTGGTGGACGTCAGGAATGCGTCCACCGGGCAGGTCGAGGACCCGCCGGAGCAGGTCTCGGCCTGGTCGCAGCTGCCGGCGGAGGCGCGGCACGTCGAGGTGGGCGGCAGGAAGGCGTTCGCCGGACACGTGGTCGACGTCCCGGAGCACGTCTCGGCCTTGTCGCACGGACCGGCCGCCGCGCGGCAGGCGTAGGTGGAGGGCTGGTAGGTGTCGGCCGGGCAGGACGCCGACGTCCCCGTGCACTTCTCCTCGCGGTCGCAGGCGCCGTTCGCGGCGCGGCACACGTACGTGGACGGCTGGTACGTGTTCGCCGGGCATCCCGCGGACGAGCCGGTGCAGTACTCGGTCTTGTCGCACCCGCCCGCGACCGCCGGGCGGCACGCGGTGCCGGCCGCCTTGAAGTCGTCGACGGGGCACACGATGCTGATGCCGTTGCAGACCTCTGCCTTGTCGCAGGACCCCGCGGACGGCCGGCAGACGGTGCCGTCCTCCTTGGGGATGAGGGTACAGGTCCCGAACAGCGGGTCCTCGAGGCAGCAGTCCGTGTTCAGGTTCAGCGAGAGGACCGGTCGCGGCAGCAGCAGCCCTCCGGCGACGGCGGCGACGACGACCCATCGAGCGATTCCTCGCGACATGCGTCCTCCTCCCGGAGCGCCCGCGGCGCCCCATCACGATTCGTGAAGCGGTGCGGCAGCGCGCGGCGCCGCGCGCGCGGCGAGCAGGACCCTCGCGGCCTTCGCAGCGCTCTCGCAGGCTGGCTCGCCATGGCGACAAGGTAGTCGCGCGTCGTACACCGATCGCACACGGATGGCCGCAACGGGCGCGTCCCCGTCGCGCGGCCCTCCGCGTGCTGGTTTCGACAGGACGGACGGATCTCACGTACACCGCGATCGTGAACGGCGGCGCCTGGTGCTGGGGTGACGGCTCCGACGGCCAGCTCGGGAACGGCTCGGTCGTCCTCAGCCGCATCGCGTTGCGGGTGAGCGGGCTGTAGCGCGGACGCTCCGGCGACGGCGGTTCGCGGACCGGCACCGCGCGATCGGTGAGCAATCCGTGTAGTCCCGGCGGATAGGGTCCGTCGCACGCGGCGCGCGCGCTCGCGTGAACGGCGGCGGTCACTCCGGACCGCCGTCAACGGCGCATCACCAGCTCTCCCAGGAGGATCGATGTCCTCGCGTGGATTCCAGATGAAGGCGGTCGCCGCGGCGGTCGCGATGGTCGGGCTCGCTGCGTGCTCCGGCGAGCAGGGTGGCGCCGGGCCCACGGGACCGTCCGGCCCGAGCGGCCCGAGCGGTCCGCAGGGCGTCCAGGGCCCGTCCGGCCCCTCCGGCCCGACGGGTCCGAGCGGGCCGATGGGCGCGACGGGATTGACCGGGTCTCAGGGGATCCAGGGGATCCAGGGCCCGTCCGGCGTGGTGGACTCGATGTTCGCCAACGGCTGGAGCTCTGGGCCCGTGAACGACGGCCAATGGCACAATCTGGGCGACACGTACCTCCCGAACTTGCAGACGGGCGAGAAGGTGTTCGTGAGCGTCACCACCTCGCTCGGCCCGCTCGGAGGGAGCACCACGTACCCGGGATACTCGCGTGCCTTGCTCGGCATCTGCTACAGGCCGAACACCTCTCCGACGTTCGTGCCGCCGGACACGGCTGACTACGACGCGAACGACGTCAAGCTCGCCGCGGGGTCGGTCACGCCGTTCACCACGACGAAGATCCTGTCCGACCTCCCGGCAGGCGGCTACTTCATCGGCCTTTGCGCGTACGCCGCCGCCTCGTGGGGAACCTGGGACCAGAACGTCGACGCGATCCAGATCTCGATGCTGGTCTTTTGATGGTGAACCGAGCGGAGGCCCGCGCGCGACGGCCGGGCCTCCGCTCATCGTGAACCCCCAAAGGAAGGAAGCCGGCGAGAGCACATTCCCCTACCCTCGGGGGGGTGCCACGATCGACCGCGAAGATCACGCGCCCCGCCCTTGGCGCCGTCGCCGCGCGCCCGCGGCTCTTCCGGCGGCTCGACGAGCTCGTGCGCCGCCACCCCGTCGTCTGGGTGAACGCGCCGGCGGGCAGCGGGAAGACCACGCTCGCGTCGAGCTGGCTCGCGGCGCGCCGGCGACCCTGCCTCTGGTACCAGCTCGACGCGAGCGACGCCGATCCGGCGACCTTCTTCTACTACCAGCGCGAGGCCGTGGGCCGGCTCTCGCGCCGGCGCCGCGAGACGCTCCCGCTGCTCGGGCCGGAGTACGCGCTCGGGCTCGCCGCGTACGCCCGCCGCTTCTTCGAGCTCGTGGGCGCGCGGGTCCCCGCCCGCACGATCATCGTCCTCGACGACTTCCAGGATCTCGCGGAGGACGCCCCGCTCCACGCCCTGCTGCCGCCGGCGCTGGCAGCGCTCCCCGCGGACGTGCGCGTCGTCGTCCTGAGCCGCTCGGCGCCGCCCGCGCCGTTCGCGCGATCGATCGCCGCCGGCGCCGTCGGGTTCCTCGATCCGGAGGAGCTCGACCTGACGAGCACCGAGACGCGCGCGCTGGCGCGCGCACGCGTCGGCAAGACGGCCTCGGCGGCGGACCTGGAGGCGGCGCGGTCCCGGATGAGCGGCTGGGTGGCCGGCACGGTGCTGCTCCTCGAGGCGACGGCGCGCCCGCTCCCGCCCCGCCGCGGCTCCGACACCGCCGCGCAGCAGGTCCTCTTCGACTACTTCGCCGCGGAGATCTTCGACCGGGCCCCGCAAGCCGCCCAGCGGCTCCTGCTCGCGACGGCGCTCCTTCCGGACGTGAGCGTGCCGGCGGCGGAGGCGCTCACCGGAGAGCCCCGGGCGGCCGAGGTCCTCGCCGAGCTCGTCCGGCGGAACTACTTCACGGTGCGCCTCAGCGGGCAGGAGCCGCGGTACCGGTACCACCCGCTCTTCCGCGAGTTCCTCCTCGCCCGCGGGCGGCGCACGATCGACGCCCGCGAGCGCCGCGCCCTCGCGTCGAGCGCCGCCGAGCTCGCCGCCGCCGACCATCCCGACGAGGCGGCGACGATCCTCGCCGACGCCGGAGACCTCGACACGCTCGAGCGGCTCGTGCTCGCGCAGGCGCCGGCGCTCGCGCGACAGGGACGCCTCGCGTCGGTGGAGCGGTGGCTCCGGGCTCTTCCCGCGGCCAGGGTGGAGGCGGATCCCTGGCTCCGGTACTGGCTCGCCGTGTGCCGCATGCCGCACCTCCGGGAGGCGCGCGGCCACTTCCAGGCGGCGTACCGCGCCTTCCGGGCGCGGGGCGATCGCACGGGCGCGCTGCTCTCCCTCGCCGCCTTCCTGAACACGCACCAGTACGTGCTCGACGAGTTCGCGTCCCTCGACCCCTGGCTGGAGGAGATGGAGACCCTGCTCCGGGAGGGCTCGACGTTCCCCTCCGTCGAGGTCGAGGCGCAGGTCATCGCGGGCATGTTCGCGATCCTGATGTGGCGTTTCTCCGCGCATCCGCGCCTGACGGAGTGGGACCGCAGGGCGCGCGCGCTCCTCGACTCCGACGCGCCCGCGGAGGTGCGGCTCCAGCTCTCGCTCTACCCGATCTACTACCGGCACACCTGGGGCGACTACGCCGGGGCGCGCGCGCTCCTGGACCGCACGCGCCCGCTGCTCTCGGCCCCGGACGTGCGGCCGTTCACGAAGCTCTTCTGGCACACTCATGGAGGCCAACCACGCGGCGCGCACCGGGGAGCCCGAGGCCTGCTTCGCGATCGTGGAGCGCGCGCTGGCCGTGGCCGAGCGGACCGGCGTGCTCGGCTTCAATGGCCTCCTCAACGTGCAGGGGCTCTACGGCGCGCTCGCGGCGGGCGACCTCGGCGCCGCCCGCCGGTACTACGCCAGGGCCGACGAGCTCATCGGGCCGGAGGAGAAGCTGAACCGGGGGCACTTCCTCCACCTCGGGGCGTGGATGGAGCTGTGCGCGGGCGACGTGCGCCGGGCCGAGGAGCTGGCGCAGGAGTCGCTCGGCTACGAGGCGGTCCTCGGGGTCGATCTCGCCCGGTCGTGGGGCGAGTACACGCTCGCGCACGTCCTCGTCGACCGCGGAGAGCACGAGCGGGCCGTGGCGCTCATCGAGGCCGCCCTCGCCTGGTCGCGGCGCGTGGCGTGCGTCGCGGTGGAGCAGGACTGCCTCCTCTCCCTCGCCTACGCCCGCCTGGCGCAGGGGCGCGAGGCCGAGGCGCTGGAGTGGCTGCGCCAGGCGCTGCGCTACGGGCGGGAGCGCGGGTTCGTGAGCCACTCCTGGATCGGGTGGAGGAAGGACGTGATGGCCCGGCTCGCGGCGCTCGCGCTCGAGCACGGCGTCGAGGTCGAGCACGCGGGCAGGATCATCCGCGAGCGGAGGCTCGCGCCGCCGGAGGGGGTGACGTCGGAGGCCTGGCCCTGGCCGGTCCGCGTCCGGACGCTCGGCGGGTTCGAGCTGTGGCGCGACGGGGAGAAGGTGTCCTTCGCGCGGAAGACGCCGCGCAAGCCGCTCGAGCTCCTCCAGGCGCTCGCGGCGCTCGGTGACGTGCGGGAGCCGGTCCTCGCCGACGCGCTGTGGCCGGACGCGGACGGCGACGCCGCGCGCCACGCGCTCCAGACGGCGCTGTACCGGCTCCGCCGCATCGTCGGCTCACCCGCGATCGTGGTCCAGCGCGGCGGGACGGTGCGGCTGGAGGCGCGCCTCGGCTGGAGCGACGTGCAGGCGCTGCAGCGCAGCCTCGCGTCGGGGCTCGTGCTGCTGGAGCGGGCGTCCCGCGCGGACCCGCGGTCGATCCGGAGCGAGGTGCGCCGCGTGCTCGAGCTCTACCGCGGGCCGCTCCTGCCGGGGTGCGACGCGCCGTGGGCGGAAGACGCGCGCGGAAAGCTGCGGGCGGCGGTGGCGCGGTTCGTCGCCGCGGCGGCGCGGCAGCTCGAGCGCTCGGGAGAAGGCGAGGCCGCGGACGCGGCGATCCTCCGGGCGCTCCAGGCCGACCCCGAGCTGCCGCTCGCGCACAGGGTCGCCGCTGCCGGCTGACGGAGGAAGGGCCGCGCGAGGCGGAGCGGCTACGCCCCGACGCGCGTGAGCGTCGCGGTGCCGGCGAGCGGGTCGAACGTGATCTTGCGCGCGCCGGTGCCGCCGACGTCGCGATCGAGCAGCGGGATCCCGTGCGCCTGCAGGAAGGCCTGGGCCGCGGCGACGTTCCGGTCGCCGAGGTGGCCGCTCTCCGAGGCGATGGGCGGCGCGCTGCCGCCGAAGAGGCGAGCGCGCAGGCCCCGCGGCGAGGCGCCGAGGGCGACGATCTGGTCGAGGAGCGACTTCATCGCGACGTCGCCGTAGCGCGGCGCCGCGGGCGCGGTCCCGACCTCGGGGAGGAGGAAGTGCGCGAAGCCGCCGACGCGGCGGGCGGTGTCCCAGAGGCAGATGACGACGCCCGAGCCGACGACCGTGACGAGCGTCGTGGCCTCCGCGGTCGCGAAGGTCCGCCCCGGGTGGACGTACGTCTGCGCTTCCGGGGGGGGGAAGCGTTTCCGTACGTCCACGGGGCGGTTGAAGCGAACGTCGGCATCGAGGAGGAGGCTTTTCAAGAGGCGGGCCGGAGCCCACGAGGCTGAAATCCTGTGGGAAAAGGCGATTACGCCTGGGGTGGGCGAGGACCCGGGGGTCGGGGGCGGGGCGACGGGGCACCCCCGCGCCGTGGAGCGCAGGACGGGGAGCGGAAGTGCGTCCCCGACGCGCCCGCCGACCCCGCGTCCTCCCGGCCCGACCGCCGTGATCCGGCCGTGACGGCTTTCACGCTCGTGCCGGAGAACATCGCCTTCTACGACCCCTCGACCCCGCCGCCCAGGCAGCGGCTCGCCGTGGCGGTGCTCGATGAGATCGCGCGGGGCATCCAGGCCGAGGGCTACGAGCTCGTGGCGCCCGAGGAGGTCGTCGAGGGGGCGGGGGGTCGGCAGCCCCTCCGGAGAACCCGCTTGATCCGTCCTGCGCCGTGCCGTATATGGGCGTGCTCGCACGCGCGCCGGCCGAAGGCCCCGCCCGGCGAAGCTCACGGAACGAGGACGGATTCGGAGGAGTGGCCGAGCGGTTTAAGGCGGCGGTCTTGAAAACCGCTGAGGGTTCACGCCCTCCGAAGGTTCGAATCCTTCCTCCTCCGCCAAGGTGAAGGAGAACGGGATCGGGAAAGGTGGCCGAGGGGCCGAAGGCGCTGGTTTGCTAAACCAGTATACGGGTAACCGTATCGAGGGTTCGAATCCCTCCCTTTCCGCCAGTTGAGGAAGCTTGCAGCACGGTCCGGTGACACGAGCACCCGACCGATCGCCCCGAGCGACAGGCCCGCAGAGCGGGCCGAAGTCGAAGGGCGAAGACAGAATCGAAGAGATGCGCCCTTAGCTCAGTTGGATAGAGCGTCGGACTACGAATCCGAAGGCCAGAGGTTCAAATCCTCTAGGGCGCGCCAGTAAACCGAAGGCCTCACGGTGATTTAGCCGTGGGGCCTTTTCCTTTACCCGATCGGGACGGACGGATTTTGACGGAATCTTGCCGTGACTCGGGCTGAGTCCTGGCGAGTTCTGAGGCCGCTCCGGCCTCGAGCCGGCGGATGCCAGCGAGCCAGGTCCCCCCCCGTTGCGGCGCTTCGTCTCGGGTACGTGCTCTCGGCGGCCGCTTATACCCTGCGTCCAGACGGCTCAACCTCGGCTCTGGCTCGTTACGCGGACTGGAATCGCGAGGTCGTCGCACGGCAGCAGCTCGCCGCGCATCAGCGCATGTCACGGTTGTTCGCACGAACGATGGTTGAGAAGGATCAGCGGCCGATCCCGTACATGCCGCCGACGCCTTCCGAGCGAGAACCCATGCGCAGCCTCGTGACTTCCAGGGCGGACTACGCGGCGAAGACCATCAACGCCATCGTCGAGGCGGTTCGCGCTGGCGCGAGGAACCCCCTTAGCGCAGCCTACGATGATCTCGTGGGATGCTTTGGGGCGCGCGCTGACGACGAGGAGAACGAGCGGCGCTACGGGGTAACCGCAGCTCGGCTGTTCGAAGGGGCGGGGAAGGACGCCGTGCTCGGGTGATATGCAGCGAGGGCCGCTCGGGTCCGTCGAAGGGAGCCTGATTCAGCTCAGCGGCGGTCGGTGCGCCCCGGAGTGGTCTTCAGCGCCTTGTAACGGCCCGACTCGCGCTCCAAGAATCCATCCGCAACGAGCCGCTCGAGCCAAGAGCTTGCTTGGGTAGTCGCGATCTGGAGTGCAGCACTAACCTCTGTGTCGCTCATCGGTGTACGCAGTAGGCGAACGAGAATGTCCTTCACAGACGAGAGAAGTTCATCCGCCGGGGACGGTGGCTCGAACGTTGCCGGATCGGTCGCAAGGCCGTGCTGTACCGGGCCGGAAACCGAACTGCTCGGGCGCAGCGGCAACGCACTCTGAGTATGCCCCACGGGGCGCGGTGCGTCGCGCAACGCCGCCTCGAAGGCGTGTACGTCTCGAGGTTCAGGCCATTGGAACGCTCCGTTGCGCGCGAGCGCGTCGAGTCCAGGGCTGCGCGAGCCGCTCGAGCGGACGTACACCGGGACGAGCCGCAGCTTCTCGAGCTGTTCCATCGCGCCGGTCCACGTTCCACCCTTGTCAACGTCCGAGCTCACGACCAGGGCGACGTCTGCGAGCGCGTAGATCAGCTTGTTCCGTTGCATGGCGTGCCCGACATTGAACCCCGCACCGGGGTCATAGGGCGACACGAGAGCCAGCCGGCGTTCTCGAAGTGCATCGCGGTACTCGCGACTCATCGCGGCCTTTTCAAGGCTGTCAGCGAGCACGCCGACGGCGGTTCCGCCAGCATCAAGCGCACCGCGCATCGCTGCTTGGTCGATGCCGCGAGCGCCGCCTGAAACAACGGCACGCCTGGCCCGTGCCCCGAGCCGGCCGATCTCCTTCGTGTATCCGATGAGTTCGTCGTCCACGTGGCGCGAGCCGACAACGGCGAGTCCGCCGCCTTCGAGAAGCGTCACTTCCCCGGCGCCGTACAGGATCGCAGGAGCATCGTCCTTGAGCCGCGCCTTTAGGCGTTTCGGATAGGTCGCATCCGCCCGGCTGACAACCCAAATCGCCCGTGTGCTCCAGCGCTCGACCGCTTGGCTAAGCAAGAAACCGCGTTCGAGTAAACGCCGCATCCTCGCGACGTCCACGACTGATCCACATTTCCGCAGGACCGCTTCAGAATCCTGCCCGAGCAGGTCGCCGGGTTCCCGCTGCGAGTTCCGTAGGTGCACGGCGAGGCGCCGGTACTCGCTAGCCGTTAGCGGATCCGCGCTCGAACCTCGCCCGATAACGAGGGGGGCGGTGAGAAGCAGGATCGCCTGCGTGTTCGGAGACAAGGTGCAGGTCATTCGTCGTGCCCCGTTCTCGCGAGCGCGAGCGGCCACACCTCCTCGACACCGGCGTTGCGGAGAAGCCACGCAGCGACCGTGAGGGTCCAGCGAGAGTCCACCATGTCGTCGACCAGCAGGACAGGGCCGCGAGGTAGTGCGCCGCCCGTGATCGCGAGCGAGCCGTCTACATTTCGCGCCTGCTGAGCGCTGTTGGCCATCCCCTTTTGCTCAGGTCGCGGTCCTGTCTTCGCGAGCGCGACGTGGAAAGGAATACCGAGAGCGCGTGCGAGCCGTTCGGTGAAATCTGCGACGAGAGTGGGGTGACGCAAGGACGGAATGCAGGTGGCCCAGGTCGGCTGGGGCAGAGGCGCCCATTGGCGGACCATCTCGGCGCAAGCGCGCACCAAGTCCTCAGCGAAGCGGCCATCACGATATTTGCCGTCTCGAACGAGCTTGCCCCACCCGGCATCGCCCCACACGCACAAAGCTCTACCGGGCTGGGCCTGGAGTGTTACTGGGATCCTGCCGCTAACTTGGAAATTCGGGAGCCCACCGGCGGGCCACTGCTTTCGCGGTTCGATGGGTAGGTTGCTGCGTCGCAGGAACGCGATGGCGTCTGCCACCGTCGCCGCCGATGTCGCTGCAGGCAGAGGTGGCAGGGGAGGCGGCGCGGTCACGGTGGCGGGCCCGTCCAGCGCGCGGATGAGAAACTCCATGTGGCCCGCGGTGAGCCCCACGTACTGCTGCATCTGTCGCTGCTCCTCCTCTCGCAGCGCAGTCAGGCGTTCCGCCCTCCTCCAGAACTCATCACCCAGCGTCGCGGCCGTAAGCTGCCACTTCGACCCCTGTCGCGCGAGGGGCGCAGGCGATTCCAGGGCAAGAAGATCGATGGTCTTTTCAACCCGTGCCTTGCTGATATTCACTCGGGTCAGCAGCTCAGGAACTGAGAGGCCTGTCGGAGCCGCCTCGAGTGCGCTGAGCACAGCTTGGACCTCCGCGCGGGTTGGGAACGCGCTCTGAATAAAGAAATCGGTGATTTCGGAGTCTTCGACGCCGCTCAGCAGAACGCCGTACGCCGCCTGGAGCGCTCGGCCCGCACGCCCCACCTGCTGGTAGTACGCCACGACGGATCCCGGTGCTTGGAAGTGAATAACAAAAGCCAGGTCAGGCTTGTCGTAGCCCATCCCGAGGGCCGTCGTCGCGACCAGAGCCTTCACTTGGTTGTCGAGCAATGCTTGTTCGAGCTGAGAACGCCGCTCTCCGGTGTCGCCTGAATAGGCCTCCACTGCGAACCCGCGCGACGAGAGCCACTCGGCGACGAGCTGCGCGTCACGTCTGGTGAGCGTGTAGATGATGCCGCTGCCGGGAATTCGGCCGAGATTCTCCGCAAGCCATGCCAGCCGCTCGGCCTGGCTCGGCAGTCGGATCGTCTGCAGGCTCAAAGAGGGACGGGCAAGGTCGCCTCGGGACACCGCCAGGCGCGGTCCAAGAACGGCAGTGAGGTCGCGCATGACCCTGTCGTTGGCAGTCGCGGTCGTAGCAAGGAGGCGTAAGTTTGGCGGCAAGGTGCGCACGATCCTCTCGAGGAGCCGGTACTGGGGACGGAAGTCGTGTCCCCAGTCAGAGATACAGTGCGCCTCGTCGATAACCAGCAGGGCGATGCGGCCGGCGATCGGTGCGAGCACCTCTGCGCGGAAGCGCTCATTAGCCAGCCGCTCGGGGGAGATCAGGAGGATATCCGCCTCGTTCGCACGCAGCCGCGCCTCGGCGGCAGCCCAGGCATCCTCGTTCTCCGAGTTGATCGTAACAGCGCGAAGGCCCATCCGTTCGGCTGCCGCGAGCTGGTTGCGCATGAGTGCCAGCAGCGGAGAAATGAGCAGTGCTGGTCCGGTACCTGCTTCCCGAAGCAGCTTCGTTGCGATGAAGTAAACGAAGCTCTTCCCCCAGCCGGTCTTCTGGACGACGAGGAGCCGCCCCGCGCCCTCGACGACGTGGCGGATAGCCTCCTCTTGCCCGTCGCGAAATGCGGCCGACGGGTCGCCTACCGCGGTCCGGAGGAGTTCAAGAGCTCGCTCATGATGGTAGGTCATGTACGTCCTTGGCGGGGTGGCGTACGTCCAGGCGGTTGTGGCAGACCCCCCGGAGGAACGCAACGCTCTCCACGGCGCGGACGCGCGGCACCTAGCACGCGCGCCGCCGGCGAGCTCACGAGCCGCGCGCACCCGGGCACCTCGCGGCGAGGCGCGTATGAGAACGTCGCTCGGTCGTCAGGCGACCTGTCTGACGGCGAGGTCTTCGTCGAACTCCCACAGCGACAGCCGCGCGTTTGATTTCACCGCGTACCGGAGCTTCGGGTCCGCCCTGCGCACGATGATCGCGCCTACCGCCGACTCACGATTTCCTCGACGCTCCTCGCCGATCCAGCCGAGGTAGCGGCTCACTTGCCCGACGACACGGTCGGCGGACCGACCGCGCTTCAACTCGAATACCCACCACCGTCGCGCCGATCGCTCGAAACCGAGGAGATCGATCGCGTTGACCGGCGTGAACACCTGGCGGCACGGCCAGCCGTGCACTTCGCGCCGCGCCAGCTCCACCCCGCTGCGCGCGAACGGCGTCTCGTCCCAGTGGAGCTCGAGGTGCTCCTCCAGCGCGCGCTCTGAAATCTGCTCACCGTCCGCCACCCGAGGCACCGGAACGCGCGGAAGATCGTCTCCCAGGAAGTCCCAGAGTCTGCCCGAGGTCTCCGCCGGGAAGTACGCGCGGGCAAGGAGTCGAAGCACGCGAAAACGGTCCTCGAAGCTCGTCGCGAGGCGCTGGAACACGGCGCTATCGAGCTGGGCGCAGCGAACGTGGCGAAGCACGTCCCATGCCTCCGCGTGGGCGTCCCTGGCCGCGCGGAGCGCATCCGATGCCCCCTCGATCGCGATGAGGTTCCAGATTCCGTCGTTCTCGAGGTGACGGAACGGGTATTCCGGCTTCGCGTTCTTAGGCCACTTGGGAAAGAGCAGGTCGAGCAGCTGCTGGAAGGCACTGCGGAGCCCGCCGTCGAGGAAGACGTTTCGACTCGGCTGCTTCCCCTTGTGGATCAGGATGACCATCGCCGCGACAAGGAGCGGCTTGTAGGGCTTCACCAGGCCGCCGGATCGGTCGAGCCGGAGGTGCGCGAGCCGGCTGCAGAACTCGTCGAGTGTCATCGCCACCGGAGGTTGATCTCCCTTCCAGGGACCCGCTCGACGTGCGGGAGCCGAGCGAGGATCGCGCACACGGCGCTGGACCGGTGCACGCGCAGATCGTTGAGGAGCACGAAGTTGGACAGCGTCCCGTGCGTTCGCAGCCGCTCCCATGCCAGGTTGAACATCCACGCGGGGACCGCTTCGGCGCCGCCGACCCGCTCGCGAGAGCGCTCCGTCTCGACGTGCACCTCCACCGGCGTGAGCTCGATGACCCGGTTCGGCCGGGGATTCGGCCCGAGCGTCATGAACACCGGATCCCTCCGCACCTCGGCTGCGAGCCCCTCCAGCAGCTCCGGTTCGAACGGCTCCTCCAACCGCTCCGCGACCTGCGGCGTCCACCGCTGCACGCGGTCATCTGACCAAAGCGTCTCCGCCCACTCCCACGCCCGCGCCAGCGGAACATCCTCAGTCGAGCCCCGAAGCGCGATCGCGGCCTCGAGGTTCGTTGCGAGCCCGCCGGTCAGGTTCGCCGAACCGATGACCGCGTGCGCACCGGCTCGGCCCAAACCCAGATAGATCTTCGGGTGGAACGTCCGTCCGGAGCCAGGGTTCAGGACTCGCACGTCCAGCCCGAGCCCGCTCGCCATCGAGAGCGCGGACGGGCTCGTCGTCTGGAACGTGGTCGTGACGAGCAGGCGGGAACGCGCGCCGCGCCGCCGCAGCCCGTCGAGCTCCTTCTCGAGCAGATGCAGGCCCTTCTCCTGAACGAACGCCACGCAGAGGAATGCTTCCTCTGCGACGTCCAGCGTGGACCGGACCGCGTGCAGGAGGGAGCGGTCGCTCGTGGTCACCGTCTCGACGTGCACCGTCGCCCACCGAGAGACGCCCTCACGCGGCGCCCCGCTCGAAGACCCGCTCGTTGTGCCAGCGCAGCAGCGCGGGGTCCGGATGGTCGCCGCCGGAGAGCGCCCAGAAGTTGACTTCCCCGAGCGGCTGGCCCGCCGCGAGGAGCTCGAACCAGTCGAAATCGGTGTTCGCTACGAATCCCCTCACAGCCCGCCATCATATCGCCAGCAAGCGAGATCCGCGCTTCGACGCTCACCCGACCCGGAGCGTCGCGTACGCTTCGAGGAATGCCGGCGGAATCGGGACCTCGAGCTCCCAGACGATCGTCATCGGGCGCTCGCCCTGGTGCGAGCGGTGACGCACGGGGCCCAGGAACGTGAACTGGTCGTCCACCGTCGGCCGCGCGAAAAGGTAGAACCGCCAGCCCTGCGCATGCCCGTTGACGTACGCCTGACCGGTAGCAGACCTCTCTGTCGTCGTGCTCTGCGATTGCCAGTGAAAGAGCGTTGGCGAGATCGCGTAGTCCTCGTACGACGTGCTCGGCGAGAACCGGCCGCGGTCCGACTTGTCGATCGTGACGAAGAACAGCTGGGCCTTTCGTGCGGTCATCCGATGGAGCCCCTCTCTCGAGAAGACCCGCTTCTCCACCGTGGACTCGCCGACCGCCGCCAGGATCTCGTCGCGCGCATACGTTCGGTGGACCGCGAGCGGCCAGTCGGGAGGCATGTCGGCGACCTGGGACGTGACCGCGATCCGATCGTCCAGGACTTCACACAGCTGGGCGAGCTCCTCGCGCAACGGAGCGCTCCTGAGGAGCGGCTCCAGCAATCCGAACAGTGACGACCCCGACCCGTCGAACAGACGTAGACCCAGCATCAGGAGGCGCCGCTGGTCCCGGTCTTCGAGCCCTTCGAACGTGGCGGGCGGCTCGAGCGCGAGCTGCCGGTATAACCGCAGCCGGGCGGGCTCATCGACGTGGAGGACCTTCCGCATCCGCTTCGAGGTCTGCTCCTCCAATTCCGAACCGCCACGTTCCAGCAATCCTGCCGCGCGCCGCAGGGTTGTCCAGCCGCGCACGCCATCGGCGTAGACGTCTCCGAGCTCGCGGCCGGTCGCCTCCAGGAACTGGCCAAGCGTGACAGTTGACCCCAGCTCCCGAGCGAGGTCCTTCAGCTCCTGCCCGAGGCGCGTCCTGCCGCCGCGGACCGCTTGCCTGAGGTTCTCCACGACGATCGCTCGCGCGACACGCTCGAGCTGGAGGTGGCAGCCGGACGGCAGCGTCGGGAACCCCTCCTCCACCACTCGGCGCAGTTGGCCCCGAGGCACGCCGGTCATCGCGGTGAGCTTGCGATCGAATCGGTACTCCGCCCGTTGCTGCCCGATGAAGTCGAGGACGAGCGCCTGCGTCTTCCCGGGATGCAGGCGCAGCCCGCGTCCGAGCTGCTGGAGGAACAGGGTGGCGCTCTCCGTGGGGCGGAGCAGCAGGAGGGTGTCGACGAAGGGGAGGTCGACGCCTTCGTTGTAGAGATCGCAGGTGAAGAGGAACGAGATCTCGCCGCGCTCGAGCTGGCGGGGTGCGTCGTCGCGCTCGTCTGGATCCGTGGAGCCGTGAATCGCGCGGGAAGGGATTCCCGCCTCTGTGAACCTCCGGGCCATGAACTCGGCGTGCGCCACCGAGACGCAGAACCCGAGCCCTCGCGCCTTCGCGGGGTGACCGTGGATCTCCTTGAGCTTCGAGATCACCAGACGCGCGCGCTCGTCGTTCCCGGTATAGACCCGGTCGAGCCCGCCGAGGTCATACCCTCCCCGGCGCCACTCGACGGCCTCGAGCGAGACCCCGTCCGCGATCCCGTAGTACTCGAATGGTGCGAGGAGCTGCTTTTCGAGGGCGTGCCAGAGCCGGATGTCGGCTGCCACGTGGTGATCGAACCAGCCGAGGACGTCGAGACCGTCGGCGCGCTCCGGCGTCGCGGTGAGGCCGAGCAGGATGCGTGGACGAACCGCCGCGAGCAGCCTCGCGTACGTCTTCGCCGCCGCGTGGTGGAATTCGTCCACGACCACGATGTGCCAGTACTCCGGTCCCACCGCCGCGACGAGGTCCTTGCGATCGAGGCTCTGGATCGTCGCGAAGAGGTGTTCATAGGAATCGGGTGGCGCGCCGCCCTTCAGGAGCTCGCCGAAATTATGGTCGCGCAGCACGTTCCGGAACGCGTGCAGCGCCTGCTCGAGGATCTCCTCCCGGTGCGCGACGAAGAGCAGGCGGGGCCGAACTCCGTCTCTGACCTGGGCGGCGTAGTCGAACGCGGCGATCATCGTCTTGCCGGTCCCCGTGGCAGCGACGACCAGGTTCTTCCAGCGCCGATGCTCTTCGCGTTCGACGCGGAGCTTCTCGAGGATCGCGCGCTGGAATTCGTAGGGCCGCAGGTCGAAGAAGAGCGCTGCCGACCCCTTCGCTTCGCCGCGCTCGGAGGACAGCGCCGCGGAGAGTCGCCGCGCCGCGTCGGCCTGGTCCGGGTGGTACGGCTCGAACTCGCCGTCCTCCCAGAGCGACTCGAACGCGCCCCGGAACTTCTCGACGATGGCGCGCGACTCGGCCTCGCTGGCCTTGAGGTTCCACTCGAGCCCCTCCGACAGCGCCGCGGCCGAGATGTTGGAGGAGCCGACGTACACGGAGCTGAACCGAGTCGCGCGGTGGAAGAGCCACGCCTTCGCGTGCAGTCGCGTGCGCCGTGCGTCGAAGGAGACGCGGACCTCCGCTCCAGGCAGGCGGGCGATCGCGTCGAGCGCCTCGCGATCGGTCGCCCCCATGTACGTGGTCGTCAGGACTCGAAGTTTCTTGCCCGCCCGCGCGAAGACCTCGAACGCGTCCTTGAGGCGCCTCCACCCGTGCCACTTAATGAAGGACACGAGCATATCGACCGCGTCGGCGCTCTCGATCTCGGACGCGATCTCCGCGCCGAGACGCGGTTCGTTCCTTGCGTGAGTGAGGAGCGTAGATACCGAGAGGGGCACGGTCGGCCGCGAAGGAGGCGTCGGCGGCGTGTGTACGGCAAGGAGGACTTCGGGAGGAACGCGCAGCCGGGAACCGGCGAGCACGCTCGGATCCACCTTCTTCGCGAGCGCCGCGAGAAGCTCGTTCACCAACTCGGCCTGGTTCCCTGGACCGCCCTCCTTCGGGAGCGACCTCAGGATGCGCTCGAGCTCACCTGCGAAGTAGCGCGCGAGGCGTTCATGGGCGGCCGCTGTGTCGAGGCCACCGCGGACGACAACGCTCCCTTCGTGAGGGGCGTCGAGGGCTTCAGCGATCGCCGCGCTGATGAGCGCGTCATAAAGGCCCGGCGGCAGCCGCGTCACCATCTAGTCACGAGGCTAGCACACGGCCGTGAACAGTCTCGCGCTCGTGCGCGCACGGTCGCGGTCGGCCTCGTCGTCTCCAGCATTCTTCACCAGGCTCGGGATGGTCACGACTCGTCGGCGCGGTGGGAACTCGAGATGGCGCAGCGGAGGGACGTTTCTTGTGGCCGGTGACCTTCAGGATGTCATACCGAGCGAGTCGAGAAGCCTCCAGGGGGACGTCCCTTCTGCACTGCCATGATAGAAAAGGGAGTCATGCACGACGTTTGGCCCGTTCTCTTCATCGCTTACCGCTCCGAGGCCGAAGACGTCTTCAAGGCGCTGAAGGACGGCACCCTAGCCGCCGCCGTCGGCCCGGGCGTTCACATTCGGCGTGGAGCCCAGTTCATCCTGGCGCTCGACGATGGACGCATCCTCGGGACGGGCGAGGTCGTGAAGGCGTTCAAGGAGAAGCAGGAGCTCTCTGTTCGGTATGAGCCGGCGAATGCCTCCGCCGCGACGACACTCCCGAAACGGCACTTCGACCGGGTCAAGGCGCTTCTACGAGGTGCGGACTTCCTACCCAACTCACCAATTGCTGCGTGGGTGATTCCGACGGGCGCAGTGACCAGCCCCGTGGACGTCGCCGGTTCGACGAGGTCACGGCTCTCGTCGAACAGGCTACCGCGCCGCCGAAGGGAAGTACGGACGCTGCGTCCAAGAAGACCCCGAGCGCCTCCGAATCGGAGCCCAGGACGGCGCCAAGAAACGCGCTGACCTCCGCCGACCGCCAATCGCTCGAGTGGCCGCCCCCGCGGTTGAGCGCACTTGTGACCGACGACGCTCGCGCGGAACAGTGGGAGACCCTCGTCACGGCGACATTCCGAGCGCTCGGACTGACCGTTGATGAGTATTCGGGCAGAAGCGGCCCGGGGAGCCGGTGCCGGACTGCATCGCTCGTTACGAGGGGAACGCAGGGACCTATGTCTTGGTGATCGACGCGAAACGGGGCGAGTGGAATGCGCCTGCCGACGCGCTTCGCGCCATGCGCGACTATCTGGCCGAGTTCGGCGGGCCTCGCGGATACCCGGTCTTCGTCGTCGGTCGTCTCGGGAAGGATGCACGGCAGCGCCTCGCCGAGGCCGTCATCGGCCACGCGGACCCCGTGGCCATCACTGGCCGGCAACTTGCCGACCTGCTCGTAAGGAAGCTGACGCATCCCGAACTTTCGTTCGAGGCCGAACTCCGACAACTGCTTCGGTCAGGACGCGGGTAGGCGCGCCATCAGAGCGTGCTCCGCGGCCTGCACCCCGGCGCGACGGCGCGTCGTCCGAACACCCGCCACCGTCCAGCCTCACGGTGACTTAGCCGTGGGGCCTACTACTTTACGCGCCGGGACCACGACCTTTCACGGAATCTATCCGTGACTCGGGCTGCGTCCTGGCGAGCTTCCGACGCCGCACCGGCCTCGAGCCGGCGGATGACTTCCGGGCGTCCTCCTCGTCCACGATGTGTACCGGTCGAAGGTGCTCCGGTCGTGTGCCCGGTGACCTTCATCACCTCGGACTCCGACGAGCCACGCCGGCGCGCGTTCGTGCTGAAGCTCCGGCGCATGTCGTGGAGCCACACGCCCTCAATCCCGAGCTGCTTGCAGGATTTCGCTGAGAGCCGGTACGGGTCGTCCCACGGTTCGCCGTTTCCGGGTTCACGAACACGTACTCGTCCCGAGCGGTGTCGGGAGCGAGCGGATGGCGGCCACGACGCAATCCGTGAGCGGTACGACGCGCGCCCTCCCCGTCTTCGTGTCCTCGGGACGGAGCCGGATCGTCTTCCTCTCGAGGTCGAGCGCCGCCCACCGGAGGAGCCGGAGCTCCGTCTTGCGCATCCCGGTGTCGTAGTACGCGAGGAACATCGGCCCGAGGTTCGGCCCCGCCGTGGC
>CAVTRR010000011.1:0-10319 GCA_963737085.1 uncultured delta proteobacterium
CTCTTCCTGCGCTGAGGCGCGCCTCGCGCGGCGGAACGGGCAGCCGGTCCGGGCCATGAAGATCGCGCTCCTCGCGGACCTCCACGCGAACCTCGAGGCCGTCCAGGCCTGCCTCGAGCACGCCGCCGCGGCGGGCGCGGACGCCCACGCCTTCCTCGGCGACCTCGTCGGCTACGGCGCCGACCCCGGGCCGGTGGTCGACCTCGTGGCGGCCCACGTCGCCCGGGGGGCCATCGCGGTGCTCGGGAACCACGACGCGGCGGCGGTGGCCGGGGCGGGGCCGACCATGCACGACGCGGCGGCGGCGGCGATCGCCTGGACGCACGGGCACCTCTCCCCCGGCCAGCGCGCCTTCCTCGCGGGGCTCCCGCTCGTCGCCCGGGTGGGGGGCATGCTCTTCGTGCACGCGAGCGCGGAGCGGCCGGCGGAGTGGACCTACGTCGAGGACGAGCGGAGCGCGGACCGGAGCCTCGAGGCGGCGGGGCCCGCGCGCTACGTCCTCTGCGGCCACGTCCACGCGCCGGTCCTCTATTACACCGGGGCGGCGGCGCGGGCGGTGCCGTTCCAGCCGGTGCCCGGCGTCGCGATCCCGGTCGCCCCGCACCGGCGCTGGCTGGCGGTGGCGGGATCGGCCGGCCAGCCGCGGGACGGCAACCCGGCCGCGTCCTATGCGATGCTGGACGTCGAGGGGGCCACCTTGACGTTCCACCGCGTCGCGTACGACCGCGCGGCCGCCGCCGCGAAGATCCGCGCCGCCCACCTGCCCGAGGCGCTCGCGGTGCGGCTGGAGCGGGGGCGATGAGCGCGGCCCAGCCGCTCGTCCTCGAGCCCGGGGCCGAGATCGACGGCTTCCGGATCGGCGAGCGGCTCCACGCCGGCGGCATGGCCATCCTCTACGCCGTGACCGGCGGGGACGCCGGCTTCCCGCTCGTCATGAAGGTCCCCCGCCTCGGCCACGGCGAGCCCGCCTCCAACGTCATCTCCTACGAGATGGAGGTCATGCTCCTCCGCGTGCTCGCCGGGCCGCACGTCCCGCGCTTCGTGGCGGCGGGCGACCTCGCCCGCTGCGCCCACGTGGTGATGGAGAAGGTGGAGGGGCGCCCGCTCTCCGACTGGCTCGGCCGCGGCCCCGTCCCGGCGTCGGAGGTGGCGCGCCTCGGCGCGGCGCTCGCGGCGGCGCTCCACGACCTCCACCGCCAGGAGGTCGTCCACCTCGACGTGAAGCCCTCGAACGTCATCGTCCGCCCGGACGGCACCGCCGTGCTCGTGGACTTCGGCCTCGCCCGGCACGCGCACTACCCCGACCTGCTCGCCGAGGAGTTCCGCCACCCGGTCGGCTCGCCGCCGTACATGGCGCCCGAGCAGGTGCTCGGCCTGCGCAGCGACCCGCGCAGCGACGTCTTCGCCCTGGGGGCGGTGCTGTACGAGCTCGCGACCGGGGCGCTCCCCTTCGGCGCGCCCACGACCGTCGCCGGGCTCCGCAAGCGGCTCTGGCGCGATCCCCTCCCGCCCCGGGCGATCGCCGCCGCCGTGCCGGAGTGGCTGCAGGAGGTGATCCTGCGCTGCCTCGAGCCCGTGGCCGACGCGCGCTACGCGACGGCCGCGCAGGTCGCCTTCGACCTCTCGAACCCGGAGTCGGTGGCCCTCACGGAGCGCGCGCGGCGCCGCCGGCGCGCGGGGATCGGCACCGCGCTGCGCCGGTTCGTCCGGGCGGCGGGCGCCGAGCCGCGGGAGGGCGGCGGCGGACCCACCGCGCAGCTCCTGCGCGCCCCCATCGTCCTCGTGGCGGTGGCGACCACCAGGCCGGACGAGGCCCGCTTCGAGGCGCTGCGGGAGGGCGTGCGCCGGTTCGCGGCGAGCGCCGGGGACGTCCGGCTCGCCTGCGTGGCGGTGATCCCGCCGACGCCCGAGCTGGGCGGCGAGGGCGGCGACGAGACGGCCACCCGGCGGCGCATCCGGCACCTCGTGCTCCTGCGCCACTGGGCCGAGCCGCTGCACCTGCCCCCCGGGCGGATCTCGACGCACGTCGTGGAGGCGGGCGATCCGGTAGAGGCGCTCGTCGCCTACGCCCGGGCGAACCAGGTGGACCACGTCGTGATCGGCGCGCCGCCCGAGGGGGTCCCGCCCGCGGCCCGGGCGGCGACCGTGGCGCTCCGGGTCGCGGCGGCCGCCCCCTGCACGGTGACGCTCGTCCGCCCGGTGCGGGCGTAGGGCCGCCGCTCAGGCATCGTGGTGGATCTCGCGGTCCTTCGTCTCGGGCATGAAGAGCGTCCCGACCACGGCGGTCATGATCGCGAGGGCCACCGGGTACCAGAGCCCGTAGTAGATGTCGCCGGTGGCCGCCACCATGGCGAAGGCGATGGTGGGGACGAACCCGCCGAACCAGCCGTTGCCGACGTGGTACGGGAGCGAGAGCGACGAGTAGCGGATGCGCGCCGGGAAGAGCTCGACGAGCCAGGCCGCGATGGGCGCGTACACGGCGGTGACGAAGAGCGCGAGCAGGAAGAGCAGGAACACCACCATCGGGACGTTCACGCGGCTCATGTCGGCCGCGGCCGGGTAGCCCGCCTCCGCCACCGCCCGAGTCATCGCCTCGCCGAACGCGGCGGAGCGCGCCCTGAACTCGGCGGTGCCGACCACCTCGCCGTCGAAGGCGGCCACGACGGCGCTCGAGCCGACCTTCACGTAGGCGACGGTGCCCGCCGGCGCGTCCTCGTTCCGGTACGGCACGGCGTGCTTCGCGAGCCAGCCCTTCGCGACGTCGCAGGAGGAGCTGAAGCGGCGGCTCCCCACCGGGTCGAACAGGAACGAGCACTCGTCCGCGCTCGCGACCACCGTGATCGGGTTGTCGCGCGCCGCGGCGAAGATGGCGGGGTTCGCCGCCCGGGTCAGCTCCCTGAACACCGGGAAGTAGGCGAGCGCGGCGCACGCGCAGCCCGCCATCACGATCCGCTTGCGGCCGATCCGGTCGGAGAGCCAGCCGAAGAGGATGAAGAAGGGCGTCGCGGCCGCGAGCGCCGCCGCGACCATGAGGCTCGCCGCCTGCACCGGGACCTTCAGCGTCTCGGTGAGGAAGAAGAGCTGGAAGACCATGCCCGTGTACCAGACCACCGCCTGGCCCGCGACGGCCCCGAAGAGCACGAGGAGCACGATCCGGAGGTTGCCCCAGCGGAGGAACGACTCGGTGAGGGGCGAGAGCGAGCCCTTCCCCTCCTCCTTCATGCGCCTGAACACCGGCGACTCCTGCAGCTGGAGCCGGATGTACACCGAGACGACGAGGAGGACGGCCGAGAGCAGGAAGGGGAGGCGCCATCCCCACGCGTCGAAGCGCGCGCCGAGCGCCTCGCGCGTGCCGAGGATGACGAGCAGGGAGAGGAAGAGGCCGACGGTCGCGGTGGTCTGGATCCAGCTCGTGAAGAGCCCGCGCCGGCCGGGGGGCGCGTGCTCGGCGACGTAGGTCGCGGCGCCGCCGTACTCGCCGCCGAGGGCGAGGCCCTGCAGGAGCCGCAGCGCGACGAGGAGGATCGGCGCCGCCACCCCGATGGTGCCGTAGGTGGGCAGCAGCCCCACGGCCGTGGTGGCGAGGCCCATGATCAGGATGGTGACGAGGAACGCGTGCTTGCGGCCGACGAGGTCGCCGAGGCGGCCGAAGACGAGCGCGCCGAACGGGCGGACCGCGAAGCCCACCGAGAACGCGAGCAGCGCGAAGATGAGCTGGCTCGTCTCGTTGAGCGCCGTGAAGAACTGCCGCGCGATGACGGGCGCGAGCGAGGCGTAGAGGTAGAAGTCGTACCACTCGAAGACGGTGCCGAGGGACGACGCCACCACGACGCGCCGCTCCTCCCGCGTCATCCCGCCGTGCCTGCCGCCTTCGACCGGGGGAGGGACCACGGTCGCGGAGGACGGAGAGGACATGCGTTCCTCGGTGGCGGAGGTGGAGCCGAAGCGGCTCGAGAATCGATAGCACGCGAAGGCCGCCCGGCCAAGCGCACGCGCCAATCCTGCGCGCACGGCCTGCGCAGGGGCCCGGGTCAGGCGGGGGCGACCACCACGGGCGTGGCGGCGGTGGCCGCGAGGGCGGTGCCGGTGCTCGCCTGGACGATGCGCTCCGCCAGCGAGAGGCGGCGCGAGCCGGCGACGACGAACGGCGCCTTCGCGGCCTCCGCCCATTCGAGGGCCCGGTCCACGGGCGAGCCGACGAGGACGCCCGTCGAGTCGGCGCGGAGGCCGTTCTGCGCGAGCCAGCGCGCGAGGTCCACCTCGCCCGCTGCGCGTCGCGACTCGAGGTCGATCGCCGCCGGCGGGAGGTAGGGGAGCGCCTCGGCGCGGGCGACGTGGCAGACCGCGAAGGGCCGCCCGAGCTCGGCGGCGAGCCCTGCGGCGAGCCGGCAGGCGCCGAGGGCGTCGTCGCGCAGGCTGGAGAGCGCCACCACCGGCCCCGCGCCGGCGTCCTCGCCGCGGAAGTCCGGCGGCACCACGGCGACCGGGGAGGTGAGCCGCCGCAGCATGCGGCGCGCGACGCGGCCGAGCCGGACGATGGCGACCCCCTCGCGCCCGGCCGCCCGGCCGATCACGACGCCGCCGGCCCCCGCCGCCGTCCGCGCTTCCTCGAGCGCGTCCTCGGCACTGAGCCCCTGCACGATCCGGATCTCCCCCGAGACGCCCGCCGCGGCGAGGAGCCGCTCCGCGGCGCCGCGGGCCGCCGCGGTGATCTCGTCGAGGTGGTGCGTCCGGAGGGCGTGGCGCAGGTGCTCCTCCTCGAGCACGTGCACGTACACCGCGTCACCCGGGGCGCGGGCGTGGGTCCCCTCGAGCAGCCAGCGGACGAAGCGGCAGGGCCCCTCGCTGCCGGGGCGCAGGTCCAGGCCGACGATCCATCTCATGTGCTCATCATGCGTCGCGACGCTGGGGTTGCGCTCGAGGTTGCTGGGGATCCTACCGCCGACGGGGGCGAGCGCACGGTCGGACGCCGGAACCCTTCGGGATATGTGGGCTAAATCGCCTCCGACCGGGTGCTGCGCAATTTGATGTGTATCAAATCAACACACTATTGGCGCATATCGTTCGCGCACCCCGTGCGCCGCGCTTCCAAAGTTTGCGCGCGCGCGGTACTGTGTCGCACCCGCGCTCGACAAGTTCGAGTATCGACGTTCAACGCTGCACAGAAGGCGCAACACACCAAGAGGCAAGGAGCCCCCTCCGATGACACATGAGAATCAGGTCGCCTACTGGAAGCAGAACCTCATCTACATCGTCATCCTGCTCAGCATCTGGTTCGGCGTGTCGTACTTCGCCGGGATCATGATCGCGGACCAGCTCGACGCGTACCGCATCGGCGGCTTCCCGCTCGGCTTCTGGTTCGCGAACCAGGGGTCGCTCGTCGTCTTCGTGATCCTGATCTTCGTCTACGTCGCACTCATGAACCGGCTCGACAAGAAGTTCGGCGTCTACGAGGCCTAGCCCCCGGCCCGAGAACGGAGACTTTAGACCATGGGAATCCTTGGCTGGACGTGGCTCATCGTCGGCGCGTCGTTCGCGCTCTACATCGGCATCGCCTTCTACACGCAGGCAAAGTCCACCGGTGACTTCTACGTCGCCGAGAAGTCGATCCACCCGCTGCTGAACGGCATGGCGACGGGCGCGGACTGGATGTCCGCCGCCTCCTTCATCTCGATGGCCGGCCTCATCTCGTTCATGGGGCGCGACGGCTCCCAGTACCTGATGGGCTGGACGGGCGGCTACACGCTGCTCGCCGTGCTCCTCGCGCCGTACCTCCGCAAGTACGGGAAGTACACGGTCCCGCAGTTCGTCGGCGACCGGTACTACTCGAACGCGGCGCGCGTCGTGGCGCTCGTCTGCGCCATCTTCGTGTCGTTCACGTACGTCGCCGGCCAGATGCGCGGCGTCGGCATCGTGTTCTCGCGCTTCCTCAACACCTCGATCAACCAGGGCGTCGTGGCGGGCATGGTGCTCGTGTTCTTCTACGCCACCCTCGGTGGCATGAAGGGCATCACCTACACGCAGGTCGCGCAGTACTGCGTGCTCATCGTCGCGTACCTCGTGCCCGCCGTCTTCATCTCGGTGATGCTGACCGGCAACCCGATCCCGCAGCTCGGCTACGGCTCGGCCATCTCCGAGGGCGGCGCCGCCATCCTCGGCGGTCACCAGGGCCAGTACCTGCTCGACACCCTGAACCAGATCTCGACCGACATCGGCTTCAAGCAGTACACCATCGGTCAGAAGGCGCCGATCGACGTCTTCTTCATCACCTTCGCCCTGATGGTCGGCACCGCCGGCCTCCCGCACATCATCATCCGCTTCTTCACGGTGCCCCGCATCCGTGACGCCCGCATCTCCGCCGGCTGGGCGCTCGTCTTCATCGCCATCCTCTACACGACGGCCCCCGCCGTCGCGGCCTTCGCCCGCACGAACTTCATCAAGACCATCAACGGCAAGGCCTACACCGACGCGCCGAGCTGGTTCAAGAACTGGGAGAAGACGAAGCTCGTCGGCTGGACCGACAAGAACGGCGACGGTGTGATGAACTACACCGCCAACAAGGACACGAACGAGATCAAGGTCGACAACGACATCATGGTGCTCGCGAACCCCGAGATCGCGAAGCTCCCGAACTGGGTCGTCGCGCTCGTGGCGGCCGGCGGCCTCGCCGCCGCGCTCTCGACGGCGGCCGGCCTGCTCCTCGTGATCGCGGCGGCCATCTCGCACGACCTCATGAAGGGCATCCTCACGCCGACCATGAGCGAGAAGTCCGAGCTGTGGTGGGCCCGCAGCGCGGCCGGCGCGGCGGTCATCATCGCCGGTTACTTCGGCATCAACCCACCGGGCTTCGTCGCGCAGGTCGTCGCCTTCGCCTTCGGTCTCGCGGCGGCCTCGTTCTTCCCCGTCATCATCATGGGCATCTTCTGGAAGCGCGCGTCCAAGGAAGGCGCCATGGCCGGCATGGCGATCGGCATCGTCTTCACCGCGGCGTACATCATCTACTTCAAGTTCATGCACCCCGAGCTCAACAACGCCGCGAACTGGTGGTGGAAGATCTCGCCCGAGGGCATCGGCACCGTCGGCATGACCCTCAACTTCGTGGTGCTGACGGTCGTCTCGCTCGTGACCAAGGCGCCGCCGAAGGAGGTCCAGGACCTCGTCGCGAACCTCCGGTACCCCAAGGAGTCCGACCACCCTGCCGTGGTCGCGATGCCGAAGGCCGCGGCGCGCTAGCGCGCCGCAGTCGGGTGGAGAGAGAGACGGCCGCCCTCCGGGGCGGCCGTCTTTTCATTGCTCCGCTACGCCTGCGGCGCCGCGCGGCGCGCGTTCACCTTCTTCATCACCCACCAGCCGAGGAACCCGGCGGCGTTGCCGATCACGAGCACCTGCATGAAGAAGCTCCCGAGCGTCCACAGGAACGCGAACGCGGTCATGTTCGCGGCCGTGCCGAGGTACGCGCCGGCGCCGCCTGAGAGCGCGCCGCGGGAGACGAGCAGCGCGTAGAGCACCGAGGTGAGCGCCAGGATCGCGACCTCGGCGAGCATCGTCACGACGCAGTCGTAGAAGACCGTCATCCTGTGCGACGGGCGCCGCGGGACGTAGGGACCCACGATGGCGACGTAGACCACGAAGGCGGCGACGAGGAGGGGCGGGACCGCGGTCCACCAGAAGCTCGCCGGGATGTCGGCCTGGTTGCGCTTCGCGGTCCACAGGGCGAGAAGCGACGGCTGCGGCGTGGAAGGCGAGGCCGTAGAGGCCGGCCCAGACCCGGATCGGGAGTCGCATGGGGGGCGCATTCTACGATCCGGACCGCCGAGAAACCCAGCGAAGAAGGGCGCGCGCACACACCGGATGCACCCGCTGCGCCGTTGACGCAGGATGTTCGCCCTTCCATAATGGCTTCGGGTCCGGGCACGCCATGGCGGCGGCCCGGAGGCGAATCGGATAGCCGGGCCGCTATCCGGAGGATTGCTTCCTCCGGAGAGGTCCGCCCGCTCGCGGCCCACGCCGGTCGGAAGCCAGGGAGACGAGATGGGTCTCTTGGCAGGCTTGTTCGGCGGAGAGAAGGAGTACCCGGCGCTCGATCGCTCGAGCCCCGCGCTGGCGCGGATCGAGCGCGATCGCGGCATGCTGGAAGGGTTCGCGAAGCGCGTCCAGGACAGGCTCGAGGTCGTCCCCGGCGAGCGCGGCCTGTACATCTTCGTGGGAAAGCCCCCGAAGACGTTCGGCATCGTCTGGTTCCACGACGGGGTCGAGCAGAACTTCAAGCTGCTCATGAAGGAGAAGGGGCTCTCCGCGGCGACCGTGCAGACGCTGTCCGACCAGCTCCGCGACGCGTACGCGCGGACGCAGGGCGAGCCGCGCTTCTCGTACGACCTCGGCGGGCGGAAGCTGACCGTGACCCCCTCCGCCGACCTGCAGCGCGACGTCGCGCAGATCATCGGCAGCATCACGAGCTGAAACGCCCCGCCGCGAGGCGGGCGCGAGGGGCCGCGGTCCACCAGCGGGCCGCGGCCCCGTTTCGCTCCGGAGCCGGTGGAGCGCGTATCCTCCGGGGTGGCCCATGGCGTCCCTCGACCCCGGCACCTACCTCCGCACCGTCCCGCCGTTCGACGCGCTGCCGGTGGACCTCTACGAGCGGGCGGCGCGCGCCGTCGACGTCGTCTACTTCCCGGCCGGGGCGCGGATCGTCCGCGCCGGCGGCGAGCCGCTCGAGCACCTCCACGTCATCCGCAAGGGCTCGGTCCGCATCGAGCGCGACGGCCAGACCCTGCAGCTCCTCGAGGAGGGCGAGCTCTTCGGCTACACCTCGCTGCTGTCCGGCGCGGCGACGCTCGACGTCGTCGCCCACGAGGAGCTCGTCGCCTACCGCGTCCCCGCGGGCGAGTTCAGGCGGCTCCTGCAGGAGCCGCGCTTCGCCGGCCACTTCGCCGCGGGGATGGCGGAGCGGCTCAAGGCGAGCCTCGGGCAGCCGCCGGCGACCGCCTTCCGGTCCGATCTCGCCCTCGAGGTCGCGCAGCTCCTGCAGCGCCCGGCGCGCTGGATCGAGCCCACCGCCACCGTCCAGGAGGCGGCCCGCGTGATGCGCGACGAGCACATCAGCTCGGTCCTCGTGCGCGGCGACCCCCCCGCCATCGTGACCGACCGCGACCTGCGCAACCGCGTCCTCGCCGAGGAGCTCGGCCCCTCGACGCCCGTGGCGCGCGTCGCCACCTCGCCGCTCCTCACGGTCCCGGCGACGACGCCGGTCTACGCGGCGTGGCGCTGGTTCCTCGACGGGGGCGTCCACCACCTCGCGGTGGAGCGGGAGGGCCGGATCGCGGGCGTGCTCACGTCGAGCGACCTCCTCCGCCACTCGGCGAAGGGGCCCGTGGCGGTGCTCCGGCACGTCGAGCGGCTCCCCGGGCGCGAGGCGCTCCCGGGCTACGCGGCCCAGGTCGCCGGGATGGCCTCCGCCCTCGTGGCCGGGGGGCTCGACGCGGTGGCCATCGCGGGGTTCGTCGCCCGCATCAACGACGTCCTCACCCACCGGCTCCTGCGCTGGGCTGAGGCGGATCTCGGGGAGCCGCCCGCGCCCTACGCGTGGCTGGTCTTCGGCTCCGAGGGGAGGATGGAGCAGACGCTCCTCACGGATCAGGACAACGCGCTCGTCTACGCCGACGAGGGGGCCGCCCACCGGGCGTGGTTCCAGGCGCTCGCCGACCGCGTGAACCGGGATCTCGAGGCCGCGGGCTTCCCGCCGTGCACGGGCGGGCACATGGCGAGGAACGAGCACGGCACGCTCTCCGAGTGGCGGGCGCGGCTGGACGCGTGCGTGGACGAGCCGCGCCCGCACGACGCCGAGCTCTACTTCGACCTGCGCCGGGTCGGGGGCCACCTGGACGTCGCGCCCCTGGAGGCGATCGTCGCCCGCGCCGCCGGCAGCGGCATCCTGCTCCACCTCCTCGCCCGCGAGGCCCTCGCGTTCAGCCCGCCCGGCGCCCTCGCGCTCCGGCTCAAGGGCGACCACTCGGTCGTGGACCTGAAGCGCCACGGCCTCATCCCCCTCGTCTTCCTCGCCCGGGTCCACGCCCTCGAGGTGGGCTCGCCCGCGCGCAGCACCCCCGACCGGATCGCGGCGGCGCAGCGGGCCGGGCTCGTGGGGGCGGAGACGGGCGGGGGGCTCGTGGAGGCGTTCCGCTTCCTGCTCGCGCTCAGGCTCCGCGTGCAGCTCCGCACGATGGAGGGCGGCGGGGCGCCGACCAACCAGGCCTCGCTCGCGCTGCTCTCGCCGGTCGAGCGGAGCCGGCTCCGCGAGGCGTTTCGCGCCATCAAGGCCT
>CAVTRR010000012.1:0-123884 GCA_963737085.1 uncultured delta proteobacterium
GAGCACGGGAAGAGCTGAGGTCGGGGCGCCCCGGTGCAGGTCGGCCGGGGCGCCTCTTTTGTGAGGAGAACGACATGAACCTCGTCCTGATGCAGCCGTCCTGTCCCGCATGTGGACGCTCCGTCGCCTCGGCCTTGCGGTGGGCGCGGGTGATGGAGGCGAGCGACGTCCTGGTACTCGACCTCGACACGGCCGGGAGGATGAACAACACGCTGAACATCCCGACGGTCGACTTGCAGTGCGGCTCGTGCGGGAGCCCGATTCGGATCGCGCGAGACGCGCCGGTCGCCGCGGCGTAGCCCATCTTCCACAACTCAACCCGACGACGCCCCCACGGCAAGTGCCGCGGGGGCGTCGTCGCCCACGGGGCGCGATGGCGCCCGAGGAGCAGCACCATGTTCCAGAAGGCCAGCAAGACCCAGTCCCGGCTCCGCCTCGCGCTCGTCGGCCCGAGCGGCTCGGGCAAGACGTACACCGCCCTCGCCATCGCCAGCGGGCATGGGCAAGCGCATCGCCGTCATCGACACCGAGCGCGGGAGCGCGAGCAAGTACGCCGGCGCGTTCGGGTTCGACATGCTCCAGCTCGAAACCTTCCACCCGCAGCGGTACGTCGATGCGATCGTCGAGGCCGAGCAGGGCTGGGTACGACGTCCTGATCATCGACTCGCTCTCCCACGCCTGGATCGGCAAGGACGGGGCGCTCGACCTCGTGGACGCCGCCGCTCGCCGCAGCAAGACGGGCAGCACGCTTCAACGCCTGGCGTGACGTGACGCCGCTCCACAACGCGATGATCGACGCCATCCTGCGCAGCAAGTGCCACGTCATCGTCACGCTGCGCACGAAGACCGAGTACGTCGTCGAGAAGGACGAGAAGACGGGCCGGTCGGTGCCGCGGAAGGTCGGGCTCGCGCCCGTGCAGCGGGACGGGGTCGAGTACGAGATGGACGTGGTCGGCGAGCTTGGACCTCGACAACGACCTCGCCGTCACGAAGACGCGGTGCCCCGAGCTGTCGGGTACGGTGACGCGCCGGCCGGGGCCGGACCTCGCCAAGACTGTTCGGCGGCCTGGCTCTCCGACGGCGTCGTGCCAGTCCGCGAGGCCCGAACGGGAACGGGACGCTCGACGCGCTGCCCACGCTCGACCAGGTCGCGTGCTCCTCGACCAGGCGAAGTCGGACGCGGAGCTGCGGGCGCTGCTCCCGCGCATCCGGGCGCTCGGCGCCGCCGATCGGGCGAAGGTCCGCCAGCGGTACGCCGACAAGCGGGAGGCGATTGTCCATGCGACCCACCGCCAGTAGCCTTGAGCGCGCGGACTGTTGCTCGGGTCCGCGATCCTGCCGCGCGTCGACGAGATCACCGACGCGGCGACGCGCGGGCCCGCTATCCACGCCTTCCTGGCGCGGGTGGTCGAGGTCGGTCGGGACGACGCGCTCGGGGAGGTCATCGAGGCGCTACCGGCCGGTGTGCGCGGCCATCGACCTCGACGTCCTCCCCACGTCGGCGATGGAGGTCATCGCCGAGTTGGCGGTCGCCTACGACCCGGAGACCGGGCTGGGGGGGAGCTGGGCGGAACCTCGGGCGCCGTTACCCTCCGGTCCGTCCGCGCCGGTTCGTGGGCACGGCTGACATCGTGACCGTCTCGACGGCGGACGTGCTCGTCGCCGACTTCAAGACCGGCCACGGCCTCCTCGCGCCCGGCGACGCACAACGCAGCAGCTCCGGCTCCTGGGCTCGCGGCGGCGCGGCTCTACGGCCGCCGGCAGCTCCGGGTCGCGCTCATCCGCATCGCCGAGGACGGGACGCCGTTCTTCGACTCGGCGGACTTCGACGCCATCGAGCTGGACGGGATCGCGGAGGAGCTGGGGGTTCTCGCCCGGCGGCTCGACCAGGCCGAAGGATCTCCTGGACCTCGGCCAGCCACCGCCGGTCACCATCGGGATCCACTGCCGGCGGTGCCCCTCGCTGATCTACTGCGCGGGGTAACTGCGCTGGTGCGGATGCTCGCGATGCAGCCCGAGGTCGTCACTGAGGTATCGCGGCGGCCCTCACCCCGGAGCGGCCGCCACGGCGTGGGCTCGCATCAAGGTGGCGAGGAGGTGCTTCGCAGGGCGCAGGGAGTCGCTCTACGGGTACGCACGCGACCACGGCATCCACCTCGCCGAACGGCTGGTCGTCGGCGAGGTCGAGACGCAGCGCCGGCAGTCTCGACGGTAGCGCCGGCGTTCGAGGTGCTCGGCGGCTCCGTGCGGGCACGATGTCGCCCGCGAGGCCGTGCGAGCATCGAGGTCCAGCCAGGCGAGCATCGAGCGCGCCCTCCGTGGCGTTGCCGAGGCATCCGGCGAGAAGCTCGCGAAGCTGAAGCGGCGGGTGATGGCCGAGCTGGAGCAGGTCGGGGCGGTCTCCGTCCGGACCAGCAGGGTGGTCCGGGAGCAACCTCTCCGCCGACCCGGAAGAGAGCAAGGTCGCGTAGTCGAGCGACCGCACGTCGTCGGGGACGATGCACCAGAAGTGAAGAGGGCGGCGACCTCTCGGCTCGCCCGCCCTCCCCTTTACGTCTCGTGCTGCATCATCCCCTTGCACCTCAAGTTACGAACCGCGGGGCGGATTGGCCGATCGTCACCTCAACCGCTGGCCGTCGGCTCGCGACTCCGAGGGCGAGGGCCCATGAGCTACTCGTCGCGCCCGTCCGCCGGCGCTCTCTTCCGATTCGGGCCAATCGAGCCCCTCAACGGGGCGTTTCCGGCGGGAGATGAGGTGTGATGAGTCAACCGCAGTGTACCACGGTCTCCGCCCGTCGCCCTGTACCCCCGAACCATGGGACCCCGAAAATTTGTGCAGCCGCCCCTTCGCGAGCCCACTTCGATCACCGGGAGGACGCCCGCCGCCCCACGCCGTCGCCCGCGCCGCCGCCGCCGCCGGTGGTGACCGTGCTCTCCATCTACGAGACCAGCGCCACAGTTGCCGGGCGAGGTGAACCCCCTCGTGCGCGAGGAACGGACGCTGGTCACCGGGAGTGCCGCCTGCCGCCCCGCTCCGGCTCCAGATTCCGCCCGAGGCTCACCACCCACAGTGGGGGTCGACGTTGCCGTGCCCCAGAACTTGCAGTCCTCGGCACCCACGAGGCCACCAATGTCGGAAACAGGCTTTTCCGACGTCGCTACTAAGTGCCTGATTTTGCTAGGCTATGTTCGATTGCTTGGCTGGGCGGTGACTCGGAAATAGGGCTTCCGAGAGTGAGCGAGTTGGCTGGCCTCCTCGACGCGCCGTCGACGGGGTAGGAACACACTCGCCGGTAATGGGTTTCATGACGTGGATGGAGTATCTTCGAGTCGACGGGCCGGAAGCCCGGCTTCCACATCACCCGGGGCGGCGCGACGGTCGTGCCGGGAACGGAGATGAACGGCCAGTCCTGCCTTGGCGCCGCGCGGCGCTCGGCGTGAGGCCGGACACGTAGGCAGGCTAGGCGCGATCTGCCGGTGGCACGACACGGCGCCGACGCACCGAGACGGGCGCCGCTTCGCGCCGGCTGGCGATGCCGACGGCTCGTCGACCCCCGCGCACGGGCACGGCAGCGCCGGTCGCCGGAGCCGGCTGGGGCGCCGGTCATCGGGACCGGCGCGATGAACGGCGGGGGCGCGCCACGGTTCTGCACGATCTTCGGCGGGATGAAGACCGGGGGCGGGAGCGGCCCGAGGGTCGCACTGGGCGGGATGAACGGGGGCGGCGCGCCGTTCACCGCGACCGGGAGAACTTCGCGGGTGAAGCGACGGGGGCCAGAAAGGGCATCGGGACCACCTTGCCCGGGGCGCCGCCGGCCTTGACGCTCCTCGCGCTGCGCCAGGACGGCCTTCGCCTTCGCGATGATGTCGGTGGCGATCTTCGCCGCGACGTTGGCGATCTCCGCCGCGGCGCCTTCGAGGGTCGGGCGCCACCTCCGCGGCCTGGCCGAGGGCGGCCATGACGCCCCCCTCGATGTCGTCCTTGATCGCCTTCATCATGATTTTCATCTGCCTCTTAATCATGGCCTCCTTGCCCTCCTCGATGAGGGCGGTGATGTGGTCCGGGTGGTTCAGCGGCTTCTTCGGGACTTCGGCTTCTGCATGGCGGCTCCTTGGTGGTTGTTGCGGTACTGGTGTTGCGGTACGTCTTATGAGAATGCGGCAGACGTGATGCGCTGCGCGGGCGAGGTAGGTGTCGATGATAAGGCCGGGCAGCGCAGGGCTTCCGCGGTGCGGGGACTCCTGGCCGACCCCCGCGCCCCGTCGCCGTCGCCGAGCGCCCCTCGGCCTGCGGCCGCTCGCCGGCGCTACCGCGCCCGCGAGGCCGGGGCGTCGCCGCCGCGCCGGTGGTCGCAGACGCCGACCCGGCGTCTCCTCCCGCTCCCGCCGTGCGCTGCCGGGCATCGGGGGCGCAACGGGGGGCACAACGAGAGGCCCCACCCTCGGCCCCAAGGGATTCGAGAGAGAGAAATCTACGGGGAGGAGATGAGGAAGGGTACAAGCGCAAGGCCCTCCCCCGACCGACGCTTCCTGCCCCATTTCCTCCGCCGTTCCGCGGAGCTGGCGGAACGGGGCGCCCACTGGATGCCAAGGTAAGCGCCCAGCCGCTCGGGGGTGCCGGTCACGCGCTTGGCGTTGGAGATGCCGCCCTTCCACGCCGACCTGAGCGCGGCGCCAGGGGCATCCCGGGCGGCAGGAGCGCGACGGCGTGAACGTGGGGATCCTCTCGCCGGTCGTCCGCAACGACCCAGATCGCGTCCGCAAGGCGGCGCCACGCCCTCGACTGCTGGAGAAGATCGAACTGGCGCCGCACGTCGCGGAGCAGCCGCTCGTCGGATCGCGAGCACGCGGTGGTGAAGGTGTAGAGGTAGGTGCGGAAGCCAGGCTGCCGCTCCGCGACCAGCATCGACTGAACGGCCGCCGTGAAGATCGACGCCTCGGCGCACGGCTCGCGGAACGCGCCCCGGACATCCGAGGGGCGGATCCGTCGCGAGCCGAACAGGCGGCGCCGAGGAGAGCGGGGCGGCACGCGCTATCGAGCGGCGACGCGCCGCGCGTTCATCCACGCGGTCAGCTCGGACTTGGAGAAGACGACGAGCCGCTTCCCGAGCCGGTAGTGCGGGATCTGCTTCCGGCACACCATCGACTGGATCGTGGGGATCTTGAGCCCGGTTAGGCTCGCCGCGCCGTCGTAGCGGAGCTTCTCGTCCTGCTGGTCGTTGCTGGCGTCCACGGCGTGCGTGTCCATGCCGTGGTTCTACGCCGATCAGCGAGCCGGTTCTGCAAGGTGCGGGGCCTCGCGTTGCAGAGGCTCGATGTTCGTGCTCGGGGCGATGCTCACGACGCCGCCGGCGCGGGGCGGCTCCGACCGAGGCGCCCGAGGTCCGTCGCGAAGGCGGCGGGCGACAGATGCGAGTACCTCATCGTCATCGTGACGTCCTTGTGGCCGAGGATCTTCTGGAGTTTAAAGATGTCGCCCCCGTTCATGACCCAGTGGCTCGCGAAGGTGTGCCGGAGATCGTGGAAGACGATGTAGCGGCGGGGCTTGCCGTTCTTCTCCACCTTCGGGAACCCCGCGGCGTCCAGGACCCGATGGAAGATCTCCTGGAAGACGCGGGCGGACTCGCAGCTGCATCCCGCCCCGCTCGTTCGGGAACACGAGCTGGCCCGGGCACCTGTAGCCGCCACTGGCGGAGCACGAGCAGAAGGACGTCGAGGAGAGGAACGTACCGAACCTCACCGGCCTTGGTCGGCCCGTCGAAGGACCGCTGGACGGTGATGAGCCGCGTCTCGAAGTTCACGTCGTCCCAGCGCAGGCCGGCCGAGCTCGCCGCCCTCATGCCCGTGTAGACGGCCGTCGCGTAGAGGGCGAGCACGGCCTCGCCCTCCTCCTTCGCCGCCATGAGGAACCGCCTGATCTCGTCGCTGGTGCGCAGGTAGCGAGTAGTCGGCGTCGAAGAGCCGGATCTTGGGCTTCTTGATGCGGGGCACCCGGGCGATCCAGCGGAGCTCGAAGGCCAGGTTGAGCTGCGTGATGAGCAGCGTGAGGTGGTTGTTGACGGTCTTCTTGCTGAGGTGCGCTCTTCTCGGCGAGGTAGCGGTCCACCGCGGCGACGCCGATGTCGGCGAGCTTCATCTCGCCGAAGAACGGGCGGAGGTGCGCCTTCATGATGCTGAGGTCGTCGGAGCCGCTCCGCTTCTGCGGCACCTTGAACTCGGTCCAGTAGTCGGCGAGGTCCGAGTAGAGCTTCGTCGGCGGCGTCGGGTCGCGCAGACCGCGCTTCACCTCGGCGACCCGGGCCTTCTCAAGGTCGAGGGCCTGCTGCGCGTCGGCGAACGCCTCGAAGCACTTCTTGCGGCGCTTCCCGAGCTCGTCGGTGTAGCGGATCCACCACCCGGACTTCCCCTCGATGCGGAACGGCCTCGCCATGACCTCGCCCTTGTAGGCCGGGCAAGGCGGCTCTCTTCTGCAAGGTGAGACCTTCGGGTTTGCAGGGAGACCGGGGGAGCCGCGTTTGGCCCCCTCGCTGGCCCCCTGAAACAAGAACGCCCACCTAGCAGCGAGCTAAGTGGGCGTCCTCATTGTGGTTGCGGGGGCAGGATTTGAACCTGCGACCTTCGGGTTATGAGCCCGACGAGCTACCTGGCTGCTCCACCCCGCGTCAGGTGGGAAAGTCGTGAAGCGAGGCGGGTTTCTACGCTCGCGACGGCCGCGGGTCAAGCCCTTTCGCGGCGGCGGTGGCCCGGCTCACCCTCGCGCGAGCCGGAAGAGCGCGCCAGGCAGCACCAGGACGGCGGCGAGGGCCACCATGGTGGCGCCGGTGGGGAGCTCCCACGCCCAGGAGGCCACGTAGCCCACCCCGGCGGCGACGACGCCGATGGCGGCGGCGATCGCGAACGCGGGGCGGAAGCCGAGGCGCAGGAGCAGCGCCCCGGTCGCCGGCAGCGTCAGGAACGCGAACACGGGCAGGGCGCCGAGCGCCCGGGCGGTCGGGGGGATGGCGACCCCGAGGGTGACGAAGAGCACGGAGTCCCAGAGCCGCACGCGCATCCCGAGCGCCTGCGCGGTCTCGGGGTCGAACGACACGAACGCGAGCTCCTTGTCGAAGAGCTGGTGCACCGCCGTCGCGAGCACGGCCACCACCGCGATCACGACGAGGTCCGAGACGGGCACGGCGACGGCGTTGCCGAAGACGAGCCCGCCGAGGTCGTGCGCGGCGTGGACGAGCTGGCTCGCGCCGAGGACGACGAGCGCCGAGGCCACCACCCAGCTCGCGCCCACCGTCGCCTCCGCCGGCAGCCGGCGCGGCCGGAACGCGCCGAGCACGAGCGCCCCCAGGGCCGAGACGGCGATGGCCACGGCGAGCTGCTCGGAGGGGTGCTCGGTCTCGATGTGGAACCGCTCCTCGAGGAGCAGGGTCCCGACGAGCCCGAGGGTCGAGAGCTGCGTGAGCGCCGCGGACACGAACACGGTCCTCCGCAGCACCACGTACACCCCGAGCGCGCCGAGGAGCGCGCCGGACACCACCGACGCGGCGAGGGGCACCTCCCAGATCTCGTGCGCCTCGAGGAAGCCCTGGAGCTGCGTCACGGCCGCACCTCCCCGTTCCCGGGCACGATCACCCGCCGCCCGTTCTCCTCCCGCACCGCCACCGGCCGCCGGTAGAGCGCCTCGAGCGCCGCCGGCCGGAGCATCTCCTCGAGCGGCCCCACCTTGAACAGCGTCGCGTCCTTGTCCACGAAGGCGAGCGAGCGGGCGTAGTTCGCCACGGCCTCGATGCGGTGCGACACCATCACCACGGCCGGCCCGCCGCCCGCCTGCAGCGCGCGCAGGAGGTCCATCGTCGCGAGCTCGGCGCCCGGGTCCATCCCGTTCGTCGGCTCGTCCAGCGCGAGCAGCTCGGGCTCCGCGGCGAGCGCGCGCGCGATGAGCGTGCGCTGGCGCTGGCCGCCGGACAGCTCGCCGTACCACTTCCCCGCGAGCGCCTCGACGCCGACCCGCGCGAGCGCGTGGCGGACCGCCTCGTGGTCGCGCGGGCCGGGGCGGCGGAGCGCCCCGAGCGAAGGCACGCGCCCCATCAGCACGACCTCGCCCACCCGGAACGGCCAGATGGCGTCCACGTGCTCGCGCTGCGGCACGTAGCCGACGCGCAGCGGGCGCGGCTTCACGAGCCGGCCCGCCACGAGCGGCAGCGCCCCGAGGAGCGTGCGCAGGAGCGTCGTCTTCCCCCCGCCGTTCGGCCCCACCATCGCGAGGAAGTCGCCGGGCGCCACGGCGAGGTGGACGCCGGAGAGGAGCGCCCGCCCCCGGTACCCGATGGCGGCGTCCTCGACCGCGACGAGCGGCGTCACTGGAGCGCCCCGGCGATCCGCGTGACGAGCACGTCCACGTACTTCTCGTAGCCGTCGATCCCCGGCTCGCCGCCCACGTCGCCGGGGATCTGGACGATCTTCGCCCCGGAGTGGCGCGCGACCACCTCGGCCGACTTGGTGTCGTAGTAGTCCTCGACCACGATGGCCTTCACGCCCTCCCGCTGCGCCACCACGACGAGGTCGGCGAGGTGGCTCGGCGGCGGCGGCACGCCGGGCCGCGGCTCCAGCTCGCCGGCCGTGACGAGGCCGCTCCAGTCGAGGAAGTAGGTCATGGTGCGGTGGCGCGTCAGGAGCTTCCGCCCCTTCACGGGCGCGAGCCGCGCCTGCCAGCGCGCCGACGCCGCGGCGAGCCGCCCCTGGAACGCCTTGAGGCGCTCGGCGTAGTGCGCGGCGTTGCGCGCGTCGAGCGACGAGAGGCGCGCGGCGATCGCGGCGGCGACCTGCTCGGCCCGCCGCGGATCGATGAGGAAGTGCGGGTTGCCGCCGGGGTGGAGGTCGCCCTGGGCGCGGCTCACGGGCCCGGTGGGCAGGTCGAGCACGCCCACGGCGCTCGCGGCGGTGAGCCGCCGAGGGCCGCCGGGCTGGATGGCGGCGTTGCGGGACTGGGTCACGAGCGGCGGCAGCCAGCCGATCTCGAGGTCGAGGCCGACGTCCACGAGGAGGTCGGCGTTCCGCAGCTTCACCGCCAGCATCGGGTTCGCGTCCACGAAGTGGGGGTCCTGGACCCCGCGGGACAGGCTCTCCACCTGAACGTCGCCGCCGCCCACCTCGCGGGCGAGCGCGGCGAGCCCCTCGGTCGTCGTGATCACCTTCACGGCGGCGGCGGCGCGGGAGGGGACGGCGAGAACGGCGGCGAGGCAGGCGAGCGCGGCGAGCGCGAAGGCGCGGAGGGCGGGAGCTCTCATGGCGTGGGGTTCCTCGTGGAGGGGGGTCATGGCTAGAAGGGGTGGGCGCCGTGGGCGCCGATGCCGAGCTCGAGCGCGAGGATCGCCTCGAGCCCGGCGGCGCCGCCCGGGCGCTCGTCGCGGGAGACCTGGAGCCTCAGGCGCTGGAACTCGCTCGGGAGCCAGGCGGCGACGACGCCGTAGCGGCGCTCCCTCCCCGGGCCCGCTCCACCGCCGCCGGCGCCTCGTCGTAGCGCACGCCGACCCCGTAGTACGCGCCCTGCCTCCAGAACAGCTGCGCGTAGCCGCCGGCGTCCGAGCCGCCGGGGACGTTCCGGAACTTCCGGGCGTAGAGCTCGCCCTGGAGCGCGAGGTAGGACCGGCCCTGGAGCGGACGCCAGCGCAGGTACGCGTCGACCCCGCCGAGGTCCCTGAACGCCCCCGTCCCCTCGCTGCGCCGCGCGGCCGAGACGCCCACGCCGAGGGTCGTCTCCTCCCCGAGGGAGAAGTACTGGAGCAGCCGCGCCACCGCGGTGAGGTTCTCGGGGTCGTCCTCGGTCGGCGCGGTGGCCTGGCCGGCGAGGTGCACCTCCGCGAACCAGGGCAACGGCGCGAGCCACGCGACGTCCACCCCGGGGCCGCCGAGCGCCTCGGTGGCGAGGAGCCGGCCGCGGGCGAGCGGCGCGTCCACGAACTCCCACACGTGCGGGTGCTGCCCGTTGAGCCGGCCGAACGGGCTGAAGAGCTTCCCCGCGCGCAGCTGGAGTCCGGCGGGGAGCGAGAGCGTGGTCGCGTAGGCCTCCTCGACGTCCACGCCGTCCGGCGTGAACGCGATGAAGACGTCCGCGCGCAGGTAGGGGTCGACGACCGACTGGAGCCCGAGCTCCAGCTCCTGGAACAGCGGCTGGGGCCTGTCCGGCGGGCCGAACGGCCCCTCGCGCGGCGACAGCGCCGCGACGTCGTAGGTGTCGTGCGCGATGGCGAAGCTGCCGATCGCGCTGATGTCGGGGAGGAGGAGGAGCCTCGCCATGGGGTTCCCCCCGCTCGTCCCCTGCCCGCCGGCGGGCGGCTCGCCGGGCGCCGGCGCGGCCGGGGCGGCGGCCCCGGGCGCGGCGCCGAGCTCCTTCGCGATCTGCTCCTCGAGCTTCTTCCGGGCCTCCTCGTCCTCGGCAGGGGCCGGGGCCGGGCCCGTTCCGGGCTGCGCCGCAGCGGGGGACGGGGGCCGGGGCGCTGCGGCGGCGCGCTCGCCCTCGGCGAGCGCGTGGAGCGGGAACAGCATGGCTGCGGCGAGCACGCTCGCCACCCTGCGTGAATGCATGGAGCACACCTCGGCGCGCCCCGGGGCGCGCGCACGGCACGTGAGATCGGACGGAGACCGGCTGCTGTCGCGGGCGCTACGCGCCCGCGGGAGGCGACTGGCCGGGGATCGCGCCGAGCGGCGCGCCGGTGACGGGCGGGAGCCCGGGCGCGAGGGCGACCTCGCCGGCGGCGTGGACGGCCGGCGCGACGTCGGGCACCTCGGCGCTCGCCGTGTCCGTGTGCCGCAGGACGCACACCGCGCACTCGTCCGTAGCGGACGCCGCGTGGACGTGCGGGGCGGCCACGGCGACGAGGAGCGCGAGGGCGAGGACGGCGGCGACGAGGGCACGCATTCGACCCGCGGAGGATTGTGCACGCGGCCCGGCCCTGTCAAGCCGATCGCGGGGCGGGCCCTCGCTCGGGGTCCCTCCCTTCACCGGCCGAGAACCCCCGCGGCCCTGAGCGCCGCGATCTCTTCGGCCGCGAACCCCGCCTCGGCGAGGACCGCCTCCCCGTGCTCGCCGTGGCGCGGCGCCGGGCGCCGCGGCGCCTCCTCGCCCCGGAGCCGCACCGGGCTCGCGAGGCCGGGGACCGCCCTCCCCTCGTGCGGCGCCGGCACCTCCACGAACGCGCCCCGCGCCCGCAGCTGCGGGTCCGCGCGCGGCTCGTCGCCCTCGAGCACCGGCGCGAGGCAGGCGTCGTGCTCCGCCGCGAACGCCGTCCACTCGTCGCGCGTGCGCGCCGCGAAGATCGCCTCGAGCTCGGCGCGCGGCCCCGCGCCGCCGGCCTCGAGCTGCCGCGCGGCGAGGTCCGGGCGCCCCACCCCCGCGCAGAACGCCGCGAAGAACTTCGCCTCCAGCGCGCCGAGGGCGACGAAGCGCCCGTCCTTCGTGCGGTAGACGCCGTAGCAGGCCGCGCCGCCCGTGAGCAGCTCCGCCCCGCGGGCGAGCGGCGCCCCGCGCGCCGAGGCGAAGCCGAGGGGCATGGCGAGCATCGCGAGGGCGCCCTCGGTCATCGAGACGTCCACGTGCGCCCCCTCGCCGCCGGCGCGCGCGCGCACGAGCGCCGCGAGCACGCCCGCGACGGCGGGCCAGGCGCCGCCCGCGACGTCCGCCACCTGCACGCCGAGCGGCAGCGGCCGCTCCGGCGGGCCGTTCTGGGCGAGCACGCCCGCGAACGCGACGTAGTCGAGGTCGTGCCCGGCCCGCTGGGCGTACGGCCCGTCCTGCCCGTAGCCCGTGATCGAGCAGAGCACGACGCGCGCGTTCGCGGCGCGGAGCGCCTCGTAGCCGATGCCGAGCCGGTCCATGACACCCGGGCGGAACGACTCCACGACGGCGTCGGCCCGGGCGGCGAGCCTGCGGAACGCCGCCGCCCCCTCCGGCCGGCGCAGGTCGAGCACCACGGACCGCTTGTTCCGGTTGAGCGCGTGGTACGCGTCCGACTGCTCCCCCGCGAGCGGCGGGAAGGAGCGGAGCCAGTCGCCGCCCTGCGGGTCCTCCACCTTCACCACGTCCGCGCCGAGGTCCGCGAGGACGAGCGTCGCGAACGGCCCGGGCAGGAGCCGCGTCAGGTCGAGGATCCTGATCCCCTGGAGCGGGAGCATGGGCGGGCCCGGGGGCCGCGGCGCGAGGGGCAGGAGGGCGCCCGTCGCGTCCCGCGGCGTCACAGGATCTGCTGGAGCTTCATGGCGAGCCCCATGTCGCCCTGGATCTTGAGCTTGCCGGACATGAACGCCATCTGCGCGTTGAGCTTGCCGTTCACGATGGCGAGGAAGTCCTGGTCGACCGCCGCGACCGTGCACTTCGCGTTCGGCGCCGAGCCGGGCTGCACGCTGCCGCCGGGGCGCGTGCAGTCCACCGACCAGGTCCCGCCGTTCGGGCCGCCGATGTTGAACTGGTAGATCGCGCCGATCTTCGCGACGACGTCGGGCTTCGCCTGCAGCCTCGCGGGGATGTGCTTCTCGAAGACGTCCTTCACGCTCGTCACGGGATCCGCCATGGGCGCGCTCTCCTCCGGGCCGGCCGATTCGGGAATCGGTGACGCCTATCTTAAAGGTCGACGGCGCTGCGCGCGACCTCGGCGACGGTCTGGACGAGCGCGTCCGGATCGACGGGCTTGATCAGGACCGCGTCCACGTGCTTGCCGCGCGCGCTCGTGATGTCGTCCCGCTCGGCCCAGCCGGTCACCACGACCACCCGGAGGCCCGGCGCGCTCGCCTTGGCGGCCCGGGCCAGCTCGAGGCCGCCCATCCCGGGCATCCCCACGTCGGTCACGAGGACGTCCACCCCCCCGGAGAGCCGGGCGAGCCCCTCCTGCCCGCTGGCGGCGGAGACGACGTCGCAGCCCGACGCGACGAGCACCTCCGTCATCAGCTCGCGGTTGTCGTCGTCGTCCTCGACGAGCAGCACGCGCAGGTTCGCCATGGGCACCCTCCCCCCGCCGGCGCCCGGACGGCGGGCGCGAAGTCGAGTGCTAGCGACCGCGCAGGGCCGCCGCGAGCGCCCGGGCGGGGTCCCTACTCCGCATAGAAGGAGTCGAGCAGCGCCCGGTAGTTCTGGGTGACGACCTTGCGCTTGACCTTCAGGGTGGGCGTGAGCTCCCCCGACTCCTGGGTGAAGTCGCGGGGCACGATGGCGAAGCGCTTCACCGTCGCGTAGCTCGCCTGCTTCGCGTTCAGGGCGTCCACGGCCTGCTGGATGCGGGCCTCGACCTTCGGGTCCTCGTGCAGGGCGGCGCCGGGCGCGACGCCGTTCTCGGCCGCCCACTTCCGCGCGTTCTCCTCGTTCAGCGTCACGAGGGCCGAGAGGAACTTCCGCTTGTCGCCGTGGACCATCACCTGCGAGACGAGCGGGTCGGTCTTGAGCTCGTTCTCGAGGTTCTGCGGCGCGACGTTCTTGCCGCCCGCGGTGACGATGATGTCCTTCTTGCGGTCGGTGATCCGGAGGTAGCCCGCCTCGTCCAGCTCCCCGATGTCGCCGGTGTAGAGCCAGCCGTCCCTGAGCACCTCGGCGGTCGCGGCCGGGTTCCGGTGGTACTCCTTCATCACGCCCCCGCCCTTCACGAGCACCTCGCCGTCCTCGGCGATCCTCACCTCCGTGCCGGGGACCGGAGGGCCGACCGTGCCGATGCGGTTCTGGCCGGGCCGGTTCACGAAGGTGCCGGCGGAGGTCTCGGTGAGGCCGTAGCCCTCGAGGATGACGAACCCGAGCACGTCGAAGAAGTGGGCGATCTTCGGCGAGAGCGGCGCGCCGCCCGACACGAAGAATCGCATCCGCCCGCCGAACCGCTCGTTCAGGGCGTGGGTGAGCTTCGGGAAGACGAGCTTCCGTCCCACGAGGAGGCCGAAGGAGCTGAAGCTCCGCCCCTGCTCCTTCGCCGTGGCGTACTGCTCGAAGCTCTCCATCGCGAGCGCGAAGAGCTTGCCCTTGAGCCCGGGCGTCGAGAGCCCCTTCGAGACCACGGTGTTGTACGCCTTCTCGAAGATGCGCGGCACCGCCGGCATGACCGTGGGCCGCACCTCCGAGGCGTTGTCCATGAGCTTCTCGAGCGACTCGACGAACGCGCCGGTGGCGCCCGTCGCGAACCACGCGGCCTCGATCACCTTCGCGAAGGAGTGCGCCATCGGCAGGAACATCAGGACGACGTCGTTCGGGCCGATGATCTCGATCTGCTGGACGGCGGCGCCCTCGTACGCCCAGTTGCCGTGGGTGAGGACGACGCCCTTGGGGTTCCCGGTCGTGCCCGACGTGTAGATGAAGCTGGCCGCGTCGTCCGGCCCGATCGCCGCCACCCGCTCCTCGTGCGCCCGCGGGTTCGCCGCGCGCCACGCGGCGCCGGCGCGCTCGAGGTCCTCGAGCGTCCGCTCGAAGGCGTCGGCCGCCCTGCCGCTCGCGCGGACGATCCCCTCGAGGGCGGGGAGCTTCCCCTTCACCTGCCGGATCTTCGCCACCTGGGCGTCGGTGTCGCAGAAGACGAAGCGCGCGCCGGAGTCCGCGAGGATGTACTGGCACTCGGCGGGCTGGTTCGACTGGTAGATGGTGACGGTGATGGCGCCGGCGCCGAGGATGCCGAGGTCGGCGAGGATCCACTCGAGCTGGGTCTCGCCGATGATGGCGATCCGGTCCCCGCGCCGCACGCCCAGGGCGGCGAGGCCGTCCGCGACGTCGCGCGCCCGCCGGGCCATCTCGGTCCACGAGACGTCCCGCCACTGCCCGTCGCGCTTGTGCTTCACCGCGGCCCGGGCGCCCTGCGCCCGCGCCTGCGCCTCGAAGAGCTCGACGAGGTTCCGCGCGGCCAGGATGCCCTGCTCCAGATCGGCCTTCGCCATCATGTCCCGTCTCCTTCGCGCAGCGACGGTGGGCTTCACTTCTGGGAGAGCTGCTTGCGGGCCACCGCCTGCCAGCGGCGCTCTTCCGGCGGGTCGTAGCGGCCGGGCGGGTTCGCCACCGCCCGCTCGAGCGCCGTGCGCGCCGTGGCGGGCTCGTCCTCCTTCAGGTAGAGGTCGGACAGGTAGACCCACGCGCGGACGTTGTACGGGTTCTGGCGCAGCGCCTCCTCGAGCGCCTTGCGCGACTTCTTCGCCGAGTACTTCGGCCAGGGGAGCTCGTACCAGAACCGGCCCCACGCCGTGTGGATCGCGCCGTGCTCGAACGCCGGATCGATCTGCTCGGCGCGGGAGAGCCGCTCCTTGAACTTCCCCTCGATCCCCTGCCGCAGGGCGGACAGGATCCCGATCCCGAGGGCGTAGTTCCCCATCCCCGCCGCGCCGAAGTTCCAGCCCTCCACCCGGGCGGGGTTCGCCGCCGTCGCCCGGTCGCCGTGCTCCCAGGCGATCTTCCCGAGGCGCGACTTGTCCTTCTTGTCGAGGTCCGGCGCGTCCGCGGCCCAGAAGTAGTGCCGGGCGAGCCGCCACTCCACCTCGTACTCGTCGGGCCAGCGCTTCTCGGCGTCCTCGAGCTTGGCGCGCATCGACTCCATCGCCCCTGGGGCGTCGCGCTCCTTGTAGGCGGCGTCCACCTCGCGGAGGAGCGCCTCGGGAGCGCGCGCCTCGGGCCGCTCACCCTGAGCCTGTCGAAGGGCGGGCGCCCCTTGCCGCGCCGCGTCAGGCGCGGGGACCGGCTGGGAGAGGGCCGCCGCCGGGACGGCGAGGGCGACGGCGAGGAGGACCCGGAGCATGCGAGTGAGCATGGTGGCCACGGGCGGGGCGCGCCACAACCGGATGGAGGTTCACGCTACGTGATTCGCGCGCCCGGCCGGGCGCGATCGTCTCACCCCGCGCAGATGACGTCCACGACAACGCGGTCGTCCTGCTGCAGCTCGCAGTCGCCCTGGAACGTGAGCGACGCAGGGCGCCCCTCTTGGGGCGGGGTGTAGATCGCGTCGGCCGCGTAGCGGGTCGCCGGGTCGGCGTCCGCGGGGGCGATCTGGCACGGGATCGTGCCGGCGCCGGCGCGCTCGACGCCCGCGACGATCATGCGCCAGTCGGCCGGCGCGCCGTCGAGCGGCAGCGTCTGGCCCAGGATCGCGGCGGCGAAGTCGGAGAGCGCCTGGTCGAAGTCCGGGTCGCAGATCGAGGCGAGCCGCGTGCTGAGGGGCCCGAGGGCGTCCACCAGGTCGACGAAGCGATAGCCGGGGTAGTACGCGGTGTCGCAGCAGGTCGGGCAGCTCACCGTCGGGACGGCCGGGTCGCACACGCCCGACGTCACGCAGACGAGGTCGAGGGAGCCGGGCGCGACGCCGACGATGGCGGCCGCCACGACCTCGCGCGTCCCGGCGGCGGAGAGGGACGAGACGACGTCGGAGATCGCCACGAGCTTCGAGGGAGACGCCGTGCGCTCCGCGTGGCAGGCGGCGTCGCTCGCCAGCGCCTCCGTCCCCGAGCAGTCGTCCTCGTCGGAGAGGAAGATGACGGCGAGCTTCGCCCCGTCGCGCAGGAAGCCCTCGTTCACGCCGCCCGTCGCGCTCTTCTCGATGGCCCGGCGGGCGGCGGCGAACGGCTGCTCGCGGCCGTACCCCGAGGTGCCGACCAGCACCGCGCCCTGGAAGTCCGTGACGAGGTTCGCGTCGCCGGCGCGCATGATCCCCGGCGGCTCGAGCGCGCCCCCGGAGACGCCGTCGTCGGCGCTTCCGAAGTTGACCACGGACGTCGTGGTGACGCCGATCTGGAAGTCGCTCGCGATCGCCGACGTCTCCAGGTGGTTGATGAACGCGGCGAGCCCGTCCCGCAGCAGGGTCTGCTCCTCGATCATCGACCCGGAGTCGTCGATGACGAACAGGATGTCCGTCGGCACCGCACGGGGGACGACCTGCGACGCGCTGCACTCCTCGAGGGCGTCGCCCGGGACGTCGTCGCAGGCGGCGCCGGCGAGGGCGAGCGCGGCGGCAAGGAGCGCGGGGACTCTCGACCGGGGGTTCATGGAGGGCAATTCTGCGTGCGCGGCCCGCAGATACAAGTTCCTGACCAGCTCCCGTCCGCGCGGACGACCGGCGCCTTGCAGGCGCCCGCGCCGTCCACGCCGGCGAAGCAGGTCCAGTCCGCGGCGGTGCCGCCGAGCATCTGCGCGCAGCGGTCCTCGCTGCTGCAGCCGCCCGCGGGCACCTGGCCGAGGTAGTCGGCCGAGTACGTCTCGCCGGGGTTCGCCTGGCAGGAGCCGGCCGGGTTGATGTAGACGAACTTGGTGGCGCCCGCGGCCGGCGGATCGGGGTTCGCGGTGGTCGTGAACCACCAGTCCGTCCCGGTCGCCTGCGCCTCGCCGAGCGTGTACGCCCCCTGGAGCGGGCCGACGCACACCTTCCGCGTCTGGCCGTCCGTGCCGACGATCCGCAGGAGGGTCACCTCGCCGTCCGCCGGGAGGCTCGGGAGCGTGAGGCCGGAGGGCGGCTTCACGATCTCCGCGATGCTGTCGAGGAGGTCCGCGAAGTTCCCGTCGCAGATCGAGCCCGCCACCACGTCCACCCCCTTCGCGGAGAGGGCGTGCGCGGTGGCGAGGAGGCGGGTGCCGCGCGACTGCGCGCCGAGGTTCGTCCCGCAGCCGCCGGACGGGCAGCAGAGCCCGTCGGTGGTGCACGACTGGAGCGTGCAGCTCTGCTCCGCCGCGGGGAGGATGAACCCGGCGGCGACCGGGCGGCCGAGGTTGGTGAAGAAGTCCACGAACGAGTCCACGGAGTGGAGCTTCCCGCCGAGGGGCGGCGACCGCCCGGAGTCGAGCGCGCAGGAGTCGACCCCGCCGGCGGCGAGGTCGTCGATGTCCCACACCACGGCGCCGCTCGGGTCGGAGGCGACGGGCGAGCAGTCGTCCTCGTCGCCCACGAACACCACGACGAGCTTCGAGCTCGCGCCGGCGACGAGCCAGTCCGCCGTGCTCCCGGCGACGCGGGTGGTCGAGTCCCAGGTCTGGACGGCCGGCGATCCGGTGCGGGCGTAGGTGTCCTTCTGCTTGCCGTCGCGCGCCTTCTCGAGCGCGGCGCGCGCGGCCCCGAGCGCCTGCTCCTCGCCCGAGCCGCACACGCCGACCTTCACGTTCCCCTGGACGGCGCCGCCGCCCGAGAAGAAGTCCATGAGCTGCTGGCGCGTGAACCCCTGCTTGTTCGTCGCCGCCGGGTTCGGCGTCGCGGGGTAGAGCTCCTTGTCGAAGTGGAGGACGCGCGGGTTCGCGGCGGTGCCGCTCGTCCAGGAGACGAAGTCGCCCTGCGGGTACGGCCAGCCCTGCACCGCGACGCCGTTCATGCTGCCGATCGCGGTGCTCGCGCCGCAGCCGGCGAAGTTGTAGTGGCGCTCGAAGGTGCCGCACTCGGTCCCGGCGCGCGAGCACGGGATGGTGTCGCCGACGTAGCCCACGGGGTAGGCGGCGGCGGTGGTCGCGGCGCCCTGCACGCAGCAGTAGCTCTCGCCCCTGAGCGGCGCCTCGCCCGCGTACGGCGAGATGCAGTTCGTGCCGCAGGTGGTCCCCGCGCTGCACTGCGCGTCCGACGTGCACGCCTTCGCGGCGATCGCGGGCGTGCCGGTGCTGCGGCAGCAGACGAGCTGCCCCGCCGCGGTTCCGCAAGTGGAGCTGCACGTGTACGGGCCGCTCGGCCGCGCGTTGGTCTGGTAGTTCCAGAACATCGAGGTGGAGGTCACGGCGATGTGGAAGTCGAACGGCTCGAGGCCGGCGGTGCGCCGCGCGGCGTTGGCCTGGTCGAGGTTCCCGATGAACGCGGCGAAGTTGGAGGCGAGCGCCGACTGCTCGCCGCCCATCGAGCCCGAGTCGTCCACGACGAACAGCACGTCCGCGCTCGAGAGGTTCGAGAGCTGGACGCTCTCCGTGCCCGGCTGGATGAGGCAGTGGCCGACGGGGTTGAAGTTGTAGTCCTGGCAGCCCGCCGCGAGGAGCAGCGTGAGCAGGAGCGTCCCGCGGGCCCGGTGGGGTCGCGACATCGGTGATCCTCCGATCCGGCGGGATGATATCCCCGCGGACGCACGGGGCAAACTAAGGAAGCCTGCTACCTGCCCCCACTCCGCGTGCGGACCTACTCCCACTCGATGGTGGCGGGCGGCTTCGAGGACACGTCGTACACGACCCGGTTGATGCCCCGGACCTCGTTGATGATCCGCGAGGAGACGCGCCCGAGCAGGTCGTAGGGCAGGCGCGCCCAGTCGCCGGTCATCCCGTCCGTGGACTCCACGGCGCGCACGGCGCAGGTGGACTCGTAGGTCCGCTCGTCGCCCATCACGCCCACGCTCCTCACGGGGAGCAGCACCGCGAAGGCCTGCCAGAGCTTCTCGTACAGGCCGGCGGCCCGGATCTCCTGCTGCACGATGGTGTCGGCGCGGCGCAGGAGGCCGAGGCGCTCCCCGGTCACCTCGCCGAGGATGCGGATGGCGAGCCCGGGCCCCGGGAACGGCTGCCGCTGGACGATCTCGGCGGGCAGGCCGAGCTCGAGGCCGAGGCGGCGGACCTCGTCCTTGAACAGCTCGCGGAGGGGCTCGACGAGGGCGAGCTTCATCACCTCGGGCAGCCCGCCCACGTTGTGGTGGCTCTTGATGGTGGCGGACGGCCCCCTGAACGACACGGACTCGATGACGTCCGGGTAGAGCGTCCCCTGCACGAGGAACGCGGCGCGCTCGCCGTGCTGCGCGAGGCGCTCGACCTCCTCCTCGAACACCGCGATGAACTCGCGCCCGATGATCTTGCGCTTCTGCTCGGGGTCGGTGACGCCGGCCAGCCTCGCGAGGAAGCGCTTCGACGCGTCCACCGTGACGAGGGGCAGGTGGAACATCCGCCCGAAGACCTCCTCCACCTGCCCGCGCTCTCCCTCGCGCAGGACCCCGTTGTCCACGAAGATGCAGCGGAGCCGGTCGCCGATGGCGCGGTGGACGAGGAGCGCCGCCACGGCGGAGTCCACGCCGCCCGAGAGGGCGCAGATGACGTGCCCGCCCTTCACCTGCGCGCGGATCTGCTCGACCGCCGTCTCCGCGTAGGCCCGCATCGACCACGAGCCGGAGCAGCCGCAGACGCGGTACGCGAAGTTCCGCAAGAGGTCCTTGCCCTGCGGCGTGTGGACCACCTCGGGGTGGAACTGCACGCCGAAGAAGCGGCGGCGCCGGTCCTCCACGGCGGCGAAGGGGGCGGACGAGGTGGAGGCGATGGGCTCGAACCCGGGCGGCAGCGCCTCCACCCGGTCGCCGTGGCTCATCCACACGTCGAGCTTCGCGGGCAGCCCCTCGAAGAGCTCGGCGCCCGGGCGGGCCTCGATGGTGGCCGGGCCGTACTCGCGGTGGGCCGCCTTGTCCACCTTGCCCCCGAGCTCGTGCGCGAGGAGCTGCAGGCCGTAGCAGATGCCGAGCACCGGGACGCCCAGCTCGAAGACGAGCCGGTCGGCGCGCGGGCTCCCCTCGGCGAGGACCGAGGCGGGGCCGCCGGAGAGCACGACGCCCCTCGGCGCGAACGCCCGCATGGCCTCGGGCTTCATGGTGCAGGGGTGGATCTCGCAGTAGACGCCGAGCTCGCGCAGCCGCCGCGCGATGAGCTGGGTGTACTGCGACCCGAAGTCGAGGATCAGGATCTTCTCTGAGTGGATGTCCATGGATCCCTCGGCGGAGTCGCCCGCTCGGCCGGCTGAAACGAGCACCGCTCGCCCCTGGCCAGTCGAAGGGCGAGCGGTGAGGAGGCGGCGCGGCCGGCCTAGTCCGCCCGGTAGTTCGGCGCTTCCTTCTCGATGATCACGTCGTGGACGTGGCTCTCCTTGAGCCCCGCCGCCGAGATCCGGATGAAGCGCGGCTTCACGCGCAGCTCCGCGACGCTCTTGCAGCCGAGGTAGCCCATGCCGCTGCGCAGCCCGCCCACGAGCTGGAGGATCGTCATCTCGACGGTGCCCTTGTACGGCACGCGCCCCTCGATCCCCTCCGGCACGAGCTTGTCCGCGTCGGTCACGTCCGCCTGGAAGTAGCGGTCCTTCGACCCCTGCTTCATGGCGCCGAGCGACCCCATGCCCCGGTACTGCTTGTAGCTGCGCCCCTGGTAGAGGATGACCTCGCCGGGCGACTCCTCGGTGCCGGCGAGGAGCGAGCCGATCATGACGGTCGCCGCCCCGGCCGCGAGCGCCTTCACGACGTCGCCCGAGTACTTCACGCCGCCGTCGGAGATCACGGGCACCCCGTACTTCTCGGCGGCGCGCGCGCACTCGTCCACCGCGGTCACCTGGGGCACGCCCACGCCGGCGATGACCCGGGTGGTGCAGATGGAGCCCGGCCCGACGCCGACCTTGACCGCGTCGACGCCCGCCTTGCAGAGGGCCTCGGCCGCCTCGGCGGTCGCCACGTTGCCGGCCACGAGCTCGATGCCCTTGAAGTTCGCCTTGGTGGCCCTCACCGCCTCGATGACGCCGCGGCTGTGGCCGTGGGCGGTGTCGATGGTGATGACGTCCGCGCCCGCCTTGAGGAGCGCGGCCACCCGCGCCTCGCGGTCGGTGCCCACGCCGATGGCGGCGCCGCAGAGGAGGCGGCCGAGGGTGTCCTTCGCGGCGTTCGGGTGCTGCTGGATCTTCTCGATGTCCTTGATGGTGACGAGGCCCTTCAGCTCGAAGGCGTCGTTCACCACGAGCAGCTTCTCGATGCGGTGGCGGTGGAGGAGGTCCTTCGCCTCCTCGATCGTGACGCCGACCCGGGCGGTGACGAGGTCCTTCGTCATCACCTGCTCGACGCGCTGCTCGAGGTTCCGTTCGAAGCGCAGGTCGCGGTTCGTGAGGATGCCGACGAGCCGCCCCTTCTGGACCACCGGGATGCCGCTGATGCCGTTCTCGCGCATGAGCGCGAGCGCCTGGTGGATGCGCGCCTCGGGCGCGATGGTGATGGGGTCCGCCACCACCGCGGACTCGTACTTCTTCACCTTCACGACCTCGGCGGCCTGCTCCTCGACGGAGAGGTTCTTGTGCACGAAGCCGATGCCGCCGGCCGCCGCCATGGCGATCGCCATGCGCGACTCGGTGACGGTGTCCATCGCCGCGGACACGACCGGGATGTTGAGGGTGAGGTTGCGGGTGAGGCGGGTCGCGGTCTCGACGGCCTTCGGCAGCACGTCCGACTCGGCAGGCAGCAGCAGGACGTCGTCGAACGTGAGCGCCAGTCGCAGATCGTCGCGATTGAGCATGCGGACGTATATGCGAACGCGCTCGGGAGCGTCAAGGCAGGCTTGCCGGCTCGACCGCCGGTGGGGGATGATGGCGCTCGGTGGAGGGGCCGCAAGACAAGCGTGCCGGCGAGCGGACGCCCGTCGGGCTGGCCGTTCGCCTCTCCTACGGCACGCTCGACGAGTTCGTCGAGCGCTTCGCGGTGAACCTCTCCCGCGGCGGCGTCTTCATCCGCACGCGCGAGCCGAAGCCCGTCGGGACGCGCCTCGCGCTCGAGCTGAGGCTCCAGGGCGGCGAGACGGTCCTCAAGGCGCACGGCGTCGTCCGCTGGATCCAGGCGGAGAGCGCCACCGCACAGCCTCCCACCGCCCCGGGCATGGGCGTCCAGTTCACGGAGCTCGACGCGGCGGCGCGCGCGCTCGTCGAGCGGATGGTGACCCTGAAGGAGCGGCGCGGCGCCGCGCCCGGCGTCACCGCGCCCGCGCCGGTGGCCCCGCGGCCGGACCACACCCCCCGCCCCACCCGCGCCCCCACGCCGGTCATCCCCCGGGCGACCGCGCCGCCCACGCTCACCCCCTCGCCGCGACCCACGCTCACCCCCTCGCCGCGGCCCACGCTCACCCCGTCGCCGCGGCCCGCGCTCACCCCCCCGCGACCCACGCGCACGCCGTCGCCGCCCACCCTCACCCCCGCGCCCCCCACCCTCACCCCGTCGCCCGGCCGCCACCCCGCGCCGGCGCAGGCCGACCTCTCGGGACCCCACCGCATCGAGCAGCTCTCGGCGCAGCCGCAGCGGCTCGAGACCGGCCTGCCGGCCGCGCCGGCGCCCGTCCAGCGTCCCTCGCGCGCGGTCATCGGCATCGACCTCGGCACCACCAACTCCTGCGCCGCGGTCGTGAAGGACGGGCGCCCCTACGTCATCCCGTCGCGCGAGGGGCACAACACCGTTCCCTCCATCGTCTCGCTCAACGCCCGCAACCAGCTCGTCGTCGGCCACCTCGCCCGGGCGCAGCTCCTCACGAACCCCCGCCACACCGTCTTCGGCGCGAAGCGCCTCGTCGGGCGCCCCTTCGAGTCCGACGTGGTCCAGCAGCTCCGGTCCAAGTTCGCCTACGAGATCGTGCCGGACGCGGGCGGCCTCGCCGCCGTGCGGCTCGGCGCCGAGACGCTCTCCCTCGAGCAGATCTCGGCGCTCGTGCTGCACGAGGTGAAGGAGGTCGCGCAGAACCACCTCGGCGAGGAGGTGAACCGCGCGGTCATCACGGTCCCCGCGTACTACAACGAGCGCCAGCGCGCGGCGGTCCGCAACGCGGGCGCGCTCGCCGGGCTCCACGTCGAGCGGATCCTGAACGAGCCCACCGCCGCGGCCCTCGCCTACGCCTACGGCCGCCACCTGAACCAGCGCGTCCTCGTCTACGACCTCGGCGGCGGCACCTTCGACGCGTCGATCCTCGAGCTCGACGACAACGTCTACGAGGTGGTCTCGACCGGCGGCGACACGTTCCTCGGCGGCGTGGACTTCGACGCGCGCATCGTGGACCGCCTCCTCGAGCTCTGGCGGCAGCGGCACGGCGAGGCGTTCGCCGGGGATCGCGTGGCGCTCTCGCGCCTCGTCGACGCCGCGGAGCGCGCCAAGTGCGCCCTCTCCGAGCGCAACGACTTCCCCGTGCAGCTCCCCTTCCTCGCCACGAAGGACGGCCAGCCCGTCGCCCTCGACGTCGTCCTCACCCGCGACGAGATCGTGAAGCTCGTGGAGCCGCTCGTCGACCGGACCCTCGACGTTTGCCGCGAGGTGCTCGGCGCGCGCGGGCTCGAGCCGAAGGACGTGCAGGAGGTGCTGCTCGTCGGCGGCCAGTCGCGCATGCCGCTCGTGCACCAGAAGGTCGCCGCCCTCTTCGGCCGGCAGCCCTCGCGCGCCGTCCATCCCGACGAGGCGGTGGCGATGGGCGCGGCGCTGCTCGCGCACTCGCTCGGCAGGGCCGAGGGCGTCGTGCTCATCGACGTGCTCCCCATGTCCCTCGGCGTCGGCCTCCCCGGCGGGCGGGTGAAGACCATCATCGGGCGGAACACCCCGCTCCCCACCCGCAAGCAGTACGGGCTCGCCACCTCGCGGGACGGGCAGACCGAGTTCGAGCTCGTGATCGTGCAGGGCGAGAGCCAGGTCGCCGCCGAGTGCGAGTACCTCGGGACCCTGCGGCTCGTCGGGCTCCCCTCCGGGCCCCGCGGGATGGTGAAGATCTCGGTGTCCTTCGAGCTCGGGGCCGAGTGCCTCCTCACGGTCACGGCCCGGGAGCTCAACACCGGGCGCCAGGTGCAGGCGGTGATGTCGACGGCGGAGGGGCCCGCCGCCGCCCGCCGCCTGCTCGAGGGTCCGGACCCGGCCAGGGTGCAGACCGCGAGCTTCGCCGCCCCCGGCGCGGCCCCGCCCGCCCCGCCGGCCCCGCCGGCGGCGGCGCCCGGCGGCGCGCCCCCGGGCGGCGTCGGCGGGCTCCTGCGGCGGCTGCTCAAGTGACGCCGGGGGCCCCGGCGGCCCTCACGGACGCTCGGTCTCGCGCACCGGCGTGGACGCCGGGGGCGCTGCGGGCGTCGCGGCGCGCCGCGCCTGCTGCCAGCGGGTCCAGAGCGCGACGAGCACGACGCCGACGGCGAGCAGGATGTAATGGCTGAAGCGGGACGCCTCGCGCGCGAGCGACTGCAGATCCGAGCCGAGCCAGAAGCCGAGGCAGATCCAGAGCGGCGCCGACACCAGGGCGGCGGCGCCGTCGAAGAGCAGGAACTCCCAGAGCGGCATCCGGGCGTGGCCGACCGTGAAGAACGTCGGGGCGCGCAGCCCGGGCAGGAAGCGGGCGATCACCACGACGAGGTTGCCCCGCCGCCGGATGTGCTTCTCGACCGCCTCGAGCTTCGCCGGCGTGATGATCCGGCGCAGCGGGCGGACGTCCGCGATGCGGTGCCCGAACCTCCGCCCGGCGAGGAAGATGATCGTGTCGCCCGCGACGATGCCGGCGAGCCCGACGGCGATCATGGCGAGGAGGCCCCGGTCGCGGATCATGCCCGCGACGGTCACGCGGTCGAGGTCGGACGCCAGCCAGGCGAGCACGCCCCCGGTCGCGAGCACGACGTCCTCGGGCATGGGCAGGCCGAAGCCGCACAGGACGAGGACGAAGAAGACGAACGCGTAGCCGACGTGGAGGCCGTGCCCTCCGAGCATGTCGACCAGCCGTTCGAGCATGAGACCCCTCGATTACCTCGAAACCGCCGCTCCAGTCACGTCGCCTGCGGAGGGCGGCGGGGGGCCCTCGGTGGGAAACGGCGCGCGCCGCCGCAACCTTCCCGCGGCGCCGCGCGGCGGCTCAGGGACCGCGCCCGGCCAGCTCCCGCAGGAGGTCCCGGCTCTCGGCCCCCCGGGCGGCGAGGTCGGCCGCGATCGCGAGCGCGAGCTTCAGGCAGGCCTGCGGCTTCTGGGGCTGGAGGCGCACGAAGTCGCGCTGCGCGAGCTCGAACACCTCGCAGGGCGTCACGGCCACCGCGGAGAGCAGGCGGACGCTCTTCCCGAGGAGGGCGAGCGCGCCGAGGTGCTCGCCCGGACCGACCACGGCGAGCTCCCGCTCGCCGCCGTTCGGGGTCTTCGCGGCGAGACGGACCGTCCCGCTCTTCACGATGAAGAGCGACTCGCCGGCCGCGCCCTCGGCGAAGAGCGGCGCCCCCGCGGCGATCGCCCGCTCGACGGCGATGGTCGCGAAGATCCTGAGGCCGGTCTCGGTGAAGTCCTTGAAGAGCGCGCAGCGCTGGAGGGCCTGGACCGCGGTCACGGCGCGCCTCCCCCCCGGCGGTACGCGGCCGCGTAGCGCGCGTACCTCGCCGCGGAGGTGCGCAGGAAGGCGAGCTCCTCGGCGGTGAGGTCGCGCTTCACCTTCGCCGGCGCGCCGAGGACGAGCTTGCCGGGCGGGACGACCATGCCCGGCGGGACGAGCGCGCCCGCGCCCACCATCGCGTCCGGTCCGACCACCGCGCCGTCGAGGACGATCGCGCCGATCCCGACCAGGCAGCGATCGTGCACCGTGCAGCCGTGCAGCACGGCGCGGTGACCCACGGTGACGTCGTCGCCGATCACGGTGGGGTGGGTGCCGCCCGTCACGTGGACGACGCTCTGGTCCTGGATGTTGGTGCGCGCGCCCACGCGGACGTGGTTCACGTCGCCGCGGACGACCGAGCCGAACCAGACGGAGGACTCGTCGCCGAGCTCGACGTCGCCCGCGACGACCGCCCCCTCCGCGACCCACGCCGAGGGCGCGATGCGGGGCGCCTTGCCCTCGTAGGGGAGAATGACCGGCATCAAGTCGGGAGGTTAGCCCGCGCCCTGCGGCGTCGCAAGATGACGGCTCAGGCGAGCACGCCGGAGAGCGAGCTGCCTCCGGCGCGGGTGACCCGCACCGGCACGAGGGCGCCGGCGGGCGCGTCGCCCTCCGCGGCGGCGAGGTGCACGAGGCGGTTCTCCGGCGTGCGGCCGAGCCGCTCGCCGGGCTCGTCCGACGGCCCCTCGACGAGCACCTCGACCACCGCGCCGAGCTGCGCCGCGAGGATCTCCGCGGCGATCCGGCGCTGCACCGCCTGCAGCCGCTCGAGGCGCGCCACCGCGAGCTCGTGCGGCACCTCGCGCCACTCCGGCGCGCCGTTCATGCGCAGCGCGGCGACCGTGTGCGGCCGCGGGCTGAAGAGGAAGCTGAAGCTCTGCTCGAAGCGGGCGCGCTCGAGGAGCGCGAGGGAGGCCTCGAAGTCCTCGTCCGTCTCGCCGGGGAAGCCGACGATGAAGTCGGTGGTGATGGCGATCCCCGGCCGCGCCGCGGAGAGCGCCTCGAAGCGCCCGAGGTAGCGGGCGACGTCGTAGTCGCGGCGCATGCGCGCGAGCACCGCGTCGGAGCCGGACTGCACCGGCAGGTGGAAGTGCGGCATCACCCGGGGCTCGTCGCGGAAGACGTCCACGAGGGCCTCGGAGAGGTCGTGCGGGTGGCTCGTCGTGAAGCGGATCCGGGCGAGGCCGGGGACGGCGGCGACGCGGCGGAGCAGGTCGGCGAAGGAGCAGCCGCCCGCGTAGGAGTTCACGTTCTGCCCGACGAGGGTCACCTCGCGGACGCCCACCGCGGCGAGGGCGGCGCACTCGGCGACGACGTCGGGGTAGGCGCGCGAGACCTCGCGGCCGCGCGTGTGCGGGACGATGCAGAAGGCGCAGACGTTGTCGCAGCCCTTCATCGCCGTCACGAAGGCGGTGGTGCGGCCGCGCGCCGCCTCGGGATCGGCCCGCGGGAAGACGTACTCCTCCGAGTCCATCCAGCCGGTCTCGGCGAACCGCTCGCGGGACGCCGCGCGGGCGAGCATGTCGGGGAGCTTGCCGATGTTGTCCGGCCCGAAGACGAAGTCCACGTAGGGCACGCGCTTGAGCAGCCGGTCCTTCTCCTGCTGCGCGACGCACCCCGAGACCGCGATGAGCGCGCCGCGCCGCGCCTTCACCTCGCGGTAGCGGCCGAGCGCGGAGAGGAGCTTCTGCTCCGCCTTCTCGCGCACCGCGCAGGTGTTGAGCAGGATGAGGTCCGCGTCCTCGGCGGACGCCACCCGCGCGAAGGCGTGGCGGCCGAGCAGCTCGACCATCCGGTCCGAGTCCGACTCGTTCATCTGGCAGCCGAACGTGTGGACGAAGACGCGCCGCAGGGCCGGGGCGGCGGCGCCCTCGCGGGCCGCGGGCGGCGGGGCGCCCTTCAGGGAGACGAGATCGGACACGCGGGCGGAAGCTAAGGAAGGGAGGGGGGCGGAGTCAACTCGACCTCGACGTCGACCTCGACCTCGACCTCGACCTCGACCCCGACCTCGACCTCGACCTCGACCTCGACCTCGACCCCGACCTCGACCTCGACCTCGACCGAGGCCGACCTCGACCTCGACCCTCGACCCCGACGACTCGACCCCGACCTCGACCTCGACCGACCGCGCCGCGGACGCGCCGCTCCCTACCGCCGCGGCACCAGCGCCTCCGCGATCCCCTCGAGCTCCTCGAGCGTCGTCGCCGTGGCCACCCGGTCGCAGCGCGCCGCGTAGAGCGGCATCTCGCTGTCCCCGCTGCCCCAGGCGCTCCGGTCCTCCGGGCAGATCCAGAGGAGCCGCCGCGCGCGGCGCCGGATCTCGTCGAGCACCCACGCCTCGGGCGGGTTGTAGTTGTTCCGGCCGTCGCCCACGACGATGACGGTCGTGCGCCGCGTGACGGCGCCGGCGAAGTCGCGCTGGAAGGTGCGGAGCGCGCGGCCGTAGTTCGAGTTCGCCGCGAGGCTGACCGCGCGCGCGGCGACGGCGAGATCCGCGGCCCGCGCCGCGTCGCGCTCGGCGCGGAGCCGGTCGGTCACCTCGGCGAGGTCGGCCACGAACACGAACGTCCGCACGCGCGTGAAGAGCGCCTGGAGCGTGAAGAGGAAGAGGAGCATGAGGCGCGTCACGTGGCGGACGGACTCCGAGACGTCGCAGAGCACGACCACGTCCGGCCGCTCCGGCCGGCGGCGGCGGAACAGGAGCCGCGCGGGGACGCCGCCGAGGCCGAGATTCTTGCGCAGCGTCCGGCGCACCGCGAGCGCGCCCCGGCGGCGCGCCCGGTCCCGGCGGACGAGGCGCGTGCGGAGCCGCTCGGCGAGGCGGCGCACGGCCGACTCCGCGCGCTCCAGCTCCTCCCGCGAGGCCGGGGCCTGCCCGCCGGCGAGCGCGTCCCGCCGCGGCCGCGCCGCGCGCGCCCTCCCCTCCGCCTCCGCCCAGCGGCGCGCGGCCTCCTCCACGCGGCGCAGCGCGGCGGCGAGCGCCGTCGAGACGAGCTGCAGCCGCTCCGGGTCGAGCCCGCGGGCCCGGAGCGCGCGCTCGAGCAGCGCGAGGTCGTCCGAGGCCGCCGCGCCCCCCGCCGCCGCGAGGAGCCGGCGCGCGTGGAAGCCCGCGGCGGCCGGGCTCGCGAGGGCGCCGCCGTCCACCTGCAGCGCGGCGCCGGCGAGGAGCCGCGCCACCGTGGCGGCGTCGCCCTCCAGCGCGGCGCGCGAGAGCGGGCTCATCTCCCGCGCCAGCTCCGCGAGCGTGCGGGCGATCATCTCGAGGTCGTCGCCCTCGAGGAGGCCTTGCTCCGCGAGGTCCGCGAGGAGCCCCCGCTCGACCCCGTCCACCACCCGCCCCAGCGCGGAGAAGTACAGGTCGAAGAGGGCGTCGAACGCCGGCACGTCGCGGGCGCGCTTCACGAGCGACGCCCCGAGCGCCGCCCGGAACGCGCCGCGGTCCTCCGCGCCGACGATCGACGCCGCGACGACGGCGTCGGTCACCTCCGCCGGCGAGACCCGGACGCCGTGGGTCCTCAGGAGCCCCGCGAAGTCGCGGATGCGATCGTCCACGGGAGGACTCTAACGCGCCGGGCGGGGGAGCGCGGCGGGTCGAGGGGGGACGCCTGGGGTCGAGGTCGAGGTCGAGGTCGAGGTCGAGGTCGGGGTCGGGGTCGGGGTCGGGGTCGGGGTCGGGGTCGGGGTCGGGGTCGGGGTCGGGGTCGAGGTCGGGGTCGAGGTCAGGGCCGGGGGTCGGGGTCGTCACTCCCCCTCTCTCCCCGCTCGACGCGCGGCAGCCTCGGCGGGCGCACTCCCCGCCGCACCGCCCCCTGCACCGGCGCGTAGGGCAGCTCCACCCCGGCGCGCGCCGCCCGCAGCATGAGCCCGCCGCGGCTCATGTCGCCGCGCCCCACGAAGTCGATCGGGAAGAGGAGGCGCGCCCCGAGGACGCCCAGGAGCGGCTCGACGTACTTGTCCGAGGCGATCGAGCCGAGGAGCACCACCTCGGCGAGCCGCCCGAGCCGGGCGGCGAGCGCGAGGGCGTCGCGCTCGAGCGGCGCGCGGAAGCGCGGCTCCCCCGCGTCCACCGGCACCGCCGCGAAGGCGCGCAGGTCGTCCGGCCCCACCGTCGCGTCCGCCGGCACGAGCCCCGCGCCCGGCGCGATGACGAGGGCGCCCGGCACGCCCCGCGGCGGGCGGGCGAAGGCCTGCGCGTAGGCGAGCTTCCCGCGGAAGTAGAGGCCGCTCGCGAAGCGGAAGACGTCGCCGATGGGCGCGCCCGCGGACTGCACGGCCCGCGCGAGCGGGAAGCTCGCCCGCGGCGACAGGACGAGCGCCATCCGCAGGCCGCCCGCGTTCGCGGGCGAGAGCAGGAACACCCGCTGCGGCGGGCGCCCGGCTGCTGTATGTCCTCTCGGCATGGCGGACCGGGTGCTCGCGATCTTCGTCCTCTTCTTCCTCGCCCAGGTCGGCGTGGAGACGGCGCTCCTCGTCCTCAATCTGCGCCACGTGGCCCGGGCGCGCGGGGTGCCGCCCGCGCTGGCGGGGCTCGTCGAGCCGGCGACCGCCGAGCGGAGCCGCGCCTACACCCTCGCGAACGGGCGGCTCGGCCTCGTGGAGGGGCTCTTCGGCGCCGCGCTCACCCTCGCGCTCCTCCTCTCCGGGGTCCTGCCCTGGCTCGACGGCGCCCTCGCGGGCCTGGGCGCCGAGGGGGCCCACCGCTTCGTCGCCTTCCTCGTGGCCCTCTCGCTCGCAGCCTCCGTCGCCGGCGTGCCGTTCGGCCTCTACCGGACGTTCGTCCTCGAGGCCCGCTTCGGCTTCAACCGCACCACGCCCCGCACCTGGCTCGCCGACCGCGCCAAGTCGCTCCTCGTCCAGGCCGTGCTCGGCGTCCCGCTGCTCTACGCGGTCTACGCCTTCATGCGCTTCACGGGGCCGCTCTGGTGGCTCTGGCTCTTCGGCTTCCTCGTGCTCTTCCAGCTCCTCGTCCTGTGGCTGTACCCCGCGGTCATCGCGCCGCTGTTCAACCACTTCTCGCCCTTGCCCGACGGCGCGCTCCGCGAGCGCCTCGAGGCGCTCGCGCGCGACGCGGGGTTCCGCAACCGCGGGCTCTTCGTGATGGACGCCTCGCGGCGCTCCGGCCACTCGAACGCCTACTTCACCGGGATCCTGCGCCCCCGCATCGTGCTCTTCGACACGCTCGTCGCGCGGATGAGCGTGGACGAGGCGGCGAGCGTCCTCGCCCACGAGATCGGCCACTACCGCGCGCACCACGTGCAGCGGCGGCTCGCCCTGGGCGTCTCCGCGACCCTCGTGGCGCTGTTCGTCCTCTCCCGGCTCGTGCCCTGGCCGCCGCTCCACGAGGCCTTCGGCTTCTCCGGGCCGACGCTCCACGGGGCGGTGGCGCTCCTCGGCCTCGGGGGCGGCGCCTTCGTGTTCTGGCTCCAGCCGCTCGGGGCGCTCATGTCGCGGCGCCACGAGTACGAGGCGGATCGCTTCGCGGTGCGGGTGGCGGGCGCGCCCGGCGCGCTCAAGACGGCGCTCCTCCGGCTCACCGGGGAGAACCTCTCGAACCTCCACCCTCATCCCTGGTACAGCGCGTGGCACTACAGCCACCCGGCGCTCGCCGAGCGGCTCGCCGCGATCGACCGGGCGCCGGCGCCGCCTCAGGCGGCGGGGAGCACGTAGGCCCGCGCGCTCTGGTCTCCCCCGCCGCCCGCCGCGACGCGTCGTAGATTCGCCTCGCGGCGGGCGCGAAGGGTGTGCGCAGCCCGGGGTTCCGCCCGGCCCGACGGCTACGACGCCTCGTAGATGGCCGCGACCGAGCCCCCGAGCATCGCGAGGAGCGCGTCGCGCTTCACCTTGAGGGTGGGCGTCAGGAGGGCCGGGTGATCCGACGGCGCGCCGGGGATGACGAGGAGCCGCTTCGGCTTCTCGTACTCGCTGAAGCTCGCCAGCGCCGCGCGGGCCCGCGGGAGCAGCTCCTCCGCCGCGTCCTTGCCGGCGGCCACGAGCCGGGCGAGCTCCTCGCGCGTGACGAACACCGCGGCGGAGACGAAGGGCCGCCCCTCGCCGAGCAGCACCGCCCCCTCGAAGGGAGGCTCCGCCGCGAGGGCCTGCTCGATGGGCTCGGGCGAGAGCTTCTTCCCCGTCGAGAGGACGAGGAGGTGCTTCTTGCGCCCCTCGATCCGGAGGAACCCCTCCGCGTCGAAGCCGGCGAGGTCGCCGGTGTGGAAGAAGCCGTCCGGGTCGAAGACGCCCGCCGCGTCCTCCGGCTCGAGGAAGCCGGAGAGGAGCAGCGGCCCCCGGACCAGGAGCTCGCCGTCGGCGGCGAGCCGCACCTCCTGGTCGGGGGTGACGAGCCCGGCCGAGCCGGCGCGGCGGAGCCCGGCGAACAGGTTCGAGGAGATGAGGCCGGCGGTCTCGGTCATGCCGTAGAGCTCGACGAGCGGGAGGCCGAGCGCCTCGAAGAACCGGAAGAGCGCCGGCGCGGCCGGGGCGCCGCCCGAGAAGAGCCCGCGCACCTGCCCGCCGAGCCGCGCCCGCACGCCGCGCCCGACGAGCCGATCGGCAACGCGCGCGAGCGCCCGGTCCGCGAGGGCGCGCGAGCCGTCCACCCGCACGCGCGCGGCGGCGGCGAGGGCCGCGCGGGCGAAGGCGCGGGCGGGCCCGGGCAGGGCGCCGAGCTTCGCCTCCACCGCCGCGCGGATGCGCTCGTACACGAGCGGCACCGAGAACAGGTAGGTGGGGTGGAGGGCGAGCGCGCGCTCGAGGTCCTCGCGGCGCGCGATCATGACGAGGGCGTGCGCCTGCGCGAGCGCGAGGGCGAAGTGGTCGTGGCCGGCGACGTGGCCGAACGGCAGGAAGTGGAGGCCGAGGTCCCGCTCGGTGCGCGCGGTCGCCGCGGCCCCGCCGTCGATCGCGTGCACGATGGCGCGCTGCGGGAGCCGCACGCCCTTCGGCCGGCCGGTGGTGCCGCTCGTGAAGAGCAGCAGGAAGGGATCCTCCGGGCCGACCGCCTCGGCGAGCGCGTCGACCTCCGCGTCGCCGAGCGCGGGCGCCCCCGGCGCGAAGGCCTCGGCGCCGGAGACGGCGGCCACGCCCGCGGGCAGCGCCGCGGCGAGCGGCCCGGCCGACACCACCGCGGCGAGGCCGCCCCGGGCGAGCGCCGGCCCCGCCGGGGCGAGCTTCTCCCACTGCGCCGCGCCCGAGACGAAGATCACCTTCGGCCGGACCCGCTCGGCGATGGCGCGCGCCGGATCGGCGGCGAGGCTCGCGAAGAGGGCCGCCGGCTCGGCCCGCAGGAGCTGCGCGCCGAGCGCGACCATCTGCCACTCGGGGGAGTTCTCGGCGAGGAGGAGCACGCGGTCCCCGGCCGAGACCCCTGCCGCACGCAGGACCGCCGCCGCGCGCGCGACGCCGCGGCGGAAGGCGAGGAAGGTGAGGTCGCGCGTCGGGCCCGCGGGCGAGGCCGGCTCGACGAAGCGGAGGAAGGTGCGGTCGGGCGCGCGTCGGGCGCTCGCGACGAGCAGGGCGGGCAGGGTCCGCGCCTCGAAGCGCTGCATGGGAAGGCGTCGCGGCATCTCTCGTGCAGCCTCCGCCCGATCTGTCACCGGGGCGTCATCGCGTGAAGGGGGCCGCAGGGGGCTGCCGCGTCGGAGGGCACTCGAGCAGCACCGCTGCCTCGACGTGGTGCGTCTGCGGGAACATGTCCACGGGCTGGACCGCGGCGACGCGGAAGCCCGCCTCCACGCAGCCGCGGACGTCGCGGGCGAGGGTGGCGGGGTCGCAGGAGACGTAGACGGCGCGCGCCGCCCCCAGGGCGCGGAGGATCGTCCCGATCCCCTTCGCCCCCTCGCGCGGCGGATCGAGCAGGACCGCCCCGAACCCCGGCTTCCCGGCGCCGCGCTCGGCCGCGAGCGCCGCGGCCACCTTCAGCGCGTCGCCCGCGTAGAACCGTACGTTCGCGGCGCCGCGCAGGTCCTCGCGGGCGAGCTCGAGCGCGGGCCCCTGCGCCTCCACCGCCGCGACGGCGCGCGCGCGGCGGGCGAGGGGCGCGGTGAAGTTCCCGGCCCCGCAGAAGAGCTCGAGCACGTCCTCCCCGTCCGGCCGGAGCAGGTCGAGCGCCGCCGCGACGAGGAGGGCGTTCGCGCCGCGGTTCGCCTGCTGGAAGACGTCCGGGCGCGACCGCTGCGCGCCCGCCTCGGGGTGGCCGGGCACGCGCGCGTGCGAGAGCACCGGCCGCCCGACGGCCGCCGCCGGGCCGCCCTCCCCCCGCAGCACGACGCCGGCGAGCGCCGGCACGGCGGCGAGGAGCGCCTCCGCCCGCGCCCGCGCGGCGGGCGTCGGGTCGAGGAGGAGCAGCGCGCTCCCCCTCCCCTCCGCGGCGGACCACTCGAGCGCGACCTCCCGCGGCGCGAGCCGCGCGGCGGCGAGGGCCGGCCCCACCTCGGCCCGGAGCGCGTCGAGCGCCGGCTCGAGGAGGTGGCACTCCTCGAGGCGCACCGCCGCGTGCGAGCGGCGGCGGAAGAACACGAGCCGCGCGCTCGCCCGGTCGAGGTGGAACTTCGCGCGCGACCGGTAGCGGTGCGCGGCCGGCGAGGCGAGGATCGGGCGCAGCCCGAGCGCCGCGGGGTCGAGCCGGCCGATGCGGCGCAGCGCCTCGCGCACGGTCCGCTCCTTCGCGGCGAGCTGGGCCGGGTAGCCGACGTGGAGCCACTCGCAGCCGCCGCACTCGCGCTCGCCCTCGCCCGGGCCGAAGTGCCGGCACGGCGGCGCGACGCGGGCGGCGCCCGGCGCGACGAGCGAGACGAGGGCGGCGTGCGCGGGCCCCTCGCCGGCCGGCACGTCGGCGACCACCCGATCGCCCGGGGCGGCCCACGGCACGAAGACGGTGCGCGGGCCGGCGCGGCCCACCCCCTCGCCGCCGGGGGCGAGGTCTTCGATCGTCAGCTCGGTGCGCACCGGGGAGAGTTAGCGCCGGCGCCGCGCGGGCACCAGCCGCGGCGCTAGGCTTCCTCGAGCTTCGCCCGGAGCCGCTCCACGATCCCCTCGATCTCGCGGCGGCGTCCGTCGTCCACGCCGGTGAACTCGACCCCCATGCCGGGGACCATGTTCGCGTGGTTGTCGTACTCGGTGACGCGGGTGACGCGACCGTCGAGCTGGAACGAGGACGCGCCGGGGAGCTGGATGAGGAGCTTCACCGCGGTGCCGACGGGGAGCGGGTTGCGGGTGTTGATGAAGAGCCCGCCCTCGCTGATGTTGGTCGCCCAGTCGGTGAGGAAGCTCCCCACGCTCCGGTACGCCACGGGGATCTCGTGGTGGAGCCTGGCGGCGCGCCGCTTGTTGCCGGGCTGCTTCACGACGAGGACTCTAGCAGGCGCTCCCGCGGCTTCCAAGGACGAGGCGCACCGCCACGCCCCGCACGCGGCCGAGCGCCGCGGCCGCGCTCCCTTCGCGCACAGCCACCTCCACGCGCCCGCCGCTCCCCGCGAGCACGAGGAGCTCGCCCGCGCCGCCCTCGCCGAACGTGCGCACCCAGCGCGCCGGCCGCCCTCCCACCTCGGCGGCGGCGACCTCGACGCCCTCCAGGTCCGCGGCCAGGATCGAGGTGACGAGGTTGCCGAACGGATCGGCGGCGAGGGTCTCGCCCGCGACCTCCGCCCCGCGCCGCTCCGCCCGCGGCCAGGGGAGGCGCACGGGGTCCGCGACCGCGGGGCCGAGCGCCGCGGGATCGCCGCCGCGCGCGAGGAAGACGGCGGCGGGCGCGAAGAGATCGCGCCCGTGGAAGGTGGACGAGCGCGGCGCCGGCACGGCGCGCCCGGGCTCGATGGCGAAGGCGGCCGCGCCGGGCCCGAGGAACGGGGTGGCGAGGCCGTTGTCCGGCGCGAGGAGCGTCCGCCCGCCGGCGTCGCGCACGCAGAGCGCGCGGCGGGCGGTGCCGACGCCCGGGTCCACCACGGCGAGGTGGACCGCGCCCGAGGGGAACCAGGGGAGGCACGCCTCGAGGAGGAGCGCGCCGGCGAGGACGTCGTGCCGGGGGACCTCGTGCGAGACGTCCACGATGCGCGCGCCGGGGAGCGCGGAGAGGAGGACGCCCTTCACCTGCGCCGGGTACCCAGAGCCCGCGCCGAAGTCGGTCGTGAGCGTGAACAGCGCAGGCGCGTCCGGGGCGGCGCCCGTCACGGCTGCATCTGCCGCACGTCCGGCGCGACCGCGAGCGTCGGCTCGGTCAGCTCCTGCACCGAGCCCACCGTCTCCCCCGGCGCGAGCTCGCGGAGCACGAGGCCGCCCTCCGTCACGTCGATCCAGGCGCGGTCGGTGCAGATCGCCGAGACGCAGCGCCGCCCGGTGATGGGGAGGGAGCACTCCCGCAGGATCTTCGGCTTCGCGTCCTTCGTGGCGTGGTCCATCATGACCACCACCCGCCGGGCGCCGGCGACGAGGTCCATCCCGCCGCCCATCCCCTTCACCATCTTGCCCGGCACGAGCCAGTTCGCGAGGTCGCCCTTCTCCGAGACCTCGAGCGCCCCGAGGATGGCGAGGTCGATGTGCCCGCCGCGGATCATCGCGAAGGACTCGGCGGAGGAGAAGAAGGACGCCCCCTTCACGACCGTCACGGTCTCCTTGCCGGCGTTGATGAGGTCGGGGTCCTCCTCGCCCTCCAGCGGGTACGGCCCGACCCCGAGGATCCCGTTCTCCGACTGGAGCACCACCTCGATCCCCTTCGGCACGAAGTTGGAGACGAGGGTCGGCATCCCGATCCCGAGGTTCACGTGGTACCCGTCGCGCAGCTCCCGGGCCACGCGCGCTGCGATCTGCTCGCGGGTCAGCGGCATCGGATCCCCCTAGTGCGCGCGCGGGCGCACCGTGCGCCGCTCGATCCACTTCTCGAACCGCTCGCCCTTGACGACGCGCTTCACGTAGATGCCCGGCGTGTGCACGGCGTCCGGGTCGATCTCGCCGGGCGCCACCACGTGCTGCACCTCCACGATGGTGGTCCGCGCCGCCGCGCACATCATGGGGCCGAAGTTCTGGGTGGTCTTGCGGTAGACGAGGTTCCCCCAGTGATCGGCCTTCCAGGCGTAGACGAGGGCGAAGTCCGCGCGGATCGGCAGCTCGAGCAGGTACTCGCGCCCGTCGATGACGCGCGTCTCCTTGCCCTCCGCGACCTTCGTCCCGACGCCGGTGGCGGTGTAGAAGCCGCCGATGCCGGCGCCGCCGGCGCGGATCCGCTCGGCGAGCGTCCCCTGCGGCACGAGGTCGACCTCGAGCTCGCCCGAGAGGAACTGGCGCTCGAACTCCTTGTTCTCCCCGACGTACGACGCGACGATCTTGCGGATCTGGCGGGCCTTGAGGAGCACCCCGAGGCCGAGGTCGGTCGTGCCGCAGTTGTTCGAGACGAGGACCAGGTCCTTCACGCCCTTGCGGTGCAGCGCCGCGATGAGGTTCTCCGGGTTCCCGCACAGGCCGAACCCGGAGACCATGATCGTCGCGCCGTCCCGGATGTCCGCGACCGCCGCGTCCGCCGAGGCGACGAGCTTGTTCATGGCGAGCGCTCCACGACGAGCGCGACCGCCTCCCCGCCGCCGATGCAGAGCGAGGCGAGGCCGCGCCGCTTCCCGAGGTCCTTCATGGCGTACAGCAGCGTGACGAGGATGCGCGCGCCGGACGCGCCGATGGGGTGGCCGAGCGCCACCGCCCCGCCGCGCACGTTCACGCTCCGGCCGTCGAGGCCGAGGAGGCGGTTGTTCGCCACCGAGACCACCGCGAAGGCCTCGTTGATCTCCCAGAGGTCCACGTCCTTCGGCTCGAGCTTCGCCCGGGCGAGCGTCGTGCGGATGGCGTCGGCCGGCGCGATGGTGAACTCGATGGGCGCGCGCGCCGCGCCGCCCCAGGCGGTGACCCGCCCGAGCACCGGCCGGCCCTCGCGCCGGGCCCGCTCGGCGCTCATGAGGACGACCGCCGCCCCGCCGTCGTTGATCGACGAGGAGTTCGCGGCCGTGACCGTGCCGTCCTTCTTGAACACCGGCCTCAGCCCCGCGATCTTGTCGGGCTTCGCGAGCTTCGGGCCGTCGTCCTCCGCGACCACGGTCTTCTCGCCCTTCCTCCCCTCGATCTCCACCGGGACGATCTCGGCCTTGAACGCGCCGGCCTTCCAGGCCTCGATGGCGCGGCGCGTGGACTCGAGCGCGTACTCGTCCTGGGCGGCCCGGGAGATGTCCTGGGTCGTGGCGCAGTGCTCGGCGCAGATGCCCATGTGGTGCTGCCCGTACACGTCCCAGAGGCCGTCGTGGACCATCCCGTCCACGAGCTCGACGTTGCCCATCCGGGCGCCGCTGCGGGCGGCCCGGTCGTAGTACGGGACGTTGGACATGGACTCCATGCCGCCCGCGACCACGACCTCGGCGTCCCCGAGGGCGATCGCCTGCGCGCCGGAGATGACCGCCTTGAGCCCCGAGCCGCACACCTTGTTGAGCGTCCAGCAGGGGGTCTTCTCGGGCAGCCCCGCGAACAGCGCGGCCTGCCGCGCCGGCGCCTGCCCGACGCCCGCCTGCAGCACGTTGCCCATCACGACCTCGTCGACCGCCCCGGGCTCGACGCCGGCCCGCTCGAGCGCCGCGCGGATCGCGGCGGCGCCGAGGCGCGGCGCCGGCACCGCGGCGAGCGATCCGAGGAACGCCCCGATGGGCGTCCGTGCGGCGCCCACGATCACCACCTCGCGTCCAGCCATGGCTCACCTCGCGGAAGACCAATAAGCTAACGTCCTGCCCCCGACATGCACTCCGACATCATGCCCGACATCATGCCCGCGATCGCGGTCCACGGGGGAGCGGGGAGCCTCGACCCCGGCGATCCGGCGTCCTCCGGCGACCCGGACGCCCCCCGGCTCGAGGGCGTCCGGCGGGCCTGCCGGGCCGGCTGGGCCGTCCTCGGGGCCGGGGGAACCGCCCTCGACGCGGTGGAGGCGGCGGTGCGGATCCTCGAGGACGATCCCGCCTTCAACGCCGGGACGGGGGCCACCCTCACGGCCGCCGGGGACGTGGAGCTCGACGCCTCGATCATGGACGGCGAGACGCTCCGCTGCGGCGCCGTGGCGGTCGTGAAGGACGTGAAGAACCCCATCTCGCTCGCCCGCGCGGTCATGGAGCGGACCGACCACGTCCTGCTCGCCGGCCCGGGCGCGTCGGCCTTCGCCCGCGAGCTCGGCCTCGCCCCCCACGACAACGCGCTCCTCGTCACCCCGCGGCAGCGGGCCCGCTGGGAGGCCGCCCGGCAGGGGGCGAGCGGATCCAGGACCGGCACCGTGGGGGCGGTCGCCCGCGACGCGCGCGGGCACCTCGCCGCCGCGACCTCGACGGGCGGCATGTCGATGAAGCTGCCCGGCCGGGTGGGGGACACGCCCATCGTGGGCTGCGGCACCTACGCCGACGACACCCTCGCGGCGGTCTCGTGCACCGGCCACGGCGAGCGGATCATCCAGCTCACGCTGGCGCGCCACGCCGCCGACCTCGTGGCGCGCGGGGCCTCCGCGATGGAGGCTGCGGGCGAGGCCGCCGCGCTGCTCGGCCGCCGGGTGGGCGGCGAGGTCGGGCTCATCGTGATCGGGCCGCGAGGCGCGGTGGGCTTCGCGCACAACACGCCGGCGATGAGCCGGGCGTGGAGCGCGCCCGACGGGTCGATCCTCGCGGCCCCGTAGCGGCGGCCGGCGCGGGCGGCGCCGGCGCTACCGCGGGGGCAGCTTCCCCGCGTCGAGGAACACCTTCACGAGCTCGAGCGGCAGCGGGAAGACGATGGTCGAGTTCTTCTCCGCGGAGATCTCGACGAGCGTCTGGAGGTAGCGGAGCTGGAGCGCGCCCGGGGAGCGGGCGATGACGTCCGCCGCCATCCCGAGCTTCTCGGCGGCCTGGTGCTCGCCCTCCGCCGCGATGATCTTGGAGCGGCGCTCGCGCTCGGCCTCCGCCTGCTTGGCCATGGCGCGGCGCATCTCCTCGGGGAGATCCACCTGCTTCACCTCGACCGCCGTCACCTTCACGCCCCACGGCTCGGTGTGCCGGTCGATGATCTCCTGGAGCTGCCGGTTGATCTTGTCGCGCTGGCTGAGGAGGTCGTCGAGGTCGACCTGGCCGAGCACGGACCGGAGCGTCGTCTGCGCGAACTGGCTCGTCGCGAAGAGGAAGTCGGTCACCTGCAGGAAGGCGCGGTCCGCCTGCATCACGCGGAAGTAGATGACCGCGTTCACCTTCACCGACACGTTGTCGCGCGTGATCACGTCCTGCGGCGGCACCTGCTCCGCCGTGATCCGCATGTCGATGATGATCATCCGGTCGATGAACGGGACGATCCACTTGAGCCCGGCGGTGCGCACGCCCGCGAACCGCCCGAGCCGGAGCACCACGCCCTGCTCGTACTCGTTCACGATCCGGATGCCGGACAGGAACCACAGCACGATGAGGGCGACGGGGATGAGGAGACCGAGCGCGGGCATGTGACTCCCTCCGTGAACGTCAGGCTACGTTCTAGCCCTTCTCGGGGGCGGCGACCACCGTCGCGGTGAGCCCGTCCACCCCGGTGACGCGCACGCGCGTCCCCGCCGGGATCGGCGAGGCGCTGCGCGCCTTCCAGTACTCGCCGTGCACGAAGACCTCGCCCACCCCGGCGCCGACGTCGGAGAGCGCCTGCCCCTCGGCGCCGACGAGGGCCGGGGCGCCGAGCTGGAGCGGTCCGCGCCGCGCGCCCGCCACCTTGAAGGCCATGAAGCCCATGAGCATCGCGAGGACGATGGGCGTCGGCCAGACGATCCACGGCGAGAGCGTCAGCGCGCCGGGATCGAAGTGATAGTCGGGGGACGACTTGTCGATGAAGAAGAGCGTCCCGATGACGATGCAGGCGGCGCCTCCGAGGCCGGCGATCCCGTGCGCCGTGACGTACGCCTCGGCGACGAGGAGCCCGACCCCGAGGAGCACGAGGACCACCGCCCCCACGTTCACCGGGATGATCCGCATCGCGACGAAGGCGAGGAAGAGCGAGAGCGCGCCGAGCGCGCCGGGGACGATGGCGCCCGGGTGGTAGAACTCGACCGCGATGCCGAGCGTCCCGATGAGCATGAGGAGCGCGACGACGTTCGGGTCGGACAGGAACGAGAGCGCGCGCTGGCGGACCGTCGGCTCGTAGGGCACGAGCACCGCGTCCTTGCCGCGGAACGCGCGCTCGCCCGAGGCGGTCTTCACCTTGCGCCCCTCGGCGCGCGCGAGCGCCTGCGGGAGGTCGTCGGCGGTGAGGTCCACGACGCGCAGCTTCACCGCCTCGCCCGCCGTGACCGAGACGCTCTCCCGCACCGCCTTCTCGGCCCAGTCGGCGTTCCGGCCGTTCGCCTCGGCGACGCTGCGGGCGAAGGCGGCGGTGTCGTTCTCCACCTTCTTCGCCATGTCCTTCCCCGCCTCCTCGGCGACGTCCTTGCCGCTGCCGGTCACGGGGTGCGCGGCGCCGATGTTGGAGGTCGGGTGCATCGCCGCGACGTCGGCCGCGAGCGAGAGGAAGACGCCGGCGGAGCCCGCGCGGGCGCCGGCGGGGCCGACCCAGACGAGGACGGGCACGTCGCTCGCCAGCATCGCCTGGACGATCTCCCGCGTCGCGTCGAGCTGGCCGCCGGGGGTGTCGAGCGACAGCGCCACCGCGGCGAACCCCTCGGCGCGCCCCTTCGCGAGGCCGGCGAGGACGTACTCGGCGGTGCCGCCCGTGATGGCGCCCTTCACCTCGAGGACGAGGACGCGCGGCGCCGCGGCGGGGGCGGGCGGCGGCTGCGCGACGCCGAGGGCGGCGAGGGCCAGGGCGGCGAGGGCGGCGGCGCGCCCGAGCGAGCGAGCGGACATCGCGGCTACCTCCTCGTGACGGGCTTCCCGAGCTCCTTCATGACGAGCTGCAGGTCCTCCCACGCCTTCTTCTTCTCATCCGGGCTGCGCAGGAGGTAGGCGGGGTGGAAGGTGGGCATGAGCCGCACGCCCTCGAGCTCGAACCAGCGGCCGCGCAGGCGCGAGATGGGAGTCGGGTCGCGGAGCAGCCGCTGCGCGGCGATCTTGCCGAGGGCGACGATCACCTTCGGCTTCACCGCGCCGATCTGGCGGCGGAGGAAGGGCTCGCAGGCGTCCATCTCGTCGGGCTCGGGGTTCCGGTTCTCGGGGGGCCGGCACTTCACCACGTTCGCGATGTAGACCTCCTCGCGGCGGAAGCCCATCGCCTCGATCATCTTCGTGAGGAGCTGCCCGGCCCGCCCCACGAACGGCTCGCCCTGGCGGTCCTCGTCCGCGCCCGGCCCCTCGCCGACGAACATGAGCTCCGCCCCCGGGTTGCCCACGCCGAAGACGAGGTGCTTGCGGCCGCCCCCGAGCCCGCAGCGCGCGCAGTCGCCGAGCGCCTCGCGGACGGCGAGCAGCTCGGGGCTGCCGCAGCCCTTGTCCGAGAGGGTCGCGGGCGTGGGCGCCGGCGCGCCGGAGGCCGGCGTCGAGGGGGCGGTCGCCGCGGCCCGCGTCACGGGCGGGATCGCGCGCGGGCCCACATCGGACGCCCCGGTGGACGTCCCACCGACCGGGCCCTCCACCGCGCGGGCGGGGGGCGGGCGGGCGGGCGCCGGCGCCGGGGGCGCCGCGCGCGGCGGGACCTCGCGGATCCCCGCGTCCCCGAGCCACGCCAGGTGGCGGAGCGCCTCGGCGACCACCCCCGCGATCTCGTCCCGCGTCCGCGTGACGTCGTCGTTCACAGACCCCTCGAAAGAAATCCCGCCCGACGCGTTGCGACGGGCGCCGTTGGGCTTATCATCGTGCCGCGATGAAGCTGCAGCGTCTCCTCGTCACCTTGCCGCTCGTGGTCCTCGCGGCGGTCATCCTCGCCTACCCCTCCGACGCCCAGGCCTGGGGGCCGCTCGCGCACCTGAGCTTCTCCGCGCAGGCGCTCGCGAACCTCGGCTCGGTGCAGCCCGGGCTGCGCGGCGTCCTCTCGGACTTCGGGAACGAGTTCCTCTACGGCTCCCTCGCCGCCGACATCGTCGTCGGCAAGAACATGACGCGGTATCTCTACCACTGTCACAACTGGCGCGTCGGCTTCAACGTGTTCAAGGGCGCGCGACCCGGCGGCGAGCAGGCCTTCGCCCTCGGCTTCCTCTCGCACCTCGCGGCCGACACCGTCGCCCACAACTACTTCGTCCCGTACAAGACCGTCGCCTCGTACCACAAGGCGAGCACCCGCCACGCCTACTGGGAGCTCCGCTACGACCAGCGGATGGACAAGGGGCTCTCCCGCGTGGCGCGCGACGTGACCACCCGCGCCATCCGCAGCCACGACCACTACCTCGAGACCATGCTCGGCCGCTCGTCGGTGCTGCCGTTCGGCGTCTCGAAGCAGCTCTTCCGCTCGCTGCTCGCCACGGCCCGCATCGGCCGGTTCGGCCAGGTCTCCCGCCTCGCCCTCGCGCGCGAGCGGAACCTCGTCCTCGAGCCCGACCTCGTCGACGAGACGAACGACCTCGCGCTGCGGGCCATCGTGGGGATGCTGAACGAGGGGGAGCGGAGCGAGGCGGCCCGCGCGGACGCGACCGGCGCCCGCAACATCCGGCTCGCGACCGACCTGCGCAAGACGCTCAAGCTCCGCACCGGGAAGCGGCTCATCCTCGCGCGCGACGCCCACGACATCGCCCTCGAGACGCGCGCCAGCTTCCGGCAGGCGATCTCCGGCAAGCTCGTGCTGCCGCCCTCGATCGCGAAGCTCGCGGCGTAGCTAGGCCGGCTTCGGCCGCCGCGCCTCGAGCACCGGCAGGATCCAGTCGAGGATCGCCTCGGCGACCCGCTCCTTCGGCCCCTCGATCTCCGCGAGCTCGGTGGCCGACACGAGCGCCACGCGGTTCGTGTCGCCGCCGAACCCCGCGCCGGGGCCGCCGACCCGGTTCGCCACCACGAGGTCGCAGCGCTTGCCCTTGAGCTTCTCGCGCGCGTGCGCGATCACGTCCTCGGTCTCCGCCGCGAACCCGACGAGGACCGGCGCGTTCCTCGCGCCGGCGAGCCGCGCCCCGAGCCCGGCCAGGATGTCCGGCGTGCGGGAGAGGACGAGCGTCTCGTCGCCCTCCCCCTTCTTGATCTTGCGCGACGACGCCGTCGCCGGCCGGTAGTCGGACACGGCGGCCGCGCCGACGAAGAGGTCCATCCCGGACGCCTCCAGCTCCACCGCGCGCGCCATCTGCTCCGCGGTCTCGACCCGGACGACCTTCACGCCGGGAGGGTCCTCGAGGAGCGTCGGCCCCGACACGAGCGTCACCTCGGCGCCGCGGTGCGCCGCCACCCGCGCGATGGCGTAGCCCATCTTCCCGGACGACGGGTTCGAGATGAAGCGGACCGGGTCGATGGGCTCGCGGGTGGGACCGGCGGTGACGAGCACCTTGCGCCCGGCGAGGTCCTGGTTCCCGAGCAGCCGCAGGGCCGCGAGCGCGATCTCGTCGGGCTCGGCGAGCCGCCCCTCGCCGAAGTCGCCGTCGGCGAGCGATCCCGCCGCGGGCCCCACGACGTGGATGCCGCGCGCGACGAGCGCCGCCACGTTCTCCTGCGTCGCCGCGTTCCGCCACATGCGGGTGTTCATGGCCGGGGCGACGAGCACGGGGCAGGTCGAGGCCACCACCGTGGTCGTGACGGCGTCGTCCGCCATCCCCGCCCGGATCCGGGCGAGGAGGTCGGCGGTCGCCGGCGCGACCAGGACGAGGTCCGCCATCCGCGCGAGGGCGAGGTGGCCGTAGGCGAGGTCGGCGGAGGGGTCGAGCAGGTCGACGAGCACCGGCGCGCCGGAGATCGCCTGGAACGTGAGCGGCTGGACGAAGCGCGTCGCCGCCGGCGTCATGGCCACGCGGACCGTCCCCCGCCCCTTCACGACGAGCCGTGCGATCTCGCAGGCCTTGTACGCCGCGATGCCGCCGCCGACGCAGAGCACCACGGTGCGGTTCTGGAAGTTCATGGGCCGCATCATAGCCGAGCGTCCGCGCGCGGGGCGTCCGCGACGGGCTTCCCGGGCCGGGGCTTCGGTGCCATCCTCGCCGCGGTGGAGCCCCTCCCCGCCCCCGCGCCGCCGCCGCCCCCGCGCAAGAGCGCGCTCGCGTTCTTCGCCGTGCTGCTCGCGACCTTCCTGCCGGGCCTCCTCGCGCAGGCGGCGCTCCGCCCCGCCGGCCTCGCCTGGACGGAGGTCTTCTCCTTCCTGCTGCCCGCCCTCGTCGCGACGGCCGGCTCGAACCTCCGGGCGGGGCCGTTCCTGAAGCTCGGCCGGCCGCGCCCGCGGGCGATCCTGCTCGGCGCCGCGGTGGGCGCCGCCGGGTACCTCTTCGCCGGGGCGGTCATGGCGCTCGGCCAGCGGCTCTTCCCCGCCCGTTGGGTCGAGGCCTTCGACGCCACCCAGCTCTTCGAGGGGCCCGACTGGGAGCGGCTCGTCATCGCGGCGGCGGCCGTGCTGCTCGCGCCCGCCTGCGAGGAGATCGCGTTCCGCGGGTACCTCCAGAGCGCGCTCGGCCTGCGCCGCCGCCCGGCGGCGGCGATCGTCGGGGCGGCGCTCCTCTTCGCGGCGATCCACCTCGATCCGATCCGCTTCCCGGCGCTCTTCGTCCTCGGCGCCGTGTTCGGCTGGCTCACCTGGCGCGCCGGCTCGGTGTGGCCGGCGGTGGCGGCGCACGCGGCGAACAACGCCGTCACCTCGGGCCTCGTCCTCTCCCTCGGCGCGCCGGACCCCGGCCCGGCGCCGCTCGCCGACGTCGCGCTCGCGCTGGCGCTCGGCGCGGCGGCGCTCGCCCTGCTGCTCTCCGCGTACCGCGCGGCGACGCCGAGCCCGCCGCCGGCCGAGGCCGCGATCGCCCTGCGCGACGCCGGCGACCGCTCCACCGCGTTCTCCCCCGCGCGCGTCCCGCCCGCGCTCGGCGCCGCCGCGCTCGCCGGAATCGTGCTCCTCGCCGCCCTGCTCGCCGCCGCGCCCGGACTCCCCCGCCCCGCGCCCTGAGCGCAGGCGGCGTCGACGTCGGCCGTTACGGCCGATCCCGCTCGTGGTTCGACAGGCTCACCACGAGCGGGACACGAAGACGCCGGGCGGACCCACGAACGGGTCGGCGACCTCGACCTCGACCTCGACCCCGACCTCGACCTCGACCCTCGACCCCGACCCCGACCTCGACCCCGACCCCGACCCCGACCTCGACCCCGACCTCGACCTCGACCTCGACCTCGACCTCGACCCGTCCGCCCGAGCCCGACCCCGACCGCCGTACACCACGCCCCGAGGGCGAGGGATCGGGGTGTCGCGCCGTAAGGAGCGCAGCGCGCCCCGCTCCACGCCCCACCCTCGGCCCGCCCTGCAACGGGCGTGACGCTGCTCCCGCGCCATCCGGTCGCCTCGTGCGCCGCATCCGGCGCAGCGGCACGCAAGGCGTTGCCGGCGGCCCCCGAGCACGCAGTTCCGCCTCCACCTCCGCACCGCCACAGAAGCGCGAAGCGACGCAGGCGCGACACCCCGTCCCGAGCCCCGCGCAACCACGCTCGCGAGGTTCGAGCGCCGCGGTCGAAACGCGACGCACGCGCGACACCCCGTCCCGAGCCCCGCGCAACCACACCCGCGAGGTTCGAGCGCCGCGGTCGAAACGCGACGCACGCGCGACACCCCGTCCCGAGCCCCGCGCAACCACGCCCGCGAGGTTCGAGCGCCGCGGTCGAAACGCGACGCACGCGCGACACCACGTCCCGAGCCCCCGGCAGCCCCGCCCCCGAGGACCAGGGACCGCTCCTCGCCCCTCCGGGAGAAGGGCTCGCACGCGCCCTCGACCCGCCGCCGTGCCCATGGTCCGATGGACCCCGGAGGATCCCCGCGTGCTCCGCATCCTGATCGCCGCCGTCGCGCTCGCCGCCGCCCACCCGTCCCTCGCCTCGGAGCGCGGCCCGTCCACGCCCGAGGAGCGCAAGCGCGCCGTCGAGACGACGCGCAAGCTCGAGAAGAGCCCCCTCGCCCGCAGCTCCGTCGAGGCGCGGCGCTGGCTCTTCCAGTGGATCGTGGACATCCCCGACATCCACGTGACGAGCTGCAGCGGCCCGCTCGACCCGCTCCTCAAGCAGGAGGACGATCCCTACGCGCAGCTGCTGTACGTCCAGTCCGTCTTCGGCATGACCGCCTGGCTCATCGAGAACCCGAAGAAGGCGGACGACTGGGTCTCGGTGCAGACGGCGGGGCTCGAGAGCGCGCTGAAGGCGTACGAGGCGCTCTTGAAGTCGGACCCCGAGGCGACCTACGCCGAGCTGGACCGCGTCGCGAAGACGCGGAAGGCCGGGAAGCTCAGGGCGCTCGTGCAGAAGGAGATGGCGAAGTGCGGCGAGCCCCAGAGCGACATGGGGCCTGCGCCGAGCGACGCGATCTAGCGGTTCCGGGAGCCGGATGGGGATGGGAGACGTGACCGGAGCTCCGCTGCGGGCGGGGGCGGGCGAGGCGCTCCCCGGCGTCGCGGAGACCCCCGCCGCGCGCCGGCCGGGCGCACGCCGGGAGCTGCCGTTCCTGCTCTCGATCGCGCTGCTCCTCGCCGTCCCCCTCTTCTTCCGGCCGAGCCCGAACGGCCGCGCCGAGGTCGGGGCCCCGCTCGTCTACAGCGGGGACGAGCCCCACTACCTCGTCATGCTCAACAGCGTCCTCGACGACGGCGACCTGGACCTCCGAAACCAGTACGTCGCCGCCGAGCGGGGCGGGCCGCAGATGGGCGAGGCGTTCCGCGGGGCGAAGCTCGACCACCACGCCACCTACTGGGTCGGCGGCGAGCGCGTGGTCTGGGGCCAGCTCTTCCAGCCCGGCGGCGCCCTGCGGGCGGGCGTCCACCCGATCTTCTCCGCCCTGCCCGAGTACCCCGCACACCCCGTGGGCCTCCCCCTGCTGCTCGCCCCGCTGCTGCTCCCCCTGCGCGGCACCCGCCTCGTCGAGCCGGCGGCCCTCGCCCTGGCCGCGCTCGCGGTGGCGCTGACCCTGGCGATGTTCGCGAGGATCCTCGGCGGGCTCTCGAGCAGCAGGGGCGCCGTCCGCCTCACGATCGTCGCGGTGTTCCTGGGCACGCCGCTGTGGTCCTACGCCCGGACGCTCTTCACCGAGCCGTTCGCCGCCCTCTGCGTGATGGGGGCCTTCTGGGCGACCTTCCGCGCGGCGCCCGCGTACCTCGGCGCGTCCGCGTTCGTGGCGGCGGGGACCTTGATGAAGCCGCAGCTCGCGCTGCTGCTGGTCCCGCTCCTCGCCGTGGCCGCGGCGCGGAGGCACTGGGCCGGAGCGCTGCGCCTGCTGCCGCTGCCCGCCGCCGCCGTCGCCGCCACGCTCCTGCTCAACCGGCACATGTACGGGTCGCCCTGGCTCGGCCCCTATCCGTACTACCGCGGCGATCTCCTCGAGGGCGGCCTCGGGCTCCTGCTCTCGAGCCGGCACGGCCTGCTCGCGACCGCCCCCGTCCTCGCGCTCGCCCTCGCCGGCATGCCCCGCCTGCTCCGGCAGGACCGGCTCCGGGGCGGCGTCGTCGCGGCGGCCTTCCTCATGCTGTACGCGCTCGCGGCGGCGTGGAAGGACTGGACGGGCGGCTACTGCTACGGGCCGAGGCTGCTCGTCCCGGTCATCCCGCTGCTCGGGATCGCGCTCGTGAAGGCGCTCGACGCGCCGCTGCTCGCGCGCGGGCCGGCGCGCTGGGGAGCCTGGGCGGTGGTCGCGGTCTCCGTCCTGCTGAACCTCGCGGCGGCGACCCACTACTGGCTCGGCTGGGTGATGAGCCCCTGGGAGCTGCTCGCGACCCTCCCCGCGCTCTACTGACGCCCGGCGCGCCTCACGCGGCGCGGCGCAGGACGAGGGCCTTCAGATACCGCCCCTCCCTGAACTGCAGCGACACCGGGTGGTCCGGCGGCTGCCGCGTCTCGGCCACGAGCTGCAGGTCGACGCGCGCCTTGAAGGCCGCCTCCTTCACGGCGTCGGTGAACTGCTCGACCGAGACGCGCGCCGAGCAGCTCGCCGTGACGAGGAGCCCCCCGGGCGCGACCACCGCGAGCGCCGCGCGGTTGAGCGACGCGTACCCGGCGACGGCGGCGTCCACCGCCTTCTGCGACTTCGCGAACGCCGGCGGGTCGCAGACGACGAGGTCGAAGCGCCGCCCCTCGCGCTTGTACCGGGCGAGGATCTCGAAGACGTCCTCCACCGCGAAGGCGTGGTCCGCCGGGTCGAGGCCGTTCGCGCGGAAGTTCTCCCGCGCGAGGGCGATGGCGTCCGCGTCCACGTCGACGGACACGACGTGCTTCGCGCCGCCGAGCGCGGCGGCCACCGAGAACCCGCCGGTGTACGAGAAGAGGTTCAGCGCCTCGGGCCGCCCCGCGGCGAGCCCGCGCACCATGCGCCGGTTCTCGCGCTGGTCGAGGAAGTGGCCGGTCTTCTGCCCCCGGCGCACGTCGACGAGCACCGTCATGCCATGCTCGCCGATGGCGATCCGCTCCGGCGGCTCGGCGCCCCACAGGACGCGGCCGGCGGGCGCGCCGCCCTCCTCGTCGTCGTCGTCGCGCGGGATCTCGTCGCGGCCGAACACGCCGAGGACCCCGTCCGCCTCCGCCCGCAGCGCCTCCACGATCGCCGGGCGGTGCGGGGTGAGCCCCGCCGAGTAGAGCTTCAGGACGGCGAACCGGTCGTAGCGGTCGGCGACGACGCCCGGGAGGCCGTCCGACTCGCCGTGCACGAGCCGGTAGCCGGTGGTCCCCCGCACGAGCTCGCGGCGGAGCTGGACGGCGCGCGCGACGCGGCGCCGCCAGAACGCGTCGTCGATCTCCTCGGCCCGCTCCCGCGTGAGGACCCGGACCTGGATGGCGGAGTGCGGATCGAAGTAGCCGCGCGCCACGAACCGGCCGTCGTCGGTGACGTCGACGATCGCCCCCGCGACGAGCCCCTTCGGCGCCTTCTCGATCGCCTTGCGGAACACCCAGGGGTGCCCGGCGCGCAGGTGCCGCGCGAGATCCTTCTGCAGCCTCAGCTCGGCTTCCACCTTCATCGTGCCCCTCTCCCGTGCCGCCTTCCCGAGCCCCGCTCGCTCCGCGCCCGCGAGAAGTTGCCGACCACGAGGCCGGGCCGGGCGGCCCGCAGCGCGGCCACCAGCGCGCGGATCCCGAGCGGACGGCCGCCGGCGCCGCGCGCGCGCGCCACGTCCATGTAGACGTCGGGATCGATGGCGAGCGGGCGCGTCTGCACCTGGTCCACGCCGGTGTCCGCCACGAGCCGGCAGAGCGCCTCCACCTCGCCCTCGCGGTCGGTGACCCCCGGGAAGGTGAGCAGGTTCAGCGCCACGTAGGCGCCCTTCGCCTTCGCGAGGCGGAGCGACGCCACGACGTCGTCGAGCGCGTACCCGGTCGGCCGGTAGTAGGCGGCGTAGAGGTCGGCCGCGGCCGAGTTGGTGGAGACGCGCACCGAGTCGAGCCCGGCGTCCACGAGCCGCCCGAGCGCCTCCGGCAGCGAGCCGTTCGTGTTCGCGTGGATGGAGCCCCGGGCCGTGCGGGCCCGGACGAGCCGGATGGCGCGCTCGAGCTCGCGCCAGCGCGTGAGCGGCTCGCCCTCGCAGCCCTGCCCGAAGCTCACCATCACGCGCCCGGTGGCGCGCTCGAGGTGACGCACGGCGAGCTCGGCCATCTCCTCCGCCGTGGGCGGCCGCGCGATCCGCTCGTGGCTCGCCGGCGGCATGCCCTCCTCCTGGTCGGAGAGGCAGCCGATGCAGGCGGCGTTGCAGCCCGAGGACGAGGGGATGGCCCCCTCGTCGCGGAGGTAGAAGGTGTTCTGCGCCGTGAAGCAGCGCCACTCCAGGGCGCAGCGCGCGAGCTGGCGGTAGATGGGGTTCGGCGTCTCGGCGAGCGTCGCCTCGACCCGCCGGGGCAGGTCGGGCGTGGAGTGGGCGCGCGGGCTCCAGTGGCTCCGGCGATCGGTGTGCAGCGCGAAGGTGACCGGACCGCGGGGGCCGAGCGCGGCCGCGGTGTAGGCCCACTGCGGGAGCACCGGCGCCTCCGCCACCGTCGCGAGCGGCGGGCGCGCCGCCGCGGGGAGGAACGTGCGCGTGTAGCCCGGCGGGAGGGTCGCGCCGACCGCATGCGGCACGAGGGTGCGGCGCCCCACCTTCACCTCGCGCACGACGACCCGCTCGCCGGTGGCCGGATCGATCCCCACCGGGCGGCGGCCCGGCAGCATCGTGAGGGTGGCGCCCGCGGGGAGCGGCAGCGCGCGCTCCGGGGGCGCGAGGACGTCGTCGCCGCTCCGGACGGCGGCGAGGAGGTCTGGGTGGTCGTACACCCGGCCGCGGTCGTCCGCGAAGAGGAGCCTCTGCATCGGTGGATTCCAGCGGCGCCCGCCGCGGTGAGACCCGCCGCGTCATATCACGGGCGCCGGCGGGCGCCGCTTTCGGTTCTTCCCTCTCCCCCCGCGCAGCGGGGGGAGAGGGGGGCGTTCCGGACAACGCCGCGTCCGTGACCTCCACCCCCTCTCCCCGGCCCTCTCCCCCGCGGAGCGGGGGAGAGGGGGAGCTTCACTCGACCCCGACCCCGACCCCGACCTCGACCTCGACCCCGCCCTCGACCCCGCCCTCGACCCCGCCCTCGACCCCGCCCTCGACCCCGCCCTCGACCCCTCCCGAGAGCCGTTCGCGAATTACTCCGGGTCGGGCGCGGGCGGGCGCGGGCGGGCGGGGGCGCGGTTGGGGCGCTGCGTCAACCCACGAGGATCGAGTAGAATCCTCAGTTCTCACGCCACGCTCGGGGAGCCGCCCCCCCGGCGACCGGGCAGCCGCCCGGGGTGCGGGAATCGGATCGACCGCCGGCTCGTTTTCATGGCCAGGACGCGGGAATGCCGCGGGCGAGACGGGCGCGGGCGGGATTAGAACCACTTGCGGGAGACCTGAACCCCTGATGTTCGACCTGCGACAGACCGACCTGACGCGCGGCGAGTTCGAAGGGCTCGCCCTGAAGCACCTCGACCCCCTCTACTCGGCGGCGCTGCGGCTCACGAAGAACGACCGCGACGCCGAGGACCTCGTGCAGGACACCTTCCTGCGTGCCTACCGCTTCTTCGACAAGTTCGAGCGCGGCACCAACATGAAGGCGTGGCTCTTCAAGATCCTGACGAACACGTTCATCAACCGCTATCGCCGCTCCGTCAAGGAGCGGAACATCGTCGAGGGGTCCGAGCGGGACGCCGTGCACGAGCGCTTCGTCTCGCGAGAGGCCGCCGAGCACGCCGCCAACCCGGAGCAGTACTTCTTCGACCGGCTGCTCTCCGACGACGTGCTCAAGGCCGTCGACTCGCTGCCCATCGACTTCCGGCTCGTCGTGATCCTCGCCGACCTGCAGGAGTTCTCCTACAAGGAGATCGCCGAGATCCTCGACGTGCCGGTGGGCACCGTGATGAGCAGGCTCTACCGCGGCCGCCGGCTCCTGCAGAAGGCCCTCGCGAGCTACGCGGTCGTGTCCGGCGTCTTGCAGGACGTGGGCGACGATGGGAGCATCGACCTCGAGTCGTACCGCAAGCGCCGCGGCAAGTCGGCGTAGGAGCGCAACGGCGGGCAGCGCATGACCATCGAACCCACGCTCACCGCGGCCATGGACTGCTCCGAGCTGGAGCGTTCGGTCGATGCGTACCTCGACGGCGAGTTCGACGCGCGCGAGCGGGCCGAGGCCGACGCGCACCTCGCCGCCTGCCCGCGCTGCCGCGCCCTCGCGGAGCGCCAGGGCCGGATCCGCGACGCCATCCGCGCGCGGCTCCGCGAGGCGATGGGTCCCTCGTCCCCGGGCGGGCGCGCGCCCGAGGCGCTGCGCGCCCGCATCGAGGACGCCCTCGCGCGCCGGCGCCGGCCGCTCTGGCGCCGCGCCCTCGCCCCGCTCCCCATCGCGACCCTCGCCGCGTGCGCCGCGGGCGTCGCCTTCGTGCTCCTCACCCACGCCCACGCCGGCCACGGCCTCGGCCTCGCCGAGGAGGCGGTCGCGAAGCACCACCGCAGCCTGCCCCTCGAGGTCGTCGCGGCGAACGTGGGCGAGGGGATGATCCCCGCCTGGTTCGCGGACAAGCTCGACTTCCACCCCTCCCCCCCGCGCTTCCGGGCCGACGGGGTGCGGGTGCTCGGGGCGCGCCTCTCGCACCTGCGCGAGTGGCCGGCGGCGTACATCCGCTACGAGCTGCCGCGCGGGCAGGCGGGCCTCTTCATCGTGGACGATCCGGACGGGCGCTTCGACGCGTCCGGCCGCGAGGTGCGCGTCGGGCCGAGGGTCGTGCGGCTCGTCGCCGCCAAGGGCTACAACGTCGCCACCTGGCGCGACGACGAGATCGTCTACTCGCTCGTCTCGGACCTCGACGAGGCGGCGCTCTACGAGCTCGTCCGCACCGCGACCCGATAGCGCCTCCCCTCCGGCGCGCGCGACCGCGCGCGTCTCTTTTGACAGCCCGCTCCGCCCGCCGGTAGAATTTCGCGAGATTTTTCCGCGCGGTGGACGCCGCGCTCCACGCGCCGCCGGACCACCGCCCGATGCCAAAGAAGATCCTCCTCATCGAGAACGACCAGGCGTTCGCCGCCGGCGTCTCCCGTTCCCTCGAGGACTCGGGCTTCGAGGTCCGGGTCACCGGCGACGGCCGCGACGGGCTCGACCTCGCGCGCGAGTGGGGCCCCGCCGCGGTCGTCCTCTGCGTCGAGCTGCCCGGGATGAGCGGGTACCTCGTCTGCCAGAAGCTGAAGAAGGACGACGTCCTCAAGGCGCTGCCGCTCGTGCTCACGAGCGCCGAGGCGACGGAGGAGACCTTCGAGAAGCACCGGACGCTGAAGGCCCGCGCCGACGAGTACCTCCTGAAGCCGTACACCCCCGAGGCGCTCGTCGAGAAGCTCGGCGGGCTCGTCGGCCTCCCCGAGGGGTACGCGCCGGGGGAGTCACCGTCGCTCGCGCTCGATGAGGAGCCGCTCGAGGAGGAGCTCGTGAGCCTCGAGGAGGAGCTCGGGCTCGAGGCCTCCGCCGAGGGGTCGCCCGACCAGGAGCTCGCGGGGCTCGACGCGCTCGGCGACGAGCCGGTGGCGGCTTCGTCGGGGGCGCCCTCGGAGGACGACGACCTGCGGCTGCTCGACGACGCGTTCGACGGCCTGTCCGCCCCGCCCGCCGCGACGGACGCGGCGGCCGCCCTCGACGAGCTCACCGGCGAACGCCCCGTGGGCGTCGACGACCTCGACGCGGCGGCGGCCTCGCTCCCGGAGGAGGACGAGGGGGCGGCCCGGGCCGATCTCGGCGCCCTCGACGGCGACGCGGACGCGGCGCTCGGCGCGCTCGGCGGCGCGGACGAGGCGCTCGAGGTCCCGCCGCCCCCGCCTCCCTCGCCGCGCTCGCTGCGCGGCGCGAGCGCCGACCTCCTGCGCGCCGCCGGCATCAAGCTCCTCGACGACCCGCCGGCCGGCGCGGACGACGGCGGGCGGGATCCGGGCGACTCGGCGGCCCTCGAACGCGCGCGCGCCGAGCTCGCGGGGCGGGACGCCGAGCTCGCGGAGCTGAAGGCGCGGAACCGCGACCTCGCGCGCCGGGCCGAGGAGGCAGGCGCCGAGCTGGAGCGCGCGAAGGCGAAGGCGGACGCCGCCGCCGCGCAGGCGCGCAAGGCCGAGACGGACGCGCGCCGCGCGACGGACCTGGCGAAGGGCGCCGAGGCCGAGCTCGGCGAGCTCCGCCGCAAGCTCGGGGACGCCGAGCGGCGCGCCGAGGCCGCCGAGGGCGACGCCCGCCGCAGCCGCGAGGACGCCGCCGCCGCCGCGGACTCGGTCGCCCGGGCCGACGCGCTCGAGCGCGAGGCGGACGAGCTCCGCACCGAGCTGCTCGTCGCGCGCGGCGAGGCGGAGGGCGCGCACGCCGAGGTCGAGAAGCGCACCGCCGACCTGCGCCGGCGGCTCGCCGACGCCGAGGCGGCGAGCGCGAAGAACGAGGAGCGCGTCGTCAAGGCCTACCAGAAGATCAAGGCCGACGAGAAGGTGCGCGACAAGGTCCGCAAGGCGATCGCGATCGCCGCGCAGCTCCTCGAGGAGGGGCTCCCCGCCGCCGACGCCGCCGAGAAGGACCGCCGGGCGGCCGGCCGGGAGTGAGCCGCCCGCGGGCGCGCGCCTACCCGAGCGCGTCCTCCTCGCGCCGCGCCCGCTCGGGCAGCGCGCCGAGCTCGACGCCGAAGTAGCGCAGCATCCGCTCGTGGTGGCGCGTCAGCCCCTGCACGACGAGCCGCTCGCGCGCGGCGAGGTCCCGCGCCATGGTGGCGAGGACGAAGTCGTCGCACTCGCGGACGCGCGTGAAGTCGAGGACGACGGCGTCGCCCGCCGGGACCTCGACGAGCCAGCCCGCGACGCGCTGCGCGGCCTTCGCGTCGAACGCGCCGTCGATGCGGATCACCACAGCGCCGTCGGCGCCCCGCGTAACGTCCATCATCTCGTGCTCCCGTGGTGGCCCGGCCACAGTGGGCTCCGGGAGGCGCCCGGTCAACCCGGGACCCCATCCGTGGTCCGCCGCGCGCGCGTGTCGCGTCGCCGCTTCCGGGGACGCGACTCAGTGCGGCTGCGGCTCCGGCTCCTCGGCCGCGCCCGCGCCCGCGCCGTCGTGCGACCCCGCCGCGCGCATGGCGCCGACGGCCGCCCCGACGGCGAGCAGGTTCGTCGGCGACAGCGCGGCCCGGGCGGCCGCCTTGACGAACGGGCGGAGGGCGGGCCACAGGCCACCGCCGAGCACGAAGCCGGCGGCCGCCGCGACGCCGAGCACCGTCAGCGGGTTCTCGCGCATCCGCCGCTCGAGCTCGACCTCCTCGGCGAAGCGGCCCCACGCGTCGCGCGCCTGCTCCGCCACCGATCGGAGGGTCTCGTTCACGTCGCCCATGCTCTCCGTGCCGGCCATGCCCGCCCCCTTCCGAACTAGGTCCGCGACAGCATCCGGCCGAAGACGAACCCCAGCCCCGCCGCCACGGCGATGGCCGCGAGCGGCCGCTCCCGCGCGAACTCCCGGATCCACGCGCCCGCGTCCTCCGCGTAGCCGCGCATCCCCTCGATCCGGTCCTGCACCTCCTCCGCGAGGTGCTCCGCCTCTTGCCGCGCCTTCACGCCCGTCCCGCCGTTCTCCATGGCCTTCCCCCGGGAAAGAGTTCGTCCCCTCCGAGCAAGGTAGGACGCGGGCCCCCGGCGCCAAACCCCCGGCGAGGCGGCACGGCGAGGCGCGGGCGGCTCGTCAGCGGGCGGGGCGCCGGCGCCGCACGGCGGCGGCGAGCTCGCCGAGCTCACCGATGCGCAGGGCGCGCGCCGCGGCGAGGTACGCGAGCCCGCCCGCGGCGACCGGCAGGAGGCCGACGGCGAGCTGGCGGCCGAGGTCGCCGGGGGGGAGCAGCCCGTCGAGCGCCCGCTCGGCGCCCCAGGCGGCGAGGGCGAGCACCGCCGACGCCGCGAGCACCCGCCCGAGCTGCGCCGCGATCCCCGCGCCGCCGAGCCCGCCGTGGCGGCGCTGCCACGCCCAGGCGAGCACGGCGAAGTTCACCAACGCCGCGAGCGAGGTGCCGAGCGCGACCCCGCGGAACCCGAGCACCGGGAAGAGCGCCACGTTCAGCGCCACGTTGGAGGCCATGCCGAGGACGCTCCCCAGGACCGGCACGCGCGCCTCGTCGAGGGCGTAGAAGGCCGGGGCGAACACCTTCACCGCGGAGTACGCGTACAGGCCGAGCGCGTAGAACAGGAGCGCCTGCGCCGTCGCGTCGGTGTCGGCCGCGCCGAAGCGGCCGTGCTCGTAGATGAGGGAGATGATGGGGCGCGCCAGGATCGCGAGCCCCACCGCCGACGGCACGTTGAGGAACGCGACGAGGCGCAGCGCCGAGCCCATCGTGGCGCGCACCGCCCCCATGTCCTTCGCCGCGGCGCGCTGGGCGACGCCGGCGCCCGCGACGGTGGCGATCGCCACCCCGAAGACGCCGAGCGGGAGCTGCATGAGCCGGAACGCGTAGTTGAGCCAGGTGGCCGCCGCCTCGACGCGCGACGCGAAGAACGTGTTGACGAGGATGTTCACCTGGGTCGCCGAGAGGCCGACCACCGCCATGCCCATGAGCCGGCCGATGCGCCGCAGCCGCGGGTCGTCGAGGTCGGCGCGGCCCACCCGGAGCCGCGCCCGGTAGCCGAGCGCGCGGAGCGAGGGGACCTGGACGGCGAGCTGCAGCGCGCCGCCCACCATCGTGCCGACGGACCAGCCGACGACCGCCTCCTGCGGCGGCCACCCCGCGGCCCAGATCCCGAGCCCCACCGCGATCGACCCGACGTTGAAGAGCGCGGGCGCGAGCGCCGGGGCGGTGAAGCGGCTCTGGGCGTTCAGCATCCCCATCGCCACCGCCGAGAGCGAGACGAGGAGGAGGAACGGCATCATCACCTTCGTGAGCAGCGCGGCGAGCGCGGGGTCGCGCAGGCCCGGCGCGATGCCGTCCACGATGGCGCCGGAGAACGCGATCCCGAGCAGGGTCAGCGCCCCGACGACGAGGAGCACGAGCGCGACGACGACGTTCGCGAGCCGGTAGGCGGCCTCCCGCCCGGAGTTCCGGTGCGCCTCCGCGAACGTGGGCACGAACGCCGAGGAGAGCGCCCCCTCCGCGAACAGGTCGCGCAGGAGGTTCGGGATGCGGAACGCCACGACGAACGCGTCGGAGAAGCGGTTCGCGCCGATCAGGATGGCGAAGAGCTGATCGCGGACGAGCCCGAGGACCCGCGAGGCCATCGTGGCCGCGGAGAGCCACACCGCCCGCCCGACCCGCACCGGCGCGGCGGGCGGCGCCCCCGGCGGCGGCGCGGCGTCTCGCGGCGGCTGCACTAGTGCTTCCCGCCGTCCGAGCCCTTCGCGGCCTGCTCCTTCTTCATGAGATACGCCTTCGCCTGCGCCTGGATCGTCTGCGGCACGTTACGGTCGCGGGAGAGGTCCTTGATGTCCTTCTCCTGCAGCGTGGACATCATCTTGAGCGCCGTCGGGAGCGGGACCTTCGGGTTCTTCACGAGCGAGATCTTGATGGCGTAGGTCTTCAGGAACTCGCGGTTCGAGTAGACGTGGCGCAGCACGTCGGCGTTCACCGTGCGCGAGCTCGCGATCGTCAGGATCTCGCCGTCGGTGATGCGCGGGCTCGTCGCGGCCGCCATCGAGACGAGCTTGTTCGCGTCGCGCAACAGCAGCGTGCGCGCCTCCTTGTTGCCGAGCGTCGCGAGCTTGATCTTCTCGGACACCGACATCCGCAGGATGCGCTGGGTGATGGTGAGCTTCTTCTTGTCGGCCTCGGCGAGGGCGGCGGCCGACGCCGCCGCGGCCGCGTCCCCCGCCTCCTGCGCGAGCTCCGCGCCGTACTCGGCGATGAGCCCGGCCGCCGTCTCCGCGGGCGCGGGCGGCGCCGCCGTGGGGTCGACCCCGTGGACCCGCCGGTGCGCCTCCACGAGGCGCGGCACGTCGAGCAGCGTGAGGCCGTTGCGGACGCAGAAGTCGCAGGCGCCGTCGACGCTCGAGGCGAGGGCGTTCGGGTTCTGGCACAGGCCGCGGATGATGTCGTCGTTGCGCAGGAGCCGCAGCTCGTTCTGCCGGATGATGTCGGCGAGCTTCTGCGACGCGGTGGGGGCGAGGCGCGCCACCGTCTCGTCGGCGGTGGCCGGGTTGAGGAGCACGAGCTCGAGCGCGACGTCCGAGCCGGCGAGCCGCTCCGCCATCCAGTCGAGGACCTGCGGCTTCGTCCCCTCCGCCCGGAGGGCGACGCTCCAGATCTTGTCCGGGAGGCCGCTCGCGGTCTTCCGCGCGGTGTCGGCGATGCCCGCGTCGGCGTCGAACGAGAGCAGGTAGAGGAGCGTGCAGAGGTCCACCGGGGCCACCGCCGGCACGAGCCCCTTCGCGCCCATCCCGCGGAGCGGCGGCGGCGCCTTCGGGTCGGCGTGCTTCTGGAGCGGCTTCGGGAGGACGTCGAGGGGCAGCGGGCAGTCGGCCATGTCAGCTCCGGGCCTCCCCGGGCGGCACGCCGGGCTCGCCGAGGGCGACGGGCGAGAGCTCGTACACCGGGCCGGCGCGCCGGCTCCACTTGTAGCGGATCCGCCCGAGCAGGCGGTTCAGCGGGTTGTTCCGCGAGAGGAACGGGACGACCGGCTGCCGCCGCGTCCCGATGGCGTCGCGGGCGGCCTGCAGGCGCGCGTCGCCGGGCCACGCCTCGAGGCCCCGCAGGATCGCCCGCACGGCGCGCTCCCGCTGGTTCAGGGCGAGGTGGACGCGCGCCTGGTTCAGGAGGAGGTCCGGGTCGGGCCCCGACTGACGCAGCGCCTGCTCGCACAGGACGACGCCGAGGTTCCAGTTCTTCTCCACGAGCACGAGCGTCACGCCGTACCACGACATGTAGCGCGGATCCCCCGGCGACCGGCGGTGCGCCCGCTGGAAGGCGCCGTGCGCGGCGTCCACGTCGTGCGCCGCGAACGCGGCCCGTCCCTCGGCGAACGCCGCCTCGGCCTCCGCGCCGTCCTGTACGGGCGAGGGCGTCACCGGTTCCGCTCGTGCAGGATGCGCAGGCCGTCGAGGGTGAGGTGCTCGTCGACCTCCTGGATGCTCTTCGACACGCCGGAGATGAGGGGCGCGAGGCCGCCGGTCGCGACGATGCGCGGCGTCACCCCGAGCTCCTCCGACATCCGCGCGCAGATGCCGTCCACGAGCCCCACGTAGCCGTACACGAGCCCCGCCTGGATCGAGGCGACGGTGTTGCGCCCGATGACCGCCGGGGGCCTCGCGAACTCCACGCGGGGGAGCTTCGAGGCGGCGCGGGCGAGCGCGTCCATGGAGATGGTGATGCCGGGGCAGATGGCGCCGCCGAGGTACTCGCCCTTCTGCGAGATGGCGTCGAAGGTGGTCGCCGTGCCGAAGTCCACCACGATGAGCGCCTGCCGCCAGCGCTCGTACGCGGCGACCGCGTTCACCACGCGGTCTGCGCCGACCTCGCGCGGGTTCTCGTAGAGGATGGGCATCCCGGTCTTCACGCCGGGGCCGACGAACATCGGCTTCACCTTGAAGTAGCGCATCACCATCTTCTCGAGGGTGAGCGCGAGGGGCGGGACGACGTTGGAGATCGCCGCCGCGCCCACCTTGCCCGGGTCGAGGCCGGACAGCTCGAAGAGCTGCCGGAGCAGGATCCCGTACTCGTCGGCGGTGCGGTTCTGGTTCGTCTGGAGGCGCCAGGGGTGACGCAGGATGGCGCCCTCGAACACCCCGATGACGGTGTTCGTGTTTCCGACGTCGATGGCGAGTAGCACGGGGCCGAGCCTAGCTTCCGCCGGAGGGCGCGGTCAACGCGCGCGTCGACGCGCCGCGGCCCCTCACCCCGCCCGCGGGCGGAGGTGGGTCACGTCCCCGGCGTTGATCCGCTCGAGGCCGCCGGGCCCGCGCACGAGGAGCGCCCCGGCGTCGTCGATGTCCTCGGCGACCCCGGCGATCTCCCGCCCGTCCGCCTTCACGGTGACCTCTCGACCGAGCGTGACGCTCCGCGCCCGCCAGGCGTCGCGGATCGGGCCGAAGCCCTCCTCGGCGTGACGGTCGAGCCAGCCCTCGAGGGCGGTGAGGCAGGCCGCCGCGAAGAGCGCCCGCGGCGCCGGCTCGCCCCGCTCGATGAGCACGCTCGTCGCCTCGGCGCGGAGCTCCTCCGGGAAGTCCTCCGGGCGCGCGTTCACGTTCACGCCCGCGCCGATCACGACCCAGTGCACGCGGTCCGCCTCGGCCGCGAGCTCGGTGAGGATGCCCGCGATCTTCCTGCCCGAGGCGAGCAGGTCGTTCGGCCACTTGATCCCGGCGTCCACGCCGGCGTGGCGGAGCGCGTCGCACAGGGCGAGCGAGGCGACGAGCGTCAGCTCCGGCGCCCGCGCGGGGGGGAGGTCGGGGCGCAGCACCGCGGAGAAGTAGAGGTTCTTGCGGGGCGGCGACACCCAGGTGCGCCCGCGGCGACCGCGGCCGGCGGTCTGCGCCTCGGCGACGACGACCTCGCCGTGCTCGGCGCCCTCGTCGGCGAGCTCCTTCGCCCGGTCGTTCGTCGAGCCGAGCTCCTCGTACCAGTGGAGCACCTGGCCGAGGTCGTGGGTGTTGAGGAGCGGCCCGAGCTCGAGCGGCGTGAGCCGGTCCGGCACCTCCGCGAGGCGGTAGCCGCGGGCCGGGATCGCGTCGATCCGGTAGCCGTGGGCGCGCAGGGACTCGACGTGCTTCCAGACCGCCGCGCGGGTGAAGCCGAGCTTGTCCGAGATCGCCTCGCCGGAGACGAAGTCGTCCGCCGCCTCGGCGAGGAACGCGAGGACGAGCGCCTCGGAGCTCTGGGCGTCGGTCGGCATGGGAGCGCCGTGGAACTTCACCCCAGCTCGAAGGAGATGTCCACCGCGCGCGCGGAGTGGGTGATCGCCCCCATCGAGACGAAGTCCACCCCGGTGGCGGCGACGCGCGGCAGGCGCTCGAGCGTCATGTTCCCGCTCGCCTCGAGGAGCACGCGCCCCGCCGCCCGGCGCACCGCCTCCGCCATCGCCGCGTCGTCCATGTTGTCGAGGAGCACGATGTCGGCCCCGGCGCGGATGGCCGCCTCGAGGCCGGGGAGGTCCACCACCTCCACCTCGATCTTGAGCATCGCCCCGGCGCCCTCGCGGGCGCGGCGGACCGCCTCGGCGACTCCGCCGCAGGCCGCGACGTGGTTGTCCTTCACGAGGATGCCGTCGCCGAGCGCGAAGCGGTGGTTCCGGCCGCCGCCGGCGCGCACCGCCGCCTTCTCCAGCATCCGGAAGCCCGGCGTGGTCTTGCGCGTGTCGAGCAGCCGCGTGCGGGAGCCGCCCGCGGCCAGCGCGTCGGCGCAGCGGCGCGTGGCGGTGGCGACGCCGGAGAGGCGCTGCAGGAAGTTGAGCGCGGTCCGCTCGGCCGCGAGCAGCGCCCGCACCGGCCCCGCCGCGGTCCCGAACGTCTCGCCGCGGGCGACCGCCGCGCCGTCGGCGCGGTCGAGGCGGCAGTCGGCGCCGAGCCGCTCGAAGACCCGGACGGCGACGGCCCCGCCGGCGAGGACGAGGTCCTCCTTCGCGAGGAACCTGCCCTCGCCGCGGGCCGCCGCGTCGATGGTCGCCTCGCTCGTCGCGTCGCCGAGGAGGAGATCCTCCTCGAGCGCGAGATCGACGAGGCGCTCCGCGTGCGCCGGGAGCCGCGACATCGCTACCGCTTCTTCGACGCCTTCTTCTTGCCGCCGCGCTTCGCCGCCTTCTTCGCCGGCTTGCGGGCGACCTTCTTCGCGACCTTCTTCTTCGCGGTCTTCTTCGCGGCCTTGCGGGGCGCCGCCTTGCGGGCGGCGGCCTTGCGCTTCGGCGCCTTCCGCTTCGCGCCCTGGCCGGTGGCCTTCCTCACCCGCTCGACCGCGGTCTCGACGCCGGAGGCGACGGCGCTGCCGATCGCCTTGCCGACCTCGCTCACCGTCGAGACGACCTTCTCCATCGTGTCCATCGCGCCGGAGCTGGGCTCCGCGGGCTGCGACGTGGGCTGGCTGGGGTTCGTGCCGGGGTTCTGGTTCTCGTTCTCCATCGGTTCCCTCCTGCCGGGTTTCGCTGCGGGCGAATCCAGCGTGTCCGACAGCATGGCACGATGGGCCTCGAGCTTGCCTCTTTTTTCGCGGAGCTCCCCGGCCCTCGCGCGGTCCTTCTCGACCACCTCCGGCGGCGCCTTCTCGACGAAGGACGGGTTCGCGAGCTTCCGCTCGATGGATGCGAGGTCCTGCTCCACCTTGGCGATTTCCTTGGAGATTCTGGCGGACTCCGCCGCGACGTCGACGGCGCCGGCGAGCCCCACGCGGACCTCGAAGCCCGCCCCGACCGCCGCCGCGCTCGCCGGCCGGCGGGCGGGGGACGACCCGTCGCGGTGAACGACCGCCTCGCGGACGTTCGCGAGCCGGTGGATGCGCCCGAGCTCTTCACGGACGGTCGCCTCGGCCTCGCGGCCGAGCGAGCCGATCTCGACGTCCTCGAGCACCACCTTGAACGGGATGTTCATCTCGCCGCGCACGTTGCGGATCGCGTCCACGATCCCGATCACCGGGCCGAAGCCGCGCTCGGCCGCCTCGTCCACGGGCCCCGGGCGCGGGTAGCTCGCGGCGTAGATCGAGTCGGGCCAGGCCTCCGCCTTCACCTTCGCGCGCAGGACGTGCCAGAGCTCCTCGGTGATGAACGGCATGAACGGGTGGAGGAGCCGGAGCGCGGTCTCGAGGGCGTGCACGAGCGTCGCCTGGGTGGCGCGCTTGCGGGCCGGGTCCTCGGCGTAGAGCGCCTCCTTCGCGAGCTCGATGTACCAGTCGCACAGCTCGTGCCACACGAACTGGTAGACCGTGCCGGCCGCGTCGTTGAACCGGAACGCCTCGAGCGCGGCGACGGTCTCGTTCACCGCACGCTGCGTGCGCGCGAGGATCCAGCGGTCGGCCGGGGTGCCGGCCGCGGCCGCGTCGGCACCGCCCACCTCGAAGGCCTCGAGGTTCATGAGCGCGAAGCGCGTCGCGTTCCACAGCTTGTTCGCGAAGGCGCGGTAGCCCTCGATCCGCTCCTTCGCGAGCTTGATGTCGCGCCCCTGCGCGGTGAGCGCGGCGAGGGTGAAGCGGAGCGCGTCGGCGCCGTACTGCTCGGTGATGACGAGGGGGTCGATGACGTTCCCCTTCGTCTTCGACATCTTCTGCCCCTTCTCGTCCCGCACCATGGGGTGCAGGTAGACGGTGCGGAAGGGGACGTCGCCCATGAAGTGGAGGCCCATCATCATCATCCGGGCGACCCAGAAGAAGATGATGTCGTGGCCGGTCTCCATGACGGAGGTCGGGTAGAAGGTGCGGAGCGTCTCGGTCCGCTCCGGCCAGCCCATGGTCGAGAACGGCCAGAGCGCCGACGAGAACCAGGTGTCGAGCACGTCCTCGTCCTGGCGCAGCGCCGTCTCGCCACACGTCCCGCACGCCGGCGGCGTCTCGCGCGCCACGGTGACGTGGCCGTCCGGGCAGTACCAGGCCGGGATTCGGTGGCCCCACCAGAGCTGGCGGCTGATGCACCAGTCGTGGATGTTGCGCATCCACGCCATGTACGTGTTCGTCCACTGCTCCGGGATGAAGCGCGTCCGGCCCTGCTCCACCGCCTCGATGGCCGGGCCGGGCGAGCGGCTCGATGCGCACGTACCACTGGTCGGAGAGGAGCGGCTCGAGGATGGTCTGCGAGCGCTGGCAGCGGCCGATCGCGAGCAGGTGCGGCTTCGTCCCGCGGTCGAGCCCCGCCGCGGCGACGAGCTCCTTCACCTTCTTGCGCGCCTCGAAGCGGTCGAGCCCGGCGACCGGCCCGGCCGCCGCGGTCATCCTGCCGGCGAGGTCGATCACCGTGAGCTGCTCGAGGCCGTGGCGCTTCCCGGTCTCGAAGTCGTTGAAGTCGTGCGCCGGCGTCACCTTCACGGCGCCCGTGCCGAACTTCGGATCGACGAGGATGGCGTCCGCGATGACGGGGAGCTCGCGGCCCGTGAGCGGGTGGCGGACCTTCCTGCCGACGACGCCGCGGTAGCGCTCGTCGTCGGGGTGCACCGCCACCGCGGTGTCGCCGAGCATCGTCTCCGGGCGCGTGGTCGCCACGACGATCTCGCCGGACCCGTCGGCGAACGGGTACGCGAACGACCAGAGCTCGCCCGCCTCGGCGTCCTTCTGCTCGACCTCGAGGTCGGAGAGCGCGGTGTGGCAGTCCGGGCACCAGTTGATGAGCTTCTTCTCCCGGTAGATGAGCCCCTCCTCGTGGAGGCGCACGAACACCTCGCGCACCGCCCGGGAGAGCCCCTCGTCCATGGTGAAGCGCTCGCGCTCCCAGTCGAGCGAGGCGCCGAGCGCCTCGTGCTGCTCGCCGATGCGCGAGCCGTACTTCTCCTTCCAGGCCCACACGCGCTTCAGGAACTCCTCGCGGCCGAGGTCGTGGCGCGAGACCTTCTCGGTGCGCTTCAGCTCCTTCTCCACGATCATCTGCGTGGCGATGCCGGCGTGGTCGGTGCCGGGGAGCCAGAGCGTGTTGAAGCCGCTCATCTTCTTCCACCGGACGAGGACGTCCTGCAGCGTCGCGGTGAGCGCGTGCCCGAGGTGGAGCGAGCCCGTCACGTTGGGCGGCGGCAGCACGATCGAGAAGGGCGGGCGGGAGCGGTCGTGCTCGTCGCCGTGGAAGCAGCCGCGGTCCATCCAGAAGCGGTACCAGCGCGCCTCGACGTCCTTGTGCTCGTAGCCCTTCGCGAGCTCGGTGCGGCTCTCTTCGGTCATGGCGGGGTTCTGCAAGGCTCTTCTCCGTGGAAAGGCGACGGCGCCGGACCCGAGTCGCTCGGGCGCGGCATCCGGAACGTCGAGTACTCGAAGGCGACGGACCGACCGATGCGCGCCGGGGGGGTTACCCCTGGCGCTGCTTTACGAGCCGGTCGAGGTTCTCGCGGATGATCGTCTCCGCGAGCTGCGGGACGACCTCCCACACCACGCGCTCGATGACCTCGCGGGACGCCTGCGAGAGGGCCTGCCGGAGGGCGGCCTCGCCCTGATCTCCCGCCGCGGCGGGCGCGTGGCCGGTCTTCTCGGGTGGCGGCACGAAGGCGTGCATCGGCGCCAGCTCGGGCTCCTCCTCCGGCTCGTCCGGCAGCTCGATGGCGGCCGGCTTCGCGGGAGGGGGCTCGGGCTCGTCGAAGGAGAGCGGCGCGGGGGCCGGCGGCGCCGCCTTCGCGGCGGGCGCGGCCGGGGCCGGCGGCTCGATGTCGATGTCGCCGAAGTCCTCCTCCGGCGCGGAGGGCGGCGCGGCCTTCGGGGCGTCGACGCCGAAGCCGAAGGGATCGGGCCTCGCGGCCGGCCGGGCCGCGGCGGCGGGGGCGGCCGCAGGCGCGGGCCGGGCGGCCGGCGCGGGCGCCGGGCGGGGGCCTGCGGCGGGAGGCATCCCGGGCGCGGGAGGACGCGCGCCAGGGGGCATCGCGGCGCCCGGGCGCGGCGCGCCGGGGGGCATGCCCGGCCCGGGCGGACGGGCGCCCGCGGGGAGCGGCGCGCCGGGGCGAGCGCCGGGGGGCGGCATGCCGGGACCGGGAGGACGCGCGCCCGCGGGCATGCCGGGGCCGGGCGGACGTGCGCCCGCGGGCATGCCGGGGCCGGGCGGACGTGCGCCGGGCGGCATGCCGGGGCCGGGAGGACGCGCGCCGGGCGCAGGCATGCCGGGGCCCATGGGCCGTGCGCCCGCGGGCGGGGGCACGCCGGGCCGGGCGCCGGGGGGCGGCGCGCCGGGGCCGGGGCGGGCGCCGGCAGGCATCGGGGCTCCCGGGCGCGGCGCGCCGGGCGCGGGCATGCCGGGGCCGGCGGGGCGCGCGCCGGGGGGCGGCGCCGCGGCGGGCCGGGCCTGCGGGGCGGCGGGGCGCGGCGCGCCGGCGGCCGCGGCGGGCGCCGCGGTGTCGCCGACGAGCTCCCTCACCTTGTTGATGAGGGCCCCGCTCTCGAAGGGCTTCGAGATGTGGCCGTCGGCGCGGGCCGCGCGGGCGCGCGCCTCGTCGAACGCCTCGAAGGTGCCGGCGAGGAGCAGCACGGGGATGTGGCGCAGGGAAGGATCGGCCTTCACCGCCTCGCACACCTCGTAGCCGTTCTTCCTGGGCATCACGACGTCGGCCAGGATCACGTCCGGCTTGAGCTCGCGGGCCCTCGCGATCGCGTCCTCCCCGTTGTCGACCGAGGTGACCTTGACGTCCTCGTTCGCGAACGTGATCCCGACGACCTTCTGGATCGTGATCGAGTCGTCCGCGAGAAGAAGGTTCTTGGGCATGGGAGGATCCGCCCCCGGCGACGGGGTTGAGGAAGATCGTCTTCAGTAACCCCCCGATCGTGTGAATGTCAAGATTTACGGGGCTTTCCGCGACTTCAGGCGGCGAAGAGCGCGTCCCACGGCGGCCGCAGCACGCCGGCGTCGCCCTCTCCCACCCCGAGCACGCGATCGGCCGCCACGGCCACGCCGGTGCCGCCCGCGTCGAGGAGGAGGGCCTGCCGCGGCGCCGGGCCGGGCGGGTCGCCGAGCAGGACCGGGACGTCGAGCAGGGGGTGGAGCGCGCGCCCGTGGTAGAGCAGCCCGAGGTGCGAGGGCGGCGTGAGCGGCACCGGCGCGATGCGCGGCCCCTCGAGCACGTGGACGAGGAGCGGCAGCGGCACCGCCCAGGCCCGCCCGCCGCGCAGGAACCGGATCTCCCGCTCCACGCCGGCGAGCCCCCCCGCGTCGACCGCCTCGGCGGGGCGCTCGAGCGGCGGGGCGAGCGGCGCGAAGCCCAGCGTGGCGACGGCGAGCTCGAGCGCCACCTCGCCCTTCCACACGATGGCGCCGGCGAAGGGGGCCGGCTGCGGCAGGAGCGTGCGGGCCGGGAGCTGGAAGACCTCCGCGTCGGCGAGGTCGACGATGCCGTGGAGCGCGTCGACGCGCAGCGCCGCCCGCGGGGCGCCCTCGGTGAGCAGCGCGAACGGCGCGGGGCCCGCGGGCAGGCCGAGCACCGTGGAGAGGAACGCCGTGGGCAGCGCCTCGCCACGCGACACCACCTCCCCTCCCCCCTCGGCCACCTGGACGATCTCGCGCAGCTGCGACACCCGCACGGCGAGGCGCACGCCGCCGGCGGCGAAGAGGAGCGCCTTGCGCGCGGGGAGCGAGGCCACGGCGCCATGATATCGTGTCGCGCGATGACCCAGTCGGTCCTCCTCGTCGACGACGAGCGGTTCGCGCGCACCGTCTACTCCGACTACCTGCGCGCCGCGGGGTGGGAGGTGGAGGTCGCCGACGGCGCCGAGTCGGCGCTCGCCGTGCTCGCGCACCGCCGCTTCGACGTCCTGCTCACCGACGTCATCCTGCCCGGCGCGAAGGACGGCCTGGAGCTGCTCGACCAGGCGAAGCAGCTCGACCCGCACGTCGGGGTGATCGTCATCACCGCCCTCGACAAGGTGGACCCCGCCGTCCGGGCCATGCGCTCGGGCGCGTCGGACTACCTCGTGAAGCCGGTGACGCCGGAGGCGCTCCAGCTCGCCGTGCAGCGCTGCCTCTCCACCCGCGCGCTCCTCGCCGAGAACCAGGCGCTGCGCGGCCACCTCAAGCTCTTCGAGACCGGCCAGCGGATCGTCGCGACGCTCGACCGCGACCGGCTCGTGCCGATGGCGCTCGCCGCGATCGCCTCGGAGTGCGCGGCCTCGGCCTGCGTGCTCCTCGAGCGCGCGGCCGGCGACGGGCCCTTCGTCTCCTCCAGCGCACACGGCCTCGAGCACGCGGAGGCCACCTCGCTCCTCGGGGCGTGCGGCGCGGCGCTCGAGGACCTCGACGCCTACGGCCCCGCCATGACCCACGTGCCGCTCGCGGCGCCGCTGCGCGGGGCGCGCGCCGTCGCCTGCCTCAACGTGGTGGACGAGGGGACGCTCGTGGGGGCCGTGGCCGTGCCGGTCGAGGGCGAGCTGTCGCACGCCGCCGCCGAGAACGCGGCGTTCCTCTGCCGTCACCTCGGCATCGCGCTCCGGAACCTCGGCCACCTGAAGCAGGTCGAGCACCTCGCCTACCTCGACGACCTCACGCACCTCTACAACACGCGCTACCTCGACGTGGCGCTCGCCCGCGAGGTCTCCGGCGGGCGCCCGTTCTCCGTCCTGTTCCTGGACCTCGACCACTTCAAGGGCGTGAACGACGAGCACGGCCACCTCTCCGGCTCGCGCCTGCTCGTCGAGGTCGCGCGCGTCCTCCGCTCCTGCGTGCGCGACGAGGACGTCGTGGTGCGGTACGGCGGGGACGAGTACGTGGTGCTGCTCGTGGGGATCGACTCCGGCGGCGGCCTCAAGGTGGCGGAGCGGATCCGGCGCGCGATCGAGGATCACCGCTTCCTCTCGCGGGAGGGGGCGCGCGTGCGGATCACCGCCTCCATCGGCCTCGCGAGCTTCCCGGAGCACGCCACCGAGACGGCCGCGATCCTGGACTTCGCGGACCGCGCCATGTACCGGGGGAAGAAGTCCACGCGGAACGTCGTCTACATGGCCTCGAAGGACCTGCCGCCGGTCCCCGCCGGCGAGCGCGGGTAGAGCGCCCGCACACCTCCCCACGTGCACCCCGCCTCGGCGGCGTGTCCCACGAACGCGATTCACGGCGGGTCTTGGAACCCTCCCGGGGCTCGGGCAGGATCGCCGCATCCCAGGGAGGGGCGGATGCGAACGAAGGGAATCCTCGTCGCGCTCGCGGCGGCGCTGCTCGCGACGCGCGCGGCGGCGGTCGACGTGGCGGACGGGAAGCTCACCGTGAGCGGCTTCGGCGAGTGGGGCTACGGCCGGACCACGAACGGGAACGCCTACCTCGTGGGCGAGGAGGACGGCGGCTACGACAACGCGCAGTTCGCCCTCGCCCTCACGGCGCGGCCGCAGGACGACGTCGTCGTCGCGGGCCAGCTCTTCGTCGGCGCCGGCGGCGAGGCCACGCTGGACTGGGCCTTCGCCGAGTACCGCTTGAACGACCTCCTCCGGATCCGCGTCGGCAAGGTGAAGAACCCGCTCGGCCTGTTCATGGAGGTGAAGGACGTCGGCACGCTCCGGCCCTTCTTCACGCTGCCCCAGTCGATCTACGGGCCCGGGGAGTTCGCGGCGGAGGCGTACCTCGGCGTCGGGCTCACCGGCGCGTGGGAGGGCGCGGGCGGGTGGGGAGTCGGCTACGACCTCTACGGCGGCGCGCTCGACATCCCGTCGTTCGAGCCGGGCGCGGTGGTCCTCGCCGGCGCGCCCTTCGACTTCGCCGCGAGCCGCGAGGAGGAGGAGGCGAAGGGCGTCGTGGGAGGTCGCGTCACGCTCACGACCCCCGTCGACGGGCTCACCGCGCGCGTCTCGGCGTTCACGGGCGAGGTGGAGGCGGGGGGCGGCGGCAAGGAGCGGCTCGCGGTCTTCGGCCTCTCCGGCGAGTACGCCGTCGAGCGGTTCCAGCTCCGGGGCGAGTTCTTCCGCGGGACGGAGGGGGACGAGGAGACGAACCTCGGAGGCTACGCGGAGGTCGCCTGGACCTTCCTCCCGAGGCTCCAGGTGGCGCTGCGGTTCGACGAGGCCCACCAGCACCTCGAGGGCCTCCCCGCCGAGAGCCGGTTCGTCGCGCACCACGAGGCGGCGGTCGGCCTCTCGTACTGGCCGAGCCCGAACCTCGTCCTCAAGGCCTCGTACCACAACGTGGACGGGAACCGCTTCGCCGTGCCCGCGACGTCGGCGGACGGCTCGATCGCCCGGGTGACGCACCTCTGGGTCGCCGGCGCCCAGTTCTCGTTCTAGGGAGCCCTGCCCATGCGCTCGCGCCTCCTCGCCGCCGCCCTCCTCGCGCTGGTCGCCGCCCCCGCGTCCCGGGGCGACGACGTGCCCTGCTTCGCGGTGGTCGTCCACTCCGCGAACCCGGCCTCGTCGATCACCCGCAAGCACCTCGCCGACCTGTTCCTCAAGAAGGCCACGCGGTGGCCCGGCGGCGAGGTGGTCCACCCGGTCGAGCCGCCGGAGGGCTCGCTCGCGCGCGCCTACTTCCTGAGCGACGTCATGGGCGGGAGATCCGCCTTCGCGATGAAGATGTTCTGGAACCGGCGCGTCCTCTCCGGCCGCGAGGTGCCGCCCGTCGAGAAGGCGTCGGACGAGGAGGTCGTCGCCTTCGTCCGCGCCACCCCCGGCGCCGTCGGCTACGTCCTCGCCGCGACCCCCACGCCCGGCGTGAAGGTGTTGAAGGTCACGGACTAGAAAAAGGAATGGGGCCAAGGGCCCTCGGCCCCTGGCCCCTGACGACGACTGCCGGGCGAGCGCCGGGGGGTTCGGGGTCCCGAGGCCCGCGCCGTCCGGCGCAGGCCGAGGGCCCCCCGATAAAAATGGGGCCAAGGGCCTCTCGGCCCCTGGCCCGACGACGACTGCCGGGTTCCGCCCCCTCGCGGGATACGTAGTAGCGGCTGCCCTCGTCATCGGGAACGGCCGCCTTCGCGAGCCGCTCACGTACCGATATCTTACGCCCGCGACGGACGTCGGACCAAATGACCCCGCGGGGACCCGAGGTTCCGCGGGCTTAGTAGTCCATGTCGTCCATGCCGCCGCCCATCCCGCCCATCCCGCCCCCGCCCATCCCCCCGGCGGCCTTCTTCTTCGGCTGCTCGGCGATCATGGCCTCCGTGGTGAGCAGGAGGCTCGCGACCGAGGCGGCGTTCTGGAGCGCGGTGCGCGACACCTTGGTCGGGTCGATGACGCCCGCCTTCTCGAGGTCCTCGTAGACCTCGGTCTGGGCGTTGAAGCCGAACGCACCCTCGCCCTCGAGGATCTTCGCCACGACGACGGCGCCGTCCTCGCCCGCGTTCTCCGCGATGCGGCGGGCGGGCCCCTCGAGCGCCTTCACCACGATCTGCACGCCGAAGCGCTGATCGCCCTCGGGCACCTTCAGCGCCTTCACGGCCTTGCGCGAGCGCAGGTACGCGACGCCGCCGCCGGGGACGATGCCCTCCTCGACCGCGGCGCGCGTCGCGTGGAGCGCGTCCTCGACGCGGGCCTTCTTCTCCTTCATCTCGGTCTCGGTGGCCGCGCCGACGTTGATGACGGCGACGCCGCCGACGAGCTTCGCGAGCCGCTCCTGCATCTTCTCGCGGTCGTATTCGGAGGTCGCGTCGTCGATCTGGCCGCGCAGCACCTTGATGCGCGCCTCGATCTCCGCCTTCGCGCCCGCGCCGTCGACGATGGTGGTGTTCTCCTTGTCCACCACGATCCGCTTGGCGCGCCCGAGCTCCTTCAGGGTGAGCTGCTCGAGCTTCGTGCCGAGCTCCTCGGCGACCGCCTGCCCGCCGGTGAGCACCGCGATGTCCTTCAGCATGTCCTTGCGGCGGTCGCCGTAGCCGGGCGCCTTGACCGCGCAGACCTGGAGCGTGCCGCGGAGCTTGTTCACGACGAGCGTGGCGAGCGCCTCGGCCTCGACGTCCTCGGCGACGATCAGGAGCGGCTTGCCCGCGCGGGCGACCTGCTCGAGGAGCGGGACGAGGTCGGCCATCGCCGAGATCTTCCGCTCGGTGATGAGGACGTAGGGGTCCTCGAGCACCGCCTCCATCCGGTCCGGGTTCGTGACGAAGTACGGGGAGACGTAGCCGCGGTCGAACTGCATGCCCTCGACCACCTCGAGCGTCGTCTCGAGCCCCTTCGCCTCCTCGACGGTGATGACGCCCTCCTTGCCGACCTTGTCCATCGCCTCCGCGATGATGTTGCCGATGGTCTTGTCGCCGTTCGCCGAGATGGTGCCGACCTGGGCGATGTCCTTCTTCCCCTGCGTCGGCTTCGACATCTTCTTCAGCTGCGCGACCACCGCCTCGACCGCGGCGTCGATGCCGCGCTTCAGGTCCATGGGGTTGTGGCCGGCGGCGACGAGGCGGAGCCCCTCCTCGAAGAGGGAGCGCGCGAGGACGGTCGCGGTGGTGGTCCCGTCGCCCGCCTTGTCGGAGGTCTTCGACGCGACCTCCTTCACCATCTGCGCCCCCATGTTCTCGAACCTGTTCTCGACCTCGATCTCCTTCGCGACGGTGACGCCGTCCTTCGTGATGGTCGGGCCCCCGAACCCCTTCTCGAGGACGACGTTGCGCCCCTTGGGGCCGAGCGTGACGGCGACGGCCTCGGCGAGCGTCTGGACGCCGCGGAGGATGGCCTCCCGGGCGGGCTGGTGGAAGGCGATGTCCTTGGCCATGCGAAGTCTCCTTTCAGGAGAAGTTAAGGAAGTCTGGATGGTTGCGCGGCCGCACCGGCTGGCAGTCGGCCCGGGCGGCCGCTAACATAAGCCCGCGCGAGGCTCGGTCAAGCGCCGCGTTGACGGCCGGCGCCGGGCGGGCTACCTCGCGGGGATGAGCCGCCGCGCCGAGAGACCGCCCGAGGGCGCGGACGCCGCCGACGCGCGCGTCGAGCGGGCGGCCGCCGCGCTGGAGGCGGGCGAGCCGGAGGAGGCGCTCGCGCGCGCGGAGGAGGCGGTCGCCGCGGCGCCCCGCTCGGTCGCGGCCCTCCACCTCCGGGCGGCGGCGCTCGCCGAGCTCGGGAGGACCGAGGACGCCCTCGCCGCGTACGACCGGGCGCTCGCCGAGGGCGGGAGCGACCCCGAGCTGCTCCTCGGCGCCGCCGAGTTCCTCGTGAACGCCGCGCAGGACGGCGAGCCCGATCGCGAGCTCGTCGAGCGCGGCCTCGCCCTCGCGCGGCGTGGGGCGAAGGCGGCGCGCAAGGCCGGCGACGCCGCGCTCGCGGCGGAGCTCGCCTGGGTGGAGGGGGCCGGGCTGAACCAGCTCGGCCGGTCGGAGGAGGCGCTCGAGGCGCTCGCCAGGGCGGAGGAGACCTTGCCCGACGCGCTGGACGTCCTGCTCGAGAAGGGCTTCGCGCTCTACGAGCTGTGCCGCTTCGACGAGGCCCGGCGAACGCTCCTGCGCGCGGAGGCGCTCGACCCGGAGGACCCCTGGACGCAGCACCACCTCGGCCTCGTCGCCGAGCGGCGCCGGGACGAGGAGGAGGCGCGCCGCCGCTTCGCGCGCGCGCGCAAGCTCGACCCCGCCGAGTTCCCGAAGCCGGTCGCGCTCTCGCCTGCGGCCTTCGACGCCGCCGTCGAGGACGCGCTTCGCGAGCTCCCCGAGCCGGTGCGGCGCTACCTCTCGAACGTCGTCATCACCGTCGAGGACCTGCCCTCCGACGACGACCTGCGCGCGTCCGACCCGCCCCTCTCCCCCGCCATCCTCGGGCTCTTCCGCGGCGCGCCGTACGGCCAGAAGGCGTCGATGGACCCCTGGAGCCACTTCCCCTCGAGCATCGTCCTCTTCCAGAAGAACCTCGAGCGCTTCGCCCGCAGCCGGCGGGACCTCATCGAGCAGATCGGCGTGACGCTGCTCCACGAGGTGGGCCACTTCCTCGGGCTGGACGAGGACGAGCTGTACGAGAGGGGGCTGGACTGACCGCGGCCTCGACCCCGACCCCGACCCCGACCTCGACCCCGACCTCGACCCCGACCTCGACCTCGACCTCGACCCCGACCTCGACCTCGACCCCGACCGAGCCCGACCCCGACCGCCGTACACCACGCCTCGAGGGCGAGGGATCGGGGTGTCGCGCCGTAAGGAGCGCAGCGCGCCCCGCTGCACGCCCCACCCTCGGCCCGCCCTGCAACGGGCGTGACGCTGCTCCCGCGCCATCCGGTCCCCTCGTGCGCCGCATCCGGCGCAGCGGCACGCAAGGCGTTGCGGCGGCCCCCGAGCACGCAGCCCCGCCTCCACATCCGCACCGCCACAGAAGCGCGAAGCGACGCAGGCGCGACACCCCGTCCCGAGCCCCGCGCAACCACGCCCCCAGGACAATGAGTGCCGCAGGCGCGAACGGCCACCTCGGCCCCGGGGTCGCCGCCCTCACCCCCGAAACCGCCGAAAAATTGACCGGTTCCGGTCGATATCGCATCGTCCGAGGGAATGCCCCAGGTGATCGAGTCGATGGAGCTCGCGCACGTCCTCGCGGAGGCGGCGGACATCGCGGCGAGCGTGAACCAGAAGCTCACGAGCGCGCACCAGCTCCTCGCCTTCTTCACCGTCCCGAACCGCGCCGAGATCCTGCTCAAGGAGCGCGGCGTCGACGAGGACCGCATCCTCGGCACGATGACGGGGAAGCCGAAGGAGCCCGACGGCATCGAGCGCGAGCTGCGCGAGCGGGCGCGCGCGGTCGCCGAGTCGGTGGGGGCGCAGGAGGTCGACTGCCTGCACCTCCTCATCGCGATGAGCCGCGTGCGCGCGAGCCTCGCCCACCAGCTCCTCGCCGCCTGCGGGCTGCAGCTCCCCACGCTCCGCAACGTCGCCCTCTCCTACTTCACGGCCCGCATGCCACGCCGGCTGAAGGAGCTCCAGCCGGTGAACGTCGCCCCGCCCGCCGCCGCGGCGCCCGCGCGCCGCGCCGCCGCGACGCCGTCGTCGCCCGCGGCCGCCCAGGCCGACGCGGCCGCGCTGCGCGGCATCGACGCCGAGCTGGAGCAGGCGCTCGAGGACCTCGAGGCCGCGGCGGGGATCGAGCCCATCTCGACGCCGATCGCGACCCCCATCCCGGCGGCGACGCCGGCCCCGCCCCCGGCCTCGACGCCGGCCGCGCGCTCGACCGCGGTCCCCGCCCCCGCGCGGGCGCGCCGCTCGCCGCACGCCCTCGACCCGAAGGAGTTCCCCTGGCTCGCGCAGCTCGGCAGGAACCTCACCGAGCTCGCCGCGGCCGGCCGGCTCGACCCGCTCGTCGGGCGCGAGCGCGAGGTCGAGGAGGCCATCGACGTCCTCGGCAAGCGGCGCACCAACAACCCGCTCCTCGTGGGCGAGCCCGGCGTGGGCAAGACCGCCATCGTCGAGGGCATCGCCCAGCGGCTCCTCGCCGGGAGCGGGCGCGACCGGGTGGTCGTCGAGCTCGACATGGCGACGGTCGTGGCGGGGACGCAGCTCCGCGGCTCGTTCTCCGAGAAGCTCCTCGGCATCAAGGACGAGGTGCGCAAGGCCGACGGCCGCGTCGTCGTCTTCATCGACGAGGTCCACACGATCATGGGCGCGGGCGCCGCCGGCGAGGGGCCGCAGGACGCGGCGAACGAGCTCAAGGCCGCGCTCGCGCGCGGCGAGTTCCCCTGCATCGGCGCCACCACGCACGACGAGTACCGCCAGCACATCGAGAAGGACGCCGCCCTGGAGCGGCGCTTCACGCCGGTGCTCGTGCGCGAGCCCTCCGTCCCGGACACCGTCACGATCCTGCGCGGGCTCGCCGCGCGCTACGAGAAGCACCACGCCGTGCGCTACGCGCCCGAGGCGCTCGAGGCGGCCGCGTCGCTCTCGGCGCGCTACGTGACCGACCGGTTCCTCCCGGACAAGGCCGTCGCGGCGCTCGACCTCGCCGGCTCCCGGGCGCGCCGCGCCGGCGCCGCCGAGGTGTCCTCGACCGACGTCGCGCGCGTCGTGGCGAAGATGGCGGGCATCCCGGAGTCGCGCCTCGTCGCCACCGACCGCGAGCGGATCCTGGCCCTCGAGGCCGCGCTCGCCGCGCGCGTCGTGGGCCACGCCGAGGCCGTCCGGCGGGTGGCCGCGGTGCTGAAGCGGAACTTCGCCGGGTTCGCCTCGCGCCGGCCGATGGGCTCGTTCCTCCTTCTCGGCCCCACCGGCGTCGGCAAGACCGAGCTCGCCCGCGCCCTCGCCGACGCGCTCTACGGCTCGGCCGACGCCCTCGTCCAGCTCGACATGACCGAGTGCGCCGAGCAGACCGGCGTCGCCCGGCTCGTCGGCGCCGCCCCGGGCTACGTCGGCTACGGCGAGGGCGGCCAGCTCACCGACGCCGTGCGCCGCCGCCCCGCCTCGGTGGTCGTGCTCGACGAGATCGAGAAGGCGCACCGCGACGTGCAGATGCTGCTGCTCCAGATCCTCGAGGAGGGGCGGCTCACCGACGGGCGCGGCCGGCAGGTGGACTTCTCGAGCTCGGTCGTGATCCTCACCTCGAACCTCGGCGCCGCCGAGGCGACCCGCGCCTCGAGCGGCCGGATGGGCTTCGGCGCGGCCGAGGGCGCGCCGCCCCGCGAGGACCGCGCGGTGGAGGCCGCCCGCGGCGCCGTGCCCCCGGAGCTCTGGAACCGCCTCGACGAGCGGGTGTTCCTCGCGCCGCTCTCGCGCGAGGACGTGGCGCGCGTGGCGCAGCTGCTCCTCGCGGAGTCCTCGCGCCGGCTCGCCGCGGAGCGCCGCATCTCGTTCACCGCCACGGACGGCGCCGTGGCCCACCTGCTCGCGAACGGCGGCTGGGACGCGGCGCTCGGCGCCCGCCCCATGCGCGGCGCGGTGCAGCGGCTCGTGGAGGCGCCGCTCGCGGAGCGGATCCTCGGCGGCGAGCTCGGGCCCGGCGACGAGGTGCGGGTGGACCTCGACGCCGGCGCCGGCGCGCTGACCTTCGAGCGCGTCGCAGCGGGCTAGCGGCCCGTCGGAAGATCCACCCCCCTCTCCGGCTCTCCCCCCGCTGGCGCGCGGGGAGAGGGGAAGCACCGCAAACCACCCTGGGCGCCCCGCTTCCGGCGAGCGTCCGATGACCGCCCGGGCGGCGAGCGGCGATCCCTTGCCCGATCGCTCGCCCCACGGGGCGTGATCCTGCGGGGCGGCGTTCCATTGCCCGATCGCTCGCCGCCCGCCGGGGCTTGCGCTCCTGCGCGGTGGCGCGCGGCCGCTCTGCCGCTCGACGGTGGCTAGGTTGTCGCCGGGGGACAGCCATGACCGGGATCCGTTCGATGCTGGCCGCGCTCGCGCTCGCGCCGGCGCTCGCCGCCGCGCAGGCACCCGCGGAGGCGCCGAAGGCCGCGGAGCCGCCGAAGACCTCCGAGGGCAAGGCTGCGACGGCGCAGGGGCAGCGGGACGCGGCGAAGCCCGCCGAGGGGAAGGCCGCCGGGCCGCGGAAGGAGGCCCAGGGGAAGGCGGCCGCGGCCGAGGCCGCCCCGCCGTCGGCTGCGCGCGACCTCGCGCGGGCGCTCACGACGCAGGAGACCTGGGACGGCATCCTCGACGGCTACGCCGCCTCGCTCGCGGGCCAGATCTCGGGCGCGCTCGCCGCGACCGGCAAGGAGGCGCCCCCCGATCTCCGCGAGAAGGTGAGGGGCGACCTCCACGACGCCGTCCGCTACGAGCAGGCCGTGGACATGCAGGCCCGGGCGCTCTCCGGCCGCTTCTCCGCGGACGAGCTCCGCGCCATCGAGGCCTTCTACCGGAGCGGGCCGGGGAAGAAGCTCCTCGACGAGCTGCCCGAGATCGCGCGGCAGGTGAACGACGAGCTGCGGGCGCGGCTGTCGGAGCGCGTGCCGAAGATCGTCCAGCGCTACGCGCCGTCGGTCGCGTCGGGCGGCGAGGGCGCGCCGGCACCCAAGGCGCAGGGCCGGACGCCGCCGGCAGGCGGCGCGAGCCCGCCGAAGCGGTGAGGGGGACGTCCGGACAACGCCGCGTCCGTGACCTCCACCCCCTCTCCCCGGCCCTCTCCCCCGCGGAGCGGGGGAGAGGGGACTCACTTCACTCGAAGTCGACCCCGACCCCGACCCCGACCCCGCGCCCTCAGCGATACAGCCCCTTCTCCTCGATGAACTCGCGAACCTTCCGCGGCACGAGCCCCGACACGTCCTCGCCCCGCGCGATCCGGGCGCGGACCTCGGTGGAGGAGACCGCCGGGAGCGACGGCGCGCCCGGCACGGGCGGGTAGCCCTCGCGGCCCACCACGACGATCCGGGCGAGCTCCTTCACCCGGTCCCACCGCCACCACTTCGGCGTGTCCGGCAGGATGTCCGCGCCGATCACGAGCGAGAAGTCGTGGGCCGGGTGCTTCTCGACGAGGTGCTCGAGGGTGCGGGCGGTCTTGCCGACCTGCGGGTCGTCCGCGAGCTCGCGCTCGGCGGTGCACACGGCGACGCCGCGCAGCGCGCGCGCCGCGAGCTCGCACATCGCCACCCGGTCCTCGAAGGGCGCGAGCGCCTTGCCGAAGGGGTGGCGCCACGAGGGCAGGAGCCACACCTCCCGGACGTCCTGCGTCGCGAGCGTCCAGTAGGCCGCCATGAGGTGGGCGACGTGCGGCGGGTTGAAGGAGCCGCCGAGGAGCGCGACCCGCTTGCGCGCCGCCATCAGCGCACCGCCATCTTCGAGCCGGCGGCGAAGGTCGCCCGGTCCTGCCTCTGCTCCTCGCCCTTCTCGGAGTAGACGGTGAGGACGAGGTCGCGCGGCCCGATCTCGGCCACCGCGAAGCTCGGCGGGCGGCCCTCCGGGGGCGGCGCGCGCAGGTGCCCCGGCGTCACGAAGTAGCGGGGGCCGATCTGGACCAGGGCGGCGTGGCCGCTGTTGCCGTGGAAGAGCACGGTCGCGTTCGCGATGTCGTCGCGCGTCAGCTCGCCCTTGTCGTGGACGAGGCAGCAGAATCCGCCCCTCGACGAGGTCCACCTGCTTCCGCGCCGGGCCGCCCGCGGCGTACTCCGGGCAGGCCCGGCTCGCCACGCGCACGATCCGGCCCGCGAGCGGGTCGGCCGCGGCGCCCGCCTGGCGGGAGAGCGCGCCCTGCACGGCGGAGAGGAACTCGCCGTCGCTGCCCGGGACGGCGGCGTCGCGCGAGCCGCCGCGGCGGCGCGCGAGCACCGCGTCGAGGTCGGCGAGCCGGCCCCCGAGGAAGAAGACCCGGTCCACCTTCGTGCGCGCGAACAGCTCGAGGGCGCGCTCGAGGAGGCCCAGGTTCCCGTGGCTGTCGCTCGCGAGGCCGATCCGCAACGGTGCCGCCCTCCGCCGGTGAGCCTACCTCACGCGCGGTAGCGGAGGTAGGGCGCGCGCCGCCGCTCGAAGGCGCGTTCCTCCGACACGAGCGCGCGCGCGAGCTCCGCGACCGTCGCCCCGGCCTCGATCGCCTCGCGCTCCCTCGACGACCCGCACAGGAGGTCGAAGGCGAGCACGCCGGACACGAACTCGTATGGCTCGGTGCGCCAGGCGAACCGCGCCGGGTCCTGCGCCCGGGCGTGCACGACCGCCGCGAGGCCCGTGCGGAACGGCCGGAAGCGCGCCGGGTCGGTGACGACGAGGTCGACGCCGTGGCAGCGCGCGCCGGCGTGCTTGTCCCAGGTCGGCACGAAGCTCGCCGGCCGGAAGCCCACGCCCGGGAGCCGCTCGCGGGAGAGGTCGGCGGCGAGGCGCGCGGCGTCGAGCCAGGGGGCGCCGAAGAGCTCGAACGGCCGAGTGGTGCCGCGGCCCTCGGAGAGGTTCGTCCCCTCGAGCAGGCACATGCCCGGGTAGACGAGGGCCGTCTCGGGCGTCGGCATGTTGGGCGAGGGCATCACCCAGGGGAGGCCGGTGTCGCGGAAGCGCGCGCCCCGGCGCCAGCCCCGGCACGGCACCACCTCGAGGTCGAGATCGAGCCGCCGCTCCTCGCGGAAGAGCAGCGCGAGCTCGCCCACGGTGAGGCCGTGGCGCACCGTGAGGTCGTGGAGGCCGCAGAAGCTCTCGAACCCGGGGCGCAGCCTCGGCCCCTCCACGAGGTCCCCGCCGATGGGGTTCGGGCGGTCGAGGACGACGAAGCCGAGCTTCGCCTCCGCCGCCGCCTCCATGCAGAGCATCATCGTCGCCTGGTAGGTGTAGTAGCGGGCGCCGACGTCCTGGACGTCGAAGACGAGGGCGTCGAGCCCCTCGAGCTGGGCGCGCGCCGGGCGGAGGGAGGCGGCGGTCTCGCCGTAGAGGGAGTGGGCGGGGAGCCCGGTGCGCGGGTCGCGCTCGCCGCCGACCGCCGCCATGTACTGCGCGTCGCCGCGGACCCCGTGCTCGGGGCCGAACAGGGCGGCGAGGCGCACGCCCGGGGCGGCGTGGAGCAGGTCCGCCGCGTGGACGAGGTCGCGGGTGACCGCGGTCGGGTTGCAGACGAGCCCGACCCTGCGGCCGGCGAGGGCCCGGAAGCGGCCCGCGGCGAGGACCTCGAGGCCCGAGAGCGCCCGGGATCCCGGGGCGCCCCGCGCGCCGGGCCTAGCGCGCGAACGCGAACGAGAACGAGTAGCGGCCCGGCTTGTTCGGCGGGAAGGCGGCATCGCGGAGGTTCCAGTAGGCGCAGGCGCGCACGTCCGGATCGTTCACCGAGTCCTCGAGCACCTCGACGAGGGAGGCGGCGCCGGAGGGGCCCACCGTCACGCGGAGCCGGAGGCTCCCGGAGAGCGCCGGCGCCTCGGCGAGCCGCGCGCGGTAGGTGCGATCGACGAGGGTCTGGACCGCCCGCTGGAGCGCCTTCACGTCCGGGCGGGAGAGCCGCTCGAGGTTGAGCCGCTTCTCGAGCGGGGCGAGGTCGACCTTGCCCGCGTCGCCCGCGGCGCGCAGCGCCTCGACCGCGTCCTGCGAGGCGCCGCGGCGGAGGTGCACGCGGCCCAGCCCCGCGTTCGCGGCGGCGTCGCGCGGATCGCGGGCGAGGGCGCGCCGCAGCGCCTTCTCTGCGCCGTCCCAGTCCTGGGCGGCGAGGCGGATCTCGGCGACGCGCCGCCACTCCGCCGCGCCGGGGTCGAGCGCCGACAGCCGCTCGATGGCCTCGAGCTCGGCCTTCCCCTCCCCCGCCGCGCGGGCGGCCTCGGCCAGCGCCGCCAGGGTCTCCGCGTCCTCCTTGATGGCCACCGCGGCGCGCCAGTGCTCGACCGCCCCGCGCGCGTCGCCGGACTCCCGCAGGAGCCGCGCGAGGACGAGGCGCGCGTCGCGGTCGCGGGGGCTCGCCTCGACGGCCCGCGCCCACCGGGCCGCCGCCTCGGTCTTGTCGCCCCGCTCGGCGGCGAGCGCGGCGAGGAGCGCGTGCGCGCCGAAGAGGCCCGGCGCCGCCTCGAGCGCGGCCCGCGCCTCGGCCGCCGCCGCGGCCGCGTCGCCGCCCGCCCGCGCGATGCGCGCGAGCCCGAGGTGCGCCTCCGGGTTCGCCGGGTCGGCGGAGAGCACGGTGCGGAAGTCCTCCGCCGCGAACTCGAGCCGGCCGCGCCGCTCCGCGGTCTCGGCGCGGTAGCGCACGGCGAGCCAGTTGTCCGGCTCGCGGTCGAGCGCCGCCGCCACCGCGCGGTCCGCCTGGTCGAGCGTCCGCCACTCGACGTACACGCCGGCCATGCCGAGCTGGCCGAACGCCGAGTCGGACATCTCGCGGGAGAGGGCGCGCAGCTCGGCCCAGCGATCCTCGCCCCGGGGCTGCGCGTAGATGGCGAGGAAGCGCGCCGCCGGGTCCCTGGGCGCCGCCGCGGCGGCCGCCGAGCGGCGCTGCCGCTCCCCGGCGATGGCCTCCCCCTGCCGCTCCGCGGCGTCGATGGCGGTCATCGCCCGCGCGACGGGCACGAGGTCGGGCCGGGGGCGCGCGGGCTCGCGGCCGCCGCCCGCCGTGGCGCAGGCCAGGGCGCTCGTGGCGAGCAGCGCCAGGGCGAGCGGGGGGACGTGCCCCGGGGCTTTGCGCTCGGGTGCGATGGCCCGTTCTACCGCGGTTCGCCGTCGGCGCGAAGCGGCGCGCGGGCCTCGCGCACCAGCACCCACCCGCCGATCGCGGCGATGGGCGCGAGGTGGACGAGGTGGAACAGGAGCGCGAAGGCGAGCGCGGGTTCCCGCGGGATGCCGAGGCCGGCGAGGGGGAGCATCGCCGCGAGCTCGAAGGGGCCGGCGTTGCCCGGCGACACGGCGACGGCGTTCGCCGCGGCGGTGGCGAGGGTCGCGAGGGCGGCGAGGGCGAGGGTCGGCGGGATCCCCACCGCGGCCAGGGTGAGCCAGGCGACGCCGAGCTCCGCGCCCCATCCGCCGAGCGACCAGCCGAAGGAGCGCGCCAGCGCCCAGGGCTCGTGCGCCACCGAGAGCCCGGCCCGCAGCCGCCGGACGAGGCCCGCGACCCCCTCGCCGTCGGCGCTCCCGTCGCGCCGGGGCCGCAGCACGAACAGGGCGACGACGCCCGCGCCGGAGGCGACGGCGAGGACGAGGAGCGCGTCGCGCGCCCAGCCGGGGAGCGGCGTCGCGAGCGCGAGCAGGGCGACGAGCGGGACGAGCGACGCGGTGCCGACGAGGTAGTCCACCGCCGCGGAGGCGAGCACGAAGCTGCGCCGCAGCCCGGCGCGCCGCGCGAGGAGGTGCGAGCGGACGAGGTCTCCGGCGCGCGCAGGGACGGCGATCCCCACCGCGAAGCCGGCGGTCATGGCGGCGAACACGTCCGCGGCGCGCACGCGGATGCCCTTCGGCCGGACGACGGCGGCCCACCGGAAGGCGTGCAGGACGAGGCTCAGCACGTTGGCGAGCGCGGCGAGCAGGAGGAGCCCGGGGTGCGCCGCGGCGAGGCTCGCGCCGAGGCCGCCGAGGTCGATCTGCGAGGCGGCGACCGCCGCGAAGCCGGCCACCACGGCGAGGCCCGCGAGCCGGAGGCCGCGGCGATGGGCGGTGCCTTCCTCGGGAGGCGCGGCGAGCGCGCGGAGCCGCTTCCACAGGACGGACATGGGGGGCGCCGCAGGATACCCGCGCCGCCGCGGGGGACAAGGGGCGGCGACCCCGACCGCCGTCGACCACGCCTCGAGGGCGAGGGATCGGGGGGTCGCGCCGTAAGGAGCGCAGCGCGCCCCGCTGCACGCCCCACCCTCGGCCCGCCCTGCAACGGGCGTGACGCTGCTCCGCGCCTCGGTCCCCTCGTGCGCCGCATCCGGCGCAGCGGCACGCAAGGCGTTGCGGCGGCCCCCGAGCACGCAGCCCCGCTCCACCTCCGCACCGCCACAGAAGCGCGAAGCGACGCAGGCGCGACACCCCGTCCCGAGCCCCGCGCAACCACGCCCCCACGGATCGAGCGCGCGAGAGCGCCCCAATTCTCAGCCCCGCACGCCCACGGTCCGGTACAGCCCGAGGATCTCGCGCGCGATCACCGGCCAGGCGTTGCGCTGGGCCGTCAGGCGCCCGCGCTCCCCGTAGGCCGCGGCGCGCACCGGCTCGCGGGCGAGCCGCACGAGCGCGCGGGCCCAGGCGGCCTCGTCGTCGGGCGTCACGAGCTCGCCCTCGCGCCCGTGCTGCACGACGTCGCGGTAGCCCTCGACGTCCGACGCGAGCACGGGCTTCCCCGCCGCCATCGCCTCGAGGAGCGTCGCGCCGCCGCTCGGCCCCTGCGCCGTGGCGCAGACGACGTCGGCGCTCGCGTACCAGTCCGGCAGATCGGCGTCCACGCGGCCGGCGAACACCACGTCCTCGGCGACGTCGGCCGGCAGCCGGGCCCGGGCGCGCCGCAGGTGCGGCCCGTCGCCGACGACGAGCAGGCGCGTGTCGATCTGCCGCCAGGCGCGGTGGAACGCGCGGAGCATGACGTCGAGGCCGTTCCGCCGCTCGACCCGCCCCACCCACAGCACGTTCAGCCGGCCGTCGTCGAAGCGGCGCAGCCGCTGCCCGCGCGAGAGCCGCTCCACGTCCACCCCTCCCGGGATGATCTTCACGTCCGCGCGGAGCCGCCCCTCCAGTCGCCCGAGGCAGGCGCGCGACACCGCCACCGCGACGTCGAGCCGGTCGAGGTAGCGCTGCATCATGCCGCGGGCGACCCGCAGGAGCAGCCCGGGCCGCGCGTGGGCGTGAAAGGTGCCGACGACGGGTCCGGTGGCGTGGTGGAGGGCGAGCAGGGGCAGCACCGGCGTGAGGGGGGCGTGCACGTGCAGGACGTCGAAGCGCTCGCGCGCGAGCACCTCGCGGAGCGCCGGCCCGAGGCCGAGGCCGGCCGACGTCCGCGCCAGGCCACCGCCACGCAGGAGCGACCGCGAGGTGCCGATCCGGATCACGTCGTCGCCGGACTCCGCCGGCGGGACGGCGCCGGGGGCGCCGCCGGTCACGATCTTCACGGAGTGGCCGAGGCGGCGCGCCTCGCGGGCGAAGTGGCGGACCTGCGCGGGCACCGCCCCGAGGTCGGCGAGGTGATCCTCGGTGACGAGCCCGATGCGCACCCGCGCCTCCGAGCGCCCTTCAGCGCGGCAGCGCCTGCTGCTGCTCCTGCGCGCGCCGCGAGCGGAACGGGATGACGCGCGCGTCGGGTGCGCGCAGCGGGCGGAGGCGGCCGCCGAGCGGCGCCCGCCGCCAGAGCAGCGGGGCGAGCGCGGCGGCGGTCGTCGCCCACGCGAGCAGCGTCGCGAGGAGGAGCGCCAGGGTGGCGGCGGCGGCGCGCGCGAGGAGGAGCACCCGGACGTCGCGGTGGGCGGGCGCGGCGGGCGGCGGGGCGAGGCGCAGGTGACCTCGCGCGGCAGGGGGACCGGATTGCGGCACGGTGGACGACCTCCGGGTCGCAATCTAGACACCTGCCAGCGACCCGGCAGGCGACCTCGAACGTGTCCCGCGCGCGCTGGCGGAGCGGCGCGCGGACTGCTACAGGTCGGCGGATGGACGAGAGCGCCGGGCTCCGAACCAGCGTGTTCAAGGCCACGGCCCTCGCGGGCGCGGCCCACCTCGCCTTCGATCTGCTGGCGACGCGGCTCCCGTGGACGACGCCGCCCTACCTGCTCCTCGACTACGCGAACGAGGCTTTCCGGGATCTTCTGCTCCTCGACCGGCAGACCCTGCTGGGGGTCGTGGCGTTCGTGTCCGCCGGCGTGAACGGGATCATCGCCGCGCTGTTCGCGGCCGCCCTGGCAGGGGCGCGCCGGCCGGTCGTCGCCCTCGGCCTCTCGCTCTCCGCGCTCTGGGTGTTCTCGGGCGGGCTCATGATGCTCGTGTACCTCGACCCGCCCGGTTGGGTCGCCGCCGGGAGCCTCGCCGCCGGGGCGCCCCGCTGCTTCCTCGTCGCGTGGCTGCTCGAGCGGTTCGTGCTCCGCCGCGCGGCGGCCGAGCCTGCCGAGGAGCGCGGCTAGAGCGCTCGCGGCGGCCCCTGCGGGGCTCCGGGCGTCAGCGCCGCGACGGCAGCAGGGGCCGGAGCACCCGGCCTTCGCCCGCGCTCCGCTCGCGCGCGCGCGAGAGCGCTGCGCGGGCGTCCGCGGCGCGTCCCGCCCGCTCGTAGAAGCGCGCGAGCCGCTCCCACCCCGCGCCGCGCTCCGGCTGCGCCTCGGCCAGGCCAACGAGCTCCGCCTCGGCGTCCGCGAGCCGGCCCGCAGCCTCGTACCGCTCGGCGAGCCGGTCCCGCGCGATGGGGTCGCCGGGGCGCTCCGCGCGCACCCGCTCCAGCTCCGCGATCGCCTCCTCGCCGCGCCCGAGCCGCTCGAGGACCAGGGCGTAGCGGAGGCGCGCGTCGGCGTCGGGCGCGTCGGCGATGGCGCGGCGGTACGCCATCGCCGCGGCGATGTCGTCGCCCCCGGCCTCCGCGAAGCGCGCGGCGAGGAGGTACCAGCCCGGCCCGCGCTCCCGGACGCCGTGGAGGACCGCGGCCGCGCGATCGACCTCGCGGCCGTCGGCGAGGAGGAGCTCCGCGAGCGCGAGCGACACGCCGTCGTCCGCCGGGGCGGCGCCGTGCGCCGCCTCGAGGCGCGCCCGCGCGCCGTCGACGTCCCCGCTCGCCCTGAGCGCCTGCGCCTCCGCGAGGAGCACCTCGGGCCGCGGCGGCGGCGGGGCCGGCGCGACCCGCGCGGACGGCTTCGGGGTGCCGCAGGCGGCGAGGAGGGCGGCGAGGGGGAGCGCGGCGAGCCGGTTCATCGGGCGCGCATCATAACCGCGTCACGGGGGGTTGATTCCCGGCGAGGTCGGGGCGGGTCGGGGTCGCGGTCGGGGTCGGGGTCGGGGTCGGGGTCGGGGTGCGGGGTCGGGGTCGGGGTCGGGGTCGGGGTCGGGGTCGGGTCGGTGGCGGGGTCGGGGTCGGGGTCGGGGTCGGGGTCGGGGTCGGGGTCGGGGGCCGACTTCGAGTGAGGTCAGTCCCCCTCTCCCCCGCTCCGCGGGGGAGAGGGCCGGGGAGAGGGGGTGGAGGTCACGGACGCGGCGTGGCCCGGGACGCCCCCCTCACCCTGACCCTCTCCCCCCGCTGCGCGGGGGGAGAGGGAAGAACGCCGAACGCGGCCTCGGTCGAAGTCGCGGGTCGGGATCGGGGTCGCGGGTCGGGGTCGAGCGTCGCGGTCGGCCCCCCTCCCCCGCCGCTCTGGCGCCCCGCCCGGCGAACGGGTACATCGTCCCCTCCGCGAGATGGCGACCCGAACGGAACAGGAGCTCGGCTTTCCGGAGATCCTCGCCGCCCTCGCGGCGCGCTGCCGGCTGCCCGCGGGTCGCCGCCGGGCCCTCTCCCTCACCTCCCTCCCCACGCCGGACGACGCCCGCGAGGCGCTCGCGCGGGTCGGGGAGGCCCGCCGCCTGTCGGAGGCGGCCCTGTCTCTGCCGCTCGGCGGCATCGCCGACGTGGAGGGCCACCTCGAGCGCGCCGCGAAGGGCGGCGTGCTCGAGCCGGTCGCGCTCCGCGAGTGCGCCGCGCTCTCGCGCGCCGCGAGCCGCACCCGCGAGGTCCTGCTCGCGCGCGCCGGCGAGGTCCCGCGCCTCGCGGCGCTCGCCGAGCCGCTCTCGCCCGCGGCGGCGCTCGCGGACCGGATCGAGCGCGCCATCGAGCCGTCCGGGACCGTCTCGGATCGCGCGAGCCCCGCCCTCGCCCAGGCCCGCGAGCGCGCCCGCGGGCTCCACCGCGCGCTCAAGGCCCAGGTCGAGACGCTGCTCGCCGACGTCGAGATGGAGCCGCACCTCCGCGACCGCTACTTCACCATCCGGAACGAGCGGTACGTGCTGCCGGTGCTGGCGAGCGCCCGCGCGGCCGTGCCGGGCATCGTCCACAACGCCTCGCAGTCGGGCCAGACGCTCTTCGTCGAGCCCGACTCGATGGTCGAGCTCGGGAACGAGCTCTCCATCGCGAACGCGATGGCGGCCGAGGAGGAGCAGCGGATCCTGCGCGAGCTGTCGGAGGCGCTCGGGGCGGGCTCGGGCGCCCTCGCCCGGGACCTGGAGGTGCTCGCGGGGCTCGACGCCCTCGAGGCGGCGGCCCGCCTCGCGTCCGACCTCGACGCGCACGCGCCCGAGGTGACGGCGCCGGCGGCGGGGTTCGAGCTCCTGTCCCTGCGCCACCCGCTCCTCGTACTCCAGGGGAAGAAGGTCGTGGCGAGCCACGTGCGGCTCGACCCGCCGCAGCGCGCCCTCATCGTGTCCGGGCCGAACGGCGGCGGGAAGACGGTGGCCATCACCGCGGTGGGCCTGTCCGCCCTCATGCTCCGCGCCGGCCTGCCGGTCGCCGCCGCGGCGGGGTCCCGGCTGCCCTTCTTCCTCGAGGTGAAGGCCGCGGTGGACGAGCGCGGCGACCTCGCGAAGGACCTCTCCACCTTCACCGCCCACCTCGCCGCGGTGAAGGACATGCTCGACGGCGCCGTGCCGGGGTCGCTCGTCCTCGTGGACGAGATCGCGGCGGACACCGACCCGCGGGAGGGGGCGGCGCTCGCCGCCGCCATCCTCGAGGCGCTCGTCGCGCGCGGCGCGGCGGTGCTCGTCACGACCCACCTCGACGAGCTGAAGGCGATCGCCCTCGGCGACCCGCGCTACGCCAACGCCCGCGTGGGCTTCGACGCCGAGCGCCTCCAGCCGACGTACCAGCTCCACCTCGGCACGCCGGGCAGCTCGTCGGCGCTCGAGGTCGCCGGGCGGGTCGGCCTCCCCGCCGCCGTCGTGGCGCGGGCGCGCGAGGCGCTGGGCGGCCACGGCGGCGCCCTGGGCGAGGCGCTTCGCGCCCTCGACGCCGAGCGCGCGCGGCTCGCGGCCGAGCGCCGGCGGGCGGAGGAGGCGGCGGAGCGCGCCCGGGGCGCGGAGGCGCGGGCGCGCGAGGCCGAGGAGGCCGCGCGGCGCGCCGAGCGCGAGGCGGCCGCGCGGATGGGCGAGGCGCTCGCGGCGGACCTCGACGCCGCGCGCGACGAGGTCGCCGAGCTCCTCGCCGGCCTGCAGGCGAAGTCCTCCGTGAAGGCCGCGACCGAGGCCGCGGCGAAGCTCGAGGCGTGGCGCGCCACCGTGGGGGCCGCGGCGCGCTCCGCCCAGGCGAAGGCCGAGGCGGGCCCCGAGGCGCTCCCCGACGCGGAGATCGCGCCGGGGACGCGCGTGCGGATCGTGTCCCTCGGCCAGGAAGGCGAGGTCGTCGAGGTGGACGGCGGCAACGCCCTCGTCCGCGCCGGGCCGCTCAAGGTCCGGCGGCCCGTGTCCGACCTTCTCACCCTGCGCGGCAAGGCCAGGGGGTCGGGCCTGGGGAAGACGCGCGCGGAGCGGCTCGCCCGGGCCGAGGAGTCGCGGCCGGACGCGCCCCGCTCCGCCGAGCGGCGGATCGACGTGCGCGGGCTCAGGGTCGAGGAGCTGCTCCGCGCCGTGGACCGGTTCCTCGACGGGCTCTACGCCTCGGGTGAGGCTGGGTGCGAGATCCTCCACGGACACGGCACCGGGGCGCTCAAGCAGGCGCTCCGCGACCACCTCGCCGCTTCCCCGTATGTCGCGGCCTTCCGCCCGGGCGACCGGCACGAGGGCGGCGACGCGGTGACCGTGGTCACCCTGCGCCGCTGACCCTCCCCGAGAACGCGGCCCAGGCGCCGCCGGGTCGACGCCGGAACTTCTCGGCTTTCGCCGTCAAGCGACTGCCTGGGCCACCTCCCGGACGGGTGCAATATTTGCCGCAAAATCGCCACAAATTTGCGTCGGGCAGGCAGGCGTGTGATAGACAGGCTGCTACCCATCCGGGCGGCATGCTGCTCGTACCCCGGACCACCCGCGCAAAGAGAACCACCCTGCGGAGGACTGAATGACGGCTTTCAGGATGCTCATCGCAACCCTCGCTCTCACCCTGTCCGCGTCCGCGTTCGCCCAGGCGCCGGCCGCGCCGGCCGAGCCGCCCAAGGCTCCGCTCGCGACCGTGTACGGCACGCTGAACGTGAACTTCCAGTACGCGGAGGCGAGCGACGCCACCGCGGGCTCCGCCTCCGACATCTCCGGCCGGACCGCCGTCTCGATCGACTCGAGCAACATCGGCGTCCGCGGCGGCCTCGACGTCGAGCACGGCCTCAAGGTCGTCTACCAGTGCGAGACCCAGGCGAGCCTCGACGGGATGGACGTCCGCGGCCTCTGCAACCGCAACAGCCGCGTCGGCCTCTCCAGCAACTTCGGCACGCTCTTCTACGGGAACTGGGACGCGCCCCTCAAGGCGGCGACCTACGGCACGAAGGCGGACGATCCGTTCGGTAACACGGACGTCTTCGGCTACCAGGGCATCATGGGCAGCCCGGGCTTCAACGTCCGCAGCGGCGCCTTCACGGGCGGCGTGCAGGCCGGCTTCGACCTCCGCGCGGCCAACAGCATCGCGTACTGGTCGCCGAAGTTCGTCGGGCCTCTCCTTCAAGGTCGCAGGCTTCCGCCGACGAGGCCCGCAGCGTGGACGGCACCGTCGACCCGATGCTGCTCGGCGCGTCCGTGAACTACGACCTCGGCGGGCTCTCGGTGGTCGCCGCGGGCGAGTACCACGAGGACGCGTACGGCCTCCGCACCATCACCGGCGCGAACGCCGGTCGCACCGCCTCGAAGGACATGGCCTGGCGCCTCGCGCCGGGTACGAGGTCCCCCTCCCCGTCGGCGCCCTCACGTTCATGGGCATGCTGGAGCAGCTCTCCTACACGCAGGACGACGCGGCCGCCGTCGGCAACAGCCTCGAGGACTACAGCCGCTTCGCCTGGCTCGTCGGCGCCAAGTTCCGCATGGGCAACCACGAGTTCCGCGGCCGCTTCGCCCAGGCCCTCGGCCCGAGCTGCACGCACGGCCGACGGGGCGGACTGCGACTCGGCCGTCACCGACGAGCTCGCCGCCACCCAGTACGCGGTCGGCTACGCCTACCACCTCGCGAAGAGCACGCAGGTGTACGCGTACTACACGCAGATCATGAACAACGACCTCGCGCAGTACACGTTCACCGTCGGCGGCGCCCAGACCGCCACGGGCGGCAACGTGTTCGGCGCCACGCCGGCGGGCGCTGACCCGACGGCGGTCGGCGTCGGCATCCGCTACGCGTTCTAGCCTCGACCCGGCATCGCGCTGAACGGACGGGCGCCCGCGAGGGCGCCCGTCCTCTTTTCTGCGCCCTCAGTGGCTGAGGATCTTCGAGAGGAACTGCCGCGCCCGCTCCGAGCGCGGGGCCGCGAAGAAGGCCTCCGTCGCGGCGTCCTCGACCACCCGCCCCTCGTCCATGAAGACCACGCGGTGCGCCACCTTCCGCGCGAAGCCCATCTCGTGCGTGACGCACATCATCGTCATCCCGTCCCGCGCGAGGCCGACCATCACGTCCAGCACCTCGGTGATCATCTCGGGGTCGAGGGCGGAGGTGGGCTCGTCGAAGAGCATGCAGATCGGGTCCATGGCGAGCGCCCGCGCGATGGCCACGCGCTGCTGCTGGCCGCCGGAGAGCCGGCCCGGGTGCTTCGCCGCCTGGGAGCGGAGGCCCACCCGGTCGAGGAGCGCGAGGCTCCGCTCCTCCGCCTCGCCGCGCCCGCGGCCGAGCACCTTCACCTGCGCGAGGCAGAGGTTCTCGAGGACGGTCATGTGCGGGAACAGCTCGAAGTGCTGGAACACCATCCCCACGTGGGCGCGGAGCCGCGGCAGGTCGGTCCTCGGATCGCCGACCGACACGCCGTTCACCACGATCTCGCCCCGCTCGAACCGCTCGAGGCCGTTCACGCACTTCACGAGCGTGGACTTGCCCGAGCCGGAGGGGCCGCACACCACGACCACCTCCCCCTTCGCGACCTCGACCGAGCAGTCCTCGAGCGCCCTGAACGCGCCGTAGGACTTGGTGACGTGCCGGATGGAGATCACGTCGCGAGCCGCTCCTGCCAGCGCCGCACCAGCCGCGAGGCGGCGAGGCTCACGGCGAGGTAGACCGCGCCCGCGAAGAGCAAGAGCTCCACGAGCCGCCCGTCGCGATCGCCCACCTTGTACGCGGCGCCGAAGAAGTCGGCGAGGGCGGAGACGTACACGAGCGAGGTGTCCTGGAACAGGATCACGCTCTGGGTGAGGAGGAGCGGGATCATCTTGCGGAACGCCTGCGGCAGCACCACGAGCCGCATCGCCTTCCCCCGGCCCATGCCGAGCGCCAGCGCCGCGGCGAGCTGCCCGCTCGGCACCGCCTGGATCCCGGCGCGGACGATCTCGGCGTAGTACGCCGCCTGGAACAGGGCGAAGGCCACCATCGCCGAGGCGAGCCGCGTGTCGGCGTGGCGCGGGATGGCGAAGAGCCGCTCGAGCGCCGCCGGCACGAGGAGGAAGAACCAGAGCAGCACCATGACGAGGGGGATGGAGCGGAACGCGTTCACGTACGCCGCCGAGAGCCAGGCGACCGGGCGGAAGCGGGAGAGGCGCATCACCGCGAGGGCGGTGCCGAGGACGAGGCCGGCGAGGATCGCGGTCCCGGTGATGCGCAGCGTCACCTTCATCCCGGTCCACAGGAACGGCAGCGCGCCCGGGATCGAGCTCCAGTCGAGGTCGTACACGTCAGGCGCCCCCGCCGATGAAGCCGGGCACCCGCGCGCGCGCCTCGAGCCAGCGCATCGCGGCCAGCACGGCGAGGTTCACCGCGACGTAGGCGGCGGTCACGGCGATGAAGGACTCGTACGGGCGGGCGGTGTAGTCGACGAGCTGGCGTCCCATGGCGGCGAGCTCGAGCAGGCCGATGGTGGAGGCCACCGCCGAGTTCTTGAAGAGGTTCAGCAGCTCCGAGGTGAGCGGGGGCAGGACGATGCGGAAGGCCATGGGGAGGAGCACGTGCCGGTAGGCCTGCGGCAGGGTGAGGCCGAGCGCGAGCGCCGCCGCCCGCTGCCCGCGCGCCAGCGCCTCGATCCCCGCCCGCACCTGCTCGCCCACGCGGGCGGCGGTGAAGCACGCGAGGCACGCGGTCGCCGCCGCGAGCTGCTGCGCCACCGGGTGGAGCCCCTTGAACCACGCCCCGGCGCCGGCAGGCACGAGCTCGGGCGCGACGAAGTACCAGAGGAAGAGCTGCACGAGGAGCGGGACGTTCCGGAACAGCTCGACGTACGCGGCCGCCAGGGCGGCGAGGGGCCGGCTCGGCCCGGTGCGCAGCACCCCCACGGCGGTGCCGAGGGCGAGGGCGATCGCCCACGAGGCGAGGGAGAGCGCCACGGTGACGCCGAGCCCGGCGCCGAGCCAGCCGAGGTAGGTGGCGTCGCCGTACGGCGCGCGGTCGAGGAAGACCTCCCATCTCCAGCCGTACGCCATCCGGTCTCCGCTTCGCCGCGAACCCCGAGCTACTGCAGCGCCCGGTCGTTCGGGCTCGCGAACAGCGCCTTCATCTCCTCGCCGAGCGGCAGGTCGAGGACGAGCCCCTTCGGCGGGATGGGCGAGAGGAACCAGCGCCGGTAGAGCTTCTCCGCCTCGCCCGAGGTCATGAGCCGGGCGATGGCGGCGTCCACCACCTTCTTGAAGGCCGGGTCGCCCCTGCGCATCATGCAGCCGTAGGCCTCGCGCGACTGCGGCGTGCCCACGACGTGCCAGTCCTCGCGCCGCCGCGCCTTCGCCAGCTCGCCGGCGAGGAGCGCGTCGTCCATCATGAACGCCACCGCGCGGCCGCTCTGCAGGGTGAGGAAGGCCTCGCCGTGGTCGCGGGCGGCGATCACGTTCATCCCCATCCGCTTGTCGTCGTTCATCCGGCGGAGGAGCCGCTCGGAGGTGGTGCCCGCGGTGGTGACCACGTTCTTCCCGGCGAGGTCGGGGAAGTCGCGCACGCCCGAGTCCCTGCGCGTGAGCAGGCGCGTGCCGACCACGAAGATCGTGTTCGAGAACGCCACCTGCTGCTGGCGCTCCAGGTTGTTCGTGGTCGAGCCGCACTCGAGGTCCACGGTCCCGTTCTGCACGAGCGGGATGCGGTTCTGCGAGGTGACCGGCGTGAGCTTGACCTGGAGCCGCGGCAGCCCCAGCTCCTTCCGCACCGCCTCCACCACCGCGAGCATGATCTCGTGCGAGTACCCGACCACCTGCTGCTTGTCGTCGTAGTAGGAGAACGGGACCGACGACTCGCGGTGGCCGAGGGAGATGGTCCCCGACGCGCGGATCCGCTCGAGCGTCCCCCCGGGCTCCTGGGCGGGCGCCGGGACGGCGCCGAGGGCGAGCGCGCAGGCGAGGCTCGCGGCGAGGGACCGGAGGGTCATGGCGAGGCTCCTTCGGCGGGCCCGCGGCGGCGGGCGTGCCCGATAGACCTGCCACGGCGGGCGGGGCGTCGCAACGGGGAACGGCCGCGCCGCGACCCGCCCCCCGGCCGGGATCAGCGCCGCGCGAGGAGCTGGGAGAGCTCCACCGCCGAGCGGACCCCCATCTTCTCGAAGATCCGGGCGCGGTGGACCTCGACCGTGCGGACGGCGATGCCGAGCGCGTCGGCGATGGTCTTGTTGAAGTCCCCCGCGAGCACCCGCTCCATCACCTGCCGCTCCCGCGGCGTCAGCTCCGCGAGCCGCGCCGCGACGCTCGCCTCGGTCTCGCGCCGCTCCCGCTGCGCCTCGTCGTGGCGGACGGCGGCGACGATGCGGTCGACGAGGTCGTTGTCGTTGAAGGGCTTCTCGACGAAGTCGAAGGCCCCCTTCTTCAGGGCCGCCACCGCCAGCGGGACGTCGCCGTGGCCGGTGAGGAAGATGACCGGGAGCCGGCTCTGCCGCGCGAGGAGCCGGTCGAACAGCTCGACGCCGCTCATCCCCTCCATGCGCACGTCGAGGACGAGGCAGCCGCGCATGTCCTCGGAGCAGTCGGCCAGGAACGCCTCGGCGGAGGCCCAGCACCGCGCCGGCACTCCGCGGGAGCGCAGGAGCCAGGCGAGGGCGTCGCGGATCGCGTCGTCGTCGTCGACGACGTGGACCGTGCCCTTCGGCGCCTCAGCCACGGCCCGCCTCGCCCGCGCCCGCGCCCGCGCCCGCCGCCGGCAGCGAGAACGAGAACACCGTGCCGCCGCCGGGGTTCTGCTCGGCCCAGAGCCGGCCACCGTGCAGCTCGACGACGGACCGGCAGATGTTCAGCCCCACCCCCATCCCCTCCGGCTTCGTGGTGAAGAACGGCTCGAAGAGCCGCTCCCGGACCTCGGGGGGGATGCCCGAGCCCCGGTCGGAGATCGAGACGGTGACGCCGGCCGGGCCCGCGCCGGTCGCGACGCGGATCTCGCGGTGCTCCGGCGGCGTCTCGGCCATGGCGTCCATCGCGTTGCGGAGGAGGTTCAGCACCACCTGCTGGAGGAGCAGCCGGTCCGCCTGCAGCTCCGGGTCGTCGCCGTCGAGGCGGGTCTCGATCCGGACCCTGCGCTTGCGCGCCTCCGTCTCGGCGAACCCCACCGCCTCCTCGACCACCGCGCTCATGCGCACCGGGGCACGGGCCGGCTCGCTCTTGCGGACGAAGTCGTGGACGCGCCGGATGATGCGCCCCGCGCGCTGGGCCTGCTGGGCCGTCTTGCGCAGCGCCTCCTCCACCTCTCCCCGCGCGCCGCCGTCGCCGAGCAGGTTCAGGCACCCCGCCGTGTAGCTCGCGATGGCGGAGAGCGGCTGGTTCAGCTCGTGGGCGATGGTCGAGGCCATCTCGCCCATCGTGACGAGCCGGGCGGTGGCGGCGAGCTTCTCCTCCTGCTGGCGGACGAGCTCCCGCGCGCGCTTGCGCTCGGTGATGTCGAGCAGCGAGCCCATCCACCCGGTCTGGTTCCCCTCGGCGTCGATGAGGGGCGCCTCGTAGAGCAGCGCGTCGAACCGCACCCCGCTCCGGCGCACGAGCTTCAGCTCGAGGGGGCCGCGCGGCGCGCCGGGCGCGCGCGCCTTCCGCAGCGCCTCCTCGATGTGCTCCCGCTCGTCGGCGGGCCAGTACGGCTGCGGCGGCCGGGAGCCGATGAGCTCCTCCGCGGAGTACCCGACGATCCCGCAGAAGGCCGGGTTCACGTAGATCATGCGCCCCTCGAGGTCGACGGCGCGCATGCCCGTGTGCAGCGAGTCCTCCATCGCCTTGCGGAACGCGTGCTCCGCCCGGAGCGCCTCCTCGGTCGCGAGGCGCCGCCGCACGTGGCGCCGGAGCGCCCAGATGTTGCCGAGGACGACGGCGGCGAGGGCCACGATCGCGGCGGTGAGCACGTTGCGCAAGAGCTGGGTCTCGCCCCCGTACGACTCGACGTGGAGCAGGAGCCCCTGCCCCGGCGGCTCGAGCGCCACCTGGTGCGAGAGCTCCGGCCGGCCCGGGTCCACGTTCGACTTCGCGGCGAGCACCGCGCCGCTCGCGTCGCGGAAGGTGACGAGGTGCCGCTCCGCGAGCCACCACGGCACGAGCGCGGCGAGCATGGTCTTGAGGCCGTAGACGCCCACCACGATGCCGGCCGGGCGGCCGGCGCGGAAGCAGGGCACGAACACGTCGAGCTCCCGCTCCTGCTCGGCGCGGAACGGCGGGCCGTAGGTCGCGTTCCCGCTGCTCTTCGCGAGCTCCTGGAGCGCCAGGCTCGAGGGGTCGCCCCAGCGCCGGTCCGCCTCGGGGGTGACCGGGAGCGCGCTCGCCCGCACCCGCCCCCCCTCGTCGAGCACCGCGATCTGGAGGAGGCCGGGGCTGTTCTGGAGGAGGTACTCCATGCGCAGCTCGATCTGGCGGCGCTCGAGGGCGCCCGCGTCCTCGCCGAGCTGGCCGAGCTGCTCGACGTCGCGCGCCAGGCTGAAGCGCACGTTCTGCTCCACCCAGAGGATGTCGCGGATCACCGCCGCCCGCTTCTCCTCGAGCTCCTGGTGGTGCAGGACCCAGAGCAGCCCGAGGAGGGCGAGGACGAAGAGGCCGATGGCGAGCCGCGGCGCGAGCCACGGCCAGCCGTGGTCGGAGTCGGCGCGCCCGGGGCGCGCGGGGACGGGGAAGGGGCTCACGGGCGGTCGGGATCGAAGCCGGTGGCCTCGTAGATGGCGCGCAGGAGGTCCGCGCCGACGCGGTCCGCCATCTGCACGTGGACGGGGAGGAGCGCCCGCTTGAGCGCGAGGCGCTCGGCGGGCGTCGGCACGTGGACCCGGGTCGTGCCCGCGGCCCTCACCTTCGCGAGGTCCGCGTCGTTCTTCTCCTGCGCGATGCGGTTCGCGAACGCCGTCGCCTCCTCGAGGGCGCGCCCGAGCTGCGCGCGCACGTCCGCGGGCAGGCCCTTCCAGAAGCGCTCGTTCACGATGACGGCGTAGCCGAGGTAGCCGTGCTGGGTGAGGGTGAGGTGCGGCTGCACCTCGTGCATGCGCTGCGTGTAGAAGTTGGAGACCGGATTCTCCGCCGCCTCGACGAAGCCCGCCCGGAGCGCCGGCGCGACCTCCGAGAACGCGAGGATCCGGGGGAGCGCGCCGAGCGCGCGCATCTGCGCCTCGATCACCGCGGACGACTGGATGCGGATCCGCAGGCCGTGGAAGTCGGCGGGCGTGCGCAGCGGTCGCGTCGCCGAGAACGACTTGAAGCCGTTGTCCCAGTACGCGAGGCCGACGATGCCCGTCGGCTCGAGCCGCTCGAGCAGCCCCTTGCCCACCGGCCCCTCGGTCACCCGCCTGAGCGCGGCGTGGTCCGCGAACAGGAACGGCAGGTCGAAGACCTCGAACTCCTTCGCCAGCCGGCCGAACTTGGAGAGCGACGGCGCGAGCATCTGCACCGCGCCGAGCTGGAGCGCCTCGATCTCCTCACGGTCCTTGTAGAGCGCGCTGTTCGGGTGGACCTCGACCCTCACCCGGCCGTGGGTCAGCTCCTCGGCCCGCCGCTTGAAGAACTCGGCCGCCTGCCCCTTGGGCGTGTCGACCGCCACGACGTGGCTGAACTTCAGCACGATGGGGGGCTCGGCCGAGGCGCGCGCCCCGGAGGCGAGCGCGAGGGCTGCGGCGGCGAGGCGCGCCAGCGGGCGCGTGCGGCGGGGATCGGCCATGGGGCGGGGCCGCGGGGAGCGCGGCCGGACGGATTGTCGCGCAAGGCGGCGCCGCCCCGCCAGAGCCCCCCGGATTGCGGTTCTCCACAGTAGCCGGGGGGGAGCCCCTTCGATACGCTGCGCCCGTTCTCGAACCCACACGAGGTGTCACCATGACGAAGAAGCTGCTCCCGCTGGTCGCTGCGGTCGCGCTCTCGCTGCCCGGCGCCGGCCGCGCGCAGGTGAAGATCGGGTTCATCAACTCCATCACCGGCCCCGAGGCGCCCATCGGGGAGAACCTCACGAACGGCGTCGACATGGCCGTCGAGGATCTGAAGAAGAAGGGCGTCAACGTCACCGTGATGAAGCAGGACGACACGGGCAAGCCCCAGGTCGCGATGAGCGCGATGGAGCAGCTCGCCACCGGCGACGAGGTCGCCGCGCTCGTCGGCCCCTACACCTCCGCGAACGCGAACGCCGTCGCGAAGCTCGCCGAGCAGTACAAGGTGCCCCAGGTCATCCCCGCCGCCGCGAAGGAGGAGATCACGCGGCAGGGCTACAAGTACGTCCACCGCCTGAACGCGCCGGCGCACCAGTACGCGCAGTCGCTCATCGACGCGGCGCTCGCGTTCGGCAAGCCGAAGAGCATCGCCTTCATCTACGAGTCGACGGACTTCGGCAACTCGGTCTCCGCCGCCGGCAAGACCTACGCCCAGCAGAAGGGGCTCCAGATCGTCGGCGACGAGGCGTACCAGAAGGGCGCCGCCGACTACCGCTCGACCCTCACCAAGATGAAGGCGGCGAGCCCCGACCTCGTCTTCATGGTCTCCTACGTCGCCGACGCCATCCTGCTCATGCGGCAGTCGCGCGAGCTCGGCCTGAAGCCCCAGGCGTTCCTCGGCGGCGGCGCCGGCTTCGACACCGCCCAGTTCGAGAGCGAGAAGGACATCTCGACGAACGTCTTCTCCGTCACCCAGTGGACGCCGGAGAGCTCGAAGGCCGCCACCGAGTTCGCGAACCGCTACAAGGCGAAGTACGGCAAGAAGCCGACCTACCACGCCGCCTGCGCCTACGCCGCCATGATGATCGTGGGCGAGGTCGCGGCGAAGGCCGGCGGCGACCGCGAGAAGGTGCGCGAGGCGCTCGACACCGGCTCCTGGACCGGGATCATGGGCGACGTGAAGTTCGAGGACTACGAGGGCTTCACGAACCAGAACAAGCTCGTCATGCCGGTCGTCCAGTACCAGGCCGGCAAGTCGGTGACGGTCTACCCGGCGAAGGCCGCGGAGAAGAAGCCCGTCTACCCGTTCCCCGGCTGGAAGTGAGCGGCCGGGCGGCCGGCGCCTGAGGACCTTGGGGGCGGCGGGAGGATTCCGCCGCCCCTCCGGCGCCGCCGCCGCCGTGCCGGCCGGCCCCCCCGCCCGTATCCAGAGACGACCCGCCCCCCCGAGGGCGGCCGGCAAGAAGCCGCCGCGCCTCGCCCCTCCGGCGCGGCCGGGGCGGCTGCGAAGAAGGAGCGCTCGATGACGGTCTTCCTGCAGTCGGTGCTGAGCGGGATCCTGGTGGGCGGCGTCTACGCGCTCATCGGGATCGGCCTCACCATCATCTTCGGCGTGATGCGGGTCATCAACTTCGCCCACGGCGACCTGCTCATGCTCGGCATGTACGCGACCTGGTTCATCTTCACGAGGACCGGCGTCGACCCGTACGTCGCGCTGCTCGCGACGGCGCCCCTCCTCTTCCTGTGGGGCGCCTTCCTCCAGAAGATCCTCATCAACCGGGTGCTGAACGCGCTGCCGCAGAACCAGATCCTGCTCACCATCGGGCTCGGCCTCATCATGTCGAACACGATGCTGCTGATCTTCACGTCCGACTACCGGATCCTCACGACGACCTACTCGTCGTCGAGCTTCGATCTCTTCGGGCTCTCGGTCTCGCAGCCGCTCCTCTACTCGTTCCTCATCACGGCGGCGATCACCGGCGCGCTGTTCTGGTTCCTGCAGCGGACGGACACCGGGCAGGCCATCCGCGCCACCGCCCAGGACCGGGACGCCGCGCAGCTCATGGGGATCAACGTGCGGTGGACGTCGGTCCTCTCCTTCGGCATCGGCAGCGCCCTCGCCGGCGCCGCCGGCACCCTCATCGCGCCGACGTACTACATCTACCCGCAGGTGGGTGGCGCCTTCACGCTCAAGGCCTTCGTCATCGTCGTGCTCGGCGGCATGGGCAGCATCGTGGGCGCGACCCTCGGCGGCATCATCATCGGGGTGACGGAGTCGCTCTCCGCCATCTACGTGGCCTCCGGCCTCAAGGAGCTCGTCGTCTACGTGCTCTTCCTCGCCCTCCTCGTCTTCAAGCCCTCCGGCCTGCTCGGCAAGTCGCGCGCCTGACCCGGAGCCCACGACCATGCCTCCCTCGCCCGCCTCACCCCGCACCCCGCTCGTCCCCGCGCTCGTCCCCATCCTGCTCTTCGCCGCCGCCGTCGCGGCGCTGGCGCTCTTCCCGTCGTTCGTGAAGAAGCCCTACGTCCTCCACATGGGCGTGATGCTCTTCCTCGCCATCATCCAGGGGCAGGCCTGGAACGTGATCGGGGGCTACGCCGGCCAGTACTCGGTGGGCCACGCCGCGTACTTCGGGGTGGGCGCCTACGTCACGATGATGCTCCTCGAGGTGAAGCACGTGCCGCCGTGGTGGGGCATGTGGGTGGCCATGGCCGCGGCGGTGTTCCTCTCCCTCGTCATCGGCAGCATCACGTTCCGCCTGCGCGGGCCGTACTTCGTGCTCGCGTCGATCGCGGTCGCGGAGATCATCCGGCTGGCGACGCTCCACTTCAGCGGCTTCACCCGCGGCGCCGAGGGCTACCTGCTCTCCGAGATCCCCACGCTCCACCTCTTCGGCGCCGAGATCGAGTTCCTCACGAAGCGCACGTTCTACTTCACGGGGCTCGGCCTGGCGGTGCTCTCCGTCCTCGCCAACTGGGCGGTGCAGCACTCGAAGCTCGGCTACTACCTCCAGGCGATCCGCGAGGATCAGGACGCCGCCCACTCGCTCGGCATCAACCTGGCCGCCTACAAGAGCATCGCGCTCGCCATCTCCGCGGCCTTCACCGCGTGGGCCGGCGGCTTCTACGCGATGTTCGTGAAGTTCATCGACCCGAACATCGCCTTCGGCCTCGACGTGTCCGTGGCGATCGTCCTCATCGTCATCATCGGGGGCATCGGCACCATCATCGGGCCGGTGATCGGCGCGATGGTGCTCGTCCCGCTCGCCGAGATCCTGCGCAACCCGCGCGGCCTCGTGCAGGTCGGGGTGCTCTCGCCCGGCTCGAGCATCGTCGAGTTCATCGAGACCTACCTCTCGAACGCCCACCTCCTCGTGTACGGCATCCTGGTGGTGCTGGTCATCCTCTTCGCCCCCGAGGGCGTGCTCGGCCTCATCCGCCGGGCCGCGGCCTCGACGCGGCGCAGGCTCGCGGCGCGCTCGGCGGGCGCCGCGGCCCCCCAGGCCTGAGGGACGCGACCATGGCGATGCTCGAGATCCACAACGTCTACAAGCTGTTCGGCGGCCTCGCGGCCAACTCCGACGTCTCCTTCTCCGTGGAGCAGGGGACGATCATGGGGCTCATCGGGCCGAACGGCGCCGGCAAGACCACCCTGTTCAACTGCATCACCGGGTACTACCCGCCCACGAAGGGCGAGGTGCTCTTCAAGGGCACGCGCCTCAACGGCCTGCAGCCGGACAGGGTCTGCCACCTCGGCATGGTGCGCACCTGGCAGAAGGTCCGTCCCCTCGCGAAGATGACCGTGCTCGACAACGTGCTGGTCGGGGCGCTCATGCGCACCGCGTCGCTCAGGACCGCGCGCGAGGTGGCGCACGAGCAGCTCGGGATCGTCCGGCTGGATCACCGCTCGAGCTTCCTCGCCGGCGGCCTCCCCATCGGCGAGCGCAAGAAGCTCGAGATCGCGCGCGCGCTCGCGACGAAGCCGGAGATGCTCCTCCTCGACGAGGTGATGGGCGGGCTGAACACCGGCGAGAAGGAGGAGATCATCCAGCTCATCCTCGAGCTGAAGCGGCGCGGGTTCACCCAGGTGGTGATCGAGCACGACATGAAGGCCATCATGCGGATCTCGGACCGGATCGTGGTGCTGAACTCCGGCGAGAAGCTCGCCGAGGGCCCCCCGGCCGAGGTCGCGAACAACCCCGACGTCATCGCCGCCTACCTGGGCGAGCGGGTCGAGGCCTGAGCCATGGCGACGCTCCAGATCCGCAAGCTCAACTTCTCCTACGGGGACCTCGCGGTCCTCTGGGACGTGGACCTCGAGGTGCGGGACGGCGAGATCGTCACCGTGCTCGGCGCGAACGGCGCCGGCAAGTCCACCATCCTGAAGAACGTCTCGCGCCTCGTGCGCCCCGCCTCCGGCACCATCACCCTCGACGGCGTGGACGTCACGCGCCTCCAGTCCCACGAGGTCGTGGAGATGGGCGTCGTCCAGGTGCCCGAGGCGCGCCGCATCTTCCCGGAGATGACGGTCGTCGAGAACCTGCGCATGGGCTCCTTCGTGAAGGCCACGCGCAAGGACCGCGAGCGGAACATGGAGCGGGCCTTCACGCTCTTCCCGCGCCTCGCCGAGCGGAAGGGGCAGCTCGGCGGCACGATGTCGGGCGGCGAGCAGCAGATGCTCGCCATCGCCCGCGGGCTCATGGGGAACCCGAAGGTCATGCTCCTCGACGAGCCGAGCCTCGGCCTCTCCCCCCTGCTCGTCCGGAACATCTTCGAGATCATCAAGGAGATCAACAGGCAGGGCACGACCATCCTGCTCGTGGAGCAGAACGTCTACCAGTCGCTGCACATCACGCACCGCGCCTACGTGCTCGAGACGGGGCGGGTGGTACTCTCCGGCACGGGCGCGGAGCTGCTCGAGAACGCCCACGTCAAGAAGGCCTTCCTGGGGATCTGATCATGGCGAACAAGCTCAGCGTCGGCGAGTGGATGACGAGGAACCCGATCACCATCGAGCAGGACGCCTCGGTGATCGAGGCCATCCACCTCCTCAAGGAGAAGAACATCCGCCGCCTCCCGGTCATGAAGAAGGGGCGGCTCGTCGGCCTCGTCACCGAGAAGATGCTCTACGGCTACATGCCGGCGAAGGCGACGAGCCTCGACCAGTGGGAGCTGCACTACCTGCTCTCCAAGACCCCGGTGAAGGCGGCGATGAACCCGAAGCCGCACACGGTGGCGCAGGAAACGCCCATCGCCGAGGTCGCGAAGCTCCTGCGCGACCGCAAGCTGAACGGCGTCCTCGTGCTGGGCGACAGGGGAGACCTCGCCGGCCTCCTCACCACGACCAACGCCCTCGAGGCGCTCATCTTCTTCACGCAGCTCGCGGCGAAGTAGCCCGGCCCGGACCGCGGCCCGGGGCTCGTTTTTCACCCCGGGGCGAACCGCACCCGTGGGCCGCCCCGCCGACCGGCCCGATTTCACTAAGTGTCCGACCCGGCGCCGTTCGTGCATTGCTCGCCGGCGTGAGCGCGCCCGGGGTCTCGCCCGTCCAGCTCCGCCACCAGCGGCGGACGGCGCTCCTCTGCGCGCTGCTCGTGGCCCCCTTCGCGATCCTCGACGTCGCGCAGGCCACGTCGCCTTCGCGGCTCGCGGTCGTGCTGCTGGCGCGGCTCGCGTGGACGCTGGCGCTGCTCGGGGGCGCCGCGCTCCTCGGCGGGACCACCCCGCGGCCGGCGGCGGCGGCGGGGCTCATGGGCGCGACGACGGCCGGCGCGGTGCTCGTCATCGTCGCCGCCACCGGCGGCCCGCGCGGCGGCTACTTCGCCTTCCTGCTGCTCATGCCGCTCTGCATGCAGGTGCTCCTCCCCGGCCACCTCCTCGCGGCCACCGCCAGCGGGGTGACGGGCATCGCGGCCGGCGGGCTCATGCTCTGGGGGGCGGGGACGGGGGCGTTCGAGATCGTCCGCTGGGTCGGCACGGGCGTCGCCGGCGGGGCGATCGCCGCGTACGCGAGCCACGTGGGCGGCGCGCTCTTCCGCGGCGAGCTCGCGGCGGCGCGCGCGGGCGCCGAGGCCGCCGCCGCGCTCGCGCTCAGCGAGCGGCGCCGGGCCACGAGCGAGCGGCTGGCGGTCGTGGGCAGGCTCGCCGCCGGCGTCGCCCACGAGATCAACAACCCCCTCGCCTTCGTGAAGGCGAACCTCGTCTACGCCGCCGAGGCGATCTCCTCCCCGAGCCCCGCCGGCCTCGGCGCCCGGGAGGCGCTCGGCCCCGCGCTGTCGGACGCGCTCCTCGGCGTCGAGCGCATCCGGCGCATCGTCACGGACCTGCGCGGCTTCGCCCGCGAGGACGCGGACGAGCCCTGCGAGACCGACTGCGCCGGCGCCGTGGAGGAGGCGCTGCGGCTCGCGTCGGTGCGCACCCGCCGGACGGTCGTCCTCGTCGACGTCGCCGGCGCCCTCCCCCCGCTGCGCATCTGCCGCAAGCGGCTCGTCCAGGTCCTCCTGAACCTGCTCGTGAACGCCGCCGACGCCGTGGAGGAGGTCGACGACGAGCGCCGCCGCTGGATCGCGGTCTCCGTCGCCCTGCGCGGGGACGAGGTCTCGCTCGTGGTGGAGGACGGGGGCACGGGGCTCCCGCCCGAGGCGCTCGCGCACCTGTTCGAGCCGTTCTTCACGACCAAGCCGCCCGGCACCGGCACCGGCCTGGGACTCGCGCTCTCCCACGAGTACGTGAGCGCGGTGGGCGGGCGGCTCTCCGGCGGGAACGGCCTCCACGGCGGAGCCCGGTTCGAGGTCAGGCTCCCCGTCCGGCGCGCCGGCCCGGCGGGCTGCACGGCGTGCGCGCGCGACGCGGGTGACGCGCACGCCTGCGCCTGAGGCGTCGACCGTGCGCGAGGAGCGCCGTCACCACCGCGCGGCGCGGTCGAACAGGTCCCGATCCAGCGCGCACGCCGCGCACGTGGGCCCCAGGTCGGCGCGGTCCGCCTCGGCGAGGCGACCGCAGCCGCAGCGGGCGAGGTGCCCCTGCACGAACGAGGCGATCGCCGCGCCGACGGTCGCGTCCCGGACGATGGCCCGGTGGCCGAGCCCGCTCGTGCTCGAGAGCGTCGCGCCCGGCCACGCCCGGGCGACCGCCGCCCCGTCGGTCCACGGCACCTCGCGGTCTTCCCGATCGTGGACGACGAGGAGCGGCGTCCGGCTCGCGCCGGCGCGCCGGCACAGGTCGAAGTCCTCCGGGGAGACGCCGTACCGGCGGCGGAGCCGCGCCCGCAGCGCGTCCTCGACCGCCCGCGGCAGCGCGAGCGCGTCGCAGAACTGCCGGAAGAACCGGGCGACGCTCCTCGGCGGCGAGAGCATGACCGCCGCGTCGAGCTCGAGGCCGCTCGCGATCGCCCAGCCCAGGCCGGCGGCGCCCATCGAGTGGCCGAGCGCGGCGCGGGCCTTCACCTGCGCCGCCACCGCGGCGATCGCCTCCGCGAACGCGATCCCCGAGGCGAGGCGTCCCGTGGACGCGCCGTGCGCCGGCGCGTCGAAGGCGATCACCGCGCAGCCGGCGGCGAGGAGCGGAGGGACGAGCGGCGCGAGCTGCCCGCCGCGCCCACCCCAGCCGTGCACGAGGAGCACGGCCGGCCCGGCGCCGAAGCGCCACGCGCGGAGCGTCTCCCGTCCCGCCGCGACCAGGAACGGCTCGCCCGCGGCGAGCGCCGCCTGCTCCCGCGGCGAGGCTCGCCGGCGCGGCGGCCTGAGGAAGAGCTGCTCGCCCGCGTACGCCGCCAGCGACGGGGCGAGCACCGCCGCCGCCGCGAGAGCCGCCCGCAGCGGCCAGGGGGCCGAAAAAGCGCGAACGGTCGTGCTGTTCTTGGGCAAGGCGATGGTTTCCATGGAGACCTCCGGGTGAGGGTTCAGGCGCGCGCGGAGGCGAGGAGCGCCTCGAAGGCGCGGTGCGCCCGCTCGCCGGCCCGGCGATCGCGAAGGAGCCGGGAGGCGTGGTGCCACATGAGCCCGATGCCCTCCATCTCGAAGGCGAACTGCTCGGGATCGACCTTCGCGTGGAAGTGCCCGGCGTCGATCGCCCGGCGAACGGCGCCGGCGACGAAGTCGAGCCACTCCCTCCGCATACGGACCAGCAGCTCCCGCGCGGCGCCGGGCTGGTCGTCGAGCTCGATGGAGGCGGCGACGAAGATGCACCCGCCGGGCTGGGGGACGAGCTCGGGCCAGCGCAGGAACCGCTCGAACAGGGCGCGGACCCGCGGCTCGCCCGGCGGCGCGGCGAGCGCCGGCTTCACCACGACCTCGAGATAGCGCTCGCCCGCGCGCTCGAGCATCTGCACGACGAGCGCCTCCTTCGACTTGAAGTGCGCGAAGAGCCCGCTCTTCGAGAGCCCAAGCTCCTCGGCGAGGCTGCCGATGCTCAGCCCGTCGAGCCCTATCCGGCTCGCGAGCGTCAGCGCCCGCTCCAGGATGGCCTCGCGCGTCTGGTCGCCTTTCCCCACGGCGCTGAAATAAGCACGACCGTTCGGTCCGGTCAACCGGGCCGGTTCCGGCGCATTGGGGGCGGGGAGCTGGCGACCGGCGACCGACCGGGCGCCGCAGGCCTGGCTGCCGCCGGCGGCACCGCGTCACCGGCGCCGCCCCCCCGCCGACCCCGATCCCCCCGCGACGATCGCGCCGGCGGACCGGAGCAGCAGCTCCAGCCCCGCCTCGAAGCGCGCGCGCGCCTCGGGCTCTGGCCCGGCGCACCGGAGCGGCCCGTCGAGCCACAGCATCGCCGCCCCGTGCACGGTGGCCCACGCGGCGAACGCGGCCTGCTCGCTCGGCGGCCGCCGCTCCCGCGGAACGCCGGCGAGCACCGCCTCGACCGCGTGCAGCAGGACCTCGTACGCCCGCTCGCTCGCGCCGGCGAGGGCCGCCGGCGGCGGGCGCAGCTCCGCGATCTCGCGCCCGAACATCACGCGGAACGTGGCCGGGTGGGCGAGGGCGAACGCCACGTACGCGCGGCCGACCGCCGCCAGCCGCGCCTCGCCGTCGGGGGCGCGTTCGGCGGCGACGGCGGCGAGGGCGGCGCCGAACCGCTCGAAGCCCTCGCGCGCGATCTCCACGAGGAGCGCCGTCTTGTCCGGGAAGTGATGGGCCGGGGCGGCGTGGGACACCCCGAGCCGCCGCGCGAGCTCCCGGAGCGAGAGCGCCGAGACGCCCTCGCGCTCGATGACGGCGAGCGCCCCGTCGAGGAGCGCGCGGCGCAGCTCGCCGTGGTGGTACCGGCCGGGCGGCTTGGGCGCGGTGCGTCTGGCCATCGGGGAAACCTAGCACGCCCATCTTGACAGCGACAAGTTGGGCGCCCTATCTTGTCGCCGTCAAGATGCCCACGGGGCCCTGGCCCGGGAGCGAGCGATGCGGATCACGATCTTCGACGGCGCCGAGGCGGCGGGGGCCATGGACGCCTGGGTCGGCGCGGTCGAGCACGGGCTCCTCGCAGGCGGCCATCGCGTGCGCCGCTTCCGGCTGCGCGAGCGCACCCTCTGCCAGTGCAAGGGGTGCTTCGAGTGCTGGACGAAGACCCCGGGGCGCTGCGGCATCCGCGACGGGACGGACGAGCTCGTGCGCGCGCTGCTCGCGTCGGAGCTCCTCGTCGTCGCCTCGCCCACCTCGATGGGGATGACGACCGCGCTGTCGCGGCGCGCGATGGAGCGGATGCTCCCCATCCTGCACCCGCACTTCGACGTCGTCGGCGGCGAGCTCCACCACCGCGCCCGCTACGACCGGTACCCCAGGCTGGCCCTGCTCTACGGCGCGGACGCCTGCGATCGCGAGGACGAGGACCTCCTCGTCCTCCTCTCCCGCCGCATGGCGACGAACATGCACTCGACGCTCGCCTACGCCGCCTCGACCGCGCGCACCCCCGAGGAGGTCTGCCATGCGCTTGCACGTGCTTGACGGCTCGCCCCGCGGCCCGCGGAGCAACACGGGGCTCCTCCTCCGCCCCTTCCTCGCCGGGTTCGCCGCCGCGGGCGGCGAGGTCGAGGGACCGCTCCACCTCGTCCGGCCGGCGCACGCCGAGGAGGCGGTCCGGGCATTTCCCGCGGCCGAGGCCGTGCTGCTCGCGTTCCCGCTCTACGACGACGCGCTGCCCGCGCCCGCGGTCGCGTTCGTCCAGCGGCTCGCGCCGTTCGTCGGCAGGCGGGGCAACCCGGCGCTGCTCTTCCTCGTCCAGAACGGGTTCCCGGAGGCGCTCCACCTGCGCCCCGTCGGGCGCTGGCTCGAGAAGCTCGCGCGCCGCCTCGGCTCGCCGCACCTCGGGACGCTCCTGAAGCCCGGCGCGGAGGGGATGCGCGACCGGCCACCCTTCATGGAGCGCGCCACGCTGCGACGGCTCGAGGGGCTCGGGCGGGCGCTCGCGTCCAGGGGCCGGCTCGACCCCCGCGCCGTCGCCGCGCTCGCGAGGCGCGAGCGGGTCGGGGCCGGGGCGCTCGGCGGCGTCCGCCTCGCCCTCGCCCTCCGCATGGGCGCTTGGTGGTGGGACCGGCAGCTCGAGGCGAACGGCGCGCTCGCGCTGCGCGACGCGCGCCCGTACGCGCCCGCGCCATGAGCCGCCGCGGGGCCGGCCGGGCCCCACCCGACCCCCGGGGCCAGAGTGCATCCCGTAACCCGGCGCCGTCGCGAGACGCACGATGGCGTCGCCGAGCCGGGCACACGACGACCGAGCAGCGGAGCCGTACCTGTTGGTACGGCGAGCAGCGCAGGGAGGAGTCTGCCCGGCGCAGGCAGCCAGCGTGCGTCGCAGCAGGCGTCCCGGGTTATGGGATGCGCTCTAGCGCAGCAGCATCTTCCCGGCCGCGAACAGGCCGACGCCGATCGCGAAGAGCCGCATGCCGAACGGCGGGAGCCGCTGGGCGAGCCGCGCGCCGAGGAAGCCCCCCGCGATGGCCGCGGCGGCCATGAGCGCCGCCTCGGGCGCCCGCACCGTCCCCGACACGACGAAGATGCCCGCCGCGACGGCGTTGATGAGGAGCGAGAAGAGGACCTTGAGCGCGTTCGCGTGCTGGATCGACGAGGGGAGCAGGATCCCCATGGCGGCGAGCATCAGGATCCCGATCCCCGCGCCGAAGTAGCCACCGTAGATCGAGATGAGGAGCTGCGCGATCCAGAGCGCGGCGGGGTGGTTCGCGTGGCGCGCGCGGGCGACGAGGTGCTTGAGCTGCCCCTGGAACGCGAGCGCCAGGCACGCGAACACGATGAGCCACGGCACCGCCTTCTCGAAGGACGACTCGGGCAGGGAGAGCAGCATCCACGCCCCGAGGCTGCCGCCGAGGATCGAGGGCACCGAGAGGGACAGCGCGCGCCGCCGCTCGTCCGCGATGTGGCTGCGGTAGGCGAGCGAGGACGCGAGCTGCCCGGGGAAGAGCGCCACCGTGTTCGTGGCGTTCGCCGGGACGGGCGCGATGCCGGCGGCGAGCAGGGCCGGGAAGGTGAGGAGCGTGCCGCCCCCGGCGACGGCGTTCACGACGCCGGCGACCGCTGCCGCGGCTGCGAGGAGGGCCCCATCGGCGACGGTCACCTCCCGTGACTAGCAGGCTACGCTTCCCGGCGCTATCCCCGGGAGAGCCCCATGCCCGTCACGGTCGACCGCGCCGACGTCATCCACCTCGCGGGGCGGCTCCGCCTCTCCCCCGCCCTGCGCGACGGGGGCCCGGCCCTCGTCCCGGCAGGCGAGCCGGGCGACCGGTGCGGCTGGGAGCCGTTCTTCGCGGCGCTGCGGGCGCGGCGGCTCGCCGTCTCCTTCGCGCCCGAGGACCCCGCGTCGGTCACCTTCGTCCCCGACCGCGGCGCCGCGGACCACCCTGCTTCCCCTTCGGCTTCCCCTTCGACTTCGCCGGGCCCCGCCCGGAGCGGGGGGGCCCTCGCGGAGGCGCGGCGCTTCCTCTCGGCGCTGCGGCGCGGCCGGCTCCCTCCCGCCTGACGGCGCCGCCCTTCTCGACGAGCCCGAGCTCGATGCGGCGGCGGGCGGGGCTCGCGGAGACCACCTCGACGCGCACCTTGTCGCCCACCCGGAAGGCGCGGCCGCTCGCGGCGTCCACCAGCGCGTGCTGCACCTGATCGAGGGCGAAGGCGCCGCCGAGGTCCTCCACCCGCACGAGCCCCTCCACGAACCAGGGCTCGAGCTCGACGAACAGGCCGAACTCGACGACCGCCGCGACGACGCCGTCGTACCGCTCGCCGACCTTGTCCTTCATGAACAGCGCCGCGTAGAAGCTCGCGATCTCGCGCTCCGCCTCCATCGAAGCGCGCTCGCGCTCCGAGGAGACCGCCGCGAGCTCCACGAGGCGCGGGGCGGGCGTGCCGCGCACCGCGTCGCCCTGCCGGCGCGCCCACTCCTCCTTGAGGAGCCGGTGGACGACGAGGTCGGGGTAGCGCCGGATGGGCGAGGTGAAGTGCAGGTAGTGCTCGGCCGCGAGCCCGTAGTGACCGATGTTCTCGGGGCTGTAGATCGCCTGCATCATGGCGCGGAGCAGGAGCTGGTTCAGGGCCCGCTGCTGCGCGTGCCCCTTCAGCTCCTCGAGCAGCTCGTTGAGCGCCCGCGGGTCGCCGCCGCCGTCGGGGGCGTCGAAGCCGTGGGTGCGCGCCAGCTCGAGGAACCCCTCGAGCTTCTCCTCGTCCGGCACGCCGTGGACCCGGTAGATGGTGGGGAGGTCGCGCGCGCCGAACCAGCGGGCCACCGCCTCGTTGGCGGCGAGCATGAACTCCTCGACGACGCGGTGGGCGCGGTTGCGCGGCCGCTTCTCGATGGCCGACACCTGCCCGTCCTCGGCGAGGACGATCTTCGCCTCCGGCAGGTCGAAGTCGATGGCGCCTCGCCGGCGGCGCATGGCCGTGAGCTTCGCCTGCAGCTCCGCCATGAGCTCGAAGTCGGCGCGGAAGCGCTCGCGCTGCGGGACCTTCTCGCCGTCGAGGACGCGGGCGACCTCGGTGTAGGTGCAGCGCGCGGCGCTGCGCATGACGGCCTCGTACACCTCGGCGGTCTTCGTCTCGCCGCTGCCGTCCACGACGAGGTCCGCCACCATGCACAGCCGCTCCACGGCCGGGTTGAGCGAGCAGATCCCGTTCGAGAGCCGCTCCGGGAGCATGGGCAGCACCTGCATCGGGAAGTAGACGCTCGTGGCGCGGCGCACGGCCTCGTCGTCGAGCGCGGTCCCGGCCCGCACGTAATGGGCGACGTCGGCGATGGCGACGACGAGCCGGTAGAGCGGCTTCCCCTTCGCGCCGACGATGCGCTCCACGAAGACGGCGTCGTCGAAGTCGCGGGCGTCCTCGCCGTCGATGGTGACGAGCGGCAGGTGCGTCAGGTCCCGCCGGCCGCGGCGGTCCTCGTCCCGCACCTTGTCCGGCACGGCCTGCGCCTCGCGCTGCACCGCCTCCGGGAAGACGTCGGCGAAGCCCTTCGCGTAGGCGACCTTCAGCACCTCGACGCGCGGCTCGCCCGGACGGCCGATCGCCTCGACCACGCTGCCCGCGAGGCGCCCCGCCCCCGGGTCGAGGGCGACCTTCACGACCTCGCCGTCCTCGGCGACCCGCGACTCGGGCACGGGCACGTAGGCGTCGAGCCCCGGATCGGCGGGCACGACGAAGCTGTGATCGCCGCGGGCGTGGTAGGTGCCGACGAGGAGGCGGCGGCGCCGCTCCACCACCTCGAGGATGCGGCCGGCGCTGCGGCCCCCGCGCGCCGGCACCACCTCCACGCGCACGAGGTCGCCGTCGATCGCCTTCGCCGCCTCGTCGGGCGGGACGAACACGTCGTCGCCCTGGCGGTCGAGGCGCGCCACGAAGCCGAAGCCGTCGCGGTGCTTCTTGAGCGTGCCGAGGAGCCCGCCCCGCCGCGCGCCGCGGGAGGCGCTCGCCCCCCGCTCCGCCGCCGCCTCGGGGCCCGGGCCGGCGCCCGCGCGCAGCCCGTAAGCGCCGCGGCGGGCCGGGGCGACGGTCGCCGCCGGGGCCTTCTCGCGGGCGGCGCCCGCCGTCGCGTAGCGCTTGCCGTCGCGCCGCACCGCCCCGTCCTTCGCCAGATCGCGCAGCGCGCGCTTCGCCTCGGTCCGCTCGCCGGGGTGGAGCCTCGCCCGCTGCATGAGCTCGTGCAGCGAGAGGGGCTTGCCCTCCGCGCGTTTGAGCTGCTCGACCAGCGCCGCCCGGCGGCGCTCCTGCCCATCGTTCGCCATGCGGGCGGAGTCTACTCGACGGGCGCCCGCAGCGCCGCGAATCGACCGGCGCCCGCCCGCGTGCGGGCGGGGTATAACCGCCTCGTGCTCGGACCCGACGCCGCCCGCGCCCGCCTCCTCGCGACGCTGTCCGACGTCGCTCCCCTCCCCGGCGAGCGCGTGCCGCTCGCCGACGCCCTCGGCCGCGCCCTCGCGGAGGATCTCGCCGCCGAGGCCGACCTCCCCGCGTTCGACGCCTCCACGATGGACGGGTACGCGCTGCGGGCGTCCGACGCGCGCCGGGCCGGGGTGGCGCTGCCGGTGGCGTTCGAGGTCTTCGCCGGCCGCCCCGCGGGGGTCCCCCTTCCGTCGGGGGCGTGCTGCCGGATCTTCACCGGCGCCCCGCTGCCCGAGGGCGCGGACGCGGTGGAGCAGCAGGAGCAGGTGCGCCGCGGCCGCCGCGGCGCGGTCTTCGGGAGGGCCGCGCTGCGCGGCCGCTTCGTGCGGCGGCGCGGCTCCGACCTCGCCAGAGGCGAGGTGGCGGCGCGGGCGGGCGCGCCCGTGGACCCGGGGACGATCGGCCTCGCCGCCGGGCTCGGGCGCGGCGAGCTCCTCGTCCACCGCAGGCCGCGCGTCGCCATCCTCCCCACCGGCGACGAGGTCGTCCCGGTGGGCCGGGCCCCCTCCGCCGGGCAGATCGTCGAGTCGAACGGCCACGCGCTCGCGGCGGCCGCCCGCGAGGCCGGGGCCGAGCCGGTGGTGCTGCCCATCGCGCGGGACGACGCGGCGTCGCTCCGCCGCGCGCTCGCCGCGGCGCGGGGCCTCGACGCCCTCGTCACGATCGGCGGGGTGTCGGTGGGGGCCCGCGACCTCGTTCGCGACGCGCTCGCGCGCGCCGGGGCCCGCCTCGACTTCTGGCGGGTGGCGATGCGGCCGGGGAAGCCGTTCGCCTTCGGCCGCTGGGGCCGGACCGCGGTCTTCGGCCTGCCGGGGAACCCGGCGAGCGCCCTCGTCACGTTCGAGCTGTTCGTCCGCCCCGCGCTGCGCGCGCTCGCCGGGCTCGCGGGGAGCGGGCGCCTCCGCGTCGCCGCGCGGCTCGGGACGGCCCAGCAGAAGCCCGCAGGGCTCGAGGTCTACCTGCGGGCGCGGCTGCGCTCCGTCCACGGCGAGCTCGTCGCCGAGCCGCTGCGGACGCAGGTGAGCGGCGACCTCTCCTCGACGGCCGGCCACGAGGCCCTGGCGATCCTGCCCGCCCGGCGGACCCGGCTGGCGCGGGGCGACCGGGTCGAGGTGATCCTGCTGCGGCCGCCGCACGGAACGTGAACGGCCCGGGGAGTCGTGCTAGACCCCCTCCATGCCGCGGCGCAGGCGCTGGGAACGCCCCGACGAGTTCGACCACCGGCTCCTCCTGTCGGTGGAGGACGCCGCCCTCGAGCGCGCGGCGAAGGCGCGGCTCTCGCTCGTCCCCGGGCGGCGGAGCGCCGAGGTGGGCGGCAGCCACCCCCGCTTCAGGATCGCCGTCGCCCACGGGCGGGACGAGGTGCGCCGCCGCGCCAGCGGCGCGGTGACCGCCGCCGCGATCGACCTCTCGGCGCGCGCGGGGAGCGGCCTCGACGTGGTGCGCGACCTGCGCGAGGCGAGGGCCGACCTCGCCATCCTCGCCTTCGCCCGCGCCGCGCCCACCTCGGACGCCATCGCCGCCGTCATGGCCGGGGCCGACTTCTTCCACGACTGCGCGAGCGAGGGGTGCGAGGGGCTCGAGCGCGCCCTCGAGCTCGCCATCGACCGCCGCCGCCTCACCCTCCTCATCGCGCGGAACGAGGAGGAGGCGGAGGCCGCGCGCGGCCGGCTCGCGCAGCTCTCCGGCGACCTCGTGCTGGCCGTCCCCGGGTTCCGGCCGCTCCACGCGCGGGAGGACGTCCTCGCCTTCAGGGAGGCCGCGCGGCGGTACCTGCTCGCCTCGGCGCAGCTCTTCGCCGGGGACGCGCGCGGGCTCGCGAAGGCGCTCGGGGTGTCCTACTTCGCCCTCCGGCGGCTCCTCGCGCGCTACGCGGTCCCGTTCCCGGGCGCGCGCGCCCGCCGCTGACGCCCCCCGGGTCCGCGGGGCCCCGCCGCGCCGTCCCGTCGCGGGGACACGGGACACGCACTGCCTGGCCGGCCCGCACGAGAGGTGCTATTTCTCGCGTCGTGCGGGTCCCGCACAACGAGTTGCGGTTTCCGCAATACACGATCTCCCGCAAGACGCCGAGGAACCCGATGGCCCCTCTCGCAGACAAGTTCGCGGTGAACCTCAAGAGCGAGCGGCTCCGCCGCAAGCTGTCCCAGGAGACCCTCGCCGCCAAGGCCGGCCTGTCCGTCTCGTACATCTCGATGCTCGAGCGCGGCCAGCGCACCCCGCCGCTCGACACGCTGGAGTCGCTCGCCAAGGCGCTCTCCGTCCCGCCCGTGTCCCTGCTGTCCTGACCGGGTCGCGTCCGCGCGCCCCGCCGCTGCGGCGTGCATCCGGGGCCGAGATTGCCTATCTTCCCGGGCGTCTCGGCCCCTTTGCCCCCGAAAGGACGCAGGAATGGCGCGCATGGTGACGTGCAAGAAGCTCGGCAGGGAGCTGCCGGGGCTCACCTCCAAGCCGTTCGCGAACGAGCTGGGGCAGCGGATCTACGACAACATCTCCCAGGAGGCCTGGAAGATGTGGCTCGAGCACTTCAAGATGATCCTGAACGAGTACCGGCTCGCGCCGAGCGACCCGCGCACCACCCAGATCCTCTACGAGCAGGCGGAGCAGTTCTTCTTCGGCGAGGGCGCCCAGGTCCCGCCGGACTACCGGCCCCCGCCGTCCAAGGGCTAGTCGCGGCGCGCGCGTGCGCGAGCCCGGCGACATCCTCCTCGCCTCCACCTACGAGCTGGGACACGCGCCGCACGGGCTGGCGCTCCCCAAGGCGTTCCTGGAGCGCGCGGGCTTCCGGCCGGCGGCGCTCGACCTCGCCGTGGAGGGGCTCGACCTCGCGCGGCTGCGGCGGGCGCGCCTCGTCGCGATCTCCGTGCCGATGCACACCGCGCTCCGGCTCGGCCTCGCCCTGGCGGCGCGGGTGCGGGCCGAGAACCCCGGCGCCCTCCTCTGCTTCCACGGGCTCTACGCGCCGCTCAACGCGGACCTGCTCGTCCGGGCCGGCGCCCGCGCGGTGCTCGGCGGCGAGTGCGAGGAGGACCTCGTCGCCCTCGCCCGGGCGGCGGAGGCCGGCGAGGACCTCGGCCGCTTCGTCCTGCGCGGCGGCGCGGCCGCCCCGCGCCGCCGGCTCGACCATCCCGTCCCGAGCCGCGACGGGCTCCCGCCGCTCGACCGCTACGCGCGGTTCGAGGGGACGGACGGGGTCCAGCGCGTCGCGGGCTACACGGAGGCGACGCGCGGCTGCAAGCACCGCTGCCGCCACTGCCCGGTGGTGCCGGTCTACGGCGGCCGGTTCTTCGCGGTGCCCGAGGAGATCGTCCTCGAGGACGTGGACCGCCAGGTGGCCGCCGGCGCCGGGCACCTCACCTTCGGCGACCCCGACTTCCTGAACGGCCCGCTCCACGCCCTGCGCATCGCGCGGGCGCTCCACGCGCGCCACCCCCGCCTCACCTTCGACTTCACCGCCAAGGTCGAGCACCTCGTGCGCCACGGCGGCGAGGTCGCCGAGCTCGCCGCGCTCGGCGCGGCGTTCGTCACGTCCGCCGTCGAGTCGCTCTCCGATCGCGTGCTCGAGAAGCTCGCGAAGGGGCACACCCGCGCCGACGCGCTCCTCGCCTTCGAGCTGTGCGCCGCCGCGCGGCTCCCGCTGCGCCCGTCGCTCGTCCCCTTCACGCCCTGGGCGTCGCTCGAGGACTACCTCGACCTGCTCGAGGTGCTCGAGGCGCGCGGCCTCCTCGGCCAGCTCGACCCCGTCCAGCTCTCGATCCGGCTCCTCGTGCCGCCCGGCTCGCTGCTCGAGGGCGAGCCCGGCGTCGCCTGGGGCGGCCTCGACGAGGGGGCGCTCAGCTGGCGCTGGTCGCACCTCGACCCGCGCATGGACGCGCTGCAGGCGCGCGTGGCGGCGGAGGTGGAGGCGGGCGAGGCGAACGGCGAGGCGCCGCTCGCGACCATCGCGCGCGTGAAGGCGCTCGCGCTCGCGGCGGCGGGGCTGCCCCACGGCCACGTCCGCACGCTCGCGGCCGACCAGCGCCGCGCGCCGCGGCTCACGCACGCCTGGTTCTGCTGAGCGGAGCCGACGCCTGGCGTGTCCAGGACCTGGATGACCGGACCGGAGTTCGAGAGCTCGATGAGGCCCCGCGGCGACGCGCAGGTTGACGGCGAGGCCGTGACGAACCGCGAGGACGAGGCGCGGGCGAGGGACGGGCGCGAGGACGCCTGACGTCCGGCGCGGCGGCTCGCGCCCGGATCGGGACGTCGAGCGGCTGGCCGCCTTGCAGGCGAGCCCCCGTGCCCGCTGCCGGGACGCGCGAATGGGTCGCGCCCGTTCGGACGCGGTCCTATGCGTCGGACGCCCGAGCGCGGCTCCTCGCGCCGGAGAAAGGACGCTCCCATGCGTGTCGCCAAGGACCAGATCCCCGTGAAGATCGACGCCCCCGGCGCAGTCGCCCGTCAGGCCCCGAACTTCGGGGACGCCACCGGCTTCGGCGCCATGGGCGGGGAGTACTTCTCCCTCGCCGCGGGCACCGACATCGCGCCGCTCTTGAAGGGGCTCGCGGGCGACAGCTGTCACGCGCCGCACTGGGGGTACATGATCGCCGGAGAGGTCGTCGTCACGTACACCGACGGCAGGTCGGACACGTGCAAGGAGAGCGACCTGTTCTACTGGCCGCCCGGCCACAGCGTGCGCGTCGTGAAGGACGCAGAGGTCGTGCTCTTCAGCCCGGAGCGCGAGCACACCGACGTCCTGAACCACATGCTCGACGCGATGAAGGGCTAGCGGGCGGCTCGCGTCGCGCGCCCTCCTGTCACGCGACCGGAAGCGGCGCTCGCACGTCGAGCTGGAGCCGGCGGTGGGCCTCGCGCAGCGCGGCCTCGACGGCGGCGGGCGTCTCCCCCTTCGCGAACAGGAAGCCGAGGTACGCGTCGCCCTCCGGCAGGGGCACCACCTCGCGCCCGAGCGGCGCGGTGACGACGACGTCCTCCACGCCGGGGACCGCCCGCGCGGCCTCCACGCCGCCCACGGCGTGGAGGATCCCGCGGCGCGGGATGGGCAGCATCATCACGCCCGACGCGCGCGCCTCTCGCCGCAGCGACGCGAGGGGGAGCCCCATCGCGTGCGCGACGAGCACCTCCTCGAGGGAGAGCCCGGCCCCGAACCGCAGCGTGCGCGAGCAGAGGCCGCCGATCGAGCGGGCGGCGATCTCGAGGACGACCGGCCCCGAGGGCGACAGCCTGAGCTCGGCGTGCACGGGCCCCTCGGCGAGGCCGAGCGCTCGGGCGCCCTCCGCGGTGATCCGCTCGACCTCGGCGAGGAGCGCGGCGGGGTGGCGCGACGGCGTCACGTAGATCGTCTCCTCGAAGAACGGGCCGTCGAGGGGATCGGGCTTGTCGAAGATCGCGAGGACCTCGAGCCGCCCGCCGCGCAGGAGCCCCTCGAGCGCCACCTCCGCGCCGGGCACGAAGGCCTCGACGAGGACCTGCTCCGCCGCGTCGCCCTCGCGAGCGCGGCGCTCGGCGCGCGTGTCGTGGAGCAGCCTCGCGATGCGCCGCCACGCCCGGACGAAGCCGTCGCGGTCGTCGGCGCGGATGACGCCGCGGCTCGCCGAGAAGATGAGCGGCTTCAGGACGCAGGGGTACGGCGCCTCGGCGGCGGCGCGCTCGGGATCCCCGTCGAGCGCGAAGAGACGGAAGTCCGGCACGGGGACACCGGCCGCGCGGAGCGCGGCGCGCATGGCGTGCTTGTTGGCCGCGCGGCGCGCGGCCTCCGGCGGGTTGTGCGGCAGCCCGAGCCGCTCGGCGGCGAGCGCCGCGATGACGGCGGTGGGGTCGCTCGCGGGCACCACCCCGCGGATCGGGCGCGCGCGCGCGAGGTCGGCGATCTGCGCCGCGGCGCGCTCGGGCCGGCGGTAGTCGAGCGAGACGTGGTCCTCGCGCTCGAGGAACAGCTCCTCGACCTTGTGGCAGAGGTCGCTCCCGACGACGAGCGGCACGCCGAGCCGGCGCGCCGCGGCGCGAAAGTCGTCGAGCCGGTAGCTCGTGGTCGGGACGAGGAGGAGGAGCTCGCCTTGGCGCTCGGGCATCGGGCGGTGTTATGCGCGGGCGGCGCGCGGAGCGCAACGGGCGACCGGTCGGGGCCGGGACCGTCGAGGTCGAGGCCGGGAGCTCGGGGTCGGGGTCGAGTAAAGTCACTCCCCCTCTCCCCCGCTTCGCGGGGGAGAGGGCCGGGGTGAGGGGGTGGAGCTCACGGCGATCGCCGCGGGCCTCTCACTTCCCCTCGCGCGCCCTCACCGCCCCTTCGGCGGCCTCGCGCAGCTCCCGCCACACGGCCTCGACGTCCTTGCGCTCGGTCGGGGTCGCGCCCACCGAGACGCGGATGAGCTGCCGCCCCTTCACCACGCTCGGCGTCACGTAGGCGCGCCCCGTCCCGTTCACGCGGGCGGCGACGGCGAGGTTGTGCGCCGCGATGCGCGCCTCGTCCTTCTCGCCGGCGGGCACGTGGCGCAGGCACACGGTCTGGAGCGGCACGGGGGCGAGCCGCTCCCAGCCCTCGGCCCGGTCCACCTCGTCCGCGAGCCAGCGCGCGTTCTCGAGGTCCCGCCGGATGCGCGCCTGCATGCCGAGGACGCCCTCGTCCACGAGGTGGAACCACCCCTTGAGCGCCCGGAAGCGGCGGCCGAGCGGGATGCCCCAGTCCTTGTAGTTCGTCACGGCGCCGTCGTGCGCCGTGCGCAGGTACGAGGGGTTCGTGCTCATCACGCGCACGAGGTGCTGCGGGTCCCGGACGAAGAACGCGCTGAAGTCGAGGCCGATGCCCATCCACTTGTGCGGGTTGAACACGAGCGAGTCCGCGCGCTCGATCCCCTCCCACATCCAGCGGCACTCGGGCAGCACCATCGCCGTCCCCGCGAGCGCGGCGTCCACGTGGAGCCAGGCGCCGTGCCGCTCCGCGAGCGCCGCCATCCCGGCGACCGGGTCGAGGGCGGTCGTCGCCGTGGTGCCGGTCGCCGCCACGATGGCGCAGGGGCGCAGCCCGCGCGCCCGGTCCTCCTCGATGAGGCGCTGGAGCTTGTCGAGCCGCAGCGCGTGCGCGTCGTCGGTCGGCACGAGGCGCAGGTGGGCGCGCCCGAAGCCGGCGAGCAGGGCGGCCTTCTCGATCGAGCTGTGCCCCTCCTCCGACACGTACACCGTGAGGGGCGGATCGCCCGTCTGGAGCCCCTTGCCGTTCTGGGAGAAGCCGCTCGCCCGCTCCCGCGCGCAGATGAGCGCCGTGAGCGTCGAGACCGACGCGGTGTCCTGCACCACGCCCGTGAACGCCTCCGGCAGCCCCACCATCTGGCGGAGCCACCCCATCACCACCTCCTCGATCTCGGTGGCGGCGGGCGACGTCTGCCAGCTCATCCCCTGCGCGCCGAGGCCGGCGCAGGCCAGATCGCCGAGCACCGAGGCGAGGCTCGTGTTGGACGGGAAGTAGGCGAAGAAGGCGGGGTGGTTCCAGTTCGTGACGCCCGGGAGCACCGCCTCGTCGAGCGCCGCGACGGCCTCGGCGAGCTTCCCGCCCTCGGCGGGCGGCGAGGCCGGGAAGCGGGCGCGGACCGAGCCGGGCGCCGCCTGGCTCATGACGGGCAGCGTGCCCATCCGCTCGCGGTACGCCGCGATCCAGTCGACGAGGGCGTGGCCGAGCCGGCGGAACTCGTTCGTGTCCATGGGCCGGCGAGTCTAGCGCGCCCGCCGCGCGCGCGCGCCCGCACGTTCCGCTTGACGGCGCGCCGATTCCGCGGCACGCCGGGGGCGTGAACGTCCTCGTCATCGGCGGAAATCGCTTCGTCGGGTGGCTCCTCGGCTGGCGGTTGCTCGCCGCGGGCCACCGGCTCACGCTCCTCAACCGCGGCCGCCTCCCGGATCCGTTCGGCGAGCGCGCCGAGCGGCTCCGCGGCGACCGCTCCACGGACCTCGCCCGGCTCGTCGCCGGCCGGACCTTCGACGCGGTCGTCGACCTCGCCGCGTACACCGGCGCGGACGGCCGCAGCGCGGCGGCGGCGCTCGCGGGGCGCGTCGGCCACTACGTGATGGTCTCGACCGGGCAGGTGTACCTCGTGCGCCGCGAGCGCTGCCCGCGCGCCGCGCGCGAGGAGGACTACGACGGGGCGGTCATGGCGCGCCCCGAGGACCCCGAGGAGCGCGGGGAGTGGGAGTACGGCGTCTGGAAGCGGGACTGCGAGGACGCGCTCGCGGAGGCCCACGCGCGGAGCGGCTTCCCCGCGACCCGCGTGCGGATCCCGATGGTGAACGGCGAGCGGGATCACTTCCGGCGGATGGAAGCGTACCTCTGGCGGCTGCTCGACGGCGGCCCGCTCCTCCTGCCGGACGGCGGGGCCCACCGCGTGCGCCACGTCTACGGCGGCGAGGTGGCGCGCTTCCTCGCCGAGGTGCTGGGGCGCGAGGAGACGTTCGGCCGCGCTTACAACGTCGCGCAGCAGGAGACGCCCACGCTCGCCGAGCTCGTCCACCGCCTGCGCGCGCTGCTCGGCAGCGGCGCCGAGATCGTGCCGGTCCCCGCCGAGCGGCTCCGGAACGCCGGCCTCGACCCGGTGCGCATCTCGCCGTTCAGCGGGCGGTGGATGTCGTTCCTCGACCCGGGGCGCGCCCGCAGCGAGCTCGGGTTCGTGCACGAGCCGTTCGAGCAGTACCTCGGCCGGATCGTGGCGTGCTTCCTCGCCCACCCGCCGGCCGATCGCCCCGAGGGCTACGGGAGCCGCGACGTCGAGCGCGCGGTCGCCGCGCCCCGCCCCGGGCCGACGGCGTGAGCCTCAGGCTACGGCGCCCACTACCGGGCCCGCGCCCTCGAACGCCAGCCGCTCGATGACGGCGCGCAGGTGGTCGAGGTCCACGGGCTTCACGAGGTGGACGTCGAAGCCCGCCTCGAGCGCCCGCTCGCGGTCCCCGTCCTGGCCGTAGCCGGTCACGGCGACGAGCCGCACCCCCTCGCGCCCGACGCGCGCCCGGATGTCGCGGGCGAGGTCGTAGCCGCTGCGCCCCGGCAGGCCGATGTCGAGCAGCGCGACGTCCGGCAGGCTCTCGAGCAGCGCGCGCAGCCCCTCCTCCGCGTCGCGGGCGACCCGCACCGCGTAGCCGAAGAGCTCGAGCGCGTCGGCGGTCGTCTCGGCGACGTCCGGGTTGTCCTCCACGACGAGGACGCTGAGGCGCATGTCGCGCTCCGCCCGGCGCGGGCGCTCCTCGGCCGGAGAGGCGGCGACGGAGACCGGGAGCCGGACGACGATCTCCGTCCCCTTCCCCTCCACGGCGGCGCGCGCCTCGACGTCGCCGCCGTGCAGCTCGACGAGGCGGCGCGCCAGCGCGAGGCCGAGCCCGGAGCCCGCCTCGCCGGCCTCCGAGTGCGTTCCGTCCACGAACGGCTCGAAGAGGCGGGGGCGCAGCTCGGGCGGGAGGTCGCCGCCGTCGGCGACGCGGGCCACGGCGTGCCCGTCCACCGCGTCCACCGCCGCGACCACGCGGCCGCCGCGCGGCGTGCAGCGGATCGCGTTCTGGAGCAGGCTCGCGAGCACCTGCGCGAGCCGCCCGGGATCGGCGTCCACCAGGATGGCGCCCTCCCCCGGCCGGACGGCGAGGCGCAGCGCCTTGCCGCTCGCGGCCTGCGCGGCCGCGTCGGCGGCCCGCCCGAGCGCGGCGCGGAGGTCCACCGACTCGCGGTGCAGCTCGATGCCCCCCTCGGTGATCCGCGAGAGGTCGAGGAGGTCGTCCACGAGCCGCCTGAGCTGCCCGGTCTGCCGCGCGATCACCGCGGCGTGGCGCGCGACCCGGGCGTCGCCGCTCGCCTCGAGCAGGTGCCCCGCGGTGGCCACCGCGGCGAGCGGGTTGCGCAGCTCGTGGCCGATCGTGGCGAGGAGCTCGTTCTTGCGGCGGTCCGCGTCCTCGAGCGCTGCCGCCTTCTGCGCGAGCGCCTCGCGCGCCACCGCCAGCTCGCCGTTGTGGCGGTGGACGTCCTCGCTCCGCGCCTGGAGCTCCTCCGCCTGGGCGCGGATCTCCTCCCCCTGCGCCTGCAGCTCCTCGTTCTGCGCCTGGAGCCGGCCGTTCGAGACCCGCAGCTCGGCGGCGAGCCCGGCGAGCCGCCGGTGCGCGAGGGTGTTCTGGAGCGCGACCGCGAGCTGGGCCCCCGCCCGCTCGACGAACGCCGCCGCCTCCGCGTCGAGGTCGCCGACGCTGCCCAGGAGCATGAGCCCCACGGCCTCGCCGCGCGCGACGAGCGGCGCCGCGAGCACGCTGCGCGGCCGCACCTCGCCGAACCCGGCGTCGAGCGCGAACGGGAGGTCCCGGGGGATGCCGGCCGCCACCGCCGGGCGCCCGGCCGCGAGCGCCTCCGCCACGAGCCCCTCGCGCCGGAGGAGGTCCGGCCCGGAGGCGCGCAGCCCCGCGGCGCGGGCGAGCGCCTCGCCCTCCACGAGGTAGACGGCGCCCGCGGCGGCGCCGACGTGCCGGGCGATCTCGCGCAGCGCGGCCTCGGCGGTGGCGCGCGGCTCCAGGGTGGTGGCGAGGGCCGCGCCGATCCGGCCCTCCACGGCGAGCCGCTCCTCGCGGCGGCGCAGGCCGTCGGCCATGCGCGCGAGCGCGTGCGCGAGGAGGCCGAGCTCGCCGCCGCCCGCGGCGGCGCCGCCCTTCGGGAGGGCGAGCGCGGGCCCGTAGTCCCCGCCCTCCACCGCCCCCGCCGCCCGCACGAGGGCGAGCGCCGGACGGCGGAGCGCGCGCACCGTGACGAACGCGGTGAGGGCGAGGGCGAGGGTCACGAGGAGCGCCGTCGCGAAGAGCGCCCGCGAGACGTCCTGCTGGAGCTCCGCCGCGCGGGCGCCCGCCGCGTCGTGCCGGGCCCCCTGGGCCGCGATGAAGGCGTGGACGCGGCCGAGCAGGCGCTCGCGCGCCGCGGCGAGCCGCTGCTCTGCGGGGCCGAGCGCCGCGGTCCCCTCCTCGAACACCGCGAGGAACGCGTCCGTCTCCGCGGCGTGCGCCCGCGCCGCCTCCACGATGGTCTCGACCGCGGCGCGGTTCTCCGGGTCGAGGTCGTAGCCGCGCAGCCGGCCGAGGAGCGCGCGGGACTCGTCGAGCGCTCGGCCGTACTCGTCGCGATGCCGCGGCTCGCCGGTGAGGACCAGGTTCCGCACGGCGAGGGCCCGGCGCAGGACGGTGCGCTCGAAGGCGTCCGCCGTGGCGTTCGGTGGATCGATCTCCCTTACGAGCTCCTCCCGCAGCCCCTGCACGCGGTCGAGCCCGCGGTGCGCGACCGCGAGCTCCGCGGTGAGGAGGAGGAGGACCACGGCGAAGCCGCCGTAGATGCGCCTGCGGATGCTCGGGCCGCGGAGGGTCATGCGCGCGCCTCGCCGCGCCCGGGCGAGGGCGAACGGTGCGGCGCAGGACGGACGAAAGCCACGCACGCGACGAGGGGGACACGCATGGTTCCCGCTCAACGCGTCACGGCTTCCGATTCATTTCGATGCGCCCCATGCGTGGGGTGGCGCGCGATCTCGCCCGCCCGGCGTGCGTGACGGGCGGCGCCCCTGGAACGAGCGGGCGGGCGGGCGGCTCGTTGCGTGCGGAACGGGGTCGAGGTCGGGGTCGGGGTCGGGGTCGGGGTCGGGGTCGGGGTCGGGGTCGGGGTCGAGGTCGAGGTCGAGGTCGAGGTCGGGGTCGAGGTCGGGGTCGAGGTCGGGGTCGGGGTCGGGGTCGGGGTCGGGGTCGAGTGAAGTCAGTCCCCCTCTCCCCCGCCCCGCGGGGGAGAGGGCCGGGGTGAGGGGGTGGAGGTCACCGCCTCGCCGCACCCTGCGCGATCGTCGTGTCGAGGACCTCCGGCTCGCGCCAGATGAACAGGTACCAGTACGCGAGCTGGCCGACGAAGCCGCCGAGGATGTTCAGGACCACCCAGAGGACCCGGCGCGTCTCCGGGACGCGCGGCGACCGGTAGGCGTGCACGACGTAGAAGATCGTCAGCCCGAGCGCGACGAGCATCGTCCCGAGGTGCGCGACGAAGAGGAGGCCGAACCAGGTCGGCGGTCCCTGCGGCGGCGCGGACCCCGGCGCCTGCGCCATGGCGCCGAGCGCGAAGCGGAGCACCGTGCCCATGAAGATCGCCATGTACGCGAGCGGCCAGGCGGTG